>NZ_CP139247.1:2010000-6810000 GCF_034087045.1 Chitinophaga sancti | reverse complement strand
GATGAGGCGGTGAGAGGGAATGAACATACATTGTTTAATTATGCGGCGTAAGGTGTACGGGGGGAAGTGTGCAGGGTACCGGCTTGTTATGTGGGGGAAGGATTGAGGTTTGTTGGTTCGTTGTGTGGGAGAAGGTGTGAGGCTTGTCGGTTTGTTATGCGGGGGAAGGTCTGATGCTTGTCAGTTCGTTGTGTGGAGTGAGGTGTGACATTCGTCAGCTGCAGCTACTTCCTTGCAGAATAATTTTATATTTTTCCTGACTGTTCGTAGATTTAATATGTTCACAAAGCATATTTCACAACCGTAACAGCATAACGATGCAAAAGATACACAAAGTCATTATTGTAAAAGGCAAGGTGCAGGGTGTCTTCTTCAGAACTAATACCAAGCGGGCCGCCGATGGGCTTGATATCAAAGGCCAGGTCAAAAACCTGCCCGATGGTAGTGTCTGGATTGCCGCAGAGGGAGATGAGGCGCCAATGGAAGCTTTTATCGCCTGGTGCCGTCAGGGCCCGCCGCTAGCCAAAGTAACAGGGGTTACTATCGAACCTGGGGAAGTACAAAACTTCAGGAACTTCGAAGTCTCGCATCATTAATATTTCAATCATTATAGGCGTAAATATATTGTCTTTTGCAGCCTATGCCAGCCAATAAAAAACCGCTTTTGTCCGGGACAGAAGCGGTTTCTTTATTGGAATTACTTCAACGCCAGTTTGCCCCAATATCTCCCTACACAGAATAATTACTTCAACGCCAGTTTGCCCAACATCGCCTTATCCAATACAGCTTTCGGCACCACCATCGTAATCGTATTCATCGCAAAATAAGGAATAGACACATGCATATATCCTTCAAAAGGTCCAGCCTTCGCTCCCCATGAATTCTTCACAATGAAAAACTCCTTACCACCGGCTGACTTACCCAAGCCAGTAATCTGCATCAGGTGATCATCTTCTGTCACCAGCTCTTCATATAGTCGTTGTCTGTCATCTGCATTATATGCCTTCTCACTCAGATCAGGATTAAAAGGTACTTTCTTCAGCAGGGAATCTTCAGTTGGATACAATCCATATCCTTTGTCCAGCTTCCATCCCCTGTTACTCATATCTGTATCCCACAATACTGTGTAGCCTTTGTTCACTGTTGCTTTTGCCACATTCACCAGCTCTTCCAGCGGCAGGTTATAGTAGGCACCATTAGAATAGTTATCGGGCACCTGCACAATAAAAGGTGCATAGTAAGGATGATCTGTAAATGAAGTGAGGTTCACATAATCATCTTGTGAAAACTTTACTACCTCCTTTGCAAAAGTCAGTGGTGTATAGTTCTTGCCATTGTAAGTGAATGACGCAGGAGCTGCACCTAAATACTTGTCCAAAATACTGCTCACACGTGCTGTCCAGTTGTCTGGCAAAGGTCTTTTTACTTTCAGCAAACTGTCAAGGTAGTTTTTCATTTCCTCTACCATTGGTGCATGATCATGGCTGGTACGTCCATTGGTCAGACCGCTGTACACATTCTCCGGCACCAGGCCATAGATCGCTGCTGCATGCAGAAAATCGTGTGCCAGGCCGCCTTCGTCAAAGCGGGTAAATCCTTGCCTGTGAATGTAGTTCTTCGCCTTCTCCATGTAGATATTACGTACAATGTACATCTCAGAAAGATCCAGCGCAGGCAGTCCTTTTCTCAGGCACTCAGATTCCACTACCGATGTAGAGGAAAAGCACCAGCAGGTACCAGTTTCACCCTGATTCTTTACCGGTGTGGCGGCATTATTTTTAATGACAGTAAAGTCCTGAAGCGTTTTATTTAAGTCCTGCGCTACAGCACCCGTAGCCAATAGCATCATCAGTATCCCTTGGGAAATCTTCTTCATCTATGGTGGTTTTGTACATAAAGATAAGGGGGATAGATCAAAAAAAACGCCACTGCCGTAGGAACGGCAGTAGCGCAGTATAAATGACAGGCTTTGGCGGAAAGCCACTTATAAATCTTATACTTTTAATGCTATCGTTGTTGATCAGTTGTAGCTGGTAACGAATAATCTTACACTTTCAAAGCTATCGTTGTTGATCAGTTGTAGCTGGTGACGAATAATATTCATTCTCTTAAGGCTATTATTCTTTACCCTGAATAGCGAGCAACGGTTACTCTTATTCTTCTACATTTATGCTCAGGCTATCTTCTTTACCAACTATG
This sequence comes from Chitinophaga sancti, assembly GCF_034087045.1. NCBI lineage: Bacteria > Pseudomonadati > Bacteroidota > Chitinophagia > Chitinophagales > Chitinophagaceae > Chitinophaga > Chitinophaga sancti. The sequence continues at coordinate 6,807,801 of NZ_CP139247.1, read as the reverse complement.
GACAGTTTCTTTGCATTTTTCAGGTAAATTTTATATTTATCTGTTACTTCACCTGATTGCTTCACATCATTGATATAAAGATCCCCATCTTTTTTCTCGATCTTATACCCCTTGTCCGCATCAATCAGCTTATCAGCAGCCATTTTATCAATCATTTCCTTATACTGACCATCAGCTTTTGCATGCGCCATATCTTCGCGCATTTTAGTTTCAGCAACCCGCTGTTTTTTCATCTCAGCTTTCGCAGTAGCCATCGCAAACTCCATTTGTTTGCGGGATTCTTTCATTGCCTTTGCAGCTTCCTGGCGTCCTTTATCCATCGCTGCCTTAAACTCCTGGCTATTCATAGCTGCTCTGGCAGCATCCATGCCCATTTTGGCTGCAGGAATAGCTACATCCTTCATGGCAGTTCTGGCAGCATCCATGCCCACACGGATACTCTCCTGAATAACGTTGGTGTCGATATTGATGTTTACATCAGGGTTAAAATTGATGTTAGGGTTTACGTTCACACCGGTATGGGCATTTACATTGGCTTGTCTCAAACTCTCTTTCACTTCCTTTTTAATCTGTTTCCAGTCAATTTCCTTCATGGCATTATCAACGTCTTTGTTGATCTGCTTCCAATCAATATTCTTCATCGCATTTTCAACCTCTCTATTAATATCCTCCCAGTTCACTTCTTTCATGGCATTGGCCACATCATTGTTTACATCTTCCCAGTTGATATTTGCCATTGCATCGTCAGTTGCTGCTTGAACATCCGCATCCAGCGCTTCCAGGTCAAACTCATCCTGTTTTTGTTTTTCAGTATGAACATTGCCTTTCGGGGCGGTGGTATCTCCCAGCAGTGTGCGGGATATTTTAGTCAGCACAGGTGCTGGTGATTTGCTGGCAGTCTTTTTTGCACGTGCCTGGATGGGATTCAACCATGCAATGGCAACGAGACTTACGGCGATAATCAGTACGGCCAGCAGTTTCTGTGTATAATTAATGTTTTTAGTTTTCATTTCCATGATGCGTTTAATGCGGTGAAATAGATGTTGTTTATTATCTGCCGCTGCCATGGCCAGTGCATTAACTGTTAACCGGTATTCTTCTAATGCTACCAGCGCTTTGGCATATTGCAGGGGTTGCACCTGACTTGCAATAACAAGGTCATCGCAACAGTGTTCCCTTTCCAGGCGGATGTTTTTAGTGATCCACCAGATGAAAGGATTAAAGAACAGAATTGTTTCAACAATAGATTGGAAGATATTGAGTAGATAATCATTGCGTTTGATGTGTGCCAGCTCATGCAGGAGAATGGCTTCCAGCTGTTCGGTAGTCAGGTTGTTGAACATGGCGACAGGCAGCAGGATCAAAGGTTTCAGAAAGCCGATCATCACCGGCACCTGAATTTGCGTGGAGATCAGCAACTGCACTTTACGGGGAATCCGTAACCGGGCAGCCAGCCGTTCCAGGTGCTTTTCCCATACTGCATCTATGGGCAGCACTTGTTTGTTGCGGATCTGTTTCAGTTGGACCAGATCCATAATTAGTTTGATACTCATGACAGCTACTCCCGTCACATATAGGCCGACCAGTACAGGGAACCACATTTCCAGTTGCGGAATGAAGTGTTTGATGGTGCTTTGGCTTTGATAGATCGGAGGAACTTCCAGGTGTCGCTGGCGAACGCCGGTTTCAATCATCACCCAGGTCGCCTGCCTGATGCGCAATGCAGCAGTTACCTGTTGATAGAGGGTGATGCAAAACCAGGCAAAGATACCAGTCAGGGACAGGTACGACAGGTTGTACTTAATCCTGGCGCTCATGTGCGACCATACGTACAATACGAGCCGGAGACACGCAAAGATCAGGAACCCCTGCCACAGGGAATGTAAAAGCGCCCATCCAAATGCCTGGATCAGAATCGTAGGGAGAACAAATTGTGCTGTCATAAACCTTGAGTTTACCTTTTTTGCTGGTCTTCTATATCATTCAGGTATTGTCTGATCTTGTCAAGTTCTTCTTTCGAAGAATTATGATGACCAAGGGCCTGCATGACTAACTGAGAAGCAGAACCATTAAATACGGTATCAATCATTTTGTTCAGCAATTGCTGTTGGGTATTTTCCTGTGAGATCGCAGCAGTATACACGTGCGTTTTGCTACTGGCATCTCTATTTAAATAGCCCTTTTCATGCATGATCTGCATTAACTTCAGGGTGGTAGTATACCCGGCATCTTTGCTTTTTGACAGCTCTTCGTGCACATCCCTTACCGTACAGTCGCCTTTCTCCCACAGGATTCCAAGAATCTCCAGTTCACTTTCCGTCGGTTTGTTATTTTTTGCTGTACTCATTTATTTTCAATGATTATTGATCTACGAATATCTTCGTAAGTAAATGTACGACACTTTTCGTAATTGCAAAATTTATTTTCAAAAAGTACAAAAAAAGGCCCCTTCCAGAAGAAAGGGGCCATACCCGTGGCTTATTTGAAAAAATGGGTAATCTGGTAAAAAACAGGCATGCCATCCTTCGGCCACCCATTACAGCAAGACAGAACAGATAGCAATGCCTGGCACAAGTAATTTTTAGAACATATAGGCTTTAATTAAAATTTACCAGCCTTAATTCCAAAATGGAAAGAAGCCATGCTCAGATCTCCGTTAGAAATATTTGGTGTATTAGATCCCTGTACAAAGCGGTAAGTTGCACCCAGGTCTAATCTCAGATAGCTGGTTACATTTAACTCTATATTGGCAAATGGTTCTGCCACAAACAATCCGCTCCTGTCGTAAGTATGATAATGTGTATCGTCGTCGTTCAGGTCAAAATTGGCTTTGTTCCTTCTTGATACGGCTCCGCCGCCTACGAGCGCACCTGCTGTCCAATGGATTAACTTATCAGTGTTGTGTATATATTCTACAGCAAGTCCGGTATACCAGAAATTCAGGTATTGTTTATACCCGGTGGTAGCACTTGGTGCATAGGTAGAAGTGATATTGTTCGCCAGCGAATAAGCACCCGCACCAAACATCCATTTCTTATTGATCAGCACTCCGCCATAACCACCGGTCATCACAGCGAAATTACCACCGATCGATGTTAAATTGGCCGCAGGCACTCCATACGCACCAATTTTTGTGTTAGTAGACTTTTTAGAGAATAACGTTTCCGTCTGGGCAGTCTGAGCCCAGGCCTGCTGCACTGATAACAGTACCAGCAGCGCCAACAGCGCTTTTTTCATAAAATGTAGTTTAAAGAAAAGTGAGAGAGAAGAGGGGAGTGGGCGGTCAGTTGTGTTGAAAACCGCCTCACTCCCTTATAAAGAAGAAAATCAATTCGTGGTAATGGAAGAATCACTTACTGCGGAGGTGCCAAACCATCCCAGTATCTTCCCTTTGCCGCCACCATCTGTGACGTTCTTATAGTTTGTGCCTACATTGGCCAGTACAGTAGCAAATAAGCCACCAGACTCCATCTGGGTCTGAACGGAGGTTACCCAGAAATAGCTTGGATAACTCAGAGAACGCAGTTTTACGATAGCGAGATCTCCCTGCAGGTAAGGATGATCACGATCATTTACACTTTCACCTACGAACTGTGGGAACTCCTGTCCGTCAGACAAACCTTCGGAGAAGCCACCATCGATCACGTAGTTATCTTCCAGAATATTGTCATCATTTAAATTATTCCTGTAAGACCTGATCCAGGTGTAATCTGTCTGCCCTGCCATATCAGTCGCATAGAATCGTACATAGTAACCATCCTTGGTCGCACCGTCATCACCTTTCTTCTTATACTTGTAGTCAATGTTTGTGATAGCAGCCACCGGCTTAATGGTATCAGTGGCTTCGTATACATTAGAATCGTATTCTACACGGAGGCGGTAAGTATGGTTCAATTGACCAATCTGGCCGTTAGCCGGATCACATTTGTACAATGAATCTGCAAACACAAACGGATAAATATCGCCTGTTGTTTCGTCATACAGTGTGATGGTTGCATCGCTGATAATAGGAGCATCACCTGACTCTGTATAAGATACTGATTTTGTAAATCTGATATACTGTGTACCTGGTTCGTTGGTAATCCATGCATCCAGTACAGGATAAGAAGTACCAGCTGGAACGTCCAGGTCTATCACATCCGTACAGGCGCTAAGCCCTGTTACGAAAGCGGCTAATATGCTGAGTCGGAAAAATTTCTTCTTCATGACGGTTAAAATTTAAAGTTGTAAGTAATACCTGGGATGACAGAACCGATGATAGACAGGCGCACTGCTTCTCTTTTGTTCTTGTCGTCTTCATTCTGCTGGAAATAGATGGAATAAGCATTGCGGCGTGCGTACACATTGTACAGCGAGAACACCCATTCGCCTTTCCAGCGTTTCAGCTGTTTGCCTTTCAGTGTCAGGGATACATCCAGACGATGGTAGTCTGGCAGGCGGTAAGTGTTACGCTTGTCAGTGCTGTTGTATGGAATATCCCAACCCTGGTATTCCAGGCGGCTGTCTGCATACGTAGTAGGCGTACCTGTTGCATACGTCCAGTTAGCAGAGAAAGAAGTACGTTTTGAGAATTCATGGGTTGCTACGATGGTAATGTTGTGTGTACGATCATAGCGGTTCAGGAACCATTCATTCTGGTTGATGCCCTCAGTTTTACGTTCAGATTTTGACAGTGTATAGCTGATCCAACCTGTGGTGGTACCGATTTCTTTCTTTGCCATCAGTTCCAGGCCATAAGAGCGGCTTTTGCTTGGCAGCAGGTCTGCTTCAATGTACTGGTTCAGTTGCAGGTTCGCATTATCAATATAATCCAGCTGGTGGTTCATATTTTTATAAAACACTTCAGCAGAAATTTCATACTTACCATTAGTCGCATCGTATGCATAACCTACGGTGTACTGATCAGCTACCTGTGGTTGTACATTGTTGGTACTTGGTGTCCATATATCGAGTGGCGTAGGAGAGGCGGTGTTTGACAACTGGTGCATGTATTGTGTAGTACGGGCATAAGATGCTTTCACGGCATTGTTGTCGTTGATACCATAGCGAACGTTTATTCTTGGCTCCAGGTAGTGGTAAGCTTTAATCAGCTCATTGGTACCATAAGTTTTGCTGCCTATGAGTGTTTTACGTACGCCGGGTGTGGTATCATTGTAGTAATACGCAGTACTGTTACCGAGGTATTGGTATTCAGAGAAACGAAGACCATATTGCACACCAAATTTCTTGCTTGGTTTCCATTCATGATCGATGTAGGCAGCAGCTTCGAGGCCATGTTGGAGTGTCAGGTTCTTCACGTTTGTATTCTCACCGTCCTGGCTCACACCTTTACCCGGTTTGAAAATGTAATAGAGGCCCTGTACCCCGAAGTGTACGCTGTTTTTTGTATTCACATAGTAAGTAAAGCCAGGTTTCACACCGTAGTTGATGATGTTGGAAGTCCAGTCATAAGCCTGGTAATTATCACCGGCATTTTTGGTACTACCGTTAGTGAATTCAAGGCTGTAGTCATAGTTACTATAAAAAGTAGTCAGGTTCATGAACAGCTTACTGTTGAACACATGGTTCCATCTTACAGTAGCGGTTTTATTTCCCCAGTTCATATTCACATCTGATCCGAAACCGAATACGTCTCTTCCCAGGTAACCGCTTACAAAGAGGGTATTGGTCTTGTTCAGTTTGAAGTTTGCCTTGGCAGTGATATCGTAGAAATTCAGTTTGGTGTCTTTCATATCCCCGCTCAGGAATGGCTTCATGAGGATGTCGATATAAGAACGTCTGGCAGCTATAATAAAAGATGATTCGTCCTTCACTATAGGCGCCTCGATAGAAAGACGGCTGAATACATTGCTTATACCACCATTTACAGCCAGATTCTGGTTGTTTCCATCCTTCATACGTATGTCGAGTACAGAAGATGTCCGACCTCCGTATTCAGCAGGAAAACCACCTTTAATAAGATTCACGCTTTTTACCGCATCCGGGTTGAATACAGAGAAGAATCCGAGCATGTGGGTAGAGTTGTAAACAGGTGCCTCATCCAGCAGGATGAGGTTCTCATCTGCAGCACCACCACGTACGTTGAAGCCGCTGGCGCCTTCGCCCACCGTTTGTACGCCGGGCAATGTCTGGATAGAACGCAGTACGTCTACTTCACCCATGAAGGTGGGCATTTTTTTCATCTGGGCAATATCCAGACGGTTGATGCTGGTATTCAGCGTATTAACTGCTTTCTCTTTTTTGTCACCGATTACGGTGACGGTGTTCAGCGTACTGCTGGATTTATCTAATTTGATATCCAGCGTTTGGTTGCCTTTCAGGGAAATATGTGTCTTAATAGGTGTGTACCCTACATAAGAAAACTGAATGTCATGGTCGCCGGCAGGCAGTGTGAGAGAATAAAAACCATATTCATTGGTCACAGTACCGATGCCTGTTCCTGCTTTGGAAACGGAAATGCCGATCAGGCTTTCCCCGTTTTGCTGGTCTTTTACATATCCACTTACTGTAAACCGTTGCTGCGCATTTGTCTGTAGCGCCCAAAGCAAAAGGATGCCAATGGACATGAGCTTTACTAGCTTTGTCTTCATAAAAGGATTTGATAGTTATAAATTTTACAAAATGTTGAAAGGTGCGCTAGTGTGATCTAAACACGCATATATGACGTGGGATAATGGGGTTACCCCTATAGGTTGACGGAGAAATATTTAAAATTAATCTTTATTCCAGTATATCGCATTGATAACCCATGCGTTGTAAAAGAAAAATAACTTCCCCTTCATCCACGGGAGAACCCTGGCCTACAATTCTTAATACTTTATCGCAATCTTCAATATCTACAGTGCAGGCTTGAATTGGGAATTCCTGATGGATAGCGGAAATTACTTTTAACTTATCCAGGTCTGTATTGATGTTTGTTTTGAATATCCCGATCATTTAATTAAAAAATTTAGCTTTGTGCAAAGGTGAAGCACATCGTCTGGTTAACTGTTACACGAAAAGGATTAAATTTTATATTTAACGGATTATTATGGCTTTCCAGATCAGGAATGATATTAATGAGTTATTGCTCGAAGAAGGGATGGGGGATGACCTGCAGGAAAAGCTGGTGTCTACCCAGTTGGTAGAGGAGCAGCAGGAAATCAAATACAATTTTGGAGAAGCGGTATTTCGGGAAACCTTTTTTGACGGGTATCATATTTTCTCTGGCGATGCTTCTGTATATGAGAACCTGCATGTGAATGCGACAGATACCATACCGGCAGTTTCCCTGTTTTTTCTGGTACGCGGGCATTTTAATACCAATGTCGGACAGGAGCGGCAGCGCCTGTTTGGTTCGCTTGAGCACAACCTGTATTATAGTCCCGGAGGTGTGGAAAATGCCCATATCCTCAAACAGGAGAACCTGGCTGCAGTTGGGATGAACTTCAGCAAAGAACGCTTCCTGCAGCTGGCGGACAATAATGGCCGGATATTGGATATGCTGGCGAACAATGTGGCTGGAAACAGACCTATTATACTAAATAAGAAGAATAACCACCCTATTACCACCCGTATGCTGATGATCCTGGACGAGATCAGGAACTGCCAGTTTCAGGGAGGGCATAAAAAATTATACCTGCAATCTAAGGTGATAGAGTTGCTGGCCCTGCAATGCGAGCAGCAGGAGCAGGCAGAATCCTTACGGAAAGAGCGGTTTGTATTATCTGCATCGGATAAAGAGAAGATCTTTTTTGCAAGAGATTATTTATTGACCCAAATGCACGCACCCCCTTCGCTGACGGAATTATCAAGGGCAGCGGGGCTAAATGAGTTTAAACTGAAGAATGGGTTCAAACATGTATTTGATAATACTGTGTTTGGCTACCTGAATGATCATAAAATGGAACATGCGCGGCAGTTATTACACTCAGCTGCGCAGTCAGTGACCCAGATAGCAGAGCAACTGGGTTTTTCATCTGTACAGCATTTCAGTACTGCTTTCAGAAAGAAATTCGGGGTGAGCCCGATAAAACTGCGGAACGCATAAAAGCATTTCAAAAGAGGGTGTACCAGGAGTATGATACGCCCTCCTTTTATTAATTAGCTTAGTAAGCAGCAGTGAACCTTGCTTTTACATGCTGGTTTTTCTCCACTTCGTCGATCAGCGCTACTGCATAATCCTTATTTGAAATCTTGCTGTTACCTTCTGCATCAGTTACCAGGGTATCCTTGCCCAGGCGGAATTTACCTGTACGCTCACCTGGGAAGATGTAAGCCGCAGGGCTCATTACTGTCCAATCCAGGTCGTTCTGTTCTTTCATCCAGTAGAAGCCTTCACGGGCAGCAGTGGCACCACCTTTCCACTCAGCCGGGAATTCGGGGGTATCCAGAAGTTGCTTACCCGGAGCAATTTCCAGGCTACCTGCACCACTTACCACCAGTACACGTTTGATTCCAGCTTTTCTTACGCCGTTTGCCAGACCCTGAATCAGTTTCAGGTAAGTGGGGGTATCATGTGCATTGAAAGAGCTGATGACAGCTTCGGTACCTTTGATCAATTCAGCGAGTTGGTCTGCATCTGCTACGTCACCCTGCTTTACGGTCAACTTAGGATTGGAAATGGTGATCTTTTCAGGATTACGTACGATAGCGGTTACTTCATGTCCTCTTTCCAGTGCTTCAGCCAATAATGCGCTTCCAATAAAGCCAGATGCGCCTACGATAGTTAATTTCATGTATTAAGTTTTTATTGTTATTAAAATTGTTACAGTTTGGTGTAAAAAAAATCAAGCCACGAACTGAGCGCTGAACTGCGCCAGTGTGGAATGCTTCAGTTTCTCGTGTACGGCCTGGTCGATGGTATCGAAAAGGGTTTCCAGCGCGCCATTGATATCCCTGCCTACCGGGCATTCAGGGTTGGGAAGGTTGGGAGAGAAGCCGAAGATGTGGTTTTCCTTTACAATCTGGAAAACATCAGATAAGTAGATATTGTCCGGTGATTTAGTCAACCTGCTCCCCCCGTTTTTGCCTTCCTTGCCTTCTACGAGACCGGCTTCTTTTAGTGCTGCGAGTTCCTTGCGCACCAGGGCGGGGTTGGTATTGAGGGAGCCTGCAATGAGATCGCTGGACATCCATTCTGTCTCAGAAAGACTGAGCAGACTGAGGATGTGAACTGATATTGCAAACTTACTTTTGACCATACTGTAATTAAAATGATTACAGTACAAAGATAAAGCGTTTTTTCATTCTACCAAATAAATTGATAATTGGTAGTGTATCGGATTCATTAAACTAGCCGGGTTGTGTTTCTATAAGCTTTCTTCGATGCTTGTTCGATGCTAGTTCGACGCTTGTTCGATTACTGTATAATTAAAAAGCCCCGGCTATTCAGCCGGGGCTTTCCTAAATAAGCTTCAAATAATTATTTTTTAACAACCACCTGTTCCATTTTCACTGGTTGCTTTTTAGCAGTCTCAGGTTGTCCTGTATGGTGTAAATCCGCTAATGTTGGTGCAATCACCAGACTCACGATCGACATCAGTTTAATCAGGATGTTCATGGAAGGACCTGAAGTATCCTTGAATGGATCACCTACGGTATCGCCAGTTACAGATGCTTTGTGTGGTTCTGACTTTTTGTAGAAAGTCTCGCCATTGATCACCACCCCTTTTTCAAAGGATTTTTTCGCATTGTCCCATGCACCGCCGGCATTGTTCTGGAAGATCCCCATCAGTACACCACTTACTGTTGCACCTGCGAGGAAACCACCCAATACTTCCGGACCAAACACAAAGCCGACCAGGATTGGTGAGATCAGGGCAATCGCTCCAGGCACCATCATCTTCTTAATAGAAGCCTGTGTTGAAATTGCCACGCACTTATCATACTCAGGTTTGCCTGTACCTTCCATAATACCCGGAATGGTTCTGAATTGTCTTCTTACTTCTTCCACCATGCTCATAGCCGCTTCGCCTACAGCCCTGATAGCCAGGGAGGAGAAAATAAAAGGAATCATGGCGCCGACGAACAGACCAGACAGTACATTCGCTTTATAGATATCAATACCATTAATTTTAGCTACGCCAACGAATGCTGCAAACAGTGCCAGCGCAGTCAGTGCTGCAGAAGCAATGGCAAAACCTTTACCTGTAGCTGCAGTAGTGTTACCAACGGCATCAAGTATATCAGTTTTCTCTCTTACTTCCTTGGGCAGTTCACTCATTTCAGCGATACCACCTGCATTATCTGCAATAGGGCCAAAGGCATCGATCGCCAGCTGCATCGCAGTGGTGGCCATCATACCGGCAGCAGCAATCGCTACGCCATAGAGACCTGCGCAGGCATAAGATCCGTAGATCCCTGCAGCCAGCACAAGGATTGGCAGCATGGTAGATTCCATACCTACAGCCAGACCACCAATCACGTTTGTGGCATGACCAGTTGAAGACTGACGGATAATGGATAGTACCGGACGCTTGCCCATCGCGGTGTAATATTCAGTGATAATACTCATGAGCGTACCCACAGCCAATCCTACGAAGATGGCTCCTACTACACCACTCTGTGTGATCGCTTTGGTACCTTCACGTAAATCAGATGTTCCTGGTAAATAATCACGTTTCAGGTAAATAGATCCTTCAGGCAGGATCCAGTAAACTAACGCTGCACTGGCGATAGCGGAGAGTACGATTGACCCCCAGTTACCCATATTCAGTGCTCTCTGTACCGTGCTGGTGTTCATACCCGCTGTATCAGAGATCCTTACAAAAACAGTTGCTATCATAGAGAATACGATACCAAAACCTGCGATCATCATTGGGAGGAGGATTGGTCCAAGGCCACCAAACTTGTCGTTAGATATGATTTCACTGCCCAATACCATTGTTGCCAGTACAGTGGCTACATAAGAGCCAAAGAGGTCAGCACCCATACCGGCTACGTCACCTACGTTATCACCTACATTGTCTGCAATGGTAGCGGGGTTACGCGGATCATCTTCGGGGATGCCGGCTTCCACTTTACCTACGAGGTCAGCGCCTACATCCGCAGCTTTTGTATAGATACCACCACCCACACGGGCAAACAGAGCGATGCTTTCTGCACCCAATGAGAAGCCGGTCAATACTTCGATGGTTTTGATCATCTCATTGGTGTTGGGTATTGCACCAAAGTAAGCTTTCAGGATAATGAAGAGTGAACCCAGACCTAATACAGCCAGTCCGGCTACCCCCATACCCATAACAGATCCACCGGTGAAGGAAACTTTGAGCGCTTGTGACAGGCTGGTACGTGCAGCCTGGGCAGTACGTACATTTGCTTTCGTTGCGATTCTCATTCCAATGAAACCGGCTGTAGCAGAGAATACAGCGCCAATGATAAATGCAAGGGCAATAGTCCAGTCAGAGTTTTCATGAGAAGCACCCATGATCCCCAAAAGGATAGCGGCGATAATTACAAAATAGGTAAGGATCTTGTATTCAGCCTTTAGGAAAGCCATTGCCCCTTCTGCTATGTAGCGGGCTATTTCTGTCATCCTTTCATTACCGGCATCCTGACGGGATACCCATGCACTGCGGACGGCAGTAAATAGCAGGGCAAGCAAGCCAAAACATGGAACGAGGTAAACGATATTCATATACGTGATTTTTTACAATTCTATAAATATAAACTTTATTCCATTACGAATTGTCTGATGGGAAATAGATAAATAACTGATAGAAAAAAGCCGTTATTTCGGGTTTTTTGGGGGTGTATGTTGATGTTAGTATCTCATTCACGCAGGCCCAGAAAGGTTTTGCCGAGATTGTCAATGATGTCTTCCGGTGTCATTGCTTCCTGGGAGAGGGTTTCAGCGGCATAGTCACCTGCCAGGCCATGGATATAAACGCCCATCAGCATCGCATCTTTGGAGGAGTATCCCTGTGACACTAATGATGTCAAAATACCTGTTAATACGTCTCCACTGCCGCCTGTTGCCATGCCGGAATTGCCGGTTGTATTAAAATAAATGTTGCCATCCGGAAATGCCATGGCGGTATACCGGCCTTTTAAAAGTATACAGAGGCGTTTTTCAATGGCGTTATGAGATAAGACCTGCAGTTGCTCCCTATTGTTGGCTGTCTTTCCAAATAAGCGCTCAAACTCTTTAGGGTGTGGGGTTAGCAGGCTTCCTTCAGGTACTTTGTCAATCAAACCAGGTGTAGCCGCGATGATGTTGAGGGCATCTGCATCGATTACCATTGGCTGACGATATTGTTCAAAAAGTCTTTCCAGTGCCCAGGCTGTACCTGCTGCGGTGCCGATACCGGGGCCGATTCCGATCACTTTATATTTTGAAGTATCTGTCTGAAAACCGGAACTGTGGTCATATTGGTCATCTATGATGCACATAGCAGGGGGCACTGCCAGTTGGATAATAGTATATCCACACTTCGGTACATGACAGGATAATAAACCTACACCCGCTCTCAGGCAGGCTTTGGCACTTAGTATCGCTGCGCCCATTTTGCCTTCACTGCCTGCAATGAGCAGGGCATGGCCATAGGTGCCTTTGTGTGCAAAAGGGGAGCGGGGTTTGTAAATGCTTTTAATCAATGCGGACTCACTAATATGAAATGGGGTAGGGGTTTGCTTAATATAATCCGGATGCAGACCTATAGGTAATATATGTACCTCGCCGGTGAGGCCTGCATTTTCAGGAAATAAAAAAGCAAGTTTATAAAATTCAAAGCTTAGTGTATGGTGGGCCTTTACCACAGGTGTATTCAGGGAAGAGTTATCTGCCTGCATGCCTGAAGGCAGGTCGATGGCGATGATGGTGTGGGTGGTATACAATGCCTGTAGTTGTTGGATAATGCCCGCTATCCAGCCACTTGCGGGCCTGCTGAGTCCTGTACCGAGCAGGGCGTCTACGATCAGTGCATTTGCAGGTGGTTCAGCAATAGAAGATGTAACAGGCACATCGTGTAAGGCATCCAAATATTTTTGTTGCAAAGCTTCCCGGTTAGCCACATGATCTGCAGACGCCTTTTCACTATGGTGCAGTATAAATGCATGGGCATCATAGCCTCTGTTTCTGAGCAGGCGTACAATGGCCAGACCATCACCGCCATTGTTGCCCATACCGCAGTAAATATATACAGGTATATCAGCAGCATAGTGCTTGCAAATCCAGGTTGTACAAGCTCCTGCGGCTCTTTCCATTAGGTCCAGGCTGCTGATGGGCGTGTGCGTGATGGTATATGCATCTGCTTCACGGATCTGTTGTGCAGAAAAAATCTTCATAGTTAAATATAAAAAAGAAAAGGGGATGTATCATAAAAGGAAGGCCATGAGAATTGCAGGTACGAAAATTTTCTTCATCAGGTTAGGTATCCGAATAAAAAAGGGGCCGTCCCGAAGTTGAGACGCCCCCTTTTCAATAATAAAGTATATTCTTCTTAGAAGACGAATCTTGCTGAAGCACCGCCGATCTCTTCGCCAATGTGGTGTGTACCACCTACGAAGTTTACATATGGTTTCAGGTCACCACTGATCACCAGCGGAATTTTTTTGAATTTGTATTCCAAACCAATGATACCATCTATACCAGGAGATGCATAAGAACCATCACCGTGCTCCCAATAACGGTCACGATCATAATCCCAACGATCGTAGATGCCTAAGTGCACACCACCACCTGCATACATACGCAGTGGGGTATCGCCCAGGTCAAAATGGTACTCATACAATGCCGTGAAAGTTACATTTGAACGACGGTTGTAATCCGTAAAGGCCAGGGCCTCGAAAGCATGGTTTTCAGTAAAGAAATGCTGGAAAGTTGCACCTACTACAAATGGATTTAATCTTACGCCTACCGCGTTCACGTAGTCTGTAGAGCTACCGCGACGTTGTGCATTAGCCTGAAATGCCATTACAGTACACAGGCTGAATAATAACACAAGTTGTTTCATATCTGTTTTTGGTTTTTAAAAAAGGTTGTTTCAATAATCTTTAAAGGCTTTCAATAATTATTTTCCAAACGTATACCTGATCGATATGGCAAAGTCAGTCAGGTCGTCATCAGTATTAAAATGGACTGCGGGCTTCCAATCTATACTCAGGTTCAGTGGAAGTGAGGGGACGGTGTAATCTACACCAGCAATACCATCCACACCACCAATCACTTTTGTATTTCCCGACACCGTCCGGCTACCCATGTGAGCTCCGCCGCCGATAAACCATGCAAATCCTTGCGTGGTCAACGCCGAGAGGTCAAAATGATGTTCGTATAAACCGGTGACAGTGTAAGTTTTGGAATAAGCTCCTGCGATGCCTTCTATTGCGTTGGCATCGTCGAAGAAGTATCGTACTGTAGCTCCAAATGGCAAACCAGCGCGCAAACCTAATTGTGGATTGCCTTTTGTTTGTGCCTTTGTGTAGCTAGCGTACGACCCCATGAGCAAGGCTATGAACAGGATCTTTTTCATTTGTTATTTGCAATGCTTCGCAATAACGGTGCCAAGATACGGAATATTGCGTGGATGAGGTAGCTATCTTTGGCGTAAATAAAAATATCCGGCTATGCCGGCTATTAATGATGCTGCCATTACTGCTATCTTGCTGTAAACCTGCCAGTTGATATCTGTGTATGCGAGTGTGGCAATAAATATGGACATGGTAAATCCGATACCGGCCAGGAGGCCCACACCTAATAACTGTGACCAGTTGCTTTGAGAAGGTAATGCCGCAATACGTGTTTTAACAGCTATGAAAGAAAAGAGGAATATACCCAGTGGTTTGCCGAGTACAAGTCCTGCAATGATGCCATAACTGATAGTGTGTTGGAAAATAGGGCCGATTGCTGTTGGGAATACAATGGCTGTATTCGCCAGTGCAAACAGGGGCATGATGATAAAGTTCACAGGTTTGTGCAGGTGATGGATCAGATCATTCAACTTATTGAGCGGTATCGTAAAGGCCAGTAATACACCCGCCACAGTGGCATGGATACCTGAATGGAGGATACAATACCAAAGAATGAAGCCGGGGATGAAATAAAATATCAGTCTTTGTACTTTAAATTTATTCAGCAAAAATAACCCGATTAAAATTCCCCCGGCTGCCAATAAATATAATTGATGCAATGCCGCTGTATAAAAAACTGCAATCGTCACTATTGCCCCCAAATCATCTATTATCGCCAGTGCAGTCAGAAATATCTTCAAAGCCAGCGGTACCCTTTTCCCTAATAATGAAATCACCCCCAGTGAAAAGGCGATATCTGTTGCCATAGGTATTCCCCATCCATTTGCATAGGGTGTACCATGGTTGAATAAAGCAAAGATCCCAGCGGGCAACAACATTCCGCCTAATGCCGCCAACACTGGTAGTGTGGCTTGTTGTACAGAAGAAAGCTCTCCGCTAATCAGCTCTCTTTTAATTTCCATACCGGCCATAAAAAAGAAGAGCACCATCAACCCATCGTTGACCCAGTGCTCTGAAAAAGCCCATCCCTGCAACCAGCTCTCCTGAAGTGGAGAATTAGCCAGTAGCAGGGATGTGATTGTACATATGATCAAAACTATTCCGGTGGCTCTGCTGTCATTCAGGAAATGATAAATGGGAGAGATGAGCCGTTTGATCATAATTATTTTTTTAAGGTAAAGAAGTTGTTATGGTTGTTGTATCAGCTACAGGTTGTTTTTCTTTCACACCACCCATCAGCTCATATTTTGACTTCGGTCTTCGCTTTATTTCCCATTTAAAGTTAGGCAGCTGCATCTGATCGATAGGCCGCTGACCAAACGGATACATCGTTCCTTCCGGATCTTTGATGAAATTTACATGGTGCAATTGTCCTTCCAGGAAGTACATATTGATAACACCACTCAGCGTCTTGTTCACACTGATAATAGAACCATCATCGTCCTGCACATAATAGATACTTTCGGCATTTCCATCTACATGCATCCAGTCGAGCGACTGATTTTTAAAGTAGCCGGTGATAAAGTTTCCTTTGATCTGATCATACAGATCCTTGTCTACTTCTTTTACAATCAGGCTATTCTGTGTCAGTAAGATCTTATCTGCCGTTTGATTTTTCGTATAAAGGTGAATGGTATCTCCGCTCAGCTGTGTACTATTCGCCCACAATACCGGGTTGCGGTAGAAGCGGAAGATGGAATCTTTTGTAGAATAATATACGCTATCTGCCACGCCCTGTAAGGAATCAGAGTAGATTTTTACATTGTGCCATGCCATGATGTACCTGATCTCTGTTGTGTCTTTTGCGGTAGTATCCGGTTTATTCTGCAATGCATCAGGCCCCGCTTTTACCAGGCTATCCCTAACTTCTTTTGGAAGGGCAGGATTGGTCAGCGCCAGTGTAGCGGTATCGACTACATTCATGAGGCTATCGCGTTCACGATCTGCCAGACCATTGGCTTTCTGCAGACTTTCCTGGAACTTTTTGCCGGTGGTGTCACTCTTTGCATCAAGGAAAGGAGGATTGCCGTTCGGAGGGGTTGGTGGATGATTACCCGGTGCCATTGGAGGACGGCCTCCCGGACCACCTGGTCCCTTACCCGGAGGTGGACCTCCCGGTACAGGTGTTTGCTTTGCGAGTGCTGAAGTAGCGATGCTATCAACCTTTGCCGCAGATGGGGTGGTGACGCTATCTATCTTTGCTACAGCCTGTATACTATCTGATAATGCTTTTGCGGTACTATCAGGTAATGCTTTTGCGATACTATCTGCTTTGGCCAGATCCGGCATTTCTTTTCCCGCAGGTTTCTCCAACACGACAGCGATGGTATCTTTCAGTGGTTTCCTGACATTGATGCTATCCTTGCCCAGGATGGCAGAATATAAGGTATCTGCAGAGAGGTACAAGGTGTCTGTTTTCCCTTCCAGGATCATGAGTGGATGCTGTGTAGCCAGGATGGTTTTTTTGGTCTGGTTCACTGTACCAAAGTTAGAAAGGAGACTCATATGCTGCGCAGTGTCTCTATAGACCATATTTCCGTAGGCATATGCCATCCCTGTTCTTTTGTCCATAATGATCCTGTCTGCAGTAATAGTCGTGGCACTATCTTCAATAGTAGGGCGGCTGTCGAAGTTACCTTCCCCGGTTTCTGTATTATACTCTCCTGAGGTGGTATACATAATGGTTTTACCATCATTGATCGTAGTAGGTGCTACGATGGTCGCTACTTTGGAAATGGTGTTATATAAGAGGGTATCGGTAGTCAGGGTATATTCCGGATCTACGAGCAATACATTCTTTTTGAAATAAACGTCTTTGGTATCGGCATAGTAGAAACCTTCCTGGCTGGTGAGTACACTGGTGCCGTTTACGAGTTTACCACCTTTGGTATAGGTGCCGATCCTGGCATTCATGTCGTATTGCAGCTCAGGGCCGGAGATGGTCACTTTACCATCTGTGAGGCGGGCATTGTCATACATGGTGGCGAGTCTGGTCTCCCCTTCATAGTGGAGATAGTTGCCATAGATATGAATACTATCAGCCTGATTGATATGAATATGACCATAGGCGTCGAGTACATTGGTCGCCTTGTCAATAAATGTACTATCGCTATAAAATAATGTATTTCCCTGGCGGAAGACGACATCGTTGATAAACCTGTTCAGCGAAACCCCGTTCTTCGTGATTACATTCAACGAGTCAGCGTGAATGATGTGGATCACTTTCCCGGTATCAGTCTTTTGCTGAAGGGTATCCTGTGCTTTGGCAGATAATATACTACCAAGGCAGATCCCGGCGAGGATAAGCCCGACTTTAGCTAAATGCTGCATGTTTAAAATCATTGTGCCGTAGCAGTATCTGATGGTATGGGCTGAGGTTTTGACTTTTTACCGAACAAAGAGAAGTGTACATACCTTTTTGGATTTACACGAAGGTCTTCCAACAATTTATTCAGGCTATTCAATGAATTCTGCAGGTTTACATATACTTTTTTGTCGTTCAGCAACATACCTGCAGTACCATCGGTACTATTCAGTTTTGCAATTGTTTCGTTCAGGCGTGTAGCCATTTGCTGCAGCTCCTGTAGTGTTTTATCCAGTTGACCGTTAGAGAGGGCAGCAGTTGTTTTTTCTGCATTGCTCAGAATAGCGGTGATTTTGTCGTTGTTTGCTTTCAGGTTAGCGGTGAGTGCTTCCAGGTTGTCGAAGGTCGCGGTCACATTACCATGTTTTGGATCCAGCATACCATTCAGGGATGCGGAAGTACGGGTAAAGTTGCCCATAGTAGCATTCAGGTGGGCGATTGCTTCTCTGAGGTTGCCTTTGGTAGTTGTGTCAAAGATGGAGTTCACGGTCAGGAGAACGGAGTCTACTGATCCAAGTGTACCTTCCAGCTTCTGAACCAATGGGTTCAGCTGTTCTTTGAGGGCGTCGGTTACGGAACCGTCTACGGCTGCATACACGGTATCGCCGTCTTTGAGATAATCGTTCGCGTTACCAAAGTCGATCTGTACGGTCTTGGTACCTAACAGGTCGCCGGTAATACGGGCTACAGAATTGCGCGGAATATCAATTTTCTTCTTGATAGTCAGCGTTACCAGGATGCGGCCTGCGTTTTTATCCATTACGTCCAGGTTGGCTACATTACCTACCACGAGGCCATTTACCTGTACGGCACTGGAAGGTTGGAGGCCATTTACCTGTGTATATACAGCATAAATAGTCTTGCTATGCGAAAAAAGGCTTTTACCTTTTAACAAATTAAAACCTAAAATCAGCATTGCGATGGCTACTGCAGCCAGGATGCCAACCTTAGTTTCGTTCGATACTTTAAGCATGTGAATACGTTATACGTTCTTGCAAAAATAATCAAAAAAGGATGCGGGCAATCAATTACTGATTTTCAATTGCAAATACCACACCTATTTTAACTAATATTTAAAAAGGTAAATATAACGTGAAGTGTTGGAAATGATTGGTTTTATAAAAAAGTTGGGGAAAGGGCCGTGGGGTTAAAAAGGCTAAAGGGAAGAGGGGAGGAGTTAACGTTGAGCGAGGCTGTTATGCTCAGGGTCCATAATAAAGGCGTTCCAGAAGCCGGCTTTTTTGGCGCGGGAGAGCGCAGACCTAGCTTCATTGATGCTGGCAAATGTGCCCCATACATATTTATTAAGTGTCTTATTATTAATAGACACGGGTTGTTTTTTAATATAACCGTCCAATTTGCTGAAGATCGGGGCCGAGCGGGTATACTTCTTATCTGTAACGAGGAGTTGTATATTAAATTTATTGCCTGGTGGCCTGCTCACCGACTTTGTTTTAGCCAGCTGTACGGGAGTCGTTGGTTTTGAACTACCTATGAAGCCATCCTTGTTAATTACAAAGGCCTGGCGAAAGCCAAGCTGCTTTGCTTTTTGCAATGCAGCTTTGGCTTCAGCTTCGGTCCGGAAATTTTCCCAGATGTATTTATTTAACTTCTTACTGTCTTTTACATACGAATACTTCCTGATGGTACCGTGCATACCATTAAATATGGTAGCACCTCTGCCATAGGTCTTTTCGGTCACCAGCAGTTGTACATCAAAAGATTGTTTGCCTGGGGCCGGTGTATTGCTTACTACCTCTTTACCAGCGGATTGCTTATAAACCGACTTGCTTTTGGTGGTAGCGGCATTATTTTGAATGGTAGCTGGCTGTTCACTGCCGGAGCGGTGGCCGCCATCGTAGCGGTTCAGTTCATCCTTGTAGCGCTTGATCGCCTTAAAGATACAGAGTGCCATTTCCTGCTGGCCATCGTCTGAGTTCAGGTACTTTTCTTCCTGTGGGTTAGAGATAAAGCCCAGTTCCACCAGTACACTTGGCATAGCGGTTGCCTGCAGTACCCATATCCCTTTTTCGTCACGCTGACGGGCGCCACGGCTGATGCGGCCTACTTCCGTAAACTGATCTTCGATCAGGGAAGAGAGGCGGAGGCTCTGGTCAAAATAAGCATTGCGCAGGGTGTTCAGCAGGATAAAAGTTTCCGGATCGGACATATCCATGACAGAATTAGCACCTTCAGATTCCGCATCCAGCATGATTACAGAGCTTTCACGCAGGGATTCTGTCTTTGCATTGTTCTTCCCGGTAGCCCATACATAGGTCTCAGTACCTTCTGCCGTGCTGGGGGAGGTTGAATAAATAGGCCTTTTGGTGGCTACTTTCTTTTTCCCTTTCTTCACATATACCGTCTTATAGCCGGTTACTTTATGAGTAGGTCCGGCAGAATTACAGTGAATAGAGATAAAAAGGTCTCCTTTTTCCCTATTGGCAATATTGGCTCTTTCATTCAGGTCTGCCTTCAGAGAGCCTGCCAGTGCGGCGGGTGTCTTCCTTGTGTACACCACGCGTACATCTTTCATATTGGCTTCGATCAGCTTGCCCAACTTAAGGGCTACATCCAGTGTTACCTGTTCCTCCGTGGAAAACCTTCCTTTTGCTCCCGGGGTAGTGGCACTATGCCCAGGATCAATAATGATAGTCCTTAGGGGCGGATTTTGTTTTTTGCCTGCTGGTTCAGGTTTGTTCCTCGCGTAAAGAAATAAACTTCCAAAAAATGTTGCACAACTTAAAAAAATCCAAAATCGGTTCCAGCGCATGACTCAGTTTTTATTTTAATTTAATGGGCGTTAGTCATAATAAGAAAAATAATTGCGAATTACAATCGAATTTCCCCAATGGGGCCGGGGTCCACACAGTAAACTTGTATTGTCCGGTTCCTTCCACAATCAGTAATTTACATGGAGTTCCTGGTTTTTCTTAAGTAATTCATCGTTTAAAATCCGTCTTTCGTCCTAATATAAGGTGTTAAATAATATCAAGGTGCACTCTTTTTCATTTTACAATTGACAATAATTTGTACAAAAACTTGTAGGTTTGTGCCCACTTAACACATGCACCTGAGTTACAAAAATAATTATAAAAAGTTTTTGAGACAGATATACCTGGTATTTGGAGGAATATTAATTGCGTTTCCTGTAATTTTTACCAGTTTGGCCTCGCCGAGGTCCAACCTCACTGTGTCTTCAATTGTTTTCGCAGATACCGTGCCGAAAGGGACGGATACGACTATTCCTGCTATAAAAACGCCGGAACAAGCAAAAACTGATACACAGCCTCCAACCCGTATTGATACTATTGGATCTTCAACCGATTCCACAGGAACAGATAGCCTTCATGGTCCCAAGCTCTCCAGGGATAGCCTGGATGCGCCTGTCGCTTACAAAGCGAAGGACTCTATTATCCTGGTAATTCCAGACAAAAAGTTTTATATGTATGGCACTGCCAATACAAAATATAAAACGATGGAGATTACATCTGAACGAATGACCTACATGCAATCTACTGGTATTATGGAAGCCACTACCGCGCTGGATACAGCTGGTAAGCCTTTCGGTCGTCCGCATTTCAAAGACGGTGGACAGGAATTTGATTCCGATACCCTGCGTTTTGCAATGGAAACGAAGAAAGCAAAGATCTACAATACCAAATCCCAATACGGAGAAGGCTATGTGCATAGTGAGCAGACGAAGCGCATGCCTGACAATAGCATCTTTGGTTTCAAAAACGGGTATACTACCTGTAACCTGGATACCCCACACTTCCAGTTCAGGGCCAAAAAGATCAAGGTAATTCCTGACAAACTGGTAATATCCGGTCCGGCAAACCTGGAGATTGAAGGTATTCCAACACCGTTATTCATTCCTTTTGCCATTTTTCCTATCACTCAGGGACAACGTTCCGGTATCCTGGTGCCAGGGTATGTGGTGAACGCCCAGAAGGGGATGGGTCTGGAAAATGGAGGATACTACTTAGGTCTGGGGGAGCATTTTGACCTTACTATGCGAGGAGATATCTACTCTTATGGTAGCTGGTCGCTTACCGCCAGTCCTACGTACCGAAAACGCTACCATTACAACGGTGGTATGACTCTGAGTTTTGCCAATACCCGTTTCGGTGATCCTTCGGTGAAATCTGAGTTTAGCCGCTCTCGTGACTTCAGGGTTACCTGGAACCACAGTATGGACAGTAAGGCCAGACCGGGTGTGAACTTCGGAGCGAACGTGAACTTTGGTACCTCCAGCTATAATACTTACAATGTAACGGATTATGCTACCCGTGTAAACAATAACATTGGTTCCTCTATCAGCTTTTCGAAGACCTGGCAGGGTAAACCTTACAACTTTACATCGAGTCTGACACACTCTCAGAACCTGAGTACCCGTGATGTGTCTATTTCCTTCCCGAATGCGACGTTTTCTATGAATACGCAGTATCCGTTTCAGCCAAAGGAACTGGTTGGGAAGTCTAAATGGTATCACAAACTCGGGATTGGTTACACCGCAACGCTGGCTAATAGCGTGACATTCAAGGACTCCGTATTTGGGAAGTCGAAGATGTTCGATGCGTTGCAGTCAGGGATGAAACAGAATATTCCTATCTCCTTTACGATCCCTGTGTTAAAAAACTTTACCCTGTCTCCCGGGGTCAGTTATGCTGAATATTGGTATACAAAGAAGACGGAGCGTAGGTGGAATCCAAACAAGCGTGTGAGTATAGACTCATTAGGTGGTTTGGATACAATATATACCCAGGGCTTCTTTGCTGCACGCCAGGCGAGTGCAAGTTTGTCCTTGTCAACAGCGGTATATGGAATGTATGTGTTCCCGAAGGGGTCTAAAGTGAAGGCTATCCGCCACGTGATGCGTCCAACACTGAGTATCAGTGCGCAACCTGATCTGGCTAGTAATGCTTATTATAACCAGTATTATAATAGAGACAGTGATGCGGTTCGTGCCTCCTATTTTACCAGTTCGTCTGTTGGGGTGCCTACGGAGGGGAGGGCGGGATCTATCTCGTTCGGGTTGGATAATAACCTGGAAATGAAGGTGTTCTCGAAGAAGGATACGTCGTCGAACCATGAGAAGAAGATCAAGCTGCTGGATGGTTTTGGTTTCAATGGTTCTTATAACCTGTTGGCAGACAGCTTCAAGCTGTCAACTTTCAGTTTGTACGCCCGTACAAACCTGTTTGATAAGATCAACATCACCGCCAGTGGTAATATTGATCCTTATGTATATAATAGCAGGGGGAAAAAAATTGACAAATATGTGTGGAATCAGGGTAAGTTCAGTCCGGGCCGATTGTCGAATGCCACGATTGCGCTGAGTACGTCCCTTACTTCGCCGGATAAGAAGGCGAAGGCCAAGCAGGATCAGCTGAATAGTATAGAAAATGCAGAAAGTACGGATGCGGCGTTCCAGGCACAGCAGCGACAGTTGGCGACGGTGAAGAAGAATCCGGGTGAGTATGTGGACTTTGATATTCCATGGAAGTTGGATCTGTCTTATAGTCTGACTTATAGTAATACGATCCAGGCGGATTCAGGAGGGGTGGTGAAGACATTCTACCAGTACCTGACGTTTAGTGGAGATTTTAGTCTGACACCGAAGTGGAAGGTGGGGGTAAATAGTGGTTATGACTTTATTAATCATGCGTTGGGGTATACAAATATGTATATCTCGAGGGATCTGCACTGTTGGCAGATGTCGATTAATTTGATTCCGATTGGTACTTATCGTCAGTTTAGTATTACAATCAGTCCGAAGGCGGGAATATTGAGAGATTTGAGGATTAACAGGTCGAGGACGTTCTATGATCTATAGCGAAGTGTAGGATATTTTAAAAGGGAAGTTCCGGTAGGGACTTCCCTTTTTTTATGGGTTTTGATAATGTTCCCACATGATCCGGAATACTTTTGCCTTTAGTTCTTCCATATCTTCCAGGGTGTACCCAATAGTAGATATGGGTGGCAGGAACTCCATTTTAACAGCATGTGGCCAGGCAAAGAACGTTTTTCCAGGGGGCATAATTTCTTTTGTGCCCCGTATAATGGTCGGTAAAATAGGCTTTTTAGTGTCAATAGCAAGGGAAAACGCCCCGTCATAGAATTCCTTCAGGGGTTGATCTGTTTTGTTCCTGGTGCCTTCCGGGTAGAGCAGCATATGCATGCCATTTCTCAGTACCTCTTTCATTTCCACGAAGCTATGTTTACGGCTGGCGGGGTCTTTCCGATCTACCAGCACGCTGCCGATCTTGTACATAATGCCAAAGATGGGTGCATTTACCATTTCCTTTTTTGCGAGGCTTTTGTGGATACCTGGGATGCCGGCGTAGGTGGCAGGGATATCCATGAAGGAGTTATGGTTACAAACGATGATATAGGCTTGTCCGGGGGCGAAATTTTCGCGGCCTTTGGTACGGACAGGACAACCAATCATCGGCATCATAATACGGCACCAGAGGCGCCCGGATTTGACAAATCTGCGAACGCGGGTTCTCAGGGAGTAGAATGATACCAACCACATTGGGAGCAGGAAAATGAGCATGAATATGGTGAAGATCATCAGCACATATAAAGCATAGATTCTGCCAGCCAGGTTTTTAAGCCAGTTCATAGATGTATGTTCAGAATATAAATATAATTATGAAATGGTATATAATTTTTAAGGGATGGAAAATTCCCTTCTGCATTAGTAGCAATGGTTATTAAAGGCGATTTGCTATAGAAAAAATTCAAAAAGCTTTCCAATGGCAAGGGATTGTGAATTTGCTAAAGGCGTATATAAGATGTTGTTATTTTCTGACTTTCCCAATGAGGAGGGGGCAGTATTGAATAAATTATTTATTCAGTGTGCAGAAGCAGGTTATATTCTTTGTACCAGCCAGATACAAGCTATCACGCCAATCAAGGCTGATAGCGGTATTGCAATATATTTTCGATAATATGGTTTATCCGCAAACCACCTGGCCAGTAAAAAATAACAGGTAAGTATCACTGTAATTTGTCCAAGTTCAACTCCCAGGTTAAACATAATCAGGCAGGTGAAATAATGCTCATGAGACAATCCCAATTGTGACAGCGAACCTGCAAATCCAAGTCCATGAATTAATCCGAAGAGGAATACAATTCCTATTCTCGAAAACCTCAGCTTAGGTGAAAGAATATTTTCGACAGCAACATAAAGAATGGACAGCGCTATTAATGGCTCTACAAGTGCCGGCGAGGGGGTAATAATATTATACATGGCGAGTCCAAGTGTAATAGAGTGGGCGATAGTGAATGCCGTGGCCTGCCATAATATCGCCTTTAGACGGGGGCTTAGTAAAAATAGTCCTAAAATAAATGCAATGTGGTCATAGCCGTATGGCAAAATATGCTGATATCCTTCTAGCAGATAAGCGGATATAACATTTGATTTTAGTAGCCGGATCAGCTCTTCTGGTTGTATATGACCGAATACAGTAATAAATTTACTTTGAGATAGCATGATTTAGGCTATATTATTATCTTGCATGTCGAAATTAGTGCGTTTCTCTGGTTAAATAATGATATTTTAGCGATAATTATCAACGATCTTGATTAAAAAACTATACTGGTTCCTTTTCGTACGCGACCTGAATGAATCCCTGGATAATGTATCCGGAGATACAGGTATGCCACTGAAAAAGAAACTGATGCAGGATCTGTCTTACGTGGTGTTATTTGCTTACGTTTTCTTTATCTTTTCACCCCTTATACCACTGGTTTCAGACATAATCGCCCATACTTTCTGGGAAAAAGAGCACCTGCAGACAGCGCATCATACATACGGCAAAGATCACGTTGGCTTTGAAATAGTAAAGGCTGAAAAGCTTGCCGGCAAAGAAGATGCTACTAATAATCAAAAAAATGGCCTGGAAGATATTTCCCATACGCCAGCAGTAAATATACAACTCCATTTCCCTGCTGAACAAATATTGAATCAGGCATATTCTCTGTTCAGATGTGCTAATTTAGCATCCAGGCAGGATATTGACTACCCTCCACCACGATTATAGGCATATACCTGGTTGTTTTTAATTTGATTAACGCATTGGCTTAATCTGTCTTTGTATGTCCTATAAATATTGAGATGAATTTATTAAAATTATTGCTTGTTATTACGATGACCATCGTGGTCAATCATTCTATTTCTGCACAACGACAAACCCTCTCCGGTATAGTCATTGACAGTGCAACACATGTTCCTGCCAGCGGGGTGACTGTACGTTTGACTCCCGGCAACCACACGGACATAACGGATGAAAATGGACGGTTCTTTTATAAAAACATTCCTGCTGAAGCGAGGGCGATTACCGTATCGGCAATTGGTTATAAGCAACAAATTTACCAGTTAAATAACTTTAGAAATGGCCAGATCATTCCTATCGCCACCCAGCAAACTCAATTAACAGATGTGATCATCACTGCTAATACCGGCAACCCATATAAGGCTTTGAGTGAAATGGATATTAAATTAAGAGGTGTATCAAATTCACAGGAAGTATTACGGATTGTGCCTGGGTTGTTTATAGGTCAGCACCAGGGCGGGGGCAAGGCAGAACAGATCTTCCTGCGTGGTTTTGATAATGACCATGGTACAGATATCAGTATGAGTGTAGACGGAATACCTATTAATATGGTTTCGCATGCACATGGACAGGGCTATGCAGATAGTCATTTCATTATTCCCGAAACGATTGAAAGTACTACTTACCAAAAGGGGATGTATAATGCCGAAAAGGGAGATCTTGCTGTAACTGGTTTTGTCAACTTTAATACAGCAGATGCGATCAGTTCCAACACTGTAAAACTGGAAGGTGGTCAATATAATACTTACCGGGCACTCGCGATGATAAACCTGCTGGGAGATAAAGCCAAAGCGAAGAATCAATCCTGGTATGCTGCTTCAGAATATCGCTATAGTGATAGTTACTTCGATCATTCCCAGCATTTCAAGCGATTTAATTTCTTTACTAAATACCATGGTCAACTCAATGAGCATAACTGGTTAACATTGACAGCATCTACGCTTTATAGCAAATGGGATGCATCCGGCCAGATACCTGAAAATGCTGTTGATGAAGGGAAAGTAGGGTTTTATGGACAGCTTGATCCGAATGAAGGGGGTGTTACTTCCCGGACAAATCTGAATGTACAGTTAGTCACTACTCTTCCTAACCATGATATCATAAAAAACCAGGTTTATTATTCCAGGTACAAGTTTGATCTGTTTACGAATTTTACTTTCTTTTTAGAAGATACTGTTAATGGAGATGAGATCAGGCAAAAAGAAGCGCGGAATTTATTTGGATATAATGGGAGTTACCTGCATGAAGGTTATATAGGGAATACAAAATTGACTACTGATGCTGGAATCAATGCGCGTTTTGATGCTACAGATAATTCAGAACTATCTCATACTATCAACCGCTATACATTAATTGAACGTTTTAAGTTGGGGGATATTACTGAATTCAGTGCAGGTGGATATGTGAATGAAACGCTACAGTTTAATAACCGGCTTTCATTAAATTTAGGACTAAGGTTTGATCAATTCTTCTATAAGTACAATAACAAACTGGCGGATGATGCTACATTAAGTGGTGAGGGGATTTATACAGCTAATAATAATGTTGTTAGCCCGAAGGTGAACCTTTATTACCAGGCAACAGATAAAACGCAGTTTTATTTGTTGTTGGGGAAAGGGTTTCATTCCAACGATGCCCGGGTAGTGGTAGTGGAAAAAGGGGGGCAGACCTTGCCTGCTGCTTATGGTGCAGATATGGGAACAGTGTTCAAACTATCAAAAAGTTTATTGTTTAATGCAGCGGTATGGTATAGCTATTTGCAAAAAGAATATGTATATGCAGGTGATGGAGGAACTGTTGAATTCAGTGGTCGTACCCGTCGTGTGGGTTTCGACTTTTCAGGACGTTTTCAACCGGTTGCTGCGCTATATGTAGATGCAGATGTAAACTATGCACATGGACGTTCTATCGATGACCCTAAGGGGGAAAACTATATTCCGCTTGCACCGGTATGGAGTAGTACGGGAGGGGTAACATGGTTATTAAAGAATGGAATCAATGGCAGTTTTCGATATCGTTATTTAGGAGACAGAGCTGCGAATGAAGATTATAGCCTGACAGCAAAGGGGTATTTTGTGAATGATTTAGTATTGAATTACTCAAGGGCGAAGTTTGAGGTAGGTTTAACGATCAACAATGTGTTTAATGTGAAATGGAAGGAAACACAATTTGAGACAGTCACGCGTTTGAAGGGTGAACAGCCTGTAGATGGCGTTGCATTTACAGCAGGGACTAAGTTTGCTGCGCTTGCTCATGTGAGTTACTTTTTCAGATAATATTTATTGTTTAGGTAAACAGTCAGAGAAGAAATGTTTTCACATTTTCTTCTCTGACCAATATAGGCATAGTGATAGTACGGGTAGGAGTAGATGAATAATTGTGTAGCAAAACTTTTCTATTTATTACCAAAAACATAACATAACTATTTTTCACCCTTGATTTCCACACTCATAAAGGCCTTTCTCCCATAATAAACTAACGATTATCCTTTTACACTACCCAGGAATTTAACGGCCAATGCCGCAATGTCCCCGGTTACCTTTGTGGGCGAATTGCAGTCGCAATTGCTCAATCCTATTACATAAATGTCTTCACCAGGTATGTATACTGCCATTGTCTTAAATCCAAATATGCTTCCCCCATGCTCCCGGGTTGGCACCTTGTTTATATCCCTGATATGCCATCCATAACCATAATTAAACTCTTCACCATTATTTAGTTTATACCTGCTAAATGCTTTCGTTGTTTCAGCGGTATCAAGTAAAAGGTTCTTGTTGAGTGCATTTTGCCATTTCAGCATATCCGATAAAGTTGACATTAAAGAACCGGAAGAAAACGGAACACTGAAACTGATAACCGTTTTATTTACATAACCGGACTCTTTTTTATGGTATCCATAAGCTCTGCCCTTAATAACTTTTCGATCACTCGCATAATATGACCGGGTCATACCAACTTTGTCGAAAATGTGTTTCCTGATATATTCTTCATACCTTTCGCCAGAAACAAGTTCAATCAAGTAACCCAGCAAAACATACCCTGAATTATTATAGTCAAATTTTTCACCTGGTACAAAATCGACGGGCTCGTTCTTAAAGAAATCAACCATCATTTTAGGTGTCATATCTTTTTGTGCTATATCCGCTAAGGACTTCATTTTTGTAAAATCCTTTATTCCGGAAGTGTGCGTCAATAGATGGTGAATGGTTATTTTGTTCCCATTTGGATAATCCGGAATATATTTGGAAACAGGATCCCCTACGCTAAGCTTACTTTGTTGTTCTAACATTAGTATTGCTACAGCGGTAAACTGCTTTGTCATAGAACCGAGCTGGAATACATCGTCTACCGACAGATCATCTCCACGTTCCAGGTTTGCTTTTCCAAAAGCCTTTTGGTACACTGGTGTTCCATGATGTGCAATCATAAATACACCACCTGGACCATTTTTATCATTAAAATCCCTAAGGATTAGTTCATCAACAGCATTTTCCAGGTTTTGGGCTTGAACGGTGAATGGACTGATGGTAAATATCCATGAAAGAAATACTACAAAAATGTTCTTCATTTAATCTATTTACGATGTTGTTCCACTATATGACGCAGTGAAATAGGAAGCGGTTGCAAAATAGCAGATATTTGTGACTTTTTGGAGCCTACTATATATAATGCCGACGCAGGCAACCCATCTACTGTCGTACGTCCCTGAAACAGTTATTATTTTTTAAATCCATAAACCTTTATATTCCTAACCAGAACTTTGGCTCCGTTTTCATACATCCATGGTGCGGTGATATAAAAATTCTTTGCAGCTGACGGATTAAAAAAAATGCCGTCCTGTATTTTCTGACCGTCCAGGTATACAGCCATCTTCTGGCCGTCCACAAACAGCGCTACACGCAATGGACGGTTTAGGTACCCCGCCAGATCAAAGGTCGTATTGACGTGTCTTTTAGGACTGCTATTACCAAAGTTTACCTGATTGCCATCATAATAATGCAGTTCGGTATAGGCACCTACATTGCTTGTATATTCCCTGGTGCTATTATCTGTTGCAAAACCAAATGACATCGGCGCAATATCTTTTACCTGCTCGCCCGTAGCCAATATATCAAACTCGACAGTAAACTGTTTGGGATATATTATTACTTTTGAAAACTTATACGTTGCCTTATCCTGCAAAGCCATCCATTTTCCGCTATTTCCCGTCACATTTTCGACAGCAACTAAACCATTGGATTTAAAGCTGCCATTTTGTGCGCTGTTTTTGGTGCCTGAAAAATCTTCAGCAAAGATCAATGTGTCTCCAGCTATGAATTTATCTGAGCTTTTTGATCCGCTGCCCGCATCTACTTTTTTATCAATAATTTCTCCGGCCTTGTCCTTTGCCTTTTTGAGTAATCCATCCAGTTGGGCATTTGCTTCCAATCCTGAGAAAAGGGATAGCAGTAAGATCAGGTAGATCGATATCCTTTTTGTTTGCATAATTTTCTTGTTTGATGAATCACTTCATTAATAAAAAGTTGGGGCATTTGGCCTTAGTTAAGTTTTAACCTGACAATTTCCCCATCCTGTTTGATTTCTACAAATTCTTCAATCCTATCTTCATGATCAACAGAGTATGTTTTCTGCTGATAATAATCAGTCTGCCCGCCATAACTGTTATAACCTGAACCAGTATATTCATTGTATGTTCCATAATGCGTATAGCCTAAAAAACCCTGGAGGAAATATTTTCCCGGTTTCATATTGGGGAAGGTAAATTCTCCATCGCTATTGGTAATCGCTTCCAATCTGTACCTGTAAGCGTCATTGGAAAGATAGACGTAACGACTTTTTTTTAAATTTTCCTTTTCCTTTCTCAAAGCGTACCAGGACTCCAGATATGGAGTCACAGGGAACAGGGTTATCTTGATCTGATTGGCATATATACGCTGGCCGACCTTAAACCCCCATTTGCTCTTCGGTTTGGTAAAAGCCACTCCCTTGATAGTAGCCTTGCCTTTGGCAAGCATTTGTTTTGCCTGCAAAGAATCAAAAGGGACTTTCGGATAAAAAGTTTCAATTTTGTCCTTTTTTTCCGGCTCTTTATACTGCGCTTTAACAGCTGATCCTGCGTAAAAGGTAATAAATACTAGTAGGATTGGTTTTCCAAAGTGCATATGGATGATTTATGGGTTAACGATAGTTTCGTAAGGAAGATTAAAAGAACCATCTGAAATACAGATAGCTACACCGGCCATATTACGTACGGTACCCGAAAATGTACCTTTTATACCCTGCTTACTGATCGCTTCTATCTTTAGGGTAAAAACATCATTCGCGAAAGATGTATTGTAAAGTAATGTTCCTTCGGACGTTTGTACAGCATAACGTGCGATCATTTTTTCCTCCACCGGGGTAGAATACGTGCCAACGGTGATATTTCCTTCAAGCCTCCATATCTCGAAATCCAGTGAAGGTGGAACAGGCTGGCCCGAAGTGGGATAAGAAGTTTCATAACCTCCCACCACAATGTGTTCCCAACGATTGTCATTTCCTCCGCCCTGAAAATTAACCGTATGGAAATTCACCTTTCTTCCGTCAATAGCAGCAATGAAGTAATAATCCGATGAGGAATCAGATCCGTCCTCATCATTTTTGGAGCATGACGAAAATGCCAGCGAGACAATTACACTAAAGATAAATGCCCTTAGGAGTTTTAATGAGGGCGTTTTTTTAAACTGCATTCTTTTCATGGTTTTTACTTATCCAGCGATACTACAGCAAAACTACCTGAAGTACATATTTCCTGAAATACGCGATTTTGATGCTTTTTTTCTACTGGTTTTTCAGTATTTTTTCCCCTGCCCATTATCATGGGTATAAGTTGTATTGATTTTAAACGGATATTTACAAGTAATTAAATCCGTTGATCAACTGGATAGTAGCGCTTTTGAAATGAGAAAAATATTAGTCTTTGTGCTCTCTGTGCTGGGATCACTCGAAATATATGCACAGCAGCAAATTCCCCTTAACGAGAAACACTATCTGGACAGCCTGCAAAATATTCTCCGTCATAACACGGCAGATAGTTCCAAGGCAGAGGCGAGTTTCCTGCTTGTGGAATACTGGAAAATGAAAGATACCCTCAAAAGTAGCGCCTACCTGGCCGCAGGAAAAAAATATGCTCAAAAAAGCCCCTATTACTCCGCCCTTGGACATTTTTACGAAGGACAATATTATTTCAGTTGGGATCACTCAAAAGCGGCTATAGCTTTTAAAAATGCGGAAGAGGCACTTGCCCGTTTTCAGACGAAGAAAGCCTATGCAAAACGTGCCGCCGCATGGTATAATTATGCCCTCATGAGCATGGATGAAAAGGGATACGACTACATTACAGAAATAACGCTTGAAAAAGCAATTCCAAATGCCGAAAAAGCGGGCGACTCAAAAGTGGTCGCACACTATTACACGCAGCTCTCGACCATCTTAATGAATAATTACCAGTTTTCAAAGGCGACTGCATACAGCCAAAATGCCATTGGCTTACTGGAGAAAGAGGCCCCCGGGTCGACCGACCTTTTGTTTGCCTATCTCAGTGCCGTGAGTATCTATTGTTATGACAATAAACCCGAAAATGCAAAGCCATTACTCCAAAAAGCCCAAAGATTGCTTGCTCCTTTTCCCGAGTCTTTGAACAATACGCTATACTATTATAACGAGGCACTTTTTTATACCACCATAAAGCAATATGCCAGAGCTCTCACCAGCATTGATACCGGTATCATACTGGCTAAAAAATATAACCAGAAGCAGCTTTATCAACAGTTCTTCTTCCGCAGATACGATGTCTACTCGGAGCAGAAAGATTATGCGAAGGCCCGCATGATTTTATTGGACATTGTTAAGGAAGGAACACTTATCTCCAACATCAACGACAGGGCTGTTATTTATTCAGAAATCGCTAAAGCCAGTGAGCGGTTGAAAGACTATAAAGAAGCTTATACCTGGTTGAGCAGGTCCCGAAACGTGAGTGACAGTATTAATAACGACCAGACCAAATTAAAGATCAATGAGCTGGAGACCAAATACAGGACTGCTCAAAATCAGGAGAAAATCGTTTCCCTTAAGGCCCAGAACAGGCAGGCTCTGTTGACATCTAAAAACCAACGGCTATATAACTGGTTCCTGGGACTTGGATGCCTATTTTTGTTGGTCACGCTCGCATTTGTGCTTCTTAATGCCCGCAACAGAAGAAAACTGCTGGAACAGAAAGAGATAAACTATAAACAACAACTGTTAGAAATGGAGCAAAAGCAGCTGCTTAAAGTCACTAAAGCAATGCTTGATGGCGAAGAATTGGAAAGGGAAAGGGTTGCCAGGGATCTTCATGACGGTCTTGGCGGTATGTTGTCCGGTGTGAAAATAGGACTTTCCGGTTGGACAGACACCAATCCGGTAGTTTCTGGCGATAAAGATCTGAGCTGTATCATCAAACAGTTGGACATCTCTGTGAATGAACTGCGCCGGATCGCAAGGAATATGGTGCCTGAAACCTTAATCAAGTTTGGCCTGGAAACAGCGTTGAAGGACCTTTGTGAATTTCATATGCAGGAAAGCCCCAACATCAACTATGAAGCTTTTAATATTGAAAAGGACATTGCACTTAATGTACAGCTCAACATCTATCGCATTGTTCAGGAATTGCTTTCCAATGCCATTAAACATGCGAAGGCAAAAAATATATTGGTACAGTGTAGTCAGAATGGGGCTACCTTTTTTATTACTTTTGAGGATGATGGTATCGGCTTTGATCTCAATTTAATGGACCAGAAAAAAGGGATGGGACTGGATAATCTAAAAAACCGTATCGCATATTTGCAGGGAAAACTTGAAATCTTATCTTCTGTAAACGATGGCACGACCATAAATATTGAACTTAACGCTGCGCTGGATGGATAAATTACGTACCGTGATAGTAGACGATCATCCAATAGTGATCGCTGGTCTGAAAACACTGCTTCAGAACGAACCGAATTTAGATATAGTAACCGAATTTTACGGCGGAAATGATCTTATTTCCTACATAAAGATAAATCCCACGGATCTGATCCTGCTTGATATAACCCTGCCCGATATAAACGGAATGGATCTCTGTTTATTGATAAAGAAAATATCGGTACAGACCATCATACTCATCCTGAGCAACCATACCGAAAGAAGTATAATCATGCAGACCATCCAAAACGGAGCCAGCGGCTATCTATTGAAAAATAGTTCCCTGGCAGAACTAAGGTATTGCATAGCCGAAGCAATGAAGGGAAACATCTGCTATAGCAGGGAGGTTATAGAGATCATGAGCCGGCCAACAAAAAATCAGTTAAGGATAACCCCTCAGCTGACCAGGCGCGAAAAACAGATATTGGGCCTTCTTGCCCAGGGGAAGACGAGCCTTATTATTGGCGAGGAACTCTTTCTGAGTCCTTTAACAGTTGATACACACCGCAGGAATCTCCTTCAAAAATTCGAGGTCAAAAACGTTGCAGAGCTTATTATGATTGCTACCCAGCAACAAATTTTATAACTCCGTTGCGTCTTTTCATTAATATTTTTATTGAACGAACTATCCAGGATATGGAATAAATCAGGTAATGAACATCAGCAAAAATAGATGGAACAAAAAAGCCTCACGGAACTTCAGAAATTGGGAATAGCAATTTCTGCACATTATCTTTCACTGCTGCCTTCTATTTTTGAGAGAAAAAATGAAGAAATTTGTATTGATCTTAACTGGCATATTGGCTGGCTATTTATCCACTGAGGCTCAGACACCGTTGACCAGTAAGGCAATCACCATGGAAATGGTTTCGCCAAATATTTATGTAAGGAATATCAAACAGACTGTCGATTTTTACAAGCAGCTGGGTTTCGATGTCCTTACCACGGTGCCTGATAAGGGTGATCCTGTTTTTGTATTGATGCGTTGCGGAGGTGTTACATTTATGTTTCAGACATTTGAAAGCATTGGAAATACGTTGCCTCTGATCAGCCGAAATGATGGCGGTTCGCTACTACTGTAAATCAAGGTGGAAAATATAAGTGCGCTGTTTGTGAAAATAAAAGACAAAGTGGCTATTGTGCATGGCCTTGAAAAAACTTTTTATGGTGCCACAGAGTTTTCGATAGTAGACAATAATAATTATCTATTAACATTTGCAGAATATGAATGACCCTTTCCTGAACAGATCAGACATTCTGGACTCCGAAAAGCGAATACTTAGAGCCAATGGAATAAAGTTAAAAGAAATTCATCATCGTTCGATCCGTGAATTAAAAGCTGTTTTGAATGTCTCCGGAATACGTGCGATGGAGCTTAGGGCCATATCCGAGTTTCAAACTATTCCTTCAATCGGGAAACAGTTTGCAGAGAATCTTATGCAACTCGGCTTTTATTCCTTGAAGGAGATCAGGGGCAAAGATCCGGCAAAACTGTTTGACAGACTGGAACTGCAGACAGGTGTGTGGATCGACCCTTGTGTGGAAGATCAATTTCGTTTAGTTGTGTATTATTCTGATCACCCTGACAGTGCTTTGAATTGGTGGGACTTCACGAGTGAACGTAAAACGTTCAGGCAAAAAAACGGCTACCCGGCTAATCGTCCTCAAAGGCCCTGGTTTGATTTGGAACAATATAAAACGGTCAACCGCGTCAAGGCATTTGCGGAATCAACAAAGGCTGATTTGCACCAAAAACTCAAATTGGCAATAAAGTATATGCATGAAAATATGGATGAAGAGATTACCCTCGCAAAATTATCCGGTGCCGCTCATATCTCCACTTTTCACTTTCTCCGGTTATTCAAAGCAACATACGAAGTCTCGCCGAACCAGTACCTTACACGTCTTAGAATGAAGAAGGCTTGCCGTTTGCTCAAAAAAACAAATCAGACTGTCAGCGGGATTTGCAGTTCCTGTGGCTTTGTGAACCAAAGCTCATTCATACGGCTTTTTAAAAAAGAATTTGGGATGACGCCGCAGGTTTTCAGGAAGCATCATCTTTCCTGAAAAGTTCGAAGTTTTCATCTTTCGGCGGCTGGATTAATGTAATGCCTTTCTGATCAAACTTATAGCGTAGAATTGCATTAAGAACCGCTCAATTGATATAGATACGTTTTTATTCTTCTTTGTTTTGTTCTATTAAATTTATCATATTCGAATTGAATGACGACAGCTTATTGTCTATAACCGAAAAGAACTCTATATCAGCATTTTCAATTGCTGTCAATGCTTTTTGCAGAACTTTTGCACCTTCATTTGTCAATTTGATTACTTTGGCTCTCGTGTCAGTCGGGTGTTCCTGTCTGCTGATAAATTTCTTTACTTCCAATGTCCGCAGAACTTTGGAAACCATCATTCTGTCTGCGTTTCCCTGATTGGCAATATCCACTTGTGTTACCGTATCATTTTCTCTTGAAAGCCAGCCCAATGCAGTCAAAAGAACAAACTGCGTTTGGGTCAAATTCAACGGGTCTAAAACTTTTTTGTGTTTACGTTGCCACAGCAAGGTTACTTGTCCAAGTAGATAACCCGGACTTTCACCTGGGTTTTTGAACTTAAATTCTATTTTTTTTTGCATACTCGTATTGAAGCATTTGTGATGAAACTTAAAACTACCCGAACACTTAATATTTTAAAGTCCATTCCTTTATTAAATCAGCTAATATATTTCCACTTTTATTCTCTTTTCTTTAAACATTTTGAATTATTTCTGATAAATCAAATGTCCTAAACGAAATTAGTTGCGTTTAAGACATTGACATTATTTATAAGTTAACATTAAATACTCGGACAACGGCGTTGTTTTTCTTCCTAAAACAGTTTCCAAATCATTCGATTGCCGGTCAAATTCCCCGTTGGCAATGGCTATACTGAATTTGCACAATATTTCGATAATATGATTGGGTAAACCAAATTTATTCATTGTAGTTTTAAATTCGGTTATTTCCGGAGAAACATACTGAATAGGTTCTTCCACAATCTTCGAGAAAATTTCGGCAATTTCTGAAAAGGTAGTCCGCTCACTACCGCTAAGCTCCAATACCTTATTTGTATAGGCTGAAGGGCTCAAAAGAATAATTGCGGCTGCTTCTGCTAAATCTTGTTTAGGTGCAAATGAAGCTGAACCATTTGCTGTAGGCAGATAGATTGTTTTTGTTTTTAATAGCTGGCTCTTATCGCCAATCAACATTGCGATTACTTCAGCATATAAATTATGCTTCAATATGGTGTAGTTCATTCCCGAAGCTTTAATCGCGTTTTCAGTTTGTAAATGGGAATCCACAAGATTTGCTAAAGGGGAAGCAGCACTTTCGTCATTCCATACCGAACTGGTATAAACAATGTGTTTAACGTCAACCTTTTTTGCCGCATCGACTACGTTTTTATGAAGTATGGCTCGCTGATTTTCATCTGCACCTGAAACGAAATATAAAACATCAATGCCTTTAAAAGCATTCTCCAAACTTTCCAAATCGGCATAATTTCCAATTTTTACTTCTATGCCCTCCTTGGTATATTGTTTTGCAAATTCATTTTTATCGTCTCTTTCTCTAACCAAAACTGTTAGATTT
Organism: Chitinophaga sancti; assembly: GCF_034087045.1. NCBI lineage: Bacteria > Pseudomonadati > Bacteroidota > Chitinophagia > Chitinophagales > Chitinophagaceae > Chitinophaga > Chitinophaga sancti. Next base: position 6,770,251 of record NZ_CP139247.1, on the reverse strand, counting down.
TCAACTTCTGTTTTCTCTTTTAAAAGATTAATAACCTTGCTCCCCAAGCTGCCTGTAGACCCTGTAACCAATATTCTATTTCCCATAAATTTATATTGTATTTAAAAAAGTAAGTTTATAGCCGTCAAGGTCTTTTACGTGGAATGCCCTGCCAAAAGGGGTTTCAAAAATTGGTCCTGTTGTAGTTATTCCATTTGTAATGAGTTTCTCTTTCAGTTCATCTACATTTTCGTTAACAGCAAACCAAAGTGCTACCCCAATACCCAATTCTTTTTCCTCGATTGGCTCAAGCGGTGTGCGAATGGCAAAACTTGCTTGTCCTTGATTATACTTAAATACACAGGCTTGCGGATTAGAATTGTCAATTTCAAATCCTAATTTTTTGGTGTAGAATTCTTTTGATGCTTCCAGATTTCTCACTTGTAGTGAGGCAAATGTTAATTGTATCATTTTCTAAAAATTTAATTGTTGTCGCAAAGATAGTATACACGACAACAATATCCAAATAGTTTTACTTTTTATTCATGATTGTCCGGGTAAATCCGAGGTAAAATAACCCTGCAGGACCTGACTACAAGGCCTACAGGGTTAAAATATATGGTTGCAATTTCATGATGAGCTTCCCCCATTGCTTACGTAGAAAAGTCAAAAGGCGCATTATGGGTTTTTCTCCATGCTTGCATTCTGCCGACCCTTTTTTATTTAATAATAACCAGTTTTCCCATATAGATCTTCCTTCGCCCGCTCTCATTTACTTCCAGGATATAACTATATAATCCCGGACTGGCAACACGTCCATCCCAGCTATTATCATAATTATCCGACCTGTAAACAAGCACGCCGCCCCGCAGCAAATTATAGACAGAAAGTCTTGAACCAGGATAATTCTCTAATCCCCGGATCACGAACAAATCGTTCCTGCCATCGCCATTTGGTGTAAACACATTAGGAATGCAAAGCCGGATGTAACTGGAATCATTATCTTCAATTGCAATCACTGCCACACTATCCGAATTAACAGGATAAATTGTACTATCTCCATATCCTCCGTCAATCTGGAGGTTTAAATATTCTGTTGACTCCACCTTGCGATCATCTATTATGTTGATTGGAAGGGTAGCACTATGTAGTCCTGCAGGAATAAGCAGAGGCGGTATTGTATAATCAACGCCTTCGGTGGCAGTAGTACCGGCTGGAATAACATGGTAATTCACATACAAATCTTCTGCAGATACAAGGCTATCCGGGTAGGATAATGTAAGGCTCGCTCCCGGGCCACCTTCTCTGCCATTAGCCACCGCGGAAATACCAACAGATCTTTTTTCAAAATCATCATCATATAGCGGAACCGTGGCCAATGGGTTATTATTATATACTGTGATGGGATCACCTGTTGGCGTGCTTGCACTTACGAGGATGGCGTGAATATATTCGTTACCTTCTATGATGTTATCATCAATAGGGTGAATCGGCACAGTTACGGTACCGTCGGTATACTTTGATACAGGGATCACAAAACTATCCAAGGGAAGATAATCCACTCCTTCAATGGCATTTCCCTCCATCCTGACTTTTACAGTGATGGGTTGTCTAAGAAAATCATCTCCAGAAGGAATTGAATAGAGGGAAATATAACCGTCTACCTGAGGACCGGCCTCCCTTGGACTTCCGACATAGTTAATGAAGACATTCGCGCTTCTTACAGGTTCAATAGTATCATTATTATCAAATACATAAATAGGACCATAGGTTGAAGCATCATACCTGAGCTCAAAATCACCGCCGGTAATATTGACGATTTCAAAGTATATCAATTCAGTGTCTTCCTTCACTTTATCGTCAAGCACGTTGATCTCGGCAATTACATTATGTTGGCCTGAATCAATCCTTAATGTTGGCCCGTCAATATCATTAAAACCAGTAGTAGTACCGGCACCAAAATTAGCATTGACCCATATGGCCTGACCTGCTATATAATCGCTGGACAAGCTGGCAGTAATGGTTGCATTGGGTCCGCCTTCTGTTCCATTTGTTGAACCGGTAAGAGAAATTATTGTATTTATCCAGTCATCATCGTAAATCCTGAGGGTAGTAGGAGTGGCATCGACATCCACGCTTGCTGATGAAGTAGCAGTTGCACTTTGAATAGAGAGTATAACATCGGCATAATCTTCAACAATTCTATTTTGTACAGGAACGACCGGGAAGGTAAAGCTGCCATTACCATCAGTGACGGGGATCTTGATTTGCTGTGGAAAAGCCTGGTAATGTACACCCGGTACTGCGGTTCCGCTGATTGTAAAGTTGACCGTAACGGTATCTGTGCCGCTGGCAGTGCCGGTAACGGTGATGGTATAACTACCTCCGGGAAGACTTTCATTGGTGTTCGCATGGTTAGTGATGGCTACGGAATAGTCAGCCGCGGATACGGAGCGAGCAGCAACTACTAGCATGAGTAGTATTAGCTTCATAATTGTGGGACTTAAATGGTTAATGAATTGCTTACAGTAAGGTATGGCTACTTATGAACTGGGGCCTGTCTGATGGCAGGGAAGGTACAATTTTATTGTTTGGAATTCAAGGGTGGTTTTTTAAACTTTAATATGTCGCAAATAGAGCAGGGGAATGTAAATATAACCTTCACTAAGCTTGTTCAGATCGCCGAGGCCATTGAGGTAGAACTAAGGGATTTGTATACTATTAAGAAACTTTTCCTCTGGGGCAAATTGAGCTTTCGACCTCTTTAATTTGAATAAACGCTCCCTACTCTGGATATCATAGACCTGCTCAACCATTTTGGCAGAACAGGAAATTACCCCCGTTATCCTCATCAAATCATATGAAATGATGGATGAATCTAATCTTGGATCCAGGACGACGTATTACCAATTCTCTCCATCAGGTACCCGAATAAAATCAGGCAAAAATTACTATTGAAGCCTCTTTTAATTTACCCGAAAATCTTCAAACAACACTGAAAATGATTCCTTACCCGGTGCAGCGGCCACAAGCCCTACCCGGACTATTCCTCCCGGAGGAAAATAAGCCAGCCGCAACATCTCATATCTTTCTCCATCAAATGAATAACTGATCTCCACATAATCACCCTTTCGCAACAAATTTAGCCAGATCGCATCCGGACTATCATTCCTGGGTACCACAGACCAGTCAGATACCTCCCGCGTCACTACAGCACTTACGTTTTGCACCCCATCCACATACTCTATGCCGGTCTTGATCCAGTTCTTATCATCAAGTCGCACCATCAAGCCCGCCTGATGAAAAAGCTCCCGATATTGCCCTCTCACCTTCACACTGGCTACAAAATCACCTTCCCGCTCTTCGTAATAAAACGGCCCATTATCACGTATAAAACCATAATGCGTGATACGCCAGAAGTCTGTATCAGCATCTACTGTCATCGACAGCTGCTGATTATCACCAGCCCATTGGGCCGGTTCATTCATCCATTTCATATTGTTATTGTTTTGTATCAATACCACGTGTCAGCCAGACAGTGCAGCCGGCAAAGACAGCAATTAAACCAAATGACCATCGCAAATCCAGTACTTCTGCTATAAAACCGATCATCGGAGGCCCAATCAGGAATCCAAGGAACCCTACAGTAGACACTGCAGCTATTGCCATGCCCGGCGGCAATGTGTCTGACTTACCTGCCAATGCCAATACCAATGGAACAATAGACGAAACGCCAATCCCTACCAACAGGAAACCCAGCGTAGCCGTCACGATATGCGGGAAGAGAATAGCGATCAATAAACCTGTACTACTGATCATACCAGCATATGTCAGCACATGCTTCACACCCAGGCGTGTCACTACCTTATCCGCCACAAATCGACCACCGGCCATCGTACTCATAAAAGCAATATACCCTACTGTTGTCAATGCCTCAGGCACTTGTACCACTTTCTGGAAATATACCCCGCTCCAGTCAAACATAGTCCCCTCTGTGACCAGGCTGGCAAACGCGATCAATCCCAGTTGCATGATCTTCCTATCCGGCATGGCAAACAGTGGCCCATCATCCGTAGGCGCATCGGCCGGCAATAGGTATGATCTGGCACTGAATACCAGCACCCAGCATAGCAACGCTACTATCAGGAAGTGCTGCCATATAGGCCAGTTCAGGTTTACAGCCAGGGTACCAATACCCACACCCGTAAATCCCGCCAGGCTCCAAAGCCCATGAAAGGAAGCCATGATCGAGCGCCCATATAAATTCTCAATACCCACAGCCTGCGTATTCATGGATATTTCAAACAGGTTGTTCATAAACCCAAAGCAGAATAATACGATGACCAACTGCCAGATGTGTGTGGTAAATCCAATAAATGTGAGCATAAAAGGAAACAGTAGGCCGGCGGCTATTAATACCCTCCTGCTCCCAGTCTTTGTTACCAGCCACCCGGACACAGGCAGACTCACCATCAGCCCGATGGGTAATGCAAAGAGGACACTCCCCAGCCCGGCGTTCCCCAGCCCAAATTGTGATTTGATGTCATGAATACGGCAGGCCCAACTTGAATAGGTCAGGCCTGCTATAAAAAAGAAAATGGACGTCGCTATACGGTAAGAACGTTTCTGGTCAATCGTAACTGAAAGCATAAATTCACATTTATTAATCTTTTTAAGGCGTACCACAGGTCATTATCAGCATGCTTCACCGCAGCCATGGGCTGCGGTGAAGCACTTTTTTCACTTAATCTTTTCAGCATATAATCCTATATGCTGATAGAGCTGATCGTAATCTTCAATCCTGATAATATTCTCCAGGTGAGCGAGTTTCTTATTTGCAATGCCAATGAACCCAATACCCATCTGCTGTGTAGTGAGATAATCCCACACACCATCTCCCACATAAACGATGCCGGGAGGTGGGGTATCCAGTCCATGTTTTTCATTCATCTTCCGGATTGTAGCATGGATAATATCCTGCCTCGCCAGTGCATCCTGAGCAAAAGAAGCTGTACAGGCACTTACATCAATCCCCGCACATTGCAGTTTAAAATGTGCCGATTGCCGCCATCCTCCTGTAGCAAGTCCTATACTATAATCCTCCTGCCGGCATAACAGCTCGATCACAGCTCCAGCCTTCGCTATTTCACGAATGGTAGCAGGATCTTCCTGGTAGGCCTGCTGCAATAATCCACAGAAGTGAGTGATGAAATGATCCCGCTCCGCTTCCGTAAATGTGCGACCCAGTCTTTCACGGCACAACTGGTCGATAATGCCACTGTCAGTGGTATTCTGATAATATCCGTAATTCGTTTCGAAATCTTTAAAACCAAAGCAATCTTCTATCGCACGGGTATAACAATGGTCGTCTATAGCAGTGGTGTCGGTCAATGTACCGTCTATATCAAAAATGATGTACTTCATACTGGTTAACTTTAAGAGATCCTGATAACTGATTTCAGACTACTGATATTATTGCTTCGCTGACGGGTAGTCAGATCGCAACCCAGATCCTTTACAGCGGCATCGAAGTTATGCAGATCATACTCATTGGTGATGATCTTCTGCAACTCCAGCTGGCCGCTGTTAATGAGATCCACCGCATGCCGGAAAGTGTCCTGTGAATCAATGGAGCCAATGATAGAAATACTGCGATCAGCTATCTCACGTGGATTGATGGTTTGCTGATTATTGCGCAATCCCATCAGTGAGATCTTTCCACCGTCAGCAATAGCCTGGATGGATTTTTCCAGCAGACTGGCCGTGGTATCAATGATTAGGTCATACTGGTTCTTCTGCGGTACAAACGATGGAGACATGGTCCAGCGATCAGTCAACACGTCATTCTTTTCAATCAATTGCATACGCTTACCCGATGCTTCATAGATCACGCCTTCGCGTATACCATATTGCTTCAGGGCCAGGTAGAACAACAGGCCAATAGGGCCCCCACCCAATATAGCTGTGCGCATGAAGGGTGTGACCTGCAATTTTTTTACAGCTGTGAGCACACAACTCAATGGCTCAGACATGGCCCCCTGCTCGAAAGGGATCGCATCTGCCAATGGATAAATAAATCGTTGCGTGGTTTTGAAATACCGGGTGAATGTGCCATCAATAGACACTCCTGCTTCTGTAGAGGATTTCAGCAGGCAATGATTACGCAGCCCTTTTCGGCAGTTATCACAATAACCGCAATAGTAAGTGGGGTCTATGATGACCCGGTCACCGATCTGGCAATTATCCACAGCTGAACCTTTATCCACGATCACCCCGGCAGATTCATGCCCGATGATCACCTGCGGTCGTGCCATGTATTCACCGGAAATAATACTGAGGTCTGTACCGCAGATGCCTGTAGCACGAACCTCTACGATCACTTCATCGGGAAGTATAATAGATGGTTCTTCCTTTTCCTGGATAGAGATCTCCCAGGGATTGTTATAAACAATTGCTTGCATGATTTGCAATTTTTAAAGTTCATGAAATATCTTATCCAGCCGGGCACAGATCTCCTCAATGTCATCAACTGTTGCTGTCAGGGAAGGTCTTACCTTCACGACATTCCCAAATCCATAACGGGAGCCACGCAGTATGAGGTGATGATTTTCAAGGCCACTGTCAATGATCTTGTTAGTAAGATCTACATCTGGCGCACCATCCTTATCAACGATTTCTAATCCCCACATGTAGCCGATACCACGTACATCGCCGATTACATCGCCATATTTTTCCTTGAGATTGTTGAGCAGGCGGCCAAGTACTATTCCATTTTCACGCACGTTTTCCAGGAAACCTTCCCGGGATACAATCTCCATGGTCTTCTGTGATGCTGTCAGCGATAGCAGGTTACCACCGGATGTGTAGGAGTGTTCAAACTTCTCCAGCACGGCCAGTTGGTGTGTGTAAAGTATAGCCGCAGCAGGAATACCAATACCACCAAGGCCTTTAGCCAGTGTGATGATGTCAGGTTTAATGTCATAGTACTCACTTGCAAACATGTGCCCTGTTCTGCCAATGCCCGTTTGTACCTCATCAGCGATCAGTACAATGTCCAGCTCATCACAGATCTTGCGGACCCGTTCAAAGTAACCTTCAGGAGGTATGATATTGCCACCATTGCCGAGGATTGGCTCTATGATGATACATGATACACCACCAGAAGCGGCATACTCAGCATAGTCGTGAATGGCTTCTGTACAAAGGAAACCACAGGCAGGTGCACCTTTTGCCGAAAAAGGGCAACGATAGCAGTAAGGCGCAGGTACAATACCATTCTGAGTTACAACCGTCTGTGGAAAAGATTTGCGGCGGAAGGCATTACCTGAAATGGCGGTCGCGAAAAGTGTCTGTCCGTGGTGGGACAGGGAGAGGCTGATGACCTCATTTCTGCCATTATACTTGTTGGCAATTTTAACGGCTCCTTCATTGGCTGTGGAACCAATAATGTCGCGCATCCAGCCGGTGGTGATATGGGCTGGTGCATGGGCAAGAATGCTATCCAGTACTTGCTGGGCAAGGTCGCCAGTGAAGGAAGACGATACGTGGATAAGGTCTTCCAGCTGCGTTTTGAGCGCATCAATCAGTTCGGGGTAGCTGTAACCTAATGCCAGGTTAAAGGTGCCGGACACGGCGTCGATGTATTCATCCTGATCAGGGGTGTACAGGCGAATGCCTTTCCCTTTGTTGAATTGGACTTGAGTAGTGGTCATGGAATTTTTTTTAGGGTATGTGCATTGAAGTGCCGGACGAGGGTGATGTTTCGCCAGGGGGTTTTGTGTCATGATACGTTTTTCGATTTTTGTAGTTTGAGGGTCTTATGGGTTTTTTAAAGGATAAACAATAAGAGATCTTGTATTAAAGTTGGAATAGTAAAACGGGTTACATAATAGCTGTAAAGTAAAATGTAATCCGGATAAATTTCTTTTTTTTATTTTCGAAAAATCAGGTACTATATATTATAATTGAGGTGCAATAAAAAATCCATTAGGTAACTTCCTTACATTCTTCTTTCTATACTTCTATCCAATCTGTGGAGCGTACTGTTCTATAACTTTATGGCCGCTGCGAAAGGATCGCAGGCCATGCATTCCATGCTTGCCACCAGTGCTTTCTTCAGTCTGATCCGGGCCCTGCTGGTGTCACTTACTCACAAATGGATCGGGTGGAAAAGTTATGGTATGTTGGCCTTCCGGTAGTGATCCTGGTAGTAATCATACCAGGTGTGGTTAATGCTACCTTTAAGTGTACACTTGGTATGTAAACTAACAACCAACCCCGTCCTTGTGATTTAAGGAACTTTCCTATAGTAGCTTAAAAGCCATACATTTACATAATTTCCCTGATTTTACCGATATTGAGGAGCAAATAAGATATTGTCATGCTATCGTTTTCCCCTCCTAATAAATTGACCGTTGGTCAGGCACTGGCTAAACTAAGAGCTATTTATAAACCTGATAAAACAATATAAACTGGTCTTTTTATAACTTTTAAATACCAGCGAAGCGGTGTGCACGCAAGCTGCCGCGTTTCTTCCACACGTAATAACCTTGCACCTGACGGAAGATTCTTCACATCTAATGTTATTACTTCTTCTTCCAATCCTTCCGGAAAGTCATGCCGGCCACCTCTTTTCTTTGGTGCAACAGATACACTGCATCGTACATGGGCAGCAATAACCTGTGTACTATTCAACTTGCACACACCCCATTCATCTACATCAAGAGATAATGTTCCCTGTATAACACCAGACTGCGTCGCAATTGCCTCAGTATGTCTTCTTTCACTTCTGATACCATGTATCCACTTTTTTACCATCCTGAGTTCATGAGTGATCCTATCCATTTTCACGAGTTCCTTTTGCTGCTTGTCAAGCAGCTGATACTGTTGAGAGATAGTCTGATCCTGCTGCCTGATGAGGTTATTAGATTGAAGTAGTTGTTCGCCTTGTGAATGGATCGTCTGGTCTTTTTGCTTAAGAACCTCCCTTTGATGAGTTAAATGCTGTTGCTGTTTGATAATTATGCTAGCCTGATCTATCAGGATTATATGCATGGTCTCACGTTCCTGTTGCATCAACGACAGCTGCTCCTGTAGTAAAAGTATTAGCTGATCTTTTTCATCGTTATGATGATCTGGATTATTCATTGATTTGTATGTACGCTGATATTTTTTCATGGAGATAGTTCTATAACAAGGGAGGCAGATCTTTGTTTGATCTGCCTCCCTTGTTATAGAATAATATTTTTATGATGCTATTTTTCAGGAGCTATACTGTCGGTATTTATGGAAAGACAGCCCTTTGATAATTGCCAATAGTTCATTAGCTTTTATTGGCAATGGTCCGCTGTCACCCTGCGGTGAATCAGGAAGTGTAAACCTACCGCGATCGAGTTTCCTGTAAAACATAGTAAATCCATTATCTTCATGCAGCAATAACTTTATATGAGTTTTATCCTTGTTCAGGAATATGAAAACATCAGTATCAGTGATACTAAGTTTCATAATATTGATAATTATTCCGCACAACCCAATAAAGCCTTTACGCATGTCTGTAGGATGGGTATATAGAAAATATCGGTAGCGGTCTGTAAATAAAGCTATATTGCTCATGCCAGTAGAGATTTAAGATATTCTGCACTTACCGGCTGATAAATATTAATTCCCCGAACCTGTGCAAAAAGCTTTTCGGTTATTGGCTCGCATGAAGCAACAGCCGGAATAATTTCTATAAATCCAGCATTATCAATATCAGGTTTGATACCAAATTTTTTCCGTAGGCTAAACACCGGGCGCCTTGCTATATTGCTATAGTAGGTTTCCCTGTGTTCGCCTCCGAACCGTACATACCCGTTCCCAGGTATACGGCTCTCCCCCAATATCCGCGGTCTACCCTCCGTTGTGTATCTTTTGGTGACATGATTTACATACGGCCATCGTTTTTCTGCGTCTTGCTATCATCATCTTTTCCCAATGCTGTTTACCCTTTTTAATATCACTCATCTTGCGAATGTGATGCATTTCAAGGTCATCGACGCTTTCACACAATTCACATTTTCGCGCTTTAAGCCTATCTATCAGGCTGGTGGTACCATAGGTGTAAGCAACTTGGGGGATGATGTCAACATTGTACATTATAGCCTTTGGCTTTTGTTTAAAACCTGTCTCATAGAAGAATTGTGATCTTACATTTCCTTTTTTGTTAATATAGTTTACTGTAAAGACATCATTTTTAATGTATTTGCTGCAAATTTTGTAAACTGAAGTCTGATACTTTGCCGCAAAAGTCTTATACATACTGTACTCCATAATATACTTAAAAGAATGTACAGAGCTGGCATTTAATGCTAGCGAGTAATAATTATAGAAGCCTCTTATCTCCGCATTATACTGCTGGAGTAATTCCAGATCGTCCTTGTAAAGCAAATTGGGTCTGTAATATGAAACCCATTTCTCCATGCCATTATTGTTCTTAAATTTGATGACACGATAATCAATCAGTTTCTTTTTGATCGTATCAGGTGGGATTTTTACGACAAGGCGTTTATTATAGTCCCTGCGTAATGCCCCCTTTGAGTTCCTTTTTGTTAGGTTAGATTTGCTTATAGTCAGATAATATGACAGAAATTTCGCTGGTGAATTAGCGTGGGTTATAAGCGTTTTTTCATTTGAGAGTTCTAGTTTTAATTTATCATTCAGGAAGTTTTTAATATCCTGTTTGATGGTTCTACAGTCCTCAAGATTGCTTATCACTCCAACAATAAAGTCATCCGCGTATCTTACATACTGTAGCCTTCTATAATTATTGTCCATCTCGTCACGTGGTGGAATCAGCGCTCTTTCTTTTTCAATCGCTTTTATTGCCCTGATCAATGCAGTGCGCTGCTGAGGCTCCTTCTCTATTTGGAGTTGTTGCACAAACATTTCTTTCCTTCGCCATAGTCTGGATTGTACGGGATTTTCTCTCTTTGCTTTTCCGGTATCGAATCGTTTTTTAAACTCTTCCATATACTTGTCCAGCTTGTCCAAATAAATGTTGGCCAAAATAGGGCTTGCAATACCACCCTGCGGAGTTCCGCTATAGGTATTATGAAATACCCAATCTTCCACATAACCTGCATTTAGGAACTTCCTGATTAAACGAATAAAGCGGTCATCATCTATTTTTTCTTTCAGTATGTTGATCAAAACATCATGATTGATGTTGTCGAAAAATCCACTGATGTCACCTTCAATGAACCATTTAGCACCTGTGAACGTCCTCTTAATTTGCATGATCGCCGTATGACAGCTTCTTTGTGGTCTAAACCCATGTGATGTCGGAGAGAAACTATTTTCATAGATTGCTTCCAATACCATCCTGATAACCTCTTGCAATAATTTGTCTTCGAAAACACTGATGCCCAACGGACGCTTTTTCCCGTTTTTCTTCAGAATGTAAGCCCTTCTCGCAGGTAAGGGATGGTAACTTTCATCCCGGATTGTATTGATGAGTGTTTCAATTCGGGTGAGGCTCATCTGATCAATTGTATTGTCCGATATACCCTCAGTCATATTACCCGGTTTAGCATAAATGTTTTGATAAGCGGTGTAATACATTTCCTCATTGAATAATATCCTGTACAACCTTTTAAACTTATAGCCGGGTAAATTACTGTGCGTTGATAGACTGTTTAATACGTTTGCCGGATTTCTCATAATGTCTCACACATTTTCCTTTAATTGTATTAAAAGATATTGGCTGCATCCCTTCGCCATGTACAAGGTTTTCCCTTGCTCGAACTACTACGGAAGCTCCGTTACCATATCGGATTTTCAAAAGCCTGCGCTTTATAGCCGCACCAGCGGCATTCCGACTTAGAGTAATCCCCATTCATCTGTTTAATAACAAAGCATTCTCGTTTATCGGATATGACTTCCATTCTTTTCTACCTACAGTAGCTGCGCTGTGATCTGTTCACGCCCGGTCTCCATTGGCGAAAGAGACTAGGTATCACAGTATGACGATTTTAGTTATCTTACATCAAAGGGTTTACGGGCCCCGCTCGAATTATCATTCAGTCAGTAAGGACTTTATCCTTGTAACGTGATCTCATCCACCTTTCAGTCGCAGTTTGATAACTAACTGACTTAAGGCTTGCCCAGCATGCTACACTCCCTGTTATTGGTTTCCCTCACAGATAAGCTGGTGATGACAGACTTATAAAGAACACTAGTCTGGTACCTTGCCATTGATACATTTATTAAACAGCCTTCATGGGCGCACGCCAATTGTAAAATGTAACTTCACTAATACCATATCTCTGGCAAAAGTCTTTTATACTCTGACCCTGACGCTCAAAATTCTCAATAAGAGGCCGAGTTTGTTCGGGAGTTAATCTAGGCTTGATTGTCTTTTTTGCTTTGGAACTCATAATGCATTTTGAGATCCAAATTATCACAATGGAATCTTATGACCAGCGAGGGGCTGCTTGGAGGTTTACTTTTTAACCGATATGGTCAGCTGGTTTTTCATTGTACCGGTGGGTACAACAATCAGTGGGATGGTCGTTATAATGGTCAACCGTTGCCCATAGGTACTTATTATTATGTGATTGACTTAAAAACCTTAATACCGTTGCATTTTACTGGATGGGTGGTAATACTTAGATAAAGAATGTGTATTCATTTACATATAGCTTGCTATAGTACTGATACTTGCCTTTATCCTGCCTATGCACCAGGATGTGCGCATCCTCTTTACCGTTATCAGCATAATCATCAATGTGTCTGGTCATCCTGGTTACGTGATTATGCCGAAAGGACTTTGCCATTCATACCTCTTCGAGATCATCGATACTCCTGTACATCCCAATCTTCACCACTGTAAATTCAAAGGCAATTACAGTCTGTATTTCCATTGGTGGGACAGACTGATGGAAACGGGAAACCCTGACTATGTGAAAGAATATGATCGCGTACAGGAAAAGCGTTTTGGTGGCGTAAGGTCTTGCAGCATCAACAAAGGCTGATTTGCACCGAATATAGCGCGACTTATGCACCAGTTGGGCTGCAACATGCAAGAAGCATTTATCAATTTTAATATTTATACGCCAATATCGTTGTTAATAATTATGAATGCGCTATAATGTAATTTAATTAAGGTTCCTGAACGCTTTGAGATTGTTGCGGGCTATGTACTCTTAGCTTATCTTCTTCAAGTTTATGCAACTGTGTTTCCATATCCATTCTAACCTCGTTGTATGCCAGATCATAGGCAAGGTTGGTATATTCAGATGGATCGTTTACCAAATCGTATAGTTCATATTCGTTGTAATAAGCTCCCGAGGCATCAAAATAATAACTATACTTCCATTTCTCTGTACGGATACATCGGATACGATTTGCAGCATTTACCACAGACCATTGACTATTGGAACCTGCTTTTGTATCATCGTATGTAAACAATATGCTATTCTGTACAGGTGTACCATCCTGCATAATTGGCAACAAGCTTGTGCTTGCAAGTCCGGCAGGAGAGTTAGATACATTAGCAATCTCCATAAACGTAGGCATGATGTCGACCAGCGTGGCCAGGGCCATAGATTGTTGAATGGGGTGGTCTGAGAATAGAAAAGGATTGGATATAACCAGTGGAACCCGTAATGCTTCTTCGTAAGCTACAAAGGTTTTCTGACGCAGTCCCCCATGTGCAAGTCCCATTTCTCCATGGTCCGAGGTGTAGGTCACGATAGCTGTATCAGCCAGGCTTATTCCAGCCCCATCTTTAGCATACAATTCTTTAATCAGGTTACCTATCTCTTTGTCAACGAGGGTTAACAGGTACCCGTAAAAATTTATATAATCCAACTTTTGTTCTACTGTTGCTAAAGGCCCTAAAGAAGCATCCATGCCCAATAGGATTTGTTCCTGCGCCATCGGTTTTTTATTGGCCAGCAAATGTTCGTTTACGGTATCGGGTAATCCAATTTCCCTTGTTGACCAGGCGGCAGGGTAATATCCAGAGGTCGCTGCTGTTTTGGGATAAGCCAGTACGTCGTGCGGGTTTACCAGCGACAAGATCAGGCAATAAGGTTTGTATTCACCTGCAGCTCTTTTCACTTTTACCTCCTGAAGGTATTTGATGGCTTCGGCCACATACCTGGCATCATGGTTGGCAAATCCTCCTCCAAAATTTAAAGGATTTACATCTTCTCCTGCATCCGGGGCTATCCATCCCATTGCACCAATAGAGAAATATCGGCCGATGTAAGGTTATCATAATTCGTGGATGCTCCATTACCGGCAACGCCCTTACTCATGTGCCATTTACCGCGGTACTGCACATCATAACCTTCATTCCAAAGTACATTCATGATGTTTGGTAAGGAAGTACTGATGGTTGGTTCCGAAGGAGATAAAGGACCGCCAATAGTCAGTGTTTGAGAAACCTTATGTTTAGCCGGATAAATTCCTGTAAATAATGTGGTACGGCTGGGAGAACACATGCAGGTATTACAGAAAGCTCTGTCGAAGCTGAAACCGTTCTTTTTTAGAAAGGTCAGCGTTGGAAGATTTGTTTCCTCCAATCCCGGAGGGAAATGCTGTGTAGCACGCTGTTCGTCTGTTATAATGAGGATCATGTCTGGCTGCTTGCCAAGTTGTGCCAACTTTGTTTTGAAGTTCATGGTTTAGAATGTTTTTTTGAAAGAGATCGTGTAAGTTCGGGGTAGATTTAAAAGTTAAATGTATTGTTAAGATTGTGTCAAGGTCAAGACTACCATATATCAATGTATGATAGTATTCTGTAAGAGTTAATATGATACTTAATTTCTGCAGGATAGCTTTCAATCCAGGAATGAATCAATTAAATATCCTGTTACGATCAGCATATATCTTTAACTAATTAAAGTCGCATTTGTTCAAAAAATATTCTATTGTTTCTTAATAGGGTACAAATCACTTATTGCTACCTCAAGGGCCTAAGGACCTAAGGACCAGTCCTGTTTAGTTCTATTTTAGCATAATAAGCAATTATAATATTATTACTATCAGACAATAGCTTCAATTTTTCAACAGCTTCGTGATTGTTAATAGTAGATAATGCTATTATGCATTTCCTTGCAAATTGGTAAGTGTCATCATAATCGAGGTACTTGAACTTGAGATCAGCCGCATTAAATAAGCATTCAACACTAACAGGATCCGCAATTTGCTTTAACAACATGGCAATGTCTTCATGTCTAAAATGCTAATCTTCGGTCAGTAGTTTACAAAGTCTACGGACAAAAGTATTTAAAGGGAGTATGTCAAAGTATAATAATCTTAGTGCTTCTTCAATCAGAACCATATCTTTCTGGACAATACATTGGTCAAACACTGCCATTAACATGCTTTCAGACATTTCTTTTCCATCAAAATAGAGTTGTACAAACTGATCCCTGGTTATTTCTCCTTTATTTAATGCTGCGAGCAGCGCCTATTTATTTATCATGTACTAAAAATTGGAATTACCTGAATATCTTCATTAAAAATAGTTAATGCCTCGCCTCTACCCATACCAATATTAAGAATATTCCGCTTTTCAATTTTTAAAATTCATTTGTATCCATCCATATATGGGCAACTTCGGGGAAATTTCTTATAAAAGGCACAGGTATAGGAATATACCCGTGGTCTACTTAAACCTACAACTGTAAAACACTGCGCTTGGGCGCATCTTTTACATTATTTTATTAGTGTGCCGCAATGGGCTTGTTATCTTCTTTTGGAGGGAAATGTTGTTTCCATTTATCACTTACTCTGTCAATACAGTAATACACGATGGGTACGACAAATACTGTGAGACATAGACTGGTGGTTAGACCTCCGATAATTACCCATGCCAGGCTGTTTTTCCATTCGCTGCCAGGGGCTTTGCTGGTGGCGATGGGGATCATACCGATGACCATGGCCAGTGTGGTCATGAGGATGGGGCGAAGCCGGGTTTTTCCTGCTTCTATTAGTGCTGTCCATGTCGAGTCTCCATGTTCTTTACGATGGTTGGCAAAATCCACGATTAAGATTGCGTTTTTGGATACCAGCCCTAATAGCATGATCATACCGAGGATAGTGAAGATACTCATCGAAGATTTTGTGAGTGCCAGTGCGAGGAATACGCCTAAGAAAGCGACAGGGATTGCGAATAGTACGACCAGCGGGTAGATAAAGTTGTTGTAAAGAGCCACCATTACAAGGTACATGAGGATGAGAGCAGCTATAATTGCAGCACCCAGTGCACCGAATGAATCGCTTTGTCGTTCAGCATCTCCGATCCATTTTAGTTCTACTCCCCTGGGTATTGGGTTTGTTATGAGTGATTCATTGATTTTATCTGTCAGATCGCCTGATCTGATGCCGAGAATATTACTTTTTATGGTGACAGAGCTACGTCTGTCACGTCTTTCCAGGACGCTTGGTCCGCTGCCTTGTCCTACTTTGGCGAATTGGGAAAGCCTGATTGTTTTTCCCTCGTCATTGATGAAGGAGATGTTTTGAACATCAGCTGCGTTGTGTCTGTCAAACTTGTCGAATTGGATGCGGATATCATATTCGTTATTGCCGTAGCGGTATTTGGCATCGGTGTTGCCTGCGTAGGCATTTTGAAGGGTGGCACCTACAGTGTAAATATTCAGGCCCAGCTGGCCCATTTTTTCACGATTGATGTTTACCTGTACTTCCGGGTTGCCTTCTTCTACGCTTAAGGTCGTGTTGATAGCACCAGGCATTGCAGCAATGCGTAGTTTCAGCTCATTGGCAGTCCTGATGAGTAGGGGATAGTCTTCTCCACTTAAAAGGATCTGAATGGGATCGCCCATATTCGCCATGCTCACGAGGCTGGGGCTGACCTTAACTCCCGGGAAATGACGGGCGATGTCCTGGCTTTTTTGTAACATCAGTTTTTCGGTGGAAGCAGTACGAAGGCTTTTGTCTATAAGAGTGACGGTTAGTTCTGTTTTATAGTCAGATCCAACTCCTGCTACTATGGAGGAGGTGCTGCTACCTGCCACATTACTGAATACTGTTGTTACATCTGGTTGTTTACGAAGGTAATTTTCAATTGCCAGGCTTTTCAGATTGTTTTGAAGTACGGTGGTGCTTTTATCATACTCCATGGCGAGGCGGAACTGGCCTTTATCGCTTTGGGCAATAAACTCACTACCGATAATGCCCATTTTCATGATGCCTGCTATAGCCAGGAACATACCCATGATTATAGCCAGCATGGCCATTTTGTGTTTTAGGGCCCATTTTAAGGAACGGGTATACCAGGTGGTAAGTGCTTCAATTATGTTTTCGAACCAAATCAGAGGTTTGTGGAGCATCTTTTTGTCGTCAAGGATGGTGATCTTACCAAAACGGGAAGCCAGCCATGGTGTAAGTGTGTAACAGACGAATAAACTCATCAGGGTTGATACCACAATTGTTATTGAATATTGACGTAAGAGGGAGCCGATGGTGTTTTGTATGAGACATAATGGACCGAATACAACCACATCTACGGTCGTGATGGCGAGGGCAGAGAATCCGATTTCATTACGGCCATCCAGGGCAGCTGTTCGTTTATTCTTACCCATATGCAGGTGACGATGTATGTTTTCCAGGACGACGATACTGTCATCTACGAGGATACCGATTACCAGTGAGAGGGCGAGTAAGGTCATCAGGTTGAGGGAGAAGCCAAAGAGGTACATGGCGATGAAGGTGGAGATCAGGGAGGTAGGGATAGCTACCAGTACGATCAATGAGTCACGCATGCTATGCAGGAAAAACAGCATGATGATGGATACGAGTAAGACTGCGATTTCAAGGTCTTCCATTACACCATCAGCAGATTCGAGGGTATAATCGGCGGTATCGTCGGCTATAATGAATTTCACATGATCGTTTGCATAGCGATTTTCGATTATACTGATCTTTTGTTTTACTTGTTTGCTGATTTCAACGGCGTTGGCATCATTTTGTTTTTTTATGAGCAGACCGATGGCGTTGAGTCCGTTGTAGCGGAAAATGGAAGAAGGATCTTTTGTCACGTCTGCTACTGTGGCGATGTCACTTAGTTTGACAGGACTACCTGCGGCAGGTAAGGATACGGTCAGGTCATTTAGTTGGGCGACAGAGGTGAACTTACCTGTGAGGCGGACTGTCATTTGGCCGGTAGACTCTGATTTTACTTTACCGGAAGGCAATTCTACATTGGCGTTGTTAATGGCAGTGGTGACATTTAAGATGGAGAGGCCGTAGTAATCCAGTTTATCCTTTTTTACATTGACCTGGATTTCTCTTTCCTGTTCCCCGATGAGGGTGATTTCTCCCACTCCTTTGATTTGTTGCAGCTGTGGATTGAGGTCGTTTTTAACGACATCATAGAAGTCTGCATTACTTAAACTCGAGGTGACAGCCAGTTGCATGATAGGTTGATCGCTAGGTGTCACTTTAGAGATGCTGGGTTGTTTCACATCATCAGGGAGGTCGCTCATGATGTTGTTGATTTTGCGTTGTACATCCTGTTGTTTACTATCAATGTCAACACCTGTATTGAACTCTGCCGTGATGATGGAGTTACTTTCAAGGGATTGTGAAGAGACGGATTTTATATCGTCTACGCCACTGAGCACATCTTCGATTTTTTTGGTGACGGTTTGTTCGACGTTGACGGGAGAAGCGCCAGGATATTGCGTCATTATGTTGAGTGTTGGCTGACTCATGTCTGGTAACAGCTCATAGCTTAATTTGGTATAGCAAAAAATGCCCCCAAGGATCAGCACTGTAAATATTACTATGATGAGCGAGGGCCTTTTGATGGCAATCTCGGTTAAGGTCATGGTGTAACTTTATTTTCTGGAATGAGTGATTATTTAATTGGATGTATTGACGTTGGAGCCATCGTGCAGGTTGACAAGGCCACTGGCCACAATTACTTCACCTGATTTCAGCCCATTTGTTACCTGGACGCGGACTTCATTGCCTGGGCCGATGGTGATAGTGCGTAGGTTGGCGACGCCATTTTTTATCACGTATACCTGGGGATTGGTGGAGCTACCTGTCAGAGCAGAGCGGGGCACGGTGAGTGCGTCATTAGACAGGGAGTTATCCAGTGTGATGGTGCCATACATGCCTGCTTTTAATTCGGCATTGGGGTTAGGGATCAGTAATTCAACTGTGAAGTTGTGGGAGGCGTCGGCCTTAGACGCGACCATATTTACTTTTCCGGGGAAGAGTTTTCCGGGGTACACATCGGTACTTATATTCACGGATTGTCCGGTTTTAAAGGCAGTGATGTTTTTTTCAGGCACGGAGACCTGCAGTTTTAAATAGCTGATATCGGATAGTGTAGCCATTTGATAACCGGGAGAAACGATGGCGCCGAGGTCGAAGTTTCGGGAGGTGACGATACCACTGAAAGGGGACAGAATAGTGTATTGGGCGATTTGTTCTTTCAGTTGGCGGATCTGGGCCTCGGTGGTTTGTATGTCGGTTTTGGCATTGTCCATCTGTAGTTGTGTGACACCTGAAGCAGCATGTTGGTAGCGGCTTAAGGTGCTGACCGCTTTGCTATAATTTGCCTGGGCGGAAAGGAGTTGTGCTTCCAGCACGCCTTTGTCTAATTGGGCGATAAGGTGGCCGGTGTGGATGGCTTCACCTTCCTGCACGCCGACCTGGATTACTTTGCCGGAGGCTTCTGCGCCGATAATCACTTCACGATTAGGTATAAACGATCCGGTAAATGGAATGTTCTGTTCGAACTTTGTAGGTCTGATTGTATCAGCCTGTACCTGAACGGCAGTATTTACGGCAGGGTGGTATATTTTCTCATCCAGTTCTTTTTTGTTGTTAGAGAGTTTTAGATAGATAACGACGATGAATGTACCTATCATTACGACTGTGAGAATGGTTTTTGTGCGTTTGTTCATTATGGCGAGTGTTTTTGTTTAGAATGACTGTGGTAATAAGGTGCCCTGTGCTTTTTTCAGGCTGATCTGGGCCTGTTTGATATTGATCTGGGCGGAGATGAAATTGTTTTGTGCGGTTTGCAGATCGGTGGTGGCGTTGATGACATCACTCACTTTTGCGATACCGCTTAAGTACTGGAGGTTGATATCTGCCAATACTTTTTGTGCAAGTACCAGGTTACGTTGTTGGTTTTGATAAGTGAGCATATTGCTTTTAAGATCAGCCATGGCATCGGCTACTTCCTTTTGGTTTTGTTGTAAAGTTTGGGCGGCCTGGACATCAAGTTTGCTGATTTCAATCTTTTTTTGTTTTGCCTGGTATTTGATATTGAACCCGTCAAAGAGGGTTAATTTCATTTTGATTCCTATTGTAGAGGTGGGGTACCATTTATCATTAATATTATTCAATGGGTTGGCATTGCTGTAATAGCCGTATACGCCATAGTTGGCAAAGAAGGAGATGGTAGGCTGGTAGCCGGATTTAATGTTTTTAAATTCCAGTTCAGCGGTTTGTTTGTTCTGCAGGATTTGCAGGTAGTTTGTTTTCTGAGCGAGGTTGTAGTTGTCAGTAGACAACGAGGGGGATTCGTTTTCAGGGATTGGATTGACCAGGATGTTTTCATTCAGGGGCAAGTTCATAAGTACTTTCAGGAGGTTGTAATATTTTTCTTTGTTGTTGTGAAGGCGTTCGAGGTCGGCTTCGCTATTGTCGTGTGTAACCTGGAGGCGGTCCACATCTGTCTGGGTGGCGAGGCCGGCCTGAAACTGAGCAATGGTGCTGTCCAGCAGGGACTGGGTGTTATGCAGGTTCTGGCTGGTCATTTCTTCCTGTTTCAGTAAGGACTGGATATTATAATAAGTAGCGGCAACATTGTAGACAAGGTCTTCTTTGCTGCTTTTGATTTGTAGTTTATTGCCCTGGAGCAGCACTTTGGCTGCTTTGAGGGCGATAATGGCAGAGGGGTTGTAGATGTTCTGGTTAAGTTCTGCGGTCGCAGATTTGGTTTGTGGGACACCTAGTTTTACAGCGCTGAAGGTGCCTGAGGTGCCGCCGAATGTTTCAGAGGGGATGACAGATGCTTGTACCTGGGGGGAATATTGATAAGCACCGTTTATGCCAATGGTGGGTAACAGAGCGCTATAAGCTTGTTTTATGGATGCGGAAGTTTTGTCAAGGTCCAATACATCAGATTTTACCTGAAGGCTTTGTTTCAGGGCGATGTCGGTGCATTCTTCCAGCGATAGGTGGCGTTGTGCCGATAGACAGAGCGAACAACAAACCAACCAGATGGTGAGGTGAATTTTAATCAATTGTTCCATTTTACTTGATTGTTCGGTTTTTTAGTTTAAATGAATTATTAGAATTTTATGTTCGACTTTGCTGTCGAATTATAGGCAAAAAAAATCAGGGTTTGAAAGCAGTGGTTAAAAAATTCATTACGTAATCCTTACGTTGCTCCAATAATTGAAGGTAATTTTCGTTGGATATGTTCATAATTGTTTTTATCATGGCCATGCCGGCGAAGGGGAACAAGCAAACGGAGAGCAGGGTAATGAAGATCTGCATGGGATCTCCGGTCATTTCTCCTTTTTCCACGGCTTCTTCGATGTATGGGAGAAAATATTCTTTCAGGTTTACGGGCATGGTGGAAAGGAAGATTTCTTTGATCATGTCTGGATTGACATTGAATTCGTTGAGAACAAAGAGGTCAATTTCAGGATTTCTGATGGCGGAGTCAATATAGTGTTCAGCGAATAGTTTCATTCGTTCGACTACTGGCATAGTTGTTCTGATGTTTTCTGGTAACCTGGAAGAGATTTCTGCGAAGAATTCAGACCATACGATGGCGTATAGTTTTTCCTTGCTACGGTAGTAGTAATGAACAGCTGTGCGGCCGATGCCGGCTTCTTCGGCTATTTCCTGAAGCTTGGTGCCTTCCAGTCCTTTTCGCACGAATACACGTTTTGCAGCTTCTTTGATTTGCAATTCGATATTGGTGGATGGATCGTGTGACATTTATTGACTTATTTGTTCGACACAAATGTCGAATTTTAAATTTATGTTTGGGAAGGTTGAATGAATTGTGACATTAATATGACAAAATCAGGAATGTTGAGAAGTTGAAATTATCAAAGTATAGGTTTGATGCACTATTATTGCCCGGTATTTTTTTATTGAGGGAATATTTTCGTAATCATTGTTTTTTGGGCGGAGATTTCATTCTTCCAGTATTAAGAAATCTTAATCTGTTCTTCCTGTTAATCTTATTTCCACAGCCCAACTTTGCAGGGCTAAGAATAATTTAGTCAACAATTCATGTATCAGAGATTCGGGAGTAGGTGCATTATTAGTCGGCACTCCGGACGATTTTATCAAACTTATCCTGGCAGATAAAAAAGAGCAACAATTCATCCTGGATGCGATTGTATATGAAGGACCTGCTCATAAGCAGGTTTATAGTGCACTTCTGTTGAAAAATATGTACAAGCTGGTACAGGAGGTGGAGGTAAAGACCAGGCAAAAATTTTCGACTCAGGCAAGGCAAATTTTGACTCCTGAGAAGGATGAAATAGAGGTGCCTATTCCTTTCGTTGCTGAAGGGGTTAAAAAGAAGGATTCCGAAGCAGTGGAAAAGATCATATCGCATTCACCTGTTCATGAAATAGCAGTGTTTAATGCGCTACTACAGGCATTTTCCTGGATGATCAGCACATTAGAAGAGATGCCCCCTTCAAATAAATAACGAGAAATGCCCTGTCTGCAGACAGGGCATTTCTCGTTATTTAACGGCGATATGAGCAACTTTTAGCGTGTTGTTTATTTCAATTACAGGTGTGGTATTTTTCAGTTCTCCATCATCATTAAATAATTTTTCCTTCACGTTTTTCATACTTTCACTGATGGCCTCTTCATCAACATCTACATACAATTCAGTTGTTTTAATGGATTGATGCCCCAACATCTTGCTGACAGTTTTTAATGGAACTCCCTTCTTGTAGGTCATCTCAGTGGCGAAGAAGCGCCTTGCATCATGGGTTGTCAACTCTAAATATTGAAAATTTAATTCTTTGGCTATTTCTTTTAACCCTTCATTGTATGCCTGATTTGTCGGAACTGGGAAAAGCCTGTTTCTTCTAAGAGCCACAGGATGGTTTTTATACTTTTGGATCAGTTTTATTGCTCCGGGAAGTAATGGTACTTTTTCCGGGAAACCAGTTTTCTGACGATCAATATATATCCATAATTCTCCATCATCCTGTAGGTTCACATGGTGAGGGGCGCTATCATATACCTCCTGGTAAGCAAAACCTGTATAGCAGCTAAATTCATACAAATCACGGAGAAGTTCATAGAAACTGTTTTTAAACTGATGATTTACAAGGGTATGAAACTCGCTCGCTTTGGGATGGGGTTTCTTTTTTCTTTTAAAGGTGCATTTGAATATCGCAAATATGTTATGACTCATCCAGCCTTTTGCAACAACTCTATCTATAATCTCTTTTATGCTTTGCGCATATTTACCGGCGGAAACATCTTTCAATTCATATTGTTTTATCAAATAGCCATAAAAATCTTCAATGAACTTATATTCAAGCGTATTAAGTAGCAGATCTGTTTTTTTTAACGGTATTGAATAAATTCTATATAACGTTTTTTCCTGCCTATTAACTTTTCAAGGCTATTTGGAGATCGCTCATCTACAAAAACCAGCTCCAGAAAATCTAACAGATATTCATTTACTGCCAGCATTAATGTCTTTTGGTGGCTTTTTTGTCGAAGATGTCGTTTCCTTGTTTGACTACCTTCGTTAATTCCTTTTTGAGGATTGATTCCTCTTCATCAAGGAGTATTTTTCTTTCAGGGGGCGGGGTCTGGTCAAACTCATATGCCTTTTTCCTTTTGTCGGAAAATTTGAGATATTTAAGGATCAGCGTATCCAGGGCATCACTAAAGGCAAGGTTTTGGGTTTTTTCGTCCCTGATCTTTGCACCGTTTATGGGAGTTTTGTAAGATTCGATCACTAAAACAGTAGTAGCAAACCCGTCTTTTGCCTGGAGGAGGTCAAAATGGCGCTCGAGGTCGGTTTTTATCTGGCCGAGAGTTTTATTGGTTTGTTTGTAGGATTTGTCTGTAGGTAAGACTTGCTTTTTTTCACCATCCCAGTCTTCATCCAGTACTTTACAGCCAGATGAAAAATAATCGTCTAAGCCGTCAATAGTGATACGGACATATATAGGTATTTTACCATCTTTCGATCTTTTACTTCTAACTAAATAGAAAAGAATGGACAGTTTTTGCTTAAAATTCATGAATTTGGATCTAATCCGGTTAAAAATTGCTCTTTAAAAAGATACAAAACGCACCATTTTAAATTCGGTGTCCATATGAAGATAGGACACCGAATAGGACACCGAAAGGGATACCATTTATCTTGATATAGAATAATATGTTTTGATCTGTAAAATTCGCTGAAACGCGCTGTGGACTTACTTATATGCATAAAAAAAGCACGATTTGCATCGTGCTTTAGTGAACCGGATTGGATTCGAACCAATGACCTGCTGCTTAGAAGGCAGCTGCTCTATCCAGCTGAGCTACCGATCCGTTTTCCAAATTTCCCGTATATTTACCGTTTCATTTGGGAGTGCAAATCTAGTGAAAATTCCCTTTATAAAACAAATTTTTGCCATTCAAAATTTTAAAAAATTTATGGACGTTAAAATTGAAGCAAGTTGGAAAGAAGTTTTAAAAGATGAATTCCAGAAATCTTACTTTGAACAAATCGCCCTCCATCTCAAGCAGGAGAAGGCTTTGAACCGCACCATTTACCCTCCTGGCAACCTTATTTTCAATGCTTTCGACAAGACTCCCTTCGATAAAGTTAAAGTTGTTTTATTAGGACAAGACCCTTATCACGGTCCCGGACAAGCACATGGTTTATGTTTTTCTGTACAGGATGGCGTTAAACCTCCACCTTCCCTTGTGAATATTTTTAAGGAGCTGCATGCTGACCTTGGCCTGCCTATTCCACAAGGAGGGAACCTCACCAAATGGGCAGAGCATGGCGTATTGCTCCTGAATGCATTTCTCACTGTCCGCGCCAATGAACCCGCTTCTCACTCAAAAGTCGGCTGGGAAAACTTTACGGATGCGGTAATCAGAAAAGTGTCAGAAAATAAAAAAGATGTGGTATTTATTCTTTGGGGACGGTTTGCTCAGGACAAACAGGTACTGATAGATGCTACCAAGCACCATATTCTGAAAGCGGCGCATCCATCGCCTTTCAGTGCTGATAAAGGATTCTTTGGTTGCAGGCACTTTTCTAAGACAAATGAAATGCTGGCAAAAGCGGGTATTGAACCTGTGGATTGGAGTTTATAACGATATGCAACTATAATGGGTACTCGTAACATCCTGTGTTACGAGTACCCATTATAGTTGCATAACCATTCTATTATTTTCCTGTTTTTAATTCATTACCCGCTCTAATCACCGCTTCATTCACCTCCTTTATCCTCTTAACATCCATTTTCTCCACCTCCCTGTCATAAGTCAACATCCCATTCACCTCATGCTCCACATCCGTTGTCTGCGTATATATCGCTACACTCAATCCTTTATACCTCATCAATTGCTCCACCTGGTCCATCAAAAGTATATAACTATCCGTTAATCGCTCCTTAGTCGGTTCATAAGCATATGCATTATTCTCCACCGGCCACATATGCCCCCGTACAAACAAGCCAACACCTCCAAACTCACCCAACGAAGCTGCCCGCTTATCATCCGGTACAGAAGCCCCATATGGCCCCACGTAAATATGTGTATCTACAAAATCTCCATTGCCCGGATCGCCTGCTGCCTCCTGGTACCCAGGGTTATTATTAAAACCTGAATTACCATTTACCAACCTTGAAGGATCCAGCTTCTTCACCCAATCAGTCATTTCTTTTACATCAAATGCTCCCCAGTTTTCATTGAACGGTACCCAGGTAATAATAGAAGGGGAGTTGTAAAGATCATCCATCATATCTACTAATTCCTTCCGGAAAACGCTTCTATTCCTGGCCGTATCTTCATGCTGATACCAGATTGCCGGCATATCCTGCCAAACTAATAAACCGAGCTTGTCTGCCCAATAGTAAAATCGCTTAGGCTCAGTCTTCATATGTTTCCTGATTAAATTGAAACCAGCTTTTTTTGTAAACGAGATATCAGATCTTAACGCTTCTTCTGTAGGTGCTGTCAAAATACCATCCGGCCAATAACCCTGATCCAGTAAGCCAACCTGCATCACAAATTTATTATTGAGCAATGGTCTTATCACTCCATTTACTTTACCCAGTTTTATATCACGCATACCAAAATAACTGCTCACTTCATCTGTGATATTTCCTTTATTGTCTGTCAGGGTTATTTTCAGATCATATAAAAACGGATCATCGGGCGACCATAATATAGATTCTTTTATTGGTACATATAGTAGCGTACCGGAGCGCCCTGAACTTTCAGACACCACGTCAGTACCATTCAATGCAACAGCCTTTACATGTGCCGGATCTGCATCCACAAATACCTGGAGCCTGTTGTTGACAAGGTCAGGTAATAGCCGGATACTTTTAATATAATGCTCGCTGACTGGTTCCAGCCATACACTTTGCCAGATACCTGATGTAAAGGTATAATCGCCCCGTGGACCGTTTTTACCGGAAGGTGTTCTGCCATCGTTAGGGTCATGTGCCGCAACGACAATCGTGTTGGTACCAGCTTTTAGATATTTTGTAATGTTGAAATGAAAGGAACTATAACCACCAGCATGCACCCCGGCTTTTTCTCCATTGACAAATAAGGTCGCGTCATGATCCACTGCATCAAAGTTGAGTATGATTTGCTTCCCTTTCCATGAAGCAGGAATTTCAAAAGTGCGGCGGTACCACATATTAATCTCCTGATTCCGCTCGATGCCTGACAGCACAGATTCCGGACAGTAAGGCACCAATATCTTTTCCGCTTTATCACTAAAAGCAATCGGTTTAACAGGGTTCAATGCACTCGCCACCTGTTTACCTCCTATATAATCCCATTTCCCATTCAAACACATCCATTCCTTTCGCCCTAACTGTGGACGTGGGTATTCAGGAAAAGGCACCGCTGCTGCCATCGCAGCTTTCGTCCATTGGGTGGGTAGTTTGGCGGTTTGGGCTAAAGACTTTTTTAAGAATAGTCCGTGGAATAATAGGATGCCCAGGTAAAGCAGGCAGTAGTTTGTTTTCATAATAAACAAAATACAAATAAAAATAACCGTATTATAGAGTTCACCTATTTTATTTTAGGGGAATCTTACCCAAAACAAACAGGTGTTTCTTACAAGAGGCGATGCTGCGATATTCCAGCAAGAGGCCATGTCAGGTGGAAAACTCAATCAGCTATTTGTATCTTTGTAGTAAACTATCTCATATATGGAAGATACGAGGGGCATGTTGGACAAAATCAGGCATCACGATAAATTGGCTATCGCGTTGAATGAAAACTGTGCTATCCAACTACCGGAGGATGTGATGGCGATTTTGGTAAAACCTCACAGGCTCTCCTTTTACTATTTTCAATATATAGTGAAGGGGTCCGCCACATTTGTGGCTGACCTGCAACAATTTACCGTTGGGGATGGTGGACTGGTCTACGGTTTGCCTAATCAGGTTTTTACCAAATTGCCTTATGATAAAAATATGCATCAATATGCGCTGTCTTTTGATGAAAGCACGCTGATGCTGTTGCCAGGTTCTTATCCGTTCCTTGTCAATCCTTATAACGCCAATACTATCTCTTTTGACGAGACTGCTCAGCAACGGGTAAAGAATCTTCTTGCCGGGCTATTTCAGCTTTTGCACGCGCCCGGCAAACAGAAAAAGTCTGAAGTGATCCTCGCACATTTGCATGCAGTACTGACTGAGTTTAATACCGCCTATTTTGAGCGGTATGAACGTAAGGAGGTGAATACAGGATCCAAACTATCAAAGTACATCGCCTTTAAATTGGCTGTAGAAACGAACCTTTCTGAGCAGCATGATGTGCAGGGTATTGCGGACAGACTCGCATTAACTTCAAGCACCTTATATGGTATTGTAAAGGAATTTGCAGGCGTTTCACCAAAAGAGTGGATCACAAACCGGCTTATGCTGGAAGCCCAGCGGAAATTACAATATTCAAAGTTATCAGTGAAGGAACTGGCTTATGAGCTGGGCTTTACTGACCCCCGTTATTTCTCCCGTGTTTTCAAAAAAAGTACAGGCAAGAGTGTAAGCGCCTATCTGTCCGAATTACAGGATTTGTCCCACAATTAAAATGATTTGTCCCCATCGGCTGTTTTTCTGCCTGCTACCTTCGTTGCATAAATCAGAAGGTATGAAATCAGCATTAATAACAGGCGCTAACAAAGGTATTGGCTTTGAAGTAGCAAAAATACTTGCGCAAAAAGGTGTCTTTGTTTATTTGGGTAGCCGTGATCCTGAAAACGGCCAGGCGGCAGTTGAAAAACTGAATGCCGAAGGTTTGACTAATATTTCAGCAATACAATTGGATGTGACCAGCCAGGCATCTGTGGATGCAGCAAGAAAAGCAATCAGTGCTTTAGATGTCCTGGTCAACAATGCAGGCATTTCTGGTGTATTAGCGCAATCGGCATTGGAGACGGCTGCAGAGCAGTATCAGAAAGTATATGATACCAATGTATTTGGTGTAGTAAGGGTGACACAGGCTTTCATTGATTTATTAAAAATCTCCCCAGAGCCTCGTATTGTAAATGTAAGCACGGCTATGGCTTCGCTTTCTGCGGCAGCGGATATTTACAATAGCAATTATCCTAAGCGATATGTAGTATATCAGTCTTCCAAGTCAGCGTTGAATATGTACACGGTGAGCCTGGCGTATGAGTTGCGGAATACCGCGTTTAAAGTAAATGCTGTTTGTCCTGGGTATACGCAAACTGATTTTACGGGGCATCAGGGTACCAGTACACCTGAAGAAGCAGGACAAAGGATTGCTAAATATGCGTTAATAGGGCATGAGGGTCCGACAGGGCAATTTTTCAGTGAGGAATATTATCCGGCACCGGCTAATTGTCCATGGTAATTAGAATAGGAGGGTATGTTATAATAAATGAAACTCCTGAGAATCGTATAAAATGGAATCTGACTCAATTAGGTATCTGAATTAAAAGATGGTGTATCTAACTTTGATACACCATCTTTTAATTCAAGCCAGGTTGTTTAGTTGCCATTCCTGGGGGTGATATGGTGTAGTTATCCATTTGTAAAAGCCAGTTTTATACGAAAGCGAAAATCATAAGGGAACGCTACTTTATGCAGGTCCTGCAAAATGGCAATCCGGGCGATGGCTTTTGCCATATTGGGTAGATAAACCTTACTTGTTAACCATGTATCGCAATATTTCGATATTTAACGGTTTTGGATGATATATTATATATATAAATACTTAAAATCAATGAGTTTGCCATATCCCAACTAAATTTGGCGAAAAAAAAAGTTCAACTGCTCTTACTTTGAGTTACCTTTGCATCCCAATTTTCTGTGATAGATTTAATGTAATGAGAAAGGAGATCAGAGCTACCATCAGCGCACTAGGAGGCTATGTACCCTCGAATATTTTGACAAATGAGTTTTTATCGACAATCGTAGATACTTCCGACGAATGGATCAAACAGCGCACAGGTATTAAAGAAAGACGTATTGCAATCGCAGAAGATGAAGCTACTTCAGATCTGGCAGCATCTGCCATCAGAAACTTACTGGATACCTACCAGGTAAAACCAGAAGAGATTGAGGCAGTCATTCTGGCCACTGCTACTCCGGACCATCTATTGTCGCCAGCCAGTAGCCTTGTATGTAAAAAGAGCGGACTTAGCAATGCTTTCGGTTTTGACCTGAATGGGGCCTGCAGTGGTTTCCTGTTTGGTCTGACTATGGGGGCCAGTTTGATCGAAAGTGGCAGGTACCGGAAAGTCATTGTGGTTGGGGCAGATAAAATGAGCTCTATTGTTGATTATAAGGACAGAAACAGCTGTATTCTCTTTGGAGATGGTGCAGGAGCAGTTTTGCTCGAACCTACTACTGAAGACTACGGGGTAATGGATAGTGTACTGAGAACTGATGGCGCAGGAAATGACGCGCTGCTGGTACCAGCTGGTGGTTCAAGACTGCCTGCTACGAATGAAACTATAGAGAACAGAGCGCACTATATCAAACAACATGGGGCACTGGTATTTAAGAATGCGGTAGAATCCATGGCTACAGCCTCTGGTGAAGCCCTGGATCTTAATGACCTGGATGCAAACGAAATTGACTGGGTCATTCCACACCAGGCAAATATGAGAATCATCCAGGCTGTGAGCGACAGACTCAATATCCCACTTGAAAAAGTAAAGATCAATATAGAAAGATACGGGAATACAACTTCGGCAACAGTACCATTAGTATTGTGGGATTTTGCAGAAGATTTTGAACCAGGTCAGAATTTGCTGATCACTACATTTGGGGCAGGATTTTCATGGGGAGCTACCTGTTTGAGGTGGGGGCAGTTAATCGCCAAAAGGGAACAATTTGAATATGCGTTACCCGAAAGCGTAACAATATAAGATCTGATATTACAATATTGCAGGCAGCGGAAACGCTGCCTTTTTTATTTAATTTTACAAAAACATACTAAGTAGTATGTTTTTGTATTACTTTTGCATTCTCCAAGTGATTAACTATGTATCTGACGATTTTAATATTACATTCTATTAACCGTTACTTTGTACTTATCAGTCTTATTTATTGTATAATAATGGCCTGGAACGGCGTGCGGGAAAACAAGGTTTTTTCCTCTACTGACAATACTTTCAGACATTTGACTGCGACCATTGCGCACATACAGTTAATGCTCGGTCTTTACCTCTATATGATTAGTCCTGTTATAAGATATAATGGGTTTGAAGGTTATACATACTTTCGTTATATACACATTGCGCTGATGGTAATTGCTATTATCATAATCACAATAGGCTCCGCCAAAGCAAAGCGGATGGAAACAGATAAATTGAAATTCAGGACGATACTGCTATGGTTTTCACTGGCGCTATTGATCATATTGATCGCCATACCATGGCCTTTTTCACCATTGGCTCACCGGCCTTATTTCAGATCATTTTAATCTTATTTAGTGTTATGTTACAACTTTTCAAAACGCCCATCGGACGCCTGAGGATCATTGGATTTTTCGAAGGCATTTCCCTGCTGATTTTCGTGTTTATTGCTGTGCCATTAAAGTATTGGGGTGGGCAGCCTGCCATGGTAAAGACAATGGGCCCTATTCATGGTTTGCTTTTTACCTTATTCGTCGTTACTACACTCAGCGTAGGTGTGACGTATAAATGGAAGTTCTCCAGGGTTTCGTGGAAGGTGTTAGTTGCCTGTATTATACCATTCGGAACTTTTTATGTTGATAAATACATACTTGCGCCACAAGCCAATAATGAAAACAGGTAAGTAGTTATCTGTCTCAAAGTATTTGCCTTTACCAAATGGAATTTTGATCTGGAGGATTGTGATAATGTACTACGTATAGAAATTAAATCCGAAATTGTAGGATCAATCATTCAACTCCTGAAAGAGAACGGTTTTGAATGTGGGGAACTGAACGATTAAAATAAACATCCAGATGAAAAAGGCGGAGGCAACAAGGATTAATATTTTACAGAAAGCATTTGAGTTAATTTATGTGAAAGGGTATAAGGCAACCAGTGTTGATGATATTATAGCAACTACCCAGGTAACAAAAGGCGCCTTTTATTACCATTTCAAAAATAAAGACGAAATGGGAGTGGCAATTATCAATGAACTGATGAAACCTGCGCTAACGAGTAGTTTTATAGCACCTTTGGAAAAAGAAGGATCAGCACTGGATGCTATCTATAACCTGATGTATCATTTGCTGATGAAGGATGAGTTTATGAAAGTAGAGTATGGTTGTCCTGTGGCTAACCTGGCTAGTGAAATGTGCCCCTGGAATGAGGATTTTAACAATGTATTGAATGAAGTGACAGAACAATGGACAAAGTTGATGATCGCTACTGTTGAGAGAGGAAAGAAAAGCGGGACGATACGGAAGGATGTGAATGCAAAACAGGTGACGATGTTTGTAATGTCTGGTTATTGGGGGGTGCGTAACTTTGGGAAGCTGGCAAATAGCAGGAGTCCGTATACGCTATATCTTAAGCAGCTCAAATACTACCTGGACACATTGAAGGCATAAAAAAACGGGGCCTAAAGCCCCGCTTTTTAGTTAAACAGTACAGCGCCACCGGCTTTTTTCAAGGTAAGCGTGATCGTTGAACCTATTTTTTGTTTTTGTAGTGTGGAGGATTGCCCCTCCCCATCTTTAATGATAGATACTTCTTTATTTGCCAGCATAGGCAGTGCGATTGTCAATGTCTTCTCTTCCGGTTCTCCGTTCACTGCGGCTACATACCATTTGGTTCCCTTGCGTCTTGCTATTACACAGTATTTACCCGGATATCCATCGATCAGGCGGGTTTCATCCCAGGTGGTGGGTATATTCCGGATAAAATCCAGCAGGTATTCCGGCTCTCCTGTCATATTATCGGGTGTTAAACCCCAGTGTTGCACGGATGAAAAGAACAATACGGCAGTTGCCATTTCAAATGCATCTGTAGTACGTCTGAAAGAGCCTTTTTGCTGGGTACGGCTTAAGCGTTTATTGAGGAATACCGGTCCAAAATCCATTGGCGCCACTGCATTGCGTGTGAATGGATAAATGGTAGCGGTTTGCGGATAGTTATCACAGAATGATTGCTGGAAGACGAGGTTTTCTGATGCCAGTACGGCTTCGCTGGTTACATAGTTCGGGTACATCCTTTCCCAGCCCCTTGGCAGGGTGGCGCCATGGAAGTTAATGACCAGACCGAAGTCAGCCGCATCCACTAAAATATCGTGGTACAATTGCATTGTTGCCTGTTTGTCTCCACCAAAGAAATCAACTTTTAATCCTTTAATACCTATTTTTTGTAACCATGCCATTTCTTCTCTGCGCACGTCTCTTTCATTCATGCGGTTCCTGGGCGTAAGCGGAGCATCATTCCATGATCCATTACTATTGTACCATAGTATCAACCCAACTCCTTTTGAGGCTGCGTAACGTGCTAATTCTTCCATTTTCTCCTTACCAATCTGTGTATCCCAGAATGCATCGATCAATACATATTCTGCTTTCAGTTGAACTGCCATATTGATATAAGTCACCTGGTCATTGTAATTGGCACTGCTATCCTGCCATACAATCCAGCTCCAGGCAGCACGTCCGGGAGTAAATATTTTTTTAGAACTGATCACCGGTTTTACGACATCAGTGGCTACTGTAGATTCAACAAGTGGTTTAAGGTCATTACCTACGGTAATGGTTTTCCAGGAAGTCTGTAAAGGTAGGGGCGCACTGGCGCTTACCGGGCCCTGTCCGTTGTTTTCACCGCTTTGGGGAAAAGCGATTGTATACAGACCGTCAGCTGTACCATCACTCAGGTGTGTACCTACATAATTGCCCGCTACGCCTGTTTCGGAAACCAATGCCCATTGCCGGCCGGCTACATGGAACAATGCAGGGAAGGTATATCCTGCTTTATATTGTGAGGCCGTGCCTATAGGCTCATCGAGGGTATAAGTTTCCTCGTAGGAGGGTTTTGTTCTCATCCAGCCGCTCATCGGCAATGCCTGTGGTGTGATAAATGTAGTCGTTGCAGCAGGGAAGTCAAAACCGGTTACTTCTTTTTCTACCGTACAGGCAAGGGCGCCTTTGCCGTTCTGAGGAATACGGTAGGAAAAGGCCAGGTCCCGGTTACTCACACGGAACAGCACCTCTATTGTATCTTTGCCGGCATTGGTAAAAGAACAACGCAGTTCATTCGCCTTGTAATCTACCTTGCTTACTTTTGATCTGTCAAGTGTGTAGTGTTCCTGCACGGGTTGCTTTTTGTTACCAGCCCATTGTAGTTGTTGGGAGAAATCCCCGATACTGCTCACCAGTCCTAATTGCGATGGTTCCAATACCTGTTTGCCGGCATAGGAAACGCTATAATAGATTTTTCCTTCCCGAAGCTGAACATTGACCAGTAGTTGGTTGTCCGGACTTTTAACAAGAACATCGTTTTTCTGAGAAAAGGCGTCAGTACCGGCAAAGGCGGTAGCTATGAGGCATAGTAGCAAAGTACGTTTTATCATATCATGGAAATTATTGACCTGTAATTTAGTTCCCCATTCTAAAATCACTTACACTTTTCTGATCGGGCCTGATGTCTTCAAAATTGCTTGTGGTGCTTTTATCCATTGGACATTGTGCGCTACTCCCCTCCCATATCGTTTGAGAGTAATCGTTTTTATACAATCGTACCATCAGCCAGTTTTGGTTATCCAGGGAGTAATAACTGGCCACCGTTTTGGTATCAGATAATATTTTCATGTAAACGAAACCCTGTTCCACAATGTCATTTTTATTATCGTCGGAAGTACCTTTTGTTCTTACAGTGACCAAACGGTGCTTTCCACGTTCGTACACTTCAAAGCATTGTTTTTGATAGAGACTATCATTGACGTAAATATACAAAACACCGGCATTATAAGTACCAGTTTGGATAAAATTAGGTGTGATTTTGACAGTTAATGTAAAAAAGTTTGGTATTATCAACCTGTGAAAGCATTAGAGTGACGGTAATGTTAAAACTGATTTCCAAATATAGATAGTAACTTTGCAGCATGATTAAGTTAGTAGTTACAGATCTGGATGGTACTTTGTTGAATGACCAGTATGAAGTACCTAAACGCTTTTGGGATATAGCCAACCGCCTGTTTAAGAAAGGAATCAAGCTCGGCATTGCCACTGGTAGACCACATTTCAGTATTACTGAAAATTTTCCTCCTTTGATGGCGCATGTGTATGCCGTATCAGACAATGGTAGTTTTATCATGCATGATAAAAGGGAAATTATGTCAAAACCATTGCCGCATTCTGAATTAGCTGCATTAGTGAATACATCGAGTGGTATTGCCAATACCTATCCTGTACTTTGCGGAAAGGATTATTGGTTCCTGGAAAGCGAGGATAAAGTATTGCTGGAAAAAGTACTGATCTACCAGAAGAATATAAAAATTGTGGAAGACCTGACAAAGGTGGAAGAGCCAATATTAAAAATGTCTGTACTCGATTTAAAAGGTGCTGATCAAAACAGCTATCCTCACTACGTACAATTTGCAGACCGGTTGAAAGTGGCATTGGGTGGATCTCTATGGGTCGATGTGACACGTATGGATGCCAATAAGGGAGAAGCTGTGCAGATGCTGCAGCAGGTGAATGGTATCACTCCTGATGAAACGCTGGTGTTTGGTGACTTTATGAATGATTATGAAATGATGAAGGCAGCCAAATATAGTTATGCAATGAAGAATGCATATCCAAAGATCCTCGAAGTGGCCAATTTTGTAACAGAGAAGGATAATAATGAGGAAGGGGTATTGGATGTGATAGAGGCATTGTGTCTCAATGATTAGTACTTCTTCATACTACGAAAAGTACAGTATTTCATATTTCGGAGGGTGATTTGCCAAACATCTTCTTGAAGGTGCGGGAGAAATGAGAAAGGCTTTCAAACCCTAAATCGAGATAGATGGCGGATGGCTTTTTATGCTTTTTCTCTATGAGATAGCGTGCTTCTGTGAGTCGTTTTTCAAGAAGCCATTGCCGGGGAGGTGCATCAAATGCTTTGTTGAAATCACGCTTAAATGCCGCCAGACTTCTTCCTGTCAACTGTGCAAATTTTTCTATGGGTACATTAATATGATAATTGCTAAGCATGTATTTTTTGAGATCGATCTTATGATGTACCGAAAAATCAAATAGCAAATTACGTAGTGAAGGGAGGGTATGCAATAACAATTGCACACCCTCTCTTACTTTTATCAAGCCCATGGCGTTGTTGATCTTTTCATCCTGATGACGCACGTATGGTATCACGGATTGAAAATACCCCCGCATAAAATCATTTGAAGGAATCAGCATATTTACCGGACCAGTGTATTTTTCAGTGATTTCTATTTGTTCTTCCAATGCTATTTTTCTCATTAGCTCTTCCTGCAGGATGATGACGATTGTTTCATAGCTGCCTTCCGCGGAAGGGGTTTTCCTGAGTTGTGCCAATTGGTTCTTACCAACCAGCAATATATCGCCTTTTTGAAGGGTCATTTTCTGGCTGGATGTTTCGAATGTCAATTGTCCGTTTACCATCAGGATAAGTTTATTATGTCCCAGGAATGCTGCTACTTCCTTTCGTGAAGCTGTCAGGTGAGAGTAAAAGATTACACCAGGAATTATTTCGATCGGGTTCAGCATGGCATGAAATTACAAAATTATCGTTGCAGATAGGTGCCGCCGGCGATCGCGCCTGGTGCAAATGTATTGTTCAGTGTCGTTATCTCTGCTGGAGTAAGCACAATCTCCATTGCCTGCATGTTCTCTGGCAGTCTTGATCTGCGGCTCATACTTACTAATGGCATGATGTAGTCTCCCTGTGCGTTTACCCAGGCAATGGCCAGTTGAGTAGGAGTACAACCTTTTTCGCTGGCTATCTGTCTGAATACTTCCACCTTTTCAAGGTTTTTTAGCAGGTTGTCTCCCTGAAAGCGGGTGAAGTGGTGGCGGTAATCATTATCAGCAAGGGGGGCTTTGAGTTCACCGGTTAGTAATCCTTCGGCAGTGTTGGCAAAGGCTACAACACCTATACCCAGTTCTCTGGCGGTTGGAAGCAGGTCGTTTTCGAT
This sequence comes from Chitinophaga sancti, assembly GCF_034087045.1. Lineage (NCBI taxonomy): Bacteria > Pseudomonadati > Bacteroidota > Chitinophagia > Chitinophagales > Chitinophagaceae > Chitinophaga > Chitinophaga sancti. The sequence goes on along the minus strand of NZ_CP139247.1, from coordinate 6,733,424 downwards.
CTGGCGGTCAGCGAGAGAGTAGCCTATTTCCAGGGCGGTGACAGGGTGTAGGCTATGAGCCAGACGGAGCTGATCTGCGGTGATTTCAGATACACCAAGATGACGAACTTTGCCTTCTTTGATCAGGTCGGCAATGGTGCCGATAATGTCTTCGATGGGAACGCTGTTATCCATTCTGCAGGGCTGGTACAGATCGATGGTATCTATTCCAAGGCGTACGAGCGAATAGTTGATGAAGTTTTTGATTGCTGCAGGGCGTAGATCCAGACCAATCCATTGACCGTTGTGCCAGAGGGCACCGAACTTTACGCTGACAAAGGCATCGTCTCTTCTGCCTTTGATGGCTTTGCCTACCAGTAGTTCGTTGGCGCCATGGCCATAGAAATCGCCGGTATTCAGGAAGTTGATGCCGCTGTCGAGTGCCTGTTGGATGGTAGCAATGCTTTCTTGTTCGTCGTTTGTGCCGCCCCAGGCTGTTGACATACGCATACAGCCAAGTCCCAGTTTTGATACCAGTGGACCATTATTACCTAAAGCTATTTGATTCATTATTTTCGTTTTTTGATGGTACAAAGCTCGGTGGTAATGGGGCATGGTATATTTCCCCGATGGCTCAAAAAACTTGACTGAATAGCTCATGTTTATAGCCCTACACTTCCTTCTGTCCAATACCCTTGTAACTTTATATTCCTGGAACTGATATCATGCTTTTTTAGCGCAGTTCTAAACCGTTGTACCGAAGCTACATTGCCTGTAAGGTAAAATATGGATTCCCTGTACTCATTTATGTATTTGTCTAATTCTGCCAGCGCTGCCTCTGGCGTTTTTGGAACAATTATGATATCATAAGGAGTGGGAAGATCTGGCTCATTCAACTCAAATAGGCCGAATGCCTTACCATTGTTTTTATTGATCTCCCTGAGCAGGCTGATATAGAACCCAAGACTTGTTTCATCTCCAAAAAAGAAGTGAGTGTGTTTACCCGGATCATATATTTTCCTGCCACCAGGAACTGATACTTTCAGATGATCACCGGGTGTAAGCTGATCTGCCAGATGGCTACCCGGGCCATTACCATGAATATGAAAGTAGATATCAAAGGTGCCGTTGGTCTTATTGAAATCAACAGGTGTGTAGTGTCTTATTTCCGTACCACTCACCCGAAAATTAATAGCACTACCCGGAAAGCAATCAATTTTAGAAAGATCGGTGTGAAAGGTGATCACTTTAATTTCCTTGCTGTATTGGGTAATTGCACCCACTTCGATATCCATAAATTTTGAAGGTAGCAGGTTCTCCATTTGGTCGGCTACCCATTTAGGTACATTTGGCATAACTCAAAAATTATTTGTTGCTTTTTGTAACTGAATCTGTGCCAGCATTAATTCATAAGCGCTTTGAATATAGTTTCGTTCGGTAGTGCTGAGGCTTTTCTCTGTGTCCAATAGTGCACTGTAGTCAAAGGCCCCAAGACGGTATTGCTCCTGTTGATTGTGAAAGATGGTCTTTGATAATTCATAACTATTCTTCGCATTTTTTTGATTCAGCAGGGCATTAGCCAGTAAGGTACGCGCCTGTTGTACTTCGTAATTGATATCTGCTTTTCGCTGTTGGAGCAGTAGTTCGTGTTGACTGATCTTTTGCCTGTACTCAGTTAAGACGGCTTTATTCTTAACATGAGCGGAAATAGGAATGTGCATATTGAGGGTAACATAGCTAAAGGGGCTCCACCATCTGCCAGTACCATAATTGAATTTATCCGAGAGGAATAGTTGCGAATAATTTGCACCCATCGATAAGGTAGGAAGCAGGTCCTGTTTATATTTCAGCAGGTTGATTTTATTTTCCTCCTGTTGCAAGGCTAGTTGTTTGATTTCTGTTCGCTCGCCATTTGTTTTGTCATTGGTAAGGGTGACCGCATCCAGTGAATCGCTGAGCAGTAGAGTTGTCTCATCTGGTACATTCAATTGGTAGCGAAGGTTCATTACACTCAGTTCATAATTCTGATCTGCCTGCTTGCTCAGCTGGTCCGCATTCTCGCGATCCAGTATGGCACGGAGATAATAGTTTTCAATCAGCGTACCATTATTGTACATACCCGTTGCAATCATTTCATATTCATGATTGCGTTCCGCGATATCTGCGGCTATGCGTTTTTGTAGGCCTTTTAATTGTACGTCAAGGTAAGCCCGGCTTATCTGCAGCATGATATCTATCTGCGCGGCGTGGTTCTTTTCTTCCTGTAAGGCGAGTTCAGTTTTTGCCAGTTTTGTTTCTGTTTTTAACGTTGGATTGAACAGTGGTTGGATTAGATTTAATCCAAAGACAGTTTCATTTTTAACCATGAGTGGTAAAAGTGTTGTTTCATCGTATCCAGGTAGTACCCCGCCTGGAATAACGGTATTCTGTAATTGCGGGCTATACTTTATGTATCCATCACCACTGAGTGTTGGTAACCACTTGTTGGTGGTTTGTTTAACTTTACTGGCCGCGATGGCTACATCATAGTGAATCGACTGGACGTCAAATCTGTTTTTTAGCCCCAGTTGAATCGCTTCACTGCGCGAAAGAGTCGTCTGTGCATAGCTCATCGCTGCCGTTGTCAGGAGAATTATTAGGAGAAAATTCTTTTTCATCGTTGTGATTGTTAATTAGTGTGCACCTTTGGGCGTTTTGATCAGCATGATGACTGGAATGCAAAGGGCAAAGGGAAATGCGAATGTGATAAAGCCATGGTTATAACTGAGCAGTGTTTGCTGGCTGATGATGCTGTGATCCAGCATCTGGTATGCGGCCGTTTTTGCTTCGTCAGTAGCATAACCTGAACTGATGAAGTTTTGTGTCAGCAAAGCTGTTCTTTCCTGTGTGGCGGTATTGTATTCTGTAATATGTCCGACAAGGTTACTACGCACAAATGCACTGTTCCTTGTAGTGTATATGCTGATGAGTGCCACACCAATGGCTCCGCCCAATTGCCGTGTCATCGTAGATAGTCCTGTTGCCTGGGCCAGGTCTTTACCGCGGAGTGTGCCTACAGCAATGCCAATCATATTAGGTGCTACCAAAGCCACTCCCACATTACGGATGATGAAGGGCCAGAAGAAATCATCTTTGGAAGCATCCGGAGAAATTAAGGCCATTGGCAAAAGGGAAATAATCACTATGATCAGTCCTGCTATCATCTGGATTTTTGGACTCACATTGACCAGTAATTTCTTACCTGCTATCATCCCGACTGCGCCAACTATACCGCCAGAGATAAGGAAGGCGCCAGTTTGCGTAGCGGTCCATCCAAGTGATACCTGTGCAAGGAGTGGGAAAATAAAAAGGGTACCATTCGCCATAATTCCATACATCATCCCTATCACATTGCCAAGTACCAGGTTGAAGTTCGAGTATAAGCGTAGTTCAACTGCGGGATGATCAGTAGTGAGTTCTCTCCATACAAAAGCAATGAATGAGCAGATAGAGATGGTAAAGAAGATGCGTATTTCTACACTATCGAACCAGTCATGAATAGAGCCTTCTTCGAGTACATACTGCAGGGAGCCTAATGCCATGGCGATAAAAGCAATGCCTGCCCAGTCTATCTTCGTAGGCCGGACAGCGTCGGGCAGGTCGGTTATATACTTCCATGACAGTACGGCGCCAACCACACCCAGAGGTACATTCACAAAGAAGATCCAGTGCCATGAAAGTGTATCGGTAATATAACCTCCCAGCACAGGACCGAAAATGGGGCCTATCATGATGCCGAGTGCAAAGGTGAGGAAACCGGTTTTGGCTTGTTCAGGAGGAAATGCCCCCAGTACAATGGACATTGCTGTTGACAACAATCCGCCGCCGGCCACGCCCTGAATAAACCGCCAGAGCACTAAGATCCACAGGTTGGATGATAGCCCACACAACAATGAAGTCAAGGTGAAAACTACTACAGAACTGGTGAAATACAACCTGCGGCCAATCAGGTTCGCCAGCATTCCGGAGAGTGGAATGACGATCACGTTTCCAATGCCGTAAGCGGTAGAGACCCACCCAATTTCAGTGACACTGGCACCGATATTTCCGCTGATTTCCCTGAGCGATACATTCACAATGGTGCTGTCTATCAGTTCCATCACTGCACAGGAAACACAGGTGAGTACGAGTATCCACTTCGCCGCGCCGGTAGGATATTGAGTTTCCGCAGTCATATCAGTTTACTTTTACTTTTACGAAAACACTGAGACCTGGATACAATTGTTCCTTTACTGTTTGTGGATCCAGTTTGATCCGTACAGGAAAGCGCTGGGCGATTTTAATAAAGTTTCCCGTGGCATTATCTGGTGGTACCAGCGCAAAGCGCGCACCTGTGGCACCGCCATAAGAATCTATTGTTCCTGTTAATTGTATTTTTTCATAAGCATCTACAGAAATACTGACTGGCTGTCCGGCTTTAATCCTGCTCATCTGTGTTTCTTTGAAGTTGGCAGTGACCCAGAATTCCCTGTGATTGATAACCGCGCAGAGTGCCTGCCCTGCATTAATAAACTGACCCGTCTGCACATTACGTTTGGTAACGATGCCATCAAATGGTGCGATTACATAAGCATGACGAAGACGTTCCTTTGCAGCGTCCAGTGCTGCCTGTTTCTGAAGGATGACATTTTGTGCGAGAGAAACCTGTTTTTCTTCCGTCAATGCACGGGTTTTCAGGCTAACGCTGCTGCTTGCAGAAGACTGTTCCATTGCTTTGGCTTTTAGATAAGCCGCTTTGGTCACATCTACCTGTGTGGAGTAGTGTTCGTAATCAGTTTGAGTAATGGCTTTAATTGCCAGCAGTTGTTTGGCGCGATTAAAGTCCGTAACGGCTTTGTCGTAAGTGGCTTTTGCAGATTCTATACCCTGTGTATCAGACTGCGATTCAAACATTGCTGCATTTGCATTCTGGAGACTTGCGGCCGCCATGCCTTGCGAAACGGCAACATTTAGCCTCGCGTTTTCCAGTTCAGCGCTAATCCGGCTTGTATCTGCTTTTAACTCAGCTGTCTCGAATACGATCAGGGTATCCCCTTTTTTTACTTCCTGGTTGTCCCTGAAACGGATGTCAGAAATGTAACCTGTAATACCTGCTCTGACAGGTAAGAGGTCTCCATCCAGCTGCGCATTGTCGGTGGTTTCATAAGCTTTGCCAGCGATATATGCATTGATGCCATAGCCGAGGGCGAGGAGGGCAACCGATGCTCCGATGACCCATTTGGACCTATTCTTTTTTCCCATTTTTTGTCTTGATTTATCAACACAAAGGACGGAAGGAAGTGAGGGCGAAACAATGAACCAATGCAGGGAATGTCTGGACTATTTACGGGAACTGATGCGGAATTGAAGTGGTGGCATACCGGCGGTCTTTGTAAATAGCCGGGTAAAATAAAAGGTATCCGTATAACCGAGCAGATGGGAAATCTCTTTTACGGTGTTGTTGGTGTAGAAGAGCATGCGTTTTGCTTCCAGCATAATTTCCTGGTGAATCCAGTAACTCACAGGATGACCAGTGGTATCTTTTACCGCTTCATTGAGGTAAGAAGGAGAGATGTTGAGCGCTGATGCGTATTCCGATGGACTTTTCATATCCCGGTAGCTCACCATCAACAGACTTCTGAACTGTCTGGTAATGAGAAGGGGACGGAGGGTAGCCTGTTCTGAAAAAAGATAATCTCTTTGGCAGGCGGTTACAAACTGCTTGATACAGACTTCCAGCATAGCGGTATCTTCAGGATATTCATCGCTCAATTTTCTTAGCAGGAGCAGACTGTCTCTGAGTAATTTTCCTTTTGAAGGATGTAGTGCTACTGCTTGATTCCGAATGGCAAATTCAGTCAGTATGGCCCGATGGTTTTCACTGATGCGAACGGAATCCATGGCCAGTACCCATGCAGTGGCATTCACCATAGAGAGACCATAATGTACCTGGCCCGGTACCAGGCAATAGACCGCGCAGCCGTGTATATTGATTTCCTGAAAATCAACTATTAGTTTGGTATTGCCTTCCATTTGAAAATATAGCAGATAGTTATCGTCACGATGGGCCTGGTTCCAGTGAGTGATGTGGTTCAGATCGGAAAGTGATGACATCTCAAAAGTTTGATTTGCTCTTTCACGGAAGTGATATACAGGTATGGCTGGTTTCTGTTTCATGATCATAAAGCTACATAGCCCTGGTATATTTAGATATAGACAAATCCGGGGTAAGTATGGACTATTCACGGGAGTATAAGAAAAGCTACCGGTACCTTAAATTGCTTATCAAAATGTTCGTCACTCACATGTACCAAAGGGGCTCACAATCATTCAGTAAATTGTTTAAAGCAAAGACAACGCTATCACCCTTGGAATTCAGGAAGTCATTTTAAAATACACTAGCGCATTCCAGATACCATCATTGTCGATATCATCTGTCACATAATCTGCAATTGCTTTTACATCATCCGTAGCATTTCCCATAGCAATGCCGATACCTGTATGTTTTAACATCTCAATATCATTCCCGCCATCTCCAAAGGCCATGGTCTCTGATATATCAAATCCGAAGTGCTGACAAAAGACTTCGATCCCCACTTTTTTACTGATCCCTTTTGGATTGATATCGGCAGAGTGCGGTGCCCATCTGGTTGCGATACTATTGGGCATAATATTGCTCATAAAATCCAGTTCATCTTCGGGATTCAGTAAGATGTTCGCCTGCAGGATATTGGCAATATCCGGATTGTTCCTGTCTACCAGCGGTGGTACTGGCAGGTTCAGGTAAGCGTACATATTGATAATCTCAGGTGTTGCCTCATTGACATAGTGGCAATCCTCATACATCAGTGAAAAATTCAGTGGCTGATTGCTGGTATATTTCAGTAATTGCTGAATATCCTGCGGATCCAGTGTTTGTTTAAACAGAACACTTTTGTCTCTTGCTACGCAACAACCTCCGTTGAATGTGATATAACCGTCAAATTCCAGGTGTTGAATATGGCTGATGGCATTGATGGAGCGGCCGGTGGCTATAAAAACCCTGATTCCTTTTTCCCGCAGGTGCGCAAGTGCACGTGTGGTAGAATCCGGAATGGTCTTCGTTTTGAAACTGACGAGTGTGCCATCAATATCAAAAAATACGGCTTTAACAGTTGTAGCATTATCCATGAGCCTTGTTTCAGGTTGAATCGGCAAAATTAGATAAATAGTCTTTCATTTTAATAGTCCAAAGTGAAAAAAAGAGGGTAGTCCAATTATATAGCAACGGTTTTCGCTCTTGTTACATTGACAATCGCAATCACAGACAGTAAGATCATAAAAGTGGTGGAAAATGCCCAGCCGCCGTAGTTGTACACCTGTATGGCAATGAAAGTGCCCAGTGCGCCGCCGATAAAGTAACTGGTCATGTAAACCGTATTGATCCGGCTATTGGCAGTATGATCTAAAGAATAGATAATTGCGATATTAGTGACTTGTGTGGCCTGTACCCCAATGTCAAGAAGGATGACCGTTACCCAGATGGCGATAATAAACCCTGCAAATACTTTTAATACGATCATACTGATCAGTGTCAAAACTGTAGAGAACAGGAGGGAATGGTAAGGTGAACCTTTGTCGGCTAATTTTCCAAATACTGGAGCGATCAGGGCACCAGCTGCTGCCAGTAATCCGAATAAGCCGATTTGTGAGGCGGAATATTGAAATGGAGTATCGCTTAAATAAAATGTCAATGTGACCCAGAATGCGCTCAAAGTGCCAAATGCGAGCATCCCTGTAAAGGCTGTTCTGCGGAGCAGAGGGAATCTCACCAATTGTTCAATCGTAGATCTTAACAACCGTATATAGGAGCCATTGAACCGTTCCGTTGTATTTGGGAAATCGGCCTGCATCAGCACAGTGGTGCCAAGTACCAGGGCAGCAGAAATGATGTATACATACTGCCAGCCGAGCAGGTTGGTGATGAAACCGCTAAAGACCCTGGCCACCAGGATACCTACTAATAACCCCGTAAAGATCTGTGCTACTACTTTACCCCGGTTTTCCCTGACCAGGCTGGCGGCCATAGGGAGTATCACCTGTGCCACCACAGAAAACACCCCGATTAGTAAACTACCGGTGAAGAGCATAAATTGATTGGGGGCAAATCCAACAATTATGAGGGAGGCGATTAACCCGATCTGCAGGTACAGGATCAGTTTTTTGCGTTCAATCATATCGCCGATAGGGGTGAGGAAGAATAATCCGATACCATAACCGACCTGAGACAGTACAGCGATACTGCCCGCCTTTTGTATTGTTATGCCAAAGGTTTGTGCAATGGCATTCAGGATAGGCTGACTGTAGTACACATTGGCTACAGAGATGCCGGCGGTAGCTGCCATAATGAGGATCTGTGTGCGTGTTAATGTTTTCATTTGTATGATTTTAACACTACAAAGTTCCTGCTACAGCGGGCCGGATCCAATGAACTGGTTTAGGAAATCAGGTTGAACTGGTTCAAGATTTCTTAGGTATGCGTTTGTTTCGCAATTTAGAAAGGTATTCTGTCGTCATGCCAAGAAAAGACGCCAGGGCATACTGGGGTACCCTGTTCACGATCAGGGGGTAGCGCTCCAGGAAGCTCTCATATCGCTGTTCTGCTGTTTGAGTCAGGTTGGTGATGACCCTTCTGGCCATGTAAGCAGCGGTGCCTTCTGCAAGGATCCGGAAGTAGGTTTCAAATACGTGCCTTGCTTTTTTTAATGCCTGCTCTGTTTAATAATCGATCTGTAATACAATGCTATCTTCCAGTGCCATGACAAACATAGAGGCTGGTTGCTGAAAAATATAACTGTTGTAGTCAGAAATCCACCAGTCGTCGATAGCGAATTGAATGGTATGTTCCTGCCCTTCGTCACCGATCACATATGCACGAAAGCTGCCTTCTACAACATAATAACGGTGTTTGGCTACAAATTCAGGCTGGATGATGAACTGCCGCTTCTTTACTTTTACCGGTTTAAATGCATCGGAAAATTCTCTCAGTTCATCTTCTGATAAGGTGACACGTTTTAGAAGGTGTTGCTGTAATTGATCTAGTGGATTCATTGGTATAAAGGTAAGAATTTAAGCTACTATGAAAGACCAGGACACCCACTAAATAATTTTTTGCTAAATTGATTCAGCAAATTCACGTTATGAAGTTACTTTATACCTTATTCTCCCTTACTGTACTATGCAGTCAGCTCTGTTCCGGTCAGCATATACGTCCCTGGAACTCCCAATGGATAGGCCTGAGAGCACCATTTGATAATGGCAAAGGCTATGGGGTTTATTACTTCAGAAAGTCTGTCGATCTGCCTGAAAGGCCGCAAAGTTTCATTATTCACGCTTCCGCCGATAATAGGTACAAGTTGTACGTAAACGGCCAACTTGTATCCATCGGGCCTGCCAAAGGGGATTTTTATAACTGGAACTATGAAACCATCGATCTGGCGCCTTACCTTACCAAAGGTAAAAACAGCATTGCCGCCATCGTCTGGAACGAAGCCGAATTCCGCCCGGAATGGCAAATGACCTTAAGAACCGCATTTATTATACAGGGGAATACACCTGCTGAAGACATCTTAAATACCAACGACACCTGGAAATGCGTGCAGGACAAGGCATTCTCGCCACTATGGGGCTTCTTTGCCGCTACCAACGGTGAAAATGTCGATATGAACAAAACCATCCCCAACTGGCAGGCAAAAGACTTTGATGACAGTGCCTGGCCACCGGCGGGCAACTTATTCCAGGGCCAGTTAAAAGGGGCGGGCGATGGTTTTGGCTATATGCTTGTACCCAGTACCATCCCGGCGAGGGAACTGACCTACCAGCCTGTCACCGTTATTCGCAAAGGAGCCGCTCTTCCGGCCACCATCCCTGCCAATACAGAAACTACCATCTTACTCGATCAGACCTACGAAACCAACGCATATCCTACTATCTGTTTTAGTGGCGGCAAAGATGCCGGTATCTCTCTTAGTTATGCCGAGGCGCTTTATGATCATCAGGCGCCTTATGGTTCCCACAAAAGCAATAGAAATGATGTAGAGGGGAAAGACTTCTTCGGTGTCAAAGACAGCCTGACCAGCAATGGGAGCAAAGGCCAGACTTTTACTCCTTTTAACTTCCGTACTTTCCGGTACATCCGGTTATCTGTACATACCAAAGATGCGCCTTTGGTTATCGATAGTCTGTATGGTACCTTCACGGGGTATCCATTTAAACAAACTGCTTTCTTTAAATCAGAAGATACCGTTATTCCAAAAATTCTCGACATCGGGTGGCGTACTGCCCGGCTCAATGCTTTCGAAACGTATACAGACTGCCCTTTCTACGAGCAGTTACAATACATCGGAGATACCCGTATTCAGGCCATGATCTCTTATTACTATAGCGGTGATGACCGATTGGCCCGTCATGCCCTTGACCTGATGGATCAATCCCGGTTGCCCGAAGGTGTGACGCTTAGCCGTTATCCCAGTCATACCACACAGGTTATTTCAACTTTCTCCTTATGGTATATTGGCATGCTGCATGATTTCTTCATGTACAGGCATGATAATGATTTTATTAAAGATAAGCTTCCGGGTGTAAGAGGTATCCTGGACTTCTTCAGCAAATACCAACAGGCAGATGGCTCTCTCGCCAATACTCCTTATTGGAACTTTGTAGACTGGGCTTCCGGAAAAGACTGGAATGGAGGAGCACCTCCCAAAGGTAGCGATGGCAGTTCTGCTATTGTAGATATGCAATTATTATGGGCCTATCAATGGGCGGCACAAATGGAAACTACACCTACCAATATTGCATTGTACAATCAAAAAGCAGCACAGTTAACCAAGACCATCAAACAGAAATATTGGGATGCAGGTAAAGGCATTTTTGCGGACACAAAAGAGAAGGATCATTTTTCCCAACACGCTAATTCATTGGCTATTCTGACTGGCCTTGTAAATAAAGCGGATATGCCAGCATTCAGCAAAAAGCTACTGGGTGATGCTACGCTCACTCAGTGCTCTATCTACTTTAAATATTACCTGCATCTGGCACTTGTAAAGGCGGGTATGGGTGATGACTATATCAACTGGCTGGGTATCTGGAAAGAGAATATTGCTATGGGATTGACTACCTGGGCAGAATATTCTGATGTAGGGTATTCCCGTTCTGACTGTCATGCATGGGGAAGTAGTCCTAATATTGAATTCTTCAGGACTGTACTCGGTATAGACAGCGATGCTCCGGGTTTCAGCAAAATAAAGATCGAACCACACTTAGGTAACCTGAAGGATGTAAATGGCGAAATGCCACACCCTTTTGGTAAGATCAGTGTGAGCTATGTATACAAAGCAGGCCAATGGAACCTGGATGTGCAGTTGCCCGCCAATACTGCTGGTGTATTCATCTGGAAAGGCAGGTCCTATGTGATCAAAGCCGGGAATAATAAAATCAGGTTGCAGGCATAGTCTATGACGTGAGAATAAAAAATTCTTACAGAGAACGGATATATTCATCCAGTTCTTCTTCTTTGCCAAGGCCTAGTTTTAATTTGATACGATACCGCGACATCAGTATACTCTTTGGTGCAATGCCCAGCCGCTGGGATACTTCTTTGTTGGTAAGGCCTATGTAGATGTAAGCACAATGTTTCAGGTCCAGTCTGGAAAGCGTGTTATCAGATCGCTCTTTCAGTTTGTCAAATACTTCCTGGCTCACATTGTCAAAATCCGCTTTGTCTTCTGCAAGAGAATCATCCAGTCGTTTATCGTGATCAATGATCCTGTTAATCTGCGTCAACACCGTTTTATTGTTGGTATGCTCAGCAATCTTCTTTTGTAAAGTTTGCACCAGCGCATTTTTCTGCTCTACCTGTAGTGTACCTGCCAACAGGTCTTTTTGCATACGCTCCTGTCTTTCCTGCATGAGTTGTTGCTCGGCAATGAGGCGCATGGCTGCTTCATCTTTCAGGCGTGCCTGCATGCCCAGTTGTTTGAGCCGGAAATGATAGGATCGGAACAGGAAGATGGCGGCAGTCAGCAATGCCAATGCCAGTCCGATATACAGATAGCCAAGTGTCTTGTGCAGGCTGGCGGTCTGTTGCAGGTTTTTGAGAGCAATCGCCGTTTTCTCTGCCTGATATTTGGCTTCCAGTTCTTTGGTGATGTTTAGCTTTTCTTCATTGTAGAGTTCAGTATACAAAGTTGCAAATTGCTGTTGGTATTGCAGGGCTTCTTTATAATTGCCCCGTTTCTCTGCCAGGGATGAAAGGGCAGACATGAACTGTATTTTCGTCGCCAGGTTTTTGGTACTGTCTTTATTTACAATAGCCAATCCTTTTTGCAGCAGGTCTTCTGCCTGTGCATAGTGGCCGGCAGCAGCTTCAAAATCACTCTTCATGCCATAGCAATTGGAAATCACTTCCAGGTGGTGGGTTTCAAAACCGATCTTCTGTGCAAAATCCAGGTAATGAAACACCGTATCTCTGTAAGACGCAGGGAAGTTTTGCGCATAGAGATCAGCCAGGTTCAGCGCTATGATCGCCATAGTGCTATGGAATATGATGCGGTCTTTATTATTTAAATAAGTAATAAGCGCGATCTTATTATAATAAATAGCGGAGTCCAACGAGTTTTTGTCCTGTGTATGCGCCATGTGGTAATATTGCCAGTAGGTACCCAACGTTTGATAGGCAAGAAGGATATTATCGTAGTCCTTACTTACCAATGAGGCCTGTAGAGACAGCTGTGCATATTTCTTATGCAGGGGGCTATCTTCCTGGTTGGCATAGATGCTGGCAATTTCATAATATACTGCCGCCTCATAATAGGCCGATCCCGCTTTCTCCAGGTATTTTAATGCCTGCTGGGCACTGAGCAGTGCTTCTTTAGTATTCCCTTTAATATCTTCCATCCAGGATTTACGGTACCAGGCGATCCCTTTTGCCAGTTGGCTTTCTGTTTTTCCTGCATAATACACTGCACTATCCACTACCATTGCAGTTTGCGAGGGGTCATTTGCCTGGATATAGATCTGTGCCAATATGGCATATGAAATGGACGTGTACTGTGCATCAGGAAGGGTACGGCTCAGGGCCACAGCCTGTAGTCCGATGTCTATCGCATGCTTATTTTCTGTAATGGATATTGCCCTTGCAAGTAGGCCAAGGGTGATCACTTTTTGTTCAGGTGTAATATTTTTTTGAGCTAATACTGCACTGAGAGAATCAGCGGGGGTACGTGCTGCACATGAAAGAACCTGTAAGGCGATAACAATAACGGATATGGCTATTTTATTGATTAACTGCAACATATGTCTTCTGTAGGGTGTTTGTAGTTGACATTTTTTAGCCCATGTAGAGCATTTGTAGATACTAGATTTTCATTTTCGCTGCCCACTATAACTATTTTTGAGGACATACAAGTGGGTATAAATATAATATAAGAAGATAAAATCACGAGGGTAAAAATGATGCAATATTTTGAATTTCAGGAAGAGAATGTATCGTGCTTTATAGAAATTACTTTGGAGGACACAATAGTGAGAACAAGGTCAGGACAAAAAGGCACACAAGGTTTTGCGACAGAAAAAGTATTCAGGGATGCCGGCACGGCTGCCGAAGAATTCGACCGGTTAATCCAGGAGAAGAAAGAAGATGCTGCTTTTTATTTCCGGTTAGGAGATGAGTACAGGCTGTAACCTGTACCTTTGTATTTATGGGAAAAACGAATATTCCTCGTTTAGAGTTAACAACTTTCACACAGGTAAATTTCAAAGAACCATTTCTGAATGTTGAAAATTATCCTGTAGATGCAAACCTCTTTACAATCAAAGACCGGAAGACCACGCCGGTGAAGGATTATATTTCTCCTAACCGCAGACAGTTTTACAAAATATTCCATATTACAGCTGGTACAGGTATTCTTACGGTCGGCTTACATCAATATCTCATGAACCCGGGCGATATTTCATTTTTGCACCCGGATGAGATCATGTCATGGCAAACGACATCTGTAGAAACAGAGGGACATTTCTGCCTCATACACCCTGATTACTTTGAAGGGGCCAGTCACCTGGTGCAGTTATTTAGAAATTATCCTTACTTCCAGCCAGCGAAAGCAGTCGTCCAGTTATTGCCGGCACAGTCTGAAAAGACGGACCAGTACTTCAAGGTCATATTGGAAGAAGTGGAGGGGAACAATGAAGATAAGCAGCAAGCCATCTTCCTGCACTTACAGTTAATTCTGCTAGAGGCACAGCGTGCCGGAAAAAACCTGGCCGATGAAGCGGTGCCTGATAGTTATCGTTATATCCATGGTTTCCTCTCACTGCTGGAAGCCACCTTCCAGATACAGCATCCGGACGATGTGGTAAAAATGAAAACGGCGACTGAGTTTGCCGAACAACTCCATGTTCACCCCAATTACCTCAATACCCTTGTAAAGAACCAGACTGGTAAAACCGTGAGAGAGCACATACAGGAAAGACTCCTTTACGAAGCCAAAGTATTGCTGAAGCAAACCGATTGGGATATCAGGGCCATTAGTTATGTACTGGGTTTTTCTGAACAGGCTGCTTTTACAGCGTTATTTAATAAGAAAGAACAGCTCTCCCCCTCTAAATTCAGAGAAAATTTGAAACGCACAACTATCCCTGTTGTTTGAATAAATACAAGCCGGACCAATGTTAGTTCTTTTGTACCATAAAATTTTAAACAATGGGCAATCAAAGAAAAACATGGTTTATTACCGGCGCATCACAGGGCATTGGCTTGATACTGGCTAAGCAATTATTAGCTGCCGGTTATAATGTAGCCGCTACTGCACGCAATATTGACACCCTCAGAAAGGCGGTAGATAATGATACGCCTCAATTCCTGCCCTTACAGGTCAATCTTGTAGATGAAAAAAGTGTAGGGGAAGCGGTCAATCAAGCAATCGCACAATTCAGCGGCATCGATTATTTAGTAAATAATGCAGGTTTTGGCCTCATTGGCGGCATCGAAGAGACTTCTGATGCAGAAGTCAGGAACAGCTTCGATGTGAACGTATTTGGGCTTTTAAATGTCACCCGCGCTGTATTGCCACATATGCGGGCAGCTCAATCCGGTCATATCTTCAATATGTCTTCTGTATTTGGTTTGATCTCCGGTGGGGGATGGGGCGTATATTGCGGTACCAAGTTCGCCGTGGAAGGAATTACTGAAGCACTGGCACAGGAAGTAAAACCATTCGGTATTCATGTAACCATTGCAGAGCCGGGGTATGTACGTACGAACTTCCTGAGCAGCGGTTCTATTGCACATCCTGCACATCCTATCCCTGCATATGTAGCACTGGAAGAAGAGCGTCGTAAGCACAGGGAAGATGTACCCGGTACACAGGTAGGTGATCCTGAAAAGGTAGCGGCAGCTATTATCAGTCTGAGCCAGATGAGCGAACCACCATTGCGGGTGTTAATGGGCTCTGATGCATTGCAGTTCGCAAATTATAAAATACAGCTATTGCAGGAAGGTATTGCTGCGAATAAGACCATGACCTTATCGACTGACTTTAGTTAGTATACAACCAGGGGTGTGACCTTTTATATTCTCATAAAAAGTACTAAGTTAGCTTTATGAGACACACCCCTTTTTACCTGTTTCTATTACTGTTGTTCTCCCGGTCCGTTTCCGCCCAGACAACCCAAACAGAAAAACAAACAGACAGTATCACAAGACTGATGATACGCTACCTAAATGAATCCAAACCAGACAGTGCTTATGCCTACTGGGGAGAAGCCGCAAGGAAACAATTTACACCTGAGTCATGGCGGAATGTATACAAAGGCAACCTTTCGCCTTACCTGCCATTTTCGGACCTCACTTTTACCGGTAGTCATGATGGAATGAACATCTATAGGATGAAAGGTGTAATGCCCCTAAATCTATATGCAAAGCTGGATGTTTCGGGCAAACTGGAAACGTTCTTTTTTCAGCCGGTAAAGGTGAATCTACCGCAAAAAACTACTACAGTCCTTTCTGACAATCCGTTAAATAGCCACCTGGATAGCATCGTTGAATCAGCCGTAAGATCCTACATCAGCCTGACCGGGAATGTGGGGCTGAGTGCTGGCGTACGCTATAACGGGCAGGACTATTTTTATAACTATGGTACTGTCAGACTGAATACAGATACACTGCCGGACAATCATACCATTTATGAAATAGGCTCTATTACTAAAACATTCACCGGCACCTTGCTGGCCCTGGCTGTCATCCAGAAAAAAGTTACGCTGGATCAGCCGGTCACTAAATTCCTTCCTGATTCTGTTGCAAAGAATCCTGCATTGAAAGGTATCACCCTGAAACAACTGGCCAATCATACAGCCGGATTTCCCAGTCTGCCATCCAATCTGTCTACATCAAGAGCTGAACAACCTTATGAAAACTATGACCAGGCACACCTGTTTAGTTATCTGAAGACGGTAGCACCAGACAACCCACCGGGGAAAGTACATTCCTATAGTAACTTTGGATTCGGATTACTGGGTGTGATACTGGAGCGGATCTATGGAATGAACTATGCAGCATTGCTGTCAAAATACATCACAGGTCCACAGGGATTGAAACACACAGGTATCAGCGTGTATGGCAAAATTGCCCAGGGATATGATGGAGGGTTGAGCCCTGTAGCTATGTGGGATCTGAATGAAATGAAGAGTGCCGGCGCCATTAAATCAGATGCAGCAGATCTGTTGAAGTATGCGAGCCTTCAGTTACAACAGGGGAAAGACCCCTTGCAGCAGGCATGTGCATTGGCACATCAGGCTACATATGATGACGGTGCTACTAAAATCGGACTTGCGTGGGTACGCTTCCAGCACCAGGATGAATACTTATTCCACAATGGTGCGACAGGTGGTTACCGCTCATTTTTGCTGGCTGACACATCGAACAATACTGCTGTAGTGATACTGGTGAATTCAGTCAATGGTGTGGAGGCTGTAGGTGCACAGATCGTACACAACCTGAAAAAATAAGAGGTTATAAACTATTTCAAAATTACTTAAAGGACGACCTGACTCCATCAGGTACCCGGATTAAAAGAGGCCGTATCTTATTGATAATACGGCCTCTTAAAAAAGAACTTGGCGGGGCACGTTAGGATAAACAGGCGTACTTTATTTTGGAAGACGTGTATCAGTAGCTTTCAGCTTTGCTAATGTGTCTTCAAAAACCTGCACGTAAATAGCTTTAATGCTGGCTAATTCCGCGCTGCTTACGCCACGTACCTTACCATCGTTTCCTTCCGGAGGTCGGGTCGCCGCCCTCAGTTTTCTGTAAAATGTGGGAATACTCCAATCACATTGTTTACAGATTAATTCCCTCGCTTCGACAGGAATGTTATTCACCTTCCAGAACATTTCTGCAAAGGGATTCGGAAACAGGCCATTCGCTGTGGCCTTCTTAATGCCCATTTCGGGTTGCTCAAGGTGGATCTGTTTTGATCGTTTTCGATTCATAATGGAATCTGGTTTTAATTGAACAATAACGTTTTTTGGTTAGGAAATATGAGTTTTTTGAATGTTAATGGGGAAACGTTTCGTTCAATTCATGGTGAAAAATTAGGACTCCTTTTGAATATAACGATAGAAAAAAGCAACTTTTTTTCTCCGGCCAAAAAATGATGGTCGCTTTTTTAAATAATTTCCAATGTTGCAGGTACTGTAGCAATGAAAAATAGTTTTGAAATTGTTTGGATTGCAATATGAAATGGAAAGTATTAACATGATATGTTTGCAAATCATGTTAATACTTTCCATTACTATTTAGTTGTACCCATTGTTCTGTGTATACAGCCCTGGTGCTATATCCAGCTGTGATTTTGGAACAGGATAAATAATGTAGTCCGGTGTGAACGCCTGAATCTTATTTTGGACGTCTTCGGACGTGATCCATGCCGAAATTATCGAGGTGATTAACCCACTTCTTACGAGGTCATGCCACCTGGTTCCCTCGGCGGCGAACTCTTTTCTTCTCTCTTCCATCAGTTCTGCGAGGGTCACATTTGCCTTATCGCCTGTCAACCCTGCTCTTACCCTCACCTGGTTCACGATCGCGTCTACATCCGCCCCCTGTGAACCCGAAGCGCCATGTAAAACACATTCTGCCTTCAGCAGCAGTAAATCTGTATACCGCAGCACGATAAAGTTGATGGACCAGTCCTGTGTCACTGTAGGCACCTTTGTAATGTCTACATACTTTTTCAGGAAGGAGCGGGTCTCTACCTGTCCGTTGGTATTGGTATACCCTGTCTGGATGGTAAAGGTCTTCCGGATATCGCCTGCCTCAAAACTATTCAGCAGGTCTGTTGACACCGGACGAATGGTGAGCCCTCCCTGTGTGTTCTTTGAAATAGCCGAAAAATAGGTGTCAGGAACCAAAATGCCGGGATATGAGGCGCCGACTGAAGGAGAGGCTCCGGAAGTATAGTCGATGTTGTAAACGACCTCTTTGTTGTATTCGTTGCTATACGAAAAGATATCGGTGAAGGACGGGAGGAAGGTATAATTTCCACTGTTGATGATCTCATTGAGCAGATCAGCTGCCTGCTGCCATTCATTCAGTCCCAGTCCCGGGCCTTCTATACTATAGGTAGGAGCGGAGCGGGTCATGTATACGAGGGCTAAGATTCCTTTGGCTGCATATTTTGTAGGCCGGCCCCTGTCTGCCGTAGTATAGGTATCTGCTGAGGAGGTGGTGCCATTTGTGGATGGTAAATGATCGGCGGCGTATTTCAGATCACTGATGATGAGGTCATAGATGGCGGAGACCGGACTTCTGCCAATCGTGGCAGCTTCTGCGGCCAGTACTGTCTTGTTTATGAGCGGTACCTTACCAAACAGTCTTACCAGGTCAAAGTAGAAAAAGGCACGGAGAAACTTTGCCTCTGCCTGCAAACGGGTGCGCAGAATGGTGTCTGTAACAAGGTTACCTCTGTCCGCCAGGTTTTCTAATACGAGGTTCGCCCGAAAAATACCATTGTAATTTGTGACCCATGCCTCAGACATATATGCATTGGTAGAGAGGTCATTGTAAAAGTCATTCACGCCTTCCCAGTCCCTTACTCCGCCATCTGATACGGCATATAAATTGTCAGAGCGGGTTTCTGACAGGTTGTAAAGTCTGTCAGGATACCTGAGCAGGTCGTTGTATATAGCGTTCGTCCCCTGTACAAAGTCATTTGAATTAGCGAAGAAGTTATCTGTCGTTACGGACGAAACAGGTTGTAAATCCAGGTCGGTCTTACAGGAAGAAATGATGAATATCGCCAGTATTATCAGTATGTTTCTCATGTGGAATGTGATTAAAAGGTGATGTTTAAGCCGAATATCAGTGATTTGGGCAGTGGTAGACCGCCATAGTCGCCCGCTTCGGGGAAGGAGGTGCTTCCGCTTACATCGGTGTTGGCAGCTTCAGGGTTAAATCCACCATAGTATCTGTCATGACCAAAGTAGTTTTCGGCCGTGATGTATATCCTGGCGGCATTGATCTGTTTTGCTTTCAATGCATTGCCAAGGTTATAACCCAGCGTGATGCTGCGTACTCTCCAATAGTTGGAGGAATATAACCAGTCGGTATTAGCGATGTAGGTCGTACTGGTCACTGCCTTACTGGTAATGCCATTACCCGGTTCTTCGGCAGAGCGCCAGCGATCCCGCATAATGCCCAGGGTATTTTCCAGAGAGCTCATACCGACACGGTTGATGGCCCTGCCCAGTAAAGAGTAAATGGCGCCACCGCTTTGTCCCTGTACCAGCAATCCGAAGTCAAAGTTTTTGTACCGGAAGGTACTGTTGACGCCCCATATCTTATCAGGACTGGGCTTGCCTGCTATCACACGGTCACTACTGTTGATCACACCGTCGCCGTTGGCATCAAAATACTTTGGATCGCCAGCTGTTTCACTGGTGTACAGGGGTACGCCTTTGTCAATATCTTCCTGGCTCAATACACCAATCCTTTTTAATACATAGATGCTGTAAATCGGCTCACCTACTTTCAGTATGCTATGTACTGCTGCATCGCCCAGTCTGGATGGAATTACGATTTGTGTTTGTCCGTTTGGCAATGCTACCAGTTTGTTTTTAGTGAGGGTCAGGTTCCCGCCCAGGTTCCAGCTAAAGTCTTTCGTGCTGATGACTTTCGCATTTAGTTCGAACTCCCATCCATTGTTTTTCACTTTTCCTGCATTGCTCAGGTAGGTCTGAAAACCTGTGGTGGCAAGAATGGGCACATTCAGCAGCAGACTGGATGTAATTTTGTTATAGTAATCGATGGAACCTGTGAGACGGTTATTGAAGAAACCAAAATCAATACCTCCATCGATGGTCTGACTCTTCTCCCATGTAAGATCAGGATTCACAATTGAGCCCTGTGTTTGACCTGCTACCGATGTATTGTTCAGTGATGCATTGGCGGCCGTGAGCAATGCTATGCTGGCATAATCCCCGATATTGTAGTTGCCGGTCTGACCATAGCTCACACGGAGTTTCAGGTTATTCAATGGTTTTACATTGCGCAGAAATGGTTCGTCTGTTACATTCCATCCTACAGAAGCAGCGGGGAATAAGGCCCATTTGGTATTGTTACCAAAGCGGGAGGAACCATCGCGACGCAAGCTGGCAGACAACAGGTATTTCCCTTTGTATGCATATTGTGCCCTGCCAAAGAAGGAGAGCAGTTTGTTCTGCGTTTCTGTACTATTACCTGTGATCGCTACAGCGCCATTGAGTGTGGTGATGTTACTATAGTTGAAGCCACCTGAAGATCTTTCCAGATTGGCGTAGAGGTAATCACTGTTGTAAGAGAAACCTGCCAGCAATGATACGTCATGCGCTTGCCCAAAGTTGTGATTGTAGTTAAAAGTATTCTCATTGACGAATGTCTGACGACGGTATTGTGACAGTGCTCCATACGTACCGGCATTGGGAGATGCAAGCCTTGTAGAATAAGAGGATACAGTGACACCATTGGGTTGGTAAGTCTTTGATGTGTTATCCGTATTGTCGAGGTTTACGGTCGTCTTAAATTGTAGATCTTTCATTATTTCATAATCACCATACAGACTGGTCAATGTTCTGAAACGCCTGGTTGCGCCAATAAAATACAGCAGCTTAGCTACCGGGCTATTGTTGGAAACGGACCATGGATAACGGTCGTAGGTGAATACGTTTACATTTTCTGCATCGAATAGCTGCACGGGGGTAGCTGATACCAGTTGATGCAGGATATTGTCTTTCCCTTCTACACCGGGATCATTGGTGATAGAGTAGGAGGGGTTGATGTTCAATCCCAGTTTGAGTCTGTCATTCGCCTTTACTTCGAAGTTGGCCCGTACGGAATACAAGGTATAATCCGTCTTTTTCACCAGGCCATCCGTTTTGGTATAATTACCGGAAAGGAAATAATTCAGCGTGCCTGTACCACCTCTGGCAGATAACTGGTAGTTCTGTAAAGAAGCTTGTCTGAATGCTTCATCCTGCCAGTCGATGAATTTCAAACCACCGTAGTTGGGTTGTGTCCAGCGATCATCCGTCATATAGTTGATGTCAATACCACCGGCAGGTAAGCCAAGGAGTGTTCTTCTCTCATCGTTGCGCTGTGCCGCAGTCCTGTTAGCGCCTGAGTTCACCCATTGTTGATTGATCATTTCAGTTGCTCTGTCTATCCATTCTTTACCACTGAGCACATCCAGTTTTTTTACAGCTTTTGAATAACCTGCGTTGGCATTGAAACTGATTTCTGCCTTACCGGTTTTCCCTCTTTTGGTAGTGATGAGCACTACCCCATTGCCGCCTCTGGATCCGTAGATGGCAGAAGAAGCGGCGTCTTTTAAGACCTGTATGGATTCGATATCATCAGGGTTGATATTATCCAGTGGATTTCCACTGCCAAAGCTGCCCGCAGAGCCGGGAGCCGCAGTAGACAATGGAAAACCATCTATCACATACAAAGGCTCATTGCCGGCAGAGATAGAAGCAGCACCTCTTACCTGTACGCTGAAAGCCTTGCCGGGGGTACCAGTTGTTTGTTTCACCGAGATACCGGCCATCTGGCCAATGAGTGCCTGATCTACCCGGGTCACAGGTCGTTGCTGCAGGTTCTCTGTATTGAGAGAGGCCACAGCACCGGTCAGACTGGATTTGCGCTGGGTGCCATAACCTACTACCACCACCTGGTCCAGCGAGCCGACAGCAGCCTTGAGTGATACGTCCAGCGTAAAGGTAGTACCGGGTCTGAGCTGATAACCGGAATAATTCTTTGGCTCAAAACCGATACTGGTAATGGTAAAAAGGTATGGGCCACCGGCAGGTACGCTGGCATTGAACAGACCAGCGGTGTCAGTCTTTGCGCCGGTGGTGAAATTGCTTTTTGTGTTGCGGATCACAACGGTGGCGCCTATTACGGGATGATTATCTTCACTGTGAACGATCCCTTTTACGTCGCTCATTTTTGTTTGCGCAAAGGTCCATAAGGGTAGGAAGATCAGGGCTATCATGGAAGCCCGGGTCCAGGGTTGCTTACATTTCATACAGCATTGTAGTTTTATCAGGAAACAACAGCCCTGTTATCAATCGGTATGACTGATACGGTGGGCTATACGTGGAAAATATGTATACGGGTTTTACTTTCTAATTATCATAACGCTATCATTGTCGGTAATCTTAAAGTTGTTCAATTTTGCAATTCGTGCTAAGATTGATGCAAGTGATTCTGTTCTTTCATATCTGGCCGTGAAATAGATATCCTTTATATCGGATCTATTATAAATAATTCTCACCTTATAGAGCGCTTCGAGTTGATTCAGCACTTCTTCCAGTGATTGGTTGTTGAACATATACCAGTTGTTCTCATCGCCATTAACGATGTACGGATCTTCTGCAGGATGATTGTCTCTCGTAGCAGAAGCGGCGTTCTGCAGGAAAGAGCGCACGATGATCCGGTTGCCATAAATAAATTCTTGTCCGGGAGAGAGGTATACTTTGTTCTTCATTCTTCCTGTGTTGGAAGAAGTGATCATCACCTTGCCAGTGTATAATCTGACCCTGATATCATGAAATGTATTGACCTCGAAACCCGTTCCCAATACTGTCGTAGCAATGTCTCCACTGATCACTGTGAATGGATGCTGGTCGTCTTTTGTTACCTGGAAAAATGCCTTTCCTGTCATACTGATCGCGCGGTTGTGGGTGAATGGTTCCCGCCAGGTAAGTGCGCTTTGATCAGCCAGCAGGATGTCGGTACCATCTCCCATAGTGAGTTTCATGGGTATACCGGTGGTGTTCGTAGCATGATGCAGGCTGTCATGCAAAACAGGTCTGGTTGACAGCGCAATATTGGTAGGTGGTCTTTTATCGATCCATTGCCAGTTAACGACAATGAGTAGACAGATGGCAGCGGCGGCGGCCAATATAGCGACCGGTCTTTTGGATGATACTCTTTTCCCCTTTGACTGTTTGAACTGTGTCCATTTTTCGTCCATGTTCATTTCATCCAGCACATAATCGAGTGTCTGCCTGGCATCAGCGAGTTCCCATGCCTGGCGGAGGGTATCCAGGTATTGGCGGTTTTCCCAGCTGAGTGCTATCCAGCGCTCGACGAGGGCTTTTTCGGAGGCGGTGGCCTCATTTGCCAGGTACCTGGTCAGGAGTTTATCGTTGATTGTATTTTCCATGCGCTCGGGTATTAATACAAGTGAGAGCAATTTTACCCCTACAAGGAGTAAAAATATTTTTTAGTGGATAAAGGCGGCCAGTTTTTTCCTGAGTTTTAGTAGTGCCCGGCTCATCTGGGTTTCTACAGTTTTGACAGATAAATGCAGTAGTGCTGCTATTTCGGAGTATTTAAGTCCGTCGTGGCGGTTGAGTTCAAATATTTTTCGCATCTGGTCAGGTAGTTCGGCAATGGCTATGTCGATGGCATCGCGGAGTTGTTTGAGGTCGAGATCGTCCGTGGCGGTCAAAGGATCAGCTGCATTGAGCTGGGCCTGGGTATACTGATCCTGTACCTTTTGGTGTTTGAGGGTGTTAAGGCATTGGTTGTTAACTATTTTGAATAGATATGCTTTGGCAGAGAGGGTCGGGTTGAGGGTATGGCGGGCTTCCCATAGTTTGGAGAAGGAGGTATTTACGATGTCTTCGGCGAGGTGCATGTTGAAGTTGTATTTGATTTTGCAGTATACACAGAGTTGAGGGTAAAGTACCCTGAAGAAGGTTTCAAAGTTGGATTCCAGGCGGAGGTCATGGAATGAAAGGTCTTGCTGGCGGCTTTCGGGTAGTAAAGTCATATCATTACGTGGCTGACCAAATGTAATAAAAAGCTGAGTGAAATGAGAAACCCCGCTGTTGTCATTGACAACAGCAGGGTTTCGCGATCGCGGAGCGATCGTTTGAGGGAAAAGGCTTAATAATTTAAGAACTTGTCAGCCAGACAATTAATATTCACTCCTCTTGATAGGATAAAATTCATTCAGCTCAACTTCGAGTGCAGCAGCTAATTTGATGAGCGTAGTTGCAGCTGGATTTTTCATGCCATTTTCTATTTTCGAAATATCTCCGGCATGTACACCGGAAGAAACTTCGAGATCCAGCTGGGTCATTCTTTTCTGCTTACGAATTGCTTTGATCTTTCCGCCGAGCTCTTTTAATATTACTTTTAGTTCAGACATTCCAGGTGAAAAATGGTCACATTTTGGAGAATAAAAAGTTGTCGATCGACTACTTTCGTGAAAAAAATGAAAACGCTCGTTGGCTGTGAGCAAGCCACCCGCGCAGTTAGGGGTAATCCGGGGTGCGGAGTACTCCTAACTGACACAAGTGAGGTGATGGCATAGCTATAGCTGCTGCACACAGTGAGTGCAGACTTGTCGTTTAGAAACAATGCACGCTGATCATCCTTCTGCGTTGGCATGGATGCAGCTCAAAAATGAGCTTACGATGAAGATGTTGAATGGTTCATGTTGAATGAGATTGCGTGGTTATTTTGAGATATACAGCCTGAGGGTGCTGCAAAGTTCTTTATTACCGGTCGTTTGTTTTATTCCCTTTGTTATTTTGAGTTTGTCCCCGTTGTTGCTTAAGAAAAATTCACTTCATTTCCTATCAGATGGTCCAGCAGCCACTTCCCTGCTTTTGCCGTCTCCTCTTCGGTGACGGTTTTACCTGCTGCCAGTTGGAGGCCCCAGGGTTTGCCGTCATGCACGAAGAGTGGCGGACTTTCTACTACTTCCCAGATGGCGTATCCCAATCGTTTGGACCGGATCAGCAACCGCATGTCGGAAGTGAGGTAGTACAATTCATCCGGCACAGGCTCCAGGATTGCTTTCCTGGAATAGCCTTTTTTTATGCGCGGATGATTGGCTTCTACTACTATTGAGCCAACCTGGTGCTGAGGTTTATAGTAGTAGGTTTTTTTCGCAGATTTGCCAGTGGGTACTTCATCACTGGGATACCTGAGTTGTTCTTCAAAGAGGGAAAAGAAGAGCCGTTGTAGCTGATGAATGTAGTAGATGTAAGCAGAAGTCAGGACTTCGTCTACACCTACAAACCATTTTCCTCCCATGCCAGGCTTCAGCCAAAACTTATTACCAAGCGCTGTTGAACGGAGAATTGTGCCGGTACTTCTATCCATAGTGGAGAAGCGGAAAAGCGACAATTCAGCGCGTTCGATCAATATTGGTTCCAGCGTATCGATAACCTGCAGGATATTTGGTAGATCTGTACCCTTTATCCTAATCTTTTTTCCCTGTTGTAAGAAATAAGCACCTTCGAAAACCTGTTCTAATTCTATTGACACAAAACTAAATAATTTAGCACAAAATACTAAAAATGTTAGTAAATAAATATAGGTTTTAGGGCAGAATAATTACTTGAAAAGTAGACTGTATTCAAAAAGAAAATGATATTTAAAGATTTTTATACTCATTAATAAATCGTAGTTGTATATTAACACTAACGCAGATTACAATTTATATGCAACGTTCATTATTTACATTTATCATCGCCCTTTATTCCACGGCTGTCTTTGCCCAACGACAGAAGGTTATCAGCCCTGACCTATTCGGTATCTTCTTTGAAGACATCAGCTATGCTGCTGACGGGGGATTGTATGCAGAACTCATCCAGAACCGTTCTTTTGAATATACAGGATCGGATCACAGGGGATGGAATCCAATGACTGCATGGGAGTATACACCCAAAGGATTTGCTTACGGCAAAATATCGGTGGAAACAAAATCACCGCTCAATGAAAACAATCCGCATTATGTAGTACTGGATATCCAGGATGCAGGAAAGGAAGGTCTTGGATTAACTAACTACGGTTTTAATGGCATCTCTGTAAAAGAAGGCGAACAGTACGATGTATCGTTCTTCGCAAATAAACTTGCTGGCAATGCCATGCCTGTCACAGTAAGTCTCCGCAACAAAAAAGGAGATATTTACGGCGAAACCACTTTCGATATAAAAGATAAAAACTGGCAGAAATATGCCGCCAGTATTACAGTGAATAAAAGCGATGACAGCGCCTGTCTGGTGATCATCGCAAAAGGTATTGGCGAACTGGCATTGGACCAGGTGTCGCTTTTTCCAAAGAAAACATTCAAAAACAGGCCAAACGGGATGAGGGCTGACCTGGCACAGGCGATTGCAGATCTGCACCCGAAATTTATGCGCTTTCCCGGTGGATGCCTGGTACATGGAGATGGTATCGCAAACATGTACAACTGGAAAAATACCATTGGTCCTTTAGAAGCACGTGTTGATCAGCGCAACATCTGGAACTATCACCAGTCAATGGGATTGGGTTATTTTGAATATTTCCGGTTCTGTGAAGACATCGGTGCTAAACCCGTACCTATCCTGGCCGCGGCTGTGAGTTGCCAGAATTCCGGTGGCACCTGGGCGATTGGTGGCACAGGTCAGAAAGGTATTCCTATGCAGGATATGCAGGCCTATATCCAGGATGTATTGGATCTGATAGAATTTGCAAATGGTCCCGCTACTTCTGCCTGGGGAGCCAGGCGTGCTGCTGCAGGTCATCCGGAGCCATTCCACCTTGAATACCTCGGTATTGGTAATGAAGATAAAATGACCCCCGGTTTTGAAGAACGCTTCACCATGATTTATAATGTTGTGAAAGCAAAACATCCGGAAATTACAGTCATTGGTACAGCTGGTCCTTTCTCTGAAGGGGAAGATTATGAGAAAGGATGGGAGATCGTGAACAAACTGAAAGTACCGGTAGTAGATGAGCATTATTATAATGACCCTGAATGGTTCCTGAAGAATAATTTCCGCTATGATAAGTATGACAGGAAAAAAGCAAAAGTGTATGTTGGCGAATATGCTTCTAAAGGCAACAGGTTTATCAATGCTATCTCTGAAGCTGCTTATATGACCAGCCTGGAAAGAAACGGTGATGTGGTACACATGGCTTCCTATGCGCCACTGCTTGCAAAGAAAGGAAATGCCAACTGGAATCCGGACCTGATCTACTTTGACAATACAGGTGTATATCCAACGGTGAATTACTATGTACAACAGCTGTTTTCCATGAATACAGGAGATGTATATATCAGTGATGTGGTGACTTTTGACCGTAAGAAAGATTCTACACTGGCAGCATCCTGTGTAAAGGATACAAAGACAGGAGATATCATTGTAAAGATTATAAATGCGGGTAGTACAGACGCTAAAGTAAATGTCAACCTGAAAGCTTTTGGTGCATTGCAATCAATGGCAAATGTGACAATATTAAAAGAAGAAAGGGGCGTACCTGTTTCTATTGAAACAGAATTAACAAAAGGAAGTATGACGCTGGATGCACTGAGTATGCAGGTAATACGACTCCACAGGAAATAATTAAACGAGGCTGTATCATCAATAACATACGGCCTCGTTTAATTCGGGTACCTGATGGAGGTAGTCCATTAAGTAATTTTGAAAAGGTTTATTTATTATTGAGTTCTTTTTTATTATTAGATATTTGCGTGAATCCATTGATACGCATATGTTGCCACTTCCTGCCATCCGGGCTCCCCGCAAATGAAGTGCCCCCTGTGCGCAAATTCCTTGAATGTTGTAATACTCTTATCATCTGTATAAGCCTTCGCATTCTTCTTATTCAGTTCCGCAGGAATGATCTGGTCATCGCTGCCGCCAATAAATAATAAAGGGAAATGCGGCAGATCCAGGTCTACGTGTCCGGCACGGCCCAGACAATCTCTTAATACATTCCGGCTGTCATGCGTTGCAAAAGCACGAAAGGCAGCATTAGAGCTTTCATCCGTCATTGTATTAGCAAATGATTCATGGAAGGATTGTTCGTCCATTATAAAAGGATGATCGCCTTTAAATGGATTGGCAATGAGCGTACTGTTTTTGAAAAATCCCCAGTCAAAAGCCAGCATGGCATTGGGGGCTACAGAATCGATACATACACCGCCTGCAATCATATTTTTCTCTGATAGTAACTGTACAATCAGACCACCTACAGAATGCCCGATGGCAATAGGTTTTTCCGATAGTGTTGCAACTACCCTTTCCATTGCTGCAACAACGGTGTCGAGACTCAGTTCGCCAAGTCCTGCAGGTGGCTGCTCGCGTAATGATACGGGATCACCTTCATGCAACGGCCATGCAGGCGCTAAACAGGTGTATCCTCTTTCAGTAAAGAAGTCTACCCAATGAGACCAGCTTTTAGGGTTTTGAAACATCCCATGAATAAATAATATCGTTTTAGATGCCATAAATTTCATTTTATAATTAATAGTAATAACAAAAACCTTGCAGGTAGAGCGGCCTGATTAGAGGAGAGTGAATACTGTAAAAGAAATATCAATAAATGGGTGAAGTATACATGGGGAGCCCTTCCGTGACTGTAATTCCCACTATTCATTTTATTGTCTTATTTTACCTCATTTGCGGGCCTGAATTTCTCATTTCCTGGAAAAGATATACGCTGAGTCGATTTTAAACGGAATGGGCCTTATAGGGCCTGCGAAAACCGTTTAAACGGTACCCGCCTGGGTAGCTGGTAGAAAGATTATAATGGTATGAAAAGAGGGGAGCGCCCAATGGGCATGAAAAATATATTTTACGACTATGAAAAAGATCCGGCGCAGGCATTACAACTTACCCTGTAATTTGATTTTTCAGGCAAATAAAATATATTTGTTTGATTGACACTTAATTTCATCGTTGTGACTACGTTATTAATGTTTTCCCATGATAAGATTGCTATTCTGCCTGTTACTGGTACAGTTTGCCTACGCACAGCAAAACTCTGACAGTGGATATAAGAAACCCTTGCAGGATGTACTACTCGATATCCAGCACCGCTATGGTATCAAAATCCGGTACACGGAGGCAGAGGTAGCAGGTAAGTATGTGACTTATGCGGACTGGCGGTATCGCCCCGATGCAGAGGCGACGGTCGAGCGTGTACTCGCACCACTCGATCTGAAAGTAAGAAAGGAAAAGGATAAACAATACCGCCTCACCAGTTATGAATACTACCGCTGGCCTGTTGCCGATGGTTGGGCTGAGCTGGATCGGATCGCTTCGCAGTATCATAACGAACAGGAATGGGAAAGCAGAAAAGCAACATTACAACCCTGTATCCTGCAGGCATTACAATTGTCTCCATTACCACCTAAACCTGCATCTGCCCCCATCGTTACTGCGGAAAGAAAGTTTGATGGATACACTGTACGTAACATTGCCATAGAGATATTGCCAGGTGTATATATGAATGGTTCATTGTACGCTCCTGCTAAAAGCAAAGGAAAGATCCCTGTGATCCTCAACCCCGACGGGCATTGGAAAGATCAGCGATACAGACCTGACTGTCAATATCGCTGTGCTGCCTTAGCACGCATGGGGGCTATGGCTTTCAGCTACGATCTGTTCGCATGGGGTGAATCTCAGTTGCAATTTGAAGAAGCCGATCATCGTCGTAGTCTGGCCATGAGTGTACAGGCGCTTGGCACCATCAGGATACTTGATTATTTATTGTCTCTTAAAAATGCAGATACCAGCAGAGTAGGTATTACAGGTGGTTCAGGGGCGGGTAGTCATACGGTATTGATGACAGCCATTGATGACCGTATCAAAGTGAGTGCACCTGTAGTGGCCATCAGTTCTTATTTTTATGGTGGTTGCCCCTGCGAAAGTGGGATGCCCGTACATGGTTGCGGCAATAGAACAGACAATGTAGAAATTGCTGCTATGGCAGCTCCCAGACCACAGTTGTTAGTCAGCGATGGTGGCGACTGGACAGATAAAATGCCCGAACACGATTTCCCTTACCTGCAAAAGATCTACGGCTACTACGGCCAGACAGGCAAAGTATCCAATGTACACCTGCCTGCAGAAGGTCATGACTTTGGCCGCAACAAGCGCAAAGCAGTATATGAATTTATGGCTAAATATCTACAACTTAATATCGCCGCCGCAGACGAAACCAGAATAACTATTGAACAACCCGCCGCGATGTATGTGTTTGGAGAAAAAGGAGAGAAATTGCCCGCACATGCTATTCACGGATTTGCACAACTTGAAAAGCTATGGAATGCGCCACGTTAAGACACTCACATTGGCACAATCCTCTGAATAATAACTCTAAACCACTTACGATAAAGCTGATACTTATTTTGCCTGGGCAAGCAGAGGAAAGAGTGATAAGAGAGAGTGTGGCTGCCAGTGTCGCAATAACAATCAATCTGCCTGGCAGAAATTCAGAAACACCTGCGCTGTTTCCAGGCTTTCTTTGACAGATACAGGTTTGGTAATATATGCATGTGCACCTAAGGTGACACATTTCGCTTTTTCAAAAGGATTGATAGAGGTAGAGTAGATGATAACAGGAATATTCCTGAAGCGGTCATCTGCCTTCAGGTTTGCCAGTGTCTGTGTACCGTTCATTTTTGGCATGTTCAGGTCCAGTACAATCAGACAAGGAACTACCTGTTCTGCGCTAAAGCGCGTTTCCAGCAATTGCAGGGCCTTTTCGCCACCTTCGGCAAACATCATCACATTATCAGCATTGATCATTTCCATGGCTTCTCTGATAATAACCATATCTTCAGAGTCGTCGTCAATAACCAGTATTTTTCCACATTTCATAAAGCAAGCAATTAAATAACCGGATGTGTAGGCAAAGAAACGAAAAAAGTTGCACCTGATCCCTCTTCTGAGGTCGCCCATATTTTACCCTGGTGCATTTCTACGATCTTCCTGCATATGGCCAGTCCCAATCCTGTGCCTTCATACGTCTGTCGCGTATGTAAGCGCTGAAAGAGGGTGAACATTTTAGGCAGGTATTTTTCATCAAATCCAATCCCGTTGTCCCTGAATATAAGTTCTATATGCCCGTTCTCCTGCTTGTAAGAAATATCTACCTGCGGTGCCTGGGCATCCTTGCTATACTTCAATGAATTGCTGATGATATTGCCAAACAGCTGCCGCATCATTCTTTCGTCACAATAGAGTTTTGGCAGTGAATGAATATTGAGTGCAGCCTTCTTTTCTTCAATAGCTATTTCCAGGTCCTGGCAGGCATCTGTCGCTACCGCATTCAGGTCAACTTCCTGGAACTGAATCTGTTCTTTATTGATTTGTGAGAAGAGTAACAGGTCCTGTATCAACGATCGCATTCTGCGGGAAGCGCCCTGTATGCTGTTCAGGAAATGCAGGCTTTTCTCGTCAAAAGAAGCCTGGTATTTATTCAGCAGGTAGTCACTATAAAATAACAATTTTCGTACCGGCTCCTGCAGATCATGAGACGCGACAAAAGCAAATTGCTGTAGCTCCTGGTTACTGCGGTTCAGTTCTTCAATATACTGTTCCAGTGTATGCTGGTTATCTTTCAGTTTCTTTTCCGCCTGCTTTAATTCATAATTATCTTTCAGTGTTTCTTCTACCGTTTTCTGCGCATGGATGTCTACCATAAACCCGATACGGTAACTGGGCTCGTCTTTATCTCCATTGAGTGGTGACAGTGAGATCTGGTGCCAGAGATAATCGCTGGTACTTTTGTTCATCAGCCTTGCCTGTATCTTGATGGTGGTGGCACCCCGTGTAATATCATTTTGCAACAGCAGACAAAAAGCGTCATAATCATCTTCATGCACGATGGTTTTCCATTTACTGTTGTTGAGACTATTCAGGTTTTGACCTGTGTAGTGTAACAGCCAGTAATTGGCATAGAGCAGTTGCCCGTGATCGTCGAGTGAGAAGATCATAAGCGGGAGAGAATTGGTGAGCACTTTGTACTGGTCTTCACTTTTCTTCACTCTTTCCGACAGTTCCTGCAGCTGTTCATTCTTCCTTTTCAGTTCCTCGTAAGGGGAGATGGAAGGTTCATTGCGAAAGAGGCTCCGCCACTCATCCAGCTTTTGTATATCTATGCGGAAAGCGGGAGAGATGGTATAGAACAGTTCTATGCTGGTCTCCGGACCATTTGTAGAAACTTTATATTTATTAACGAGTTTTTTTGCATGTTCAAGACCTTCCCGGGCGTTGTTTTGCTGCTCATTTTTCAGGCAGGCCACGATGAATTTTTCACGCAGATCGCTTTCTACGCTTAAAATGAGACAACCACTTTTGCCGCTGTCGATGGCGTTTCTTGACACCTCGGACACGGCAGTAGCAAAAGTTGTTTGTGCCGACAGGGAGAGACCGGCCAGTTCTGCCAGTTTCATAGAGCGCTTATGCGCAAGTATGAGATCCATTTCATTCTCAAGGGTCACCCGGGCAAGTTCGTGCATGAGATTACAAGTTTATTTTGCACGCCACTACCGACATATCGTCTGTGAGGCGTGCAAAGTCTTTAATGAGAGACGCGCATAGAATAGAAAGATCGAATCGCGTTATGGATGTATACTTTGAAGTATCCCATCGGGTTTTGAGACCATCGCTGGACATCAGGATATACTGACCATCTTCGTAAGGAATTTCCTGGACATTGAGTGTATTGGGAACATTGAGCCCAATAATACCATTGTACGCCAGGTAGCTTTTATTGCTCTCCGGATTGAACACTTTTGTGATAATATTTCCCACTCCGCAAATGCGCCATTTCCTGGCGGGATGGTCAAAAACTGCGACAGTACCTACCATTCCCCTTGTTCTTTTCACAGCCAGGTTAATATACCTGATGATTTCTACGGGGTCAGTATGATTGCATGCCATAAATGCTTCTCCGGCTACCCGCATGGCTTTCGCCGCTTCGGGGCCATGGCCCAGACCATCTCCCAGGAATAATTTCACATGGTTATTGTCTACTATAGAGTACAAATTATCTCCGCTTTCAGTTTCACCTGGTTTAGGAATGATTACGGATCTGATCTCTGTTTTAAAGGCTTTGGCTGGTGGCTTATTGAAAACCCTGATCAGGATGACGGTGCCCCAGTTCTTATTAGAATAGATCTGGAATACATCGGAGAGCCTTTTCATGGCACCCAGACCATTCCCCAGTGTTTTTTTTGTAGATACACCGTCTGCTACCATCCGGGTTACATCCGTCATACCGGGGCCGTTGTCAATACTGATCAGTTCTATGCCTTGTTCGCCGTTTTCCTCGATGAGTTTAGCCAGTACCTGACCACCACCTGCATGTTTGACAAGATTGGTTACTATTTCCGCCACAATAATATCTATCTCTGCAACCCGCTTTTCAGAAAGTCCGCCAGCGATTGCCATGGCATGGATTTCTTTTTTTAATATGGCAAAATAGCTTCGCTCAGATGCGTTGAGCGCCAGGTGTATGTTTTTATCCATTCTTCCACTTAATAATTGTAACAGTCGTGCCTTCGCCGACTATACTTTTGATTTCAAATTCATTGACCAGCCGTTTGGTACCGGGTAGGCCAATCCCCAGGCTTTTGCCGGAGGAATAGCCATCTTGCATAGCCAGTGGGATATCTTTAATTCCCGGACCTTTGTCGGTAAAGACAAGCCGGATCCCACTATCTCTGCCCTGGGTGAGTACCTCAATCAACACAATTCCACCATTGGCATATTTCAGCATATTGCGGACAAGTTCACTGGCTGCGGTGATCAGTTTGGTTTGATTCACAAGACTCATTCCAATTTTCACAGCATACTCCTTCACACGATTCCTGAATGGAACCACATCCTGTTCTCTTTCGATTAGCATACGGTCCTTATTCAGTACTATCTTCATCGTCTTCTGTTAGGTCGTCTTCATAATTACCAATTTTTTCCTTTAACAATTCCATTCCCTTTTCTACATTCAAAGCCGTATGTACGCCCCTGAGTTCCAACCCAAGTTCAATCAGGGTAATAGCGACCGCTGGCTGCATACCAACAACAACGGTTTCGGCATCCATAATTTTGGACATAGAACCAATGTTACCAAGAATACGGCCCATAAAAGAATCGACGATGGATAATGCGGAGATATCAATTAATACACCTTTCGCTTCGGTTTTATTTACCATTTGTACCAGATCTGTCTCCAGATTGGTCGCTAACCTGTCGTACAGATCTATCTGTATGGTCACCAGTAACAGGTTCCCCATACGAAGTATAGGAATACGATCCATATATTAATTGCCTGTTTTATTTGTGAATTCCAATTTTTTCACACTCAGTCTCAACATACCAAACGCCTGTTTAAGCGCACTGGCGAGTGTTGCCTTGGTAATAATATTGGAAAGATCAATACCCAGGTGAACCACTGTTTGCGCTATTTCCGGACGGATACCGCTAATGATACACTCTGCACCCATCAGACGGGTAGCCGCAACAGTTTTGATCAGGTGCTGTGCTACCAGTGAGTCTACAGCAGCCACACCTGAAATATCCAGTATGGCAATTGTACTGCCACTTTCCACAATTTCCTGCAATAGGCTCTCCATTACTACCTGCGTACGGGCACTATCCAGGGTGCCAATAATAGGCAGGGCGAGAATACCATCCCATACACGGATCACAGGAGTGGAGATTTCTGCAATCTCATCTGTCTGACGCAGAATAACTTCTTCTCTTCCCTTGATAAAAGTTTCAAACGCTACTACACTGAGATAGTCCATCAGCTTACCTATTCTGATCACACCATCTACCAGGGTAGCCGGATCATCCTTCAAATCAGTGAGTAAGGTTGATAGCAGGGCATCTTTCAGACTAAATATGTAAACACCAGTTTCGGAAGGGGTAAATCCTTGTTGAGCACGGGAAAGAGATACCCCGGCCAGGAGTTCATGAACAGGTTCAAATTCAGTAGATTCAAAATTGTTGAGATTTTTCTCAGATAATACTTTTAAAAGTGTCTCTAATAGTTCAGTAGATTGTTCTCTAAGGTCCTCGTTACTCATTAGGTCTTCCCTAAGGCTGACGTTGGAAAGCTGAGCGGTCATCCAGTTTTCCAGAATCTTTTTCTGCTTCTTCTGAAGCAGCTTCGCTATGTCTGTTGCCATTGTTGATGTTTAGAAAATTTAAATGTAGATATTATTTATAGCACTGCCAATCCTAATAGTTAACAGTTATAAGTTCGTTGCGGTGTCATTTTTATTTTGTTCGCGTAATTCATGTACATAGCAATAGGCATGCTAATTGATATGGGAATATTGGATTCCACACGAATAAATCAAAAATCTCATCAATAAATACTACAGAGCGGATCGCATGTTTGTATTTTTAGTCATCACGGAATATTTAGATACAGCCACCATAGAGCGATTTAATAAATGTTGGCTGGCTGTGGCATATGCAATTTTGTATTTAATTGCCACCCCCGATGGTAGAAAAAATTATTCCGGCAAAGGCGATTTGCATACCCGTGCTGCTGTGTTTTACCAATTTTGGGGAATCCAGGTGTGGACCTTACTGCACAGTTGTGTGCATTATTGGTACAGCTGCCAGACATTATTTATGGGCAAAATGCAACTTCCTCACGGCAATGATTATAGGATAGAAACCGTCCAAAACAGGCCCCGCATCTGCATCAAACGCAATTGCTTTACAATGCCTCCATGCCTCATTCAGAAAATGAATCGCATCCGGTTCATCCTGCAAAGCAATCACATTATCCGCTCCCCCCGGTACATATACTGCATCATATAACACAGATGCACTCGTCAGAAACTCTTATCCACTTTGATCGCATCTCCTTCTGCTGTTTGAATGAACCCTTGCCGGGCGCAATACTTTCTACTAGCCCCTGCCTGAACAATTTGCAGAAAACGCGGTGGAATTATGCACTTTTTATGGTAAATTGTATAGTATGTTTATCCGAATGGTGCTGTAGTTGTTCTTTGAATGTTAGCCATTACTTACTCACCAATATCTTAAAGATGTATCAACCAAATCTAAACAAGCTCCTTTTGAGCTTATTAATTGCCTGTATTTCATTAAGTAGTGTGTTTGCCCAGGTAACGACCGCCAGCCTGAGCGGTGTAATAAAAACCGAGGCCGGGGAGGCTTTACCCGGCGCTACTGTACAGGTAACATGGTCAGATGCCGGTATCAACAAGGGTTTGATTACCAAATCAGATGGAAGTTTTCTTGTACCCAACCTCCG
Source organism: Chitinophaga sancti (assembly GCF_034087045.1). Taxonomy (NCBI): domain Bacteria; kingdom Pseudomonadati; phylum Bacteroidota; class Chitinophagia; order Chitinophagales; family Chitinophagaceae; genus Chitinophaga; species Chitinophaga sancti. The sequence goes on along the minus strand of NZ_CP139247.1, from coordinate 6,696,817 downwards.
TGTAGGAGGTCCTTACACTGTAGTCGTGTCTTTTACCGGTTACGCGACTAAAACTGCTTCCGGGGTTTTCCTGAACCTGGGCCAAACGACCTCACTGGATCTGCGTCTTTCTGAAGCCGCAGGTACCCTCAGCGAAGTTGTGGTGAGTGGTCGCTCTACCATTTTTAATGACCAGCGCACGGGTGCATCTACAAACATTTCCAACACCCAGATCCGCCAGCTGCCTACCATTTCCCGTTCGGCGGACGACTACCTGCGCCTTACACCATCTGCTTCTCCTACTTACAATGGAATTTCCTTTGCAGGCAGGAACGGGCAGTACAACAATTTCTCCCTGGATGGAGCGGTTTTCAATAACCCTTTCGGTCTGGATGCTCCTACTCCCGGCGGGCAAACCAATGCCACGCCTATTTCTATCGATGCGATCGATCAGATCCAGATCAACATCGCACCTTATGATGTAACCCAGTCAGGGTTTACCGGCGCTGGTGTAAACACAGTGACCAAAAGCGGTAGCAACAAATTCAGTGGTACCGTTTACGCTTTCTATCGTAATGATGCATTGTCCGGCAGCAAAATAGACGGACAAAAATTTTCTGTGCCTACCCTGGAATCCTTTCAGGCAGGGTTTTCATTAGGTGGAGCTATCAAAAAGAACAAACTGTTTTATTTCGTCAACTTCGAATCCGAACAGCGCAAGGATGAAGCCAGTGCATATGTTGCGCAAACTGCGGATAATGCCGGCGACATCACCACTTCCCGCGTACTGGCATCTGACCTGCAGGCGGTGAGTGACCTGCTGAGTTCAAAGTATGGTTATAACACAGGACCTTACGAACATTATAACCTGAAACGGAGCAACTATAAATGGCTGGCAAAAATTGACTGGGTGATCAATAATAAACATTCACTGGCCTTTACTTATAATGGCCTGGATGCTTCCCAGGAAAAAACGGCTCACCCCAATGCCATCAACCGTCGCGGACCTGATGCCATTACCCTGCAATTTAGAAACTCAGGATATGAAATGGTCAATAAACTGCACTCATTCGGACTGGAATTGAAGTCTAACTTCAATGATACCTACGCCAATAAATTCAGGGCAGTTTATACCATCTTCAGAGATAACCGTAATCCATTCTCAACCCCTTTCCCTGCTTTGAATATTACGAAGTATGGCGTGCCTTATATCGTAGCTGGGTATGAACCATTCTCTATTAATAATGTACTGAACCAGGATGCACTACAGCTGACAGATAACTTCAACATCATTCTGCCTAAGCATACCATCACAATTGGTGGTTCGTACGAACAGTTCAAATTTGGGAACTCTTTTAACCTGACAGGGTTTGGGTTTACCCTCTTCTCAGGGGTAGACATCAATGACTTCCTCACCTCTGCTGCCGCTGGCGGATATGATGCAAATGTATCCTATGCAAAGAACCGCGCAGCTGCTGATCAGTGGACCTGGTATTACCTCACTGTAGGGCAGGCTTCTGCTTATGTACAGGATGAATGGAACCCGGTATCCAACTTCAAATTAACCTATGGTGTACGCTTTGACAAGGCATTGTATTATCCTTCCAAAGCAAGTTATAAGAGCCCGAACGTCAATGCAGACGGCACCTTTGCAGGTACATTTGTAGAAGGCTCCCCCACAGTGGCGAATACAGATGATCTCACATTATTTGATGAAAACGGGAACCCCGTAAAGAATGGTCCCGGTCAGACAATCGATAATACCCGCATGCCCAGTGGTAAGATCTTAGTATCTCCAAGATTAGGTTTTAACTGGGATATCAATGGTGATAAGACCGTACAGTTACGTGGTGGTACCGGTTTGTTTACCGGCCGTTTCCCGTTTGTATGGGTAGGTAACCAGATTGGTAATCCTTTCACCGGTTATTATGATGTGACTGCGCGCAACTTTAAGTGGCCACAGATCTGGCGTTCCAATATCGGGTTGGATTATAAATTACCAATTGGTACGATCCTGACAGGTGACCTGGCTTATTCAAAAGATCTGAACGCTATGATGGTAAGAGATTATGGTTTGGGTACCCCAACAGGTGTGTTGAACTCAGGAACAGGTGATACACGCGAGGTATACCAGGCAAGCGATAAAGGCAATACTGCTACATATGTGTTTACCAATACAAAGATTGGTTACTCATTCAATGCCTCTTTCCAGGCGCAGCAAACATTTGGCAAAGGTTATTTCCTCATGTTAGGATATAACTATCTGATAGCAAAAGATGCAAGCTCAATCTCCGCAGAGATTTCCGGAGATGCATTTGACCGTAACCTGGTATTGGGCAATGCGAACAAGGCGAGAGAATCGAACTCACTGTATGGTAACACCCACCGTATCACACTGGCAGGAATCAGGAAGTTTGAATACAGCAAAGGAAAATATGCAACCACCATTTCCTTCTTTAGCAATTGGACAAGCGGCAACCGCTACTCCTATGTATATGGTGGCGATGTAAACAATGATGGCTCTGCAGCAAACGACCTCCTGTATGTACCTACGCAGTCAGAGATCAGCAAAATGAATTTTGCAACATTGACAGATGCAAATGGTACGGTACAGGATGCGGCAGCGCAGGGAGCAGCATTGGAAAGATTTATCCAGCAGGATAAATACCTTAGTTCACACAGAGGTCAGTATACCGGAAAATATGATGGTACCACACCCTGGTTTAGTCAGCTGGACCTGCGTTTGTTGCAGGATTTTAACTTCAAAGGGAAAGATCAGACCAGCACCATTCAGGTGAGCCTGGACATCGTGAACCTCGGAAACCTGATCAGCAGTAAATGGGGATTGCGTAAATACGCCAGTACCACAGGTTATTACCAGCCATTGGCCTATACTGGCAAGGATACCGATGGCAAGGCTATTTACCAGTTTGACCCCGGGCAAACACAGACCTTTACCACCAGCCCTGACCTGCCATCCAGGTGGCAGATGCAGCTGGGGCTTAGATATATCTTTTAACTGATAAGGATTTGAATTGTAATGAGGGCCTGCATATGTGGGCCCTCATATTATTTTGAGTATAGGTAATACTATTTTCCGTATAGTTCCATTCCTTGATAAAACGACCTATTTTTATAGCTCATGTGAACACAGGTCTAACAAAAAACACAATACTACATGAAGAAATTTATAGGTGGCGCAAGTCTGGCATTTGCCATGCTGATGCTGGGGCCCAGCTGTAGCAATGCACAGGTAAGTGCACCTGCACCTTACGGCGTATTGCCTTCCGCACCACAGGTGGAATGGCAGGCTATGGATATGTACGCGTTTGTACATTTCACTGTTAATACTTTCACCAACAAGGAATGGGGCTATGGCGACGAAGACGAGAAAATATTTAATCCTACCAGCTTCGATGCCGATCAGATCGTATCGAGCATTAAGGCGGCAGGGCTCACAGGTTTGATCCTGACCTGTAAACACCACGATGGTTTTTGCCTCTGGCCAACCAAAACCACTTTCCACAACATTACCAAAAGCCCCTGGAAAAACGGCCAGGGTGATATGGTAAAAGAATTTGCTGATGCCTGTAAAAAACAGGGGATCAAATTTGGGGTATACCTCTCTCCATGGGACAGGAACAATGCCGCTTACGGCACCCAGGAGTATGTACGCATCTACCGTGCACAGATGAAGGAACTACTGACCAACTATGGCCCGGTATTCGAAATCTGGCATGATGGCGCAAATGGTGGTGATGGTTATTATGGTGGTGCACGCAAAGAAGTAAAGATCGATCGTTACACTTATTATAACTGGCCTGAAACCTGGAGACAGGAAAAAGAACTGCAGCCAAATGCAGTGGCCATGAGCGATGTAGGTCCAGATGTACGCTGGGTAGGTACCGAAACCGGTTTCTCCGGCGACCCTTGCTGGGCTACTTACACCCCCATCGGTGATAAGGATTCAGCGGTGGCATCACCGGGACAGGTATTGTATGAACTGGGGCTGAATGGTACCCGCAATGGTAAGCAATGGATGCCGGCAGAAACAAACTTCTCCATTCGGCCAGGATGGTTTTACCACGCTACTGAGGATGGCAAAGTGAAAACACCGGAGGATCTGCTAAACCATTACTTCGCTTCAGTAGGTCATGGTACTACCATGCTGCTGAACGTACCTCCTGATCAACGAGGTCTGGTAAATGAAATTGACGTTGCTTCGCTGAAAGGCTTTGGCGATATCATTAAAGAAATGTACAAAGTGAACTTCGCGGCAGGCGCAACCGTGCAGGCCAGTGATGTAAGAAGCGGGGATAAGGCATATGCTGCTGAGAATGTACTGGACAATGATCCATACACCTACTGGGGTACAAAAGATGGTGTGAACACCGGTGAGCTGGTACTGAACCTGGCAGGTACAAAAACATTCAACGTCATCCGTCTCCGTGAGAACATTAAATTAGGTCAGCGTATAGACGACTGGGCAGTGGATGTTTGGGAAAATAACCAGTGGACAGAACTGAAAAAAGGTACTGCAATTGGTTATTGCCGCCTGATCCGTAGCGAGCGTATGGTAACGACCGATAAGGTAAGGATCCGTATCACAAAGGGTGCTGCGAGTATCTGTCTCAGTGATGTGGCCCTGTTCAAAGCCCCTGAAGTAAAGGTTGCCGCTACGAACAAAAATACCATTGTTGATAAAACACAGTGGAAATCACAGAATACGAAGTTCTCTGCCGCTATTGACGGGGATGCAACGAGTGCTGTACAGATGGATATGTCTACCTTTAAGAAGATTGCTCCTAAAGGCATGATCGTAGATATGCAGTTCCCGCTAAAGATGATCGGCTTTAACTACCTGCCGTTAAAAGATAAAGGCCTGGTAGACAAGTATAAGATCTACACCAGTGAGGATGGTAAGACCTGGGAATTGCAGAAAGAAGGAGAGTTTTCTAATATTAAAGCAAACCCGATCGAACAACGGATTGACCTGGAAAAACCAGTCACTGCAAGATACTTCAGGTTTGAGCCTTTACATGTACTGCCAGCTAAGGATGGCAAACAATATGTAGGTATCGCCGAAATAGGCATTATAAAATAGTGCTGGCTTGCTTTCAAATGTTGCCGGATCTACTTAACCGGCCGCAGGCCCACCTCCCAAAGACAAACGCTTCTGCCGAAGGCAGAAGCGTTTGTCTTTGGTTAAGCCCACAAAATGCCATAAAAGCCCCCGCTCAAATATCCTTTTTTGCTTTTTTTGGCAGATGTTAATATCTTCAAATAAATTTGCGGAATCTTTAAACGCTCTTATGGGACAAAGTGCTACACTATTTCTCGTAGACAGGAACGAATTTTCCAAAATAGGAGACGATCCTGAATACCCAGTGGCCAACATTGCCAGGGAAAAAACAACTTTTGAGAAATCCTTCGAAGGATTATTATTTCTGATTACCAAAGGTAGCAGACCTGAGGATATCTCTATCGTAAGGCAGATCTTTTACCCTGAAGCATATGTAGGAGAGGAGATCGACTTTGAAAATATCGATATCGACGAACTCCCTGACGATTTTGACTTCGACAGGCAACCGTTATATTTCAATGATCCGGCTACCGTAGTTGAGATTGCAGACCTGCTGTCAACTATTGAACCAGGCAACATTATCGCGCTGTTTGACCATACAGAGCTGAATGAACATGACATAGAACCTGGCCAGGTATGGACAGACGATGAAAAAGAAGGCGTTACATTCAATGCCCAGCATATGGCTACAGAATTGATGGCGCTGAAAGCTATCTATGAAAAGGCGAAGGAGCAGGATGCTTATATCGTGAGCTACGTGGACTAAATCGCAACCCATGAAAAAGGATATAGAAAGGCATGTTTTTAACTCCTTAAAAGAACAATACCTTTTTCAGAATTTGCCCACCGATCTTATTGATGATCAAACCGACTTTACGATTCATAATATCAGGGACATACATCCGGTATTGCCCTATACTTCTATTGTATACCGTGTCAATTTCTTCTCTTTTGTATTTGTAAAGAGTGGAACGGGCCGTTATACAACAGATGAGCAGATATACACTACCCGGCCGGGTACCATTTACTTCACCAACCCGGGGCATTTTAAGTCATTCGAATGGCAGGAGCTGGATGAGGTGTATCTCATTACCCTCAGCGAATCCTTCCTGAAAGAAAATGTTCATGCGGACATTTTCGAGGAGTTCCCTTTCTTACTGGCAGAGACGGTGGCACCACGAGTGCTGCCTCCTGAAGAGTTTGCGGTATTTGAACAGTTATATCTCCTCCTAAAAAAGGAATACGAATCCACTTCTTTCTATCGGAATAAAGTGATCGGCAACCTTTTCGTCGTACTGCTGTTAAAGATCAAGGAGTTTTTCTGGAAGGATTACAACCCGATCTATGAGGGTAACCGCAGTTCCCAGATCGTAAAGACCTTCAAAAGAGGATTAGAAAAGCATTACCGGGATATGAGCAGGGGGGTGATTGATAAGCCTTTTCGGGTACAGGAATATGCCGCATCGCAGGGATTGCATCCGAATTACCTCAGTAATGTGATCAAGACCAAGACCGGCAAATCGATCAGTACCTGGGTGTCAGAAAAGACGATTGCCGAAGCAAAGTCCCTCTTACAAAATTCTACGAAGTCTATTAAGGAAATTGCTTACTTGCTGGGATTTGGGGAAAGCACCCATTTCAGTAATTATTTTAAAAAGCATACCCGGCAATCTCCCGTCGTCTATAGAAAAGAACTAAAATCTTAATAAGAAGCCCCTGCTGTACGGCAGGGGCTTCTTATTAAGATTTTAGAATGGGGCGTATACTACTACTCTCTGTCCCAGAAATATGGTGGTTCAATACCCAGTGAACGCAGGTACACATAGCCTTGAGCACGATGATGTATTTCATTATCAACTACATACATTACCAACAGGTTTACCGGCATTTCCCATTGACCAAAGGCTAATACAACATCGTTAAACCTTTCAGCAGGAATTTTTGGCCATAAGGTGTCAATAATTTCCGTCTGCTCATCCCACAATTCCAGCAATGCCTGTTTCGTATCAGGTGCTTCATCATGCTTGAATTTTTCCCATTTTTCAGTGATAATGCCTGTCAGGGTAGGTACGGCCATACCTATGAATTCCATTGCCAGTTCAGCAAAAGGACGCATGCCACCTACAGAATAACTAAAGAGTTTATCTTCAGGGAATGCATTGATCGTTTTGCGGGTCAGGTTACGGTGCAACTGCCAGTGTTTCAGCAGTTGAGCCGGGGTCATAAATGTTTCCGTAGTGACAGTGGTGGTCATTTCTTTCATGTGAGGTTTGTTTTGTTATCACAAAGTAAAAACGGGCAGGTGACAACAGTATGTCAGTAGCCCCCAAATTATTTTTCCTCTCCCATTAAAATTGCCCAGGGTTGCAATGATTCTACCTTTTCACTGATAATCCGGATAATGGCCGCCAGCGGTATAAACAGGAACATACCCGGTATACCCCAAATCAGCTTGCCCGTGAGTACGGCGATAATAGTGATGAGGGGATTGAGCTTTACATTACCACCTACCACCCGGGGCAGAATAACATTTGCATCCAGGAAATGCGCCACGATAAAAACAATACCAACAGTTACCGCCTGTGAAGGTTCCCCATTGGCAAAAGTGATGAACATACTGATGGCCATCGCTGTATAAATTCCCAGATAGGGTATTACGTTCAACAGTGCTGCCATTACACTGATCAGCAGGGCATATTTGATCCCTAATATGGCCAGCGTAGAAAGCAATAAGATGATCAGGATAAACATTTCAGTAAGCAACCCGATAATATATCTGTTGATCATGCTGCGGGCACTTACCAGTACTTCCTCTACCTTGGGCAGCTCTTCTTTTGGAAACAGGGCTACCACAAAGCGCTTGAACAACCGGCGGTGGTACAGCATGAAGAAGGTAAAGATGAGGAAGAAGATAAAGAGAATAAAGACCTCTGCTACCCCAATAAAGGTGGCACCCAGTGAACTCATAGCCGTAGACTGCAAACCGCTGGTAGACCGCTTCAGATAGTCTGTTTGCTGTTGATAATCGATATGATAGGTGTTAAAAAGCCAGGCCCTGAGATCTGTCAGACTTTCAGTAAACCGCTTTTGCAGTTCAGGCAGATTATGGGTGAAGTTCACCACCTGGTGACTCAGAACATCAATGAAAGAACCGATCAGTACCACAAAGAGCAGTACTGAAATAGCGGCCGCAATGCCACGATGCAATCCCCATTTTTCCAGTTGCCGGCATACAGGCAGTAAAGCAAAGGAGATCAGCAAGGCAAAGAACAGTGGAATAATCACCGTCTTGCCCAGATGCATAATTAGCATGGACAGGATAAGCGCATGTAAGATCAGGGCCAGGCGGGCATAGAAGGCCAGTTTAACGCTTTTCATAATATTTACTTTTGGGATATAGTGAACATAATGAATGCCAAACTATGCCGCACCGCAGTACGTTTGTTATTTATAATCATAGTTAACCATCCAGTGAATGCCATACTTTGCAGGAGTCCTTGAAACTGAGATAAGGATTGAGTGTAGCCATGATGATGTAACAGTTAAAATCAACAATGGTTTAAAAAATAAAAGCCACCCTTAAAAGAGCAGCTGTCTGATATCCCTATACCTATGAAATAATAATTTTATAGTCCGGCTAAGGTACAACTCAACCAATTCACATCGGTTAATGCGATGTTAAAGAATGCGGAAACTTTATAAACGGCAAATACGATCGTGGTGATGGTGTTAAGTCTAGTTGTTTTGTAGAGTAATATCAATCCCTTACCTTTGCACCCAATCTAAATCTTACCTGTGATAAGAAAATCAATTGCCAGCCTGCAACAGGAAGCTGCTCAAAGTGGCAGTAATACATTAAAACGTAGTCTCGGAGGTTTCAATCTCATCGCCATCGGTATTGGCGTGATCATCGGTGCAGGGCTCTTTTCCCTCACTGGCATTGCAGCTGCGAATAACACTGGTCCTGCAGTTATTTTATCATTTATACTGGCGGCAGTTGGCTGTGCTTTCAGCGCACTCTGCTACGCAGAAATGGCAAGCATGGTACCCGTAGCGGGTAGTGCGTATACATACGCCTATGCTACACTCGGTGAACTGTGGGCCTGGATCATCGGCTGGGACCTGGTACTGGAATATTCCGTAGGCGCCTCTACTGTAGCCATCAGCTGGTCACGTTATCTTGTAAAGTTTCTCGCCACTTACAATATTCATATACCTCCCCAACTGGTCGCGTCTCCATTTGAAAAAATAGAACTGGCAGATCATACATTCGTACATGGGTTTATCAATCTGCCTGCTGTATTGATCATTGTTGCTATTACTTCTATTATCATACGTGGTACTAAAAGTTCGGCATTGTTCAACGCTATCGTTGTAGCACTGAAAGTAGGTGTGGTACTGGTATTTATTGCATTGGGCTGGAAATATATTCATCCTGAAAACTATCACCCGTTCATTCCTGCGAACACCGGCGAATTTGGTTCCTTTGGCTGGAGCGGTATTCTGAGAGGTGCGGGCGTAGTATTTTTTGTATTCATTGGTTTCGACATTGTCGCCACTATGGCGCAGGAAACCCGAAATCCAAAAAAGAATATGCCGATAGGGATCTTAGGTTCTCTCATCGTATGTACCATTCTCTTTGTATTGTTTGGTTACGTGATGACTGGTATGGCGCATTATACAGAGTTTAAGGACAACCCTGCACCCGTTGCAGTGGCCATAGCACATACACCTTATAAAGGTTTGTTCCTGGCAGTGATAGGCGCCATCCTCATAGGATATACTTCAGTGATACTAGTAGACCTGCTGGGGCAATCCAGGGTATTCTATTCAATGAGTAAAGACGGGTTATTGCCACCCGTATTTGCGCAACTGCATCAGCGCTTTGCCACACCATTCAAATCTAATATCGTACTCTGTATCTTCATCAGTCTCTTTGCTGGTCTGGTGCCTATTTCTGTAGTAGGAGAGATGTGTAGCATCGGTACATTGCTGGCGTTTGTAATGGTATGCTTAGGTATCCTCATTCTCCGCAAAAAGCAACCGGATATTCCCCGTGCTTTCAAAACACCATGGGTGCCGGTAGTGCCGGTTTTAGGAATTTTGACTTGCCTGGTAATGATGTTCTCCCTGCCACTGGATACGTGGATCCGCCTCATTGTATGGTTGCTGTTAGGTTTTATCGTATACTTTACATATGGTAAAAAAAATAGTAAATTAGGGGTCTATGCTAAGACTCAAAAGAACGAACAGTGATGATCCTCATTTTCAGGAGCTGATAATTGCCCTTGACAAAGATCTATGGATCAGGTACCCTGAAATACAACAGGATTACGAAGTCCTCGATAAAGTTAAAAACATACCTACCGTTGTAGTCGCGTATGTAGATGCGTTGCCGGTAGGTTGTGCCTGTTTTCGCCAGTTTGACTCAAAAACAGTCGAAATCAAGCGCATGTTCGTACACAATGCCCATCGTGGTCAGGGCATTGCGTACGCCATCTTAAAAGAGCTGGAAACCTGGGCCATCACTGAGGGCTTTTCCCGTGCCGTACTGGAAACCGGCATTCGTCAACCGGAAGCCATCGCCCTCTATCAAAAATCCGGTTATACATTCATGGATAATTACCCGCCCTACGAGCAGATGGAGAACAGTGTATGCCTGCAGAAACCCTTGCTGTAGGCTTGTTGCCTTTTATCCAGTTATTTAATGGCGCCAGCACATCATTTGTTACCTTTAAAGGATAAACAACAATCTGAATCGCCATTTTATATGAAAAAATTACTGCTTGCTTTTTCAGCCTGCTGTATGACCCTGGCTACCTATGCCCAGGACAATGCACTATGGCTGCGTTATCCCGCCATCTCTCCCGATGGTAAGACCATTGCATTTGGGTACAAAGGAGATATTTACAGGGTGGATGTCAAAGGGGGCATTGCTGTACCACTCACCATTCACGAAGCACACGACATGATGCCGGTATGGAGTCATGATGGTAAGCAAATCGCCTTTGCCAGCGACCGGAATGGGAACTTCGACGTATACGTAATGCCAGCCATGGGTGGCAATCCCGTACGCCTTACTTACAACAGCACCGCTGATTATCCTTACGATTTTACGCCTGACAATAAACAGGTATTATTTGGTAGCCCCCGCAATGCGCCTGCTTCAGATATCCGCTTTAGTGTCAGGTTGTTCAATAACCTATATACTGTACCCGTAACCGGTGGCCGGGCAATATTGGTGACCTCTGCGGGTGCGGACAATGCACATTATTCTGCCAAAGGTGACCAGATCGTATTCCAGGACCGAAAAGGATACGAAGACCCTTTGCGCAAACACCACACCAGCAGCGTAACCCGCGATATATGGGTGTATGATTTAAAGAATAAGTCATACACCCAGCTTTCTGCTTACGAAGGTGAAGACAGGGAACCTGTACTGGGTCCAAATGACCAGCTATACTACCTGAGCGAGAAAGGCGGCATTTCACAAAACCTGTTCAAAGCTTCTTTGACCACCAAAGGTGAAATGAAACAACTGACGCATTTTGACAAACATCCTGTACGTCATTTATCCATCGCTGATAATAGCACCCTTTGCTTTTCTTACAATGGTGAGATCTATACCCTGAAAGAAGGGCAGGAGCCTAAGAAACTTTCTATCCAGGTACTGAATGATGGCCGTGCAGCAGTGGTAAAACACCTGCCTGTCAATGGCAATGTCACACAATTCAGAATGAGTCCTGATGGCAAACAGATGGCCTTCATAGCAAGAGGTGAAGTATTTGTAAGCAGCGTAGAAAATAATATGACCCGCCGTATTACCAATACGCCTACACAGGAGCGTGGCCTTAGCTGGTCACCTGATGGCAAAACACTGGTATATGCCGCAGAGCGTAATGGCAACTGGGATCTGTACAAAGCAACCCTGACAAAACCAGAAGAAAATTATTTCTTCAGTGCACCACTGGTGAACGAAGAACCGCTGGTAGCCACTGCTGCTGCAGAGTTCCAGCCGGTATTCTCCCCTGATGGAAAAGAAGTGGCTTATGTAGAAGATAGAAATATCCTGAAGGTATACAACCTCGCTGCTAAAAAGAGCCGCACCATCTTACCGAAAGGCCGCAACCATTCTTACTCTGACGAAGACTGGGATTTTGCATGGAGCCCTGATGGTAAATATATCGTGACCGAAGATCAGCAGGGTTATTTTGATGTAAGCAATGCTGCGATGATCCCTGCCGATGGCAATGGTAAAGCTATCTACCCTGTGATAAGCGGTTTCGGTGAAGAAGGTAATAAGTTCTCTCAAGACGGTAAGATGCTGCTATACCTGAGTAACGCAAATGGTCGTCGTTCTCTTGCCAGACAAGGTAGCAAGGAGAAAGATATTTATGCTGTGTTCCTGGATCAGGCAGCATACGATCGTTTCAAATTATCCAAAGATCAGTTCAATCTGCTGAAGGATGATACAGCTGCTACAAAGAAGGATTCTGTTTCTAAAACTCCTTTCAAACCTGACTTCGAAAACCTGGAAAACAGGAAAGTTCGCCTCACGATCAACAGTGCCAGTATCAGTGATTATGTGCTGAACAAAGATGCCAGCAAACTGTATTACATGGCCTCTTTTGAAAAGGGATACGACCTGTGGGTAACAGAACCACGTACCGGCGAAACAAAGATCCTCGCTAAACTCGGTGGTACATCCGGCGATATCGTATTGAGCAAAGATGGTAATACCCTGTTCGTAAGCAACAGAGGTAGCGTGGTAAAAGTAGATGCCTCCTCCGGAAAGATCACACCAGTGAGCATCAGCACAGAGTTCAACTGGAACCCTGCCAGCGAAAGAGCATATATCTATGAACACGCATGGAAGGAAGTAAAAGATAAATTTTACGATCCAAAACTGCATAACGTAGACTGGGAAATGTATGCAAAGAACTATGCGCGTTTCCTGCCACACATCAGCGATAACTACGACTTCCAGGAAATTCTGAGCGAACTGCTGGGAGAACTGAATGCGTCGCACACAGGTGGTCGTTATTATCCATCTGCACCAGAGGGCGATGCAACAGCATCTCTTGGATTGCTGTACGACGAAACCTTTACAGGCACCGGTCTGAAGATAGATGAAGTAATACCTGGTGGTCCTTCTGATAAGGCTAAGAGCAGGATCAAAAAAGGTGTGGTGATCGAAAAGATCGATGGCGAAACGGTTACGCCTGATGTAGACTGGGCAACTTTCCTGAACCGCAAAACAGGAGATAATGTGCTGTTAAGCCTGTACAACCCTGCTTCACAGGAGCGTTGGGAAGAAACTGTCATCCCATTTGCAGCAGGTGAAGAAACTGAGCTGATGTACAAACGCTGGGTCACCAGGATGCAGGATATGGTAGACAAACTGAGTGATGGCAAAGTAGGCTATGTGCATGTACAGTCTATGAATGATGCCAGCTACCGTTCTGTATACGATGCAGTAATGGGCCGTAACAGAGGCAAGAAAGCATTGATCGTCGACACCCGTTTCAATGGGGGTGGATGGTTGCACAATGACCTGAATACCTTCCTGAGTGGTAAGCAATACCTGACCTTCGCTCCGCAGATGGAAAAGGTAGAAGGTGCTGAACCGCTGGACAGATGGACACGCCCCAGCTGTGTGATCATGAGTGAAGGCAACTATAGCGATGCCTTTATCTTCCCATATGTCTATAAACAGAATGGTTTGGGTAAACTGGTAGGTATGCCTGTAGCTGGTACCGGTACCGCTGTATGGTGGGAAAGACAGATAGACCCGACCATCATTTTTGGTATACCGATGATTGCCACTATTGGTAAAGAAGGCCGTCCTACCGAGAACTTACAGGTAGAGCCTGATATCAGGGTGCCATTGAAATATGAAGAAGAAATGAGTGGCAGGGATGCTCAATTGGAAGCAGCTGTGAAAGAAATGCTGCTGGAAATAAAATAAGTCGTCGTTTTTTTATTTAAGTATAATGGGGCCGGGTATACCTGGTCCCATTTTTATTTGTATCTTAAGCGCACTTCAGGGATTTGGGAACATTCTTTTTTCATCAAAAGGTAGTGTTCTGTTATGTCGTCTTCGCATTCGTTAAAAAAAGTGATCAGGCCCATTCATTTGTGGGCTATTGGTGTTGGATTAGTGATATCCGGAGAGTACTTCGGGTGGAATTATGGCTGGGGGGTAGCCGGTACCATTGGCTTTCTCATTGCAACGCTGGTCATTACCCTGCTCTATATTACGTTTATATTCAGTTTTACGGAATTGACCACCTCCATCCCGCAGGCAGGCGGGCCTTTTACCTATACGCATAGGGCCATGGGGCCTATTGGCGGACTGATAGCGGGCTATGCGACAGCAGTGGAGTTTTTGCTGGCCACACCGGCCATTGCATTGGCGCTGGGAAACTACCTGCATTTTTTACATCCTGCATTGCCGGTGTTGGGGAGTGGGGTGGCTTTTTATATACTTTTGACGGTGGTCAATTTATTAGGGATCAAGGAGTCAGCCTTATTTTCTTTGATAATCACCTTATTGGCGGTGGTAGAATTACTGATCTACCTTGGGATTGTAGGCCCCCATTTCAAGACATCCAATTTTCTCCATGATGCCATGCCTTTTGGCTGGAAGGGGGTGTTCAATGCCCTGCCATTTGCCATCTGGCTGTATGTATGTATCGAAGGGATTGCGATGGTGGCGGAGGAGGTAAAGGACCCGCACCGGAATATCCCGAAAGGGTACATTTCTGCGATCCTGACCCTGATGTTGCTGGCGATAGCAGTGATGGTGTTTACCGGGGGCATCACAGACTGGAAATTATTGTCTGCCATAGATTATCCATTGCCGGAGGCAATCGGGATAGTGTTAGGCAAACAAAATGGAATCACGAAACTCTTTGCAGGCATCGGTTTATTTGGCCTGATTGCTTCATTCAATGGCATCATCATCAGCTATTCCAGGCAATTGTTTGCATTGGGCCGTGCAGGGTATTTACCGGCTTTTATGTCCACCTTAAGTCCGCGTAGGAAAGCGCCTTATATATCCCTGATAATAGGTGGGCTGTTAGGTGTGTGCGCATTGTATATGGGGAAAACGGATCAGTTGGTTATATTGTCCGTAATGGGTGCCCTGGTGATGTACATCCTGAGTATGATCAGCCTGTTTATATTAAGAGATAAAGAACCTGCTTTAGAACGCCCTTACAAAGCACCATTATATCCCTGGTTTCCGGGTATTGCATTGTTCCTTTCGATTGTTTCTTTGGTTGCCATCATTTACACTTATCCAATGTTAAGTTTGATCTTTTTCGCCGGTTTGGTGGTGGCATTACTTATATTTATAGGGATGGGCAGACATAAACATCAAGCCGTCATAAACCTGATTTCATGAGTTACCGGCATACGATTCAGCATACAAATTACGCGTTCAGTGATTTGCGCACCTTATTGGCGAGGGCAACGCCTTTCCGTTCCGGCGATGCGCTGGCAGGATTGTGTGCAGATAGTGCGGAGGAGCGGGTAGCGGCACAGATGGCATTGGCAGATGTACCATTGAAGACATTCCTGCAGGAGGCTGTGATTCCTTATGAGAAAGATGAAATCACCCGTTTGATCATCGATTCGTATGATGCGGATGCATTTGCACTGGTAAGCCATTTTACGGTAGGGCAGTTTCGCGATTGGCTACTGAGTGATTATGCGGATACATTCACCTTACAGCAATTAGCGCCTGGGATTACCCCAGAAATGGTGGCGGCTGTGTCGAAGTTGATGCGGAACCAGGATCTGATCAGTGTGGCAAAGAAGTGTGAGGTGGTGACTAAATTCAGAAATACGATCGGGTTGAAAGGCCATCTCTCTGTGCGCTTACAACCCAACCATAATACAGATGATCCCAAAGGAATAGCGGCCAGTATCATAGATGGATTATTATATGGAAGTGGGGATGCGGTGATAGGTATCAACCCGGCTACGGATAGTCCGCAGGCAGTGATCACCTTATTGAAAATGCTGGATCAGTTGCGGCAGCAATTTGAAATCCCTACGCAATCCTGTGTACTTTGCCATGTGACGACGGCATTGCAAATCATGCAAAGTGCACCTGTGGACCTGGTGTTTCAGTCAATCGGTGGTACGGAACAGACGAATAGTAGTTTTGGTATCAATCTTTCATTATTGCAGGAAGCATATGAAGCAGGATTATCATTGCAGAGAGGAACAGCGGGCAATAACCTCATGTATTTTGAAACCGGGCAGGGGAGTGCCTTATCTGCAAATGCGCATGGTGGAGTGGATCAGCAAACCTGCGAAGTAAGAGCATATGCGGTGGCGCGTAAATTTTCGCCGTTGTTGGTAAATACAGTGGTCGGCTTTATCGGACCTGAATATTTATTTGATGGGAAACAGATCATTCGTGCGGCATTGGAAGATCATTTTTGCGGTAAGTTGTTGGGATTGCCGATGGGTGTAGATATTTGTTATACAAATCATGCAGAGGCGGATCAGGATGATATGGATAACCTGCTTACATTATTAGGGGTAGCAGGTTGTAACTTCATCATGGGGGTGCCCGGAGCGGATGATATCATGTTGAACTATCAGTCTACCTCCTTTCATGATGCATTGTATGCGAGGAAGGTATTAGGGCTGAAGCCTGCACCGGAGTTTGATCAGTGGTTGCAGCAACAGGGAATTATGAATCAGGATGGTAGGTTATTACCGGTAGGAAGTGCACATAAATTACTGAAATACGTATGAGTGAGGAAATAATAGAACAGGATCCATGGGCTTCGCTGAAGGCTTTTACAACAGCCCGGATTGCATTGGGTAGAACAGGCACTGCTATACCTTTACGTGAAGTACTGAATTTCAGACTGGCGCATGCACATGCCCGCGATGCTGTGTATTCTGCACTATCAGTAAATACTTTACAGGAGCAGCTACAACCTTTTCACATCCCTGTTTTATTATTACACAGCAAAGCAGGAGATCGACATGAATATTTGCAACGGCCGGATAAAGGCAGGCAATTAGATGTGGATAGTATTGCATTATTAGAAAAAACAGATTCCGGATACCTTCATAAAGATGTCGCTATCATTCTTGCCGATGGCCTGTCTGCAACAGCTATGAATGTGCATACAAAACCTCTTTTAGAAGTATTAATCCCATTACTTAAAAACGCTGGTCTGTCATTAGCACCCATTTGTATGGTGCAACAGGGAAGAGTGGCCAGCGGTGACGAAGCGGGTCAGATATTACAGGCAAAATTGACCCTGATGCTGATAGGAGAGCGGCCAGGTCTCAGCGCGGCCGATAGCATGGGAGCGTATATTACTTTTGCACCCAAACCAGGTATAACAGATGAAGCAAGGAATTGTATTTCAAATATCAGGGAAGAGGGATTACAGTATGAGGCTGCCGCGCAGAAAATTTTATACCTGGTCATGGAAGCGATTAGATTAAAGTTGACCGGTGTTGCATTAAAAGATAATACCAGTTTAGAGAATGCCGGCCTATTGGAATAAAATCTTTATTAAAAAACAATCCTTCCTACTCACCTTACCCTAAACCCTCCCCCGACGGCGCCAGCCGAACTAATCGCCCCTTTCCATGCTGCCGCAGGCCCCCTCAAAAAACAGTCAGTTTATCAAAAAATATTAATATTTTACCGCCCAGACACAATCAAAATGACCTGGTACGGAACTGATATTTCTGCCGCAATCGTTACCGAAGGCCTCCGTGACCGGAATATGGAAGTCTTTCAAAAACTATATCTCACCTACAGTGAAGACCTGTTCCTACTCGCCTTCCGCTGGGTAAAAGACGAAAACCTTGCAAAAGACCTTGTACACAATCTATTCGTGCACCTCTGGGAAAAAGGCGCCACCCTCACCATCACCGGCAATGTCCGGCACTACCTCTACCGTGCCGTCACCAACCGTGCTATCAATGAGTTAAAACGCCAATCCCGTCACGTGAGTGAAGACATCCTCCAATGGCAGGCGGATCCGGCCTCCCTTTACGAAACCGCCGACTACATCCTGCTACAAAAAGAAATGATCCAACTCGTCCAGGGCCTCGCCCCCCGCTGCCGTGAAATCTTCTTATTAAGTAGGGTCAACGGCCTGGAACCATCAGAAATCGCTGATAAACTGAATATTACACTAAATACCGTTTATTTTCAGCTATCTGTCGCACTAAAACACCTCCGCATCCACCTGCTGGGTGAAAAAAAAGAAAAATAATTATCAAAGTACCTCCTTCCTGAATTGTCTTAATTAATATACAATCATGAGTGTTGATGATATAAGGGAATTTTTAATCGACTGTCTGGCACATCCTGCAAATGCAGATAAACAGGCAGCACTGGGGCAATGGCTACAGCAATCCGAAGCAAACCGTACGCTTTATGCTGAACTGAAGCGGTTATGGGAGGCTACGGAACACATGCCTGTTACACCTTTTAATAAGGAGCAGGGATGGCAGGCCCTGTCTCAGCAAATTTCTGGTACATCAGCTCACGTTGTTGAATTAAAGAGGGAAATTGCGAGCAGTACCCGGGAAGAAGCACCCGGCGTTACTGCTCCATTTTTAAGGCGATACAGATGGCTGGCAGCTGCATGTTTTCCTTTATTCCTCGTAGCCAGTTAC
This sequence comes from Chitinophaga sancti, assembly GCF_034087045.1. NCBI lineage: Bacteria > Pseudomonadati > Bacteroidota > Chitinophagia > Chitinophagales > Chitinophagaceae > Chitinophaga > Chitinophaga sancti. The sequence goes on along the minus strand of NZ_CP139247.1, from coordinate 6,678,084 downwards.
CTGCTCTGGCAAAAGGCGGAGCAACCTGTTACTATTCAGGCTACTGTAAAAAATACCATTTCCCTGCCAGATGGTTCGTCCATCCAGCTACAGCCAGGTACTATCCTGCAATATGACCCCGCATTTACCAACCGCCGCGTTTCTCTTACGCAGGGAGCAGCAGATTTTTCTGTTTCACCAGATGAAAAGCGTACATTTATTGTACAGCTGCCACGCTCCACGGTCACAGTACTCGGTACCCAATTCAATGTAAATGTCAGTGGCACAACGGAAAAAGTAGTCGTGCAGGAAGGAAAGGTTCGCCTGACTACCCTGACAGATACCCTGATTCTGACTAAAGGTCTGGCCGCCCAGGTCACAAAAGGAGGAAAACTACTTCTACCCAAACTGTCCTTTACCAACGAAGAAGCCGGTACAGTGGCTACTGCATTGTCTGAGTTTTACCTGGTGAACATTACATTGCCAGACAGCACATTCAGGAAGAAAAAAATAACAGCCAACTTCCAAAACATGTCAGCCAGTGAAGTACAGCAGGTACTCAATGCGATATTGGAGCAATAGCCGTCAGCTAATCTGACCACTGTATCGCCTATTATGAAAACCAAAGCCATTTGCTGTTTACTCACCCTGTTCCTCGTTATGTGCCACTGCGTAAAAGCGCAGGAAAAATTAACCATTCATGTGGTGAATGAACCCATCATTTCCGTACTCCATCTCATAGAAAAACAGGCAGGTGTTCTATTTGCTTATCGCAATGAAGTCATCGAAGTGAATGACCGCATTACCATCCATTGGGATAATGTGCCTTTAAAGACCATTTTAGACGTTATTTTTCCATCTTCTCTGTATGAATTACGATTCATAGGCAAACAGATTGTGATCCTGAAAAAACAGGTGCCTGTGCTTGTAACCCCGCCACCCCATATTATTGATATCACCCCGGTCGTGATCATCGCATTGGGTATCAGCAGACAACAAAGATCTTTAGGCTATGCCTACGCCGACCTGGGACCGCAAACTTTTACGATAAATCCGGTCAGTACACTATCCGGAAAAGTAAGCGGATTGAATATCACACCTGTCAATAGCGGAGTAGGAGGATCGGCCAAAGTGACCCTGAGAGGATTGAAAATTATAGGTGGTGATAATACGCCTTTGTTTGTAATAGATGGTATTCCTGTCAATAATTCGTCTCCCGGTCAGGCAGATAAATATGGAGGGTATGATTTAGGTGATGGGACTTCCATTATCAATCCTGATGAAATAGCCAGCATCTCCATTTTAAAAGGCGGTTCCGCTTCCGCATTGTATGGTAGTCGCGCTGCAAATGGTGTGATTATTATTACAACAAAGAAAGGAAACAAAGGTCTTTCGGTAGATTACACCACCAATATGCTTGTTGAAAAACTGAATGATAGTTACGACTTCCAGCATGAATATGGTAGTGGTCAGGATGGCTTTTTACCAAAAGATATTTCTACTGCCCGAGTGGATGCACAGAAAAGCTGGGGGCCAAAAATGAATAAAGACAGCACGGTCGTGATCTGGGATGGCAGAAAAGTTCCTTACGTGAATGCAGGTAATGCTATCAGTAAGTTTTTTCGAAAAGGGCTGATACTTACCAATTCCGTCTCATTATCTACAGGTACAGACAAAGCCCAGTTACGGGCTACCTATACGAATGTGAGAAACAATGATATTATTCCCCGTAGTAAACTTGATCGTCATCATATTTCCATGAGAGGTACAGCCAGGCTGTCTTCAAAACTGATGCTTGATGCCAAAGGAACTTATCTTTCCGAAGATGTTTTTAACCGCCCTGCACTCTCTGACAACCCGAATAATATTGGATATGTACTGAGTGGCATTGCTCCCAATATCGATATCAACTGGCTCAAAAAATACAAAGATTCCGCCGGCGATTATATCAACTGGAATAACAATGCCTATCAGGTCAATCCTTACTGGGCTATAAATGAACAACCCAACAACAGCACCCAGCGCCGCTTTATCGGATTCCTCTTATTGAAATACCAGTTGTGGCCGGGGTTATATATTCAGGGACGTACAGGTACGGATTATTCCCGTTTTGCATTTACTGAGTTTATGCAATATTCCACACCTTATTATACAACAGGTGGGATCGCACTCCTGCACCGGAATCTGCAGGAAACCAACTCCGATCTTTTAGTCAATTATCATAAAAAATGGAACAGGTTCTCTCTCGAAATAAATGCGGGTACCAATAGAATGGATTATACAGAAGAGGTGCGCAATGTAACTGGTAGAAATATGAAAACACGAGGCGTTAAAAATCTCAATAATTTTCAGACACAACTGAGCAGCCATCAATTGTACAGAAAGCGGATCAACTCCGTTTACGGAGGCGTCACCATGGGGTATGATGACATTCTTTACCTCGACCTGACTGGTCGTAATGACTGGTCTTCTACATTGTCCGCCGGGCAAAATGCCTATTTTTATCCTTCTGCATCTGCAAGCTTTGTGTTCTCTTCATTATTACCGTCCAGTGCAATATTATCTTTTGGAAAACTGAGAGCAAGTATTGCCCAGACAGGTACAGATGCCATCGCCCCTTATCAGACAGCACTCACGTATGCCACGAATCCCGATATCCCCAGTGTGGGTGGCTATCTCATTGGTGGCGTGGCAACAGATAAAGTACCTTATAAAAACCTGAAACCAAGTATCAGCCGTTCTTATGAAACAGGACTGAACATGGTGTTTTTTGATAACCGCATTAACCTGGATCTGACATGGTACCATTCCAATACAAGGAACCAGATATTGAATGCACCTATTTCACCAACCAGTGGTTACACCAGTGCAGTTATCAATTCAGGAGATGTATCCAACCAGGGTTTGGAGATCTCACTGGGAGGACGACCTATATGCACCAAAGATTTTAAATGGCAGGTGAACGCCAGCTTTGCCCGCAACAGGAATAAGATCATTTCCCTTAGCTCATTGGTCTCCGACTACTACACCCTTGCTTCCGCTCGCTGGGGCAATGCCAGTATTATTGCAAAAACCGGATCCGCCTATGGTATGATCACCGGCAAGAAATTTCTTCGTGATGAGAATGGGCAGATGGTACTGGATGCAAATTATTTACCTCAATATACTGCTACCGATTACAACCTTGGTAGTGCACAGTATAATTGGATCGGAGGTCTCACAAATACATTCACTTATCGCCGCTGGTCCTGCGCTGTCCTGTTAGATATCAAACAAGGAGGTAAGATATTCTCCATGACGAACTTACTTGCCTATCAAAATGGCCAACAGAAAGGTACGCTGGCAGGCAGAGAAGGCTGGGCCAGATCAGAAAAAGAAAGGATCGCTGCCGGGGTATCATCAGCAGATTGGACACCTACGGGAGGATTGCGTGTAAAAGGCGTAAAAATAGTAGGTTTGAACAGACCACAATACGAACAGGTAGATCGATATGTAAATCCTGAAACCTACTGGAAAAGAGTGACAGAAAATATTCCCGAACCTTTTGTATACGATGCAGGTATGGTAAAGATCCGCGAACTCACGCTGGGGTACAGGATTTTGAATGAAGTATCTGTATCAGTGGTTGCCCGCAACCTGCTTACATTAAGTAAACATGTACCCAATATTGATCCTGAATCCAGTTATAATAGTGGCGATGGGCAGGGCTTTGAATATGGATCATTGCCTACCCGTCGTGCCTATGGTATCACCCTGCATGCAAAATTTTGAAAGATGAAGTTTTATCATTATTGCCTTGTAATAATTTTGAGTAGCAGCTGTACGACAAATTTTGGCGTCATAAATACAGATCCTGTCAATGACACTACCATTGCAGCCGGAGAGCAACTCACTGCCGCTGCATACCTGCTGGATGGTGGCCGGGAAATGGGGTATCCAAACTTATATATATTCCAGCCAATGGTGCAATATGTAAGTGGTACATATGGTATGCGTGTAGGTGGCAAGTATATAAGAGATGAATTTTACAATGGATTGATGTGGTCCAACTATTATGGTAAATGCATCAAACAACTGGTAGACCTGTTGAAGCAACATCAGGATGATAGCACACAAGTGAACTATGTAGCTGCTGCGCGCATTTTGAAAGTATACATCTTTTCTTTATTGACAGATGCGTATGGTGATATCCCTTATTCTCAGGCAGGCCTTGCTTATTATGATAAAATTTACACCCCTGTCTACGATAAGCAGGAAGAGATTTACAAAGATTTCTTTGTAGAACTGGAAGCCGCTATTCAACAATTTGATGATCGTAAGCCGGTCATCCTCAATGATATTGTCTACAATGGTAATCTTACCAAATGGAAGCGCATGGCCCGTTCGCTACAACTACGCCTTGCCATGCGCCTGTCTGCCGCTGATCCCACATTGGCACAGGCACAGGCTGCGGCGGCATTTTCCGGTGGCGTGATGCAAAGCAATAATGATAATTTTGTGATGATACATGAAGACTACAGTTACCCTGATCTTCGTGGCAATGGCTATGCGCAGGCATTACAGGAGGAAGGTGCTTATAAATATACCATTGGTACAACCACCTTTGTCAATTATCTTAAAGCAGAAAAGGATCCCCGCTTAGGATTGTTTTTTGTAAATACAGATAGCATTACCAATTATCTTCCTATTCAACCGGGCCTTTACTGGTGGGAGGAATGGTCAGATTTTGTAGGTGAAAACGGTGAGATAGTAGGACAGGCGAATAAATATTGCCACATCAATGCACCTTTCTATCAACAGGGAGGGGCATGGTTACATCTCGGCTATGCAGAAGTAGAATTATTATTGGCAGAAGCAGCCGTTCGTGGCTGGATTGGCGGAGATGCCAATACCCATTATCAGTCAGGCTTGAAAGCGGCTATGCATCAACTGGAAATGTATCCGGGTATGACGCCGTTATCTGGTGGAGCGATCGATAGTTTTGTGGGTACACACGCTTTACCATCCAATGCAATAGAAGCTATCAGTATGCAGAAATGGGTAGCGTTATTTCCAAATGGATATGAGGCTTTTGCGAACCAACGTAGAACTGGCTATCCTGAATTGAACACGATAGTAGACATAGATGGGGAGTCTGAAACCGGCGGCCATCAGCCCAAGCGGTTATTCTATCCTGCTACAGAGGCCACATCAAATCCTGTACATTACCAGGAAGCGATAGACAGGCTGGGAGGGAGCAATGACTGGATGATACCTGTATGGTGGAATAAATGATTATAATATCTCCCGGATTATTTGTAATTCGCACGCTTATAATCATGCGTTCCACTATGTATAAACTTTATCTGGCTTTAACATTAGCTACAGCCCTGCCTGTACTCAACAGCTGCGCCCAAACAAAACTCATCCACACCGCACCTGCACCTCTCTACCGCGACCCCATTTTCGATGGCGCCGCCGACCCTACACTCATCTGGAACGATAAAGAAAAAGCCTGGTGGATACTCTACACCCAGCGCCGTGCCAGCGTCGACGCTGAAAACGTGGCCTATTGCTACGGCAGCAAAATCGGTATTGCCGAATCAAAAGACAACGGTCATACCTGGGTATATAGAGGGGCCCTGAACCTTGAATTCGAAAAAGGCGAAAACACCTTCTGGGCCCCCGACGTCGTTTACAACAACGGTACTTACCATATGTTCGTCGCCTACATTCAGGGCGTTCGTAGCAACTGGGGAGGTCATGCCCGCATCGCACATTACACCAGCAAAGATATGTGGGACTGGAAGTTCGAAGGCTTCCCCCAACTCACCTCCGAAAAAGTGATCGATCCTACGCTATACCAACTCCCGGACAAGACCTGGCGCATCTGGTTCAAAGATGAAGATCATGGCTCAAACACCATGATGGCCAGTAGCAAGGACCTGAATAAATGGACCTACGCCAGTACCAAACCAGCCATCGGCGGCACCGGACATGAAGGTCCCAAAGTATTCCGCTTCAAAGATTACTACTGGATGGTCACCGATGAATGGCATGGCATGCGTGTATACCGATCTGACGATCTGAATACCTGGACCAGGCAGGGATTAATCCTCGACGTTCCCGGCAATCGAAAAGACGATACCCCTACCGGTGCACATGGCGATGTGGTAGTTACCGGCGATCAGGCATACGTGATCTACTTCACCCACCCCGGCAGAAAAGTACATAGCGAAAGTCCGGTGAATGAAGATGGCATACAACCTTACTCTATCCGCCGTTCCAGCATCGAGGTAGCTGAACTGAAGTTTGAAAATGGTACGTTGACGTGTGACAGAGATGCGCCGTTTGATTTTTTCCTGCCTTCGAAATGATTGAGCCGGAGCACCCTGGTTACAAATCCATTTTCATTTTGAAGTATTTTCCTCTTAAAAAGAAATTACATCGTTTCCTGCTCCTCAGGGTGCTTTGGCTTATGCCAGAAATAATAATAAGCCAGGATCACCACCCCCATCAAAAAGGGAATCAGTGTCAGATGCTTGTAAGTAATACTTCCAAAGAGGATCTCCGTATCGAAATGCATAAACTCACTGATCATCCAGTAAGAATTCGCTGTAATCCACACAGTAATGGCCAGATTATGGCAGAGCTCAGACATAAACTGCCGTGTACGCCAGGCAATCACAATAGAAATGATCAGCGTTGGAAAGATCATGATAATCCCTAATACAGGCCATGCCATGCACCAGCTGATATCTTTGAGCAACCAGAAAACGATGTGCAGGTTCTCCATCTGCCGGTATTTAAGGGGAATGCTGTAAACAGGATTTTTCTCCTGCGAAATGGTGGTTTCAGCCATTGTTGATTTTGATTGAGGGGCAAAAATAAAAAATCTGGCATCAATTGGTATAACTCTTGTATTATCTCTAAGGAACCAAAAAAGCAGAGATATGAAAAAGGCATTAATAGCAGCCACTATTGTTGGTGCAGCAGCAGCAGGTGTAATTTATTATCTGACTAACAGAAGTCGTGCAGAACAGATCCTGGACGAATTGAATGATACCGCAGACGAAGGTCGTCGTCTGGCAAAAAAACATTTGCGCAAAACCCGCAAAAAAGTAAATAATATGATTCATGAGCATATGGAGTCTTAGTCAGACTATAGGCAAGCTATAGTACAACAAGTACATTAAAAGGTCACCAAAAGGTCACCTCATTATCCAGGGGATATTGAAGTGACCTTTTAGTGACCTTTTGGTATACTAAACATGACGGCATCGCGCTATGCCTTTAGGGTCAATATTTAGATAAAAAAGTATTATTCCTGCATCCGGAATAACCCTAGCTTTGAAGAAACAGTACCACGTTTTTCAAAAGACTATGGACAAGCGACTAGCGGCTTACAGGCAGGAGGTTACAACAGCGTTATACGATATCCTCCGCTACTGGCAACAATTTACAGTTGATATACAAGATGGGGGATTTTATGGGGCAATAAACAACGACAATGTCGTATTGCAGGGAAGTCCCAAAGGTGCAGTGCTGAATAGCCGCATATTGTGGACCTTTGCCGCCGCATATAAATTCGATCCACAACCACACTTTTTAGCACTGGCAGACAGAGCATACCGGTACTTACGTACTCACTTCAATGATCCTGCATACGGTGGCATATATTGGTCGGTAACCGCCACAGGCGAACCGCTGGAAACACGGAAACAGGTATATGGACAAGCTTTTCTGATCTATGCCTTAAGTGAGTACTATGCCATTCAACCTTCAAAAGAGGTATTAGATTGGGCCATTGATGTATATCGATTGCTGGAAGCGCATAGTTATGATCCTGTAAACGGGGGATACTACGAAGCATTTTCCAGGGAATGGGGGCCTATATCAGACTTGCGCCTGAGTGCAAAAGATGACAATGCAGCCAAAACCATGAATACGCATCTACATGTATTGGAAGCTTATACCAATCTGTATCGTATCTGGCCGGACGCGGAATTGCATAAAAAAATAGAGGAACTCATCGAACTCTTTTTAAATAAGATCATTCATCCTGCCACCCACCAGCAGATCCTGTTCTTCGATACCGCCTGGGAGCCGGAATCAAACGTCGTTTCTTATGGCCATGACATAGAAACATCCTGGCTGTTGCACGATGCAGCAGAGGTGTTGGCAGATGAGCCCCTTTTAAACAAAGTGAAAGAAAACGCCATCCTAATGGCCCATGCTACCATCGCCGGTGTAGAAGAGAACGGAGGTTTGCAATATGAAGATGACAATAAAGAAAAACACTGGTGGGTACAGGCAGAAGCAATGGTGGGATTTTTCAACGCCTGGCAACTAAGTGGGGAGGAAAAATATTTACACTATTCTTTAGATACCTGGACATTTGTAAAAAAATACATCATCGACACGGAAAAAGGAGAGTGGTACTGGGGCGTAACAGAAACATTGACAATCATGCCCGGACAAGATAAAGCCGGGTTCTGGAAATGTCCTTATCACAATAGCAGGGCGTGTCTGGAACTCATTCACCGAATTGTTTAACACGTATATGAACATAAAGGCCGGCATGATTAGCCGGCCTTTTTCTCTGAAAATGGTTTTCATTCCCCGTTGGTGAATTCCCCCTTTCATGAATGTTTTATTTTAATTCCATCCTTTCAGTTTCTTAATATACGCCGTCAGCTCTTTGGCAATCAGCTGATGCTCTTCCAGTGTAGGATGATCTCCACACCCACCATGGTATCTTTTCGAAAAGAAATAATAAGATGCATTCTTATCACCACTGGCGGCCACGATCCTCTTAATATAAGACTTCAATACTGCACTCAGGTCTGCATCTGCCATCGGACTGCTCAACAAAACAATACTGGCATTTGGATAATGCCCTCTCAAGGTACGAATGAACCTCAGGTAGGCATTACAATAGGTAGTGGAATCCTGCTTACCATCATTCTGCCCAAGACATACCGTCACCACATGTGGCTGATATTTATTAAAATCCCATTGCTGGCTATTATCCCGCATGTTGATCTTATCAAACACCTGCGGCATAGTGATCTTCATATCACAGCAGCTATGGATCAACCCAATGCCAGACACGGAAGACAGCATCCAATGTGCATCCAGTGCGCGTGCCGTCAATGGTCCGTAACTCATGTAGGCATTGTGCTGATCATACCATTGCCCCTGTCCACAGGGGAAGGTAGATTGATCACTCCCCGTACCACAGGTAATTGAATTCCCAATAAATTCAAGTCTTCGCGATGGAGTAGCCGTGATGGGAATGAGCTTTTTACACTGGAAACCGATAAACTCCAGGTAACCGATACCTGCTTCTGTATTTTTACAGATAGTGATGATGTGCTCTCCGTCACGCAGGTTGGAGGCGGCTTTGATCACATTGCGCTTTGCCGTGGTCTGCACCCTTTGAGGAGGTTGATTGTCAATCTGAATAGCCAGGTAATTGTGCTGGTTATTCAATACTTCGTCATCAATCACAATATTGCAGTAGGTGCCGCTAAATTTCGCACGGATATATACCCCTGGCTGCCAGAAGCGATATGTCACAAAACTGCTCTTAAAAATACGGCCGGTGTATTGGATATAAGGATGATTGGCCCTGTAGTCGACAAGGTCCTGTGCAAAGGTCTGCAGGCTGCATAGCATGAGCAGCGAAAATAAAATGCGTTGTATCATAGCAGGGAAATAAATCTCTGCGAAAAATACTAAAATAACTTAGAATATAAGCTGCCGATCGTCACCCAGATAGATGTGCGTGAAGTCGGAATTTGTCTACTCAGGTCAGGTATTTCTGCCTGCAATTCATTGTAGAGCATTTCTGCCCGCAGGTGAGAAGGCGAATCGCATTGCAGTTCCAGGATATTAGAGAGCATTATAATCGCCATCTTGTGATGTTTCTTCGCCAGTATACGGGCGGTTTTTATCACCTCCTTACAATATTCTGAGCGGAAGGAATGAAATTCATCCGGCAGTAAATTGAGGAGACAGATGTACGTGATGTCTGCAGTTTCTTCCAGCGCCACAGCATCTACGGCCTGCGCCAGTTGCAACTGATGTCTGAGTGACAATAAGAATCGCTCTTTTTCATTCAGGAATTGCAGGATAGCGGTGTAGCTCTTTTCCTCATTACAATCATCGAGCAGATGTGGATTCGCCATCAGATCGCGCATCAATTGAGTATCTTTCATTTGCAGGCAACTAATGACTGCTGCGGTAAAGACAGGTTCAAAATGAGGGGCGATGATTTGTAGTAATGCTGGTTCATTGTATCTGGGATCGTTGAGGAATCGACCTCCTTTGGGAATAGTTCCTGTTTCCAGAAACGAAATTAAAACCGCATCCCGGCGGATCAGGGTAAATAAGGATTGAGTAGTAACGTGATTCATAGCATAGGTTGGGATTGTACTACAGCAATATAGTAAATTTTTTAATATATAATATTTAAATTTTAAGATCCTGGTTTTAACTGGCATCCCCTATAACAAAAACGCTTTGTCCAAAGGACAAAGCGTTTTTGTTATAAATTAGTTTGCGTCAGCTTTGAGTTTATCCTTAAACACTTTTTTAAACTTCTCCAATTTTGGGGCTATCACAAAGTGACAATAAGGCTGTTCTCCATTCTGCTTATAATAATCCTGGTGGTAATCTTCCGCCTTATAAAACTTCGTAAAAGGCGCAATCTCTGTTACCACCGGTTTATCATAGGCGCCTGACTTATCCAGTTTGTCCTTATACAACTCCGCCAGTTTATGCTGTTCTTCATTATGATAGAAGATCACAGATCTATACTGGGTACCCACATCATTCCCCTGCCTGTTCAGCTGGGTGGGGTCATGGGCGGTCCAGAAAGCCTTTAATAATTCCTCATAAGAGACTTTAGCAGGGTCATAAGTCACCTGGATCACCTCAGCATGTCCCGTTGTGCCGGTACACACTTCTTCATAAGAAGGATTTTTTACCGTACCTCCGGAAAAACCTGACTCTACCTTCAGCACCCCATCCAGGTATTGAAACTGTGCTTCAGTACACCAGAAACACCCTCCGCCAAAGGTTGCAGTCTCTGTTTTCAGGTCTTTAGAAACTTTGATATCACCTGGAACTTGCTCGTTCGATGTTTTGCTCTGCGCACAGGCTACAAAGGTAAGTGCGAGCAAAAAGCTTAATAATGAGTATCTTCGCATGATTTTTTTCGTTTGGAGTAGTTTTGTATGCGTAACCACTTCCACCCCAGACAAGTTAAATTACGATAAGTTTGATGTAACAGATCGCCCAATTAATTAACTTTAACATTCTTTTGAAGGGCCAAAAGCCAATTTTAACCGCCTGTGCTATTGTAACCGCAGGTTTTGTATGGAATTAATTTAAGATGAAGTATTTTCCCGATTCAGCCTTAGTACAGCTGGAATTCGACAAAGTTCAGGCTTTGTTGGAGGAACATTGTAAAACGGAGCTGGGTAAAGAAATGGCGCAGGAACTGCGTTTACATACCCACATTGACTACGTCAAAACAGCATTACAGCAGGCGCACGAATATAAGCAGCTCACGCTGCTGCAGGAACATTTTCCCAACGATTATGTGCTGAACCTGAAAAGTGAATTGCGCTTACTGGGCATCCAGGGAGCCGTATTGAGCGGAGAGCAGGTAATGCAATTGCGCAAGCTGGCCGAAAGCATGGGCAGCATTGTACGTTTTTTTGATCACGACAGGCGCGTTACTTATGCGGGTCTGTTCGAAGTGATTACTCATACCCACTACGAAAAGAAGATCATCCTGATCATCGACGAGATATTGGATGAGGCAGGACTAATAAGGGATAACGCCACTCCGGAGTTATCCAGGATCCGTATGTCCCTGTTCCGCAAGCGAAATGAACTGCGCCGTGTATTTGACCGTAGTTTGTCTAAACTCAGCAAACTGGGCTACCTCGCCGATACAGGCGAAGCTTTTCTGAATGGCAGAAGGGTAGTGGCTATTTATGCCGAAAACAAGCGTATGGTAAAAGGTATTCTCCATGGAGAATCCGATACCCGTCGTACCGCATTCGTGGAGCCGGAAGAAACTATTGAGCTGAATAATGATGTTGCCGCCCTGGAAAGAGACGAAAGCCGTGAGGTGTACAAGATATTGCGTACCCTGACAGCGGACCTGAGCAAGCATTCATTGCTGCTGAACAACTATCATATCATTCTCGGTACTTACGACTTTATCCGTGCCAAAGCAAAACTGGCACTTGATATGGATGGTAATTACCCAATGCTTACACCCACTGCACAACTGCATTTGGTAGATGCATATCACCCACTGTTGCTTTTGTACAACCGTCGTAATACCAAGCCGACCATTCCCATCAACCTCACGCTGGATCAGAACAATCATATCCTCGTGATCAGTGGACCGAATGCAGGTGGTAAGACGGTAACTATGAAAACAGTCGGTTTGATCCAGCTCATGCTGCAGGCAGGCCTGCTGGTGCCGGTACATCCCAGTTCTCAGATCGGTATTTTCAGACAACTGATGATCCATATTGGTGATACACAATCCCTCGAATTTGAATTGAGTACTTACAGTTCGCACCTGAAAAACATGAAGTATTTCATGGAAAATGCGAATGGTAAGACCCTCTTTTTCATCGATGAGCTGGGCAGTGGTTCCGATCCGAACCTCGGTGGCGCCTTTGCGGAGGTGATCATGGAGGAGCTGGCTAAGAAACACGCATTTGGTATCGTGACTACCCACTACCTGAACCTGAAGGTAATGGCCAACAAGGTAAAAGGTATCATCAACGGGGCAATGGGCTTTGACGAGGAGAACCTGTCACCAATGTACAAACTGATCGTAGGTAAACCTGGTAGCTCCTATACATTCTCTATTGCACAGCGAATAGGTCTTCATCCTTCCCTGATCAACAGGGCCAAAAACCTTGTAGATGAAGGCCATTTTCAGCTGGATAAGCTCCTGAACAAGGCAGAGCAGGACCTGCAAAAGGTAGAGGCAAAAGAGAAGGAATTACAGCAGTTACTGCGCGAAAACGAAAAGTTGAAACGTGAGTACGAGATACTTTCTGACAAGGAACGAAAGAACCAGCAGTTCGGCATGATGAAGTTGCAGAACAAGATCAAGGAAGACGAACTGGCCTACCTGAAAGATATGGAGCGCAAAATGAAGCAGATCGTGATTGAATGGAAGCGTACCGACGACAAGCAGAAGGTTTTGAAGCAGGCCGAAGCGCTCCTGTTCAGAAAACGTGAAAAGGCTATCAATGACAAGCTGGAGAAGAAGGTACAGGACAAATTCCAGGAAGTAGTTGGTAGCAACCTCGAGATCGGCAACCTTGTAAAAATTAAAACAAACGGCCAGGTGGGCAAACTGATTGAAATACGTGATAAGCGGGGCATCGTGAAATTGGGTAATATCCCGATGAACGTATTGTTGGCTGATCTGATATTAGTGAAAGAACGTCCTAAAGAAAAGGAGCCCGCCACTAAATAATATTCTTTTGCAGGGGTGATTTCCTGCAATCTTGTTTTTCGGCAGTATTTCAGGTACAATAGCAACAAAAAGACCGCCTCCTTCGAAATAAAACGCTTTTACCGCAGGTAAAAGCGTTTTATTTAATTTTTATTTTATTTAGCCGGCTAATTATTATATTTGCTTCATGAACAAACCGCTTATGTGCAGTACCATTGGTCACCTATTGGTACAAATCGGCAAAGCGCACAGGAACAAAGGGAATCAAATGCTCGCGGCATACAACCTGCACGCCGGCCAGGAGATCTTCCTGCAACAAGTACTATGTCACAACGGCATCATGCTCAGTGACCTTACGACGAACATGGAAGTCACACCCGTGACCGTCACCCGCATGGCTGACCGTCTCGAAAAAAACGGCTTCCTTGTCAAAGAAAAATGCTGTACCGATCAGCGAGCCGTTCGCGTCTCCCTTACTGAAAAAGGCAGGGAAGCCGCTATGCATATCACAGAACAAACCTGGAACCAATTGGAACAACAAATGGTGAAAGGACTAAGTACAGAAGAAAGGATAATCTTAAAACGTCTGCTCATGCAGGTACTGGAAAATCTGAAGAAATAATATTTTTTACTTATTTAATTAGCCGGCTAACAATAATTGCAGATAATAAGTATATTTATCATGTAAAAATAGTTCGATGAAAAATGAAATGTAAATTATATTTTTGTCGCACTATGTAATAGATATAATCTGCTAATCATCTACTGATTACAATCCTGCCGACTAATTAATCCATGCCGATTCTGTAGCTAGAATGGCACTGCCTCTGAACTTTTACAACTGAGCCCTCTTCTTTTTAACGACTAAACTGTATGTGATATGAAGACTAATGTAGTCATACCAGTTTACAATGTTGACGATTGTGTTGATATGCAAAATCCTTTAAAAGGTTTTTTTATCAACCGCACTACCTACCTGGTACAACCAGAAGATCTGAAAGAACCGCATCGCCGTAAGCATTTCAGTATCACCCTTGTGCTATCAGGCGAAACAACTCAATATATCGACTTCGAAAAATATACTGTCACAGGTCCTGCTGTAGTGATGTTATATCCTGACCAGGTACATCAACATACCGGCGATAGTTTATGCGAAGTCGTTAATATTATCTTTTCACAGGAATTCCTTGTGAACGAAACCGGCTTAGGTAGCCCTATCTGTTGGGGTTGTGTATGCGGTACGCCTGTAATCGAACTCACAGATGCACAACTGAAAGAGCTCATGGGATTCGCGCGTCTCATGATGAGAGAAATGGAAACCAGGCAACCATTGCGGGAACTGATTATCCGCAACATGCTACATTCTCTCATTGCTGCTATCTCCCGTTTACCACAACGCGACATTGCCGCTATGCAATCAGATACGCTGCCTAACCGCATCGTACGTCAGTTCGATGAATTGTCCGATGTGCATTACAAAGACAAAACGCAGGTAGCACACTATGCAGATATGATGTATGTAACACCCGGTCATCTCAACGATACAATCAAGGCTGTGTTGGGAAAAACCGCCAAACAGATCATCGACGAAAAACGGGTGATGGAAGCCAAGCGACTTTTGTTTTATGGTGAACATACCATCAAGGAAATCGCGTGGGAGCTTAAGTTTGAAGACGATGGGTACTTCAATCGTTTCTTTAAAAAGCATACTGGTTACACACCAGCAACGTTCCAGAAGAGTATCCGGGAAAAGTACAATTAATACCGTAATTAGTTAAATGAACTTCCTTGCATATCATTGTACTTTTGTAGGGTTATAATAATCATAACATGGTGATGTTGAAATAATGTCGTCCTTAAAAAAACACTAGCACATGAAGTATCTAAATTACTCCTGCTAACCTGTTCATAAGTTTCTCTTAGCAGTAACCAATCAAAAAACTTTGTCATCTGGCTTCCCGGTTCAGGCGGGTGGGGTGGCTTTTCTATCTCCAATAACTGTCGTTATTTATTAACCGGTGACCACCGTATGTGAGAGAGGTAGGTCTTCGTAAAAATGGACCTTGTGTCTTAATCAGGAAGACTTCAAATTTACATCTCTGACAATGGTGGAATGGCTAACTGTGGCCATAGGGAGGCTTTTGCCTAAAATTTCCGCCACTGGCGGTGTGGCTATCTATTGCCATATTTTTCTTAAAATGAACAATTGTATGAATCACTTATTCTTATTACAACAAGCGCACAAAAAACACGGGCCAGCGAGTCTTCTTTATAGTATCATTATTGTCGCGTTCCTTTCATCATGCGCCTCCTCTTCTGCAAAAACAGAAAATGGAGGAGGAGCGCCAGCAGCGGTACTACCCGTGCTGAAAGTAACTTCCGTTCCAGCTACTACTTATCGTGAATACAACGCGACATTAGAAGGAAAGGTAAACGTTGAAATCCGCCCACAGGTAGATGGATACCTCGACAAGATCTTTGTAGATGAAGGTGCTTACGTAAAAGCAGGCCAACCTTTATTCCGCATCAATGACCGTCCTTACCAGGAACAACTGAGTAATGCATCTGCACTCTTACTCGCTGCACAGGCCAATGAAGAAAAGGCACTGGTAGAAGTAAACCGTCTTACGCCACTCGTACAAAATAACGTGGTATCCGACGTACAACTTAAAACTGCCAATGCTGCATATGCAGCTGCGAAAGCCAACGTATCACAGGCACGTGCCAATGTAAGCAATGCTCGTATCAGTGTCGGATACACCCTGATCACTGCACCTGTAAATGGTTACATTGGTCGAATTCCTTTCAAAAGCGGTAGCCTGGTAGGCCGTGGGGAAACACAGCCACTTACTTTATTATCGGATATAAATGAGGTGTATGCTTACTTCTCCATGAGTGAGATCGACTTCCTCCAATTCAAAAATAAAATAGCTGGTAATACCGTAGCTGATAAAGTGAAAAAATTACCGGCTGTAGACCTGGTGCTTCCAGACAATACCATCTACACCGAAAAAGGGCATGTAGAAACAATGGAAGGTCAGTTCGACAAAACAATGGGTTCCGTAAGTTTCCGTGCTATTTTCCCGAATGGTGCAGGGCTGCTTCGTTCCGGTAATACCGGTAAAGTCCGTATTCCTGAACAACTCTCTGCAGCACTGTTGGTGCCACAGGAAGCGACATTTGAAGTGCAGGACAAAGTATTTGTATTCACAGTAGGAGATAGCAATAAAGTGGCGAGCAAGCCAATTATAATCTCCGGTAAATCTGGCGCATACTACTTCGTAGAGAAAGGACTGCAGGCAGGTGAGACTATTGTATATGCAGGATTGGGAAGACTACAGGATGGTGCTGTGATTGCTCCACAGCCAATATCTATGGATAGCCTGCTGAAGGTAAAGCCATTGTAAAATGGGGCGGCTCTCTGAAGGTGATTCCATCATAAATGGATTGCCTGTCTAAAGGTGAAACCTATGTAAATGGATGACGTGTCGAAAGCAGTTCCATTATCATGAATTACCTGTAGATGGCCAAACCAGTGAAATGGATTGCTAGCTAAAGGCAAGTCCATTTGTAAAAAATTCAACTAAAGATTTATGTTAAGAAGATTTATAGAAAGGCCGGTACTGGCTACGGTGGTCTCCATCCTGCTGGTACTGTTGGGGATCTTATCGCTATTCACATTGCCGGTTACTCAGTTTCCGGACATTGCCCCTCCCTGCGTGGCCGTTACAGCATCCTACCCCGGCGCTAACGCCGAAGTGGTAGCCCGTTCCGTAGCCACCCCCATAGAAGAGGCGGTAAACGGTGTAGAGAACATGACCTACATGACCTCTACTTCCAACAACGACGGTTCCATGACCCTGAGTGTGTACTTCAAACTGGGTACGAATCCTGATCTGGCAGCAGTAAACGTGCAAAATCGCGTATCCAAAGCCACCAGCCTCTTACCATCCGAAGTAGTGAGCGCAGGTATCACCACAGAGAAGAAACAGAATAGTATGATCATGGTGGTGAACCTGATGAGTAATACTTCAGAATACGATGAAAAGTTTTTGCAGAACTATGCAAAGATCAACATCATCCCTGAATTACAACGTATCACTGGTGTAGGTCAGGCCATGGTATTCGGTTCCAAAGATTACTCTATGCGTATATGGCTGCACCCTGATCGTCTCGCTGCCAATCACCTGTCACCACAGGACGTACTGAATTCTATCCAGGAACAGAACGTAGAAGCAGCACCTGGTCGTTTCGGTGAAAGTAGTGACAGAGCATTCGAATATGTATTAAAATATAAAGGGAAACTGAACCAGCACGAAGATTATGAAAACATGGTGCTGAAGGCAAATGCAGATGGTTCTTTACTGCGCCTGAAAGACGTGGCAAGAGTGGAGTTCGGTTCCTTTACATATAGCAGTGACACCAAGGTGAATGGGAAATACGGTATTGGTATAGCTATCTATCAAACAGCGGGTTCAAACGCAAATGATATCCAGGTAGCTGCCAATGCCCTGATGAAGAAAGCATCCCTGCTATTTCCTAAAGGTGTAGAATATTTCAATATCTATAGCACCAAGGAATACCTGGATGAATCCATTGACCAGGTGAAACACACCCTGCTGGAAGCATTTATACTGGTATTTATAGTTGTATTCATATTCTTACAGGATTTCCGTTCTACACTGATTCCTGCTATCGCAGTACCAGTAGCGATCATAGGTACATTCTTCTTCATGCAGCTGTTTGGTTTTACCATCAACCTGCTTACCCTCTTTGCTCTGGTGCTGGCTATCGGTATCGTAGTGGATGACGCTATCGTCGTCGTCGAGGCGGTGCACGCCAAGATGGAGAAGATCAATATGTCTCCAAGAAATGCGACCATTACCAGTATGCAGGAAATATCAGGTGCAATCATCTCCATCACCCTGGTTATGGCAGCGGTATTCGTACCTGTTGGTTTCATGCAGGGCCCGGCGGGTGTATTCTACCGTCAGTTCGCTTTCACACTGGCGATCGCCATCCTGATCTCTGCATTGAATGCATTGACCCTGAGTCCTGCACTCTGTGCCCTGTTGTTGAAGAACATACATCATGGAGATGACCATCAACCAAAGCATGTAACAATGGGCTTCGGTAGTCGTTTCTTCAAAGCATTCAATACAGGTTTTAATGCGGTAACAAATAAATATATCAATAGTCTCCGTTTCCTCGTAAGACGTAAATGGATTGCAATAGGTGGTCTGGCGCTGATCACTGCTGTAACGGTATTCCTGGTAAAACGTACCCCTACCGGATTTATTCCTACAGAAGACAATGGTTTCGTAGTATACTCTGTGAGCATGCCTCCCGGTGCTTCATTGCAACGTACCCGGGAAGTTGTGGGTAAGGTGGAAAAAATCATGCACGACTTCGAGTCTGTCAATTCTTATCTGAGCGTTTCCGGTTTTAACATCATCACCAACTCCAGCAGTTCTGCATCTGGCGTAGGGTTTGTAAAACTCAAACCATTCGAACAGCGTGGAAAGGTGAAAGACCTGAAAGCCGTGATGGGTATGATGCAAGGCGCACTGGCAGGTATTCCTGAAGCAAATATCTTCATGTTCAACATGCCTACCGTACCTGGTTTCAGTAACGTAGATGGTTTCGAAGTGATATTGCAGGACCGTAACGGTGGCCCAATGGATAAACTGGCAAATACCACTTACGGTTTTATCGGAGAACTGATGAAGCGCAAAGAAATTGCATTTGCCTTTACCACCTTTAATGCCGGTAATCCGCAGTACAGTGTGCAGATCGACGATAGTAAAGCGAAACAACTGGGTGTGAAAGTATCAGAGATCCTGCAGACATTGCAGGTGTTTTATGGTAGCACCTTTGCATCTGACTTTAACCGTTTTGGTAAATACTACCGTGTCATCGTACAGGCGGATGTACCTGCACGTGCAGAACCTTCTTCACTGGATGAAGTGTTTGTAAAGAATGAGTCAGGTGAAATGGTACCGATCAATGCCGTGGTAAAACTGGAAAGAGTATATGGTCCTGAAACCGTTACCCGCAATAACCTCTTTAATGCGGTGAGCATCAATGGCCAGCCAAAACCTGGTTATAGCTCTGGTGATGCGATCAGGGCTGTGGAAGAAGTGGCGGTTAGTTACCTGCCAAGAGGTTACTCTTACGAGTGGGTAGGTATGACAAAAGAAGAAATTGCAGCTGGTGGTCAGGCAGGTATTATCTTCCTGTTGTGTTTGATCTTTGTATACTTCCTGCTGTCAGCACAGTATGAAAGTTACATTCTGCCATTCTCCGTGATTCTCTCTATTCCACTGGGTATCTTCGGTGTATTTGCCTTCATCAATCTGTTTGGTATAGACAACAATATATATGTGCAGGTAGGTCTGATCATGCTGATAGGCTTGCTGGCTAAAAACGCCATCCTGATCGTAGAATATGCCGTACAAAGGCGCAAGGGTGGAATGGGGCTGCTGGCCTCCGCATTGGAAGCGGCCAGGTTACGTCTGCGTCCTATCCTCATGACATCCTTTGCATTCATTGCAGGTCTGACACCACTTATGAGAGCGACAGGTTCATCTGCACAGGGTAACCGTTCAATCAGTTTCGGTGCAGCAGGAGGGATGTTGACCGGCGTATTGCTGGGCATCTTTGTGATACCGGTGTTGTTCATCATCTTCCAGTATATACAGGAGCGCATCAGCGGTAAACCTGTAAGACAGGAAGAAATGCAGACAGCAGCAGAGTATTAAAAAAATTAAAGTAAAAAGTGATGACTAAAAAATATATCAGTGTCCTAACCGTCTTCATTGCTATAATTATACTGGCAGCATGCCGGGTGGGCCGTGACTACAAACAGCCTGCCCTGGTACTGCCGGAGCGGTTTGGCGACAATGCCTCTTCAGGTACCAGTGCTGCTGGCGATAAGGCTTTTTCCGGTACCAGCACTGCAGGCAGTGATAAAGCTCCTTCAGATACCAGTATAGCTGAGATACCCTGGAAGAACTTCTTTGCCGATACGACACTACAAAGGCTAATCGCCGCAGGGCTGAGTGGCAACTACGACCTGCAACTGGCCGTAAAACGAATCGAAGAAGCATCTGCTTACCTAAAGGAGGCAAAGTCAGCCTGGCTGCCTACTGCCACACTGAATGTAACCGCGAATACCACCAATCCGTCGAATAACAGTTTGAATGGTCTCAGCTTTAGTTCGTTCCTGGGTGCCGATCATATCGAAGACTATTCATTGAATGCAGCAGTATCCTGGGAGCTGGATGTGTGGGGCAAGATTAGAAGACAAAAAGAAGCAGCACTGGCCAGTTATCTGGAAACCTACGAAGGAGCACATGCTGTGCAAACCACCCTCGTATCAGATATCGCCAATGCATACTATAACCTGCTCATGCTGGATGCACAGCTACAGGTAGCTAAAAACAGCCTGTCGCTGAGCGATACCATTGTGCAGATGATCCGCCTGCAAAAAACAGCGGGCGAGGTAACAGAACTGGGAGTACAGCAGGCCATTGCCCAACAGCAAACAGCCGCCTTGCTCATACCTCAGCTTGAACAGGCAATAGCTATCCAGGAAAATTCCCTGCGTATCCTTACAGGTGAATTACCAGGTACCATCGCACGAAGTCAGCAACTGAGTACTAACCTGATGCGCGATTCATTGCCGGTGGGTATTCCTGCCAATCTGATCAGCAAGCGTCCGGATGTGAGAGCAGGAGAGATGGCGCTGGTAGCTGCCAATGCAAAAGTAGGGGTGGCACAGGGGAGCATGTATCCCACTCTGACCCTCACTGCCAACGGCGGATTGAATGCTTTCAAAGCGAGTGACTGGTTCACCGTACCGGCTTCTCTGTTCGGAGTAGCAGCCGCAGGTATCACTCAGCCATTGTTTCAGCACAGACAATTGAAAACACAGTTGGAAGTAGCAAAGATTCAGCGTGAAGAAGCCGTGATCCGTTTCCGCCAACTGGCATTGGATGCAGTGGGAGAGGTGAGCAATTCACTCGTGAAACTGAATAAGTTGAAATCACAGCAAACCATCGCTTCCCAACAGGTGGAAACTACACAATTGGCTACCCGTCAAGCACAATTACTATTCCGCAGCGGTATGGCTAACTACCTGGAAGTGATCACTGCACAGGGGAATTTTTTACAGGCTGAGCTGACACAGGCAGACATTACCCGTCAGCAACTGAGTGCTGGTGTGGAATTGTACAGAAGCCTGGGTGGCGGATGGAATTAAGAAGCGAAGAAAGATTAAGATCTGATTAGATGGGGTCGGAAGAAGAAATGATCAGAATTGAATAGGACCGGAAGTAGATGGAGTCAGATTTAGATCTGATGTGAATAAGATCGGAAATAGATAGAATCAGATTTATATAGAATAAAAAAAATAACAGTTGTAATAGGTAGATAAGTTGTTGTTAACCCGCAGCGCCATATTCCCCGTATGGCGCTGCCTTTTTTTATATATTTGATATAGAAAAATCCAACCAGCATGAAAAGCTTATTCTGTACACTGGCGCTCATCATAGCCACTGTCAACACCTTTGCTCAGACCATCCATGGCACATATGCCATAAAGAACGTAGCCTCCGGCATGGTACTCCGTATCAAAGATGCGAATACAGCCAATGGTACCCCCATTGTTCCATACTCTCCGGTCAACTGGAAATGTGTAACCTGGGATTTCAATAATGTAGAAGGTCAGACCTACCAGCTAAAGAATCTTTTTTCTGGTAAAACATTACAACCAAAAGGAGCATTTCTGGAAGAGCAACCTATTGCGAACCAGCAGTATGAATTTCTGCCTGCAGAAAAGAATAGTTACCTGATTCGGGTAAAGGGAACGGAGTTATACATTACACAGGGGGAGGAGAACATTGTATTAGCTGCAAAGAAAAAAGATGTTCGTTCACAATCATGGACATTGGTAGAGCAGCATCCGACCATGTAGCTTGTGGAGGAAGGTTAATGCTGAACAGACGCTTTGGTCTTATAAATTTGTATGTATTATGGAATTACTCCTTGAGCAGCTTTATATAAAAAGAGTTTTCATTCTTAGGAATACCAAGAGAAGCGAATAATTTAAGTGCAAGTGTATTACTATAATGCGCTTCCAGCTCAATACCCGCAAATTGGGGATGCATACGTTCACTAGCTATTAACAGATCGATGAATTGCTTCGCCGTCCCCAATCTGCGGTATTTTTTTTTGATATATAATTCATCCACCCCCACCATCAACCCACCATATTCCTGACTCCAAAACCGAAAGATTACCGAGTACCCCGCCAGTCCACCATCACATTCAATCATCAATACTTCACCCATATTACTATGCTGCTCATAGAAACGTAGGGTAGCCACAATCTTATTCTCCGTAAAGTCTTTGCGACTGCTTATTTCGGTGTATAGTTCCATCGACATTATGGTGAGTTCTTCAGCATCTATCAGCCGCGCTATTCTATATGAAGTATTCATTCTTAATATTTTTTAAAATAATGCTTAAACTAAATGCTGAAGCGGTTAAACAGTAACGTGGATACCTGATTTTCCTGGAGATAATATTGGATCAAAGCTAGTGGCAACCAAATCCATAACCAATTGCCGGATTATCGCAACTGTTGTACAAATTATCGAAGGCGCTGTACGTATAATGGTTATTTTCAACACAGTGAAATGTACAAGGGAAAACAGTATTTATCAGTTGACTCCCACCCAATACAGGCATAGCTTTGCAGGAATTGTTACAACATAAATAGCTATAAGTGAAACAAATCAAACGAGTGAACAAAGCCGCTGTATTCCTGTTAATGACAGATACTAACTTCGAAACAGAATCTTAAAATAAATATGCCACCGGCCGTTTCCTCACAAAGAGCATGATGGTATGGTTCTGGGATAACTCTCTGCCTGATGCTGCAAAGCGTAAAGAGATCATCAAAGCATTCAAAAAATAATGGGCTTCATAAAATGATAACCTTTAAAAGCCGGCCCCAGGCCACTACGCCCAAAAAAATCGCTTTTGCCGAAGGTAAAAGCGATTTTTTGGGAACTAATTTTCCGGTGTTGTAGAAGCAAATACCAGGCACTCCTTCTTAAAATCAGAAAAATTTGTCCCAGTCGAATTCTTAAAAAACTTACTAAAATGCGCAATATCAGAAAACCCCAGATTCCACGCCACCTCCTTCATACACACATCTGAATACGCTGCTTGTCGCTTCGCCTCCAACACGATCCTTTGCCTGATATGATGACTTGCCGGATACCCCGTAATCTTCTTCACAATCTCATTCAGATAATTCGGCGTCACCGACAGCCCTCTCGCAAAATCCGCCACCTTCTTCTTACTCTTAAACATCGCCTCCACCATATTCTTAAACTTCTCCACCAGTTCAATATTCCTTGTCTGGATCGTCGTCTGCAAAGTTCCTCTTAGTTGTCTTGTCAAATAAATCAAAAAGATCTTCAGGTACCTCCGCATCAACTCCGTTCGTAATAAATACAAATTATCCGCCTCCCGCATCATCTTCAATGTAATCTCTTTCATTTCCACCGCTATCTCGCTATCAACGACTATGCCTGCCGATCGCGAAAACGCCTGAAACAACCCCGAATGATACATTAGATCAAACTCATGCTCCCCCATATACAGGAAGTCTTCCGTGAACTGATAAATGTAGCCCTCAGTATGTTCATTCCCAACCAGCTGATGGATTTGTCCGGAAGTAACACAGTATACACTATTAGCGGGCATCTCATACTTCTGCAAATCTACTATCAGCGTGCTGTGACCTTTCGTTACCCAGATGATCTCAATAAAGTTCTGACGGTGAGGAAGGGCGTTATGTGCTCTGAGAGATTCATCATCCCACCGGAAGGGATGGATTTCAAAAGGAAGATCAGCTTCCTTCTGTTTAAATTCCACCAAAGGAAAATATTCAGGATATTTCATGATAGCTGTGTTTTGCCAGAAAGTGTCATATCCTGTGCCTAACTAAATATGATTGTAAACCAATTGTTTATGAAAATATGCCGGTTTAGAAATTAACGATATATCGTTATATTGTTAAAATTGGTACGAAATATCGTTATTTACTCCATCGGGAAATGTTGTTTCCGGGTCCCCGGTTTTCTCAATTATCAGCCATTAAAAGATTAACGATATTTTATTAGATTCCGAAACAGAGCGCCATTCGCACTTTGCCCGCCGCAGGCCAATTCACGCCCCGCTAATCATATCTGTTACGTACGGTAGTAAATACGATTAGCTATATCTTTAGTACATTCATATTGTTAACTTTTTATACCATTAGAAGAATTCCATTTACTCAAAAAACTACCTGTTATGGCAAAGAGCAAATCAAAGACTGGTAACTACATCCTGCTGCCCGTCACAGATACTGAAACCACTGCCGACACGAATCCTAAAGTTGAAAACTTCCTGACAGCTGTGTTAGAACCTGCAGTAAGCATGGAGGCCGTTAGCCTGAAAACCCGTGGGCCTGAAAAATCTGCAAAGAGAATTCCTGTGAAAGTCCTCGACTCTATCCAGGACAACGGTGCCAAGCTCGTACAACTTAGTCAGGAGGAACTGGCTGATTTTCGTTTCTCCTATCCGGGTCTGCGTATTATTAAAGAGAAATTTTATAAGAAAGCACTGGTATTCCGTGAATCTATTCAACAGAAGGCAAAGAAAACGAAGACCACTAAAAAACTGGATCTGACGGTTACGGATATAGACGGTACCCCCCTGGCTGGTATTTTCATTGTTGCATTTACTGATTTTGAAAACAGAACGGGAGATTCCGGGAATACCAATGCAAAGGGGAAGCTCTCTCTGACCTTGTCCAGCAAGAATATAGAGCGGATTTATGTGTATCCGGAACATACGTACTGGGGATATTACAAAACGGGTTTTTCTGCCACCAGTCTCGCAATCAAACTGCAGAAAATAGATCCCGGTTACACCGACTCCTTACGTCATTTTTACGACACACCACAGTGGCCAAAAATTACACAGAAGCTTCGCATCGGTATTATTGATACGGGTGTAGGGCCGCATAAAGACCTGGTGGTAAGTGGCGGTCTGAATTGTGTGGCGAATGAAGATACTACTGATTATAAAGATAATGGCGAAGGGCATGGTACTCACGTAGCGGGCATTGTAAGTGCCTATGGCGGTGTACATGGACTGGCTGCCGGCGTAGAAATTTATAGCTACAGGGTGTTCCCTAAAAATTCCGATGCGTCTAATTTTTACATTATGAAAGGGTTGGCGCAGGCGATACAGGATGAATGTGATATCATCAACATGAGCCTGGGTGAATCAGAAACGGATGAAGGGATTAGTAGTTATATTAAGCAGGCTTACAATGCCGGGATATTGTGTTTTTGTGCCAATGGCAATGATGATAGGGGACCGGTGAGTTTTCCTGCCAATTACAGTCTGTCGGTAGCGGTGTCTGCAATGGGGCGTAAAAATACTTTTCCAAAAAATACGGTACAAACAGGGATTGTAAAGTCACCTTATGGTACAGATAAGGCTAACTTTATAGCAGACTTTTCCAATATAGGTGCGGAAACTGATCTGACTGCTCCTGGGGTTGGAATTATATCTACCTTTCCGGATGATTTGTATGCGATCATGGATGGTACGAGCATGGCCTGTCCGGCGGCGGTAGGTATGGCAGCGCGGTTATTGGCAGATGCGCCTGATATTTTGGCTTTGCCAAGAGCTTCCGCAAGGGCCGATGAGATGCTGAAATACCTTTCAACAAAGATTCAATCTATGGGATTTGGTGCGAATTATGAGGGAAAAGGTATGTTGACAGAAGAAAAATAATTCATTGTTATGGCAAACTATATATTACAATACAGGGGTAAAGGTATTCCTGATTCACAGCGGGTAAAGGAGACTTTACATATTTGTGGCGTGAATATTATTGATGGAAGTCTGTTGCCGCAGACGGTGCTGTTGGATATGAGTGATGGTGAGGTGGAGAACGTGCGTGGGCGGTTTGAGGCGGAGTGGTCGCTGACTCCTGAAAAGAAATATACTGTGCCGGATACAAAGAAACGTCCTTCAAAGTAAACTGGTTTTGCCATTTATGGCAAAACCAGTTTGTTTATTTCACGTCCATTATCATCCACAGGGTGGTATTATAATGTCCTGAATTTCCCATCGGTTTTTCCAGTGTTCTAAATCCTGCTTTCTCATACATCCCCACTGCAGTCGCCAGCTGATCAAAGGTTTCCAGATAGATCTGCTTATATCCCAATCCTGGTGCCGCGGCAATAGCCTGTTCCATTAATATTTTCCCTAATCCTTTTCCGCGTGCAGCAGGGGAAAGATAAAACTTCACGAGTTCCGCACATTTATCCGGCAATCCATCTGTAGGATACAATCCACAACCTCCTAATACTTCTCCATTTTCTTCTGCTAAATAATAAATACATCCGGGGTGTTGGAAAACTTCATACAATCTGTCTGTATTCGGATCGTCATAAACTGTTCCGATCAAAGGTGCGTCGAATTCAATGAAGATGTCCCTGATTATTTTAGCGAGCGCGCTATTGTCTCGTTGTTCTATTGTTCTGATAGTGGGCATCAATAATTAAAATTAGTAGGCCGTCAAAATAGACAAAATACCTATACTTGCATAACAAAGATTTGTAAATGATAGCAGATACAGACATCCGTGTGGGGAATTTAGTTTATTACTATGATTTGTATATGAATGAAACTACTTTCAAAATAGAAGGTATATTGGAGGGGTATGTCTATAATTCCTGTCTGCCGAAAAGCAAGTTGCCATTGGCAAAAGTGAATCCGATAAAGTTGGAGGTGGATCAGTTGAATGCGTTGGGTTTTGTGAGGGGGGAGAGGGAGTATGGGGAGGATATCAACGTATATTCTTATCGGTATACGCACAAGGATAGTGTTTATATTCGGGATGAGGGGTATTCTTTTCAAATGCTGGCAGAGTCACCGGCAGGACTGGTGCCGTATGGGAGGTCAATGGTGTATGTGCATCAGTTGCAGAATTTGTTTTATGATTTGACAGGTGAGGAGTTGGAGTTGATGTAATATTAATCTCCCCCGAAGAGGAGATTAATATCATTCTAAAAAGTTGTATAATTTCTGCAGCTATTCTGATTTCTTTTTTGCAACTTCATTTAATAATTTTTGAAATTCTATGGTTGCTTCAGGATTATTAAATCCCCCGTTTAGCAATTCTTCTATTTGTTCTGGTGTAAGTTTTTCAACTATTTTGATCATCATCGAATCTTTGATTTTATTTTCTTCTTCTTTTAATTCTTCTTTGAATCTGTATATAAACCACGCTATATGGAGCTCAGTAACTTTTCCATGTGTTCCCAGTAAATTAGATAAATAAGTTCTGCGATAACCTAATATATTAGCTATTTCTTCCTGGTTAATTTTTATTCCCTTTTCGTTATACTTTTCTTTCACCTTATCTACAAGCTTTTGTAGCTCCTCTTTGTTTCTTAGATCTTCGTTGTTGTCCATTTAATTTGGGCTGTGAAGTTTAAAAAGGCCAATAAGTAGTCTGAAATTTTAGACATATATTTGGTTGTCTGAAATTTCAGACATACTTTTGGTGTGTTGTAATTTTAAAAGCACATCATGTGCTTACAGAATGTCGTGCTAAAATAATCAAAATGATAATTGCAGTCTCATATCATGGGGTGATATTATCGCTTTAATATTTTCACAATTAATGTGAGAATGAAAATGTCATTTTGTTATTTAGATACTTATCTTTGCTTTAAGCGAAGCGAGATCGTTTTGCCTGATTGCTCAGGCAATTTTTACCAATGATGATTATGAATCAAATCATAAATAATTGGTACCAGCTTTAAAGAGAGGAATAGAAACTCCCATAGTTTAGGAGAGAGTTTTTTTCTTCGTATAACCATATAAAAACTTTAAGCCAGGCTTCGGCCCAGCGGTTTAGAAATAGGAAAATGCCCGTGCTATCTGTCCAAGGATGACGGGCTTTTCCATTTAGGTATCAAATATCGTTTGTTTTCCGATTATAATAATAATTGTCCATCCATTTTTCTTATCCGAATATTAATCCGTTTTAGCTTTTTCCTTCATTTACAAAAAAAATGAGGCTAGCCTTTCAGCCAACCTCACTAAATTTTTCTTTCAGTAAATCACTCAGCAAAGATTCCTCAAACTCAACCAAACCGTAGTAGTCGGCGCTACATTTTTCTCACCTTTACTCACATTCAGATTTGCAATTTTAATCTTCTGCAGGTTCAGCTTTTTCGCTTGTTGCTTTTTCATACATGTTATTTTGATGGTAATAAAGCAATCAATTTACCCCAACCCACTGCAACAATCCTACAGTGCCATCGCAACTTTCACTATTTTATTATGATCAATAGTATAAATCACTACCGCCGTCAGTGCCTTATCCTTCATCCCTGTTACCCGCTCTTCATCCACCACAGTATTCCCTGACACTATCCTCTTCACCACCTGACAATGCAATTCCGGTGCTGCTTTAAAAAGCGGCCCATAACTCCTCCTCATTGCCTCTTTACCTTCCAGTAACAATTTCCCACTTGCCTGATCATAGATCTTCACACTATCACTATAAGGCGCCAGAAATGCTTCCAGGTTCCCTGCATTATACGCATTCAATTGTTGCTGTGCGAGTATCTCCGGTGTCACCGGCAATAATTTTTCTTTAGTAAAGATCTTTCCATTATGAATAGTCATCGACACATTCCCCAACACATTCAGATCGTGTAACGGATCCTTCTCCAACAAGATCAGATCAGCGATTTTCCCTTTTTCTATACTCCCATAATCTTTCTCCTTCCCAAAACCGATCGCGGCATTCAATGTCGCATCCTTAATAATCTCAGCATTACTCAGACCCGCCTTTTGCATGGCCAACAAATCTTCCAGAAAAGAACTGGCATGCATAGTACCAATATTTCCCGCATCCGTACCTGCCGCCACCAGTACACCTGCCTCCTGGGCAAGTTTCAAATTAGTCGCCATGATCGTATCTGCTTTGTTGGGTACATGAATAAACCCACGCGCTGCTTTATAATCATATGCCTCAGGCATATGCAGTAAATCAGTCAGTGTACCCAGCATAAAAGGATCACTATAGGCCAGTTCATGTGTAGTAAATGGCTGTCGTTGTATCATGGCTCTGTAATATCCATCCATCACTCTCAGTGTCGGAATATACAGGATATGTTTATCCTTCAGCATCTTTAGCATGCCCGCATCCATAACAGCATCATCCACACTATGCACAAGAATGTCGGCACCCGCCTCTACTGCGAGTTTAGCCGTTTCGTACTGTGTAGCATGCACAGCTACTTTCAGTCCGCTGGCATGACTTTCCGCTATAGCAGCCTTCACAATCGGCAAAGTACTATCTGCTTTATGTCCTGGATAGACGATATACCATATCTTGATAAAATCCGGTTTATAAGGCAGCTCTTTTTGCACCTGCCTCTTCGCTTCTTCCGGAGAAGTCACTCTCACAATCGGCGGATCTTTTTCATCCAGTCTCTGCGGCAGGTAGGTAGAAACCAAAGGACCCGTCACCCACGTTGTCGGCGCTGCAGAATCGCTATTTGCTCTATCCCTGATTTCAAAATTAGCCATGGGACCACCTACATCAATGACAGACGTAATCCCACAAGCCAGGTATCTCGCCATGAGGTCGCTCAGGTTTGCTTTTACATAATCCTGGTCTTTTTGATAAGGATGATAATTCGTCAGGTTGATTGCATCGGGGCGTGTATACAAACTTCCACTCTGAAAGTAGTGAATATGTGCATCCGTCATCCCCGGCATGATATACTTGCCTGTACCATCAATGACGGTGGCATCAGCGGGGGCTTTTACTTTATTTGCAGGGCCGGTGGCGACAATGCGATCCTTGGTAATTATAATGGTCTGGTCGGGCAGAGTCACATTCTTTTTCACATCTATCATGTTCACATGGGCAATGCAAATTGTCTGGGCTGCAGCTGACACAGTCAGGCATAGTGCTGCCAGCAGCAAACAAGGGCTCTTCATCGTAAATATTAATTTAGGTTATCTTATCAGGGTGGCTGTCCCTTTTCTAAAAATCTTCTTTCCGGAATCCTTTACTGTGTACCTGAGCATCCACACATAAGTGCCAATATCGGCAGGTTGTCCCTTTACATTTCCGTCCCACCGTTTGGTCCAGTCGGTGGTCTCAAATACCAGTTGTCCTACACGGTTATATACAGCAAAATATAGGTCTATCGCTTTGTATGCGTTCAGTGGATAAAGATAATCATTCACTCCATCATTATTGGGAGAAAATGCATTCGGAACATCTATATAACAACTCGTTACAGCTGTAATGTAATGATCGGCGGTGTCCTTGCAATGGAGTTCGTCCTCCACAATTAACCGGATCAGGTATTGCTGTTCCCGGCTGGTCGGGAAGTATTGCTGTGGCTCTGCAGTTGGACTTACGCTGGTTACCCCATTGCCATAATCCCAGTAGTAACGGATGATATTGCCATAACTACTGTCTTTCGCTATCACTACATCCAAAGGACAGTATGGTCCTGGATCTACTGTGAAATAGGCCCCCAGTGTTTTTTCAAAGCTGATGCTGACAAATGCGGTATCTGTACATACGCCATTGGACACAATCAGTTGTGCGGTTTTGACGCCAAAGGAATTATATACTTTCACCACTTCCTGTGTGGTAGCGGTGGAACTATCTTCAAAAGTCCATAGCCAGCTGTTTACATCGTGGTCGCCATCATGCAAAAAATCAATGGTACTGATCTTACAATTGATATTTCTACTGTAGGAGAAAGTCGCATTTACTGTATCGGCCGTATGAAAAACAGTGGTTTGAGGATATAGTACTGACTGGCCACATTCTCCTAACAAGGTGTTGCCGTCACTGCCGTTTTTGATAGTGACGCTATAATTACCCTTTGTATAGATAGGGCGGGAGAGTTGCAACACGATTGTATCCGTCAGGTTATCACTGTCACAAAGGCCATAAGCGGCTGTAATACTCACTGTTGTGGGCCCGCTTATGGTGAAGTCGCTACCATCGGCCGCGATAGATCCACATCGTACCGGGGAGGATAGTCCTACTTTTAACTGGTCAGGAGCACAGCTGGTAGTTACATCCGAAACGGTGGTGATCACTGATGGCGTACCAATATGGAAATGCAACGTATCACCTACAGGTACCGGGTTGCCACAGGTATTCGCCAGTGTATTGCCATCTGTACCTGCCTGTGCAGCAATGATATAATCTCCGGGAGGTAGTGTGGTATTGAGGGTGAGCGTGATAGTATCCAGATCGAACCCGTTACTACACTGTGTGCTGGAAGCGCCGGTTACCTGGTAACCGCCTGTGGTCACGAAAGTAAAGTCGCTGCCATCTGCAGCGAGTGTCGTACAATTGACCTTTTTGGTGAGGGCCACCTTGATGGTATTATTGAGACAGCGGTAGGTCGCTGACTGCAATTTCGGAACAGTCGGATCTGTAATATCTGCAGTACCGCCATCGAAGGAAAGGCTGTACCCGCTTTGCGAATCGCCGTCGAAGTGACTGATTAGTAACAGGTAGTTATGTCCTTTGGTGATGGTGGGCATCTTACTGAAAAGTGGCTGGCCATAGCCACCACATACATCCAGGGAGGTGCCGGCAGAAGAAGCGCCGGTTTTACCGCCTTCGCCTGACCAGTTCATACAGACATACAATGACTTATCAGTAAAAACAGCATCAGGTGTTTTGTTGGTGATGTCGAAGATCTGCCAGTCGTAGTCGTCGGATAATGTATTGGGGGTGATGGTAAAACCCAGGGTACCGGAAGTATAGCAGGTGAATTTATACCAGTAAGGATTGACGTCTGTGTGGGTACCATCGCCGGGCACGTTACAATTTGGTCCGGGAATTTCGTGGGTGACACAGACGGGGACGGATTGCTGAATAAAAGATTTTGTACCACAAACCGGGAAGGCGGTGGAGGGGGTCTGGCCGATGGAGGTACAGGTTTGCGCTGTAGCAGTTTTCATAAGAGCCAGCACCAACAGGTGGTACAGGAAGAATTTCTTAATTAGCATGTTTTAAGTCGTCCGGGTAAACATTTTAGTTCTTAAAAATAGGTTTTTTTTCTTTGCAAATGCAGACTACGGTTGGATTTTAGTGGGGGATGAGGGTGGACTTGAAAATTTTTTTTTGAAAATTGTTCCAGTTTCCTACTTTTGCACCGGAGAAATGGCAGAGCGGTCGAATGCGGCGGTCTTGAAAACCGTTGACTGTAACAGGTCCGGGGGTTCGAATCCCTCTTTCTCCGCTCAGATTATAAAACTTATAATGAAAACCGTGTTATAATTAACACATTTTCAATAAAGTGCTTTACCAGCCTGCTATCGAAAGATGGCAGGCTTTTTTGTTTCCCCCAAAAAAGCTACCAAATCTTTCAAAAACGCCAAAAAAAAATAGCGTAAATCGTGGCACCTTGCAAAGTCAAAAAAAGGTGCCACGATTTCATAGTAAGTATTTGTATATCAACATGTTCATTAACTTAACATCTTGATTGAGATGACCAATAATTCGACATTTATCAACCTTTAAAATGTAGAATTATGTTGAGTGAAAGTTTTGCAGTCCTGTTTTTTTTAAAGGCCCCTAAAAAGGATTCCGGCCAGCCACGTTCCGTTTACATCCGTATTACGGTAGACGGCATTCCCAAAGAAGCATCTATTCAGCGAAAATGCGCCCATAAGCTATGGCATCAGCAATTAGGCCGTAGCGTAGGCAAAGATGAACTTTCCCAAACCTTGAACTCCTTCCTGACCACTCTGGAAGCTAAAATTGAAAAGAAACGTACAGATTTAATCTCAAGCGACAAGCAGGTAACTGCCGAGATTTTAATTGACTATGTGAAGGGGCGGGACACTCCTAAACACTACCTGCTGGAAGAATTTAAAAAGCATAATGATCAATTAAAGATACTGGTTGAAAAAGAGAAAGCCGCTGACGGGACACGCGAAAGATATGATACCGCTTATATGCATACCCAAAATTATCTCAAATGGAAATATGATAAAGATGATATCCTATTGGCTGATTTAAATTATGATTTTGTCAATGATTTTTATTTCTATCTTATGTCTGAAAGATCATGTTGTAATAATACGGCCTGTAAATATATCTCAAACATGAAGAAGATCGTGCTGAGAGGTGTTAAAAAGAAGTACATATTATCCAATCCGTTTGCTGAGTTTGAAATGCACCTTGATGAAGTTGAGCATGATGCGCTCAACGAGGGAGAACTATACCAGATCGTTAATCACAATTATGAATTTGAACGGCTGGATCGTGTTCGTGATGTTTTTCTATTCTCAAGCATGACCGGCCTGGCCTTTGCAGATGTTGAAAAGCTAAGTATGTCCGATATAGAAGTGGACGAAACGGGCAGTTGGTGGATCATTCAGGACCGTACAAAAACCAAGCGTAAAGCTGATATCCCCTTATTCGATGATGCCCTGAGCATAATAGAAAGATATGCCACCCATCCGAGACGCCAGCAAAAGGGATTACTACTCCCCGTTGTTGCCAATTCCAATTATAACTTATATTTAAAGGAAATTGCCGCAGGACCGCGGATTTCCAAAAGGCTTACCACCCATACGGCCCGCCGCACTTTCGCATCTTTGTGTCTTAATAATGGTGTTGAAATTAAGGTTATATCAAAGATGCTGGGGCATAAATCAGTGAAACAGACTGAAAAATACCTGAGATTAGAAAAAGATTACATCAAAACCAGCATGAACAAACTCAAAACGATCCTGGATGGTAAAGAACTGTCTTTCACCCGTGCGATCCGGAAGACGTTTACACCGGCCGTCAAAAACCGTGTATTGGAATCTGACCAAATAGAATAACAAAAGGGGGTTCCCCTTTTGTTATTCTATCCTATAATTTAATAGTTACCCTGCTGCCTTCTGCAGGATGATAAGACGGCTGGTAATCAATATAGCCGAAACTCTGAAGATCGTTGATGTATTTATGGTAAGTCGGTATGCCTTTGATATGTGCTGTCTCCATAACCACGCGCCTGGTTATTCTAATCTGGTCTCCTGAATTTTGTAACAAGCCTATATAAACCAGCGTTAAAAAGATCGTAATATGTTTAGGTTTTATCCTTTCGTCACGGCTCAATGTACCAATATACATCATGAGCTTTTCTATATCCCCGGCCATTTTACTTGAATAAATTATTTATATCTTTCAGGTTATAGTAATACGAGCCACGAACCTTCTTAAACCGAATCTTGCCGGAGATGCGAAGGTTCTGTAAACTGCCGGGCGACATGTCTAATAATTTTCTGGCTCTTCCAGCTTTTATCCAATCACTCATTAATGGTGAAGCCATCGTATTCAGTTTCTCATCAACAATCTGACGTATATCATTCAGCAGTTGGAGCCTGAAATGCTTTAAATCGTTTTCCGTTACCACATTTTCCATTTTCACTTTGATTTATGATATTAAAATATAAGCTGCTAGGCTCTGTACGCTTAAATGAGGGGATATAGTTGATATATCCGCAACAATGCAAATCTTTAATGTACCGATAATAACTGGCGTTAGACAAAACTTTGGTTAGTTGCTTTGCTTCATAGGAAAACAACTTTAATGGTACTGGAAAATTAAGGTTACGCCAATATTGGTACAGACTGGCGAAAACCCCTAAATGATTCACCCCTATTCGGGGATCATTTTGAGCCGCTAAAAAGAAATCGGCCAATATTTTTAATTCATCCATCACGGCATTTTTTAAAAAATGTCTTAGATACCCTTTGCCTTTGTTTTGCGATTATTGATAGGTGCAGGCCCATCCTTCTCCAGCTTGATCCCATTTTTTTTACTGTTATTAACCGATTGGGTAATCTTGGTTTTTGGATTCTTAACAACACGCTCTGCCTGGTCCTTGGATTTGCCGTTTTTCACGTCTTCGCTGGTAAATTTCTCCCCGCTTTTGTCAATGAAAATGATGTCTTTACGTTGCAAATTCAGCACCATGGTAAATGGCTTAGATTCACCGTTGACCATCACCTCCGCGTTTACAAGATTGCCGGATTTTATATCGCAGGCGATGTTCTTCCGGAAACCGGGTACATTCTTATCTTTAAAGTCGATTTTAGCAATGATATCTTCGATATTGAATGCAGGTGTAGGCTGATGTTCTTTCAGCTTTCGATTCTGATCTATATCACGGTCATTGGGGTCTAAAACAAAGTAGGAGGTCTGGATCTTTCCCTCAGAATACTCATCCCGGCCAATCGGCCTTCCTATGACTAGATTACCCATTTCCAATACTGTGAATAATCTGTCAGTTTTAGCAACATCAATAAAGTCACGGCTGCCTATTACTTTTCCATTTGGATTCTTAATGGATACGTTTAACGCCTCCAAATGAAATTTTTGCAGCTGATCTTTCTTAAACTTAACTTCAATCTCGATGTAATTCAGCTCATTAGTGTAAACTCCAATGGGAACAGTAACCGCTTCGGAATTCTTATTATAATGACGTGGCAGATCTTTGATATAGTCACCCAAATTCAACCTGGTCAATTCATTCCTGACATCTTTGAAATTATTTTGATCCCTCAGTTCATTCTTCTGGTCTATCATTTTCTGCAACTGTGGAGTCAGCAGATTTCGCACAATATTCAAAGGCCACGGATAAATATCTTTTATCAACTTTCTTCTGTCAAGATCGGCAGATTTAAAGGTAGATTTTTCGAAATCACTCAACGGTAGCTTATTGTATTTTGCGCTAAGTTCCTCATAGAAAGTAAGTTTCTCGCTGGCAATCTTTTTCTTTTGATCAGGATATAAGGATCGGAGAGTTTTCTCATGCTCATTCCATTTCATTATATCGTCTAAAACCCTATCCATGTTTGCAAAATTTAAAGAACTTCCCCCTTGAATAATTAAGGGGGAAGTCACCGTTACATTCCAACCTTCCTGCTTCTGGACCTACCGGCAGGTTTTTCACTTGGGGAATTCACCCCTTGCTTATTATTTTTCCCGGATTTTTGCGGTTTTTCATTTTCTGAAGGTGGATTGTTCTTTTTTCCGCCTTTACCAATTTTGTTCTCCGAAACGACCGGGTGCTGTTTTAGGTCTGAACCTGCCTGCAATCCGGCAGTTAATGGCGCTTCTTCTGGCGGCTTTTTCTGGTCGCTGTTTAGATGCTGAGCGCTGGGCGAGGCTGCACCACCAGATAACGATTTCTGATTAGAACTCACCTGTTGACTGGCAGACAACTCCACACCGGATTCCTTCTTTTCCTGCAATACAGGAGCAAGCGGATAGATCAAATCTTTGTACAACTCAGGGTACTTGGCGCTAAACTGTTTAAAATTTTCTTCCAGGTCTTTTCCCACACTGACGCCTTCGGCATAAACATTATGGCTTCTGGCTGGTGGGTATGCGTTGCCGGACACTAAGATTTCCCTTGCGATAGGCTTGTTATCGACTTCTTCAACGAAGACCACTCGCAGATTGGCACTCCGGCCTTTTTCCATCTCGGTATAAGCTAAATCGAGTGTCATTGGAACTTCCTTGACTTTTTTTTCATCTCTGTCGTACACCTTTAATGTATCCTCTGGCCGGTAATCAACAACTGGCAGCCGTTTCAAACTATCTTCCTGCTTGTATCCATACTTATCGTGATAAGTTTTTACCTCGGTCTGATTATGCTCATTAACAATGGCCCCTGCCCATGTATTATACGGTTCTCCTGCCTTGTTATGTAAACCACGCTTATAGACCCAACCGTTCGTGATCATTTGATAGGCTTCATCATAGGTGAACTTAAGCTCGTTTTGATTATTTGAAACCAGATCCTTTACAAAGTTTTGCGGAGCAATCTTTACAGATTCTTTGAAACCATCATAAAACCAGACTTCCGGATTTTTAGTGCCCCGTTTGAAATCCAGTGTTGTCACTACAGCGTTGCCGTCTTTAATGTCAGAAAAAGGATATTTTAGTGCGTTTTCGCCCTTTTGATCTGCAGTCACTAATGCCTGCCTCAAAGGATCTTCAATCCTGTTGGGAAATCCACTTCCCCTAATAACATCCTTTAGGATGTATTCAACGTTCTTTATCGCCATCGCAAATCACTTTCACGTTAATAATTCAATTAAATACACATTATAAAACCGATGCTCTATTCAAGTGCCGGTTGAGGATCTTTAGATCAAGATTCCGCCCGCCATTCTGCTCAGTCATTTGTACATGCAGATATTTCTGTTGGGCAAGCGTAAACTTATTTAACACAAAAACTACGGTCTGTGAGCTACGGCTATTGATACTTTTCGAATTTCCGGCAATGCTGAGCGGCAGCATTTCAATTTCCTGTGAAGCTGTGCGCTTTGATCTTTTTTTATCTGCAATAAAAAACCTGAATTGTTCTAAATCATAGCTGATGTTTGAATTGTTGTTCAGAACAAACTGGAAATAAAAAGCGTCATCTTTGACATATAAACCGGCTAATTTCAAACTGACTAAATCGTGAGCATCCCTCGGGCGATTCAGTTTGCTTTTTTTCGAAACAAGTTGCCAGGCGAAGTCACTGAATTTCGCTTCGTTATCTTTCTGTGCAGTAAAGATCACTGCACCTTTAGAACTGTTCCGGTCAGCAGGAATCTGAATGTCCAAAATACGCGGATCGGGATCATAGGATATAGTAAATGCATAAACAGCCCCGTCACTGGTAATCACCGTTAAATTAGTTGAAGGGAAGCCTGTTTTGGATGCTTTCACCTGTAGTACATTCTCAGTGCCTTTTGCCTTTTGTAATAGAATATCTTTGCTGCCACGGTCAACACTCTTTACGGCAGCTGAAAAAAGAATACTGGTCGTTTTATTTACCGTAACATAAATCTGATCCGGTATATTATGCCTTAAAACCATTGGCTCTTGCGCCATCAATCTAAATGAAAACAGCATCATCCACACCGCTGCCGTTACTACACAAACTCTTTTCATTGTACTAAATTTTAAAAATGATTATTTATTTTTTTGATTTTCGTCTTTAAGAAATACCTGATAGTTCGATTTTACAGCAACCTTCACCAGCTTTACCTTTTTACTCAGTAAACTTTTCGCAGCATCTATCCCGGCACTCATGGCCTGAGCGGAAACAGAAGGATCAAGGGAAGATAAGCCCAGCGATTGAATAGCTCTGTCACCGGATTCCTTTGCAACATCACGCGAGATCGCGCCGGGGATATAAAGCCCGGCCAAACCGTCGATATCGTAAACGCTCAATTTTACAGGGAAAATGTTATTCTGATAGCGAATAGACGTGATAGAAATATTCAGCCGCTCCCCGTTAACATTAGACTGACCGAATAGAAATGTATTCTTCGGGATCATCTGCCCGTTGATAAAAACATCTGAGGTCAATCGCAATTTGACAAAAGCACCGGTAACCAGTATCTGATCGTCACTGATCACCGCCGGAATGCTGTTTGCCGTTGGGGAAGCCAGGTCGTTAGCAATATCTTCTTCAAATCCAAAGAACCCGTTAGCACTGAATGCGGCGGAGAGTTTATTACTATCTAACGTTGTGAACGGATCACTATACGCCGTGGACACAGCAAAGACCTGACCTTGATTCCTTTGCGAGGCTTGCTGTAATCTATCCTGCACCCGTTCAGGATGCTGAATATCCAGTATCTTACCAAGCACATCCTGAATCTGCTGCATTTCAGAGTCAGGTCCGGTTTGCCCGCCTTGAACACTGGAAATCATATTTTCCAATCTGTCAATATCACTTGAATTAACAGATGATATGGTTCTACCCTTATTTAAAGATGATGTGATATCATCATGAGACTTTGGGGTTGCATTTACTGCATGATCTAATGCCGCCAGTTTTTCCCTGATCCGTTTTTCGTTTTGATCAGCAACAGATAGGCGTGACGTGGATGGGGTACTGTGATCGGTTTTTATCGTGTCATTCTCATTTGCGGTAAACTGACCGGAACGCAATGGATCATCATTTAGATTGGCATAATAGGGGTCTTTATCCATCAGCCTAATGCGGTCAACCGAATCTTTCTGCGCCTGCTCATAGAACTGCATCTTATCATAGGTACTGTCCTGGAAACGTCCCGCTTCCGGCAAACTGGATATCAGGCCGCCATTATCGGATTTAACTATTGCTTTTCCGTCACCTTTACCTCCGCCCAATGCCCAAAAAATGAGCGTCACGAATGGCAGGACCAATAGCGGCATTACAATCCGCATTTTTCTTTCCCGCAGGAACTTTTCCGAATGTGGTTGCTTTTCAACAACTTTCAACTTTTCCATTTTCCATTTTTATTTAAGTCCGTATAATTTTTTCATTGCCTTTAAACTGTCCAGAATGCCCGGATGCAACTCGATGATTTGCGCTAAGTGCCTGCGCCCTGATTCAGTTTTATTCAGGGTATCCAGGAAGTTGTCAATCTCACCGATTTGTCTGCACAACGCTGAATCTGATGCAGCTAAAGTTTCTCTGGGCATAATGACAATTGGTACAGAAACCGTTTTTGAGCTGACTGTTGACATACTGGTCTCCTTCCCCGCAATACCCTGATAGAGCGTATGCAGGCTAACCGCAGCAAGCATCAGTCCCAATACGATTGCTATCATCCGGACACGTTTAAGGGGCATTTTGCTGAATTTGTTACCTATCCAATTCGCCCAATTTCTTTGAGATAGAAGAATGAACCCGGCAATTTTAGTCACGGCGCGATCCTTAGCCCAGCCCGTAGGGCTACGCATTTTTGTTTTTTTTCTGAAAATCATTTTAACGTTTTTGAATGTTCTGATCTTTGTTTTCAATGGTCTTCCAGCGTTCGATCAGGAATCCGTGCGAGTTGTTTTCTGACCTGCTGATATTTCTAAGAAACCCTTCTGTAATGAGAGAACGATCAACCTTACTCGTTGACCGTGACAGATGTTGTGTGGCAAAGCATTTGAAATGGTAGGGATATTGATCCAAATCTAACTGCACACTGTCTACATCAATGGTTTGATAGACGTTCGCTGCAACGATGCCAGAAAAATAATTCTGTTCTTTTAGGTTGTCGTATTGTTCCTTTGCGCTGATATCAGCTAAATACAGCGCTTTAGAAATATTGGCAGTGATCGCCTTCTCATCGGGGGTTAACGTAAAAAACAACTGGTGAAAAGTCTTTACATGATCCTTTGCTTCAGCAGGTATGTTATCTTTGCGGTCAGAAGCATAGGCTTCCAATGCTTTGCCGTTAATGAGTACGTAGACTCTGTTTTGTTCTTTCATAACCACCCCGTAAGATTTGTAGATAACAAGACCACATACCACAGTAAATGCAATTACAATGATGATGGTAAACAGGCGAATAGCTTTGAACGCCTGATCTAAATTTTTTGCTTGTTTAAACATGTTGCCTCAATTTCAATTTCACAATCAGCTGTTTTCTTTCCCGGAAAGTTTATCATGCATATAAGCTCCCGCACCGCCTGCCGCGCGACCTAATGCACCGGATACACCTTTGCCGCTATGTTCCGGATTACCGGACATACCTTCCTGGATGTGCTGTCCTGCATTTGCCATTCCTCTTACTCCGGCCATAACATTCCCGGCACCAGCACTTCCGGCGCTTTGAACCATAGTGGTCATTTTTTCCACCAATGCCCCGCTTTGACCAACATTCACAACCAGACCGGCCACAGTCGGAACAGTAAAATATCCTACGATTCCGATGATCATGAATATCAGGTATCCCGTATCTGATGCACTAAAAAAAGTATCGCCGGTACTGCCGATCTGGCTTAAGTCTAACTTTAGCATCTGCTCCTGCAGCTTGCCGATGATGGCACCAAAGATGTTGCATACAGGCAACCACAAAAAGATATTCAGATATTTAGCCAGCCAACCTGTAAGCGTATGCTGAAAGCCATCGAAGACAGCGAGGCCAAAAACCAGTGGACCAAGAATGGAGAGCACCACCATCTGAAAAGTTCTGATCGTATTGATACAAAGTGCCGCAGCCTGGAATAATACATTCAAAATTTCGCTCATCCATTCCTTTACATTGTTCCTAAAGCGATAACCGGCTTTTGCCATTGCAAACGAGATGTCCGTACCGATTCCTTCGATCATTCCTTCGTCAACATCCGCTGCATCATTGGGCAGACCATGCAAAAACTTGAGCCATCGTTGTTTGTCTCCCTCTCCGTTCTGCCCCACATACATCTTATATGGATCTGTTTCTTTGATGGCTTCAGCTTTCATTTTCAGTAGAATCGCAATGGATTTGTTGGAGCCTTCGACCATTGCGGCGGTCGCTGTAACTGTAGGTTTCAGCAGACCATTGATCATATCTAAAACCAACGGAAAGAAACTAATGCAGAATCCAAGACAGAACGGACGAAACAAAGGATAAAAATCTATCGGTTCAGCATTTGCCAAATGCCGCCAAACACGACTTCCGATATAAAACAAGGCAGCAAAACCCGCAATACCACGACTAACTGAAATGAGCTGACTGCAAAGCGGCATCATTTCATCATACAGATTATCTAATACCGGTTGCATTTGCGATATTCCGTCAGCAACTCCGTCAGCCCGCGCAGCGTGGCTGATCAATAACAACGTGATACCAACCACACCCGTCATACTCAACTTTTTCATGCTTTATTTGATTTGTTATTCTAACTAATTGATTCCGTGAATTCTTTTCAGTTCTGTCACTTCGTGACTTTCCTTTAGCCTGCCCAGCAACATCAGATTGGTATCCTGATTAAATTCTTTCAGAAAGGTTAATTTGTCCTCCATCTCGTCATAAATGCGGTCGATGGCCTTAATACGATCAGCATCGGACATACGGAGTTTACCAGCGGTTGTGACGTTAATTAACTCATCCAGATTTTCAAGACTTTTATCGATCAGGTTTTTATAAACAGCAGAGATATAGTTTATTTCCTTTGACGAAAACTGATTGGATGCAGCAAATTTTTTATAAGCTGCCTTGTATTGCTTGGCCAGTTCAATCTGGTAATCTGCTATCTGTGCGATCTTATAGTATTTTTTTACGGCAGGGCTAACTTCCATCAGACCATCTAAAAAAACTTTGTGAATATTGAAATTACCCTCTGAGATATCTTTAATAGTACCGTAACCGCTTGAGACAATTTCGTATCCCTTTTTCAAATCAGTCAGTATTTGCTTAAACTGTGCTAACTTCTCTATATTCAAAGCCAACTGAGCTAACTCATTTGCTTGCGCATAGGATTTCTGATAAGTAACCAGCCACACCACAATCCCAAATAAAAAGGCGAATAATGCTTTCATAATCTTCACTTTTAATACCACGTTTTAAGTGTATCAATTTCTCTGCTTTCTTTCTGCCTGGAATCACCTAAACCCCGGATATCCTTATAGAAGGAACCTGCGAAATCATAATCATCACCCATGTTTACTTTCAGCTGGTCTATTTTTGCCAGCCGCTCGTCATCGCTCATTTGCAGGGAACCATCCGTTACCAGGTCAATGAGTTCATCAATGGTGCGCGAACAATCGTTTAATACCCTGGTGAATACACGACCGATGTAGTCAACCTCACTGGCCTGGAACGAAGTGCCGGTTTTCAGATACTCAGCTGTTGATTTATAGAGTTTCAGGATATCCGCCTGCATGGCAATGATATCGGCAACGCCCGCATATTTTTTCACGGCTGGGTTGACTTCTTTTAAAGAATTAAAGAATACTTTGTGCAGGTTAAACTCTCCGTTCTTAAAATCACTAATGGTGTTCAAACCGGTCTTGGCAATATTATATCCCTTTTCGAGATAGCCTTTATAAACCTTCAATGCCGCGATCTGCTCTGCAAGATATTTCCGCTGTGTCTTCTTTTGAGAGAAAAAGCTGGTTACCGCATTTTGACCATAGGACAATCTATAAACTGCAAGAATGCAGATCATTAATACTATTCTTTTCATAACTGCTTAAATTTATTGGAGTCCGTAAATAAATTTGACGCGGGCAATATCTGCTTCATCTGATGCACGCTGCAAACTGAGCATCGCATTCTGACGGTTAAATAAGAGCAGATCCATATAATTCTCATCAACCTTATCAGATGTTTTGTCAATGATTTCCAACCGCTTTTCATCCGCCATCTGTGTCTGCATGGAATTGATGACCATAGCTAACTGGTCGATATTTTTCACTGTCTCGTTCAGGATACCATTATAAACCTTTTCCATGTAGTCCAATTCTTTTGCAGTGAAATGACTGTCATTTTTGATCAGATTCCAAGCGTGTTTATATTCATTGATAATGCGTGTTTCCTTCTGCGTTATATCTTTAATACGCTGATAATAACTAATGAGTAATTTCACTTGCCGAAGTTCATCGAAGTACTTCTGATACTGGGCCTTCTGCTTTTCTGACCAGTCGGAGATCTCATCCAGCTTCAGTTTGCTCATATAGTTCTCCAACGTTTTTTGTGCATTCTGAAGCCAGATGACCTTATTTTGTTGCCGCTGTATGCCAAGATCAATGGCGATGATGACTTTCTTAATCGCGGCTTTCACCACCACCCATACAATGGCGTGACTTCTCTGTGTTGGAACAATAATAATCGCAACAGTCAGGAGCAATGTTATCAATAGCTTTTTCATACCCCACTTTTTTTTCTTTTCATTTCTTCACTTAAAGCTGTAATGCCCTTCTCCATACTACCGTGCTTTTGGGCATAGTCCAGTACCTTGACACGTTCTTTTCCTTCTGTGGTAAATGCCAGATACTCTTCGGCACAGAGTTCGTTCCGGTAAACCTGCTGAACTTGTCCTCCGATATCTATGAAAATCTCCCGGTCATCCTTATTTACCGAAAGCAGCATGGTTTTCGCTTTTTCAGATAAGCCCAAT
Organism: Chitinophaga sancti; assembly: GCF_034087045.1. NCBI lineage: Bacteria > Pseudomonadati > Bacteroidota > Chitinophagia > Chitinophagales > Chitinophagaceae > Chitinophaga > Chitinophaga sancti. Next base: position 6,633,606 of record NZ_CP139247.1, on the reverse strand, counting down.
GTCTCCTGCAGCTTATCGAACTTGTGAAGGAATTTGCGCATATCCATCAGGATCTTGATATCCGCATTGTTAATAATCGCATCCTTGATGATCGGACTGTTAACCAGATCATCCAGTTCCTGCGTGATCACGATAGGCACGCCATTAAATTTCCTGATGGTTTTGAACGCATATTTTAAAAATTCAGCCATCCCTGATTTGGCAATGGCTTTCCACGCTTCATCAATGCACAACACTTTCCGGACACCGCGCAGCTTTCTCATCTTACTGATGAACATCTCCATCAGAATCAGCGTAACGACTCCAAACAAAATTCCGTGATCTTTAATATTGTCCATTTCTACGACAATAAAAGGCTGATCCAATAGGTTAAGATTCTCCGTTGCATTCAACAGATAATCGAATTCGCCCCCGGCATAATAGGGCCGCAATACGTAAAGGAAGTTGTCAATATCGAAGTCCTTATCGCGGACATTATGACTGCGAAGAATTGCCGTATACCGATTTTTCAGATAGTCATAAAAGCTATTGAAAGACGGAAAGATTTCAGGGTTTTGCTGTAAATAGTTGTAATACAGTTGCAAGGCATTTGATAAGGCAACGTATTCACTTCGGTTGAAATTTTCATTGTCCTGTTTCCATAAGGAGACGAGCAATGTTTTGAGACTTTCTTTCTTTTCTGTATCTAAAATTTGCCCGTCCGGCAGATAGAACGGGTTAAATTTTATCGGATTTTTTTCAGTATAGGTAAAATAGTATCCGCCAACCAATTCACACAACGCCTGATAGGAACCACCAATATCTACAATGACCACATGCGCACCCTGGTCATACATGGTTTGCAGGATATGGTTAAGGGTCATTGACTTACCTCCACCAGAGGTGCCACAACACAGCACACCCATATTGCTGCTGATACCTAACTTGCGGGGACGGTCAAACGGATCAACAAAAACCGGCCTGTTGGTTAATCGATCAGAGAACCTGATGCCTTCATTTTCGGGTACGCTGAGCGGGGCACCCTCATTATTCAAAAAACAGGATGCCTGAGCAGCAAATGTTTGAAAAGTATCATTCATCGGGAAATCCGCAGCGTTTCCCGGTATCCCTGCCCAAAAAATTTGCGCTGCGCCTATTGTCTCCAATTTTGCTCCCGCATCCATCTGAGCCAGAGCAGCGCTTACTTTGTTTTTTAAATCCTTAAGTTCAGCTTTCTCTGTTGTCCAAACCACCACGTTGTAGTGAGCGCGGACGGGCAACCGCTGCTCAGAAATGGCTTCGTTTAGAAAGTCATTTACAGCATCCCGTGAGATTGCGTTTTCACGGCTATAGCCAGCCAAAGATTGCAGGCGCAACCTTTTCTTTTCCAGTTGTTGAATCGTTTTCTGACCATCTTCTATGAAGATATACTGATTATAGATATGATTACAGGGCAGTAATTGGCCGATAGCACTGGCAAAACCGATGCTGAATTTTGTCCGGTCTGTGCTATATTTCTCATAGTTGATCCTTGACCCGCACATGGCCGGCACATCGTCCACATCGCCTAACGTATAAATCTGTACGAATTTTTCTCCGATCCTGATCTGGTCATCGAAAGCAATATCTTTAACAATGGTGGAATCACGGCTATCGGCTAAAAAACAATATTCTTCAATGACACCCGGGCGGCCCTGATCACTGGTCAGTTCATCGTTGGTAAGCTGTTCTAAAGATAATAGCCCGCAGTCCTGCAGGATTTGCCTGAATTGTCCGCAACTATCCATAAAGTCATGGAACAACGCAGGATTGATGGTCTGCTCCGGAACAAGGGAACTGCGGATCAGGTTGGATAAAACACTGCTGGACGGCCTTCTTCCTGTAGGTTTTTTGGTCAGGTATAAATAGCAACGATGGTCGAGAAAACGCCGTCCGCTAAAATGCTTGTCTGCGCATTTACGCAAAAAGCTCTTTTCGTTATCATCATTTTCCGGTTTGTATACGTTTTCTGTAAACCAGTCCTGCTTATGTAATACCGTATGTTTCGGCAACACACGAAGTGCCTTGTTCCAGGTCTGATGTATGTTTTCGTAATCATCATTCCCAAGCGTAAATATTTCAGGAAGGGTGACTCTAAATGCGACTGTTATATCGCCCTGTTTACTCAGGATACAGTCGTTCTCCACGCCCATGACAGGCAAAATTTTATCCAGTACTTTCTCCATTTCTCTCTCACTTTAATTTTGCCTGATGGCTGTAATCAATAATTCATCGATCGCTGCAAGGTTAATCTGACAGCTTAGAATCCACGTCGATTCAAATGCCTTCTTCTTTTATTAGTGTTTTACGCGGTAGTATCGGCAGCCGTTTTTATTTTTTGGCGTTAAGGTTTGCTTTTTCTGTTACTTGCCAATTTTAATTTTACCCTTCAGACCATTTATAAAGATTTTTCTGCTGCGCGCCACAATAACTTTCGGCACCGACCGTCTTGCCATTACCTTCATCATGCCGTGCTCACCATACTTGTTGCTAAGGCCATAAATTTTCATTAAAGCAAAGCCGCCAGCCATCAGAACAATCACTAAAGCGAGATACTGATTAACCCCGGCGATAAAGAGGATTGCATAGAAAATGAGTAATCCCAGCATGCTAAAAGCCACATACCAGATATATTGTGCCTTCAAACCCTTAAATTCTATAGGGCGGTTAATTCCTTTATTAACCACATACACGCTATTAGCCATTGTGAAAATTTGATTTTAAAAAAGCTATGGCGCTCTGCACCATAGCTTTAATGTTTTAAGAATTTGTCAAAATCTTCAAGAAAGAACTTCACCATCAACCCGATCGCATAAGCCAGATTCTTATCATCGCTACCCTGATTTTGGAAACCGTAATGCCGGAAGACCGGCTTGCAGGCAACGACGATATGCAGTATGACGGAGTTTAACAAACCCGTTTCTTTGAATGCAGGTAAATCATCGCGTAATGTTGATTCGAAGATTTTCTTTACAAAAAGGAATCTGGCTGGGCTGAGTTCTTCAATCAGTTCATTCAGGCGCTCAGTACATATTTCAGCATCCTGAATTCCAGCGCGTTGTAGGGTTTCGATGGTGATCAACACACCGTCAATTTGCTGTTGAATAAACCATATTGAAGGATAATCATGCTGCAGGTCGTTACATAATTCAGGGTTCTCCTGCTGTAAGCGCATCCAGAACTGTTCAATCATTAACCTCTTCATGGCTATTGAATTCCAAAGAAACTTTTAATGACAGTGGCAACAATTACGAGAAAGATACAGCTGCCAAACCAACTGGCAGCAACCTTTGACGTATCGGGTTCTCCCGCATTCCATTTCTGATAGACTTTTACAGCACCTATCAAACCCAAAACTGCGCCCACGGCGTACATCAGGTCAGTTCCTGTATCGAAATAACCCCGCACCTGATCGTTGGCTTTTTGAATCCCTGCTTTGCCATCCTGCGCAAATGCAGTCATTTCACTTAATGTTGTGAACACCAGCAGCGCAACCGCCTGCCTGATTTTTTTTACGGAAATCATGTTTTTTTTCATATACCTCATTTTTCTAACTCACTGAAACATTATTTCTCTTTCAACATGCTCGTGCCCCCGGAGCCGCACCACTCCGGGAGTTTGAGCTGTTATAAACCTCGCGAGCGCCAAACACCCATCTCGTCACTATCTCGCTCTACAGCAATGTGCAGGGCCGGGAGGTAAATTATTTTAAAAAGGGAAAGGAATTCTAAGAAATTATAAACAGGTGCACACCGACTGCCTCATTCACTGTTTCACTAACCCTAAAATGGTGTGCAACCTGTTTAATATTTTTATGGAAATAGTCGCGGGAGATAACACCCGCCTGGCCCTTCCCCGTTCACGGGGAAGGCGGCGGATGGATGCTGCAGCCTCAACTCATCCACAACTGCTCTACCTCATCCATGTCGAGGCGTGCAACATCCTGCTTTACGCATTCAGATTGAATGTATTCCTGAACCGGAATTCTGAATGCTGATGATTTTATATCTGAATATCCTGCGATCAGGTCTTTTAACAAATAGAAGCGTTCTGTTTTGTCGTACTGACCGGTGGCAATCACCTGAATCCTGTCTCTGATCTGTGGCAGTAACTCCTGTACACTTGCAGCGATAGGGTCGCTCTGCATTTCATAAGTGTATTCACTTTTTTCTGCCGGATCATTTTTCGGATTCTCCCCGGAAGGAGGCCGTTTTCCGGATAATACACGTTTAATTTCAAATGAAAAATACTTAAGGAGTATAAATCCGTAGTAGACCAGTAAGAGGCATAACATAATCCCTATGTAAGTTCCCCAACTCAGATGTGCCAACATTTCAATTTCATTTTGATTAACAATACTTTAATTTGATTTCGTTGACACAAAGTAAGGGCGATTGGAAACCGCTATAAAGTATACGCCGGGGTAAATACCCCGGCGCATACCCTTGTAAATAATTGATTTACAAGTACTTTTGAGCTAAAAAAAATTGAAAATAATTAGATAACGGCAGCTACAGATCATAAATTTCCCGGATAGCCTGTATCAATTTCGTCAAAAAAGCGATCACAATATCGATGTCACGATGCTCTGCGGCATATGCCTTCGACTTAACGCTCTCAATAGAAATATCACTTCGTTCCTGGGTAGATATGGCCGGTATGATAGAGCGGTATATGTCATTCATGGATTTACTCATGAAGAAGCCTACTTTTTTTAAACCACGCAATAAGATACCGATCTGGTCCACCGATAGTGAAATAATAGCCTTGGGCGTAGGCACCAGCAGATCATCGGGGTCCTTTTCAGGCTCGGCTGTTGGCTCAGCCAGAGCAACTGTAAATCCCGCCAGTTTATGATCGAGGTATTTTATCTCATTTTCCAGATATTCTAAAAAGTAGCTTTTGATAGAGGGGTAACGAGGGTCATAAATAAAATTGGGCAATTCTACCATTGTCGCTACATGCTTGCGCTCCACATGAAGGAAATCCAGTTTCTCTTCATTGGTTTGAAAAGCCGCTATAGCTGATTCAAGCCCCTTGGTAAAATAGGTAATACACTGTTTCGTATTCAGATTCCAGTAGACCAGTAATTCATGTAGTGGCGGGCAGTCAGAATTAACGTTGTGACTCCCCTGCGAGCGTAGAATATCCCTCACCAGTTCCTGATGATATTCCGCTTCATGCAGGGTAATGATGCCTCCACTATCTATTTTTTCAACAAAAGCATCCAGTGGAGCAATCAAAACTTCTATGGCCATGTCGCTATTGCCTGTTGCCCGGAGCATTTCCATAATTGGAAGTCGGTTTTCCATTATTTCCTCCCGGATCATTAACAGTTTCGTAACCGGATAACGTTGTTCCGGCGTAAGGTATTTTTTATACCTAAACTCAAACCATTCTGTTAATTCCCGAAGGGTATTTAAAACATGATATTGAATATCAGTCACACCTGCACGAACAGACATCTCATGCGTCCTAATCTGATAAATCCTGTTGAATAGTATAATCAGCTCATCGTGATACTTTCGGATTAGCTCCTTTGTCTTTTTATGCTCCGGTTGCTCAAAAAATAGTTCTAGCAAAGATTGCTGCGTACGAAGTTTCTCCAAACGGATTTTCTCAATTAACTGGGTGGAATTCTCATCTGGCATTGGAAAGTTCTGTAATGTAACTGGGTTTAACTCATAATTGATCAAATGCTCCACCCATTCAAACGCGTAGTTCGTCATAGCATAATGGTTTTATTTCGCGCGGATAAATCTGTAACCGCGTCCCCCTTTAAAGATTTTTTTTACAATTGGTTTCTAAGTAATTTATTATCAACGTTTAATGTATTTTTAAGTGTATATGTTTTAAATTTTTAATATTTTATCATATTCGTTTAAACATTGCTCATTGATTAAACCAAAAAGTTTCTGACACGTTATATGGATAAATTCAGCTGTCCTGCAGAATAATTCTGACTAAATCAATTGCCATTATTTTCCCATTTTATGCAGAAAGGCTAAAGCTGAATCTATATAAAAAGAGGCCGTGAAGCCTACTCCATTGCTAATTGACCTAAACGATTATTATGAATTTTACGACTAATGAAGCGATGATCATTATGGAGGTTCATGCCCTGTTAACATCAGAACCTGAACGACATAACGATCTCAATGAGCTTATGCTGATTTATGCGAATGTTATCAGTAAAACGAAACTTAAAATCGGGTTTAAGAAAAAGTATAACCTTACGCTTTATCAGTTTCACCTGCAAACGCGCATGGGATATGCCAAAGAGCAATTGAATAAAGGGCTACAAGTTAAAGTCCTGGCTTTATCGCTTGGGTATAGTACTTCCGGTAGTTTTTCTCGTGCATTTAAAAAAGTGTATCCACACCCACCTGGGTATTTTAGATACCACACATCTAATACCTGAATACTCAAATGACTAATATGGACAACTTTTTGTACCACATTGGTTAACAAATTATTGCAATCGGTTAATTAATAATGCTCAATTCTCGCGGCTTTATACTGCGGTGGGAAGTGTATTGCGGTAACCGATGTGCCGCATAGTGGAATTTATATATTTCACGCGGGGGTCATAGGCTGGACATAAACACGAGGATCTAGGGTTCAGATTACCACTTCCTTTATTATTGGACGTAGCGTTTAGCTACGTCCTGGGAGTTTGTTGACAGCAAAAGTCCGTCTTAGCAATCCGTATTTGACCTATATTCAAAAAAAGATTCGAACCATTCATTGAGGGTCGTTTGATAAATCGAATAGCTGGTTACATTTACGTCCCACATTTTATTCGTGTTCTCATTACTTTCATCGCCTTCTACAGGAGTCATCTTTGCCTCTAATACATTACCACATAAATGAAATTCATTTACTACGGCACTTGACACATCCTTTATATAAGCAACAAAAAGCAGCTCTTTTGCAGCCTGATAAGGCATGATTTTAAAAACAATAGAATTTGTCATATAGCACATAGATTTTCCCCAAGAGTAATATTTTGTTAGTCCTCTTCGATATTTTAAAATTTCTATTGCAATGAACTGCTAAAGGTAACATGCAAATATTTGAATGCTGTATAATGCATATCATAAGTGAACTTTTATCCGATGCCGTTCTAAATGCAGGTTAATGCCATCCTTTCTTCCCTAAGTCGCCTTTCCTCCAATATGGGGGAAAGGGTAAGCGAAAATATTTCGGGGCCAGGTATCAGTTGTGGCATAATGGCTGGACAGGGCTACGCCTGTTCCGTCCAGCCACCCTCCGGGACTTATACACAACTGAAAGCCCCTCATATACATTTTGCTATCCTTTCTCCCCATTAGAGGGAAAGCCGCATTGGCTCAGGGAAAAGAAAGTTTCAAATCAATTTTTAAAAAATTAAAATTTTGAAAAATGGCAAAGAATCAATCAACAAAAACCGTTACAGGTTCAAACAACGACAAGGCGCAGCCAAACGTTCAGGGTAAAGAAACATCATCTTTAGAAACTAACATTGATCAGACCAAAGATCAAAAGGAAAAAATCACTGTTGAAATCCCATCTAAAGAACCGGTGGTACCCCCTGCTTCAATTACCGAAGAAACAAAGGATTCACCAGAGGAAACATTTGAAGAACTGCAAAAGAAAATTAAATATTTCGAAGGGAAAGCCAAACTGTTAAAACAACGTGAAGCCGTACAGGACATTATCGGCAAACTCAATGCTTTTACATTTAAACAAACCGAAGAAGAAGAAAACTTCGAAACCTCAGATAGATATTACCGTGGGTGTGTAATAACGATCAAAGATGATAAGGGCGATACGTTCGCCATATCCAACCCATATTTAATTACAAAGGTCGTTGAAGCCCTCAACATGGAGTGTGAAACGAAAATCGTAGAGATTAATACAAAAATCCGCGCTTAATTCCTTCTGCGCCCTGCGATCTGCAGGGCGCTATTATCCAACCTGCAAAACTTGTATCATGTCTATATCACAGAATCCTTCTGTTATCGCTGCACAGATCAGAAATGAATGGCCCAAAATACAGGGATTACCTGCCCACTACCTCCAATATATGGATCATATGTATTCGATCCACGACCGTTACAAAGGAATGGCAGCTCCTGACGTCATTCTCAATTTTCTGTTAGCCTCAGCCGCGTGGCAAAGTGATCACGCCTCCGTGATCAAATCGCACTTATTTGTGATGATATGCGGCACATTTTTAAACAGCTACCAAGATTTACACAATTAGTGTAAATCTTATTCGATGCAGATTTATAACGTCTCATAATGCGGGAGCAAAGCCGCACACAAAGTATAGCAGCATATTATGAACTACAATTTCACAATAAAAAACCTGCATGCAGCAGGCGAACCTGAGAGTTTCGAGGAACGGATCATGTCGGCTGCAATTGAGAGATATAAATATCATCAGTTCATATTTAATAGATTCTTTAGACTGTCATTTTATAAACGCGAACTATTCCAGTTCACTAATTGGCAAGAAAAATCTTCATTCCGCAATGAAGTTTTGGTAGTCGGGCGGCAGGAGGAAGATGAAGATGCATTGAGACTCTATATGTATATATATGATCATTACCATTATTATCCGGTAGGCAGTTATTGGGGAGCTGAAAGTGGCTATGAAGAGATGTTTCTAACACATATGTATCGTTCAATTCTACCAATTGACAACCGCCTGCAAAAAATGGAAATATTAGAGATCTTTCGAAACATTTACGAGCGTCGAGAAAGATTAAAGCCAATGAAAGAACGCGATAATCGTTGAATTAAAAAGAATTAAAATGGAATATTCATTCACTATACAGAATCTTATAAAGATAGAGAACGGGAAAATTCACGGGCCACTAAGTTCAATTCTATTTGCTGAAAAAGTGATGCCCGGTATATCTATGGGGTTTAATCGTTTAGCCCGTGTACAATTTAAGGATTACCAAACCCTGCAACAATTGGAAATAGCCGGATTAACGGATCACAACTTCCTAATTATCGGCTATCAGGGTAAAATTCAGCTTGATATGACGCTCTGGATTGATTACGGTGAATATGGCATTATGCTGGCAAAATGCTACAATAATAAGTGGGAGGCCGGACTAAGTTATTGTTTTAATAAATTCCCTTTCGAAATCATGGAAGGCTATGATTTAATCCGGGAAATATTCGATTATGTCGTTAAGCATCCTGTAGTAATTGTACCTGTTTACCAAGATCATGTTTAAAAACTAATGTTATGCCAACAAACAAACAATATAAAACACTGGATGAAGTACAGACAGAATATTTGCAGACTGCCATCAAAAAGAAAGGACGGATCAGCAAAAAGATAAAACAATCTTTTATCCATGCTACAGGCCAATTGTTAAAAGAGCAAAAAATGGACCTGCAAACAGAAATCAGGCACTTGAATTTTGCGGAACAATACAGAGTTTTAGTGCCGAAGATCGGTGCAAGAAACGGTATTCATATTACCGTAAAGGATTTTAAAATTCAGGTCAGCGGAGAGGTCACACAGCACAGGCGCAGGCTGATGGCGCTGGGTTTTATCGGTGTTATACTGGGGGATACCTTTGGCTATATCTCTGTGGAAACCGATACAGATTTGCAGCACATACTACAGGTGCAAACGCTTCGCACAGTTTACCAACTGGTTTGAGGGATTTTAAGGATGGGGTATGTACGGGTTGTTCATCGATCGATGGGCAGCCCGTTTTTTTTGCGCCTGCGGCGCGATGGGGTGTATAAGGCCGATGGTTACTGATGCGCCTGGGAAGACCGCTTGTAAAATTCTTAAATTCCTATGAACGACTTAACTTATTTTTGCCATATGTGCCCGTTCAGTTACCCTAAAACGGGAATTATTATTGTTACCCAATTCTATAACTGAAAACTCAGGGAAATGACCATGCCGGAAACTGAAGATAATGCGATCAGGGAAATACATTTTTTTATTGTGAATAACTATATCCAGGGGTTTAAAATCAAAGATCTGCTGGCGAAATATCCGATTTCATCCAGCACGTTGAGGCGTGGTTTTAAATTGATATATGGAGAATCTATCGACCGGTTCAGACTAAGGCTAAGCATGCAAACGGCACGGAAAATGCTGGAATCAGGACACCAGGTCAAAGAAGTATCCTTGGAACTTGGATATAAAACGGCGGGAAGTTTCGCACGGGCTTTCAAAAAAATATTTGGTGTCACGCCGATGTATTACAGCCGTGGTTTTTTGAAGTCCGACTGAAGGATGATAGCAGTCTGTGAAAATTTCGGTTCCAACTTTTTCTTTGCCGGAATGTGTTGTTGAAGTAACTTACTGACTGTAAGTATTCACGATTGCATGTAACCCATGATTCACAGCTTATGTAAGATTGTTACCCAATTTTAACCCATCGCAAATTTATGAAAGGATTGATAACCTCAATAGGGGCTTGGCTATGCCTTTGCTTTTTGGAAGGGTGTAAACAAGATCCTATGGCCAGAATGCCGGAGTTTAGTTTCAGATTGCCAGATAGTACTACGATTATAAGCACCAGAAATATACCAGATAATACACCGGTGGTCATGATCCACTTTGAGGCGGATTGTTCGGATTGCCAACAAACAACCGATTCTCTTTTACAGGTAATGGATCAATTCAAGAATGTTAGGTTTTACTTTTTAACGATGGAACCGTTCAATAAGGTCACCATTTTTAAGAATTACTATCACATGGACAAATATCCAAATGTGGTGATCGGACAAGATTATGATCAGATCGGCTACAGCTTTTACAAGTTGAGAGGCACTCCGCTTATCGCACTATACGACAGGAAAAAGAATCTTGCCGGTATCTTCAAAGGGAAACCGATATCAGCACAGTTGAATAATGCTATAAAAGAATTACAATAATGAAAGCGGTTATTAAAAAAAACTATGCCATTGAACTGATCTGTTATGCAATCATTCTTTTGTTTGTTTATGCGGCACTCAGCAAGGTATTCATCTTCCCAATATTCGTTGAGGATTTGAAACGATCACCGCTGATCAGCAAATTCTCTGGAATATTATCTGTTCTATTGCCCTTGCTGGAATTGGGAATATCAGCTATGGTATTTTTTGAACGAACAAGGCTGCAAGGGCTATGGGGTGCATTTATACTAATGATCATCTTCACCTGCTACGTAGGATTCATCGTATTTACAGATGATTCACCGCCGTGTAGTTGTGGAGGTTTAATTCGAAATCTGACATGGAATAATCATTTGATCCTTAATGTGATGTATACATTAATGGCACTCACTGGAATCATAATTCAAAGACGTATCCAATGGAACTGGTCCAAAACCTAAAACAAAAAAAACGGGAGTATGATTACGAGCTGATAGTAAAAGAGATGGGGCTAGGGTATTCCGAAGATGATTACTTTATATATCACGGCAATACTGAACAATGCAATTGGGTCATTCACTGTTCAGTTGTCATTTCTCAGCTAGCAAATTTTATACCCGCTGTTTTAACTATAATTCATTCCAAAAACTTATCCTTTAGGCTGGTAAAAGATATAGAGTCGGCTAATTTCATATTACAGGACAAGGTTGGCAATAACACCTTCGGGCAAGTGATCAGTATCTATTGTCCCTACGATTTCAGTTATTCGGAATTGGCTGAAGAGTTGAAAAAGATCACATCCTTGTATAAAGGACCACGAATTACCGATCTTCCTGGAATTGGAGATAATCTCTACGTAGAATATCAGGGGAAGGAGCCTTTTCATCCGGACATGTGGCCATTTAAAGTATCGTTACCCAAGCCGTTTGATGAATTTAAAAAGGTTCTGTTCGGAAAGTATATGATCCTGAATATTGTTAAGGAAGATAGAAAAGGCAATGTTTTTACTGGAAAATACATCACGAACTTTTTCCTTGTAAAGAAGTGTATCATCAAACAAGGCAAATATTTGATGTGGTCAGATATGAAAGGTAGAGATGTTAAGGACAGGCTTACCTGGCAGAGGGATTTACTTGATCGCTTAAAGTACATTGTACGTGTGCCGAAGGTCATTGATTTAATAGAATCCGAGGGTGATACTTATCTCGTCATGGAGCGTATTTCCGGTGACACCTTGGATATGATGCTCAGGGAAATTTATGCAGAGAGGACATGGCGGGAGCTTTCATCTGATAAAAAACAATTTATAATCAGCGTTTTGACAGATGTATTGAGAAGTGTAAACCGGCTGCATGATCATGGCTACATTCACAGAGATCTAACGCCGGCAAACTTCATGATTAATAAGCGAGGCGAATTAGTGCTGATCGATATGGAACTGTGTTATAGTTTAAGCCAGCATTATCCCTTGCCGCCTTTTGGTGATGGAACAATTGGATTTATGTCACCAGAACAAAAAGAGAAACAAACGCCTTCACCAGCAGAAGATTATTACGCATTGGGAGGAATGATGATAGCAATGTTTACAGGCATTCCTCCGGTCAGGTTCCATATTGATGACAAAGAAGAATTGCAAACGGAGTTATTCGGTAAAATCGGAATTTCGCCATTGGTTGAGGCAATTTGTAAATGCTACTATAATGCTGTAGACGAGCGGCCTGATATAAACGCGATAACTCAGGTGATCTCCGCTATTAGTATTTCATAGCTTGGATGTTACCCTATTCCCGGATTTACCATAAGAACGGAACAAGTAAATGCATAATGATGAGGTATAGCAGCATTAATTGACTTATCAAGATACTTTTTCCACCGAATTAAAGCTATGATATTTACCAAAGGAATAATGACATTGTTTACTGCTATTTCGTTTATAATAGGCTATTTGGATGCAGATCGGCAAGATAACGGGGGGCAGTATTATTATCACAATGAGGAGGATAGCTGTTTGCCGGTTACAGTAAACAAAAGATGTGTACAACCTGGTTACGGCTGTTTAGGAACACAAGGTGAATCATTAGGCAGACAACTTTATATTGATAGTTGCTGTCTCAACCCGATCAAGGAGTAATAAAATCTTTGCGCTAAGTAGGTTTGATTATTTGTTGATTCTAAAAACATATTGATGAAAAGTTCTAAAATTTTAATGGGTATTTATGCTCTGTTATTAGCTTGTGCTTCTGCTTTTGCTACTAAAAATACATATAGAGCAACCTATTGGTATATAACAGGAGATGTATGCACCACGACTACCGCGAATAAGATTTGTGCCCAAACGGGTACAGGTTGTGTTGGCACACAGCCAGAATCGCTTGGAAGCTAATTGTATTTTAATTCAAACTGTACCACACCTATGAGAGAGGGATGATGAAATTTTACTTTATTCTTTGAGCTTTTATTCATTTACATACAAAAACAAAAAAATATGAAAAATTCAAAAATCCTAATGGGCATTTCCGCTCTGTTATTAGCTGGTGCCTCCGCTTTTGCTACTAAGAATACCCACAGGGCAGCTTATTGGTATATCTCAGCGGGCCAATGTGTTTCAACAACTGCTGACAAAACTTGTACCGTCCAAGGAACTGGTTGCTTAGGAACACAAGGCGATTCTTTTGGAGCACAGTTGTACTCAAATAATACTTGCACAAACTCCTTAAGACCAAGTTGATAACCAAATAAATTTAGGAGGGAACTCAGTCGACAATGAGTTCCCTCTTAAATACAAAAATATAGGATAGATATTAATTCAATCTCCAACTATAATTACTTCCATTTCCTTTTTGCCTTCAATTAACTTCAATCCAATATCATTAAGTTTTTCCGCAATGTCACGAGGATCAACCATATTGGCTTTAAAATAATAAGTTATATTTTCTTGAAATCCAGTACTATCAATTACTGGATATTTAAGCTCCATATTTAATACAAGTTGTTTATAGAACTTTCTGAAAGGATAGTTTACAAACGGTATGCCGTCAAAAGTCATCTTTGCAAATCTCGAGGCATTTCTATCTTTCGTTTTGATCTTCTTCAGTTTTAAGGAATCCGATACTATCAGGTAATACACTGGCAACTTTCGTTTCTCTAGCCTAATGTTATGCGCAAGGTATTTTTTTAAATCAGATTGCATGGAATTCATAAGGTAATCTCTTGAACCAAATTCTTTTGGAAACTCTAATTCGTAAGTGTATTTTAAAAAACCTTCATTTACCCCCTTTGAGTTTTCCCAAATTGGATTAGGCCAATGTTCTTCATAATCTTCATCCCAGATTTCCCAAGCATCTTTTCCAAAAAATGCAATGTTTAGTAACTCGTTGAAATTATGATTAAAAACTGTAATACGATTTAAACTTGGGCTTGAATTGAATTCTCTTGAAAGATTCACTGCATTATACCTAGGCATTGAATTATCGTAGTCTACGAGTATTGACCGAAATATGTAACTCGTATCAATTCCTCCATTTGCATTTTGACCGTTTGTTAATAGGGGAAGTTTATAATCATAATTTGCATTTTCAAGCGTTTCGAATTGTGAATAGGCTCTTTCCATGTAAGGAGTTCGGCCCGCTAAAATGGCATTAAGAGATTCCCGATTGATGGAGACTACTTTTGCCTTTATTTCCCCATTAGGTGATATGACGTATATTAGAGGGAGGCCATAGAGGCCAAATCTAAATTTCGCGGTACTGTCGAAAGATGTCGTAATGTTTAAATTATGCAGTTTTTCTAATCTTCCGTAAATATCTTTAGTAAGTTTTTCTGATTTTCTAACATCTTCTCTAGCTGTCCACTTAGTTACACCGATCATAATGATCTGAATTTTATCCCTGTATTCTTTTGCAATCGAGTCCATCTTTGGAAAGCTGTGTAAGCACCCACTGCATGATGTAGCCCAAAAATCAACGATCAACCATTTTCCACGAAAATCTTTGGTAGTTGCTGATTTAGTTTTATAATTAACTAGATCAGTAAAATTATAATAAGGGAAGCTGTCACCTATGGTAGGATATTTAGGATGAATATCTTGTCCGTATGTAGCAATGCTCAAAAACAAAAAGCTAAATACGATTATTGGTAAACTTTTCATAATCTTCAATTGTAGCCTTGATTCTGTTTTAGGTTGGGATTAGTAGCAATATCTGTTTGAGGAATAGGCCATAATTGCATATTGCTATTCCAAGCAGGTCCTCCTTTTGCAGGAGTTACCACAGACATGACACTGTTAATGTTGCCGGTACGTTTAAGATCCATCCAGCGATGCCCCCATTCTGCAAATAATTCTACCTGACGTTCTTTTAATATAGCTGTAATTAGGTCTGTTTGGTTGATACCTGGGTTGGTGTTTGCGATAAGCGGCAATCCTGCCCGGTTTCGAATCATGTCTATGTCGCTAATGGCACCTGATAAATTACTTTGATTTGCACGTGCTTCTGCTCTTATTAGATATTGTTCCCCAACTCTTAGCACCGTCGAATATTCAGAGATCGTAGCCGTGTTGAACGCTTTGTATTTATAAGGATAATTGTAATTTACACTGGGGGTGACGGAATTATCAGTGAAAGTTCCAACCCAAGCGCTTTTTCTTTTATCAGCACTGTCAAAAGCATACATTAGCCGATCGCTAATAACGCTAGAGTTAATAAAGTTATCGCCTGGCTTACTGGTTAAAATAAAATAGCTTCCTTCGTAAGTATTAAAATTATTTGTTGGTGATGGTTTGGGTATTTGTAAAATGTTCTCTTTGGTGTTCTTTAAAAAGACTTGCGTTAGATCAACTAAATCATATAAAGTTTTGTTATTTAAAACTATTGTCGCTTGTGCTTCTGCATCAGGGTATTTCTTCTGATACAGATACACCCTTGCTAATAAGGCAGCCGCAGCATATTTATTGGCACGGATGCGTTCAGTACCAGTACTAATACTGTTTGCACCAACATAATTCTCACTGAGATCATTCTCCGCAGATTTTAAATCATTGCTGATTTGATTATATATATCATTTTGGGAAGTTTTTCCGATGGTAGCATTCTTTGTGTAATCAGATGTGAGTAATAATGGTACATCCCCGTATAAATTGATTAAATAAAAATACCAGTAAGATCTCAGGAAGATAGCTTCTGCCATGATCTGCTTCTTTGCAGCCGTACTCAAAGTTGTTGAATTATTGCATCCTTCGTAAACAGCATTTGCCTGGTAAATGAAACTATACGCATTAGTCCAGATTGAATTTGTCACGGCATCACTTGGACGTAATGAATTTTGATAAACCAGCAGATTAACGGTAGTATATGTTATGAGTTCATCAGCGGCAAGGCCAGTGTAATTAGCAATCTTGTACGGCGTAAAATCATTATCTACCATTTGGGCATAGATGCCTAGTAAAGCAGCAGATGCCGTCTCATCGGAAGCAAAAACATTATTGGTGACCAGTTGGGTTTTAGGAGCATCCAGCTCGACGAACTTCTTACACCCGCAAAAGAGGTGAAGAAGTAAAAGTATGGATATGTGGATTTTGAATCTTTTCATTGGATTGTATTAATGAGAGTGTTTAGAGCGTAAGTTGAATTCCTGCAGTCATTACCCTGAGCGTGGGTAATGTTAGCAGAGCAGAACCGCTTGTTCCATACGCAGTAGTTTCCGGATCTAGCCCTTTATATTTAGTGAATGTCAATAAGTTTTGACCTTGCAGATAAATTCTTAATTGTTTAACCCCATATTTGGTTAATAGGGATTTGGGTAGCTTGTAGCTTATTGACACATTTTTCAACCTGATATAGGAAGCATCCGTAAGTGCGCCGTTACTGACGAGATAATTTGCATTTGCTGTTTGAGTCGGAGTACTGAAAGAAGCTGTGTATTTTTGAATACTTTCAGGGCTATCAGAAGGAACAGTCGAAACGAGTTGATTGGAGCCGTTTCTAAAGTAGATACCGGGAGCGGCCGCACTGGTCAGCTTATAGGCTGTTTGCTTCACAAACTGGACGAGGAAATCCAGCTGAAAATCGTGAAATGTTATGTTGTTATTTACGCCGCCATAAAATCTTTGTCCTTTGAAAAAAGGTTTAAAGTCTGCACCATAATCGAGTGTGCCATTTTTATTCAGGTCCTCAAAAGTGTATATCTTTTTCACCGGATCAAGTCCGGTATATTGATAGAGCAATTGAATATCTAATGGCTGTCCGACAACATAGCGACTGGCATAACTTGAACCTGCTAGGTTATCGAAAGCGATCAGTTTATTCCTCGGAATTGTGATATTAGCTGAAGTTGTCCAGTTGAAATCTTTATTTTTAATGTTTGTAGAAGTAATTTCAATTTCAGTTCCGGTATTTTGAATTAAGGCTGGTAGGTTCGCTTGTACAGTGGTAAAGCCGGTAGTTGATGGCAGGGCATAACCAACCAATTGATTTTCTGTGCGGTTACGATACCAGCTTACGTTTAATAGAATACGGTTGTCTAAAAATCCTGCCTCTAAGCCTACTTCTAATTTTTTCACCTTTTCCCATCTATAACTAGGATTGGTAAGTTGAGTAGGATTGAGAATACTTATACCTTGATAGGAAGTGCCATTGCCGTTATAAGTGCTTAAATAACCATAATCTGGTATCTGGTCATTGCCTGTGATGCCAACACTTCCACGGATTTTTCCGAAGCTGAGGGCAGGCAAGTTATCTTTGATCCAGTTTTCATTGGTAAAGAGATAACCGACACCAACTGCTCCGAAATTGCTGAATTGATTACCTGGACCAAATCTGCTACTACCGTCCCTGCGTCCTGTCAAATTGATCAGGTATTTATCCGCATAATTGTAGCTTAGTCGTGCATATAAAGCGTTGTATTTATATTGTGATTGAATGTCTGAGAATAAAGTCAGGGTTGTTGCAGATGATATGCTACTGATCAGCGCATCGGTACTATATCCCGAAGCAATTTGACCTATGCCTTTTTGGTCATTTTGCTGAAACGTCCCCCCGATAGATAGGTCAAAACGGTTGTTATTCAGTGTTTTACTATAACTCAGGTTAGGCTCTAATATCCAAGTTTTAAGTTCATTGTACCCGAAAAGATGCGTCCTTAAAGCCGGATTGACGGTAGTAGCTGGATTTGAGCCTTTCCACGGGCTTAATTTGTCGAAACTTAGATTGATAATATTGTAACCGCCACGCACGCCAATGGTCATACCCTCGATGATCTTGTAATTGAAGTCACCAGAAGTATTCAAATTTTTGGTGAGATTGTTTGCGCTTTGATAAATGGAACGGAGTGGGTTGTTAAAAGTTGAATTCTGATAATTTAGGTTTCCATTGTCATCATATATGGCGGGCGTATTTGGTGCGTAAAGAATATAGTTGGTGAAATCGAGGAAGGGTAACCTGTTATTGTCATTAACATAAGAGACGTTTAAATTGCTCTTGAATCTTCCGTCAACACTGGAATGGCTGATACTCATATGACCTGATGCTTTTACATCACTGTAATCGGCCGGAAATACGGTTGTCTCCCTGCGGTAGCCTCCGCCAAACATAAATTGTGTTTGTGCATTGCCTCCTGATACAGAGCCTTGCGCATCCGTGATGTGTGATGTTCCGCCAATTAACACCTTCTGCCAATCGGTGTATTGATTTGGATCACCCCATTTCCCATTAAGATCATAGTCAGTTGCTGCGGGAGTAGTGACACCATCATTCACCATCGCCTCGTTACGCATCTTGAGGTATTCCTGGCTATTCATCAGGTCTAATTTATTGGACACTCTGCCCGCTCCCTGATAAACGTTAAAATCGACCTTGGACTGACCGGCGCTGCCTTTCTTCGTACTAATTAAGATCACGCCATTGGCCCCCCTTGAACCGTAAATAGCAGTTGCATCGGCATCTTTTAAAATTTCTATTCGTTCAATATCATCCATATTAAGGCTGGCAAACGGGCTAAGTTGACTTGCCCCGCCTGCCGAGGTGCCTAATGAAAGGGTATTACTGTAAGATTGTGTGTTGTTGGCAAAGGGCACCCCATCTATGATATATAGCGGGTTGTTAGCATCAGCTCTTAAACTATTCTGCCCACGCATCTTGATGGTGAGCGCTCCCCCTGGCATACCGTTAACCTGAGATATGAATAAGCCAGGTACGCGGCCTTCAAGTGCGGTTAGCAGGTCGTTGACCGGATTTTTAGACAGGACATCGGATTTGATGGTGGTGACGTTTCCCGTGTTCAAAGCACGGGTCGTGCTGTAGTATCCTTTAATGACGGTCTCGTTGAGGTTAAAATTGCTGGGAGTGAGCGTTACGTCAACTACTTCGCGGTGCCCTACCAGTACTTCTTTAGTTTCGAAGCCAAGAAAACTAAAGATTAGCGTCTGATCTGGTTCACAATTAATATGATATGCCCCGTCGCTTTTCGTAATGGTAGCCGCGCCTGTTTCTTTCACCTTGATAGTAACACCCGGCAGCGGCTTGTTTGCTTCATCCGTTACAACCCCTTGCACCTTAAGAGGTGGCTGGTTTTTAGGGACTTCAACAACCGGACGGGAAACTACAGTGATGATCTGGTGATCAATAATGTAGGTAAAGGGTTGTTCTTTAAAGATTTTATCTAATGCGCTCTGCAAGGACTCGCTTTTCAGCATGATTGTAACTGGCCTTGCTTTTGATTTGAAGTCACCATTCAGAATGAAGCTGTACCCGGTTTGTTCCCTTACGGAGCGAAGCACTTCGTGCAGTGTGGCATGTTTAAAGTTCAGGCTGACGCTCTGAGCATTAACGACGGCGGCATAGCTTTGCAGGGATAGAGCTAAAAGAAACATGACAATTTTCATGGTCAGAATAAATTTATACGCCCGTTTGTATTTTTGGTGGTACTTGGAACATCGCCTGTTAATAAGCATAGCGATATGGTTATGAATAGCATTATTCATACATTTGCGTTGTTAGTAGTTTAATAATAGTCTGTAATGCGATTTTTTTTAAACACTACACCTACCGGGATGGTCTCAACATTCCGGTTTTTTTATGCGGGTGCTTTTTGTTGTGTCTTTGGCTGGAAATGGGAATGTGTTACTTTGTCAGATAGATCCTCCTTTCTTTAAGATAAAAATTTAAGCCTGTGCCACTGGAAAGGGCATGCAAGACAGCCGATAGTGGTGTTTTACGCGAAATCTCTGCGTTGATCGGCAGGCCATTACTGGCTGACAGGCTCTCGTCAGCAGTTACATCATACCATCTGCAAATCTGCTCGATGGCTTCTTTCAGTGGCGTGTCTTTGAAAACGATGATGCCGTCTTTCCAAGCAGTGAAGTCATAAGGGTCAACATGGATGACTTTTAGAGATGTGGGATCTGCAATGGCTTGCTGGCCGGGTGCCAAAATTGTCCTCTGGCCAGTAGAGGACAAGGTAATTTCGACCTTGCCCTCGGCCAGCGTGGTTTTCATAGGATCTTTAGCATTATTGGCATTCACATTGAAATGTGTACCAAGAACTTTGATTTTTTGATATAGAGAGGCCACGATAAATGGCCTCCGACCGTCCTTAGTTACCTCGAAGTAGACTTCTCCGGTAACAGTAACTTTTCTATCATTGGGTTCAAATTGAACCGGATATGTTAGCGTACTTTCAGAATTCATAAAGGCCAATGACCCGTCCGGCAATACCACCTCGATCTGCCCGCCGCGTGGTGTACTAATAGTATTCATTTTGTAATCCCTCTCCGGCTGATCGCCCGCAGCATGGTAAATAATCTTTCCGCTTGCAGACTTACTGATACTAACCCCGCCATCCTGAGCGATCCGACCATTGGCAAGCTGGTCTATGACGATACGCTTGCCTGTTGAAAGGGTCAGCGTAGCACGGTTGCCTCCGGGGGCAACATCGTTAACCAACGGCTCCTGGACTACAGGGGCTTTATGGAAATACACCCAGCTGGCAACCCCTATCCCAATTATTACAGATGCCGCTATCGCCCATCTTCTGGCGAGGTGGCCAAAACCTGGTGGCATCGGGATACGGTGTTGCAGTTCCTTTTCTAATTGCTGATAATCTTCGCCAACCGGCTCAGGTTGCAACGCAGCATGAATACTGTACCATGCTTCCACGGCCTTTTTTTCTTCAGGTGTACACAAACCTTCTTCGTACCGTTTCAGCAGTTCTTGCACTTTCGGATCAATCATTGACAATCTTTTGATTGGTTTCTATATATAAGGCGTTTGAGAAATGCTAAGGAGGTAGATAAAAGCAAAATATTTTTTGCTTCGAATAAATTGCTTTTTGACTTTGAATATTTATTTGAAATATCATAGCAGAGTGTTTCCTCTCAGCATCTGCTATATATCTCTATTGTAAATTCTTTAAGTCCGGCATTCCAGATATGTAGGTCCTGACCATAATTAATATATCGGTTTTAAGAAACCGTTGTAATCTTTCCAATTATATAAATCAATTATATCTCATTATCAACGATTTAGATATTGACTAAACGCTAAGAATTCTACCTAAAATTTATGGGTTTAAACATCTATCTTGTCATTTCTCACAAATAATTCAGATCATTAACATCCGGCTAACATAAATGTCAGAAAACCGTATTATCATTGTGATAGGGGAAAGCGCACAATGATCGATATTTTGAAAGCATAATTCTTTAGACATCCGTTGCATTTGTAATTACCTGGATTTTAATAACAATTATTATATTTGGTAATCTGGTACTGTTCCTGCATGTTTAATGATAGTTTACTAACGGAAAAAGAATTGGTTGAAAGGCTCCGCCTTGGCAATCACCAAGCTTTTAAGGAAACTTATAAGCGGTATTGGCCTTTAGTTTTCAATCACGCGAGGCGTATGCTGGAAGATAGAGAACTGGCGAAGGATGTTGTTCAGGATGTTTTTTGCTGGCTGTTTGAAAAAATGGAAACGCTCCGGGAAGATACACGGCTGCCCCATTTGCTGATGCGTGCAACAAGGAATGATGTAATTTCATTGATCCGGAAGGGGAAAAGCAGGAACAGCTATCTATCATCACTGAAGGTTGAAGATTTTTACAGTAACGTTACTGAACACACGCTTGACGGCAAGGAACTGCAAGTGCTGATAGAGCGTGAAATTGCCTCCTTGCCGCCCAAAATGCGCGCGGTGTTTCAAATGAGCAGATATGAAGACCTTTCCCACAAAACCATAGCGGAAACGCTGGATATAGCGGAGGGAACCGTTAAAAAGCAAGTTTCCAATGCCTTGAGTATATTAAGAGAACGACTCACCACCATAAGTTGGTTACTGATCTCCCTGGCCAGCACAATCTTCTGGTAAAATTATTTTTATTTCACCGTTATAGTTGCCTGGGCAGAAAATGGCCCCTCATTGCTGAATCCTTCCAGTAAAACAATAAATGTTCCTTTCAGATCATTGGTGTAAAATTCGAACTTCCCTTCGCCTGTTTCTTTCCAGATCCAGCCGGTATGGAAATATAATGTGCCCTGTTTTTGAGGTGCAGGAAATGTTTCGCGACCGAAATCCGGTGAATAAAATTCTATCCAGCTAGGTATCGCACGTACTTTCTTAAACCAATCTGCCGATAAATTGTCTTCAGGGCATCCGACATAATTAAAAATAGACTGTCCATCGCTATAGGTCTGCCCAATGTTGGGTGTTTTTAAATGATGCATTGGAAAATTGCATTTCCATACACCTAGTTCCCGGCAGACTGTCGCATCACATCCGCTATCTGCATAAGGTTCAATCTGATCTATAGGGATTTCGGTTAAAGTGGTATGAGTGTCTTTGAAACTTAAGGAAAATGGATTACTAAATTCATCTTCCGGTATTAAATCCGGGATTGACCTCGTTTCAAATCGGTGCTTAGTGCGTGCAATGACCTGATACAAGGAATCCCGATGATCAGTTACTGTGACCTGATACCTGGAACGTCGATCCTCAGAAGGTACAACGGTAACATAACTGGATGATCCATGCCCGATAGCTATATCAGGCAATTTAAAGTTGCCTCGCGAATCAGTCTTGGTTGACCAAAGATTTTCTGCGACGGTAATTACCAAGGGTTTTTGCGGCAATTTCCCATTAAGTCTTACATTTCCAGTAATGGGGTAAAAGTTACTATACTGTCGAGGTGCAAATTTGTGTAACCGGATGTCTTTCCCTAATTTTCTTATACTATCTGTAGCCGTATTCATATTCCAATTCATAGGCAAATAGTTTTCGAGATACTGATTATAGTAATAATACTTACAAATATCGACTTCGTTAGGAAATACGCGGCTGCTTAACGCACAGGTTGCGATAAATGAACCCTCCATCGGTTTGCCTTCTGCATTTCGTAACGTTACTTTGAACTGAGCCAACTCTCGCGTATTATATATCGATTTTACCGGGATAACTTCTGCGTGCAAATTGGCAGGCACTTTCCACTGAAGTGTATCCTGCCTTCTTTCATCTAAGAGTTCACTGTAAACTTTAATTGGTTCTCTATGAATGGGAGGTTGCTTTGTAGTGCGAATATGAATTAATGATCGGAAGATATTTTCCTTCATACCCTCTGCGTATTCATTCGTGACCACTTTTAGCAAATAATCAGCGGGAGGAATAGAAAGAGGAAGATGAATGGTCATTTGAGCCGCAGTACCATCGAGCAGCGCATCTGCTTTAACAATTGCAGAATCTGTATATGGATCAACCAAGCACACGTAAACCGAGCTATACTTCAGAACCGAGGATTCGTATGCATTCATTAAGTAAATAAATGCGTTGATATCCTCTCCAGGCATATAGATAGACCTATCTGTAAAAGCGTAAACGCCGGGATTATCTAAAGAATACTGAATGCTATCGTTTACCGATTGCGAGTTGCATGAGGTCGGGATGAGCATATTGAAATACAGAGTAATCAACAACATCAAAAACCTGTGTATAGTATGCTCATGCTTTTCGAAAGTGAATTTACCAGTATTCAATGTTCTGGACAGGTACATTTTGGTATTGCAGCAACAAAGAATGATTGTTTTTTTTAAGTATGAAAACGTCATATTTTACAGTCTTTTTCGTTAATTTAATTAAAGTGTACTTCCCCGCACCGTAGTATGCCATTAATCACAAAATTCAATGACATGAAAAAAACGATGTTTTTCGGAGCAGTAATTGCGATTTTTTTATCCGCTTGCAGTGAGCCTACTTTGCAAAAAGGAGATGCTGAAAAGATTCTCAGTAAGAAGTATAATAAGAATCTTAGCGAAGATCTTCAGCTCACCGACGAGTCTTTATACGCAAAATTAAAGTCATCTCAACTGGCTGCTGAGGGCTATGTAGAACTCCCCCCTTATTCACTAAATGATATCAATAAACCCATCATTCAACTCACGGAAAAAAGTAAAGAGTATTTGGCGGAACACCCTGCGAAAGGGGCCAAAACTTGCCGCGTCTACATTGCGCGGCAAGTTGTCAGCGAAATCAAAAGCATAGAAATAAAGGACAAGACCCACGCACATGTACGCTATCAGGTATCATATTCGGACCTTACGCCATTTGCGGAATTGTTCCCCGGTATTGCAAAAGATTCGAGTGAACATGCTGCCGATTTTACATTTGATGGCCATTGGGGTTTGAGCCAATGATAATTATACACACCCAAGAAAGGCTCGACCCAATCGGGCCTTTCTCGTTTATTGTCATCAAGGATCAGCTTGAACCGGAACTTGCCGGGAATATAAATCAGGGTTTTAATTACGGGGCCATAATTTGTTTTCCGAACGTTTATCAAAATCCGTTGAAAATGCCCCATTAGCGCGAAGTTGTAAAAGTTCCCCACCGCTGTTATTAAACTATCCCGCATCATCGGATCATCATAAGTTACAGCAGAAACGATGTCAATAATCAAATCACTGAAAGCAGTATCTATGCGGCCCCCAAATCGTGATGGATGATTAATTTCAGCCATCGAGTCATTTACATAAAAAACATCTTTATTGATTATTGTTGCCGGTGACGGAAATAGCACCTTACAGGATGCAAAGAAAAAAATGGACAAGGTTACGAAAATTAGTTTCATTACTTTAAGATTAATATCAATCACAACTATCGGCCAATTCGGACTTTCGTGCCTATTTGCAAGTCTAATAGCCGCATTTCATCACTGTTAGGAAAAGCATTGGAAGCCGAATTAGCGGATAAAATATTCTTGTCAAAGAATATGGGAATACCTGAATGGAAATAAATTGTTACTGCACCATTTAAAAAGGCATATTCTGCACCCGCCAGTAACCGAACATTCCATTTCTGATACAAATCATCATGAGGGCGATACCAAGTGATATTGCCTCTTGTTCCCGATGAATGTAATAAGTAGGAAGTTTTAATGCCGCCTTGAAGTGCGAATTTGCCGTATTTGCATCTAACCCAAACATTATTGATCAAATACTGGATTCTCTCCTTATTTAAATCATAGCTGATACCAGCGGGCAGGTTGTACATGGCTGATGTGTAGCGATAATTTAACCCATAACGCGCATACATCAATTCTGTACTAATCGCCATATTACCTGCCCAGGGAATGTTCAGATAACCTCCGAAATGAAAATAAGGAATTGGTGTGCCTATGCGTTTCTGGAACATATCAGAATAGGATGTCAGATTCAATCTGGAAAAATCATATCCCAGTATCAACCCCGCGTCCAATTTCGTACGGTAGAAGTAGTACTGAGAATAGCTTTCGCCAGACGGAAGAATAAACCATAGCAGCAGCAGTAAAAGTTTAATTATTCGCATTTTGTGATTAGGATTTTAGGGATCACCAACAAAGCATTAAAGCCCTTATTAAAAACGAGGGATCTCTTTTATTTTTGGTAACTCTTGGATCAGATCGAACTCGATAATCTTTTTAAACGTTTCCAAAAA
Organism: Chitinophaga sancti; assembly: GCF_034087045.1. Classification (NCBI taxonomy): domain Bacteria; kingdom Pseudomonadati; phylum Bacteroidota; class Chitinophagia; order Chitinophagales; family Chitinophagaceae; genus Chitinophaga; species Chitinophaga sancti. Next base: position 6,607,752 of record NZ_CP139247.1, on the reverse strand, counting down.
GCCGCTAAATTTTGTACGACACGCTACTTTTTCTGATGTGCTATAATCTAACTCTTCAATTGCTGTGGAGAAATGGGGAAACATTCGGCTCAGTTCATAAAGATTCGTATTTTGAAGTAATTTTTTATCCATATCTAAAAGCGTGACGATTACATCTTTAATAGGTTCTATGATGCATTTTAGACCATAAAACACTACCTCGTTGGCTTTGTTATCTATTCCTGTATTTGAAATAAAATCCTCTATTTGATAGTCAACTGCTCTTCGTAATGCAAATTTTAATTGGGTGTAGGAATTTCTTTCGTATCCAAAAGACCCTAATGAAACCTTGTATTGGGATACCAACAACAGCTCGTAGGCAAGGACTATCATTTGATCGACACGATCGTCAAAATCATCCTGCACCATAAAAACGTCACTTTCCCGAAACTTAAGCGTCATTTCAATCACCGGTAGTGAATATAATTTGTTCACCACTTCAATTTGCTGCCCATCTGATAACAAGCCCGGTTGCACTTCCATCAGTTCATTAACACGGCAGGAGATTTTTTCGAAAATAAATTGCATGATCTCGTGATGATCTATTGCACAAATCCGCAATTCTTTGCACCAATCATTAAACTGGTTTTTGAGTGAAGCATTTCCAAGTGATTCTCTTATTCTTTTAACAAGTGATTCAAGGTCTGGTATTTCGAGTAAGTAGTTTAAATAAGTCAAGATACTTATTTCTGAACCGTTAAATGCCTTTGATCTGATAATGTCATCAAACCGCTCGGCAAGAACCATTACCGGAGATAAATCACCTACAGTTGGTGGTGTAAAGGATTTAATTGCTGTTTCTTTAACCATGAAATTTTATTTAATTCTTAATAATTCCGTCTTGGATATTGAGTTTATTAATACTTGATCAGCAAATGGCAAATATTTCTCATAAAAATTGCTTTGCTCAATCGCTGTAAATTCAATTGCTTTAAATGTTGCTGACATTGGAATAAAAAAAGATGCAAATTGCAGCTTGGCTAACAGTTTTTCCCAACAGGTGCTTGGCTTTCGTCCTGGCAAAGAATGTAGCATTTTTTCGATCTGTCGGAGAATTATTAGCTTACCCTTCAATGCGATAAAATAACCACCCGTCATATCATCATTGCCCATTTCGAGATCCGAATATGAATTTACTTTCGATATCAAGGCAGGAGCAAGCCACGTATAAAAGGACTTATCATAACGGTATTCATCAAGATTAATTTTAAAGACCAACATCATGAACATATTCATCAAATCATGATATAGCATTCCTGCTTCTTCCAGCATTTTGTTTAACCTGTCAACATCAACATGCTTCGATAATCTAAAGGTTAAGCAGCCCTGCTCCATCTTGCCATATTTGGTTACCATTCTTTCCTGCTGGTCAAACGTTAGCTCTTTGGGAAGCAATGATTTTTGCGAATCACTGCGATATTGAATCTCAGTTTTCAATGCACCGTCTATCACTTCGGGAAGGGTGACTTTTACCCATTTCTCATATAATTCGTAAAACAGGTGCATCAAATCATGTCGATTTGGTATTTGCGCTTTGATATTTGAAGCAACTACTTCAATACAAAAGTTTTGGCGTAGTAATTTCTCCCAAAAGTTTAGGCATGTTGCGGGTGAAGCACCATTTAACACTCTCTCATAAATAAATGATGAAAATTCACTTCTGATACGTAAATGAATGAATGCAATCTCCTGTTGGCTAAAGTTTTTTCCTTCAGTCATTATTTTATTTTTTGGTCAATAAACATCCTTTCCACGGCGGGGGAAACCGGGAAGATTGCTTGTTTTAAATGTTATTTTGATGGCACTACGTGCTCATGATTCGCCACACAAACCAGCCGTAATTTTTCTAATTGCGGAATAACGGGTCAGGTCGATAGGGGAATATTCTCTATATCAAAAAAATGGTCTTTGGGTTTCCTGAATGCAGGAAACATTGCGTAACTATAATTAGCACTCCCGCCCATAAAGTAACCAGTCTTCATCGAATATTTATTTTTTCTATCTGTTCTTCCTGCCTGATAACTGCTCCTGGAACACCCATTTATTCCTGCTATTTCTTTCCAGTGGAAGGGTAAAAAGCACAGCGAAACTATTCCGTTCTGCTAAAAGTTCGCCTCCTTAATAGCTGGACGCTACGCTCTAGTCCAGCTACCCGGAGGGACTTACCGGCGAACAGTTAGCAGAACTCCATGATTCAGTTGCTGTCTTTTTACCCCATCCACCGGAAAGGTTTGATAAGAGGAAAAAAGAAAAAGAAAAAAATATTCATTTAAAAACGTAAGAAAATGACAATCACAGGAACATTAGTAGCAGATGCGAAGATCATCACACCAAGCGGCAAGAAACCATTTGTAGGCTTTCGAATTGCTGTCAACAATTCTTTTAAGAATGACGAAGGTGTAGTAACACAACAGGCCACTTTTTTTTCTTGCAGATACTACACTGACACGAAGGTAGCTTCCTATATGAAGAAAGCGGACAACGTAGAAATTTACGGGGATATTTCATTCAAGGTATGGAATGATCCGCAAGGCTCTGCACGGGGTGAGGCAGACATATTTGTGAAAGATTGCAAATTCTTTGGAACTGCCAGAAGGAACCCGAGTTCTTCAACTTCCGAAACCGTACCAGCTGAAACTAAACCAGCTGAAACACTACAAACTGAAGACCTGCCATTTTAAATGGCAGGTTCTTACAACCTTCTGTCACATCTATTTTTCCTCACCATTAACACCAATATCATGAAAGGTAATCGCAATACTAAGAAAACCGTAGCAGCTGTTGAAACAACTACACCCGCAAACGACTTGATTTCTCAAATCTTTAAATCAGATGCTCCAATTCAACCCATCAATGAAGAACTGATTGATTTTTCACCTATGAACAAGCGGAGAAAATACAGTCAGGAATCTTTAGAGAAATTAGCGAAATCACTCGTTAGTAAAGGATTCATACATGAACCAACGGTAAGGAGAAAAGGTGAACTTTATGAATTAATTGTGGGCCATCGCAGGCTGATGGCTGCACGGCTTGGTGGTATCAAAATCATTCCCTGTAAAGTAGTTGATCTGGACGATACACAGGTACGCGAAATACAATTGTCTGAAAATTTACAGCGGGAAAACCAACACCCGCTGGATGAATCCGCAGTAATCTGTGAAATGATTGAAACCGGTATGAGCGTAGCGGAAATTGCGCAGCGTATTGGTAAAAGTGAAAAATTTGTTTATGCGCGTAAAAGTTTGTCTGCTTTGATCGATGAAATTAAAGATATTCTATGGGAGGATAAACTGACCATACAGCAGGCATTCGAACTATCTGCATTAAGCAACGATGCGCAGCAGGCATTTTTTGAGAGTTGCTGTAAGAACTGGCAGAATGAAAATTTCAAAATCCGTGATTTTAATTGGGAGATCAACCGGCTTCGCTGTGATCTTACCAGAGCACCCTTTGATATAGAGGCTGACAAGCTGATACCAGATGCAGGCAGCTGCAATAGTTGCCCGCACAATTCAGCTTGTACTACCAGTCTTTTTCCAGAAATGGCCGATACCGCTGTATGTTCTAACAAGTCCTGTTTCCAAAAGAAATGTGATGCGCACTTTCTCCTGATGTTCTCGGCTGCATTTTTAGAATACAAGCCGGAAGCATTAGTTTTTATCAACCACATGCCCGATCATCTAAAACAGATCCTGCCACAATTGGGAGCCGAAGAAGTACCCGTTTATACGATCTGGCAGGTGAACGAATGTCGCGAACCAAAGATGCCGGATATTAATGATTACTATACCGATGACGAAGATTGCACAGACGGTGAAACATTGACTGAAACAGGACAAGTCAGATATAACGAAGACCTCGACGAATACAAATCTGAATTGGCTGATTATCGTCTGAAATTGGAAACGGACGCAGTGAATGGTATCATTTATGATGGCCTCAAAATCAAACCATATCGTTTCTTTCCTCGTGTTAAACAGATGGAGAAAGCCCCAACATTTACCGCAAAAGACGTTGAACTTGCGATCAAAAACGGCACGGCTGACGAAGAATTGCTGAACGCAGAAGTTAAGCGTATCAACGATCGTGAAATCAGAAACAAAGAACTGGACAGGGAGAAGGTACAGAAAGAAGTACACACACAATCGTTAGCCTTCTTTGCGGAAATGGATAATAATAGGGAATTGCTGGAAGCGGATATGGTTGCCTCCCGCTATCTGGTGATCAATGCCATGAACTGGCACACAAAAGATGCTATCATGCAATTCCTGTTTCCTGATAGAGATCGTCTCAAAAACATACCTGTAGAAGAAATATACAACAGGTTGAGAGATTTAACAGAAGCAGAATTTTGTTATTTGATACGCATTACCGTAACCGGAAATGATCAATCCAAAAACGTGCAAGACTTCTTCGGCCATATATTATATAAGCTGGCCGACAGCGCTGGTGTAGATGTGGCTAGCATAGAAAAAAACCAGAAAGCGGTTACTGAAAAGCGGGAAAGCAGGGTGAAGCAACGCATCCAGTTTATGAATAAAAAATTAACCTCACTGGCTGCAAAAAAGAAACGCATGGCGGAGCAGGAAGAAGAAGGTTACGACGAAATTGAAGTTTTTGAAGAAGAAGAATAGCTGATGCGGGGAAGCAGCCGGAGCCACGCTCCGGCCTTCTTTCTTTGATACGCCTCAAAGTAAGAAGCAAAGAAAACGCGCAGCTATGGAAAGCCGGGTAATCACATAGCCCCGGTAAATTTTCACCTACAATACATGATATTATGGACACACATATTCAGATATACGGCATCATCGGCATCATTATAGGAACTATAATTCTCCTATGGATCAGGAAAAGAATTTTTGATCGTACCTCGTGGGGTGGTACACAAGTGTTCAGCAACTTTTTTTCTTTCATCCTGATCAAAATATTAGAATTTATATTCCGCATTATAGGATTACTGATTTTAGCATTCGGTATTTATTTATTGCTGATAAATTACTTCAATGCTCATTTCTGACAGACGGTTAATGCACCTAATCACTGGGATCATAATGGCATCTGAATGAAAAAAGGAACCTTTTGGTTCCCTTTTTCATTTGGTACTAAGCCCCTGTAATTTACTGCTTAGTTCTGCCAACCCCGCTTTTGAAAGGCAGTCATTGGCCAGCGCTTCCATTTCCTTACCGACATCATCCGGCAAATGGTCAATTAAACCGAGGACGCTCCCCTGATCATCGCCAAGCCCCTTTTTAATGAGCTGGCTAAGCACCAGTACATTCCTGCGGGAGATTTTGATGTCAATTTTTACCGCATCATTCATACCTGGACTACTCAAAATCGTGTCCAGCACTTTCGCTACTTCACTTGCTGTCATCATACTTCACATTTTCATTTTCACCTTAGCAAAACTACTTTTCTTACCAATACCGATCCTAATCAAAATTTAGTCAGGATAGGTTAAAGCCATCTTAACTATTTAATTTCGTGTCGATATTGATTTCAACGTGTAAAAGATTAATGTGTATGGAAAAAGAAAATCAAAATTTACCGCAGGCCCGGCAGCTTGGCCTGGTTAACATCGTCAGAATCACGCCGTTTATAGAGGATCAAAAACTTGTTGAGTTTTTGAAACAGATGCACATCCCTCAAAAAATTGCAGCCCGTTTTACCGCCCAGCTGCAATGTGAGAGAAATGGAAAAAATTTCCCGGCTATAGGATGCCGGAACCCAACGGGCAACTGGGAAATAATCGGCCCAGCAGGCAATGGCTATACCGGGCCGCTTTCCTTCACTCACCGGGATTCACATGAGCCGCGCATCGATCTTTTTAATAACCAGTTGGACTTCCTCAGCGTTCAAAAACTTCAAGACTCCAAATTAGGCCCGAACGACAGTCTTATCGTCGCAAATATGGATCAATTGATGGAAGCCTTACCCAACATCAAAAAGTACGCGCAACTGAATCTCTATTTTGATCACACCAAACAGGGTGACGCATTGCGAAACTGCACCTCACTTCTCTTTTCAGGTAGAGCCAAAGACTTCGGTAAAATGTATGAAAAGAATATTTCTTTCACCGATTACTGCCTTGAAATCGGCAACAAAGAACGGCGCGATCTGGCTCATAAAAAAAGCAAAGGAATATAAAATGCATTGGTGATGTCAGGACGCCCTGTTACCCTGCATAAAATCGTTAATTTTTAAAACAATGGATAAAAAAACTATTTCCGAAATGGGTTGGCCCTTTAAAGGCACCATTAATGTCATCGACATTGAGACAGAAATTAAAACACCTGCCTTGATCTTATTCTTACAACAGAACTACATTCCTATAACAATAGCGAACCAGTTTCTGGTAGAACTAAACTGTGAAAGGGATGGAAAGAAATTTAAAGGTTTAGGATGTCCAAATCCTACCGGTAATTATGAGATTATCGGGCCGAATGAAAATGGAAAAACTGGTAGCCTGCAGTATACATTATGGGAGAATAATGGCAGAGAAGTTAATTTATTTAATAATCAACTGGATTTCCTTACATGCCAAAAAGATAACCTGCATATTTTTGGTGATCATAATGACAGCCTTATTGTTCCCGGTCTGAATGAATTCGAAAGAGCCATAACAGTGCTTGATCGGTATGATAAGGTAAACTGCTATTTCAATCATACTGTAAAAGGGAGACTACTTACTGAGCGCGCATTAGCCGCATTCGGTGACAAAACTGACGACCTTAGTGACCAATATAAAAAAGACCTCTCCTACCACCAAGAGCGAGTTAGAGCCTCAAAGGAATTTGATCAATTTATAAATAAAAGAAGAGCCAAAAGAAGGCGAAAAGGACTATAACGCTGTCAACCGGCAACCGCACCTGCTGGATATCATAACAATCTGTGTGAATTAAGAAACGTGAAGTATGAATAACAGATTTAATAATCCTGATATAGATCAGGTATTGCAGATCGATCTGGTAGATTATCTGTCATCACAAGGGCATGAGCCGGTGCGCATATCAGGAAATGATTATTGGTATCTTTCCCCTTTAGCAGACGAAAGAACTGCATCTTTTAAGGTCAACAGAAAAAAGAATGTCTGGTATGATCACGGTCGGGGAACCGGCGGCGGAATCATTCATTTTTTAATCCGTTTTCACGGGTGTACCATTAAAGATTTTATCGAAGCACAAAGCCTGCTCCCGATAGCTCCAAAGGCATCTGCGTCCGCTTCCAAAATAGCCATTGATCCTGATCGTAAAATTGAGATTTCAGCCATCAGACAGTTAACAAATAACAATCTGCTTAATTACCTGAAGCAACGCAAAATACCTTCCTTCCTGGCTGCTGAATATTGCCGGGAAATATGGTATACCGTAGACGATCGTAAATACTTTGGTATCGGATTTAAAAACGACGCGAACGGTTATGAAGTCCGTTCTGCATACAGTAAAATTTGCCTTCACCCAAAGGCTATTTCCACCTTCAAAAACGGCTCCAATATCCTGTGTGTTTTCGAAGGCTTTTTTGACTTTCTATCCTTCATGTATATCCATCCGCCGAGACTGGATTTCCCACTGGATTTTCTCATCCTTAACGGCATCGCATTGTTCGAAAAATCACGACCAATCATGGAGTCCTATCAGGAAATAAAACTGTTTCTCGACCGCGATACAGCCGGTCTGAATTACACAGAATATGCATGCTCCATAAGTCCGAAATACCGGGATGAAAGTTCCCTTTACAGCAAGTATAAAGACATGAATGATTGGCTGGTTAATTTCGGAAAATCACCTGCTGGTTGATGCTCGTAAATGCGGCTTCACCACGGCTTCAGAAAACAGACATACTCTTGCAGCATTTTCATAGGTTAAGGAAAATGCGCCCTTGCTACAGCGGTCAGGGGCCGCTGATGACCGTTATCCCTTTCCGGCAGGGCCTGCAAGGTGATAACGGCAGCCCGGAAACGCACGGCTTTGGAAGGCCCTGCTTTGGAAGGCCGTTGAGGTTGCTGGTCTTTTGCAACCGGCAAGATGTCCGGTTATTTAATAATAACCGGTTTGAAAGAGCTTCTTATACTCCGAAGTCGTAGAAGCCAGCCAGGAAAAGCCCCGGCTTTTAATGTATTTACTATCCGCTTTTGGAGCATCCGCACCTGCTTTTAAAAGCGATCACTTTTAATAACAGCATATATGAACAGCAAAAATAAAAACCGGGTGCGGTTGCTCGGCGTGCTATTAAGCCCCGAAGAATTTAAAAGTTTTGAGCAAAACTGGCAATCATCCGGCTGTAAGAAGATGAGCGAATTCGCCCGCCGGAAACTATTTGATAAACCCATTGTAAGCTCCTTCCGAAACAAGTCCCTTGATGATTTTATGGGTGAAATGATACACCTCCGAAAGGAGCTGAATGCGCTTGCCATTAACTACAATCAGGCACTCAAAAAACTGAATTCACAGGAGCGCATTCCATCAGAAAAAAGCTGGTTTCTCCGGCTGGAAATGGAGCACAAAATTCTGCTCAGCAAGGTGAATGAAATCAAGTCAAAAATCAATTCAATAGCAGACCAATGGTTGCAGTAATCAAGTTCGGGAAATCCCTTCAAAAGACGCTCAATTACAATGAAAATAAGGTCCGGGAAGGAGTAGCAGCATGTCTGACTGCGGCCAACTATCCGAAGGATCTGGAAGACCTGACATTCACGCAGAAACTGAACTGCCTGAAGAAACTGGCAGCACTCCACGAAGGCGTTTCCCTGCCCAGTGTACACATCAGCTTGAACTTCCCTCCGGGCGAGCACCCGGACAAGCTGACGATGCAGGAAATTGCCAAAACTTATATGGATAAAATAGGTATGGGCGATCAGCCCTACCTGGTCTATGAGCATACAGATGCCGGTCACCCGCACCTCCATATCGTTTCTGTAAAAGTCAGGCCGGATGGCACACGCATAGACACGCAGAACATCGGGAAAAATCAATCCAGGGAGGCCAGACTGTTCATCGAAAAAGAATTTGGCCTGACACCGGCGCAAAAACACGGTGCACTTCATCAGGACGAGAGTGACGCTCTGAATAGTGAGGTTTTGCAGATGGGCAAAACGGCGGTTAAAAGGACTATAGAAAACATTCTCCACCGGGTGTTAAACCGTTATCATTTCGGCTCGCTGGAAGAATTTAACGCCTTATTAAGCCGCTACAATGTTCGGGCGGAAAGAGGCACCGAAAACTCAAATACCTACAAACATGGCGGGTTGATTTATAAAGGGCTGAAAGATGGTAAGCCCGCAGGTCCGCCGTTAAAAGCCAGCCTCTTTAATATTGATGGTGAAAGCCCGACGCTGAGCTATCTGGAAACCAAGTTTGATGCGAATAAAGTTTTCCGTGAGAATCATAAACAAGATCTGGCGGACCGTATTCGAATCACACTCGCACAAACCAAAAAACCAACCTTGCCGGAACTTATCGCAAGACTGCAAAAAAAAAGGATTGCCGTTGCATTGCATGTCAGTAAAGATGATCGGGTATTCGGTATCACCTTTATAGATCACGAGAAGAAAAATGTATTTAAGGGCAGTGATCTCGGTAAGGATTTATCTGCCGCTGCAATCCTGCAAAAATGCGGAATGGTTATCGAGCGTCCTGCTAATTCCAACTCGCTTAGTGAACCTCCGCCAACTACAGCTACGACGCTGCAACAGTCCCTCCCTGCATCAACTGGCAGCCGGGAAAGTGTTCCTGCTACACGCACAGCTGATCCTTCCAAAGATAACACCCATTTCATTCCCATTGGTTCAGCTAACGGACATGACGATCGCGTATTCTCTGTCAAAGGCATATTTAACATGCTGATGCATCACGAATACACACCACTACTGCCATATCCGTTCCGCATTGGCAAGTCCTCCAGGAAGAAAAAGAAAAAAAGAATGATTTAATCCATTAACCACTAACTATTACGGTCATGCAAACAGGTGAAAATGAACAGGCGCTGAGGAAAATTTTAGATATGACCCGGCTGATTTCAATTGTTATACTCGTTATCCATTTTTATTTTTTCTGCTATACAACATTCCAAAGGATCGGTATGGTGTCATCATTTACCGACCGCTTACTGATGAATATTTCTAACACCGGACTGGTGAAAAACTTCCACCTTTCCAAATGCTGGTCGCTTTTATTTCTGGTCATCTCTCTGATCGGCGTAAGAGGAAGAAAAGATCAGAAAATGACAGCAAAAGTAGCCTGGGCCTACATTGTACCCGGCTTGTTAGCTTTCTTTCTCAGTTTCGCTATTTTATATGTCCCGCTCGGTCCCGATATACGAACCTATTTGTATATCGGAGTGACCGTCACCGGATTTTTATTGATCCTTACCGGTGGCACTTACCTTTCAAGAATTATTCGTCAGGGATTAAACAATAACGATATTTTCAATGCCGAAAATGAAACCTTCCCGCAAGAGGAACGGTTACTGGAAAATGAGTTTTCCGTTAACCTGCCTGCTGTTTATAAATTAAAAGGCAAGCTCCGAAAGTCCTATATCAATTTCATTAACATTTTCAGAGGGGTACTGGTTGCTGGCTCCCCCGGATCGGGTAAGAGTTTTTTCGTTTTGCGTCATTTCATAACGCAAACAATTGAGAAAGGCTATACCGCGCTGATATACGATCTGAAGTACCCGGACCTCAGTTTGATTGCCTACAACTCCTTCCTGAAAAACAAGCACAAATACAAGGTAACACCTAAGTTTTATGTGATCAATTTCGATGATCTCAATTGCAGTCACCGGTGTAATCCACTTGATCCGGCATCAATGACAGACATCACAGATGCGGCAGAATCTGCTCGAACAATCATGCTGGGCCTTAATAAACAGTGGATCACCAAACAAGGGGATTTTTTCGTGGAATCGCCAATTAACCTGGTCACCGCGATCATCTGGTATCTCCGGAAATATAACAATGGGGAGTATTGCACGCTGCCCCATGTAATTGAATTTTTGCAACTGGAATACGATCAGTTATTTACGTTACTCCGTCAGGAAAAGGAAATCGAAATACTCGTAAACCCTTTCATTAATGCCTATATCGCGGATGTTATGGAGCAATTAGAAGGGCAGATCGCCAGTGCTAAAATTGGCATGGGACGACTGGCTTCCCCGCAATTGTATTATATCATGTCAGGCAATGATTTTACATTGGATATCAATAACCCGGACGATCCTAAAATCCTTTGTCTGGGTAACAATCCACAGAAATTGCAGATTTATGGTGCCGTGATTTCGCTGTATGTAAACCGGCTCCTGAAACTGGTCAATCAGAAGGGAAAAATGAAGAATGCGCTGATCTTCGATGAATTCTCATCCATTACGGTAATGGGTATATCCGGACACATTGCCATCGCAAGGGGATACAAGTCGGCAACGATCCTTGGACTTCAGGATTTAACGCAGTTAAGACGTGATTATGGTAAGGATGAGGCTGATGTGATTTTTGGTATTGTCGGCAACATCATCAGCGGTCAGGTAACCGGTGAAACTTCAAAACTGTTATCCGAGCGAATCGGAAAGATTATGCAGGATCGCCAGAGCCTTTCTATCAATGCCTCAGACACTTCAATCAGTCAGTCAAAACAATTGGATTCTGCAGTCCCTCCATCGAAAATTGCCACGCTTTCATCTGGCGAATTTGTCGGAGTTGTAGCAGATAATCCTGAAGAAAAAATAAACCTGAAAGCCTTTCACTGCCAGATTCAAAATGATATACCGGCATTGCAGGCGGAGGAAGCGGCTTATAAACCTATACCGGCCATCCGCGATGTAAATCAGGAAATGGTTGACCGGAATTTTATGCGCATCCGGACAGATATACAGGAGTTAGTCAACGCGGAATATATCCGGATCATGAATGATCCTGAACTGGCTCATCTGATCATTAAAAAGTGATTATGGATGCCGGATACAACAGCTGCATCCTGCAAAAAATACTTCCCCGAAATGGGGAAGTATTTTTTAAGCCACATCCCTGATCCTGCCAATCAGCATGGAAAAGGATTTGGGGGGTGATGTGATCAGTAAAATATAAATTGCTTGCATTAACCAGTCATTAACTGATAGTTCTATAGGAACAGATTATTTTTGTCAAATCAGATCTAGAAAAAGTTAACAAATCACGAAAGCTATGATGTAAGCCGGTCAAATTGACCGGCTTATTTTTTTATTAGCCCTGCTCAGTCTTTACTGAGGTCAGGGATTTTCAGTACTGTCCCTAATGCATGCTTGAAAATGCAAAAATAATTTGGGTGATCAATCTTTATGTAAAGGTCTGCACGTCCCTGGAAGCGACCGCAAAATAATATTATCAAAGATGCCGGATTGCCGGTGTTCCCAAATCAGCCCGCAGGTTTTGTCCGGCATGTCAGCCAAAAGAATTAACAGTACTTACGTAAGCTGGTCTGAAATGCATCGTAATGGTTGAAGAAAGGGTCAGATTCTGCCCGCCGGGATACATGAATGAAAACGAACTGCAGCAGGATTATCAACGCAGGTTATTACATTGGAATACTCAAATGGCGAAAGCATGTCGTGCAGCCAGGAAGTAACTATTGTTAAAAAAAACGGCTTTAAAAATGGGACCGGGGGGCGGAATATGACGAAAAAAAATCACGTTCCGCTATGATGGGCGACGAAATTAGTCAAAACAATTACTTACAGCATGGCAGATCACAGATTTTCAACAGAAGCACAAAAGGAGACAAATTTATCGATCTGGATTTCTAAACGCTGATTCGGTCACTCAATATTCTTTGTTTCCGGCCAGCAGTTAGCCGGAACGACATTTTGGGGATAATATTCATATACTTATATCAGCCTTGTAATTATATATTAACAGCTTGTTTTCTATTTCCTTTCTCATTGTACACCAATTACATCAGTACTCTTTTTTCCATTTTAGCTGTATTAAACAGCCTGCAATTTCTGTATCTTATTATTGATCATAATTTTTTGTAACATCTAAACTTTTCACCATGAAGAAAGCAATTAAAATGCTGCGCAATTCATTTTTAGAGAATTTCAAAGGCCAATATGATGCTTATCTCAACACCCATTCAGCAAAGATTTCCCTGCTTCGGGCATTCTCTTTTGGTGAATTTAATCTGCAGGACTACTGTGCTAATTTTTACCCGCATCCGAAAAACAAGCAACTGGTATATGAAGCCAAATCGTATTGCGACCAGTATGGTATCTGGCTGGATAATGCGGCACAATATATTACCTGCGCCATTTATCTGTTTTCATCTGGTCATGGATTTCGGATGAAACCGCTCTTACAGAACTGCGCCGTGGATTTTTACCTGAACGACACTTGGGGCCGCGAATTATTTGCCGGATTAGACACGGGCGAACAAACTTTAGCCCGACAGGTCATCAAAAGAATTTCCACGGATTCAGGTATTATGAACCCGCCTGAAAACGCGCATCAGATCGAACTGGCTACCCGTGAAATGATGCTTGAATTTAAGAGAACCAGCCCGGCAGGCTGGTATCAGAAATTCTCCCGGCTGTATAATTACCACGTAAAAATCACCCATAAAGATCTGAATGCCGACCAATTGGGGCGGGTTCTAACAGTGGAAGAGTATATCGAAGCCCGTTGCCATATCAGCGGTATGCATCATACACTCACCTTTCTGGAATATGCAGAGGGGCAGTTTCTTAACACCTCCTGGATTAAAAGAATTGGCTTGAAAAAGCCGCTTGAACGGCTGAATTTTGTGGTGGCAGCAATTGGCGCACTGATGAACGACCTTTTCTCCTTTGAAAAGGAAGTCATCGATCATCAATCAGACTGTAACCTGGTCGCAATCATCGCGCTGAATAATCCTGCATTCTCAATTGAACAGGTCTTGGAACAAGCTGCAGCGGTTGTGCGCAACCTGCTGGCAGAATACTTGGAACTGTCCAAAGAAATCCAGATGCAGGGTTACCTTGCGCTCCCACATGCCAGAACAAAGGTCGATGTACTGGAAAACTACCTGAACGGGCTTAACCGGGTGGTTATGGCCAGCTGGATATGGCAAATTTCAACAACACGGTATAAAAGACAATTTTCCATTTGGGAGGAGACAACCAGCCATCAGGCGGTAACCGTTTGATTTAACGCCATCCGCTGTATTGATGATATAGTACTGTAAAATTCATTCAGATCAATGGGCTTAGTAAGGTATGCATCTGCTTTGCTTTCCAATGCCTGGGAATCGTCTGTTCCCGGTTGAAGGCCACTTAACATAATGACAGGTATATCTCTTAACCGCTGATTTTTCTTCAGGATTTCCAGAGTTGCCGAACCGCTTAGATTCGGCATCTCGTTATCCATGAAGATAAGGTCAGCGGGTTTTTTCTCTAAGGCATCAATTAATTGCCTGCCATCGGTGAAGCAGGATACAATAGCATGTTTTCTGGAAAGTAGCCGTTGAATAAATAATCTGCTCATCAGATCATCATCCGCAACATAAATTCTGCAATTATCCAGACATATCATACTTGCATCAACTGCTACCGGAATATCGCCCACATTCCCTTCGATGAATGGAAGGTTCGCAAAAAATGTCGTTTTATTGTTGGCGCTGGTGACACCCCACGTTCCACCAAGCTGCTTTACAAACATGTCAATTACCACCCCTCCCAAACCTGTGCTCTCCTTTTTACCCTGACGGTCCGTTTTAAAGGGATTTCTTAAATTTTTTAGCGCGTCTTTTGTCATATCTGGTCCTTTACTTGTAACAGACAAATTAAAGTATCCGTCACCATTATTACTGATGCTTAATTCAATCTCACTGCGCTCATAACCATATTTGTTAGCGTTGCCCACCATATTAATCATGATGGAATGAAGTATATTAGGAAAGCCCTGGATAGCATCAGGCATGCCACAAATTTTCGTTGCCAGTTTCTGTCCTTTTTCTTCTAGAAGAAACCGGATCAGATTATTAAGATCGGTGATTCTTTCTGCCATTGAAAATGTGGCCACTTTTAGACCATCGTTCAATTGCGACTCTGAAAGGGTAAGCATATCATTAATTAACGCTTTAATGTCTCTGATCCCGGTAAGCTGACCACTCAATGCCTCTTCCATATCATCTCTTTGCGGCATCTCAGAAATTTCTTCCTGCATTCTTATGACATTGGCCAGTATAGCATTTAAAGGCGTTCTGATCTCGTGGCTGAGTGCTGCTATGAAAAGCCTGTTATGATAAATGGTTTTGTTCAGTGAGGGGTTGCGGTCATATTGGGATACATAAGGACGGCTGATCAGAAAAGTAAGAAAGATTATACCGAACAATGCAGATACATGCAGCACGATGCCAACACGAAACGATAGATTGAAGGGATCTATGTCTAGTGGCACAAAGTGAAATACTTCAAGTAACACTAATGTGCCAATTGCAGCAACAGATGCATAACGCCTTTCTCTCTTATGGTAGAATACCAGAAAATTGATTGCATTCAACCAAACAATCAGGGCTTCCAGATTAATGTATTTGCGCAACAATAATCCAAAATACGAAACAGCCAGACACTGCACCAGGTATGTCATTAGTCCTGCAGAGTTGTATTTTTTAACAGCATTGTAGCGAAAGGTCAGGCAGACCAGCGCAAATTCGATGACAGCAGGTACAGCGATATACAGGCTCTTCGTCAGGATAAAAAAAAGCGGGCCAATTGTCAGAATCAACATGCCAAGCGTAAAATTCAACGTATTGACAAAAATCACTTGTCTTCTTCTTTCTTCAGGTAAATCTTCATCGATGCCCAGGTTCTTTATCCGCTGAAAAATATCAGTCAGATAGAAAATCGGTTTTGAGGGTCTTAACATATCGAGTTGAGGTTTAGGTCGAAAATCAAAGGATTGCTAAAGTTTAAAGAATTCTTGTCTTATGAAGTTACCACTTGCTTCCTTAACGCCCGTTAACATCGTGTTAACGTGACTGAGTTTCTCAAATTCATCCATGGATACCCCAATTTACAGCTTCCAACTGGCTATAATTTATCCAAATTAGCTTTTCTGCAAAGCATGGAGAAATCCTGGTATGTGCTGCCGCATTAAATGTCCTGCCATCAAGGTTAATTGGTCCTGCGCCCTGTTTGGAAGAAAGCGGTAAAAGACTGGCGAAATTAGGTCACGCCGTCTACTCCGAGCGCATAATGCCGCCTCGTACCTCACCGTCACCCTCCGGGACTTATAGCTCTCCGTAGCCTTAACGCGACCAGTTCTATTTGCCGTCTTTTAACCGCTTTCCTTCCAAAACAGGTTCAATCGGAAAAAAGAAAAGAAAACAATTTTTCAAACATTAAAAAATTAAGAAAATGGCACACGAACTGAATTTCAACGAAGCAACAGGACAGTACAGCTTTTTTTCCGTTAAGGAAATTGCATGGCACGGATTAGGTCAGATTGTACAGGATTACCCCACGAGCGCCGAAGCGCTAAAATTTGCCCATCTCGACTTCACTGTAGAGAAGAGGCCCATTTTTACACAACATACATCCAACTTATACAACGACGGAGAAGATCGAAGAATCATTCCTAACATATCTGTACCCGATTATTTTGCAACAGTTAGGCAAGATAACAACGCGGTGCTGGGGGTAGTTGGCAAAGACTACCATATCGTCCAAAACACTGACGCATTCACTTTTTTTGACGCTATTGTAGGGGGAGAGGGTATTCAGTATGAAACAGCCGGAGCATTAGGTAAAGGAGAACGTATATTTATCACAGCTAAACTTCCCGGTTACATCAAAGTCGGCAACGATGATCTGATCGAAAAATATTTGTTCTTCACGACCAGCCACGACGGCAGTGGCAGTATTACCGCAGCGTTTACGCCCGTTCGCGTAGTTTGCGCCAATACTTTACGCGCAGCACTGGCAGATATGACCAACACGATTAAAATTCGTCATACTGCAAATGCACAGGACCGGCTGAAACAGGCCCACCGACTGATGGGTATTTCTAACAACCTGTCTAACGAAATGGACGCTATCTTTAACCAGTGGTCAAAATCCCGAATTTCAGACAGTGGTGTTAAAAAATTGATTCAAATGGCCTTAGCACCAAGTAAGGAAGTGTTAGCCAATGTTAAAGCCGATCAGATGGAAACCCTCACCACAACCTTTAATAATATGGTGGAAGCCGCGTATGATTATGGTATGAGCAACCCTACGCAGCAGATGAACACCACCGCAGGTACGGTTTTCGGCGCTTACAACGCGGTAACCGGATATTTCCAGAATGTAAGGAAATATAAAACGGATGAGGACAAAGTTAAATCTATATTGCTTGGGGGGAGTGCGCAGATTAAGACACAAAGTGCCTTTGATCTTTGCATGGAAGTGAGCAAGAAAGGCGAAGAATTCCTACAGTTTAATTTTAACTGATCTGGGTTTTCCAAAAATCGCGGCGCCCTGGGGGGCGCTGTGGTTTTTTTATGCCGGATTTTCTGCGGCTGGGATAATTATTTCCTGCCCTTTTTCTTCTTTATTTCCTTTTGTGCTTTGTTAGCGCTTCTTAAGAACAAAACAAACTTTATAAATTCAGTCTCTTCCGCACTACCCATTGCTTTGCTTATTTCCTCTATTTCATCCAAAGTAATTTTACCAAGATTAGCAATTCGTCTGCGTAATCTTGTTTCTTTGATACTGGTGTCCTGAATGATATCTTTTCTTTCAACATTCAAAAAGAATTGTTGAATAGTCTCAATCGAATTATCCTCGATCGCCTTTTTTACCAGTTTATACCTTGTAATTTTCTCGCTGTCCTTCAAATCTATTCCTTTATACCCCAAGCTATAAAGTTTTTTTCAATCCGGTACAATATAGGCCGGAAACGGCAAAAAAACGCTGTTTTCGGTTAATTTTCGCCGTTTTTAAATTTATTTCGCTTTATTCGGCGTTTTTTGGCCGTTTTCGGCTTTTTATTTAACTTTATGTTAGATTAAAACTGAACCGGGCACGCCATAGGCGGTCAGGTAACTTATTGTTTTTTATAATGGCTTCAGCAAAATTACTCCCAAGCTGCGAGGTGCATTTTTCGGGATAGCAGTTCAGCCACTTAGGAAGTAGGCACTAATAGGCTGGTTATGGACTTAGGGGGAAATACTTCGGCTGGCAAGATCTTTAGCATGATTTGATTGATCGACCAATGCCCTGATATAACAGAAAAAACGCTGCAATTTTCAGTTTACTGGGCATACACTTTTTTAAGCTAGAGCATTTTTTAACGGCTAACTGATACGGCCAGCTTTGTACTGGCGGTGGTAAAGATCTAGATTCCTCATGATTTTCTTCATTGGTATATGAAGCAAAAGTTAGATAGATAGCGGGACCGGTATTGACCGGTCCTTTCTTTCTTGTCCATTGATGAGTTGTAAGAAATTTAATAATTAATTGTTTGCATGATTACCTTTTCGGGTTGGTTCAATAATATCTATAACCTTTAATGCAGTTTTTATGAATTTAGAAAACCGCTCAAAAGTGGCGGATTTTGTGGAATAATCATCGAACAAAAAGGCATGTAACCCTTCCTATGGGCAACAACTGATCTAATCAAGGATGCCTGTTTATTATATTTTAAAACACCTCGCTGGTTTTCTAACGTATAAGGCTCTTTGTTATTTTTAATCACAGACTGTTGGCATGATCGGGAAGCGTCAGGTGCCGATAGTATAATGTCGGCTAACTTGAATGAAGTTGCTAACTTTTGCATCAACCATGCCCTGCAGAAAATCTTCTAAATTATTATATGCGTGAACCTGTGTTTAAAAAGAGAAGCCATAGCATGTTATGGCTTCTCTGCTATGACTTATTTTGAGGAAAAAATATGTAAGCCCACGCGGTTATCACTAGCCCCCCAGGTTTCAAGACAACCGTTATTATTCAATACAGTTATAATTTGTCTGACACTTATTGAGTCAGGATAGGACGTTTGGATCATGCAAAGCATACAGCTATCCCCACTGAATTGAAAATCAACTCCTGTTTGCTTCCTGGCTTGTTTGATCAAGTCACAAAGTCTGTATTCACCGCTTTTCAATAGGGTTTTTTTAGCAAGGGTGATATCGGTTGGGGAATCTAACGGTCGATAATGATTAGCACAATTCGCCATAAGCGTCACGAGCATAGATGTCAATAAATAAACTATTGCTTTTAATTTCAACATAGGCTGTTTTATTTATAGTAGGCGGAAAATAAAAAAAGTACTCTATCACTATAAAATAACTTCAAATCCACCATCATCATGATCACAGCTGGCTGCAATAACACCTAATTAACAATTTAACCCATAGGGATTTATTAATTTTTCGCATCAAAAAACCTTTAGCAATCCACAGGCAAAGCCTGAATCGACCACATAATTTTTAACGATCGAAAATCGAAAGTATTGGAAAAGATCATCCCTCGCCAACTCGATGGTTTAACAGCTCCATATAACTCCGTAAAAATAGGATTAACTGAATCGCAGGTATTATTCGATATAATCAGCTTGCAAGGGAATTAATTACCCAATACGCTGCGCAGCTATTAGTTCAAATCAATCGGGAGGCAGATTATCCTTTTGACTGTGACACTAGGACATAGGAAAATATTAACTAGTCAACACCACAATGAGATTGCGTTGCCTTTCTACGCCAGACGTAAGAAAGAGCTTTGGGGACTCCCCAATTGGAAGCCCCTGCTTCGTGAAGTTGATAAAAATATAAATTAGCCCATCAAATCTTCAGCGCTTATCGTTACAGTCATAGGAAATATACTGGCATTTTTAGGCCCTTTAATCAAAATTATATTCCCAACTGAAACAATTTCCTTAAAGACATAAAAGAATGCGCCAACATCCGCGTCGGTTTTATGAAGTGGTTTATCAAAAACAACCTTATCCTCGTTTCTAAGGATTAGAAAGGCTGTAACTTTCTCATCTTCAAACCTAAACACAATTTCACTTTTAATTACCTTCCCAAACAAGATCAATTCCGAACTTATTCCTTGAAGATCAGTACAGTAATTTAAGGATACTCCTGTTTCATATGCATACTTACATGCATCTACTAAGTCTTTGTTACTATGATTCTCTGCTGTCTTTATAATGTACTCACAAGCCATCTTCCAAATTAGTGCATTTTTGTCCTCTTCTGCCAGTTGTAAATACATTTCAATATCTAATACACCGTAATATGACATTGCTGGGCCTGCTATGGCGTTATAACCCTTTATTTTTCTTTGGTCATTCTCATAGGACTCCTCATCCAGAAACATAAGGTTTAAAAACTCTATCGGTTTGGATTTATACCGTTCATTTAACAATCGAGACAACAACATACCTAATCCTATTGTCCTCTTTGTCAAAGAATAAAGCTGTTCGTTATTTTTATAAAAACAAAATAATATTTGCCCTATTTTCTTGATCTTCATATTGATTAAAATGGTATTATTTCACCGGTTAAGAAATCAACTGGAAAAGGCTTATTCATACCATCTAACCTTCTTATACCAGTTGAATTATAATGCAAACTACGCATATATTTTTCCAGAACATGTGCCTCTTGCTTAGTAACTATTTCGGGAGCAAACATAGTACAGGTAATCTGGAATTTCGAAGATCGAATATATACGGTAAGACGTCAATCATTCAATTATACCACATACGTGTTATAACATTTATCTCCAACTATGAATACTTTTACAAAATAACCCTAACGTTGATCCGGGTTCTTTTTACCTTTTACCTATATAGCTTTGTTATGTGCATATAATACCCATTTCGTAAACCATTGGTTCTGTGATGATCTGTACACCATCCCGACCCATTCCCAATAATTACATCAGCATTTAATGAAAAAGATTTTATTTTCCCTATTGCTATGCTTCATCACAACACTTACCAGCAATGCACAAGACAACCCTATCGTCCCGCTACCGGCCGATCAGGCAGAATTATTCAAATACACCAGTACACCCGTCAGTCTGTACACTGGTGTACCACAGATTGCCTACCCGATTTATGAAATCAACACCGGAAAGATTAAGGTGCCTATTTCTCTTAGCTATCACGCCTCCGGCATAAAAGTCGGACAAAAAGCTACCTGGGTAGGACTTGGTTGGACCTGTATGCCTGGTGGAAACATTTCAAGAAGTATCCGTGGTGTTGAAGATGAGACAACCGAAAGAGGGTGGTTCAACCATTTTCATAACATTGACACAATTGAAACAATGAATGACTATTGGCCTATGGCTGCCTTAAAAGAGGGTACCTCCTTTGATCTACAACCTGATTTCTTCAATTTAAGCATCCCAGGCAAATCCTGCCGGTTCCTTTACTCCAGAAGAGACAAGAAATTTGTAACAGCTCCTTACCAGGCTGTCAACATAGTACATACCAGTAGCAATAACTACCAGGTGACTGATGATGATGGAACACGTTATCTCTTTGAACAAAAGCTATATTCATTCAGTGATGATCAGGGAACAAAACAACATATTGTAGGCTGGAACCTGACAAGTATCATTTCCAACGATGCAAAAGATACCATCACCTTTACATATGCAGCTGGTACGGCGGCAGAAAGATCTCCTGATGAAGTACATTCTTATACCAGATCATATCATATGAATACTTCTGATGCGGATGAAGCCAATTGGATGGTTGATGATGCAGTAAAATCGTATTCTTATTCCTATAGTTATACGCCAAAAATATCTGAGATTATTTTCCGCCAGGGAAAGGTGAAATTCTATGCCAATACTCTCCGGATTGATTACGGTAATAATGCACTGGACAGCATTGTAGTCTATAGTAAAGACAATGGTACTTACCAGCGCGTAAAAAAAGTTACCCTGGCATATGATTACTTCTTCACCGGCAATAGCTATCCATCATTTGGAGATTATAGATTAAAACTGCTCTCTTTTACAAAAGAAGACATGGCAGGGCAACAACCAGAACGTTATAGCTTTGAATATGATAGCACAAAACTACCTAATATTTCTTCAGATGGAGCCGACTGGTGGGGTTTCTATAATGGTAAAGCAAATCAAGCTACCTTGCTGCCAGCTGCACTACCAGAAGTAGAAACGTTACAACCGTATGGTAATCTGGGCCTTGCAGACCGAAACCCTTCGGCAACAGCTATCCTGGCCGGCACGCTTAACAAAGTAATTTACCCTACCGGAGGTTACACAAAATATAACTTTGGTATCTCACAATATTATGATGTAACCACCTATTCCTCTACAACTAAACTGGTGGATATTACATTTGCAGGTAAGAGCACCACCCAACAAATAGCACGCGACACTAGTATCACCTTCCAGGTAAGACCTCCTAACAATACTGATAAGAATTATGCAGTAGACATAAATGTTGCACTTTCTAAACATTCACCTAATTCAAAAACTTACGCCCAGATCGTCAACTTATATGATGTCACTACCAGTACGACTCAGCCGGTACTTACCTGGCAAACTGAAACTGATACAAGTGCACAATCTTATGCTGCTTCCTACATCTGCGATACCAGTCATACTTACAAGTTGTACTTATACATTAATGACTATAGTACAACCACAATAACGGCCACTTTAAGTATGTCCGTACTTAATCAACGCGGAACTAGTTCTATGGGTGGCGGTATCAGGATTGAATCTATTGAATCCTACAACATTGACAATACGCTACAGAAAAAAGATGTATATAAATATGGTGCTTCAGAAAACGAAGGCGGCTATTTAATTACTGCTGCTGATGAGATCAGGAACAAAAACTATACAGGCGTTATTACACAAAGAAACAGATTCAGAGGAACAGGAGAATGCATCGCAATAGCGGGGTACAGGTACAATTTTATGGGTCAGTCATATTACCCTACTGTCAATTTTCAGGGAGCAAATGTTGTTTACAACTATATAACTAAATATGAATACAGTAATAAAACTCCCAATGGTAAAACAATGTACCAATACGTATTACCAACGGATTATACAGTTGTAGGAAACCCGGGTACTTTCGCCGGAAAAGAAAGAATAGACAACTCCTTAGCAGAAGATCTCCTCGCGAATGAAAAAATATTTAAGTTCAATGCCGCTGATAGCACGTTTGACCTTATCAAATGGACCTATAATTCATATGGTATATCTAATCTCTCAGTGGATACAGGTATCCTGATGTATGACAAAATATACTACATAGATCTGTGTGGAGGCGAATCTGGGATATATAGCTTTGGATTTAACTATATTCCATTAAAGAGCGGAGGTCGTAACTTGGCTTCTACTACCGTTCGCGAGTATGATAACAATGGAACTCTATTTGAAAACGTAGTTAATTACACGTATAATAGTAAGAACTACCCCAAATCTGTTACCAAAGTCAATAGTAAGTCTGATACGATTGTCTCTAAGATGTATTATCCTGGAGAACATGCATCTACAGATGGCAATACATCCATTCTAAATAGTATGGTATACAGAAACATGATCCGTCAACCTTACTGGCAGGGCAACTACATTAATGGCACATTACTGAGTTATAAACATACCCTGTTTGGAAACAGCTGGGGCACTAATGATAGTCTGATAGCGCCTAAAATGGACAGTAGCTGGCAATTAGGTAACGACAACAGTCTGCCTGCTACCACCATTGCTTACCAAAGCTATGGCCCTTATGGTAACATCCGCCAGATCAGAGATGACAAAGGTATCACGGCTGCTTACACCTGGACTGCTGATGGCACCTATCCGGTTTCCCAAACCGCCGGTGCTGCTCTCAATCAGGTATTATATGATGGTTTTGAGGATATTAATTCCTGGACAGGTGTTACCCGCGATGCCACTGTTTCTCACACTGGTAAATATGCTGGTCTCATTAGTGGTGCAAGTACATACATCAATCCAAACTGGTTATATGTATCTCTTTCAAACACGACTACCTTCCGTTTCTCCGGATGGGTGTACAGCAATGGCCCTTCTGCTACTATAAATCTATTGACAAAAAGCAGTGCAACCAGCACCGGTTCAACCAATATAGCGAATATATCTACGTCCGAAACTGGTAAATGGGTATACATTGAAAAAGAATACTCCGTTCCTTCCGGTACCCCATACATCACTATCAGTCTGACAAATAATGGTAGCGGAAAAGTATGGTTTGATGATATCAAATTACGCCCATCAGCATCCCAGATGAGCACTTATACCTTCGATCCGCTTATTGGTATGACCAGTAAGTCTGACGAAGGGAACCATACGCTCTATTACGAATTTGATGGTCTGAACAGACTGAAAATGATTCGCAATAAGGATAGGAATATCCTGAAAATGTACTGTTACAACTATGCAGGTGAGATTGATCAGTGTGATGGCGCAGTATATTATAATGATTACCAGAGCCAGAACTTTACAAAAACATGCGCATCCGGAAGTATTTCTGTCGTGAATTATGCAGTAGAAGCGGGCAGATATGCCTCCCGTGTAAGTGTAGCTGATGCAAATTCGAAAGCACTGGCTGACATTACAGCGAATGGACAAAGCTATGCCAATAAAATGGGCGATTGTAGTTATTACCTGAGTGAGCAACTGGTAGATACCTTCTACTCTTCCAAATGTACCAATGGTGGAATATCCAATCCTATTGAATATAGGCTGGCAGGAGGAACTGATACTTCCTATATCAGTCAGGACGATGCCAACGCAAAAGCGCAAGCAAAGTTCCAGTCATTAGGACAGGCTTATGCAGATTTAAAAGGAAATTGTGTTTACTATAATACAGCACAAACCGGTAGTTTTCAGAAAACAAATTGTACGGATTCCAAGGCAGAAGGTTCATGGATAACAGCTACTATCCCGGCTAACACCTATTATACTTTGGTCAGTCTGGATAGTGCCAATGCAGTGGCAAAGGCTGCATTGAAAGATAGTGGCACCGCCCAGGCGAATAGATTAGGGATATGTTACTATTTCAGTGATGAGCAAAAAGTGACCAAAACCAAAGCCTGTGATTCCGGGTATGTGGGTACCGATGTAACTTATGTTGTAGCTGCAAGACATGACTCTACTACAATCAGCAAAGATACTGCCAATGCAATCGCGCTGCGATATGCTAATGCCAATGCGCAAAGCTATGCTAATACAAATGGCACATGTCAGACCTGCAATTTGTTGTTCAGTAAAAAATCTGGTTCTGGTAGCCTGAATCCATTTAGTATCACCGTCACCAATACTACTACCGGTGCTGTTGTATATCAAAAAACTTTTAGTCCGCTTACAGACGAAGCCCTGAAAGCATGTGCCATTATACCAACAGGGGCAACTTATACTGTGACAATGGCGTCCACAACTCAGGTATATATCACCGTAAATGGTACGACCAAAACTATTACAACCAATAGTAGTCAAACATGGACAGCAGTTTCACCTGCTATCAATGTAGTTTTATCCACTGTAGCACCTACAGTATATAGCAGTGGAGCCAGCTCCGGGTCTTATACCAAAACCAACTGTACGGGAGATTCTACGGGTGTAGCTTATATTTATACATTAGCCGCAGGTTTATACACTTCCACCATTTCCCAGGCAGATGCAAATGCCCAGGCACAGGCGTACGCTAATCAACAGGGACCGATTGCCGCTAACCAGTATGGTTACTGTATACCATCCGGTAAAAATTTTGGGGTTGTAGTGAAACGCGGAGCAACAGTGCCGGGTACGTTAAGCATTGTAGCTACGAATAATTCTACCAGTGCAAAAGCTGTCAATACCACAGCTAAGACTGAATGGCCTTATTATACAACGGTGGCGACCGGTGTCACTTACACTATTACGATGCAAATGATAACCGGAACAGGATCTTGTACAGCCAGTATCAATGGGGTTGAAAAGACTTTTACAGCCAGTACAATAGCTACTTTCACCGGCATTTCACCGACCACATTCATCCTTGTCTGGAAAAACTAAATCAATGCGACAATCAAAATTTATCTATTTATTATATATCTGCCTGCTGGGAACAATTGTTCCCGGCATGGCACAGGTACCGGTCAATACATCACGTACTGCCGCTACTCCTGTAGTGCGTCCTGCTGCGCTAAATACCTTAAAAGCAAGTTCTATCCGGGTCTGGATTCCCAGTATGATTACGACAGATCCGAATGCGGTATTTGATACCAGCAGGTCAACAGCTGATGTGAAGCTGATGACTCAATATCTGGATGGATTGGGCAGACCCATGCAAACAGTAGCAAGAAGAATCAGTCCTAACGGCAATGACATGGTCACTGCTGTAGTATATGATTCACTTGGCAGACAACAATATCAATACCTGCCCTATATACCTCAACAGGATGGTGCCCATAATGGAAAAATAAAGTCAGATCCGTTTGCGGCGCAAGCATCTTTTTATCAAAATACTGCACTCAACCCCGGCATCGCAAATGAACATGTGTACTATAGCCAGACTGAGTATGAAGCCTCTCCACTAAACCGGGTATTAAAAAAATGGGACCCCGGTGATAGTTGGGCACAAACAGGCGGAAATCATCCGGTAGAAATGCAGTACTATTACAATACCAGCGACGATGCTGTGCTGATCTGGAAAATTGCAATCAGTAAAAAGAACTGTTCCACCACTGCTACTTATGGTTCCGGTTCCGCAACTCTTCCTGATACTGCCGGCATTTACAGTACCGGGCAGCTCAATAAAAACATTTTAATCGATGAAGCAGGGCACCAGGTGATAGAATACAAGGACAAAGACGGCCAACTCATTCTCAAAAAAGTACAATTGGCCGATAGTCCTGGTAAAGCCCATGATGGATGGTTATGCACCTACTATGTGTATGACGATCTGGGCAGTCTTCGCTTTGTAATACCGCCACTGGCAGTACAAAATATCATGTCTGACTGGAAGATCACTTCAACCGTCGCCGATGAACTTTGCTTCCAGTATCAATATGATGCACGTGGCCGCATGATTTCAAAAAAAATCCCCGGAGCAGGAGCTGTTTTAATGGTATATGATAGCAGAAACAGAGTCGTATTTACACAGGATTCATTACAAAGAGGCCAGTCTTCTCCCGAGTGGCTGACTACCTTCTACGATGGATTGAACCGCCCCTATGAAACGGCGCTTTACACGGTTACCAGCAGCAGAGAAGCCCTGCAATGTACGCTGAATACTTCTACCAGCGATACCTCTCCGGTCTATAATCCCCTGCCGGACATCAGCTCGGGTGCACTCACCCCATTATCTTACACTTACTATGATAATTATAACTATACTGGTGTACATAGCTTTGTGAACGCAGGCCTTTCAAAACCGGAAGCAGGCGACAATCCTTATAGCCAGGCCAATACTTCTTCCAGTACGCGTGTCGCCACTTTCAACACTGGAACAAAGGTTCGCATATTAGGCACAGAACAATGGCTCACCACCACGAACTACTTCGACGATAATGCCCTTACTATCCAGATAATTGCAGATAATCATACAGGTGGAAAAGATGTGACCAGCCTTCTATATGACTACAATGGCAAGGTGTTAAGCACCTACCTTACGCATACCAACCCTTCCAGCACCGTTACGCCTCAGACAACCTTACTGACCAAGATGAGTTATGATGCAGCTGGTCACCTGATTTCACTCGTCAAGCGGCTGAATGACAGCACTAACCTCGAGGAAAAGATCGCAGAGAACATCTATAATGAGCTGGGGCAATTGCAGCAAAAGAAAATAGGAGTAACTGCCAGTGGGCAGTTAGATACCCTAACCTATACTTATAATATCAAAGGCTGGTTAGCGGGTATCAACAAAGCATTTGTCAATTCCACCGGCACAGAGAACTGGTTCGGTGAAGAAATCAGTTATGATGATGGCTTTGATAGCAGCCAATACAATGGCAACATTGCAGGCATCAAATGGAAAAGCAGGTCCAACGGCATACCAAGGGCATACGGTTTTGGTTATGATGGTGCCAACCGCCTCAAAAAGGCTGTCTTTAACCAGCAAAACAATACAGGAGCAGCATGGACATCAGACAAAGCTGACTTTACAGTAAGCAACCTCGTTTATGATGCAAATGGTAACATTAGCTCAATGAAACAACAGGGGTTAATAGGTACTACCAACAGCAATGTGGATAACCTGACATATACCTACCAGGCCAACAGCAATAAGCTATTGACAGTGACGGATGCCAGTAATACAAGCACCGCCAAACTAGGTGATTTTAATGATGGTACAAACACAGGCAATGACTATACATACAACGGTAATGGCAATTTAATATCCGATCAGAATAAGCATATCACTTCTATCAGTTATAACCTGCTGAATCTTCCCGAAAAAATTCTGGTCAGCGGCAAGGGTACAATTAATTATTTATATACAGCAGATGGCAGGAAACTGAAAAAAACCGTGGTGGACAGTACCTCGTCTCCTGTAAAAACTACTGTGACTGATTACATAGAAGGATTAGTGTATGAACGGGACACCTTACGATATATTATTCACGAAGAAGGCCGTATTCGTCCGGAATATGATTCCGGCAAAGCCCTCGTTTATCATTGGGATTATTTTGAAAAAGATCACTTGGGCAATGTCCGGGTAGTATTGGGAGATAATGCAGACACCAGCGTATACGCTGCTACCATGGAGACAGCCAGTAGTGCGACTGAAAACGCTTTATTCAGTAACATAGACAATACCCGCACAGCGCTTCCTGCTGGCTATCCAACGGATGAAACTACCAATCCAAATGCATATGTAGCCAGACTGAATGCAGAAAGTGGTGAAAAAATAGGTCCATCCATTGTATTACGGGTCATGGCGGGGGATACCCTGCAGCTGGGGGTCAAAGCATTTTATAAAAGCACGGCAGCCAGCACCTCCAGTACTACCACAAGCAGTATGCTGGCCGCACTCATACAGGCATTCAGTTCTTCCACTATCTCTGATGGTACGCATGCGGCTGCAGGTACAAATTCCGCTATTTCGTCAGCATATACATCCAGTGAGTACGAAGAGTTGATCAGCAAGGATGCAGATGAGAACCTTGCCACTAAACCCAGGGCGTATCTCACCTATGTACTTTTTGACGACCTGTTCAACATGGTAGATGATAATAGTGGTGTGAAACAGGTACAGGGAAATCCTGATGAATTGCAAACATTGACGGTAGAGAAGTTCGTTATTAAAAAAACAGGATTTGTTTATATTTATACAAGTAATGAAAGTGGGGAGAATGTCTACTTCGACAATCTTGTTATATCTCACAATAGTGGACCACTGTTAGAAGAAACTCACTATTACCCATATGGGCTGACGATGGCGGGGATTAATAGTAAAGCGCTTAAAGGAGCTGGATACTACAAAAATTTGCTACAATATAACGGCAAGGAAATACAGCAGAAGGAATTTTTGGATGAGAAGGGACTGGATTGGTATGATTACGGTGGAAGGATGTATGATGTACAGATATCCAGATGGCAAGGGGTAGACTTGTTATGTGAGAAATCAAGAAGGTATTCGCCATATAATTATGCAAACCTTAACCCAATTCGATTCATTGACCCCGATGGAAATATTACAATTGACGCCGTTGATAAATACAAGAACTTCATTGATGATAAAAAGGAAAAGGAAGCTAATTCTATATTTTTTAACTGGGCGATTTATAAACTTCAAAACGGAGAGTACAGTGAGGGAGAATCATCTCAGGTAGCAAACGAAGAAGATCCTCCGACAAAAGGAAAATATTCAATATTCAAAAAAAAGGAGTCAAAATCCCAATGGAACTTTAGTGCTTTTCATGTTGCAATGTCAACAACAGTGGCTCTAGCAAGTGATGATGCGACAGGTATTGGTGTATGGGATGATCTTGCGATTCCTCCTGTTTGGATTGGTTCAACTGGCTTCTTTCTGTATAGTAATGCGGACTTAATTAAAAAGGAGTTGAAAGAGTTGAGGGGCATTTTGGCAAAACCGTTTGGTCCGGATGGGTGGCAGTATACATTAAGAGCTACGATGGATGGAATGTATCCAAATGTAAGGACAGGAGTGCCAGTGTTTTTACATGCGGGTCAGATATGGAAGATTGGGGAGACGACATCTGATGATAGATATAACCCTAGTGATTTGAAATATATTGGTCCTGGTGTCGAACAATTTAATGAAATTCCAGGAAATCAAATGCAAATTAAATTTGCTGAAAAGCTGAAACTGTATAATTATTATCGTTCAAATTGGACTCTTCCTCCAGGTAACAGAATCTTTCGATAATTTTAATTACTTTAAAAACTATCTTTACTATAATCACTAATTTGTATGAAAGATTTTTCAATTAGCTTATATATAAGCCCAGAAGTGAAATTTAAACTTGGAATTATAAATCAATTTAATGAACTAATTCTTTCTTTTCTTAAGCCAAGATTTTACGGGATTGGCGTCGAATATTTATTTATTGGTTTAAACTGCATGAATCAAAGAAGCCTGAAAATTTTAAAACTTAGAAAGCCTAAATATATTGGCCCTCCTAAAATTATTAAGATGCCAGGACTTGAAGACAGGGTACTTGAGAAAGCCATCGAATATGAATTCATAGTGGATTATGCAGAGATTATGAATGCAGATGATGATAAGGTAATTGGGATAATTAAATCAAATTTGATTAATTCTATTACCGCAATTGACGTTTTAAAGATACCTGATTTTGATAAAGAGAAATTTAAGAAGGACTTTATTGAGTGTGTAAGTCAGATACAAATATGAGTTCTAATATTATATTGAATAAGGAGAAGGAAGTGTTTCTTCTCCTTATTTTAATTTTAGCTAAATCCCTGTTCCTTTATATTACATTTCAATAATTTCTAGCAGATAATACGGCCAGTCCGAATGATTATGTAGTGAATAGGACCTTCGTTAGTATTTCGAGTGATGGTGGGGGATATTATTACAATAGTTTCTAAAGCTTTTTATAAATCACTTATTTGTACCCGTTGTGCACTTATTTCAGGACATTCTCGATCGCTTAATATTTTAGCTTCCAAATACATCTGTTTGCCATTGTAAAAAATGGGTACATGCAATACGTGATTTAATTCTTCATAATAGTGCTCCATATAAATATGTTTTGCTCTAAATTAGGATGGAATGTATCCAAATGTAAGGACAGGAGTGCCAGTGTTTTTACATGCGGGTCAGATCTGGAAGATTGGGGAGACGACATCAAGTGATAGATATTCTTTTAGTGATTTACAGAGAATTGGGCCAGGAGTTAGACAATATAATGAGGTTCCTGGAAATCAGATGCAAATTAAATTTGCGGAGAAATTAAAATTATACAACTATTATCGTGCGAATTTGACGCGGCCACCTGGAAATTCTATTTTTAGATAAATTAGTTTGAATTATATATTTTTTGATCATAACGTCTTTAAAACAAATGGAAAAATTTTATATAGGTGAAATGATTAGTCCCGAAGTCGGCCCGAACCTAAGTGTTATATCAATTTTTAATGAAAAAATTTGTTCCTTTCTTAAGGAAAGAGATTATGGTAATGGTGTATTAAATTTAGTTATTGGGTTTATATGTATGAACCCTAAAAGCTTAAAGATCTTGAAATTAAGAAAACCTAGTTATGTCCTGGGGCCCAAAATTATTAAAGCTAAAGGACTTCCTGAGTCAATAATTGAAAGGAATGTTGAGTACGAATTCATTGCTGATTTCCAAAGTATATTAAATGCACAAGGAGAAGAATTAATCAAACGAATTAAAAACGAACTTATTAATTCCATTGTAGCAATTGATGTTTTGGAAATTCCTGATTTTGATAAAGAGAAATTTAAGAAGGACTTTATTGAGTGTGTAAGTCAGATACAAATATGAGTTCTTATATTGAATAAGGAGAAGGAAGTGTTTCTTCTCCTTATTTTAATTAACATAACACTAGTGTTATGTTAATTGTTAATTGACGGATATAATCTTTTTAACTTCACTCTTGCTTCTTTGTTGGTGAATTGCCAGTTTATTTGGCTGTTTTTATTGTTTCGGTGAATTTGCCATTCAGTGACCTCTTCTTTCACCTTCTCCATTGTAGATATATGCCTGTTCAGGCATTGTCCATTCAAGACGTGCAATTCTATTTCGGCCATATTTAACCAGCTTCCATGTTTTGGGGTATAGATGAATTCAAATCTGTCACACAGCCTTTTGGCTTCTTTGGGTTCAAAGGTCTCATAAAATGCAGCACCCGTATGCGTTTTAAAATTATCCATCACCAGGGTTATCTTTTTCGCTCTGGGATATTTCTTATCTGCGATTTCTTTAATAAACATTGCCCAATCTTTTCTGGCTTTGAATGCTGTTACCTCTACAAAACGCCTCCCTTTCAATGGTTCATTTGCCATGAATATATTTACCATGCCATGTTACGAACTCGTAATCTACTCTTCTTTCCTGACCAGGCTTCATAGCAACTGATTTTCTCAGTTCATCGACTAACTGCTTTGGCGACTCATCCATACAAACAACAGGATAATCAGCATCAAGGCCGCTTATATACATCTAATACATTCTCCATGCTTGCCACAAATTCACTATTACAATGAGGGGGGATTACCCACCCTTTTAATTTCCATGGCTTAAGTTCATTTTTTTTAAAACCTTTCTTACTGTTACATGGGAGATGCTTTCTACATACTTTAATTCAACCATCTTGTCTGCCAGCAGCCGTAATGATTTAGCAAACCCCTTAGGTGGCTCACTACAGCATAATGTGACTAACTTCGCTTCTATATCTCCATCCACTTTGGATTCATAAATACGAGTTGAAGGTCGTCTTTCTAATACCCCTTCAAAACCCTCTTCAATAAATTTCTTCTTAACTCGATCTATTGTGCGCATCCCTACTTTCAAAACCTTACTTATTTGCTCATTAGTCACTTTTTCCGAGTACTTCCCCTCATCGCAATTTAATAAAATATAAGCCATACGAAAGGTTTGGGAAGTATGTGAACCTTTATTTATTATGCTGTGTAATTCTTCAACTTCACTCTTTGTCAATTTAACGGTATAGCGTATCATCTTCGATAAATATTCCTCAAATATACAACTCGTAACCGTCAATTATTAATTAACATAACACTAGTTAGGATCTTCCTTTTAATTTTAATAGTATTGGCCCGTCATCATCATTTCTGTTTCAATCATCGTATCGTCAACTGATTCCTGGCCATCGTAATTATATACATCAGTCAGCATCCCAACATACTTTCCATAGTTTTTGCATGATATCTTTTTTCTATAGCATCAGCAATAATAGTTTATGCAATGAGCTTTATTTATCTTTGATAAATAAGCCCAAACTGCAATTATGTTCAACACACGGGAGATCGCCTACATAATATGGGGAACCTTACTTTTAATAGTCCTTCTTTTCTCTGGAAAAAATCGGTCATCTCTTACCGATTTGATAAAAACCTTCTTCTGTAAACGTTTTATTTACGTTTATCTGATCGCCCTGACTTATCTTTTCCTATGCGTTTGGGTACTTTATAAGGTTTACGTATGGGATTCCTCGCTGATCAAAGACACCATAATGTGGTTCCTGTTCGTCGCCTTACCATTAATGTATAATGCTGCCAAGATCAATAGCTTTAAAAAGTTTGTGAAACAGGTGGTACGGCCTCTTGTGGCTTTTTCGGTTATTTTTGAATATATCGTCGGCCTATATACATTTGACTGGTGGATTGAAATTTTAATAGTTCCTATTGCTGTGTTCATTGGTGGTATGCTGGCTTTCAGCGAAAGAAAACCTGAGCATAGGCAGGTGCATAAATTGATAAACGGCTTATATATTTTCCTGGGACTTATTTCCTTAGCTGCTGTAATTTTCCATTTGATCCATCATTATACCGACTATCTTAACCGACTGACAGCAATGCAGTTCATCATGCCGCTGTTCTTGTCGCTGATGTTCCTTCCTTTTTTATACGGAATAGCGATGTTTACCCATTATGAAACGGCATTTGTGGTTTTAAAGAGGCACTTCCGATTGCCTGGTGTTTATAAGTACGCCATGTTTAAAGCCATGCTCCGGTTTCATGGCGACCTTGAAGGAATGGAGCGATGGAAAAGAATGGTTTTTACCAAGAACCTGCAAACCCGTGAAGAAGTCGATGAGGCCATAACATTAGTTAAAACCCTGCAAAATGCGGAACAAAATCCTCACACGGTAAACGAGGGGCTTGGATGGTCACCCTATCAAGTTAAAGATTTATTGGTTGCAAAGGGAATAGAAACGCCTGACTACAGAAATATTATGGATGAGGAGTTTTGTGCGATTTCCCTTCCTTTTAAATTAACTGACGACCCTATATTCTCAGATACTATAACTTATATGGTGCTTGGTGAGCAATTGATAGCAACAGAACTCCATCTCGGGCTAAAGGTGTACAATGGAACCATCGACAACTCGTTATCCCGGATGCAATTGCTGCAATGCGCAGAAATCCTTTACCAAAGTTTATTTGGGGAGCATTTGCCCGAAAAAATCAAAGGCGCGATAATTAAAGCGAAAAATACGGTGGGTAGCAATGCTTTAGCTAAATTGTCTGTAGAAAAGAACTTATGGACAAACCAAACCAAAGGATACAGTTTGGATTTCAAGATCACCCATATCAGGCACCGTCCTAGTTAGTTGGCAGGCCTAATTTTGAAGGTATAGGTCCTTTAGAAATCATGCATTTAACCGCGCAAAAATCATCGTTTCGAGTTGTATCAATTCAGCAAGTTGCTTTTCCAGACTGTCTGTCATGGATTTAAGTATGGCCTTAGAGGGGTTCATTGTCAGGATATTTGACAGGAGTTCATCAGAAAGGTTTTTATCATACGACTCTTTCATCAATTTGATATAAGTATTAAAAGTAACCCCTTGAAAAATATCGCTTTCTCCTATGTGCTGGATATCTACCAACGAAATTAGCTGATTTCTAACCTTAACCGATGTAGCTTGCGTTGCTTTAAACTGAAGGATAAAATGTTCTATTTCTTCTTTAGGTTTATCAAGGAACGTTTTCTGATAAGTAAACCAGGCAATCAGCAAGCCTAAAACTCCGATAGTAATTTCGATCATAGCGATTTACAATGTTTGCCAATTCTCACCCTAAAAGTAAGAAGTATTACTTACTTTCATTTATAATATTATAATATGAATAGTATAATTTGCCATACCAAGCTTATTGATTCCTGACTCTGCACTAAATTTTCTGCAACTCGATACTGAAATTATACCCTATGTCGCAATACGCAATTAATGTGTTTGCTCCCATGTTTATGTTGTATTTCTTATGTCAAAAGCATAATTTTGTTTAACAAACAATCGGATTATTGTTCATTGATAAATTACTTGCTTGGCAAGCGCTAATAATCTTGGCGAGCAGGTCTGTAATAGCATTTAGGAGAGGAAGCGTAAATCGTGGCACTTCGGACAAGTCCGTTACAAGCCACTGATTATCAAATGTTTTTTTAAACTATTTGAATCCCTCCCTCTCCGCAAAATAAGTTTTTTGACAGATCGGAGGCAATTTTTGGGAATTGCGAATTTCATAAGCGTAAATCATGGCACTTCAGAAGTCGGGTTTTAAAAACCCGCTACAGTGGCTCAGAAACGCAGAACATTCGAATCCCTCTTTCTCCGCTAAATAAACTGACCGGGTTTAGCAAATATTAAAGGCTTTCAGATGAAAAATCTGAAGGCCTTTTTTGTATTTAGGGGTGTTAGAGATCGAAATGGGAGGTCATGTCGTGAATGATTTTGACTGTAACAGGTCCGGGGGTTCGAATCCCTCTTTCTCCGCTAAATAAACTGACCGGGTTTAGCAAATATTAAAGGCCTTCTGATGAAAAATCTGAAGGCCTTTTTTTGTATTTGGGAAGTTTGAGATTGAAATTGACTGTTCTGTCATGATCCAAGGAGGCGAATCACTTTTCTTCACAACAAGATAAAACATTGCTACTTTATCACAATTATTTGTTTCCCCCCTTTTATTTCTATCAGCATAATAAAATTTCGCCCGAATGGTCAACATCCAATTGTACTGGTTATTGTAAAAAGCTATCTAAATAACTGAATATTGTTTTTGTCTGATTCATGAGGCTAACATGGCTTTGATTGGGAATAATGGCCAGCTGTGATTTTGGCATTGGTTGCATATCAGCAGAAACACCCCCTCCCAATAATTTATATGTTTTTGCCAATTCGATTTTATCCATGCCATCATTGTCACCTGATATGATTAATACAGGTGCAGTGATTTTTGCTATATTGTCGTCACCCAAATTAAATGGCTCTCCGGCTAAGGCAATCATCTGTTCCAGGAACATATTCCATTTTGTTTTATCTGGTGCTGCAGCATCATAGGCGGCTTGCAAAGGCGAATTTGCAAACAACTCAGGCTTCATTTTTTTAAAAACACCCGTTATTTCGGTTATCCAGCCTTCACTTTTATAAACAGAAGATATGATGACCAATTTTCTCAATCGTTTAGGACTTTGTATCGCGAACTGGTAGGCTACCTGACCACCAAAACTATATCCCGTAATATCCGCGCTATCAATTTTCAGGTAATCCATTACCTTCTCCACATCGCTAGCTAAAGTTGCCCGGGATAATTTTCTATCTGAATAGGGTGTATGCCCATGTCCTTGCAATTCTATAGCAATTACTTTTCTTGTTTTTGCCAATTCAGGTATTAATTCCCCCCAATTCATTTCGATTGTATAATAAGCACCATGTATTAGAACAATAGGCTTACCATCACCGTATACTTCGTAATAAACTTTGGTACCATTAGCTGGTGCGTAGCCACTGCTATTAGGTTTGATTTGTTGTGCATTGGATATAGATGCTCCAGTCATAATAATTGCGGTTATGAATAATTTGAAAAGATTTCCTGGTTTTAATATATTTTCCATAATGGTGCCCGGTTTAGTTTGATTGTCCGTGATAATATAAAGGTCAGAAGCATTTTATGATTCTCCGCGGGGCAAAAACGACAATTTAGGGGCGAATCCTGACAAACACTTTTATTTAGACTCCTATTCTTTGTAATGTATAAAACAAAAAACGATAGGGTAAGACGAAAGACTTCACTTAGCGCATAGAACATTCTCCTTGCAATTATTCATTTAAAACCATTCAAATTTCTTTAATCGACACATCACTCGAATCCGGTAGTTATTTAATTTGGGGGAAACCGGTATAATTTGATTCAAAAAAAAGGAATTTTATTTAATTCCTAAGCAAAAAGCGTCAAAATTTGTCAGCTACCATTGAATCGATCATATTCCATATAAGATCCTAGACAGCTAAGGACAGTTAATCGGAATTTTATTTTTACTTTTCAAGGCTTATGTCAATTTCCCTTATGAAATTCTATAATCTGTAGTTCACGTTTTCACCAATAAACCCTCAAAATCAACAACCTATGAAGCAAAAAACAATAATGCTGTTATTGCTGGTCTGTACGTTAGCCACCCATGCCCAAGTGGTACTCTACAGTGACATTAATTATGCAGGTACCGCTATCTCATTCCCCGTTGGAAATTACAGGCTTGCAGATATGAATGCAGCTGGTTTCCCGGATGATGCCCTTTCTTCCTTTTCCATCCCTGCAGGGTACCAGGTTACCTTTTTTGCGGATGATAATTTTACCGGAAAATCCTTTAGTTCCACTGCATCTTCTACATGGATTGGTACTGAATGGAATGACCAGGTAACCTCTTTTATTGTCAGTACGATTCCCCCTTCACAGGGAACGGCCAACTGGATCTGGTCTCCTAATGCGGGTCCGGCAAATACCTGGATCGCTTTTAGGAAAAAGCTAAGCCTTGCTTCCAAACCCGCCACCGCACTCACTAAAATTGCCGCAGAAAATAAGTACTGGCTGTATGTAAATAATCAGCTGGTGGTAAAAGATGGTGGGCTCTCTATTCGTCCTGATCTGGTGAATACTTATTATGATGAAGTAGATATTGCACCCTATCTGCAGGCAGGTGAGAATACCATTGCCGTATTGGTATGGTATAAAGGAGGACAGAATGGTTATTCAGAACGGGCTGTCGGCAATGGCGGTTTATTATTTGATGCCGGTTCCGTAGTTGTGTCAGATGATACATGGAAGTACAGCGTGCATCCTTCTTTTGGAGCTACCACTCAATTAATTCTGAACGGACAGGATTACAAATGGATTGCATTCCCTGTTTCCTACGATGCCGCAAATGAACCCGCCGGCTGGACAAGCGCAGGTTTTAACGATGCCTCATGGGCTACAGCCGTAAAGAAAGGCCTCCCCCCAGTTGCACCCTGGAATTCACTCGTACCCCGCGGTATCCCATTCTGGAGAGAGGCTGAATTAAGCAATTATCAGAATTCAATACCAGCGACTGTTACAGCTAATACGACTATCACCGGTACTGTTGGTACCAATATACAGTTGCGTCCCTATTTGCACGTAAATGCTCCTGCAGGCGTGAAAATAAAAATTACTGTAAACAGGCATTACTGGCAGGAATATATCACCAAAGCCGGTGATCAGGAATTTGAGTGTTTTGCATGGCAGAACTCAAGTAATCATACCGTTACCTACGAGTTTTCAAACGTAACAGGGACAGTACAGATATTGGGTCTGAAATACAGAGAGTCCAGCTATAATGTAGATATCACCGGCCAGTTTAATTCTTCTGATGCATCGTTAAATACTTTGTGGACAAAGGCGAAGAACACGTCCAAAGTATGTATGCGTGACCAGTACTATGATTGTCCTGACCGGGAACGTGGCCAATGGTGGGGAGATGTATCTGAACAAATCCTCTACTCATTCTACTTATACGATACCAGTGTAAATAAACTGACACGCAAAGCTTTCCGCGAATTGATGAATACACAGAAAGGAAATGGTTCCCTCTATACTACAGCACCAGGTACCTCCTTTCATCTGCCTGATCAGAACCTCGCTGCAGTTGCCATGATCTGGAAGTACTATATGTATACCGGAGACAGACCTTTGTTACAGGAAATCTATCCGCAATTAAAAAAATACATCCAGTTTTGTGTAGTCAGCTCTAATGCTGATGGTATGCTCCTGTTGCAAAATGATGCATGGAACTGGATTGACTGGGGTACTAACATTGATCCCGTACCTGTAGGCAGTGCTAATACGGTGTTCAACGCACTTTATATCTCTGTGCTGGAAACCGCTATTAATACAGCTAACCTTTTAGGACAGACTGCCGATGCGACTTATTACCAGGAGCTGCAGACAAAGGTGAAGAACAACTTCAATAATTATTTCTGGAACAGCGCATCACGTGCCTATATGTCCAGCAATGTGTCATCCCGCCTGGTTGATGACCGAAGTAATGCCTGGGCTTTATCTACCGGACTGGCCAATGATCAGCAGAAAGCTGGTGCGCTGAGTGTTTTGAAAAACAGAAATGATGCAGGCCCTTACCAGGAAATGTACGTTGAAGAAAACCTGTTTAAGCTGGACCCTACTGCTGCTATTACACGCATGAAGAATCGTTTTACGCCGATGATCAACAGCTGGTCATCTACCCTGTGGGAAGATTTTACAGAAAGTAACAGTAATGCAGGATATTCCAGTAATAACCATGCATGGTCCGCCGGTCCCTTATA
Source organism: Chitinophaga sancti (assembly GCF_034087045.1). Lineage (NCBI taxonomy): Bacteria > Pseudomonadati > Bacteroidota > Chitinophagia > Chitinophagales > Chitinophagaceae > Chitinophaga > Chitinophaga sancti. The sequence continues at coordinate 6,567,981 of NZ_CP139247.1, read as the reverse complement.
TGTGATGAGTGCTTACCTCCTGGGTATCCGTCCTACACAACCTGCTTATGCGGAGTTTATATTTGCTCCACAGCCGGGAGGCGTTACGCAATTTGCTGGCGTAGTACCCAGTGTGAAAGGAAATATAATTGCCAGCTTCTCTCTTGACAGCACTGGTTTTACACAAAGCCTGACATCCCCTTCCGGCACCACTGCCATTGTAAGTGTTCCAAAAGATGTATTGTCTACCCTTATTGCTGAGATTAAGGTAGGAGGTATAACCGTATGGAAAAATGGTACTTTCTTAGGTGGTGTGAGTGGTGTTACGTTCTTTCAGCAGAATGATGTATCTGTACAGTTTAAAGTGAGTCCGGGAAACTGGGAGTTCACCGCTTTGGCATTTAGTAGTACAGATCCGGTGATCGCTTATGTAGATTGTAATTATAGCGGAACTGCTGTCAGTCTGCCTGTAGGCAACTATACACTGGCGCAGATGAATGCAAAAGGTATACCTGATGATGCGATCTCATCATTGGTAGTAGCCGAAGGATATAAAGTAATGCTGTATGCAGATGATAACTTTACTGGTCAGACAGAAACGCTGACTGCAAATAATAACTGTATTACCTGGTCTGCACTACATGATAAAACGACCTCTATACGTGTATTGACGAATGGGGTTACCAATCTCTCCGGTACGTATTTTTTACAGAATAGGGCCAGTGGTTTACAGATGGATGTAAACGGTGCATCTACTGCCGATGGTGCCAGTGTTATTCACTCTGATTATAACGGTAACGCCAACCAGCAGTTTATCCTTACTCACCTGGGCGATGGTAATTATAAGATCCTCGCTAAACACAGCAGCAAATCGCTGGATGTAAATGCCGCTTCTCTTTTAAATGGTACCAATGTAATTCAGTACCCATATCATGATCCGGTTGAAAGTCATCAGAATTTTATCATCGTTGCTACCGGAGACGGTTACTATAAGATGATTGCTAAACACAGTGGAAAGGTGTTGCAGGTAAATGGTGTTTCAGGCGGAGGACTGGTACATCAATGGTCAAATATCGGACAGATAAATGGTCAGTGGGCATTCACCGCCGCTGCGGCTGCTGTTGCCACAGCAACTATGTCCTCACTTTCTGTAGATCCTAACCCTGCTACAAACATGATAACGGTAAAGTTGGCTGCTACAAAAGAAGAAGACCTTTATATGCGTATTTACAATGCATCCGGAACATTGGTGAGTCCGCCCCAGAAGATTTACAGCGGTCAGCAGTTTAATCTGTCTGCATTGCCTGCCGGGATTTATATTATCAATGTTACGATTGGTGACAAAGTTGTGAGTAAGAAGGTTGTGAAGTACTAATTGTAAGGAAGGTTCATCAGGAATGATGGACCTTCCTTGTTTTTTAAATGTCAACTAAGGACAAAAATCCATTTCTTCTACCAAGTGGTACTGCATCAATTTCGATGAAATATTTACGTAGCCTCAACATCTGAATGTATGATGTATAAGATAGAAATTATATCTTTATAAACGACCATCATCATTTCGCAACCAATCTAATCCATATGCAAAACTGGTTCTTTCTATCCGTTTTCTTAGTTTCTTTTGTTGCCTGTCAACCACGAACTAACGAAAAACCCTTTATTGCTATTGAAGGTATCGACTCTGCCATCCGGCCAGGCGATAATTTTTATAATTATGTAAACCTAAAATGGTATGATACCGCACAAATTCCACCCAGCCAGTCGGGTGTGGGAGCATACCGGTTTATGAACTATCAGCAACGTCTCAGATTACAGGGTATCCTTGATAGCGTATCAAAAAGTAATCCCCCCGCTGGCAGCCTTGAACAAAAACTCGGTGATTTCTTTGCTGCCGGAATGGATACCAATACCATCGAACAACGTGGCTTTGAACCTCTCAAAACGGGGTTGTCACGGATCAATGCCATCACCAGTACTGCTGATATGCTTAGTTTCATAGTGGAGCAAACCAAATTGTCAAACCCATCCCTTATTGATTTTCAGGTTTCTCCCGATCAGGAAAACAGTAGCATGAATATGGGGCATATTTATCAAACAGGCATTGGCATGCCTGACAGGGATTATTACTTCAAGACGGACAGCGCCACTGTTGCTATACAGCAAGCATATAAAAAATATCTCTCAGATCTTTTTAATTTGACTGGAAGCGATTCTGCACTAGCCCAAAAAAATGCTGCACTTGTTTACAATATCCAAAAGCAACTGGCAACATCACATAAAACCAATATTGAACTGCGGAATATAAAAGACAATTTCCATAAAGTAGCGCTGGGTAATTTAAATAAGCAACAACCTAATATAGGTTGGAAGACTTTCTTCCAAAATCTTAATGCTACCATGGATTCGCTGGATGTAGCCCAACCAGGTTATTATGATAAATTGAATACACTCCTAAAGTCCATCCCGCTCGAGGATTGGAAAATTTACCTGAAAGCGAATTATATCAGTAATTATGCTGACTACCTCAGCAAACCCTTTGTAAATTCATCCTTTGAATATAATAAAGCCCTTACGGGACAGGCCATGCAAAAAACACGCGGCGAGACCATGTCCAGCGTTGTAGATGCCTATCTTGGCCAGGCGTTGGGACAATTATATACGAAGCTATATTTCCCGGAGTCTGCCAAAACACGCATGCTGGAGCTTGTGAATAACCTGCAGAAAGCATTTTCCAATAGGGTAGACTCGCTGGACTGGATGAGTGATAGTACCAAACAAAAAGCCAAAGAGAAATTATTTGCTATCACCAAAAAGATCGGATACCCCGATAAGTGGCGCGAATATAAAAATGTTACCGTGGTGAGGAATAAATATTTTGAAAATGTGGTATCGGCAGCCGCGAACAACTTTCAATATAACCTGGCCAAACTGGGTAAGCCTGTTGACAAGACCGAGTGGTTCACTACACCTTCCACTGTTACTGCTTATAACAATCCTTACGCCAACGAAATTGTATTCCCTGCCGGAATTCTGCAACCGCCTTACTTTGACAACAACGCGGACGACGCGCTTAACTATGGGGGTATTGGCATGGTGATCGGCCATGAAATGACGCATACATTCGACGACCAGGGGGCCCAGTTTGATAAAGACGGTAATGTAAAAAGCTGGTGGACACCTCAGGACTACGAGAAGTTTAAAGCCAAAACACAACAGGTTATTGACCTGTACAGCCAATTCACCGTATTAGACAGTATTCATGTAAAAGGGGCGCTTACAGTAGGTGAAAACACAGCGGATCTAAGCGGGATTGCCGTAGCTTATGATGCGTTTAAAATGACCAAACAAGGCCAGGATACAACGAAGATCGGTGGGTTTACACCTGATCAGCGATTTTTCTTTTCAATAGCCAGGATCTGGCGGGTGAAAATGAAAGACGAATACCTGCGCTACTGGGTCAATAACGATCCCCATTCTCCACCCATTTGGCGTGTAAATGGTCCACTGATGAATATTCCGGCATTCTACTCAGCGTTTAATGTGCAACCTGGACAGAAAATGTACCTGGAGGAGGATAAGCGGATCAGGATATGGTAAGCTGCGTATTTAGTACGTCTTCAAAAGGCTTTTTTCGTATTTAGGGAACTTGAGATTAAAATTGCTGGTCCTCATCCCACTAAAACGGGGCTGTCTCAAAACTTCGAGACAGCCCCGTTTTATTCGGGTACCTGATGGAGCGAATTTTCGTACATGCAATTCTCAGAGCCTTCCGGCAACTTATGATACATCCCCTGCACATAAAGCTTTCAATATGTAGTGTAAAGCTATCCCGATTATTGTACCTGGATTGTTGGATCCCAGAAGTAACAACCATAAAGGATCTGATTTTCCGGATTAGCCGGATCTACTTCATATAGTGCAAAATATATGGTAAAGGCTTCTGTACCTTTAGTTTTAACCTTGGACTCGAAGGAATAAAACGTTACTGAGGTCTGCGTGCCCGGCACGGCATCTGGTTGTGAAGGTACCACAGCACCGCTTCTCACTTCCTCATCTGACCGGAAAGGATTAAACACATTTGGATTACCACTGTTGGGTGATATATTATAGATGATAACAGCATCGTCAGAATTATTGGAAATAGTAGTAGCCCAGAATGCTACATAATCCTGCACATTTGCAGAGAAGATAATATTAGCCGGGTCACTCTGTCCATTGGCCTGCCCTTTATAATTCGCTTTAGGGCATATCAGGTTGATACCTTCATGATGGTCAAGACCACGGGCTTCATTCGGGCCTGCATTTCGGCCATATGTTGCTTTAATAACGTCAGTGTCAACAACCATGATTAAATTGACCGTGTTAGCTACTGATCTTTGAGTTGTCCGTGAACGGACTGGTGCTTGTGCTGTGTTTGACATAAAATGTGGATTAAAGTTTTACCTACTCTGTTTTGGCTTTTCGGTATCCGCCATAGAAATACGTATATGTATAAATGATACATATCAGAATCAGACAAAGAAATAATGATTATCTCCGGCGAGATGAATCCAGGTAAGGAGTAAACATGCGAATAGATACCAGCCTGCAGCAGGAATTAATATTATATGCCGGGGTATCATTATTTACCAGAGCAGTTATACCCATCTTTTATGTGGTGTATGTATGTTTTTATTTGTTTTGGTTATTGAGGTTAGGAAGCGGTGAACTAATTGGTTATTTGAGTTAGTAATTTTTCACTGTTAGATGACAGCCTTCTTTGAATTTTGTTCGTGAATAGAAATAATTTCCTTCAAAACGCATAGCACTGAATAAAGACAATACCCTTACCATACAGGTAGGTCATAGTGGAGAAAGTACCCCTCACTGGTTGTTAGAAACAGCTGGTCATGCAAAATCATTACGTTGATAATATTACTACTGTAATCAAAAATATAATCCGGATTGGTAGTGGGATGACTATCCAGGTTATATGCCGTAAATGCTATTACACAGCCAACTTTTCCGGAAACCTGTATTTATAACATGATGGGGGGCTTTCTTATAGGCTTTTGCATGGCAAAATTAATAACGGGCTTCAAAGTTACTTACTTCGAAGCCCGTTGTTATTTTATTGTATTAATGTCACGACACCCTGCCGTAGAATAGTGTGTCCATTAGTATCTATTGCCTCTGCGTTCCATATATATGTGCCTACCTGCTGTAGTACGCCACCATAATGACCATCCCACCCCTTTGCAGGATCATTGGTTTGATATATTTTATTGCCCCAACGATCATATATCCTCAGGAATTTAAATTCTTTTATTCCTCTCAGATTTACTCTGAATACATCATTTATTCCATCGCCATTTGGTGTGAAAGCATTTGCCGCGATGATATCATACCTGATAGTTGGGTTTACCAACAATGTGTCCGTTGTTATGCAACCTGATGGGAAAACCATCTGTATTTGATATTCCTGACTACTTTGTATTGTTGCTATAGGATTATATATAGTTACATCAGATAACCCGGTTGAAGGAGTCCAGGTGTATACTGCATCTGAAAGATTACGCGCTGATAGTTGGGTGGGTAATCCGGATGTGGTATTTATTGTAGTTAGTCTCGTAGCTGCAAGTTGTGATGCGATGTTTATAACTTGTGTTGAAGTGGCTGCCAGTAATGGGCATTCCTGTGGTGTTGCTGTTAGAGATACCGTAAAATCACCGGGAGTGGTATAGGTAAAATGGGCGTCAGTGTTATTATCTGTTTGCCCGTCACCGCTGCTCCAGGTATAATCTACCAGGCCACTTGAATGAATGTCAGATGTATTGGTGAATGTAACCGCTGTATTTACACAATATGTATTAAAGGTAAATGCTGCTGTTGGAGGCAGAATTCTGCTAACAGTAATACTATTGGTTGCATAAGCAGTACATCCATTTCCATCTGTTGCAACAGCAGTATATACACCGGTTGTTGTTAATGAAAGGGTACCGGTTTCTCCACCATTGATTTGACTATTATCCAGCAACCACTGGTAGGTATAATTTCCGGAAGCGGTAAGTGTTATGGTCGCATTGTTACCGCAAAGCACTGAGCCTTCTGTTGCGCTCAGGGTAGCTGAGGGAAGTGCATAAATGGTTAAAGTGCCATTTACATAGGAGATAGTATAGTTGGATGCTGCAGCACCAGAAGGTATGATGTCATAATTACCTGCTGCTGTAGCTGCTGTAGCAATAGTGGTGGCTACTGGCTGAACGGCTAGTTCATTAATGCTTTCTCCATTTACCCAACCATTATAGGTAAATGTAAATGATGGATCATTGGTGCCAAAGCAACGTGATTTATTGTCGGCAGTGATGGTAAGTGCGGCCTTGTTGATGGTTAATGTGCCGGTAGCATATGTTATATCATAGTTTGTGGCGGTAAGGCCGGAAGGTATGATCGTATAACTGTTTACGGATATTGCTCCCTGAGATGTACCTGTGTAAATGATAGTGCCGGTTAATGCTGTTGAAGCGTCTTCACCATTAACGAAACCACTGTAAGTTACACCGTTTCCACCGCTGAATGATATACCATCATATGTTTTGGTAAGATCACTGGCTATGATGACCAATGCAGCTTTGTTGATGGTTAATGTGCCGGTAGCATATGTTATATCATAGTTTGTGGCGGTAAGACCTGAAGGTATGATCGTATAACTGTTTACGGATATTGCTCCCTGAGATGTACCTGTGTAAATGATAGTGCCGGTTAATGTTGTTGAAGCGTCTTCACCATTTACAAAGCCTGAGTAAGTTATGCCGTTCCCACCGCTGAATGATATACCATCATATGTTTTGGTAAGATCACTGGCAGTAATGACCAATGCGGCCTTGTTGATGGTTAATGTGCCTGCAATATATGTTATATCATAGTTTGTGGCGATAAGCCCTGAAGGTATGATTGTGTAGCTATTTACCGCTGTTGCTCCCTGAGAGGTACCTGAGTATGCAATCGTGCCGGTTAATGCTGCTGATGCATCTTCACCATTAACGAAGCCACTGTAAGTTAAGCCGTTCCCACCGCTGAATGATATACCATCATATGTTTTGCTAAGGTCACTGGCAGTAATGACCAATGCAGCCTTGTTGATGGTTAATGTGCCTGCAATATATGTTATATCATAGTTTGTGGCTATAAGCCCTGAAGGTATAATTGTGTAGCTATTTACCGCTGTTGCTCCCTGAGATGTACCTGTGTAAATGATAGTGCCGGTTACTGCTGTTGAAGCCTCTTCACCATTAACGAAACCACTATAAGTTACACCGTTTCCACCGCTGAATGATATACCATCATATGTTTTGGTAAGATCACTGGCAGTGATGGTAAGTGCGGCCTTGTTGATGGTTAATGTGCCTGCAATATATGTGATATCATAGTTTGTGGCGGCAAGACCTGAAGGTATAATTGTGTAGCTATTTACCGCTGTTGCTCCCTGAGAGGTACCTGAGTATGCAATCGTGCCGGTTACTGCTGTTGAAGCCTCTTCACCATTAACGAAACCACTATAAGTTACACCGTTCCCACCGCTGAATGATATACCATCATATGTTTTGGTAAGGTCACTGGCAGTAATGACCAATGCAGCCTTGTCGATGGTTAATGTGCCTGCAATATATGTTATATCATAGTTCGTGGCGGCAAGCCCTGAAGGTATGATTGTGTAGCTATTGACCGCTGTTGCTCCCTGAGAGGTGCCTGAATAAGCGATCGTGCCGGTTAATGCTGTTGAAGCATCTTCACCATTCACGAAGCCACTGTAAGTTACACCGTTCCCACCGCTGAATGATATACCATCATATATTTTGGTAAGGTCACTGGCTGTAATAGTAAGTGTGGCCTTGTTGATGGTTAGTGTACCGGAAGCATATGTTATATCATAGTTTGTGGCGGCAAGCCCTGAAGGTATGATCGTGTAGCTGTTTACTGCTGTTGCTCCCTGAGATGTACCTGTGTAAGTGATCGTACCGGTTACTGCTGTTGAAGCATCTTCACCATTCACGAAGCCACTGTAAGTTACACCGTTCCCACCGCTGAATGATATACCATCATAAATTTTGGTAAGGTTACTGGCTGTAATAGTAAGTGCAGCCTTGTTGATGGTTAATGTACCGGTGTTATATGTTATATCATAGTTCGCGGCAGTAAGGCCTGAAGGAATAATCGTGTAGCTGTTCACAGCCGTCGCTCCCTGAGAGGTACCCGTGTAGCTGAGTGTGCCTGTTACTGCTGTTGATGCGTTGTCACCATTTACGAAGCCTGTATAAGTTACGCCATTCCCACCGCTGAATGATATACCATCATATAATTTGGTAAGATCACTGGCAGTAATGGTTAGTGGCGCTTTATTAATAGTTACAGTAAACGTCTTATTGGTAGCAGCAGCATACTGGGAGTTGCCCGACTGACTTACAGTCATTGTAGCTACCCCGGCTTTTAATATACTGATCTTCCATTTGTTTCCATCGGCGGCATCTATGTATGGTTGGGCGATACTTGCGTCAGATGACTGCAATGTAACGGCAAGGCCTGATGAGGAAGATGCTACAGGTTCAAAATCAGCATCACCATAGGTTTTCACCGCATCTGCAACCGTAATTGTCTGGCTGGAGAGGGGCTGATATTCTATTGCGCCCAGATCAATGATACCACCCGTGCTGTAATTGGCGACACGTGGTTTGCTAACCAGATCGGTGGACGTGGCACTTAAACCGGTGTATAGATTATTGCTACCCACATCTATTAATGGACTGGATGAAGTCAAAGAATAATCTCCCCCGGTAAATGGGGCCGTAGCACTGGAAGGTGCATTTACAAAATAAGGATCAGTACTGGCAGGGTTATGGTTAGTCGCATTGGCAGCTAAATTCTGCACCATCGTGTATTGTGCTGTATATGACCCGCTGATAATATAAATTGGATTAGATGTACCGTTGCCATAAATAATACTATTATTGAATGTAACGGTACTGGATGAGTTGGCCAGGACACCTCCCCAACCTGCGGCATTATTCCCGGCGATTACAACGTTAGTGAATAGGGGGGTGGACAGATATGAAAATATTCCTCCGCCATTACCAGTACCACTAATATTCGCGTTATTACCACTTATGATACAATTGGTGAATTTAGGAGAAGAGTTATATCCAATGTAAATCCCGGCACCGGCTATCGCCTGATTCCCGCAAATTATAACATTATTAATAGCTGGCGATGCTCCGTATAGTATGATGCCGCCACCTGCTATTCGCATTATGCCATTGCCGTTTACGGTTAATGTATTTGTTTCGCTACCGGTGGTTGTTGTACCTTTCATGATGGTAATGCCATTAATTTCAGCGGTGCCTACATCACCTGAAGCAATCATTACATGATAAGCATTATCAGTCAGATCATCAACTGTGCCTAAGTCGCCACTTAGAATGGTCTTATTTGCAGTGAGAGATAAATTGCGTTCGGCCAATGTCGTTTCTGTGCCGGCAAATCCGCCATATAATTTGACGTCTTTTACTACCAAAAAAGTTTTATCCCGGTTGTTAGTACTGGAAAAATCGGCGGGGTAATTAGGTAACCAGGTCCCACCAGATACCCATATTTGCTTGATGGCCGTGTTGGTCGTAGCGGCTTTTAATGCGTCAGAGAGATCTCCTGAAGCATTGGCCCAACTGGTACCAGTACCGGTGCCACCAGTTTTAATGTATACAATACCGTTGGCATCCGGCGTTTGAGCGTAAGCGTCAATGACAAACGTCAGGGATAAAATAAGAAGTCTTAAAAATCTATTCATTAGGCGGGGATTAGGCATTTTTTGTTTAGAACAATTTCATATTTCCATATTCAGGAACATATCTTTCTTATCAAAGCAGCATATACTAAAAATGAATTAACTGTATAATTCTTTGTAAATCAAATTAATGGTAATTAGTTGCGGCATATTTCTATAAAAAACGATAACAAAGATATAAATAAAGTTATTTTAAAAATAATTCAATTGTAATTAAGAAAAGGCTGCCCGAACCCATACCCCGCTGCGAAATTGCTGATTTTTATACCCGGTTGTATAGCAGTACAATCTGCCCAGGGAGCCATGCCCTCAATTTTAGATAATTCCTCTGTCGTACCGACCTGTGTTCTTAAATAGAATTTCGGGGTTAATTGTACTCATATTGATTATAAAAACGGCTTGGTGATTTGATAACAAATCCGGCATTTTTTTATCGTCTGATATTATCAATTCGTTTCCTACAGCCCATCTCTGTTACCACAAACAAACTCTACTTTAAATCCGGGAAAGGTATTTGTGCCATTAATACCAACTTAACTATTATTTATGTTTTACCATGTAAAAGACCTTCAGTTTAATGCAAGAGTGTCTCGACCAGATCCTGCATTTGCAACCTTACTCCTTGAACAATTTGGTGGTGCCAACGGTGAACTTGCCGCAGCATTACGATATTTTGGACAGGCCTTTGGCGCCCGAAACCCTTTCCCCGATAAATATGATCTGCTGATGGACATTGCCACAGAAGAGTTTAGTCACCTTGAAATCGTGGGGGCAACTATACAAATGCTATTACAGGGTGTGAATGGCGACCTGAAAAAAGCAGCTGATGAATCCGAGATCATGACTATGCTGAACGGAAAAGAAGCTAAGGAAGCATATATACACCAGGCTTACATAGCACCGCAATTTTTGGTTTCGAGTGGCGGAGGACCTGCATATACGAATAGCCAGGGGGTACCGTGGTCTGCTGCATATATTAACGGTGATTGTAATGGAGATTTGACAGTTGACCTACGTTCTAATATTGGTGCAGAATCACGTGCAAAGATCACTTATGAATACCTGTTACAATTTACTACCGATCCATATGTAAAAGAGACGCTGAATTTCCTGATGACAAGGGAGGTTGCTCACTTCCAACAATTCGAAGCGGCGTTAGATTCAATACAACCAAATTTCCCACCAGGTGTGTTACAGACAGATCCACGTTACAGCAATTTGTACTTTAATATGTCAAATGGTGCATCTGTCAGAGGCCCCTGGAACGAAGGAGAAAGTAGCCAATTTGGCGAAACCTGGCAGTATATTGATGATCCTATCCAGCACATATTACAAACCAATGGACTTACCGGTGTAGAGCCCACAGGTACAGCAAGAACAATTGACGGCGTAAGTGAATTGGACATTGCATTAAGCGCGGAGAGGAGCGAAGAAATTAATATGGCAGTTCCTATCGGGCAACAGGTATGGAGTGAATCAGCCAAAGAAAATGGACTAAATAGTTCTAAAAAGTCTACAAAGAAGCAAAAGCAATAGTTGTCATGCTGAAAAGTATAATTGGGAATGGTGATCGGTTAAATATTATTTATTTTACTGATCCCCTTTGTTGCTGGAGTTGGGTTTTCGAGCCTGTTTGGCAACAATTACGTGATACCCTGGCCCCGGTACTTACTTATCAATATTGTATGGGAGGAATGTTATCTTCCTGGAATGAATATAATGATACAGTAAACGCGGTCACTCGTCCTATACAAATGGGGCCAGTCTGGTTGCATGCAAAATATATATCCGGCACTTACATAAACGATCGCCTTTGGTTCACTGATCCTCCAGCGTCGTCATATCCTGCCTGTGTGGCGGTTAAAAGTGCTGGTATGCAGTCGGCCGCTGCAGGGGAACTGTACCTGTATAAATTAAGAGAAGCTGCACTGGTGAATAGTAAGAACATCGCCAGAAAAGAAGTCTTATTGGAAATTGCCTGCGAAGTACAGAGGGAACTCAAAAGTTCCTTTAACTACGACCTTTTTTTGAAGCAGTTAACATCAGCAGATATTATAAATCAATTCAAAAGTGATTTGGAACTGGTTCGACTACACGGTATATCCCGTTTTCCTTCGCTGCTGATTCGGGTAGAAGGTAAAAAGCAATCTGTAATCGTAACTGGATATCGTCCATACGAAGCGATTATGGCAACAATTGAAGCTCTGGTAACAATGTCAGATGCAGGGGTGCCTATCAAAACAGGCCCTAATTAACCAGGTGTTATTCTTCTCCTCTCATTAGCACCTCGTTCAGACTGAGATCATCCCGATCCAGTTCCTGCTCCAGCTTCCGGATAGATAGATTACTATAGCTACCTTCTTTATAAAGCCTGATCAACAATTCACGACGAAACCTGCTAATTTCTATTTGCGCTGTCAATATTGGGGCCATAGGAATTGACAGCCACGACTGCTTAGCAATATTTCTGTGTTGCCGGCGACTATCGTTCTCAATTTTATTTTGCAGCTGTAAAAGCGTTGCTTCATATTCTGCTTTTACCTGTCGTTTTACTTTGTCATCCAGGTGTATAGGAAATTCATGCTCAATAAAGTGAAGAATATTTTGAACAATAAATAATTTTAGTTCCTGTTCCTCTTTATGAGCCAGTAAAGTTGGCTTTACGCCAAGGATCTTTACCAATAGTGGAAGTGATAAACCTTGAATGACCAATGTAACAAAAATAACCACAAAGGTCAGGAACAGGATCAATGAACGTTGCGGAAATGGTGCTCCGCCTATCAGCGTTATGGGCAATGCCAGGGCAGTTGCCATTGATACAATACCTCTGGTACCCGTCCAGGCAACAATCAATACATTTTTCCAGGTATTTATTTTTTCATCCTGGTTATCCTTTGATGCGGTCGCTTTAATTTTATTAGAGAGTAAATTATGTGAATAGGCTGTAGCAAAGACCCACATGACCCGCACTACGATAACAACAATACTAATTAAAAACCCATAAGCAATTAATATGGGTAATGAATACTTTTCCAGCTCTTTTAAAGCATTCGGCAATTGTTGCCCGATCAGTAAAAAAATAAACCCGTTTAGGATATATACCAATGTGTCCCATACTGATTTTGACCGCATTCTTGTCTGATAGGAAAATATCTCTGGCGAACGCCAGGAAATAAATAGACTGGTACTTACCACTGCAAGTACGCCAGATAAATGTAGTTGTTCTGCCAGAATATAGGAAATGAAAGGGCTTAATAGCGTCAGACTTGTACTGGCAATGGAATTGTGGGTGATCATTTTGTGCAACCATACAAAAATATATCCGGTTATAAACCCACATATTATACCACCACAAACCAATAAGGTAAATTGTAATCCGGCTTGCCAGAATACAAAAGCGCCGGTGTTAATGGCTATCATTGAGAACCGGTAAGCGATGAGTGCACTGGCATCGTTGACCAGGCTTTCGCCTTCAATGATGGTCATTACCCGTTTGTTAATACTTAACCCTTTAGTAATGCCAGTTGCGGCTACAGCATCAGGAGGAGATACAATGGCCCCGAGTGCAAAGGCAAGTGGCCAGCTAAATCCTGGTATACAATAATGCGCTGCAAGCGCTACGGTAGTAGTTGTAAAAAAAACTAACGCTATTGCTAAAGTTGAGATAGAGAGTATTTCTTCCCTGAAATCATGCCAGGAGGTATGGGAAGCTGCATCATAAAGCAAAGGTGGTAAAAATAGTACAAAAACCACTTCCGGATCTAAAATGATCATAGGAAAATGTGGAACTATGCCTAAAATTACACCTGTAATTACTAAAAGTATTGGAAATGGAAATTTTACTTTCTCAGCAAAAGCTGATAAAGCAACGAGAACAGTTAATATAAGAACTACCGCATCAAATTGTTGCATCTTAATGGAAGATAATATATTTCACTGGCATACAACATTCAACATTTAGTTCAATGCTAAGAAGGTCTGAGATAAATGATGAATTTACTTCCCTTACCAGGTGCACTTTCAACTTTCAGATCTCCCTGTGCAGCATGTATAATCTTTCTGGCAAGGTACAACCCTATACCATGTCCTTCTACATGAAGGTTTAACCTGCCATAAATGGTAAATATCTTTTTAATTCCTTCCTGGGTCATACCTATTCCATTATCCTCTACACTCAGCATAACATATTTGCCCTCTTTCCTGCTTTGAATGTGGATCTTCGGTTTCTCCGGACCGGAAAATTTCATTGCATTGGAAATCAGGTTATACAATATACTTCTCAGATTTTTTTGGGAAAATGATATTTCTTTTACTTCAAGTTCTGTAGTGATTACAGCGTGTGTATTTTTGATTTTTTTTTCAAGGCTCCACTCAATATTACTGATCACCTCTTTGATATTTACCTGCTCAATGTCATTCATGTTGTTTTCCAGTCTGGCAACTGTGCCAATACTCCTGACAAGTAAACTGAATTTCTTAACGGAAGAATTGATAATTTTGGTAAACTCCATCAATTCCGAATTGTTATTCTCCAACAGGTTCATCAATGCAATACTTGACTCTATACTACTCAATGGATCGAGTAAATCATGTGAAGCCATATGAATAAAATGGTCAAGATCTGCATTAATACGCAGGAGACTTTCATTTTTTTTATCCAATTCTATCTTTGCCTTTTTCAATGCAGTAATATCATTAAAGGAAATAACCGCTCCTTTACGTGTATTTTCTTCCTGTTTTATGTAAGGCATAATCATCATTTGGAACCAATGCCCATCATTGGTTTCGATTTCTTTGATAATATCCGCGCCATCAGCAAGTACGTGCTTGACATCATCTACAATAGAACTCATTCTGATATTAGTGGAAATGTGGCTGATCGGTCTTCCGATATCAGCATCCTGCAGATTGATCAGTTTTACAGCAGCAGGAGAATATTTCATTAACTCAAGTTGTTCATTCAAAAATATCTGACCATTAATATTACTTCTGAAATAGTTGTTCAAATCGTCATTTATTTCCAGTAACTGTTTATTCTTTAACTGATACTCGGCATTGATGGTATGTAGTTCTTCATTCACGGATTGCATTTCTTCGTTAGTACTTTGCATTTCTTCATTGGATGAAATAAGCTCTTCGTTGAAAGACTGCATATTTTCATTGTAAGCATCAATTCTTTCATAGGCCGCGGAAAGCTTTTCTTTAACTTCTTTCAATTCACTCTCCAGATTTGATACGTATTGAACATTATATTCGCGTTCGTCAAAAACCTGGTAATCTGTATGTATACCCGAAAAGCCCGGATCTTCTCTAAAGATGATTAAAAATGAGGCTGGACTTCCATTCCTGGCCGCCAGTGGGGATATGGTGAGGTTTACTGCAATTTTTTTACCTTTTAAATCGACAGGAATACCCAGGACACCAATTTTCTTACTTGTTACAGACACCTGACTTATTAAGGTATTATATGCCAGTTTCAGCTGTTCAGGCAACAATTCCAACAGGTTTGAATTAAAGTTTTGTTGAAGCAGGTATTTGGCCGTATTACCATACGACTTGACTACCTGGTAGTTTTCATTAATAATTATAGCCAGGTAATCCAGTTCATTAGCAAGTATATCATTTACAATTTCTGCTACATCATTTCCCTTGCTTCTGCCGTCATACTCCCTCATCGGCGCAATTTTAGAGGAGCTTATAGATTCAGGTATTGAAAATGCATCGAAAGTGATCGTTCGTTTTTCACTGATATTTTTATATAATCTCCACTTTTTGTTCACCACTTCCAGGTTATTGATAATAGATGTGGGCGTTTCACTGGAACCTAAAAACAGGTAGCCATTATATTTAAGTCCAAAGAGCAGCATTGAAAATATTTTCTTCTGCAAAAAGGGAGTCATATAGATCAGCAGATTGCGGCAACTGATGAAATGCATATTGCAATAAGGAGGGTTCTTTACCAGGTCATGCTGCGAAAATATTACCATTTGGCGTATACCAGGAGATATCCTGTAGCTCTCACCCTCCTTTGTAAAATACTTCTGCAACCTATCAGTGGACATATCTTTTACACTACTCCAATGATATAAACCTTTACTGGCGTACAACAATGCAGAGCTGTCCAGATCGGTCGCAAAGAGTTTCACCGTCGTGTTTTTATACGGGCCGACCAACTGTTCTTTGATCAGTATAGCCATTGAATATACTTCCTCACCTGTGGCACAACCTGCAATCCACATTTTAAGTTCATCCCCGGGATTAAGATTAGATAGCAAATCGGGCAGAATACTTTTTTCTATGATGTCAAAGGCTTCCGCATCTCTAAAAAAAGAGGTGACGCTGATAAGAAAGTCTTTGGCCAGTGTTTCCACCTCAGCAGGATTTCCCCGCAAAAATTCAAGATAATCTTCAAGCGTGGTAAAATTAGCAGAGGTCGCCCTGCGTTTAGTTCGCCGGAGAAGGGTAGTTAGTTTGTAATCTGAAAAATCAAGAGGCAATTGCTCTTTTATATAATCAATGATAGTGATAATTGTATTTTCATTTTCCTGTTCACCGGCTGCTGTTTCCAACTGTTGCTGTACGTAATCTTCAATTACTGCGGGCATCGCGGAAGGTTCTAATACAAAGTCAACCATTCCGGTTGCTATTGCACTTGATGGCATGCTGGAGAACTTTGATGTAAAAGGTTCCCTGACAATCACCAGGCCTCCTGCTCTCTTGATGGCTATTACCCCCTCTGAACCATCAGATCCCAATCCTGATAGTACAACCGCTATCGCTCTCTTACCATAACTAATGGCGAGGGAATTAAAAAATATATTGATGGTGAGATAAGGTGCCTTTTGCATTTCCTTGCCGGTTAAGTATAACCGGCCATTGCGGACGGTCATAAACTTATCATTGGGAATCAGGTAAACATGATTGGGTAGTATGAGAATTTCATTTTCCGCTTCCTGAACCCGTAACTTGCTATGTCTGGCCAGTAAATCTACCATCCTGCTTTTAAAATGTTCCGATAGATGCTGTACAATCACATATGAAACACAGTCCAATGGTGTATTATCAAAAAAAGTATTAATCTCATCCATACCGCCAGCGGAAGCTCCAATGGCTATAATGTGATGGGGCTCTATCATGATCATTGTAATAATGTTTAACTTGTAACTTGTTGAAAAGCGGGTGCAGAAGGTAAGTCGTGTAGTTTAAGATGGGCTAATATTTTTAATAGCCATTTTTTACGGTCATAGGCCCTTATTGTTGTTCCAGGTGTAATAAATACTGTTGCTGCAAAAAACGCCCTTTTAATAGATTGCTAACTTCTGAGTGTAAAACCAACACCCAGTTCTTATTCAAACTATTATAGAGAGCGTCAAATAGTTAATTATAGTCCGGCTCGATTCAAAAGGGAATTGTAGTTTAATTGATAAGGCAAACGCCAATGTTCAGGATTATTTTCAGACCACAGTTACTACCTCATTTACCAGTGGTAGTATGTGAAGAAAGACTCTTATGAATGAATAATTGCTGCGATGTAAAGTAACGATATGTTGCTTCATATTGCTCTCAAAAGAAAGTTAAGACTTTTCCATGACATATCTTCGAACTTATTGGGGCTATAGTGTTAAGTGGAAGATTCTTTATAATTGACTGCCTCATAATGCAGTAACGTTAAGCCCGGCAGTTCCGGGGATTGCTCACATCACTTTGAATTGTATGTACATTGGAAAACTGCTGTTTGATCAGGTCCAACTTCCTGCCATCCCGGCCCGTAATAATAATACTGGCTACACCCTGTCTGGAAAGCTGCGTAAGAAATTCCAGTCCAATGCCACTTGTTCCACCTGTAATTAAGATCGTGCTGTTTTGTAACTTCATAAGTATAACATTGATTGAAGTCCAAAGGTCCACAGTTATTCAGGAAGGAATGTATCTCAAAATCGCCATCTTGTAGCCAAAAGGTAAGATAAAAGGAATCGCCCGTAATCCGGGCGATTCACTTTAAATCGTTTCATTCCCCTCAATTATCTGCAATATCTTTTCCACACTCGCTGCTGACCTTAGCCCATCCGCCGGTGTATGCACTACATAGTCCAACAACCGATCTATAGAAGAAACCGCCACATGCATCCGCGTATCTGAAGAAGCATAATAAATATAAACAGTACCATCATCATCAGCTACCCATCCATTGCTAAAAAGCACATTGGATACATCGCCTACTCTTTCTTCCCCTTCAGGAGCCATAAAGTAACCCCCGGGTTTATAAATCACCTTAGTGAGGTCTTTCAGATCCGTCATGAACACATACAATACATATCGCAGACCAGCCGCTGTATTACGCACACCATGTGCTAGATGTAACCATCCTTTAGGTGTTTTGATCGGAGCAGGCCCCTGCCCATTCTTTGCTTCATAAACAGTATGATATACTTTAGCGTCGATCACAATTTCCTGGTGAATTACCGCTGGTGTCATACTATCGGACAAACCAAAACCAATACCACCACCAGATCCCGTATTAATAAACCCATCCTGGGGACGTGTATAAAAACCATATTTCCCTTCTACAAATTCAGGGTGTAACACCACGTTCCGCTGTTGCGGAGACGGTGTCACCAAATCTGGCAGCCGTTCCCATGTAAGCATATCTTTAGTACGTACTATGCCACATTGTGCGATAGCCGCTGATTGATCACCTGCATCTGCAGAAGGATCACGACGTTCAGTACAGAACAGCCCATATATCCAGCCATCTTCATGCTGTACCAACCGGATATCATATATGTTAGTATCAGGAACTGCTAATTCCGGTATGAGCGAGGGCCGGTCCCAGAACCGGAAGTTATCTATACCATTGTCACTTTCAGCTACAGCAAAAAATGATTTACGATCGGCACCTTCTACTCTTGCCATCAGCAGGTATTTGCCATTCAGTTTTATAGCACCGGCATTGAATACGCCGTTAATACCAAACCGTTCCATCAGGTATGGATTGGTCTCTTTATTAAGGTCGTATTTCCAGGCAAGTGGTGCATGCGCAGCAGTCAATACAGGATAAAGGTACCTGTCATATACCCCATTGCCTAAAGGTTGCTTTTCATTAGGCCGGCTTATCAATTGGTCATAGGCCGTTTGTAAGGCTTCCAATCTCTTGTCAAAGTTCATATATATAATTTTTCCGGTTACTAGTTAATTTTCGAGTTTATCCCACCAGGTGCGTTTGAGTATAAAACTCACCACTATCAGCACACAAACAGTTAACAGCAGTGGCAGTTTTAACCACAATACAACATACATCGGGAGTATAGTCAGGCAGGATTGAGCGATGATACCCAACACTACATTGAACATATCCAGCTTAAAGCGCCGGTTAGCTACGAATGTAGGGTCATCTTTGATTACTAATTCATGTATCGGTTTCCAGAACCCCCACGGCTTTACGGTACGATAGAATGCTTTTAATGTTTCCGTATCCGTAGGAGGAGTGGCATAGGTGCCAATGATGCAGCCAGCCAGCGAAATGACGAATAAAAGTGGCCAGTTGTACAAAGGCAGTCCTTTGAAAATTAAAGGGAATATCAAAGCTGCGACTATACCACAGATCATTCCCCAGAAAAACCCACCCGCATTAAAGCGCCACCAATACCATTTCAGCATATTAGCAGCTATATATCCACCGTATAATGCGCCTACTATCCATTGCAGGATGCTATTCACATCCTTTGCAAAGAATCCCAGCACAATACTCACCGCTACTGTCAGGATCCCTACGATATAATTCATGGAGATGATCTTTCTGGTAGAGGCATGTGGATTTACATACTTCAGGTATATATCATTCACGATATACGCCTGTGCGGCATTCAGGGTGCCGGAAAACGTTCCCATAAATGCGCCTAACAATCCTGTCAGTACTATCCCCAATATACCCGCCGGCAAAAAAGTATTGATGGCAGAAGGTAATATCCGCTCAAAATCTACTCCTGTTGATGAAGTAATATCCAGTTGATGATAGTACAACAATGACAGTACGGTGAGCCCGATGATGAGAGAATAGCGTACCGGCAATAAAATGATAGATACAAAACCTGTCATTTTAGAAGCATCCTTAGGCGAACGGGATGATAAGACTTTCTGCATATCATAGTTAGGAGCAGGGCCTGCCAGGCTGGCGAAGATCCCTTTGAATATCATCATCATAAAGAAGAGACCAAACAGGCTATACCCATCATCTGCGATCTTTTTATTAGCTTCGGCAATGATATTGGACCAGTCAAGGTCCAGTTTCCAGCCAAAGAGTGGATTTTCCCACCCCCCCGGTACGTTCAGCACCACCCCCGGACGATGCAGGTGCACCATAGCTATCACCGCGATAGCGATACAGCCAATCGTCATGATCACATATTTAATCACATCACTCAACACAATGCTATGCATCCCTCCCAACACGGAGTAAAACATCGCAAAGAGCGTGAAAATAATCCCATAAAAATGAGCCACATAAGCGGGCGGTATAGTAAAGGGAAGATAGGGTTGTACAAGATGCCAGGGTAAAAATATCTCGATGAACTTGCCTAATCCTACAAAGCCATACGCAAGGAACCCCAGGCAGCCTATCAGCGCAAACGCTACCACCACGCTGTGAGAACCTCTTACACCTTTGCCCGTCAGACCAAAGCGGGTGGCCAGCCACTCAGCCCCGGTGTTTGCATTGGAACGGCGTAACCATTTAGCCAGGAACATCATGTTAAATACCTGGTTAAAAACCGGCCATAACCAGGGTATCCAGATACTCTTCATGCCATAAACAAAACAAAGGGAGACCATCCACATCGTGCCACTAATATCGAACATATCAGAGGCATCACTTAAACCTAACATATACCACGGCAATTTCTTGCCTCCCATTAAATAACTTTCTTTGTTTTCCCTTGCTTTCTTTCGTAGAAACCATCCGATCATCACCATTGTGATCAGATAGAGAATGATGATTGAAAGATCGATAAATGTTAATCTCATGCATTACTTGTATAGGGACAGTGCAGCCACATCTTTCTGGAACAGCGTTCTATCCTGGTTATAATAAATTATAAAGTCGTCAGCAGATACCTGTCCTTTGAATGGTACATAGTAATGCATTTTTTTCATCCATTCGTTGTAACCATGGTTACGCCAGAGCAGGGTATAGGCAATGTGATGATCCCCGATAGCATCCGTCAGTGTTTTGGTCCACCATTGTGCATAAGGAACAGCTTCATATCCCGTCTCTGCCAATGCTGGAATTTTGTTCTTTTCTTTCGCGATCGTTTCCAGTAGCGCCAGCTGCGCATTGGTCTGTTTTACAAAATTGTTGCTGGTAGCAGGATCATCCCATTGATAGGTATCAAAACTGACCACATCCACCATATCATCCCCCGGGTATCTTGCAAGGAATTGTTCTCTGCTAAATTCACCGCCGGTATTGTATACGTACAATAAGTTGTGTAATTGTTTTACCTGTTGCAGATAGTAAATGGTGAAACGCCATAGCGTGATGAATTCGTCTGTAGAACAGGCATTTTGTCCCCACCAGAACCAGGTGCCGGTCAGCTCATGATAGGGGCGGAATAAGATAGGGATAGCTTCCCCTTTTTTACCTTTCAGAGAAGCTAAAAAGTCAGCTACATTATCTAACCATTCTTTGTATTTCACATGTTCGGCGCCACCGGGAAGAATAGCCCGTACCGTACCATGCGTTGTATCCCAGGCACCTTTTTCTGCACCTAATGGACTCGTAACATGCCAGCTGATGGTGGAAACACCCCCTCTCTCATATGCTTCCTGTATATACTTACGGATCTTTTTGAAGGGTACCTGGTCGAGGTTGACGTCTTTTCCCGATTCTATACCACCCAGGTCCCAGCCATACAGTGCCGGATAATCTCCGGTCACTTCTTTCACATCACTGGCGCCTGATTTATATCGCCAGTTCACCCCATAGGCCAGGTCATCCTGGTGGCCGAAAAGATATCCTTTTTCCGGCAGTTTTTTCAGGTTCCTGTATAGATTCACTGTTTCCTGCGTAGCCTGTTTATCAGCCGGAAAATCCTGCGCAAATGCATGCGCTGAAAATGCCAGACCAATCATCATACTACAAATATTTTTTAGCATCTTAAAATGATTTTTGCGTAAGCAAGTGGAAGTATTTATCGTGGATTATATACAACTCATATTATGCAAAATTGCTGTTATTTAATACAACCAAACCCTGGCCGCTACAAAAAGGATGTATTCTTACCAGAATACACCCCTTCTGTTATGATACAATTACAGGAAGCCAATATCATCAAGATAGATGGTCTCTGCTGTACCACTGGATTCCTGTATCACCAGTGATGTCAGCGTAGTGGGAGAACCTACCTCTGTTAATAATACGGTATAGTCTGTCCATTTACCAGCTGTCAGCGTCAATGATTTAACATTACTATAATCACTGTTCACCACGATATTTACTGTATTACCATCCGTATCAGCTCCCCCATAAATGGATATCTTCAACGCGGTACAGGAGCTCAGGTCTTTGGCAGAACCGGTGTTAGCGAGAGAAACCCCTCCCCAGCCTGAAGTAAAGGCAGCCTTAATAGAATAGGTACCACGTTTTACAGGAGACGTATTGGCAAAATCATTGTTTACACTCCAGCTCCAGTCAGCCCAGTTGGCAGCCAAAGCATCATCATAAATAATATGTTGGAAACCAAATTTGGTGGCAGAGGATGATGTACCTCCCGGTGTAGTAACATAAATGTATTCCTGCACGATACCATCCGGTACTTTGACAACGATTTGGGTAGAAGTGGAAGAAACAATTTCTGCCGTTACATCGCCAAACTTTACCCCGGTTAAATTATCAAAATAAGTACCTGTGATGGTTACCGCTGTGCCGGCATCTCCCGCAGCAGGGGTAAAACTACTGATCACGGCAGCCGGTTGGGCGACAGTGAAATCATAATCAACACTACCGTGCATAGTTACAACGGTGATCTTGTTGGTAGTTGTACTGGTACTATAAGATACTGTAGTAGGAATGGTGAATATGATCAGCTCATCTGTCACCAATGTTGGATTGAAATAGATACTCACCCCATTGATGTAGATCTTCATCGTCGTTTTCAGGTGCTGCCCTACAATCCCATATTGATTACTGATAGAACCGGAAGTAATTGTAGAATCTGCGGCTACCACTACAGAAGAGGTAGTGGTAACAGACGAATCTAATGTTACCTGTTTAGTAACTGTGACCGTATCTGTCTTGCTAAGTGTTCTGATGCGGGTGATCACAGGTGCAGCTGAATCCTCCTCCTTTTTACAGGATGCGAACACGAAAAGCATTAATAAGGTAAAAACAATAGTATTTTTCATGTTTTTAATCTTTAAAAGTCATAAGCTACTGGCGCTTCTGACAGTAATGGATTAGCCGTGATTTCCACAGCAGGGATCGGGAACAGGAAGTCGTCATTCGTTGGCGTTAAATAACCATTACCATAACGAACTGGAACCGTACTGTTATCTGAAGTGCCTCTGTCCTGCTGTTTGATCAGTAGGATAGCAAGTGGGTGAGCCGTGGCGTTGTAACCATCTATACGCCCCAGGTCATACCAGAAATCGTCTTCAAAAGCAAACTCTCTTCTGCGCTCATCCAGGATATCATCTCTGTATAATGTGGTGGGCGCATTGGGATTAGTAGTAGCATTATAAGCGGCATTAGCAGTGTAATACCCTCTTTTGATCTGGGTCAGACTTGTCAATCCGGACCTGTTACGTACCTTATTTAAGGCTGCCAGCGCAGTAGCGTCTGAAGAAGAGGAAGCACCGGCCATAATAGCCTCAGCGTAGATCAGCAATACATCGGAGTAACGCATCATGTAAGTATTATTGGGCATGGCCTGTGAACCACCTACACCACCATTATCACTTGCATTCCCTACTACATATTTTTTTGTACCGGTGTGTGTACCACCAGGATTACAATCTGAACCTACGGTAAATCCACCATCGGAAGAATGTATTTCACTATAGGTATCACCTGGCACCATTACGGTAGCATGTTTACGTGCATCTCCGGCATCATACATATCCAGCAGGTCGAAGGTAGGGGAGAGCACGCCCCATCCATCGCCAAAACCGGAGATCGTAGTCGTGTAGGCCAACAATGACTGTGCAGGGTTCGCTTGTCCATAGGTAGCATTCGTAGCCCATTGCAGTTGAATCACAGATTCTTCATTGTTGTTATTCGCAGTTTTGAACAGGTCGTTGAAGGTAACGCCGGCTACATCCGCACCATACAACCTGAATTCACCGCTACTGATTACTTTTTCTGCCTTGGCACGGGCGTTGGTATAATCCTGCATGTACAGGTATACCTTGGCCATCAGTGCACTGGCGGAGCCGCTGGATACCCTTCCCTGTGAAGAATAGGAAGAACCTCTCGTCATCGTATAACAGTTCTTTTCTGCAAATTCAAGATCTATCAGTATGAATTTGTATACATCTGTTACCAGGTTGCGATGCACCTTGTAGTTACTGATATATTCTGTATAATCTTCTATAATAGGTACTGCACCGAAGATGCGCACCAGGTGAAAGTACGCCAGTGCCCTCATCAGGTGGGCTTCGCCCAGCGCATTGTTCAGCACATCTGTACTTACTGAAGAAGACGCCTTTTCATTCAGGTTTTTGATCACAGCATTACACTGTGCCACTACTGTAAAAAGGGAGTTCCAGGCGTTTACTACTTCTGCATTCACATTAGTCGCCGTCCAATCCTGAAAGTTGATCACATCAGAGGAATAGGAACGTGCATTGCCTGAAGATAATTCAGAAATACCCAATCCTGCTTTTCCCACCCATCCAAACCAGGGCACACTATATAATGCATTTGTACTGGCGGTGACCTGGGCGTCTGTTTTGTAGTAGGCATCTACGGTTACACCATCCTGGGGTGTACCATTGAAAAAATCTTTACTGCAACTCGTCAACAAAAGTACAGTTAGCAGTGATATGATTGTTTTCATCTTAACTGGTTTAATAGATTAAAACTCTGCATTGACACCAAAAGTGATCGTGCGGGCAGCCGGATACCGGCCAAGGTCTACGTTGCGGAGGAATACACTTTGGTTGTTCTGACCTACTTCAGGATCCAGACCTGAGTAGTTCGTGAAAGTGTATAGGTTTTGTCCGCTTACATAGAATTTAGCCTTGCTGAATCTGGCTTTTTTCACCCACTCTGAAGGCAAAGTATATCCAAGCATTACATTCTGTATCTTCAGGTAAGAAGCACTTTCAAGAAAGCGGTCAGAGTTGTATAAGTTTGGATTATCCCCGATCCTTGGTGCTGGAATATCTGAATTTGGATTTTCTTCGGACCAGAAATTAGCCGTATAAGCCATTTGGTTCTGATACAGAGAAGATAAACCCGCTGTTGAATATTTCAGCGCATTCAGAATTTTACCACCATAAGAACCATTCAGGAAGATAGACAGGTCAAATCCTTTATAAGAGAAGGTGTTGGTAATACCATAAGTGAAGGTAGGATTAGGGCTACCCAATATAGTTTGATCACTTGAGTTAATCACACCATCACCATTTACATCTACGTATTGAATATCCCCTAACCAGGTGCCACCGCTTGCGTTTTCAACATTTCTGCCAAACTGTAACGGTGCATTTTTCAACTGCTCGGCAGTTTTGAAGATACCTTTTGTTTTATATCCGTAAAATGCACCTACTTCTCCACCTTCGATGGTACGGGTAGCAGGTAAGCTCAGGTAACTGACTGTAATGCTCTTGTCAATATAAGGTGTACCGGACGCCAGAGATTCGACCCTGTTTTTGAAGTGAGAGAAGGTAACAGTGGTATTCCAGGTAAAGTTTTTCTTATTAAAATTATGGGTCGTGATGGTAAAGTCAAAACCCCTGTTGCTGATTTTACCACCATTGATGTAAGGAGCTCCTACCACAGCACCACTGGAATATTCAGCAGTACCGCCTAACACATATCCGGGCAAAGCCTGTTGGAAGATGAAGTTCTTGGATGTTTTGTAGAAGTAGTCAAAAATCACATCCACCCGGCCTCTAAGCAGGCTAAAGTCGATACCTGCATCTGTTTGTTGTGCAGCTTCCCATGTCAGTTTTACGTTTTCTACTTTATCTACCAGGAACCCGGTGCCCAGACCAGTGCTCACGGTGGCAAGTGCAGCGCCATATTTGTAGTTGGCTACATTCTGGTTACCGACTTCACCGTATCCTACACGGATTTTGATGTTATCAGCCACCTCTTTTACTTTAGTCATGAAAGGTTCTTCAGAAATTCTCCATGATGCAGCGAAAGAAGGGAAATACCCTGTCTGGTGGCCATCTGCAAATTTGGAGGACCTGTCAGAACGAACTGTTGCCGTCAGGCTATACTTGTTGTCATAAGTATAGATACCACGCGCAAAGAAAGACTCCA
Organism: Chitinophaga sancti; assembly: GCF_034087045.1. Taxonomy (NCBI): domain Bacteria; kingdom Pseudomonadati; phylum Bacteroidota; class Chitinophagia; order Chitinophagales; family Chitinophagaceae; genus Chitinophaga; species Chitinophaga sancti. The sequence continues at coordinate 6,541,702 of NZ_CP139247.1, read as the reverse complement.
TAGTTTGCTGCCCCTTATATTCACCTACAGTAGCGGTAGAGGCAGTACCATTCCCGAGGGTCTGGTTGTTGTCATCATCACCGGCTACAAAACCTTTGATGCTGGCAGTCACACCACCCCAGGTAGACTTCGTTACTTCATGGCCTAACATAGCAGTCACGCTATGTTTTGTGCCGAATTGATGTGCATAGGTCAGGTATTCTTTCCAGCCCCAATATTGAGAATTAGCCATGTATTCAGTCAGCTGTGCTGTCTCATTTGTATAGGCACCCCATTTATAGGTGGGTAAGTATACTTTCGCATTTGACCAGTTGAAGTCTCCATTTAATTCTGATCTCAGTGTCAGATCTTTATAGAGTTTCATGTCGGCGTAAAGCGTAGCATTGATATTATAACGGACAAGGTTGTTGGTGATACTCATGGCCTGCGCTACAGGGTTGATCGTTCCTTCTGTGGTACTGGAAGGACCAGCATAGGAACCATCCGCATTATACACAGGCTGATCAGGAGCATTGAGCAATGCGTTATAAATAATACCGGTATTATCGCCCAGGGTAGCGTGTTGTTCACTACGGCTGGCATTCATGGCAGTACCGGCTTTAAACCACGGTTTAACCTGGCTGTTCACATTTGTTCTGAAAGTATAGCGGTTAAAGTCATTTCCGATAATAGTACCTTCCTGGTTCAGGTAGCCCCCGGAGATATAATAGTCAGTACCATCTTTCGCACCGGATACAGATAACTGGTGACTTTGCATAGGAGCAGATCTGAAGATCGCATCCTGCCAGTTAGTGCCTTCACCCAGTAAGTCAGGGTTGGCAAATTCTCCTCTCCGTGTAGTACCTGCCAGATCCGCCAGTACATTCTGGAATTTGGCATATTGTCTCAGGTTCATCATATCCAGGAATTTTCCCTGTTCCTGCACACCATAGAATCCATCATATGCAACTCTGGCGGTACCTGCTTTACCTCTCTTGGTCGTAACGATGATCACACCATTAGAAGCTCTTGCACCATAAATAGCGGTGGCAGAAGCATCTTTCAGCACATCGATAGACTCGATATCGCTGGGGTTGATCATGGCCAGCGGGCTTACCGCTCTGCCACTGGCAGCATCGTTGCCTGCACTGCTTAACTGTACGGTACGGCCACTGGTGCTTGAGTTGGTAGCATCACCAGAGATAGGTACGCCATCGATCACATACAGCGGCTCATTCGATAAGCTTAAAGAAGTGATACCCCTGATGTTCACAGAAGTTTCACTTCCGGGAGCACCACTGTTTTGTGTGATGGTGACACCAGAAATTTTGCCTTGTAAGATCTGGTCCATACTTACCTGTGGAATGTTCGCGATCTGGTCGCTTTTAATAGAGCTGATGGCACCATTCACATCAGATTTTTTCTGTGTACCATAACCGATTACAACCACATCGTTCAGTGTAGTACTGGTGTATTCCAATACTACATTCAGTGTAGTTTTGTTACCGATATTAATTTCCTGGGGCTTCATTCCGACGAATGAAACCAGCAGGGTTTTTTCCTGCTCTGGTACAGAGATGGTGAACTGACCGTTGCCGTCAGTCATCGTGGAAATTTTGGTGTTGTTTTTCACAACGATCGTCGCTCCAGGCAACTTTAATCCTTTATTGTCTGAAATAGTCCCCTTAATGACCCGTGGATTGTTTTGAGCCCGGAGGATGCCTGGATTTGAAATCATTAATGCAATCAACACTACAAATAGTAAGACTTTTTGCATAGTTTGATTATATTAACATGTATTGTGTACATGTTTGATGTAGAAAAATGTATCTAATCTTTTTTGACTCACAGATAAAATGTCCCCATCGCTGTATCAGGTGATACAGTCAATTAGTTGTAATAATGAGATGTCAGTTTTGATTAACTAGCCTTCTTTTTCATGTTTTGTGGAAAATGTTGTGATAGGGAGATTCTAAATTTTAGTTTCATATAGTGGAATATTTATGTTAACAAATCTATAACTTCTTAATCAAATCATGATAATACTTGTTTATCTAAAAAAAATACTTTTTTAGCCAGCATGTTCTAATGGTATTCCTCTTTGTTTTCGTATTTTAACCCTCTTTCTCCTTAGCTAATATGATTTTATCGGGATATATCCGGGTGGTATAGTTAATATTTATTATAGCATTCAATAGTAGTACTTTTTTAGCTTTAAATGATATCCCCTATTTCATCTGAAAATCGGTAAGTTGCCTTAAATTATCATTTATGAATGGTAAAGAATTTGTAAATCGGCTCACAAAACTGTCTTATTCCTCTTAAACAGCGGCTACGGATCTGGAGGAAACAAAATTTCTATCTGGTAAGTAAGCCGCTATCTAACAAAAAAAGAGGAAGCATACTTCCTCTTTTTTGTTAAGTTTCAATAATATACCTTCAACGTCGACCGCCTGTTTTTCCTATGCTCTTCCTCCCCACAAGGCACCCCATCCCCACACGGATTTACCAACTCCTGCTCCCCAAGATTTTCATAATAAAGATTCTTTGGCGATACCCCGCTTTTAATCAGGTAATCAATTACAGCATAACATCTCAATGCTGACAGATCCATATTATAATCATTGCTCCCCCTACTATCCGTATATGACCGTACCATCAATTTCCATTGCGGATAATTCTTAAGCACATTCGCTACCCTGTCCAGTATTTCTCTTGAACTAGTCAGCAGGATGGCACTGTTATAATCATAATAAAAATACATGTGCTCAAGTTTATCAATAACAGCACTATCTTCCCCACTAAGCGTTTTGCGAGGAGATGAAGGAGTCTCCACTTTTGCTGCCTCCGGAACAATCCCCTCCGGAACAGTCCCCTCTGCCACCACCATCTTCGGCACCCCCACCTCCGGCTTATTCTCCAGTTTCTCCGTCACATGCGTATCCATAAAATGATAAACATCATCCCCACCACTTCCGCCGTTCCTGTTCGATGCAAAATAACCTTCATAGTAATTGTCCTTCATAATAAACCCCAGATCATCACCACCCGAATTAAAAGGCATTTTCAGGTTCACAGGTTCACTCCATTCAGTACCACTACCCACCGCACGAAAAATATCAAAACCACCAATCCCAATATGCCCTTTACTTGAAAAATAAAGCACCCCAGGTTCATTGACAGTAGGAAAAGTTTCTTCTGATGATGTATTTATAACATTCCCACAGTTCCTTGGCATCCCCCAGGTTCCATTTGCCTTTCGCTCACTATACCATATATCTGTCTTCCCCATTCCACCTGGTCTGTCAGAAACAAGGTAAAGTACCTGCCCACTGATCACAACATTCCCCGTATAACTGCCCGGTGCATTTAACTCAGTAATAGGTGCAAGTTCAGACCATGTATCACCTTTCTTAAAAGCCCAGAACAGCGACATTAAACGCTGCCCGTTGATCGGCCCCTTTTTCGTTTTGTGAAACACATCTGCATTTAAAGTCACATAAACTGTATCCTCCCTGTTATTAAAACATACCGGACCTACATGATATGGCAATTTCCCCAGCAGTTTTGGCAGCACCTCTTCCAGGTAAGTATTAGCATTACTCCCTTTCTGATATTGTTTAAATACATATGGTTTGAAATATGGCTGATCTACCCGGGGATCAATCTCAGGATGACGCTCTGACCCCGTAGTCAGCAACATCTTCCGGTATCCGTTTGAAACCAGCAGTAATCCATCTTTTACCACACCACTGATCCAATCAGCACCAGGCGTGCTCAGTTCCTTAATATTCTCTAATGCCATGGAGCGCGAATCGCTTTTCCAAAGCACCCCACTATCACAACCTGCCAATAGTCTGTTCTTCCATTGCATACTATCTGTATTTGATGTAGTATACAATGCAATGTATTTTTTAGCTGAATCATAATGTTCCATATTCATCTGTGTCTCCCCATAGAATACATTTACTGCCGAAGGACAACCGGGATGCTGCAACATCCTGAAATACCAATAACCCGCTTCTTCAAACCTCGCCATTGCCACATAACAATTTGCTGTTTTGTCCAGTAAGGCCAATGGAGCCTTTTTCCCTTTCCTGTCGGCTAACTGGCCATACAATTTGGCCGCATCTGCATATTCCTGTCTTGCAAATGCTTCGTCCCCCAGTTCTATCAGACTTTTATCTTCCTGCCCGTAACTGAATAAAGGGATCAACAGCAATACTATAAGTTTACGCAACATCTTTTCTTATTTTAAAAATACCGTGGACTTGATACACTGTACCTTTTAGGACGAAATAAAATACCTATCGAAATTTCATGCGAGCCACCCTGTGCATCCGCCAGCTCATTCAGATTCAGATCATATGCATACCCGATCCTGTAGTTGTCAGAAACATAAAATTCGACAAGCGCACTGGCCGCATTTTTTGCTTCCAGACCCGTTGACAGGTTTTTACGCCATACCGGCAATGCGGTACGATAGGAACCGCCTATCCAAAAAACACGATCTATTAGCAGCATGGCATTGAAATCTATATTTGTCGGACCTTTCAGGTCATCTTTGACCATGACGGACGGCTTGAGCTGCAACTGATCTGACAATGACAGCATACAACCGGTTGAAAGATAAAGGTGGGTTGTCTTCCGGATGTTTTCATAATTATATCCTTTCCATTTATAGTCAGCCGTAAGGTATTGGCTAAAGAGATCCAATGCCGATACACTGATAAAAAAGGAAGGGGAATGATAATAAATGCCAAAGCGGGCATCAGGAGTAAGGGCATTGACACCTCCACCCGGGAAGGTGGGGTCCTCCGCATCAAAGTACTGAAGACTTTCACCATCCAGGTGATATTGAGCCACGCCAACACCCAGACCGAAACTCAGGTGTTGTGTGCGATTCGCATTCAGCGGAATCTGATAGGAATAAGAGGCATAAAGAGAATATGCCTGTTGCGGCCCTGACATATCAGCCATTAACTGTACGCCCAGGCCCATTCCTGCCTTATCCTTATCCTGCCGTAACGGCCCATCAAATGAAACGCCGGCCGTTCGGGGGGCACCGGGTAACCCCGTCCATTGTTGCCTGTAGATCGTATTCAGGTACCACGCATTTTTATATCCTGCATATGCAGGATTTACACTGAGGCCATTGAAAATGTATTGACTGAACTGCACATTCTGCTGTGCAGTTGATTGCAATGCCCCTGTGAACAATAATAAAACTATCAGTGTACGCATGATCAGTTTCTTTTTAAGATGACCCATCCTTTATATTGTTTTACTCCATCACCTTCGTCTACATCCAGTTTGTAGTAGTATACGCCTTCGCTTAATCCAGCACCATCCCATTCATTGTGATATCCTTTTGACTGGAACACCATATCGCCCCAGCGGTTGAAAACGAACAGGGGAGCAGGTGGATATTTTTCCAGTCCTTTGATCACAAAGAAATCATTCTTGCCATCTCCGTTCGGACTCATGGCATTGGCAAAAGACAATATTGTTTTTCCCGGTGTTGTTTCGATGATAGTGCCTGGATCCCCACTGCAACCAGCTACTGCCGGGTCACAACCAGCCGTAGGTTTTGAGTTGGTGCCATCCGTAACGGTAGCGGTATTGGTAATGACAGGAATGCTGTCTAGATTATCAATCGTTTTTACAACCATAGATACTTCTGCTGTGTTACCTACAGGGATAGCAGGAATATTCCAGGCTACCGTATTATCGCTTTCACTATACGTGCCATTAGCAGTAGCGCTGATGTAGGTAGTATACTGAGGAACAGCATCCGTTATTTTGATATTTTCAATAGCAGTATTACCTGTATTTCTGATATAGATCTGGTAGGTCAGTTCTTCATCAGGCATTACTTTATCTTTTTTACTGGCAGGGGTAGCTACTTTCCAGGTGACCCAGTTTACCACAGTGTCTACAGAGATGTTCGTAGACGGACCCGGTGGCGGATTAGCAGCAGGATTATCATTGTCTCCCGGATCGGCAGGAATCGTTGGCTGATCTCCTTTGCCATTGCCATTGTCCACGGCAGCAGTATTGGTGATAAAGGTGGCGCCGGTCAGATCGGTAGTTACTTTTACCTTAAAGCTTCTCGTTACATCCGGAGCCCCCACAGCTATTTCCGGAATGGTCCAGACCAGTACATCATTAACGGGTTGAATATTTTCATCTGCACTGACAAAATCGGTATAGGCAGGAATCGTGTCCGTAATCTTTACATTGACGAGTTTAATACTCCCATTGTTGCGGATGTGAATGGTGTAAGTAACTTCATCACCGGTAGTCACACCGCCTTTGGGTCCGGTAGGTGTATAGGTGGCGCTTTTCCAGTTCAGGGATTGTTTGCCATTATCAACAGGGATTTCGGTGGATGGATCATTTGGATCCGGGTTCGTCATAGGTTCATTCGGGTTACCTGTGGTGGATGGCGTAGTCGGATGATCGCCTGAGCCATCGCCGTTGTCTACATACCCGGTGTTGGTAATGTACCCGGCATTCGTGAGGTCCTTTGCAACTTTTACTTTAAAACTTCTGGTCACATCAGCAGCGCCAACGGGAATATCAGTGATGGTCCAGGTTAGTTTACCATTCACGGGAGTAATGCCTTCGTCAGCACTTACAAATACGGTATATGCCGGTATCGTATCGGTGATGATCACATTGCTCAATGCAACATTCCCAATATTCCTGACGTGTATTGTATAGGTGATTTCATCATCTGTCTTAACCATGCCTCCTGAGCCTGTTCCGGTATAAGCAGCGCTTTTCCAGTTGAGAGATTTTTTTGCATTGTCTATCGGAATATCCACGGAGGGATCGTTAGGATCAGGATTGGATTTTGGATTATCATTATTGGAAGGATCCGGAGGTGCAGTAGGATGTTCGCCACTGCCATCACCATCATCTACACCAGCGGTATTCGTAATGCTGGTAGCACCTGTCAGATCATTCACAACACGCACCGTAAAACTTCTGATCACATCTGCGGCGCCTACTGGAATACCGGTAATCGTCCATGTCAGTTTTCCATTCACGGGAGTAATGCTTTCATCTGCACTAACAAATTCGGTATAGGCAGGAATGGCATCGGTAACGATCACATTCGTAAGGGCTACATGTCCTGTATTACGAACATGAATATGATAAATGATTTCATCACCGGGTTTGGCGATGCCTGTGAAGTCAGTACTTTTCCAGCTCACAGATTGTTTACCGCCATTATCAACGGGAACATCTGTCGATGGGTCGTTAGGGTCCGGATTGGATTGCGGCTCATTAGGATTTAACGGATCTGGTGGGGTAGTAGGATGATTGCCTGTACCATCGCCATTATCAACATTTCCGGTATTGGTAATATTGGTGACGCCAGTCAGATCGTTAGCCACAGTTACAGAAAAGTTTCGGGTGATGGTAGTGCCTACGGCGATAGCAGGAATAGTCCATGTAAGTTTGCCAACCCCATCAGGAGATATACTTTCATCCGCATTATTAAAAACAGTATGAGCAGGAACTGTATCCGTGATCTTAACATTATTCAACACCACATTTCCAGTGTTGCGCACATGAAGAGAATAAGTAATCACGTCACCAGCCATTACTGCAGTTCCTGTGTAGCTGGCTGACTTCCATTGTTGCGAAGCCATAAAATCATCGTCAGCGATGGTAACAGTGCCAACGCTGGTCCCTGTGGTGAGTGCAGGTACGCCTGTTCCAACAGAGAATCCTGTGATGGTGAGAATGACGGTTTCCGAACCTTCGATCAGGTTATCGTCTTTAACAGTTACAGCAATTGGAACATTGCTGGTACCTGCAGGAATATTTTTAGTGAGGGTGATAGTTGTATAATCTGTTCCATTAGTGGCGGTGCCGGTAATGGTGAATCTCACGAGCACAAAGCCTGTAGTATAAGTACCATTGGGCCAACCGATGGTGAAACTACCATCATTGCCGGTACCACCGGGTTCTTTACCGTTTGTGGCAGACTGAATACCGATAGGGATGTTAACATCGTCATCTTCAATATTTACAACAGCGGAAGAGCTGGCAGAAAAAGTCATTGTTCCTGAAGAGGAGAGGTTGACGGATTGCAGGGTCACCTGGACGGTTTCGGTGGGTTCAACGATGTTGTCGTCATTTACATGGACAGGGAGTGCTATGTTGTTAGTATTGGCAGGTAGAATGATTTCGCCTGTCATATTGGTGTTATTGTAGTCGAAGTTAGTCCCGGCACCTCCGGTGGCAGAGCTGGCGCCATCAATGGTATATTTCACCAGGATGTCTTCATTAAAAGTAAGCGTGCCCGGAAGGCTGATTTTAAATTCACCATTGCTGGCGTTTCCGCTGCCGAGTTCTTTTCCATCAGTTGTTTTGGTAATGGCCAGGCGGTTGTCGTTATCGATTAGTTTAGCGGTTAAGGTTCTTTGTGTACCGAGATAACTGATGCCGTCGGCATCAGTTGCGGATAGCAGACCGATTTCAATGCTTTCGTCTCCTTCGATCAGGAGGTCGTCATTGACGTCGATGATCAGTTGAGCTTCTGAAGAACCGGATTTGAGGATAATGGTACCTGAGAGGGTGGTGTAGTCTACGCCGTTGATGGCCGGATCTGATACGGTGGCATTGACGGAGTAGGTGATGGTGATATCGCTGGGTGCTGTTGTTCCGTTTAGCAGGTGGAAGGAGAGGATGCCGTTGGGGCCACCTTCTTCTGCTCTTACTAATTCATCCATGGCGATTACGTCTGCGCGTTGGGTAGGTTTGTACATCCAGCTGACAGAGAGGTGGCATAGGAATAATAATAGAAGGGTACGTTTCATTTTCCAGGGATTTAGTTGAATAAAGGGGATGTGTCATACATAAAAAGACGTCCTTATAATCTGTTATTGCGACAGCTGTTTCTATAGTGGACCAATAATATAGAATGATGTCGATAGTATATGCTAACGTAGCACCTATTCTAAAATGATCGGGTATAGTATTCTGTCCTTAGCATTTGTTATTGCGACAGCAGTTTCTATAGTGAACCAGTATAGAATGATGTCGATAGTTGTTGTTGGCGTGGCACCTATCTGTAATGATTCTGAATAGGAAGAGCCTGTATCTTTTTGAAATACCCCCAAAACTTTTTAACATTTTGGATTGACTTCAATTTTAGATACAGGCTCATAGGTTTTATCTGATAAGGATTAGTTTTTTAGTGTAAACTTTACCATTCGCACGGATAACACAATAGTGCAGGCCGGCGGGGAGGTTAATTGATCTGTATGTGAGTTTATGCACTTCACCTGCTTTTACATAATCGTTGAACAGGAGGCTTTCTCTGTTACCCTGCATATTATTGTAGATCTCTACTGATATTTTTCCATTTACAGGTGATTTGAATGTAATGGATAATTGATCAGTAAATGGATTTGGATATGCGTTGTATTCAAGCGAAGCGGCTGTTTGTTGCAAAGCAGCGGAAACAGTGTTCAAGGTGTATGTAGCGGTATTTTGGCAACCATTGGATTTGTCGGTCACCTGTAAAGTAAATATGCCACTGATATCTGGATTGCCTGATTGGTAGAGGACGGAGGCTGTTTGAGCGCCGTCGAGTATCAACCAGCTGTTATCGGAGGAGACTAATGACCATTGGTAGTTGGCATTAGAAACGCTTTGTGCACTCAGGAGGTCTACTGATAGCGGATCAGGATTTGTCGCTGGTGGCAGGATAACGGCAGTAGGCGGAGTGGTATTACTTATAACAGGTGTATTGGTGGTGGCTACGCAGCCGTTGTCCGGATTGGTCACTGACAGTGTATAAGTACCTGGTGTGGTTACAATGGCGGATGCGGTGGTGGCGACAAAGTTGTTCGGCCCTGTCCATCTGAAGGTAGTTCCGTTTGTGGAGGAGGTACCGGTGATGATCACGTTTGTTTTGAGACAGGTGAGAGGGCCGTCGTTGGATGCCTGGATGTTGGCTGGTGGCGTGATGTTTTGAGTGACCGGGGTGTTGGTGGTGGCGGTACATCCGTTTTGTGTGTTAGTGACCACTAGGGTATAGGTCCCTGCAGTTGTTACATTCGCCTGTGCTGTTGTAGCTGTGTAATTGGATGGGCCGCTCCATTTATAGGTTACATCGGATGATGTAGAAGAGCCTGTGATTTGTACGGTTGTTTTTGTACAGGTCAGTGGGCCATTGTTTGAAGCTTGTACGTTGGCAGCAGGGGAGATGTTTTGTTGTACAGTTACACTATCGGAAGTTGTACATCCATTCGCACCGCGAGCTGTTACATAGTACTTACCCGGTGTAGTGACTGCAATCGGGTTTGTGCCGGTGGTATAGCCATTCCATGTAATCGTGCCATTAGAAGAGGCAGTAAGATTTACAGAAGTAGTAGCACAAGTTAAAGTAGCAGGAGTTGTAATTGCTAATGTCGGCTTGGTGATGTCCTGGGCCACTGTCACACTATCGGAAGTTGTACATCCATTCGCACCGCGAGCTGTTACATAGTACTTACCCGGTGTAGTGACTGCAATCGGGTTTGTGCCGGCGGTATAGCCATTCCATGTAATCGTGCCATTAGAAGAGGCAGTAAGATTTACAGAAGTGGTAGTACAAGTTAAAGGAGCAGGAGTTGTAATTGCTAATGTCGGCTTGGTGATGTCCTGGGCCACTGTCACACTATCGGAAGTTGTACATCCATTCGTTCCTTTAGCCGTTACATAGTATTTACCCGGAGCAGTTACTGCAATTGGGTTTGTGCCGGTGGTATAGCCATTCCATGTAATCGTGCCATTAGAAGAGGCAGTAAGATTTACAGAAGTGGTAGCACAAGTTAAAGGAGCAGGCGCCGTTACAGTCAAAGTCGGCTTGGTGATATCCTGAGTCACTGTCACACTATCTGTGGTTGAACATCCATTCGCACCTTTAGCCGTTACATAATATTTGCCCGGAGCAGTTACTGCAATTGGGTTTGTACCAGCGCTATACCCATTCCATGTAATCGTACCATTAGAAGAGGCAGTAAGATTTACAGAAGTGGTAGCACAAGTTAAAGGAGCAGGCGCCGTTAAAGTCAAAGTCGGCTTGGTGATATCCTGATTCACTGTCACACTATCTGTGATTGAACATCCATTCGCACCCTTTGCCGTTACATAGTATTTCCCCGGAGCAGTTACTGCAATTGGGTTTGTGCCAGCGGTATAGCCATTCCAAGTGATCGTACCGTTTGAAGTTGCAGTAAGATTTACAGAAGTGGTAGTACAAGTCAATGTAGCTGGTGCCGTTACAGTCAAAGTCGGCTTGGTGATATCCTGAGTCACCGTCACACTATCTGTAGTTGTACATCCATTCGTACCCTTTGCCGTTACATAGTACTTACCCGGACTAGTTACCGTAATCGGATTAACTCCCGCATTATACCCATTCCATGTAATCGTACCATTAGAAGAAGCAGTAAGATTTACAGAAGTGGTAGCGCAGGTTAAAGTAGCTGGCGCCGTTGCAGTCAAAGTCGGCTTGGTGATGTCCTGAGTCACTGTCACACTATCTGTGGTTGTACATCCATTCGTGCCGCGTGCTGTTACATAATACTTACCCGGAGCAGTTACTGCAATTGGGTTTGTGCCATCGGTATAGCCATTCCATGTAATCGTACCATTAGAATTCGCAGTAAGATTTACAGAAGTGGTAGCGCAAGTTAAAATTGCAGGTGCCGTTACCGTCAAAGTCGGCTTGGTGATGTCCTGAGTCACTGTCACACTATCAGTGGTTGTACATCCATTCGTGCCCTTTGCGGTTACATAATACTTACCCGGAGCAGTTACTGCAATTGGATTAACTCCCGCATTATACCCATTCCATGTATTCGTGCCGTTAGAACTCGCAGTAAGATTTGCAGAAATGGTAGCGCAAGTTAAAGTTGCAGGTGCTGTTACCGTCAAAGTCGGCTTGGTGATGTCCTGAGTCACTGTCAGACTATCTGTGGTTGTACATCCATTCGTGCCCTTTGCCGTTACATAGTATTTACCCGGAGCAGTTACTGCAATTGGGTTTGTCCCAGCGCTATACCCATTCCAGGTAATCGTGCCGTTAGAACTCGCAGTAAGATTTACAGAAGTGGTAGCGCAAGTTAAAGTTGCAGGTGCCGTTACCGTCAAAGCCGGCTTGGTGATATCCTGAGTCACAGTCAGACTATCTGTGGCTGTACATCCATTCGTACCCTTTGCAGTAACATAATATTTACCCGCAGTAGTTACTGTAATCGGATTAACTCCCGCATTATAGCCATTCCATGTAATCGTACCATTAGAAGAAGCAGTAATATTTACTGAAGTAGTAGCGCAAGTTAAAGTTGCTGGCGCAGTTACCGTCAAAGTCGGCTTGGTGATATCCTGAGTCACCGTCACACTATCTGTGGTTGAACATCCATTCGTGCCGCGCGCCGTTACATAATATTTACCCGGAGCAGTTACTGCAATTTGGTTTGTGCCAGCGCTATACCCATTCCATGTAATTGTGCCATTAGAAGAAGCAGTAAGATTTACAGAAGTGGTAGCGCAAGTTAATGTTGCTGGCGTAGTTACCGTCAAAGTTGGCTTGGTGATGTCCTGAGTCACTGTCACACTATCAGTGGTTGAACAGCCATTCGCAACCTTTGCTGTTACATAGTATTTACCCGGAGTAGTTACTGCAATAGGATTAACTCCCGCATTATAGCCATTCCATGTAATCGTGCCATTAGAAGAAGCCGTGAGATTGATGGATGTAGTAGCGCAAGTTAAAATTGCTGGCGCCGTTACCGCCAAAGTCGGCTTGGTGATATCCTGAATCACTGTCACACTATCTGTCTTTGAACATCCATTCGTGCCCTTTGCCGTTACATAGTATTTACCCGGAGCAGTTACTGCAATTGGGTTTGTGCCCGCATTATAGCCATTCCATGTAATCGTGCCGTTAGAAGAGGCAGTGAGATTGATGGATGTAGTAGCGCAACTTAAAGTCGCTGGTGCAGTTACCGCCAAAGTTGGCTTGGTGATATCCTGAGTCACTGTCACACTATCTGTGGTTGAACATCCATTCGTGCCTTTAGCTGTTACATAGTATTTACCCGGAGTAGTTACTGCAATTGAATTTGTGCCAGCATTATAGCCATTCCATGTAATCGTGCCATTAGAAGAGGCTGTGAGATTGATGGATGTAGTAGCGCAAGTTAAAGTAGCTGGCGCCGTTACCGTCAAAGTCGGCTTGGTGATTTCCTGAGCCACTGTTACACTATCTGTGGTTGTACATCCATTCGTTCCTTTAGCCGTTACATAATATTTACCAGGAGCAGTTACTGCAATTGAATTTGTGCCAGCACTATATCCATTCCATGTAATCGTACCATTAGAAGAAGCAGTAAGATTTACAGAAGTGGTAGCACAAGTTAAAGTAGCTGGTGCAGTAACCGTCAAAGTCGGCTTGGTGATATCCTGAGTCACTGTCAGACTATCAGTGGTTGTACATCCATTCGTGCCCTTTGCCGTTACATAGTATTTACCCGGAGCAGTTACTGCAATAGGGTTTGTCCCAGCGCTATATCCATTCCATGTAATCGTGCCATTAGAACTCGCTGTAAGATTTACAGAAGTAGTAGCGCAGGTTAAAGTTGCTGGTGTACTTACCGTTAAAGTCGGCTTGTTAATGTCCTGAGTCACCGTCACACTATCGGTGCTTGTACATCCATTCGTACCTTTAGCCGTTACATAATATTTACCCGGACTAGTTATCGTAATCGTATTAACTCCCGCATTATACCCATTCCATGTAATCGTACCATTAGAAGAGGCAGTAAGATTTACAGAAGTGGTAGCGCAAGTTAAAGTAGCTGGCGCCGTTACTGCCAAAGTCGGCTTGGTGATGTCCTGAGCCACCGTCACACTATCTGTGGTTGTACATCCATTCGTACCCTTTGCCGTTACATAGTACTTACCCGGACTAGTTACCGTAATCGGATTAACTCCCGCATTATAGCCATTCCATGTAATCGTGCCATTAGAACTCGCAGTAAGATTTACAGAAGTAGAAGCACAAGTCAATGTAGCTGGCGAAGTAACTGCCAAAGTCGGCTTGGTAATATCCTGAATCACTGTCACACTATCTGTCTTTGAACATCCATTCGTGCCTTTAGCCGTTACATAGTACTTACCCGGACTAGTTACCGTAATCGGATTAACTCCCGCATTATAGCCATTCCATGTAATCGTACCGTTAGAAGTCGCAGTAAGATTTACAGAAGTGGTAGCGCAAGTTAAAGTAGCAGGCGCCGTTACCGTCAAAGTCGGCTTGGTAATATCCTGAATCACTGTCACACTATCTGTCTTTGAACATCCATTCGTGCCTTTAGCCGTTACATAGTACTTACCCGGACTAGTTACCGTAATCGGATTAACTCCCGCATTATAGCCATTCCATGTAATCGTACCGTTAGAAGTCGCAGTAAGATTTACAGAAGTGGTAGCGCAAGTTAAAGTAGCAGGCGCCGTTACCGTCAAAGTCGGCTTGGTGATGTCCTGAGTCACCGTCACACTATCTGTGGTTGTACATCCATTCGTGCCCTTTGCCGTTACATAGTATTTACCCGGAGCAGTTACTGCAATTGGGTTTGTGCCAGCACTATATCCATTCCATGTAATCGTACCATTAGAAGAGGCAGTGAGATTGATGGATGTGGTAGCGCAAGTTAAAGTAGCTGGCGCCGTTACCGTCAAAGTCGGCTTGGTGATGTCCTGAGTCACCGTCACACTATCTGTGGTTGTACATCCATTCGTGCCCTTTGCCGTTACATAGTATTTACCCGGAGCAGTTACTGCAATTGGGTTTGTGCCAGCGCTATATCCATTCCATGTAATCGTACCATTAGAAGAGGCAGTGAGATTGATGGATGTAGTAGCGCAAGTTAAAGTCGTTGGGGCCGTTACAGTCAAAGTCGGCTTGGTGATGTCCTGAGTCACTGTCACACTATCTGTCTTTGAACATCCATTCGTTCCTTTAGCCGTTACATAGTATTTACCCGGAGCAGTTACTGTGATTGGGTTTGTTCCAGCGATATATCCATTCCATGTAATCGTACCATTAGTAGTCGCAGTAAGATTTACAGAAGTGGTAGCGCAGGTTAAAGTAGCTGGGGCCGTTACCGTCAAAGTCGGCTTGGTGATGTCCTGAGTCACCGTCACACTATCTGTGGTTGTACATCCATTCGTGCCCTTTGCCGTTACATAGTATTTACCCGGAGCAGTTACTGCAATTGGGTTTGTGCCAGCGCTATATCCATTCCATGTAATCGTACCATTAGAAGAGGCAGTGAGATTGATGGATGTCGTAGCACAACTTAAAGTCGCTGGTGCAGTTACCGCCAAAGTCGGCTTGGTAATATCCTGAATCACTGTCACACTATCTGTCTTTGAACATCCATTCGTGCCTTTAGCCGTTACATAGTACTTACCCGGACTAGTTACCGTAATTGGATTAACTGCCGCATTATATCCATTCCATGTAATCGTGGCATTAGAAGTCGCAGTAAGATTTACAGAAGTGGTAGCGCAAGTTAAAGTCGCTGGCGCCGTTACTGCCAAAGTCGGCTTGGTGATGTCCTGAGCCACCGTCACACTATCTGTGGTTGTACATCCATTCGTACCCTTTGCCGTTACATAGTATTTACCCGGAGCAGTTACTGCAATTGGGTTTGTGCCAGCGCTATATCCATTCCATGTAATCGTACCATTAGAAGAGGCAGTGAGATTGATGGATGTAGTAGCGCAAGTTAAAGTCGCTGGCGCCGTTACTGCCAAAGTCGGCTTGGTGATGTCCTGAGCCACCGTCACACTATCTGTGGTTGTACATCCATTCGTACCCTTTGCCGTTACATAGTATTTACCCGGAGCAGTTACTGCAATTGGGTTTGTGCCAGCGCTATATCCATTCCATGTAATCGTACCATTAGAAGAGGCAGTGAGATTGATGGATGTGGTAGCGCAAGTTAAAGTCGCTGGCGCCGTTACTGCCAAAGTCGGCTTGGTGATGTCCTGAGTCACCGTCACACTATCGGTGCTTGTACATCCATTCGTGCCTTTTGCCGTTACATAGTATTTGCCCGGACTAGTTACTGTAATCGAATTAACTCCCGCACTATACCCATTCCATGTAATCGTACCATTAGAAGAGGCAGTAAGATTTACAGAAGTGGTAGCACAAGTTAAAGTCGCTGGTGCCGTTACCGCCAAAGTCGGCTTGGTGATGTCCTGAGTCACCGTCACACTATCCTTACTTGAACATCCATTTGCCCCCTGTGCAGTAACATAATATTTACCCGCTGCAGTCACCGCAATCGGATTAACTCCCGCTGTATACCCCGTCCAGGTAATCGTACCACTTGAAGTCGCAGTAAGATTTATTGAAGTAGTAGCACAATTCAATGTTGCTGGCGCACTCACCACCAACCCCGGCTTACTAACATTCTGCCTTACCGTCACCGTATCCTTCCCCACACATCCCGTCGATGCATTCGTCACCGTTAAAATATAATCCCCCGCTACACTCACCGTAGGATTCTGCAATGAAGAAGTATACCCATTCGGCCCATCCCATTTATACGTCACACCCGTCGTAGAAGAACTACCCGTCAAAACTACCGAAGTCTTGATACAAGTCAGCGAATCCGCCATCGTCGCCACTGCCGTAGGATAACTCATCGTACTCGCCCCCGTCAGACTCACATTATCAAAGAAATACCGCTCCGTAGGATCCGAATTCCTCGCCCTTATTATCACCTGTAAAGTACTCCCACTCACCCCCGCAGCAGTTACCGTTACCGAAGCCGTCCCTGTCGTCGTATTCCCTATCCCCGCATAATCCTCATACACCAACACCTCTGCACCACCATTCAGTTTATAATACACCCTCATATAATCATCCGTCTCAAACGCATCATTCACACTCGCCGTCTCACTCCTGAGCAATGCTGAAATAACCACATTCGTCTTCCCCGAAATATCCACCACCCCTGATGACCATGTAGTTTCTCCCGCTCCCGTATAAGACACCTTGTATTCATTATTCTGCACCGATGTCGTCCCCGTTCCTGTACTAACTATCGTCCATGCCGTACTCCCATTATCCGAAGTCGTCCCATTCGCCAATGTAAAATCCTCCAGCCAGAACACCGTCGGCGTTGTAGAAGAAGATGCCACCACCACAGACTTTGATGTACTACAACCATTCGCCGGATTTGTAACACTCACCGTATATGTCCCTGCCACACTCACTGTAGGCTGCTGCAGTGATGACGTAAACCCTCCCGGCCCTGTCCATGCATAGACAACATTCGCCACCGTTGATGAAGCAGATATCACCACACTCGACATACAACCTATCACCGCACCCATCGCATCCAGGTCCGGCGCTACTTTATTCTCTGTAACCGTAGCCGTTGCTGATACTGTACAACCAGACGGCAATGTCCCTGTCACAGTATACACCCCTGCCGCCGTTACAGTTGGATTCTGTAGCGTAGATGTAAAACCGTTCGGCCCCGTCCATGCATAGGATGAAACCGTACCACTTGCCGTTACCGTGATCTGTGCATTACTACTACAGGTAACCGGTCCGCTAACCGCTGTAGTCAATGTCACTGCAGGATCTATAGCTGCGATCTTCACATTGTCGAAATAATAAAATTCATCTGTCCCCGTAGCCCTTGCCCTTACTACAATCTGCAAGGTATTGCCCGTAGGTATTGACACTGAAAAAGTAGTATTCGTTGTACTATGATTATTGATAGCCGATGTCTTCTCATAAAACAACACCTCGCTACCGCCATTCAATTTGTAATAGAATCTTAAATAATCTGCATACTCTCCCGTATCATTCATCACCGCTCCTGTCGATACTGAACTTCGCACTGCCCCTGAAACAGTCACACTGGTTTTCCCCGTCATCGCTATACTCCCTGAAGTCCACACACCTTCTCCTGTCGTACCTATACCACTAATTTTAAATTCATTATTATTCACAGAAAACACACTCCCCGAAGGCGAAGTTACCGTCCATGCCGTCGTTCCATTATCTGAATTCGTTCCGTTTGATAATGTAAAGTTCTCCTCCCAGGTAGTAGTTGCCGCATTGCCCGCTGTGACCTGTACCGTCTGCGAAGTCGTACACCCATTTGCAGGATTGGTAACTTTCACCGTATAACTACCCGCTACACTTACTGTAGGTTTTTGAGAAGAAGATGTAAATCCATTCGGCCCTGTCCATGCATATGTCGCATTGGCCACTGCGGATGATGCTGATAATGTTACACTGGTCGCACATGCCAGCGAACCTCCCGTAGCACTAAGATCCGGTGCCACCTTATTTTCTGTCACCACTACAGTAGCCGTTCCTGTACCTGCACTACTGGTACCTGTTACTGTATAAGTACCTGCTGTACTCACGGTAGGATTCTGTGAAGTAGAGGTAAAACTATTTGGCCCTGTCCAGTTATAAGTGGTGCCGCTTGCTGAAGATGTTGCTGCAAGCGTAAGAGAAGGAGCGGAACAGTTGAGCACACCATTATTCCCGGCGGTAGCTGTCACTGTAATTCCCGTACCAGCACAAGGGCCTTTTTCTTTAAATACCCGATACTGTTCAATATAATATTTAGAAGTCTGCGAGCCTCCATTGTTGTAATTATAAATTCTCACAACTAATTGTACAGTACTTCCATTGAGTACTGCGGAGGTAAAATCCAATGTTCCGAAATTACCCGTTCGCTGGTCCAGCAATGTCTCTGCACCTCCATTAATTTTGTAATAGACCTTTACATATTCAGTGCTATTTAAATCGCCCTCGGCAGTGACCTTCACGGCTACCTGCCAGTCTGTATACCCTGCCGTAGAAAAGACCTTCGAATACCATACGCCTTCCCCTCCAAGTTCCTCTGCATGTAAACGATTCGATTTGACGGCAAAATAACCGGTGCTGAGTACTTTTGATGCATCCAGGTACCATCCGGTGGCTGAGTTGTCGACGGTCGTTCCATTTGCCCCCGAAAAGGTCCCGCTTATAATAGGACATTCAGGCGTCGCAAAAAGTGGAGTGCCCGCCAATAATAAAATGACGGAAAGGAAAAGCATAAAATGCTTTTGCATTAAGGATTGATGAGATTTCACAGGTGTGTGTATTTTAAGGGATATAGGAAATTGAATCTAAGAGCACATTAATTCTATAGCTACATTTTGTAATATTAGATAATATCTTTACAATGAGTGTCAATAAAAAAGCAGATGTTACTTTAATTAGTAGTGTGGATGGAAAATTATGCTGAGTATACCAGCGGTAAGTGTAAGAGTATGATATGATTAATGGGATGAGTAACAAGTAATGAGTAAATGACAGATATTACTGAGTATATTCACGCAGTTATTTAATCCTATATTGAATTATATGTTTGAAATGAGACACCTGATTTTGATCCCCTTATTATTAGTCACTTTCTCTGCCACTGCTCAGAAAGTAGCCGAACCTCCAACCCATAACAATCCTGAGTGGAGTAAACCTTACGAACCCTTTCAGATTGCCGGGAACCTTTATTATGTAGGCACCTACGACCTGGCCTGTTACCTGATTGTAACCCCCCGGGGTAATATATTGATTAACACCGGTCTGGCTGCCTCAGCCCCAATGATCAAAGCAAATATTGAATCGCTGGGATTCAAACTGTCCGACACGAAGATCCTTTTAAATACACAGGCCCATTATGACCATATGGGCGCCATGGCCGCCATAAAGAAATCTACCGGTGCCAGATTGATGATTGATGCCGCAGATGCCCCGGTAGTGGCTGACGGTGGGTATTCTGATTATTTACAAGGGGGTAGTGTCAGCCTTTTCGCGCCTGTAAAGGTGGATCGTATCTTACAGAATGGAGATACGATCGAGCTGGGAGGTATGAAACTAGTCATGTTGCACCACCCCGGTCATACAAAAGGATCCTGTAGTTTCCTGTTCGATGTAAAAGATGCTACACGTTCTTATAAGGTCCTTATCGCTAACATCCCCACTGTTATCATCGACAACAAATTTTCAGCCATCTCCAGTTACCCGGATATGGCCAAAGATTACGCGTATACTTTAAATGCGATGAAGAACTTACAATTCGACATCTGGGTCGCCTCACATGCCGGTCAGTTTGACCTGCAAGGTAAGCATAAGCCCGGCAGCGGTTATAATCCTTCCGCTTTCATAGATAGAAAAGGATACGACGAGGAACTTAAATATTGCGAGGAGCAGTACCTGGAAAAATTGAAATAAGGTGCAGGGATAAAAAGAGCGTGTATCATAATAAGATACACACTCTTTTTTATCAGATACCTGGTAGATCCGCTTTGTTAAAACGGTATTTCTACATTTGTTGAATCCCACTGATCAGAAATCGTAATATCCACATCCACACTATCCTTCCGGCTGTACAAATACCCTGTAAGAATCGTCTTCTTATTTCGATAACACCTTACATTATGTATCACCTTATACTGCGAATTTGTAGTTCATTTATTCATAATCCCCCCTCTTTTAAATATTACGCCATACTCACTTCTTCAACCACTTTACTATACACCTTTAAGCCCGCTACCCATGTTTCTATCACTTCAATATTCCGCATATTCATAAATGGGTTTTTCATCGTCAGCGGATCCTGTTGTAATACTACAAAGTCTGCAAAATTACCCACCTTCAGGGACCCTGTCCACTGCTCTGCATAACACTGCCATGCTGCATCATAGGTGATCGCTTTCAATGCCTGTTCACGAGAAATATTTTCCGCCACATTTAGCACACCAGCTGCAGGATCAGCCTCCATTATCCGCGTGACAGACTGTTCCATCATTCTCAATGGCCCCAGCGGACTTACCGAGTTATCACTATGCAGTGTGATCCGCATGCCTTGCTGCAGTGCACTCTTACAAAGATCCAGCATATTTGATTTTTCTCCGAAGATCGCATTCTTAAAAGCATATCCCCAATAGCCTACGTGGCCAATCAGGAAACTCGGAGACACCTGCAGATTTTTCATGTCTTCAAGATTCTCCTGAGTGGTCAACGAGCAATGTTCTATCCTGTGTCGTACACCTGCGGATGGATCAAGAACAAATTCCTTAAATGCCTCAATAGCGAAATTGACAGCACGGTCACCATTTGCATGGATCATAACAGGCCATTTTTTATCCTTGATAATATATCCCATCAGATCTCTGAAATATAGTGGCGGATTTATCGGCTTTTCATCATATTTGTCTGCAAAATTATACACGCCATAGTTGTTGGCCGGCTTACATAAATAAGGGTCAGACTGATAGCCTGTCAATCCCTGGTTTGAACCGTCAGAGATCACCTTCACATGACTATAGTAAATGTCTGTGTACTCACCGGGAATATTGAATGTGCCTAAATTTTGCGCATCCTCTAATGTGTCACAAACCGTAGCCGCACCAATGTGAACTGTCGGTGCAAATACTTTTAAATAAGCATCCAGTATAGATTTTTGACCACCTGTCATTCCTGCATCATGCATAAAGGTGACACCCCTGGAATTGGCGGTCTCAAAGATTTGTTTTAAGTAAATAAATGACTTCAGGAAGAAGTCTGCTTTCTGAATCAGGGGAATTGCTTTTAATGCAGGATTCATTTGCGCTGCTTCCTGCAACTGGCCCCTTGTTTTACTTTTGTATTCGTTGAATGAATGATATTCCTTCAATAATTCCAGGTTGTCCGGGAAATTCCAGATTAAAGTAAGCGCTGGCGTATTTACATACAAGGTGTGCATAGATGCACTGATGATACATACAGGAGCATCTGTGGTAATACTGTCTAACAGGTCGATGTCTATTGTTAATAACTCTGTATTGTTATTTAACAATGGCATCAATGCCGGATCAAGGTTTGCACCCAGGAACCAAAGAGTCTTGTCTATGTTACTTAATCTCTTTGCTTCCTTCGCGATAATAGTGCCTACTGACTTTATGTTATAATCCGCTTTCAACACCTGTCCGTCAAATGCGCCCAGATCTGTCCAGCCCATTAACATCGCCGTGGGTACAAGGTGGATATGGGGTTCTATCAGACCGGGCAGTAAGGTGTTACCTTTTTCCAACTCTCTGGTAGTATAGCCGGGAAAGTTTGCCTGCATAAAGGCCGTTACTTCTGCCTCGGAACCTGTCGCTACTACAACGCCATTTGCGAAACCAATGGCTTCTACTGTGTCAACAGCTCCGTTGACCATGGGACGTATTGTTCCGCCAGTGACCATGAAAGGTTCAGTTTGCTCTTTTCTTTCAGTGATCCTTTGTTGAGGGAGCTGTTCGAAATTTTCAGGGGTAAAGAGCTCATCCTTTAGGAGTTTCAAAACGGGATTGCTGCATGCACAATGAGTGCATTCATGGTGGTGGTGTTCCATATGATCTGAGGGTTTGGTTATTTTCTGCAAAAGCACATGGAATATAACAACAAACCTTTATTATTGTTTAAAGTATATTACAGCACTGCCACCTTCCACCTTTACAGTAAGTGTATCACCTACGGGAATCGTTCTTTTACTGAATAACTCCTTAAAAGTGCCGCCTTTCAATACCGGCACACGATACACCTGGTTCTGAGGGCCGTAGTTAAATAAGGCTATATATTTATTATCCTTTATAAACACATTGTTCCCATCTACCGGGCGGAAACTCTTCCCGTTTTTTGTAATAGCCAGCAATTCTTTGTCCTGTAATAGTCGTAATGCAACTTTCTTCCAGGGCCCATCAGCAGCATAATCATCACCGGTTACAAGGGAGCCTGTCACCAGTGCCGATGCTAAACGGGCTTTATTCGCATTGAAAGATGCATCTTTAAACACTACATGATCTGCATCCATATAAGGATACATCTTCGATTGCCACCAGCCATAAGCTGTACTGTTCAATGTATATTCCGTATGCGCTATTGAGTTGAAGGCATCACATGCTATCCTTCGCATATGTACATAAGGGAAGGTAGCAATGTTGGGAGAAATAGCTGCGTACAACAATATATGCTTCCCCGCCATACTATCAATCAGTTCCATCCCTTTGCGGAAAGCCTGCATACCTGTAGTTACACCAGTATCATAAAAATGATCTCCTTCAATCGCCCCATGTGATAGAAAATCTATCTTCACCATTTCATATCCCATATCTTTAAATAGCTGCATAAAATGAATGATCCGCTGCCGGGTTGCAGGATGCGTGGGGTCCATAGCGCGACCGCCGTCTGTATCTGCATACTTTCCATCCTGCGTTGTCCAGGTGTCTTTGTAACGGTAAGTACTGCCTTCTACCTGCCGGTCATATTTTCCCCAGTCCACAAAAGGTGCCCAGTAAATGCCCGGTTTAAAGCCTTTCTCCCTGCAATATGAAGCGAACATTTTTAACTGCTCGGGCGTCATATTATCCCAGTAAGAGTCAAGGTCAATGTATAGGGTATTGTCAGCAGTACGGTACCCTGTGCAGGAATCATGGAAGAAATCAACCACACCTTTCGCTTTGGCAAAATCTATTTTCGTCTGCATCACTCCCCAGCTATTCCAGCATATAGGTGTAGCGGCTTTCCATGCGGCTACGTAACGAGGAGTTTTATTCGCAGCAGCATAAGTCTCCATGGCATTTCGCCAGTCTTTATTATACCCGATAAATATCGGTGCTGAATGGCAATAACCATCTACAGGGTGTACAGAACCATGGGCTTTCTGGTCGTGGGTACGAAGAGAATCAGTATACCCACAAAATACTTTCAACGCATTGTTATGTACCTGAATCCCCGTTTTCCATACGTCCTGTTCCAGAGATCCAATCACAATTCCACTATGCTCATTATAAATCGCTGTGACTTCACTGCCTGTAAAGTCGGCCTGCTCAATGGACGGGGCATCATATCTGAACCACATATCATTGTCAAAAGGAACATTCAGCATGCGGCCGGAAGTATTGATTTTGGGAGTGTTCAAGGGAGACAGGTAGTTACATGCCATGCCTGCTATCTGTATAGCAATAATACAGTAATCTTTGCCCGGATAAGTATAAAACAATTGCTGCAGCGGACCACTGTTGACAGTATACACAGTAGCTGTGCCGGATTTTTTTATTACATACCCGCGTTTTACGGCTGTGCGGGAATCAATATCTTGCGCTATCGCATACACATTTTCAAAAGTGGACTGTCCATCCAGGATCACTGTATATGTGCCTGCTTCCAGGTTGTAAACGATTTTATTATTCTTTCCAAAGGGTATGTTTAACTGGGCATGAGCTGCAAATTGCAAAAGGAGAAAAAATGTAATAATGTACTTCATGATTAATCCTGGTATTTAAGCGCCCTGTAACCTAATTCTGCACCACCGCTTACATGCATGACATGACCTGTAATAAACCTGGCTTTTTCTGAAGCCAGAAATACACACGCATCCGCAATCACATCGCCCTCAGGACAATAGCCCAGCGGATGAATCGCATTCATATATGCGTCAATTCCCTGGCCATTGTTCTGGTACTTACCCCATTCGCGTAACATGGGTGTCCATACACCAGCAGGTGCCACCGCATTTACACGAATTTGATAAGGTGCATAATCCAGCGCCATAGACTTTGTAAGTGCATTCACAGCTCCTTTTGTCGCAGTATAGGCAGCGTGATTTTCCTGTCCTATTTCACCTACCAGGCTACTCGTATTGATAATGCATCCCTTACTGTTTTTTAATGCATCAATACCATATCGTGTAGTTAAGAAAATACTCTTCAGGTTAATGTTCATCAGGTCATCCCATTCTTTTTCCGCCGTTTCATGCAATGGTTTGGAGGGGTGAGCAATCGCGGCATTGTTATGGATCACATCGATCCTGCCATATTTCTCCAATGTCAGAGCAATCATCTGTTGTACATCAGCCGTCTGTGAAATATCTGCATAGATATTGTAATGTTTATCACCCAGGGTATTGATAGCGGTGGTCAGTGTAGTAGCATCGTTCGATACCAATACGACTACAGCACCTGCTTCCGCGTATTTTAATGCACATTCAAATCCGATACCTGTGGATCCTCCTGTTAGCAAAATTATTTTACCGGTCAAAAGTTGCATGTCTCGTTATTTAAAGATTGAATATAGGATCGCCATTACCAGTAATAACAGGACAGATAAGATTTTATAACTGCCTTTATCCTTCAACGGTTCTAATGGCGATTTCCAGTATAATGTGGCACTTACAGCGGTATGCTGCATAGGATATACAAAAGAAAATGAAACCTGTATAATACAACAGATGATGAACAGGTAAAACGCCATCATCATAAATGGAATTTGTGCAAATGAAGTAGCCGGGTAGAATTTATTAATTGTATAAACAAAGGCTCCCAGCAAAGATCCTATCAGTAGTGTAAGCTGTGCCGCCCTGGCAGAAGCCCTTGACCAGAAGATGCCCAGCAAAAATACACAGGTAATAGGAGGGGCGATATGCGAAATAATATCATTTACCCCATTGAAAATGCTATTATAGCTATTGAGTAGGGGAAGCATACAAATGGATAATAATAGAGCAATGCCTGCCGATATACGCCCCATTCTCACCAATTGCTGATCGCTTGCGGATGGTTTAAATCTTTTGTACAGATCAAAACTCACCAGCGTAGATATAGAATTCAGTGCCCCTGATACCTGGCTCATCAACCCGGATAATAATGCAGCGACAATAATACCAGCCAATCCTGAAGGTACCAGTTGTGTGATCATCACTGTGTAAATACCTTTGCTATCTGCAGGTGCAATCAGCAAACCTTTCTGTGCCAATGTGCTGGCAAATAACCCGGGCAGAATAAAAATAAAAACAGGCAGTATTTTGATAAAGCCACAAAACAATGGGCCGAGTCTTGCATGGGATTCATTTTTTGCTCCCAATATGCGCTGCACGATGGTTTGATCCGCACACCAGTACCATATACCAATCACCGGGTAGCCAAGAAACACCCCATACCAGGGCAGGTTTCCGCCACTCCGCAGCATAGACAACTTATCCAGCTGTCCATGTTCCTGTAGTACATCCGTCATAGCATGCCATCCGCCCATTTTTTGAAAACAGGCGATGGTAATGATCACTGCACCTGATACCAGTACTACTGTCTGAATACTCTCTGTGACCACGACAGCTCTCAGGCCACCGATAATGGTATAGACGGCGGTAATGCAGGCAATCACCGTTACGCTGGTGTACATGTTGATACCAAACAAGGTTTCCAGTACGATACCACCTGTGAGCAGGGAAAACGCAATGTGGATAGTGATGGCAGATATGATAGAGATCAACGTGAGCCAGTCCCTGCATGCACGGTTATAACGTTTTTCCAAAAAATCGGGTAGTGTACTGATCCCGCTAAGGATATAAAATGGAGCAAAAAATAGTGCCAGCAGTATTAAGGTAAATGCTGCCATCCATTCAAAGTTGCCACTTAGTAACCCATCGTCATAGCCACTTTGCGCCAGACTCACCAAATGAAGACAGGATATGTTTGTGGCAAATAATGCGAGGCCGATCATTGGCCAGCGCAGGGTTTTGCCTGCGAGGAAGTAGTCCTTTGGGTCTTTGTCTTTTTTTAGACCGGCCCATAGGCCGATTGTTACGATGGCTACGATGTATAGAATAACGACGATGATCATACAATTTGTTTAAGGTCACAGCTGGTGGCTATAATTCCTGCGGTGGTCAGAATAATAACGGTATTCATACAATTTGTTTAGGTCACAGCTTGTGGCTACAATTTCTGCGGTAGTCAGAATAGTAACGGTATTCATACAATTTGTTTAGTTCACAGCTTGTGGCTACAATCCCTGCGGTGGTCAGAATAATAACGGTATCCATGCAATTTGTTTAGTTCACAGCTGGTGGCTACAATCTCTGCGGTGGTCAGAATGACTATATCTGTTTAAGATCACAACTGCTACCAGGCTCCTGTGGTGTAAGATAGTATCCTTCCCTTATTTGTACCGGGTGTGTAAAATGTTGTTGCAGGTGCGGAATATGTTCCAAAAACAGCGCCTCATGCCCCAGTGAAATATGATTGAATAGCACCAGATGCTGATGTAGTTGCCCCATATCACCCACATGCGGTACTACCGGAATACCATACTTCCGGCTTAACAGGCTCACTGTAATAAACTCACTTACACCACCTACTCTCACCGCATCCACCTGTAAAAACCCTAAGCATTTAGCCTGTAAATAGTTTTTAAAAATTACCCGATTTGGTACATGTTCTCCTCCTGCCAGTTTTGTAGGAGCAATGGCTTTAGCGAGTTGTTGATGTGCGATCACATCATCAGGATGTGTAGGTTCTTCTATCCAGTAAGGGCGCATTTGTTGTAACCTTCCGCATATATTCAGTGCCTGTGGCAAGGTCCATTGCTGGTTTGCATCCAGCATGATCTTTACATCATCGCCCGTCACTTCTCTGATAAGATTTGCCCGTCGGATATCCCGCTCTGCATCCGCAGATCCAACTTTGAGTTTCATGGCGCTAAATCCTTCTGCAACGGCTTTTTTCGCATTTTCCTTTATTTGTGCATCCGGGTAGTTGAACCAGCCGATAGAGGTGTCATAACCTGGATAACCAGTAGCCGTGATCTTTTCGCGTGTCAGATCTCTGTTGGCTGTGATCAATGCAATCGCCTGCTTTGCAGTTAATTCATCTTCAATATAGGAGAGGTCCAGTGTATTTACTATTGCTTCGGGAGAAAGATCGATCAATAATTTCCATAGAGGAACACCTCGTTTTTTGGCCCACAGATCATAACAGGCATTGGTCACAGAAGCAAGGCCCAAATGAACAACACCCTTATGTGGGCCCAGCCAGCGAAACTGTTGTTCATTAGATAACCCGCGAAATATTTCTCCGAAGTTCGCCATTACGTCTTCAATATCTCTGCCTTTTAATCGGGATGCATAAAAATCGGCTGCCTTGCAAACCAGGTCATTGCCTTCTCCCAATGTAAATGCCAATCCTGTACCTGTATGGCCGCTGTCATCTTTTAATAAAGTAACGGCGTAAGAATAAACAGGGTCACGATGTATAGCATCACTGCCAGCTCCATGTCCGAGTGGATAGCGTACGTCTTTTGTCAATGTCTGTTGTATCATGAATTATTTTTTGCTGGCTATGATCTCCCTGATCTCTCCGTTAATTTTTATTTTAACCTTTTGACCCGCACGGGGCGCTGTAACACGATAACTAATCACCTCCCCGTTTTTCCATGCAAAATCTACCGTAAAATTCCCTCTTGCCTTCAATCCTTTGACAGATCCTCCCGCTTTCCAATGATCCGGAATAGCCGGTAAAAAATTAATCATCCCTGCATGACTTTGCAACAACATTTCAGCAATACCAGCCGTAGCGCCAAAGTTGCCATCAATCTGAAACGGCGGACCTGCAGATAACATATTCTGATAGACACCTCCACCTGCACCATAATTAATATCTGTTCTTACAGTAGGCTTCAGTATTTCCTTCAATAGTTTAAATGCCCTGTTACCATCCTGTAACCTCGCCCAGAATAATAGTTTATAGGCAATCGTCCAGCTTGGCCCATCATCACCTCTTACTTCCAAAGTTTTCTTTGCCGCAGCTGCCAGATCAGGGGTTGTTTCTGCTGTGATCAGCGAGGCAGGATACAATCCCCACAAATGCGATATATGCCTGTGTTGCGGATCTGTTTCTTTATAATCTTCTAACCATTCCATGATCCGGCCATCTTTTGAAATAACCCCTGCAGGAGGGAGTTGTTTTATTTTGGCCAACAGTTCATTGCTGAATGCAGCATCCAAACCCAATGCCTTTGAAGCATTGATCACATTATTAAACAGATCCCGTACAATCTGGTTATCGATTGTCGCTCCTATACAAATACTGGCATGATTGCCATTCGGAAGATAAAACGCATTTTCAGGAGAGGAGGAAGGAGACATGACGAGCCATCCTGTTTTATCATCTTTTATTAACAGACTATTATAAAACGCTGCAGCGCCTTTTAAAATTGGATAAATGTCTTTCAGATAATGTGTGTCATTTGTAAAAGCATAATGCTCCCACAGGTTGTTACACAACCAACCGGAACCTGACTTGGTAGCACCCCAGGAAGCACTTTCACCAGGTTCTGTAAAACCCCATATATTAGTGATTACATGAGCTACCCAACCTGGTGCGTTGTAATAAGCCTTTGCTGTGCGGGCACCAGGGGCGACAAGCCCGCGCACCAGCTCTGCCAGCGGTAAGTTCAGTTCTGATAGATTGGATACTTCCAGCGGCCAGTGATTCATCTGCACATTTATATCCAGGTGATAGTCGCCATTCCATGGTGTTTGTATTTGATTGGCCCATAAGCCCTGTAAATTGGGGGGTAATAAACCGGGCCTTGTACTACAGATGGATAAGTAACGACCAAATTGATAAAACATTACGGGTAGTTCGTTATCCTCTGTAGGATGATTATAAAATGCAGCTAATCTTTTGTCGGTTGTAGTTGTCAAGCCTTTCTCCGTTTTTGCGGGCAAACCTTTGTCTGTTGTTGCAGGCGAATCCTTTTCCGTTGTTGCAGGCGAATCTTTATCTTTTGTAGCAGCCAGTTTTCTTTCGGTTTTAGTTGTCAAGCCTTTCTCCGTTTTTGCGGGTAAGCCTTTATCTATTGTAGCAGCCAGTTTCTTATCAGTTGCCTCATCTGCACTCTCAAGATCAATCTGTACCCTATTAAACAATCTTCTATACTTCCTGATATGCTGCTTTCTTTCTATACCATACGGTTTTGCAATGGCAGTTTTCAACACTTTATTTATTCTTTCTACATACCTTTCATCCTTATAATCCGTACCAGCAGAAACATACAGAATAATCTCTGTAGCATTCTTAATCACCAGCGCATGATCATCAGTCGTCAGCACACCTCCCTTTAATCGCGCTTTTACTACTGCCTTATACCGCATCCCTTGCCCATCTATACCATTATCCAATTGGCCTGATAGCACCAAAGTACTATCCTCAATTCGCGTAACCCCTCTCTCTGCCCGACTCATTGTAACACGACACGTAAGCTTCTCCGGCATATCTGCCGTCAAACGAATAATGCTAACATCATCATCAAAGCTGGTAAAGTACTCTCTATGATAAGTGACACCCCCAGCTTTATACTCACAACTGGCGATCGCATCATTTAAGGAAAGTTTTCGCTCATATCCTCCCGGCGCCTCAAAAACATGTGATCCCACCGGACCATTATCAAACGCTATCTGCAATTCCCCCATCGTCTGATAACACCCAAAAGGCACACTACCCGAACCTTTCCCTGTACAAATAAAGTGTTTATCCATCAATGCCTGTGCCTCATCATTCTTCCCTTCCCGAAGCAATTGCCTGATAACCGGTAGCTGCTTATAAGCTTCATAATTATTCGCATCCTGCGGCGCACCCGACCACAGTGTTATATCGTTCAACACAATCTTCTCCATCCTTACATCCCCATCAGGCATCATCCCCAATCGTCCATTCCCGAGCGGTAACGTCTCCTCCCATACCTGAGCTGGTCTGTCATATCGCAAAGTTTGACCACAGATCACAGCGGGAATTATTCCAAATATTATTGTTAATATATACTTCATTAATTTATTTTAGTTTATCAGCCAATAACCAAAGGAATCAATTCTATAATGGCCATTAATATATACTTCATTAATTTATTTTAGTTTATCAGCCTATAACCAAAGGAATCAATTCTATAATGGCCATTAGTATATACTTCATTAATTTATTTTAGTTTATCAGCCTATAACCAAAGGAATCAATTCTATAATGGCCATTAGTATATACTTCATTAATTTATTTTAGTTTATCAGCCTATAACCAAAGGAATCAATTCTATAATGGCCATTAATATATACCTCATCAATTTATGTTAGTTTATCCACCAATAGCGATAGGATTCAATCCTATAATAACCTTTCCCCATCTATTCTCTATTCCAAAAAGTAATCTCTGAAAGGTTCACATAATTCGTCGATCCATTCGCACAATGCGTTACCCTGATCCTGATATACCTTACCGGCGGCGGATTATCCATCAAATTAACCTTAAACGCTGCATTCCCATTATCCGTTCTCGCCACTTCCTTCAACAAAGTCCATCCCTTACTTTGCATCGCCGCCTTCCACCCCGCATCATCCGAATTCAACTCAGGCACTGCATCCGTTAGATCATCAATCCCCCATACCTCAAACTGATCGGGATTATTACAACACCCTCTACCTGTTTCCTCTATTATACTCAGGTTATTATACGCCATCCCCATATCAAAACTCAACACCCTCGGCAACGACCCATTCCCATCACTATGATATATATTCGGATAATCCTGCGGTCCTACAGATCCATCCCACAATTTACTCACCCGCGTATCCGATTGATAGATCCCCATATCCCCCCACAGATCATGCTCCTGGAATAAACTCTTATCACACTGTACCAGTCGCAGTATACTGGGAAAGGTATCATAACGGGAAGTATAAAATGTATCCAATGCGCCCATAACCGGAATATAAGAAGATTGATACACGATCGGCGTACCAAATTTATAATCGGTCAGTTTCAATGAATCTTCCAAAGGTGAAACCCATACAGTTGCCACCTCTCCATTCTGATTTGTATACTTTAAAGCCGTCGTAATATTGATTGTATCAGGTGTCACAAACCGCAATGTCACCGTGTTATCATCATTAATCATATAAGGATCTGCCTCCGGTAATCTATTATGTAATGTCGATTTATAAACTGTACCATATACCCTCGCATTGTTAATCTCCGTAGCCACAGACCTGTTTCCCTGCGCATCATAAGAGTACACAATAAATGTATACACATATTCCGCCAGCCCAGCTATCGTACAACGTACCGTATCCGAAGTATTATGTGTGGTGGAATTGATGGTCATAGAATCAGTGCCATTATTCCAATATACATTGTACTTTACAATGCTCTGATCCGGACTAGGCTGCCATATTAACTGCAACCGTCCATCACCCGGTAACGCCTGTGCATTAGACACTTTACCCGGGTATACCAGTTCTGTACCATTCAAAAACTCACGGTAGTCTGTCGGTTTTTTGCTGCATGCCACCAACAGTAGCACGCATACCAGTAGATATCTCATTGTATGCCGTTTTATAGATTACCTGGGATCACCCCAGAATGTGAGTTCAGTCATGTTAAAAAATGTATTCGTCTGTGCCATATTGGATACACATTCAAAACGGATGTACCTTACCTTCGGCAAGCTCAGTGAAAAATTATAACTGAACCCATTATTCCAAAAAGCAAGATCCGCATTCGTATATTGCGGGTTGGGTAACCCGGATGGTTTGGCTGGCGCATTATAGAATCCCAGGTTAATCCATCCATTAGGTGTCGTACCGCCAACAGGAGGGAGGTGGTCCGCATCTGGCATCGTTTCGTCTACAGGTGTATCGGCTCTTCCCCAAAGCACCCATGTCTGTGGCGCACCTGCCTGCCATAACCACGTACCACTGCCATCAATACCTCTGTTCCAGATAGTATATCTGCTCAACCGCGCCGCCTGCCCCATGTCGAATGTGATCACGGCCGGCCATACCAACGGCTGTATCGGTTGCTCTGTATGATAACCGGGAGACCCTGTTGAATTGTTCCAAAGGTTCTCTATCACCCATCCAAACCCTGTCTTTGCATCTGTACCCAATGAATAGCTACGGAAGAGCGACTTATCCATCTGCGCTTCAAATACAGGTGTGATAGTTGAGAATAAGGTATCTGAAATATTCCCCCATTGGTCGGTAACGTATACGCCAAATTGCTGTGGAATCGTATCGAATCCATGCAGACTATACGAAATGGAATCTTCGTCGGTATAGTTCTGCGAAATGATCTGGTATTTCTTCGTTTTATCTGGTGCAATGGTGATAATTCCCAAATTTGCTTTCGCCTTATTCTCACAGGTAATACTCACTCCGCCAAAGTCTGGCTGCATCACCACTGTAGGTCGTGCCAGTAAATAAGGAGGCGTATCCGGATGGACTTTTACCGTCACCGGATCAGACACCACCTGTGCACGGCTCACTGTATGCAATACGACTTCATACTCTTTACTGGCTGCAAAACCACTTACTGTAATACTATCAGAATAGTAAGAAGACTTGGTCTGCCTGGTTGTTTCATCATTGATTTTATATTCTGCCTGTACATACAGGATATTTGATGAATTAGGCAATGTATAGGTGATATATGCACCACCATTGAAGTTGATCACATTTACATTCGTCACCACACCCGGCTTGGTCATATCGGTAGATACAACATCGTTATAGCCATCCAGCTTTTTGCATGAAACGATCAGTAATAAAAAAAGGAGTTTTTTCATACGTGAAATTTTTACCAGTAAAGGGTTTGTACAAGATTCGGATTGGTGAGCAGATCATAATCCTGTATAGGATACAGGTAATTCCTGATACTAAAGGAGGTCTGCTGCACCAACTTTAACTGGTAATAACCATCTGTTGTCCTGTTAAATACATTCCATCCCTGTACAGGTGTGCTCAGTACATGCTGTAATTCCTTCCACCTCCTCAGATCCCATCCTGCCTGCCCTTCGAACGCCGTTTCAATTCTTCTTTCCTGATGAATAATATCACGTAATCCATCCTTAGAGCTATATTTATTTGGATTGATTGAATACTGTGACCAGCTGGCTACAACCCCATCAAGACCTGCCTTAGCTCTCACTTTGTCTATCCATGCATACACTTCGGCACCAGGTCCGTTCACTTCATTCAAACATTCCGCATACAGCAACCAGAGTCCGGTCAATTGTATAAAAGGCCATGAATAACCCTGCTGGATGCTTGACTGCCCGAAAGTCGTCTGATAAGGTACCAGCTTCTTTGCCCAATATCCGGTAGCATTATAACGCAGCTGATCAGGTGGTGCTGCCGGACCATTTACCGCATTGATATAATTGGGATTATTATCATCCAGGTTACCAGAGCCAAACCATACACTGCCATCAAAAGCTACATCTGCATAATACCTTGGCTCCCTGTTAAAGTTACCTTTGGCACTGGTGTAACCTTTTTTGATGTAGTACGCATGCGCATCATCTCCTGCCTGTAATTTATAACGGTTGTTATAGTCGAAGGTCCTATCTTCATTAATAGGCACCCCATGATTAGAATAAAATATTTCTGATTCTGCAATAGGTACAGAGAAATTAGAATAAACTGCAAATACATTAGAAGCCGCATCTGTAGTCACACGCGGAGAAGCCATATACTGCCAGCCAAACTGCGGATTCAGCGTCCAGATCTGTTCTGCATTCCAGCTGTCTACAAAAGCACCTTGTATGGTAAGCAGACGACGGGTTGTATCAGACATATGTACAATACCACCACTTAATCTTAACTGGTAAAGCGCTGCACTACCTACATTATCAAGCGCCTCCTTACATGCCTGCAAGGCACGCTGCCATTTGCTTTCATCATATGTTGCCGGGAACAATAATACTCCATCATGATTTTTCATACCTGAATAATCAGGATTACCGTTGAACAAAGGACTCGCCTGCGTAACCAGCACTTCCGCTTTCACCGCCAGTGCAATAGTAGCGCTGATGCGTCCCTGTTCCGCTGCCAGATTCTGTATCACCGGTGGCAGGTCAGGAATCGCTTCGTCTAATAATCTCACCACATAATTAAAGCAGGAGTCAAGAGGCTGTTGTTTAATCCTTACTTCATCAATAGATGCATTCACAGGCAGGTTCACATCCACAATAGGAATAGGACCATACATCCTGATCAGCCAGTAATGAAAATATGCTTTTAAAAACTTCGCTTCTGCAGTCCATCTTTTACGCTGGTAGTCCGGCAAATCAGGAGGGATATGTACATTCTCCAAAAAGATATTACACTTCCTGATGGCCTGCCACATATTCAACCCCATGTTATAACCATCCCAATAGTTCAGCAAGGGGTTAGCGCTGTTTTGTAAACCACGGATTATGCTGAATCCTGCATCGCCACCTGCACCACCCAGTGTGGTCTGGTCCTGTAACGGATAGGGGAATATCACTTCGCCCGATGTGGTAAAACCCGGATTACGACGCACGTCGGCCAGGTTCTGCAAGGTGGCATAGCACCCAAAGAGGTAAGCCTGTGTTTCATTGGCATTGGCAAATGCACTTTCCAATGTAGCGACATCATCAGGTATGACATCAAGGTATTTCCTGCAGGATGAAAAAAGAATAAGGACTATAAATAATGTTAAGATCGTTTTCATCTGAATTCTTTTAAAGGTTTACGTTAATACCACAGTTGAAAACCTTCTGTATCGGGTAACCAAATCCCTGCCCAGCCTGTTCCGGATCCCACAGTTTAAAGTGGCTGAACGTGAGCAGATTTAATCCGCTGAAATAAATGCGCATCGTTCTGATGTACATTTTTTTCGTCAGTGACTTCGGCAAACTATACCCCAGTTCTACTGATTTGAGGCGCATAAAGCTACCGTCTCTCAGCCACCAGGTACTTTGCTGCTGATTGTTCAGGATATCGGTGGTGGAAAGTCTTGGCCACAATGCATATAAGTTCTGGTTCTCTTCTGACCAGTGATTGTCTGCATACGCCTGTAAGATCTGTGCATTGTTTACAAACGGTGCGGTACCATATTTGGCATAATACCTGTCATCCTGGGATGTGGCATTGATAAAGAAGGATTCTCTCGCAAGCCCCTGGAAGAAAGCATTGAGGTCAAAGTTTTTGTACCCTAAAGAAAATCCAAAGCCATAAATGATCTGTGGTGTGGTGGGTAAACCGATAGGCACCTGGTCATCCTGGTTAATGATACCATCCTTATTGACATCCCTGTATTTGATATCACCACCAGCAGGCACAGGTGACGCACCAAATAACTGGGTAGGTGAATTTGCCGCTTCTTTATCATCTACAAATAATCTCTCTGCAATGTATCCGAATGGCTGGTTGATCGGTTTTCCATTCTGAAAGCGGTAATCGTATTTATATTCCGGTTCTTCAAAACGCTGGTACTTGTTGGCCGTCACAGTCAGGTTACCCAGTACAGATGCCCAAAAGTTTTTGGAGAACGTTTGTTTATAGTTAATATTCAGATCCAATCCTTTGGCGGTAGCTTCGCCTACATTGGATTTCACGGCAGCTTCCAGACCCGTGGTGACGGGTATATATCCTCTTTGTTGCAGGATATTGTATCGGAATTCGTGATAAATTTCTGCGGTGATATTTAACTTGTCAAAGAAAGTGACTTCCGCTGCCAGGTTGGATTTGCGGGCAGTCTCCCAGGTTACGTCGGGGTTCGGGTAGTTCTGGATGGTCGTACCATACATCTTCACACCATTGGTTGTACCAAATACGGCAGAAGGGCCATTCACATCATCAGGCGTTACATTTGACAAATAGTAGAACCTTGTATTATCGATATTGTCATTACCCACTAAGCCATAACTCCCTCTTAATTTAAGTCTGGTAATGATATGAGAGATATCGCCTTTCCAGAACTTTTCATTAGACACGACCCATCCTGCACCGACAGTAGGGAAGAAACCCCAGCGATATTGGGTAGAGAATCGTTCAGACCCGTTATAACCAAAGTTGAATTCCAGGAAATATTTACTGGCGAATGAATAAGTCGCTCTTCCCGCTAATCCCAGG
This sequence comes from Chitinophaga sancti, assembly GCF_034087045.1. Taxonomy (NCBI): domain Bacteria; kingdom Pseudomonadati; phylum Bacteroidota; class Chitinophagia; order Chitinophagales; family Chitinophagaceae; genus Chitinophaga; species Chitinophaga sancti. The sequence continues at coordinate 6,504,899 of NZ_CP139247.1, read as the reverse complement.
TTGCGGTAGGGAAGTGAATACTGAAGGGATGGCTGATGGGTGTTTGGATCGTTGGCGTCTGCATTTAGCTTTTGTTGCCTGGTACCGATCAGTGCAGCACTCACATTATGTTTGCCAAATGCCCGTGCATAATCCAGAGATCCCTGTAAATAAAGGAAAGTATTCACATCCTTGGTGCCGGGGTAATAACTGAGAAATTCCTGTGCGCCACCTGGCTGACTATTCAGCCAGTTCAGGGTATAAGTATTACTGGTCTGGTCATAGTTCATTACATCATAATAGAATGGTTTGTATGACCTGGTAAGGTCAAAGTATGCATACCTGTTGGTGCTGAACAATCCGTGGAATGACAATCCTTTCGTGATGAAATTGAAGTCCTGGTTCAGTTCAAACTGCGCCGATAATCGTGACTCAGAAAAACTTTTATAGCCATACATCAGGTCTGCGTATGGATTGGACTGTAAATTACCGGATGAAGTCAGTGAGTTACCGAACAGGATATGTTTGGTAAGGAGGTTGGCGCTATCAGCAGGAAAATAAGCAGGGAAAGACACGGGGCTTGTATGCAGTGCCCTGTCATACAGATCACTCGCCAGTCCTGACTGATCGCCGGTAATAGGGCCGGTATATTCATTGAAATTACCCCATAGGCGGACTACGACTTCTGTCGTTTTTGTGAGTTTTACATTCACATTGGATCGTAATTGATAGTTCTCAAACTTCATGGCAGAATTGAAGTTGTTGACAGGGTTTACCTGCAGAATACCATTGTCCTTATCATAAGAACCCGCGATATAGTATTTGGCTACATCATTACCACCCTGTACACTGAAATTGGCGCGCTGTGTAGTCGCCTGATCTTTGAACAATGTCTTCATCCAGTCCACAGCAGGGTATACATAAGGGTTATACCCCGGCGCCTTGTCCATCGTGGCCTGTGTGTTGATGATCTGGTTGGGGGTATACAGCGGTGTAGCCAGCGGATTGCGCGTAGTCAGTGCCTCGTTGTACAATTTCATGTAAGTGACCGGATCACCAAGTTTCACGGTCTGCGTAGGCCGGGAAACGGAACGTTCATAACGCACGTTCATACTTGCTTTGCCTGCTTTCCCTTCTTTAGTAGTAACCAGTATTACGCCATTGGCGCCTCTTGCACCATACAATGCGGAGGCACTGGCATCTTTCAGGATAGAGAAACTTGCGATATCATCTACCTGCAGGCGGGCCAGGTCATTGGAACTGAGTTCCACATTGTCTACCAGTATCAGCGGACTGGCACTATATCCGAATGTGGTGACTCCCCGGATGAAGAAAGAGGAATTATCCAACCCTGGTTGTCCACCTCTCTGAAAGGAGATCATACCGGCAATCTGGCCAGCCAGTGCATTTGTAAGGTTGCTGGACGGGATCTTCAGTGCACCCGGGTCTACGGTGGTAACGGAACCAACCACGGCCTCCTTTCGCTGTTTTCGGCCATAGGCCACTACTACCACCTCTTCTACAGTGGCAGAAGCATGTTTCATGACAAGGTTGATCACCTTTGAATTGGGTGATACGGTAATGTACTGTTGTTCAAAACCAACATACGAAAACCGTAGCAGGGTACCTGGTTCTGCATCCAGGATGAATTTACCTGTGGAATTGGTAGAAGTGGCAATGTTCTTTTTGTTTTCCGCCACAACGTTCACCCCCTCCAGCTTTGATCCTGAAGAGTCGGTGATTGTCCCTGTAATAGTGATCTTTGTAGGTTGTTGTGCAGATGCGCTGATGCTGATGTACAGGAAAATAGTGATCAGTATCCCTGATAGAGATACAAACGGGAATTTTGGCATAAACCAATTTTTAATTATTTCATAACTGGAATTGTGTGAAACAAAAGTATCTAATCGCAACCCTGTAATAAATGGAGGATTCATTTATTTTCATGAATTATACTACGATTTTGTATTTTGTATATAAATCCAGTAGCACGTTATGAAAACTGTAAAACGAAGAGATGGTTTTGCGGGACAGCAGCTCATCAGCCTTCCTGATGCAGTCTGGAAGAATGCCATCAAAGCGAATACTGTACTAAGCCAGCTATATATTACGCATATAGGCTATTTCCCAAAGGCGGCATTTCACTTCTGCGACAGAAAGAACGGATGTGCAGATAACATTCTTATTTATTGTACCGGCGGAAAGGGTTGGTATGAGATTGGTAACCGGCGTTTTGAGGTTGGTGTCAATGAATTCGTGATAATTCCTGCTACCAGTTTCCACCTGCGTTACGGCTCAGACGATCATCATCCATGGACGATTTACTGGGTGCATTTCAGCGGAAAAGACATGGACACCTTTAACCGGAATTTTAATATCGGTCCGTTCGATGGTCCCCGGCATATTCATGCGAATGAAAAGGGGATTGAGTTGTGGAATGCTATGTTTCAGAGTTTGAAGATGGGGTTTGGGAAGGATAACCTGGGTAAGGCGAGTTTGTACCTGTATCATTTTATCGCCACATTCCTGTATCCTGACAAGGTACCTGGTGAAAAGGATGCCATTAATGATAGGATCAATGATACGATCCGGTATATGCAGCAGCAGGTTGCTGTTACGCTGACGGTGGAGGATCTGGCAAGGAAGATCGATTTGTCTCCGTCACATTTTTCAAGTTTATTTAAAAAGGCTACGGGAATGTCGCCATTGAATTATTTTATACATCTGAAATTACAGAAGGCTTGTTTGTTGTTGTATACAACGGATATGAAGATAAAGGATGTAGCGATGGCGATAGGGTATGATGATCCTTTTCATTTTTCGAGGTTGTTTAAGAAGAGTATGGAGGTGAGTCCGGAGGGGTATAGGGGGTTGAGAAGGAAGGGGAATATTTAACCTGATTTTATCAATTATTAATATATTTTGGAGGCGCACGGAATTTATAACTGGTAGACAGGAGCAATATATTATTTTCCCAAAAGCCCGCGCAAGTCTGCGTGGGCTTTGCTATTTAGCATATGTTTTTATGCGCTTTATAACCACGGAGATGAGTGACAATTTGGGTTGATGATGACAGGTATAGCTCGAAAGCTTTGAAGCGTAGGCGCATAAATAGGTCCGTTTTATAACAGAATAATTATTCAGCATGATAAGATATTGGTTTGAATTTGATTTTAACGGGTATAACAATACACCCTATGGTACTAGAATCGGATGTGGGGTTACAGGAATAAATTATGATGATGTGATTCAGATTCTAAAGGAAAAAGTTTTCTCAGGAAAAGATCTTCCTAAAATTATCTTAGTTAAAGAGAATATTGATATCAACGAGCTTGACAATGGGCATGTATTACCTAATATGCTAGCACCCAATAGAAGAGGTGTTTGGTTTCCTATTGGCTATCAGTAATGATACCAGCTAATCATTTCATTAAATTAAATCTTATATTCTGTTCTAGTAAAGGATTTAGTGGTTTGTCATTAAATAAAGCTACACTTAATATATTCTCTCCTATGTTAGAATAGGTCATAATGAACAAACTGTTTAGATTACTATCCGATGTATATATCACATGGAAAATATCAAATGGTTCGGAAGGATTCAGGTAGGCTCCTTTCAGTGAATATCCACCTATATTCTTCTTTAATTTTTCAATACCTTTTTTATTTTCTGGTTGGTCCGCACTTACCCACACTACTGTTGTATCATGAGGGCTGAATTTTACCCAAAGATCTCCATTAACCTTTTCCTGGCAGGTAAAGTTACCGGATGGTGTAACCCGTATTTTTTCAAAATTCAAACTGTCTTTATTCCCATCAACGGATAAATAAATAGAAATATATCCTGCTGACACGTTTAAGGATGGGTGGTTTTGGCCTTTGCAATTTAGAAGGGAAAATGTGACAAGACAGAATAATAAAACTTTTTGCATTTAAATTAATTTATTTGTTGTCCAGTTGAATATGCCTTATACTTATAGATTACAACAGGCGAAAGTAAATGTATATTAATATGGCAATCGAAATTAAATTTAACATTATAATTGAAATCGGTAACATTATTTACTGATCTTACAATTTTCTCATCAGCAGACACTTGTTCAAATTTATTAGCTTAGCGATATGAAAAAAATAATTGCGCTGATCGTCATGTTAACCGGACTGGTTCAATTTGGTAAAGCGCAGGATGCGCGTAAATTAAGAGAAGGAAGCCATAACCTCACCCTGCAATGGATTAGCTGGGATAAGCCCGGTAAAGCACAAATAAAAAAGAATAGTGATGGTACATTTTCCATTAATGGAAAGCAGACAGGAGAGAAGGGCGATTTTGTAACAATCGAGGGGACGTTGACGGTAGTAACGTTTGCAGAGATGACATTTAAAGGAACGATACAAACGAAGTATTCGGGGGTGAATAATGGGGAGGTTTGTGAAAAGACGGGAACATATCATTTTTTAGTGAAAGGGGCGAGGAAGTATTGGAGATTGCAGGAGATGGATAATTGTGAGGGGAATAATGTAGTGGATTATGTAGACATATTCTTTTAGAGGATAGTTTTTTAGGTTTTTTCCTGGGCATATACTTGGCCATTTTCAATTTACATGTTAGCGCATTGTTTGCTTATACAGGCGGAATCGCCGGTTAAGCTATAGTGTAACTTCGTTACCATAAGTACATTAAAAGTACACCTGTATATCCTTTCGATATTGAGGTGCCCTTTTAGTGAAGTATTAGTACTCATTTGGTAACGAAGTTGCATTATAGTTCCGCCGAAGTTTTTAATATTGTTCCTATAACCTCAAAATTGTTTGTTATGGCACTTGTAAAAGACAACATACTTCTCCAACTTGTCAGAGGCACCCTCGGCAAGCAACTCACCATCTACGAAAGGAACGGACAGATCATCATGGCCCAAAAACGAGGTCCGTCAAAGAAAAAACCGACCAAAAAACAGCTGGAAGCCCGGTATAAGATGAAAGTAGCCGCAGCTTATGCAATGGTGATCCTGCAGGATCCTGAACTGAAGGCTTATTATAAGTCGCTGGCAGGTCCGGGGCAGAATGCTTATAATATGGCCGTGAAGGATGCTTATAAGTCCCCGGAAGTGCAGAATATTCGGTTCGAAGAAGAAACTGTGGTAGTGACGGCGAAAGACGAATTTAGGGTGGCATCTATCGATATTCGTGTGATTGATGCTGCCGGCACGATTCAGGAAAGTGGAAAGGCCGTTTTAGGCCGGAATGGCGTGGATTGGTATTATAAGGCAACAAGCCTGCCACCCGGTGGCAAGGTCGTTGTAGTGGCGGTTGATTTGCCTGGAAATGAAACCGTGAGGGAAGTGAGATTAGAATAGTGAATATATTTGGGTATGGAAGATCATACCTTTTATTTGAATCGCTGCCTGGAACTCGCGCAAATAGCCGCCGGGGAGGGGGAGAGCGCGGTAGGTTGTGTCATTGTAAAAGATGGAATAATAATCGGAGAAGGCACTGAACAAAGCCGCCGTCTAAAAGACGTGACCCGCCATGCAGAAGTGGTAGCGGTGTTGGATGCTGTACATACGCATGGTGCAGACTTATGTGAAGGAGCCACTTTATACTCCAATGTGGAGCCTTGTATCCTATGCTCTTATGTGATCAGGCATTATATGATCGCACATGTTGTATTTAGCAATTACTGCGGGGAATTGGGTGGTACGGCACAGCCTTTTAACGTGCTTACTACCGATGTGATTAAAAAATGGGGTTCTGTACCACTCGTGGAGGTGTTACCAGGTAATAAGTAAAAACATTCCTTATTAATGAGAAATAACCTTGTATGTAGCCGCTTTCCTTTTGGAAAGTAGCGATGAATATATAGTAGATGATACTAATTTTGCATCTACTATGGAAAATATCAGCGCACTAAAAAATTACACAGACCATCTTTTAGTACAAAGCAAAAAGATGCCTGTATTATTTACGTCTCATGGCAACCCCATGAACATTGTAATGAGCCGGGATGAGCATCCTTTTTGGAAAGCATTGTACGATCTAGGAAAGGATCTGAAAAGTAATTATGATGTAAAAGCAGCGCTGGTCATCTCTGCCCACTGGTGTACAAATGGCACCTATGTCAATCATTCTGCAGAACAGGCGCAAATTTTTGATTACTACGGGTTTCCCGAAGAATACTATAAAGTCTATTACAAAGCCAAAGGTTCACCAGAGATCGCCCGCGAAGTAAAGAAGGCCATTCCACAGGCAGAAGAAACTGCTGAATGGGGATTGGATCACGGTGCATGGCCTATGCTGATGCATTTGTTTCCAGATGCAGACGTACCTGTCTTTGAACTAAGCCTGGACTATTATGCAAAGCCTGAATATCACTATTCCCTTGGGCAGCAACTGAAATCATTGCGCAACAAAGGGGTATTGATCATTGGTAGCGGATCACTGATCCATAACCTCTCACTGGTCAGAACAAAAATGCAGCGGAATGATATGACACCTTTTGGCTGGGAGGAAGAATACGATGCCTGGCTGAAGAAGCAAATAGACGAAAGAAAGTTTGAGCATATTATTCAGTACCAGTCCAGTCACCAGTTAGGCCAGCTGGCATCGCCTACACCAGATCATTTTGTACCTGTATTATATAGCCTGGGACTATCGGATGCAACTGATGAGATCCGGTATTTTTATGAAGAACCACCTTTGCTTCCTGCATTTAGTGAACGTAGTTTTATGATCGGTTGATCGCTGCAGGTTCAGCAGGCGTCAACCCAAACCTGGATTGAACGATTACCGGGTGCCACACTTTGGTAAGTCCGCCACCCGGTATAAATAGTTTACCACGGGATGTTAGTATTTTCCCACCGGGTAAATGTACTACCTGGGTCATCAGGCCCAAACAAAGCCACCCTTACCACTTCACGTGATCCATCTTCAAGTGTCTCAGTGCCCTGAAAATTATTCAATGCGGTACTCGTGAATTCAGGTGATACAAGATTCACCTTGATACCGTCGTTTTCGTGCTCAATCATCATTGACAATGCCATGATGTTGAATGCACTCTTCGACCCTGCATAAGCCGGGCTAAACATTTTCCGGTATGGAAAAGAAGGATCCGCATTTAAGGTGAGCGAGCCAACACTGCTTGATACATTCACAATACGTGCATCTTTTGAATGCTTTAACAACGGCAGCATAGCCTGGTACACCGCCAGTGCACCAAATACATTTGTCTCCCAGATGGCACGTACCTCATCCAAAGAAACTGTGCTTACACCATATGTTGCTGCATAATTCTCCAGCGTGATCTCATTTCTTCCAGAACGTGAAATAGCGGCATTATTCACCAGCAGGTCTAGACGACCAAACTCACTTTCAATACGTTTGGCTGCTGCCTGAATAGAAGCGGCATCCGTCACATCCAATTGGATAGGAATCGCACCTGCTCCGATTGATTGGGCGGCTGTTTCCCCGTTTTGGTAATTGCGGGATCCGACAAGTACAATATAACCATGAGCCGCCAGTTCTTTTGCAACCTGGAAACCAACTCCCTGATTAGCGCCCGTTATTAAGGCAATTCTTTTCGTGTTATCCATAATTTGAAATTGATATTCCAAAGGTCAAAAGAAGTGAATTGCCAGTTGTAGCTCAATCGGGGATTTATGTAGTAATTGAAAATATATGGATCGGTTCGGAGGGTTACCGGAATTTCGACATATGTAACTAAGCGGAGAATACTTATTTTGCCGGGTGATTTTTTAAAGTTTGCGAACCTACACTACTTCCCGGTAATCTCCTTCCGGTGTTTGATACCCCAATCTGTCAGGTTTTCGATAATCGTTTTTAACGACAACCCATGTTCAGTTAATTCATATTGAACAGTGATCGGTTGTGTCTCTAATACCGTTCGTTTGATCAGCTTATTTAATTCCAGTTCTTTTAGTTCCTTGCTCAGCATTTTATTGGAGATCCCTCCTATATCAGCTAAGATATCTGAGAACCTTCTTTTGGAATAAAAACAGATAGAGGAGAGGATGGTTATTTTCCATTTGCCGCTTAGCACATCCATTGAATCCTGCACGGCCCTCATCTCTTTTTTATGGTCGCGTTTTAAGTTTGTACAATCCATGATTTGTCACTTTGTTACCTCCAGGTTACTGTTACTTTTGGTTACAAAATTACCAAAATAAACTGGCATCCGTTAGTTTTGTATCTCAGCATTAAATGATCAACAAAATGAAACTAGAGAACAAAGTAGCGATCGTAACAGGCGCATCAAAAGGAATAGGAGCAGCAATTGCTAAACATTTTGCAGCAGAAGGCGCAAAGGTGGTTGTCAATTATGCATCCAGCAAAGAAGGAGCGGAGAAGGTAGTAAAAACCATCACAGATAACGGTGGTACTGCTATTGCTGTACAGGGCGATGTAGCAAATGAAGCGGATGTAAACAGGCTCTTTGAAGAGACAAAGCAGGCTTTCGGTACACTGGATATATTGGTAAACAATGCAGGTATTTATCAGTGGGAACCGATTGAGCAGGTAACGGCAACCGCCTTTCATCAGCAATTCAATATTAATGTTTGGGGTTCTATTCTCACCATTCAGGGTGCATTGAAACTGTTTGGAGAGAAAGGGGGCAACATCATCAATGTTAGCTCTGGTGCGGCCAGAACACCGATGGCGACAGGATCTGTGTATTCTGCCTCCAAAGCGGCGTTAGATGCTATTACAGTGGCATTGTCAAAAGAGCTGGGTGGAAAGAATGTGCGTATCAACTCGCTGTTGCCAGGTACTGTAGAAACAGAAGGCACACATACTTCAGGGGTGATTGGCAGCGATTTTGAAAAGAAATTAGTGGCAAATACCCCACTGGGTCGTATGGGACAACCGGACGATATTGCAAAGGCGGCGGTGTTTCTGGCATCAGATGAGGCAGCGTGGGTAACGGGAGAGAAGTTGGCCGTTTCCGGCGGGATTTATGGATTTTAAGATAGATAGCCTTCAGGTGTTTTATGACCTGAAGGCTATTGCTCATTACCTGAAAGCTTTTACTTATGATCTAAAGGCTTTTAGTTTTAAGATAGATAGCCTTCAGGTGTTTTATGATCTAAAGGCTATTACTCATTACCTGAAAGCTTTTACTTATAATCTAAAGGCTTTTACTCATGAACTGAAGGCTATTACCCATGCCCTCAGGCTGTTACGCATGCCCTGAAGCCTACTCTCATGCCATGATAGCTATTGCTCATTACCTAAAGGCTATCACCTATGACCTAAAACGCTGTTACCCCAAATTCTGCTATCATTACCCCAATCTCTTTATTGATATCCCGCACAGACTTTGCTCTCTTTGCATTGATTTAAAACCAATGACATGAGAATAGTAACTATAGAAGAGCACGTCTCTTTCCCGGAATTATCAATATCGAAATCAACGGCCGCCGCCCGGCATATGCAGGAAAAACTGGCAGACATTACTGGCGAACGCCTTAGTTCCATGCAGGCAACCGGTATAACCATGCAGGTGCTTTCCGTAGAAAATACAGATGTATACTCCCTGCATGATAGCGAAGCACCCGCCTTTGCCACCAAATACAATGATCTGCTGGCTGAAAGAATGAAAGACCACTGGGAATCATTCACCGCATTTGCCCTCCTGCCCATGACCACACCGGCAGCCGCTGCTGATGAGCTGGAACGTACCGTAAAAACGCATGGTTTTCAGGGTGCCATGATCAAGGGCACCATTCTCGGAGAGTTCCTGGATGCGCCTAAATTTGCCCCTGTATTCGAAAGAGCGCAGCAAATGCATGTTCCCCTTTATATTCACCCTGGTGTACCCCCACAGGCAGTGATCGATGCTTATTACAGCAATGTTGGCGACACCACCGGTCCCAATGAAGCAATTGCCTGCTACGGCTGGGGATGGCACTCAGAAACTGCGATTCATGTACTCCGTCTATTTGCCGCCGGCATTTTTGACAAATACCCTGATCTGAAGATCATCATAGGCCATATGGGTGAAATGCTGCCGATGATGTGGACAAGGATGAATGGTATTTTTAAACAGGGTAAACGCTCGCTGATCGAAACCTTCAAAGAACAACTCTTTATCACTACCAGCGGTATCTTTACACAACCCCAACTCCAGCTGGCCATAGATACCATTGGCATAGATAATATCCTGTTCTCTATCGATTACCCTTTCAGCACGAACCAGATGGGGATCGATTTCCTGCACAACATCCAGCTACCTTCAGAACAGATCGCCAAAATTGCCCATGGAAATGCCGACAGGATACTGCGACTTAAATAGGCTATTTTTGGGGTATGAACAGTGTTCCAATAAGTAAATTACAGGATAGAAGCAACCTGGGATTTGTGCTGAAGCCCTTCCTCCCGGAAAAGGATGAGGATGAAGCTCATCGCAGGCAATCCATGGATTTAGGAGCACACCGGGATGACCACTATATATTTTTTATCATTGTAGAAGGCTCGGGTTCTACAGTGGTGGATTTTGAGGAAAAGAAGGTAGGGCCTAATTCACTCTATTATATCCTGCCGGAACAAATTCATTATCGCATCAAATCGAAAAAAGCAAAAGGGTGGTACCTGGCCGCAGATCCTGCTTTGGTAGATCCTGCATGCAGGAACCTGATCGAAAGCTGGGCCGGACAGCATGAACCGATCACTTTAACGCCGGAGGAGATAATGGATTTTGATTTATTGCTGGGTATTTTGCATCGTAAAACACCTGCTCTTCAACAAAAAGTGTTGCATGCATTGCTGCGCACTTTCTTTGAAATGGCGGCCAGCGCTATTCAGCATTCTTCAACAATAATATCGGATAATTCTAGACCTGCGATATTATCTATGGAGTTTAAAAAACTGTTGAGCGAAAATGTTATTAAATATAAAAGTCCGGCTGACTATGCAGAGATGCTCCATATTTCGGAGCCATATCTGAATGAGGCGTTAAAAAAGATCACCGGTTCAACTGTTTCATTCTGGATAAAATACAAGGTTGTAACGGAAGCTAAGCGCCTGTTATACTTTACGGATTTGAATGTAAAGCAGATAGCCGGGGAGCTGGGGTTTGAAAATCATTCTTATTTTTCCCATATTTTTCTGAAGGAAATGGGTATGACGGCATTGACATTTCGGAAAAGGTTTAGGGATAGAACGTAGCTAAGTGTAGTTATTTTGAAGGAAACGGGTACGACGGCGCAGATATTTCGGGAACAGGTTACGGGATCGAACGTAACTTTAAACTGAAAATAGTGTAGTGCTGTTTTCAAGGAACGTTTAATAAAAATTCCATACCTGTATTTCGACTAAAACAACCTGTCTTTCGACTAAACCAGATTTCCATATTTCAATGACTTTTGCTATAAAAGAAATACTATGAAAGCAATCAGAATTCATGAATTTGGAGGTCCGGAAGTAATGCAATTAGAAGAAGTACCCAAACCCCTGCCAGCGGCAGATGAAATTTTGTTAAAAGTTTATGCTACCAGTGTTAACCCTGCAGATTATATCATTCGCCAGGGAGGCAATGATTTATTAAGACCACTCTTAAAACTACCAATGGGATTAGGGCTGGATGCTTCTGGTATTGTCGAAGCAATAGGTGCAGATGTAAAAGATTTCAAACCGGGCAATAAAGTATATGGTGTTCCAAATTTTCCCGGAGATGGCGGCTACGCAGAATACCTCGCTGCTAAAGCCACCCAGTTTGCGCCCATGCCCCACAACATCACTTTTAATGAAGCCGGCGCCCTGCCTTCCTGCGCACTCATCGCCTGGAATGCGATTGTTGATTTAGGCCATGTACAACCCGGACAGCGTGTTTTGATACATGGCGCTGCAGGCGGAGTAGGTAACCTGGCAGTACAGTTTGCTAAAGCCAAAGGGGCTTATGTGATCGGCACGGCTTCTGCTCATAATTTTGACTTTTTAAAAGAATTGGGTGCAGATGAAGTTATCGATTATAACACCCAGCATTTTGAGGAACTATTACACGACATCGATCTGGTATTTAATGCCTCTCCTGTGCGTGATCAAAGTGTAAGGATGAAGTCGGCCGAGGTATTAAAAGACGGCGGTATCTTTGTTTGCTCTCAGTTGGATAGCCCATTTCCAGCAGCACTCTTGCAGGTACTGGCAGCAAAGAATGCTATCGGTACAATGGTCGGTGGCGGGAGTATCAGTTATACTTCCTCACTACATGGTACGACAGCCCTGATTGAAGAAGGTAAAGTAAAAGCGGTCGTGAGCAAAGTCTATCCATTAGCCGAAGTGGCTGCTGCACACCGTGAGAGCGAAAAAAAACATGTACGTGGGAAATTGGTATTGGAAGTGGCGAAAGAAAACTAATGAATGTAAAGGAAAATGAATGCAGGTAAATGAAATCTAATGCAAGTAAAGCGTTTCAGAACAATCAGTGAATTTCAGCAGTTCAGGCAAATGCCTAAACCTGATCATCCTTTGATCAGTGTGTTTGAGGTGGAATCGGCTGGACATATTGATATGACAGAGAATATGAGCTGGCTGTATGAATTTTATTGTATTGGTCTGAAAAAGGTAGTGGGGTCCAAAAAGGTAAAACTGAAATATGGGCAACAGGCATATGACTTTGATGAGGGCGTGATGTCTTTTGTAGCACCTAATCAGGTATTGAGTTTTACGGTGGAAGAAGATAATGAAGGTATTAAACAATCGGGGTGGCTATTATTGATCCACCCCGATTTTCTATGGAATACGCCATTGGCAAAGATCGTAAAGCAATATGATTTTTGGGATTATACAGTAAGGGAGGCTTTGTTTCTTTCTGAAAAAGAAGAGGAGACGCTTGTGGGGATCCTGAAAAATATTCAACAGGAATGTAAATCTAATATCGATCAGTTTAGCAAGACGATTATTGTAGCGCATATTGCTACGCTATTGAGTTATGGAGATCGGTATTATCATCGTCAATTCATTACCAGGGAGAAAGAAAACCACCAGGTACTGGAACGATTAGAGCAGTTATTAAATGATTATTTCAATAGCTCCCAAGGGTTACCAACAGTGACGTATGTGGCGCAGGCGCTGAATTTGTCTCCGAAATATTTAAGTAGCTTGCTGAGAGTGTTGACAGGACAAAATACCCAGCAGCACATCCACGAAAAATTAATTGAAAAGGCGAAGGAGAAATTATCTACTACAAATTTGTCTGTCAGTGAGATCGCTTATGAATTAGGGTTTGAGCACCTGCAGTCATTTAGTAAACTCTTTAAAACAAAAACGAATCAATCGCCGTTGGCGTTTAGGGCAACCTTCCATTAATTTGTATATTTGAAAGGTCTTATCTAACAGCCAATCGGTGTTACCTGAACGACCCACCTAAATTTTTCGTCATCATCACCCTTGCCCTGCTCAGCGCTTCTCTGCTCGTATACAAATATCGCGCGATATTCGTTAAAGATATGTGCTGAATAATCAGAGGCCGATTCCGAATTAAAAACCGGTACCGCTCCAATGGACTTTTTAAAGAGGGTATATACTGATGCTCCGCCTGCTCTTCCATAATATCCTGGTACACTTGGATATTGACATGTAAAATACTGCAATGAAGATCATATAAAGGGCGGACATTATTAATATTGAACCTTAAAATAACCGCATCTTCCAACGCGGTGATGTTCATATAAGATGGCTTATTATTATTGAAGCTTTGACAGTTAGTCAGAAAATCATCTGTAAAACCGAATTTCAGAATTTTCTCACTATCATCCTCCCCAATAAAACTATATTTAAAATGACCAGATAAAATAAACGCTGCATTCCGCGCTACTTTTCCCACCCGCAGGAAATGCTCACCTTTTTTAATATGCCGAACAGTCGCCAGTTGATCCAGCAAATGCCACTCCTCTTCTGATACCTGCGGATATTTCCTTATAAGTCTTTGATAATAAGATGGTAAAGACATACTGTTACAAATTACTTAAATACTGTTTCAATGCAAAATTAAACGCAACTGGTTGCTCCATCATGGGGGCATGACCACATTCATCAATGACCACTAATTTAGAATCAGGGATCATACCGGCAAATTCATGGGCGACATGGATAGGCGTGATCCTATCTTCACGGCCCCAAATTAATAAAGTTGGCGCAGATATTTGTGATAAAAGATCCGCTACATAATGTCGTTGTGCTGATTTAGCGACCCGGAGCACGCCCAGGCATTTTTGGGTATCAGTTGTAATGCTTAACACCTGTGAGATGAGGGCTTCGGTGGCGATAGCAGGATCGTGAAAGGTATATTCAACCCTGGCTTTGATATAGGCAACGGAACTTCTTTTAGGGAAACTACCCATGGTAGTATTTTCATACAAACCAGAGCTACCGGTTAAAATGAGTTTTTTTACTTTATGACGTGCAGCGTATAAAACAGCTATATGTCCGCCAAGGGAATTGCCGACAAGTATGAAGTCATTCAGGTTATTTTCGGTTATAAAGCTTTCAAGGAATTCAAGTAAATATAATAGTGGTTCTTCCTTTGGTGTATTATAAATAGGCAGGGCAGGGACATGGATGTTGTAAGATGCGCTGAATTCTTTTACAACACTATCCCAGTTGCTCAATTGTCCAAAAAGGCCGTGTAGCAGGATCATATTTTGTTTCATATTACAAAAGTAAATGTTGCAAAATAGGATGGCCGTGACTACAATCACAATCGGTTAATTCTCAAAATTCAATTGAATCACCAGGCTATGGCGACTTGTCTATACAAATATCATTCTATTCCCGATATCCCCCCCGGCTGTATCGTAATTTGATACAGCCGGGGGGGGATTTGGGTACCTGATAGCAACTACGATTCCCCTTATTTCGGTGGCATCAAATCCGCTGGATTTATGGTATACGTCAACGCCGGATATACAAAATCCCCGCTTCTGTTTTCCTGCCCTCTCAATTGAAAAACTCTTTTTCCTGTTCCGGGGTGGCAAGCGTTGGTACCTGGTATGTTTTGACTACGCGGACCTGTCAGCGATATCATATCCGTATTTAATGCCTGGTAGTCATAACCCATGTGAGGTATTTGATAGATTGTTGTATTTTGTAGGGGACAAAGCATATATTGTCTATCATTATTTAAAAGGAAATAAGCTACAGCGAACTTATCAGATAACGCCGGATGGCTCCATTATAAAATTCACCCATCATGAATAACTTATTCTTCGACTACATCCCCAATAAAGACAATAATACCCTGACCATCAAACGGGAGTTCTTAGCTGATCGTGCAAATGTATGGGACCATTATACCAAAAGTGAATTACTGGAACAATGGTTTGCACCCTCACCTATGCACATGCGGACTAAATTGATGAACTTCCGCGAGGGCGGACGCTGGCACTATGCTATGTCAGAGCCTAATGGCCCTGTGTATTGGGGATTGACGCAGTATAAAACCATTCGTCCAAAAGAGGAACTTTCATTCTCAGATGCTTTCTGTGACGAAGAAGGTAAGATCAATACAGACATTCCCAGTGCTGACTGGACCATCACATTTACAGAAGAAGGGGAGAAGACATTGGTACAAAGTGTCCTTACCTTCAAATCACTTTCAGACCTGGAACAGATCCTTGAAATGGGGATGGAAGATGGTATGAAGGCTACTTATGCCACACTGGATAATTTACTTGTTTGAATTTCGTAAGTATTTGTTTCCCTCCTGCAATAATGCACTCTGCTGCCCAGGCTAATTTTGTTGTATGGAAAATCAAAAATACCTGGGAATGTGGATGACTGCTGATAAACATATCAGGCAGGAATTATTACCCAATGGCAGATATGACGAAGCACGCGGCAACCGGCAAAGTGCCTATACGGGCCGTTATGAAATCAAAGGTGATCATATTGACTATTGGGATGACACTGGTTTTACGGCAGATGGAAAATTTGTAGATGATGATACCTTACATCATGGAGGGTATATTTTCTACAGGGAAAAATGAGGTTTGCGGAACTATATGTTCCGCAAACTACAGATCTTTTTGATAGTTTTCGCTAACTGCTCACATGGATGTAAGGCGTTTAATCTCGCTGCCACAAAATCATCTGGTCTTATTAATATTGCATCGGTAGTTGTAGCCTGCGTTAATGTCATCCATTGTTCGTTCGCAGGAAATTCTACCAGTTTTACCGGGATATGTGATAGTTTACATGCTGCCCGCCAGTGTTCAAAATGTCCGTTCGCTATTAATACAAATTGTCCTTTCACCCAGTCGAGAGAGGAACGTCCATCTTCCAGCCACATATGGGGAATACAGGTACCGGGTTCACCTCTGAAAAGGTTTGATGGTTTCACAACAGCAGTAGAGTCGTATGCATAATCTGGCAGTCCCAATAGCTTTTCTCCATATTGCATCATCTTTGATTCATCGATCAACCCGTTTTTATCAGCCATTTCTCCTGATAGATTTGCATAGAATGCACCTACGGGTTGGCGTTCAGTGTGATAGGTATCCAACAATGCATCTCCTGCCTGATGTTTTAAAACAGCGGCCAGTTTCCAGGCCAGATTCTGTACATCCTGTATGCCTGCATTCGCACCTTTGCCGGCATAGGGTGTCATGGTATGAGCAGCATCTCCGGCAATGAAGATCTTATTCACCCGCAATTGGGTGGCAATCCGGACCGTAAGTTGCCAGGGGAGGATGTTGAGAATAGAAATTTTCAGATCTGGAATACCAATCACTTTCCTGAGAATTTCATCCCAGTTCCTCACTTAATTCAAGGCCTCTGAACAACTCCATGGTACGGATATCGATCGTTCTGGCGCGGGGATGAATGGAAGTACCTTTGTGCTTTTCAATCAAAATGAAATTGACTCCCTGTTGTGCCAGAAATAATGCTGCCGTCAAACCCGTAATACCACCACCTACAATAAGAACCTGTGTGCTATCTTGTTTCATTTCTCTATTTTTATGCAAATTTCAGGGTAGCGCCTCTTGTGATTGTGCACAAAACGGATTAAAATGTACCATGATCTGCTTGAACAGCTAAAAACATTTGAATATAAAAAGGTGGAAGGGCAATTCGACGCCAGAACAGGGGTATTGCAAATTTATAGGGGAATGGATTTCATCATTTCTGATTCAGAGATGATAACTGTGGCAGATACCCCGTCATGGGAGCATTACAATAGTCCGGGATGGGCTGAGTTTACATTCGTGGTAAAAGGAAGTATCCTGCAAACGCAGGTGGGGTTATATGAAAACCGGGTACTTCCGCAGGGGAGCCATAGCTTTCTGTTTAATCCTGGTACGCTGGAAGTGAACCAGTTGATGGGGAAGGGGGATTTTAGGATTATCAGTATCCTGATGCCAGTAGAGAAGGCGATAGCCTTATTCAATGAATACTTACCTGAATTCCCGCATGTAGCGCAGCAATTAATATCCGGCAAGGCGCTTTTTCATGAATCACCTGATCTCCGGTTTTCTGACCGGATAGCGAATATTCTCAACCATTTATGGGAGTCGCCGAAACAGCCCCAGCTACAAAAGCTCTATTTTGAAAGTATGGTGAATGAGTTGTTTTGTTTGCAATGGGAGTCGATGCTGCATGAGCCGAGGGTACATACCGGAATAAAGTTACGGGTTTCTGATATTGAAAAACTGCATTATGCTGCTGGTATTCTTGCCCGATCCTATCAGGAGCCGCCATCGCTGGAGGAGTTGGCAAATAAGGCTCAGTTGAATGAGTATAAACTTAAAGCGGGGTTCAAACAATTGTATGGTACGTCTGTATTGAACTATGCGTTGAATTTAAGGTTGGAACAGGCGCAGCAAATGATAAAGGATACAGATAAGACTATTTCTGAAATTGCTTATGAATTGGGGTATGCGCATTCACAACATTTTCAGCGGGCGTTTAAAAAGAAGTTTGGGATCACACCGAATAGCTTCAGGAAATTATTTAATACCTGACAGCGTATCATCTTCCGGTTTTGGAAACCTGGTTATTGTAAACTCAACACTATATCTGATAAGTTACCTGTTATGATAAACGGATCAATCAGCAATGCTTCCACCTGGTCCAATCCTTCATCGCGAAGTTTGCGTACCGCCTGTTCTCCTTTCTCTATATCCGGCACCCCAGGTATACATAATACCCTAATTTCAACAACTGCCTGGCCGTTTCAAAACCAATACTCTTATTTGCTCCTGTTATCAATACTGTTTTCATAATAAGTGATTTAACAGTAGCAAAGTTACACGCACTCACCACTACCGCCGGAACACATCCAACGGCTTTAATGGTACATTTTCCGGATTCGTAGCAATTTCAGCTAAAAACCTTTTTAAGCCTGCTGGGGATGTTCAGCAATCGAACCGGCTTGGCCAGATAATATAGTTTAAATAAAGGTAATTGAACATTGTTGATGTCCTTCTCGTTGGGTAGTGCGAAGTAATGCATGGCTCTTAGCATTAATCGAAGTGTGTGCAAAAAGGATGAACTAAACCGTATATGCATATACATTTTCTCCCAACCAGAACGGGGTGTGGCAGTCAGCTGCCATTCTGTAATTAGTGTAGCACATTTAAGCAGTGGCTTGTCTGCCGGAACCGCCGGTGCCGGAGAATTCAACAACCGCGAAGCTAATTCCTGCCCAAGTCGTTCATAACGTCGTAACTTTGGTGGCACATCCACCACCCTGCCCTGAGACAACATCACTATATCAACCAGCGATCTTAAATTCGGATAATAATCACTGGCGCCATGATTTAACACCATCAGTCTGTAATATTGCTCGTGGGTAAAAGGAGAGGAGTCTTTCCCAAGCAACTCATCGAATCCAGGAGATTGATCCATCATGAAATTAGTGGGTCGATAGTGAAATTCAAACCCAAATAACCGACCCATCGGGCTCCGCTTATAAAAACAAATGTCCTTTTTGTTTGTTACAAAATTTGTAGGGAAGCGTCGTAAATATTCCACCTGGCTACACACATATCCTTCTGCCTTCATCACGTTTACCATGGCAGATAGTTGCCCTGGGGCAATCATCATATCCATATCCGTAAATTCACGCAAACTGATATCTCCACCATATACTACCTTTGTAAAATCAAGTCCTTTATACATTCTTACCGAAATTCCCTGTTGGCCTAATACCTGCTTTATACGTGCGGATTCTATCTGCCGTTCAAAAGCAAATACAGATAGTGCACGACAATAATTTCGAAACCTGGTTAAGGTTGGTTCGGGAATATTGGTATTATTCAACACTCTGTATACGATAGGACGTACCCGGTGCAAAGCTGCCAACCGGTACACTTCGTTCCAGTCAATGTCTCCATACGCAACAAACTGCTCCAGATCTTCCGCAGCAGCTGTTTTAATAAATACTCTGCAACAGAAAATAACACAGGCCATTTCAGGAGAATAGGTTCGGCTGATAGCTTCAATCTCCATTATTGTATATTTAACAGATGGTGCTGCTGTAATTTTTGCAAAAACTTCAGGGTATCCCCTTCACATTGTGCGGTAGAAATATCAAACTCTTCTGCCAGAGATTGGATCAGATCTTTTACAGTTACAGGTGCCGCCAGTTTATCCCATATCAAACTGCCCACCGGATTTATATTTATATAATGGCCCTTCTGAATGTCCATTAATACAACTTCATCTCCGAGGTTACTGATCATAAAGTTTTCATCATTTCGGCGGATAACATCTTCCTGATTCATAGCGATTATTTTTGGGGTGTGGAATTATTTGCTTTGTAAAAATAAGTATTATTGCATTACAAACTAATTATTTACAATCGCCCATCTTCTATCATGTCCATTTATAAATATTGGGGGTTTGGTTTAGATATTCTATCCGAAATACCGTTCCCCGAGTTATCCCCTGTTACTTCATTTGAGCAGGCTCATGTAAATATCCGAATGGGTGAAATGCCGGAAATCCCCGATGGCTTTACCTTTAGCACAGGCAGTATTTCATATACCATGAATGACCATGAGTTATTATTTACTGTACGGGATGTGGGAAAATATTATGTAAAAGATGGAGACACTATCATCATTCGTCCTGATCATGCCGGTATTGAAATGCGCCTGCTACGGCTATTTGTACTGGCAGCCGCTATGGCGGGTATCCTACAGCAAAGACGTATTATCCCCATGCACACCGGGTCATTGTTGATCGATAGCAAACTCACCCTGATAGCAGGGCGTTCCGGTGCAGGAAAGTCTACCACACTGGCCGGACTTATGAATAAACAGTATCGTATTTTCAGTGATGATATAGTCGTGCTCGCCAATGGTGCGGATCACCAGATGCACGGAATCGCATCCTACCCCATGATCAAACTTTGGGAACAGAGTATGCAGGCATTTGAATACGAAGATCGCTCTTTCCCCATCATGCCGGGAATGGAAAAATACGGACTCTTCTTCCACGATGATTTTGATACCCGGGCATACCCGATAAACAGGGTAATCCTCCTGAAACTAAGCGATGATGGCCGGTTTACAACAGAACGGCTCTCAGGCGGCAATGCCTTCGAAGCCGTTGTAGAACATATATACAAGCCCTCTTTTTTTAATTCCCCCGACATGCGGGTACTTAAATTTAAGACCATCACACAGTTGTTACAAAACACAGAAGTATACCAGATTGCCAGACCGGCAAACTGTGCCCCCGATGAATTGCTATCGCGTGTAACTGCCCTCATATGAATAAGACAGACATGAGAATGTTCACTGAAGCCTGGTTGTTGCTGGCATTGGCCAGAACAATGCTCTTGTTTTTGCCCTTCAGAAAACTTGCCCCCATTCTGGGCAAGAAATCCTTCCCTGCTGCTGAAAATGAATACCTGTATCATGACAAGAATGATAAGCTGATTCGCATAGGCAGAGCCATTCTGCGTGCCGGGAAACGGTCTCCCTGGCGTACTGAATGCTTTGAACAGGCGCTGGCAGGAAAATTGATGCTCAAAGCCCGTCGTATGACGAGTACCGTTTTTTTTGGCGTAAGCAAAAACAAGCAGAAAGGGAAATTCCACGCACATGCCTGGTTGCAATGCGGCAATTATATTGTAACAGGAAATAAACATTTAGAACAATTTACTGTTATTGTTTGTTTCAAAAGTTGAACTATGAGTGCCATATTCGGTATCATTAATAAAAGACGCAACCTACTGGACCCGGCAGCAGTTCAACATATCAGTAAAGTTTTGCAACACCGGGCTATAGATGGCATGGATGTCTGGACCGATCAATATATCGCCCTGGCCCATTGCAAACTGGCCATGAATAAGACAGAACGGCAACAAACTATGCCTTTTGTAACAGAAGACCTGGTAATAATTGCTGATATACGGATTGATAACCGGGAAATACTCCTGCAGGAAACAGCTGCTCCGGCAGACTGTTCTGATATTGTGTTGCTGCTACATGCCTGGAACAAATGGGAGAAAGCATGTGTGCAGCACCTGGAAGGTGAATTTGCTATTTGTATATGGGATAAGATCAGGCAGCAATGCTTTCTTGCCACAGACCATATTGGTTTCCGCGCGTTATATTATTATGATGCCCCTGAGGTATTTATATTCTGTAGCGAACAAAAAGGAGTGGAAGCCTTCAAACCTTCCCCTGCAAGATTCAACGAGGTGAGCCTGATTGAATACTACTTCAGGCAATCGTGCCCCACAGCCACTTATGATGCTGATGTATGGACCCTGTGTGGTGGCAATACCCTGATACTGGCCAATGGTGTGATGACTATCCACAAATACTGGGAGCCTGTCGGTGGTCGCTATCGGTTTAAGAAAGACAAGGACTGGCAGGAATGCCTGAAAGAACTGATATATGAAGCGGTGAGCAATCGGTTGAATACAGATAAACCTGTTGGTATTACACTGAGTGGAGGCCTCGACTCATCTGTTATTGCCTGCATACTTTCTGAAATATTGCAGAAAAAGAATAAACCGCTTTATGCTTTTTCTGCAATATTGCCCGAAAAGCATCATCCGGAAGAAGAAGACGAACGGACATATATAGATGTGATCGGCAGGCACTGTTGCAACCTTATCCAAACATATGTAACCGCCTCTTCCTATGGCCCATTTGATGGTATTGAAGCCGCTTTTGAACGGGACGAAACATTTCCTAACGTATTCTACTATATGGATCATGCGATCCTGGAAAGCGCAAAAGAAAAACAAATTGGCGTATTATATACCGGTTTTGGTGGCGATCACTGGGTGTCCTGGAAAGGCAATCCCGTTATCTACAATATGGTTAGAAGCGGTCGCTTGTGGGGGGCTTTGAAACTGATGAAGCAGTTTGCCGACAAAGAGGGGAAGAGTTTTTCCCAAATCATCAAACGGGAATTGATAACGAAGGTTAAAAAGGGGAAAAAAGTGGATGATGTACAGGCACCTTTTTTGCAGGAAATGTTTTTTCAAAAGTATAGCAGGGACCTGTCCTTCTCATCAGTAGATGACATCCGTGCGCATATGTGCGACAACCTCCGGAAGGGCAGAACCGGCTTATTTCCTGCCATGCTTGCAAAACGTAATGAACGGTTTGGTATGCAGAGTGCAGTACCGCTACTGGATAAAAAGGTTATGGAATTTATGATGGATGTTCCCCTGCATTTGTTTGTAAAAGGAGGATATAAAAGAAGCTTCATTCGCCATGCCATGCAGGGAGTTGTGCCTGGGGAGGTGTTGTGGCGAAAGGATAAGGGCATGTATTCGCCGGACTATATATCGCGCGTGCACAGGCATGAAGACTATATCAGAGGAGTGGATAAACAAAGCATTGCATTCCAGCGTTACCTGTCCGGAGATGGAATGACGATCAATCATACAAACAGAAAAGATACTGCTATTCTGAGGACAAACCAGTCGGTAATAGCCAGTGAGATTCTGACTGCATTAGCACAAAAAGGATACGAAATACCTTAATATTTAAAACAAAAAAGCATGAACGAACAAGCATCCCAAAAACAGGTGTGGACTGCACCTGACATTAAAGTCTACGACATAAATGACATCACCCTAGGAAGCGGCGGAGTTGGATATGACTTCGCTTCAGAGTCAAGCCACTGATTTTAAAAGGGACTCATTACAATAGGAATACCTTAATTTACTAATAAATTCAACCAATGAAAAACGAACAAACGACATCAAAGCCCATCTGGACGGCTCCAGACATCAAAGTGTATGAAGTTAATGACCTTACTCTCGGAAATGGAGGTGCAGGGTTTGACTTCGCATCTGAAGCAAGCGTCTGAATCAAAAAAGGACTCATTGCAAAATGAGTCCTTTTTTAATGCCATAATATTCCGCGTGATATGCCGGCACAAAGATATCTTCCAGCACCAGCATATTGACCTGTATACAATGACCATCCTTTACTGCGATCAATCCTTCGCTGACTATGCTCCCCGGTGGTAATGTAGTTGTCATATTACTTTGCATACCATCCATCAATTTTATTTCCTGACCGTTCAACCTGGTCGCCGCACCTTTATTCCACGGATTGCATGCCCGGATCAGGTTACATATTTCAGTGGCAGACATAGTATTCCAATCAATCGTTACATCCTTAGCCACTGGTCGTTTGTGGTAAGCAGGAGGTCCGGCAGCATGTAGATCTGGTAGTGGCATTCCGGCAGCTAGCAACTGTAAAATAAAAAAGACGCCTTCAATCACCACCTGGCTAAATATCTGGTGTACCAATGCATAATTATAATGTGGCTGATCGGGAATATTTTTTGACCAGACCACAGGCCCTGCATCAAACCTGTTAGTGAGTACATGGATGCTGAGGCAGAGTTGTGGCATCCCCTTTTTCAATTGCCAGAATACTGGCACTGGTCCCCGGAAAGCAGGGAGTGCGCCTGCATGAATATTAAAGACAGGCATAGAGAATTTACTCACATCCAGCAGTTGCGGATATCCATATACAAACACCACTGTTGGTTTACATTGTTCCAGCCAGTTATATACATCACCGGTTGCCATTGCAAAATGTGCAGCAAGCGTGTTCACTTTTTGGTTGACATATGCATCCTGTCCGGGTGCAAAAAAGATACACACCTGCAAATTGTTATTTGCAAGTGTGTATGCCAGTGGCAGAAACTGATCACTGGACGAAATAATTCCTATTGTCATATCAGTTAAGAGAAGTTAGGATATATACCCACCACTGCGATGATGAAATTAATGGTGACATAAGGCATCTGGTTATCGTGCGGTAACGAACCACCGGTGATCGTCATCGCAGTAGGATCCAGTGTTACATTGGGTGCTGATGGCCCTGATGGCAATGGCAGCGCTGTATACAGTTTTACATCAGGGTAGGGGGTCGGCGGCGGCGGTGTGCTGGTCGTACCATTCGTATTTGCAAGGAACCCATTGTTAGGTTCACCAGTAGTCGCATCGCTGGTACTTGCCATCAGATCGTGCGCATGCGAAGGTATCTGTGTGGAGAGCAATGTTACATTGGCTACACCGGCATTTTCACCCATTATATAGGTAGCACCTCCCTGCAGTGTGCCCTGCCCACAGGCTATTCTTTGCTGCAGGTTAGGCAAGGCAAAATTGGTAGTGCCATTACCACCGTAAGTGGTGCCGATAAGGGTGAACAATGCCTCATTCTCACTGATTGAGAGCAGACTCCCATTGCAAAGTAACCAGCCAACAGGTGCATAATTGCCGGCAAAAGGTCTGATTTCTCCGAGGTAATTATCCATAAAATATTTTTGAAGGTTATTGGGAATGTTATTGCCTGGATGGGTATATCCCTTGTGTGGCAATGCAGTAATTGATCACCAGGTATGGCTGCCTGTTTTCGTGAGGCAGGTTATTACCTACCGTTGTAATACAGGGACCCATCTGTGTCAAAGTGCCTGCACTTGCAGCATACAAGTTGACCGTCGCTTTATTGGCCACAGGCGATGTACCTTGTATGTCAGGATTTCCCAGGAAGTTGGTCGACGGCGAACCTACATCATAAGCACTTTTGGTAAGAACGAGGTGATTGTGTAAGGGGAGCTCATTGGAATTAATTGTCACCGATTCAGTGCCGGCAGCCTGACCTATAGGATAATTACTACCACTTTTGCTGGTACCGGTGCCAACAATATTTCTGCCGTTTAAGTTAGGTAATTGGAAATTGGTTGTGCCGTTTCCTCCGTAATATATGCCCAGTAAGGCAAATAAAGCCTGGTTCTGTGCGATAGGTAAGAGTTGGCCGTTGCAGGGAACCCAACCTCTTGGTGCCCGGCCATAACTAAATGCACGGATCTCTCCGAGATAATTTTCCATATGTGAAATTCAAAAGAGTGAATGAAAATTGTAAATCAGGGGTGTTGCGGATATACGCCTTCCACACAGATACAATAAGTCATGGCCAGGTAGGGCGACATATTATTATGTGGCTGACTTCCGCCTGCAGTCGAAATACTCTGAGGATTGAGCGCACCGGTGGCAGTATCTGCATAAGCAATAATACCCTGACTAAAACCTGAGGAGTAAGCATTGGTAAGATAAGCAGTAGGTGCCGGTACATTCGTTGCCTGTGTTAATTGGGCAGCACTTGAACGTGTGACTGCACCGATCAGGTGATTGTGTGCCGGAATAGTGCTCACCGTGAGTGTTACATTTTCAGATCCTCCGGTAATGCCTGGGATGTTATATTCGCTCTGTGCAGTATTAACACCAACGAGAGTTACACCTCTCAGATCCGGAAGCATGAAGTTCGTTGTTCCGTTCCCTCCAAATCGGTTACCGATAACGGAGAATAGGGTAGATTGTTGTTGAACCGGGAGCGTGCTTCCATCACAGGGAAGCCAGCCAATAGGCACATAATTAAAGCCAAATGCTCTGATTTCGCCAATGTAACCATCCATAATGTTATTGATTAAATGTGAGGTAATAAAAAAGGGCTATTAATAAGTTGTGGTGTTTGGGATTTAAAAATGAGTACGACAGTTTACAAACAATAGATAACATTACGGAGGAATGAAAAGTTCAAAATCTCAAAATTATTTTCGGGATTTTGAACGTAGGTACATTATGGATACATGGCCCGTCAGGTGGAGGAACTGGTCTGCGAATGAACGCATTTCAGGAGTTGGTTTCAGGCTGTAATCTTTATCCGGCATCGCATCCAGATATTCTTTGGTGTAGGCCTTTGCTCTTTCCCATTCTTTTACCAGGACTTCGGTTTGCGACTGGGCTTTGGCAATGCTGGTGGCGCCCAGCAATACTGCAAGGAGGTAGATCGTTGCTATTTTCATGAATTACAGGTTTTAGATGCCGAATTTAGGTAGGTTTTGTCATTTCCGGCAAGATGGTTTCTTTCAGTTGATCTCCTTTTATATTACCCTTTACCATCACCTTTCACCATCTCCCGTAAAAAGATCTCTTTTACTTTCGCGATCTCACCCTCATACATACTTTTCTTCCTTGTGCCAAAATAGAGCGTATTTTCGTGTATTTTACCTCCTTCCCATATCAACTTCACCTTACCCTCTTCCAGCTCCTTTTTAGCCAGAAAATCCGGTACTACAGCGATTCCATCTCCTACACTCAGGCATCGTAAGATGGAGCAGATATTCGGCACGATATAATTCGGTTTAAAATCCGGTCGTTTATCGAAATTATTAAACCAAAACCGCCGCAGGTGTTCCATATCCCCGGTTGTTCCATACCAGGTCTGTTGTTTGAGCCAGTCCAGTATGCCGGATCTGTCGTCTGTTTTCAGCAGTTTTCTGAACTTTGTTGTATTCGTTTTCGCACCACCTACCACGACAATTCTTTCTTTAAAGAATGCCTCATACTTTAATTGAGGATAATCCCCTTTTTGTGGCGTAATGATCAGGTCGAGAATGCCTGCATCCAGATCGCTCAGCATTTCCGGGTACTCCCCGAATTTAATGATCACATTAAACGGCAGGGTCGGCAGATATGGCTCCAGTGTAAACTGAAAGGTTTCAAAACACATCCCCACACTTACAGTGGGCCTTTCCGCCTCAGTACTTCTGTGAAAGTGTTGTTCCGCCTCTTCCAGCTTATTCAGGGCATCTAAAATATAGTTGTATAGCAGTTTCCCACGTTCGGTGGCAATCAATTTACGGGAAGTTCTGTCAAACAACTTATAGCCTACATAGGCTTCCAGCGAACTGAGATGCAGGCTGATTCCCGGTTGTGACACGTACAGGGCTTCTGCAGCCCCTGTAAGACTACCGGTCTCATATATAGTTTTAAAGGTTCTAAACCATTCGAGATTTACCATCTATCAGAATTATGATACAAAGGTATAATTTATATTATTTTAATAGTAGATGTTGGGGGAGTAGTTTTGCATTGTAAATAAAAACGACAATGAAAAAGATCTTCGTGATAAATGGTGGACAGGTATTCGGTCATTCCGGCGGCCGGTTTAATAAAACGATTTCTGAGGCCACTAAGGCCTTCTTCGATAAGGAGGAAGGATATGAAGTACGCTATACCGACATCAACGATACATACGTTCCGGAAAAAGAAGTAGAGAATTTTGTATGGGCAGATGCTGTGATTTATCACACACCTGTATGGTGGTTTGGTCTGCCGCATGAATTTAAGAAATACCTGGATGTAGTTTTTACTGCCGGTCAGGGCAAAGGTATCTATCGCAGTGATGGACGCAAGGCCGAAAACCCTGCTATCAACTATGGTACCGGCGGTATGCTGCATGGCCGCAAATACCTGGTCACTACTTCGTGGAATGCACCTGCTACAGCTTTTACATTGCCCGGGGAATTCTTCCTGGAAAAGTCAGTAGATGAGGGGGTACTCTTTGGGTTTCATCGCATGAATGCCTTTACTGGTATGACCCCGCTGGAAAGTCTGCATTTTCATGACGTAGAAAAGAATTCGGATATTAATAGAGATTTAAGCAGGTATAATGACCACCTGCAAAAAGTATTTACAAATAATTAAAGTTTTATTGTGGCTACTGGCTTTTAGAGGTTTAAAAGTTAGTAGCCTATTTTCCACCTGATAGAACTATCCTTGTTTCATTGAGTGTATCTATACTTAAAACCCGGCCCAACTAAACCAGCCGCGTTTCATTGTGCTTTTATTCAATGCTATGATCGCCTCTTCGAGATATTCGTTGACGTTATCTTTATTCAAACCCAGATCCTCCGCAATCACTCCTTGCAATAATAATGGTGCTATATGTCTGCCACCTGCTATCAAAGCTGGTCTTACAGGTGCTTTTGCCCAATGCTTTGCCAGTTTTATTGCCGAATCCGGCTGATCATTCTTTGCTGCCAGTTCTGCACCCAATGCATATGCTTCATCAGAATCATATTCTTCTTCTGCCAGTCTTTCAATCATTTCAAGTGCCAGCAATTCTTTGTAAGCTACCGGAAACTCATCTTCTGGCTGAAGATTCACTGCCTGCAGTGTGTCGTTCATAAAATCAGTGACATCTTCGTAATTCTCCTGTACAGGCAGTGCCCTGTTTTTAAACATACCAGCTGTAATAAAAGCTTTTCTCACCAGGTTTACGCCTGACAGTGAAGTCCATGGCATTGCGGGCATTTCGTACGCCCACTTATCTATAGCAATATAATTTCGCATAGATCTTTCAATCTCATCTATATCCCCTAACTCAAAAGGCACATCCGCAGGTACAGCACCTGCCGCCGACCATAACACCGTAAATGCAGTATCTGCCAGCCAGGTATCTCGCTCATGCCGCCTTTTGAACTTCCATAGTTCCTGCAATAGCCGGTTGCCTTCTTCAAGAAAGCCGCCAGTAGCCACAAACAGCGCAATCTCCGTGACTTTGCAATAAATGTGTGCTCTCCTTCCTTTTTCGATTTTTTTGAGATTGTCTGTAGTCAGCATAGGTTAAAGTTATAAAAAAATACCAATGATTGTTTAATATTTACCAATAAACCCGTGCAGCTATCCGGAATTTTGTCTAAAATTATTCAACCATGCAAATCGATCCTGATAGCCTCATGCGGGCAATCAATCCTAAAAGTAAAGCGTGATAGCTGGCAGGAGTACGGTGACTGGAAACATGGAGAACCGGAAGATCGTTCCATGATGGAACGTGGGGCTACAATGTCAAGGTAAGAGTTGTCAGGACAACACCTCTTTCTTATAGGCGGTAGGGCTCATCTGGTAAAACTTCTTAAACGTTTTCAGAAAATGACTTTCATCCGTAAACCCGAAGTCATGACTGATCACAGAAACGGGAACATTGTTTTTCCTGATCATACGGCCTATCATCACCATCCTGCATTCATTAATATATGCCTTCAATGACTGCCCCATATGCCGCTTAAAATAAGTACCGATATAGGTGGCAGGAATGTTGAATACTTCCGACATATGCTGTGAAGTCAGCAGCAACGGCTGTTTCATATGTTTATGTATATGTTTGACCATCTGGTCAACAATGAGCCTGTCAGGATTGGGATACCGCCTGTCTGTCAGATTACGTTCCATAATCACGATGAGTGAAACCAGCTGATGTAAGATCAGTTGTTCATTCAGCATCGTCTGATCTTTCATGGCTTCCACTGCATTGAAGATATGTGTCACAATGACTTTATCTTCAGTGCTCAATGGAACGTATGCATTCAGGGGCGATTTGGCATTGGCCATCACTACGCCATCAATATCCCACTTGTTGACATACGTTTTTAGCAGGGAGCGCAGGTCGTCACTAAACTTGATCAGCGTTGCCTTTGCCATGCGTGGAATCAGGAAGGAATGTGGTTCGCCGGGTGCAATAAAAAAGAGATCTCCTTTTTGAAAAGACACCTCCTGGTTACGAAATATATGCTTGCCTGTTCCGGAACGGATGAGGAAGAATTCATGATAGGTATGGCTTTGGGTAGTATATGCTTCTGTCAGGATTTCCCTTGTTTCTATAATTACCGGTTCGAATTGCCTGTACTTGATCATATCTGCAAGTTACATACTAAACTCTTCAGAAACGCCAATATCTGTATCATGAATGCCAGTGACTCATCTAACTATTCAGAAACGCCAATATCAGTTTCGCCGCTATTTCCGGTTGCTCCCCTGATAAATGTCTTTGCGTCACCTCTCCCAGATATCCGCCATGACCACCGGGCAATATCGCCAGCTGAGCCTTCGGAAATAATCTAAACATCTCCACAAAATGCTCCGGCACCATCACATCCTGATCCCCTCCAATAATGAGGGTAGGGGATGTAATATTCCTAAGCATTTCTTCCGGCCAGTCCTGAAATCCCACCATCCTGTCACGATCACGGTTATGCATGATCTCCAATGCTGCACGATCATTATTGATAGCCAGGTAAGCCTCCTGCAATCCCATGGGCATATTATCCAGGCTGGCAGTATTCATAAAATCAAAGAAGCCTTTAAACAGCCCATCTCTCTTATAAAACGAAGATGCGATCACCAGCTTTTTCACCACTTGCGGATGTCGTGCGGCCAGTTGCATAGCCGTATTCCCGCCATTGCTAAACCCCAGTATTTCTGCCTGTGGTATATTCAAAAAAGCCAGTAATGCTGCCACATCATCTGCATCCTGTTCAAAACTGGTGGGAGTGCCCCGGTCTTTGGTGTGCCCATGTGCCTGTAGTTCCATGGCAATGATCTGGCGATCGCCAGTCAGCAGGGGAATGAAATAGCCAAAATTGCTCTCAATAGTAGAGCCGCCACCGTGAATCAATACCAGTGGATCCCCACTACCATAAATTTCATAATAGAGGTCTAATCCATTTGCGGGTGCATAACCGGAAGTTGTGGGTTTCATAACAGGAATTTATTTAAAAATAACTAATCCAGATGAGTCGTACAATTGTACAGGTCGCAGAACCACTTAGTATCATCCACTACAAGTCTTGATACGCCTGTGTTCTTCAGTTGTTCGGTCAGTTCAAATTCAGGTGTCAGGTGACGGAGCATATGGCGGATAAAGCTTCCATGACTCACGATCAGGATCTTTTTGCCGGCATGTTCTTCCAAAAGGTCTTTCATAAATGATACGCCTCTTTCGAATACAGCATCGGCACGTTCCATTCCCAGATCCAGCTGGCGCCAGTCGGGTCCCCATTTGGCAATTCTGTCTTCTTCCACCGTACCTTCTGTCTGACCGCCGGAAACTTCACGTAGTCTTTCATCTGTCAGTACCGGTGAAAGGCCGATGGCTTCTGCAATGATTTCCCCGGTTCTTTTTGCCCTGGAAAGATGACTGGTGTAAATAATATCCCAGGGTTGTTCAGCTGCCAGTTTGGCCCCCAGTTTTTGTGCCTGTTCAATACCCTCTTCATCCAGCGGTATATCCGTGCTGCCCTGCATTCTGCCTTGTTTGTTCCATGAAGTACTTCCATGTCGGATGATTGTGATACGTGTCATAGGTCCTGATGAATGTTGATAGGACACAAATGTAATCAAGGAGGGGGGCTTTTACAATAACTCCGCTTCACTTATCAAATTATTCTTTAACGCAAACACCACCACACCGGCTGTATTTTTCACATTCATTTTCTCCAAAATCCTTGTCCGGTGGCCCTCCACCGTCCGTTTGCTCAAAAATATTTTCTCCCCGATCTGTTGGGCGGTATACTGTAAACATATCAACCGGATAATCTCCTTTTCCCGGTCCGTAAATATAATCGGGTGTGCATCACGGTAAGGGTTGAACCGGCTCCTCACAATCATCGAAGCCAGCTTGGAACTCGTCTGTCTGCAATAAAAGATCTTATCATCAAACACACTGGTGATCGCTTCCACAATTTCCTGTTTATCTGCATTTTTAAGCAAATATCCTTTCGCCCCTGCCTCCAGCATCTCCACGATTAATTCCTCTTCATCGAACATAGAAAGCGCAATGATCCTGATATGGGGAAATCGTTGTAATAATGTGCGGGTAGCGGTAATGCCATCCATCAATGGCATTTTCAGATCAGTCATGACCACATCCACTTCCGTCGTTTCCAATAGTTCCAGCAATTCCCTGCCGTCGCCTGCCTGACCAACCAGACTAATATTTGGTTGTCTGGAAAGCATCAGTGCCAGGCCATCACGGAATATCTCGTGATCATCGGCTATCACTAATCGGATGTCGTACATGTTAGTTGAATCTTTTGGGGGTAATGGTATCAGTATGATGGTAAAATTACATCATCCTGCGGGAATTTTAATGAAATAGTTCGTTCCATGCCCCGGGGCAGATTCAATCGACAAATGTCCATGCAAAATATCCGTTCTGATTGCCAGGCTTTTCATCCCCAACCCGGTAGATTCTGCTTTTACTTTCCTCACGTCAAATCCTATCCCGTCTTCTTTGACCAATACCAGGAAGAACCCGTTTTCACGACTCAGTACGATCTGTAACTGGGTGGCTTTGGCATGCTTAAGGGTATTGTGAGTGATCTCCTGGATAATACGGAACACATGGATCTCTTTCTCCGTCGGAATACTGATCTGACCGGAGGTATGAAACCGTATATCCAGCTTGGATTTGGCAGTAACCTGTCTGATAAATTCATGAATAGCATCCGTCAGTCCTTTCCGTTCCAGGGTAGCGGGTAGCAGGTTGTGAGAGATCTGGCGCAATCCCCTGATAACCTCGTCGATATAGGTACCTGATCGGGCAATGACCATTTTATCATGTTCATCATGCACCTGGATACTGTTGATGTTCAGCTTGATGGTAGAAAGTAGTGGCCCCATGCTGTCATGGAGATCTGCCGCAATCCGTTTACGTTCATTTTCCAGGATGGTGATTTCCGCTACGATCCGCTCCCTTTGCAGCTGTATATACCTGCGGTGGTAGAGAATAATGGAGACGACAAAGAATATGATAATGACCGCTATCAGCAGTGAAATAAAGACGGTCGTATAAAAGATCTTATCATCCATGGGGCATTGACGATGCTACGCTTCAAAGTGTTTTTTAAAATAATATGCAGTCTTGACGGGGATAAACAACACAGCGAGCACATAGATCAAATTTACAAAAGCATTGATATAGTTGAACATAAAAACAATCTTGAGGGTCAATATAGTATCTGACCCCACGAAGAAGGTGGCTTCATAGATGATCTGGTAAATAAAAATGATGATAAACCCCATACAGATAAGGAAACGGGAGTTACGCAACAGGTTCTTGTTGTCCTGAACAATCAGGTAATTAATTTCATTGATGCTGAGCAACACGGCAATGAATGCATACGTGACCCTGAAAACAGGGCTGAAATTTTCGATCTGTGAAAAGAAAAGATTCTCCGTGATCCAGCCGGCAGAGAGGCCTGCGGCAAGTACGATATAGAGCCGGAACTTCCGTTTTAGAAACCCCCATATATAGAACTGATACAGTACAACCATACATTCTGCCAGTCCATATAGGTTAAAAGGTATCGCATTGCTGGTATTGAGTACTTCAATGCAAATAAAGCTGATAGATTCCGAAATGAAAGCCAGGGCAAGCAAAAGGAGGAAGGGCTGATAGCTGGTCACTGTTTTGTTAAAGCGTATCAGCCCTATCACTAATGGTATAATTACAATCTGGCTGACAAAGAATGCGCCTAGATTATTCATTTATTTGGGTTGTACGACGTCTTTACAAAGTGGGGGACAACGTTGTCCGCTTTCCATTGCCTGCAGGTTACCCTGTGCTTTTGCAGATTCGATACCTGGTAGATTGAGGGCGGTTTCACGGCTTACGAGGGTGGTATGGATATCATTGCCTTTGCCGTCTACCGGCAGTAATACCAGTCGTACCTGGCCTTTTTCATCTTTACCGAGGTAAATGCGGATACCATCTGCGCCTTTGGCATTCAGCAGGGCGGCGATGGCATCACGGTTGAACATTTCAGCATTGGGAAGGTTAAACGCGCTGTCGAGATAGTTGCCTGGCAGGCGGGCCTGCAATTCTTTTTTACCACGCTGGAACCCGGTAATGAGGTTGTCAGCTTCCTGCTGAGAGATCACATGACGGCTGGCGCGTGCTTTGTTCAGCGGGATCTGAAAATTGTCGGGGTTTCGTGGGGTACATCTGCTAAAGCATAGCAGTAGTAAAACCGGTGCAAAGATACGGATGGAATCGTGGTGCTTCATAAATAAGCGTGTTTTGTAATGATTGATAATGCAAACTAGAAGAATGGGGCGATAAAGAAAAGCGTATAAATACCTGTGTTGTAAGGGTAAATATAACTTATTATCTGCATTTCGCTTTCAGCTATGGTGGGCGGCAGCAATAGTTACCGCCGGTCAAAGTCGCTCAGATTGAGAGTATGGCTGACTGAGGTCGCAATTCACACAATTTGATGTTTTCTTTCATACATAAACCTTCGCCTACCAGACCACTTTGCCTGAAAAATACTTTCATCTGGCTCTTATTCCTCAACTGTAACCACTTTACTTTTGCACCCTTACATGCCACAGAGAAAACCATCCAACTTTAGTCCGGAACAGCAGCTTCACAGCCTGGATGCCAGACTCGTTCTGTCATTACAACGCCTCAGCGACATGCTGAAAGCCTTGCAGTGGGAGCAGGCGCGAACCCTGGGGCTTACCCCCCTGCAGTTACAAATCCTCCTCTTCATTGGCTACCATCCGGCAGAACTGAACAAAGTGGCGCACATTGCCACCGAATTACAACTTAGCCGGCCTACCATCAGCGATGCTGTAGCTTCCCTCGTTTCGAAAGGCTTACTGGACATGCAACCTGACAAACGAGACAGGCGTAGCTTCTCTATGTTGCCTACTGAAGTGGGCCGGGACATCCTGCTCAAGGCAGAAGAATATGCATTACCCTTAACGGAAGTATTAGAAAAACGTCCTGCTTTTGAAAAGAACAACCTTTATCAGACCATCTTTGCGATGATAGCAGGTCTTATGAACCAGGAAAGCGGTGAGTTACAAAGAATGTGTTATACCTGTGCACATTACCAGGGCAACAAAAAAAGACAGCACAACTGTCTTTTCCTGAACAAATCTTTAGCTTCGGCAGAACTGCAGATTGATTGTATGTACCATTCTACATTGTCATAAAAGAATTCATTCCCACATGACCATAAAAAAAGAAAAAAGGCAGTATTACTGCCTTTTCCGGTTAATTTTCCATATCCAAGTATTAGAGGGCTTGTCCATGTAAATTATTACTTAAAAGTATGAATGGTTTTTTCAATGTAAATCTTCTCTTAATTTATCGTTGTAAAATTTTCGCCAGCTTATCCAATCCCTTCACAATAGCATTTTCTTCCAGGGAAGCAAATCCTAATCTCAATCCTGTTTGCCCATTATATTCTGGCGCATAAAAGCTATATGGGTTTGCGATATAAATTCCAGCTGCGTACAATTGTGAAATCTGAACCGGCTGGTGCAAACGCATCCAGATAGCCAGCCCCCCTTTCGGAATCGTAAAATCTGCAATCCCTGAAAAGTTCACTTCCATTATACCTGAAGTCAGTGTCAATCGTTTTTTATACGTAGCATGTGTCTGTTGCAGGTACCTTCTGATTTCGCCTTCCGCCATCAGGTTGGCCATTCCCTGTTCAAGCAGTCGATCACGTTGCTGACTTACCACCATCTGGCAGGAGGCCAGTGAATGGATAAATTCAACAGGACCATATACAAAACTCAATGGAATAGAAGGTGCCACACTACCGATATATACGACATTGTCTGCATGCGGCATACCCGCTACCGGCAATACCGGTTGTGCATCGAAATGATAGCTATGATCATAATCATCCTCAATGATCATAAAATGATATTGCTCACTCAATTCCAGCAACAGCTGGCGTCGTGCTGCAGGCAGCGTAGTGGTGGTAGGGTACTGGTGATGCGGAGTGATGTATACTGCTTTGAGGGATGTATGCTGACAAACTACTGCCAGTGCCTCCACATCAATGCCCTGTTCATCCACCGGAATATAGTGGAGATGAGCGCCGGTGAGCCTGAAAGCTTCCCATGCCGGCTGATAGCCGGGATGCTCTACCGCTACATGATCACCTGGGAATATCAATGTCTGCGCTACGAGGAACAGGGAATCCTGGTGCCCGTGGGTGACACAAATATTCTCAGGTGCAGCAGCGAGGCCCCTGTCGTTGTTCAATACCAGGTTAATCTCCTGCAGCAGTTGCTCATTGCCCCTTTCGTTGTAATTCTTCAGGTGCGACTTGGTGGTTTGCTGATGCAGGATCTTCCTCACTTCGCGGGTGATCTCTGGTATTGGCGACAGACGTCCATCTGGTTGACCTTCGTCGAAAACGGTATCAAATGTACCATTATTATAAGGTAGCGGCTGTGGTGGAGCAAACTGACGGAAAGTGATGTCCAGCGAGGGTTTAGCCTCCGCCTCAGGAGTGCCTGGCGAAACCAGTTCCTGGGGTATGGGATCACTAATCCTTGTCCCACTCTTATATTGAGTGGCAATCCAGCCCTCAGCGGCTAAATGTTCATATGCAAGAATGACGGTGTTACGGTTCACGCGTAGTTGCTGTGCAAGCACGCGGCTACCGGGTAACTGAGCGCCGGGCAACAGTCGCCCCCGCTTGATTTCGTTAATGATGTAAGATTTGATCTGCTGATAAATCGGAACCTCACTATTCACTGACAATTGTAGATGTACCTGACTATGATGCTTCATGGTTGGCTTAAGGTGTTCCTACCATATACGCAGTAGAAAAAGTTACGGTTGTTAACGATTTGTAATTTTGGGAGGGTTTTTGAAAGTTTTTTTCTTTTCTTTTTTGGGGATGAAAGGGGCATCCCCTCTTTTGGGAGATTTATCATACTTTTACGTAATGGATGCAGTAATGATAGAGAAAGCAGCAAATGCAATTGCAGATAAACACCGTTTATCCATATTGCTGGCGGCTTCCAGACAGTCTGCTATACAGTGTTGTGATATCACAGAGCTGACTGGTTTGTCCCAACCCACGGTTTCACATCATATTAAGATATTGGTAGACAGCGGTATATTAATATATGATAAGACGGGAAGAAACGTACAATTGACAATTAATAAGGAGATGATGAAGTATCTGAGTTCATTTTTTTCTCAACTGAGTTAGGAGATAGCTGATGATATTTTAAGGCCTTTCAATAAAAGGAGTTTATACCCGTTTGCAACCTTTATGAAATTAACTCATTAGCTTTCTTGCCAGTCGGCCAACTGTCTTTAGCCCATCTTCCACCGATTTACTCCACGGGTTACTATAGCTTATTCTCAGACAATTTGTATACCTGTCCTGTAGAGAAAAGATCCTGCCCGGTGCAAAAATAACCTTATGCTTCAGTGATTGCTCGTACAATTCAAAAGTATTGATCTTTGGATTCAATTCTATCCAACACACAAATCCGCCTCCGGGGCGGGTTACACAGGTGTCTTCCGGAAAATAATCGGAAATAGCCTGTAAATGCCGCATAAACTGGGTATGCAAAATTTTTCGCATTCCCCTCAGATGATGCTCATACCGCCCATTTTCCAGAAAACATGCGATAGCAGCACTGGGCAAAGAGGGAGAGGAGATAGCACGGTTACGTTTAATCCGTAATACTTTTTCCTTATAACGCCCCGGCAATGCCCATCCTACCCGATACCCCGGTGCCAGTGATTTGGAAAAAGAATTACACAGCAGTACTAACCCGTTTTTATCAAAGGTTTTACATAACCCCGGTCTTTCTTTACCAAAGTACATATCACCATATATATCATCTTCTATCAGTGGTATATCATATTTTTCTAATATTCTTACCAGCTCCTGCTTATGATT
Source organism: Chitinophaga sancti (assembly GCF_034087045.1). Lineage (NCBI taxonomy): Bacteria > Pseudomonadati > Bacteroidota > Chitinophagia > Chitinophagales > Chitinophagaceae > Chitinophaga > Chitinophaga sancti. The sequence goes on along the minus strand of NZ_CP139247.1, from coordinate 6,467,126 downwards.
ATCCGGCATACATGCCCCTAAAGGATTAGTGAAATTGGTCACAAAGAGACAGGCCTTCACCTTAAACTTAGGTATCGCTTTATCCAGGTAATCTAAATCAACCCCTGTCAAAGGATGTGTGGGTATCTCCAACACTTTCAACCCCAGGTTTTCGGCCAGTTGCAGGAAGCCGTAATACGTTGGGCTTTCCACGGCAATCGTATCTCCGGGTTGCGTAGTCGCAGAAAGGCATAATGATATGGCATCAGAACAACCTGCTGCAATCACACTATCATCTTCCGTCACTGCTCCTCCCCAGCCGATAGACATACGTGCGATCTGTCTGCGCAGGTCTTCATTGCCCTGTGGAGTGTCATAGCCCAGCCCTCCATTCGGTAATCTATGAATAGCCTGTACCATGGCTTTGGTCATCCTGGCAGCAGGGAGTTGGGCTACGGGAAACACGGCAGAAGAAAATTTCAGGATCTCAGGATTGGAACCATGTAAATACATGCGCGAGATCATTTCATGCACCGTTACTTCAGACGGCTTTTTGACGGCCTCTGTTTGTTTCGGCAATTCCGGCATGCGTCGTGGACTGTAGGTGACGTAATAGCCTGATTTGGGTCTGGATTCAATCATGCCTTTGCTTTCCAGGTGATAATAGGCCTGGAAGGCAGTGCTCATGCTCACGCCTTGCTCTTCACTCAGGTTGCGTACAGAAGGGAGTTTGTCTCCTGTTTTCAATACCTGTTTGAGGATGAGTTGCTCAACATTCTCTGCAATCTGCAGGTATAGATGGTCGGCAGTTTTTAACATGTGATTGAATTTCTGATATGGTCAAATGTAAGAAAAATAAATCTGTTTGTTTTAAGAAAAATAATTTTGTGCAACTAAAAAATTGCATAAATTAGCGCAACAAAAAAGTTGCTTAAATGGACGAGTTGTTCAAAGGCATTGCGGACCCGCTTCGAAGGGAAGTCCTTGACCTTCTTCGGAAGGCCCCTCTCAACATTAATCAGATCAATGATCACTTCGGCCATATCAGCCGTCAGGCGGTCTCAAAGCACTTGCAGTTATTGGAAGATACTGGTTGGATCCGTATTTATCAGGCAGGTCGTGAGCGCTTTGGGTATCTGAACAGATCTGCCTTTTTTGCTTTTAAAGAATGGGTGGAGGAGTATATTCAATGGGGAGCGCATTCAATAGACAATGATCATGGTGTTTTTCTTGATAACACGGATTATAAAAAGGGTACGCCGCTGACGCAGCCTGTTATGTTACAGGCTTTGCTGAGTAAGGATAAAAATTTCGATGGGGTATTTTATACTGCTGTCAAAACTACGGGTATCTTTTGTAAGCCTTCCTGCGCTGCCAATCCGAGGCCGGATAATGTGATATTTTATGAGAACAGGGAGGATGCTGTGAAGAATGGGTATAGGGCTTGCAAGCGGTGTAAGCCTTAGGGTGAAGTTAGGGGGAGAGATTCGGATTATGGTGTGGTGGTTGTAGTTGCAGGTTAGGGGTGTGGGTGTGGTGGTTGGTTCGGGTTATGGTGTGGTGGTTGGTTCGGATTATGGGTGCGGTTGTAGGTGCAGGTTATGGTGTAAGCTGTAGGTTCAGATTTCGGTGTAGTTGCGGGTTCAGATTACGATGTAAGCCTTTTTAAGTAACAATGTAAGCCTTGGGTTCAAATTACAATGATCGCGCACATGAAGATTCACATACCAGTTACTGACCATGCAAATTTCTCCTTCGCAGAATGCCTGGTATTCCTCAGTCGTTCTGACAAGGAATGTCTGCATGAAGTAGAAGGCAATACTCTCCGCAAAGTAATTGTGGTGAATGACACCCCTGTGCTCACTGCCATTACAGATGCGCCCAAAAAGAAAGGAATACAGGTAGAAATATCCGCTGATGCTGATAATATAGATACCAATTATATCAAAAACTATATCATTCATTGGTTACACCTTGATGCAGACCTCAATCCATTCTACAAATTTGCAAAAAAGGACGACGTTTTATCGCCACTCATCCAGGAATACAAAGGTCTCCGACTGATCGGAATTCCCGAACTGTTCGAAGCCCTTACCTGGACCATCACCGGCCAGCAGATCAATCTTTCATTTGCATACACCCTGAAACAGCGATTGATCCATGCCTATGGTGCTGCTATTTCCTCCGGCAATAAGACGTATCATGTCTACCCCCAACCAGCTACCATCGCAAAGCTGGAGCCTGCTGACCTCATCGCCATGCAGTTTTCCCGCAGCAAAGCTGATTACATCATCTCCCTGGCAAGGGCGATGGCAGAAGAACGCCTTACACTCACACATTTACAATCACTCGACTACACCGCTGCCCGTGAATATCTTATTTCATTCAAAGGCATTGGCAACTGGTCGGCCAATTACGTGCTGATGAAATTCAGCCGTTACTGGCAGGCATTGCCTCTGGAAGATGCGGGTTTACATAATGCGCTGAAACAACAATTGCAATTACCGGCAAAGCCTTCACTGGCTGAGATTAAAGGATATACACAGCACTGGCAGCAACATGCAGCTTATGCAACATTCTATTTATGGAGATCATTACAACAATAAATGATATGGAACAGTACCATTACTTTACCCCCACACCCGTAGGCAGTCTGTTGATCATAGGCACAAAAACGGCGATCAATGCACTCAGTATCCGTGATAATGATAAGACTGATCTGCCAGTCTTGAGTAAGACAGAGTTACCTGGTGTATTCGTGCAATGCGTTGCAGAGATGGATGCTTATTTTGCGGGTAGTCAGGAGGGATTTACGTTTCCTATTGCTCAGGAAGGTACGCCTTTTCAGCAGGCTGTATGGGATAGGCTGTTGACTATTCCGTATGGGCAGACGACTACTTATTTGCAGCTTGCGAAGGATTTGAATAATCCTAAGGCGATTCGTGCGGTAGGGAGTACTAACGGCCGTAATCAGCTGTGGGTGGTGGTGCCGTGTCATAGGGTGATTGGGAGTAATGGGACATTGACGGGGTATGCAGGGGGGATATGGCGGAAGAAATGGTTGTTGGAGCATGAGATGAAGCATAGGTTTGGTTCGCAGGGGCAGCTGTTTTAGGAGAGCCCTTGGTGTTAGGGCAAAGTAATCTGGCAGTACTGAATAGCCTTCAGTAACTGGGAAGACCTATTCCTGCAGAACAGAATACTTTTCTGTGCTTAGGACAACTTTTCTTCCTGAATAGAAATTGAGCTGTCGGGGAAGTTCATTTTTCCCAGGAAGGATGGCCTTCCTGGCCGGATCACCACTTAACTGCATAATCATCCTGACTGGAAAATTTTCTAGGCAGGATAACCTCTTAACAGGGTAACCTTCCTGGCCGGATCACCCCTGACCAGGTAATCTTCCTGGCCGGATAACCACTTAACTGCATAATCATCCAGACTGGATAATCTTCCTGACAGGAAATCCTCCTGAAAGGATAAACCAACCCTCTCCACATTTAAATGAACTATGCTAGCTCCCCAATCTGATCTGGTCGAAATTCAAAAAACTGAATCTGTTTTTTATTAGCTTTTTATTTCATTTTTGTGGTCTCAAACCTACCGCCATGAATGAAACACTCTTCCATGATTTACAGCATATGGACCAGTTGCTACAACAAACCAAAGACTACAGCGCTGCTTTCCTATCCGGAATAGACAGCTTACCCGTCGATGTGGCGAGAGGCAGCCTTCCTTCATTATCCCTTCCTAAACAAGGTATTGGCGCCTCACAAGCGCTCAGCACCTTCAAAAACCGATACGATTCCCTCCTCGCCGGCAATGCTGGCAGCCGTTACTGGGGATTCGTTACCGGTGGTGCTACTCCCGCAGCCATCGCTGGTGATTGGCTGACATCAGTATATGATATGAATGCCGCCAACAAAGACGGCGCCTCTTTTTATATAGAAGGAGAGACCATCGCGTTACTCAGACAGTTATTCGGTTTGCCAGATGCATACACCGGTGTATTCACTTCCGGCGCTACCATGTCGAACTTCTCTGGTCTTGCTATCGCCCGTCAGTGGCTCGGGAACAGGCATGGCGTAGATGTAGCCCAGGAGGGTGTAGCTGCATTACCTGCTATTAAAATACTCTCCTGCACCCCGCACTCAAGCACAGTAAAATCTATGGCCATGCTGGGGATAGGCAGAAACGCCCTTGTTAAAATTCCTTCCCTGCCAGACAGGGAATCAGTAGATATCACTGCACTCACTGCCTACCTTGAAGCACATAAGAACGAATCTTTAATCTTCGTAGCTGCTGCAGGTACAGTGAATACGGTGGACTTCGACGACCTGCAGTCACTCGCTGTCCTCAAACAGCAGTATGGTTTCTATCTCCACGTAGATGCGGCTTTCGGTGGCTTCGCAGCTTGTCATTCCGACTACCGCCATTTATTGCAGGGATGGGAATCGGCAGACAGCATCACTATTGATGCACATAAATGGCTGAATGTACCATACGATTCCGCCATGATCTTTACCAGACATCCTAAACTGCAAATGGCTGCTTTCAGAAATGTGGGGGCCAGCTATTTACCTGACCCCGATGAGTTTTTTGTATATAGTAATTATACTCCTGAAAACTCCCGTCGCCTTAGGGCTTTGCCGGCATGGCATACGCTCATGGCCTATGGAGCAAATGGATATGCTGATATAGTGGAGAATAATGTACGGCTTACGAAAAAACTGGGTGCATTGATTGAGGGGAGTGATACGTTCCGGTTATTAGCGCCAGTGAATTTGTGTGTGGTGTGTTTTACACTCAATGGAGAAACCGAAGAGTTGCCTGCGGCTATCAAACAATTTTTGCAGGCAATGAATGAAAGTGGGAAAGTGGTGATGACACCAACGGTGTATCAGGGTATACCCGGTATCAGGGCAGCCCTGGTGAATTGGCGTACGACGGAAGAGGATGTAGAGATTGTGTGGGAGGAGATGTCTCAGTTGATTGCAGCTATTTGAGGTAATGAGAGGGATAAAGTTATCGACATACAATAAAAGACGATGTCAACCTTTTACGGAAAGAAAATTTCTATTGCAGTTATCAAACATACCATTCCTGCAATCAATGACGAATTCACCCTTATCGAATTATAACATCGCGCACAATGAAAAAGTCTAACACGAATGCCTACATAGCATTGGTAATGGTCAGTTTTTTCTGGGGTACCACTTACCTCGCTTCCAGCGTGGGAGTACGACACATGCATGGCCTCATGCTCGCCGGCCTGCGGCAAACCGCCGCTGGCATTATCCTGATCAGCTTTTTCCTGCTGAAAGGTTACCGTCTACCTGACAAAATCGTTCTTTCCCGCTTATTTATAATAGGTGTAATGATGCTCTGTCTGAGCAATGGCCTCATTACCTGGGCTATGCAATACATTCCCAGTGGGTTATGTGCTATCATCGTAGCTACAGTCCCCATCTGGATTACTATTTTCAGTTATTTCATGGTACAGCGCACCCGCTTATCACCTTTATTAATAGTAGGCATGCTGGTAGGGTTGCTGGGGGTAACGGGTATTTTTTACAATTACCTGTCCAGTTTAATGAACCCTGCATTCAGACTAGGTATTTTCCTCACCTTCATCGCCTGTATCAGTTGGGCCATTGGCTCAGTACTCACTGCCCGCTGGGCGCTAAAAGTGAACTTTCTTTATGGTGCAGGGTTTCAGATGCTCTTTAGTGGCATCGTCATGTTGATCACGGTATCACTGATGGGGTATAGTTTTCATTTATCGGCTATGAACCTGCAATTGTGGGAGAGTTTGCTGTACCTGATTTTTGTAGGATCGATCGTTGGATATTCCTCCTATGTCTTTGCGCTCAATAACCTGCCTACTTCACTGGCATCGGTATACGCTTATATCAATCCTATTGTAGCTGTTATTCTTGGGTGGCTGATATTGAAAGAACAGCTTAACTGGACAACGGCTTTATCCTGCCTGGTTACATTGGCTGGTGTCTATATAGTTAATGTATCCGTCAATAAAAACAAGAGGAAGCCAGAGCACAGCAACTGATTATATCCGGTTAATTGACTTAGAACAGTAGCACCAGCTTCACTTTGAACAATTTAACAAGTATGCATCTCACTAAAAACAAAAGGAAATATGAACACAGCAACTGACACTATCCGGCTGATAGGCTGTGCACCAGACCTGTTGCCACACTTTGAAAGATTAAACAGACTTTGGATCGAAAAGTATTTCACCATTGAACCGGCAGATATCGCCACTTTACAACATGCCGATAAGGAAATCCTTAGTAAGGGAGGGAAAATTATCTTTGCAGCAGCCGAAGATGAAATAGTAGGCACCGTCGCTCTGAAACACATAGATGCAGAAAGTGCGGAAATGACGAAACTGGCAGTAGATGAAAAGTTTCAGGGGTACAAGATAGGTTGGCGCCTTGTAAAAGAAATCATGCGCCTTGCGGAAGAACTGGGATACAAAAAAGTAGTACTTTACTCCAATACAATCCTGGTGCCTGCGTTAAATATGTATGAAAAATTAGGCTTCAGGGAAATACCTGTAGAACCGGGGAGGTACAAACGCAGTAACGTTAAAATGGAATATACTTTTGGAAATGAGCATCCGCAGTACTCCGTAGCGGGGGAACTGAAAACGCTAATGGATGAGTGGGTACAACTACTGGGCAACATTAGCGAAATGCAGGCAGCAGCGCGGCCCAAAGCCGGAAAATGGAGTATAAAAGAAATATTGGGACACCTCGTAGATTCAGCAATTAATAATAACGTTCGGATAATACGCGCACAACAGATATCTTTGTTGCAAATTCCGGGGTATGATCAGGAATTTTGGGTAAAGGGACAAGCCTGGCAGTTTATGAACTGGCAGAATTTAATTAAATTGTGGACCATTTTCAACGAGCACCTTGTACTAACGATACGGACTATACCAACAGAAGTCTTGCAACATACAGTTAAAGTAAACGAAAACGAGCAGGTAACGCTAAATTACCTGATCGTGGATTATGTAATACATATGAAGCACCACTTATCACAGATAAACGAATTATTCAATTTGAAGAAAGATACGATTTAGATTTAGGTATGATGATCAAAGGTATTTACCGCCGTTCATCTGGTTGACATCGTCCCGCCTCTGCGCGGGACGTTTTTTTTCCCGTTTTTGATTTTATGGCCTGTATTGAATTTTTATAACCTGTATTTAATGGCAGGCCCGGCACAATCCTTGAAGCAATTCCTACATTTGTAATTATGGATCTGAATCATAACCCCTGGACGATCTTGTCCAGCAAAGTAGAATACGACAATCCCTGGATCAGTGTTACGGAACACCAGGTACTGAATCCGGCAGGAGGGAAGGGCATTTATGGCGTAGTTCATTTCAAAAATGCCGCCATTGGTGTTATTCCATATGATGAAGAAGGTAATATTTACCTGGTAGGGCAGTTCCGTTTTCCATTGGAAGGGTTCTCATGGGAGATTCCAGAAGGTGGAGGCCCCCTGGGTACGGATCCCCTCGATTCTGCCAAACGGGAGTTATTGGAAGAAACCGGTCTGATTGCAAATAGCTGGATGCCGATCGTAAAAATCCATTTATCTAATTCAGTGTCGGATGAAGCTGGTGTGATTTACCTGGCTCGTCAGCTGGAGCAGCGGGAAGCCGAGCCAGAAGAGACGGAGCAGTTACATATCAGGAAAGTTCCTTTTGAGGAGGCTTATCAGATGGTGAAGAGGCATGAGATCACGGATTCGTTGTCGATAGCTGCTATTCAGAAGATAAAACTGATGTTGCTGGAAGGGGAGTTGTAATTTCCTTTTGCATGGCTGTCTTTCAGAAGATACCTTTACTGCAATTGGAAGGGGAGTAAGTGTCATTCCCTCTGTAAGCCTGTCTTTCAGAAGATACCCCCCTGTTGCAGGAAGGACAGCTCTAAATCTTTATCTTTGCGGCAATGGAACATAGAAGACATAAGTCTGCCGGTTTTCGGCAGCATTCGCCCAGACAACATGCGCCCAGGCCAAAGGCCTCGTCCATGGTAATAGGGCGTCAGCCGTTAGTAGAGGCCATTCAGGCCGGGAAAGCCATCGAGCGCATTTACCTGTTACGCACAGCCACGGGAGATATTATCCCCCAGATCAGAAGTCTGGCTACTCAGTATAACATTCCCATCAACATGGTACCGATGGAAAAGCTGAATGGCCTTACCCAGGCTAATCACCAGGGGTGTATTGCCATTACAGGCCAAATCAGTTACCTTGACCTGCAGGATGTAATCTCTCACGTCACTGACGCAGGCGAGACTCCGCTGTTCCTTATCCTGGACGGCATCACTGATGTCAGAAATATCGGTGCCATTGCCCGTAGCGCGGTATGTTGCGGGGCACAGGCTATTATTATTCCAGATAAAGGTATTGCTGCACTCAACGAAGAAGCCATCAAATCATCTGCCGGTGCACTGGAGAAAATCTCCGTCTGCCGTGTAAATAGTCTCCTGAAAGCAATAGATACCCTACACCTGAATGGTATTAAGGTAGTCGCCAGCGAAATGGAAGCCGAAGCCAAATTGTTTGACCTGCCTTTGAATGAACCGGTGGCGGTGATCATGGGATCGGAAGATCAGGGCGTTTATCCAGCTCTGCTGAAGGCGACGGACGTACAGTTCCGCATTCCGATGAGTGGTAATTTTGAATCTTTTAATGTATCAGTGGCTGCAGGAATTATCCTTTACGAAGCGATGAAGCAGCGGGGGATCTAATTTCTTTTAAGCAACATCCACCGTGGCAGCAGGTATTATCCTGTATGAGGCGATGAAGCAGCGAGGGATCTAACTCCCTTTAAGCAACATCCACCGTGGCAGCAGGGATTATCCTGTACGAAGCGATGAAGCAGCGAGGGATCTAACTCCCTTTAAGCAACATCCACCGTGGCAGCAGGGATTATCCTATAAGAAGCGATGAAGCAGCGAGGGATCTAAACTTACTTTCTAAAATCATCCACCATGAAACTCATTGAATGTCCCCGCGACGCAATGCAAGGTTGGCACCGGGCCATCGACACCTCCGATAAGGTGAAGTACCTGAACTCCTTGCTACGCGTCGGTTTTAACACAATAGACTTTGGCAGCTTTGTATCTCCCAAAGCCATCCCACAAATGGCCGATACAAAACAAGTGCTGTCAAAACTAGACCTGTCCGGTACTAAAAGCCGGCTCCTGGCTATTGTGGCAAACCAGCGGGGGGCAGAAGAAGCCGTGGTGCATGAAGAAATCGCTTACCTGGGATACCCGTTTTCCATCTCAGAAACCTTTCAGCTACGTAATACAAACAATACGATTGCCGATTCACTGGAACTCGTAGATACCATGCAGGAGCTCTGTATCAAAAACAGCAAACAACTGGTCATCTACATTTCCATGGGTTTTGGCAATCCCTATGGAGACCCGTACGATGCAGCGATAGCCCTGGAATGGGTAGAGAAACTGGTAGAAATGGACATCGTTACTATTTCACTGGCAGATACGGTAGGGGTAGCTACACCTGATATCATTACAAAGCTCTTTTCTACATTAATAAAAGCATACCCTGTCGTGGAATTCGGTGCGCATTTCCATTCTGCTCCCCACAACTGGGAGGAGAAGGTGGCCGCTGCTTACGCAGAAGGGTGTCGCAGATTTGATAGTGCTATCAAAGGGATCGGCGGCTGTCCGATGGCAAAAGATGAACTGGTAGGCAACCTCGCCACAGAGCGCCTGCTGGAATTCTGCCTGCAGCAGCACGAGCCCTTACACCTGGATATGGAGGCTTTGCGCACCGCCCAGCAGATAGCAGACAGTATTTTTTATTAGTCATGAACTTTCGCCTTACATTTCCGGTTACGCCTTTTTCCTCACCATTGCAATACGCAGATCGCTTATTGCTAATGGGGTCCTGCTTCGCAGAAGAGATAGGAGGGCGGTTGCAGGGGCATTACTTTGATGCGCTGGTCAATCCGCATGGTATTTTGTACAATCCAATCAGCATTACCCAGTCGATTCACAGCTACTTGGATAACAAAGTTTATACGCAGGAAGATCTATTCCAGCAGGGTGACCTTTGGCATAGCTGGGATCACCACAGCCGTTTTTCGGGATTGAACCCTCAGACCGTACTGGCAGGGATCAATGCCCAACAGGAAGCTGCTGTCAAAAGACTGGAAGAGGCAGATTGGTTAATGATCACCTTAGGTTCTGCCCATACCTACACCTTACAGGAAAACGGAAAGGTAGTAGGCAATTGTCATAAAGTACCTGCATCAGCTTTTTATAAGAAAATGCTGTCTGCACAGGATATCATCTCTGCCCTGGACAATGCAATGCACCGGTTGTTTTTCAGAAATAGAAAAGTAAAGATCCTGTTTACAATAAGTCCTGTAAGATATGTAAGAGATGGGGTAGTGGAGAATAACCTGAGCAAGGCCATCCTCTTACAGGCTGTACATCATATGGTCAATAAGTTCGACCGCCTGTTTTATTTTCCTGCGTATGAGCTGGTCGTAGATGATTTGCGGGATTACCGGTTTTATAAAGAGGATCTTGTACACCCCAACGAAATGGCGATAGATTATGTATGGGAACATTTCATCAATGCCGGACTTGCTGATAAGACCTTATTCAATCAGATCACTGACTTAAATCGTGCAGCTGCGCATCGGCCATTTAACCCGGAAGGAAAACAGCATCAGCAGTTTGTAAAAACTTATTTAAATAAGGTGGAACAACTCATAAAAGAGCATCCTTCTTTGCCGCTGCAAAGTTTATCAGACAGCTTCACCTCACAACTATCATAAGCGGTTGCGGAAATAAAAAAGTGGTTTCGATTCGTCAGATCCAACACCATCGCAATTAAATTCCTTCAATAAAAAGCGGTTGCGGAAATAAAAAAGTGGTTGCGATTCGTCAGATCCATCACCATCGCAGCTAAATTCCTTCAATAAAAAGCGGTTGCGGACCACCAGGTCCGCAACCGCCTCCACTAAAATCCGGAAGAGTTGCGCAGCAATTCTTCCGGATTTTACCCTATTCCTTAGATATCATATCTTCCTTAATAAACACCATCCCAATCACAAAACAAATCACCGCCACCGCAATCGGATACACCAACCCCGCCAAATGATGATGCGTCTGTGTCACCAATATCGTCGCCACTGTAGGCAACAACCCTCCAAACACCCCATTCCCCAAATGATAAGGCAAACTCATCGAAGTATACCTGATCCTCGCCGGAAACAACTCCACCAAAAACGCCGCTATCGGCCCATACACCATCGTCACAAATAACACCTGCACCCATACCAGCAATACCAATTGTATCAACCCACTTGTACCTACTATCACCTCCGTCTTCTTCTCCTCTTTCCCATCTGTATTCACCACCGTCTCCTTCACCTTCGTCTCATCATCATACACCCTCGTCTTCACGGTCTTCTCCACATTCTGCATCTGTTCATTCCTCGTCATTGTATTCTCTATCGTATACTTCGCCTTCTCCTCCGTCTTCAAACCAATATTCCCAATCTGATCCATCCTTGCATATATGGGATAATACGCCAGCGCCGCTACCAACATCCCCGCCATCATAATTTTCTTTCGCCCGATCTTATCCGACAACCATCCGAAATAAATAAAGAACGGCGTTCCCAACACCAGCGCCACCGCTATTATTATATTAGATTGCACGAATTCAATATTCATCGTCTTTTGCAAAAACGACAAAGCATAAAACTGCCCCGTATACCAGATCACCCCTTGCCCCATGGCCGCTCCAAACAACGCCAGCAACACTACTTTCAAATTCTCTTTCTTTCCAAAACTCTCTTTTATCGGGTTCTTCGCTGTCTTTCCCTCCGCTTTCAACTGCGCAAACTCCGGCGACTCCTGCAACCGGATCCTGATATAATAAGACATCAACACCAGCAACACCGACAACCAGAACGGCACCCGCCATCCCCAGTCATTGAACTGATCGGTCGTCATACTACTCCTGGTAATCAGGATCACCGCCAGCGATACAAACAATCCCAACGTAGCCGTCGTCTGTATAAAACTTGTATAATACCCGCGCTTGTCATGTGACGAATGCTCTGCCACATAAGTTGCAGCACCTCCATATTCTCCACCCAGCGCCAATCCCTGTAATAGCCGTAATATCAATACAATAACCGGTGCCAGTAAGCCTATCGTACCATAACCCGGTACCAGGCCAATAGCAAAAGTAGACCCGCCCATGATGAGCAGGGTAAGTAAAAAAGTATACTTCCTCCCGACAATATCCCCCAATCTCCCGAACACAATCGCGCCAAAAGGCCTGACCACAAACCCCACTGCAAAAGTGGCCAGTGTCATGATGTAAGCAAGATCAGGATTGCTGGGCGGGAAAAACTTTTCAGCAATTATAGCAGACAAACTGCCAAAGATGTAGAAATCATACCATTCTATCAGCGTGCCAGCCGAAGAAGCCAGGATCACCTGCCAGATGTTGTGCGCGGTCGTGTTTTTTATCATACTTGTGGAAATATAAGGTAGTCCTAATAGTTTGAAATGCTACAAATAGTTGTATAAAATAATAAAAAAAACGCAAATATTATATTTTTTGAAGAGGCAGTTAAACCGTAGATTTTGGATAAAATTGAGTCTCCCTATGCCTGCTACAGGTCATTGCGGGAAAACTCATTTTTTAAACTTATTCTGCTACCTTCGGGTCAAATCAGGGAACTTACAGTCTAGATATATGCGTTTCAGAAGGGTATTTGTTTGTTGGTTAGGGATCATTTTATTTCCTGCTGTCATGTTTGCACAGCAGCCGGGGACCGGCCGTCCCAAAATAGGAGTGACCCTCAGCGGTGGAGGCGCCAAAGGCCTGGCTCACATCGGTATTCTCGAAGCCCTTGACAGCGCCGGACTGAAAGTAGACTACCTCACCGGCACCAGTATGGGGAGCATCGTTGGTGCCCTCTATTCCATGGGCTACTCCGGTTCCGACATAGAAAGAATGGCCAGGGAACTCGACTGGAACAACCTTTTTACCAACCAACCCGTGCTCACCGACATCTCTTACGAAGAAAAGAAAGAGTATAATAAATATATCATCGAAATCCCCTTTGAATTTGGCAAACCCAAACTAGCCTCCGGCGTAATTTCCGGTGAACAGCTCTGGCTAGAGCTTGCTCGTATGTGCTGGCCTGCCAATGGTGTGAGGGATTTCTCCAAATTCAATATTCCTTTTAAATGTATCGCCACCGATGTGTCCAATGGAGCCATCGTCACTCTCGATACCGGCGATATCGTCACTGCTATCCGTGCCAGTATGGCCATTCCTTCTATCTTTACAGCAATCACTATAGGTGATCGTAAGTTGGTCGATGGCGGTGTAGTCCGCAACTTCCCGGTTATCACCGCCAAGGAAATGGGGGCCGACATTGTGATCGGGTCCAACGTATCAGAAGGTCTTCGCAAATCAGATCAGTTGCAAACACCGCTGGATGTGATCCAGCAACTCGGTTTCTACAAAGACGCCGACGACTTCAAAGATGAACGACAACTCTGCGACATCTTCATTCAGCATAAACTGGAAAACTACAGCGCCGCCAGCTTTGGCAGCGTTGATTCTATCATAGAAATAGGTAAGCGCAGGGGCAGAGAGATGTACCCCGTGTTCAAGCACCTGGCCGATTCACTACAGGCCATCTATCCATTGCCCCCTTTCGAAAAGAACCGTTTACCTTTTACCGCTGATATTGAACTGACTGAAATTCGTATAAATGGTCTCAAGCATTCAGATGAGAAATTTTTCCTGGGACGCCTTGGGCTCAAAACCGGTGGCTGCTACACTTCCCAGCATATCAAAGAAGCCGTGCTGAATGTATTTGGTACCCGATTCTATAAAATGATCACATACGACCTCATACCGGATAGCAAGCGCCAGACCATCATGAACGTAAATGTGGAAGAGAATCCGCTCACGTATGTAAAATTCGCACTTAGTTATAATAGCTTTACAAATGCCAGCGCGATCGTCAATGTTACACAACGCAACTTTATCATACCTAACTCCCGTGCATTTGTGACCGTGGCTATCAGCGAAAATCCGCGTGTGCAGGCAGAGTACTTTAAATATACCGGTCATGACAGGAACTTCGGTGTAGGCCTTGGTTTTTACTTCGAAGATAACTCGATGACACAGTATGAAAACCTGAAAGCAAAACAGGATTATCATAGTAAATACTTAAACACCGATATACATTTTCAATGGACATTGAATAGTATGATGGCCATGGGGATAGGTACCCGTTGGGAGTTCTTGAACCTGAACCCCCGCTATGCAGATGAGCAGGAAATACGTGGAAACAGCACACAGTTAAACAGCTATTTTTATATCGGTATGAACTCGCTCGATAGGAAGATCTACTCACGCAAAGGGATCGATCTGCAGTTTGAAGCAGGCTGGATCTATAATGAAAACCCGGGTTTCAGGGTGTATCGTGATGGGGTGCAGCAATCACTGGATTCTACCAATATCAACTTTGCCGATTATCAGCGGGCTTTGTTGCAGGCAAAATATCATATTCCATTTGGATATAAAGGAGCTTTGCAGATTCAGGCCGGTGGCGGTGTGAACTTCAATCACAAACAAGGTCCTATCAATGCTTTCCAGATTGGGGGATTGAACAATGTACTGCGCAACCAGTTGCCGTTTGTAGGGATATTGGAAGGTGAGGTGAGTACATCTTCTGCCGCTACATTACAATTGGCGTATCAGTATGAAGTGGCACGGAATATCTTCACCACGCCAAGGGTTGGTGCAGCAGTGTATGATTTTATGGGGGATGTGGAAACGAAATTTAAATACCTGAGTGGGTATGGCATATCAGCTGGCTATTCTACATTCATGGGCCCGATAGAAGGCACGATGATGTATTGCGATCAGGATGGCCGGTTACGTTTTTATGTAAATATTGGGTTTAATTTTTAAGCTATAAAGAAGGCTTCAATGGAACCACCATTGAAGCCTGTGAATAATTACTTGTATAGATGCTGTCCCGCTGGTTTCAGTATTGGTTTCAATGATGAACCATGTAGGATAATGAAAGTCTGCTTCTAATGAATCCTATCTCCCCTCACTTCCATTTTATCCATTATATCCGCCTCAATCGTCAGCCATTCCTGCCAGCGCGCTCTTACCTTCTCTTCCGGTAAATACTCATTTGCCAGGTCGATAAACAACCGGTAATGTCCTGCTTCAGAAATCATAAATTTCCGGTAAAACTCACGGAGGTATTCATCTTCCAGCTCTTCACTTAATAATCTAAACCGCTCACAACTCCTTGCCTCAATCAGCGCAAAAGTCAGCAACCGATCCAGGAACACCGTATCCGGATCACCCCCTTTATTCTGATGCAGCATCAACGCATTTACGTATAGATCTTTTCGTTGTTTCCCCAACTGAAACCCTCTCTTTTTCATCTCTGCCAGTACCTGCCGGAAATGTCCCCACTCTTCAGTCACGATCGGCGCCAGTTCCTGTACCAGTCTATCTCTGTGCGGATAACGCTGAATCAAAGAGATACAGGAAGTTGCAGCTTTTTGCTCACAAAAAGCATGGTCTGTCAATACTTCTTCCAGGGAAATAGCGGCCAGGTTTACCCAACGTGGGTCAGAAGGAAGATGAAGTCCAAGGATAGATACTTTACTCATGCGCGTTAAGTTGCTTTTCATTAATTATCGTCCACAAAGTTACTTAGCTTTGAAAGATGAAAGAAGATTTTCTTTTAGCGCAACTAGCAGCACGCAAAGAACAGCACGCCCTCCGGCAGTTAAGCCTGCCGGCACCCGGTATGGTAGACTTTTGTTCCAACGATTACCTTGGCCTGGCAAAGAGCATGGCCATGCAGGAAGCCGTACATAGTCTCCTTGCCGCACGACCTTTCGCCCACGGCAGTACCGGCTCCCGTTTACTGGCAGGCAATTACCCCTGGGTAGAAGAAACGGAAATTATGTTGGCCGGTTTTCATCAAAGTGCCGCCGGGTTAATTTATAACTCAGGTTACGATGCGAATCTTGGATTATTCAGCGCTGTACCCCAAAAAGGAGATACGATCATTTACGACTCTCTTATCCATGCCAGTATCCGTGATGGCATCCGGCTTTCCAAAGCGCAGGCATTTTCTTTCCTGCACAATGATACTATTGATCTTGAAAAGAAACTCTCCAACGCCACGGGCAATATCTTCGTGGCAGTAGAGTCTGTGTATTCCATGGATGGAGACTTTGCCCCTTTATCTGCCATCGCGGCCATTTGTGAAAGGGCAGGCGCCCACATCATTGTAGACGAAGCCCATGCCACGGGAGTAGTCGGTACAAAAGGTGAGGGCCTTGTACAGCACCTGGAATTGCAGGCACAATGTTTTGCCAGGGTACATACATTTGGCAAGGCTGTAGGATGTCATGGTGCCGTTGTGTTGGGTTCAAGTCATTTACGTGATTATCTTATCAATTTTTCCCGCTCATTTATATATACCACGGCCCTGCCACCTACTGCGATGGCAGCAATCATGGCCAGTTATGAATTGTTTCCTTATATGCAGGAAGCCAGAACTCACCTGGCGGCATTAATTGCCCGATTCCGGAAGGGAGTGGCGGCGCTGGATACATTGCCAGGTGAAACGCCTATTCAGGTTGTTTTGACCCCTGGAAATACGGCTACGAGGGAATTAGCGGCGCGACTTCAGGGAGAAGGATTGGATATCCGGCCCATTTTACATCCTACTGTGCCCAAAGGAAAGGAAAGGCTGCGTATTGTATTGCATAGCTTTAATACGGAAGAGGAAGTGGATAAGGTGATTGGGGGTTTGACTAAGGGGTAAATAATGGGAACTCGAAGGTTATCGTATTTCTTGCTAAAAGGTAGTCTATACCCCCTCACGGGATGTCGCTTTTCGCACTAAAAAGTAGCTAATTCACCCTGCTGGTTACAACCGTAGCCATAGTACTTCTTTTGCATTCTCAGGGAGATAAGCCGCCTATAAGCCGCCTATATCCTGCCTTTAAACCGTCAATATCCCGCATCTATAAAGAGGCGGGTTATTGGCGGCTTATAACCGGCTCACCTACGATTCACCTATATGATTTCATTATTGCCATCCATCAAAATCACCGCGGCTGAAAAAATTGTATATTAGCTATTCACTTCCTTGCTATGAGAATCATACCATTTGCCATTACGACCGGAATAACCGCTTTACTTATTTTTGCTTTGTCCCACAAATGGGGTGCACTTCCCCCTGTTGGCCCATTACTTAGTCCTCAGGAAGGTTTTTGGCAAAACGCCACCCCCATCAGCAAGGATTATAATGAAAACATCCACCTCACCGGCCTCACCGGCAAGTCCGAAGTCTGGCTGGATGACCGCATGGTCCCTCATATCTTCGCTGAAAACGACGCAGACGCCTACTATATAGAAGGTTTCCTCCACGCCCGTGACCGCCTCTGGCAAATGGAATTGCAGATCTTCGCCGCCTCTGGTCGTCTCTCTGAAATACTCGGCCCTAAAATGGTCGATTACGACAGAATGCAACGCCGCCGTGGCATGGTTTACAGTGCTGAGGTCGCACTGAAGGAAATGGTAAAGGACCCTTTTACCAAAACCGCCATCGAATCTTACGCTGCAGGTGTAAATGCTTATATTCAAACATTGAACAAGGCAAGTCTGCCCATAGAATACAAGCTCCTTGACTATAAACCGGTGCCCTGGACCACGCTGAACTCCGCTATCCTCCTCAAACTGATGGCAAACGATCTGGCCGGTGAAGCCGAAGACCTCGAATACACCAACGCCCGCCGTATTTTCAGTAAGGAAGATTTCAACCTGTTATACCCTGACTTCAATGATAGCCTGGACCCGATAGTGCCTAAAAACACCCACTTCGATCCGGTTACCGTAAAAGCAGTAGCGCCACCTGACAGCATTATCAAACTGGCCGGTGCCTTACAACATTTTAAAGAAGAGAAACCAGATCCGGATAATGGTAGTAACAACTGGGCGGTAGCTGGTTCCAAAACCCGCTCCGGTGCGCCGATCTTGTGTAATGATCCTCACCTGGGCCTGAGCCTGCCTTCCCTCTGGTACGAAGTGCAACTGCATACACCGCAGCAAAACACTTATGGTGCTTCGTTGCCCGGTGCGCCCGGCGTGATCATTGGCTTCAATAACGATATTGCCTGGGGGGTAACAAATGGGGAAGAAGACGTAAAAGATTTCTACAAACTGCAATTCCGCAATGGCCGAAAACAGTATTTATTTAACGGCACCTGGCGCGATGCAGACCTTCGTATAGAAAAAATCAATATCAGGGGACAACAACCTTACTACGATACCGTTGCCTATACCGTATGGGGACCTGTTGCCTACGATAATACCTTCCCTAAAGAACAAAAAGAAGAATTTCAGTTCCTCGCCATGCGCTGGAAAGCCCATGATCCATCGAACGAACTGCGTACTTTCCTGCTCCTCAACAAAGCAAAAAATTACGACGATTACCTCGCAGCTATCAAAGATTTTCAATGCCCGGCACAGAACTTTGCCTTCGCATCCAAAGATGGTGACATCGCTATCTGGCACAATGGAAAATATCCTTTGCGCTGGAAGGATCAGGGTAAATTCGTGATGCCTGGTGATGACAGCACCTTTGCCTGGCAAGGGTATATACCACAAAACGAATTACCACATCTGCATAATCCTGCCCGTGGTTTTGTTAGCTCTGCCAATCAAAATCCGACAGACGATACGTATCCATACAATTTTGTCGGTGGATATGATTTGTTCCGTGGTAAGCGTATCAATGAAGTGCTGGCGGCAGATAGCCAGATCACTATCCAGGATATGATGGCTTTGCAAAATGACTACACCAATCTGCTGGCAAGGGCTGCCATTCCTGTATTTGGTGCACACCTTTCCCAATCATTACTCACAGCCGATCAGAAAAAATACTGGCAACTCCTCACATCCTGGAATCAGCAAAACACTGCTGACAGCAAGGCTGCGACTGTGTTCCAGTTAGTATGGAATAATCTGCAAAGCGAAATATGGGATGATGATATGGCACAGTTCGGAGAAGATGTATACCAGATGCCATGGGAAAAAACAACGCTGAATCTACTTATAAAAGATACTGCATTTCACTTTATTGACAACATCAACACACCAGAAAAAGAAACTTTCTCCGGGCTAATGTACGCTGCCCTGGCCAAAGCGGCGGATACTGCAAAAGCGTTGGAGGCCAAAAATAAGTTAGAGTGGGGGCGTTACCGTGGTACAGATATCAGACACATCACCCGAAGTATAGTTCCGTTTGGCGCATATCATTTATATACGGGTGGTGGCAGACATATAGTGAATTGTATAAAGGAAAATCATGGTCCTTCATGGCGTATGATCGTGCAGATGGGAGACCCTGTAGAAGCTTACGGGATCTATCCTGGCGGGGAAAGTGGTAACCCTGGAAGTCAGTATTATGATAATGCGGTGCAGGATTGGGTGAATGGGAAATATTATGTGTTGCATTTGTTTAAGCGCGACCAGCGCGAGGATCCGGCTGTGAAGTATAGAATGATTTTAAATTAATTTAAAAAATAATTGCGTTTGGATTTGGAAGAAATAATTTAATTCCTATCTTTGCACTCCCAATCACGAAGAAAGGGAATGATTCCGTAGCTCAGTTGGTAGAGCAATACACTTTTAATGTATGGGTCTTGGGTTCGAGTCCCAACGGGATCACCTCATGGGACAAGTCTAAATTTATAAGACTTGTCCCATTTTCTTTCCCCCCAAAGCCTTATCCATACTGTATATTAGCTGAACTGCAAAATTTATTCTCGGAGTTCGATATGCGTCACCAGTAAATTCTAGTTTTTTCGGGGTATATCGAACTTATGATCTGCTGCTGGGTTTCTATTCCCCCATATTCATATAAAGAATCAAGTTGTGAAAGGTTTTTCATACCTTTTTCGAGAATCCCTTCAATGTTATAGTTCTTCTTCGGAACCTCCCTCAACCGATCCTCTAGCTTTGCAATTGACTGTTCATATTCCTCTTTACTTTCGTAATAATCCTGATCTGTGATTTTATTTTGGAATAGGCACTTGCGGGCTTCCCTTATTAGTTCGGTATAAGCATCGATCTGAGAAAGTAAACTTTTTCTTTCGTCATTGGTGCTTTTAGTTTGGGCTTCAAAATAGTATTCTAAGGCAGGACGGAAAATGTCACGAAATGGAGATTGTGGCACAAACTTGCGAAGCTCTTTAGAAAAAAGCTGATTCGCTCTCTCTGCGGGAAAACGGCATCCGCATGAGGTTATACAGTGGTAATAATGATAATGTTTGTATTTGCCCTTCGATGCGCTGCCAGTCAGTACCCTACCGCAACGTGGGCAGACCAAAAAAACGCGTAGCGGCAGTTTGGTGTCTACCACCATCTTTGTACGTTGTTTTTTCCGTCGTCCATCAAGAATTTCCTGTACCTGATAAAAAAGGGTTGAAGATATGATGGACTCGTGTTTTCCTTGAACAAATATGCTTTCCTCATCCCGGTATTTAGGAATATGAATTTTACCACAATAAACAGGATTACGGATTGCAACCCAAAAATTATTCTTACAACACTTCAAGCCCCTTTTACGCGCCATATTCAGGATCTGTTCTGTATTGAATCTACAGGCCGCAATTTCTTCAAAACCCATTTCATTATCTCTGCCTCCGGTGGGAATGGACATATATATTTGATCTTTCCGGTTTCGTCAGTTTTATTTTGATAGCCAATAGGGGCTGTTCCCATCCATCGCCCTTCCTTCCTAGCACGGCGCATCCCATAGAATACATTTAAGGCCCGGCGGTCGTTTTCTGCTTCAGGGACAGCTAAGTAAACCGCCATCATGATTTTGCTTTCTGGTACTGTCATGTCAAGCGGTTGCCCGATATTATAGTGGTATCGTATATGCGGTATCATTGAAAGGACTTGTCAGAGTTGTTTTTATCATTGACCGTGAAACTGGACGGTATGATATTCTGCTGTGTACTGATCATGCATTGCCAGCAACGACTATACTAAAATATTACAAACTGCGGTTCCAGATTGAATTTTTAATCCGGGATGCCAAACAGCATGCAGGGCTGGATGATTGCCAGGCACGGGATCTAGCTAAGCTATCTTTTCATTATAATATGGTACTCAGTGCCGTCAGTATTGCCAAAGCCGCTTGCTGGATCAGACGACCTATTGACCTGAGAGGTCCCTTTTCTATGCGAAATATTAAAGTCGCCTGGTACAACAGATTTTTGACGGAAAGAATTTTTTCAAACTTAGGCCTGGACCTGAATTGCAGAAAAATAAAGCGGCTATATCACCAATGCCTGGATACGGGTAATTTAGCTGCTTAGATCTTACCTAACTATTGATGTATAATTTTATTAGAGTATCGGCGAAATCAAGAGAAGTAATAAAAAACTCGCATTTGGCGCGGGGTAAGACCCGGATTTTCTCCCATACTAATGGCTGTTAAGTTAATGTAAAAGTCTGGCTCAAAAATGATGATGGGTACAAAATGTTATAAGATGGAACTGATGAAAATCGTTTCATCGGCCTGAAATGGCCAGGGAGCTTATCATTACGCTGCTATTTCGCTCTGCTAGATAAAATTTGTCAAGAATTTACAAAGTTTAGAAATTATCTAAAAATAAATCCTCTATATTTACCATACGTTTGATAATCTTAACACTGATTTGTTAATCTTTCTAAATAGCCAGACATGAAACTTCCCTACGATAAAAGACTGTGAATTTGCTCAGGACCCGAGTATAATGTTTGCTTTTTTGTATCAAGGGTAGTTGGCAGTTGCCGGATAGTAAATATTTTTTCTCAACCTACGCCTGAAGTTACCCTGTGTCGTTAAGGTAGGACTCCTTAATCATTTTCGGGGATGCCTGTGAGGTGATATGGTAGCGATTTTTCAGAAGTGAAAAATTCTAATGTAATCATGTATTTAATAGCCTATTGACCCTTTTAAGCAGATTTGTTAATCTGTCTGAATGATATCATTCCGGCATTTTCGTGCTTATGCCCCATCGTTTTTTATTCAAAAATCCTTTTTTATGTAAATGATAGTTAGCTCATTTATAGATAAAAAATAACCCGATCAGAATAATCAATGAGAGTGCCCTATTCTTTTGCACGCCACCATGCCGGATAAATAATGACGCAATAAACTAGCAAATGGCAACCTATTTGAATGATGTCGCTATCATAGGGATGGCATGCCGGTTCCCTGGAGCGAGCAACTATGAACAATATTGGAGGAATCTGATCTCCGGAATTTCCAGCGTACAGGAGATTCCCGCTACGAGATGGAGATGGGAAGACTATCAGGGAAATCCCTTAACTGAAAAGAATAAAAGCAACAGCAAATGGGGCGGTTTTATAGATGATGTTGATCGTTTCGATCCCGGGTTTTTTGGACTTTCCGGGAAAGAAGTGGAAGCAATGGACCCGCAACAAAGGATAATGCTTGAATTATCGTGGGCTTGCTTCGAGGATGCAGGTATCAATGTAGCTCGTCATTCGGGAGCCAAAATAGGAATTTATACAGGCGTCTTTAATTTTGATTATAAAGAGATACAGGAGAAAGGGAACAATAATAGTATCGAAGCGCATCACTCGACGGGAACAGCGGCTGCTATCATACCTAACCGGCTTTCCTATTATTATAATTTCAGCGGACCGAGTGTGCCGGTGGACACTGCATGTTCTAGCTCCCTGCACGCCATTCATTTGGCCATCCAATCACTGCAACAAGGGGAATGTACAATGGCCCTTGCAGGTGGCATCAATCTTATTCTTACACCTACGCGGCATATTTCTTTCTCTAAAACAGGGATGTTATCTCCCACCGGATCATGTAAAACATTTGATGAAAGTGCTGATGGGTACGTAAGAAGCGAGGGCGCGGGATTTCTGTTACTGAAACCATTAACAAAAGCACTGGAAGACGGAGACACTGTTTATGCCGTCCTGAAAGGAAGTGCGGTGAATCATGGCGGCAAAAATTATACGTTAACCTATCCCAATCCTGATGCACAAGCAGCGGTGATTAGGGATGCCATAAAAAAGGCAGGCATTGGAGCTGAAACGCTTACTTACATTGAAGCACATGGAACAGGCACTCCCAAGGGAGACCCAATAGAATTTAAAGGACTTCACAAAGCATTTGAATCTGTATCGGGAAACGGAGCTACAGCCCTAAAACCTTTTTGTGGCGTGGGGTCCGTGAAAGCAAATATCGGACATCTCGAATCGGCAGCAGGTGTGGCCGGTGTGATAAAAGTTGTTTTGGCGATGAGGTACGGGCAGCTTCCCGGACTACATCATTTCAAAAAACTGAACCCCCGCATTTCTATTGAAGACAGTCCATTTTATATAGTAGATAAATTGCAGGAATGGGAGCGTATTGTAACGGCAGATGGTAAAATGCTCCCTCGCAGGGCCGGCGTTAGTTCATTTGGATTTGGTGGTACCAATGCGCATGTGATACTGGAAGAAGCGCCTGTTTTACCTTTATCGCCGGGCGCCGCTACTGACTTCCCGTTATACTTAATTTGTTTGTCGGCCAAAACAGACCAGGCATTAAAACGTAAGGTGACTGAACTGCTACAATGGCTGGAAGTGCCGGGGGGCGGGGTTAGTATTAAAGACATTAGCGCCACCTTGTTGGCGGGCAGGGAACATTTTGACATACGTATCGCTATCCTTGCTGCTGGTATTGAGCAGTTGAAAAGTGTGCTGGAAACAATCAGTGAAGGGAAAAGTTCTCCGGAATACTATAGACGAAAAGCAGATATCAAAGATTTACTGAGCCCTGTTTTGATGGAAGAAATTAGCAGGAATATCGTGAGGGAGCTATCAGCCGATAGTAGTATCAGTAAGGAATCATATATACAGAAGATTAAAATACTGGCGGAATTATATACACATGGTAATACGCCGGATCTGAATAGTTTATTTGTTGGGCATGATATCTCGCGGATTGCTTTACCTACTTATCCATTTGAAAAGGAACACTACTGGACAGGAGAAGAGGAGGTAGAAAGTAGTACTGCGGAAAAGGAAAGTCTGCGTTTTTCATGGCTTCACCCTTTGTTGCACAGGAATACATCCGATTTCTCAATGCAACAGTATACGGCTGTTTTTAATGGAGACGAATTTTTTTTTAAAGATCACGTTGTAAGTGGATTAAAAATATTGCCCGCGGTAGGATGCCTTGAAATGGTAAGGGCTGCAGTGGAAAACGCGACGGCCAGCCAACGGCAGGATAGGTCAACCATTGTTTTAAAAAATGTGGTGTGGGAACGACCAGTGATTGTACAGGATGAGCCACTGGAGGTAAACGTTTCACTCATTCCTGTAGCGGCAGATGAGATAACCTATGAAATTTATGCTACACCTGCAACTGCAACTGATAAAATAATATACAGCGAAGGAAGTATCAGTACGTTACCGGCATTGGCATCGCCGGTTATCAATTTGGAAGAACGTTCCCAGGTATGCAATAACCTGCGCTATACGGCGGAGGAATGTTATGATGTTTTCAGTAAGATGGGCTTTACATACGGCCCGGGACACCGATTGCTGGACCATGTGATGTTGGGAGATGATCAGGTGCTTGGAAAAATCTCATTAACTGCAGCTATGAATAATAGTTTGCAGCAGTATGTATTGCACCCTGGCCTGATGGACGCTGCGCTGCAGGCGGCACTTATCCTGGCCGGAAGACAACGCGGAGGAACAGATGCCGCCCCACAACTATTATTGCCTTTCGCTTTAAAACAAATAACTATTTATAAAGCCTGTACCGCGGGGATGCGGGTCTGGGTGAGGTATAGTCATGGCGAAAGAAAAAATGAAAAAATTCATCACCTTGATATTGATATCTGTGATGAAGCGGGAACTGTTTGTGTTGCAATGAAGGAAGTGGCTTTTAGAGCTGGTAAAATTACCGCAGACCATGCGATAGGTGGAGCGGATGCAATTTTTACTCCAAGGTGGTTGCCCGCTGCCGATATAGGTCAGCAATTGCCGGAATTACCTGGTAAACATATCATATTGTTGTGCGAACTGGAAAATGTTCCTGTCAGAGAGCTGGAAGATATGTTGGGGGGCGCTGTATGCCGGCAGTTGGAGTCAGACCAGCAACACCTGGGTACAGCGTATACGGATTACTGCATGGCAGCATTGGAGGCCATTAAAAATATGCTGCTGGAAAAGTCCAACAGGAATATATTGGTGCAGATCGTTGTTGGTACTAACGGCGATACCAGCGTTTTTGCAGGTTTGTCAGGCTTGTTGAAGACAGCCCAACAGGAGTATCCATCGTTAAAAGGACAGTTGATAATGGTACCGGCTGTTATTTCAGCAGCAGTACTGGCAATACAGCTGAAAGAGAGTATGCGTTTACCATCGCAGGATATCAGGTTCCTGGGTAATCAACCAGAGGTATTATCATGGGAGGAACTGCCTGCGACAGATGAAACCATTGTACCCTGGAAACCGGAAGGAGTGTATCTGATTACAGGTGGAATTGGCGGCGTGGGATTAATTTTTGCAAAAGAAATGCTCCGTGTTTGTAAAGGTGTAAAACTGGTACTGAACGGGCGCTCTGCATTGAGCAGAGATAAACAACGGGAGTTGGAAGCCCTGCAATTATCAGGAGACGTTGCTTATATGCAAGCGGATATCAGTAAGGAGGAAGACTGCCGTCATTTAATGGAACAAATTCAATCCTTATATGGCAGGTTAACTGGTATTCTTCATGGAGCCGGGGTATTGCGGGATAGCTTTATTATCAAAAAATCAACGGCTGAATTACAGGACGTTTTTTCTGCCAAAGTAACCGGATTGATAAATTTGGATAGCTGCAGCAGGCAAATGAATCTTGATTTTTTTGTGCTGTTTTCTTCGGTGTCCGGCGTGTTCGGGAATACGGGCCAGGCGGATTATGCGATGGCGAATGTATTCATGGACAGGTATGCGGAGTACCGTAATGACCTGGTAAAAAAAGGTGTTTGCCAGGGAAAAACAATCGCAGTAAACTGGCCCTTATGGCAACGGGGCGGTATGCAGGTAGATAATGCCACCTTGCAGTGGATGAAAAATAAAACCGGTATGGTGCCTATAGCAGCCGATACAGGTATCCGGGCTTTATATAAGATCATAGCCAGTGGAAAATCCCAGGCACTGGTGTTAAAGGGAGATATAGACAAAATAAAAACTATACTTATTCCGGGGCGTCCCGCAAAAAGCGTGTCACAGAAGATACTACAAGCCTATCTGGTAAAAACAGTTGCTGTTTTACTCAGTGTTCCTGCAACAGAAATTGACGTTGACGCGGAATTTATTGAATATGGATTGGACAGGGTTGCAATGGTGGCCGTTACAGATCAGCTGAATAAAACATTTCAGCTGAAACTGACGGGCAAGTCGCTATTGGACCTTCTTACGCTCCGAGAGGTGGTGCAATACCTGTTGGAACAAATGGACAATGATTTCATTGACCAATTAGACCGGTTTGCGGCAGGGGAACCAATCAATGAAACGCCCATTCCGGCTGAGGAGCAGCTGGTTTCTTTTACAGAAGACCAGTTGCAGGAGAAAACGGAACAGTACCTGATGAAGTTTCTTTCCAGGGTGCTGAAAGTACCTACCAGCAAAATGGAAGCCGGTGCACCCATGGAAAAATACGGGATTGATTCGGTGATGGTAATACAGTTAACAAATCAACTGGAGGATGTGTTTGGTCCCTTATCCAGGACATTATTTTTTGAATACCAGCATATCAAATCACTGGCAGGGTATTTTATCGAAAATCATCATAAGCAGCTGCTGGCATTGCTGGGGCAGCATAAATCTGTACAGCAGGAGCATCCGCAAAAGCAAATTACAAATGTTGCTCATCCGGCCGCTACGGTTAAGCCTTTGAAAAACCGGCTGATACCAATAGCTGTGCCTGAGCAAAAATTGAATCAGTATCTGGTACCGGAGCCGGAGTCCGACATCGCTATTGTTGGTCTGGGCGGCCGGTATCCCCAGGCTGCCGATATAGCGGCTTTTTGGGATAACCTGAAAGCAGGGAAGGATTGTATTACCGAAGTACCCAAAGAAAGATGGGACCACAGTTTATATTATGATGCGGATAAAAATAAACCCGGAAAGGCGTATAGCAAATGGGGCGGTTTTATAGACGGGGTGGATCTGTTTGATCCCTTATTTTTTAATATCTCTCCACGGGAGGCAGAGCGGATGGACCCGCAGGAGCGTATTTTCCTGGAGTGTGTGATGGCCACGCTGGAGGATGCAGGCTATACCCGTGAAACGCTGGCGGCGAACCGGAACAATGGCCTGGAGGGCAATGTAGGCGTCTTTGTGGGTGTGATGTATGAAGAGTACCAGCTGTATGGTCTGCAGGCAGGTCAGGAAGGACTGTCACCGGCACTGTGGGGCATTGCATCTTCTATCGCTAACCGGGTATCTTATTACTGCAATTTTCATGGTCCCAGCCTGGCTGTTGATACCATGTGTTCTTCTTCACTGACAGCCATTCACCTGGCTTGCCAGAGTATTATCAGGGGGGATTGCGAGCTGGCGATAGCTGGTGGTGTCAATGTTTCCGTCCATCCTAATAAATATATCTTCCTGAGCCAGGGAAGATTTGTGTCCAGCATTGGTCGTTGCGAAAGTTTTGGCGAAGGAGGAGATGGTTATGTGCCAGGTGAAGGCGTAGGAGCGGTGTTGTTAAAACCATTGTCTAAAGCTATTGCCGACGGAGATCATATCTACGGTGTTATCAAAGGCAGTGCTGTTAATCATGGCGGTAAAACCAATGGTTATTCTGTGCCCAATCCGGGAGCACAGTCGGGCGTGATCAGCCATGCATTCAAAAAGTCAGGTGTTGATCCCCGCAGTATCAGTTATATAGAAGCTCATGGTACCGGCACCTTCCTGGGTGATCCGATAGAGATAGCCGGATTAAATAAAGCATTCCGGGAGTTTACGTCAGATAAACAATTTTGTGCTATTGGCTCAGCAAAATCCAATATTGGGCATTGTGAGAGTGCTGCTGGCATAGCGGGGCTGACAAAAATCCTGCTCCAGCTAAAACACCGGCAACTGGTACCGTCTTTACATTCGGCTGTATTGAACGTTAACATCGATTTTGCCAATAGTCCTTTTGTGGTGCAGCAGGAGCTATCCCCGTGGGAGCGGCCCTTATTGGAGAAGAACGGCCGTATGGAGGAATGTCCGCTGCGTGCAGGAATCTCTTCATTTGGCGCCGGAGGCTCGAATGCACATCTGGTGATAGAGGAATACCGGGTTACGTCATCTTCACCGGCATCCACAGCTGGCCCATATATGCTGGTCTTGTCAGCCCGTACGGGAGAACGTTTAAAAGCCTATGCGGAGCGGTTATTACATTACTTCACCTCTCCTGCAGGGGAGTCGCTGCAGGATATCGCCTATACGCTGCAAACAGGCCGTGAGGATATGGAAGAGCGTATGGGTATGTTGGTGCACACCCGTGAAGAAGCTACGGATAAATTACAACGATATATAGCCGGGGAAGAAGATATAGAAGATCTCTATACGGGCCAGGTGAAGAAAGATAAAGAGAGTTTATGGTTGTTGACTGATGAAGATTTTCACCAGGGTGTAGTCAGCTGGATCCGGAAAGGGAAGTATGGCAAGTTACTGGAGCTTTGGACGAAAGGATATCATCTGGACTGGCATCTTTTATATCCATCCGGAATGGCGAAGAAGGTGAGTCTTCCTACATATCCCTTTGCACGGGAACGTTACTGGTTCAGTAAGAAAGAAACTACGGTAGCTGCCCCTGTTATTGCTGCTACCGGGGAGCTGCGTTTTTTAACGAAAAGCTGGCAACCCTTGTCTGTCCGTTCTCAGCGCGCGAGAAAAGGGCGTATACAGATCCTGGTAACCGCCGCCACCCGTTCATTAGGCGCAGCGGTGGCCGCTCAGCTGGTAAACAGCGACGTTATTGGCATAGAAGATATTGGCCGCTGGGATGCAACTAGTGAGGGACTGATTGACCTTACCGGCTGCGAAGCGCAGGCAATGCCCGGGCTGCACTGGTTACCCGTTATCCAGCAATTTATAGAAGAGAAATCCCGGGAGGGTATCCGTTTACTGGGCGTGACGTTTGACCTGGAGCGGTATGGAAACAAAAAAGTTCAGGTATCGGGAGCATTGCATGGGGGTTTGTACCGCATGCTGGGCGCGGAATACCGGCAGGTAAGTTCCTGCCACCTGGACGTGTTGTCTGAAGTGCCGGTGTCAGTAGTTGCGGAGCAGATAGCGGCAGCGTATCTGTTTGCCGGAGGCCATACTGAAATCAGTGTCCGGGAGGGCCAATATTATACAAGTGTTTTAACGGAACAAACACTGAAAAGCAAAGCGGAGAAAAGCATTGTTTTCGGAGAAAATGAGGTGTTATGGATCACAGGAGGTACCAGGGGGATAGGTTATTTGTGTGCGGAACATTTTGTACGGCACTATGGTGTTCGCCGTTTGGTACTAAGCGGTCGTGAAGTGCTGCCAGCACGTGAGGAGTGGGCCCGTGTGATTGCGGCAAACGGAGCACAGGCGTCGAAGCTAAAAGGTATACAACACCTGGAGTCGCTGGGAGCTACGGTCGAAATTCTTACTGTAGACATCACGGACGCTGCGGCAGTATCTGCACAGGTGACGGCTGTTAAAACCCGTCATGGCCGGATCGTCGGCGTTATCCATGCGGCGGGGGTTATAGACGCGGAAACGCCTGCGTTTATAAGGAAAACCCAGGCTGGAATAAACGCGGTATTGTCTGCTAAAGTAAAAGGACTGGAGGTATTATATGGATGTTTGCGGGAGGAGCCGTTACAGTTCTTTGTGATGTATTCTTCCGTCTCATCACAGATACCGGTATTAGGTGCCGGTCAAAGTGACTACACGATGGGCAATGCTTATATGGATTACTTCGCGCAGGGCCATCAGGAAGGTTTCCCTGTGTTAAGTATTCAATGGCCCAGCTGGAAAGAGACAGGGATGGGAGAGATAAAGAATAACGTATATGCACAGACGGGATTACTGAGTCTGAGTAATGATGCTGGTTTGTCATTGCTGGATGATATCCTGGCTGACGGAAGTCATCCTGTGATTATGCCGGCGATTGTGAATGTATCGCAATGGTCACCTGGTAGTTTGCTGGAAGTAGCTACTGTAAAACCACAGATCCGGGAAGCCGCAGCCACGGCGGTAGCGGTAAAAAATACAACCGTTGTTAAAACGGACCAGATTACGCCAACAATAGATTGGCTAACAGAAATATTTACCCGCGAGTTAAAAATAGAGAAGAGCCGTTTTGAAATAAGCCGGTCGTTCCCCGACTACGGAGTAGACTCCGTGTTGTTATCCCAGATTCTCGGACAAATAAATAAACAATTAGGCGAACAACTGGACCCTTCTGTATTAATGGAATACAGCAGTGTAGAGGAGTTGTCGCGTTGGCTGGAAAAGAAATATTCAGCCTCCCTGTCAGCGTTGTTAACAACACCAGAACCGGTAGCAATGGAGCAGTTAGCGGAAGCGCCGGTAGTATCCTTGCCTGCTGCTGCTATCTCTGTTGCTTCAATGCAGCCATTGCAGGAGTTAGCGGAAGCGCCGGTAGAATCCTTGCCTGCTGCTGTCTCTGTTGCCTCAGTGCAGCCGTTGCAGGAAGAAGCGATTGCAGTAGTCGGTTTATCCTGCCGTTTTCCGGGAGCAGATAACCTTGCCGCTTACTGGCGTTTGTTGTCTGAAGGACGGTCTGCAATTTCAGGAGTGCCCTATGAACGCTGGGGATATAAGAGTGATCATGTGGCAGGGTTAATAGATAAGATGGGCTACTTCGATGGGGCCTATTTTATGATATCTCCTGAAGATGCAAGGGCGATGGACCCACAGGCTTTGTTGTTGCTGGAAGAGAGTTTGTTTGCATGGCATCATGCGGGTTATACCTTGGCAGACATCAAAGGAAAACCAATTGGGGTATACATTGGTGGCCGTAGCCAACACCGTCCGTCTGACGAGCTTTTACAGGAAGCCCAAAACCCGATCATGGCGGTAGGCCCCAATTATTTAGCAACTAATATCTCCCGCTTTTTTGATTTACGGGGTCCTGCCCTGGTGGTGGATACTGCGTGTTCATCAGCCCTGGTAGGCATGAACCTGGCGGTGCAGGCATTGCAGAGCGGAGAAATAGAAGCGGCGTTAGTAGGAGGAGTAGGATTGCTGGATACGGATAACGCCCACCGGATATTTGCTCAGCGCAATCTGTTAAGCAGCGATGGGCATTTCCACATCTTTGACCAGCGTGCCGGTGGCGTAGTACTGGGAGAAGGTGCCGGTACGGTTATCCTCAAACGGGTAAGTCAGGCAGTGAAAGATGGCGATGAAATTTATGCTGTCATCAAAGGTATTGCGATCAATAATGATGGGAGAACGGCAGGTCCTGCCACACCCAATATACAGGGACAGAAGGAAGTAATGAGTCGCGCATTGTTGCGCAGTGGCATCGCTGCCAGCGACATCAGTTATATAGAGGCCAATGGCTCCGGCTCGGAAGTGACTGACCTGCTGGAACTGAAGGCCATATCCGCCGTATATGGTGGCACTGCTGCCTGTGGACTGGGCTCTATGAAACCCAATATAGGCCATCCGTTATGTGCGGAAGGAATAGCCGGTTTTATCAAGGTGGTGCTGATGCTGATGCATCAACAGCAGGCGCCCTTTTTATCCGGTCAGCAGGGATTAGCACATTATGATCTGTCAGCTACTCCATTTTACTTTAACCGGGAACTTCAGGATTGGAAAGGAAATATTGCAGCATTGAATTGTTTTGCAGATGGAGGTACCAATGCACATGTCATTATAGCTGCCGCAGATGAGCAACTGTTGACAGGACATATCAAACGCCGCACGCCATTGCCTGTTCCCATACTTCATCGCAATGATACCTGCTCTGGTGTTGATCACACAAAGGTGAAAGATATACCGGAAGTAGCGACAGAAAATATAATCAGTATCTGGAAAAGTAAAATATTGCAAGCTTAGTTATGGAAGATCGTTTTCTGATAAGTTTTGATAACCCTATTGTAGTGCATCATAAGGTGCATGGTCAGCATATCTTACCAGGATTGGCATACATTGATATCCTGTATCAGCTATTCAGGGAACACGGTTATCAATATACGAATTTGAGTCTCCGGAATCTGTCTATATACAAACCGTTGATCGTTACAGCGTCATCTGATGTGCTGTTGCATATTGTTTGTACAAAAAATGAGGCAGGTTTATGGGATATACGTATTAACGGATTTGGGCAACAGGATGGTGTAACCCTGGGTGATCCAGTGCTATATGTAACGGCTGAAATGGATACTACTCTCGTATTTGCAGAAGATACTATAGATATCAATGCCATAAGGCAGCAAAGTGAAGGAAATACGCAACTGTGGGATATTTATGCACACTTCACCAGGAATGAACTCGTACATACAGGTCTTATGCAGGCGAGGGGAGATATTTATAAAACTGGTGATGCATTAGTAATGGAGGTGACGCCGGCCCATAGTGCAGTGCAGGTATCTGAAAAATTTATGTTTAACCCGATATTGATAGATGGCAGCGGTGTGGGGTGTTTGGGGATGATATTGCAACAGTTGGAAGAAGAACATTTGTTTCTTCCTTTATCCTTTGAATCATTTTATGCAACCGCATTGCTGCAGCAGCACTGTTTTACGAGATTTCGTCATTCCTCATTGATCCGGAAAAAAGAGTTGCTCTATATGACGCTCGAATTTTTTAATACTGCCGGAAAAAAAGTAGGTGAACTGAAGAATTTTGTTTGCAAGCTGATACGTAACAAAGCTCCTTTTCTCCCGGCAGAAAGTATGCACACACACCAATTATCCGCTCATGAATCACTGCATGTCTTTTTAAAAAATATCATCGCAAAAAATCTGAATAAGGAAGCAGCTACTGTTGGCATAAACGTAAGTTATTACGACCTGGGTTTAGCTTCTTCCAATATGCTGGAGATTATTCATTTGATTAAAGATAAAATGAATATCTCGCTGCCACCTACGTTGTTGTTTGAATATACCACGATAGCGGAACTGTCTTCCTATTTATTGGAAAATTACACCGTGCCAGCCATTGCTGGCGATGAAAAAACGGCCGGAAAAGAGCAGGTCATCGCGAACCATCAGGACGGAGGGAGAAGTCCCCTCATACCGGAAAGTACAGCAATAAAGCCTACAGATGTCGCTATCATAGCAGTAGAAGGCCGTTATCCGGGGGCGAATAATATAGCCGCTTTTTGGGAGAATCTGAAGGCCGGAAAAGATTGTATCACAAGCGTTGATAGATGGAATGAAGCATGGTACGAAAGCGTGCCTGCGACATTTAATAAGAAATATTGCTACTGGGGAGGGTTTATCGATGACGTTGACAAATTTGATCCGGCATTTTTTAATATATCTCCCCGGGAAGCCGAAATAATGGACCCTATGCAGCGTCTTTTCCTGGAGGCTGTCTGGAACCTTTTTGAAGGGGTTGGGTATACGCCGGAAATATTGCGTAATAAATATAATTCTAAAGTAGGCGTTTATGCCGGGGCAATGTATCAGCAATATCATCAGTTTAATGATGATATTAACAAGGCCGCGGAAGCTTCTTTATATACATTCAGTGCTATTGCTAACAGGGTATCTTACTTTTTTGATTTGCAGGGGCCCAGTATGGCAATCGACAGTATGTGTTCTTCCAGCTTGTCAGCCATACATATTGCCTGCGAAAGCCTTATTAACGGAAGCGTACAACTCGCGGTGGCAGGTGGTGTGAATCTTTCCCTGCATCCGCTGAAATACCTGGGGTTAACGCAATTGGAGCTGGTGGGCAGCAGTGCCGGCAGCCGGAGTTTTAGTGAAGGGGATGGTTATTTGCCCGCAGAGGGAGTAGGCGTTGTGCTGTTAAAACCATTGAGTGCAGCCATTGCTGATGGAGATCCGATTCTGGCGGTAATAAAATCTACTGCGGTTAGTCACGGTGGACGGTCAAATGGCTTTTCTGCACCTAATCCTAAAGCACAGGTAAAACTGATGGAAGATAATTTTTCCAGGGCCGGCATTGATCCGCGTTCCATTAGTTATGTGGAAGCTTCTGCAAACGGATCCCAGTTGGGAGATGCAATAGAGATATCGGCTCTGAATAAGTTCTACGGCAGGTTTATTAAAGAAAATAATTTTTGTGCAATAGGTTCGGTAAAATCCACTATCGGGCACGCGGAGGCTGCATCGGGTATGTCTCAGCTTACCAAAGTATTACTGCAATTACAACATCAACAATTCGTGCCGTCTATTGCAGGCGGGATAGTAAATCCTGATATTGATTTTAGTGCCGGCCCGTTCTATTTGCAGAAAGAACTTGCCGCATGGCCACGGCCGGTATCCGATATCAACGGCGTATTGCAGGAGCTGCCAAGACGTGCCACTATTAGCTCTTTTGCTGCCGGGGGCTCCAACGCGCATGTAATCCTGGAAGAATATATTCATCATACTGAAGTACAAGCTCCTGCTATTACGGAGGATGTACCTGTATTGATGGTGTTTTCAGCGAAAGATGCTGAAGGGCTGCGCGCTGTAGTGCAACAGTCGGCAGATTACATA
Organism: Chitinophaga sancti; assembly: GCF_034087045.1. Lineage (NCBI taxonomy): Bacteria > Pseudomonadati > Bacteroidota > Chitinophagia > Chitinophagales > Chitinophagaceae > Chitinophaga > Chitinophaga sancti. The sequence goes on along the minus strand of NZ_CP139247.1, from coordinate 6,432,282 downwards.
ACGGGGAAAGGGACGATAAGTTTACCTGATATGGCCTACACTTTACAGGTGGCAAGGGAAGCGATGCCATACCGGTTGGCAGTAATCATTAATGATCAGCAAACATTGATGGAAGCGCTGGGTGTATACCTGTCTTTGGCAGATATAAAGGATTGCTCCTATCCGCTTTTTGCCGGTAATCCTGCGGTTTATAATCCTGATGAAGCACTGCATGCGGCAGCGCTGCGTAAGGGAGATGCTGAGCAAATAGCCCGGCATTGGGTGCGGGGAGGGATGGTTGACTGGGAACTGCTGTACAAAGGAGCAAACCGGAAGAAGCTGTCGCTGCCAACCTATCCGTTTAAAAAAAGTAGCTACTGGATGCCTGGCCAAATTTCTCCGGCCGGCAATAAGGTTGTTGCGACGCAAAGAAAACAGCCATTTGAAATAGATAAGGCGCAAAGCCGGCTGCAGAATGCGCAACAGTTTATTATTCATTTTTTGTCGCAGGAGTTGAGTCTGCCTTTAGTGCAGCTCACTATCCAAAAGGATTTACATGAATTGGGTGTTAACTCACTCATTGCTGTCAGGTTGTTGAGAGGAGTGGAGAAATATTTCGACATAAAGGTCTCCTTTAAGTCATTGCTGGAATATAGAACGATTGCTCAGTTGGCAGCTTTTGTTGCCGGTAAAGATAATGATAACGTGGAGAGTGCGCCTCTTGTACAACAGGACCATGATCAGCAGGATCAGGCGCTGATAGAGGCACTTGAAATGTTCAGGGAAGGCGTAGTGGATTTTGAAGGTATAAAGGATTTAATCGGATAAAAAATGCCATAATATGAATAAAGACGAGATTTTGATGGCTTATAAGAACGGGCAGTTTTCTACAGTTGAGGCGGCCGCTAAATTGCGGAAGTTGAAACAGGTGACGCATGATATGCCTCTTTCAGAAGGACAGCAGGGGTTATGGGCATTACAAAAAATAACCCCCGCATTAAGTGCCTATAATGTTCCTCTGTGCCTGCGTATCGGAACCTCACTGGATTTGCCTGCTTTGCAGCAAGCGTTTAATTTTTTGTTTATTCAACATCCTGTTCTGGCTACTTTGTTCAAAGAAGTAGACGGAAAGGTTTATCAGGTAACAGATACCGGGATAATACCGGAATTTCATCATAAAAGTGTTGCAGGCTGGAAAAAGGAGGATGTGGTTGTTTTTCTGAAAGAGCAGGCGAAACAACCTTTCTCGCTGGACAAAGGACCACTGGCACGGATGCATGTTGTATCCCTGGCAGGGAATGAACATTTTGTGATGATAACAGTTCATCATATTGTTTTTGATGGAGGTTCTATTTATCCGTTGCTGAAGACATTTATCGATGCTTATTTACAGTTGCTGTCGGGCAAGCGCCTCAAGCCCGTACCTGCTGTGGCAGACTTTATGAACTATGTGGCGTTGGAACAAACCATGTTATCCCATGATGCCGGAAGAAAGCAGCTGGTTTATTGGGAGGAGCAGCTGGGGGGAGAGCTGCCTAAGCTGGAATTGCCAGCGGATATACCCCGTGCCGTTTCGAATAACATGCATACCGAAAGCATCAGGATCACACTGCCTGCATCGCTCGCCAATAAGATCAGGACATTTGCAGTACAACAACAGCTGAACTTATCAGTTGTATTTCTGGGCATTTTTAAAGCACTATTGTATAGATATACCGGTGAGCCGGATATTATTGTAGGAATGCCTGTAACCGTGAGGCCGGAAGAGCGTTTTGATGCAATGGTAGGCTTATTCGTGAATATGGTCGCGGTGAGAAGCCGGCAGATGGACAGACTTACTTTTACGTCGTTTCTGAAACAATTGCAATTAACCCTGGCTGAAGGTGTGGATAATGCAGCTTATCCCTTTGCTTTATTGTTTAAACAGTTGAACGTATCCCGTGCAGATGCGGGAGCACCGATTTTCCAGGTAGCTTACGCCTATCAAAATGTTTTTGCCGCAGATGGGATACCAGCCCTTTTGGCAAATTATGATCATGTGCTTCCCCTGGAATGGGTGGAGGCAATTCATCAGGAGGCAGGATATGAGGTAGAGCTGGAGGTGTTTGAGCTGAAAGAGGGATTCGCCCTGCAACTGAAATACAATGCCAATGTATGGAGTTTTGACGCCATTTCTCAAATGATGGATCATTATCTGATGCTGGCGGAAGGAATTGTTGCTGATCCTGCATTAAAGTTACATGAGTATCCTTTATTATCTGCGGAGGCGGAAAGCAGCGTTAATGATTTGCTCCGGTCACCTGTGGCGCATCATCAGGATGATCGCTGTTTTCATGAAATGGTGACGGCGATCGCGGCTGCCAGGCCCGAAGCAATTGCTTTGCTGTACAAGGATTACAGTATTTCTTATAAAGAGTTGGAGGAACGGGCTAATCAGCTGGCTGCCTACCTGATAAGGCGAGGATTGAAACAGGAACAGCCGGTAGGTGTTTATCTGGACCGTTCGCCTGCAGCAGTCATTAGCTTTCTGGCTATTATTAAGGCAGGAGGTGTTTATCTACCATTGGATAGCGCTCATCCTTCAGATCGCCTGGAATTCATGATGAAGGATGCTGGTATGAAATTCCTGATTAGTGAAAGTGCTTTACAGGAACGGCTTCCGGATATTGGAGCAAGCCTTGTTTTGTTGGACCGCGATAACACGCTTATCCTGGAAGAGAAAAACTCGGCGCCACCATTGAAGATACCACTTACCGCACTTGCCTATATTATTTACACTTCGGGTTCTACCGGGATGCCGAAAGGAGTGATGGTGGAACATAAAGGACTGCCTAATCTGATCCGTGTACAAAATAATTTGTTCGGGGTAGGCAATAACAGTGCTGTTTTACAATTTGCTTCCCTGTGTTTTGACGCAGCGGTATGGGAAATTTGTATGGCGCTGGGACTGGGTTCCACGCTGGTGCTGGCAGATAAGGAGTCGCTTGTGCCCGGAGAAAAACTATTTGAAACGCTCACCCGTTATAAGGTGACGCATGTGACCCTGCCACCGAGTGTACTGGCGGTACTGCCCCAAAGGGAATTGCCGGCGCTTACAACTATTGTCGTAGCTGGCGAAGCTTGTCCCGATAAGCTGGTAAAGGAGTGGTCGACAGGCCGGAGGTTCTATAACGCATACGGACCTACCGAGTATACGGTATGTGCGTCTGTTTCTGCGGCTTTGGACGGAACCTGCAAACCGGATATTGGGAAGCCTGTTGACAATACACGTTTTTATATTCTTGACGCATATGGAAATTCACAGCCGGTGGGTATTCCGGGGGAATTATGTATCGGAGGCCGGGGACTCGCAAGAGGGTATATTAACAGACCTGAACTGCATAAGGAAAAATTTATCGCTGCCGGCGGGAACAATAAAATCAGTGAAAATATTTATAAGACCGGCGACATTGTCAGGCTATTGCATAATGGTAATGTTGAGTTTTTAGGAAGAATTGATACACAGGTAAAGGTACGGGGATTCAGGATCGAGCTGGAGGAAATAGAAAGCCATATCTGTACTTATTCAGGTATTCAAAACAGTGTAGTCGTGGTCAATAATCAGCAGGGGAATAACCAGCTGATAGCTTATTATACAGCGGACCCGGTTGCGGAAGTCAGTGATAATATAGCACAGGAATTACGGACGCATTTGTTGGCCGGACTGCCTGAATATATGGTGCCTCATGTATTTATAAAATTAACCTCCATTCCTTTAACTGTTAACGGAAAAATTGACAGAAAGGCTTTAGCCGGCAGAAAATTAAAAGTAAATAAACCGGCTACACAACCGGCGCCGCAATCGGGCCTGGAGAAGAAGATATTGGCCATATGGCAGGATATCCTGAAAACGACGCAGATAGGCATGGAAGACGGTTTCTTTGAGGCCGGCGGAGATTCTATTTCAGCTGTAATATTAGCCGAAAGAATCAGTAAGGAACTACATTGCGAGTTTACGCCAACTACGCTATTCAGGTATAGTAATATCCGCGAAATCAGCCAACATCTTTCAGCGCATAACCCTCTGGCCGATCGGGAGATAGAAAGAGGGGAGCAGGAAAAACCGGCGGAGTTTTCAGCACAACAGCAAAATGAGGCGCTCCCTGATTATTATAAAGATAGTGTTGCTATTATCGGAATGTCGTGCAGCTTTCCCGGAGCTGATAATAAAATAACATTTTGGGAAAACCTATGTGCGGGAAATGAAAGTCTTCGGTTCTTATCGGCTGAAGAATTGTCGGCACTTGGCATTGATCATAAAACTATCCATCACCCTGATCTGGTGGCGGTTCAGTCTCCAATAACGAATAAAGCCGGGTTTGATCCTGCGTTTTTTAATATTTCACCTAAGGATGCAGCATTGATGGACCCGCAGTTGAGGCATCTTTTGCTGCATTCATGGAGTGCTGTAGAAGATGCTGGATACCATATAAAGGAAGTAACAGATACCGGCGTATTTATGTCTGGCAGCAATAATATGTACCAGGGATTATTACCGGCAACAACTACCGGGCCTGCCAGGATAATGGAGGACTCAGATGAATATGTTTCGCTGCTGTTGGCGCAAGGTGGTACTATTCCTACAATGATTTCCTATAAGCTTGGATTAAAAGGTCCCAGTTTATTTGTACATGCCAACTGTTCCTCTTCCCTGGTGGCATTGCATACTGCTTATCAGCATTTGAGAAACGGGGAGATAAAACATGCATTAGTAGGCGGCGCCACTATTTTTGCCACTGACATGGCCGGATATATACATCAGCATGGCTTGAATTTTTCAAGTGATGGTCATTGTAAAACATTTGATGCCGCTGCAGATGGAATGGTTGCCGGAGAAGGAGCCGCCGTTGTTTTCCTGAAAAGGGCGGTGGACGCTGTAAATGATGGAGATCACATATATTCTTTACTCCGGGGAATAGCCCTTAACAATGATGGTGCTGATAAAGTTGGGTTTTATGCGCCCAGCGTGAAGGGACAGGCAGCTGTCATTAAAAACGTTTTAGAAACTACTAAAATTGATCCTGCATCCATTATCTACGTGGAAGCGCATGGTACCGGCACTAAATTGGGTGATCCTATCGAGCTGGCGGCATTGAGCGAAGTATATGAAACCTATACAGATAAAAAACAGTTCTGTGGTATTGGATCTGTAAAAACGAACATAGGACACCTTGATACAGCAGCGGGACTTGCGGGTTTCATAAAGCTGGCATTGGGATTACAGCATCGTTATATTCCTCCCACCATTAATTTCACTAATGCTAATAGGGACATTGATTTTGTTAACTCTCCGTTCTATGTAGCGGATAAAGCTATAAAACCGGCGCAAAGGGGTATTCCGGAAAGAGCTGCATTAAGTGCATTCGGTCTGGGAGGAACCAATGCCCATGCTATTCTGGAAGCATTTACGCCACTATCCGGCAGTCTGGATAGGGGGCAAGGTAATGACCGTACTTATATTATTCCGCTGTCTGCCAGAAACAAAGAAAGATTATTGGCATATGCCTCATTGATTTACTGGTTTGTTGCCAAAAAATGTAACAACGATCAGCTTGATCCTGTACTGTTAAGGGATGGTATACAAGCCATGGTAGCGCAGGCTACAGGAGTGGACAATAGCAGTATCGGCGCGGATCAGGACCTGAGTGAACTGGGCATGGATGCTTTTCGTATTTCCCGCCTGCTTCATGACATTAATGACAGATGGGGCGTAATGTTGGCTGTTAAAGACGTAACACAGTTTTTTACAATCGGCGATCTTGTTGCAGATGTAATGGGTCAGCGTTGTGCTGATGAAGTAGCTGTGGGCAGAAAAGAGGAATTCAGTTTGCCGGATTTTGCGTATACACTGCAAGTGGGAAGAGTGGTGATGGATTATCGCGTCGCTTTTTTAGTGGAAGAAGCTTCCGATCTGTTGACGCAACTCAGGCAGTTTGTGGCAGGGAATGAAACGGCTCCGCGTTGGTTTACGGGAGAGGGCAAGTCAGCTGCGGGCTCCGGGCAGTTAATCAAAAATGAGGAAGATGCCAGGGAACTGATGGAGAAATGGATAGAAAGGAAAAAGTTTGATAGGATCGCTGAATTATGGGCTGGAGGCTTTGCTGTTGAATGGGACCTGTTATACAAAGTATCCAGGCCCGGGAGAATGAGCCTGCCTACTTATCCCTTTATTATGGACCCTTATTGGGTGCCGGTAATGTCTGTCACGGTAAAAGATAATAATACAAACTACGGCAGGGAAGTGCTTCATCCCTTGTTGCATAAAAATACATCAGATATTGCTGGCCTGCGGTTCAGCAGTTATTTTAATCGTGAGAGTGGCCATGAGGAAGGTATGACAGCCGGTGTGGCCGTTTTAACAGAGATGGCCGTAAGTGCTGTGGCACAGGCCACTGGTATAGATTGGTCGCAGACCGGCATACAGCTAAAAGACATGGCTGTTACCCCTTGCGGGTTGACGGAAAAAACACAGTTGGATATCCGTTTGTATCCGTTAGCTGGAGGAGAATTGGCTTACGAGATATATGGTGTCACCGCAGCTACTACTGAACAGGAGTTGTGTATGAGCGGTGTGGCCGCAACGTTTGCCACTGTTGAGCGGCGTGCGGAAGTCCTGTCGCTGCCAGCTCAGGAACCGCTTAACAAACAGGAGTGTTATGAAAAGCTGGCGGCGTTGGGCAGGAAGGACAGTGCCGGACAGGGACTGGATTGGGTTATAACAACAGCCATGCAAGCATTTGCGGGTATTCATGCTCCGGAGGGAATATTATCTGGTCCGTGGATGCTGCATTCTGCTGTATTGGAAAGTTGCGTAGAGGCGTGTTTGTTATGGCAAGAAGCAGCTACAGATAACGCCGCTTTGGCCACTGTGGTATCCGTATCGGCCGTAGAGATATTTGATAAGATGGGCAGCCGTATGATAGCGCGGATAGCCAATAATACAGGCAATAGTTTTGATATAGACCTGTTTACGGAGGAAAAAGTACTGAGCGCACGGATAATGGGTGTGTGTCTTCAGGCAGCGACGAAAAAAGCAGTTAATACTGCTACACACGAAGTGCTCACTTTTGAAGAAAACTGGGAGCCGGCGATATTAAAAACAGTAGCCGGAGGCAAAACTATCAGGAGGTTGTTATGTTTCCTTAACGGGGAGGCGGAGCAGGCAGCTTTTGAACAGGCCTTATCCGGTCAGGTTAGTGGCGCCGCTGTGGAGTTTGTGTCCGCGGGGAATAGCTATTGTCAGCAGAGTGCCCATCATTACAGTATGCCGGCAGATGATAGGGGAAGTTACACTCAATTACTGGAAAACATTTATAGCACACAGGGAGATATAGATGGGGTGATATATATGTGGGAGGCGGCATCAGATTTGGCGTCCATCGTTTATCTCATCCAGGCGCTGAAGGGCAGGGATGTGCGTTTGGTATTAGGTGCGAGCCTGGCAGGAGACCTGGCAGCTGTCCATGCTTGCTCATTGATAGGTTTTGAGCGGTCGCTGGGATTTGTAATGCCAGGCCTGCGTTTGTCTGTATTGTATGAGGCAGATCGGTTGCCGGTAGGTGTAACGGTGCAGCATATATTACAGGAATGGGAACAAACAGGCAGCGTTTTATATCGCGGCGGTACCCGTTACATAAAAAAAATAAGCCCCTCCTCTTTATTATCCGGCCAGCCGGTATTTAGGACGGGTGGCGTGTATCTGATTACGGGCGGTTTTGGTGGCCTGGGTCTTTTACTGGCAGGTTACTTATCTGAAAAGTATAAGGCCCGTTTGATCCTCACTGGACGTTCAGCCCTGGATGCACGGAAACATGCTGTCATAAAGGAGCTGGAATCATCAGGCAGCCGCGTAATATATATTGTTGGGGATGTGTGCGATCGTGAAGCCATGAAGGCAGGCCTAAAGGCCTCCTGCGAAGTATTGGGGCCGTTAAACGGGGTGTTGCATGCTGCTGGTATTGAAGGCGGTGGTAGTATTGCGGATAAGGATTTCCGTTCTTTTATGGAGGTGGTTCATCCAAAGATCAGGGGTACTGTGGTATTGGATGAATTGTTGGAGCAGGAAGTCCTTGACTTTGTATGTTATTTTTCGTCATCGTCAGCTATCCTGGGAGATTTTGGTACCTGTGACTATGCGGTGGGCAACCGTTTCCAGATGGAATATGCGGCATACCGTAACAGCCTGGTGGCCGCCGGCAAACGGCATGGACAAACCGTTGCTATCAATTGGCCGGCATGGAGAGATGGAGGTATGGGAGCAAATGACAAATCAGCTGCCGAGATGTACCTCAAATCAAGCGGACAAAATTTTCTGGAGATCAGCGAAGGATTGCAGCTGCTGGAGCGGATCTTGTCATCCGGTAAAGAACAGGTACTGGTAATAAATGGTAATCCGGACCGGGTACATCGTTTTCTGGGCCTGGAAGAGGCTTCGGAAGATATATTAACAGAAGAGGTAACAGTGGTTGCTGCGGGCAAAGGGCGCAGGCCGGAGATGAAAGGACTCTCAGTAACGGCCTGTGTAACACTGGACCTGCGTGAGCAAATAGGTGATATACTAAAATTATCTCCCCAAAAAATCGACCCGGAAGAGAACCTGGTGGATATGGGATATGATTCTATCAGCCTGACTAAACTGGCTACATCACTCAGTAAGCATTATGAGCTGGAGATAACACCCGCCCTGTTTTTTGGATATGCAACGTTGAATAGACTGTGTGATTATTTCATGAAAGAGCACACAGAACAAATGACGTTATTTTATCGCGGGGAGGTGATAAATACTCAACAAAGGCTGGCTGAAACAAAACGACAACCTTTTCCGCCATCCCCGGCGCCTGTCAACCGGCAAGGCTGGCCGGTACATTCACCGGGTACAGGTCCGGAGCCCATTGCTATCATCGGTATCAGCGGCCGTTTTCCGGATGCCCGTAACGTAGATGAGATGTGGGATATTTTATCCGGTGGTAAAACCGCCGTGGGAAAAATACCTGCCGACAGATTCGACTGGCAGTCATTTGGGGGAGATGCTGTTAATAATACCGAAGAAATCAATGCTATATGGTGCGGTAATATACCTGGTGTAAAAGAGTTTGATCCTTTATTTTTTGAGATATCGCCACGGGAGGCAGAAACGATGGACCCCCGTCAGCGTTTGTTATTGCAGGAATCCTGGAAAGCGCTGGAAGATGCCGGTTATGGCGCCACACAGCTGAAGGCCGGGAAAGTAGGTGTGTTTGTAGGCGTGGAGCAAGGCGATTATCAGCTGATAACTGGTGGAGATGCTTTAATAACGTCCAATCACGATGCAATACTGGCAGCCCGGATATCGTATTTTTTGAACCTGGATGGCCCTGTGGTGGCTATCAATACGGCTTGTTCATCCGGATTGGTGGCGGCGCACCAGGCGTGTCAGAGCCTGAGAAGTACGGAGTGCGATACGGCTATTGCTGCCGGCGTAAGCCTTATTCTTACGCCGATGTCGCATGTTGGTATGAGCAAGGCTGGTATGTTATCTGAGGATGGCAAATGTTTTGTGTTTGATAAACGGGCAAACGGTATCGTGCCTGGTGAGGCCGTGGTGGCGGTGGTGCTGAAGCGTCTTTCCCGTGCGCTGGAAGATGGCGATCCGGTGTATGGCGTTATCAGGGGCAGTGGTATCAATTATGATGGTAAAACCAATGGTATTACGGCTCCCAGCGGAATAGCGCAAGCCAGTCTGCTGAAAGAAATTTATGACAGGAATAAAATAAACCCTGAAGAAATAACATATGTGGTGACACACGGAACGGGAACCAAACTGGGAGACCCCGTGGAAGTGAACGCATTGAATGACGCGTTTAAGAAATATACCGACCAACAATCTTACTGTGCACTTACTTCTGCCAAAACAAATTTTGGACATACTTTGGCCGCTTCGGGCCTGGTAAGCCTTGTCAACCTGGTACAGGCAATGCGTCATAACACCATTCCGGCGAGCCTGCATTTTGAACAGAAGAACGACTACATACAGTGGACATCCAGTCCATTTTACGTTAACCAGCAGAACCAGACATGGTTACCACGGGCGGGTAAGCCGCTCATGGGCGCAGTCAGCGCTTTTGGTATGAGTGGCACCAATGCGCATATGGTAGTTCAGGCGCAGGAAGGTGCTGTGCGGCAGCAGCCACAGAATTTACCGTATTATCTTCTGCCGTTATCCGCAAAAACAGCTGCATGCCTTGAAGAAAAAATCAGCGATATGGTTGTTTTCCTGGAAAGTGGCAAAGCGGATCCGGTAACCATGAATGAGCTGAGTTATACGTTGCAGCAGGGGCGACAGCATTTCAACCACCGTTGCGTTATTGTGGTCGCTAACCGGCAGGAAGCTATCGATACCTGGAAGTTGTTGTTGCAACAGGGAAGCGCGGCCAATATTTTTAAAGGAGCTACCGGATGGGAGACAACAAAAGATGACAGGTTGCAACAACAGGTAGCTGCGCTGCTGGCGCAAAGTGAACTGGAACGTACTGTTCCCGCAGCTTACCGCAACAGTGTCTATATATTATCTGATCTATACTGTAAGGGATATGATATAAACTGGACCGGATTGTATGGCGCCAATACCCCGGCACGTGTCCATCTGCCTACTTATCCATTCTCAAGAGAAAACTATTGGGTAACGGCGGATGAAAATAAGCTAACAGAAACAAACGTAATCCATCCATTATTGCATCAAAATACTTCCGATCTGTCGCAACTGCGGTTTACAACTGATTTCAGCGCCATGGAGACATGGTTGAAATATGATGGTGCTACAGTCGCTGATCAGTTTTTCCCGGGATTGGCTTACCTGGAAATGGCGCGGGCTGCGGCAACAAATGGGGCTGTCATGGCTGCGGATAACAACAGGAATGGCATACAGCTGTCACAGGTGGAATGGGCCTGGCCGCTATCAATGAAGGCTTTGCCGATGCGGTTACACACTGCCCTGTTCGAAGAACCTGATGGTATCATGGGATTCGAAGTTTACCAAACGAATGAAAAAGATCCGGAAGATCCGGTAGTGTTTTGCCAGGGGTATGCATCTTCCTTTAAATCTGCTGGAGCTCCTGTTATTCCGCTCCGGGAAATAAAAGAGGAGTGGGAACGGAAATCAGCAGATAAGCTGTTGATTGATCTTTCACAACGGGGTATTTCCGGAACGGCACGACATCCCTTTATTGTGGACCCTGTTTTAATACATAGAGTACTGCAATCCGCAGCTATATCGATAAAGGGCATCGATAACAAAATCGGCGATCTCTTGCCGGTTTCATTACAGTCACTTGAAATATTTGAGGCAAATAAAAAACCTATGTGGGCTTTACTTCAATTTAAAGAACAGCATACAACGCTGCATCTTAATATCTCTTTGTGTGATGAAGAGGGAGGCGTAAGTCTTCGTATGAATGGTCTGATAGCCCAGTTGCAATAATCCGGGTAATTACGAATTGTTTATTAATCAAATGAAGATTTAGGATGAAAAGGCAAGAAATTTCAGATTACACGGGGAGCTTATTATTGCTTCAATCATATTGGAAGACTATTGAAAATGCTGATGATATCGCTGCTGCCCATGATAAACAGCTGATATTGTTTTGTGAAGGGGAAGAGTTATGCTGCAGTGCTGTCGAAGCGGAACTGGAAGGGGCTGAATGCCGGACACTGAGATCGACCGCATTACAAATGGCCTCGCAGTATGAAGACTATGTCATCACTGTTTTTAATGAAGTCAGGCAGATCCTGCAGGAGAAATCGAACAGCAAGGTATTGTTGCAGATAGTACTGCGCAACGATGCAACGACGGCGGTTGTATCAGGATTGTCTGGGTTGTTAAAGACGGCGCAGCTGGAAAATCCACGTTTGAAAGGGCAGGTAATAACGGTGGCCTCAGCGGATGTGCCGGTCGTAATAGCAACAAAGATCCGGCAAGCGATGTCTCTGGAAGCAAATGAAATCCGTTTTGAAGGAAACAGGCCACAGGTGCTTTCATGGGATAACCTGGTGGTTAATGATAAAAGGACGATTCCCTGGAAAAAAGGAGGTGTATACCTTATTACAGGCGGAATGGGAGGACTGGGGCTCATTGTAGCAAAAGAAATCCTGGAAGCAGGTACAAATGCAAAGGTCGTACTCACGGGGCGTTCACACCCTGATGCAGATAAACAACAGCAGTTGTCGGCGCTGGAGTTGCTTGGTGAGGTAGTGTATATACAGTCAGATATAACCAGCCGTACAGATACTGAGTTGTTAATAGAGAAGATCAGCAAAATATATGGGGGATTAACCGGTATTCTGCATGTGGCAGGCGTGAACCGTGATAATTTCATTATTAAAAAATCAGTAGCGGAATTTCAGGAGGTAATGTCTGCCAAGGTGAGGGGGCTTGTTCATTTGGACGAAGCCACGGCTGCAATGCCGCTCGATTTTATTGTGTTGTTCTCCTCTATTTCCGGATTGTTAGGCAATATAGGGCAGGCAGACTATGCTACTGCCAATGCTTTTATGGACAGGTATGCGGTTTACCGCAACCATCTTGTGCGGGAAGGGATCAGGAAAGGCAGAACAATAACCGTTAACTGGCCTTTATGGGAACAGGGTGGGATGCAGATGGACCCGCATAGTATTCAATTTCTACAGGAAACTACCGGTATTATACCATTAAAAAATGCCACTGGTATCGAGGCATTATACCGTGTGCTGACGGCTGCCTCCGAACAGGTAATGGTATTGGAAGGAGATGTAATTGCTATACGCAAACAATTTATTTCAACAATTATGAAATCTCATATTGGCCAGGTGGAAATACCTGGTGAAACAATAGATCAGGCATTGCTCCGGGAAAAAACATTAAGTCAGCTGACCGCGCTTTTTGCCGAAGTCGGAAAACTGGACCAGGACATTATTGACGCGCGCGCTCCGCTGGAACATTATGGAATAGATTCACTCATGATTAACCAGTTGAATAAGAAACTGGCCACCATATTCAGTGAATTATCGAAGACATTGTTTTTTGAATATAATAGCCTGCAGTTATTGTCGGAATACCTGGTAACGGCATATTCCCATCAATGTATCATCTGGACGGGATTGAATAACAAAAACGATCGTGTTCAGCCAGCTCCGGCCAATGATCAGCGGGAAGAGAAAAACTTTTCCGTGCTGACATCTTTTGCTAAGAAAAAGGCAAAAAACGTTGTTCGTGAAAAAGAACAACTGAAGGAACAAATTGCGATTATAGGTTTAAGTGGGCGTTATCCGGGAGCTGCGGATATGAAAGCTTACTGGGAAAATTTAAAATCTGGTAAAGATTGTATTACTGAAATACCAAAGGATCGTTGGTCGCTGGATGGTTTTTTTAATGAAAACAAACAGGATGCCGCCCTTACTAATATGAGCTACAGCAAATGGGGCGGGTTTTTGGAAGGGTACGCCGATTTTGATCCGTTGTTTTTTAATATATCGCCTAAAGAGGCTATGAATATTGATCCGCAGGAAAGATTGTTTATTCAGTCGTGTTGGAACGTATTGGAAGATGCCGGTTATACCAGGGAACAACTGGAAACCATGTACCAGTCAAATGTTGGTGTATTTGCGGGTGTTACCAAAACAGGGTACGATTTGTATGGGCCTGACCAATGGAGGGCGGGAAATATTGTATTTCCGCATACCTCTTTCGGGTCTGTTGCAAATCGTGTTTCTTACCTTTTGGGTTTTAAAGGGCCGAGTATGCCGGTTGATACCATGTGTTCTTCTTCCCTTACCGCTATTCATGAAGCTTGCCGGCATATTCTTGACAATGAATGTGAAATAGCTATAGCTGGCGCCGTTAATCTTTATCTGCATCCCGCCTGTTATGTAGCATTGTGCTCCCAGCAAATGCTATCGGTAGATGGTAAATGCAAAAGTTTTGGTAACAACGGCAATGGTTTTGTTCCAGGAGAAGGTGTAGGAGCGGTGTTGTTAAAGCGGTTGTCGAAGGCAGAGGCAGATGGTGATCATATTTATGGTATTATCAAGGGCTCTGCCATCAATCATGGTGGGAAAACAAATGGTTATACGGTGCCTAGCCCGGTAGCGCAGGGGCAGCTTATTCGTTCGGCCATAGAGCGGGCAGGTATTAATGCCAGAACAATTAGTTATATAGAAGCACATGGCACGGGAACCGCACTGGGCGATCCCATTGAAGTAACAGGCCTTGAGCAGGCTTTCAGAAAAGATACCGGCGAAAATCAGTTTTGTATGCTGGGGGCGGCAAAGTCCAATATAGGCCATCTGGAAGCGGCTGCCGGCATAGCGGGATTGTCAAAGGTACTATTGCAAATGAAAGCAAAACAGATTGCTCCCAGTTTGCATGCCGCTGTATTAAACCCGGATATTAATTTTTCAAAAACACCGTTTGTCGTTGCGCAGGAATTGACAAGCTGGGAACGGCCAGTGATAGAAATAGACGGCATTACCAGGGAGTATCCAAGGATAGCGGGGATTTCATCTTTTGGCGCGGGAGGTTCTAATGCCCATGTCATTATCGAGGAATATATTGATACCACAGATGCTTCCACTTTTCAAATTAATAACCGGCAGGCCGGCGTATTTATTCTGTCCGCTAAAAACGAACAGCGCCTGAAAGAAAGGGCTGCACAGCTATTGACGCTGTTGAAGGATAACAGGGAATATGATACCCGGCTGTCAGAGATAGCATATACCCTGCAGGTGGGAAGAGATGCGATGGATGAACGTTTGGGCATTATAGCCGTTTCCGCGGAAGACCTGGTTCAAAAGCTAAGTGGTTATCTGTCCGGCGCCAAAGGGTTGGCGGACGTATTTACGGGCCAGGTAAAACGTGGGAAGGCATCATTTAACGGCTATGCGGGCGATGAGGATATGGCGGCCACTATTAGTGCATGGGTGGCTAAAATGAAGTATGATAAGCTGCTGGACCTTTGGGTGAAGGGCTTTGTTTTTGACTGGACACGGTTATACGATGGCGCCCTGCCCCGCCGTATCAGCCTGCCTGCTTATCCTTTCTCCCGTGAACGTTACTGGATACCAGCTAACAATACGTTGCCTGTAACAGGCACACAAAGTACTCTTCATCCGCTTGTTCACCGTAATACCTCTACGTTATCTGAACAACGTTTCAGCTCGTTTTTTACGGGGAATGAATTTTTCCTGGCAGACCATCTTGTGCAGGGCCATCGTATGCTGCCTGGTGTTGCCTACCTTGAAATGGCCCGGGAGGCTGTTGTACAGGCACTTGGAGCGGAAGATGCCGTTGGTGTACGGTTGAGAAATGTAGTATGGTCACGTCCGGTGATGGCAGGTCCTGGCGGAAAAGAAGTGCATATCAGCGTTTTCGAAGAAGATAATGGGCAGATAGGCTATGAAATACATAGTGAAGATGAGGCAGGAGAACCGGTGATACATAGCCAGGGAACAGTGGTGGCGGGATTGCCGGAGACGCCTCCGGTACTGGATATTGAAGGTTTGCGTATTGCCTGTGATCAAGGGTTGTTGTCCTCTGCTGTTTGTTATGAATCATTCCGGCAGGTAGGCCTTAATTATGGTCCCGGGCACCAGACGATAAAAGAGATATATGTCGGCGATCAGATGGTGCTGGCAAAACTAAGATCAACAGGTACGGCTCCCTACACGTTGCATCCGGGTATGCTGGATGGAGCGTTACAGTCTTCCATCGGTCTGATCATGGAAGGTACCGCTATTCCCGCCAAACCGATGTTGCCTTTTGCTTTGCAGGAAGTAGCAGTATATGGTCCGTGCAGTTCGGATATGTGGGCCCTGATTCGCTATAGTGAAGGTAGCGGAGCAGCTGATAAAATACAGAAACTGGACATCACGGTTTGTGATGAAACGGGTAAAGTATGCGTAGCATTAAAAGGTTATTCCTCCCGGGTGTTTGATAGAGAAGGGGTTCAGGCGGCTGCGGCTGCGGGGCCGGGCAGGTTGTTGCTGGTGCCCGAATGGAAAGCGGCGGTAGCTCCGGCAGCAGATACGTCGGTAGCTCTGGCAGCAGATACGGCAGCGGCATTACATCAGGTGATCGTTTGCCATACAGCAGACAATGATTTTACGGATCTCTCCTCGTATTTACCGGGTGTTGCCTGTAGTTTATTATCCATTCCATCAGCAGGTGCGGCGGAAGGATTTACGGGTATGGCAATAACGGTGTTTACGCATATACAAAAATTATTAAAGACAACATCAACAAAAGATCCAATACTGGTACAGCTGGCAGTATGCGGAGAAGGAGCAGCTGCTTTGTTCCAGGCCTTGTCTGGCTTGCTGAAGACGGCCCGGCAGGAGTATCCGTTGCTGAAGGAGCAATTGATAGCTGTACCAACTGCTGTCCCGGTGGCAACACTGGCAGCGCAGCTGAAAGAAAGCATGTATTTACCTGCTCATGATATCCGCTTCATCAGCAATCAGGCGGAAGTAATGTCATGGAAGGAATTATCCGCGCGGGATAATGCTATGGCTCCGTGGAAGGAAGGAGGAGTATACCTGATCACCGGAGGAATGGGCGGAGTAGGATTACTTTTTGCGAAAGAAATACTGAGTGTTTGTAAAGATGTAAAAATAGTGCTGAACGGGCGTTCTGTCCTGGGCAGGGAAAAGCAGCAGGAATTGGAGTCGCTGCAGTCCCAGGGAACGGTAACGTATATACCGGCAGATATCAGTGATCGCGCAGCATGTGAGCAGCTAATGGACAACATCCGGTCTTTGTACGGAGGGCTGACGGGCATCCTGCATGGTGCGGGGGTATTGCGCGACAGTTTTATTATTAAAAAAACGGCAGCGGAGTTATCGGAAGTGTTGTCTGCGAAAGTTAGTGGTCTGGTGAACCTGGATGTCTGCAGCCGGGCAATGGAGCTGGACCTTTTTGTGTTGTTTTCTTCTGTATCGGGTGTACTGGGCAATGCGGGGCAGGCGGATTATGCGATGGGTAATGCTTTCATGGACCGTTATGCTGTGTACCGCAATGAATTGGCGGGCAAAGGCATCTGCAGCGGCCGTATGGTTTCAGTTAACTGGCCGTTATGGAAAGAAGGCGGGATGCAGCTGTCAGCAGCAACGATACAGTTGCAGACAGAAACAACGGGTATGCAGCCTTTGCAAACAAGCACGGGTATACGCACATTATATGAAATACTGGCGGGGGATCATGATCAGGTAGTCGTGTTGGAAGGCAATATCCGGAAGATAAAAGAAAAAGTAATGCCTGTTTTTCTAGGTACAACTTCACCTAAAAAGCAGCCTGTTCCTGTTGTCACTGAAGCGTTGATTAAAGCTGGTTTGCAGCAGGAAGTGAAAAAGATATTGATACAATTGGTATCTGTGTTGTTAAAAGTGGATGAAGAAAATATTGAAGGCAACGCAGAATTGAGTGAGTATGGTTTTGATTCCATTAGTTTTACCCAACTGGCGAATAGGCTTAACCATGAATATGACCTGGGTATTACACCAGCTGTATTTTTTGAATATTCTACACTGGACGAGCTGTCCGCTTATCTGGAGAAAGAACATACTACTGTTTTTGCTGCAAAATTAGTTGTGCAGGATGAGCGGGTGGATATTGTTGATGAAGTAGCGGCGACTAAGGAACCTACCAGTTTTCAAACAGGAAAACGCAAACAGTATTTTGTTTCCCGGCACCCCGAGCCTCCTGCAAGAAAGGAAGGGCCGGAGCCATTGGCTATCATCGGTATTAGTGGCAGGTTTCCTATGGCAGATAATGTACAGGAACTGTGGGAGAATCTTTATAAAGGAAAAGATTGTATCGGAGAAATTCCATTAGGCAGGTGGGATTGGAAGGAATATTATGGGAATCCATTAAATGAATCAAATAAAACAAATATCAAATGGGGTGGATTTATTGAAGGAATGGAGGAATTTGACCCGCTCTTTTTTGGTATCTCTCCCAGGGAAGCAGAATTTATGGACCCCCAGCAACGATTGCTGATGATGTATGTATGGAAGGCCATAGAAGATGCCGGTTATGCCGCTCAAAGCTTATCAGGGTCTAAAACCGGTATTTTTGTCGCTACTGCATGCAGTGGTTATAATACCATGATTTCGCAGGCCAATATTCCCATTGAAGGATATTCTTCTACAGGTATGGCGCCTTCCGTAGGGCCTAACAGGATGAGTTACTTTCTAAATTTTCACGGCCCCAGCGAACCGATAGAAACCGCCTGCTCCAGCTCTTTGATAGCTATTCACAGGGCGATGGAGGCTATTAACGCAGGCTCCTGCGATATGGCGGTAGTAGGTGGTATCAATACCATTCTTACACCCGAGGCGCATATAAGTTTTAACAAGGCGGGCATGTTGTGTGAAGATGGAAGATGTAAAACTTTTTCCAGTAAGGCAAATGGATATGTAAGAAGTGAGGCTGTCGGGATGATCTTCTTAAAAAGACTTAGTGCCGCAGAGAAAGACAATGACCATATTTATGGAATCATTAGAAGTACCGCTGAAAACCACGGGGGAAGAGCTAATTCACTTACCGCTCCTAATCCTAAAGCACAAATGGAATTGCTGAAAGCGGTGTATACAAAGGCGGGCATCTCTCCGGACACCGTTAGTTATATAGAAGCGCACGGTACCGGCACTGAGCTGGGAGACCCTATTGAAATAAATGCATTGAAGGGCGCATTTAAAGAACTGTACCAGGCCGCGGGAATTAATGACAAAGCAGTTCCGCATTGTGGTCTGGGGTCTATTAAAACGAATATAGGGCATACAGAACTGGCTGCGGGCATTTCCGGCGTAATGAAAGTGATATTGCAACTACAGCATAAAACACTGGTTAAAACGCTTCATTGCGATACTATTAACCCTTTTATACAACTCCAGGATACTCCTTTTTATGTAGTGCAGGAAAACCGTGTATGGAACAGACTGGTAGATGCTCGTGGAAAAGAAATTCCCCGTCGTGCAGGCGTGAGTTCTTTTGGTTTTGGAGGTTCTAATGCGCATGTAGTAATTGAAGAATATATTGGCGCCACAGACACTTCTACTTTTCAAATTAATAACCGGCAGGCCGGCGTATTTATTCTGTCCGCTAAAAACGAACAGCGCCTGAAAGAAAGGGCTGCACAGCTATTGGCACTGTTGAAGGATAACAGGGAGTATGATACCCGGTTGTCAGAGATAGCATATACCCTGCAGGTGGGAAGAGATGCGATGGATGAACGTTTGGGTATTATAGCCGTTTCCGCGGAAGACCTGGTTCAAAAGCTAAGTGGTTATCTGTCCGGCGCCAAAGGGTTGGCGGACGTATTTACGGGCCAGGTAAAACGTGGGAAGGCATCATTTAACGACTATGCGGGCGATGAGGATATGGCGGCCACTATTAGTGCATGGGTGGCTAAAATGAAGTATGATAAGCTGCTGGACCTTTGGGTGAAAGGCTTTGTTTTTGACTGGACACGGTTATATGATGGCGCCCTGCCCCGCCGTATCAACCTGCCAGCTTATCCTTTCTCCCGTGAACGTTACTGGATACCAGCTAACAATACGTTGCCTGTAACAGGCACACAAAGTACTCTTCATCCGCTTGTTCACCGTAATACCTCTACGTTATCTGAACAACGTTTCAGCTCGTTTTTTACGGGGAATGAATTTTTCCTGGCAGACCATCTTGTGCAGGGCCATCGTATGCTGCCAGGCGTGGCCTACCTTGAAATGGCCCGGGAGGCTGTTGTACAGGCACTTGGAGCGGAAGATGCCGTTGGAGTACGGCTGGAAAATGTAGTATGGTTACGCCCAGTGATGGCAGGTCCTGGCGGAAAAGAAGTGCATATCAGCGTTTTCGAAGAAGATAATGGGCAGATAGGCTATGAAATACATAGTGAAGATGAGGCAGGAGAACCGGTGATACATAGCCAGGGAACAGTGGTGGCGGGATTGCCGGAGACGCCTCCGGTACTGGATATTGAAGGTTTGCGTATTGCCTGTGATCAAGGGTTGTTGTCCTCTGCTGTTTGTTATGAATCATTCCGGCAGGTAGGCCTTAATTATGGTCCCGGGCACCAGACGATAAAAGAGATATATGTCGGCGATCAGATGGTGCTGGCAAAACTAAGATCAACAGGTACGGCTCCCTACACGTTGCATCCGGGTATGCTGGATGGAGCGTTACAGTCTTCCATCGGTCTGATCATGGAAGGTACCGCTATTCCCGCCAAACCGATGTTGCCTTTTGCTTTGCAGGAAGTAGCAGTATATGGTCCGTGCAGTTCGGATATGTGGGCCCTGATTCGCTATAGTGAAGGTAGCGGAGCAGCTGATAAAATACAGAAACTGGACATCACGGTTTGTGATGAAACGGGTAAAGTATGCGTAGCATTAAAAGGTTATTCCTCCCGGGTGTTTGATAGAGAAGGGGTTCAGGCGGCTGCGGGGCCGGGCAGGTTGTTGCTGGTGCCCGAATGGAAGGCGGCAGTAGCTCCGGTGGCAGATACGGCGGTAGCTCCGGCAGCAGATACGGCGGTAGCTCCGGCAGCAGATACGTCGGTAGCTCCGGTGGCAGATACGTCGGTAGCTCCGGCAGCAGATACGGCAGCGGCATTACATCAGGTGATCGTTTGCCATACAGCAGACAATGATTTTACGGATCTCTCCTCGTATTTACCGGGTGTTGCCTGTACTTTATTATCGATTCCATCAGCAGGTGCGGCGGAAGGATTTACGGGTATGGCAACAACGGTGTTTACGCAAATACAAAAATTATTAAAGACAACATCAACAAAAGATCCAATACTGGTACAGCTGGCAGTATGCGGAGAAGGAGCAACTGCTTTGTTCCAGGCCTTGTCTGGCTTGCTGAAGACGGCCCGGCAGGAGTATCCGTTGCTGAAGGAGCAATTGATAGCTGTACCAACTGCTGTCCCGGTGGCAACGCTGGCAGCTCAGCTGAAAGAAAGCATGTATTTACCTGCTCATGATATCCGCTTCATCAGCAATCAGGCGGAAGTAATGTCATGGAAGGAATTATCCGCGCGGGATAATGCTATGGCTCCGTGGAAGGAAGGAGGAGTATACCTGATCACCGGAGGAATGGGCGGAGTAGGATTACTTTTTGCGAAAGAAATACTGAGTGTTTGTAAAGATGTAAAAATAGTGCTGAACGGGCGTTCTGTCCTGGGCAGGGAAAAGCAGCAGGAATTGGAGTCGCTGCAGTCCCAGGGAACGGTAACGTATATACCGGCAGATATCAGTGATCGCGCAGCATGTGAGCAGCTAATGAACACCATCCGGTCTTTGTACGGAGGGCTGACGGGCATCCTGCATGGTGCGGGGGTATTGCGCGACAGTTTTATTATTAAAAAAACGGCAGCGGAGTTATCGGAAGTGTTGTCTGCGAAAGTTAGTGGTCTGGTGAACCTGGATGTCTGCAGCCGGGCAATGAAGCTGGACCTTTTTGTGTTGTTTTCTTCTGTATCGGGTGTACTGGGCAATGCGGGGCAGGCGGATTATGCGATGGGTAATGCTTTCATGGACCGTTATGCTGTTTACCGCAATGAATTGGCGGGCAAAGGCATCTGCAGCGGCCGTACGGTTTCAGTTAACTGGCCGTTATGGAAAGAAGGCGGGATGCAGCTGTCAGCAGCAACGATACAGTTGCAGACAGAAAAAACGGGTATGCAGCCTTTGCAAACAAGCACGGGTATACGCACATTATATGAAATACTGGCGGGGGATCATGATCAGGTAGTCGTGTTGGAGGGGGATGTCACCAGGATAATGTCAACGTTTACGCGTGCCATGATTGTTGCTGTGGCACCAGGGCAGTCGCTTCCTGATAACGTTTCCACAGAAAAAAGACAACAAAAAATACTATCATTTTTGGTGAATGAGGTGGCAGAACTATTGAAGGTGCCCATCACTGAGATTGATACGGACGCGGAATTTTTGGAGTATGGATTAGAACGTGTGTTAATAGGTACCGTTGTCGATCAATTACAGGCGGTATTGCATATTGAAGTATCAGCTAAAACTTTCTTTGAATACAGGTCCATCCGGGAGGCTGCTATAAGCCTTTCAAATATGCAGCAGGAAAAAATACAGCCCCGTGAGACTACAAATGTGCAACAGGAAAAAATACCGCTCCATGAGACTACAGTGCCTCTTACAACGGCAAAACCGGATACTGAAAAAGCGATTCTTTATTTTAAGAAATTATTGTCTGCGATATTGAAACTGTCTGTCCACGAAATGGATGAGCATGCGCCCATGGAGAAGTATGGAATTGATTCTTTCATGGTGTTGAAACTCACGGGAGAGCTGGAGAAGGTGTTTGGCCCTTTGTCGAGAACGTTGTTTTTTGAATATCAGACAATAGAAGCGATAGCGGGATATTTTAAAGAACAATATCCGGATCAGTTACAAGGCTTAACAGGGGCGAAAGAAAGACCAGTTGCGATTGTTGCTAACGAAGAAATGAATGTTGCCACCGCGCCGGAAGTAATAAAACGGAAGCAGCGTCGTTTAGGTGCTCCCGTTAATTATACTGCGAAGGAGAAGGAAACAGAAGAGACGGATATTGCTATCGTGGGACTGGCAGGCAGATATCCCCAGGCAGTTGATATAGTAGCCTTCTGGAACAACCTGAAAACAGGAAAGGATTGTATTACGGAGATACCCAAAGACAGATGGGACCACAGTCTATATTATGATGCGGATAAAAATAAACCTGGAAAAACGTATAGCAAATGGGGTGGTTTTATAGAGGGGGTAGATCAGTTTGATCCTTTATTTTTCAATATTTCCCCCCGTGAAGCAGAAATAATGGACCCTCAGGAACGTATTTTCCTGGAGTGCGTGATGGCCACGCTGGAGGATGCAGGCTATACCCGTGAAACGCTGGCGGCGAACCGGAACAATGGCCTGGAAGGCAATGTCGGCGTTTTTGTGGGCGTGATGTATGAAGAGTACCAGTTATACGGGGCACAGGAAACAATTCAGGGCAGGCCGCTGGCCATCCCTGGTAATCCATCCTCGGTTGCTAACCGGGTATCTTACTATTGTAATTTTCATGGTCCCAGCCTGGCTGTTGATACCATGTGTTCTTCTTCACTGACAGCCATTCACCTGGCTTGCCAGAGTATTATCAGGGGAGATTGTGAGGCGGCGGTAGCAGGCGGTGTGAATGTTTCAGTTCACCCCAATAAATACCTGATGCTGGGTCAGGGAAGATTTGTTTCCAGTATTGGCCGTTGCGAAAGTTTTGGGGAAGGAGGAGATGGTTATGTGCCAGGGGAGGGCGTAGGAGCGGTGTTGTTAAAACCATTGTCTAAAGCTATTGCCGACGGAGATCATATCTACGGTGTTATCAAAGGCAGTGCTGTTAATCATGGCGGTAAAACCAATGGTTATTCTGTGCCCAATCCGGGAGCACAATCTGGCGTGATCAGCCATGCATTCAAAAAGTCAGGTGTTGATCCCCGCAGTATCAGCTATATAGAAGCTCATGGTACCGGCACCTTCCTGGGTGATCCGATAGAGATAGCCGGATTAAATAAAGCATTCCGGGAGTTTACGTCAGATAAGCAATTTTGCGCCATCGGCTCAGCAAAATCCAATATTGGGCATTGTGAGAGCGCTGCGGGTATAGCGGGGCTGACAAAAATCCTGCTCCAGCTAAAACACCGGCAACTGGTACCGTCTTTACATTCGGCTGTATTGAACGTTAACATCGATTTTGGCAATAGTCCTTTTGTGGTGCAGCAAGAGCTGTCCCCGTGGGAGCGGCCCTTATTGGAGAAGAACGGCCGTATGGAGGAATGCCCGCTGCGTGCAGGAATCTCTTCTTTTGGCGCCGGAGGCTCAAATGCACATCTGGTGATAGAAGAATACCGGGTTACGCCATCTTCACCGGCATCCACAGCCGGCCCATATATGCTGGTCTTGTCAGCCCGTACGGGAGAACGTTTAAAAGCCTATGCGGAGCGGTTATTACATTACTTCACCTCTCCGTCAGGGGAGTCGCTGCAGGATATCGCCTATACGCTGCAAACAGGCCGTGAGGATATGGAAGAGCGTATGGGTATGTTGGTGCACACCCGTGAAGAAGCCACGGATAAATTACAACGATATATAGCCGGGGAAGAAGATATAGAAGATCTCTATACGGGCCAGTTGAAGAAAGATAAAGAGAGTTTATGGTTGTTGACTGATGAAGATTTTCACCAGGGTGTAGTCAGCTGGATCCGGAAAGGGAAGTACGGCAAGTTACTGGAGCTGTGGACGAAAGGATATCATCTGGACTGGCATCTTTTATATCCATCCGGAATGGCGAAGAAGGTGAGTCTTCCTACATATCCCTTTGCACGGGAACGTTACTGGTTCAGTAAGAAAGGAACTACGGTAGCTGCCCCTGTTATTGCTGCTACCGGGGAGCCGCGTTTTTTAACGAAAAGCTGGCAACCCTTGTCTGTCCGTTCTCAGCGCGCGAGAAAAGGGCGTATACAGATCCTGGTAACCGCCGCCACCCGTTCATTAGGCGCAGCGGTGGCCGCTCAGCTGGTAAACAGCGACGTTATCGGCATAGAAGATATTGGCCGCTGGGATGCAACTAGTGAGGGACTGATTGACCTTACCGGCTGCGAAGCGCAGGAAATGCGAGGGCTGCACTGGTTACCTGTTATCCAGCAATATATAGAAGAAAAATCCCGGGAGGGTATCCGTTTACTGGGCGTGACGTTTGACCTGGAGCGTTATGGAAACAAAAAAGTTCAGGTATCGGGAGCATTGCATGGGGGTTTGTACCGCATGCTGGGCGCGGAATACCGGCAGGTAAGTTCCTGCCACCTGGACGTGTTGTCTGAAGTGCCGGTGTCAGTAGTTGCGGAGCAGATAGCGGCAGCGTATCTGTTTGCCGGAGGCCATACTGAAATCAGTGTCCGGGAGGGCCAATATTATACAAGTGTTTTAACGGAACAAACACTGAAAAGCAAAGCGGAGAAGAGCATTGTTTTCGGAGAAAATGAGGTGTTATGGATCACAGGAGGTACCAGGGGGATAGGTTATTTGTGTGCGGAACATTTTGTACGGCACTATGGTGTGCGCCGGTTGGTACTAAGTGGTCGTGAAGTGCTGCCAGCACGTGAGGAGTGGGCCCGTGTGATTGCGGCAAACGGAGCACAGGCGTCGAAGCTAAAAGGTATACAACACCTGGAGTCGCTGGGAGCTACGGTCGAAATTCTTACTGTAGACATCACGGACGCTGCGGCAGTATCTGCGCAGGTGATGGCTGTTAAAAGCCGCCATGGCCGGATCGGTGGCGTAATCCATGCGGCTGGTATCATAGACGCGGAAACGCCTGCATTTATAAGGAAAACCCAGGCTGGAATAAACGCGGTCTTGTCTGCTAAAGTAAAAGGCCTGGAGGTATTATATGGATGTTTGCGGGAGGAGCCGTTACAGTTCTTTGTGATGTATTCTTCCGTCTCATCACAGATACCGGTATTAGGTGCCGGTCAAAGTGACTACACGATGGGCAATGCTTATATGGATTACTTCGCGCAGGGCCATCAGGAAGGTTTCCCTGTGTTAAGTATTCAATGGCCCAGCTGGAAAGAGACAGGGATGGGAGAGATAAAGAATAACGTATATGCACAGACGGGATTACTGAGTCTGAGTAATGATGCTGGTTTGTCATTGCTGGATGATATCCTGGCTGACGGTAGTCATCCTGTGATTATGCCGGCGATTGTGAATGTATCGCAATGGTCACCTGGTAGTTTGCTGGAAGTAGCTACTGTAAAACCACAGATCCGGGAAGCCGCAGCCACGGCGGTAGCGGTAAAAAATACAACCGTTGTTAAAACGGACCAGATTACGCCAACAATAGATTGGCTAACAGAATTATTTACCCGCGAGTTAAAAATAGAGAAGAGCCGTTTTGAAATAAGCCGGTCGTTCCCCGACTACGGAGTAGACTCCGTGTTGTTATCCCAAATTCTCGGACAAATAAATAAACAATTAGGCGAACAACTGGACCCTTCTGTATTAATGGAATACAGCAGTGTAGAGGAGTTGTCACGTTGGCTGGAAAAGAAATATTCAGCCTCCCTGTCAGCGTTGTTAACAACACCAGAACCGGTAGCAATGGAGCAGTTAGCGGAAGCGCCGGTAGAATCCTTGCCTGCTGCTGTCTCTGTTGCTTCAATGCAGCCATTGCAGGAGTTAGCGGAAGCGCCGGTAGTATCCTTGCCTGCTGCTGTCTCTGTTGCCTCAGTGCAGCCGTTGCAGGAAGAAGCGATTGCAGTAGTCGGTTTATCCTGCCGTTTTCCGGGAGCTGATAACCTTGCCGCTTACTGGCGTTTGTTGTCTGAAGGACGGTCTGCAATTTCAGGAGTGCCCTATGAACGCTGGGGATATAAGAGTGATCATGTGGCAGGGTTAATAGATAAGATGGGCTACTTCGATGGGGCCTATTTTATGATATCTCCTGAAGATGCAAGGGCGATGGACCCACAGGCTTTGTTGTTGCTGGAAGAGAGTTTGTTTGCATGGCATCATGCGGGTTATACCTTGGCAGACATCAAAGGAAAACCAATTGGGGTATACATCGGAGGCCGTAGCCAACACCGTCCGTCTGACGAGCTTTTACAGGAAGCCAAAAACCCGATCATGGCGGTAGGCCCCAATTATTTAGCAACTAATATCTCCCGCTTTTTTGATTTACGGGGTCCTGCCCTGGTGGTGGATACTGCGTGTTCATCAGCCCTGGTAGGCATGAACCTGGCGGTGCAGGCATTGCAGAGCGGAGAAATAGAAGCGGCGTTAGTAGGAGGAGTAGGATTGCTGGATACGGATAACGCCCACCGGATATTTGCTCAGCGCAATCTGTTAAGCAGCGATGGGCATTTCCACATCTTTGACCAGCGTGCCGGTGGCGTAGTACTGGGAGAAGGTGCCGGTACGGTTATCCTCAAACGGGTAAGTCAGGCAGTGAAAGATGGCGATGAAATTTATGCTGTCATCAAAGGTATTGCGATCAATAATGATGGGAGAACGGCAGGTCCTGCTACACCCAATATGCAGGCACAGAAAGAAGTAATGAGTCGCGCATTGTTGCGTAGTGGCATCGCTGCCAGCGACATCAGTTATATAGAGGCCAATGGTTCCGGTTCGGAAGTGACTGACCTGCTGGAACTGAAGGCCATATCCGCCGTATATGGAGGCACTGCTGCCTGTGGCCTGGGCTCAATAAAACCCAACATAGGCCATCCGTTATGTGCGGAAGGAATAGCCGGTTTTATCAAGGTGGTGCTGATGCTGATGCATCAACAGCAGGCGCCCTTTTTATCCGGTCAGCAGGGATTAGCACATTATGATCTGTCAGCTACTCCATTTTACTTTAACCGGGAACTTCAGGATTGGAAAGGAAATATTGCAGCATTGAATTGTTTCGCAGATGGAGGTACCAATGCACATGTCATTATAGCTGCCGCAGATGAGCAACTGTTGACAGGACATGCCAAACGCCGCACGCCATTGCCTGTTCCCATACTTCGCCGCTATAATATGAGATCCGGTTTGCAGGGAAATCAACCTGCCATTTCCGGACATAATCACAGTGGGTTACATCATAAAAACAACACTGCAGGAAAGAAAAATAAATTCTGGAAACAAATAATCTAACAGGTATAATGAAGGAGCAATTTATTATTGATATCAATCATCCGGTTATCTGTAATCATAAGGTTTATGGGAAGGAAATGTTGCCGGGGCTGGCGTATATAGATATGTTATACCAGGTTTTCAGGGAACATGGTTATAGTTTCGATTCGTTGGAGCTTAGAAATGTAGTTATTCATCATCCGTTGACGGTGACTGAAGCATTGCCTGTTGCCCTGGAAGTGAGATGTACGGAAGATAGTAGCCGCTGTCAATGGCAAATTACGATAGAAGGTACAGCGCATGCTGATGACGTGTCGGTTGCTAATACAATATGTTATGTAACAGCGGAGATGCACCAGGTGCCCCTGGTTGATTTTGATGAGCAGGTACAGTTGGATATTATCAAACAGGCTGCCGTTGTAAATCTCGATAAAATATACCAACAGTGTCATGATCAGGATTTGTGTCATACGGGATTGATGAAAGCGCATGGAGATATTTATGTAGATAAAGAAGCCCATTATATAGACATTTCGGCAGCGTGGCCGGCTGAGGAAGAAGACAGTTTAATGTTCCATCCTGCTCTTATTGATGGCAGCGCTATTGGTGCGTCTGAACTGATGGCTGCTTTATGGCCGGATGAACAGCAATTGTATCTCCCGCTTTATTTTGAATCTTTTAAGGCGTCCCATCTTTTTGATAGGCGGGTCATGGCCAGAATACAGGCATCTACCGTGCAACGGTTAAACGAGTTGCTTTATGTGACCATCGATTTTTTTAATGCGACGGGTGTGAAAATCGGCGAACTGAAGAAGTTTGCTTCTAAGTTGATCCGGCATCCACAACATATTGATATGGGGCCGAAAACGGTTGTTATACCTGGTGAAAAGGAGGAAACAGCGGCTGTTAATACCTCCAACGGATTGTTATCTGTGGAGAAATTTTTGAAGAATTTAATTGCGCGTCATCTTGCGGTACCTGCTGAAATAATAGATATACAGGCAGGGTATTATGAAATGGGATTAGGTTCTGCTTCGCTGCTGGCGGTTATTCAGGATGTTGAAAAGAAATTGAATGTATCGCTGTCACCCGTTTTGTTGTTTGAATATCCGTCTATTCCTTTATTATCAGCCCATCTCCTGGAACATTATCCGGCAGCATTCCATCAGTTGAAGGAAGAACCAGCTGGTATGCCTGTCACTCCAATGACAGAGCGTATTATTCATCCTGTTGTTTCAAAACAAACAGAAGATGTGCGGGAAGTTGTTCTGGTAGCGGAGGAGATCGCGGTCATTGGTATTGGCGGACGTTATCCCGGTGCTGATAGTATTGCGGAGTTCTGGCAGAATTTATTGGACGGGAAAGACTGTATTACAGAGATACCTAAGACACGTTGGAATTGGGAGAATTATGAAGAGATGACTACTCCATCGGGAAAAAAGATTTCCAGGTGGGGTGGATTTATAAATCATGCTGATTGTTTTGATGCGCAATTCTTTCGGATTTCCCCGCGGGAGGCGGAAATAATGGATCCACAGGAGCGTGTTTTTCTGGAAGTTTGCTGGGAAGCAATTGAGGATGCCGGTTATACCCCTGATACGTTGGTGGCGCCACAGGGACCTGACAAACGACAGGCTGTTGGTGTATTTGTGGGGGTGATGCATAAAGATTATACGCTGGTAGCGGCAGAAGCGGTGGCCAAAGGGTTAGTATTTCCCTTATCGCTGAATTATGCGCCTATTGCTAACCGTGTATCTTATTTCTGCAATTTTCACGGGCCCAGTATGGCAATAGATACTGTTTGTTCCTCGTCGCTCACGGCACTTCACCTGGCACTGGAAAGCATCAGGAGAGGAGAATGTGAGGTGGCACTCGCCGGTGGAGTGAACTTATCATTGCATCCCCATAAATATCTCTCCTATGGTATGTCCGATATGCATTCAAGTGATGGGTACTGTCATACCTTCGGAAAAGGAGGGGATGGTTATGTGTCGGGAGAGGGGGTAGGAACTATCCTGCTCAAACCATTAAGCAAAGCCCTAAAGGATAAAGACCACATCTACGCTGTTATTAAGGGCAGTGTCATTAATCATGTGGGAACCGTCAGCGGTCTTATGGTACCCAGTCCGGTTGCACAGGCCAATATGATCTCTGCATGTATGGAAAAAACGGGTATCCATCCGCGCACTATCAGTTATGTAGAGGCCCACGGAACGGGTACCTCCCTGGGAGATCCCATCGAAATTCAGGGGCTGGTGAAAAGTTATGGGCAATATACACAAGACAAGGAATACTGTGCGATAGGTTCTGTAAAATCAAATATAGGTCATGCAGAATCTGCAGCAGGTATCAGTGGCATCAGTAAGGTAATATTGCAGTTGTACCATAAAACGCTGGTACCTTCTCTTCATTCGCTGGAAGTGAATCCATACCTGCAGTTATCGCAGACACCCTTTTATATCCAGCATGAAACGGAACACTGGAAATGTCCTGTAGTTGAAGAAGAGGGGCAGAAAAAAGTATACCCGCGCCGGGCTGCAGTAAGTTCTTTTGGTGCTACGGGCTCTAATGCACATGTTATACTCGAGGAGTATATAGCCACGGAAAATACTCATCATAATATTACTCCAGGTAAGGATATACTCCGGTTAATTCCGCTGTCGGCCAAAAATGAAGAACGCCTGCAAGAATATGTTTTAAAGGTATTGGATTTCCTTAAATACTCTTTTTCATCGACTAAGAAAGAGGTATCGGATAATGTGGAAACAGCGTCCCCAATATCCCTGACATCACTTGCCTATACATTGCAGGTAGGTAGGGAAGCCATGCCGGAAAGGATTGCTTTTGTTGCGGCAACAATGGAGGAGTTGATTGCTTCGCTGGAAGCTTTTTCACAGGGTCAAAAAGATATATCCAACTGTTGGCGGGGAAACGCTAAAAAGAACAGGGAGTCTTTGCATTTTCTGACTAATGATGAAGATGCCGGGGAACTGATCCAAAAATGGATAGATAGAAATAAGGTTGAAAAGCTGGCAGAACTCTGGGCGCAAGGGTTTTCTATTGACTGGAAGTTATTTTATAAGGCTGCAAAACCACAACGTGTCAGCCTGCCTACTTATCCTTTTGCAAAGGAACGGTATTGGGTACCGGTTGTCAATGATACAATAAAGGATAATCATACAAATTACAGCAGGGAAGTGCTTCATCCCTTGTTGCATAAAAATACATCAGATATTGCTGGCCTGCGGTTCAGCAGTTATTTTAATCGTGAGAGTGGCCATGAGGAAGGTATGACAGCCGGTGTGGCGGCTTTAACAGAGATGGCAGCAAGTGCTGTGGCACAGGCCACTGGTATAGATTTGTCGCAGACCGGCATACAGCTAAAAGACATGGCGGTTACCCCTTGCGCGCTAACGGAAAAAACACAGTTGGATATCCGTTTGTATCCGTTAGCCGGAGGAGAATTGGCTTACGAGATATATGGCATCACCGCAGCTACTACTGAACAGGAGTTGTGTATGAGCGGTGTGGCCGCAACGTTTGCCACTGTTGAGCGGCGTGCGGAAGTCCTGTCGCTGCCAGCTCAGGCACCACTTAATAAACAGCAGTGTTATGAAAAGCTGGCGGTGTTAGGCAGAAAGACTCGTGCCGGACAGGGACTGGATTGGGTTATCACAACAGCCATGCATGCATTTGCGGGTATTGATATTCCGGAGGGAATATTATCTGCAACAGATCCGTGGATACTGCATCCTGTGGTATTGGAAAGTTGCGTAGAGGCGTGTTTGTTATGGCCGGAAGCAGCTGCAGCAAATGCCGCTTTGGCCACTGTGGGATCTTTATCGGCTGTAGAGATATTTGATAAGATGAGCAGCCGTATGATAGCGCGGATAGGCAATCATACCGGCGATAGTTTTGATATAGACCTGTTTACGGAGGAAAAAGTACTGAGCGCCCGGATCACAGGCGTGTGTCTTCAGGCAGCGACGGAGAAGGCAGTGAATACTGCTACGCACGAAGTGCTCACTTTTGAAGAAAACTGGGCGCCTGCGATATTAAAAACAGTAGCCGGAGGCAAAACTATCAGGCGGCTATTATGTTTCCTTAACGGGGAGGCGGAGCAGGTGGCTTTTGAACAGGCGTTATCTGGTCAGGTAGCAGGCGCCGTAGTAGTGTTTGTATCCGCAGGGAATAGCTATTGTCAGCAGAGTGCCCGTCATTACAGTATTCCGGCAGATGATAAAGGAAGTTACGCTCAGTTAATGGAGAGCATTTATAGCACACAGGGTGATATAGATGGGGTGATATATATGTGGGAGGTAGCATCAGATTTGGCGTCCATCGTTTATCTCATCCAGGCGCTGAAGGGCAGGGATGTGCGTCTGGTATTAGGTGCGAGCCTGGCAGGAGAGCTGGCAGCTGTCCATGCTTGCTCATTGATAGGTTTTGAGCGGTCGCTGGGATTTGTAATGCCAGGCCTGCGTTTGTCTGTATTGTATGAGGCAGATCGGTTGCCTGTAGGTGTAACGGTGCAGCATATATTACAGGAATGGGAACAAACGGGCAGCGTTTTATATCGCGGCGGTACCCGTTATATAAAAAAAATAGGCCCCTCCTCTTTATTATCCGGAGAGCCGGTGTTTAAGACGGGTGGGGTGTATCTGATTACGGGCGGTTTTGGTGGCCTGGGTCATTTGCTGGCAGGTTACTTATCTGAAAAGTATAAGGCTCGTCTGATCCTCACGGGCCGTTCAGCCCTGGATGCAGGGAAACAAGCTGTGATAAAGGAACTGGAATCATCAGGCAGCCGGGTAATATATATTGTTGGGGATGTGTGTGACCGTGCATCCATGCAGGCAGGCATAAAGGCTGCCTGCGAAGTATTGGGGCCGTTAAACGGGGTGTTGCATGCTGCTGGTATTGAAGGCGGTGGTAGTATTGCGGATAAGGATTTCCGTTCTTTTATGGAGGTGGTTCATCCAAAGATCAGGGGTACTGTGGTATTGGATGAATTGTTAGAGCAGGAAGTCCTTGACTTTGTATGTTATTTTTCGTCATCGTCAGCTATCCTGGGAGATTTTGGTACCTGTGACTATGCGGTGGGCAACCGTTTTCAGATGGAATATGCGGCATACCGTAACAGCCTGGTTGCTGCCGGCAAACGGCATGGACAAACTGTTGCTATCAACTGGCCTTTATGGAGAGATGGAGGTATGGGTGTAAAGGAAAAAGTCCAGGTGGAGATGTACCTCAAATCAAGCGGACAAAATTTTCTGGAGATCAAGGAAGGATTTGAGCTGCTGGAGGGGATTTTGTCATCGGGGAAAGAACAGGTACTGGTAATAAATGGTAATCCGGACCGGGTACATCGTTTTCTGGGCCTGGAAGAGGCTTCGGAAGATATATTAACAGAAGAGGTAACAGTGGTTGCTGCGGGCAAAGGGCGCAGGCCGGAGATGAAAGGACTCTCAGTAACGGCCTGTGTAACGCTGGACCTGCGTGAGCAAATAGGTGATATACTAAAATTATCTCCCCAAAAAATCGACCCGGAAGAGAACCTGGTGGATATGGGATATGATTCTGTCAGCCTGACTAAACTGGCTACATCGCTCAGTAAGCATTATGAGCTGGAGATAACGCCTGCCTTGTTTTTTGGATATACCACACTGAATAAGCTGGGTGAGTATTTCATGAAAGAGCACACTGGACTGATGACATTGTTTTATCGCGGGGAAGTGACGGCGGTGCAACAAAGATCAGGGGAAAATAAAAAAGTTTCGCTTCCGGTTCCGCCATCCCCGGCGCCTGTCAACCGGCAAGGTTGGCCGGTACATTCACTGGATACAGGTCAGGAGCCCATTGCTATCATCGGTATTAGCGGCCGTTTCCCGGACGCCCGTAACGTAGAGGAGATGTGGGATATTTTATCCGGTGGTAAAACCGTTGTGGATGAAATACCTGCCGACAGATTTGACTGGCAGTCATTTTTCGGAGATACCGTTAGTGATCCGGGAAAGATCAACACTAAATGGTGCGGTTGCATACCTGGTGTAAAAGAGTTTGATCCTTTATTTTTTGAGATATCGCCACGGGAGGCGGAAACGATGGACCCCCGTCAGCGTTTGTTATTACAGGAGTCCTGGAAAGCGTTGGAAGATGCCGGTTATGGCGCCACGCAGCTGAAGTCCGGAAAAGTAGGTGTGTTTGTAGGGGTAGAGCAAGGCGATTATCAGGCGTTAGCGCTTAAAAACGGGAATATCACGTCCAATCATGACGGGGTGCTGGCATCCCGGTTGTCGTATTTTTTGAACCTGGATGGCCCTGTAATAGCGATTAATACGGCCTGCTCGTCTGGACTGGTGGCCGCGCATCAGGCCTGCCAAAGCCTACGTAATAAAGAATGTGATACGGCTATTGCTGCCGGCGTAAACCTGATGCTTACACCCATGTCATATGTCGGCATGAGCAGGGCTGGGATGTTATCAGAAGACGGCAAATGTTTTGTGTTTGATAAACGGGCAAATGGTATGGTGCCAGGTGAGGCGGTAGTTGCGGTGGTGCTGAAGCGTCTTTCCCGTGCGCTGGAAGATGGAGATCCGGTGTATGCCGTTATCAGGGGCAGTGGTATCAATTATGATGGTAAAACCAATGGTATTACGGCTCCCAGCGGACTTTCGCAAGCCAGTCTCCTGAAAGAAGTATATGATAGAAGTAATATAAACCCTGAAGAAATAGCCTATGTAGTAGCACATGGGACGGGAACAAAGCTGGGAGATCCCGTGGAGGTGAACGCGTTGAATGATGCGTTTAAAAAATACACGGACAAACAATCTTACTGTGCGCTTACTTCAGCCAAAACAAATTTTGGGCACACATTTGCTGCTTCGGGCCTGGTCAGCCTTATCAACCTGGTGCAGGCGATGCAGCATAACACTATCCCGGCAAGCCTGCACTTTGAACAAAAGAATGACTTTATACAATGGGCATCCAGTCCATTTTATGTTAACCAGCAGAACCGGACATGGTTACCACAGGCGGGTAAACCATTGACGGGCGCAGTCAGCGCTTTTGGAATGAGTGGCACCAATGCGCATATGGTCGTTCAAACGCAGGGAAGTACTGCGCGGAAACAACCACATAGTTTACCATATTATCTTTTGCCATTATCCGCAAAAACAGCAGCCTGTCTCGAAGAAAAAATCAGCGATATGATCCTTTTCCTGGAAAGCGGCAAAGCGGACCAGGCAACCATGCATGAGCTGAGTTATACGCTGCAACAGGGCCGCCAGCATTTAAGTCACCGTTGCGCCATTGTGGTGGCCAGCCGGCAGGAAGCTATCGATACCTGGAAGTTGTTGTTACAACAGGGCAGTGCCTCCAATATTTTTAAAGGGACTACTGGATGGGAGACAACAAAAGACGATACGTTACAGCAACAGGTAGCTGTCCTGTTGGCGCAAAGTGAACAAGAACGTAACATTCCTGCTGCCTACCGCAACAGTATCTATGCAATATCTGATCTATACTGTAAGGGATATGAAATAAACTGGACCGGATTATATGGCGCCAATACCCCGGCGCGTATCCACCTGCCTACTTACCCTTTTGCAAAAGAAAGTTATTGGGTAGCGGAAGACAGGGACAACGATGTCACATTAAATATGTTTGCGACGCCCGCAAAAGCAGCTACTACTGACCAGATTCGTTTTTTGGAAAAAAACTGGCAACCCTTATCTATCCGTTCTCAGCGCGCGAGGAAAGGGCGTATACAGATTCTGGTAACCGCCGCCACCCGTTCATTAGGTGCAGCAGTGGCCGCTCAGCTGGTAAACAGCGACGTTATTGGCATAGAAGATATTGGCCGCTGGGATGCAACTAGTGAGGGACTGATTGACCTTACCGGCTGCGAAGCGCAGGCAATGCCCGGGCTGCACTGGTTACCCGTTATCCAGCAATTTATAGAAGAGAAATCCCGGGAGGGTATCCGTTTACTGGGCGTGACGTTTGACCTGGAGCGGTATGGAAACAAAAAAGTTCAGGTATCGGGAGCATTGCATGGGGGTTTGTACCGCATGCTGGGCGCGGAATACCGGCAGGTAAGTTCCTGCCACCTGGACGTGTTGTCTGATGTGCCGGTGTCAGTAGTTGCGGAGCAGATAGCGGCAGCGTATCTGTTTGCCGGAGGCCATACTGAAATCTGTTGCCGGGAGGGCCAATATTATACAAGTGTTTTAACGGAACAAACACTGAAGAGCAAAGCGGAGAAAAGCATTGTTTTCGGAGAAAATGAGGTGTTATGGATCACGGGAGGTACCAGGGGGATAGGTTATTTGTGTGCGGAACATTTTGTACGGCACTATGGTGTGCGCCGTTTGGTACTAAGCGGTCGTGAAGTGCTGCCAGCACGTGAGGAGTGGGCCCGTGTGATTGCTGCAAACGGAGCACAGGCGTCGAAGCTAAAAGGTATACAACACCTGGAGTCGCTGGGAGCTACGGTCGAAATTCTTACTGTAGACATCACGGACGCTGCGGCAGTATCTGCGCAGGTGACTGCTGTTAAAAGCCGCCATGGCCGGATCGGAGGTGTAATTCATGCGGCGGGGATTATAGACGTGGAAACACCTGCGTTTATAAGGAAAACCCAGGCTGGAATAAACGCGGTCTTGTCTGCTAAAGTAAAAGGCCTGGAGGTATTATATGCATGTTTGCGGGAAGAGCCGTTACAGTTCTTTGTGATGTATTCTTCCGTCTCATCACAGATACCGGTATTAGGTGCCGGTCAAAGTGATTACACGATGGGCAATGCATATATGGACTATTTCGCGCATGGCCATCAGGAAGGTTTCCCTGTGTTAAGTATTCAATGGCCCAGCTGGAAAGAGACCGGAATGGGAGAAATAAAAAGCAAATCATATACGCAAACGGGGTTATATACACTCAGTAATCGTGTGGGGTTGGAGATGTTAGACCGTATTCTGCAGGACAGGAGTCATCCGGTGATTATGCCGGCAGTGGTGAATATAGCGCAATGGGCTCCTGGTAGTTTGTTGGAAGTGGCGGAAGTAACCCCACCGCAACAGGTAGTGCAGCCAGTAAAAGCTACTGCGCTAAAAACAGATCTGTTTGTATCCACGGTAGACTGGCTGACAGAAATATTCACCAAAGAATTAAAGATTGACAAGAGCCGTTTTGAGACAAGACGACCTTTCCCTGATTATGGGATAGACTCTGTTTTGCTGTCGCAGATACGACGGCTAATCGAAATACCATTAGGCGAACAATTGGACCCATCCGTATTGTTGGAGCATTCCAGTATAGAACATTTGTCAGTATGGCTGATAGGAAAATACAATGCGTCGCTGTCTGCATTGCTAAATGATACCGCTGTAGCAAGTGAGGCGCGGGCGGTAGTAGTTGAAAATGTTGCGGCGGATGTAGAACCTGTGCAGCTAAATGCTGACATCACACCGTCACAGGGAGTAGTGGAAGATATCGCTGTAGTAGGGTTGTCCTGCCAATTCCCGGGGGCGAAGGACCTGTCCGGGTACTGGCAGTTGCTTTCAAAAGGTCAATCGGCTATAAATCCAGTCCCATTTGAGCGTTGGGGATATAGTAATGAATATTACGCCGGGCTGATTGATGAGATAGGTCATTTTGATGCTCCTTATTTTATGATACCACCGGAAGATGTCAGTGCGATGGACCCGCAAGCATTGTTGTTGCTGGAGCAAAGCTTGTTTGTCTGGCATCATGCGGGCTACACAGCCCAGGAAATTAAAGGAAAGTCTGTGGGCGTGTACATCGGCGGGCGTAGTCTACACCGTCCGGATGAGGATAGTTTGTTACAGATGAGAAACCCGATTGTGGCATTGGGCCAGAATTACCTGGCAACGAATATCTCCCGGTTTTTTGATTTACGGGGCCCCAGTATGGTCGTTGATACGGCTTGTTCGTCAGCCCTTGTAGGAATGAACCTGGCAGTACAGGCATTACAAAGCGGAGAAATAACCGCTGCTATGGTAGGCGGAGTAGGACTGCTTGGAACGGATAATGCACACCGGATGTTCCATCAACGAAACCTTTTAAGTAAAGATGATAAGTTCCACATATTTGATCAACGTGCTGCCGGTATTGTGCTGGGAGAAGGTGCTGGTATGGTTATTCTCAAAAAGGTGAGTCAGGCTGTTCGTGACGGAGATAAAATATATGCCGTTATTAAAGGAATTGCAATCAACAATGATGGCAGAACAGCAGGACCAGCCACTCCTAATATACAGGCACAAAAAGAAGTAATGACACGCGCGTTGTTACAAAGCAACAAACTTCCGGGGGAGATAGGCTATATAGAAACGAACGGATCGGGCTCGGAAGTAACGGATCTCCTGGAACTAAAGGCAATGGAAGCGGTTTATCGCTCCGGTGTGAGTGCACCATGTGCATTGGGATCAGTGAAACCCAATATCGGCCATCCATTATGTGCAGAAGGCATTGCCGGGTTTATTAAGGTGGTGCTGATGTTGATGGAGAAACAACAGGTGCCTTTCCTGTCGGGAGAACAGGCGATGCAACATTACAACATACAATCATCTCCTTTTTATTTCAACAGGCAGCTATCTGATTGGGATGGAGGCATCGCTGCCTTAAACTGCTTTGCAGACGGAGGTACCAATGCACATTTGATACTGGCTGCCTGGGAGGAGCAGGTGGCACATAACGTCAGCAGACGTCCGTTGCCTCCCCCCGCATTAAACAGAAAAAAAGTACAGCAAACAACAACCCCCCAACATCCACAGCAGGTATTGAAAACCAATACTGTTATTACTGAAAAAACGATCTGGGAAACTTATAACTAAGACTAAAATTTTTGTGATGATTGCAGAAAAAATCACTCTATCATTAAAGAACCCTATGATTGCCAATCATAGAGCCTACGGCCAGGATTTATTACCTGGACTTGCCTATATAGACCTTATTTATCAATTATTCCGTAAGCATCAGTATCATTTTAACGAACTGGAATTACGTAATCTGTCTATTCATTATCCGCTTACAATTGAAGGTGATGCCAATGTGCTTTTGTCTATAGCATGCACACCTGCCGGTTCACAGCAGTGGAATGTAAAGGTGGAAGGGCTGCTTCAGAAAAAATCGGGGGAGCAGGAATCAAAGCTATATGTTACGGCAGAAATGCATCGTATCGAGCCTGTTGTGTTTGAGGAAAAACTGGATGTTGCGTTTATGAAAAAGCAGGCAGTTGAGATCGTGGACCTGGAGGAAATCTACGCACGTTCCAGAAGCCAGGAGCTCATACATATCGGATTCATGAAGGCAGATGGAAATATTTATAAAGCAGAAAATTATACCTGTATAGATCTTTCTATTCCGCGGGAAGCCATGCCTTCCGGAGAAAGTTTTATGTTTCATCCTACCCTGATAGATGCCAGTGGAGTAGGTGCTGCCGATCTGATGGCTGTGTTGGTAGATAATGAGCAACGATTGTTTCTACCATTGTTTTATGAATCTTTCCGTGCATCGGAGTTGTTCTGGAAAACCTGTATTACGAGGGTTCAAAAATCTTCTATCAGAAGAAAAAATGAACTCCTTTATATGACGATGGAATTTTTTGATCAGGCCGGGAATAAAGTAGGAGAATTAAAAAACTTTACTAATAAACTGGTAAGAGGCGCGGGGCTGATCAATCCTGATCGAAAAGAAACGAGGGCAGCGGCCGCACCGCGAAAAACGGCAGCAGGTCATCAGGGTACCTCTGGAGCTGCCGGTGAATCGGGCAGCTATGCGGAAAGTGAAGCATTTATCAGGGGACTGATGGGGGCCAGGATGAAAACAGATCCGGAAGATATAGGAATAGATATCGGTTATTATGAAATGGGCCTGGACTCTCCGGGGCTGCTGGAAATAGTGAAAGCGATCGAAACGAGTAAAGGTATTGTGCTGGCGCCTACTTTATTGTTTGAATACACTACGATCAAAGAGTTGGCTGCCTACCTGGTGACGAGTTATCCCGATAAGTTTGGGAAAGATCCCGCACCTGTTGAACAGCAAACAGGCGCACCAAAAGAAACTGCTTCTTTCTATGCCACAAAAGAAGCCCTTCCACAGGAAGAAGAGATTGCGGTGATTGGTATTGGCGGACGTTATCCCGGTGCAGATAGTATCGCTGAATTCTGGCAGAATTTGCTGGACGGAAAAGATTGTATTACGGAGGTGCCTAAAACACGCTGGAATTGGGAGAATTATGAGCAGATTTCTTCTCCGTCAGGAAAGAAAATTTCCAAATGGGGAGGATTTATCAATCATGCTGATTCTTTTGATGCGCCGTTCTTTCGTATTTCCCCGCGGGAAGCGGAAATAATGGACCCGCAGGAACGTGTCTTCCTGGAGGTATGCTGGGAGTCAATGGAAGATGCTGGTTATACGCCCGATACCCTGGTTACGCCCCGTGGCCCCGATAAGCGGCAAGCCGTAGGTGTATTTGTGGGGGTTATGCATAAAGATTATACGCTGGTAGCGGCGGAAGCGGTAGCCAAAGGGTTAGTATTTCCCTTATCGCTGAATTATGCGCCTATTGCTAACCGCGTATCTTATTTCTGCAACTTTCACGGCCCCAGTATTGCCATAGATACCGTTTGTTCTTCATCGCTTACGGCGCTTCACCTGGCACTGGAAAGTATCAGGAGAGGAGAAAGTGAAGTAGCCCTTGCCGGCGGGGTAAACCTGTCGTTACATCCCAATAAATACCTTACCTATGGTATTGCGGATATGCATTCAAGTGATGGCTACTGTCATACATTCGGAAAAGGAGGCGATGGCTATGTATCTGGAGAAGGGGTGGGAGCGATATTACTTAAACCATTGAGTAAGGCGCTGAAAGATAAGGACCGGGTCTATGCGGTGATCAAAGGAACGGCTATCAACCACGTGGGGACAGTAAGCGGCATGATGGTTCCCAGTCCGGTGGCACAGGCAGATATGATTTCCGCCTGTATGGATAAAGCGGGTATTCACCCCCGTACTATCAGTTATGTAGAAGCTCACGGAACGGGTACCTCCCTGGGAGATCCCATCGAAATTCAGGGGCTGGTGAAAAGTTATGGTCAATATACACAAGACAAGGAATACTGTGCGATCGGTTCTGTGAAATCAAATATAGGCCATGCGGAATCTGCCGCAGGCATCAGTGGCTTAAGTAAGGTAATATTACAGTTGTATCATAAAACGCTGGTACCTTCTCTTCATTCGCTGGAAGTGAACCCATACCTGCAGTTATCGCAAACACCTTTTTATATCCAGCATGAAACGGAACACTGGAAATGCCCTGTAATCGAAGAAGAGGGGCAGGAAAAGGT
Organism: Chitinophaga sancti; assembly: GCF_034087045.1. Classification (NCBI taxonomy): domain Bacteria; kingdom Pseudomonadati; phylum Bacteroidota; class Chitinophagia; order Chitinophagales; family Chitinophagaceae; genus Chitinophaga; species Chitinophaga sancti. The sequence continues at coordinate 6,391,225 of NZ_CP139247.1, read as the reverse complement.
ATACCCGCGCCGGGCGGCGGTAAGTTCTTTTGGTGCTACAGGCTCTAATGCGCATGTTATACTGGAAGAGTATGTGCCTGCGGAAGATGTTTATAACGTCATTTCCGTACCTCATGTTGGGCTTCGGGTAATCCCCTTGTCAGCCAAAAGCAAAACGCAGCTACAGGAGTATGCATATAAACTCCTGATGTTCCTCAAAAATGCAGATACGGCAGAAGAGACGGTGCAGCCACAACTGGAGAAAGCCATTGGGGATACTATCAGTACTGTGTTGTCTACTGTAATGTCTGTTCAGAAAGAGGCGATTGAACCGGATCAGGAATGGAACGAATATGGTATAGAATCGATTCATCTTTCCAGGCTTAAAAAAGAGCTGGAAGATATACTCAGGGTAAATATTGACGCGGTGGAACTCGGAGTGGGAACTTCCGTTTCCTCTTTGGCGGCGTTTCTTGTTAAAAATGAGGCGCGAAAACTTGCTGCATTTTATGCACACGGCAATGCTGCTGTTAAGGCCGATAGAAAAGAACGGGTTGCAGACACAAAAATTAGTCTGGATGATGTTGCCTATACGTTGCAGGTAGGCAGAAAGGTAATGGAAGAGCGCGCGGTGTTCTTAGCTGTTGATATATCTGATTTAATTTCAAAGCTGGAAGCATTTCTGCAGGAGCAAACACTTGTTGATGGTTATTACGCGGGCCGCATAAAAAAGCCTAAAGAGTTAAGTAATTATATTAATCCTGGTGATACCGCTGAAAAACTGGTGGAAACATTGTTGGGTAGCGGTCAGCTGACGCGTTTGGCGGAGCTTTGGACGCTGGGATTTGAGGTGAACTGGTCGTCGCTATACAAAGATGATTATCCGGGAAAAATAAGTCTCCCTACGTATCCTTTTGCACGGGAACGTTACTGGATACCGGAACAAAGCCCCCTTGAGATTGCGCCGGTGCATACTTTGTTGGGAGGAGTGGTATTACACCCGTTATTACATACCAATACCTCTACTTTTTTTGAGCAACGTTTTACTTCCCGTTATACCGGAACAGAATTTTTCTTAAAAGACCACCAGGTACATGGAGTACGTATCCTGCCTGGGGTGGCTTACCTGGAAATGGCCCGGGTGGCGGTAACGGAGGCAATGGGCGCAGCAGTGGAAGCCGGCAGCAGCTGCTGTCTGAAAAATGTAGTATGGATACAGCCTTATGCATTTAATAGCGATAGTTTACTGCATGTAAGCCTGTTGCCGGGAGATGACGGGGAAATCGCTTTTGAGATATATAGTGAAGCCGCTGAGGGTACCCGGATGGTACATAGCCAGGGAACAGCGGTATGGCGGCAGACCATGTCTCCTGCAACAATAGACCTGCCTTCAATAAGTGCGGGATGTACGAAAATACTTTCATCCGCCGCATGTTATGAAATGTTCCGTGAGATAGGGCTTGCGTATGGTCCCGGCCATCAGGGAATACAGGATTTGTACAAAGGTAGTGATACCGTGTTGGCGCGATTAGAATTGCCTGTTGGAGATGCTGGTTTTGTGCTTCATCCCGGGATGATGGATGCGGGCTTTCAGGCTGCGATAGGGATGGCGTTAGGTGCGGGCGGCGAATCCCCGGCAGGGATGGGTGCCATGTTACCCTTTGCACTGGACCAGCTGGAAGTTTATAAAAGCTGCGTGTCGTCTATGTGGGCGTTTGTTCGTTACAGTGATAACGGTCAGGGCTCTTCCCGTATGGGGAAACTGGATATTACCTTATGTGATGAAACCGGATCGGTATGTGTTAAGCTGAATGGTTTTTCTACACGTGCATTGGGTAATACAGGCACAGGTGTATTGATGATGGAGCCGCAATGGCGTCAACAGGCGTTGGCATCTGTAGTGCCAACCGTCGCCAAACGGCTGGTCATATTGGTAGACAATGAAGATGCGGTGGCCAGACAAGTGTCGGTGCTGTTGGGGAATGTCCGTTGTCAGCATCTGCAATCAGGAGAAAACCAGTATCGGGAAGCAGTTTACTGCATTTGCGCTGGAGATATTTGAAACGGTCCGGCAGTTGTTGCAGAACAAGGGTACCGATACTCAGCTGGTGCAACTGGTTGTCACCTTGGGAAGTACCCGGCAATTATGGGGCGCACTATCAGGGCTGCTTAAAACAGCACAACAGGAAAATCCCCGTATAATGTGGCAGCTGATAGAGTTGCCATCAGTTGCAGATGCGGCGTTAATAGCTGGTAAAGTAGCAGAAAATGCAGGTTCGGCGGAACGCATTGTACGCTATAACGGCACTACCCGTGAGGTATTACGTTGGGAGGAATTAGCCGTGACAGCCAATGATAACAAGCCCTGGAAGCCTGGCGGCGTATATCTAATAACTGGAGGTGCTGGTGGCCTGGGCCAGGTGTTTGCGCGTGAAATAGTGGCCTATGCTAAAAACGCGCAGGTGGTACTTGCCGGGCGCTCAGCGCTGGATGAGACCAGGCGTCAGCAGGTGGCGGAATTATGCGTTAACGGAGCTAATGTGACCTATTACCAGGTAGACATCAGCAACGGGGAAGCGGTGTCTGAAATGTTGGGTACAATCACAAAAAATTATGGCGGATTAAATGGTATCATCCACAGCGCGGGTGTTATCCGAGATAATTTCCTGACGAGGAAAACCCGGGCAGAAGTAGAAATGGTACTTTCTCCGAAAGTAACAGGTACGGTGCTGCTGGATGAATACAGCCGGAACCAGCCCCTTGACTTTTTTATACTGTTTTCATCGGTAGCGGGGGCGCTGGGCAATGTAGGGCAGGGAGATTATGCGATGGCCAATGCTTTTATGGATAGTTATGCTGGCTACCGGAATACGCTGGTGGCAGCAGGGCAGGCCAATGGGAAAACGATTTCCTGTAACTGGCCGCTGTGGGAATCGGGAGGAATGCAGGTAGATACCCAGACGGCAAAAATGATGGCGGAGAGTATCGGTATGCACGCGATGACAACGGCCAGCGGATTGCGGGCGTTTTATGATATTGTGAATAGTGATAAACAGCAGGTGCTGGTCATGGAAGGGGACCTGGCAAAAATGAGAGCTGGTTGGCAGCAACAGCAAAAGGAACCTGCTGTAACAACCGTGCGGCCGGTGGTAACGATTGCCGCTCAGCAGGATGGAATGGGAGAGCGGGCAACAAATTTTTTCAAGAAGCTATTGTCATCTGTATTAAAATTACCAGCAAACAGGATCAATGCAGACGCCGCATTTGAAGAGTTTGGGATTGACTCTGTAATGGTGATACAACTTACCAATGAGCTGGAAAAAGTGTTTGGCTCCCTTTCTAAAACATTACTTTTTGAATACCAGACAATAGAGGCGTTAACCGAATACTTCATCGCAGCATACCCTGATCAGTTACAAGCCTTAACAGGAGTGAAAGACAAACAGGTTGCGATTGTTGCTAAGGAAGAGATGAATGTTGCCCCCGCGCAGGAAGTAATAAAACGGAAGCAGCGTCGTTTAGGTGATCCCATTATTTATACTGCGAAGGAGAAGGAAACAGAAGAGACGGATATTGCTATCGTGGGACTGGCAGGCAGATATCCCCAGGCAGTCGATATAGCAGCCTTCTGGAACAACCTGAAAACAGGAAAGGATTGTATTACGGAGATACCCAAAGACAGATGGGACCACAGTCTATATTATGATGCGGATAAAAATAAACCTGGAAAAACGTATAGCAAATGGGGTGGTTTTATAGAGGGGGTAGATCAGTTTGATCCTTTATTTTTCAATATTTCCCCCCGTGAAGCAGAAATAATGGACCCTCAGGAACGTATTTTCCTGGAGTGTGTGATGGCCACGCTGGAGGATGCAGGCTATACCCGTGAAACGCTGGCGGCGAACCGGAACAATGGCCTGGAAGGCAATGTCGGCGTTTTTGTGGGCGTGATGTATGAAGAGTACCAGTTATACGGGGCACAGGAAACAATTCAGGGCAGGCCGCTGGCCATCCCTGGTAATCCATCCTCGGTTGCTAACCGGGTATCTTACTACTGTAATTTTCATGGCCCCAGCCTGGCTGTTGATACCATGTGTTCCTCTTCACTGACAGCCATTCACCTGGCTTGCCAGAGTATTATCAGGGGAGATTGTGAGGCGGCGGTAGCAGGCGGTGTGAATGTTTCAGTTCACCCCAATAAATACCTGATGCTGGGTCAGGGAAGATTTGTTTCCAGTATTGGCCGTTGCGAAAGTTTTGGGGAAGGAGGAGATGGTTATGTGCCAGGTGAGGGCGTAGGAGCGGTGTTGTTAAAACCATTGTCTAAAGCTATTGCCGACGGAGATCATATCTACGGTGTTATCAAAAGCAGTGCTGTTAATCATGGCGGTAAAACCAATGGTTATTCTGTGCCCAATCCGGGAGCACAATCTGGCGTGATCAGCCATGCATTCAAAAAGTCAGGTGTTGATCCCCGCAGTATCAGCTATATAGAAGCTCATGGTACGGGCACCTTCCTGGGTGATCCGATAGAGATAGCCGGATTAAATAAAGCATTCCGGGAGTTTACGTCAGATAAACAATTTTGTGCTATTGGCTCAGCAAAATCCAATATTGGGCATTGTGAGAGTGCTGCTGGCATAGCGGGGCTGACAAAAATCCTGCTCCAGCTAAAACACCGGCAACTGGTACCGTCTTTACATTCGGCTGTATTGAACGTTAACATCGATTTTGCCAATAGTCCTTTTGTGGTGCAGCAGGAGCTATCCCCGTGGGAGCGGCCATTATTGGAGAAGAACGGCCGTATGGAGGAATGTCCGCTGCGTGCAGGAATCTCTTCATTTGGCGCCGGAGGCTCGAATGCACATCTGGTGATAGAGGAATACCGGGTTACGTCATCTTCACCGGCATCCACAGCTGGCCCATATATGCTGGTCTTGTCAGCCCGTACGGGAGAACGTTTAAAAGCCTATGCGGAGCGGTTATTACATTACTTCACCTCTCCTGCAGGGGAGTCGCTGCAGGATATCGCCTATACGCTGCAAACAGGCCGTGAGGATATGGAAGAGCGTATGGGTATGTTGGTGCACACCCGTGAAGAAGCCACGGATAAATTACAACGATATATAGCCGGGGAAGAAGATATAGAAGATCTCTATACGGGCCAGTTGAAGAAAGATAAAGAGAGTTTATGGTTGTTGACTGATGAAGATTTTCACCAGGGTGTAGTCAGCTGGATCCGGAAAGGGAAGTACGGCAAGTTACTGGAGCTTTGGACGAAAGGATATCATCTGGACTGGCATCTTTTATATCCATCCGGAACGGTGAAAAAGGTGAGTCTTCCTACATATCCCTTTGCACGGGAGCGTTACTGGATACCGGAACAAAGCCCCCTTGAGGTTGCGCCGGTGCATACTTTGTTGGGAGGAGTAGTATTACACCCGTTATTACATACCAATACCTCTACTTTTTTTGAGCAACGTTTTACTTCCCGTTATACCGGAACAGAATTTTTCTTAAAAGACCACCAGGTACATGGAGTACGTATCCTGCCTGGGGTGGCTTACCTGGAAATGGCCCGGGTGGCGGTAACGGAGGCGATGGGCGCAGCAGTGGAAGCCGGCAGCAGCTGCTGTCTGAAAAATGTAGTATGGATACAGCCTTATGCATTTAATAGCGATAGTTTACTGCATGTAAGCCTGTTGCCGGGAGATGACGGGGAAATCGCTTTTGAGATATATAGTGAAGCCGCTGAGGGTACCCGGATGGTACATAGCCAGGGAACAGCGGTATGGCGGCAGACCATGTCTCCTGCAACAATAGACCTGCCTTCAATAAGTGCGGGATGTACGAAAATACTTTCATCTGCCGCATGTTATGAAATGTTCCGTGAGATAGGGCTTGCGTATGGTCCCGGCCATCAGGGAATACAGGATTTGTACAAAGGTAGTGATACCGTGTTGGCGCGATTAGAATTGCCTGTTGGAGATGCTGGTTTTGTGCTTCATCCCGGGATGATGGATGCGGGCTTTCAGGCTGCGATAGGGATGGCGTTAGGTGCGGGCGGCGAATCCCCGGCAGGGATGGGTGCCATGTTACCCTTTGCACTGGACCAGCTGGAAGTTTATAAAAGCTGCGTGTCGTCTATGTGGGCGTTTGTTCGTTACAGTGATAACGGTCAGGGCTCTTCCCGTATGGGGAAACTGGATATTACCTTATGTGATGAAACCGGATCGGTATGTGTTAAGCTGAATGGTTTTTCTACACGTGCATTGGGTAATACAGGCACAGGTGTATTGATGATGGAGCCGCAATGGCGTCAACAGGCGTTGGCATCTGTAGTGCCAACCGTCGCCAAACGGCTGGTCATATTGGTAGACAATGAAGATGCGGTGGCCAGACAAGTGTCGGTGCTGTTGGGGAATGTCCGTTGTCAGCATCTGCAATCAGGAGAAACCAGTATCGGGAAGCAGTTTACTGCATTTGCGCTGGAGATATTTGAAACGGTCCGGCAGTTGTTGCAGAACAAGGGTACCGATACTCAGCTGGTGCAACTGGTTGTCACCTTGGGAAGTACCCGGCAATTATGGGGCGCACTATCAGGGCTGCTTAAAACAGCACAACAGGAAAATCCCCGTATAATGTGGCAGCTGATAGAGTTGCCATCAGTTGCAGATGCGGCGTTAATAGCTGGTAAAGTAGCAGAAAATGCAGGTTCGGCGGAACGCATTGTACGCTATAACGGCACTACCCGTGAGGTATTACGTTGGGAGGAATTAGCCGTGACAGCCAATGATAACAAGCCCTGGAAGCCTGGCGGCGTATATCTAATAACTGGAGGTGCTGGTGGCCTGGGCCAGGTGTTTGCGCGTGAAATAGTGGCCTATGCTAAAAACGCGCAGGTGGTACTTGCCGGGCGCTCAGCGCTGGATGAGACCAGGCGTCAGCAGGTGGCGGAATTATGCGTTAACGGAGCTAATGTGACCTATTACCAGGTAGACATCAGCAACGGGGAAGCGGTGTCTGAAATGTTGGGTACAATCACAAAAAATTATGGCGGATTAAATGGTATCATCCACAGCGCGGGTGTTATCCGGGATAATTTCCTGACGAGGAAAACCCGGGCAGAAGTAGAAATGGTACTTTCTCCGAAAGTAACAGGTACGGTGCTGCTGGATGAATACAGCCGGAACCAGCCCCTTGACTTTTTTATACTGTTTTCATCGGTAGCGGGGGCGCTGGGCAATGTAGGGCAGGGAGATTATGCGATGGCCAATGCTTTTATGGATAGTTATGCTGGCTACCGGAATACGCTGGTGGCAGCAGGGCAGGCCAATGGGAAAACGATTTCCTGTAACTGGCCGCTGTGGGAATCGGGAGGAATGCAGGTAGATACCCAGACGGCAAAAATGATGGCGGAGAGTATCGGTATGCACGCGATGACAACGGCCAGCGGATTGCGGGCGTTTTATGATATTGTGAATAGTGATAAACAGCAGGTGCTGGTCATGGAAGGGGACCTGGCAAAAATGAGAGCTGGTTGGCAGCAACAGCAAAAGGAACCTGCTGTAACAACCGTGCCGCCGGTGGTAACGATTGCCGCTCAGCAGGGTGGAACGAAAGAATATATGGAAAGTTACGTCACAAATCTGTTGTCGACCCTTCTCAAATTACCGGTACACAGGATTGACGCAGATGCAACATTTGAAAAGTTCGGTATTGACTCAGTGATGACGATACAACTTACCGGTGAACTGGAAAAAGTGTTTGGCTCTCTTTCTAAAACTTTACTTTTTGAATACCAGACAATAGGTACGGTGGCGGAATATTTTGCAACGCATCATCCTGAAAAAATACAAACATTAATGGGCGTTAATGTACCAGTTGTTGCAGCTGTTATACCTGTACAACCGGTCATGCATGCTGCAAAGCAGGTAGTGGCTGTAGGTAATCGTTTTAAGGAGGCCGTTGTCGCGGAAAGAAAAGTAGTGAAAGCCGACCATCAGGACATCGCTGTAATTGCGGTGACTGGTCAGTATCCACAGGCGGCGGATATCAATGCCTTCTGGGATAACCTGAAAGCAGGGAAAGATTGTATTACCGAGGTGCCGAAAGAGAGATGGGACCACAGTGAATATTACGATCCCAAAAGAAACCAGCCGGGAAAAACGTATAGCAAATGGGGCGGATTCATAGATGGAGTAGATCAGTTTGATCCGTTGTTTTTTAACATTTCTCCACGGGAAGCCGAAATGATGGACCCACAGGAAAGACTGTTTATGCAAAACGTCTGGACTTTATTTGAAAGCGCCGGTTATTCACGAAGCCGGATACAACAGCAGTTCCAGTCGAAGGTGGGCGTGTATGTGGGTGCCATGTACAAACAATACCATTCATTTGACGGGGATAATATTAACGATGCTGCTTTGTCGCTGAGCTCCTACAATTCCATTGCTAACAGGGTTTCTTATTATTTTGATTTACAGGGCCCCAGTGTTGCAATTGACACAGCTTGTTCATCTTCCCTGATTGCCATACATATGGCGTGTGATAATTTGCTGAAAGGCGAATGTAACCTGGCGGTAGCGGGAGGTGTAAATCTCTCTATTCATCCTAAAAAATACCTGGGTTTAAGTCAGTTGCAGTTAATTGGCAGCAGCAATAGCAGCAGGAGTTTTTCAGAAGGAGATGGATACCTGCCTGCGGAGGCTGTAGGTGCTGTTTTGTTGAAACCCTTGCAGGATGCTGTTCAGGATGGTGATACAATTCTGGGGGTGATCAAATCAACGATGATAAATCATGGTGGTAAATCAAATGGTTTTTCTGTTCCTAATCCCAATGCGCAGGCTAAACTGATTGCAGATAATTTTAGTAAAGCAGGTATTGATCCCCGCACAATCAGCTGGGTAGAGGCAGCGGCAAATGGTGCACCCATTGGCGACTCTATCGAGATGACAGCATTGGGGAAAGCTTTCCGCCAGTTTACGGCGGATAATGGATTTTGTCCGATTGGTACTGTTAAATCAAATATTGGGCATGCTGAAGCGGCTTCCGGTATTTCGCAGTTTACTAAAGTGTTGTTGCAGCTGCAACACAAACAGCTGGTTCCCGCTATTATGACGGCCCCGTTGAACAGTTTGATAAATTTTTCGAATAGCCCCTTTTATCTGCAGGAAAAATTGGAAGACTGGAAACGACCGGTTGTCCGGATAAACGGCACTGAAAGGGAATACCCGAGACGTGCGACTGTTAGCTCTTTCGGCGCTGGTGGGTCCAATGCTCATGTCATACTCGAAGAATATACGCCGGAAAAGGAATCTATCCAGGAGACCCATATAACGGGCGCTCCACATTTGATGGTATTCTCGGCCCGGACTCCGGACAGGCTGCGGGCCATCATCTCTGACATGCTGAATTACCTGAAAGTGGCAGATAATATCAGTATGTATGATCTGGCCTACACCTTACAGGTAGGGAGAGAAGCAATGGAATGCAGGATGGCTGTGGTGGTAAATTCTATGGAGGAATTATTGACAGTCATGGAGGATTATCTTCAATCCTCCGGAGAGGATAGCAAGAGTGCAACTCCTGTTTATACCGGTAATGTAGAAGATAAGTCAGCCGAAATAACCCGGCTTTTTTCCGGGAAAACGGGAGAATTGTTTTGCCAGTTATTGTTGAAAGAAGGCAACCTGGAAAAACTGGCTGTTTACTGGACGCAACAACAGGGCAAAATAGCATGGGACACGCTTTATGCCGGAAGAAAGGCCCAATTTATCGGGTTACCTGCTTATCCATTTGAAAAGCGCCGATGCTGGGTTGCTTTTAATAAGACCAGTAAAAAGGTATCGTTGCCTGCACCCGCTGTAACTGCGCCGGTTACGCCGGTCCGGGAATCAGGACCGCAGGAGTCTGTTGGCAAAACCGTGGCCAATATCATTGCAAATATGCTTGGGTTATCGGCAACAGAATTGAATATCAAAAAACCATTGGACCAATATGGTTTTGATTCCATTCAGCTGATGGAGCTGTTCCAGCAACTGAAGTCTGCTGTACATCCGTTATTAGACCTGGAGACATTACAAAACTGCGTCAATACGGAAGATATTATTCAAGTGATGCCAAAAGTAAATGGTGTTGCGCCACAAATGGCAGAAGAAAACCTGGCAGATGAACCGACTGTCAAAACTGATTGGCCGCAGTTCCCTGAACTTTTCCACCTGAATAATAAATTTAAGGGAAGGCCGGTATTCTGGTTGCATGCCGCGCTGGGTGGGGTACAGTCTTACAAAGCAATTGCAGAAACGTCTGAAAGGCCCTTTTTCGGTATCCAGGCGCGGGGATGGATGACTAAACGTTCTCCGTTGCATGGGCTGGAAGCCATGGCTACTTATTATATTCAGATCATACAGTCGGTACAACCTCAAGGCCCGTACGATCTGGGCGGATATTCTATGGGCGGTATCCTCGCCTATGAAATTACCCGGCAACTGCAGGAACTGGGGCAAAAGGTAAATTCAGTGACGATGCTGGATGCTATTTACAGGACCGATCTCAAAAGAGGAAAAGTAGATAAGCAGACCTCTATTTTGCAGGCAGTAAATTTATCATTGTTAACCAAAATAACGCAGGAGCCGGAGAAGTTTACATCGGTGCTTATCCATAGAGATGAGGTAGATACAGAACTTGATGATGAATCGTTTCTGAAAGCGCTTATTGCCATCGCGGAAAAGCGGGGACTGACCAGGACAGAAGATCAGTTAAAAACATTGATAGCTCAAAACGTAAAAGTACAACAGGCATATGAAATTGATAAATATGTGGTGCCTGAATTGCCGGATCCTGCTGGTGTTGTATGTTATTACTTCCGCAATAAAAGCGGCTTGTTTTATGGCAATCTCGAGCCATTTTATAAGATCAGGGCAACAGAGTTTACACTAGATCACAAAAATTACTGGGAAGAATGGGAAAAACAAATGCCTAATCTGCATATCATGGATGTGGATGCATCCAATCATATGATGATGCTGTCTGAACAAAAGGTGTATGAAACCATTTTTGAGTTCAGCCGCAATCTATATTCTCTTAGTGGTCTTGTATCATCGTTTTTGAGTGATTTTAAGTCCAGGACGATTGCTATACATGGTATCAAAAATACAGACGATAATATATCTGAACATATTAATGGCAAACATGTGAATGTATGAGTGAAAAAAATGTATTCATGTTTTCCGGGCAGGGAGGTCAGTATTATCACATGGGAAGCGAACTTTATACAAAAGAGCCTGCCTTCAGGTATTGGTTAGATAGTATGGACGGGTTGTACAAGGGTATTACGGGATCGTCTGTTATACCGGTTCTTTTCGATACCACAAAAGGGAAATGGCAGGATTTTTCTGATACGGTGTATACACATCCGGCCATTTTTATGGTAGAATATGCACTGGCGATGATGCTGACAGACCGGGGTGTGAAACCTGATTACGTGATAGGTACGAGTTTGGGAGAATTTGCAGCGGCAACCCTTGCTGGCATGGTCACTAAAGAAAGAGCGCTCGAATTGGTGGTCCAGCAGGCTTTGTGTATTCAACGGTTTTGTGAGGAAGGGGAGATGTTGGCTGTAATGGATACTCCGTTGTTATATGATAAGCTTGCTGCTATATTCCCAACGGTAAGTCTGGCTGCTATCAATAGCGACAATCATTTTGTTCTGGCTGGAAATAAGAAAAGCTGCGAAGCGGTGCGTAAATATTTTACGCAGCAGGAGATCTCCTTTCAGGCGCTGCCGGTTTCGCATGGGTTTCATGCTGCAAATATTGATGCCGCAGCAGGGGCTTTTCATTTATATGTAGAGAAGGATAATTTTAAAAAACCTTCCCTGTCATATATTTCATCCTTAACAGGAAAGATAATAACGGAACCTCCAGGTGGCAGTTATTATTGGGATGTTGTAAGAAAACCTATTCTTTTTAATGCTGCTTTGGATACCCTTTATGAAACAAATCATACCTATAATCTTGTGGATGTGGGGCCTTCCGGCACGCTTGCGAATTTTACGCGCCGTCATCCGCTGACGGCCCGGCAGGGATCTGTGTACCTGGTGATGAGTCCTTTTGGTAAGGAGATGGAGAATTTAAGTAAACTAAATTTTAAAAAAGACATTAATATGCTCACTACAAAAGCTAATGGCCATGATAAACTGGCGTATGTATTTCCTGGTCAGGGTTCACAGAAAAAAGGAATGGGAGAGCCTTTGTTCGACGAGTTCAGGGAGCTGACTGACAAGGCGAGCAATATTTTGGGTTATTCCTTGAAAGATTTATGTATTAATGACCCAGAAAATAAACTGGGTAAGACACAGTATACGCAACCGGCGCTTTATGCGGTGAATTGTCTGAGTTTTCTGAAGATACAGCAGACAGAAAACCAGCAGCCTGATTTTTTAGCGGGACATAGCCTGGGTGAATACTGTGCTTTATTTGCTGCAGGCGTTGTTGATTTTGAAACAGGATTACAGCTGGTGCAAAAACGCGGAGATCTGATGGCCGGCGCCCGCGATGGTGGTATGGCGGCTGTGCTGGGAATGACGGAAGATATGGTGAGAGATGTGCTGGTTAGCGAAGGGCTTCGTTCCATAGATATTGCCAATTTAAATTCCCCGAAACAAATTGTTATCTCAGGTCCTAAAAGAGATGTGGAAAACGCACGGAGCATTTTTGAGAAGGCGGGTTGTAGTTTATATGCATTGCTGAATGTAAGTGGTGCTTTTCATTCCCGCTTAATGGCAGAAGCAGGGAAAGAGTTCAGTGGATTTGTCAATCGTTTTGTATTCTCGGAGATGAAAATACCGGTTATTTCAAATGTTTTGGCTCGCCCTTATATACACAGCCAGATCGCACAGTTATTGTCAGATCAGATTACGCATTCTGTAAAATGGACGGAATCTGTTCGTTACTTAATGGGTAAAGGTGTAAACAATTTTGTGGAAGTAGGGCCGGGCAATGTATTGAAGGCAATGGTAGCGAAAATAAAAAATGAAGCGGAACCGTTAATTGTTGCCGAAGAGACGCCTTACCAGCAAAAAGTGCCAGCAGCGGACCATCAGCAGGTGATAAAAGCAACAAACAACCCTCCGGCGGAAAAAGTAACTGTAAATATCGAACCTGGTATTTTACCCAATCCTCCGGCAGTTTTAATAACGGCAGAAAAGCTGGGCAGTGAAGCGTACAAAAAGGATTATAACCTGAAGTATGCATATGTTTCCGGTGGTATGGTACATGGTATTGCATCTAAGGAAATGGTGGTCAAAATGGCGAGAGCCGGTATGATGGGGTATTTTGGTACTGGTGGATTGAAGGTACCGGATATAGAAAATGCGATCCTGTATATTCAACGGGAATTGGGTCCGCAGCAGTCCTACGGGTTTAATTTGCTGAACGGGTCCCGTGAACAGGAAACGGTGAATCTTTTGCTGAAGTATAAGGTAAGAAATGTTGAGGCGGCGGCGTATATGGAAATTACACCTGCACTGGTGAGGTTCAGGCTTAAAGGACTGCATCAAAACCCGCAGGGCCAGATAGAGACCAATAACAGGGTGATGGCAAAAGTATCGCGGCCGGAAGTGGCTGCCTGCTTTTTGAGTCCTGCTCCGGAAAGAATAGTACAAAAACTGCTGGAAGAAAACGCTATTACCAAGGAAGAGGCGGCGTTGTCTCAAAAGATACCGATGGCCGATGATATATGTGTGGAAGCTGATTCCGGCGGACATACCGACATGGGGGTGGCATCTGCACTGATACCTGCTATAATTGCCCAACGTGATGAATATATGAAGCGGTATAACTACCGGAAGAAAGTAAGGGTAGGTGCAGCCGGAGGGATTGGTACTCCCGGAGCGGCGGCAGCGGCGTTTATATTGGGGGCGGACTTTATCCTTACAGGGTCTATTAATCAATGTACTGTTGAATCGGGCGCCAGCGACGTAGTGAAAGACCTGTTGCAGGACATTGATGTACAGGACACTGATTACGCACCGGCAGGCGATATGTTTGAAATGGGCGCTAAAGTACAGGTGTTGAAAAAAGGCGTGTTTTTCCCGGCCAGGGCCAACAAACTGTATGACCTTTACCGTAATTATAACGCCATTGAGGAAATTGATGAAAAAACAAAAAACCAGCTGGAACAGCGATATTTTAAGCGGAGTATTGCGGACGTTTATGAAGATGTGAAAAAATATTATAGCGCGGAAGATATTGCACGTGCAGAAAAAAATCCCAAACAGAAAATGGCTTTTATTTTTCGCTGGTATTTCGGATATTCAACTAATCTTGCCTTGAAAGGTATTGCGGAACATAAAGTTGATTTCCAGGTACATTGCGGACCAGCATTGGGGGCCTTTAATAAATGGGTAAAAGGTACTGAACTGGAAAGCTGGCGTAAAAGAAATGTAGACAAGATAGGAGAAAAAATAATGCAGGAAACAGCAGTATTGTTAAATGAAAGATTTAAAAATCTTTTATCACAATAGAATCATTAGAAATGAAGGACTAAAAAAGGATACATGATTTTTAAAGATGCGATAGCTAGTGAAATAAGTGTTTTTTCAATTAAGGTAAGAAAGCAGAATTTTATCAATTACACCTACCTGGTAGTAGATGCCAACAGTAAGTGTGCTATTATGGTAGATCCTGCATGGGAGGAAGATAAGATTGAAGAAGTGCTGGTATCCATGAATGTTAAGCTGACAGGTATCCTCCTTACGCATTCCCATAAGGACCATACTAATTTAGTAGATTATTTTGTCGCAAAATATCATTGTAATGTTTGGATGTCGGTGGCGGAAATAGACTATTATGGTTATAAATGTGATAATTTGATAGGGTTTAACCAGGATCAGACGTTAGTTATCGGAGGGATAACTGTTAAGGTGCTGCTAACACCTGGTCATACCAAGGGGAGTACCTGTTATCTCATCAGTAATAACCTTTTTTCCGGAGATACCCTGTTTATAGAGGGTTGTGGCTTATGTTGGGGCAATGGAGCAAACCCGTATGATATGTTTGATAGTTTACAGTTGTTAAATAATAGAATTGGAAAGGAAGTACTTGTTTTCCCGGGGCATTCGTATGGAAAGGCTCCGGGAATGGCTTTTGAGGAAGTGTTAAATAGTAATATTTACCTTCATTTTAAGCAGAAGGATATGTTTGTGGCCTTTAGAATGCGCAATGATCAGCGAACGGTTTTTTCATTCAGGTAACGGAATATTTATAATATGATTCATGTTTTGGCGGCAAAAGTGGAGATGCAATTGGCGGATGATATTTACCGGAAATACCTGGATTTTTTACCTCCATCCCTGAAGGAAAGGAACTTAAAATTTGTAAGATGGGAAGACCGGCAAACAAACTTATTCGGTAAAATTTTATTGATGGAAGGCCTGCAGCAGTTGGGTTTTGAGCGTAGTGTGCTGGACGATTTACGGTATAATAGTTATGGGAGGCCATTTCTGAACGCTCATATTGATTTTAATATTTCACATTCGGGTTATTATGTGTTATGTGCTATCAGCAGTGGGCAAAGGGTAGGAGTGGATGTAGAGATGCTAAGGCCAGTTAACCTGACCTACTTTGAATCGGTGATGACAGCAGCGGAGTGGGCGCTTATCAAAAATTCCGGTAATGACACACAATTGTTTTTTAAGTACTGGACGATAAAGGAAAGTGTTGTAAAAGCAGACGGACGCGGACTTAATATCCCTTTACAGCATATTGCAGTGCATAATAATGAAGTCTGTTACGATGGGGTTACCTGGTATCTTAGCGAGTTGGACCTGGGGCCGGGATATTGCGGACATGTTGTAACTGATCGTCCGGCTGATAACATAACGTTTCATCTGAAGTCGTATGCATAGGTTATCAGGGGACATAAAAAAACTGTATTTAAAGGCCTGAAG
This sequence comes from Chitinophaga sancti, assembly GCF_034087045.1. Classification (NCBI taxonomy): domain Bacteria; kingdom Pseudomonadati; phylum Bacteroidota; class Chitinophagia; order Chitinophagales; family Chitinophagaceae; genus Chitinophaga; species Chitinophaga sancti. The sequence continues at coordinate 6,375,294 of NZ_CP139247.1, read as the reverse complement.
TTATCTTGGTCCTTTAACACAGTTTAATTGTTGTCCGCGAAGCGGATAAACAGAAATAAGCTATTCTGATAGCTTTACGCACATCCAGGAAGCTTCTGCCACAGGTACATCTTGACTATAGGCTACGCCTGATTGTTTAATGATGTTGCCACTTAACTTGATATTTTTAATAACATATTTTAATTCCTGATCATATTCAGCAACTTTAAAAAACTCGGCATGCTCAATACTTACAAGTCCAAAAAGCCCATCCATGACACCAAGGAGTTTTACGCCTGCGCCCCCACATTGTGCCATTGATTCTATGATAAGGGGTCCAGGTACAAAATTGGAAAGATTCTTTTGTAATATAGAATTGGAGCGGCGGAAGGTATGTAGGCCAATAGTTCCTTCCGGAGTAACGGACAGGATTTCGTCTAAAAACAAAAATGGGTGTCTATGAGGTATTAACTGTTCAATTTCACCTGATTTAGCGGAAGTTTTCATGTTTGATGATATATATATTATCTGTTTAATTGTATTGAATTACCCGGGTTACGGTTTTAACAAAGGAACTTTTAAAGTCTTTAAGGTTATTTATAAGCTTGTATTAACTTGGCTCGACTCGAAGGTTAAATATATCTGAACAACACTCAGGACGCCAAAGAACAAACAGGTATTCATGTGAATATGCTATATCTTAGCAACCAAGGTATAGTATTTTATCTAAATCGCAAAATCAAATTAGCTGACAGGCAATTGAATGCGGGTTCCATTTTCAGCATGGCAATTAGCAGAAATGAGGGGGAGAATTTATTAAAATGCCATCGGTTGGAAGCCGGATAAAATAAGGATACATTTTGTAATACTTTTTATATATAGAATGCAGATGCAGGTTTTGATGGAACAGTATTTAGAGAGTATTGCTTAGAAAAGGGACTGGAAGCAAATATTGCCTCCAATCCTCGTAATAGAAAGAAAATAACCACATTATATCAATACTTTGATGATCAATTGTATAAAAGACGATATAAAATTGAACAAGCGAATGCTTGGATGGATAGCTTCAAAGCGCTACTGATTCGATTTGAAACTAAAGTTGCTAACTGGAAAGCATTGCAGTGGATCGCAATTATTATCATCTTTTGTAGAAAATTTAAAGACTAAACAACTTCATTAAAAAAATAAACTTCTTTTGAATATTTTTTGAATATTTTGCCTCCTATTTTAATACAGACTTACTGCTCCCGTCGATGAAATGTGGTATTGAGCGGTATTTGAATAGGATTGACAATAAAGAAACATGATAATAATCAATACTTTTGAAGAGTACAAGACGTATCTTGGTAAAGAATTAGGTGCTTCCAACTGGCATAAAATAGGCCAGGAACAGATTAATAAATTTGCTGATGCAACCCTGGATCATCAATGGATACATACAGACCAGGAAAAAGCTAAACGCGAAGGCCCATTTCATGCCACTATCGCTCACGGCTATTTGACTTTATCATTGATTCCTTATCTCTGGAAACAAATTGCGGACGTACGTAATATTAAAATGGAGATAAACTATGGAATCGAGAATTTAAAATTTGGCCAGCCCGTTTTGGTGGATAATGAGGTGCAGCTGAAAGCCAAACTCAATTCGATCGCCAATTTAAGGGGTGTTACCAAAGTTATTATTGAGGCTACGCTTATTATTAAAGATCAGCCCAAACCTGCCTACACTGGTAATGTTGTTTTCCTGTATCATTTTGTATAGTGGCTACGTATATATTACGTCAAACGTACCTATTCTGAATACTGTTAGATGATGCAAAAAACTATATCTATAATTGTTATAATCAACTGTTATTGCTGGATATAGGCTAATTTGGTTCGAAATTCGTAACGGCTGGATCACCTCTTCGGACCGGCTTCCAATTTTGGAAGCCGGTCCTTTTTTTGCCGTTCGTAATCCGCTCCCAGCCGGCAATGGTATTGAGTGAGCGGCGATCATTCTCTACCTCCGGGGCCGCCAGATAGAACGCCAGCATGATTCTTAGAAACAATTGAATAACTGCAGTTCAACTTAGCGGTTTCGCTCCATTATAATAGCCAAGCTATTATTGTGCGTTTGTATTTTTAAATTTCGTATCAAATATTTTTCCTCTGAATAAGAAAATAGGCTTCCTGCAAACATTTTTTACTAACCAACGGCTTGAAAAATGAACCTCAATTAAACGACTGTCTAAACGCCAATGGAGAAACGCTTGTCTTTATCTTAAATAGTTTACTGAATGATTGTGAATGTTCAAATCCTAATTGATAGGCAATTTCACTTACCGTTAAGTCTGTAGTTGATAGTTTCTCTTTTGCTTTTTCAATCAGTTTGTTGTGTATGTGTTGTTGTGTGTTCTGTCCTGTAAGTACCCGTAGCAAATTGCCCAAATAACTTGGTGAAACATGTAAATTTTCTGCAACGAATTGAACTGAAGGCAATCCCTTTGAAATCAAATCATCGCTATTGAAATATTCAGATAATAGATTTTCCAATTGTTCCAAGATTTGGTGATTGGCTTTCTCTCTTGTTATGAATTGTCGATTATAAAACCTTTCTGAATAATTTAGCAGGGTTTCAATATGTGAAATGATGATTTGCTTGCTATACTTGTCAATATTTGAATGACATTCCTGATTGATATTTTCAATGATTCCATTAATGATCCTTTCTTCCTTATCTGACAAAAACAAAGCTTCGTTTACGGAATAGTCAAAAAAATCGTATTGTTTTATGGTTGCCGCCAAAGATGTATTCCATAAAAAATCTGGATGTACTAATAGCATGTAGCCGCTAGGATGAAACTTATTTTTATCTTCGATTTTTACACCAAAAAGTTGGCCTGGTGACATAAAGAACAATATTCCATCATCAAAATCATATTGCTGTTGCCCGTATGTAAACTTACTGCCGAAGTTTCTTTTTAAGGAAATGGAATAGAAATCGAATATCCAATTTACTTCTTCTGTTTCTTCTGTATATTCAATACTACTAAAATTAACAATACTTATCAATGGATGCATAGGCTTAGGTAAGCCCCTAAGCCTATGATATTCACTAATTGTTTTTATCTTAATTAATTTCTTGCCCAACATTGATTAAAGCATTATTATATGTTTTGTAAAAGTAAAAATTAGAAGGCATACTATTAAGCATTTGCTGCAAAGTCAGTTGATGTTGAAACTGATTGCCACTTTTGAAATTCATCTATATTTGCTTTCATTTTTTCCATTGCCATTTGGTAAGCATCGCTTCCTAACAATAAATGCAACGGTGGGTTTTCTAATTCAGTTACGTTTTTTAAAGCTATTGCAAATTTATTAGGGTCGCCAGGCTGATAACCGCTATATTGTTGCCACATTTTCATTTGCTCTTCTGATTTGTAATCACCAATTAAGTTCGAAGCAATTTGAAGTGAATCGTTATTCATAAAATTGGTTCTAAATAAGCCTGGAATTACTACGGTGACTTTTATGCCTAAATCTTTCACTTCATTATGAAGTGATTCCGTTAAGCCAATAACAGCAAATTTTGCTGCATCATAACTACCAGAAAATGACGACCCAATGTACCCTGCTATAGATGAAATATTGATAATATAGCCGATCTTCTGTTTTCTTAAATGGGGCATCACTACACGTATAACATTTATGGTTCCAAATAGATTAACATCCATTGTACTTCTAATTTCTGCGTCAGTAAGTTCCTCCAAAGCCCCAACCAGTCCATAACCAGCATTGTTTACTATTACATCAATTGAACCAAATCGGGCAATGGTTTTAGCAACTGCATTTTTAATTGCTGTTTCGTTGGTTATATCCATATTCACTGCCAACAAATTTTCATTGTTGCCACATTCAGCTATAATTGAGGTGGCATTACGGGAAGTTGCAACAACTTGCTGACCTGTTTCTAATAAGTATTTTGTGAGAGCTAAGCCTAAACCTTTTGAAGCTCCTGTAATAAACCAAGTTTTGTTTTCTGTATTACTCATTGTTTGTTTTCTAATTTAAAAATCTAAATGCTTATTGTTGATTGTACACAAATGCAAACTCCTTCGCAAAATCTTTCATTTTTACACTACCCAATACAGGTCTATTACTGTTATAATCATCATACAGATTTTGAACTCTTCCAGTATTCATTTCTACCAATCCTTTTGCTGTATTATGATTAAAACCAGCACATAATAACCCTTCCAGAAATTGATCAGATGGAATGGAGATCCATTTTAGCCCGGGTTTACCAATGGTTTCTCCCAAAATTTGGGCTACTTCATTAGGCGAAACTTCATCGCTGGCAATATATCTCACTGTTCGGCCCGAAAATGGTTTGTCAAATTCTTCGGCAATTACAGTTGCAATATTCATATTTCTGCTTTTTGTTTATGCAAAATTGCAGCAGTTTCAAAAAGCGGATGTAGCCAATATGACTGTTTTTGTAGTTAAAATGAACTATTTGCAAAAGTCATATTATTGGGTTTAAGCTTGACTCTTTTATTGTTCCTGAGAAGTCCGGTTTTTCTTGTGGCTGAAGGGCTTGGCTATTCTGTCGAAATCTGTTCGATGTTTTTTTAGACCTGCAAAATATACCGGCACGGGCTTTTGTCGTTTGTGTATTGTTTTATGAGAATTGACTTTTAATTACTTTGTCAAGCAGTTTGTCCGACAGTATTTTTCGCATAAAGAGAGTAGGTTTTGCCATAAAACCACCTGCATATCTTGCTTTGGGATTTTTTGCTTCAATAGCTTTGTAAATTAAATCAACTATAACTTTTGGGTCTGAAGATTTGCTTTCAAGTTTTTCAACTGATGCTGCAAAACTTAACGCACCTTTTTTATAGGCTGAATTTTCGCTCTCTGACACTTTCCGCAAATTGTCCATAGCAATGTTTCCCCATTCTGTTTTTATTGACCCTGGCTCAATAACGATTACGTCTATTCCGAATGATTTTACTTCGTTGCGAAGGCTGTCACTTAAACCTTCTAATGCAAATTTACTTGCGTGATACCAACCGCCGAAAGGTCCGGCAAATTTTCCCCCGATTGAGGTGATATTGAGAATTTTCCCGAATTTGTTTTTTCTCATATAAGGTAGTACCAACTGTGTTAATCTTACCAAGCCAAATAGATTTACTTCTAGTTGATACCTTGCGTCAGCTATTGGCACGTCTTCAATTGCTCCGTGAGAGCCAAAACCTGCGGAATTAACTAATACGTCAATCCGTTTTTCGGTTGCAATAATTTTTTCTACAACCATGACCATTGATTGATCATTGGTAATGTCCATTTCTAATGTGTGGACACCCAATTTTTCCAAGTCTTTCATTTTTTCTGTTCTACGAGCTACACCATATACGATATAGCCTTTTTGTACTAACAGTTTTGCAGTTTCTTTACCCATTCCTGCCGAAGCACCTGTGATTAATGCTACTTTCTTATTACTCATTTCGTTTAATTTTTAATGTAAAGGTATCAGTAAAATGATATACTTTTACAACCAGTATTCAAAAGGATACCAAAATGAATTATGAAAGGAATGACAGACGAAGAAGCAATGAAACACTTGCAAGACACATTATTTGTAATAGGCGGGAAATGGAAAATGCCTATATTGACGGCATTGAACAAAGGTTGTAGTCGTTATCGGGAAATACAACGAAATGTCCCAAACATTACCACACGGGTATTATCAAAAGAGTTGAAACACCTTGAAGAAAACAAATTAATTGAAAGAAAGGTTTTTGATAGTCCGCTTTCAGTAGAATACAAGTTATCTCAATACACCTATTCGTTGTTGCCCATATTGGAACAAATGGTTGTCTGGGGAAAAAACCACAAACAAGTGATTAATAAAAAATGATTTACATATTATAAATATAAATCTTTTTATATGCAGTTTTTCTTTGGTCTAAATTGTTTCGGCAGTTGATTTTGAGACGCATTTTCAGCAATTTCTAAAATTCTTTTTAGCTGTGTTATGTCTGTTTTTGCGAGTGCTATCCAATATAGTAAAACCTTTTTCTTGCTTTTACTTAACGATAAAAAATAGTCTTTTGAGTTCTCAAAACGGCAAAAAGCTTTTTCCAATTCTGTCGGTACGGTAAGTTCTTCTGCTTCGTCCAAAATTGTCCAGGAGCCATTTTGTTTTGCTATATCAATAACCTTAAAACCTGCGTCTGCCATTAATCCCTTTGCCGCTAAGATTTCAATTTTTTGTTTGTTGATTTTACTCCAAGTGCTTGTTGGTTTCCGTTTGCAAAAATATTGCCTAAATGTATCCTTGTCTATCGTTTCCCCTTTACTATCTATCCAACCAAAACAAAGGGCTTCGTCAACTGCATCAGTCCGGGCTACTGATGGTTTGCCAGTATGCTTCTTATAAAAAATAAGCCAAACAGCATCTTTTGTTAAATGATTTTCTTGTAACCATTCTCTAAAATGCTGTTTGGTTGTATATTCCTATGCATTGTGACCACCCTTTCTCAGCATTCTGACCATCACTTCCTGGCATGTTGACCATTAGCATAAAATGGTATTCCTGTGATTTTGACCACCCCAAGAATGGTCCATTCAGGATCATTCCTGTGATCCTGACCACTTGAGGTATCATGAGCAACTGCCATTCTTACCATCTTGACCACCTGGTAAGCTATTTATGCTGACATTCCTGCAATCCTGACCACCCTTTGGTATGGTGCCTATAATCGTTTTGCTTTGCAGTTTTACCTCAAAAGACTGCGGATCCATGGCTGGAAAAACGATTATCATGAGTAAGTTGAAGCAAATTATCATGTTGCGTAATGAAGGCACTCCACTTCAAACGATTGCAAAAGCTGTATCGATAGCTCGTAATACAGTCAAAAAGTATTTACGCCTTATCGAAATCAAAGGGTTAGATGCTGCGGTGCTACTAAAAATGGAAGATACAGCTCTTGAGGCATTACTTGAAGATCCGGATCCTGAAGACCAGGAGCGCCTGGCTAACCTGGAAGAGTTATTCCCATATTTTGAGCAGGAATTATCAAGAACAGGTGTGACGAGATGGATTTTATGGGGTGAATACAAACAACAGTATCCTTCCGGATTTAGTTATTCCCGGTTTTGCGCACACTTTAGCCAATGGAAAAGAAGCAGGTCAGCTACGCTTTTCTTTGAACACCAGCCTGCTGATAAACTATTCATTGATTTTACAGGCAAAAAACTAATAATAGTTGATCGCAACTCCGGCCAGGTGACAGAGGTAGAAGTATATGTTGCTGTTTTAGGATACAGTCAGCTTACTTATGTACAGGCTGTTCCTTCGCAGAGGAAAGAAGATTTTATAATGGCAACAGAAAACGCACTGCTTTTTATTGGAGGAGTACCTAAAGCTTTGGTACCGGACAATCTAAAAAGTGCTGTTGTAAAGGCTGATAAATATGAACCTGAAGTCAATCCTGATTTTTTGGATTTTGCTAACCACTATGGAATAACAGTCCTGCCCGCCAGAAGTTATAAACCCAGGGACAAGGCACATGTGGAACGAGCAGTTAACATTGCTTACTCAAGGATCTTTGCACCATTACGCAACCGGGTATTTTATAGCATCCAAACTCTAAATGATGCAATCCTGGAACTACTGAATGAACATAATAATAAACCTTTCCAACAGAAGCCTATCAGCAGGAAAGTACTTTTTGAGCAGGAAGAACGTCACCTGTTAAACCCACTGCCAATTACCCGGTTCGAACTTAAAAAGTTTAAGGAGGCCACAGTTATGAAAAATGGTTATGTTCAGTTGTCAGAAGATAAGCATTACTACAGTGTTCCCTACAGATTTATTGGGTGCAAAGTCAAGATCATTTACTCGCCCACGCAAGTATCTGTTTTTTACAACAAAGAACGCATCGCCTATCACTCGCGGAGTTCAAAACGATATGGGCACTCAACCATACATAATCACATGTCCTCTTCTCATCAGTTCGTTAGTGAATGGAATCCTGATAAATTTATTAGTTGGGCTGAAGGCATATCGCCAATAGTGCAGGATTATATTACTCATATTCTGGAAACAGTCACATACCCTGAAACTGCCTATCGTAGCTGTATTGGTATACTTAGTTATGAAAAGAAGGTTGGTCGTCAAAGATTAATATTAGCAGTACAAAGGGCGACTTACTATGGAGCATATAATTACACGATAATAAAAAGAATACTACAGACAGGTCTGGAGCAAATAGCGTTTGGGGATGAATCAACAGCGAATGGAATGCTACCTGCTCATAATAACATCCGCGGAGCTTCGGAATACAAATAATAAAATATATGAGTACCATCATTTTAAACAAAATGGCGCAGCTAAAGCTGCACGGTATGTTACGAACATACCAATCATTGCTGGATAATCGTCAACATCATAACCTGACACATGATGAATTTATTAACACATTAATCCAGGCAGAATGGGAAGATAAGGAGCATAAGAAAGTCACTCGCCACCTGAAATCAGCCAGGTTCCGATATGCTGCAAGTATTGAAGAACTAAATTTTACAGGTGATCGGGGACTAGATAAGACACAGGTACTCCACCTTGCTGATGGCTGTTATATTGACAAAAAAGAAAACTTACTAATAACTGGTCCGACAGGTGTTGGGAAAAGCTATCTGGCCTCTGCACTTGGGCATCAGGCATGTCAATTGGGTTATAGAACGCTTTATTATAATGCTCAAAAGCTGTTCGCCAAACTCAAAATGACAAAAGCTGATGGATCATATGCGAAGGAAATAGGTAGAATTGAAAAACAAGACCTTCTAATTATTGACGATTTTGGATTAGCGCACTTGGACAATACTGCAAGGATGATCCTTATGGAGATTATAGAAGACAGACATGGAAGAAAGTCAACCATTATAGCCTCTCAACTTCCTGTGGCTCAATGGTACGAAGTTATAGGAGAATCAACGGTTGCTGACGCAATACTTGACAGGATGGTACATACAGCCCATAGAATGGATTTAAAAGGACAATCTCTAAGAAAGAAATAGAAATCACTATTTTTGCAACACCAGCTCTTTAACAGATTATAGTAACCACCATCCCAGGGTGGTCAGCATCGTAAGAACGATGGTCACAATGACGAGATTATACATTTGGTTTCCGGGTAAAACTGTTCTATTTCATTTTTTTTTGCTCATTTCTTACACATTGCTTGCAAAATAAGGCAAGACACTAATATACTAATCAATTGAAATGCACCAACTAACAATCCATATGCCATTGGATGTGGAATATTTGGATCAATGGCTATATTAAATGTATTGGCAACCAAAAATCCCGAACCTATAACCAGGGTAAATTCAATTTCAGCTTTTCTTTTGTGGATATTTTGCACTATCATCAACAAAGCAGTTGTCAAAATAGTGGGTAAAATGGCTAATGCTGGCCCATAAAAATAAATAGGGTCTGGCTTGGCTGGCATAATTCCTAATTTATCTAATGTGCTTGCATATTGATTTGGAAATAATGCAGTGAACCATAGCCAACCGAAAAAAGAGTAAAACACTAATGACAGCAAGACGGCTAACCAATTAATTCTTGAAAAACTTTTTATCATTTTAAATTTGCTTATATTATTTATGATGCAAAAGTAAAATGAGCCCTTGACAATAGTATGTCAAGGGTTTTAAATGACCGTGAAATTTTTCGAAAAATTCTTGTAACGTCATTTTATGTGGTGTAAAATTGTCTGGTTGAATTTGTAAGTTTTGAATTCTGTCCAACCTAAAATAGCGAAATTCATTTCTTAATCTACAAAAAGCCACCATCAACCAACCTTCTGTTATGCTTATTAAAGCAAAAGGCTCAACAATTCTTTTACTCTCTTTGTTTTCAGCATTGATTTATTCAAATTTAACAAGGTAGAAATTGGTAAGTGCATTTTGTAAGGAAGATAAAATGTTGCTCTTAATTTCATAATTGTCAAGTTTCGCAAATTTAGTTCTTAATGAAAGCAAATTAGCTTTGTCTTTTTCAGTTTGTCTTAAAACAGCTTTTATTTTATCAATGGCTTCGGCATAATCTTTAATTAAAGAACTATCCCTGTTTTTTAAAACTAACTGTTTCGGCAATAATCAATGCGTTTGCTTGTTTTTCGCTAAACATAATTAGTGGAATTTTGTAGCCTTCCATCAAAGTGTAGCCTTTTCCGTCTTCTGTCAATATAGGAACACCTGCCTGTTCTAAGGCTTTTAAATCTCTATAAATTGTTCTTGTACTTACACCAAATTTTTCAGCAAGTTTCGTAGAATTTACTATTCGTTTTGTTTGTAAAATTGTTAAAATTGCTACAAGTCTGGATAGTCTTTTTGTATCGTCATCATTCATTCTTCAAATGTCTGAAAATTTTGATTAGTAGTAGGGTGTCTTAAAATGGCAATACCTTCTTAGCGGCTGGTCTCTTTCGTTTGTCTGGCAATTTCTGTTAGTGTTACACCAAATTGCTTTTTGAAGGCATAAGAAAAATGGGATAATGTTTCAAAACCCAAATCCAAATAAATGTCCGACGGTTTTTGTTTTTTCTTTTCAATAAGAAAATGGGCTTCCTGCAAACGTTTTTTTACTAACCAACGGCTCGGCGTGTCGTTGAAAATGGCTTTAAAATCACGCTTAAATGCAGACAAGCTACGACCTGTCAAAAAAGCAAAGCGTTCAACGCTTACGTTGAATTTGAAATTTTTATTGATAAATTCTTCAATATCGATTTTTTGTGGAATGCTAAAATCGAAAAATAAACCAACCAAATCAGGTTGTTTTTCTAAAAGAATCAAAAGCAATTCTTCACGCTTTACATATGCAAAAGGTTCCCGGATTATTCCTTGATGCATTAAAGGGTATAATGATTGAAAAAAAACAGGCAACAGCTCATTTAGATTTAATTGTATAAACGTGTTTTCGGACTTGAATATGACTGCTTGAGTGTTATATTTTTCTTGAAAGCTTTTGAGGAATGTTTCATCAAAATGAATAAATACCGTTTCGTTCTCATTGATCGTTTTTTTCTTGCTGTATCTTGCAAGGCGGTTTTTTCGGATGAGTCCATACTCTCCCGATTTGAAAACAAATGTTTTATTCCCGTCATAACACGTTGTCTCCCCTTTCTTGATATAAAAGAACATGTGTTCGGAAATAAAATGTTCTCCCGAAATTTCAGCATTTACATATTCTGATGTTTTATCTAAACTCATTTTGACGTTCTTATTTAAGAAGCAACCCAAGACAAAAAGGCCGGTGGATAACGTTCTCCTTTAAATGCCCCTTCGTTAAAGGTTTCATTTAATAGTTGAAGCTCACTGTTTGTGAAATTAATTTTTAGTGCTTCTGTATTTTCTGTTATCCGTTCAGGTTTTGTCATTCCAACAATCGGAATAATGTCATCACCTTGATTTAAAAGCCAGGCCAATGCTATTTGGCTGGCACTTGCATTTTTGCTTTTTGCAAATTCCTTTAGCTGTTCTACCATTTTTAGGTTATGTTCCAAATTTACATTTTCAAATCGTGGCAACATATTTTTATAATCATTTTCAGGTAAAGGAAATTTCATTTTACCGGTAAGTAAACCATAGCTGAAAACAGAATATGGAACGATAGCTGTACCCAGGGTTCTTGCGACTTGTAAAATCTCATTTTCAATAAACCGGGTTGCTAATGAATACTCGATTTCCAATGCAGAAACCTGATGTATTTTATTAGCCCGCTGTAATTGCTCCGCATTTGCTTCGGATAGTCCTAAATATCTAACCTTTCCTTCTGCAATCAAATCTTTAATTGCACCAACAGTTTCCTCAATTGGAACTTCAGGGTCAACACGGCAAGGTTGGTACAAATCAATCTCATCTACCCCCAAACGCTTGAGTGAATAGGCGCAATAATTTTTTATCCCTTTTGGACTTCCGTCCAGTCCTGTAAAATGTCCATGCGGGTTGATGACTGCACCTGTTTTAACGCTGATGAATACGTCTTTTCTTTGTTCTTTAATGACTTCTCCAATCACAAGTTCACTAATCCCACAACCGTAAAAATCAGCGGTATTGATAAAATTAATTCCTGCGTCTATTACCTGATGCAAAGTTTGGCTTAATCGTTCTTTAGACTGATGCCATTCTGATAAACTGTTGATTCCCCAGCTTGTTCCTATGGATATAGCAGAAACTTCCGGTCCGTTTTTTCCTAATTTTCTTGTTTGCATCGGCTTACATTATTTCGGTTACAAATTCGTCTTTGGGTACTCTACATTTTTTTAGATTTACCAACCAATCGTTGGCTTCATCTCTGTACCCTATGGGCATTGCCAGTACACTTTTAAGACCTGAATCGCCACCAATCCCAAGAAATTCATCCATTTTTATCTTGTCAAAACCCTCCATTGGCGTAGTATCTACCTTTTGCTCGGCAGCAGCCATAAGAGCTATGCCAAAAGACAAATAGGCTTGCCTGGCGCAATGGTTTTCCTGCCAATTTTTATCGAATGATTCGAAATGCGTATAAAGCCTTTGTATATATTCATCCGAATGGTTTTCGGGCAGACCACGTTCAATAGCCGATTGGTTTAGTGGCATTTTTACCCTTTCAAAGGTGTATTCAGAAAAGGCCGCCCAAACCAACAAATCCGAACAAGTTGAAATTTGGTTTTGATTAAATGGAAAATTCTTAAAAACCAAGTCGTTCAGTTGTTTAAGTTTTTCACCTTGTTTAATGACAAAAACCCTATACTGTTGCAATCCGGAAGAGGAAGGTGCTAATCTTGCTGCTTCCAGTATATAGTCTAATTTTTGTTGCGGAACGGTCTGTCCGTTCATTTTTTTTGTAGCGTAACGCCATTTTAAATCTTCTAATAACGCCATCTTGTATCTATTTTAAGCTACAAAGTTGAGCAAAATATATTCATTTAGCTTTCTTGAAAAGTCCAAAATCATTGTCTTGAGAAGTCCATTTTTTAGCTGGTAGGCTTGCCTAAGTGTGCAAGCGTTTTGTGAGACTTGTCGCTAAAGGTACGGCTTGGGGATGACCTGAGTTTGAAAACGTATTCCGCCTTGCCGAGAATGAATTTGTTTAGAAAATGAATTACCAAGTAACATATCTTACCGGCTATATCCAAAACCGATGTTAGTGGTTCGTTGTTTTCTAACCGGTCTTTCTAAAAGTTTTATTTACTTTCAATCAGTTGTTTCAAATTTCTGCCGAGAAGATTATCCCAGCCCCATTCAAATCGTTCTTTACTGAAATGTGAGTCTTTGGGAAAACTGTCTAAGTCTGTTTGCCTAACTCTTAGTCTGGTTGTGTCTCCTTCCGAAAAAATATCGAATATCACTTCCGAACTTCCGGGATAACCTTTATATGCCCAGTTATGAGCTAATCTTGTTCCTTCAACAACCTGAGTAACAATCCAGTCTTTTTGATACTCGGCGTCGTCATCGTTGAATTGAAATTTATACCCAACAATAGGTTTGAAATTTTTAAGTTGAGGAAAATACCACACCCTCATTTTATCGGCATCTGTCAAAGCTTGCCAAACCTGCTCAGTCGGCACATTATAAATAAATTCTTTACTAAGAGAAGTTTTCGCACTGTTTGAATGTTCCATTATTCTTTTTTTTCTGTAACAAACTGCTGCTACCGGTTCGTTGTTTTTTTTCTCAGTCATTTATAAATGATAAGATATATTCTTGAATTTCTTTTCGTTGTTCGTTAATAGTGGATATGCCAGTGAACTTGACCCCTCAAAAACGCGTCTTATAGAAGCTCAAGAGTAGCTGTTTTCAAGGCAAAAATAATGAATTTACATATGTCCTTCTTTATGATTAAAGTTGATGCCTTAGCGGCGCAGTGGAGTGAGGTGGAGCGTAGCGGAACCGAACGCAACGGAGCCGCTAAGGGGTCGCTGGTAGCTCCTCACTGTTCTTTTTGCTCCATTTCCTCCGCAAGGATTCTCCTTTAAGTTTTATACGTGCTGCCTGGTGTACCACTCTGTTCAGGATGGCATCCGCCACTGTTTTTTCTCCGATCACGTCATACCTCTGTTTTACGGGTAGCTGTGAGGTGATAATGGTGGATCGCTTGCCATGCCGGTCTTCTATTATGTCTATTAATGTCGTTCTGCTCTGTGCATCCATTGGCTGTATACCAAAGTCGTCTAGGATAAGCAGATCCTGCTTTTCTATTTTCATCAGTTCTTTAATCAAGGAACCATCTGCTTTCGCCATTTTAAGTTGTGCGAACAATCAGGTGGCATTGGCATAAAGTACTTTAAAGCCCAGCATGCAACATTGGTGACCGATGGCAGAGGCCAAAAAACTCTTGCCCGTTCCTGTGCTGCCTGTAATCAACAAGTCTTCCTTCTTTTTAACGAACTCGCCACCTGCCAGACGTAAGACCAGGTTTTTATCAACTCCTCTTTCCGATGCATAGTCCAACCAAGGCCGAAAAAAAGCATGTTTAACTAAGAAATCATTTTTAGTGAGAGAGGGAGAGATCTTATAATCTATTTGTTATAATTAATTTAAGTTTATAAATTCTCTTCAAATCTTCATAAAACCGGTTCGAGAATTGTCCAATCCGGGTCACAAGAGACGCCAAGTGAAGACAAATGTTTCCACTTGGCGTCATTTTTTATAGGAATTTATTCTCTTCTTAATTTTTCAACCAGCGGTTTCTTAGGAAGGTTGGAGCGGATATTTTTTTGTACTGTTGCATTACTTCCCGAATTCCGATTGTAGTATTGATATTTTCCGCGGCCGTTATAGCAACCGCTTCTAACATAAACAGTAGCCACAGTGCCCAATCGTTGTTGTTCCGTACCTGCTGAAGCAAGCGATAATAATCGTGTTTGTGCCGTATGATGTAACTAATGAGATAGTGTACCGGAATCTTAAAAATGCCGATGTTTTGTGCATTTTGTACATTCAGACTAATCAAGAGAAAAGTAAAGTCGCCAACCTCCTCAAATCCTCCACCAAAGAGTTGGAACATTGTCCCAGCGGGTTCACTGGAGACGCCAAGTGAAGACCAATACTTCCACTTGGCGTCATTTTTATAAGAATTTATTCTCTGTGAAATTTTTCAAGGATGAAGTTATTTGTTGCCCGAAGGCACCTTGGATTAATTTGAAATGAATATTTTAGTAAAAGATAAAGAGGGCCTTTTATTTTCTGATGCCATCTATCTGAACCGTCAGGAAATAACGCAGCTATACAATACTGATCTTTCAGACCAACCCTATCCTGAACTTTACAGGTATTTATTTGTATTGGCCTGTTTAAGAGGGTTGCGTTTCTCTGACTTGGCTAATATTCAATGTCTATTTAGCCATTTAGCCTGAATTTGTGAGTATTGTGCTTTTAGACATATTTTAGTGTTTTTTGAACATTTGTTTGAATTTTTTTTTGGAGAACTTTGCTTAAAAATTTTAGACAAAAGAGGATGACAGCAAAAATTGAGAGCAGGTTTAAACCGCTATTCGAGCCCATCAAGATTAACAAAGTCAAACTGAAAAACAGGATTGTAATGGGGCCTATGGGGCTTTCTGTCCCTACGGCGGAAGGCGCCCCGAGTGACCAGGCAATCGCTTTCTACGAGGCGCGTGCCCGGGGCGGTACAGGTATGATCATTATCAGTGCGGCTGCCACGGCACGTAGTGCGGATGAAGCACCACCTACCACACCTTGGTTGCGTTGGGATATTGAAGAAAACGTTCCAAAATTTCAAAAGTTGGCGGAAGCTATACATGCTTTTGAAACTCCGGTTGTGATAGAGTTAATGTCGAGTTTTGGTCGGCTTGGAATGCCTAAAACTATGAATAAAATAGCAGCGAGCCCTAAAGAGCTGACTATACCTGAAGACCATTTCCCAAAGGGATTTGTAATCCCGGGTGGCATTACGCTGTCTGCACCGAAGGCTGCGACTATAGAGGAAATCAAGGAAGTTGAAGCTGGCACAATACAAGCTGCTGAGCGGGTTTTTCGTGCGGGTTTTGACGGGGTAGAGGTCAATGCTAATATGAGTTATTTTACGAGTTCATTTGTAATTCAACGGACAAACTGGCGTACAGACGAATATGGTGGTCCTTTGGAGAACCGCGCACGAATACTTATAAATATCGTGCGGGGAATTCGTGCAGTCACAAGCCCTGACTTTATTATTGGGCTGCGTATTCCAGCGAACGATTTCCTGCCGGACGGTGCAAAAGCAGTGGAATTTGCCACTATTGCTAAGATAGTGGAGGCAGAAGGGATTGATTATGTAGCGTTGACCTACGGCGCTTACGAAACGATGGATAGGAGCATACCGATGAAGGACGGTGAAATGGCGGAGAGTGGAGATGCTCGTGTGTTTAGGAAAATGTTGTCGGTTCCAATTTTCATACAAGGTTTTCATAATCCCGAACTTGCGGCAAAGGCAATTGCTGAAGGACATGGTGATGTGGTAATGTTAGCACGACAATTGCTTGCCGAGCCTAATTATGTCAACAAATTGCAGGAAGGAAAAACCAGTCAAATTGTTGCATGTGACCGCGACCAACTTTGTATGCGAAGGATGTTTTATGGGTTGCCTGTGCGTTGTTCAATGAATCCGGAAATGGGACGTGAAGCACGCATTAGAGATGGTAAACGTCGTCCGCTAAAGCGTTATTTCCAAGCGCCGCTGGAACACTTAATACTATTACTTACAGCAAAAAAATGGTTTATGACACCTTTGATGAAGATAGTCCGAAAGATTTTAAAAAAAATCGGTTACTAATGATTGAGCTGGATAGGATACACAAAGAATAAAGTGCCAGTAGTATATAGGGCTGATAAATTTTCGGTTCTTCATTAATTTTAAAAAGCCCTTCTTCTATCTCTTTGCCATCCTTTTTATACATAAGAGTAACCAGGCGGTACATCTCTTCTTCTCCATCTACACAAAAAAATCCAGTACCAAAGCTGAGCTAATACTGATCGACTGCCCTTAAATGAAGTACATCCAGGCCAGCTGCTTCATTACTATTGTAAGCATGCTCAATGAACAGGCTCCTTTATTGTAAGTGGTTATATCCTCTTTATTAAGGCATGTGCAATATCACCCAGCAGCTTCTTTTAAAACACCAATCGTCTTATTAACATTACGATCTCCAACATGAATCGTCATTATTAAAAGATCCTTGGCAAACCGTCCCCTCGGTCATACTCAAAAAGAACATTATGTCTTTTGAAATTAAAATCAGTCACCTTCTTTTTAAAAATCAATATCAATATTCGAAGCAAATATCCGTGGATTATCATGATGATAAAATGTAGGCTACCCTACCTGTTTGCATCCTTCCTAACGGATTATGACAGAATAAAAGTCTTGCATAAATAATCGTTAATAACTTGATATAAATGATGTATGCAATATAACAAGATCCATACCTTAGTGAAAAAGGGCGCACTAAAATATATCAACACAATATCAGCAGATCTCAATACTTAATTTTAATGCATAATAAACACTGTGCTGGTTGGAGGTTTACACACAAACAATTGCTGTGCACTGAAATCCGCAATCTTCAAAGGGCCCTCGATAGGCAGTCATTCCTTCACTAAAACAGGTTCAAGGGTAGGCTGGAAATCCTTTTTCAACAGTGCTTCGTCAATGTAACAGCTCGTGTATCGTCTGCGCTTTCAGGCTGGCGAAGCATATCACGGAACATATTTGCCAGCATAAAATAGTATGTTGTCATATCGGCTGTCGTTTAAAAAAGATGCGGGAAACTCGGGATTAAACAAACGATAGACTAAAGAAGTAAGTAAGTGGATCGTACTTCTTTAGTCTATCGTTTGCCTATACGGTACTGCGAGGGAGTGGTGCCCGTATATTTTTTAAAAAAATGGCTAAAGTGAAACTGGTCCGAAAATTTGAGTTCTTCGGCTATTTGTCCAATGGAAAGTGATGGATTATCAAGTAGTATTTGGGCATCTAGTGTTATCATTTCTACGATGTATTGTCTGGCAGTTTTACCTGTTGAAGCCTTGAGTGTTTGTGATAAATATTTAGGATTTACAAAAAGTTTATTAGCATAGAAGCTGATCTCCCGCTCCATTCTGTAATATTGAGGCAAAAGCCTTAGAAAACGTACTGCCAGGTCGTCTTTACCGTTTCGTTGGTGCTCCATGCGCATATCCTTGCTTTTCTCATTTATAAGGCTAAGCTCTAAAAGAAATGACTGAAACAATAATTGGGTAATTTCTGCGGAAGCATTGTCTTTTGACTTTTCGAGAATTTTCAGAGAGAGTAATTCAAGCATGCTCCTAATTATTCCTACGGCTTGCTGGTCAGGATAGACATTAGGCTGGTAATCATCATCAAAAAAGCGAAAAAGTTTAAAATGTTTTTTATAAAATCCGGTATTGAACAAGTATTGTGAAGTGAAGAAAAGAGCAATAAACTCAGTATCCGGGCTCGCTAGGGATAATTCACGGATAGCGGCGGGAGGAATAACTATCAGCTCGTTTTCCCTAATTAAAAACTGTGTCAGATTGATTTTGAAATTTACCGTGCCTTTTACAGTCATCAGAATAGTAAAATGCGCAGCGCGGAAAGGACGTTGATGTATGTGCTGGGTTGTTTGTTGGTCTCCTTTCAGGATCATGATGGTACCCGGGGCATCATGATATCCGTAATAAGCAGAGATATTCTGGATCTCTAGATTTTCTACCCCCATTCCTGTGGTATTTATATTATACGTAAAATTGGAAAATGCCGGATTGACATATTTAGGTTTGCTGGTGTCCGTAAAGTTAGTAAATATAATAAAGAAAAAGTACTTATAGACATATTTTGAAGAATATTAATCATTTGTTCAAAAATAGCTGTGCAGGATATTTGCAGTATGAATTTTTGATAATGAAAAACAATTCAAAGTATAATGCATTAGTGTCTCTAAGCCTTGCTGTGTTAGCGGGCAGCTCGTTGTTCACTTCAGCTTACGGGCAAGTACGGGTCGAGAAAAGACTTAGTGTCGCAGAGATGTTTGCGCTTGCGGATTCCAACAGTACGCAGATCAGGTTGTCGGAGGAGGGAATAAATGAAGCCGCAGCCCGATTCGAAGAGGCCAAAGCTAATAAACTTCCTTCACTTAAATTTTCCGCTACAGCGGGTTACCTTGGGAACGCGGAGGTTATCAGCTATGAAGACCCACTGCCGTCCGGCTCTTATGAGATGCCTCATTTTTCCAATTCTTTCGGGCTGGAGGCTTCCTATGTTATTTATGCGGGGGGAGCCCTGACAAAGCTCGTTGACCTGGCAGGGTTCCAAAAAAATATTGCATCCCTAAATTATGAAAAGGATAAGATGGATGTCAGACTTTACCTGGTGGCAAACTATATCGACCTCTACGTCGCCCAAAACCACAAAAAGGTATATGAAAAAAATATAGAACAGACCCAGAAGTTACTTGATATGATGGTAAATCGGCTTGCTAAAGGGGTTGCCCTGCGCAGTGACATTCTTCGTACCCAGCTTCAGCTTTCGAATTATACTTTCGGCCTATCGAAAATTGAAAACCGTATAAGTATCCTAAATAAACGACTTGTGGAAACTCTTGCACTTTCTGAAGGTACACAGTTAATTGCTGAAGAAATTGGCGTGCAAAGGGAGATCAACGAATTAGAGACATCGTCATTGGGAAGTAATGTTGAATTGCGGCAAGCAGATGTAAAGGTATCTATTGCCCAAAAAGGTGTTGAAATCTCTAAGGCAAAAAATAGTCCGGTTTTCTCCTTATATGCGAGTAGTAACATGTCGCGGCCATTTGTTTATGACCTTCCTCCGCTTGACCTGTATGCCAATATCTGGACTGCCGGGATGTCACTGACTTATAATATTGACGGTCTTTTTAAAAACACAAAGGCCATAAAGCGTGCCAAAACACAGCTTTCCGAGAGCAAGCTTTCGCAGAAACTGACACGTGAGCATGTGGAGCTAGACTACCATGAGAATATTGTTAATTGTACTGAGAGCCGCGAACAATTGAAGGTCGCTAAAAAGGACCTTGAGCTGGCAACGGATAACTATAATTTGGTCGTAAACCGCTACAACACTCAACTGGCCTTAATTACAGACCTTATGGATGCCAGTGCTTCAAAACTCAGGGCTGAGCTACAGTTACAGAACGCCAGAGCTGCTATTGCTTTTGCCGTATACAAAGTTCAGAGGATATTAGGGAATTTATAAATAGAAAAACAATACTAATGGATAATAAAACAGGAAATGAACGGGGATTTACAGTATTCAATGCTATAGCCGCAATTGTTATTATTGTAGGATTGGCGGGTGCAACGGCTTACTATTTTCGCAGCCGAAATGTGACTTTTACAAATGACGCACAGGTACAGCAGTTAGTTTCGCCGGTTAATGCCAGGGTAGGGGGATTTTTAAAAGAAATACGTTTCAAGGAATTCCAGGATATCAAGGCGGGTGATACCCTAGCTATTATCGACCAGACAGACCTGCTAATACAGCGTGACCTTGCAGCTGCGGGTCTTGAAGATGCTTTAGCGGGCCGTAGTGTAGCGTCATCGTCTTTAAATACAATCGCCAATACTCAAACAGTTTCTGCCGCGAACATTGAGGAAACCAAAGCCAGGCTGTGGAATGCCAAGGAAAATTATAATAGGTATAAAGACTTGCTGGCCTTACAAAGTGTGACACAACAACAATTCGACCAGGTAAAAAGCGAGTATGAATCCTTAAAAGCACGTTATACTTCACTGGAAAGCGCCGGAAAGGGGTCATTGCTTTCTACCAGTGAGGCCCGCAAGCGACTACAGGTAAATGACGCGGCAATAAAAAGGGCAAAGGCAAATTTGGCGGCAGCTGAGCAAAACCTTAAATATTCCATTATTTTAGCTCCGTGTGATGGTATTGCAGGGAGGAAGAACATTAATGAAGGCCAGCTTGTCCAACCAGGCCAGAGTATTGTCGCCATTGTTGATGATCAGCAGAAGTGGGTAAATGCTAACTTCAAGGAAAAGCAGATGGAATATGTAAAGGTTGGGGCTGAGGTTGAAATCAAAATCGATGCTATTCCTGACAGGGTTTTCCATGGCAAGGTAGAATCTATTGCGGGTGCTACCGGAGCGGTATTTTCACTAGTCCCTACTGATAATTCCACAGGCAACTTTGTCAAGGTACAGCAGCGTGTACCTGTAAGAATTGCTTTTCTGGACAACAATTCTGCGGACTTATTGCAGAAAATAAGGGCGGGGATGAATGCGGAAGTTTATTTAAAAAGGGACTGAAGTTATGGAACCGAAAAAATATAAAATCAGGGCGCTCAGGGACTGGGTTCCGCAGAAAGCAGGCTTTGTAGTTTTGGCTCTTGTGGCACTCGTTTGTCAGTTCAGCAACCCCACGTACCTTTCGATCATGGGTGATGTGGTCGGAGCGAATCAATTTTACAGGGAGGATTTAAGTTTCGCTTTTCAGGTATCCATGATTTCCTTGACAATGATGTTTCCTGTACTATGGAAAATAAAGGCACAGTTCAGTTCCTATAGTATTTTGATGTTTAGCCTTTTTATGCTGGCAGGATCAATGTTTCTTTGCGCTATGGCGGATTCGGTGCTGTTATTATGCATTGGTGGCTTCGGGGTCGGGATATTCAAAATGTTAGGTACTTTTGAAGCGTTGTCTTCAGTAATGTTGATTGTCACACCAAAGGCAAATTTTAAAATATGGTTTACAGTAATGTATACCTTTATTCTATTATGTGTGCAGGCATCTGGAATGCTGGCAGTTTACCTCAATGACGATTATGGCTGGCAATATATATATTATGTAATAATTTTTACGCTCTTGGTTGTGATGCTCCTGGTTGTGATCTTTTTTCGGCCTATTGAGCCGATACCACAGCAGCTGATCCAGTATATTGACTGGAAGGGCTGCCTGTTATGGACGACTTTATTGCTGTTAATGGCTTATGTCCTTATTTATGGACAGGTCGACAACTGGTTGGATTCTCCGTATATTGCGTATGCTACCTGCGGTATTTTTATCGTTGCCGGATTGTTATATTACAGTTACAGGCTAACACCGCACCCTTATGTTCCAGTTCGGTCATTTAGTTTCCGAAATGTGAAGGTTTCATTTATTGTTATATTGGTCTTAATGATTTTTCTTAATACAAGTGGGAGTATCTTAGGGCCTTATACGGGAGCGATTATGAAGCTCGACAGCCTGACCAATATAAATCTAAACCTCTTTGTAATATACGGTATTCTTATAGGCCTCGTATACTGCCTGTTTTGGTACTTTGTTTACAAGGGTGGGTTCAAGGGTATGTTCTTTACGGGCTTTTTAAGTCTTACCGTATATCATCTGCTGATTTATATTGATTTCAGTTGGCAGTCCGGGGAAGAAATTTTGTTCCTGCCTTATTTTCTTAGAGGCTTTGGAAATATTGTAATTTATGCCTCTGTGGCCGTCTATATGATGAAAGATGTCTCATTTGATATTTTTCCGGGAACGCTGTTTGTTGTGGCAGTTGCCCGTAACGCAATCGGTGGTGCGGTTGCCTCCTCAATACTGTCAAACCTTCAGCATCATAAAGTAATAGAAAATATTCAAAAGCTCGCCCTGCGTATTGAGGCGAACTCCTATACCTCCACCACGGTTTTCCAGCAGGCGAAAAATAGTGTTTTGATGAGGGGGGGCTGGGCAAGGGATGCGGAGATTGCGGCAAGTGGCGGCTTATATGGAAAGGTCTATTTACAGAGCGTGCTACTATCCGGAAGCGAGATATTTGGTTATGTGATTGCCTTTGGTGCTTTAGTGCTCTGCATCATATTGTTGTATCATTTTTTAAAGCCTTTGCAAAAGAAAATGTTTAATAATGTTTTTGGGGAAACAGTATAGTAGTATTTGTAATTAACCCTGATATTATGAAGGAGGATAAAAAGAAAGACAAGATTTTACATGTCGCCGAGCACCTTTTTCAGCTTCAGGTTCTTACGCCAGATCATTTGGACCTGATGTATCCGGCAGGGCATGAGAAGGCTGGGAAGCCATTGGACAAGGTGTTTATTATTGGGCAGAGTGGGACGGGGAAAACTACTTTGTTAAAGTTGTTATCTGTTATTTCTTATAATCAGGCTAATTATGATTCAGTTGGCCCTTTAGATTTGATAAGGAATATAGAGATGGAGTTTGAATTGGGGGTATTAGTGGGAAGACAGGTCATCCTTAATGATGAGGATGAGCAAACGGGGGGCATACATCTGGCAGAATTTATCCATCAATGGTGAAAATGTCGATTTAGATAAAGGACCTGAATTATGGGAGAAGTGTTATGAAAATAAGAATAATAATTCTATTTATTTTCCGGCAGAGTTGGATTATACCCTCGAAATTGATCCTTCATAAACAGTGGATCTGGCTGACAATTGGATAATAGATTTTTCATTTGAGAAAGCTGCCAATGCCTGGAAAAAAATCTTAAAAGATATTCAAAAATACCAGGAAGAGGAAATCAAATACGGCAGGGTATTTCGAAGGTCGCTGAGATGTCTAATGATATTGTATCGATTCAAAAAGCAGTGAAAATATTAGAAAACAGGCTGGATGATTTAGCCCAAAAAGGCAAATCTCATCCCAAATACACTTCTTCCAGCTTTAAATATTATTACGACATAGTCGCCAACCTCATATGGTTACAAGCAGAACTATGCGCATATTCGGAAAGAAGAATGCAGGACCATCGTAAATGTGCCCCCGGAAAATGGGCAGAAGGTACTTTTCAGCAATTCCAGTTTTCCGGACAATTAGACCATTACGACGCAACTTTAAAAAACACCAAAGGCCGGGACTAGGATAATTTCTTCCTCATAGACGCTGACCTGAATGTGAAAGATAAAAGGGAACACCGTCCTAATGGTTTATTAAAACCAGATCCGACAACCTTTGATCCCAATATATACCTTGAATATAAATTAACCGATCACATTTTTGTTCCCAACAGATACCTTGACTTCGCAACGCAGGAAAAAGTGCGTCATGATCTAACCTGTCTGGGCTTAAACTTTGAACCTATCATAGATATAAGGAAAGAATATCTTGGTCCATATTTAACTGATATTGAATACGAGGCCCAAACAACAGATCAGGTTCGTGTCAAATTAATCCAATTTTATACTGCCTTTGAGATGGCTGTACCCCAAATACAATAAAAAACATTCTAAAAACCCCATACTTTTTGTATTTTAACCGCAAGGCCGTTAATATGTTTGGGACAGCTAGAACATCTGAATTTAATACCGTGGTAAAACACTATTACCCGGCTATCGTCTTTTTTGCAGAAAAAATAATCGACAACCATGCCGTAGCACAGGAAATAGCCCAGGATGTATTCGTCAAACTATGGGAAAAAGAACAAAACTTTGACAACGATACCAACATCAGAAACTTCCTGTACCTATCTGCCAGAAACCGCTGCCTTAACTACATCCGGGACACTAAAAGAAAACAACAACGCGAAGAATCCATCCCGCTCGCCCCCATCCCTGAAGACGACATCACCAACAACATCATCCTCGCAGAAGTATGGAGAGATATCGACCTCGCCATCAACACCCTGCCGGAACAATGTAAGAAAGTGATAAAAATGACCTTCCAGGAAGGCAAAAGCACCGATGAAATCGCCAACCAATTGAATATCACCGAAAGTACCGTTCGCAATCAGAAAGCCAGAGGCCTTTCTCTGCTTAAAAAATCACTGTCTGACAAAGCATTTACTTTCCTGCTGTTATTTATTTGAAATATTTCTTCAAACCCTTTAGATGAATACCATCCATTTGGTGTTATTATATTATGATGAGCAAACCACCATTAGAATTGCCATTTCGGATCGCTGCTTTAGTAAAAAAGTACATTGCAGGCAATATCACGCCAGATGAACAGGCGGAGTTGGATGCATGGATCAACCTATCTGAAAAGAACAGGGTACTATGGGCCGAAATTTCACAAGGCGCAACTAATGAATGGACTTCCACACCATTCCATAATTATAATATGGAAAATGTGATCGGCTCAATTCATCATAAAATAAAGAAGAACAAACAGCGACGCACATTCGTTTACCTGTCTGCAGCAGCAGCTATTTTAATGATGATCGCCGCCGGTCTGCAATACCTGAAGGTGCCAAAAGAACCAGCCATGGAGTACGTTGTCATTGGCAACGAAGTTCCTCCCGGCACCACAAAAGCCCGCCTCGTAATGGCCAATGGCCATACAATCGGGTTAGACAAAGCGCGCGATTCCAGTTTTACGGAGGGCAATGGTGTACAGGTACAACAACAGCAAGGTGTATTGTCATACCAGGCAAAAAACAACACCAAAGAAATGCCGACTTATAATACGCTGATCACACCCAAAGGGGGAGAGTATAAATTAGTGCTTGGTGATGGTACTGTAGTATGGTTAAATGCAGCTTCTTCCATCAGGTTCCCGAACCGGTTTTCAGGGAATCAACGTGAAGTACAACTGACCGGTGAAGCTTATTTCGAAGTGACACACGACCCGAAGCGACCTTTCATTGTAACAGTCAATGGTACGGAAGTACAGGTATTGGGAACTTCCTTTGATGTAAGAGCCTATCAACCTGCTATTACCTATACCACACTGGTAAATGGCGCTGTCAGAGTAGCATCCAAAGGTAGTAAAGGACAGGTCCTGCAACCCGGACAAATGGCCAGATCTGGTAACGGTGGGCTGAGTATCACCAATGCCGATATCGAGCAGGTAACCGCCTGGAAAAACAAACAGATTATATTAAGAGATGCAGATCTCAGGGACATTATGGAGGAACTGTCGCGCTGGTATAATGTAGATGTAGCATATGCAGGCGATTTCAATACTGCCACAGGTGTAACTATTGAAATCAGCAGAGAGGTGCCGTTAAAGAAGATATTAGAGATGATCATGCTGACAAAATCAGCCAAATTTAGAATAGATGGTGATGTAGTAACAGTTTTGCCGTTCAGATAAAACCAACATTTAATAATCAACCAAAAAAAGCCGTAGACGTGTGGCCAGCGTTACGGTCCTTAATCCTCCGACTATGAATCTAAAAATTACTTCACGGATGTGGAGACGGCTATGTATTGTCTTTACCCGGGGATATCTGGTGCTGCAATTGATGCTCTTCATGCCCGACGTCATTGCGCAGTCTTCTATTTCATTCAGTGTAAACAATGCCAGCTTACAATCGGTATTAACTACTATCAAGGCACAAAGTGGTTATGGAATCGTGTATACAAAGGAGCTAATGAAAAATACACGGCCTATTACTGCGTCATTTTCCAATCAACCATTGTCTGCTGTACTGGCCCGCTGTTTCGACGGTCAGCCTGTTACCTACAAAATTGTAGACCGTAATATCATTATTACTGAAAGGCCGAAGGAAAACCTGTCTCAGCAAATGGCAGAAGATACCACGGTGGTAGTAACAGGGCAGGTGAGTGGTGCAGACGGATCTGTGCTGATCGGTGCTTCTGTAAAAGCACTGAATGGCTCTGCTGGTGTGACCACCAACAGGGATGGTCGTTTTGTGATCGCTGTTCCCAGGGGAAGTATCCTTTCTATCTCCTATGTTGGCTTTAAACCTTACAAGGTAAAGGTCCAGACAAACATGGGTCGTTTATCTATCAACCTGGAACAATTAGAAACCACTTTAGGTGCTGTCAATATTTCTAATACTGCAAAGGTGAAAGATCCCACCCTGCAGATAGACCTGACTAACCGTAGCTATATGAACCTGGGACAGGTCTTACAGGGCACTGTGCCGGGATTGAGTTTGCAAACGAGAAGTACGACCGTCAGATCAATTACCAGTATTGGGGTGTATAATCCAAGACTGCTCTGGACATTTATGACGCCAGAACAGTTTTTGAAAGCCTATCCTTCTTATGGTCAGTTAGTATTGGATGCATTTCTCTCCGGCAATTTTCCCACATGGATGAATAAAAACATCTACCAGGTTCGCTTTTCTACCCGGGTTTCTACTACACTGGTGCCTGAATTACGTGGCTCCAACTCATTTGCCGGCAATACAGATGGAATGCTGATCGTAATTGATGGCTTTCCAAGAGAGGGTTTCCCCGCCGATTTTCCAATGAGCAATGTAGAATCGGTAGAAGTGGTCAAAGACCCAAAGGAACTCGTGAAATGGGGCCCTAAAGCCATAAATGGGATCATCATGGTGAGAACCAAACAAGGCAAAATCGGGGAGATCCATGTCAACTACTCCGTAAATTTATACTACACCCCTGCACCTAAATTTAACAGGGAAAAACTTTATCTACCCTCCACAGGAGATGTGCTGGACTATGTAAGACAATCAGATACTTTATTTAACCAAAACACCTATAACCCCAACAACACCTTCCAGATCACACCGGCTGCCAGGTTGCTCAGCAAACTGCATAATAATATGATTACGCAGGAAGGGTTTAATGCTAGCTGGGATTCGCTGGGACGACTTGACAACTCCGCTCAGCTGAACATGCTGCAGCAAAATTCATTTAACCAGAATCATTCCCTCTCTGTAATCGGGAGCACCAATAAATATAAATTCTCCTTAATCGGCGGGTACGCCACCAACAGTGATAATGCGCTGAACGGGTCAAGCAGAACCGTTAGCCTGAATGCCAATAATAGTTTTAACCTGCTGCATGACAACCTGAATGTCAACTGGACTTTATATGTGGCCAGTGTGAAAAGTCGCGCAGGCTATAGTGTAAATCCCAGCAACTTAACGATACAGCCTTACCAGATGTTGCTCGATAATAACGGGAAATATGTATACGATTATTCATCGTTCAACCCTGATGCGAATGATATTATTATGAGCAAAGGCTACTATAACAATGGGGTGAACCTGCTGGAGGATGCACGGGTGAATAATTCGACGGATAAAAGTCTGCAGGCCCAATCCAGGTTAAACTTCAGCTGGAAATTGCTACCCGGATTACAATGGAGTGCTTCGGTGTTAAATACGTTACAGGATAATACCACCGATTTATTTTATGACAAATCATCCAGTTACGTCAGGCAACTGGTCAATCAATATGGTCAGTATTATCAAAACGGGGTGAAGTTTTATGTACCGTATGGTGATATCCTGAACAGGACTAAAAGCACTAACAAAGAGTGGAACGTGCGATCCGGTTTATCGTACAATAAAACATCCGGCAGGAATGAGATTGAACTATCTGTAGGCGGAGGCGCTGCCAGCGTAGGTTACAGACGCCCTGGCAATTATGTATTGTATGGTTATAATTCAACTACCGGTACCGGTGCGCCTATATATCTGCCTACCCCTGATCCGGATGCTTCTATCGCAAACTATTATGCATTGTTTGCCGGCCAGGGGGCTACCGTCTATCCTTCCAGCCTGGTCGTGCCTGTCAATTTACTGAATACAAATTCAAGAAATATCAACTGGAACGGGGCAGCAAAATATGCATACAATAAGCGATTCACCTTGTCCGGCCGTTATAACAGTGTGCTGAACCCAAACTATGGCCAGACTTCAAAGTACTCCACTTTGACGAATTATAACTTAGAGGGTAGTGTTGAATTGTTCAAAGAACCCGTCAACAAATGGATCGATGATGTGGCAGTTGCTACAGGTATTATGACCATGCTGATGCCCGATCTGCCTGTCAATTTTTCTACCAGCAGATACCAGCAGGTGTATTGGGATGACTATGGAATATGGGTAAATGGTTATTCACCTTCCCAACAGAATGGTCAATCTACCCGGAATATTTATCAGCGTGTGAAAGTGGGTTTGGGTAGAGGAAGATATGAATTGTCTGTTGGATATAACTCCCAAAAGATGACAGGGTTGAGCAATACAGGTAGTACTGACTTTACAACGGCAGGCGATAGCAGTGCGTTAATTCATTATGTAAGTGCATCCCTGAAAGCTAACCTGCGCAAAGGATTATTCAGCACCATAGTTACTTACAATAAATCTCCTGAAGGACAATCGCAGGTCAATGGCGTACTGAAATATAACCTGGCAAAAGAAAAATACTTTCATTCTAACCTCATAAGTACTTTGGATATTGAAGGTTTGATACAGAATATCAGCTCTTATCAGGGATTGGATTTAATGATGGGTACCAATGTGGCCGGAGGCGGTTCTTATACTATGGCGACCAACAGCACATTCACTACGTTGCCACCCCGAAACCTCAATTATGAAGCAAGGGGCCGGATCGGGATTCTCCATGACCAGTATATGCTGGATGTAAGGTATTATAACCGCACCTCATCAGGTGTGAACAGTAGTATCTCCGTCGCTGCAGATGCATCCAGTGGCCTTAGCAGCCAGGTAGCCTATAGCAATATCGTGAATAAAGGGGTAGAGTTTTTCCTGAAGTCTGATTTTGTAAAGACAACGAAATTTTCCTACACCGTTACGTTAAACGGGGCCTACAATGTCAATATGGCAAAGTCGGTACCTACCCCGGGTTTTACCGCAACCGATGCTTATGCCACAGCTTACCGTGACGGTTATAATACAAGCAATCTCTGGGCCTTTAAATGGGCTGGTCTGGATAACAAGGGCAATCCCCAGATCTATGATAAAGAAGGCAAAAAAACAGCTGTATTGGACAGTACTACCCTCGCTACTTCATTGACCTATGCTGGTGTACTGAGAGCTCCATGGAACGGTGGATTTATACATGAAGTGGCCTGGGGATCCTTTTTTGGAAGAGCCGCACTGACCTTTAGCTGGGGTGCTGTGATGAAAAGATTTATCCCTACACCGTCTACTGATGTGGCCAATAGCAGTTTGATCCGGTATAGATGGAAAAAAGAAGGAGATGAATTACATACAGATGTTCCTGCGATGACAAAAGATGGCGCCAGTAGTTTCCGTGGTTTTGTTACGAACAATTCAACGAATAGTGTGATGTCCGCCAACTTCATCCGCTTGCAGGAAATAATGATTGGCTGGCGGTTCCCTCAGCAGCTGGTGAAAAGAATGAAACTGAACAGTGCGCTGGTTACCCTTCAGGGACAGAACCTGGCCATGTGGACGCAAAATAAATACCATATGGATCCCACCGTGGTCGGTTCTAATGGTGTGATGGGAATGCCTATCCCCAAGCAGTATTCATGCAGTTTCATGATCGGTCTCTAATGTTGAATCTTTAAACACATGGCAATGAATAAGTTGATTTGTTTTTTACTGATGGTAATTGTGTTCACCGGTTGTAAAAAATTCCTTGATGTGAATCCATCTACACAGACTGTTAATCCTACGACTATAGCTGACTTCCAGGAGATGTTGAATTCAGACTCACTGGCTATTGGCAATTATATGCTGTCTGATCTGATGAGTGATGATGTGCGTTTGACAGATGTGGAATTGAGCGGGCAGGATAATTTTTATACCCGCACTTACCTGTGGAGCAATGTGATATGGAATCCTGCTGATGAAGATTACATGTATAACAGCTCTTATACCCGTATTCTGCAAATGAATATTATCATGAGCAGGGTTGGTTCCGCACCACAGGATTCTGTTAATACCGTGGAGAACCGGAGTAATGTGATCTCACAGGCGCTCATTCAGCGAAGCTACTATTATTTACAACTGGCGAATATTTACGGGGCCGGATATAACAGTGCGACCGCAACAACTGATCTGGCAGTGCCTTTAGTGCTGTCACCAGATGCATCTGCCAAGCCATCCAGGGCAACTGTACAAGAGGTGTATGACAAAGTGATCACTGATTTGCGACAGGCGGTGAATAACCCTTATCTGTCAGGTATGGGCCGTAATATTATCCATCCCGGAAAGGCCGCAGGCTATGCACTATTGTCTCGTGCTTATCTCTATAAGGCTGCTTTTGATTCCGCATTATTATATGCAGATTCTTCATTGGCATTGGCTGGTTCCCTCATGGATATTTCATCAAGTTATTCAGGTCCCACACAGTTGATAGACCTGCGCACAAACCCTGAAATCCTCATGGCCAAGGTGGCATATGAGCGGAATTTCTATTCACTGTCTAATTATTCTTTCCAGCTAAGTTCCTCCCTCTATTCCTTACTGTCTTACTATGATGGAAGGTATAATACCCGGCTCAGTGGATATTATTACAGAACGTCTACTTACAATGGTGCCACTACCTTGTTTTCTGACTTCAGCGTAAGCGTTCCCGAAGTAATGCTGACAAAAGCTGAATGCCTGGCCCGTAAAGGAGATGCTACCGGAGCTGTAACCCTTGTCAATACGCTGGCTGCTAAAAGGATCAGGTCTTATGTGGCTTTAACAACGGGTAATGCAGATACTGCTTTGAGTTATGTATTGAGAGAACGCCGTCGTGAGTTGTTTGTACGTGGTGGGTTACGCCTATTCGATCTGAAGCGCTTCAATGTGAATACCAATACGCAGGTTACCCTGACCAGGAAGCAGGATGACAGTACGGTGATAGCCACCTTACCACCTTTGTCCGGCAGGTACGTAATGCCATTTACGCAAACAGTACTGGCCAACAATCCTAATATGGTGCAGAATGTCAGACAATAAATTTTATCTCATCAAAATTCAGCATGTATTTATGAAAAGATATGGTGTCGCAATATTATTATTAATACTGGTGTCCTGTACGAAGAAAGATGATGCGCTGACTGAGCTGGCAAGGGAATTAGGATCCTACAAATATTCCTATATAGAGACAGGTAACGCTATAATTTTAAATGGAGTAACGTCAGGAGAAAAAACGCTGACTTACCGCGGATTTCCGGTGTCCCTGACAGGCAAAGCTTCGGGAGAGACGGTGGTGACGGCTACTATTGATACCTCGCTCATTGCTTCTTACAATACATTATACAATGAAACCAATCCTTCCATTAGTGCAACTGCTTTTCTGCCATCATTTAACGGAAGCTACCGGATTGCTGCCGGTGAAATTACGGCTACAGATTCGCTGTACATCACATTAAATGATGCATCAAAACTGAAAGACAGCACCCTCTACCTGGTTCCGGTCAGACTGACTGCTAATAATGGAGGACAGATTTCTACATCTATCGTGTTCTTCAAAATGATGGTGACCATTTCACCGGTGAATCTTTATATTAATGGAGGCTCCAGTTTCGGGTATAGTTATCCCTACGCACGAAATGGTAGCCAGTACTGGGGGTTATACCTTTCGAAAGATGCCTCCGGTCAGCCTATTGGTCCGGCTTCCCTTAACATAAGTGTGGCGGCAGGGGTGAGTTATCCTTCTGATGAATTGCATGCCTATGCAGTGACAGACGTTAGCGATTCACTCATCACTGCTTTTTCAGCAGCAGCATATACGACCTACGAACGGTTCCCCGAGGGTACTTATGCAATTACGAAATCCAGTGCGACTGTAGCCCCCAATACTTTGTACAGCAAAGATAGTCTCACAGTATCATTCAGTAACTATTCCGCATTTAAGCCAGGTACCTTTTACCTCATGGGGGTAAAGCTGGTGACAGATTCGAATGATCCTTTAAGCGCACCCGCCAGAAAAGGGGTGACATCTTATGCGTTGTTTAGTTTTTACATTTTTCAATAATTATGAAAAGAATATTTATCGTACTAGGTCTGTTGTGGTGTAATGGCGTGAAAGGGCAGGAGTTGAAAGATACAGTGGCTTATGCTGCAACACTGGATGCTTATCAGTACAAGTTTGCAGATACCGCCGGCGTGCAACATTCATTACAGGAGTTCGAAGGGAAATATATATACCTGGACATTTGGGCTTCCTGGTGTTATCCATGTCGTAAGGAATATCCCTTTCTTAAAGAGCTGGAACACGTAGTCGATCCACGGAAGATAGAAGTGGTTAGTATATCAATAGACGAGCAGGAATACCGCTGGAAGGGAGGGATGAATGGATATGGGATGAATGGAGGGGTACAATGGTGGGCCAGTGATACAATGTTTGTAAAGACCTTCCGGATAGACCGGATCCCACGATTTATACTGCTGGATAAAAAAGGGAACATCATGCAGTTTTCAATGACACGTCCGTCGAATGAACAAACCATTACTTTCTTAAAAAAACTTAAATAAAAGGTATGAGGTGTAAAGTAAGTATGCTGTTATTATTGCTGGCGGGTTCCTTTGGCATGGCAAAGGCACAGCAGCATTTTGTAATCAAAGGAAAGCTGGGCCATGTAAAAGAGCCGGCGAAGGTATTTATTATGTATAGGAATAGATACATACAGACAGATTCTGCCGAAGTGAAGAATAATGAATTCACTTTGTCAGGGTCAGTGGACCTGAAACAACGGGTAAACATTTTTATGCGGCAGGGTGGTGAGAGGGTGAATTCAGGAAGGATCTCCGACCAGGTCGCTATTTATCTCGAAGATGGGGTGATAGAAATAACATCACCTGACTCATTAACGCATGCAAAGGTAGGTGGTTCACAGCTTAATAAGGACCAGCAGGAAATGGTAAAAAGTGTTGGTAACCTGAAAGAATTACAGGCGGGTATTGTTGAGAAATTTAAGAACGAACCAGATTCTGTAAAGCGGATGCAACTGATGGATGATTATAAGCAACTGGATGTATTACTGCAAACCAACCTGGTTGGATTTATCCAGTCACATCCTAACTCACTGGTGGCGATGCATGCATTGAAGAATAATTTTAATCCCACTGATAATGTAGAACTGGCATCCAGCCTGTATAATGCGATGTCTGACTCCGTAAAGGCTTCCTCATCCGGGGAGATATATAAAGAGTCTATTGAAAATGTATTTAAACTGGGTATTGGTAAAACCGCGCCTGATTTTGCTGCCAAAGATCTGTTGGGAACTGAAAAGCATTTATCAGATTTCAGAGGGAAATATGTATTGCTTGATTTCTGGGCCAGCTGGTGCGGCCCTTGTCGCAGAGAGAGCCCGAACCTTGTGAGTAGTTATGAAAAGTTCAGGAGTAAGAAATTTGAAATCATCAGTTTCTCGGTAGATAAGGAGGCCGCTGACTGGAAGAAAGCGGTAGAAAAAGACCAGTATACCTGGACAAACCTGGTTGATTATATAGACCCTAACACATCAATTGCTAAACTGTATGGTATAACGGCATTGCCTACAAATTTTCTGTTAGATCCTACGGGGAAAATCATAGCACTGAATCTCAGGGGAGAGGAGTTGGAAAAACAATTGACTGCAATTTTAAATTAATCATTCATGTTTAGAAAGTTATTGTTAGTAGGACTGTTGTTGAGAGCAGGTTCATTGTGTGCGCAGGATACCATGCGATTCCGCGATGATGAAAAGTTCAAAAATTTAGTATATACAAATGCGAGAGCAGAAATGGAGCAGGGAGGAATGAAAGGGTTCAGGGAACTATGGGCACAAGCGGTCAATGTCGTTCCGTCACAAAAAGTGACCGTGAAATATGGACGGGCCAAAGCGCGCAAACCAATGACAGCTGTAGAAGTAGCAAAACAATTAAATGACCAGGTATTTGTGATCTGGAAGTTTTTCAGAAAGACAGATAAGAATATAGAAGGGATTGCTATTTCAGCGACCGCATTTCCGATTAATGAAGAGGGAACCATGGTAACCAATCATCATGTATTTGAAATGTTGTTTAAGAAGACTCCCGGGTTTTATGAAATGGATAGCACCCTGTTTTTGTCTGATGTAAATGGCAATGCATTTAGCATAGACAAAGTGTTGAGTTATGATGAAAACGCGGATCTGGCCCTGTTTACGATCAAAAATAACCATGGGGTTAAAATACATCCCATCACATTGGGCAATGAAGCGCCTGTAGGTGCCCCGGTTTATTTGCTATCTAATCCTGAAGGATTTCCATATTACTTTTCAGCAGGACAGGTCGCCCGGAATGCAAAGTATGAGGAATTCGGTGCCAATACAGAAAGAATGGATATCACTGCTGACTATGCCATTGGTTCTAGTGGAGGTCCAGTCGTCAATGAATTTGGCGGATTGGTGGGGGTTGTATCAAGTACGCATTCTATTTTTAGCAGCCAGCGGCAGGATTTGCAGATGGTAGTGAAGCAGACTATTCCCGTAAGATCTATTTATTCAATCATGACAAAATAATTCAAATGAACAGGGGTTTAAAATATATGCTGGTTGCTTGTGCAATGGTGCCGGGAGTGCTGAAAGCACAGGATCCACAAGCGTTCAGACTGGAAGGTGCTATCAAAAAACTCGCAGCAGAGAAAAATAATAAGGCAGTGTTGATGCATATGTTGCCGGGTAAGATGGTATTTGATACGGTGGATGTAGTAAACGGAACATTTACAATAACAGGAACGAGCCCCATGAAACAGAAAGCATTTCTGTATGTAACACATGGAGGTATTATGCCGCAAAGTATAGGGATGGGAGATAATGTACCGGTATACCTGGAAAACGGAACAGTGAAGGTGACAGCTGTTGATTCGTTAAAGCATGCCAGGATAGGTGGTACAGCACTGAATGATGATCAACAGGAGTTAGTAGATCTGCTGGCACCTATTCAAAAGAAGGTAGCGGTATTGGAGCAACAGTATGCAGCGGCTAATGGTACGGATGATTCGCTGGAAGTGGGGGTGGTAAGAATGCGTTATGAAGCGGTGGCTGCGCAACTGGATAGCGCCGTATTGGGTTTTGTGACCCGACATCCAAAGTCGCTGGTGTCATTGCTTTCATTGCGGTCATATTTTGATCCTGCTACAAAGATGGATAAAGCGGCAGCAGGTTTTGATATGCTGGATCCTTCACTGAAATCGTCTGCGCAGGGGCAGTTATTTGCAAGAATGATTAAGAAGGCGACGGTATTGGATATAGGTGGAGAGGCGCCTGAATTTACAGCGCAGAATACTTCAGGAGAAAATGTTTCGCTGAAAAGCTTTAGGGGAAAGTATGTGCTGGTCGATTTCTGGGCCAGCTGGTGTGTGCCTTGTCGTCATGAAAATCCCAATGTAGTAAAGGCTTATGATAGATTCAGGGAAAAGAACTTTACGGTAGTAGGGTTCTCGCTGGATGAAGGGAATGATGGCAAAGAGAAATGGCTGAAGGCAATAGAGAAAGATGGATTGCCATGGGTGCAGTTATCAGACCTGGCTGGTTGGTCGAGTCCTGTTGCGATGATGTATAACCTGCAGGCGATACCTGCAAACTTCCTGCTGGATCCTTCCGGGAAGATAGTGGCGAAGAACCTGCGGGGCGAGGAACTGGAACAAAAGCTGGAAGAACTATTTGGGAAAAGTTAACCAATAAAGATGCGATATTTTCTTTTATTATTCCTGTTGGGAATGCCTGTAGACCTTTGTGCGCAGCTTTCTAATATCTATCAGCTTTCGAATGGCAGGATGATGGATTCTGTCTATAAAAGTGAGTTGCATGATAGTTTCAGCATCAGTAAGCTGGATGATATCAGGTCTTATATAGCGGCTGAATTTGCATTTGAAAATAATCTTGCAAAGGTCGATGAGTATGTCCGTCAGTTGCAATACGGGCCTGAAAAGTGTAACCAGTTTTTCAGAATAGCAAGGTCATTTGAAAAAGTCAGTGACCTTCCGAATACAGAGCGATTTGCAAAATTGGCGGTGGATACGGCGGCGAGGTACCTGAATGACCAGGGAAATGGGGTGACGCCAGCTTCCATTCTTGCGTCTTCATTGGTATTGTTGACGGGTGCATTGGAGAAGCAGGAGAAGTATGAGGAGGCGATTCAGTGGTTAACTGACAAAATGGGATATAGTTCAGAGAAGAACAGACCTGGTCTGATGCGGTTGAAAGGGGATATGCTGGTACGTGCAGCAAGATATAAGGAAGCATTGGATACGTATACGGCGGTGTTGAAAGCGAGGGCAGGAGGGCAGGTAGTAGAGCAGAAAATGAAGCAGGCTTATATTGCATTGCATGGTGCAGATACATTGGGGTTTGATACCTATTTATCTGGCGTTAAGAGCCGGATAGCCTATGAGTTTAGTGATAGCATCAGGCGATCGACTGTAAAGCAGAAAGCCCCTGTGTTTGAACTAAAAGATCTGGAAGGAAAGGTGGTCAGACTGGAAGATTATGTAGGCAGGGTAGTGGTGCTGGACTTCTGGGCTACCTGGTGTGTGCCATGCAAAGCCTCGTTTCCGGCCATGCAGAAGGTGGTCAATAAATATGTGGCAGATACATCCGTTGTTTTTCTTTTT
Source organism: Chitinophaga sancti (assembly GCF_034087045.1). Classification (NCBI taxonomy): domain Bacteria; kingdom Pseudomonadati; phylum Bacteroidota; class Chitinophagia; order Chitinophagales; family Chitinophagaceae; genus Chitinophaga; species Chitinophaga sancti. The sequence continues at coordinate 6,338,049 of NZ_CP139247.1, read as the reverse complement.
ATAGATACGTGGGAGTATACCAAGGATGTAGGGCCTGCTATTAAAGACTTTTTGGGGAGGAAACAGTATGCATTCAGGGTATTGCGTGATGAGAAAGATGCTGTAGTGAAGCAGTATGGGGTGGATGGTATACCCGCTAAATTTATCATTGATAAAGAGGGATATTTACGATTTAGCATGAAGGGGTCTAATGGGACAGATGAGGAGGCGGTGAATGAATTGGTAGAAATGATTACTTTAAGTAGAGGTGGAAGTATCAAAAATGAATAAACCTCTTCAGAATTACTAAAAGACTACTTATCTCTTTAGGTACCCGAATAAAGGGAATGTATCATAAGTAACAGGAAGGCCATGAGAATTGCATGTACGAAAATTCTCTCCATCTGGTACCCGAATAAAAAGGGCCCGTCTCGAAGTTTTGAGACGGGCCCTTTTCTGAAACTGATTTTATTTTCGTTAAAACAAGATCGGCATAAATCCTCCCTGCGTACATCCCGGAATAGGAATCAACTGATCGCCCGCCTGATCTACATGGGGCAATTTAGTGATGCTTTGGTACCATCTTTTCTTAAATGGCTCCTCAACTGAAGTCGGATCCACCAATACATGAAATCCTCCTCTCGTTTCTACGAACTGTACTTTGGCCGATTGGCCTACCCGCTCATAAATATTACGTTTTAACGCCTCTCCGAAGTTTTCATCTTTATAGTCAAAATCAAAATCCACAAAACAGCTCCTGCCTTTGGATTTTTGAATTTCATTCATCACTTCCTGATGAGGATTTGCCGACATATTTTTATGTTGAATTGTCCTGGCCAGTGTAACAAGAGAACTGAACATGGCATCGTGCATACTCCTTGGATTCGGGGTAATGTAGATAGCAAGGGCTTCCTGTGGGATAGGTTCACCTTTTTGTGTGTAAGCACCAATGGGGCATTCCAGTTGCCATATCTTGGTAAAGAGATCTTCTTTCCGGCTGGTGAACCGTTTCAATTGTTGCTTATCTGACTTGATTATATCAGAATATTTGCTTCTGGCAAGTAATGACACATAGTATACTTCACTTTCTTCCAGTACTGGCAGCCAGTCTATAAATGCGCGCAATACAGCTTCGTCCCTGATGATTTCGTAATTCATTGCTGAGGCATAGGTTTGTTCGAAAAATACAATATTTATTTATAAAATTATTATCTTACTGACTAAGATATTTATTCAATAAGATATATATGGGCACCGAGTTCATCACCCAGATCAGGCGGTTAAGCCAGTTATACGCCTACACTTCTATTCAAATGCACGAAGCCATTGGCCGAAAGGCAGGGTTATCAGGTACTGACCATAAATACCTGGGGTTTTTGATGCAGAAGGGGCAAATGACAGCGGGGGAGCTTTCAACCCTCACCGGTTTGACCACTGGGGCTATAACCGGATTAATAGACAGGCTGGAAAAGAAGAAGCTGGTAAAAAGGCAATTTGCCGAAGATGACCGGAGAAAGGTGATCATCGTACCGGATACTAAAAAGATCATGGCCTTGTTGGAGCCTTTATATAAAGAATTTCGTGGCCAGTCAGAAAAACTGATTGCTTCCTTTTCAAATAAGGAGCTGAAGGTATTGGAGAAGTACTTTTCTGTAGCCATCGACATCATGAATGAAACAACTAATAAATTATGATACTGAACTTTCAGGAAATTGATCATACTAAATTGCCATTAGTTGGAGGCAAAGGTGCGAACCTGGGAGAACTGACCAGAATAGACGGAATACAGGTACCAGCTGGTTTTTGTATTACGACAGATGTGTATAAAGACATTATTAAAAAAGTAGGGATACGGATTGATCAGGATGATATTTCCGGATCATGTGCCAGGATCAGGGCTGCTATTGAAAGTGTGCCTGTTCCTGAGCAGATTGTAGCGGTGATTGCCACATTAAATGAAGACGAAACTTATGCCGTACGATCCAGTGCTACTGCAGAAGATCTGCCAACAGCTTCATTTGCGGGGCAGCAGGATACGTATCTGAATATTAGAAAAGAGGATATTGTAAAGAATATCAGTAAATGCTGGGCTTCGCTGTTTACTGACAGGGCGGTGATTTATCGGGAGCAACACGGATATGATCATACTAAGGTGTACCTCTCTGTTATTATTCAGAAAATGGTCTTTCCGGAGGCATCGGGAATTATGTTTACAGCAGACCCCGTGAATGGAAACAGGAAGGTGGTATCTATCGATGCGGGTTTTGGGTTAGGAGAGGCTTTGGTAGGAGGGCTGGTAAATGCGGATAATTATAAAGTAAGGGGCAGGCAGATCATTGATGAAAAAATATCGGGCAAACAACTGGAAATAGTTGCAGCTGATAAAGGCGGCACAATAACGCAGGAAATTGAAATAGACCGCCAGAATTCGCCTGCTTTGACTTCGGAAGAGGTATTGTCACTAAATGATCTTGGGCGTAAAATTGAGGCTTATTTTGGCAAACCTCAGGATATTGAATGGTGTCTGGCGAATGGCTCCTTTTATATCGTGCAGAGCAGGCCTATTACTACCTTATTTCCGCTGCCTGTAGCCAATGACGATGAAAACCATGTTTACCTCTCCGTCGGTCATAATCAAATGATGACAGATGCCATGAAGCCATTAGGTTTATCTTTTTTCTTAATGACAACGCCTGCCCGTATGTGCACTGCTGGAGGCCGCCTGTTCATTGACGTCGCCCTGCAATTGGCACAGCCATCGGGTAGAGAAAGATTGATAAATACCTTTGGGAAATTAGATCCATTATTCAGAGATGCGCTTCAGACTGTGGTTGACAGAGAAGGGTTTATACAATCATTACCAGATACTACACCACCCCGCTCACAATCGCCAGTTGAAAATGATCCGGCTATTGTGGCTGAATTAATTAAAGCGACGCAGGCTTCTATCAACGAATTAAAACAGAATATCCAGGATAAAACCGGCGTAGCATTGTTTGATTTTATTGAAAAGGATCTACAGGATTTAAAGAAGTACCTCTTTAACCAGCAAGGCTTAGCTGTCATCATGGCTGCTATGGACGCCTGCAGCTGGGTGAATGAAAAAATATACGAATGGCTGGGTGAAAAAGGGGTGGCTGATATCATTTCTCAATCTGTTCCTAATAATATCACTTCCGAGATGGGATTGGACCTATTAGATGTTGCGGATGCGATCCGTCCTTTCCCCGAAATGATTAAATTATTACAACAGGGGGAAATGCCACCTTCAAAAGCGATAGATGATTACCTCGAAAAATACGGGATGCGGTGTGTGGGAGAAATTGATATTACGAGAACCCGGTGGGGTGAAAACCCCTCAATGCTTTATCCTGCAATCCTAAGTAATATCCGAAATTTTGCTCCTGGTGAGCGCGTGCGTAAGTTTCAGAAAGGATTACAGGAGGCGGAGAATAAAGAAAGGGAAATACTGGCTCTTTTGAATGATGAACAACGGGCAGAAACGAAGGAGAAAATTAGCCTGATCAGGAACTTTTTAGGTTTTAGGGAATATCCAAAATATGGGAAGGTCTGTCGTTATTATATTTATAAACAAGCGATCCTGAAAGAAACAGCAAAGCTTTTTCGTGAAAAAGAAGATATTTTCTATCTCACTTTTGATGAATTGCGCGAAGCGGTACGTGCGCAACAAGTGGATGAACAACTCATCCACACAAGAAAGCAGGAATTCAAATCATTTAAAAAGCTGACACCTCCACGGGTTATCACCTCAGATGGTGAGGTCATTACCGGTTCTTATAAAAGAGAAAATATTCCTGCCAATGCGATCATTGGATTACCTGTTTCTGCAGGTATCATTGAGGGCAGGGCGAGGGTTATTTTAAATATGGAAGAGGCAAACCTGGAAGAAGGCGATATCTTAGTCACTACCTTTACAGACCCCAGCTGGACTCCATTGTTCGTGTCTATCAAAGGTCTGGTGACCGAAGTGGGAGGCTTGATGACACATGGTGCTGTAATAGCGCGGGAATATGGATTGCCGGCAGTGGTAGGGGTAGCAGGTGCTACCAAACTGATAAAAGATGGAGACTGGATCAGGGTGAATGGAACAGATGGGTTTATAATAAATCTATAAAAAATAAAATAGCCTTCAAAGCAGCATAAATACAATACTTATGACAAGTCAGGAGATGATTGCCTTTAAAACCAATCTAAAAAACACAGGGCTGGCATTAATCAATAAGCGTATCGAATTGGCCAAACAAATGATTGCCAATGCGCAGGAAGCTGCCAACAATGAAGAAAAAAGCTCTGCAGGAGATAAATATGAAACCGGCCGTGCCATGGGGCACCTTGAAAAAGACATGCACACCCGCCGGCAGGAAGAAAACAAGCTGGAACTGGACAGACTGCAAAAAATAAGCACAGAAAAAATCTACACCACTGCTCAACCGGGCTCCTTTATCAAATGTAAAGGTCAATCCTTCTTCATTGCCGCAGGCTTAGGTAAACAAACTATCAATGAAGAGACCGTATTTTTCCTTTCTCCTTTATCACCTTTGGCAAAACTGCTACACGGTAAAAAAGAAGGAGATACTTTCCTGTTCAACAAAGAAGAAAGGATCATTCTTACATTATATTAATCCGACTTCAGGCTTTTAACAGGATTCATCAGCGCTGCTTTGCAGGCATGGTAGCCTGTGGTGAGCAGGGAAATCAATATCACCATTACCCCTGTTGCTACAAACACCCACCAATCGATCATCGTTCTGTAAGCATATCGTTGCAACCACTGGTGCATGGCATACCATGCTATAGGGGCCGCTATTATGAGCGCAACGCCTACCAGTACCAGGAAATCCTTCGTCAGCAAACTAATAATCCTCACGACCGAAGCGCCCAGTACCTTGCGAATACCAATTTCCTTAATCCGCTCTTCTGCCATATAGCTTGCCAGTCCAAACAAGCCAAGACAGGATATCAGTACTGTCAGCACAGCAAATAAGGTAGTTAAACGCGCCACAATAGCCATATCCACGAATTTCAATTCATAATCCTTGTTCACAAAATGGTATTCAAACGGATAATCCGGATTATATTTATTAAAGAGTTTTTCTATTGCCTGCACCTGTTTCACAACATCTCCTCCCGCTGCCAGCTTCATATGAATAACATTGAAAAACATATTCTTTGCACCCACAATGATCATCGGATGCGTATGCTCATAAGGAGAGCCAAATATATAATCACCAAATACACCTACTACATGATAATCCGTTTCGAATTCATGCACCACTTTGCCAATAGGATGGGTAAACCCCATGGCCTTCATCGCCGATTCATTGATGATCACAGCCGTTGAATCAGCCGGATACTTTGCCAGGTCTAGGTCCCGCCCCTGTAGCAGTTGTAAACCTGCTGTGGTGATCAATCCTTCATCCTGTGCGCCGCGTTCAAAATCAGTATTGTCATTAGGATCTTTTCCTCTCCACTTTACGGAGGTCGATGAACTGAACGGCTCTGTCAGTAATGAGGCTGTACGGGTCACGGAGGTCACAATACCCGCAGATAACAGCTCATTTTTCAGGGCACCAAAATTATTATTGAGTGTTGGGTTATTCCAGTGATACATCAACAGATCTCCTGAAAACCCTGCATTCCTGTTACGTGCGTGTTGTAACTGACGCACTACAATCACTGTAGATATAATGAGCGTGATGGCAGTACAGAACTGCAATACCACCAGTACCTTACGGTGATTGATCGTGCCATGACCTTTTTTGAAACTTCGTCTGAAGATGCCGGCAGGATGAAATGAAGAAAGAAAAAATGCCGGGTAACTGCCCGCCAGTAAGCCGGTCAGTAGGATGAAACCTACAAGTGTCGCCCAGAATATCCAATTGCTATACGGTAATACAAGTTCCTGATTGATGAGCAAATTGAAGACCGGCAACAAGAGGACTACTGCTATGAGCGCTAATATGCCAGCAATGGTCACTACCAAAAGTGATTCCAGCAGGAACTGCAGGATGAGTGATTTTTTCTGTGCACCGACTGCTTTACGAATACCTACTTCTTTCGCCCGCTTTTCACTACGTGCCGTACTCAGGTTCATAAAATTGATACATGCAATCAGCAATATAAAACTGCCAATGATACCAAACAATCTGACTATCTCAATACGGCCACCTGATATCACCCCGTTTTCAAAGTTGGAATACAAATGCCACTTACTCATGGGATGCAGGAAAACTTCTGTCTCTTCTTTGTTACCAGTATGTTTATTTGTGACATTCCTGATTTGTTGATTGATAGCAGCCGCTGTGGTATTGGGTGTAAGTTGAACGAATACATTCACGGAGTTATTTGTCCAGGAAGCATCTTCATTGCCTGATAAATAGGCATAGTACTTCCATGGGAGCAGGTATTCAAAATTGAATGTACTGTTTAAAGGAAGATCTTTTAAAACACCCGTCACTTTGAACTGATCCTTATTGATTGTGATTATCTGGTCCATCGGATCTGCTGTACCAAACATTTTCTTAGCCATCTTCTCTGTAATCACAATCGATAAAACATCATTCAGCACTGTCTCCGGATTTCCTTTTACCAGTGGGAAACTGAACATAGATAAAAAGGACGGATCTACCACAAGAGCCTTTGTAGAAAGTTTCTTCTCGCCTACAGCTGTGACAAACCAGCGGATATCTGTACGGCAGGTATTTTTTATACCTGCATATTCATCCTTCAGCGCTGCAGCTAACGGTTTAGGTACCACATTCCAGCATTGCAGTTTATTATCAAAGGTACCTCTGTTCCATGCCTGGTATAGATAGTCTTTGTTCTTATGAAATTTGTCATAGCTGACTTCATTATAGATCCATAAACAAATCAGCATACAGCATCCAATGCCCAATACTAACCCTATAATATTGATCAGGGAAAAGGATTTGCTCCGTAGCAGGTTCCTGTAGGCTATAATGAAGTAACTTTTAAACATAGTAAATGATTTATTCTGCTTTGAGACTCTTTACGGGATTTGTTAATGTCGCTTTATAGGCATGATAGCCGGTGGTGATCATAGAAATAATTATGACCAGTACACCTGCGCCTGCAAAGATCCACCAATCTATCCTGATCATGCGAAATTATTCAGTCTGTACGGTTCGATTCAAAGGCAATGCCGGATTATAAATGGTTTAAAATTAATTCATTATGTCCGAAGTTGGCAGGGGATTTGTCCGGTTGCGGACAAATAGTGTACAATAATGATACATATTTTTATATTTTAGGGTCATGTTGTACCCCGCGTTTGAGAACGCTATCGAAATGCCTATTGGTGAAGGTTTCGGGCTGGAAGATATTGATTATGCAAAATTGAAAATTGCAGAATTGAAGTAACAAAAGGGCCACGCAATTTGCGTGGCCCTTTTGTTTATTGCTTTACTATCTTTTTGATAGTTCTTTGATCACCCTGTTGGATCATGATGAAATATACGCCGGCAGGTAGTTTGGCAATATTCATATTATAGATCCTGTCAGTAGTGGTGACGGTGCGATACTTTGTACCACTCATATCACCCATACTGATATAAGTTTTTTGTTCACTGGCAGGCAATGTGATCGTTAACTGATCGTGAGCAGGAACAGGGTATAAAATAATATCCTGCAACTTACTGTTGGTCGCCACTGTTTTTAGCGTGCTGCTGCTGCCACTATACACTTCCAGTTCATATAATGAATATCCATAGGCAGAACCGCGGGCAGTACCATAGATGCGTACATATCTGCCGGTGACGGATAAGCCGGTGTGATTGTTGGTTAAACTGGTATTTCCTGCAACTGATTTTACCGTGGTCCAGTTGGTATTATCAGCAGAAACCTGTACAAGGTAGTCTTTTGCATAAGCGGCTTCCCAGGTCAGTTTAACTTCACCAATGGTATAGCTGCTGCCAAGGTCTACCGTGATCCATTGAGGATCGGCATAGAGGGTAGAAGACCAGCGGGTAGCTGTACTGCCATCTACTGCATAATTGCCTTCCAGGCCAGTGGTTTCTACAGAAGAGGTAGCGGTTGTTTTGTTCAATGCCAGGTTAGGATTGGTAGCATTCGTGCCATACACTTCCAGTTCATATAATGAATATCCATAAGCAGAACCGCGGGCAGTACCATAGATGCGTACATATCTGCCAGTGGCGGATAAGCCAGTGTGATCGTTGGTTAAACTGGTATTTCCTGCAATTGATTTTACCGTGGTCCAGTTGGCATTATCAGCAGATACTTGTACAAGGTAGTCTTTTGCATAAGCGGCTTCCCAGGTCAGTTTCACCTCAGAAACAATGTAGGAGCTACCCAGGTCTACCGTGATCCACTGCGGATCGGCATAGAGGGTAGAAGACCAGCGGGTGGTGTAACTACCATCTACAGCGTTGGCACCAACGAGGGAGGTAGTAGAGCTTTCTGTAGAGGATACGGTCACAGTTTTGCCGAGGGCGATATTCGTACCATTGTTGGTGGATCCGAAATCATCCGGAGTACGCATGTTATTACGGATAAAAACACCGGCTTCTTTGAGTTGGCTGGTGGTCCAGGTATTACCTGAGCAGGTACCACTGTTCCATACGGCGCCACTGTAAGGGTTGTCACTGAAGTTCCAGTTCGTCCAGCTGATTTTTTTGCTTTTGCACAGGTCTATATAACGTTGACTCATGGTGAGGTCATTGGCGCCATCGCCGGAGGCTTCCTGTGTACCGAATTCGGTCACGAAAACCGGCAGGCGGTCAGATGCCCAGTCCAGGTGATTGATGTAATAATCCTGGTGGCTTTTTGCATAGAAGTGAAAGCTATACATCACATTGGCATAGCTGAGTGGGTTGTCGAGGATCTCCTGGGCCGTGCTACCTTCGGAGAGGCCTAATGAAGACCATCCTCTGGTTCCTACGCAAATGACAGCGTCATTGTCGATACCTCTGATGAGAGGAATGATCTGATCAGCGTAGTTCTTGATGGTAGCCCAGGTCACACCGTTTGGTTCATTGCATATTTCATACAAAACGTTGTTGTAGTTTTTGTAGGTATTGGCAATGTCGGTGAAGAAGGTTTTGGCTCTGTCGGTGTTATAATTTGGATCACCGGGAGTCAGGATGTGGAAGTCGATGAGGGCGTAAAGGCCACGGGCGGTGACTTTGTCTACATAGCTTTTAACGAGGGAGGTGTAGTAGGAGGGATTGGTTTCGTAACCACCTTCCTGTACGTACATGGCGATACGTACGATGTCTGCACCCCAGTCGCTTTTGAGGGTATCCAGGGAGGCGTCGGTGATACAGCCGGCGTACCATTGGATGCCGTGGGTACTCATGCCTCTGAGTTGAATTGGGTAACCGTTCTGATTACAGAGTTTGGTGCCGGTTACTTTCAACTGGCCATTGAGGGATACGGGTGTTTGTGCGTAGGCGAAAGCTGCGAGGAGCAGGTTAACCAAAAAGATGATTGTTCTTTTCATTTAGGTTATTTTGATGGATAAGGGCTATCTGTTATGGTTTTTAATGATATGGGAAGAAAAACCTATATAGGATATGCCCTGGTACAGTGTTTATGCGGCTTTTAAGTGATAGGGAAAGAAAAAGCCGCATAGGTTTATCAGGTCAAATATAGAAAAATTTTGATAGGGGAGAAGGGTTGGTGGGATAAAGTATGTAAGTGATTGATTATATTAAGGATAGAAGGAAATGAGAGGGGCAATGGAAAAGATTTAAACCCAATATTGTAAACGTATATTCCTTAAGAATAGAGCTACTAAAAAATGATTTTAAAAAAATATAGGAATCACCTTCAAAAAATTTTCTACTCTCCCCTTTAATTGTTTCACCGCCTTATACACCTGCTGCTTCACCGTTTTATCAGAAATATTCAACAACTCTCCGATAGACTTATGTGATAACTCCTGCTCACGACTCATCAAAAATATCTCTCTCATCTTAGGCGGCATCGCCTCTATTTCTCTCTCTATCACTGCCGCCAGCTCTTTCTCGCGCAGCAATTCATCGGCGGTATAACTGCCTGCTTCCATATAAGTTCGAATACTATCCAGGTATTTGTCTACGACCTTCTGGTGTGTAAGATGATTTAATATCCGATTACGAACGCTGGTATATAAATAGCCAGAAAGTGATTTTGCCCCTGCAGCCCCGGCTCTTTTTGTCCAAAGCATGAGAAACACTTCCTGTATCACATCCTCTGCCTCAGCCCGGTCTTCCAACATATTATATGCATGCCTGAACAGTATTTCACTATATCTCTCATAAATAACGGTATAGCTCGCCTGGCTCCCCGCCGCAAGCAGCTGTAGCAATTGTTGGTCTGGTAATAATGCTAGTTCAATATCAGGTTTTGCCAAGCTGGTAGTGTTAAATGAAGTAAGGTCGAAAGAAAAGTATAAAAAATTACTAAATAAAAAAAGGTGTATCATAGATTAATATGATACACCTGTGAAATAGGGATAAATACGAGGATAAACTAATGTATATATTCTGCCAGTTTGGTGGTCAGTTCCGGACCTCTCAGGTTCTGGGCAATGATTTTGCCTTCAGGATCAATGAGGTAGTTTTGCGGTACAGCCCGAATGCCATACAATACTGCCACCTCATTCTGCCAGCCTTTCAGATCTGAAACATGCACCCATGGCAGGCCATCCGTTTCAATCGCTTTGATCCAGGCATTCCGGGTTTGCTTGTCATCCAGTGAAACTGCCAGCACTTCCATGCCTTTTTCTTTAAATACCCCATACGCCTTTTTAAGATTTGGATTTTCCTCCCTGCATGGGTGGCACCAGCTGGCCCAGAAGTCTACCAGTACATACTTTCCCCTGTAGTCGGAGAGTTTGATGAGCTTCCCATTTACATCAGGCTGCTCAAATTCAGGGGCAGCAAGGCCAACCTTAATAGTGTGAGTGGCTACTATGCGGGATTTCATCTCCTTGCCGGGAGTAGTGGTACGTACTTTTTCACTCAGGCCGTTGTATAAAGTCTCTACTTCACTCATGGGGGCTCTGTTCGCTACATCTGTCAACGCAACGATGGAAAAGTAAGAATCAGGATGAGCACTTATGAATTTTCTCTCTTTCTCACGCATGGCAGCAAATTTGCTGTCGTATTTTTTGCGAATGGCGGGAATCGCTCCTGTATCCGCTGTGCTCATTTCCTGATTGGCAGAATCGATAATATTCATAAACCCTCCACCTATTTGTGACAGAAATGCAGCATATGCCTTTTGGGTGGGTGACCCGGTTACTGTTGCTTTTTTAAGAGAATCCTTTACCGCCACTTTATATGTTTCATTCGTCAGGTAAAAATAGAGCCGGTCTCCTATATTTAATACCCAATAGCTGCCCTTGTTTTCATGGTCAAATACCATGCGGGCATAAGACAATTCGTTCACACTACCCTTAAATGCAAACTGCCCATTTTTTACTACAGTAGAATCTATCAATAACTTGCCTTCGGATTGATAATTCAGATACACCTTACAGCCATTTTTAGCGACAGGCGCTGTTCCCTGAATATTGAAGGTCTTTTGTTGTGCTACGCCTATTACTGGTAGCAACAAGAATAATATGAATTTATGCATAGTGAATGATTTTAAAAGTTATGGACGCCATGCGATATCGACTGGCTTTCCGGGAATGCCTGTAATTGTTTTTGTCAGTACACCATATTTACCTGTGCTGATATCCATATAATAGAGTGAGTTGCCAGCTCCTGCGATGAGCGTATCCTGATCGTCAGAAAGCTTGATCATACTCACAGTGTTTTCACCGAAGGCAGTTTCCAGTGTGCGTACTTCCTGATTTAAAGGATTATATCGATATACATTTTGTCCTGATGCGATATAAAGTACCCCATTGATTGCGGCCTGCCATTTGGTATCTTCATTGATCAGGCTTTGCTGGATGAAAGCACGCTTTTGGACCGGCGTAAAGGTGTAAGGACTATTCGTGAAACTTACGGTGAACTTTAATTCGTAGACTATGCCGTCAGTACCTTTAAGATAGGCATAGCAATCCCCGCTATTTATCTGTTCCATATGTATCAGTGACATGCCTACATTCGTAGGATCAAAAGCCGTCGTACTGGTAGTTGTATACTGCGTGCCATAATAATAAGGCGTACCGCTGATGCGTACAAACTGTTGCTTATCCCTGTCAAAGCCTATATAAGAATAAGCCCCATTGATCAGGGTAGAAATAAAGGAAGGTGCCAGGTTATAATTACCGGCAGCATAATCACCGAACATCCCGAAGGAGGTCGCCTGATTCCAGGTTGTAGTATAACCTGAATAGAACTTATCGTTCACAACGCCCACCAGACTACCCCTGTTACCCTGCTGGAAAGATCCCACTACAATACTATCCGGTGCAGAAAAGAAATTGCCCGCCAATGTATTCGGATAAGTCGGATCATCCTGCAGACTACTTACATTCAGTCTGACACCACCGTTTTTACATATGATCCAGTAGCCCAGCGCCATATCTCCCTGTACCTGATCTTTCATATAATACAACTGCAATGGATCCGGTGGCAGACTATGCCCATTCACGGTTTCATAGATATTAGGTTTTACTTCTCCACCAGGAGTAATGAATGAGAGTTTCGAAACCCCATTATCCAGACTCAGCACTGTCGTACCAGCGGTGAAATCCGTCACTCCCTGGATCTGGAATGCATAGAAATACCTGATACCATTGTTCTTGTCGTATATAGAAAGCCTGGCCGAATATAAATTGGCCTGTAAACCAAAGAGCATACGCAAGGAAGGACCTGTGAAATTCAGGAAACCAGTTTCACTTTCCGGTGCACTGATCCGCCATTCCAGCACCAGCGAATCATTATTGCCAATGGTTACCTTTGGGGTGATGATGAGACTATCGCCCACTACTGCATTGTAGACAGAATCCAACCCACTGACCGTAGGCGTAAGCGGCATATTTATATCATAATTGCCTTTGTCCTTATAACACGCCGTCAGGAGTAGAAAACATATTATTGCTGTCAGATGATTTTTCATATTAATTTACCTCCTTGCCGTTTTCGTCAATGAAATAATATTTACCCGCCGCTGCATTCCAGCGCAGCAATATCTTCCTCGCAGGATTCTCATTGTTATAGAAATAGTAGTCATCGCCACTGGCTTCCAATACATATCCTTTAGTCGGATTATTAGCTACCCACTTGAATGGATCATTCAGCATAGTCGTGAGCAGATTGACCAGGTAGAGATTGCGGGGTGCATCGAGACCGTTGGTGGTAAGAGTGGTTACACCAGATACGATCAGGAAGAGCTGGTGTTTGGTACGGGAATAGTAACTACCCAGCCACATATCCCACCAGTTTGGCTTTTCGAGCATAGCGGAGAAGACGATCTTCGCTTTCAGGAGATTACTGCCATCATCGGCAGTCGGGATCTCAATGCCGAGATCATTGGTAGCTTTAAGCTTGATCATTAAAGAGACCGATTCACTTTCCAGATCAGACACATTGTAGAGGATCACAGGAATGGATGACCGGCCTGTATCTGCACGAAGAGTGTAAGTTGATTTCAAAGGTTCATAATGTACACCTGCCTGCGCTGTAGAAGAATCTGTTTCTACATAGGCACTGTATGTTCTGTCCTGATTGACCTGAATACCTGCCAACTGAACGGGCAACCAGATCGTATCCTTCGAAAGGGTAGGTGTATAGGCAAAGGTATATACAATGCTATCCTTATCCCCGCTGCTCAGATCGAAATGGATATTGGCTGCATGATCGTAGTGTAGTTCTTCTGCTTTCTTACATGCTGCCAATAGGCACATCAGCAGGATGATATTTATTGCTTTCATGGTGTCGCCTTTTTTATCTTCCGCCATAAAGAATCTCATCGTTTGGAAGTGGTAATACAAATATTTTGTCTGATGCAGGGATACTGCTACCGTTCTGGCTCGCAATGTCGTGATTCAATCTTTTGTACATGTAAAAGATCTGTCCTTCAGCATACCATTCTTTGCGGCCATCTTTCAATAACGCAGTAATCAGATCGCCTGTGACAGGGCTGCCAATGCCTCTGTGGGTGCGTACTGTATTGAGGTAATCGGGATTAGAGGTACACTCTGCAGCGATGTAGTACATCTCACTCAGGCGAATGGCCGGTGCCATCATGTAATGCAGGTTCGCATCAGTGGCTGTATTGTCTGTATTATGGAGATACTTGGTAATGTTCAGTGTATTGGAAGTTGCACCACTGCTGGACACAAACCACTCTTTATAACGAAGATCATCCGCACCTGCGCCACCGGTTTCATAGATGATTTGACCTGCATTTTCAGAGAGATGAATACCACTGGTGCTGCTCAGGAAAAAGGAATTCTTGTAGACCGTGGCCATTGAAGGAATGTACCAGCCAAACACCAGTTCCTTATAAAGGATACGATCCTTTTTATCATCATCTACTGCCAGAAAATCAGTGTTGTTTGTCCATGGGAATTTATTAGAGTTGATAACTTCCTGTGCATTCGTAAGTGCATTGGTTTTATCATTCTTATAAAGGTATACCCTGGCCAATGTACCACATACCGCATAGTAGTTTAACCGGTGACGGCGGTCCTGCAGGAACAGTTCCGGATTGCTTTCTTCTGTATTCAGGGTAGTATCACTTTCAGTAGGATAGCCTACGATATAAGCCTTGCTGATGATCGGATCTATAGCCAGCAACTCCTTTGCACGCTTCAGGTCATTAATGGCAGAGTCCAGTACACCACCTACTGTAGACATTGGCGTGATATCTTTTGAATATTTGGTGACGTAAGGAATACCTGTAGCTGAAGGTGTGACAGGCGCAAACAAGCGCAACAGATCAAAGTGAATATAGGCTCTGAGCGCGAGTGCTTCCCCTTTGATCAATGCATAGTTATTGCCAGTAAATATCTTTTGTTTACTATCGATATTGGCCAGCAGCAGATTGCAGTTTGCAATGGCATTGTACAACCCCTGCCAGATATTGTCTTTCCTGCTGATGAAGTCAGCATCTGTGTAAATGTAGTTGCTGGTCTTCAGGTAATAATACGCATCATTGTCAGTAAGTGTATAGTTTTGGGCCAGCACTTCCGGCGTGCCTACAGTGAGTTCCTTGCCATAAAGAGATTCCTGTGAGCATTTTGTATACACCCCTACCAGTGCCTCCTGAAAACCTTCTTCTGTTGTATATAAAACCTCGTCAGAGATCTCACTTTCCGGTTGTATATCCAGCCATTTTTTACAGGAGGTAAATGTAAGTGCCAGTATCAATGTTGTTATTAGTAGTCGCATGATAATCAGAATTGGGCTTGTAATGAAAAGGTGATGCTGCGCGCAAAGGGATAGTCAATCCCTCTTTCCTGCTCTACTGATGACCAGCGCAAAATGTCATTGGCCGTCATTCCCAGTCGTACCATTTTTTTTATTACACGCAGGTCATAAGAGCAATAGATGGATTGCAGAGACAGTACGTTGTTTGGCTGAATAAAACGGGAGGATACCTGTGTCTGTCCCCAGTCTGAAATACTTTTGTAAAATGTTTTATCTCCCGGTTGCTTCCATTTCTCTGCAAATACACGACTGTCTACATTGTAACGGGGATTGGCATTTTCTACCCTGTCTACCAGTGTCTGGTTGTACATATCACCACCGAACTCTGTCTGGAAGTTGAGACTCATCATGAATTTCTTATAATGAAATGAACCACCAAATGAGCCTTGTGCAAATGGGGTGGCATCGCCAACTACCCTTACATCACGGGCATCCCATTGGTAGGTAAGCGTACCATCCTGTTTTACAAATATTTCTTTCCCATTTTCCGGGTCAATACCCAGTGAGCGTACGGCATAGATCGCATCATATGATTGTCCCTCTTTGTAACGGAGCAATGGTACTCCTTTATAATTGCTGTTATTCTCCTGTTCCTGGTTCACTTTGTTGTTATAGGCTTCCAGTGAATTGGAAATGCGGACGATCTTGTTGGTATTGTGTACAAGGTTAGCATAGACGTTTATACCCCAATTCCTGTTTTGTACCACCACAGCCCGCATACTGAGTTCAATCCCTTTGTTCTCCATGTCTCCCAGGTTTTCCTTGTAGGAGCCAAAGCCTGTTGAAGGAGCAGTACTGATATCGGCCAACAGGTCCTTTGTAAGTTTGTAGTACACACGGGGGGAAAGGAAGATCCTGTCATTGAAGAGACCGATATCAAACCCGAAATCTGTGCTGCGGGTTTTTTGCCATCCCAGGTTCTTATTGCCGTAATTATCGACGGTAGCACCTATGCCGGAGGAGTACCAGTTATCCTGATCATAGGTATAGGTGGTGCGGGACAGATAAGGACTGAATTGTACAGAACCCGTAAGACCGGTTGTAAAACGAAGCCTTAACTGGCTGATAGCAGGATTGCTGAACCAGGCTTCCTTATGCAGGTTCCAGCCTACACCCAACGACCAGAAAGGCGCAAGTCTGTTGTCCGTACCAAATTTAGAAGATCCGTCTGTACGTAAAGTGGCATCCATCAGGTACCTGTCTTTATAAGAATAGTTTGTGCTGATGAAGTCGCCAAATAATCTTGATCTTTCTATATCGCTACTGGGGTGCGCACCTTCCGCATACCCTTTGGCGAAACCTACGCTCGTAAAACGATCATTGGGAAAGCCTATGGCAGTAAAAGAAGAATAGTCGGAGAATTCTGTCCTGATATTCGCACCTGCTACAAGGTTGATGCTATGTTCGCGGATTTGTTTTACATAGTTCAGGCGAATATTTCCATCCCAATAAGTTTCTTTTGTTTTACTACTGGTATAGGAACCTTTCTGATCTGTCTCAGAGGCCGCATAGAAATAAAATTCATTGGCCAGCGGAGATAGAAAATTATCGCCATTGGTTTGTCTGTTCGTAAAACTCATCTGACCACGTACGCGAAGTCCCCTGGCAATTGTAAACTCCGCAGCAAAGTTGTCAATGATCTCGTTATAGTTGTTATTATTAAAACTGCTAAGGGTGGAGTTATACAATGGATTCAGCACATAATCATATTGGTAAGCGCCTCCTGTACCATTGCGGTCACTCCATGTTTCCAGTTCCCGGAGCATATTCCCGTTATCATCTGTAATGCGGTAGTAAGGGTTGGTTTTTACATAATCAGAAAAACTGCCATAGGGTGATTCTGTTGCCTTTACCTGTGTAATGGTCAGCTCATTCTGGAATTTAATTCTATTGCTAAGGTTATAGCTGAAATTCATGCCGCCGGAATACTGATCACGCGAAGAGCCTTTCATCACACCGGGTCTGGTTTGATAGCGAAGATCGATGCCATACCTGAAATTCTCCGCACCACCCTGCAGGTATACCCCATGCTTCTGGCCAACGGCTGTGCGCAGTGGTTGCGAGAGCCAATAGGTATTTACGCCGCCTACTACATTTTTTAATTTTTCGTAATACAGAGCATCCAGGTTATCCTGTGGTACTTTTTGCTGACCGGCATCGTACACGCCTGCCTGTTGTTCGTACTGTAGTTTTTGTGTCGCATTCAACACATGGTAGTCTGAAAGGTCCGGACCGTTTATATTGGTTTCATGATTATAGGTAACCTGCAATTTTCCATTGGCAGGTACTTTGGTCGTAATGACCAATACCCCGTTCGCAGCGCGGGAACCATAGATGGCAGTAGCTGCCGCATCTTTCAGCAAAGTAACGGAGGCGACGCGGTTCATATCAAGATCAAATACTTTTTCGAGACTCACTTCGTAACCATCCAGGATAAAAGCCGGCAGGTTCACAGAGCTGGTGATATTATCCCTTCTGAGTATGCCATCGCTACCGGTGGGTAGGGCAGAGGAACCTCTTACATTGATCACTGGCAGACTATTCGGATTAGAACCATTGAAATTGTTATTGAGTATTTTAAAGGAAGGATCTACCATCTGCATACCCTGCAACAGGTTTTGCGGGCTTAGTTCTTTCAGTTTTTCACCGCTTACCACAACAGCAGTACCTGTGTAGTTGTCTCGATGTATTTCCTGGTACCCGTTCACCACTACTTCGTTCAGACCGATTTTGGTATCCTCGAGTACAACATTAAGTTTGCCGTTTCTGGCCTGTCCCGCTTTGTATACGGCAGGTTGGTAACCAATAAAGCTAAAGGAGATGGGGGCATCTTCATCCCCAATCTTAATTTTAAATTCCCCATCATTATTGGTCTGGTATACTTCATTCTGCACCCGGATGCTTACACGGGGCAGTGGTTCATTGAGCCGGTTTCGTACCGTACCGGATATTTCCCGCACAGTATCCTGTGCACTGGATGGTGTAGTGGCCCTGATCACGACCGTTTTGTCTACAATATGCCAATTGAGCGGCATGCCTTTTAACAGTTGTCCCAAAGCTGTTTCCAGGCTTACATTTTTGAATGCTACATCTACTTTTCCGAGTTTGCGGATGTCCTTGTTATTGTAAAAAAAAGTATAGCCTGTCTGATTGCTGAGTTGATCGAATGCCTGATCGAGAGGGATGTTTTTGGCTGAGATAGTGACCTGTGCATGGGCATGAATACTTACAAAAATGAGTACCAGGATTACTGAAACGCTGGTACACAGCGATTTCCGGCTAATAAAGATTTTAGCCCCAAGATTAAAATGCATACTTTTGGTTGATTTTAATAAAAGCATAGCCAGTAGCTATCCAGCCCATCGACATGCGGGATAGCAAGGCATTGTTTTCTGCTGGTAAGTGTTGCTGCACTTACCAGCTTTTCCTTCGTTGTGGTACGCGAGAAATCAGATAAATAAATTATTTATCACGGTGGACGAAATACGATTTTCATGTAGTTAATTAATTAGTATACGATTAATTGCCGGCCATTCATTTTAAAGTTGATTCCTGACAGTTTTAAGATCTCCAAAACCTTCCCCAATGGTTTATCCCTCGGTATTTGTCCATTAAATTCATCTCCTTTCCGTTCTGATTGGTAAGTAACTTCTATATCGTACCAGCGTTGCAGCTGGTTCATGACGGTTTGTAAACTGGCATCTTTGAAGTAAAACAGGCCGTTTTTCCAGGCTGTCACTACTTTTAGATTGGATGGTGCTACCTGTATGCCTTCAGGTGAAAAATGGGCCTCAAAACCCGGTTTTAACAGCGTTTCGTTTACTTTGACTGCACCTGAAACCAGGGCAGTCTGGATAGCGGTTTCATCTGCATAGGCCATAATATTAAATTCAGTACCTAATACTTGTACTACCTGTTGCCGGCTCTTTACAATAAAAGGTTGCGTGCCTTTTTCAACAGCGAAGTAGGCTTCACCATCCAGTTCCACCTGCCTGTATTCCCCTTCAAAATGGTCGGGATACGTCAGTTTAGTGGCGGAATTAAGCCATACCTGGGTGCCATCCGGCAGGGTGATCTGGTATTGCCCCCCTTTGGGGGTGATCAGTTGCATGTATTGTATACCAATATTTGTGTTGGTGACCTCATTTCCATCCTTATAAAGCACCTTTTCCCCTTTGACCACAATGCCCTGTTGCTGGCTGTTCAGCGTTATTTGCCGGCCGCTGGCCAGTTGCAGAACAGCATGATTACCACCGGGATGGATAGTGTCAAAATGGTTGACCAAAGGCTTTCCTGCCGGGCTTATGGTATGGAAGAATAAGATCCTGACTGCAAACAATAAGGCAACAGCTGCAGCAACGAGCCGCGGCCAGATGTTAACCTTATTCGGCAAAGGAAGCCTGTTCCCAATTCGTTGCAGGCTTTCCTGCACATCATTGATGGGGGCAGATTTTTTGGCTGCTTCCATATTATACCAGGATTCCAGCATCGCTTTTTCGTCGTCAGATATAGTACCTGCCTGATATTTTTCAAGTAATTCGATCAGTTGTTTGTTTTCCTTCATTGATGGTGGTATATGTTAAAGACAAGAAAGGGTTGAAAAGGTCATATCCGTTTTTGAAAAAAAATTACGCTTTGCGTAAATAAAATTTCCGATTGGCGTAACTCATTCATATAGGTTTCCTCATTTTTGCGGCAAAATATTAACCTAGATGAAGAAAATTACCCTCAGTATTGCACTGCTATTGTGCGCATTTTTTGCATCGGCCCATGCTGTATGGATTGAAACCGCTCTTAAAGGCACAAAGAATAAGGCACAGGACGTTCGGGTGTTCCTGGGAGAATATGCCGCTAATGAACGGGATTCAGTCAGCAACTGGTTCAGTAATATGAAGGATGTTAAACTGTTTGTGACCACACCTGCTGGCGCCCGTGAGGAAATCTCCCTCAAAGCAGACGGCCGAAGTCTGGCCGGTCAGTTTACCCCTGCTACAGAAGGTACTTATACCTTAGCTATCAGTCATACAGTCGAAACAATATACGGAGAAACGAAGATTGAATACTATGCAACTGCTACCGTAGTTGTTGGTAAAGAGAGTGCTTCTCAGCTGGGGGGCATTACATTCCTGTCTGTCGTACCTGGTGCCGAAGAGCCTAAAGGCTTTGGAAATGTGCCATTGACAATATATAAAGGTAAAGCGCCACTGGCAGATGCAAAGGTAGAAGTGATTTCTCCTGATGGCTGGGTGAAGGAGTTAAAGAGCGGACAAAATGGTGTGGCTAACTTTATACCTTTACAGGCAGGACAGTACCTGGTGGAAGCTTCTTATAATGTGAAGTCTGAAGGTACGCATCATGATAAACCTTATAAATCAGTCGTGCACATTGTAACCCATAATGTGAATGTGAAGAAATAAATCATACATAGCAGTTTGATAAAAGAAATGGTCTGGAGTTTTTCCAGACCATTTTCAATTGTGGCATTTTAATTTGGTGAAGCGCCTAAGCCAGCAATAGCCTGATCCAGCCATGTTATTCTGTTATGCAGCCATGTCTTCAAGTAAATGACCTCATTATCGTACGAGCCCCAGATAGCATAGTTAGGAAAGGTGTAATTGTATAGTGTATTATACTTGTTGTTGTTCTCAATCACGGACCATTTCAGGTCAGTCGCATTCTTATTAATAAAAGCCAGAATATCATTTTCTTTTGCTTTAAAATAGGGCCACCGTGCTTTGACTTTGTCCACGAATGCGGGGTCTTCAAAGAGCCGGGCGATCCAGATGGCATTCTTTATCCAGAAGCCGGTGTAGTCCTGGTTATTATTATAATATACATTCCCAAGGGAAATGTCGAAATCCCAGATAGGTCCCATCTTTAATTTACCACCCGGTTTCAGGTTCATGTAACAGCTGGAATAAAAAATGGCATCATTGTTCTTGGTAATTTCATTCACCAGGTACCAGTCTATAAAGCTATTAACATCCAGGTATTTGTTGTACCCTTCTACAGAATCCGTGAAGTTAGGGTTGTAGAGTGCTACTTCGGCCATGTATACATACTGATGGATGTAGTTATATTTCGCATCGCCTGGAGTGACAACCGGATCTTTGATAGTGCAGGTCATGCCCATGGTCTGGAAGTAGATATCGTCTGCCGCCAGTCTGTTCAACTGGTCTATTTCCAGTACATAACCACTGTCACCTACGTTAACGCGGTTGGTACCTGCTTCGATCTTTTCCATGACCTGATAGGTGCCGATGTACACTTCATTCAGGAATACTTCTGCAAAATGTCCGTGGGGTGTCCAGTCCAGGTTACTCAATTGACCCATGTAGCAGGCAGTTGCATTGCGTAGCATGGTCTTGTCAAAATAGTTAGCGATCAGGAGCCAGTCTTTTGCTTTTGGTTCACCGAATATAGAAGTCTTGCTGTCGAATTTGATCTTGTAGGGATTTTTTGGATTGCCCCAGGTCGTGCCGCCATGGCCTTTTATCTGCATTTTTGCTTCACCAAGATCGGCGTATTGCCCGGCACCGTCGATAGTGACCGAACCTTTGACATAAGTATCTTTAGAGGTGATAGCGGCTTCGGTTTTAATTTTGATGACAGGCAATCCTGTAAAGTTAACCAGGTTGACGGTGTAGTTTGATGTAGTACCGTCAGTACTGGTGATTGTGTAAGTGAGTGGCTTTTTAAAGTTCTGTGGAGTAACGCCGCTGATTTGCACGCTGTCGTTGACAGTGACGGTGGCTCCCTCGTTCTCGAATGATGGAATTAAATTACTTTGATTGGAATAATAAGGGATTCTGCCTGTGATCGTATTCCCACTGATGGTCATATTGATCGTGTCATTCAGGTAGAGCCGGTTTTGGGCGGTGTCGAACCAGAACCGGTAGAAGTTGTTTGCTGCTGCGACCTGCGAGAATGTCTGGACAATGATTTCTTTTTTACAGGAATAACTGGCAGTCAGGATAAGAAATAGCATAACGTGCCTTCTTGGTAAAAGCTGTGGTCTTTTCATGTGGATGGAGGTTATAGAATAAATAGTTCGGAAATGGTAATTTGGGATTCTGATGGGGCAAATGTAATGTAATTATTTGAAAATTAAGTATTTATGAAAGGTTGCTAATCATGCAGGGCTAACTTTAATTTGACCATAAATTACAACTTTGGTAAAATGACAGGCAATATCAATTAGAGTAAGACTATAACTAATAATATTGACCTGTCAAATGGAAAGGGCGTGTAATATTCCCTAATGAGTGTTCGTCAGTCGAAACCTAATTATTTAGTTAATCTGTGCTAAAATAGCCTGGTAGTATTTTTCAACAGCATTTTCTCCATAGGAGAGATACAGGTAAGGCTCTATCAGTTCAAGTTCCATCAGCACAAAATGACCGTTTACCATCAGCCCATCTACACGGGCATACAGGCAGTCATTGGCATATTGCGCTACATAGGTCGCTGCATGGGCTATTTCCTCTTCGGAAGGGTAGAGGGTATCTATAGATCCGCCATAGATCTGTTGTACCCTGAAATCGCCTGCTTTGGGCTTTTTCAGAATGGTATGGCTGTACTGACCATTGAAGAAGGTATAGGACCATTCTCCATTCTGTACTTCATTCATGAATGGTTGTACAATGTAATCACCATCCGTCAGTAAAGTTACCACCTTGTCATAGCAGTCCGCCGCTTCATCTTTGTGTACTACAATGGTATTTTTAGAACCACCGCTCACGCAGGGTTTGATGATAATGGAATCAGTTTTTAACGCTTCGAATAAAGGGTATAGATCTCCCTGCCAGCCCTGCGCTAAAAATGCAGAGGGGATCACATCAAAACCATCCGCAATGATCTCCTTCAGGTAATGTTTATCCAGGTTCCAGCGAACGATCTTATAATCATTCAGGAGACGGATATTCAATGATTCGATCTTATCCAGCCATGTGTTGAATGCATCTATTTTCTGGTGGTAATCCCAGGGTGTTTTTAATAATGCTACATCGTATTTTGTCCAGTCCACCGTCGGGTCATCCCATATTGCGGCTTCAATATCAAGGCCTTTATTTTGTAAGTAGGGTAATAAGTCGCTGTTCTCATTAAACCCATTGGCACCGGAATATTTTATGTCCCCGGCATAGGTAATGTATGCAATTTTCATCTTCGTATCATTTATAATTAAAACGATGCAGTATGTTCTCCTTTCAGCACGATGTTTTAATGCGTGGCAAAGCTAAGAATTTTATCCGTTTCCACGCTGGCTCCCTGTCGCTGTAGTTATTTTGAAGACAAAGCAGTAACTTTCCCCTGAATTAAAGATTCGTGACCCCATGCGACTATTAGATTTTCTAAAGCAACCCAGTCCGAATAGCGATTTCTGGATTTGGTTCAAAAAGCACGAACGGAACTTTTTTAAAGTACTACAGGAAAAAGGAGATATTCAAGGACAGTTTATTAACCCGCTGGCCAACAGGCTGGCGAAAGTCAGGGACGGTTATTTCTTCCTGGCGGGCATGAATAAAGGGACTGCCGAATTGATTTTTACGGCAGATGGTAAGATTAAAAACATTCCATTTGTAGAAGACCTGGTAGCATCGGCACCCGCTATCCCTGGGTGGACATTTATCGCCTCCAAGCCGGCATCCCTTACTGAAACCCAGTCTATTGGTATGGGCGGTTTCTGCTTTGACTGTAATTCCCTGTTTTTTTATGCCAATGAAGATCCTGCTTATCCTGATAAGATCAGTATTACGGTCGTGCATGATCAATATACTCCTGAGCATAGAGAGCAGATTTTCATGGGCATATACACCTTTTTGGACAATTATCTGGGAGAACTGAAGTCCGTCACTGTCATTGACTCGGTGGAAGTGGCCGGAAAAGATGACGCGGAGAAGGTACTCATCCCCATTCATAAATTGAAAGCTTACATCGACTGGCGGGAAAAGGAGTTTGTAGACAAATACGATGGGGTCATTTATGATAAAGCCAAAGACAATTATTCCCTGTTATCAGGAGAGGACAATAAGGGTGTTCCCATGTTGCTGGTGATCAATACAGGTGCTATGCATTATGCCCATCCTTCCTCTTATCCGTGGATACTGGAATTTATTATGAAATATAATGAGCGTGATGGGTTGCCGGAAAATAAGACCCTGGCTTTCATGGAAGAAATAGAAGAGGAAGTGAGAGCCCTGATACCTGACAATGATTTCCTGGACATAGGTCGCGAAACGTCCGGGAACAACCGGAGTATTTACTTTGCCAGCCGTGAATTTCGTGCAATGGCGAGGGCTGCTGATACCATCAGCAATAAATATGCGAATAAAATGGAGATAGAATGGGACGTGTATAAGGATAAATATTGGCAATCCCTGGATGCCTTCCGATTGGAAAACTGGAATTTAGAATAAATAGAATACACCATATGCGTTTAACTGTAGTAATGCTGCTGGCCTGATCTTTATTACCGGGAGTAATAACCAAGTGGGGATTGATATATTTAGGAAGTATGCAACAGGGAGTTATGATACCGGCAATTATACTGTATCAAATCACCTGTATAAATGGAATGGGAGTAAGTTTAAAGTTTTTTAAATACTAATACTAAAAAAGCGAGCCTGGATCTTACGTGATCCAGGCTCCCCTTTTTTAGTTATAAGACGTAGCGACTAATTGTCCATCTACATCTGTCTTTATCTCTTTTTCTTCACCCTGCATCAGTGAGAAATACGAATCACTGATAATAGCTGGCAGTATCTGGTTGCCTTTACTATCTTTTAGTTGGAGACGGATACCTACAGCTGGTGTATGGGTTGAGTTATTCTTAACAATATAAGTGTGATTAACTTTTTTAGTTATTACAACACTTGCGGGAGGAAGTTTATTCAGTAAGGTATAATCACCTATCATATATTCATTCGCTGACAATAACTTTCCATGGTCATATAATTTCAGCCGCAGGAAAGATAAGCCGGTAGTATCTTCCATAGTGGTGAATACATCGCTGATATTCGTTGGTGCTACTTTTAGAGTCGCTTTTTTAGTAGCGATTTGTTTGCCATCTGTATTATAAATACTGGCTTCTACTGTTACCTCCTGCAAAGGATAGTTCTTGTTATTGATGACCTTTACCATTTTACTTGCCGGGTTCCATTGCACATGTATTGGCTCACAGGCAGACTTAGCACCAAAGTATGCACCTGTCAGATCATAGTAATAATCGTAAGTCTGCCAGATCATAGTTGGGTACGCTGACTGACTCATCCAGATGAGCATACCAGAGGCATCTTTCCACATATGGTCATTCCAGCCTTCGAACATTGCCTTCATGGTTTCAAGGTTCAGCAACTGTGCTTTCTTGCAAAATTCTTCCAATGATTGAGAAGGTCCATACCGGCGATTGATATCGTTGATATATTTCACCGGATCTGCCCCACCACCAAGGCCAAAGTCTGTGCAGAAGAAATGCCTGGCCCACATATTATCCTTACTATTTACTGCTTCCGGTGTGGGTACTACCCAGCAATCTTTCGGCATAAACTTTTTAAAGCTCTCCACATTGACAAAAGTGGCTGTGCCCAATTCACTCCGCATCCCCCAGCTATTGTTGGAAAAAAGATAACCGTTATGTGGATCGGTGAAATAAACCTTAGGGTCTACATTCGCCCATATGCCGCTACCAGACAGTACCTTGCTGCTACCGTGAATGGAGAAGTTTGGATTGTCTACACTTGCATTAGAACGTGGCAGGTAGAGTTTATCATCTGCATCATATTGTTTAATGGCAGTAGTGATGGCATTGCTGATATCGCCATGCGCATCGCTACCGGGTGTACCCTCGTTCGCACCACACCAAATGACGATGGAAGGATGGTTCCGGAGTTTTTTGAGTTTTTCAACTACGTTGTCTGAAAACATCTGCAGGCTATCAATCCCTCCGATATTATTCAGCCAGAAGTCATCCCATACCATGATACCGTATTTGTCGCAGTATTCATAGAAGGCATTGTCGGTCACTTCACCTGTCCAGTTACGGATCATGTTGAAGTGCATATCCTGGTGCATACGGATCCGTGGTTCGTAGTCTTTGTCTCTTACTTTCAGCATGTAGTCGGACATGCCCCAGTTACCACCTTTTACAAGAATAGGTACATCATTGATGTATAGACGCATAGGGCCGTTCAAAGCCGTAGTATCGCTGGTTACTTTTCGCACCCCAAAGTTTTGTGTAACGGTGGTAGCTGTTTCAAAAGAGAGTTTGCAGGAATAGAGGAACTGATCACCATAACCATTGGGCCACCAGAGATGAGGATGTTGTAGCAGCTGTTGTGGCAACGAAATTTCCTGATGGGTGCCGGGTGCTAAAGTAACAGGCGTAGAACTGATGGTGATATTACCCGGGGTGATCACAGCCTTCAGTTTACCGCTGATAGCAACAGGGGAGGAGTTTGTCAGCTGAGCTGCAATGTGCAGGGTCGCCGAATTAGTATCCGGCATTACTGTGCGTACCCATGGATCAGAAATAGTAACTGGTCCGCTGACGGTGAGTGCCACCGTATCAGTGATACCGCTGTTCAGACCGGGAACAGCCGGCATCCAGTCCCAGCTGCCACTACATATGTAGGTAGGGCTTTCCCAGTTGGCCAACGGATGATCGTGATCAGGATCCCATTTGGGAGGGGCGATCAGTACCCCGATAGCGTTCCTGCTTTTTAATAGATCTGTGACATCATAAATACCTCTTTGCATGTGCCCATGTAAAGAGCCGAGCAATTTGCCATTCAGGTAAATGGTCGCGTACTTATTAATGCCATTGAATTTCAGCCATAAGCGCTGATTGTTTTTCAGGCGGGGCGCGGCAAACTCTGTCCTGTACCAGAAAGGACGGTTATATTTTGCCTTGTCCACCTTGTAAATGTTTTCTGCATAATCGGGATCCGATTCTTTTCCCGCTTTCACATAGGCATAGAATACGGTGCCGGGAACGATGCCAGGCACCCAGTCGTTGTCGTTGAATCCTGCTGTGGCAATGTCCGCTGGATGCGCCTTTGTGTCGGCTTGCGGACTAATTTTCCAGGTAAGTTGCTGACCATAGAGTATTGTACCAGTAACATGGAATAATAGCAACAATGCAATTGATTTCATAAGTGGTAAAATGTTTCCGCAAAGATTATGGAATGTGATTGAGAATAAAAAATATTTGCTAAACCGGTTTAGGTGATTTTTTCAAGTATGTAAGAGATAGTTCAATAAGTAGTATAATAAAAATAATATGTTAATGTTATTGCAGGGTAATTTCTTTTATTCTTTATTTGCTAAATCAGTTTAGCGAATTTCACGTTTATGAAAAGGACCTTATTCCTATTACTAGCATGGATTATATGTGGATCTGCTTCTGCACAGGAGGCCTGGTATATCGATGGGTACCATGGTGGCGTATGGGGGCATTATCCCGACTGGAATACCCGGTTTATGGCCGATCAGCTGGCAGCTCACCCTGATTGGAATATTAATATTGAAATTGAACCGGAAACGTGGGCACGCGCTATTCAGGTTGATTCTCTGGCATTTAATGACTTCAGAAAGTTCTTCGACGCAGGGCGGATTGAATATGTTAATCCAACTTACGCACAGGGATATTTATACAATATTTCCGGAGAAAGCATTGTCAGGCAGTTTCAATATGGGATGCAATCCCTCAAAAAGTATTTCCCCAATGCTGAATTTACGACCTACTCATCCGAAGAACCTTGCTTTACCAGTGCATTACCACAGATCCTTACCTCCTTTGGGTTTAAATATGCATCTTTAAAGAATCCGAATACCTGTTTCGGTGGCTATACCCGTGCACATGGCGGAGAAAAAGTATACTGGATTGGCCCTGATGGAAGTGCGATTCTCACGTCTCCCCGGTATGCCATAGAAGCGCTTTCCAATCAATCTACCTGGCAGACCATTGCCTGGAACAATGGCGCGGGTTATTTACAAAGTGCACATAATGATGGTATCGTACATCCTATTGGTATGACCCTGCAGGATGCCGGGTGGAAAGGGGGCCCTTTTATTGGGAATAATGCAAACTATACCACCTGGCGGAATTACTTTGAGCATGTAGTCAATACAGACAGCGCTACCAGATGGAATGTATCACAGGAAGACATTCTCGTCAATCTGGTATGGGGATCACAGGTAACACAAAGGATTGCACAACAGGTGCGTGCGGCAGAAAATAAGATCCTGCAAACGGAGAAACTGTTAGCGATGGCTGTGTGGGAAGGAAAAATGCAATGGCCACAGGCCGCATTTGATACGGCATGGCGTACCTTATTACTGGCAGAACATCATGACTGCTGGATTGTTCCTTATAATGGACAACCCGGCGATACCTGGGCGGATAAGGTATGTAACTGGACAACACGGACACACCATATATGTGATAGCCTGATAGATGTTGCCTTTGCCAGACAAGACTATGCACAGATCACCCTTATCAAAAATGGTTACCAGCTGGAGAATGACATGTACCGTATCAACATTGATACTGTACATGGTGGAGTGATCACCGAATTGTTTGCTAAAAAAATAAATAGATCATTTGCTGTGAATGGCTTCAATGAATTACGTGGCAACTTCTATGAAAAAGGAGGCCGTCATTCTTCAATGGAGTCTCCTGTTAGGGTCTCCTTATTACCAGACGGTTTGCAAATGAAAGGCCTGATTGCTGGGACCCCATTTACTCAAACCATCACACTAACATCCGGTGATCCAAAGATTGATTTCACCTTAAGATTAGACTGGAAAGAAAACACCAAAATCGGCCAACCTGTAAAAGGAGAATACAAATGGGAGAAGCGGGAAAAGCCTTTCTACAATGACAGCAATAAACTACTGGTCGTTTTCCCATCTACTTTAAAAAACGTGCATGTAGCCAAAGATGCACCATACGATGTAACAGAAAGCCAGCTGGACAATACCTTCTTCAATAGCTGGGATAGCATTAAGAATAATATCATCCTGAACTGGGTAGACATTACTGATGGTAAATGTGGTATGGCATTATTCACAGACCATACTACCAGCTATACGCATGGCCGTAATTTCCCTTTAGGTCTGGATATTCAATATTCAGGAATGGGATTATGGGGCAGGAACTATACCATAGATGGTCCTACCACAGTGCATTACGCCATTGTGCTACACAAAGGCAACTGGGAACAGGGCAATATTCCTGCTGAAAATATGCAATGGAATGAGCCAATGATCAGTAACAACTCAATATTTACGCTGGACGGCGGTCCTGTACAGGTCACCTCTATGTCCTGGAAAGATGGGCGCCTGATCGTAAGGCTATATAATCCTTCTATTAAAACGAGCCAGGCCCGGCTGAGTTTCAGCAGGGAAATAGCAGGAGCCACATTGGTAGAACTAAATGGGAGAACAAAAGCAAACGGGAAAACGAAAGCAATTATGAACAATAAGCAGGTAATAGTAGATTTACCTCGTTTTGCTATTCGTACACTTTCAATAAATCCACAATGATGCAACTCAGGCACGTACTTATATTTTCTTTAATTGCCGGCAGGACCATGGCCCAATCGCCTGCTGATTATGTCAATCCATTTATCGGGGCCAGTACCAGCGTGGGTGCGGCAGGTATTTATCATGGCCTGGGAAAGACCTTCCCCGGTGCTACCACTCCTTATGGCATGGTACAGGTTAGCCCCAATACCATAACAGGTGGAGATAACGGTTCCGGTTATAGTTATGAGCATACCAGCATCGAAGGTTTTGCTTTTACCCAGATGAGCGGGATCGGTTGGAACGGAGACCTGGGTAATTTCCTCGTAATGCCCACTTTGGGCCCTTTAAAGACCAGTAAAGACGGTTACCGTAATGATTATATCAAATCAACTGAAAAGGCAGCTGCGGGGTTTTATTCAGTACAACTCAGTAATCAGATTCAGGCAGAGATGACCGCAGCCCCACATAGTGGTATGCTTCGCTTTACTTTCCCTGCTGGTAACCAATCCCGTATTCAGATCGATCTGGCCCGTAGGGTAGGAGGTACTTCCACAAAACAATATATAAAGATCTTAAACGACAGCACCATCACCGGCTGGATGCAATGCACTCCTGATGGTGGTGGCTGGGGCGATGGCGAAGGCCATGCGGATTATACCGTGTATTTCTATGCTGTCTTCAGCAAGCCACTCCGCAATTATGGTGTTTGGAGCGCCGATATCCCCGATAGCTGGACCCGGAAACTGGAAGATGTAACGAGCGATCGTTATCTGCAACAGGTATCCAAATCCCAGGTCCTTCCGAAAATAAAAGAAAAAGAAGGTAAACACCTTGGTTTCTATACGGAATTTGATACCAAAGCAGGTGAACAGGTCCTCATGAAAGCAGGTATTTCTTTCGTAAGTATGGCTGGCGCTGAAAATAACCTCCGTCATGAAATCACTAACTGGAATTTTGATGGCGTAAAAAATCGTGTACATGCCAGCTGGGATAAAGCCCTTTCTAAAATTAAAGTATCCGGTGGCACTACCGAAGAAAAGAAAGTATTCTACACATCCCTCTATCATACCATGATCGATCCCCGTATCGTAGAAGATGTAGATGGTAAATATACAGGTGGTGATGGCAAGGTGCACACCGGCAACAACTTTCACAAGCGTTCTATTTTCAGCGGTTGGGATGTATTCCGTAGCCAGATGCCTTTGCAAACGATCATCCATCCGTCTCTCATCAATGACCTGATCAATTCACTCGTGACCCTGGCAAAAGAGAAAAACAAAGACTATCTCGAACGCTGGGAACTACTGAATGCTTATTCCGGTTGTATGCTGGGTAATCCTGCCATATCTGTGATCACGGATGCCTATGCAAAAGGTATTCGCAAATATAATGTCAGAGAGGCCTACCAGTTATCTGTAAACTCTCAGCAACGTTTTGGTAATAGTCAACTGGGCTACACCCCCGGTGATCTCAGCATTTCGTATACACTTGAATACGCCTATACTGATTGGTGTGTAGGTCAGCTGGCGAATTGGTTAGGTGAAAAATACCCAGCTGATGGTGGTGCTTACAAAAACATCTTTGACAAAGAAATAGGATGGTTCAGACCAAAAGATAAGGATGGTAAATGGTTACCCTGGCCAGAAGAAGGCAGATTAAAACAATGGTATGGTGCCATAGAAGCCAACCCTTATCAACAGGGCTGGTTTGTACCCCAGGATGTAGATGGCATGGTTGCTCTGATGGGGGGCAGAGACAAAGTTGTAAAGGACCTCGGGGCCTTCTTTGAGAAAACTCCTGAGAATATGATGTGGAATGACTATTACAACCATGCCAACGAACCGGTGCACCATGTTCCTTTCCTCTTCAACAGGTTGAATAAACCATGGCTTACCCAGAAATGGACCCGCGCTATCTGCCGCCGTGCTTACCACGATGGGGTAGAAGGCCTGGTAGGTAATGAAGATGTAGGGCAAATGTCTGCATGGTATGTACTGGCCGCTATCGGTATTCATCCGGTGTGTCCCGGCGATACCCGTCAGGAGATCACCAGCCCGGTATTTGACAAGGCTGTCATCGGCAACTTCACCATCAAAGCCACTCACAATTCACCAGAGAATATTTATATACAGAGCGCCCGTCTGAATGGTAAGCCTTTCAATCAATGTCATATCGACTACAAGGAAATTATAAAAGGCGGCGTACTGGAACTTGTAATGGGCCCAGCTCCCAATGAGCAATGGGGTATCACTAAATAACTAAATTTCACATGCGAAAGAAATTACTGATTCTGTTCATGGCAGCCGGCGCAATAACGGCAAAAGCACAACAACAAGCTGCACCTTTCCAGAAAGGAGATCGTGTTGTCTTCGTTGGCAATAGTATCACAGATGGAGGGCATTACCATTCCTACATCTGGTTGTATTACATGACGCATTTCCCGGAGCGACGCATTACCTGTGTCAATGCCGGAATTGGTGGCGATGTGGCACAGCAGATCTACGAACGTTTTGACGATGACGTATTATCGAAGAAACCCACCGTGCTCACCCTGACCTGGGGCATGAACGATTCTGGCTATTTCGAATGGTACCGTGCCGATGGCAAGGATACTATGCAAAAACGCATGGCTAACTCTTACAAATACTATGGCAGGATTGAAGATAAACTGAAAAAAAGATCTGATATCAAAAAGATCTTCATCGGTGGTTCTCCATATGACTACACCTCCAAGTTCAATGATAAAAATCGATTTCCTAATAAAACCGAAGCCCTTACTGAAATAGTTGCTTTCCAGCAACAGGCAGCCAAAAAGAACAACTGGCCGTTCGTTGACTTTTACCATCCCATGATGGCGATCAATCAACGTGAGCAACAAAAGGATTCTACCTTTAGCCTGACTCCCAGTGACCGCATTCACCCTGACAATGACGGGCATATGGTCATGGCTTACCTGTTCCTGAAAGCGCAGGGCCTGGACAACAAACCTGTCGCTGTAATTCATGTAGATGCAGTCACAAAACAGGTAAAGCAACAAACCAATTGCCAGATCAGTGGTGTAGCTACAACTGCTGATGGTGTGAGCTTTGGTTACCTGGCGCAGTCACTTCCTTATCCATTGGACACTATTCCGCGAGGCTGGGGGCAACTGCACAAACAATCTGATGCATTGAAAGTCGTGCCTTTCAATAAAGAATTCAACCAGGAAATACTACAGGTGAGCGGTTTGAAAGCCGGTAAATACAACCTGCTCATGGATGGTGAAAATGTGGGTACCTACGATGCCGGTGAACTCAATGCCGGTATCAATCTCGCAGAAAATACCCGTACGCCTGAATACCAGCAGGCCATTCAGATCCGTGAAATGAATGAAGAACGCTGGGACATCGAAAGAAGAACAAGAATGTATGCCTGGATGAACTACGACTTCCTGAAAGGGAAAGGCCTGCTCTTCAATGATAGCAATGCAGCGATGGATTCAGTGAATGTCTTTGCTGCAGGCAACATCTTTGTAGCCGGCAACCGTGACAACTATACCCGCTCCCGTTACAAGGCATTACGTGATGTGTGGAAGCAGGAGCAGGATGTGCTGATCAATAAAATTTATGAAATCAATAAACCTCAGTTGCACAAAGTTGCCATTGTTGCAGCCAGATAACCCGAATTATGAGATACATCTTATCATTACTTTTTGTACTGAGCCCGG
Source organism: Chitinophaga sancti (assembly GCF_034087045.1). Lineage (NCBI taxonomy): Bacteria > Pseudomonadati > Bacteroidota > Chitinophagia > Chitinophagales > Chitinophagaceae > Chitinophaga > Chitinophaga sancti. Next base: position 6,304,461 of record NZ_CP139247.1, on the reverse strand, counting down.
TTCGCCTGCTGGCGGCCAGAGTAGATACTATTACAACCTATAGTTCGTCTATGCAAAAGGAAATAAAGGCGGTGGTGATCACACCTGCTGATTATAACAGCAGCCGCCATTTTCCTGTATTGTATCTATTGCATGGGTATAGCGGCAACTATGGCGACTGGATTAAAAAGGATCCGGACCTGGCCGTGCTCACAGACCTGTATCATATGATCATTGTGTGTCCGGATGGTGACTTTGGCAGCTGGTACTTTGACAGTGAAGTAAAGAAGGATTCCAAATACGAAACCTATGTAGGAACAGAGCTGGTCAACTGGATGGACCAGCACTATTCCACTATTCCCACTCGTTCCGGCCGGGCTATAACCGGTCTGAGTATGGGAGGACATGGCGCACTGTTTCTCGCTTTTCGCCACCCCAATACTTTCGGTGCGGCAGGAAGTATGAGTGGGGGAGTGGACCTCCGTCCATTTCCACTCAACTGGGACCTGGAAAAATTGTTAGGTAAATATAGCGAGTACCCGGAGCGGTGGGAGAATAACAGTGTGATTAATATGGTGCACCTGCTTATTCCCAACTTACTGGACCTGACCATCGATTGTGGTGCAGAAGATTTTTTTCATAATTGTAATGAAAAGCTCCATGAGAAACTGTTGGAAAGAAATATTCCACATGATTATACGGTGAGACCTGGTGGGCATACATGGGAATATTGGTCAAATTCCATCCAGTACCAGGCATTGTTCTTTCATAATTATTTTCAAAGGGAAAAATAGCATTTTTAATTTGCTAAACCGGTTTAACAATCGTATTTTAGTGTTCTGACAAACAATCAACCAGAACAGGATTAAGAACAGGGGGGACAGAAAGATTTCACGTTTTTTATAATGCTAAATCGGTTTAACCACTTAAGATGTTGAACCATATAAACTATACCACGTTAATATTCTGATACAAATAAATCACGTCCATTTATGATAAAACGCTGTATTCCCGTTTTTATACTAATGGCAGCAGCTCTCATCTACTCTTCCTGCCGAAAGGAAGGATTCCTGACAGCAACCACTACCACGAACCTGGATGAACAAAGTGTATTTGGCGATAGTTCCAGAACCGTAGGATTTCTTGCCAACATTTATTCCAACGTAGGACTGAGTGCGAGCCTTAGCCGCTTTTCCTACAACTACATCGTATGTGGGGGGTTAGAAGCTGCCTGTGATGAAGCTGAGCCTTCACACGCATTTTCCACGCCTGCTACCCAGTTTGCCACCGGCACTGTCAACGCAGGTATTATTGGTGAAGAGCCTTACAAAACCTGCTATTCTCAAATCCGCGCTGTCAATGTGCTGTTAAAGAATATAGACAATGCCCCCTTAAGGCATGCTTATAAAACACAGATGATTGCAGAAGCCCACTTCCTGCGAGCCTGGTTTTACGCCATTCTCGTACAGCACTATGCGGGTGTACCTTTGGTAGGCGATACTTTACTGTCCTACGATAAGCCTATTGTGGCAAAAAGAAGCACCTACGAAGAATGTGTTAACTACATCCTCTCTGAATTGGATGCAGCCGGCAATATTTTACCTGTTACACAAACAGGCCTTAACTATGGTCGTGCCTCCAAAGGTGCTTGTCTGGCTCTCAAGGCAAGGGTACTGTTGTACGCTGCCAGCCCTTTATTTAATGGCACCACCTTACCTGCCGATGCCGGTCCCGGTGGTGGTGTAAGTGTTGATCCTTCACTGGTAGGTTATCCAACTACTGATAACAACCGTTGGAAACTGGCAGAAGAAGCTGCTCAGGCAGTGATTACTTTAGGCACCTATACCCTGAATACAAAGAACGATTACCAGACCAGCTCTCCCGGATATGGTTTCCAGGGCCTGTTCCCCCAACGTGTGAACACAGAATACATTTTCCAGCTCATGCGCCCTACCGGCAATAGTGACTTCGAGAATATGTTCCTGCCACCATCCAGGGGTAGCAATGGTACCGGTTCTTTCCCTTATCAGGGGTTGGTAGATGCTTTCCCTATGAAGAATGGCAAACTCATTACCGATCCATCTTCCGGCTATGATCCAAATGATCCTTACAAGAACCGTGATCCGAGACTGGATTACAGCATCATCCACGATCAGACAGTGTTGCTCGTACGCACCAGCAATGGTCAGACAAACGGTTCCGCACCTGTGAATATTTATGTAGGTAACTATAATGGTGTTTCTACTGGCCAGGATGCCGTTCATCAAGGTACACTCACCGGTTATTATAATAATAAGATGTTGGATCCCGAAGCCATTGCAGCAACCATCAACCATGGTTCCGACAGGGTACAACCATTGATGCGCTATGCAGAAATGCTGCTCAACTATGCAGAAGCTGCCAATGAATACGAAGGCCCTACCGGCAATGTATACGCTGCTGTAGAAGCGATTCGCGAGCGTGCAGGCTTAGATCCTTACCAGCTTCCAACCGGTCTTTCCCAGTCTGAAATGAGAACCTATATTCAAAATGAAAGACGTATAGAACTGGCATATGAAGGACATCGCTTCTGGGATGTAAGAAGATGGAAGATTGCCCCGCAAACGGAAAATATTCAATCTGCAGGGATGGAAGTAGACAGGAATAACGGAACTGTGAGTTACAAACCGTTCAATGTGACCAAACATAACTTCCGCGCAGCCATGTACCTGTGGCCATTCCCTTTATCTGAAACTGGTAAATCTTCTGAATTGGTCCAAAATCCCGGGTACTAATCTTTAATCATTGCATGTTATGAATCGCTATATAATTCCATCACTCCTTTGCCTGCTGCTCTTTTCCTGCAAGATAGAAGAGATCTCCCCGGTAGGCGAAGCACCTAAAAATATTTCCGGTAGCTGGAAGATCCTGAAGGCTACAAGGAATGGAACTGACATCACCAACGCTTTTGACTTCACACAGTTCAGGGTGAAATTTGATTCCGCTGGCAATTATACCATCGTAAACAGGGTGCCTTTCCTCGTGAATGCAAATGGCACCTATGCACTGGATGATCCTGCATATCCTTTCAGGATCACGTTCACTCCACAAGGAGGATCTGCTGTTGCTACTCCCTTCAATTACATCACCACGGCGGGTGTGCGGCAACTGAACCTCACCTTCGTGCCGGGCTGTGAACTGAACGCATATATCTATACACTGGAAAAAGATAACTGATAATTTTATGCTTCCACGTTTAAATATTAGAGGACGTAAGATCTGGATGCTGTCCGCATTACTCCTTATCGGCATCGTGTTCAGCTTCTGTCATATAAAGATCTCTAAAGTTACCATCCCTGCGTCCGCCAAGGTAGGTGATGTTGTTCCCATCCAACTGGACATTGATGAATCCTGCAACTCCGGTGGTAGTGATCGCCTCATTCTCGGCGTACTGATGCCCAAAGGCTGGAAAGGTACGCAGAACATGACGGCGACCTACAAGAGCAGCAAGGGCGATGGCTCCTTTACCATGGTTCCACTCACCACCCTTGCTGCTCACGGAGATGGCAAGAACTGGCCTGATTATATGAGAGCTACCTTCGGCATTGCCGGGAACCTCATTGATGATATGGAATGGGTCGTTATGCAAAGTGATAATCCATTTACCTATGCAAATGGCGATAAGATCACCGGCTCTATTTATATCAACCTGAAAGTAGGCGCAGATGATAATCCTACGGTTGTAAAACTGGCCTATGTAGTAGCAAATACGACCAACGGTTTTACCTCCGATACCTACTTCGATGAAGGCTATGGTCCCACCGCAGAATATTACAACCAGTACATAGGCGATTGCTTTACGGTGACTGGTGGCAGCGGCGACCTGGTTGACTTCTGTAATCCACAACTCACCACTGTCTCTCCACCAAAGTCGCTGGACAACGATCTCGTTACCATTACATTCGACTCCAATGTAATTGAGACGGAACTTTCTGGTAGTGACGAAGTATACCTCTGTGCAACAGGTACGACCAGTGATGGGCAAACCATCACAATCTGTGAACAGACTTCCAGAACACTGATGAAAGGGGTAGGTAGCGGCCGCTATGAAATTACCCTCTGGCCCCGGTCATTCTTCGGTGTGAGCGATAGCCAGACCGTTACTAACATGACTTACTACATCACAGATAAGACCGGCACCAAACAGGTGGGATATGGTAACACCACTGCTCCTTTCACTTACAAATTTAAATGTGGATGATTATGCGCTACATATTTTGCCTGATCTGCCTGTTTGCATTCACGCAACAAAAGATCTTTGCCCAGGACGCAAAGAAGTCCGGCATCAATGGCACTGTTGTCAATGAATTCAGCGAACCAATGGCCGGCGTAAAGGTCATGGTAAAAGATGCAAAGAAGGAAATATTCACAGATGCTAACGGAGAGTTTCACCTGGATACACCTCCCGGTACTGTGTTAGTGTTTTTGTGGAAGGACTATTATACCCGTGAATTGAATGCCTCCGCTGAAATGACGGTACAGCTCACTGATGCATTCCTGAAATCTCCAAACCAGGTTGATATGCTGTATGAAAGAGTAGACCGCTCCAAAGTATTGGGTGCCGTGTCTACCATCTATACAAAACAATTGATCACTACACCTGCTTCTTTATATGTATACGCATTTCCCGGCCAATTGTCTGGTGTGTATACCAAACAAAACAGTGGCTTCACTTCTTTCAATGTGAGTGAAATTTCTTCTTCCGCCATCATCGGACAAACACTGGTAAATGCATCTTCTAATAACAATCGCTCTACAGATAACTCTGAGATTAGCCTGAGTGTGAGAGGACAAACACCCGTGACCGTGATTGATGGGGTACAAAGAGAAATTTCTTCTATCGATCCGGAATCTATTGAATCGATCTCTATGCTGAAAGATGGGTTGTCTACCTTATTATTAGGTAATAACAGTTCCCGCCCGGTTATGTTGGTGACGACGAGGAGAGGGGAAATGGGCCGCCCGCATATCACATTCACGGTACAAACAGGCATGCAGCAGTCATTAGGTTTACCCAAACCATTACCTGCCTACCAATATGCTTACCTGCTGAATGAAACTCTGATGAATGATGGAAAACCTGCCCTGTACAGTGCTGAAGATTTTGCTGCGTATAAAAATCATACAGACCCTTATGGTCATCCTGATATCAACTGGTTCAAGACCCTCCTGAAAGATTATACACCTATCTCCAACTACAAACTGAATGTGAATGGTGGTACAAATGTGGCCCGCTATTCTGTATCCCTCAGTTATTTTGACCAGGAAGGGATCTTCAAAACCAGTCCGGATGTATCGTATAGTACGAACAATAGCCTGAAGCGTTATGTCATCAACTCCGACATCGGTGTGCAGGTGAACCAGAACCTGAATGTGGACCTTCAGTTATTCGGTCGTGTGCAGAACACCCGCGAACCAGGTAATGATTACAATGGCTTGTTGAATGCACTGTTTTCAACGCCTAATAATGCGTATCCTATTTACAACCGCAATGGCTCCTTTGGTGGTAACAACATCGGTGGTAATGGTGGTCCTTACAGCAATAACCTGTTGTCAAGAGCACAATATTCAGGCTATACACAAAACAATACCAATGACATTCTCGCAAATTTAGACCTGAACTACAACCTGAACAGTGTGCTGAAAGGGTTGACATTCAAAATTAAAGGTAACCTGGCATACCAGTCAATCACCGCACTGGACAGAAGTTTACAGAATCCATCTTATGGTTATATAGATAGTGCCTATGTGATTTATGGTACCACTACTTCACAAAGCAATGCATTCCGAACTGTATTTACTTCCCGTCAGTCATATGCACAGGGAAGCCTGAACTATAACAGGAGCTTCGAAAAGAGCAATGTTGATGCACAGCTGATGTACGACCGCAAGTCCGTCGTAGCGAACTATGACCTGGCATCAACTACCACCAATGCAGGAGGTAGGGTAGGGTATGACTACAATAAGAAATACTTTGTAAATGCAACCCTGATAGGTAGTGGCAATAACCGGTACCCTGAAGGCAAACGATGGGGCCTCTTCTACGGTGCCGGTTTGGGATGGGAGATAGGCAATGAGGATTTCATCAAAGAAAACCTTCCCTGGATCAGTGGTTGGAAATGGAGAGCTACTTATGCCAGAACAGGCAATGCAAATATTGATCTGAACGCTTCTTTATATTACGCATATTCTCAAACCTACAATTCCAATAACAATGGTAAGAACTACCAGGTAGGTACCGGCTACACCACTGTTTATTATCAGTACGAAGGTTCGCTGGCCAATCCTTATATCACCTGGGAAAAAGCGAACAAGTTCGATGTAGGTACAGACATCTCTTTCTTCCGGAATCATTTACAACTCACGGCCGATTACTACCATGATGTATATTCAGATATACTGGGATATCGTGGTAATTCTATTGCCTTGCTGGGTACCGGTTATCCTTTGGAGAACATTGGTAAGAACCAGTACCATGGTATTGAGTTGTCACTGACTTACAACAACCATCTGGGCAACTTCAACTACTTCGTGACTACAAACGGAAATCTTGCTTATTCCAAAATCATCTACAACGATGAACTGGCTACTCCTCATGCCTGGAACAGAAGAACAGGATTACCGGTATCAGGCACTTTCTATGGTTATACATCCCTTGGACTTTACCAGAATGCAGAAGATGCCGCCAGTAGTGCTCACATAGCTGGCTACACTCCGCAACCCGGCGATATTAAATACAAAGACCTGAATGGAGATGGTGTGATCGATGCCTTTGACCAGTCTACCATCGGAGGTACCAAACCACTGGCATTCTTCGGGGTTACACTGGGTGGTAACTACAAAGGATTCAACTTTAGTTTCGTCATCCAGGGTGTAGGCAACAGGCAGATCAGTGCATTGAATAATGCCGTAGACCACTTTGGTATGGACTATAACACGACCAACGGTCAGGTATATGAAAATGCGACGGGTCGCTGGACACCGGAAACTGCAGGCGAAGCGACCTTGTCAAGACTGGCTGTATCCGCTACGAACAACAATACCCTTTTCTCTACTTTCTACCTGAAGAATGGCAACTATGTAAGACTGAAAAACGCGGAGATCGGATATTCACTGCCATACAGCCTGTTAAAGAGGATCCACATATCCGGTCTGAAAATATTCGTGGATGGCGAAAACCTATTTACCATCGCTGGCTTTAAGGGCATGGACCCGGAGGTACAACCATATAGCTATCCCATTCAAAGGGTCGTAAGCACAGGTGTTAGTATTAAGTTATAAAAGAGACTGAGCCATGAAAAATTATATTCATAAAATACTACTGCTCGCTGCCCTCATCAGTGGTTGCAAAAAGTACGAGCAGTTTCCGGTAGATAAAGTGACAGGCAATTATGTCTTTGATCCGCTGGATTCTGCGGGTGTGAATGCACAATCTTACCTATATGGTATATATGCCATCGTGAAGAGTGGACATAACCGCGTAGGCGGTGATTACCTGGATGCAGCGAGTGATGATGCGGTGTCTTCACAGACAGGCAGCAATATTCCTGTAACGCTGCTTACTACAAATGCAGTCACATCGTTCAACTTCCCGGGGTCTGAAAATTACTGGGAAGGTACCAACCTCTCACAGGCTCCTTCCAGCTCTGGTGTGCCGGATGCTTTCTGGGCAGGGGTGCGCAATGCAAATATCTTTATCAATGGTATCGGTGTGGTACCTGTAAAAGGTGGTTTGTCCAACGGCACCACTACTGCCCAGATATGGAGAAGTGAAGCGCGTTTTCTCCGTGCCTATTTCTACTTCGAACTGGTAAGACGTTATGGCGGTGTACCATTGCTGGGTGATAAAGTCTACAACATCGAAGATAATCTTGAGATACCACGTAACACATTTGCAGATTGTATCACTTATATCGTCAATGAATGTGATGCGATCAAAGATAGCCTGATCTCTGCACCTGTATCAGATGGTGATAACTACAGAGCTACAAAAGGTGCAGCACTGGCACTGAAGGCAAAAACCTTGTTGCTGGCTGCGAGCCCGCTGTTTAATGGTGGTAATATAGAGAGTGGGAATGCCCTGACAGGTTATACAGATTATGATGTAAACCGATGGACACTGGCAGCACAGGCGGCAAAAGATGTGATGAACCTGGGTGTGTATTCCCTCTTACCTTCATTCACACATATCTTCCTCGATCAGAATAATAGTGAAAGGATTTTTATACGTCCGGGGAATAACTCTACCGGTATCGAAACCCGGAATGGCCCTGTAGGTTTTCAGGCTGGTGGTACGGGCAATACCAGTCCTACCCAGGAGTTGGTCAATGCTTTTCCTATGCAGAATGGTTTACCTATTACAAACCCTGCTTCCGGTTATCTCGCTGCTGATCCTTATAGTTTACTAAATGATGTAAAACGTGATCCACGATTTAATGCAACCATTTTTTACAATGGCGCTACCTGGTTGAGCAGCACAGTAGATACTTATGAAGGTGGTAAGAGTAAACCGAATTCTTCTCAGCAACAGACAGAGAGTGGTTACTATATGCGCAAATTTATGGGTGACTTTGAAGCAGCCACCACTTATAGCAATCATTCGTCCGACTGGATTGTGATGCGCTATGCAGAAATTCTACTGGGGTATGCAGAAGCACGTAACGAAGCAGAGTACGCACCACAGTCAGATGTATATGAGCAATTGTACGCCATCAGGTCAAGAGCTGGTATTGCAGCAGGTGATGATGGTAACTATGGTCTTACACCAAATATGACACAGGCAGAGATGAGGGCCGTGATACAGAATGAATGGAGAATTGAGTTCGCTTTTGAGGAGCACCGTTATTTCGATATCCGTCGCTGGAAGATAGCAGGTACTGTGATGGGCCAGCCACGTACAGGTATATTCATTGTAAAGAACGGCGCTTCCAATACCTATAGTACAGTGAATATACTGACCACGGTATTCAAAGACAACCAATACCTGTATCCCATCCCTTACAATGAAGTGGCGAAGAACCCGGCTATGAAACAAAACCCGGGATGGTAAGCTACTCAATTCCTAAAAATTACAAACAATCAGATATGCGGAAAATAATACTGCTGATTTGTATAATATCTTTACTCCCCGGCGTGCTACTGGCGCAGCACCGGGTGATTACCGGCGCTGTGCGTGATATTCAGGGGCCGCTGCCTGGTGTAACGGTGGCTGAGAAAGGGGTACCTACGAATGGGATGATCACTGATGCAGCGGGTAAATTCAAACTGACTTTAAAAGGATCTTCCAATATTCTCGTGTTCCGTTATCTCGGTTTTGTGACAAGAGAACTGAATGTGGCAGGCAAGAATGATGGAATAGATGTCACACTGGCTTCGGATAACCAGGCATTGGATGAGGTAGTGGTAGTAGGTTATGGTAAGACAACCCGTATCACCAGTACAGGCTCTGTCAACACCATCAATGCGGCTGAAATCAGGAACGTACCTACTGCTAATGTGCAGAATGCACTGTCTGGCAGATTACCGGGTTTCTTCTCTCAACAGTCATCTGGTCAGCCGGGTAAAGATGCGTCTGACTTTTATATCCGTGGTGTGAGTTCACTGAACCCTGCTGGTAATAAACCTTTGATCATCGTGGATGATGTGGAATATACCTATGATCAGTTGCAACAGATCAACGTAAATGAAATTGCCTCTATCTCCGTATTGAAAGATGCCAGCACTACTGCCATCTATGGTATTAAAGGCGCAAATGGGGTACTGGTAGTGACTACCCGTCGGGGTAAACTGGGTAAACCGCAGATCAACGTACGTGTGGAAGGTGGTACACAAACACCGACAAAGATTCCCAAGTTCCTGGATGCATATGAGTCTGCACGCCTTATCAACCAGGCAGATGCGAATGATGGACTGACGGCAGAGTTCACACAGGCAGACCTGGATGCATATAAAAATCATACCGATCCTTATGGACATCCGGATGTAAACTGGTACGATGCGATCTTCAAACAATTCAGTTTTCAGCAGAATACCAACCTGGATATCTCAGGAGGTAATGAAACAGTAAAGTACTTCATCTCAGGTGGTGCCATGAACCAGAATGGACTGGTACGTACTTTCCCTGATCCACGTGGTACAGTGAATACCAACTACAATTTCAAGAGATACAATTTCAGGTCTAACCTGGATCTGAGAGCAAATAAGACACTGACGATGCGACTGGATGTGACCACGCGTTTTTCAACAACGAATTCACCGAACCTGTCAGCAAACAGTGCATTGTCTGAAGTATTTGACTTTAGTAAATTAACGCCGTTCACAGCACCCTTCCTGAATCCTGATGGCTCCTATGCATATGCTTATTCCCGTTTCAATACAGGACATTTACCAACCTTAAATGCACGACTGGCCACAGGTGGTTATCAGAATGCAAAGAGAACGGATTACAATATCGTATTCAATGCTACCCAGCAACTGAATAAAATTACCGATGGTTTGTCCATCAGTGCCCGTATCGCCTATTCCAGCCAGGAGCAGTATACAAGAGGAACGGGTAACTTTGGTTCCATTCCTTCTTATCATTACGATCCTACTGATAAGTCTTATACCCTGAATCCTGCAGGTACGTATGTATTCTCCAATATTTACTATTCAGGGAATACCAATATCTATACAAATAATGTGAACCTGCAATTCTTTTCCAATTATGACCGCACCTTCAATCAAAAGCATCACGTAACTGGTTTGTTATTATTAAACCAGCAGTCACAAACCTATGATGCCTATGATAACCTGGATGCAGCTTCAGTAGGTGTGCCTGCAAAGTTTCAGGGTGTTTCCGGTTCAGCCAACTATGAATATGATGGCAAATACCTCGTGGATCTGAAAGCAGCATACAATGGTACAGATAGGTTTGCAGCAAGTCATCGCTTCGGTTTATTCCCGGCGATTGGTCTGGGTTATAACCTGTCTGGCGAAAAGTTCTTCAAAGAAGCATTCCCTGTATTCGGTCTCTTCAAGATCCGTGGTTCCTATGGGATCGTAGGCTCTGATGTGGCGCCCAATAACAGGTATATCTATGCCCAGAACTATATCCAGAATGGCAGTACGTATCCGTTCGGTGAATCTCCTTCCAACTATACCATGTTCTACGAAGGGAACCTCGCCAACAGCAATGTAGTTTGGGAGAAGCAAAAGGAAACTAACCTGGCGATTGATATCAATATGCTGAAGAATAACAAGCTTTCTGCTACCATCGAGGTGTTCAGGAATATTCGTTATGATCAGCTGATCGTGCCGAACAATGTACCTGATATCATTGGTGTGGGATTGCCTGCAGTGAACATTGGTCGTACACAGAACCAGGGTTTTGACGGTCAGATCGGGTATCATAGCAGTATTGGCAATGTACAGTGGGGCGCGAATTTCGTCTTCTCTTATGCAAAGAATAAGATCCTGTATCAGAGTGAAGCATCACCTGCTTATCCATGGTTATCACATACAGGGAAACCTTTGAATCAGCCATTCGGTTATCACTCATTGGGGTATTATACACAGGAGGATATTGATCATGTAAATGTCTACATGGCATCCAATGGTGGCAGTAATGCGGGAAACAAGACTGTAGCGGTACCAGACAATGGTTTGCCATTGCATGCGGGTGATTTGAAATACCAGGATCTGAACGGAGATGGTTTTATCAATGTGTTTGACCAGCGTGCCATCGGGCATCCAAACCTGCCTAATACGAATCTGGGTATGAACCTGCAGGCCAGTTACAAAGGTTTTAGTCTGAGTGTATTGTTACAGGGTTCTTTCAACTACAGTTTTATCATTACTGGCACAGGTATAGAACCTTTCATTGGTCAGTTCCAGCCGGTACATATGGAAGCCTGGACACCTGAGACTGCTGGCAGTGCAAAGTATCCAAGACTGACTACGAACAAATCATCTGTAAATAGTCCTACCTATTATCCATCTGATTACTGGTTAGTGAATGCACATTATATCCGTTTGAAGACAGTGGATCTGGGGTATCAGTTTCCTACGAAGATGCTGCCTTTTCACCTGAACAGTGCAAGGGTGTACATGAGTGCTTACAACCTGTTTACCTGGGATAACTATCGTAAATACCAGCAGGATCCTGAGATCAGTACGAATACTGCGGGTGATGCTTATATTAACCAGCGGGTGGTGAACTTAGGAGTACAATTAAGTCTGTAAGCATATGTTTCCTACTATCGGAGATTTGATCAGCTATCTATTCCAGATTACGGTGAAGGTCAACCTTCAGACATTTGGTACATGTATGGCCCTGGCATTTGCCGGGGCCTACGTGGCGTTTGTAGCAGAGTTTAAGCGGAAAGAAAATGACGGCACAATAAGAGGTATGCTGGTCAGTTCCGCCAGTAAGCCGGTGGAGGTGATAGTCAATGCGGGTATAGGGTTTCTGATAGGGTATAAGGTGGTGGCGATTGTATTGGCTTTACTTGAGCACCAGGATCCTGTATCATTACTTTTCTCTTTGAGGGGCAACTGGATAGCAGGCTGTTTGCTGGCACTCGTATGGGGCATATGGGCCTATTATAGTTATAAAATAACAGTCTCCCAATTCATACACCCTTACCAGCTCATGTCATACATCGTATTCATGGTGGCGGTATTTGGGTTTATTGGCGCCAAGCTCTTTGATGCTGTAGAACATTTTCAGGAGCTCCTGTATAACCCCATACAGGTATTATTTTCACGAAGTGGCTTTACCTATTATGGAGGCCTCATATTTGGCGCATTGACTTATCTGTACATTGGCTACCGGCATAAGATCAAACTGATCCATATGGCAGATATCGGCTCTCCGGGAATGATGCTGGCATATGGGATCGGGCGAATAGGTTGTCAGTTGTCAGGTGATGGAGATTGGGGAATTGTGAACAGGCATGTAAAACCCGACTGGATACCGCAATGGGCATGGGCCTATACCTACCCACACAATGCAATTGATGCAGGGGTATTTAAAAATGGCTATTATGAATTGCCACTTGGTGTATACCCAACTCCTTTGTATGAAGCGGTATCGTGTATCCTGCTATTCATGGGTATGTGGATGGTGAGGAAAAGATTGCGGGTGCCGGGGGCAATGTTTTTTTTATATTTATTATTGAACGGAATCGAGCGCTATTACATAGAAATAGTACGTATTACGCCGAAATATACCTTATTTCAGTTGAGTCAGGCGCAGATAATTGCACTACTTTTTATGGCTGGAGGGGTCGCCGGATTTGTTTGGTTAACGGGTAGATATTATTTTTCACCTACAAAACAAATTCCATAGTTATGAAGAGACTGCTTTTTACACTTTCAGGTCTGGTACTGCTAGCAAACTTACAGGCCCAATATAAGGTAGAAGAGGCGCCGGAGTGGTCTGCACTTTTCATCAGGAATAACGGCTGGTTTGGCGGAGATGGTATTTATTCCATTCCCTTCAATGGGGTGGAAAACCGTCAGTCAGACAGTTTACTTTTTATCTTTAGTGATTCCATGATTGGTAAGATAGAAAATGATTCATTACAACCCGGATCCCGCATGATTCACAATAGTGTGGCTACCTGGAATGGGCATGAGATGATATTCTCCTGGCCTGAGAATGAGCAACACGAAGCCATCTCCGTATTTGAACCCGGCACCCCGCTCACTGAGAAGAATGATTATTATTGGCTGGGCGATGGTTTTGTAAACCAGGAACAGGATAATACCCTTTATATATTTGGTTATCGTATCCGCAACGTATCACAGGAAGCATTTGGTTTCAGGGAAGTAGGTAATACACTGATTAAGATCTCCAAGGGCACAACACCTCCATTTACAAAGTACGAGCAGATGGATACACCATTCTTTTTTACAGATAAATCGGGGCAGATCGGCTCTTATGGAGCAGGTATCTATGTCAATACAAAGAAAGCGGGTGCGCCAGCACCGGATGGCTATGTATACATCTATGGTGTACATGGTATGGAAAAGGGAATGGTCGTAGCGAGGGTAAAGCCTGCAGAATTTGATCACTTTGATCAATGGCGTTTTTATAATGGCAAGACATGGGTGAAGGAAATGAATAAGGCCGTTGATGTAACAAATAAAGTATCCAATGAACTCAGTGTATCGCCGTTGCCAGATGGTAAATACGCGCTTATTTTCCAGGAAGGCGGTTTAAGTACAACCATTGGTATGCGGGTAGGTACTACGCCTATTGGTCCTTTTGGCCCTGTGATCAAATTATGGGATTGCAGTAAGGATGCGGAAGAAAAAACCTATGTGATGTACAATGCCAAGGCGCATCCGGGCATCTCTGCACCGGGTGAACTATTGATCAGTTATAATGTGAATTCAATAGAATTCTTTAACGACCTGCAAAAACATCCACATTTATATCGTCCACGGTTTCTCAGACTTAAACTAACTCATTGATGAAGCAATTATTATTAGCCTTGTTACAGTGCATTGTAGTTATGCATGGCATGAGCCAGGTGAACTATGTAAATACAAGGCAGGGAACCAATAGCAAGTATGAATTTTCTTATGGTAATACCTATCCGGCTACAGCGTTACCTTTTGGCATGAATACGTGGACCCCGCAAACAGGTAAGAATGGAGATGGCTGGAAGTACCAGTATTTTGTACATACGATCAGGGGTTTTCAGCAATCACACCAGTGTAGCTCATGGGTAAATGACTATGCGGTGTTTTCGCTGTTCCCTGAGTCAGAACTGGTAGTGAATGAGGATGAACGTGCCGCCTCTTTTAAACATGAAAATGAAATCGCACAACCCGGTTATTATAAAGTCACTTTTGACAATGGTATAAAAACGGAATTCTCTCCGACAGAAAGAGGGGCGCATTTTCGTTTTTCATTTCCTTCTAAGAAATCTATAATTCTATTGGATGGGTATACCAAAATGAGCCAGGTGAAGATAGATCCTTCGGCTCGTAAGATTACTGGTTATGTCAATAATGCCAGATGGGCGCCACAGAACTTCCGTAATTATTTTGAGATCACATTTGACAAGCCTTTTAAGGCGTATGGTACATGGCAGCATAATAAAATAAATGCAAATAATTCTGAAGGAGAAGGCGAAGGTATGGGTGCATACATCGACTTTGGCAATGCAAAACAAGTAGAAGCAAAGGTAGCTTCTTCTTATATCAGTCCAGAGCAGGCAACACTGACATTACAGCGTGAGTTGGGGACTTTCAAAAAATTAGAAGATACCCATACTGCTGCCGATAAAGTTTGGAATGCTCTCTTATCCAGGATGAAAGTAGAAGGAGGTACAGCAGAACAAAAGGCAACTTTCTATTCCTGTCTCTACCACGCCAATCTCTTCTCACATCAGTTCTTCGAATATGACAAAGAGGGCAATCCATACTACTTCAGTCCTTACGATGGAAAGATCCATGCCGGGTATATGTATACAGATAATGGTTTTTGGGATACCTTCAGGGGCCAATTTCCTTTGAATACAATTATGCATCCAACCATGGAAGGCCGTTATATGCAGGCATTGCTGGATGCACAGGAGCAATGTGGCTGGTTCCCTGCCTGGTCATTTCCGGGCGAAACAGGAGGAATGCTGGGCAATCATGCCATATCTCTATTGACAGATGCCTGGGCAAAAGGTATCCGCACCTTTGATCCACAAAAAGCCCTGAAAGCATACTTCCACGAGGCAACCAACAAAGGTCCATGGGGTAGTGCGAATGGCAGACCCGGTTCCAAGGAGTATTATGAAATGGGGTATTGCCCTTATTCAGAAAAGACATTAGGGGCCACTTCCTGGACGTTGGAATTCGCCTATGATGACTTCTGTGGTTACCAGCTGGCAAAGATGACGAACCAGCCATTCTATGAGCAAGTGTTTAGTCGCCAGATGTATAATTACAAAAACCTGTATGATCCTGCTACTGGTTTCATGCGTGCAAAAGATGCAGAAGGAAATTGGGTAATGCCGTTCGATCCTTTGGACTGGGGTGGTCCATATACAGAAGGGAATGCTTGGCACTGGACATGGTCAGTATTCCATGATGTGCAGGGATTGATCAACCTGATGCACGGGGAGCAACAGTTTACGAATAAGATCGATTCCGTATTCAGCATACCGGGTACTATCAAAGTTGGAGGGTATGGTCAGGTGATCCATGAAATGACGGAGATGGCCGAATTCAACATGGGGCAGTATGCGCAGGGGAATGAACCAATCCACCACCTGGTTTATTTATATAACTACGCCGGGCAGCCCTGGAAAACCCAGTGGCATGTAAGACAGATCATGCAGAATATGTACAATGCTACTGAGAATGGCTACCCCGGAGATGAAGATCAGGGGCAGATGTCAAGCTGGTATGTGCTGAGTGCTGCAGGGTTTTATAGTGTATGTCCCGGAACAGATCAGTATGTGATTGGGAGTCCTTTGTTTCCAAAGATGACGATCACCCTTGAGAATAACAAACAGTTCATAGTAGAAGCGGAAAATAATAGTCCCCGGAATGTATATATCCAGTCAGCGACTTTGAATGGAGTGCCTTATGAACATAATTATATCACGCATAATGCAATTATGAATGGAGGGGTGTTGCACCTTGTAATGGGACCAGAGCCAAATAAACAAAGAGGAGTAAAGCCAGCAGACAGGCCATTTTCGCTTACTGCTGCCGGTGGTTGGGCACTAGGTCCATTCGTGCGTCCTGCGGGTGTAAATCCTTTAATAAGCCCTGATTCTACAACGAGTTTCCGCGACCCTATGACGGGGGAACTGGTAGGTTGGGAATCCAATGATACATTCAATCCTGCCGCCGTATTAAAGGATGGCAAGGTTTGTATTTTGTACAGAGCAGAAGACCGCTCTGGCAAGGGCATTGGTATGCGCACCTCACGTGTTGGTCTGGCCACCAGTGAAGACGGGCTTTTGATTAAAACCCGCTCTAAAGAACCTGTTTTGTTCCCTGACAATGACAACGCAAAAGAATTTGAATGGAAAGGTGGTTGTGAAGATCCCCGCGTAGCAGTGACAAAAGAGGGTACCTACCTTGTATTGTATACAGAATGGAACAATAAAGTGCCGCGTTTAGGAGCTGCACTATCCAAAGACCTGGTTCACTGGGAGAAAAAAGGTCCGGTATTCAAAGGGGCCTTCCGGGATATTGCATCCAAATCTGCTTCCATCCTTACTGAGGTAAATAATGGGCAACTGGTCATTTCCAAAGTAAATGGCAAATACTGGATGTATTGGGGAGAGCATCATGTATATGCCGCTACGTCTGATAACGGCTATGAATGGACGCCGCTCACAACACCAGATGGTAAGCTAAAAGAGTTAATGTCACCAAGAAAAGGGTATTTCGATAGTGACCTCACCGAATGTGGTCCTCCGGCAGTTAAAACCGAACAGGGGATCGTCTTGTTATATAACGGAAAGAACAATGCAGCTAACGGTGATAAGCGCTATACCGCCAATACCTATGCTGCAGGACAGGCATTATTTGATAGCGAACATCCTGACCAGCTTTTAGACAGGTTGGATCAGCCTTTCCTTATCCCGCAGGAAGCTTTTGAAAAAAGCGGCCAGTATCCTGCGGGTACTGTTTTTATAGAAGGACTTGTGTTATTCAATAATAAATGGTTCCTTTATTACGGCTGTGCAGATTCTAGAGTCGCTGTCGCGGTCGCCGGTAAAAAGGAATAATAATGAGCGTTCGACCAAATTTCACGGAAAGAAAATACCTGACTATCTTTTTATTTGTGACCTCCCTGTTTTTATGCTGGGGAGTAGCACTCACACTGGGAGATGTATTGAACCGGCATTTTCAGCATGTCTTACATATTTCAAAGTCAAGATCCGGGTTGGTACAGTTATCCCTTTTTGGAGCGTATGCAGTGATGGGAATACCGGCAGGTATATTCATGAAGCGGTTTGGTTATAAACGTGGTATCTTATTAGGTCTGTTATTATATGCCTCGGGTGCGTTTTTGTTTATCCCCGCGGCAGAAGCAGTTTCTTTTAATTTTTTCCGGTTGGCGTTGTTTGTGCTGGCCTGTGGACTGGCTACTTTGGAAACAGTCGCGCATCCGTTGATCGCATCTTTGGGAGATCAGCGTACCAGTGATCAGCGTATCAATTTTGCCCAATCTTTCAATGGGCTGGGAGGGGTGATTGGTCCTGCGCTGGGTAGTTATATCATCCTGAAAGAATCAAATGATTTACTGGCTGTGCGGGATTTATACATGGTGATAGGAGGGGTGATCGCTACGCTGGCAGTGGTTTTTTTATTTATTCGCATTCCAAAATTGCAATATGCAACGCATGAAGACCTGGGTGAAGCAAAGCCCCTGATCCGACAGCAACACTTCGTATTTGCGGCTATCGCGCAGTTTTTCAATACAGCAGCACAGGGAGGTACCTGGGCATATTTTATCAATTATGGGCATGATGTGATGGGGTTGAGTGATGAAAAGGCAGGGTATTTTTTCTCATTGAGTATGATCCTGCTGATGATAGGTCGCTTTGTGGGTACGGGTTTGATGCGTATCATTACCCCTTATAAGCTGTTGGCGCTATTTGCAGGTATGAATATCGTGATGTGTGTGATAGTCGCGCAGCAGTGGGGATGGGTTTCGTTTGTAGCGTTGTTAATGATCAATTTCTTTTTCAGCATTATGTTCCCGACTATCTTTAGCCTGGGGTTGAAAAATCTGGGAAAGCACACGCAGCAGGCCTCTTCTTTCATCGTGATGGGCGTGGTCGGAGGTGGGATTTTTCCACCTTTGATGGGGTTGATCGCCAACCACAACGTGGCTGCGGCGTATTATCTGCCTATCATTTGTTATATCGTGATTTTATTATTCGGTTATAATTATCCAAGGCTGGCTAAAAAATAATCTATTTTTGATCTTAAATAACCACTTGTGAAGAAATTAAGAATCAAGGATATTGCTGATGGCCTGAATATTTCCAAAACAGCAGTTTCTTTTATCCTGAATGGAAAGGCGGAGGAGAAGCGGATCAGTGAGGAACTGGTGGAGCGGGTAGAGAAATATATACAGGAGGTAGGGTATCGGCCAAGTCCTATTGCCCGTGGGTTGAGAACGGGAAAATCTCATATTATTGGTTTGATGGTGGAGAGCATCTCTGACCCATTCTTTGCGACTATTGCCCGTTTGATAGAGAATGAGGCGTATAAGGAAGGGTATAGGATTATCTACTGCAGTACAGATAATGATACGGAGAAGACGAAAGAGCTGATCAATGTATTGAAGGATAGAAGCGTAGATGGGTATATTATTTCTCCGCCTCCGGGAGTGGAGAAGGAAGTAAATGAACTGATCAAAGCAGGAATGCCGGTGGTGATGTTCGATCGTTACTTACCAAAAGTAAAGACGGATTATGTAGTCATCGACAATGAGCCGAGTGCGGAGAATGCTACAAACTACCTGATTAAACAGGGGTATAGCAATATTGGCTTTATTACCTTTTCCTCTTCGCTTACGCAGATGAAGGGGCGATTGAAGGGCTATAGGAATGCATTGAAAAATGAAGGCTTAAAACCCTATGTACTGGAAATCGATTTTACGCCTGAAGAGAAAGTCATGGTGCAAACCATACGCGATTTCCTGGTGGCCAATCCTAAGCTGGATGCGATTTTATTCGGCGCGATACAGGCGGGTTCCTGTGGCTTGAAAGCTATGACACAGTTGAAATTGAAGGTACCCGAAGATCTGGCGGTGATCTCTTTTGATGATCATGACATTTTTGAATTGTTTGCTACACCGGTAACGGCTATAGCACAACCGATAGAAAAGATAGCGCATAAAGTGATTGGGTTATTGCTTGACAGGCTTGATCCGGAGAAGGTTTCAGCGGAACCACGAGAGGTGGTTTTGAAAACGAAGATGAAGGTGAGAGGATCTTCGGTAGTAAAAAATTCAAAAAAATATTTGGGGAGTAAATAGAAACTATTATCTTCGCGTCCCGTTTGAGAGAAAATGGGAACAGATTCCGTAGCTCAGTTGGTAGAGCAATACACTTTTAATGTATGGGTCTTGGGTTCGAGTCCCAACGGGATCACAAAGAAAAGCCGGTTCGATAGAACCGGCTTTTCTTTTTTATTATATAGACTATTTTTGTACCGGTTTTTCTCCATATAGCATTTTATCCTTGCAAAGGGGTGGCAACAATGCCGCCTGGCAGTGACTTCACCTATCTACGTCCTGGGTAAGTAAATTAACACAATGCTTTTAAATTTAAACGGAAGACGGCCGAAATGGTAGTCTGCATAATAAATATTTTTAATTTTAATGGCCGCAAACTGGCATGCAATAGCCTGGGGACTGACCGTGGACAGGAATTCTGGTTTGGGAATGCTTTACATTTGGATCGGAACAATTAATAACAAAATGCTGAAGTTTTTCTTTCTGGGACTATCACTTTGTCTTTGCCTGAATTCGCAGGCGCAAGAAAATAAACCTGGTCAAATAAAGTTTGGGCTGGAATTGGATTTCCTTCCCTATGCTACGGGGGGCTATTTTGGAGGAGCATGGATTGGAAAAGATGTCTGGAGACTAAGAGCGTTGACCGCTTTTGTAAAAAAGCCTGACTGGTCAACAGAAAAGGATTTTTCCAATCACCAGGTGCATGCTTATGCACTGCTGGTAGACCGTTTTCTGAATAAGGACTGGAAGGGTTGGTGGATCGGAGCCGGCCCCGTTTTCTGGAATAGTACTATTCAAACAGATGCAAAGGTGCAAACGGCGAAATTTAATAACTTTCTGTTGAACGGGAGCTTAGGGTATAATTTTACATTGTATAAGCATTTGTACCTGTCTCCATGGGGAAGTTTAAGTCTTCGGATAGCAGGGGATAAAAACGTAGCGGTGGATAATAAGCGTTTTACATTGCCAATAATAAATCCGGAAGCTTCTTTAAAGGTGGGGTATTATTTTTAAGGTGACTTCTTTCATCTCCTGGTAAAATACGCGCTGAAACTTGTAACCATTCAACAAAGCTTGCTCCTGTTATAGATTACATGATTGAATGGGTAGCTGCACATCGCGGGCAGCTGTTGCATCAGGGTTAGCGACCATTTTGAATCAGTTCTATCAGATTGCCTTCTAAATTTTTGACATAAGCATATATATCGCCCTTCTTAACTGCGGGTGATATCGGAATGATCTGTAATGCCCCATTGTTTATCAGCTCATTGAAAACGGTATGCAGGTCTTTTACAATGAGCGCCATGTGACCATAACCCTGAACGGAGGCCGCATTTAATGGGTCAGTAAAGCGATGCTCCCGCGTGGAGTTTTTCAGTTCAATCAGCTCAACTTTAAAGCCGTTAGGCGCTTGCAACAGAACAGTTTTGAAAACCAGGTTTCGGGATATACAGCGTGCCATTCCTGCGATCACTACACGTGTATTGTCTAAGGAACTCAAAGACCTGAAGCAAATCAGCTCATTATAAGAACTGTCTATGATGATTCGCCGGTTCTTGTTGAATATACACTGGCGGCATATAGTGAAAGTTTGAAACCTGTTGTTAATGGTTAGATATACCCTTTAATAGATTTTTGCTGATCTCTATCATTTACCAATTGAAAAATGATTGGAATTTTTATTTGAAATACAGTTCTATTTTTTTATTTTGCCTCAAATTATACACCGGGGGGTGTGATTAGGTACTTGTTTATTATTTTTAACCCAATAACTATGGAGTTATATCTTCTTTATTTAGCATTTTGTTTGTAACAATACATAAAAATCGGGAATCGCAATAGTCTCTAAGAGCAAATCTATTTTTGGGTAGCAAAACCTAATGAGAACTTTCTCTATACTTATAATATCAACGATGAAATACATTCCTTTTAAGCAAGGTCGGTATCTATGTACTGTTCTGCTGCTATTGCTTGCAGGTAAGCTTTGGGCGCAGGAACAGAGCGACCTTAACCCAACCGTTTTTAATGTTGCCCCTCCGGCGCCGAATGCCGCCTCTCTGGGAAAATACGGAGATGTCCCTGTGAATTTGTTCAATGGATTGCCTTCGATATCAATTCCTTTGGGGAAGATTAGTATTGGAAATGAATTTAATACTGAATTGAGCCTTTCTTACCATGCAGGTGGAAATAGGGTAAATGATATTGCATCGAATGTAGGGTTGGGATGGGCATTGAATGCGGGTGGTGTTATTTCGCGTACGGTGAGGGGACTGCCTGATGAGACAGGAGTGGGATATGTGAATGGTAGTGGAGGAAGGAGAATTATAATCACAGCCTCCGGAGATATGGAGAGTGCTGATAATTATCAGACGTTCAATTTATCCGCGACTAATCAGCTTGATACGCAGCCCGATGAGTTTAATTATAATGTAGGAGGCATCAGCGGTAAATTTGTAGTTGATACTAATCAACAGATTGTGTTATTACCTTACAGGGATATAAAGATTACCTGGATGCCGCTCATTGATGGCAATATGTACTTTACAATGGTGACCCCTGATGGTACGCAGTATATTTTTGGCAGCACTGATTGGACAATATCAGTTTCCTCCTGCGGAGGTTCTGATGAAACCTATCCATCTTCCTGGTACCTCACACAGATCATTCTGCCTAAAAGTAAGCGGACGATTGACTTTACCTATGAATTAGATAAGGGATTATCGGCACCATCAGTTACACAAACCGAAACCAGTTCTCCTTCCGTGCTAGTCTCTGGTGTTTCTATTCAGGGTTGTCCCGGTGCTACGCCTACGCTTTCTACCTGCTACAACAACCGTGTCTGCCAACAGCAGACTTTGAAAACTATTACTTTTCCTGGAGGCAAAGTCACTTTCAATTATAATACAGTAAGGACGGATGTTACTAATTCCAGTAGTGATCCTTTTTATGCATTGAGTGATATCACCTATTCTTCAGGATTTAATAATGTATATACAGATCTGAATAAGTACCTGTTTACTTATACCACACCTGTAAGGTTAATGTTGACAAAGGTGAGTCAGGCAGATGTTAATAATAATGTGATTGGGTCTTATACACTTAGTTATAATAGTACGCATTTACCGGCTATCAATTCCTTTTCACAGGACCACTGGGGGTATTATAATGGAGCAAAAAATTACTCCCTGTTACCTTCTGATAGTGTTACCTCTGGCGGCGATAGGGAACCTAATTTTACCTACACAAAGGCAGATATATTAGAGAGTATAACTTATCCGACAGGCGGCAATACTACCTTTACTTATGAGAGTAATACTTATAGTCATTACAGCAATTCGATAGAGGTGAATGATGCTGTTTATCAGATACTGACAGCATCAAAGTCAGTGACGACGGGTGTGAATGGGAATACGACTTATCCTGATTATAAGATAGACAGTATTATAGTGAATATACCTTACTTCCAGTATATAAAAGCTATTGTAACCCGTACCTCATCCTTAGGTAATATTAATTCTCTTATCCTCCGGAACATGCAGACTGGTGCAACTTCGAATATAGGAAGTGGTACCCAGTATATACCTGTTGATTCAGGGGAGTATCATATTGTGATGATGACAGAGCATTCCGAGCCAACGGCTTCTTACGAAAAAGTAACTGTTGATCTGACATACAAGGCAATTACAGCTACGACCGCGATTGCAACGGGAGGTGGGCTTCGATTGAAGGCTATGACAACTTATGATGGTATCAATCATGCTAATGATATCATTAAGAGCTATACTTACAACCTATCTGGAAACACATCTATGTCATCAGGTTATCTGACCAATAAACCGGTGTATAAATATAGAATGACTGTATGGAAACCAGCCCCTGGTGCTAACACTAATAACGGTGCGTATGAGGAGTTGGCTTGTGATATGACTTACAGGACTTCTGCTGCTAATAATGAAATAGAAACCAGCGGTGGTGGTGTGGTTTACAAAGAGGTATTGGAAACAGATAATCAGAATGGGAGTATCAGATATGTGTATGCCTTAGGTAATAATTCTTCAGGTTTGAATAGCTATCCCTTTGGTCCATCTACGAATGTAGACCCTGAAAAGGGCATGCTAAAGGCACAGTATACTTATGATAACACAGGGAAATTGTTGACAAAGCAGGAGAATATATATACTACTTTCCTGAAGGGAAATGTTCAGGCGTGGAAGGCCGCCTATAGGGAGAAATGGACTTATTATGTAGGATATCCCTGGGAGCATTTTAGTTCTAATTATTATAGTTATCGTAGTGATGGAGCTCTGCTTAGCAAAACGACAACGACGGAATATGCCGGAACGGATTCCCTGGTGAGCGTAGTAGATACTTACTATGATAACATGGATCATATACAACCTACGCGTGTACATACGACGAATTCAAAGGGGGATGATGTGTGGACGTATACGAAGTATCCGACTGATTATACTATTCCTGCTGGTACATTGAGTGCTGGGTTGGCGGCCATTAAGACAATGCAGGATAGTAGTATACATAATTTAGTGATTGAGCAGTATATGCAGCAGATAAAAAGTGGCGTGACGACTACTTTAGGTGGGAAGTTTATAAAGTATAAGACAGTGCCGGCGATGGCAGGGATACAGGTGCAGATAGACACGGCATTTACATTGAAGCGAACAACAGCACAGGCGTCTTTTACTCCGGCTTATATCAGCAGCGGAAATATTATTAAGGATGTGAATTACGATGCGAAAATTAGTTTTAGCAGGTATGATAGTGTTGGAAATATAATTGAGCAAAATAAGGTGAATGATGTTACAGAGGCATATATATGGGGATATAATAATTGTTATCCTGTAGCGAAGATTACGGGTACTACATATGCAAGTGCGATTGCACAGGTAAGTACCAGTGTCATCAGAAATCCTTCGGGTGATGATGTGCTGAGGACAGAATTGAAGAAGTTGAGGACCGGCCTGACCAATGTGCTTGTGAGCAGTTACACATTTAAACCCCTGATAGGTGTTACCAGTGAAACCGACCCTGCTGGCAGAACGTCATATTATGAATATGATCTGTTTGGAAGGTTGATCGTAATTAAAGATCAGAATGGTAAAATCCTCAAGCAGATGAATTATCAATTTGCACAACCTATCACCCAATAACCCGATTACTTATGAAAAAAATATTCATTGGGGTGGCTTTGCTGATAGGTCATGCATTGTATGCCCAAAATATACCAGTGGCCACTTCCACAAGACCAACTGCAACCCCGGTCGCTGTACCGGCTGCGTATTCATCAGGTATAATTAATTATGTACGTACCTGGACTCCTTCCATGCCGACTTCAGATACGGCGGTTGTTAGTGCTTCTTCGCGTACAGTGATGGAAGTAAAGATGAGTACGGAATATCTTGATGGATTGGGCCGGACTATACAGACGGTATCAAAGGGAACCAGTCCTGCAGGAAAGGATATCGTACAGCCACAACTATATGACCCATATGGCAGAGAACAATATCAGTATCTTCCTTACGCACAGCAAAGTGGTAATACAAGTGATGGTAGCTTTAAAACAGATCCATTCAATAGTCAAAAGACTTTTTATCAAAGCAGCACACTGAACTCCGGAATCGTTGGAGAAAGTATTTATTACAGTCAAAATACTTATGAAGCGTCTCCATTAAGCAGGATATTGAAGGTGGCAGCTCCAGGAAATAGCTGGGCCGCTAACCCGGTTCAGAAACAATATCTGCTCAACAGTGCCAGTGATGAGGTTAGAATCTGGAATTTTACTACAGGTTTGCCTGTCAGTGGCGGAATTTATACGCATGGAACATTGCATAAAAATGTTGACATTGATGAAAATGGTCAGCAGACAGTTGTATTTACTGATAAAAGCAATCGTGTAATACTTGTCAAAAAATTGATCTCATCGGTATATGGCTCTCATGAAGGGTGGCTTTGTACCTATTACATTTATGATGACCTGGGCCGCCTTGTATTTGTAATGCCTCCGCTTGCTACCAATGCGGTTATAGCCAATAGCTGGGCTGTTACTGCTAGTATAGCGAATGAGTTATGTTTTCAATATCAGTTTGACGACCGTGACCGGATAGTGGTTAAAAGAATACCGGGAGCAGGTGCTGTCTATATAGTATATGATGTGCGTGACAGAGTAGTCTTTACCCAGGATTCAGTGCAACGGGCTACATCGCCCCAGGAGTGGCTTGGTAATTTTTATGATAATCTGAACCGTGTTTCCATGACTGCCATCTATAAGGCAACTACCACAAGGGAAGCATTGCAGGCCAGTTTGAATACTTCGGTAACTGGTAGTCAGAGCATATCTTATAGTTTCCCTATTCAGTCAGATCTGGTATTAAATAGTTATGACGGAATAACAACATCTTATACAGCAAGCAATAGCATAACAATCATTCCTGGTTTTGAATCCACGGGTGGAGTTGAAATTACGGCAGAAATCACCACTGGTAGTGCTGGTACGACCACCGTTGCAGCGACCAATGCGTTGCCATCAGTTAGTGCCAGTAGTCTGACTCCATTAACATATAATTATTATGATAATTATAGTTATACCGGTGCATTGGGCTATGTATCAGCAGATGTTTCCAAGCCTCAGGGAGGTTCAAATCCGTATTCAGAAGCGTTACCTTCCAGTCCCAGTTCATTGACGCAAGGATTGACAACAGGAGCTAAAGTGAGGGTACTGGGTACTGATCAATGGCTGACAGCAACGATATATTATGATGATAAAGGGAGAACAATACAAACAATAGGAGAAAATCAAACCGGGGGAAAAGATATTAGTACAAGCCTGTTTGATTTTAATGGGAAAGTTCTCAGCACGTATCTTCGTCATTCGAATTCGAGGAGTTCACTGACCCCACAAACTACACTGTTAACGATGAATTCATATGATGCAGGAGGAAGGTTGCTAAGCGTGATCAAGCGTATAAACGACGTTACGACCCTGGATCAGACTATTGCAGCTAATACGTATGATGAACTTGGACTATTACAGCGTAAAAGGCTCAATGTGACAGGTACTTCTACCCAGTTGGACACAATTACTTATACCTATAATATTCGCGGTTGGTTGCAGGGCATCAATAAAGCATATGTAAATACGACCAGTACTACTAATTATTTTGGAGAGGAATTGAGTTATGATTATGGGTTTACCCGTAATCAGTACAATGGTAATATAGCTGGTGTAAAGTGGAAGGGAGCGAATGATGGTGTGGCCAGGGCATTCGGGTATTCTTATGATCTAAATAACCGTTTAACAGCTGCTGATTTCCAGCAGAATACTTCAGGTGCGTGGGCTAATACGACAATAGATTTTTCTGTTAGCAATCTTACATATGATGCGAACGGGAATATTGGATCAATGAAGCAGCAGGGTTTGATAGGGGCCACAATTAGTGCTATAGACAGATTGAAATATACTTACCAGTCAGGAAGTAATAAGCTGCTGTCAGTTACAGATACCAGTAATACGATTTCAGCTAAATTAGGAGATTTCAATGATGGTTCAAATTCAGCTACAGTTAATGATTATGCTTATGATGGCAATGGTAACCAGATCAGTGACTTGAATAAGGGAATCACCGCGATTAGTTATAACTATTTATCACATCCTGAAAAGATCTCAATTCCAGGAAAAGGAATGATTACATATCTATATGATGCGGTTGGGACTAAGTTAAAGAAAACAGTCGTTGATAGTACTGTTTCACCAGTTAAAATAACTGTAAGTGATTACATTGGAGGATTTTTATACCAACAGGATACTTTGCAGCATATAGCTCATGAGGAAGGACGGATCCGTCCGGTATATGATTCAGGTAAGGCGATTCAATACACTTATGATTATTTTGAGAAAGATCACCTGGGAAATATACGGGTAGTACTGGGCACTCAGCGTGATACGGCTATTTACGCTGCAACGATGGAGACAGCGGCCAGTGGTAAAGAAAATGCTTTATTCAGCAATATCGATAACACCCGTACAGCAATTACAAGTATTTCAAATGGTTATCCAACTGATAATACTACCAGTCCGAATGATTATGTAGCGAAATTAAGTGCCACTGGTCAAAAGATAGGTCCGTCACTTGTATTGCGGGTAATGGCAGGTGATACAATCCGGATTGGTACTACGGTTGCATATAATAGTACCGCAGCTAATACAAGTAATTCAACTGCAGAACAATTAGCTGCCGCGATATTACAGGCATTTACCGGTACAGGTGTGAGTGATGGTGTACATGCTGGTATAGGTGCGAATTCCCCTATTCAGTCGCAATTTACAAATGATACTTACAATGCATTGAAGAATAGTGATGCGAATAATAATGCTTCAGATAAGCCGAAGGCATATTTGAATTATGTGATGTTTGATGACCAGTTTAATATGGTGAGTGTGAATAGTGGTATCCGGCAACCTCAGGGCGGTCCGAACGTAATTAATGTCCTGGAGGTGCAATCAATGCGGATAGAAAAGACAGGATTTATTTATATTTATACATTGAATGAGAGTAATGAGCCCGTATATTTTGATAATTTGATTGTAGTGCATAATAAAGGAGCGCTTTTGGAGGAGACGCATTATTATCCATATGGTTTGACAATGGCTGGAATTAGTTCAGCGGCAATTAAGGGAGCAAAATATCCAGAGAACAGGATGAAATATAATGGGAAGGAATTGCAAAGTGATGAGTTTAGTGATGGGAGTGGGTTAGAGTGGTATGATTACGGAGCAAGAATGCATGATCCGCAAATTGGAAGATGGCATACAATAGACCCTAAAGCTGAAAAATTTTATCCCTGGAGTCCTTATGTATATGCACTGGATAATCCTGTTAAGTTTATTGATAAGGATGGAAGAGCACCTGGTGATCCTATTATGGATGCAATTATATTGGGGAAAAAATCTGAGACCTTTAGGAGGTTACTTGATGCCACCAGAATAACAGATAATAATTTTTCAGAAAAAATTTCCCTTACGAAGAATGGGACAGGTACAGATCCGGATCTTCAAAAAATAACCCTACAGGATGGTCAGACTATAGAGAGAAATGTCATAGACCTGGCACACGAATTAACGAATTTAAAGAATGCACCTGAGCAAGGTTCATTGAAATTCGACGCAACAGAAGGGGTAATTACTGCTGAACAATTTGCAGATGGTATGTTGAAAACCGAAAGTGAAGCTATTTATAATCAAATTGTTGTAGCATCTGAACTTAAAATAAAATTGAATAATGAGATGGATACATTTTTGGATGATCTAAATGCCGGGAAAATGACAAAAGATCAGTTAAAAACTAATATCGATAGACTTTTACCAAATGCAATAATTGACGACGGATCTGGAGATAAAAGAAGTACACGTCAAGCTTATATGAAAGATTATGAAGCTATTAGAAAGAAGGATTCAGGAAATAAATCTATGAATAATTAATCTGTAAATTAATAATATGCTCCGACTATCTTTATTCTTCTTATCAATTATTTATTATTTAGAAGCTAAATGTCAGCATCTGGAAATTTTTGATCATATAAATAATAGTAACATTTCTTATGGAGTATGGATTGTAGGTCCTCAATATAAGAATGGTAAAATGATGGGGGCTTTATACCAGGTTAGAGTAGATAAACAAACTGGAGATTCAGCCCTCATTGCTAATATGAAATCAAATGAATGGATCTCAGCATTAAAAAACCCTGAAACAGACTGGGCCGCTAACTTGCTATTATATGAATTATATAGAAAAAGAGGATTTATTTTAAGTGGTATGAAACCAGATATTTGGAGGGAAAAATTTAAAAATGAGGATCTGGAGTTTTGGACTAATTTCTTTAAAAACAATAAATAGTATTTTTTCTTCACCAATGGATAAAAGTAAAACTGCAGGCAAGTACCTGCAGTTTTACTATGAGAATGAAAAAGAAAATTTATATCTAAAAGGGAATTTATAAAAAGGGAGTGGCAAAAAGTGGGAACTAACAGAGCTGTTTGAGGAATCAGTTCATCAGCAATTAAGGTTCCAATTATCCTGAGAACAAAGTAAGATATAATTGCAAAGAACTACAGGGAAAAGATTTTACAGAAGACTGCAGATTGGATTGGTATGATTATGGGTCCCGGATGTACGATGTGCAGATTGGGAAATGGCTTGTGGGGGATACTTTAGGGGAAAACAAGTACGATGGTATCATCGCAGGTACTATGTGTAAATCCCGTTCGATCGTTGTTCGCGTGCATATGGATATACTTACGACTCAATCAATTGACTTACAAAAGCTACATTTAATGAACAAAAGACAATAGGCGCTGAGTGGACTGTTAATAATTATCGGAAGGAACAAGGATAATTCCTCTTAGAAATGTTATTCCGATTCCTTAATTTGTAAGTCGATTTTTTAATAATTTAGTCATGAGTAAGCACTATTATCAAATTCTTCTGGAAATTTTTTTGAAGAGGGAAGACAAAGTCCTGGGATTTGTAAATATTTCCCATATTCCCTATAAGAAGTTTGAAGAAATATTTGCAGATGATATTACAGAGGACCAGCGCTTTTTATTTGACGATGTTGGTAGTTATATTATTACTGAAGAGTTATATTTGAAGCATGAAGAATATCTGAGGAAACAGATTGATTTTAATTTTAGATTCGATTTATTCTTATATTCGGTTGGATTAGTATCCATTGAAGCTGACAAATATCAAAAAAATTATTATGAGAGATTACCTCCAATGTTTCAGAGATAATCTTTCGATTAGATATTGATAAAAAAGGGTCCGTGCTTTTACAGCCGGCCCCTTTTTTTAGGTAGTAGTGAAAATTGATC
The DNA here is from genome assembly GCF_034087045.1 of Chitinophaga sancti. Taxonomy (NCBI): domain Bacteria; kingdom Pseudomonadati; phylum Bacteroidota; class Chitinophagia; order Chitinophagales; family Chitinophagaceae; genus Chitinophaga; species Chitinophaga sancti. Next base: position 6,273,583 of record NZ_CP139247.1, on the reverse strand, counting down.
TATAATCTTTTCCTTTGGTACTATATCCCAGCAATATACTAAGGATGGGACAAGGTATATAGTGGACTTTAATGTTATTAAAAGAAATATTACAAATGTTACGGTTACGCCTAAAAAGTAAATGTAAAACTAAGTTGTCTGTAGGTCAGCGTTTTAGAATACTAATATTGTGTTTTTTTGTGCCTAATATTATGTATGGCCAAGTTGATAGCTATTACATAAATACTTCCAAAAAGAATATTGAGCGTGCTTATTATTTTAGGATAATGGACTCACTGGTTGCTGCATCGCCCAATGATTCCCTATATGGATGCATTAATTGTGTACGGTTTATGAAGGATGAAACGGAAGTCCCTTCATCCGGGAAAATTACATATTTGGGGCAGTTTGATTTTACAAAGGGAGATTTACGGAAATGGCATGCCTGGTTTGATAAGAAATACAAAAAGCGAAAGAGATAAACAGCAAAGCCACAGATTTTTCCTGCGGCTTTGCTGTTTTATAGGTACGTTCAAGAACCAATAAAAAATGTATCGTCTTTACGAGTTAAAGGCTTTTTTAGCTTTAGATTGAATTAAAATCCGCAAGTGGTTGATGCTTGCGGTTTTTGCTTATTTATCGTGAATATGCTTTTTAGTTTTATTGTACGTAATAGCCATATCGATGAAGTAATAAATTTTTTCTTTCTCCTCATCTGGCAGGGCTTCAATATCTTCCTGGCTTAATGTGAATGGTCTGTGATTGGAGAGAGCAGGTTTTAAAGTAGGTGATCAGGTAGAAATCACGGTAGGAGAAGAAACGCTGACGATAAAAAGAAAGCCCGGTCATGGAGATAAAGGATATTAAACAGCAGTTATCTATCGGCGAAGTGCTTAGTCTTTATGGTTTACAGCCTGATAAGTATCACAGGGTCTTGTGTTCGTTCCATCCTGATAAAACGCCCTCCTTACAGCTTTACCCTAAAACAAATACCTATCTTTGCTTCAGCAGTAGCTGTAATGCTGGTATTGGTGACGTGATAAAGTTTATACAGCTGATAGAAAAGTGTAGTACACATGAGTATTTCACAACAAACCCAGCCACCTACCACATCTCAACCAGCCAAATATTCCGCGTGAAACCAAAATAAACCAACAGTTCAATAGAAAAGTATGAAAATTATAAAGACAAATTGGATTAATATTATAGGTGTTTTTATCGCAGTTTTTTTATATGCTATTCATTAAGTGAGAAACATTACGATGTGTCTCCTTATGTTTATGTTGTAAACGACCCCGTTAAAAGAATAGATGTCGGAGGATATACAGATTGGCTAGCAGTTTTAAAAGGTGGGTTGACTACCCTTGGCGGAGCGTCAGCAACAGTAACAGGTGGACTTGCAATAATTTCACCAGCATTTGGTTTGGGACAGTCAGCTGGGGCTTTCCTGGTAAGTACAGGAGTGCCTACTACAGGGTTGGGAATTTCAATGATGGTTGAGGGGTTTAAAAAGGATAAAGTTTCCGGAAACATTCCAGGTGGTGTTTTTGAGGTATCTGGAATGGTAGTAGATAAAGCAGTAAATAAAGGAGATGCCAGTAAACCAGCCTGGGGGAGACTAGTTGGAGAGTGGACTGATTTTGGTGTAGGTATGAAAGCAGGGGCGCTACCAAGTAAATTGCTTGATATTTACACAGCGACGGGCATAGCTGGTTACAGTACAGGTGATATTAGCAATACAGTCAATGCCGCGGTGAAGTCAGATGAAGATAAAAAGAACAGGGGACAAAGTAATGTGAAAGTTGGTAATGATGTGAAAGCACCTGATCCAGCAAAGAGTAATATGGTGACGAATGGCAGTCAATTTATACACTTTGGATTATAATAAAACAATTTATAAAAAAGTAGGATGAAATTTTTTGAAATTAAGGAAGAAACTAATCTTGTGTCGCTGAGTTCAATACTAAAGGCGGCGATGGCATTTGGATTCGTACATATAGTGTTGGTCATGAACCCTAACTGGTTTAAGGATCATATTTTGTTAGGAGAAGTTGTTGCCATTATAGTGATGTTGCTTAGTATGTTAAGTAAAAAAGAGCGGAATGTGTCCCGGATTTCATTTGATGAGGAGAAGAAATTATGTGAAATAGGTTATTATATTTATTTTTTTATCCGAATAAGTAAAGTGTATTCCTTTGAAGAAATCAATTATCGATATGGAAAAACAACAGTTGGCCGTCACGTTTCTACTCAGGCAATCCAAATTAGAAAAAACGGCTCACTGGTTGTTGAATTAAGAGAGCAGTACAATATTGGTTGGGAGAAAGAAGAAATTGACGCTATTGTTCATTATTTGCAAGAAAGTAAAGCATTAAAATATGTTGATTAAATTAAAGCCTGTTTATTTGAATATGCTTTTTAAATTTATTGTAAGCATAGGATTATTATTTGCAATTGGACTTTTTGTATTCCTTCCAGTTGATTTAGTTACAACCTATTCAATCACCGCCATATTGGTGTTAGGTGGTATTATTTATAGTTTTTATCTAAATAGGAATGAAGTTCTGATTATTAAATCAGATGCAGAAAAGATAGAATTCTCTTTTGTGAATAATTCTATTTTTAAGCGAAAAGAAGTTAAGCTTACCATAAGTGAAATAGCAGCGGTCAGAAAAGGAGAATTTTTAGCTCTATCTAACCATGAGCATTTATTTGCAGTGGTTCGAAAAAAAGCGATCACTACGGCAGAATGGGATGAGTTGTTAGTGCTTTTAAAGGTTTACTAATTGTGTGGATCCTTATGCAATTGATTTCAGGTTTGTAGTTGTTACACATTTTCTGGGGTTAATTGGTACTACCAACAGCAATGTGGATAACCTGACATATACCTACCAGGCCAACAGTAATAAGCTATTGACAGTGACGGATGCCAATAATACAAGCACCGCCAAACTAGGTGATATTAATGATGGTACAAACACAGGCAATGACTATACATACAACGGTAATGGGAATTTAATATCCGATCAGAATAAGCATATCACTTTTATCAGTTATAACCTGCTGAATCTTCCCGAGAAAATTCTGGTCAGCGGCAAGGGTACCGTTAATTATTTATATACAGCAGATGTTAGTAAACTGATAAAAACAGTGGTGGACATTACCTCATCGCCTGTCAAAACTACTGTGACTGATTACATAGAAGGATTAGTGTATGAACGGGACACCTTACGATATATTATTGACGAAGAAGGTCGTATTCGTCCAGAATACGATTCCGGCAAAGCCCTCGTTTATCATTGGGATTATTTTGAAAAAAATCACCTGGGTAATGTCCGGGTGGTGTTGGGAGATAATGCAGACACCAGCGTATACGCCGCTATCATGGAGACAGCCAACAGTGCGACCTAAAACGCTTCATTTAGTAACATAGACAATACCCGCACGGCGCTTCCTGCTGGCTATCCAACGGATGAAACGACTAACCCAAATGCATATGTAGCCAGGCTGAATGCGGAAAGTGGTGGAAAAATAGGACCATAAACCCTCATCCAGCGCGTAGAACGCCTGCAAACTATTGCTGAAGCGTTGTGCAAAGCCAAGATTGCGTCCTTCGACACCCTCGCCAGTCTGTAACTATCCCAGTGCGCTTTTAATCTTCCTTGCGGTAATAAAGGAATCCAGGAACTCATACAGGAGCAGCTTGTCTTTAGCCGGGAGCTTCAGTGACTTGAATAAGGGAATCACCGCGATTAGTTATAACTATTTATCACATCCTGAAAAGATCTCAATTCCAGGAAAAGGAATGATTACATATCTATATGATGCGGTTGGGACTAAGTTAAAGAAAACAGTCGTTGATAGTACTGTTTCACCAGTTAAAACAACTGTAAGTGATTACATTGGAGGATTTTTATACCAACAGGATACTTTGCAGCATATAGCTCATGAGGAAGGACGGATCCGTCCGGTATATGATTCAGGTAAGGCGATTCAATACACTTATGATTATTTTGAGAAAGATCACCTGGGAAATATACGGGTAGTACTGGGCACTCAGCGTGATACGGCTATTTACGCTGCAACGATGGAGACAGCGGCCAGTGGTAAAGAAAATGCTTTATTCAGCAATATCGATAACACCCGTACAGCAATTACAAGTATTTCAAATGGTTATCCAACTGATAATACTACCAGTCCGAATGATTATGTAGCGAAATTAAGTGCCACTGGTCAAAAGATAGGTCGGTCACTTGTATTGCGGGTAATGGCAGGTGATACAATCCGGATTGGTACTACGGTTGCATATAATAGTACCGCAGCTAATACAAGTAATTCAACTGCAGAACAATTAGCTGCTGCGATATTACAGGCTTTTACCGGTACAGGTGTGAGTGATGGTGTACATGCTGGTATAGGTGCGAATTCTCCTATTCAGTCGCAATTTACAAATGATACTTACAATGCATTGAAGAATAGTGATGCGAATAATAATGCTTCAGATAAGCCGAAGGCATATTTGAATTATGTGATGTTTGATGACCAGTTTAATATGGTGAGTGTGAATAGTGGTATCCGGCAACCTCAGGGCGGTCCGAACGTAATTAATGTCCTGGAGGTGCAATCAATGCGGATAGAAAAGACAGGATTTATTTATATTTATACATTGAATGAGAGTAATGAGCCCGTATATTTTGATAATTTGATTGTAGTGCATAATAAAGGAGCGCTTTTGGAGGAGACGCATTATTATCCGTTTGGGTTGACGATGGCGGGGATAAGTTCAGCGACAATTAAGGGAGCAAAATATCCAGAGAACAGGATGAAATATAATGGGAAGGAATTGCAGAGTGGAGAGTTTAGTGATAAGTTTGGCCTTGAATGGCATGATTATGGCGCGAGGATGCAAGACCCACAAATTGGTAGATGGATGGTTTTAGATCCTTTGTCAGAAAAAATGAGAAGATGGTCGCCTTATAATTATGCATTTGATAATCCGATTAGGTTTATTGATCCGGATGGTATGATGGCTGCAGGGCCTGGCGATCCGTTTAAAACACTAGATGAAGCTGCTAGAGATTTTGGAGTGATATACAACAAAATATCAATAAGTAAAAATCGTGAGTATGGAACAAGATTTTACTCTATTAAAAATCCAGATGGGACAATAGTATATTCTTATGGGAAACCCGAGAAAGGTGATAAGAATGGCGCGCACCCTGAATGGACTCAAATACCTCGCAATTCCACTCTTGAAGCAGATGGCCATACCCATGCAGCTTATATACCATCATATGGTGAAGGAAATGATGTCTTTTCCTCCGACGATATGAGAATAAATAGAATGCTTAAGATTATAGGCTATCTTGCCACCCCTAGTGGTTCGTTACAGAAATTTGATCCAAGTATTCCTACTAATCAGGATGCTGTTACAACCCTTAGCATAGACATGCCGAATGATCCTAAGGATCCAAAATCGCCTAAACCAGGTGATAATTCAAGTAAAACAAATAATGAACCCAATACTACTGAGCCAGGTGGATCCAAGGGACCAGATGATAATTCCGGTGCAAATGCACCTAAGGAAAATCCAGTTAACACTACTCTTAAGGATGTAAAGTTCAGTCCAAACAACTAATATAAAATTAATTAAATGAAGAAGATTTTTTTTGCAATTATTTTAATTACTTCAGTTATCATTACTTATAATGTCTACTCAAATAAAAGACAAAATGACTATGAACATTTCGATGTAGTACCAGATGAAAAAACTGCAAGAAAAATAGCTGAAGATATCTGGTTTGCTCATTACGGGAAACTGATTTATAAGGAAAAACCATTCTTAGTCACTTTGCGGGATTCTAGCGTATGGGTTGTCAAGGGTACTTTAAACGGTTACACTAAAGGAGGAACAGCTTATATTGAAATTCAAAAAAGTGACTGTAAAGTATTAAAACTTTTACATTACAAATGAACCATGAACGTTTTAGTAAAATTCCTGGTCATTATAAAATAAAAATCCTCACAATAAAAAGCAGCTGATGAAAATACATTAGCTGCTTTTTATCATTATATATGATCTACCAGTCACTCTCTTCAATCACACATCTTTGTTATAACATTTCTCTCCAACTATAGTTACCAGGAGTAAAAAAGTCATACCTGAGTAATATGAAAATATCGGAAGGAACAAGGATAATTCCTCTTAGAAATGTTATTCCGATTCCTTAATTTGTAAGTCGATTTTTTAATAATTTAGTCATGATTAAGCACTATTATCAAATTCTTCTGGAAATTTTTTTGAAGACGGAAGACAAAGTCCTGGGATTTGGAAATATTTCCCATATTCCCCTATAAGAAGTTTGAAGAAATATTTGCAGATGATATTACAGAGGACCAGCGCTTTTTATTTGACGATGTTGGTAGTTATATTATTACTGAAGAGTTATATTTGAAGCATGAAGAATATTTAAGGAAACAGATTGATTTTAATTTTAGATTCGATTTATTCTTATATTCGGTTGGATTAGTATCCATTGAAGCTGACAAATATCAAAAAAATTATTATGAGAAATTACCTCCAATGTTTCAGAGATAATCTTTCGATTAGATATTGATATTTAAAGGGTCCGTGCTTTTACAGCCGGACCCTTTTATTAGGTAGTAGTGAAAATTGAACTATCATCTTTTCCTTTGTAAAAAATTATCTTACATGCGTTTCCTCATTATCCTCCTGTTTTTTCCGCTCTCTATTTTCGCCCAGTCATTCGAAGTGAAGATCCTCTACAAAACTACCTACACAAGTGATAATCCTAATTTTCCCATAGCGATGATGGCAAAGATGATAGGGGAGTAGAATGAATATTTCATCAAAGGAGGTAAATATAAATCTATTGTAAACGGACAGATGTTGACTTATCAGTCATATAATAATGCGACTAACTGGGGTGGGGTTGGAAGGATTAAATACAAGTTTATTATCAATGGAAAAGAATTTGATGGGGATACGCGTTTAGTACGTCCAGATTTTATACTGTCAGAAGGATTATTTACTATGATTGTCCTTTTTCAGCCAGGAGTTACTGGAAATAATAAGATTTTATATAGAGAAGCAGATTATAGAAAATATGAAATTTGATTGTAGTGCATAATAAAGGAGCGCTTTTGGAGGAGACGCATTATTATCCGTTTGGGTTGACGATGGCGGGGATAAGCTCGAAAGCGTTGAAGGGGAGTAACTATCCAGAGAACCGTAAGAAGTATAATGGAAATGAGCTACAGTCAAAGGAGTTCAGTGATGGATCGGGGTTGGAGTTGTATGATTTTAATGCTCGGACTTATGATCAGCAGATAGGGAGATTTTTACAGATAGACCCGTTACCCGATGAAGGAGAACAAGAAAGCTGGACTCCATATCATTATGCGATTAATAACCCAATTAAGAATAATGATCCGGACGGGAAGATATGGGGTAATATTATAGGAGCTATAGTGGGAGCAGCTGTTGATTATGGAGAGCAAGTTGCTTCAAACTACATTCAAGGAAATGATAACCCGTGGACCAATAATATTAATTTGGTATCAATTGGCACGGCTGCAGTAACAGGTGCCGTTACAAGTGGTGGAAGTGTGGTATCAAGGATTGCGGCAAAAACGGCTCTAAAGGTGGGTGCAGCGGCAATTAACAATGCAGTAGTAGTAACGACATCTGAAGATGGATTGCAGGTTAAGGTGGAAAAAGATGCAGTTAATCTTGTTAAGAATACAGTAGTGGATTTAGCTGTTGATGCGGCAGCTGCGGGTTTGGCCAATAAAGGAGGCAAGATTTTGTCTAAAGTTGGTGTTAATAAAGGTGAGATTGCTAAAACTGCTAAAAGTGTAGTTAGGGCTGCTGGAGGAAGGGTTACAAGAAGTACTAATCAAGCCATTAAGAAAGGAGCGGAGGGAGTAGTAGAAGGTACTAAGAGTACACTTGAAAGTACCGTTAAAATTATCACTAATACGACCAAGGATAAAGTAAAAGAGAAAACGGAGGTAAAAACGCCATGAATAAATTAAAGAGTATAGTCACAATTATTGTTTTTTTAGTAGTGTTTGGTTATATCTTCTATAAGGTTGGTAAAAGGCAGCTAACTGGATATTTATTAAAACATGATGCACAGCGGGCGAGGGCTGTAATTATTGATGAGAAAAATTATATGGGTAATAGCCCTGTAAGTTATAAAGGCTCTTATTCATACCTTTTTTATGTTAATGGGGAAGCATATAAAAATGATTCAAAAGATCCTAAATTACAAGTAGGAGATTCCATAGATATTGAGTATGTGAAATATTGGCCTAGTTTGAGCAGGCGAATTTCTGCATCCAATTAATTTTTACTAAACAGAGATGCCGCAGGTATTGCCTGCGGCTTCTATCCGGAGATTACCTAATACTCTGTTAAGTCAGGATGAAATGATCCATCTGTATGAATGTTATAATCTACAATTACTGGTAGATGCCTCAAAGAAAATTATGTTAGGTCTGTTAATCCATCAGGGGGTAACGGTGGAGGAACTGAAACGGTTATCTGTAAAAGATATTTACTTAAAAGAGGGGAAGGTATTTATTAGGGTGTGCTGAATAAGTATTAATCTATTGTTAATCAATGTTGTATGGCCTATTTTTTGCTTGAATAGTGTATAAATATTGAATGAATCATCTCCAAAAGCATGCAGCCATGATACGTTATACACCTGCAAAACAATTGACATTAGAAGGTTTTTCCACACCCTTCTCGCAGCAGTTATCCACTTCCAACAGGTGGGTTATACTCGCTGCAAAGATTCCGTGGGACAAACTGGCGGATGTGTATTATAAAAAGATGCGGGCTGATTTCGGAGCGCCAACCTTGAGTGCGCGGATGGTAATTGGTGCGGTGATCATCAAACATATACTGAATATAGACGATCGTGAGGTAGTAGAGCAGATCACAGAAAACATATATCTGCAATATTTTGTAGGTCTAAGCAGTTTTCAACAGGAAGCTCCCTTTGATGCATCGCTGATGGTCAGTATTAGAAAACGGTTAGGCGTAGAGGTGATGTCCAGGTTGAATGAGATTATCTTGCAGGAAGCGGGATTAACCAAAGCGAAAGAAGAGAAAACATCGGATGCCGGCAGTAAGGATGAAAGTGATGGGGATGGAGGAGAGAGCAATAAAGTTGGCTGCCAGGCGGATGCAGAGATAGTAAAAGAAACGCCATCTGAAGGACTATCAGGAACATTGATGTTAGACGCGACGGTGTCAGAGCAACAGATCGATTATCCAACGGATATTAAGTTATTAAATGAGGGGCGCCGTCAATTGGAAGGGATAATAGAGCGGGGATGTCTGGCTGCTGAACTGATTATGCCGCGGATGTATCGCAATATAGCCAGGAAGCAATATTTGAACATTGCCAAAAAGAAAAACAAAAGCAAAAGAGACATACGCAGGGGTATCCGTCAGCAATTGCAATATGTTAAGCGGGATTTAAAGTATATCAACTGGCTGATTGAAACAGGACCTACTTTTAAGGAGACATTGAAACCGAAAGAGTGGACGTTAATACAAGTGATCCAGGAAATGTATCGTCAGCAGGTAGAGATGTATAAGAAAAGAGAACAGAAAATATCTGATCGGATTGTAAGTATCTATCAACCGCATGTGCGTCCGATGCCGAGAGGCAAAGACCGCGTATCAACGGAGTTTGGCAGCAAGCAACTGGTGTTGTTGAAAGATGGTTACACACATATTGAGAAGCTGAGTTGGGATAATTACAATGAAGGAGGATTACTAATCGAATGCCTGGAAACCCATAAACGCTTGTTTGGGTGTTATCCGGAGCGGGTATTAGGAGATCAGTTGTTCGGCACACGTGAAAACCGACGATACATGAAGGAAAAAGGGATCCGTTATGTTGGCAAGCCATTGGGTCGGCCCTCATCAGATAGTAAGCAGCAAAAGCGATTATTGCAAAAGCAGATGCCGGAACGAAATGCGATTGAAGGGAAATTTGGACAGGGGAAAAATGCATACGGTCTGGGTAAGATCAAGGCCCGTCTTAAGGATACAGCTGAGAGTTGGGTGATGTCTATTTACTTTGTTATGAATCTGCTTAAACTGGCAGCAGGTTCTTTTTTGTCATTACTCCAAATCTATTACTGGCTGGTAACAGAGGGTTATTTAACGATAATGGTGAGTTGCCCGGATGCACAACTTAGACCTCGATATATGAGACGTATGGAATGGTAAATAGCAAGGTGTCAAAATGAAATATAATTCATCGGAAAACTTATTCAGCAGACCCTATTTAATGCCAACAGACGCATCATCTATATATAATGGGCATAGTATAGATAACGTATTAAAGAATTTTGGGGTTAATAATCCTGATGAATATAAGAAATAATGAAAACAATGATTATACAATTAGTATTCTCTTGTTTGTTGCTTTCTTGCTCAAACATTAACAGAGATACACCAGTGGATAAAACGGATTTAACAGGTGATGATTATCGACTTTTTCAAAATACTCCAGCTTGGGAATTAGCCAAAGCTGTACAGGATGAAAATGAAAAAAAGATAAATGAAATAGTCTCAAAAGATTCCAAGCTAATAAACTATCAAGAGCCAAAATATGGCAATACGCTTTTGATGCTTACAGTTAGTAATCAACAAATGAAGTCCTTTAAAATTTTATTAGAACAAAAGGCAGATGTGAATATACATAATTCCTATGAAGGTACTTCTGCGCTTATAGAGGCTTGCTCTTTTAAACTGTATGAAATCGAGTATGCTGAAATGCTTTTACAAAATGGAGCTAATGCAAATGATGTTCAAACCGACAAAAGCGAGCCAAATAAAGTAAAGAGTGCTTTGATGAAATCGGCTAAAACGGGTAAGTTAGATTTGGTTAAATTACTTATAAAGAATGGTGCCAATGTAAACTATCAAAATGAATATGGTCAGTCAGCATTAAGTGAGTCTATAATGGGAAGTAGATATGAAGTATCTTATTACTTGCTACAAAATGGCGCGGATTACAAACGTCCAATTTTTTACAGACCTGATTATTCTATACCAGTAGAAAATCAAGACCCTAACGACAAAGGAAAGCCGATGTATTTGGTTGATGTATTAAGAGAAGCGTTTTTAGATTTTGATACAGACGAGTATAAATACAAAATGCAGATAGTAGATTTTCTAAAGAGCAAGGGTATTGATTACAGAGCAACACCAATCCCCGAATACATTAAAAAGAAAGCCCAAGAAAATTATCCCAAAAGTTGGCAAGAATATTTAGAAAAGTATTAAACGGAAAGCCCGAGCAATCGGGCTTTTGCTTTTTACAGGGCAGCGATATTTTTAAGTTTAACGGATTTAATAAAGCCATCCAGTACGTGCAGGATATGGCTTTTTTCTGTATTCTCCATTTTGTCCAGTTCAGATAATCGTTGCAACATTACAGGGTCTTTAAACAAATCCGCTTTATCTGTTTCCCCTAAAAGATAGCCGACAGTAGTATTTAAGTGGTTAGAAATATTTTTTAGCCACATCAATACTTGGGGCATCTCATCTCTTTCATATTTGCCAATTACCGAAATAGAAATACTTACCTATATGACATCCTCGCGAAACTTATCAGATAAACTTGAACGAGTTGATCGTACTATTAATATTTACAATAAGGCATCACAAGATTTATGCGAAGAAATTGACATTGTTGTAACAGTTGAAGAATTAATTAAAATCTTTACTGTTCAGGAAGGTGATCCGTTTTTTTATGATGGTTATGTTTTGAGTGAAAGCCAGCTTGAAAGTTTGAAAGTATTTGTTTTAGAGGTAAATAAAACCTGATTTTATCAATTATTATTATATTTTGGAGGCGCACGGAATTTATAACTGGTAGACAGGAACAATATATTATTTCCCCAAAAGCCCGCGCAAGTCTGCGTGAGCTTTGCTATTAAATTTTATTTACGGATTATTTAAATGATAATTAGCGTGAGAAAGATTAGAATTAAATTTTGGTATCCATTGCTTATAATAGTTTCAGTTATTTTTCTACTGACTAAGAATAAGTTATATTATTTGATGTTCCCACCTGGGGATAAATATGGCGTTGCCTTTAATGTAGAACGAGAGAGGATTGGTATAGCAGTGCTACCAGATCATTGGTTGACAAATGATAAGTTGAGCGAAACAAAGATGTGGTATCCAGCTAATAGGCCCGATAGCGGAAGTTTTAGGAGTTCCAAGATTGTGGTGGTGAAAGATGGCAGTATAGTGTATGATGGTGATACTTACCTTAGAATAGTAGGAGATAAATATGAGAAATTGACTATTGGGTATAGATATAATGATACAGTCGGTTGGGAGTATAAATATTATAACCCGCTGATTGGCACTGAAGAGAATAATGTTACAAAGCATAGCACAGACAGTATATTAAATAATTGGGGATTGAAATATAAGTAGTTGTTTTGTGACATGTATTGTTATCATTAAATTAGTGGAAGTAGGTTTCGTGATTGGAACAGGCGGCGCTGCAACTCCTAAATTAGCATTATAATACACAGCACTTAAAAATGAATAAAGAATCTCAAATCGGAAGGCATTATTACCAAACAAGGCTTAAAGCAATATCAGGCACAATTGACTAAGGCAATCAATGCATTTAAAGCTAGAGAGAAAGATTATTCTGTACAACAAGCACGGTTGGAAACAATTAATAGAGTTTTAAAATTATGGTAAATACAGACGACTTAATATTGAAATTTGATAATACGACGGAGAACCCTTTGTTTATTGTAATAGACCCACCTTGCATAGATTATAAGTTGGAACCCGGACAAAGTTTAAAGTTAAAAATAGTTGACTATAAAAGTTGTGAAGATGATGTTAGTAATATAATCGATGTTAGATATTCTACTCAGAATATAATTAATATTGATATTAAATATAGTTTTAGGGTAGTTGTTGTTATTGATAATGAAGAAGAAGTAATATGGGGGTTTTAATATAGGTGATAATAAAAGACAGTATAACATCATAAAAACAGAGAGCCGCATGTATATCACTTGCGGCTTTTTTCTGTTTATGATTATAAGCTGTTTTATTTTTAAAGTCACGAATCATCATATTGATATGGTTAAGCATATATCTCCTGGCTTTTTCAGGGAGTATTAATATCTTCCAGTTGTTTTAATGTAGCCTTATCTAGCACCAAGTTAGTTTTACCTATGAGGTAATCTAACGAAACGGATCTTTTCAATTTCTTTGATAGCGACATATTGTCCATTCACACGAATGGAATGGTATCCGAAAATAATTTCACCAGTGACCTTATAATTTTGAAATGAGAATTCACAATGAGCAGGATAAAGCAGACCACAATCATAACCATACTAATAGGGCCGAGGCAAAAACGTTAATATAACCCCACCTATCTATCAGTAAGGTGTATCGCAAGGCTATGAGGATAATTGCCAAAGGAGTATATGCTATATTTCTATTAGCGGGAGTTTCAGTTCTATTTCTATAGGTATTTTCCATTACATGGTATACCCAAATCTCACCTTTATTGAACTGGTAGCGGGGAAATTTCTGCTGGCCAGAAAATCATACAACAACATCAGGTTCCCTTTCAACTTTGCATTAATCTTATATTTCTTAGATATCCCCAACAGCGCACTCCGCTGCCAGCTATTTACATTCATCAACTCGGACACATTCGTAAAAGTGGACACATAATTCTCCTCAAACCCACCATTCAAATAAAAAGTCCCCTTTAACTTCCAATCCATATAAGACCTCAACCCCACCCCCTGGTGCGTAAAAGCAATATGATTCCAACCTGTACCCATTCCTAACTTATAGGACAACCCTACACCAGCAGACCCATTTTTATGAAACTTATATCCCACCTGTCCGGCAATGTCCGTAGTAGTAGGATAATAAGACGTATTCTTCTGGAATTGAAGGTTCCCCCCAAACTCCAACCGCTGCAGAAAACTCTTTGTCTTCATCGGGTTTGGTTTGAAATCAGGCATATCTCCCGCATTATCTAAATTGGAATATTTATCCTTCAACTCATTCAACTGTGACTTTGCCTGCGCCATCTGCTGACTCACCGCCTGCTGCGCACTGGGATCATTCCCCAACCGCTGGGAAATAATTGACTCTACCTGGCTACGGGTCTGCAACCCCGCCAGACTGGCTGTACTATTACTGCTGGCTCCAATCAGGTTGAACAAACTCGCATACTGTGAATGCTGGGTTATAAAATTATTATACGCTGGTAAAGTTTTGAGCAATTTGACCGCCTTCTCTTCTGCTTTTTTCCTATCCGATAATGTAGCCTTGTATTCATTCAATTGCTGGCCGTAATAATATGCCTCCTTATTCAGGTTTGTCAAATCCTTGCCAAAACCCGTATAATTTGCCAGTTGCTGCTTTAACAATTGCCTTTGCTCTCTCAGGTATGCCTTTACCTGCTCCGCCTGTTGCAGGCTATTTTGCAGATTATCTACGCTCTGCGTAGCACTCGCCAGTTTACTGGTATTTGACCCTAATATATTATTCGACCCTTGTAGGAATTTCAATGAATTCTGCAAAGTATCCAAATAAGCGCCCCCGGCATTAGATGTGATGCCACTCACCTTCCTGCCCAAACCAGCCTTCATGTGATTGAGACTATCTATCGACTGGGAAAATATTCTTTTTGCGGCTGTCGAATCCATCTTCATCAGCTTTGCCTGCATTCTTTTTTCCTGGCGTGCAAAGCGATCCAGGGCCTGCGCCGTACGCTTGTCTACCTGGGATTCGACATGTTCTGATTTGCGTTTTACCTGACTCAGATACCTGTCAGGCAGGGTGATAATACTATCTTTTCTAACTGTAGAATCGCTAGCCGGATTATTGAAGCATATTGTGAATGTAGCGAGTAAAAATAGATTCATAATTGTATAGAGAACGGTTTACAAACTTGTGCAGTAAAATTATTGCTATAAATGCAAGGCGTAAATAACACCTTAGTACTATATTCCAATGATTGTACAAAAAAAACTCCTTACCACCAAAGATAGTAAAGCGGGCATTTACAAATAAAATTAATTATACATTTCCCTACTTCAGCTCCTTCATTGCATAATCGCAGGCTCTCGCTGTCAGCGCCATATATGTAATAGAAGGATTCTGGCAAGCCGACGAAGCCATGCAGGGCCCATCTGTGATAAACACATTTTTTGCCGCATGCACCTGGTTATTCCCATTTAAAACAGAAGTCTTGGGATCATGCCTCATACGGGCAGTTCCCATTTTCCTTTACAGTGGATATGATTAAATGGATACGCTTTAAACCCAATATCCCATTGGCCGTGATCAAGCATAAACATAAGCTAACTGTTAGTGAAGTAGCAGAACGCTTTTCCATACAATAGTAAGCCCTTGTTATCAACCTTTTTAATCTCCTCAATCCCTCTTTATTCCCTCTTTATTTTTTCTTCCCGGATCGTTTCGGATTAATTCGACTCTGTGGATATGCCGACCCTCCGAAGGCCGCTTTCTTCGCAGCAGCATTTTTAGGCATAGCATTCTTTGCGGCCGCTTTTTTAGGCGTCGCATTTCGTGCCTGGTACACAGGATAATTTCTACTGGCCGACTTTGTTAAATTTATCAATTGCTCCGCTGTTCCTTTGGAAATGCGCGTACGTTCCTTATCATAATCCCATACTACAAAATATACTTCTACATTAGAAGTATCACCCGGCACTTTTGATTCTCTATTCCCTTCAGTATGTTTAATAGCATACCCCTGTCCTGGGGTAAAAACTCTGTTCCCTAGTCTATATTGGCCATTACTTAAGAGGACCAATTTTTTTGTCGCTGTCAAAATTACGTTATCGACCTTTGCTGATATACTGGATATTCCGGAAGCTGTCTTTGGTCGTTGTGTAGCGACCCCTGCCCCGGCCTTTATTGGCTTAGACCTGGATGTTGCCGCTGGCGACTGTTGAAACTTCTTTTTTGCCGCGATCTTCCTGCTTTTCATTAAGATTGATTTTGGCAGTAAAATTATCTCTATATTTTGTAATTATTGTTAAAAATAAAGCCGCCTCAACCTTACGATTGAAGCGGCTTTTCAGTAGGTATATAATAATTTATTCCTTGTGATACTTCGCATTCCTGCTATCATGAATCACTCCTTTCCAATCCAACCCATACCCAAAATCATAACCATGCCCATCACTATCCTGATAACAATCCATATCATAAGGCACATCTTCACTTTGTTTCTCCACCGTCGCCATATCTTTCGGCATCTGCAAAGGCAATAAGCCGGAGGGCTCCATCTTTCCTGAAATGATCTCCATCAATGCAGATGTAGAAACGCCAAAATGTATCAACACCCCATCTACACTTTTTTCAAACTCACTAAATACCATAGGCTTTCCGGCGTTTACCACCACCACAACAGGTTTGCCATTCATCACAGACCTTGTATCCAGTATGGTCTGCAAATCCATGAAGTTATTCGCTGTAATAGTTTTGTCTTTGTAAGATCTGTTCTTTACTGTAGGAGCAACTACCGGATCTCCCGCCGCAAGACTTTGTTCCCGCGCATCCACTGCTTTGTATTGACCATATTGCAGACTGATAGGCACATATCCGTTTCCACCTGCTTTCCTGTCTTCTGCATCATAACCATTGTCAGCACTCACCGGACTGCTCACAAATACCAGCGCAAAATCTGCTTGTGCCGGAATAGCTGTAATGTTATAATATTTTTTGACTGTATTCGTATCTACAGGATAATCAAAATGCGGCATCGTCGGAATGCCCCACCAATTCTTCAGCATGGGGTAATAGATCTTTGGAATATATACCGTTTTCCTGCCAGTAACAGGAAGCGTATTCGCATGATTTTTCAGTAGCACGACTGATTTTAATTGTGCCTCAAAACCTGCTTTCATAAATGCAGGATTGCCTACAATCGCTTTACTTTTTTCTATATCCAGGTAAGGATTTTCAAACAATCCAACACGAAATATATTTTTCAGCAACCGTACTGCAGACCGCTGAAACCGCTCTTTCATAAATGTTTCGCCATGCTCTTTTACGCCCATCTGATAAGCGGCAATTACAGGTTTCGCATCATTGTTGCCACCAAACTGATCGACGCCTGCTATCAGTGCCTGATAATGCCTTTCGTCTACAGTGCTGGCTTCCAATCCCCATGGTTTTCCTTCAAATACATCCGGAGCTGCACCTTCATTGGCAGTAATGAGCCAATCTGTACAAATCACACCGTCATAATGATATTGCTGTCTCAGCAGATCTGTTAGCAGGTATTTACTATATCCATTACCGACATTTTTACCACTGGGGTCTATGCCATAAGAGATGGTATAATAAGGCATCACAGCAGCCACCTCTTTTGTTTTCCCACTAAGTTTTAAGGCCCCGTTTACAAATGGAGCAGTGTGCGCAGAGAAGTTTTTACCGGGGTATACTGCAAACTTCCCATAAGCAAAGTGTGCATCTCTGCCACCTTCTTCCGGACCACCGCCAGGCCAGTGTTTTACCATGGCATTGACACTCGTCCATCCCCATCCGTCTTTTATCTCATCCGAACCTTTGGAAGTCTGGAAACCATCTATATATGCCCTGGCCATGTCAGTTGACAAAGCAGGACTTTCTCCAAAAGTAGAAATGAGTCGGTACCATCTGGGCTCTGTGGCCAGGTCTACTTGCGGTGACAGGGCAGTAGTGATCCCCAAAGCTCTATATTCTTTGGCAGCAATGCTACCAAATTGTTGTACGATATTCGGATCAAATGTAGCTGCGAGCCCCAATCCATCCGGCCATTGAGAAATGGCGCCACCCGCACCGGCATTGAACTCTGCATTTGACTGCGTCACATGCCGGGGATCTGAACTGGTATTTACCGGGATTCCTAAACTTAATCCTTCTGCAAAAGCCTGCACATTGTTATTCCATGCTGCTGCCACGCCAGGATTGGCTACGGTGGTGATGAGTATATGGCGGAGGTTATCGGCTTTCAGAAACTGTTTTTGCTGATCGCTGATGTCTGACGGTGCGGCACCGCTCTTACTAAATGGCTGGCCATTATACGTACCGCTGGCAAAGCCATTTTCATGGGAGGGGAGTGCCTGGTGAAGACTATACAACATCAAACCTGCCATCTGTTCAACTGTCATTTTTGATACCAGGTCTTTGGCCCTTTCTTCTATTGGCAATCTCCAATCCTCGTATTTATCCAGTTTCCCATTCTTATTTAAGTCTTTAAAATGGAGTTTACCAATGGTCAGGATTTTCACACCTGAATTAGTTGCATAACCCAGAGTAGGGCCTTTGGTATTGCCAATCGTCTGGTAGTTGCTGTGGTCTTGTCCCTGTACGGGTAGTACTCCTATCAATAGTGATAATGTGATGATTCCCTTTATCATAAGTAGAATTTATGTTTGTGGAATAGGTATATTATTTCATGAAACGTTGAATCAGAGCGCATTGGGTATTAATGCCTCAAGCTGAAGCAATGATAAGGTTATTTTCGGAATATTCCCTGCTATTGTCAATATTTATGGAGAATATCCAAAAGGTTAAGTCCGGGGAAAAACTCTCCCCTGTATTGTTAGTACGATCTCCCAAACTGGTTGTCGCAGATGGGTACCATCGGGTATGCTCCATTTACTATCTCTCCGAAGATCTTGAAATACCATGTAGAATTACTGATAGCAGGTAAGATTCTATCCCGGCATAAATACATTTTATCACATTTATAGCTACCCCGTTTTTATAATTTCTACTTTACTTTAATGAAAGTATGGATATTATTAATGGCCCTTGTTAGCTGGCGCCCAACGGAAATACACGACCAGGTCAGATCAGAAACTGACAACATCTATGATAAGCTGGTCAGGATCAGAAGAGAGCTCCATGCAAATCCCGAATTAGCAGGAAATGAAATTCATACAGCGGTATTCATCAAAAAATATTTAATCAACCTGGGCCTGGAAGTAAATACGAATGTTTACGGCCATAGTCTTGTCGGTATTTTAAAAGGCAGCAAACCCGGTAAGCAAATCGCCTGGCGGGCAGAGATGGATGCTTTACCAAATGATTTTCGGGATGATGTGCCGTTCAAATCCATTATAAAAGGCGTGCAGCATGGCTGTGGGCATGATGTACATATGGCCATTGCACTGGGCATTGCAGAAATCCTTTCAAAACATAGGGCATCATTCGCTGGAACCGTCTATTTTATTTTTCAATCAGAAGAAGAGTCCTTTCTGGGTGCAAAGGGCATGATTGACCATGGATTATTTTCGAAAATACATCCGGATGAAATGTATGCTTTGCATGTAACAGCACTGCCTGTAGGAAAGATCATGGTAAAACCCAATGAGATGTTTGCCTACCAGGAACGGGTAAGGATTCAATTACTGAAAGGTGATGCAAAAGAAGCAGAAACGAAAATATACAATTCATTATCACGTTCACAAGCGAATAGCCAACCGTGGGAGATACAACAGGTCAGTGATTCCTCCAAAGGATTAATGAACCCCAACACTATATTTAAAGACTACCTGATCATGGATCCTCATTTTAATACTTATACCCTGCATGACTCACTTGTGTTGGAAACGTATTTATATGAAACTAACAAAGCAAACCTCCCCAAAATCATCCCCCGCATTAAGCAATTAGTGGGCGGAGACGTTTCTTTCATACAGGAAAACCCCACTGTCATGAATGATAGCAAACTGACTAAAGCCGCATTAAAAACATTACAGCACCTCTATGGAAAAGATGTAACCGCACCTGACTATGGGCAGGTTCCTTTCTTTAACGATGACTTTGCTTATTTTCAACAAAATGTACCGGGCGTTTATTTTTTTCTCGGTGGTACGAATGTCGTAAACCACGCACCTGGTTTTAAGGTAGATGAAGAAAGTATAAGGGTAGGTGTGAGGAGCTTTTCTTCCTTAATAATTGAAAGGCTGGCTTTATAAAAGGAGACATACTGTTTTATAATAGAAAGGTTTGAATAATATCAGCAAAACGTTCCGGCTGGTCCATATGAAGGCTATGTCCTGCGTCGGCAATTTGTTTCACCTGTAGTCCCTGTAGCTCCTTCGCTACATCCATCGTCACCACGCCTCTATCTCCAAATACAAGCAGCGCAGGGATATCGATCTTACTCACCAATATCTTATAATCAGGATAGGGTGGCCTCAGCACCTCAAATGCTGCGATACTGGTTTGCAATCTGGCCTTTGCAAATAGTGCTATCGTCTCTGCTGAACGATGAGGATGCCTGGCCCGTACATCAGCTATAACCGCTTCCAATGGAAGCTGTAATACTTTTCTATGCTGGCCGGCTACATCACTATCCCACACATCCTGCTGTACCTTCAAATTGATAAAAGGAGGATCTGCCAGCACCACCCTCTTTATTAAATCCGGTTTACGGCTGGCCACCACTGCAGCCATCATGCCACCCATCGAATGCCCGATCAAAAAAGGAAGACGTAGTTCCAGCGCATGTATCAAACCCGCTACATCATTTGCCAGATCCTCATACTGGTAACCCTCATCCGGTACATCGGATTGTCCATGGCCCCTGGCATCCGGCATGATCACATCATAGTCCTTTTCTAATTTACGTGCAAGATCCGTCCAACACAATCCATTCGTCATTAACCCATGCAGGAGAATGACAGGAGACTTATTTCCCCCGGTTCTTGTGTAGTGAATATTGATATTGTTGGCATTGCAGGTAGCGGATTTCCAGTTATTCATTCCCTAACTTAAAAAGTTAATAAATGAATAAAAAATATTTGGCATAAATAAATATTTCCCTATCTTCGCGCTCCGTTTGAGAGAAAATGGGTTCAGATTCCGTAGCTCAGTTGGTAGAGCAATACACTTTTAATGTATGGGTCTTGGGTTCGAGTCCCAACGGGATCACAAAATAAAAGCCGCTTAAATCGCAAGATTCAAGCGGCTTTTCTGTTTTTACCAAATGATGGGAAGTCTGGGAGACTAAGGGTAGCAAAATAATGAGTTTTTTTATAAAAATAATACCTAGGGTTTTGTTCGTACGAAATTTTTCCTACCTTTAGTTAGAGAAAATGAAAGCTATGAATATTCATCCTACGAATGCCGAAATCGAAATTTTGCAGGTTTTGTGGAAGTACGGTCCATCCACTGTTCGCTTTGTAAACGATAAGCTGAATGAAGAGAAGAGAACGGTGCAGTATTCTACTACCCTAAAGCTGATGCAGATTATGGCAGAGAAAAAGATGGTAGACAGAGATGAGACCAATATGAAGCATATTTACTCCGCTGCTATAGCAGAAGACACCACTAAAAAGGATCTGTTAGGCCGGTTTGTGGAGAATATTTTCAATGGCTCTGCCAGCACATTAATGATGCAATTGCTGGCTAACAAAAAAACATCCAGGAAGGAACTGGAAGAAATCCGGAATCTGATTGACAAGCTGGAGGAAGAAGAATAATTGCCTCATAACTATTATCGTATGCACTACCTCTTTATACAACGTTTATTTGCAGATGATGTAATACAAGCGCTTTGCTGGACGTTCATCCATTCTTTGTGGCAGGGGTTGATTTTTGCAATCATCGCTGGTGTATTGCTCGCTATTGCAAGAAAGGCGGATGCCAGGCTACGCTATTATTTAATGGTGGGTATCTTGTTTTTATTCCTGCTGGTCACCCTTTTTACCTTAGGGAAACAGTTAAATAATACGATAGTAGGTACTTTACAGGAGCCGTTGTCAGAGCAGACTTTTATCTGGCAGTTTGTAACATATTGCAACCTGCACGCACCTGTAATTGTAGGTATATGGTTTATAATTTTTAGTGCAAAATGTGTAAATATATTGGGAGGCTTAGTGCGTATGCAGCGTATCAGAAATTATAATACCCAATCTCCGGCAAAGGAGTGGCAGGAGCAGGTAGCAGTGCTGGCAAGGAAATTACAGATCCATAAAACGATATTTCTATTGGAGTCAGCATTGGTGAAAGTGCCCATGGTAATAGGTGCCTTAAAGCCGGTAATTATTATGCCGGTGGGACTGCTGGCCAATTTACCCGCCGACCAGGTATGTGCTATTTTATTGCACGAACTGGCCCATATCAGGCGAAAGGATTACCTGGTAAACCTCATGCAAAGGTTCGTGGAAATCCTGTTCTTTTTTAATCCGGCTGTGTTATGGTTATCATCGCTGATAAAAGTGGAAAGAGAACACTGTTGTGATGACCTGGCAGTAGCGGGTATAAAAAGTAAAAAGAAATATGTGCAGGCATTGGTGGCTTTTCAGGAATACAACCTTGACCTTACCAATGGGAGTCCTGTAGTGGCATTCACCGGCGAAAAGAATCATTTAATGAACAGGGTCAAACGAATAGTTCATAAAGATAATACGGGCATGCGGCCAATGGATAGAATAGTGCTGGTATTATCCCTTTTTATACTGGTATTAATTGGTTTTACCCCTATCCGGAAAATTCACGCACAATCGACAACAAATACAAATCTTTCCCAAACCATGGATAATGATCAATTAAATCCTGAAAAAAGGAGCCATGAGCTGTTGTTAAGAGATGAAGCCCTCAAAATTCGTGATAAGGATTTAGCAGCAAGAGATGAAAAACTGTTGAGCCAACCGATATCGGAAGAGGATCGGAACAGAATTCTGCAGGACCAGAAAATGAGAGAGGCTGATTTGCAGCGACGTATGCAGGAACCCCATCATACGCCAGGAGAGAACGCAAAACAGTAACCCAGGCTACCTTCCAACAAACCATCATTTTAAAAACAGACTACGTAAACTGACTTTTGAGCTAAGCTCAAATGAGGGATTGTTTTGTGTCTGCCAAACTATAAATAGATATACATGAAAGCACTGTATCTGCTCATAACGATAAGCTTGTTTTGTAACAAAGTCCTGGCACAGAATCCCATTGACAACAAGATCAGTGGCATTGTCCATGATGATAAAAACAGTCCCATACCCGGGGCTTCGCTGATGTTGATAGGTGCAAAAGATTCGGCCTTACAGAAAACAGGTATTAGTGAAGCGGATGGTAAGTTTGCGTTAAAAAATCTGAAATCCGGGCAATATCTTTTAATTATAACAGCCGTAGGTTACAACAAATTTACTAGTGATCCTATCTTTATTGATTCTTTGCATAGCAGTATTTCTTTGCAGACCATTCAGTTGCTGCAAGCCGATGCGAAGGTATTAAAAGGCGTGTCTGTTACCGCCAGAAAACCATATATGGAGCAGCAGATAGACCGGCTGGTTCTCAATGTAGATGCATTGATAACCAATGCCGGTACTACTGCGCTGGATGTGTTATCAAAATCGCCCGGCGTGAGTGTAAGTAGTGATGGAAGTATTTCATTGAACGGGAAATCAGGTATACTGGTATTACTGGATGGCAGACCTACTTATTTATCCAGCCAGGACCTGGCGAATTACCTGAAAGCGATGCCCAGTGCATCGCTGGATAAAATTGAACTCATGACAAATCCGCCAGCTAAGTACGATGCTGCCGGTACGGGCGTGATCAATATCAGGACTAAAAAGAACAGGATAAAAGGTTTTTTTGGAAGTATTTCAGCTAATTATAGCCAGGCAAACTATTGGCGAAGCAATGATGCACTGGATTTGAATTATCGCAATAATAAGGTGAACCTGTTTGCAAACATTGGATATGCAGGTGACAGGAATTTTGTAAATACAGATGTTACCCGCAACTATGTAAATTCGGATGGTAGTCCCAATTCAGAGATACAGATGGCTGTGCGTAATAAAAACGTTGCTGATGCGGTCAATCTCAAATTGGGTATGGACTATTTCGTTTCTCCCAAAACTACTATGGGAGTTATATTTACAGGCTTGTACCGGCCTAAATCAGAAGAAGTAAACACGACAAGCAGGGTGTACGATAGCATTCATACCTTAGATTCTATTGCACAGGGTACATTGAATGGAAAATATAAATGGAAGAGTGGTGGTGTAAACCTCAACCTGCAGCACAGGATTGACAGCACCGGAAAAGAGATCACTGCTGACCTGGACTATATCCGGTATAATTCTGATGGTAACCAGGTGACCAATAATTTTGTGTATTCAGCCGACAATACGTTGGCAAGAAATTATGATCGTATCGGCGTGCTCCCGGTTGATATTACTGTATACTCGGGGAAGGTAGACTATTCAAGTCCGGTAGGAATTGGAGGGCGGTTCGATGCTGGTGTAAAGTCCAGTTATGTGAAAACTGATAACGCAGCTGAATATTATAACCGGGTCAATAATGTGACTACACCAGATTATGATTATACCAACCGATTTTTGTACAATGAAAATATTAATGCAGGATACCTCAACTTTAATAAAGAATTTAAAAGATGGTCTTTTCAGGCAGGACTTCGGCTGGAGAATACTATTGCCAATGGGCATCAGCTTGGAAATGTTGAAAAGAGTGATTCTTCGTTCAGAAGGGATTATACCAGTTTGTTCCCAACTGCTTACCTGTCATACAAGCTGGATAGCGCGGGCAACCACACGCTGGGATTAAGTTATGGCCGCAGAATTAATAGACCGGCCTACCAGGATCTGAATCCCTTTCTCTATTTTATGGACCAGTATTCTTATTCAGCCGGCAATCCTTATCTAAAGCCTCAATACCTCAATCATTATGAACTTTCATATCATTTCCGGCAGTATATAAATGCAATGCTTGTGTATGATAAGTCAAAGGATATGATTACACAGACCATAGAACAATCAGGTAATTTGTTTATAGCCCGTAATGCAAATATTGGGGAGAATACTGTATATGGTCTGCTGCTCAACTCTTCCGTGAATCCTACCAAATGGTACATGTGTAATGCGCATCTTGAATTCCTGAATTTCGGATATAAAGGACCTATTAATTCCGAATATATAGATGAGAACAGGTTTTCGTGGGGTGTTGGGTTAATGAACCAGTTTAAGTTCAATAAAGGATGGGCGGCAGAAGTGTATGCGATGTACCGGTCTTCCACCAGGGTCGGCCAGTTCATCAGGGACCCGGTGAACCGGGTGGATGCCGGTGTAATGAAAAGCATCCTGAAGGACAAGGGTTCACTTAAACTGAGTGTGCAGGATATTTTCTACTCCATGATCATTAAAGGAGAAATTACGAATCTGAAACAGGCAACGGCAACTGACCGCAATCTTTCTGACAGCCGTGTTATTGGCCTGACTTTTAATTATAGATTTGGCAAAGAAATGAATGGTTCCAAACGAAACCATAATAGTAGTGCTGAATCAGAACAACAAAGAATAAAAACAAACAATTAGTCTTTCTTTTTTTAATGTATGGATCCAGGGTGCAAGTTCCAACGGGATCAAAAAATAAAGGCCGCTTAAATCGAAAGATCAAGCGGCTTTTCGGCTTTTGCGTATCCTCGAAACAAACAACCTGACATTCACTCTGAAAAAATCATAAAACATCGCGATTATCAAAACAATCGCCGCGATATAAAAACTATGATACCGGAATTTCACATATGCAAATCCTCCAATCACACCTCCCAGTAAAAAGAATATAATAATTGTACACCTCAGCACAATCCTTTTCTGCAGCGCTGCAGGACGTTTTAAAAATGCTGACGCCAGGTCTATGCCCAGGTCTGTAAACATCCCGGTCAGATGCGTAGTCCTTACCACCGAACCAGATACCACGGATACCAATGCATTCTGCATACCCATGGCAAACAGCAGACTCCCTGCAAAATATTCTGTCTTCACCACACTCTTGTCGTAGGTATGGCCAAAGTACCCCACCCCGCAAAGTATAATTATCTCCACCATCATCGGCACTGTATACGAATGTGGTTTATCTCTTCCTGCCTTTGATATATAGAGGCTGGAACAAAATGCCCCTGCCAGGAATAAAATGAGCCATAGCGTAACCATTCGTACAGCCCGCAGATCCCCTTCCGTCAGTTTTACAGCCAGCAATGCCGCATGTCCTGTAATATTGGTCGTCAGTATAAAGAATCCTAAAAAACCTGAAGCATTGACAAAACCTGCCGTTAAGCAGAGTAGGATCGCCAGCCTGATATTATGCCTGAAGCTCCTTTTTTGTCCCAGGTGTCTGAACATCTCATGTATTTTTTATCCAGCAACTAAATAGCGTGTCAATGTCACTTGAAACCAGCTGATAGGATGCAGGAATGCGCGTATGCGAACTCTGGTAAGTAGCCAGCCGTGTGCCAGGTGGTCGGGTATCAAGTAGTGTATACAGGTAACCAGCATAATACTCATATAGACTTTCAGAGTGGGCGATACTATCGTCTATATGCAAACTTTCATCCACCAGGTTTTCATAAAAAGGATTATAAAAATAGAAATGGTCAAAAGCTGAGAAGTCCAGCTGAGTGAAATTTCCATGTATGAAAGAGGCGTTCCTGATGCCGAGTTGACGTTGTACCTGGTTCGCTATTGCCACGAGATTACTTCGCTGTTCCACGCCAAAGAAATTACAATCCTTCGCATAATACCCTGCATTCAGGCAAAATTTTCCCACACCTGCACCGATATCCAGGATATTTGCACCTGGAGTAACTGATAGAAAATCGGCCGCCTTTCGGGCAATTTCTATAGGTGTCCAGTGCAAATTGGATAACCGACTTATGGGGAGAGGATATAACTGGTCAAAATTCTTGTTGGTCGAAAAGAAGTCTTCTTTTGTCGTATTACTTGTCATTCGCTGTCCTATAATAAATTGTACCTTTATTGATCTAACAAAATTATCAACTTAAGGTGGGTAGAACTTTGCAAGTTGTCAATTAATGAGTTGATAAAAATCAACTTTAAGCACTATGAGTTTAAAAGGCATATTCCCGATAGATAAGTGGATTTTCCGGTCCAAATCAATTATGGAGAGCCTTTCTGCGGAAGAGCTGGAAAGGTTATTTGCGGATATGGTGGAGCAAACCTACAAAAAGGGGCAGATTATTTTCAGGGAAAATAACCCTGCTTTTGGAATTTATTATATCCAGCAGGGGAAGGTGAAGAAATATAAGCAGGATAGAAATGAGAATGAGCATATCATATATGTGGCCAATGAGGGGGAGTTGATCGGGTATCATCCTTTATTATCGGGGAATAATTACCCGGACTCTGCTGCTGCGCTGGAAGATAGCAGGATTGCTTTTATACCCAGGGATGCTTTCCTGTCGGCAATGGAATGGGCACCTGCTTTATCTAAGCATCTACTGAGTGCGCTCAGTTATGAATATAGTGTGTTGGCAAATAGTTTGTCGATCGTGGCAAAGCATTCTGTGCGGGAGCGATTGGCGATTTCACTGATTGTGTTGAGAGAAAAGTATAAGTTATCAGAAAATGACACAAGCAGTGTGGCGATAAATATTTCCAGGAAAGATCTGGCGAGTATGACGGCGACTACGGAGGAGAATGTGGTGCGGTTGTTAAAAGAGTTGAAAAAAGAGGGGATAGTAGGGTCGCTGGGAAGGACGATTATTATTTATAATGTGAAGGCGTTGGTGCAGATGACAAATTATCAATAAGTTATTTTCTGTCGTAAATAAGGCGATTGCGACAAAAAAACATCAAAAAGTGTCGTAATAGGGCGGGGTTATACTTCGGCCAATAGAACTAAAGACGTATTTCTTTGTAACCCGGACCATTAATCATAGTCCAGTGTATCCCTGAATTTTGGATCCGCTTTTAATACATTTTCCAAATCTGTTCTGTGATCTTCTCCCCAACCCTCAATCGTAAAAATCACAGGGATTAAACTCTCTCCCAGTTCAGTCAATTCATATTCCACCTTAGGGACTTTTGTATCAAATACGTGTTTTTTCATAAAACCATGTAACACCAATTCATGGAGTTGCTTATCCAATACCCGGCGATCGCCTGCAGGTATCACCTTCTGCAACTGAACCGGACGTTTATACCCCTTATACACATAAAAAAGCAACATCAGCTTCCATTTACCATTCAGCAGCTCTTTAAATAAATGCAATCCACAATATGTCTGAGTGGTTGTTTTCTTTTTATACATATTTCAAATATCCGCATAAAATTGTCCGCTGTTGTAATTATTTCCCCGTGGGAATAGTTTTGCAATCAAAATAATATCTATGTTAAAATTTACATTTTTAATCAGGCGGGTAGAAGGAATGACGAAAGAAGAATTCGTTAATTATCATAGAAATCACCATGCGCCTTTATTTATGTCGCACCCTGAGGTGGGTAAATATGTCAAAAAGTACGTTGTTTCTCATCCGGTTGAGATAGCTGGTTTTCCCGCGCCGGAGTTCGATGGAATTACAGATATATATTTTTCTTCGCTGGATGACTATAATACATTTTTTGCTAATGAGTATTACAAACAGCACATTCAACCAGACGAGCCGAAGTTTTTCAAATCGGTTGAGATATTGATGCTGGTCACGGATGAGAAAGTAGTGGTCGATCATATTGGGTCCTGACGATAAGGATGGGAGTCTAAAAAGACACATACATATACCTGACCAGTAAGTATCCCGCCCATAAGCCGTACATATCCCGCATCTATATAGATGCGGGATATGTACGGCTTATGTACGGCTTATGTACGGCTTATGGGCGGCTTATGGGCGGGTTATCCCCGGAAATGCGCTATGGGAGAGGCGAAGCCAACCTTCCTATACCTGGCTTAGGGGTATCTTAAATCTTAAATGGTTGATTTACAGTTATTTGGTTATTTGGTGGGTCGAAGTAAATCAAATAATACATAACTTCGTGACCCTATGCTGAAAATCATTCAAACCTTTATTATAATCACCAGCTTTGCTTTTACTACCTATGCGCAAAGCAGTGCACCTGAACTGGCGCTCGTAGACGCCAATGGAAAATCCATTACAATCAGTTCTCTGAAAGGAAAGGTGGTATTTATCAACTTCTGGGCTACCTGGTGCCAGCCCTGCGTAAAGGAAATGCCTACCATCCAGGCATTAAAAGATGCCTTTAAAGACGTGGTATTTCTTACAGTAGATATTGATGGCGATTTCCCAAAGTCAAATGCCTATATGGAGAAGAAATATTACACATTACCAGTGTATGCAGCACCCACCGCAGTACCACGGGAGTATTACTACCATACCATTCCCGCTACTGATATCCTTAATAAAAATGGAGAGATTGTCTGGCGCACTGACGGTGGTTTTGATTATTCCTCTCCTGAAGTAAAGAAAATATTAGCTGACCTGATTGAAGGCAAATAAGAGGTTCACTTTTTAAAGAGACTCCCTTTGATCTAACATGCCTACCAATGCTTCTAATGCATTTTCACCATACATCACCTCATTGCCTTCCAATGCCTCTTGCGCCAACACTGCACTACGTGCACGCATTTTATTTTCAAATGCCCCAATAGCAGTTTGTATGTCGCCGTAATTCCCGTTTGTAAGATGCTCGCTTAAATCCAACGCATCCAGCATAGCTGTATTCACACCCTCTCCTGATGGTGGCATCAGGTGTGCGGCATCACCAATGATAGTGATATTGGAATGCGGTTCCCAGGTTTGATCCAGTGGAAAATAATTTAACTGCCGGACGGTAAATTTATCACAAGCTTTGAACAGGGTAAAAAAGATCTCATTCCAACCCTCATAGAATACTGTCAGGAAGGAATATACTTCCTCTTTGTCGGAAGCATCTATTGTCCAGTCTTCCGGATACTTTGCAGCAGCGTAGAAGGTCAATCCCCCATCTCCACGCGGTTGTACGGTAATAGATTTTCCATCAGCCAATACAACCAGGTTTCCATTGGCCACCAGTTCATATATTTCCGGACAGGCTTCCGCAGGATTGTCAATATCTCCTTGTATAATTGTAACCCCACAATACAGGGTTTTGGTGTCTGAAATATAAGGACGGATCTTTGAGCGGGCACCATCTGAACCAATTACAATATCTGCTTGGGCTGTTGTACCATTTTTGAAAGTCAGTATCCAACCTTCACCATCCTGCGTCATGGACACAAACTGGCTATCCCATACAACTGTATTGGGGTGTAGGGTATCTAACAGCATATTCCTTAATGAACCTCTATCAATTTCCGGTCTGAAATATGGATCCCCAAAATCACCATTATCTGCTTTGTTATGTTCATCCAGATGGATGGTGCCGTACTTATCAAATATGCGGTAGCGATCAGCTCCCTTGATATAGTTTGCTTTAAATGACTCCATCAGACCTGCTTTTTCAATTACTTTCAGACCTGAATCAAAGTGAAGATCTACGATTGCCCCCTGTACACGGGATGCTTTACTTGCGTCTCTTTCATATACTTTTACATGGGCACCTGCCAGCTGCAGAAGTCTGGCCAGTGTTAGTCCTCCCGGACCTCCACCAACGATTGCGATTTGCTTATTTTCTATCATGCCACAAAGTAAAGCCGAATAAGGAGGGTAAAAAAGGGCAATGCGAAGTAGGTATAGGACTATTCGAGGTTTTTGCTACGGAATTCCAGCGGCGTCATGCCAGTTACTTTTGTAAATAGTCTGGTGAAATAGGAGTGGTCATCAAACCCGAGTGCGTAAGCAATTTCTTTTACAGACTTATTGGAATGATAGAGCAGGCGCGCTGCTTCTAAGATGATGCGTTGTTGTATCTGGTAAGAGACCGACCGGCCTGTAGTGTGTCTCACACATTCGTTTAAATACGGCGCGGAAATGTTTAGCTTTTGCGCGTATTCTTTAGGACTTTTTATGGTGGTGAAATGCTCTTCAAGGGCCGATTTGAATGATTTGGAAATGATATCAAACCGCGAGGGAGCATCCGTTGGATTGGCCTGTGCCAGGTACTGGGATAAGATGGCTGCTATATACGTATGGCAGCTGTCTTTTAATAATGATGCGTATAACTTTGCATCTTTTCTTTCATACAATTTGATGCAGACAGCGGCTATTTCAGAAAGGATCGTAAAGGTCTCTTTGTTTAATTTAAGTGGTTGCACCGGTGTAAGATCTTCCAGTAATTTTAAGTATTCAGGTTTTAGGCTTTTGTGGTCGATGATCAGGCTATAAAAAACAGCTTCTTTAAATGAGATAACACGATGTACCTGGTTTGGATGCATGTAGAATACGGAGGATGGCTTTATAACGATCTTTTGAAAATCCACTTCCATGGTAGTGGTCCCCTTCATTTGTAGCGTTAATAAATGCCAGCTGTCCCGGTGAGACTGTTGTACATCTTCGAGACCGCGTAGGGAGGAGGCCGTGATCTTAAAAAGCATGATGCCTATATCGGGAGGTAAGCCAATGACAGGAATTGGTTGATGATGCTTCGGCATGAACTTTTTATTTTAGTGCTATAATTTGAATTGTTGAGGGGTAGTACTCATTATTCCCCTACCTCCCTGGTAAATTTATTACATTGCATCAAATTTCAAAAAAACAATGAGAACCATTCTGACATTATTAATTTTCATTAGTACTACCGTACATGCACAACAGTACGCCGGAAAACTGAAAATTGAAAAGTTAGTAGACACCACCGTCAACTCTATCGGCCAGAAGATCGTGTACCCACAATTTAAAGATGCAAAGGTGACAATGGCCAAAATTACCTTTCCGCCGGGTGAAACCACGGGTTGGCATAAGCACCTGATTCCTGTATTCTCTTATGTGCTGCAGGGTACTTTGACTGTCGAAATAGAAGGGCATCAGCCTGCTGAATATAAGGAAGGTACCAGCTTTGTTGAATCTTACGATACCTACCACAAAGGAACAAACAAAGGGACGACTGATGTAGTGCTGTTTGTTGTATACCTGGGTGGGGATGGACAACCGCTGGCGGTTAAGAAATAAAGTTTTGCCGGATGAGGTGGAACCTTTATCAGCTGTGGAGAGCCGGGGAAGTTTGAAGTTCTTATTGTTCGATAAACTGCATAGATTGCATGAGTTCCAGGTGCCTGTATAGATGTCTGTGCTGGATAGTATACTGATTCGGCTGACTTAAATCCTGCAATAGTTTTGCCTGTGCGGCTAATTCATCCTGTACAATTGGAAGGGATCGGAATTCATTTTCTAATCCATTAGAGGCTACTATTCCATAGAGCACTTCTATCGGCAATTCCCCTGCGCGTGCGCCATATCTTCTGCCTGAAGTCACGCCGTCATAAATAGTACTAAATGCGCCAACGAGTAGCGTGATGCAAAACTCACTCAATACGGTATCTCTTAGATCATCATACGTCTGATGGAGAATATCTCTTGGATTGAGAAATGCGCCTTCATCATCAAACTCAGCCGGGTAGGTCTTTCCAAATACCTGCTCAAACTCATCGGGGTTGATTTGCTTTGCTGCTACCGCTTTCCAGCAGAAATCCCACATTTCACGGAGCTGCTCAAAATGGGCTTCGTACCCTTCGTGGTTTTGCTCCAGCAGGTCATATGCATACGCGATATTCCACATGTTCCAGAATAGCAGGTTCTCCTGCAATACTTCCGAAAATTCTGTTTTCATTCTTCTATTTCAATAATTTGCAGGGGTAAAGGTAACTGAAAAATAATCAAAATAATTATCTCGCAAATCCTACGCCGATCAGCTGATAGCCCTCATCCGTTCTTATAAAATCCATTTGTCCTTTTTCGTTACTGCCCTCAAAGAAGATACTGATGGAGGGGTATTGCCAGTCCTTAGCCGTAAAGCAATGATTGATATATTTCTCATAAAGCGGACCTTCAAAAATGTAAGGATTGAAGTTGCCACTTACTATATTAAAAGCTGCTACATCCTTAAATCTGGCCTGTAAGAAATCCCAATACTTATCTATAAACATGGCCTTGTCATCACTCACCCATTCTTCCCCATTATAATAGGTGATTTTGGAGAAGGAATGCTTTGCCAGTTTTTCCTTTGTCAACCCCGGTAGCAGGTCGCGATATAGCCATTCACTAAACTCTTTTTTATATACCTGGAAAGTATAGTATTTCCCGTTCACGCCTTTGAAACTCATCCTCGTCGTATCTGTACCGGGTTGGTTCTCCAATTGTAAAGAATACATATTCAGGTCCTCCGCAGCTTTAAAATCTGCTACCAGCACCTTATTGGCAGTATCTATCAGTAAATCCTTTCCGCCCTTCCAGAAAAAATGTTCTCCATCATTCACTTTTTCAGCACCCTGCAGGGCAATCACCATTCCATTCATCACTCTCGAAACAGCATTGTACACTGCTGGTACCACGATCTTACCATAACGGTTAAACACCCCTGTTTTTTCCGTTTTCCAGTCAGTAAACCGGATGAAACCTTCATTTTCACAATCAAAAGTATTGTCAAACATATACATGCTATCCGATCCCACTTTCCTGTATGCACTGGTCAGGTAGTAACTGTGCCATTTACCTTGTTTATCTTCTTTTGTAACAGCGACTATGTGATCAAATTTATTCCCTGCTACCTGTACGAACTGTGGGGCTACACTTACTTTGGACCTGGAATTTTCAAAACCGGTTAAGGAGGAGTCGGCATTATAGATGGCCGTGAACTGTTGGGCAACAAGCGAATGGCTACCATAGAGCATTCCCAGAATAAGCAAGGTTTTTCTCATGAGTATACGTTTAAGTAATAAGACGCAGAATTGTTGAAATTCCATATCTTATAGTACAAATCCTATATTTTATGATGAATTCCCTCAAAATCCCGTTATTGATTTTTTTTCTGTGCTGTTCCCTTCAAACATTTTGCCAGATTACAAATCCACGTACCCTTTCTGACGAATGGGGAGAATATGGTATTGGTGATCCTTACATTTTTAAATTCAGAGGTAAATTTTACCTGTACTGTAGTACCCGCGATGATCAGAATGGTGTAAAGTGCTGGAGCAGCTGGGACCTGGTTACCTGGACCTACGAAGGGCTGGCTGTGCCTGCATCTGTAACGACTTCCAAAGGTGCTTATGCGCCCGAAGTCATTTACTGGAACGGCACTTTTTACATGTATACCTCACCGGCAGGGAACGGACATTATGTATTGTCCGCCAGTAGTCCAACAGGGCCTTTTTCTCTGCAGACGGGCAACCTGGGGCATTCTATCGATGGCTCCGTCTTTATCGACGACAATGCGTCTATGTACTTCACGAATGCCAGTGGCAGTGGTATACAGGGATCAGCAATGAGTAGCCCATTAGTCATCGGATCTGCCACTACGCTGAGCGGTGCTAACCTCAATGGCTGGACGGAAGGCTCCACGCTCTTTAAACGGAATGGGGTATATTACCTGACCTATACAGGTAATCACGTATTCAGTAAAGGTTACCGGGTGAACTATGCTACATCCACGGCTCCTTTGGGTAGTTACACCGCTGGCGCCAACAATCCTATTCTCCTCAATACGGAAGGGACTTTCTTTGGCCTTGGGCATAGCAGTTCCTTTATTGGCCCTGACCTCGATACCTGGTTCATCACTTATCATAATTTGCTTGGTCAGAGTAGTATCGTAGGCCCTAACCGAAAACTGAACATTGACCCGATGGGTTTTAATGGTGACCGGGTACAGGTATATGGCCCTACAAACTGGTCAAAACCGTCTCCTGCTTTGCCTGTTTTCTACGATCGTTTTGATCGCACGGATATTGGTAGTAACTGGACGGATGTGAATGGTGGTACCTGGGGTATTTACAACCAGGAACTGATGTGGCAGGATACAAAAACGACCAGTACCTGGTACAGACAAATTACCACAGCTACCAGTGCCGAAAATTACACGGCCGAATTTAATATGAAAGAAATGGAGAGGGGTACGAATGCCGCCCGCTTTGGCGCTGTGTTTTCTTACATCGATGAAAATACGTATGGTACGGCGTTGCTAAGTAGTTATGATAACACATTAGAAACTGATATCAAAGTAAACGGTACTTCTATTGGTGTCAATGCCATAGCCCTGCCTCCCGGATATGACTACCAGAAATGGCATGTGATCAGGGTAGAAAAAGAAGGGACTACCTTTAGGATCTATGTAGATGGCATGCTGAAATCTACCCGTACAGCCAATATTACTACTGGTGGCAAGATAGGTGTTACTACCTATAGCGATCACGCTGATTTTGGTTACACTGCTTTTAGCAATAAGGTAAATGGCAGTGGTGTGTTTAGTTTTTATAAACCTATACCAGGTACGATTCCTGCCGTGCATTACAATGAGGGTGGGGAAGGAGTTGGTTATCATGATTTGTCCGGTGGAAACACAGGAGGTAAGTATCGTACTGACAATGTTGATATCCGTGATAGTGAGGAAGGTGGTCAGAATATTGGCTGGAACCAGACAGGTGAATGGTATCAGTACAATGTGAATGTGCCGGCAACGGGGCCTTATCATATGGGGTTGCGATATGCAACGACTTACACTGCCTGCAAACTACGGGTGTATTGTGATGGTGCGGATGTATCCGGGATCATTGCCATTCCTGCTACGGGTGCCTGGACAACCTGGCGTACGGCTGTGCTCCGGAACCTGACTCTACCTGCCGGCAATCATACGATTCGTTTGGAAACGGTGGAGGGGGAGTTTGATTTTGCATTTTTAAAATTTGAATCAGGTTCTACCATTACCCCCAGTGGCGCTGACAATTTTGATGCGGGTAGTTTTAATGCATCATGGAACTATGACAATGGTTCATGGGCAGTATCTGCCGGGAAGGCGGGGATCAATGGCTATGGGAAAAGGACGATGGGCAATGTAGGTTGGACGGATTATACGGTGGAGGCGGACGTCACCTGTTCTTCAGCTGGTAATGGGGGTTTGATATTCCGTTCCCGTAACCCGGCGGCAGAGCAGTTTGGGAATTCTACGGATATCAGTTCTGATTACCAGCAGGGGTATTATGCAGGTATAGAGGCCGGGGGTATCGTGTTTGGGAAGGAAAACTATAACTGGACAACGTTGGCTTACAAGAGTCAGGCATTGACGGCGGGGCAGTCTTATAAGCTGAGGGCTGTGATAAGTGGGGATGTGATAAAGATCTACCTGAATGATATGTTGACACCGGTGATAGAATATACGGATACAAACCCTTTCATCAGTGGCAAGGCAGGGATGCGGGTACATGCGGCGAATATGACGTTTGATAATTTCCTGATTTCTACTGATACGGGAACGGGGTTGTTGAATTGCAGGGTAGAGGAGTAGGGATGGGGGGATAAGCCATTGGAGGGCAGGGGATCGGTACTGAAAATGAGATACTGGATGTACTGAATGTGGTGGCAATTGAGTTAGGAGCGACACCGGGTCAGGTGATATGATGCCTTATAGCACAGATAAACTTTTTTATAAAAAAGCCTCCGGGATCTTATTTCTCCGGAGGCTTTTAATTTTATTTTAAATCGAACCTATTTTAGACCGAATCTATTTCACATCAAACCTACTTCACATCAAACCTATCGAGGTTCATCACCTTCGTCCATGCTTTCACAAAGTCCTGAATGAACCGTTCTTTCCCATCTGAACTACCATACACTTCCGCAATCGCTCTCAATTCAGCATTAGATCCAAATACCAGGTCCGCACGTGTTGCTGTCCATTTAACATTGCCAGTGGCGCGATCTGTTCCTTCAAATAATTCCTGCTCAGTAGTCACTGCTTTCCATGCGGTATTCATATCCAGCAAATTCACAAAGAAATCATTTGTCAGTTTGCCCGGCGTAGTTGTCAACACCCCATCAGCTGATCCATCGTAGTTAATATTCAATACACGCAGACCACCGATCAATGCTGTTAGTTCCGGCGCTGTGAGTGTAAGCAGCTGTGCCTTATCAATCAACAATGACTCAGTAGACACGGATGATTTGAATTTACGATAGTTACGGAAACCATCCGCCTGTGGTTCCAGGTAACCTACAGATTCCACATCTGTTTGTTCCTGTGTAGCATCCATACGGCCGGGTGTAAATGGAACAGTAATATCCTGTCCTGCATCTTTCGCGGCTTTTTCAATTGCTACGCCACCTGCCAGTACAATCAGGTCAGCGATGGATACTTTTTTGGCAAACTCTGACTGTATTGCTGTCAGTTTATCCAACACCTTTTGTAACTGCGCGGGGTTATTGACTTTCCAGTATTTCTGTGGCGCCAGGCGGATACGTGCACCATTTGCACCACCGCGTTTATCAGAGCCACGGAAGGTAGAAGCAGAAGCCCATGCTGTAGACGCCAGTTCGGAGATGCTCAGGCCGGAAGCCAGTATTTTCTCTTTCAGTGCAGCTATATCCTCATCATTCACCAGTTCATGATCAACAGCAGGAATCGGATCCTGCCAGAGCAGGTCTTCCTGTGGAGCGTCGGCGCCAAGGTATAATACCTTTGGCCCCATATCACGGTGTGTGAGTTTGAACCATGCTCTTGCAAACGCGTCTGCAAATGCATCCGGGTTTTCTAAGAAGTTTCTTGAAATCTTTTCATATGCCGGATCAAACCTTAAAGCGAGGTCTGTAGTCAGCATAGTAGGACGGTGTTTTTTGCCACTGTCATATGCATCCGGTATAATATTATCAGCATCTTTTGCTACCCATTGGTGAGCGCCGGCAGGGCTCTTGGTGAGTTCCCATTCAAAACCGAAGAGATTCTCAAAGAAGTTATTGCTCCATTGGGTAGGTGTTTTTGTCCATATTACTTCCAGGCCACTGGTAATAGTATCGGCGCCTTTGCCGGAGCCATAGCTATTACTCCATCCAAAACCCTGTGCTTCGATCCCTGCGGCTTCCGGTTCTTTGCCTACGTGATCAGCAGTAGCTGCGCCGTGGGTTTTACCGAAGCTGTGACCGCCTGCGATGAGGGCAACAGTTTCTTCATCATTCATCGCCATACGACCAAAAGTATCACGGATATCTTTGGCAGCTGCAATAGGGTCAGGATTACCATCCGGGCCTTCAGGGTTTACATAGATCAAACCCATCTGTACAGCAGCGAGTGGTTTGTCGAGGTAGCGGGAGTGAATATCACCATCTGCATTATCATCTGATACCAGTACACCGTGGTTTTCAACTACCCCTTCAGAGCCGTGTCCGTAGCGCACATCGCCACCCAGCCAGGTAGTTTCAGAACCCCAATATACATCTTCCTCCGGTTCCCATTTATCAACGCGTCCGCCAGCGAAGCCAAAGGTTTTGAAGCCCATAGATTCCAGGGCAATGTTGCCGGTTAAGATCATAAGATCAGCCCAGGAGATCTTGTTGCCATACTTTTGTTTGATAGGCCAGAGAAGTCTGCGGGCTTTGTCCAGGCTAACGTTGTCAGGCCAGCTGTTGAGGGGAGCAAAACGTTGTTGGCCGGAACCGGCGCCGCCACGACCATCGGTAACGCGGTAGGTACCTGCGCTGTGCCATGCCATGCGGATAAAGAGGGGGCCATAATGGCCGAAATCAGCAGGCCACCAGTCCTGAGAGTCGGTCATGAGTGCATGGAGGTCTTGCTTAACGGCTTCGAGATCGAGGCTTTTGAAGGCTTCGGCATAGTTGAATTCGTCGCCGAGAGGGTTGGATAAAGGTGATTGTTGACGAAGGATGTTGAGTCTAAGTTGGTCAGGCCACCAGTCACGATTTCTGGTGCCACCACCAGCGACTGGGTTTTTCATACTGCCATTGTGGAATGGGCATTTACTGATGTCGTTTGATTCTTTTCCCATTGTTTTTATTTTATGGTATTAAATGAAAGCTTACGGTGTTGTTTATACAAGCAGGATGGTAAAAGTAGGACTTTAAGGATATAAACAAGATTAATATATTCTATATTTTAATAGTTTAAATCTATATAATGCCATTTATAAATAACTAATGAGGGGAGGGGTTTGTTCGGATTTAATATAAAATTCATATAAAGAATTGCACTAAAAAAATAGCCCCGAAGTATAAACTTCAGGGCGCTTCAAAACCTAAAATTAAAATATAAATCTTACTAATATTGATAGTGTGTCAGTTGCAGTTTTCTTTAAAAAATCACCCGAATCTCCCGTGCAGTTGCCTGCGGCCGGCTTGACTACATTCAAAATGATACACTACTCTAATACTTTGCATCCTTCTTCAGATATATTTTCTTCTTCTCCGTCTGTTGCTGTATACTCTTATATATCTTATTCGTAAATGAACTATCTACATCTTCTGCCTTCCTGCTCTTCAGGTCCTTTTCTATATAGGCCTGCCGCATCTTCACATACTTGTCTAACTCCTTGTTCAAACTATCCCTTACCGCCACTTTTTTCTTTAAATATTCCTCCCGCTGCACTACTGTCATCTTCTTCATTTCCTCCGGTAATTCCTCCGTTTTTATAGATTCAACACTCACTGATTTATCTTTATAGTTCTCCAGCAATTCCTTCTTTCCATAATACCCACTCTTCCCCGCTTTTGTAGCATTATACTCCGCCCGCTGCGCTTTCACATTTGCCGCCACATTCGTACTGATATATTTGCTCTTTGATACTTTGGCTGAATAAGCCACCTTCTCATCTTCACTACCATAATATAGCCTGCTATCATCCAACTGATCTGATAACCGTGCGATCTGATTATCATAAGGTGTATTCACCTGTATATCATTGGCGTCCATATTCACCTGCGTATAGCTCCCCTGATTACACTCTGCTATATCTTTCCACACCTGCATCGCTTTATAATTATCCCCCATCAGGATCGTATTTAACACGATATCTTTCTGCGTGGCCAGCTTACAACTTACCGGGTACTTCACATCATCCCTGTAATCCATATGCGGGGGGCAATCTCCCACCAAAAACACCGTCTTGTAGGTACTTTGCGCCGTATCCCATTTAAACTTCGTTACCGCCTCATTCAAGGCCTGGTTCACACTCTCCGGGCTATCCCCTCCTCCATCTGCACTCATCT
The DNA here is from genome assembly GCF_034087045.1 of Chitinophaga sancti. Taxonomy (NCBI): domain Bacteria; kingdom Pseudomonadati; phylum Bacteroidota; class Chitinophagia; order Chitinophagales; family Chitinophagaceae; genus Chitinophaga; species Chitinophaga sancti. The sequence goes on along the minus strand of NZ_CP139247.1, from coordinate 6,233,621 downwards.
GCATCAACTGCTCATACACATCATCCATGTCACCTGACAATGCCACTCTTCTTGTAATAAACTGGTCGCCCCTGTCCCTGTAAAATATCAAACCTATCTCAATGACAGGTGCAGGCTCCGCCTGAGCGAGACTTCCCGCAATAGACCATATTTTTTCTTTGGCAGCGCCGATCAAACCGGTCATACTACCTGTTGCATCCAATGCAAATACTACCTGGATTTTAGATTGAGCGTGGGGAGAATCAATTATAACGGGGGAAGGAGAGGATTCCATAACAGGGTGCTTACGCACAGCGCCCATCAGGAATAATGCACAGAAAAAGGTGCCAATGGGGATAATGTACTTTGGACTCATGGAAAATGGATTTTCTTTCATGATTCCCGGAAAATCCATTTTCCATAAATATAAATGTTAAGAAAAACCTAAAGGTTGGGGAGTCGTCACTTTATAAGCCGGTGTTTTCAGCGCCGCAGCTTCCCGCAGGGTGATCATCCGCTTCAGTTCCGGATCCCATACCTTAAGCTTTAAACATGCAATAACCTCCCTGATCCGCAGACTGGTAGTCTTTGCCTGTTGCAACTCCGGGATCTCCGCCATGGCCTGTGGCAAACGGTAAAATGGAATACGCGCATTCAGATGGTGAATATGATGATACCCGATATTTGCAGTTACCCAGTTCATAAACGGCGACATCACCATAAAGCTGGATGACAATAACGCGGCCTCATGATAACACCAGTCCTCACTATCATTGAATGTAACACCCGGAAAATTATGCTGGGCATAAAACAGGTATGCCCCCATACAACAGGCGATGGAAAAAGGTATCAGGATGAAAAGCGCCCATGCCTCCCAACCCAGGAAATAGATCACCGCCGCGCTGCCGCAGAAATGCAATACCAGCGCTAACAGACTATCCAGGTGCTTTCTTGGACTACTTGTAAATGACTGCAGGCACATACCAATCATGAACATAAAGAGGTAGCCACACAGGATCGTGAGCGGATGCCTGGTGAAGAGGTAACCCCTTCTTTCTCTACGACTCATTTGCTCAAACTTCTGCCGGGTAGCAATAGGATATGAGCCAATGCTGGCACTGAACAGTTTTGAATTATGTTTATGATGATAATCGTGAGATCTTTTCCAGATGCTGGTAGGCGCCAGTACATAGATCCCGAAAAGGACCATGATGGCTTCTGCCAGTTTTGAATTATGTAATATTGTATGGTGCTGATGATCGTGGTAAATGACGAATGTCCGCACAATCAGTAAACCCGCAAAAATGCTGGCCGCCAGCCTAAAAATAAAATATGGCAATACCAGCGTGCCCGTCAATGCCAGTATCAGCAACCCCAAAGTTGTAGTGAGGTGGAACCAGCTCCTGGACCTGATTTCATTGGCATATGGTTTTGTTGCCAGGATAAGGTCTTTCCCTTCGCGCATAGGATGAATAATTTTAACGTTGTGGTATAATTGGAAATTATATGGTCGGTACCGCTATCGGTTGTGGTTGGCGTTTGTGTTTCCATCTTCTGTGAGACCAGAGCCAGGTGCCCGGTTGGGCAATGATATCCTGCTCCAGTTTGTGGGTATGGATCTCTGTGATAGCGCCTTCTGGCTCGTTCGTTGGTTCCTCTACCAACATGGAAGCTTCTACGGAGTAGTAGCCCCTTTTCACTTTGTTCACTGTTACATACACTACCGGGTAGTTCATTTTCTGCGCGATCTTTTCTGTTCCCTTAAAAACCGGGGTATCCTGGTTTAAAAAAGTCATCCAGTGAGCCGTAGCGGGTTGTGGTGACTGATCAGCAATGAATGCGGTGGCGTTTATTTCCTTCCTGTTCTTTACCATTTCACGGAATGTATCCTGCATGGCAATCAGCTTTGTGCCAAAACGGGTACGCATTTTATACATCAGGGCATCCAGGTTTTTGTTGGACAGCGGATGATAAATCACATACAATTGCTGTTTGAGCAGAATGCTGAATGAATTGCCTGCCCATTCCCAGTTACCTTTGTGCCCCATTACCAGTATCACACTTTTTTCCTCTTCGGCCAGTTTGTTAAAGAGGGCGATGGTCTCTGGTGTAAAAGCACAGCGTTTTACCATGGTCTCTTTGCTGATGGCAAGCGTCTTGAACGTTTCGAGAAACATGTCGCAGAGATAATGATAAAATTCCTTGCAGATTTTTGTCAGCTCTTTTTCCGACTTATCAGGGAACGAAGCACGAAGATTACTCATGACAACTTTTTTCCTGTAAGAAAGAACATGATATAACAGCACGTACACAACGTCTGAAAGCAGGTACAATACCCTAAACGGTAAAAGCGCTAGACCGTAAGTAGCAAATTGTAAGAGGTAATAGGTAAAGGACAATTTCTTCTAAAGTTTATGGAGTAAATGTATGGCAATTTAATAGTATTTAATAATTTCTGAGAATAAATATAAAAAGGTGGGTGAACGATTATGTTCACCCACCTAAGTTGACAATTTCCTGGATCCTTTTTAACCGGGTTTCCGGTCGTTTTGCCAGTACCAGTTTTTGTAGATAGTTTTTTTGCACTGACCTGCTTAAACCTATGAAATGAGCCTTTGAACCCCGTTTGGATTTAAAAGCTTTCTCCAGGTCTTTGGGTATCTTTAGCTCTTCTACATCATCGAGTATAGACCATGACCCATTTTGCCTGGCCAGGTGAATGCATTGATGGCCGGCAGGCATCATGAGCCCGGTGGCTATCAGGCGTTTAACTTTTTCTTTGTTGATTTTGGACCAGACACTGGTGGGCTTTCTTTTTGTGAAGAACTGCATGAATTTTTCTTCATCGATAGTTTTTGCCGTACTGTCGATCCAGCCAAAACAAAGGGCTTCGTACACGGCTTCGCTCCACGTAAGGGTAGATCGGTTTGCCTGCTTTTTGTAATATACGAGCCAGATGAATGGCGCACTGCTATGGTTTTCCTGTAGCCATTGGCGCCATTCCTGCCTGTTGGCCGGGCAAAATGTTTCCATTATTTCATCGCAATTAAGACCACAGTTACAATCAAAATACATACTAAATGATAGCTGCCGCTAATGATGCTGTACAGAATGGGCTTAGGAAAATTGGGATTGATGGCGATGGTCACGGTATTCGCTACCAGGAAACCTATGCCGATCAGCAAGCTAAATTCGATGCCTGCTTGTATAGATGAAATCTGTAGCGCGTACAGCAACAAGGCGGTGGCAATGGTAATGACCAGTGAACATAGGGCGGGGCCCACAATGAAGATTGGCTTGTTGGGAAGGGTTTCATTTTCCTTGCCCAGTGAGCGCCGGTAAGCCTTTGGGAATAATAAGGTGAACCATAGGGGGCCGACGATACAGTAGGCTAAAAAAGCGATGGCAACGCCCATCCAGTTTAATTGTGCGAATTGACTGATCATTGATTTTAACATTTATTCAACAAAACTATTAACGGGGTGTGACAGCCCTATGTCAGGAGGGGGGAAATTATTTTTAGGAAGTGTGAAAGAGGTATTGCCCCTTTGATACTTATAATTTTCACTTTGAAACCTTCAATTCTCTCCCCACTCCCCAACCTAACTTTGGTCTATCAAAACAAACAATATGATTACTGCCAAAGGATACGCTGCTTTACAAGCAGGCACCACACTCACACCTTGGACCTTTGAAAGAAGGCCCCTGACCACCCACGATGTGCTCATCGAGATTCTATATTGTGGCGTTTGCCACACCGATCTCCACCAGATCAGGAACGACTGGTTTCCCGGCATCTTCCCCATGGTGCCCGGTCATGAGATCGTAGGAAGGATCATCGAAGCCGGTGAGCATGTCACTAAACTGAAAGTGGGCGATATCGACAGCTTTTGAACGGTTGGAGAAAGGGGATGTACTGTACAGGTTTGTGATTGATATGAGTAGTTTATAAGAAAAGAGGAGGCTTGCCTGGGCTTCTTTGAAGTTTTGGAAAGATAAACGAGAATGCTGCCGGTAAATGGTGTGGAAAGCAGGCTGTCTGGAAAACTGACGCTGATCTGCTGGGCGAAAGAATGAATGTAAAAGAGGATTGAGCAAACAAAAACGGAAGCTGATCTCATATAGAATATGTGTCTACAGCCTAATTAAAGAGAATTTTTATATCTTTTGCAATATTTAAAGGGTAGGATATGAGATTCGCAGTAATAGACCTGGGTACAAATACGTTTCATTTGCTGATAGCAGAAGGTGTAGATCAGATTTTATATAAGACGACTGTACCGGTATTTTTAGGGGAGGGAAGGATCAATCAAAATATGATCATACCTGAGGCAATGGAAAGAGGGATTCGTACGCTCGGGCAATTCAAAGCTACCATTGACAATTATAAAGTAGATACGATCAAAGCAGTGGCTACATCTGCCGTACGTAGTGCAGAAAACGGGCAGGAATTTGTAGCTAAAGCAGCAGAGATAGGGATTCATATTGAAGTGATTACCGGCGAAGCGGAAGCAGGATATATATTCAGCGGGGTGATGGCAACTGGCCTGATTAAACAAACGACCCTTGTGATGGATATTGGAGGGGGAAGTACGGAGTTTATTATCTGTAATCCGGAAAAAGCGCTCTGGAAGAAAAGCTATAACGTTGGCGCAGCCAGGTTGATGCAGGCTTATTTCCATTCAGATCCGTTGAGTGATACGGAGCATCAGTCTGTTATAGATCATTTACACAATACCTTACCTGATTTAAAAGAGGCCTGTGCACAATACAAACCTTCTTTGTTAGTAGGTTCTGCGGGTGCTTTTGAATCATTTGCTGCGTTATTGAATGATGGAAATGAAATAGGAGAGGTGGCTTCAGCGGGTTTGGATATAGATAGATACAAAGCAATTTCTAAAAGGTTAATTCATTCTACACACAGTGAACGTGCAAATATGAAAGGCTTAATTTCCCTGCGTGTAGATATGATCGTCATTGCTGCTATCATTACGGATTATATATTGGAGCAGTTGAATATCCAGCAATTAAGCCTTTCTACTTATGACCTTAAGATGGGCGTTTTAGCCGGTCTCCTGGATGATTGCTTGTAGTCTGCGCGTCCAGTATGTATACAAACTGTGGGTATTTCCGCCCGATCCACTCTCTCAGTTCCAGTAGGTGGGATGTTTCAAAGACAATGTTCTTATCTTTATCTGTGATGGCAATACTATTACCACCGGCTTTCATGGTCTGGTAGATGTTCCATAATGATTGAGCGTGCATTCTGTTGGGCTCAGGTCGGTCATTGTAAAATGATTCTCCATACAGATGGGTAAAAAAACAATCATTAAAGTAAACGATAAATTCTATGTCATTCATAGATGTATATTATTTGTGGGTTATTGATATTCTTTTCGATAGCCGTTTCAAAGCCGTAGATATTGATACTATTAAGACGGTTTTTTTCATTTTGAATGTTTTGAGTTTAAACGTAAAATATGCGCGCTCGTAATAATAGGATCGTATAAAGATAAAGAAAGGATGGATTAAAAATAAACAAAGGTCCTGAGATTGGTTAAAAGGACTGGTTGGCTCAATCTGGGAACCAAAAAAAGGGAGTATCATACTTAGATACCCCCTAAAAAAACTATTCACCATATTTTAAAAGGAATTCAGGATTGATAGCTTTGAAGGTCACCCTGCTATGTACAAAGTGATTGTTGTACAACTCTATCCGTTCTTTTACAGGACGGATCACAATGCCCTCCGCCCATGCCTCTGTACAGATACTACTCCTGATAGTGGCCTTCTTTACCAGCTCCCCGATGTCATTTTCCAACACGTAATCCGTATTCAAAACAGGTACAGTGCTCAGTTCCAGTGAAGACATCATCGAAGTGAATCTATCAAAGTCCAGGTATGCAGCATTGTCAATGTCAAATACATTGAAGAACCGGATGTGCTGTCCACGTAACTTCAGTTTATTACCCTGTATACCTTCGCCAACCATCTCTCCCTGGAAGGCAAAATTGCCATTCAGCGATCGAAGTTTGTTTTCAATATCCTGCTCTCTGGCTACTTTCCACAGACTGTTCTCACTATCTTCCAGGAGTTCCAGGTTACGGCTACATACGCCAAATTCACCATTGTTGATGAAGTAAGTGGTAGAGCTGCCATCCAGCTTTTCAGTGATGTAGCAGGTCTCGCCAACGTACTTGTCAAGGATATCCTGCAATACCTGTACCCGGGTCTCATCCGTTTTGGGTATAAAACCGGGAAAGGTGCCTTTCGCCACGCCATTCAGACATGCAGGCATAGGAGGTTCGTATTTGGTAATGCCCAGTGCATCAGTGCAATCAGCACCCTCCTCCACCTCAAATCCTGCAGGCAGGTAGGAGAGAGGAAAAGCAATGCCCTGGGAGATCTGGCCTCTTAGCCTGGCAGTCTTGATGCGCATGCCTCTGGCCCGTAAGAATTCAAATTCGGGTTTAGGGGGCATCAAACTATCGATCTCGCAATAGATGCAGAGATCACCGGGTTTAAACTCATCTTTCTTTACGACTAACTGCCAGCCAAGCACAAAGGCTTTCTCTACGGCATCAGCACCTTCGATAGGTTCCAGTTTTTTGATCCTTTGGATGCTTGCTAGTTTTCTCATGTTAAATGTAGGTTGGGATTAAAAAGAAAAAGCCCCGCAATTGCTTGCGGGGCATGTATTATACGGAATAAGGTAATCCTTTATTTATCAGTACAATAAGCCCCACACAGCGGATAAAGGCGATATTCGCCTCCGCTGATCATTGGTGCTATTTGTTGTACTTGTTTCATTTTAATGTTTTGCGGGAGCAAAGGTATAGGATTTTTTTAATTTCATTTCACTATACCCGATAAATTTTTCATTGTCGCAAATTCTGGTTGTTGTTCAAACCGTGCTTTATCCTTAAAACCATTCTTCACCGCATTTTTTAATGCTGTTGCTGCATGATCCGCTTCCCCTGCACGTGCATACAATATCGCAGAGAAATAATACGCTTCGCTGTTGGTAGGATCCGCCAGTTCATACAGGTCTACAAAATGCCTCGCTACTCCATCGGTATGACTCGCCATATAATGGTTACTTACAGAATAGAACATCAAAGACAGGTAAGCCAATAGCCGTTGGTTCATAGCGCCTTCAAAAGAGGAGAGTTGTGCCCCCGCAATCAGGCTGCTGATTGTTTTGGGCCAGTAAGCGGTATCCTGGGTACCGAGTTTCGCATTAAAAGCCTCCTTGGTGTTTTGCTCTTTTACCAATATCGCCATCTGCTCCTGCGACTGTGTTTTATATGCAGGATTACTCAGGATGATATCTAATTGATTTTTAAAGAAATTATCATTTGGCATATAACTAAGCAATAACCTGCACTCTGTTTCCGCTTTCAGGAACTGATTTGACTGTACAGCCATTTCCATCCTTGTGCGGGTCTTCGCCATAAAATCCGGCGGCGCTGCACCTTCATCCGCTTTGATACCTGCAAATGCTACATCCATGGACGTAGCCGGCGCCCATTCATGTTTGCCATTGTAAGTGATCAGGTGATGCTTCGTGTTGGTTTTGTTCAGCGCCATATGATACCCCAGCAGGTCTGTCAGGTTCAGGTCTCCTTCGCCTGCAACTGTGGTATAGGTAAAAGGAAAATCTCCCGGCGGCGTACCATCCGGTAATCCTGCACCATTGACAATCACCGATTTAATACCCGGATGATTCAATGCTACATATCCCGCCACTTTTGCTCCACCTGAAAATCCAAGGGTGTACACATGGTTGGTATCAATCTGCAATCGCGCTCTTGTATCCTTTTCCAGTGCCTGCCAGATGTTTTCCGTCGTGCTCCAGTCGTTCCCGTTCTTCGAATTATTGCTCCCCACCAGTATATACCCATACTTGTCTGCCAGCGCTTTATAATTATTCAAAGGCAATACACCTGCACCATGGGCATCAAAGCAATAAATAACTGCTCCTTTGTTATCCAGCGGTATATAAAGGGCATAGGTCTGCGATGGATCGGCCTTACAGGTCACGGTATCAATAACTTTCCCGGTAGGAAAGCTTTCAGTATGACTACAGGCTGTTGCCTGCAACAAAAAAAGGAGCAAAAAACATCTCATGGCCTAAATGTAAATCATTTATTAAAGTCAATATCTTCACAGTCTATAAAAACCATCCTTTTGAGCTTCAAAACCCTGGCTCCAAAGAGCATGAATCAAAAAAGGAGTGCTCCAAAAGTCTAACTTTTGGAGCACTCCAAACACATGATACATCCTTTTTAAACTTACCTGATCATTGGCAGGTACTTCTTCCAATTCTCGAAAATAATCCACAACAATATCGCCCATATTACAGCAACCATCGGCAATCCACCTGGTGCCACCGTAATATTTGTCAACGCAACGCCCACCATTACAGGAAAAATGACTACAGCACCTAACGCCCTTGTTTTAGGAATAATAATTAATATACCTCCGAGTATTTCCGCGATTCCCACAAGCGGCATCAGCCAGGAGATCTCCTTGAAGGCAGCATTGTCTGCTATCAAAGCCGGTGGCAAATCTTTTGGTTCGGGCATGTAGTGAAAGAACTTGGCCAAACCAGCATTCAGGAGCAATAGCCCGAACAATACAGACAGAATGTTAAAGATTATTTTCTTCATATATTTTGGTGATTTATCATCCAGTTGATCCCGAATTGATCTGTAAAGCTTCCAAAGTAAGCGCCCCAGAACATATCCTGCAAGGGCATGGTTACATTTCCACCTACAGACAATTCATTGAATAATCTCTCCGCTTCTTCTCTTGTAGATGGCTCTACATTGATATGCATATTATTGCCCTGTGTCACGGTGAATCCCATTTCCTTTGGCGCATCTGTACCCATCAGAATATGCCCGCCTATCAGTGGCAATTCCACATGGATAACCATGTTCTTCAATGATTCATTTACTTCCTGACCAGGTACATCGCCGAACCGCTGTATGCCATTTACGAAATCAGTCTTAAAAACAGATTTATAAAAGTTAAATGCTTCTTCAGTATTACCAGGGAAATTTACATAATAAGATACCCTGTTCCGATTGTCTGGTTTCTTCTGTTTACGCAGGTAAAACTGTGTGCTGATGTACTGATCCAGGTTTTCCAGTCCTGCTGTAAATCCTTCCTTGAAGCCCATCTTCACGAGGGTCTCTAAATCTTCCAACGCTTTAAATTGAAGTTCACAGGTTACAGTAGTGGAATCAGCGTCTGTTTCAGCGAAATTGTTTGTCCAGTTAGTACTGGGGAAAGACGTATTTATCACCCCGTTCTCATCACAAAAAGCATCCTTACCTGCATACATTTTTTCTGGTTGAATGGTCTCATAATCGAAGATACACCAATGCTTTTCATTTTCAGGACTCACCATGGCATAAAACCATCTGCCGCCTTCCCTGAAATCCATAGACTTTGTCTCTACCTTATAAGGCTTGGGGGCCCACCACTGGTCAAGAATGTCAGCCTCTGTCCATGCGGCCCACACGAGGTCCAGGGGCGCATTAAAAGACCGCTCTACCTTAATCTTTTTGTTTGCCTTGTCTACATCGAAGTTAAAGAGGATCGCTTTGTTCATCGCTTATTTTTTTTGAGGTTTGCTAATACGTTATCTAACTGGTCGAAACGCGTCTCCCACAATTGACGGAACTGTTCGAGCCATTTGTCAATTTCTTTCATACGCTGGATTTCAAGGTGATAAAAAATTTCCCTGCCCTGATACTCCTGTTTCACTACCTCGCATTCCGTCAATACCCGCAGGTGCTTTGACACAGCCTGGCGCGTGGTCTGAAAGTGCTCCGCAATGCCGTTCGGCGTCATTGCCTGCATGGCCAATAATCCTATAATCGCTCTTCTGGTCGGGTCCGCAATGGCCTGGAATATGTCTCTTCTCATGGGTAAAGGTTATTTATGAAACCATATGGTTGCAAATATATATGAAACCATTCGGTTTCGCAAAATTTAATTCAAAAAAAAAGCCCTCCAGCACTGGAGGGCTTTTTTAAATAAAGTAAATATTAGTATCCCTGGTTCTGTGTAAATGCATCGCTTGCATCCATAGCAGACTGTGGAATAGGATAAATTCTTCTGAAAGTTTCAGACGCTGGTTTTGCAGAACCTGCATCTGCAGCTTCAAACTTACCAAAGCGAATCATTTCTTTTCTTCTCCACTGCTCCCAGTACATTTCATATGCAATCTCGTTGTACAGGGTATTTGCATCCAGGGAAGTGATTGCTACACCCGGTGCATTGTTATAATATGCTTCGCGGGTTCTGGTAGTACGCAGCTTATTGATATCAGCCATTGCCAGGGCAGTCTGATTGCTCCGGAAATAAGCTTCTGCACGCATACAATACATACCACCCAGGCGATATAACGGGATATCTACATTGCTTGATCCGTTATCTTTCTCAGGATCGAACTCAAACTTGAAGATACGTACACCACGGTTGATCTGTGCCTGTGTAAATACAGACTGTGCAGCATTGTCGAAATTCAGTGCAGGGGTAAAGTCCATTGCCAGTGCCGTGTTCTTTTCGCAATACAGTTTTTCAACTGCAATCCTGCCATCGCTGGTCATCTTCAGACTACCGGTGGACAACAGGATCGGACCATACTGCTGACCCTCCAGGAAACCACGGTTAAAGTGGAACCATGGCAGTGAAGCACTGTTTGGCACAAGGCTGGTAGCAGGTACGCTCACATCAGTACCATCGTTTTTAAACCAGGTACCATCAGCATACTGGTACTTGCGGGAGAAACGCGGGTCATCATGATTACCATCCCAGGTAGCATAGAACTGAGGCGTAGTACATACCGCATTGGTACCTCTGTTTGCCGAAGAAGGCTTCTGGTTTCTTTCCATCGGCATATAAGCGAAGTCGTTATCACTGCTGCGCAGGGTATTGATGTCCTGCGAAACCACGAAGATCAGCTCCGGTCTGCCGGCGTTGTCGATATCAAAGTTTCTGAAATAGTTTGTTTCCAGATAAAACTGAGGATCGTCTATCAACTTCGTCGTATACAGGATCACTTTGTCCATATCTGTGCCGTTTCCATCTACAGCGGCTTCGGTAAAGTCAAAGCTGGCACCGTAACGGTTTTTGAATACCGCACGGTTCATGTACATATCTGCCAGCAAGCCATAAGCAGCCTGTTTGGTAAAACGACCATTGTGTGTACTCTGTTCTTTCAGGTTAGCGAGGGTAGGAATGATCGCTTCTACTTCCCTGATCAGGCCATCGATCGCAGTATCTGCTCTCTTGATCTCCAATGGTGCATTCGTTACATATGGATTTCTGTAAGGCGCCTGACCATACAGGTCCAGGGTGTGGAATGTATAGAAAGCGAGCAGCCCTCTTGCTTCGGCAAGGAACAATGCCTGGTTGGCATTACCATTTGCCTGATAAGCACTGGTTACAGCAGTCAGTGATTTGGTAATCCCACTGTTCAGGTTGTTCCAGCCATTTGCTACGAGTGTGTTATCAGGCCCCCAGGTAAATTCATGGATAGCGCGGTATATGCCCCCATCACCCCAGTCACTACCACGGGTAGGCAGCAGGGCTTCGTCAGTGGAATACTCCTGCAAACCAAATACGTTCGCATGGTCTACAAAGGTACCGCTACCCAGCTGGCCATAAGCAGCAGCAATGGCATTCTCAGGGTTAGAGTTGTTAGAACCCAATACCTCATCAATCACTTTTTCTTTCAGGTCAGTACAGCTTACCATTGCTACAGTAAGCGCAATACCCATATATGTATATAACGATTTCTTTCTCATGTTTCTTAGAATTTAACAGTTGCACCTAACAGGAATGTCTTAGCAGCAGGGTAAGTCGTGTAATCAATACCCAGTGACTGGTTACCACCTACGGTCTTGGTTGTATTTACCAACGGATCGTAACCGGAGTAACCACTGATGGTCCACAGGTTCTGTGCACTCACATACAGGTTGATTGATTTCAGCCAGTCCTGGTGAGGGATGATCAGCGTGTAACCCAGGCGCAGGTTAGCCAGACGGATAAAGTCTGATTTTTCCAGGTACAGAGAAGACAGCTGTACCGCGTTGGTTGTGCTGGCTCCTGCTGCGTAGAATTTTCTCAGTACGTTACGGTCAGATGCAAGGCTGTTGATGTTCAGATCCAGTGCGGTATTGTTTACCAGCAAACCACCAGTCTGACCAATGAAGTTGAAGCCCAGGTCAAATGCTTTGTAACGCAGGTTACTGTTGATACCGAAGTTGAAGTTGGGCAGTGCACCCTGGAAGATCTCCCTGTCGTCAGAGTTGATCACACCATCTTTGGTTTTATCTTCAAAGATGTCTTTACCATCCTTGTCATAACCCAGGTGTTTCAGCATATAGAAGGAACCTGCCTCATAACCATTCTTGTAGATGTTTGCATTTACGCCAGACAGACCCGGACCGGAGATGCTACCAGAGTAGAGCTCAGATACAGGCAGGTCTTTGATCGTGTTGCTCAGGGTCGAACCGTTTACATCCAGTGTCCAGCTGAAATCTTTTGTACGAAGCAGCTGTGTACCCAGTGTGAATTCAAAACCTTTGTTCACGATACTTGCATCTACGTTTTTCCATACAGTCGTGGTTGGACTGAGTGGCCCTGAAGGGATGTTCAGGATAGGATCTTTCGTCGACTTGTTGTAATATTCTAATGAACCATACAGTTTACCTTTGAGGAGGGTGAAGTCCAGACCGATGTTCAGCTGTTCTACCATTTCCCACTTCAGGTCAGGGTTTGCAGTACGGTTTACAGTAACACCATTTATCAAAGTCTGGTCGTTGTACAGGTAGTAACCAGATGCACTTGACAGGGAGTAACTCGCCTGGGTGATCTTGTTCGTTACTTCCTGGTTACCAGTCTGACCCCAGCTGGCGCGGAGTTTCAGGTCCTGTACCATTTTCAGGTCTTTCATGAAATCTTCCTGCGAAATGGTCCAGCCCAATGCGAAGGAAGGGAAATAACCGTATTTGTTGTTGTTACCAAAACGGGTAGAACCATCCGCACGTAAAGAGGCGGTGAACATATAACGGCTGTCGTAGTTGTAGTTGATACGACCAAAACCTGATTGCAGTTCATTCTCCTGCGCATAACCGCTAGGGCTTGTAGTGGTACCGGAATAACCAGGATTGTATTCAGGTGCCACACCTACACCCTGTGCTGCGATGCCCTGCAGACCATAAGTCGTACCGGAGAAAGAGAATTTCTGGTAAGAGAAACCACCCAGTAATTCCAGGTTGTGTTTGTTGAATGATTTGTTGTACGTCAGGTAGTGCTCAATCAGTGTAGTCAGTGACTTCAGGTTGTTCTGCTGGTAAGCACCAGTCGGCTGTCTATCGGTATAGTTAGGGTAAATAGTCGTATTACGTTCAGAAGTAGACTTGTCTACACCGTAGTTGAAGCGGTAGTTCAAACCTGGCAGGATCCTGAAAGCAGCTTCGATATTACCCAGTACACGGAAGGTATTGGTATGATCATCCCATATGCTCAGCAGGTACGCAGGGTTGTAATGCGCGTTCATGTTGAAGTTGGTGTAAGCGCCGGTGGAGTCGCGCAGGGAGCGGGTTGGGTTCGCCATCAGTGCATGAATGATGAGCTGACCATCGGAACCTGCGGTGTTACCGTTTGGAATACCGGTTTCGTTGATATCACTTGCAGTCAGGTTCATCTTTACAGTCAGACGTTTGTCATCAAGGAAAGATTCTTCAGCATTCAGTCTTGCAGTGGTTCTTTTGAAGCTGCTTTTTTCAACGATACCATCCTGTGACATGCGTGACAGGGAAGCGAGGTAGCTACCGGTGTTGGTCGTCTTACCAAAAGATACGTTGTGGTTCTGAAGGAAACCGTTCCGGTAAATTACATCCTGCCAGTCAGTGTTGCCACCGTGATCGTAAGCCGGATCTACCAGTGCTTTGCGGTATTCCCCAGCATTGAGAACGTCCAGTTTTTTGATCACTTTAGAGTTACCTACATACATGTCGTAGGTGAGGGTAGGGGCGCCTTTGCTACCGTGTTTGGTAGTGATCAGGACAACGCCGTTAGAACCTCTTGCACCGTAGATAGCTGCGGCAGAAGCGTCTTTCAGGATCGTCATGGTTTCGATATCGCTGGTGTTGAGGAAGTTCAGCGGGTTCTTGGGTTCAGAAGAACCAAGACCGAAGTCTGGACCACCTGCACTCACGTTATCATTACTCAAAGGAACACCGTCAACAACGAAGAGCGGTGTACTACCGCTACGGATAGAACCCACACCGCGGATGAATACATCCACACCTGCACCGGGTTCACCGCTGGATTGTGCGATACGCACACCGGATACTTTACCTTGCAGCATATTGTCTACAGAGATAGGAGCACCCTGTCTGATATTATCAGCTTTCAACTGGGTCAGTGCACCAGTTACATCGGCTTTGGTCTGGCTACCATAACCTACCACAACTACCTCACCCAGCTGACTGTTGCTGGTGGAGAGGGTTACTTTCATAGGTGTGCTGGTAGCGGCAATAGTTTGTTGTGTGTAGCCGATAAAGGTGAACACGAGTTGGTCACCAGGAGCGGCGTCGATAGAGAATTCTCCGCGATCATTGGTTGTAGTTCCTTTGTTGGATGCAACAGATTTGATAGATACACCGGGAAGTGGTGTGCCATCAGCTCCGACTACGATCCCCTTTACAGGCGTTTGGCGAATTGCCTGTTCATAGATACTGTGGGTACCCGTAGCTGCCATGGCAGGGCTTGCGGCCGAGAGCCATACGGCTAGCATTAAAAGTAATTGATTGTTCATTGCAATCTGCTATTATGCTTGATGTTAAAAGACATAGTAAGTCCTCGCCCGGTGGGCAGTGAATAATTTTTACCAGGTTGAAATGATGCGTAAAGTGGGTATGCTACTTGACGATACACGCTAAATAAACCCCATTGGAAATACCACAATCAGAACGCATGGTGCGATTTCGCAAAATTCAATTGATCATATAGGCGACTACCTTTATAAAACTAGCTGTAATGATAGTGCGCTTTCGGGAATTTGTTGTTAATTCAAAGTTAAGCTTACTTTAATTTAAATTATTCAGGATAGATGGCCAACTTTATTTGGTGAGTACCCATAGTGTTTCTTGAAGGCAAAGGAGAAATGGGAGAGATCTTCAAACCCGGATTCAAGGTATACTTCAGCGGGTTTCATTTGTTTCTCACTGAGCTGGTAGTGCGCTAATTCCAATCTTTTCCTGGTCAGCCATTTCTGGGGGGAGGTATTAAATTTCTTTTTAAAATCCCGGTGAAAGGTAGAAAGACTTCTGCCCTTAAGGTGTCTGAATTTCTCAAGTGGCATGTTAAACATGTAATGTTTTTCCATGAAATCGATGAGGTCCAGTTTATAAGGGTTTTCGAAATTAGCGAGGGTATGATCGATGGAGGGGGCGACGGTTCTGAGGATGGAGATGGCGTGTCAGATTTACTTTGTTTTCCATGTCAGCAGTAGCTGATGAAATATAAATGGAAGGCTGCATCTGTTACAGATGCAGCCTGTTAAACTTATTGAAACGACCATAACTGGTTACTTCCGCCATTGTTCTCATATTGTTCCACCACAGTACCGGGTGTAACAGAGAGCGCCGGGATCTCTAATACCTTACCGCTTTGTACGCCTGTAATAGTATAATAGCCATCCGCATTTTTCGTGATCATCCATTGCTGGTTGTCACCACCACTGTAATCATACAATTGCAGTGCAGCGCCATTGGCCAGGGATTGGCCTTTTATATCCAGCGACTTTCCACTCTGCACACCGATGATCTTATACCGGTTATTCCCTAACGAAGTTACCTGCCAGCGTTGATTTGTACCAGCATTATCCGTCCATTGCTGTATAGCCGTGCCGGCAGCAGTACCCTGACCGGCAGCATCCATCACCAGACCACTGTTTTTATTTACGATCGCATAGGTGCCGTCAGGAATAACAGAAGTACCTTTTACATAAGGAGCCAGTACTGCCTGCAACAACCCTGCGATTTTAATATGTCCTGACTCACTCGGGTGCAGGTTATCTGCCAGGTAATCTGCAGTAGATTGAGTGATCCAGCCATCCGTATTTACATAATGTACCTTCTTATCACCCGCTGCAATACGTGCCGCTACAGCAGCAGCCGTAGGCTGTGACCGGATTCCCAGGAATGTTCTCAATACAAATATCTCTGCCTGCGGAAATTTAGTTCTGATCCCACTTAACAGGTATTCATATACCGCCTGAAAGGTACTGTCCGAATCTTCATAATCACCATCATTCGTACCCAGGTTTAATACAACCGCTTTTGGGGTATACTTTGTAAAATCCCATGCTACACGTGGTGTATAATTCGGAGGTTGTAATTTGAAATACTGGCTATCCATTGCCACACCATGTCTTGAACTGCTCACCAGTGCAATACCGGGATAGGCGATTTGTGTATGTTCGGTACCTAATGCTTCGGAACAGATCCATGCATAATCCGATACATTTGCCTGGTCATCGAGATAACCGGCTGTAATAGAATCGCCAATGTATTCAATCAGATAATCAGACGCCGCAGGCTTGCTGGTGGTTGCACCCGCATCCAATAGCAGGCCCTGAAAACTAAACAGGTAGTCATAATCTCTGCCCTGTGCAATACTCAGGCTGTGGTTGCCTGCAGACAAAGGTGTTGCAGTAAGGTCTATGATACCACCTACGTTTTTGTAGGATACCCAGGGACCACCATCTATACTCGCATAGAAATTGCTGGTATTAGCGGTCTTTAGTTTTACCGTAGTTCCTGTAAAGTTCACCTTGATATAAGCACCTCCCCAGTAAGCATTGAATTTCGTGCTATCACTGAAATCCCATCTGCCAAAGTAAAGGATATTGGAATCTTTCAGACTGCCATAGCCTGTAGTGGGTGCGACGTAAGCTAATTGATCTGCTCTGAGCATATTGTTGTCATTTGCGCCTTTCGGGGTGCAGGCACCGATGAGAAGGGTGAGCAATATTAGGATATAATTCCGTAGCATGAGTTAGGTTAATTTGAAATGACCTTTATAAATCGTAATCGCCCTTACAGGGTGTTGCAGAAAAAGAAGAGGTATATCAGAAATAAATGGAACTCCTGAGAATTGCATAAAATGGAACCTGTCTCTATCAGGTACCCGGATTTTAAGAGGGTGTATGCTAACTTTTGATACCCCCCATCTTTCTCTTTATAATTTGGTAATGATCCACTGCTGATTCGCGCCATTATTCGCCTGGTATTGTTCTATCTTAGTACCGGCTGTAGTAGAGAACGCCGGTACTTCCAGTAACTTACCGCTCTGTACACCCTGGATCGTAAAATATCCGCCGGTAGCAGGGGATAAAATAAACTGCTGGTTCGCACCACCATTGTAATCATACAATTGCAGACCGGCACCATCCAACAGGGATTGTCCTTTAATGTCGAGTGCTTTACCACTTTGTACCCCGGTTATTTTATAATGATCACCACCTACACTTGTGATCGTCCATTGCTGATTGGTACCACCGCTATAAGTATACTGCTGTATCGCAGTTTCATTGGCCGTACCCTGGCCTGCTGCATCGAGGGCAAGGTTACTATTCCTGTTAATGATCTTATAGGTACCATCTGCCAGCGGACCACTGCCTCCAATAATATGTTGTGTAGGATGTGTGGCCTGGTAAGGAGTTTCACCTTTGATCATTTTACCCGCATCATTCACCAATCTCAGGTAGAAGTCAGAAGACACCGCTACGCCATCCTGATCCAGGTTTACAAAGCTGGTATTCACAGGTGTCTGAGAAGCATTCTCTGCTACTTTGAAGATCGCGGTACCTTCATTCACCTCATCGAACATGGCAATGTACAGGCTATGTACGCCTACCTGTTTCATCACGGCGACCTGTGCCCACATGAAGTCGCCATGATTTCTTGGCACTTCGTTCAGCGGACTGCCTGCATTCGAATTATGGAAAGAAAATCCAGGATAAGCGATAGGCTGATAATCCATACCATGCGCTTCGCAGTAATCAAAATCTCCCTGGATCCAGGGTTGATAAGTAGATCCCACTTGTGCAGCCACCGCCCATGGAGCCAGCATATTGAATGAATTGTATACGCTGGTAAAGTTGCTTCTTGAAAACACGTTTGGTGTACGCCAGTCCATCGGCACACTACCAATCACATAGTATCCCTGATCTTTAAACCATTTGATCACATCCAGACATTGTGCAGAATCGCCGGGACCGGGCGCAGGAGCTCCCTGGTAGCCCATACCAAAAATGCAGATCACAGGTTTACCATTTTGTTTGGCATAAGCAGGAGAGGAGAGCAGATTTAATGTGCCGAGAATGGTATTGGTAAAGTCAGATTTTAAACGCTCCTGCATGTTGACATCGCCCGAAACATCGTACATGATATAAAACTTACGGCCGGTAAGTTCCGCTGCCGTTCTTACTTTTTGCGCCATGTTATCACGCATGGATTTAAAAGCCGGATCAGCCAGTTCGCCGGAGAAACGCTGAAGTGCCGCGGCATCAATACCGTTTTCCTGCATCCATCTGAAGTGTGTGTTTACAGTGGATTGATCATAAGATGAAAACATCTTTGCAGTATCTCCATTTGCAAGGTTAGGAAAAGTGCTGGCATAGGTGATTTCATATTCACGCATATCCGGCCACATATCCAGGTTTTGGTGTGTCCATCTGTTTACGGCAGAGCCATCGCCGGGAGCATTGAACCATCCCTGGTAGCCAACGGTCACTTTGCCGACGACATCGCCTACAGGAGAGCTGGCAGCATCAGCTGCTGCAACAGTGGGGGCTTTTTCACTCAATTCTTTTTTTGTACAGCCAGATAAAAGGGCAAGCAGTAGCCCAGTGGTGAGAAAGGTTTTCATCATAAGAATATTGGTTATTTCTGGCAACGGGGTTGGCGAATATTATGCCATATTAACAATGGTTTGCCAATGAGTAAGTTGTGGAAAATGGGTAGGGATAAACGTTACGGTATTTCGTGAATTTGATATACGGTTTTATGAAATACCATAAATTGTTATGGAGAGTTATGATTGACTCAGTTTTCTCCTGATGCGACTCAGGCTTTCGGCCTTCATACCAAGAAAGGATGCAATGTATTGAACAGGAACATTATGCAGGATATCAGGGTAGTTGTTGATCAGTTTTACATAACGTTGTTCTGCGGTGAGGCTAGCCAGTTCTCTGGACCGGTTCTCATTATAGGTGATAGACTGTTGGAATACCCGGATACTGAAGTCCTTCATTATTTCGCTTTCGGCCGTCAATAGATCCAGGTCTTCTTTGGTAATTCTCAGTAGTTCGCAATCAGTTATGCACTCCACATTTTCGTCCGATCTTGTCTGATTGATAAAATTGAAATAAGAGGTGAAAAATCCTGGTGGACAATTAATATGTGTGGTCACCTCATCCCCGTTTTCATTGTAATGAAAGAGCCGGAGATGGCCGGATACGATGTAGTAAAGATACAGGGGAACCTTTCCTTCTTCTTCCAATATCCGGTTTTTAGGATATAGCACTGGTTCGAAATATTTTTCTATCAGTGCTATATCCTTTTTTTGAAAGGTTATATTAGAAGCGATGTATTCCAGCAATTTTTTATGCATCTCCAAAGTTACAATAATTCCCTGTGTTCCATGAGATAAGCGAATGCTTCTGTTACAGCCTGTTTTGGTGATTTGGGATTAAAGCCCAGTTCCTTTCTGGCTTTGGAGATGTCGAAGTTTTGTTGTAAACCAGAGAACATGGCGATATCTTTCCTGGTCAGTACGGGTGCTTTATTGCTCATGCGGGCGGAGAATTCCATGATCCCTGCGATGGCGAAGAGCATGAATTTAGGAACCGAGCCGGGGATTTTTAGTTTTAGTGCAGGATATAATTCCTGTGCCAGTCTGGTCGTATCGGTGATGGTCATGCATTGTTCATTTGCCAGTATGTAACGTTCACCTGGCCTGCCTTTTAGAGCAGCCAGGATGCAGCCTTCGGCAACGTCTTTCACATCAATCCAGTTCAGTGTGATGCGGGTATCCATGGGGATCTGTTTATTCAGAATGAGTTTCAATACACCATATGATACGTTCAGTGGCAGGAAGGCATCGCTGCCGATCATAGCAGATGGCATGACAGAAACCAGTTCTATGCCCAGTTCTTTTGCCAATTGAAAGGCCAGTATTTCACCGTCGTTTTTAGAGTTGTAATACATATCGCGGCGGTCGGGATTGTAGCCGTTGCTTTCTTTGGTGGGGAGGTTGTTATAATTGAGTGCGGCGATGGAGCTGACGTATACGATTCGTTTTACACCTGCGGCAGCAGCAGCTTCGATAGTATTGCGGGTGCCATTCATATTCACATCGTAGATCTCCTTTTTCGGATCTTTTGCCCATAGTTTAAAGGAGGCGCCAACAGCGTAGAAGGTTTCAACGCCTTGTAAGGCTTTAACAAAGGAGGCTTTGTCGGTAATGTCGGCCTGAACGACTTCACAGTCGAGGCCGTGGAAAGGGGGTTTGTTATTGATATTTCTGACGGTGGCCCTGACAGGGATACCTTTTTTAATAAGGAGTCTTACAAGGTTGTTGCCTAAGTGTCCGTTTGCGCCGGATACAAGTGCTAAGTTCTTTTGTGCCATTGTTGTTTTGATTTGATAGCACAAATGTCAGCACTGTGAGAGGGAATCTACTTGACTTTTGTTAGTTAATAAATTCTATTGTGGTTCATATTAAATACCTGCAACAATGCAATTTGATCATAAGACTTTTTTAGAGATAATTAAATATTTTGTTATGCGAAAATAATCATATATTCAGAATGTTGTTTGAAACCTGATAATAATGAAATTTAATAGTAACCCTATACCTGTACTACAGCAATTGTGGTTGGTGATCTTATGTCTGTTTTCCCCCGCCATATCCCTGGCAGGCGCTATATCAGATACAAACTACGTAGCAGGTATATTCAAAGAAATTCAGGATAGCGGGCGTTATGTCAGCGCACTTGGCACGCAGGAAATGGGTCGCTTGCCGGTGGGTCTTGTCCGTGAGATCAATGGCAGGATCTATGTCATTGCTATTGACAGTGCGCGGTTCACGCCTACAGGTGCTTACCTGAATGCATATTTCCGATTTCCTTTTCCCGGTACGGAGCATGAACTGATTTTCGGTGGGAGGGATATTGCTTTTACACCTGGCGGGATAGGTGTATCCGGTGCTACCAGGTTGGTATTACTGAAAGATCAGCAGGTTGCTGTCAATGAGCATGTAGATCTTGTTTTTCCTGGTGATGGGCGTAATTATATCGAATGGGATTGCAATGGCTTTAATGGGGCTAACTTAAGCGCTGTATTTGAATTTGATAAAGGTTGGCTGACGCCGGAGGACCCATTGGAAGAAAAATTGAAAGCAGTTTTACAGGTACATGTTACTGATTTGAATGACATTGTCGCTGGGATAGATTTGCCCCCTTTTCATATAACAGGTTTGAAGGATTTCTCTTTCAAAGTGCGGAATGCGGTGGTAGATCTCAGTGACCTAATGAACCCTGATGGTCTCAGAGAAACAGATGTATTATGGAGAGGATTTTATTTACAGGAACTGGAGGTCGGGTTGCCTTCCCAATTAGGCCGGCCATCAATAAAGGTGACCGATTTTATCATAGATGATCAGGGAGTGAGTGGTGCTTTAACTGCTACAGATATAGTAAAATCAGGAGATGCTAATTTGAGCGGATGGCCTATTTCTATAGATAAGCTGGGAATCAGTTTTAGTAAGAACAAACTGAATGGAGGTACGCTGGGCGGCCAGTTGCAAATAGGTTTCCTGGGTAAAACACCTATTGATTATGAGGCTTCGGTAAATATGCGGGGGAGTGATCCGTACTATATATTTGGTTTGTCAATAGCAGAAGATAGGAAATACGAATGCTTTGCAGGTGAAATTATATTAAATAAGAATTCCCGGATTGAGGTCAGGGATTTTGTACCTGTGGCCACCCTGCATGGAAAGGTCAATATTAATAAAGGGGTATTGAATATACAGGGTGTCGCATTTGAAGACCTGGTGCTTTCTACGCAACAACCTTATGTACACAGCGGTACATTTTCCTTGAATAGCAATAGTAGTAAGATGGCTGCCTTTCCAGTTTCATTTGATAGTATCAGACTGGGGATTAATGAAGGTAGGATCGCCATTGGTGCAGGGGTGAGATTGAACTTCATGAATGCTTCTGATAAAGGGTTTAGCGGATCTACGTCCTTCGTAGTGACAGATGGGAAAGTGAGTATCAGCGATATTCATCTCATGGTAGCGGTGATGGCTTTTAAAATGGATGGGATATTGACGCTTTTTGACAAGCATCCTTTATATGGCAATGGTTTCAGGGGGTATCTGAAATTCGGATTGCCGGGACCTATTCCTGAAGCAAAAGCTACTGCTTATTTTGGTTCAAAAGATGATTACCGGTATTATCATGTTGATGCGTATGTAGGTACGAATATTCCGATACCACCGATGCTTAATCTCACAGGCTTAATGGGTGGTTTATCTTATCATATGGAAAGACCGGGAAATTTTGATCCTTATGCCTCGCGGAATGTGGTAGACCAGAAAGGAGGATTGAAAGAGGGGGATGAGATCTTTCAATATATTCCCTCTAAGGAGGCCGGGCTGGGTTTTATGGGAGGGGTATCGCTGGCACTTGTAAAAGAAATGATCGTAAATGTCAATGCTTCGCTGGAAGTGCAGTTCGGTATAGATGGCGGTTTCCGTTATGCACAGTTTGATGGTGCAGGGTATGTGTTGCATTTACCAGTAAAGGCGCAGAATAGTAAAGATGCCAATGGCGATGAAAGTGCGCCTCTTCGTATCACCTTAAAAATGCGTTATGATAATGTGGACAGTACATTCGATGCCATTGCAAAGACATATATCAATTGCTTTATAAAAGGGAATGGCGAAAGCGCATTGCATATAGGGCCGGATGACTGGTACTTTTATATAGGCCGGCCTTCACAGATGTTTAACCTGGATATTGCCGGACTGGCAACTGTTAAAACTTATTTCATGACCGGGTCTCAGCTGGAAGAAATGCCACCTTTGCCCAAAGAAGTCAGTGATGTATTGGGAGCATATTCCAATACAATGGAATATCCGTTGAAATCCGGCGGCGGACTAGCTTTTGGTGCGCATTTTTCTACGAATTTTAGTTTTGATTATGGCGTGTATGGAGACTTTGTGATTGGTGCAGGTGCAGATATCTGTCTCCGCGATTATGGAGAGGCGCGTTGTAAAGGGAGTAATGAGGTGATTGGTATCAATGGATGGTATGCCTCCGGACAGGCATATGCTTACCTGAATGGGGAAGTGGGGATGCGGGTAAAAGTATTTGGTAAGAAAAGAGGTTTTCCTATCGCAAAACTGGCAGCAGCGGTATTGTTACAGGCAAAAATGCCGAATCCCAGTTGGATGAAAGGAATGGTGGGTGTGAAATATTCAGTATTGGGAGGGATGGTACATGGTACTGCAAGTATCAAAGTAGAACTGGGTTCGCAATGCGAAATAGAAGGAGGCAAGGAGCTTGATCTTCCTATTATCAATGATATCAAACCAGCTCACCAATCGGATGAAGTCAGTGTATTTGCTACACCACAGGTGGCTTTCAATATTCCCATTACTAAGCCATTTTCGATGTTGAATAATTATGATGAAGTAGCAACTTATCGGGTGCAGTTGGATGGGATTACATTATTGAATGATAAAACTGCTATTACGGGTACAACTGAAATTTCATCAGACGGTACGACAGCATTGTTACACCTAAAAGACATATTACCACCGACCAGTACCCTGAATGCAACAGCAAAGGTGCATATAGAAAGACAGAATGGTGCTGGCTGGATGGTGCTGGATGATAGCGAAACGAAATCTACCAGCTTTACAACAGGGGTCGCACCTGATTACATACCATGGGAGAATGTTGCCTATGAATACCCTATAAAAGACCAGTATCATTTTCTGCCAAAAGAATCACCTGCTGGTTATATCAAACTAAAACGCGGGCAGCCGTATTTGTTTTCAGATGAAATAGTAGTGAATATGGTGTCGGAAAGTGGGCAGTCAATAAAAACGGCTTTTGCTTATGATTCTGGTATGGCCCAATTGGACTTTGCGATACCATTGGGTATGATCAAAGAAACTTCGTATTCTTTGAGTGTAGTACGGGAGAGCAGGGCTGACACTAATAATGTAATTGCCGGCAATCATTCAATTACTTCTTCAGATGGAGACACGACGACTATTACACAAAATAGTTTAAAAGGTAATGCTACCGCAGCTATCAGTAAAGAGCTGATTGGTTTTGGGTTCCGTACCAGTATGTACAACACATTCATTGAAAAAATGAGTGGGGTTACAAATTCACGGGATTTCTTTGATGTAGGGACTGGTTATATCAGTGTAATTGGCCAGCGATGGGATATGGAGGAGACTTTCGATCAGTATGAATTAAATGGGCTTGTGTTTCTGGAAGCGAATGCAAACAATAGCTGGTTGCAAAATCAGATTATACCATTGATTTATAACAATGCGACAGATCAGGGTATAACTCGGGGAACGTCTCAGGGTATAGCTCAGGGAACATCTCAGGGTATAACTCGGGGAACGTCTCAGGGTATAACTCGGGGAACGTCTCAGGGTATAACTCAGGGAACATCTCAGGGTATAACTCGGGGAACGTCTCAGGGTATAACTCAGGGAACATCTCAGGGTATAACTTTAGAAACATCTCAGGTTACCGCTCAAAGAACGTCTAAGGATATATCTCGTTCTACACCGCCATTGGATGCCGTCTATCTTGCAAATGATACTTACACTGCCGGACGTGCCAGAATGATCTATTATGTATCCTGCGAAGCAAATCTTGACTACCATGAATTACTAAACAAAACCGCAAAAATAAATCCATCATCTCCATTGCTTACCAGCCTGTATCCTGATTTACAGCAGAATATTTATTATCCTGTAGATATCAGCTACCGGCTACCAGGCACAAACCATATCACATCATTTATCACCAAATCTATTTATTACAAACTATAATATTCCATGTACCGTATCTTATTTTTTTTGCTGTTCTATAGCCAGTGGGCAATAGGGCAGGACCACCATATCGCCGCCATGGCAGATGTAAAACCCGGTCTGATCAGGTTGCGTTGGGCACCATCCAGTATTATTGGTTGGGAAATGGGGATCAAATATGGTTATAATATAGACCGCTTTATCATTGGTGAAAACAATGCTGATCATAACAAGCCCACCCTAGTGACTCCACAACCTATCAAACCCTATCCACTTTCCCAAATGGATACCATTGATGAGCGTGTCGCCATTGTAGCTGAAGTCATTTACGGAGACCACCCAACACCTGAACAAGACGGCTTTGGCGCATTTTATGAAGCCCAAAATAGAAATGAATGGCGGATGTCCATGGCTTTGTTATCCTGTGACTTATCTCCACTGGCAGCCAAAAGTGCCGGATTGTATTTTGAAGATTCTGACATCAAAGCAGGCAACCGCTATATATACCGAATATCATTAGCACAGCAACCCAAAAACATGCTCATTGACACTGCTGTGGTAGTGGCTGTGCCTACCTTACTGGCCAGACCCCGTGAACTTACTATCATTTGTACTGATTCAATTGCCGCCTTAGCATGGCGGAAAGACGCGTATTCTGCCTACATCGTAGAGCGTGCCACTGATGGGAAAAACTTCCAAAAGATTTCGGACCTCCCCGTGGTCTCACCTCATTTTAAAGATACCCTGCCAGAAAATGATCATAAATATTCCTACAAGGTAAAAGGCATCACGGCATTCGGCGAGTACGGCCCTTACTCAGAAACAGTATATGGCATGGGCATGCCAACAGTTGATGACAGACCTCAACTCGATACGATCATCATTCAGAATAATCAACGAATACAAATACGCTGGCTCCTGCCTGGTAATCTTCCAGATCAGTTATCAAAGATCATAATTATAAGAGCTAACAATAGTAAAGGACCGTTTATTGCTATTGCTACCCTGAAAGGTATAGCCTATTCTTATACGGATTTAAAACCTGGTGCTACAAACTATTATCGAATTAAAGGAATTACCAAACAAGGCAAGGCTATTTATTCTTTCCCTTACTTCGCACAATTAATCGACACTATTCCACCAGCCACACCTACAGGTGTAAAAGGAGTAGTAGATTCTGCAGGCATTGTGTTCCTCCAATGGAATGGGAATACAGAAGCTGATTTACTGGGTTACAGGGTATTTCGTGCCAATAGCCTAAAAGAAGAATTTGTGGAAGTTGCGGGTAAAGTGATTAATACACCCTCATTCACCGATACCATTACCCTACATACCCTCAGCAGCAGCATCTACTATACAGTCATTGCCGTAGATAAAAATTATAATACTTCTCCTTATTCCTTATCAATACAATTAAAACGACCAGATACAATCGCTCCATCACCTGCTTTATTTACAAAAGTCTTCAGTACCGATACTGCTATTATATTAGAATGGAATAACAGCTCCAGCGAAGACGCAGTGCGATATACCCTTTACCGGATCAATACAAAAGATAGCCTTCGCCAGCAACTCGCTATCTGGGATACCTCCCATCTAAAAATATCTTTAAAAGATGCTGCCTTACAACAAGGCAATACCTACTTCTACCAAATAGCAGTGTATGATGATTCAGGAAATAACGCTATTGAAACCAGCGGCGACGTCTGGTTTGAAACAGGTATCCGTCCAGCTGTCAAAACATGGAGCGCCAGTAAACAAAACAAGGCAATTAAACTACACTGGCAATATAATGCCGAAAATGTAAAGCAATACCGCATTTACCGCGCTAAGAATAATGATTTGTTTACCCTGTATACTACACAAGATGGTACTAAAACTGAATTTATAGACAATATGCTCTTCCTTGGAAATGTATACAAATATAAAATTACCGCTGTGCTTCGTGGGGATATAAAATCTGCGATGAGCAAAGTGGTCGAAGTGATTTATTAAATCGCCATGGGGAAAATGATCGAAGGGATTAATTATCCGAGATCAGCAAAGTGATCCAAGTGATTTATTAATCCGCCATGGGAAAAATGATCGAAGTGATTAATTTATCGCGATGAACAAAATAATCCAAGTGATTTATTAATCCGCTATTCCCAAGTATTCGAAGTAATCCATTAATCCATCATGCGCAAAATAATCCATTATCCTATGAAGTACCTAATCTACATCCTGTTTATTCAACAAGCATCCGCCCAGGCCATCGACCAGCTAGGCGTAAAAAAAGGCATTACCATGAATGGCAGTATCAATACCAGTACAACCAAATATAAAGCCTTTGGCATGAATCAACGCCGTGACCCACTCGCCTGGTACATGAATGGTAATATCAATATACACCTCTTCGGCTATGCCATGCCTTTTTCATTCAGCTATAGCAACCAGGGCACTCAATATTCCCAACCTTTTAATCAATATCGTTTTGCCCCCTCCTACAAATGGGCAAAATTGTACCTCGGCACTACCAGTATGCAATTCTCCAATTACACATTGGCCGGCCACGTATTCAATGGGGCAGGAGTGGAGCTCACTCCCGGCAAATGGCGCATAGCAGCCATGTATGGTACACTGGAAAAATCCCTGAACAGAAAAGGATATGGAACGAAACTAGGCTATGAAAACAATGGAAATAGTTATAGTATAGCGTTATTTACAGCAAAGGATGGTATCCCCCAACATGCTACAGCCCATGATGATTCAGCTCATGATGCTACTGCTGCAAATGCCACTACAAAAAATCAAACCGCCGCATTCGCCATAAAACAACATATTACCAAACGCATTTTTGCTGATGCAGAATATTCCATCTCCCTCCTTAATAACCTGTATTATGATGCCATTCAGGCAGGCTTAGGATATACTGCCAATACCTATTCTATTCAACTTCGCTATGAACGGGTGGCACCTGATTACACCACCTTAGGCGCTTATACAGTAGTAAACGATATGCGTAATATTACTATCGCCCCCACCTTACAGTTTTGGAAAGGGAAAATAACCCTGTCCGGCAACGCCGGTCTGCAAGTCAATAACCTCAACCATCAAAAAATGAGTGATACCCGCCGCTGGGTAGCCAATATCAACACCGCCATCACCCCCAATGATCATTGGACCATGTCAGCAAACTACTCCAACTTCAATACGTTTACCCGCGTGCGCCCGCTAGCCGATCCTTACTTTACCAATCCACTAGATACACTTGACTATTACCAGTTAAATACTACCTACAACGGTATGCTCATGTACAGGATAAACAACAGCGCCATTACCCTCAATACTTCATTCCAGCATGCCAGCGACAAAAGCGATGCCAATGATAACCTGAGCAGTTTTTTCACAAGTAATCTGAGTTATACCTACCTCCTCAAAAAACAGGACATGTCTCTTACTACTGCCTTCAACTATTACTACAATACCTCCGCAGGATTCAATACCGAATTCTTCGGCCCCAATCTAAATATCAGTAAGCAATTCTTTAATAAAACATGTAAAGTCGCATTAGTAACAACCTATAATAGAACAAAAGTGGCAAGTACACAAACCGATCTGTTTAATACCGGATTGACACTAGGTTACACGCCAAAAGGGAAGAAACATAATATAAGTAGTTCGTTACTCTATTTGCAAAAAGACGCTGTAAGAGAATATACCGGCACTATGAATTACTCTTATTCATTTTAGCTGTGCCGCCGCTTCTTTATTATCAGGATGGAATAAATCAAATAGTTATAAAAACTAAGCTACGAATCATTTCGTATTTTAGTTAAGTATTTTCTCACAGGCATATCATACAATACCATCGCTAACCACGCAAACCCTACCAACACCACCAATCCAATCACAATGATCCACGTCAGCTGCGTTGTACCCGGCTTATACTGGTTCAAATAATTCGCAAATGCAAACATTACCATATAATGCGTCATATACAAAGGATAGGAGATCTTCCCTGAAAAATTACAAATCGCCTTCGTTGCGACATGCATACCCGCACTTGCCCCCAATGCTATTAAAAGCGGGAAATACACTATCACTACCAACGCCTCTGCCAGCCAGTTAAAACTTGTATACGGCATCATCAATGCCGCCAGTAACATCACTGACAACCCTAAAAATCCTAATTTATTCCGAAATATCAGTTGATACCTGAATACCAGCATCCCCGCCAGAAAACTATATGCAATCCTCGCACCTCCCTGCCAGAAAGTACCGCCACTCCATCCCTCCATCAGGTTACCGGCACTATGACTCACATACAATATTCCCACGGCAGCTATGACCAGCAAGCCTGACAACACCCGCCTGTTCAATTTCCACAACACCACCCCATACACTATATTCGCTACATACTCCCAAAACAATGACCATGATGGGGCATTCAGATTGAACAGGTTAAACCACCGCTCTGCCACCACCGGATAAGGAATCATTAGTATAGAAGTGACAAAAAGCAGCGCCACCTTCCCAAATCCATACCCAGCGGGCGGAGCTACAAACGGATCCCAGAGAAAACCAAACAGTCCCAATATGGAACCCAATACCACCAAAGGGTGTAAACGTATGATCCTCGCCGTAAAAAACTCCTTCAACCCAATCCGACCTATACGACTATCATACGCATATGCAATCACAAACCCACTCAGGCAAAAGAAAAAATCTACTGCCAGGAACCCATGCCCGATAAAGTTTTTGCTATAATCCGAAAAGACGATCTCCATAAAATGAAACGTCACCACGGCAATAGCCGCAACACCCCTCAGGCCATCCAGGATTTCGTAATGCTGCTTTGATTGTAAGTCCCCTTTCATATTTACCCAAAATAGTCATCCGTATTTAGAATTACAAATAGTAAATTTTCAAACTGTTTTTACTACCTTTCCCCCTACTTTTATCTAATACCGTTATGAATGCAAATCCACTCCCATCCAAACCTCATTACCAGATTCTGGATGGATTAAGAGGTGTCGCTGCTTTGATTGTAGTCGCCTTTCACATTTTTGAAGCCCATGCTACTAGTCATCTTACACAGATCATTAATCATGGATACCTGGCCGTTGACTTCTTCTTCCTGCTTTCGGGCTACGTGATCGCCTATGCTTACGATGACCGCTGGCACAAAATGTCTGTCGGCAACTTCTTCCGCCGTCGTCTCGAACGATTGCAGCCTATGGTGATCATGGGGATGATCATCGGTGCTATCTGCTTTTATTTTAGTGATTCCCCTGTATTATTTCCCCAGATCCATACGGTACCTGTATGGCAGGTATTGTTGACCATGCTCGTAGGTTTCACCCTGCTGCCTATACCCGTGTCTATGGACATCCGTGGCTGGCAGGAATTACATCCGCTGAATGGTCCGGGCTGGTCTTTATTCTACGAGTACATCGCAAATATTTTATACGGATTAGGTATCCGACGTTTTTCAAAAGGACTATTAGCTGCATTGGTTGTTCTTTCTGGTGCTGTATTAATGTACTATACCGTTACCAGTCAGGGAGGCGATATTGTCGGTGGCTGGTCCCTCACGCCTGAGCAGATCAAGATAGGATTTATCAGGATGATGTTCCCCTTCTTTGGCGGTTTATTACTGGCCAGGGTAACGAAACCGAAACGTATTAAAAATGCATTCCTGTGGTCAAGTCTCCTGCTGGCAGTAGTGCTGTTCATGCCAAGAATAGGTGGCGCCGAACGCCTGTGGGCCAATGGTCTGTACGAAGCATTGGCCATTATATTTGTATTTCCGCTGATTGTTTACCTCGGCGCAGGTGGGCAGACCCACAGCACCAAAGAATATAAAGTATGCAAATTCCTGGGTGACATCTCATACCCAATTTACATCACCCATTACCCATTTATTTACATTTACACCGCATGGGCCTACGACAACAGGCAGGCAGCTCCGTCACTAGCCATCGGCTATGGACTGCTCACTTTTGCTGTAGCCGTTCTTGTGGGTTATGCCAGCCTCAAACTGTATGATGAACCCGTACGGGCATGGCTGAAAAAGAAATCCATTACATAATGAAAAAAACAACACGGGCCGAGAAGGCCCAGGAGACCCTGCAGATCATTGACCAGGGCTATTATCGTGTGAAAGAAGAGGTTGTCAACATCAAAGCATCCATTGCTACTATGCTCGAAGAATGCAAATTGTACACCCCTGACGACTTCAACACCCTCATGCCGGAGGTAGCCCAAAAAGCCGCCGCAGCAAACGAAGTAACTACGTTCGAAGTGATTAACACCACAGTACTCGATGCTGCAGCGGCTATGATCCGCCAGAACAAGAAGATCGGTTGCCTCAATTTCGCCTCCGCCAAGAACCCCGGAGGCGGCTTTCTGGGGGGCGCCGTTGCCCAGGAAGAAAGTCTAGCTATGTCATCAGCATTGTACGCAACGCTCTCAAAACATTTTGAGATGTACGAGTATAACAGGGCCAGGCCTACGCTGCTGTACTCGGATCATATGATCTGGAGCCCGGATGTAGCCGTTTTCCGCAACGATAATGGCGAACTGCTGCCGGATCCCTATCCTGTCTCGTTCATCACCAGTCCTGCTGTAAACGTTGGTGCGATCCTCAATAATCGCCCCCACGAAAAAGCACAGACTGAGGATGTCATGCTCCGCAGAATGGACAGGTTACTGGGCGTATTTGCACATCATAATATCGAACATTTATTATTAGGCGCCTGGGGATGTGGCGTGTTTAGAAATGATCCCAAAGATATCGCGCGTTATTTCGGTAGCTATTTATTAAACGAAGGAAAGTACAGTAAATGCTTTAAATCAGTCGTTTTTGCAGTTCTGGATAAGAGCGCTGCGACGCCGAATATGAAAGCATTCCAGGAAATTTTTACCTGAAAACAGGGAGTGTTAAAATTATTTGAAAAACAGGTTGGAGAATCTCTATCTTTGCGCCCGCAAGCGGAATCCTAATTAACGCTCCTATACCTTTTTATGCTAAGTGCCAGATTCAAGAAGTCCTCCAGGAAAGCATTGAAAGTAATTTCTTTGTCTTTCGGAGGAGTATTACTATTGCTATTTATCCTGCCTTTGCTTTTCCCAAAGGCTGTTTCAAACAAAATTAAGACCTGGGCCAATAATAGCATAACCAGTGAGCTGAATTTCTCGAAGGCCAGATTATCCTTCTTTAACCACTTTCCATCTTTAACACTCACCCTCTATGATTTCAGTCTGAAAGGGTCTGCACCTTTTGAATCGGATACGCTTATCGTGGCTTCCGAAGTTTCATTAGGTGTAGACTTATCTACCGTATTTTCTAAAACCGTAAAGATCAATGAGATCTACCTCACAAAAGGAAACGTACACGTGCAGGTAGATACTGATGGACGGCCTAATTACAATATTTATCAATCCACTGCGCCTGCCAGGGCGACGAAGGAAGATACCAGCGGTGCGTCGCTACACATAGATAGGATACAGCTGGAACATTGTCGTATTGTTTACAATGATCGTTCTCTCGCATTGAATATCAAAGCGAACGATGTAAATTATGTAGGCAAGGGCAACCTGAAATCCAATAAGTTCGATCTCTTTTCGCACATCGGTATCAATTCATTCGACCTGTCTTATGGAGGTGTGCCTTATATACAATCCAAAAAACTAAAAGGCGATCTGATCACAAAGATCAATACGAAGTCACTCGACCTGGTATTTGAAAAGAACGACCTGAAGATTAACCAGTTACCCGTTCAGTTCAAAGGCGAATTCAGTTTTCTCCGGAATGGTTATGAAATGGACTTCCGGCTTGGCTCCGGTGCCTCTACGCTGGCAGCGCTGTTCAGTGCCCTGCCTGCCAAGTACCTCTCCTGGATGGAGCATACAGATATTGAAGGGGATGCAGAACTTTCTGCCTCTCTGAAAGGGAAGTACCTCGCCAATGCGAACAGGATGCCTGATTTTACTTTTAAAATAAAAGTAAGAGAGGGAGAAATTTCCAGTTCAGGCGCTTCCAGCAAGATTGAGAAATTAAGACTGGATTTCATCACCAGCCTGCCACAAATGAATCCGGACCGTCTGAATATCAGCTTAGATTCCTTATCATTCCAGCTGGATAAAGGTCACCTGAATGCGGATATCGAAGTCACCGGCCTGAACAAACCGCTTGTAAAAGCAAAGATGGATGCCGACATCGATATGGAGCAATGGACCAAAGCTATTGGGTATGATAAATTTAAACTGCAGGGACACCTGATGGCAAAGCTTACAGCTGATGGCCGATATGTGCCGAATATAAGTGTTCCTGCCTTTGATTTCCATGCAACCTTCAGCGATGGTTCGCTGCACTTTGAAGATGTGAAGGAACCCATCAAAAATATTGGTTTTGCTATTGAAGCCTATAGTAAGGATAACAATTATTCTAATGTCCATTTAAATGTAAACAAGATCAACGCAGAAGCATTGAGCAACTACATTAAAGGATATGTGCAAATAAACAATGCCCTTGCACCACAGATCGATGCAAACCTGACCGGCTTACTACACATGGAGGAAATAAAGAAATTCTATCCCATCGATGGTATTGACCTGCAGGGTGATGTGAATGTAAACATCCTCAGTAAAGGGGCATGGGTACCAGCACAGCATTTGTTCCCCGTTACCACTGCTTCCCTTAAAATGAGCAATGGTGCGGTAAAGACAAAGTATTACCCGCATCCGGTCGAAAAGATCAATGTAGATGCAATGCTGGTGGATACAACGGGCAACTTCCAGGCATTGAAGTTTGATATCAAACCGGTGGCTTTTGAATTTGAAGGCCAAACCTTTCATTTAAAAGCATCTGTAGACAACTTCAATGATCCGCATTATGATATCGTAGCGAATGGTGCGATTGACCTGGGTAAGATTTACAAGGTACTGGGCAAGGAAGGATATGATGTAGATGGTATGATCAAAGCAGACCTGTCTCTGCATGGTACACAAAGCGATGCAATGTCCGGCCGGTATGCAAAACTAAATAATAAAGGATCGCTGACCATAAAAGGTGTGACTGTCAAAGCAAATATCTTCCCATTACCTTTCTATATCAACGACGGTGTGTTCCGCTTTGCAGATGATAAAATGTGGTTCGATAAATTCGATGTGCACTATGGGAAATCAGACCTGCACCTGGATGGTTACCTCAATAACCTGATCGGATATATGACACAGAAGGATCAGCATTTACAAGGTGCCCTGGACCTGAAGAGCCATTATATACAGGTGGATGAACTGGCTGCTTATACCAGCAACAGTGACCCTGCGGATGCCGCTGCCGGTGTACCGGGTGTAGTGATCATTCCTGCAAATGTATCGCTCACCATAAATGCAGCTGCTGATAGAGTGAATTATAACAGTATCGACCTGCATCGGTTCCATGGACAGCTGGCTATAGACAATGGTACACTGAATATGAGTAATACAGGTTTCAATATCATTGATGCACCTGTGGTGATGGATGCACAGTATACAAGCCTGAGTGCACAAAAAGCACAATTCGATTTTCATATCAGTGCAAAGGAGTTTGATATCAAACGTGCCTATAAAGAGATCAGGTTATTCCATGACATGGCTACCTCTGCATCTGCAGCAAGCGGTATCGTGGGATTGGAATATCATATCAATGGCCGTCTGGATGAGGATATGAAGGTGTCATATCCATCCCTGAAAGGAGAGGGGGTATTGACATTGAAGCGGATCAAACTGAAAGGGTTTAAGTTATTAAATACGGTAAGTAGCAAAACGGGTAAGGAGGATATTAAAGATCCGAGCCTCTCAGAAGTAAATATCCGTAGTTCTATAGCAAATAATATCATTACCATCGAAAGGACCAAACTCCGTATAGCAGGTATGCGTCCCCGCTTTGAAGGCCAGGTGAGCTTTGATGGCCGGCTTAACCTGAAAGGCCGGGTAGGATTACCACCATTAGGTATCTGGGGAATTCCGTTTAGCGTGACGGGTACCCAACATAATCCTAATGTAAAACTGGGGAGGAACAAGGATATGGACTTGCAGGAGGGAAAGGAAGAATAATTATTTTCGACACTTTTTGTTAAAGTGTCGAAAATAGTTTTACCTTTGTATGGTATGGCAGAGGATATAATACAACAGCAGATTCTGCAGGCCGCTCAGCAGCTATTTCAAAAACATGGTTATCAGAAGGTAACCATGGATGATGTTGCGAAGGCGATCGGCAAGGGGAGAAGCTCCTTGTATTACTATTATAAGAACAAAGACGAAGTCTTTGATGCGGTAGTGGGTGCTGAGATCGATGACATCGTAGCCGAAATCACCCGCATGGTGGATAAAGCGGATACAGTAGCCGACAAACTACGAGCCTTTGCTATTACCAAAACAAAGATCGGCCGCAAAAGAAGAATATTCTTCGATATGCTGGAAACCGGGATGAATGCCGATGAACTCTCACAATATACACAACGGAAAAAGGTCATTCAGAAGAAGATCAGAATCGACGAACTGACGCTACTGAACCGGGTGTTGGATGGGTATAATGCAGCAGATAAAGCGGTCGTTATATTTGTATTTACAAGTAGTCTGCGCGGGTTAAAACGCGAGATGGATTTAGAAAATAGTTATGCGCGTATGGAACCAGCGATCGATGTACTGGTACGTATGACAATGCTGGCCATTCAGGGCTAGCTTTTTTTTTGTCTTTATTTCGACACTTTATCAAATAATGTCGAAAGGTCAATAGGAGATATATATGATACAAACAGGAAAAAGCAACGCCTTCAGGGCATTTCGCAACAGGAACTATGCCCTGTTCTTTTGTGGACAGTCCATCTCGCAGATCGGCACATGGATGCAAAGAACGGCGGTGAGCTGGGTGGTATATTCCATTAGTCATTCTGCTTACATGCTGGGACTGGCCGTGTTTATGCAGCAGTTTCCTTCGTTTTTATTTTCATTATTAGGGGGTATTGCTTCTGACAGGTATAGTCGTAGAAAGATCCTGCTAATTACGCAAACGGCTTCACTGGCTCAATCTTTAATGATGGTGATCCTTACGCTGACCAACCATTTTCAGATCTGGCAGATCTTATCCCTGAGTGTGGTGTTGGGTATTATCAATGCATTTGACACGCCAGCCCGGCAACCCATGGTACATGAATTGGTCAATGACAAGGAAGATATCACGAACGCACTGGCCCTGAATTCTGCCATGGTAAATATAGCACGGTTAATAGGTCCGGCACTGTCGGGTATTGTATTACAGGCATATGGCGCACATACCTGCTTTGCATTGAATGCAGTGAGTTTTCTGGCGGTAATCGGGTCTTTACTATTAATTAAACTACCGCCATTTGTAACGCCTTTACATAAAAAGAAGGCATTGACCGAATTATCAGAAGGCTTAGTGTACCTGCGGGAAACGCCACGTATAGGGATCATCATTATCTTAATTATGTGCATGGGATTTTTAGTATTGCCGTATGATACATTGATGCCTGTCTTTGCAAAAACTATCTTCCAGGGCAATGCCCGCACCTTTGGATATATCGCCAGTGCAATAGGATTAGGTTCCATTACAGGGAGTTTATTCTTAGCATCTTTGAAAAAGAGTGGCCATCTGATGCGCATTCTCCTTGTGAGTATTGTAATACTGGGGATTGGATTAATTGGATTTTCCCGCTGTACCTCTTTTTACGCCGCCATTCCTTTTGCTGTAATTATTGGTGTGGCATCGCTGGTACCCATGACGGCCAGTATCACCATTATACAGGTAGAAGCAGCGGCACATATGCGTGGAAGAGTGATGAGTTATATCGCTATGGCATACTTTGGCATGCTGCCATTGGGTAGCCTATTAGCAGGTATAGCATCGCAAAAGATATCAGCACCGACGACCATGTTGATACAGGGTGGTATTGCCCTGGTCACAGCATTTATATTTTCAAACTATCTCAAAACAAAACAATGAGTAACACCGCATTATTAGTAATGGACATGCAGACAGCGATGTTGGGCATGATCCCCAATGGCGCTGCTGTAACAAGCAGGGTGGCCAGCGCCATAGCCAGTGCTCGGAACAAAGGTATCCCGGTGATTTATGTAGTCGTAGGTTTCAGACCCGGCGCTCCCGAGATCAGTGAAAACAACATGGGTTTTATGGCCGCAAAGCAAATGGTGGGCCATGTAAAGCCGGAAGATTTTATGCAGATACATCCGGATCTGGCACCACAGGAGAATGAAGTGGTGACAGTAAAACGTCGTGTAAGTGCCTTCGCCGGCAGTGACCTGGAAGTGGTTCTGAGGGCATTCCGGATCGACCATATAGTATTGACAGGCATTGCTACCAGTGGTGTCGTGCTGTCTACTTTGAGAGAAGCGGCAGATAAGGATTTCCGTATTACTGTATTGTCTGACGGATGCGCTGACAGGGACGAGGATGTGCATGAGTTCCTGCTGACGAAGATCTTCCCGAAACAGGGAGAAGTGATCACAGTGGCGGAGTGGAAGTAACGATTTTGGAGAGGCTACTTTTGAAGTGGCCTCTTTTTTTTACATTTACAGTATGCAGGTGCTGCCTTCCATATCGCTTCGCCCATTTATCCGGCATTATCTATTCATAGAGAATCCTGCCCGCACACCTATCCGTTTTTTCTCTGATGGCAACCCGGGTATCGTATTCTGCGATGGCGAGATCATACTGGAAGGCAATTATTTACCTCCAGCTTTTGCTTACGGACAGATCACGCATTACAAAGATCTATATTACGCAGGATCGTTATTGATAGTGGTATTCCGGCCCTATGGGTTGCATGCCCTGACGGGTATTCCGGCTACAGCACTGAAAGACCAGTTCATTGACCTCTCAATGATTTTCAAAAAGCCGCCCGCCAGAGACAATGTCAATGAATTCTTTAGCTCATTACAGCAGCATACCTGCTCACTTACACAGGCTACTATAGATTATATTGATCAGCAAAAGGGGCAGCTTTCTATTCCACAATTGCAGGTCTTTACCGGGTATCAGGAAAGACAACTGGAAAGACGGTTTAAAGAGAGTGTGGGAATCAGTCCTGCCAGGTATTGTAATATCGTAAGGACACATGCTTTTTTGAAGTCCCTTCATAAGAATAAAAGAATAACGCCGCTGGTCTTTGAAAATGGTTACTGTGATCAGTCTCATGCCATCAAGGATTTTAAAAAGCTCACCGGTTTAACGCCCCGCCATTATCTGCACAATAATTACCCTTTGGCGAGTAACTTCCTAAGTCGGAATTGTACAATTTAAGGTTTTGGTGAGATGGTACCTTAGTGGCATGAAAGTTACTACCGTACAATTCGAACATCGCAGTGGGGATAAGGGGTACAACCTTTCCGTCATAGAAAAATATGCAGCTACGGGGGGATCTGATCTCATCGTATTCCATGAGTGCTCCATTACCGGGTATACCTTTGCCCGTCATTTATCGCGGGAACAATTATGGGAACTGGCAGAGCCAATACCGAACGGGCCTTCTATCAATGTCTTAATTGAAATAGCCCGCAAATACAACATCGCCATCGCCGCAGGTTTATTTGAAAAAGAAGGAGATCATATTTACAAAGCCTACGTGTGTGTAGACAAAACCGGCCTGTTGGCTAAGTTTAGAAAATTACATCCTTTCATTAACCCTCACCTCACACCAGGGAATGAATACTGTGTATTCGACCTCCATGGTTGGAAGATCGGTATGCTGATTTGCTATGATAATAATATAATTGAAAATGTGCGGGCCACGAGGTTGCTGGGAGCAGAAATTATCCTGATGCCACATGTTACCATGTGCACGCCTTCCACTCGTCCGGGAGCGGGCTTTGCAGACCCGAAATTGTGGGAAAACAGGTTGATTGACCCCACTAGCCTTCGCATAGAATTCGACGGCTTAAAAGGCCGAAAATGGCTCATGAAATGGTTGCCTGCCCGGGCGTATGACAATGGGGTATATTGCATCTTTGCCAATGCCATCGGCATGGACGATGACCAGCTCAAAAATGGATGTTCCATGATCCTCGATCCTTTTGGCGATATCATTGCAGCATGTTGTGCACTAGATAATGATATGGCGACTGCACTGCTTACAAAAGAAAAACTGGCACAGGCAGGAGGACATCGTTATTTGCAGGCAAGAAGACCGGAATTGTACAGGGATATAATTGGTGGGGAACATGTTTCTTCCCAGCAGGTCGTATGGCTGACCCCGGAAAAATAATTATCTTTCCTCCATGGATAATGATATACTCGCAAACCGCATCCGTGAACGGCTCGAAGATCTCTCCAATTTAAAAGAAATCCGTATGATGGGAGGATTAGCCTTCATGTATAATGATAAAATACTGGTAGGGGTTTACAAAGGAGATATGATGGTGCGGATCGATCCTGCAAAGGAGCATGAAGCGCTGGAGCGAAATGGTTGCAGGCAAATGGAGTTCAATCGCCCTATGAAAGGATATGTGCTGGTAGATGAAACGGGGATGAGAACAAAGGCGGAGTTCGATTACTGGATTGAACTGGCGCTGGAACATAATCCTAATGCAAAATCGGCTAAGAAGAAGAAAAAATGAGAGGGTGTAAAAGTTAATTACACCCTCTTATAATTTGAATGTGGCGCCCGGTTTCCATTTATGCAGTTCTCAGGAGGTTCATTTATTTTTGATGCATCCTATTATGCAGGTTATTTTTCGTAATACTCAAATGCGTCTATTATATCCAGGTATACCCCGTCAAACCCTGCATTCAGTATCTTTTTTGTATAAGAACTATCATTTCCATAAATGATTTTCTGCCAGTCGCTATACCAATACTTCACTTTGTAATTCCCCGGCCAGTCAGGATTTTCTGCATCTAACCAGCCTGGTTTTGTGTTTGTCCAGCTGGTCTGCCAGTAATACCTGTAATCTTCTGCTTCGCCAATTGACATATAAGAAATCACCAGTCTTGTGCCACCGTTTGCTTTCTTTTTCAGCTCTGCGAGTTCAGCAGCCGTAAATGCGCTGTTATCAAAATACAGATCAGTAATCAATAAGTCATAATTCGTAGCTTTTACTGCATTGATAAAGGCGGTTTTAGAATTATACCCACTTGCCGGATCAATCAGGTAAAGGAAGTTCTTTACCTGGCCAATGCTCGTCACAGCTGTGGTGTTCTCTGCATAGATCGGGGATGGGAAAGCAGGAATATCATCCAGTCCCCGGGAGTCTGCTGCAAAGGAAATATAACCTTGTGCATTGTTCTTGGTATAAGAATCCGTCATTTTGGAATGCGTAGAGCAATAATCAGTAACGAGGATGGTATTCCCTGCATTTTTCGAAATTTTCAGCAGGGGGGTCAGGTAATTGATAGTAGAAGCAGGGGTGGCTACATCATCGTCATTATATCCATAATACAGATCTTCCTGACCGTTAGCATCAATGGCATTCAGATAGGCGGTATCCGGTGTTCCGGTGCTTTCCCCGTTCTTAGTTACCAGTTCAATACTATTCTGTGGTACTACAATAAACCCGGCATGTGCTGCCTTGGCATACTTGCTGATGCCAATCACAAAGTCACGCATAGATTGTTTGTAATCGCTGGTAGTGGTGTCGACATCGGCGCTGTCATTGCTGGACCCTGAAGTGGTATCAGAATCATTGTTCTTGCTACAGGCGCTTAGGGCAAATAGCGCAAATGGAATCAAAAGTATAGGTCTCATAAAAATATGGTTATAGGGCAAAATTATATTAATTTTTTTTACTCTTTAGCCACCTACAACGAGTTGGGTAGGTGTTTTAACAAATAATTAGTCGCCAGTCTGTGCATGATTTTTCATAGCAGTGGTTACTCCTGTATATTTCTTTGTTATTAAATGTGGTAAAACTGTTAAATGATACAGGTGGGTCCTGTTAAATTGATGTTGATTTCACGGTCCAGGTCCTGCATATCTATTCCTGAATGGCGTGTGTCTTTGTCATACAACAAATGTAGGCAAGACTTTTGTACCACAGGTAGTAAAAGAAAGCAATGATAGAGATCCTTCCAGCCATGCCCAATAATATGGTCGGCTTTAAAGCCACCGGCGAAGTTACGCAGGACAATTTTCTCAACATCGTAGATCCGGTAGTGAGGGAGTTGGTCAGTCGTACCGGCGAACTCAATTACCTGATGATCATAGAAACCCCGTTAAAAAACTGGACGATGGGAGCCTGGTTACAAGATGCATTACTCGGCATCATGGAGATTTCAAAATGGAACAGGGTTGCGATCGTATCAGGTTCTGATTTGCTGAATAAATTTACCGACGTGTTTGGCATGTTCGTACCAGGCACATTCAAAGGATTTGGGGCGGAACAGTTTTCCGAAGCAGTGCATTGGGTATCAACAGGTAAGTAATTCTAAGAGCTTTTACAGGCAGATCTTTTTCCTGTGGCGGTAAATCCCCTTACTCGCTATAAATCAAACATTATCTGAAATTATTTTTTAAATATATACGACAAATATTTATATATTTGCCCCTTAGATAAATGTAAGCCCGTAATCCGTACGAAAATTATGGGTTGCATTTATCCCAAACGCATTGTTCAGTAAAAATTCGCATTGTTCGTGAGGTCTGATTCGTCACCTGTATTTTCTTTGGGCCAAGGTATGTCTTGACCACTTCCATGGTACAACACTCACCTGAAATCTATGAAATCACTGGCTTCACGTCCGCGCACTTTTTCGCATACCTATGAAAGAAAATTTCATTAAAGTAGCGTTAAGCATTTGCATCTGCTTAATAGCGTTCCCGTTTCTGGCAAAGGCCCAGTTACCTTACAGTCCATGTAGTCCAAGCGGCGGTAAAAGAGCCGACGTATTAGGCATAGAAGCCAAATACAGAGCTCCCGGAGGCGCAGCCCCCACCTTTACCATTCCGACCGGGACTAAATCCATCGCGGTGTATGTTTCTTCCGAAACAGGTATAACCACCGGGGCCTCCGATTATGACCAGGGAGATGAGGACTTCATCACCATTAATGCAATCATTGATGTGGGAAATGCTACATCTTCCGGTTATGTAAACTATGCGAAGAATACCAATACCGATGGTTCTGGTACCAACGTATATGGATGGAAGAATGTGGCCCTGGGCGATACCATTAAGCAGACCAGTAAAATCGGGGATGCGACGCCTTACCTGAACAATGTGAAGTTTTCTATCTCAGGATCTACCCTGACTATTACAGAAAATGCAACAGCTACTCACTCCTCTTATTATGTAGAATACCTGTCGCCTTACAACAACTCGCTTAGTCCGCTGGAACCACAGATCAGGGCATTGCTGCACGGAACATCGACAACGAATACCGATCTGAGTATTCCCATTCCTTCCGGGGCTGAAATTGTTATGATTTCGGCCAAGGGTACAAACTCCAGTTATAGCGACCTGAATTCAGCATCCGGTACAGAAGAAGGGTATGCTAATATGCGTTTTGGTATTGACCTTACAGCCGGTACATTGGATGGTTTTGTGACATTGGCAAATGGAGGTTCGGTAGACAGAAGATCTACTTATGTAATCAATAATAAGTCGGCTACCGCTACCGCCAGCATGCTATCATCCGGCGTCATTGCAGGTGATTATTCGAGTAAGAGAGTATTGGCAGGTGGTGTGGGCGTATATGATCCTACGATTTATGTATCCGGGGGGAACCTGATTATAAAAAGAGATGCGAACTATGCAAGAGACTTTGATGATGCGTATGTAATAGAATTTTACTCCCGTGTGGGATTGGGGATGAGTACAGAGTTTATCGATTCTGACATTTCCGCCATTCTGGATGGTAGTTATGCCTGGGGCGCGAAGCGTACATTCACCATTCCTTCAGGTACTAACTTTATATATTTTAATGAATCGGGTAATGCAGTAAACACCGACAGGGAGAGCAATGAAAACTCACTGGCGGCCTACGGCTATATAGACCTGACAGCAGGAACCGTGACCGGTTACTTCTACCAGCAGGTAGGTCTGAGTGGTACAATCAGAAGGGATGACAACTATGCTTTTAAAAATGTACCGCTGGATAGTACCAGTACACGTAGTGCTTCGGGAACAGTTGGGTTCGAGAACTCCTCCGGTGGAGTATATGATATTAGTTTCTTCCTGTCTTCTGACAAGAGTAAACTGACAGTCATCAATAAAACAGGTCTGGCTAACCCTAGTTACCAGTTCCTCCTTTCGTGTGATTATTATGGTTCACGTCCGGATGTGGCGTTTAGTACTACGGGCATTACATTCTCGAAAGGTAGTTCCTGTAATATTGTTAAGGCATCTGTGAACGTATGTAACCCCGGTGCTGGTAATAGCAATGGTGGCATGCCGGTATCCTTTTACTCTGGTGATCCGACTACAGATCCATCAGCGATATTAATATATACAGGTACATTCAGCCAGGATATACCACAGGGTGTGTGCCGTACCTTTGATTTTGACCTGGACCTCAGCAGTTTCAGCAATGTGAATATTCCGCTGACGATGATACTGAATGATAATGGTTCATTTGTAAGTGGTGGAGTAGGGCATGCAGTAGGTACACCTTTCACATTATCGAGCCTGGCGAATCAGAACAGTACTTATAAAGAATGTTATTACGACAATAACCTGATCACTGCTCAGATTGCGGTGAATAACTGTCCGGTGGTAAACCTGGATGCAGATAGCAGTTCTGGCGCCACCACAAAGAATTATATCAATTACTTTGCCGCGGGTAGTACGACTGGTGCCAATGTGACTGACAATGATGTAACGGTGACAGATCCGGATGGTGATAATATTTCCAGCGCGACGATCACATTGACGAATAACCTGGATGGTACATCAGAATACCTGATACTGAATGGAACACTGCCTTCAGGCATTACCATTTCCGGTGCAAATACAACAACGATAACCTTATCTGGTGTGGCATCTGCTGCTGATTATGCAGAGGCGTTGAAGCTGATTCAGTACATGAATACAAAGGCTTCGCCAACGACTACGACCCGTACCATCACGATCGCATTGAATGATGGTAAAGAAACGGGGCCTTCGTCAACCACTAGTATCTATATCTTAACATCTC
This sequence comes from Chitinophaga sancti, assembly GCF_034087045.1. Taxonomy (NCBI): domain Bacteria; kingdom Pseudomonadati; phylum Bacteroidota; class Chitinophagia; order Chitinophagales; family Chitinophagaceae; genus Chitinophaga; species Chitinophaga sancti. The sequence continues at coordinate 6,189,341 of NZ_CP139247.1, read as the reverse complement.
CAAGAGTCAATGTAACAGGTAATGGTTCTTCCATTGCAGACAACAAGACGACGACTTCCGCAACCGATGGTACTTACTACGGCGTGTTGACGCCAACAGATGGGTCTGTGAGTAATACCTTTATTGTACAGAACATAGGTACAGGTACGATCACACTGACGGGTTCTCCGATTGTGGCAATCAGTGGAGATGCTGGTTTTAGTGTGACTTCACAGCCTACTGGTACATCGATCACAAGTGGTTCGGGTCTTGGTTTTACCGTGACCTTCAATCCTGCATCACATGCGATTGGTACTTACACAGCCGTAATTACGATCACGAATAATGATAGTAATACGGATCGTGCTACATATACATTCACGGTATCGGCGGTGGTGAACAACCTGCCGGCTGTATCGGATAATAGTGTATCAGCGGCAGAAGATAATCCATTAACTTTTACAGCAGCGAACTTTACCAGTGTATATACAGATCCTGACGGAACGGCATTGTCAAAGATCAAGATAGTAAGCTTGCCACAGAATGGCAGCTTCAAACTGAACGGTGTCATTATTACTGCAGGACAGGAAATAGCAGCGGCTGATCTGTCTAAGATTGTATTTACGCCGACAGCAAATTGGAATGGTACGACATCATTCCAGTGGAATGGTTCTGATGGTACATCTTATGCAACCACAGCAGCGACTATGACGATTAATATTACACCTGTCAATGATGCACCGACTATTTCCCTGCCTACGGGCCTGGCGGTGACAGAAGATACGCCTGCTTCATTGAAAGATGTATCTTTTGCAGATGTGGATGCGGGTACGGGTACAGTAACAGCGACCTTTACTGTGCCGACTGGTTGGTTCAATACTGCTACAGTAGCGGGTGTGACGGTGACGGGAACTGGTGGAAGTATTACATTGTCAGGTACATTGTCTGCCATCACTAGTTATATCTCGGGTGGTAACCTGACCTATTCTGCTTCACATACGCCTCCGGCTTCAGAGGTAATTACGGTGACTATTTCTGATAATGGGAATACCGGAAGTGGTGGTACGATGACGGCTACGGGTACGATTTCCCTGGGTATTACAGCTGTGAATGATGCGCCGACGGGACCTGATACGAATGAAGAAACAAATCAGGATACTGAGCTGGATAGTAACGTAACGGCTACAGATCTGGATGGGGATGCGGTTACATTTACTTTATTGACTAATCCTTCTCATGGTACGGTGACGGTGAATAGTGATGGTACATATCAATATATACCGACTACAGGTTATATCGGTACAGATGCGTTTACAGTGACGGTGAGTGATGGTCATGGAGGTAGTTCAACCATTACAGTAAATATTACTGTGAAGAAGGTGAATCATAATCCTGTAGATGCAACTGTAAATAATACGATTAATGAAGATGTTACGTTGGACAGCAGTGTAAGTACGACAGATGCAGATGGTGATGGCCTGACATATACCAAAGGCACTGATCCTGCGCATGGTACGGTGACGGTGAATACAGACGGTACTTATACATATGTTCCGACTGCTAATTATAATGGAACAGATGGTTTCACGGTCCTGGTAAGTGATGGTAATGGTGGCACTGCGACGATTACGGTAAATATCACTATTAATCCGGTGAATGATAATCCATCTGGTCCGGATACGAATGAAGAGACGAATGAGGATGTGGCATTGAATGGTCAGGTAACTGCTACGGATGTGGATGGTGATGCGGTGATATATTCAAAAGGAACTGATCCTGCACATGGCACGGTTGTAGTGAATAGCGATGGTACTTATACTTATACACCGGCTACTAATTATAATGGCCCGGATAGTTTCACAATTGCTTTAAGTGATGGTAATGGTGGGACAGGTACAATTACAGTCAACATTACAGTACATCCTGTAAATGATGCGCCTGTTGGAGGTACGTTTACTGAAGAGACGGATGAAGATGTTGCTTTGACCAGTCAGGTAACCGGTACTGATGTAGATGGCGATGTACTGACTTATACTAAGGCTACCGATCCAGGACATGGTTCAGTAGTGGTAAATAGTGATGGTACATATACTTACACACCAGCTACAAATTATAATGGTCCTGATAGCTTCACAGTAACAGTAAGTGATGGAACAGCGACTGCAACAATCACAGTTAATATCACAGTACATCCGGTAAATGACGCACCAGTAGGTGGTACGTTTACTGAAGAGACGGATGAAGATGTAGCTTTGACCAGTCAGGTAACCGGTACTGATGTAGATGGCGATGTACTGACTTATACTAAGGCTACCGATCCATCACATGGTTCAGTAGTAGTTAATAGTGACGGTACATATACTTACACTCCTGCTACTAATTATAATGGTACGGATAGCTTCACAGTAACAGTAAGTGATGGAACAGAAACTGCTACAATTACAGTCAACATCACAGTACATCCTGTAAATGATGCGCCTGTTGGAGGTCCGTTTACAGAGGAGACGGATGAAGATGTTGCTTTGACCAGTCAGGTAACCGGCACCGATGTAGATGGCGATGTGCTGACTTATACCAAGGCTACCGATCCAGGACATGGTTCAGTAGTGGTAAATAGTGATGGTACATATACTTACACACCAGCTACAAATTATAATGGTCCTGATAGCTTCACAGTAACGGTAAGTGATGGTAATGGTGGGACAGGTACAATTACGGTAAATATCACAGTACACGCTGTAAATGATGCGCCTGTAGGAGGTACGTTTACAGAGGAGACGGATGAAGATGTTGCTTTGACCAGTCAGGTAACCGGCACCGATGTAGATGGCGATGTGCTGACTTATACCAAGGCTACCGATCCAGGACATGGTTCAGTAGTGGTGAATAGCGATGGCACATATACTTACACACCAGCTACAAATTATAATGGTCCTGATAGCTTCACAGTAACAGTAAGTGATGGAACAGCGACTGCAACAATCACAGTTAATATCACAGTACATCCGGTAAATGACGCACCAGTAGGAGGCACCTTTACTGAGGAAACGGATGAAGATGTTGCTTTGACCAGTCAGGTAACCGGTACTGATGTAGATGGCGATGTGCTGACTTATACCAAGGCTACCGATCCATCACATGGTTCAGTAGTAGTAAATAGTGATGGTACATATACTTATACTCCTGCTACTAATTATAATGGTCCTGATAGCTTCACAGTAACAGTAAGCGATGGTAATGGTGGGACAAGTACAATTACAGTAAATATCACAGTACACGCTGTAAATGACTCACCAGTAGGAGGCACCTTTACTGAAGAAACGGATGAAGATGTTGCTTTGACCAGTCAGGTAACCGGCACCGATGTAGATGGCGATATGCTGACTTATACCAAGGCTACCGATCCATCACATGGTTCAGTAGTAGTAAATAGTGATGGTACATATACTTATATTCCTGCTACTAATTATAATGGTGCAGATAGCTTCACAGTAACAGTAAGTGATGGAACAGAAACTGCTACAATTACAGTCAACATCACAGTACATCCTGTAAATGATGCGCCTGTTGGAGGTACGTTTACAGAGGAGACGGATGAAGATGTTGCTTTGACCAGTCAGGTAACCGGCACCGATGTAGATGGCGATGTGCTGACTTATACCAAGGCAACCGATCCATCACATGGTTCAGTAGTAGTAAATAGTGATGGCACATATACTTACACTCCTGCCACTAATTATAATGGTCCTGATAGCTTCACAGTAACAGTAAGCGATGGAACAGAAACTGCTACAATTACAGTCAATATCACAGTACACGCTGTAAATAATGCACCAGTAGGAGGTACCTTTACAGAAGAAACGGATGAAGATGTTGCTTTGACCAGTCAGGTAACCGGTACTGATGTAGATGGCGATGTGCTGACTTATACCAAGGCTACTGATCCAGGACATGGTTCAGTAGTGGTAAATAATGATGGTACATATACTTATACTCCTACCACTAATTATAATGGTCCTGATAGCTTTACAGTAACAGTAAGCGATGGCAATGGTGGCACTAGCACTATCAGTATTGACATCACTGTCAATCCTGTAAACGATGATCCATCTGGCTCAAACACCACTGAACAAACAAATGAAGACACTCCACTGACCAGCAGTGTAACCACTACTGATGTAGATGGCGATCCGCTGACTTACAGCAAAGGTGTTGATCCATCAAATGGCTCCGTAGTTGTAAATCCTGACGGTACCTACACTTACACACCATCTACCGGGTTCACCGGCAACGATACCTTCACTGTTATCGTTAGCGATGGCAATAGTGGCTCTACCGAAATCACTGTTACCGTTACTGTAAATCCAGTCAATCACGATCCAATAGTAACCGGTGGCCAAACCATCACCACTGAGCAAGACAAACCAGCTACTGGCACCATCACCGCTACCGATCCAGACGGCGATCCACTCACCTTCACCAAAGGTGACGATCCAACCCACGGCTCCGTAGTAGTAAATACTGACGGTACATATACTTATACACCAACACCAGGCTACACCGGCGATGACACCTTCACCGTTATCGTAGACGATGGCAAAGGTGGTACTACCGAAATCACCGTGACAGTTACTGTAAATCCAGTCAATCACGATCCAGTAATAACCGGTGACCAAACCATCACCACTGAGCAGGACAACCCAGCCACTGGCACCATCACCGCTACCGATCCAGACGGCGATCCACTCACCTTCACCAAAGGCGACGATCCAACCCACGGCTCTGTAGTAGTAAATCCTGACGGTACATACACTTACACACCAACACCAGGCTACACCGGCGATGACACCTTCACCGTTATCGTAGACGATGGCAAAGGCGGTACTACCGAGGTGACAGTCACCGTTACCGTAACACCTGACACCTCCAACAACCCGATTGCCGTTAACGACAGCGTAACAGTAGTCGCCAACACACCACTCGACATCGACGTCCTCGCCAACGACAGCGCAGGTACTTCGACCTTCGATCCGGGTACTGTAACTATCATAGATCAACCTACCCACGGTTCAGTAGTCGTAAACAGCAACGGTATCATCACCTACACACCTGCTACAGGTTACACCGGTGAAGACTCCTTCACTTATACAGTGACAACCGCTGATGGTAAAACTACCAACACCGCTACTGTCAGGATCTCTACCTCATTCGCAGAGATCACCGTACCAACCCTGTTCACACCGAACGGCGATGGGCAGAACGATGTATTCGAAATCAGGGGCCTCAGCCAGTACGCTGAAACTGAACTGATCATCGTAAACCGTTGGGGTAATGAAGTCTTCAGACAAAAGAACTACCAGAATACATGGAAAGGAGATGGCTTGAACGAAGGGACTTATTTCTACCTGCTGCGAATCAAACGCACAGCTAGTTCAGGATGGGAAGTGATCAAAGGATACACTACACTGGTAAGGAACTTTAACAATTAATGTGATTAGCGCTGAAAACCATGAAAAAGATATTTTTAATTGCAGGCTTATTATTCGCAGGGTCATTGACACTGAAAGCCCAGCAGGATGCACAGTACAGCCAGTATATGTTTAACGGGATCTATATCAATCCCGCATATGCCGGCTACAAGGAGCAACTGAACGCGCATAGCTTTTATCGCAGTCAGTGGACCGGTATCCGCGGTGCTCCCCGTACATTCTCAATAGCTGTAGATGCTGCTGTAGCAAGTGATAACGTTGGTCTGGCCTTCCAGGTCACCAGCGACAAACTGGGTGCACAGAGCACCCTGGGAGGATACGGTAGCTATGCCTACCGTATCCGTCTGAATCCCGACGGAAGCTCAAGGCTGGCTTTCGGTGTAAGTTTCGGAATTTTGCAAAAGAGCATCAATACTTCGGAACTCGTCACCAATGATCCTGAAACCAATATGCCGGCAGGTGTTCAGCGCACGGTGTCGCCAGATGCAAGGGCAGGGGTCTACTTCTCCAACGACCGCTTCTTTGCTGGTTTCTCGGTTGATAATATGATCATTAACTACCTGAAAAGCGGTAAGTATAAACTGGTACCACAATCAAAAATGCACTACTACCTCACCGCAGGTGGTTTGTTGCCACTGAATGAAGACTTCCAGTTAAAGCCGTCTTTTCTTCTGAAAGATGATTTAGGTGGTCCGACCAGTCTGGACTTAAATACATTTATCCTCTACAAGGACATTCTCTGGCTGGGAGGCTCTTATCGTACCAGGGTGAACCTGTATGATAAAGGTTATTTACAAAGCGCGCTGACCTACAGCAACTCTGTAGTAGCCGCCATCGAGCTTTTCCCGGTGCCGAATATGAGGGTAGGGTATGCCTATGATATTACTACCGGCCCATTGAATGGGTATAGCAGTGGTACACATGAAGTATCAGTAGGGTATACTTTCCCCGGTTTCAAAGCGAGAATGGCTAATCCAAGGGTGTTTTAGAATTAGAAATAGCTACAAAAAAAAGGTGTATCGATTTATTCGGTACACCTTTTTATTTTTGGCTTATTTCAGTAATGGTTTACTGCAAAATTTGTATTTTTAATATCAGCAAATTCAATACGCTCATTTCAATATCAGCACCGGCACCTTCGCATTCCTGCATATCGCCTCACTAATACTCTTATTCGTCAAATAATATAAGAAACTATGTTTCCCCGGCAATGAAATGATCAACTGAAAATCATTCACATTCGTATACTTTATAATCCCATCAATAATATTCTTCTCATTACTATAATTAATATCATGCTTAAAATTCTGCAGATAACTATGCAAATGCGCCTCCAGGTCCTTAAAATTCTCATCCGGGTTTATATAACGCTCTTTTGCATCTACATTCAGCACATGTAAGTATATTTCCTTCGCCATCGCAGAATCCTTCGGGTCATTCAGCTTCGCCAGGTTTCCCATCATCCTGTAATCACAAGGCAGCAATACATCATTGATAGGACGGAAACTATAATGAGAAGGCACCACCAATACCCGAACAGGAGAAATCTTTGCTATACTGATTATATTCCCCGCTATAAAACTATTACTAGTTGACTGGCAACTATCACTACCCAACAGCACCATATCCACACTTTCCGCTCTGATCGTTTCATTAATAGCCCGTAACAAAGGCACCTCACTCACCGCCGTCAATACCGCCATATCGTCTTCCATCCTGGCACTGAGCTCATCCGCCATATGATCCAGTTTCTCCGTACTCTCTTTCCGTTCCTGCCACCTGAAATCCTGGCTTACTGGCGCATACTCCGCAGATACTGCAATATTGTCAAAAACTGTATCATAAAAGGTCTTTAACAAAATAATCCGATCGTACCCAAACCGGTGTGCCCACTCACTTGCAAAACGAATCGTATTTTCAGTTGTAGCCGTGAAATCAACGGGAATAAGCATCGTTTTCATAATACAAAATTTTGATCATTCAATGAAGGCTTCAGCCTTATACGTTGTAATAAATTTAAGCAAAAAGCTTGCGGAGGAATATGATTTCAATCGTTAAAACAGCTGTAAACAATCAGTGGAATCTTCTATATAAATTTACATTATTTTTAGCCTGTCTCAACAATTTTTTCATGTAAAAAAGTTAAACAATGTTTAACTTAACAATCGTTTAAACTGTAGCCCGTTATGAAATTATACCATTTATTATGCTGGCTGTTGCCCATTGCCACCCAGGCTCAGGTAGATACTACCCAGCGTCCTGTCTATCACTTTACGGCTGCCAAAAACTGGATCAATGATCCTAACGGCCTGATATATATTAACGGTCAATATCATCTTTATTACCAGTACAATCCATATGACACCAAATGGGGACATATGAGCTGGGGGCATGCCGTAAGCAAAGACCTCCTGCACTGGAACCACCTGCCGGTAGCCATTCCGGAGATGGTAAAACCTGATACCACCACCTTGATCTTCTCAGGTTCGGCTGTGCTGGACAAAGCCAATACCAGCGGTTTTGGCAAAAACGCCATCGTGGCTATTTACACCGCCGACCAGCCTACCCAGCAAAAGGAATCCCAGTTCATCGCCTATAGCAATGACGGAGGATTGACCTACCAGCAGTATGCGGGCAACCCGGTAATCGACCTGCATAAAAAGGATTTCCGTGACCCGAATGTCATCTGGCTGGAAAAGGAAAAACACTGGTTGATGACAGTGGCACTACCCAATGAGAAAATGGTGCAGTTTTATACATCTACTGACCTGAAACATTGGACATTGCTCAGTGAATTTGGGAATCAGGGCGATACCCGCAAGATATGGGAGTGCCCGTCTCTGACTCCGATGTATGTAGATGGAGATCCTAAAAAAACTAAATGGTTACTGATGGTTTCCTCCGGCAATCAGGACGGGGAAACCGGCTTACAGTATTTCACCGGTGACTTTGACGGAAAGGAATTCAAAAATGATCATGATGCCGCGCATCAACAATTTGTCGACTATGGTCCTACATTTTATGCCGCCATTCCATATAATAACCTGCCTGATGGCAGAAAGACGATGATAGGATGGCTCATGCCTTCCAACCAGCCGGCGTATCCATGGACAGGGCAGATGTCTATTCCAAGAGATCTTGCATTGAAAACAACTCCCCAGGGCGTGCGGTTATTCCAGCAACCTGCGAAGGTGATTAAACTACCTGCAGGTAACCTGGAAAAACAGAACCTTGTGGTCAGTGACCAGCCTTTTAAATTAGAGCAGTTTAAAAATAATACGAACTGGATAGATGTCACCTTCGGAGAAGGTACCGCTACTGCTTATGGCGTAAAATTGCCCCAGGCAGAAATTACTTGCCAGCAGGGGCAATTAGTAATAGCCTGGAAAGACGGAAAGAAAACACTGCCTGTACCAAAAGGAAATGTGAGATTACAGGTTTTGCAGGATAAATCTTCGGTAGAAGTATTTGTAAATGGAGGTGCACAGGTGATTACGTTTCTGGTATACCCTCCTAAAGAGGAGCATGAAGTATCCATATTTGCAAAAGGGGGAAATATAAAAGTAAAAACCCTTAAAGTGTGGCAATTATGATCATAAAACAAAAACGCTTATGTCGAAAAAGACATAAGCGTTTTATGTTGCTGATCTCAGAATTTCCTTATTTACGATTCAGGTTCGTATGCATCTTCTGCACCATTGCCAGCGCCATATCTATCGTTCCGGCATCAATCCCCTCCATTGATTTATCATACAACCCCGCTACCCAACCCTGCATAGTCTGCTGCAAATCCTTTCCTTTCTCCGTGAGAAATATCAGTTTATTCCGCCGGTCATTTTCATCCTCCATTCTCTTTACCAGATCCCGCTTCACCAACCCATCAATCTGATAGGTCATACTCGATTTATCCTTCAACATAATATCCGCAATCTCCTGCTGATTGATCCCATCCTTCTTATTTAAATAAGCAAGGATCTCCAGCAGTTCAAAGGTAATATCCATCTCCTCTTCCCTGATACGCACGGAAATATACTGACGCAAGGTATTCCTTACCTCACCCATCGATCGCAATAGTTCCTTTGCTTTTTCTGCGGTTGTTTGTGACGACATATGTTCTGCAAAGATATTGCTTTTTGTTAATGCGCTGCATCCGCCAGGTTCATTCTCGCTTTTTGACGTTTTGATGAACACCAATACAAACGGTACATACATTAAGAACAGGACCCCTACCCACCCTTTCAATGTAGAGACACACATGGGACTCACCAGTACAAATGGCACATGTTTATTTAATGGTATAACAAAAAAAGCCGCTGCAGATGCAGAGGCTTTCCCAAAAAACAATATGTAAATCTATATCACTCTACTTTCAAACTCTTCACCGGATTGGCTACTGCCACTTTCAATGTCTGCAACACAATCATCACACTAGTAAGTATACCTAATGAAAGGATGATCATCATGATTGGCAAAGCAGTGATTTCTACATGGTATTCGTAACTATTCAACCAATATTGCATCAGGTAATATGCTACCGGACAAGCCACTACACTCGCCACTATCATTACAGCCATAAAATCTTTTATAAACAAACTAATGATACTATTTACTGAAGCTCCCAGTACTTTGCGGATCCCCATTTCCCTCGTACGCTTCTGCACCGTCAGCGACACCAACCCGATCACGCCTAACAACACAATTACCAGAGCCAGCACGGTTGCTGTATATGCCGTCTTCTTCAACTGTAATTCCGTCTGGTACATCTTGGCTAAACTATCATCCATGAATTTATATTCAAACGGTGCTCCCGGCATCAGTGCGGCCCATTGCCGGTGCAGCGTTTCAATAGCCTTTGGCACATTTCCGCCTTTCAGTTTGATCGAAAAATATCTGAAAATATTAAACACCTCTACCGGGATAATTACCATTGGTTGTATAGATTGCTGCATGGACCCAAAATGAAAATCTTTTGTCACTCCGGCAATGGTATACGTATCTGTCAGCTCTGCAAATTTCACCTGTTTTCCTACCGCATCAGCGGGGTCCCTGTATCCCAATGCCACTGCCAGCCTGGTGTTGATCACCATTTTATGTACATCTATTGGCATTCCTTCTCTGGCTAAAAACACACCTGCTGCCATGGGTACCTGGAACGTATTTGCAAAGTGCCTATCCGTACTCAACTGAAAAGCGGTGATCGCCGAAGTGGCATCGGCACCCAGCGGGAATACACTCAAACTCCCACCATTGTTGCCATCCATGATCTCGTAAGATAGCGTTACATCCTTTACTACTGGACTTTCTGCCAGTTGTTTCCGGATGCCTTCCATCTTTGCCACACCCGCCGGTGACCAGTCTCTCGGTACCTGTGCACTGACCACAAATTCTTTGTCATACCCAATCCCTTTACTAAAAAAGAACTGTACCTGCTTTGTCACAATAAACGCTCCGATCAGGACCACCACCGCCGTAAAGAACTGAAACGCTACCAGCGACTTTCTTAATAGTATATTTTCCTTTACTGACTTTAAACTCCCTTTCAAGCTGCTTAATGATGGCAGGGCAGATAATACAAACGCCGGATATAGGCCAGCAGCCAATCCTATCAGCGCGACAAATAATAACAGGTATTCCGCAAAATAGACAGGGAACTCACTCAGCGCAGGCAATGGCTTACCGACCAGCTGTGCAAACAAGGGGCCTGACAACAAATAACAGCCAAATGCCAGCAGGGTTGAGATACAAACAATGATCATTGACTCAATTAAAAACTGCCATACCAGCTGATGTTTTCTTCCGCCCATTACCTTTCTCATACCAATCTCCTTCATCCTTGATCCGGCGCGGCTTACAGATATATTGATAAAATTGATCACTGCCATCAATAATATGAACAGCCCGATACCTGACAGGGTAAACAACATCCTTTTCACTAATCCATTATTCTGTTCCAGGTAATTGTCCCGTAAATTAATGACTTGTGGCGTTAGGTTTGCATATAAATTCGGAGAGATATTCTCTTTTAATAGTTTTGAAATAGGGCCATTTAACTGACTGGGATTTACCCCTGGCTGCAATTCAACATACCCTACGATAAACATATTATTCCAGTTATCGATCGTCCGTCCAAAGTAGCTGATGGAACTTTCGGGCAAAATAATTCCATTCCTGTAGTTGGAAATCAGGTCCGTCACCCCGTTATCGCGCGCTACCCTGATCACGGCTGTCAGCATAAAAGGCTGTTTTTGTCCTGCCATATTTTCTATTTCAACCGTTTGGCCAATGGCATTCACGGTACCGAAATATTTCTTTGCCACCGGCTCTGTCATGATCATGGAGGTTGGCGTAGACAACGCATTGGTGGGATTACCGGCCAACACTTTGAATCCAAACATATCCAGCAGGGTAGTATCGCCGATCTGCACGGCTTCCTTAAAGTCTTTTTCCTTTCCATGAACGGTGAGCGTCACCCCGTCCCACCTGTAAAAGTTCTTTACCAGGGTGGGATATTGTTCCTTCAGTGCTTTGGGCAAGGCCCCGGAAGTCGACAGGTCAAAACCCATATTCTTGTCCTTCCACTTACTTTTAATCACATACTGCCGGTCTGCATTTTTGAGTTCCTTATTTACCTGCAGCTCGTTCCAAACATGTGCCATGATCATACCGGTAAAAGCAATGCCTATAGCAAGCCCGGCAATGTTCAGGATAGCATGAAAGCGGTTCTTTTTCATATTCCGCCAGGCAATCAGGATGTAGTTCAATAGCATAAAAGTGGGTTTGGGTACCCTGGTTCAGACAAAGAAAATGCCGTATCCGGCCTTATTGAAAACTAAGCAATTATACTAAGATAAGGGTCGGATATGTTCGCTTATGGTACATTATATGTCCGGAAATGGGCAATTCATAGATTGATTATTAATACTTTTTGACATAAATTGCGAAGCGTTTCCGAGAGCACCAATTAACTTAATGTGGTTATGAATGAATAATGTACAAACAGACCTTAAACGTGTTGTTTTCCCAAACATCATCCATTTCATAAATCGAATTTTAAATACCGGGGTACACGAAGCAAATGGCATTGCACGCAACCGTCAGATCAGAACTGTGAATATAGCCGGGGTTGTAGGCGGTACGGTTTCCCTGATGTTTAGTTTGATCAATACCTGCCTGGGCAATTACCTGCTGGCATTGATCAATATATGCACGATGGCCTGCCTGTACAGCATGGTGTACTTCAATGAAAAGAAAAAGTACGACCTGGGACCGATGATCACCATGCCTGTCTGTGCATTGCAGTTGTCTGCCAGTGCATTGATATATAACAACAACATGGAGTTGTACCTGTTGCTGGTGGTATGCCTTTCCCTGATACTACTGAACAATAAATGGGTGATGCTGGCCCTGGGCATTTTCAGCGCCATCCTGCTGGGTGTTACGCACCGTTTGGCCCCAATTACTGTTATTCACCAGGCTACTGAGGCCAGGAGGATTATGAATGCGGTCATCTGGCTTATCATGTTATTGTTCTGTTTATATTATTTTAGGTTGCAGATCATGGCATATACAAAGGAGCTGGAAGAATCTAACCGGCAACTGAATGTAGCTAACAAGACCCGCGAGAAACTGATTTCAATTCTGGCTCATGATATGAGTTCGCCCATCAATACGCTATTTTTTATGCTGGATCTGTTGCAGGAAGATATGTTGTCGGGCAAGGACTTTGCCGACTCCTCGCGACTGCTCATACTACAGGCCAAGAACCTGCAGGAGAATATGGATGGTCTGTTGCAATGGTGTTATACCCAGATGAAAGGCATTGCGCCCCAGCCAGTACATTTTAATCTCGTCGTTTTGATAGAAGAGGTAATTACATTTTTACAACCCCAGTTGCAAAAGAAGCATATCCAATTACAAAATGATATTGCACAGTATAGCTGTATCATTCAGGCAGATCAGGAGCATGTACGCCTGATTATCCGGAATCTACTGAGCAATGCGATCAAGTTTAGCTATAGGGAAGCTACGATTGTTATCAATATGGAAGAGAAGAGTGATGAGGTGATCATTTCAGTGGCGGATTTTGGAGTTGGGATTGCGGCCAATATTCAGGAGAAGATCTTTGCAGCGGATAATATCTATTCCACGCCAGGTACGGGCAATGAGAAGGGGATAGGATTGGGGTTGAGCCTTAGTCAGGAGTTTGCGCAGAAGAATAATGGTTTTTTGTCAGTATTGAGTGAAGAGGGGAAAGGGAGTACGTTTAGTTTGCATCTGAATAAATAAATCTGACAGCATTCTTTTGGGGTGTAGCCTTCGCCCGTGCACAAGCGAAAATGGCAGCTGCCATTTAATAGGTATAGGGACCAGCTAAGACAGACCTTGATTGCTCACGCAATATCCTATAGCTGATCCCTTTATTTTTATGCATGTGCTGCTGCTTTCTTCCTGCTGGTAGCACGTTTTGCAGTAGTTCTTCTGGCGGCGGTTTTTTTAGCCGTAGTTTTTTTAGCGGAAGTCGCCTTTTTAGCAGTTGATTTTTTTGTCGTTGTAGCCTTTTTAGTAGAAGTTGAACCCGCCTTGGTCGGCACTTTCGCACCTTCCTCTCTCGCTTCTGACAATCCTATTGCTATTGCTTGTTTTGGATTCGTTACTTTTTTGCCACTCCTTCCGCTTTTCAACTTTCCTTCATGCATTTCCTTCATTGCTTTCTCCACTTTTTCGCCGCTTTTTCCTGAATACTTTGCCATTGTGAAAAAATTTAAGGATTAATAAATAATATATATCGGAATAGGGACGAATACTATGCCAACAATCATTTATGCATTATAATAAAATACCTATACCCAATTCTATCCGGCATTTCCACCGATGAGCCTACCAGTACTCAATTTCTTTGAGAGATGTGTCCTTTTTTGCACACACTGTTGTATAATTTTTATATTTTACGCCCAAACCACAACGTCATAGTGAATCTTTCAGCCAACATCCGCCACATCCTGCTACTGATCTTATTTTCCAACGCCGCTGGCGCCCAGGTAAAATCTCCGGTAGCATATGTCAACCCATTCATCGGTACGACCAAAAGTGCAGTGCTGACTAAATGGGGGAATGAAGGCGGCTGCTATCCCGGTGCTGTGGCTCCTCACAGTTATTACCAACTGACCCCTGAGACGAGAAGGACGGGGGCTAAAGGCTATGACTTTCAGGATAGCTCCATTTGTTATTTCACCTGTATGGATCACCATAGTGGTTTTCCCGGTGGATCGGCGGGGAGCGTATTTGTAATGCCTGTAGGTGATAACCAGCCATTTGATGCTGATCACTATAGCCGTCGGTTTACTCACAAGGACGAATATGCGGAACCGGGTTATTACAGGGTACTTTTCAGAGATAACCATACTTTAATTGAAATGACGGCCTCTCCTGATGGCGGGGTTTTTAGGTTTACCTTTTCTGATAAGGGCACACCTGGGATCTTTCCTGATAAAAGCAATTCCAAGAACCTTTCAGCTAAGCACAAGCCTGCGAACCCTTCAAAGGACAAGCCTGCGAACTTTTCAGCTAAGGGCACACCTCACATCTTTACAAGCAGCCCTCTTCAGTTTAGCATAAAGCCCATTGACCAGCAAGTCTTAACCAATGGCACTGTCTATACATTTCCCAAAGGTACAACCATTATTGAAGCACGGATCGGTAAGGAACAGCGTTCCTTTGATGCTGTCAGAGCAGCTACCTATAAGCAATGGAACGACCTATTATCAGTGGTTGAGATTAATGATGACAATGAAAAAGGTAAAGCTATTTTCTACACCGCCCTTTATCACTCCCTCTTACTACCATGGCTGCATGAAGGTAAATACAGCGGTTTTTCCCCATGGGATACTTTCCGCACTTTACATCCATTACTCAGTCTACTATATCCTGACCTGCAGGCTGCCATGATCCGCTCTATGCTGGACGTTTATCACAGCACCGGTCATTTGCCTACAGAGAGCATGACAGGCAATCATTCCATCCCTATCATTACCGATGCCTATTTCAAAGGCATCCCGATGGATAAGGAAGAAGTATACAAGGCGATGCAAAAAAGCATCAATGACACACCTTACCTGCAACCTGATATGCCGGCTTATCACGAACTGGGATATGTACCATCTATATATCCTGAATCCGTGACCCGTACCGTAGAGTATGCCTACGATGACTGGGCGCTGAACCTGTTTGCAAAAGAAGCAATGCATGCAAAAGTGAGTGACGACAGGAGCTTAGCCTTCCAACAATTATTGCACATCCCTTCGTTATTCCTGTTGCCACGCAATAAAGAGAAGTTCAAACTCAATCCTGGTAATACCGGTTATAAAGAAGGTGATCAATGGGTGTATTCTTTCTTCGTACCACAGCATCCCCGTGAATTGATTAATAGGATGGGGGGAGATGAGTTGTTTTCTCTCCGGTTGGATACGGCGCTTGAAAAGCAACATATCATCTTTGACAATGAAACCGTTTTTCATGTTCCTTACCTTTTCAACGATGCCAACAGGCCAGATCTCACGCAGTTGTGGGTAAGAAAGATTATGCAGGATCGTTTTTCAAATACACCCGGTGGGTTGCCAGGGAATGATGATCTGGGTTCAACTTCCAGCTGGTACATTTTCAGTGCGATAGGATTGTACCCCGTGGCACCAGGTAAACCCCTGTATGCACTGGGTATCCCTGCTTTCCGTGAAATGAAGATCCACCTGAAAGATGGGAAGGTACTGACTATTAAAAACAATGATACGCATACACCTTATGTACAACAGGTGCGACTGAATGGTGTGGAGTACCGGGGACTGAATATGGCCCATGAGTTTATCAAACGGGGTGGTACTTTGGAATTTGAAACAGGTACTGTGCCGGTAGTGACCCGCGACAATATCAACCGTACTGTCATCAGACTGACGGAGATAAGTATGGATTCGGTCGCTATGCCTGATCAACCTTTTCCAATTGGGTTTACAATGATAAACAATGGGGATGCCGGGGTATACAGGATCAATGTGACCCTAAATGGTAAACTATATGGATCAAAGAATTGCCTGATCGGCAAAGGGGCGAGGCTCCGCGATTCGATTCAGGTATACCTGTACAAAGCAGGGGAGAATAAATTGCAGTTGAATGAGGAGGCGGAGCGAAGCGTGCAGATCAAAGTGCCTTTGGTGAATGTAGCGCCGGTTATTTCTGACCTGGTATTAAAACCATTGATTAAAAAGGATAGTGTGCAACGTATTGCCTTTGCTGTGATGAATAAGCAAGGGACTAAAAAGGCTTTTACCATTCCCGTGAATCTGAATGGCAAAGCGTTTTATACAGCTAAACTTACATTGGAGCCGGGAGAGCAAAAGGTAGTGACCTGTCAGTTAAAGGCGACCATGATTGGTTGGCAGACGGTGAGTATTGGAGGGATCAGGGAGAGATGTAAGGTGTATAAGGATCCAATGGAATCTTTGTTATTGGCTTTGGAAGGGACGAAGGATGTGTCAGGGTTTGGGAATGATGGTCAGGTAATTATATCTGAAAATTCGCAGGAAGGAACTGCCAGTGGTCAGAATATTATTACTGAAAAATCACAGCATGTTACTGCCTCTGGCAATACGGTAGCCGCTGAAAATTCTCAAAGCACTTCTGCCTCCGGCAGTTCTTCCAAAGCTGCAAACCCTCTCTTTGGCCCTGACTACTACATCGAGGTCCCAAACGCCCGTTCTCTCGATGAATTAGGTACCACGCTCACGATGATGGCCTGGATTTACCCAACAGAACAAACCCCCGGTCTTGTCGATGTATTCTCCAAAGGAGACACCCACGTTCTTCAGATTACTGACGGCAGAATGTTAAGTTTTTTTGCTGGGGGTTGGGGCAGGGGAGATATTACCGTACCTTTGCCGGAACATTGGTTGAACCACTGGCATCATATTGCCGGAGTATGTGATAAACAGGGGCTTAAGTTATATATCGACGGCGTTTTGAAAGGGGAGACAAAACTGGACACGCCAGTTAACCTGTCCGTAGGGAATAAATGGACGTTAGGACGTAATGAAGAATTTCCCGGAACCCGTATTTTCAAAGGCTATATTCAGCAAGCGAAAATTTTTTCTGATCCTATTGAAATAACTGATTGTAAATGTATTGGAGAGATTCCTGTACTATAAACCAAAATTTTACCGAATCCAAATGAAAAACTAATTTTACATGCATTGGAGATACTCCTTTGCCATAAACCAAAATTTTATCTGATCCTGTTGAAAAACTAAGTATTCATGCATTGGATAATCCTATGCCATAAGCCAAAATTTCTTACCTGATGAAATAACTACTTAATAATATATTGGGAATATTCCCGTGCTATAAAACCAAAAATGACACCCTATGCCAAAGGCAAAATTCCTGTTATTGGCAGCTATTATCACCTGTCTGATAGGGACGGGATGTGGTAGTAGCTGTACGAAAACTACCGCCATTTCCACCGGCGTTCTTTCCAGTCACTTCGATGGTAACTGGAAGTATGAAAACAAAGAACTGGGTTTCTCCTTAAACCTGCCCAACGAATGGTACTTACAAACTTCCTTAGGAAGAATCCAGTACTACGTTCCCCTGAGTAAAAATGCACCAGAAGATATGGTCCGTCAAAAGACCCTGACCCTTGCAGATGCTCAGGCCAACAAAGGTGCTCTCTTCACCATCCGCGACGTGAATCCCGAAGAAGGTGCCGGTGCTACCATCGGCTTCGCACTGACTGATGTACAACCTAAAGGAGAAGAAAACGGAGAACTCACTATCGGCTCCGAACACCTGAAAGGCGCTTCTGCCAAAACAGCCAGAGGTACAACTACTATAACTGTCTTTAAAAACTACGGTTGTTTTGACCTGAAGATTTTTGTAGAGTATACTACTCCAGAGCAGTTAGAAAAAATAAAATCATTACTGGCTACTGGTAAAATATAGGGCTAAAAGAAACGCTTTAGTCAAAGACATAAGTGCTTTCCTTGAAGCCAGAATCGCTTCATTCAAAGCCGGCCGCAGGCCTTGCACAAATAAAAAAGCTTTTGCCTTTGGCAAAAGCTTTTTTATTTGCTAGAACATTTTTATTTGCTAATATACTTTTTTAAGCACTTCCCGATATTTATGATGCATCTCCTTTGCCACTCCAACCGCATCACCACTCGTCACCACCGGGTACACCTCCTTCGCATTCACCCAATTCCATTCCCAATCCTGCATCTTCTCCTCGAACCCTTTCAAATCCATTTCCTGACCTGTCTTCAAACTCTCTCCTGCATACTCAAAAAATTGCTTCCACCTTGCCGCATAAAAATTCTTCACCAACCCTGACCACTGTCTTGAGCTATACTCATGCAATGGACTCTTCTTATCTCCCCACAACGTAATCAAATCCCTCGCATTCATTTCATACAGTGCTTTTTCCTGCTGATTCGTTCCCCAGCTCTTCGCATCCGCCAGCCATCTGCCCAACAGGAAATCTTTCCTTGTCGCCAGCAAACGATCCATATCATCCAGCAACACCAAAAACTCCGCACTATATTTCTTAAAGCGTTCGCCATCCTTTGCCTTATAAGCCTTTGCCACCTGCTGTTGCAAAGAATCCGCATAGTTCGCCAACACCTGTCTTGTCACATCTACAATATCATATCTAAATCCATCACTCCCTTTCAACACATCTGCCGCTGTAATCAAATGATCCCATGCCGGCAACAAATTGCCCGGAGCATAATTCAAATGTGTCAAGGTGCGATGTGCCACGGTATCAAATGTAGGTCTGCCAGTCAGAATACTCTCTGGCGTACCTTCCGTCAACCCACCATCATACACTGTTTTGCGTAAGATCGCCCATGCCGCTTCTGCATCTGCATTCTGCCTGCCATAACGGCGCCACGCATACGCTTTTAACCAGCTATCCAGCTCTATCGGCTGATCATTCCACACATTATCCATCATCAATGCGTACATCGCAGGATTCTGTTCTATCGCTTCCGGTGTACAACCAATTCCTACCAGGTTTCCCGCTGTAGAGTCATGCAGGGCATTTGCCGGATCGCGCGCTACATGATCCATCCTGCCATACATCCCAATATTACCACCAAAGTTCTGCAGCATACACCAGATCCATTGCTTACCATAATAAGCATTCGTTCTGTTCCACACAGGGAAGTTATCACTAAACAGATCGAGCACAATCATCCTGTCATCCGGCGCTGCCGTGAGCAAAGCCCTGATCTGTGCCGGATGCCAGAAGTCTTTCTGATAGTGGAACATCCATCCCTGCATCACCCAGATCGCCTTAGGATCTGCTTCTGTCATGGCCTGGAAGATCTTCTTACTAATTGTATGCAGGTAAGTAGAATCGTTGGTAGGGGGTAAGTTCTCATTAAAAGTATCAGAAGAGTAAAAATGGTCAGTACCAAAAGTCCTTGTCTCTTCTTCAATAAATTCCTGCCCGATCTTTGAGAACATCGGATCTTCCGGTTCTAAAATATATACATCATCAAAACCCGCATCCCAGTTGGTTTTCTTCACCTTTGCATTCGGGAATTTTTTCTTGAACGCAGGTGGTACATGCCCTGTAAATGCAGGCAATACAGGCTTCATACCCAATGATCTTTCGCGTGCAAGAATTTTTTTCTGCAGGTCTTCCTGGTCTTTCATAAACTGCTGTGGCAGCGGACCGCCCCATCCATCCAGGTTTCCCATCCAGAACCAGTTAAAGAAACAAGGTCCGCTAAAGAAACTATTCAGGTCATTCTCTGTGAATCCCATTTTCTTGTACACGCGGCTCCACACTGAGTTCTGGCCTGTCAGTGCCAGTGGCATATTCACCCCATTCAGCGCCATCCAGTCAATCTCCCATTGCCAGCGCTCCCAGTTCCACCAGCTGATGGTATAGTTGAACGTACAATAGTTCAGGTAATAACGATATTGATAAGGGGTTCGTTTATGCACTTTCGTGGGCACCTTTGGCAATGGATTTGGCAGGTCCATATTGGTACCGTTCCAACTGATATCGCAATGCGCATAATTTTTCAGATAGTAATTGAGCGCACTAGCTATACTCAGACCATTGCTACCTCTTAGGAGGATGGTATTGCCCTGCGATTCCAGTTCAAACACATCGTGCCCCTTTTCCTGTGGAATAAAGCGGGTTTGAAAATGCATGGCCTGTGATCGCATGATTCTTTTCACCAGGTCGTCAATGGCTTGTTTGTCCTGGCCTACCGTCGGGAGGGCCTTGAAGCCAAGAAAAATGAATGTAAAAAGCAGGGATGTACGAAAAGATAGTTGCATAGGAGATAAAGATAAAAAAAATCCCGGCCACATTGCTGTAGCCGGGATCAAAATGTCTTATTCTCTATTATTGATTAGCCGCTTTTTTCTTCTTGGAGTGGTCCACGATCGCACCTGTACCTGCACCTACACCAGCGCCGATGATTGTACCGATGGCAGCACCTTTCACGTGATCCGGGTTAACGATCGCACCGGTGATGGCACCCGCACCTGCACCTACTACGGCACCTTTCGCGGTATGACTCCAACCTTTTTTCTTAGTGGTAGTCGTTGTAGTAGCGGTGTTTGTACTTGCAGAAGCAGACGAGCTGCTATTGTTCTGAGCTGCTACGGCGGCATGATGCTCACGTGCGGCAGCCTTTGCATCGTTCACAGAGTCAATGACCTGTTGCCTGATGGCGTTTGCTGTCGTTACTGAATCCACAGCCTCTTGTTTGGCTGCTTCGATAGCCGCTTGATCTGCTGAGTTGTGACATGCGAATAATACGGCTGATGTTGCTAAAGCTAGAAATATCTGTTTCATGGTCGTAATTTTTAAATTCATCTGGATATAGACCTGCAAAATTGTGCCAGATTAATAGATGAATCCGGTTATTAAGGCGAATTTAAATAATATCACAATGTATAACCTCACTGTAAACAGGGATTTTATTACGAAAAAAAGACCCGTTTGCCAATATAGCAAACGGGTCTGTCTATCAATTATTTACAGGCTATTAAGCCGTGAGTGAAAATGTAAAACTGTGATTAGCAGCAAGGAACTTTGTCACATCTTCCGCATTACCCCTAAATGGTCCGGATCCTTCGATTTTTAAAGTCGCCATGGCTGCAGCAAATTCTCCTGCATCCTGCGGATTTGCGTTTTTCGAGCGCTGGTACAGGTAACCTGCCATGTAAGTATCGCCACACCCAGTGGCATCTACTACGGAAGTAGTTGGGATATAAGCGGGAATATCGTAGAAAGTCTGGTCCTTGTACACCACAGAACCACGGCTACCGAGGGTAATAATCACCTCTTTCACGCCCCAGGAAGCTAAAGTGATCGCGCCTTTGCGTACATCGTTTGTACCGGTCAGCACTTCCATTTCAGATTCATTGGCTTTCAGGATGGATATATATTGAAGGGCTTCTTTTTTTGCTGGCCAGTCAATATGGATCACCTGCTCATTTTCAACCTTCCGCAGGTATCCTTGCACATCCAGGGAAACTTTCCCCTTCTTTGCCAGTTCCCTGATCACGGATACCGGAATATCATCCGCTACCAGTGGGCCGAGGTGAAAGAAATGCGCATCCATACCAGACAGTTGTTCCGGGGTGAACGGATCTGCCAGCTGACTTACACGTTGTGTTCTATGATCCTGATTTTCAGAGTAAATGTTCTCGAAGTAGAGGGTGTTGGTACTGGGCAGTACCACGATTTCAGTGCCTTTTGCTCTCAGCTCGTCCGCGATGTAGATCTCTTTGGCAGCGAGTGCGGTTACCATCGCATATTTCACATCCATATTCCGGATGGCACTGGAAAAATAAAAGGAAGTTCCACCTGGCATATGTACCACCGAGCGGGTTGTTACTACTTTATCTAATGTGATATGTCCTATACAACAAATGTCATACATGCTTAGTCCGGTTTATAGCGTTGATCCTAACAGGGTGCAAATGTAAATATAACCCTGTCTATTGCCAAGAATTTTCAGGATGACTGGTATTGAAATTTACTGTTCGGTCTGCAATAGGGAACGAGCAGCTGGCAACACTTTTCTGCCAAATAACTCAATGGAATTCAATATCTTATCATGTGATATATCTCCTTTGAGAATTTGGGCCAGGAACCGGGTATGATTAAACAGTTTGCTTTGGTATACAATCTTGTCTACTATTTCCTGTACGCTGCCCACAAAAAGAGGTCCTTCGGGAGAGCGTAAGTACTCAAACTGAGCACGGGTGATAGGGGGCCAGCCTCTTTCTTCCCCAACACGGTTCATGATTTTTTCGTACACTGGCCAGAACTCATTGGCAGCGGTTTCTCCGTCTTCCCCGATATACATGTGGCAATTGATAGCCAGTGGCAAAGTGGTCAGGTCATGACCGGCATCGGCGGCGGACTGGCGGAACAATTTTACGATATTAACGAACTGTTTGGGTAGGCCTCCCAGGATGGCTACGGTCATTCCAAGTCCCATTTTACCAGCTCTGGCAGCAGAAGCAGGGGTACCCCCGATAGCGAGCCAGATAGGCAGTTTTGACTGAAAAGGACGGGGATAGACCCCTCTGTCCCGGATAGGTGCCCTGAACTTGCCTTGCCAGCTGATTATTTCGTTATTGTTTATTTTGGTGAGCATATCCAGTTTTTCAATGAAAAGCTCATCATAGTCATTCAAGTGGTAGCCAAACAGGGGAAATGATTCAATAAAAGAACCCCTGCCAGCCATAATTTCGGCCCTGCCATTGGAAATAAGGTCCAGCGTGGCAAAGTTCTGGAAAGTACGCACCGGATCGGCAGAACTCAATACCGTTACCGAACTCGATAGACGGATATTTTTAGTAATCGCGGCAATAGCTCCCAGTGCGACCTCTGGTGCAGAAATAATGTAGTCAGGCCGGTGGTGTTCGCCAACGGCAAATACATCCAGTCCGATTTCGTCGGATAGTCTGGCTTCTGCCAGTAATTCCTGCATCCGGGTATGAGCGTTAACCGCCTTGCCAGGTACATGATCTGGTGTAACTTCTCCAAAAGTGCTGATACCGAATTCCATTGTTTACTCCTTTTTTTCGTGCCGCAAAGATCGGACAATAAAAGATAATGGAAAACGGACACCTGGTTTCCCAGGGGAAACTATGGAGTTGCTACAAGGTGACTGTAGTTTCAAATTCAATGAAAAATTACCTATTTCAGTTCAAAACTAAGTGGAGCCGATTTACAGTAAAAGATCTTCTTGACATGGTTACACAGTTCCGTGTAAGTGCCGGGTTTTGTAAAGAATACATGAGCACCTAGTTTGAGCGCATCGTCGATATCCCGTTTCATATCCGATGTACTCATAATAATAATCTTGGTGAATGTCTGGCGCAAGAGCCCTTTTAATTCCACGAGGCATTCTTTTCCATTCATCTTAGGCATGTTCAGGTCAAGGAAAATAAAATCAGGTAAGGCGATCTTCTTTTTACTCAACAGGTCCAGGGCTTCTATACCGCTGTTACAGCTATGCATGCGTGATCCGGGTACAACATCTGTGATTGCTTCTGTCAAAAAAAGCCTGTCATCTGCGTCATCATCAATGATTAAAACTGTCTGCTGCTGTTTCATATGGTTAAAATTTAAAGGTGAGCAGAAGAGTGGTGTATGAAAGTAAGAACTATCTAAAATACTCAATAAATAACTAATAAGATGTTAATTATTATTAAAGGTGAACATATTCCTTAGGCATGATTAGTGAGTAGGTATTGTAAAAGATACGCATGGACCCAAAAGAATTATTTGTGAATGGTGGGGAGACCGGACAATTGATGCACATCTATCAATGGGAAAACAATATTGTCGGTACTCCTGATACATGGCCACCTCATTTACGCACTGCTGTACGTATTATGCTCACTTCGGTGCAACCTATGTTTATCTGGTGGGGAGAGCAATTCATACATCTTTACAACGATGCATTCATTCCATTTGCAGGCAAGGGACATCCTTCCGTACTAGGGCGTCCTGCATCTGAAATATGGGCGGATGAATGGATGCGGTTAGCCCCTGTGGCCACAGCTGCGGTGGCAGAAAATGCAGGTTCCTTCATAAAAGGTAGTTTTTTCATCATGAAAAAAGAAGAGGATGACGAAGACATTTCCTACGCATTTTCCTATAGCCCGATTTTAGGACCTGACAATGTGGTGGATGGATTGCTCGGCGTATACAACAATTACCTGAACCCCATTATGGGGCACTCTGTAGACCGTGAAGTGCCGGTTGTGGAGAATCCTGATGATGTGGATTTGGATACCCGTTTGGGAAAATAACATGTTCTGCCATGGAAACGATATTGACGGTGAACTGTGGATCTTCCAGTTTGAAGTTTGCTTTGTATTCTTTAGAACTGGAACAGCTTTTATTGGGTAATGTAACAGATGGTTATACAGAGATTGGTGACGAAAGGCATGAGCATGGTGCGGTGACGATGAAGGAGGCAGCAGCGGAGGTGGTGAGGGTGTTGCAAGCCCGGTCATACGATGTACGTATTATCGGCCATCGCATTGTACAGGGTGGTGAAAAGCATTTTGACCCGGTTATACTGGATGACGGTGTTTTACAATCGTTGAAAGAACTGGTTCCTTTGGCGCCTTTGCATATACCGCCCTCGCTGGATGTGATACATGCATTGCAGGAGGCGTTTCCAGCTGTGAAGCAGGTAGGATGTTTTGATACGGCTTTTCATCAGCATATGCCATTTGAAGCACGGCACTATCCTTTGCCAAGAGCATTGTGGAAGGAGGGGGTGATCCACTATGGATTTCATGGCTTGTCTTATGAATCCATTATGCAGCAGTTACAACCATTGTCACCGGGGAATAGGGTCATCATTGCGCATCTGGGCAATGGGGCTAGTCTTGCCGCCATACAGGAGGGCAGGAGTGTGGATACCACCATGGGTATGACACCCATAGGAGGGTTGATGATGAGCACAAGGGCGGGCGATCTGGATCCCGGGGTACTGCTGTACCTGTTAGAAGAGAAAGGTATGACGGGGAGTGAGCTGTCGCGTATGCTGAATAAATCATCGGGATTAAAAGCGGTGTCAGAAGAAAGTGGGGATGTGCAGCAGTTACTGGAGCAGGAAGATAAGCATCCGCAGGCAGCAGAGGCGATTCTCATGTTCTGCTATCATGTACGAAAAAACATCGGAGCGCTGGCGGCGGTATTAGGAGGAGTAGATACCTTGGTATTTACAGGAGGGATCGGCGAACATGCTGCAACGATCAGAAGTCGCATTTGTAAAGGACTTGAATTTTTAGGTATAGTTATCAATGTAATGGCCAACGAAGAGAAAGCAAAAATTATATCAGCCAATGAAAGCACGGTTACCGTCCGTGTAATGAAAACCAATGAAGAGCTAATGATTGCACAACACACGCAAACCTTCATATAATATGTTAGAACTACTACATCGTTATTGGGAAGCGACAAATTACCTGGCAGCCTGCCAGATATATTTACAGGCAAACCCGTTATTAAAAGAACCATTAAAAGCGGAACATATTAAGCCCAGATTATTGGGGCATTGGGGCACTTCGCCCGGCCTGAATTTTATTTATGTACACCTGAATAGACTGATCCGGCAAACAGAGGCGAGTATCATTTATATCTGTGGCCCGGGACATGGTGCGCCGGCATTGCTCGCGAATACATACCTGGAAGGTACGTATTCAGAGATCTATCCGCATATTACACAGGATGAGGCAGGGTTGAATTTATTCTTCAGACAGTTCTCCACACCGGGAGGTATACCCAGTCACGTGAGCGCACATACGCCCGGGTCCATACATGAGGGTGGAGAGCTGGGGTATTCGCTGGCACATGCTTTTGGGGCCGTGTTTGATCATCCTGATCTGATAGCGGTATGCGTGGTGGGAGATGGAGAAGCAGAGACAGGCCCATTGGCAGGTAGCTGGAAGTCGATAGAATTTCTGAATCCCAAAAGAGATGGAGCGGTGTTGCCTATTCTGCACCTGAATGGATATAAGATATCAGGACCTACAGTGATGGCAAGGATGTCTGATGGGGCATTGGCCGATTTATTTGCAGGGCATGGATATGAGGCTTTGTTTGTGGAGGGAGATGATCCGATGGAGATGCATAATTTGATGGCAGGGGCCTTAGATCTGGCATATGCACAGATCAGGGCGATACAAAATTCTTCGCAGGAGAAGCATTGGCCAATGATCATTCTGCGTACACCAAAGGGGTGGACCGGGCCAAAGGAGTGGAAAGGAAAAGCAATCGAAGGCACCTTCAGAGCACACCAGGTGCCATTGACAGATGTGAAAAAAGATCCTGCGCAACTGGCATTATTAGAAGAATGGTTACGGAGCTATGATCCATCAACTTTATTTGATGCGAATGGCAAATTGATTGATTCATTGGCAGAACTGCCTCCATCAGGAGAGAAGCGCATGAGTGCGATACCATATGCAAATGGAGGCAAGTTATTAGAGGATTTACATCTGCCTGATTTTCGCAGGTATGCATTGCCGGTAGTAAAACCGGGAATGACTACGGGAGAGGCGACAGTAGAGGCAGGAAAGTTACTGAGAGATATTTTTTTAGCAAATAACAACTTCCGGTTATTTTGTCCGGACGAAACGAATTCAAACAGGCTGGGAGCGGTGTTTGAAGTAACCAACCGGATGACGGCAGAGACGATCCTGCCGGATGATGATCATCTTTCTCATGATGGAAAAGTGATGGAAGTATTGAGTGAACACCTGTGTCAGGGATGGCTGGAGGGGTACCTGCTCTCAGGCAGACATGGGATATTCCCCTGTTATGAAGCGTTCATAACGATCATTGATTCTATGTTCAACCAGCATGCAAAGTGGCTGAAGACCTGCCGGGAATTGCCGTGGCGGCAACCGGTGGCATCATTGAATTATTTACTGACATCACATAGCTGGCGACAGGATCATAATGGGTATAGTCATCAGGGGCCAGGGTTTATAGATACAGTGGTGAATAAGAAGAGCCATGTGATCAGGATCTATTTACCACCGGATGCAAATTGTTTATTGTCAGTATTGGATCATTGTCTTCGCAGTCGTGATTATGTAAACCTGATTGTAGCGGGTAAGCAACCAGAATTGCAGTGGCTGGATATGGATTCGGCCATACAGCATTGTACACATGGTGCTTCGGTGTGGGAATGGGCGGGGAATGGTGATGATGGAGCGCCGGATGTGGTATTGGGTTGTGCGGGAGATGTACCTACATTGGAAACGGTGGCGGCAGCGTGGTTGTTGAGAAAGCATTTGCCATCGTTGAAAGTGAGGGTGGTGAATGTGGTTGACCTGATGGCATTGTCTCCAAAGGCAAGTCATCCGCATGGTATGGAGTCGGAGCGGTTCACTGATTTATTTACAGATACACAGCCAGTGATATTTGCATTCCATGGGTATGTGAGGATCATACATGACCTGGTGCATGGAAGGCCGGATCCGGTAAGATTTCATGTGAGAGGGTTTATGGAAGAGGGAACAACGACAACACCGTTTGATATGGTGGTGTTGAATAATATGAGCAGGTATCATCTGGCGATGGAGGCGATCAGGCGG
Organism: Chitinophaga sancti; assembly: GCF_034087045.1. NCBI lineage: Bacteria > Pseudomonadati > Bacteroidota > Chitinophagia > Chitinophagales > Chitinophagaceae > Chitinophaga > Chitinophaga sancti. Next base: position 6,161,223 of record NZ_CP139247.1, on the reverse strand, counting down.
GTGCCCGGTTTGGACGGGGATGCGGTGATTGATTTGTTTAAAAATAAATTAACGGAGCATGATGCATATATAAGGGAGCATTTAGAAGACATGCCCGAGATAACAAACTGGAAATGGAGTGATTAAAATGAGATATCCTTAATGTATAGCAAAGGTATAGTGAACCTATAGCGTAGCTTCATTTCCATAAGTACACCATAAGTACACCATAAGTACATTAAAAGCTCACTTGTATATCAAATCGATATTGAGGTGCACTTATAGTGAAGTATTAATACTCATTTGGTAACGAAGTTGCACTATAGTTCGGTAGAAGGTTATAATATTGTCTATGTAACCTCAAAATTGTTTGTTATGGCGCTAGTAAAGGACAACATACTCCTCCAACTCGTCCGTGGTACACTCGGCGATCAACTCACTATTTACGAACGAAATGGCCAGATTATCATGGCCAAGAAACGTGGCCCGTCAAAGAAAAAGCCGACAAAGAAGCAGCTGGAAGCCAGGTATAAGATGACCATTGCAGCAGCTTATGCGCAGGCGATTATAAAAGATCCTGCACTGAAAGCGTATTATAAATCACTGGCAGGACCGGGCCAGAATGCTTATAATATGGCGGTAAAGGATGCTTATAAATCTCCGGAGATACAGCAGATCAGGTTCGAAGAGACAGATGTGGTGGTAACTGCAAAGGATGAATTCAGGGTAGCAGAGGTGGAAGTACGGGTACATGATGCGGCGGGTACTATGCTGGAACGTGGAAAGGCGGTTTTAGGCAGGAATGGCGTGGATTGGTATTATAAGGCAGGGAGTTTGCCATCAGGCGGCAAAGTAGTTGCTGTGGCGGTAGATTTGGCCGGGAATGAAACGTTGAAAGAGGCGAGGTTGGAATAAACAAGGGTTTTGGTTGGAATTATCATTGGCTACTTAACTTTTATAAATATAGATTTTCTTTTATTAATTTTGTTCCTTTAATCACTCACTGTAGTAGCCTAATCTATGAAAACCAATGCTCTTCTCATTCTTTCCCTCACCCTGCTTTTTGCCTGCAGCAAGAAAGATGACACAACAACAACCAGCACGAACAACGGTAAAAAAGGTGCCTGCTTTAGCACCTATACCACAGACGGTACCTGGAACGGAAACATTGTAAAACTGAAAGCCAACTGGTTCTATACCTGGGGTACAGATGCGCCCCTGGATGTTGCACCACAAAATGCTGAATTTGTAACTATGTTCTGGGGCTCAGGCAATGTTACAGACGCAAACATTGCTTATGTCAACAACCTGAAAGCGCAGGGGAAAGTTAAGTACATCCTTGGTTTCAATGAACCAGATCTTTCTGACCAATCCAACATGACGGTGGCAAAAGCCCTGGAACTCTGGCCTAAACTGGAAAGCATCGGTTTACCACTGGGTAGTCCTGCTGCTGCATGGCCTACACAGAAATGGATATACGATTTTCTCGATTCCTGTATCGTGAAGAATTATCGTGTAGATTTCATTTGTGTACATATGTATGTAGGATTGGATGATACACATTTTGTATCTGTATTGTCTGATTTGTACAACAAGTACCATAAGCCTATCTGGATCACCGAGTTCGCTACAGTAGATGACAATGCAAATACTGTAGAAGGAAATATGTATACCCCTGACCAGGTGCTGGGCTTTATGCAGCGTTTATTACCAAAGCTGGATTCATTGCCTTATGTACAGCGTTATTCATGGTTTTCCAGTTCACCAACGAGTGCACGGTTATGGCCGTCTTCTTTGATAGATGCAGGTGGAAATTTGACGACGTTGGGGAAATGGTATGCGGATCATGAGCCGAATAATAATATTAAAGCAGCGCAATAGTATATTTTTCAGTTTCAGGATGGGCGTCATCGCAAAGGTGGCGCCTTTTTTTTGTATTGAGTTAAAATGATGGATTTTTAGCTACCCGCCCTACACATCACATCCTGCAATTGCCAATACACCTGCGGCGATATGCCTACATAATGCGTAAAATCTTTAATCAGATGGCTCTGATCATAATACCCGCATTCCTCTATCACCTCAAACCAATCCGGCGTCTTTCCGGGTACCAGCATCCCGATGGCCTTTTGAAACCGCTGATACCTGTTTACCTCTTTCGAACTGAACCCTAAATACTTTTTATAATTCAGCTGTATCGTTCTTTCACTTTGCGCGGTCTTCACCGCAATTTGTTTCGGGTTATCATTAAAACCATTCTCAATAATATTTGCTGCTGCCGGATCCCGCTCACAAAGATACAACCCCGAAAAATCCAATAATTTCTCCACCTGCAAAGCAGGATCTTCAATTACATTCAACTCCTGCCAAAGATCAGCAAAACAATGTGTCTGAATTAACTTATCCGGATCAGTCAAATAATGTTGTAAAGGTTTTCCAAAAAAACGATAAAATGCATCATCTTTAAAATTCGCCACCAATATCTTACTCCCGGCAGGCATGGTATATTTCATAGACAGTTTAACCGGGCCAAGCACGAGTGTTTTCTCAATGGCCTGGAACTGCTCATTCCCATATTTCAAGGGTACCGGCGGTCCAAAATTGAATACCATGATAGACTGAAAAGCAGGTAACAAATGCTTCTCCACCGGAACCCTGCTAAGATTCGCAGCATAGTAAAAGTGAGAGAAAACCTGTTCCCATGTGGGCGGAACAGCAATCCGCATGCTGATATATTCCTGCATAATTTTTTAAAGGTCCGCTTATGTTTTTAAAGACCCGCTTATGTATTAGAATAAGCGGGTCTTTAAATTTACATATTTATTTTGAAGGACTCCCATCCTCCAGCGGTTGCCCTGTTACAAGTCATGGGTTGTAACCCATCCTCACTGGAAATATACATTCCATTATTCCCTTTCAATGAAATACTCCCATCTGCATTCGTCACCCAGTCAAACTGTTCCCACACGCCAATCGCAGTGCGATTACAGGTGATAGGCTGTAATCCATTTTCAGAAGAGACATACAGATTACCATACTTCAAAGCAATCTTTCCATTTCCTGCATCAACTACCAAAAACTGTTCCCAGCCTCCGGCAGCCGTGCGATTACAATTCATTGCCTGTGTGCCGTTTTCGCTACTTACATACAGGTTGTTAGATCCTTTCAAAGTGATCGTCATTCCCACCGGGTTATTCGCCGTACCACCAGGTACCGTTGGCGTTTGCCTGATAGCAGTCAGGGTGATCAGGCCTTTCAGCATCCTGCCACCATCACCTGTCAATCTTAAATAATAATCAGCGGAGCAGGCTACACCATCTTCATCCAGCGTAACAAAACCGGATCCTGCAGGAACAAAGGCCGCACTTTCTGCTGTCTTTGCAATCTGGTTACCTTCATTGTATTCGTCAAACATAGAGATATAAATTCCCTGGCAACCTACACGGATCATATTATAAAACTGTCTCCACATAAAGTCGCCATGCGCGCGTTGTTTTTCCTGCAGATCACCGGGCAATACACAGGGTTGATAATCTATACCATTCGCATTGCAATATGCCTGATCCGGCGTATTTACATTGGTGAAGAAATTGTCGGACTCTCCTGCGTTTCCAATTCTTCCTACCATCCATGGAGAAAGCATATTGAATGCTTTGTAAGTGTTCAGGAACGCAGGTCTTGAGTCACTATTCTCTTCCCGCCAGTGGGTGGGCACGCCGCCAATTACATAACAACCCTGGGCCTTAAACCAGTTAATCACTTCCAGGCAAATAGCTGCAGACCATGGATGATTGTCATCATTAAATCCAAATCCCCAGATACAAACAACTGGTTTATCATTCTGTCTGGCATAAGCGGAAGACGTAGTGTAGGCAGACATCTTAGCCAGCCAGTCAGCTTTGATTTCAGTCTGCATATTAGTCCAGCCGCTTACATCGTACATAATGTAAAACTTTCGTCCATAAGCTTCAGCAGCGCGTTTTACCTTTGCGGTGACAGAATCGCGGATAGGACCTTCCTGTCCGTTCGGGTTGAAACGTTGCAGGGCGGCAGCATCGATGTCATTTTCCTGCATCCAGCGAAAATGTGTGTTCACAGTCTGGTCGGTGTAGGAAGAAAACAGGGTTGCCGGCGAACCATTGCCCAATGCGGGCCATCTGGTTTGAAAGGTGCTGGAATAATCCCTGACATCCGGCCAGGACTTAATACCGTTGTTGGCAGAGGAGGGTGTTTGGGCCCAGTCCTGCGTCCAGTGCCACCATGCATTGATAGGAGAGCCATCTCCGGTACAGGCGAACCAACCCTGGTACCCCACGACAATTTTACCTACTACATCTCCGGCAGGAGAGGCATTGGTGACGGATAATCCACTGGTTTTTAAAGTAATGGAGGATTCTCGTTTGTTACAACCGAAGCATAGCAGTAACAGTGCTGCCCATAGCAGCATAGGCATGGATTTCATGGTTTTTCAGATTTTATGGTGAGGGAAATTCTGCTACATGGTTATTTATACGGAGAATCGTGGATATTATTTTGCTTTCAATAACCAGGTGTCACGAAACATGAGTGCTTCCAGAGATGTTGAAATTGTTGGAATGCGAGTTGGAGCTGGTGGTTCCTGATGGAAAGGTAAGGCGATTTTCGTAATTGTCAATATGAATTGGAGCGGGTGTTGTTTGAATTTTTATGTGATTTTATTTTTTATTTCCAATACATTCGTATATTCGTAATAACCACTGCAGCATTAATGTTAACCACTATCCGTGCTGCATTACAGACCATATTCTTTATAAAGAATATCAACCAAAACAGTAACAATTAAGCCTATATCATGAAGTTTGTTACCACGGTAATAATATTATTATTACATCTGTCGGGCTTAGCACAAATAAATGTAAATGTTTATGCTCACCTGACGCAATTTAGCTCAATTGGCACATTGTCACTCGACAAAACCATGTCATTGGGTTCATCCTTATTTTCTGTAACAGGAGGCGTTGTATACAAGGCAACAGTCAATCATATACCACCATTTTCGCTATATCGGGATGATGTAAGAATAGGAAATATAAGCAGCAGTAGTATATATCCCATAAGTCCTGTCAGAGGGGAATTACAATTCTATGGAGATGTAAGTAGTACGGGGTATTTCTCCGTAAGATATGTATATGAGATGGCAGCGCCACAGCAGGTAAGCGCAAGTGTATCGTCCACTACACAAACTTGTGCTAATACTGCCATCACACTGCGTTCAATTGATAACTGGCCTTTATTTAGTGATAATATTCTGAGTACAAGCGTGATATGGGAATATAATCTGAATGGCTCGTCTGCGTGGGTGGGATTGGATTCAGCATCAGCAGGGTTTAGTTTTTCTTTTATACCGTCGATGCATATGCCGGTTACAGGGATTATAAATGCACGTTTTCGTTGTCGCATCAGGGCAGAATACACGGATAAGGTATATTATTCCCCTTATAGTACACCTTCAGATTTTTATACGATCATACCGGCTCCTCCTGTATTAAATAAGGCGAGTGCAATAGTGATTTCGCCTGCATGTGCAGGTATGGCAAATGGTAAGATTTACCTTCCCGGAAGTGCGCTTACCAGTACAGATCCTTTCATGTATTGGTTATTGCGCCCTGGCAATGTCACCACTCCCTGTACTACAAATTGTGGTGATCTGGTAGACTGGAGTAATGGCGCAGACAGTTTAGCAAAAGGCGTATTTATAAAAGGTATACCGGCTGGTACATATACATTATGGTTAATTAATTCCGGGGGAAATTCAGGTAATTGTTTAACCCCGATCAATATAGCAGTTCCTGAAATGCCGGCACTTTCATTAGCCGTTAGATCAGTAACGCATATTGCCTGCCATGGTGCAAAAGATGGTATCATCAGTGTACAGGCCACAAGGGGCGGAGGTTATATTTATTCCTTAAAAACGCCTGCAGGAGAAGTGATCAATAATACAACGGGTTACTGGGCAGATTTGTCCGCTGGTACCTATCAGGCAATGGTCAGTGATACATTTTGTAATGATGTAAAGGTTGTGAGTATTACGCTCATGGAGCCACCTGCTATTGTTAGTACCATCAATTTGTCTGGCGCTACCTGTAATCTTCCTCCTGATGGCAGGGTTGACATCACTGCACCCGGGGGGATCATTGGTCTGTACAATGAAGCAGGCGTAATACAACCTTCCTTTTCCGGATTGGCGGCAGGAAACTATACAATCAGGATATCTGATAGTAGCCAGTCTTCCTGTCCTTCGTGGGATACCAGCATAACATTGACAGCTCCTCCACCGCTTTCATTACAATTAACAAAAAATGACGCTGTCAGTTGCCATGGGGCCAATGACGGCCATTTACAGGTAACAGGCAATGGGCATCTTTTCCAACTTACAGGCCCGGTACAAATGACGAATACAACAGGAGACTTTGATCACCTGCCTGCGGGAGAATACACTGTGCAGGTAAGGAGAAATAATACCTCCTGCAATGATGTCCTGTCCCGTCAATATACAATTGATGAGCGTCCGCCATTACAGGTCAGCATACAAACGACACCTATTACCTGCTACAATGCTGCCAATGGGTACATGGAAGCCCACGTAACAGGTGGAACAGGGGCTTATTATTACACGTGGGAAAAGTTAGGGCAACCGAACTGGTTTGCCATCGGGTCGTTGGTAGAAGAGGTCACACCCGGTGCTTACAATGTAACGATTACAGATAATGGATGTAGCATGACTTCGGATACAGTCGTATTGACGAATCCTTTGCCACTCGCTATATCTGAAGTACATATCCGGGAAGCAATATGTCTTGAAGATGGGGCCGCATTTGAAATCACGGCTTCCGGCGGAGATGGCCAATATACTTATGAATACTCCTGGGATCATGGGGAAATTTATTCCCCGTTGGAACAAATCCATACCCCGGGAGAATATGATATAAGAGTAAGTGATGGAAATGGATGTATGGCCTGGGCAACGGATACCTATACGATCAGTTTACCTGATAGCCTGTATTTAATGGCCGTATTAACAAATATTACCTGTAGGGGGAATGATGAAGGGCGAATCGATATTACAGCTTCCGGCAATGCGTATTCGCTTTCCTATAGCCTTGATAGTATTGATTGGCAGGAATCACCCGTCTTTGATAGGTTGTTAGCAGGTGAATACACCGTGTATGTAATGGACGATCGGGGGTGTAACAAATCCTTACCAGTCGAATTGCTGGAAGACAACCTTCGCCCGCCGCTTGATATTACAATAACAGGTATCCAAAATGTTTATTGCGGAGCAGATACAACTGGCAGCATCCGTTTTATCACTTCCGGCGGCGAGGCGCCTTATCAATATTCTTTGGATGATAGCCACTGGGAGACTGCCCCTTATTTCTCCGGATTATCAGCTGGTACGTACACAATTTATGCAAAGGATAAGTATGGCTGTCCGGCAAAATATCCTGCTGTAATAACAGCCGAAGATCCTGCAATACAAATAGCAGCGGTCATTAAACCCGTTCAGTGTTATGGTTTACCAACAGGTGAATTGAATATAGCAGTCACAGGAGGTGATGGCGTTTATCAATATGCGTGGTTAGAGTCTTCTTTATCTACTAATAACCTGACCCATTTAAGAGCAGGGGAGTATCACTTGTCTGTATTGGATGGGAGAGGTTGTCATCAATCAGGATCGTATATAGTGCCACAGCCTTTTCCGTTAACAATGCAGGTAAGCGCTGTACCCGTTTGTGACGGCCTCCGGGATGGCATAATAAACATTTTTGCTGATGGCGGTGTTCGCAACTATGCCTATTCCCCTGGAGATGCGAACTGGACAGACGATTCAGTATTCACACAACTCGGACCTGGAGATTATACGGTTGTAGTAAAAGATGCCAATGACTGCCTGGTGGAAGAAAAAATAACATTGTCTAAGAAGAACACACAGCCAACGGTCAATTTTCTCGTCGTCTCCCAGGATAATGTATCAGATACGCTTGCCGTCCGGGAAATCTGTCTTCCTGCCCCTGACGCTGTCAACTGGGAATTCTCCCCGGCAGCAGAATGGCTGGGCAATGATCCCTTTGACGCACCATTGATCCGATTTAACCACCAGGGAGACTACTGGATAAAAATGTATGCCACCTTCGGTAGTTGTACTTACACCTTACAAAAAGAGGTCAACATCCTGCCGTTCGATCCGCTGGCCATTCCAGTATATCAACTACCATCCAGCATAATAGATACAGTCATCATTTCTCCCAATCCCAATAACGGCTACTTTAAATTTAAAGTGCTTTTAAATAGAAAGCAATCAGCCACCATCACCGTCTACGACCTGAATGGCCGGTTAATAGACAGGAAACAATATTCACCTGTACTTATCATAGAGGACAACTTTGACCTGAAAAATGTTCTTGCCGGTATGTACCTGCTAAGGGTGCTAACCGAAAATGACAGCAAAGATGTGCCATTCATAATCAGCCAATTCTAGTAAGGGAATTTGGAACAACGGCCGGTAACTGCCGGCCACCATCTCCCCAAAATACCAGCAGATGAAAAGCCTACAGTATTTAATCATCTTATTGTTTTCCTATACATGCACCTTGCAGGCGCAGGACTACCCTGTTACTGCAAGTACACAAATTATACCTCCCTACAGTTTATTTCTTCCGGATTATTATTCCGGAGGAAGCGAAAAATTGCGGGTTATACTTTTACAACGGGATCTCACCCAACCGGGTTATGAAATCAGTCTGCAAATGACGGTAGAGCGGAATGGTACAGTGATCATGCGTTCTTCACCTTCTTTTCATCCATCATCCATCACTATAAATGCCGGTGTTCCCATTATTATCAGCGGTGCTGCGCTGGCAGATTATTTTTTAGCGGACAATATTCTCTTCAGTGGGGGCTACAGCCGTGAAGAATATGAACGTACGCGGTCATTGCCAGAAGGTTCTTACCGCCTTACCTTTCAGGCGTATGACTCCCATCGTCCTGGCATACAAATAAGTAATGCGATTGCCAGTGTATTTTTCTTACAAAAGAGCGACCCGCCAATATTGAATCTGCCCATTTGTGGTAGCCGTGTAGAAAGACGGGATCCTCAATTTCTTACATTCAACTGGTCAATCCGAAATACCAGCCAGGCAAATACGGCCTATATTTTCTCTCTTTATGAAATAAAACCTGCAGGCAGTATCCCGGATTATATCATTCGCAGTACCCGGCCGCTTTACACCATTACGACGGACAATACGACAATTCTGTATGGCCCTTCAGAACCCGCACTGATTGACAGCATGCAATATGTGTGGATCGTGCAGGCAATAGACAAAGATGGGAAAGACCTGTATAGCAACCAGGGATATAGCCAAAGTTGTACATTCACCTATCTTGGTACCAATCCATTCGAACATTTTGAAAAGCCGGTTTTATATGGCACTGTTCAGGGTGAACGGCAGCTCCGCTACCATTGGCCACTCAATGCAGTAGATGCGTACCGGCTCCAATACAGGGCAGTCGCAAAAGATAACATCACCTACGATTGGCAAACAGTAGAATTTACGGCTGATAGTACTGTTCTCATCAATAGTCTTGAGCCGGAGAGGGAATATGAAGCTCATCTTCAATGGAAACTATCTGGTGTCTATAGCAGCTTCAGTGACCTCTTAACACTCAAAACAGCCGCATTACAGCATATCGCCTGCGGAGACGCCGGTTTATTGTCCCTGCCAACCAATAAACAGGTGCAAGCTACCCTTATGGTAGGTAATATCATTCGCATTGGCCATTACGAAGTCATCCTGACCTCATTGACTAATGGGCGTATCATTACCCCTGGTTTGGGCTTTGGCCTGGAAGTCTATTTAAACGATGTAGTTGTCAATACTGATTTTGTAGCTATCAGTGGAGAAATGCATGCCGTTACCAAAGGGATCGATCAATTTATCAAAGCAGCTGTGGATGCGCAGCATGGTGGTGATGATATGGGCAAAGTAAAAACAGGTGACCTGGTCGCCGATATCAACACCCGCTTACACCTTTTTACCAAAGAAGCCATCGTATTAGATACCACTTCCCACACAATCACCTTCACCGATAGTGAAGATGGCACCACTCAAACCATTCACTATACAGCTCTTCCTTTGCTAATCGAAGATGCGAATGGAAATATTTACCAGATCACCCAGCAGGGTGCGGTCAACTATGTGGGCAAGCGGGATAACGCCTTAGCGGCCAATCTTGATAACCTCCAGCTCAGTACCGGCAGGATTGAATTCGCTGCGGGCAAAGATAACAAATACGCTTTCGATGCCTTTCACGCGGATTATCCATCCAGCTATGAATCATTAGCAAATGGGCAATACCATGTCAGTGCCAAAGCCATCATACCTGGTGCGCAGGAAACAATCATTGCTAATCGCCCAGATACCGCGTCGATTGTATTCATAACCAGAAAAGGAATTATCTACCCGTCTACGTGTACAGACGGCACGTGCAAGGTCACAATCACTGGTGGACCTGCAGGAGATGCACAGGAATTATTTGCTATCCGTCCCGATGGCACCAGTATTGGGAAGTTACTAATAGCCAGCTATCCTTCCCTACAAAAAAGGGTGGTTTTAATCCCCATCGGGGAACACGTTATCATCCCCGAAAAGGCCATTTCTCAAACCCTTGCAACAGTCTATGGAAATATAGGGATATCGTACACGCTTGAAACAGACAACAGTTTTAAAGATAACATGGCGTGGGACCTGAACAAAGATGGTGTATTGCAGGATAGCAAAAGTGCACTGCTCAGCAATAGTTTCACGGGCGAAGAAAAGGCTATGAAAAAGGCATATACCCAATCTCACAGGATATCTGATGATGCGGTGTACTTATTCATGGTCAATGAAGCCGCGCGCGAAGATGCTGGTCTGCTTGGAAAAATGCCCCGCCAGAGTCAGTTCAGTTTTGTATTCATAAAGAATGGCACCGACGCCGAAATAGCCCGCACAGTGGCCCATGAAATAGGGCATGGAGATTATACATTAGAGCATGCTGTCAGTCCATCCAATAATGTGATGACATCAGGTACGGGGCTGGCATTATATAAATTCCAATGGGACATTGTGCATGACCCGGGCAGTGTATGGGGCATCTTTGAAGAGGATGCCGGTAGTGAACTAACAAAAGGGCTTTCCTTATACAAATGCTTACAAAAAGAAGCCCGGGCTGGCTGTACATCTTCGGTCTATTATGCGCCGGATAGTACTGTCGTGCAGTTACCTGCTGGCGCAGTGCCACTTTCTGTTTTTTATCAGGACTTCAGTAAAAGTAGTCCAGCGATGGCTGGTTCACTCAATAGTTTTGAATATGGGGGAAAGGAATACAACGCAATCTATTTTGTCAGCACGGGGAGGTTTAAGGGGTATAGTTATGATAAGTACGATACATCGGCTTATATCTATAGCCGTTCTAAACAGGTGGGTGACAATGTGAACATGATCGAGGCTGGCAAAGAGATTTACACCTGTGCTGTAAAGGTTAACAACGTTCTTTATGCTAACGATGGTTGTTTGTGCCAGGATAATAAATATACACAGCAGTACAACCGCCTGATGCTGCAGGTAATTGGTTCAGATGAACCTGAAGTACAGGCAGAAATAGCTGCAATCTGTAAAACGATCATCTCTCTTCCGGAGGATGTACTGGCAACAAATGATGAATTATTTAATTGCTATTATGACAATCCTGAACTCTATTATATAGATTGGAAAGAATCTCCCGATGTGCTCTCATTTGAGCAACTGAAGCAGATGCATCAGCAATTGAAGGAGCTGGACAGTAGTATTCAATTATTGAAGCGGTGTGAATTTACGAATGGGAGTGATATAGTGAAGTTCATTAACGCCCATTTTGTAATTGTGGGTACTAAGACGTCTTACTTAACCCGTGCGCAATTTGCAGATCTTACACCCGAAGTTCGGGCATGTCTAATCACTAAGTTACTGAAAGATGATTACGGACAGCGTTGGTCGGTAAGCAGTGGCGGCTTCGGTGGTCAGAATATCATGCTTGAGATAATAAGGAACTGTGGTGGTACGGCAGCGTTACATGAGGTGATAAAACGATTAGAGCAGGAGCATGTATTGTATACGCTTTTATCAGATACTTATGATTATCTCTATTTCTCCAAAGGCAATTTTACGCAGCTATGCAATGCGATAACAGTCGCCTGGTTAAATGAAGAGAAGCCTGGTAATGATATGGGATTGATACAGGGATTAGCCACTGAAAAAAGGTGGTTGGTATTTGACAATGGCTACCTTACTGCCAGTAATCAGGAAGATTTCAAGGATAGAGAGCAAAAGATTAGTTTGGAAACCAGGGAAGGGGTGGGGGCGTATTTGAAAGTCATATTATCGGGATTGGATGCGGGGGCTTTATTTTCGGATTATGCAGAAGGGAATCCATTTACAGGGAAGTTTAATCCATTGGATTACCTGATAGTAATTCCAAAACGGGATGTCAGTGCATTTGGTACAACGTTGGAGCAGGGGGTGCCGTATATATTACCGGCGATTTCGGTATATGGGTTATTTAAGCAGGATACAAAGGCAGCGGCGGAAACATTTGGGGCTTTGGTATTGAATACGGGGTTGTGTGCAATTGGGATGGAGGGGTTGATGGAGGCGGGGGTGGTGAAGACGGGGGTGGAGATGTTGAATGTGAGTCTGACGAGTTTTGTTACTTATGCGAATGTTGCTCCGGAGATGAATCAGGATCATCCGGAATTGGTGAAGTATACGAATTATTTGGCGATGGTTTATATGGTGGGGAGTTTGACGGTAGGGAGTGTGAAGGCGATACGGAATGCGAGGGTGAATGTTCCGGCGGAGATGATGGCGGGGAGGTATGTGGGGGATGCGGGGGAGATTGAGAAGCTGGCAGTTATTGTGGCAGAAGAGCAGGAGAAGAAGTTAGAAGCGTATTTGGGAAATCTGAATGATGATAAAATCTATATAGTGGTAAAAAGTGAAGGTAATTCTTATAGTATAATTAATAATGGTGTAAAAATCACTTTAAATAATAATTCATTAATAAAGTATTTGGATGAAATGGTTATTTCTTCTGATAAGGAGATCGTGATACTTTCGAGCAGTGAATTAAATACAGCGCAAAAATTTTGTACTGTTTTCGATATGTCAATCATCGTGAATGATGGTTGGGTTAAAATTTATGATAATGGAGTGATTGAAGCTGAGGAGGGATTTAGAAGGTTGTTTCCAGATGGTAGAGCATCGCAACCGGTGAGAATAGGGAAAGAAGGAACTCCGGGGAATTTGGTATTATTACTAGGTAAGGATGTGGATTTGGAGGTGTTGGTAAAGAATATTATTTCAATAATAAAGAAAAGAATAGCTGGTTCGTTCATCAAAGACCATGAATTTAATATCCCGATGAAAGATGTCGAAGCAATGGTAAAAAGAGGGGTAAGAATAGGACTTAATGACGAGGAGATAGCGGATATTATTTATAATGGTTGTAGAATGGATAAAAGGTATACAGCAGATGAGCTTATTGAACAAATGATGGTATGGAACCAAATTAAAATGAAAGGGTATCCTGATTTGTTTCATAGTAAAAAGGATATGGAGGAATTTGGTGATTTATTAAAGGAACTAGCGAAAGAGTGGGGACTTCCGGCAGAGGATGTTTATTTGCAGGGGAGTGTATTAATGATGAAAAAAGCAAAAGACATAGATGTTGCAATAAAAGTTGGAAAGGCAGAATATGATGCCATTTGCGATAGATACAGAGCAAATTTAATTAACCCCGATTTGGTTGAGGAATTAGGAAATAGTGGACGCATTTCTGGTAGCCTATTGCGGAATACCTCAGAAAAAACTGCAAGGTCCTTTTCTGCTCAATTTCAGGATAGATTTAAAATAAAGTATGGGCAGGATGAACTTAAGAAATTGATAGTTAACGTACACGTATCAATAATTCAAATTGATGGAAGGTTAGATGTATCACCCTATATAAAAATTAAATAAATGAATTATCAGTATTTTACGACGTTTTGTTTTTTGAACAAAAAAACGGAGATTACGAAAGAGTCAATTTCTTCCCGAAAAGTATATTATAGATTTTATTTTGATCCTGAAATTTTAACGGAAGTGGGAGAACGTTACTTAAACGGTAAGTTCGATCAGGTCTTCTATAAGGAAGGAAACATAGAATTAATTAAAAAGCACCACCGGGCAATTTTTCCAGAGAACCCTGATTTTAATATTATTCAGTGTCTAACTGAATTTACTATACTATTAAAAATTTATAAGCATGAAATTTTTAGTGGCGCGGAAATCTTCAATTACAATAATAATTATGAACAAATTGAGAATCTAATATTTGATAATACTTTTCAGTTGCAAGAATTTAACTCCACTTTAAAGGAGAATGGCATTCTTAAAAAGAAAATATTTCTTGCATATGATTGGCGGATTTTGGAGGACTACTAAAAAATCCCCTCCCGCCTGTAACATTCCCCCTTCCCCCCACACTAACTAAAAAAAACAATCACCTAAAAACCAAACTTTGCCCACCGAAAATGACTTCCTCTCCCTCCTGGATACCCACAAAGGCATCCTCCACAAGATCTCCAAAATGTACATGGAATCTCCTGAAGACCAGCAGGACCTCTTTCAGGAAATCATTTACCAACTTTGGAAAAGCTACTCCTCCTTTTCCCACCAAAGCAAATTTTCCACCTGGATGTACCGTGTCGCCGTAAACACCGCCATCACCTTCTTTAAAAAAGAAAAGAGAAAACCGCTCACCACCTCTTCAATCCCGGACAACCTCCCAATTGAAGAAAACGAAGCGATCTCCCAGGAACTAAAGCTATCTCACTTCTACAAAGCGGTACAGCAATTGGAAAAGATAGAAAAGGCCTTAATCTTTTATCATCTTGAAAACTACACCCACAAGGAAATAAGCCTCCAGCTAGGTATCAGTGAAGTAAACGCCAGGGTAAAGTTAAACAGAGCAAAAAATAAACTAAAAGAACTCATAAAAAATCAAGGATATGAATTTTGACGACATCCAGGCTGCCTGGAATCAGGAAGGCAATGAAAACATTCAATTACCAAACGCCCTCAGCGATCTTAAGGGCAAGAATTCTCCTGTAAAGAAAATAAGAAGTACCATGCGTACAGAGTTGATCTTTCAATTATTTGGAATGATCGTAGTAGGCTTTTCCCCTCAAATGTTGGGTCTTCATAGCAACTTTCAGCTGGCTTTTTATATGACTTATGGTTTTCTGGTCATCATTTCAATCTATTATATGATCCGGTTTTACTTCTTTTACAACCGTCTTTATAATTACACACTCAACTCAAAAGACAGTCTTTACAGCTTGTATTACGATATAAAAGTAAATATAGAGATGTATAGGTCTTTCAATTATGCCCTGATACCAATTTTAGTGATAATGACTTTCCTGTATTTGGTAGCGAAAATTCCTTTAGCCTCCCTGATGGATCAAAGCCACCTGCTTACTTTAGGAGTTATCATTCTGGCGATATCTACAATAATAGTATATGGATTTTTGGAATTTGGAATAAGACTTAGCTATGGGAGGTATCTTAAAGAGATTGGTTCTGTCCTGGATCAGTTAAAGGAATAATGGAAGCTGTCTCTACGGGGGTATCCGCTAACAGGAAGGGAGGTGTGCAAATGGAGGTTTTTATTGGTTTGAGCGCGTTTTTAGCATGAGCAGATTTGGTAACTGGTTGAATATCAGTTTTGTTATGACTTGTTTGTCCTTGCCGACAATCTTTGGCAATGGCTTATACTTCAACAGGAAACTAATTAATAGATTGCATCTGTGAAGGCATTAATTGGGTAACAGTTATTGTTTAATTAATTGCTTATTAATAAGTTATGGTTTGTGTCCAGGCCTTTGGAATTAACCGGCCGTACCTGTTACTTTACCTGATTATTCATTAATTGATTAAACTCATGGAACCGGACCGGCATTCATTGCCGAAGGTTATTCCTTCAATTGGTTATTTTCTAATGTATGATGTCTGAAAGTATCTTATTAATGCTTTTCCCTCAGCCAACGCAATTCTAAAACAAACTTTGCTGCGTCCCCGCATTCAGCGGCGTATCATTCCCCAACGGTGGCAACGCCTGCCATTCCCAAGGCGTATCCTTCTCCTTATGATCAGGCCGCAGCTTCGCTCCACGAATCGTATATACCGTACTATAACTCAATTCATCCACGGGTATCTCATAATTCAACACCTCCCGCACCCCAGCCTCAGACAACTCCGGATCAATCCACTGTTTCGCCATCTCATGATGAACAAAAAGCGGCATCCGATGCTTATTCTCCCCACTATTATGTATCTGGGCCATCAACTCATTCGCCGGACGCGTAATCAAAGTGTACGTACCTGCCTGGAATAACTCACCTGTAGCAGTATCAACCTCCGTACTCTCCTGATATAATCCCGGCAAAAAGAACAAAGGCATCCCCTTCATTTGCACCAGATAAGGCACCTTATTCTTCCACCCATTTATCTGCCGGTGCTCAAAAATCCCGCTCACCGGAATCAGGCAACGGTTATTCCGGATCCTATACCAATAAGACTTATGGTCATCCAGTATCCGCTCACTTCTGGCATTTATCATCCCGGACCGCCTTGCCTTCCTTTCCTTCGGATCTTTTACATACAAAGGCGTCACACCCCATTCCATATTTGTCAGCTGTGGAGCCCCATCCTTGGTATTAATTACATAATACAAAGGAAGCGCATGGCCTTCCACATGAATAAGCGCATCACTGTTCAATTCCATTTGCCTGTTATCCTGAAGATTAGGAAAGATATCAAGCGTTAGTTGAATATTCGTATGAAAAGAGACATCGTAACACATAAAGGATCATTTGATAATATCATAAAAAGGCACTTCCAGCCGTTGTGTGCCCGTATTGATAATAGCCATCACACGGCCATAATGGAGGTAAAAGTTTATATCCACACCCTTATCTCTGTCAGGTTTTAGCTGTGTCTGGCTACGGATATATTTCCGAACATCTTCAGCATAAACCTTTTGCATCTGCTTTGCCCAGTTTTTGTTTTTCAGAGAGTCGATATAAACCTGATAAGTTGAACCAGGTGCCAACAACGCCAACAGCTTATCCCGTTGTGCGGGTATGGACAAATCTACCGATTTACCTTCATTAGGCAATAGATTCGCTAAATGATCAGCGGCATCTTCGGGATAACTATATCTTGTCGCCATAAAACCAGCTCCATTGGTGATCCCTGTCCATTGAAACCGCTGTACGACTAAAATTGGTTGCCCCATCAGCAGCAATTGCTGAATTCTTTCTACAGTGAGTGGCTCAAAAGGATTGTATTGCTGTATGAGTGCCATTGTACAAAATTGCGCATTTTCAGGATAAAATCAATTTGAAGTGTTTTCGGCAGAAAAAGATTGAACGTATCATTTCCTAAAAAATAACTGGAAGATTAAAACTGACAGGCGATATTTAAAGTAAATCACGCGGATTAAATAAAACACTCACTTGTAAGAACACACAATTTCAATGTTAAATATTCATCTGTGAAATGTATTGGAATAGAAATTGACTATGTTTACGAAATCAACGTAAAAACCTTTTATATGCCCGGTCATAGCGGATTCTATCAGTTTTATATTGTGTTTCTTCAGATGAAGAATGACAATATACCTTTCAAAGAAATAGTGGCAAGGTTGAAACTCGTGCCAGCGGATATTCTTGACGATTGGAATAATAAATATGATATTGAACACCCTTGTATTGATCTGGAACATTACATGAGTGTTGAGATTTCACCGGAGGATAACCATGTTGGTCAATATCAAAAGTTCAATTTTGATAATACACTGGATGCACTTAGATATGAACTTGATGAGTTGCTAAATGAAACGGCCCAAGGAATGCATGATACGACTGCCGGTACTGATGATGAAGTTTTTTTGATTATGTTAGAGGAGACTACTTTGTTCTTTCACCGCTATTTGACAAGTATCACCATTACGCCTATATCAGCGAATAACTACTGGATAGGTTTTTCGCTCAATGAATCGTCAGGGGATCTAATCAGGCAAGCAAAGAAAGTTATTCATTTTTATATGAAATGGATTTTTACTAAAAGGATGCAGGTTGCGTTTAGCTGGAATTAATTGGTTGAAACTCATAATGACTATATAATTGAATCGTGTGCATTTTCAAAATACCTGCCTTATTGATCTGAGGAAGATTAGTAAGGCGATTTTCTTTTTACCAGAATAATTCTTAAATTCAATAACAATCCATTGTTATGAAGTCAGGTCTTAGTCGTTATTTCCACGAACCTTTGCTGCATAGTCTAAAGATAGCATCGCCACCGTGATGGAAGCAGAAGTGAGAAGGATTGCAGCAGGGTAAATAATTAGATCTGGCAGTCTGGTGCAAAAAACGACATGATAAAAAACTATCGAAGAACAAAAGATAGCATCGCCACCGTTATAGAAGTAGAAGAGTGAGAAGTTTGCACACAAATATTCCTGCACAGTCACAAGCCACCATCGCCACTATTATTATTGAAGAAGTGGCAGGAGAATTGCAGCAGGGTCACTAATTGAACAGAACAGTATGAGAACAATACCTATCATTTGCCTGATCGTACTCTTTGCAGCCTGTAGACCTACTGCCAAAGAGGAGTCTCCTGTCCAACTATTTCCAGGGCTTTTTGAAGACGTACAATCAGCACATATTTTCCCGGATAGCAAAACTTTTGCAGATGCTATCCCAAAGAAGACACCCGGCGAGATAATGACTGATTACAGAAGACAAAAACAACATTCCTCTTTCCGGCTGACTGATTTTGTAAATGACCATTTTACAATTCCGGCACCTGCTGCGGCTAATTATATGACTGATACCACACAGGATGTGTCTGCGCATATCCGTTCATTATGGAAGGTGTTGCAACGTACGCCTGATAAGCAGGAGACGGGTGGCTCGCTCATCCCTTTGCCACATCCGTACATCGTACCCGGTGGAAGATTCAGGGAAGTATATTACTGGGATAGTTACTTCACCATGCTCGGTCTGAAAGAAGACGGTGATACAGCTCAAATTGATAATATCATCAAGAACTTTGTATGGCTAATTGAGAACCATGGTAGTATTCCCAATGGCAATCGTACCTATTACCTGACACGTTCACAGCCGCCTTTCTTTTCATTGATGCTGGAACTGGATAATCGTCCCGTTTCATTTTACCTGGATGCTTTGCAGAAAGAATATGATTTCTGGATGCATTCCGCACAAAAGGAAACGGATGAACATGTGGTATACCTGCCAGACGGACATATATTGAACAGGTATTTTGATAAAGGAACATGGCCACGGGAAGAAGCATGGACGGAGGACATTCAGACTGCTCAACGGCCTTTCAATAATAAATCCAAAGAAACAGTTTACAGGGAGTTGCGCTCCGGTGCTGAAACCGGCTGGGATTTTAGTAGCCGATGGTTTGAAGATGGACATTCGTTGAAAACGATTCATGTGACGGATATTGTGCCTGTGGATCTGAATTGTTTAATGTATCACCTGGAAATGACATTGGCAGCAGCTTATCGTGAAAAAGGGAATACTTCAAAAGCTGCAGAATTTGAAAAAGCGGCGAAGCAAAGAGCGGAAGATATCATTAAATATTGCTGGGATGATAGCAAGGGATGGTTCATGGATTATGATTTCAGGAAGAATGCCCAGACGGGAATACCAAGTCTTGCTGGCATATACCCATTGTTTTTTGGCATTGCTTCGCCGGCACAGGCGGATAAGATGGTGAGGGAATTGCAGGAGGAATTTTTGCAACCTGGTGGATTGGTGGCAACGCCGATAGAGACAGGGCAGCAATGGGATGCGCCGAATGGATGGGCACCTCTGCATTGGATGGCGATTGCAGGTTTGATGAAATATCATAAGGATACGTTGGCGGGAGAGATTGCTTCAAGATGGTCGCATTTGAATATTAAGACCTTTAGGGCGACAGGAAAATTGTTGGAGAAGTATAATGTGGTGGATACGACGCTTGCTGGTGGGGGAGGAGAGTATCCAAACCAGGATGGGTTTGGTTGGACGAATGGCGTGTTGTTGAAGATATTGCATTTGCAGGAGAGAGGGGAGTTAAAATATCCGTGAGATGTTATATAGGTAAAATTTGAAGTATTCGTGAGATGGTATTTAGTAAAAAGTAGATATGGAATTTATAACCATCCCCCCAAAAATATAAATTCAGATAGAGGGCAATACCAGCATTTGCCTGTTATTGCCCTCAAATAATACCAACCCCAACATCCGCCATCGTTGCCGGGAACGATTGCGTAAATAAATCCCCGCTCTCTTATTCACTTATCCTGTATTTAATTGTAAAATTGACATAGTTGCGCAGCTAAGATACCCTCATTTCTTAACCTCTTATTTCCTAGTTATGAAGATCAATCTGATGATTGCCCTATTGGTATTAGCATGTACCAGCTGTAGCAAAAACGAAGATCAGGTGAAGCTGCCTTCTCCTGTTTCCACTGCCGCTATCGGCGAAGTAACCGCCGCGGCTACCACTACAGTCACTACCGAAGCTGCTTTGAAAACAGCCGTAGCCAATGCTAAAGCAGGTGATGTCATCGCCATCAGCGGCACTATTAACCTGACCAGTACCCTACAATTACTCAATAGCGGTACTTCCAGTTCCAAGATCAATATTTATGGTGGAACACTTAATGCTGCCGGCGCTGGTAGTTGGGCAGTGAAAGTAAATGGTAGCTATTGGAATATCCAGAACATGCGTATTACCGGTGGACCCTCTTCCGGCATCGTATTCCAGTCAGGAGGCAATAATTACGTGAACAACATCACTTCTGATTACAATGGGAATACGGGTATACAGGTGTACAATGGCGCCTATAATGTAAGTATTAATAATTGTAATTCTAATCAGAACTATGATGTATCTGCCGGTGGTGAAGATGCAGATGGTTTTGCATGTAAGCTGTCAAGTGGTACTGGTAATTCATTTACCGGTTGCTATGCTTCTTACAATTCAGATGATGGATGGGATCTGTATGGTAATCCATCTCCTGTAAAGATCAGTGGTTGTACTGCGGAACATAATGGTAAAGGTTCTAATGGCGATGGTAATGGGTTTAAGTTGGGTAGCTCTGGTCAGAGCATTGCACATACTATTACAAACTGCGTGGCGAATTATAACTCTCCGGGTTGGGGTTTTACAAGGAATGGGAATGCGAAGGGAGTGATTATTTACAGTGGTTTGAGTGGGACAGGTAATGCTGCAGGGTTAAGTGATTTGTAATGTCTCAGTGATTTGTTGATTGAAAATAAGGTAGAAACTCGTTTTTGCTGTAATGTAAAAGCGAGTTTCTTATTTTAATGGATTGTATGAGTGATTTATTGAGTAAAAATAAATAAGAAACTCGCTTTTGCTGTAATGTAAAAGCGAGTTTCTTATTTTAATGGATTGTATGAGTGATTTATTGAGTAAAAATAAATAAGAAACTCGTATTTGCTGTAATGTAAAAGCGAGTTTCTTATTTAATGAATTGTCAGGTGATTTATTGAGTAAAAATAAATAAGAAACTCGCATTTGCTGTAATGTGAAAGTGAGTTTCTTATTTTAATGGATTGTATGAGTGATTTATTGAGTGAAAATAAAGTAGAAACTCCCATTTGCTGAACGTGAAAGCGAGTTTTTATTTAAGTGCTACCAACCTAATCACTCCCTCATCTCCCGCACGCTTTGCATGCTCCAACGGCGAATCTCCATTACTATCCCTCACATCCACCCTCGCATGATAACCCAACAACAACTTCACCATTCCAGTATCCCTATTCCTGCAAGCATTCATCAACGCTGTGTTCCCATAATCATCCGCCGCATTAACATCCGCTCCACGATCCAATAACAACTTTGTCAGTGACACATTATGCCTGTTCGCCAACAATATCAATATTGTCTCATGATCATGCATTTTAAAATCTACTTTCGCCCCATGATCTAAAAACAACTTCGCAATATCTTCATGCTCATTAGATACTGCATATGCCAGCGGCGTCAACCCTTCCCTGGATACAAGGTCTAACTGCGCACCCTGTCTCAATAGCATTTCTGTAATATCAGTATGCCCTCTGCTGGCAGCATACATCAAAGGCGTAACACTATCCCTGTTCAATGCATTGACATTTGCGTTGTGAGACAATAACACATTTACAGTAGTTTTGAATCCTTTGAAAGCAGCCAGAGACAAAGCCGTTTCTCCAAACGTATTCTTTGCCTCAATATTCGCATTGGCACCCAAAAGCATTGCGACAATATTCGGTTCATCATCTGCCGCGGCCCTGATGAGTGGTGTGAAGCCCTCCGCATCTTTGACCTCTGTGTTGGCATGGTGCTTCAGGTCGTAGCGTATGCTGGCTTCGTCTTTATTGATCACCGCATGCATCAGGTCTTTGTCATAAAAATTACATGCAGTGAAAGTTACAAACAACAATAAGTAGTAAGGTTTCATAAGGAAATTTTAATAAAAGGTGCAGCACCTGGTGGAATTGCAGGCTGCTGAGTTGTTTTAAATTGTACGTTTTGAAACTGAATATCTTTAATGGCTTCTGCTTCTACGCCTTTGCTGGCTTGAATGTATACGTTTTTAAAGTGTAGGTCATGTATAGGCATTTCCGGTAATCCACGAAACATCATCGCGGTTTTTGCACCGTTACAAATAATGTTACTGATATAGAAGTCTTTAAATTCAGGGAGTTTTTCATTCCCTCCTGAAAGTGAAGACGCTTCATAGTATGTATCAAAAGAGATGGCTTCGTTTATAATATTTACCATCCGGATGCTGTCAATATAGATGTCCTTCACCAGTCCTCCTCTGCCCCGGTTGCTTTTCACCCGTATGCCTACATCACTTCCTTCAAAGGAACAATGGGTAACATAGATATTGCACATGCCGCCATCTGTATTACTTCCGATTACAAAGCCACCATGGGCGCGGTACACGATACATTCTGCAATCAGGATTTCGGAAAGGGCCGCCTGTGAGCCATCGCCACTGGATTTCATACAAATGCCGTCATCCCCTGCATTCACAGTGGTATGATAAATAATTACACCTTTGCAGGCACTGATATCTATGCCATCTCCATTTTGTGCCCAGGCTTCATTGAACACATTTGTATTCCGGATAATGAGGTCATTCACCTTCTGCGGGTTGATGACGAAATTCGGGGAGTTCCGAAAGGTAGGCCCATCTATCAGGACATGGTTGCTATTACGGATCACTACCATTTTAGGGCGCAGGAAATCTCTTGCCGGTAGGTAATCGGTAATTGTTGCATCAGGTTTTAATGTCTTTAGATAGCTTTCTCCATTCATGGCTTCTTTACTCGGCCACCATATTTTACCATCGGCACTCACTACACCGCCTGAAGCAACGAACTGGTCCCATTGGGTGGTGGTGACTTTCATTTTCTTTAGCGGTCGCCAGCTTTGGCCATTTCCATCAAAAGTGCCATCACCGGTAATGGATACATTTTCCAGGTTTTTCCCACTAATAGGTGGGGCTACTTCGAATTTACGGCCATTGGGTAATAATGGGTATTGTGTACGGTCTGGCGTAAACAATACGAATGCACCTTTTTCTACATGTAGGTCTACATTGCTTTTGAGTACGATGGGGCCTGTAAGCCAGGTGCCTGGAGGTACGATAACATGTCCACCACCTGCAGCAGCACAGGCATTGATGACACGTTCAAAAGCGGTTGTATTCAAAACGGATCCGCCTTCGACAGCGCCATAGTCGCTCAGGAGAAATCTGGCCGAAGGGATGACCGGGTCTTTTATGGCCTGCATGGGGAATGGAGCCTTGTTCAGGTAATATTCGACCGGGTGCTTTTGGCAAAAGGCAGGGAGGGATAGAAAACTGATCACTGCCAATAGAAAAAGTTGTTTCATGAAACGTGGGAATTATATCGTTTTCTAATTTACGTATTTTTGTTGCCTTACATGGCACAAATTTTACAAACGGGCACGCTGATTATTACACTGGATATGGCTCCTGGCGATCAGGCGTTTTTTAATGCACTGAGGAAGAAGCATTTTCCTGCGCATGCCAACTACCTGGACGCACATATAACCTTGTTTTATAAGTTACCTGCTAATGAAGGGAGTATTCGGGATATACTCACGAAATTTGCAGATAGAAAGGCTATTACTTTGGAAGTAAATAAGGTACATTTGATGGGTACCTGTGTCGCCTATACATTAGTAGCTGATGAGTTGAAAAAATTACATGAAGAGATGCAGGTGGCTTTTGCGCCCTGGTTGATTAAGCAGGATCAACAGGGGTTAAGGGCGCATATTACGGTGCAGAATAAGGTGACGGCTTTTAAGGCACAACAGTTACATCAGGAATTGAGTGAAGGGTTTACGCCTTTTAGGATAGAGGCTACGGGCTTCAGTACGTGGAAGTATTTGAAAGGGCCGTGGAAGTTGTTGGATAGATACCCGTTCCATTCGAAGTAGTGTTACCGGGTTTGGTACGTGGAAGTATTTGAAAGGGCCGTGGAAGTTGTTGGATAGATACCCGTTCCATTCGAAGTAGTGTTACCGGGTTTGGTACGTGGAAGTATTTGAAAGGGCCGTGGAAGTTGTTGGATAGATACCCGTTCCATTCGAAGTAGTGTTACCGGGTTTGGTACATGGAAGTATTTGAAAGGGCAGTGTATGTTATTGGATAATCCCCGTTCCTGTTGTAAAATCCCCCTAAAACATTATCCCTTCCTGCCACTCTGACACCATTCCTACCCACTGGAATAATTGTTGCAATATCTCCATTAAAACAACTACCATGGCAACCTTTTCAGAAATGATCAATAGCGATAAACCGGTATTGGTCGACTTCTTCGCTACCTGGTGCGGACCTTGTAAAACCATGGCTCCCATCCTGGAAGACGTAAAGAAAAAAGTGGGCGAGTCCGCCAGCATTATCAAAGTAGACGTAGATAAGAACCCGCAGGCAGCAGCTGCCTACCAGATACAAGGTGTACCCACACTCATCCTTTTCAAGAATGGGAAAGTACTGTGGCGTCAGTCCGGCGTAGTGCCCGGTCATAATATCGAACAGATCATCAAACAAAACGCCTAAGTTAATCGCCAGCCACTAGGCGAAGTGCTAAAATAATGAGCCTACCGCTGCTGGAATATTTGGTCGTGGCCTTAAAATTATATATATTTTTATTGAAAATATTGAAAGCAGCTCACACATGATCAAATCTTTTAGCAGCCTGGTAGCTTTACTGGGAATTGTCACCATCGTTCATGGGCAGGACCTTTACCAGCCCCGCAATATCAAAAAAGCCTACACTAATCAAACCAGGGACATCAACGGTAAACCAGGCGTTAAGTACTGGCAAAACACCGGCAGATACGATATCCAGGTCACAGCTAATCCTCCATCACGTACTATTTACGGCACCGAATCCATCCGTTATATTAACAATAGTCCTGATACGCTTAGAAAGATCGTGATCAGGCTGATCTGTAATATTCACAAGAATCAGGCGCCCCGCTCCGGTTACGTGAGCAAAGATTTCCTGACAGATGGCGTCTTCATTGATACACTCATCATTAATGGTGTGCACGTTGATTTCGACAACAACGTAGGTACGGTTGCAGATGTGGATCTGCCTCAACCGTTGAAGGCGAAAGACAGCATTCAACTGCACATCAGCTGGCACTACGATGTGTCTGTACAAAGTGGCCGGGAAGGCTGTATTGACAGCACCACCTTTTTCCTCGCTTACTTCTATCCCCGTGTGTCTGTTTATGATGATTACAATGGTTGGGACAGGATCGAGCATATGGACAGGGTAGAATTCTATAGTGACTTCAACGAATATAAAGTAGCCGTAAAGGTGCCTGCCAACTATGTAGTATGGGGTACCGGTACTTTGCAGAACGCGGATGAAGTGCTGCAACCTGCTTTTGCTAAGAAACTAAAAAGCAGTTATACTGCTGACAATGTGATCCATATTGCCGCAAAAGCAGATATAGAGGGCCACCAGGTGACCCGTCAGAATAAATGGAATACATGGATCTTTACTTCCAAAAATATTGCTGACGCCACCATTGGCCTCAGTAACCATTACGTATGGGATGCAGCCAGTGTAGTAGTAGACAGCGCTACTAAACGCAGAACCAGTGTACAGGCGGCGTTTAGCGACAATGCGGCTGACTTCCACCACTCTGTGGAGTTCTCACATTATGCACTGAATTATTTCTCTACCCAGTGGCCGGGGGTAGCATATCCTTTCCCTACTATGACGGCGTTTCAGGGCTTCGCAGATATGGAATATCCAATGATGGTGAATGATGAAACTACCGGCGATGATCTTGAATTTAGCCAACTCGTACAGGACCATGAGATTGCTCATACCTATTTTCCTTTTTATATGGGGATCAACGAAAGCCGTTATGCCTACATGGATGAGGGGTGGGCAACTACTTTTGAATACCTGATTGCGATGGCAGAAAGAGGGAAGGAGAAAGCGGATCATTTTTATAAGAACTTTCGGGTGAGGGGGTATATTGGGGATCCTTCTTCTGAGGAAGATCAGCCGATCATTACGCAGTCTCACCAGGTAAGTGGTCATGGTTATGGCAATAATTCATATGGCAAGGCATCTTTGTCTTACCTCGCTTTAAAAGATCTGTTGGGTGATGTGCTTTTCAAAAAAGCGTTGCATACTTACATGAATAATTGGAACGGAAAGCATCCTATTCCATGGGATTATTTCAATGCTATCAATGCAGGTAGCGGGCAGAATTTGAATTGGTTTTTTAATAACTGGTTCTTTACCAATAACTATATTGACCTGAAATTATCCCGGTTCGATCTAGCGGGAAATAAAGTAAATTTGGGAATCAGTAATGTGGGTGGTTTTGCCATTCCTTTTGATATTGTGCTGGGGTATGAAGATGGTACGAGTGAGATTGTACATAAAACTCCTGCTGTGTGGGCGAGTGGAGCGAAGCAGCTGGCGCTTAGTGTGCCGATAGCTAAAAAGGTGATTGGGGTTAAGTTGGATGGCGGGATATTTATGGATGCGACGCCGGCAGATAATGAATGGAAGAAGTAGTGATGCGTGCAGGTGAATGATTATAGAAATGGCAGGACATCGTGATGGATGCAATAACCGGCAGATTGTGAATGGAAGAAGTAGTGATGCGTGCGGGTAAGTGGTGAATGATTATAGAAATGGCAGGACATCGTGATGGATGCAATAACCGGCAGATTGTGATTAGAAGAAATAATGATACCCACAGCTGAATGCTGATTGGGTAATAAACTGGCCAGTGGCACCCATATGGATGCATTACTGATCTACAATGATTGGAAAAAATAGCGACCATGCGTTTATTGTTATTACTATCCCTATGCGTGGCTTCTTTTCAGGATGGAGGTTTACTCCTTCGAAACTGGAAGTCACAACCTATCCCGAAGGACTCTACTACTTTGTCAAAGTATGAAAAGAGTGCAGTCGACTATGCCGTTTACATGAAATACGGTGAGGTGTATGCAACAAAAGATTTGATTGGTACTAATCAATTATTGCCTTTTTTGATCACGCCTACGCCAGAAGATTCAGGTAAACTAACAGGTAATCGTTCCGTTTTGAAAGCCAATGATGGCTACTTAGTGGCTTTTTACAGGGCAGCAGGAGGAGGAAGTCTGTATTGGTTTGGGCCGAATGGCAAAAACAAAAACAAAATAGCCGAACTGCCGGTTATTAAACTACTGGAAGGGGAAAATAACACCTATGCCATTGTTGCTGATACCACGCATGGTATTGTGAAAATATCAAAAGGGAAAGTAAAGCCATTTAAAAAACTTTCGGCTACACCACTGGCGGCAGACTTAGATGAAGCAGGCAATATTATTGTAATAACGGAAAAGTCTTTGTTGTCAATTGATAAGAATGGCGTATTGCATTCGTTGATAGAGAAAGGGTTTTGGAAAGGGTATTTGTTCCCGCGGTCATTAGTGGTGTATCAGGGCAAGGTGTATGTGGGGATGAGAAATGGGGTGCTTACTTATGAGTTGGGTACGAAGAAAACAGCATGGCTGATGGAAAATTAAATATCATCCGTCAATTACAAACGCTTCCCAAATAAATTTATAAGAGCTACCGGGTCACCCGGTAGCTCTTATAATTCAATCCCCATCCTCATACAACCGTAACCGCATCCTGAGATTATGCATCTCCTGCTGCATGTCACGCACTCTCTCCAACAAATGCCTGATCACATCAATCCCCTCTGTATTCACGCCCATCTCATAATGCCAGCGTGTATAACTTTCCAGATCAGGTAGCTGCTCTTCTTCTATAAAAGGTCCATCATTTGAAATGGTGAGTACGATTAGCCCTTCATCTGCTAATGAATGTATAAAAGATGTATCGATATTATGAATCGTGCAATAATGCGTAATGGAAATCATGATACTAGTTTTTGGATGAAATATTAGCCAACTCACGGATCAGTTCTTTCTCTTTCTCATTTAGTCCAGTAGGCAATTTCACATTGTACGTGATGATAAGATCACCTGATTCCCCTTCCTTCTTGTAAACAGGGAACCCTTTACCTTTCAGTCTCACCTTCGTGCCGCTCTGCGTTTCAGGTTTTACCTTCAGTTTTACTTTTCCATTCAATGTATCAAAGGTGATATCACCACCCAGCAATGCTGTATAAAGGTCTACATCTACTGTAGCATACAGGTCATCACCCGAGCGTTTAAAGTTTTCATCATCCTCCACTATAAAGGTGATATATAGATCCCCTGCGGGACCACCATTACCACCCGGTGCACCATGTCCTTTCAGCTTGATGACCTGGCCATTCGCTATACCCGCAGGAATAGTAATGCGCACGTTCTGGTCATTTACTTTCAGGGTGTGCTGATGCGTCGTCGCTGCTTCTCTTAAACCAAGATGTAACTCAGCCTGGTAATCCTGTCCACGATATTTACCACGTGTGCGACCACCAGCACCAGCGCCGCCACCGCGACCAAAAAGTGATTCAAAGAAATCGGAGAAATGCTCTTCTGAGAAATTTCCGCCAAAGCCTTCAAAACCTGTTTGACCACCATAGGTATAGCCCTGTTGCTGTTGTTGCTGCTTAGCATGTTCAAACTGCTCCGCATGACGCCAGTTTTCGCCGTACTCGTCGTATTTCTTACGCTTTTCTGGATCGCTTAACACCTCGTTCGCTTCGTTGAGCTGTTGAAATTTCAGGTTTGCATCCTTATCATTCGGATTCATGTCGGGGTGGAGCTTCCTCGCCAGCTTACGGTACGCTTTCTTGATATCATCTGCTGAAGCTGTTTTTTCCAGTCCCAGTACTTTATAATAATCTATAAAAGCCATATGTAATATTTGTTCTCTTGTGATAGTTATAACAAAAGTCAGTCCGGAATGGCTGCAGGTGACGGAAAGTCCGGTTCGCTATAAAAAACCTGACCAAATGACAAAAGCCGGAATATGAGTATTCCGGCCATTTCTTAAACCTACAACTGTTACACTGTTTTGTAACTGTTTATTTTAATATGATGATGATCAAATTAGTAAAGCAAAAATAGGAAGGATAGGCAAGGGGGACAATGCACAAAACACGGAAAAAATTGTACAAATTGATCCTGACTATCCTAAAAAGCTCAAAACCGGAAGAAAATTCAATATTGCAGGATGCAAAACTGAATTCTCTTCCGGTTTTATTAAACGGAAAGTAAAGATATCTATTCCTCCTTCAACAAATTCGCACTCCTGCAATACTCAATCACCTCCTCAATACTATTCACCTGAAACTTCCTCAATATATTCATTCTATGGGCCTCTATCGTTCTAATACTCAATCCCAGGCTCTCCGCTATATCTTTGTTGTTCAGTCCATTATTCACCATTCTGATGATCTGCTCCTCTCTCCTGGACAATGATATATCCGCCGCCTGTGGCACGGGGTGTGCTGCACTCTGCCTTGCCGCCTGGTATTTCTTGACCAATACATCACTTACCTCTCCAATAAAGTAGTATTTCCCATTATAGATCGTCCGGATCGCATTCAAAAAGATCTTATTACTCGTATCCTTCAATATATACCCACTTGCCCCCATCTCCAGCGCCGCCGCTACATAATCCGGTTCATCAAATAAACTAAAGAACAGGATATGGGTGCGCGGACTCGCCTTTAACAATGCCGTACTCGTTTCCAGACCATTGATACCCGGCATCCGGATATCCATAATCACGACATCAGGCTGCGTACTGCTCAGGGTATGCAAAGCATCTTCGCCAGTACTGGCTTCTCCTGATACCTCCATATCCGGCTCACTGTTTATCAATTGTTTCAAGCCATTCCTGAAGATTTCATGATCGTCTACTAAAAATACCGAGATTTTATCCATGGGTGTAAAATGAGATTTCTAATTGTTTAATCGCGCTTAGGCGAAAAGTCCTTCAACTTTAAAATGAGATTTCCAACTGTATATTTGTGCCCTTTCCGGGTTGTGAATGGATTGTCAGGGTTCCACCCAGCAACTCTGCCCGCTCCTTCATATTCCGCAACCCATTTATCTTTTTCACCTGCTCTCTCGAAAAGAAATGCTGACTGTCATAATAAAACCCTTTTCCATTATCATGGATCATCAGGTTCAGGAAATTTTCTTCCCGGTCTATATGCACATCCACCTGCGTAGCATGCGCATGTTTGATGGCATTGTTCAGTGCCTCCTGTAAGATACGATATACGCCAATCTCCACTTCTCTTGGCAAAGGTTGTGACAGGTTACATTCTTCCAGACTAAACACCACATTGCGCGCGGTTTCTCTACAGGTTTTTATCAGCTCTTCTATTGCTGCACGTAGTCCGAAATCCTCCAGCACACTTGGCAGGAGGTCAGAACAGATCCTTTTTGTCTCTGTAATAATACTAAAAAGCAACCCATTTACCCTGGTAATCTCCGCATTAGGTGCAGGCAGTTTATCTTCCACCTGTTCCATCTTCATGCGCAGGCTGGTCAGCATCTGACCTATCCCATCATGGATTTCTGCCGCCACCCGTTTCCGTTCTTTCTCCTGTCCGCTGATCATGGCATAACTACGGATCTTTTGTTCCATATCATGTCTGCGTAGTTTCTCTTCTGTAAGCTGATGGATTTCCCGCTCTGTATTTTTACGTTTGGTAATGTCACTGCAAATTACCATATACTGATACAACCTTCCCGTGTTGTTAAAGACTGGTATCATCGTTACATCCAGCCAGAACCCCGTTCCATCAGCGGCATGGTCAAAGATCTCTCCCTGCCATACTTCCATCCTGCGGGCCGGGTCGTTCAGGTGATCGAAGTAATGGTGAAAAAGCGGTTTGCCACGCAACTCCGACATACTATATCGTGTTACATGGCAGTATTTGTCATTGGCATAAATAATATGCCCTTCATGGTCTGTCTTTACAAGATAGGTCGCCCTGTCCAATGCATACGTCACTTCCCGCAACTCATTGTGGGATTGCTCCATCAGCTTATTGGCTTCCTGTAGCTGATCCGCAAGTTGTTTGGAGGTCTCTTCAGATGCGATCAACCCCTTAATTACTTTCCGTATCCGCATGGATAGCGGGTAAAAGATCACCGCTGCCTCTATCATCAGGGTGCACAATACCAATGTCAGCATCAGGAATTCTACCTGTTTTAGCTTCCGTACCCGCTCTTTGGAAAACCGGTCATAATCAAATACGATCAGCTCCATCCCTAGCAGGTAGGACTTTTCATATGCCAGAATGGTCTGTACATAGGGATGGATCTCCGCTGTATCCACCGGTTTATCGCTGTTCAATACCGAGCTCATTGCCGAAGCCGCCTTCCAGATCTCCTGGTGCGGTGTCCGGATAATGTCGAACATCTGTTTCAGCTCATCCTGGTCATTAGCAGGCAAATTCAGGAAATTACTGCCACTTTGCAGCCCTTCGTGCGACTTCTGCCATTGCATGAGGGTATTGGTAAACTCCTTGCGGTTCGTTTCAATATCCTGCCCCGATTCGATCAGGAGTGCCAGTTTGCTCAGGGTCTGACTATAGGTACGTAGCCGTGCGGCAAAGTTGATGACGTGTGAATCGTGCATCTGGTG
Organism: Chitinophaga sancti; assembly: GCF_034087045.1. Lineage (NCBI taxonomy): Bacteria > Pseudomonadati > Bacteroidota > Chitinophagia > Chitinophagales > Chitinophagaceae > Chitinophaga > Chitinophaga sancti. Next base: position 6,128,930 of record NZ_CP139247.1, on the reverse strand, counting down.
ACTCAATGCCTGCTGAATACCTATCTGGCTCACGATGGAGAGCACGGCCAGCGTGGTCAGCGCTACCGCATACATAGCAGTGAAAAATTTAAATACCCGGCGATCTTCTGAGATACGATGCATATAGCTATGAAGATAGCAAAATTCTGTCCTGCCTGGTAGTCTTTTATTAAACTGCGATATGCCTTTCCAGTGAAGCAAAGTCCATTTCCTCCGCACTGCCATGATTGATCATTTTGCCTCTGTCCATAAAATAATAATAGTCGCTCACCTGTCTGGCGAAGTCAATCTTTTGCTCCACCAATAGTACGGAGATCCCTTTTTCCTGCACCAGTCTTTGCAGGATATGCCCGATTTCCTGTGCTATACTGGGTTGTATGCCCTCAGTCGGTTCATCCAGCAGCAATAGGGAAGGCCGGCTTACCAGCGCCCTGGCAATGGCCAGCTGTTGCTGTTGCCCACCACTCAGGTTACCGCCTGCTCTCTTCCTGAAATCTTTCAGGATAGGGAAGAGGTGATAAATTTCTTCCTCCGGGATCCCTGCTTTGCGATAGTGGGCAGCTTCAAGACCTAGTAAAAGATTTTCGTATACCGTGAGTTTTGGGATGATCTCCCTTCCTTGTGGTACGTAGGCGATCCCTGCTTTGGCTTTGCCGGCAGGTCCCAGTGGCGTGAGGTCCCTGTCTTTAAAGATAACGCGACCTTCACGGGCAGTGATTACGCCCATAATTGTTTTTAAAAGAGTGGTTTTACCCACCCCATTTCTGCCCATTACCGTCGTTACCGCACCAGCCTTTACATCCAGACTGGTACCCCACAAGATGGTACTCTGGCCATAAGCGGCCACTACGCTTTGTACCTGTAAGATCTGACTCATAGATTTTCAAGTTGAGTATTGTTACGTCCCAGGTAGCAATCTATTACACGCTGATCATTTCTGATGTCGTTAAAACTCCCTTCTACCAGCAACTTCCCTCTTTCCAATACTGTTACCCTTTCCCGGGCAATCTGTTGAACGAATTTCATATCATGTTCTATCACGATGATGCCGTGATTGTTGGATAGCTCAAGCAGTAATTCGCCTGTCTTGTAAGTTTCTTCATCACTCATGCCTGCAGCAGGTTCGTCAATCAGTAATAACTTCGGATCCTGCAGGACCACGATGCCGATTTCCAGCCATTGTTTTTGTCCGTGAGACAATGCACCGGCGATGGAAGAAAGTACTTTTGTAAGCCCGATCTTTTCCGCTACTTCATGGATACGTGCTTTCAGTAGCTGCGATGGTCTGAAAAACAATGAAGAGAGAATATCCTTCTTCATTTTTGCCGCCAGCAATAAATTATCGTAGACCGTGAGCCCCGGAAATACGGATGGCTGCTGGAATTTACGGCCTATGCCCAGTCTGGCGATGCTTACTTCTGTCATGCCTACAATGGGTTTGTGATTGAACAAAACTTCGCCTGTATCGGGTTTTGTTCTGCCACAAAGAATATCCAGAAAGGTACTCTTGCCAGCGCCGTTAGGGCCGATGATCACACGTAATTCTTTGTCCCGCAGACTAAACTGACTGAGTGATAAAGCATGCACACCTCCAAAGGATACTGCCAGGTTATTTACATTTAATAGCATGGTTCTTTTCTTTTAGTCAGGGTATCGATCAATCCTACAAATCCTTTGTCAAAGAATAATACCGTGATCACAAACAGGAAGCCCAGTATATATAACCATGAATCAGGGAATAAACTGGTACAAATGCTATACAGGAAATTTACAAGCAAAGCACCGGCTATAGCGCCTTTCAGTTTGCCACGGCCACCGAGGGCTACCCACATTACCATCTCTACAGATGCTTTTACATCCATACGACCGGGGGTAATAATACCCGTTTGAGGTGCATAGAGCATACCACCTACAGCCGCCAGCAGTGCAGCGATGACGAAGACCGCCAGTTTATAATCCATGACTTTGTATGCTGTAAAACTTACCCTGGATTCACTGTCGCGGATAGCTTGTAATACCTTTCCGAATTTGGATTGGGTCATTTTATTACAGGCAAAATAGGCGACGCACAACAGCAGTAAGGAGACTAAGTATAATCCCAGTTTTACATAAGGGCTGGATAGTGGTAATCCTATCAGGGTTCTGAAATCAGTCAACCCATTCGTACCTCCCAAACCTGTTTCATTGCGCAGGAATAACAACCACACAGCCAGTGCCAATGCCTGTGTAATGATGGCCATGTATACGCCTTTGATCCTGCTACGGAACAATACATACCCTGTGATGAAAGCAAAGAGAGAGGGGATGAACAGGCATAAGATCAACGTCAGTTCCAAAGACTGAAACGGTACCCAAAAGAAAGGAAGTGATTCTACCTTGTTCCATGCCATAAATTCCGGTAGAGAAGCACCGGCTGTTTTCAATAGCATATGCATCGCAATGCCATAACTACCTAAACAAAAAAACAATGCCTGACACATAGATAGAATTCCGGTATAGCCCCAGATCAGGTCAATGCCCAATGCTGCAATGGCAAAACAAAAATACCGGCCCCACAATGATATTGTATTGATAGAAACCAGTCCCATCAGGTGTCCTGCCGGTAACAGCAGGGCGAAGAAAGCGATGAAGAGCAGGTGATAAATTTTCTTTTCCATAAAATTATTCTTCTGATAAAGCCATTTCAATCCTCTGCCAATCTCCCTTTATAAGGGAACAGGCCTTTCGGTTTGTACTGCATAAACAACATGATGAACAAGAGGATGCATACCTTTCCATACACTGCCTGGAAAAAGGCTTCTAATATTTTCGTAAAGAATCCAATTCCTAATCCTGATACAATCGTACCTACAATTTTTCCAACGCCACCCGTTACTACCACGAGGAATGAATCTACGATATACGTTTGCCCCATATCAGGTACTACATTCCCAATCAGCGTCATCGCACAACCGGCTATACCGGCGAGTCCTGAGCCAAAAAAGAAGGTCAGTGCGGCTACTCTTTTTGTGTCAATACCGAGGCATGCACTCATCCCCCTGTTTTGTGTGACAGCTCTTATCTGTAGTCCCAGTCTGGTTTTGTACAGCATGAAATAAGTCAGCGCCACAATCAAAGCAGTTAAACCGATAATGAAAATGCGGTTATACGGTAATACAAGATGAGGTGATACGGCCAATCCTCCTGATAAAAAAGCAGGTGTTTTCACCGCTGTCAAATCACCAAACAGGGATCTTGCTGTTTGAATTAAAATCAAACTTACCCCCCATGTAGCCAGCAGACTTTCCAGGGGTCGCGCGTAGAGATGCCTCACCACCAGTCTTTCCAGTAAAAGTCCCAAAAGACCTGCTACCAGAAAAGACAGGGGGAGGGAGATAATAAAGAGCAGGTCAGTGTAAGGAATCTTCAGTACGTCTGTAAATAATGTTTGAATACAATAAGTGGTATAGGCGCCAATCATGAGGAACTCTCCATGGGCCATATTGATAATGCCGGCAAGGCCATAGACAATCGATAAGCCAAGGGCGATGAGGATCAGGATACTTCCCAGACTTAATCCACTAAAGAGGTTTTGTACTTTTTGCAGGTAGTCATACCGGTGTTCTAATTCTAATGCTTTTGTGGCGGCATAAGCAGCCTGTGGTTTGTTGGTTTTTGCATATTCGGAAAGGAAAACCGGGGCATTATCGCCCCAGTTTTCTGCCAGACTGTCAATATATAATTGGGCAGTACTGGCATCAGTAGTCGTATTCAATTCAAGGTAGTACAGGATGTCTTTGCCTGCGCGTAAGGCATCTTTATTGCTTTCCCGCGCAAGTGCCATCCGTAACATATCTAAACGGTTGGGGGCATGACTGTCTTTCAGCTGGCCATACGCGAGCATTCTTTTCGCAGGCTCAGGATTGAAAATTTCCAGCATGGGTAGTATACCGTTGAGCAACAGCCTGTCTGAGCGGTTGATCTCTACTACCGTTAACGCATCAATGGAGGTGTGAAGCGGTTGACCATTCGTGTTGACCAACAATTCGTTTTTCGGATATAAAGAATATATTTCGTAGGTCGCAGACGCCGTTTTTTCTCCGGTGGTTACGGCCTGATTATTTAACAGGTACAATTTTTTATTGTTAATCGCACTTAGCAGGGGAAACGTTGCCGGGTCCTGCTTTGCAATAAGCTGATTGATTGCGTAGGTCTTTTGTGTATCGTGTAATATCTGAGATACAAATATGGTCGTGCTATCGGTAGCAGCCATCGCCCACTGCGTCCAAAACACAAGGGCTGCTATGAGCAATTTTTTCATGATTCCGGTTGTTAAATGCGATCCATTATTTGGTATAAGTTCCCTTATGGTTCACCCAGTCACAATCTTTATCAGGAGATGTCAATGGTGACCATGGTTGCGGATTGACCAGATTGTCCGTCTTTGAAATAATATCAAACTGTCCATCCGGTTTGATCTCTCCAATCATAACCGGCTTTGCCAGATGGTGATTGCCTACATCCATTTTCACTTTTCCATCAGGAGAATCAAACTCCAATCCTGACAAGGCGGCTCTTACTTTACTTACATCAAAAGATCCTGCTTTCTCTGCCGCTCTTGCCCACAGATACACACCTGTATATGCCCAGCAAATAGGATCATCCGTTACTCTTTTATTTCCACCCGGCAAGCCTTTCTTTTCACAAAAAGCCTTGAATGCGTCTACGAATTTTTTATTCTCAGGTGAATCGTTTGACTGGAAGTAATTCCATGCGGCCAGATGGCCTACCAGGAACTCTGTATCCATGGAACGCAATTCATCTTCCGCTACTGAAAATGCCATTATCGGACAAGTGGCTGAAGACAATCCCTGGTTGGCAAACTCCTTATAAAAAGGCACGTTGCTATCACCATTGATTGTAGACAACACACAAGCCTTTCCATCTGCCGCAAAGCGTTTGATCTTAGACACGATGGTCTGATAATCCTGGTGATGGAAGGGTGTGTATTCTTCAATGATATTTTCTTTAGGTACGCCTTTAGATAATAAATAAGCTTTCAATATTTTATTGGCTGTACGGGGAAATACATAGTCCGTTCCCAGGAGATAAAACTTTTTATACCCGCCACCTTTCTCACTCATCAGGTATTCTGCCGCAGGGATCAATTGCTGATTGGGCGTAGCTCCTGTATAGATCACATTATTAGAACACTCTTCTCCCTCATATTGAACAGGGTAAAAAAGCAATCCATTATTTTCTTCAAACACCGGTAGTACTGACTTACGGGACACAGAGGTCCAGCAACCAAATACAGCCGATACTTTTTTATCGATCAATAGTTCCTTTGCTTTTTCAGCAAAGAGGTCCCAGTCAGAAGCCGGATCTACGATCACTGGTTCGATCTTTTTTCCCAGCACACCACCAGTAGCATTGATTTCGTCCACCGCCATCTGCACGGCATCGCGCAGCGATACTTCAGAAATAGCCATGGTGCCACTTAGCGAATGCAATACCCCGATCTTCACCGTTTCACCATTGTCACTTGTATTTTCACTGGTTTTGGACGCATTGTTATGACAGGAAGCAAATGCGGCCAATAAGAAACAAAAGAATAAGAAGCGCGTTGTTTTCATATGAGTAATTACATGTAGGGTAAATAATGTGGATCAGAATATAAAAAACTGCACCTGCAGCCATACCTGTCCGAATGTCTTATTAGCATAGCCGGTGGATTCCAATACACTGTAGGAGCGGGTGGTATACGATAAACGTAGATTGGTACCCGTACCATTGTAAAAGTAATTCAGACCCCCGCCTAAAACATAGCTGGAATTAGTTTGGTCGAAATCATACGTTGTGGCGCCGCTTGTTTGCGCTTGCTGAGAAATGATATGTTGATTTTCAAATCTCACCCAGGGTTGTAGTTTCGGCTCCTTAAAATAATACCCTAATTCGAGAAATTGTACGGTTTGTCTCGGAATCATTCTTGCAAATGAATATTTCGAAATCGTGTCCGTACCTCCCGTCATGTATTGAAAAGCGGCATTGAGTGTCAGGGAGCCTGTCTGTCCCAATGGCTTGTCTAAAAATACATCAGTGCTCAGGTTGTAATAAGATCCTTGTGCATCAAACCCCGCACCCCAGGTAAATGTTTTGCCGTTGCCTAATTTTGTGCCGGCATAGTAATAATCCTTGTCCGGTTCCAGGAAACTATAAGCTACTCTGCCTACTGTTCGCAAAGGTGCTTTGCCATCTGTATTCCTGCCGGTGAATACTCCAAGGCGGTATTCCAGTTTGTCTTTAGCGAGGAACCCGCGGGCATTGACACCCAGGTCACGACCAAAGTTCCCGCTCAGCGGACTGGTGGCAAAGAGGTTGTAAGGGTACTGGAAGAAGGTGAAATCGTTCGCCATCAAACCGGCAGCACCCTGTAAACCATTCCTGTTGTTGGATACGAGTTGCATACCCGCCACCAGCTGAAAGGCATTTGAGAAATCGTATTCATACTGGCAATCCAGCAGGATAGGGGATACTTTCACATTTTTGTTACCGGTCGTCAGCTGTACCCCAATGGCCGATGGCAGGTCTGTTTCCATAAAAAAGCTTCCTTTTTTAGAAAGTTGTCCGCCTACAAGTACACGGGCGCGATACAGGGTGAAGCTTTTGCTCCAGTCTTTGGCAGCCGGGTCGGCGGTTGGGCTACCAAATCCATCCTGCTCCGCGCCGGCAAACATGTGAACAATAGCGCCCACCTGGATACTGGGCTTGAAAGGGGCAGTTTCACTGCTGGTTACTTCGTTAGCTGTGTCCTTGTTGATGGATGCTGGTAGTTCCTTTAGCAGCTGGCTCTTCCTCTTCTTCCTGGGTGGGTTTTCTTCCGCTCGGGCAACGTGAGCACATACAATGAAGATAATTAGCAAAGTGGTAGGGAAGAATTTCATAAACACATTTTTATAAAATTAATATTACACTTAAGTAGATATTTGGTTGAATTTTCTACAGTACTTAAGTATAAAATTAATATTTAGTTTGGTTTATGCAAGTTTTTTTGAAGTTTTTGGCTTGAAAAATATATATAATACTGATTGATACATTGTATATAATTTATTTTAATGCAACAAAGGCACTACTTAAGTAGTGCCTTTGTTGTTTAATTGTAAGAAGTTCGTTATTCTTTTTGTAAGAAGTTCGTTTTCAATGTATCCCAGACTTCACCTCCTTTTCCGTTCCAAACCTGTTTCATCATATAGATGCCAAAGCCTTTCGCCTGTTTTACATCTATTTTCGGTGGCATGACGAGTGCGGAAGAATTAACGACCACATCCACCAGCACGGGCCCTTCATGCATAAGTGCCTCGTCAATAGCTCCCGGCAGTGCAGCAGGATCTTCTACCCTGATTCCTTTCATGCCAATGGCTGCTGCCATTTTTGCAAAGTTGGGGTTCTTCAGGTCGGTGGCGTACGGGGGCATGCCTGCTACCTTCATTTCCATGGCTACAAATCCCAGGGAGCTGTTATTATAAATAACAATCTTCACAGGCAGGTTATATTGAAGGATGGTGAGAATATCGCCCATGAGCATCGCAAATCCTCCATCGCCGGACATAGAGATGACCTGTCTGCCCGGGTATTCTAATTGGGCGCCAATAGCCTGTGGCATTGCACTCGCCATGGATCCATGGTTAAAAGAGCCAAGGAGTCTGCGATCCTTTGTCATGTCTACATATCTCGCTGCCCACACGGTCGGTTCGCCTACGTCACAGGTAAAGATGGCATCCGGATCTGCTGCGGCGCTCAATACAGTGGTCAGGTATTCCGGATGAATGGGGGTATTGGTACTGCTGGCATGTGCCGACAGCTCCTTTTTACTATTTATATAATTATTGAGCGATTTATCCAGGTGGCTGCGGTCATCTTTTTGATCAATCAGTGGCAGCAGGGCGACAAGGGTTTCTTTTATTGTACCAACGAGTCCAAGGTCCAGTTTGCAGCGCCGGCCCAATCTCTCAGGGCGCAGGTCGATCTGTACTATTTTAGATTTTGTAGGGTACCAGTTGGTATAGGGGAAGTCGGTACCCAGCAATAATAAGAGGTCGCTATCTTCCATGGCATGATAGCCCGAGGCAAATCCAATCAACCCTGTCATCCCTACATCATAAGGGTTATCGTAAGCCACGTGTTCTTTGCCCCTGAGTGCATGTACCATGGGTGATAAGGTCTTCGCCCCAAAGTTGATCAGTTCATCATGGGCGCCGGCGCAACCGCTCCCACATAATAACGTGATTTTCTTCGCGGTATTGATCATGCCCGCCAGCAGATCCAGGTCTGTGTCTTGAGGGCGGACACCCGGTAAACGTTGCATGAGCGTATGTTCCAGGGTATCGTCTTCTATTTCTTCCAGCGCTACGTCACCTGAGATAGTAATGACGGCTACGCCCCTTTGGCCAACGGCATTTTGCATCGCGATCTGTAATACCCTTGGCATTTGTCGTGCAGAGGAAATCGTTTCGCAGTAATGGCTACATTCTCTGAATAGCAGGTCGGGGTGAGTTTCCTGGAAGTACCCTGTACCTATTTCCATACTTGGAATATGTGCAGCGATGGCCAACACCGGGGCCATACTTCTGTGACAATCGTACAACCCATTGATAAGGTGCAGATTACCGGGGCCACAACTCCCTGCACAAACGGCGAGGGTACCCGTCAATTGTGCTTCGGCACCTGCTGCAAATGCTGCCGCTTCTTCGTGTCGGTAATGGATCCATTCCATATTTCCCTGTTTCCTGATTTCATCAACGAAGCCGTTCAGACTATCGCCTACTACGCCATGTACACGCTTTACACCGGCCTTTGCAAGCTGTGCAACGAGTTGGGCTGCTATTGTCTTTGCCATGTACTTTGAGTTTTTATTATGGTCGCAAATTTGTTGCCAGCAGGGGGAAGTGTGTGGATTTTGTCAACAATAAGAGGGAATTGTACGAGTTATGCAATTTCAGGTTTGATGTGTGTCGGGGGTGGGAGGCGGATTTTGTTGGCATTGCAATTTAAGGTTTGTTGTGAGTCGGGGGATGTTGTTGGTAATAGGGGGGGATTATACGAGTTATGCAATTTATTATCTTTGGTGTATGGAATTAACTTCGTTTGAATCTACATATCAGGCGGCGTCGAAAGTTGCCGGCACTATAGCTACCCATTTTTTACACCATTTAAATCTGGCCAGCGAAAACGGGGAGGAGGATTTGGCGCATGCGCCTGAGGCGGGCGTGATTGAAAAAATGATTGACGTGGCTTTCTGGGCCAGTCTCCGCAGGGAAGAAGGGGCACCGATCCGTATCTCTCTTGCTTTTTTGCCACCCTCGCAGGCGGGCAGGCCTTTGTTGTTTGACCAACCGATGCCATTGGATCCGAGAGTGCTGACAAAGTTGGCTCCCGGTGTGGAAAGAGCTGGCATTCATATTGGGGTGTGGTACGAAGGTGAAGAGTTGTATATATGGGGAACTACTATGAAACTCCCCAATTATTGTTTTGTACTGGATGTCTCGGAACCGGGGTTGCTGGTGGTGAAACACCGCCGGATAATCGGGATGGGCAAGTTTGCCAATGTGGCGATGCTAAAAGGTGACCAGGTAAAAATTGTAGATGAAAACTGCGCACGGAGAGTTGATACGCCTGCTATACTCACTTCACTTTTGGGCCAGGATTCTTCTGGTGTATGGAATGACCCTATTAATGTATTAATCCAGATTGCGGTGTCTATGCGTGCACATCACCGGGGAGGGATATTATTGATGGTGCCAGCTGAGCATGATAACTGGAAGAATTCGATCATCCATCCATTACAATACCCGGTGGCGCCTCCTTTTTCTGGTGTAGCGGATCTGTTAAGACAAAATTGTGGAAAGGTAACAGAGTTATACTGGCAAAATGCGTTGCGGAGAGAGGTTGAGAATATCTCCGGACTCACCGCTGTAGATGGTGCGACGGTGATCAATGACAAGCTTGAGCTGCTGACTTTTGGGTCTAAGATAGCGCGTGCCATTGATGGCACTACAGTGGACCAGGTGTTGTATATAGAGCCGGTGACGGATGGGACGCCTAAGTTAATGCACCCTTCGAATATTGGAGGAACGAGGCATTTTTCAGCGGCACAGTTTATTCATGATCAAAGGGATGCGCTGGCACTGGTGGCTTCGCAGGATGGGTACTTTACGGTATTTTCATGGTCACCGGTGGATCAGATTGTGCAGGCGCATAGAATAGATATATTATTGTTGTAATTGTGGATGCAGAACAGATGCATAGTATAGATCTCCGGTTGATCCTATAGAAATCTTATTTGTGAAATAATGAATGGAATAACGTTTATACCCGAATTTATTAATCATTCAGGGGAGCTGTATCAGTTCCTGCATGATCACGCTGACTGGGATACAAGTATGGTGGCCCGCAAAACCGTTAGTTATGGAAAGGCTTATAATTATTCTCAGATGAGTTATCCTGAACGGGATTTTATGCCGGAATTGTCTGTATTGAATGAAAGTATTACGCAGGCACTGGGTTTTACCCCGAATAATTGTTTAATTAATTACTACCTGGATGGAAAATCTAAAATGGGATACCATTCGGATCAGACAGATATTCTTTGTGACAATACCGGCATTGCGATATTATCAGTAGGAGAGACGCGTACATTGCGCTTTCGGAATATTAATGATAAAACCCTGATAGAAGATTACGACCTGCCTGCAGGGTCTTTAATTTATATGACACAAGCTGTACAGGAAGAATGGCAGCATGCAATACCATCTACGGATACACTGAATGGGAGAATGAGTCTGACATTCAGGCAAATCAGGTAGGGGTAGGTCTGTAGGAGTACGTACTACTCTTGTCATTTCTTATAAGTCACGTAAGGTTATCGCTGTTTAACCTGATCTTTTCTATCATATCACGTCAGATAATCCCCTGCCGGTACTTCGGTATTTATCACTTCCCCATTCATCTCTCTCAATGAATACCTCTTGAAAAAGAGAAAGCTGGCCTGAAAAGACCAGCCAGCTCATCCCTCTTATAATCCGGGAATAATAGATTCAGACGACAGAGGGCCCGGAATTATGGTTGCGATGCAACCACACTATTGCTATTAGTTATTGGCCATACACCCGGACTTGGTACGCTCACACCCTTGTTCTTTCCTCTTGTCATAGCATCTGCACCAAAGTAGTACAGCGGCCATCCTTTGTAAGTTAACTGTACATGTCCGTAAATATGTATGGTGTCAAAATCAGTCTTCGTCAGCAGTGAAGGCGCGAATTTAAAAGCATCCGACTCATACACCGGCCAGGTAGAATTATTAGACCAATCGGCCTTTGTAAATGTGTTTGTGTTAAACTTATCCGGCGAGAATGCATACAGTGTTCTGCCATAAGCATCAGTAATATATTGGGTGATTGCATCACCTGCTACATACGCGCTGGTATAGTTTACACCATCATTACCTACCAGCTGGGCATTTACCAGCATCACGGTGTAATCAGGTTTTGCCACATACCAGATGTTACCAACTTTCTCACCCAGCGTTAGCTTTGGCAAAGTATCTTTTACGTAATAATACAATGGCCATCCTTTGTAAGTAGTTTGTTTTAAGCCATCACGTCTTACGATTGTAGCGAAATCCGACGCATGCAGACTTGTATCAGTCAGGCCCAGATTGGCATTGTAAAAAACCGGCCATGCAGCCAGGCAGCCACCTGTGCAGGTAGAGGTATCGCCCGCGTCTTTTGTATAAAAATACAGGGTTCTGCCAGCACTGTCTGTCAGCACTTTTCCTAAAGTCGCATCTGCAGACACCTGTACTTTTGCAACAGGTGTTTCAGGAGGAGTAGTTGTGTTCTTGTCATCCTTACTACAAGATGTGAGGAATGCACACGATATTGCTGTTACAGCAATCAGGATAGATGTTTTAGATTTCATCTTTTTACGGTTAAATGATTAAATATGGATGTGCACTCCGAAAATGTAATACGGTAATTGAATTCAAAAGGTTGCCTTGGTTGAAGAAAATATTTTATTTCTCATAGAAATAATACCTTCAATGCCGCTCGCAGGTGATTCCTACCTCGCAAAACCGCATTTACCGAAAGCGATTTTTTCGCTTGTAAAAAAAAATGTGTACACTTGCTTCAGAATTCTAAACTATGCAACCAGTTCGCGAAGTCATTATCATAGGTGGTGGACTGGCAGGCCTTACCTCCGCTATTCATCTGTCAAAAGCAGGGTTGCATGTAACTGTCATCGAGAAGCATTCCTACCCCAGGCACAAAGTATGTGGCGAGTACATCTCAAACGAAGTATTACCCTATTTACAATGGCTGGATGCCGACCCTGCTGAACTGTCGCCTGCCCTGATTGAAAGGGTATGTATTTCCACAGTTTCCGGCAAAAAAGTGGAGACGCGTCTTCCGCTTGGAGGCTTTGGTATCAGCCGCTACGCATTGGATGCTTTTCTTATGGAAAAGGCCGTGAACAATGGTGTCAACCTTCTACAGGATACCGTCACTAATATTTCTTTTGCAAATGAACAGTTTGCAATCGAAACGGTAGCAAACGGTACATTGTTTGCCGCACATGTAATCGGTGCTTATGGCAAACGGGCCGCCCTCGACCAGCAGCTGAACAGGGCTTTCATTTCCCGGAAATCTCCCTGGTTGGCAGTCAAAGCGCATTATCAGGGTTCTTTTCCCGATGGACTGGTGGCATTGCATAATTTCAGAGGGGGGTATTGTGGGGTATCAAAAGTTGAAGATAACATTATCAATATCTGCTACCTGGCAAGTTATGAGACCTTCAAAAATTATAAGAATATCGATGACCACCGCCGGGAAGTACTATACGAAAATCCTTATTTAAAAGAGATCTTTTCCAACAGTGAACCGCTCTTTGACCGGCCATTGACGATCAGTCAGATCTCTTTTTCAGAAAAGGAAAAAGTTGATCAGCATATATTGATGACGGGTGATACCGCTGGTTTAATTCATCCGCTTTGTGGTAATGGTATGGCGATGGCGATTAGTAGTGCCCAGCTGGCGGCCCAGCAAATTTTACAGGGGCAGCCAAGGGCGATATTGGAAAAAGAATATACGCGGCAATGGAACCTGCAGTTCGCAAAACGTATGAAAGCCGGCAGCTTGCTTTCATCTATATTCACTCACCCATGGCTTTCCGGGATGAGTATGGGAACAGTGGTCGCAATGCCTGCATTATTGCCATTCATCATCAGGCAAACGCATGGCAGGCCGTTAACAGTGTAGTATAAAAAATTAATGATCAATACCAGTCAAAGAACATCCGCACCTGAGATTATGGACGACTTCCAGATGGAAGGAGACAGCCTGCGACAAACACTTGATGAGATAGCAGGGATCAACCAGTTACTGGGAGGTAACCGTATTACAGTTCAGGGAGTAAATCAATTACTGCAATCCATTCCTATAAGCAATACCGTTAGTATAGCAGATGTAGGTTGTGGAAATGGAGATATGCTGCGTAAACTGGCAGATTGGGCGCGCAAAAAAGGCCGCACCGTACAGCTGAGGGGCATCGATGCAAACCGTTTTACCATCGAACATGCCATTACATTGTCCGCAGATTATCCTGAAATTAGTTATCATTGTACTGATATCTTTTCTGAAGAATTTACTTACAGTGAATATGATATTGTATTGTGCACATTGACCTTGCATCATTTTAGCGAGGCAGCAATAAAAAACTTAATGCAACTGTTTCAGCGCAATGCAAGGATTGGGATAGTGATCAATGACCTGCATCGTAGTAAAGTAGCTTATTACCTGTTTTGCCTGTTTAGTTTTGTGTGGGGACTGGGACCGATGGCAAAGGAAGATGGGCGCATTTCTATACTGCGTGGTTTTAAAAGAAAGGAGCTGATCGCGCTGGCAACATCGTTAAATATCGTTCAATATACCCTCAGGTGGAAATGGGCTTACCGCTACCAGTGGATAATATCAAAATTATGAGTGTAAAAATTCAGTCGGTAGCAAAGGCTTTGCCACCATATACCCGTACTACAGAAGAAATTATGCCTTTCCTGGATATTTGGTTGTCCGGACAGGAGGAGCGTTTTGCCAGAAAGGTGAAGAAGATCTTTGAGAATGCGGCGGTGGAGAGACGGTATTCTATTATGGGACCGGAAGATGTGTTTACCAAAACCAGTTTTGAGGAGAAGAATGATCTGTATGTCAGGGAAGTGATCAAACTGGGAAAGGAATGTCTGGAAGGGGCGCTGGCTAAGGCGGGTTTATCGCCTCAGTCATTGGATTACATAATTACAGTGAGTTGTACGGGTATCATGATTCCTTCGCTGGATGCTTACCTGATCAATGCGTTGCAATTAAAACAGGATATTGTACGACTTCCTGTTACGGAAATGGGGTGTGCAGCAGGGATCTCCGGAATGATTTACGCCAAGAAATTTTTGCAGGCAAATCCGGGTAAGCGGGCGGCTGTTATTGCGGTAGAGTCGCCTACGGCTACTTTTCAGCTGGACGATTTTTCAATGCCGAATATTGTGAGTGCGGCGATCTTTGGAGATGGGGCGGCTTGTGTAATATTGTCTTCTCATCCTGATGATGAAGGGCCGGAGATATTGGGGGAGGAGATGTATCATTTTTATGAGGCGGAGCACCTGATGGGATTTAGGCTGACGAATACGGGGTTGCAGATGGTGTTGGATGTGGAGGTGCCAAACCAGATAGCAGCGCATTTTCCAGCAATCATACATCCTTTTTTGGCGAGGAATGGATTTACGATAGATGAGATCCAGCATTTTATATTTCATCCAGGGGGTAAGAAGATTATCCAGACGGTGGAAGAGTTGTTTAAGGATCTGGGGAAGAATATAGATGATACGAAGGAGGTGTTAAGGGCGTATGGGAATATGTCGAGTGCGACGGTGTTATATGTGTTGGAAAAGTTTATGGACAGGAAGGTGCCGGAAGGGGAAAGAGGGTTGATGTTGAGTTTTGGACCTGGGTTTTCAGCGCAGCGGATTTTGTTGCAATGGTAAGGCTATTGGTAAAAATCATTATTTTAGCAATAAAGGAAGTATTTCAGTACTAGCATAATGGCAAACGAATTCAGCGATCATCATTATTGGACGATCATCCTTGGTGGTAGTTCAGGCCTTGGACTTGCAGCTGCTCAAAAACTCGCTGCTCATGGTATGAATCTTTGTATTATTCATCGTGATCCCGGGGTAGAGATGGAAAAGGTGAATGCAGGGTTTGAGGGGATAAGAGAGATGGGGGTGCAGGTGATTACTTTCAATGCAGATGTAACCCGCGCGGATAAGCGTATGCAGATATTGGAGCGATTGGAGACTAGTATGGGAGGAGAGGGGAAAGTAAGATGTTTGGTGCATAGTATTGCGAGAGGGACGCTGAAGGCGATGGTGACAGAGAGTATGAGTGGCAGTGATCATCTCAACGATATGGTCCTTGATAATAGCACTGCATCCAGCATTGACAGTGATAAGATCAAAGCCATGCCTCCAGCCAGCGGAGCAACTCTTACGACAGATGATTTTCGCATAACCCTCGATAGTATGGCTTACAGCCTCTATGATTGGGTAAAAGATGTGTCTCTCAGGAACCTGTTTGCCACTGACGCCCGTGTACTATCCTTCACCAGTGAAGGCGGCCACCGCGCATGGAAGCATTACGCTGCCGTATCTGCCGCCAAAGCGGCCCTGGAAGCCATCAGCCGGAATATTGCCCTGGAATTCGCGCCCCTTGGCATTCGTGCTAATTGTATCCAGGCAGGTACTACCAATACCCGTTCACTCCAACTTATACCCGGTAGTGATCAATTGATCGCCTGGAGCGAAGCCCGTAGTCCTTTCCAGCGGCTCACGACCCCCGAAGATGTAGCAAATGTTGTTTATCTTTTATGCAAAGATGAAGCTGCCTGGATCAATGGCGCTATCATTCCAGTGGACGGAGGCGCACATATCTGTTAGATCATGACTACACACGACATACTTCATTTCCTGCCTTATTCTCCGCCTTTCCTGTTTGTGGATGGGTTGGATTATATTGATTGTGATAAGGTGGTTGGGCACTTTACGTACCATGCAGACATGGATTTTTATAAAGGACACTTTAAAGGATTTCCGGTTACCCCAGGGGTGGTACTTACGGAAACGATGGCGCAGATTGGCCTGGTATGCCTTGGTATTTATATCAAGGGTGGTGTTCCTGAAGGCTCCGGCATGGCGTTTGGGTTGACGGCTACCGAAATTGAGTTTATGCATCCTGTGTTTCCGGGTGAGAAGGTAACGGTGACTTCTGAGAAACAGTATTTTCGGTTTGGGAAATTGAAGTGTAAGGTGAGTATGCGGAATGAGGCAGGGAGGGAAGTGTGTGCAGGGGTGATTTCAGGAATGGTGATTGCAAAGCCGCTGGCATAGATGGTGATTGCAAATCGCTGAATAACAACAATCAAACAAACCATGAGCAATAAAGTTGTCATCACGGGTTTAGGCGTAGCCGCTCCAAACGGAGTCGGCATACCTGCTTTTACAGAAGCCCTTAAAACCGGCACCTCTGGCATCCGCCATGATCCTCAACTGGCTGAATTACAATTTTCCTGTCAGATAGCCGGTAAGCCGCAAGTATCTGAAGAATTGCAATTACAATACCTCGACCCGCTTGAGCTTCGGAATTTTAATAGCAACGGTATTTTATATGGCCTGATCGCCGGCATCGACGCATGGAAAGATGCAGGCCTCCAACCAACCGTAGGTACCGACCCTGATTGGGACAGCGGCATCATCTTTGGCGCCGGCTCCTCCGGGCTGGATAAACTAAGAGAAGCCATCTATAAGGTAGATGCCCTACAGGTAAGAAGACTCGGCAGCACCGTTGTACCACAAACCATGGCCAGCGGCATCAGCGCCTGGCTGGGGGGTAAACTGGGACTCGGTAACCAGGTCACGACAAATTCCTCTGCCTGTACCACCGGTGCTGAATCTGTGATTATGGCATTTGAACGTATCAAAAACGGGCAGGCAAAAAGAATGATCGCAGGTAGTACCAGCGGTGCCGGCCCTTATATATGGGGCGGATTTGATGCACTGAAAGTATGTACCTATAAACATAATGATACACCTACCCAGGGTTCCCGCCCTATGAGCGCTTCTGCTAACGGGTTTGTACCAGGCAGTGGGGCAGGGGCGTTATTGTTAGAATCTCTGGATAGCGCACTGGAAAGAGGTGCGACCATCTATGCTGAAATATTAGGAGGTCATGTTAATTCCGGCGGACAAAGAGGCGATGGTACCATGACAGCTCCTAACAGCGTAGCCGTGCAGCGTTGCATTACCCAGGCCATGGTCCAGGCAGGGATTACAGGTAGGGATATAGACGCTATTAATGGTCACCTGACCGCCACCAGCAAGGACTCGCTGGAGATCGAAAATTGGAGTAAGGCACTGGGGCGAGCTGGAAAAGAGTTTCCTTATATCAATGCCCTGAAAGGTATGATAGGACATTGTCTGAGTGGGTCCGGGAGTATAGAACTGGTCGCTGCTGTGTTGCAACTGAAAGAAGGCTTCCTGTTCCCGAATATCAATTGTGAAGACCTGCATCCTGAAATCAGTGCTATTATTGATGAAGCATGCGTTCCCCGTGAGTTAATAAATGTAAATTTAAATATCATCGCCAAAGCAAGTTTTGGATTTGGTGATGTTAATGCATGTGTAATCTTGAAAAAATATATAAATGGATAAAGAAACCTTAATTGCCGAGCTGAAAGCTATTGTAAAGCCTTATGCAAAAGATGAAGAAGCACTGGCGAATATTAATGAGAATACAGATTTTATTAATGATCTGAAGATTAATTCTGCCAACCTGGTGGATGTGATATTGGATGTGGAGGAGAAGTATAATATTGTGATTGACAATGAATCTATGGAGAAAATGGTGAATGTAAAATCCGCCATAGAAATCATAGAAGCAAAGGTGGCATGATCGGTAACGATATCATAGACCTGCGCACTGCCGCTGTGGAGAGTAATTGGCGAAGACCCAATTACCTCTCCAAAATTTTTACCCCCGAAGAGCAATCTTTAATCAGGGATGACAAAACAGTCTGGTGGTTATGGAGTGCCAAAGAAGCGGTGTACAAAATTATAAACAGGGTTACTTTACAACGCCGCTACGCGCCATTGTCTATTACCTTTTTCTCCGAAAATATATTTAAGTATGAAGGGGAAAAGTTTTTTATAAAAAGTGAAATTACTGACGAATTCATCCACACCATTGCTGTCACAAATCCTGAATTATTTCCACAATTAGAGGTGTGTAAAGATCGGACAATTAAATACTATAAAGATGAGAATGGTATGCCCATGATAGATCATCAACCTGTGTCAATCAGCCATCATGGGCGATATTGGGCGATGGTAAAACAAAAAAACATGTAAGCTATCTTACCTGTCTAACTGCATGATGGGCCATCTCTTCACACGCTGCAGCACACTTCCTACATGCTTCCGCACACTCCCTGCAATGCTGCATGCCCATATCCGCATGTCGCTGGCACTCTTCCGCACAAGCATGACATACCTCTGCACATAAATTGCAAACCTGCTCGCTAAACTGTCCATTCAAACTCATCACCTCTGCCGCCATACGGCATATAGCTGCGCACTCTAAATCTAAGCGGATACAGCGGCGCAAATCTGTTACATTCGCCTCATTCAAACAGGATGAAGCGCAATAATCACATGTGTTGGCACATTCCATACATGCATTGATGCATTCCTGGTATTGTTGTTCATTCATCATGGTGGTAATATTTTTAATAAAGGAGCACAATAACAATGCCCGGAACAAATGTCGGCTTCGTTGACATTTGTTCCGGGCTGGAAAAGAATGATCGTATTGCGGATTCATCCGATCATTCCCTATTATCTACTCGCTCACTTTTCTATTCGGTCCTTTATCTATTAGCTCCCTGCCGCTCCAACATCCACCCCGGATACTCCGCCGCCAACTTACTCACCTCATCCAATTGCGTCAACTCCTCCTCACTTAGCACCACATCCACCGCCGCTATATTATCGGCCAACTGATCCGGACGCTTCGCCCCGATAATCACCGTCGTCACTACCTTCTGATGCAGCAACCACGCCAATGCCAACCTCGCCACCGAAACCTGCTTATTATCCGCTATTTCATGCACTCCAATTGCCCGATAGCAGTCCATATGCCTTTGTCCTTGCCGCCAAAGGTCATCGTACCTAAACAAAGCTCTGATACCTTAAGGCCGGTATTGCCAAGTAAATTGTATTTCATATCCTAATTTAAAAGAAAAACCCTCTGCGAAATGCAAAGGGTTTTTACTATTTAAAAAGATATCAAACCTTAGTAAGTCTGCTCCACTCTTCCTACTCTTCCATCTTCTCCAATCCCTTCTACCACCACTCTAAAATGCGAAGAAGGAATATCGTTATTGTAGAACGTCAATGTCGCTGTATGCGTAATAGAGTCTACTATTACATTCGGATTCCAGTACAGCGTGAGTCGCTTATCAGGCAGACTGTAAATCTCTTTACGCTGGCTGTAATCAGGAGCATAGAACTCTTTCACAATGCTATAACCTGCTTTCCTGTACAGTTCAAATCCTTTCACACCATCTGCACCCTGATTATCACCACCTTTTTTGGTGTAAATCGCAATCGCACCATTGGAGCCGCCACCGACACCGCCCATAAACGGAGGTCTGAATACTTTTACCAGTGCAATATCATTGATATTGATCGTCGCCAGCATACTCTTATCTGTCGGCATTTCATTCAGGTAAAGGGTAGGCGTACCACCTCTCCACGTCATACTCGGATTGTTATAATCCCCTGTGATCTGTAATCCCGCTACTCTTGACTGTAAATATTGGAATACGTTCAGTGCAGTCGGTGTTTCTTTTGTCAGGTCAAAGCTATATCCATTGTCAGACGTGAACATACCTGATACATAGCGACTCTCTGTGGTCTGTGCCTGTGTTACCTTACGCTCTGTTACATTAAATTCTTTCAGCAATATAGAACGGCTGGCGATTGACTTGGCGATACGACCATTCTCATACGCCGAATTCAGGTAAGCGCTCAGCATACTGGCATCCATTACCACCGGGTTCTTCGCAGCATACGGGGTCTTCACCGGCACACTGTTGTCAAAGAAGTGGTTATTGAATTTCACAATCACATTGCTATATCGTTTCATTTTATCATTACCCTGGTAGAAGATGTTCACTGTATCCATGAACTGTAAACCATCCAGCACAAAGTCTCCTTTATTATCTGTTGGTGCAGATGCAAAAGAGGTGGTGCTATCCAGCGGGTTCTTGATAATGAAATCTACCTTTCCATTCGCCATTACAATGCTACCATTATTGGCATACGCACTACCTTTCAGACGGATACCCTGCTCATAAGGATAGCGGATATTCGGCATGGTATCGTTCAGGATCTTGTTCCATACGAACCTTCTCCATCCATTGGTCAGCATCACCAGGTCCAGTGCATGCAGGGTAGTGGCGGAAGTATCTTTGAAATACCAGGAAGGATTATAAATATGTCCTTTCAGGTCAGATGTAAGCAAAATGTTGGAGACGATGTTGTTCTCGTCAATTGCCGGGTGAACCTTATCGGCATCTGTGATAGAAACGGAGAGGCTGGTGGCCATTCTCTCAGGTACCAGCAGTTCGATGGTGCTCTTTTCTCTTTCTTCCTTACCGATGTTAGCATTTTGCAGGCTCAGGTCCAGCTGATCGTTCCTGCGAACAAATACCAGTCTTTCAGACAATGGTACTCCCTGACTGTTGAAGAGAGTGATCTGCAGGATGCCACTAGGCAGCTGATTGGTAGGGATAAAACCGCTGATACGGCCTTCAGATACTTTCAGCATGGCGCGGTATACCATCTGGTGCTGCATTTGTGCAAAGACCATGAGGTCATCGTAGGCAGTATCCAGTGTATTGGCAAGGGTAGTCTGGTAAAAAATGCGCGCCCCCCTGTTGAACACTTTCAGCATGGCGCCTTTGCCACTGGCTGCAGGCAGGGTAAATTCCTTGCTGCTGCCGTCTGCACTCTGCATCTGTGCTTTGTAGGTTAGGCCCTTGGCGGGTTCCAGTTCAAAACTACCCATTCCATCGTGTTCGGATTTGATCTGGGCCACTACTTTACCTTTACTATCCACGATCTTACCATCTACCTCTGCAGGATAACCATCCGCCTTGAGGGCTTTGAAAGCTACGGTGCTGCTTACACCGTTCATGAGGCTACCACCTTCGGGGAAGAACTGAACGGAGAAGTCGTTGCTTACGATAGTAGTACTATCCAGTTTTTGCAAAGCATTACGCTTGCGGCTATCGTAGATGGCAATATTTTTATAAAACAGGTAATCTGTGTCATAGTTGAGCATCCAGGCGGTGTAGGCACGGAGCTGGTAGTTACCTGCAGGAAGAGTGTCCGGAAGCACAAAATTGCCGGATGCACCAGCGCCACCCACAGGCAGCAGTTTTTTCATTGCGATACTTCCTTTCTTATCCAGTAATTCCACGTACAGGTTGGTAGCGGTCAGGGAAGGCTGGTTCTGCAACATCACATATGCTTTGAACCAAATGGTTTCTCCTGTAGCATAATAATCTCTATCTACATGCAGATAGACTTTCTCCTGTGGATTACGTTTGGCAAATTCTTCCAGCGCTTTCATTACCTTTTCAGGCAGCCCATCTATCGGCAGACTGGCGAAAATCGAGCAAATTCCAATCACACAGGCTGGGATGATCCATTTTAACCGGGTGTACTTTCTATTCGTTAAAGAGGCCATGCGGAACTTATTTATTACACTGCAATATCAATAATATGCGATAAATATACTAAGATGATGTTTTTAAATGGGCGAATAATTACAGGATTGGTTTTTATTAGTAAAATAAATAATTTATATAATGAATAAAATTAATCTCTTTTAGCCTGCTTCAGGCCATCTCCTCACGAGAAAAAAAAGCATTCACCCGAAGGCAAATGCTTTTTTTAAGGGTATTTAAATTTTCCTTAGCGGGTGCTTAAATTTTTGCGGGTTTCTGATTTCCCCGGGTGTTTAATATACCCGGGAGTTTAAATTTCCCCGCGGGGTTAATTTTCCGCCTGTTTTTAAATTGTATATTTCTTTCTCAGCTGTTTCAACTCCTTCTCGCCAATTCCCATTTCCTGTTTAAAAAATCCCTCTACACTACCATATTTCTCGTTAATAGCCCCAAACATCGCCCTGATATATTCAGGTTTCAGTTCCATCGCATTTCGTACCTGCGCCTCATTCAATCCCGTTCCCATGGTGAGTCCTTGGAACATTTTCCCCATCATGGGTTCCAGGTATACATTGCTCGCAGTATAATCTGCTTCTATGGTAGCCTGATCTACGCCCAGTATATATAAAAAGAGAGCGGTGGCCATCCCGGTTCTATCCCTGCCGCCGGTACAATGGTACAGCATGGCTTCGCCATCGGGCAGGGTGAGCAACTGCTGGAACAATGGTTTGTAACGTTCCCCCAGTGGGGTGACATTACTATAGAACTTCAGCATGAAATCACCTTTTTTGATCGCTTCGATCATGCCTTTGGCATCGGGCAAACTGTCGCTGCCGGCGGGGCTGAGGGTATATTTTGTATCAGGAAGTAAATGATCCGGTGCTGCAGCAGATTCCTTTACACCACGAAAATCTACGACTGTATGGATGTGTCTTCCGGATAAAACTTTTAAATCCTGTTCTGTTAACCTGCTTACATCTGCAGAGCGGTATACTTTGCCCCAGGCAACGGTTTTGCCATATTTTGTTTTGTACCCGCCGGCATCCCGGAAGTTCACAGTTCCCTGCATGCGCACCACACGTTTAGAACTATCAGCCAATTGGGCAAAAGCGAGGTAAGGCACCAGCATAGCGCCTGCCAAAAATAATTTCTTCATGATGTCAGTTTGATTATTTGATTATATCCCAGCGAATACCAGCCTGGCCTTTTATTCCATACCACTCGTCAGAGTAGATGCGGCGCTTATCGCCCATATATTGCC
The DNA here is from genome assembly GCF_034087045.1 of Chitinophaga sancti. Taxonomy (NCBI): domain Bacteria; kingdom Pseudomonadati; phylum Bacteroidota; class Chitinophagia; order Chitinophagales; family Chitinophagaceae; genus Chitinophaga; species Chitinophaga sancti. The sequence goes on along the minus strand of NZ_CP139247.1, from coordinate 6,105,802 downwards.
GGATAGGAGAGTCAGTCAAATTATTTAATTCCACAAATACACGCAGCCCTTTTCTCAAAGTCACAGTAGCAGAAGCATCCACCGTAAAGTTCTGATCTGTCCAGATGTAAAAATTCTTACCATTGGTCTGATCCAGTGTCTCTACCGATGCACCGCGGTAATTGCCTGCCAGTCTTACCATCACGCCTTTCCGCTCGTAAAAGAGGATCGCATTGAACAGGTTTTTCGCCTGGTTAGGCAGGGGAGAATTGTCCACGACTTTGCCTGTGGTGGTTAGTCGTGGAATGTCTACTTTAGAATCGATGTAAGTATAATTTATTTCCACACCCAGTCCGCTAAAGAACCCTGGCAGGAAATCAAAACGCTTGTTGATACCCGCTTCAAAACCCAGCAGGCGTGCATTGTCCGCATTTTTAGATTGTGTGATCACATAATCCTCCGTACTGGTTTTATCAGAAAAGATCACATCAGAGATCTGCTTGTAAAATACCCCTCCTGATATCAGACCGATGTTATTGAAATAGTATTCACCCATCAGGTCATAGTTGTTGGAGAAAGTTGGTTTCAATGCAGGATTACCTGCGGTAATAGTTACCGGAGAGGCAGAGTTATCGATAGACTGACCTGGTGTAAGCGCCGTAAAATCCGCACGGATAAAAGTTCTTGTAAATGCCGCTCTTACATTTGCATGGTCATTCAGTGCATATTTTAAATGCACCATGGGCAATAAAGCGTTGTAATGGTTGCTTACATTCGTAGCAGAAATTGTCGTAGCGCCGGTGGTCGCATCTTTCTCAGCCTTTGAGCCATGCAGGTCCAGGGCAGTATATTCATTACGTACACCTGCTACAATCTTCAGTTTGTCAGTTGCAGAGATCTCTGCCATTACATAACCCGCGGTTACATCTTCCGTACCATTAAAGATATTGGTGGCATTGCTGGCAGAAGTATAATTGATAAACCCGTTCTTACGCAGACTGGATGTATCCAGCAACTGGTACAACTGCTCTTTCGTAATCGGATCCACCATATACTGGTCATAGTTGCCATTCATTTTGTTAAAGAAGCCGCCAGCTTTCGGGAAAGATATTCTATCCAGCCCACTCAATGTGAGCAGGGCCGGAGATCCTGAAATGCCCAGTGCCGCACCCGGAAGGTACACGGCTGTCGAACCAAAATTAGTATCATGCGTCTTGTGACGGAATTTACCGCCAAACTTTAAATTTACTTTGGATGATACATTGTATTTGAAGTTCGCCTGCGCCGTCTTGTCTACTTCCTTCGTATCCAGCTGTGAAATCACCAGTTGTTGCAGGGTGAGTTTGCTGGCATTCATTACTTCTGTGCCATCAGTTACGCCTGATTGAAAATGCATGGGGTCACCACCAATACCATCCGGAGAATCAAAGCCCCAATATCTTTTACCATCCGAAGAAAGGTTATTAAATCCACTTGTGATCTTCTGGCGGAAAGTAGCAATCGGCAGGCCTTTGGTCGCATTGGTAGGAGGGGTTTCCAAAAAGAATTTGCAGGTATAGTCGCTCACGCTCCAATCCAGTTTCAACTTTGGAGATAACTGGTGTTCACCGCCAAACTCGCCCCCATTCAGCGCTGTCTGATAATAAGAATAACGGTAGTTATATTGATAACGGCTATTGTTATAATCTACATAAGACTCATATACAGGACGGATATCATTGAATTTGTCTAATAACCCGCGGAAGAAGATTCGGTTGTTCGAATTAAATTTATATTCCAGTCCTACATTTCCACCGTAGGTCTGGCGGCGACCCATGTATCGCTTAAATAAAACAGTGCTGATAGCGTTTTTCTGTGAAGCAGTTGCAAGGCTGGTATTGTAAGTTACATTGTAGGAATCAGTTCCCCATTGTCTATCCCATATAGCGCCGGCTACAATTACACCGAGTTTACCATGGAAGAAACGATCACCATACACGGCAGAGCCATTGTAGGTACCATTCTGAGAGAAAGTATTGTAACCACCGGCGGCGCTCATGTTGAAGATCCGTTTATCAGGAGCGGTACGGGTAATGAAGTTGATGCTGCCCCCGATGGCATCGCCTTCCATATCCGGGGTGATGGCTTTGGCCACCTGCACATACTGGATCATTTCAGAAGGTACCACATCCAGTACGGTATTGCGGGTACCGGTAGCGCTGGAACTTGGTAAACGGGTCCCGTTTAATAAGGTGCTGGTCCAGGAGAAAGGCGTACCTCGTACGGTGGCCTGATCTGCTTCGCCATGATAACGGGATACGGCCACGCCCTGTATGCGTTGTACAGCTTCGGCAGCGTTACGATCAGGGAGTTTGCCGATGGCATCAGCGGCAATCACGTCCATGATAGCGAGGGCGTTCTTTTTGATGCTGAGGGCCTTCATTTGGGAAGGTGCCATGGTTCCCTTTACCAGTACCTCCCCAAGATTACCGCCTGCAGGGTTCAGGGCGATACTACCAAGGTCAGTGATCCCGGATTTGACATCCAATTCAATTTCACGGGTAGTATGCCCTATATAGGATATTAAAATTTTCACCTTACCGGTGGTATGTGTATTTAGTGTAAAGTTGCCATTCAGGTCGGAGGCAGTTCCCTGCTTTGTACCGGGTGCCTGTATGGAGGCGCCGGGGAGTTGGCCGTCCTTTCCTGTGACGGTGCCTTTGAGTGTTTGTGCATGAGAAAGGGCTGCCGGGAGAAGCATACCCGAAAAAATCAGTAGCCTGCACTGCTTGAAAAGGAAATGCATAAATCGGTAATTTTCCTCAAAGGTCTATGCTGGAAATTTCTCCCTCGACCGGCTCGAACTAATAGTACTGCGGGTCGTGTTTTTTAGTCTAAACGAACGTACAAATATTGAAATTCAAATGGTTAAGTTGGGTTAAGGAATTGTTACCAGTTGTATAACAGTTAGCTGATCAAAGTGAGCCCCCTGCCGGAGCAGGCATTTTTAATAGCAGGTGAAAGTTTGTTTTCGCTGGATGTAAGCATGCAATTAACATGACGGTAACATTGGATTTTTACATTTGTCCGGCATGATCTACGTTATCGCTATAGGCACTTTTCAGGCAATTACAGCCTCGTTGTTACTGCTCACGAATAAGTTGAGGAGTAAGGCGGATGGGCTATTGATACTGTTGTTGTTTTGTATTGCGGCGCATCTGGCGACGAAGTTTTATATTTTCAACTTTGTGAATGATGGGCATGTGCGGTACCAGATGAATACGTTTATCGGGTTTTGCTATGCGCCGTTGTTATATTTATATGCGATGAAGGTGAAGAATGAGGCGTTTATTCCGGCTACGAGGTGGTATGTGTTTTTGCCGTTTATATTGGGGGCTGTGGGGTACCTGACGGTGATTTGTGTATTGTCTTTTAGTCAGGAGGCGGGGTATGCTGCGTTGAATATATATAATAATGCGACCACGTGGACGACGGTAACGTTTTCAGCGTATTGTACTTTGCTGGCTTATAATATTGCGCGGAAGCATCTGCAAAACAGGCCGCAGGAGCGGAGGTTGATAGAGTGGGTGGCGTACCTTTTTTGGGCTATCTATCTGGTAGCCTTGGTGTTTTTATTTAAAAGGGCGCAGCCGGGTGATATGATCCTTTGCAGGGCGCTGGTGTATACTTGTTTGTTGATTGTTTCGGTTATTATTATAAGGTATAAGTATGCAGGGTTGCAAACGCAGATTCAGATTCCTGCAATAAAAATGGAAGGAGAACCGGTAGGCTCCGTTGAATCAGTCAATTTCCTGGCACTAACTGAACCAATTACTTCTTTGACCTCCGTTGTTCCCATTCCCCGCAAAACCTCTCTTTCTGCCGCCGATCACCAGGAGATCCTATCCAAACTAGACCAGTACCTCCGACAAACCCGCCTGTACACCGACGCCGATCTCAACCTCGACAAACTCGCTGCCAGCGTAGGCATCAGCAAATACCACATCTCCGAAGCACTCAATGCCTTTGCCGAAAAATCCTTCTATCAGTTTATAAATGAATGGCGCATCAGCCATGCTATTGAGAAACTACAGTTCATGACCAGCCGAAACCTCCCTGTTAATGTGCTGACCATCGCCTTCGACTGTGGCTTCAAAGCCAAATCCAGCTTCAACCAGTACTTTAAAAAGATTACCGGGCAAACTCCCACTGAATATATGCGAAATCTGGCCGGGGTGGTTTAAATTTGCCCCATGTTTGAAGCACTTGACCAGTTTGTCTCGAAATATATAAAACTCACTTCTGAGGAAACGGAAATCTTTCATTCCCTTTTAACATTCAAAAAGGTAAAGAAAAAACAATTCCTGCTTAGAGAAGGGGAGATCTGTCAGTTTGAAGCATTCATCCTGAAAGGATGTATCCGTACCTATTATGTAGATAAAAGCGGTACAGAGACGATATTGAACTTTGCTGTAGAAGGGTGGTGGGTCAGTGACCTCAGCTCTTTTTCGGAACAACAACCTTCCACACAGAATATAGAAACGCTGGAAGATAGTGAGCTGCTCATCATTAATTATGAAAATAAGAAGATCCTTTTTGATGTGATCCCTGCCTTCGAAAAGGTGTTTCGTATGTTGGTACAGCGCTCACTGGGCGTAATGCAACAACGATTTTATGCAACGCTTACCCAGACGGCTGAAGAGCGCTATCTGGCTTTTATTGACAAGTACCCTCAAATCGTACAGCGGGTACCTCAACACCAGATAGCGCGATATATTGGTGTATCACCAGAGTTTCTCAGTAAGGTAAGGAGCACGATGTTTAAAAAGCCATAAAGAGTTTGTGTATAGCTTGTACCTTACTTAATACCAGAAGATACCTATACAAGTGGCTCCCGGGCTTATTTAAATACCAATGCATTCGCGGTTTCCACCTCATCCTGGCTCACGGTGTGGCCCATACCCGGATATACTTTTACAGTTATATCCGCGCCCATTGTTTTCATGATCGTTTCACTTTCACGAACCCTTGTCACCGGTACATGCATATCCGGATCGCTGCTGCCGATGAACACAGGTGTGCCGGCAAAGTCTCCCTTATAATTAGACATCTCTAAAGAAGCGCCAATCAAACCCCCGGTGAACGCCACTACGCCACCATACTGCTGTGCATGACGGGTTACGTATTCCAACGTAAGACAGGCCCCTTGTGAAAAGCCCAGGAAGTAGATGTTGGATGCCGGAATGCCTGCGGCAATCACATCGGCTACAATAGATTCCAATATACTAATAGCACTGCTCAATCCCGGTTCATTCTGCGCTACCGGCGCCATAAATGAATAAGGATACCAGGTATGCCCACTTGCCTGTGGGGCAAGCAATGCATAATCACCTACATTCAGATAAGTAGCCAGAGAAATGATGTCCTGTGCACCCGCCCCACGTCCATGTATCATGATCAGGGCCTTCTTTGCCTGTGAGAGCGGCACTCCTGCCGTCACTATATTTTTCTGATGTGTCATTATTGTCTCCTTTTTTGCTGAAAAAGGTTGCCCTTTTTCATAACTGTTCTTTATTGCTGCAACCAGATATCTGCATATTCTTCCGGATGTCTTTTAAACTGTGCCAGTACATACATACACAAAGGTCTTACCTTCAGTTTATGCTCCCTGGCATAAGCTACCATCGCATCCAGCAGGTGTTTGGCCAGTCCTTTACCTTCCTGTGTATGATGTATTTCAGTGTGAAAGGCAGTAAGCACTTCTCCATCTATCCCAATCATCATTTCACCTACCTGTTCGTTATCCAGCATCAGGTAAAAAGCACCATGATTTTTCTGGTTAAGCCTGATTACAACTTCTTCCATAACAATTGTTTTAAAAGAGGGCGTGTTTGCTAACCAGGTAGTACCTTCCAATAGCAAAGTATTACCTGGTCAACAACTATTCCCTGCCCATATTATTTATTTCAAAACAGGTAATACTTTCTCAATTTCATCTCTCATGGCCCTGTACTGGGCAGGCAGCTTCAAATCCTGTCCCAGTTCTGCCAGCGGCTCATCCACAGTAAAACCTGGATTATCTGTCGCCAATTCAAACAACACACCACCTGGTTCTCTGAAGTAAAGAGAGAAGAAATAATCCCTGTCAATCTTCGGCGTAATGTTCAATCCCTTCTTCATTACTTTCTCACGGAATTTCATCAGGATCTCATCATTCTCCACACGGAAAGCCACGTGGTGATTGGTACCGGCTGCATTTCTACCTGCCGCTTCTTTTGGAGATTCAATAAGATCTACAATATTCGCATTACCAATTGCATCCGTTACAAAACGATGCCTGTTGCCTTCCACACCCTGTGGCTGATAACCTAAAATCTCAGTCAACACAGTTGCTGTGGGGCCAATGCTACGTAAATTTAAAGTTACATTGTGAAAACCTTTTGTTGCATGTGCCGCCTTTACATCCGCAGTTTCCCATGCTTTACGATCGTCCACATTCTTAGGTACGATCAGGTTCAGTTTCAGTCCATCCGGATCTTCCAGTGGAAGGTACAATTCTCCAAATCGTTCTGCTATTTCACCATGCTTCACACCTTTTTCTTTAAAGCGTGCCGCCCAGAATTCAAGACTGCCTTCAGGTACTGTATACCCGATTTCGGTAGCCATACCGGTGCCGGTAGTACCTTTGCCAATGCCTTCCCATGGGAAGAAAGTAAGAATAGTGCCGGGTGTACCTGTTTCATTACCAAAATAGAAATGGTAAGTACCCGGATCGTCGAAGTTCACGGTCTTCTTTACAAACCGAACTCCCAGTATATTGGTATAAAAGTCAAGATTCCGCTTAGCGTTGTCCGCGATTGCAGTAATGTGGTGCAATCCTAAGATTCTATCTTCCATAAATGTTGATTTTTTAAAAGTTGAATATGTTGTAACCTTCGGCCAATAAGGTAGGGCTAGTAGTTCAGGGTGCCGAATAAACCATTCTTATAATCTTCAATGGCCTGGTCTACATCTGCCATTGTGTTCATTACAAAGTTATCTTTTGCTGCTACCGGCTCGTCAATGACTTGACCGGAAAGGAAGAGCAGTTGCGTATCTTCCGTAGTGGTGATGGTAAATTCATCACCTGTTTTATCGAATACAATTAAATGATGTTCTGCTACTTCAGTCACCTCGTTCACTTTCACACTACCATGGGCGATATATACCAGCGTCCAGTAATTTGCGACTACATTAAATGTTAAAGTCTTTCCAGCTGGAACCTCACCCACAGCGGATATCACAGGTGTATAAGAAATGTTTACCGGACCGGTCTGACCATCAAAACTACCACTCACCAATCTCAGATAATCCAATACAACTGGCATTGCTGATTTAGGGGCAAACTGGTATTTAGGATCATCCCACTTATTTGCTGCAGGCACATTCACCCATAACTGCAAAATTTCCTCCACACCACCATTGCGGTGTTCCTGTTCTGAAGGGCCTTCGCTATGGAGAATCCCTTTCCCCGCAAACATCCACTGGGCATCTCCTGCATTCAGCAACTGATCATTGCCAAAATTATCTTTATGGTGGGCCTGTCCCTGTAGCTGAAAAGTAACAGGTGAAAAACCTCTGTGTGGATGCGGATGAATACGGCTGTCAGATCCTTTTGGAATCACATCAGGACCGCCATGGTGCAATACGATAAAGGGGCTTGCAAACCGGAAATCCGCATGTGGCAGGGGTTGTAACACCGTCTGCGTAGCAGTGATGTTTTTGCTCCTGCCAGCCAGGATATGGGTAATGTCCTTTTTCATAATTTATTATTTATCTAGCAGCAATTAAATTTCGTTCTTCAGCAAGTGCCTGTCATTATCCAATTGATCTCAGATCTAACAGCAATTAAATTTCGTTTCTTATCAACTGACAGTCACCATCCCATTTATCTCTGATCCAAAAGATATAAAATTTCGTTCCTCAGCAACCCGCTGCCACCACCATAATGTCTGGTGATGATGGCAGCAGGAGCAAGGGCTGACAACCGTTCCCTCAGCGCTGTCTCCTCTTCATGAGAAATTCCTGCACACAATAAAATGATGTCGTATGGTGTGTTTTGTAAGGCTTCGTACGCTGCTTCATCTGTTGTCACGGCCTGTCCGGACCAGTCTTCAGGAGCATTCAGCAATCGCTGCATCACTATCATGATCTCTTCATTGCGTCCGATTGCCAGTATGTTAGTATGCCCGGTTGTCATAGTGCAATGTTTTAAACCAGTTTGGTAAATTCAGACAGTGGCTTACGTGTTCTTGGTGCCAGCTCTCTTGATTTGTAAGGTTCTTCCAGTTTCTCCGCATCGTCTCTGCGACCCAGGCTGATGATCACCAGTGGTTCTTCAGTCGCCGGCAGTTCCAGTGATTCAGCAATTTGCTGTTTGTGGAAACCTGCCATCACGTGACCATTGATGCCCATGCTATCTGCCTGTAACAGCAGGAACGCGTTGCTCATACCTGTATCGTGTGCATAGTAGTGATTCTTCTGTTCCAGGTCAGGCAGTTCCTTGATACCTATACTCAGTACCAGTGCAGCTGCATTCTTTGCCCATGGCTGGTTGCCTGGCATCAGTGCAGAATACAGTTTGTCAAAACCCGGAGTACCTGCTAATGCGTATACGTAGCGCCATGGTTGTGAATTGTTCGCACTTGGCGCCCAGCTGGCACCTTCCAGGATCGTCAGTATTTCTTCTTCTGTCACTGGCGTACCAGAGTAGGAGCGGGGGCTCCAGCGTTCTTTGATTAAATCCAATACCTTGTGTGATGTCTGTGCGATCTTAACTGATGATGGCATAAAAGAGAATTTTGCAAAGTTATAGCCCACATTATTAGCGGGGCTGATTAGTATTTGTATAATTTACGGTTTTAAAGGTACATCCATCAGCAATATTTCCGCATCACTTTCTAAAGCTGTCAACGAAAAACTGTCTGTATCCCATATACCAAAGCCATCTCTCGCATCCAGTTCCTGTCCGTTTATGTTGAAGCGGCCTTTAATCACAAATGCATATACGCCATTGCCTGGTTGCTGAATATGATAGTTGGTAGAAAAGTCCTTATCGAAGCGACCTATGTTGAACCATGCAGCCTGGTAAATCCAGGTACCTGCATCGTCAGGATCAGGGCTCAGGATCTGGTGCAACTGGTTCTTTTGTGTCAGGTCGGGTGTGATCTGGTCATACCTTGGTGTCACATTCAGCTGGTTTGGAAATACCCAGATCTGAAGAAACTTGGCCGGCCGGTCGGCGTTAGCGTTGTATTCACTGTGGAATACCCCGGTGCCGGTGCTCATGACCTGTATGTCACCCTGTTTGATGATGATTTTGTTACCCAGGTTATCCTTGTGCTCCAGATCGCCTTCGAGGGGAATGCTGATGATTTCCATATTGTCGTGTGGGTGGGTGTCAAAACCACGCCCACCGGCTACGATATCGTCGTTCAATACCCTAAGGGCGCCGAACCGCATTCTGTCAGGATTGTAATAACCTGCAAAACTAAATGTATGATGACTATCGAGCCAGCCATGTGCGGCATGTCCTCTGGTAGTTGCTGTATGAAGAATTGTTTTTGCCATTGTTTATTTCATTTGTTGGAACAAATATCGAACTATTTACTTGAGTAAACCATTAATCTGGATTAAGAAAATTGATATCTTTAGGCCCGTTTTACCCTAACACCTATATATGAAAGCTACATTGCTATTATTTGCCTTAGGCAAATTGTTTATGCAACCCATTGTGGGCCAACAGTTTAAGTTTTGGGTAGACGTTTGTTTCGCGAATGAAAGTGAGCCCATCGGGTCTAACCGTTTTAATTTGGGGAGTTTCACCGGGCGTGCCATTTCACAGAGCCGTCCAAAATATTACATATCAAAGCACAGGTGTCGTCGTAAATGCAGGAGCCAGGTTTATAACGTGGAACTCCGGCCATATTATGCAAAGGCATGATCCATAAACAGCCGGATGTGCGCGGCGGGACAATTTCGTACTTATTATAAATCAATACTCTACACCCAAAAATGAAAAAAGTTTTACTGCTGGCTACCGTAGCCTTATCGTGCATGCAATCGTCTTTTGCCCAACATTTTAAGAATGGCTTTGGTGCGGGTATCTCAGTAGAAGATGCCCAGTACATGGATACCAAAGTCAATTTTACCTTTACCTATTCACCGGCTTTGTTTTTTGCTGAGCAGGAGAATACCTCTTTTTCTGTCGGTATTCCTATTAGCTTTGGCGTGAACGGGGGGTATTCGTCAGATGCCTATGATGGTTATTATTATAATAGTACGAGCAGCATTGGATTCATGCTGGATATTCCTGTGATCCTGAACTTCAACTATGGAGCGGGTGCCGTGAAAGGTGGCCATAAGAAATGGGGATTCTTTGCAGGTGCGGGTTATGGATACCACCTGTCTACCGATGAATACAGTAATTATTATGATGACAATGGAAATTACAAAACTTCAGATAACAGTACATTGGGTGTGACTGGTAATGCGGGTTTCCGAATAGGCATGGGGCATCGCCGCAGGCATAACCTGGAAATCAAGTTCACCTATATGAAGGGGCTAACCAGTTACAGGCCAAACGTATATGGCGTGAACTGTATATTCAATTTATAAAAGTAAAACGCTTCTACTGTTGAAGAGCAGAAGCGTTTTTACTTTTATATGCGGCTTCTTCTGCCCATAACCAGAGAAATAACCAGCAGGATCAGGAAGATGAAGAAGATGATCTTTGCAATGCCTGCTGCACTGGCTGCGATACCACCAAAACCAAACAAAGCAGCGACTAAAGCGATAATTAAGAATGTGACTGTCCAGCGTAACATAACTTTAAGATTTTATAATGAGGAAATGTATTGTCATGGTATATAAATCTAAAATAATGCCGGAGAGGAAAAGCAGGTCTGGAGGGTGATTTGGAAGAGAATGTGTGACCTAACTTCCACAAAGTATGTATCGGGACCCCATCAGTACGGTGAAACTACCCTTTTTTTAAAGAAAATATGGCTTATTCCTTATAGCAGGGGCTGCCTTATTCAACAATTTAGGGGGAAGTCTCCATGAATTGTATATTTTACAGCAGTCAGTGCTTATAAATTGTATGTTGCTGTCAGGGAGTTCAATACTCAGATGGCCCGGTAAGTGTGAATCGTAGATACCTGAACGATAGGTAGCATGGTCGATAAGCGGATATATTGGTTAGTGAAGGATTTCCTTTTATGCAGGTGCCTGATTCCAATATTAAGGGGATGTTTGGTATTGGCAACTAATTTTATCATTTTTTTAGTAAGTGTCTTTTATTAATTTTACTCCCAGCAATGATTAGTAAAATAGGCTTCGACGTATTATTCAATAATGCCACCATTGGTATTATTGTAACAGATGAAAAGGGTAGGATTATACTTGCAAATCCTTTCCTGCTCAACCAATTTGGCTATAAAGAAGATGAGGTGCTGGGCCAGCTCATAGAGCTTCTTGTGCCTACCCGTTTTCAGCACAAACATGTTCAGCACAGGGATGGTTTCAATAAGCATCCCCGGAATCGTCCGATGGGTGTTGGTCTGGAACTTTTTGCCCGCCGTAAGGATGGGAATGAGTTTCCAGTGGAAGTGAGTCTTGGTAACTATGTTACCGATGGCGGCCACTTTGTGGTCGCTTTTGTAAGTGATATTTCTGCCCGCAAGGCTTCAGAGCAGGCACTCATTAACCTCAATTCAGAGTTGGAGGCCAAGGTAGATGAACGTACCAAGGCGCTTAGTGAGATGTTGGAAAAGGAGAAGGGGCTGAATGAATTGAAGTCGCGGTTCGTAACAATGGCGTCGCATGAATTCAGAACACCGCTGAGTACGATCCTGTCATCGATCTTCCTGATAGCCAAGTATGAAACCACGGAGGAACAGCCCAAGCGGTATAAGCACATAGAGCGGATCAAATCGGCCGTGAATATGTTGACGGATATTCTGAACGATTTCCTCTCGGTTGGGAAGATAGAAGAAGGAGCGATTCAGGTACGGTATTCGGAATTTGATATCAGGGCGCACATAGAGAATATTATCAGCGAACTCTTTGGACTGCTTAGACCAGGGCAGGAAATAGAATATGATCATATAGGGAAGACGATACTGACGCTTGACCCGGTTTTAATTAAGCATATTATTATCAATTTATTGTCTAATGCTATAAAGTTCTCGCCAACCGGGAAGCCGGTGGAGTTGAGGACTACGTATGTGGGGGATGAATTGGAGCTGTCTGTGAAAGATCATGGGGTGGGGATTTCGAAGGAGGATCAGCAACATTTATTTGAAAGGTTTTTTAGAGGGGAGAATGTGTCGAATATACAGGGGACTGGGTTGGGATTACATATAGTGGCGAAGTATACAGAGTTGATGAATGGGAAGATTGAGTGTATTAGTGAGTTGGATCAAGGGACGGAGTTCCGGATTACGTTGAGGCCCCATAATTAATTGATATTTATTTAGATATAGCCGGTAAGCCACCTTTTCGCCAGCCGGTCGTTGGTTATATAAGTAGGGTTGTTAACTTATTTCGAATTATCCCTGTTTTACATGTACGCTGGTATATAGCCCGATTCCCTCCAATCGCCCCATTTCACCTGCTTACTGATTTTAAGCACCCCTTACGCTGATCACTGTCATTGCTGACCAATGACAGCCGTCCTAAATTTATCTCCTAAAGACGATTAACCAGCCCTTTACGACCGACGCTAATTACGAAAATTACGAACTCACTAAAGCGACTAATATGCTTTTATCACAGTTAAATACGTGCACCATGGAAATTTATATCAGCGAAGAAGACATGCTGCAAAATATCCAGGACAAGTTTCAGGAAGCATATCCTCATCTAAGACTGGAATTTTATAAGCACCCTCATGAAGCAGGGGAAGGATGCCCCCGCAATGAGAAGTGGCCATTGAATACCCCCATCGAAGATATTCGTATGATACACAGCTTCGGCTGGATCGATATTAGTGAAGATAGAACTGTAGCTGAAGTGGAAAAGGATTTTTACAGACAAATAGGCCTGTCTGTGCAGGTGCTGCGCAAGAGCGGTCTTAACTGGCTGCTCACCACACGTACCGATCACCTGACACTTAAAATACAGGATGAAATGGGAGCTGGGGTGCTATAAGGATCTTTTGGTCTGAAACCAGGTACCAGCATGCCTTTACCACAAAAATGTTAAAATCCTGAAATATAAGAACTTGAAAACTGAAGAATAGACTTCTATATTCAGAAAAAGATCAAATACCAATCAACTCATAAAATCGCTGTATCACAGAATGGGCAGCCCCCCTGCAGCCATGGTAAGGGCTGAACAGTAAGTACAAACCACTCAGCTCCTTTTCAGTAAAAAGAAAGGGGCTGATCTTTTTTAGAGATCAGCCCTGCATCGGGATTGCACCTTGTTACGATGGATTATGGGTTAACATTGCTCGTCGTCGTCGTTGTTAAGATTTAGTCATAGGTATAGTGTAATAGGTAATGTATGTGTTAGTTGTTGCAGACAAACAATGCCTGGCTGGACATCCGCTGAGATGGCAACTCATTGTTCACTACAATAAATGCCCTTTCCTTACATCCCAGGTATTCTCTCAACTCGGGCAGTGTATGATGTGTAAAGGTCACATCCCTGTAATGGCTGGTAAACCATTTTCCCAGTTCTTCCTCATGGTCAGTTAAGCACACTACGTTTACCGGCAGATCTTTCAGATCAGGGAACAGGTAAGTAAATTGTTTGATAGCGTTAATACTGGCAGCTTCACCGTCGTAGATGAATACCAGCTGGTCTAATCCTTCAAAATGTGAGGGCATTACCACAACAGGACATGCTGCACCATGCAGCGCTATACCATCGGGTTGTAGCAGCACCAGGTCTGCAAAACGGCTTTCTGCAACCACACCGGCACTTGTAATCACGGTATCAGGGTGCAGCACGCCTACTATACTCCTCGCATCACACGCCTTTTTAAAACCGCCGGCAGCACTGTTCTCCAGGAAAATACCTGTCAGTTTTGATTTAGATAACTGACAGATAAAACCGGCAAAATCCATTGCTTTGTTGCTTAGTTGCTGTGCGTCGGTTACAAAGAGAATCTTTTCCATAGTATAACTGGTTTTAACAAAGGTATTACCGACGTGAGCGTTTTTACATGATAGCGGTCAAGAGTGACGGTGATGTTCGTAAGGGGATTTTTCTACTTCAGAGGGCGATTTGTCTGATTCAGGGAATTTCGTTTGTAGGTTCAGTTAGGATTAGGCAATTTTATGCTGCTTTAAAAAGTGTAATAACAAGCGTATATAACAGTTGTAGGTTTACGAAGTAAGCCGGGATATTCTTATCCCGGCTATTTTCAATTTTATTTTAACAACTCCGCCAGCTTCTCTGCCAGTTTGGCTCCTCTCAACCCTCTCGCTATCACCTTTCCATGGCTATCCAGCAACAAATTATCCGGTACGGCATGAATATCATACAACACTGCTACTGGCTCTTCCCAGCCTTTCAAACTACTTACATGATACCATGGCATACCATCTTTTTCTATCGCGGCCTCCCACTTTTCATGGTTGCTATCCAGCGATACACTCAGGATATTAAACCCTTTTTCATGATATGCCTGATACGCCTTCACCACATTCGGATTCTCTGCTCTGCAAGGCCCACACCAACTCGCCCAGAAATCTACCAACGTCACCTTCCCCTGTTTTAACACGGTATACAGCGCCAGACTATCCCCTTTTAAATCCATAGAAGTAAACGCCGGTGCTTTGGCGCCAGGAGCCAGGTTACGGGCAATGGTGAGTCTTTCGCCGAAGGTAATACCTAAAGGTGTTTTACGCAACCACTCATCAATGCCTTCAAATAACGGATGGTATTTGTTGTAATCTACTGCGGGACCAGCCATGTCACTGATCGTTTGCAATGCAATAAATGAATGTGGATGTGCTTTTACAAAATTCAATAAATAATTTGCGATAGAATCCTGCGTAGCCACAAAATCACCCGTTACTGTTTTTGCAAATGAATCACGCTGTGGTCCTTTCGGATATTTTTCAATCGCTGCGCGTACCTCCATTAAATGCTTGTTCAAGGGAATGATCACATTAGACCGCTCTTCATACACCGTATTCACTGGTCCACCTTTTATCTTTGCATACTTTAATGAATCAGTACCAGTGATCCTGACCGTACCTTTCTCTGCATATATTTTGATAACATCCGGTGTTTGTTTTTCATTTGTGAAATCGAGTTTCCGGATGTACATCAATGCTGGCTGTTCCAGTTTGAATCTGAGGGAGAATTTACCATCGTGCACCACAATGGTATCCCGCTTGCTGTCAACAGAATAGGCGAGGGAATCAGTTCCTTTCCAGTTAGACATTTTACCTTCTACTTTGTAATCGCCTTTTTGCGCAAATACAAATGCAGGCAGGAGTAATAATGTGAATAATAATCGCATGGGAGTAGCTTTTGTTTAATTATAACCTTCGTTTTGAGTTAAATTCGGATCACGTTGTATGTCAGTCATTGGAAGAGGAAATAAAATATCAGTCGATGTCCAGCCTGATTTCACGGCACCGAATATGGCATCTGCTTTTCCGCTTCTTTTTACATCCAGCCATCTGTGGCCCAGTTCAGAGAATAATTCAATCCTTCTTTCGTGCAGAATAGTGTCTAATAATGCCTGTTGGGTAATGCTTTCCGTCATGAGCGGCAGGCCAGCCCTGTTCCTGATCGAATCCAAATCAGCCCTGGCAGATGCGATATCTCCTGCATTGGCATAAGCTTCGGCACGGATCAGGTATTGTTCACCTAATCTTAATAGCGTGGTATTCTCTGTTTTTGCAGTACCGGTACCAACAGATACTTTGTACTTATAAGGTGCGTAGTAGGTGGTATTACTAATCGTCACTTTCGTGAGCCAGCTTGTTTTCCTGTTATCACCTTCTTCGAAACTATTCAGGAGCAGGTTAGAGGCGAGATGTGCTTTCAGGTTCACAAATACATAAGCATCCCATGTATACAGGTTGGTACCCGGGGAGACGAGTTGTAAAATATTCTCCTTGCCAGCATTGAGAAATACATTGTTCAGTGGCTCTAATGCATAATACCCGGAGTTGATCACGGCAGTAGATTGTTCAATCGCTGCCTGCCATTGCTGGCGGTACAAATAAACTCTTGCCAGTAATGCAGTGGCCGCCCATTTATTCGGTCTTACTCTATTGCCAGGGGCAGTGTAGTTATTATCCAGATTACTTTGTGCTGTTTGTAAATCGGAAATGATTAAATTATAAACAGAATCTATAGAAGTGCGGGGCAGGTAAGTATTCGTGGTATAATCAGTGGTCAGTGGCATGGGCACAGGTCCATACAGATTCACTAAATAGAAATAATACAATGCACGGCAAAAGTGTGCTTCGCCGCCAATCCATAACTTCGCTGCAGGGGTTACATTGGGAGAATTCTCCAATCCCTGCAGAACGGCATTTGCCTGGTAAATGGTGGTGTATAAATTCCCCCACAGGCCGGAACCGCTTTTAGCATTGGAAGTGCTGATGGCATTATTCTGGAAGTCTGTAAAATCTACCAGGGTCGACGTGGTAATGAGTTCGTCAGAGGCAAGGCCCGCGCATACGCTCAGGCTCCCGCCAAATGGAGCATATAAGGCGGAAATCATTACACTGTATAAGCCTCTTACCGCAGCGGCAGCTTTGGTGTCGTCGTCAAATACGACATTGGATGGGATCTGGTCTATTGGCTCCGCTACTTCTACGAATTTGGTACAACCTGCGAGTGTAAGGGTGATTAAAAATATATATCGACGGAACATGTAATTTAGTTTTAAAGACTAGAAAATTGTCAATGGTGGCATGTAATTTATCTTATCAAATTTTCACAGATCAGAGATTCAATTGAATTCCTCCCACAATCGTTCTCAGTGGTGGCATATACAAATAATTCTGTGTTTCCGGATCGCCTCCCTGGTAACCAGTCATCGTCAGCAGATTCTGCGCCTGCACATATACCCTGCAGGAAACCATACGTAGCCTTTTGAGCACCTCCTGCGGAATGGTATATGCCAGCGACACATTCTTCAACCGGATATAAGAAGCGTCACTATACCTGTAATCAGAGAACATCATTGCATAATAGCCACTCGTTCCCGTAATTGATCCTGCTGATAAGGTATATTTCTGATTCGCACTCTGATCGCCGGGTTTCTGCCAGCGATCCAGCAATAACTTAGGCTGGTTGTACATCGTACCGGGAGGATTATACAATCCATTCGACCTGAAATTCATGCCTGTCTGTTTTACAAACTGAAACAGGAAATCCAGCTGAAATCCTTTGTACGAAACCGTATTAGACAAGCCACCATACAACCGTTGATCCGTTTTTCCATGTACTGCATAATCACTGGCATTTCCCAATCCATCTTTATTTACATCTTTGATGCTATACAAACCATTGGAATCAAGACCCTTATAAACACTGCCATAAATCAGATTCAATGACTCGCCCAGCTTATACTGATTTGCATAAGTAGAGGTAGCCAGATTCGGATATTTAACAAGCCGGTTCTGTGGAATCGTCACATTCAGATAACTACTCCAGCTAAATGTTTTTGTTTGAACATTCGTAGTATTGATAGAGATCTCAATGCCTCTGTTTTCAATCAATACTCCATTCAGGTTTGCCGTAATGGAGGAGAACCCTGTTGCATACGGTAAGGGATACCCCACCAGCGGATCGGAAGATATATTGCGGTACAGCGCCACTGTAGTGAGCAGCTTATCCTTCAGGAAACCCAGTTCCATCGCCACTTCTGTCTTGATATTCTTTTCCCAGTGGAGATTGGGATTATACAGGATAGTAGGGTAGAGGGATGCCGAATCAGTATAGTTATAGCTCGTTGCTTTCCAGCTATCCAGGTATTTATAATCACCAATTTTATCATTGCCCGTCAATCCATAACTAGCCCTGATCTTACCATAACTCAGCACTTCCTGTTTAGAAAGAAATTGTTCATTGGTAAATAACCACGCACCTGCCAATGATCCAAAATTCGAAAAGCGATATTGTGGACCAAAACGGCTGGAACCATCTCTTCTACCTGTAATGTTGACCAGGTACCTGTTGCCATAATTGTAATTGGCCCTGGCAAAGAAGGCCTGGTAGCGATAGTCGTTATTACTATTGGTAGTGGAAATGCTGTTGGTACCTGCTGCTGCCAGTGTGCCTAATAACTCATCGCTGGTATAGCCAGTCGCAATAATCATTAAACTATTATTCCTGATCGCATTGAAGGTGGCGCCGCCCAATAAAGTAAGTTTCCCTTTGGAGATATGCGTGTTGTATTCAATCTGTGGTTCTACAATCCAGCTCTTAAACTGATTATTGCCTAACTGTAATGAGCCGGTAGCCGAACCTTTGGATGGGTTCTGTGCAGCACGCGGCATTTTCTTTTGCTCATCGGCAATGGTGCTGTTATAACCCAGGCTGGTACGGAGTTCTAAGTTAGGCAGGATTCTATAGCCTAACAATAAATTCCCTTGCAGGTTGCTGGTCGTGATGCGGTAATTTTGGTTCAGGTACAAAGCCAGCGGATTATCTTTTGCAGTGATCCCTCCTTCATTCCATGCATAATTTCCCAGTGAATCATAGATCTGGAAGTTGGGCGGTAACTGCATTACAGAAGAGATATCAGTGGCAGGAATATTATTCTGGTCTACAGAGTAACCGCCACTAAAGTTCAGGTTGAACCGTTTATCATCAGATTTGCTGGTAATGCCAATGTGCATAGAACCTCTTTGTTCATGGCTGTCGCCGGGGTATACGGTCGTCTGGTAATGATACCCGGTGCCAAGTATGTATTGTGTATTGACGGTACCACCCGTTATAGAAGCCTGTGCATCTGTTGTAGTAGCGGTATTGCCAATGAAGAGTTTAGTCAGGTCAGTATATCGGGTGGTATCATAAGCGAGCAGGTCATAGGCATTGGCAGCCGTCATAGTGGTGTTGGAGTTGGTGAATGCCTCACGACGCATTTGCAGGTACTCCTGTGTATTCATCATGGGTACAGTGCGGGTTACTTTACTGATGCCATGACTCAGACTTACGTTCAGTCTGGTTTTGCCCGGTTTTCCTCTTTTGGTGGTGATCAATATTACGCCATTCGCACCACGACTACCATAAATAGCGGTCGCATCAGCATCTTTCAGTACTTCAATGCTGGCGATATCGTTCATATTGATACTGTTGAAAGGGCTGATACCAGAGTTCAGCAGTACACCTGCAGCAGAAGTGAGTTTATTGATCTTGCTATTATTGGCCGCCATGGGTACGCCATCCACAATAAAGAGGGGTTGGTCGTCAGAGAGGTTTTTGTCAAATGCCATGCGACCCCTGATTTCCACTTTGAAAGTAGAACCAGGTATACCGGAACTTTGTGTGACGATCATACCGGGTACCCTGCCTTCCAATGCTGCCAGCGGGTTTTCGACGGGCTGCAGCATGAGTTCTTCGGCGGAGACCTTGTCGATATTGCCCGTGTTGTAGCGTTTGGAAGTAGCGCCATATGCCTGCACGACCGTCTCATCCAGTTTGTTCAACGCGCGGGTGAGACTGATGGAGATAATACGTTTTCCTCTTACCGGAATTTCCTGCGTTGTGTAACCGATGAAGGTAAAAACAAGTAGTGCATTTTCATCCACATTTTCCAGGGAGTATACACCATGAGCATCTGTCACAGTGCCGTCTTTGCTGTTTTTAACTCTTACTGATACACCGGGGAGGGCCACGCCTTTATCATCTGTGATGATACCCGTGACCTTGATGGTGAGGGGTTGTGCATCCATGACAGGGAGGACGTAGGGAAGGGTGGTTTTCTTCCTGATGATGATCGTTTTGCTTTCAATCGTATATTCCAGTGGTTGGTCATGGAGCACCAGGTCCAGGAATACGGAAAGGTCGAGATGTGTAGCATCTACATTCACTGGTTTTGCGTGGGCGAGTACACTGCCGTTAGAGAAACAGACGTACCCGGTTTGCTTTTCGATAGCGTCCAGTACAGTTTTCATAGGCACATTGCGGCCGGAGAAGGTGATGGACTGAGAAACGCTTTTGGCGCTGACATGCAGGCAGCATACGAACATTAAGTAGGCGATGAATCGCATGGTGCGAAAGATTTTGGTCCAGGGCCCTGGTTCACACAGGGCTTCGTAATAAGCAACGAATTGCATAAATTTGAAGAGGTTTGGTTGATTAATGAAATGTTTCTTTTAGTCGGGATACATTCAGTTTTAAAAGGCCATACTGATTTATGCCGCTACGGATTGCAGTCTGTAGCGGTTTTTTGTGTGGCAGCGTGTATAAGTCTATGCTGATTTATTCGGCTACGAATTGCAGTTCGTAGTCGTTGGTCCAGGCATAGTATGCGTTTGGAAATAAAAGCCTTAATGATTTATTCGGTTAAGAATTGCAGTCCGTAGTCGTTGCTCCAGGCATAGTATGCGTTTGGAAATAAAAGCCTTAATGATTTATTCGGCTACGAATTGCAGTCCGTAACTTTTCTTCAGGCACAGGTATTCCACCCTGAAGCTTTCGTCAGCCGCTTCAGGCAAATAATGAAATGAAATTTCTGATAAAATTATGGCAGTACTACCAGGCGCTTATTCCCTTCCAGCCTACAGTTCAACTTCATGTAAGAAAAGATTTTGATAATTTGAGATAATTGTAAATGTCTATCCATCTTCCCATCAAACGTGATGGCTGGTATATTTCCTTCATATACGACGTCAATATCATACCACCTGGTCAATTGTCTCATTACCTCCGGCAGCGTGGCATTATGGAAATCAAAGAGTCCGTTTTTCCAGGCCAGTACCTGTGCTGTATCTATATTTTGAATCGTTTCAATAGTTGTGTGCCCCGTGCGCGCCTGTTGCCCGGGATGTAGCGTAACCTGAGTATTCCCGTGGTTCATACGAACAGCGCCGGTAAACAGTGTAGTGGCAATGCCACCTTCATTGGCATAGGCATTTATGTTAAAACTTGTTCCGAGTACGACAATCGTGGTTTGATCATTGACCTTTACCTTAAAAGGTTGTTGTGCGTTTTGTGCGATTTCAAAATAGGCTTCGCCCTGAACTTCTACGAGTCGTTCAGAGGAGCTTTTGAAAGAAGTAGGATAACGCAGCGAAGAAGCAGCATTGAGCCATACATTACTGCCATCTGGCAGGGTCACCCTGAAAGTACCTCCGCGGGGGGTAGTCAGGGTATTATAGCTTACCGCATTTTCAGAGGCAGCCCCTGAATAGGCCAGCAACCCACCAGATTGATGCACACTGGTATTGCCCTGCACCCATGAGCCTACGCCCGCACTATCCAGTGGCACCGTTTGCCCATTTGCCAATGTAAGCACTGCTTTTGTAGTACCCGGTGCCACATCAGCAACAGCCAGTTTAGCCGGTGCAGGCACAGGTTTACGCAACCACAAAGTGCCCACCCCCAACAGGAGCAGGAAGACCGCCGCAGCGGCCCACCAGCCGTACCTGTGCAAAGTTGATATAGGATATGGATAAACAGGTGATTTGGACATCATTTGCTGAAAGATGGCATCACGGTCAGCTACAGGCGCATCATCGTAACGTTGCTCTGCCAGGATCTTTTCAATGTACGCAGCCCACTCTTCACGCAGGTCTTCGCGGGCAAGTAAAGCCCGGAATTCCTCCTGCTCTTCTTTGGTCATGCTGTCGGACAAGAATTTTTCCAATAACTCCTTCATATGTATAAAGACGGAAAAAATGGACGGGGTAATCCGTCGGTGAGGAAAATTTTTTCAGAAAAGATGTAACTGGCTATATATTAGTGTCTTATCATTAAGAGTAAAAGCAGTCCCAGTTCAATTTGCTTGCCAGCAAGGTATTTTTTGATAGCCACCAGGGATCGTGCTATGTAATTCCGGGAGGTTACTTTGGATATATTCATCCTTTGTGCAATCTGGTCGTGTGTAAGGCCCTCAAACCTGCTCAGTTTAAAAGCAATCTGCATTTGCGCAGGTAATTGATCAATAGCTGCATGTAGTTGTTTTTCAATGTCTTTGGTCGTTGCAGGTTGGTGTGCATCCTGGTCGCCAGCCAGGAAATAGGCGTCTATAAACTCAGCATAATCCGGACTTTGTTGTAACCGGCGCAGCTCATCCAGGATCATATTTTTCGCTACCTTGTACAGCCAGGCATCGAATCGCTCAATTCCGGGGAGCTTATCCCGCATGATCCACACCTTCGTAAATATCTCCTGTGTAAGGTCCTGGGCTAATTCAGGCGATTTTGTAAAATGCAACGCATTGGCATACATGCCATCCCAATATTGGTCAAAAAGCATACGAAAAGCCTTTTGGTCACCATTGGCTACACGGAGTAAGAGAGAATTTTCAGCTGCGTACATCAGGGGACTAAAATAGTAATTATACCGGTTTTCTATAAGCAATTGACTGAATGAAGCCAAAATAGAAGAAACGCTTATGTATTACCTCGTATTTTCCCTGTTCAAAGCAGGTCGCCATGTTAAAGAGGGCGTTTGCTTCTATATTACAGAACAACCTGAAGAAGGAATACATAATTTTTAGCAGCAATTTTTGCCACCAACGGCTTTTTTCTTTGTCATAATAGAAATCTGCGAATAACCACAAACCGCCTTTTTTCAAAGAATAATGTAACTGCCAGAAGATAGGTTGCGCCCGCTCAGGGACGAAATTGTCAAATAAGAAAGGGGTGATGATGACATCGTAATCATGGTCGGGGATATAATCTTCGATAGGAAGGTTCACAAAATCAACTGTATTTTCTTTATAGTCGCGCTTTTGTGAAAGGGTGATCATATTCCCCGAGAGCTCCACATAGGTGATGCGTAAACCATCGTGGTGTAATTGCGCCAGTCTTTCTAAAATCCAGCCGGTACCCCCACCTACGATGAGGACCTGGCTACCGGCTGGTATATATTGCAATAAACTCACCTGTGCATTTTCAAGCGAGTGGTAAAATACCACCTTGCTCAGCCAGTCATATTGGGAGGCGAGATTGTCGTAATTGTTTTTAGTCTGTTGCATGGTGCAACCTAAATGTAACACATATTCATCAATGATCAGACAACACCACCTTCACCTGCATCCCCGCCTTCCTCTTCCTGGCCAGTAACAACAACGGCAATGCAAACAAAAACACCATCCCCACCATCAGGTATGCATCATCATAACTCATCAGATTCGACTGTTTCGTAATCACAACATCCACCACCTTTAGTGCTTTCTGCTTTGCCTCTAAAACCCCAAACCCATGCTGCATAAAATACCCCGTATAATCTGAAATTCTCTTTACAGCCTCCGGATTATCAGCGGTAAAATTGCTAACAAGATCCGTTCTATGTACTGCATTCCTATTCGTCAGGTATGTATTCACCATCGCTAACCCAAAGCTACCCCCCAGTTGCCGCATCATATTATTCAAAGCTGCTCCCTGGGGAATATCCTGCGGTGCCAACGATGACACTGCCAAGGTGGTCAATGGCACCGTTACTACTGCCAGTCCAACGGCACGCCAAATCAAACTGGTCGTGATCAGGTTTGCACTTGCATCCAGACTTAAATGCGACATCTGCCAGCTGAAGAGTACAAAGAGCAACATCCCGATCGTAATCATCACAATAGGAGAAACGCCTTTTTGTAATAGGGTAGCCGAGATCATCAATCCGCCGATGGCTAATAAGGCACCTGGTAACAACAACAGTCCTGTTTGCGTAGGCGTGAACCCTAATAGTCGTTGCGCAAAAACAGGTGTCAGAAATACGGAACTGAATAGTCCGACCCCTGAAATGAAAGTAAGCACAGCCGCTAAGGTAAGGTTCTTACTCCTCAATACTTTCAGGTTCACCACCGGGTTGTCGGTTTTGAGTTCCCACCAGATAAAAAGTAATAACCCAAAGAAGGCGGTCACACTCAACAGGATGATATAATTCGCTTCGAACCAATCGTCCGTTTCACCTCTTTCCAATACAGTCTGCAAAGATCCTACGCCAATTGCTAAGAAGAAGATTCCCAGCCAGTCTACTTTTCCGGCTTCCTGTTTAATAGGTGGTTCTTTTAATAGCATATAACATATAACCGAAACAGTTATACCGATCGGTACGTTGATGTAAAAGATCCATGGCCAGTCGTAGAACTCGGTGATATATCCTCCTAAAGTCGGTCCGATTGTAGGGCCTACAAACACGCCTATTCCAAAGAGCGCACTGGCCACATTCCGTTTTTCTTTTGGAAAGATCTCGAACACGATGGCTTGTGATACGGAGAGCAATGCCCCGCCACCTATACCCTGCAGGAAACGGAAAGCCACGAGTGTCCAGATATTGGATGCCTGTCCGCACATAAAAGAGAAGAAGGTAAAGGCAATGACAGAGCCGATATAATAATTCCTTCTGCCCAATCTTAAGACTAAAAAACTGGTAATTGGAATGATGATCACATTCGCAATAGCATACGCCGTAATGACCCACGAAGTATCTTCCAGCGTAGCGCCCAGGTTTCCGCTCATATGTGAGAGCGCGACATTGACGATGGAGGTATCGATTAGTTCCATCACAGCCGCAGCAATGACGGTAACCACCAGGATGGTTTCTTTCTTCATACCGATCGGTATATTTTAAAGCAAAGAATTAATTGCCGGCGTTGAGTGCCTGCAGTGCGTTTTCAGGAGAGGAGAGGTAGAGTTGGTAGATGCCGGCAGTATCCCCTACATGTATTTCATATAAGTCATTTTGAAGACCTTCTATTAATTCCGCAGCCACTCGAGCAGGTGGAATACCTTTTTCCCCGCCTATTTCTTTAGAAAATTCTGTATTAACTAATGGGGGCATAAGTTCGAAAACACGTACAGGCGTATCTTTCAAAGTAAGGCGTAAAACCCTGCTATAAGCATGCAAAGCAGCCTTGCTAACACTATAGCCAGGAATATTGATACTTGGCGCAAATGATACAATACTGGATACATTCACGATGGCAGAATAAGGTTGTTTACTTAACAAAGGCAGGAACTTATCATTCAAGCGAAGTACGGAGAGATAATTGGTTTGCATTTCGGCGCTGGCCTTTTCAAATGCATTGGCCCCCGGGAGAAATCTGTAAGGAGAGGACGCGGCCCCGGCGTTATTGATCACGATATTTAAAAAAGGAAATTGTTCATTCAGCTGGGCCACGAGGTGGTTCACATCGTCTTCGCTGGTGACATCAGACACTATCGCAGTCGTATTTTTTAATTGCGCGGCTGCTGCTTTCAATCTTTCAGGGTTACGACCTGTGATGATAACCTGGTTACCCTGTGCACTTAATTGCTGTGCGATTTCGAAACCGATACCGGCACTTCCGCCGGTGATAAGTACGGTATTGTTACTTGTGTTCATCTTGTTTGTTTTTAAATATACCGATCGGTATATTTTTGTGCAAATAAATATTTAGAGTGCGTTAATCATGTTTTCGATGGAGTTCAGGATAGCAGAGCGGTAATTGAGTTTACCAGTTGCTTTAGTGATCATGATAGCTCCTTCTATGGTAGCGATGAGTGTGAGTGCGGTTTGCTCTATATTCAGTCCGGGCTTGAATTCTCCCACTGCAATGCCTTTATTGATAATGTCAGAGAGTTTGTCTTTCCAGTTCCCGATGGCAGCGGCAGATTTCGCCCTCAGTTCCGGGTGAGTATCATCTGATTCCACGGCGGTGTTCAGCACAGGGCATCCGCCGGTTGGAAAAGGTAAGTTTAGAAAATTGTCATAGATCTTAGTATAGACCAGGAGTTTGCCCCTGTAGGTCTTTTCTTTTTCTATGGCGCTGTCGATGATGCCGACTACTTTTTTGAAATTGAAGTCAAAGCAGGCGAGGGCTACTTCATCTTTGTTGGCAAAGTTGCCATAGATGGAGCCCTTGGTCAGTCCGGTCGCCTCGGTCATATCAGTGAGAGAGGTGCCGGCAAAACCCTTGGTATTAAAGATAGGAGCGGTTTTCTCCACTATATACTGCCTGGTTTTTTCTGCTTTGCTCATATCAAAACGATTAAGACGATGTAAAAATATACCGATTGGTATAATTCTCCAAATTTATTTTACTGCGGACTCATGTACAGGGAATATCAATACCTTTATGATAATAGAGGTAACCCGCCCATAAGCCGCCTATATCCCGCCTATAACCTGCCCATAAGCCGCATCTATATAGATACGGGATATCTACGGGTTATATACCTGTTACATACGGCATAGGTACATTATAGGGTTATCGGTTTCCATTAATTGTTAACAGCAGAACCATATCTTATGGCTATTATTAAATCAATTTTAAAGTTTGAAGGGAAACTGGAAGGAATGAATGCTTACCTGCCTAAAAACAGGGATGAATCCGAAGGATACATCCTCCGAACGAATGGAGGTCCTACCAGCAAACAAATTGAAAAACTACCTTCCTGCGAGTTGGTACGGCAAAACAATCATGAATTTGGAACCAGTTCTGCAGCTGCGAAGGCTGTCCGGATGGCGATCAGACCTGTCAGCCATTTGGCTGATATAAATCTGGCCTCCCGGTTTACATCTTTGTGCAGGCATATGCTAAAGCAGGATAAGAAGAATAAGCGGGGTGAACGAATGGTGTTTTTTTCAGAATTTGGGTACCTGATGAGTGGGGTCAACCTGAATAAAAATCATTTGTTTGATAGCGTGGTCCGGAACCCGGTATCCGCCACTCTGGATCATGCTACAGCAACTGCGGTGATATGCTTTCCTGCATTACAGCCTGGTGTGAACCTGGTACTTCCCTGGCAGCGACCCTTGTTTCGGTTTATCATTAGTTTTGGGGTAGCCGGAAATTATCGTTCTCAACAGCCACCGGTTTTTTTAAATACTGAGTGGTATTCCTCTCAGCAGGCCGTGGAGGCACAGACGGTTACTTTGCAATTAAGTAATTATAAATTCAGCGAGTATCAGTGTATGGTTGTAGCTGTAGGAGTGGAGATGGGTATGGTGGTGAGTGATGCCTTGGTGGAAAGTGTGAAGCATATAGGGTGTGGGAAGGTATTGATAGCTGGATAGGAAGTAGAATGCAGGTGTAATTTCCCATTGGTTTCGTATCTTCAAACACATGAACGAGCATGAACACCATCACGAACATGATCATGATCACGGACATGGTTGGATGAAATATATAGAGATCATCTGCAGCCTTACCTGTGGCACAGCACTGGCGATTGGCTTTGGTTTATCTTTTGTCAAAGGTATTCCTCCCGTACTTCCTTTATCGTTATATATTCTGGCATATATTGCAGGTGGGTTTTTTACCGTAAAAGAAGCCATCGAAAATATCAGAGCTGGTTCTTTCGATATCGATTCTCTCATGATCGTTGCTGCTGCCGGTGCCGCTATTTTAGGCGACTGGGCCGAAGGCGCACTATTGCTTTTCCTCTTTAGTCTGGGTCATTCATTAGAGCATTATGCTATGAACAAAGCGAAGAACTCTATTAGTGCGCTGGCTAAGCTTGCGCCTAAAACAGCGTGGCTGAAAAAAGATAATGACCTGCAGGAAGTAAATATCGAAACCTTACAAATAAACGATATTGTCGTAGTAAAACCTGATGCCACTATTCCGGCTGATGGTGTAATCATAAAAGGGAACAGTGCAGTTAACCAAGCAGCTGTTACCGGCGAAAGTATGCCGGTTGATAAGCTGGTTGACAGCAATGTATATGCGGGTACTTTGAATGGCAGTGGTGCATTGGAAGTAAAAGTGACCAAACCATCCAAAGACTCTACTTTATCAAAACTGATTCAACTCGTGAACGAGGCGCAGTCACAGCAATCACCTACACAGCGTTTTACTGACAGGTTGCAGAAGTTTTACGTACCCGCTGTTATCATCTTTGTAGGGTTGCTATGTCTTGCATTTCTGGTGATTGACGAACCGTTCAGCGCCAGCTTTTATCGTGCTATGGGGGTGTTGGTGGCAGCTAGTCCATGTGCGTTGGCGATCGCTATTCCCAGTGCCGTGTTGAGTGGGGTAGCCCGTGCTGCGCGAGCGGGTATCCTTATCAAAGGCGGGCGGCCACTGGAAGACCTTGGTACACTCAAAGCGATTGCTTTTGATAAGACAGGCACTCTCACTGCCGGCAAGCCAACACTTACCGACATAATTCCTGCTGCTGGTATCACTAAAGAGGAGCTACTTGAAATGGTCGTAGCTGTGGAATCACTCAGCGATCATCCATTGGCAAAAGCCATTGTGGCCGATGCGCAGCTAAAAAATATCACCCCTGCAGAGAACCTTTCATCTGTTACCGGTAAAGGTATTAAAGCGCAATGGCAGGGGCACGACATTATTATTGGTAATAAGGCTTTGGTCACCGGTGCTTCGGAAGAGGTGCTGGCGCTGTTGGATGAAAAATCTGCCGCCGGGCATACGGCTATGCTAGTGCTAAAAGACAACCAGTATGCGGGCATGATCACCGTTATGGATACACCCCGGCCCGAAGCAAAACAGGCACTGGATGCGCTCAAAGCAGCGGGGATTAAAAAGATGGTCATGCTCTCCGGCGATAACCAGTTGGTAGCGGATGCGATTGCAAAGGCGATTGGTCTCACTGATGCATGGGGGAACCTGTTGCCTGAACGAAAAGTCGAAGCGATCAATCAACTTAAGGCTACGGAACATAAAGTGGCGATGGTGGGTGATGGTGTCAACGATGCACCTGCTATGGCCAATAGTACGGTTGGTATCGCGATGGGTGCTGCGGGGTCTGATGTAGCGCTGGAAACGGCTGATATTGCGCTGATGGGAGATCAGTTGATGCACCTGCCGTTTGCGATTGCGTTAAGTCAGCAGGCGAATCGTATTATCAAACAAAACCTGGTGATCAGTTTGGGTATGGTGGCGGTGCTGATTCCCTTAACTTTATTGGGTATTGCGAGTATGGGGCCGGCGGTGATTGGTCATGAAGGTTCTACATTAGTAGTGGTGTTGAATGCGTTGCGGTTATTGGTGTATAAAAAGAAGTAGGGGACGATTACCTGATACCTTGTTATTACAATTGTTTTTCAACACAGATAGGGGGATGGTTCTTTATTTTCCCGGCTGTGGTGAAATTAGCAGTATCTTTGGTATGTATATTATTTCAAACTGTGAGAACCACATTCGTATTCCTATAATGCTACTCAATAAAAATCAATAACATGTGGCGGTATTTGTTTGTTTTAACGGGACTCGCCAGTTGTACGACGATCAGGTATTCAGAGACAGCTGTTTTAAAAAGTGAGAAGAGGGGATACCAGGTAGTGTACAATGGACACCCTGTAGCTTTTAAAAATATCATTTTAAATAAGGACAGTATCACACGGGTGAAAAAGAATTATGTGAAGAAGAGGATCACTATTTATCCTACATCTGTAAATGCGAAATTTAAGACGGGGGAAGAGCTGGTGAATGAGATTCGGGTAGCGACAGGGAAAGAGTTTGATATCATTGTCATTAATGGGGTACCTTATTTTAAAGCGGAGGAGCTGAAGGTACTGCAAGTCCAGCAGTCGCCGGGGGTTGAATATATTATTTTAGACCCTGACAAATTTCCAATTAGTTGTAATAGAATGGATAATCCATTATTGCTGATTGTAGCTAGATAGAACTTACATTTGAATAGGATGATTCCCTTACTGAAGAAAATAATATCCCCTGGTTTCCTTTTTTTTACGCCTATATTTTGGGCAGTAGGCAATGCTTATGCCCCTGGCAATTCCTGCAAACTACAATTTCATTATTAGAACCATAGATATGATCCCGATTACCAACGGTACAAAGGAAGCAAGGTATTTTACCTTTATTTTATATTGCTGGCCCTTATTATTTGTACTGGTAAATATTTGTTCCAGGCACTTTGGTGTAACATCCATCCTTGTGGATGTCATCGTTTTTTCTTTAACAATTTGGATCGCATATGCGGTATCTTTTAATGATTATGAGATCTGGTTGTCTCAGGAAAATAACAGCATAATAATAAAGAGAAGAGAACTGGAAGTCAAATATGAGGTAGATGAGTTTTTGAAATTCCGGTTGGGATATTATCCATTTCGAATGTCTTCTGCAGGTAGGTATTACGAACTGAAAATTAATCGACAGTCTTATCGGATCAGGATCCTGATCACAAAAAGTAATAGGGCGGAATTTTCTGAAAGCCTTGACCCTGAGAGGTATTTGAGGAAATTAGAAGAAGAAATGAAAGATAAGATCAGGATGAACATGAGTGGATGGAAGAGGTAATTTTGATGTGTGGAATTGTCCAGAATCCCGGAAATTTGTATATTACTATATAATTCCGCCACCCCATTTCAATTCCCTCAATATCATGCTTCAGCACAATAAAAATATTTCTGTCATTCAACCTTCCAGCCGCGCTGCTGCAAACCGTACCGCATATACAGGTATTTCTCAGCCAGCGGTAGTGCAGAAAACAGGTGTCATACAGCGACAAGCATTGACAAAAATTGTAGGAGAATGGAATAGCGATAACTACGACATATACGATGTGATCATTGGCGGCCGCACCCTCTCCCCATTTAGCAATACGATGGGTGCCCATTCTACTGCCTGGGTAGCACATATCGACGCCATCAGAAGGCACCTGGTAGGTACTACTTTGAGTGTTGGGATCGACTGGTTTTTAGACACCATCAATGAGGATCTGGACTCCCCATTGCGCAAGCTGGATGGCTATATCGGCAAAGAGCAATGGGCAAAACTCGACTTTGCGACCTATCAGCTAAAAGTATCCCGCGATAATCTCGGGAGCGTAGCAACAAAAATCACTGCGCAAAATTATCATAACGTGCTACAGTTGTTACGCATTGCCATCAACGCGTACCTGACCTACATCAACCTCCTCCCAACCTCTACAGTAGCCGGTGGAGACCCTTCCGGCCATGGAGAAGGCGTAGCAAGGGGAGAAATTAACTATTTCGAATTCGCCGCTTCGCAGAAATTTAAGAAAGAGGAGCAAACGCCTTCTAATACCGGCCTTCTGGAAACCTATACCCCGCTGGATGAAAAAGACCTGAATACTACAGCCTTCACCGGCATGGATACCGAATTGCGAAAGCTATTAAAAGGAGACTTAAAAGAGGGGGAGCTGGCATTGTATAAAAAGTCCATCCGGGCTACACTCTGGACAATGTTCGCCGCAGAAACGCCGGAGGTATTTGCACTAGGTCACGAAAACACACAAAGGAAGGAAGTAAAAGAAGAAATATGGGCCCTGACACTACAGAATTTCCTGCGTACCATCAGGGTCGCTTATCCTTTTGCATACGATTTCTGTAAAATGAATGATACGGCATTACTGACCTCCGATATAACGGCCAAAATACCCACGTTGAATGTAGCGCATATCGTGAAACTGGTGAATGGGGAAGAGACATTTATCAATATTGCGGGGAGCTATAATTTTAAAGATGAGGATGACAGGGATAAAGTAAAGTCTAAGCTCAGTGGATCGCATCAATTGAATGAATCAGAGGTACGGGGATCTGCTTATGGTTATTCAGATATTGTAGGTGGCGGATCAGGTTTCCAGGTAACAGTATTATTGAATGACCTGGACAATATTGGTGATATTATTACGACTGGTCGTACCAAAAGTCCTTTTAGCGGCACGATGGGTGCTCATACCACTGCCTGGGCCGTTCACCAGGATGCTGTAATTAATACCCTCACAGGACTGCCGCTTTCAAGTGCCATCCTCCAACTGTCATTAATGACACAGGAGGCGATGAAAAGCCCACAGCTGGAATTTGCCGGAGTGATAGATGAAAAGCACCAGATCTTCCTGGTAGCGGCCTTTAATGAGGCCAGGAAGTTTGTAGGCAAGGTGGGAGAGAATTTTAAGCAGAATGTAGGCGTAAAAACTGCTTTCCTGGAAAACTTCATTGCCACTTATCTCAATTTGCTGAATGTGACCCCTCTTGCCACTATTGCTAAAGGAGGTGTGCCGGGAGGTCGCAGCGAAGGACAGCACCGGCAGTTCCTGAAAAGGTACGAGACGGATGGAGATGCGGTTTTCAGTACAGACGAACTGGGTAATAAAACAAAAATTATCACAGATCACCTGTTAGGGATGTTTGATACAAGCGGACTCAATTACTTCCCTCCATCGTTGGTGAGGAGGGAGGCTACAAATATCAGTGAGTATGTCACGGATGGTTTTGATAATACGCATGCGTTATGGGATTTTGTACAGGATAAGGGAACGGAAAAGGCGAATCAGAAAAAGAAAAAGTATGCGTTGGATCAATTTCTGCATACAGTGGCAGAGGCCTACCCCCGATCACTTAGGAATAGCAACCTGGTAGCGACGCTGGCAGAAAAACACTCTATTGATCTGGCGCCACCGAAAAGTCCATCGAATGTGATGGGGCACAATGTAGTGGTAGTGGGTAATAAGCAGGATCCAAATGCGCAATTGAATAAAGGTTACAGAGGTGAGATAAGAGGTATTAACCTATATGGGATCACAGTATTGCTGCATGCTACTTTTAAAACAGTTGTATTGCAGCCTGATTCTATAAAATTCATTTGAAATTGA
Source organism: Chitinophaga sancti (assembly GCF_034087045.1). Lineage (NCBI taxonomy): Bacteria > Pseudomonadati > Bacteroidota > Chitinophagia > Chitinophagales > Chitinophagaceae > Chitinophaga > Chitinophaga sancti. The sequence continues at coordinate 6,073,127 of NZ_CP139247.1, read as the reverse complement.
ATTACATTCGGCTAAAATCGATCGATATGGCTATGCAGGCAGATTTAAAGACGTATAAGGATAAAATTTACCCGAGAGTTTTTTTGATAGATGAATTAAAGTTGGTTTTGGAGGATGAGGCAGATTTTCCTATTCACCGGTTATGGCTCAAGGACCTTGCTTTGGGATATGTGATTGATAGAGGTGATAAATTTACGTTTATTAGTAAATGCCATTTGGGCGATGAAATGACAGCAGAGGAGATGATGGAGTTGGCTATGAATAATTTCGTAAGAGATTTTGAGTTTAAAATAGTGCAGACCATTTTTGGTTGTTATGAATTGGAAGGGGAGCCGGATCATTGTGCAACGGCTATATTTGTAGCGCCGATATGGGAGAAGGTGGCGGCGCATTTTGGGAAGGACCTGGTGGTGGCGTTTCCAAGTTATGACCTGGTGTTTATGACGGCGGCGGATGATGCAGAGGGGATTAGTAATTTGAAGATGGAGTTATATAAGATACAGGGGATGGGCATAGAGAAGCGGTTGAGGGAATATTTGTTTTTGTTTAAGAGTGAGGAGAAGGCGTGGAGTTTTTTGGAGGATATGGAGGAGGAAGAGTTATTCTAAAACCACCCCCTTTTTCACGAGCTCATTTAGTTAGTATTCTTTTTTCTATTTCGGACATGTGAAATTGATATATTCTTTTTCTGCTTTTTTTAATTTTGTTTCCTGCGCGGTGGTTAACTTTTCAAATGGCTGTAAGCTAACTTTTACATCATCTTTTTTTATTTCCCGTTTCCATGTACCTGCTACCTGGCCGTCAATGATGATGGTATTGTCAAAGAACGGTGCAGAGCGCTGCATTTTGTGTGCGTGTTTTTCATGTGCAAGTGCTGTTCTGTCTGCATAGGAAACAAGGTATTCATCGTAGTTAGGCAGGAGATAAATTTTATTGGTAGCCTTTCCTGTAAATGATTTAAAGTAATAATCGCCTTCGTTGTCGAGTTCTTTTTTTACCGCTTCCAAACCTTGTTTTGCTATTGTAACGGGTAATCCTGACCACCATGAAAAATCTTTCAGCGTAGCTGGTCCATGGCTGGTGAAATACCGTAATGCCAGTGCTGCGAGGGCTTCTTCTTTGGAGAGTGATGTCGTTTTTGGAATGCGTTCATCTAATAGTGCATACGTTGTTTGCTTCCCTTTTCTTGCACCACTACAAATCAAACCATCCAGCTCGGGACGGATCATAATATGTACCAAACGGTGAGAATCACTTTCGATGCCTGCTTTATCCAGTACCGCTTTCAGCTCTGTCCGGGTCAGGTGTTTTCCTTCCAGTGCTTTACAAATAAGCTTGTTGCTTTTTTTGAAAAAGGCATCATCCAGCTCTAATTTTTTATCATAATGTGCGATTCCTTTTTTTACATGGGGAGCAGTGAGTTCCTGCATCCAGCGGAGGTCAGCAGGATTGACCAGATGCCAGGTAGGGCGAAGTACATGTGTGCGGATAATATGACCATCATTGATAGCAGCTTCCACTTCGGATGAATGACATGTGGTAACACGCTGCCCCACTGCCCATTTGGCCATGTCATAATCCTGTGCCTGTATAGCACCCATATGTTTTACTACAGCTGAGGGCGTATTAAATTGTGGTGCCGCCAGTTGTTGTAAAAATAATCTTTGCTGTAGCAGAAATTTTGTGGTCATTTTATAAAGTTATGATATTGAGGCGAGCCGGCAACTTCCAAAGTAGCATTTGTAGTGAGTGCGTGGATCGTAAAAAAATAAGCGATTAAATGAGAAGATTGTAGCATTGCCGGGTGCAGGAAATGAGTGGTATGAGTTGTTTGATGTGAAGTATGCTTCCATAAATTTTGACATGATTTTGCTGAATGTAATGACTGGTTCAAAAGAGTCTACATTGATCTATACAGGTTACCTGGAAAATTATTACTTTCAGACTAAGTCGACAGAGCAGGATTACATTGTCTTAACGCAGGTGACCCGCAGGAATTTGAGGAAACAGGCGCTCACGGAGCAGCCTTTGGGAGAGGGAGGGACGACGAGTGCTTATTCGAATGAGCCTGGGATTCCGGTTTATTTGCCAGAAGATGTGATCGTGATACCGGCCAGGTAGATTCTGAATATTAATATTACTTATTTGCAATTGGAAGTCGATAATGAAATGAGAGAGGAGTTGGAAGCATAGTTTGGCCTTTAACCCTAAAAAAATTACATTTACCCAATAGTTTAACCCAACATTCCTTTAAAACCCCGTTATGCCAACGCGTTATTTACCCCTCGCTATCCTCGCCGCAGGCTTGTTTTTCGCACCCGGCTGTAAGCAGGATACCCCACATGCCAGCATCACTGGTACCATCGATGGATTGTACGATCCCGCTATTTTCCTGAACATCCCTACGGGCGATACTTATAATACAGAACCAATTCCTGTAAAAGACGGTGCATTCAGCTGGTCAGGAGATATCCCGGAAGTTCAGCGACTGATGTTGCGGATAGGCGACAAAACCATTCCATTGTATATGGATAATTCAGCGGTGGAGATTCATGGTCATATTGATTCACTCGATCAGTTACGGATTACAGGATCTGCGCCACAGGCGGACTTTGATGAATATCAACGATCACTGGCGGATATTAGAAAAGAAGGACAGGCATTAACTGACCAGTGGGTAAAGGCGAAGGAGAATGATAGTATGAAGGAGTTGATCAGGACGAAATTTGATTCTTTGAATGAGGTCAAAGATGAAAGAACGAATAAATTCATCGCTACCCATCCCGGGAGTGTGGTGAGCGTATCCCTGCTGAGTGATATGGCGCTGGTGGGAGATCCGACCTTACTGGATAGCCTGTTCCGGAAATTATCTCCGGCCATGGTAGGCACGACTCCCGGGAAGGCATTGCAGGAAAGAATAGCAGTTTTGAAGAAGAGTGCTGTCGGACAGACATTGATGGACTTTAAACAGACGGATGTGAAGGGGGATACGTTTAAATTGGCGGATCTGAAGGGGAAGTATGTATTGATAGATTTCTGGGCGAGTTGGTGTAAGCCCTGCCGGGCGGAGAATCCAAATTTGTTGAAAGCGTATAATCAGTTTAAGCATAAGAATTTTACAGTGTTAGGGGTATCGCTGGATGAAAAGAAAGAGAGTTGGCAACAGGCGATTGCGGAGGATAAAATGCCATGGGTGCAGGTGTCTGATTTACAGGGGTTTCAGGGGAAGTTGGCGCAGGAGTATGGGATTAAGGCGATTCCTTGTAACTTTTTGATTGATCCTAAAGGGGTTATTATTGCAAGGTACCTGAGAGGGGAGGCGTTGGAAGAGAAGTTGGTGGAGGTGCTGCGTTAGGGAGGAATTATTCTGACCTTTTGATAGTTTCTGAAGGAAAATTACCATGCCTGAAAACAGGCGTTTGGAGGAGAAGTTGTTAGTGGAACTGGTGCTGCGTTAGGTCACTCGGGGTACCTGGAAGCAAAAATGATGGGAAAAGCTGTCGGAAACACGCCCCCAGGGTGGTTTTTTTGAAATTATTCCTACATCCTGTACTTTTGACAGTACTGTAAAGCTGTTATGAGTAAGAAAATTCATTCGCAGGAAAGGTCGGAAGAATGTCAGGGACATTTACGGGCCATACATGATACCCTGGATGTGTTGAATGGGAAATGGAAGATTTCCATTATTGGTTCGCTGAGTTTTGGAAAGCGACGATTTATGGAATTGCAAAGAGAAGTGGAAGGAATAGGGTCTAAGATGCTGTCAAAAGAGTTGCGAGAGTTGGAAATGAATGAACTGGTGAAGCGCACTGTGCATGATACAAAGCCGGTAACGGTGGAGTATGAGCTGACTGACTATGGCGGAACATTGCAGAGTATTATTTCGGAAATGGCGAAGTGGGGAGTGCAACATAGGAAGCGGATCATGCAGCAGGTGATTGTGTAAGAAGGTTGCCAGCGGCGGAAATCTGGAAAATAAACTAATTGAAGGCAATGCCTATTGAATTTGTATTCCCATTAAAGCCACCTAACCTTTATAAATCAAAAAAGCAAAACCTTGCCTCACAGCCAGGTTCTGCTATTATTTGAATGAAAGCAACCAAAATAAAAACTTACCAGCAAAATAAAAAGAAAGGAAGGTCAGAAGAAGGGCATTCCGGGATGTCAGAATGCCCGTTGCAAATCGCGCACAATGGACCTTCCTTGTAACCAGTGTTATCTTTAATATCTTATATTACCGCTGATTTTTTAGCATATCTTTCGAAGAAAGCTCTCTCTAATGCTTCCCTATGATCAGGGTGGGCAATCTCGATCAGCGCTTTACCTCTTTGTTTCAGGCCCTTACCGAACAGGTTCGTAATACCATATTCAGTCACCACCCAATGTATATGTCCTCTTGTAGTCACCACACCAGCACCTTGTTTCAGGTAAGGGGTGATGCGGGAGATACCTTTGTTTGTCACGGAAGGCAGCGCAATGATTGGCTTACCACCGTCTGACAATGAAGCACCTCTCATAAAATCCATCTGACCACCGATACCGGAGTACTGGTAAGTACCGATACTATCTGCACACACCTGACCAGTGAGGTCCACTTCGATGGCACTGTTGATAGCGGTAGCTTTTGGATTCTGACGGATCACAGCTGTATCATTTACATAGTCGATAGCCAGTACCCTTACGGTTGGGTTATCGTTTACAAAATCATACAGTTTGCGGGTACCTGCCATGAAAGCAGTCACATTTCTGCCTACATTCACTTTCTTCAGGCTATTGTTGATCACACCACTTTCGATCAATGGAATGACGCCGTCAGACATCATTTCTGTGTGCAGGCCCAGGTTTTTGTGGTTGGTCAGGTTTTTTAACACATAATCAGGGATGCTGCCGATGCCTAACTGCAGGGTGGCGCCGTCTTCTACCAGGGTAGCGATATTGCGGCCAATCTGAGCAGTGACTGGGGTAGCATCTGAAGAGTAGTCCAGTACCGGCAGATCTTCTTCGTGCCATACGGCAGCGTGGAAGCGGGATACGTGGATAAAACCTTCCCCATGGGTACGTGGCATTTTAGGATTTACCTGTGCCACGATATATTTTGCTACTTCCGTTGCAGCGCGGGCAATGTCTACTGAGGTACCCAGAGAGCAATAGCCGTGTTGGTCCGGAGGTGATACTGAAATAAATGCAACGTCCGGAGGCAGAATGTTCTTTTTGAACAGTTGAGGTATCTGGCTCAGGAAAATGGGAACGTAGTCACCATCCTCACTATTCACTACTTTACGGTTGGCAGCGGATGTGAAAAGGCAATTAATAAAAAAGCTTTTTCTGTATGCAGGATTGTCGAAGTCTACCTTACCTAAGGTTGTAATGCTTGTTAATTCAACATTCTCCAATTCTGCGTGCCTATCTTGAAGGGCTTTTAAAAGGTGCATTGGCGTTGCGGCGGATCCATGGATAAAAACACGGTTACCTGAAGTCACACACTTTACAGCTTCTGATGCCGGGATATACTTAAACATATCGTTTCATTGACTTTGATGCCTCAAAATTACCAGCAGATGGGTTGTTAAATGCTGATGAAAGTCAGGGAAGAAAGTATTTGTTGTCAGGAGAATGGGGGATTTTGGGAGGGAATGGGCTGCAGGGGGAAGAACAGGGGGATGTTGAAAGTGGAATAGGGGGGATTTTTTTGAAGGAGAAATGCGGATGATAGGTGTGAAATTGGCCTGCGGCAGCAAGGAAAAGGCTTACAATTGGGTTAGCGCCCGGACGGGGGGAATAATTGCCGGGAGATAGAAAACGGGCTGTAGGGGAGAAGAACAGGGCTGTGGCGGGAAAATCAGGGTCTTTTTGGGTTGAAGTTCCTTAAATGAACTTCCCTCATAACTAAAACATACTCAACTGCGTATACCTAACCGGTGCCGTCTTGCCATTATCAGATATATTATAAACCGGCGTCTCCTGGTACCTGGATGCCACCGCTATATGCGTATCCCCGGCATGCTGCTGAAATAACTCCAATACCACATCCGGATCATTATTATCCTTCGATAAGTGAGCAAGAAACAAATGCGTCATAAATGGTGGCCTATGCTGCTTAAATATCTCTAACGCCTGCTTATTGGACAAATGCCCATGCCCACCCCGTATCCTCTTCTTTAAATGATAAGGATACCGGCCATTCTCCAGCATTACCTCATCATAATTCGCCTCCAGAAAAGCCGCATGACAAAGCTGGAAGTGTTTAATTAAGTGCTCGCAGGGGGCACCAATGTCAGTGAAGACACCTATATTAATATCATTACCGGATACTATAAAAGAATGTGGCTCTACCGCATCGTGGAATTTCGGAAAAGCTGTGATGCGCAGTCCGCCTATCTGAACCGGCGTGTAAGGGAGAAAAGAAATAGCTTGCTCTTCCTGTAACAGGAGATTGCCGCTACGTTGGGTAGCAGGGGTAATATAAACAGGGAGGTTGTACTTTTTAGAAAGAATAGTGATTCCTTTTATATGATCTGTGTGCTCGTGTGAGATAAAGAGCGCCTTTACCTTCGTCATACTTAATCCCAGGCGGTGCATGCGGCGCTCGGTTTCCTTGCAGGAAAGCCCGGCGTCTACCATGATGGCTTCGTGGTCGTTGCCTACGTAATAGCAATTACCATTGCTACCGGAATTAAGTGATGTGATGTAAAGTGACATGCAGCTGCAAAGTAAATAATAAATTGCTAAGAAAGTTAGTTTTTGTTGAGAGGGTGATACATCCTTTATGGTAAAAGGAAGATTTGAGCTGGAGCATTCCACCAAAAATAAAGGGTGCCTCAAAAAGAGACACCCTTCGTGGAGCGGGTATTTGGCCGCCTGCTCATCTATCATTTTGCTGGCAGCCTGGATACAATCTGGCCGCCTGCTCATCTACCATTTAATATTCACCTTCACCCCATCCGGACTATTATCAAATCCAAGATAAAGGGTATGGGAGCTTTCATCCCATGACTTCACCACCTCCTTATTACCTGTCACTACCTCTTTCGGCTCCGCAGGCAATAACACGCGCATTGCATTAATTGTGTTCACAGGACTCTTTGCTGTGAAACTATAGCTGTTCGCTGTCACCACCTCATCATATATTCTTGCCGCGGTAGCTAATACCTTTGGCTTAGACTTATCGGCCACTCTATTAATATTATAGAGGAAAGCCTGGGTGCCAGGTTCTACTGTTTTCTCAGCCAATACAGGCAATTTAGGATCAAACAGGTCCACCACAGGGCCTTTTATCACATAAGGGGTTTTATCCGCCACCTCATCCATCACTGCTACGATATCATAAGGCCCCCTTTCTAAATAAAGATTGTTTTTGGTCTGTAAATTCCCACCATAGGCTTCTTTTATCGTAGCCACGTAATTATCTGCCCCATTCACCTGCATCACAAAGTTCTTCGGATCTTCTTTTATGATATACACCTTTCCTTTTCCAACATTATACTTCCCTCCATCCGGAGCAATCCCTAACAAACCGAACAAATGTGCGGAAGGCGTTTTATAATGATTTCCCTTCGTATTCCACCACTCCATCACTGACTGGTATGGATCGTCGTCTTTTGAACAATACACCAGTATACCCCCTTTCTTTACCCATTCAGCTATATATTTATGTACATCCGCACTCATTGGCTTCATATTGGAATAACTCATCACCAACACCCTGATATCTTTCAGACTGGCAGCAAAAGACAGGTTTTCCATATGCACCGTCTGAACAGGGATTCCTAATTTCAACAGCGGCAATGTCTGGCCATAAAAGTTAGAGAACTGGGGATCTTCAAAACCATTATGCGTTGGGAAACGCTGGAACATCAGGGAATTTCCCATCAACACACCAATCCCGTTTACCCCCGTCACCCGATTCGCAGAGCGCGGCATATCATTCAGCGCATTTACCATCACCTGCATTTGTGTAGAATAGTATTTAGGTATCAATACCATGCTATCACTATTCGCCACCTTGTAAGGCCTGGTATATATACGCTCCGGCCATGGCATAACTTCGTAATCAGCTACCATCGGGTAAAGGATCTTGGCGGTGAATGTCGCCTGGTAATTACGTTTGTAATCACTCCAGTCACGCGGCCAGTCTTCGATAGGATCGGTCAGTAAAAATACCTTCCTGTTCGTAGGTGCGGTCATTGAAATAACAGCGCCATATTCTAAGAACGCATTTTCAAACACACGTTCTTTCTCTAACCCATTGAAGAATGTAGGTTCACGGCTAGTGCCTGTCCATACCTGTGCAATGTACCCGTCAATACTGGGTAATGATGCCAGGCTTGCTTCGGGACTCACGATCTTCCAGGAAGAGTAGTTGACCAGTGAGTGCGTAGGTATGTACACCTTTACATCCAGTCCTTTGGTTTTCCCATAGGCCTTCGCATAAGTGGAGACTTCCTTAATCGCATTATAATATAAATGGTACTTGAGTTTGCTTGACAAATAAGTATTTTCCGGCGACTCATGCTGTGGGCGCCATGGGAACCCGTAATAGCGTTGCCATTCGTTTTTGAAGGTCTGGCCATAACCCGCACGTGCCCAGAATTCAGGTTCTTCGAGGTAAATGGCGGTGATGCCTGCATCGATCACTTTTTTGACGACCCCTTTTTTCATGTATTCGATAAAGGTGCTTTCCGGAACGACATAAGGAATGTTGTGACCATGCCAGATGGTATCGCCATTTTGCATGACCTGCCCAATACCAAGATGGTTTTTTCCATCCCATTTACCAAGGAAATAATCATCATAAGAGCCCCAGGCAATGCCTGTCATGAATTGAACGGTATAGCCATGGTCGCGCCATGATTTTACTCTTTGTTCGAAGGTCATGTTATGACGATCACCTGCGCCATATACGATGGCAATGTCCGATCTTACGTCTATTTCAGGCCGCCACGGACTGCTGGTCTGAAAGGCTGTTTTTTCTCCTTTCTGCGCAGTTGCCAATAAGGACAGGCAAAAGCAGGAGAGTAGAAGCAATGGTTTCTTCATAATAGAAAGTTGAGACCTGTAATTAAAACTTTGCAATAACTCACTCCTACATAAGAGAAGTGAGTTATATTGATAGAAACTAAACACAATTTACTGAGTAAATTTGTAACAAGCCCTTCCGCCGAAGGCGGAAGGAACTTGTCAGGATGGCCTGTGGCCTTGTAGACAGCAAACACAGATGCCATAAAAAGTGGAATTCGCACAAAGGGCCTTACGGAACTTTCACCGCTATCGGTTCATTATAATTATACCTGTTCACACCTTCTACACTATAATTGATTCGCCCACCAGCACGCAGGTAATAAGTCGCATTTGTATATGGTAATACAGGAGTCGTTACCGTAATCGTCTGTCCCAACTGTGTAGTCGGATTGCTCACCGCCACTGTGTAACGTGAATCATAATTATTATCACCCACATTATAGCTGCTTGAGTTCACGAACAGATAAATATTCCCCAGGTCCTGCTGATACGCTGGCAATGTTGTACCTCTGGATACCCTGAACTGCACTGTAATCGTATTATCCGCATTCACCACCGGATCCCCAATCCACTCCACTTCAAGGAAAGGCACTACTGTAAAATTCTGTGTCACCGTTCCATTGATATCAATCGTCACACTCGCATTTTTCGTCGTATCTCCATTGGCATCCAGTTGTACAAGCGGCACGAATGGCCCAAGTGGTGTCACATTATACTTCCCCGCAGGAATAACGGAACACTCAAATGTACCATCCTGATTGGTTGTAAAATAAAATGGGGTAGGACTCGCTGAATAATTCAGGTCCAGCAATTTGAACCTTACACCATTATCACCCACCTGCGTCTGCAATCCCTGACCAGTGATCGAGTCTGTGATCAAACCTTTCAATACCATGGAAGGCTTATCCTTATTATCATATTTCGTGCAGGAACAAAATAGCCCCAGCGCCAAAACTATATATTGAATTTTCATCGTCTTCAAAGTTTTAATAGATTAATAGCCTGAATTCTGCACCACCTTAGTACTGGTTGTAATCGCTGTACCCGGCAGTTCCTGGTAGTACCAGCGGGTATCAAATGTGAACGTACTCCCTCTTTCATCATAGCGCGCATCGAAAAACCATTTGCCGGCATTATCAGCATAGAACGGCATCAGCACACGCCAGCGTGTATTGGACTGTTCTGCTGCAATCACTCTCCAACGTTTTAAATCCCACCATACTTTGTTTTCGAAGGCCAGTTCTTTACGGCGTTCTTTGCGTACTGCACTGATGAATGCATCTGGAGATGCTTTTTCTATACCTGATAACAGTTCTGCACCCGCACGGGTTCTGATCTTGTCTATGCTGGTATAGGCATCATTCAGGTAATCGGCTGTACCCAGCGTAGCCAGTTCTGCTGCAGCTTCTGCACGGATCAGTAATACCTCTGCATAGCGCATTTCAATCCATGGTTGTACGGATCTGTTTTCCAGTACTTCTTCCTGGGCCATACTTTCATTCAGCCATTTACGGATCGTGAAGCCGGACATAGCGCAGGTGTTATCTCCATAAAACACACCCGCTGCTCCTGCAGGATTCATTTTCGTACCATCGTGCAATGTATAGGCCGTTTGACTACCACTGGAAGATGTGACTAACTGGGAAGCGCTGGATGAATTTTCATATTTAGTTGTGCTGCCTTCAGGAATTAAGCGGGCAATAGATGAAGTGGACGCACCGGTATAAATACCTCTCCATATCTGACAGGCAGTGCCTTTGAACTGATCGTTCGGTAAGATAACGGTCGCTCTAAGACGAGGCTCTGCATCCGCAAAAAACTGCATGGTGCTGTCATAGAGTTTGTAAGTACCATTGCTGTTGTATACATCTACATGCCCGTTTGCATCTTTAGGAATGCCATCGAACATTTCTACGAAATTCAGGGTTGGATTGGTCTCGGAAGAATAACCGTTTGCACCTTTATATTGAGCTGGTACATTGTACGCATCATACCCATGTACACTTTCAGGATAGCTATATTGTTTTACAAAGATAGCTTCTGAACTGCTGGCTTTGGAGAAGATATTTTTATAGTTGGTGTACTGCGCGGTTTTATCGCCTGAAGCCCATTCATTCATATACAGGGAGTAACCACCTGCATCTACCGCCAGTGCTGCATTGTAAGCCTGTGTATAGAAATCTTTCGCCAGGTCTGCACTCAAACCACAAAGGCGGATACCACCTACAATGTATGAGTTCGTATTGTATTTTGCTATAGAACCCGCATGTACCATGGCTCTTGCCTTCATCGCATACGCCGCATATTTGTTAGCCCGACCTACCTGGTTGGTAGCAGGCAATAAAGCAATCGCACTATCATAATCAGCACCCACCAGTTTCCAGGTATCTTCTTCTGAAGAGCGTGCGATGTCTACATCTGAGATGGATTCTGATGGATAATTCAGTACACGTGTTACCAAGGGAACTCCACCATAGCGTTTTACCAGTGCATAATAAGTGAAGGCACGAATAAAGTAAGCTTCCCCTTTGAACTGGGCCACCTTGGCAGCTGAATAACTGCTTTGGTAGTTTTTGATGTTTTCCAGGAAGTAATTACATTCCCTGATCACGGTGTAAAGATCGCTCCATGTATCGCCATAATCTGTAGATGTAGACTCGTTCTTAGCACCACCTACTTCGCGGCACAACGCTTCGCCTGACATTGTACCGGGTACCTGCAATACCCAGAAGTGATTGAACAGGTAGTTCGGACTATAACGGAAATCTTCTATTGGCATTTCGCTGTAGATCCTTGCCATGTAGGAGTTGATACCTGCTTCAGAACCGAAGATATCACCGTCCTGGATGATATTGGTCGGAGAGATATCCAGTTTGGTACAGGAAAAGAGCGAAAAACCCAGTATGAATGGTAGTATATATTTAAACTTTTTCATAATCACAAGAATTAAAGATTGATGGTGAAGCCCATGTTGTAGGTACGGTTCAGCGGATATACGTTACCATAGCTGTCAGCAGGATGTTCCGGATCAATGAATTTCATGCTTGACCAGGTATGGGCATTGTAGATGTTGCAATACACTCTCGCACCTTTGATACCTGCACGTTTCAGCAGGGATACGGGTAAGGTGTAGCCTAACTCAATCGTTTTCAGGCGGAGGTAGCTGGCATTGAAATAAGAGAATGTAGAGTTACCTCTTGCCACGGTGCCTGTGTAAGCATATTTCCCCTTCACCCATTTAGTATTAGGATCGTAAGGGTTGGCAGTTGGATCCTGAGGGTGCCATCTGTCCATAAACATTTCCAGAGCGTTGGAATAATTGGATCCCCAGATAGGCTCGGCTAAAATCTCCACATAGTTTACATATACTTTGGCAGCACCCTGGAACAACATCGCCAGATCAAATCCTTTCCAGCTCGCATCCAGTGTCAGACCGTAGGTGAACATCGGTCTGCCGCTATAGCTGATTGGCTGTAAGTCCAGGTCAGAGATGATGCCGTCACCATTGGTGTCTTCGTACTTGTAGTCGCCGGGCAGTGTACCCTGGTCGTATTTCACTTTGCTATTGGCTATTTCTTCGTAGCTCTGGAACTGGCCGATGCCTTTGAAACCCCATACCATATCAGAATAGCGGTTGTTGTTATTACTTCTCCATTCGTTGTAATTGTTACCATATTTACCTACTTCCTGGTAAGTATATTGTGTGCGGGTGAAACCGAAAGTACCTCTTACATTGTAGCTCACTTCACCAATTTTGTAGTGGTGTGTGACTTCGATATCGATACCGCGGGTCATATCGCCATTCAGGTTTTCCTGTGGCAGTGCAGCGCCTACTACTGAAGGCAGACTTACACTGCGGGTGGCCAGCAAGCCACTACGCTTACGTTGGAAGTAGTCTACGATCAAACCGAACATACCGTTTTTGGTATTGAGGTCCAGGCCTACGTCAAATGTTTTCGCAGTATACCATGTAATATTTTTATTCGCGATACCTGTGCTTACAGAGCTGTTCACATAAGTACCATCGAATACAGAACCACCTGGCAGGTTGTTGTTGTCACCACCGGCAGGATAGGTGTAGCCATTCAGGTATTGATAGGTAGAAGCGTTGTCATCACCCAGCACACCATATGATGCACGGAACTTGGCATTGTCAATGAATTTTACATCCAGGTTTTTCCAGAAGTTTTCATCTGTAAAGCGCCAACCCACGGAACCAGAAGGGAAGAAGCCCCAGCGGTGTGCGGCATCAAACCGGGAGGAACCATCATAACGGAAACCGAACTCTGCGAGGTACTTACCTTTGTAGTTATAGTTGGCCTTACCTACATAACCAATGTTTGCATAGTCATACAGGTCAGCGCTGTTGGTAGACATGCTACCCTGCTGGTTATCACTGTTACCTGCGGAGAGCTGATCCAGTGCCAGGGAAAGATCACGGGCTGCAAATATGTTATCTCCCTGACGGTGCTGACCTTCGACCAAAGCCAGGACGCTCACATTATGTACTTCGTTGAAGGTACGCATGTAGTTCAGTGAGAACTGTGTAAGGATGGATTGCTTGGTATAGAATTCCCTGCGGATGTTGCTGGGACTCTGGTTGGTAGTTGCGTTATAAGATTCGGTTGCGTCGTCGTAGTTGTAGAGGTTGTATTGTTTTTTGTAGATCTTGTTGTCGAGCAACTGGTAGTCGTAACCGAACATACCTTTTGCACGCAGACCTGTGATGCCGGGTACATCGTATTCCAGGCTCACGTTGGACTGGAACCATTTGTTGCCATATTTTCTGTAACCAGACTGGTTAGCGTCTGCCATGGCTACGGGGTTGGAACCGTCTACGGAACCTACCTGCAGGTAGTCGGGATTATTATTGGAATAAATGGGCTGAATAGCAGCGGATCTTTCCATAGAGCGGATGATCCAGTCGGTGGATTCGTAGTTCTTGTTGGACTCGTCGAAGATACCGTTCAGCTGGAAGTCAGCTTTCAACCGATCCGTGATTCGGCCGGTTACGTTAGAGCGTAAGTTGTAACGTTTGTAGCTGTTGCTGTTACTACGCAGAAAAGATTCCTGGGAAAGGTAACCGAGGGATGCATAGTATTGTACCCTATCAGAACCGCCACTGGTGCTCAGGTTGTGCTGAGACATAGGTGCAGAGGGTCTGATCACGGCTTTGTACCAGTCAGTACCTTGTTTGGTACCGTTTCTGTAGGCTTCCACTTCGTCGAGAGAGTAGCGGAGCGTACCACCGTTCTGGTTATGCATAGATTTCTCGTTCGCGAGGGTCATCCAGTCAGCAGCGCTGGTGCTTTTCGGAGAACCGATCGGGGTTTGAATTCCGAAGTTAGCGTTGTAGTTAATCACGTTGGTACCAGCCTTTCCTTTTTTAGTGGTGATGAGTACCACCCCGTTTGCTGCACGTACCCCGTATACCGCTGCAGACGCGTCTTTCAGCACAGAAATGCTTTCCACATCGTCAGGGTTCAGGCGGGACATGTTATCGCGTGGGATACCATCGATAATGATCAACGCATCGCCCATGCCACGAATGTCGAAGGTATTGTTGAAGGTACCGGGTTCGGAAGATTTCTGTACGATACGTACGCCGGCCAGTTTACCTGTCAGCATGTTGGTTACGTTTTCGTTTTTGGTGCGGACGATGTCAGCGCTTTTAATGGCAGCTACCGCACCTGTTACGGTTGCTTTTGTTTGCTGACCGTAACCTACCACTACCACTTCCCCCAGGGATTTGTTTTCAGCAGATAATTTAATGTCGATACGGGTACGGTTGCCTACCACGACTTCCCTGGCAGCGAAGCCGATGAAAGTAAATACCAGTGTATCGTTTTCACTACGTACATGGAGAACGAAGTTCCCATTGGCATCGGAGGTGGTACCTCTGGAAGTGCCTTTGATACCAATACTTACGCCGGGCAATGCTTCGTTGGCATCGTTGGTCACTCTACCGCTGATGGTGATATCGGCAGGAGGAGCCGGAGGCGTAGCGGGTTTATCTTTCTGCCTGATGATGATGGTTTTCTGTTTGATCACATAATCAAGTGGCTGGTCTTTGAAGCAAAGGCGCAGCACCTCATCGATCGGAGAGTTGGTCACTGAAATGCTTACCGGGCGGGCGCTGGCGAGCATGGGTGCGTTATAGAGAAAATTGTAACCGCTTTGTTCTTTCAGGTCCATGAGGAGTTTTTCCAGCGGCACATTGCGCTCCGATATGGTCACATTTTGTGCCTTACCATGTACCTGGAGGGCGGTGAACATAACTAATAGGAATGTTTTTAGTAGCAGTTTTAATGGCACGTGGAATTGCCAAGGTTTTTTAAATTGTAGATAGCATCGCATAGATGTACGTTTTGTTGGAATTTATGAATGAGTGTTTTTTAGCAATAGGAATCCCTTTCCGGTGCAGGGTCTGCGCCGGTTGTGTTAAAAAATTAAGTGGATGATGTTAAGGTAATACCGTCAGCTCCCTTCCCTGAATTCTGAAGTGGATGGTGCCGGTGAGTTCGATCATGCTGAGTACTTCCGAAATATTATCAAAACGTGAAACAGTGCCGGAAAAGATCTTTCCGTTCATATCGCCTTGGTAATTTACCCTTACGTCATACCAGCGTGCAAGTTTTCGCATAATGCTTTGTATGTTTTCATGGTCAAAAGTAAAGTAGCCGTTTTTCCAGGCTATGACTTCTTCTAAGTTTGCTTTGCAGGTGGTGATCCGGGTGTTGGAGTCAGTCATTTGTGCCTGCATACCCGGTTTCAGTAATTGTTCACCTGAGTGGTTGTTCACTTTGACAGCGCCCTGCAGCAGGGTCACTTTACTTTTCGCCTCGTCTTTATAAGCCATGACGTTGAAGTGAGTGCCCAGTACTGTAATGGTGTTGCCGTTGAAGTTTACCTTAAATGGTTTGGATTCGTTTGTGGCAATTTCAAAATATACTTCCCCGCTTATTTCCACTGTCCTTTCATTGTTCCTGAAGGTGGTTGGGAATCGTAGGGAGGATGTAGCGTTGAGCCATGCTTTGGTACCGTCTTCGAGTACGATCTGGTATTGTCCACCTGTAGGGGTGGAGATCGTGCTCCAGGAGGAGGCGCTACTGCCTGTTTTGTCGTTATATTCTATGAGTCCATTTTGAACCTGTTTAATTATTACGCCGTTTTTTGTGGTCAGGGAACCTGCCCCTGCGCTGTCCAGCGTGATGGATGAACCGTCAGCGAGGGTCAGGATAGCCTTATTGCAGCCAGGCGTAACCTTGTTGGATGCAAGGTTTTTGGGCGCTGATGGCGGCAGGGTTGGGTTGTTTTTATAGATGGATGAAAGGAGGATGAAGAGGCCGGTTAATGCAGCAGCTGCTGTGAGAATAGTGGTCAGTACCCTGATCCTGTTTTGTTTTTTAGGTTTGATCTCCTGTTCCAGCAGGGCGTGTAATTCGTTTTCTATTTCGGTTTTGTCACCCATTTCAGGTTGCCAGGGGTGTTCTTCCGCTTCCATTTGGTCGGTGTATTCCTGTAGTCGTAGTTTTTCTTCGGCTGTGATCGTACCTGATAACAGTTTTTCGTATAGCAAAAAGAATTCCCGTGGACTCATTTGTTTGATTTATAGGTATCTGATAAACTAGAGACCCTTTTGGGGCCTCACACACATAAATTTGAAAAATATTTTTTGATTGCGGGCGGGGCCGGAAAAAAAAAGAATAATCTCTGGCAAATTGTTACCTTTAATCCACACTACGTTATGTCCATTTATCATGTGCTTAGGCCATTTATCAGACCATGAACTTTGGGAGTCCATATTAAAGGGGGATCAGGCTGCTTTTTCTTTATTCTTTAAGAAGCATTGGCAGTCAGTATACACAACTGTATTTTTCCATTTAAAGGACAGGGAAGTCAGTAAAGAAATCACCCACGACATTTTCCTGAATATCTGGTTAAAGAGAGAACAATTAGATATACTTTCTTTCTCGGCGTATTTAAAGGCGGCGGGTCGGTATCATGTGTACAGGTATCTGAAGAAGGAGAAGGTGAAACCCCTCTCGTTTAATGAGGATATCGGGCAGTTGGACCATTATGCGGTTCAGAATGAAGGGGATCAGCAGTTGTCGCGGCAGGAGCTGGAGGATAGTGTGGAAGAGTTTGTGAGGGGATTACCAAAAAGGTGCAGGGAGGTGTTTATACTAAGCAGGCAGGAACATTTGTCGAATGACCAGATAGCAGGGAAGTTAGGAATTTCGAAGCGGACGGTTGAGAACCAGATCACTTATGCGCTGCATCATTTGAGGACGATGCTGAAGGTGATATCTATATTTTTGTTTTAGTAGTTTTGTTCGTAAATATTCCAGATATATCTTCTTTTTCAGAATGAGCATTAAAAATGCTTTGCTGCATTTTTGTTGTTTTTAAATCCATCATTTACTGGTTCGGGTTTTGATCCTGCATGCACCCTTTCCGGAGAAAGGGTGCTGGTAAACTGATCGCTTTGTGCAACTAAGCAAATTATAAATAGTGCAAAGGTTCTTATCACTGTACACTCCATTCGTGAATACCTGATGAATTGTCTTTTGGCAACTGTACTTCCAGCCTTAAAGCAGTGGTGTTAACAGGTTCAAATGTTACGCTATTGTATTTGTCTTTTGCTATTTCGTAAGGTGTTTTATTTACGACAGGTATCCATTCATCCCCCTTTTTATAATAGAGTTTCCAGGATGCAGGAATACGACATCCACCGAAAGGTCCGTCATCATACCAGTAAACTTTAGAACCGGAAATTGTATACGCCTGATCAAAATCGTACTGCACCCATTCCAGCGTATCCTGTTTTGGCCACCAATGCAGGTAGAGTGAACTGTTGTCATGAGAATCCAAAGGATCGTACTGATCATTCAGCGCCATGAACATCCGTTTGTTTTTTATGCTGGCGCTTACTTTTGCTTTGGAGGCAATGGTCGGAGCTGGCTTGGGCCTGGCCGCAGAGGCTTCGTATGGAATCCATACAGCCATTTCGCCGGGGCCACGATTTGCCCATGCGTAGTAGGGAATAGCTGTTACTGTTTGGGTATCAGTAATAAGTTTATCACTGTTTAACTGCCGGCTGGAAGAACTACCATTCATCTGCAATACGGTTACACCATTCAGCATGTCAGGTTTATAAACAGCATTCACAGCAGCATTTTTATCAACTACAATATTTTGTACAGTAGCATCTTTATTATCCGGACCTTCCAGGCAATACATGATAGGACCACGTTCCAGTGCAAAACGTTTTTTATCGGCAACTACCTGATCGTTGGCCATAATCTTTTGTACGCTCATGGGGAAGTCAAGTCTTATTTTATCACCGGCCTTCCAGTTACGCGCAATGACAGCATAACCTTTTTCCATTTTGTAACTGGCAGGTTTACCATTCAGCAGTATGGCCAGTTTGGGCAGACTTGCACTATCTGCGTCGTAGTATAAGTTGCCCGGTACAGGGGTACCTTTTGCCCATTCAGGAATACGGATATGCAGTGCGAAGTTAGCTGCTTTGGCAGGTGCCACTGCAATATCGACCTGTCCATCCCATGGGTAATTGGTGGTTTGTGTGATCTGCACTGCACCAACAGGTAATTTGATAGAAGCTGTATTACCAGCAAAGAGATTTATGTAGAGATTGTTTTGGTTCTGGGCGTAAATATATCCGGGCATAGAGGGCAGGAACCTCGTCATATTTGAAATACAACAGGCACAACCGAACCACGCACTTCTTTGATGCTGTCCCATAGACGCTAATGGATTCGGATAAAAGAACCGATCTCCTGAGAGTGATACGCCGGATAATAATCCATTGTATAAAGTACGTTCCAGTACATCAATGTATTTCGCATCGCCATGCAGCAGGAACATCCTGCTATTCCAGTATACGTTCGCGATAGCAGCGCAGGTCTCTGCATAGGCACTCATATTCGGAAGTTCGTATGCCTGTCCAAATGCTTCGCCATTGCCGGTAGCACCAATGCCTCCGGTAATGTAGAGTTTTTTATTTACCACATCATTCCATATATCATCGATGGCATGCAGGTATTGCTGATCACCTGTGAGTGCAGCTACATCTGCCATGCCGGTGTACATATAAGTCGCTCTTACAGCATGACCTTTTGCTTCGTGCTGGTCTACTACTTTTGTAAAAGATTGATTGTATTCACCACTATATGGAGAACCGGGACCTCGTACATCGAGGAAGAACTTTGCCAGATGCAGGTAAGCAGTATCGCCGGTGACACGGTATAATTTCGTCAGCCCTGTTTCTACGATCTGGTGGCCGGGCCATTTTTCTTCTTTGCCATAGCCGAGAGTTTTAACCAGCAGGTCCGCGTTTTTGATAGCAATATTCAATAAGGTCTTTTTGCCTGTAGCCTGGTAATGTGCTACAGCGGCCTCGTACAGATGACCGGCATTGTACAGTTCATGACTCAGGTCTTCCTCCATTTCCCATCTCTTCGTACCTATCCATGGATGAGGGTGTGCGGCGTGTACGGTGCGGAAAGTATATAAATAACCATCTTTTTCCTGTGCAGCGCCGATAATAGTAATCAGTGAATCGAGGTACTTTTCCAGTTCGGGGTTCTTTTTCACCTGCAAACCATACGAAGCTCCTTCAATCACTTTGTACAGATCCGTATCGTCAAATGTATATTCCGTCATAGAATCGCCGGGAATGGTATGGGCAGCACGTCTGAAATTGTCGATGCGGCCTGTCTTACGACATTGTTCCAGGGTATAGGGAATCGTTACTTCCGCATTCACCCTGATCTTGGGCGCCCAGAAATTGTCGGATACCTGTACCTGTGTGAAGGCCACAGGCTGTATGGGATAATCTTTTTTCACCTGTGCCTGGAGGGTGCTACAAAATCCAGTCGTTGCGATGATGAGCGTTTTTATCTTCATAGGGATGAAATTATGGTTTCCCCCGGGAATGGGTTAAATAGATATTAATCAGATTTGCCTGTATATTAGCAGAATTTTATGGATCGGTATTTCATTATTAACAAGCCTTACGACATGGTGTCGCAGTTCGTGAGCCCTGACAAAGTACATCTTTTGGGCGAACTGGATTATGATTTTCCCGAAGGCATTCATGCCGTGGGCAGACTCGACAACCATTCCGAAGGATTGCTTATTCTTACTACCAATAAAAAAGTCACCCGTTTACTATTCGAAAGCGACACACCACACAAGCGTACATACCTTGTGATGGTCAATAAGATCATGAGTCCGGAGTCGGTAGAGAAATTGCGAACCGGTGTGACCATTCGTATAAAAGGGGGCGTGGATTACGTCACACCGCCCTGTGAGGTGCAGGTAGTAGAAAAACCGGCGAACGTAGGGCCAAGGGCACATGACCTGAAGGAGTACCTGCCAAGGACGTGGATTACGATCACGCTGACGGAGGGAAAGTTTCACCAGGTGAGGAAGATGACGGCAGCTGTGGGGCATCAGACGAAAAGGCTGATACGGATCTCAATAGAAGAGCTGTTGTTGGGCGATTTGCAGCCGGGGGAAGTACAGGAAATGGAGGAGGAGCAGTTCTTTAGGTTGTTGAATATTGTGAATGTAGCCGTATAGGAGCTGTCAGCGCTAATATTACTGTATAATTTAGCAATATCGCATCAGTTTGGTGCCATTATTCTTGGTACTTTGCTGACTTCCTTATCATGCTTAAAAGTAAATTATGTTGAAAAAAAGTGCACTGGCACTGGGTGTATTGTTACTCTTTCAGATAGCACGCGCCCAGGATGCAGCACCCTCCCGTTACGGAATCATTCCTTATCCGCAACAGTTGGTGCCACAGGCTGGAGAATTTGTCATTACTGCAAAAACGAAATTGGTTGTTCCGGCCGGAAAAGCTTTCAGCAATGAGGCGGCACAGTTACAGGCACTCATCAAACAGGGCTTAGGTCAGGCATTGCCTGCAGGTACCAAAGCCGGTGCGGGTTCCATCGTATTGACACAGAATGATCAGCTGGAAGGCGAAGAAGATTACACTTTGCAGATCAGCACGCAGGAAATTCAGATAGGAGCAAAAACGCCTACCGGTATGTTCCGCGCGATCCAGACCCTGCGTCAGCTGATGCCGGTATCAGTAGAAGGTACAGCTACCAAACTGGCGAAGATCGCCATCCCTGCTGCGAACATCACCGACCACCCTGTATATGGCTGGCGTGGTATGCACCTGGATGTATCCCGTCACTTTTTTTCAATCGACTACCTGAAAAAATTCATCAACGTACTCGCCTTGTACAAGATGAATAAATTACACTTGCACCTGACCGATGATCAGGGTTGGCGTATTGAAATCAAGAAATATCCTTTGCTGACAGAAAAGGGTGCGTGGCGTGAATGGAACAACCAGGATTCTGCCTGTATGGAGAAAGCCAAAACCAATCCGGATATGGCGATCGACGCTTCCCACATCATTCACAAAGATGGCAAAACACTGTATGGCGGCTTCTATACGCAGGCGCAGATGAAGGACCTGATTGCTTATGCAGCAGCACGTCATATCGAAATTATCCCTGAAATCGATATGCCGGGTCATATGATGGCGGCTATCAGGGAGTATCCTTTCCTGAGTTGTCAGGGTGGTGTGAAATGGGGTAAATTGTTTACCACGCCTATCTGTCCTTGCAAAGAAACGACCTTCGAATTTGCAGAGAATGTATTTACTGAAATTGCGGCATTGTTCCCTTCTCAATATATTCACCTGGGTGCAGATGAAGTGGACAAGTCTACCTGGGAACACTTTGATGGTGTAAAGGATTTCATGAAAGAACACAATATCAAAGACGTTGATGAACTGCAGAGCTACTTTGTAAAGAGAATGGAAAAGTTCTTCAATTCCAAAGGGAAGAAGCTGATTGGCTGGGATGAGATTTTGGAAGGGGGTGTGAGTCCTACGGCAGTTGTGATGTATTGGAGAAGCTGGGTACCTTCAGCACCCGTGCATGCGGCTAAGAATGGGAACTATGTGATCATGACGCCGGGCAATCCTTTGTATTTTGATGGTATTCCTGACAGGAACTCTATTGCAAACGTGTATCATTTTGAGCCGGTTCCAAAGGGCCTGACTGCCGAAGAAGGCCGTAACATCATTGGTGCGCAGGCGAATATCTGGACAGAGATGATCCCTTCTGAAAATCGTGCAGACTTTATGTATATGCCACGAATGACAGCGCTGGCAGAAGTATTGTGGACACACAAATCCGATTTTGAAGGGTATTCTCAGCGTTTGATGACGCAGTATAAACGCCTGGACAAGATGAGGGTACACTACCGTATGCCAGATCTGGATGGGTTTACAGAAGAAAACGTATTTGTAGGAAAGACGAAACTGGTAATTGCGAAACCTTCTCCTGAGATGACGATCCGTTATACAACGGATGGTACGGCGCCGACAGTAAAATCTCCTGAACTGCCAGCTGATTATATTATTCCGGGTAAGATTTCCCTGCGTATTGCGGCATTTAAGCCGGATGGTGTGCATGGAGAGATCTATACGTTGAACTATAAGCCACAATCATTCTTCAAACCGACAGAAGTGAGTGGTTTGCAGCAGGGGTTGAAACTGGATTATTTCAACGGATCATTTAAGAGTGTGACGACACTGAAAGATACACCGGATAGCAGCGGGTATGTAAACAATGTGATCATGCCGGATAGTATGGGGCATGGTGGTAAGCCATTTGCCGCTACGCTGAAAGGCTTTATCAATGTTCCGGAGACGGCTATATATAGTTTCTTCCTGACGGCAGATGATGGTGCGAACCTGTACATAGATGGAGAGAAGGTGGTGGATAATGATGGCTGGCATGCACCTTTACAGAAGAGCGGACAGATTGCGCTGCAGAAAGGGTTGCATCCGATCGAGGTGAAGTTTGTAGAAGGCGGTGGTGGGTATACGCTGAAGCTGGAATACAGGGTGAATGGAGGTAAGATAGGAAGGCTGCCGGACGAGTGGTTGCAGGTGGTAAAGTAAAAGTTTTTTAATCGGGCGGCTTATTAGCCGCCCGATTTTTTTATGTTATTGCAACAGATAAAGTAGTTTTGCAGGATTATGAAGGATTATAAAAAGCACTTTTTGGTGCCAGCAGCTCCTGAGGAGTTGTACAAGGCATTGACCAATCAATACACCATTCAGTTATGGTCCGGTGAACCTGCGGAAATGAAAGCCGAGGCGGGAACGGAGTTTTCCTTATGGGGAGACAGTATTGCAGGTATGAACCTCGAGTTTGAAGAGGATAAGAAGATTGTGCAGGAGTGGTATTTCGGGGATCAGCCGGAAGATTCAATTGTGACGATTATACTGCATCCGCACAAAAAAGGAACGGATGTGGAGCTGAGGCATACGAATATTCCTGACGAGGCATTTGACGACATTGTGGATGGATGGAATGAGGCTTATTTTGGAGCACTTGTTGATTTCTATTCATGAAGCCAGCGAGTATCAGTGAAATAAAGAAGGAATTGCAGGCATTGCCCCCGGCAAGGCTCATGGAGGTGTGTTTGCGGTTGGCGAAGTTTAAGAATGACAATAAGGAGTTGTTATCTTATTTGTTATTCGAGGAAGGGGACCTGCAGGGATATATAGCCGCCGTGAAACTGGAAATGGATGAGGCATTTACTACGCAGCCGAAGACGAACATTTACTATGTGAAGAAGCATTTGAGAAAGATATTGAGGGGAGTGAGTAAGCAGATAAAATATACGGGATCGAAGGTGGCGGAGATAGAGTTGCTGTTGTACTTTTTAATGAAGATTAAGAAAGCGGGGATAAAGGTAGGAGAGAGTCCGGCATTGACAACGATATATATGGGGCAGATGAAGAAGATCCGGAAGGCTATAGAGGGGCAGCATGAGGATTTGCAATATGAATATTTAAAAGAATTAGAAAGATTATAAGTTGATTAGCAGGCAATTGCCTGCTTTTTTCTTATGCGGTAAGTACTAAACTTTCAGAATATTTTGAAAATACAATAAACTGTACTAGGTTTGTACTGTTATGAATATCCTTGCATATATCATTTACCTGTTCATCACTTACCTGGTCACCGTCAGGGTGGGTTTACTCTTCTTCCGGAACGGCCGGTTATACATCCTGGGGTTATTACAGGGGGATGTATCGCTGACGGATTTTATCAATAAGATCCTGCTGGTGGGGTATTACCTCGTGAACTTAGGGTATGCGGCGATCATGATCAGTTGTTGGAGTACGGTGCATACCTGGCTGGAACTCCTCACCAGTATCACGACTATGACGGGCAGGATCTTATTAACCCTGGCAGTAATGCATTATTGCAACATGGCGGTCATCTTATTGATCAAAAATAGAATTTCATCACATTAAAACTATACAATATGAACTTCATTGCTTACCTCATTTATCTTCCTGTAGTCATTTTTGTAACCTGGTATGTAGCGCATACGCTTTTCAAAAATGGCAAAGTATTTATGCTGGATATTTTTCATGGTAAGGAAGACATTGCACAGGCCACAAATAAGTTGTTCGAGACGGGGTTTTATTTATTGAATTTAGGCTTCGCTTTTTTTATCATGGAGATCACGCAGGAAGTGTTGAGTAACCGTACACTGATGGAAGTGCTGAGTATGAAGATTGGTGGATTTTGCATTTACCTTGGAGTGATGTTGTTCTTTAATTTGTATTTATTTTTCAGGGGAAGAAAGCTTGCAAAACGTACGCCGTTGCCTCTTATAATAAAGTAAATGTCAATATGTTAATGCCTTGCTAAAATCTTCTGATCATTAAATCTTTCCTTTAAACGACAGTCTAAATACTATAAAAAAGAAAAGGAGGAGTCATGAAAAAGATAATAATTGCGTTAACGATGACCGTAATGGCAACAGGTGCTTTTGCAATGGGTCCCGGACATGGTGGCGGTGGCTTCCATGGGGGAGGTCGGACAACCGTCATTGTAAGCGGTGGTTTTGGTTACTACAGCCCATTCTATTCACCATTTGGCTGGGGATTTGGGTATGGATACCCTTATTATGCGGCTCCTTATCGACCTACTAAACTCGATATGCAGGTGATGGACATTAAAAATGACTATGCCGACAGGATCGCTTCTGTGAAAATGGATAGAGATCTGAGTGGTAGAGAGAGAAGGCAGGAGGTGAGACAGTTGAAAAGAGAACGTGACAATGCTGTGTATGATGCCAAGAGGAATTATTACAAACAGCAGATGGAACGTAGACAACAGTCACAACCGCAACAGCAGCCACAGGAACAAACTCAGCCACAAACGCAACAGCAATAATGGATTTGAAACAGGCCGTATCTTTCTTAAGATACGGCCTGTTTTTATTTGGCTACTTAATGGAGATAGGTTGTCCTTTAAGCATTGCTGAGGAGGTCTATTTATTTTTGATACACTTACAATATCCCTAAAATCTTTTTGGGCAGATGTGCAAACCGATATCCCAGTGTAAAGCCAAGGTTCCAATCTGTCCGGTGCATATCTTTCACTAATAAATTCGTATTCAGATTTTCCCACGAGGCATTGAGGTATGCATAATACTTATCGCCATTATACCCCCCATTGATCCATCCCTGCATATCAGTCACCGCCTGCAGCCTGTAATTATTTGTATTTAATTCATGCAAAGCCCCTGCACCAAACATCACCGCAGGTGCGATGATCCACTTATGCTGTCCCAGTACAATATTGTGGGTGTATCCTCCTTTAAATACCAGCGACAACCACGAGGGGTTAGAAGATAATAAATTATAAGTAGATGAGTCTGAAATCAGATGTGGGGTCGGTTTTCTCCAACTGATCTGGTGCCAGAGCGGGGTTGCTGCCAGGAATACAGCACCCGCAGATTGAAGCTGTTGTTCGGAAAAGGAAGTGGCTGCTTTGTAAGAGTATTTCTTATGATTGATATAGTAAAAGAGGTCGAGTCCAGCATTCGTAAAATCAATCCCCTGGAAGGCCTCATATCCCCTGTGGTCATGATTGGGTATCAGTAACCCATTATAGGCGTTATAAAACGGCTCTACGCTCACCGCATGACTACCAAACTGCATCCTGATCAGCCGATAGTGATACTTTGCCTTATTGTCCAGTTCTGTGCCGGGTATGTTGACAGAATATTGCAGGTATAGCCATTTATAACTCACATCGCCTCCCAGGTATCCACTGCTGTTCACAGCCAGTTTATAATTATGCTGTCTGTTTCGGTGGGTCCTGAATTTAAACGTCGTGCTATACGTTCCCGAATATAGCTCAAACGTATTTTTCCTTTGAAATGGCTGAATATAAGCCGAGTCTGTTTTTTGAGCAAACACTGAAGCCGGAAAAATTACTGACAGAAAAAGGTAACGCCACATGATTTTACAACAACAGGAATCAGTAAAAGGTTTTTTCGCAAAAAATGTTTAAGTTTCTACCCGATATTAACAACTACACTATGAAATTAAAACTCAGACATTGTCTGCTGGCCTTTATAGCGCTGCCAGCCTTTGGACAAAAATCAAATTTTCACTTCGTGAGCACAAAGAACCAGCAGATCAATATTAATAAAGGGACCATATTTGTGAATGGTAACCGTACGTATCTGCTGAGCAATGGCGCGGAGTTTTTAGATAGCAGGCGCAATAAGCTCATTGAAAATGGAGGCAATGTATTTTTATTTCTGGAAGTAAGTCGCGGTGCGGACGTTAAAGATCTGATAATTTTCAGTGTAAATAATAGCAAGGCGGATTCTATCGGGAATGTAGTATCTTCTGATATCAGGGATTATGACCATGATCAGAACCTGGAAGTAGGCGGTGCATATACAGTGGCGCCATATCCTGCTGCGGATTCAGTGTATTATGTGCCTTATATCTATTATGAAATTGTGAAGGGCAGGGTGGTGCTGGATGAGGAGTACAATGAGAAAATTAATAAGAAAAAGTATGGGGTATGGTTAAAGGATCTGATAGTGGATGGGAAGTACAAAGTGATACCTAAGCCTAAGCATTAAATGATAACAAAAGAGGGTGTATCACAAAATAGATACACCCTCTTTTCAGAAAATGGTTTTCATCCCCGTTGGTGAATAACCTCTTTCATGAAGGTTTTTTCAGAAAATGGTTTTCATCCCCGTTGGTGAATAACCTCTTTCATGAAGGTTTTAATTCGGATACCCGATGGAGCCAGATCCATATACGGTTTCTCAGGCGCTTCATTTATTTATACGCCTTCTTTTATTTTGATCGCCATCTCTTTTCCGCTTTGTAGTGCGGCTTCTACGGTACCGGGACTATCGCCTGTGTATAGCGCTTCTCCAGCAAAATAAATAGTATCTGCAACGGGTGTGGTCAATACTGCCTTTGCTTTTTCAGAATCAGGCATGCCATAGGAGTAGCCGCCATGTATGGCTTGTTCCGTTGACCAGTTATGGATAAAACTTTGATCCAACAGGTCCGCAATGTTTGTTGCATTAAATATTTTAGAAAGCGAGTTGAGTGCTTTTGCCAATAGATCAGGTTGAGGTCCTGCTGCATTCGGGCCTCCCAGCCACCCTGTAAGAATTAAGCTATCTTCAGATTGCGTCCACCATACCGGCACATCTTCATCACTTAACACAAACCCGATATCTCTTTTCCAGAAAGCCTGTTTGAAGAGCAGGTTGAACTTAATAACGGTTCCCCATCCGATCTGCTGTGCTGCTGCTGTGTATGCAGGAAGAGCAGGAGAAAACTGTATGCTTTCGTTTTGTAAGATGTTGATAGGAACGGTGACGAGTACTTTGTGTGCGGTGTAAGTCTGGTTCTGTGAAGTGACCGTTACCTTACCCGGCTGCCATGAGATGTTTTGCACGGTTTGGTTCGTGATAATATTACATCCTTTGCCAAGGTAATTGATCAGGGCTGTGTAGCCGTTTTCAATTCTGAAGTTGGTGCCTTGTTCCAGTGTCCATTCATCGTACAGATATTTTACGCTTACCTTGTTCAGGTCAGCGAGGTCGTATCCTTCCACATATCCCTGTACATGATTACGAAGTGCTGCAAATTGACTGGCAGGGTAATATTGATCCAGCAATTGCTGCATGGTGGTTGTTTCAGCAGCTTTACCCATATGTCCGATCAGGTTATCCCAGTCTTCCATCCAGCTTTCTTCCTGTTTGAGCTCTCCATTTTCTGCGAGGGCCATTTCACCATTGATGGGGTGATAAGGAATGCCAGCTTCCTGTAACAAAGACAGGGTGATGGGCAGTTCGCCATGTATGAATTCAGCACCGGTTTCAATATGAATACCGGGCGCAGGGTAGCGGGTAGTCGTTCTGCCACCCGCTTGTGGCCGCGCTTCGAGTATGGTGACGTTGTATTGAGTGGAGAGTTCTTTAGCTGCCATAAGACCAGCAGCGCCGGCCCCAATGATGATGATTTCCTTTTGTGCTGACATATTGTAAATGTAAGATTTTCCATCTGGTTTGAAACTGGTAAACAGGATGAAGTGGTAGCGTATGCATCGCTGTATATGTATTTGCCATTGGTGCTGTTGCGTATGCAGGTAAACCGACCTGGAAGGGGGGTAAATTGAACGTTTTGGTGTATGGGGTGTTATTAATTTTATGCCTGTACTGGCGGTTGTTCCTTTAACATTGATTGGGTAGGGGGATATTATTGACGTCGATAAGGGTATCAAGTCTTAATACAACGCCGTTTTCAAGACGCATATATTCCACTTTTTCAAGGACGAAGAGATCGGCGATGCGCGAGGAGACTTCCTGCACCTGCCCTTCTTCGGATGTAAACCGGATGAGGCAGATGGTGCGCATAGTGGCCCAGGCCTCCAAACGATCGTAGTAGTCGCAATTAATGGGTTGATAGGTGGTACTCATGAAATGAAGATAAAAAATACTTGATGGATTTTAAAGACTAAAAATAATATACCAGGTTTATTGTCGAACGGCATCCTGCCAAAGGTACTGGCCCCCATTGCGTTTGCTGGAGTTGATGATCAATAACTGACTACATTAAAAGCGGCATTTTGTAATGCCGGTTTTTTTTATTACGGCTACTGCATAGGTCAGGAACAAAGACAATTGCATTGACAAATTATAACATTTTATAAAGAAATGCTATGGCAGGAGCGTAGTATCTTTGCATCACTTTACCCTAATTAACTGTATATATGTGTCGATATGGATTTTCCGTATACAAGCCACACTATGCTTGTTTTAAATGCCGTAAGACCTTTAAGAGGCGAATTTCTGATGACTGTTCCTGTTCCGGAACGGGTGGACATGCACATGCCAAGCTGGCCAAGTGTCCCGATTGTGGGGAGCTGATGGCTGATATGGGCATGGATTTCGAAGCTCCTGGAAAAGGAAAAATTAAGGCATGGGAACACCTGCGTGTATTATATTCAGTGGGCATCGCATTTCACTCTTGCGGTTGCTCCGGACCCGGGTATATCCCAAATACGAAGGAAGGATTGAAGACGCATCTGAACGGTTTGATTACCATTTACAATGGTGAATTGCAACAGTTGCGACAGGAAACCAACAAAGAAAAAGAAGAAGCAAAGGGTTATTGGACAGGTAAGATCAAATTATTAGAACAACGGTTATCGTTGCTGTAAACGGACTACTGTGACCTGACAGTTTGTTAATTCTGCCGCAATTATTTTACTGATTTCATCCCAATCTCCGCCCGCAAGACCAGCACCGATCAAAGGCATGCCAATATGTGCGCCTTTGAACCGGCTGTTTATTGCCTGCATGCAATGCCGGAATGCGAGAGGGTCGAAAGGTTTTTCGCCCCTGTAGTCGTATTGAGTATAGGCGTTGATGATAGTGAGCGGCTGTTGGCTGGGAAGGGTTATTGTTTGGTAATCTATTTTGCCGGGTTTAGTTCGGTCGCCCTTGTAATGCTTTGCTTCAAGGGGGAATTTGTCTGAACCGAAAGCTTTGGCGATAAGGGCAGCTATGCCCTTTTTTTGGGTGCAGAAGCAGTTACAGCCGTGTACAATGGCATCGAATTTTCCAGCTTTTGCGGCTACCAGCAGATCGCCTTCGACATAGGTGATTGGGGTGTTCATTGTTTGTTGAATTTTGAGAGGCGAAGATACTGGTTTTGTAAATGAGGTTGATGAGTCGACGGCTGGTGATTTTAATGATTAAAGCCCGATAATCTGATTGCTGGCCTTTATCTAAAAAAGAAGGTACATTACACCGGTTTAATAAAGTAGTTGTACATGGCATGGAATAAATATTATGTGTTTGTAAAAGGCGCTTACGACAAAGATCTTTTGTTAAAAGATTTCGAACCTGAGCAGGAAGTAAATTTATTTGAGACAAATAAACCGGAAACGTTGTTTGCGGGTGAATATAATGGTTGTTTGATTTTAGTGGACAGGGAGTTGCCTTTTGAGTTTTTATCTGCAGGATTGGGCGTACAGGCAAAGGCAATAATAGATATATTTCCGGAGACGGAGATAGGTGTATTGCTTGAGAATTCGACGGTGGGGGTGTATGGATATGCAGTGTTTAAAGAAGGTACCCGGATTCGTACTAAATATGGCTCAGAGGAGGAGGTGTATTTTGAATTTGGCAATCCGTTGTTGGAGGAGCAGGAGGCGCCGGATGAGCCGTTATTTGAAGAGGAGGAATTGGAAGAAATGGAAGAAGATGGATTGTCGCCACAAGAGATCAGGGAAATGGTAAGGTTTGCGAAAGATTTGAGGGTGCCGGGGAAATTGGTAGAGCGATTTTTGGGTGTCGGTTTTCATGAATTGAACCCGGCAGAGGTGAAGGTGACACGATATAAGCGGAAAACCAGTACAAATAAAATTTGAAGCGTACTGGATGAGGGGTAGAAGAGTTGTAGAGACTGGTTAGCAGGCTTTTAATCACTGCTAATGATTCAAAATCAGTAATGCATATAAGTTGATAATAAATTAATTATATATACCATGCAGCATAGCATGAAGGTGTGAACAGTGATTTATCATCGAATCATAACTTTACCGCCGTGAAACGTTACCTATATTGTTGCTTTACGCTGGCAACCTTGTTCATTGCATGTGGTAAAAATGAGAATGCTGACATAAAAGAACCCGGGACAACTCCAACAACACCGATTAACCCGGCTCCTGCAAAGGCAGATTCCGCCACCATTGTTATTATTGGTTCTTCCACTGCCGCAGGCATGGGAGCCAATCCAACCGATTCTTCCTGGGTAAACAGGTTAAAGCTGTCTACAAAGGATAATAAGCGGGTCCTAACTTATTTCAACCTTGGCATAGTCGGGCTCACCACTTACCAGGGTATTCCCAAGAGCTTTACTAAACCTGGTCGCCCTGCGACTGATACCCTTCACAACATTACAGCTGCATTATCTTTCCGGCCTGCGCTGGTGATCATGTCATATCCAACCAATGATGTGGCATATGATTATACAGATGATGAGATCATGGACAACTTCAATGAGATGATCCGTTTGCTGGATTCAGCGAAGGTGAAGTATATTATTTTCGGTACACAACCGCGCAACTTCCCGGATGTGGCTTACAGAACACGGTTGAAAAACCTGAATGT
Source organism: Chitinophaga sancti (assembly GCF_034087045.1). Taxonomy (NCBI): domain Bacteria; kingdom Pseudomonadati; phylum Bacteroidota; class Chitinophagia; order Chitinophagales; family Chitinophagaceae; genus Chitinophaga; species Chitinophaga sancti. The sequence continues at coordinate 6,041,516 of NZ_CP139247.1, read as the reverse complement.
AAAGATGCAGGTAGCCTTTGGCGAGCATTTTAGCAATGTGTATGATACCCTGGCTGCTGAAGATGGAACGATCAGGGCAGCGGTGGCTTATAGCGATGGTGTGCATGTGAATAATACAGGGCATAACATATTGTATCATAAGATAGCGGATCATGCTATATTTCAGGGGGTGATTCAGTAAACGGAATCTGAAGCGGTACTAAAAAATGTCGCCTGTCTCTGCCACCGTCCAGCTACCTTCTTCAATTTCAGCTTCCAGTTCGGTATTATCCCATCCACAATAACCGATAAATATTTTAATATCCCGGGTCGTAAGGGTACCCTTATTAATATGTGCTACGGCGGTTTTAAAATCACCGCCATAGTACACTTTATCAATTATATGTGTACCATCCGGAATCAGGTCAGGTCGTTGGTGTACAAAGAAAAGATGTTCCTGGTCCACCGGCCCTCCTTCATACAAAGGGAATGATTGCCCGTTTTTAAACTCCTCCAGCTCAGTCAGTCCACGGGAAAATTGTTTATTCACCACAAATCCCATCGCTCCTTTTTCATTCTGTTCGGTAATGAAGATGATGACATCTTCAAATATGCTGGCATCCAGTAGCGAACTGGCGTGTATAAATTGACCTGCTTTCATCTGGTAAAGTTACAAGGATTTGGCTACAACCAGACCGTATTCGGCTACGAGAAGATTTTCAGGCAGGTCTACATTTGTCTAAAATCATAATCATATGAAAATCATAGTAACCGGATCATTAGGCAATATCAGTAAGCCACTGGCCATTTTATTAGTTGAAAAAGGACATGAGGTGACAGTCATCAGCAGTGATGAGGCAAAAGCCGAAACGATTATTGCTTTGGGCGCAAAGCCGGCCATCGGCAGTCTGGAGGACCCTGATTTCTTACAGGAAGCATTCAAAGGAGCAGATGCCGTGTATTGCATGACCCCTTTCAATATGGCAGAACAGGACCAACTGGGATACTTTACACGTATTGCCAATAATTACGTACAGGCCATTCAGACAAATAATATAAAAAGAGTGATCCACCTCAGTGGGTGGGCAGCGGAAGCGATCAAAGACCATAACGCGGAAGGCTTTTTCAATCACTTAAAAGATGTAAACGTGACCCATTTAAGACCGGGATCGTTTTATTCTAATTTTTACGGCCTTATTGGTATGATCAAAACTTATGGCATGATTATGTCCAACTATGGCGGTGATGATATGATAGCCTTTGTAGCACCGGAAGATATTGCAGATGTAGTAGTGGAAGAACTGGAAACACCTTCACAGGGAATTAAGATCCGCTACGTAGCCAGTGATGAACTTACCTGTAACGAAGCGGCAAAAATACTGGGTACAGCCATCGGCAAACCCGATCTGCAATGGCCGGCATTGCCTGCAGAACAGGTACTACAGGGTATGGAAATGATGGGTATGCCTAAAGAGCTGGCAGCTATGCTGGTAGCCATGCAGGAAGCGCTGCACAGCGGCAGGGTTCAGGAAAAATACTTTCAGCAACGGCCTGTACCGGGAAAACGGAAACTGAAGGATTTTGCACCTTTATTTGCAGCAGCTTATTAAATTTGAATATGCAACCATATAGAGTAAAATCCATTGGCGAATTTCACCAGTTAAGGGGTTTGCCCATGACAGGTCACCCATTGATCAGTGTGGTGCAATTCAATACGATCAAAGAGTTGCCCGTATTCGAGCCGAAGACATTGGTGCCAGACTTCTATCTTATTGCCCTGAAGCAGGGTTTTGCAAAAGGAGTAAAGATAAAATATGGTCAGCAGGATTATGATTTTGATGCAGGGGTTTTGTCGTTTATGGCCCCGGGACAGGTATTTGGTATGGAGATGGACGAACAGACCATGAGGGAAATGATGGCAATGAAGGACGCAAATGGATGGATGCTGATGGTACATCCTGATTTTCTATGGAATACGCCATTAGCAAAGAAGATGCGACAGTATGCTTTTTTTGATTATGCAGTAAATGAAGCGTTGTTTTTATCCGATAAAGAAGAAAATACGCTGGTGCATATAATGGATAATATAGAGCAGGAGATCTTTGCGAACATAGATACCTTTAGTCATAATATAACTATCTCATTGTTGGAATCATTATTGAATTATTCAGAGCGTTTTTATCAGCGACAGTTTTTGACGAGGCGAAGAAGCAGTCATCAGTTATTAACGCAATTGGATAATTTGCTGGAAGTATATTTTAAAGAACAACGGGGTTTGCCTACGGTGAGTTATGTAGCAACAGAACTACATGTTTCCGCAGATTATCTGAGTGGGTTATTGAAGGCGTTAACTGGGTTAAGTACGCAGCAGCATATACATGAAAAACTGATTGAGCAGGCGAAGGTACAGTTGTCTACGACCACATTGTCAGTGAGTGAAATTGCTTACCAGCTTGGGTTTGAGCATCCGCAATCATTTAGTAAATTATTTAAGACGAAGACGAATGTATCGCCGTTAGCATTCAGGCAATCCTTTAATTAGATATTAAAATGATGCCGGCCGCAGGCCATTAATCGCATAACAAAAAAACGCTTTTGTGTTCGACAAAAGCGTTTTTTTGTTATTTCATTGTTATGAATTGAATTTACAATTCCTTTGATTCTCAGTCTATTAAATCCTTTTAGCGTCCAACCATCCTCAATCATATTTTGCAATTCACTTTTAATACGTACTTTTAATTCGTTCACGTTGAAAATGACTCAGAGCGTACTTAGCGTCCATTAAAGACCCTTCACCTGGAAGGGACACGTTACATTCATATTTAATAGTTTACCTATGATCAAATCCGGTAACCCGTCTGTAAAGATTGCAGTAGCCATGTCGTTGCTACTGATGCCGTTTTGCGCCATGCCCTCAATGGCTCAAACCACCTGGCCCCAGGGTCAGTTATTGCCATCATTTCCTGCTACCGCACAAACGCAGGACCTGATTATCCTTCGCGAGACTTCCACGAAATGGGAAGCAGAAGGTTCTTCACTAAGTCATAAAACAGGCCGTTTAGAAACCGATGGCTGGCTTTGCCAGGTGGGTATCGACGCAGCCAACGACCATATGATATATGGTCCTTATGACAACACTATTCCCGCAGGTGCGAATGTAGCGGAGTTCCGTATGAAGACGGACAACAATACCGCCAACAATGATCCTGTTGTGGATATTGATGTGCGAGACGCGACAACGGGTGCTACCCTGGCGTCGCAAACCATTACCCGTACTATGTTTACCATAGCGGGTGATTATGTCACTTTCACATTGCCGTTTACCATGCCGGCAGATAACCATTCGATAGAACTGCGTATATATTGGCGGGGTTCGGCTTATACGAAAGTGGATTATGTAGCTGTACAGCAGAATAATTCTTCTGCAGAAATGTACTTATTTGCTTCACTGAAAGGTATTGTCAACAAGACACAACCACGTATCTTCTCTTACGAAGGAGATGCATTTGCCGAAGGTCAGTATACCTGGTTGAATTCTCTCGGGTTGAGCTATAACGATGTATCGGATAAGTATAGCCTGATCACCAAGTACCGTAGCGAAATCGGTGGTTTGATCGTGTATGATCCATCTCAGATCCATACCGTGAACCTGGCCACCATGCTGGCAAAGAATCAGAATGCGTTGATCTGTTCACCAACATTGCTATCCAAATTGCAGGCAGCGCCTTACAACCTGCCGATCTTAACAGATCTGCGTGGTGTGTATAGCAGCAAGATGGCGGTGTACGAGGCTATGTATAATACTTACTGGCCGAATGCAGACAAGCGTTTATTGATCGGGTTAGATCCTTCTACGCACAAAGCTGCATTGCGTGAATATGCCACGGCTATTGGTGCTGCGACCATCTGGCTGGATCCTGACGTTGCAGAGGAAAGTACGTTGTTGAATAGTTTTCTCGCATCAATGCCTGCAGGTGCTAACTTCATGGGTTGGTGGCAGAACGAAGGATCGGGTGTGCAAAGGACATCAACTTATGGTATCACCACTATTGCGAGTGACTGGTCTTCCAACCTCACCGTACATAGCGGTATGCCTAGAACAGTGAACCTGAAAGCAATGCCACAGAAACCAGCATTGCAGAATAAAATTTATGTGGCATTTATATTGAGTGATGGCGACAACCTGCAATATGTAGAACACCTGATGCGTAAACTGTGGAATGACCCGGGACGCGGACAGGTGCCGATGGGATGGACATTATCACCAGCCATGCTGGATGCGATGCCGGGTGCATTGAACTACTACTGGCAGTCATCAACAGATAATGATAACCTGATCAGTGGTCCTTCCGGCTATGGCTATACCTATCCTAACAGCTGGGATCAGGCGAAGCTGAACCAGTTTGTGGCGAAGACAGAAGATTATAATCAGCGTGCAGGATTTAGAGTGGTGACAATATGGAATACCATCACCGGTGGTATTAATCAGAATGTAGGTCAGACGTATGCAACGTATGCGCCATCACTGCTGGGGATGACTGCGCAGAATACCAATGGTGGTTTAACGATTTATAACAATACACTACCGGGTATGGCACTGAATTGTAACTATTGTACAACAGAGCAGACCATCAAAGATAATATTGCTTCTGCAGCTGCAGGCTGGAATGGTACATCGCCTAGATTTATCATTATACAGGCGCAGCCATGGCAGGGTGTAACGCCTACCAGCTTTAAGAATGCGGCGACAGCACTGAATTCCGATTATGTGGTAGTAAGACCGGATCATATCTTCCAGTTGATTCGTGAAGCCAATGGATTGCCGGTAGATTCGCCAAGCAGTAATTTGTTTAAGTTGTCAAAGGCAATGGGATCATCTGTACCTGCGCAGCAGCAGTCGGTGATTAGTTGTAAGTAATTGTTTTCGCGCTTCTGTTATAAACAGAAGCGCGAAAAACTTAAGCTGATTTTAATATTTTTAATTCACATCTTTTGTATCTTTAAAAGGAAATAACCCTCTATTTGTTAATCATTAAAGACAACCCACATGAGAAACATGAAAACCCTCTTGTCCCTTTCTCTGTTCACGCTGGTTTTATTGTTCTGCTCTTTTACTCCCATTAAGGAAGTAAAACAACCTGCTACAAAGTCAGCTGCTAAGATCGTGAACTATGCATGGTACACACCAGACGGTACGTTCATAGCATGGAGCACCCTGGCAAATGCATTGGTAGTAAGCGATGCAGACCTGGATCCTACTAACGGAACCGTGGTAGCTTATGGCTGGACTGGCGGTGGTTATGGCTTACCTCCATCCGGCACACTGGTGTATACGATCTATACACATCCGTGATGTAAATGATTGATGTAATCATTAAAACCGCTTTTCTTCTATTTGAAGAAAAGCGGTCTTTTCGTATAGAAGGCTGATGAAAATCTTATCCGGATACGCGTTTTAGTTAACCCTGATTGTTTTATTTTTTTAACCCTCACTATGAGTACATTGTCAACTTTTGAAGTCCCCTTCATTAATTTGTCTTACGAGTATTTTGCGCTGCCAGCTACTTATCCTGTACAGCCATATACATTAGAACAGTTACAACCTGCTTCTTATACTCAGACGAAGGACCAGTCAGGTTTCGTTACAACTATTCTGGCGCTGCCGGGGAATCTTGGTGTAGTATTGCCTGATACATTGCAGGTGAGTGTGGATGGTGATGATGTAGTGTATACGCTCAGCATTGGTCTGAATAATGAGGAGAACCTGGATACAAATGGCAGACTGGCCATGCTTTCATTTGCCATTGAATTTCCGGATGATGTAAGTGCGGAAGGGAAGTGGCGGATTGAGGTGGAGGGAGTCGCTTTAGCTAATGCCAGGGGCGGTAAGCTTGTGGGCAAGGTGGTGATGGATTCGAATATCCTGCCTTCCTGATGCAATGAAGATAAAATTGAAAAGGCGTATCCTTTTTGGGATACGCCCTTTTTGATACCTGTAATCTATTCGCAGATGAATACCAAGAAGTAAAATAGTCACCGCCTCATTTCTCATGGCCTTCCTGTTACTTATGATAGATCCCTTTAGCGCTTTATGACTTATATTTTAGCCAGAGCACATCATCTTCAATCCGTTTTACTTCTTCGAGTTTAAACAGCGCGGCGTCAAACCGTTTAGCTTTTGAATCTATTTCAAACATCGCCGGATTGTCGTGATTGCCATCTACAATAGGCAGTAGCAGGTGATGGTATTCATCAATGAGTCCTTCATTCAGGAAGCTGCCATTGAGGTGGCGGCCGCCTTCAACCATGAGGATGTCAATTTTAAACAGGTTGTATAGTTTTTCGAGTACAATATTCAGATCGATCTCTGCAGCGCCTCCAAAAATGTAAGATACCCCGATATCCTGCAGATGTGCCAGGTAAGCATCAGACACGCTTTCTGTAAGTACGGTCACAACATGATCGCCATGCATCTCTGATTTTTCCCATCCTAATTTCGCCTGCGCATCGATGGCAATCGCATAGGTGGCTGCATCCGGATTAGCGTTGACGTCCGTGCGGGGAATGGAGGGAGTACCGGGTTTATAGATGGGCTTTGCAAATTTTGTAAAGTCCTTTTCCATGGTGGTACGGCCTACGATCCATGAATAACTGCCTATGAGGTTGTGTACTTCTTCAAATTTGCCGCCCAGTTTTTTAATCTGAGGACTGTCGCCCCATTTGTCGCCAAGGATCTTACCGTCCAGGGTACTCATCATCAAACAGATGGTATATGGTCGTTGTTTCATATTATTAAGTTACTTGTAAGTTTTTTTTTGATTCTTTGTAAGTTTTGGAAAGGTTTTGCAACTAACAGAGAAATGGCAAATATAAAAAGTTATGAATGAAACGCAATTTTTACAACTGATCGGGCAGCATCAGGGAATCATTCATAAGATATGCAGGTTGTACCGCAATTCGAAGGAGGACAGGGAGGATTTGTTCCAGGAGATCGTATTTCAGTTGTGGAAGTCGATAGGAACGTATGGAGGTACGGCGGCATTCAGTACATGGATGTATAAAGTAGCGCTGAGTACGGCGATCGCAGCCTATCGAAAGCGGGTGCCGACGATTGTGTATTCGGATGTATTGCCGGATAGGGCGGAGGTATTGGATGAGCGGGGGGCAGAGTTGTTTGAGGTGCTGCGGAAATTGAAGGATGATGAGAAGGCGATCATTACTTTGTATTTGGAGGGGTTGAGTTATAAGGAAATGGGGGAGATTATTGGGGTGACGGAGAATTGTGTGGGCGTGAAATTGAATAGGATTAAGGCGAAGGTGCAGTTACTATTTAAAAAATGAGAGGAGATTGCTCCTGGTAATTATTGAGAATTAGAACGAAGATTTAGTGACTATTAAACATGAGTGAGGATTGTTTCTGATGATTAAAGAGAAGTGAAATGAAGGGTAAGTAACTATTTAAAAAATGAGTGGAGATTGCTCCTGGTAATGAGAGAGAATTGGGAGGAGGATTTAGCGACTATTTAAATAATGAGTGAAGGGGAGGGGAGTACCCTGATAACTATAGAGAATAGAAATGAGGGTTAGTAACTATTTAAAAGATGAGTGAAGGGAATTACCCTGATCTTAAAAGAGAATTGAGACGAGGATTTATCAACTAATTAAAACATGAGTTATGGAAGATCTTTTTGCTGCGTGGAATGATGTAAACACAACTTCTGCACTACATATCGGGTTATTGCGTGAACGCCAGCATCCGGTATTGAAACAAATTCGGAGACAGATGGTGATAGAGCTGGTGGGGTTTGTGTTGTTTTTGACTGTGTATTATGATTTTTTCGATGGGGATCGCAAGCCAGTATATGCCAATGTGTTATTGGTGGTGGCGATGTTAGGAGTGATAGCAGGAAATATAGTGGGATATGTATTTGCAAAGCAGGGCGTGATTGGGATGAATTTACGGGAATCGTTGAGAATGCATTTGGAGAAGATGAAGGTGTATGCGGTAGTAGCGGTGATGGCTAGGAGCTTGATGATGGCGAGTGTTATGGTGTTTTTTAATGCAGGATGGGTAGTTGTAATTATTTTTATCGTGATGTGGATGGTATTGGTGGGAATATGGGTGTGGAGGATTAGGAAGTTAGACAGGGTTTATAGTGACTTATCGGACCCGCTTGATTTCGGGAGACCGCTGTGATCGAGGTAGGATTGAACTAAAGAGGTGTTGGGGATCTTGTAATTGGAGTGAACAGCCGTGATGAAGATAGAATCGGATAAGTTCGCAGTGGTATCTGGTTTCCTGTTAATTCCGCCAACAACCATGATATCTATATACTCCATTCAATTTACAGCACCTTTCTAAACCCGGTTGATTTCGGCTCGAAATCCTGATTCTGATAGAATCTATGCGCAGCCGTCCTTTCGGCCCGGTTGCCACTGTTAACTAAAAGATAGGTAGCGCCCTGTGCTTTTGCAAAAGCTTCCGTATGTTGGATAAGGGCGGCACCTACACCTTCTTTTCTATATTCCTGTTTCACCACCAGCGCCTGAATTTTAAAATAAGTACCATCCTGTTCCCAGGCAAGTTGCTTGTTGATACCAATATACCCAATGACTTTATGATCGGCGACAGCTACAAAAGTGTGGTAGCCTGATGCCGCCTGAATAGCCTTCATTCTTTGGGTAATTTGAGCTTCAGTAGAGGGGTAGCCAAGTTCAATAGTGAGAACGGTGGTGTCAGGGATGTCAGTATCAATATTGAATGGTCTGATGATAAAGCTCATTGATAAATGGTTATTATACAAATATACTAATCAAAGGGCAATCTGTAGGATAACAGCGTTCGCGCAGGTTTGATATCACATACATAGGCATAAGCTACTTGAATAATCATTGCATAGCTTAAAATTATAAGGTTTTACCTGGAAAGCAGCATCAAAAAATATCAGTAACTCATCAGAAAACAAATCAATGGCGCATAATTATAGAAAATAATTTCATGAGTACTTCTAAAAATACCTAATTTGCACCCCATATTTTAATCGCCCTATACAGCATTATAACCCATAGCAAAACAGCATTGTTTTTATGAAATATTTATTAGCATTCTTATCCCTATTCTTTGTCATTTCTGGAAAAGCGCAGTATTACAATGATGTATTATCATATAATAACAACGCTTATGCTACCAACGGTTACAAAATAAAAACAAACATCCCTTTTTCAAACCGCTTCGCCATGCCGACTATCTGGATAGAAGGGTACGATTTTACAATCCCAGGCTATACCTTGAACTTAACAATTTCATCGTATGTTTTGGGAGATACCTTAACCCGTACTACTGTGTCTTCTTCTGGTGGTTCAGCCCCTCCAATAAAGATTGGTAATGAAAATGGCAAGATGTCTATTTTCCTTGATTACAAGAATGGTTATTATGTACGCTTTCATGTTCGCGCCTTTGCACAGGGTATGAGTGAGACAGCAGCCATGTTTACCGGTTGGTCTGTAGTCGATTCTGCATTGATTCCCGAGGCAACGGCCGTCAGAGATATACCTTATCGAAATGCATTCGCTGGCACCGTGAACCTGCCTGATAGCGTCATTTCCACAGCAGATGGTAAATTCGGTATCGGTACACTCGCGCCCAAGGCATCACTGGACGTCGGCACGATGGTGGATGATACTACTACAGCCATCCTAAGCCGATTATATATAGGTAGCACTACCAAAGATGGTACCTATCTGGGCGTACATGCTTATAACACGGATGGAAGTGCACCAATGTTTGGTCTCATTCATAAATATTTCGGCAATTTAAATTCAGGGCTCATCTTCAACATGGGGCCAGCATCAACCCGGTTCGGAGGTTATCTTACTTTCCTGGTAAATGATGGTACAGAAAAAATGCGCTTGGATGCCGATGGGAATCTTGGAATAGGTACTACGCCTACAGGCACATTCAAACTCGCTGTAGCAGGTACGATTGGTGCAAAAAAAATTCAGGTGACCCAGTCCGGCTGGCCTGATTATGTCTTTGATAGCCATTATCAGCTACCCTCATTAATGGAAATTGAGAATTATGTACTACAACATAAACATCTGCCCGAAGTGCCTACAGAGAAAGAAGTGACGGTGAATGGACTGGACCTCGGAGAGATGAATAAGATCCTTGTGAAAAAAGTCGAGGAACTAACCTTATACCTGATTGAGGAGCATAAGCAAAACCTCGAAAATCAGGAGCGGATGAAGAAGATGGAGCAGGAACTGGCAGAGATTAAGAAAGCAATTCAATAATATGATCATTCTCCAACGCCGGCAGATAAATCTCTCAAAACTCCTTTCTATCCATTACTTTTACATCGCAAATTAAGGATGATGAACCACTACAATTACTACCTCTTCGACTACGACGGCACCATTTGCAATACTTTTCCCACCATTCACTCCGCCATGAGCCAGACCTTTGAAAAAAGCGGACTGAACACCATCGACGAAATAACCATGCTCACCGCCGTCAGCAAAGGTGGTGCCTTACACGATACGATAAGACACCTGCATCCCGAACCATCGAAACTCAACTTCGAAGATGTTGAAGCAATCGCTAAAATATACCGGGAACTATATAAAGAATGTGACGAAAAGCTCACCGTACTATTCGAAGGAGCCGCCGCTGTTTTTGAAAAATTAAAAGCGCAGGATAAAACCATCATTGTCCTCAGCAATAAAGGCATTGCCGCAGTAGAACGCTCCTTAAAAGCACTGAATCTTTTCGACCTGACAGACCTCCTCATCGCCGAAGGCGCCTTCCCGGATTTAGCTTTAAAATTGAAACCCGATCCGATGGTTTACGAAACCATCATCACACAAAAATTCAATATTAAAAACAAGGAAGAAGTACTAATGACCGGCGATACCCATGCCGACATTCTCTTCGCCAACAACTGTGGCATCGCCTCCTGCTGGGCCGCCTACGGATATGGCCAAAAGGATGCCTGCAAAGTATTGAACCCAACCTACACCATCCAGGAAATTACAGAAATTATATAAAAAAACCGCAAACATTTCGTTTGCGGTTTTCAATTTCCACTTCTTTATTTCTTCAATATCCAATCTTACCACTTCAAAGTCTAATCTTATCACCTCAAAGCCCATTTCTTTATCGCCTCAAAGTCCACTTCTTTATTTCTTCAATATCCAATCTTATCACTTCAAAGTCTAATCTTATCACCTCAAAGCCCATTTCTTTATCGCCTCAAAGTCCACTTCTTTATTTCTTCAATATCCAATCTTATCACCTCAACCCCATTTCTTCATCCCCCCACATCTAATTCTTTATCAACTTAACACTCCCTACCCTCCAATATTGATTACCCGAAGTCATTGTCGCTAAAAATCCTAATGTCACCTCCTCTTCCTGCTCCAACGTAAACTTAACTGATACCGTCGCACTCACATACGTACTGCTGGGAAATGATCCATACCCCAAAGCCCCCGAAAGCCCACTAATATCAGGAAGTGCGCTGCCCGCCGCTGCCACTATATACACCGGATCCAACGCCTCTGTATAACACGCTACCTGGAATATATAATTCCCCGCAGGCAATGTCGTCGTCTGTGAAATCTTTCCATTCACAATATTCGCCGTTCCACTCCATCCTGATTCCATCACCAGGAACCCGCCTGCATTCAACCACGTCTCTGATGCATATCCGCCATAACCTGAGTGATTGATCACATTCGCACTCGTCACCCATGGCGCTGCCAGCGTACCCCAGCGTCCACCATCATAAGTAGCGCGATCAAAAGGACCTGTATTCTTCAGGTACAACGCTGTCACATCCGCTTTCACAGAAAATACCTCAAATGCTGTATAAAAGGTATCTATTGCCGTAGCATTGGGCAAATAAGCCGTTTGATAACTAATACTCGTTCCGGATTTGAACGCAGGCAATGTCGTAGTCATGTCTGTAAGAACAGACAATACCAGCGTATCATGCGCACCCCCCGTATTATCTGTATACTTAATCCGCATGCTCACCGTACCTGCATCACTGCTGGCATCTGCCCACTTTATCAACGCGGATCCATCGTCCAGCATCTCTGCATTTGCAATACCCCTATTGATCAGTGCACTCTGATAGAGGTCCCCATATACATTCGCAGATGTATTTACGGGGATAGATATATTGTCATGCGCATCATAGGTCCTGATCTCAAAACTCATCAGTCCTTCCGGAAGATCAGGTATGATCACTTTTGCTGTGTCCACACCAGATGTCCTTGTCACAGGCACCTCTATTGAATCCTGTCTGCTATTCCAGAACACCTTGTACTTCGTGATCTTAGGATCGGAAGTAAACAACCCCCTGATCTCCGCCCTGTTCTTACCCGAAAAGGCTTCTACAGAATCCATTTTGCCCGGATAAACTATGGATCCATTACCCATATATTTATCCCTGTATTCATCCATTTTGGTACATGCAAACAATAATGTCAACATGCCTGATATTATAAATGCTCTTTGCATCCTAAAAGATTATAAGTGATTAATTACCCCATAGCGTGAACTCTGCTATGTTTATAAAGTATGAACCCTGCCAGTTGGAAAGACTTCTGATCCTTACATACCGATAGGCCGTTTGTAACGCTGGAAAATCAAACTGCCAGCCATTATATGCAAGCGTTTGATCCGCTGTTGTCTCTGTACCTGAAGCAGAGCCTGAAGGTTTCGTAACATGGCAGGTAACCAGCCTGGTCCAGCTTTCATCCAAAGCGCCACTTAAATTCGGTGAATTGGATGCCCATATTTCAAAGTCCTTTACATTCCCTCTTACATAATACAAACTGCCCACTTCCTTATAAGGATTTACCTGCATACGGCTGAAGATATGTGGTTTGCCAAGGTCCAGTGTCACCATCTGTGAAGAGCTGGCCTGTTCTACTGTAAATAAACACTGTGGCCAGCCGGGATGAAAATTACCGTCATAGATATAAGACACATCTGTACGACCACCATTGTTCAATATCTCCGCGTCACCAGGCAACACATAATTGCTCCAATCTGATTTAGGGAGTAACTGTTCGAATATAGGTGTTAACGTTTCATATAGCGTATCTGAATAATTCAGCCATCTATCCCTTACCACAAATGCATAGTGTCGCTCTATAGCTGGTTGTTCCCTGACTGAACTGGTGATGACTGGACTATTACTATAAATATTATCCATACCAGTCGTCTGTACCCATACACCATTCCCTGTGGTATCTACCAGTGGAATGATCGCTAGGTTTTCTTCTGTAGGATTGTCACAGGTGAGATTGAAACCACCAAATGTAGCCACTACTTTCAGTGATCTTAAGGCCAGGTCAATAGGCGGTGTCAGTGGCTGTACGGTAACGGTGACAGCCTCACTTGCTACTTCACTGGAATTTACCGCGTAGAGTTTAATGGTATGTGGCAAGGTATCTCCAAAGCCATCTACTGTGAGTGTGTTCACATAGTAAGATGCTTTTATCTCTCTTGGATGACCTGCAGATGTTTCATATTCCGCTTTTACATAAGATAGGTCCTCATCAGCCGGAAGTGTATACGTTAAGGCTGATTTCCCATTCAGGTTCACCACCTTTACATTGGTTACTGCACCAGGAGCCGAACTGTTCTTTGAAACGGGGCTGCGCAAATCATCCCTGGTACAGGATGCCGCTAATAAAATTAAAGCGATGATATATGTTAACTTCATGTGTTGTCGGTTTTTACCAGTTAGGATTTTGAACCAGGTTCGGATTTTCCAGTATGTCATCTTCATCTATCGGCCACAGGTAATCACGTGGCGCCACGAAATGCCTTGCCAGGAAAGAAATTTCACGATAGTACAACTCCGGTGTTTGTCCGCTCACTACCCAGCCGGTAATATTGCCACTCAGTTCCTGTGCCGCCGTTTTCCAACGCAACAGATCCCAGAAACGATGTCCTTCAAAACAAAGTTCTATCGCACGTTCCCGCTGGATGATAGTACGCATCCCTTCTTTGGTGGTATATTTCGTAGGGTTCCTGCTATAAGTGGCCCAGGCGTTCTGCACCGTTGTCAAACCTGCTCTTGCCCTTACGCGGTTGATGTATTCATAAACATCATTCTGTGGACCCTGTGCTTCATTCAATGCTTCGGCATACAACAAATACAGGTCTGCCAGCCGCATTTCAGGATATGGATAAGAAGGGTAGGTGAGGGTATTCCAATCCATATGCCAGTTCACCGTTTTCTTCATATAAAACCCGCAGACAGGCACTGGTGATGACTGGCTCGTTTCACTACCCCTTGCCTTCAGCCAGAAGGTGTTTTCATCGCTTTTTGATGGGCTGTTCGCCATATACCAGATGCCCCTGTCAAAACCAAGATCTGCGTAATATCGAGGCTCTCTGTCAAAGTTTAACCGCGCGGTCGTTTCTCCTTCTTTGATATTAAATCTTTCATCATGACTGGCTACCCGCAGGGTAGAAATATTAGAGAAGTCAAGCGTTTTGTCTTCATCAATAGGCACTCCATTCTTTGTATAAAATAACTTTGCCATTTTGATGGTAGGCCCCATTAATGGATGTCCGGCTGTCTTTGACGCCACTGCATTATCAAAATCAAACTGGCCAATTCCACAACGTTGTAAGAAGGTACACGCCCATGTAATACTGGTGGTGTTCCCCCATATCAGCTCACTATTCCATGGCTCGCTCATGGAGTTACGGATGCTCATTTGGGTCATGGTAGTAGCATTCAGCGGAATGGTCTGTGCAGGGAATTCGTACAACTTTACTCCCTGTGCTGTAGCAAGGTCAATGGCCGCTTTGCACGCATCTGCTGCATGCTGCCATTTCTCTGCGCTGTAAGCAGGATTAAAGAGCGCAGCCCCATCTTTATTTCTAAAAGCAGCATAGTCTGAATTACCATTGTACAAAGGACTCGCAGCTGTGACGAGCAATTTTGCCTTGAGCCCCAATGCCGCCGGTTTGGTAATGCGACCCAGTTCTGATGAAATATTATTGATACTGTTTGGCAAATGCAGGGCCGCTTCGTCCAGCAGATTGGCAATATAATTCACCACACTATCCACCGGCTGGCGTTTTACATACGTTTCTTCAATGGCCACACTGATAGGCAGGTTCTTATCAATAACAGGAATTGGACCATATGCCCTGAACATGAGGAAATGATAGTAGGCTTTCAGAAACGTTACTTCAGATATCCAACGCTCACGGGTATCGATGTCCAGATCCGGTACTTTACTAAGATTACTGATGTTTTCCAGGAAAATGTTACAATCCCTGATCGCTTTATAACTTGCGGTTCCGTCTCTGTCGCCAGTCATGAAATTGGCGATAGGACTTGAAATATTCTGATCTCCATAAGGCAGGCGAAGCACGTTAGTAGACCTGATTGCACTGGTAGGGTCAAGTACAAAGACCTCATCGCTGGCAGATAAACCTACATTGTAAGTAGGGTCGAAACTGATGGGGAGATACGAATAACAGGTAAATAAATATTTCTCAGCTTCTGTTTTGGAAGTAAAGGCATTATCAATGGTTGCCACATTATCAGGTACCACATCCAGGAAATTCTTTTTGCAGGATGTAGTCAGCAATGCCGCAATTATGAACAAACGAATAATTTTCATAAAATTCTGTTCTTTAATTAACACTTAAAACCCGATAGACAATCCTGTATTAAATACCCGCTGAATAGGGTATCCCAGACCTGAATCACCCATCTCCGGATCCCATATTTTGAAGGCACTGATTGTAGCCAGGTTCATACCATTTACATAAATACGACCTGTACTGAGCCGGAATTTTTTTAACACCCGATCAGAAAAGTTATACCCGATCTCAGCTGATTTCAGTCGCAGGAATGAACCGCTCCGCAGCCACCAGGTAGATGTCTGTTTGTTATTCTCTGAAATGGTATTACTTAATCTTGGCCAGAATGCGTAGGAGTTCCGGTTATCTTCTGACCAGTGATCGTCTGCAATGGACTGTAGCAAACCATTCTGGTTACCTCCATTGATATAAAAAGGTGTCGTGTTCGCTGAATTAATAATAAAGGAAGACCTGCCTGAACCCTGAAAGGCAGCGCTGATATCAAAGTTCTTATAGCCCACAGAAAAGAGCATTCCATAGATCAACTCTGGCGTGGTCGGAAAACCGATAGGTACCATGTCTGCATTAGAGATCGTACCGTCTCCGTTGATGTCCCTGTATTTGATATCACCAGCCATGATACGTCCATATTGTATAGGGGAGTTGCTCACTTCTGCATCATCGACAAACAACTTCTCTGCTACCAGTCCGTATATCTGTCCTAATGAGTTACCCACTTTTGATAAGTGTTGATTGTTGGCAGCGTATTGCGGCTCTTCATTCACCAGCAGTTTACTTTTTGCATAGGTTAGTGTACCACGGGTTTGCAGCCATAAGCTGTGCTCAAATGTTTTGGAATAATTCAGCATGAGGTCCATACCCTGACTGCTGGCTTTGCCGGAGTTGGCAGAGATGTCGGCCTGCAAGCCCATGGAAGAAGGGATCGTACTTCTTACCATGAGTATATTGCTACGTACCTGTTTGTATGCATCGATTGTAAGTGTGAGATCTTTGAAGACGGTGAGGTCCATCCCGATGTTCGTCTGGCGGGACAACTCCCAGGTTATATCCTTGTTCTCATAACGATTGATTGCCACAGTGGGTCGGCTATAATTAAATTGCGTACCGAAATACCCGGCGGCGCCGCCATTCAGATTTACATCAGATAGATAAAAGAACCGGTCAGTTGAATTGCCGATCTGATCATTACCCACCAAACCATAAGTGAACCTGAACTTCAGCTGCTGCACTTTATCCGCCAATGAGGAGAAGAACTTTTCATTAGATACAATCCAGCCGCCACCAATAGACGGGAAGTAACCAAACCGGTGGTTCGTAGCAAAACGTTCGGAACCATTGTAGCCAAAGTTATATTCGAACAGGTAGCGGTTGTCATAACCGTAAGTGAATCTGCCGGATACCCCCAGGTTCCTGCTGGGCAATGATAATTGCAGGGTGGAAGCATTACCCGTAATATAATTTCGGATCGTACCAATCAGCATACCACCCACACTGTGCTTATCTTTGAATATCCTCGAATAATTCAGGGCTGTTTCGGCATATGTCGTGGTGTTCACAACTTTATCACCCGGTGAATAGGTGAGGTATTCTGTAGGCGTAGCACCTACACTACCTGTACTACCATCATTGATCAGTGTCAGCCCGGAAAACTTCCCTTCATTGGTATTCGCCTGGTAGTAATAAGGACTATACTGGCGGGAAACGGCAAAGTACGCATACCGTGTAGTATAAGCCATCACTCTCGCAGATAGACCGGGTGTCACTGCATCCAGGTTTTGTTTTAGGCTCAGCTGTGCAGTAAGTGTACTGGTGTTGGTCGCCTGAAAACCAGAGATGGACTGTGCATAAGGATTGACATACAATGCACCACCACCGGGAATGAGGGCATTACCAAATAGCGGGTGTTTTACATACGGCATCAGGCTGGATGGATACACCGCCGGAAATGCCACCGGGTTGCTCCAGATCGCATTATAAAACACCGCTGCACCACCGCCTACAGGACCATTATAATCATCAAACTGCCCCTTTAAACTCACGAGTGCCTCTGTCGTTTTTGTCAGATTGATCGTGGTGTTTGACAGGATAGAATAAGACCTGAGTTTGATGTTATTGCTGAAATTATTCAGCTCATTTTCTTTCAGAATACCATTGTCAATATTATAGGTCATAGCCAGGTAGTATTTGGCTTTGTCCGAACCGCCACTGGCATTGATATTATAACGTTGGTTATTGGTATGATTTTTAATTAATTGTTTTATCCAGTTATTATTGGGATATAATAATGGATCGTCGCCAGCTTCGGTATGATCGATTTTATTTTGAGAGTAGGGGAGCGCGCTGAGTGGATTCCTGGTGAGCGTGGCTTCGTTCGCCAGTTTCATATAAGTAATATTGTCTGCCAGTGCAAAGTTGCGGGTGTTGGAAGAAGTGGCGTTTTCGAGACGGGCATTGAACTTCATCTTTCCGATGTTTCCGGTTTTGGTGGTAACGAGGATCACCCCATTCGCACCCCTGGCGCCATAGAGTGCGGAAGCAGTCGCATCTTTGAGCACAGAGAAACCGGCGATATCATCAGGTTGCAACCTGGCAAGGTCTCTTGAAGATGATTCAATGTTGTCGATCAGAATGAGTGGGTCTACCTTTCCTGCCCCAAAAGTACCGACACCTCTGATAAAGAACTGCGCATTATCAGCACCGGGTTCACCACTTCGCTGGTAGGATATCACCCCTGCTATCTTTCCTGCCAGCATAGTGGTGAGGTTAGAGGTAGGGCCTTTCAGTTCTTTTGGGTTGATGGAGGTGATGGAGCTGACCATACTTGTTTTCTTCTGGGTACCATATGCTACCACCACCACATCTTTGATGGTATTATCTTTTGGGGAGAGCATTATTTCTAAATTGTTCTTCCCGGTCAGGTTCATTTCCCGGGTTTCATAGCCTACATATTGCACCACCAGGACTTTGCTGGTGCCATTCAGCCTGAGTTTGAAGAACCCGTTCTGATCGGCAGTCGCACCGATATTTGTACCTTTTAGCATGACCGTGGCCATGGGTAAGGGCGTTTTGGTATCCTCTGCCAGGATTTGTCCGGTGAGAATGGACTCCTGGCTGGCGGCAGCAGGTTTTTCGACCGGGAGGGGCTTTTCCTCCCTTCGAATGAGGATCACATTTTTTTTAATTTCATACGCGAGGTTGCGTCCTTTCAATAAATCATCCAGTACGGTGGTCACTTTAGCTCCGGAGTAGTTGACCTGGCCAATGATGTCATTTTTAGGGATGTTGCCACTGTAAAAAAAAGTAATGTCAGTTTGTTGCTCTATCGATTTAAAGATCGATTCCAGGGTCATATTATTCCCTTTGATCGTTACAATCGGGGGACTGATCGTCTGCCCACGTAATTGATAATTCAGAAAGAGCAACAGAAAGGCAATAGTGGTTCGCTGCCAGGCAAAATGCTTGCTGGCCGTTTTCATTAACGGGGAATGTCTGTTCATTTTCCTTACTTAATTGTAGAATCTATTTGATGCTTCACGATATAAAGACGACGACAATTGTGAATGGGTGAATGCCCTCCCTCCAAAAAAAAATATTTTTATAAATGTCAAAATAACATTTATATTTATTCCAGACAATATCCCTTTAGAATTTTTATCCGCGTTATACAATCAACCACTTAACTATTTTTTATGCCTGAATATCCAGGAGACGATATTGTACTTCTATTATTAAAGAATGGGGACGCCGGTGATGCATTTGAACTAATCTTTAAGAAATACTACAGACTAATGTGGACGAAGGCGTATCTGGGAACAGGAGATCCTACTGACGCCGATGACCTGGTTCAGTCTGTACTGTGCAGTATCTGGGAAAAACAATTGTATTACAAAATTAATGGTAACCTCCGTACCTACCTGCTGATTGCGGTTCGCAATCAGGTAAATGATTACCATAAGATAAAGTCGAGAAGACTTAAACGCATCGAAAAGTATGCTGAAACAGTCGTGGACGAATCTTATGGAGAGGAACACAATGTAATATCAAGCGAAAAGTTTCAGCAGCAACTGCATGAACTGTTACGGGAATTTCCCACGCAGCGTCAGCGTGCATTTAACCTGGTATACCTGGAGCATAAGAAGTATCATGAGGTGGCAGATAATATGGGTATTAGTGTAAACTCATTAAAGACACACCTGAAGATCGCAGTGAAAACGTTGCGGAATAAGCTGGACCTGCCATATTCAGAATAAATTTAAGATCAGAACAAATGATACCAAATATAGAACAATTAATGTTGGAGAAGCTGTCAGGATGTATTTCTGAGGAAGATGATGCGCAACTGAGGCAATTATTGGAGACCGTTCCGGAATTAAGTGAAATATATAAAGGAATGCAGGAACAGTTGAGCCAGCCAATTGCCCAGGCATATTTGTCCAAACTGGATGAAGGGGTTTTGTGGGAACAGAACAAACACCGGTTTATACAACGGAAATTCAGGTGGTGGTATGCAGCGGCAAGTATACTGGTAATATTAGGAGGTAGTATGTTTTATTATAAGCAACCGTCGAAAAAACAACTTGCAAACAACCCGACCGGCATTGTCCTGCAACTAGCCAACGGCCAGCAAATAGACCTCTCCGATACGACACAGTCCATGATGAAGGTAGGGAGTGCGCAATTACACGTTTCATCAAAAAGCTTACAATACAATGCCGCCAACGCAACTGCCGATATGCCAATGAATGTATTGCGCGTATCTGCCGGCAAAGATTATAAACTCGTGCTGGCAGATGGAACAGAAGTATGGATGAATGCAAAATCAGAAATTCGTTTTCCAATGGCATTTAATGGAAAAACGCGGGAAGTAACCGTGAGCGGAGAAGCCTATTTTTCAGTAAAACAAGATCCTGCCCGGCCTTTTATCGTTCATGCCGGAGATGTGTCTGTAGATGTACTGGGAACAGCCTTCAATATCAACACCTACAGCAGTGTGAACCCGCGTATAGCATTGGCTTCCGGGAAGGTAGTATTAAAAAGCAAAAACAGTGTACAGGTGGTGCAGTTATCACCTGGCTATGAAGCAGTATATAACCAGCAGTTCTTTAGTATCGATGCCTTTGATAAGCGAAATACCTTAGGATGGATGGAAGGAAAATATTATTTCAGAAACGCAACTTTGAAAGACTTAGGTGATGTGATTAACAGATGGTTTGATATCGATGTTGTATTTGAAAACTCTGCTGCTTCCCGTATAGATCTTACCGGCATCCTGACTAAGCAGGATGGATTAAATGATTTTTTGGACAACCTGGGAAAAACAACCGGCATTAAACATGAATTGAAAAATGGTGTGTTAACGTTCCGGTAATAGGAGCCATAAAAATTTTTTGTTTAATTATAATATCCTAACTTGGATTAAAGACACAAAGCAACTTTAATCTCAAAATACCCTATGAGTCATTAACCCATTAACTCCCATTATTAATTAACTTATTCAAAATTTGTTATGAAAACTCATTGTCTGTACCTGTGTGCAGTAGTGCTCCTATTTGCATCATGCGCAAAAGAGAACGTTCAACCCGCAACAAAATCAACAACTACAGCCCCTTCTAAATTATCTTACCTGTCTGTAGACCAGATCCCTAATGAAATAGTACCCTTACTGTATCAGGATCTGATAAAAGACAAACTCTATGACCAGGCAAGCCAGCTGAGTGAGGAGTACTATGCTACCTTCTCAGCCAGGAAAGATGGTAAAGCAGATCTTTTAAAAGAAATTCGTTCTGCAAGAGCTGCGGAGATTGCGGCTGCTAATCTTCCTACACATAGCGTGACTGGTGTAGGCGTAGTCATCACTGGTAACTGGTACCAGACGCTTGGCACTGCCTCTGCTAATTTACAGAACCTTGGCTGGACGGATTATAACTTTAATATCATGAACAGTACAGCGCCCGATGCGTTTAGTACAACTACTCCTGGCGCTAACCAGATCATAGGCACCACTGGTCAGTCCAGGAGAATGGAGGCCATCAAGCTGCCATACATCCAGTTTGGAGCAGCAGATGAAACAGGAACCACTTACTTTACCGGCAGCTTTGGTTTTACTTACAAAGCACACGTGCAGGACATTGACTGGCAGAATTACGTAACTTCTCCATATGGCGTTGCCGGTACGGTAGGTCAGTCCAGGAGAATGGAAGCCATCCGGATCTATGGTCCCCGTTATGAAAATCCTAATTATACTGTTACATTTAATGATGCTGCGCCTTCAACAACAGCAAGGCCTTACATATATTACAGAGTGCACCAGGATTCATATGGCTGGGAAAGTTGGGTGAGTGAAAATGACATAGCCGGAGTGACCGGTGCATCCAAGAGACTGGAAGCTATTCAAATCAGGGCTTATCTGATTAAGATCTGATAAACATATTTTGAGATTAAAGTTTTTGCAGGTAGTCCTGTTAAAAAGGGACTACCTGTTTTTGTTATCACCAGGAAATTCGACCACTTTGTTTCCGTCCCAGGCATTGCCAGTGGAGAAACTGCTGGATAGGCTATTTTTGATTATTCAGTCAGAATGGATCAGGGCAAAACAGCCGGCAGCAGCACCGGCGGTGGCACCAGCAGCTCCTACCGTATTGGATCAGATTGAGCAGTTGAATGACCTGAAGAACAAAGGAATTTTGACCGAGGAGGAATTTCAGAATAAGAAGAAGGAGCTACTAGCTAAGTTGTGATGACTGAAGGAGTGCTTGTTGATCATTATCACCCCTTGTCATGATTACAAGCACATTTTATCCCTCCCGGGGATAATACCTTCACATATTATGAAAACAAATCAGGATATTACCTTATCGCCTGATCTGCAAAGCCACAGTGCTGGCACCGGCCCTACAAGGACACAACATCCTGTATACGCCAACCTGCTGCCACCCTGCAACAACACCTGTCCGGCAGGTGAAAACATTCAAGGGTGGCTGTCGCTGGCCCAGGCCGGCAATTATGAAGCCGCCTGGCGCACGATCATGGAAGACAACCCATTTCCTGCCGTCATGGGCAGGGTTTGCTATCACACCTGTGAGGTGCAATGCAATCGAACGCATATTGACAGTGCTGTCAATATCCACGCTGTAGAAAGATTTCTTGGAGACGAAGCCCTGCATAAAGGATGGACCATCGCTACCCCGCCGACTACCGGCAAACGGGTATTGATTGTCGGCGCCGGCCCTGCAGGCCTCTCTGCCGCCTATCACCTGAGGCGTAAGGGACATGAAGTGGAAATTCATGAAGCCGGCCCTATTGCCGGTGGAATGATGCACTTTGGCATCCCCGCTTACCGCCTGCCACGTCATGAACTGGATCAGGAAGTAGCACGCATCTGTAAAATGGGCGTTTCTGTCGAGTATAATCATAAAGTAGAAGACCTGTTGCACGAAAAAGAACAGGGCAAATTTGACGCTGTATTCCTCGCTATTGGCTCCCACCTTTCTAAAAAAATAGACCTTCCTGCCAAAGATGCTTTCAAAATGATGGACGCGATCTCTTTCCTGAAACAGGTGGAAGAGGGCGATGCACCACAACTGGGACGTCGTGTAGCTATTTATGGTGGTGGTAACACTGCAATGGATGCCGCCCGTACTGCAAAACGACTGGGTGTGGAAGATACCATGATCATCTATCGTCGGGACCGCGCCAATATGCCTGCCCACGATTTTGAAGCCCAGGAAGCCCTCGAAGAAGGTGTCAACATTCACTGGTTGCGCGCTATCAAATCAGTAGATGGCATGACGATGACGGTAGAAGTGATGGAACTGGTAGACGGCAAACCTGTGCCTACAGGTCGCTTTGAAACCCTGGAAGCAGACTCCCTCATCATGGCACTGGGCCAGGAAACAGATACCGGTTTCCTGAAAAATATACCCGGCATTACATTCACTCCAGATGATAATGTGTGCGTAGACAGCAGTATGATGACCGGCTATCCCGGCATATTTGCAGGTGGTGATATGGTGCCCGGAGAAAGAAATGTAACGATCGCTATTGGTCACGGTAAAAAAACAGCCCGTTATATAGACGCTTACCTGAATAACAAAACCTATACACCATCAGCCAAATCTCCTCTCATTGGATACGAAAAACTGCATCGCTGGTACCGCACCTATGCCCCTCAGGGCACCCAGGTGGTAAGACCAGCGGAAGACCGTATCGCTGGTTTTGACGAAGTAACCTACGGCCTCAGGGAAAAAGAAGTACTGTTTGAAGCCCGCCGGTGTTTGTCCTGTGGCAATTGCTTTGAATGCGATGGCTGCTTTGGCGCCTGTCCGCAAAAGGCAATCACAAAACTGGGACCGGGCAATGGCTATTCCTTCAATTATGATATTTGCACCGGCTGCGCAGTGTGTAGCGAGCAGTGTTCCTGCCATGCAATCGAAATGGTACCCGGAGCGTAAATCAACCTCACTATGACACAAGAGACTACACCAGTTATTGCTACGCTGGACGGCAATGAAGCCGTGGCATATATCGCGTATCGCGTTAATGAAGTATGTGCAATCTATCCGATCACGCCTTCTTCTACCATGTCAGAACTGGCAGATGAATGGGCGGCGAAAGGTTTAAAAAATATCTGGGGCCAGGTGCCGGATGTAATAGAAATGCAAAGCGAAGGTGGTGCCGCAGGTGTGGTACACGGCGCTTTGCAGGCTGGCGCATTGACCACCACTTTTACAGCATCACAGGGGCTGATGCTCATGTTACCTAACATGTACAAAATAGCCGGAGAACTTACCTGTGCTGTATTTCATGTGGCTGCAAGGTCACTGGCTGCACAGGCATTGTCTATCTTCGGCGATCATAGCGATGTAATGGCGGCACGTACTACCGGTTTTGCTATGTTATCGTCTGCTTCTGTACAGGAAGCGCATGATATGGCGCTGATTAGCCAGGCAGCCACACTGCGCGCACGTATTCCATTCATACATTTTTTTGATGGATTCCGTACTTCGCATGAAATAAATAAGATACAACTAATACCCGATGACCAGATCAAAAGTATGATCAGTGATACACTCGTGAGCGAACATCGTGCACGTAGCCTGAATCCTGATCAGCCTTTTATAAGAGGTACTGCACAGAACCCGGATGTATATTTCCAGGGTCGTGAAACAGTGAATCCTTTTTATTCGGCGGCGCCTGTCATTGTGCAGGATGCCATGGATCAGTTGGGAGAATTGACAGGGCGGCAGTATCAGCTGTTTGAATATTATGGTCATCCGCAGGCAGAGAGAGTGGCAGTGGTCATGGGCTCCGGCGGAGAAGTATTGAAAGAAACCGTATGTATACTGCAGCACAATGGTGAAAAAGTAGGAGTAATATTGGTACGTTTATTCCGCCCCTTCTCCGGCGAACACCTGTTGTCTGCATTACCTGATACGGTTGAAAAGATCGTAGTACTGGATCGTACCAAAGAACCCGGCGCTGCGGGAGAACCGTTGTACCAGGATATCGTTACGCATATCTGCCAGGCATATACAGCCGGTCGTTTGTCAAAACTACCACGTATTACCGGCGGTCGTTATGGCTTATCTTCAAAAGAGTTCACCCCGGCAATGGCGAAAGCCGTACTGGATGAACTCAATAATCCGGTACCCAAACATGGATTCACGATCGGCATCAATGATGATGTCACCCATACAAGTATTGATTACGACAACCATTTCCATATCGAACCGTCAGACAGGGTCTGTGCGCTGTTTTATGGATTAGGTGCAGATGGTACGGTAGGTGCGAATAAGAATAGTATCAAGATCATCGGTGAGGAAACCGACCTGTATGCACAGGGATATTTTGTATATGACTCACGTAAATCAGGTACGCAAACGGTGTCTCACCTGCGATTTGGGAAAGATCCTATCCGTGCGCCATGGTTGGTTGACAAAGCTGATTTTATTGCCTGTCATAAATACAATTTTATCAGTAAGACTGATATGTTGCAGAGTGCCCGGCCGGGTGCTACTTTCCTGTTGAATAGCCCATATTCTGCGGATGAAGTGTGGGACCATCTGCCACGTATGGTGCAGGAACAATTGATAGATAAGCAAATGAAGCTGTTTGTGATCGATGCCTCCAAAGTAGCTGCTGCAGCTGGTATGGGCCAGCGTATCAACACGATCATGCAAACCTGCTTTTTCGCGTTATCTAATGTTTTGCCAGCCGATGAAGCGATTGAACAGATAAAGAAATTCATCCGCAAATCTTATCTGGCAAAAGGCGAAGCGATTGTACAGAAGAATTTCAAGGCAGTGGATGATACACTGGCGCACCTGGTACGTGTAAACATACCAGCAAGTGCTACAGGTTCATTGCCCATGGATGATGGTATTCCTGCAGAGGCACCTGCTTTTGTACAGGAAGTAACTGCGATGTTGCTGGAAGGGAAAGGCGATCTGTTGCCGGTGAGTAAGATGCCAATAGATGGTACTTATCCAACTGGTACCACGAAGTGGGAGAAAAGAAATATTGCAGATGATGTACCGGTATGGGAACCTGATAGCTGTATACAATGTGGTAATTGTAGCTTTGTGTGTCCGCATAGTGTGATCCGTTCTAAGTTCTATCATGAATCTTATCTCGAAAAAGCACCTGAAGGTTTCCCATCTGCTGCCATCAATGCACGTGGTTTCCCTGAAACAAGATATACCTTACAGGTATATTTAGAAGATTGTACCGGCTGTAAACTCTGTGTACAGGCCTGTCCTGTAGTCGATATCAAAGATGCTTCCAGGAAGGCGATCAATATGACGCCAAAGCCTTCACTGGCTACTGGCCGTGAGCATATCCGCTTCTTTGAAAGTGTGCCGGTGAACAACCGTTCAGAACTGGATTTCTCTACCGTGAGAGGCGCGCAATTCCTGGAGCCATTGTTTGAATTCTCCGGTGCATGTGCTGGTTGTGGTGAAACACCTTATGTGAAATTGCTGACGCAGTTGTATGGTGATAGATTACTGGTGGCAAATGCAACAGGATGTTCTTCTATTTATGGTGGTAATTTACCGACCACACCATGGTCTGTGAACAAAGATAAACGTGGTCCGGCATGGTCCAATTCCCTCTTTGAAGACAATGCAGAGTTTGGACTGGGGATGCGTGTGGCGGCAGATAAACAATGGGAAATAGCACAGACATTGCTACTGTCATTGCAACCTGTGTTAGAGAATGATGAATTAGTAAATGCTATCCTGCATGCACCGCAACAATTGGAATCACACATTGCCGAACAACGCGATAGGGTAGGTGTGCTGAAACAAAAACTGCATGCACTCCGTGGCAATGCACTGGCGGCACAATTACTGGCAGTTGCCGATCACCTGGTAAAGAGAAGTGTATGGTTGATAGGAGGTGATGGATGGGCGTATGATATTGGTTCTTCAGGATTAGATCATGTACTGTCTACCGGACGTAATGTAAATGTTCTGGTGTTAGATACTGAAGTCTATTCCAATACAGGTGGCCAGATGTCAAAAGCGACACCTACAGCTGCGATCGCAAAGTTTGCCGCAGCAGGAAAGAAAGTAGGTAAAAAAGATCTGGCCATGCAGGCTATCTCTTATGGCAATGTATATGTAGCGCAGATTGCGATGGGTGCAAATCCACAGCAAACACTACTGGCATTGCGTGAGGCAGAAGCTTATAAAGGCCCATCCCTGATTTTGGCATATAGTCATTGTATTGCGCATGGTATAGATATGGAGAAAGGATTGACGCAGCAACAGCTGGCAGTGTCCAGTGGATACTGGCCATTGATCAGGTATAATCCGGCTTTGCGTGAGGCAGGTAAGAATCCTTTTGTATTGGATTCACCAAGACCAGCTGTGTCATTTACAGATTATGCTTACAATGAGACGAGGTACAAAGCACTGGCTTCAGCAAATCCCGCAGAGGCGAAAAGATTGATGGGATTGGCGCAGGAGTTGGTGACACTGAGGTATAAGACTTATGAGAATATGGCCACGTGGAAGGCGGAAGAGTTTGCGCCGGTGGCATAATTATGAGGTTTTACGCGGGTGGTAAAATGTACTTTTATATACGCAGCCATCAGCACAAACACAACGGACTTTCAGATCGATCGGTTTGAAAGTCCGCTGTGTTTTGAATGGTGTGTAATGATTAATACCTAATTATCCTCTTTAGTTATTCCTTCTTACCTTTACATCAGTAATTCGTTAACCCTCATTATCATTATTTGTTCACCCTATTTTTCAGTAATTTTTTATGAAGAGAATCCTTTTAATTTTATTATGTATGTGCGCATACATAATTCCAAAATCCTATGCACAAACTGCATCCATTGTTTACTCGACAGGTGGGCTTCCCACCACAACCTGTAATGTTTTTAACACGGCCGTCTATACTATAGGCGGCAGCCAACATTATCCAGTAGCTGGTGGTGTGGCCTACAATGGCTCCGGTGGCATTGTACTGACCACATTATGGAGTACGAGTAGCACCAGTCGTTTAGGTACTGCTTATGCTATACAATATCCATTTGTAGCAGGGCATTCCTACAATATTTCCATCACTGCATCATCCACTGCTGCTGCCGGTGACCTTGGTGTACCGATGTACGCGACCTTTTTCAACACGTTGCCTGCTGCCAGTCAGACAAACCCTACAGCTTGTGGCGGTGTGCCTGAAGCAAATTATGGTACATTGCAAACAGGGAACATGCTTTATGTACCACCTGGTACAGCCGCAGCTGATTACGGTTTTCAGGCGTTCAATCCGGGTTCAAATTATAATGGTATCATTCTCCTGGCTGCACCTACGCAGGGCACACAGGGCGTAGCGAAAGTAACCATCACAAGGGTTACGATCAGTGAGTCCATGAATTTTACAATGAAGCCTACCACTATTAATAAGGTATGCGGTACCGCATTGTATCAGCCTGTTGGTGTAAATGAAGCCGTGACTGGTGCTGTTTACAATTTTATTCTTGGAGCCAATAACGGATATACCTATGGCGGCGCGCCTGCACCAGCGGTGATCTCAACACCATCACAGGCCATCGCGCTGACTGCAGATCCATGTAGTCCGGCTTTGACGCCTGTAACAGCAACGGTGAATGTAGGCGGAAACATCTACCCGGTATCGGGTACTGTGCCTGTAAATAATACAATGCCTTCATTGACGATATCAGGATCTACCACCAGTATTTGTACCAATGCTACTTTCACTGTGAATAACCCCTGTGGTACAGTTGCCTGGTCCGCATCGCCTGCAGGCATTGTTTCTCTGGCACCAAATGGTTCTTCCGTAGTGGTGACTAAGATCGGGAATGGTTCATTCCAGCTTACCGCCACTGTTTCAGGTAGTTGTTTCACTACACCCAAAGCAACAGGCATAGCGCTTACAGCAGGCTTACCCACTAACCCGGTTATTTCAAATGTGCAATTGGTGCCATATCCTTATTATGGTATTTCTGCGAGTGTAAATAATTATTCGGCAGGTACATTTAACTGGTATGTAGATGGTGTGTTGAAGAAAACCACCAGCTCAGGTTATGTTGATGTGATCCCGGTTGGTAATTGTGGCGTACAGCACCGCTTGCAGGTGCAGGCTACTACCAGCTGTGGTGAAGCATGGTCTGATCCTGTGTACTGGACGAATCCATGTAACCAGTAAAAAAGTAGAGGAGGGGATACGATTTAAACAAAACAGCCTGCGATTTGTGTCGCAGGCTGTTTTTTGCCTTCTTGTTGATCATCCTCCATTTATGTATTTATTTTTCGATGTTAAGAAAATTCTCCATTTTTGTGAGAGTATTCAATTGACCCTATAATATGCGGTATAACCTAAGTAGCATCATTTTACCCTTGTTAACGATTATCGGCTGTCAGAGTTTTGCCCAGCGAATAGCGCAAAACTTTGCTCCTCCTAAGAATGAACAGCGTAGTACCAGTAAATATTTTGAACACTTCCCCCGGCATTATCATATTCTTGGATTCACCTTTGGCGGTGTATCACCCATCAGCCCGGGACAGGTAACCCAAACCACTTTTCAGTATTCAAGTTACTCCCTTAGTACAGGTGAGCAGGAAACAAAGACTTTTAACGGAACAGCCAAGAATGGTTTTGCCAACCAGATACGTACTATAGGAGCGGTGTATGAATCCGTCTTCAGGGAAAACCATGATATCGTGCTGGGTATCGGAGGATTTCATAATATAGGTGGTGATGGTGGTTTGTATTATCACCTGGGATACCGTTATGTAGTAAATCTTGGCGCAATTGCTATAAAACCGGGGTTAGACTTTTATCATTTCAGAGGTTCTAACCACGTAGGCGATATTGACAATTACCAGAAAGAACTTTGGATAAATGGTTTCAAAGTGTATTCTAACTTCACGCTTTCTCATGAGGAATCTTACACGGATGATGATGGCAATACTTACACAGAGACTATAACCCACACCTACGATGCAGACAGGGTAGAAGTGAAATATGTAAGAAAAGCTTCGGCATTACAACCTGTATTAGCTGCCAGCAGCCATTGGCGTAGACTATCATTCGGTCTTGAGGCGGGATATATGGTGCAGGTAAAGCAAAAGAGTATACTGACCTTCGATCAGATAAATGATTATTTCAAAGAGAGAAATGAGGCAGGAACGATGCAAATGAGGAGAAATGGTGTGCTAAGCGGGCCGAAAGTATCATTGATGGTAGGACTTTTATTGTAAAAAGAAGAGTGCCTCCTGTTTTGGAGGCACTCTTCCTTTTACAATGATAATTCTTCCAGTTTCTTCTCCAGCGCCTCACCACGCAGGTTCTTCGCTATAATCTTCCCAGTAGGATCGATCAGGAAATTAGAAGGAATAGCCGTAATCCCATATAATTTAGCCGCATTTCCCTCAAACCCCTTCAGTTCTGATACCTGCGTCCATGGTAACCCATCCTTCTGCACCGCAGCTGTCCACGCTCTTTGTGTCTTCTCATCATCCAGCGATACCCCAAGGATCGTGAAGTTTTTATCCTTAAATTTATTATATGCCTTCACCAGGTTCGGATTTTCTGCACGACATGGCTTACACCAGGATGCCCAGAAATCAACCAATACATACTTGCCACGGAAGTCAGATAATTTTATAATTTTCCCCGTCGTATCACTTTGAGAAAAGTCCTGTGCCATTACCCCTGTATTGGTCTTTTTACCTGTCGTAATCATGGCTACATACTTTTGACCCAATGACGATTCACGAAGGCTGGCTGAGAATTTTGCTAACTTTGCCTCCGCTGTATCCGGATTAAAGTTATAACCCAACTCAAAACTACGGAACGCTACCAGCGCCGCATAAGAATCCGGATGACTGACAATGAATGCACGACTCACTGCATTATAACCATTTTCATTTGCTTCCATGACTGGCCTGATCGTACTCAACCATATGCTGTCTTTACGCTCCTGTACACTACGTTTCCAATAAACAGCCATGATGGAGTCCCCTACCTTTCTGTAAGGTTTTTGCAACGCAAAGAGAGCTTTGTTATCATCTTCCGTGGCCGAACCTTTTACGATCGCATGGTAAACAGAGTCCCTGGCTGTGATGGTAATCGTTGAATTCTCCAGGAAGAAACTTAAATACTCCTTAGCTGCAGCCGTGTCATGTCGGAGGGCTATTTCAGCATGTACAGGCGAATGGAGTTTTCCCTTAAAAGTAAAACTTCCTTTTTTCAGGGTGGCGGAATCTTCGAATTTGATGTCGCCATCCATATAACTCAAATAAGCTTTTGCCGGCGCATCAAGTGTTCCGATCCTACCATGTATGGTATAGCCTTTTTGCGCCATCAGGCCCAATGGCAGGCAGCATGCAGCTACCAGTAGAGATTTCATTTTCATGTATGATTGATTTTTATGGCAGTAATTTGATGCCACTGATAGATACAATTTTATAAGTTGAACTATAGATCACGGCAGACAGTACTGTAAAACGTAGATACCTTGCTGTTGTAATACCTGTGCTCAGCGTCTGCATATTGTTTTCAATATTCCCTGCGAATATGCCTTTCACCTCCCAGTTATTACCATCCATACTGGTTTCGATTTCTATGGACGTAGGATAACCGCCCAGAGTGGGGTACTTCAACGCAGTCGGTAAATAATAGTTGACCGCTGTAAAGGTAATATCACTGCCAAAGTTGATAATCACCCATTGAGGCATGGCTTGTGTAGTGTTGGTGGTCCAAAAGGTACTTAGCTCGTTATCGTCAATTAACTTAGCTGGCAGATTGGATCCGCTGGCAGAGGAATAGGAGGTAATACTCCATCCTTCTTTACTGATAGACCCTGCAGCACCTGTTTTAAAAACATAATAGCAAACCTTGTCTGCACCTGCTCCTTCCGTATTACCATCTACCGATTGGATGCGTATGGGCAATACATAGGTGGTATATGGCTTTAACCTGGTTTGTTGGGTAATATTGAGTGCTGCAGAATCAGATATTGTGGAACCGGAAGATATGCTGGTTAAGGATTTATAAAAGAAATAACAATCGGAAGGCAATAGTTTTGCATTCCCGTATTGCTCCTGGTAGTTGGAAATAGCAGGAGTATCTATCGCAAAATTGATCCAATGTGCTTCGCTGGAAGTTGTACCTGACAAGGTGGCCCTTATGCCAAATACAATAATGGAATCCTTTAATATAGAAACAGGTATCTCCATCGTATCAGCATGATCATTCAGCTGAAATGTAACACTGCCATCCGGCAATGCAATAGTCGTATCGCTGCTCTTGGTACAAGCAGCAAAGGCGATTAATAATAATAGGTAACGCATGATTAATATGGATTTTGTGGCATGTCCGGATTAAAACTTAACACCTGTGCCGGTATCTGTAATGTATAGTGCGGGCTGTGGGGTGGTAGTTCGGCAATCACATTTCCCTGCGCATCATACCGGTACACTGTTTCCATTTTGTTTTCTTTGTCAAGCCTGCGCATATCAAACCAGCGTAAACCAGCAAATGGCAGCTCATGGCGTCTTTCCCTAAGTACAGCTTCCAGCACAGTAGGCTGATCGTTTGATTCCACTGCCTGATAATTGGCCGGTGTAAACCTGTTCTTACGAATATCATTCACCTGCTGCAATGCCGTCGTCAGGTCATTGCTACGTGCCGCACACTCTGCAATAATGAGTTTCATTTCCTGTACTGAGGTGCCGATATTGGTATATTGTAAGGAGGGCGTTACAAAAGCAGGCACATAGTTTGTCGCCCCTCTTGTGATATATGTGTAACCATCGGTGCTAAAGTAGAGCAATTTCACCCTGAGGTCATTGGATTCATAAGTTCGCATAAACTCTAATGTAGCAGGAATATATCCTACAGCCTGTCTGCCATAAATAACATCCTGCTGTATGGATAACAATGCCGAAGCTGGCAGTGTACCATTAAAATCCATCATCACCGCCCTCGTATTTTCCAGTGCAAGCGCAGCATTTTTTTGCGCATCAGGATAATTCCTTGCATAGAAATACAACCTTGCCAGTACACTGTAAGCAGCCGCTTTTGATCCACGAAACCGGTTAGCACTGTTATCTGCAGGCAGGTCAGGCAGCGCTGTTGTAAGATCGTCTATAATGTGCTGGTAAATGTCTGCAATCGTACTTCTACCAGGTACCTGCTGACTTACATCATTAGAAGTAACATATGGTACAGCCAGGTCTGTATGCGCTGTGCCTGAATCATATTCAGTACCATATTCATTCACGAGATAGAAGTATTCATAGGCACGTCCCAATAGTGTCTCTGCTTTCAAACTTCTTCGCTGACTGTTCGTACCGCCGGTAGCCTGGTCAATACCTGCAAGTACCGTATTGAATTGATTGATGTTGGCATAATGAAAACCCCAGAATTCCGGGGACACATTCAGTGCCAGGGAATATTGTTCTGCCCATAAATAGATCAGGTGCGATGTGGAAGTAGCCGGGTTGGGAATACTTGGTATATCTATATTATCTCCCATAAAATTCAAGCCGCAATAGGGAGATGATACCGCTGTAGCCAGATCCGGATCATTCAACCACTGATCATAATCCGTCGTAGTAGTCAATAAGGTAGATCCCTTTGGTGTTATATCCAGGTACTGATCACACCCCGTCAGTGCAAGGCATACCAGTATGCTATAATAATATCTTCTCACTTGTATACGATTTAGAAGTTGGTAAAAATGCCGATGGTATATGTCGGCGTGATATAGGATTTCTCATAGGAGCCGGTCGCTGCGCTATAGTTATAATCATTAAATCCTTTTGTCCAAAGATTGGATGCCTGTAGCTTTATTTCAAAATGACTAAAACCTGCATTTTTGATCAACCTGTAATTATCTAAGCTGTAAGAAAGCGTTAAGTCGGCCAGCGTGATATACGCACCATTTACCACATAAGCATCGGCATAATTATACGCGTTCAATGCATTGTAACTGCTATAGCCGGCCAGTGCCATTACATCCGTATTATTTTCATCGCCCGGTTGCTTCCAGTAACTACCTGCGCCTTCCTGGGGCCTTAGTGAGGCCGGGTTAGGACGGGGCACTCTTACCTTAAACCCACCATAATAGCTGATCATACAGTAGAGGTAAAAGTTGCCGATATCCACACGATTGCTCAATCCCGCGTTGATGGTGGGAATAGATGACCCCATATAACGGGTTACCTCCGAGGTATCGCTGGCCATTAGTACAGTGGTAGCAGAACCTGCCCTGCTGTCATTGGTATGAAATAATGTCCCTTTGTTGTTTTTAATAAGTGGTATACCCGCACTGTCAAGTCCTGCATAGCGATAGGCAAAAATAGCGCCTACAGGATAGCCCTTCACGTAACCCAGTGAATTGAGCCTTTGTGGTGAATATTCCCCGGTTTGGTATACATCTGTTACTTCGCTTGTGTTCTTAGATAATATCAACCCAGTATTCCAGTTCACCTTTTTGGTAGCTATCCAGTCCGCATGCAAACTCACTTCTATCCCTTTGTTCCTGATGGATGCGGTATTGATCAATGTCGGACTTTCACCGATGGTCGGATCTATCTGTGCGTTGCCCAGCAGGTCGGTACTTGTTTTTCTGTAATAATCGATGCTGCCTGAAATATTTTTGATCAGCATATAATCCAGCCCTACATTGAAGTTGTGTGTTTGCTCCCAACGCAGACTACTGTTGGCATAGGATAGTTTTGTAAGCGCCGCACTGGTAGGAGACGTGTACGGGTTTAAGACAGTGGTGGCAATGGCTTGTGGTAAAGACATTTTGGCCACATTACCATTAAAGCCATCCGCAATACGCAGTTTTAATTGTTTGATCCATGTAATTTCCTGCATGAAATTTTCATTGTGAATATTCCATGCTGCGCCTAGTGACCACAGCGGTTTATATTTATATTTTGGATTGGTACCAAACAGGTTAGACTGGTCAATGCGTATACTTCCTGTGAGGGAATACGTGTTTTTAAAAGCATACACAACGTTGGCATACCCTGACAGGTACCTGTTTTCCGAGTATCCCTGGCTAAAGAAATAATCGTAGTTATCACGGATCGATTTCGTATTGATATATGTACCCGTAATCGTTCCATTTACCATATCAGCCAGGTTCACGGGTTGTTGTAACAGCGTTTCATCATTATACCCAAAATAGGAGGCAACGTTACTTTTATCAAGCACACTTCTGATCTCTGTACCAAGTATCCCGTTAATAGTATGTCGCTCCCCCAGTTTTTTATTATAATTCAATTGCAGTCGTGCGGTATAACTGGATGTATTGTCCGTTTCCTGTCGCAGAAATCCCCCGTTCGGTATATTGAATTTTAAGGTGCCATCTGTATTCAGGGTGATGTAACTATTTACATATTGTTTTGCTTCAGACGACTTTTCTGAAGCATAATGCCGCAGATCGGACCTGGAGGTTTCGTATATACCGCCGAAAGAGAGATCAAATCCCCAGCCGATGGCGTAGTTAAACTTTGCTGAGATACGATTATTGACAGTACGTGTTTTATCATTGACCTCATTTACATCGATGAGTGGATAGTAGAGATTATCCTGCAATCCCCACGATAGCAGTTTGGCATTGTAATAAGGGTTGCCGCCTGATCCACTGGCAATGGCGGCAGGATTTCCATTTTCATCTTTAAAATGTTCAAATGGATACACTGAATAGATGTCAGGTATAGGAGCGCTCTTATACCGTTGCTCCTGGTAATCGGTGGTGAGTTCCAGTGAGAGCTTTTGAGAAAGTTTGATCGTACTACGCCCGGATAGTGACAACCTGTTGTTGTTGTTTTGGATTTCATTCAGCCGGTTGCCGGTATAGTTAGCCGTGATATAATAGAGTGCGCCCGGGTTACCTCCTGACATGTCCAGGCTGTAAGTTTGTGTCAGTGCAGATCTGTTAAACAGTTTACTGTAATCATTGGTATTATCATAATTTATCAGCTCCTGAAAACTTTTCTCTGCCTGATTTGGGGTAATGATATTAGCGGCCTGCTGTGCCATAATATAATATACCGGGGAGTAGGCAGTGCCGGAATAAGAGCTTTTGTTGATCAGCTGGTCCCAGGTACTGGCATTGATACTGGTTTTATACAGATCTCTTTCATAGCTGGTAACAATGGCCGATGGATTGTCTTCCCACCTGAATTTGTTATAGTCCGGTTTGGGCGTGATGCCGGCTGTGGCGCGAAAAGAGAACCTTGGTTGGCCTGCCCTGGCCTGTTTTCGTTCTATCACAATTACCCCATTGGACGCTCTTACCCCATAAATGGTAGCGGCAGCAGCATCTTTCAGAATGGTAACAGATTTGATCTCATTGGGATCGATCATATCCATCGTCAGTTCTGTTGGATAACCGTCAATAACGATCAGGGGATTTTGATTGGCAGACATGGTAGATATGCCACGTATATTGAACAAACTTCTGGAACTTGTATTACCATTGCCGTCGGTACTGGTAAAGCTGACATTGTTATTGATCATGAGTCCGGGCATCCTGTTCACCAGTCCATCAATGAAGTTGGTACTGATCCTGGATTCATATTCTTTAGTACTGATTTGTGAAACGGCGCCAGTACTTTGTTCCGGACGGATGCGCTGATAGCCGGTATTCACCACCACTTCCACACTTCCCAGTTTGGTGGTGGAAGGTTGTAACAGGGCGGCAATAGTACCATTTTTCAGGATGGTTTTGGTGACTTTGATGATCCGGTTTTCCTGACCAATGAAGGTAATAATGATCTCATCGTCCTCGTCTGCTTTAATTTTACAGATGCCCAATACATCGGTAATAGCGAATTCCTTTTTGTTTTTGATAGAAACATTGGCGCCTTGTAATGGAATACCACCTTCATCCATCACCAGTACAGTGATAGGGGTAGACAGGATGGGGAGTATTTCCCATACAGGTTTTTCCGGCTTTGGGGCCGCCACAAGGATGATGGTTTTGTCCCTGATCCGGAAGTCCAGTTGCTGGGACGATAGTATGCTGTTGAGAAATTCCTTCAGTGGCATATTGCTCACCTGGGGACTCACTGGTTTTGTATTGGCCAGCTGGTCCTGCCGGTAGAAAACGACATAGCCTATTTGTTCCTCAATGGCAGTAAATACCTGTTTCAGGCCCATGTTGCGACCCGATAAAGTAATAGATTGTGCTGTACCATGGCCATACGCTGAGAACGTAGCGGCCAGCAGGAAGATTACGAACATTTTCATGATGCTGGCAATGGAAGGTATAGGGATAAATGTGACAAAGGGAAATGCATGGCAAACCCTACTCCAACTACATGTTGCAGTTTTTTTCATACTTTGTGAATGATTTTGGTTGTTTAATACGGAGCTTAAGACCTTGGTATTGATCAGCCGGATTGTTTGCCTGAAGTGCTTCGAACCACTTCAGGCATTTTTCTGATCCTGGTTGGTTGATTAAATTTTCATGTTTTTAAATATGATTTTGGTTATCTGCTTATGATTAGTTTTTTGTTTCCTTCCATGTAAAATGTAAAATCTGCCCCTTCAAATCCTTTTAAGATGTCCAGTACGTCATTCAGCGGAATGCCCCTGGTCATTTTTCCCCCAAATTTTATATCGGGTATGGGGCCTTCAAATACAACATCTATATCATACCACCTTTCCAGTTGACGCATCACTTCCTGCAAAGTGGCTCCTTCAAAATCGAACAGCCCGTTTTTCCAGGCCATTACCTTATTCATATCCGCTGCTTGTAGCAGGCGTAGATCGTTATCTTTATCTAAAATGGCCTGTTGTCCCGGTTTCAGAATCATTTTATTGACCTGGATGGCGCCTTGCAGCAGGGTAGTGGTAATTTCCTGTTCATTGCCATAGGCATTCACGTTAAAATGGGTGCCTAAAACCTTCACGGTCGTCTTATTGGATACAACTACCAGAAATGGTTTTTCAGGGTCAGGAGCGACCTCAAAATAGGCTTCTCCGGTTATCTCTACCTTTCTTTCCTTGCCGGTAAATGCTATCGGGTATCTTACGGAACTGGCGCTGTTCAGCCAGATCGCTGTACCATCCGGAAGCGTGAGCTGAAATACTCTTCCTTTGGGAGTAGCCATTTTATTGTACAGTGTACCGGTTGGCTGTCCTTCATAATGTAAAGTGCCGTTGACGATTTTGGCTGTCACTCCTCCCTGCAGCGCGATAACGCCGTTTTGAATGGTATCCAGTTGTACCTGGCCTCCATTGGCCAATGTAAGAATTGCACCCTGGTGTCCGGGGGCGATGATCGTCTGACTAACCTGGGGCAAGCGGGTCTCTTGTTTATAATATAGATAGCCGCCTGCGCTGAGCAACAGCGCTATAGCTGCTGCAGCTGCCCACCACTTGTACATTGGAATGGTCCGGCGCCCTGGGAACAGGTGAGCGAGTGCCTCCTGCCTGGCAGTTTCCTGATCATGATTTGCGTACAATCGCAGTTTCTCTGTTAGTTTGGAAGGATCTGTTAACTGATCATAAAAATCCTGGTTACCCGGTTTTTGAGCTTTCCATAGTTCCAGGTAAGCAGCTTCTTCAGGAGATAGTGTTCCTTGTAACTTCTTGAATAACAATTCTTCTATGTCAAATAATGTTTGCCCCATTCCAGATAGATATAAGCTAATACAATAACAGTGGCCGAATCTTAAAAAATTGGAAAAGTTTTTTCTAAAAATTATTTCCCTATAATATGGATGTATAAATAAAAAAGCGCCAGTGGTGTTTCAGTGAGGGCGAGCCGAAGGAGGGACAGTGCCCTGTGTCGTTGTGCCGACACGTTGGATGGAGATATCTGAAGGAGTGTGGCAATTTCCTGCACTGATTTATTTTCCAGGTAGGTAAGCCTAAATACCTCCCTGCATTTTTTGGGTAACCCGTCAATGGCTTTAAATACTTTTTTCAGCACTTCGGCTTCGGTAGCGAGGTGGTCATTGTCCGTAGTTTGCAGCTCTTCCGTTAATAGAAAATCCTGGATACGGTTGGCAGTGTGTTGTTCTTTTTTTATGAAATTTAGCCCGGCATTGCGTACTACCAGGTAAAGAAAAGATTTAATGTGTTGGTATTGGAGGAACTGTGCTCTTCGTTCCCAGCCTTTATACAATGCTGTCAGTACAATATCTTTCGCTTCTTCCTTGTCCTGTACCAGGTTGTAGGCATAATAAAAAAGAGGGGCATAAAACTCCTCAAAAAGCTGGTTGAAAGCTTTTATATCTCCTCTGGCCACGGCTTTTACCAAATCATCTTTTTCTGTGTGCATAGATCATCCAGCTGCTTTTGGTACGGTCAGGGATAAACTTACTCAAAAAAAAGTGATAATTATACCTTGTTTATCCTGAAAGTCAGTACAATTAAAGGATTTATTTAAAAGTATTACTTTTGCACCTAAACCTATCTTTTTGGTACGTAAACAAGAACCCATGCTAACAACCTTGAAATCGGCATTTCTATTACTATTGCCATTGGCCGTCTTTAGTCAGAAAACTGTTTTACCCGGTAACCCGGACGTGAATACTTCCTACTTAAAATCCGGCAGATCTCTGTACACGATATATTATGTAAAAGGGGATATCTGGACAAAGAAAGGAACCTATACAAATGATATCACCATACTGGGGAATGAGATAAAATTTGTAGCTGACTACAAAGATGAAAATGATAAATGGTATAGAAAGAGAACTTCAGTAGCCGATGCAAAAACATTGAGCCCGCTTACCTTCAGGTCCGAGGGGCTCAAGAACTCAATAAACCTGGATTTCGGGAATACCATTACTGGTAAATATCACTACGTGAATGGTGATAAGGATAAGCAGATAGCGATCAAACCTGCCAGTAAATTTGTAGATTTTAACCTGGCTGATCTGTTCTTCACTACATTACCACTGGATGTAGGTTATAAGGCGGTGATCCCGGAATTCTATTATACAGAAAACCCTGACAGCGTATTGTCCAACTACATTATTAAAGATGTAAAAAGCTATATACAACGCTCTCCTAAAACCGGCAATCACGAAAGCTGGCTGGTGAATATACTGGAAGAATCCACCGGTGCGGTATACACTTATATTATTGATAAAAAAAGTCACAGAATATGGCAAAGAGAAATGCCTGCCGGAGGCGGTATCACCGAAATATGCATAGATGAAGAACTGGATTACCAGCCGATCGCCAATAAATTTAACAAAGAAGAAGCTTTGCAGCAATTAGATAAAGGAAACAGTGTGATCGTAGGTACTGCTTTTGCGAGAGATCATAGTAGTGTAAAAAGAATTGCAGCCGTAAATATTAACAAAGCACAATATGCACCTAAAGGAACGGTGGTATCTATTCTGCCTAATTCTGCCTATCTCGAAGAATGGAAAGCAGTGAATAAAAAGATAGCGAAAGGTAAAAAGCTGCCACCGGTACCTATCGATCCTAATGTGGAGGCATGTATGAAAAAGACCACCGTATATGATGACAAAGGTCATTTTGAATTTACAAACCTGATGCCCGGGGAGTATATCCTAATTACCAGTTTTGGATATACTCACACTTATTCATACAGTTATTATGCCGGAACAAGCTATTTAATGCACCCAAGTGGAGCTGTATTATCGTCAAGTGATGTCTACAAATCAGCCAGTGCTACTACCGGCGCAACGGCCGAAATAGAGATGAAAGTGACCGTCAGAAAAGATGGAGACAAGGTCGATGTGAATCTGAAGGATGTGAGATAATTAAAAAATGGCTGTACCAAAGATTGAGGTACAGCCATTTTTCTATCATTGAGAAAATATTTTGTACTTACATTTGGAAATCACGTTTTATTATATACTTTTGTCCACATAAGTACGTTGTTGACTATACCGACCCACCGTACTGTACCCATACCATTTAACCAACTGTATATGTTGCCGGATAAGGACAATAATTTTTAAAACAAAACCAAGCAACAAATTAACCCTTATTGTAGTATTTAAAGGATATCTACAGAAGTACGATTTTACCCGATTGTTAGAAAAATAAGTGATGTTATTCTCCTTAACAGGAGGTGCTGTGTCATGTATAATTGTTTAAGGGACAAAACATACCAATAAATATCCCTATCCACAAAATAGATATTCTTCTATAACCCATTCACGAAGCAATACCTATCACATGGAATGAGATGCTATACCTATACCAAAAAATTCTAAATGAGATGGTTATCCCAGGTAGCACTAATATTGCTATCTCTTAGTTCTGTTGCACAGGTAAGCATGACGGTTCAATTGCCGCCTACAGGAGTATTGCAGAAAGCCCTGCTCTGGAACATGCTGCTGGTAAGTACATCATCTTCACCTATCCTCGTAAAGATCGTACTGAAAGGCCTTACCAATGACCAACATTATCTATTCCGCCTGCAAAACAGCAGGAAGGAATACTGGAATGCAAAATTTATCTACAACAATAAATAAAGCGTAAATGATATTAAAACATGTCGCAGGAAGCAAGCGGTTGATTGCTTCTCTGATGCTTGTTGTGATGTATCTCGAAACGGTACTGCCGGATTATGCATTCGGCGCTCCTGTGATGATTCCTGTAAGCGTAACAACAACAAGAACCCCATTGCCGGTATGGGACCATGCAGCAGTACTACCCGCTGAGAAAAGCACCCCAGCTGCCCTTACCACCACATCCAAAGCGTTTATCGGTGGCCCTACACAACCCGAAAGCCAGGACTTCCACTCTGTGAACAGTGATAACATGGTCGACCTGTTCTCCGGGGATTTCTCTTATTCTATTCCATTGCTGGATGTAGGCGGTTATCCGCTGGCACTGGGTTATAACAGTGGAGTAGGCATGGATCAGGATGCAAGCTGGGTAGGTCTTGGCTGGAACCTGAACCCGGGTTCTATCACAAGAAACCTGAGAGGCTT
Organism: Chitinophaga sancti; assembly: GCF_034087045.1. Lineage (NCBI taxonomy): Bacteria > Pseudomonadati > Bacteroidota > Chitinophagia > Chitinophagales > Chitinophagaceae > Chitinophaga > Chitinophaga sancti. The sequence continues at coordinate 5,999,459 of NZ_CP139247.1, read as the reverse complement.
ACCCGATGATTTCAATGGTACAGATACAATTCAGCAGGTTTCTGCTATGAAACCCAATGTTAGTGCAGGTGTTTCTGTCGCGTTGTCTGAAGAGCTGCTGGGTCTTCCGTTGAATAAGCTCACCGGTAGCGATTCTGCGAGTCTCTCTTTATCCCTTACTGCGAGTGTCGGCATTAATTATAATAACTACAAAGGCTGGGGTATGGAAACCGGCCTTAGTCCTAGTATCAATGTAGGCTCTGCCTCTATGGGTAAATTAACCGCAGGGTTATCTCTCACAAATAGCTCAACAGATGGATTCACCGTCGGTACCAGCCTTGATTATAGAAAGAACTGGGAAAGGACGAAGGAAACCGGAACCTTGGGTGGCAGTGTTGGTCTTAGCACAGGATTTAATTCCAGGAGTGGCATGAAAGCACTGACGTTGGGATTGGGTACGAGCATGACCCGTAGTACAACAAAAAATCAAACCGGAAGTGACGGTAAGACAGTGACCACTACCACCAACCAATGGGGCCGCTCCCCAGGTGCAAGTCGTACAATCATGTCTTTTGCATATCCTTCTTATTCCCCTGCAGTCACCCTCCCATATACAAATACCAACCTGACATTTACCTTGAAAGTAGGGACCGATGCTTCGGTAAGCTCTTCTACACTGGCGTTTGAAGGTTACTATGCAAAACAGGAAATTAAGGAAGCCGATCAGCGTAGATCACTGCCGGCTTATGGTTACCTGAACTTCCAGGGCGCCGGTAATAATACGAGTGTATTGATGGATTATAACCGTGAAAAAGATATTCCTTACCGTGAGAAACCCGCCGTTCCTAATATCGGTATTCCATCCTATACCTACGATGTGTTCGCGATGTCAGGTGAAGGCACAGGTGGCAGTTTCAGGGCTTACCGCAGCGATATCGGTCATGTATTTGATCACTACAACAAAACTAAATTTGTATCAGGTACCGCGGGTGCTGACCTTTCTGCCGGTGGGCTGGTGCATGCCGGTGCTACAATAGGTCTTACCTATGCTTATACTGAAAATGGTGCCTGGCTGAAGGATAATATATTTTATACCCAAACTCCATTTACCAGCTCTCTGGGCACCTACGAAGGCTCCTACTTCAGGAACCCGGGTGAGATGACAGTGAATGATAAGGAATATTATACAAAACTGGGTGGTGATGATGTCGTGACCGTTAAATTAAATCAATCCAGTACCAGTAGCTCTACCCTGCAGGCGACCAAATACCTGAGCAGGTACCAAAATAAAAAATGGGTAGCTGATGAGGCAATGGATACCCTTAGTTCCATGAGAACAAGGCGTGAGAAAAGAAACCAGGTCATCTCTTACCTCACAGCTGAAGAAGCCGGTGTGGCAGGTTTCCCCCGATTTATTGAGAACTATTCAGAAAATTATTATAGCCTTACCCCTTGTCCGGCTGTTATTTCAGATGATGTAGATGGAGATGGAGTCGGATTGCTGGGACAATATTATATACATAGAAATTTTGAAAAGAAACTTTACGAAAAAGTAGACACTGTAATATATATGCCCAACCAGGCGGTCTTTAACTATGACCGTCCAGCTACCGTTACCCCATTAAATACCAAATGGTCAGCGAGATGGACTGGCCGTATCAAAGCGCCTGTTACCGGCGATTACACTTTTTATTTAGACCATGACGATGGCGTCCGTTTATTCCTGAATGATACCAGCCTTATTGACCGCTTTGGAATAGTCGCTACTACTGACTCTGCCAAAGTAAACCTGGTAGCAGGTCAGTACTATAAGATAAGAATGGATTACAATAATAATAAAGGTGGTATGCGCGCTACGCTGGAATGGAAATACCCTTCCCAGGATCGTATCCGTGTCCCGACAGAAAACCTTTATCTGACATCAACAAAAGATACATTGATGGTGGATAGTATTTCCATAGAGAAACGCGTAAATTCCTTCCGCCAGAAGAATCACATTTCTGAAATTGATGTTACCAATGCAGATGGTAAACGATACATCTATGGGCTGCCTGTCTATAACCTGCAACAAAAAGAAGCCACCTTCTCTGTAGATGCTTCTAAAGGGAATGCAGACAGTGGTCTTGTAAAATATACACCTGGTTCTGAGAACTCAACAGGTAATAGCAGTGGTAATGACCATTATTATTCCAGTGAACTTATGCCAGCCTATGCGCATACCTTCCTGTTGACGGCCCTGTTGTCTCCCGACTACCAGGATTTAACAGGCAATGGTATTACAGCAGATGATAAAGGTGATGCAATCAAATTTAACTACACCAAGATAGCGGGTATCAATAACCCATACAATTGGCGTTCACCGGCACCGGCTATCCCGAATCAGGCATCCCTGCACCAGGGCCAGCGTACAGATAACCGCGATGACAAGGGGAGCTATGTGTATGGTCAAAAGGAACTGTGGTACCTGCATTCTATTGAGTCAAAGAACATGGTGGCCATCTTTAAACTGGCCAGTCGTGATGACCTGCCTGCCATCGATGAGAATGGTGTAAGACAGAAAGGTAATTATGGCCGTAAGCTGGAAGAGATCAATTTGTATACAAAATCGGAACTGATGAAGGCAAATCCAAAGCCAATTAAAACGGTTCACTTTGAATACAGCTATGATCTGTGTAAAGGAGCCAACGGTAGGATCAATGCCGAAGGTAAACTAACCCTGAAGAAAATCTGGTTCACTTATAATAATAACCAGAAGGGGAAGCGTCATCCTTATGTATTTTATTATAATGGCGTGAATCCGGATTATAACAGTAAGGATGTAGATCGCTGGGGTAGCTACAAATCATCCAGTCAGAATCCATCTCAGGTCAACAACAATGATTATCCGTATTCATTGCAGGATAGTACACTGGCTGCACAAAACGCCGCTGCATGGACACTGGATTCTATCCAGCTGCCTGCAGGAGGGCGTATAAAAGTGGATTATGAAAGTGATGATTATGCCTATGTACAGAATAAGAGAGCCGCACAGATGTATACCATTGCTGGTTTCTCTTTAGGTGCGCCAAACTCAACGGAAGACCTGCAAAGTAATCTCTACAATGGCCTGTATGATAATCAATATGTATCGATAAACGTTCCCAAAGCGGTAAGCAGCAATGCAGAAGTGTATACCCGTTACCTGGAAGGAATGGAAAAAGTCTATTTCCGCCTGTATGTGAAAATGCCTGCTGATAAATACGGCAGTGGCAGCGAGTATGTACCTGTCTATGCTACGCTGGATCAAAGCAAGTATGGTTTCTTTAACGGAGGTAATACCATCTATATCCGTGTGAAGGCGATCAGCACAAATGGTGAAATAGACATGGCGACCAGTCTCTATAGCCCGTTGACAAAGGCCGCCTTCTCTTACCTGAGAATGAACCTTCCGTCCAAGGCATATCCGGGTTCTGAAACTGGGGATAATGTATCGGCAGTGGATGTAATTAAGATACTGGCGAGTCAGGCAAGTAATATCGTGCAGATGTTAGCTACGTTCGACAACGCTGCCAGGATCAAAAACTGGGCGAGGGCAGTGGACCTGGGCCGCAGTTTTGTTCGCCTGAATAACCCTTATTATAAAAAGTATGGTGGTGGTATTCGTGTAAAACGCATCAGGATATTTGACAACTGGAATGAGATGACCAAACAGAAAGAATCTGTATACGGTCAGGAATACATTTATACCACTACAAAAGAGGTCAATGGTAAAACAGATACCATCAGCAGTGGAGTGGCTACTTATGAGCCAATGATCGGTGCGGACGAAAACCCATGGAGAACACCATTGGAGTATAACCAGCAGGTAGCTGCACTGGCACCTATTGTAAATGGGTATACAGAGCTGCCATTGGGAGAATCTTTCTTCCCATCGCCAAGTGTAGGTTATAGTAAAGTGCGTGTGAGAACCATCCATGCAAATAAAACACGTTCTGCGAATGGGTATGGAGAAAACTGCTATTATACCAGTTATGATTTCCCAACATTAACGGATATGACCTTGCTGGCAGATAACAAGAAACGTTACAAACCGGCACTGAGCAACCTGCTGCGCATCAATGCAAAACATTATATCGCAGTAAGCCAGGGGTTCAAAGTGGAGCTGAATGATATGAATGGTCGTTTGAAATCACAGGCTTCTTATAGTGAAACAAATACGACTACTCCCGTTACCTCTACCACGAATTACTATCGGGTAGATGATCAGCAGGCGACGACTAAGCATCTTAATAATACAGTGATGGCCATGACCCCTAAAGGGATGATTGATACTACTGCGGTAATTGGTAAGGACATGGAGCTGATGACGGATATGCGCGAAGAACGCTCTGTATCTACCGCCGTGACCGTACAGGTGAATGGAGATATGTTCACCTTCCCATGGCCTCCGATTATGTTTATACCTGTAGCGTTGAGTGTATATAATAAAGAAGAGACCATGTATCATTCAGCGGCAGTAGCCAAAGTGATCTACCGTCATGGTATACTGGATAGTGTGGTGGTAACGGATAAGGATAGTAAGATCAGTACCCGCAACCTGCTGTACGACAGCGAAACTGGTAACGTACTCCTGACCAGCACGCAAAATGAGTTCAACGATCCTATATATAATTTCACCATGCCGGCCGGCTGGGCCTACGATGGAATGAGTGGGGCCTATAAGAATACCGGCGTGATCCTGAAAAATATCTATATCAGGCAGGGCCGTATTACTAGCGGACTGTCTGCAACAGCTAAAGTAACAGATTACTTTGCGGGGGGGGATAAGGTATTGATCTACAGTAAACCTAAAACAGGTGGAGAAGATTGTGCGCCTCACGTGGCCACCTTCCCTGCTACAGGGTTGATGTATACAGTGGATGCAAATGAGCAGCATGGCGGGAGTCCTGATATCTATTTTGTAGATGAGAATGGACAACCTTTTTCAGGGAATGATATTACCCTGAAGGTGGTGAAATCAGGGAGAAAGAATATAGGTGCAGCCATCAGTAATGTATCATTATTGAAAAACCCGCTCGTACAAACCAGTACTGGTTACAAGCTGGTAATAGATAGTACATCAAAGGTAATTGCCGCATCAGCAGTACAATATAAATCTGCCTGGAAAGTGCCTGATAGCAGGAAGTCCGGTACAGTGACCACTTGCGTACCTGAATCATATGCAAAGTATGCAGGGGGGGATGCTGCGAATTGTGGGGTGACACAGACCTCTTATGGAAATCACCTGCTGAGCAGGTCTTACATTGTTAATAATTGCTCCAGCGGATATATAGGCAAGTATGCCGTTTCTTATGTGGTGCCTGCCAATAAATTCTATTCAACTGTGAGCCAGGCCGCTGCGGACTCCATGGCGCAAAAACTAATGAGTGATAGCGGACAGTTGTACGCCAATGCACATGGCGTATGTATCGCTTATTATACAAGCACAGCACAAACAGCTACAGCAAGTAAGAATAATTGTGCTGCGGGGTCAAAGGGTGGTACTGCTTCTTATACAGTAGGAGCAGGGTTCTCTCATTCTTATGTAAGCCAGGCTGCAGCTGATTCAACCGCTTATGCATGGGCATATTCCCAGGCACAAGCGCAGGCAAATAATTCCACCTGTTATTATTATAGCGTTGCACAGAGTGGTAGCTATACAAAGAACAACTGTGCTTCAGGTGGTACAGGAGGGTCAGTGAGTTATTCCCTTGCAGCAGGTACAGATTCTTCATCAGTCAGTCAGGCAGCTGCCGATTCACTGGCGAAGATCAGTCTGGCGTCGCTGGGACAGGCTTATGCGAATGCAAATGGTACCTGCACATTTTATAATACGGCTGTAAGCGTTACCAAGACACGAAATAACTGTGGAACTGGTGGTACTGGTTCTTCCGTTACTTACACCGTAGCGGCAGGTAAATGGAGCAGTACAGTAAGTCAGGCAAAGGCCGATAGTCTGGCGAATGTAGACCTGTCAAACAATGCCCAGACCTATGCAAATACAAATGGTACCTGTACCTTTTATAATACAGCGGTAAGTGTTACCAAGACACGAAACAACTGTTCAACAGGTGGCACCGGTTCTTCAGTGACCTACACTGTAGCAGCTGGTAAATACAGCAGTACAGTAAGTCAGGCGGGTGCAGATAGTTTGGCAAGTGCGGATCTGACAGCGAATGCACAAACTTATGCGAATACAAACGGTTACTGTACCTTCTATAATACTGCGGTAAGCCTTACGAAAACCCGTAACAACTGTGCTACAGGTGGCACCGGCTCATCAGTGACCTACACGGTAGCTGCTAATAAATATAGCAGTACAGTAAGTCAGTCACAGGCAGATAGTCTGGCGAATTTAGATTTGAACAACAACGCCCAGACCTATGCAAATACGAATGGGACATGTACCTTCTACAATACAGCGGTAAGTGCTACCATGACACGAAACAACTGTTCAACGGGTGGCACGGGTTCATCAGTGACCTACACCGTGGCTGCGAATAAATATAGCAGTACAGTAAGTCAGTCACAGGCAGATAGCCTGGCGAATGTAGATTTGAACAACAACGCTCAGACCTATGCCAATACAAATGGTACCTGTACCTTCTATAATACAGCCGTATCATCTACCAAGACCCGTAACAACTGTGGTACTAATGGAACCGGATCATCAGTGACCTACACGGTAGCCGCTAATAAGTATAGCAGTACAGTCAGCCAGGTGAGTGCAGATAGTTTGGCGAATGTGGATCTGACCAACAACGCCCAGACCTATGCAAATACGAATGGCAGCTGTACCTATACGAACGATGCGATGAGTCGCACCTATACGAGGAACAATTGTGGAACGGGATATACAGGCAGCTCAGTTACTTACAGCGTAGCTGCCGGTAAATATACTTCTACCGTGAGCTACGCCGATGCAAATTCAAAAGCAGCTGCCGATACATTAGCAAATGGTCAGACCTATGCCAATACGAATGGGACATGCACGCTGCAGGCTGTTACAATAACTATCAATACATCTCCATCCGGGTATACAGCAAATACAGCGCATGGTAATATTAGTGTGAAGACGTCTTCTGGTACTTCTATTGTCACAGGTACTTTCGATGGAACAGATCTATTCAGCCCTCTTAGTACTTCTAAAACGTATACAACTACGGCAACGACATTTACTATTACCATCGCTGCAATGACAGCAGCTTACGCGTCAGTTAATGGATCCGCAAAGAATGTGTATTCATCATCACAGACGTGGACGGTCACAGGTAGTACGATCACCATCTTACTGTATTATAAATGATTTTATATATGAGGAAATATATTTTTCTAACACTCATAATAATAGTGACAGGATTAAAGGTCTCCGGACAGGGGTCGACAGCCACCTGTGCCTGTACCTGCCTGAAGCCGTTGTTCGATTACCTGATAGCATCCAACCGGCTTTACATTAAGGAGTCAGATCATATCCTGCTATCCACGCTGATAAAAGATGCAAATGCTGCCGGATATTCAGTGTCCTATTCAGGTTGTTCGATCCTGACGAATAATATCAATAACTATTTCTATGCCCTTACTACAGCTACTTCCGGCAGTCAGTACAAGGCGAGAATAGGGGATTGTTCTGTCGTGCTGAATGCGGTCAACAATGGCACCGTGAATTTCACAAAACTGGCCAGTACAGATTGTGATAACTCTGGTAAAGTATCTTTCAGTTACGGAAAGCCGGTACATAAAAAGTACATGGTGACCCGTTCCGTGAATGGCTATATAGTATCTGCAACCAGTGATATCTTCCCAACGGTGACAAGCTTTGCAAAGTATGGAATGGATACAGCAGCAACTAACATGCGGGTTGGATTTTCATCAAACAGTACGGGTACTTATCAGCTGACGTCCGTGATGGCGATTGACAGTGCTGTAAATATTCCGGATGATGCGATTATTCTTTCAGCTACCTTCAACCTTTTTGCTGATACCCAGGGTTTTTATCCTCCTACATATAAAAATGCTCATGTGATCAGGTCAGAAACAGATTACCAGTCCATTGGTACCCTGTGGTTTGTTGTCGATGCCTGGACGTACAAGACGGATCCAGTAATAATTCAGATGCCAGGAGGATCAACATATGGTGATGTAATAGCAGCGGATGATCATTTCCAGGATTTCTCTTTTGATCTTACAACTGCATTAACTAATTCAAAACGCATATTGGACAAAGGCATTTCACTGAAGAACGATAAGACACTTCCGACCCAGTTTACAGATCCTTATTCCCTGTATGCTACGTTTTGTTCACAAAGAAATGCTGATACAACAAAACGCCCTTACCTGGATATCACCTGGACATTTGCAACAGATACGGGGGTAGTTGCCCAGCTATATATTGACAGCTGCTATACCTGTGAAGATGTGGCATCCGGTATTTGTTACAGTGCCGTCACCGATACCAGCGTGAACCCATATACCTATGGTCTGACCGGCAACTGGCAACCATACAGGTCTTTTGCCTACTATGGGCCCAGAAAAGAATCAGACCCGACAGACAGTACCCATATTCGTACAGATGGTACATTCCTGAATTATGCTGGTTTTTGGAAGATGACGACAGATAGTACCTGGCAAGCACAGGATACCGCCGTATCCAGGTGGGTATGGAATAGTGAGAGCACCTTATTTAACCGAAAAGGCGCAGAGATGGAGAACAAAGATCCCTTAGGCAGGTATAATGCCGCTATATATGGTTACCAGGATGCATTGGCAACAGCCGTGGTACAGAATGCCCGTTTCCGTGAGATCGGTTACGAAGGGTTTGAAGATTATGACTATATAGGCAGTACCTGCGACAGTGTGTGTGCCGTACCCAGAAACTTTGATTTCTCTGCTTACAAGAGTGCGTTTGATACGACCGAAGCACATACAGGTCGTTACAGTCTCCGTGTGAATGCAGGAAGTAGTGCGGGCATTACAGCTACAGTCGCTGCGGCTGATGATAATACATTCGAATTAGGTTATACCACAACGGCGAATACCTGTAGTACCGCTGGTAGTACCGTACTGAAGAGAATCGTAGCTGGATCGGATGCGTTACTCCCTTCATTCTCTCCGATAGCAGGCAAACGAATGGTGGTAAGTGTATGGGTAAAAGAATCCGGGCAATGTAATGGTACATCCTACACTGGTAACCAGGTAAGCATTGTAGTAGCTCGTGCAGCAGGTAATATTAGTACGGTGGCAACACCTTCCGGCAATATCATCGAAGGCTGGGAACGCTATGAAGTGGTGGTAGAGGTGGCAACAGATGCAACTGCACTGACAGTGAACATGCAGAATACGGGTAGTAATACCGTCTACTTCGATGACCTGCGCATTCATCCTTACAATGCGAATATGAAGTCTTATGTATACGATGCAGAAACGCTTCGACTGATGGCGGAACTGGATGAGAATAATTATGCGGCGTTTTATGAGTATGATGATGATGGTAGTTTGATCCGTTTGAAGAAGGAGACGGAGAGAGGGGTGATGACTATCACAGAGTCAAGAAGTGCGCTGTTGAATGATTATTAAAAGATATTAAATAGATGAAACGTCTCTTATTAATATTCACACTCGCTATGTTGGTTGCAGGAGATTACAAAATATTATTGGGTACCCCTAACCTGAAATGATTATGAAAGAATTTTATAAATGGCTGATTGCATCCCTATGCCTTTTTGTGGCGGTGAGTAGTCATGCCCAAAGGATCACCGTCCTGAAAAAAAGCCTGGATGGTAGTAAGGGCGAATTGGTCGCCAATGCGAGTATTGTTGTGAAAGACTCGGTGTTTTTCTCAGGCAATACAAAACTGGATACACCTTATGCTGCTAAGAATATTATCGTTTTCCATATCAATGAATATTCAGGCAGGCTATTGCCTGATACGTTCAATGCAGTAGCTACAGTGCGTGTTATTTATAAACGTCCGGACAGTGTGATTGATTCAGTAGACCAATCACTCCAGATCAATTATTCTAAGAATGTTGCTTATACAAGCCGCAGTAGTTTTGTATTTAACAATACGCATCAGGTAACCTTGAAGTTACTGGGTCTGAATATTTCCAATGATAATGATAAAGTGATGAATTCATTGCTGTTGGACAATGAGATGGATGTACAGGTGACGTATCATTTAGATTGTACGAATGATGCTGTACAGTCGATTTCAGCTACTGCCACTGCAAATACTGATTCTACCGATGAACTGACTGTTACCTGGCCAGCTCTAACCGGTGCAGATGAATATGACCTGGAATGGACCTATGTTGATTCCAGTGCACTGGCAGCTAATAAATATGGTAATCCAATAAACCCTGTATTACTATTCAGGAACAATGCTTCCCGTGTAACAATCACTGGTACTTCATACAATATTCCATTATTGTATGATGGCAAAGGTACTTTGTTTTTCAGGGCCCGTGCCGTGCAGGATAAAGGTAGTTACGCCAGGATAGAAACGCCCTGGAGCTCTGCATTTAGCGGTGGACTGGGTAGTTTTGAGTTTGTAGGACACCAGCGTGCATTGAACTGGAATTCAAAAGTGAGTTTTGCAGAAGATGGTAAGCGAAATGTGGTTGTAGCTTATTATGATGGTTCCCTAAGGAACCGGCAGACTGTTACAAAAGATAATACAACAAATACGACTATTGTTGGAGAGAAACTATATGACTATCAGGGTCGTGAAACGATCCAGGTCATGCCTTCTCCTACATTGAGTTCAGTAATAAAATATTCCCGCAATTTCAACAGAGGTCTGAATGGAGAATACGATAAGAGCAATTATGATACCTTGCCTACTCCGGAGGCTTTCCTGACAGCGAGTGCTGCAAAGATGTCCACAGAGAGCGGTGCCAACCAGTATTATTCTTCTAATAATCCACAGAAGGATGAAGGCATGAACCGCTATATACCAGATGCAGGCGGGTATGCTTTTACAGAAACAGTGTATACGCAGGATAATACTAACAGGATCAGCAGGCAGGGTGGCCTAGGTGAGACCTTTAGGTTGGGAGGCAACCATGAGACCAAATATTATTATGATGCACCTAATGATAATGACCTGGATGTATTGTTTGGAACAGAAGCGGGTGACAAGTCTCATTATTTTAAGAACACTGTGCAGGATGCCAATGGGCAGATGGCCGTCTCTTATGTAGATATGCATGGTCGTACAGTGGCGACTGCGCTGGCTGGCGTGGCAGACAGTGCTGACCTGGAGAATCTTTCTTCCAATATAGCATTTACAGTAACTGATACTTTATCCAGGGCTGGTAGTAACACGATCAAAGATCTAACCCTTGAAAGTACACATAGCCAACTGGTGACCCAGAAAGGGGATTACCATTTTCACTATACTTTAACGCCTCCGGTACTTCGTAAACCAGATTGTAATGGAGATACGGTATGTTATAATGGCTTATATGATCTTGAGATCACCATCACAGACGACGTTTACAACCAACACCTTGGTGGCAACCCCTACCAGGTAACCTACCATAATTTCAAAGCAGATTCCATCATTGCCAATTGTGGAACGCCCGAATCATTCGTGGCCGATTTCACCCTTCAAAATCTGGAGAAAGGTAGTTACATGATCACGAAGCGTTTGACAGTGAATCGTGAAGCAATGGCCTATTATCGTGACAGCATCTTTATGTTGCGTAACCTGTGTACCACCCTGTCCCAAATCATCCAGGAGCAGCGTGATCTGCAGGTAAATACAACTTGTGTACCCGATTGTCAATCCTGCCGCGATAGTGTAGGTGACTGGAATGCTTTCCGTACCCAATATCTGACGAAGGCAGGTATCTCGACCCAGGACAGTGCTGGGTATCGTGCAGAGGCACTTACCGCCTATAATGAGGCCGTAGACGCCTGTAATGCGCTTTGTAACACCACCTCACCAGTCGATGAGATGAGAACAGCCATGCTGGAAGATATGTCACCTTCCTCCGGTCAGTATGCCAATGTAGAAGATACAAGTGATATTTATTCCATCTTCTACTCTGACGATAATGATTCGGAGCCACTCTATAGCCTGAAGTCTCTTAGCTACAAGAGTTCCACAGGCACAGTTGATAGTGTGTATGACGAAAGTGTAGGTGGGTTTGTATTGCCACAGTCACTCAGTGCAGAAGATTTTTCGGCGAAGTTCAAGCCATCCTGGGCAAATTCATTATTGCAATACCATCCTGAGTATTGCAAATTCCTGGTTTACCAGTCTTACGAGAGCAGCCTCCTATGGGATAGACGATTTGAAGCGGTAAATACTTACGCTGCTGCGCGGGATTCCGGTTTCCTGAACCCCACGGGCAATGTCAATATTCCATTTAAGTCAGTCACAGCTAATATAGACCCGATGGCAGCTACACAGGCAACTATGCTGAATAAGAAACTGAAGTTCTATTCAGATGTTGCTGATACTACCAAGGGGATCTCTATGTACAGTGTATCCACCATCGGTGTAAAATGTGATGGACTGAGCAGTGATTGCGTAGCGACCTACAAAACAATGGCGAGTGCATTTAACGAAAGCACCATGTGTGACGGTGACCTGGATATGGCATGGCGTACATTCAGGGAATTGTATTTAGCCACAAAGACACGTATGCTGGATAGCTTAATCCAGCTGACCAAATGTACCGCTACCACCAATGAGCTGATCGCCGCTGGTAAATCAGTTCATTTTACAGATTATTCAAAGGCTTTAACATCTTCAGGCATCAGTTATATCGCCAGCGGTGATTCGACAAAAGCAAAAGATTCAGTAGCTGCGAATTTAGCTGCGACATACGCATCCAACTGTCAGAGCTATGTAAGTACCTGGCTCAGCCAGTTGCAAACCTGTGCGTATTACGATACAGCGGTCATCAACCAGATATTCATTCCTAAGATGCTGGCTGTCTGTAAAGCAGGAGCAGATGCGACCCATGTAATGGGATCCAGTACCGTAGCACCTGGTAGTACAAATGAATACAGCAGTTTTCAGGCGATTATAGATGAATACAACACTGCCCATAATATTACGGATACATTAAACTGTAATTACCTGTTGGTAACAGCGCCGCTTCCATATGATGCACAGGCAGTATATGCAGAAAGTACGACTTATACCAAACCAACAGCATGTGAATGTAATACGCTCAGTACACTGCAATTAGAATACAACTCCTTTAAGAAAAGTACAGATACAACTTTTGCCGCATATCTGAACCGTACACGTAGTACAACATTAACAACGTCTCAGCTGGACGCATTGTTGTCTGCCTGTGATCCTGACAATGCAGCTTGTACCTATGTGACACCAGCGATCACGATCCCTGCGATCATTCAATGTAATACAGCGGCTGCCTGTGCATCCTGTACAACTATCAATGATCTTTATACCAGTTTTAAATCAACTTATCCTTCACTAAAACCAACAAAAGAAGAAGGGGATAGCACAAAGCAGCAGCAGGTAAATTCCCTGTTTGCAGCCTATATGAACGCTCATACCGGCTTCTCTAAACAGGCCTGGGAATACCTGACGTTTATCGAGGATACCTGTACCTTATACAGTTCAAAAGACAGCATAGTCTGTAAGAAGATAGGAGATCCTACCGGAGGTTTACATGTCTATGCGAGTGACAGTACATCGATGTTTAGTGATGTGATCAGCACAGTGGATGGGGGTTATTTGCTGGCGGGCCGTATAAAGACAGTCGCAGATTCTACGGACCAGGACCCTGATACGGATGCTTACCTGGTAAAGACAGACTCACTGGGGAATATATTGTGGGCGAAACGTTATGGGGGATCACTGGATGATTACTTTTTGAAGGTAAGAAAGACGTCAGATGGGGGATTTATAGCAATAGGGAGAACGAGTGGCGCCTCTTATGTACAGGGTGCATATATAGTCAAGCTGGATAGTGGAGGGATCGTCTCCTGGAGCAGATCCGTGCAATATGCGACGACGTATGGGGAGGTAGGTACAGATATCATCCAGACGACAGGTGGCGGTTATGCATTTACCGGCAAATACAACATTGCCAATACGGTAGCAGACTTTATAGTAGGTTTGCTTGATAGCACAGGCAATGCATTATGGGTAAAACAAATAGGTAACAGCAGTGGAGAGGAAGGCTACAGTCTGTTACAGAACAATGATACACTTGTAGTACTGGGAAGCACGTATGCCGTTCCATATTTTGAGACGTTCGTTCTTAAAATGGATCTGTCCACCGGGTCACAAATATCAACAAAGCGTTATTACCGGAACCATACTAATGGCTGGGTCTCCAGTTTTGGAGGGGAGATCTATAAGAAGCCGTATGGTTATATGTTCAATATTACGGGGTATGGAGTATCCACGACGGAGAACCATCATCTTGTGATGGGGATTGATGAAGTGGGAAGTGTGCTTTATTATAAAGAGTTTGGGAAGATATCAGGAGATAACCTGGTGCAGTCTATGCCGCTGTACCCGACAGAGGATAGTGGATATGTAGCAGTAGAGAGCGTATCCTCAGGTATAGAAAGCGTGATATGGCGGAAAGTAGATAAGGATAATAACCTGGAATGGTCAGAGTTGATAAGGTTGGATACTGCCGTGGAATTGAGTTCAGTAATACAGCGTCCTGACGGCAATTATGCATCAGCGGGGAATATAGGGAATAATGGGGTGTTAATGATAAGCCACTATACGGGGAAGATAGGCTGTAGTGATAGTCTCTTTGTAAATGCAGATGACAGCGTAGTGATCAATACAAATACAAAAGCGACGTGGGATACCTATAGGAGCAAATCGGTCAGCAATGTAACGGACTTTAATACGAGTACCAGTGATGCAGGTACGGTTCATTATACGAGCGGTTGTATTGTAGGTGATTCGTGTTATACACTCTATGGTGGACCGTTATTATGCGGCAATGCGACACCGGTGTTTGGAACAGTGGCTGTGAATAGTGTCACAAATTGTACGGATAATGAGTTCTTTGCAGTCAGTAAGGGAACCGAGATCTATAATTCCTACAAGGATTCCCTGAATGGCAGTTTTGATGCCGATTACCTGGCGATGGCAATTGCGGGAGGTCAGCAGGAGGTGTTTACCGTGACGTATAGTACGAGTGAGTATCATTATACACTTTACTATTATGATCAGGCGGGGAATCTTATAAAGACCATTCCACCGGCAGGTGTAGTTATAGATCGTTCAACTGACTGGGTGAACAGGGTAAGGGCAGCCAGGGCAGCGGGGATCACATTGGTGCCAGCACATACGATGGCTACGCAGTACCGTTATAATACGCTTAACCAGGTAGTATCGCAGGTATCACCTGATGGAGGGGTAAGCCATTTTTGGTACGACCGTTTGGGCCGTCTTTCATTATCGCAGCATGCAAAGCAGCGCCCTGATAATAAGTACAGTTATACGACCTACGATGCACTGGGTAGGATCAATGAAGTCGGAGAGCTGATGAGTGCTGCAGTAATGAATGATTTCATCAGCCGGGATACAGCATTGTTATCAGACTGGTTGGCCGCAGCGAATAATTCGCGTAAACAGATTACGAAAACGACATATGATGTAGCGTATAGCTCGTTATCTCAGTTATACCTAACCCCAGGGAATCTTCGCAACAGGGTATCCTGGACGGCATTATTCAATGATGCTGCAGCTCAGGATACGATGGGTTTTGCGACAGCCACATTTTATAGCTATGATGTGCATGGGAATGTTGATACATTATTGCAGGATTATAAGCAGGGAGGTATGCAGGAGAGTGATAACCGGTTTAAGAAGATGGTATATGGCTATGATCTGATCAGTGGAAAGGTGAATGAAACAGGATATCAGCCGGGTCGGCAGGATGCTTTCTATCACCGTTATAGCTATGATGCGCAGAACCGGTTAACAAATGTAGAAACGAGTCATGATAGTATTAATTGGGATAATGATGCATATTACCAGTATTATAAGCATGGTCCTTTAGGTAGGATGGTTTTAGGTCAGGAACAGGTACAGGGAGTAGATTATGCATATACAGTTCAGGGCTGGTTAAAAGGGGTGAATAGTACAGCGGTGACCCCTGGTTATGATCCGGGAGGCGATGGTGGTAGTGGATCGCAGGTGGCAAAAGATGTATTTGGATTTGCATTACATTATTATGGTGGAAGGGACTATTCGCCTATAGGCACAGTCCACCCTTTTGCATCCGGCACGAACCTGAAGCCTTTATTTAATGGGAATATCTCCGCCATTAGCCAAAATCTTCCCTCAGTAGGTACACCGTTACAATCCAATTATAGCTATGATGTACTGAACCGGCTAACGGGCATGCAGGTATCAAGAGGATTGAATACCAATACGAATATATGGGAACCGGAGGTATTGGATGACTTCAAGGAACGGGTGAGTTATGATGCGAATGGTAATATTCTTAGCTACCGGCGGAATGGTAATCATAGTTTTGCGGGCACGCCGTTAGGGATGGATTCTCTGAGATATACATATAAGACAGGGACAAATCAGCTGGACTTTGTGTATGATTCTGTGGGAGCATCTAATTATGAAAATGATATAGATGGTCAAACAGCAGGGAATTATAAATATGACGCAATCGGCAATCTGATATCAGATCAGGGAGCTGGAATTGATAGTATAGACTGGACATTGTATGGGAAGATAAGCAGGATTAAGAAATCGAATGGAAGTGAGATCAGTTATACTTATGATGCTTTGGGGAACAGGATCAGTAAGCGGGTGAATGGAGTAGAGACATGGTATGTACGTGATGCTAGAGGTAAAGTGATGAGTATCTATACGAAAGGCGACAGTACGGTTAACAATGGATACTTAAGCCAGATGGAAGCACATCTTTACGGAACCAATCGATTAGGGATTAACTCAGAGTTAGTCAATGTAGAAAACAAAGGTACTTTGTCTTCTACGAATATGTCAGGGTTAGGGTATGCTGTAAATATTAATTTTATCAGAGGTGAAAAATTCTATGAGCTGAGTAATCATCTTGAAAATGTATTAGTTACAGTTTCTGACCGTAAAATAGGTGTGTCCTTGGATGAAACTAATATAGATCATTATGAACCATATCTTCTATCTTCACAGGAGTATTTTCCATTTGGTATGTTCATGCCAGGTAGAGGCATTGGAGGAGGAATGAGTATTGCCGGGGGCTATCGTTATGGATATAATGGGCAGGAGAAGGATTTGGATATTAATGGGAATAGTTATACTGCTCAATTCTGGGAATATGATTCACGAATTGGTAGAAGATGGAATTTAGATCCTGTTTATACGGTAGGAGTAAGCCAATATGCTGTAAACGGAAATAATCCGGTCAGTTATACCGATCCATATGGTAATTTTAAAACCAAATTTGGGGCAAGCCTTTACAAACTGATCCATGGAGGCGAGATAGGAAGGGCAAAAGATAATGAACATGCAAATGAATGGTTTGTTAGTAAAAGAGTTGATTCGAGGGAAACTAATGAAGGAAATGAGAGTTTAATTGGCGAAGTAGTGATAAAAAACCAGCGGGTTTTCGATTGGGGAACGAATCGTGTTGTAGATGAAACTAAGCGTTGGATGATGGATAATGTTGTTGATCCGGTAAATTCTGCTAAGTCACTTAAATTGGAGGTTAATTTTACTTTTGGAGCACAAAAGAGTATGGAATGGAAAGTAGGAAATATTGAACGTGGCTATGAAATTAATCTTGCGGCTGTAAAACTTTTTGGAGCCAGCATTGAAAAACAATGGGGTAAAAGTAATGAATGGTCATATCCAAATATATCTTATCCATTTCAGGAGTCTCAGAATAGTCATGACAGATATGTTGAAATCAGCCAGAGTCTTTCTGCCAAATATGCGTGGATTGGAGCAGGCGTTTCTCAATCATTTAAAGGAACTCGATATGGTTACGAAGATTGGAGTGCAGAGGGAAATATATCAGTGCTTGGTATTTCAAGTTTTTCTGCTGCCATGAATGACCAGGGGGTTGTTACTGATAAAAAGGTTAACATTTTTTATGGAAAAATAGCCTACCTATTGGGGGTTGAAGTGAAGCTTTCCGGAGGATTAACTACTTCAATTATAGATAATAGTAATAATAATAAATAGTATGTTTAAAATTTTAGGGGTTACCGTAATACTAATTTCTATTTTTTTTATTATAGCTATACAGATAGTTATAATTAACAAAAAAATAGTATATTATAGCTGGATTGATAAATCCAATAGTATGACAATACATAGTTATTTATCTTTTTTGGATGGCGATTGGTTTTTTAAGAAAATTGATTTTAATAAATTAGTTAATGAGTATCCAAATGATAAGAAATTGAAAAGGAAAATCCAACTAATCAAGTTGGGTCAAAAATTAAGTATTATCTTATCAGCGCTAATTGTCATTAATGCAGGTGTTTTAATATATTTTGATCAGACCAGATGAAATTTATAATCGGAGTAATCATTCCAGTAAGCAACCCTATATTCATTGAAGGTATAATGTTTCAGGAAAAGTTGCATATGAGTTTAATAAGATGTGTAGATATTCTACCTGATAAAATATAATGATGTTGAGGGGAGAAGTATTTGAGGAATTAGAACATGTTTAAATTTCCGACCGCCTCATTTTAGAAGTAAATTAATGAAAGCTACCTGAATGAATGCAACAGATGATTCAGGTAGCCTTTCATGATTCTTATCTAACCTTCTGAAAAAATTCAGCCATGCGAATGATCGTTCCACCTGCCTGTTTGTGGAACGAAACCTTTTACTGTCGGCGGTTTCTGAGTTATTTCTATATTCCATTTATAGTAATTTTCAACAGTATCACTGAATTCACCCCTGTAGGCCATGTCAGTACGAATTAGCTTCATTCTTGAACTATTTTTTTCTATTCTCCACAATAAGTCAAATCTACCTACTGAGTCATGAATATCTGCTGCACTGACACTGATTGTTTGATGGAAAGGATTATTATGCCAAACATATATCTGGCTATTTGAAATTTGATATGATACCTGATCCTGTAAAAAAGGTGAATGCAGGTCTGTATGGAAATAGTCTCATTCATAAAATGTTGACTTTTGACAACAAACCTGAGATAAGTGATTATGCTAATTTAAAAGTATCTGCCCTGGGAGCTTTTAGAGCGTTAAAGTCCGGAAATCAGACTCTTTATAATGTGTATATGCGTCAGGTAAATCTTTACAGAAGTAAAATCTATAGCCCTCCGCCATCCAAATAATATTTTATGAAAATTACATTCTATTTGTTTTGTTTTTTAATCATTGGTTGCAATAGTGCAAATAAAGTTAAAGTTGATCAGGATGAAAAACTGGATGCAGATACTGTCAGAAGTAAGGACAGTATAACTTCTCAGGAAGAAATACCTGACCCGGTGAATGCTGATGAGTTAATAAAATCCTGGAACCACAGATATAAGGATACTATTACAATTGATACTGTTTTAAAAAGAGGTGTTGATAATATTCATCTAACTTTCAGGCATTATTGCTTATTTGATAGTTCATTAATTGTACCTGAAATATATGTTAAGTTGTTAGGTATGAAAAAATTTATATCTAACAACTTTGAATCCTCTATTCGTATAGAAACGAATGATAGTATTCTCGTTGATACTACAATCAGCAAATCAGTTTTTTCGAAAACCTTAATTAATAACAATCATTATGAATTGTTTGATTACGGAGCCTTGCTATTTAATAATATTGAGATTGGTAAGAATGTTTGTAGAATAAATTATCTTATTGAGGTGCCTCTCTCGGATGTAGGGCAATTGTTTTATGTAGATGTGTTTTTTAGTGGGAAGTTAGAACCTGTAGATAGATAGTACATCCAACTCATGAATTAATCCTTTTATAATTATTCTATTCAGCTGTATAAACTGTTTCATACTGGTGAAACAGTTTATACTACAAAAGGAAAATGGTATGAACCTGTATATACCTGATGCCGGAGGCTATGCGCTTACAGAAACAGTTTATACGCTGGATAATAATAACAGGATCAGCAGGCAAGGTGTGGTACTTATGATGTTGGAGGGAACAGGATCAGTAAGCGGGTGAATGGTGTAAAGACGTGGTATGTACGTGATGCTACGGGTAATGTGATGAGTATCTATACGAAAGGCGAAAGTACTGTTAACAATGGGTCCCTGAGTCGGACAGCGGCAAATTTGTACGGAAGCAGCCGATTGGGAATTAACGCAGTGAAAGTCAATGTGGAAGATGGGAATGTGCTACCCGGAGTAAATATGACAGGATTAGGATCAGGAATAAATATTAATTTTAGCCGTGGAGAGAAGTTCTTTGAGTTAAGTAATCATTTGGGTAATGTGTTATCTACGGTGTCAGATCGTAGGGTAGGTATCTCAACGGATGGGATTTTGGTAGATCATTATGAGCCAACTATGAGTTCCAGCCAGGAATATTATCCGTTTGGTATGTTAATGCCGGGGAGGAGTTCTGTAGTTACCGGTGGTTCTTACCGTTATGGGTTTAATGGGAAGGAGAATGATAATGAGGTGAAGGGAGAGGGGAATGAGCAGGATTATGGAATGAGGGTGTATGATCCGAGGGTTGGAAAGTTTTTAAGTGTGGATCCATTGACCAAATCATATCCAGAGCTAACACCATATCAATTTGCCAGCAATACGCCAATTCAAGGCATAGATTTAGACGGAGAGGAAGTTAAGTTTGTTACCTATTATCATGCGACGCAGAATAGTAGTCCATTATATAAGGTTGAGACAAATTACGGAATAACAGGTATGGTCAATTGGGCAACGATCGAAATCCATAAATATCGGACAATTGATGCCCAAGGGAACTATCATTACGAAGCCCGTCCAAGTCCTTTTATTAATCATGAAAACGTAACTACTTCTTCCTCTGGCCACTCACCGGGTAAGTTTACACTTGATGATGCGAGAATTGGCTTGAATGCAGTTTTTTACAAGTATGGAGCAGATAGGGCTGCAATCGTGGAAAAAATGTATAGATTAGAGACAAGTCATTTCAAATCAGGAGGATATAAACATACAGGTACAGGAGGGATGGAAGCAAAAGATGGGCACGAAAACGATGCTCCTTATTATGGCTGGGACAAATCGATTTTCCAGAAATATCCCGAATTTACACCGACAGGCATCTGGCTAGCTTATGAGGGACCTGGAATGAGCGGTAAAGGAGGTAATGCACAAGTAACAGATCATCCTAAATCATTTGTCATTTTACCTTCAGTTACAGCGGGTATGATGCTAAAGGCGGACTATATAGAACGTTATAATGGACATTATGAGAGATGGGCAGGCCTTACACCTTCAGTACAAGAGAATTATAAAAAGACTTTGAGTGGAATTACACCTCAAATTGTTAGGGAACTTACAATAGAATATGACAAGCAACAACAACAACAACAATCAACATTGACAAGAAATAAAAATTAATAAATTTAATTATGAAAAAAATCATTTTGGCATCCTTGGTCGTATTCGCTGGAATAATATCGTGTAGAAACGGTGATGTAAAAAAAAATGAGTCGGATTCAAGTACAACAATAGTTTATAACAAGAAAGATTCGGTAAAAGGAGCTATTCAATCCCATGAACTGAGGCAATTTACAACAGATGATTGTAATCAACTATTAAATCGTCTTTTTCAAACCAGCTCGTTTGAATCTGCATTTGAAAAAAGCAATCTTGTTGTTTCTGTTGATGAAGTGGCAGATAGTATTGTCGCAATAAAGGTGGAGAGTAAACAAGGTCAAAATTTGACGGTAGGTTGGATGAGTTTAGATTTGAGGCGGAAGGAATTAACAGATATTACAAAGGATCCAGATGCACCTGTTATTCTACGGTATGACAAAAAGATGTTAGATTCTTTGCTTGCAGGATGTAATTTTAAAAGCACAGAATAAGTGATAATTGGACTTTTGCTAATACATATACTACTATTTAAAAATATACAGCTTGTATGAAATGGTGTAATAGGAGCCCTTATAAATACGATTTTTTTTAACTTGAATAAATTGATCGGACAGAATCTATCGATTTCAACACTGGTTTTGAAAGTGGTGTTGGCGATGTGATTAAAGCGTTGATTGCGGATGGCAGCGTGTGGCTTAGATAGTGGAAGTAGTAGCGTGGCTATGAGTGGGTATAGGTATGGGTTTAATGGGAAGGAGAATGATAATGAGGTGAAGGGAGAGGGGAATGAGCAGGATTATGGTTTCAGGATTTATGATCCGAGGGTGGGGAGGTTTTTGAGTGTGGATCCGTTGACCCGTAATTTCCCTTCATTGTCATCCTATCAATTTGCCAGTAATAGCCCGATTGCCAACATCGATCTGGATGGTGCAGAATCGCAGTATTATGGAACTGAGATCTTTAAAACATATAAAGATGGAAAATTGGTAAAGGAGGATATGAGAACGATTGAAGATAAGAGTAAAGCTGCCGGATGGTTTATCAATGGTAAACCTTATCAATTTGCAGGACCGTTAGGAGATGGTAAGCTGTATTCAATTGTTACTTCTGAAACAAATATAAAGAAAGATGGTACAGAAGAAATGATCATAAAGACAGCAGGAGCATTTTTCTTACCTGATCCTCCGAAGAAGGTAAACAGACAGCAGTGCTACCTACCCGTTAATCTTATTGTTTTTGGTTCTGGCGAAGACCCGGAAGAAGGATATGGAAACAAGATGAACCCTAAAGCAAAGGTCTTTGTGATTGATTTCAATGAATTTAGTGCCGACCTGGAGCTTATACTGACAGCGCAGCCAGGTGATCTTGGCAAACCAGATGGAAAACGGCCTTCAGGTATAGCAATCATTGAAAAGATTGGAGGTAATGCGAATGATGCAATTCCAGCCATACTGAGAGTGAATGCTAAAAAGATCGGTTATTGTATAGAATGTAAGAAGAACTTTACGATGAAGGATGGTGCGATGACAGATGAGGAAAATGGGAAAGCTGCAACAGATACATTTCATCATGATGCTCCAGATCAACCTCTCCCTAAAGCAACTGAAAATGAACCGAAATAAAATGAAAGGTAACTATTTGCTGACTCACGTTTTAACCTATGAAGTATTTTATTCTCCGGCATTGCATGGTAACATGGCAAACAAAGATTATTGAAGAAAAACTATTAAGATCTCCATCCATCATTTTGTTTTTTAGCTGCTGCAGATGTAGTTGTTTCATGTTTTTTAACTTAGATATAAACCTGGATTTCTGCTTAATATATTGTTTATCTGTGGTTTGTGCTCACAAACATTCTTCTTATCTCTGTATTTATTAAAAATGGAAGGGTTATTAATAGAGTTCCATTTGCTTTTCTTCAGCCTAATCCAGGCCAGGAAGATGTTGATCAGAAGAAGGCGGATGAAGAGAATAAAACCCAAGTGTCCCCGAAGACATAAAATTGGATATTCAAAAATAAATTTTCTATGAAAAATGCATGGTGGCTCTTTTTGTTACTTTGTGCTTGCAGAGCTGGTAATAGTTCTAAAGATAATACTATTCAAAGTGGAGGGGGGATAATTGTTGATAGCATTTATGGTTGGCAACATAATGTTTTGGCAGATGGTGATTCCATATCTTATGGAAAGCTTGCGCTTGAGCTTTCTTTTAAACGCATGGACCGTTGGGCTTTGCTTTACTATGCTCAAGTTATGTGCAATAAATACAAGAATGCACGTGCATGCCTTGATTGTTACGAAATTAATAACGAGGTGGGATGCCCAGAACATCTAAAAACTTATGATTCTTTGACATATGTTCTGGGGACCTATTATTTACTGAGGCATATGAACTTGGCAATTCAGAAGCAGAAGGGTATGTTAAAGATCGTTTTGGAAATAATGTTCCTCATTCGATAGATTTGAAGGATGGGGCACTATGGGTCAAATAAAGTCTTTCATTGGCGGAAATCTGTAAGATCATTGTTGGAAAATTTTCATGGTCTCCAAGTTCTATTTATCATACAAATGCCAGAGATGTAGGGTTGTTTATGCCTGGTGGAGATTCTAGCTTGGGATATAGTTGGTCTTAAACAGATACAAATTAAAATGGTAAGCGTATGAAAAATTGTTCGGCAGATACCTTAAAAGATTTGGGAATTTTTATACGCCAATTCAAGGCATAGATTTAGATGGAGAGGAAGTTGAGTTTGTTACCTAATTACTCTCGTCCTTCTCCTTTTGTTGACCGAGACAAAGCGGCTCTATCTGCCACTCCCTCATTTTCAACTGGACATGAACACGGGAAGTTTGACTATAGTGATGGAGTAGCTGGATTGAAATTTATCTTACAGGTTCATGGACCTGATATGGCTAAAATTGTTGAAAAAATGTATAGGACAGAGACTACGACCGGAAACCATAAATTATACGGATATGGCCCCTTTACATCAGCGCAATATCGTGCAACAGGTACAGGAGGAATGGAAGCACAGAAAGGACATGAAAATGAGCCCCCTTATTACGGATGGGCCGGTAGAGATTTATATAAGAGATATCCTGAGTTTACACCTTTAGGTCTTAATCCATTGTATGAAGGTCCAGGCATGAGTGGGCATGGCGGAAACAAACAAGTAACAAGTTACCCCAAGCCTTTTATAATTTTTCCATCAGTAGTAGGAGCTATGATGTATAAGGTTGAGTATATTCAACGTTATAATGGTGATTGGGCAAATTGGGGTGCATCACAAGAACCCGAACATACAAATTATAAAAATACAGTAGAGAAAAATAGTACTAAAATCGTTGATTCTTTGATTAAGGCGGATGGTAATGGGAATTAAGTAACTTTTATAAGTAAATTGAATTTATATGAATAAATGTTGGTTTTTATTTTTTTGCATTATTTTTTTGGCATGTAATGAATTTTCTAATAATAATAAAGCTGCTCAGGAAAGCGATAGTACAATTGTCGCATCTAGCCAGATTGATTCAAGCAAAGAGGCAGCAGATGTTACAGGTGGAACATTTGGAGCAGACGATGTCATGGAATGTGATCAAGCACTAAATTTAATGTTTCAGACAAGCAATTACCACCCGGATTCAAAATCATCTCTGTCAGACTATAGAATACATGTTAGTGAACCTGGTGACTCCGCATTAGGTATAAAGATTTATCACTGCAGCAATAGTGATAGCTCATTAGCAGGGTTATTAAACCTTGATTTGGAAACCGGCAAGTTAACAGATGTGTCTCCGCCATTAGATAGTCCAGTGGCTCTTATTTATGATTCAAGCTATCTTAAAATCATAAGAAAGAAATGTGGTCCATTGCCCCCCGGATTATATTGAAAATGATTAAGTGGGTTTACCTAGTATGATATAATAACAGCCTAATATCAGGGAAAACGCAATTTAATTCTACTGTTCTTAATTCTATTTTGGCAAATTAAATGAAGAAAAAACAAACTTAGAGACACGTAAATCAATATAATAAATCATTGTTGTCCGAATAAAATCTCGTTAAAATAGACCCCAAACCTTGCTGGATAAGGAATTCAAGCTAAAAATGCGTTATTTCAAAATCCAGGGGAGTATCGAGTTGTTAAAAGTCGATGTAACCCAGTACAGTAAGGATTTGGAGCCATTATTTTACAATTTTAATCGGACAACAATGATTAATTTGGTAAACTTTATAATTAGTTGTTGCCATAATCCACATCATTGATTATAGATATGCATTAAGAATATGGATATAAAAACTTCTATTGCAGAAATTGCCAGGGTCCTGCGTGATAGACCCAAAATGATTTTTTTAGAGAATCCAGGTTATGATACATATAAGACATATATTAAAGGATTCTTGTTAGGTTTGGAAGCCGCTAATGATACCAAAATCTTATTAAAAATGACATTATGGTTTCAGAAGAAGCTGAATATTGAAGCCAAATATCATTGGACAGAAATGATTCCAATTCTTTATAAAGATAAATCTGATGATGAGTTGAAGGCCATTCTACATCAGACCTTGATCGATTACGCTGAAGAAGAATTATAATATAAAGCTCTCTTATCTGTTTAACAACGTATCCGCCAGATGAATAGTCTTGTCCTGTTTCTGAACATACCCTCTCAATTGTTTTGTATCTGGCATATTGCCCTTTTGATATTTTTCAATAACTGCTAATGTAGTCACAATTTTCACCGCCTTATGCAGATCTGCAATCGCGCTTTCTTTTGCCCCAATAGTTTTCAGTAATTCATTATGCTTACTAACCTGTGTATTATATTTCGCCAAACTACCTGCCACCAGAAGTCTTATCTTTTCGCTCAATACCGAATCTTTAATTTCCGTAGCATCACTATCGGCTATCCGATAATATGACTGTATTTTCTGGTTGAAATTGGAAAATGATTCAGTTGAATCCCGCTGACTTTTATTAAGTTCATCAATTTGATCCTCTAATCTCTTTAATGCTTCATCTTGGCTCACCAGTTCCTCATAAAGGCTCTCAACTACATTACTTCCCCCGCGTTTTGAAAATGAAAAATCGCTTTTGTCCTCCAATGATTTTGGCGTCTCAATCGGTACCGTCGTTTCTTGCTGAGGACGATCCTTCAATCGCTGGCGATTATGACAACCTGTAAGTATAAAAGCCAATAAGATGGGTATGAGAATTCTGGCAGACATATAACGTTGTTTATTTTAATCCTGATTATTATTTCCACTGGCTACAATAGCTAAGAAAGCATGCCCGTTCCTGTGATGATAGCTCCCGGCAATGATGCCGATACTAATAGACCCCAAATAAAGGCTGTCTAAGTTTTTCCACGAAGGAATATCTATTCATTGATATAGAGCAACTACAGTGATGTCCCTCCGTAAATATACTTTTAAAATTGAAGTTTCATAATGTAAAAAGGATCGCCTTAAAAATAAGACGATCCTGGAATTGTAAGGTAAAAATACGCCAGAGTATATCTATCAGGTGCGCTACCACTACGCTATCGCGCTTTTTACAGCGCGAACAGGACTCGAACCTGTGACCCCCTGATCCCTAACGAAGTAACTCTAACTACGACACTTTCAATTTGATAAAACAAAGGTATACCCCAAATGCGCAGTCTTTTTGCGCAGGTATAATTATTTCTTTCATTTCCTATGTAGCTTCGGTGTGACTATACTTCCATAAGTACACCATCCGTACATTAAAACTACACTTCTATATCAATTCGATATTGAGGTGCAGATATAGTGATGTATTAGTACTCAATTGGTAATATAGTCACACCGAAGTTCCGACCTATGCATTAACATTGCCCTTGTAACCCCCAAATCAATTTTTATGGCTATTGTTATAAATAACATGCTCCTCCAACTCGTCCGTGGAACCCTCGGCGATCAACTCACTATTTACGAAAGGAACGGCCAGATTATCATGGCGAAAAAACGCGGTCCGTCAAAGAAAAAGCCGACAAAGAAGCAACTGGAAGCCAGGTATAAAATGAAAATTGCAGCGGCGTATGCGCGGACAATTCTACAGGACCCTGAGCTGAAGGCTTATTATAAGTCTTTGGCAGGCCCCGGGCAAAATGCTTATAACATGGCAGTAAAGGATGCTTTTAAGTCCCCAGAGGTGCAGAATATCCGGCTGGAAGCGACAGATGTAGTAGTGACAGCAAAAGACGAATTCAGGGTAGCAGAAGTGGACATTCACATCATAGATGCCGAAGGCAGTCTACAGGAGAGAGGGAAAGCTATTTTAGGCCGGAATGGCGTGGATTGGTATTATAAAGCGACCAGTCTGCCGCCAGGCGGCAGGATTGTAGCTGTGGCAGTGGACCTGGCTGGCAATGAAACATCTAAAGAACTACAGCTGGAATGATTGCTTACCTGTTTTTACGAAAAAGGTGGCATTTCCCTTATTTACTTCCATCGTTATTTTATACACTTTGGAATCGTATATATGCATCCAGTAGTCTTCCTTCCCGGGTGAACTATCTGGTGTCGTTCTCATGCTTGTCCTGTTCAGGTAATCGATCATTGCTTTAGACTGCCATATTACAAAAGAAACCCATAAAATCCAATTGCAAGGATTTTTGCTGAAAAGCAGAACTTAAAGTAACTTGTTGTACAATACACGATCGTTCGAACACTCAACCAGCATTTCGCCACCCCAACGAAATTGTCTTATGCCATTATTTATGGATATTCATATTATTCCCGGCGTTAAAGCCAGGGATGTCGCCGAAGCGCATCGGCAGGACATGCTATTGCAGGCGGACCATGCATGCAGCTGTATGACCTACTGGATCGATGAGGAAAGGGAAAACGTATTCTGCCTCATTGAAGCACCGGATAAAGAAGCAGTCATCTCCATGCACAACAAAGCACATGGACTAATACCACACAAGATTGTTGAAGTAAGCCGCGACCTGGTAGCATCTTTTTTAGGCCGGATATATGATCCCCACCATGCAACCGTTTCAGAAGATGGGTTAAAGGTATTTACAGATCCGTCGTTTCGCATCATTCTGCTAGCGATCATAAAAGACCCTATCCTCCTCCGCCATGAATTAGGCATTGCAAAAGCGAATGATTTATTGCACAATTGTACGAGCCTGATCAGGCAAAACCTCGCCACTTTCGATGGTCGTGAAGTGCAATATCCCGGTACTGATTTCATTGCCTCTTTTACTTCAGCATCTAATGCCATTGCCTGCGCGAATGCTATACATAAGGCCGTACCATACGAGGTGGGCCTGAAAATCAGTATCAATGGGGGAGAACCCATTGCCACACACAATCATCTTTTTGGCGACACCATACAGTTTGCCCGGCTACTAAATTTTATCACGCATGATACCCGCATCGCCATTGCATCTGTTGTGAAAGAAATGGCCATTAAAGATCATTGTCAAAATATTTTTCATCTTTCTCCACCTGATGAAGTGTTGCTGCAACAGCTATTTAATACATTGGAAGCTAACTGGAAGAATGCTGATTTTACGGTCAGTGAATTTTGCACAGCAATGGTGATGAGTCAATCCCAGTTATATAGAAAAACAATTGAGCTCACAAAACTATCACCTAATTTATTATTAAAAGAGTTCCGACTGGAGAAGGCGAAAGCGTTGTTGAAAGAGAAGCGGTATAGTATAGCCCAAATAACCTATGATGCAGGGTTTACGAGCCCATCTTATTTTACAAGGTGTTTTAAAAGTACTTATAAGATCCTTCCAATGGATTATCTTGACCTGGTTGGTTGAATTGTACTAGTTCCTGGATGATTTGTTGTATGCTGTTCGAATATTGATATTTATTGAACGATTTGTTATACATACGTCTGTACTGTTCGATTTATCTTTGGCAGATCAAAACAAAATTAAACAATTGATATGAAAAAGTTCATTCATTACAGTACCCCAATTTTTATTTTATTCATTTTATTGGCCATTACAGGCAATGCACAAACAGTTAATAACAATTCTACAAACTCCAAAAAACCAGTTATGAAAACGTATGTAATAGAAAGGGAAATACCGGGTATCGGTCAGTTTACACCAGAACAGCTGAAGGCGGCTTCGCAAACTTCCTGTAAGGTGTTGAAGGATATAGGCCCTCAGATTGAGTGGATTCAGAGTTATGTGACAGGGAATAAACTGTATTGCATATATAAGGCGGAGAATGAAGAGTTGATAAAAGAACATGCAAAGAAAGGAGGGTTTCCGGCGAATGCTATCGTGGAAGTAAAGAATGTGATTAGTCCGGCTACTGCTGAAGAGAATTAACAGATAGTAGCTTTTAAATATGGGAGGGGGTGAGAAAAAAAGATAGAAATTTAATTACTTCTGCATCCCCGATATTTTTTTAATGGGTTCCCGAAAACGGGACGTAGTGCAGCTATGTAGAGCGCTTGCAGTAGGGGCGAGGCCCATTATCCACCCGAATTTTTAGAAAGGACTTCTTGCAAAAGGAGTCCTTTCTTGTTACAATTCAATTGCCGGAAATTCTTTTTTACGATGTTGATAAAAGAGTTGAAGTATTCATCCTTCCAGATCTCCTCGTTTACAACTATATCGCTTGTACATTTTGTATTTACTATTTTTGAAGGAAATATCAATTGAATAGTACTTTTCAAAATATCGTTTTAGTTTTTTGTTGAATCGGGGACATGGTGCGTACGCGCATACAATTTCATTTTATCCAATATCCCCGATTACTTTTTCTTATTTTTTATTCTGTTCTTAATGCTTTTATTGGGTTCATCAACGCCGCACGGAAAGACAGCACACTCACCGTGAGCAATGCCGTCACTATCGCCAATACCCCGGCCAGCGCCGGCATCCACCATTGTATAGTTACCTGGTATGCATAACCCGCCAGCCATTGCTGCATCGTCCACCATACTAAAGGTGTGGCAATTACAATAGCGATCATCACCAGTTTGACAAAGTCCGAAGACAATAATGTCACTATATTCATGGCTGAAGCCCCTAAAGCTTTGCGTACGCCAATTTCTTTTACTCTTTGCTCTGTAGCATAAGTGGCAAGTCCAAATAATCCAAGGCAGGCAATGAATATTGTCAGGATGGCAAAAGCTGCAAATAACTCGCCGAAGCGGGCATCCTGCTGGTATTGTTCGTTAAATGATTCGTCCAGGAATGAATATAAAAATGGATGGCCCGGTACCGTCGTATTCCATGTTTGTTCCAGTTCATGAATGGTCTTTGTCATGTTATCGGTTTTCACCCGGAGTGAGATTTTGTTGAATGTATCAAACGACGCTATTCTGATCACCAGCGGTTCAACCTGTTTGTGGAGGGAGATGTAATTGAAGTCTTTTACGACACCTACCACCGTGCCTGTACGTC
Source organism: Chitinophaga sancti (assembly GCF_034087045.1). Classification (NCBI taxonomy): domain Bacteria; kingdom Pseudomonadati; phylum Bacteroidota; class Chitinophagia; order Chitinophagales; family Chitinophagaceae; genus Chitinophaga; species Chitinophaga sancti. The sequence continues at coordinate 5,968,552 of NZ_CP139247.1, read as the reverse complement.
CCCAATGTTCAAAGCGCTTCCCGATTATTTTAGCCGGATCAGCATATCCGAATTGCTTGACAGCAGCTTCATTTATGATGAGTGATTGTACCGTATCTGCCGGAAATGCTCTGGAATAGGCCCTACCAGCAGCCATCTTTATTTCATAAGTTGGAATGAAGTCGAAATCAACTTCATATAAGGCAGGTGTCTCCATTTTCATGTCACCCGTAGTGGATTCAATAAAGGTGGTGCCATTTGGAAAGAAATCGCCGGGTACTGCTCTGGAAGCAGATACACTGGTGACGGCACTGTTGCTGGCCAGAATGGCTTTGATGGTTTCAATAGACATATTCACACTATAGTCTCCACCATAATCAATCACCAGCATCTGGTCCTGCCTGTACCCAAGGGAATGTTGCCTGAGATGTTTCAATTGGGAATACACGATCATAGTACCTGCTATCAATCCTACGGAGAGACTGAACTGCACAATTACGAGGGTCTTTCTCAGTACAATACCTTTACCTGATGAGCGGAATTGCCCTTTCAGTACTTCTACCGGTCTGAAACTGGAAAGTACCCATGCAGGGTAACTGCCGGCCAGTAATCCCAGTACGAAAGGTAGCACGATGAGGGCAGGTAGTATCCGCCAGGATAACAGCGCCGAGTAAGTAATGGGTTTACCCGCTATTTCACGCATGTATGGCAGCAACAGCAACGCAAGTATTATGGCTATGATCACCGCCATCAGGGATATTAATGTAGCTTCTGTGAGGAATTGGTATATCAATCCATTCTGATGGGCGCCTACTGCTTTTCTAACGCCGACTTCCCTGGCCCGCTCCATAGATCGGGCAGTGGAGAGATTGACAAAGTTGATGCAGGCAATCAGGAGGATGAATATGCCCACAATGGAAAAGATGTAAATATTTGACATGCTGCTGGTAGCACCAGGTTGCCGTTGGGCACTGGAATGCAGGTAGGCCGATTGCAAAGGTTCAAATGCAATGGTGTAATTATCTAAATCATTTTTTGCATAATACTTATTGACAAATGAAGGAATCCGCGCTTCCAGATTGTGGATGTTGGTCTGTGGTGGAATGAGGAAGTAAGTATAGAAATCAATGTATCCCCATTGGTTAAATATCTCCGGCCGCCATTTCATAAAGGTGCTCATGGAGATCAGCGCATTAAAACTCAGATGTGTATTCGGCGGCAAATCTTCCATTACACCGGTCACCAGTAATGTTTCCTTATGATCTGCCAATAATGATTGGCCTACGGCATCCCGGTCACCAAAGTATTTTCTGGCTACACTTTTGGTGAGCACGATACTATAGGGGGCTACTAATGCTGTTTTAGGATTACCCGACAGCATTTTCCAGCTGAATATGTCGAAGGTGGTGGAATCTGCCATTACAATTCCTTTTTCCTGGAACCGCACGCCGTTTTGTTCCATTAATAAGGTATTAGGGCTGGTGAAGCGTGTCACCTTTTTTATTTCCGGGAAGTATTCCTGCAGGGCAGGGGCGACGGGGGCGTTTCCCCATACCTGGTATTCGGCTGGTGCAGGTGCTTTCGTGATGTCATGATCTTTTACGTTCCGGTATGCATGCAGTACCCTGTAAATTTCGTTGTAATGAACGTTATACTTGTCGTACGATAATTCATCTGATACATACAGGGCAATCATGATGCAGCAGGTAATACCTACGGCAAGGCCAATGATGTTGATAGCAGAATAGGCTTTTTTTCTTTGCAGACTTCTCCAGGCGATTTTAAGGTGATTTTTTAGCATAATCGGGATGGGCCATTGATGGCGGGGGAGGAGGTGCAAAAAGGTTGCCATTTAGAGGGATGTTGTGCCATGGCGGGTATGGTGGTTGCTATATGTTCAAATGCGTACGTTGGGCTGACCGATAATGGACAGTCAGTTTTGCATTTTAAAGAGAAAGAAATTTTGAAAAAATAAAAAAATCATTACTTTTGCATCCCTGTGATTTTCACAGGATACCGGTTTTCGGGACGTAGCGCAGCCCGGTAGCGCGCTTGCATGGGGTGCAAGAGGTCGCTAGTTCGAATCTAGTCGTCCCGACAGATTTAATATCAAAGGATATCAGGAGGCACGTAGAACGCAGGTTTTACGGGCCTTTTGTGTTAGCCCGTTATTGCATTCTATTTTGTATCGTCCTGATATAATTTGAACTTGCGTCCTTGCGAAGAGAGAAGAGAAAGAATTTTAAACTATTTCAAATCATTTCAAAATAGTGCGGTATGAGTGAGTACTCACGATCAGAAAAGATTAAAAAAAGACGCTGCCTAACCTGGCAAAGCAACATTAATAAGCCCTATTTAATTGCTCCTTTATACTTACTGGGAGTAATGCCAGTATGTTTTTTAAAAAATTTACTAAAGAAAAACTGATCACTAAACTGCAGTTGTGCTGCCACCGTTGCCACTGGAAGACCAAGATCATTTAGCATTATTTTTGCTTCTATAATCACAATTTCATCAATCATTTCACCACAGGTTTTATTAGTAAGCTCTTTTACAATTTTAGTGAGGTGTTTAGGTGTTATATAGAGTGCATCTGCGTAAAACTGAACCCCGCGTTCTTCCCTGAAGTGTTGAGAAAGCAGTTTTAAAAAAGATGTTAATATCTCTTCCTTCCTGGTTAATTTCACCTCTTCATTAGGTCGGTACCTCTTAAATAAAGCAGCTACTTCATAAATAAAAATATTAAACCCATGTTGAACTATCTCCCTCTTAAACGGATGCTCACTTGCCGGATCATTCACTTTACGCAACATTTTTATAACGCCATGCAATGCGTCAGCATCCTCTTTCTCCAACATTAAATAAGGATTATTCTGCGGAGAGAAGAAACTATAAGATGGTAGAAGCTTTTCGCTAACCCGGGACTGTCCGATAAAATCATGTGAAAAGCAAACAACTATTACTATGGATTTATCATTATCTTTCTGAATCCGGTGTATAGTATTAAAAGGGATGACAATAAGGCTGTTCTTTTTTACACAGTAATTAACCATATTGATCTGAACATCTATTTCCCCCTCAATTACCAACGCAATTGTAAAATGATCCGAACGTAAAGGGTTACCTAATATTTCCTCTTGAGGTTTTAATTCATCACTCCTGAAAGTGAGAAAATCTTTAGCGGGAGACTTATGACCAATGTCAGTACTGACGTCAATTATCGTATAATTATGAATGGAAGAAATATTATCGGCTCTCATAAACTTAACATGACAGTTGACACTAGTGAAACTACCAAATTAATTAAATAAAACCAGATTCTATATTCCTTATCCCTATTTATTTAAAATAATAAATTTTAAGTATATTTAAATAAGTCAATCAATAATGAAACGACAATAATAACCTATCTTCTCGAAGAAGGCCTGATGATCATACGTAATACCTGGTCTTTTGTAAAATAGGCCAGCATCCAGTTATAAAAAGTTTTAACACGGTTACGATGATTGGTTAAATAGGTTAAATGTATAAACAACCACATCACCCAGGCAATAAATCCACTAAAATGGATTCTTTGCTTTGGCATATCTGCCACCGCTTTTTTACTTCCAATAATTGCCATTGATCCCTTATCAAAATAGGTAAACGATTTAAGAGGCTTATTGTTATTAATTGCCATTAAATTATAAGCGAGGTTTTTACCTTGTTGTATAGCTACCTGCGCTACCTGGGGGTGACCATTGCTATAGCTTGGATCACTAGTTTGCAAAGCGATATCACCAATAGCAAAAATGTTGGAAAAAGCATTTATAGTATTGTGCGCATCCACTTTTAAGCGGTTTCCATTTCCATAGGAACTTTGGGGAATACCAGGAAACACCTCGCCTGTAACTCCCGCTGCCCATATCAGAATTTTAGCTGGAATAACTTCACCCGTAGACAACATTAACATATCATCTACATAATCCGTTACACGTGCACCAAGCTTGACCTGCACCCCCATTTCCTGTAATTTATTGTAAGTATATACCTGTGAACGCTCACTCATTGAAGAGAGTAAGGAGTGATGACTATCTACTAAATAAATACAGCCTGCATGATCAATCAATTCAGGGTAATCTTTAGGCAAAATACTTTTCGTCATTTCAGCAAGCATACCGGCTATTTCTATTCCTGTCGGCCCACCCCCAACAATAACAATGGTAGTTAATTTCTTCTTTGCTGCAATATCCGTTACCCTGGAGGCGGCTTCAATCTGCTGAAGCAAATAATTACGCATATTTATAGCGTCATCTAATGTCTTCATGGGTAATGCATTCGCTTCGATGTTTTTCAGATTTAAATAATTGCTTTTTGTACCGGTAGCCAATACCAGGTAATCATATTCCATCTCCCCTATATCCAGCAATATCTTATTCTCTCGAGGGAAAATTTCAATCAGCCTGCCTAAACAGAAGTTAATGTTCTTTTTGCCCTGCAACAATTTCCGGTAAGGATAGCTTATACTGGAAACCTCTAAAAAACCCGTAGCTACCTGGTATAACAACGGCGAAAAAAAATTATAATTATTCCTGTCAACTAATGTAATATGATAATCAGTTTTTTTTAGTAGATTTTTAGCCACGTTTAACCCTGCAAAACCACCGCCTACTATTACCACCTTCTTATAAGTGTGTTCCATAATTTTAACTATTGATTAATGATCATTCTGCATCCATTGAAACAGGGTGTCTTTTTCTTTTGTATTGCCGTCATACAAATCCAGTATTAATGCCCCCAACTCATCCGGATGTATATAATTATTTTTATCCCTTTTCTTCTTCTTTGGATCTACATATAGATGATAATATTCCATATTGGTGCCTTTTATTTCCTCGAAGAACATTTTTGCCATTTCCTTTTGCATGCATAGTGATAAGCGGGTAAGTTTAGCCAGCTTCCTTTTTAATGTATGGTCCGTAAAATCGATACTGATGAACATACCTTGCGTGGATTTTTTCATACTCATAAAAGACAGCCTTGCTGCAACAAAAAAAGCCGTTATGTTTTGTTCAATAGTACGCTCCCATTCGGTAATTTTTACCTCATTAAGCGGCTTATTGAGTGTAGCACTTTCAAAACAGGCAATACTCAAATCTATTTGACCAAAACGTTCAACAATAGCATCTGCCAATTGTTCCGCCGTATAATAATCAGGATAATCAGCCAGCATAGTAATGATTGAGCCCCCGTTCGTAATTTTCTCCACTTGTTTGATCCATAACAGATCCTTAGCGCTTTGCGCGAGTACTATAATAATGGCATTTTCCTGCAATAGCATTTGTACAATACTTATCGCTATTGCACCTGTACTACCCGCTAAAATCGCGACTCTATTTTTCAATGACATATTATAAAGATTAACTGCTTGCTAAAACAATACAAATATTGGTATAAAAAAGGGATGTATCCATGTCTATATGTGGGAACAATATGTCTAAATGGCTCATTTAAATTCAGGCAAATAGCGAATGCGATATATTCACATGCTTTCACTCCTTATAGACATTTTTTAATGATGTGCTAACACACAACTTTGTACCATCATTTTTAAAATACGTGGAAAATAATCACATCAATTAATGCATATAAGTATGAAAAAGCCAACAATAATGAACCGGGTGTTAATAGTCATTCAATTGTCGACAACCTTATTAGTATTAGCTTCATGCGGGGGAAGACCTGGAGGACCTGGAGGACCTGGAGCAGCCGGTCCCTCAGGACCTCCCGCTTATAAATCAGCAGAAGTGTATTCAGGGTCCACTACCATGTTTTACAACTACCCTGCTACTATACAAGGTGAACAAAATGTTGAAATACGTCCTAAAGTTGATGGCTTTATTCAAAAAATATTTGTAGATGAAGGAGCAAACGTACACACTGGTGAGCCCCTCTTTGAATTACGGAATCCGCAATACGAAGCCGCTGTAAGAAGCGCTATTGCTGCTGTTAAGATAGCAGAGGCAGACGTTCAGACCGCAGAAATGGATGTAGAAAAGGTAAAACCACTGGTGGAAAGAAAGATCATCAGTGATTACGAGTTACAATCAAAACAATACACCTTAAATTCCAAAAAAGCTTCCCTGGCATCAGCCCAGGCCGATCTGGTTAATGCCAAAGTAAATGTAGGTTATACCTATTTAACCAGTCCTGCTAACGGGGTGATAGGAACAATACCCTATAAGGTTGGCAGTTTGGTAAGCAGCACATCGGCAAACCCTCTTACTACCGTTTACAACACAAAAAATATTTACGTATACTTTTCTTTAAATGAAAAACAACTACTTGAATTTTCAAGAACAGTAAAAGGTGCGACGCTTAAAGAAAAACTGGCAACAATGGAGGATGTGTCATTAATACTGGCTGATGGCACCGAGTACCCGGAAAAAGGAAGAATCGTTACTGCCAGTGGGCTAATCAGTACAGAAACAGGATCAGTAAGTTTTAGGGCCGACTTCCCCAACAAGCTTGGCCTGATACGCAGTGGCAGTAGTGCCACCATCAAAATACCTGTTAAACTGGAGAACGCTTTGTTGATCCCTCAAAACGCTACTTATGATATGCAGGGACAAAAATTTGTTTATAAAGTAAACGACAAAGATAGTACTGTAAATATCAGTGTCAATGTATCTGCAAATCCTATTGGAAATCTATATGTGGTGGAAAGCGGTTTGAAAAAAGGTGATAAACTGATAGTGGAAGGTGTGGGTAACTTAAAACCGGGTATGGTCGTCAAACCATTACCGACCAATACCGATAGCCTGTATGCTGATGCAGGTAAACATAAGTAAACCTATTTATTGTAATGGTTCACACAAAACTTTAAAATATTATGCTTAAGATATTCATAAAAAGACCGGTTTTATCTACTGTAATATCGGTAATCATTGTAATATTGGGAGTATTAGCCTATTTAGGGCTACCCGTTACACAATACCCTGAAATCGCCCCGCCAACAGTTAAGGTATCAGCTACATATACCGGTGCCGGCGCAGAAGTAATTCAAAGAAACGTCATTGTACCACTGGAAGAACAGATAAATGGTGTGGAAGGAATGACCTACATGACTTCCACCGCCACTAATGATGGTGATGCTACTATCACTGTATACTTCAAACTTGGTACAAACTCTGATATAAACGCCGTAAACGTGCAGAACAGGGTGCAAAGGGCCACTAATTTACTGCCTGCCGAAGTAACCAAAGCAGGAGTAACCGTAGAGAAGCAGCAAAGTAGTAACCTTCTCATCTTTGCACTTAAAAGTAATAACCCGTCATATGACCAGACATTTTTAAGCAATTATGCCAACATCAATCTTATACCGGAAATTAAGCGGATAAACGGCGTGGGTAGTGTAGTTTCATTTGGTACAAAGGACTATTCCATGCGTGTTTGGCTGAAGCCCGATGTAATGGCAACCTATGGCATAACTCCTGCAGATGTGAACAACGCACTTGCTGAACAAAATTTTGATGCTGCGCCCGGTAAATTTGGAGAAAACAGCGACCAGGTTTTTCAATACACCATTAAATATACCGGCCGGTTGATCGATACCACGCAGTTTGGTGACATTATCATGCGTTCTACTGCTGATGGCCAGGTATTACGATTAAAGGATATCGCCAGGCTTGAAATGGGTTCCCTCACCTATTCCTCTACTATGAATACTGATGATCAGCCCGCAACTGTTATTGCCATAAGCCAAACGGCCGGATCCAATGCCCAGGCCATTATTAAAGACGCCATAACCACACTGGATAAAGCTTCCGCATCTTTTCCAGAAGGTGTAAGTTATATACCCCTGTTGAACGCGAATGACTTTTTAAGTGCATCTATTGAAAAAGTGATACACACTTTAATAGAAGCCTATATTTTGGTTTTCATTGTTGTTTTTATTTTTCTCCAGGATTTTCGCTCCACGCTTATACCGGGTATATCAGTATTGGTGTCTATCATCGGTACGTTTGCCTGTCTCAGCTTGTTTGGCTTTACAATTAACCTGCTAACACTCTTTGCTTTGGTGCTGGCCATAGGTATTGTGGTAGATGATGCTATAGTAGTCGTCGAGGCGGTCCACGCCAAGCTAGATGAAGGTTATCAATCAGCATACAATGCATCTGTTGATGCCATGTCTGAATTGGGCGGAACCATCGTAGCAATTACATTGGTCATGGCCGCCGTGTTTGTTCCGGTTTCTTTTATCAGCGGCAGCTCGGGAGTATTTTTTAAACAGTTTGGTTTGACCCTTGCTTCTGCCATTGTAATTTCGGCGGTCAATGCCCTGACGCTAAGCCCCGCATTGTGCGCCCTGTTTTTGAAACCGCATGAAGAACATAATGGAACCAGCAAAAACCTGCTGCAAAGGTTTTATATGTCTTTTAATACCGGATTTGATGCTTTAAAGGGCAAATACCAAAAGTCAATAGGCTTCTTAAACCGTAAAAAATGGATCATTCCGTCTGCCCTAGTCTTATTTACTGTATTACTGGTTTTCTTCATGAAAACATCGCCAGGCGGTTTTGTGCCCAATGAAGATCAGGGAACCATCTTCGCTGATATCAGCTTACCTCCGGGTACCTCTCTTGAAAAAACCACTCAGGTTGCCAATATAGTAGACAATATGGCGAAGAATATTCCTGAAGTTGCTAACCGGGCAAAAATAACCGGGCAAAGCATCATCAATGGTACCGGTAGCAATTTCGGATTGCTCATATTTAAGCTAAAACCGTGGGATGAAAGAAAGGGGGTAAAAGTTGATGATGTGATTGGCAGGTTATTTGGCATGACTGCCGGAATAAAAGATGCAAAAATCATTTTCTTTGCACCGCCTACCGTACCAGGGTTCGGTAACTCAAGTGGGTTTACCATTGAATTGCAGGATAAAACCGGGGGCAGCGTAGAAAATTTCAGCAAAGTTGCCGGTGGCTTCCTGGGAGCAATTAATCAACGTCCGGAAATTTTATATGCCGCTACTGGGTTTAATCCTAACTACCCCCAATATTTAATGAAAATAAACGTAGCCAAAACAAAAGAAGCCGGCATTTTACCCAGCGATCTGATGGCAACTATGCAAGGTTATTTCGGTGGTATATATGCTTCTAACTTTAACCAGTTTGGTAAACAATACCGGGTTATGATACAGGCTGATGCCAAATACCGGAGCAATTCACAGAGTCTAAATAATGTGTATGTCAGAAATGCATCTGGTAACATGGCGCCTGTATCAGAATTTGTTACCCTCACTTCTGTTAATGGACCACAAAGCCTGTCAAGGTTCAACCTATATAATAATATATCAGTTATCGGCAGTCCTAAACCCGGGTTTAGCAGCGGCGATGCACTTGCTGCTGTTAGAGAAACTGCGGCCCAAACCCTGCCTGCCGGTTACACTTTTGACTACTCAGGTTTATCGCGTGAAGAGGTAAATGCTGGTGGACAAACAGTGTTCATCTATATACTTTGTATAGTGTTTGTATTCTTTTTACTGAGCGCTCTTTATGAAAGTTATATTATACCGTTTGCTGTGCTGTTATCCCTTCCTGCAGGCTTGTTTGGCACTTACCTTTTTGCAAGGATCATGGGGATAGACAACAACATATACATGCAAATATCTGTAGTGATGCTGATTGGTTTACTCGCTAAAAATGCTATCCTGATAGTTGAATATGCTGTTGCAAGGCGAGAGAAAGGTATGACAATTGTAAATGCGGCCATTGAAGCTGCCACAGCACGTTTGCGTCCTATTTTAATGACATCACTTGCGTTTATTGTAGGCCTCATGCCGCTGATGTTCTCATCTGGTGTTGGTGCTGCCGGCAATCGCTCTATTGGCACAGGTGCTGTAGGTGGCATGTTGGCAGGAACAATATTCGGTGTATTTATTATACCCGTCCTTTACATCATTTTTCAAACATTACAGGAAAAATTCAGCGGAAAAAAGAAACCAGGTGAGGTGGTAATTCCTGCATTAGATTAATGATCATTAATTAAATCAAACAACATGAACTTAAAATATTTTTCACGTACAGCTGCTGTAATTGCAGTGGCTGTACTAATATTACCCGGATGCAAAATAAGGCAGGCCTATATACGCCCCTCCGTTGAAACAGATAGCCTGTACCGCTCCGTATACACAACAGATACAACTACCATCGCAAGTTTATCCTGGAGGCAAATGTTTAAGGATGACAAATTGCAGGCTTTGATACAGGCAGGCATTGCCAATAATTACGATTTAATAATCGCCGTGGCCCGAATCAAACAAGCTGAAGCCAACTTGCGTCAGGCCAAAGCAGCATTTTTACCAACACTAAGCGTTTCACCACAATACACAAGGCAAAAAGTTGCTGCCACACAAGGCGGAAACCTTGGTTTTACACCAGAAAACGTTTACGCCGTTCAAGGTAACGCCAGTTGGGAAATTGACTTGTGGGGGAAACTAAGCAGTGCCAAAAAGGCTTCACTCGCTTCACTTTTACAAAGTTATGCCTACCAACGGTCTGTTCAGACGAAACTGATTGCCGACATTGCTACCGATTATTATAACCTGTTGGCTTACGATAAGCAACTGGCTATCACTGTGCAAACTGTGAAAAACCGGAAAGAAGACGTAGAAACTAATAAAGCATTAAAGGTAGCTAACCGTGTAAACGAAGCATCCGTTGCTCAAAGTGAGGCCAACCTTTATGCGGCCGAGGTTACCATACCAGATCTGCAAAACAGTATTCGCGAGACTGAAAATGCATTGTGCGTTTTGATAGGCCGGCATCCAGGTACAATTCAAAGAAACCTGCTTGATATGCAAGAGGTAGACACGACTTTACAAACAGGTCTGCCTGCACAATTGCTAAGCAACCGCCCTGATGTACAACAGGCAGAGTATAATGTCAGGTACTATTTTGAGCAGATCAATGTAGCCCGCGCTTACTTTTATCCCACGCTTAATATTACAGCCCAGGGTGGCTGGCAATCGGCTACCGTTGGCGATCTGTTTAAAAGCGCTACCATTTTTGGTAATGTTGTAGGAGGTTTAACACAACCTGTATTTAACAAAGGATTGAACAAACAAAGACTACAACTTGCCAAAGCACAATACGAAGAAAATGTGGCTACGTTTCAGCAAACAGTACTTGATGCCGGCCGGGAAGTTTCTGACGCGTTATACAATTACAAAGCAGTGCAGGATAAAGCCTCAACACGTAAGCTGCTACTTGATGCCTGGTTCAGATCTGTGGATTACAACCGCGAACTACTTAAAAACGGGTACGTCACCTATACCGATGTTTTAACATCCGAACAATCTTATTTATCTGCACAATTAAGTGGCGTAAACGACAGGTTGCAACAATTGACATCATTAGTAACGTTGTACAAAAGTTTAGGTGGAGGATGGAAATAAACTTGTATGGACAGGGATATACCTCTCCATCAGGAACCCGAATAGAAACATTCATGAAAGAGGGAATTAACCAACGGGAATGAAAATTTATTTTCAAATACAAGAGGGTGTATCGGACTTATGATACACCCTCTTGTATTTTTGGGGGGTGTACTTTAGATGAATCAGTATCCATGTTTCTGAACCACAAAGCGTGAATCAACCTGGTAATTTCAATTTCCTTCCGTATCAGTATTTCAATGAATGTTTTTTGTGGTAAAATGTGCGACGTTGGAAAGGGAAATTATTACTGCGACTCATTCAATTTTAAAAACAACAGCAGTACTAAACGGTATCTCGTTTTTGGGATAAAAGATTTTTAAACCATCCGTATCTTGTTTCCACTTTACTTGGTTGCTGTACCCTACCAGGCTTACTCTTTTAATCTCTTGTTTGAAATAACCGGCATCAGTTGCCAATGATTTAATAACCAGTTGGGTTCCCTGCCTGGGTATTACCATGGTAAAAATATACAATGCATTATTTTTCCCTACAGTAAAGCGAAAATCTGATGAGTCGAATCTAAATTCAGCCTGCCGACTGCCTAACCCTCCTCCGGGTAACATTTTTAGCTTACCATCAACCATCTCGCCTTCGCCGGGAGTCACCCAGGCCTTGCTTCCGTAAACAGCTTCACCATTTCTGCGTAACCAAATGCCCACTTCCTCAAGCATTTTTTTGCTTCCGGCATCGAGAGAGCCATCCGGCAATAACGAAATGCATATCGCGGCATTGCCATCCCTTGCTATAGCCTCAATGATATATTTGATCATCATGCCGGAATTATAAGTAAAGTCTGGTGCATAAAACCAATCCCCCACTGGGGTTTCCGCAATCCAGGGCTCTTTACTATTGATTTTTTCGGGAATGCCAAATTCTTCTGTATTGACCGTACCATTGGTGTTATGACGGAACTTTACGATACTGAAGGTGTTAACCTTACCACGACGTTGTATTGACTGGTTATAAAAATCTGCTATTACAATTTGCATAGCATTTGCCTTGAAACCGGTGCCTGTTCCATTACCACTAAAAGGTTGATCTGAAGTACCATCCGTATAAATGAAATCCGGGTCATAATGTTCTGTAACATCCATCATGCGTAAAGCCCACTGCGTTGTATACCATTTAGCATAATCCAGATGGTTGATAAATATGCCGGCGGGGGGCGGTGACCACTTTGACTTAGCAGCTTCCTGTACCCCCTTATACTCACGCAGATCAATACCATATAAAAGCCGTGGGTCATATCCTTCCCACCACTTACCTTTTCCATCTGCAAGCGTCAGATTACCATCATATGGCACTCCTTTTTTGCTTCCTGCTGTATCACTGCCAAAAGCAGTCTGCCACCACCACCAGGTGTACTCATGGTGAAACGTGACGCCAAATTTCAGATTTTCTGCGCGGCAGGCTTTCGCCCATTCACCAATTAAATCACGTTTCGGCCCAAGATTTACTGAATTCCAAGGCTGATAGCGGGAGTTCCATAAATCGAAATTGTCGTGGTGCACACCCTGGATGAGCAAAAAGCGAGCGCCTGCATCTTTATAAATTTTAGCCAGTGCTGCAGGATTAAGTTTTGAAGGGTTCCAATTGCGTAGTACATCCTTATAACCCACTTCTGAAGGATGCCCATGATTTTTGACATGGTTTTTATACGCCAGGGTTCCCTCTAGATAAAGTTTTCTTGCATACCAATCCCCGCTTTCACCAGATGCCTGCGGGCCAAAATGCACCCATATACCGAATTTTGCATCCCTTAGCCATTGGGGAGTACCGGGATAGTTTTTTTCTATTGATTCCCAGGTTGGTTTAAAAGGGCCTGAGGTAATAGTAATATTCAAATTGACCTCCGGAAATTCTTTGGAATCACCCAGGTTTATGCTGTCGATCGGCTTTTTAGCAGGAATAGCGCCTAAGGGAGGCAACGATGCTGGCAATACAGATGGTGTTTCTGTAACAGCTTTTTGAGCAAATAAACTGCAGTGGAGTACACCGATTAAGAACAAAATCCCGAATGCTGATCTCATTTTTTTGTATAATTTTCAAAAATTTAAATTTACTACAAAGAATTCGCTAAATAACTAATAGACGGTTCCACTGCCAGGCAATTTCTCCTTCTGGTAATAACTGTCATTATTCGGGCAGAAGATAATACTAATATCAATAATAATCAGTCCTGTAAAAGCTTTTTAAAAGATGGGAAGATGTTTTCATTTATTTTCTTGTTGTTTGTACTATTACTTTACACTAAGTTTATTGATTTCCAATATTTCCTTAATAAACGGGTTCGACAATTGTCCATTCTTCCCGACAAGAAAGAGGAAACTCTTTAAAATAAAAAATCCTTGCAAAAATTGAGTTTGCAAGGATTTTTTATTTTACTTAATGATGATATATACATTAACCTGGATCTTAATCAGATCTCAATGCTGGAATGCCAAGACGCCTGCCTGATGGGCTTTTAAATGAAGTTTCATCCGTGTTATCTGATGGCGTTTTTGACATTATCTGCCCAATTGATCAACTTTTGTTTTTCAGCCTTTGAAAGTACTGCATTTCGATGTAGAACAGTATAAATGCCCATCGGCATTTCATCCATTTTGATCTCGTCAATCAATTCAGCCAATTTTCGTTGTCTACGGGAAATGCTATATGTGTTAAATTCGTCAAAATTAAAGTGCTTTTTACCTTCGTTAATATCATGCGCTAGCAGCCAGGCTACAGGCTGAATGTTGTTATACCAAGGGTAATGCGTATTATTAGAATGGCAATCGTAACAACTGCGTGTTAGTATTGCCTGAACATCCTCTGGAATAGCATGGTTTTGATTAATGCTATTGGGGAACGGTCCGGAAGCAATATTTTTTTTCGGACGAATAAACTGTATTATGATGAAAATGGCCAGAATGGCAATAAGAATTTTCTTTATCATTTCTTGTATTTTAAGATTATACTTTAACCCCAAAAAAGTAACCTGCCAATGCAGAAAGCCCCATTGCCAGTGTTCCCCACACCGTAATGCGTAAAATCGCCTTTTTAACACTGGAACCTCCCGTTTTAGCGGCAATTGCGCCTAATATGATCAGGAAAATGATGGTAAAACCATATAGTAAATATTCCATTTGTTTAACAGGAGCAAATAGAATCACCAGAAGGGGTAAAAGTCCACCTGCAGTAAAAGAGGCTCCAGATGCCAATGCTGCTTGTATAGGCTTTGCCTGACTTATTTCATTAATTCCAAGTTCATCTCTTATATGTGTCCCTAAAGCATCCGCCTCTGTAAGTTCCTTCGCCACCTGTATAGCTGTTTCCCTTTTTAAACCACGCTTTTGGTAAATTTGTGTGAGAATCTCAAGTTCTTCCCCCGGCATTTCCCGAAGCTCTATTTCTTCTCGTTGTATATCCGCTTTTTCAGTGTCAGTTTGCGAACTTACTGATACGTATTCGCCTGCAGCCATTGATAGTGCTCCCGCAACAAGTCCTGCGATGGTCGCCAGCAGGATCGGTTCACGGGTGTTGCTGGCCGTTGCAACACCAATCGCAAGGCTGGATATAGAAATTATCCCGTCATTTGCGCCTAAAACAGCCGCACGTAACCAGTTGCTTCTATGTATATAATGGCTGTCAAGATAATTATCTATGGTAATCATAAGAATAAACGAAATAGAGGTGAATGAATTGCTGCTTGAATATTATTAAATCATCATTAAGTTTAAAATAAAACTTGCAAAGTAGTAATTGCAGTTAATATACAAAAAATGGCCACAAGATAAAAAAGATATTGTTTTCTGTTAATAATTTATATAGCGTTTTATAAATAATCTTCTTTGATTGCTTTTGTGGATTTAAGTATCTACATGAAGTGTATCTCTCAGTTAAATTTAATTCGTGGCGTCACAACTATTATTAGTTGCATTGCCAATACTTATGTAAACTTCAATAATCCCTCAATAAATGAGTTCGACAATTGTCTATCTTTCCCGACATATTTAATATCAAAGGATATCAGGAGGCACGTAAAATGTAGGGTTTACGTGCCTTTTGTGTTTTTGGGGGTGTAGTGTAGGGGAATCGATATCAATTTATTCGTGAGTTTAAAAGTAAATCGTTTTGTGAATTATATTCGCGATTCTCGGGATAGTATACAAATGATTGATATTTGATTATTGCATCGAATTAATCGGAGTTGTTTGATATGATTTCAATTCATTTTTCGTGGCTTGTGAGTGAGCTCTTGGTGTAATTGATTTTTAACACGTAAAAATGATTATAATGGAAAGAATGGATTCCTTTGGGGTGCACTTTGTGTTGCGCCAGATGGAAACCGGGAAAAACTACATTTATGCCCGGGTAGTAGTAAATGGAACTATCAGCGAGGTAGGGGCTAAGTAGGAGATTGCTGCAAACAGCTGACTGCAGGATAATAGCCATTACTCACGGGTATACGCGTCGAATAATTCCAGATCACCACGGAGTCTGCAGCTGTATTGAAGAGGTATTGATATTGAATAGGAGATATCCCAGGTTTGAGACGCACTCTGGGTGACTTCTTTTGTAGCAGAATTGATCGTCACATATAATGGATTATCCCCGTTCATTCATTGAATAATATTTATATTACACAAACATTCACTTGAATAACCATTTGACATTACATGTTACAAAATAAAAAATTGTTATGAAAACCCAATTAAATCGCCTTGCCCGGTTAACACTCGCTATTGGAATTTTACATATTTTTAGTTTCCTACCAGTAAAGGCACAGCACGAAAAAGCACATAATCCTATCATCTATGCAGACGTACCGGATCTGTCTATAATACGAGTAGGCAATAACTATTATATGAGCAGTACAACTATGCACATGAGCCCCGGTCTGCCCATCATGAAATCGACTGATCTGGTAAACTGGAAATTGATTGGCTATGCTTACGACACGTTAGGCAATATGGATGAACTGAATCTCAGGAACGGCAAGAACACTTACGGCAGGGGTTCCTGGGCGAGTAGCCTGCGTTATCATAATGGCACATATTACGTCACCACCTTTTCCCAAACCACAGGCAAAACTTATATCTATTCCACAAAAGACATAGAAAAGAGTGAATGGAAAGGTGTTGCATTTAAACCGATGATGCACGACCACTCGCTTTTTTTCGATGACGATGGCAAGGCATACCTGGTGTATGGTAGTGGTAAAATAAGACTGGTAGAATTAAACAGCGAACTCACAGGTATTGCATCAGGCAGCGAACAGGTGATCATTGAAAACGCCAGCCTTCCCACCTCGCCCGCAGGTAGCCGGGAGGGCTTGCCGGCTGAGGGTTCACAATTATTCAAAATAAAAGGCAAGTACTATCTTTTCAACATTACCTGGCCTGCTGGTGGACAGCGATCCGTAGTGATACACAGGGCAGATAAAATAACAGGTCCCTGGGAAGGGAAAACAGCCCTCCAGGATAAAGGGGTAGCGCAAGGCGGTCTTATAGATATGCCTGATGGCAGATGGTTCGCTTACCTTTTTAGGGACAACGGTGCTGTAGGACGCATACCTTACTTAGTTCCCGTAAAGTGGGAAAACGGCTGGCCTGTACCAGGTGATGATGGAAAAGTCCCCGTGGCTCTGAATCTGACTGCCAATCAATCACTCTCTCCGGGGATTGTGGCATCCGATGAATTTAACCGTGGTTTACAAGATGCGTCCTTTCCTTTGGTTTGGCAATGGAACCATCAACCAGATAAAGAGTTATGGTCACTGAAAGGAAGGAAAGGGTTTTTACGCCTGACCACCGGCGTAGTGAACAGGGATTTCCTGCAGGCAAGGAACACCTTGACGCAGCGGACTTTTGGGCCTACATCTTCTGCCTGTACATCGGTTGATGTATCCAGGATGAAAGACGGTGATTTTGCCGGTCTTTGCCTATTGCAAAAGGATTTCGGACTGGTAGGCGTAAAAATTAATGGAACAAAGAGAACATTGGTCATGGTAAATGCCACAGGTGGTAATCCTGAAGAAGTTGCCCATATAGCGTTGAATAAAAGTACTATTTACCTGAAAGCAGATTGCAATTTTACCGACAGAAAAGATATTGCCAGGTTCTATTATAGTCTTGACGGTAAATCGTGGAATTCTATCGGCACACCATTGCAAATGAAGTATACGCTACCGCACTTCATGGGATATAGATTTGGTTTGTTCAACTACGCGACCAAAGAACCTGGAGGATATGCCGATTTTGACTATTTCCGTATTTCAGACGAGATCATGGTAAAAGAATAAAGTCTCTCCGGCGCTGTCTGGCCATTTCTTTTGCAGCATTACTAGCACCTATCTGTTTTTTAGCAGGTGCTATTGAAATCAGGTTCACCATATTTCAATTTACTGAAGGTGTAGGCAGAGGGGAATCCTTATAACAATATCAAGTCGTCTTCATTGAGAAGATTGAACAAGCATACGCCGAGGGATAATAAGGCAAAAACTTTTATTAACAAAAGAGAGGCGATAAAAGAGGCAGGCAAGCCCTGGACAGCGAGGCCGGATGAGGAATTGAAAATCATGTTCGGGAAGGGAATGCCGGTGAGCAGATTGACAGTTAACTTTGAAAGGACGAAGGCGAGCGATTGAAAAAGTTAGGATACTACCTGGATTAGGATGTTTTTCATCTATTATTATACCTATAGTAACAAATCAGTTGTTTTAAACCACTGAATTGATATCAGCAAAAATATTTCCTCCCACGCTATCATGCCATTAAATTCGTTATATTGTCAAAAATACACTTTACCTGTTAATCTATCAGTGATCTATTAATTCCATGTTATTGTGAAATATATTCTATATATATTATGCCTGTTGTTTGTTCCACAGGTAGTTATTTCGCAACAGAGTGACTTTAACTTCGTTAACTTCACGACCAGTAATGGTTTGTCTTCCAACACGGTAAATACTATTCTAAAAGATAAATATGGCTT
The DNA here is from genome assembly GCF_034087045.1 of Chitinophaga sancti. Taxonomy (NCBI): domain Bacteria; kingdom Pseudomonadati; phylum Bacteroidota; class Chitinophagia; order Chitinophagales; family Chitinophagaceae; genus Chitinophaga; species Chitinophaga sancti. The sequence continues at coordinate 5,950,119 of NZ_CP139247.1, read as the reverse complement.
CATGTGGTTTGGAACAGATGACGGGCTGAATCGGTTTGACGGTCTTACGTTCTCTGTTTACAGGCATAAGGAAGCGGATTCAACCAGTTTGGGAGGTAATTCGATACTCGCATTGCATGAGGATCGTTCCGGTAATTTATGGATTGGCACTAATAACACCTTATCCTGCTATAACCGCAAAAAAGACTCCTTTATCAATTACAAATTTACATTAAATAACACGGCACGGACCATTTTCTGCGATCATACCGGCCAGGTGTGGATCGGAAGTTATATCGGTTTGTTCAGATTGAACCCGCAAACCGGTAAGGTAGTCCGTTATATGGCAGATCCTGGCCGGCAAGGGGCATTGGTGTCAAACATTATCACCTGTATAGTGGAAGATAGCAGACACCGGCTATGGATAGGTGGCAATGGAGGAATCTACCTGTACCAACCACAAGCTGACAACTTTAAGCACTTTAGCCACGAAGCGGCGGACTCACTTTCTTTACCTGGCAATTCCATAAAAGCGATGACAGAAGACCATAATGGCAACTTATGGATCGGCACAGAAGATGATGGATTGTCTATGCTGCTGCCCGATGGCAAACATTTCCGTACTTATCAGTATAGCAACACGCAAAAAAAATCCCTGAGTAGCAACTGCATCTGGTCTTTGGCAGCTGAAAATGCAAATAGGATCTGGGTAGGAACCGAGGAAGGATTGAACATCTTCGACCTGCAAAAGAAGACCTCGCAGCGAATAGAACATGATGTTAGAAATCGTTATAGTTTACAGGGCAAATCAGTGCGGAGTATATACATCGATAACAATGGTATTTATTGGGTCGGAACATACCAGGGAGGTATTAGTAAATACGATAAGAACCTGGCTTTTTTTAATCTCAGGGAAAGCAATCCGTTTGACCCACAAGGATTGACGGCTCCAATTGTTACCTCTTTCTCCGAAGATGCCAATGGCGATATCTATGTAGGCACAGATGGTGGTGGCATTAACCTGTTTCACAGGAACACCGGCCTGTTCAGCCATCCACGTTTCTACCAGGGCATCAAACCACCCGCTGTACTTTCTCTCGAGCATGCCGACGGGCTACTCTGGATAGGTACTTTTATGCATGGTATATACACACTAAATATGCAAACGGGAAAGGTGCATCACTATTTAAAAGGAGACAGTGCCAATCAGCCTTCGGGCAACGATATTTTTTGCCTGAAAAAGGACAGCCGTGGAAATATATGGATAGGAACCAATGGGAATGGGGTGAACGTTTATGATCCGGTATCCGGTGTGTTCAGACGTTTTGGTGGGGTCATGTACAAAAAGGACAGCATTACAGTTTTAAACAGGGGTTTTATCAGGACTATAGAGGAAGATAAAGCCGGCAATATCTGGATTGGTACCATTGGAGCAGGTATAATCATGTTGGATGCATCAGGCAAAATAATAAGGACTTATACCATGAAAAACAGTGACCTTCCTGCTAATAACGTTCAAACCATCTGCGCCGGGCAAAGCGGCAGAATCTGGGTAGGTATTCACAGTGCTGGCTTGTGCCTTTTTGATCCGAAAACCGGGAAATTTCAACGTTACGCCGAACAGGAAGGGCTTTCCAACGCGGTCATCTATAAGATCCTTGAAGATGATGCCGGAAAGGTGTGGGTAACCAGTAATAAGGGAATCAGTAGTTTTGATCCTTCAACCAGCACCTTTAAAAATTATTATCAATATAATGGGTTGCAGCGTAGTACTTTCTGCCTGGGAGCTGGTTTAAAGACAGAGAAAGGAGAACTTTTTTTCGGTGGGCTGGAGGGGTTTAATTACTTCATTCCGAAGCAGCTTAATTATAATAGAATTGTCCCCCGCATTGTATTGACTGATCTCAAAATTGGTAATATTTCCGTGATTCCCGGAGAACATGCTGCTATCCAATCACATATTTCATTAGCTGATTGTATCCGGCTTGATTATAAACAACACTTTACCATCAATTTTGCTACGCTGAACTATACTGCACCGCAGGAAAGCAGGTATTCCTATATGCTGCAGGGTTTCGATAAAGGTTGGAATGAGATAGGCACATCACGAATGGCTGTGTTTTCGAATTTAAGTCCTGGTAAATATGTTTTCAAAGTCAGGGCCAGTTGTGACGATGGGGCATGGCATACGGAAGAAGCTGTCATCAATGTAATCATAAGACCTCCTTTCTGGTTGACCATCTATGCGTACATTTTTTATTTGTTAGCAGCCGTTGCGGTTTTGTGGGGGCTGAGATACCGGGCTATCCGCAAACTGAAAACCCGGTTTGCCCTTGAGCAGGAAAGGCTGCAGGTCAGGCAGGCAATAGAAATGGACCGAAAGGAAGCGGAAAGACAACGTGAATTTGAGCAGGTGAAGATCAAATACCTGGTGAACCTGAGCCACGAATTCCGTACACCGGTTTCCCTCATTGTAGGGCCAGTGGAGAAACTTATTCATAACGAAATTGCTCCTGAAAAACTAAAGCAACTGAACCTGGTGAAACGAAATGCACGTAGACTGTTGAACATGGTCAACCAGCTATTGGATTTTCGAAAACTGGAAGAGCAGGAAACGAAACTGGACCTTAGCAGGGAGGACATCATATCTTTTATAGCTGAAGTAATAGAACTCTTCAAAGATATCTCGGAGCACAGGCAGATTAACTTTTTGTTTACAAGCTCCATTTCCCGTTATTATACTGCTTTTGACAGGGATAAGCTGGAACGGGTATTGTTTAACCTGCTTTCCAATGCATTTAAATTCACACCGAAGGAGGGTGCGATATCGCTGACTGTAGATCCGGCCCCGGATGCAGGTATAATCATAAAGGTGGCAGATACTGGTGTAGGTATGAAACCGGAAGTGCAGGAAAAGATCTTTAATCGCTTTTACCAGGGTGATGAGAATCCTGCTATCCTCAACCAGGGGAGTGGAATCGGGCTGTCTATAACAGCTGAATTTGTGAAAATGCATGGTGGCTTAATAAATGTGGAGAGCATCCCTGGTAAAGGCAGCACATTTTCCGTGCTTTTACCATTGGAAAAAATGGAAGAGGTAATACTACCGGATGTGGAGATACCTGGTGAAGCGGTAGGTCCGGAAGCAGCCCACCCTGTAGCCTGCCAACATGCTGAAGTGGCGGCTGCAGATAAACTTACAGTGTTGCTGGTGGAGGACAACAAAGACTTCCGTTATTACCTGAAAGACAACCTGCAGCCATTTTATAAAGTTGTGGAGGCGGCAGATGGGAGAGAAGGGTGGCAGAAGGCGCTGTCAGCACATCCACTGGTCATTGTGAGTGACATCAATATGCCTTATATGGACGGTATACAATTGAGCCGTAAGGTCAGGTTCGATAAAAGGACCAGCCATATTCCTGTCATTCTCCTGACTGCACTTGCAGGTGATGCGTTTCATATTAAAGGATTGGAAACGGGCGCTAGCGACTACCTTACCAAGCCTTTTAATATTGATATATTAAATATCCGGATCAGGAACCTGATATTACTAAATAAGCGTTTGAAAGACACCTATAGGCGGCAGTTAGATGTAATGGTTTCGGTTGACGATGTAGAATCGGCAGATGAGAAGTTCCTGGTAAAGGTAAAACAGTATATAGAAAACAATATTAACGACGACCGTCTGACCGTGGAAGAATTAAGCAGGCATCTTTTTATGAGCAGGGCATCCCTGTATAATAAAGTTGTGCAGCTGACCGGAGAAACGCCGGTTGAATTTATCCGTTCTATTAAACTAAATAAGGCGGCTTGTCTGCTGGAGACCAGCGATATGAAAATTGCCCAGATTGGCTATGCTGTTGGATTTTCTACCCCTAATTATTTTGCCAGGGCTTTTAAGGCCAAATTTAACCAGCTACCTTCGGAATACCAGGCCCAAAAGAAAAGATCCCTTTAGTGGGGTTATATGAAGTTTTATTTTATGCATTAAGTGTTGTTTAAGAGTAATGATAGAGATAATGATTTTGCTTTTAAACATTTGTGCTATTCATTTTAACAAATAAGCTACTGATACTGCGCCTGTCATCCTAGATTCGCTCCTGTGATTTCCACGACCAGTAAACCAAAATAAATCTGATTGAATGCTACCTGGTTACCTCACCTGTCTGCCTGCACTGCAGGCATATACATGAGTAGCACAATACTTTAAAAGTCAGGCATTATGGATAAAATAATTTCCTTTGTCCTTATAGTTTTTATCTGTTGCATTTGTACAGGTAGTAACAGCCAGTTTTCTACGGGCAAAATTCCTTCTCTGAAAACCGTCTTTAAAGAGGATTTTATGGTGGGTGCCGCACTTAACAGGCACCAGATAAATGAGACTGATCCCATGGTAACTGCATTTATATCCAGGCAGTTTAATACCCTCACGCCTGAAAATGACATGAAGGCTGCATTGATACACCCGGAATGGGGCCGGTATAATTTTACAGAGACAGATAAGATCATTTCTTATGGTCAGCAGCACCATATGCAGATTAATGCACATACGCTTATATGGCACAGCCAGTTACCCGCATTTGTATTGCAGATGCATGATAAGGATTCGCTGCATCAGTTCTTTAAAGACCATATCAGTATTATTGCTTCCCGGTATGACGGGAAGGTGTATTCCTGGGATGTAGTGAATGAAGCCCTTAATGAGGACGGTACAATGCGTAAATCCTTATTCCTGAGATCCCTTGGCGATGATTATGTCGTGGAGGCATTTCAACTTGCAGGGAAAGCTGCCAGGCATACAAAATTATATTATAATGATTATAACATAGAACAGCCCGATAAACGTGCGGGGGCGGTGGCGCTCATCCGGAAAATACAGGCAGCGGGTACCCGTATAGATGGTGTAGGTATACAGGGGCACTGGCACCTGGGCAAGGTTCCTTTAAAGGATATTGAAGAGAGTATCCTGGAATTCTCTGCTTTGGGAATTGATGTAATGTTCACAGAACTGGACATCAGCGTATTGCCAGATCCCAAAGGTGTAGAAGGGGCAGACGTTAACCAGCAGAAAGCGTATAACAGTATACTGAACCCCTATTCCGGTTCTCTGCCTGACAGCGTACAACAACAACTGGCCGGGGATTACGAGAATTTATTCCGGCTTTTCCTGAAGTACAAGGATAAGATAAGCCGGGTCACCTTCTGGGGTGTCAATGATGGGGATTCCTGGTTAAATAACTGGCCGGTGCCAGGCAGAACAAATTATCCCTTGTTGTTTGACAGACAATTCAATCCAAAAATGGCTTTTAATAAAGTAGTAGCACTTCAACCTGGTACTGGAACAAAATGACGACAAATGATACAACTGTAGCCCTGAAATTTTAAGCACCGATGTTATGAATTAACTGCCTTCCATTGGGAAAACACCTGGCACTGATGGAAATATCAACCAATTCCCTGCTACGACAGTAGAACCGATTTATATATGCCTTTTACGGCATCAGGATCCCTGCGCCCTAAGCATGCAGGGCGGGGACTACATTTTTTAGAAAAACTGAAAAAAACCACGATTATGAATTTTTCTTTTACGCATCACTTACAGAAGATATCGCCCTCAATCAGCCTGTTGTTGAGGATAACGATGCTGTTATTTATTTTCATTTGGGGCAGTTCTTATGGGGTAGGACAACAAATTACCGTCAGCGGCCGCATTACCGCCGAAGATGGCAACGTGATCCCTGGAGCCAGCATCCAGGTGAAAGGCACAAAGATGGGAGTGCTCAGTAACGATGAAGGGTATTATAAAATCAACACTCCTGCTACCGCTACCTTAATCATTACTTCAGTAGGATTTATGAACCGGGAGGTAAATGTGAACCGGCAGACCGTCATCAATGTTTCGATGAAACCCACGATCAGCGACCTGGAACAGGTGGTGGTAATTGGATATGGAACGGCAAAAAAGAAAGATGTAACAGGGGCCACCGTATCTGTGAAAGGAGAAACACTCCGGGAATTGGGGAGTCCAAACGTGTATAATCAGCTCCAGGGAAGGGCTGCAGGGATTGACATTGTCAACAATGGTTCCAGTATAGGTACCGGCGGTGAGATCAGGATCAGGGGAAACCGCTCCCTGGCATCAGGTGCTTCTGCTAATAATGCGCAGAATGGCCCCTTGGTGGTGATAGATGGTATACCGCTTTCCGGAGGCAGTATAAATGATATCAATCCAAATGATATTAGTACGATCGATGTGCTGAAAGATGCTTCTGCTACTGCCATTTACGGTTCCCGTGGATCTGGTGGGGTGATTATCATTACTACAAGAAGAGGCCGTCCGGGAAAATCTGTTACCAGTTACGATGGCTATATCGGCTTGTCAGAAGCCATGAATACATATAAGCTGTTTAGCGGGCAGGAATATGCCGCCTTCAAGGACGCAGCTAAACAGGGCCAGCCTAATCCCAATAATCCCAACCCCAATGCACTAACACCCATTGAGCAGGAGAACCTGGCTAATGGTGTAAATACTGATTGGCAAAAACTATTGCTAACTACCGCTATCCGCACAGACCATAATGTGAGCGTAGTGGGTGGCAATGAAACCACACTATACAGCTTCGGGTTTGGTGTATTTCGGGAAACGGGTATCATACCGGATCAGCGATTCGACAGGGGATCCTTTCATATTGCTATTGATCACAAAATGAGTGAACGTTTAAAAGTTGGACTCACTACCACCAATACTATGAGCTGGGCCAATCGTATCAACACCAGCGCTTTGGGTTCAGCAACGAGACTGAGCCCGCTATACCTGCCGTACAATGAGGATGGCAGTATCAATTTTCAACCTGCCATACAGCAGTCCAATGATGCGCAGCAGATCAGCCCTCTCACATCTATCGGGAACAATGATAAGATAAAAGCCCGCACCCGCCGGTTCAGAACATTGACGAATGTATACGGAGAGCTGGAGATCATAAAAGGATTGAAACTGAAATCCAGCCTGGCACTTGACTGGATCCAGACAATGAACAATAACTATAATGGGCCCGGCACCGTATTTAATACCAATACAACTACAGCAGGTGCTACCCTTAGTCAGTCAAACGACGAGACATGGAGTTATACTATCGATAATTCACTTACTTACGAAAAGACTTTTGCAGAAAAGCATAAAATCCAGGTGACAGCATTGCACGAAGTGGTAAAGAACTACAATCAAAGTCAGCAGATCAACGGACAAGGTGTGCCGGCAGACTATATCCAGGATTATAATTTACAATTAGCGAATTCACTCACGGCGAATGCCTCCGGTTACAGTAACAGGGGATTGTTGTCTTATATGGGACGTATCTTTTATACCTATAATGACAGGTATATGTTAACGGCTACTGTGCGTGCAGATGGCGCTTCTGTACTGGCTCCCGGCAACCAGTGGTTTACGTATCCGGCCATATCAGCAGGCTGGAACATGGCAAACGAAGCATTCATGCATGATGTAAAATGGATAAATAACCTCAAACTTCGTGTAGGATGGGGTGTCAGTTCGAACCAGACCATTGCGCCCTATACAACAATAGGTAGTCTTTCTTCCAATTTTTACAATTATGGGTCCGGTACCTCAGCCAATATAAACTATGTATCAGGGTACCTGATCAATACGTTGCCTAATCCGAAGCTTACGTGGGAATCTACGAGGGGATACAATTTAGGCATCGACTTTGGTCTGTTTGACAACCGTATAAGTGGTGCAGTAGAATATTATAATGTCAATACAAGGGATATACTTTTAAGCAAGGAATTACCAAGGAGCAGTGGGGCCAATTCTGTGCTTGTGAACCAGGGAAAGACAGCAGGACATGGGCTGGAAATCACGCTTAGCAGCCTGAATATAAAAACCCGTAGCGGATTTACCTGGAGTACAGATCTTAATTTTTCCATGGCAAGAGAAAAGATTGTTGCATTGCAACCAGGATTAAAGCAGGATGTTGGTAATGGTTGGTATGTAGGGCAACCACTGACAGTTATTTATGACGTAAAGAAAACAGGTATCTGGCAGTTGAACGAAAAAGACCAGGCGGCTACTTATGGCGCTGCCCCCGGCGATATTAAAATCCAGGATGTGAATGGCAACGGTACTATTGGTGCGGAGGATCGCCAGGTAATTGGCAATTTTCAACCCAATTTTGTATTTGGTTTCAATAACAGGTTTACCTACAAAAATTTCGATCTGAACATTGTGACCTTTGGCCGTATAGGCCAGACTGTGGTAGTTACCTACCTGACTGCAGACGGTGGTGCAGCTGGCTATCCATTCTTTATGAACGGCCGCGTAAACCAATACAAAGTTAATTACTGGACACCCGATAACCCTACCAATGATTTCCCCCAGCCTGATGCCAGCAGGGATGCATTGCAATATACCTCCACCTTGTCTTACCGGGACGGGTCATTTATAAAGGTCCGGTCTATCAACCTGGGATATAACCTCCCTTCGAAGATCACCGGTAAAATAGGGCTCAGTTCATTGCGGTTTTACCTGGCAGTCCAGAATCCATTTATCCTCTGGGCACCATTGGTGCGGGATGGTCTGGGTATAGATCCGGAAGGTAATGGAAATGGTAACGCAGTCGGATCTACGGCGGGAGGAACCCCAGTGGTGGCCCGTGCTATCACCGTTGGTATGGGTACCCCTCCTACAAGGCAGTACATGTTTGGTGCTAATGTGAAATTTTAATCCTGAAATTAACTTATTATGAAATTCAACATAAAATTATCCGGGCTACTTTTATTGTCATTACTTACAGTGTTTGCGGGTTGTAAAAAGATATTGGAAGAACAACCCCGTGCTACCATCGATCCTGCTTATTTCAAAACGCCGGAAGGCTTAGAGGGCGGTGTGGCCGGTATTTACTCTTCTTTTCGCAGTTTTTGGGGCACACAGATTTTTACGCAGCTGTTCAATGGAGGCACTGATGAAATGATCAGGGGTGGGGCAGCAGATGTGCAGCATAACTTTACCTATTCTCTGCTGATGAAGAGTAATACGAACGATTACAGTGGTTTTTGGAATTCCCTTTACATAGATATCAATACCGCCAACGGGGTCTTGCAATTCGGACCGGATGCGAGCATGGATGAAACTAAGAAAGGACAGCTCCTGGCCCAGGCAAAATTTCTCCGGGCATTTTGTTATTTCCAGCTGCTTACAACTTTTGGGGATGTGCCTTTGCATCTTACATTCAACACCGACGTTTCAGCAGCTGATAGCAGGGCGCCCATTGCTGAGGTGTATGATGCGATCATCAGCGATCTGAAGGAGGCAGCTGCCAGTCTTCCCGATCAGCCATCCGCCGGGTTGGGTAAACCAGCATTCAAAGCAACAGCGCTGTACCTGCTTGCAAAAACCTACTTGTGGAGAGGGTGGTCTTCAGCAGCAAAGGGAAGTGATTTTACAGATGCATTTAACACTGCAAAGAGCATCATCGATAATAAAACTACTTATGGGATTGATTTATGGCCTGTATTTGCACAGGGTTTCCTGGAAGGTAATGAATATGGAAGGGAGACGCTTATGGTCATTGAACATACAAAAGACCTGAAATTCGGCGAGAACTCACAGACGGGTACCGGCGCATCTAACCTGAAAGAAAACAAATCCAACTTTTTTTTTCGGCCGAACTATCCGACTGTGAATGCCAATTATCCTGCTGCAGGAGGTGCTTATGTTTGTGTAAGAGATGTACAAAACGGCCGTCCATGGCAAAGAATAAGGCCTAATATGCGCTATGTACTAAATGTTGCTTTCGCCAACAGGGCCACGGACTCGAGGTATAACGGTTCATTTCAAACCATTTGGTTGTCCAATAGTGTAGCTGCATCGGGGAAAGGTACAACAGGTGCAACCACACCCAGGGGAACCCTTGTGAATGGCATAGACACAGCCATTTGGATGGCAGACAGGATTGTGACACCTGCTGAAAGAGCAGCTTTTAAGGGAATTATTTTTGAACCGGATTACCTGCCAGGTGCCACCGTACCCTATACCAGTCTCCTGTATCCATCTTTAAGAAAATGGGATGATTCAACAAGAGCAGATATGAATGATTATTCTGACAGACCTTATATCCTGTTCCGCTTTTCAGAAGTATATCTCATCGCCGCGGAAGCAGCACTGAAAGGCGGCGGTACATTGCAGCAGGCGGCAGATATGTTAAATGTGCTCAGGATGAGGGCGGCCCGCATACCAGGGCAAAATGATGATCAGTATGCGGCAGCCATCACTGCACAGACAATTACAGCTGCAGAGGTGACACTTGATTTTATCCTGGATGAGCGCACCCGTGAACTGTATGGAGAATGCAACAGGTGGTATGATCTTTCAAGAACCAAAACACTTGTTGCAAGGGTTCAAAAATATAACGATGAAGCAGCTGCCAATGTTGTAGCTGAACATATGCTGAGACCTATTCCTCAGCAGCAGATAGACCTGGTCACAGAAGGACCTGCATTTCCTCAAAACCCATGGTATAGCAATTAACAAATATAACCATCAAATTGAAAAACCATGAAAGAAAATCCACCCATCTAGCGGCGTATGAAAGGCTCACACAACTCGTGTGGGCCTGATAATAGCCATTTGAAAAACAGTTAATTAAACTAACAATGTAACTATGAAAACAAACCCTTTTCTCAGCAACCTGGGAGTATCTTTTCTTTCCCTCATTTTAATGATTAGCTCCTGTGCAAAACAACCGGCTGCAGATGTATCTGCTGTAGACAATAAGCAGACCGGTGATTTAAAAGCTGCAGCAGATGTAAGTGTGATGGCGACAGCGACCATCGATGCCAACACTTACCAACAAACTATCCAGGGATTTGGTGGAATGAGTGTGCCGATCTGGATAGGCGATTTAACAGCCGATCAGCGAACAAAAGCTTTTTCCACCAGCAGTGGTATCGGGATGAGTATTCTGCGGGTAATGGTCCCTGCCAATAGTAGCCAGTTTGCAGCCGAAAAGGCAACAATCGATGCTGCAAAAGGTTTTGGTGCAAAGGTGATCGCTACTGTTTGGAATGCCCCTTCTTCCATGATGGACGGTGCTTACCTGAAGGCAAGTTCATGGAGTGATTTTGCAGCACATTTAAGGGCTTACACACAGGCCGTAGGAGGTGTCTATGCATTGTCTCCGTGGAATGAACCCAATTACCTGGCATCAGAATGGATGCATGCTTCTGCTACCGAAGTGGCCAACTTTGTGGCGGCATATGGTGATAACTGCGGTGCTCCGATCATGGCTCCTGAACCATTTAATATGGATCAGACTTTTATCAACACTTACCTGAGCAATGCAACTGCGAAATCCAAAACACTGTTCGTCAGCGGCCACATTTATGGTAAAACACCTTATAATTTAGGCAATATTGGCAAATCAGTATGGATGACAGAGCATTACACAAATTCTTCTATCAGTGGCAATGACTGGCCCAATGCTATGAATGCTGCTAAGGAGATTCATGATTGCATGACAGCTGGTTGGGCCGCTTATGTATGGTGGTATATCCGCCGGTTTTATGGTCCAATTGACGAAAATAGTGCAATCACCAAGGTAGGATATGTGATGGCGCATTTTGCCAGGTATGTTCGGCCGGGTTATAGTAAAATTGCCTGTGCGGCCAATCCCAGCACCGGTATATATACGACTGCTTACAGGAACGGATCAAAAATTGTGATCGTAGCGATCAATACCAATGCAGCTGTAACCTATCAGCCATTCACAATCAGTGGTGTAACAGTTAGTAGTTTCAGTCGTTATGTAACAACGAGTTCCTCTAATCTTGCAGCAAGTACGCTGAGTATTTCAAATAATGCATTTGGCATTAATCTGCCCGCATCCAGCATAACAACCCTGGTTTCGAACTGATCCTATTCTTTCAGCATAATTGTTACAACTATGAAACAGTTACAATACATAGCTGCGGTGGTTACATGTTTGCACATGTGTGCTTCATGTACCAAAAAATCATTAGATGGCGCAGGTGGGATAACGGATAAAAACAGGGTGGCGGCAACTGCCACAGCAATAGCCAATCCTACCTGGTATGCAGATGCGAGGTGTTTCCTGGATGGTCCTGCAGGAGCATTCGACGATCTGGCGGTGAAGGATCCTTCCATCGTTTACTCCGGTGGAAAATATCATCTCTTTTACACAGGTCGTGATAAAGGAACCGGAGGTCTCTGGCGGATGGGGTATGCAGCTGCTACTTCTATTGCCGGTCTTAAAACTGCCAGCCGTACTTATATGAGTGCATTGAATGCAGGTTCATATTTCTGTGCGCCCCAGGTATTCTGGTTTCCGGCAAAGGGCAAGTGGTTCCTGATTTACCAGAGTGGACAAGGGGCTTCCTTTTCAACGTCCACAGATGTTGGTAATCCCGGTTCATGGACACCTGTAAGTAGCATGGGATTTACGGATGGCATTGATTTCTGGTGTATTTCTGATGGTACCTACGTGTATTGTTTTTATTCTGCCCAGGATGGGTCACGCACTATAAAAAGACGCAGAACCACTGTGGCTAATTTCCCATATAACTGGGAAGCGCCGACTGTAGCAGCCACGAGTACATTTGAGGCAGTACATGTTTATAAAAGCAAGGCAGATGGTAAGTATTATATGATCGTAGAAGACATCAACCGCTACCAGGAGCTATGGACAGCCAGTTCGTTGGGAGGTACCTGGACACAGGTCGCAGAGAAGTGGGCAGCGAGGGATAACCTCCGTTTCCTGTCAGAAGTATGGACAGACCAGGTCTCTCATGTAGAGGTGATTCGTTCCGGTACTGACGATAAATTGGAGATCGATAATATTGACAGATGTCAGTTATTGATACAGGGTGTGCCGAATGGAAGCTATGGCGACTATGGTAATATCCCATACGATCTTGGAGTGATCAGAAATTATCAATAAAATACAATAATATACAGGGTAAACAACGGCTACATTGAGCGTTGTTTATCCTGTATTATCGTCAACCATACAAATGTTGGAAGATACCAATTGCAATTACAAAGCTCATCGATAGATGAGGAGTGCCTGTTCGATCAGAATAGTTTAAATCTTTGAATGGGTAATACCACCCAGATAGAATATCGCAGCAGGTTGTAAAGGTTCTTTTTCAGGTAGCCCGATTGCCGTCCCAGGAAGGCAAAGCGCTGATACAACATTTGTAATACGGAAGACGCGAGTACATGCGCACAGATCATGTTCTCCTGCCTGGCAAATTCCGGCCGTATTACATCAATGATAAGAATTAGCCTTCTCGTATTAGAATGATTCCAGGCAGTATGCGTATGCGCATCACAGAAGGGAAGGGCTTTCCCATTTTCCCAGGGACGTATCTCCCTGGATACCTGGAATCCACAATCCGGTAGCGCAGCAGGGACAGATAATCCCAGATGACAGCGGATAATCGCATCGGTATCCCCCTGATGCGGATTGATATTCGATCCTGCCTCCAATACACTCAGCGAACAAGAAGTCAGGTTAGGAATCTGTTTCATCAACTTCACTGTTTCCGGGCATTTCCGGCAATTGTCGTGCATCGTAAATTTCCAGAAATACAATCCCATCGTCTTCCACTTTTTAGGAGGAAAAGACATGGATTTATTAATGAAATAGGGCCGTAGCCTGTTCGGCTTTTCCTGCATCAGTCCTGTCACTTCATCCCGGATGGTTTCCCAGTTATCTTCCAGAATCCTTACCCATGGCAGCTCCTCCCGCTCGTAAAAAGGAGGCTGTTCGCCGGTGTACCGGCCTCCAAATACATTATACCAAGGTTTTACTTTATTGCTCATAGTATTTACTTGATGGCTGAAGAAATTATTTTAATGAGATCCTGACTTCTTTGCTGTACCAGGTCGTGGCCCCCTTTCAGGAAGCAGATAGAAAAATTGTTAGTAGCCAGTTCCATCCAGCGGCGTACCTCTTGCGGAGGCGCCAGCTGATCCTGCAAGCCGCTGATTACTGTTAGTGGAACGCTGATGGAGGTACCCTGTGGCTGATAACATTCGAGTACCTGTAAATCTGCCCGCAACAATTCACTGCTATGCTTCAATGCCTGTCTTCTTTCGGCCACATTACCAGGATCTCCGTAGCTTCTTAATACTTCCTCAATGAAGGCTTCTTCGCCTAATTGATGCAAGGTGCCGCTGCCGGTCTCCAATGGTGCACCACATCCGGATAATATCAATCCTGCGGGCAATTTCCTGCCTGCCTTTTTTAAGGCGGCATAAAATTCATAGGCCATCAATGCGCCCATGCTATGACCGAAAAAGAAGAACTCTTCCTGCGGATCTGTATAGTCCTGCAGCAAATCTGCTATGAGTGCAGGGAAATCCCTGAATGCGGGTTCATGACTGCGTTCTTCCCGCCCCCGTGGCTGAACGGCAATTACTTCCACCTGGGATTCAAATGCTTCGGGCCATCGTCCAAAGGCGGATGCGCCTGAACCGGCATACGGAAAACAGTATAAACGCTGTTTGACAGGGTGCTGCTTTTCCTGCAATACTACAAAGGCTTTCGCTGCAGGTATTTCCGGTGCTGGCACTGTTTCTGGTTCCGGTGCGGTGATGTTTTGCTCTTTATATACCAGTGAGAAAATAAAATCGCTCACCGCGGCAATGGTGGGATAGTTATATGCCATGGTAGCGGGCAGCTTGCAGTGGAAGTATTGCTCCAGCCGCGCTACAAAGGAAATGGCCATGAGAGAATCCATCCCGAGGAAATTGAAGCGCTGACGGGCATCAATGGTATCCATCGATTCTATCAGCATCACCATTCTCAGTTCTGTTCTGACAACCTCTTCTATCTGCGCTCTGGCCGCTATGGGCGCGCTGCTAAGGATATGATGCAGGTTACTGGCCGCAGGTGAGTTGGCGGTATTGCTTTTCACTACCTGACTAAATAACGAAGGCTGTAAAGAGAAATCTGTAAACAGCCGGAATTTGTCCCAGTCAATATCTGCGATGAGTAACAGCGGTTCTTTTTTCGCGATGGCTGTTTCCATGCAGGTCAATGCCCTGGATGGGGCCAGTAGCCGGAATCCCAGTTGTTGTAATACATGGGTTTCCTGTTCGCCGGCACTCATGCCTGCTTCCGCCCATGGGCCCCAGTCGATACAGGTAGCAGGAAGTCCCATTCCTGCCCGGTATACGCTGAGCATATCCATATAATAGTTGGCTGCTGTATAATGACTCAGGTCAACAGAACCCCACAGTGCAGATACTGAAGAAAAGAGCAAAAAGCAATCCAGGTCCCGGTTTTTCGTTAGCTCATGCAGCTGCCAGGAGGCATCTGTCTTGATTTGCAGGGTATCGGCCAGTTTGCTGCTGTCCAGCTCCATTACTTTGGAAAACCAGTTGACACCCGCTGCATGTAATACGCCACGTACCGGTATTCCCTGCTCATCCAGCTGCGCAAATACCCCAGCGAGACTGGCACGATCTCTTACGTCTGTGCGATATATTTCTATGTGTATACCTTCCCGCTGTAAACCGAGCAACTGTTGTACGGTTGCATATTCCGGATGCGTGTCTGCAATACTGTTCCACCTATCCATTGGCGGCATGGCCCTGCGGCCCAGCAATACCAGGTGTTTCACGCCTTTGCCCGCCAGCCAGGAAGCACAGGCCAGGCCCAGGCCACCAAAGCCGCCGGTAATGATATAAGCGCCATCGTTGCGAAGGGTAGTAGTGGCTGCGGCCATCTCCCGAACGGGCTCCAACTGTGTGATGTACTGTTGCCCATTGCGCAATACAATGCAATGCTCCTTGCCGGGTTGCAGTACTTTATACAATAATGCCGGTACATCTTCCGCGCCGGTGATATCTATCATGCCACCTCTCCATTCAGGATGTTCCAGGAATAAGGTTTTGCCAAATCCCCAAAGCGGGGAAGCGGATAATTGCAGTTCTTTACTGACAGCAGGTACTGGCTGTGCATGGCGTGTGAGCAGCCATAGCGGCATCACCAAAGCGCTCTCCTTGACGGCCTGCAGGAAGGGAATGAGTGTAACAATGCTATTGGATATACGGTGATTAGGAGTGAGCCCATGGTAGTCCGACAGACTGCCATCTCCATAAATAATTTTCCACTCCCGCTCATTTTCCTTTCGTTGAAAATTTACCACCTTATCCAGGGCCCGGCGATAATCTGCTTTAGTGGATTGAACCGTAAACTGGTAATCGGGGCGGTATATTCCAGTGGATATATCACCGCCTGTACAGAACCAATATACACTTTTCTGCACTGCTTTTAGTCGCTGTAATAGTTGCTCTATTACCACGCCTGCCGGTGCTGCAATAATCCAGTTGATTTTTTGGCGCAATGTATCTTCCGGAATATCTGTGACTATTGTTTCGGCAGGATTCCAGCGCATATGATAGAAACAGTCGCGCAATATTTTTTCGTCGCTGCGAATATGCTGTGCATGATCTGCAAATGCCGTCAGTTGTTCTGGACTCAATCCCGGCAGCCAGTAGCGTTTATGCTGGAAGGTCTGACCAGGAGTCAAAGCAGGGAAAGCATTGCCTTTTAATACCTGCTCCCAGTGGATAGTTGCGCCGGCGCAATACATGCGGCCCAATGCTTCCAACAGGAAATAGGCTTCTGTTCTGTCGCCCTTGCGGAAATTGAGCGTACGCAGGAGCTGTGTGTTACTGCAATCAATTGTTTCACTGACGGCCAGCAGCGTATTGCCACCAGGGCCTATTTCCACAAATTCGCGTATTTTTTCCGATGCCAGCAGCGTTAATGCCTGCTGAAAATTTACCGGATGCCTGGTTTGCTTTATCCAGTAATCGGCATCTGGCGCTATGGTCATTTCAGCGCCATGCAATGAAGAAATCCACCTTCTGGATGGTGCATGGAAAGTGAACTTTTGCAGGAACTCCCGGTAAGGCCCGAGGATAGGATCCATGTAATGGCTATGGAAAGCCTGCGATACTTTCAATGAGTAAATGCCCACTTTCTGGCTGCTGAAGAAAGTAGTGGCAGTATTAATTGCCTCCGGACTGCCGGATACTACTGTTTTAGCAGGACTATTCAACGCTGCAATACAGAGTTCCGGGATCCCTGCGATGGCTGCAGCTACAGTTTCTTTATCGGCAAAAACCGTTAACATACTGCCTTCACGGGGAAGTGCTGTCAGTAATGCGGCTCTCTTTTTCAGTATGGCAATACCGGTTTCCGGATCGAAACATCCCGCCAGGCAGGCGGCTGCATATTCGCCAATACTATGGCCCAGCAATAGTTGCGGGATACAGCCACTTTCCTCCAGTAATATGCCCAGGGAATACTGTACCGCAAAAAGCACGGGCTGATAATCATGTCCTAAAAGGAAAGTACCTTCTTCTTTTCCGTTAATCATACCTACCAGGGAATATCCTGTTTCGGGATCATCCGCGGCAGCAGCACAGCGATCAAAGGCACGGCGGAATGTAGGAAAATGGAAATACAGTTCCCTGCCCATACTCTTGTATTGATCTCCCTGCCCGGAGAAAACGAAGCATCGTTGCCCGTCGGCGAAGGTGTCGGTGGTCTGAATAACCCCTTCCCTGAAGGCTTTCAGCTTCTGTAGTAGTACTGTTTTACTATCTGTGAGAAATGCCTGTCTGTATCGCAGGTCCGTTCGCGATAGTGCCTGTGTATAGCACAAATCGTGAATACTGATGGCGGGATCTTTTGAAAGAAAATTAATCCAGCTATCCGCTTGTTGCAGCAAGCCTTCCGGCGCATGTGCGGAGAAGAGGAATGGCGTTTGTGTAAACAGTGTATGTTCGGAAGACACTGGAACAACTGCCGGCTTTACCTCTTCCAATATAGCATGTGCCAACGCACCGCCAAAGCCAAAGGAGCTGATAGCAGCTCTCCGCGGACCATTCGCTGTCCACTTTCGCAGGGTGGTAGGAATTTTCAGCCGGCTGTCTTCCAGGTGTATACGTGGATTTAATTCCTGCAGATGCGGCTGTGGAGGAATCTGACCATGTTGAAGCATTAACACCGCCTTCATCAAACCTGCAATACCGGCGCCGGCTTCCAGATGTCCGATATTCGCTTTTACCGCGCCTACATGGCAATCGCCCGCTGTTCCCTGACCATATATTTTTACCAGTTGTTCCAGTTCAATGGGATCTCCCAGGGCAGTACCTGTTCCGTGAGCTTCCACAAAAGAAATTGTTTCTGGAGAGATGCCGGCTTCTGTAAGGGTCCGTGAGATCAGACGGTATTGTGCAGGACCGTCAGGAGAAGTGATGCCATTACTTTTACCATCCTGTCCGGCAGCGCTGGCAAGTACAGTGGCCAGTATCGGATCTCCATCGCGCAATGCGGCGGACCTGCGTTTGAGCATTACCATGCCGCAACCTTCTGCACGCACATATCCATCTGCGCTGGCATCAAATGTTTTACATCTGCCTACCGGCGACATCATGCCGAACTGTGATAAGGTAATGGTAGGGCCGGGCGATAACAACGCATTTACGCCACCTGCCATCGCCTGGGTGCATTCCCCATGGCGAATGGCTTTTACTGCCAGGTGAAAGGCCGTGAGAGAAGAGGAACAGGCCGTATCTATCGCCATGCTGGGGCCTTTCAAATCGTAGGTATATGAAATCCTGTTGGCAGTAAGACTATTCGCATTTCCCAGCCCGGAGTAGGCATTGAAGCTTTCCATTCCCGGGATGAGTTTTATTTTCATATATAGGTAATCGTTAGTAGATACACCCAGATAAACGCCGGTGTCCGTACCTGCCAGCTGTTCTTTTTTCCAGCCGGCATTCTCCAGCAAGCGCCAGGACGTTTCCAGCAACATACGTTGTTGCGGATCTATTTCCGGCGCTTCATGCGGTGAGATGCCGAATAATGCAGGATCAAACTGATCGATGTCAGCAACAAACCCGCCCCAGCGGGTATTTACTTTGCCCGGCATTGCTGGTCTTTCATCATAGAATACATCGTTGTCCCAGCGGGAAGAAGGTACCGCTGAAATGGCATCACCGCCATGCTGTAGCAATTCCCAGAAGGCCTCCGGAGAATCAGCGCCTGGAAAACGGCAGGCCATGGCCACAATTACTACGGCATCATCTTCCGGCATACTTGAAGTACTGTCTGCATTAATGACCGGCAGCTTTCCTTGTAAATATTGTGTCAGACAGGCTTTGCGGGATACCTTATAACTGGTGGTTCTGGGAATACAACCGGAAGGAACGAGGATGATTTGATCCGGTGTGATGCCATAGCCTTCCGACAGACTCCCCTTAATACTGTTATAAATGCGTTCCTGGGTGGCACTATCTGTATGCCGGTGTATTTCCTGGAATACGAATAATTGTTCGCTGGCAGCGATGTGGGAAATGCAGACCGTTCTGTCATTTGTCTGGATATCCGGCTGATGATAACGGATGGTATTTTCCAGGTCATCGGCTGAATAGTTTACACCTCGTACAATGATGATATCTTTGGATCTGCCGGTAATGTAAAGGCGACCATCTTCCAGGTAACCGGTATCGCCGGTTTTGATGGGGGTGCCATCCGGAATGGACTGTATGCCTTTTTCTTCCAGGTAACCGCTTGCATTGCCTGCGCCCAGAATATATATTTCTCCTTCTTCCCCATCCTGGAGCCGGTTGCCTGTTTCGGGTTGTTGAATGAAAATTTGAACTTTAGGATCTGTATAGTAGGGCAGTAGCTGACGGTGGTTTTTCCCCGTTACGCGTTTATGCGTCAGGGCTAGTAGTTCGTCCAATCCTTTTCCTCCGCCTGCTGCGAGGAGTGTAACCTCAGCCAATCCGTATACCGGTTTGAAGGTATGCAGGTTAAATCCGGCAGGAGCGAATTTGGTAGCGAACCGTTGCAATACTTCAGGGGAGATCGTTTCAGCGCCTACATAGGCATACTTCCAGGAAGAGAGTTGCAATCCTTCTGCACTGCTGATTTTATTACAGCAGTGGTCAAATGCAAAAGGTGGGGCCGCAGCTGCATTGGCCTGGTACTGACCGATGATCTTCAGCCAGAGGGCAGGAGCAGACATAAAGGATTGTGGACTGATGAAAACGCCGAAACCATGCTCAAAGAGGACGGTGAGCAGATGTCCGATCAATCCCATATCATGATGGAAGGGCAGCCAGCCGGCTACTCTTACAGATTCGCTGCGTTGGAAGACCTTGTACATGAAGGCGAGGTTGCTCATGGCTTGCTGATGTTTTATCAGCACTCCCTTCGGCGTACCGGTAGATCCGGATGTATACTGTATATAGGCAATATCTGTTTCATCGATTTCAGGCAGCGCCACGGCGGTAATACCTGGATGCTTGAGTCGTTCCAAAGGAATCAGTCGCACCTCCGAAAGATTGGCTGCCTGCAAGGTTTCCCGGAATAAGGATACCTGCTCATCCGGCAGGATAATCGTATGTATATGCTGTTGCTGCAGTATGCGAACAATGCGTTCTAGTCCGTTCTTATCCTTGTTATTACGCACAGGAGGCATGGGTGCTGGGATAATGCCTGCCATCATGCAACCAAAGAAGGTAATCGTGAAATCTGATTGTTCCGGTGCACACAACAACACCATCTCCCCAGGAGGCAAATGTGCATGTAAGTTTTCAGCGATTGTAGTACATTGCTGTTTCAGGGTACGGTAAGTGAAAACCTGTGACTCATGACCATTGTGATCCAGGAAAACAAGCGCCTTTTCATTTGCTTTGCCGATAGGGAACCTGGAAATAAGATCGATGATAGTGGTATGCTCCATGAAAGAAAATTTGAGGATAAGGTCTGAAAAAAGCTGCCGGCACTTAACCGTAGAAATGCCGGCAGCAGTAGATTTTACCAGGTCTGTTTTCCAAACTTGGTACAGATGGTACCGGTTTTGTGATCAACGCACCAGTAGATTCTTTTGCCACTTTCAAAACCGAAGTATACATCATACGTACTTCCACTGGCATCGCAGACTATGGTGTCCTTCAGTACATTTTGGGTAAAGCCCATAGCTGGGCCCAGTTCGCCGGCATTGTTGACCTTTTTGCCATTGATGACGAGATTTTTAGTTTCATCCAACATGGACCAGTTTTCATTCCACGTGCCAATGTCTCCCACAATTATCAATGTATTGCTGGTCCCTTTATTGGCAATGAGGTAATCGCAAATCTGTTTCAGGTTGAGTTGCGGAGATGCGGGAAACATCACTGCGTGTCCGCCTACTCTTTTGTCATCTGCGAAAACGGCAGTGAGAGACAGGCAGCTGTTGATATCAGGGTATTTCAAGGTGTCTTTCCCTGTAACCTGCTTTGCTTCGCCTTCTTTAATGGATATTTCTGCCATAAGAAATAATTTTATAGGGTTTACTAATGGTGTGAGCTAAACGAAAAAATGGGCTTGCAAAATCGCCGACCCGGATAAGTTGTCTATTTGCAAGGTCCATTTACGTCTGTTATTTTTTGGGTAGACAAGCTGTCTTCCAACGCTCTGCGTACCATGCGTTGAACGTACTGCTGTCTTTCTGTTGTAGAGGCTGTAGCAAGATTACCTTGTACCAGTGTAGCAGAAATGGTGGAGTTCCCGTTTATGCCATTGATCTGTACTTGCCAGTTGCGGCCGCCGCCAGCAATGGCGCCTTGTATATCGAGGCGCACAGTACCTTCCTCAATTCTCCATGGTGGCAGTCTCCATATATCTGCAAATGTCAGTCGACCGATGGCATTCTGCGCATCTACGATATTCCTGTTGGATACTGCGGAAGGGTAGTTGGGAATATTATTTCCAGCTGCAATGGTGATGGTACAATTAGGGTCTACCAGAATTTTTGGTTCGAGGGATTGGGGGTTCTCTGCCATAGCATGTGTTTTTAAAGGTGAAAAATGAATCGTTATCGATTTTTTATTTACCTGTATAAGGCACATTCAGCACACTGTCTATCTTACTGCCATCTGAGGCCTGCCCAGTAAGTCTGTATTGTGCCGCTTCCAGCTTTAATGTTTGAGATCCATTTTTAATCTGGTCGCCGGTAATACTGATATTGCCCGGATTGAGGGTAAGACTGGTGAGATTCGCAGTTATCCAGCTGAGTTTGTACTGGTCGCCGCTGACTTTGGTGTAATCGAAATACTGTATCTGCGGATGCGTATCATTGCTTCCCAGATAGTATACATCGAACTTTCCGCCAGGCTGCCATATCGTAAAAGTATATGGCTGTTGTGCCGGTATTTTTATTTCCACTGCCGGCCAGTCTGCCGGATCTGTTTGCCATACGACCTGCGTAAGGGCAGGATCCTTGAATTTGAAGTAGCCTATGCCTACCGGTTTGAGTTTGAAACTGATGGTCTGGCTCGGGTTCCTGTCTTTAAATCCAAAGGCGGTCAACTTATAATCGGATGTTGCCGGCATGCCACCGTAATTGCCCTGAAAAGCCTGTACTAAATCCATTCCCGGCGTTACCTTCCGCGGGGTAATCGGATTATTCAGCGGCTTGCCCGGAGGCTTCAGCTGCCAGCGGGAAGCATAAGTCAGATACCAGTAGAGCGTGACAGACTGGTCTACCGCGAGTGGCGCTGATCCTACTTCGTTATGCTGGCTCAGATCACCCGTATTATAAGCAACAAAGGAATTGATTTTTGCATCGCCATGATACAGCACTACGTATGTTTGCACACTTGGATCTGAGTTACCGTTGCCGTTGTATGCTATCAATGTGTAGGTGGTGCTGTCTAAGTCGGCGGCAATATCCACAATGCATGATCCTTTATATGGTGGCTTGTCGCCCTGCACAGGGAAGGTCCGCTGCTTGTCGCCGGTGGCGAATCCTGTTACAACTACCCTGGTGGCGCCGGTAGAATACCAGGTAAGAGTGGTTGTCTGATCCAGTCCTACCACCTGCTGCTGCAAATAAGCCATGATACTCAGGGCAGCCGGCTGGGTTTTAACGATATCCTTAGTACCAGTGGCAAAATCGGCGGATCCGAGGTATTCTGTAATGGTAACAGGGGCCGTGCCGGGCGCATCATTGATAGGTACCCGAAGAAAGATGATATGAATCTGCCCGCCTTTTGGAATAGGCACATTCATATTAGCAGTGATGACATAATCATCATTGCTGGCACTTTTTGCACAGCTGAAATACTTTGTATCTGAATCGGCGGTAAAACCAACATTGGTTACCAGTTTCGTAGCACCCGATCCCTGCGGGAAATTGATATGGATTTCATCACTGTCGGGGGCTCCTTCGAATTCAATGGTATCATTCGTATTGTTGGTCACATATAGATTCAGGTCCACTACCGAGTTAGTGAATATTTCGGATGGCTGGAACGAATAGTCAAAGGTCAGATTTGCCATAATCCTGTTTTTAATTATTTTCTGATAGTTGATTATTTGCGCCCGACAAGGTGATCCAACCTTCTGTCAGCCGCAGGTTATCCTGATCCGATGTCGCTATCGGCGTATATTGTTCGATAGGTTCTTCCGGTCTCCAGGTGGTCACATCTTTGCGGGCTACCCATCCCCATCTGCCGTTTACTTCGGCAGGTGTAGGCATCTTGATCTTGTCGGGATCGAGCAGCAGCGGCCCTGTCCGGAAGGTAGACTTCAGGTTCGACAACGCAGTGGATATTGGCCCTGTAGGCAAACTCACGCTGAACGTAGGCTGACTGCCAGGAATAACAGGGATGCCGCCGGAGGTATCTACCAGCATAGTGAGCTTAATGGCATTTCGTTGAGGCGTCAGCATTACTGTATGTCCTTGCTGTACATAGTTGGAGAGGAAGTCGGCACCGGTGAATTTTTGTGCAGCAAATCCCGCTAAATTGATCTTTCCCCTTGCATTGTGGGAAAACATCTTACGGAGCTCGTTTGTCTGACCATTGGCGCCATATACCGCATAGAAGGTATCGTAGTTATCCGCTTCAAAATACCCGATGGCGCCATTCCCTGTCAGGTAGGAATCGCCGATTCTGACAGGAAAGGGCGTATTCATATACGGAGGATCTACTGGTTTATAGTTCTGGTTGTCGTCATAATAGATCCCGGTGTCAATCCAACTTTGATTATACACAGGCGTTCCTGCCAGCTCCATATGCACTTCACCCCTTACCACCGCCAGCGGCCGGCCTAATAATACGGACTGGTTGGCAGACTGGCTTTGAAAACTGGTCATGGGCCATAGGGTAACGTCAATGACATTCATCAGGTCATCATAGGCGGCAGAACCGCTGAATCCTGTTTTCAGGAGACTGGTAATAAATGCCTGCAGGTGTTCATTCTCCAGTTCAGGTGGTGCTCCCAGCTTGGTATTGCTGCCAGGTACGGCATCCCATCTGACAGTATATTGAAAATCGACTTCTTCATTTCCATCCTCAATCTGCCTTTGTACTTTGATAATTGCGCCCTGGTTGCGGCCATTGGCATCAAATACCATGAGGGAATTATCGATATGATTAGGCATTACCCAGCCACAGATAGGACTGGTAAGGTCGGAGGAATTGGTATGAATAGCGTCGTTGTTCTGCTGTAAGAGGTTTAAATGCACAATCGCGGGTTGGGATACTCTTGGGGAGAGTTGTCCGTAATCCTTGATGTCTGGGTTTTTATAGTTAGGACTGCTGGTGGTTAAGTTCTCAGACCATAACACGTTCGGGAGTGCATCCAGTGGTCCGGCAAACCTGTCCTTGGTGGTTAATACCTGCCCAAAAGCATCTACTACCCAGAGATTCACCAGTTGGAAGTGTCCGGAGCGAATAGGGAAGAAAGGCTGTGAATCCACGTAGTTCACCAGCTTCGGTCTGTAATTAAGTTGGCTATCGCCCAACAGCTTTTTCACACTGGCATCTTTGGGCGCTGTATTGATGGAGATCAGCGAAGTAATGAGTTGTTTGGTGAAACCGCTCATAGACTGGGTCATTAAATCCAGGTGTCCTACCATGCCGGCTACTCTTTGAAGATCATCCAGCACATATGGCGGAATACCGTCAAATATAGGATCCTGCTGGAAGGAAGCCATTTTGGATTTGATTACCTGGGACGATTTCAGGTTCATCACCGCCCGGCCCAGCAGCACAATATTATTGGCGGGTGGTGTAAGGTTATCGCCTGTCCAGTCGAAATCAATATCTCCCAGTTTCCAGTTGTTTAGAGAGTTGGTGGCATCCATGGAAGAAGGAATGTATTGGATCTTCCAATCCATGTAGATGGGCGTCCATGGTTGTTGGGTAATGAATGCTACCGCAAACGGTGACGGAATTACGCCTTCTATACCAGAAACGGCTTTAAGTGCCTGGGGATGGAAACCCAGGGATGCAGAGTCATTCCAGACAGCCGTTTGTTGTGCCTGAATCTGTTGGGTAAGTTGTCGCATCTGGCTGTTACTGGGGGAGACGCCCGTCTTGCTGAACCAGATGGAAGCTATCAAAGCAGCGCAGGAAGTATCCAGTATCATGGTTTCCACCCATAGGTCCATGGCCTCTTTCGGGAAAATGTTCCAGGTGGGTATGGTCACCTTGTTCAGCAGATCTTCTGCTGCTATCAGCTGGGTTGTGGGGTTATTATTAATGGTGAAGGTTACACTGATACCTGTAACGGTTTGTCCCGTGAAGCGTACAAAGAGTTCTGTAGCATCTGTGTATTGATCCGGCGAGGTCAGTTTGGTATCGATATAAGCGCCGCCTACCATAATCACCGGATCTACGGGAGCTGCGGAAGGCAGCAGGTCTACTGCTTTCAGAACGAAATTGGCGCCCAGTTTTGTTGCAAAGGCAGCGGCATCTGTGCTGATTTCTGCCTGCTTCTGATCCCTTTCTATTGTTTGTGTTTGCAAAGCCTGGGTGATAGCCGCCATACTGTTGTTGACCTGGGTTTTGGTGGCTGCCGGCGTAGATTTTACAAACAGACTTTGTTTTACATGCAGCTGGAACATTTCCTGTCGCAGTGTGGATAGGTTCTGGTTCAGCGTATTCAGTTCCTGTTGCTTGCTGTTCAGCTGGGTCAGCGTTGCTGTATCTGCAGTGCTAAGGGGAATAGTTTGTTGTCCACCGGTACCCAATATATTTTGATTGGTACTTTCCGGACGTACTACTATCCATTGCTGCCCACTGTAATGTTGTTCAAAGCGATCAGCGTGGATAGCCATTTCAACGGCGGTAGGATCGTCGTTGAGTTGTGCGAGCATATCTTTTTGAAAGGCTTCCAGGGCTCTTTCCACGATGGGTATATTTGCAGGATTCTGCTGCTGACTTTCTACTACCTGTGTGGCCATGTAAGCGGAAATAGCTTCCATGGCGTTATTACCCACAGATATGCTCACGCCGCCTTCCGGGGTGGGAACGCCCGTGCCATAGGCTATCGTGTCTCCCTGCCATGCCACAGTAGCCATCGACTGGCAAATACACTGCCTGGGCAACGGAGGCTGATCTTCTTTCACCCCATATTGCTGACGCCAGGCATTCCAGGCAATCATTGCATTTTTAATCTGTGGCGGGAGTTGCAGTTTATTGGGATCAAACGGACCATCAAGGCCATGAGATTTTTGCCATGCCAGCCAGTCGTCTACCGCTTCCTGCACTTCTGCATATCCACCAACTGTCCAGCCAAACTGGCCCTGCAACATTTCCATCCAATCTTCATTGCTGCTGGTAGAAATGTCGTACAGCAAATCATCTGTAGGTTCATCATACCAACCCAGCAGGGAATAGGTATACTGTGCGGCAGTACTGTCTGCCGGATCATGGAGTGTAAATACATTCTTCACATTATCGTAGGCAACAGACCAGGATACATCACCAGGACCTACTGCCCTGATGATGGCTTCACCTAAGCGGGCTTCTCCTTTCCAGCTGGCCAGCGGCATAGCCTGGCCTATTCCTTTAATGGGGAAAGTAGGATCATCCGGATATGGATACTGACTGGCACCTGCTGTGGAGCCATTGTTGGTGGCATCCCGGATATCAAACAAGGTATCGCTGCAAACGATAGTGGCCTGCAGTTGCGGAGGCGCGGGATTGGGATTGTTTTTATCCTGTACCGGATAAGTAAACCGGGTAATCAGCCAGCGGTTGGGAACAAAAGGAAAGTTCACATTCATATCCGCAGCATCTTCAGCGGATTGTTTTCCCTGCCGCATACTAAAAGGGAGCGTCCACATGAGGTGTACACCTACATCCGGACAAGTACCCTGTCCAAATGGTGGCGGGTCGGGAATTTGCTTCATCCACAGGTTGTAGTAATTATTTTTGTTGGTGGCCCAGATGGTAGTAGAGTTTGTATCTGGTTTACCTATACGAAGTATGTCTATCGGCACCGGCACCATCACTACAGGGCCCGGCCAAACGGGGATATATTGGGAGTTTGCCATGATTCAGGGTTTAAGGTTGAGAAATGGAGCCTTCACATGCCGGCGAATTCATATCATATGGCTGCTTGCCTGCTCCGCGCACCATTTGTATGGCCATAGCGCCTGGCGATAATTTACCATCGGGAAGAGCGCCCGCTGGCATAGCCTTGGTGATGTTGTTTTTAAGGCCGGCGATATCAATCACTCCTTTCACGCCACTTCTGAATCCGCCGGATGCAGCCACAGGATCGGGACCATTAAAAATCTGCTCGCCGGCAGGATATGGATTAGTGGTAGGATATCCCAGGCCTCTCAGATATACTTTGAAGGTATCGGCGCCCGGATCCATGATAACGCCAAAATGAAGCCCTTCAGAAGGCTCAATGAAATTCACGGTATCTGGAAGGTCTTCCCAGATACAGAGCATGGTGTTATCAGACAGGCGATCCATACGCAGTATTCTCAGTAGCACTTTGTCTTTATACGCTTCTATTTCCAGCCCCGGCCATCCTGATACTACAGCGGAACGGAATATAACGCCTGTCATGCCACCACCGGCGGCTGTTACAGCAGGAGGTGTTTCATTCCTCAGATTGGCACGCAGCTGCATTTGCCGTACGTCTATCTGGGCATAGATGTCTTCGTAGAAAGTTTCGTTGAACACCTGCTCCCTGGACGAAAGCACGCCTACGCTGAGGGCGCCGTCTACCAGCCGGTCCAGCCAGTTCCTGTCTATGTAGAAGAACCGCATGGATTCCAGCGGTAGCATACGATTATCTGCTACCATGTATTCTACTGGTACGCCATACAGCAATGTGAGCTGGGCCAGCCAGTTAGTCAGGTTGTCCGGCAAATCGGGGAAAGGATAGTTTCCTTCCCTGGCGGCTAACAATTTCCTTGTTACGTCTGTGATGATGGCATCTCTGTTTCCCCATGATTTCATAGCTGTTCTCCTTTTATTTTTTTAACAAGCATCAATAGTGGATCTGCGTCATTTTCTACAATGGCGATTTTCTCTTCTTCGCTCAGTACGCCGGGTAGTCCTTCCTGTAACACTCTTTCTGTGCGACTCAAAATCTGTGGCCATTTTACTTTACTGAATCCGCCTGCCAGCAGCATACCCACTGCTGCGCGGGCATGCGCTGTAGGCATCATGTTATGTGCTTCTCCGGCAATGGCAATCATTTTTTCCCTATCCAGTTGTTTGGTGGAGTTGACAATACTGTTGAGATAATTATTCCTCCAGTTGAACATGGCGGATGAAAAATTGGAATCGGACAATGCCAGTAAACGGCCTGTCTGCCAGGCACTGCTATAGGCATGATTAAACAATCCGTTTTCCGGATCATAATGAATAGCATGGTCGCTGTAATGATAGGGACCATAAGAGAAATCGCGCTTGGTAGGAGAGGGTACGAATGGTCCTCTGTACCAGGAGGTACTTTCTTCTCCCTGCCGCATGTTATTCTGCATGGGCACATAACCCATCTGAATAGCTTTCTGCGCATCTTCGGATATCTGCCCGGTTTTGTCTGAGAGAGGCATCTGGAGCAGTTTCACCCCACCTCTGCCGGGTAAACAAAGATTTGCCATCAACTGGATGAAACTGCCTTGTGCATCCAGTGCCTTAAATTGCCAGGTCCCCAATAATACCAGTCGTATTTTGGTGTAGTCGCTACTAATAGTACTTCCATGAAGATGTGCCTGGTGTCCTTCATAAGACACGAGGTACATGGTATTCTGCCCGGGCGCCATCGGTAGCCTGTTGCTGAATACAAGGGAAAAACAGCCATCGTCTTCCATGCCCAGCAGAATTTTTCCATCCGTATTTACTTCACGTGCATGGGCCAGAAAGGGTAGCTCATCGATGCTTGGACAGATCGACTGGAAATAGGCAATATCGAGGTCTACTACAGAGACCTGCGTATCTTCTGCCCCGAATAAATCGCCCAGCGCGGGTGGAAGTATTTTGGGGTCTTTAGGACGAACCAGTTCAGATACGGTTACAGTTTGTGGTGCGCCTGCTTTTGCAGTACCGCTATTGGCAACCAGTTCATCGGGGTATATGGTTAGTAATCCAATCCATGGAATGGGGTTGCCATCGCCATCTTTGGCGGAGAGATTATTGTTTGTTTTTACCGCAGGGTCGATGTCTCTTGCCCAGGGAAGTGCAAAATTGGTAAATACCATATTGGGCATCACTGTATCATAGCGCCCTTCCTGGTTAGCGGGAGGGTATACCATATGAATGTCAGCAGGACTGATATTATACCTGGGGCCATCCACGACCAGCTGTTGTGTGGCCACATAGGGCGGCGGTGCTTCTCCCGGCAGGTCTTTGACCTGCTGCTCGGCTTTAAGGGTATATTCGCCGGCTTCCAGCGGATTAAGGATTGCATCGTAGAAGCGTATCATACCTGGGCCGATGGTGCCGGGATTGGTATCAAAACGGGATGTCATAGTGCCTGATTTTTGGAATGAATAGTGACAACAGTGGATTTTACATCTGAGTTGGTAAGATCCAGTCCTGCATTACGCAGATGCATAAAGTTGCTGACGATTGGCTTGTCTGTCGGTAATGCCGGCAGGCCATACATACCGAGTATCTTTACTTTATTATCTTTTGGTATGGCCAGAATGGCATTGTAACTATCAGATGGTGTACAAGGGTAAATCAGCAGCGTGCCTTTCTCTGTTTCGTGTACCTGTGCTGGTGGCAGATTGGCGCCCTGCATAGGAATAGTGCCGGCAGCAACAGCTACATCGAGCCTATCTGCACCTGTCTGTTCTTCCAGCAATACGCCGATGTAGTTGATGTCTGCAGGGAATACAGATTGTATCCAGCCACTAAGGGTATTTTGGTTGAGGTCTGTTACCTGGTTGTGTGACAGCAGATCAGCCGCATCTATCAGCCCTATATTGGACTTGGTACTGCGAACTCGTATACGTTGACTATTCTGTACCCTCAC
Source organism: Chitinophaga sancti (assembly GCF_034087045.1). Taxonomy (NCBI): domain Bacteria; kingdom Pseudomonadati; phylum Bacteroidota; class Chitinophagia; order Chitinophagales; family Chitinophagaceae; genus Chitinophaga; species Chitinophaga sancti. The sequence continues at coordinate 5,919,796 of NZ_CP139247.1, read as the reverse complement.
CATGGCAGCATCACCGAGTGCCCATACGGTGTTGGTCTTAAACAACTTTGAATCGATTTCCCAGCCACTGAATCCTTCTCCTGTGGCTTCATAACCCTGAACGGCCACCTGTGCTGTACCTTTGGCTATGCTCACACTTTGATCACCCACTACTGAGTATATGCCTGTGAGTCGGCCATGACGGTCGAAGCTAACAATGCGCAGCGCCAGATTTCCTTTCAGATGCAGCCTGGTGGCTGCCTGATGATCCACTGCCCAGAGTATGGACGTTCCATCGTAAAGCAATTTGGTGGTACCCAGGGCTTCAGCGGCTGCGCTGTCAATCGCCAGCCGTTTCGCTTTCCTGGTAATGTCGTTGTGCGCCTGATAATGGCTCCTGACAGTAGTTTGAAGCTTACCTGATTTGGTAGCCTGGTTACGGTTCACTTTGTACCTTTTCACCAAACCTACCAGCTGAGGCGCTTTCAGCTTTTTGACGATACTTGTTGCAGCCAGCGGTATTGCAGGTGGCTGTATTTTCCTTGCAGCTTCCAGTTCGCCATTGTTTTGGAAGACGGCCAGTCGCGCAATCACAGGAAGCGCTTGCAGAATCATGTCTGCAGAAGATGCCATCACACTGAGGTCCGGATTGAGCGGCGCCAGTATGTTGCTGGCAGCGATGCCCCCAAGGATCTTATTGCGTTGAATGATAACAGGATCACTCATGATGGAATGCATGATCACGTGATAGGCATTGTTCTGATCGCTTGCCGGATATCTTGCTGCTGGCGGGAATTTGATAACCGCCTTGTAAGGCAACATGCGGTAAGCGCCAATTTCATATTTGAGATTCTCTATGTTGAATGCAGGTACATTACCCAGGTAATTGTATTCATCACCATCCAGTATGATACCGAAAGTAGCGCCAGGGATTAGCATATTATCGCTCTGTGGCGGTTTGTTGCGGTCCAGCGGATCCTGGGACCACATCGCGGATGGCGCGCCATTGGTATCCACGATCATTTTAATTTTGCGGGCCGAAAGATCTACCGGATTACCTTTGCTGTCTGTCAGCGTAATCACCAGTGCAGCATTCAGGTTATCTACATAGCCCATTGGCCGTACCCCAACGGGAACGCCTTTCTGACTGAAGTTACTGTTGGTGACAGCCACATCAGATGCAGGAATCGATGATTTGGCACTAAGGGCGAAAGGATAGGGTTGAATGGTCCAGAGACTGTTATTATCGCTCAGCAGACCATAATCCGGATTGAGTTTCACAACCTGTTGTACAGGCACTTCATCTGCTGCTTTCACTTTCCGTTTGGCATTGCCCATCGTACTTCCCGGTAATGCAGGAGGTGGCAGGAAGGCGTCGGCAAATGCTTTCCAGGTGATATTATTGTCATTGGTTGCAGTTTCTCCTGAGCCCACAGGGATGGTGAAGGAAATTACGTACCAATCCACTTTCACATAACCATGTGTTGGCGGCCCTTCCAGGTGGAGAGTAGCACCAAGTTCTGCACGAATGGTGATGGAAACACCGAGGATGGTGGTTCCGAAAGATGCGCCCACTGTGATGCTAATACCTACATTGAAGTAGAATGGATTCCATTCGATGAGGAAATCTGCAGATGCATTCAGCCATGCTTTCAACGGGCCCAAATCATACGCAACGTTGAGGTATCCGCCCGCCATAACAGCCGTAGGACATAATGCAAAGTATGCGCCTCCGGCAATACTGATACTGCCTACGGAGATATCCATCTTCCACTGCATACCGAGTCGTGGAACAGTAGGATACCATGCGGGCTTATTGAAATCAGGATGGTAGCCACCCAATGAGATGACGAAATCACCGGCAGGTATAGTATAGGTGGATGTTTTAATATTTTTAAACCATAGGAAGAAAGCAAACCCTCCGGTCACTTTCACATCTTTCGATAATACGAATGAGTTGGGGGTCAGTTGTGCTTCTGCGGAAAGTATTCCATCTACTGGAAGGAAGGATATTTTGATAGCCAGCTCGAAGTAGGCCAGCGCCAGATTTCTTGGAATCTTTGGTGGCAGGGAGGTAAAGCTAAGCCCCAGCAAATTGACTTCCCATTCCTTGCCAAAGCTGAGGAACAGCAGGGCGGAGGTGGTCAACAGTTCGAAGGAAGTAAACTTCACACCTGCTGCCAGCCAGTACTTTCCTATTTCCGGATGTACTACTGAACTCAGTTGCTGCAGCGCCTTGCCCGGATCTTCTCCTTCTGCAAAAGTGCCATCCACGAGGCCTTTCAGCAGCGGGAAGTCCTGCACCTGGGTAATATCAGGAATCACCAGCGAACGGTTAAAACTAAAGCCCGCCGCGATACCTGTAATAAACAGGAATGGAGGGCCACCCAATGGCGAATTCAGCACAGCGAAAATGAACAGAGAAGGCATGGTGGCTGCACCAGGGGCAGACGATACCGGCACTTCCGCGTAAGAGCCCAATGCCATCAGCGAGAAGGTACCTGCTTTAATCACCGCCACACCGTTGTACATAATAACCTTCGCATTGTTGACAATGGTTTCTGTTTTTAAGAACCCGCCATTGATGGCAACAGCACCTCCATTGAAACTGATATCCAATCCCTGGAGGTCTGCCTTATATAAACTGAAGTTCGTTGGGTCAGTAACTGGAACGCCTACTGTTAAGCCTACTACGGATGCTTTAAGACCTGCCAGGGCCACATTACCGGAGAAGAGGAAGTCAAGTAGTTTATTCGTGTCTTCCCAACCTAAACCCAGACTATCAATATACAATGGACCAAAAGAACGTTCTATCGGTACAATTACCTGCGCACCATTACCCGTATTGGATTTCAGATTCACCCACAGTTTTTCTGTATAGGCAGTACTGACAGAAAATTCAGGATTTACAGGCGGATTACCAGCTGTACTACCTGAGCCGAGGAGGTTATTGGCAATAGGGTTGGTGCCCGCGGAACCAGCCAGTTTATCCGGCGCGAGCGATAATCCGATGTTCGCCAAAGTGACGCCTGCACCGAATTGTAAGCCAGGTTTTGCATTGCCTTTGAAGTCCAGTTCAAATACTGTTCTAGGCTGTACTGCACCAATTTTAAATCGCGGCTGATCCACAATAGGCTTGCCATTGGTACCAACTACATCAAAACCGAGATTATACAACAATAAATTGAACAGAGAGAAGTCTACATTCAGTTCATTGTTACCCGACTTAGTAATAGGCAGGTAGAAACCTATGCCCGGTTCTCCTGTGATTTTATTGGTACTGGATTTATCGATCCATTCGGTATCATCTGCTCCTATTTGTACTACGAGATTAGGCAGGGCTGCGAGTTTAAGGTTAGGTGCTGCCACTCTTACGCCATAGTAATCCTGCTTGCCCGCACGCGGTCCTACGGTAATTTTACCACTGTTCTTATCACCGAATTGCAACAGGGTTAATTCTGTCTGCATCAGCGTATAGAACAGATTGCCAAAGAACCCGGAGGGTGTCAGCTTGGTAAGATTATCGATACTGTTCAGTTCATATTTTCCATTGTTTTTCAGGATGAGAGACGTCGCTATCAACAGTGTAGCAGGTGTAGGCGCACCGGTAACAGAAGTCACGATAGGGGCTTCCAGCCAGTCTTTCACTTTTTGGATGTTGAGCACCAGGAGAGAAACGTATCGGGGTAGCACTACTTTTACTACTTGCAACAACCAATCGGTCACGCCCTGTTGCATGGCGCCCAGATCAGCGGTAGGTTTGCTGAAGAAATTCGGTAACAGTTCTACTGCCAGATCTGAATGTTTGGAGAAATCGGTACTATCACTGGTTGGGTCGAATACGAGATTGAATCCTTTGTTTAAATCATATGCAAACGTTAGACCCGGTCCGCTTTTATCATCTACAGGGATCAGCATATCCAGTGCAAAAGAGAAATCAAGTGTTCCATCTAGTTTCACACCTACGCCGGTTTCCGCAATTTGTATTTTCAATACCTGTGTATCAGGAAGAGTGAAGGTAGCCCACAGTCCTAAAAACCCATTGTCATTCAATCCTGCGAGAATGGTGATCGGTATCTTAATGTCTGGTGTAAATGCTAATCTGCCACCTTGTGCAGACACACCGGGCATTACATCTTTGAGCAATGTAATTAAACCCTGTACCGTTATTGGAGCGCCTGTTGGGGTAAATTTTTCCTGTAACCACGCGAGGGCAACCCGTTCAATCTGCTTGAGCAGATCCTGCTGTGATGTAGTCGCAAATGCAGATGGCGTAAGTACTTTGATGATGTTGTCTACCAGTTCTGTGGTATTGACGGTATCGCCAAATGCAATGAGTTTATCTACAAATACTTTGGCTCCGCTGTCGGATAATTTTTGTAATACAATCGGAACAAGGTTCTTCAAAGCCGCTGCAGCTGCGAGCCGGGCTGCCTGTTCGGCCAGTGTACCCCACCCAATGAAAGGCAGTAGTTGCAGCGAGAGGCCATTTGGGGTGCCTGGTTTGCCCTGCGCGATGTTGAGGAAAAAGTCGTTGTTATATCCGGTGTTGACAAAAAATGGAACGGTTATTTTTGAACCGGTGGAAACGGTAAGTTCACCAGCGAAAGAAGGCTGATAGTTACTATCCACACTCACCTGGAAAGACAGGATATTCAAAGTGCCCCACTGGTCGCTGATAACAAGGTCTTTGGTGTCAAAACCGAAAGTGGCTACTTCATTTTCTCCACTCATGGAAATTTCAAAGCCATAAGGCATGCCGCTGATGGTCATACCTTTGTTATCAGGCGTTACTTTGATGCCATTGGAGGCTTGTACTGCCGGCAAATGACTGAGCATTTGCACCAGTTTAGAGATACTGAATCTGCCGTTGGTGCCTAATACATCGTCGGAGAGGAGCCATCCCAAAGGATTTTCGAGAATGCCCATGAGGGCTGGCATCTGCCACTGCTGATCGGCAACAGATGTAGCAATAGCATGCCGTCCGTTCACCGCTTTTTGTACTGCCTGACTTTCTGTCTGTATTTGTTCTCCCAATCCCAGCCCAATGAAAATTTGTTGGATGAGCGGATATTTTTTCAGCAGCTGTTCTTCAAAAATGGCGTTGAGAAAGATATTGAGGGTAAAAGCTGGAGCCAGATCCGCGACGTTGTTGAGGAAGTCGCTGGTGTTAAACGGTATAAGATGGAGGGCTTGCGCGGCTGGTTTGCTGCCGTCCCCCCATATCGCTGATGCTTTAAATGCAGGCTTAAGTACGCCGGCTTCCAGCTTCAGGGTAAATCCACATCTCAGGGTTATACCTACGTTTGCGCAGTAAATATCCATTGTTCCTTCCAGCTTTTCGTTGCTGAGGTCTAGCTGTATGCCGCCACTGGTAAGGAGGAAGGAACCCAGCTGGAATGCGTCGGCTGGTAAAATACCAAAGGATATAACGCCGTTGGAATCGGTGCTGAAGGTCCAGCTGCCGGTCTTATACGGGCCCAGGTTCCTGGACAGATGCGCCGCCAGTTGTTTCAGGTTGGCGACGTTTGCGATATCAAACAGTTGCTGATAAAGTTGCTGGAATGTTTTGTACGGATTACTGATTAAATCAAGTAACACATACGGATAGACGGTATATCCATCCTCAGCAGGACCGCAGATGCCCATGCCCTGTAACAGCTGCAGCACCGGCTCAGGGAAGTTCGGGAACTGTATGCCGAAGATCTCAGACAGGAAGTTGAATAGCAGACTACGCTGTTCTTTTATGGCCAGCAGGCTATTGAACTGGGTTTGTATATAAGTGTCGAAATTCGCGAGTAGTCCATTCCAGCCTGCGGTGTTGATGCCCAGCAATCCGTCTGTGATATTGTTCTGCTGGATGTTGCGGAGGTCTGTTTCTCCATCGTGCGTTATCGTTAGTCCCAGCATGGACAGCAGGCTGTAGGCCTGCTGGAAGAGCGGTTTGGCTTTCACCTGTTCAAATGCCGCTTGCAGACCTGCATTCAGTAATACCATGAAGCCATTTTGGAACGCAGCTGTAAAGCCTGGATCCAGGAAGTCCTGTAAGGTTAATAGTGCTTTTGGCTGCTGGCCAGGTAAGGTGACGTTGACCAGCGTTACAACGGGTTCGAAATGAAATGACTTTTTGGTGGTATCGTAAGAGAGATTACAGCCAACGATCACTTTTTCGACGCTGCCCAGCGATGCTGGTAAATTAACCAGCATGCCATTCGGGTTGTAGAGAACTCCTGTCAGGCTGAATGAAGGCACCTGCCCATCGAAGAGGAGGTTACCGGTGGAAAGATTATATTTCAGTGCGTTTGCACGGGCGAGTAAATCGAATCCAAATTTCGTAGTGTCGTTGCCATTAGTAATCTGATATTGCCAGGAATTGGATCTGCCTGCGCCGAGACCTAATATCTGTCCGGTACCTTCATACCAGGCGATTCCTTCAAAACCTAATGGCAGCGGGAATATCCATGGATCGTCGAAAGTGCCGGTGCCACCGGTGGCAGGAGCTGCTTCAATCTGCGTGTTGATTACATAGGAGAGTAAGGAGAGCAGGCTTTTGGCATTAGCTGCTGAACCAAAGGTGGCCGACAGGTAGTTGCGCAGGTCCGGCCATGGATTACTCAGGCTGTTGAGTTTGAGTTGTTGGAAGCCGGTCCAGCTCAGACCTGTAGGGAATACCGGCGATTTGGTAATATCCGGAACCAGGCCCAGTGCACCAATGGTGAAGAGGGCAGCCCTGTTTTCCACGCGCATCAGTAAAGCACCGAGTGCACCTACCAGGAAAGGACTGAAAGCTGGTACAGCGTTTAGTACCAGATCTTTCAGGTTGGTTTGCTGATCGAAATTCAGGTTCTGTCCGAGGATAATATCCTGTCCGTTGATGATGAGTTTCGGTGAATCCACAAACATGGACCATCCCCATCCGCTCTGGCGGTTCCATTCGGCCGAGAGTTGTGATTTACTAACGCTAACGACTACACCTCCAATAGCCGGCGTCATGAATCCGTTTGGAAGCTGTAGCTGGGCGCTGACGGCAGGCAGCCAGGATGCATCTATACCAGCGCCGTTTGCAGGGAAATTCAGCGCAAGTCCTCCCATGTTCAGCGATGGCGCAATGTCTACACCAGCCACTGTAATCGTAGGCTGGAGCATCAGTCCCATCACCAGATCGATACTGTTGTCTGTATTTACCTGTTTGAAGGCCGTTAGGAAGGCTGGGAGACTACTGCTGCTCAGCGCAATACCGGCCATCCAGGGATCGTCTTTGGTACCGCTTCCTGTAACGGTTACATTAAGTCCTGATACAGTTTGTTGCAGTAAAAGCGCCATTTCCTGGATGATATAGGCAAATGCCGCCTTACCGTCTACCGGGTTGGCATATTGTAAGACTGCGAGATAATAATCTGCCCAGGCCTTCACCGGATTCAGGATGGAGTGAGCCATCTGCGTGCCGGAGAATGGCGCTGGGAGTGTAGCTGGCCAGTTACTCTTTGCACTGGCAGGCGTGATTAATCCGATCAATGCCCCTATGGTGTTGGCAAAATCGCTGGTGCCAATACCAATGAGGGTACCCAGTGCAGCACTGAGAGCAGCCGCGCCGGCTTCTGCCAGTTCGCCAGGAGATAAGAGATTTACTTTATCAAAAGAAGTTGTAGTGGTAATAACCTGGTTCAGGGAAAAATCAGGAACGATTTTTCCGTCGGAGCCCAGGATCAGTCCTGCCGTGAGGGAACCTACGCTGTTGCCATCATAGGATACCAAAGGCTGACCGGTCGTTCTATTTTGCAGAGCGAACTGGAATTGAAAATTTATTTCAGGAGAGGCAGTAACTGCCTGCGCGCTGAGTCCAAACTGTCCCAGTTCAAGGTTGGCCTGGGCGGTGAATACAGCAGGGGAGCTGCCTAAAGGCACATTGCTGCCGGTGAAGGAAAAACCGGGATAAAAGTAGCGGATGCCCCCTTCATCTACCGTGGTAGCCACGGCAAAATCCAGTTGCCCTATACTGCTGACATTCAGGATGCCTAACCGGAATGGATTTATACGTGTACCCGTTCCCGCTATTTGCAGATTGGAATTGCCGAGGAATCCGCTGAGAGCGGAGATCCATCCTTTCAGCGCATCGGGATCTGTACACAGTGCATTAAACCATTTAAAGAACAGCGTTTTAACACCTTCCGGATATTTCGCAGGATTGGAAGCTACCTCAAAAAGGTTATACCACTCCATTACAGGAAGGGTGATATTTGGTAGATTAGGTACCTGCGAGGTGAGGCCAAGTAAAGGAGTGATATAATTGAGGTATTGCTGTTGATTCGGGAAGACATAGCTAAGTGCTCCCATAAACAGGTTGGTGGCTATTTCCAGCATTTCTTGCCCGCTGATGGCCAGCAGGTCTGCGAGGGATTTATTGGCAGGAGGAGCGCTACCGAGCTTTAACGACAATACTTCCAGGGATACACTAAAAGGATCACTGGCGGCAACGTCTATCATGGCGCTGAACTTCACCCCGTCGAAAGAGATGCCGTTGATATCCACCAGCGGGAGTTTTGGATCGCCGCCCTGTGTGGCTACACCCAGACTTATGGGATAGCCCTGATCAGCAAAGGTAATTTTAAAGCTGCCGTTACCAATGGCTACGAAAGGCATTAAGCCCCAAACATTTACTGTAAGGAGCGGGGCGCCGGGAGGCACTTTCCAGGTATGCAGGACGCCCAGGCCCAGTACCGTTTCTTTTAAGCCGTTGTTTTCTTTCTGATAGCTGACCAGGTAAAACCCCGTAGGGTCATTACCATTTTTAATGGGATACCAGGTGCCGAGAAGCGCTGCATCCTGTATGGGAATGCCCAGGGCATTGCCTCCGATTTTACCCAGTATGGAAGTTAATAACTTTTCGAATTGCTCCGGATTGGCAGTAATACCCTGCTGGGTATTATTGATAGGATTGGCGAACCAGTTGGGGTTTAGCTGATAAACTTCCTGTTGAGGATCGGGCTGGGTGAGTAAACCTATCAATATTCCCATGCTGGCAAGTACGGGATCCAGGCCGGCAAAAGTTAAACCATTATCACCGATGCCGGCCATCGCCTGTTTATGTCTGGCTGATTTGGCGGCGCTTATTTCATTAATCATCGTCAATGATTTGTGGGTCAGGAAAATCGGAAATCACCTGGCATTATAAAAGTGCTGTGTCCAGTAGTTTCATGTAGTTGAGCAGATTGTGATAGTCCGGATCTTCATATTTCAATTGTCCCTGCAGCAGCACGGGAGTATTCACCTCATAATATCCGATGCTCATAAATCCTATGGCGAGAATATCATTCGGTCTTCTTATCTGGTAGCTGTTGCTGCCAAGCGCATTATTAAATACGGTGGAGAAATCAGCGTTGGCCGACATTAAGCTGCCAAAAGTGTACACTGCTTTCACCGTTTGAATTTTGGAGATTGCATAATTGGATGCGGCAATATTGGCGATAGCACCACCAAGACTGTGTCCTGTGAAGTAGAGATCTCTTGTGCTGTATGGTTGTAATGCAGTTTTGAGGGCATTGGCAAGGCCTGCATAAATGTTATATGCACCTATATTCACCTGCGCGGAACCCATTGGGCTCCATGGTGGCATGGTAAAGCCGGTGAGGGCTGTGTAGGTATTAAACTCTGTCCAGTTGATTTCTCCACGGAATACGACCACAATGGAGTTATTGGTGTCGCCTTTAAAGAGATAAGCCCAGGTGCTGCCGTTACTATCAATTTTTGTTAAATATTGATAATTGGCAGGTGCATCAGCGCCGCTGCTGTCGGGGTGCTGTGCCCAGTGATAGGAGAGCATGGCGAGTTTGGATAAGGAGAAAGCCATGTCTCTGGAGAATCCTGCGGGAGGATTAATATTTACAGGCTCAGGATCATTCTGAATCGGGCTACCACCCAGTGTTTGAGTATAGTATATAGTGGCTCTTTCCCACCATGGATCATCTGCATTTGGATCAAGACTCGCATTCACCGGGTTGTAGGTGCCCAGTAAGGAGAAACCAGCGGGAGAGTTGGGCCACTGATCTACATCATTGCCAGCATTGCCTGCTCTGGTAACCGTTACTGGCGCAGTGATGGTATTGGTAAAATAGGTAGCCATGTCGCTGTTCGCGAAGCTGGCATTGGTGAAAGTATAGCAGGGAGTAGGCGTAGAGGGCGCATTGGGTTTGATGCCTGTATTGGGATCGGTAGGACCCTGGTTGCCAATACGCAGATCCAGTGCAGCTATCTGTGCCAGTGGCGCACCTACTCCAAATCCGCAGATATACAGCGGACGGGAAGGATCTTCTCTTTTAATAACCGCATTCCATATCGGTCTGCGTAGGAATTGATAGGCGATGGAATACATAGAAAGTACTTGTGCTGTTGCCGGAATGGATTTTCCGGCAATGTCTGTGGGTAAGGTCTCCAGTTTAAAAGCACCATCATATTGGTACAGTAAAAATTTCAGCCAGGAGATGCCGACAGCCAGAATATCTACCTGGACTTTATTGCCGTCGTTATCCTGAACGGTTATTTTGACCATGTATCCCTGAGATGGGATAGGAACGATTTTATCGGTAGCGGGATCATTTTTGAATGGTCGTATGATGACATCCCACCCGGGAGGTAGGCTGGGATCATCGTCGAGTAAATCATAAATGTTTGCCTGTGCCGCAATCATTTCCAGGCTGGCGAGAGGAACATGAATATTGGTAGCCAGCGCAGTTGGTTCAGGAGCTGAATTAGTCTGTGCCATTGTATGAAGACGTTTTATGTCTGGAGAACAAATCTCCTTTTGTTCCCCAGACAGGTAATTGAAGAATTGATCGGAAAACCGGTCCCGGATTTGTAATAAGTCATTAGCGGGACCAGACCATGTTGATTTGCTATCGAACGAAAATATTTGCAGGAGTTATTCTTTGCGAATGATGATACTGGAAGGTGCGCCTGGATTTCCGGGGCCGCCTGGATTTCCGGGGCCAAAATTCCCACTGCTGCTAACGCCTGGCAGGCCGGCAGTACCTGGTGTGCCTGGAGCGCCATTAAATTCTTTTGCGATGATGTTGCCGTTGGGTCCGAGGCCTTTGTAGTATACCATGAGCGTATCACCATTACCACCGTCGCCACCACGTCCGCCATTGCCGCCCTGGCCACCATATCCCTGTGGGCCGTAAGAAGCGGGCGTGCATGTACTTTTGCTGTCAACTGCTCCTGGCGGTCCGCCCGGACCGCCGTCTCCCCCTACGCCGCCGGCGCCACCAATCTGGCCGTCGCCGCCACCTGCTTCTACAGTGCATTCACCTGTAACGATGCCGAGATGAATATCATTCAGCGGCATAGGGTTGCCTTTGCCACCTCCAATACCAGTACCACCTGTGGTGCCGGTAGTACCCATTGAGCCATTGGTAGGAGGACTTTGACAGTAGTAGGTACAGTTGGTACTGTTGTAAGCATATTGGCCGGCAGCTCCCTGATTACCGATGTTGCCGGCAGCCCCTTTTGTTCCAATCTGAGCCGGACTTGTATAAGGCGCGCCGATAATAAAAATTGAAGACATAGTATTTTTAATTTTTTATGGTACTTGACGAATAATCACCTGTGATGCGCTGCCTTTGGCGCCGGAAGGGCCATTGCTGCCATTTGTGCCCGTAGGATTTCCCGGTCCACCATTGCCTAAGCCACCAGGAGTACCTGGGTCTCCGAAGAAAGGATCCGGTGTGATAGAACCGCCGGAGATCTTGGTGTAATTGACGGTTACGGTAGTACCATCGCCTCCATCGCCGGCTTTACCCCCGTTGCCGCCAGTTCCTCCTCTCCCTTGTGGACCCTGGCTGGCAGATGTACATTTCCCTTTAGGATCCAAAGCACCGGCATTACCACCAGGTCCGCCATTGCCGCCAATGCCTCCATTACCGCCATCCTGGCCTCTTCCGCCACCCACACGAATGATTATGTTATCGGTTACTACGCCAAGATTCAGGGTAGTGGGAGGAGCAGGACGTCCTTTAGCCCCGGCAGATCCGGTGATACCAGTTGTTCCCTGACCGCCCTGCCCACCATTGCTAGGACCTGAAAGGCAGTAATAAGTACAGTTACTGCTATTGTAGCCGGTTTCGCCTGCAACACCCGGACTACCTTGTGTGCCGGTGCTGCCATTCCCGCCATTCGGGGCCGGGCTGGAATAAGGCTCTCCAGTAATTAAAATAGTAGCCATGATTTTATATTTTTTTGGTTTAGATAAGGGTGAATGAACGTAAAGTTCTTGCTAGGGTTCCTGACGTATGATGATGCTGGAGGCTGTGCCGGGATTTCCGGGAGCTCCGGTGTTGCCAGGGCCCAGATTACTGTTATTACTACTACCACCAATGCCTCCAGGACCGGGGGTTCCAGGAGTGCCATAAAAAGTAATAGGTTCAAGTTTACCATCGTTGATAGACGTATAGAATGCCATGATAGTAGCACCGTCCCCTCCATTGCCTGCATTGCCGCCATTGCCTCCTTTTCCGCCGGGGCCCTGCGCTCCCGCTACCCCGGCTGTACAAGGATATACAGGTGGGATATTAAAAGGAGGAGGGAAGGTGAATGCTGGATTATTACCAGGTTGGCCACCTTGGCCGCCAGTACCGCCTGTCCCTCCCTGTCCACCATCCTGGCCGGTGCCGCCACCTGCTTTAATAGTGACAGTACCGGTTACTACGCCTAAGTGAAGAGTACTGGGAGGAGCAGGACGACCTTTAGCGCCGTCCGCAGCGGTGGAACCGGTGGAACCGCTGTTTCCTACCTGCCCGTTGCCAGGCTTCCTGGTACAAACTATGTTGCTGTTTTCCACTGCAAAGGCGCCATCCACGCCACTTGCACCAATGGAACCGGTAGAACCCATGCTACCAGGGGTGCCTGAACTCGTATACGGTTCTCCTGTGAATAAGAAGGTTGTCATAAGAATAGTTTTTGTAACCGATTATTTCCCTGTAACCTTTATGGTACATTTTCCACCAATGCCATTGGCGCCACTTCCACCTGAATTCCCGGCGATGCCAGCATTGCCAGGATGACTATAAGGTCTTCCAGTAACATTGAATGTTGTTCCCATAGGAAATTTTTTGGATACGGTGAACAATGCAGGTACTGAACGTACTACAGCTGGGTGAAGTATTGTGTATGCAATGAACAATTGGTAGTGATCATAATTTCTGCATTCTGGCCTTCCGTAATTTCTTCGAAATTCATTACAACAGGATCTTCTCCTTTAATAGTGTAAGTTTCGTCTGCAGGGATATTCAGGTCTTGGCCAGTGAATACGGCTATTCTGCCAGGGAACATGAGGGAATTAATCAGTGGCTCGTATTCCTGCACTTTACGGGAATTCCCCATCACATAAGCATAAGCTGCTTGTCGCATTTTATCGTGGAGGTCTTCATCCATTCTGCCCAGTAATTCTGCTTTGGAGCCCACACTGGCCATCAGCTGGCGATGTTGATCCTCCAAAGGAGAAGGATAGTTGACGTGACTGTCATCCTGGTCATCAGGGACACCTACCATTTTTTTAAATTCCGCGATGGATCCAACACTGACATGAATTGGAGGAACGTCAGATTCAAGTGGATCGGAAGAAAATACCAGGTTCTTTTTTTGCTGTTGGATACTTTTAATTTGCTTGTTGAGCGTGAGGTGCACATCTGGCGCCAATCCCAGACGCTGATTAACGGATGCATGATTGTCTTTCTGTGCTTGTGTGAGCGTGTTCATAAGAGTATTTCATTTATGGAATAAAGAATAAAGAAATATTGCGGCTAAGTAGATGCACTTCCCGAAATTGCTCCAGGCTGAGTTTTCAAAGGATGTGTCATTTTAACAACAGGGGTATTGCTATTCAGAAAATGGAACGAGCGGATTAGAGATACCACTGCATCAGGAAAATTCCGGCTGTATAAAAGAAGTGTTATTGAAATGAATGGCGAAGGGAAAGTTACCACCGACCGGCATTTTGAGGGTAATTTCACAACGTTTATATCACAGTTAATTGAGGTTTAGAGTGATGAAAAATGGTAAACAATAACTTTGATGTGATCGAAAATAGATAAAAAAATCATTTCGCCAATAGGTCTATCCAGAGCGAATTTTTAATGTGTATTAATTTTATAAGTGTTTAAAAAATAATTTGGTTGTTGATACAGATGGTTTGGTAGTCGCATCTATTTTAGCGAAAGTGTGGCCAGGCTAAAATAATTTAAAAAAGGGTGATAACACCTATGCTGTTACCGAGCTTAACAGGGGGATGAAATAAAAAAACGCCGGTAGCATTAATTTGCAATTACAATTGCCGGCGTTTTCAAAGGGCATGGATTATTCCGCGTGAAGGTATTTTACTGGGTTGGCCAATGCTGCGCTAATAGTTTGTATGCTGATTGTAACGAGTGTAAGAGTGATAGCCATCACACCTGCTACGCCAAAAACCCACCATGGGTTAACCTGACGATCGCCAAAAGCGCCAACGTATTTTTGAAGGGTGGATGCATTCAATGCAGGGGATTTTCCGATCCAGAGGTCAGTTCCTTCGCCCATTGCAGTGTACGCTGTAAATAATTACCTCTCCCATCACTTACCGAGTCTACTATTACAAGTAATATTCTACCCCAAAAAATACAGTAAATTGCTCCTCATAAGGGGAACCAATACAATTATTCCTATTTCTTTCATGCTGTACCTCTCTGCCTGGAATGTGTAGCATTTCTTCAAAAAAATAAAACTAAACACCCAAAAAATGAAAACTACAATCTCCCTGATTGTTTGTGGGGTGGCCTTTGTCCTGTACTGTTCTTCTTGTCAAAAGAATTCAGACACCAAACCTACCTCAACGACCTCGTCCACCAAAAAAGTGATGGTAACCCTCCAGCCCGGAGGTGAATTTATCGTCGATCAGTCTGCCCGAAAGGTAAACGGTAGTATTTCCGCCAAAACAATACGGGATAGTGCCTATTATTCTGTAGAGATATGGAACGGTTCTACCAAATATGCATTAGGCATCTTTGACAACCCCGACTCTATCCATTTCCTGCTGGACCCTGCCTATACCTACAAAATTCGGCTGGTAGTATTGCAAAAAGGTACCGGCCCCGGATTATTTTATGATCTTTATCAATGGGGATCGTTGTATGGAAATACACAGGATGACGGCAAACCCCTATTCAACTATCCCATCGGTGGCATCCTGCAAAACCATATGGATTACACCCCCAACATTCCTAACTACGCTTATGGATTTGGAGAAAATGGCACCGATTATCAGACCTATACCAGTGACAGCACCAACGAGATCGTGACCCAAAGCTTAGGAGAAGCCACTACCTACGCCGGAGATGTACAAGGTTACACCGTCGATACTACCCACCCCAGCATCACCATTCCCATGCGCCGGCTGGTATTCGGCATTAAATACATCTGCCCCCAGCTTACACAGGGACGACTGGTAATCACTTTCGGCTGGCCTAATTATTTACCCGGGAAAGTATTGTATCCAAACACAATCGACAATAATCTGAGCATCTATTCTGCCGTTGGATTCTTAACAGCAGATACTTTGGTAATGGATGATGGCATCTATAATATCAGCGCAAGCATCAAATGGGAATTACCTGATGGCCGGACTTACAACATAGGAAGCAGCACGACTGCACTCCCTACGCCAGACCGGAATCACCTCCTCAATGTGAATATCACACTGCCCGTACTGGACAGTAGTGCTACTTCAGGCAATAGTACGCTAAGCCTGAAATATTCAACTACATCATGGTCAACAAATACTCCTATCAGATTCTAAGCAATTTTCATTATGAAAAATTACCTACTCATACTGGCAGCACTTTTTCTATCCTGTAAAAGAGATGCTACCACGCAACCTACTCCTCCTCCCACTACTGCTGAAAAGGTGACCATACACTTACAGCTTAGTGGCGACATTACTACCAGCATAGGCGACCTTCGCAAAGCATGGATCGCCGCCAGATCAGCCTATGACAGCACCATTTATGGTGTGAATATCAGAACAGGCCAGGGCACATTATACGCACAGGGATTATTTGACAACACTGACAGTATCAGCATCGATCTGCTGAAAGACAGTTCCTACATCGTCAACGTAGCTGCCATCAAAAGAGGCAGTAGCCTGGGATTATGGTGGCAACTTTCTACAGATGGGTATAAGCAATATGCTTATCCTATACATCGTACCCTGCGCAATCATATGTATTATGCTGCAAATGAAACAATGGAAACAGGTTTCATCGACTCTCTGAACAATATGAGTATCGTAACCGATACCCTTACAAATACATTTGCTAAATATCCCTTGTCAGAAGCCGATACTTATTTCGGTAGTACTAACTACACCGCACGCGATTCAAGCAATACGACGATTAGTCTACAGTTAAAAAGACTGGCTTTTGCCATCCGCTATGATATCCACAACCTGACCAGTGGATTTTTACAAGCTACCTACGGCGGACAAATGATCCCCGATACCATACATACAAACGATACTCTCCCCATCCAGATATACACTGCTGATCTTTTCAGAACACAGGATTCTATCCCCGGTGCACAGCTACAGGTCACACTTACCTGGATCAATGGAAGTGGAAATGCGGTCGTATTAGGTACCAAACCAATCCGGCCAAAACGTAGCTCGCTGACAGCTATCTCCGTTTTTCTGACTACAGATTCGTTGAATGTAACGCCCAATTTTCAGTTGACAGATACTACCTGGACAGGAACAACAGATTTTGATTTTTAAAAACGCAATAAGGACTATCATCAGCAGTGAAATGAAGATAGCCCCTTTTTTACACCATTCCATTGTTGCAAAAAAACAATCAGGTAGTCAATTTATAAAACCATTTCTTCACTAGCAGCTCTTCCAACTGTGTTGTATAGGAATTAAGTCTTGTTTTTCTGGCAGCAGTATTTGCGGAGTGGGTTCAAAGCTGTTCGCAACTGTCAAAACCTACCCTGTGTTTGGGCAGGGAATGATTCAATAAATTGAATAAGTGCAACGCTTTCTATGCTTTATTGACAACCCGTGCCTTAGTTTTAATAAAGGAGCCAACATTGTCACCATTCGTTGCCGGCACTGTGATTTCGTGGTAGGTTAGCCTGATTAATCAGTGAGCCAGGTTGTATTAATCAGATTCATTAAAACATACTAAAAGCTAAGATTAATATTGCTTTAGCTACAAATGTGGTTTATAAATTACATTAATAATTTTAAATAAATAGGGACTGAATATTTAAAAAAAAATATAATTTTACCGTTATAACGCCAACTGCGTAGTTAAACCATGAATGTTCCAGATAGCAGGTTGTAAAGCACGCTTTACGCTCGAAATTGAGCAAAACAACATTCATTTATAAACGGAAGTAAAGACAAGAAATTTGTCATGTTTATAACCGGAAATCTTCGAAGACCCAAAAATTTTATCCGGAAAGGGCTGCAATAAGTTATTCCGCAGTTCTATTCTTAATTGTTCGAACCTACAAATAATGAGACAATTACTATAATCCGGACGTGCTTTGTACTCCGATAATGTAATTAGGGACAATATATTTTTTACCCAATTGTAATGAGGTACTTACCTTATACCTGAACATGAAGCGTATTTTTATTTTTTGTCTGGCTATGTTCATTGCAGCAAAGTTATTCGCACAGGCATCATTTACAGCCCCAGATACGGTATGTATCAATCAACCTATCAGTATCGCCAACACCTCTACAGGAGTATCCACATATTTCTGGAATTATTGTGGCACTGATATTTATAGTACCCCAAAAATTACCAATATGGGGAACATCCAGAATATCCTTTTCACTCCCAGTTTCATGTGCCTGGCACAGGATGGTGATAATTATTACGGCTTTGTATCAAACTATGGCAATGCACGCCTGTTCCGGTTAAACTTTGGTACAAGTTTGCTCAATACCCCTACAATCGACGACTTAGGTACATTTGGTGGTATCGTTCCTCTTTACACACAGGGTGCCCAGGCAGTGAAAGATGCAGATGGATGGCACGTACTTGAATGTGGTGGATTAGGAGAAAGTATGGCGCGTATCATCAAAATTGATTTTGGTGGTTCTCTGGGCAATGCCCCTCAGAGTTGGGTAAACTGGGGCAATATCGGTACCCTTAACTTCCCTTCGGAACTGAATGTATTCCAGGAAAATGGCATCTGGTATGGACTTACTGTAAATTCCCAATCCAATACAGTCACCAGACTGACGTTTGGTACAAGTTTCGCAAATCCGCCTACCGGCGAAAATCTGGGTAACGTAACAGGTACCCTCAATTGGCCTACTGGCGTGTATCGCATGATGGACAATGGTAATTTATACTTCTTTATAGCCAATACCTATACTCAGTCAATCGTGAAAATGGCCTTTGGCAATTCCATCACAAATACACCGGTATCTACGGACCTGGGAAACGCCAGTGATAAACTAGCCGACCCAAGAGATATCGTCATGATAAATGAATGTGGTAACTTATATGGGCTGGTAGTCAACCATACAACAAATGATCTGGTAAAGGTGAGTTTCCCCGATGGTGTAAACAGTACTTCTATCACAGGTGAAGTTGTTGCTAACAGCGGTTTTGACTTCCCGGTATGTATGACTCCGCTCATACGCCAGGATAGTAGTCTGGTAGGGATCATCACCAGTGCAGCTGATAACTCCCTGGCAAGAATTCAGTTTGATGCCTGTGGCAACCCGCACCAGCCAACATCCTCTCTGGAGACGGCAGTTTCTCCTATCACTTTCAGTACACCTGGGGTGAATAAGATTCAATTGCTCACAGATGTAGACCTACCTACCCAGACATCCTATTGTAAAGATGTCGTGGTATTGGCTTATCCCAAACCAGATCTGGGGAAGGATACTTCCTTGTGTGGTGGTAATACCATTACGCTGGATGCCGGATTATACAGAAGTTATTTATGGAGCACAGGGCAAACAACCCGTATTATCAACGTAAACACATCCGGTGACTATTCTGTAACTGTCAGCAATGGCTATTGCACCGGCTCCGATACTATCTCCGTTTCCGGTAATGCTGCACTGGACATCAGCACCAGTGTTGTAACCAATATCGATTGTGGAGTAGAGTGGGGGCAGCTGGAAGTTATGCCTACAGGAGGAATCTATCCTTATACTTATTACATGGATGGGGTGTATAAAGGTGATGATTCCCTGTATCGTAAGCTGAACCCGGGTACTTATACTGTTACAGTCATCGACTCTGTGGGTTGTAAAACATCCGGTGATTTTACGGTAATAGAACATACCGACCGCATTATCCGTGCAACTGCCAGTGGGACTTTACCCACCTGTTATGATGCTACGGATGGCGCTATTACTGTACAGGTCAATAAGGGGGTCGCCCCATTTGAATACTGGATTGCAGGAAAGGAAAATACCAAACAATCCAATCCTGTATTTACCGGATTAACCAAAGGGGATTATAAAATCTATATCAGTAATGCGGTTTGTATGGATAGTGTGTTTATTGCATTATCCGTACCAACTGCATTGAAGGCAGAGGTTACCGTAACCGATGAGCTGTGTGAACGTGGGAATGGTAGTGTTGTGCTGGTAGCAACAGGTGGTACATCGCCCTATAAATATTATTGGGAGAATGTGCTCATGACCAGTAATCCGATGAATGATCTGTCTGCAGGTACTTATGCAGTAAGAATAACAGATGCTCATGATTGTGCATGGGATACGACGCTGAATGTATTAGATGTAATCACTTTACCAGTCACCATCTGGAACAGGGATACCACTATCAACATAGGTGAATCTGTCACATTAAAGGCTGCCAATGCAGTAGATTATGTCTGGACCCCCGCTGATGGACTGAGCTGTGTGGATTGTGCATCGCCAGTGGCTTATCCAGGTGAAACGACGACTTATGTAGTATCCACCTTAACCGGCAATAATTGTGTAGCTGCCGATTCGGTGACGGTCACCGTGACTTATAATAAGCACATATTCATCCCTACCGCATTTACACCGAATGGAGATGGGCAGAATGATGTGTTCAGAGTGAAAGGGAAGGGGATTGCTTATTTTCAGATGTCGGTTTACAATCGTAATGGCAATCTGGTATTCCAGAGCCGGGATATAAATCAGGGTTGGGATGGAAGATTGAAGGATGGATTATTGCCAATGGGAACATATGTATATATGATTCAGTTTGGTTATTATGGTGAAGAGAATAAGGTGAATATGGAAAAGGGTGTGGTGACGCTTATACGATAATTTATTTTTTGAATAAATGAAAATTCACTTACTTTTTATACCTATTGATTGTAAACAGGATAAAAGTTTTGGGATGTAGCAAAGGCCGGTAGCGAATGGTACGGGGCGCCCTGGCCTGGTCTGATATTCACGCTATGGGCCAAAATATAACTCGCTGACCAATCATTGGCAGTCATATTTTATTGACCTTTTCACAAACCCATCAAGGTTAAATTTACAGCGCCTTGCTCAATTGTTTTTGAAAGCGTTTCCGTGATTCTTTAATAGCAGGCATACTTGCATTCGCCCAATGGTAGAGAGTCATTAGTGGAGGAACCAAACTCTCGCCAAGCGGAGTAAGCGCATACTCAACTTTAGGCGGAATCTGTGGATACATTTTTCTTGAAACCAATCCGTCTGCTTCTAACGTCTTTAAGGTGACGGTTAGCATTCTTTGTGAAATAGTGTCGATCAGTTGATGCAGTTCATTAAACCGGAGGGTACCATGATCGCTTAACATGATCACCGTTAACATTGACCATTTATCACCTACCCGGTAAAGAACATCCTTTATCGGGCAATCTTCCCGGTCTTCTGCACATTTTTTTGAATTTTCTTTTTTCATATCTATTTGGTTATCAGCAATAGTTACATTGACGTAAGTGACTGATTTACAAATGCCTTCTTGTCTTATACTTAGTTACCAGGTATTTTTGACTTACAAAAAGTAAGTTAAATAGCAAAAGTAACAAATTATGGACTTAAAATTAAAAGGTAAAAGAGCACTAGTAACCGGATCAAGTTCGGGCCTCGGCGAAGCAATCGTAAGTTTCCTGGCTACAGAAGGTGCGTCAGTGATCGTACATGGGAGAAATGAAAAGCGCAGCACGGCAATTGCTGAAAGCATCCGGGAAACCGGCGGGAGCGCTGAATATGTCATAGGCGACCTGTCAACAGATGAAGGTGCTGATACCGTTGCTGAAGCTGCACTGGCGGGTGGTCAGATCGATATTTTAGTGAATAATATGGGCATTTATAATCCGCAGCCCTGGATGAATGCGACGGTGCATAATTGGAAGGATACTTACAACAACAATGTACTGTCGTATGTGCGAATGATCCATCGCCTGGTGCCGCAAATGAAAGGATTGGGGTGGGGACGCATCATCCAGATAGGTTCATCTGTGGCCATTCAGCCGATGAGTGTACAGCCTGATTATAGCGCCTCAACGGCTGCCCGGCATAACCTGACAGTTTCACTGGCACGGGAGCTTAAAGGGACAGGTATTACTTCCAATACAGTTTCTCCTGGTGCCATGTTAGTGGAAACGACTAAAAACATGCTGCTGGGTATGGCTGAAAAATTTGGATGGGGACAAGACTGGGCAGACATTGAAAAGAATGCGATAGCACAACTTGCATCAAATGATATCGGACGCTTAGGACGTCCGGAAGAGATCGCAAGTGCCGTGGCTTACCTGGCCAGCCCTTTGGCAGATTACATCAGCGGAACTGTGGTACGGGTAGACGGCGGTTTGGTACAATCCATTTAAATTTAAAACAAATGAGTACTAAGGCAAAGTATATCACAGGTTGGGTATTGACAGGCATTATTGTATTGATGCTGGTAGCCTCCGCAACAGATAAAATACGTAGTAGTGAACACGCTCTTGAAATGGCTGGGTCCTTTGGGATTAAGGCGGGAGTTTATCAGGTACTTGGTATGATCGAACTGCTGTCAGTTCTGCTGTTTGCTATTCCCAGAACCGGGATTTTAGGAACTTTACTTTTAGCATCCTACCTGGGAGGTGCATTAGCGACACATTTGCAACACCAGCAAAGTATTCTGTTTCCTATAGGAATTGAAGTGCTAGTCTGGATTACGGCTACCATCAGATTTAAGGAATTGGGCAATCGTCTCTTTCATCCGGGTATATGAGATAAAGGCGCTTGTTGCAAAATGACAATAAAGTAGGCAACCCCGAACCCGGAAAATATTAGGACGAAGGCATTTTGACGTAACAACAAATATGCCCGCCCTCGACAAGGCAGGCATTCACTTGCATACTGTTTTACGAAAAAGAGCCATTTAACCAATCTTACACTTTGGAATAAATGGCTCTTTTAATTAAAACCATATATCAAAAAAATGAGCTTATTTTTTACTGAATAATTTATTTACCCTTACCCGCCAGCCTTCAATTATCATATAAACACAGGGTACCAGTATCAGGGTAAACATCATGGAACTCGTCAATCCGCCAATGATCACCCAGGCCATTGAACCTTTCGTTTCCGAACCTGCCCCTGTAGACAGTGCCATGGGCAACATGCCGAATATCATGGCCAGGGTAGTCATCAGGATCGGGCGAAGTCGTTCTTTACCCGCTTCTATAAGTGCATTTTTTACAGGTAATCCTTCTCCTTTCTGTTGATTGGCGAAATCGACTATCAGAATAGCATTCTTCGCCACCAGACCTAACAGTAGAATAATACCTAACAAAGAAAAGATATTGATCGTTTTCAGCGTAAGGGCCAGGGCCAGGATTGCACCTATCAATGCCACCGGCAATGAAAACAGGACTACAAAAGGATACACCACGCTTTCGTACAGGGCTACCATTATCATATACATCAGTAGTATCCCGATTCCGATAGCCAGGAAAAGATTTTTGAATGAATCTGTCTGGTTTTTATTCATGCCCTCTTCTGAGACTTCTACACCAGCCGGCAATTTTACTTTTGCCAGCTTCGCCTTTATTTCCTCCATAATGCTACCTGCCGGCCGGCCTACCGTGGCGGCATCGACTTCCATTGAATTCATCCTGTCCTTTCTCTCGAGCACACCCTGCATCTGAATCTCCTTTATCACTGCAATTTCATTGAGAGGAACTATGCCACCCCTGTCATTATATATATTCAGGTTCCGTACATTGGAAATATTACTTCTGTCAGCATTATCCATCTGCAGGTTAATATTATACTCCTGCCCACCTTCCCTGTATTTCGTATTGTCATTACCTTTGAATGAATATTGGATGGCAGTACCTACGTTCTCCACAGATACACCCAGCTGTGCCATCTTATCTCTGTCCAGCTGGATGGAAATTTGCGTTTTAGCTTCTTTGGTACTATACTGTACGTAGTCAGCTCCTGCTGTACCGGCAACAATCTCCTTCACAATCGCTGCTGCTTTTGAAATGGAGTCCCTGTTATTCCCCTTCACCGCCAGCTGCACACCATAAGATGCATTTCCAGTGATGCCGGTTAGTTTAATGGTTGGTTTTACACCGGGAACAGTATTGATTTCTTCGCGCAGCAACTTCCCGAAGTCCTCGGTTTTAATCTTCCGATCTTTTTTGTCTACCAATGTAACTGTCACTTCTGCCAGGTTACTGTTATTGGATGCATTTGAACCAATACTCGCGCCGGACTGAGTGCCCACATTTGAAAATACATCCTTCACTTCCGGATGTTTTAAGATGAGCTCCTCTACCTGGGATACCACCTGGTTGGTCTGTTTCAATGAACTTTGTGAAGCCAGGTCGAGCTGGATATTTAATTCTCCCCTGTCACTCTGCTCCATAAATTCAGCACCAACAAATCCCGCCGGTACCAATGCAATGGTACCTAAAATGAGGAATGTGATAAAGATGATGACATATCTTTTATGCGTCAGTGACCAGTTCAATATTGTGACGTAGAACTCCCGCAACTGGTTGATTAATGACTCAAACCAGCCATTAACTCTTCCCCACAACGTATCATTTGTAAAATGACTCAGTTTGCCCCACCTGGATGCCAGTAAGGGCGTTAGAGTAAATGCAACAAATAAACTGAGCAGGGTGGAGAAAACAACCACCAGGGCATATTCTTTCACAATGTTTCCAATGATTCCACCTGCCAGGGCTAATGGAAGGAAAACAACCACGTCCACCAGTGTAATGGCAATGGCGGTAAACCCGATCTCTTTGCGGCCATCGATCGCAGCACTCCGTTTATCTTTCCCCATTTCAAGGTGCCGGTAAATGTTTTCCAGTACAACTATACTATCATCTACCAGGATCCCTACCACCAATGACAAACTCATGAGTGTCATCATGTTTAGGGAGAATTTGAATGCCCACATCAATATAAAGGTCGGTACCATGGCAGACGGGAGCGCTACCAGTACAAAACTTGAGCTGCGAAGACTATGCAAAAAGAACAACATCACCAGTGCCACAATCACAATCGCCAGAAATATATCTTCAATTACCGCATCTGCCGATTCCAGTGTGTAAATGGACTGGTCAGAGGCGATATGGTACTGCAGGTTATTATCTGCATATGTTTGTTTTAATGATTCCAGCTTTTGTGCTGCCAGCTGACAAACTTTTACCGTATTGGCATCAGATTGCTTTTTAATCTCTATACCGATCGCAGGTCTTCCGTTCAGACGGTTCAGGGTGCTTTCTTCCTCGTGCCCATCTGTAACCGAAGCTACATCACTGAGTAAGACCCTGCTACCATCCTGGTTCTGCCTGACAATAATCTGCTTTAATTCTTCAGGACTGGATACTTTTGCATTCAGATCAATAGAATACCGTGTCTGGTTATCGGAAAGTGACCCAGCAGGATAAGTTGCACCACTGTAAACAACCGCCTGGTTGACCTCGCTGATGGACAGGTTGTAGGCTTTCAGTTTATCATTGTCCAGCATCACATTAATTTGCCGCTCTATGCCCCCCGTAATATCTACCTGTGCGACGCCGGGAATGTTGGTCAACTGTGGCTTTAACTCATTATCAACAAAGTCATACAGCTTGGTATCAGACAAGGACGATGTCAGACTGATCTTCATAATAGCCTGATCATCTGTACTGAACCTGGACACAACCGGGTCATCCGCATTATCGGGAAGACTTGACTTTATCTGGTTTATTTTTCTTTCTGCATCCAGCTGTGCCTGTTTTACATCCGCATCATTTGTCAACTCCACAGAAACGCTTGACGCGCCCTCCTGTGAAGAAGAGCTCACCCTGTCAACACCCTCAATTGCGGTTACCGCATCTTCTATCGGTTTAGTCACACTGGTCTGCACCTCCTCTGCCGAAGCGCCGGAGTAGGAGGTGGTTACACTAATCATATTCGTCTCGAACTTCGGTAGCAGGTTATAATTCAGGCTACGATAACTTAGGTATCCAAACAGTAGTAAACATGCAAATATTACCGTAATGAATAGTGGACGTTTTATTGAAAATTCTGTTAAACTCATACGGAACTATTTGCTTTTGTTGATCGCATGTACGTTATTTCCTGAAACAACATTTATAAGGCCACTGGTGATCACCACCTGTCCTTCAGACAGGCCGCTCAGTACCTCAATCATATCATTGTTTTCCCGGCCAACCATAATCTTTACAGCGACTGCTCTATTATTCACGATGGTATAGACATATGGATTTTTTACTCCTTCAACCAGTGCAACTTTAGGTATCTGCAATGCATTCACTATCTCATTTTCCATCAGAGTAGCTTTCACATATAAACCTGCTTTTAATAGATGACCGTTGGTATTGTCTACCACCAATTCTACTGTAAAATTATGATTGTCATCCCCTTTGGGGCTGATGAAAGCAACCGTACCATGAAAGACCTTTCCTGGCAAAGATTCGGTCGTGATCACAGCCTTTTGACCGGGCTTTATTGCCATTATCCTGGATTCAGGCACATAAATCCGTGCCTTCAAAATCATTGTATTGAACACGGAAGCGATGGATCCGCCCGTGGTTACATATTCACCTGCTAATACTTTCTTTTCTATAATTGTACCTGAAACGGGTGAGATAATATTGGCTTTACTGATAGTGGCACGTAGCTGATCGGCATCCAGTTTTTTACTGTCCAGGTCATACCTGGCATCACTGACAGCATTTGCATTGGTGGCATTTCCCTGTAGTAACACTTTGTTGCGTTCATAATCCTGTTCCAGCTTTGAAATGGATAATTCTGTCGCACTCAGTTTTATTTTGTTCTCCGTCATGTCGATGTGTCCAACCACTTGTCCCTTGTTCACATATGTACCAAGCTCTATATGCAATACATCAATACGACCTGAGGTCTCGGCGGTAATGGTACCTTCATCCTTTGCGATGAGAGTGGCCGGCAATTGCAAGGTGTTGGATAAAGGTTGTTTCCTCACAGTATCTGTAAGTACATTGACCGCTATCTTTGACCTGTCTTCCGGTTTTTTATCTTCGTCCAGTTTCTTTTTGTTTTTGGTCAGTGTTAGAAAAATAATACCGACTACCACAACTGCAACGACTATAGTTATTATTCTTTTTCCAGTCATATTATTCAAGATTGTTAACGTAATTCAATAAACTGCCGTTTGCCTTTTCCATGGCTACTTTGGCATTGAGGTAATCTATCAGGGAATTAATGTAGTTACTCTGAGATTCTTTGTAAGAATATTCTGTGTCCAGGTACGATGAAAGGTCTGTTTTCCCTTCTTTGAATTCCACGGTGGCTTCAGAAAGGAGTTCTGATGCCAGTGATAGATTTTCTTTATTTTTTATCAAGGTCGTATAGGAGCTATATAAGTTCGCATTCGCATCCTGGAAATCAAGCTTATATGTTCTGGCATTTAAGGTGGCAGTCAGCTGCTGATTGGTCAGTGCTATTTTACTTTGCTGGTATTGACTTTGCTTTTTGAACCCACTGAAAATAGGCACACTTAGTTTCATGCCTATGACAGAATAGTCAAACCAGTCATTAAACGCATCTGAAGATTTAGTTCCATATGCATTGACTCCATACTTTGCATACAGGGAAAGCGTAGGAAGGAAGGCCGCCTTTTTCTGTTGTGCAGCGATCTCCTGCTTACGCAATTGTTGTAAATCAATGTTATAATCAGTAAGTTGGGTTAATGGTAAATTGGTGAAGCCAGGTGATGGTGCTGATTCATCGAACCTGATCCGGGTACTGACCGCTACTTCCGTTTCAAGATCAGCCCCTATTTCTTTTTTCAGCTGGTTTAAAGCCAGCCGGTAGTAATTTTCATTTGAGCTGATTTCGGCCTGTATATTATTCAGGTCCAGGCGGGTTTTATCGTACGAGCTTTTCTTCACTACACCCTGCTCATACCTAAGTTTCAGAATTTGCTCGAGTTGAAGATATTCTTTTTCATTCTCTTTCAGTAACCGCACTTTCTCTGCGTAGGACAATACGTTGTAATATGCCTTTACGGTATTATATACAATTAGTTCCTGCTGTTTCTTTAAGTTCAGATCGGCCAGGTCTTTGTCTGTTTTAGCGGATTTTATATTCAGCCAGTTAGCTTTATCAAAAAGGGTTTCATCGGCTTCCAGGTATGCCCCCGTGCTATACCTGCTACCCATCTGCAAGCGGAGTTCTTTGTCTGAGAGCGCGCCGGCAGGGATGACGGACGTTTGAAGTTTAAGGTTATAATCAAATGACGCATTGCCACTAACGGTCGGCAATAGTACTGATTTACTTTCCCGGATAGCTTCTTTCGATGCTGTTACTTTGTTTGCATAGATGAGGGAATTTTCATGATGGGCAAGTGCAAACTGTATGCAATCTTTAAGCCTTAACGTATCTGCCTTTTCCTGTGCTGCACTGTTGGCCTGAAAGAGCAGCAACCATGAAACAAAGCCAAGCATCATTCTTTTCATATAAATTTGAATTGATGCTCAAAATTAGGGAGGCAGGGGAATGGATTCAAAATAATCGGGTGAACCCATGCATAATATTGGAGAATCAGCTATTCTTGCTTTTAAGAATCTGGGCTATGTTCGTGCGATATGTATCCCCGATAGGAAGTGCGATACTTTTCAGTTGCACCATTTTACTGTTATAGGATACGATATCACTGACAGGGATGATGAATGAGCGGTGTATTCTAAGGAAAATCTGCTGGGGAAGTTTCATGGCGATCTCCTTCATGGACATTAAGGCGATGATTGGTTTGGATTCCTGGCGGGTAAAAATCTTAACATAATCATTTAACCCTTCCACATACAGGATTTCCGATAGCAAAATGTTCTTTAACTGGTATTTATGGCGGATGGTAAGAAATGACTGAACATCCGGCTGTATGTTCTTCATTCTCAACAAAACCCGGTTTACTGATTGTTGTAACCGCTCCGGGTCTATGGGCTTCAACAGGTAATCGACCGCGTCCAGCTCAAAACCTGCTACAGCATAATTGCTGTAGGCGGTAATAAATATAACCGGGGGTTTCCTGGTGAGCGATCTGTAAAAATCAACGCCGTTGAGATCCGGCATTTCAATATCCAGAAAAATAAAATCTACCGGGTAGTCGGATAGATAGTTTTTCGCTTTTTCCTTACTGGTAAAAGTCTTAAACAATGTCACCTCCGGAATGAGCTGTATGTACTCTTTCAACACATCTAACGCCAGTGGTTCATCGTCAATTGCAATACAACTTAACATAAAAGGTCTATTTTTAATTCCACATAATATTTCCCTTTTCTGGCAAGATGTGTGAGCGAATACTTGCCGGGATAGGTCATATCCAGTCGTTTGATAGAATTGCTGATGCCAATACCCGAGTGAAAAGAGGGCATATTGTTCTCATTTATATCATTGATACAGGAAAAGAAAATATAATTGTCAATGTAATGGATATCTATAATTATACTGCTTTCCACTTCTGAAGAAATCCCGTATTTAAAAGCATTTTCTATAAAAGGAATAAACACCAGCGGAAGTATATTTACCTGTGACATATCACCTTTCACAGTGACGGATACATGATTATTTTCGCTGAGCCTCATTTTCTGCATTTCAACATAATTCGTTACATAGTTGACCTCTTTTTCGAGTTCTACCAACGTATTGTCGGAATCATATAGTACATACCGCATGAGGTTAGACAATAATAACACCGCCTTAGGGGCCATTGGCGACTTTTTAATGATCATTGCATAAATTCCGTTCAGCGTATTAAAAAAGAAATGCGGATTCAATTGCTTTTTTAAATAAACCAGCTCTGTTGCTTTTATGGTATTCTCCAGCTCTTTTTTTTCCTCCCGCATTCTTTTCCAGTCTTCAGAGAATCGCATGGCAAATGCCAATACTAACCCCATAGCAGACATCAGGATAGTGCCTATGATGAAATTTGTTGGGCGGATATCAGGGTTATGTCCGTAAAGGTAGTCAAGTACTACATTTACTAAATTGGGTGTTGCTAAACAGGCTAATGCAATGGGAATAGTGTAAATTATATATTTATAATAATTTCCTGAAAGTATGAACCTTGGTATTAGCAGGCTGTAATTGATATAAAATACAAATACTGCAAATAGATTGTTGACGATGATTGTTACCCGCCATTCATCTGGTTTAATTTTCATGGGAAAGTCGGGAATAATAAATAAGGGCGCATAAAAAAATGCTGCTAAAAATAACACATGAACGATAATCGTGATCAATCTTGCTCTCATCTGGGGGGAAAGTAAAAAATTTCAATCATCCAATATAAAATTAATCGATCAATCCACCAATTTACCGGTAAATATGCTGCCGTTAATCCACTGATTTACTTTCTGTTTGTGATACATTTAATTCTCCCTGACAATTGGTTGGTTTATCCATTTTTTTGCCGAATAGTTCGTTTCACCGATAGATTTGTATGATACGAACAACAATTTATGAAGTGCTACCTACAAATTATTATTTATTGCCTTTCTGTTTCCTTTGCCTACGGCCAGTTACCTGCAACGCAAAAAGTACTTATTATTAAAAACGTTCAATCAGGGAAATGTGATACTATAAAAACAGGTAGCTTCATAAAATTATGGTTCTGGTCAGATAAAAAGATAAAGATGGAACAGCCCCTTACCAGGACTGATTTTAACAGACATACCTATTATGTTGAATCTGTACTTGTCGGTATAACTGACTCATGCCTGGTATTTATTAAACGGCCACCATTTATCCCTATACCTATTCCTGTTAAACTAGGGGCGCCAAGCTTTGACAGTATTAAATTTGAAAATATCAGGTCGATAAAACCACTCAATAGAAATGTGGATGCCGCTGCGAAGGGAGCAGCTATGGTGCCGGTGATGTCTTTTTTACCGGAATATTTTTCTTCTTCCCCTGGTATCTGGATCATGATGCCATCTATGCAACTGGCTACCACTTACTTTGGTGATGCCATGTTTCCGTATCACCATGTAAACAAAAAAAACAGTAACTATAGCCTGCTTACGGGTGAAATTCCGGCAGATACGATGTATTATGTTCAGAAAAGGAAAATGAATGGAGACAATGACTACGAATGGGAAATTGAAAGACTGGCACGGTACGAAAAAATGTATAACCATGTACGCAAGGAGATGACTGACCAACTGCTGGATTCCTATTTAAGCAACAGGGTCATCAGTATTACATTCGGTAATACCTATATTCCGCGTAGTTATCAAACGCCTGAGGATGTGAAAACGAGGATAAACATTGCAGAAAAGAAATTTTACTTTGGTATTGCTTCGGAGAGTTTTATCTCAGATAGACATCGGATAGGAACGGAGATCCAGATGAATAGAACAGAACGCTATAAGGCACTGATTGGCAGTAATGGTTCTTCCATCAGTGCGAGCACGGGTTTTATTTTATCTAATTATTCCTATTTTAAATGGGGGCTGGGAGGAATCTATAGCAAGCGATACAAAGCGAATCAGTGGATGAAGATCAGGGCACTGGATGAGGAAATTGCGAAAGAGAATGATGAAATAGAACTTGGTTATCTGAATAGCCGCAGAAGTTTCCTGAGAGGCTTGTTAGCCGCAGAACCAAGACCTTATTTAATGTTGGGTGTGGGGGCCGTAAATACAACCCTGATTAAAATAAAGGGGACCATGGCAGATATTGACGCCAAGGATTATTCGCAGAAGCGTTTTTCTATGGAAGCGGGAGTAGGTATGTTTACCAGGGCAGGCAAAAGATTCGCCTATGATTTGTCTGTTAAATACTTGTGGACACCTAAATATGATCCTTATATCGGGGGGTTGGAACGGTATAATGGATTTAGGGTACAGCTGAATATCGGGTATATTATGGGACCGGCATTTGCCCGGTATAAAAAAATGTTGAAGCAGGTGGCAATGAACCGGGAGCATTAACTCACTGGCATCTGCACTGACACTATTATTATTATCTGATTTGAATGTTGACGGGAAAGAATTTGTTAGCGGTTGTGACAATCGTTATTCTAATCCCAGTTTTTTGCTGGGAATGGAATATATCAGGAGCCTTACTGTAAGCAGGGAAAGTTTAAGGCCATTGCTTTATACAACTCATGGAAGGAATTGGACCGTCGACCATATTAAATTTCATGAATTAACGCATTTATTTGATGAGATTGATAAATCCAATGATGTAGATGAAAGACATATTCTTCATGGAAGATTTAAATCAAACTATAATAACAATGTCTATGCCTTTGAGTTTTTTGTAAAGTATGCGTCAGAAGAATTATAGCACCTCATAGAATCAAACGCTACCTCGCATTAAGAATCACCACCCTTGATGAGTTTAATCATTTCATTTCCCCTGAAACTTTACTAACTTACCAGAGTCCTCCATCCAATACCAATAAATCAGCCGGCATGAAAAACGTCAAATTAGAACCAGGGTTTTCAGGTTTGAGAAGCATGGATGTACCTGCACTTGTC
Organism: Chitinophaga sancti; assembly: GCF_034087045.1. NCBI lineage: Bacteria > Pseudomonadati > Bacteroidota > Chitinophagia > Chitinophagales > Chitinophagaceae > Chitinophaga > Chitinophaga sancti. The sequence continues at coordinate 5,887,816 of NZ_CP139247.1, read as the reverse complement.
AGGCAATATGGTAAGAACCAATTCATAGCAGCCCGGGAACATGGGTTTGCCAGGATGGTATGGGAGATCGTAAAAGAACCTATGTTTCTTATGCTTCTGCTTGCCTGCCTGCTATATTTCTTCCTGGGAGAGGTAAAAGAGGGACTACTCATGCTGGCAGCGATGGTTTTTGTCGGAGCTATTTCCATTTTTCAGGGCGTCAAAAGCTCCAAAGCCCTGGCGGCGCTCAAACAATATACACAACCAAGGGTTACTGTAGTCCGGGATGAGAAAGAACAGGCTATATTCTCGGAGGACCTCTTACCTGGCGACATATTATTGCTGGCAGAAGGAAACAGCATCCCCGCCGATTGTAAAATTGTACACGCCAATGATTTGAGTATTAATGAATCAATTATTACCGGCGAATCTCAGCCGGTGGATAAAAGTGCAGCTGAGGGGCACAACCTGCTTTTCCAGGGCACAACCGTCAATTCGGGAAGTTGTTACGCAATCGTCACTGCCATTGGCAACAGCACAGTTCTGGGAAAGTTGGGCAAATCGATCACAACTATTTCAACCCCGGGAACGTTGTTGCAAAACCAGATCGCGCAATTCGTGAAAATTATGGCGGCCATTGGGTTTATCACCTTTGCTTTAATCTGGTTAGTCAATTATCTTCATTCCGGAAGTATTATTCAAAGTCTCCTGTTAGGTCTTACCATCGCGATGGCCGTTATTCCGGAAGAAATTCCCGTAGCGTTTTCTTCTTTTATGGCACTCGGGGCATACCATATGTCAAAACTGGGCATCATAACACGCCAACCGCTAACGATAGAAAATCTTGGGGCAGTAAGTGTCATTTGCCTCGATAAGACGGGCACGATCACCGAAAATAGAATGGAAGTCAACAGTATCTATGATTTTGAAAACGACATTACAGAAATTATAACACCGGAAAGTGCTATTAAGAGCAGTAAAGTGCTTCGTTATGCGAGGCTGGCCAGTGAACAGGAGGCTTTTGATGCAATGGAAAAAGCCATCATAGCAGCTTATGAACGGGTTCCCCGCATAGAAGCCGAAAAGGAAGAAATGATCCGGGAATACCCATTAAGCGGTATGCCACCCATGATGACACATGTATACAGGATGAAGGGCAACATCATTGTTGCAGGAAAGGGAGCACCCGAGAGAATCCTGGCTGTCTGTAAAATGTCCCCGGCGGCTACCGAAAAAATAAATGTAGTTATCAGCAGTATGGCTGCCAAAGGACTTCGGTTACTGGGCATTTGCTCCGCCACCTTTACCGGAAAGGATTTCCCGGAACTGCAGCAGAACTTTAACTGGCAGTTCGAGGGGATTGTAGCTTTGTATGATCCTCCTAAGCAGGGAATAAAAAACGATTTTGACCAATGGTATGCCGCAGGTATAAAAGTAAAGCTCATAACAGGCGATAATAAAGAGACTGCTATGCATATTGCTAAGCAGGTAGGTATGCAATTGAATGGTGCCGCTATCACGGGCGAAGAATTAATGACCATGACTTCAACCGAAATTGTCAAAGTTGTCAGGGAAGTAGTTGTTTTTGCACGGATGTTTCCAGAGGCCAAGCTGAAGATCATTGAAGCATTGAAAGAAAGCGGTGAGACCGTTGCCATGATGGGAGACGGAGTGAACGATGGCCCGGCCCTGAAATCAGCCAATATCGGGATAGCGATGGGGGGGAGGGGCACGGAGATCGCGAGAGAAGCTTCGGACCTTATTCTCACGGATGACCGCCTGGAAAAAGTAACAGAAGCTATCAAACAGGGAAGAAAGATCTACTATAACCTGAAAAAAGCTGTTCGCTACATCATTTCCATTCATATACCGATTATACTTACGGCATCCCTTCCTTTATTACTGGGTTGGAGGTACCCTAATATCTTCACCCCCATTCATGTGATATTTCTTGAACTGATCATGGGGCCAACCTGCTCGATCTTTTTTGAAAAAGAGCCGGTGGAAAGCTCCATCATGATCCAGCCACCCCGTAAGAAATCGCAAAGTATATTCACCGGAAAGGAACTGCTGATCAGCCTTATTCAGGGTTTCATCATCGCATTCGGAATCCTTTCCCTGTACTATGGTTTTATGCAGAGCGGTAATACGATCGAATACGTGCGCACAATTATATTCCTTACGCTTGTAATCAGTAATGTATTTCTCACTTTCGTGAACCGGTCCTTCCAGGAAAATATTTTTAAAACCTTTCGGTTCAAAAATAATCTTGTCCCTTTTGTCTTGTCTGCCTCATTGGTTTTTCTGGCAGGAATAACTATTATTCCGTTTGTACAGCGTGCGTTTCAATTAACCCGGATCAGCGCGCGGGATTTTATTCTTTGCACGGGGGTAAGCCTGGTTATAACAGGATGGTTTGAAGTTTATAAAACGCTTTTAAAAAAGAAGTTAAGGTAGTTTCAAATACCTGTCAAACTGGTTGTTAATCCGTATCACTTGTTTATTATTTCTTTTTCCTGAAATAGCCTCTTAATAAAAAATTGTGTTGCAATGCCTCAAGGTCTGCATCTAATTTCTGGCTGCTGGTTTCCAGGTTCTTTAAAGTGATTTTAATGGAGGCGGCTGTGAGTGAATCGTTCAATAACACTCCTGCTACATTGTTATCCTGGTTTAGTCTTTCACTTGCCTTTTCGAGGTTGCCAGTAAATATGGTCACCGCATCAGCTGCTTTTTTCAATTGGAATAATGTTCCTTTAATAGAAGCATACATGACAGTATCTGTAACCACATCATTTATTGAATTACCTGGCTTATTGATTTTGTTGGAAAAATCTTTGAGATTTAATAAAACATCTTTACTGTTAATAGAAACGGCTTTAAAATTTGATGCGGTAGCCTGTAGGTTGTCAAACGTGTTGGAAAGCTTATTGGCCATTGCAGGATCATTTAATAATGTAGCTAACGTACCTTTCCCACTATCGATCTTTTTACTTATACGCTTAAAATCGTTTGTTATTTCCAATAGATTTATATTGTTGGCCTGTAAGGTTGCCAGCATATCATCAGTGCCAGCTATGTTTTCGACATGTAGAAGATCATTTGCCTCTGCCTGGGGCATGTTTTCACTTCCTCCATAAATAATTACTATTTTGTTGCCTATCAGTCCATCTGAACCGATTTTTGCCATTGCATCTTTATGGATATGTGATTGAGCTTCTTTCTCAATGTTCATCGTAACCAGCACCTGCGAGTTTTGATAGAATGTGATGTTCTTGACCGTACCCACTTTTACACCAGAAAACCAAACATTGCCCCCTTTTATTAAACCTCCTACATCATTGAAAACCGCATATATGGTATACGATTTTACGAATGTTTTTTTCTGCCCCCCTAAGGTGAAAATGGTAACCACTAATATCGCAAGGCCCAGTAGTATAAATATCCCAACAATTACGGGGCGGTTATTTTTAAATGTAGTCATTTGTCGTTGATGAAATTGTAATCATAAAAGGATTTTGCATTTGTATTTTTTTTATTGAATATTTCGCTAAAACTTCCGGGTATCAAAAACCTGCCATCTACTATCATGGTGACTTTGTCAGCAGTAGCTTTTGCACAGGTTAAATCATGTGTAATAATAATTGAGCTGGCGTTGTATTGTTGGCGAACCTTCACAATCAGGGCATTTATCTCTATGCAGGTGAGGGGATCAAGCCCAGATGTAGGCTCATCATACAACATTATTTCCGGCTTCATTATCAGCGTACGGGCAATGCCGATACGTTTTCTCTGCCCTCCGGAAAGTTCTGCGGGCATTTGGTTGATGGTTTGTAATAAATCCACATCATTCAAAACCGATTCAATGGCTTCATTCACCTCCTTTGTTTTTAAGTTACGTTTATTTCTTACCAGTGGAAATGCGAGATTTTCTCTGACGGTCATACTGTCGTACAAAGCACTGCTTTGAAAAGAGAAACCAATTTTTAATCTTAGTGCCTGTAATGCCTTCCCGGTTAATTTATTTACTTCCTGACCCAGCACTTTTACAGTACCACTATCAGGTTTTAGCAGACCGGAGATTATTTTTATCAGTACGGATTTTCCACTTCCGGAACGACCCAGCACCGCAAGATTTTCTCCTTTTAAAATATCAATGTCTATCCCATTCAGTACAATGTTCGTATCAAAGGATTTCTTTAAATCTTTAATAGAAATTACAGTGTCGTTATTGTAATTTGTTGCTGCTTCATTCATAACTCACTATTCAATTTATCTAAATGCATTTACAACCTGTACAATTACCATTTCCTCCACGAAAATCATAAACATCGAAAGGACTACAGCTACATTTGCAGCAGTACCTACGCCCTTGGTTCCATTTTGTGCATAATAACCCTGGTAACAGCCGGCTACGCCTATAGTAAAACCATAACACACTGCTTTGAAAACGGAAGCGGTAATATCAAGAAATGAAATTGTTTTGAAAGCACTGCTGATAAAGGCAGGAAAACTTGTCAACTCATTTTGATGAATATTTAGAAAAGACCCCAGCATCCCGATCAGGCCGGTGTAAATCACCAATATAGGAAGCATTAAAGTGATAGCTGTGATTCTTGTTACAACTAAATATTTAAATGGATTGGTACCGGATACTTCCATAGCATCAATTTGTTCGGTTACTTTCATGGAGCCCAGTTCGGCTCCCATATTAGAACCTACTTTTCCTGCGGCAATCAAAGCCGTAACCAACGGAGCAAGTGCACGGATGATAGCAATTGATATCAAAGAGGGAAGCCATGAGGTAGCTCCAAACTCTGACAGGGATGGGCGGGATTGCTTTGTAAATACGGTGCCGGTTATAAAGCCTGTTAACGAAATTAGGGGTAATGATCTGTAGCCAACCTGGTAGCACTGGTTGATTAATTCCTTCCATTCAAATGGTGCTGAAAAGAGTTCCTTAAAATACTGTAAGATGAATATATAAACGTTATAGATATCCCTGAAGAATGAATCTGCTTTTTTGGATAGTAAAAATTTTCCCGGTTTGGAGGTTACAGGTATTTCTGATTCCATGACGTTGTTTGATCGTTTCAAATATTTATTAATTTCACCATTCCTTTTACTTTATGATCTACCCATTTTAGAATCGCTGTTAGAACGGTTCCCTGGCAAACCTTTATTACCGCCTAAAAAATCCAAGTTACTTATAATACGTAACACAGTCATTCAAATGTGTGAATAATACAACTCATTCTTTTTATTGTGTAATACTTTCCAGTCCGGATAGACCGACCTTTACTAAATAATTAACCAAATCACTCCTCTTGCAGCCGTGAATACGAGAGAATAATGACAGTAAAGGAGTGCTGTATGATATAAACTGACCTTACATAATTGTAAGATTCATTTGCAATTTCAATTTTAATAAAATGAAAAATTACACAGACTTACAGAAGGATGTTCAGGATGCCATCAAATGGGAGCCTTTATTGAGCGCAACAGAAATTGGCGTAATCGTAAAAGATGGTGTAGTAACACTTACCGGTGTGGTAGATAATTATACTAAAAAATCTGAAGCTGAAGATGCTGCAAAGAATGTAGCTGGTGTTATGGCAGTTGTTGAAAAAATTGAGGTTAAATTCAGTAGCTCTTATGCTCCAAATGATGACAATGAGATTGCTTCCGAAATATTAAATGCTTTTGAATGGAACTGGCGTGTGCCAAATGACAATGTGAAAGTAAAAGTTGAAAAAGGATGGGTTACATTGGAAGGAGAATTTCAATGGCATTATGAAAGAACAGCTGCTAACGATGCTGTAAAGAATCTGTTAGGGGTAACGGGGGTTTCAAACAATATCAAAATTAAATCTGATTTAAATGCAGCCATTGTTAAAGCAGATATAGAAAGCGCACTTAAACTTAACTGGTCAATTTATGAAAATGACATTGATGTTAAGGTGTCTGGTCATAAGGCTACATTGACAGGTACTGTGGATTCCTGGTGCCAGAAAACTGAAGCAGGACGGATTACCTTTAATGCACCTGGCGTATGGTCAGTAGATAATGAACTGGTGGTTTATTATGATTATTCATTAATGGATGAATGAGTTTAAAAGAGAAGAATGCTTACCGTTTTTTTTAATTCATTAAATACAGTACAAGTTGAATACTACATTCAAATCAAATCATATATCATGAAAACGAAAGAGATTAAAGAATTGAAGGAAAAGCTGATTGTTTCAGTAAAGAAAACCCTGACTGCTAATAATAAAGGCCTGATTAATACACTTGAGAAAGACCTTGATAAATCTATTAAGGCTTTTTCAGTCAGGCACACACAAAAAACATAACCAACTGCCATCTGCCAATCCTTTTCCGGAGAGGGCCTGAAGGGTAGCATATTAATGAACTAATTGGTTGTTTAAATTAATTCAGCAAAAAAAAATCCTATGTGCTTTTCAGCCACTGCAAGCTTTAGCGCAGGTGTTGTGCTTGCCATTATTGGAGTGGCCACTTTTAAAAAAGTGAAACATTCCTCTCAGACTATGTTTGCGGCCATACCCCTTATTTTTGCGGTACAGCAATCAGCAGAAGGAGTACTATGGCTATCCTTACCCAATCCGGCATATTTGGCAACCCAGGTTTCCTTTACCTATATTTTCCTTTTTTTTGCACAGGTGGTCTGGCCTATTTGGGTGCCGGTTGCCATATTGCTGCTGGAAGAAGAAGCCGGCCGAAAACGGATGGGGCGTTACTTTGTTGCTGCAGGATTAATAGTAGGAGTATATTTTGCCTGGTGTTTAATAAGATATCCGGTTAAGGCTGATATTGTTGGGTACCACATTGCATATACATTAGATTTTCCTCCATCACTCAGAAAATATGGTATTGTATTATATGCACTTGCCACCGTTGTTTCTCCTTTCTTTTCATCCATTAAAAGAATATGGATGCTGGGTTTGGCGATTTTGACTTCATATATCATTTCTGCAATGTTTTATGAACACTATATACTTTCTGTCTGGTGCTTTTTTGCATCTATCATCAGCATAGCAGTATATGCAATTATGATAGAAATGGATAGGAATTATACGGCCGGCAAATCCTTGTACGCAGCACCGATGCCTATTTTTAAAGTGCAGAAATTGAAAAATAAGAAATGATACACTTTTGGAAGGTATCAGATTAAGGTAATGGTTGTTCCCACTTTTTTTCGATTGCTTTATCATTATTGCATTTACGCTGGTAAAAATAGGGGAGGAACTATACTGACTATCTTATTTATCAAAAGAAACCAACACTGGTATGACTATTTTTTTGCAAACAGCGTGGCTTTTTTTGTTGGCAATACCCGTTGCCTGCATAGCATGGACAGTTACACATGAAGAGGTATTCAGGGAACCAAGAGACTATTGCAGTAAAAAAAGTAAAACAGCCAAAACCTTATTAGTGCGGAAGTTTTTTTACCTGTTTACTTGTGAATATTGCTTTAGCCATTATATAGCTATAGCAACCCTCTTTTTAACAGGTTATAAATTACTAATGGATGACTGGCGTGGATATTTAATTGCGGGGTTTTCATTGGTCTGGGTAGCTAATTTTTACATGAGCCTGTTCAGTTTTATTCGCCAGAACATTAAAAAGGAGAAAACAGAAATTGAATGTATGGAGAATGGAAGGAAAATATAAATTTGCTTTGATGTATTGCTCATTCAGATCCGCCAACACGTCTCCACTACAGAATTCTGAAATACCATTTTAAGCGTCATGAAATTCAAAGTAATGTGTGAATCATGCAACTTATTTTAGTAACTGTATAACAATTTAAAGTACCCAAATCTTCACCTTTGTGTTATTGCAACATTTTCGCTGCAATCCATAATTATTCCGAAATGAAAAATAATGCAGAATTACAAAGGGATGTTCAAAATGCCATCAAATGGGAACCATTATTGAATGGAGCAGAAATTGGTGTTACAGCCAAAGACGGTATTGTTTCTTTAACAGGAACAGTAGATAGCTACGCTAAGAAATTGGAAGCCGAAAATACTGCCAAAAAAGTAATCGGGGTAAAAGCCGGGTTGAAAAAATCGCTGTTAAATTTCCAAACTCATGGATTAAAACAGATGGTGAAGTAGCCAATGAAGTCCTGGTTGGATTGAAAAATAACTGGGCAATTCCTAAAGACAAGGTAATGGTAAAAGTAGAAGAGGGGTGGGTTGCATTAGAAGGTGAATTACCATGGCATTACCAGAGAGAAGTAGCACAAAATGCTGTCAGTTATCTAACTGGTGTGAAAGGTGTAACCAACAACATTCAAATCAAACTGGAAAGCCACTATGTGATTGAAAAGAAAAAAGTTGAAAATGCCATTGCCAGAAACTGGTCCGTAAAGGATAATGATATTAACGTTTCTGTATCTGGAACAACTGTTACATTAACTGGAACGGTCAATTCCTGGTACCAGAGGGATGAAGCAGGCCGTATCGCCTGGAAAACACCTGGTATCCTGGATGTAAAAAATGAATTAGTTGTTGACTATGAATTTATGCTTATCGACTAAAAAATATTAAAACGGTGGAAGCGTTATTTTCCACCGTTTTTATTCCTTATGGAATAATATACCACCTTTTAAATTCCATTTATTCAATGTTCAACGCAAATTCAAAGTATCTACTTCTGCAAGCCGAGTAGTATGTTGATTTAAAAAAATTACAGGTAAGTAGTTTGAAATGCTATTAATTTCCTCAACGGTTTCAAAATGTTGTACTGCTGCTACCTGTCAATGGATCATTTTGAGATTGAATGAACAGGAATTGATATAACAGATATTAGAAACACAAAACAATATGAAAAAGTTAGAAAATAAAGTTGCGGTTATAACCGGTGGCGCAGGCAGTATAGGGAAAGTAACGGCAAAATTGTTATTAGAAGAAGGCGCAAATGTATTGCTGGTTGACCTTTCGGAAGACGCATTGAAAAATTCTGTGGAGGAATTAAACAGTGACCAGGTAAAATATTGTACTGCAGATGTGTCAAAGGCAGTTGACGTGGAACGTTACATCAATGAAGCGGTAAGTTTATTTGGAAAGATCGACATTTTTTTTAACAACGCCGGTATTGAAGGTGTGGTGAAACCCATTACAGATTATCCTGAAGATATTTTTGACAGGGTAATTGCCGTAAATGTAAAAGGAACATGGCTGGGCAATAAATATGCCTTACCCCAAATGAATACAGGCGGAAGTATTATCCTGACCTCATCAGTAGCAGGGCTATTAGGCTTTGCTGGTTTAAGTGCCTATGTAACCAGTAAACATGCTGTTGTCGGTATTATGAGAACAACAGCCATTGAAGCGGCGCCCCTGCATATCAGGGTTAATTCTATTCATCCGTCGCCGGTAAACAACCGGATGATGCGTTCGATAGAAGAAGGTGCATCCACCGGTCATGGCGAAGAAATAAAAAAGAAATTTGAGGCTGCTATCCCATTGGGTCGTTATGCTGAGCCCATTGAAATTGCAAAATTGGTATTGTTTCTAGCCAGCGATGACAGTCAGTTTATTACCGGTACAACACAGGTAATTGATGGTGGAATGTGTGCACAATAAATATTTTTAAAAACCTGTTATTTCACAGTTTAAAATAAAATAATAGATCGCTTTTTATATTATAATACCTGAAGGGGTTTTACTTAAATAAATGATAAAAATATGAAAACAGAAAATGAAATTACTAATGCCATTATGAATACCACAATGGGTATTCACCAGGATTTTCCGGAATTATCCAAATACATTATTGAGATGCCTGTTACAATTCCAAATGTAGCGAAGCCGGTTATCACCGTTGGCAATTTAGACGACTACAATACATTGCTAAACGAATTTGTTTCAAATTATTCAAAAGTAGAAAAGTTATGGAAAAAAAATATATAGGTATCTGGATGGATCATGCAAGTGCCTACCTGATGGAAATGATAGGTAGCGAAATGAAAATTAAAACTATCAATTCAAAATTTACCTACGAGGAAAAGAAGGAGACTTTGAATAAAGGTGAAAAAGCAATGCACCATAAAGAGCAGCATGAAGAATCTGCTTATTATAAAGAGATAGCTGCCGTCATAGAAAACTATGATGAGGTGTTAATTTTTGGCCCTACTGAGGCTAAAACTGAGCTGGTAAATTTGCTGAAAACAGATCATCATTTTGATAATAAAAAGATCGAAACCATGCAAGCTGATAGGATGACAGAAAATCAGCAGCATGCTTTTGTTAAAAAATATTTCTTTGCCCATTGATCAGGTATCGTATATCGGGTTATTAATGATGATGGATATCGCCAGCGTGACCTCACTCAATCTTACCACTTATTATCGCACTGGTAATGGATATCGCCAGCGTGACTTTACTCAATAACTGGTTTCAGGCCATTGTCAGCCTCCATATTACTTATCACATGAGAAACGCTCATCTAAGCGTAAATGGGTATTTATACCACCATCCGGCCATAGCCGATTCCAGCAATCTATGCCCTGAAGCCTGGCCCTTGCCTGCCTATACAGCGTGAAAACAACTTTCTCCCACAGTAGGAGGGGGCTTAGCAGGATTCAACACCTCGAAAGGGGCATCCCACACCCCATCAGCTTTTTTATCCCCGCCTGCACTCCTTACCCCGAATTTCTATTACTTTTGTCCCCGGTATTTCAGAACGGTTTAGACTCAGTTAGTATAGCATGCATATATTACTCAAAAACGTACAGATCACAGCTCCTGGTGCTCCCAACCATGGCCAGCAACAGGACATTTTAATCGAAAATGGCATCATCAGCCACATTGGAAACAACATCTCTGCGCCCAATGCCCGGATCGTAGAAGGTAAAAACCTCTCTGTGTCTCCAGGATGGACCGATGTATTCGCTCACTTTTCTGATCCTGGTCAGGAATACAAAGAAGACCTTCAAAGTGGCGCCGCCGCTGCTGCAAAAGGTGGGTATACCACTGTACTCATCGTACCCAATACCCAACCCGCCCTGCACACCAAGCCGCAAATCGAGTACGTCATCAGCCGTACCCGCCATACCGGGGTTCAGGTGCTCCCCATTGGTGCTGTTACCAAAAATATCGAAGGCACTTCACTGGCAGAGATGTACGAAATGCGCGAAGCCGGCGCTGTAGCCTTCTCGGATGGCCTGAAACCCATCCAGAGCCCAGGTATCATGCTCAAAGCTCTCCAATACGTAAAAGCCATCGACGGTACTATCATACAAATGCCTGATGACCTGAGTATCTCTGCTCACGGCCTCATGAACGAAGGCATCTACAGCACACAGCTGGGTATGCCCGGAAAACCTGCCATCGCGGAAGAACTGATCATTCAGCGGGACCTGGAACTGGCAGCATACACCGATTCCAAAATTCACTTTACCGGGGTAAGTACCGCCAAATCTATCCAGCTTATATCCGAAGCGAAGAAGAAAGGCGTAAAAGTGACCTGCTCCGTAACTCCATACCACCTGTCACTCACTGACAATCAACTGGAAACTTACGATTCCAACCTCAAGGTCAATCCACCCCTCCGCGGCAAGGAAGATGTAAAAGCCCTGCAACAAGCGGTGAAAGATGGGCTGATCGACTGCTTTGCCACCCACCACCTGCCACAGGACTGGGATGCCAAAGTCCTTGAATTTGAATATGCTAAGAATGGGATGATTGGTCTGGAAAGTGCCTTTGGCGTACTCCGTCAATACCTGCCGGAAGTGCCGCTGGAAAAACTGATCGATATGCTGGCCATTCAGCCACGGAGGATCTTTAACCTCCCTGCTCACAGTCTGGCTGTAGGTGCGGTCGCTAACCTCACCATCTTTGATCCGGAGGAAGAATGGACGCTGACCACCGCACATCTGGCGAGCAGGTCCAAAAATTCGGCGTATCTTGGCGCCCGGTTAAAAGGGTCCGTGAAAGGGATTATTAGTGGCACCAATACCCGGATCGCTGGCATAGAGGCTTAAGAAACCGGCACCAATGCCCAACTATAATAAATGTCATTTTGAGTATGAGTAATGCATCTTCTCCCAACCAGGGCGTTAAATGGGGTTTAATAGCAGGATTATCCGTCGTTGCTGTCGGGCTGATCTTCTATTTCACCAACCCGATCAAACTGCAAAGCCTCCTTTTCGGCGGCATCGAACTCGCAGTTACCGCCATCTGCGCCCTCCTGGCTGGCCTGGAACGCAGAAAGGCCCATGGGGGAAAAATAGATTTTAAGACCGTTCTGCAGCCTATCTTTACGACTTTCGTAATTTCACTGCTGATCGGGGTCATTTTTACCTATGTCCTATTCAATTTTATCGATCCTTCACTGGTAGAACAGATGAAACAGGCACATATTGCCGATGTGAGGGATATGAAAAACCTTTACAAAGCATTGGGTTACTCTGAATCCGATTACAACAGGGAACTAAAAGAGGCGGAAACAGGTGAATATGGCGTGACAATTGCAGGCAGTGTCATAAATTATCTGCAAAAGCTGATTAAATCATTCATCCTTTCTGCGATACTTTCCCTGATTGTTCGTAGAAAGTAACCATTTAATACATAGTAATTTAAGATGGATATTTCCGTAATCGTTCCCTTAAAAAACGAAGATGAATCACTGCCGGAACTGGCAGCATGGATAGACCGTGTCATGAAGGAGAACCAGTTTTCCTATGAAGTGTGGATGGTAGATGATGGTAGTACTGACAATTCTTGGGAGGTGATCCAAACCCTGGCCGCTGCCAACGCCAATATCAAAGGCATCAAGTTCCAGCGCAACTATGGCAAATCTGCCGCCCTCAACGAAGGCTTCAAGATGGCCAAAGGCGATGTGATCATCACCATGGACGCCGATCTGCAGGATAGTCCTGACGAAATACCAGAGCTGTACAGCATGATCAAAGAAGGCGGCTTCGACATCGTGAGCGGCTGGAAAAAGAAACGATATGATAGCGCCCTGACCAAAAACCTCCCTTCTAAATTATACAACTGGACCACTACCAGGATGAGTGGGGTCAAGCTGCACGACATGAACTGCGGCCTGAAATCCTACCGTAAAAAAGTGGTAAAAAGCATAGAAGTATATGGTGAAATGCACCGCTACATCCCGGTTATTGCGAAATGGAATGGTTTCCGCAATATCGGAGAGAAAGTGGTGGAACACCGCGCCCGTAAATACGGAGTATCCAAGTTTGGCCTGGAACGCTTTATCAACGGCTTCCTGGACCTGGCTACCATCATGTTCATCGGGAAGTTTGGCAAGCGCCCTATGCACCTCTTTGGCGCAATGGGTACCTTGTGTTTTATGATCGGTTTCGTCATCGCAGCATATCTCGGTTACGAGAAGATCTTCAATGATGTCTTTAAAATGACTGAACGCCCGATCTTCTATCTGGCACTGCTGGCCATGATCATTGGATCTCAGCTGTTCCTCGCTGGTTTCATTGGAGAACTGGTGACTAGAAATGCCGTGGAACGAAACGACTACCTCGTTGAAACTACTTTAGACCGCACGAAATAATTGCTGATGGGAAGAAAGAAGATACTTATCCTGGGACCCGCCTGGCCTTATCGTGGAGGTCTTGCCGCCTACAATGAAAGACTGGCTGAAGAACTGCAAAAGGACGCAGATGTAGAGATCTGGACCTTTACCCTGCAATACCCGAAATTTATTTTCCCCGGCAAAAGTCAATATGCGACAGAAGCGGCGCCGCCTCACCTGCATATCACCAGAAGGATTAATTCTATCAATCCGCTGAACTGGTTGAAAGTGGGCCGACAAATCCGCAAAATGAAGCCAGACCTGGTCATTGCCAAATTCTGGCTGCCACTTATGGGTCCTGCCCTGGGTTCCCTGCTGCGTTTAGGTAAAAGAGGCAATACCAAAGCCCTTTCTATCCTCGACAATGTGGTGCCCCATGAAAAACGTCCGGGCGATGTGGCCTTTACTAAATACTTCCTGAAACCGGTGGATGCCTTCATCGCCATGAGCCAATCCGTACTGGATGATCTCAAGGTGTTTGAACCAAATAAACCAGTATCACTCATACCTCATCCCATTTACGACAACTATGGCACGCCGATTTCAAAACCGGCCGCCAAAGCGGTATTGAAGCTGGATGAAAACAAAAAGTACATTCTCTTTTTCGGCTTTATCCGCCAATACAAAGGCCTCGATCTGCTCATGCAGGCTATGGCAGACGAAAGAATGAAAAAGCTGGATGTACACCTGATCGTAGCAGGCGAATACTACGAAGACGCCACCCCTTACAAGGAGTTGCTCGCCAAACTACAACTGGGTGACCGCATTCTCATGCACACCGATTTTATTCCAAACGACGCTGTTAAGAACTACTTCTGTGCTGCCGACCTGGTGGTACAACCTTATAAAAGCGCTACCCAGAGTGGCATTTCACAGATCGCTTACCACTTCGAAAAACCAATGGTTGTGACAAGGGTAGGAGGATTAGTCGAAATGGTGCCTGACAATGTAGTGGGTTTCCAATGCGAACCTGATCCTGCAGATATCGCTGCCGCCATAGAAAAATACTATATTGGCAACAGGGAAACCGATATGACAGCGGCTGTTCACATAGAAAAGCAAAAGTATTCCTGGGACAGACTGGCAAAAGAAATTCTCCGCCTGACAGGTTTGTAAGATATTTTAACGGTTTTTTAAATGTTCGGCCACAGGAATCATTTATCTTGCCGGTCCATATTATTTAAACATGATCTATCGTAGTAAAGCACCATTACGCCTGGGACTGGCAGGCGGTGGTACCGATGTAAGTCCATATTCTGATATGTTTGGTGGCGCTATCCTGAACGCTACTATCTCGTTATACGCCAGAGCAGCCATAGAGCCGATTGCTGAAAACAAAGTCCTTTTTGAGTCGGCAGACAGAAAAGAACAACTGGAATGCGAAGCCGTTTTCCCGCTGGCCTATGATGGTAAACTGGATATCCTGAAAGGTGTCATCAACCGTGTGGCAAAAGATTATGGTATTCCATCGGGTTTTAAACTCACTACCTTTGTAGATGCTCCGGCTGGTTCCGGTCTGGGTACCTCTTCCACACTGGTGGTGGCGGTGCTGGGCGCATTTGCAGAGTGGCTGAAACTGCCGCTGGGTGAGTATGATATGGCACACCTGGCTTATTGCATCGAGAGAGAAGACCTGCAACAGGCTGGTGGTAAACAGGATCAGTATGCCGCGACCTTTGGTGGTGTAAACTTCATGGAATTTTACGGCGATAAGGTGATCGTGAATCCCCTGCGCATTAAGCAAAAATACCTCGATGAACTGGAGAATAACCTGGTATTGTACTATACTTCTACCAGCCGTTTGTCCAGCAGCATTATTTCTGAACAACAGAAGAATGTAACGGATAAGAAAGAATCCAGCATTGAAGCCATGCACCACCTGAAAGAGCAGTCAGTGATGATGAAAGAAGCCCTGCTGAGAGGTGAGATCGATAAAATCGGAGAGATCCTGGACTATGGTTTTCAGCATAAGAAAAACATGGCCAAAGGCATTTCCAACACACAATTAGACGAAATTTACGAAGCGGCTAAAGGTGCCGGTGCTTCAGGAGGCAAGATCTCCGGTGCTGGTGGCGGTGGCTTTATGATATTTTACTGTCCACGGAATACACGTTATGCCGTAGTCGATGCCCTGAATGCCTTTGGTGGCCAGGTAAAACGCTATCATTTTACGCATCAGGGAGTGAACACCTGGACCATTTAAAAGCAGCAACAATGACAGAGAAAATAATTAAGACAATACAGGAAAGCATCGCGGTAAAACAGGCGATTATCAACGACGACGAATTAGTGAGAACCATCGCACAGGTAGCTAGTGTGATGACGGGTTGCTTCCAGCAAAATCATAAAGTATTATTTGCGGGGAATGGCGGTAGTGCTGCGGATGCGCAACACCTGGCCGCTGAGTTTTCCGGACGTTTTTATAAAGACAGAACACCACTGTATTCCGAAGCACTGCATTGTAATACCTCATTCCTGACCGCTGTCGGCAATGACTATGGTTACAGCGAAGTGTATGCACGCATGCTGCGTGGTATTGGTCAGGCAGGCGATGTGTTTGTCGGCATTTCTACCTCAGGCAATTCTGCCAATATCCTGGAAGCCATTAAGGTGGCCAAGTCCAAAGGAATGATCGTGGTAAGCATGACAGGGCAATCTGGTGGTAAAATGAAAGATGGAAGCGACTATCTGCTGAACGTACCTTCTACCGATACACCGCGTATCCAGGAGTCGCATATTACTATTGGTCATATCATTTGTGAAATTGTAGAAAATAACCTTTTCGGATCATGATTACAGAATGTATTGTATTAGCAGGAGGGCTGGGTACCCGGTTGCGTAGTGTGGTGGCGGATAAGCCTAAATGCATGGCCCCTGTGGGCGATGTTCCTTTTATAGATTACCTGTTGCGTTACCTGCTCAAAGAAGGAATGACGCATGTGGTATTATCATTGGGACACCTGTCAGAACAGGTGATAGAATACATTGAGTCCAACGAATGGATGTTGAAGGTGGATTTTGTGATCGAGGAAGAACCGCTGGGTACCGGTGGAGCGATCATGAATGCACTGGAAGAGTTGGAAGAAGATGCATTCTTCATCATGAATGGGGATACCCTTTTCAATGTAGACCTGTTTGATTATTCAAACTTTCACGAAGAAAAGGGGAGTGCATTGTCACTGGCATTGAAGCCGATGAAACAATTTGATCGTTACGGCAGTGTAAAGCTGGATAACAATAAAAGGATCACCGCTTTCCTCGAAAAGGAATATTGCGAGGAAGGGCTGATCAATGGTGGTATTTATGTGGCGAACAGGGAGTACCTGGAAAGTTTGGATCTGCCAAAGAAATTCTCCTTTGAAAAAGATGTACTGGAAGCACAGGTGCAAAGTGGTAAAGTGTACGGTTTTGAGAGTGATTCCTATTTTATAGACATTGGCGTACCGGCAGATTATGAGCGGGCGCAGCAAGAACTGGCATGATAGCAATAGATAATAGCTGGACGTTGTTCCTGGACCGCGATGGGGTCATGAACGAGGAGATTAAAGATGGGTATGTGCTGCAATGGGATATGTTCCGGTTTTCGGAAGGTGTACTGGCGGCAATGCCTGTGTTGAATGCCCGTTTTGGCCGTATTGTGATCACAACGAACCAGCGTTGTATAGGAAGAGGGTTGCTGACAGAAGAAGGGTTGGAAGATATTCATAGGCATATGCTTTCCGAAATCCGTACCCACGGGGGTAGGATAGATGCCATTTACCACTGTCCGGATGTGAATAATGACAGTCCCTGCCGTAAGCCGCAGTCAGGTATGGCGATGCAGGCCAAGGCAGCATTTCCTGAGATAGATTTCAGTAAATCAATAATGGTGGGGAATACCATGGGAGATATGAAATTCGGGAAACAGTTGGGAATGAAGACGGTATTTATCCCTTCTACCAAACCGTGGCAGGCATTTCCTGATCCGATGATCGATTTTAAGTGTGACAATTTATTGGAATTTTCGAAGATCATACAATAAATTTGTTTCATATAACGTAAATAAGGCTATGAAGAAAGTGCGCATAATTGGGTTATCCTGTCTGCTGTTTGTGGCTGCTACTGTACGGGGGCAAAGAATCAGTGCGACTGATGCGGCATCGTTGAACGCGCAGCAGGACTCACTGAAATACTTATCTGACCTTATTTTACGTGGCAGAGATGAAGATTCCCGGCAGAATGCAAGTGACCGTTTCATCCCAAAACTGGTGCAGGCGCTGAAGACCCCGAATTCTTTCTATTTTCCTTTTGATTCAATTACAACAGTTTCTATTCAATATCCGCAGGATAGTACATTCCGTATTTTTACATGGGGGGTGGAGCGGGAAAATACTTTTTTCCACCATTATGGGGCGATACAGATGCGTACGGAAGATGGGAAGCTGAAGTTGTTCCCGCTGTTCGATGCGTCTGATTATATATTGAACACGGATACGATTACGGATAATAAGAACTGGTATGGGTGCCTGTATTATAAGATATTGCAACGCAGGTTCTTTAATACGGATTATTATACCTTGTTTGGGTGGGATGCAAATAACCTGAGAAGTCAGAAGAAGATGATAGAGATGTTGTCATTTAAGGATGGCAAGCCTGTGTTTGGCGGACCATTCTTTAGTTTTGCGGAAGATACAGTGCCGAAGCCGCTGAAGAACAGGTTTATATTGGAGTATAAGAAGGAGGCGACGATTAGTTTGAGTTATAATGCGGAGATGGATATGATCGTGTATGATCATCTGATCTCTGAAACGAATCAGAAGGGGAAGCCATCTACGTATGTACCGGATCTGGATTATGAAGGGTTTAAGTGGAAAGGAGGGAAGTGGGTGCATATAGATAAGGTGTTTCACGATGCGTTGCAGTTAGGAAAGTATCCGGTGGGACAACCGTTGGATATGAAGAAGAAGGACCTGACGAATCCGAAGACAGCGGAGGATATGAATGAGGAAACGATGCAGCAGCAGTCATCGAAGAAGAAGCCGAAATAACGGTTATCCTCAGTGCAGATAATAATGCCTGATCCTGCTCAGATCATCATTCAACTCATACACCCACGGTGTTCCTGTAGGAATATCTAAATTTGTTACTTCCTCATCAGATAAGTGATCGATATACTGAATCAGTGCCCTTAGGCTATTGCCATGAGCCACAATGATCACTTGTTTTTTCTGTTTCAATGCAGGAATGATGGTATTTGTCCAATAGGGGAGTACCCGATCCATTGTCTCACTTAAATTTTCAGTAAAGGGCAATTCAGTGGGTAACAGATCTTTATACCTTGGGTCGTTTCCGGGAAAACGGGCATCTGTTTGGGCTAATTTTGGCGGGTGTTCGTGCGGATCCCTTCTCCATTTGTGCACCTGTTCTTCACCATATTGCAGCACAGTCTCTGCTTTATTCAACCCTTGTAAAGCACCATAGAAACGTTCATTTAAGCGCCATGATTTCTCTTCAGGAATGTACAACTGATCGAGAGATTCTAATGCTAAATGAAGTGTCTTGATCGCTCTTTTGAGCACAGAGGTAAATGCGATGTCAAAATGAAACCCATTATCAGCGAGTAATTTTCCTGCATGTATGGCCTGTTCAATGCCAGTTTGGGATAAGTCTACATCAGTCCATCCGGTAAACCTGTTTTCCAGGTTCCAGAGGCTCTCGCCATGGCGTAAGAGTACTAATTTTTGCATGCATAGGAATGCGCAAAAATGATGCTATTTTTTATGGCCAAAGACTTCCCTTAGTTTGTCCTTTGCTTCTTCCAGTACCTTTAGCTGCTGCTCAGGTAAATTTTTCCCTGCCCTGTTAATATAAAAATTTAACATAGACATGGCAGATCGGAAAGGCGTTGTTTTTCTCCGATGACTTTTATTAGCAGAGCGTTTGAGTGATTTCGCAATCTCTTCCGGATCATTCAGGGTAAAAACATCTTTTTTAAGATCCATTGCATCACTGGTCTCTGTTACATGTTTAGACCACTTTTTCTTAGCCATAACATTATTGTTTTGATACTTTCCAAATCGTATTCCCCGCATCATCCGCAACCAGCAAGGATCCATCTTTTGCTACAGCTACGCCTACAGGTCTTCCATACACCTCATCACCCTCTTTAATATACCCGGTCAGAAAATCTTCTGCAGGTCCCGAAGGCTTGCCATCATTAAAAGGAACAAAGATCACCTTATATCCGGTTAACACAGAGCTATTCCATGACCCGTGCTGGCCTATAAAAGCCCCTCCGTTATATTTGGCTCCCCATGAGTCGCCATTATAAAATGCCAGCCCTAATGAGGCCGTATGTGCCCCTAAAGGGAAATCAGGTACAATAGCTTTTTGCTAATTTGTCTTTGTCCCAACCTACTACCTTACTAAAGTTTTTTACCGACTTTTCCGGCGCAGGTATTAAGGAGTCTTTAACAGTATTCGTCTCCTGTTTTTGCCCATGATTACATGCGAACAGCGCCATTGAGAAAATTAAAACAATATATTTCATCTTCTAACTAGGTTAAAGCTGCAACGCCTGCTCTGTATTTCCGGAAAGCCAAATCAACCAAACAGTAGCTTTACAGCCCAGCAGGAGGAAAGAACCGACTTCCGGAAATGCAGATACAAGCGATGCTGCTATTAAATTTATTATGGTTTAAGGATCACCTTTACGCAATCATCTTCCTTATGCTTGAAGATATCATACGCATGTGACACATCTGCCAATGGTAATGAATGACTCACGATATCGTGCAACTTTACCTTTCCGGTCTCTACCATCTCCAGCAAGTGATCAATATAATTCGTAACCGGCGCCTGTCCCATCTGTATTTTAATCCCTTTATCAAATATCCTGTGTAGGGGGAAATTATCATAAGGACTGCCATACACCCCTACTACAGTAACCGTACCACCTCTTCTCACTGCTTTAAAACAGGATTCCAACACCTTCATTGTTCCTTTTTCAAAATTGATCACAGTCTTTACCTTGTCAAAGAAAGATCGCTCTGCCTCTGTACCCACCGCATCTACGCACACATCCGCACCTCTGCCACCCGTCAGCTCCCTGATCAGTTCCACCGCATTCACTTTGTGTGGATTAATAGTTTCCACATTGTTTACTGCTCTTGCTTTCTCTAGCCTGTAATCCAATGGATCGATAGCAATCACCCTGCCTGCACCCTGTAACCACGCGGCCTTCTGTGCCATCAGGCCAACGGGACCGGAGCCAAAGATGGCCACTGTTTCTCCACCTTTCAGTTGAGCCCAGTCAATGGCCGCCCATCCTGTAGGAAATATATCTGTGAGGAATAATACCTGCTCATCAGCAAGCGCATCTGGTATCTTGCGTGGACTCACATCTGCATAGGGCACACGTACATATTCGGCCTGCCCGCCACTATATCCACCATACAAATCAGTATAGCCAAATAGCGCGCCACCTTTGCCTTTCAGCATATCGCCCTGTGGTCCGTAATTTTCAGGATTAGAATGCTCACAGGCAGTAGGCAGCTTGTGCTGACAGAAATAACATTGCCCGCAGGCGATGGGAAAGGGTACTACAACCCTGTCACCTACTTTAAATTTATTTACGCCACGACCTGTTTCTTCCACAATGCCCATGAACTCATGACCCATGATCATGTCTTTGCTCTGCGGAAAAAATCCATCATAAATATGTAAATCGGAGCCACATATGACAGTAGATGTGACTTTCAGAATAAGGTCTGTATCCTTTTCTATAACCGGGTCTGCTACACTATCAAAAGAAATCTTGCCAGGATGGTGGAATACGGCTGCTTTCATATTGTTCATTTAAAATAGAACAATGGGCAATAACAGGGCCATGCCGTTTTTTAGGAGGTAATGCCAGATGAGGGCGCAATACAATGTTTCTAATCATACACACTTCAGGAAAACATCAGCATGAAATGAACCTCTTTTCATGTAAAAAAAAGAAGGTGTATAAAATAAAACTTTTCAAAAGTACGTAATGGACGACCTACTTTCATCAGGTACATGAATTAAAAGAGGCCGTATCTTACTTATGATACGGCCTCCTATTAATAAACACCAAACCCTGATTATCTATCAAACACTTCAAATTCAGTCCTTCTATTGGCCTGGTGTTCCTGTTCCGAACAATGCACACCGTTTGCACAACGGTTAATTAATCTCGTTTCACCATATCCAGTAGCTGTCATGCGCTCTTTTGCGATGCCCCTGGATACGAAATATGCTAATACAGAAGCTGCTCTTTTCTGTGATAATTTCATGTTGTAATTGTCATCTGACCGGCTATCCGTATGGAAACCCATCGCCACTTTCCAGGTTGGATTCTCCTTCATCAACGCAATCAGCTTGTCCAGCTCTCTTCCCGCATCTGGTCGTACATTCGCTTTACCCAGATCAAAATATACATTCGCAGGATTGAAACGGTTGCCCAGATCTATTTTATGCCCTTTCACATTTGCTTTTGCAATGATCAATGGTTTCTTTTCCGGCGCCGACACCTGTTTGATCTCTATTTTCTGCAACCACACATCCTGGTGTAACACCTGTGATTCTGTCAATCCATTTGTAGTCACAGAGCTATTCTCAGCAGGATTGTAAGTTACTCTCGTTGCATTCAAACTATAATCAGACAAACTATCCAGTACAAATTTGTAGTGGCCTTCATCGTCCGTCTCTGCCGTCAACACATTGCCTGTGGCTTTGTTAGCAAGTGTTACAGTAGCATTGCTGAGTGGTGCTTTCGTCGCTTTGTCAAATGCCTTACCTTCCAGGCTGAACACGAGGATCTTCCAGGGTGTAAAGCGGTAAATATCATCATTACCATACCCACCCGGTCTGTTGGAAGAGAAGTACAGCGTCTTGCCTGTATTATAAGCAGGGCTGAAATCATCCTGTGCACTATTTACGGGATACCCCATATTCACAGGCACCCAGTTACCATTTACCTGCTTTGCAGAGAAAATATCCAATCCACCTACACCTGGTCTGCCATCAGTTGCAAAGTAAAACACACCTGTACTATCCATGAACGGTGTGCGCTCACTACCCCCTGTATTGATGGATGGCCCCATGTTTACAGGCGTCTCCCACCTGCCGTCTTTCCCTCTTGTACAGTAGTAAATATCCGTACCACCTAAACCCCATGTGCCAAAATCAGCTACAAAGTAAAGTGTACGTCCATCAGCACTGATAAAAGGATCTCCCACACTATAATCAAAGATCTCATTATATGGAAAGCTGTCTATTTCCCAGTTACCGTTGGTATTGTTCCATTTAGATGCTTTCAGTTCTACATTCAGGGTATATAACTGCTCTGCAAAACGACCTTTCTTTTTTACAAGATTCGTCACTGCATAATACATGGTATTGCCATCAGCGGTATACGTTGCTTTCGCACTGTGATAATCTCCGTTTACATTACGGGAAAGCAGGCGGGTCGTACTACTGTCAAACCCATCACTTTCGTACAGGTGCAGATAACTACGGCCTGTAAAACCATATTTCTTTCTGCTGATGTTAGAATTAATAAACAGGCGATCATGACGCAAAGAATCATATGGGCGATCTGATGCAAATACAAACCTACCGTTTCTGAAACCAGTACCCCAATCGGACCACTGTGTATTCATGGCTTTCAGGTTCTCAAAATCTCCTTTCACCGGTTTCACTTTCCACTTCACGGCGCTGTCACAACCTTGTTTCATGCTGATCGCCAGTGGGTCATTCGGTTGTTTACCAAGGTAGGCCTCAAGTGCTACTTTCGCATCCTCATATTTTGCATTATTGATCAATACTTTTGCATAATGCAGCTCATCATTGGCAGTATGTTCCGGCAGTGCTACCAGTTTATTATACCAGGTTTCAGCAGCTGTATAGTCATTCAGTAACTGATAACTATCAGCAACTCCACGAATGGCTCTGACTGTTACTTTTTTGCTGAAGGCTTTTTTGTATAAAGGGATCGCAGCAGAATAATTATACAAGGATGCCTGTTTATCTGCTTCTTTTAAAACATATTGTGCATTCGAAAGGGTGGCAGAGAGCAGCATAATGCTGAACAGCGCAATCTTTTTATTCATATACAGGGAGAACGGTTAAAAATTGATCCCATAGGATCGGTTTCACATAGGCTAAACTGTAACCTTTCATCTCATATCGCATTGCAAAAGTACCAATGAGCTGATCTTCGTCACATAGTAGATATTCTATATGCCTGTAGTATAAGTACTACAAATGTGGAATTTATAATATTATAATTTTACCAGATGTAATCATATCCTTTATTGATGAAAACTATTTTGATAGCCTTAGACCCATCTATTTTCACTTATGGACTCAAACAGATCATAGCAACAATGGCCCAGCCCACCCGGATTGAAACTGCCGATACCCTCGATGCAGCATTGACCTTATTGGATTCCCGGTGTGTGGATCTGTTTATTACTGATTTGCATCCCGAAGTATTGGGAGCTGTCAAAGCAAAATGCCCTGAGATCAGGGTTATGGTGTATACAGCAGCTGATGAAAGAACATTTGCCATTGACAATTTACTGGCGGGAGCAGATGGTTACCTGAGTAAGAGTGCGAAAAAAGAAGAGATGGAGTATGCCGTAAAAACAGTATTAAACGGAGAGAAGTATATGAGCGCTACGGTGCGGCAGGAGATGCTGGACCAGCTCTGGAAAAAGAGAAGAGCCGGCCACAAAGGAGTATATTAATATCCTTTGCGGCCAGCTCTTTTCTTTGAAAATGTTTTTCATTCTCAGTTGGAGAATTACTTCTTTCATGAATGTTTTTTTTTTCTGAAAGAGAATTCAACTCTCTTTCAGAAAAAAAAACATTTTTATTAAGCTTCTACTTTGAACGCAGCGGCGTATTTCAGGCCACTTTGTTGTTGTAAATTCTTAGGTATTTTAATTTCAAGTTTGCCATTGTTGAGTTTCCAGCTCAGTTTAGCTTTGGTACCCAGCAGGGAAACACGTTTGATCTTAGCAGGTGTTTCGATCGTGAAAGCCACTGTCTCAGGCAGTTTCACCACATCGCTGTCGGACGTGTAAAAGGCGTAAGTAGCAGAGCTGTCTTTCGCCTGTGTATAGTACACATTGTTATCAGAGTATGGAGCTACCGGACGGGAAGCATGAATACCTTCGCCGTTGATCTTCATCCATGCACCAATGTCAGCCAGTCTTTCATAAGCCTGTGGTGTCCAGTCACCTTTCGCGCTTGGGCCGATGTTCAGCAGGAAGTTACCACCTCTTGATACAATCTTTACCAGCAGGGTTACCAGTTTCAGGGAAGACTTCATCTGGTCGGTATGGGTATACGTCCAGCTGTCGCCCATAGACATACAGGTTTCCCATGGGTACGGGAGTGGTTTTTCAGGAAGCGTTTGTTCAGGCGTTGCATAGTTCTCGAATTCACCGGGTACTTCTCTGTCTACTACGATCAGGCCTGGCTGATTTTTACGACCCATGGCAGCGATCTTAGGCATATCGATTTCCTGTTTGCCTCCTGGTCTTACCCAGCCACCATCCAGCCAGAGGATGTCGATCTTACCATAGTTGGTCATCAGTTCTTCGATCTGGCGGTAAGTATATTCTTTAAATGCGGCCCATTTTTCAGGGTACATTTTGATATTGTAGTTTGTGTTACGACCCATTACCGGGTAGTATTTCCACCAGAAATCCTGGCTATGCCAGTCTGGTTTGGAAAAGTAAGCACCGATCATGAAACTGTCCTTTCGGAAAGTGTCGAAGATCTCCTTGGCGATATTCGCTTTTGGATTCTTTGAGAAAGGTACATTCGGAGCGGTGATTTTGTAGTCCGTTTGTTTCGTATCGAACATACAGAAACCATCGTGGTGTTTGGTGGTGAATACCACATAGCGCATGCCTGCGTTCTTAGCGGCATCTGCCCACTTTTGCGGGTTAAAATCTACCGGGTTGAATTCATTCGGTAATTTTTCATAAGCTTCGCGATATACGTTGTAATCAGCGGAGTAAGGGCCTTTTCTCACCACCCAGTCATCAGGGCAAATGCTCCAGCTTTCTACTTCTTCCCAAAGGGTATAGGGACCCCAGTGCATAAATAAGCCAAAGCGTTGGTCCTGCCATTTATCCAGTTTACGGATCACAAGCGGATCGGTGGGAGCTACATACTCCTTGGACATGTGGTGCAAGCCATCAGTTTCCTGGGCTGTTGCTTGTTTTACAGACAGCATAGCTGCAAATAAAACGGAGCAAGCAACGATTGTTTTCTTCATGTATTCGACCTGATTTTATTTCAGGCTGTAATATGCGGAATCTTCACGGATTGATTGCGCATATTTTACCTGATATTGATATTAAAAGAAAAAAACGCTTCTGCCACTGGCAAAAGCGTTTTCATTTGGGTGTATATATGTAAATGGTTAGTCTTTAGCGGACAGCCTTCGCGGCGTTTACTTCACCATCACCGAAGTACTTATCCTTACCCGGAGTACCATAATCAGCAGACGATGCTTTCAGGATCAGGTCTACCAGCAATGGATTGGCGTACGGATATTTGTTGTAAATCAGCGCAGCTACAGCCGCAGCATGTGGCGAAGCCATACTGGTACCGGCTGACCAGCCATAGTAGTAGGTGGCAGAAGCTTCATCCCAGTAACCGATATTGAAGACAAAGTCGAATACGTATTCGTAGTTGATGATACCTCCTACGTTCACAACGGTGGTATTTGGAGGCAGTGTGTAGTTACCGCCTGGAGCGGCATAGTGAATAAAGTTCTTACCATAATTGGTAAAGATAGATGGGATGTAGAGAGACGTATCCTGGTTAATACCCCAGCCCAGCGGACCGGTAGAGGAAATAGCCAGTACACCTAATGCTGCTGCAGGGTAGGTAATAAAGCGTTTTTCTACATCGTAGTTGTATCCATCGTTACCAGCAGCAGCGATCACTGTAGTACCCTTGAGGGTAGCGTACAGGGTGGCTCTGTTAATAGCGGTGATCAGTTCTTTTACGTCGCGGTCATATTCCACTACGTAATCGTCAGATGGATCGTCGGGCGTACCGTTGTCATCTACGAATGTCTTGAGGGGCAGTTCACCACCCAGGCTCATGTTGATAACCTTAGCGCCATGGTTAGTGGCATAGAAGATACCGTCGATGATGCTGGAAAAGGCACCTGTACCGGCGTCGGACAATACTTTTACGAGTATCAGTTTAGCTTCCGGAGCTACACCGGCTACGCCATTGGAATCTTTCACGGCGGCGATGGTACCGGCTACGTGGCTACCGTGGCTAAAGCCTTCTTCGCCATGGTACTGGACTTCTTCACCTTCCACGAAACTGTGGGTGAGAATAATGTTAGGCTTGATTTCGGGGTTGTTGAGCAGGAACCCGCCATCGAGTACGGCTACCTTTACACCAGCGCCTTTGTAACCTTTGGCCCATGCTTCGGGTGCATGAACTGCCTGAAGACCCCATTGCAGAAAGCTGTATCTGTCTGTAAGGGCACTGGCACTTGATTTAGCATTGACAGTAGACGGGGCGTTTGTGCTGTAAGGAATAGAAGAACGGAAATTTCGCTCAGGCAGGCGCCAGTTCTGTACCAGGTCAATTGATACAGATTGAACACCGGGTACTTTCCTTGCTTTTTCAGGAAAGGACGGATCAGGAGTTTGTACACGAATGAGACCCAATTCTTTATTGGATTCTTTGAATACAAAACGCTTTACGCCGAGATTAGAAAGTGCTGTTGAGATGTCGTTCTGATCGACATTTTGCTCAGTAAGAATCAAAAATCCTCTGTCTTGTTTTGGGGTGGTGGCAAGCCCTTTGGCGAGTTTGACTTCCTGAGCGTCTTTGGAACAGGATGCCAGCAACATTAACAGTAAGAGGGGGAATGAAAATAGCAATAGATTTTTCTTCATGTAGTTTTGGTTTAACAATTATTGAATTTTGGTCCTGGTCTCTTTTGTATAGGTCTTCAAAAAACACAGATTGCGCTATTGGTGGTTATTCTGATGCTACGGGTTTCAAGGGTAAGTGAATGTACATTAATTGTTTGAAATTTCAATGCAGTACATTTTATCCTATTTAATTTATTTGTACTTTACATGGATAAATTAAGTCAAGTGAAATTTTTCGTTCGTTTACTCCTTTGCCTGCCATGCCTGTCTTATTACCACGCAAATGCCCAACAGGCCAAAGATCCCGCTACGT
The DNA here is from genome assembly GCF_034087045.1 of Chitinophaga sancti. Lineage (NCBI taxonomy): Bacteria > Pseudomonadati > Bacteroidota > Chitinophagia > Chitinophagales > Chitinophagaceae > Chitinophaga > Chitinophaga sancti. The sequence continues at coordinate 5,860,018 of NZ_CP139247.1, read as the reverse complement.
TAGTCCTGGAATGGAATACAGCCAACAACAAACAGGATATTGGAACACTCATTTTTTTTTATGATAGTGAAGTTTTGTTTTATGGCACCAAAATGAAAAAGCAGGATTGCATAGCCGGTAAACTCTCCATCTTTAAAAAGTACCCAGGTTTAGATCAGCAGATTGCCGGCACCGTGAAAACAGAAACCCTGGATAACGGAGATGTGAAATGTAGTTTTGACAAGGCGGTTACTACTAATGGTACTACTAAAACTTATGCATCTTATCTCGTATTTCATCAGATAGCCAATGCGTGGAAGATCACCGTGGAAAGCGACCTTACTACAGATGCGAATGTGGAGAAAAGGAAATGGAAGGCCAAAGGGGCCGTACCTTGTGATGCGGATGGGGACGGTGTAAAGGAATATGCGTACCTGGTACCGGCACCTATCGATACTACCCGGGAGATGTCTTGTCTGGATGATAGTTGTACATCTTATATACGTTTCTCTAATAAATCAATTCCGGAAATCAGGTTAGTCAACTGTCTGAACGGGGGCGTGGATATATTAGGAGATCTGAATAATGACGGGAAGGATGAGATTGGCATTAACCCGCAATGGTGGACCAGCTGCTGGAGTGGCTACCATGTATTTACATTGAAGAACGGGAAGTGGATAGATGCGGTGCCTGTAATCTCGACCCATTGTAATCAGTGGGAGCAGGGGGTGAAGGTGATTCAGAAAGATCCGAAGAAACCGGGGAATGTGATTATACATTATAGTGAGCTTACGGAAGATGACATTGTTACAAAGACAAAATCTATTCCTATAAAATAATTTTTGAATCGCTGCGCATAAATATTTTGTGCGTTGCGTTTTCATTGGTTACAATTCTTTTTCCAAAGCATAAGAGCTAATACCAGCAAAAAGCTGGTGTTAGCTCTTTTTCATTTATTCAAAAAAGGTACTGTACCATGAAACGTAATTCTGTTAATTTTCCACGACTCTTGTTCTTCCTGATTTTCCTGATGGCCTATTGTAAAAAAGAGCATACGACGACTACGAATCCGGTGGATGTCGATACGCCTAATACGCTGACAGCCCGCCCGCTCATGGTGGAATACTGGGGTGGTTGCTGCTATGACCGCAATGATGTAGGACCTTTGGATGCTATTCCGGATAGCGTGGATGTGGTGAATATATTTACCCTTGGGATAGGTAAAACATCCGATGGTAGCTGGGAATTTGAGCACAGGGGAGTGTCTGGTTATAATGACTGGAATGATGTATTGACAAAGGCGCATGCATTGCAGAAAAAAGGTGTCCGCATTGTATGTACATCTTTCTCCGGCAATATGGTCAATTTATCTGGTACAGAAGCGGCTAAGATGGCATCGATTGTAAAAGATTCACTGGACAAATGGCAACTGGATGGGGTAGATCTGGACCTTGAATATAGTGGTGCGACAACAAGGAATATAGATAGTGGCGTGATTGCTTTGGGTAAATACCTGGGACCAGATTCAAAGACAGGCAGGATCTTGTCAGTAGTGGATTATAACAATAATAACATTGCGCAGATCAAACGTACAAACAAGTATATTGATTATGTAATGACGATGTCGTACTGGAACACAGCGAAACAGGTACGGAGTATAGTGAAGTCTTACAGTGCGGCAATCGGGGATGTGAAAAATGTATTAATAGGAGTAGGGCAAGGTTGTGCGATCACTGCAGGACAGGCTACACCTACAGGAGAGGAGGTGAAGATTGCCGATACATTGAGAATGGCATTCCCGGGTTCGGGTATGATGGAGTTTGTGTTTGGATGTAGCTATCATCATAAAGATGCAAATGGGAACATTACAAAAGATGTGAGTTATACGCAGCATATCATCCGGCATTTAAAGCAGTAGTTCTAAAAAGAGCTTGTATCTTGTTTTTTTGATACAGGCTCTTTTTATTATATTGTCGTATGAAATATTTATTGCTTTTTTCCATGTTATTATTTGCCTGTCAGCCAGCATCCACTTCAGGCTCCGGTTGGTTAAATGGCACCTGGAAACTCTTATCTCACGCCTCCATTGCCAGGGGCGATACAACTGTAACGGACTACACCAAAGATCAGGAGATGATCAAGATAATCAACGACACGCATTTTGCCTTCTTAAACCACGGCGGTACATTCGATGCAGGTGGAGGCCGGTATACGCTGAGTGGTGACCAGTATACAGAGCACCTTGACTTTTATAATAACAAAAACTGGGAGGGGGGCGTCTTTACTTTTACCGTGAGTCTACATGGTGATACCCTCATCCAGAAAGGTATTGAAAAGGTAGAGGGCGCGGGTGTAGATCACGAAATCATAGAGAAGTATATAAAAGTAAAGTAGTAATGACTTAATTTCGGTGCATGAAAATGTACCAGGCATCGATACAACTACGCGCCAGAGCCCGTGGATTTCATCTGATTACATCCGAAGTATTGCAGGCTATTCCGCAACTAAGGGAGGTGAAGACGGGCATGTGCCAGGTATTCATCCAGCATACTTCTGCTTCATTGACCATCAATGAAAATGCTGACCCGACAGTAAGAATAGATTTCGAAACTTACTTTAATAAAGCCGTGCCTGAAAATGACCCGGATTACGAGCACAACGACGAGGGGCCGGATGATATGCCTGCGCACCTGAAAGCCGCTATGTTGGGGAGTTCGGTGATGATACCTGTAACCAATGGCCGGTTTAATTTAGGTACATGGCAGGGTATTTACTTGTGCGAACACCGCGATTATGGTGGGGCGAGAAGTTTAGTGATTACAATTTGGGGAGAATAAATTATCTATTATGAAGAATGGATTTTTTCTATGTCTGTGTGCTTTATGGTTCACAGGGGCAAAAGCACAGCAGATAGACGTACAGCATTACGATATAGATCTGACGCTGAATGATACGACGAATCGGATAGAGGGGAGGGTGACGATTGCCGTAAAGTATTTGCAAAATACGACCCGGTTAAAAATTGATCTGGCAGGAATGAATGTAAGTGGGGTACATGCAGATAATAAATTGCTGGATTACGAACAGGATTTGAATGCCCTCTATATAAAAGTGAATGCGAGAGCAGGAGAGAAGGGAGCGTATACGGTGATTTATTCTGGCACGCCAAAAGATGGGCTGTTCATTTCTAAAAATAAATACGGAGATAGAACTTTCTTTACAGATCATTGGCCTGACAGAGCGCATCAGTGGCTGCCTTGTATAGATCATCCATCAGATAAGGCGACCGTGACGTTTACTGTTACAGCGCCTGATCATTATACCGTGGTAGCGAATGGAGTGCGTGTTTCAGAAACCAATCTACCTGGTCAGTTAAAGAGAACGGTATATGATGAGAAGGTACCACTACCTATAAAAGTAATGGCTATTGCAGCAGCAGATTTTTCAGTTACGCATTCCGGTGATGTGGGAAAGATCCCTGTATACAGTTATGTTTTCCATGAAGATTCCAGCCATCAGGGATATGCAAGGGCTACGAATATTCTCCCTTATTTCATTCAGCAGGTAGGTCCTTTTCAGTTTGAAAAGCTGGCGAATATTCAATCTAAGACGATTTTTGGGGGGATGGAAAATGCCGGGGCAATCTTTTATGCAGAGAAATCACCTGAATATCCCGGCCTGGAATCATTACTGGCACATGAAATTGCTCATCAGTGGTTTGGCGATGCGATTACAGAGACGGACTGGCGACATTTATGGCTGAGCGAGGGTTTTGCTACTTATATGACGCTGTTATATATGGAGCATACTTATGGGGTGGATACCCTTCGGGCTTCTTTGAAAGAAGACAAAGCAAATATCATTGAATTTGCAAAAAAAAGGAAGACACCCGTAGTAGATACGACCGTACATAGTAATTACATGCAGTTGCTGAATGAGAATAGCTACGAAAGAGGAGGGTGGGTATTACATATGTTAAGGAGAAAGTTGGGGGATGAGCTTTTCTGGAAAGGCATCCGCCAGTATTTTAAAGACTTTAACGGACGCAATGCAGATACAGATGATTTCAGAAAGGAGATGGAGAAAATAAGTGGGCAGGATCTGAAAGGCTTCTTTACACAGTGGTTATATACGACAGCTATACCGAAGCTGCAGGTGAATATGAGTTACAATGAGAATATCCATGCGGTAAAATTGGAAGTGATTCAGCAGCAGACGCCTTTGTTTGAGTTTCCGCTGGAATATACGCTGGATAAATCAAAGCCTGTGCAGACAATATTAGTGAAGGATAAGGTCACCACCGTCATCATACCAGCAGTGACAAAGCCTGCCGGTATTTGGTTGGATCCGGATACGAACCTGCTGGCGGATATGAGTTTTTGATCCCGAAATGATCACCTTTACTTCCGCAATACCTTTTCCAGTTCATACAGTCTTCTCCTTAACTCAGTCAGCTCCACCTCCAGCAGATCTACTTTCTCACTGAGTAAGTATTGATTGTAATCGGAGATAATGGATAGCTCCCTGAGTTTAGGAAACAGATCGTGTTTAAAAAAGTGAAGGCCTGTTTCTTCGCCAAAAAATTCGTGGGCCGTTTTGGTCATATGGTTGTACAGGCAATAGCGTAGACCATCGGAACTATGCGTCCATGGGCTAATGTACAGCAATTCCCAGTTGTTGATCCGAAGCAACTCCACATCACCTTTTTTGTTTACAAATTGATAAGTTGTAGATTCCACATATCCGTTTGGTTTCAGTGTATCTGTTGTCATCAGTATGTAGGAATATTCCGGGAGTATGGAGATTGATTCCAGTGAATGTAAAGGACTGTAACTTCCATCTCCAAATATTGCATAGTATCTCACCATCATTTTCTATTGATTTAAACCATTCACATAACCTCTATAAACCTTGACACTGAGGGCGATATGAATTTAAGACAATTGAAACGAAAATATATCAAATATAAAAAAAGTATCTGATACGGTACCTTTCTGATTAAATTATTTACAATTCTGGGGGGTAACCGCTCATAAATTATTAGTCTATCGGTTTAGTAGGTTTTTGTACATTAGTCACCAGAAAATAAGAAACTATGCAACGTCGCTTTTACAGGATCCTGTTGTCAGGGTGGTTGCTTACCACCTCCATAACCGCCATGGCACAGCAAAAGAAACATTCGGACCGGCCGAATATCATATTTATCCTGGCAGATGATCTGGGCTATGGGAACCTCACATCGTTTAACCCAAAGAGCCCGATTCCCACCCCAAATATTGATAACCTGGGGGCAGAGGGAATTCGGTTTACCCGCTTTTATTCCGGCAATACGGTATGTGCACCCAGTCGTTATGCCTTACTAACGGGTAAGAATATGGGGCATTCTTATATCCGGGGTAATACCCGGTTGCCATTACGGCCGCAGGATAGTACCCTGGCTCAGGTGTTGCAGCAAAATGGCTATGCCACCGGTATGTTTGGCAAATGGGGCTTAGGCGAGATGGGAACGACGGGCTCACCAGAGATTAAAGGTTTCGACGAGTTCTATGGTTACCTCAATCAGGGGCATGCACATGATTATTATACGAATTACCTCTATCAGGTGAAAGCAGGCAAGATCAGTAAGATAAAACATGATACCACCGTGTATACCCACGATGAGATTATGGAGCATGCTTATTCATTTATCAATGAAAATAAGGACAAACCGTTCTTTTTATATCTTTCTATTACAGTGCCGCATGCCGAACTGGCTGCTCCCAAAAAGGACATGCAGCAGTGGCTGAACCCAGATGGAAGTTCTAAACTTGGGCCTGAAACGCCGTATGTGCAGAATGGGGGAACATATCGTAGTCAGCAAAACCCGCATGCTGCATTTGCAGCCATGGTTACCAAACTGGATCAGAATGTGGGTCAGATTCAGGCACTTATCAAACAATTGGGGTTGGATGACAATACTTACATCTTCTTTACCAGTGATAATGGTCCTCATAAAGAGGGAGGTGCTGATCCTGAGTACTTTAACAGCAATGGCCCTTTGAAGGGTCTGAAGCGTGATCTGTATGAAGGGGGTATCCGGGTACCTTTGCTGGTGCGTGCACCGGGGCATATTCCTGCCGGGAAGTTGAGTGATGAGGAGTGGGCGTTTTGGGATATCCTGCCTACATTCAGCGCATTGACAAAGTCAAAGACCCTTCAGGGTATAGATGGCCTGAACTACGCTTCGGTGCTGGAAGGTAAAAAGCCGGCTAAAGTGCATGATTATTTATACTGGCAGTTTAACGAAGGGTATATCCAGGAGGCCGTATTGCAGGGGGATTGGAAATTAATCCGGTTTAAATATAAAGGAAAGGGGGAAAGATTTGAATTGTACAATATAGTTGACGATATTGGAGAAACAAAAGACCTTGCTGCCGAAAACCCAGCTAAAGTAAAGAGCCTGAAAGCTATCATGGCAAAGGCGAAAACCCCGGCAGAAAACAAGGAATTTGACTGGTCTGATACAGAGAAATAAATTATATATGCATCCACGTATTTACCGGCTGGCTACCATTGGCCTGCTTCTTTGCGGCTTAAAGGCGACTGCGCAACACCCGGATTTTAAGGGCACTTACCCTGTATGGCCTTCTGTTCAGAAGGAAACCAAACCCTGGACCCGCTGGTGGTGGATGGGGAGTGCTGTAGATAGTGCTGGCCTGACGAATGCATTGAGGACTTATAATCAGGTAGGTTTTGGTGGGGTGGAAATCGCACCTATTTATGGGGCGAAAGGGTTCGAGTCAAAGTATGTGGACTTTTTATCTCCTCAATGGATACATTTATTGAAGATAGCGACTAAGCAGGCGACCCGGTTACATATGGGGGTAGACCTCACTACGGGGACTGGCTGGCCTTTTGGCGGGCCACAGATTGATCTGGCGCATGCAGCGGCAAAGATGGAGGTGCGGGTGTTATCAACGGTTCCGGAAAAAATTGATACGGGTATCGGGATTTTGCAGGCGTTAGTAGCTTATAAAGGAGTTACGCCTGTTCCTATTATAGACAAAGTGCAGGATGGGCATCTCCATTGGGAGCATCCCGCAGGCAATCTCACTGTGTATGCATTGTACAGCAGTCATACGAAACAGAAAGTAAAACGTGCAGCGCCCGGCGGGGAGGGGTATACTCTTGACCATTTATCAGGGGAGGCAGTTCAATTATACCTGCATCGTTTTGATAGTGCTTTCCAACAAGAGATACCCGATATCCGGGCATTTTATAATGATAGTTATGAGGTATATGGGGCAGACTGGACGCCTTCATTTTTACCAGAGTTTAAGCGTAGAAGGGGGTACGATCTCACTCGTTTTATTCGTGAGTTCACAGATAATAGGATCTCTGATACGATCGCCCGGGTCAAATCTGATTACAGGGAAACGATGGCGGAGTTGCTGTTGGATAACTTTACAAAGCCATGGACACAATGGGCGCATGATTATCATCGTATCACAAAAAACCAGGCACATGGTTCGCCGGGTAACCTGATTGATTTATATGCAACGGTGGATATTCCGGAGTGTGAGACATTTGGTTCCACCTATTTTCCAATTCCGGGTTTAAGGAGAGATAGTGCAGATATCAGGAATGTAAGTCCTGATCCGATCATGATGCAATTTGCTACATCAGCGGGGCATATAGCGGGTCATCCGCTTATTTCAAGCGAGACCTTTACATGGTTGACAGAGCATTTTAAAACATCGTTGTCACAGTGTAAACCAGAAGTGGAGCAGTCTTTCCTGGCGGGCGTGAATCATGTATTTTATCATGGTACTACGTATTCTCCTAAGGAGGTGCCTTTTCCCGGATGGTTGTTTTATGCATCTGTAAATTTTGTACCTGCTAATAGCTGGTGGTCGCATCTGCCGGGATTGAATGAGTATATAACCCGCGTGCAGTCAGTATTACAGGCCGGTAGGCCGGATAATGATCTGTTAGTGTACTGGCCGGTGTATGACATATGGAATGATGCGGATGGGATGGAAATGCCATTGTCAGTGCATCATATAGATAAGTGGTTGTATCCGACGGATTTTTATAAACAGGTAATGAATTTGCATGGCAGGGGGTATACACTGGATTTTGTGTCGGATAGTTGGATCGCCAAAACCAAGGGTTACAAAGCATTGATAATTCCGAAGGCGCATCTGATGCCCCTGACTACATTGCAAAAGATTATTGCGCTTGCGCAGAATGGTACTCCTGTGATCTTTCAGGCATTGCCGGAGGATGTACCGGGTATGAATGAGCTGGACACGCGTAGAAAAGAATTTCAATTATTGTTGAAGTCATTAGCTGGTAGGAAGAATATCATTATTACTCCTGATGTGGAAGGAGCTTTACATACAATAGGTATTCGCCGCGAAGCTCTTACAGATGCAGGGTTGAAATTCATTCGCCGGAATGATGGGGAGGATACTTATTATTATATCGTGAATCATACGGCAAATAAAATTGAACAGTTTATTCCTGTTAATCGCCGGGTATCACGTGTTTTTATGCTGGATCCATTGCGTGGTGATACTGGACTTGCGCAGATAGAGAATACAGATAGTACTACTCATGTGAAAGTACAACTGGCATCGGGAGAATCAATTATTCTAAAGGCAGAAGGGAAGTCTTCCATGGTCAATTATTTGCCATGGAAATACCTTGAAAATGCTGGCAAACCGCTTGTTCTGCAAGGCCCGTGGCAATTGGAATTCAAAGATGGCGGACCGTTCATTCCGGCAGCTGTAAAATTAGATAGCTTAGTGGACTGGACTACATTACCAGATACTGCTGTTACTTCATTCTCTGGAAAAGGGGTATACACAACAAGTTTTCAGTTACCGGCAAAGAACTCCAGGGAATACCTGTTGCAGCTTGACAAAGTGCATGAAAGTGCGCATATCTGGATCAATGGACAGGATGCGGGTATCATGTGGAGTATACCGTTTACACTTAGGATCGGCAAATACCTGCGTGCAGGGAAAAATGATATTCGTATAGAAGTGGCGAACCTGATGGCTAATCATATCAGGTATATGGACCGGCATCATATACCGTGGCGGCAATATCATGAAATTAATTTCGTCAATATTAATTATAAAGATTTTGATGCATCTAATTGGGGAATACAGCCTTCAGGGTTAGAAGGGAAGGTGACGATCACGCCTTATAACTAAATTATATTAATTCAGGTTTATTGGACAGGGCTGGCACCCGTGCAGCTGCGCGCGCAGCTGTTCGTGTGCTTTCTCAAGCAGCTGTTCGTGTGCTTTCTCGCGTAGTGCCGAGGGCATCAGCCCTCGACACTACGCCCCAGCGGAAATTTTGATGAATTCGAAGCATTCATCAAAATTTCCGCTATTTTATCTCCTTCAAATTTTTCCCTCCTGCGCAAATACCCTTCACACATCCTTTAGATATTTGCCAACATAATTTATATTGCAAATATGTTATTAACTATCACCAACTCACGCTACCCCGCCACTGACCTGGGTTTTCTGTTACACAAGCACCCCGGCAAAGTACAATCTGTCGAGGTAGTAAACGGTAAAGCTCACGTCTTCTACCCGGAAGCTAGCGATGAAAGATGTACCTGCGCAATATTGCTGGATATGGACCCTGTTGGACTAGTCAGGAACAGTGATGGCAACCCCTTTGCATTGGATCAATATGTAAATGACCGCCCCTATGTTGCCTCTTCTTTCATGGCCAGTGCCATCTCTAAGGGATTTAGCTCCGCATTGAACGGAAATTGTAAAGCAAAGCCAGAACTGGTGAGCATTCCCCTGCAACTCGAAGTACAACTTTCTGTCCTCTCAGTAAAAGGCGGCGAAGAAGTATTACAGCAACTCTTCCTTCCGCTGGGCTATGAACTGGCTGCTACCCAACACCCGTTGGATCCGCATTTCCCCGAATGGGGCGAAAGCCGGTATTTTACAGTCACCCTGAAAAATATCGTTACCCTGCAGGCATTGCTCTCGCACCTATACGTGCTCATTCCTGTAATGGACAATGAAAAACACTACTGGGTAAATGAGGAAGAGATCACAAAACTCATGAACAAAGGGAAAGGCTGGCTGGAAGATCATCCTGCCAAAGAATTGATTGTTCGCCGTTACCTCCGTTATCAGCGAAAACTCTCCAACGATGCATTGGCAGCAATCACCGTATCGGAAGATACCCCTGTAGTTGAAAAAGAATCCAAACAAACACTACATGATATAAGATTGAAAGCAGTCAGCGACGAAATCGCCCGTCTGCAGGTCACATCTGTTGTAGACCTGGGTTGTGGAGAAGGCCGTCTCATAAAACTGTTGCTGGAAAATAAACAGCTGCAACGCATCACAGGTATGGATGTATCTTCACGCAGTCTTGAAGTTGCTGCCAGAAGACTTAAGCTGGACAAGATGATCGACACACAGCGTAAACGTATCAACCTGCTGCAGGGCTCTCTCACCTACAGAGACAGGCGTTTGCAAGGTTACGATGTAGCGACGCTGGTAGAGGTGATCGAACACCTGGACGAAGATAGGCTGCTGGCATTGGAAAAGAATATATTCAATGAGATACAACCCAATACAATCGTGCTTACCACGCCCAACAAGGATTGGAACATCACCTTTACAGAAGATGAAACAATGAAGCGACACAGTGATCATCGATTTGAATGGACCCGTGGGGAATTCCAGTCATGGTGTGAGCACATCCGTGATGCATATAAATATACTTATCAAATAAAGCCACTGGGTGAGGAGATCGAAGCAGTAGGCGCACCCAGCCAGATGGCTGTATTCTCAAAACAATAACGAATTATGACATTAAATTTTCCGGAACTCTCCCTGGTAGTATTAGTAGGCGCATCAGGATCAGGGAAAAGTTCTTTTGCAAAAAAATGGTTCCGGCCTTCAGAGATTGTCAGCAGTGACGCCTGCAGGTTGATGCTCAGCAATGATGAAAATACACCCGATATATCTGAAGATGCATTTGAACTGTTGCACTTCATCATTGCCAAAAGGCTGAAGAGAGGCCTGCTCACGGTAGTAGATGCGACCAATGTAAATGCACAATACAGAAAGCAACTGGTGGCACTGGCAAGAGAATACCACATATTGCCCGTAGCGATCATATTGAATATGTCAGACCGGGTATGCCAGGACAGGAATAGAACCCGTACCGACAGGAACCTGCCGCCCCGTGTGATCAAGAGCCAGATGGTTGCCCTGAAAAGCGGTGTTCACAAGATCAGGGAAGAAGGTTTCAGAAGGCATTTTGAATTCCGTAACCCGGAAGCGTTAGATAGCATTACCGGAATAATAAGAGAACCACTGTACAATGACCTGAAACAGGAGGAAGGGCCTTTCGATATAATCGGTGACGTACATGGTTGTTATGACGAACTGTGTACACTGCTCACGAACCTTGGTCACACCGTTGATAAAGAAGCTTTTCGCATCACAGCTACCAATGGTAGAAAGATCGTATTCCTTGGTGATCTGGTCGATAGAGGGCCTGCTTCACCAGCAGTATTGAAACTGGTGATGCAGGCGACAGCAGAAATGGGGGCACTCTGTGTACCGGGTAATCACGACAATAAACTGCTCAAATACCTGAATGGTAAAAATGTACAGTTGCAGCATGGACTGGAACGTACGGCGGCACAGCTGGAAGGTGCCGATCCAGCATGGATAGAGAAAGTAAAAGTGTTCCTGGATGGACTGGTGAGTCACTACGTCCTCGATCATGGTAACCTGGTAGTAGCGCATGCGGGTCTCAAGGAGACCATGCAGGGAAGAGGTTCCGGGGCGGTGAGGGAATTCTGTCTGTATGGTGAGACCACCGGCGAAACAGATGAATTTGGATTGCCGGTGCGGTATAACTGGGCGGCTAATTACAATGGTAAAGCAGCTGTGGTGTATGGTCATACGCCAGTGATACGTCCTGAATGGTTTAACAATACAATAGATATAGATTCGGGGTGTGTATTCGGCGGAAGTCTTACGGCTTTGCGTTATCCTGAAAAGGAATTGGTGAGCGTACCTGCAGCGCAGGAATATGCGGTGCCATCAAGGCCGATCCAGGAGTCAATGAATGAGTTGAGCTTACAGCAGGAGCATGATAATGTACTTGATATCAGTGATGTCATTGGTAAACAATTAGTGGACACCCGGTTGATGAAAAGGATCGGGATCCGTGAAGGCAATGCCGCATCAGCGTTGGAGATCATAAGCCGATGGGGTGTGAATCCAAAGTGGATGGTGTACCTGCCACCTACAATGTCTCCAACTGCCACCAGTACTTTGCCTGATTACCTGGAACATCCTGGTGAGGCGTTTAAGTATTTTAAAGGCGAGGGGGTGAGCAAGGTCATTTGTGAAGAGAAACATATGGGATCCCGTGCGGTAGTGGTGGTGTGTAAGAATCCGGAAGTAGTAAAACGACGCTTTGGTATACAGGAGGATAGTATTGGGATAATCTATACCCGTACTGGTCGTGTATTTTTTGATGATGAAGTCATAGAACAGGCTTTCCTGAAAAAGATCGCTGATGTAATCACAGCGCGTGGTGGCTGGGAAGCTTTCAATACGGACTGGATGGTGCTGGATTGTGAGCTCATGCCATGGAACCTGAAGGCGCAGCAGTTACTTCGTAATCAATATGGAGCGACAGGAGCTGCCGGCAGATATGCGATGGAAGGAGCGGTAGCGAGTTTGGAAAAAGCAGCTACTAATCCAGCTGCATTACCTTTGTTGAGAGCGTATAGGGAGAGGGCAGTGATGGTCGATCAGTTTGCTACAGCCTATAGGCAATATTGCTGGGAAGTAAATGGTATGGAAGATTACCAGCTGGCGCCGTTCCATTTGTTGGCGACAGAAGGCAATACCTATTTTGACAAGGATCATGAGTGGCATATGGAGCAGTTGGCTGCGTTTGCAGGTGGTGAGGGGAATCCTATCATTGCTACTAAATATAGAGTAGTTGAATTGGGGGATGATAGCAGTTTGGCAGAGGCGATCAAATGGTGGGAAGGGATGACGAATAATGGGGGAGAGGGGATGGTTGTAAAACCATATAACTTCATCACAATGAATGATAAGTTCTTTGTGCAGCCGGCTGTCAAGGTAAGAGGAAGGGAGTATTTGCGGATTATTTATGGTCCTGAGTATACGTTGGAGAAGAACCTGACCCGATTGAAAGAGAGGGGGTTGAGTACGAAGCGTATATTAGCGCAGAAGGAGTTTGCACTTGGGGTGGAAGCGTTGGAAAGGTTTGTGGCGAAGGCGCCGTTGACGAAAGTACATCAATGTGTGTTTGGGGTGTTGGCGTTGGAGAGTGAACCGGTGGATCCGAGGTTGTAGGTGTTGGTTGACAAAGAGCGTTAATGCGGATTTGGTCTATTGGGAAAATTGGATTTTTGTCCTTGAATAGTGAAACAGTAGCTCTCAGGTTATAGGATTGCTGAGCAAAGGGAGGCAGTGTATGCTTGGAAGATTTAGCGTATTGACAGCGGAAATTGAACCGATGGTCTGAAATTATAAACTATGGATATAGCAGATCGATTTAAAGGCTGTATTATGGGCGGTGCCATTGGTGATGCATGGTGTAGTGCCTGGGAGTTTGACAATTTAAAAGATGACAAAACAACCTGGTACTGGGGCAAAAGGCCCGAACCCGATCGTAGTTGGAAGTTGACAGACGATACACAGCTAACACTGGCAACGTGTGAGATTTTAGGGATGCACAGAAAAATTGAGCCCGCTGTATTGGCGGCTCATTTTCTATTATATTATAAACAGGGAAGATTACAACCTTACCAGAATACACCTGGATGCAAAGTATCATCAAATCTGTTTGAATTTCGTAACTTCGCCCCATGGCAAATAGAGAAACACTCGAAGAATTCTACCAGCATAAATTTAACTGGCTGCCTGATAACCTGAAACAGGATATCGGGCATTTTAATGTATTCCGGATAGAAGATATCTTAAGCCAGGGTGGTACACCCATCCACTACGCCCGCAGGGATTTTTATAAGATCAGCCTGATCAGGGGCCGTACCGTCTATCATTATGCAGATAAAAGTATCGAAGCAGACGGGACCGCATTAATGTTCTTCAACCCCAATGTACCGTATACATACGAATCTTTACAGAATGAAAGGTCTGGCTACTTTTGCATCTTCAAAGAATCCTTCTTCACAGAATCGTTACGTACTAATATTAATGAACTTCCTATGTTTGCGCCGGGCAGTAAACCTGCCTACATGCTAAACAAAACCCAGGATAAGCATGTGAGTGCCATTTTCAAAAAGATGCTGGAAGAAATCAATGCTGACTATAAATATAAGTACGACCTGTTGCGCAACTATGTGACAGAGATGATTCATTATGCTTTGAAAATGCAGCCATCTGAAATGCTGTACCAGCATACAGATGCGAATGCCCGCATTACAGCGATCTTCACCGAATTGTTGGAAAGACAATTTCCAATCGAAACCCCTCACCAACGGTTCACGTTGCGTTCTGCCCGGGATTTTGCTGATAAACTGGCGGTACATGTCAATCACCTGAACAGGGCCATCCGGGAGACCACAGGCAAGACGACTACTGATCATATTGCAGAACGCTTACTGGGCGAAGCTAAAGCGCTACTGAAACATACTAACTGGAATATTGCGGAGATTAGTTATAGTCTTGGGTTTGAGGAACCGGCACACTTTAATAATTTTTTTAAAAAGCATACGAGTAGTACGCCTTCTTCTTATCGGGTTGTATAAAGCAGCTTTAAGAGGCATAACTGTAGTTTCGTCTTCTTATGGGTTTAATAAGGCATCTTAAAGAGGCATAAAACTGTAGTTTCGTCTTCTTATCGGGTTGAATAAAGCATCTTAAAGAGGTATAACCTTAGTTTCGTCTTCTTCTCAGGTTGTATAAAGCATCTTAAAGAATTATAATCGTTTCGTCTTCCGGTTGTAAAAAGCATTTTTGAGAATTATCTTATTATTACGTCTACTCGTTACCTCGCTAATTGATGCTTTTAGCCACATCTTACCTTGTTGTTTGAATTTTGTAATCAATGGTTTGAACCTTATAATAATCCGCAACCCTGCATAATCTAATTTTGTCCTATCAAAACGAGCAAGATATGGACAACAAAAAGACCTGGTTTGTAACAGGAGCTTCCAAAGGATTAGGCCTAAGTCTGGTAAAGCAATTGCTTGCAGCTGGTCAATCTGTGGCAGCGACCTCCCGTAATGCAGCGGCTTTAGCAGAAGCTGTGGGTAGTGATAATAATAGCTTCCTTCCTTTAGAGGTAGACCTGTCTGATGATAGGAGCGTAGCAAGCGCTATTCAATCTACCGTTGACAAATTCGGACAGATAGATGTAGCTGTAAACAATGCGGGTTACGGCATCGGCGGCAGTATAGAAGAATTATCTGATGCAGTTACCCGCACCTGCTTTGATATTAATGTGTTTGGTACCCTGAATGTGATCAGGCATGTATTGCCTTTCATGCGTCAAAAAAGGAGCGGGCATATCATTAATATATCTTCTATCGCTGGTATAACAGGAAATACCGGTTGGTCTGTTTATGCAGCCACTAAATACGCTATTACAGGTTTGACAGATGTATTGGCACAAGATGTAAAAGAGTTCGGCATACATGTTACTCTTGTAGCACCAGGTGCATTCCGCACCAGTTTCCTCACTGCTGAGTCATTAGTCATGACAGATACCCCAATTGCTGATTATACTGCGATCCGGAATTCTCATGCAAAATATGCAAGCATGGATGGAGAGCAGGCAGGTGATCCGGAAAAGGCTGCGGCAACAATGATACAGTTAGTAGATATGCCGGAACCACCAGTGTACCTTTTATTAGGCAGTGATGCTTATCAGCGGGGCCTGGATAAGATGGAACAATTGACAGCTGCTTTCAAAGCCACTGAATCCTTAACAAAGTCGACTGATTATTGATACTTGCTTTCAAAGCCACTGAATCCTTAACAAAGTCGACTGATTATTGATACCAGCTATCAAAGCCACTGAATCATTATCAAAGTCAACCGATTATTGACATCCGCTTTCAAATCCCCCGAACTTTTAACACAATTAGCCGATTATTAATTATGAATAAAGTATGGTTTGTAACAGGTGCCTCCAAAGGTTTTGGCCGCATCTTAGTCTCCCAGTTATTAGCACAAGGTTATAAAGTAGCAGCCACCTCACGTGATGCAGCTTCCTTAGTCGAATTTTCAGGGAATGATTTCCTGCCGCTAACGGTATCACTTACTTCAGAAGAAAGTGTAAAGGCCGCAATAGAAAAGACAATCAGCACATTTGGTAAAATAGATGTAGTCGTAAACAATGCCGGATACGGTCAGGTAGGTGCATTAGAAGAAGTAAGTGATAAAGACGCCAGAGAAAATTTCAATATAAACGTCTTTGGCTTATTGAATGTAATCAGGCAGGTAATGCCGCATTTGCGTGAGCAACGCTCAGGTCATATCATCAATATCGCGTCTGTAGCAGGTATGCTCGGAGGTTTCCCCGGATGGGCGATCTACTGTTCTACTAAATTCGCGGTAGTAGGATTGACAGAAGGTCTGCGTGAAGAGATCAGGGATTTTGGTGTGAAAGCCACCGTTGTATTGCCGGGTTATTTCAGAACCAACTTCCTGGGTGCTGATCTGAGTGTAACAGAAAGCAAATACCAGTCTGTAAAGGATTCTATTCAATGGCATGCAAACCTCGATGGTAAGCAACCCGGCGATCCTGAAAAAGGAGTAGCAGCTATTATTGAAATGGCAAAGAGTGATAATCCGCCATTGAATTTCTTACTTGGTAAAGATGCAGCAGAAATGGTACCAAACAAGTTGCAAAGCATCCTTGATGAGATCAATGAATGGAAGGAGCTCACTATTAATACCTCCTTTTAATAATTGATTACAAAATGGAGGCGCTTTTACCGAATTTACAAAAAGTAAAAGCGCCTCTTTTTATCCCAAAATTTGTATTGTCACCTTAATCACATCATCAAACCCCTTCTTATCAGCCTCCGGTATCTTCGCATATGTACTCAATCCCCATAAAGTATTAATCACAAACCTTGCATACGCCTTAGGTGATTGCTTTTTATTAATCACTCCCATTTCCTGACCCTTCTTTATCGCTTTTGCAAATGCCTCCTCCTGTGCTAACCTGTTTTCTGTCACAATTTCCGCCACCAGGTCATCACTCATCCCTGATTCTATTTTAGAATTCACCATCAGGCACCCTCTAATACCACCTTCAACACATCCTTTTTTAGTCGCCTCTAACAATTCCTTTATCGTCTCCATTACATTTGTACTTGTATTCAGCATTGCAATCACTGCTCCCGTTTGTTTTTCCCTATACCTCTTCAATGCTTTAATAAACAACGTATGCTTATCTCCAAATGTATCATACAAACTTGACCTGCTCAATCCCAGCGCAGTCAAAATCTCCTGGGGTGAGCTGCTATTATACCCATTCCGCCAGAAAAACTCCATCGCCTGATCCAGGACCACCTCTTCATCAAATTGTTTTGTTCTTGCCATAATAAAACAAAGATAAAAAATATTTGGAACTTTTGTTCCGTTATGAATATATTTGTGGAACAAAAGTTCCGAAATGAAACAAACAGTATTTATCACCGGTGCCAGCTCTGGCCTCGGCAAGTTAACTGCGCGCTATTTTGCCGCCAATGGATGGAATGTAGCAGCTACTATGCGTACGCCTGAAAAGGAAACCGAGCTTACCCAAATAGAAAATATACAGCTATTCAAATTGGATGTCACAAATCCTACCGAAGTAAAAGAAGCTGCTCATGGAGCCATCAATACCTTTGGTAAAATAGATGTAGTCATCAACAATGCAGGCGTAGGTGCCTATGGCCCATTAGAATTCGCCACCGGCCAAACGATCGACTGGCAATTCAATGTGAATGTAAAAGGGCCCATCCATGTTATTCAATCCTTTCTACCACACTTTCGGGAAAATAAAGCTGGTATGTTTATCAATATCAGTTCTTTCATGGGGGTTACTACGGCTGTGCCTGTAGGTTCGCTTTACAATATGTCGAAGTTCGCCCTGGAAGGCCTGATTGAAGGATTGTATTATGAATTAAAACCACTGGGCATAGAATTAAGATTGGTAGAGCAGGGGGGATCCGCAGGAAATAACTTCAAGGATTCTGTTATCTGGAATGAAAATCCTGCCATCACAGACTATGATGTTATTACTAATAAAGTGAAATCACTCATGTCTCACACAGATCCAGAATTGCTGGACGATCCGCAAACTATTGTAGATGTGATCTATGCACTAGCTACCAGACAAAGTCAGCAGTTCCGAACTGTTGTTGGTGCGTCAGGGCAGGGGCTGGTGGCCTTGCGCAATAGCATGCCCATTGAATCTTACCTTGAAAAAATGGAAACCTTTTTTGTATAAAAATGACACAAAAGTGGGGCTTTGTTGAAATGTAAAAATTACGTAACTTCATAACTCATCAAAGAAAAGGAGGTATTCATGGAATCTACAGTATATTCATGGAAACCTTCAGTTAGTATCGCCTAACTGGGTTGCTCCATCAAAAATAACTGTGACGCGGACGCGTCAAATTAAAGCTCCGGGCAAAACACCCGGAGCATTTTTTTTATCACCAAAACCTTCCCCGCAAACCACCCTGCAAAACCTTCCCCGCAAACCACCCCACAAAACCTTCCCCGCAAACCACCCACAAAACCTTCCCCGCAAACCACTCCACAAAACCTTCCGCGCAAACCACCCACAAAACCTTCCCCGCAATCCACCCCACAAAACCTTCCCCGCAAACCACCCTGCAAAACCTTCACCGCAAACCACCCTGCAAAACCTTCACCGCAAACCACCCCACAAAACCTTCCCCGCACCCCCCACAAAACCTTCCCCGCAAACCACCCTGCAAAACCTTCCATCCCCCCCGAAAAAAATCCCAAAATTTTTATCAAGTGTTATAAAATATCCCAACCACTCCTTCGTCTATCAATTTGGTGTAATTTAGCCGCTGCCACTGACGCACCGTTATGGCAACTTATTACTATTACAATCATTTATGAGGAAAAAAACAAGCCCACCTGCTTCCAAAGCACCGGCCCTTCCTGGTATCACCTCCATCCTGACGCCCTATAAAGGTATGGTCACCCTCCTGATCTTCCTTGCCCTGCTCAGCAATGGCCTGAACCTGGTCCTGCCATGGCTCATCTCCAGGGGTATCGACGCCTATACAAATGGCCACCTGGACATGTCCGGACTGGTCACCGAATTCGTGCTCGCCGCCGCTTTCATTTTTATTTTTACCTACCTCCAGAGCATTATTCAAACTTACACCTCTGAGAAGGTAGCCAGCGAACAACGTACCAAACTGGCCGATAAAATATCCCGCCAGCAATACGCCGCCATCCAGGCCGCCAACCCCTCCAAGCTATTGACCAACCTCACCACCGATATTGACACAGTAAAACTGTTCGTGTCGCAAGGTATTGTGTCCGTATCTTCCTCCCTTTTTATCATCATCGGCGCCAGCACCCTGCTACTCGTCATGAACTGGAAACTGGGTCTCTGCGTCATCACCATCATCCCTGTCATTGGCCTCGCCTTTTACATGGTATTAAATAAAGTGCGCGCCATCTTCAAAAAAAGTAAGGAAGTCATCGACCGCCTCAATAAAATTATCAACGAAAGCGTGATGGGCGCTGCCCTCATCCGCGTTCTCAATGCTCAGCAACAGGAATACGACCGCTTTATTTCTCCAAACAGCGAATCCAAAACGCTTGGCATGGCCGTAGTCCGACTCTTTGCCGGTCTGGTACCTGTCATCTCTTTTATGGCAAATATGTCCCTGCTGGCGATTCTTATGCTGGGTGGCCACTATGTGATCAATGGCAGCATGTCCTTAGGTGAATTAGCGGCGTATAACAGCTATGTAGCCATCCTCATCTTCCCGATTGTAGTGATCGGCTTCATGAGTGGCCTGATCGCTCAATCTGCCGCCTCCTATTCCCGTATTGCCGAAGTACTCTACGCTCCGGATGCTGTCGATACCGGCACTATACAGCGTACCATAGATGGCGATATTGCGATGGAAAATGTAAACCTCACACTGGCAGGCAAGCCCGTTTTAAAAGATATCTCTTTCAGCGTGAAAGCAGGTACCCGCACTGCCATCATTGGCCCAACTGCCGCCGGAAAAACACAGCTGCTCAATATACTTGTAGGCCTGCTGAACCCCGATGGTGGGAAGGTGACCTACGATGGCACCGACCTGAAAGATTACGATAAAGAACGACTATTACAACAAATAGGTCTCGTATTCCAGGATAGTATCCTGTTCAATATGAGTTTAAAAGAAAACATCGCTTTCAATGAAACTGTCAGCGATGCCCTGATGGAAAAAGCCATTTCCACCGCTGAACTCAAAGACTTTATCACTACCCTCCCCGAAGGCATAGAAACCATCGTTTCTGAACGTGGTACCAGCCTTTCCGGTGGCCAGAAACAACGACTGATGCTGGCAAGAGCCCTCGCCATCAATCCTACGATTTTGTTGCTGGACGACTTCACAGCCAGGGTAGACCCAAATACTGAACAGCTCATTCTGCAAAATGTGCAGCAAAATTATCCTGACCTGACCCTGATCTCCGTAACACAAAAGATCGCCTCTGCTGTGCACTTTGATCAGATCATCCTGCTGATGGAAGGAGAGATCATTGCAATCGGTACGCACAATGAACTGATGCAATCCTGTCCTGAATATGTGCAGATCTATAACTCTCAACGCAGTACCAGCAACTATGAGCTACAACCTGAATAAACTGGCTGCCGGTCAGGAAACGAAGACCGGTACAGCGCTCAAGAACTTTTTACCTTATCTGCGGCCAGACCGGAGCACACTGTTAGGGGCACTCGTTGCCATCCTGATCAGTACTTCCATGAACCTGTCCATCCCTATCCTGATAGGGCATACGATCGACGTTTACGTTACACATAAAGACTTCGACGGGGTACTGTTATTTTCAGGTATCCTCTTTGGTATATTCCTCATTTCTCTCACTGCCAGCTACTTTCAGACGAGCCTGATGGGAAAAGTAGGTCAGAATATCCTGTACCGTCTACGCAATGATGTGTTCAGCCGCCTGCAAGCATTGCCGATTGCATTTTTTAATCAGAACAAAGCCGGCGATCTCATATCCCGTATCAATAATGATACTGACAAGCTGAACCAGTTCTTTGCACAATCCCTGGTACAATTTATCAGTGGTTTTGCTTCTATGATCGGGGCCTCCATCTTCCTGCTCAGTATTCATTTTACGCTGGGTATCGCTGCAATTGCACCAGCCATTTTATTACTGATCATAACAAAGATTACCGGCCCGATCGTTAAAAAGAAGAACGCGGAAAACATGAAGAGCACCGGTGGCATGAGTGCTGAAATCCAGGAAAGCCTGAACAATTTCAAAGTGATCATTGCCTTTAATCGCAGGGATTATTTCCGGAAGCGTTTTGATATTGCAAATAAAGAACAATACAAAACCGCTGTGACAGCAGGTCTGGTCAATAACTTCTTCATGCCTTTATTCAGCCTTTGTGCAAACCTCGCCCAACTGGCTGTACTGGCATATGGTATTTACCTGATCTCCCAACATGAGTTTACCATTGGTTTGCTCATCAGTTACCTGTCATACTGTACTTACTTCTACAACCCCATGCGTCAGTTTGCTATTTTGTATACCAACTTCCAGGTGGCAATGGCAGGCTGGGACAGGATTTCACACATCCTGAACATGGAGTCTGATCTGCATGTAATTCCTGCTGCAAATACGAATGGCAACGCACCCTTGCTCGCATTCAAAGATGTGAACTTTCATTATCCTGATGGAAAAGACATTCTCCATCATATCAGTTTCGAAATGGAACGCGGCAAAACATATGCTTTGGTAGGGCCAACCGGTGGTGGTAAAACGACCACCGCATCTTTGATTGCAAGGTTGTTTGATCCCACAGGAGGTACGGTGCTTCTGGATGGCAAAGATATCCGCAGCTTTACGGATGAAGAACGTACGCAGAAGATTGGTTTTATCCTGCAGGAACCGTTTTTATTTACCGGCAATATTTATGAGAATATCATTTACGGTAATAAAAAGTACGGGAATTATAGCCTTGACCAGTTGCAGGAAGTGATTCGTACTACGGGTTTAGATACTTTACTTACCCGCTTTGATGGCGGATTGGCAACGCCTGTGCTGAGTAGCGGGGATAGCCTGAGCCTGGGTCAGAAACAACTGATCGCCTTTATGCGTGCGGTGCTCAGAGAACCTGAATTATTAGTATTGGACGAAGCAACTGCCAATATCGATACTGTCACTGAACAATTGCTGGAAGAGATCTTACAGAAATTGCCTTCGCATACTACGCGTGTGATCATTGCACATAGATTGAATACGATTGAAAATGCAGACGAGATCTTCTTTATCAACGCAGGAGAGATCGTGAGAGCAGGGTCATTCAGTGATGCTATGAACATGCTGCTACATTATGAAAGAAAGAGCTAAAAACCAGCAGGGCTGGGAGTATCAACCTCCCAGTCCGCTGAATATGCTGAATATAATAATGCTCAGAACAATTAAGGTGATCACCACATAGAGTTTATCTTTTTCCATCGCAAATGCGATGACAGAAAATGCAATACGGGTGATAGGTGTTGCTAACAATACCACAACGCCCAACTGTATAATCGCCATTCCATCGCCGCGTGCTACCCCATGAAAAATACCCGGTAAATGTCTTACATACTGAGGCGCACCATTGAATACATGATACTGCGGCATACCGCCACCATGGCTGGATAAATAGATAATACCACCAATGAATGCAATGATGCTGGATGTGATCACACCCCAACGTAATTGTTTTCCGATAAACATCTCCACATCTCTTTCCTGCCAGAATTCTTTTGAAAATAACTGTTTCATCATCTTACAATTTACCTGTTAAACCATTATAGATCATCTGTATGGCGAGTGCGCTGATCACTATGCTAAAGAGCAGTCTCAGTTTCTTTACGTCCATTTTCATCAGCAGTCTGGAGCCACCAAATGCACCTGCCAGTACCCCCAATACGACCGGCATGGCAATACCCGGATCGATATAACCTCTTTGCAAATACACCACGGCACTCGCTGCAGCTGTGACACCGATCATGAAGTTGCTGGTTGTAGTAGATACTTTAAACGGAATACGCATCACATTGTCCATCGCTAATACTTTCAAAGCACCGGAACCAATCCCCAACAGCCCTGATACAATACCTGCAAGGGTCATGAGGGCATACCCTCCACCTACACCACGTACTTTGTAAGGCACCATTTCGCCATTCACCGGATAAGAGTTATTTAGTTTGAGAATGCTCGCCAGTTTGCTGTTGCTGGTATTATCGCCATGCTCATTCTTTTTACGGATGGTCATTGCTGCGCTGAAAAGCAGTACCACACCGAAGAGGACCGCTACCACCGAAGTCGGTGTGTAAATAGCTAATAATGCCCCGATAATCGCACCGGTAGTCGTGGCAATTTCGAGGAACATACCAATACGTACGTTCGTGATTCCTTCCTTGATATAAGCCGCCGCAGCGCCCGATGAGTTAGCGATAGAGGCTACCAGCGACGCACCGATTGCATAGCGGATGTCTACATGAAATACAATCGTTAGTAATGGAATGAGGACCACGCCTCCTCCAAGGCCGGTAAGAGAACCGAGCATGCCAGCCATAAATGCGCCGACAAGCAGGATAAGTGAAAATAATAGTATCGACATGACAATAAGTTTAGAAGTTCGTTTCCAGGATTTGGGTCACAACCCTGGTTGCGGCAGCGATATCCTGATTTTTGATAGCATTCAGCAGGTCAGCATGTAGCTGGTGCGTTTGTTGGAACTGTTGTACATGCGGTTTCTCCCGCTGTGAAAACGATTCCCTGATTACCCCTGTAAATGTCTGGTATAAGTCAGCGAGCACACTGTTGTGAGAGGCCTGGGCAATCGATTTATGAAACCGGATATCTGCATCAGCAGCAGCTTCGTAATTTTCTGATTGAATGGCCTGCCACCTGTCGTTCAGGGCGGCGCTAATATAGCTGAGGTCCTGATCATCCCTGAATAGGGTAGCCAATCTGGCAATCTCAATTTCCAGTAGCGACCTCACCTGGTTTACTTCCATCCTGGCAGCACGGCGAAGACGCTTATCCAGTGATTCATTGTTCTCTGTACTGCTCACAAAGGTGCCTGCCCCTTGTTGTACCCGCAGGATCCCCGCGTTGGAAAGTGTTTTGATCGCTTCCCTGATGGTGGACCGGCCTACATTGAATAGCTCCATGAGTACGGGTTCCGGGGGAATTAACTCACCGGGTTTATATTTCCCCAGCGAAATGTCCTGTTGCAATTGGTAGATGACCTTATCGGCCAGTTTGATTGAATTTGCCATCTTTCTTAAACGTCTGATGTTTGACAAAGGTAGGATGTTTTATTCAAACATCAGATGTTTAGTCTTAGAAAGCATAAAAAAACTCCCGCCTGGTCAGACGGGAGTTCTTAAAATATTGTTTAATCTCTTATTTATTAACTTCTACTGAATCATTTGCTGGAAAACTAGGCTCTAACTGTCTGCTTTTTTCCTTTAAAAAATTAGAATTTTTCACTTTTTCAGGTACCCCCCTGATATCCCAAACTATACCAAACACACCTAATGTCCTGATGATGTAATAGGTAATATCAATTTCCCACCAATAGAAACCTTGTTTGGTTGCACTCTGGTAATAGTGGTGGTTGTTATGCCAGCCTTCACCGAGGGTCAGGAGTGCCAGGATTACACTATTCTTTGAGTAATCGCCGGTCTCATATCTTGGCTTACCAACTTTGTGCATCAGTGAGTTGATGGTAAAAGTAGCATGGTATACGAGGATTGTGCTCAGGAAGAAACCAATCCACAGGGTGGACAGACCAGCATGCCAGTCGAACCAACCAGTACCATTTATTTTATTACCCAGGAAGTAACTAACTACCATCAATACCAGACCTGGTACCCAGTGGTATTTATTCAGCCAGAAAAGCTCAGGTTGTTTAAAATCTTTGATCAGGTCAAAACGGGTTGGTTTGTACTCTGGTCCCATAATCCAGCCCATGTGTGCATACCAGAAACCATAAATATTTGCTGAGTGCGGATCTTCTGGCGTATCGCTGTGTTTGTGGTGAATTCTGTGATTTGCACCCCACCATAACACGCCTTTCTGAAAAGTACTCTGCGCACCACCCGCAAGTACAAACTGAAACCAACGGGAAGTTTTAAATGTACGATGTGAAAAATAGCGATGGTAACCACCGGTTACAAAGAACATCCTGGTTACATAAAGAAATGCACATAAAATCCAATCGAATGCAGTTACATGCGTGAAAAATGCCAGAAGAGGCAATAAATGCATGCCTAAAAAGTCAAATTGATGCCACCAGGTTGGGCCCTTCCTCAGTTGTTTTTCAGAATTCATAGTACAAAAGTATTTATTTATCCTGATATATATCAATGACCAAAATCAGTTATCGGTCAAATTTTACCAACTGCTGCTGGATCCGCCGCCGCCAGATGAGCCACCACCCCAGCTTCCGCTGGATGAAGAGGATGATGACCCGGAGGAGGAAGAGGAGGAGCCCGATGACGATTTTCGTGGTATTACAAACGTCTTTTTTTCAACAAAATTACAGTACCTGCATTCAGAAAATTGTATCCCTTCACCAGTTGAATATTCTGTTGCTCTTTTGACGGTTTGCGTACGTGTCTCCTCAAAGGTTTTATTATTACATTTAGGGCAGGTTTTTACCTTGGTGTAAATACTGTCGTACCCGATAGCTTTGTGGGTATCACAGTGCTTACAATACCATACATCATAAATGACCGATCCCACTTTCTCTTCTGCTGCCTGGATCTGATTCATGAATGCTTTTTTCTTATTTCTGTTTAGCAGCGTCATTGGCTGTGAGCAGGTGTCGCAGGCATACGGCTCGTAACGCAGTTTTTTCATGCGCTGGTAATGCCAGCGATGATAGGCGAGAAAGGGGATAGGGAATACGAAAGCAGTGAATAACAAGTTCTTATGTGCTATATCCAGTGCCTCATAACGGGCATGCCTGTCAGCAAATTCCCGTTTCTTCTCCCGGGCATTCGTCAGGGTATACCTGTAGGAAAGGTAGATGATCCAGGTCAGATAGCATAGACCTAAGGTGATCCAGAAACTATAGGGTATGTTCAGTGCATAACAGAGTACCAGCATGACGATACCGGGTGCCAACAGCACAAAGCTTTTGGCCAGCCAGGTGGTTCTGTACAGGTCATCTTTGTGTTTTTCTCCTTTGAGTATACCAAATATGATGAAACTGAAAATCAGGTAAAAGAAATAAAAGAAGATGGTGCCTACACCGGGACGTGAAATACCATTGTCCTGCAGTAAATAATTCGGGTCTCCCTGCGATTCATCTGGTGCGCTGCCTGTGGCAACATTGGCTTCGGCTGCGTCAGTTGCCAGAGAAGGTTCGGTTGCCGCAGCACCATCCGTATCAGCAACAGCGGCATTCACACCTCTATCTGCAACTACGCCATTCACACCTCTATCTGCAACTACGTCATTCACCCCCCCATCTGTAACGACACTATTCACCCCCGCATCAGCTGCCTCAATCGCAGTATCGGCCAGGACATCGCCATTATCCGCTTCATTCACCACGCCATCCGAATTTGTCAATATATCCGCTACTGCCTGCAAGCCTTTCTCCATTCCCTCATCATAATTATCCTTTTTAAAATAAGGGAGCATCATGGACTGCTGTATACGGAAACAGATTACATCCGGCAGATCGCCTTCCAGTCCATACCCTGTTTCAAACCGGATCTTGTGCTGATCTTTTACCAGCAGTACCACCAGTCCATTATTCGTTTCCTTATTTCCGGGTTTCCAGGTAGTAAATAAAAGATGTGATACATCTTCCACCGCCTGGTTGCCAATACTATTCAGCAACACCACCGCCACCTGCGCCTTGCCTGCCTGATCCAGTTTGCCCAGCAGGTCGTTCAGCGCCGCCGTGGTATTGTCTGAAATGATATGATCCGGATTGCTTACATACCCTCCCTTCTTCATAGGATCAGGGATCTCCTCCGCATAATTATGCTTTTTAGAAGTACACTGTACCAGTAGCAGGAGCATTAAAATAAAAAGCTGCCATTTTCTATTTCTCATGATAGTCCCAAAAATATTAAAAAAATGAAGTGATCACCCTGCTCTGCGGCGGTCATCCCACTCGTCCCCCCAACAATTGTGTAAAATAATACCCATTTACCAGCCATTTTATCACTAAAAACCAATAAAAAAGGGTGGCATGAAATTACATCTATTTACAGTAGCAGCATCATCAGAACTAATGCGAACGATTATGGCAAGTGCAATTACTTCATCCTTAAATAGATATATGGCCGCGGTGGGAGAGCAGGTCGCTTTTGCCACCCAGTTTGGCCGGAATATTTTTCGAAATGGCTTCGAATGGAATGAATTTCTCCATCAATGTTATATAGTCGGCGTTAAATCTATTTCCCTGGTAGCGGTATCCGGTTTTATTATCGGATTTGTGTTGACCCTGCAAACCCAGCCTACCATGAAACAATTTGGTGCAGAGAGCTTTGTACCAGGTATGGTAGCCATCTCCATTGTACGCGAAATAGGGCCTATGATCATTGCCCTGATCTGTACCGGCAAGATCGCTTCCAGTATAGGAGCAGAGCTGGGGAGTATGAAAGTGACGGAGCAGATCGATGCCATGGAAGTGTCCAGTGCGAACCCCATTCAATACCTGGTAGTAACCCGTATTCTGGCGTGTACGCTCATGGTACCTTTACTCACGGTCATGGCTGATGCACTGGCGTTTGTAGGAGGGTGGCTGGGCGTAAATACCCAGGGACATGTAAGCGGTACGCTCTTTTTTCGAAAAGCCTTTGCCGCACTGGAATTCAGTGATGTGATACCGGCTGTGGTGAAGACATTCTTTTTCGGATTTGCCATTGGATTTGTAGGTTGTTACAAAGGATATCATGCCAGCAGAGGTACTGAAAGCGTAGGTCTGGCCGCTAATTCAGCAGTGGTAACAGCTTCTCTCTGGATTATTTTATTAGATGCGATTGCAGTACAGATCACTAACCTGTTATATTATTAATTATGGATGAAGTTGTGATTCGCATAGAGCACCTGAAGAAATCATTTGGAGAAAATGAGGTGCTGAAAGACATTAACCTCGAACTACACAAAGGTGAGAATATAGTAGTACTGGGCCGTTCAGGGCAGGGTAAGTCTGTAACCATTCAATGTATAGCAGGGTTGCTGGAACCTGATGAAGGCAAACTGGAAGTGTTGGGAAAAGAGATCCCAACCTTAAATGAAGATGAACTAAAAGAAATCAGAAAAAAGATTGGGTTCCTTTTCCAGAGTGGTGCTTTGTATGATTCTATGACGGTAAGAGAAAACCTGGAATTTCCACTCACCCATGTTTTGCAGATAAAAGATAAGGCAGAACTGACGAAAAGGGTAGAAGAGGCATTGGACAGTGTTGGATTAACAGCGTCCATTGATAAATATCCATCTGACCTGTCCGGAGGTATGCGAAAAAGAGTAGGATTAGCCAGGACATTGATTCTGCGGCCCCAAATTATGCTGTATGACGAACCTACTACCGGACTTGATCCTATTACTGCAAGGGAGATCAGTGAGCTGATCGTGACCCTGCAGGAAAAATATGATACTTCGTCCATCATTATCACCCACGATATGCCTTGTGCAAGAATTACAGCAGACAGGATCGTGGTAATGAATGATGGAGAATATATAGCCACAGGCACGTACGACGAGCTGGCAAAATCGGAGGATGATCTCATTAATAACTTTTTCAAATAATACTGTATGCGCGACAAGACATCTCAGAAAGTGAAGGTTGGTATATTTACATCGGTCACCATCCTGTTGTTACTGGTTGGTATTTTCCTTATTGGCAGAAATAAAAATATGTTCAGGAGTACGATCACCTTATATGGTACCTTCAAAAACGTAGGTGGGTTACAGGTGGGAAATAATATCCGGTTTGTAGGTATTGATGTGGGTACTGTTGATAATATCGATATTTTGTCCGACTCTACTGCCAGGGTAACTTTGATCGTGCAGAAAAAAGTACAGCCTTTTATTAAGAAAGGGGCGGTGGCAAGTATCAGTTCTGATGGTTTGATGGGAGATAAGCTGGTGGCAATTAGTTCCGGCACGGCGTCTAATGTACCAGTCAAAGATGGGGAGACAATTAATGCAGTGGATCCGATGCAGTTTGATAAAGTGCTGGACAGACTTTCCGGCGTAGCTTACAATGCAGAAGTAATTACCGGTCAGTTGGCAGGCATTGCTACACAGGTGAATCAGGGCAAGGGAAGTATAGGCAGATTGTTGTATAGTGATAGTATGGCCAATGACCTGGAAGGTACTGTGAATGAGGCGAAGAAAACAATGAGAGCGGTGCATAAAGGATCAGAAGGATTTAGTGAGAACATGGAGGCGTTGAAACACAATTTCTTATTGAGAGGGTATTTCAGGAAGAAGGAAAAAGCGGCAAAAGAGGCGAACGAAAAACAACAGAAAGATGATAATAAGAAAAATCAGAAAGACGATAAAAAGAAATCAAAGAAAAAAGATTCCGATAGCGCTACTGTAAATATTCCTAAGGAAGGATAAACTTTCTACCAGGCCGGTGGCAGGCCGGGGTGGCCCCTGCAAAAAATCGTGGTTTTACCGAAGGTAAAACCACGATTTTTTGTTTTATTTTACAACCATGATAAAAATACTTACTTGTACCACACCTGGTCAATTTGATTATGGTCAAAAAGAAATGCCCGCATTAATGCCTAACCATTCGATTATAAAAATCAAACGTATCGGCATTTGTGGCACAGACCTCCACGCTTTTGAAGGAACTCAACCTTACTTTGTATACCCTCGTATACTCGGTCATGAACTAGCCGGTGAACTGGTAGCTGCGGACAACGCCCCTGGTTTTACCATTGGCGAAGCGGTTACTTTTATCCCCTATTTTAATTGCGGTACCTGCATCGCCTGTAGAAGCGGCAAGCCAAACTGCTGTACCCGTATACAGGTTTGTGGTGTACACATCGATGGTGGTATGGCAGAATACCTTTCCGTTCCCTCTTCTTCATTAGTACATGGCGAAGGCCTCGGCATGGAAGCGCTTGCGCTCGTGGAACCCCTCGCCATTGGTGCTCATGGCGTACGCCGTGCCGGTGTTACACCAGGTGAATTCGTCCTGGTGATCGGTGCAGGTCCTATTGGTCTTGGTATCATGGAATTTGCCCGCATTGCCGGTGCCCATGTCATTGCGATGGATATTAATGAAGGGCGTCTGCAATTCTGCAAAGACAAATTGAAGGTCGCTCATACAATTAATGCAACTACCGAAGATGTAATGACCGTATTACAGGAAATTACTAACGGCGATATGCCTACAGTTGTAATTGATGCTACCGGTAGCCAGAAAGCGATCAATAACGGTTTTCAATATATGGCGCATGGCGCCCGGTATGTACTGGTGGGTTTACAAAAGGGAGAGATCTGCGTGAGCCACCCGGAATTTCATAAAAGAGAAGCGACATTGATGAGTAGCCGAAATGCAACAAGAGAAGATTTTGAGCACGTGGTGCAGAATATGAAGAGTGGGGAAGTAGATCCGGTAACTTATATTACACACAGGGTAAAGTTCGAAGCCGTAAAAGATAAGTTTAACAGCTGGTTAGATCCAAAGACAGGTGTGATAAAGGCGATGGTCGAATTGGGATAACTTACACTTTTTCAATACCTTGTAAAAAACCAACACAGATGGAAGAATTAATCGCCGGCAAAGGTTCGAGAGTACAACACGCTAAACACGGTCCTGGCGTCATTATCGGTGTCAAATATGCACAATACGTAGTCACCTTTATGGACCAGGGCGTTATCGAAGTGGACAAAACTGATCCGCTTTTCGAAATCCTCCACATAGAAAACCAATCTATCGAAGTGGAAACTACCTCCGCCGTCGAAACTTCTTTATTAAAGATCCTCCGTCTCTGGGGTGAACCGAACGAGATCATCCCTCTTGGCGACAGGTGGGAAGGGGGCACTCTCCTTCTTCAACCAAAGGATGCTTCGTTGAAACCAAAAGAACTACCCATAGAAGTATTTTTTCATAAAATCGTGATGGTAAGAGATCGTCTCCGGGTACTCGAGCAACAAATAAACAGCCATAAACAGCTCTCCGACGAAGACAAAGTTAATATGCAACAATATATTACCCGCATATACGGCTCTCTGACCACCTTCAATGTGCTCTTTAAGCAAAAGGAACATTGGTTCACAGGAGAAAAAGGTGGAAAAGAAGACTAATCACTTATAGAATTTCTGCAACTCCGTGGCCTTAATTTTGTTATATTTAGGTAACGCAAAAAAAACAGCAGACAATCTACAACTATTACCTATTACGCTGTATGGACAATTTTGCGTATTGCATTTTAAAAGTGATGCCATATGAAAGATTTTACCTTGGACTTTGACCTGAAAGGCAGCAACTACATTGTAGTGGTAATGCCGCATGAATCAAGAGGAATCGAGCACTACAAAGCGGTGCTGGATGACGAACATTCCATCGATTATTTACTGCAGGTAAACGGAGATTTACAGCCAAATCCAGATTATGCAGCAGATCCGCAACTGGTTAATGCTATTGCAACGCGCATTTTGGAGGTGGTACATGTGGAAGACCGTGGAAATGGCGCCACATCTTATCCATGAGCTTACAACAGTGTGTAGTGTTTAAAGGCGGAACCTTATCCAGGGGGTAACTAAGGTCTATGTTAACAACAACACTTTACAACACTGTATAAGGCAGGTCGATATTAAAGACAGTACCTTTATTCTCTTGTGATGAAACGTAGATATTACCACCGTGTTGCTGCACCAGCTGCTTGCAGATATGCAACCCAAGTCCGGTGGAAGGTTCATGATGAAGTCCCTTCCGCCGGGCTGAAGTAAACCGGTCGAAGATATTAGGTAGCATCTCCTCCGGGATACCTATACCTGTATCAGCCACAGAGATCCGCACACCTCCACGATGCGGCCGCATACCAAGGGTTATATCCCCTCCATCAGGTGTAAACTTCAAAGCATTGTGTAGCAGGTTATCTACCACCCGCTGTAGTTTACCGGTATGAATATGTGCCTTTATCTCTCCCTGGGGCAACTCCAGCAAAACCCGCTGTTGGTGCCTGACTTGTTGTTGCCAGTTGTCACGCACATTCACCAGCCAGTCATTCAGGGAAATATAATTAGTTTGTAGTTTGTTTTCATCTGATTGTCTTGCGGCTGTGAGCAGTTCCTCGATAATCTGGTCCGCTGTACCGCAAGCCTCGCTGATCCAGGCCAGGTATTTATTCTCCTGCTCAGGGGTAAAAGGGTACTCCTGCATCAGGTGCAGCACAGAACGAATGCCCGAAATAGGGCTACGCAGGTCATGCGCTACAATCCCCAGAATTTCTGTCTTCAGTTTATTAGCGGCCGCTATCTCCTCATTTTTCTCCTCAATAGTTTTGATCTTTATAAAATAATTGGCATGGTAAGAATATAAGAGTCTGGAAACCACAAGAAATGCACACATCATAAGCCAGAATATAATCATATTACCTACCAGCGCTACCTTGTTCACCTGGAAGAGATGAAAAAAGAGGGAAAAGGTAGTCCCCGTAACCAGGCAAATGGTGATGAGTTGCCTGAATGAAAATACCTGTACCATAGCTATGACCAGGAAACCTATCAGCATCATGGTCATCGTGTTCTTAGGATTGTGTTGCGAAACGAATGTCAGTCCCATACAACTCCCAATAAAACACAGGGCAAAGAGAATGACAAGGAAATGGTATCGATTTTGCTGAAATTTATTTAACTTGCTACGGATCAGGTAGATAGCCAAAGCAATCACCGCTGAACTTATAAGCAGGAACCGCTGGATAATAATCAGTTGATGCTGTTGTCCCACAGGCAGGGAATTGCTCGCCGGCAAGGTCAGCGTAAGAATGTGGGTAATAAGCGTGGTAAACAATACAATCGTGGCAGTAATGCCAGTTACCCGAATATTCTGATACCGGATCTGCTGATAAAAGTCTTTTTTAAATGCCTGTTCGATCGCGGTGAATAAATATATTTTCATCTAAATTTGACGAGGTAAAATCCTGATAAGGTTATTATAAAACTTTCAATCGCGTCTTTAAACTTAGTAGGTATTGTGCATTGCACGCAAATGTACCGGTTTTGTGATTAAAGTGACACATTGTTTCCGTTAGACCCAGTCCTAATTCCCACCCTTTGAAGCGTAGACTTCGTATTTATTGAAAAAAACCAGGCGTGGTTACGCCCCAAATTTAGCCAGACATGGAACAACGCACCACTTTAGATCATCCATCTGAAATTGCTCAGTTCCTTACCAATTTGGTAGGGAAGGAAAAAATTAAAGACATCCGTTTTGGTTACAGGTTGCAGGACGATGAACCAGCTATTAAATTCAAAATCACGTTACGATTTCCTTACAATATGTTTGGGAAAAAGAAAATTGAAGAATTGATAGAAGAAAAGATTAAGCACGTACAACTGACGGCAGAAGTGCCAGCGAAGTTGTTGTTTTCAATTGTTTAATCAAACCGTTTGTCCGGAATAAGTTTCGAACTGGTTGCAGTAATTTCAGTCAGATCATTATTTTCAATTGTTTAGGCTATCAATTCTTTAGATAGCCTGATCCTCAGCCGGCTTTTAAAAGCTAGCTGAGGATTTTCTTATATTTATAAAAAACCTTCCCATATGGCAGTGAAATTTTCCACCATCAGACAGGCATTCCACTTACTCAAAAGCATTGATTTCGAACAGCTTGGCCATATCGCCGAAAAAGTGGACCTGCCAAAAGTAATGGCCGCAGTAGGCAAAATGAATGACCAGCAGCTAACCGGATTAATGAAAATGCTCACCAGCGGTAGCGGCCATAAGAAAGAACTTCCTCCCGTAAACGGGGACTTCTACGACCTTGCCGGTATGCTCACAGAAGAAGAACGCGCCCTGCAACTGAAAGTTCGTCATTTTATGGAAACGGAAATTCAGCCTATCGTAAACGAATACTGGTTCAAAGCTGAATTCCCCTTTGAGATTATACCCAAACTTGCAGCATTAAATATTTGCGGTGGCACCTTCAGGGGCGAGTACTCCTTTGTAATGGAAGGAATCATTGCAATGGAGATGGCACGGGTAGACTGCTCCATTGCCACCTTCTTTGGTGTTCAAAACGGTTTAGCCATGGGGTCCATTCATGCCCTCGGTTCTGAAGCACAAAAGAAAGAATGGCTGCCTGGTATGGAACAATTAAAGATCATCGGCGCCTTTGGTCTCACAGAACCCGAAGTCGGTTCCGGTGCCGCTGGAGGCCTGACGACCACGGCTAAAAGGGTAGGAGACAAATGGGTCTTAAATGGTCAGAAGAAATGGATTGGCAATGCCACCTTTGCCGATGTATTGGTTATATGGGCAAGAGATGTGGATGATAATCAGGTAAAAGGTTTCCTGTTACGTAAAGGGACACCCGGTTTCAGTGTAGAGAAGATGCATGATAAAATGGCCCTCCGCATTGTACAAAATGGTATCATCACCTTACAGGACTGCGAAGTTGCCGAAAGCGATCGCCTCGCTCATGCAAACTCCTTTAAAGATACTGCAAAGGTGCTGCAAATGACAAGAGCAGGTGTAGCCTGGTTAGCCGTAGGCTGTGCCAGAGGAGCCTATGAAAATGCCCTGACCTATACCCGTCAGCGTAAACAATTCGGCAAACCAATCGCCAGTTTCCAGTTAATACAAAACCATCTTGTAGAAATGCTCTCGAACCTCACGGCTATGCAAACCATGACGTTCAGGTTATCTCAGCTACAGGATCAGGGATTACTGGATGATGAACATGCATCTATCGCAAAGGTATTCTGTTCGCTTCGTACCAGGGATATTGTGAGCAGGGCAAGAGAAGTAATGGGAGGGAACGGTATACTGTTGGAATATAATGTAGCCCGCTTTGTAGCAGATGCGGAGGCTATCTATTCTTATGAAGGAACAAAAGAAATCAACTCTCTGATAGTAGGCAGAGCCATAACCGGCTTCAGCGCATTTGTATAAATTAAATCCGCCCCCTCCAATTCCGGGGGGCGGATTTAATTTAAATATTCTTAGCAAATAACGGCTTCAACGTCATCCATCCCAACACAGGGAAAAAGTGCATTGGAATCGCCAATCCCGGAAACAATTCCGGCATCTCAACATCCAAAGGCAGTTTATACCCGATCGGATACACAATGGTTGCAATTGTTATCACTGCATATAAAATATTAAACACCGCTTCTGTATGACCTTTCAGTACCTTGCTCAGTAAAAAATACCCAATCGCTGCCACAATATTCGCACCTATACAGGCTGCAAATATCTTTTGCAGGGAAATAATATTTTTAAACCCGTCACCCAGTGACTCTGTATATACCTTTTGATACACCAAACACGCCACTGCTGCCAATATACCTGAAACTACCGCTAATATTAATAATTTCTTCAGCATAAATTCAATTTATAAATTACTTCGTAACAGGCACCGCCAGCACTACTTTAATGACGTCGGCAACATCTCCACCTGGTTTACCAATATGGAAATCATTCCTGTTTACATTAAAGGTACCATTGAAGGTAGCTGCGTTTCCTTTTCTCACGAAATTGAAAGGAATAGTAAATTCCTTTTTCACACCATGGATCTCCAGATCGCCGGTTACCTGGTAACCAGCACCCGCTTTCACAATTTTCTTTGATACATAGTGCATTACTGGGAACTTCGCTGCATCAAACCACTCATCGCTCTTGGCATGCTTGTTCTGCAATGCATTACCAGTCTGGATAGAAGCCACATCTACAGTTACATCAAAGTTAGAAACTGCCAGATTCGCCTCATCAAAATTGATGGTGCCTTTAAAGCTCTTGAAGATGCCACCTACTTCATTGCTGCTAAATGCTACATTGTACTTTTCGGTGATTTTCCACAGGGGAGATACGATATTAAAGGCAAACACTGCTGCCGCCAGCAGCAGTGTTCCTGAAAATATGATTAATCTTTTCATTGCCGTTGTTTAACCTATTCTTTTACGAATTCGCCGTTAGCTTTCAGTACAACTTCGTCGCTCAGCATCTGAGTTGGCATAGAAGCGCCGATACCGAAATCAGTACGTTTGAAAGTACCGGTTACTTTGATACCTACTTCTTCTTTTTTGCTCATTGGGTTAGTAGTAGTACCGTTGATGGTCAGATCCAGGGTTACTGGTTTAGTTACACCGTGCAGGGTCAGGTCGCCGGTTACTTTGAAAGTCTTACCGCTTGCTTTCTTGATAGAAGTGCTCTTGAAAGTCAGGTTACCGAATTTCTCAGCGTCGAAGAAATCTGGGCTCTTCACGTGCTTGTCGCGCATTTCGTTGTCAGTGTTGATGCTGTTAACGTCTGCAGTTACTTCGATCACCGCGTCAGAGAAATCTGCTTTAGTAGCAGTGATCTTAGCTTCGTAAGATTTGAAGTTACCTTCGCTTTCAGAGATACCGAGGTGGGTAATGCCGTAACCCAGCCTGCTGTGCGCTTTGTCTACAGTCCAGGTGTTTTGAGCGAATGCAGTTGCAGATAATAACAGTGCTGATGCAACGATTGAGATTTTTTTCATGTTAGCTGGTGTTTTTGGATTGCTTTTATTTTAAAAATGAAATTTATTGTTTAAGGTGCTTAATACCGGTCTTTTTAAGACCGCCCCTTCTGTTAATCGAACGCATAGCCCTGTTTGTTCCCCTTAGCAGTCCTTCATGACCGCTATTAAAGTGCTTTTTGTGCCAGGCGATTCGGGACCGAAGATATATACTTTTTTAAACAAAATGTGTTTCAACATATATTTTAATGTAAATCCTTTATGGTGGCCTATCTTAAACTGATTTCACAAATTCTTATTAGTATTTGTTTGATAATTTGTTCTACTTTTACATAGAAAAGAGAGTCACTCTCTTTTGGAGAGCCAAAGGTAAATGGTGTGTAACTTCTAACAAAGAAGGCACCTGCCAGCGACTAACTTACCAAACGGTAACTAATATTGAAATTCAGTGGGTTATGATTGAAAATAATGCTGAGAAATTTAAGCCGGCTTTTTGTCCGATAAGACATGTGCTGGATCGGTTCGGTGATAAATGGTCCATCCTGGTAGTGGAACTGCTGTCTCACAAAGGAAAGATGCGGTTTAGCGAAATCGCGACCAGTATTGGAGATATTTCACAGAAAATGCTCACGGTTACCCTTCGTTCTTTGGAGGCAGATGGGTTGATTTCGAGGGAGTTTTATCCTGAAATACCGCCAAGAGTAGAATACGAATTGACAGAACTGGGGAAGAGCCTGATTCCGCCTATTAATAATTTGCTGCATTGGGGGCAGGAACATTTGGAGACCATCCTGGGAAACAGGAAACGGTATGAAGATGAAAAAGAGAAGAAAAAAGCCTACTCATAAGAAGTGGGCCTATTAAAAAGAAATGAACCTCCCGGGAATCGCTCAAACACCTGGCTGTTTCCATGAAGTATCCAAATAAAAACAGGCTGTATCGTATTGAGGATACAACCTGTTCCATGGCTCAGAAACCAGGTGCTACCTGAACAGGTTTTTTTCCTTACTGCTAACGTCCCTATAGGTCTGTAGGTATTCCATCATTTTCAGTTCCGCTTCAAACTCCACCTGCATCAGCGGATGATGAATATGTTTATTGGGATCATTGGTATCCAGTCCCAATTCGTTTGTCATGATCACATCTGCTACATCCAGTGGGAAGTAAGCACAGGCTGCGATAAATTCGTAGTTCCTTTCCTCTATATATACCAACCCACTTTCCAGGCATTCCATCAGTTTCACGACGCCGGTACCTTTTGCTTCGTCCTGGTCCAGCTGGTCTAAACTAATATCGTGCAGGCGCAGGATCTGGTTATCTACTTCCTCTTCTTCTATATTCGCTGTTTTGTCTACAGCATCCCACAGGTAGGCGAGGGCTTCGGTGAGGATTTCATAACCTTCTTCATCATCCAGTTCCAGTAGGTGATTGGCGTATTTGTGATACAGGTACTCTGCATTCCACACGCCAAAGAACAGGCATTGTTCAAATGGGAGATTGGTAAAGTTTTCTTTGAGTATTTTATCAAAAGAAGAAAAGGTCAATTGTTCCATCATCGGAAAATAGTTTTGTCTTTACTTGTGAGATTTTTCCCTTCCTGCAGATGCGCAAACAGTTTTGTCTGCGATCCCAACTCCTCCGCAAAAAACGGATCATCCAGTTTATACTTCGGTGGCGTTTCTTTCATTACAAACTCACTATCCTTTACTGCGTTCAGCACATCCATCGGGAACCAGGCGGTAGTCAGTATGGCATCAGGTTTCTTTTCTTTTGCATAGCTGAGGGTACTTTCTACTGCTTCCATCAACTTCAGTATCCCGCAATCTTTTGGCTTGGCAAAATCCAGGTCGTCAATATCAATATTTCGCACATGCTTTAATTGCTTCTTCAAATCTGCTTCTGTTATTGTGGAAGGGTCGTCTATGCCATTCCATAAAAATCCAATCGCATCCTGCAATACTTCATGTTCCCTGGCATGCCCATCGCCATCTAAATAAGGGCCATACTGCCTGTCAAGGTAATCGGCAGTCCATACACCGACGAATAGTAATTGCTCAGGTGATAATTTTGCCAGCTCAGGTTGAATTTTCTTTTTGTATGCTGAATAAGGTAATGCCATTTATATTGATTACTTGTTTTTACGATGCACACTCCACATGTGGCTTAAAGTGAGACCTAGGATCATTCGTTGAGAATTCATGCATGATACCTACGATGCACACTCCACATGCGGTTTACAATTACTACACGGCTCATTCTTCTGATACTTCGCCCACGAAATTCCCCACCTTGTAAACTTAGTCCCTTCCGGCGCATTCCTGATAATCACCCTCTCCGCGTGGTTTTCCAGGTTGTAAGCCTTTCTCACAGACTTCACCTTCGTCTTAGGTATTGGCTTCTTTTTATAAGCCACCCCACTATAAATATTCTCAGGTGGTACACCCAATTCTATCAACTTGGCTCGTTGCGCCGGTGTCAGCTTCGCACCATTACCAGAAGCAAACAACTGCTTCTCTCCACTAGGCAATGTACCTTCTCCAATAGATACCGTAGATTGATTAAACCCGATCTCCGGCTTCCCTTCTATATTTCGTTTCAGCAGGTTATGCGCCTGCTTTGCTTTATCTGCCAGCACATCGTCAAAGATGGGGTGTAAGCCCAATAAGTCAAACAGGTTCGTTGGGTCATTCACAAAACTATACAACCTGCTGCCGCCATCCAGACCAATAGGATCTTTGCTGATATAAATACCTTCGTCCGGACTATAATAACGAAAACGATTATAATATAACCCGGTCTCCACATCTTCATACTGCCCCTGATAGCGGAAGGGGATGAAACCCTTACTACCTACTAACTTACGAACCTTTCCATAAATATCCAATTCACAGGACCATTGTGCTACACCAGTGTCGTCGTATGCAGCAAAAGGTACGCCGAGATAATCAGAGAGGATGGAATAATGTTTACCATTCACGATCTTCGCTACCGGTATACAGGAGTCTCCTTCAAATACCCAGGTTACCAGGGTCGCTGCCGGCACGGGTTCTTCAGGCTGTGTGATATTGCCCATATCATCTATCCGGATCTGCGGACGATCATCCATGGCATAGGTCCATTCATGCATGGGGTTCTTGCCATCCCATACCCATCGGGTGATCTGGCCTTTGAATATCTTGGCCGTTCTTCTGCCCAGGGCATCGTATTCAAATCGTACGGTTTTGCCATCAGGTCTTGTTACCTGTTTTAAGGTGCCCCTGCCTGTCCATTCATATTCCCATACCTGTAGGTCAGCTGTGATCTTTCTGATCATAAAGCCTTCTGCATCGTATTCAAATCTTGCTTCGGGGGTTTCCTGCAATTGTCCGCCGGGAGCATACCTGCGGTCATTTTGTGATACGGATCTAAACAGGTTCCCTACTTTATCGGGTTGTCTGTAATCAAAATGGCCATCTTCATACTGTGCCCATGCAAGGTTACCGAAATCATCATGTGCAAATTTCACACTGCTGTTATTCAGGGCATTCACCATTTCACGAAGGCGTTGATTGGCATCCCAGCGATAATAGGTCTTGCGTACTGTACGATTGTTGCTGTTCACTGTTTGAGAAGCCGGCATCCCTGCTTTGTCATATGTCCAGCTGCTGGTGATGCCGCCGGGAAGTGTACGGGAAGTTTCAAGGCCAGGAAGGTCATATTGAATTTGAAGTGTCCATGGGTCCAGCGTGGCACCAGCTATGCCCCGCATGTCATCACCAACAGTACGTAACCCTTGCATATCCGCCCGCATCCCTGTCACATCCCCCATTCTATTCCTCTCCAACTTCACCCTCGCTCCCAATGAACTCTCCAACCTCACCCTTCTTCCATTCTCATCATACCTCGTACTTACCACATGGCCATGCTGCCGCTCTTCTATCACCCGTCCCATATTATCTCTCTTAAAACTCACCGTCCCATTCTCATTCACCGCCTCTATCATTTGCCCATTCCGGTCATACCCAAAAGCAGACCAGCTACCATCACTATGTTCCGCACGCACCAGCATTCCATTATAATCATATTCATATAATGTATGCCTGTTGTCTGGCCTTTCTACCTTAATCACCTTGCCGGTAGCATCCCGCACAAAACTATGACTGATGCCATCAAATCCTGTTTCCCTGATACTTTCACCACGTGCATTCCGAACAAACTGGTGTGATTCCCCTTTTTCATTAATGATACTCCGCAGTCTGCACTCCGTATCATAGATGTAATTGACCTTCACCCCATTTTCTTCTCTGCTGCGCAAATTACCTAATGGTGTATAAGAGAATTTTACATCATGATGCTTATCAACCGCACGCAGTACATGGAAGTAAGCATCATACTCCATCTGAATATGATTCCCATCCGGCGTTTCAATTTCGGTAATTCGCCCCAGCGCATCATACCTGAATCGTTGTACCTGCTGTGCAGGATTACTCGTGCTGGTACATAAGCCCCATACATCATAGGTCCAGGTAGCCACGCCACCATCAGGCAATATCATTTTGACAAGGTTCTGGTCCTCGTCATATTCCATACGCGTGACATTATCATCCGTATCTTCTACACTTGCAAGCTGCAATTGCTCATTGTACCGCATGATCTGTATACTGCCATCAGGACGGGTATTGGTATGCAGCAACCCATTGTCGGGGTAATAGGTATAGGTACTGCTATTGCCTTCTGCATCCATCCCAAGGATCATATTTCCTTCAGCATTGTACAAAAAGGAATAGCTACTGCCATCTGGTTGTACCACACTGGCCATATTTCCCATATCATCATAGGTATACCCGGCTACCGTTCCTTCTTCATCTATCTCCTGATAAATTTCGAAGTCTTCGGTATAATTAATAAAAGTTGAATGCCCCATCGGGTCCCTGACCTGGTGAATCACAAAATCAGGGGAGTAGTAGTAGGTGGTGGTTTGTCCCAGTGAATTCGTCACCAGGTTATAACCATCCTGTGGGTGGTATTCAATAAAACCTTCCAGCAGGCCACCATCACCCCATGTATGAATACAGCGTCCTTTCTTATCATATTCCCAATAGAAGGTTTGCCCGGTACGATCTGTTTTGGATACCATCAGGTGGTGCTTATATGTAATGCGGGTTGCCTGTCCCAATGCATCAGCAATTGCAACCAGGTCTCCTTCCTCATTATATGTATAAGATACCAGCAGTTTTTCCTGTCCGCGATGGTGTGCGGTCACACTGGTAATGCGGCCTTCGAAATCATTCTT
Source organism: Chitinophaga sancti (assembly GCF_034087045.1). NCBI lineage: Bacteria > Pseudomonadati > Bacteroidota > Chitinophagia > Chitinophagales > Chitinophagaceae > Chitinophaga > Chitinophaga sancti. The sequence goes on along the minus strand of NZ_CP139247.1, from coordinate 5,817,828 downwards.
AATATGTAGTTGTCTGCCCACACTATCCGTGATGCGAAGTAAATGACCTTTCTGGTTATAATGAAGGGTCACGAGGAAGTTCATTCGGTTATGAATAGCAAATAACCGGTATTGTTCATCAGCAGAACGGATCTTTTTAAAGGTATAAAAGAGTTTATCCTGATAATCGTAGAGTACATATTCATCTACATCCGTACGGGTCAGCAGCAGTTTCTCATGCCTGTTATATTCGTTATCACCGCTGTAAGGCAGGGCGTCAAATACTGCACTACGGCCATCGCCAAGCAGTACCACGGTGGCATTGTCAGCGGTAAACTCCTGCACCCGCATATCATAACTCAGGTGGGTGCCATGACCTAATAAACCATGGTGTTGACTATCACTATTCCAGGTACGTTCCCACACCAGCGGAATAGGGCCGGACATTTCAAAGTCAAGGCCTTCGGAAATTACGATACCCTGTACCAGGTCTACAGGTTCAAAACCATGTTTACAGAGGAATTTACTCAGTTTATTACTACCCAGTTTTCCTTTGAGGGCATGGTTGAATTTCGTCATCATCTTCCTGCCAAGTTTGCCGATGCCTTTTAGCAGGGCGCCAAATCCGAAGGAGGTAATGAGGTTCATGAGTACCCCTGCCCAGTCAGGTACATATGGACCACCTACCATTACGGGTTTGCCAAAAGAGAGGGGAATGGAAAAGGAGGTGGGTAGGTACATGCTGGGTTTTGGGATCAGCTTCTTGCCGGGTTTCAGGGAGAGGGGAAGACCAATATCGTTGCAGGTCATGAGCATATGACCGGTAGGACTGAGCATTCTGCCTTCTGCCAAAGTGTTTTTAGCACCATAGAAGTTGACAGAGTCATGGCCGATGAGTGGCGCAAGGAGCCAGGGGCCGCCCATGGGAAAGTGAAAGAGAATGATGATGATACCACTGGTATCACTCACTCCCCGGGGTACATGGTTGACTTTGGTGGAGGCGCCATGAAATGGAATGTAATCCATGGGGTCCAGCACAAAACCAATGTAAGGATGGGGGAGAGGAATGGGAAATCCAAAAAGAATAACGATATGGATATCCAGTCCAATAACTGGAACAAAGTGTTTATTGCTGATGAGCATGAGGGTCCGTTTAAGTGAAATGAAACAGGAAATTCAGGAAGCTTTCATTAAAAGCCAACCTTAACAATTCAATTTCAGCGTTCCTCCAATAATCCCCGTATCCGCCTCTCCATTCACCATCACGGACTTACTCGCCATTCCAATACTCGTTCCACTATTCACATTATACACCTCACTCTGCATCCTGATATTCGCACTGCTGATCGTTTCATGCAGGGTCACAGCATTATGAGTGATCTTATCCGCCGCAGATGTGATCTTATTCCCCTTATTATCTACCTTCACCTGCGCAGGCCCTTCTCCAATCACGACCAACTCACTCCCTTTCAAATGTATCTCCTTAGATAAGAACTCGATCTTATTCGGTGCATCTACTATAATATGATCATCTGTTTTTACAGTCACCAGGGTCTGGCTATTAATAGTAATATTCCCGGCACCATCCATGGCCATAGAACTCCCGTTCTTATCTGTCACCGTCACGCTCCCTGCTGCATCATTTAGCAGAATCGTATTTCCGCTCCGGGTTTTCAGTGCCTTCATGTCATTCCCTGCATTTCCATAACTACTTTTCGCCTTGCCATTATAGGTGGCACCCAGCACAAAAGGTTGCTCCGCATTCCCACCCTCAAATTCTGTAATGACTTCTTCACCCACTTCCGGCATAATAAACATTCCTTTATCACCTCCACCAGAAGCAGAAACCACCCTTATCCATGGCGTTTGTCCCGACTGCATCCAACGGAATTTTACCCTCACCCGGCCTAAGCCTTTAGGGTCGTTATTGTCTGTTACAGTGGCGGACTGTGGTTCACAATAGGGAATATTGGTATAGTCTACATGTGGCGCCGCTACATCCGTAGGTGTTCCTTCAAATACATTATAATAACTGCCATTTGCCCCGCAATAATGCTTAATGCCGGTGATCATAAACTCCCCATGATGCTGTTCCTGTGCAAACGCCGAATCTTTGATACTCACGGTATCTCCGATCCTGAAAGAAGGGTTCTTACTGCTCCCTTTCAACTGCACCATTTTTGACAGCTTACTCTTCTTTTGCAGGGTCGTCAGTTTATCCAGCTGTGTTTTGGCACTGCTGGTAAAAGGGTAGTTCATTTTAAACAACCCTTCCCTGTTATATAATTTTGAGCTCACATCATTTGCACGCTGTGAATAGGCGTTCATTTTCCCGGCGGCCTTTGCATTTGTGGTATCTTCCACCACACTATCCTGCCTGTAATCATACCCGTTGAATTTGGCATTATTGGGCACCACGGTTACTTCAATATTGAATTCAAGCAAATCCACCTGGTGGGTCAGTACGGTGGTCTTCGGACTGAATTTCCCGAATATCTGTTGCTGACCATCATAGAAAAACCACTCCCCATACCTTTCTGCTAAGCGCTTAATGAAGGCATAGGAAGTCTCTTTATATTGAACAATGTATTTAAGTGATTCTTTGGTGTCGGGGTTGATACTGGTACGTAGCAGGTTAGGAGGGTAGCTCTGGGTAGTAGCAGCAATAATATCAGAGAGCGACTTGTTTTCGAACGAAGCGGTGTGGTAATCATCTTCGAGCAGAATACTTGGGCTTTGTCCCCTGATGATGCAATTGCCATGCGTACCGTCACCCTGCTTGCCGGTAGCGATCTGCATCACAATCCCTTTAAATATCAGGTTTTGCACCCCGGGAAGCTGCTCTGCAGGGGCGACATTGATTTCAATCTCTTCACCCAGGAATTTGTTCGAGGCGCCGGAAATACCACCACCCAATTTCTCGAACCAGTCATAGCTGACAAAAATTTCAAACTCGTGGTGGCCATTTAAGTATTGCCTTAATTCTATAGATTGAAAAGTGTCGAACTGATTGCCGGCAATAGAAAATGAGGTTGCAGTATTAAGTGCCATAATATGGGTTTTTCTTCAAAGAATGGGGCATATGGGATAACAGGCTACAGTGAAAATAAAAACATGGTTAGTACGAAAATAACTAATAATATTCCTTTTTAGAAAAAGAAATCAATGGTTGGAGTATCATTTTGAATTTCGTCATGCCAGCCGCAGGCCCCTGCCTGATTATCTGTGCAGTTGCCGTAGACAAGCGGGGTGATGTATCCATTAAAAAAGCCTTTGGACATGACATCCAAAGGCTTTTAAATATTATAGGGAAAAGATAATAGAATTCCTGCCTCAAAACTTTGAAGAAAATGTTCGCATATCCCTACTTGTGTCCAGGCCCTTATTTTACGATACCAGCAAAGCGCTGATAGAACTGGGTCGGACTGTTTTCATTTTTGGGAGCATATTTCCCAGCAATGATAGGCACATAGATCACTCTTCTGCGGCTTTCTTCACCAATTACAGAGCTCAGCGCAACACGGTGCCAAAGGCGGCCATCATGTACAGTTACGTCACCGGCTGTAGGCGTGATAGCGATCTCATTCTTGTCAGGTGTGTGGTCAATGAAGTATTTCTTCTTGAACAGCATGCTCAGTCTGCTCTGTTTGTGTGTGCCTGGAATGATTCTCAGACCACCGTTCTCAACTTTCAATGTGCTCAGGTGTAAACCTACGTTGAGCATTGGATTCAGTTTACCACCCATAAAGATATCACGCAGACCGTCTGTATGCCAGCCCATTTTAGTGAACTTGCTTTCCGGACCATTTACATAGTGGTTAAACACCATCCCGTCTTTCTCGTTGATACCAAGGCGGGCACCAGGACCAATCAGGCTTAAAAGTGCATCGAAACGTTTGTCTTGCAATACCTCGGACAGTACAGGTGCATGCTGGTTGATGAAGGCAAAGCGTTGCACAATTGGGTCACCATTCAAGTCTTTACCATACTTGATGGGAACTCCATTTACTTTTTCTCTTTTTTCGGCGATCCATTTTTGCTGTACTTCTTCAGATGCTTTGATAATCTCCTGAACCTGCTCAGGAGTAAAGAACCTGGAAAAGTGTATGTATCCATGCTCGTCAAAAAATGCTTTTTGTTCTTCTGTTAGCGTATCACCTAGTGTAAACGTAGTATAAGCCGTAGACATGATGTGGTAAATTTATAGATGATTGGTGATTGATCACGAATTATTGAAAATAGTTTTTTTTATAAAAACCCCGTCAGTACAGGATAAATAGGTCAAGTGTTTTCAACAATACGGACACCATTTACTTTGCGACAAGCAGGTCAGCTGTAGTATTTGTATTGATAATAGTTTGTAACGCATTCTTTAGTCTACTAGGTTTGTAGGGTAAAGGTAATAGTATTTTATCTTGTACCCAAATAATAAATTGCACCGCGATTTAAGGGATGAATTTACTTATTTTTTATATAGATTACCAGCAATTTTTTCAACCATCGCCTTGGGAACCAATCGGGTGAAAAATGCTGTGGCCGCATTCAGTGCGCCTGGAATCAATTCGGATTTCTTTGCGAACATACCTTTTACCGCAATTCGTGCTACCTCGTCCGGCATCATGCCATACTTTTCTGCAGTGGCTTTGATGGCCTGCATGCCAGCTCTGTCGATAAAATTGGTATTCACGGGGCCGGGTGATAATGCAGTTACTGATACATTTGTGCCTTTCAGATCTGCCCTGAGACCGCGGGTAAAAAATAGCATAAAAGCTTTGGTAGCAGCATAGGTACTGAGTGTTGGTACTGCCTGGTAAGCAGCGGTACTCGCTACGTTCATAATGTAAGCAGCAGGTTGTTGCAACAGCATAGGCAGAAAATGATGACACAATGCCACCGGTGTCTGCATGTTTACCTGCAACATCCTGTTCTGATCTTCTAATGAAGTCTTGTCGAATTCACCCCATACAGCATACCCTGCATTGTTGATCAGGATAGAAATATTGTACTGTTTTTTCTGTACCCACCCGAACAACTCACCGGCTGCTGTGGGAACAGAGAGATCAATGCCCAGGTAGTCGACCTGTACCCCGTACTTAGTAATCAGTTCTGAGGCTACTACCTGCAATTCACTGGTGGATCTTGCTACAAGAATCAGGTTATATTTTTTTTCAGCCAATACGGTGGCTATGGAACGTCCTATCCCCTTGCTTGCGCCTGTAATGAGTGCGTAATTCATAATTATACTGGTTAGCCGCTGTGCTTAAGGAATACAGGAACAGCTGAGAACAAAATACAAAAATAAGTTATTTATTGAAGCGATAAAAAGAGAATTAATTTTTTACTGTAAGAAAAGTGTAAAAATCACTGAAAATGAAGACTGTACAAAAAAGAGAAGGGCGGTAAGAATACCGCCCTTAATTTTTTAACCATATCCTATGAAAAACCTAAATCAAAGATATACGACAGCTTGGTGCCGCCTAATCAATTTTGGTAAAGGATATATTTTATCTGGTAAACGTCATGAATTAACGATCGTTAACTAAAAATTAACAAAAAACACCTCATTTTAGGTAACTAGTACTCACTGGTATTTAATTAGTTAACTCCGTATTAACGAAAGAAGTAGGAAGACCTGTTTAAATCTATTGATTTTAACATACCAACCCTTAAAATTGTTGCAATATTAACTTCGTGACAACTAATGTGGCAACCTATCCCTGACCACTCCATACACCCACGGTTCGCAATCATATGATGCAGGCGCTAATGTGGCAACCTATCCCTGACCACTCCATACACCCACGTACCCAATATCGCACTCAGCAGCGCCACCCCCATCACGGTAAATCCTGCACCTACCTGTGCAAATAACGGCCCCGGACATGCTCCCGTCAATGCCCATCCAAACCCAAATAACAACCCTCCATAGATATTCCCCTTCGAAAAAGGCTTCTTTGGAATGATAATCTCCTCACCACCGAACGTTCTGATTTTGAACTTTTTAATGATGGTTACGGAAATAAGACCTGTAACTACTGCCGACCCAATTACCCCATACATATGAAACGACTGTAAATGAAACATTTCCTGAATTCTAAACCAGGATAATACCTGCGATTTTACCAGCACAATGCCAAAAAGCATCCCGACAAATGTATATTTTATGTTCTTCATGATAAGTTCAGTATAAAAGGTAAGATCAGATTTGACATAATAAATCCACCCGCCATAAAACAACAAGTGGCGACCAATGATGGCCATTGCAAAGTTGACAATCCCATAATTGAATGCCCCGAAGTACACCCACCGGCATACCTTGTTCCAAAGCCTACGAGGAATCCTCCCACAATTATTAGGATAAAACCCCTGATTGTCAGTAGGGCTGGCCAGTTAAATAACTGGCTGGGTAACAGATAATTGTGGTTGGTAATGCCAAATTCACCTAAAGTGTTTTCCAGCTTTGGACTGATTTGAACAGGGGAGGGATCTGCCAGCCAGTGAGCTGCCACAAATCCCCCGATCACGATACCCCCGGCAAAGAACAAATTCCAGATCTCCTTCTTCCACTCATAGGTAAAAAAGGGAATTTTTGTCGGAAAACAGGCGGCACAAATATGTCGGAGAGAAGACGAGATGCCAAATGAGCGATTGCCCAATAATAAAAGCAAGGGAACCATAAGCCCGATAATGGGCCCCGCTATGTACCATGGCCATGGTGATGAGATCAATTTTAAAAGCATAATTTTATGGTTGGAGGATGTATATACAAATATAATCAACCATAAATATCCACATAATGTTAATAGAATGGAATACTCCTAATATGTTGCAACACGCATATTCCTTATCTTTGATACATGAGAATTGAACAAGCAATTAACCAGCGCAAGTTTAAGGATGATCATCACAAAATGGTGGTGAACCTCCTTTACACGGGTAACTGGCTGAGAGATTCCCTCGGCGCCAACCTGAAATCCTATGGGCTGCTGCCCCAGCATTACAATGCTTTACGCATTATCCGTGGCCGTCATCCGGAACCTGTTTCTGCCGGTAGCATCAAAGAAGTCATGCTGGACAAAGCGAGCGATGTGACCCGCTTACTCGACAAACTTGAAAAGCTGGAATACGTACAACGCAGATTGTGCCCGCACAACAGGCGTAAAATGGACATTAACATTACTCCTAAAGGGTTGAAGTTGCTGGACGAAGTTGATGTGCCTATGGATAATTTTTACAACGACATTTCTGAAAGATTAAGTGCCGAAGAAGCTGCGCAGCTGAGCGATTTGCTGGATAAGGTGCGGAGATAGGGGCAGAAAAACGTATCTTCGTCCTTATGCGTCACCTTCTTCTATATATCATCATATTCTTTTCTTTTTACCAGGCGGGTGCGCATGTGTGCAGGAAAAAGTATGAAGCTGTAGAAAATAGGAAACCTGTAATCACTGTACTGAAAGTAGTAAAGAGCGATCCGAAACCTGGATGGTGTAACGGTACCGGATACCTGCCGGAAACCATTGTTGATTTCAACAACTGTTTTAGTTCCCCTAACAAGTTTGTTTATAGGCCTGGTACAGGTCATTTCAGCGCGTATTTTATACCGCGGCTGCCACTGTATGCGGTGGTGTTGTCTACAGGAAGGCTCCTGGTAGATATACATGCTATTGTCAGAACGCTTATTTTCCCTAACCATAATTTCTGGTAGTTGTTTTGAATACTGACTTTACCGGCATTTAGATTTTAGCCGGCCGAAGGCTATTCCGCCCCCGCGAAAAATTGACTTGTGCCAAAGGCATAAGGCAATTTTTCGCCGCTCTGTTTTCATTCGCAATGGAATTTTAACCACTAATACGACCAGATGATTCATTTAGCACCGTTAATAAAAGACCTGGCATTAATCCTGATAGCAGCAGCTGTTACCACCCTCATATTCAAGCGTCTACGTCAGCCGCTGGTACTGGGGTACATTGTAGCAGGCTTGCTGGTAGGCCAACACGTTTCGCTTGTTCCAACCGTTTCCGATGAAAAAAATATACATATATGGTCTGAAATAGGTGTTATCTTTTTACTGTTCAGCCTCGGCCTCGAATTCAGTTTTAAGAAACTAATTAAAGTAGGTGGGGCCGCCTCCATTGCCGCCATCGTAGAAGTCATTTTCATGCTCGCCCTCGGTTACCTCCTGGGGCAGATAATGGGATGGTCTGCAATGGACAGCATCTTCCTGGGGGGGATCATATCCATATCTTCCACTACTATTATTATAAGGGCCTTCGAAGAATTGGGCGTGAAAGGCCTGAAATTCGCCGGCCTCGTATTCGGCATCCTCGTCGTTGAAGACCTGGTCGCCATCGTACTGCTGGTGTTATTATCGACCCTTGCCGTAAGCCGACAGTTCGAAGGCGGAGAAATGCTGATTTCTGTAGTCAAACTCGTTTTCTTCCTCATCGCCTGGTTTGTAGCAGGTATCTTCTTTATCCCCAGTCTGCTACGCATGACTAAGAAGATCATGAACGAAGAAACCCTGCTGGTTACATCCGTTGGCTTATGTCTGCTCATGGTGGTGCTGGCTACCCAGGTAGGGTTTTCTCCTGCACTGGGCGCTTTTATCATGGGGTCCATTTTAGCTGAAACCACCCAGGCAGAAAAGATTGAACACCTTGTAAAACCTGTCAAGGAGTTATTCGGTGCTGTCTTCTTTGTTTCTGTAGGTATGCTGATCGACCCTTCTATGCTGGTAAAATACGCCGTACCTGTACTTATCATTACCGTCGTAACGCTGATAGGTAAGACATTGAGTACCGGGTTAGGTGCACTTTTATCCGGGCAGCCATTGAAGACCTCCGTTCAGGCAGGGATGAGTCTTGCACAGATCGGGGAGTTCTCGTTTATCATCGCCCAACTCGGTCTCACGCTCAATGTAACAAGTGAATTCCTGTACCCGGTAGCTGTGGCTGTATCGGCAGTGACTACTTTCACAACTCCATATATGATCAAACTATCCGACCCTGTTTATGAAAAACTGTCAGATATGTTGCCACATCGCTGGAGGACGGCCATCAACCGGTACAGTGCCGCGGCACAAACCATCTCGGTTGTAAGTGACTGGAAAGTATTGTTAAAGAGTTACTTTACAAACATCATTATTTGTACAGTCGTCCTGCTGGCGATTATATTATTGTCCTCCTACTACCTGCTACCGATTGCGGGTAAGTACAACTGGGGCCGTATTGCAAGTGCAGTCGTTACACTCTTCCTGCTCATGCCTTTTTTGTGGGCATTGGGTTTCAGAAGGATCAGCAGTTCGGAATCGAATCGCATTTGGGAACAGAAAAAGTATAGAGGTCCGCTGATGCTGTTGCGGATTGCACGTATTGTGGTGGCGGTGTTCCTGGTAGGGTTCTTTATCGACCGGTTCTTCTCTTACTCTGTGGCATTGACTGTAACAGTGATTATGATCGTATTGATTTTCGTATTGCGCCATAAGATCGGAGATTTTTATACCACGATCGAAGAGCGGTTCTTTACCAACTTCAATGCAAGAGATACGAAAGTAGGGAATATCAATAAGTCGGTTTTAGCTCCCTGGGATGCGCATTTGGCCGTGTCTGAGATCAAACCACTTTCGCCGGTAGTAGGTCAGACACTGGAGGAGCTGCAACTGAGGGAAAATTATGGAATCAATATCGCATTGATCAATAGAAGTGGAATTAAGATGTATGCACCCGATAAAAATGCGAGATTGTTTCCGGGTGATGTGGTGACGGCCATAGGTACGGACGAGCAATTGCAGAAGTTCAATCATTACCTTGAACCGGCGAATGCTGCGATAGCTGTGCCGGTGAATGATGGAGATCCGATTGCACTGAAGCAGTTTTTGGTGGCAGAGAGATCTGCGCTGGAAGGCAAGACGATTCGGGAAGCAGGGATTAGGGAGCGGACCAGTGGAATAGTGCTGGGAATAGAGCGAAAAGGACAGCGATTGTTGAACCCTGCTTCACTCACAGTATTGCAGGCGGGAGATATTGTGTGGATTGCAGGAAGCGGTGGTAGATTGTATGCATGGTTGAAGGAGATAAATGCAAAAAAGGATTAATTGAACATTCATAAATGCTTTAATTATAAAAGGGTGTCTCATTGGTTTGAGACACCCTTTTGTTATATTGGAAAATATTGACAGTCTACAAAGGAAACATTCACGATTTACAGCGAAATTTACAGTTATAGAGGAAACATTCACAGTTTACCGGAACCATTGACAGTTTACTGCAAACGTTTTCAGTTTACAAAGGAACATTCACATTTTAAGGGAAACCATTGACAGTTTACAGCAAACGTTTTCAGTTTACAATGGAACATTCACATTTTAAGGGAAACCATTGACAGTTTACTGCAAACGTTTTCAGTTTACAATGGAACACTCCCATTTTAAGGGAAACCTTGACAGTTTACAGCAAAACATTCCCATTATTCCCAGGTCAGTTCAGTTACCACTTCCTCATTGCTACCACTATTCTTAGCCGTTACCTGTGCAGGATACTGCTTACTATTATAATTATATGCGTAACTTTTAGAAATCGCATTCGCCCCATTCGCTGTTGTAATCACCTCAGATACGATATTATTCGCAGACAGATTTACCGCATTCAGGTCAGTGATATAACCAAAACCCGGTACGCTCTTCTGTGAATTCAGTTTGTCATCATACTTGAATGCAACAGTAGAACTCAATGCAAATGCAACATTGTTTGCAACACGACCCATGTTTTCCTGTTGGATAATATTGCCTTTCTGATCCCATGTGTACAGCTGACAATAGTGATTTTCAAATGTTTGTTTCCCGGCTGGCATCACAAAGAAATACCTCGCGGTTAACTGCCCCTTGGTGTCATACACCAGTGAATCGTAGCCAGATACCTGGTCCTCTTCATAATAACTGATCTTGTCAATACGGCCCTTGCTATCATACCCAAAGGTAGAGAATAGGGTAGGAGCCTGACTTTCATCGGCTGTACTCATTGTTTTTACAAGTTTGCCGGATTGATAAACCGGGATACGCACATCTGTGTACTGATCATCACCCATGGCATGAGTAGTTACCAGTTTGGCAATACTTTTGTCTGCATTGTACGTTAGAACTGTTTTGTCAGTCGGCGAAGAAATCGCATGGAGAAGGCCTCCATTGTTGTCGAAAGGTGCAGGCTTGAAAGCGCAAATAGCTAATGCTGCTGACAATACGGTAGCGCTTAGCGCTCCTCTGTTTAAGGATAAACTCATGTTGGCAATAGTTAGGTTATAAAGATACTTCTCGCAAATACTTACGGAATACATTGTAAGTTGGATTTCGGCAAGTATTTATATATGTTTTGAAGTAAATATATTATAGATTGTGGCGGAATATGGTGAAGAACTTTCTCACATTGGGAAACAGTGTTTGGCAGACACTACACAAATGCCGGAAAACTTTACGAAATTACGCCCGGGAATAAAAGAATAATGAATCGATAATGAAGGAGAACGTACATCATTTGAAGGATGAGGAAGTAAATATATTGTTGAACGATTTGTTGGAACAATATGGGTACGACTTTACGGATTACTCTTTCGCTTCTGTCAAGCGGAGGTTACAGAGAGTATATACAAATGACAGGTTCCCCAGTTTTGCTGAATTTCGTTATAGAGTGAGGATGGACAGTAGTTACCTCACTCACCTGATGGAGCAGATCACTGTCAATGTAACGGAGATGTTTCGGGATCCGGGTTTTTTTCAGGCATTGCGCAAGCAGGTGCTGCCGGTTTTGGCCACTTATCCGTTTATCAGGATCTGGCATGCAGGGTGTTCTACTGGTGAAGAGGTGTATTCAATGGCGATCTTATTACAGGAGATGAACCTGTTGCACAAGTCAGTTATTTATGCGACCGATATCAATGAGAGTGTATTGGAGAAAGCCCGGAAGGGGATTTTTCCTTTAGCCTATATGCAGCAGTATTCACAGAATTATCAGCAGTCTGGCGGACAACATGATTTTTCTCAGTATTATGCAGCGAATTATGAGTACGCAAAGTTTTCAGAGAAGCTCAGTGAGAAGATCGTTTTTTCAGCACACAATTTAGTGACGGATCGTTCTTTCAATGAATTTCAACTGATAATCTGTCGCAATGTGTTGATTTATTTTAACAAGGAATTGCAGGACAAGGTATTGCACCTGTTTAGTGATAGCCTTGAGCCGCTGGGCTTTATGGCGCTGGGAGCGAAGGAGACATTGCGGTTTACAACCGTTGCGCCGTTGTTCAAACCATTGGCTCAGAAAGAAAAAATCTGGAGAAAAATAGCTACATGACAATTTCGATTCCCCGAACATTAGTGATAGGAGGGTCCGCTGGTAGTCTGGATGTATTGTTACAATTAGTACCGTTATTAGATCCGGCATGTAAGCTGGCAATTATTATTGTATTGCACCGCAAGAGCGATAACGATACGTTATTGTCTGATTTGCTGGCATCAAGGAGTATTTTGCCTGTAAAGGAAGCAGAGGAGAAGGATTTGCTGACGGGGGGAATGGTGTATGTGGCGCCGGCAGATTACCATTTATTGATAGAGCCGGATGGAACGATCACGTTGGATTATTCTGAGAAGGTAAATTATAGCAGGCCGAGTATAGACGTGACATTTATTTCAGCTGCGGAGGTCATAAAGGAGCGGTTGGCTTGTTTATTACTATCTGGAGCGAATACGGATGGAGGTGAAGGGTTGCAGATGGCAAAGGCGATGGGAGCGGTAGTAGCGGTGCAGGATCCGGCGGAGGCGGAGGTGTCGTTTATGCCGAAGTATGCGATGGGTGTGGTGAAGGTGGATAGGGTGTTGCGGCAGTGCGATATGGTGGAATGGGTGATGTCTCTTTAAATTCAAAGGCTCTATACATTCAGAAAAAAACCGCTTTTGCCGAAGGCAAAAGCGGTTTTTTCTGGGCCGCTTGGCCTGCGGCCGGCTGGGAAAACGTTCTTTTTTAATTCGATTGTTTCAGCGGCAATACCATAATAAATCTTGTTCCCTCATCTTCTTTACTTTGTGCGCTGATAATCCCCTGATGCTTCTCAATCACTTTCTTTGCTATACTCAATCCAATACCAGTTCCCTCATACGCATCCGCACTATGCAATCGCTGAAACAGCGTAAATATCTTTGGTAAGTACTTTTCATCAAACCCAATCCCATTATCACTCACCACAATCCTGCAAAAATTCCCGGCTTCCAGTACGCTACTTTCGAATTCTTTCTCCCCTACAATTTCCGACTTGATCGTGATCAATGCCCGCACCCCGGGTCTTCTGAATTTCAATGCATTACTGATTATATTCTGTAATGCCTGCCGGATCTGCCCTGGTATGGCTTCCAACACTGGTAATTCTTCTACCACGATCTCTGCATCAGCATCTCTAACGGACAATTCCAGGTCTGCTAAGATCTCATTGATCAACCCATTCAGGTTGACCGGCTCAAAAGTATTATCTGCTGATAGCCTGGAGTATTTTAATAGATCGCTTATCAATTTGCTCATCCTTTCAGAAGAACTCACAATCCTTTCCATATACTGCATGGCATCCGGGTTGGCCGCCAAATGTCTGTCACGGAGGATCGTTCCAAATAACTGGATCTTCCTGAGCGGCTCTTTCAAATCGTGCGAAGCCACACTGGCAAACTGCTGTAATTCATAGTTACTCGTTTCCAGCGCCTGGTTCATTTCCTGCAGTTCATGTGTACGCTCCTCCACTCTTTGTTCCAGGATCTCATTCGCTTGTTTCTGATGGGCGATATCGGTAAATGTACCTACCCATTTTACAATTCGTCCATCTTCGTCAATTGGAATGGCCCTGAGCAAATGACATCTGTAATGATGAGTGAGCCTGTTATGCAGGTACACTTCTTTTTCAATAGGTTGCCCTGCCAGGATCGCATTCTCCCAAACTTTTTGTTCCAGGTGGTCCTGGTCATAGGTAGCGGGAAAATCATCCAGGGATGGGGAATAATAGAACCAATGCCGGTTCGCATATTCTACATTTCCATCTCCTCTGGCGGTAAATGCTACCTGGGGGAGGGACTCAAGAATGGAATGCTGCTCCTGTACCTTTGCATTCAGGGCCGCCTGCGCCTGTTTACGCACTTCCACCTCCTGACGAAGGTTTTCATGCATAGCCTGCAACTGACGGTTCTGTTCATATAATTTAATGAAAGTCTTTACTTTAAGCAGAAAAATATCAGGGTCTACTGGTTTGGTTATGTAATCTAACCCTCCAGAAGCGTACCCCTTGGCAATGAATTTTTTATCCTTATTGACAGCAGACAGGAACAGGATAGGTACGTCCCTTGCTTTACTATATCCGGAAATGGTTTCAGCTACCTCAAAGCCATCCATACTAGGCATCTGTACATCTAAAATGATGAGTGCATAGTTGTTCTTAAGGATCTTTTTGAGTGCTTCTTCACCTGATAACGCGGTATCAACTTCCAGATCGTGTAATTCTAGTGTCTTTCTAAGTGATAGAATATTTTCCGGCTTATCATCGACGATTAATATCATTCTTCCATAAATTACTGGCCACGGGGACTACTCCAAAAATCGAGCCGTAGCCGGTATAAATGTATATTAAAATGACTTAATAAGTTGGAAAAAAACAAACAGCCCCCACTTGCATATGCAAATGAGGGCTGTTTGTTTTTTCTTCTCCCTACATACCTCCTAAAGCCCTATACAACTCAATCGTCCCCAAAAACAACTCCTTCCTGGTATTCGCCAGCGCCAACTCTGCCTCCAACACACTCTTCTGCGCTGTAATCACCTCCAGATAGTTCGCATACCCCGTCATATAAAGGTCATTCGCCGTCGAAACCCCATCCTTCAACATCGTTACCTCGGCTGCTTTCAGCCTGAATGCCTCCTGGCCATTATGCAACTGGCTCAGCGCCGTCATCACTTCCTGGTACCCATCTATCACTCTTTGTCTGTAATTATAAAATGCGCTCAATGCCGTTGCCGAATTCACCTGGTACTGTGCTGCCAGCTGCTTCTTATTGAATATCGGCGCCGTCACACCCCCTAATAACCCATAAGCCACTGACCCCGTATTAAATAATAAATTCGCCCTGAAACTATTAAACCCTACATAAGGATTGATATTCAACGATGGCAAAAACGCCGCCTTCGCTGCTGCCACATCCGCTTTAGCTGCACCCAATTCCAATGCTGCCTGCTGAATATCCGGACGATGAGATAACCATGTCGCTGGCATTCCTTCACTGGCATAAGGAGGCAATGTCGCTGTCAGCAAAGAAGTATCTCTCGGTATCGCCTGCGGAAACCGGCCTAGCAAGGCATTCAACTGATTTTCTAACCTTATTGTCTGTTGCTGAATCCCCATCATCAAACTCTGTGTATTCAACAACTGCGCATGAAATTGCTGCACTGCCAGCAATGTCGCTCTTCCCGCTTCCTGCTGAATACGTACTGTAGCCAATGCTGATTCCTGCAGGACAATATTGCGTTGCAATACAGTTCGCTCATTATCCAACGCCAATAGCTGGTAATACATGCCCGCTACATTCGCTATCAACTGCATGGTCACCAGTCGTCTTCCCTGCTCACTCGCCAGCATCCGCTGCTGTGCCGCTTTCTTAGCATTCTTCAACTTACCCCACAGATCTATTTCCCACGCACTCTTCAAGCCAATAAAGTAATTCGGGGTTGGATTCGGTATCTTTTGATTATTGTCTATATTCTGTGAAAGGTTGGTATCATAGTTACCCACGCCATTCATGGTATAATCACCATATCTTTCTACACCTGCATCTATAGCTGCATTCACAGCCGGCAACCATGCTTTGCTGGCTACCAGCAACTGTGCCTTTGTCATTTCCACCCGCTGCAAGGCCAACTGTATATCCGTATTATTATATAAGGCAGTATCCAGTAATTGCCTGAGATATGGGTCTGCAAAAAACTTTTGGTAAGTAAGTGGGGTTGTAGCTGTTGAATCTTTTGCTTCATTTGATGCATTTGTTACAGCCCCCCCAGGCACCGACTTCACCTCAGCCATCGCAGGCACCACAGGCGCCTCAGGATACTCCACAGCCTTCGGCGTATAACAACTACTCATCAACACCCCTAATACCAACACCGTCACCACATGATGCGCCTTCACCACATGCGGCTTCCTCCTCTTCTCTGCTATACCTGCAAACAGCACATACAACCCCGGAATCACCACCACACCGAATATCGTTCCTATCAACATACCACCCGCTGCCGCCGTACCAATCGACCTATTCCCCATCGCACCTGCTCCATTCGCAATACACAAAGGGATCAACCCCGCAATAAACGCAAACGAAGTCATCAAAATCGGCCGCAAACGAGACACCGCACCTTCCTTCGCACTTTCCAATATCGAAGCCCCATGCTTATGTTTCAGGATCGCAAACTCTACTATCAATATCGCATTCTTGCCTAACAAACCTACCAGCATCACCAATGCCACCTGCGCATAAATATTATTCTCCAACCCCGCCAGTTTCAACGTAAGGAAAGCCCCGAAGATGCCCGCCGGTAGTGATAATATCACTGGCAATGGCAGTAAGAAACTCTCATACTGTGCAGCCAGTAACAAATACACAAACAACAAAACAATCGCAAAAATGTACACTGCCTGGTTACCAGAAAGGATCTGTTCTCTCGTCATCCCACTCCACTCATAACTAAATCCACGTGGCAGTTTCTGCTTCGCCACTTCTTCAATGGCTTTGATAGCATCACCACTACTATATCCTGGCGCCGCATCACCGTTCACCATCGCCGCTGTATACATATTATAACGTGTGAGCTGCTCAGGTCCAAACACTCTTTCGAGACTTATAAAGTTGGAATAAGGCACCATCTCGCCTTTATCATTCTTGACATATAAATGCAGGATATCTTCCGGCTTGGTTCTATAACGGGGCGATGCCTGTACCATCACCTTGTACATCTGTCCGAATCGAATAAAGTTAGAGGCATAATAACTACCCAGCAATGTTTGCAACGTGCTCATGGCATTGTCGATACTCACGCCCTTCTTCGCTGCCATGGCCTGATCCACATGAATCATATATTGTGGAAAGTCAGGATCAAAGCTGGTAAATGCACTTCCGATTTCTTTCCTTTCTTTCAATGCGTTGATGAATGCCGTCGTTACATCCGCTGTTTGTCGTAAGTCACCGCTACCACTCTTGTCCAGCACCCTCAATTCAAAACCACTCGAGTTACCAAAACCCGGTACGGTCGGAGGTGGGAAGAACTCAATTCTTGCATCATTAATGTGGCGGGTATTTTTCTCTAATTGTGCTATGATCTCTTTCACCGAACGGTTTCTTTCCTCCCAGGGTTTCAGGTTCACCATACCCATACCATAGCTGGCACCCGCTACTTCACTCACCAGACTATACCCTGCCAGTGTAGATACTGATTCTGTTTCTTCCAGGTTCGCTGCTACTTTCTGTACCTCATCCAGCACAGCTTCCGTTCTGGACACGGTGGCACCTGCAGGGGTTGTGACGTTCACATAGATCATACCCTGATCTTCAGCCGGAATAAAGCCTCCGGGCAGAATGGCACTTATACCCCAGGTAGCAATGAAAAACAGTGCCAGCATCCCGATAGTGATCATGCGCCTGCCTGCAATATATCCTACCAGGTGCTGGTATTTCTTTTCTGTCTTATTATAACGATAGTTAAATTTATCGAAGAACTTTTGTAGCCATGTACGCGGCTTGCCCGCTGCATGGTGATTTTTGAGCATAATGGCACACAGGGCAGGCGTGAGGGTTACGGCATTGATACCAGATATTACAATTGCAATCGCCATGGTGAGGGAGAACTGCCTGTAGAACACGCCCACAGGCCCTGAGAGGAATGCTACTGGTATAAATACGGCAGACATGACCAATGTAATCGCTACCAGTGCCCCGCTTATTTCCCGCATGGCTGCCAGTGTTGCCTGCATGGGAGCCATGTGCTGATCATGCATTTTTACATGCACCGCTTCCACCACCACAATGGCGTTATCGACCACAATACCAATGGCCAGTACTAATGCAAACAGGGTGAGCAGGTTGATCGAGAACCCCAAAATTTGCATAAATGCCAATGTACCGATCAATGCTACCGGCACTGCCAGCGCAGGTATAAGGGTAGAGCGGAAGTCCTGTATAAAGAGGAATACCACGATAAACACTAAGAGGAATGCTTCTACCAGTGTACGTAATACCTCATGTATAGAGGCATCCAGGAAACGGGATACGTCGTAGTTGAAGTTGTACGTCATGCCCGGTGGAAAAGAGGTTTCCTTCAGTTCAGCCATACGGCTTTTTACATTCGCAATTACATCCTGTGCATTGGAACCAGGACGTTGTTTGAGCATGATAGAAGCAGAAGGCTTCCCATCTGTTTTGGATACCATGCCATAACTGAGTGAGCCAAATTCCACGTCCGCCACTTCTTTCAGCTGTAATACAGAGCCGTCGGCATTGGCGCGGATGATGATGTTTTTGTATTGTTCTGGTGTAAAGAATTTTCCGGTATAGCGTAAGATGTATTGTAATACCTGTGGATCATTGTCAGCGGCTTCCCCTGTTTTACCTGGGGCTGCTTCAATGTTTTGTTTACGGATGGCTTCCACCACTTCGTCCGCACTCACGCTGTAAGCCAGCATACGATCGGGTTTCAGCCATACGCGCATGGCGTATTCCTTCGCGCCCATGATCTCTGCAAAGCCAACGCCATCAATACGTTTTAACTCCTGCAATACATTGATGTCTGCAAAGTTGTAAATGAATTTTTCATTGAGCGTGCTGTCTTCGCTCATGATGTTGAGGTAGAGCAGCATACTGTTCACTTCTTTTTCCGTGCTCACACCGGCTTTGATCACCTCTTCAGGTAATTCATCGAGGATGGTGGCTACACGGTTCTGTACGTTTACTGCGGCCTGGTCCGGATCTGTACCAACGGCGAAAGAAACGGAGATCAATGTGACACCGGTATTGCTGGATACAGACGACATGTAGGTCATACCCGGTACGCCATTGATGGCTCTTTCCAGTGGAGTGGCCACGGCTTTGGCACATACTTCCGCATTCGCACCCGTGTATTTGGCGGTAACGGTAACGGATGGAGGGACGATGTCTGGAAATTGGGTGACTGGCAGAGAGAATAGTGCCAGTAGGCCCAGCAGGACTATGATTAATGAGATAACTAGCGACAGCACGGGCCGCTTGATAAATGTATCAAACATAAAATGATGTAAAAGATGAAAATGATTTATCTATCTGGTCGCACAACTTAGATGAATGCCACCGGATTGATAATTTGCTTTAAAGGGTACGGATGCTATCCAGCGGAATCACTACACAGACAGATCACTGCACTGCTAATTACAATGCCCTGATACTATCCAGCGGAATCACTGTACAGATAGATCACTGTACAGACAGATCACAACACTGCTAATTACAATGCCCTGATGCTATCCAGCGGAATCACCGTCGGATTGATCTGCATACCCTCTCTAAGATTGCGTACCCCTTCGTACACCACCCTGTCTCCCGGCTTCAGACCTGCCTGTACAATGTAACAGTTAGCCATCCTCGGTCCTGGACTAAAGCTTTTCATCTTTACATGGTTATTTGCATCCAGCAGGAATACATAGTTTTTATCCTGCATTTCAAACACTGCCTTCTGTGGAATCAGCATCGTGCTATCCAAATCAGCAGCGAGTCGTATCTTACCACTGGCGCCATGTTTCAGCAGCGCTTTCGGATTTGGAAATTTCGCTCTGAATGCAATGGAACCAGTACTTTCTTCAAATTCACTTTCGATCGTCTCTATCTTTCCTTTATAAGGATAGAGGGTGCCATCTGCCAGTATCAGCTCTACTTCTGCATGCTGGTTATCTTTTGCACTTCGCTTATGCTGTAAGTATTCAGTCTCCGATACATTGAAGTAAGCATACATATCCTGAATGTCTGAGACAGAAGTCAGCAGTGCGCCTTCGGCTATCAGGCTACCTGTTTTAGAAGGTAATCTATCAATATAACCGTTAAATGGTGCACGGATAGACGTATAAGCCAATCGTGTAGCGGCATTGGTTTCTGCACTGCGTGCTTCTTCCACCCTGGCATTGGCCGCAGCTACTTTCGCGCTGGCCACTTCCAGTTCTGTTTTGGCAATCACCTTTTTATCTACCAGCAATTGTACCCTTGATTGTTCCAGCAGCGCCGTTTTTGCGTCTGCAACCGCACTGCTGTAAGCTGCTTTGGCGCGTGCAAGTTCTGCTCTGAACTCTTCGTCGTTAAGACTAAAAAGTAGTTGTCCCTTTTGTACATGTTGACCCTCGTCTACATAGATTTTATTGAGGAACCCGTTTACACGGGCACGGATCTCTACATTCCGTACTGCCTCAATATTGGCTACGTAGTTCTTGTGTAATATAGTGTCTGTAAGTGCAAGTTGCACTACAGGATAAGTGTTCAGGTTATCCGTCGTATTATTTTTCTCTCCTTTGGTAATACATCCCCCCAGGGCGATGCTCAACAATATCACAGTAGTTGTGCGCATGATAGGTATCAGTCATTTGGTTTCGTGTATACAATAGGATGCCCGTAATGACGTATCAATCATAACGGGGGCCTTGTATACATAGTAATACAATTCTATTTCATCATCTATAAATGAGGAAATGCTCAAAAGAGGGTATACCTGAAGAGAAACTTATAGTAGGCGGGTAGAAAGGCATCATGCCATTGGTAGATGCCGGTTTTGTTTTCGTTTCCTGGTACATATTGGGCCAGGAGGAGCTGTAACTGTTGTAGGCGTGTTGTAAATGAGTACTGTTGTGAAGTAGCAGAAATATAGAATCGGCGCTTGTGACGGGGTTCGTGCGCGCGGGAAATGAATGCAATCTGATTCTCAGTGAGGTCTTCCGGTAAGTCTTCCATTAATGAGATGGGAAGGTGGAGGAAGAAGTGAGAAGGGTTGAGATCAAAGTGAGGACGATGGGTTGTTTGCGCACGAAAAGACAATTCCTGAGAACGGTGTGTAACCTGCGTGCGCATCGAAAGATCCTTAGGGGGGTGTACAGCCAGTGCACGATGCTGACGGTTGCTGGCTTGCAACGGCACATCCTGTGCACAGCTTCCTGGTTGTACCTGCAACCCTACATCATATAAACGATTATCCGTAGCATACCCCTTCAAACCATTAAAAATGGTCAGTAACAGGAAAACAAATAAAAACCTGTTCCGAAAGGTATGATCGGTTTTTAGTTGAAGCATATTAGTTCGCAATCGTCTGTTGATAGTTGCAAATATAAAAATTTACCGTTACATATCAAACAGCTAATGGATGAGTGGTGATGGCACTATCCTTGTTGCACATAATAATAAACGTAATCAGGATGAAAGCGCTACAACTTTTCGGAATCGTAATAATATCTGCCATAGCCTGTAATGACCCCGTGAAAAGTCCGGACAGGATGGCGGATGAAAAACAACAGGGAACCCCCAGTAGTGAGGATATCGCCATGCAGGCACAGCAGTTTAAGACTGCAGAAGGGCTGCGGAATTCGGGTGTGATGATAAAAGGGAATTATAAATTTGTGGTGAAAGTAAATGGAGATGGATCTGTACGATCACTCATGATCTCTTCACAGGACCTGAGAGGGGATACGACAAAACCTGCGCAGGATAGTACGGTGATATATGATGTGAAGGGGAAAGTTACCAATATGGATGTAAGTGACCTGGATGGTGATGGTAATCCCGAAGTGTTTGCATTTACAAAATCAGATGGAACAGATGCTGAGGGCAGTGTGTATGGATTGACATTTATACAGCACAAAGCGGTGAGGATCTTTTCGGGAGATGTAGATAAAGATAGTATTCCAGGATATAGTGGCAGGGATACCTTTTATGTTCAGCAGCGATATTTAGTGAGGAAATTTCCTGATGGTAAACAATTAAAGACCATCAGATACGCATTGAAAAAAGAAAATCAACGGTATATATTGAAAGAAGCTAAATAAAAAATGGCCACTGCATTACGTGCAGTGGCCATTTTCAATATTACATAAAACCTAATTCCAGTTTCGCTTCTTCACTCATCATATCCCTATTCCATGCAGGTTCAAAAGTAAGCGTTACATCACAATCTGTCACTCCTTCCACTGCTTTAACCTTCTCATCTACCTCACGTACAATATCTCCCGCTACAGGGCAGGCAGGTGCTGTCAGCGTCATTGTAATCCCTACCCTGTTATCATCATTAATCCTGATTTCATAAATCAATCCCAGTTCCCATATATTCACCGGAATTTCAGGATCATATACTGTCTTCAGTACATCTTCTATCTGATCTCTTAAGTTCATTGTTGCGATTTTACCTGGTAAGCTAATCCGTATATTTTCATCTGCTTGAGCATGCTCAGCAAGCCATTGGAGCGGGTAGGAGACAAGTGGCTGCGCAGGCCAATTTCGTCGATAAAATAAATCTCAGATTCGGCAATTTCCTTTGGCGTGTGGCCGGATAATACACCTACCAATAAACTCACCAATCCTTTTGTGATCACGGCATCACTGTCTGCCGTGAAGATGAGTTTACCATCTACCAGGTCAGTATGCAGCCATACCTGTGACTGGCAACCTTTGATGAGGTTATCGTCTGTTTTATATTTCGGGTCTATCAGTGGCAGATCCTTACCAAGCTGGATAATGTATTCATACTTATCCATCCATTCATCCATAAAGGAGAAGTCGGAAATGAGCTCGTCTTGTTTTTCGTTGATCGTCATACTTCCTGTTTATTAAACTCCGGCCTTCAGCCGGCAACCAGGACCTTTCCTTTGGTAGGAAATTCCTTTATTGATATTATCTCAACATGCCGGCAGCGCGATTGATTGCCACCACCAGTCTGTCAATATCTTCCTTATTTGTATACATTGCAAAACTCGCTCTCACCGTACCCGGAATGCAAAAGAAATCCATCACCGGCTCTGCACAATGGTGTCCCGTTCTGATCGCCACGCCCTGCTTATCCAGCAACTCACCCAGATCATACGGATGGATCGCATTTACTAAAAATGAAATGGCGCCAGATCTATTCTTTGGATTTCCAATGAATCGCAGTCCTTCTACAGTAGACAATTGCTCAACTGCATAGTTCACCAATTGCTCTTCATACGCATGAATATTTTCTATCCCGATCTCCTGCACATATTTCACTGCCGCACCCAAAGCGATCGCACCACTGATATCAGGGGTACCTGCTTCATATTTAAACGGCAATTCATTGTAAGTTGTCTTTGCAAATGTAACGGTCTTGATCATATCGCCACCGCCCTGATAAGGAGGCAGTTTATCCAACCATTCTCTCTTACCGTACAAGATACCAATACCGGTCGGACCGTACACTTTATGCCCTGAAAACGCGATGAAATCAGCATCCAGTTCCTGTACATCCAGCGGCATATGTTGAATAGCCTGTGCAGCATCCAGCATGACAGGAATATTGTGCGCATGTGCCTGTGCAATGATATCACGCACCGGGTTCACGGTACCTAAAGAATTAGATACATAGGCCACACTCACAATCTTCGTTTTATCAGAGAGCAGGTTAGTGTATTCACTCATGATCAACTCCCCATTCTCATCCATCGGAATCACCTTCAACACAGCTCCTCTGTCTTCACACATAATCTGCCAGGGAACAATATTAGAATGGTGTTCCATTGCAGACACAATCACTTCATCACCGGGCTTAATGATGCCTCTGCCAAATACATTTGCGATCAGGTTAATGCTATCAGTGGTTCCTTTGGTAAAGATCACTTCTTCATGCTCCCGTGCATTGATAAAACCCGCAATGATATGACGGGCGCTTTCGTATTCTTCAGAAGCTACCTGGCTCAGGTGGTGCACCCCACGATGCACATTACTGTTGTAATGCTTATAATACCGCTCCAGCGTATCCAGCACTACCTGTGGCTTTTGTGTCGTAGCTGAATTATCAAGATATACAAGCGGTTTACCATACACCTTTTCCTGCAACAGCGGGAAATCCTTTCTGATCTTATCTATATCTAATGCCGGTGCAGCGATATCTGGAACGTGTGCCATATTATTCAATTTTGAAAAGACGGAGGTCATGTCATACTAAGACGACATGACCTCCTGCAAAGATCGTAATTTCTTACGGAATTAATTATTGATAGCGCCGGTTACATACCTGCGGATCTTGTCGGAGAGAAACTCCTGTAATGCAGGGATATGTACCTGGTCGGTAATATCAAATGCAAATGCATTTACCATGAGTGTTTTGGCAGCTTCCTCACCAATACCACGGGAGCGGAGGTAGAACAATGCTTCTTCACTAAAGCGGCCTACGGTAAAACCGTGGCTACACTTCACGTCGTCAGCATATATTTCCAGTTGTGGCTGTGAGTTGATATTTGCCTTTTCGCTCATCAGCAGGTTATTATTCTGCTGGAAAGCGTTTGTTTTCTGTGCATCCTGGTGAACCATGATCTTGCCGGTGAAAACACCTTTTGCATTATCCAGCAGTACGCCTTTGTACAGTTCATTACTGTTACAATTGGGTACCTGGTGGTCCACGAAGGTATGGTTATCTACATGCTGCTGTTCGGTAGCGAGGAAGAGGCCATGCAGGTTGGTCTCTGTATTGCTGCCGGCCAGTGCCACGCTCAGGTTATTGCGCGTGAGCTCAGCCGCAGGCAGGGTGAAGTTGAAGTGATGGTAGCGGCTGTCAGCTTTCTGCAGGGCAGAGGTGTGGTAGATGTGGCGGCTATTTTTAATAGTGCTCTGTACATTGTAATGCCAGAGTTCCGCGTTCTCTTCCAGTACTACTTCCGTTACGCTGTTCACAAATGTGATTGCTTCTTCGTTCAGACCTACTGTGCTCTCGATGATTTCGAGGGTAGCGCTTTTATGCAGTATCACCAGGTGGCGGGGCTGAATGAAAGCATTAACAGCGGCTGTATATACATGAATGATGTGCAGTGGTTTATCGAGGCTGGCGTTTACACCTGCTTCAATGAACAGACCATCGGCAAAGAAGGCTGCATTGAGGGCTGCAAAAGGTTGTTTTTGCAGGTGGGGGTGTTTATCGAACCATGCCTGGAGTTGAGCATTCCCGGCGGCATCGCTGATTTTGGAAATAGTGATCTTTCCATCAGCAGGCAGCTGAGACAACGCTGTTTGCAGGCGTCCGTTCACCAGTACAGCGGTATAGCTGTCCAGTTTAGGAATGCCCGTACCGCGTAGTTGCTCGGCAGTTACAGTTGATTGCTCTTCTTCTGCCAGGGTGAATGCATCTTTCAGATAGCGCTGTATGTTAGTATAGCGCCATTCTTCAGTTTTGAGGGTTGGAAGGCCCAGGGAGCGAAAGCGGCTAAAAGCCTCTTTACGCGCAGGCAGGATGGCGTTGTTCACGTCCACCTGCTGTTCAGGACCCGGCATCCCGTTGGATATAAAGTCGTAAAATGATTTATTGATATCGCTAGTCATGTGTTGAAATCTATAGACCGATTGCCTGAGTTAAAAACTTATACCGATTCTTTCTGATGTACATCTTCTTTCAGCCAGTCGTAGCCCTTTTCTTCCAGTTCCAGCGCCAGGTCTTTGTTACCGGTTTTTACGATCACCCCATCAGCCAGTACGTGTACAAAGTCAGGTACGATATAATCGAGCAGGCGTTGATAGTGAGTGATCACCATGAATGCTTTGTCAGCAGCCCGCAGTTTGTTTACACCGCTTGCTACAATACGCAGCGCATCTATATCCAGACCAGAGTCAGTTTCGTCGAGGATAGCAAATTTTGGATCCAGCATTGCCATCTGGAAAACTTCGTTACGTTTCTTTTCACCACCAGAAAAACCTTCATTCAGAGAGCGGTTCATCAGGTTAGCATTAAAGTCCATCATCTGCTGTTTCTCTTTGGTCAGTTTCAGGAATTCCTTTGCTTCGATTGCAGGCAGACTATGGTAAGCCCTGATCTCGTTCAGCGCAGTCTTGAGGAAATTCAGGTTAGATACACCTGGAATTTCTACAGGGTACTGGAATGCCAGGAACACACCTTCACGGGCGCGGTCTTCAGGAGACATGTCCAGCAGGTTTTTGCCGTCGAAGATCACTTCACCTTCAGTCACTGTATAGTTCTCACGACCAGCGAGCACAGAAGCCAGGGAGCTTTTGCCGGCACCGTTAGGTCCCATGATGGCATGCATCTCACCAGCTTTGATTTCCAGGTTCAGGCCCTTTAATATTTTCTTACCGTCTACTTCTGCGTGCAGATTTTTAATCGTCAGCATGATATGTTTTGTTTCTCTGTTGTTTTCTTTGTAAATAATATATCTTTCCTTGTCTGCTATCCTACACTACCTTCAAGTGTAATGGACAGCAGTTTTTGTGCTTCTACCGCGAACTCCATAGGGAGCTGGTTCAATACTTCCTTTGCATAACCGTTCACGATGAGGGCTACTGCCTGTTCTGTATTGATACCACGTTGGTTGAGGTAGAAGATCTGGTCTTCCCCGATCTTGGAAGTAGTCGCTTCGTGTTCTACCGTAGCGGTGCTATTCTTTGATTCGATGTAAGGGAAGGTATGAGCGCCACAGCGATCGCCTATGAGCAGGGAGTCGCACTGGGTAAAGTTACGTGCATTGGCAGCGCGTGGACCTACCTGTACAAGACCGCGATAGGTATTATCACTGGTACCTGCAGAAATACCTTTTGAAATGATACGGCTGCGGGTGTTGCGACCCAGGTGATATATTTTGGTTCCGGTATCAGCAATCTGCTTGTTGCGGGTTACTGCTACGGAATAGAATTCGCCTTCAGCATCATCGCCCTGCAGGATCACACTTGGATATTTCCAGGTGATAGCGGAGCCGGTTTCTACCTGTGTCCAGGAGATCTTGCTGCTATTTCCTTTACAGATACCACGCTTGGTTACGAAGTTGTAAATACCACCTTTACCATCTTTATCACCGGGATACCAGTTTTGAACAGTAGAGTATTTGATCTCTGCATGGTTCAGCGCAACGAGTTCCACAACTGCAGCGTGCAGCTGGTTTTCATCGCGGCGTGGAGCCGTACAGCCTTCGAGATAACTTACGTAGGCATTATCGTCGCAAATGATGAGGGTACGTTCGAACTGACCGGTATTTTCCGCATTGATACGGAAGTAGGTGCTCAGTTCCATCGGACAGCGTACGCCTTTTGGAATATATACAAATGAGCCATCGGAGAATACTGCTGCATTCAGCGCGGCAAAGATGTTGTCAGAGTGAGGAACTACGGTACCCAGGTATTCTTTTACCAGGTCTGGATGTTCACGTACTGCTTCACCAAAGGAGCAGAAGATGACACCGAGTTCGCCTAATTTTTCGCGGAAAGTAGTAGCAACGGATACGCTATCGAACACCACGTCCACAGCCACACCGGAGAGCGCTTTCTGCTCATTCAGGGGGATACCCAGTTTCTCCATGGTCGCCAGGATTTCAGGATCAACTTCATCCAGGCTTTGTAATGATTTTCTTTTTGGAGCGGCATAGAAAGAAATCTTCTGGAGGTCTATTTCCGGCATTTTAAAGTGCTGCCATGCTGGCCACTGCATTTTCTGGAAGGCAGCGAATGCCTTCAGGCGCCATTGAAGGAGCCATTCTGGTTCTTCCTTTTTAGCTGAGATGTAGCGAATGGTATCCTCGTTGAGCCCAACGGGTGCCATTTCCATCTCGATGTCGGTGGTGAAGCCAAACTCGTATTCCTTGTTGGCTATGTCGTCAATTATTTCGTTGCTATTTCTCATTTTCCGGATTAATTAAGGTTGTGGGCCTCCTGTTTTTATTTAATATTATACAGCGAAGCTCTCGCCACAACTACATGTACGGGTAGCATTTGGATTGTTAAAGAAAAGCCCTTTACCGTTCAGACCGTCACTATAGTCTAATTCTGTACCGTAAAGATACAAGAGGCTTTTCATCTGTACTACTATCTTAACACCTTTATCTTCAAAGATTTGATCGCCTTCCTGTTTTTCAGACTCCTCAAATTTCAGTACATATTCCAGGCCTGAACAACCGCCTCCCTTTACGCCTACGCGCACAAAGGTGTCAGCTGCATGGTTTTCCTTGATCATCAAGTCCTTAATATATAAGCTAGCTTTATCTGATACTGTTATCATAATGCTTCCTTTTTTATGATATTAACCTATTACTTTATGTGTTTCAAAACCTGTGCTTCTCCTAACAGGGAGACCAGTCTATCGAACTTATTCTTGTATGGCTCGGTAAAATCTTTTCCGTCAGCGGTATACAGGTGTTCTTTCATAATGGGAACGGAGTAAGGTAATACCCACGCTCTCAATGCTTTCGCTACGGAATCCATCGCGTTGATACCCTGCATGGCCTGATGGCCATCTCCCCAGGACACCAAAGCTACGACCTTTCCGGTTAAATATGGATTACTGAGTTTGCTCGTCATTTCTAACCAGTCCAGTGCATTTTTCATGACCCCGGTCATACTTCCATGGTAGAGAGGAGTCAGCCATACGAATACATCTGCTTTGCAAAAGGCATCGCACATGGCCTTAACGGGTTCAGGCATATCGCCTTTCGGATATTCAAAGAACGGTATGTGACCGCCTTTGGGACTAAATACTTCTGTAGAGAAGCCTTTTTGGCGGAACAGTTCTTCAAAATAGGCAGACAGTCTGTTAGCCGTGGTATAAGGAGCGGTGTCCATCGTTCCATTGAAGATCAAGACGTTCATCTATGTCCTTTTGTTTATAGTTAAGCAGCAGGGCTTTTAAGCCGTGGAGCTCGTTGATTATCGCAACAAATTTTTTTTGTCTCCCACAAAATTACGACATTTGAGAATAAAACAAGTAAATACTTGGAAAATTATAAACCCATCACGAAAGCGACTGCAGATAGATTTTTGCAGTTACTGAAAACGAAGGGGCCTCAGTCGGCCGCTATGTTGGCGGCTGCTTTGAATATTACAGGAGAAGGCGCCCGGCTGCAACTGCTGAAACTGGCAGAAGAAGGACTGGTGATGTCGGTAACGACATCAAAGGGGGTTGGACGTCCGGTACAGATCTGGGATCTGACGCCGGTGGGGCATGCCCATTTTCCTGATACGCATGCAGAATTTACCTTACAATTATTAGAGACGATCAAAGTGGAGCTGGGCGAAGATGCCCTCGAGAAAGTCGTGGCTGCCCGGGAACAGCAGCAACATGAAAAATATTTTAATGCCCTGTCGGGTATTACTGATGTAGCAGATAAGCTGGAAGCATTTGCCGCCCTGCGTACCCGGGAAGGATACCTGGCGGAGTGGGCAGAAGATGGAGAAGGAGGTTATTTCTTTATAGAAAACCACTGTCCGATCTGTAATGCCGCCCTGAATTGTGCAAACATCTGTAAATCAGAACTCAGGACTTTTAAAAACCTGATGGGTGATGGGGTGGAGGTCGAGCGCGCTGACCATATTATCAGCGGCGCCCGAAGGTGTGTATATAAGATTGTCGTTTTAGTAAATCCGCTTTCCTAAAATATCCAGGCTTCTTTCTACGCCATCCAGTACGGCGATGTTGGGCAGATGTGCCCAGGAAGTGAAACCCAGTTTCTCAAATAATTTAATACTTGGCTCATTGTGGGAGAAGATAAATCCCAGCAGCGATTTTATGCCGATGGTCGGGCATTGTGCCATGGCGTATTCCAGTATTTTTTTGCCATAACCTTTACCTCGTTGATTCTCATCTAAATAGATACTGATTTCGGCGGTACCGTCGTAGGCCGGCCGGCCATAAAAGGACTGGAAGCTCACCCAGCCTATCATGATTCCATTTTCTTCTACTACCCATAAAGGGCGTTTTTCCGGGTTGTGAACATTGAACCAGGGCATTCGGCTTTCTACGGATACAGGTTCTGTGTCGGCGGTGACCATACGGCCTGCGATGGTGCTGTTGTAAATGGCTACAATAGCCGGCATGTCGAGGGTGGTGGCGTTTCTGAATTGCATGGGAGCAAAAATATAAAGTTTTTGGAAAGGAATGATAAGGGTGTTTGTAACGCCAAAAATGCTGAAATACCCCCCGTGGAACGCCTCATCCCATGTCAATTCCTTTGGCGTGATGCTCATGGTATGCTGAAATACCCCTGTGGAAACCCTTATCCCATCTATATCCTGTTGGACTATCCCAGCTATTGCACGTCCATAGGTCTTCGCCGGGGATAACCCGCCTATAACCCGCCCATAAGCCGCCTATAACCCGCCAATATCCCGCATCTATATAGAGGCGGGTTATCTACGGGATACCTACGGGTCATTAGCAGTTTATGGTGGGGTTACCTTACTTTTTCACCTAAGGTTGTTTGCTTATTCCTGTCTGGATGAAAGCCTGGCCGACCTTAAATGCCGAAAGCCCGCTATTGCTTGTTGCAACAGCGGGCTTTCGGGGCCGTTTGTAATTTAATAATGTAACTCGTAATTGTAGTCGCCGGACAGGAGGCTAAACATATAAGCATCCACAAATTGCCCTTTCTGGAAAAATGCCTGTCTTAGCAGTCCTTCCTGTTGGAACCCTAATCGCTTCAGGAGGAGAATAGATAATTTATTATCCGGATCTACTACGGCTTCTATGCGGTTCAATGCCAGTTCCTCAAAAGCATATTGGAGCAACCGGTTCAGCGAGGCGGTCATTATGCCCTTGCCCCAGAAGGCGGGGAGGAGGTCATAGCCCATCTCTGCTTTATAATGTGTTTTATTGATATGATGCAATCCACAGGTGCCGATCAGTGTATCATTGTCGGGTTGATAAATGCCCCAGCGCATACCTTCCCCACTCAACAGTTTTTCCCTGAAAAAGGCGACTAACTGTGCTGCCTCGGATACATTGATGAATCGTTCTATATCCATAAAACGGGTCACCTTTTCCGACGAAAATAAATTGAACAATGCGGCGATATCCTTTTCACTGATGGGTCGCAGGAGTAAATCATCTGCTACCAACACTGGAACCTCCACCTCTTTATGTAGATTATTCATGCTTAATTTTTCCGGCGCACTTTCACTTTTTTAAGTGTTACATCACCCAGTAAAATGGCCCACGGCTTCATTTGATCGATATTCTCAAAAATAATTTTCAAAATTGCAATGAACGGAATAGCGAGGAACATGCCTGGAACGCCCCATAGCAGGTTGCCGCATACGACTGCGAGGATGGTGACAAGTGCGTTGATCTTTACCTTGCTGCCTACGATGCGTGGCAGTAGGACATTGCTATCCAGGAAGTGTACGACAAGCAGACCAACACCTACCTGTATCGTAGTGCCCAGTGAACTGTTCGTCAACGTGAGCAACATGGAAATGATCGTGGCCACATAAATACCCAGGTAAGGAATGATATTAAATATAGCGGCCATGATGCCTAACAGTGTCGCATACTTGATACCCAATATCCAGAAGAGGGTACAGTTTACGACGGCGACTACCACCATTTCAATCATCAGGCCTGTAACGTATCCTTTGATGATCAGGCGTGTTTCAACAATCACGCTGAGCAAGGTCTCGCGGTGTTTGGCATCGAACACGGTGATGAGGAAAGTGACCAGTAAGGAACGATAGAGCAGCAGGAAGAACGTATATAATAGTACGAAAATGATAAAGATCAACAGGGAAGATAAAGACAATAAGGTCGTGCTCACAAAAGTAGTGGCAGAGCCTAAAGTGCCCATGGCCAGTTGCTCTAAATAATCCATCTGGCGGGCGGCGTCAATATGAAATTTCATATTGATCCAGGCCTGAAGGTCGGTGATAGTATGAAGCAATTGTTGTTGTAAGTGTGGAAAATCGGCAACAAATGAGCCCATTTGAGAAGCAAGGATCATGCTTATTCCAAAGAGGATGATGACGATTAATATGATGCAGGTAAGGGCGGCCATGGCTCTTGAAAAGCGACATTTTTCGAGAATACTGGCAACGGGGAGGAGCATGATAGCTATCAGAAAAGCGAAGGCCAGCGGAACTAGCAGCTCGTGTCCTAATCTGGCGATGTACATCAGCAGGATGACGGAGAGGAGGGTGAAGGCTAGTCTTGCATTAAAGGGTAGCTTTACTTCATTCATGGGATGGTTGTGTAGATTTTTTATAAAGGAAGGTAAAAAAGAGCAATAAATTGGCCAAACCACAAATAAAAAAGGATTTGCCGTAGGGCAAATCCTTTTTTATTTGTGGTTTTATGCATTATAATAACTGCTTCATATAAGGAATAAAGATCTCACACTGATTCGGCCCTACCATAGAAATAAAGAAATGGTTTCCGCTCATCTTAAATACACCTTCTTTCACATACCGGTCTATAAACTCATACATCGGTATCCCTGCCATGGCAAAATCTATAGGCACGGGTAGTTTAATATAATGGCCGGCCGGTATCCTTTTAGCCATCAGGTTTTCTTTCATCACCACCTCCATAAAGCCGGAAGTAACATCTTTGCTGGGCAAAAAGATCCCTGCAAATATGCTCATTTGTTCATACGAAGTGACCGGTACAGAATCAAGCGTACTCGTTATCACCTTTGCCTGTGGTAACTCCTGTGCCTGCAGTATCCTG
This sequence comes from Chitinophaga sancti, assembly GCF_034087045.1. Lineage (NCBI taxonomy): Bacteria > Pseudomonadati > Bacteroidota > Chitinophagia > Chitinophagales > Chitinophagaceae > Chitinophaga > Chitinophaga sancti. The sequence continues at coordinate 5,785,138 of NZ_CP139247.1, read as the reverse complement.
CGCAAACGGATCTCCTCTCTTGTCATCTTCATGATCATCTGGGCTATCGGATCCTGGCCCCTGGATAAGATCGTATAGTATAACATGCTATCCGGCAGGTACTCCTTCTCCGTCCGCTCAAAATTAAAATACGAAGTTAAGTTATCACCTTTCTTATTAAATGCTTTCACAATCGCATCTACTAAATGTAGCGTACGTTGCTCATTCGGAAGGGTAGGGATTTTCCTGAAACCACGTGGACTCTTGTCATAATACTGGGTAAATGCTTTTGTAAATGCCGCTACAGTAGCGTAACCGGTTCGTTCTGAAATCTCGCTGACATTATATCCGCTATGCCTGAGCAACCCTGCAGAGAGTTCCAGCCGGTGACGTTTTACATATTGCCAGTAGGGCTCTCCAATCACCTGCGTAAAACTGTGGTAAAAATAGGAGTAGGAAATTCCGAGCCAGTCAGATACGTGTTTCATCTCGAAAGAATCCGAGACATGATCATCAGCAAAACACAGTGCTTTTAGTGCTAACAGCTCCATTTGCTCCTGAGCGGAAGGTTTTTGTTTCATAGCTGAACTTTTAAAGAAAGAGCGATCGATAAGGGCTAAATGAGGTTTGTTGTAACCGATCATTTTATCCAAAAAACAAATAGTATTTTATGATAAATTGATACTATTCGAAAGTAAGGTATTAGCTGCAGATAATAAAAAAAACGTTTCAACAAATATAAACGTTTAAATCCGCTGACACTGAGCATTTAAAGATAATATGTGAGTGTTTTGATCTATGTGTAATTCTTTATTCGCTGGCTCTACAAATAATATTTGAGTATTTGATATTTGCTGAGTTAGTTGTTCAGCCTGCAAAAAAGTCTTATTTTAGCGGCCGTTGTTTAGAATGAGAATGCCTGCTTTACAATTTTATGCCAGTCTCCTTCGTTATAAAACAATGTCCTGATACCCCTTAGCAATACCTATCGAAATGCGATGAAAAAAGGTCGTTAATCAATCACGAAAGTTGATGCCAAATCTAATTGCATTGAGAAACCATTTTATGAATGTTATTTCCAGAAAGGTACTAGCTACTTTATTTGTTTGTCTCCCCTTTGCCGTTTTTGGACAGTACTGGCAGGTTGGTGGTGCATTAGGGATCAGTAATTACAGTGGTGATTTATCACAATCACGGGTGGATATGGGATATACCCGGTATCACATCGGATTGTTTGCCAAGCGGGATCTCAGTCCGCACGTCACATTGGGCGCAGGGTTTACTTATGCGCGCATAGCCGGGGCAGATAGCACTAACAGGAGAGCAGACCTGAAAGACAGGAACCTGAGTTTCCGTTCACCTATCATGGAGTTTCATGTCAGAGTTGAATTGAATTTATTTGATATAGACGACAAGGGTTGGACACCATATGTATTTGGCGGTGTTGGTGTATTCAGTTTTTATCCTACCACCCGCGATAGCAGTGGCGACATAGTAAAGCTGAGAGGTCTGAACACAGAAGGGCAGGGGCTTGCACAGTATCCTGACCGTAAGCAGTATAACCTGAGAAGTATTTCCATTCCATTTGGTGCAGGTGTAAAATTCCTGATTCGTGACGACCTGGTAGCAGGTTTTGAAATAGGATTACGTAAAACATTTACAGACTACCTGGATGATGTGAGCAAGGGTTACGCAGACTATAATACGTTGCTGGCAGCATATGGTCCTAATACTGTTCGCTATGCCTATAGGGGTTCAGGGGCGTATCCTACCGAAGGATTTCCAAGAGGTTCGCAGAAGTATGATGACTGGTATGTGTTTACCGGATTTACACTGGCGTACCGTTTTGGTGGAGGTAGTGGTCCATATAATCACTGGAAGAAGCAGAAAGTTTCAAACTGTCCAAAGTTTTAGTAAGTGTAAGTTGGTGCTGGTCAACGATCTTCAGGGAATATAGTTTTTGGCATACTTCTTGAAATTTCATAAGCAATACAGGAAAAAGAGAAAGTGATGTGCAACTGATCATTGAGCGAACGAATTCAGAAATCGCGGAGAGAGTAACGAATAAGATAAGAACTATGATGGTTGTACGCTTTTCCTCCCTGTTATTTTTTACCATTCTCCTCATGAAGATCCGATCGCGCTAACTTTAATTTACTTACTAAACTGTTAGGATCATGAAAAAGATATTATTTGTAATCGTATTTATTTTAGGAGGCTTCGTAGTGTCGAACGCCCAGCCTCCTAAGCCACCCAGGCCGCCGCATCCGCATTTTGCGAGACATCACAGGCCGCATCCTCCAAGACCGCGTCACAGGCCGCACAGACCACATCGGGTGATACATCATCGTCATCATCATGTGGTTCGTCACAGACAGCATCGTTATAACCACCATGTGTATAATAATGTTGCCGCGCCAGTGCACACTTTAAATGCCACTTTTAACGTTTAAGTATATATTATAATTCCTATATTTTAATTCCAATCTATTTTACCAAAAACTAAATCAAACAGTATGAAACAGATAGTAATAATGATGCTGCTGATGGGAGGAACCGTTGTAAGTGCAATGGCACAAAATGTACATCGTGGAAACGGGTATGGAAGAGGTTATCGGGTTCATGCTGGTCGTTGGGAGGATTGCAGTAAGAGTTATCGTGGTGCTTATTATGATTGCCGTCCGGGTGTGAGGGTGGTTCCAGTGCCAGCACCAGTAGCAGTATGTGCACCAGCGCCTGCGCCAGTAGTAGTTTATACGCCGGCACCACCGCCACCAGCTGAAGTTGTATATGTGAAAAGGCCAAGAGTGGTAGTTAATGCAAGTATTAGCTTATAATCGATATATCATTAAGGTAAAGGCTGTTCTCAAAGGAGGACGGCCTTTTTTGTTATTGGGGGATGATTAATGTTTTAAGGGGAGATGAGTTTGGTTTGAGAGTGAGGTGATTTTGGCTTGAGGGAGGGTGATTTCGGTTTGAAGGGGAAGTGGTTGTGGTTTGAGAGAGAGGTGGTTGTGGCTTGAGGGGGAAGTGGTTGTGGTTTGAGGGAGAAGTGGTTGTGGTTTGAAGGAGAAGTGGTTGTGGTTTGAGGGTGGGGGGATTGCCTTTGGCAGGCCAGCCCACAGCGTCATCGTCATCAAAATAAATACTTTTGCCGGAGGCAAAAGTATTTATTTTGGGTTTACCTTCGCATAAATTTTCGAATCTCCGTATGGCATATAAGAATCTAAAACACTTCATAGACACACTGGAAAAGGCTGGAGAACTGGTCCGTATCAAAACCTTCGTAGACCCAATCCTGGAAATATCCGAAATCACTGACCGCGTCAGCAAATCCCCTGGTGGGGGTAAGGCCCTCCTTTTTGAAAACACCGGCACAGACTTTCCCGTTCTCATGAACTCCATGGGGAGCTACAAAAGGATGTGCCTGGCATTGGGTGTCAATGAATTAGACGATACAGCCCACCAGATCGAAGACCTCTTCAAAATGCTTTCCAAACCAAAAGAAAGCATTCTCGATAAGCTGGCCATGCTCCCTAAACTCGGCCAATTCGCCAGCTGGATGCCAAAAGTAGTCAGCGGCAAAGGCGCCTGCCAGGAAGTGATCATGTCCAACCCGGACCTTACCAAAATTCCGGTTATCCAGTGCTGGCCTAAAGATGGTGGTCCATTCATCACCCTCCCTGTCATCCACACCAAAGACCCGCACACCGGTATCCGCAACGTCGGCATGTACCGTATGCAGGTATTTGATGGCCAGATGACCGGTATGCACTGGCATAAACACAAAGTATCCGCCAAACACTACAACGAATACAAGACACTGAAAAAACGCATGCCGGTAGCCGTTGTACTCGGTGGTGATCCTGTATATACCTATTCCGCTACGGCACCACTTCCTGAAAATGTGGATGAATACATGCTGGCGGGTTTCCTGCGCAAGCAGAAAGTAGAACTGGTAAAATGTATCTCTCAGCCAGATATCGAAGTGCCTGCTGATGCTGACTTCGTAATAGAAGGATATGTAGATCCGGAAGAAGACCTGATCTGGGAAGGACCATTTGGTGACCATACCGGTTACTACTCCCTGGCAGACTGGTACCCTCGTTTCCATGTTACCGCTATCACTCATCGTAAAGATGCTGTATATCCCGCTACCATTGTAGGTATCCCTCCCCAGGAAGATGCTTACCTCGGTAAAGCGACAGAAAGAATTTTCCTTGCGCCTATCAAAATGGCCATGGTACCTGAAATGATCGATATGGAAATGCCGGTAGAAGGGGTATTCCATAACCTGGTGATTTCCAAGATTAAGAAAGACTATGCCGGTCAGGCGCAGAAAGTGATGAATGCTATGTGGGGCGCGGGACAGATGATGTTCAACAAAATCCTTGTTGTCGCCGATCAGCACACTACTATCAGTGATTACAAAGCACTGGCGCAATATATGTTTAAGCATCTGAACCCTGGTACAGACATCTACTTCAGCCAGGGTCCGATGGATGTATTGGACCACTCCTGCTCTAAAATGGGCTTTGGTGGTAAGATGTGTATCGACGCGACTACCAAATACGACGAAGAAATTCTGGATAGCCACTTACAGGATATCAAACCTGCCGGTATCAATAAAGAAGAACTGCAAAAACGTTTCCCTGAAATCAAAGGGATCAATGATAGTCTGCTGGCCATGGATATTCCTTGTTTATTTGTTGCCGTACAAAAAGCACGTCCGCTGCATATCAAGGAACTGAATGAACAGCTGTATGCACTGCCTGAAATGCTGGGCATCAAGATGATCATTTTTGTAGAGCACACCGTGGATGTCAGTGATCTGGCAACTACCCTGTGGCGCTTCTGTAATAACCTGGATCCAAGAAGAGATAGCTTCGTAGTACGCAACCCTGTACCTGGCAAGCCTGGTAAAGAATGGGCGGGCGTAGGCATGGATGGAACCCTGAAAACCAGGCTGCTGGATGGTTTTGAGCGTGACTGGCCCAATATCGTCGTTGCAGATGACGAGACGATCCGTAAAGTAGATGAGAAATGGGCGGCGTTAAATATAGGACCTTTCCTGCCATCGCCATCGCTAAAATTTAAACCACAAATGTATGGGGAAGAAGCTGTGGTACCACAGTAAATACCTGCTGCTGTTATTGTTTTGCAATAACAGTTTTGCCCAGGTAAAGCCGGCCGACTTTAAGTACGTTGATCATATACTGGGGTATTGGCGTATGCCTACAAAGCACAGTACTTTTACAGAGTATTGGACAAAGTTGGATGAGAATACCTGGCAGGGAGTGACACATCGTATAACCGGTAAGGATAGTGTAGAGATGGATCATATGCAAATGGTGAAAAGTGGGAAGGATTTGTATTTCAGTATTGTGGCCGTGTCGGATCCAAAGAGTGGGAAGCCGGTACCGTTCAAGGTAACGGTGATACAAGCTAATGGTTTTGTGGCAGAAAACCCGGAGTGTGATTATCCGCAGAAGATAGTATATAAGTGGAAGAAGGAGGATGAACTGGAAGTTCATTATAAAGGGGAGAAGGAGAAGACATTCAGTGAGATCATATTGGAGTACAAAAGGAAATAATGGATTTCCCACTTGCGTAAATCTATTTCCCAAATGTATAAATAACAAAGGCAAAGCTGTAATAGCTTTGCCTTGTTGTTTTACAAGTCTAAGGACAGTCTGCAATTGTACTTCATTTGAGTTGGTCGTACAATTTATTATAACGCCGCGCCTGATCACAGGATGCGGCTATTTTTTTGCGGGCATTTTGAGGTGAGCTCTGCTCACCTCAAATGCCCGCCCGGCGATTGTGTTGCGTGCTTCGCACGCAACACAATCGCCCAAAATTTATTTATGAATTTCAGAAGTAAAATGAAACTCCACCTCCGGATTATTTGTCCGCTCTGTATTCAAATACCACTCACTCTGTGCCAGATAAACCAGGTGTCCATCCTTATCCTCCACCACATTCGCCTGTTTAAACCTTATAAACTCCTCTACCTTCGCCTTATCCCCTGTAATCCAGCACGCCTTATAAAAAGGCAAAGTATTGAACATACAAGACGCTCCATACTCCTGCAACAAACGATACTGTATCACCTCAAACTGCAGATCACCCACACAACCAATAATCTTACGATTACCACCATGCTGTGTAAACAACTGCGCCACACCCTCATCCGTCAACTGTCTCAACCCTTTCTCCAACTGTTTTGTCTTCATCGGATCCTTATTCACCACCTCCTTAAACAACTCAGGAGAGAAGCTTGGAATACCTGTAAAATAGAAGTTCTCACCTTCCGTCAGCGTATCTCCAATCTTAAAGTTGCCCGTATCAAACAAACCAACCACATCACCCGGATACGCATCATCTACCACATTCTTTTCCCGTGCCAGGAAGGTGTAAGGGTTACTGAATCGCACATCCTTATCTAACCTTACATGGTGGAAGAATTTATTCCGCTCAAACTTACCGGAACACACACGTAAAAACGCGATACGATCGCGGTGTCTCGGATCGAGGTTCGCGTGAATTTTAAAGATAAAACCACTGAATTTATCATCCGCCACCGGAACAGGACGGGTGCTTGATTCACGATCTCTTGGTGTAGGGGCGATCTCCACGAAGGTATCGAGCAGGTCTTTCACCCCGAAGTTATTCACGGCGCTACCAAAGAAAACAGGCGCCATTTTCCCTTCCAGGTATTCCGTATTCTCAAAGGTATCGTACACACCTTCAATCAGTTCCACATCGTTACGCAGCTGTGCTGCATCCGTTGCATTGAAAGTCTGATCGATAAAATCACTTGTCAGGTCAGACAGTGGAACGATATCATCATCTGTTGCTTTCTTGTTAGGCGCAAAGGATACAAAGCTCTTATTGTACAGGTTATACACCCCTTTAAAGTCTGTACCGCCGTTAATAGGCCAGCTCAGAGGGCGAACCTTGATACGCAGTTTTTCTTCCAGCTCATCCAGCAGGTCGAATGGGTTTTTACCGTCACGGTCCATCTTATTGACAAAGATGATCACCGGGGTATCGCGCATACGGCATACCTCCATGAGGCGTTCTGTCTGCTCTTCCACCCCCTTTACACAGTCGATGACCAGCACAACGCTGTCCACTGCGGTCAGGGTACGGTAGGTATCTTCTGCGAAGTCCTTGTGACCCGGGGTATCGAGCAGGTTTATCAGCATATCCCGGTATTCGAAAGTCATCACGGAGGTGGCTACGGAGATACCACGCTGCCGTTCGATTTCCATAAAGTCGGAGGTCGTATGTTTCTTGATCTTGTTAGACTTTACGGCGCCCGCAGTCTGGATGGCGCCACCAAAGAGCAGGAATTTTTCCGTCAGGGTGGTTTTACCGGCATCCGGGTGGGCTATAATAGCAAATGTCTTTCGTTTATTGATTTCGCTTGCGTACTTCATATGCGTTTGTACCAAAAATGTGTGCAAAGGTACGAATGAATTGTGAAATGGATGTAATCTCACAATTTATCATTACTTTACATTTAATCTATGATTGCCACAACGCTATGATTGCCACGATTAAAATATTATGGAGTAGCCTGAAAATGGCGGCCCAGGAGCTCAGAATGAACAAGCTCCGTACGTTTTTATCTCTTTTAGGAATCACAATTGGTATATTCTGTATCATCGCTGTTTTTACTGCAACAAATAGTTTGGAAAGTAATATCCGCAAAGGCCTGGAAGCCTTGGGTTCTGATGTGATCTTTATCCAGAAGTGGCCATGGGATGGCGGTCCGGATATGCCGTGGTGGAAATTTGTGAACCGTCCGCAGCCTGAGTACAAAGAGCTGCGATATATGACGGAAAAGACCCATACAGTGCAGTTTGCGGCATTTGCATTTTCATCTGGCAATAAGCGGATAGATTATAAAAGCGAATCTATGGAAGGGGTGGAGTTCCTACCCGTTACAGAAGATTATATTAAAATTCAGTCCCTGAAGATCATTGGAGGCCGGTATTTTGCCGGCAAGGAGAATGACGGGGCGAATGTGGCCATCCTGGGAGGAAATATCTGGGATGGATTGTTTGGGAGTCCGGAGGCGGCCCTGGGCAAGGTGATCCGGGTAGCGGGCAGGCCAGTTAAGGTGATTGGGGTACTGAAGAAAAAAGGTTCTGGTATGGATGCTATCAATTATGATAATACAGTGATGGTGCCGTATGCCTTTGGCAAAACGGTGGTAGATGAGCGGTTGTATGGAGATCCGTTTATAACGGTAAAGGCAAAGCCGGGGGTATCCGTAAAAGAGATGAAGGATGAGCTGACCGGGGTAATGCGGGCTATTCGCCGGTTGCGGCCTACGGAGGAAGATGATTTTTCATTGAATGAGATTACATCGGCGTCCGGGAACCTGGAAAGTATCTTTGTCAAGATCAATATAGGAGGGATTATAATAGCGATGTTTGCGCTGATAGTAGGTGGGTTTGGGATTGCGAATATTATGTTTGTGACGGTGAAGGAACGGACGAATATCATTGGGTTGAAGAAAGCCATTGGGGCCAGGAAGAAGGTGATTTTGATGGAATTCTTGCTGGAAGCGATTATGTTGTGCCTGGTGGGAGGTGGATTGGGTTTGTTGCTGGTGTACATGATTACGTTGGTGTTGAATATGTTTGATGTTTTTCCGGTGGCGCTGACGCTGAAGAATATTATAATAGGATTGAGTGTGAGTACGGTGGTGGGGGTGATAGCCGGGTTTATTCCGGCTTGGTCGGCTTCGAAGCTGGACCCGGTGGTAGCGATCAGGAGTACGTGACGTGACTTTTGTTCAGGTAGAAAATTCAATTCGGATAGAAATTTCATTCAGATAGAAGATTTATTCAGATAGAAATCTCACTCAGATAGAAGAATTCACGCTGATAGAAGATTTCATTCAGATAGAAGGATGTCCCCTTCAAAAATCCGCTTCGCCTTTAGGCAGAAGCGGATTTTCTTTTTAGTTTTGCATCCATGTCAGTAAAAATACTCGCGATAGAGTCGTCTTGTGATGAAACCAGTGCTTCTGTACTGGTAGATGGAAAGATCCTTTCCAATTATATAGCTAACCAGACTATTCATGAGCAATATGGTGGTGTAGTGCCGGAACTGGCTTCCCGTGCTCACCAGGAAAATATCGTTCCGGTGGTAGATTATGCCCTTAAACAGGCAGGTATACGTAAGGACGAACTGGACGCCATTGCTTTCACCCAGGCTCCCGGCCTGATCGGTGCACTGCTGGTAGGTAGTTGTTTTGCCAAGTCACTGGCGCTGGCGCTGAATAAACCGCTCATTGCCGTTCACCATATGCAGGCCCACGTGCTGGCCAATTTCATCGAAGATCCCATTCCTTCATTTCCGTTTTTGTGTCTCACGGTATCTGGTGGGCACACACAAATTGTGCGGGTAGATAGTCCGCTGCAAATGAAAGTGATTGGAGAAACCATGGATGATGCAGCAGGAGAGGCATTTGATAAGAGTGCGAAATTACTGGGTTTGCCTTATCCGGGTGGTCCTTTGATTGATAAATATGCGAAACTGGGGGACCCGACCCGGTTTAAATTCCCTGAGCCACAGATCCCTGAGCTAAATTTCAGTTTTAGCGGGCTGAAGACGGCTATTCTTTATTTCCTGCAGGAAAAAACCAGGCTGGATCCTGATTTTGTGCAGCAAAATATGGCGGATATATGTGCGTCTATTCAGCACAGGATAGTTAGTATTCTCATGAATAAACTGGTGAAGGCTTCGAAGGAGACGGGTATAAAAGAGATCGGCATTGCCGGTGGAGTGAGTGCGAACTCAGGTTTGAGATTGGCGTTGCAAACCTATGGCGGGAAGTTTGGCTGGAATACTTACATTCCTAAGTTTGAATATTGTACGGACAATGCAGCTATGATCGCGATCACTGCATATTATAAATACCAGGCAAAGGAGTTTGTAGGACTGGATGCGGTACCAGGTGCAAGAGCAGCATTTTAAGTATGGCGAATCAATTTTTTCGTTTCAAGGAGTTTACGGTGAATCAGGAAGATTGTGCCATGAAAGTGTGCACAGATGCCTGTTTGCAGGGGGCGTATACGGGTTGGTATGTAGTAGAAGAGGGATTGTTTGGTGGAGGCGTTCCACAACAAAAAGAGGCGGTGAGTGCTGATCTTACTTCAGGGAAGGCATTTGTAAGTGCTGATATTTCTTCAGGGAAAGTTTTACCGGCGCCTCGTATTTTAGATATTGGGGCAGGTACGGGATTATTGAGTCTGATGCTTGCGCAAAGATTTAGCGAAGCGTCTATTACTGCCATCGAACTCGATGTTGCGGCCGCAGGCCAGGCAAAACGAAATTTTGCCGAATCTCCCTGGGCTTCAAAATTAAATATCCTAACCGGTGATGCCCGCACATTATCATTGGAGGTAAAATACGACCTCATTATCACCAATCCTCCTTTTTATGAATCAGACTTAAAAAGTCCTGATCAATTAAGAAATCAGGCCATGCACACCACCACGTTGAATTACTCAGCATTACTGGATGTGATTGATAAAAATTTGTCTTTATCAGGCGTTTTCTCCGTTTTGTTACCCTATAAGCCTTATGCCACTTTTGAAGTATTAGCCACACAAAAAGGATTTTATTCCCGCAAAGTACTACACGTAAAGCAAAGTGTAAATCATGACAAATTCCGCACCATCGCTATTTTCGGCCGGGAAGAAACACCCCGCGATGAAGAAGTAATGGCCATTAAGGAAGCAGGCAATGATTACACAGCGGCATTCAAGGCATTGTTACAGCCTTATTATTTGTATTTATAAATTTAGTTAGAACATCACAGCATGGAAGGTTTAAATCAGATCTTTTGGGGGAATACTTTGTATGCCTATATCATCGCGTTTGGAGTTATCGTAATTGGGTTGATAGCACTCCGCATTATCAAAAGTATCGTATTACACAGGTTAAGAAAATGGGCGGAAAAAACCGTCAATACAGTAGATGATTTTATCATCAGCGTCATAGACCGGGCCATAATGCCGGCGCTGTATATCTCGGTGATTTATGGTGGTATTCATTACCTCACATTGCCGGTAAAGCTGGCGAATGGAATGCATGGTGTGATGATATTGATCAATACCTTTTTCGTGTTGCGGATGTTGACAATGCTCATCGAATATGCATTGCTCTCTTATTTACAAAAGCGATCCTATGCAGATGCAAAAAGGAGTGAAGTGAAGGGGATATTGATGATCATCAACCTTGTATTATGGTGTATTGCGATCGTGTTCCTGCTGGATAATTTCGGGTACAATGTGACAACGATCATCACGAGTTTGGGTATTGGTGGTGTGGCTATTGCACTGGCTTCACAGAACATATTGAGTGATTTGTTTTGTTATTTCGTGATCTTCTTTGACAGACCTTTCGAGATAGGTGATGCAATACTGGTAGGAGACAAGAGTGGCACGGTGATGGAGATCGGTGTAAAGACAACCCGTATCCGTAGCACCAGTGGTGAGGAAATGATCTTTTCTAACAAGCAATTGACAGACTCACGCATTCACAACTTCAAAAGAATGGAGAAGCGCAGGATTGCATTTGTGCTGGATGTGGTGTATGAAACTCCTGCCGATGTGTTAGAAGAGATACCTGCTATTTTAAAAACGATCATCACCGCCCAGGAAGGCATTGCATTTGACAGGGCGCATTTTGCGACTTATGGGGCGTATAGTCTGAAATTTGAGGTGGTGTACAATGTACTGACAGGTGATTATAATAAGTATATGGATATACAACAGGTGATCAACCTGGCTATTTTCAGAGAGTTTGCGAAGCGTGGTATTCAGTTTGCCTATCCGACACAGACGATATTCAATGCGAATAATAATTAATGGATATCATAAATAAATGGAACTCCTGAGGATGGCATAAATGGGAATCTGGTTGCATCTGGTATCCGAATTTAAAGGGGATATAACATAAGTAACAGGAAGGTCATGAGAATTGAATGTATGAAAATACTCTCTACCAGGTGTCCGAATTTAAAGGGATATAACATAAGTTACAGGAAGTCCATGAGAATTGGATGTACGAAAATTTTCTCCACCAGGTGTCCGAATTAAAAGAGCGTGTATCTGATTTTTGATACACGCTCTTTGCATTATAATCTTTGGACGGGTATTTCCAGTGGTTATTCGTATCTTCCGCGAATATGAATAATAATGAACATGATGACATAGTCACATTTGAGAAATGTATTACCTTCCTGAATGCTATCGGCATTCAAACAATATTCAGGAGTTTAGGCGACGATAGTTTTTTACCGGGTTTCCTGATTGAAAATGGTACTATCATTATCGACAGGAATACGTTGAAATACCCGGGAGATATACTCCATGAAGCGGGCCATGTTGCCGTCGTATCTACTAAGGATCGCTCCCGTTTAACAGAAAATGCGATTATCAAGCGGAAAGACAGGGAGGCCGAAGAGATTATGGCGATCGCCTGGTCATACGCGGCCTGCCTGCACCTTGATATAGACCCTGATTATGTTTTTCATGAAGAAGGTTACAGGGGTGGCAGTAGTGATATCATGGAAAGCTGTCGTATGAATGATTATATAGGAATATTAATGTTACAGAGTGTGGGCATGATGACGAAGGAAGGTGACAAAGAAGATTTTCCTCCTATGAAGAAATGGCTGCGTGCCTAAAAGATATACTTAAAAGGCGTCTCAATTACGATTGAGACGCCTTTTTCTTTATTGTGATACATAATCCTCCAGGTAACTAAAACGTTCTGTAAGCGCCCCATTTGTGGCAATAGTTGCATTGTGAATGATTGTACTCTCCGACTTTAATAAATCATCAAATACATACTTCATCAACTGATCTCCGAAATACTGCGAGGCATCTCTTGGCAATTCATTTGGCAGATTGCTCACACACATCATATCGACAGTATCCTGCAGGTATGGGGCTGTTTGTTGCCTTGTGTGCCGGTTCACGCCATATACCGGCTCCTCAATGGTGCAGTCACCCAGGTTACAGGGTACGGATCCATTTGTATCATCCGTGATATCAGCAATCACTTTGATCCTGAAGTTGCTTTTCGCCAGATCTTCCCAGGTGAACAGTGGTGGGATGCGTTCATCCCAATAGATCCCATTCATGAGAATATCCGATGCCGTTACAAAAGGCATAAACCGGCAATCATATTGATCAGGGTGCAGGTGGAAATCTTCCCTGCCGTAGGTCTTATCGGACTTTCTCAGGTAGAGCTCCCCGGCTTTTAACTGGGTGTATACAGGATAGGTGTAGGAGTTGATCAGGAACTCTTCTGGTGGCAGGTATTTAATACCCAGTAAGCCCATTACTTCCAGGGTACCAGCAGCCACCCGGCCTGAACCAGTGATCACAATCTTCAGCGGTGGTAGTTTGGCGCCGAAATAATGGTTGATCAGTTCTTTAAAATCATGGCAGGCGTAGACCGGTGTGAGTGAGAACGTGCCTGTTTTCCGGCCATAAGCCAGCAAACCATTGTGGGCGCCTACTACGCCGGCAAAGAAACCAAACCCCAATATCCTTTGTCCATCGGGATGGACGAGGCATTCATAATCGATGAGGTTGATTTTCTTTTCCAGGATGGTTTTCAGCATCTGCTGGTTCTGTGGTTGTTTTTTCCGTGTATGAGAAAAGAATAAATATGTCTTACCTGGCAGTAATTTTTCAGCAGGCACTTCTTTAATACCAAGCAGGATCTGGCAGTGAGACAGGTCTTCTGACAGCGTGATGCCGGCTCTCTCATATTCTTCATCCTTGTAGCAGCGCCATGGGGAGGGCTGTACGACGATGGTGACCTGGGGGTAGTGATGTGCAATCCATTGACATTGTTGTGGAGTAAAGGCGACGCGATTATCGTGGGGCTGTTTTTCTTCCCGAATCAGTGCGATATATAACATACTGGTGATTTGGTGTGGAGCCAAATATATTGAAAAAATAAACAGGCCGGAGAAAAACGCTGGTCTGATAAGTTAGTGTGCTTTTCTCACTTTCGCACTACCACTTATTTTTTTAGTCACCGATGGGTTGCCTGAATAATTAATTTTGGAACTACCAGATGCAGATGCAACCAGGGTGGTAAGGCAATTAACTGTCGCATGGGTACTTCCGCCGGTTTTTTACTCCAGCCGTTGTTGTTCTTCCCCATAATCTGTATGAAAGCACAAAACATTAGATGTCTGAGTAAGAACCTTTGCAACGCCAGCCATTTAAGTAATACTGGTTTTTTCTGTTGTTTTAAGAGGATATAAGCGGGTATTGTCACATCCAGCAAAGTATATAGCAGGTATAGAGGAACAAGTTGGAAGTTACCTGTGATACAGGTACCTATAAGCAGATAATCAGCAACGGGGGCGAGCGCCGGCACCACGATCTGGAATACCCATGTATATGGTAGTACGATCCAGGCCAATCCTTTGTTGGTGTTTGTTATGAGTTTTTTTCCATCGGAATACTACTTCTGTCGTTCAGAATAATTTCAATGGGTTTGCCGGCTAGTTGTTTTAATATATACGCAGTGGTAAAAAGTTGTGTGATCGTCCTACCATCGATATCTCTGTCAATAATATTGTCATGGAGGTCATTCAGGAATAATACCTTGTTTAGTTGGGTGAAGTCTAAAGCCATGGGTTAAATATTGTAGTAGTGAAAAGGTATGGAATTATTCTGGGAAATAAAATGATCGCCTCTGCAAAATAGGGCAGTGATCTATCTTCTTTGAAGTGGGCAATCAATTTATTTTTGACCTGGCTTTTGATAGTTCAGTTTTCTATTAGTGGATCTAAGTTTTCATTTGCAGTATATACAAGTGATGATTTATGTAATTTCAGTTTTGAATAGTGGATTTTGACCTTCTGATTTTATCTTTGTGGGATGAAATGTATATATACAGCCGGATTGGTGGTGGTCCAAAACAGGAAGTTATTATTGGCTTTTAGTAAGAATAAGCAGGCGTGGTACTTGCCGGGCGGGAAGATTGATGCAGGAGAGACGGCAGTGGCGGCTATGCAGCGGGAGGTGCAGGAGGAGTTGAATATATTAATTCCTTTGGAGGAGTTGAAGTGGTATTATCATATAACGGCGCCGGCATTTGGAGAGGTGGATATGATGATGGAGCAGGATTGTTTTTTGCATGAGTTAAGGCAGGAGGTGATGCCTTCGGCGGAGATAGGGGAGGTAAGGTTTTTTGATCTGGAGAGTTATGAGAGGGAGGAGAAGCAGGTGCCGGGCGTGTTGATCGCGTTTGGGAAGTTGAAGGAGGATGGGTTGGTATAAGGATATGTCACCTTTGATAGTTTTGATATCCGGAAATAGGGCAGGGGCGGTTTGCTGACGGTTGAACAGGGTAAGGTCGTATTGCGGGAAGTTTTTTAGTTTTTCGATGAGATTGCGGCCAATGAAGTTCGTGCCTCCGAGAATGAGAACGTGGGTCATGGGTTGAGTTTTAATGGAGAATGTAAGATAGTCAAAAATTTTAGTTTTAGGAGAGTGTCGATAGATAAAGGATTAACATTGATAATTAAATATTTGAATGCCGGGGGCTACCTCTCCGGCATTCAAATATTTTAATTGTAGAAACAGATATATGCTACATCTGTTTCGCAATTTACTTCAAATGAAGAGTTTTCAGACACATCAAAACGCTCGTTCTGCTTGTATTTCACCCACTCACCACCTTTCACTTTTGCACTCATTTCGCCTAACACAATGACCATTGTTTCAGGCGATCCGGTGTTGAATACATACGTTCCCTTTTTCATTACGCCGACAGTTGCTTTCCCTTTTTCTACTTCGATACCGAGGCTTTGCACTTTTCCTTCAAAATATACATTGTGCGAAACTGTACTCATAGTGTTGTTGTTTAATTTTGAGGGGCTAAATTAATATTTAATAATTATTTCTGAAATCCTAAAAGGGAGAGGAGCGTGGTAAAAGAACCTCCGCAAATCATCCGCCAGTAACGCAGGGTGTTCCCCTGCTGTAAAGTGCGCTCCTGCCGGCATTTGTCGGCGATGAGCTATTCGTTGTTGAAGATCGGTCAGGATTTGCTGGGCAATATTGATTCTGAAAGTTATCATCTGGTTTATTGATAATGGCAAAGGCCGGCGGTGGAAGGTCAGTAGGTGGGATGTTTATTTCCGGGCAAATTGAGTACTAGTACTATAGCAGTGAAACATAATATTAGCTGTAGATCAAGGAAATCCCTATTTTACGGAGTATTATAAATTTAACCATGACAAGAACACTTTTAGTTTTCGCGGCAATGTCCTTTTTTGCCTGCAAGCAACCTGCTACTAACCCAGCTCTAACATCAAGTACTGAAGACACAACCGAAATTAAAACCGGGGGGAACAAATTGATCGAAGTAGATGGTAAATACCATGTATGGACCAAAAAAGTGGGTGATGGTAAAATTAAAGTATTACTGTTACACGGAGGTCCTGGTTTTAGCCATGATTACATGGAATGTTTCGAAAATTTTCTGCCTAAAGAAGGGATGGAGATCTACTACTATGACCAGTTAGGATGCGGCAATTCTGACCAGCCGTCCGACACCACCCTTTGGACGGTATCCAATTATGTGGAGGAATTAGAACAGGTGCGGAAAGGCCTGCACCTGGATAGTTTTTATATAGTTGGTCATTCATGGGGCGGCATGCTGGCTATGGAGTACTTGCATAAGTATCAATCCCATGTTAAAGGTGCTGTATTATCCAATATGACAGCCGGGATGATTGATTATACCACCTATACCAAACAACTGAAGGCGCAATTCTTCTCAGCAAGGGATCTTGCTGTTTATGATTCATTGGATAAATTGAAAAAATATGACTCGCCTGAGTACAATGACTTGTTGATGAATAAGCTATATACACAGGCGATTTGCAGGTTGCCAGTGGAAAGTTGGCCGGAGCCTTTGCTCAGAGCGTTTAAGAAGGCGAATCATACGATTTATATACAGATGCAGGGAGTAGATGAATTTCATGTGACCGGAAATTTTAAGAACTGGGAATTCTGGGATAAACTGCCGGATATTAAGACCCCTGTGTTGGTGTTAGGAGGGATGCATGATGAAATGAGTCCGGAGGGTATGAAGCGGGAAGCGCAGTTATTGCCGAATAGCAGATTGTATTTGTGTCCGAATGGGTCTCATATGTCTATGTATGATGATCAGCAGCGGTATTTTACGAATCTGGTGGGTTTTTTGAAGGATGTGGATGGTGGAAAGTTTGTGGCGGATAAGAAGTAATTAGCAATTAATTTTTGAAAAGGTCGTCTCAGTTTTTATTGAGGCGACCTTTTCCTTGTAAGGAGATACTTCAGGAATCTAACCTACTGGTTACACATGCAACAAATTCCGTTCTCGGCCTTGGTGCACGAACTGTTCTGCAGCAGCTTTCAATTGCGCTCCTGATTTGGGTTTCAGTTTTGGCGGGGTAATAGCGCTTTAGTTTTTTTACGAGATAATCCACCTCCCATTGTTCTTCACAAGAGAAGAACAATCGGTCCTCTTTTTTCTTCTTTTTGTTGTCATAATCTGACCAGTCTTCATTTAAAACGGGATGTGCCATAAAGGATGAATTTTTATTTAATTAATAATTTATTAGCAAAGATAAATCATCTCCCTGAGGGGGAAACCCTGATACTATACGGGAAAAATCCCCTTTTATCCTAATGTAGGGGGGCGATTTTTTATAAACCACCTGACCTGAATTTTTAAAGGCTGTTAACCTTACGTTAACCGGATTGGACTTTTTATTTTGTATCCTTGTACATCAACCAAAATAGTAGTTTAAATGAAGTATGATCAGGAATACGTTTATACTTTGCTATTGCGAAAGCAGTTGGGGGGGCTGAGTGATCCTGAAGAAGAATGGCTTGAAAAGGTCTTTCAGGAAACTTGTAAGGGCAAGGGAGTTATTGCGGAGTTCTATGAAGGCCTTGGAAATTATACCAATGATATGCTGGATGATTTACGTGTAGAGACGCAATGGGCGGAGGTTGCCAGGATGCTGAAAAAAAGAACCTTTAAGGAAAGGATGGCAGATTTTATTGATCAGATACGCTCCAGATTATTTCCACTATGGATCATCAGGGTGATTGATCGAAAACTGGGTATTATAAAGCAGACAGACCCAGACAAGATATTCGTTGGTAAAATCCAGCAGTTCTTCCACATCCCGATTGCACTAGCCCGTTTATTCTGTGAAATGGCGGTACAGGTAGGGTTATATTTTACAAATAAGTTAAAGGAGCCATCAAAGCGGAAGGTGGGGAAAACAAGAACTTCAGCGGTAGTATTCGAAGCATTAAAATAGGGATATATAGGGGGACCATTTCATATCACATGGTTATCATCTGCCAGGAAAGAATTTATCCAGCGCATCTTTTGCGATTATATGCCTCAATGAAATTTTATTTTCATTAAGAGCAGTAGCCAGACAATAGGGCCTTCTCTCAGGATGATTTATATTAAATAAAATCACTTTCACCGAATACGCAACCGGATCTTTCCCAAAAGCTTCCCGGTTAAAATTGATTACCAATTGTTCAAATTTTTCAGTTTCGGCTGTCTCAAATCTTTCCCAATCACCACTCAGATATCACATGTCCTGAAAAAGATTAGTAATTGCTCCTACCACATTTCCCTGCCAGTTTACATTAAAAGTATAGTCCATAAAATGAATAAAGTTACATAATTTAAAATCAATATGTTACTTTCATGCGCCTCCTTTGCATGAAAAGTATCATCCCGCTAACCACCTTATCCCATGCATTCTATGATTTAAATGCAATGAAATAGATAAAAAAGTACTACATCTGTGGCATAAGTTAACCTACATTTGAAAAAGTTAACTAATTAAAATCACCAATGCCACGTTTTTCAATGAAAGCCCTTTGGCTGTTTCTCATGCTATGTACAGCCAAAGCCTCCGCCCAACAGGGATTTATTACAAAGTCCGGGCATCAGTTCTTCCTTCACAACAAACCTTACTACTACATCGGCACGAACTACTGGTACGGCAGTTTGCTCGCCCTGCAAAAAAACGGGAAGGAACGCCTGCAAAAAGAATTGGATTTCCTGAAAAGCCAGGGCATCACCAACCTCCGTGTACTGGTAGGTACAGAGGGCAAAGGATTGGTCAATGGTGTAGAGCGGGTAAAGCCTGCCTTCCAGTATGAGCAGGGTAAATTCAATATGGAGATATTAGACGGTCTTGACTACCTCCTGTACGAAATGGGTAAGAGGAAGATGTATGCCGTTCTATTCCTGAGTAATAACTGGGAATGGAGTGGGGGCTTTTTGCAATACCTCAGTTGGAATGGGATCATCACTGATTCCGTCATGCAGCGTAAATTGAACTGGAATGACCTTCGGGAAAATACCAGCAAATTCTACTCCTGTGCTCCCTGCCAGAAAGATTACGAGAATCAGGTACGCCTGGTCCTGAATCATGTAAATAAATATACCAAACAACGTTATATTGAGGAACCATCCATCATGACCTGGGAATTGGCAAATGAACCACGACCCATGATGACCGCTGCTGTAGAGGGATACAAAGAGTGGACCCTGACCATGGCCAGGTTCATCAAATCCATAGACCATCATCACCTGGTCACCCTGGGTACTGAGGGTATTATGGGCACAGATGAATCTGCGGACCTGTTTAAAGCCATTCATCAACCTAAAGAAGTCGATTATTTAACATTGCATATCTGGCCCAAGAACTGGGGATGGTTTAGGGATACCAGCATTGCCAACAGTTTGCCCGAATTGATAGTGAAGACCCAACAATACATCCGGCAACATGAAGTCATCGCTATTGAGCTGAATAAGCCACTGGTAGTAGAAGAATTTGGCTTGCCCCGTGATCAGCATTCATTTGATCCGGCAACTTCAGTTTATTCACGTAATCAATTGTACAATGGTGTTTTTGCTGAATGGGCCACAAGCCGTAAACAGGGAGGTGCTATTGCAGGATGTAATTTCTGGGCGTTTGCCGGCACTGCAAGGCCGGTTCCCGGGCAATTATTCTGGAAAGAAGGTGATGACTTCATGGGCGATCCCCCACAGGAAGAACAGGGTTTAAATTCCGTTTTCGATGCTGATACCCTCACCTGGAAAATCATCCGTTCCTATATATTAAATTAAATGACACTTATGAAAAAATTACTTTTATCTGTTGCAATTACTGCGGCCACCTTCAATGGGTATAGCCAATCCATCGATCAGAAGGTAGCGTCGCTGGTAGCGAAAATGACACTCGAAGAAAAAGCAGGACAGATGACCCAGATCAGTGTGGAAGCTTTTTTGAAAACTACAAATGGTCAGGTGAACGAGCCTCATGAATTTGACATGGCCAAATTAGAGGAAGCCATCAAAAAATATAAAGTAGGTTCTATTCTGAATGTAGGTGGCTATGCACAAACGGTAGAAGTCTGGAGGAGCAGGATTGAGACTATCCAGAAAATTGCTTTGCAGGAACGTCTTAAAATACCCGTTCTGTATGGCATTGACGCCATCAGGGGGAATAATTATACTTTAAATTCCGTGATGTTCCCTCAGCAGATTGCACAAGCGGCTTCTTTTAATCCTGCCATGGCTAAAAAGGCTGCAGCTGTTACTGCTTATGAAACACGTGCTTCATTTATTCCCTGGAATTTTAGTCCGGTGCTGGATCTTGGCCGTCAGCCTGTATGGCCCCGTATATGGGAGACCTATGGTGAAGACCCCTACCTGGTCATCGAAATGGGCAAAGCCGTGGTACAGGGATACCAGGGCGATGATGTCGTAACCGACAAATACCACGTTGCTGCCTGTCTGAAACATTATATGGGTTATAGCATGCCTTTAAGCGGACATGATCGTACCCCAGCCTGGATACCTGAAAGAGAGATGCGTGAATACTTCCTGCCTCAGTTTGCCGCCGCAGTAAAAGCAGGTGCAAAGAGTGTGATGGTAAACAGCGCGGAAATAAATGGGGTGCCTGTGCATGCCAACAAACATATTTTAACTGATATCCTGAAAGGTGAACTGGGATTCAAGGGACTGGTAGTGAGCGACTGGCAGGATATCGAATATCTTTATCAACGTCACAGAATAGCAAAGGACAATAAAGAAGCGGTGATGATTGCTATTAATGCCGGTATTGATATGAGCATGGTGCCTACAGATTACACTTTTACTACCGACCTTATAGAACTGGTAAAAGAAGGGAAGATCCCTATGTCTCGTATCGATGATGCGGTAAAAAGAATACTGAAAGTGAAATTTGAAACCGGTCTTTTTGATAACCCGGTAGGCAAAGCCAGCGACTATCCATTATTTAACGGCGAAGCGCATAATAAACTAAATTATGACCTGGCTGCAGAGTGTATCACTTTGCTGAAAAACACAAATAACATCCTGCCGTTGACACCGGGCAAAAAGATATTGGTAGCAGGTCCTTCTGCCAATTCAATGCGTTCATTAAATGGTGGATGGTCTCGTATCTGGCAGGGTATTACCAGCGATGAAACTGAAAAGGATAAGAACACCATACTCGAAGCGATGCAGCATGTATTTGGCGCTGCTAATGTAGTATATAGTGCAGGCGTTGATTTTGATAAAACACTCGATATCAGGGATGCGGTATCCAAGGCGGCCAATGTGGATGTGATCGTACTTTGTATTGGGGAAACCAGTTATACCGAAACACCGGGCAATATTGGCGATCTGAGGATATCTGATTCACAGATTGAACTGACCCGTGCTTTATCTGCGACTGGCAAACCTATTGTGTTTGTATTGACCGAAGGTCGTCCACGTATCATCTCTTCAATCGAGCCGCTGAGTGCTGCAGTCGTTCATTCCTACCTGTCAGGAAATGAAGGGGGAAATGTGATTGCAGATGTGCTGGCTGGTAAGATCAATCCTTCCGGAAAGCTGCCTTATACCTATCCCCGTTCTACCAATAGCCTGATCAACTATTATCATAAATATACTGAGACATTGCAGTTTGATGAAATGGCAGGATACAATCCACAGTGGGAATTTGGATATGGGTTGAGTTATACGCAATTCTCTTATGCCAATCTTACACTCAGCAATACAAATTTGACAGCTGCAAAAGCAATTACCATCACGGTCGATGTGACCAATACCGGGAAGGTAGCGGGTAAAGAGGCGGTATTATTATACGTAAGTGATGAAGTCGCTTCTATTACGCCTGAAGTAAAACGTTTGCGGGCATTTGAAAAAATTGAACTGCAGCCGGGCCAGAAAAAGACCGTTTCTTTTACAATAGATAAAGAAAGACTTTCTTTTATCAATGCACAATTACAGCGGGTGACAGAGCCGGGTGATTTCTCCGTTTCTGTAGGAGGATTGAAAGCGGCGTTTAAATATGAGTAATAATAACAAGGGAAGCCGTAGCACCGGCTTCCCTTGTTAAATATCAGAAAAACTGAATTACGAGCCAGTTAAGAAATAAAACCAATCAATAGGTATCATGAATAAAAACATTCATGAAAGAGGGAGTTCACTAACGGGGATGAAAACAATTTTCAGGGAAAACATTCATGAAAGAGGGAGTTCACTAACGGGGATGAAAACAATTTTCAGGGAAAACATTCATGAAAGAGGGAGTTCACCAACGGGGATGAAAACCATTTTCAGGGAAAACATTCATGAAAGAGGGAGTTCACCAACGGGGGATGAAAACAATTTTCAGGGAAAAGAGGCTGTCATCAATACTTTTGAAGCAACCTCTCTTCCTATATTAATATCTATTTTTCCAGCTTAAATCCATCTACAATTTTGGGTCTGTTGGCCGTATTTGCTACCCCTAAACCTGTTGCATACATCCAGCGCGTCATTTTCGTTAGCTTCTCAACATTGATAGTTGCAGCTTCATCAGCTGGTGTGTGATAACGCGGATGCGTGAGCGTAGTGAAGAAAATAGCAGGAATATTCTTTCTCACATATGGTAAGTGGTCGCTGCGGAAATAGAATCCTTCAAAATGGGACGCTTTGTCCCATTCAATATCCAGCTTGAATTTTGGCCCTTTGGCATTTTCTGCCAGCGCGATATTTGCCAGGTCTGATGAGTTCAGATGTGGAGGTGTGATGCCTAGTAAACCTGCACTGTCAGGTGCATTCATGCCTATCATATCAGCATTCAGTACGGCTACCAGCGATTGCTGTGGCACAGTAGGGTGTTCTGCAAAATAATAACTACCCAGTAGTCCACGTTCTTCTGCGCCATGCCATACGAACAGGGCACTACGTTTACCAGGTTGTTGGTGAAACGCACGGCCGATGGCCAGCAGCGCCACGCAGGCGGTTGCATTGTCATCTGCTCCATTTAAGATGGAATCTTTTCCGGGTTCAATGTTGCGTACCCCATCATGGTCTGTGTGACCGCTGAACAATACATATTCATTGGCCAGTTTAGGATCACTACCTTTCACTTTCGCTACTACATTCACAGATGGATAAGAGAATGCTTCCGCATATACGTTTGCCTTAAATTGTTGATTTGGCACACGCACCAGGTCCAGTGCATCAGCACCTACCCAGATAATAGGAATACCGTTCAATAATTGCCGGGATGGTCTGCCTTCTATGCGGTAGGTGCCACGCATACGGTCCTGAATGGCCCTGGACCAGGCTTGTTGTGCTCTGTCATCTGAAACAAATATAATTGCCTTTGCACCTTTTGCTGCGATTTTTTTGACGCAGTTTTGTACAACAAGCGTTACGTATCTCCATGGAATAATTTTGCGTGGGTCGGTCAGATCCTGTTCGGTGAATTGTAGAGCTACGACCTTTCCTTTTACAGTAGCTTCATCCACTGTTAAGGGATCATTTATAAATACGATGGGAGCATCTACCGAAGCAAAGCCTGGTTCCCATACGATCATGTCTTTCCAGAGAGAGAATGTGCGGTCGCCGATCTTTACGGTGCTATGATCATTTACACGTTCGCGTAATAAAGAATAAAACTGGAAATAAGTGCCATCGTCACCAGCGGGTTCCAGGCCCGCTTTGCGTGCTTGTTCTGCTACCCACATGGATGCTTTTAATTCATCCAGGGTGCCTGCTTCACGGCCTCTGAAGTGATCGCCGGCGAGGGTAAAGAGGTCGCGTTTTATTTCTGCCTGTTGAATAGCGTCAATGGGTGCTTTTTTTGATTGTGAATTTACCTGTCCGGCAATGCACAGGAGTGTACTAAAAGAAAATAGAAAAATATCTTTTCTCATATGGTTATCGTTGTGTATGAGTTATTGCGGGCAAAGGTAGGGAATATCATTACTCATTTAATAATCAGTCTTTTTCTCAATCGTAGTAATGCCATTATATTTTTAACCATCATACTCATCTACATATGCTACCGCACTATACGTGAACGGGCTTATATTTTTCTATTTGAAAAATAATGGCCTTATAGACGAATTAATTTAGCCTGCTCAGGAACTATCAATTTAACCTGCAAAGGATTGTTCGCCTTTAATTGCTCCCGTATCAGTTGCTCGCGATTACCACCTGGTTTGATATGCGTGATCACTACCGGAAAGCCCTTCAACGCCTCCGTACCAGCAAGAGACGCTAAATCCTGTAGCTCCGACATCAGCCAGTGTGGAGTAAGATGTCCGAATAATTGTTTATCCGGTTGCTGGTTATCAAAAGATACTTCTATAAAAATAGCCTTTAGTTTTTTGGCTTTCAACAAGGGTGCTGCCTGTTCCCATAGCTGGTGCAGTTTATCAGAATGTTCTACAGCATCCGCGCCAGTATCACCCAGGTATAGTAAATATGCTTCTTCATGCCGAACCAGGAACGCTGTACTCTGGTAAGGATTAGAATGGCTGAGCGGATAAGCGGTGACCTGCATAGCTGTGTTTTGCAAAGGTGCTTCGGTACCTGGTGTCAGTACTGTATAGTGATATTTGCCAAGAGCCGGTTTCTCGCCTTCATTAGCAAAATTAGCCCAGCTTTTCCAGGAAAAATATTTATCTCTTAATATATCCAGGCAATAATCCAGCCCATAAATATGCTTCGTACTATCATCCGGTGAATTGATGATCATACCGGCCAGATGATCAAGATGACCATGGGAGATCAGAAAACCTTTTACATTTCGCCTCAATACCTCAGTGGGGGTACCATGTAATAGTTTCGCCTGTATGGCTTTTTGAATGCCATAATTTACGGTGCCCGCATCCAGGCATACATAATCTTCACTTCCCTGCGGAGCGATCATATAAGCAGAAAGATTGCTTTCATCAGTACCTCCTTTCACACCCAGTGGTATCACTTTGAACGAAGTTTGCGCGTATGCAAATTGACAAAGTAGGATACCTGCTATTGTTAAGATATTTTTCATCAGCGATTATTTTTCTTATAATGGAATGAGATACTCCCAGTTCAATTCTTTTGCAAAATCGAGAGTTGTTTTCCATTCATTGTTTTTAGTATCTTTTCTACATAAGACCTGTTGCCGGCAATGCTTTCAGTGTGAAGGAGGGCATACCCGTTTTCATCTGCTGTTTTTACTTTTGCAGGATGATAAAGTTCATATTTAAGAGACGGCTTTATTCCACTTCGGGAATATCCCAAAGATATCCAGGTGTTGCCGTAGTAAGTTCCGTTTTAACACTTCGGGGCAGTCTTTAACGTCGGTATCGTAGGTTACGTACCAGTATATATTTAATGCTTCAATATTCTCCCGGATCATCTGTTTTTTCCAGGCAATATGTGCAGGTGTTTTACCAAACTGTGGGCTATTGATTATTTCATCTTTCAATCCTCCCTTTTTATTAGAGAGGGTACCGTCTTTTTCAATTTTTCCGGCATTTCCGATGTAGATCAGCTCCACTCTTCCTTTTTTCAATGCATAGACTACGTATACCCCACTCTTATCAGCAGGCGCATTACATACTGTCTGTAGATCTTTTTCTGGCGTGAGGAAGAAATGTTGCTGTGTTTTGTATTTATCTAATATCCCAAACATCGGGCAAAGATAGGATATCTTGCCTGATCATTGTACCAGCTGGTTCTGCTGTTTTTTATTTATGTGATATGCAGCTCCTTCACCGTTTCATTTCCCGGAAGGTGTACCGCCACTACCACCTGGTGGCATTCAACATGGGAATTAACACTTCAATATTCAGGTAAGTCGTTCTACCTGAAAAATAGAAGTTATAGGCCAGTGGAAGCACGATGGCAAATGCGATGGCCCCCACAATACCGGCGATGGGTTTGGCTGTAAACATCCAATAACCAGCTATGCCCGAAATGATAATGACGGCTATATGCCACAGAAGGGATTGAATGCCAAAAACAGGGCCGGCCATGGATAGCATCGCAACTATAACAAAGAGGGCCTCCCTGGTTTTTCCGTTCTCCTCCTTTTTTACTTTTTGATGAAAATATTCTTTCTTAAATGTTTGAAATTCAGCAAGGATTAGTTGTTTTGCCGTATTCATCAAAGCCCCAGGACATCAATTTCCTGACTGCTACATCGATTGTAAAGCCGGGCTGCAAAAATGAATGTCTTAATTCCTCCTTTTGCTCCTGGGATAGGGTACTATTCATGTCGTAATTAATATAGGTATGGGTGTGATATTGTCCGCTTACAGTTGAATAGGGATTATTATAATATATTATGTAATAATAATATGAATTTCGGAGATATAAAAGAGAATTCAGGGATATTTCCCAAAAAGGTTTAGTCAGGGGATTTGGGTTAATTATTACCTTATAAGGTAAAATGCCCGCAGGTAGGGCGTTTGCACGATTTTTCACATCCCGGTATTTCGTCGGTATTCAATGCTATTACGATCATTTGCAATAGTTTTATACCTTTGCATCCCAATTGAAGATTATGCTTGAAAATTTGAAAATAGGAATATTAGGAGGCGGTCAGCTGGGAGGTATGCTTTTACGGCATGCCATCGATCTCGGCCTCAGCGTTTCGGTGTTGGATAAAGATGCTAACGCGTCTTGTTCCCGTTATACTTCTTCTTTTACTATTGGCGATCCCAAATCTTATGAAGATGTGCTGGCATTCGGCAAAGGGCTTGATGTGATCACTATCGAAATAGAAGCTGTCAATATCGATGCCTTGCGCGAACTGGAAAAGCAAGGAAAAAAGGTATTTCCATCTCCGGATACTATTCAAGTGATCCAGGATAAATATACCCAGAAACAGTTTCTCCTGTCACACAATATACCAGTGGTGCCAGGTGTAGCTGTTGAAGGCAAAAATGATCTTAATAATCTCGAAAATAAATTACCGGGCTGTCTTAAAAAACGGCGCGACGGGTACGACGGTTATGGCGTAATGATGTTGAAGACTGCTGCAGATATTGCCAATGCATTTGACGTGCCTGGTGTGCTGGAAGAGTTGGTGGATATTAAACACGAAATTGCCGTAATCGTAGCAAGAAATGAACATGGCGCAGTAAAATGCTATGATCCTGTGATGATGGTGTTTTCCGAAGAAAAATTCGTACTTGAGTCTCAGGTAGCACCTGCTCAGTTAGCGGAAGGGTTGCAGGAAGAAGCCACCACGCTTGCTGAAAATATCGCCAATGCGCTAAACCTGGTTGGTATTCTTGCTGTAGAAATGTTTGTTACAAAAGATAATAAGATCTTAGTGAATGAGCTGGCGCCAAGACCTCACAACAGCGGTCATCACACCATTGAAGCCAGTACTACATCACAATACGAGCAACTGCTCCGGGCAATATTAGGGTTGCCCCTGGGAGACACTGCCCTGCATTTGCCTTCTATGATGTTGAATATATTGCAAACGGCTGCACTGTCTTCTAACAGGCAGGAGAAATTCACTTCCCTGTTGGACATTCCGGGTGCGCATCTTCACTGGTATGGCAAAAAGGGTAGCAGATTAGGCAGGAAAGTAGGTCATATTACCATCACAGGCAGCACAATGGAAGACATATCCTCAAAAGCTGAAACTATTCGGGAAATTTTAAATTAATAAATATGAAACAGGTAGAAGTAGGCATTATTATGGGCAGTAGTTCCGATGCGCCTATTATGCGTCAGGCAATAGAGGTGTTAAAGAAATTTGACGTAGGTTATGAGTTTAACGTCGTGTCTGCACACCGCACCCCCCAAAAAATGTTTGAGTACGCAACTACCGCTGAAGAGCGTGGTTTGAAGGTGATCATTGCAGGAGCTGGCGGTGCCGCACATCTTCCGGGGATGGTGGCTGCTATTACTACCCTGCCTGTAGTTGGTGTGCCGATCAAGTCTTCCAACTCCCTGGATGGTTGGGATTCCCTGTTATCTATTGTGCAAATGCCGGGTGATATACCTGTAGCTACGGTTAGTGTGAATGGAGCACGTAACGCTGGTTTACTGGCGGTTCAGATCCTGGCGACTGCTGATAGTACGCTGAGGGAGAAGCTGGCGGCGTTGAAGAAGGAGAATAATGATAAGGTTGCTAAGCAAAATGAAACCTTAGACCGAGAATAGAAGATCGTTTTTTAAAAAGGGGAAGCCGCTCTTTGAGCGGCTTCCCCTTTTTAAATCATTGTTTTATCCATTATCATTTTCTTAACATTATAAAGGTTACCTTCATGCAATTACTTTAAAAGATTACGCCTACATATTTTCATCTATCCAACAGAGCATATTTGAGATTTATTTCCAGCGTCCTCCGAAAAAACTCTCTAAATATGATAATTCTTATCTTTTTTATTTCCATCTGGTATCTTTCGTTGTTTTCGCAAACTTTTTTTCAGCATAGGTATGCAGCACATGGTGCTTTTGAGATGAGTAAAGGCTGGGAACGATTCTTTTTCATTGTAACGTATGTGACACAGGGTTCATCCTACATGAGTCCCAGGGCATATGCCGTCATGCACAGGCTACATCATGCACATACAGATACACCTTTGGATCCGCATTCGCCTTCTAACTCGTCCAACATATTTGCTATGATGTGGCATACGAGAACTGTCTATCAGCATATACTGCATCATAAAATGGATGTAGAAGAACGATACACAAAAAATGTCCCTTCCTGGGAGCGTTTGGATCGTTTTGCAAATGGAACCGTTTCACGATTAATGTGGGTTGCACTATACATCCTGTTTTTTATAGTGTTTGCTACAAGTCCATGGCAGTATTTGCTGTTACCAATTGTTGTTTCAATGGGTGCTTTTCATGGTGCGATCGTTAACTGGTTTGCACATAAGTATGGGTATATTAATTTCAAATTGAAAAATACATCGATGAATTTACTGTTCGTGGATGTATTAATGTTGGGCGAATCTTATCATAACAATCATCATAAACATCCGGCTTCTGTGAATTTTGGCCGTCGTTGGTTTGAAATTGATCCTGTTTATTATGTAATTAAGCTATTTTCATATTTCAAAATCATCAAACTTGCGCGAGCTTAAATTCATGTATATATAATACAAAAAAAGGGCTGTATCGTGCGATACAGCCCTTTTCTATTCGGTTACCTGATGAAAACAGTTAGCCGTTTAAGCGAATCAGAAGGATCATTTCTTTTTAACAAAATTCATTTCTATTGTGATCGCCTTCAATATTATTGATTGTACCGTACCATCTGTGAAAACTCTTGCAGATGCACACTGATCAGGTAAATTATTTTCTTTTGAAACCAGTCTATTGTTGGAATATCCCTGTTCCTGGAAATGTATTCCTTCGCTTTACCTTCAAGTCCTTGCTTTAACCTTCCCATATATTGACCTATCCACAATTGAACTGTGTGTTCATTTTTCATTCTGTCAACATGTTTTATCGAATTCAGAAATTCTGTATAGATCAGGTTGACGGAGACATATGCTGTCTCATCAAAAGTATGAAGGAGGTTTTCAGCTTTATTTTGCATAGACTTTTTGTTTTAATTAATAATCAATCAATTTGCGTGGCTGATTTCTGAAAATTATGTGAGAAGGGGTGGGGGAGTCGATGAATGTATCGTGGAGTATGTAGGCTCAGCCTATCTATCTATTATTCCAGCGTCCATAAAGGGTGATCGTCTAACGCGCTGTATATCTTAATGTCATCTTCATTTATCTCAAGACGAAACAAACTTTCATTTGCGATTTGCTTAAATGCCTGTATATAGAATATGCCATCCAGCATATGAATGACAATGGGTACAATACTACGGCGGTCGATAAAAAGAGAATTATTCAAAAATCTGAATTTATTATTCTCAGTTTTATCGTAATAAGCTCTGCTATATAATTTTTCATATATGTCGCTTACTGTCATATTTTAGTATTTTAATGACGTGGAAGGGACAAGCCCTTTCACGTCATTAATTTTTTTATTTACCAACGGTTGTTGTAATTAGACCTGGCGGGTTTTTCCTCCCTGGGTTTAGCTTTACTTGCCGTGATTGCCTTTCCATCTATGGAAGCACCGTTCATTTCCTGAATAGCTTTTTCAGCTTCAGTATCATCTGGCATGGTAATAAAGCCGAATCCCCTGCTGCGATTAGTGAATTTATCAATAATCACATTTGCGGAACTAACAGTGCCGAATTTAGAAAACTGGTTAGTGAGGTCCTCATTAACAACATAAGGACTTAGGTTGGACACATATATATCCATTTTGTACTATTTATTTATCTGTGAAAAATATCGATTGAGGTAATAATGCAGGTGGTAAAAAAGAAGGCTGTAAAGAAAACTAGTGTTATGTTAATTGTTAATTGACGGATATAATCTTTTTAACTTCACTCTTGCTTCTTTGTTGGTGAATTGCCAGTTTATTTGGCTGTTTTTATTGTTTCGGTGAATTTGCCATTCAGTGACCTCTTCTTTCACCTTCTCCATTGTAGATATATGCCTGTTCAGGCATTGTCCATTCAAGACGTGCAATTCTATTTCGGCCATATTTAACCAGCTTCCATGTTTTGGGGTATAGATGAATTCAAATCTGTCACACAGCCTTTTGGCTTCTTTGGGTTCAAAGGTCTCATAAAATGCAGCACCCGTATGCGTTTTAAAATTATCCATCACCAGGGTTATCTTTTTCGCTCTGGGATATTTCTTATCTGCGATTTCTTTAATAAACATTGCCCAATCTTTTCTGGCTTTGAATGCTGTTACCTCTACAAAACGCCTCCCTTTCAATGGTTCATTTGCCATGAATATATTTACCATGCCATGTCTTACGAACTCGTAATCTACTCTTCTTTCCTGACCAGGCTTCATAGCAACTGATTTTCTCAGTTCATCGACTAACTGCTTTGGCGACTCATCCATACAAACAACAGGATAATCAGCATCATAAGGCCGCTTATATACATCTAATACATTCTCCATGCTTGCCACAAATTCACTATTACAATGAGGGGGGATTACCCACCCTTTTAATTTCCATGGCTTAAGTTCATTTTTTTTAAAACCTTTCTTACTGTTACATGGGAGATGCTTTCTACATACTTTAATTCAACCATCTTGTCTGCCAGCAGCCGTAATGACCATTTAGCAAACCCCTTAGGTGGCTCACTACAGCATAATGTGACTAACTTCGCTTCTATATCTCCATCCACTTTGGATTCATAAATACGAGTTGAAGGTCGTCTTTCTAATACCCCTTCAAAACCCTCTTCAATAAATTTCTTCTTAACTCGATCTATTGTGCGCATCCCTACTTTCAAAACCTTACTTATTTGCTCATTAGTCACTTTTTCCGAGTACTTCCCCTCATCGCAATTTAATAAAATATAAGCCATACGAAAGGTTTGGGAAGTATGTGAACCTTTATTTATTATGCTGTGTAATTCTTCAACTTCACTCTTTGTCAATTTAACGGTATAGCGTATCATCTTCGATAAATATTCCTCAAATATACAACTCGTAACCGTCAATTATTAATTAACATAACACTAGCTTACTAATGCGTAAATCTCAATTGTAATCTTCTTAAAGGTATGGTTTAAATAGTTCTCTGCCTAATTTATTTATTTTCAAGGGGTATTTAAAGGGATATATTAGTCCTTTTTCCCCCTGGCAATTCAAATATTTCCCTGTATTTTTTTAATGCAAGCTGTGTTTAAATGTATGAGATAAGCCATAGTGAGTGCAAATTCATTCGCTGAAACTTACTATTTTGAGCACAATAAACTTAATCCCATGAGGAAGCTGATTTATGGCATTAACCTAAGTTTGGATGGTTGCTGTGATCATACCAAATTCAGCGGCGGAGATGATATCCTTGATTATTTCAGGGAATTGCTGGAGGGTGTGGATCTGATCATTTATGGAAGGAAAACGTATGATCTGATGGTGCCTTTCTGGCCGGAAGTTGCTCAAACACAATCATTGAATGAAGCTGGAAATGCATTTGCTAAGGTGTTTGCAAATCTTCAACGTGTTGTCGTTTCGAATTCTATAAACAATGTAGATGATGAGCAGACAATAATTATCCGTGATAACCTGAAGGAAGAGATTATCAGGCTAAAGCAGTTGCCCGGCAAAGCGATATCCACCGGGGGCGTGGAGTTACCTGCCCGATTAATTGAATGGGACCTGGTAGATGAATTTCATATGGTCGTTCACCCGGTGATCGTTGGGGAGGGACGGCGTTTGTTTACTGAAATCTCCCTGCCTGAATGCCTGGGTTTAAAATTAGGAGCATCGAATACGCTAAATAGTGGGTGCGTGGCACTACGATATGAAAGGATTTAAAATTAGGGTATTCAGGAATTTCATGTTTAATAAAATCAATTATGCCAATAATTCATCGCTCCACATTATTAGTGTTGCTGCTATTTTTTTCCCAATTAAATACCTTTTATGGGCAGTCAAATCGCATGGATGTAACTCCTTCAAGGAGGATTGTGAATATCGTCAATTTTATCCGATTGCTGGAACCCCGTGATCCTGCTATCACTGAAGACGTACTCTACCAGACGGTGGAAAAACAGGTAGCATTGATGAAACAATACCATCTTGGTGGCACCTTTCTACTGCAATACGATGCGCTGATGGATCCCCGTTACCAGCGTTTACTTAAAAGCCTTCCCAAAGATCAGTTTGAAATTGGTGCCTGGTGGGAACTGCCGCAACCACTTATAGAAAAAGCAGGTATTAAATGGAGAGGGAAATATGCCTGGGACTGGCATTCAGATATTGGTTTTTCTGTTGGCTATACGCCTGAAGAACGCGAAAAGATTATCGATGTTTATTTTAATGACTTCAAAAAGATATTTGGATACTATCCAAAATCAGTAGCCTCCTGGGTGATTGATGCACACTCCCTGAATTATATGTATGATAAGTATAAAATAGTGGCTTCGGCCAATTGTAAGGATCAGGTAGGTACTGATGGATTTACGCTTTGGGGTGGGTATTGGAACCAGGCTTATTATCCAAGCCGCATCAATGCTTATATGCCTGCCCAGCATGCCGAAAAGCAGCTTCCTGTGCCTGTATTCAGAATGTTGGGTAGTGATCCTATCCGGCAGTATGCGGATGGTGGTAAGGTAACAACACTGGAACCTGTGTATCCATATGCAGGTGGTAATGAACAATGGGTTCATTGGTTCTTAGATATTTTTTCCAGTGATCCGGTGCTGGGTTTTAACTATACACAGGCAGGGCAGGAGAATTCTTTTACCTGGGCTGCCATGCAGAAAGGGCTGGAAATGCAGCTGCCAATTATCGCACGGTTAAAGCAGGAAGGAAAAGTACAGGTAGAAACGATGGCGCAATCAGGTCGTTGGTTCCGGCAAATGTATAAGGTAACCCCTTCAACCACCTTTGCCGTGACAAGAGATCTGAATACCAGCAATAAGAAAACCATTTGGTACAACAGCCGTTTTTACCGTACAAATCTTTTATGGATGAATGGGCATTTGCGTATTGATGATATTCATTTGTTTAATGAAGCCGTACCCGATAAATATTTAAATAGTGTAACGAAGGTGAATCAAAGTTTCTTCTATACGCTACCTGTAGTAGATGGGTTTCAATGGGGAGAACGTGATAATCCGGCGGGTTTTAGACTAATGGAAATAAAAGATGGCAATGAGCAGGAGGTAAGTGGGGGAGATCCGGTATTTAGTAATACAGGACAAAGCACTACACATGTTTCCTGGCCGGGTAGTAAGGGTAGTTTTGAAATCGATCTGCAGGAAAACAAGTTGATAATAACCACAGGCAAAAGCAATACTGATAATTGGTTTCTGGATCTTTATGTGGCTACAGGGGCGAAAACTGCTTTTCAACAGGTGGATAGTGTACGTGCTACTTATTCATTTGATGGTCATACTTATTACCTGGCGGTGACGCAGGGTAGAGTGGAGACACATCCCATGGGTGGGTTATACCGGATTAAACCTGATCATGGAACTATTGTGTTGAAACTGCAAGATGATTAGATCCACCGGCACTATTTCCTTGAAAAGCTGCTGCTGAAGTTTATAGGTGATTATCAGCAGGAGCATTACCAGCATAATATATTGCATGCAGTGAGGGATATTCATGTGGCTGAGGGAAACTGGATGTAAGTTTACTGCAATGGGAATGTATATTAACCTGGAACCTATATTTAGATCAATTGACTTCACCTGATATTTTTTAGCAGAGGGCTCATCTGAAGTAAAATCGATAATATGTTGATTGTTTATCGTACTTTGAACAGGTTGATAAGAATCTTAATTCCAACAGTTAAGTGATTTTGTTCGCATCCAGTTCTTACTGATTCAAAAGTAAACTTATATAAAAGAATAAATTTTAATGTATTACATTTGTTCAAATTGTAATAACCAATTCGACGGTCAGTGATAGCAAGCAATCCGGGCGCATTATATCAAGGATAATTATGGATAAATATTTAAATGCGGTAATCATCGGTAGCGGAAGCTATATTCCGACTTTACGGATCTCCAACGATGACTTCTTACATCATATTTTTTACGACAAAGATGGTACAGCCTTGTCGAAGTCAAATAAAGATATCATCCAGCAGTTTGGTAAAATTACCGGCATAAGAGAACGCCGGTATGTTTCGGATGACCTGGTTGCTTCTGACATCGCGGGACTAGCCGCAGATGATGCATTAAAATCGTCTGGTATAGACCCGGAAAGTCTGGATTATATTATTGTTGCCCATAATTTTGGAGACATCAAGGCAGACAACAGGCGCAGTGATTTTGTGCCTGCGTTAGCATCCAGAGTAAAGCATCATCTGGGGATTATTAATCCTCTTACTGTAGCTTATGATTTGACATGGGGCTGTGCCGGGTGGCTGCAGGGTATTATCCAGGCTGACTTTTTTATAAAATCCGGGAGCGCAAAACGAGTGATGGTGATTGGTGCAGAGACTTTATCCCGGATCTGTGATCCTCATGATAGGGATAGTATGATCTATTCGGATGGTGCGGGCGCTGTAATACTGGAAGCTCAGTATGACACGCTTCAGGCTGGCATTCTTTCCCATGTGTCAAAATCTTATACAGATGATCTGGCTTACGTGTTGGGGATGGGACGCTCCTACAATCCTAATTTTGAAGGTGATGCATTGTTTTTAAAAATGAACGGGCGTAAACTGTATGAAAATGTTTTGAAAACTGTTCCATTGACAATTAAGGATTGTCTTGAAAAAGCTTCGCTTTCCATTCCAGACATTGATAAGCTGCTTATTCACCAGGCTAACGAAAAAATGGATGAAGCAATCCTGAGGGAACTTTTTAATATATATGGAGAAGAACAGCGGATACCTGTAGACATTATGCCGATGACGATTTCATGGCTGGGCAATAGCTCTGTGGCAACGCTTCCTACACTTTTCGATTTGATGATTAAGGGTAAGTTTGAAAATCAGAAGATTACTAAAGGAACGAATATTGTATTTGCTTCTGTAGGTGCAGGTGTTAATATGAATGCTATAGCTTACCGTGTTCCTTATTAAGTGATGGACAGTGTAATGGAAAAAAGAATCAGGTCGAACAATGGGATTAACTGGATCAGCGGGTGGTAAACTGAACCACCCACTGATCAGCGTGGCAGATCAAAATAATTGCGGCATTATTGACACCCTTGTATTAATTCACCAGGGATTTCAAGACCTGCTTTTCCTGCTGCTTCAATATGTACCTTAGCCTGATCTTTATCGATAAAGCCCTCTTCAAACAGGTATATTTGTGCCAGTTCAATATGACCCCTGACATAACCGCGTTCTATCGCTGTTTTAAAGTATCCTATTGCTGCTTTTATGTCTTTTGCGGTACCTAATCCCTGCTGGTGAAAAATTCCCAGATTATACGCACCAATTTCAGATTCATCTTTCTGGTAATACCGGAGAGCGATATCAAAATTCCCGTTTTCTTCATATAGGTATCCCAGCCAACCGTAATCCGGTTCTCCAAGTTTCTCTGCCTGATGGTAGTGGTACAGTGCCTGCTCAGGATCTGTATCATAAAGCAGAAATCCAAGGTTATTATGTGCCGCTGCCATACCATCCTCTGCTGCTTGTTGCAATAGTGTAATGGCTTTTTCTATATCAGGGGGCGTTCCTATGCCATTCTGATAGCATAGGCTTAATCCATTGATCGCATTTGTATTGCGGGCAGCAGCACCCTTTCCGTACCAGTAAAATGCTTTGTCATCATCTACATATCCCTCTATCATGTAATAAATATGCGCGAGGTTATTCATCGCATAGCCATATCCTTTTTCAGCAGCAAGTGTGTAGTGATAAATTGCTGACTGGTAATCCTGCCTGGCATAAGCATCTACGCCAATATTATACAATTCTTCAACCGGTGTGTAGGCATCAATAACAGTTTCTTCATCAGGCGTCTTTGCATATGCCAGTAGCCTGTCACGCACTACTTTATCATAATAAAAACTGTAGCCATCACTTTCGGCATCCTGTTGAACCAGCTCTTTATTTGCTCTTGATATTCCATATTTATCTATAAGGTAAACTTCCTTCCCCTTGATAGCCCAGGCAAAGCCCTGAGGAGGGGCTTTACGTACTATCAGGTCGAACTGCTCACCATTTTCAGTAAGACTGTAAAAACCATCTTTTAGTAGCAGGAATACATTTTCATGCAACAGTTCTATTTTTTCATATTTAAAATCGATGATCACTGTTGCATCTTCTGCCAGTATACCCCAGCTTCCATTCTTTTGTGCAATGTATTGACCATTGTACCCGACTTTGTTAATGTTTTCGTATGTTGGTTCCACAACAACTTCTCCCGAAACGTTGATGAGTCCTAAAAGGCCATTTCGCTGAACAATCGCCAGATGAGAATAATCAAAATCATAAGCCTCATCCCATTCCGGATGGACTATGATCTTACCTGATCTGTTCACATAGCCATATTTCTTCGCTTTCATTACAACCGCAATATCCTGTTCACTGAATTCATAAAATTCTTCAAATTGAGGAGGCAGTAATATTTCTCCTTCAGCACTTTTTAATCCCCATAATCCATTCTCATAGTAAATTTCTTCCATTCCCGATCCTTCATGGATGAGCTTCCATCCATAATTATAATCCGCGTAGTTCAGGAGTTCATCAAATGAATGAAAAGCCATGCTTACATGTTTGAGCTTGTTGTAAGACAACATGGAAATGTCGTTGTTGTCCATGGCACTGGTGATCATAGCATTGTTATACGCTATATCTGCCAGCCAGATAGCCGCCTGTTCGTTATGTGATGTCTCATCCATATTGAATACGTTCCGGGCATCCATGCTAAAATAAGGCTGGTCCAGGCTGTCCAGGTATTTAAATAGCTTATTTTTTGATGCAGTAAAGTTGCTTTTATTGTTAATGAGAGACTTTGTAGCATCCAGGAAGTTGTAAAATCTTTTCAGGTTTTCGATACCGGGTTTGGCATCATAGTATAAAATATCATTTTCAATGAAACCTCCACTTATTAGCAATGGTTGTAATAACAGTGGCATCTCATATTCCCATTCCATCATCATTATATCGTTCCTGTCTTTTCCTGAAGGGGAGTTGGTGTTACTTAAATATACGCTGTGCGACATGCAGCAAAGGTAAGAATTCTTTAAATGGGGCTATCATATAAGGCTAACAACGGGAAGAGTTCGTTCCCGCTGTTAATTTAATATTTTTATCAGGTGTTAAATACCGGGCCTATCAGGTCTGAAACAGGCGTCTCAACAGGAGGAGAAAGGGGAAGAGAACTAATGGATCATAAAGATAAGATCTTCATAATCATGCGCCCCTACGAAAACAGGAATTTCTGCCCAGGGAGCTTTTCCTTTGTTATCCCGGATGGTTTCAATCACGAGTTCCTGCACCCGGAGTATGACGAGATATTCCTGGAATTCGCATGCCTGTCGCAATTGATCGTTGCGGTAACTTTCGGATTCCATGTATTTTTTGTTGGCTTCCTGCAATGGTTCAAATCCTGTGATGGTAAGGGTTTTGGGGGCTTCTCCGCTGAAATCTGCCAGCCAGTCGGGGGTGTCGCGGTTCATAAGTGACTCGTAAGCCAGTAAATGCAGGAACCACTGGTCGTATTGTGTTGTAAAACTGTTCATTTCCAGGTATAGGGCCTTGATGTCCAGTTCCTCGTCTTCCGTCAGGATGGTATAGACATAGTTGAAATATGCTGTCAACGGTTTTTTTAGGTGTAGAAGGTCTTTGCCGATCACGTAATGGAAGTCGGT
The DNA here is from genome assembly GCF_034087045.1 of Chitinophaga sancti. Classification (NCBI taxonomy): domain Bacteria; kingdom Pseudomonadati; phylum Bacteroidota; class Chitinophagia; order Chitinophagales; family Chitinophagaceae; genus Chitinophaga; species Chitinophaga sancti. The sequence goes on along the minus strand of NZ_CP139247.1, from coordinate 5,746,427 downwards.
TGGTGAAAGTTGGCCGAGCATTGTTTCTGTTTCCCGGATCGCAGTATCAATTTGTCCTGCCTGGATAAGGTCCTGAATTTGTAGCATGGTACAAAGAAACGGCATATCTGGTAAATGGGTGGATTTTTTACCAGTTGTTTTTGTAATTAAATGTTAAGTGGAGCGTAATATATTTATGATAATTGTTATTTAATTGGTTGTATCATGATTTTACCTTTTTATGTGAGGCATTATGCCCATTTAACAAATGGCATCTCTGTTTTGTAAATCATTGAATAGTATTTTGCATAGATTCTGAATGCGAATTTGTATTCACCTGAATATTGTAATAATACATCGGCATTGAAAGTCGATTCTTTTTCATGCTTTTGGCACAACTGGAGGGTTTTTCTGAATAGCATTTCTGTGTCAGGATGTTTAAGTGTAAATAAAATCTCCGCGCCGATATCGTCTGACGTTAACATACCTGTATCAATGGTAATAGATGCGTGCAATTGTTCACCTGCTTTTCCTGAAAGCACCTGTTTCTTGTCTGGTATTACGTCTATGATTTTAATGCTATCCCATCCATTCAGTATTTTATCTTTCCATTCAGCAAGGTGTTTTGCCTGTTGGAAATTGTTTATGCCGAGAACAATGGTCCGGTCTTTTAATTTTTTATAGATATAATTATATTTTGACAGCATATTAGTCATGGATATAGCCTGGCCTGATCTGGCCATACTGTTTTTTATCATGGCTACCCAATTAACTGGTATACCATTTTCATTCCTTTTATAATAGAGCGGAATGATCTCGTTTTGAAGCATGTTGTATATTTCTTCCGCATCCAATGAATTCTGTATTTCCTGATCTGTAGCCTCTTCTTTTAATGCCCAGCCACAGTCACCTGCATATTGTTCTGCCCACCAGCCATCACGGGTACTAAAATTCAATGCACCATTGATGAGCGCCTTCATGCCACTGGTGCCGGATGCTTCTTTGCCTCTGACAGGAAAGTTAAGCCACAGGTCCACTCCCTGTACAAGCATGCGCGCAATGTCCATATCGTAGTCTTCAAGGAACAGGATATGTGGATCATTGGTATTGGTGTAAATATGTTGCAACATACGGAGACCATCTGTGTCTGCAGGATGTGCCTTACCTGAAAAAATTATTACTACTGGTTGCCGGGTATTTGAAATAATTTGTCTGAGTCTGTCCATGTTCTGAAATAAGAGATCAGAACGTTTATACCCGGTTATGCGTCTGGCGAAACCAATAAAAATTGTGTCGGGTTGCAGGAGTGCTGTGATGGCATTATATTTCTCCTGTGACTGATGGTGGCTGGCTTGTTGTTTATCCAGCAGGGATCTTAGCGATTGAACGAATTGTTTTTTAGCATTGAGTCTAAGTGCCCAGATCTGGTCGTCCTGAATAGAGCGTATTTTCTCCCATGGCCCATTTCCTGTTTTGAGGTCAATGCCGCATTCCTGTAATAGTTGTTGCCATTGTTCTGAAGCCCAGGTAGGGATATGAATACCGTTTGTGATGTATGTAAGCGGTAGTTCATCAGGTTGGATATCTTTCCATACAGCATGGAGCAGACCGGAAGTGACAAATTGATGAATACGGCTTACTGCATTAATTTCCTGTGCAGTTCTTGCAGCTAGGGTGAACATTGAAAATTCTTCGGTGTCGTTTGAAGGATTTGTTTTGCCCAATTTCATGAATTGTTGCCAGCTGATAAAATAGTTCTCTGGCAGACCTGAAAAGTATTTATGCAATAGTGTTTCGCTATATGTATCAATAGATGATGCCATAGAGGTGTGTGTAGTAAATAGCTGGGAGGATTTTACTATTTCGAAAGCTTCTTCAAAGGAAAGGTGATTGTCTTTTATTGCATTACTGATACGTTCTAATGCCATAAAGGCAGCATGCCCTTCATTACAGTGGTATACATCAATCGGGAGACCCAGCGCCCGGATTAACAATACTCCTCCGATGCCTAATATTATTTCCTGTTGCAGGCGTTGTTCTTTATCTGATGGGTAAAGCCGGGAGGTGATAAGCCTGTCCTGTTCATTATTCGTAATAACATCAGTATCCAGCAGGTATAGTGATGTTTTTCCTATTTGAATCTTCCATGCATTTATGTGTATTTGCCTTCCGGGAAAGGTTATAAGTAATTGCAATGGCTGATTATCACTGTTTTTTACTTCTTCAAGGGCATGTTTGGCAGGGTCCTGTTGGTCATTAATTGCTGACTGCATGCCTGTATCGGATAATTGTTGTCTGAAGAACCCTTCCCTGTAAAACAGTCCTATTGCCACAAGTCTTACATTCATATCGCTGGCGGTCTTTAAATAATCTCCCGCCAGTATGCCCAGACCACCTGAATAAATTCTGAAAGAAGATTCAATGCCGTATTCCATGCAGAAGTAGGCAACAGTGAGGTCGTCGTCGCGGTTATCATAACCGGATAGCCTGCAGGTATTCAATGCCGGTGCAGGTGTATTCGAAATATGAATTTCTCTCCATGCAGGGACTGAGTCCTGAATGGAAGAAATATCTGCGGGTAACGTACAGGGCTTATTTCTGAATAAGTCTTCTCTTTGCTGGCTTTCCGCCAGGGCTAGATGATATGCCTGTAAGTAATGTTTAAGTAGGGCGGGCCATTGATAATATTTACTGAGCTGCAATGCGCTATTACTCAACTCAGCCCGCACTGGGACAGGTGTTCCTGCGAACTGACTGATATATCCGGTCAGCTGGTCTGTAGCAACATCATCACTGATGTTTTTTCTTTGCAGGATAAAAATGCCTTTTCTTTCTGTAGGGTTGAGCTGGTTGACAGACTGACCAAAGCCTGACAGATCTGTTGTGACAGTTGGTATTCCGTACGCCAGGCTTTCCATTGGGGTATATCCCCATGGCTCATAGAAGGAGGGGAATATAGCGAGGTCAAATCCCTGCAGGAGGTCATAATATTGCATGTTGAATACACCATCATTACCATCCAGGTAAATCGGGGCATATATAATGCTGATATTTGAATGGTCAGGTATATTCAGATTGTTTTCACGTAGCAGTTGGCATATGGCATCTCTTTCCGGTGCATATGGATGATGGGTTGCTACATTGATTGTCGTATCCTTTGTTTGTTCTTTTATGGGCATATGGGCGGCAGGGATAAAAAGAAATGCTATTATTTTGAGTGGAAGGGGTTGTTTCTTTAGCGCGCCTATTGCATTTATAAAGAGGTCTATACCTTTATTATGAAATTCATACCGACCACTTTTTATGATGAGCAGTGTATTGTCAGGCAAAGTTTCCTTTAGGATATCAGCTGCCACAGATAAGAGCTTATGACGTGAAATGGCTTTTTGATTTTCGGCTACGGGTAATGCCTGAAAGCCATTGGGTGTAATGATATCTGGTGTTTTACCAAGGAAATAGCTGCATTCGCTGGCAGTGAAATCACTTACACAGCAAAAGCAATCGGCGATGTTGGCGGCTGTTTTTTCAAGAGAATGTTTTGCGGTCACCTGGTATGTTGCGGCCTGTTCATCAGGTCTGATCTGATTTATTGAGGCATACACCGGGATCCCGCTGCCAGCCAATGTTCTGCCCAGTACGGTAGCATGGGTGGTGAAAATGGTGGCGATCTGTGGTATGTTTTGTTCAAGAAATAAAATACCTGCGCCGGTCATCCATTCATGAAATTGTGCAACTATTTTATCTGTAGCATTCAGGTGTAACTGGTAGTAACTGGCTATAACATTTCCGGCTGCGTAACCAAACAATGCGGGGTCTATATAGTCCCATTTTCCTGTGAGGGAGTCAAGCCTGTATTTTTGCCATAACGCGCCAAAAATTTCATTTTTTTTATCGTAGAAGGTGGTGAAATCTATAAGGATAACCAGTGGAGATCCTGCTATATTCCACCGCCCGGTTTTTATTTTAAGCCCTTCTGTGGCTGCTTTTTCACTCCATGCTTTCAACAGGTTTTTATCTTCAATAAAGCCGTTATTTTGACCTTCTTGTTTTAAGAGATCAGGACCTATAAAAATATAGTGGTCACCCAGTTTTTGTTGTAGAAAGGATGCTTTGGTGCTGATCACTGTATAAATACCACCTACCTTATTACATACTTCCCAGCTTATTTCAAAAAGATAATCCGGGAATAGGAGGGGTGTTACGGGAGGTTGCATGAGTATTATTTTAGGGGCTTTTAATGACAGATTTATCAATCAGGTGAATGAACCACTGGTAGATTGTTACCATGGCTTTTTTAGTCGTTGTTAAAAATTACCTTCAGCACTTTTTCAGCAGTCCCTGCAGTGCCTGGGTAACTGGTTTAGCAAGTTCTATAAGAAAGTTGACCAGGACTTTTGTATACCAACGATTTCATGATGATTGGTTTTAGAAATAAATGATGAATTTTTCTATTTATTATTATTTCGCGCTTGTTGGATGGGGATCTTGTACATATGTTTTCTCTAAGTTAGAACTTATTATTCGTGTAAAAGTTGATGGTGGTTAGTTGATGGTGATCATTTTGTCGTTAATAGTCATCTTTTATAATGATGATTGTTATCATTTTAGTGAATGATCAGTTGTAATTTTTCTTCATGTGTTGTGCTTATTGCATTTTTCCTTTTTGGCTGCGAATACCAACAGTTTGGTTGTTGTTGGTTATTTTGGGGTATATTACGGCAGCTGAATTGTTGAAGAGGTGGTTTAACAGGAAGTTGCTAAAAAAGTAGCAGTTAATACTGAATTAGTTTCATATGGTAAGTATGCAGATGAATTATTTTTATTAAAGGCTGCATCCAAAATATTATTAAAAAATCGGCCTGGATCAATTGATCCAGGCCGATTTTATGGATGTAGGCTGACACAGCCTGCCAATATTGATGTGCTGCAACTACGGAACATAAACTTTTGATTTCAATGCAAGCTGCACTTTCTCTGGCAGATTTGATAACAAATGATAGCCGGTTGAATCTTCAATAGCTTTCACAGAGGTGATATATTTTCTCCAGCTGTTATCAATTGATTTATCATTATTTGGTGTATCGATAGCTACGATAGTCACATCGTTATTACTGAGTCGTTCCAGGTCATTATCGCCGGCCGGAATAACCACTACTACTTTCCAGATACGGGAGGGTACTGTCACCTTCCCCTGATCGATCGTTTTTACCTTGCCTTTTGATCCGGTACCGCCAGTGCCATAGCTTCCCATGATGATATAGCATTCATTGCCATGGCTCACGAGTGTATTTCTTGTATATTCCTCAAAGCCAGCCCATGTACGCTTGTTGTTCCTGGGCGCCTGTGGAATCATATTACTCATCAGAAAGGTAGATTCGTTAGCGCTGGTATTATTGGTACGGTCACCGGAAGGACAGTTATGTCCGCGGTCAAAGCCGGAGCTGATATAATCAGTGCCTTCTACATGATAAAAGTTGCGAGGTAACTCAGGATCTTCTCTGAAGTTATCAGTTCTGTAAGTTTTGCCAAGATCATTGGCGTCCAGATGCCAGCTTACCCAGTTAGGAGTACCCCGTTGACTGTTGTAAGATGCAACATAATAGGTTCTGTCTATAAGATAATTGTTGACAAGCATCATACATGGCTGTGCATCAGATGGATTGCCCAATAATAGATGACTGTTATCGCTGGTGGTCTTTACGTGTGTATCACAATTGTCGGAGGTTGAAGGTACAATAGTCCGGGAGGGGGGTGTACCCTGAGATGACTTTGTGGTATTGTGGGAAGATTTTGTTGTATTGGTTTTTTTAGGCTTATCCGGCGTCATATTTACTGACGATTCGCGCAGCCTCACACAAGTTACAAATACTATCAGCGCCACTGTAACGGCGAGGGATAATAGTTTTTTCTCTTTCATTAGTTGGCTTGTATTAGAATTTTGAATGATGGTAGGTGGTGTAAAATGCCAGGTGTCATCCTTAGGATGGGCGAGGATATGGCGTCAAAATGGTTTGGTGGCAATTCTTTTTTTCTGGCATATGCTTTTTTATTGTTCTCTTCCCTGGTACAAAGAAAGTTTAATCGTTTAAGTTAATTTCGGGCTGCAATATGCGATAATTTCAGCGAATAAACATTTACTGCTTAAAAATGAGATTATATTTATATCATTGTGGCTTGGGGGTTATTGAAGCTTGTGTGTAGTGGATGTGCTGTGCAAATGTACTAATGGTAGAATGGGTTAATATTTTAAGGTTGCTTTTATAGCCTATGTAGATTAATACTATTAAAAATAGAATAGGGATGAGAATCCCGTTGAATAACTGGCAATAAAAAAGGGGCATTCTCCTTAAGAATGTCCCTCCCATTTATTCTCAGAAATGGTTGAGTTTATTGCTGTTCAACCGGATTATTATCCTGTATCCATTTGTCCATGCCTTCTGAAAAATTCAGTACATTATTAAATCCTTCCCTTGCCAGTAATGAATAAGCAATTGTAGAGCGGTCACCACTCTGGCAATGAATCACAACTTTTTTATCCCTGCTGATCTTATTCATATTTTCAGGCAGGTGGCCAATAAATATGTTATTCGCTTTGCTGATGTGTCCGGACTTGTATTCTGTTGCACTACGCAGGTCTACTACCTGAATGCTATTGTTTGAATAAAGTTCCTTGAATTCATTAATGGAGATTACTGTTTCCTGCTCTGGTACGCCTCCGGCATTTACCCATTCATTTATATCCGGAATATACCCGTAAATGTTGTCAAGGCCAATTCGCATTAATTTTCTAATCAGATCATCCAGTTCATTGGGATTAGCTACTAACATAAAAGGTGTATCATAATCCAGGAACCAACCTGCCCATGTATTAAAGGAGTTATTCGCCTGGATATTGATACTACCGGGAATATATCCGGCGGCAAATATCCTTTTGTTTCGAGTATCGATCAGTTTGTAACCTTTCTTTAATGCGGATAGCAGCTCGTTGTTGTCAAGCGCTTTAATGGTGGGGACCTCTGTCAGCAAAGGGCGGTTTACCTTATTGAGCTGTTTCATTTTTGCAAAATATTTTGGAGGTTCCGGTTGATCTTCCAGCAGGTATTTTACAAATCCTTCTTCATCCTGTTGGAATTTGAAGGCCCAGTTTCTGATCATTTCATAGCCTGTAGTGGTAGAAGGTACGGCACCGAGGGCTTTCCCACAGGCAGAGCCGGCACCATGTGCAGGCCAGACCTGTACATAGGGCGGTAATGCACTAAATTTTTTCAGCGAGATGAACAATTGATGAGCACCGATTTCCTGTGTGCCTTTCAGACCAGCAGCTTTTTCGAGCAGATCTGGTCTGCCTATATCTCCAACAAAAACGAAGTCGCCCGTGAATAGCATTATTGGCGCATCGCTTGCAGGAGTGTCGGTCAATAAAAAACTGATGCTTTCAGGAGTATGTCCGGGAGTATGTAGGACCTCAAATTTTAGATTGCCCAATTCTATGATGCTACCATTTTTCAAGCCTGTATGATCAAATTCATATTGCCAATCCGGGCCCCCCTCATCCGACAGGAACATTTGAGCACCTGTCAGTGATGCCAGTTCACGGGATCCGGAGAGAAAATCAGCGTGAATATGCGTTTCAAGGATATGGGTAATATTCATCTTTTGCTGTTGTGCAATTTCCAGGTAGGTATCCACATCTCTTTTAGGATCTATTACAGCAGCTATCCCAGCTTTCTGACAACCAATAAAGTAACTGCCCTGAGCCAGGCTTTTATCATAAATGTGCTGAAAATACATAGTTGTTAGTTTTTCTGTTTAATGCAAAGATGTTGTATCCTGTTTTTACTATCATCCTGGGAATATTTGTCGAAGAGGATAACGTTCTTTCATAGCATTTGATATTATTTATGCCGAATTTAGACTATAATGCCGAGGTAAATACATACACTGGCACTTTATAACAAAATACCAACTACTACGGCAGGTTGTTCACTTGCTTATCTTTTTGCATGCATCATTCTAATTATGGCAGGCAAAGGCTGACACTCCCAGACTTTAGCATTACAGAATTACAATTCTTACAGCATATTATAGGTGACAAATGTTACACAGCGAGGTTAAAATAAAAAGCTGGGCAAAGTGACTATTAACAGTCTTTATTACAAGAAAGTGGTTAGTCCCGCTGGTCCTTTGGGTATAGACATTGGGGTGGTAACAGGATATTAGGAGCTGGCGGTGGATTTTCCCTGATTCCTGCCCTGGTATTAAAACTTCACTTACTCATGAAGGAGGCTGTGGGTACATCCTTGTTGGTGATTGCATTAAATTCGCTGATAAGTTTTCTGGGAAATGTAGTCTAGGTATTCAAGTTTTATGATACTTCTGGTAGTGATGAAAAATATTCAATCACTCGTAAGAGGAACAACTATGATGTGATAGGTCTATTTCAGGCTAAAATTAATTCGGATAAACACCATATTTTGCTTTGTTCTCTTCCCTGTTCTCAGGTTCTCCCATATTGCCATAAAATGGATGAGGTGAATTTTGCCGTTGTTTTTCCTTCTCTTTTGCTCTTATAGAGCGCTGTTCATTTCTCATGGCTTTCCATTTCATCTGGGCGGTTTTCTTCAGCATCTCTGTAAATTGCTTTCTTTGTTCTTCTGTAATTAGTTCAAATACCTTTTTGAACTCATCAGTATTTGAGTTGTGCATCAGGAGGAGCGCCTTCATGTGGCTATCACTTAGAGGGCCTTGAATATCAGGGAAGAGATCTGACATAGGGTTCTATTTGTAGGCGTAATTTAACTAAAATTACACTATCATCAATATTTAGCTAAGTGACATGCTTACATGTTAATAGCGTTGTGGTTTTAGCGTAATTAGAATCATTATGCAAGGAGTGCGCCATGCTAACCCTTTGTACCCACGTTTGCCGTTACATTTTTATGTGTGTAAATATAGAACATTCTGATAGATCTATTCCTCCCCTTGTTTCAAATTCCGCTTCTCAGTATCCATAGGATACCATTGAGAACCTCTCTGTCGCTATATATACGCGGACGGTCTTTGCCATCTTCGCTTGATACCACTTCTGGAATTAGTGGCTGTATTATAGCACATTGGTCATCAGTTAAATTTCCCCGTCTTGACAAGCTATAAAGATCTCAAAAATCTAAATGGCATTTATGAAATAAGTTCTAGTTATTTTAAGCCTGTATGCCTTGATTACAAAGCATACATGGGTATTTGACCCAGGATTTACCCGGACTGATCTATTTTTTTAAAGCGTTAAATACCGTTTCGTCAGGGCTGTCTTTCTTTAACCGTATTTTTTCTGATCCTACTCAGCGATTTGGGAGCGATACCCAGATAGTTGGCAATATGGTACAAGGGGACTCTTTGCAAAATTTCCGGCGATTCTTCCATCAATTTCAGGTAACGTTCTTTGGCATCAACTATCTGAAAGTGCAGGCTTTGTCGGACGATCTTCAAAAAAGCTCTTTCAACCAGAATCCGGAGCAGCTTTTCCAATGCTGGGATAGCAATAAGTAATTCATCCAGGTCCTTTTGATATAAAATATGTATCGCCGAATCTTCCAATGCCTTAATGTTGAGAAAAGAAGGGATGCCATTCAGCCGGCTATACATATCTCCAATCCATTCACCGTTGAAACCGAAATCAGTGGTATACTCCGTTCCATTTTCCAAAGAGCGGAAATAAACAAAAGCTCCCGATTGAACAAATGCCACGAAATCACAAACCCGGTCCTGGTATAAAACGTAATCTCCTTTTTTGATCTCCCTGTAGTTTAGCCGTGCAGCAAATGTCTGCCACTCTTCATCGCTCAAGGGACAAATGCTTTCAACCTGTTGTTTTAGATCTTGTTTATCTGTCATTCCACAAATACATATGAATTGTGGGACAAATTTACAAAAACAAAAAAGATTACCTCTGTTTAGTCAAATTATAGTTCTTTACATATTATAGTCGAAACTTTGCACGGAAGCGGGTTTTGCATACCTTTGCATCATCCCAAAAGAAAAGCCCAAACAGTAGAAACCGAACGGGCTTAATTAATAAACAAAAATATGAGTCGAAAATAAGCAATTTCCGACTCGTAGAGAGTCGGTTGTTACAATTTCTTCTCAGCTTCACATTTTACTTTAAAAGCAAGACAAAAGACGGAACAGCAAATGCATCTTCTTATTTGAAGGGCTTAATGGTTAGTCGACGACGTAATTGCCAGGTGATGGCTCAGGAACTTCAGAATACTAGTCAGCAATGCTTACACCATTTTATAACCGTTGGCAAGTGGTGTTATTCGAAGCTGATGGATAAGATAACTTTAGACTTCTGGCATCTTTTACAACAGTGTGGACTGGAAGACGATACTTGTTTTATAGTTGATGAAAGCGGCAATCCTAAAAAGGGGAAGCTCTCTGCAGGGGTGAAAAGGCAGTACTGCGGCCAGATTGGAAAAACAGACAACTGTCAGGTTGGTGTGTTTGGAGCTTTATGCGGAGGTAGCCTTGTTAATCTTGTTCAAGCCAGATTGTCTTTAGGATCAGAAGCCACTAAAATTGACCTTGCTAAGGAAATCATTGATCATGTAGTGCTAAAATTAAAGGTGAAGGTAAAATGGGTCTGCTTTGATGCATTTTATGGCCGAGATGCAAATCTATTGTGTTATTTGATAAAGATAGGTTTACCATTCGTTGCCGATGTACCAGATAGCCATGGGATCTGGCTGGAGGCATTCCAAATGAGAGTTCCAGTCAGCGTACCAGGAAAAAGAGGACCTAAAAATGTTTACGCACGACCAAACAGAGAATCTATATCAATCCGTAAATACATGTCTGGATTGAAAAAGAAGGATTGGACGTGGATGAAAATACGTCATCAAAGCAAAGGAAAAAAACTGTTTGCCTGGTTCCATTGCAGAGAGATTTATATATTCAATCCGTTAACAGAGAAGCGTCAGGTGCTTCAATTATTAATTAGAAAAGATGTTGATGGTACCATTAAATATAGCCTGTGCTATAAACCTGGGGCATCAATAAAAGAGTTGGCTTATATGCAGTGCAAGCGATTCTTTATTGAAAAATCATTTAGAGAAGGTAAAAAAGAGTTAGGACTAAATGAGTATCAGACCCGGAGCGCTCAAAGCTGGCATAAGCACATGGCTATGGTGATGTTGGCGCAACTGTTCCTGAACACTCAAAAACTCTTTTGCTATGAAGAAAAGGTTTGGGTAACAACACAAGACATCATCTTATTGATAAGATCTGTTCTCAAATTAACATTACGATCAATACGAAATATCATAGATGATATTCTTGCAAAACAGCCACCAGATTATAGAAAAATGAAGAAATTATTATTTATTCGAATTTGACTAAATCAAGTTACTTAAATATTGTAAAACTATCAATGGGTCTACGCAGGCTGCGTATTGTGGAACTACCTACCAATGAGGCATAATACAATAGCTGTTTCATTGCAGGAGAAGATTGACCTATAGTTGTCATGTTCTTGCGTGTATAGTTGCCACAAGCGAATAACATACACGGCCATAACATCATTAATCTTATTGTTTTTCCCATAACCTGAACCCTATACGGATGACCGGGGCAACATCTGCATTAGGTATCGTGTATTGTTCGCCATTGAAATCGCGGGTTTTATCGCCCCGCAAATACAAGTGCAGACCCGGTTGCAGGTATATGTATTTACTAAAGAAAAACTGGTAGCTGATACCCCCGCCAAAGTCATTGCTCCGTATATCCTGGCGAATGCCGGTAGACTTTTGTTCAATGGCAAAAGTGTGCATTTCCAGAAATGTATAGAGTTCCAGGTTCTTCCAGATATTATATCCCAGGAAGATACCTGGAGATGTTTTGTAGAATCGTTTGAAATCATCTTTTTGGTTTTTCAGTCCGGCAGGTTCTGCATTGTAGTGGCCACCATTAATAACGCTTACTCTGACGCGGAATTTATCGTAGCGGAATCCTACGGCGGCGTGGTACCCACCTGTAAAAAACATCGGGAAGAGCGATTCCGTTTCAATGGCTTGTTTAGCTTTGTAATGCGGTGGATCAGGATGCCAGAAACTGCTTTTCACACCATCCTGTGCATGCAGTACCATCCCGTAAAAGATGGCAATGGTCAATAATAGGTAACTTTTCATCTTTGAAGTGTTTTATCAATACTGCAAAGATGAAAAGTCTACACCACGCCATTGCTCCACATTTGTTACCAAATGAACTGGAAACTATCCCATGTTCCTTAATGAGGGCTTTTCAGTTTTTAGCTTTTTCATTTCCATCCGTATTCCATTCCGGATAAAATATGCTTTTATCCTTTATTTATCCGTTAAAAACTCAAACATCTTCTGAAGCAGAAAAGAATTTTGTTCGGGATTCGGGTAGGAATGCCAGGTTCGGCTCTGCTAACCATTATGTGAATACATGTTTCTGGCGTAGCCATCAGCAACAGGAAGTGGACAGGGTCATCAATGCAGCTGCAGAATCATTTAATGCAAAGATTAAAGCGTTTAGGAATGCGATGAGAGGTGTAAGAGATGTAGAATTTTTCCTGTTCAGGTTATCTAAAATTTATCCTTGCCACACAAATCCCCCCAGAAATTCAACTTGATCCATTACAACCCGAGACCAGAATCAAACAACCATAAAACAATGGGGCTGACCCAAAAGGGTACCCCCTCTCGGGTAGGTGATGGAGCCGAAATTGCTTTTGCGCAATTCTGAACGCCTTCATTTTACTTTTTAGTCAGCCCCAGCCAAGTGCCCGGTAACGAATCATTTTCGAACCAGTTGGCGGCTATTTTCAGAAAGCTATTTTATTTATTACCTGATCTCTACGGTTAAACAAGGCGCCGTTAACTTCAATAGTTTTTATATCCAATTGCCATATCCAGTCATTAAGTATATCATTTACCCTGTATCTAAGTTTAGGTAAATCTGATTTCTGGCAGGATATTAAATCTGGTTCTTCTATAGGAACGAACACAATGAGATCTATTGCATTGATTACTATTTGAGCGGTTTCAAATAATTGTTCAATATTCCTGGCTTCATCAATAGCATGGACATATGCCAGAATATCAATTGGACATCTATCAAATATTATATTTTCTCCGGATTTTGAGATTTGTTTTACCGAATATTCAAATTGTTTAATGAAGTCATGAACATCGGGTATATCAGAAAATATGTATCCTGATTCTTCGAGAGCATGATATGGTTCTATATGAAGGGTGTATCCGGGAAGACACTCCAGGATTTCTTCAGCTAATGTCGTTTTACCAACCTTATGGGCACCTATCACAGCTATCTTCATGTATATTGAATTTTGGATTCAAGGTTATTGTAATAATAAAAGGATATTTTAGAACCGGGAAGCAACCCGTTACACAGAATAAAGGCAAGACATTATCAATCAGATTGGCTACAGCCATTTATTCGGGGGAAAACCTGCTATTGCAAGGCAGCCAGGTCAATCACTTTGATTGGTGACAATAATATTTATAATTATTTATCTTGCCAGATCATTTATCAACAGACTAATCAATTTATCCATTTCCACAGTATTCTCCTTAGATTTACTCACCAATTTCAGCACAAGCATAGTTCGCTGTATATCCATCATTTCTAATAACTTATGCTGCTTCTCCCTTAATAAATCCCCTGGTATTATTTCCAATAATCTGGTGTAAAAGTCAGCCATTACATAGTCTTCATTTGAAGTATAATAGAAGAGCCAGGACGTATTAAAATGCATAAATTCATTAATATGAAAAGAACTACGGTAACTATATAGCTCAAAAAGATATCTTTTAGAATTAAATACAGCTGGTACTTCATCTATACGATTGTGAGCAATGAGATAATCGGCATATATCGTTTTGCCTACCAGATAGTCTGGGAAGAGTCTCAACGTTTCAAAAATTTCTGCTTCAGCACGATCAATATCGTTCAAAAGTAAATAGGCGTTATACTGATAATTCCTAAACAGCGGATTGTTTGGCCACTTTTTGATACAATCCTGGATCGTGGATAAAACTTTCTTTATCTCTTTGGAGGATGCTCCTTTTCTTGTAATCTGATTATATATCTTCTCAATGGCTACTCCCTCTTCCGGCGTCTTTATATATTCATTTTCATCCCCGTTTTCATTCCAATCTACCCCCTTATCAGCTATGGACAGCTCATTAATAATATCCAGCCCCCTCTCTTCCAGTCCAGGTTTCGTGATGGCCATTAAAAAAATATAAGAGAATTCCTGCATAAACAGCCTATAATTTTCCTGGGTGAGGTCACTAATAAATGACCTCCAATCATCCCTCGTCCATAAATGACAATCCGGGAAATCATCATCCAATTCTTCGGCGTCATCGTCCTCACCAAAATAATTACCATCTTCAATCAAGCCTTCTTTATCTAACACGGTATAATGATATTTCCCCTCTCCAGCATACCTTTTCAGGCATGCTAAAGCCGACGGATAACTATCTGAAGATGTTACAATTAAGTGTGGCAATCCATCTTTATCCCCGGTATGAATTTCTATCAAAGGAACTCTTTCATCATCTTCTTCCAGTAAATACTTCGTAATATTAACAAAATCCCGGTGCTGTGGAATATGGTATTCTGATGCAAACTCCTCTCCTGCAAATATGATGTTATGTGCCAGGGCGTATTCAATTTCTACCATTTCATTTTCCATCCCATAGGCTTCTGACAGCTCCGCCATATCCTCCTCTAACTGGTTAAAACCATAGAAGGTATCTTTAACACCAAGACATAACAAATCAACCAAGTAACCAGCAAAGGTGAAATTCCCATTCGTATGCTTTCGTATGATGGTCACATGAGCGAACTTGCTGCTATTCCAATCGGCATTTACCAGACAACGATCTATCTTCAACGTCCTGGCACGCGTTTTAATATACTTTTCAGGAGAAATGGACTGGTTCATTTTAAGTTCTATTCTAGATTTTTACAATCATCTATGGGGTAAAACGCAGGACGGCCAGCTTCCCGGCGATATTAAAAAGACGTTATGCACATCTTACTACTAATCATTAGAAAATGTAATTTCCAACTTCGCTTTCTTTTCACCAAAAAATTCATATTAAGGTATAAATTGTTAAGTGATATCCTGGGAGCATAAAACCTAACTCGTCTTAGAAATCTAAAGGAGACATTCTTCACCGATAATTAGGGGGAAGCCATTTGTATATTTGAAAATGTTTTCCTGCTATTTATTTGAATATTCCCGGGATTATTTCGCTCGGTTTGTCATTATGCAAAGATATTACCGCTGGAGATTTGTATTACCAAGTATTGCACCCGGAGAGAATTTATTATTCAATATATCTATGCGCCAGATGAAATATGGTATTTGTATTAGAAAAAGTACAGTTTAAAAATCCACGTAGTGCAGGTTGGGGCATGGGTCATTTCATGAGTCAAAGAATGTGGTAAAAGGTATGAAGATATGGTTTGAATAGTGTTGTGATTTAGGCTCCTAAAGTGATAAATAGGGGCAATTAAAAACAAGGAAATGTCGGAGATATTTCCGACATTTCCTTGTTTTTGTGCCCACTGGTGGTAAGTTTTCGAACCAAATAATATTGATTATGATTAAATTGAATGTATTGAGTAGCTAACTGGTGAATTCTAAAAGCATCTTTCTTATTGTAGTTAAGTAGGTTTCATTGAAACGGATTAGAAATTTATCTCAATATTATTCTGCCATAATCCAAAGGAATGGGCGGCCATTCCGTAAGGGCAATGAAACTTCTCTTTGCCCTTTATTATCTGCCACGGGGCTGTTTTACAGGTGTAGTGATCGTCTAAAACATCTTTTACTGGACACGTATTATAGATAGGGCATTCGCTTTTCTCATTGATTTTCGTTATGCTGTCAGCTATTAAGAGATCATATATTTCTCTATGGAACCAAAAGGTTTCGGCCGCGTCATAATTTTCCTGGTACTTTTCATTGACATCGGATAGTGTGGATTTAGTCCCAAGTAACTCACCGTCTTTTATATAGATTGGAGGGGGATAAAAATCAAATAATTCGGCTAGAAGTTCCCAGTTTTCTGTAAATGGCCATGAGAAATAGGTTTGCATTAATGGTTCATGTGTTTTGATCTTATAGACAGTTGTAATCAGATCGGCATACCAAGCAAGTGCCTTAGTAAGATGTTCCCGTCCTGGCCCTTTCGACCAATTTATAATATCGGGGAGTATTTGAGTTAGGGCTACTTCTCTTGAATATCCTCTTTTTAAAGCAGTAGCATTGACAATATCAATCATTACCTCCAGATTCTTATAGATTTCGATAGTGCTGCCTTTTAGTTCCTCTAATACATCCAGGAATACTGTGGGAGCCTGTATAGTATCGAGACAGAGGTCAATTAGGACATATTTGGTTTGTGCATCTGCGGTGATGTTGTAATATTGAAACAGATGCTCTCCGAATTGATAGGGAAAGGATGGCAAGCTATCAGCTTTAACCGATAATTGTATATTGGGATCTGATTTTTCTTCTGCCAGCTTTTGGGCATAGAAAGCTTGTACCTCTTGGAGAGCTATCAGTCCAAAGAACAATGGCTGAGGCCGACCTTCGAACTCAATAATATTAACAGCAAATTTCCTCACCTCACCGTCTAATGGGATGTCTTTTTCTTCTACAGTTCTCCTTTGAAATGGATGCAAGGCAAATTCTATATTGTGGACCTGGTTAGGATCACCACAATACAGATTATAAAACTTGCGAAATTTGTTAACTGATTCTCCAAAGGAGTCACGTGTCAGTGGGATACTAATTGTTCTGCCTACTTCTTTTGAGAAAATACCTGTGAGTGTTACCACATCACGTAGCCACAAGGAAAATCCAAATATGGCTGAGATAGTAGATATATCCTGAATATAATGACAATATTCATGAATAAAGGCCGGCATATCCTCTGGGATAAATAATTTGTCTGCCGGTGTAAGATTGCTTACATCGACAGAAAAGGTGCCGGGCCTGTAGGCTGCAAAGTTGTGATGTTTCATTCGGGCAATTAATTAGTAATAAATGTTGGAGCTAAAGCAGTTTAAAGAGGAAATTACTAGATTTTTCCTTAACTATTAAACCAGCTAAGAAATAAAATGAAATAGCTCCGATTCGATCTGTCAATTGATTATTAATTGATCCGGACCATTCTAAATTATAGGATCAAGTATTCAACTTGATCCGTGATTTGGCACGAAAAACATCACCTTCTAAAACGAAAAAACCTGCTCTAAGAGCTACCGTCTGGACACATCTCTAAAAAGAATCCAGCCTTGCATGACTGCAGTAAATTTCTGCAGCCCCATCCAAAAGGTAGTGATGCCGGGTTTACGTTCAGATAGATAGCCTTTCCAGCCACCTAATCTGGCTATGGCCCATATATATCTTCTCAGATCGGAAGATGTATATGGGTTTTTAGTTTATCCGTTTTGCCTTCTAACTGTTCGATCTGCTGTTCCAGACATACTATTTCTTCAGCAGAAAAGCAACTCTGAGGACAGGATTCTTCAGGTATTGAGTATGCTATCTGCATAATGAAAAGTTTGATGATGGTTTCGAGCATCATTAAACATAACTTTCTTATGGCTTTGGGTTGCGATAATTCACTCGCTTCAATATTAAACCCTTCTTTCTTCAAAATTCGAAATACTTCTTCGATGACCCACCGGCAGGTATACCATTCTATGCAAAGCAATGCTGTTTGTAAATCCTCTACTTTTTTTGTAGTCAGTAACCTCCAATGAATGGGGTTCTTTATATCATCTCCCACTTCTTTAGCTTCTATAGCGTATAAGGTGATATTTCTCGGAAGATTTCTATCGATGTATTGATTGCCTCTGATTGTTACTGTTGAAAAACGAACCTCTATTGTTGCTGTTCTTTTGGTTGTACTTCTTCTTTTATCGCCTTCTACTTTGACCTCATAAGAACCTTGCAAAGGCTGGCTGCCAAGGTATTCAAAAAGCTTTTGTTTTTCCTGGACTATCCGATTGGTTTTTGCCCTTATAAGCAAGTGGGTCTTAGAATCAGGAACAAGTGCAAATTGTTCATAAATATCACCTTCTCTGTCCTGGATGATAATAATCTCGCTTGCAGACTGTAGAATATTTTTACTTTTCAGGGAACTCTCTATCCA
The DNA here is from genome assembly GCF_034087045.1 of Chitinophaga sancti. Lineage (NCBI taxonomy): Bacteria > Pseudomonadati > Bacteroidota > Chitinophagia > Chitinophagales > Chitinophagaceae > Chitinophaga > Chitinophaga sancti. The sequence goes on along the minus strand of NZ_CP139247.1, from coordinate 5,728,227 downwards.
TCTATAAGATTCCTTACCCTCTATGGGAAGCATCTTTTTTTGATGGCTCACATCTTTTTTAGCTTGTTCATGTGATCTGTTCCAAATCTTTATTGTGGAAAACCCATAAGGCATAAAACTTTCCGCATCTATAACAAATCCTGGATGTATATGAAACCCAAGACCATTAGTCGCAGCATTTGTCGTACCGATATAATCGTCCTTTTTTATCCTATTCTTGTGATTGTAAAGATTTACATCACTGGTGTCCTGAATGCACAACACTGGCCTGTTTCCAACACAACTAACACAATTGGAGGACATGTTTCTGATGATGTCATCTTCACTGACATGGTCATTTTGTAGAAAACGGTAAATGGCTTTGGCTTCTGAATCATTGCTAGCTAACCGTCTAATCGAATGTACACTATTAGCAAACAAGCGATTAAGAATGGAGTTACCTCTATTCATTAATCGCTTGTCTTTTATCTCGTAAAAATGCCTGCTTTGCACCTTTTTATTTCAAAAATAGAAATAAAATGTGTCCAGACGGTAGCTCTAAGAGCGGGTTTCATCTTTTGTACCCTACAGCGGAAGGTTTTCGAACCAATTAATTTTGATTATAAGCAACTTAAAGATTATATGGAATTTGAACAACATTTAAAAACAGGATTTTTCCCCTGTTCGTATTTTGTCTTTGTATGACCTTAATACCTAAATTCGTTTAAAATTTTTGACCTCAAAGAAATTATTGTTATGGAAAAAATTCAAGCAATTAAACCAGGCCCCAAACCCCAAAAGCAGAATGGTACAGATGATAAGAGAAGGCGGGTCGATCCTCCGAATAAACCTAAACATCCTGATTTAAAGCCTCACAAGCATAAGCCGAAGGATTAAATACTGGGTAATTAAATAGGAGTTTCCATAAATATGAAGCTTATATCACAGCGTGATGGTTGGGTAAATACTGGAGAAACCTGGTTATTTACTTCATCACAGCTTGAGGAATTAATTAATTGCATCAATTTAAAATTTAACATCATGGCTAGATGTACTGCACCGGTACGAGGACATCGTACAGCGAGTGCTGCAGCCGAATGCCCCGCATGCGGTAATCGTTATCGCAGCTATAGTTCGCCTTCATCCTATTCATCATCTTACTCTGCGTCTGAGAACTTCAGTAGCCGAAACAGCGGAACTGCAATTACCAAAAACACTAAGCCGCGTTGGTCGCGAGCCGGTTCTGCCATTATGTACACACCTGCTGAAGTGCGCACACTCACACCTGTTCGTGAAAATGTTGAAAAACGATCAAGCATGCCAGAGCTTCGTGATGTTTTTCTTTGTCACGCATGGGACGACCGAAAAGGTCCTGCTAAAGAGCTTCACGATCTACTTGAGTCTAAAGGAGTCTCTGTTTGGTTTAGTGAAAAAGACGTCTTGTTGGGTTCACCTTTGCTTCGGGAAATTGACAAGGGATTAGTGAAGTCACGAATTGGTATCGTATTGGTAACTCCTTCGCTATTGCAGCGCCTCAAGGGAGAAGGGATTGCTGATAAAGAACTTTCGGCTCTGTTGGCGCGAGATCTACTTGTTCCAATTGTGCATAACACAAATTATGAAGCTTTACGTGAAGTGAGTCCCTTGCTTGGTTCGCGAAGTGGTCTTAGTACTTCAGAGGATACAATGGTAGAAGTTGCGGCCAAGATAGCGGAGTTGGTGATCGTTCTTTAGCTGTGTTACAGTGTTCTTTCAATGATAAACAAAAACGTTGGAGATAGTCTTTCTGGCGTTTTGCCTTTGTGCCCAGCAGCGGAGCATTTTCGAGCCAACTTTTATTGATTGTTAGGGGATTAATAATGTCCAGTTAGGTGTTTGATACTTTTTCTGAGTTTAACATCGGATTAACTGATAGAAGTCAACAGAGGGCCAATTTTGCAGAATTCGGCCAATTGTTTGACTATTTATTAATAAGGAATACTAGGCGTGACGACCTCCCAAATAATAGTAACTGTGCAATAAGAGTGAGACATTTTATTCATCTTTGGGCAGAGAATAATTATTGGTCTCTTAATTTCCTATTTTAGTATAAAAAAATCATTTGGGAGTAGCTTAAGTAAGGATCAAAATCATAAAACTATAGTATTTAATTATTTAGCATAATTTATGAACACATCTGAAATAATTTCCAATACACAATTCAGTTTAAAGGTCTTAACATTAGCTGCACCAATTTACAGCGCTCACATTAATGATATATTTAAAGAAAGAAAAAGCAAAGTCCCATTTCCGGAATATGGGTCTCCAAAAGAAATCTTCATTAAAAACGTCTTTGAAAGAGTAGCTACATTAAACAGCTACAGCGATGAGCTGGAGTCTCTGTTGGTCTTTTTTGATATTGATCTTCAGTCAATATCTTCCATATACAGTGATAAAATCGATCCGGAAAGTTATTTGAAGTACCACTACGACAATTTTATAATCCGCCTTGCTACTTCCCTTGATCTATGTGGCAAGCTTGGAAATTTCATTTTTAACCTAGGAATCAATGAGCGGTATTGCTACGCACATTCTTTTGTAAAAAGACTTTCAGAAACGGCGTCTGCTAAAATTCTGCAAGATGCCAGTGACTATTTGGAGCATTACGTACAGCAGAGGAATGCAAAGGTACATGCTAGTAAAAGTGAAAACAACGTATTCGAGAAGGTCGTTTACTGGAACGAAATGGGCAGATTGATAAAGAACGATGAAATGGCCACAGATGCACTTTTGGCAACACTAACAAAAGAACAAATTCGAGATGAAATAGACCAAATGAGGGAGATTATTGACAAAACAGTCGGATATATTGCAGAATTTCTGGAAACGATGAGCAGCCAATTTGATGATAGGTTAGGTGTGCTATAACTTCGATTCCGTTTTAATGGAGCTCAGAAAATAATAATATTCTATTTAAATAAAAACATTGGAGATAATGATATCTCTGACGTTTTCTGAGTGCCTGATAATACGATATATCGAACCTATTGAGTCCTGATTAGAAATGACTTATACAATCAATTTATAGGTCAAAAAATAGAAAATCCGCTACTAGAGCGGATTTTCTATTTTAGTGCCCAGTAGTGGTAGGTTTTCGAACCAACTCGCACTAATTATCAATAGGTTAAGTTTACGTTGATTATAGAAGGCCTACACAGGTGAATTTTAAACAAGGGTCAAATATGCTAAGCCGTACCTCACAATATTACTGGTACCTACTATGGAAGGGAGAACCATTGATTTAAATGTATAAAGATTAAAATGACGGCAAGATCAAAACTATTTCGGTTTTTCGATAGTCACTATAATAGGTATCTTAGCAACCTTATCTAATTTAAGGTTCAATCAGTTTGTTTCTTATTGCCAGCACTGATTTTATACTATAAAGAATAGCTTAGATAAGCTCCCAATTATCAGACACGCGCGTATCATCTGGAGTCTGACCTTCATAATAGACATTGATCACTCCAAGAAACTGTGGGGCTGCTATGCCATCCAATCCCTCTAATGCCAGTCTGTAAGAATCTTCCCTATAATCCAGATCATGGCCCCAAAAATACCGGGAAGTGATGAGCATTGAAAACGGTAATGAGACACGAAGGGTACGCCAATTATCCGATTTAGAAACTTGCTTCAACATCTGGATAGCGGTGTTACTAGGGGATGCCCACATATTGCTTCTCCATGTGGACTCATCCGGAAATTTTAAAGGCCATTCTTGTGTTTTATGCAAGTATAGCAACAAATGAGAATAAGGGATTTTTGCATGTATTCTTTCCAACTGGTCAACAGACATCGACTCAAAGTTGTCATTGCTGCTGTCTCTTTTGGCTTCGAGGAAAGCAACTCCTCTTAGCTTTTCCCCGCTGGAAAACTGAATATTCACGATTAATGAAATATCACCTGCAATAGATTCCGATTTGCCTTTATTCTTATAAGAGAACCATTCAACAGTTTTAGTAAAGCCTTTATACCGCACTTGACGCTTTTGAAACATTGATCGCATGGCCTTCATTAAGGAATAAGTGATGTGGTTTTCATCCCATTCCAGTGGATAATTACCCTGTGTTACATTGGTGAATGTCTCTTCAAGTTCAGATATAAGTCTCTGCATCTTCGTTTTTGATTTTGGGAAAAACATTCAAAAAACTTTAAAATTGGGATTAAGAATTACAGTTGATAACGTTACATATTAAATCATTATAATTACATGGTATTATAATGTGCGGTGATACCACCGGTTTGACCTTGTGATATGATTACATCTCCACTAACATTACCAAGGATATACCGCTATTTACTTTTTTTTCTTTTTCTGTGCTCATTTTTATTGATTGTTTTGGATAATTGTTACGTTGCAATGTAGCAGCTGAATTGCTAATTCCGTTAATTTTTTGTTCAACGATTGTTGTCTTTATACTATCATTTTTTGGAGTAATGCTTTTATCCTTCTGGTTGAATGGAAACACCCCAAAATATGCAAGAATGGTCACTGTAGATGCAAGTCCCCCTAAGCAGGTGAATATCCGTATTTTTGCTTTTTTATTCTTAGTAGAATTCTCATTACCTCGTGTATTAATATTATTAGCTATAGTACCTCCGCTTTGATTCTGATTTAAAATAACATTCCCATGAATATTCCCCAAATTAATATCTCCATGTTTATTAGAGTTGCTTTCCATAATATGTGTTTTGGTGTATGGCTGTAAAGATACATGGTATTTTAAAATGCATACCTCCGTACTTTGCCTTCCAATTGTAAACGGTCGCCTCGCTAACACCATTTTCCCTGACCAGATCCTTAATAGAGATGCCTGATTCCTGTTTCTTCAGAATGGAGATAATTTGGTTCTCGGTGAATCGTACTTTTTTCATAATTGTATTGTAGATTCTGGAGGATGTTGACCCACTTCTCTGAATTATGTTGACCCACCATTCTGGAATGATAACCCACCTAAAAGGTGAATCAAATTCTGGGATGTTGACCCACCTCTTTTTTGAGATTTCATAGGTTGATATGCCCGAATTCTGGGATGTTGACCCACCTGGAATTTTATTTTTTTAAAATTCACTATGTCATTCTGTCATTTTGACCCACCCTGCAGGAGTAAATAGTAAGAGCTTTTTGTATTATATGCTCCTTAAAAATATGGGAGCATGGGACAAAAGCCAATAGCAATGGAACAATTAAAGCAACTTTTACAGCTTAAGAAGGATGGTGTAGGTATAAGGGAAATGGCTCGTCGGTTAGGCATTAGCCGCAATAGTGTGCGGAAATATTTAACCTTGCTTACGAATGAGAATGATAGCACTCAAAACAATCAAAATGATGTAGCACTGGCGGAACGAGCTTATGGTAACGAAAGCATGGCTCATGATGCACAACGGTTAGAGCAACTGATTAGCCATTTTAAGGATATACAGCATGAGCTGGGAAGAACAGGTGTTACCCGTCAATTACTTTGGCAGGAATATTTACGGCAAAATCCTGATGGATATGTATATAGCCACTATTGCCATCATCTGAATCAATTTCTTAAGAGGCTGGATGTTGCCATGCACATGGATTATATTGTTGGAGACATCATTATGATCGATTTTGCAGGCAAAAAGCAATCATATATAGATACAGATACGGGTGAAAAAATTGAATGTGAAGTATTCATTGCAATCCTTCCATTTAGTGGTCTTATATTTTGTATGTCGGTTCATACTCAACGTACAGTTGATTTTATTGCCTGCATCAATGCAATGTTACTTTTCTTCGGTGGTGTTCCGATCACGATCTTATGTGATAATTTAAAGACTGCTGTAATAAAGCCGGACAAATACGAACCAGTATTTACTGAAATATGTGGCCAGTTAAGTGAATACTATGCAACTACTTTTAGTGCGACCAGGCCGTATAGCCCAAGGGATAAGGCAATGGTTGAAAAAGCTGTAAATATAATATATAACCACATTTATGGCCCCCTTAGAAACAGAGAGTTCAACAGCCTGCAAGCTCTTAATGCAGCAATGTATGATCAGCTTATTCTTCTCAATAATAAACCTTATAGAAATACCCCTTATAGCAGGTGGTACTATTATGAGCAACACGAGAAAGCATGTTTGAAACCACTTCCATCCACGCCCTTTATTGTTAAAAAAGTTGTCCTGCTGACTGTCCAGCGTAATTATCATATTCAGCTTTCTGACGACCATCGCTATTACAGTGTACCTTATCAATACGTGGGGAAAAAAGTTAAGGTGTTATATGATAAACATTCCGTAGAAGCATATTTTGAATATCAAAGAATAGCTATTCACTTTAGGAACGACCAGCAAAAGTCTTACAATACTATACCTGATCACATGCCACCCAATCATCAGCGGATGCAGCAGATAAAAGGCTGGAACCGGGATGACTTACTAGCTCAGGCAGCTCGTATTGGGCCATCAACTCAACAAACAGCCGCAAATATCCTGGAAAACAGCATTTATATTGAACAAAACTATAAAGCCTGCTTTGGCATGTTGATGCTTCAGAAAAAGTATGGGGCTGACCGCCTTGAGCGAGCTTGCAAAAGAGCATTGCTGGGCACACGCGTTAATTACACTATGGTCCGGAATATCCTTGAACGGGGCCTGGATAGATCAGAGGAATCAAGAGAAGTAACTGTATTACCTACCCATGACAATATCAGGGGGAAGGATCACTATAAATAAAAAAGTATCAAATGATGAATGCAACACAAACACTTGAGCAAATGAAACAACTTCGCCTGCAGGGAATGTATCAGGCTTATAATGCTCAACTGGAATTACCTATGAATCAACAATTACAAGGACATGATCTTATTGCTTACCTGGTTCAATCAGAAGAACAGAATAGGAGCAATGAAAAGACTGCATACTATTTAAAACTGGCAAAGCTAAGACTGCCTGTAACAATAGAGCAAATAGATTGCAGCCCCGGACGGAATCTGACTAAACAGCAACTAGCTGTTTTAACCAGTAGCGATTACATAAATCAGGGGCAAAACATCTTAATTACAGGAGCGACAGGCTGTGGCAAGAGCCACCTCGCCTGTGCTCTTGGCCATCACGCATGCCTGATGGGATTTAAAACGACATATTTGAATATGAACCGGCTAATAGAGAAAGTAACACTCTCTAAACTGGATGGATCATATATCAAATTACTGAATCATCTTGAGCGACAGACTCTCATTATCCTCGATGACTTCGGACTGGCACCGATGACACAGGAGATCCGTCTTACTTTACTTCAGCTACTTGAGGATCGATATGGAAAGAAGAGTATAATTGTGACATCACAACTACCTGTCGCGAAATGGCATGAGTATCTTAATGATCCGACCTTGGCCGATGCAATCCTTGACAGATTGACAGCAAATGCACACAGGGTAGAATTAAAAGGAGAATCACTAAGACGAAGAAATAAATAATCATTGTATTTTACATAGCATTTAGCTCTTACTTTTATTACCTGCTACGCAGGTGGGACAACATCCCAGAGACCCGGGTCAACATAAACAGAATCTACAATTGTATTTAAGTTAGAGATTTTTCTCTAACCTCACAGGACCATTTTCGGGGAACTTACAGGTTATCGAACCAAATATGTTTGATATTTAGTAATCTATGTTGATAGTGAAACTGCTAAGTTACTTTTGATAAACGAACAAAAATTTAAATTCTGATGTTAATGATTAGCGATCAATCAAGTTAAATAGGGGCGTAAATTCTAAATTTCAATAATATCGGCAAAAATATGGTTATGACAGATGCTATGTTAGGCGTAGTTGGCACGCTTGGAGGTACAGTTATTGGAGCTATTTTGGGATTTGGAGGAACTTGGTTTAAAGATTGGTTGGATGAAAGGAAAGGAATTAATATTGATGTCGTGAGTTCGTCGGTTGAGTTACAAAAAATTAATGGTGAACAAGGAACTGTGAAATTTTATGTTAAATTAATAATACAAAATAAAAGTACTATTGCTCAACCTATTTGGGGATTATCCTTGAAATTCGGCTCTATACTCCATCCAATTTTTAATCAAACTGGAAGCAATGTTTCAATATTTTACACTCCTACAATCACACGTCCGGAGGAATCCGAATCACTAGACATCGAACCTAAGAAAATTCAACATATTGTGTTTGAATGGAAAGAAAGTTTAAACTTGGATTATCTTGAAGTTTATACGAACAACGATTGTATCGCAACTTATAATACCTTTAATGGTCCCCAATCATTTAAACTAAATACACCTTTTGTTGTTAAAGAGGTTAGATCTCTTCACGAAATTACCGAATAAATTGCCATCATGTCTTTTCTAATTCAGAGTAGCTAAATTTATTAATGGAATTCTTCTTTTGATAATCTGAATAGCGATATGGTTGGTCTCGTCCAGATTATTTTGTCCTAAAGACTTCTTTAACAGAAGACATCATATACTGTTTGCACTGCATTGTTATTGCTAATACATGTTTTCAAATTGTCCAGACCAAATTAGAGCATACCCAAATTTTAATGAAACGTGAAGAAGAAACATTCATTTTAAGTATATTTACTAATATTTATTATAACAACTTTTCAAAGGAAGGTGGGTACAATTATAGTGATGCTGTTTAATATACATTATGAATATAGGATCGTAATAACGTATTTTCCTTTCAATTTTTATTTCCTTTAAAATCTTATTGGCTTATATATTAGGAACTGCATAATTTACTGTGCTTCAGAAGAGGAATTTATATTTTTTATATTTTGTATGTAGTACTGGTTTAAGCCCCTTTCAGTCTTAAAAATCATCTTATACCCCAAGAAATGGAAAAGCTAATTTCTGATATTTTAAGTTCCATTAAATATTATTTCAAATTTTTAAAGCTTTTTAGGAAGAGCGAAGTAGGAGTATATTTTCTCCTTTTTAAGGATAAATCAGAAAATTTGGAAGTCAAAAAATACTCACTTCTATTGCTTTCATTTTTCTTTTTTTATATTATCGGCTGGGCAGCTAGTAGTTCCGACTTTAATATCAACTATGATTTCGTTAAGAATTCATACGAGGTGTTTATTAAAGATCTATCAATAAACAGTAGCTATAAAGATAATTTTAAAATGCTATTATCATTGTCTCTTATCCTGGAATTTACTGCTTTCATTTTCACAAAAAAGAAAGCGGACCGGATTATGCTTTCTAAGTTTAATTTTTTGTTAGCTGCATGGACATTTGTAATCTTAAGCCTTTTTATCATGGCAGGCACACTGATGATATCAATATCCAGGTGGTTAAGCCTTAAAGAGAGTACGCAGAATGCAATCTTGGGTATAATTGTGTTAATTGCAATCCTGCCCACATTGGTGCTTTTATTCTCGCCGTTTTTGGCTTTATCAGTTGCGAAAGAGAGAAGATTAGTAAGTGAAGGATTCGAATCAAAAGGATTCTTTTTAAATATCTTAATTCCAATATTAGTATTCATTTTAATGAAGGGGATTTTTGGTTCTAAATCGGTCGAAGATGATGTTTATTTTTCAAATGGTAATAGAGACAAAATTACGCTTAAAGTTACTTATAGCGGGGATTCACTGTATAGCCTAGAAACTTCATTTATTCTTGAGAACCAACACAGTCAGAACTTTATTTTGGCGCCAAATGAATTTAATTATTTTCTTTATTGGAATATCACAGATGATAATGAAGTAATTGATAGATCTGTGAGCGACACAATTTTTCTAAAGGAAGTAGATACTTCAAATTTCAATATTGCACTCAAAACCCCGCAACAAATCAGATTAAAAGGATATTTAACTCCTGATACATATAGAAGGCTTTTATTCTTAAGGGATAGCACTATACAAAAGCAAATCCATTTAAGCATCATAACGATAAACCTTAAAAAAGTACATTTAGCTTACCCAACATTCGAAATAATAGGAAGGGAATAGATTCGGATGATTAGAAGGAGATTGCAATATCATCCAACACGATTCCGGCAGAACAACAGTTATCGTTGTAAGTAATGCAGACAACGGAGAAGATACTCCTGCTGAATCAGCAAAAAAAGCATCTGAAATGCGAAAATTAATGCTTTCTAGGAATTTCGTCCCGTCAAATAAAGTCAACTTCCCTTTTCCACTCCCCAGCTACGATCCTTGAGGAAATTCTTGAGTTTTGATGGCGCAACCAAACAGCAGAAAGTCCATCCCTCAGTACCGTTGCCGTCGCGGCAAGTATCGATCCACCCATCTTTAACAAATTTCCGCTCCACCTCCTTAAACCCATTTTCCAACAAAAAGACGCTTTTTCCCATGTATAGCCGATTTAAATTTCAGTATAATAAAATCCAGGTCCGTTCCAGTGATCCGCTATACAAATAACGATGTTGCATGCGCACTCTCTTTGCGTACTTAAAAAAATCTGTTAAGTAAGGAGGAGGCCATTGGCCTCCTCCTTACTTAACAGATTGCGGACGTCCCCATTCCCACATAATCGCTAACACAATCTCCGCATTAAAACATATGTTATTTCTCAATAATGCTAGATGCCCGGAAAGAAACCATCTCCTTCGGCACTAGTAATAATCCCATCCTCGTAATAAACAGTATGAGTTGAATCCTGTCTGATAAATCCGTCTGAAACCATTGATCCCAATTCGTCGTTTATCAAGTTTCGCTCATAAGAATATGGGCTACTTTCCAATACTCGAACAAGCAACACCGTAACCATTTGTGGTGGTGCTCCGTCTACTTTTGGATTGGACTTCAACAATTCAACAATACTGTCTCTGAGCATTTGTTTTTTTGGGCTCATAATAAAAAAAAATTACCTGTTTTATCCTTTGCTGAGATTACCTGCCATAACTGTATAGTAAGCCGCCTCAGATGTTAGCTGAGAGCGCTGCAATTTAAAAAAATTAAGACATCCATCGGTTAATGCCATGTTAACAACCGCCAACTAAGTATACACACCTATGTAAACCCATTGCAACATCATCCACTTGTTAAAATAAAACACAATACATGGATATCCGATCAGCGTTTACGCTAGTGCGCCCGAATGTTCGATCATATCACGGAGGACGATAACGTATTGACCCAACACATGCAGAAGAAATAGCCCGGTTATAAGCCGTTACAAAACCTTAAAGCGCCTCAAAATTCCGAGGCACTTTTCTTTTATCTATTTGTCACGTCCATCCGTCACCCGGCTTCCTTTTTCGGTGTTGATGGATGGAACAGGGAGAGAATACCGAAAGCACTCCCTTGCTCCAACAAGAATTTCCCCCCTGCGCGGATTCCTCGCGCGGTAAAATTTTTGCTGGACGGTAGTTTTCTTTTCGGCGGTTTTCTCCCCTGTAGCCATCAACACCTACAGAAAGGGAAACCAATCATGACCGACTTTTACACCGAGAACTTAGGAAAATTTAGCTTCCGAGAAATCTGAATGCTGAAAGACATACTCGTGGCTTGGGTTGAAAACGGCTTGCCGGAAGAATTCAGCTTCGACAATGGGCGGCCGGCCATGAACATGAATAGTGGCTAAGTGTTTCTCGTAAACGATGATTATCAGGTTGCGATGATGAACGGCGATACATTGGAGCTATTCCATACCTAGCCCTATGGCGGAAAAGAAGGTTTCCTGTCCGATCTTATCGAAGAAAACCATCCTGATGAACTGTATGACGATGATGTTGAGTATGACCTAAACGCCGCCGGCATGTGCGGCTTTAACCTTCAACAGCCCTGGCTGGATCGTAAGATTGATAATATACTCGATATAGAGCTAAATTAAACCCGCTATCCGCCAAACAGCGTCCAATCCGGCGCTGTTTTTTTATTTGTCTCGTTCGATCTCTATTATAGAAATGAGATGATAACCACCTAGTCTATGGCCTTTCCAATTCTTTTTTGATACCGAAACCTTTTTATTTCCTTCGGTTGCGGTTAAATTACGACCATTCTGGATGGACTTCTTGAATATTTCGGGTAGGTCCGCTTTGAGTGCTTCTTTATAAAGAAGTTCCGTTAAATCTAATAGCTTTTTATGCGCAGTTGTCGCAGTCTCTGGATTATGAACGCCAAGTAAAAGCTTTAATTTCTTCGCTCGTTGAGCATCACCTATAACAAAGTAAGAGATAACATTTGAGATAATATCATGGTCATTAAGCGAAATTACATCAGAGCCTGCTTGCCACTCATTATCGCCGTAGTCATTATAAAACCCCGTTTCCAGGCCACTTTTTTTCAAGAAATCTTTCGCTTTGTAAGGAGACCATCCCATGTTTGGATCAACTTGGGGTGGATTGGCTTCGATTTTATTTAACTCCTTCATTTTTTTAAGAGAGAGCAACAATTCTTCTTTGGTTTTGATTTGATGACTAAAGAGTGAATTTTTCCATCGGTTAAAATCTTTCACTCTAAATTTGAAATGGAGAATAGCTGTCCTCTTAGCGAACGCATATAACCCTGTGTCTTGCAAAACCGTCCGAAGCCCGATAAATCCCGTTTCATAGCTCATATACACGGAAAGCAAAAAGATAAAGGGCAGAAAGCAAAGGGTCAAAATCGACGGAACGAGGAAATCGGATAAGGTATCTTTGGTTGCAAGCGATTTGAAGTGACCGATTATCCAATACAGAGCATATGCGATCAAACAGAAGCCGATAATGGAAAGTAGTCCGTTGACGAATTTCGCAACAGAGGCGTTCTTTTGATCTTTCCTAGCAAAGAAGGCAAGCAATACCAAGAACGTAGTTGCGGGTAAAATGAAAAGCTCGATCCAGTAGCTGAAGGTATGGACGCCTACCAGAAACTCCACAAAAGCCGTAAACTTGAATACGTCTTTTATTGCATCCGCATAGTAGGCTTTATTTTGCCGTATTTTGTTGATGTTAAACAGCGAAACTAGCCCGGCAGAAATAGACCAAAATACGGTATTCTTTATCTGCCCAGTATTCCAAATCCCCGTTTTTGTAATCGGTAATCTAAAGTGCAGAGTTTTTGGCAATCAGGAGTGCAGAACATTTGGTAACAATGGCTACACAATAAATGGCAACAAGAGTGCAGAGCATGTACCAAAAGTAAGAGAGTTGAGTTAGTCTTCAAAAATTGTTTTCCTGTTTTCCAGTCGGTAGCTCTTCCCACTAAGGCTTATGACCTCACACTGGAACAGTAATCTATCCAGTAAAGCTGTTGCCAATACTTCATCACCCAGCATCTGTGCCCATTCTGCCGGTTTTTTGTTGGTTGTAATAATGAAGGATGTTTTTTCATAAATCTGGTTAATAAAATTAAACATGCTCACCGCCTCTTTTTTCTCTACCGGGAATAACATGATATCATCAATAACAACAAGATGAGCCTGTAGTAACCGCTTGTATTCTGCTTTAGCAGTGTTGGTAATTTCTTTCATCTTCAGCGTATTGATCAGGCTATCAATGGTCCTGAAGTAAGCCTTATAGCCCTTTTTCACAGCTTCTGCGCATAATCCTGCTGAGATGAATGTTTTCCCGGTACCTGATGGGCCCATCAGGATGATGTTATAAATTTGGTCCATCCAATGAAGTTCCTGTAATTGGTGTAGACGCGTAATGGTAAGGCCATTACTGACGTTGTGATCATAATTAATCAGATCACAATACTTCGGCAGACCTGCCAGTTTCATTTTTTTTGTGATGTCTCTTTGCAGACGGAACGTTGCTTCCGTACTAAGAAAACTCAGGGTATAATCTAAATATCCCTGTGCTTGCGATTCTGCTTCAGTAATAAGATTATCAAGGCTTTTACTGATACCACTCATGTTAAACTGCTGGCAATACTGTCGGATTAATTGTTTTTGTTCCATTGATTTGTTTGTTAATATAGTTTTCAAAACATGTTATAATCGCTAATTGAACTTGTGGCTGGCTGCATTAGTGCCTGGTCAGGAAGCTTACTGTTTAAAGGATTTAGAAGTAATTTGGCTACTAGCGGCTCTTCCGAACCATCCTTTTGCAAATAGTGATAATAGGCTACAATGGCCTTAAAGTCAGTAGCTCCATTAATATGTTGCTCACTGCATTGGTTCAATGCCAGCTCAATGACCCTGGATGTTGATTGCATAGTAACCTGGATAAGTATTGACAACTGATCGCGTATATACCGGGGTTTATCCTCTCTGATAGCAGTGACCAGTTGTCGGGCCTTCTCCGGTTCTGTGACCAGAGAGTAGAACTGATCCTGGAGTTCTGTTATTCCCTTGCTTTTCTCCCTTCTATGGTCATTATTGATGATCTTTTCCCCTCTTGCAGTGCATACGAGGTGACGGCAAAGCTCCTGGCGACGAAGGTCATAGAGAACAATGCCGGAGCCTTCTTTTTCCAGTAGTATCTTGCTGCCTCTGCCTTTGTAAGTACCACTCGGAAGCGAGTAAAAGTTTCCCTTATAAGAGAAGCTGTTATCCTTTCTTACAGCATATTCCAGTGCTGGTTCTCGTTGTGTTATAACCGAATGATAAGGATGCAACAGGAGTTTTTCTATCTCCCATTCTGCTATAGGAGGTTTCCCGGTAAATCCATGGGCAACAGCATTGGCTGTTCGCTGTAACCAGCTGATAGCCTCTGCATTCAGCACATCGATATCCACAAAAGCCCTGTTATAGAGGAAGCTTTGCTTCACATACTTTACAACGTTTTCTACCTTACCCTTACTTTGTGGATCGGCTTTCCTGCAAAAGTGTAGTTTGAATCCGCGATCACGGCTATAGTTCTTAAAAGCATCGGTGAGTATAAGATCCCCTTTATTTTCATCTACCATAAACACCCGGTCCTGATCATACACCAGGGTAGCTGGAATACCCTCAATAAACATAAAGGCATTTTCGTGGGCTTCTATTGCCGAGTGAGAGGTAAACGGAGTTGTGGAGAAAAACACATATTTATAGCGGGAACGGGACAGCACTATCGTGAAGAAATAAACCTTTATTCTTTGTCCCTGGCTGTTGCGCATGTTGTATACGCCAAAATCAACCTGCCCTTGTTCTCCATAAGGTGTTTCTTCTACCATTTCAAAAATCCTGGTAGTATCCGTTTTGAGCAGATGATATTTCTGGCGAACCCAAACCACAAAGTTAAAGACCGTTTTTGGAGATACGGAAGGGAAATCTGTAAAATGCTCCTTCAGCCAGTCATGCATCTGGGCACTGGAGGTATCCAGGTATTGTTCCAACCGGGATTTTACAAAGCTTTCGTAGGGCTCCAATATCTTGTCTTTGTCTGAACTGCCCTGCAGGTATGCCTCATAATTGCGATCGTCCTCAATAGAGAGCAGCTTCTTTACCGTCCGCCAGTTTAGAACAAGCAACTTGCTGATATAGCTAATAGAGAAGCCATCCCTGGATAATTTATGTACTTCGTAATAGGTCATAAGTTTTGACAAGTAAAGGTTCATTGACATCGCCGGGGTAATTTATCCGACAAATGTGCGTCTTTCAATGCCCGGATGAACCCGGAACAGGAAAAGTTCTGCACTTCTTGTTGCCAATTTCTCTGTACTCTTGTTGCCAAAAATTATGTACCCTTGTTGCCAAATACTCTGCACTCCTGATTACGAAAAACTCTGTAGTTGTTGTTACCGATTACAACCTCCAGAATTTCAAGTAACAGATTCGTATTCCATATACGTCAAGGGGCATGCATTACTTTAGTACAGTACTTAACAAAGGTGAAAGTTCCGGAGAATATAGGTATGTTCCCGGAATAACTAAATTGTCTGTAGCTCTTCTGACACCATCCATGCTGATTGTGATCTCAATATTTAATACTGCTGAGGTGAATTCCTCACTGGTAAACTGGCTTCCTTGATCTGTATTTAAGATTTCAGGTGCGCCATACGTGGAAAGGGCCTTTTGAAGAGCTTCCAGGCAAAAATCAACAGTCATTGTATTACTTAGCGTCCAAGATAGCAGATACCGGCTATGCCAGTCTATAATCGCACACAGGTACATAAAACCTTTTGCCAACGGAATGTAAGTGATATCCATGTTACAAACAAAGTTGTTTCTGTCCATATTAAGACCCTTCAGCAAGTATGGATACTTCTTGTGGTACCCTGTCAAGAATTCAGGATGTTATTCAAAGCAGGTCAAATAAGGCAAAGCAAAGTATGAGCCGTAAAGGGAATTGCTGAGATAACAGTGTATGTGAAAACTTGTTCAAGATTCTCAAGTCAGAAACAGGACTTAATATAATTTACGATTCATTTGAAGTCACCAGAAGAGAGATATTTGAGTTTATAGAAATTTGGTATAATTGCAGGAGAATACATTCCCGGCTGGAATATATGGCACTTGAGCAATTTGGAAATTCTTTCATCAAACAAGCTGCTTGACTAAGTGTCTATTTTCTTGTTGCAAATCCAATTTAACTTTCATTGCCAAAATCTCCTTTTAGTGTAATTAAGAAATGAAAGGAAAGGAAAGGCCATCTGTCCCGGCGCCTAGGCGTATGGCCCTTATCTTTCACTCATCGGATCTTTAAACCTTGTCAAGCTCCATTTCCTTTAAAAGGGCCTCAATAAATTCAACTCCCGCCTCTGACACCAAGACGGAGGGAAATGCTGTAATGAATAACCCTCTTTTGTTGTATTTAGGAGTAAACTGCATCTTGAAATACCCAGCGTCACAGTAGCATTGGTAGGGCTCGTTATCTCTCATAATTATACCTTTCTCCCTTAGCAGTTTGTAAAGCTTGTTTCTACCCGTTTTTCCAATTTTTTTCGCGGTCTGAGCCATCGTAAACCATGCTCCTTCTTGGAGTTTCTCATTTCTTATCATATTTAGTCGTTTTATGCCATCAGACGATCCAGTACAATATGTACCGACCGGCTTCCGACTCCACTGCAATATGGTCAAAACATGAATCAACAAAAATAGCTTAACAACATAGCTTAACGGCCTAATCTAATACATTATATTGATTTTCAACAAACTACGATTTAAAACAAAATAACTTAACGCATCAAAAGTTAAGCTTTTGATTAAGGTTAAGCATCAGTTTTACCCGATTTCACCGCCAACATCGAAATAATCATTTTGTCGATGGCGATGCGATACTGGTCCTCCGTTTTTCGATGTTTCGTGATCGTCGAGTAACTCACTGGCAGATTATTAAGTGGGCGATCATCCGCATCGACAAAAACAAAATGCAGTCGCTTCAGGAAATCAGACTGCAAATTCTGAGGGTCGATCAGTCCCCTGTCGCACAATTGTTTGAATAGATAAAAAAGCGGTTGCTTATTCACTGTCTTACTACGTGCTGTACAAGTCCATCTAATTCTCAGGGGTGTTTCGTAGCTCTTTCCGCTGAACGCACTGGCTAATATCTCCAAGGAGGTTTCCTGAGAGATGCATATACCTTTCAAATGCGAGGAGAAGATTGCTACAAACCGTTCCAAGGGAATTCCTACAACTTGGAATACTTGTATATTAGGCAACGGTAGTGCTTGCACAAGCGGAGTGTCGGCGACCGGTAGAAGTGGGCTGTCTTTCAAAACGGCTTCAATAATTTCGTCAGGCTTACCACAAAAGACATTATATCTCTCCAACAGATATTTTATCATACTACGAGCGAATCTCTCCAGGAAGTCATACTTCTTATAGTCTTTATGCTGGGGTATTTTTTTAAGGAAATATTTTAGATGTTCCACACACCTATTTACGTAAAATTCCGCCTCCGAATGGTTAAGGCATACACTTATACGATCATCAATCAACGATCGGCTTTGTTGATATTGGGTGTACATCACAGAAAAAAGTTTGTCACCAAACCTGGATTTATGTTGTGTCCAATCTCCGGTTTCGGAATCTTGCTCCCAATATATGGTCGTCTCAGTCTCTTTGTCCCAGGCAAGTTCGGTTACGTGGAAGTAGTCGTCTGCGGAAGGCATGAAGGCTTGCCTTAGCTTAGCTATCCCATTGCGAAAAAAAAGATAATCGAAGTATTCAAATGGCTTTTCCTGCGAAGATTCGTCAGGATTGGGTTTCATTGTGGGGGGCACTCTAAAGTCTGCTTGATTGGTCGATTCGATACCTTCCTTTAAGAGTAACAAGAATGCATACATTTTCACCAGATAATGATCCATCCAGAAGAAATGCTCCTGAAAATCCTGTTCTGTTTTGATTATTTTATTCAGCTCATCTCCTTCCGAAATGTTGGAAAATGAGAATTGCTTATGACAATAGAGTCCAGTCGATTGCGTGATTAGTTGTCGTTGGCAAGCTTCAATCTCCACTAAAAAATGCGCCAAGAATCTTAGTTTTTCCAGCTTCAAGTATACTTCGTCGACCATCCCTTCTAAGGACTGGATCGCTTTGTACATAGTATTCTGGAGTCGCTGTTTATATTTGGTAACGCTATCCTGGTAGTTAAACCGTATGACCTCCGAAGTCACATCCTCACCATCAACTTTTGCCACCAAGGCCTCCAGCGTGACCGAGGCTCTACCGGCTAGTTCTAAAAAACTTACGAAATCGTCTCCAAACCTGAAGTCAAAAGTTCTAACTGATCCTTTTATCATATTCTCCTTAGTAGTTTACTGGATAATTTACTGCTGCAACAAATTAGCTCAATCTCATGTTTTCTCAAAATTGCATTAACTCGAAGTGAGTATTCCAAATAGATAAGACAATTTTAGATAGCTTTTGTTGACCATAAGATCTGCAGCTTTTAAACGTCGGACCAATCAGCAACGACAGAAGCGATGAAATGTGGATAGATAATTGTTTCGGCAGCAGATCGTATTTATTGAATCACTAATAGTAAACATTTCATATGGATCAGATGAGTATCGAGTGGCTACAGGTGATCTCCATTGAACTCTGTAAGAACCCTCATTTCCCGGAACCGGCCCAGGAATTCCGGCCAGCAGATATACGAAGATGCCAGTGATTAATGCTGTCGAATCGGTCCTGCCCTGTACCCGATTTTGAAGGTCGGCTATGTCAGCATACGTAGGCTCCATGGGCCAATAACTATTTTTATGCTATTAATGAGCTTAAATCCATCTATAACTGTATAGCCATTAGTTATTTTGAGCGAATACTCGTAACCCCGATGCTGCCATTTGCGACCCTTCCAACTGCCTTCTTCAATTTCTGACCTATTAAATAAACCCAGATCGTCAATATCTTTGCCAAACAATTGATTAAGTTTTTGATGCAGCATTTGAATTTCTATATACAGGATACGACTGTTATTGGTAGGCTTACTACGGGATAACATTACAACTATATAACTTCTATCCGCCGCAACCATTATATTTATTTTATTAAAATAATCAAATATAAAATAGGGAAGGTAAAAGGTTTGATGAATTCTTCCTTCATCGACATTTTCTTCGTAGTAATCCGAAGTCAAGAGATAATGAAATAGAGAAAGATGTTTCTCCAAGCTATCAATCTGTAATTAGGGTCTGCTGAATAAGTTTTCCGATGAATTATATTTCATTTTGACACCTTGCTATTTACCATTCCATACGTCTCATATATCGAGGTCTAAGTTGTGCATCCGGGCAACTCACCATTATCGTTAAATAACCCTCTGTTACCAGCCAGTAATAGATTTGGAGTAATGACAAAAAAGAACCTGCTGCCAGTTTAAGCAGATTCATAACAAAGTAAATAGACATCACCCAACTCTCAGCTGTATCCTTAAGACGGGCCTTGATCTTACCCAGACCGTATGCATTTTTCCCCTGTCCAAATTTCCCTTCAATCGCATTTCGTTCCGGCATCTGCTTTTGCAATAATCGCTTTTGCTGCTTACTATCTGATGAGGGCCGACCCAATGGCTTGCCAACATAACGGATCCCTTTTTCCTTCATGTATCGTCGGTTTTCACGTGTGCCGAACAACTGATCTCCTAATACCCGCTCCGGATAACACCCAAACAAGCGTTTATGGGTTTCCAGGCATTCGATTAGTAATCCTCCTTCATTGTAATTATCCCAACTCAGCTTCTCAATATGTGTGTAACCATCTTTCAACAACACCAGTTGCTTGCTGCCAAACTCCGTTGATACGCGGTCTTTGCCTCTCGGCATCGGACGCACATGCGGTTGATAGATACTTACAATCCGATCAGATATTTTCTGTTCTCTTTTCTTATACATCTCTACCTGCTGACGATACATTTCCTGGATCACTTGTATTAACGTCCACTCTTTCGGTTTCAATGTCTCCTTAAAAGTAGGTCCTGTTTCAATCAGCCAGTTGATATACTTTAAATCCCGCTTAACATATTGCAATTGCTGACGGATACCCCTGCGTATGTCTCTTTTGCTTTTGTTTTTCTTTTTGGCAATGTTCAAATATTGCTTCCTGGCTATATTGCGATACATCCGCGGCATAATCAGTTCAGCAGCCAGACATCCCCGCTCTATTATCCCTTCCAATTGACGGCGCCCCTCATTTAATAACTTAATATCCGTTGGATAATCGATCTGTTGCTCTGACACCGTCGCGTCTAACATCAATGTTCCTGATAGTCCTTCAGATGGCGTTTCTTTTACTATCTCTGCATCCGCCTGGCAGCCAACTTTATTGCTCTCTCCTCCATCCCCATCACTTTCATCCTTACTGCCGGCATCCGATGTTTTCTCTTCTTTCGCTTTGGTTAATCCCGCTTCCTGCAAGATAATCTCATTCAACCTGGACATCACCTCTACGCCTAACCGTTTTCTAATACTGACCATCAGCGATGCATCAAAGGGAGCTTCCTGTTGAAAACTGCTTAGACCTACAAAATATTGCAGATATATGTTTTCTGTGATCTGCTCTACTACCTCACGATCGTCTATATTCAGTATATGTTTGATGATCACCGCACCAATTACCATCCGCGCACTCAAGGTTGGCGCTCCGAAATCAGCCCGCATCTTTTTATAATACACATCCGCCAGTTTGTCCCACGGAATCTTTGCAGCGAGTATAACCCACCTGTTGGAAGTGGATAACTGCTGCGAGAAGGGTGTGGAAAAACCTTCTAATGTCAATTGTTTTGCAGGTGTATAACGTATCATGGCTGCATGCTTTTGGAGATGATTCATTCAATATTTATACACTATTCAAGCAAAAAACAGGCCATACAACATTGATTAACAATAGATTAATACTTATTCAGCACACCCTAAGTATTGCTTGTGATATTCTACAAACGCCTCGGGTTTGAGGATAATCGTGTTGATTTTCAGTTTTTCATATACCTACTGAGACTTTTTATAAGCTTTATTATTGTTTTATAAGTTCCACCCCAGGGATAAATCAATTTCTTAAGATCTTTAAATGCCGTTTCTTTAATGGTCGGTTTTAAACTTTCAGGACAGTCCTTGTCTAGGAAGTGTATTGCTTGTTTTAAATTCTTTGGTATACACTCGTGCTGAGCTTATATGGGTATATTTATAAGTAATAAAAATGCCAAGTATTCAAATATCTCATGCCTGATGTTAAATTTGTTTTTATATCTGTAAGTTCACCTATACTGAGGAATCTTTAGTGATTCCTCTACGCGTAAATAAAAGGTGGGTCTCGTCTTTTGATTTTGAGAATATACTTTCCTTTCCTGTTAAAGTTAACAGGACAAGGGCAGCAACAGCAAGAATAGTTACGTATCCGACTATAGAATAGAAGGAACCAAAATTTTCAACGCCAATAACTAAATAATTGGTTGCGGTATAATAGAGCAATGATAACCACATAATGATTACAAAGAAGTTAAGCACCTGATTAATTTTTGTTACACTATAAGGATAAGGTGATGTCAAGTTCGTAAATTTATTGAATTTAAAATAATATCCCTGACTGACATTAGTTTTATATAGATGACCATATACTTTTCCTTCAAGTATTTCAGCGTGCTTTTCCCAGTTAATTTGCCAGTATTTGCTACCACGGTTTACCAAGTACCAACTTGTCGAAAAAATGACCCCAAAGCAGTTTAAAAAGAAAACGACCTTCAAGCCCTGTTCATTCGAGCTATTCAAATTGGAAAAGGCTACAAAATATCCAGCAAATACAGCAACCAACATCGTCCAGTAGTAATTGGTTCTTTTCCAGTACATATCAATTTCGAAGCGTCTAGCATTGTAAACTTCCTTTAAGATATCCTCTAGTTTGCTTTCCTTGAAAAGATCAAAATATTCGGTCTCTGTTTTTATTTCTTTAATAGGCAATACCTGGTTATTATTAGTGTCTCTTTTTCTGAAAATGCCGGCAATCCAGAAAAAAATAAAAAGCGCAGGCAAAAGGAACAGCAGTAGGAATAGGCAATCTGGTTTCATTAGGTTTAGTTCGTTTGTGATCGAAAATATAATATTTCTGAGGCAAGCATGCCCTCTGCAAACAGTAAAACATCATGGGAAAGAAATTGTTTAACTTTATTTACCTAAGCATGTAACTTTTATTTAATGTGAGATTAGTATCAGATACTCTTCAAGATTTTCAATGGCCTTATTCATACAGCTTATTAATAATCAATAGCATTTGGTTCGAAAACAATCCGCCACAGGGCACGAAAAAAGCAAGAACCGCTCTTAGAGCGGTTCTTGCTTTTTAGGCTATTTCCTCAATATTTTATACGTATTTCATAATCAACATAATATTGGTTCGATCAAAAACTAAGTAACTATATTTGATATCCTATAATATAAACATGGTCAAGGCCCTTGATGACCTATTGTCAAATCAAATCCGGACAACGGCCTGCTGGCGCAGGAACTCCAGAATACCAGTCAACAGTGTTTGCATCACCTTAAAACTTTTGGTAAGTGGTGCTATTCTAAGCTGATGGATAAGATAACGTTAGATTTCTGGCATCTTTTACAACAGTGTGGACTGGAAGATGATACTTTTTTATAGTTGATGAAAGCGGAAATCCTAAAAAGGGGAAACTTACATTGGTTATCTTGAAGAAAAACTACAAGCTATAGATGTGGGCGGCAAGAGTTGTTGCCAATTTAATATTATGTACGGGTTATATCATAACCAAATTTTTTAAAAAGCTCAATTACATCGTAAAATTTATAGTAATTAAGATACAACCAGATTTCCATTCTTAGCTCGTTACTTTTGCTATGATTTTCTTTATTGGCGAGGATGTCAATTTGATATTTTAGGTAAGGTTCAATTTGTTTTTTATCAATTAGCTCCGCATTTAGATATTTGTTAAATAAGGCCAAGCGATCGAAATATTCATCAAAGCATCTCTTATTTTTGCTTCGATAGGTGTAAAGCTACCTTGAATTGAGTCGACCAGTAATGCTTCAGTTAAAAAATCGTCGCTGATAACTACTGTATCACCATTTGTAAGCCCGGTGATTGTTCGTTGATTATAATCCAAGAGACTATTTACTATTTTGACATTTGGGAGATCACTGAATTTTTTAAACTCATTTGCTGTGAATTCTGCTACTTTCCATGTTTGGGAGTTTTTTATTGAGGTGGATGTAAAGTATAGTGATATAGCGGTTAAGAAAATACCTATGATTTTTAGCCAGCCTTCTAAATCTATTTTTTTAGGCTTGGGGGATGGGGGCGGATTATGTACGGTTAGTTCTCCGGATACCACTATTGGGGGAAGCGATTTAATTTCCATAGTTATTTTAATATGTAGAATTTAGGAAGATTTGTGCTGAAGTTATTGCCATTTTTTACGAGGTAAATATTATAATAGTGTCCCTGGCAAATATTGTTGTAACTCATATTAAATGTGAATGACGTAGTCATTGATTGGGAATTTTTATGAGCTTCTGCAAAGTATCCGTCTGTAAACTTTTTCAAAGTGAGCAAATCTGGGAGTTTAAATTTCCAGTGTTTTCTCGGCTGTTGCTGTTGCTGCACTTGTGATTTGTAGGTGCAATATGTGTAATATAATGAATCTGGGGATGCTTTGTAGGTAGATAAATTATTGTAGTGAAATGTTAAGGTTATTTTACTGCCAAGAGGAACTCTGATTGTATTTCTGTTAAAGTATATGGGGGTGTCATTGACAGATACGGTTAATTTGGGAGCTTGTCCGAATAGCGTAGATGTAGAAAGGAATAGATATAATATTGGGATTGGAAGGTGTTTCATTAAGTCTTGTATTTAAATTGGGATAATCAAAATCGGCGATTATAATTTGCAATTTACAGAGAGGGTATATAATAACCAATACCAGGTAGTTTGTATTTTTATATTAAATAAGGGCAATTGGTAGGTAGTGCTATATTCTGCAATTGTAATCTTACCTATATTTTGATCCAGTCAGGATTAGAATTTTGAATATTTTTTTAGGTAATATCTATTTACAGAACTCTAGCGGAGGAATAATTCCAAGCGCCTGATGAGGTCTGCAAGTGTTATAATCATTTCTCCACTCTTCTGCCATCAGCCGTACTTCTGCTAATGAAAAAAAGTGATGCGCATCAAGCATCTCTCTTCTTATTGAGCCATTATTACGTTCGACAAAGGCATTTTGCACCGGTTTACCAGCCTTTATAAACTATAGCTGAATGTTTCTTACCCGACACCACTGTTGCAACTGATCACTGACGAACTTAGGGCCATTGTCAACTCTTTTTTTTGTGGCTCGCCTCTCAGTTCAACTAGCTTTTTCAGTACCCAGATAACTCTGAGGCTTGGTAATGATTCATCTATCTCAATCCACAATGATTCCCGGTTATAATTATCAATAACATTTAACAACCGAAAACGTCTTCCGTCAACCAGGAAATCGCTCATAAAGTCCATGCTCCAGAATTGATTAATCACCTCAGGAACTGTTAAGGGCTGTTTTATCCATTCAGGCAGTCTACGGTTGATCTTACGCCTGATATTCAGTTTTAACAGCTTATAGACCCTGTAAAGTCGCTTATCTTTCCATGGATGACCTTTTCTTCTCAAACGGTGGTAGCACTTCCAGAACCCGATAGAAGGATGTTTCTTTATCAGTTCCTCCAGCGCCTCCATTAATGCACTGTCAATTTTAGTTTTCCGATTATAACCAAATGAAGATCGGGGTACGCCTAACAGCTTACCAGCCGGACGCTCACTCACTTTCTCCTGCACCAATAACTCTATTACTTGTCGTTTGTCGTCAGGCTGCCGGGCTTTTTTTCCAGAACATTCCGGACTGCATCATTCTCAAGAGTCAGAGAAGAAAATTAAGGGAGAGCAGTTGCTATTATTAAATCATCTAATAAGAAGTTCGCTTCATCCTGCATTGTGAGCACTAATAGTAAAAACCTGAGATAATGTCTCTGCTTTTTATTTGATCTAACAGAATTGTTACTTTTTAACTCTCATTGCAATGTTCTTTAAAATAATATATTCGCCTTAATCTTGCAACCACTCAATTTAAAACCTATTAAATGGGCGTTACGAAAAAACTGATTGAGGATCATAGAGCGGTTTCTAATGGGCATGGTCATTTTTGTCCTCTCGGCTATTTGAAAAATACAAACTAGTTGGTATTTTATTTATAAGCATGGAAACCTACCTTTATTTTTAGTTTATTCATGAATTTTATTATTGATTTTATGAAGAAAATTTCTGTCAAAGACTTAGTTGCATTTAGGAAAAAGTCGGATAGGGGAAAGAAATCGTTTGTTGAAAATATTAAATCGAGCAAAATCGAAGTTCCTGCAAAAGGTGGCGGTGATTATTGGATAAGTAGCCTAAGTGCCATTTCTAAATCTTATAAAGAAGATGATCTAGACATAACTAACGGAAAAATTAAAGAATTACAGAAAAAGATAAAGGGTACAAAACATCGTATTACAAAGGATATGTACCAACGGAATATTTCAATTCTTGAAAGGTATAAAAATTTGGATCCTGCAAAAATACGTGTAAATGGAAAACTATCATTTCTTAAAAAAAGTTCAGGCAATCCGTTACTTACTATTAAGGGTTTGCAAATTGAAACTAAGCCAAGCCTTATTTATACATTTGGAAGTAAGGGCGAAAATATAGGGGCAATTTGGTTTACAGCGAAAGTGGAAGGGTATAAAATAGAAGAAATTAGTATCTTTTGTGACGTATTATATAGGTTTCTCAAGCATAATTATTCAAAGAAATATCAGATAGCTTCCAGGTATTGTATAGCTGTTGATATGATAAGTGGGAATATGATAGATTTTTCTGATATTGAGAGCGGAAGCCTTGCTAAAATACTCCCAAACACATTGGATGAGATTAGTAAGTTGATGTGATGGCATTCAACGCTTAGCCGTACTCGTCAGCTTTATGGGGAAGAAGAGTTCATGACCTTGTTTAAACTGGTATTAAAACAATGTATAGATAAGGAGTTGATAGCAGGTAAGCGACAGGCCATTGATAGTGTGTTTGTCAAGGCCAATGCCTCCATGGCTAGTATAGTTGAGCGCCAAATACTTGAGGATGTATCATCTTACAATAAAGAACTTAACGAAAACATTGATGATGATAATGCTTCTGATAAGCAACCTACTGTCTCTGATAAAACGCAGGTAAAAAAAAAGACTGCTTCCGATAAGCTAAACAAACGTAGTAATCAAAGTCATTTCAGTCCCTCAGACCCGGATGCCCGGATGTCATATAAACCTGGCAAGATTACCAGGCTTAATTATCCTGGTCAGGTAAGTGTAGATACAGCACATCATGTCATAACTCATATTCAGGCATTTCATGCCGATCAGGGTGATGGCGGGTGTCTACCGGAAGTCATAAAAAAGACAATGGATAATCTTGCTGTTGGTGCATTGAGCGTAAAAGAAGTGCTTGCTGACGCAGGCTATAGTAGTGAAGTAGCGTTAACAATGCTGGCAGAAAATAATATTGAAGCATTTATCCCTAACAAGTCAGGATATAAAGAAAACAGAGATGGGTTTAACTACGATTCAGACAATGATCGATATAGTTGCCCCAATGGCAAACACCTTACTTTCCGGCACCTCAAAAAGAAAGGAGAGAATACACACAAAATTTATAAAAACAATATAGCAGATTGCCTGAATTGCCCATTCAAAGGCAGCTGTGCTAACTCGGTAGGATATAAAGCCATAGAAGATTCTATAGAAAAAAAGCTTTATGAGCAAATGAATCAGCGGGTCAACACTGACAAAGGTAAAAAATGGCCCGGCTTAGATCCAGTACTGTGGAACCAGTGTTGGGAACACTGGTGAATTTCACTGCAATGTCGAAAGTTTACACAAAAGGTATAAATCTTGCCAACAAATGTATGATTATGGCAGCGGTTGCTTACAACCTTAAAAAACTAATAAATGGAGTGGCTGCAAAGATCAGAAAAAGGAGGCCAAACCGATTAAAAAAAGGTATAGCAAAGCCTAATGAAGCCTTTTTTGCTATGGTGCTAACAGGAGGGCTATAACTAAAAACTTTAAATGGTTAAAAAGTGAATGCCTGAATAACCATTTGCTAAGCAAATTCAATTATTCAGCCATTTGATTAAGAGTTGTGCAACGGCCACATATCTCCGACCTTTTCTTGTTTAAGGGGGTCGAGGTGGATCAAGTTGAATTTCTGGGGGATTCGGTCGTTAAGGGAGCAAGGTTGAAATTCCTCATGGATATAATTAGTAAAGTATAAATTCAAGCCAAGCTAAATAAAAAGAGTCCTACCTTTCATTTCCTCTTTGTTATCCTCGTATAATTTTAGTTACCCTCCATATGATCGCGGAGATGAGTACTAGATTACTAAATGAAAAATACAAACTAGTTGGTATTGATTGGATATTCTTTACACCTGATATTTGCAACAGAATTTATCACTAAACCTCAAATCATGAAATTTGCATTAATTCTTGCATCTGATATCCCTAAGAAAGACTGGATATGTTATGCTATAGCTGATTCATCTTCTAAACTCAGGGATTTGAATTGCTATAATTCCAATTCGCTTAAACTGCCTAAATCACAATATCCGGGAAAAATAGACAATACTCCTGTAATAGTACGCAGTTGCGAAACTGGCAGTAATAGTGAATTCAGAATAGTTGAAATAAATAACCTCCAAAATTTTAATGGCTCTTTTAATCTTCAATAATTATGCAGAAAAGCATTATTTCGGCACTGTTTCTGGCAGCAGTATGTGCTTGTCAAACGCCTAAAGTTTTTAGATACTATTCTGGCAAAGAAGATAAAGTCCAACAGTTAAGTAAACCGTCTGATATAAAGAATTATTTTAGCCTGAATGCGTTTGTCTTGACACCAACTGCCGGTTCGGATAAATTGATTACAGACTTATCAGACAGAGGTCAGCAAGCCATAATTGAGAGCATGAACTCCAAGACTAAGACATCAAAAGAATTGGTTTCCACTATAGCCGGACCAATTTCTAATGCCTCTTCTGCTGGTAATTTTAAAGGCAGTCTAATCTGGAAGAAAAGAGTGGTAATCAACATCACAAAAGTTGATAAAGAATGTGCAAACCGGCTTCAGCAAATTCTTATCGACATTGACATTCCGTCTGCCTACAAGGATAAAGTTGAATACGTAAGCTGGGATAAAATAGCAACTGAAAAACAGTCGATTGATTTGGGTAAAATCACTCAGAATAATTCAACCGCATACTCTTTTTCTCCAGAAATCGATTTTCTCGGGATTTTACAGGGAAAGGGCATTGGTTCCGTTTCAAATACAAAATCTACGACAGCAGAGAAATCATATACTTCACGACTTGCTGGTTTGAATGCTGCCATAGTGAACAAGAATAAACTGCAGATTTTCCAACGAGCTTTACCAAATGAGGATATTACAGGAAACATCGTAATTGAATTGACAATGCGTTCAAAGCTTTCCAAGCAAATCGAAGTTTATGAATTCACGGGTTTATATGATGGATCTATGCCCATAAAAGAGCAGGAAAAGGTAGTATTGAACAAATCAATTTTAGTTGAGCCCAATTTCGGGGTTTTGTCCGCTGATGTTCCGGCAGATATCACTTATGATTTTCGCTATCGGAAGGTGAGCAAAGGCTGCAAAACCGAACCTGAATATGACGATCATATTACTTATCTTGATGGAAACATTACCGAAAGCGGAAAGTTCATTTTGTTTACCAAAGAAGATCTGGATCAGTCAAAAACCTGGTCAATTTCAGATAATATCAATTCATTGAAAATTAAAAAGAACGGCATAATTACTGGAGACTTAAACTTTGACGGTATTGATAAAGCTAACCAATTCTTAGGCTGGCTCATACAAACCCAAAACTTGAAGGCTTCAGATTATGATTTGTTATTAGGCCTTATTCCTCTTCAGAAATCCGATATTAAAAATTTAAAAGTGATTCTGAATTAGAGCATGTTTATTAATAAAATTGCGGGAAATTAGCTAAAAACGAATCGATCAATTAGTTTGGATTTACCACAAAAAAATATGGGACCGAAGTACACATTATTGACCGATTCGCAATGGAAAAGTATAGACGTATTATTAATAGACAAAAGGAAACTTCCCGTAGCCAAATGGCATGATTACTTAAACGATCCTACCTTAGCAGCTAAGCAAATGCTATCCTGGACAGACTGACAGCAAGAGTGGTACCTTGTAGGAATGCTGGGAGATGGTCAATCTGTAATCAATGCAATATATAACCCAAGGTTATCAACTACCGCGATTTTTGATATTGCGTATCTAGACAAAGAGGAGGTTAATAGAATTAGAGAACGAATGCAAACTGAGATTTGGGTAAAATTAAATTATATAAGCAAAAGAATCATGTTACTGATTCAATTCAATGAAGACACTAAGATGAGACGCTAATCTATTTCATAATTTTGTTAAGTGGGTAGTCATCGACAAGTACCATTTCAACGCCATTACCATCGAATTGCAATGAATCTAAGTTGTACATACAAGATCACTAAATGGCAGACGAATAGTATAACCAGTTCCGGAATAGAAGCTGGAGAATTTGGCTAATTTACTGGACATATGTAAGCTTACCTATATTTTGATCCAGCCAGGATTAGAGGTTTAAATAATTTTTCCTATACTAATATTTATTGCAGAACTCCAGCGGAGGAACAAATCCAAGCGCCTGATGAGGTCTGGATCTGTTATAATCATCTCTCCACTCTTCTGCCATTATCCGTACTTCTGCTAGTGTAAAAAAATAATATGCATCCAGCAGCTCCCTTCTTATTGAGCCATTATTACGTTCAATAAAGGCATTTTGCACCGGTTTACCCGGCTGTATAAACTGTAACTGAATGTTTCGCTCCCGACACCACTTTTGCAACTGATCACTGACAAACTCAGGGCCGTTATCAACTCTTATTTTTTGTGGTTTACCTCTCATTTCAACTATCTTTTCCAGTACCCGGATTACTCTAAGGCTTGGTAATGATGTATCTATTTCAATCCACAATGACTCCCGGTTATAATCATCAATAACATTTAGTAGCCGAAAACGCCTTCCATCAACCAGGCTATCGCTCATAAAATCCATGCTCCAGGATTGATTAATCGCCTCAGGAACTGCTAGGGGCTGTTTTACTCGTTCAGGGAGTCTACGTTTGATCTTACGCCTGATATTTAATTTTAACAACTTATAGACCCTATAAAGTCGCTTATGGTTCCATGGATGACCTTTTCTTCTCAAACGGTGGTAGCATTTCCAGAACCCGATAGAAGGATGTTTCTTTATAAGCTCTTCCAGGGCTACCATTAACGCGCTGTCATTCTTAATTTTCCGATTATAACGGAAAGAGGATCGAGGTACGCCTAACAGCTTACAGGCCTGCCGCTCACTCACTTTCTCCTGCACCAATAACTCAATTACTTGTCGTTTGTCGTCAGGCCGCCGAACTTCTTTTCCAGAACATTTCGGACTGCATCATTCTCGAGTGTCAGGTTGGCTACAATGCGCTTCAGCCAGGCATTCTCTTCTTCAAGTTCCTTCATTCGTTTCAACTCATTAGCTTCCATACCACCATACTTCGCTTTCCAATTGTACACGGTGGATTCGCTGACACCATTTTCCCTGGCCAGATCTTTAATAGAGATGCCTGATTCCTGTTTCTTCAGGATGGAGATAATTTGGTTCTTGGTGAATCGTACTTTTTTCATAATTGTATTTAAGTTAGAGATTTTTCTCTAACCTCACCGGACCATTTTCGGGGAATCTTACATCGCCACCTGAGAAAGTCCGACAATTAATTTAAGAGCAACAATTGGACTGGACTCATATTGTTAACAATGATAGTATCAGTTTACTTTACCAGGTCATGGGTTATCCCGAAATTTACCTAATTAACACTAACGGGAATATTAAATATAAAAAAAGCAGTTATCCAGCTATTAATTTAGAGAATTTAAACAAAGCATTAGACATCGATTAAGTCCTTATTATTATTACTTCAACGATCAAGAGCGCTAAGTATTTGCTACCACTTTAAAATGGTTGTCCACTATTCTGGATCATTGTCCACAATATTAATAATCCTGCATATTCAAGTTTTCTTTCGCTTTATTATAAGTTTGTAATTGGAATAAAATCGAAAGGGTAAGCCGTTCAAAATAATCCCTGCAAATAGGAAAAAAAATCCAGCATAGCATCCCAATCGACTTAACCATAAATATCGGAAAAGAATAACTGCAGCTGTGCCGACTAAACTAAGGTGAAGTGGTAGGAAGTTATTTCTTTTTACCCCCATTTTATATAAAGCAAAAAGGTTAACCGACATTACCACCAGCATCAACGGCAGGATCAATTTGAAGTAAGGACTTATCTGCATACCAGTTATGCCTAAAATGCTTAAATAAGCTGCCAAGCAAAAAGGGCATTTGGGTAGCAACACAAACAATATAGGAACTATGGACAGGCATCCGCTTCTGGCCAGCATTTTAAATTTATAAAATAAAGATGCCTTCTCCTTATCTTGTTTATCCAGTAAGTCTTTAATCTGAGTGATAATACTTTTATTATCCATCTGTGCCCTTTGGAATCGGTTTAATATATTTCCTGAGCGATCTACTACGTATAATTCGATAATATGCCTGTTAACTATCTCCCCAGTGAAGTTCACCCCTAAATTGAAATAGGAACTTAATTCCTGAAAATCAGATTTGACCCGTAGTAGTTTTGCTCCGCTTTCTGGCATTAAACCTCTTGCTTCTCCATATACCTTCAGGATTTCCGGCTTGTCATAAAAACTATCATAGCTGACTGCTGCGATTTTAACTTTCTCGGCTATGCCGCTTTCTTCTAAATCGGATTGTATGACTGCTAGGTTTGAAATTGTCAGAGAACACTTCAGTGGGTTATCACAACGGGTGTAAAAAAAAGCAAGTAGGGTTAAATTATTAGCTAATAGTTTATCCAGGTAGATCTGATCTCCATTCTGATCTTCAAGTAAGATTCTTTTTAATACCCTTTTTTTAGATACCTGTCGCTGCAATTGCGAATCAGCAATGATGCCAAAAGGGTTACTGTTACAGCAGTCTTCAATTACTACTTCACCGGCGGTTTTGATTTGTTTGATAACATCACTAATCAGGGAAACAGTATCATTGTTTATTCTTCTTTTCCTATTTGCGGCCAAAATCTCAAGGGCAGGCAAATTCGCCTTTGCAACCACCCCAAGCCAGGCGAATGCCTTTAAAATTTCGGCAGTTGCTGTCGTCCGGTTTTGCAAAGGCCAGGATTGATAATAGGCGTTGAACGAAAAATAAATATCATGTGGAAGGATATTCAAAAGCGCTTTCATTAGCATTTTGCCCATATGGCTGCTTTTGTGTTCAGCATTACGTAGCGCTAAAGCGGCAGCAGCTATAGCATAAGGATCATTACCGGATTCCAATTCCTCATAAATGTAAGGTAGTGCCTCGTCAGGTGTACGGGTCAGTGAAAATGAATAATAGACATAGCCGCGCATCCGGTTAACAGCTGTAGAGCTTTTACCTAAATAGAAATAGTTTTGTTCCTGTAAAAACGGAATCAGACCATAACCAGATTTATCCAATGCCCTTGTTTTTGTGACTAGAGTTTCAAATTTGGATTCATCAATTGGACCATCGGGAAGAAAAGTACATTGCTCTAACATCATTCAGCATTATAATCTACTTGAGGTCGCCGGCACTTTGATTTTTTAAGAATGATTTTATACCTGTGGCCAAGTTTTCAGGTAATTTAGTTTGTTCTAACTTTCTCAGATCATTTAAAAAATCATTGCCAGTATTTAACGATTGCAATGTCTTTTGGTCAATTAAATTGATTGTTACCGCCCTGATATTCTCGTTTTCGTTATGATCATTGATGATTTGTCTAGCAAGTTCAATGAAGTGCGACGGATCTAATTGCTTTAAAGACAAAAGACTGTTTTTACGAATATTGAACCTTTCTTTTTTATTGTTGAATACTTCAGACAAAAGTCCTTTCGCATCAGGGTCGCCGCCGAGCAGATAAACGGCTTCAGACCTGCTGTTATTATTGCTGGATTTTCTAACGATCTCCCTTAATATAGGGTAAATACCGGCATGCATATCATAACCTAAAAGATGTACAGCCAATTCTTCTGATACCAGTGCTTCTTCTGGTTTTATAAGCCCTTTTATCAACTCCTGTTGCACAAATCCATTTTTTGACTGTGCCAGATGGCTGATCGCGGCCTGCCTGATCTGAGGATTGTTATCCCTGATCAATCCGGTCAAAACATCCGTCAGCTGCGGGTTAAGCGCCGAAATAATCGGAGAGCTAAAACTGATAGTTTCTAGGGTACGGAGCGCTTCAATCCGTAAATCTGTCGGTGTAATAGAATTGGCAAGAAGGTCTATAATGTATAGTATCAGCGATTCATCAGATGACACAGCTCCCACCAATTTAGACAGGGCAAGCACCCGGCTTCCGGTATCTGCCTGTTGATCTTTTAAGATCAATATGGCTTTGTCAGTACTCTGTTTATCGGTCAACATATTTAATTGACTTAATGATTGGACTTTGTCGACGTGCTCAATGGCCAATTTAAATGTGTTTAAAGAGTCTGCCATTAGGGCATCGCTTTTGAGAATTTTAGCCTTTAAATTTGAAGCTGCTGAATTATTGAAAGGTACAGTAAAATAATCGAAATATAGTGACTTACCGGTAAGTCGGCCTTGGTAATCAATAGTATCCAAAACCGTAGGTTTCTCACCTGGGAAAGCTGAAAATTTTGATGGGATCAGCGGGCCACTGGGGGCTGTGATCGTTGGTCTTGGATTTGCCTCAGTGCCATCGCCTTTAATCCCATTCCAAGGCCACATGGTATCGTTGATAAAATCGCCAGTTCTGGGTATAATCGGTGGAACGTCAAAAATAGTGTGAAGTTGGGTTTGAGGGTTATAGGCTTTTAACTTGGTACCATCAAAAAGTAAATTCGTTGTGTCTGTCATTTGCCATTCCGCCCATAGCCGGTCGACATTGGCATGGAGCATAAAGAATAAGGGGTCTTGCGGGGCGGTTCCTGGCCTTCTTAATGGTGATGGTGCAATAAAAGAGGTATGTGCATACCCATGTGGGTCCCCCTCCATCAAACAAAACATATCAAAACCCGGCCCCCGGCCCAAAGTTTGTTCTTTATCTTCTACCAACGCTTTGTCATGCGCGGTGTCGAATCGCGGATGCGGAACTCTAGCTAATTTAGGTAAAGTTCCAATCCGCCATTCATTTAATGGGTTGAGGTCGCCAAACTGTAATTGCCCTACTGTACCATGATCCGATATACCCATAAAGTCAGGATGAAATACGTTTTCTGCCTTTTTTTGGAAATCCCAATAGGGTAACGTTACCGCAGGGTTGATTTCCTGTAAGCTCCTTTCTAAATCAAGAAGGAACATCCTATGCCAGGGGAGAAAGGAGGCCCTTCCGTGAATCTCACCATCCGCCGCTTCGCCGTGCATGTCTAAAAATCTGCCGTATTTTCCCGATTTTACAAAATCTACAAATGTCCTAAGAAACAGGTCTCGTTCCTCCGGATTGAGTTCATTGGCATTCTTTCTTACCCGGACCATTAAGTTGATAGTATCTATTACTTGCCCGTTAAGCGAAAATGTGATAGCGGCATCTCCGTCAACGTTGCTTGCTTTTTTAAACTTTCCACCAATATAAAAAGTGGCTTTGCGTTCATCATCAGCTACAGAAAGGGTGAGCGTATCTTGCTCTGGAGCTGTTCTGTCTTTATAAAAGACCAACTGTCCGCCTTGGGTAACATCTAGGTTACTTAACACTAGGGTGACTGGATTTGGGCCAGCCTTTTCATCAATAATCTTTATAGCACATTGAACAGGTGCGTAACCAACGTAATATCGTCCATTGGTGACTTTGTTGAGGCTAAATTGCAATTGCATAATTAAACAAGGGGTTACGATAATTTAAGTAACAATTGATAATAGTATTTATTACAATTATTAACTATAAACAAGGTTATAGGAATACTGAATAGAGGAGTTAATGGCCTAAGGGGCTTTCCTGGAGACACTACTCAATAGTGACTTCAATACTTTCTATTATTTGATCTTCACTAAAGATTTCTACTAGCGTATAGGTATCTATCTCCGCTATTTTTTCATTGTACTGCACATCTTTCAGATTTTCAGGTATTGCGTCAATGGCATGGAGAAGATCTAATTGGAGGATTGTTGGATTAAATCCCTGTGGTACCCTTTTTTCCAATGATGGTATAACATCCAGTTTACCAGTGTTTGCCTTACCTTTTACAATAATCTCGTTACCCGCAATACCTTTGATAACGATGGCTGACCAGTCTTTTGATATAGGCATGATAAAATGTTTATGGTTTTATACGGTATTAAATATATTTATGATTATAATTTCCCTTTCCAGTATCTCTGACCAGTATATATATACCGAAATATGCTTGACTAAGGGAAGCAATAGATTTTCAACTGATTGATCCGGTCATCGACGTTCAGTAGGGCAACTTATTGTATATGAGAAGTAAAGGTCCATAAACAGATTGGAAATAACAATACCAACTAGTTTGTATTTTATATCTGTGTGCATGCCCTAATTTGACGGACGCGATGTTAAGATAGAAAAATCTTAATTTAGTAAATATCTGAAAGAGAAAGACTTACAGTAAAGAGTTCAAGGAAGAAGCTCTTTGATTAGCCTCCAAGTCCAGCATTACTCAGGTGGCGCAGGATTTAGGAGTTCATCCTAACATGCTGTTTGTGTGGAAAAGGCAGCAGGAGCAACACACAGAGAAAGCTTTTCCTGGGCAGGGTAACCCAGCTGATCCGGAGATGACCAGGTTGCAAAAAGAAAATGCTCGATTGAAAGAAGAAGTTGAGATCTTAAAAAAAGCCGCCGGTATCTTTTTAGACCGCTCCGGGAGAGATACTATGTGATCATACAGTTATCGGAGAAATATAGTATCCGAACATTGTGCAGAGTGCTGGAATGTAGTATTAGTGCATACTATAGCTGGAAGAAGGTTGAATCCAGGAAAAGGGAACATCATAAGCGTCGTCTTACAGCTTTAGTATGAACTACCTACTTTGGATTTCTCAAAACGTATGGCAGTCCTCAGATTTACAAAGCACTTAAGGCTGAATCCATCAGTTGCAACCGATCTCTCATTATCAAAATCATGCAGCAGCAGCGATTAGTGGGAATTCATATTTAGTGTTCTCATAAATTTCCATAACACGTCAGTAGTTAATTAATGCATTAGCTTCGTTAAAATCTGAAGTATTTGGTTCGAAAACGCTCCGCTACTGGGCACAAAATGGCTCTGTAATCAATTGATTTACAGGGCCATTTCTAATTTATGCTTGTCAATAAATCACAGGTTTTAACGCATTCTACCACTATTATTGACAAGCAATTGACAAGCAGCATGACAAGCAGAAATTGTCCTACTACTCACACCTTTTCCTGGTGGAATTGGCAAAAACAAAACTCCTGGAATTCTTCTAAGCGGTAAGCATACGACGCGGAGCGTTCCCCAACGATAATGATTAGCTTTTAACTTTGCGTTCGAAAGAATAGCAAACATGAAACGAAAAAAATCTTCCGTGGCAGGTCGCCATCATTTCAGTGATCAGGAGATCATATCAGCTCTTGAACAATTTACCCGGGCAGGTAATATTAGTGTGAAGGAGTTTACCACTGCCTTTCAAATATCCCCCGCTACTTTCTACAATTGGCGCAAGCGATTTGGCAGTCAATCATCAGAAGTAAATGTACCTGTAGGATTCGTTGATGTAGACTTATCATCGGTTCAACAAGAACTTGCACCAGGAGGTGTCTTTGCAGAATATCGCGGTATCATTTTTTACCAGCGGGTAGAACCTTCATATTTAAAAGCCCTTTTATAATATGTTATCACTAACTGGTTATCGTCTCGTATTATGGAACGGTGCTACAGATATGCGCTTAAGCTTTAATGGTCTGTCAGGTCTGGTTGTAAATGAAATGAAAGAAGATCCATTCCAATATGGGACGCTCTATGCATTTTTCAATCAACGTCGCACACAGGTCAAGATTCTGGGCTGGGATGTAGACGGCTTGGGTATCTTTTACAAAAGATTGTCAAAAGGTACTTTTGGTACACCAGTCTATAATAATGAGACCAGGATGATGGTATTAAATAAGAAAGATCTTTTACTGATATTGGAAGGCGTGGAAGTGCGATTCCGTAAACGTTATGAAAGATCCGTAGTACATCGTAAGAGTTGATAAGAATTTTATCAGGATAATTCATAAATGTTTGTGTTTGAAGGCCCGCGATAGTACCTTTGCGCTCAGTGAAACCTGAGATCACATATAACTTATCTGAAGCACTGGAACAGGTGAATGCGCTGCAATTGCAGAAAGCAGATCTGTCTAATGCACTCACTCAGGAAAGACATGTGTTCAGTCGTATTATTCAGGAACTCACAACAGAAAATACTACACTGAAGGAAGACAAAGATCAGCTGAAACGTTGGTTGTCCAACGAGCAGGAACGAGGGATTGATAAAGACAGGATGATTGCCTCTCTGGAACAAACTATTGCTGAATTACAGTCCACTCTTGCCAGCAAAACAGACGAAGCCCTGCGTAAAGACTGGCAGTTAAAAGAGCTGCAGGAAATATTATTTGGGCAGCGCAGCGAAAAGTTTATTCCGGATCAGGCAGCTACACAGACAGCTATTCAGCAGACCCTGGGAAAAGAATTTGATAAAGCTGAAGTAGAAGCTATTATTGAACAAGCTATAGCATCTTCAGTTACTAATACACAAACGGGTATTAGTTCCAGATCCAGCAGGAAGAAAAAGCATCACAAAGCACATAAAGGAAGAAGACCTATCCCAACTCATCTTGAGACAGAGACCATTGTCTATGATCTTCCTGGAGATAAAACAGGCATGAAGCCCATGGGGAAGAAGGTATCTGTTTACTATGAGATTATTCCCGGAAAACTCATCAGAAAAGAAGAGCATCACCTTCAATATAAATCAGTAGACGGAAAAATACACTGCACACCTGTTCAGCCCAGGATGATAGAACGGGGAATTGTAAGTAACAGGTTATTGGCTCATCTGCATAGTGAGCGCTTCGTCTATTACATGCCGTATTATCGTCAGCAACAGCGGTTCGAACGCCTGACAGGTGTTTGTTTTGCAGCATCAACAATCGACCACTGGGAGGAAGTTTGTTATAAGAAACTGAAGCGTTTGTTAAAGTTGCTTAAGAAAACACTACAGACGGCCAGTTATATCAAGGCTGAAGAGACCAGTTTGAAATACCTTCACGACGAAGGTGTGGGCAAAGCTACCAATGGATGGATGTGGGTCTTCCACGCACCCGAACACAAACTTCTCCTCTTTGAATTCCATCCTGGCAGAGCTCACGATGTACCAAAGGAAATCCTGAAAGACTTTGCGGGTACATTACAAACAGACGCTTTATCCTCCTACACTGCTGCTTTTAAGGACAACAGCAAAGTTACGTTGATGAGCTGCCTTGCGCACATCCGCAGAGGATTTAAGAAAGCTCAGCGTCAAAATAAAGAACTGGCCGATCAGGTACTGGTATACTTTAATATCATATACCGCATAGAAGCCTACGCTAAACGTAAACATTTTACCCCTGACCAAAGGCTCGCGTTACGACAGAAATATAGTAAGCCATTTTTTGATAAGATGCGTGGCTGGCTGGATGAACAAACAGATAAACATGTGCCTGATAGCCTGTTGGCTAAAGCTGTCAACTATGCAAATAATCAGTGGGATAAGCTGAATATACTTTTTACTAACGGAAGAATAGACGTCGACAATAACTCGACTGAAAACGCTATACGTCCAATAACTTTATTTAGAAAGAACTCTCTTTT
Organism: Chitinophaga sancti; assembly: GCF_034087045.1. Taxonomy (NCBI): domain Bacteria; kingdom Pseudomonadati; phylum Bacteroidota; class Chitinophagia; order Chitinophagales; family Chitinophagaceae; genus Chitinophaga; species Chitinophaga sancti. The sequence goes on along the minus strand of NZ_CP139247.1, from coordinate 5,688,868 downwards.
TGCCAGTAATGAACATGGCGGAGAAAGGGCTGCTCTGTTTTATTCACTCGTAGAAAGTTGCAAGCTGAATGGGATTGATCCATTCGAATACTTGGCTGATGTATATGATCGACTCCATGACTGTACTGCCAGTGAACTGATACACTTACTACCTTCAAACTGGAAGCCAACAAAACCAAGAAAGACCGCTAGTTAGTTTGATCCAGAATAATCAAAGAACTTAATCATGTAAGATTTATCGATGCAAATGTAGCATCTAATAAATAGATTAGGAAGATGCTGAGTATTTCACATAAATCCAGCCACCGTCTCACACTTCAACCATCCAATTATTTCGCGTGAAACCCAGCCAGGTGAGCTAAAATAATTAGCAAATTATTCGTGGATTTCATTTTTCAATCCTGCCCTGGATTCACTTTATCCCCTAGCTATTTAAAGAGTTATATAGCATCTCAACGATCATCCTAAAGGCATAACAATCTTATAAAGAACTGATTTGCACGGTCAAATTTAACTAAATTAACCTTTTCTCAAAGATCCGCCTTTTAGATCGATTTTATGTGAATTTGCAGTTAGGCGATCCATAAGGCATCTGCATGTGTAGCCTCGTCAAACAGTTCATACCATTTGTCCACTGGCAGTTGAGAGGTTACAATCACGGCTCCTCTTTTGTATCTATCGTCCAATATTTCTATAAGAGCCAGACTACTATTTAAGTCTAACGTTTTTAATCCCAGATCATCGAGTACAATTAGTGGTGTCCTTTCAATCTTCTTCAATACTTTTCGGTATGATCCATCCAGTCTGGCGGCTGCCAGTTCATCCATCAGCCTGTTAACCGGGAAAAAACTGCAAGGGTATCCATGATCGCAGGCGAGTCTACCCAGAGAGCAAGCCAAAAATGATTTTCCACAACCCGTCGACCCTGATATCAGTATGTTTTGCCCTTTTTTAATATAGCTATTGTCACATAATTTCAGGAAGGCTTCTTTACTTAACCCACGATCTATAGAGCAATTGACTTGTTCTATGACTGCATCATATCTTAAACGTGATTGCCTGAGATATCGGTCACTTCGGTTTTGAACCCGATACTCTTCCTCCGCTTCTGTCAATAATGCAAGTAGACTATGCATTTCGGGTTGTTGGTGGATCGGGGCGTCCATTATGGCTTTGTATCGACCTGCCATGCCATGTAATTTTAGTGAGATCAATTTCTCGTAAGTGTGCTGTGTATTCATGTGTTTGATTTTAAGAAGCTGTTTTAAATGTGATTTTTGATGTAGTCATTTAATAAAATGAAAAACTCCTGTATGCTTGATGGTGCGCAAGCTGCAGCGGATTCAATATGGTTAAACATTTCCTCATGCAGATCGTTATCAGTGTCAAAATTTGCCACTAATGTGACGCTTTGAGGGTTGCTACTGCTGCCTGGGATGTTAATACGAATGACTTTATTTTGTTCCATGTATTTTGTTTTTAGAGTGATAAAACGAACTATTTGTATTCCTCCGGACCTCTGAGATTTTTGTGCGAAGGCAGTTTGGATTTTACTCCCGACTCTTCTTTTTCCATGTTATTGGCTAGCATATTTTTTATTGTCCGGTACGATACAATACCTGCATTTAACGCACGAAGGCAGGCATTCTCTAACCTTTGCGGACCAATTTGCTTCTTAGACGCTAAACTCAGCAACCCCCTGCATGCATTATATGCCTGCTGTTCCTGCGGCCTGGACTTTAATAATGCCTCCATATAGGCATGTACATGAGAGCCAATTTTGCCTGCTTCCTGTAAAAAATAGGTACTGTCCCATCCTTTCTGCTTTTTAAAAGCCTGGTGATTAGATGGCATGTGTGAGGTTTCTGTAGTGTATCCCTCTGCAACAGGACTCCTGCTGTGCGTAGCAACTCTCTCCGATCCATTATAGATTTCGACAGTTGTTGTGTCATAAATAGCAGTCAGCTTAAATCCTACAAGCCGGTATGGTACACTGTAGTAATGATTATCTTCAGTTAGATGAAAGTGGTAATTGTGGGCAACAAGTTTTTGTTGTCTATGCTTTATTACAAAAGGGAATTGTGGTAAGGGTGCCAGCTTAGATTTTTCGCCGTCGATAAACCGTTCATACCGTGTAAATCTCTTTTTCTGAAAAGGTTCATGATTGTGATTTTCCAGCTCACGCCAGATCGCTTCATTGAGTTCATTCAGGCTAAGAAACACCTCATTGCGCAACGGTGCAAAAATGCGTTGATAGGAAAGATGTACTCCCTGTTCAACATGCGGTTTATCTTTTGGCTTTCTCACTCTCGCTGTAAGCAGGGCAGTACCGTTATAAACTGACCATTGTTCTAATATTTCATTCAGTGTCGGTTCATAGAGGCAGGATTTTATGACCGCCTGCTTCATGTTATCGCATTTAATGTAAACACTTACACCACTAAAATATAGCAGACAATTATTCAATGCCTTCACTAACTGTGGCAATGTCGCATCTGCAAGAGCCATTACATAGGTATACCCGCTAAATGGTAAGACAGCTACAAATATCACGCACTCGATTATCTCCCCTGTTTCAGGTTCTACATAAGACATCTTATCACCAGCAAAATCAATTTGAATAATCTCTCCTGCTTTGTGTTCATGATGCATGCTAACACCTTTAAGGGCTAGCTGTTCATCCAGTAAACCACAAAACCTGGTATAACCATAGCAATCCGGATATATTTTCCTGTATTCCTTCAAAAGCAACTTCCTGGTAACACCTCTCTTGCCTAATTCATTTAGAAAATATTCCTTCCGGGCCATAAAATCAGTAAGTCTCGGATCTTCTTCCGAAGCTTGCCTGGGTTGAAGAACAGCAGCTAATTCTTCATCATTCAATTCTAGTAATTCATCGTGATTTTTGCCTGTGGCCTTAATTCTTTTATCATAAACAGATACTGTTTCCCTGTTCAATTCAAGCTCAATGGCAATGTTTCGCATTGAGAATTCCCTTTGTAATAACTGAATCAGCCTTCTTACTATTAGCATGTTGATGAATTTGTTAGGCATATCACTCGTTGACAATAAATTAATAATCAACGAATTAATATATCGGATAAGTAATATTCCAATAATCAATCTTTACAGATTGTTATGCCCTCATTATCAACTCCATAAAACTTTGGCTGGATACTATATGAAAAAATTGGCTGGTTTTGCCGTGAAATATTTGGCTGGTTAACAAATGAAAACTTTGGCTGGGTTTAAAATGAAAAGGAGAATATTGCTAATTATTTTAGGAATAATTGGCTGGGTTTCACGCGGAATAATTGGCTGGTTTATGTGAATTAAGTGGCTGGATTTGGTGCGAAATACTCAGTGAGGCAGAAAAGGAGTTATTTCAGCGCCTAGATAGTACTGTCTGGAAACGTTTTGTTAATGTATATCCTCAATTGCCGTTACGTAATATTTTTGGGTATGACGAATTAATGAAACTTGAAGAAACAACAAGGGCAAAAGAATTCCTTCTAAAAACTGCTATCGATTTTGTTGTGTGTGAACCCAAGAACGACGAACCCATTTTGCTAATTGAATTTGATGGTATCGGCAAAGGGTTCTCAAGAGAGGGAAGGTATATCCAGAAAAATGCTGTAGAAGATCCATACCGTTCATTAAAATTGGACCTCAAATTAAAAGTAAGCAAACTGTTTTCTATTCCTATGGTGGTAATATCATTCGAGGAAAATGAGCTACTTCAAGAAGCCGAAGAGTTAATAAATGTGCTGGATCTTTTTATTGGAGATGCGATCGAAAAGCGGGCAATGAAAGAAAATTATAATGATTACTTACAAATGATATCAGAAGCATTTGAATGGGGTGGTCAGGAAGCAGCAGACGCAGCAATGAACGAAATTGATTTTATTCAAGAACAGCATAATCCAATCCACCGAAAGCTGCATGAATTGAGAAAGTTGACTCGCTCCGGAAATCAATTTCATTTTACGAAGCCTGATGCTGATGGTTACTTGACCGAAGTATTTCACTATGGAATTGATTCTTGGGACGAAAGTGAGGTAATTACTAAAGATTCGTTGGCTGTAAAAGTGCGTATGCGGCCGATTGAGTCACTTGATAATGAAGACATTTTTTTGTTTAACCTACTTGGAGAATATTGTCTTAACGTAAAATTGAAAAGAATCTGGAACCTATAAACCTGTCAAAACAAATCCCTTGATACAGCCTTCCAGGAAGAAATTAAAAGTGTTCAGCACCCTAATTTGATGGCAACAGGGATCGTTACCAGATGATCTAAGTTTATATTCTTTCGGCTTCTTTGATAGTGTCAGCACCTTGGGGCTTAAACCCAGGGATTTGGCAGCTCTAATGGATAAATATCCAGATAAATCTTTCATATTTATTTTCCAGGTTATTAGGCAGGGGAATTTTAGAGGCGAAAATGCCTTTCAACATGTTGTTGATATTGTTATAGATGTTAACGCGCCTTATCTAGTTGGAGATATACGGACGTTTGCTTGAGGGGAAAAGGTTTTAAAATCATTATTTGGAACCCCGCTGGGATGGGGGGACAGTGCGGCGTTAGCGCCTTCCCCGATTTTAGTAGTTTTTACCTTATAGGTTAGCAGCGTACAGACAATAACATTTACAATTACTCTTTACAATCTCCTGTTACCTATTGTAAAAACGTGGGCCAGATTTTTCTGATTAACTCAATAGTTTGATCTTTGCCTTGGATAATCGTTACAACTCCGCTTAAAAAGGCGATTAATCCGCCAAATCCTGTTAGGATTACAAAAAATGCATTTGCGGTTATTTTGAGAATTGATTTGTCACTTAGAATACCAAACCAATTTAGGATATATAATGGCAAACTGAATAACTCTTGAAAACCTTGCTTCAGCCAAATGATTGGATTTTTTAAACTTGGTTGAACCTTTTTAATACCATTCTCCATACTTCCTAAATATCTTAGAAGGCAATCGTCTGTGTAATGGACATCAAATGCCTCTATAGTCCCAGCTCGAAATTTAGGAAGTGTGTTTAAAACAACCTGGTAGTTAGGAACTTCATACCTTTGAAAAGGACCGATGTAATGAAGTATTCCAATTCTTCCCAGAATTGACTGAATTTTATTTGCGTTCATCATTAGCCACGTATACAGTGTGCTATCTAATTCTCCTCTTTGATAAATCCCGTCAGCATGTTCAAAATATTTATTTGCGAACTCATTAAACTTATTTCGGAATTCGTAAGCAAAATCATAGTCTGTATTTAGTGAACGGAGCCGTTTAAAAATTTTTGTAAAACCAAGTATAAATACAAAAGAAAAGGATAATATAATTATTATTGTTATCGACATAAAAATAAACACACCTTTTTAGAATGATATTTTATTAATAAACATAGGAAGCTTTGGAGAGTGTCTCCAAAACTTCCTAATATTGTGTAATTACACGCCTTGTTTTTTTAGAGGAAACTTCTGAATACTTGTAACTTTTTCTAACTCTACGGTATCAAAAGCACTGTCGTTCAAAATAGGCTGATTAGATCCCCAATGGATACAATAGCAAGGTTCTCCTGCGTAAGTCCCCCAGCCGTCATCCCCTTTTCCTGTAAAAATGGCGACATACTGCCCTTTTTCCAATACTATATTGGGAAGCGCAAAAACGTGAGGAAAGATATTAGTTTGCTTGCCTAACTTAAAGGTCCTATCCTTAACCTGATATGAATTAAGGTTCACTTTTCCATTAGCTTTCAAAATTATGTGCTCTTTTTGAGCCACATTTGCATTGTATACTGCAAAAATCTCCAATTCTAAATTTATTGCCATTAAAATTTATTTTTTGTTTGTCAATTAAAAAAGCCTACGGACTGTGTCCTTACGTTTATAGGCGTATCCGAGAATTGACTGTGCAACAAAAAATATTTTTTAATTAAAATTTATTTTTGTTAGTTTTACACTGTCTGATGTAAATATTGTACAGTCTTAAAGGTGAACAGCCTTCGGGTAGCTTATTCCACATGCTATTGTTCCCTTAGTATATTGTTCCGCGATCGTTTTGGTTCCTACGAGCTGTGCAATAATCGTGCCCTCTTTTTTATGACATTTCTCTTACTCTTACTTTAATTATTAGCTTACATTTCTAAGACATTTTGTCGTTTTTTGCAATTTTGACGCTTAAGATGCCGCCTTAGATTGCCAATTGTCATTATGTCAGATTGGTAACTCGCTGAAAATGAGTAAATCTTGTAATAATCGGTTCGATGCCTGTTGTTCTCTCGGTACTGGGAAGGGATTAATATCCAAATGGTTTAAGGGCATCGAGAAATCGATGTTTTTTTATTAGCTGCTACTTCACCTGACAGTATGAAAACAGCTTCTTTCATATAATATTCCCCATATAATTAAAATTGGATATTGATCTTCGTACTTATATATTGCTTCCAAAATATTACAAAATGAAATCCATTGTTTCTGTAAATGCCAGGGGAGCGATAATAGACCGGCAACACCGTGCTTTAACTTCGATGGGCAGATGGCCATTAGATGATTTTCCACGAGAAAAGCTAATTAATAAAGGAATATCATCATTAAGCGATGCAGAACTTATTGCTATTCTTCTGAATACCGGCAGTAAAGGGAAATCCGCTATGAACCTGGCACAAGAAATATTAACCACTGCGTCGTATAGCCTCAATGAGCTAGGTAAATTTTCATTTAATCAGCTAAAGAGAATTAAAGGCATTGGGATTGCAAAGGCAGCTATTCTTCTGGCAGCAATTGAGGTCGGCAGACGTCGGCAGGCTGGTAGTATGCTCCCTAAAAAAACTATCGTATCCGGCAAAGATGCTGCTTTGTATTTTAAACCGCTGTTGGGAGATCAGCAATTTGAATCCTTTCATGTATTATTTCTTAATCAGGCATCAAAAGTAATTGCCAATAGGTGCATCTCTATTGGGGGGATCACATTTTGCCCTGCCGATGTAAGAATTATTTTAAAAGAAGCATTAGATTTAAATGCTACCCAACTTATCCTTTGTCATAATCATCTTTCAGGTAGTTTAAACGCTGGTCAAGCTGATCAGATGTTTACAAACAAAATTATGGAGGGGGCCAGATTACTGGATATTTATGTCAAGGATCATATAGTTGTCTCATTTGTAGGTTATTATAGCTTCCGAGAGGAAAGTTTTATTAAATTTTGATGTAAATAAAATAGGTGACTTCCTATTTTTTAGCGAGAGCATTATAGAACAATATTCTACATTATTATACTAATTGAATCATAATCGTGCAATAACTGGAAATCAATTTTTCGCACTTATTCACCTTTGTGTAAAACGTGCATTATGATCAAACAGCAAGAATTAATTACGATGCGTGCAATCGCAATATGCTTTAAACCGTATTTAAAACCTGAAGAGGCTCTCATCTTTTGTGACCTTGGTCGTACTCAGTTTGCAAAAAAGTGTAAGGAGTATGGATTGTTTAAGAATGAAAATGGATATTATGATCGAGAAGAAATTATAAAAATGCAGAGGGGAGAGCAGGTAACGGTAATGGAGCTACCAAAGAAAAGAAGAGCGTAGTACAATTTGAAAATTAGTAAGAAAGGCTGCCAATCTAGTTTGGCAGCCTTTCTTTATTATTCCTCACCTTCCTCTTCCGGCAATTGAAGAAAATATTTGTTAATATCGGGTGATGGCAGTTTGTTAATTGTTTCAGTTTGATTTTTGGGCCTATGCCTTATATATGTTTTCCTAACCTGTTTAGTTGTTGTATGCCCTAAGAGGTAGGCTACAGTAGCATCGTCCACGTTTTGATCCTGGAGTAATATTGAGAAGGAGAGACGAGCGCAAGACCAGGTAATATGTTTCTGTATTCCTGCTGCGTTAACCCATTTGTCCAATTCTTTATTACAACCGTTACGACCAGGAATCTGGAAAAGACGATTATTGCCCGGGCTATTGGCTCTTTTTTTCCTCTGCTTTCTAACAATACCCTGGGCTATTGGATGCAATGTGAGTGTCACAGGCTCGCCTGTTTTCTTCTGTATGATACGAGTTGTAAGTACCCCATTCTTTATATCAATACCATCATAGAGGCGATCAACATCTACCCATCTTAGACCCGTGTAACAACAGAAAATGAAGGCATCTTTGACTTCCTCGTTGAGGCATGGAGTTCCTAATAATGCGAGATATTCTTCTATTTCCAGATTCCCTTTTAATACTGTACTAGGATTCGCCTTTGCAAATACTTTAGTTGTTGGATTTACTTGAAAATATTTATCACTGGTAGCCGAATTTAATACCCACTTGAACCTGGCATAATATCCCTGTGGCGTTTCACCAGTATATTTATCAAGAAGATATTGTCTAAACCTCTTACAAACATTTTCGGTAATATCTACAGGCGATATAAAATCACAGCCTATGAATTCTTTAAATTGTATGTAACTATTTGCCAAAGCCCGATTCCCTTCACGCTTATTTACTTCTACATAATCTAAATAATATTCCAGAAAATTCGCTTTGAACTTATGAGGTGGAATATATGCAGTGCCTATCGACTGTTGTTCAATTATCGCCTGGCTTTTTTTGACTTCAATTAAGTCTAATGCCTGAATATTATGATTTTTTTGTATTTGCCCTTTGGGTTTGGTATAGGTAAACACTCCAACAGCAGGCCGTTTACCTGGTCCACGCCCATAATCATAGTAATAGATTCGTTTGTCTCCTTTTCTGTTTAAGTAAGATCCTATTTTCATATCGTTGTGGCTTTTGGGTTATAGATGATTGAGAGCAATGGATATGCCGTGCCATCGAACCGTGGCAGTGCATTCGGCATTTTTTTAATGGTATTATAGAGAGTGAGAAAAAGGGGGAAAAAGAGCGGTAAAAGAATTTTCCTAATTCTTTCATGAATGGCTGTCAGTACTGACAGATTTACAATTTTTAATCTGCCATTTAGGGAATCTTGTTCATTGTAAATGTTAAACCGGGGGGAATTGTAGGGATTTTCTAATGGCCCGGTCGGGGAGGTGTTTAATAGAAACGTACGACAATTTCTGCTTGTCATGCTGCTTGTCAATTGCTTGTCAATAATAGTGGTAGAATGCGTTAAAACCTATGAATTATTGACAAGCATAAATTAAAAATGGCCCTGTAAATCAATTGATTACAGAGCCATTTTGTGCCCAGAACTGGATTCGAACCAGCACACCCTTGCGAGCGCTGCGACCTGAACACAGTGCGTCTACCAATTTCGCCATCTGGGCAACTGATTTTGTGTTTCAGGACCGCGAATTTCTAACCTTTTCTTCTTTCTACAAAATATTATTTTCAAAATTTTCATCTTCTGCTAAATTAATCTCAGGAGACCCGTTTTAATTTATAAGGATAGACTTTACCAGATGCCCATTGTGCCACATACAAATTATGATCCCGGTCCACGCACACATCATGCGGATGAAAAAAGATCTTATCTGTCTGGTACATCGGCTGAAGCTGACCATTTTTATAATCAGGTTCACTACCTCCAATATTACTCACTACTTTATTATGCTGATCAAGTATGGTCACGAACCCACTTCCTTCCTTATTCATATCCGGAGAGCGAAGCACTGCTGCATATAACAAGTCCCCCTGAACTACAGGTCTGCATACACAGGCACCAGGCAGATGTATAATATCGAGTAATTGTCCTTCCTTAGAGAAACGTTTAAAACAATTCCGGGTACGGTCGGTGATCAGCAATGATCCATCTTTACTTCTCGGATCTAACAAAATGCCATGTGCATTGTCAAGATGCTCATCTCCACTACCACGGCCTCCGAAATAATTCAGTAAATGTCCCTTACTGTTGTAATGTAAGATATACTGCTCGCCATAACCATCAGCAATGAAAATATCCCCATTGGGGGCAATCGTAGTTTCTGTAGGAACAAATTTCTCCGCCTGCGCATAAAGCTTACTATCCATCGGCGCATTGATAGTAAGCAGTATTTCGCCGCTTAAAGTAGTTTTATATACCTGATGCTTTACTGTATCTGTGATATACAAAAACTCAGTACCATTTTCATCATGAATGGTCAATCCATGTGCACCTGGGAATACATTTCCCCAGGAATCGAGTAATTGCCCCTTTGTATCGTAAATGAGTATATTGTTTTTCGTCTCGTTGGTCAGCAAAAAGATACGTCCTCTTTTATCCTGCACCATTTCATGACAGTCATTGACAGGATATTGCTGTGGGTTACATTTGCTCCAGCTGGTATCAAGTGTATATTGAACATGATTGTGACCATACACCGGTCCTTTATCACGGGCCATAAGGCCATTGGTCAGCCAGAGGCCGCCAAGAGACAAGGATGTATTGCGGATAAACTGTCTGCGGGAAGTATTTGTATTAACTGGCTTTGGTTTCATATATCGTGGTTGTTGAAGTGGTTTGTTTTATCGATTCAAGGTATGCGCGTTTTACGATGACAGCTGTTTTATGATCTCCAGTATGACTCCATCCCGGGGGCATAAAAATGTAACGGATTTTATTCATGATGCCTGGGGCTTTCCATACATCCAGTGCCAGGTAATAGAATTCACCGAAATAAACATCGAAGAAATTACGGTTGTTTACATTTCGTGTTACACCGTATTGAATTGGTTCTTTAGGATCTTCATATTGAAAAGTACCAAACACCTTGTCCCAGATGTTCAGCAGATTACAAAAATTAGTATCCATGTACAAGGGGTTCTTTGCATGATGTACGCGATGATGAGATGGGGTCAAAATCCATTTATTGAGAAAGCCCAATCTTCCGTTTTTAAGGATGTTTTCTCCTACATGAATAAACCCACCCCAAAGACCATCAATGAACATAATGAAAAATAATAGGGGAGGATTTACGCCGGCCAGTATACATACTGTGGTACGGATAATATCGGCATAGGCACCTTCTAAGAAGAAATGCGCATAGCTTACAGAAAGGTTCATCGTCTGTGGCATATGATGTGTAGCATGCAGGCACCAGAATAAGCGAACCCTATGGCCCCAGTAATGATACAGGAAGTGGCCAAATTCCCAGATGATATAGCCATAGATCAACCAATACCAGGTAAATGTAGTGTTGAAGATGGCGTACTTTTCGAATACACCAATGCAAAAAGCAATGGCTGCAATAGAAAGAAAACGGCCGATGACGCGATTGATAACGAAGATAATAAAAGGCATCCGATAGTCTTCTATCTTAAACCTTTTATAGACGAGGGCACGTGTTATTTCGATTAATAACAAAAAGGGGAGCACCGGTGAGATGGCGCCTAATATACCGTTTAAGGTGAGCAATGACTGGTAATTTCCTGTGCGGTACATTTCGAGTAGGGCATTAAGCCCCATGAAGCCGATGATTTCGTCGTACAATGTGTGGAGTATTCCCATGCGTGGATATTTGATTATTAGTAAGCTACTAAATAATCGATTATGGGTAGAGGTTTTTAAAGTTCTTTACAGAAATATGAAAAACTTCATACATAGGTTGCATACATAGTAGGGAATATGTATGGTGTGTAAGGTGTTTTAATAAGGCTTGATTATTAATTTTAGATCGCACAGCCTTCGGTCAAAAACTGGTAATCAAAATAATTATGGTTATATTTAGCAATAGCCGTCTCACCGGCTGTTTGTATCTATCCATTTGTTGAGCGTTCATAAAAAATGAAACAGGAATGATTACCCATAAGAACCTGGCGGCCTCCGTCCCAAAGAAGGTTGCTAACCGCAGTTTAACATCAATGGAAAATAAAAGCGGCGGTGCTTTTCAATTAATGAACAACCGGCCGGAAGCTATTATTCAACGGCAGCTGCAGGCAAAGGTTATCAATAGTAGCCAGGTGCGGCAATCGCAGGCTTACCAGGAAATGGCGAATGCTGGTTTGCAGGCCAGACAGTTGAAAGCCGGATATCCCGCAGCAACACCTGTGACACAATTAAAACGTTCCAAAGACACCTTACTTGAAGAACTCTCTGCACACCTGGCCGACGGGGAAAATGAGCAATCAGAGAAACGGGCAGATCCGGAAAATCTGGACTTCCCCGTTATTTTTGACACGAAATCATTGGCGGCCTCAGAAAAACAATATGATGATAGTTATGCTACAGGAGAAAAGATCATTGCTGCCCTTGAAAAAGCGAAAACAGTCCGGGAGGAGGATGCGCATTTTACCAGGACGGAAAGGCTATTGAACATGAACTATGAAGATACCCTGAAATATACAGTATCTGTGCCTAAGCAGCAGGAGGTGACGCAAGATGATTCTCATTCTGATAAAGAAGACAATGATGATTTGTTTGGTGGTATAGATGATTTCCAGGAACGCCGGCCGCAATCAACAATGGAGGATGAGGATGTGAATACACTTCAGGATGGGCAGAAAGTTAAAAAGTATCTTATCAGCACTGGCAGGCAGGCAAATCGTGGCGAATCGCACTATAACAACCAGTATGACCCTCAGATGAAGACATTTATTGCCGCTCAGAACTTTGGTGATAAAGATAAAGAGAGTGCCGGAGGTCAACCTGTCGCTACCAATGCTGATATCATCGCTGCACAAATACAGGCGCTTAAGCGGGCGCAGTTTGAGAGAAAACCGCAGGACAGGGAGAAGATAGAGCTAAAGACCCTGAAACGACAGGGGATTATTAATGCGCAGACATTGCATACCATTCTCTGGTCTGATGGTTCAGAAATGCAATATCTCTTGCAGAGTTATAGTATGTCCAGCAATGGTGTAGAGAAGCCATATAGTAAGGATTTTATTGCGCTATTGGGTTCTCCTAACGGGCGTGCAGGAGGGTGGTTATTGGTGCACTATGCTAAATTATTAGGACTAGACCCGATAAAAGAGATCCGGTATGATGAGGATAATATGTATATCAACTATGGGGAGCCTGTGGGATTGGATGTAGGGGAGGAGACAGGGATAGGAGATGGTGATGATGATTCCTGGTGATGGATGTTAGAAGGGAATAACAATAATTCCAGCTGGCAGGATAACGATAGAACCCTTTCTTAGAGTGGGTTCTATCATTATTAGTGGATTGTTTATTTTATTTCAGTAATAAAATTCTCCCGACTGCGTCTCACTTTCTTTAAATTCACCAGCCAATCACCTTCGGCAGCCCGATAACCAAGCGGCATGATGACAACGCTTCGTAAATGCTTTGATTTCAAATCGAGGATTTCATCAACAGCGGCGGGGTCAAACCCTTCAATTGGTGTAGCATCAACCTCTTCAAAAGCTGCAGCAATTAAGGCGGTGCCTAGCCCAATGTAAGCCTGCCGTGAAGCTGCCTGATAGTTAGCCTCAGTGCCTCGTCCGGCAACAATGCCCAGCAACTGCTGCCTGTAATTTTCCCAACCTTCATTTCTAAAACCATTTGCTGCCTGAAAACCGGCAGGTATTGTTCTAATTGCGTATCCATTATCTGCAATCTGGTTTATTTTGTTCCGGGGTGCAATTCTGCAAGTTATTTTAGTGAGGCAGATTGAGGTGCATGTCAGGATGAGGAATTTGTCCAAAACAATTATGCTTTGGTGATAAATTTATTGATGTGGAGGGAGGTTGGCCTTTAGTGTAGGCAGGTCATTCCTCAATTTTCGTATTACAAGATTTAAAGAAACATTTATTTTATAGCAAAGCCCTCCATTTTGTAATGAAGGGCTTTACTTATAGTTAGTGTTAGTTCTATATTAGACCAGTGTAGCCAGCGCTTCTTTACTAAAGCCCTTCAGCTCACTATTACGTTCTTCTTTAATCTTCACAACCCAATTAGAATCAGCCAGTAATGGGCGTCCTACAGCCACCAGATCAAAATCACCACGATCAAATCTACGGAGCAATTCATCTAATGAGCTTGGAGAAGAACTTTCACCTCTGAAAGCTCCCATGAAATCACCTGACAGGCCAATAGAGCCAACAGTGATCGTAGGTTTGCCGGTCAGTTTTTTTGCCCATCCTGCAAAGTTCAGGTCATCTCCTTCGAATTCCGGTTCCCAGAAACGGCGCTGAGAACAATGGAAGATATCAATACCAGCATCGGCCATCGGTGTGAGCCATGCTTCCATTTCAGCGGGTGTAGTGGCGAGTTTGTGGTTATATTCAGTAGGTTTAAACTGGGAGAGACGAATGATGATAGGAAAATCTTCACCAACGGCTTTTCTCACTTCCTTGATCACCTCAACGGCAAAGCGGGTACGATCTCCTATAGTAGCGCCACCGTATTTGTCAGTACGTTTGTTTGTCAGCGCATAGAAGAACTGATCGATGAGGTAGGCGTGGGCGCCATGCAGTTCGATGGTTTCAAAGCCAAGGCGTTTGGCATCAGCAGCAGCTTTTGCAAATGCCTTGATCACATCGGCGATTTCACTTTCAGTCAGGGTATTTCCATTAATACCATCAGGAGGTAATATACCAGAAGGTCCTTCAAAAGGAGTGGAAGGCAGCCAGCCGGAAGGGTGGTTTGCGTGAATGCCCTGGTGCCAGATTTGCGGCCCCATAGCACCACCAGCGGCATGTACTTCATCGATGACACGTGTCCATCCATTGAGGGCTTCGGTGCCATAAAAGTGAGGGATATTGGGATCAGCGGAGGATGAAGGCCGGTCGATCACAGTACCTTCAGAGAGGATAAGGCCTACCTGACCTTCTGCTCTGCGTTTATAATAATCGGCTACGTTTTGGCCGGGGATACCATTAGGAGAGAAGGCTCTTGTCATGGGAGCCATCACTATTCTATTCTTGATATTCAGCATCTTCAGCTGGAATGGCTGAAACAGATTATTTGCGCTCATCTTATTGGATCATTTATAGATGCAAATGTATCGGTAATTTGCGATATTTAAATAAGATGATGAAAAAATAAATTTATTTTGGAATTAAATAAAAATACATACATTTGCAACCCGCAACTGAAGGACGGTTGTGATTGCCCAGATGGCGGAATTGGTAGACGCGCTAGACTCAAAATCTTGTTTCGGCAACGGAGTGCAGGTTCGATTCCTGTTCTGGGCACTTGGCGAAAGCCGGAGATTATATCTCCGGCTTTCCTGTTTTTATTAATCAACTAATACTCTCGAATCAAGTCAACTTTCGGATCAAGTTAAAAAGTTGTTGTTTTGCAACTTATAAGATTCCAGGTACGGCTTTGAGAATCACCTGTTTATAGCATGTTTATTGATCTGCCTGTTTAAACTTCGCTTTGTTATCTGACATAAATCTATAAGATGATACCTTTGGAATAACTTTACTAGTAAAATATGTTTTACTGATATTAGCCTTGAGCTTCAGTAATGTCTTTTTGTTTTCTGAGAAAGTTGCTAAAATATTTGATTAACAATACAGCGTTTTATGCAAAAAAGAAAGGTGCCTTATTTATGACACCTTCTTATAAATGTACTATCCTATCCTGCCACTTCAGAAAAGTGAAGGCGTAAAATTTAAAAAACTGTCACCGTAAGATCGGGAGCTAAATCCCCCGGAGAATGAGCATCACATTAAAAATGCAATCTGAACTCTACGTTCATTGCAGGCCCTGTCTTATTGTCCCACACCTTTGACCCGGGAATAGCCTCCCCGTTTGATCCATATACGGTCGTACTCTGCTGTAACACAGCTACCAACAGCTGTACGCCGAACTCCGCTTTCTGCGGAATGACTTCAAAGAAAGGTCCTATCCCGCCAATCTCACAAAAAGCATGACCTTTTACTTTTACATACTGCTCAGGACTGGCACTCACCATGCTCTTCACACTTACAGGTCCCCAGGTAGCACAGATAATCGGCTCCAGGAAGAAGTTCCTGGAAATAGGGATGTGGTAATTGACAAGAGGGCCCATCAGGAAACTGATCCCCCGGTTATAGACACCTTTGTCTTTTTTGTCCACAATACTATACCCCCCGGTCACGGTTATCCCGACAGACAACTTATCTGCTACAAAATATCCTCCTTTGGCAGAAAGACTGGCAGACGTTCCAATATACTGCCCCATAGGAGCTACAGAACCCTGTATACCCAGGCCTCCTCCCAACCAGTAATCCCCCCTTTTTATCTTGAGGGTGTAGGATTGTGCAGAGCAGGTCAGGAAAGGGAATAAGGAAAGAAGGGATACTAGTACCCTGAATGTAAAAGGCACTGGTTTTGATTTGTTTTTCATCTAATTGTTTGTTGTATGTACAGAATTGAAATCACATGGATTACTTTCTTTTGGTTGATATTTTGATGTTGAGGCTTAAACAAATGTAATGACTTCTATAATAAGGCTCAAAAAAAAGCCGTTTTTTAGTTTATCGCTATCGGTTGGAGGAACAAAAAAAGAAAAGGAAGTTTCTTCCAAAGGAGATACATGGGACAATTATTAACCGCAAAAGCGAAAGGTGGCAACAGTTAGCCACGGATGATAAATTCCAGCGGGGTTTAGACCTTGGCGGGAAACTGGTATACATGCGTGAAATAAAAAAGCGAAGAACAGTCTGGTGACCATCCCCCGTTTAATTAACGTTCTCTCAACAAATATCTAAAGTCTATAGAATAATACTTTAAAACTTTAAGGGAATTTACGCCGCTCGGATTAAAAGCATTTTCTTAAATAACATTCCCCACCTCTTCCGATGCCCCTGCATTGTGCTGCAAAATGACCCTACGTAGCCGCTCCTCATGTTCGTCGCCCCAAAGACCAATGGATTGAATCAACGGAATGAGTGTTTTGCCAAATTCCGTAAGACTGTATTCTACCTTTGGAGGCAAAACCGGAAAGATCTTTTTAGTCACCAATTCATGATCTTCAAGTTCCTTCAGTTGCACATTCAACACCCGTCTGGTTACATCCGGAATTTTCCGCTGAAGTTCACTTGGTCGTAAGTTGCCTATATGTATGAACCAAAGAATACGGATCTTCCATTTTCCATACAATACTTCCCCAACCAGGTCAAGTCCACAATTGAGCGTCGGAGTAGTCTTTTTAATGTACATAACTACAAATATACTACACACCCGATGAGCGGTCAATACGGATAAATTTATCCGTATCTGATTCGTAAGCCCGTAATTGTTTGCTTCCCGCATACTATCGAAATTTGCACTACAAACAAAAACACATGAAACAGCAATTCAACTATAGCAACGAATTATCCGGTAAGATAGCCTTAGTAACAGGTGGAACCAAGGGGGCCGGTAGAGTAATCGCAGAACGCTTAAAGGCCGCTGGTGCAACAGTAGTCATAACCGCGAGGAACAAACCCGAACAGTCAGACGCAGACCTTTATTTTGTTCCTGCTGACCTGAGCAAGGCAGAAGAGGCGCAAAAAGTAATCAGCGAAGTGCTGTCAACCTATGGCAGGCTGGATATCCTGGTAAACAACCTTGGTGGTTCATCAACACCCGCCGGTGGTTTTTCAGCATTGAATGATGAGGATTGGATATCAACCTTACAAGCAAATTTACTTGCTCCTGTCAGGCTTGACAGGGGATTTTTACCGCAAATGATCGATCGGAGAAGTGGTGTAATTATTCACATCGCTTCCATCCAGGGCAAATTGCCGCTATATGATTCTACCTTGCCGTACGCAGCTTCAAAAGCAGGATTAATCAATTACAGTAAAAGTTTATCAAATGAAGTTACGCCTAAAGGTGTCCGCGTGCTAACTGTTTCGCCAGGATGGATAAATACAACAGCATCGATAGCGTGGTTGGGCGAGATTGCAAGAAATGCAAACAGTACTGTAGAAGAAGCTCAGCAAAGTGTCATGGATGCATTGGGTGGAATACCTTACGGCAGGCCCGCCGAACCGGAAGAAATCGCAGAATTGGTTGGCTTTTTAGTTTCACCAAGAGCTAAATACCTAACAGGAACAAATTTCGTCATTGACGGAGGAACAATACCAACAATCTAAAAACTTAAATCACATCATCATGGAATTACCAAAAGTAGTAGGGCGTTTTATAGAGACACAAAACAATTATGATAGCAAGGCTTATACCGACTGCTTCACTGTAACGGCCATTGTGCATGACGAAGGCAGAATCCATAATGGTAAGGAAGAAATTCGCCAATGGATCGAACATGCAAATGAGACTTATCAATCTTCAATGGAGCCTCTAAATTATGAGCAGTCCGAATCAAACGGAGTGCTGACATCAAATGTGTCTGGCACTTTCCCAGGAAGTCCAATAGTATTAAAGTTCCATTTAGAATTTAGGAACGAACTCATAGAATCTTTAAAGGTCACCGGGTAAATTGACATATCATCAAGTTGCACTTATCTGGATTACGGAAACCACCGGTAAATACGGCGGGTTTCTAATATTAGAATCACGAAAACTAAGAGGGTTCTATCCAGGTTAAGAAAAAGTCCTCTAAATATATTAGTCTGATGAACATATACGGCCTACATTCCCAACTTTCAGGTTAACAGAATGTTGAAAAGTGAACATCTATTCCGACAATTGACGGCATAATGTATGTAAAAATCAATTCAACTTGCTTAAAATCAACATCAATTGGTTCGAAAACTTACCGCTACTGGGCACCAAGGAGGAAAGGTCGGAGATATGTGGTTGTTTCACAACTCTTAATCAAATGGCTGAATAATTAAATTTGCTTAGCAAATGGTTATTCAGCCATTCACTTTTAAACCATTTGAAGTTTTTAGTTATAGCCCCCCTGTTAGCACCATAGCGAAAAAAGGCTTCATTAGGCTTTGCTATCCCTTTTTTTAATCGGTTTGGCCCTTTACTTTACCTACTCCTTTTAGTTGCGCTAATCTTGTCTTAATCTGGTTATTTACCAGGTCATATAATTCACCTGGACTTAGATCTGATAATTGTAAGGATTGTTCGCGTGAGATCATATTTTTTTTGATAAAGTAACCATGAAAGATTCTATGCTACCAGCTTTCTTTGAGCCGCAGGACTTATTTGCAATAGCTCTGGTCAACATATTGTTTATTGCCCTTTCCATCAAGGTAATAACACCCACCTCTTGGACCTCTGTAATATCGTCTGGCCGGCGCTGAATTGGCAGCTCTCATAGCGCGTTCTTCTTCGGCAGCTGCCTTTTTTAATTTCGCAGTATAAGCAGCAGTGGGTGTGAAGTAATAATCCTGGCCGGTTTCTAACCGGGTGCTGTCCTCATGCGAAGGCGCCAATTCTTCCCAGTCCACGGCCACGTGTTCCCGCAATACATAACCGCTGTGCTCACCAAAATTTATTTCCACCCAATCTGGTTGATTATCAACCTCATAGGCTCTTATATAACTCAGACGGAGTATTTTACCGATGCTGGGTGATTTTGCATCGGGCTTGGTACGTACATTTAAGGTGTCACCGCTGATCCATGCATAATTGGATTTCAATCTGGCAAAAAATGCTTTTTCTTCATCCGCTTTCTTTTGCGCCAGTGCTTTTTGTGCCATCTCTTCTTTAAGATCCTTAAATGCTTTCATTTCATCCCGGTAATACTGTACCGGAAACCTGGGATCTTCCTTTTCAATATTTTGACAATCACGTTCTATATCCCTGTATAGGTCCATCCCGGCGTAGGAGATTGACTGGTTATAATAATTCGGCAATTTACTTAACATATATTGGGCATCTGAAATCAGGCCCACGAGTTTTGCACCGAACTGAGTATCAGGCACACGTAACATAGTAATCTCTTTGCCATCAATGGTCTTCGTTTTAACCCATTGTGTAACGTTGTGTGTTTGGCCTGTTGCAGAGATGGTGAGCAGTACCGGGAATAAAATGAATAGGAGGGATTTCATGTTAAATGATTGTATTGCCATAGTAGAAATTATTCTTGGGAAGTCTCAAGCGAAGTTTGCATATTACAAAAAAAGTCTGGCTGTTACGTTAAAGACTAGTTAACAGGGTGGATGTTTTAGCGCCCTTTTAGCCATGTAGTAAAATAAATTACTATGTTAATTGTATTACCGTTTTGGATAGCTGTATCTGCTTTTTCCCAATGTAAGGCGCATCAATTATAAATAAATAGTCAGATTTGTATAAGTAAAGCCCTATTAAAAACTGTTATAGTGGTAGAATAATACATATCGGAAATATGTTTCCCTACGAAGAGTTGGTGCTTTATTTTTTTATTGTTATTTTGACACCTTTTTTGAAGTGATATTTCAGCTTTTTTATGAAACGCATACTTCTGTTATATTTATTAGCTCCTATATTACTAGATTGTAGACCGGGTTTTAGTTGGAAAACGCAAATTCTTAAATGTCAAACCTGATGCAATGCGTTACCTTTTCTGTATTATTTCGTTTTTACAATCTCTTTCTGTTTTAGCACAAAGCGAGCATTATAATTTTTCCAGGCTTAATACCTATAATGGTCTGTCACATAATCAGGTGACCGCATTGTTAAAAGATCGGGACGGTTTTTTATGGTTTGGAACTACGTATGGACTTAATCGCTATGATGGATATTTCTGTAGGATTTTTTCAAAAGATCATAATGACAGTACTTCACTGCGAGATAA
Organism: Chitinophaga sancti; assembly: GCF_034087045.1. Classification (NCBI taxonomy): domain Bacteria; kingdom Pseudomonadati; phylum Bacteroidota; class Chitinophagia; order Chitinophagales; family Chitinophagaceae; genus Chitinophaga; species Chitinophaga sancti. The sequence continues at coordinate 5,668,319 of NZ_CP139247.1, read as the reverse complement.
TAATATCTTGTCACTTTATGAGCTTCCGGATAAAATGCTGTGGGTGTCTACAATGGGCGGTCCCTGTATTTATAACCCGGATACCGAGAAGTTTAATACCAACTATGATAACTATTTACATTCCATCGGTTTACCATCCGGTGCTATCTCTAACATTGTAAAAGGAAACAACCATAGATTCTGGTTCCTGTATGAAGACAAGGGTTTGTTTTTGTACTCGGATAGTGATAAAGTTGTAAAGCCATTTAAGCAGAAAGCTGTTCCTCCTTCTGAAAAGATTACTTGCATAAATGAAACAAAGGACGGAAAATTGTGGCTGGTATATCAATCCGGATTTTTACAGCAGTATGACATACACCTGGACAAAATAATTTTTTCCAGCACGGCTTTACAGAAGCGGCATAAAGGTGATAACTTCTATCGTCTTTTTATAGATAATGATGGCGATATCTGGCTTTGGGGTTACAACTTTGGCATTTTTCTTTTTCACCCGGCAGATAATACCATCAGCCAGTTTGATAAACATTCTTCTCCAACCAGATTGAATTCAGAACTGGTCAGCCAGGTTGTGCAGGATAGTAATGGTTTGATCTGGGTGGGAACCGATCATGGAGGGGTAACGCTGATCGATAAGAAGAACGGCCTCAACACCAGTTATCTGCTAAATAACCCCAATGACCCTAAGAGCATCAGCCAAAACAGTATCACTACCATGTATAAAGATGATCAGGGAATTATTTGGCTGGGAACCTACAAGCAAGGCGTGAATTATTATAATAGTAATATCGTTCAGTTTTCATATTACCATCACCAGGAATTAAATACAAAAAGCCTGCAATTCGATGATGTAAACCGGTTTGCTGAAGACAAGGTGGGTAATATCTGGATTGGTACCAATGGCGGAGGATTGATTTATTTCGACAGGAAAAATAATACTTTCAAACAGTACCTGTACGATCCCCAAAATAGAAATAGCCTAAGCGACAATGTAATAGTGAGTTTGTGGATAGATGATGAAGATATTCTTTGGATCGGAACTTACCTGGGAGGGCTCAACCGTTTCGACGGTGATAAATTCACCCGATACCGGCATAGTGACAATGATTCTTCAAGTCTGGCAGATGACAAAGTCTGGGAAATTTTTGAAGACAGTGATCGGAATTTGTGGATCGGCACATTGGGAGGGGGGCTCGATCGTTTTGACAAACAAACAAATCAGTTTCATCATTATAAAAGTGGAAAGGGAGTTTTACCTTCCGATTATGTTTCCGCTATGATGCAGGACAGAAAGGGCAATTTATGGATTGGGACAGCCTCCGGTATTGGCGTGCTGGAAAAGAATAAAACCGCGGCTGTTTTTTATCAGGATACTAATAAGAGGAATAGTTTAAGCGATAATAGTATTATCTGTCTTTTGGAAGATAGTAAAGGACGAATTTGGGTAGGGACCAGAGAAGGTCTGAATTTGTTTGATGAACAAAAAAAAGAATTTCAGGCTTTCACAATAGCTGACGGTCTTCCCGATAATATGATCCTGAATATTCTTGAAGATAACCACCAAACGCTTTGGATTTCCACGCCTAATGGGCTATGTAACGTCATACCGCGCCAGGAAAATAACCATATTGTTTTTTCTGTCATCAGTTATGATGCCACCAATAACCTGCAAAACCGTGAATTCAACGATAACGCCGCATTAAAGACAAGCACTGGCGAATTGATTTTTGGCGGCCCCTCGGGTTTTAACATTATTAATCCTGCTGCTATCAATCAACCCGTTTATCATCCTAAGATTGTTTTCACAGGTTTTCAGATATTAAATAAGAATGTTGAACCCGGCGAATCTGTCAACAACCGGGTGCTGCTCAAACGTTCTTTATCTCAGCTTCAAAGTATAGACCTGAAATATAAAGAAAATGTTTTCTCTATTGAATTTACAGACCTCGGTTTTTTCCATAATGCATATGATAAATATGCATATATGCTGGAAGGATTTAATGAAGACTGGTTGTATGCCGATGGCAACCAGCGGAGAGCCACTTATACAAATCTTAATCCAGGTCATTATGTTTTCAAAGTAAAAGTTTTGAACAGGGCCGGGTTGTGGAGTGATGTAAAAACACTGCAAATCAATATTGAACCCCCATTTTGGAGAACTTCTATCGCATATATTATATACCTGTTGATCATTACTGGATTGTTTTTGCTTATCCGGCGTATTACATTAGACAGGATACACATGCGATTTGAAGTCCGGCAACAGCGCTTAGAAGCCGAAAGAGCACATGCACTGGAACAGGTAAAGACGAAATTCTTTACCAATGTAAGCCACGAATTCCGTACGCCGTTAAGTCTTATCATAGCGCCGTTGGATAAGATCATTAAGCAGACTGTGGATGAAGAACAGGTTAAACAATTAAATCTTGTGCAGCGTAATGCTAAACGCTTATTAAATCTTGTCAATCAGTTGCTCGATTTCAGGAAGATGGACGTACAGGAAATAAAATTGCATCCTTCAATAGGTGATATCGTCAGATTTTGCAAGGAAACCAGTGATTCATTTACGGATCTTGCAGAAAAAAAGACGATCAGATTTTCATTCTCGTCTAACATAGATAGCCTGGAGGTTTATTTTGATAAGGATAAAATTGAAAAGATTTTATTCAACCTGTTGTCCAATGCTTTTAAATATACGCATGATAACGGAACGGTAAGTGTTAAACTGACGTATAAACAACCAGAAAATAATGAGGGCGATGGAACACTGGCTATCGAGGTAGAAGATTCTGGTATTGGTATCCCCGCCGATCAACAGGCAAGGGTATTTGAAAGGTTTTTTCAGACTGATGTTCCGGAGAGCATGGTAAACCAGGGAACCGGTATAGGCCTGGCCATCACAAAAGAGTTTGTAAAATTACATGGCGGCATCATCACTGTTAAAAGCGAACCAGATCAGGGTACCTGTTTTACCGTATTGCTCCCCGCAAGGAAAATATATGTTGCTTCAGGTAGAACCTTAACTAGTCCCATATTCTCAGAGGATGAGGAGCAAATAGTAGTTGAAACGCATAAAAAAGGGGATGGGAAGAAGACAATAATCATTGTTGAAGACAATGAAGACCTACGCTTTTATTTAAAGGATAACCTGAGAGAGGAATATCATATTGAAGAAGCCACAAATGGAAAGGAAGGTTGGGAGAAAGTAAAACTGTTAAATCCGGATCTTGTGGTAAGCGACATCATGATGCCCTTAATGGACGGGGTTGAGCTCGCCAAAAGAATTAAAAGGGAAACCCTCACCGCGCATATTCCTGTCATCTTGCTCACTGCTATGGGAAGTGAAGAAAAACAACTGGAGGGGTTAAAAGCAGGCGTAAACGATTACATTACGAAACCATTCACCTTTGAGATCCTGGCTTCACGGATTAATAATTTGCTGGCCCAGCAAAGATTACTGCAGAAAAGGTTCCAAAAGCAGATTGAAGTCAATCCCGGAGAGGTAACCATCACCCCCGTAGACGAAAAATTCCTTAAACAGGCATTGGAAATTATTGAAAAGCAAATAGACAACGCGGAATTTTCTGTGGATGAGTTCAGTAAGGAAATGTATATGAGCAGGGCTACCTTATACAGAAAGATACATTCGCTAACAGGCAAGTCACCGTTGGATTTTATACGTTCGATCCGCTTGAAAAGAGCTGTTCAATTGTTCGCTAAAAGTGGATTGTCTATTTCTGAGGTGGCATACCAGGTGGGATTTAATGATCCCAAAATATTCCGTAAGTTTTTCAAGGAAGAGTTCAAAACTACGCCTTCCGAGTATGTGGAAAACCTTAAGAATAAAAGTCTTTAATAACCTGTTTATCAAAATATGACCAGTGATATTCAGGCATTTGTAACATTTGTCCCCCCTTGTTGAATCATTTGGCCCCCTTGATTCCGACAACTTCAGAATAGCTTTACAATATTCAATCCACGTATATGAAACTACAATTGCTGCTACTTCGCTTGCCGGCCTATGTCTCGTATGGAGACTTACTGGCAAGTCCATCTGCCTTTATTGCAGATCCTGACCATCTTTTTCCTTTTTTGGTCACTTTACTTAATCGTTCACCTCAGAATTTTAAATCTGAGGTTCTAACAAATCACATAAATAAAAGTGACTCATGAGGACAGCGCAAACCAATGCCGCATTCCTGTAAGTATGTTATGAACTAATGAAATGTTCTCCTCGCTGAAGAATGTCAGCAGAGGATCATCATCCACGTACGTTAAAATTATGAAAAATGAAGTCAACCAAAATGATTCGCTTGCGAATACAACCGCTATTGGGTATCCTTTTGGGATTCCTGTCTGGGATAAACCTCTCCGCACAAACAACAAAAATAAGTGGTAGAATCCTTAATAAAGATAAATCGTCTCCTATTCCTGGAGCTACCGTTACCTTAAAAAATACAAGCCGTTTTGCTATTACCGATGAAAACGGAAGGTTTACGATAGATGCTTCTACTGGAAGTGTGTTGGTAGTTTCCATGATTGGTTACCAGAAAAATGAAATTGTTGCCAAAAACACCTTTGTCGAAGTAGAAATGACGGAGAATATTTCACAGCTGGAAGATGTGGTGGTAATTGGTTATGGCAAAGTAAAACGGCCAGACGTTACTGGCGCCATCTCCTCTGTTTCCGGTGATGAGATTCGTAAAACACAACCGGTAACCCTGGACCAGGCTTTACAGGGAAAGGTTTCCGGGTTAGTGGTTCAACAAATATCAGGTCAACCAGGTGGAGCTGTGTCTGTACAGATCCGTGGCTTGTCTTCTTTTGGCGGTGGTTCTCCGATGTATGTAATAGATGGAATCATCATTGGTAGTACAGCTTCATTGGGTTCGGGAGTGAATCCATTGGCAGGGCTCAATCCTTCTGAAGTTGAGTCTATTGATGTGTTGAAAGACGCATCCGCTACAGCCATTTACGGTTCACAGGCAACAAATGGTGTTATAGTAATCACCACCAGGAGAGGACAGGTGGCTCCGCCTAGTATTTCTTATGACATGTATGCAGGCTACCAGCAAATACCTAAAAAGTTGCCCGTAATGAATTTAAGGGAATACGCAACTTTTATAAATGAAAGGAATACAGGTTTAGGATGGGGATTTGATACCCGACCGGAATTTGTAAATCCAAAGTACCTGGGCGAAGGCACTAACTGGCAGGAAGAACTTTTCAGAAATGCGCCGATGTCCAACCATACTTTAACTATTAATGGAGGAGATGTAAAAACACAGTATCTGCTGTCCGGTTCTTATTTCAACCAGGAAGGTATTGCCCTTGGCTCCAATTTCAGAAGGATATCATTAAGACTCAATCTGGACAATAGAACAACCAATTGGTTAAAAATTGGTACCAGCTTGCAATTGGTCAGTATGAAAGAGAGTGTGAATTCGACCAGCTCGAATGTAATTAATACTGCATTAAGTCAGACACCCGATATCGCTGTAAAAAATGAGGACGGTAGCTGGGGAGGGGCTTATAATCCGAATGGTTGGGTGAATAGTACCGTGAACCCATATGCGATAGCCCTTATTAATAAAGACCTGGCAAAAAGGTACCAGCTTTTTGGTAATTTATATGCTGAAGTTGCCTTCACCAAGGACCTGAGCCTCCGGAATGAAGCAACAGCAAGCTTTTCGATGGCCACGCAAGATCGTTTTAACCCCTCTTACACCTTTGGCCTTGTACAAAATAATACCAACAGCGCATCTTATGAATTTTCGCAAAACTTATATACAACGATAAGAAACTTCCTTACCTATGCACATCTGTTTAAAAACAGATACAATGTAAATGTATTACTGGGACATGAAGCGCAACTCGGTACCAGTGAAGGCGTTGGTGCTTCCAGATCGAATTTCCCTTCCAATAATGTGCAGGTAATCAGTAGTGGTGATCCTACCACCGCCACCAATAGCGGCAGTAAAGGACAAAATGCCCAGGAATCGTACTTTGGCCGTATTAATTTTGGCATCAATGATAAGTACCTGTTTACTGCCAATCTCCGTGCAGACGGCTCTTCAAAATTTGCCGTTGAAAACCGCTGGGTGACTACCTACTCAGGTGCATTTGCATGGAAATTGAATAATGAAGGGTTTCTGAAAACAGTAAAGGATATTAATGAGTTAAAGTTGCGCCTGGGTTATGGATTAACGAATAATCAGAATATCCGGGATTATGCCTATACCTCCACACTGGCCACTGTAGCAACCGGGCTGACGGGCATCGCACAGCTTACCCAGAATGTAGGAAACCCTTATGTACAATGGGAGAAAACGAAATATGCAAACATAGGGGTAGATGGAACGCTTTTTAACTGGAGAATAAACTTCTCCCTGGATTTTTATAATCGCAGAACTGATGGTCTCGTCCTGCAGATTCCTTTACCTATGTATTCCGGAACAGCGATTGGTTATTCGCCAGGCTCGATGGACGCGCCGTATGTGAACGTTGGTATCGTGAATAATAAGGGCTTTGACTTCAGGATCAGTTCTACCAGTATTAAGACCCAAAATTTTACATGGAAAACTGACGTAACCGTTTCCCGTAATTTTAATGAAGTACTTAGGCTCAATACGGATGGCGCTTCACTGGACAAGCAGTACAACAAAACAGTTGTAGGCAGATCTATCGGCGAGTTTTACGGATATGTTATTGATGGAGGCGTATATGCCACCAAAAAAGATTTGGAAACACACGCACGACCCACTAAAAATGGCGTGCCATTGCCAGTAGGGGCTGCCGGTGGAAGCATCTGGTATGGTGATCTGAAGTTCAAAGATTTGAATGGTGACGGCATTATTGATGAACATGATCAAACGTTTCTGGGTTCTCCTATCCCGAAATACCAGATTGGTTTCAATAATACTTTCTCCTATAAGAATCTTGATTTGAATATATTTTTTACTGCAAACGTTGGTAACAAAGTATTTAACCAGCTTCGCGTAAATGGAGAATACCCGGGTACCAGCTTTGGTTATTTCAAGTCATTAAACGACTATGCAAAAGTTACTTTAATTGATCCCGCCGGAGAAGCCACTGATATCAATAACGTAAGAGTGACTAACCCGGAAACAAGGATCCCCGGGCTTAGAAATGATAATACCAATGATAACAACAGGAATTCGGACAAATTCGTGGAGAATGGCTCCTTTGTAAGATGTAAAAATATTTCTTTAGGATATACTTTCTCTCAAAAGCTGCTTTCTAAAGCCAGCATTAAATACCTGAGGGTATATATCAATGTCTCCAACGCATTTATCATTACAAGCTATAAGGGAATGGATCCTGAAATCGGATCATGGGACCCGCTGAGTGCTGGTGTTGATGGCGGTTTTTACCCGCAGCCCCGTGTTTTTACCCTTGGTGCGAACGTAAGATTGAGCAAATAAAATATTCATCTGTTAATATATAATTATGAGATCAATATTGGATAAAATTATTGTCTTGCTGTTAATTACGATAGCTATGACAGGATGTTCCAAAAGCTTTTTGGATCGTCCACCCCTGTCGCAGATAAGTGCTGATAATTTTTATCAAACTACCGATGATCTTCGGTTGGCAACGGCTGCATTGTATGCAGGTACACCCTGGGCTGACTGGAATTATAGTTGTTATTTACCTGTTGGCGATGTGCTGAGTGGAAATATGGCGGTTAATTTCTGGGGAGATGCTGTACAGCTTAATACTTTTACTGTTACCGGATTAAACGGCATCATGATTTCCAACTGGAAAGGAATGTATAAAGTCATTGCACATTGTAATGTTACCATTAATGCTATCATTCAAAAGGCGCCGGCTTCCATTCCAGACGTGGATAAGAATGCTGCTATCGCTGAAGCCCGTTTTATACGTGGATTTGCGTATTATAATCTGGCGGTATTATGGGGAGCTGTACCCGTAATTGAAGATAACAGTAAACTGATTGTATCTCCACTGGTTAACCGTATAAAAACGGAGGACGTATATAAATTCGCCATCAATGACCTGACTTTTGCAGCCGGGCATCTCCCGACTACCGATGCCGCCGGAAGAGTAACTACGTGGTCAGCACAAGGAATGTTAAGTAAGGTATATCTGACAGCATCCGGATTAAATCAGTCCGGAGGTACCAGGAACCAGGCTTACCTGGATAGTGCAAGAAAATACGCCGGAAATGTGTGTAAGAACAGTGGCCTCACATTGGTTGCTAACTATGCCGACATCTTTAAATCCCAGTTTAACGATAATCCGGAATCATTGTTTGCATTGCAATGGGCTCCGGGAGGAGGTTGGCTGGAAGGAAATATGCTACAGATCTATTCTCCGGGTGGTACAGAAATATCTGCCAATGGCTCGGCGGGCTGGTTTGCTATCGCCCCAACCGTGGATATGTATAATCTTTACGCCACACGGGATTCTATAAGGCGGAAGGCAACTTTTATGATTAAAGGAGATTATTACCCTGAGTTGAACGCAGCAGGCGGAGGATATAAATTTGGGGGAGATGCAGGATTGAAGAAACATATTATTGGTACAAACAAAGACAACAATGCACCAACAATGAACCTGACTTCCTCTACAGAACATAATGCTTTATTAAGACTGGCGGATGTTTACCTCATTTATGCAGAATCAATACTTGGTAACAGCAGTGTTACTGCAGATGGCGATGCGTTGCTTTACTTTAACAAAGTTCGTGAAAGAGCCGGAATGGATCCAGCCCCTATGATAGATATTGACAGCCTGATAATTGAGAGAAGAATCGAACTCGCGGCAGAGGGACAATATTGGATTGACCTGGTTAGGTTATCTTATTACAACGCTGCCAAGGCCATCAGCAAATTAAATGGGGAAAGTCGTGTAACATTTACCATTTCGGATGGTGTGGTAACACCCAAAGATCCATTTGGCGCTGTTACGCCTGCTACTATTCAAAGCTTCTCTTTTCCCATACCTTCTTCAGAGGTGACGGCCAATCCTAAACTGCTGGAAGACCCGGTATCTTATTATTAATAATTCTAAAACTATTATACCGTGAATAAAATAATATTCAACCAGCGTTACCCCAGGTTGCTGTTTTTGTCGCTTACTGCTGTCTTTGCCCTGCTGCATGCAGCCTGTAAGAAGGATTCTTTGGATGGCGCACCTGTCATAACAAACGTTAGAAATTATGCAGCTTCTCCTGCTGATACGCTTGTTAATTCCATCACTACTGGTCAATGGATAGTGTTGATAGGACATAACTTAAAGGATGCCGTTCAGATCTCCTTTAATGGCGTACCCGCCACTATCAATAGCATCATGTTTTCAGATACCAGTGCTACCGTATTGGTACCCGATATAATTCCATTTCCAACAGTGCCTGCGGAAAGCCTGAATACTATCCGCTATGATACCAAACACGGAACTACCACGTTTTCATTCGCCATCGTGGCGCCACCGCCCACCATTAGCAGTATTTCCAACGAAAATGCCCACGAGGGTGATTCTGTTTATATCTCCGGGTTAAATCTGTTTTTTATAAACGAAATAACTTTTGCCGGTACGCCAATTACCGAATATACATCAGCCAGTAATGGTACATCTATCGGATTTGTACTACCGGCGCTTTCACATAGTGGCCCCGTAGAGATCAGCACAAAATCCGGTACGGTGGTCACTGCCTTTAATGTAAACGATCCTGTGACCGGCGTTCTCTGTGATTTTGATAATATCAATACTTTAAGCTGGGGCACCGGCACAGATAATAGCAGCGTCAATTTCCCTGGGAACAGGGGCTATTATGCTGTGTTAAACAATGATATTCTGCCTGCCGGTGATGGCAATTGGTGGAATTGGCAACGGAGTATAAATACCAACGATGTACAGTGGATTCCTCAGGACAGTTTAGCCGTTCCTGTTGATCAATACGCTATTAAGTTTGAGATCAGTGTTCCTGCTGCATGGACCGGCACTTCTATGTATGTAGTAAAAGGGAACTCATTTGACTATATGGCTCGCTATGAGCCGTGGCAAGGCTCAGATGGCACTGTTTCCCCTTTTACCACTAAGGGTTGGCGCACCGTCACCATTCCATTATCAATGTTCAGGACCAATGACGGTAAAGGTGCGGCCGCTGAAAGCCTGACCACTTTGCTGGGCAGTTCGGCCAATGGATCTGTAAATATCCATACCAAAAATTTTTCTGCCTCTCCTTCGGCCTCTGGTTTACATGCCGCCATCGATAATATCAGGGTAGTGAAGATTCAATAGTATCGAAATTTTTAACCAAATATCATAATTATGACAACAAGAGGTTTGTGCGGATTTATCGGATTAATGATTTCCGTTGTAACGTTTGCCTATTGTAGTAAAAAGAACGTAATTACGCCTGAATTGGAGGTTTCCTTATCTGAAATTGTTTTTGAGGCAGATGGAGGCGCCTCGGATATAACGATTTCCAGTAACGTAGATTGGACTATTAATAATCCTGGTTCTTCCTGGTTGGCGTTAAGTCAGTCAACCGGTAATGGTAGCAAGGCTTCCGTTCGGTTGACGACCACACCCAATACCACTGGTGCAACCAGATCGGCTGTACTGGTGGTAAATGCAGGAAATAGTCAGATGCGCAGGATTAACATCTCACAAGCCAGCAGTTTATATCCTGGCTACAACACATCACCTGCTCCGGCTAATTCAACCGGTATGGAAAGTACCGCTGTACAGTTGGTCGCTAAATTTAAACTGGGCTGGAACATTGGCAATACCATGGAAGCTATTGGAGGAGAAACTGCATGGGGAAATCCTTTGATTAGTGAAAGTTACATTCAATTTGTAAAACAACAGGGATTTAATGCCATCCGCCTTCCGGTTTCGTGGAACCAGCATTCTGACAAAGCAACAGCCAGGATCCAGGATGCATGGCTCGAACGTGTAAAACTGGTGGTTCAATATTGTGTAAATAACGACATGTACGTTTTACTCAATATTCACTGGGATGGCGGCTGGCTGGATCACAATATCAATAAGGCAAAGCAGGATTCAGTCAATGCCAAACAAAAAGCATTCTGGGAACAGATTGCGACCACCATGCGTGATTTTGATGAACACCTGATGTTTGCCAGCGCCAATGAACCTCCGGCCGAAAATGCGGAGCAAATGGAAATACTCACCGGGTATCATCAAACCTTCATCAATGCAGTTCGCTCCACTGGTGGACGTAACAGCTACCGGGTACTAGTGGTGCAGGGGCCGTCAACGGATATTGACAAAACCAATAACCTGATGAATACACTCCCCTCAGATATCGTGAAAGATCGCATGATGGTGGAAGTTCATTACTATACTCCATACCAGTTCTGTTTAATGGAAGAAGATGCGTCCTGGGGTAAAGTATGCTACTACTGGGGTGCAGAACATCATTCAACCATTGAACCTGATCGGAATGCCACCTCGGGAGAAGAAAGTGACGTAAACAAATCCTTTGGTAGTATGAAGACCAAATTTACAGACAAACAAATTCCTGTTATACTGGGCGAATACGGAGCCTACAGACGTAACGGGGGTAAATATGTTCCTAAAGATCCGGACACCCACAACGACGCCGTTGATTATTGGTTGACCTATATAACTAAACAGGCACTCGCCAATGGTATGAAACCCTTTTTCTGGGATACAGGTGGTGCTTTGGACCGGAGAAATAATACGGTGCTTGATAAACGTACCATTGATGCCCTTGTGGCCGGTGGTCTTTAAAATATCTTCAGATGAATAAATCTTCCATACTTTTTATTATCACCATTTTGATCATAGGATTGAATGCGACAGCACAGGTAGTCAATCCCTTTTTTCAGGAGAAGCATCTCACTACGACCGGCATTTATTACTATCCCGAGCATTGGAACGAAAACCAGTGGGAGCGGGATATAAAGAAAATTGCAGGTATGGGCTATGAGTTTGTACACCTGGCTGAATTTGCGTGGTTTAAAATGGAGCCAGAAGAAGGGAAATTTGAGTTTGCATGGCTGGATAAGGTGATAGCCCTCTGTACCAAATACAACCTGAAAGTGGTGATGTGTACTCCTTCCGCCACCACGCCAGCCTGGATGAGAACAAATTATCCGGAAACTTTTGTGATGGACGGTCATTATATCCGTGGAGAGCATGGCACACGTGGATTAGGATCAATCGTTCATCCTGCCTATCGCAGGTTTGTAGAAAAAATTGTAGTTGAAATGGCCAGGCGTTACGGACAACATAAAAATGTGATTGGCTGGCAACTTGATAATGAGCCTGATGCCAAACCTGATTACAGTCCGGCTTCACAGGAAGCATTCAGGCAGTGGCTAAAAAACAAATACAACACAATAGATGCGCTAAATACCGCCTGGGGTACTGCCTTCTGGAGTCAGTGGTACAACGACTTCAACCAGGTTATCATTCCCAATACCACCCTGGTGGGCTGGTGGGGCAATAACCCTCATGCTTTGCTTGATTTTAAAAGGTATTCGGCCGACGCCCAGGCGGAATTCCTCGATTTTCAGGCAGCTACACTTCGACGCTTCATTTCGAAGGACCAGTTTGTGACGACCAATTATACAGCGGTATCCACGGGTGCTGATCCGCGGCGGACAAAACAGCTGGATTTTGCAACCTATACCGCTTATCCAAATGGAGGTACCCATAATATTGGGGATCTTGGATTCAGGTTGGGAAACAGCAGCGTTATCCTGTTTGCAGCTGAATATTATAAATCAGTAGGGGGCGTGTCGGGAGTAATGGAAATTCAACCCGGCCCGGTAAACTGGGGTAGTTACAACCCATTGCTGTTACCCGGTACTGTACGAATGTGGCTATACCACACTTTTGCAGCAGGCGGAAAGCTTGCCTGTTCCTACCGGTTTCGTCAGATCAATTATAGTGCGGAGCAATACCATGCGGGTGTAATACAAACAGATGGTGTAACCCCTTCGCAGGGTGGTGAGGAATACATGCAATACATGAAAGAAATAAAGGAACTGCGGAAACGATATAAGCCTGGAACTTCCATGCCTGAAAAACTGGCTGCCCGGTCAACAGCTATTCTCTGGAACCTGGAAAATTACTGGACGATTGACCGGCAAAAACAGACCTCGCAATGGGATACCTGGAATTATCCGATTAAATTCCTGGAAATAGCAAAGTCATTTGGAGCCCCTGTAGATGTGATCCCGGAGACGGCTGATTTGTCGAAGTACAAATTTGTGATTATTCCGGCCTACGAGATGGTGGATAGTGCTTTAGTAAAAAAGTGGCAGGAATACGCTGCAAACGGAGGGCACCTGATTCTTACCTGCCGTACAGCCACTAAAGATCGCATGGGACATTTCTGGGAGGCCGAATGCGCCGCTCCTATATCAGGACTGATAGGTGCGCAGGTGAAAGCAACAGATATGCTTTCTGGTAACGCCAAAGGCGATCTCCTGATGGGTACTACCCATTACAGTTGGAATAACTGGGCCGATTTACTTGCACCTGATAAGCATACAGAAACACTCGCTGTATTTGATAACCAGTTTTATAGCGGAAAAGCAGCAGTTGTGAAACATAAGGTTGGCAAAGGTACTGTTACCTATATCGGTGTGGATACAGATGATGCTAAACTGGAAGCGGACTTACTGAAACAGATTTATAACAGCGCAGGTATTACCACTGAAAATTATCCCCCTGGCGTATTTGTGTATTGGCGGGATGGCTTTTATGTGGCCGTAAATTATTCTTCGGAGAATTATACGATGAATATGGGGCAATCAGCCAGTGTTATTGTGGGCGATAAAATATTAACGCCTGGTGGAGTGCTGGTCTGGAGCGAGTAATTAAAACAAAGGTTAAAATATTATAAAATGAAAGGAATTACATTACTATTGACACTACTGCTTTTAACCATTTCTGACATATTGGTTGCTCAAACAAAAAAACAGCAACCGCCAATCATCCCGGACAGGGTTATCAATATTGATTTCAACAAAACATCGGGAAAACTGAACACGATGTTTAATGACTGTGTTGGCGCAGGCCGCGCGAACGAAGGACTTCGGGCAGACTGGCAGCAGCAGCTTGCCTATGTAAGAAAAGAATGCGGTTTCAGGTATATCCGTATGCATGGACTGTTGACAGACGACATGGCGGTTTATACTGTCGACAGTAAGGGCAACCCGATGTACAACTATATGTACATTGATGTTTTATTCGACTTTTTACATAGCATAGGCATGAAGCCCTTTGTTGAGTTAGGCTTTATGCCTGCTGCGCTGGCCAGCGGGTCCAAAACTATCTTCTGGTGGCGGGGTAATGTAACCCCGCCAAAGGACTACGAAAAATGGGCAGCATTGGTCAGGGATCTTACCAGGCATTTTACGGAACGTTATGGCGCTGAGGAAGTAAAAACCTGGTATTTCGAAGTCTGGAACGAGCCTAACCTGGATGGTTTCTGGGCGGGAACACAGGAAGACTACTTCAAATTATATACCTACAGCGCGAAGGCTATTAAAAGCGTTAATTCCTCTTATCGCGTAGGTGGCCCGGGTACAGCCGGAGCTGCCTGGGAGCCTGAAATGATTGCCTATTGTGGAAAAAATAATGTGCCGATAGATTTCATCAGCACCCACGCCTATGGCGTAAAGCAGGGATATCTCGATGAATTTGGGAACTCAGGTACCGTTCTTGATAAAAATCCCATGAGCGTTAGCGGTGATGTACTTCAATCGCGGAAGGAAATTGACAGTTCCACTATGCCTCACCTGGAGCTTCATTACACTGAATGGAGCGCTTCTTATACCCCGGCCGATCCTATCCACGACAGCTATCATGAAGCTGCCTATGTACTACAAAAAATAAAGCAGGTGGGTAAGGCGGCCAATTCAATGTCATATTGGGTATTTACTGACATTTTCGAAGAGCCAGGACCACGTTTTACGCCGTTTCACGGTGGTTTCGGTATGCTGAACACTCAGGGAATCAACAAACCGGTGTTCTATGCCTACCAGTTTATGAACAGGCTGGGAAGTATTGAATTGGTCAATAACGATTCCACTTCCTGGGTATGCAGGGATTCCACAGGAAATATCCAGGCGCTGGCCTGGGATTTTACCAATACTCATCCAGGCGATTCTGTACATAATCAGCAATATTATATCCGCGATCTTCCTTCAAAATCAAAAGGAAAACTGAAGGTAAATATTGTAAATGTGCCTGATGGGACGTATGCACTCGAAATATATAAAGTTGGCTATCATAGCAATGATGCATATTCCAGTTATCTCGCCATGGGAAAGCCGGCACAGCTAAACAGACAGGAAGTAGAACAAATAAAGAAGCAAAACGATGGTTCGCCCGTTACCAGGGAAATTATTGCTGTAAAAGCAGGTGTCCCTTTTACAAAAGAATTGGAGATGCGTGAGAACGATGTTTTCTTTTTAAATATGATCAAACTTTAATGATATAGGTATTAAACGACGCGCCGTTCCAGGTTGATACGGCGGCAGAACTATTGGGTGAAAATTCTATTGCAAACAATTAGTAAAAACAAAACAATGAGTAAGAAAACCATATTGCTTTTGTTGTGCCACGTTATACTTTATACCGCCATTGCACAAAATGTTACTATCTCAATTAATTCAACTCAAAACAAACGCTTGATTTCTCCATACATATATGGCCGAAACGAAGGCTTTGATAAATCGGTACAATTTTATAAAGACGCTGGTTTACGTTTTGCCCGTATGAACGGAGGTAATAACGCAACATGTTATAACTGGCGTAAAAAAATTACGGTCCATCCGGACTGGTATAATAATGTGTATGGAACTGATTGGGATGCATATGCACAAAACATTGCAGCCAATTATCCTGATATACAGGGTATGTTTGCCTTTCAATTACTGGGTAGAGCGGCATCCAACACCAATAACAACTTCGATGATTGGGCTTACAACCAGTCTCAGTATTGGGCTGGGGTTGGTCAGAATTTAGCCGGCGGAGGTGTACCCAATACGCAGGACCCTTCCGGTAAGGCTTTGGTAGAAGGCGATATTAATTTATTTACACAGTTATGGCCTGCCGACTCTTCTGTGGGAATCCTTAATCACTGGTTTGGGACCAATGGTTTAGGACTAAACAAAAATAAATTTTTATATTGGAATATGGATAATGAAGTAGATATCTGGAGTGGTACCCATGATTATGCCATGCCAACGCAGATATCTGCCGCAACTTTTATGGATAACTACATTACACTGGCAAAAAAAGCCAAAGCTTTATATCCTGGTATTAAGCTCTGCGGACCTGTTACCACTTCGGAATGGCAATGGTACAAATGGTCAAATGAAAGTATTTACGTAAATGGCAGGTATTATTGCTGGCTTGAGTATTTTATAAAACGCCTTGGAGATGAGTATAAGGCAACCGGTATCAAGCTGGTTGATGTAGTAGATATTCACAACTATCCCTGGTATAATAGCGATGACGATGCGGCACTGCAGGGGCACAGGATTTATTATGATACAACATATGACTATCCGGGTTCAAATGGTATTAAAACACTCACTGGCGGATGGGATGCCTCATTGACAAAACAATATATTTTCAAGCGTATCGAGGGCTGGTTGACCGAACATTTTGGCGCGAACCATGGCATCACATGTGGTATAAGCGAATGGGGGACCATGTCAAGCAGTAACCCAAGCCTTGAATCTGTAATATATGCTTCGCATCTTGGTACATTTGCCAACAATGGCGTTGAATTCTTTTCTCCCTGGAACTGGTCTGTTGGCATGTGGGAAACATTACACCTCTTTAGCAGGAATGCAAAGAAATATAGTGTTTCAAGTACTTCCTCTCTCGAAAATACGGTATCTGCTTACTCTTCTGTAAATGAAAATGCCGACTCTTTAACCGTGATACTGGTAAACCGTGATAGGACTAATTCCCGCACCGTTACCATCAATTTAAGCAATTTCGATGTTGCCAATGGAAACTACCAGACATTACAGTTGTCATCTTTACCGGCCACGGAAAGTTTTGTATCGCACACGCAAAATGCCCTTCAACAAAATACCGTAGCCGCAAACTCAAATTCAATTACCATCACTGTGCCGGCTCTTTCTACAACGGCAATTCTGCTGCATAAAGCCACTGTTCCTGTTACGTACGTGACGCTGGCAAACCGTACCACCGGATTACTGATGGATGGTATGTACAGGTACTCCGATGGATCCAATGTGGGGCAATGGAGTAACAGCGGCAGTGATGCACAGCAATGGACCCTGGAAACTAACGATGGCTATGTAAGGATTAAAAACCGTGCTTCCGGCCTGTATCTTGATGGCATGGGCAGAACATCCAATGGCTCTATAGCAGGACAATGGAGCAGTAGTAACAGCTATAACCAGCAATGGCAGCAGGTTACATCAGGAAGTTATATCAAGCTGAAGAATCGTGCTACCGGATTATACCTGGACGGCCTGGGCCAGAATACCAACGGCGCTGATGCAGGGCAATGGTCAGAAAGCAGCAGTAATAATCAGTTATGGTCAATAGGGACTGTTGCTCAGGCCCGGAAATCAACAGCTACGGATTCTTTATCATTGCAGCAGGCACATGAGTCAACCAACCATCATGTGTCATTATACCCAAATCCTTTCACGTCAACTTTTAATATAGCGATTGACAAAACTGAGGAAGTAAAACGTATTATTATATGCGACCTTGCAGGCAGGCAGCTTGAAACGGTTAAACGTACTTCGGTTTCAAGCCTGATGTCCATGGGCGCTTCCTTGAAAACCGGTACATATATAATTCGGGTAGAAGCCGCAAAATGGGTAAAAACATTCAAGGTTGTTAAGATAAATTAGTCCAAAATAATATTGATATGATTATTCGTATGATGAAATATTGGCTTTGTGGAGTCGCTTTCTTCTTGTGTTCAGGTAGTAATAACTATGCCCAGAAAAAGGCTCCGGATCCATATGGCCCGGTACCAACGGAAAATCAAATGAGATGGCAGGAGATGAAATATTATGCTTTTGTCCATTTCTCCTTAAATACTTATACGGATCAATCCTGGGGATTTGGCAATGAGGATGTAAAGTTATTTAATCCGTTGAAACTGGATTGCCGCCAATGGGCCCGGATATGCAGGGATGCAGGTATGAAAGGAATTATACTTACCGTAAAGCATCACTGCGGTTTTTGTCTCTGGCCGTCTAAATACACGGAGTATTCTGTGAAAAATGCGCCATGGAAAAATGGCCATGGCGATGTGGTGCGTGAATTGGCTGATGCCTGTAAAGAATACGGCTTAAAACTGGGTATCTATCTATCCCCCTGGGATAGAAATAGCCCCGATTATGGAAAGCCGGAGTATATCACTTACTTCCGGAATCAGCTGACAGAACTCCTCACTAATTACGGACCGATTTTCGAAGTATGGTTTGACGGCGCCAATGGTGGTTCAGGATACTATGGCGGTGCTAATGAAACACGCACAATTGACCGCACTACCTATTATGACTGGCAGAATACTTATAAGCTGATCCGCAGGCTACAACCTGACTGCGTAATATGGAATGACGGTGGTGACAGGGCCGATCTACGCTGGGTAGGTACTGAAGGTGGCCTGGTGGGCGAAACGAACTGGAGTTTGCTAAATGCCAAAGGCGAGGTGGAATGGAATATGCTGCATCATGGTCTGGAAAATGGGGATTCCTGGGTGCCCGCCGAAGTCAATACTTCCATCAGACCAGAATGGTTCTATCATCCACATGAAGATGGCCAGGTAAAAACGGTGCCGCAATTAATGGAAACTTACTATAATTCCATAGGACGCAATGGTACATTACTGCTTAATTTCCCGATCATGCCCAATGGGCTGATTCATCCAAACGATGAAAAAGCAGCGCTCGGATTGGCCAGGGCTGTCAAGGAAGCATTTGCCGTGAACCTGGCTGCAAATAAGAAGGCGAGTGCCACCAATGTTCGCGGAAATGCCAATGAGTTTGGCCCCGATAAGTCTGTTGATAATAGCAACGATACCTATTGGGCCACTGATGATGATGTGACTAACGCGTCGCTAACGATAGATTTTGGTAAACCAACCACGTTCAACCGTTTCCTGGTACAGGAATATATCCGGTTAGGACAACGCGTGAAATCCTTTACTGTAGAGGGCCTTGTTGATGGACATTGGGTGCAGCTAGCAAAAGCTACCACCATCGGGTATAAGCGTATCCTTCGTTTTCCGGCGATTAAGGCAACAGCGGTTCGGTTGAATATTACTGGTTCGAAAAGCTGCCCTGTCATTTCCAGTATCGGCATTTACAATGCACCGCAAATCCTTGCTGCTCCTGCTATTACCAGAAATCAATCTGGTGAAGTAACCATCACTCCGGCGGATATGGAGTCGGTTATTTACTACACACTGGCTGGTGAGCAGCCTACTTCAAAATCAAAAAAATACACTGATCCCTTTCTGTCAGAGGGTAAAATGGAAATAAGTGCTATTGCTTATGAACCAGCTACAGGTAAAAGTAGTCCAGTGTCCAAGGAAAAATTTGATATTTCCCGGAAGAACTGGAGAATTGTCGGATTAGCCGATGAAAAGGCAAACCTGATCCTGGATGGAAATCCATCTACTGCGTGGCATCAAAGTAAGGATGAAAAAATGCCTGTTGATCTGGTTCTCGATTTAGGAGAGGAACAAAAGCTATGTGGGTTCAAATATCTGCCAGACCAGGGAAACACCACGGGGGCAATTGCAAAATATCAATTTTTTGTTTCGCCCGATAATAAGGCGTGGAAGCAGGTAGATGAAGGAGAGTTTCCAAACATAAAAAACAACCCATTGTGGCAAACGAGAAGCTTTACACCAATAAATGCCCGTTATATAAAACTCCGTGCAGTGCGTGAGGTGAATGGTAATAATGATGCCGGATATGCGGAAGTAGACGTGATCACAAAATAGTTAATCACCTGCCGTATAACTGTAACTTCGATCCGATAAAATTTACAAGGATTGTAACGAATGAAAAAGATAGTAAGACTAGCAGTGTTTTTAGCGGTAGCGATTTTTTATCAGTCAATATGTTCTGCCCGGATTTCTTTACCTGCGACTGGGAATGATAATTTGCTTTTGCAAAAGAGTATCGGTATTCCGGTAAAGGGTACCAGCTCTTCCGGAGGTATTCAACGAAAGCAATTATTTGATGATGGCTGGAAGTTTTTTTTAGGCGATATACCGGAGGCTTCAAAAAATGACTTCAATGACAAAGATTGGCGAAGCCTCAGTTTACCGCACGATTGGAGCATTGAAGGAACGATAAACCCCAAAAATCCAACCGGAGGAGCAGGCGGCTATTTTCCTGCCGGTATTGGTTGGTACCGGAAAACCTTTCCTGTTCCCGGCGAATGGGAAGGCAAACACATTTCCATTTATTTCGAAGGTGTATATATGAACGCAGAGGTTTTTATTAATGGGAAATCGCTGGGGATTTATCCGTACGGTTATACTTCGTTTAGTTACGACCTTTCACCTTATCTTGTGTTTGGGGAGGATAATGTCATATCAGTCAGGGTAGACAATTCTCAACAGATAAATAGCCGGTGGTATAGTGGTTCCGGTATTTATCGCCATGTTTGGATGATGGTGACAGAACCTGTACATGTGGCACAATGGGGTAATGTAAGCATCAGGGCACTTTAATTTTTTGAGGCTGTGACATTACAATATTAATCTGGTGGATTTTATCCGCTTGCCAGGGTGGGGAGAATCACACCTGTGTTTATGAGGACAATAATTTTAGAATTAGATTTATGATTTACAGATTTCTTGTTTTTGCAACTGGGGTAATTATATTGACTTTAACAGGTAATTTTTACCTGTCAGCACAGCATCTATCGGAGGGGACTCCTGTAAAAAGGGCGAGGATAAATTTTGATGAAGACTGGCAGTTTCACAAAGGCGACATTGCTATAAAGCGTGCTGTAAAAGCCGGAAAGCAGGGAGGCTTAAGTGATGCTAATGTAAAAGTAGTGACAGGAGAGGAAGCCGTTATTGCTTATACCGATAAGAATAAGGTGGCGGATTATAAGCCTGGCGACTGGATGAATATAAACCTGCCACACGACTGGTTGGTGGGCGAGCCCTTTGTACACGATGATAACATTGGCAGTCAGCCTGCCGGGAATGGTTACCGGCCGACAGGGATAGGCTTTTACAGGAAAGAGTTTGAGATACCGGAAGGAGATGAAGGAAAGATGATCTCAATTGATTTTGATGGTATTTTCCGGAACAGTACTGTTTGGGTGAATGGTCATCTTATGGGCCATCATGAAAGTGGTTACCTACCTTCCACTTACGATCTTACAGATGTGCTGCGATACGGGAGGGAAGGAAAGAATGTAATACTGGTGAAAGTGGATGCAACAGATTTTGAAGGATGGTGGTATGAGGGCTGTGGTATTTACAGGCATGTTTGGCTGACTAAAAGGGGGAAACTGCATGTTGACCAGTATGGTACTCATATTACAACGCCCATTGTTACCACTCAGAAAGCAACGGTGAGTATCGGGACCACGTTGCAAAATGATGATAATGTCGATAGAAAATTTACGCTCATTTCAAGGATATTGGCTAAAAACGGAACGGTGCTGAGCACTCAAAGCAGCTCCTTGTCAATACCAAAACACAATAAGCTAACTGTAGAGCAGCAGGCTAATGTGGTAAGACCACAACTGTGGTCACCGGAAACACCCTCTCTTTACAAAGTGAAAACTGAAATTGTTGAAAATGGCATTGCCGTTGATAATTATGAAACCACGTTTGGCATAAGAACAGTTGAGGTTACCACTAACGGCTTTTTTCTTAATGGAAAGCTTTATCCTATAAAAGGCACCGCCAATCACCAGGATTTTGCTGGTGTGGGTGTGGCATTGCCTGATAAAATTAACGCGTATAAGCTGAAGCTTTTAAAAGAAATGGGTAGTAATGGCTACCGTTGCGCTCATCATCCGCCTACACCTGAGCTACTGGATATCTGTGATAGCATCGGCATGTTGGTATTAGATGAAAACCGGTTATTGTCATCAAGTGCACAAGGGAAAGAGGATTTAAAAACTATGATCCTCCGCGACCGTAATCATCCTTCCGTATTTATGTGGAGCCTGGAAAATGAGGAGTCCCTGGAAGGTAATGTAACAGGGAGAAGAATACTTGAATCACTTGTGGAAGTAGCTCATGAGTTAGATGATACCCGACAGGTGACGGCTGCAATGAACCATGGTTGGAATGAAGGTGGATATAGCGATGTGCTGGATGTAGTAGGCTATAATTATGGTCAGAGGGGAATGCAGTATGTGAAAGATCATCTTCAATATCCCAGGCGTAAAATGTTTGTTACAGAGTCGACCAGCTATGTTTCCACCCGGGGCGAATATGAAGATAATGGAGGGTTAGGTTATGTTTCCAACTTTGGATTGGGGATAGGATGGGGCCTGCAACCTGGTCAGGATTGGAAACACATTGTTCAGTACCCGTTCCTAAGTGGCACTTTTGTATGGACTGGATTTGACTACCGGGGAGAGCCCACTCCCTATGGGTGGCCCTGTGTCAGCTCCCATTTTGGTATTATGGATGTATGCGGTTTTCCGAAAGACGGATATTATGCCT
The DNA here is from genome assembly GCF_034087045.1 of Chitinophaga sancti. NCBI lineage: Bacteria > Pseudomonadati > Bacteroidota > Chitinophagia > Chitinophagales > Chitinophagaceae > Chitinophaga > Chitinophaga sancti. The sequence goes on along the minus strand of NZ_CP139247.1, from coordinate 5,645,608 downwards.
ACAAAGCTGCATGGACAGATACGCCTTTGATACATGTCTTCCCACATTGGAACTGGCCAGGGAAAGTAGGACAAAAAATGAAGATCAGGGGATACAGCAATTGTGAAGAAGTATCGTTATTTGTTAACGGGGAAAGTGTGGGTAGGAAGAAAACCGAACCATTTGAATATTTTGAGTGGGAAGTAGTTTATCGACCCGGGAGGCTGGAGGCAAGGGGCTACAATAGCGGTCAGCAAGTAGCCAGTCAGCTAATAGAAACAACTACTGCTCCCGAAAAATTAACATTGGCAAGCGATGTAGATTATTTAAAGGCTGATGGCTGTGATGTTGCGGTTGTAAATGTTGCCATTAGAGATAGCAGCGGAAGGGTGGTACCTACAGCTAATAATTATGTTCAATTTTTTGTTGAAGGACCCGGCAAGATTATTGGAACCGGTAATGGAGATCCAAGCTGCCACGACCCTGAGAATACAAACCAGCGAAGAGCTTTCAACGGCTATTGCCAGGTATTGGTGCAATCAGGTAAAGCCGCAGGAGAAATACGCTTAAAGGCCATTTCAGAAACGCTCGCGGGATCGACAGTTATCATAAAGGTGCAATAGTTCTATAATTCTAATAAAAACTGTTAAAGAGACATAGTGATGATTAAAACGAACAAAATGGTTGTTATACTTTATGCAATGATTTTTGTATTGCCGGTATGTGCTCTTTCACAAACCACTTTTTATGTTTCATCCAATGGCAGCGATACTAATGCAGGAACCTCACAGCAGCCATTTCTGTCTGTTACGAAAGCCCTTGCAGCGGCTCGGACAACTCAGGGGCAAGTGATCATCAGGCTTTTTGGCGGTACTTATTACCTGGAAAGCCCTATTGTTTTTACACCGGAGGATTCCAGGCGAGATGATGAAACCCTCACCATAACCAATGTTGAAAATGAAACGGTCACTATCAGCGGGGGAGTACGGCTGAAAAACCTTCAGTGGAGCAAATATAAAGGTGGTGTTTGGCAAACCAGGGTTGGGCCAGGCCTTATTTTTGACCAGCTATTCGTTAATCGTCGCTTGCAGCATATGGCCCGTTATCCTAATTATGACTCGTCCGCCCGCTTCCTGGGCGGTACTGCAGCCGATGCTTTAAGTAAGGAACGAACTGCCCGTTGGCAAAACCCTGGTGGAGGTTATGTACATGCGCTCCACCGTTCAGAATGGGGTGATTTTCATTATCTGATCAAAGGGAAGGATAGCCTCGGCGAACTTATACTTGAAGGCGGGTGGCAGAATAACAGGCGTATGGGTATGCATCCCGTCCACCGTTTTGTAGAGAACATTTTTGAGGAACTCGATTCACCCGGGGAATGGTACTACGATAAGAAAATCGGTTTGTTATATTATTATCCACCAGAAGGGCTTGATATAAAGACCGCAACATTTGAAACACCTCGTATTCGTCATCTCATTGAATTCAAAGGAACCGAAGCTGCGCCAGTGAAGAATATTCGAATTAGCGGACTTACGCTAATGCATACATTGCGCACTTTCATGGAGAACAAAGAACCATTGTTGCGAAGTGATTGGACTATTTATCGCGGAGGTGCCGTTCTCCTTACCGGAGCGATTCATTGCGCGATAGATGACTGTGTAGTCAGGGATGTAGGTGGCAATGCTATCTTCTTTAACAATTATAACCGGGATTGCGAGGTCGCCGGCTGTTTGATTTCCGATATTGGCGCCAGCGCTGTATGTTTTGTGGGCGACCCAGCAGCGGTACGTTCACCCAGCTTTGAGTATAACGAATTTGTTCCATCGGAAGAGATGGACCGCTCGCCTGGGCCCCGCACCAATAATTATCCGGCATCATGCAGAGTATACAATAACCTCTTGTTTAACCTTGGTATTGTTGAAAAACAATCAGCCGGCATTGAGCTGTCAATGTGCAGACATATTACGGCAAGCCATAACACCATTTATGATGTGCCGCGCGCCGGTATAAATGTTAGTGAAGGAACCTGGGGTGGACATGAGATCGCCTATAATGATGTATTCAATACAGTTAAAGAAAGCGGCGATCATGGCTCTTTTAATTCCTGGGGACGGGATCGGTACTGGCACCCTGATAAAAAGAAACTTGACGCTATTGTGGCTACCAACTTTGATCTTGTATTACTGGATGTAGTAGACCCTATTTTGCTTCATCATAACCGCATGCGTTGCGATCACGGTTGGGATATAGATCTGGACGATGGCTCCAGCAATTACCGGATCTATGATAATCTTTGTCTAAACGGCGGCATAAAACTTAGAGAAGGCGTGAACCGGGTAGTAGAAAATAATATTATGGTTAATAACACCTTTCATCCGCATGTGTGGTTTGAAAACAGCAACGATGTTTTTAAACATAATGTTGTTGCTACCGGTTACCTGCCTATTGGCATTAAGGAATGGGGGCAGGAGGTCGACTATAATGTCTTTCCGGATTCAATGTCGCTGAAAGCTGCCTGGGAAAGGGGTACAGATAGACATTCTGTATGCGTACCGCTTGATTTTCAGCAGCCACAACAAGGCGATTTCAGGCTAAAGGAAAGTTCAAAGGCTTTTGAAATAGGGTTTAAAAACTTTCCAATGGATAGTTTTGGCGTTGTTTCTCTTAAACTGAAGGCACTGGCAAAAAAGATTCCCCTGCCGACACTTGTAACACTAAATTATGCGGATGGGGATGAAGCCATTGAATTTATGGGCGCGAAGGTAAAGACCCTGCGCACGCTGGGAGAGCGGTCTGCCACGGGTATGGATGAAACAAGGGGAGCGTTGGTCGTATCGGTTATGCAAGGTACAACCGCAGCAAAATTCCTACAGCCCAATGATGTCATTCTCTTTTTGAATGGGAAAAGAATTGACAATGTCCGGGATCTAAGCGAAGCCAGGATGGGGGTTGGTACAAGTACTGACATTGCAATTTTTAGAAATCAGAAAGAAATCAGGAAGAATATTAATTTGAAGGATAGTAACAAACCAAATTGAAAATAATATTATCCCGCAATATTTGTTGACTAAAAAAATATATTACCTTCTCTAAAACCTAATTTCTTTTCTTATAAATGATGACACACTGAGAACCCGTAAAACAGGATAACCCATCCTGTTGAAAACTAGCCCAATACATGGAAATGTTTCAAGAGAGTTCGTTCCTTGAATATTAGGTGGCCTCACCTTTCCGTAGAGCAAAGAACACCTTCCAATAGTGGCTATTTTTCGAATCCGGCAGGTAATATATTTTTTGCCCTTCCCTGGTATTCTACGAGGAATGCAGATGGCTCTTTTAATTACGGATCAGCAAACGATTATGGTGGTGGAAACGGTAATTTCCCACTTATTGCAGGAGATAATTATAACCCACTTATCATAGCTGCGTATAGAAGAATTGGGCCTATACCTTATACTGAAATAAAAGCCAATTCCAATTTAGCAGATGAGCAAAATCCTTCTTACTAATGTAATGGACGTTTCTGTGTAAAATGTAGTTGGTCAGGCAGGGAGCAAAACCTACCGCGACCGGGAAAACCGGAGATACTGTCTCTGGTTTTCCTTTTTAAGCTCTTTTAAGGTAGCCTAACCTTGAAAATAATTCCCTATCTTAGGTAAATAACCCATATTAACCTTACAATTATGAATTCCCGTCGTGTCTTTTTACAAAACCTTGCCATGGCTTCTATTGCCATTCCATTCACCAATTTCAAACTGTACGAAGAGAAACCCCTTCGTGTCGCCATTTGTGGGCTGGGAGGGTACGGTACCCGCGTTGCCGAAGCCATCCAATCCTGCTCGCGCGTCAAACTCGTCGGGGTCATCAGTGGCACGCCTTCAAAGATCAAAGCCTGGCAGGCCAAATACAATATTCCGGAAAAGAATTGCTATAACTATGAGAACTTTGACGAGATCAGAAATAACCCTGATATAGATGCTGTGTACGTCATTACACCTAATGCCCTACATCATGACCAGGTCATTCGCGTTGCAAAAGCAGGTAAACATGCGATTTGTGAAAAGCCAATGGCAGTTAATGCAAAAGAAGGGGAGGAAATGGTAGAGGCCTGCAAAAAGGCCAATGTAAAGCTCCTGGTAGGTTATCGTATGCACTTTGAACCCAATACCCTCGAAGTCATTAGAATGCGTAATAACGGGGATTTCGGTAAGGTTCTTTTTTTTCAGGGACTTTGTGGATTTAAGATCGGCGATCCCAGCCAATGGCGTCTTAATAAACAATTAGCTGGCGGAGGATCAATCATGGATATCGGTATCTATGCCATCAATGGCGCAAGATATATGACAGGAGAGGACCCTGTCTGGGTAACCGCACAGGAAACCAAAACAGACCATGTGAAATTTAAAGAAGGGGTAGACGAAACGATCCAGTTTCAATTCGGGTTTCCCAGTGGCGCTGCGGCCTCCTGTCTGTCTACTTATGCGATGAACAACCTGGACAAGTTCTTCCTGAACGGAGATAAAGGCTTTGCTGAAATGCAGCCCTCTACTAACTACGGACCCATTAAAGGACGGACTAACAAAGGAGAATTAACCAAACCTCATACCATTCACCAGGCAGTTCAAATGGATGAAATGGCAGCTATTATTTTTGATAATAAACAACCCATCGTGCCAGTCAATGGCGAAGAAGCCGTTAAAGACCTGAAGATTATAGATGCTATCTATGAGGCAGCACGTACTGGCAAAAAGGTAAACCTGCATCTATGATTAGATGAATCATTATATTCCGGCGAAAGTCCAGGAGGGGGGCAGGAATCAGGGTGGCCATTCAGCAGAAGACCAACCGGGTAAAAGCCTGGCAACTTTTATTCACTCTACCCCTCTCACCCTCATCCTCAACGTATACACCCCCTCTGACGCTGTAATAAACAGTAGCTTCCTATCTTTCCCTCCAAAACACACATTCCCCGTCCAGCTCTTCGAAACCGGTATATTCCCCAGTTTTTTACCTGTGTTATCATACACTGTCACTCCATTCCCTGTTATATACAAATTGCCCTCACTATCCAGCGTCATCCCATCAGATCCCTGCGGCACAAACTCCTGTTTATTTTTCAAACTCCCATCCGCATTGATTTCAAATCTATAGGTCTTATTCGCCGCTATATCCGCCACATACAAATACTTGCCATCCGGCGTACCCACAATCCCATTTGGCTTTACTACACCATCTTCCACTATTATCGGTGCACTTTCTCCCTTGCGCAAATAATACACCTTCTGTCCGGCAATATCAGGCTGTTTCCGATCCCAATATTCTCTTTGATAATACGGATCAGTAAAATAAATTCCACCTTTTGCATCAATCCATAAATCATTCGGCCCATTCAATCGCTTGCCTTCAAATAGACTCAATAGCACGGTTACTTTTTTATCAGGGCTAATAGACCAAAGCTCATCCTTCTCATCTGCACATGCGATCAGGTTCCCTTTTTGATCAAAATACAAACCATTGGAACGCCCGGTCTTATCCATAAATAAAGTGAGTTTCCCTTTTGTATCATACTTCCATATTTTATCATTCGGTTGGTCAGTGAAATAAATATCTCCTTTTTTATTCACCGCCGGACCTTCTGAAAAAGCAAATGTAGCAGGGAGTTTTTTTAGTTGAGCACCGGGTGCGACTACGCTGAGCTGGGCGGCTACCTGGGTCGAAATCAAACAAAAAGTAATTAAAGCGTGGATGCTGTTCATATAATTAGTTTTCTCTTCCCCAAAATAAGTAAAACCGATTGTACAATTCATATTACGCGCACTTTTTATTGCTTATGGAAAAGATCATAAACCAATAATAACTATCTTTAAATATGGACCATCATGAACGTATCGCAAAACTTACCTTCGCCGGTGTCTACCCCATGTACCTCCAAAAGGTAGAAAAGAAAGGCCGGACAAAAGAAGAACTGGATCAGGTGATCGAATGGTTAACCGGTTTCAATATCCATCAACAAACCGAACTCATTAAAGAAAAAGTAACTTTTGCCACCTTCTTCCAAAAGGCAACCATAAATCCCAATGCACACCTCATTACCGGTGTGATCTGCGGCTATCGTGTAGAGGAGATCGACAACCCCTTAACCCAACAGATACGGTACTTAGATAAGCTGGTAGATGAGTTGGCCAAAGGGAAGAAGATGGAAAAGATATTAAGAACGGAGCACTAATGCACCGTCCTTATTTTAATCCATTTAGTAATCTCTTCTAACACCAATGGAGAAAAGGTCTGTTCAATCCTCGCATACTCTGTCGGACTCCCTGTTTTGCATTCCTGGAACAAGTGATTTAAACCCTCATACTCTTTGATCGTTGCATCTTTATTTCCTGCCTCTTTCAGCGCTGCCGCTATTTTTGGCAGGTTGTCCTTTGCTGGTACCTGCAGATCTTTATCTCCATTTACCGCCAGCACAGGACAATGCACTTTCCTGAGAGAAGTGGTTGGATCATATTTCATAAAGAACTTGATCCATGGCCATGGATGCATCATTTCTTTCACCTCCTCTTCCGGATTTCCTTCTCCCAATTGCTTATAATAGGATGTCAGGTCTCTTTTGATCGTACTATCATCATCATTGTTGAGGATGATGTCAAAAGCTCCTTTATTTGTCGAATTAATTTTTGTAATGGCACTATCTGCTGTTCCTTGTGCATGTAATACCAATGCTGTTTGTTTGAGGAGTAATTCATCACCCCTGATACCCGTACCGGCCAGCATAACTATGAAGGCTACATTTTTATTTCTTGCTGCGACTATCGGTGCGATCAATCCGCCTTCGCTATGCCCTATCAATCCAATTTGTTTTATTTCTTTGCGTGTCTTCAGGTAGGCAATGGCGCTTTCTACATCGTTAGCGAAATCCAGCGAGGTAGCTGATTTGAAATCACCGGTTGACTTAGCTACTCCCCGGTCGTCATATCGCAACACTGCAATTCCCTGACGGGTCAGGTAGTCTGAAATAATCAGGAATGGTTTATGTCCCAGTAGTTCCTCATCCCGGTTTTGTTGGCCGCTGCCTGTGATAAGAATTACAGCAGGGTAGGAGCCGGTTTTCCTGGGCAGGGTCAGGGTGCCAGCCAGTGTTACATGTGCCTGGGTATCTTCGAAGGTGACCTCTTCAGAATAGTAAGGAAGCGGTAATGTTGGTTCCTGTGGATGTTTGACAGGTTCCACAAAACCTCTTACAAATGTAAGTGGCAATGTTTTACTTCCCTGGGTAAACGTACCTGTCAGGCTATCGGTTTTATATTCACCAGTGTATGCGGCATGAACGGCATCGATTTTTAAATGAATGTCAGGGTTGTTGTAAGTGAATTCACTTACAGGAATACCTTTCGCTCCCTGGTCCGGACTATCTAATGTAACGTTGTACCCGGTATCCGACTTTTGAATATTTAATACCACGCGTAGTGGCCCCAGCTTGCCATTCCAGCTACCAGCAATGTCCTGTGCAATCCCGGCAATAGCTATGAGCAGGGTTAGAAAAGTGATCGTAATCTTTTTCATGGTTTTTTCTTTCTTATTACTTTAAGAATATAGATAATAATGAAGTATAGCAGAATACAGGTAACAATGGCAATCGGAATAAAGTAATTGCCGGCAATTTCCCGGATACCTTCCTGTTTTCTTGTGATTCCAAAAAAGAATGTATGCGGACCTACCCAGAGACCGGTTATTTCCGGTTTGATAATTTTCATGACAATCAATATTGGAAAGGTCACCAGCATGATGGTCATAAATGAAAGCACGATATATGCGATCCCGTTTCGCAGGTTCAGGAACAGCGCCTGTAACAGGTACCTGACATTGAAGGTCTTGATAGCCTGGTCAATTTTTTTGCTGGCCACGACCTCTTTGAGTGTTATTTCCGGATCGCCTAGTCTGTCCAGGATATTGAGTAGTGCCGTCATCTCATCCTCCCTGTGATCTGTGATATACTCATAGATATAGCTGTTCACCTCCATCAGACATTCTTCCTGGTCTTCCTTTGAGAGGATTTGTACGACTCTTTTACAACGATTTATATAGTTATTATATACTCGCTGGCTGGCAGGGTTTTTAAATTCTATTGCTTTCATGCAGGATTATTTTATAAAATTTTCATCTATAGATTTCTTCATTGCCGCCAGGTGTGCCCTGCCATCTTCTGAAATGTAATAGTACTTGCGGGGGATACCCGTTGGTTGTTCTATCCATTTGTAGATTAGTAACTCCTCTTTCTGAAGCCGGGTCAGTAGTGGGTACATGGTGCTTTCAGTCACCTCGGTGTTGAAATCCTCTTTTAGATGCTGAATGAGTTCGTAGCCATAGCGTTCCTTGGCGTCAAGCGCCTTTAGAACGAAGTATGGCAATAGCCCTTTTTTTAATTGGGTCTCCCAATTTTTTAAGAATTCGTTTTTCACGATGCAAATATATGGTATTAGGATGTACTATGCAATACGATGTATTATTAAATTCAAAATACACTGATTATCAATATAAATTGAAGGGGGCAAAATGCCTGATTGGCAGATATGAGAATTTTTTGGTTCCTATGCCGCTTATTTATTGGCTCAATAGCTCATTCACATGTGCTTAGGATTGTCCTGACTTAGGAGCAGCTTATAGGGGTATACACATACTAAATCACTGCAAACATACTTTGCTGCAGGAATGATCAATAAGGTGGTTTTTTAAGAATATAGAGTGGTGCCTGACTCAAAAAAGTCTGGAACGATATGAAATTAAAGTAACTGTTATCGTGGATGAATTTGCGGAGAAAGGAAACAGGTGGAATTTAGATAGATGAATCTGCTGAGAACCAGTGGATACCCGAATAAAATAAAACAGGCTGTATCATAAAAAGATGATACAGCCTGTTTCTACATACTATTGCTTACAAGTAGTATTGTAATCGCTAAAGATCTGGATACCCATATCCTGCAATTTGCTACCACCCCTGTCTAACTCACCTTTGATCAATTTGCCCATACCGCTCTTTTTCTTTTCCTCCTTGGCCGGATCATAAGTGCTGTAATTACCTCCAGCAAGTTTGTCTGCTACAGTAGGACAATCGCTTACCAGTTTCTTGATGTCAGATGTGGTCAGCTCTTTTGGCTTATCATCACCTTTCTGTACCAGGATATCCGGGTTGTCGCGAAGGTTTTGATTAGAAGCTTCCATTTCTGCAACGTCGCTGTTACCTACAGCTACAGGAGCCGGATAACCATACAGACGATACATTTTGATAGGGCCGTCAACCAATACTTCTGCCATGTGTGTGGTGTTGGAGAGGTTCTTGATTGTTTTAATCTGCGCACCTAAACCGCCACCGCTGGTTAAAGCTTCGCGCTTGTTGACAAACTTGATCATACGGAAGTGTCTTTCCACGCTATCTTCGATAGCTACGTACTCTTTCATATCATCCGCATCCAGTACTTTAAATTTCTGCTTCTTTTTTTCGGCGTCAATTGATTCCTTAGCAATAAATTTGACTTTCTTCTGGTTTCTCCAGGGATTTGATGCATTGCCATACAGCTTTACAATTCCCTCGATTTTCTGGTCGTCTTTTGTGATAATGTACCCCTGTTTTTCTGTCCCTTTAAGTTCGTACTCATCGTTTTCAGTGTTGGTAGTGTCTTGTGCAAAGGCTGCCATTGATAGAATGAACATGCCTACAGTCAGAATTGATTTTCTCATAGATGTTTTTGAGGATTATGCAGGCAAAGAAAGTACGATTATTTATCATATTAAATAAAAATGGACTGTTTTAGAGATTGTAGGGACGGATTAATAAAGCAATGTCGGGTGGTGGAGTTTATTGCATAAATACGCCTGAAGGGCCGCCGTATAGTGGAGAATAGCCGTAAGAATTACTTCTGCTTACACTTACGCTACCGGAAATGGAAAATGTTTTATCATTACTGATATACATTACACCCACCTGGGCAGCAGGGTAAATGCCAAAGCTCCTGGTCTGCATAGGGCCATAGCCGGTTTTGCTGGTTGTGGGTTGGTAAAACAGGTTATTGGATTGAAACAGGGTAGGAGTGGCAGATATATTGCCAAAGGCAAAGAGGTTGTTAGTCAGCTGACGGTTCAGCTGTAATGCCATTGGAGCTGACAAAAACTTACTGCTACCGCCTTTAAATGCCATAAAACCGGTAGAAATGCCGGTATATTTAGTCACAAACCATTTATTATGCTGCCTGGTAGTATCAGACAATCGGCCAGGTGCCCCGGAATAAAACGGGGACTGAGCCTTTGTCGCTAAAGCAGACATTATAATCGCGATAAAAAGGATGGCGCGTCTCATAATATGAAGGTAACTATCCTTTTTGTGAATAATGCTAAGAAAATCATAATATTCATACAGGAAGGGTGCCTTTTCAGGAAAAGACACCCTTCACAAGGGGAATGTTTGCCTGGTATAATTATTTACATTGCAAATACATGATTTTGGCGTCAGCGTATCCCTGTTACTTAAGTCACATCCCCTTTTTTATTCATTTTTAAAACTTATAAGAAATAGACAACCGATAATTTCTCGGCGCTTCTGCCTGATAGTAATAAGCATTGATATAAGAATAATACGACCCACTAAACAAATACTTATCTAATATATTAAAAGCATTCGCCGTGATGCGCAATTTATTTCCTTCCCAGAATAAACCACCATCCAGTTTGAAATAATCCGGTAATCGCTGCAACCCTACACTCCATGTATCTGTCTCACGACCTGCCAGATACGTAAACCCACCTGAAATACCAGCGCCTCTCAGCTTACCGGTCCGTAGTTTATATGTCAGCCATGCATTGGCCACATGCTTTGAATAACCAGGCACCACGTCGCCCACTTTAATACCTGTAGCTTCAGAAACACCCGGATTTACCTTGCTCACTTTTGAATCCGTCAAGGCATAGTTTGCTGTTAAGTCCAAACCAGGCAGAATTTCACCACGGAGATCGAACTCCACACCCTGTGCTCTTCTCTGACCAAATACAATACTCAGTCCAGAATTTGCCGGAGCATTCGGATCTGCAGTCAGTTCATTTTCTTTTAAGATGCGGTATACAGATACGGTGGTATTCCATTTCCCTTCCATCCAGTCTCTTTTAATGCCAACCTCTGTATTATTACCTGTCAATGGTTTTAATTTACCCACGCTCACAGCACCTGCCTGTGGGGTAAATGCCTGGTCATATAATGCGTAGATAGAAGTATAGTCGTCAATAGATACACTCAAACCTATTCGTGGTGTAAAGCGTTTTGCTTCGCTCACCGTACCGAAATCGGCCTGGTTGATATAAGTATAACGACCTGCTAATGTCAGTCTCAATTTGTTATTGAATAAACCCAATTCATCCTGCAGGTAAAAGCTGGAATAGCGGGAGTTGATAAGGCCATAACCCTTAGCGGCTCTTGCTTCCAGGCTTAAGGTGTGGTCAAACACAGGGTACCCGTTGGATGGATTATCGAGGGTCAGGCCTGGTGCAAAAGGATCGAATGGTGCAGTGCCGGTATCCAGCGAATGTGTTTGTGCATAATCCGCCACGTACTTTTTATTACCCATGTCAATACCTGTTAAGATCTTGTGTACCACAGGACCAGTAGTTACCTTACCATTCAGGAAAAACTGCCCTAAAGACATGGTACTTTTTGCTTCCCAAATACCTGTGTTCCTGTAATATTTACCATCAGCTTCTACAGAATCTGCCCACATAGATGAGCCATCCTGATTATAGAGATAATAAGCAGCTTGTGCGGTCAGTTTCCAGTTTTCATCGATCTGGTGCTGCACATTAACGGTAAAGCTGTGGTCGTTGATGATGGTAGGTTTCAGGCCAGCTGGCAGGGCACTTAAAGTACGGTCATAAGTGGCATAACCAAATGGGCTGAATATATAATAAGATCCTACGTCAGACATATTTGCACGCTGGTAGGTATACTCGGCAGTTATCTTGGTATTATCATCTACCTGGAAAGAAACGACCGGTGCAAAAGCATACCGATCGTTGAACTCATTTGTTCTGAAAGAGTTTTTGTTTTGACCGGAAAGGTTCAGGCGGTAGAGGATCTTTCCATCTTTGCTTAACTTTCCATCCAGGTCCAGCGAAGCACGGTTCAGGTTATAACTACCCATCGTATAGCTGAATTCATTTTTGCGCTGACCGGTAGGTTTCTTCGTCACCACATTATACAAACCACTTGGGTCGCCACTGCTGATCATGAATCCTGCCGGGCCTTTTACGAATTCAATGTGGTCTACAAAACTCATATCTTCCGTGAGTGGTCCCCAATAGGAGCTGACTACATTAAACCCGTTGCGGAATGCCTTTACCTGGGAGCCACGCATAGTGATATTGGTATACAGATCGCCCCAGTGTTCTAATCTTACAGCACCACTCACATTACGGATGATGCCATCGCTCATACTGATGATCTGTTGCTCTTTGATAGACTGGTTGGAAACCACCTGGATATTTTGTGCCACTTCTATCAATGGTTCCTGCAGGCGTAGGGACTGCGATGGATTGTCCATCTTCACACTATTGGTACGTGCATTGACCATCACTTCTTTGAGCTGGGTTCTATTGATGTTCAGTTCAAAATTTACGGTTTCATTCTGACCAGCTTCTACAGTCACCTGTTTTTCCTGTGGTTGGATATTGACTGCACTTACGGTGATAGTATAGGTGCCTGGTGCCACACGGTTGATACGGAAATGGCCTTTGTCGGTCGTTGCAGCGCCATAAGACGTACCTTTGAGGCTTACGGTTACATAAGCTACAGGATTACCGTCTTTTGTGGTGACTACGCCGTTCAGACTGCCGTGTTGTTGTTGCGCATATACAGTTGATGTCAGCAACAGTAAAGAAAAAATAGGAAATAGTAATTTCATGATCGCAGGTTGACTATAATGTTGGCAAAGAAACATTAAAATCAACCGGGTGTATAGCGGATTCACCAGAATTTCCGGATAGCGTAAACTATTTTCCGGATAGCGTAAATGCAGGCTGAGGCTTACTGATATTAGAAAGTGCAATGAGTCCCGCACTGGCAATGATTGCCCCGCCTACAAATGGAAACCCTGCCCCCACTATATCTTCCATGGAAGAAGAAAATAGAAACGGCAAACAGAATAACATGCCTGCTGTACCCATGAAAATAGCCGTATAGGCACCGAACTTTGTGATCCATGAGGTAACAGGCATGGGATGGAGGGGCGGCGCATAGCTAAACACCGCCTCCCGCAGGGTACTGGTCTGGCAGTGGGCATAGTCTTCTATCGTCCAGGTACTGATAGGTTTAGCCTGTGTACCGTTTATAAAATCATGGTAAAAGGTACGCCAAAGATCGGGGAGGAGAAGGGCACCGAATAAAAAGATCAGGAGGCTGGGGATGGTCCGGTTACCGTTTCCCAGCATAAATGCCTGTAGACGGATTTCGTGTACGGGTGTCATTTGGAAGCCGAGTAAGACATGCTTCAGATCATGGCTTTCGTAACCCGGTACAAGGTGCAGGTTGTGGCGTATAAGACAGACCGCGATGTCCTTACCCAGGGTACCTTTTGACACTCGTTATCTGTAGCTTTTTTACCTTCCTTGCCTTTGGATCGGACGATGAAAAGAAAGACATTTCTAAAATGAACACCGAAGCATTTACGATTTCTAAAAATTTTGTAGAAGAACAACTAAAGGCACCCGGTAGTGCAGATTTTCCAACACTGGATTTAACTTCTGACTACATTGGGGACAATACCTTTAAGGTCAAGAGCTACGTGGATGCTCAGAATAGTTTCGGGGCTAAGCTCAGAACACATTATGTAGCAACCTTGAAATTCAATGGTGGCGATTGGGCAGATAAGTCGAACTGGACGCTGATTGATCTGAAAACCACTGAACAATAATCGGGAGGGAATATCAAATTGAGAATTGTGTAAACGATTAGCTATTTCCAACCAATACCGGGTAAAAACAGGTTGTATCGTAATTTCTGTACAACCTGTTTTTTATACCTTTAGTGTCAACTATGGATAGACTAAGACAACATATTGACGCCATTGCACCATTAACCGATGAAGAATTTGAGTATGTAAAAGGTTTCTTTACCCTGAAAAAGGTACGAAAGAACCAGTTCCTAATTCATGAAGGAGACGACGCGAAATATGAATACCTGGTCCTGTCAGGGATCTATAAGGTCTTCTTTGTGGACAATGCAGGAAAGGAATACATTATGCAGTTTGCACAGCAAAACTGGTGGATGTCCGACTACTATGCCTTCTTTAAACAAAAGGAAGCCTCCATGTTTATAGAATGTATGGAAGGTGGGGAAGTGCTCTATTCCACACTGGCGTCCAGAGAAAAGCTATCTGCTGACCTGCATAAAATGGAACACTTTTTCAGGGCCAAGCTTACCAATGGCTATGTTGCCCTGCAACAACGGATCAGGTTATTGCTTTCAAGTACGCCACAGCAGCGCTATGAGGAGTTTTCAAGGTTGTATCCTGAGTTGATAGAACGAATACCAAAGAAGTTTATAGCAGAGTACCTGGGGGTAAGCCGGGAAACCCTGAGCCGGTTATATGGTAAAGTGTGATTCTGAGTCGGTTGTATGGCAATGTACAATACCGAGCCACTATATAGCACAGTATAATCCTGATCCCCTTTACAACTAAGTGTGATCCGGATCACACTTTTTTAGTGACCAGCCTCCTTCTCTGACCCTGCCCTATGGATGTAATTTTGAGTAATCAAAAACACTTAAATCTTACATCATGAAAACAAAAGTATTAATCATCGTATCCAATGCCAATGTAATTGGCACTCATAATAGAAGAACCGGTACCTTTCTGCCTGAAGTAGCACATCCTTATGCAGAATTTGAAAAAGCAGGTTTCGAGGTGGATTTTGCCAGCTTAACAGGTGATACCCCTTATTTAGATGCCTTGAACCTGGCCGATGATCCTGATAACCTGAAGTTCCTGACCGGCAAGGGCTGGGCAGATATGCAGCAGGCAAAGAAACTCTCCACTGTAGATGTGAGCGCATATGATGTCGTGTTTGTACCTGGTGGACTCGCACCAATGGTCGATATGCCGGAAGCTCCCTTACTGAAAAAAGTTATCGCTGAAACTTATGAACGGAATGCTGTGGTAGGTGCCGTGTGTCATGGACCTGTATCTTTGTTAAATGTGAAGTTGAGTGACGGGTCTTACCTTGTGAATGGCAAACAAATCACCTCTTTCACTACTGAGGAAGAAGACAATTACGCCAGGAAGGATGTACCTTTTGATCTGCAAACGGCTTTGACCAGTCAGGGTGCGATATTTCATGCAGCTGCGCCATGGTCTGCGAATAGTATTGCCGATGGCAGACTGGTAACAGGTCAGAACCCTGCTTCAGCAAAAGGAGTAGGCGAGAAAATAGTGGCTATTTTAGAAAAATAAAAGAGAAAAAGATGAATACAGAATCAGTTTATGTATTTGCCAAATGGCAGGTGAAGGAAGGACAGTTGGATGTGGTGCTGGAATTATTACAGGAAGTGGCGGCGAAGAGTAGGGAAGAGGATGGGAATTTGTTCTATAACCTTCATCAGAGTAAACAGGATGCAAATACCTTGTTGTTGTATGAAGGATATATCAGTGAAGCAGCGGTGGAGGTACATAGGAATTCAGTGTACTTTCAGGAGCTGGTGATCGGGAAGATTGTGCCATTGCTGCAGAATAGGGAAGTGGTGGTAGCAGCACAGATTTAAGTGCAGAGCCGGGGATGTTATCTCCGGCTTTGTTTTATCAATCCTACTCCCTCCTCAAACTGTTCACCGGATTTGCAAATGCCGCTTTTATAGCCTGAAAACTCACTGTACATATAGCTATCAACAACACCAGCCCGCCAGCCCCTGCAAAGATACTCCATCCTAACGTAACCCGGTATGGGTAGTTTTCCAGCCATTTGCTCACCGCTATCCATGCAAGGGGCATCGCAATGAGCAATGCAATCATCACCAGTTTTACAAATTCTACTGACAACACGGTGGCTATACTTTGTACTGAAGCTCCCAGTACCTTCCGGATACCGATTTCCTTGGTCCGTTTTTCTGCTGCAAGTACTGACAAGCCAAACAACCCGATACAGGAAACGAAGATGGTAAGGATGGCGCCAAACAGGATGATCGATTTCCACCTTGTTTCATACTCGTAGTTAAGTTGGTTTGTATCCTTCATAAACCAATAATTATAGGGACTGAATGGGTAGAAGGTGTTATACTTTTTCTCGATAAATGCCAGGCCTCGTGCTCTGGTATTGGGTTTGAGCTTTATATTAAATGTACCATATGGATTCGCATTGTCCATGGTGAACAGCTGTGCCCCAATTGCTCTGGTAAGCCCTCCATAGTGATAATCTTTTACTACCCCAATCACCTGGTAGGTCTTGTTATCTTTGAAAGTAAAAATAACGGTTTGGCCGATTGGATTTGTCCACCCTGCATTTTTTACAAATGTTTCATTAACGATAACGGAATGTGCAGAGTCACCCGGAAAGCGGGTAGAAAAATTCCGACCCATCACCAATGGAATTTTTAAAGTTGAAAGATATGATTCGTCTATCGTCTCCCATTGAAAGTTAACTGTAGACTCATCCGCCAGTTTCACATTGGTGCCCCAGCTACCGCTGTTCTTAGGAGCAACGGAGATAATATCCGGTGACTTCAGCAATTCCATTTTGAATGTAGCCGCTTCTTCGTGGGTCATGTTTTGTTTATCGACCAACACAAGATTGGTGTCATCATATCCCAGGTCCGCCTTTGTGAGGTAATTGAACTGGGAATACATGGTAATGGTGGCGATAATCAGGAAGGATGCCAGAGTAAACTGCAATACCACTAGTGATTTTTGCAGCCAACCTTTCCCCTTCAGGGTAAACCTGCTATACAATGTATCAATGGGGCTATATCCTGATAATACCAGTGCGGGGTAAAAGCCCGCCAGCAAGCCTGTAAGCAGAAATAAACCAATGTACCCCAGTATTAAGCGCGCATCAAGCAGATAAGACATGGCCAGCTTCTTATTGGACAATTCATTGAAGACAGGCAGGACCAACTGAGCCACGGCAATGGCAAGTAAAAAGGCTATGCCACATAAAATAAAGGATTCACCGAGGAACTGTATGATGAGTTGACGACGATCACTACCAATGGCTTTACGGATCCCAATCTCTTTTGCCCTTCTTACTGAGCGTGCTATTGTAAGGTTCACAAAGTTGATACTGGCAATGAGCAGCACGAAGCCGGCAAGACCAGAAAGTATATAGGCATAAATAGGATCGCTGGCATTCTCCAGTCCATTGCTGGCGCCAAAATCCTTACTCATGTGAATGTCAGTCATGGGTTGCAGAAGGTACGTGCCTAAATTACCATCTCTGAAGTCACCAAATTTAGCGGTCATATTCGCAAAGCTGGCAGCAGCGTCTTTTTCATAGAACCGCTTCATCTGTGCGGTAACAGTCTGCGGATCCGCATGCTCGTCCAGTACGATAAAGGTATTGAGGTAGTAGGAAAACCAGTTGTCATTATCCTTGACAGCGGCGGCGTCATCTTTGGTCGGGACGAGTATTTTATATTGGATGGAGGAGTTCTGTGGACAGTTTTCGGTGACAGCAGTCACCTGGTAAGGCACAAAGGTATTTTTTTCACTGACCATCATAACTTTGCCGACAGCGTCGACAGTGCCAAATTGTTTCTTTGCTTCATCCTTTGTGAGTACGATGGAATGAGGGGATAGTAAACAGGTACTGGCATCGCCGTCTATCACCTTAAAGGTGAAGGTGGAAAAGAAATTTGGATCCACAAAAAGTACCGCCTTACCTTCCAGCGAAGTGGCGGTCTTAAAGTCCATACCACCACCCTGTACGCGGGTAAACGATTTGATGCCGGGAATATGCTCAGCGAATTTTGGACCTTGCAATACGCTGGTAAAACTGTTGTTTTGTTCTGCCCCCTTACTGGTGAATTTGTAGACCAGCCTGTATATATGCGAACTGTTCTGATGAAAGCGGTCAAAGCTGACTTCATCCTTTACATACAATAATATCAACATGGCGCAGGTAAGGCCAATGGTTAAACCCACTATATTGATGAGCGAATAAATTTTATTTTGCGCCAGATTGCGGATAGCGATTTTGAAATAGTTCCCGAGCATACGTGGTTTTGAATACTAAGGCACATCAATGCGTATGCCAAAATACAAATGTATGATTGCTAGTAAATTAAGGATGCCGAACTTCGAAAAAACTGTCCGGATAAGGACAGCCGTTGTGCGGGAGCGGGCAATTAAATTTATACATTTGATATATGGAAGATTACGTAATCATTGTCAATCGCATCGAAGACCTGCAGTTAACAAAAGATATCACGGAGTTGGAACTGATCTTTGACAGGGCAAAGCGCACCATTGTTGGTGGGCAGGATGTGATCCTTGTAAGACAAAACAGGAATGGTCAGCAGGAAAAGTTTCAGACTATTACTAACCAACAGGATTTTGAGGAATACAGGAAGCAGGTATTTAAATGGCTTTGATTCTTTTGTCGGGGATCTGCTACTTTGGGAGGTAAGCTAACGCTGAATGTTTCAGTTGAGGTCGGGTTCATCATACCTCAGGTATACAAAATTATCTGGCATAATTATACGGGTGGTATATTAAACGATTATTATGGTAGAGAAAATAACAGTTGATGGTAAAGATGTATGGTTAGATATAGAAACGCAGGAGGGGGAGCCCAATGTGATCCCTACAGAGTACTTCATCGTCTCTTATACTACAAAAGAGCATGAACCGGGTAGGATATTCAATGGAGAAGATGGTGCTCCTAAACGATTTACTTCACCTGTGGAAGCTGTGGAATATGCTGTAGAAAAATTGCCTGTTATTTTAGGCTAGTCATGTCCTTAATCACCCTATCCCTGTGATTTTTCCCCCATTCTGCCATATCATCCAAAATGGGTTTTAAAGATTTGCCATATTCAGTCAGTGCATATTCCACTGTGAGGGGTTTTGTCGCCATCTCCGTACGGCTGACGAGCCCGTTTATTTCCAGTTCCTGCAATTCTTTGGACAGCATTTTCGGGCCGATCCCATCTACCAGGCGTTGCAATTCCAGGTAGCGACGTTTGCCTGATCCCAGTATCCCCATGATCAGCATTTTCCATTTACCGCTCAGAATATCCTGTGTATCCTGAATGGCTTTAAAATGCCGTTTGCATTCATCTGATATGTGGCCGTTGGCAGCAGTGTTTCCCATAATGCAAATATAGTTGACTTCCTGCAAGGGAAGTACTTCCCTTGCAGGAAGTGACTAAGTTTTAGGCGTAAGGCCCGGTAATTTTGCAATCAAATAGGAATGTATGATTACAAATGTTGTATTGATTGAAGAAACAGATAAATTAAAATATCAGACTGTTGAATTAACGCCTCCCGGTCCACAGGAAGTATTGATCCGCCAAAAAGCCATCGGGGTGAATTATGTAGATGTATTTTTCAGGAATGGTACCTTCCCTGTCGATGCCTTTCCTGCGCCCATTGGACTGGAAGCTGCCGGTATTGTTGAGCAGGTGGGCGATGCAGTGAAGCACTTCGTACCAGGAGACCGGGTGGCTTATTATGGCACAGCTGGTACTTATGCGGAACACAAGGTACTGCGTGAAAATGAGCTCTATCACCTGCCTGATGATATAACTTTTGAACAGGCCGCTTCGGTAATGGTAAAGGGATTGACTGCACATATGTTGCTAAAAGCCAGTCATGTAGTGAAAGCCGGGGAAGTCTTATTGGTACATGCCATGATGGGAGGAGTAGGTTCCTTATTGAGTGCATGGGGGCGGTCAATAGGCGCTACTGTAATTGGTACCGTAGGTAGTGCGGCAAAGAAGGAACTCGCATTAAAGCTGGGCTTTCAAAAAGTAATTAATTTGCAAAATGAGCAGTTAACAGAAAAGGTGGATGTAGTATACGATGGCACAGGCAAAACTACTTTTCAGCAATCATTGGAGTTGATAAAACCCGGTGGCACTGCTGTATTATATGGTTGGCCTTCCGGCATGCCAGATATAGATACGCAATGGATGGAAGATAGAAATATCCATTTTGTAACGGCTGTCCTGAATCATTATCCTGCCTACCAGGATAAAAGTGGGAAAACGATGGAAGAGATCTTTGACCTGATCCGCAAGGGAGTATTTGAGATCAGTATGCCGGCTGTATATTCTTTAGCTGATGCCGCAAAAGCACATGCAGACCTGGAATCCAGAAAAACGACAGGTAGTATTATTTTACAACCATAAAAAATAAGTTATCTCATCTCAAAGCCATTTTTGAAAATGGAAAAATGGCTTTGAGATGAAATGTAGTGCTGACCAATCTGGCTGATGATGGCAATGAAATCCACGCTTGTGTCAAACATGTCTCCGGCAGCTTCCATCGTTTCCATGATTTGCTGTAGCCTAATTTCACTTATTGTAGGCTAAAAGAAAAGTTGCTACATTTAAAGAAAAAAAACATGATCAGGCATGCTGCCCTCACTGACCTACCAGCTATTAGAGACATCTGGAACTACTATATCCTGAATACCACTTATAATTATGACTTCGAGCCTAAAACAATGGAGTTTATGGAGAGCTGGTTTCATAATAAGGCGGAATTGGGATTGCCCATTTTTGTAGTAGAAGTAGATGGGCAGCTAGTAGGATATGGTGCTTATAGCCAGTTCCGGGAGCGGAATGCGTATGCTCATTCTGCGGAGCATGGTCTTTATTTTAAGAAAGATTTTCATGGGAAAGGTATGGGCCGGCAATTGCTGGAACGGCTCTTGTCAGACGGGAAGGGGCGGGGCTTTCACACGTTTATTGCGGTGATTGATTCTTCCAATGAAGGCAGTATTATCTTCCATGAGAAAATGGGGTTTGAAAACATTGGTAAAATAAAAGAAGTGGGCCGTAAAAACGGCCAGTGGTTAAACCTGGTTTTATTACAAAAGATCCTTTCTTAAGGTTGAACTATAGAGATTGCTTCTAATGTAAATGCACTACTTTAAGCGACAGGGAAAATTATCTCCCAGTGAAATGTGTGATCAAAAACCCGATATACTACAGCCACTATTCCGTCTGACAGGGATTAAACACGGTGTATGAACTAATTATTTTTACTGTACCTTTGCCGCCCAATCAGTAAACCATACCTAATGTTTCCAAAACTAGCATTACCTATGGCCGCCAGCATGCTATATGCTATGACGCTGCCGGCGCAGGATAAAATAAATGAATTAGACGCAGTTACAGTCACCGCCACAGTGAATCCGGTAGTGAGTTCTAAAACAGGTCGTAACTTATACGTAATAAAAGGAGAAGACATTGCTAAAATGCCTGTCCACTCAATAGATGAAGTACTCCGCTACCTGCCAGGTGTGGAAGTACAAGCCAAAGGCCCGATGGGGGCTGCCAGCGATATCGTGATCCGTGGTGGTACCTTCCAGCAGGTACTAGTGATCCTCGATGGTGTTCGTGTCAACGATCCGAATACCGGGCATTTCAGCAGTTACATTCCTGTCAACCCTGCCGAAATTGATCATATCGAAGTACTAAAAGGCGCTTCCTCCGCGATCTATGGTTCCGATGCAGTAGGTGGCGTGATCCACATCATCACCAAAACCTTTGCACACAACCAGCACAGCGCACCTGCCAGAAAGATCACAGCAGGTGCTACAGGTGGAGCATACGGACTGTTTAATGCAAACGCCAATGCTTATTATAGTACTGAAAAACTGGCCGTTGACATCGGCGGACAAACCAATAATGCAGATGGTCAGCCGCAGCGTGGTATTGATGGATATTTCCACCTGTACACTATTTCCGGATCCGCCAGTTATAAACTGAGTGATAACTGGAAACTCTCTTACCGTCTGAGCTATGACGATAGAAAGTTTGCCGCGCAGAACTTCTACACTACCTACGTTTCCGATACCGCCAACGAAAAACTTTCTACCTGGTGGCAGCAACTGAACCTCTCATATCGCAAGAATAATAATGCTTTTAGTCTGTTGGCAGGCTATAAGAATATGAACGATCACTACGTATATAATTCCGTTTCTGTTGCCAATGACAATCGCAGTAAGCTGTTGCAGTCCCTCGCTACTTACGGGCATAAGTTCAACGACGATATCAGTTTTGTAGCAGGTGGTCAGTTCCAGCAAAAGAGCATTGTCTCCAACGACAGAGGCAATCACATCGTGAACCAGGCAGCAGGTTTTGCTTCCATGACAGCGACAGTATCTGATGTACTCACACTGAGCCCGGCATTGCGACTGGACTGGGATGAGCGGAGTGGTTATGAACTGGTACCTCAGCTGAATGCCAGCTACAGAACAGGTCAGTTCCAGATCCGTGGTAGCGCGGGTAAAACTATCCGTAACGCTGATTTCACAGAACGATACAACAACAATAACAAAGCACTGGTTACAAGTGGAAAGATCGGCAACCCCGATCTGAAAGCAGAAAGCTCCTTCAGCTATGAAGCTGGTGCGGATTATTTTGGAAAATATCTCCGTGTTTCTTCTACCTTATTCCAGCGTAGGTACAATGACCTGATCGACTGGACCACTACGGCTTACGATAACATGCCTTATAAACATAACCTGTCACCTACAGGTGTATATTCACTGGCTACCAATATTTCAAAGATGGTGACCAGCGGTGTGGAAACTGATATCCAGTTTACCAGGACTTACCAGGAGAAGCATACCGTAAGTGCTACAGCCGGTGCCACCTGGTTGTATTCTGATATCCAGGAAGGTCAGCAGTCTTTTTATATCTCTTCACATGCACGTTTCCTGCTGAATGGTATGTTGTCATACCGTAACCAGTTATTTGGAGTGAGTGTAAATGGTTTGTACAAGGTAAGAGATCCTCAGGCAGCCAGCGGTATTGCTGGTATGGTCACAAAGGAATACTTTGTAGCGAGTATTAAAGCAGATATATTCGTGATCAAAAATAAACTTAGCCTGAACGTAGAAGCGGACAATGTATTTAATAAAACATACGCGGACCTTACAGGTGCTCAGATGCCCGGACGATGGCTGATGGGTGGGTTTAGAATAACCTTATAATGAATGAGGCGGTATTATAAATTTATGAAACTCCTGAGAGTCCCATAAATTTGAATCTATTCGTTATCCAAATTGAAAGAGTGTGTATCTAACTTTTGATACACACTCTTTTTTTGTATAATAATCTTAAAATTGATAACCCGGCTACGATGCATAACATCCATAATGGCCGGCTATTCAACTCCCCTGAATCATGTGGCATGAAGATGGAAATAAGTGGTAAGCCAATTCCACCACCCACAAAATAAGCTGTATTAATCAGGCTGGCAGCAATCCCCAAATGTTCAGGAGGTACATGCTCCATGGCGATCATTGTATACCCGGTATAGCAAAGCGTCATGCCTATCCCTGCAATAAAGGCGCCACCTGCCAGCAGGAAAACTAAATTATGAATCTGTACAGCAATGACCAACGAAAACGCGCCAATGAGCATTGCAACCGCACCCCCCATGGCTATCTTTTTAGGAGAAAATTTCAATGATAAACCAGGTAGTCCAAACCTTCCTAACAATATAGATATGATATTGAAGGGCACCATGAGAAACCCTGCCTCCGCAGGGGTAAAATGAAAGTTTTGTTGTACGAGAAAACTCATCAGGAATAAATATCCCGTGAACAAGGCGCCTAGTAAAAAAAACAATAAAGTACCTTTCCGTAAAGAAGAAAGTATTAATACCTTCAGATCTAATAATGGCACTGGCTGGGTTTTAAGCCTGCTATATAAATAATAACCGGCTACTATTAAAACAACCAGAGCAATCAACATATAACTACCTTCAGTAATTTTCGACAAACAAATCATGCCCAATACCAGCGCAATCGCAGCCGGAATATCCGGCAACCTGCTATCACTCTTTGTATCCTTTTCCAGATAGATATACGCAATCACAAGAATTGCCAACAGTATAGGCACATTCATCAAAAACACCCATGACCATCCCCAGTAATTGGCGATAATCCCACCTACAGACACGCCACCTGCTGCCCCTGTGGCCGCAAAAGAACCAAAGATCCCCATCGCCTTACCCCGTTCATGCGGCTCTTTAAAATAGTAATTGACGATAGAAAAAGCGGACGGCATTAATAACGCTGCCCCTAATCCCTGTAAAGCCCTGAAAAGGACCAGGGTATTGAGCGAATGTGACAATCCCGCACCCAGTGAGGTAATCAGGAAGATGCCACATCCTGCCATAAAAATTGTCTTTCTACCAAGGTAGTCAGACAATTTACCACCAAGAATTAAAAAGCTCCCATAGATCAGGATATAGATACTTTGTATTTTATACCCGGAATCATTGCTCAATCCGAGGTCAGCTTCAATTTGTGGCAATGCCAGGTTTACGATGGCAATGTCGAGGGCTTCTACAAAAATGCCCATAGAGGCAATCGCTAAGACAAGGTTTTTATTCAGTAACCGCATTTTGTTCCGGCAGTAGTTTGGCGAGTGTATCAGTGATCGTGGAGAACTCATAGAAGTTCGGATGGTTAATTGAAAAGTCAATGCGTTCATGTTCCCACGTGGTATGAAAAGGAATATGGCCGCCAAAACCACCCAGTGAAAGTACAGGCAGTACGTCTGACTTCAGGGAATTGCCCAGCATCATAAATTCTGCTGGCTGTATATCCAGTCGTTTGATGAGCTTTGCATAATCATTCTCCTGTTTATCGCTCATGATTTCAATATGATGAAAGTAATGTTCGATACCGGAGAGACGCAGTTTCCGCTCCTGGTCCAGCAGATCCCCTTTGGTGGCTACTACCAGCCGGTAATGTGGCTGTAGTGCCTGCAATACCGTTTCAACTCCTTCCAGCATAATCACCGGCTTACTAAGCATATCCCGGCCTATCTGAATGACTTTGCCAAGGTAGGCGGCGGGAATATTGTTTTCTGTGACTCTTAGGACCGTTTCCAGCATCGATAAGACAAAAGCCTTTACTCCATATCCATAAAGGGACATGTTGTCCATTTCGGTCTTAAAAAGCTCTTTAATGCTTACATGTCTTGGCAGGAAGTCTTCCAGCATGATGGTAAACTGATCTTCCGCCTCCCGGAAGTAGGTTTCATTTACCCATAAAGTGTCGTCTGCATCAAATGCGATGACTTTAATATTGTTATGCATGATTTCTTTAATTAGAATCGAATGGCAAAATTATTATCTATTTTTGTGCGAAACCAGGACATTTGTCCCAACTAAATAAAAATGCTTAGAACAAATACATATTTCTTGTCATTTGCAGAAAGTTCGCCTGAGCAGCATATAAAATGTTTTAACGCAGGGGAGCGGTTGATGGTTCAGGACAAAAATGCCCGGGAGATTTTAATTTTGAAGAGTGGTGTGACCAAATGTTATCGGTCAGAGGAAAATGGCAAGGAATTGATATTTGAATTTTTGGGGAAAGGGGAGATCCTGGGGGATCTGGAAACGATTCTACATTCTGTTTGCCTCTGTAGTGTGGAGGCGATCACTCCTGTAGAAGCTTACTCTTTTTCCCTGGAGCAGTTTGATGCCATCATAGACAATGACAAGACATTTCACAGGAAATTGCTGGAGGAACTGGCGCTTCGTATTTATCAGACAGCTACACGTGCTTCTTACCAGCAGAATTATCCGGTTGAATATTCATTAGTCAGGTTCTTATTGATCCACAAAGAACAAAACCTTTCATTCAGCAAACAGGATATTGCCGATTACCTGGCGATAACGGTACGTAGTCTGAACAGAACAGTCAAACAGTTGCGCGAAGGGGCGGTGAATACAGATATTTCTGATGTTGAACTTAGGCAATTGTTGATTGGATTGTAAACAGCCGTTCTATTTTTCCTAATACCTGGTGTAAACATTATATTTTCTTTTTCACCCAATCTTTGGTAGCAGTTGTGAGCACAGGTATCATATCCTTATTCTTCCCCGCTTTGAAAGAGTGATCCGCGCCTTCCAGTTTTATAAGGGTGGCTTTCTTTAAGGACCTGCATACTTTTTCAATCAGGTCCCAGGTAGCCAGGGTATCTTTAGTTCCCTGTAGGAACAGCATAGGTACTTTTACTTCTTTTAAATGTTCCGCCCTGTCTATAGATGGTTTGCCTGCGGCATGCAGGGGAAACCCGTAGAAGATCAGGCCTTTCACATCCTTTCTGTGGTTCACCGAAAGATATTGGGATGACATACGGCCGCCAAATGATTTACCTGCTACAAATAGAGGGATGGCTGGGTACAATTCCCTCGCTTTATCGATAGCGGCGGCTATCGCTTGTTGTGCGACGGCAGGGGAGTCAGGGCGTTTCTTTTTTTGTTCTGTAAAAGGGAAATTGAACCGGAGGGTACCAATGCCTGCATCTGCGAGCGAAGTAGCCAGTGCTTCCATAAAAGAATGGTGCATGTCGGCACCGGCGCCATGTGCTAATGTCAGGATACATATAGGCTTTTCCGGGAGGGTGCAGATAGCAGAAACGGCTCCGGGTGCCGCAGATATAGTCAGTGATAATTGTTTTATTTCCAGCATGCAACAAAGATAATGATATCCCACCTTATGGATTTCACCCAATATTATATAACAGCCATCTTACTGGACAAACCATTTTCGAGCCTGTTACTTCCAAAGGAATATGCAAAGATGATCCAATACGTGGATTGTATGGTGGATACGTGTAGTGTTGTCATGGTGGCTCAAAAGTATGGTGAAGAAGACAATAACCAGGCATTTAAAAGTATCAAAGAATATGTGCGTAAGCAGAAGCATAATGGGACCAGTGAGTTTTACTATATGGATAGTGTAGATCAGCAATTCATTCATGATGAATATGCTACGAACAGGCAGGTCAGGAAATGGATGGATGATGCGGTGAAAAATGCATTGGATAGTGGCAATGGAGGATGCGAGCTGGAAGAAGTGGCCAGGAATATTTATTCAATGGATACGGTTTTGCTGTTGATGCGTTCCCGTATAGTGGTGGGACAATGTAGTCAGGACAGAGCACCCATTGAGCATGCACGGAATATTGCAGTTATGGCCTCTCAGGCACACCAATGGCCTGTCTTTATCAGGGCACACCTGGATATAATGAATGATCGTTTTTACCGGAATACAGATGGTAGTTACGCACAGGCAGGGCGTGGTACCTATCTTCGTGAGTTGGAAGTGCTGGATATCCCTACTCAACAGTTATTGCTGGGATCTATCTTTAGAGGGACTGATATTCCAAATAAGCATTATTATGGTAATTTAGGTCGCATTGGCCGTGCATTTACAGAATCTGCAAAGGCGGGTGAATTTGAAAAGCAGGTGAAGAAAATGATAAAGGATAAAAACCTGGATCCTTTTAACCAGTGTTTGTTTAGTATGGTGTATTATAGCTACTGCAACTGGCAATCTAATGCTGCTGACAGGGTAGCGAAATTAACAGATTTTAAAAAAGATGTGACTGCTTGTCCTGCGTATATTAGAGCTGTGTTTAGGTCAGAGGAGTAATGATAGGATGAATAAGTTGACTGTCAGAGGAGTAATGATAGGATGAATAAGATGATTGTCAGACGAGTAATGATAGGATGAATAAGTTGACTGTCAGACGAGTAATGATAGGATGAATAAGATGATTGTCAGACGAGCAATGATGGCATGGATAAAATGTCGAAGACTGTCTGACCCGGTAGTATCCTGTACACAGGTATCTGGATGTTGTACTTTTTACATAATTCCCGTACACTTTCATCAATTTGTTCATTCGAATATCTGGATGAAAAATGCCCCAGGATCAGGGCTTCAATCTGAATCTCTGCGACATTTCTGAGTACATCTTCCAATTTACTATGTTTATTACGATGCGATTGAATTTCAACCTCATCCCCTAAAAAAGTAGCTTCGTGGATCAGTATTTTCGCGTGGTTCCAATAGCTAAAGTTTTCAGCCGGGGTATCTCCGCTGTAAGCCAGCAGGATGGTCTCTACGATATGGTGTGTCGCTTCTTTACCTAGGGTATCAATAGCCTTTTTGATGTCAAGAGGAGGGAGCGACACATATTCCTGCTTCAATTTGTATTTTACCTGTACGACTTTGAAGCCAAAGCTTTTGAATACATTTTCTGCCGCAGGCACGTGGTTATTTCTCAATGCTTCCACATAGATGTCTTTTTTAATCCAAACCCTTTCCCTGTCCACAATAGGGTGCCATACTGTGCCCTTTACATGGGGGTCAAATTTCATGGAGAAATCACGGAGTGCGGGAAATGAACTACTATCCCTTGGGTAATGTATAATGGGAAAGCCATCTCTGGCATTGAGCTGATTGAGCTGTAGCAAACCTGTGAGGTGGTCTCTGTCGGGATGTGAGATAAAAACGTTCTCAATTTTCCTGCTCTTTTGTAAGAGGGCCGACATTAACCCATCCCCACAGTCGAAGAGCAGCCCTAATTCTTCAATGAAATACCATGTTGAAAATAATGCAGTCGAATATCCGGAAATTGTCAGGTTCATAATGTATAAAAATAGGATATTAGTAACATTAAAGCAAAGATCCGATATGACATATTTCGAGCAAATCAGGCATTTATATGGTATTGCAACGCAGGAGGGATTTGGTTTTGAAGCCACAGAACTAGTGCAGCCGTTGCCATTGATATTAAAAGGATATTATCTCACCTTAGGGAAGCATGCCGCTGTCAACTATTCTCATAATAGATTGTTGAAGCCCGATCAGATTGTTTTTTCACAGGATGAGTACCTGATCTTTTATGAAGAGAATCAGGGAGTGGTATTTTGGGGGATAAAGAAATCAGACCTCGCATTGCCTAACCCTCCTGTATATGGGAATTATTCTGGTGATGAAATGAATCCTGACTGGCACCAGGAATGTGCTACTACAGATGGATTTTTATTATTGATGGCAGTGTATAACGGTGTATTGGGTGGGCTTGAATTCAATGCTAATTCATTTGAGGCGGTGCCGCTGGAAACTGTGGTTTATGTGCAGGAGAATTATGTGGAATTGAAGGAAATCTCTCATGCTACTCAACGGGTGTTTACAATCGATTATGAAGAAATGGTGAGTTTGTCTTTTGATAAGGAAGGGAATTGTACGGGGACTTTTATTGGTACAAATGATGGGGAGCGGTTTGATAAAATGCTTGACCAGTTAGATATTGAGTGGAGTTATATTTCTTTGGAGGATGAGGAAATATGATTTCCCATCAGGCGTAGTCCCAATGATATATTCCCAATTCGAACATACAGGTACTCCGACTATTACCCGTAGGTATCCCGTAGATAACCCGCCTCTTTATAGATACGGGTTATCTACGGCTTATAGGCGGGATATAGGCGGCTTATAGGCGGGTTATCTCCCTGAATGTACTATGGATGTGCTATAGAGGAATAGGTTTAGAATTCTCCCTAAATATTTTTTCATCATAGGGATTTATGGATGATAAAAATATCTATTTTATATTGTATTGTTATGAAAAATTACACCATTTGTTTGCTCCTGTTGTTCCATGTGTATACAGGAGTGGCCCAGAAATCAGGTGATTTCATTGAACAGACTTCCTATAACGACGATAAAAGAGGCACACCTAGGACCCTGCAATACCACCCGGAAGGCCACGATTTTGTATGTATAAACGGTAAAAACAGGTATACCCGGGCTTTGTACGGAGGGCCGACGGCCTTCAGGCTGGAAACCAGTGACCGCCCCGTTTTTGCAGCATATATAGAAAAGAACAGCCAGCATATCGGTTTTTGGATAGATATACCCGGCAAGCCCTCCAAATGGCTTGATTCTACCTCTTTTTGCGAAGCCCGTTACAATGCAGGCAAAAGAACTTATTTCCTGAAAGATAAATCATGGGGAAAAGGGGAGTTACGTATAAGCGTATTAGCTTTATATGATAAAGAAGGTGCTATCTGGAAAATTGATTACAATAATATGCCTGCAGGAAGTAAAATTTCAGCAGCCATCACGAAAATACGCGCACAAAAGTTGTCCCGTTCAGGTGATATGGGGGCAGATCCTCCCGGTGTATTTGAAGCTGCTGACAACCCTGTATATACCAGTACCTGTCAGTTGAAAACCAGTGGTTATATCCTTTTAAATGACCTGCAATTAACAACTACCAATGCCAATGATATTTACGATACGACTGAAAATGGAAGACTACAACTGGCGGAACGTATTCAGATCGAAACCCCTGATCCATATATCAATCCTATTGGTGGTGCATTGGTCATGGCTGCTGATGGCATTTGGGATGGCAAAAGCTGGTTACACGGTGCTATCGGTTGGCGTATGCCACTTACCGGCTGGCGTGCAGCCTATGCAGGTGATTTTTTAGGCTGGCACGAACGGGCCCGTATCCATTTTGATGGCTATGCTGCCAGCCAGGTCTCCACTGTACCTAATACCATTCCTCACCCTGCACAGGATGCTGGACTGGATCTGGCGCGTGCGGTGAAACAATGGGGAACCCCTATGTATAGCAATGGGTATATTGCCCGTAACCCAAATCGTCCGGATCAGATGCATCATTATGATATGAACCTGGTATACATGGATGAATTACTCTGGCACCTGCAATGGACGGGAGATCTGGCTTATGCTAAAAAGATCTGGCCTGTGATCATCAGGCATCTGGCCTGGGAAAAACGCAACTTTGATCCTGACAATGATGGTTTATATGATGCCTATGCCTGCATATGGGCAAGTGATGGTATGTATTATAATTCAGGTGCCGTTACCTATTCATCGGCTTATAATTACCGCGCCAATACACTGGCAGCCGCCATCGCTGTAAAGATAGGAGAGGACCCGCAGCCTTATCGTACAGAAGCAGGTAAAATACTTACAGCCATCAATACACGTTTGTGGCTAAAAGATAAAGGTTATTGGGCGGAGTACCAGGATTATATGGGGCTAAAACGCCTGCATGAAAGTGCAGGTGTATACACCATTTACCACACCATTGACAGCGATGTACCTGATGCGGTACAAGCCTTTCAGGCCACCCGGTATATTGATACCAAAATTCCGCATATTCCTGTAAAAGCAAAAGGGTTAAGAGATGAAGGATATGCCACTATCTCTACCAGCAACTGGATGCCTTATACCTGGAGTACGAACAATGTGGCTTTTGCAGAAGTAATGCATACAGCATTGGCATATTTTCTTGCCGGTAGAAATGAAGAAGGTTTCAGGCTATTTAAAAGCTCAGTATTGGATGGAATGTATTTGGGGGATAGTCCGGGCAACTTTGGCCAGATTTCATTTTATGATGCTGCCAGAGGTGAATGTTACCGGGATTTCGGTGATGCTATTGGGATTGCCTCCCGTTTGTTGATACAAGGGTTATTTGGCATTCGGCCGGATGCGTTGAATAACCGTGTTATCATCAGGCCGGGATTTCCTAAAGCATGGCCATTTGCTTCCTTAAAAACACCGGATGTAACCTTTCAGTACAAGCAGGAGGGGACTCATGATACTTATCATATTGATACGCATTTTCCAATACTTGAATTGCAGGTGCCCGCAAAAAAGGATCGTATAAAAAGCATACTGGTAAATGGCAGACCGGCCAAATGGCAACTATCTCAAGCTGTAGCCGGTTATCCGCTGATAGCTGTTACTACGCAAACCTACAGTGCTGATATCGTTATTGAATGGGGAGGTAGTGATATTATCATACCGTCGATAACCGGCGAACAGACTTTCAAAACCGTCACACAGGGTGATATGACGTGGCTGGCAGCAGTATCGGTAAAACCGGCACAACCCGCACCAGCAAAGCCTGAAATTTATACTGCATTTTCTCACGTCATCCCTGAATTATGCGAGCCACTAAATATAGATACACAATGGAATGCCTCCGTCACGGACATTTTCAAAAATGAATATCGTTCACCACGCTCTCCTTTTACCACGCTTGAAATTCCCCTGCATGGAATAGGAGAGTGGACACATCCTAAGATCACGGCTGATATTGAGGATGTAGCGTTAAGAAAAGACACGGTATTAAATACCAATATTGGCGTGCCTTTTCGCACATCAGGAAAAGCATCCAAAAAAGATATCGCATTTACCTCTCTATGGGACAACTACCCGGACAGCATTCTGATAAAATTAGATGGCCATGCAGAACATGCCTACCTGTTACTCGCCGGTAGCACAAATTCAATGCAAAGCCGTATTGCAAATGGCCGGGTGACCATTACTTACACTGATGGCACAAAACAGATACAGGACCTCCTTAACCCCGAAACCTGGTGCCCTATAGAACAGGATTATTTCACTGATAACTTTGCTTTTAAAATGCAACAACCCAAACCCTGGCGCCTGCATTTTAAAACAGGATATGTATCACAGGACCTTGGCTGTTATCTCAAAATCAAGGGTGTCTATGGCCGGGAAATCGAAGGAGGAGCCGGCATGCTCCTGGATATTTTATTAAACTCAAATAAGGAATTGAAAACCCTCACCTTACAGACCCTTTCCAACGATGTGGTGGTCGGTTTAATGGCTATCACCTTGCAGTGCATTAATAAAAAAACTAATTTAACGCCGCAATTTATTCAGTAAACGTATGAAGCATCCGAGCATGATCACCTTGTTCCTGTTACCCGGCATGTATTTAACTGCCTGTCATTCAGCGACAAAAGAAAAGAATTCCGATTCAGCAATAGCAATAAAAGCACCTTTTAAGACTTCGCATATAGCTGGCGATAAGTACGTGGTCCTAACTATCCTTGCAGGTTCCAACTGGTCAGCCATTGGACCTGAAATGGTAAAAACAGATGCCGGCTTTTATTGTTCTAATGCATCCGATGTGCAGGTGGACAAAATTCCTGCACAATATTGTTCACTGCTCAATTAGCTGCTCTGGGTACAGTGGTGCTAACGTAATCTTGAAATGAAGGGATTGAAACCCACGACTGGAAGATCCCTTTTCACGATTATCCATGCTGATAAAAATAGATAATATACTACCACAATAAACCCATTTTAAATACTAAAATAGCACTTCTCCTACCTCCTGAAAGTTATATTACAAAAAATATTACATACTGAAAAAGCCTTATAAGTTATTGACTTATAAGGCTTTTTGGTTTATCCTACATTTTGTTATGAATTTGTTAAAAACTTGTATCTCGCTGAATGCCAACTGGTAGTGTAGTTTACCAATTATAAAATAGTAAAATATATCAAAACTATTTTATATTTGCTCGTTCGTATATAATTATCATTTTGGCCTATGAAACACATTTACAAACACCGGCTCGCCATCTGCAGAACTAATAGGATGGACTTTCGCCCTCAAAATTATGAAAACGCTCATTGGGTTACAACAGCCTGAAACTGAAGTTATCTGATAGTTTTTTTTCAAAAAGTACGAAGATGAAAAAGATTCTAATCCTATTATGCGGCTGTTTGTTGCTTTTTACTGGTATAGCGCGGTCTCAAACCTGGTATGTTAACATGCCTGATACGGTCTGTATGTCTACGAATAGTAGTACTGCAGACCAGATCAAGTTTACCAGTATGAACGCCCAGCTGGCGAGTGGCCAACAAACAAAGGTAACCTGGACCATTACTACGCCCAATAATTCTGAGGCTGATTATAATATCCTGTATTCGCAGAATGCTTCCTCTGTCAAAGCAACTCAGCTAACTCTTACGAATTTGCTGACGTTGCAGTTTTTGGCTACAGGTAAATATACTTTTACGCTATCAACGAGTTATAAGTCAGGTAGTACCACCAAGACTGTTACCACCACCAGGAGTATATATGTTGTAGATTGTACAATCACAACCTGTAGTGGGGGTGATGCAGAGATGCCAGGTTTCACTGAAGACTTTGGTACCTTGCCCACCAATGCTACCCGTAAAGCATATTCCCCAGCTTCTGCAGTAGGTTATACTTACGTGGCGTCAGGTGATCCGGCCGATAATTATTATGCGATCTCAAATACAACGCACCTGAAAGGTGACTGGATTACCACCAGTGATCATACAGGTTCTACCCGTGGTGGTATGCTGGTTGCGAACTCCAGTTATACGCCAACTGTATTTTTCCAGAAAGAAGTAGATGGTCTGTGTCGTGGTTCGGTTTATAACTTTAGTGCCTGGTTTATAAATGCGGATAGCTCCTATGTAATGACGAACACCTGTGCATCTGATTTTATTTATGCAGGGGTGACTTTCCAGATTGTGAATGCGGCCAATACCAGTCAGATATTGGCGAGCTTTCGAACGTACGCGGTTTCGCCCAACTTCTCAAAAGCTACATGGCAACGGTTCGGTGGATCTTTCACCGTACCTACCGGCGTTACGGACGTAATTGTACGCATTATCAATAACTTCCCCGGTGGTTGTGGTAACGATATTGCGTTGGATGATATTCAATTCTCTTATTGTAGCCCGATTATCACCGCTTCTATCATTGGCTCTGCCAGCAGCCTGAAAGAGGTATTGTGTGAGGGCGTTGCTACTACGCTCGTTTCTTCTTATACCCCAACCAATTACTTTACAAATGCAGAGTACCAATGGGAAATGTCTGATGATGGTGGTGTGACCTGGTTTGATGTTCCTTATGGTACTGCTAACAAAGACACCCTGGTAATTGCGGAAGGAGAATTGAAAGGTACGAAAGACGTAGCTGCTGATTACCTGTTCCGTGTCAGGATCTATGAAAGCGGAAGCTCCTCACAAACATGTGCGGCCCCGTCATCATCGGTCAAGATCACGATACTACCAATGCCGATACTATACCTGACCAAAGCGCAGGTCTGTGAGGGAGGCACGGTTGATCTACAAGCCTCCGGTGGTTATGATTACTTTAAATGGAGTGATACGAGTTACGTTGGTCCAGACCGGCAGATCACAGTTCTACGTGATACTACTATTACCGTATACGGTTATGTAACTTATGGTGTAGATGGTGGTAAGACCTGTATTGACTCCAATAGTGCTACTATTAAGAAGGATGACAAACCTATTGTGGAGGTGGCCGCTTCTGATACTTCATTGTGTGTGGGTAGCAGAGTAACCCTGAGTATTGCCGATGCACTGGCACCAAATGGTGACGCTACCAAGAGTATCCGTTGGTACAAAGGTACTAGCGTTGCTACTGGCACTTTGCTCTCTGATTATAACGATCAGACGGGTATGATATATAATACAGAGACCCTTGCCGACAGCTCCTTTATTGTCGTCGTCACGAATGGTACCTGTACCGTCACATCGGCGCCATTTATCCTTCACCTTACGGAGGTACCCACACCACCTGCTGGTACGCATGTGACCAAGTGTGTGGAAGATGGAAGCAATGCCTCAGGTACCTTCACCATGACCCGTAGTACCATTACTGGTACAAAAGGCGTGTGGACGATCACCGGTATCTCTGGTCCTGGTATTTCTGGTGACACCAGCTCTACCATCAACTTCTCCGACTACGTTACTTTAAATAAGAACAACCCTGCTGCAACGGTTACCCTGAACAATCCGGGTATCACCGTTTACCTGCAGTGGACTGTGACTGCAACCGGCAACTCTGATTGTGTGGGCTATGCTTATGATACCCTGACACTGATCACTGGCGCTACCACTGCTTATGCAGGTCCGGATACAACGTTGTGTGGTACTAATAATGTATTTACCATGCAGGCGAACGAACCGGATCTCACCTTGACAGGCGACTTTGCAGAAACCGGTACATGGTCAATAGTAGGATCCCCTACTGGTGTAACCATCGATGATATACACGCCTATAATACTACTGTGAGAATTACCAACGGTAGCTATCAGGATGTGACGCTGGCATGGACTATCAACAATGCAAGTAATTGTGGTACCAACTCCGATCAGGTGGTGCTGCACTATACTGCGCTGCCAACCATGACTCTGAAGCCTGATACCGTTTGTAACACACAGGGGTATTTCACGATGGATACCACAGCTACTACCGGTACGCCAACTTACTATAGCGTAACCGGTACTATGCCCGGCTTTTCTGCAGTACCTGAAACTGCAATAACTTCATGGCCGATCACTGTACCTATTCCTACTGGTGTTGCTGCAGGTGAATATACATTTACAGTTAACTTCAGAAGTAATAATGGTGGTTGTACCAACTCAACTACTATCAAGGTAAATGTTGAAACACCGCCAACCGCTCCAACCAGTGTAACAGTAAGTGCACCTTCTATCTGTACAAGTGGTTCTGCTACTCTGACAGTTGTAGGCGGCACCCTGGGTACTAACGCCAATGGTACTACCGCAGGCCAATATGTATGGTATGCAGGTGGTTGTGGTTCCGGAACTTCAATCGGTACTGGTTCTTCTATCACTGTGAGTGTGTCTGCAACGACTACATATTATGTAAGAGTAGAAAGCAACGGTAAATGTGGTACTACCGCCTGTGCAAGCGGTACTGTCACTGTTTATACTGCACCGACTACTTCCAATGCCGGTCCTGCACAGACACATTGTAATGATTCCCTGTTCACCATGGCGGCTAACTCCGCTTCGGTAGGTGCAGGTGAATGGACTTACACTGGTACTGCAACTATTACAAATACTTCCAGTCCTACTACTACAGTATTCGTACCTGCAGGTAAGACTGCAACGCTGACCTGGACTATTACCAACGGCGCCTGTACCACTTCTTCTACTGTATTACTGACTAACTATATGCAACCGGTAACAGCGAACGCTGGTCCGGATTCTATTATGCAGTGTGCGAACAGCACATTCACCATGCAGGCTACGGCAGCTTCTCCTGCTACCGCAACCGGTACCTGGTCCACCTTCACAGGTAGCAAAGCCACCATCACTACAGGCATGTTCAACAATCCTGCAGCTACGGTGACCCTGGCAGCTGGTGATACCGCTACACTGATATGGACAGTGACCAACGGTACCTGTTCTTCTGTTGATTATGTAAAACTGATCAACTACGCTACTCCTTCTACTGCCAATGCAGGCCCTGATACTGTGAAGCAGTGTGCGACTCCTTCCTTTACCATGGCGGCGACTACACCAACCATCGGTACAGGTAA
Source organism: Chitinophaga sancti (assembly GCF_034087045.1). Taxonomy (NCBI): domain Bacteria; kingdom Pseudomonadati; phylum Bacteroidota; class Chitinophagia; order Chitinophagales; family Chitinophagaceae; genus Chitinophaga; species Chitinophaga sancti. The sequence continues at coordinate 5,608,400 of NZ_CP139247.1, read as the reverse complement.
GTGGTCTGTAAAGAGTGGTACTGCTACTATCGGTACTGCTGATAGCAGCAACGTAAATGCTGTGATCACCGTAGCGACTGGTTCTACTGCTACCCTGTACTGGACCGTGACGAATGGTACCTGTTCTTCTAAAGACAGTATTGTATTAGTGAACTACGCTATGCCAACTACTGCCAATGCAGGTCCGGATTCCATTGTACAGTGTAATAATGCTTCTTTCACCATGCTGGCTACAGCAGCAGCTCCTGCTACAGCAGTAGGTACATGGTCAGCATTTACAGGCAGCAAGGCCACCATCACTACAGGCATGTTTAACAATCCTGCAGCTACGGTGACCCTGGCAGCCGGCGATACTGCTACTTTAATATGGACTGTCACAAATGGTGTTTGTTCCAGCACTGATTATGTCTTCCTGAAGAACTACCAGGCGCCTTCTACAGCGCAGGCAGGCCCGGATTCCATCAAGCAATGTGCGAACGGTACCTTTACGATGTCAGCTACTGCAGCTAGCGTAGGTGTTGGCACCTGGACTGTATCCAAAGCTACTGCTACTATCACTAATCCAAACAGTACGACCGCTACGATCACAGTTCCAGTTGGCGACAGCGTAATGGCTTACTGGACAATCGTGAATGGTACATGTTCTACCGTGGATAGCATAAAACTGGTCAACTATGTGAAACCAACAGATGCTGAAGCAGGTCCTGATCAACACCAGTGTGCGACCACGACCTTCACGATGGCGGCGAATGCACCATCTGTATCTACGGCTTCCGGTATGTGGACCAAACCAACCGGATCTACCGCAACGATCTCAAATCCAACAAGTCCAACCACTACTGTAACCCTGCCAACAGGTGATAGCACCAGGTTGTACTGGACCATCACGAATGGTGTATGTAGCACAACGGACTCCGTATGGATCGTAAATAACCTGTCACCCACCGCTGCGAATGCCGGTCCGGACACTATTAAGCAGTGTAACAACGCTACCTTTACAATGTCCGCGAACTCACCGTCAGTATCTGGAGCATGGGGTACCTGGACAGTGGTTTCTCCATCTACTTATACCATTTCTGCTGCTCAGCTGAACGACCCGACTGCTACCTTCAGCGTAACTGCCGGTCAGACTGTGGTACTGAAATGGACGATCACTAATATCGGTTGTACATCTTCAGACAATATCGTTCTGATCAACTATGTACAGCCAACCGCAACTTCAGCAGGTATTGCACAGACTCATTGTTCTGACAGTCTGTTTACGCTTGCGGGTTCTACACCAATGACCGGTGCAACCGGTTACTGGTATGTACGCAGTGGTACTGCCACTGACTACACCAACCAGCGCTACTTCAACTGTTATTGTTCCAGCTGGTCAGACTGCCTTATTACGTTGGGTAATTACCAACGGTGTCTGCGCTGACTCTGCATCAGTAACAATTACCAACTATATGCAACCGGTAGCAGCGAACGCCGGTCCGGATTCTATTATGCAGTGTGCGAACAGCACATTCACCATGCAGGCTACGGCAGCTTCTCCTGCTACCGCAACCGGTACCTGGTCCACCTTCACAGGTAGCAAAGCCACCATCACTACAGGCATGTTCAACAATCCTGCAGCTACGGTGACCCTGGCAGCTGGTGATACCGCTACCTTGATATGGACAGTGACCAACGGTACCTGTTCTTCTGTTGATTATGTAAAACTGATCAACTACGCTACACCGACTACTGCGAATGCAGGCCCGGATACTGTGAAACAGTGTGCGACTCCTTCCTTTACCATGGCGGCGACTACGCCAACCATCGGTACTGGTATGTGGTCTGTAAAGAGCGGTACTGCTACTATCGGTACTGCTGATAGCAGCAACGTAAATGCTGTGATCACCGTAGCGACTGGTTCTACTGCTACCCTGTACTGGACCGTGACGAATGGTACCTGTTCTTCTAAAGACAGTATTGTATTAGTGAACTACGCTATGCCAACTACTGCCAATGCAGGTCCGGATTCCATTGTACAGTGTAATAACGCTTCTTTCACCATGCTGGCTACAGCAGCAGCTCCTGCTACAGCAGTAGGTACATGGTCAGCATTTACAGGCAGCAAGGCCACCATCACTACAGGCATGTTTAACAATCCTGCAGCTACGGTGACCCTTGCAGCCGGCGATACTGCTACTTTAATATGGACTGTCACAAATGGTGTTTGTTCCAGCACTGATTATGTCTTCCTGAAGAACTACCAGGCGCCTTCTACAGCGCAGGCAGGCCCGGATTCCATCAAGCAGTGTGCTGACGGTACCTTTACGATGTCAGCTACTGCAGCTAGCGTAGGTGTTGGCACCTGGACTGTATCCAAAGCTACTGCTACTATCACTAATCCAAACAGTACGACCGCTACGATCACAGTTCCAGTTGGCGACAGCGTAATGGCTTACTGGACAATCGTGAATGGTACATGTTCTACCGTGGATAGCATAAAACTGGTCAACTATGTGAAACCAACCGATGCTGAAGCAGGTCCTGATCAACACCAGTGTGCGACCACGACCTTCACGATGGCGGCGAATGCACCATCTGTATCTACGGCTTCCGGTATGTGGACCAAACCAACCGGATCTACCGCAACGATCTCAAATCCAACAAGTCCAACCACTACTGTAACCCTGCCAACAGGTGATAGCACCAGGTTGTACTGGACCATCACGAATGGTGTATGTAGCACAACGGACTCCGTATGGATCGTAAATAACCTGTCACCCACCGCTGCGAATGCCGGTCCGGACACTATTAAGCAGTGTAACAACGCTACTTTTACAATGTCCGCGAACTCACCGTCAGTATCTGGAGCATGGGGTACCTGGACAGTGGTTTCTCCATCTACTTATACCATTTCTGCTGCTCAGCTGAACGACCCGACTGCTACCTTCAGCGTAACTGCCGGTCAGACTGTGGTACTGAAATGGACGATTACTAATATCGGTTGTACATCTTCAGACAATATCGTTCTGATCAACTATGTACAGCCAACCGCAACTTCAGCAGGTATTGCACAGACTCATTGTTCTGACAGTCTGTTTACGCTTGCGGGTTCTACACCAATGACCGGTGCAACCGGTTACTGGTATGTACGCAGTGGTACTGCCACGGTGACTACACCAACCAGCGCTACTTCAACTGTTATTGTTCCAGCTGGTCAGACTGCCTTATTACGTTGGGTAATTACCAACGGTGTCTGCGCTGACTCTGCATCAGTAACAATTACCAACTATATGCAACCGGTAACAGCGAACGCTGGTCCGGATTCTATTATGCAGTGTGCTAACAGCACATTCACCATGCAGGCTACGGCAGCTTCTCCTGCTACCGCAACCGGTACCTGGTCCACCTTCACAGGTAGCAAAGCCACCATCACTACAGGCATGTTCAACAATCCTGCAGCTACGGTGACCCTGGCAGCTGGTGATACCGCTACCTTGATATGGACAGTGACCAACGGTACCTGTTCTTCTGTTGATTATGTAAAACTGATCAACTACGCTACACCGACTACTGCGAATGCAGGCCCGGATACTGTGAAACAGTGTGCGACTCCTTCCTTTACCATGGCGGCGACTACGCCAACCATCGGTACTGGTATGTGGTCTGTAAAGAGCGGTACTGCTACTATCGGTACTGCTGATAGCAGCAACGTAAATGCTGTGATCACCGTAGCGACTGGTTCTACTGCTACCCTGTACTGGACCGTGACGAATGGTACCTGTTCTTCTAAAGACAGTATTGTATTAGTGAACTACGCTATGCCAACTACTGCCAATGCAGGTCCGGATTCCATTGTACAGTGTAATAACGCTTCTTTCACCATGCTGGCTACAGCAGCAGCTCCTGCTACAGCAGTAGGTACATGGTCAGCATTTACAGGCAGCAAGGCCACCATCACTACAGGCATGTTTAACAATCCTGCAGCTACGGTGACCCTTGCAGCCGGCGATACTGCTACTTTAATATGGACTGTCACAAATGGTGTTTGTTCCAGCACTGATTATGTCTTCCTGAAGAACTACCAGGCGCCTTCTACAGCGCAGGCAGGCCCGGATTCCATCAAGCAGTGTGCGAACGGTACCTTTACGATGTCAGCTACTGCGGCTAGCGTAGGTGTTGGCACCTGGACTGTATCCAGCTACTGCTACTATCACTAATCCAAACAGTACAACCGCTACGATCACAGTTCCTGTAGGCGACAGCGTAATGGCTTACTGGACAATCGTGAATGGTACATGTTCTACCGTGGATAGCATAAAACTGGTCAACTATGTGAAACCAGCTGATGCAGATGCAGGTCCTGATCAACACCAGTGTAACACGACCTTCACCATGGCGGCCAATGCACCATCTGTATCTACAGCTTCCGGTACATGGTCTAACCAGCCGGTTCTACCGCAACGATCGCAAGTATCAACAGCCCAACCACGACTGTAATCCCTGGGTGACAGCAGCATGTTGTTCTGGACGATTACAAATGGTGTATGTAGCACAACACCGTATGGATCGTAAATAACCTGTCACCCACCGCTGCGAATGCCGGTCCGGACACTATTAAGCAGTGTAACAACGCTACTTTTACAATGTCCGCGAACTCACCGTCAGTATCTGGAGCATGGGGTACCTGGACAGTGGTTTCTCCATCTACTTATACCATTTCTGCTGCTCAGCTGAACGACCCGACTGCTACCTTCAGCGTAACTGCCGGTCAGACTGTGGTACTGAAATGGACGATTACTAATATCGGTTGTACATCTTCAGACAATATCGTTCTGATCAACTATGTACAGCCAACCGCAACTTCAGCAGGTATTGCACAGACTCATTGTTCTGACAGTCTGTTTACGCTTGCGGGTTCTACACCAATGACCGGTGCAACCGGTTACTGGTATGTACGCAGTGGTACTGCCACGGTGACTACACCAACCAGCGCTACTTCAACTGTTATTGTTCCAGCTGGTCAGACCGCCTTATTACGTTGGGTAATTACCAACGGTGTCTGCGCTGACTCTGCATCAGTAACAATTACCAACTATATGCAACCGGTAGCAGCGAACGCCGGTCCGGATTCTATTATGCAGTGTGCGAACAGCACATTCACCATGCAGGCTACGGCAGCTTCTCCTGCTACCGCAACCGGTACCTGGTCCACCTTCACAGGCAGCAAAGCCACCATCACTACAGGCATGTTCAACAATCCTGCAGCTACGGTGACCCTGGCAGCTGGTGATACTGCTACCTTGATATGGACGGTGACCAACGGTACCTGTTCTTCTGTTGATTATGTAAAACTGATTAACTACGCTACTCCTTCTACTGCCAATGCAGGCCCGGATACTGTGAAACAGTGTGCGACTCCTTCCTTTACCATGGCGGCGACTACGCCAACCATCGGTACTGGTATGTGGTCTGTAAAGAGCGGTACTGCTACTATCGGTACTGCTGATAGCAGCAACGTAAATGCTGTGATCACCGTAGCGACTGGTTCTACTGCTACCCTGTACTGGACCGTGACGAATGGTACCTGTTCTTCTAAAGACAGTATTGTATTAGTGAACTACGCTATGCCAACTACTGCCAATGCAGGTCCGGATTCCATTGTACAGTGTAATAACGCTTCTTTCACCATGCTGGCTACAGCAGCAGCTCCTGCTACAGCAGTAGGTACATGGTCAGCATTTACAGGCAGCAAGGCCACCATCACTACAGGCATGTTTAACAATCCTGCAGCTACGGTGACCCTTGCAGCCGGCGATACTGCTACTTTAATATGGACTGTCACAAATGGTGTTTGTTCCAGCACTGATTATGTCTTCCTGAAGAACTACCAGGCGCCTTCTACAGCGCAGGCAGGCCCGGATTCCATCAAGCAGTGTGCGAACGGTACCTTTACGATGTCAGCTACTGCGGCTAGCGTAGGTGTTGGCACCTGGACTGTATCCAGTGCAACTGCTACTATCACTAATCCAAACAGTACAACCGCTACGATCACAGTTCCTGTAGGCGACAGCGTAATGGCTTACTGGACAATCGTGAATGGTACATGTTCTACCGTGGATAGCATAAAACTGGTCAACTATGTGAAACCAGCTGATGCAGATGCAGGTCCTGATCAACACCAGTGTAACACTGCGACCTTCACCATGGCGGCCAATGCACCATCTGTATCTACAGCTTCCGGTACATGGTCTAAGCCAGCCGGTTCTACCGCAACGATCGCAAGTATCAACAGCCCAACCACGACTGTGACCATCCCTGTGGGTGACAGCAGCATGTTGTTCTGGACGATTACAAATGGTGTATGTGCGGATGTAGACACCGTATGGATCGTAAATAACCTGTCACCCACCGCTGCGAATGCCGGTCCGGACACTATTAAGCAGTGTAACAACGCTACTTTTACAATGTCCGCGAACTCACCGTCAGTATCTGGAGCATGGGGTACCTGGACAGTGGTTTCTCCATCTACTTATACCATTTCTGCTGCTCAGCTGAACAACCCGACTGCTACCTTCAGCGTAACTGCCGGTCAGACTGTGGTACTGAAATGGACGATTACTAATATCGGTTGTACATCTTCAGACAATATCGTTCTGATCAACTATGTACAGCCAACCGCAACTTCAGCAGGTATTGCACAGACTCATTGTTCTGACAGTCTGTTTACGCTTGCGGGTTCTACACCAATGACCGGTGCAACCGGTTACTGGTATGTACGCAGTGGTACTGCCACTGTGACTACACCAACCAGCGCTACTTCAACTGTTATTGTTCCAGCTGGTCAGACCGCCTTATTACGTTGGGTAATTACCAACGGTGTCTGCGCTGACTCTGCTTCAGTAACAATTACCAACTATATGCAACCGGTAGCAGCGAACGCCGGTCCGGATTCTATTATGCAGTGTGCGAACAGCACATTCACCATGCAGGCTACGGCAGCTTCTCCTGCTACCGCAACCGGTACCTGGTCCACCTTCACAGGCAGCAAAGCCACCATCACTACAGGCATGTTCAACAATCCTGCAGCTACGGTGACCCTGGCAGCTGGTGATACCGCTACACTGATATGGACAGTGACCAACGGTACCTGTTCTTCTACCGATTATGTAAAACTGATCAACTACGCTACACCGACTACTGCCAATGCAGGCCCGGATACTGTGAAACAGTGTGCGACTCCTTCCTTTACCATGGCGGCGACTACGCCAACCATCGGTACTGGTATGTGGTCTGTAAAGAGCGGTACTGCTACTATCGGTACTGCTGATAGCAGCAACGTAAATGCTGTGATCACCGTAGCGACTGGTTCTACTGCTACCCTGTACTGGACCGTGACGAATGGTACCTGTTCTTCTAAAGACAGTATTGTATTAGTGAACTACGCTATGCCAACTACTGCCAATGCAGGTCCGGATTCCATTGTACAGTGTAATAATGCTACTTTCATCATGCTGGCTACAGCAGCAGCTCCTGCTACAGCAGTAGGTACATGGTCAGCATTTACAGGCAGCAAAGCCACCATCACTACAGGCATGTTTAACAATCCTGCAGCTACGGTGACCCTTGCAGCCGGCGATACTGCTACTTTAATATGGACTGTCACAAATGGTGTTTGTTCCAGCACTGATTATGTTTTCCTGAAGAACTACCAGGCGCCTTCTACAGCGCAGGCAGGCCCGGATTCCATCAAGCAGTGTGCGAACGGTACCTTTACGATGTCAGCTACTGCGGCTAGCGTAGGTGTTGGCACCTGGACTGTATCCAGTGCAACTGCTACTATCACTAATCCAAACAGTACAACCGCTACGATCACAGTTCCTGTAGGCGACAGCGTAATGGCTTACTGGACAATCGTGAATGGTACATGTTCTACCGTGGATAGCATAAAACTGGTCAACTATGTGAAACCAGCTGATGCAGATGCAGGTCCTGACCAGCACCAGTGTAACACTGCGACCTTCACCATGGCGGCCAATGCACCATCTGTATCTACAGCTTCCGGTACATGGTCTAAGCCAGCCGGTTCTACCGCAACGATCGCAAGTATCAACAGCCCAACCACGACTGTGACCATCCCTGTGGGTGACAGCAGCATGTTGTTCTGGACGATTACAAATGGTGTATGTGCGGATGTAGACACCGTATGGATCGTAAATAATAATCCTCCTGCTAATGCAGATGCGGGTGTAGACACTATCAAACATTGTAACGACGATGCCTTTACAATGACAGCAAATACACCTTCTGTCGCTGGTGCTACCGGTTACTGGAGTGCTGTATCTCCTGCTTCTTATACTATCTCAGCTGCACAGCTGAATGATCCGAACACGACCTTCACGGTAACTGCCGGTTCTACGGTAGTACTGAGCTGGACCATCACCAACCTGGGTTGTACCACTTCTGACAACATTGTGCTGATCAATTACGAACAGCCAACTGCAGTAAGTGCGGGTACTAACCAGACCAAGTGTGCGGGTTCTGCCTTTGTACTGGCCGGTTCTACACCAAACGTAACAGGTGCTATCGGTACATGGTATGTTCGCAGCGGTATCGCTACTATCGCTACCGGCGAAGAGCACCTGCCAGCTGCTAATATAACGCTGCCAAATGATGCCTCTGCTGAATTACACTGGGTTGTAACAAATGGTGTGTGCGCTGATTCAGCGGCTGTGATACTGACTAACTACCTGACTCCTGTTAAAGCTGATGCAGGTACGGACTTGGTGAAACATTGTTCTGACAGTGCTTTCGTGATGAGTGCAAACGTACCTGATGTAACAGGTGCTATCGGAGAATGGACATTCGTAGGTACTACTACCGCGGTAGCAAGTGATCCGAACGATCCGAATGCTACCATCTTTGTTCCTGCAGGCGATAGCGTACTCGCTATCTGGTCAATCGGTAACGGTACATGTTCTACCAGCGACACAGTGAAACTGGTGAACTATATGTCACCAACCGCTGCCGCCGTACCAGCAGATATGCAACAGTGTATGACCACTACCTTCCCTGTAACGGCGAATGCTCCGGATGTTCCGGGTGCCATCGGTTATTGGACGGTAGTGAAGGGTAATGCTACCTTCCCGGCTGCTGACCTTAATAATAACAGTACTACTTTCACTGTACCAAATGGTGATAGTGCATACATCTCCTGGACACTGACCAACGGTATCTGTTACAGTGCCGATACAATTAAACTGTACAACTATCAGCAGCCAGCGCAGGCAGATGCCGGTGCTGACTCCCTGGTACAGTGTAATAACACTACATTCTCTATGGCAGCGACCGCACCAAACCTGGCAACAGCAGTAGGTAAATGGTCTCTGTACCCAGGTAGTGCCGCAAGCTTTAACGCGACCGACTCTACTAATATCAATGCCGTATTCACCCTGCCTGCAGGCGATACCGCAACCGCAATCTGGACAGTGACCAACGGTGTCTGCTCCAGCTACGATATGATCCTGTTGAAGAATTACGAAGCGCCAGCCCAGGCAGACGCGGGTCCTGATTCTCTGAAACATTGTAACGATGCCGTATTCACCATGAGTGCAACTGCACCATCACTGACTACCGCTACCGGTACATGGACCGTATCTACACCAATTGCTACTATCACGAATGCAAACAGCATTACCGCTACTATCAACGTACCTGCGGGTGACAGTGTAATGGCTTACTGGACAATCACAAATGGTAATTGTTCTACAGTAGACAGCATTAAACTGGTAAACTATCAGCAACCAACAGCAGCTGCTGCAGGTACCGATACCCACCAGTGTGCGACCAGCACCTTCACCCTGGCAGCTAATACACCTGATGTAGCCGGTGCCGTAGGAACCTGGACATTACCAACCGGTTCTACTGCTACTATCGCTACAGCGGATGTGCACAATCCAAATGCTGCCATCAGCGTACCGGAAGGTGATAGCGTAATTGCTACCTGGACCATCTCCAACGGTGTATGTACTTCCAGCAGCACAGTGAAACTGGTAAATGATAAGATGCCGGATGTGGCAAATGCCGGTTCTGCACAGACGCATTGTTCTGACAGTGCCTTCGTCATGACTGCCAACACTGCTACCATTGGTACCGGTACCTGGTCATTCTACACAGGTTCTGCCGCTACGATCGCAACGGCTGATCTGAATAATCCGACAGCTAAGATATTTGTACCAGCAGGTGATACTGCCACTGCAATCTGGACAATTACTAACAATTCCTGCGCAACCAGCAGCACTGTCTTCCTGAAGAACGACATGATGCCGGAAGCTGCAAATGCCGGAGCTAACCAGACTCATTGTAATGACTCTGCCTTTATAATGACTGCTACGCCAGGCGCCATCGCTACTTCTAAAGGTACATGGACTGTAATCAGTGGTACTGCAACCATCGCAGCTGCTGATCTGAACAATCCGACTGCCAAAGTAATAGTGCTGGTAAATACAACGGCTGTTCTCCAATGGACCCTGAGCAATGGTACATGTACTGGTTCACCAGCTACTGTAACACTGACTAACCTGGGACCAGTAATGGGCAATACGATCTCCGCTGATCAGACAGTGTGTGCTTCTGAAACACCTGCTCAGCTGAAAGGAACGACTACCCTGAGTGGTGGCGACGGTACCTTCACTTATCAGTGGCAGATCAGCACGACCAGTGCAACCACCGGGTTCTCTAACGTGACTACAGGTACAGGCGGTACTTCTGCTTCCTATACCCCAGGTACACTTACCGCTGATACCGTATGGTTCAGACGAATTGTGACCTCCGGCGCTTGTAGCACCACCATCAGCAATGTGGTGAAGATCAGAAGGATCACTACACCTCCGGTAGTAGTATCTGTACCAGCTGCTATCACTACTGATTGTGTACTGGGTAAAGATTACACTACGCTGTTCGGTACACCAGTGTTCAGCCACCAGCCTTTCACTAACGAGGCGCTGACTGTGACTTACACTGATAATACGCAGACACCGGATGCTTGTACGACTATCATCAGACGTACCTGGACAGCCGTAGACCGTTGTGGTCTCACAACTTCAGCCCAGCAGACCATCACTGTGACCGATACCAAAGCTCCTGTGTTCACTTCCACAGCACCTGCTGATGTGACCGTAGAGTGTGATCAGGTGCCAGCTGCTGTAAACCTCACAGCAAACGATGCTTGTTTAGGTACCCTGACCATCGCGCCAATTGAAACAAGAATAGACATCGCAGGTCAGTGTACCAGCAATTACTACCTGATCCGTAAATGGGTAGCGGTTGATAATTGTGGTAACGCCAGCGATACCCTGAAACAGACCATCACGGTAAGAGACCAGACTGGCCCTGTGTTCACCATAACTGTTCCTGCTAACGTTACTGTAGATTGTGATAAGGTACCAACAGCTGCCACGCTGACGGCTACTGACAACTGTACACCTGGTACTATCACTGTAACTCCAGTGGATACCAGGCAGTCAATCTCTGGCAGCACATGCAGCAACACTTACCAGATCACACGTACCTGGACTGCAACCGATAATTGTGGTAACAGCACTGTTCTGAAACAGATCATCACCGTTCAGGATACGACCAGACCAGCGTTCTCAATGCCCTGGTGTCTGATACGACTGTGAATTGTGATGCTGTACCTGCATTGCCAACGATCACAGCTACTGACAACTGTTCTGCAAGTGTGAAAGTATCTGTATCCCAGACGAAGGTGTTCCTGAGCACTACATGCTCTAACAACTACCGCCTGACCCGTACCTGGACCGCTTCTGATGATTGTGGTAACACTGCCACCATGAAACAGGTGATCACCGTTCAGGATACTACTAAACCAACATTCACCATCACACCGCCAGGCGATACTACAGTAAGTTGTAGTGCAGTGCCAACACCGCCAGGCAACCTGTCAGCTACTGACAACTGTACCGCAACCAGCAATGTGAAGATCAGCTACTCCCAGACCCGTCAGTCTATCACCGGTGCTTGTGCAAGCAACTACCAGCTGATCAGGACATGGGTAGCGAAAGATGAATGTGGTAATACCAACACTGTTCGTCAGGTAATCACAGTTGTAGATACCACCAAACCAGTGATCGATCCGGCTCCGGCTGCTGTTACTGTCACTTGTGGAGGTACCATACCAGCTGCTGCTACCCTGTACGCAACTGATAACTGCGATGGCAACTTCCCTAAGAAAGCGACCATGACCACCGATCCATACACTGTGGATGCTTGTAACGGTTACACCATCACCAGAAGATGGAATGTATCTGATGCATGTGGTAATGCCGCGATCGAAAGAGTACAGATCATTACTGTAGCAGCATGTCCTAAACCACAACTGGACGCTACACTGCCAGTGAACTGTTCTGACAATACGAAGTTTGCATTGCAACTGCTGACCAAAGTAAACAAACCAACATTTACACTGCAGAGCGTATATCCTGCAGGTACCGTAACCACACCGAAGAGTCAGACCAGCAATGTGTTCGACCTGAATGGTGCAACACAGGCTACTTTCATCGTAACTGATGGCGTAACCGGTTGCGTATCTGATCCGGTAACTTACACCCTGCAATATGTACAGAAACCAACTGTCAACCTGGGTAACGATACTGCGATCTGCGAAGGTAACTCAGTCACCCTGGATGCCGGTGCAGCAAATGCAAGCGCAGGCTACACGATCAAGTGGAATACTGGAGCGACTACCCAACAGATCACCGTATCTGCTGCCGGTACTTACTACGCAACTGTAACCAACAATGGTTGTTCCGCTACAGACTCTGTGAAGGTAACGGTGAATAAACCACCAACAGTCGAAATCCGCGATACCACTATCTGTGATGGTATGACAGTAAAACTGAATGCCTATGTACAGGGTGCTTCTTACACATGGAGCACTGGTGATACCGGACCATCTATCACGGTAAGTACCGCAGGTACTTATACTGTAGATGTATCACTGAAGGGTTGTACTGTAACCGACCAGGCAACTGTAACAGTGGCTACTGCACCAAACGTGACCCTGACACCTGATACGTCTGTATGTCCTGATCAGACAGTGATCTTACAGGTTGAGCCAGATGGCGGCAGTGTGAAATGGTCTGATGGATCGCTGACAAACTCTATCATCGTATCTAAGCCTGGTGACTACTGGGTGACTGTAACGAAGAATAGTTGTGTAGTGACCGATACTGTGACCGTTACCAACAAGGCAAACATCAGCTTAGACCTCGGTCCTGACAAGGATATCTGTGCCGGTGGCCTGGTAGTTCTGGATGCGACTAACGCGAGTGCGATCTCTTACCTCTGGAATGATGGTACGACCGATCCGATCAAGGAAGTAAGCACACCGGGTATCTACACTGTAACAGTACTTGACAAATATTGTAATCTGACTTCTTCAGATAGTGTAAAAGTAACAGTGGCTGGTCTCGGAGATATTTCTCTGGGCAATGATACCACTATCTGTATCGGTCAGACCCTGACCCTGAGTGTAGATGCCGGCACCGGCAACAGCATCAGATGGCAGGATGGCGCTACAACGGCAACGTATGTAGTGACAGCGACCGGGTACTATAAAGTGACTGTTTACAATGATTGTGGCTCTGTGACCGACGACATCACAGTTACTTACAAACAATGTGAAGCGAAGCCAGACTTCCCGAATGCGTTCACGCCGAATGGTGATGGTAACAACGATACGTTCAAACCTCACGTAAACGGTCCTATGTACGATTACGATCTGCGCGTCTTCAACCGTTGGGGCCAGGTAGTGTTCCTGAGTAAAGACCAGACCAAAGGATGGGATGGTAGATTCCAGGGATCACTGGTAGATGTAGGAACTTATGTGTATCTGTTGAGCTACAAGAATACGGCAGGTGGAGAGACAAGAATAGTGAAAGGTGAAGTGACCGTAATAAGATAAGAGAAGTGTAAAGTAGAAATAGGCTGAAGGCGTCCCGGAGTACCCACCGGGGCGTCTTCTCTTTTTATTTAATGCCTTCCCAAGCCGGCTGCTTCATTTTTCATTACATTTGTCCAAATGAGTAGAATGCTGTGGAATGAACGATATACGAAAGGACTCCCTTCTCTGGAAATACCAGATCCTTATTTTTTGTCCATGTATGAGCAGTTTCCCGCTGGTGGAAAGGCTTTGGATGTGGCGGCAGGTAGTGGCAGGCATACGCTGTACCTGGCAGAGAGAGGATGGGAGGTGACGGCGGTGGATTTTTCGGATGTGGCAATGGAGCAGTTGAGTTTGCGTGCGGAGGGATTGAAGGTAAGGACGGTGTGTGCGGATTTGTCGGCATTTGAAATTGCGGACAAATATGATCTCATTGTATTGTATTATTATTTTGATGTGGCGATATTTCCGGCTATTATCGATGCGCTGAAACCCGGAGGGGTGCTGGTTTTGAAACTGGCAATTGAGCGTGCAGCCGATGAAAATATATTACCCTTATTGAATGAACTAGAGCAGCTCAATTATAGCCAGCGTCCCGTAAAACACAGGGGCGTGGCAGAAGGTCTTTTTAGAAAAATATAATTACTCGTTGGCCAGGCTCTTTACTGGATTCATCAGCACCGCTTAAATAGCAGTTTTACCGATAGTGATCCATGCTATCAGCATGGGCGCCGAAAGAGAGAGAGCTCCGTTTTTGGTCAGGAATTCCGCCTTTATAGAAATATAAAAAGGCCTGTATTCATTCATGAATACAGGCCTTTTGGTTTTTATTGTTTCAGGATCTTCACAGTCTTCTGACTACCATCTTTGCGGTCTATTTTGATAATGTAAACACCGGGTACCAATGAAGATACGTTGATGTTTGTACCAGGATTGGTTACCTGCATAATCGCATGTCCGCTGATGTCAAAAACACTCATGGTTCTTATCTTATCATTATTACGGATATACAGCTGGTTGCTCACCGGGTTAGGAGACAGGGTCACCGTTGTGTGCGTGTCTTCTGTAGCAGTGGCAGCAGCAGCTACTCTTGCGCCGGAAGTACTGGTAATGGTCAGGTAATTCAGGTTGAAATTGCCTGTAGCAGTTGCAATGCCGATGCTGTAAGTACCAGCGGGCAGAGATACAGTATGTGCTACATCGGACCATACCTGCCAGCCACCTGTATTAGGAATAGTGACAGTGCCCAGTTGTGTAGCTCCTGCATCTTTTTCAAGGCGCAGTGTATTGCCGGAAGAGGTACTTGCTACACGATAGTCTACTACATAAGAACCGGTAGCAGGGATTGTTACTTCATAACTGAGCCAGTCACCTGCATCAATATAACCTACATTTAGTCCGCCGCCTGCATCGCTGGTGGTTTCTGTCTGTACGCCTGACATGTAATTGTAGTTCTCGGCTTCGATCTTGATAGACGTAGTGCTGGTAGTCGTTTCAACTTTTAAAGAAGATGTAGAGTCGTTGAAACTGTTGTCTACCAGACAGGCGTCATCAGCAGTGAAGCTAACTGTAGCACCACCAAAATTGTCATTCTTGTACAGGGTTACTTTATAACCTGAGCTTACTTTGAGAGAGGAGATATCGTCATTCAGAATACCCAGTGCATTCAGCTGACTCAGGGTATAAGTACCTGTACTCAGACCTATTGCAGAACCAGCGTAGTTACAATCTTTGTAGACGGTCACCGGGCTGTTGGAAGTAAGGCCGGCAAAGCCACCGATGGTAATTGTAGCCCGGGATGGAGAAGGTGCATTGATGGTAGAAGACTGATTGAAAACATCGTCGTAGCAGAAAGCGTACGTCAGACTATTATAGCTGATGTCGCTACGGTGCCAGAACTTACAATACCAGTTGTAAGGAGTGGTCTGGTAATAAAGTGACGGTGTAGAGAAGTCCTGTGTCACGCCAGTGGCCTTTGTCAGGTCAATTGCATGACGATTGATTGCAGCGCAGATCTGTGCCTGTACTACTTTGTCCCACTGACCGCCACTGGCCATCACGCCACTACCTTCCATGACTTCGATCTGGGAAGGTTTGGCAGAGATGGTGCCTACAGCGCCATCAGAACTTCTTGTGAAGGTAAAGGTACTACCGGACACTTTACCACTCCATGTACCTGCATCACCTGCATTAAAGATCAGGTTACCGCTGGTGTACTTGGACCAGATAGCATCAACATAGGAGCCAAAGTAGCTGGCCTGTGCACCGCCTGTTTGCCATGCAGTGGTTTTGGATGGGAAGTGGATAATGCCGTTGGTAGCGTCGTAGCAACCGGCAAATTCAGTAGGCGCGGTAGTCTGCCACTGGTTGAGGATGTAACTGTGGGTGACAGTTTCACCTACTTTTTGATAGAAGCTGCTGTTGCCCCATACTTCGAGGCCCATTGGGTATTGATACGCATCTACACGCGTAGTGTTTACCCACAGACCATTAGACGCGTTTGTCAGCTCAATGTTCTCGTAACGGATGCCCTGGTTGGGATCGGTTGGGTTAGCAAGATTGGGTGCTGCATAACCGCTGGGAGAGCCGGACGCGCCGAAGAAATAAAGGTACAGCTGTGAGTTAAAGGAGATCAGGATACGACAACCAGCGATGCCGGGAACGTTGACCACCTTGTTTGGAATTTCACTCAGCTTTGCGAAGCAGGCGGCATATTTGCCGTTGCCACCGGGGCCGTAGTTTCCATTGATGACAGGACCTGATACTGTATTATAAGACGTACTCATAGGATTGACTGCGCCGGTTTTGGGGTCAATCCATACATGATTGTCATTGATAATACCAATTACTGCAACGTAGACGTTGGCATCTGTGTAGGCAGAATTGTTGTACAGTGTAAAGGGAACCGTGGTTTGGGCATGTACAGTGGCTCCAATAGACATGGAAAGGCCAAGCAGTACGACCAGGCGGGTACAAAAGACCCTGAGGGAAAAGAAAGGTCTGATTTTCATAGCGATTATAGGTCTTAAATTTAAAAGAACTTGTACAAAGGTAGTTTTTATTCCGAAAACCCAAATACTGCTTATTTTTACCTGATAAAAGTCATGGAATGAACAGGGAAGCAGTCATCAATGCGTTTATTACAGCAGTGAATACTTACTACTCTTTAGAGAAAGATACCATGCTGGCATTGGAAAAGCTGTTACGCATAAGGGAAATTCCGGCAGGTACAAATTACTTATCTGCAGATGAGGTGCCTGTGTTTATCTCATACATATATCAGGGGCTTTTTTCATATTATTTTCAGTATGAAAATGGAGATACGGTGATTAAAAAATTCTTTCCTGAGCAGACATTTATTGCATCTACATCGGCATTGATCATGCATGAAAAGAGCCGGTATGCGATAGATGCGCTGGAGGATAGTATTGTAATAGAGTATTCTTTTGCAGAGTTTAAGCATCTGTTGCAAAAGCATCATGACCTGGCGTTATTCTGGATTAACTATCTGGGAAAGCATTGGGTGGTAGAAAAAGAGCATATTGAGATAGCGCATAAATACTTGTCCGCCAGGGAGCGGTACCAGCATTTTGTAGGCGCTTCGCCTGCGCTGGCAGGCCGTTACAGCTACAGCAGATTGCGTCTTATTTAGGTATAACACCTACACAGTTGAGCCGTATAAGAAAAACCTCATAAACAGCGCTCAACATATGTAAAGCAGCAGCTGAAAATTAGCATCGACATTTGAGTTATGGAAAAGCTGAAAGGAATTATTTATGTAATTATTGGGGCGGCGAGTTATGGCATCTTAGCCACGTTTGTGAAAGTTGCAGGGCAGGAGGGGTTCTCTACTGCATCCGTTACACTCTCTCAGTATTTAGTAGGGTTTTTAGTATTGGCATTATTAGATCTGAAAAAGAAACCGGTGATCACGGGTACCACGACAGATAAATATAAGTTATTGTTAGGTGGCACGTGCCTGGGATTGACGAGTACTTTTTATTATTTAGCTGTACAGTATTTGCCGGTATCGGTGTGTATTATCTTATTGATGCAGACGATCTGGATGGGGATACTGGTAGATTGTGTGATTGAAAAGAAACGGCCTGCATTGGCGCAGTTACTGGCAATTGTAGTTGTGCTGGGAGGTACGTTTTTAGCAACTGGTTTTATAGGAGGTGAATGGAATTTTACAGGTATATGCTGGGGGATGATGGCGGCCATGAGTTATACCGGGGCGATGTATGCGGCAAATCATATTGCAATACACAGGCCATTGTTTTATAGATCCAAGCTATTGGTATTAGGAGGTATGCTGGCAATATTGGTATTCTGGAATATTCGTATAGTGGAGGGTTTCATGCCATCAGTATTATGGAGATATGGTTTATTGCTGGCATTGTTTGGCACTATTTTACCACCAATATTTTTCAACAAGGGGTTTCCGTTGATAGGAATGAGTGTAGGAAGTGTGTTGGCAGCGGTAGAAATACCGGTATCTATTGGAACGGCGCATGTAGTATTGTTTGAGCAGGTGAGTCCTTTGCAGGTAGTGGGATGTGGATTAGTGATATTGGGAATGGTAATACCGAATATCCGATTTGGGAAAAAGGTGTTGATGGCAACGGTGTTATTGTTTGCTTTTGTGCCTTTGAGGGTGGCGAAGATAGATACGATCAAAGTGTATCAATACACCTTCTTAACAGTATCTGAAATCCTGAAAGTCAGGTTAATCCTCGCTCCAATCTTCCTGCTGGTCTTTGGTACATGGTGTTCATAAAAATCCTGCATAGTTTTACCCATTAGCAAAAAGCTTCCATGAGTCAACGGTATATCCAGCGGCAGCACATCTTTTCTCGTTTTATGTCTCACTTTAAATAATCTTGTCTCGCCAAATGTCACCGAGGCAATCGGGTGATGTATGCCATCTGCAGGTAGCGTATCGCTATGCCATGCGACGGAATCATTTCCATCCCTGTAATAATTTAACAATACCCTGTTAAAATAAAGCCCACATGCAGCTTCTACCTTCTCTTTGATGTCCAATAGCTCCTGAGTCCATTCAAGCCCGTTTTCACCCCCGTAATAAGCGATTAAGCGTGGATCTGGTAGTACCTTATCATACATCTTTCGGTTATGCTGTTTCCAGGGGGTATTTTCTTTCAGGAGTTTATAATAATGGTCCGACTCACTTTTAGAGAAAAACTGCTCCCGCAGTTCGAGGGTGGTATCCGGCAGGGCATAGTCAATGTACCTCACTTTTCCCTGATCAAACAGCTCATTGTCTTTAAATAGTAGCATAGTTCACAAAAATACTAAAAAATTTAGTAAACTGTTGTTTCAGGCATACTTAGGAGACCTATCAGAAAAATAAATAATTTATGAGTAACCATTAATGAAAATTAATATGTTTTCACGCCAATGTCTGATAATAATATTCATAAAATAACTGTTTTAAAATAATTTTAATATAATATGAAATTTTAATACTTTTGTCGCGGGTAGGTCCAGTTTATAACCTTTCGTAAGTAGGATGGAATCCCATTTTTTGACAATGTAGCTTGGATGAATAAAAAGCGTTCGGTGATCTTCAATTCCCCATTTCCCTCTGAATACGTGACGATAAGTTATACCCTGTACCTAACTATTTAACGGCTATCTGTAAGGGACGCCTATCTCTATCTTTATGAAGAATACATTACTGTTAAGCTTCGGCTTATTGCTTTGTTCGTTGATGACATTTGGTCAAATGCCGACCAGTCCATGCAGCCCCAGCGGTGGAAAAAAGGCAGACATTTTGAGCGTAGAAGCTAAATACAGAGCACCCGGAGGTGCTGCCCCTGTTTTTATTATTCCAGCAGGGACTTCTTCCATCAATGTGTATGTTTCTTCCGAGACAGGTATCACTACAGGTAGTGATAACCCTCAGGGAGACGAGGACTTCATCAATATCAGTGCTGTGATTGATATCTCAGGAGGAACGTCATCCGGTTACGTGAATGTGGCTAAGAATACGAATACTGATGGTTCGGGAACGAATGTGTATGGGTGGCAGAAAGTTGCCCTTGGCAGTTTTATCCCTGCCGGAAACAAGGTAGGGGATGCCACACCAACTGACCTGAACAATGTGAAGTTTGCAATTTCCGGCAGCACGCTTACCATTACAGAGACCGTTACTACAACGCATTCTTCTTATTATGTAGAATATTGTTCTCCTTATAATAATTCACTGACTCCACTCGATCCCCAGGTAAAAGCGTTATTGCATGGCACGGGTACTGCTAATACAGACCTGGTTATTGCCATTCCAACTGGTACTAATATTATCAGTATCCAGGGTAAGGGTACCAATACCAGTAATACCGATCTGAATACAAATTCCGGAACAGAGGAAGGTTATTCCAATATGCGCTTTACCATCGACCTGGATGCAGCTTTGACGGATGGCGTAATCACTTTGGCGAATGGTGGTTCTGTAGACAGAAGATCGACTTATGTGATCAATAACCTGTCCAGTGCATCCACCATGAGTTTCCTTTCATCAGCAGCGATTACTGGTGATTATTCCACCAAACTGGGTACCACCGGAGCAGTAGGGGTATGCAACCCGCAGATTTACATCTCGGGAACGAACCTGGTCATTAAGCGTGATGCGAATTATGCCCGTGACTTTGACGATGCATATGTCGTAGAATTTTACAAAAGAGTAGGACAGGGGATGAGTGCAGAATTCTTCAATACCGATTTTGCATTTATAGCCAAGGGTACCAGTTCTTCAGCAGGGGTTGCCAAAACATTTTCTATTCCGCTTGGTACAACCTCCATGTACCTGAATGAAACGGGAAACGCGGTGAATACCGATCGTGAAAGTAATGAAAACTCACTGGCTGCATATGCATACATCGATCTGTCAACAAGTACCGCTACAGGTTATTTTTATCAGCAGGTAGGTTTGGATGGTGCTACCAGGAGAGATGACAACTTTGCTTTTAAAAGCGTACCACTGGATGGAACCAGTGCGCGGAACCATGCGAATACAGTAGGTTATAAGGGTGGTTATGGATATGATATTTCTTTTTCCCTCTCAGCCGATAAAACCACGCTGACGGTGACTAATAAAACTGGTCTGGCCAACCCGGATTATCAGATCCTGGAATCCATGGATTATTATGGCGCCCGACCGGATATTGCTTTTAATGCCGCTGATATTTCATTTACAAAAGGTAGCTCCTGTAATATCGTGAGGGCAAGTGTGGAAGTCTGTAACCCGGGTGCGGGCAATGCCAGTGCGGGCATGCCGATTTCGATATATCACGGGGATCCTACTACGGATCCCGCAGCTATTTTATTATATACCGGCACCTTCAACCAGACGATCCTGCAGGGAGAATGTAAAACATTTACCTATGACATGGATCTGAGTGCATTTGATAACCTGGATTTCGACGTCACCCTGATCATCAATGATAATGGTAGTTTTGTAAGTGGTGGGGTAGGACATGCAGTGGGTACGCCTTTTACATTATCTTCCCTGGCCAGTCAGAATACGGGTTATAAGGAGTGTTACTTCGATAATAACCTGATCACAAAGGCAATGGATGTCAATAATTGTCCGAAGGCGAACCTGGATGCGGATAACAGTTCAGGTGCTACGGGCAATTATAATTACCTGAATTATTTCAATGCGGGTAGCTCAGGTGCGAAGATCACTGATACGGATCTGAGCATCGTAGATTATGATGGAGATAATATGGAGACGGCGGTGATTACGCTCACGAATGTGCTGGATGCAGGTAGTGAAGGATTGTACATCAATGGTACATTGCCAGCAGGTATTACTGCAACCGGCAGTGGTACCAGCACAATCACACTGACGGGGTCTGCTTCGCAGGCGAATTATATTGCTGCGCTGAAACTGATTGAATATAGAAACAGCAATAGTGCACCGAATACAACGAACCGTATCATCACGACAACATTGAATGATGGTACAGAGACAGGGCCGGCTTCAACTACAACGATCATCATCACAACAGATCCGCGTATCAATGTAACGGGTAATGGTACATTGATTAATGATAATAGTGGTACGGTGACGACAGTAGATGGAACTGATTTTGGTACGGTAACGGCGGGTACGGTAACAAATACATTTGTGATCAACAACGTGGGTACCGGGGTAATTAACCTGACAGGTACACCGAATGTGGCAATCAGTGGTGATGCAGGTTTTACGGTGAGTGCGCAGCCAACAGGTTCCTCTATAACAGCGGGTGGCAGTACGAGCTTTACGGTTACGTTCAATGCTGCTTCTCATACAGTAGGTGCTTATGTGGCAGTTGTGCGGATATTGAATAATGATGCGGATACGGGCCGGGCGGATTATTCCTATACGGTTATGGCGACAGTCAATAACTTACCGGTAGTGACGAATAGTACGGTGACAGGAATAGAAGATAATACCCTGGCATTTACAGCGACTAATTTTACATCACAATATTCAGATGCGGATGGAACTGCGTTGAATAAGATCCGAATTGTTACTTTGCCATTGAATGGTAGTTTCCGGTTGAATGGAGTGGTGATTACAGCGGGGCAGGAGATTCTGGCGTCACAGTTGGGGAATATCACGTTTATTCCGACGGCCAATTGGAATGGAACGACCAGTTTTGACTGGAGGGCATCAGATGGAACTTCTTATTCAGCGGCGGCGGCGAAGATGACTATTGTGATTACAGCGGTGAATGATGCGCCGGTAATTACAGTGCCGACGAGTATTGCAGTAACAGAGGATATTCCGGCTTCATTGAAGGATATATCATTTGCGGATGTGGACGCGGGTACGGGTAGTGTGACGGTTACTTTTTCAGTGCCGGATGGATCTGTGAGTGCGGTGTCGGGATCGGGAGTAGTGGTGAGTGGTACGGGTAGTGCGTTGGTATTGACGGGTACAATTACGGATATTAATGCATTTTTGACTGCGAATAAAGTTACTTATTCTTCATCACAGAATCCGCCTGCAACGGTTACATTGACAGTAAATGTCAATGATAATGGGAATACGGGTGCAGGGGGTGCAAAGCAGGATACTAAAACTGTTACATTAGGTATTACAGCGGTGAATGATGCGCCGGTGGCGGTGGATGATGTGCTGACTATATTAGAAGATAATGTAGGTACGGGAAATGTATTGACAAATGATACAGATGTGGAGGGAAATGCGCTGACGGCTAGTGTGCAGACAGGTCCGGTGCATGGTACGATTGTGTTGAATACGAATGGTAGTTATACTTATACACCGGCGGCGAATTATAATGGGGTGGATAGTGTGAAGTATAGTGTGTGTGATAATGGTACGCCGAATATGTGTAGTGTAGGTACGCTTCGTATTACAATCACAGCAGTGAATGATGCGCCGGTGGCGGTGGATGATGTGCTGACTATATTAGAAGATAATGTAGGTACGGGAAATGTATTGACAAATGATACGGATGTAGAAGGGGATGCGCTGACGGCTAGTGTGCAGACAGGTCCGGTGCATGGTACGATTGTGTTGAATACGAATGGTAGTTATACTTATACACCGGCGGCGAATTATAATGGGGTGGATAGTGTGAAGTATAATGTGTGTGATAATGGGACGCCGGGCATGTGTAGTGTAGGTACGCTCCGTATTACGGTGACTCCTGTGAATGATGCACCTACCGGGGTTGATCAGAATATTACGACTCCTGAGGATGTGGCTTATTCTGGAAGTGTAGTTGGTTCAGATGTGGATGGGGATGCACTGACTTATAGCAAAGCGACCGATCCATCACACGGAACCGCTATCGTCAACGCAGATGGAACATATACTTATACCCCGGCAACCAATTACAATGGCCCTGATAGCTTTACTATCGAGATCAATGATGGTAATGGTGGTACTGCAACAGTAACAATCAACATCACCGTAACAGCAGTAAATGACGCTCCGACTGGTGCAGACCAGACTATTACCACACCCGAGGATACTCAATACAATGGTAGTGTCGTAGGTAATGATGTGGATGGTGATGCGCTGACTTACAGCAAGGCTACCGATCCTGCACACGGTACAGCTACTGTCAATGCAGATGGAACATACACTTATACTCCTGCTGCGAACTATAATGGTCCTGATAGTTTCACTATCGGGATCAATGATGGTAATGGCGGTACAGCAACGGTAACAATCAATATAACTGTAACAGCGGTAAATGATGCCCCAACTGGCACAGATCAAAACATCACAACCCCTGAAGACACACCATACAATGGTAGTGTAGTTGGTTCAGATGTGGATGGTGATGCGCTGACTTACAGCAAGGCTACCGATCCTGCACACGGTACAGCTACCGTCAATGCAGACGGAACATATACTTATACTCCTGCTGCAAACTACAATGGTCCTGATAGTTTCACTATCGGGATCAATGATGGTAATGGCGGTACAGCAACGGTAACAATCAATATCACTGTAACAGCGGTAAATGATGATCCAACTGGCGCAGATCAAAACATCACAACTCCTGAAGACACACCATACAATGGTAGTGTAGTTGGTTCAGATGTGGATGGCGATGCGCTGGCTTACAGCAAAGCTACCGATCCAGGGCACGGCACCGCTACAGTTAATGCAGACGGAACATATACTTATACTCCAGCTGCAAACTATAATGGTGCCGATAGCTTCACTATCGAGATCAATGATGGTAATGGCGGTACAACAACGGTAACTATCAATATCACTGTAACTGCAGTAAATGACGCTCCGACTGGTGCAGACCAGAACATTGCTACTCCTGAGGATGTAGCTTATAATGGTAGTGTGGTAGGTTCAGACTTGGATGGTGATGCGCTGACTTATAGCAAAGGGACCGATCCTGCACACGGTACAGCAACCGTAAACGCAGACGGAACATATACTTATACCCCAGCTGCAAACTTCAATGGTGCTGATAGCTTCACTATCGAGATCAATGATGGTAATGGCGGTACAGCAACGGTAACAATCAATATCACTGTAACAGCGGTAAACGATGCTCCAACTGGCGCAGATCAAAACATCACAACCCCTGAAGACACTCCATACAATGGTAGTGTAGTTGGTTCAGATGTGGATGGCGATGCGCTGGCTTACAGCAAAGCTACCGATCCAGCTCATGGTACAGCTACCGTAAACGCAGACGGAACATATACTTATACTCCTGCTGCAAACTACAATGGTCCCGATAGCTTCACTATCGAGATCAATGATGGTAATGGCGGTACGATAACGTTAACAATCAATATCACTGTAACAGCGGTAAACGATGCTCCAACTGGCGCAGATCAAAACATCACAACCCCTGAAGATACTCCATACAATGGTAGTGTCGTAGGTAATGATGTGGATGGTGATGCGCTGACTTACAGCAAGGCTACCGATCCTGCACACGGTACAGCTACTGTCAATGCAGATGGAACATACACTTATACTCCTGCAAGCAACTATAATGGTCCTGATAGTTTTACTATTGAGATCAATGATGGCAATGGCGGTAGTGCAACAGTAACAATCAATATCACAGTAACCGCAGTAAATGATGCTCCGACTGGAGCTGATCAGACGATCACCACACCAGAGGATACTCAATACAATGGAAGCATTGTAGGTAATGACGTGGATGGTGACGCGCTGACTTATAGCAAGGCTACTGATCCGGCACATGGTACAGCTACCGTCAATGCAGACGGAACTTACACTTATACTCCTGCTGCGAACTATAATGGTCCTGATAGTTTCACTATCGAGATCAATGATGGTAATGGCAGTACAGCAACGGTAACAATCAATATAACTGTAACAGCGGTAAATGATGCCCCAACTGGCACAGATCAAAACATCACAACCCCTGAAGACACACCATACAATGGTAGTGTAGTTGGTTCAGATGTGGATGGTGATGCGCTGACTTACAGCAAAGCTACTGATCCATCACACGGAACCGCTACCGTAAACGCAGACGGAACATATACTTATACTCCAGCTGCGGACTATAATGGTGCCGATAGCTTCACTATCGAAATTAACGATGGCAATGGTGGTACAGCAACGGTAACAATCAATATCACTGTAACAGCGGTAAACGATGCTCCAACTGGCGCAGATCAAAACATCACAACCCCTGAAGATATTCCATACAATGGTAGTGCCGTAGGTAATGACGTGGATGGTGATGCACTGACATACAGCAAAGCGACCGATCCAGGGCACGGCACCGCTACAGTTAATGCAGACGGAACATATACTTATACCCCAGCTGCGAACTATAATGGTCCTGATAGTTTCACTATCGAGATCAATGATGGTAATGGCAGTACAGCAACGGTAACAATCAATATAACTGTAACAGCGGTAAATGATGCCCCAACTGGCACAGATCAAAACATCACAACCCCTGAAGACACACCATACAATGGTAGTGTAGTTGGTTCAGATGTGGATGGTGATGCGCTGACTTACAGCAAAGCTACTGATCCATCACACGGAACCGCTACCGTAAACGCAGACGGAACATATACTTATACTCCAGCTGCGGACTATAATGGTGCCGATAGCTTCACTATCGAAATTAACGATGGCAATGGTGGTACAGCAACGGTAACAATCAATATCACTGTAACAGCGGTAAACGATGCTCCAACTGGCGCAGATCAAAACATCACAACCCCTGAAGATATTCCATACAATGGTAGTGCCGTAGGTAATGACGTGGATGGTGATGCACTGACATACAGCAAAGCGACCGATCCAGGGCACGGCACCGCTACAGTTAATGCAGACGGAACATATACTTATACCCCAGCTGCGAACTATAATGGTCCTGATAGCTTCACTATCGAGATCAATGATGGTAATGGCGGTACAGCAACAGTAAGCATCAATATCACTGTAACCGTAGTAAATGATGATCCAACCGGAGCTGATCAGAACATTACCACACCTGAAGATGTAGTTTATAATGGCAGTGTGGTAGGCTCAGACGTGGATGGTGATGCGCTGACTTATAGCAAGGCCACCGATCCAGGGCACGGCACCGCTACAGTTAATGCTGATGGAACATACACTTATACTCCTGCAAGCAACTATTATGGTGCTGATAGCTTCACTATCGAGATCAATGATGGTAATGGTGGTACTGCAACAGTAGCAATTAATATCACTGTAACCGCAGTAAATGATGATCCAACAGGTTCAGACCAGACGATCACCACACCCGAGGATACTCAATACAATGGTAGTGTAGTAGGTAATGATGTGGATGGAGATGCGCTGACATACAACAAAACTACCGATCCTGCACACGGTACAGCTACCGTCAATACAGATGGAACATACACATATACTCCTGCAAGCAACTACAATGGACCAGATAGTTTCACTATCGAGATCAATGACGGCAATGGCGGTACTGCAACAGTAACAATCAATATCACCGTAACCGCAGTAAATGATGATCCAACAGGTTTAGACCAGAATATTACTACGCCTGAAGATGTAGCATACAATGGTAGTGTAGTAGGTAATGACGTGGATGGTGACGCGCTGATATACAACAAAGCCACTGATCCAGGGCATGGTACCGCTACCGTAAATGCAGACGGAACATACACTTACACGCCAGCAGCCAGCTATAATGGACCAGATAGTTTCACTATCGAGATCAATGATGGCAATGGTGGAACTACCACAATAACTATCGATATCACCGTAACAGCTGTAAACGATGCTCCAACTGGCGCAGACCAGAACATTACTACTCCTGAGGATGTAGCTTATAATGGTAGTGTAGTAGGTAATGATGTGGATGGTGATGTGCTGACTTATAACAAGGCAACTGATCCAGCACATGGTACAGCTACCGTAAATTCTGATGGAACATATACTTATACTCCTACTGCAAACTACAATGGTGCTGATAGCTTCACTATCGAAATTAATGATGGAAATGGAGGTACGGCAACGGTAACAATCAATATTACTGTAACATCGGTAAATGATGCCCCAACTGGCACAGATCAAAACGTCACAACCCCTGAAGACACTCCATACAATGGTAGTGTGATCGGCTCAGACGTAGATGGTGATGCGCTGACTTATAGCAAAGCTACTGATCCATCTCATGGTACCGCTACAGTTAATGCTGACGGAACATACACTTACACTCCTGCAAGCAATTACAATGGTCCTGATAGCTTTACTATCGAGATCAATGACGGCAATGGCGGTACTACAACAGTAACGATCAATATTACCGTAACAGCGGTAAATGATGCTCCAACAGGCGTAGACCAGAATATTACCACACCTGAAGATGTAGCTTATAATGGAAGTGTGGTGGGTTCTGACGTGGATGGTGATGCGCTGGCATACAGTAAGGCAAGTGATCCAGCACATGGTACAGCTACCGTCAATGCAGATGGAACATATACTTATACCCCAGCCGCGAACTATAATGGTCCTGATAGCTTTACGATTGAGATCAATGATGGCAATGGTGGTACTACCACAGTAACGATCAACATCACTGTAACAGCTGTAAACGATGCTCCAACTGGCGCAGACCAGAACATTACTACACCTGAAGATGTAGCTTATAATGGTACTGTAGTAGGTTCTGATGTGGATGGAGATGCGCTGACTTACAGCAAAGACACCGATCCTACTCATGGCACTGCTGCAATTAATGCTGATGGAACATATACTTACACTCCAGCTGCAGACTATAATGGTCCTGATAGCTTTACTATCGAAATTAACGATGGCAATGGTGGTACTACCACAGTAACTATCAACATTACTGTAACAGCGGTAAACGATGCTCCAACCGGCGCAGACCAGAATATTACAACACCAGAGGATATTCAATACAATGGAAGTGTCGTAGGTAATGATGTGGATGGTGATGCGCTGACTTACAGCAAAGCCACCGATCCTACTCACGGCACTGCTACAGTCAATGCAGACGGAACATACACTTACACTCCTGCAAGCAATTATAATGGTCCCGATAGCTTCACTATCGAAATCAATGATGGCAATGGTGGTACTACCACAGTAACGATCAACATCACTGTAACAGCTGTAAACGATGCTCCAACTGGCGCAGACCAGAACATTACTACACCTGAAGATGTAGCTTATAATGGTACTGTAGTAGGTTCTGATGTGGATGGAGATGCGCTTACCTACAGCAAAGATTCTGATCCAGCTCACGGAACCGCTACCGTCAACGCAGATGGTACATATAATTATACCCCGGCAACCAATTACAATGGTCCTGATAGCTTTACTATCGAGATCAATGATGGTAATGGTGGTACTGCAACAGTAACAATCAATATCACTGTAACAGCAGTAAATGATGATCCAACAGGTTCAGACCAGACGATAACCACACCAGAGGATACTCAATACAATGGTAGTGTCGTAGGTAATGACGCAGATGGTGATGTGCTGACTTATAACAAAGCTACCGATCCAGCCCACGGTACCGCTACCGTCAATGCTGATGGAACATATACTTATACTCCTGCAAGCAATTACAATGGACCAGATAGTTTCACTATCGAGATCAATGATGGCAATGGTGGTGCTGCAACGGTAACAATCAATATCACTGTAACCGCAGTAAATGATGATCCAACCGGCGTAGACCAGGATGTTACTACACCTGAAGATGTAGCATATAATGGCAATGTAGTAGGTAATGATGTGGATGGTGATGTGCTGACTTATAGCAAGTCCATCGATCCTACTCACGGCACCGCTATCGTCAATGCAGATGGAACATACACTTATACTCCTGCAAGTAACTATAATGGACCTGATAGCTTCACTATCGAGATCAATGATGGTAATGGTGGTACTGCAACAGTAACAATTAATATCACTGTAACAGCAGTAAATGATGATCCAACAGGTTCAGACCAGACGATAACCACACCAGAGGATACTCAATACAATGGTAGTGTCGTAGGTAATGACGCAGATGGTGATGTGCTGACTTATAACAAAGCTACCGATCCAGCCCACGGTACCGCTACCGTCAATGCTGATGGAACATATACTTATACTCCAACTGCAGACTATAATGGTCCCGATAGCTTCACTATCGAAATCAATGATGGCAATGGTGGTACTACCACAGTAACTATCAACATCACTGTAACAGCTGTGAATGATGCTCCAACTGGTGCAGACCAGAACATTACTACTCCTGAAGATGTAGCTTACAATGGTAGTGTAGTAGGTTCAGACGTGGATGGTGATGCGCTGACTTACAGCAAGGCAACTGATCCAGCCCACGGTACCGCTACCGTAAACGCAGATGGAACATATACTTATACTCCTGCTGCAAACTACAATGGTCCTGATAGTTTCACTATCGAGATCAATGATGGCAATGGCGGTACTGCAACAGTAACTATCAACATCACTGTAACCGCAGTAAATGATGATCCAACAGGTTCAGACCAGAATATTACTACGCCTGAAGATGTAGCATACAATGGTAGTGTAGTAGGTAATGACGTGGATGGTGGTGTGCTGACTTATAGCAAAGCTACCGATCCATCCCACGGTACCGCTACCGTCAATGCAGATGGAACATATACTTATACTCCAACTGCAGACTATAATGGTCCCGATAGCTTCACTATCGAAATCAATGATGGCAATGGTGGTACTACCACAGTAACGATCAATATCACTGTAACCGCAGTAAACGATGCTCCAACTGGCGCAGACCAGAACATTACTACTCCTGAAGATGTAGCTTATAATGGTAGTGTAGTAGGTAATGATGTGGATGGAGATGTGCTGACCTACAGCAAAGATTCTGATCCAGCCCACGGTACCGCTACCGTAAACGCAGATGGAACATACACTTATACTCCTGCTGCAGACTATAATGGACCTGATAGCTTCACTATCGAGATCAATGACGGCAATGGCGGCATTGCAACAGTAACGATCAATATCACCGTAACAGCTGTGAATGATGCCCCAACCGGTTCAGACCAGACGATCACCACACCAGAGGATACTCAATACAATGGCAGCGTCGTAGGTAATGACGTAGATGGAGATGCGCTGACCTACAGCAAAGATTCTGATCCATCCCACGGTACCGCTACCGTCGATGCTGATGGAAC
Organism: Chitinophaga sancti; assembly: GCF_034087045.1. Taxonomy (NCBI): domain Bacteria; kingdom Pseudomonadati; phylum Bacteroidota; class Chitinophagia; order Chitinophagales; family Chitinophagaceae; genus Chitinophaga; species Chitinophaga sancti. The sequence continues at coordinate 5,577,238 of NZ_CP139247.1, read as the reverse complement.
ATATACTTATACTCCAACTGCAGACTATAATGGTCCCGATAGCTTCACTATCGAAATCAATGATGGCAATGGTGGTACTACCACAGTAACGATCACCATCACTGTAACAGCAGTAAACGATGCTCCAACTGGCGCAGACCAGAACATTACTACTCCTGAAGATGTAGCTTTTAATGGTAGTGTAGTAGGTAATGATGTGGATGGTGATGTGCTGACTTACAGCAAAGATTCTGATCCAGCCCACGGTACCGCTACCGTAAACGCAGACGGAACATACACTTATACTCCTGCTACAGACTATAATGGACCTGATAGCTTCACTATCGAGATCAATGACGGCAATGGCGGCACTGCAACAGTAACGATCAATATCACCGTAACAGCGGTAAATGATGCCCCAACCGGAGCAGACCAGACGATCACCACACCAGAGGATACTCAATACAATGGCAGCGTCGTAGGTAATGACGTAGATGGAGATGCGCTGACCTACAGCAAAGATTCTGATCCAGCCCACGGTACCGCCACCGTCAATGCTGATGGAACATATACTTATACTCCTGCTGCAGACTATAATGGACCTGATAGCTTCACTATCGAAATCAATGATGGCAATGGTGGTACTACCACAGTAACGATCAATATCACTGTAACCGCAGTAAACGATGCTCCAACTGGCGCAGACCAGAACATTACTACTCCTGAAGATGTAGCTTATAATGGTAGTGTAGTAGGTAATGATGTGGATGGAGATGCGCTGACTTACAGCAAGGCAACCGATCCAGCACACGGTACCGCTACCGTAAACGCAGATGGAACATATACTTATACTCCTGCTGCAAACTACAATGGTCCTGATAGTTTCACTATCGAGATCAATGATGGTAATGGCGGTACTGCAACAGTAACTATCAACATCACTGTAACCGCAGTAAACGATGCCCCAACTGGCACAGATCAAAACATCACAACCCCTGAAGACATGCCATACAATGGCAGTGTAACAGGCTCTGACGCAGATGGTGACGCGCTGACTTATAACAAAGCTACCGACCCAGCCCACGGCACCGCTACCGTCAATGCTGATGGAACATATACTTATACTCCAACTGCAGACTATAATGGTCCCGATAGTTTCACTATCGAGATCAATGACGGCAATGGCGGCATTGCAACAGTAACGATCAATATCACCGTAACAGCTGTGAATGATGCCCCAACCGGCGCAGATCAGACGATCACAACACCAGAAGATACCCAATACAATGGTAGTGTCGTAGGTTCTGATGTGGATGGAGATGCGCTGACTTACAGCAAGGCAACTGATCCAGCCCACGGTACCGCTACCGTAAATGCAGCCGGAACATATACTTATACTCCTGCTGCAAACTACAATGGTCCTGATAGTTTCACTATCGAGATCAATGATGGTAATGGCGGTACTGCAACAGTAACTATCAACATCACTGTAACCGCAGTAAACGATGCCCCAACTGGCACAGATCAAAACATCACAACCCCTGAAGACACGCCATACAATGGCAGTGTAACAGGCTCTGACGCAGATGGTGACGCGCTGACTTATAACAAAGCTACCGACCCAGCCCACGGTACCGCTACCGTCAATGCTGATGGAACATATACTTATACTCCAACTGCAGACTATAATGGTCCCGATAGTTTCACTATCGAGATCAATGACGGCAATGGCGGCATTGCAACAGTAACGATCAATATCACCGTAACAGCTGTGAATGATGCCCCAACCGGCGCAGATCAGACGATCACAACACCAGAAGATACCCAATACAATGGTAGTGTCGTAGGTTCTGATGTGGATGGAGATGCGCTTACCTACAGCAAGGCAACTGATCCAGCCCACGGTACCGCTACCGTAAACGCAGCCGGAACATATACTTATATTCCTGCTGCAAACTACAATGGACCAGATAGCTTCACTATCGAGATCAATGACGGCAATGGTGGCACTGCAACAGTAACTATCAACATCACTGTAACTGCTGTAAACGATGCCCCAACTGGCACAGATCAAAACATCACAACCCCTGAAGACACGCCATACAATGGCAGTGTAACAGGCTCTGACGCAGATGGTGACGCGCTGACTTATAGCAAGGCTACCGACCCAGCACACGGCATCGCTACCGTAAATACAAATGGAACTTATACTTACACGCCAGCTGCAAACTACAACGGCGCCGATAGCTTCGCTATCGAAATCAATGATGGCAATGGCGGTACAGCAATAGTAACTATCAACATCACCGTTACACCTGTCAATGATGCACCAACCGCCTTCAACCAGATCGTTACCACTCCCGAAGACACCCCATACAATGGCAGTGTCATAGGTACCGACCCAGATGGCGACGCCCTCACTTTCAGCAAAGGCTCAAACCCTACGAACGGTACAGCCACTGTCAATGCAGATGGTACTTTCACTTATACGCCAAATGCAAACTATAATGGTACGGACGCCTTTACTATCGTAATCAGCGATGGACACAGTGGCACAACTACCATTACCGTTAACGTGACCGTGACACCTGTCAACGACGCACCTACCGGCACTGACCTGAACATCACCACTCCAAAAAATACCGCTTACACCGGTAATGTTACTGGCGCTGACATAGATGGCGATGTGCTCACATATACTAAAGCCACCGACCCATCATACGGTACGGTAGTCGTAAATATGAACGGTTCATTCACCTACACACCAACAACCGGCTATGTAGGCAACGACAGCTTCACTGTCACCATCTCTGATGGTCAGTACAGCATTACTATTACCGTCTACATCACTGTCACCCAGGTAATCACTCACCCGGGCATCACATTGGTGAAAACCGCCGTTCTCAATGGTAATGTCATCACCTACACCTTCACGACCACAAACACTGGCGATGTTCCGTTAATCAATGTCATCCTCGCCGATCCAATGGTCAACCTGAACACCACTATCTCTGCCACCCTGCAATCAGGTGCTGTGGTTACGCAAACCGCTACTTACACCCTCACACAGACCGACAGAGAAAACGAATCAGTGACCAACACTGCTACCGTAAGTGGGGCAACCACAGATCATGTCACCGTGTCCGACATCTCGGGTACTACCGCCGGCAATGATACACCAACAACGATCACGGTTCCGGGAGCACCAAAAGCCAAAGACGACGAGTACGATACCCGGATGAATACGAAGATCAGTTTCAATTTCATAGATAACGATGACTTAGGTACTTCTACACTGGGCACCTACACCATCATCAGTGAAGTACAACATGGTACTATATCCAGAGATGTAAATGGTTATACCGAATACACTCCTGACCAGGGCTATGTTGGTGACGACACCTTCACCTATACCATCACAGATGCCGACGGCTATATTTCCAACGTCGCTACTGTAATCATTCATATAGGTGCTGTCTATATCGCCGTGCCAACCTTATTCACGCCAAACGGCGATGGTAAGAACGACGTATTCGAAATCGTCGGCCTGGAGAAATACACCGAAAATGAATTGATCATTGTAAACCGTTGGGGTAACGAAGTATACCGCCAGCATAACTATTCCAATACCTGGACCGGAGATGGATTAAGTGAAGGCACCTACTATTACTTATTACGCGTTAAGAAACAAGGCGGCGCGGATTGGGAAGTCTTCAAAGGTTTCACGACCATCCTCCGCAAATTCAAGAAATGATGAAAAGAGGTTTTATATTGTTGCTATGTATGGCGTTGGGCAAATCGACATTTGCCCAACAAGAAGCGCAGTTCAGTCAATATATGTTTAACGGCATCTACATCAACCCGGCGTATGCAGGCTATAAAGAGGAATTATACCTGCATGCGTTCTATCGGGCACAGTGGACTGGAATAGAAGGAGCTCCCCGGAGCTTCTCTGTTTCTGCCGATAATATTGCCAACGACGGAAATGTAGGCTGGGGCATCCAGGCGGTCGCCGACAAACTCGGTGCACAGACCAACCAAACCCTCTATGCCAGTTATGCCTACCGCATACGCATGAATGAAGACGGTACTTCCCGTTTGTCTTTCGGCATTAGCGGTGGCCTGGTGAACCTCGCAGTGAACACGTCTTTGCTTACCACCACCAATCCTGAAGACGATATGCCTGTCGGTACTTTGACGACCACCGTTCCCGATGCCAGGGCGGGTGTATTTTATGCAGATGATAATTTCTATGCCGGCGTTTCTGTAGACAACCTCGTTGCACCGCATATCAACAAGTCTAAATATGTATATATCGCTACACCACGTCCACATTATTATGTCACCGCCGGTGCTTTGTTCAAACTGAATGACCAGCTTTCTCTCAAACCTTCTTTCTTATTGAAAGACGACAGGGGAGGACCCACCAGTTTGGATGTCAACGCTTTTCTGCTGATTACAGATAAACTCTGGCTGGGAGGGTCTTACAGAACCAGTGTCTCCCTATACGATAAAGCCTATCTGCAAAAGACGCTGACCACCAGGGACGCCGCCGTTGCTGCGATTGAAATATTCCCGATGCCGACCCTCCGTATCGGTTATGCCTATGACTTTTCCATTGGCCCTTTACAGAGCTATAGCAACGGATCTCATGAAATATCCATTGGATTTACCATTCCTACAAACAAGGATCATGTAAATTTGCGTAAATTGGGTATCTCATGCCCCAAAGTATTTTAATGTAGCTATGTCAAATGAATTTTCGCAGGCTGAGTGGGATGCCTGTATCAAAGTACTGTAAGTGTTGTCCAAAGATCCCGATAAATCGCTGGATACCCTGACGATCAAAGGTCTCGTCAAAAAATTATATAAACGCGCCAGGAAGGTCCAACGTGAAGTAACAACCCAGGCTATACAGCAACAGATTATTACCCTTACTAGTTCTACTGAAAAATTGCGGAAGCTGTCCCGACAACAGGATTGGTTAAAGCAATATGATCAAAAAATCGGCAGGACTCGAACTTGCATCTGCAAACTTGGGGTAAGCAGTTTTCCATTTAATTAATAGCGTAAAAATAATTAATATTTACTCAGAAACAATAACTGCCGCAGCAACATATCTACTTTAGACATATAATACCCTGCTGCTTTCGCCATTGCTAGCGGATTTTCATAAATGTATTTCAACTCAAGCGGGCGCTTATTGTCAAAATCCAGTTTCATACTCGGTGCATAAGGACGCATCGCTATCGTAAACTGCAACATATCATATACCATTGTTTCCGGCAACTGCGCACCGCAGGCATTTGCCCCATTAATTACTTCATGCATGATCTCTTTAGACAATTCGTAAGTAGCCTTATCTGCCAGCAGCTTGTTGGCTGTAGTATTCAAAACTACTGACATTCCATTGAAGGTGATGTTCCATACCAGCTTCTTCCAGCGCAATGTATTCAGGTCCGCTGCCTTTTTTGCAATCAATCCTGTTTTATCAAATGCATCTACCACCTGGTCAATAATACCTGTATCCTGTATATTATAATTGCCAATTTCGATATCTCCATAGTCGAGGTGATGCATTTGTCCGGGGCTGACCTTATTCACTGAAATCAACGCCGTAGCACCTGCTATGCCTACACCCGGGAACATGGTGGCTACATCGGCTTCCACACCGAGGCCATTTTGTATCAGGATCATAACCGACTTGTCATGTAATAAGGGCTTTACCAATGAGGGCAGCATGCTTTCATTACTGGTAGTCTTTAAACACACCAATATCACATCGCAAACGGGCATGTCTGCCGCCTGTTGATATGCGTTTACCTTGTCTAAATGAATATCGCTGAATACTTCAGATATGAGGTGGAGTCCGTCTTCCTTTACTGTTGCATAGTCACTGTTTAATAAAAAGTGTACTTCCTCGCCGGCATTGGCTAACATGGCACCATAAAATCCTCCGATGGCACCGGTTCCTACTATCGCATATTTCATTGTATGAAATTATAATGTGGCTGCTAAGGTACAATCTATTACCTTTTCTACCTGACATGCATATAAACCCGCGCTCCAGCTGGCATCGGGGCTCTTTACTTCAATGTAATCAACTCATTTTTAATCGCAAACAACACCAAACCAGTTCTGGATTTAATCCCAAACCGTTGAAACAGGTCCTGCCTGTAATTATCTATCGTATGCGGACTCAAATTCATCTGATCCGCAATTTCCTTATATGTATACTCTGTACAACACAACTCTAAAAACTTTATCTCATTACTACTCAGCTTCTCCGGTGCGTTATTCCCCGCCAGGTGTCCCTGAATATTCCGCAGTAATTTAAACGATACCAGCTCATTTATAAAGAATCCCTGCTCACTGATCGTCCTGATCGCATGCACCACATCCGTCATCTTCGACTCCTTCAGCAAATACCCACCCGCACCATTCTTCAGCATTTTAATGATCGGCTTCTCTTCTTCAAACATGCTCAGCGCCAGCACATGCACATCCGGATAATTTTCCCGCAACCATCGGGTACTCTCAAACCCATCCATCACAGGCATACTGATATCCATCAAAATTACCTCCGGCAAAGGAAATTTAGTCAGCTTAGTCTTCATATCCTCACCATTAGAGGCATCAAATACAATAGAGATTTCCGGAAACTCAGACAACAGGCTTATCATCCCCTGACGGAACAAGGTATGATCGTCAATAATGGCAATCGTGGTTTGCTTTTCAGCCATAATTTTATTTAGTAAGGAATCGTTATCTTAATCGTAGTGCCGGCACCGGGTGCTGATTGGATCTGGGTATGCCCGCCAATCATGCCTGCCCGCTTCTGGATATTCTGTAATCCCATGCCTTTGTGCTGCTTCATGATTTCAGCCACATCAAATCCATTACCATTATCCTGTATAGACAAGGTTAATACATTACCAGCAAACGCTAAGTTAATAACAATTTCATTGGCTTGTGCATGCCGCACGATATTATTCAGGATCTCCTGGAATAGACGGAAGGTGATCGTCGCTTTATCTGCAACGGGTGGGAGGGGAGTATCAGGGTGTGTATAGGAAATACGAAACAGGTCCGATCGTTCCAGGTACTCGAGTTCAAAGGCAATAGCATCTACCAGCCCCCTGTTCAGGAGCTCTTCGCCATGCAATAACCGGGATAGTGCCCGCAGCTCTTTCACCGCCCTTTTGGCAAGTGCTTCCGCCGCGGCCACCTTTTCGCCGGCCTTCTCTGTATCTTGTACGTTGATAGAACCCAGGGTCATTACCGTAAGGCCCAGCAACTGTCCGATATTGTCATGTAAGTCGTAACCAATGGTCTTCAGGGTTTGCTCCTGGACCTCCATTTGGGTTTTCAACAATTCGGTGTCAAATGCCTGTTTCAGGCTTTCCTTTTCTTCCGCATGCTTCTTTTTCCGTCGGTTATAGAGGTTCACATATACTATCAGGAACAAGGGGGCAATCAGAAAAATTATGGTTGTGAGACCGATGAGGAATAATACTTCCTTTGAAGAAATCTGCATATAAAAGCGTATGACCAACAGGCATACAACAACACATTCAGGATTGAAAAGGTGACATACCTGATCGAAGAAGAAATAAGCGAGATTTTGTCATGCACCAGATAATCATTGAAAATATTGGTCGCTGTACTACCAAAGTAAAATATAAGGGTTCCATTCACCCACCAAAATGGCGCGTAGGTATTCAGGACTACATACTTTTCGTCCCTTAAGATAAGATAATAAAAATAAAGACTTGCCAATACAAATACTACAGATTCTGTAGAGGCAGTAACGTTTACGAACTTTGCAAAATGAAGGAGTTGACTTTCCCGTACATACATGGCCAGAAATATACATAGCCAGAGGATGAGCGTACTGCGTTTATTGGTGTATTGCAGGTACAGATAATAGAAAAAATAACTAATAAAACCACATTCTACCAATAGGTATACATTATATAAGGGCGCATTGGACATGTCTGTCATTTCCCGGATATATATACCTGTTAGTTCAGTCACACAGGTTAGCAACAAGAAGATGATAAAATACCGCCATATGGGCGTTTTGTCTTTTGCAAGACAAAACACCCCTATTAACAGGCAGATCATTTCTGCGACGGTATTGACTGTAAAATATAATTTCATGCTGTATAGTCAAATCATTCAGTAATTAACAGTGCGCCGGCAGACTTACAGTTAGCAGGCGGTGGACACAGTTCGCCACGGTTTTCAGGTGCAGCCAGTACGATACGGCCTTTCCTTACAGTGCCATGTGGGTCGTTGTTGTAATAATCCCAATGGAAGATGCTGTCATTTCTGGTAGAATCCCGGGTAGTCACCATCACAAGCGTGTTACGGTTCCAATATGGTTTCTCCGGGATGTGTGTATGCGTGCTGTCGTACTTGTTGTAAGTACTGTCGTACGATGCCAGATAAAAACGGATACCATCGCCGCCCTCTTTTTCCAGCTGGTCAACGAGTGCTCTCAGTTTTGAAACGCTGAACCATACGGTGCGTGTATTGGAGCCCATCTTGTGAGGTTTGCCATCGATCATTGCAGTGGAGCCATCCCAGAAATCTGAATCCACCGGGATTTTACCGGCACGTTTTGCATAATTTTTCACATAGATTTTTGCAAACTCAATACTGATAGTGTCTTTGTCCAGCAATCCTAACGTAGGCGTGTCCTTGTGGTCATCTTCCGGTATGGAAGGTGATTGTTTTGGTTGACAGGCAGTCATAGTCATAGCTACCATAGCTATGGAGATAATGGCAACAGGGATGTTCATAAACATTAAATGGTTTAAGGTGTACCTAAATGTATAAAAAACTGTCTTAATTCTGACAATTCACCCGTTACTACTTTCAAAAGGCAGTGGAGGGCAGCTACCTAGCCCATGAGCCGCCTTGTCCACGTACCTTTCTGAAAGTAGTGCGCAGGTTATGATTGAGGGGGATGTATAAGGATGAAAGGCCTATTTAAATCGGATGATGTAATCTACATTTACATTGATTGGTCTTGACTCCCGGTCGCCGCCTGCTACCAGGTGAGAGTGATCGCCATCATTTGAAGTCTCACTTTCTTCTGCATTGAAGGATGCCAGTTCATAACCATCTGAAGGATCTATCGCATGCCTTTCGGCGGGCACACGGTAGATGGCATGTGTATGCTTTCCATTGGTGGTGGTGATAATCGGATTGGCTGGTGAGCCAGTAGTAGAGATCACCTGTATGGTGCCAACTTTTAGTTTGCCTGCTCCTGTTACAAAATAACCGCGCAGATCGGGCAGGGCAAATGTGAGTGGTGCCGCACCGAAGTGTGTACCGATTATGTCAAACAGTTCGCGGTATGTATGCCTGCGCAGGGAACTGCCATCGCAGGGAAACCAGCCTGCTGCCTGCAGTTTTATTTGTACGTCCCTGTCCGTTATGTCACCACCAAATGGCATGATGGTGCCTATTGGAGGCGCTGCGCCCACGATGTCTGCTGCAGCAATGAGGAAATCGGCGTAGATGTTTTCAGGCCTTGTTTCCTGGTCGCCGCCCTGGATGGTGTGCAGATGTTCTCCGGCAGTGTTTGTTTGTTCGGTATCGTCCGTCCATGCGATACAGTTGTAGGCATTGAATCCTGTGGCGCCTTTGGCCGCAGTTTGGGTAGACACGGGCACACTTTCAACCTGGTGACTGTGTGCACCGGCTGTAGTGGTGGTAATGCCGGGAGGAGATGCGGTGGCATAATACTCCACTGAGCCGATGTTGTCGCCCGTGTTTCCCCCTTTGTGAAGGGCATGGCGGGTATCCGCATCCGGGTCCCTGTTAGTTAAGTGACTAGTACCTCTGAGAAAATATCCCCTTAAGTCCGGGACATTAATAATTTTAAGACCATCTCCGCCAAAGTTGCCCAGGATCGTTTCTGACAGGACAGGGTGATCCGTATATGCATAAGGTTTGCCATCGCAATAGAGCCATTCTGCCGGTATGTGAGGCAGTGGGCCTCCGAAGGCGGTAATAGTGCCTGCCGGTAAGATGCCGGCAGGCACTTGTGGTGCACGGCATTTTATGACGAAATATAAAGCCACGTTAATAGGAAGGGTCGCATTGTCAAATCCTGTGAGTGTGTGAAAGTGTGCGCCCCCCGGTTCTGTGGCAATTGTTTGATTTCCTCTGGCCATTTCTTGCCGGGAGCCGCTCCATGCCCTGTGCATATTGGCAGTAAGCCTGCCGCAGGTATGGTTATGGGCACCGGTGATGGAGAGGGACCAGAGTGATGCAGGCAGACCGGTGGCAGTCTTTTGCAAAGAGCCGGTATGGTTGCCCGTAGCGCCCCCGGGTGCGGCTGCAACCCGGTTTTTGGCGTCCGGGTCTGTACCCCTGGCCTTATGTAATGTCCCTCTCAGAAAACGTCCGATCAGATCAGGAATGTTGAAATATGATTCGTCTCCACCGTGGGCATTGCCAATGGCGGCGTAGAGTTCCGGATATTCTTTGGTAGGGAATGAACTACCATCGCACAGTAACCAACCTTCTTTTTCCAATGCCTGTAACTGATCCCTGTTTGAGAGGTCTCCGCCAAAGGTGGCGATCGCACCTATAGGGAGTCCATTGGATACAGTTGTGGCATTTTTAATATTCATGTCCCGGTTTGTTTGATTGATGATTCAAAGGTCATCTAAAACGAATCGGGAAAACAGGCCGGAATGTTCCCTTTTTACAGCTGTTTTTAGGGGGTAGAAAAGGTGGTTTTCGGCTTTGTGAGAATTAAGTTATTGATTTTCAATAGGTGTGATAGGGTTGTCGACCAGCCATTGGGTGAGTTTGTAACGGGGAAGGATCTCGTCCATTTTCTTTTTGAGCCATTTGGAGACGAGTTCGAACACGATGAACCCGATAATGATGGAAATGCCCCATTCGAGGTTGGTGTAAGTATGTTTGGATACAATGGTTTTGTGGGTGGTGAGGCCCCAGAGGTTGTGGATGGAACGGGTGGTGAAGAAGTGGGAGATAAGGCGGGTGGAGATCATGCCGATGACGAAGCCGATGAAGTTGCCGATGTAGTTGGAGTAGAGGTATTCGAGAAATTTGCGAACGACTTTGAGTTTCATGTGAGTTGGCAGGGTTTGTTTGAAAACAAGATAGAAATAAAATGGCAAAAAATCGCTTCCGCCTTCGGCAGAAGCGATTTTTTGCAGGGGGCCGGTAGGTGCCTGCTGCTGCAGGCACCTACCGGGTTAATGCAGGAGGCCATGAACTGATTTTTTAGAATTTTTATTTACTCCGTTTTTATACTTTTCGCCGGGTTTACAAGTGCCGCACTCAACGCCTGAAAGCTTACCGTTACCATTGCAATCCCCACCGCCAGGACACCCGCCAATAAAAATAACCCAACTCATATATCCACCCTGTAAGCAAAATCCGCAAGCCACAGATCCATGGCATACCACGCAAGCGGTGCCGCAATTACAATAGAGATTATTACTAAAGCAATAAAGTTCTTAGTCAGTAATAGCACAATATTCCCCACACTGGCACCTAATATCTTGCGCAAACCAATCTCCTTGGTACGTTGCCGGATGCTAAATGCTGCCAACCATAACAACCCCATACAGGAAATCAATATCGCCATTGTAGTCGCTGTATTTAATATCGCCGCCGTCTTTTGCTCCTTGGCATAGAACCCCGCTATCGTATAGTCAAAGAATTTATATTCAAACTCCTCATTCGGATATACCTTATTATAAGCCGCTGTGATCTGAGAGAAATTTGCGCTATGTAATTTTACACTCAGGTTGATCGCGAACAATTTAGATGCTGTAAAAAATGCAGGCTTGATTGCTTCATGCAATGACTGCGCATGAAAATCAGCTACCACACCTACAATCGGGCAGATAGGAGAGGCGTCGTCACTCATGCCGCTTTCCGCAACCTTTCCAATCGCATCTTCCGGATGGGCAAACCCCAATGCCTTCGCCGCACTTTCATTGATGATAAACTCTCTCATACTATCAGATGCCTGTACATTCCTGCCGGCTGTCAGCAGCAGGAAACCGCTTTCCATTGGGCACATCGACTTTGGTATAAAATGCGTGAAGGTCCGCTACCTCAGCTATTCCGCTGATATGCCCCCTGATGGCGTCTGCTGCAGGATCCGGCGGCATTGAAAAAAAATCATGCCTGCCTTCTGGTGCCATTCTATCTCCTACTACCCTGTAAATATGCTCTTTACCAGGTTGGAAGTTCTCATAACTCAGCTCGAAGTTGCACGTTACCCAAATGGCAACGCAGGATAGGATCCCCAGTGTAAGTCCTAAAATATTGATGCCTGTGTACAGTTTATTACTGACCAGATTTCTATAGGCGATTTTGATATAAGTCCTGATCATAAGGGTAGAGATTAGCTACCACCTGCATACACGGAATATGCCTGTTCTTTATGATATGATTATAAATTGCGTATGATTATTTAAAACTAATATATGCTCGGTTTCACCTTTTGGCGTGTCCGATAGCGAACGATTAGTTTAAATCTAACAATGGTTTCCACGGTGCGGGTAATACTCCTACCCGTTTGGCATAGGCGTTCCAGATAGCACTTAATTCCTGTACCTTCTCCGGATAGAGCTCTGACAGGTCATGTAGCTCACTTCTATCCTTTTTCATATTATACAACTCCCATTTCCCCTCTTTATAATGTTCTTTATCTTTTAGTAATTCTCCTTTAGATACCAGTTTCCAGTCGCCGAGACGTACTGCTTTATTCATTTCATGCTCCCAGCAAATAGCTTTTCCTCTATCCAGCGATTTCCCCTTAAACAACGGCACCAGGCTCACCCCTTCCAATGGGATGCTACCCGCATATGTCGCCCCTGTCAATTCTACGATCGTTGGCATAATATCAATTATATGTCCTACAAAAGGCGTTATCTTATTCTTTCCGGTGATCACTCCCGGATAATGAACAATGAGCGGCGTAGAGATGCCGCCTTCATGCACCCAATGTTTATACTCTCTAAATGGTGTATTAGACACATTCGCCCAAAACTTTCCGTAGGAAATATAGGTAGAATCAGGTCCCCCAATCACACCTTTTCCTTTCTGCACCAGCTTCCCATCTCTTGTAATTTGCGGAATGGTGGCATAAGAGATTTCATCTTTTTTCAATGGCTTCAGCGTTTCCGGATGTGGTGCCCAGTTGCCCGTAACCCCTGTAGCACCAATATCTTCCGCACAACCACCATTGTCCTGCATGTACATGATGACGGTGTTATTGTCAATGCCTTGCTGTTTTAAAGTGGCAAGAATTGCCCCAACACCCTGGTCCATATCATCTATTATCGCTGCATATATTTCCATGCGTGCCGCCTGCACGGCTTTGTCAACCCCGTTATCCCAACCGGGATAATCTGCCGGTGCTAATTCTGTATTGTTGGATAATAAACCTTCCTGCCGTAGCTTTCTGAATCGTGCATCCCGCACCACATCCCAGCCTTTATCATACTTCCCTTTGTATTTTGCAATATCTGCCGGCCTGGCATGCAATGGCCAGTGTGCCGCTGTATAGGTTACATATAAAAAGAAAGGTTTGCTGGCATCTCTTTCTTTTATAAACCGGATGGCCTCATGTGTAATGGCATCTGTATAATAAAAGCTATCCGTCTTATATTCCGGATCTGTAAAAGGAGAGATCAAATGATTGTCTCTACACAATGCCGCCGGATCGAAATAACTACCCGCACCCTGTATCGTGCCATAATACCGGTCAAACCCACGCTGTAACGGCCAGCTTGTTTTGGGCCCATCCTCTTTGATATTCTGACTCACATGCCATTTACCTGCCAGGAATGTTGAATAACCTGCGGACTTAGCTACCTCTGCCATCGTAGTGGCTTTAGGATTAAGGTCTCCCCTGTAACCGGGCAACTGGTAATCCGTATCCCGCATCCAGCCCATTCCTGCCTGATGGGGATACAAGCCTGTGAGCAGGGATGCACGGGTAGGACAGCACCTTGCCCCATTATAAAACTGTGAAAACCGTATCCCCGTCTGGGCCAGCTGATCCAGATTCGGTGTATGGATCTCACTTCCATAACAACCAATATCAGAATATCCCATGTCATCACTTAAGATCACAATGATATTCGGGCGTTGCTGCGCCTTTACAGAAATACCAAGAAATAAAAACAGCAGATGGGCTACACGAAGTTTCATATCAGAAAAGGTCTTAACCTTAGAAAATTACAATTAATTTCCCAGGATTGATCTAACCTTTTCTCAGCAATGGATTAAAATATTCTTAATTTCAAAATCCCGAATCATTAATTATATCAATTTCTTTAGACTAATTCCCCTTCCCAACACTCCTTTGAGAATATCTCCCTCACTTTTGATCCTCCCAATCGCATTCTTAATATTGAAATTTTTCATTTGCAATCCTTTCTTCACTTCCTCCCAATGCAGCGGCATTGATACTGTCGCTCCCGGTTTTGGACGCAGACTATAGGGCGCCGCCAGCGTAGCTTTGGGCTGGTTTTGCAAATAGTCAATATACAATTTCCCTTTCCTGTTACGGGTCATCCGATCTATACACGTAAATTTCGGTAAGCGTTTATGTACCTCTGTCGCGATAATTTTGCCGAACAACTGGCACTCCTCATATGTATATTTCGCCCCCAATGGAATGTAAATATGAATGCCGGTAGACCCCGAAGTTTTAGGATAACTTTTTATCTTCAATTCATCTAATACCACCTTCACTGTTTGTGCCATTTCTATCACCTGTTCAAAGGTATTTCCCTTATCAGGATCGAGGTCTATCATACACCAGTCAGGATAATCCGGGTTATGGATCGTCGAGTTCCAGGGATTCATCTCTATTGCACCCAGGTTTGCCATATACAACAAAGCAGCCGCATCTTCCGGCACTAAAAAGTTCTTATCTTCTCCATCTACCACGGCATTGTTACCCCATGCCAACAGCGCATCGTACACCGGGTAAAATTTTTCATTGAAAGGCTTATTATTTCTGGAAAGGATATTCACTTTACCCATGTTGCAATAGGCCACCGCCCTGTACCCATCCCACTTTACCTCATACAACCAGCCAGGTTCATCAAAAGGTTTGTTGACCAGCGTAGCCAGCATAGGCTTGATCACCTTAGGAATTGGATCTTTCTTCATAATGATATGCCAGTACGAAAGGTGGTCCTTACCTTATGATAATAATATTCATTGAAAGACTCCGCCTTTCGTTCAGTATAAAAAAACAGAAAAATATTCGCTGTCTATAGGGCTGGAAAGCAGTTCAGCAACAGACCTTTGAAGAAATAAAAAATGAACAGCCGGTGCTAAGCCGGCTGTTTGCATTTGATCATCTGATCTCTTTTACTTATTGATCGCCTGTGTTTGTTATCAAACCAATTAGATAAAAAATTATCCTGTTGGGTTATTTATTGTGAGTAATTCGAATAATTATCACTGCTAAGGTAGGGCAGTACGGCTCCATAGGAAATGATCATTCTCAAGAATAATGATGATCGTGGTCAATTGATAGCGGACTGAATTGTGGCACAGTATTTTATATTCTTACCAGTAATGAAGGGATTACTAATAATTATGTTAATTACGCTTACAACTGACGTCATTGCCCAGGATTCGATTCCAAGAATGAGGAGATATTATGGTTATGATGTGGATACTGTACCTAAACTTGACTTAATCGACATCTTCAGCAAGACATTTCATATTCACGGCAAGAAGATGCCTAAGAAAGGAGACAAGAGGGTATATTATTCATTAGTACCCATACCGACAAATATTCCTGGTGGTGGCGTGGCGCTGATAACCAGTACCAATGCGGCTTTTTATATGGGACCACGGAAAACTACCAATTTGTCCAACGTCTCTTTTGCCCCTTCATTTTCGTTCAGGGGACGGTTTTCCTTTAGCTTCCACAGCAATATCTGGCTCACGGGCAACCAGGATAATGTGACCGGTGATATGCGTTTCATTATCAACCCACAATATACATGGGGGGTGGGAGAGGGCGTATCCAATGATCAGAAAGAAATACTAAACAGCAACTATTTCAGGTTTTATCAAACCTGGTTACACAAGTTAGACGGTGGTCTGTGGATGGCAGGTCTGGGTTACATGCTGGACTGGAATTCGGCCATCAGGTTCAAAAACAATGACAGTGTTTCGCTATCGGAATTTAGTCATTATGAATACGGGACCCAGTTGGGCAAGCATTCCGTGTCATCCGGTATCTCATTTAATGTACAGAAAGATGCCCGTCAGAACTCCATCAACCCTCAGTCTGGTTATTATTTCAATACCGTATTGCGCTATAACTTTAAATGGCTGGGCAGTAGCGAAAACTGGCCCTCATTGTATGTAGATTATAGAAGATATCTGCATTTTGGAGATCCACGTAGCCAGAATGTGTTAGCATTGTGGGGCTTTTATTGGACAGCACTGAGTAATAAAACCCCATATCTGGATTTGCCAAGTATCGGTTGGGATCCTACGACCCACAGTGGAAGAGGAATTACGCAAAATAGATACAGGGGCAAAGGTTTATGGGACCTGGAAGCTGAATATCGCAGAGATATTACAGCCAATGGTTTCCTGGGTTTTGTGGTCTTTGCCAATATGAATGCCGTGACCAAACTCGAAGAATATCGCTTTACTGCCCCACATCCAGCTGTGGGTACTGGTTTGAGAGTAAAGTTCAATAAGCGTTCTAATACCAATATTGCATTTGACTATGGTGTTAGCTCTACAGGTGGTCGTTTCAGCATGATGCTGGGCGAAGCCTTCTGATCATTCTCCTCCAAACTGTTGCAGCATTTCAGCAAATACCATCGCCGCTTTTTTCCGGTAAGCATTGGCTGGCCACGAGATGGTGGCCTGTCTGCTCATTTCCATTCCGGTGATCGTTACAGCCTGTACCGCGGTCTGACCCACCAGCGAAGCCGTTGTTAATACCGTATACCAGCGGCCTGTCGCCACCAGTTGTAATAATATACTGATGTCGCTCAGCTCCATCCTGATATCAGGATAGATCTTATTATTCTCAAACATTTTATCCAGGAAACTTCGGGTGTTGAAGGCTTTGGATGGCATGAGCAATGGCAGACTTTCCACCTCTTTTATATCTACACTTTTGCGTGCTGTGAGTGGATCATTGACGGGTACGATGAGGGATAAACGGGACTCGAACAATGTCTGTGAGATCAGGACATCATTCTTCTGGGCAGGCGTGAAAGAGAGCACAAAATCCAGTTGTACCTGTCGTAGCTTTTCCAACAGATCCAGGGAAGGCCCTGAGGCCACGATGATCTTTATGCGGGGGTACCGGGCAGAGAATTCCATTAAGGTAGGGGTGAGCAGGGCTTGCAGCCCATAGGTAACCCCAATGGCGAGTTCACCCGTTTCCAGTTCCTGCAGGTCCTCCAGCAGGTGCTGACCGTCTTCTGCGTTCTGAATGCTCTGTCTGGCATAGGGCAGAAAAAGCTTGCCGGCCTCTGTGAGCATCACTTTTTTGCCTATTCTGTCAAAAAGCGGTGTGTTCAGTTCTTCTTCCAGCTGTTTAACCTGCTGAGAAAGGGTACTTTGACTGATATAAAGCATACTTGCAGCTTCCGTAAAGTTTAGGATTTCTGCAGTTTTCACGAAATAGCGCAATTGGCGTAGTTCCATGAAACGAAGGTAGGTCATCGATCGGTTTTATCAATGATAACCATAGAAAAATACCATGTTTACTAATCGAAGCGCCGTTATAAATTTGTGTAATAAATACAAGGATTATGCAAGCGGTAGCAGACGTCGGGGTGTTAAAAATGCGCCCTGAAAGACAAAAAGCGGTGAAAGGGTGTTTACGGTATACACGTATCAGGTTCGGTATCTTTTTGTCAGGTTTGTCGGTTTTTGCGCAGTTATATTTGTTTCAGCCCATGCTGACATTGTTGTGCAAACAGTTTAACATCACACCAGCCCATAGTAGTCTGGCAGTATCTGCCTGTACTGTGGGGATGGCCACCGGGTTGTTTTTATTTGCCTTTAAAGCCGACCGTTTTCCAAGAAAAAAGCTGATGGTGAGTTCAATGATCATCTCTACCGTTCTCACAATTATCTCAGCGACTGTCAGCAATTTTGAATTGCTCATCGCCATCAATTTCGTGAAAGGAATGGTATTGTCAGGAGTTTCTGCGGTAGCACTGGCTTATTTATCAGAAGAAGTAGATGCGGGTTCACTGGGTACTTCTATCAGTTTATACCTGGCCGGTAATACCATGGGAGGCATGATGGGACGTGTAGGCGCTACTTTAATGTCTGGCTGGTGGGGATGGCAGTGGGCTACAGTAGGTATAGGTGTAGGCAGCTTATTGTTAGGGCTTGTGTTCGCGCGTGTATTTCCTGAATCCAGGCACTTTGCACCTGCCAAGGTACAAACAAGACGTAAGCTGGAACATATGGGACAGTTTCTCCGTGATCCGTTGATCGTAAGGTTATATTTTGTAGCTGCATTGATCATGGGTGCATTCGTAAGTGTTTATAATTATTTAGGGTTCCGTTTGGAGGCAGCACCATTTTCATTGCCACATTACCTGATCGCATTTATCTTCCTGATGTATACCACAGGGGTAGCGGGCTCACTGGTAACAGGTAAATGGTCTGACAGGCATCCGGCAGATAAGATCCTCCGTGTGTTTATGTTGTTGCTGGTACCTGGATTATTGTTCCTGCTGACTAAAAGTGTCGGCTTGATAATTATAGGATTGGGCATCTTTACTTTTGCTTTCTTTGGTGCACACACGATGGCGAGCAGAATGGTATCACAACAGGCAAAGCATGGGAAGAGTACGGCCACTTCTTTGTATTGGTTGTTCTATTACCTGGGATCCAGCCTGGTGGGCAGTAGTACGGGTATCGCCTTACAAAAATGGAACTGGGAAGTGTTTATCGGCGTATTGTTTTTGCTGGTATTGGGTTCCCTCTTATTGGTGAAACCGAAAAAATAAATATTATCTACATATTAATTATTTCTTACTCTTTCTTTTTTAATTGTTTTTTGTTATATTTGTTACCCTCCCTATTTGTACAGGGAAGTGAGCAGTAAGGCTTTGTGGATGCAAAGGATGCTGACGTTGAGTTAATTGTAAAGTATCAATTTACAGTAATAGATATCAAGCCTTCTGATGCCTCAGGAGGCTTTTGTATTTTTTGTAACCAAACCAAGAAGTGTATGTTGGAAATTGTAGAAGTAACAAAGGATGATGTAAAGAGACTGGATCAGGTAAAAGGCCTGTTCAGAGAGTATGCTAACTGGCTGAGTGTGGACCTGAGCTTTCAGCGTTTTGAAGAAGAATTGAGTAACCTGCCGGAACCTGCTTATGTAGCTCCAGAAGGTAGTTTGTTTTTAGCACTGGTAGATGGACTGCCTGCAGGCTGCGTAGCCGTAAGAGCTTTTGAAAATTCAACCTGTGAAATGAAACGCCTCTTTGTAAGAGATGCTTACAAGGGTCATGGGGTAGGAAAAGCCCTGGCAGCAAGTGCCATCGAAGCCGGGCGCAGACTGGGATATAAACGTATTTTGCTGGATACCCTTGCGCACATGCGCCGTGCAATCGACCTTTATACCGGACTCGGATTCAGACCAATTGCCGCCTATTATGATAATCCCATCAGCGATGCGGTATACTTGTCTATGAGTCTTGATACAGAAAGTGAGAGTACAGGTAATGCAGCTTAAGTAGCGCTGCTTTTTATAGTGTAGCACCAATGGTAATACATGCTCCATGATTGCCCGGTGAACGTTGTGTGATTTTTACGCAGTTAAGCGTACCTACCCCCTTGTGTTTTCCATTTTTAATTTTTTGTGAAAGCTGAATGCCAATGGCATAAGGGGGAAAGGGTGTGCGTAGCAGGTTCACCTGCTACGCACAGTTTTTTTAGGAACGAGGCAAATGATACCCGTTATGATAATGGGGCATAATAAGCTTATTTCCGGCCTTTTCATCAAAGCGCTGACGTTCGGTGTTCCAGTGTAGTTTCAAGCCTGTTTTATAGGCTATATTTCCCATTTGGGCCACTTTTGCCACATGTGCTCCCACCTGTATCGGGGCATGCAGGTCTTCCAGTTTCCGGGATTTTATCACCTCGAGGAAATTGTTTGTATGTTTATCCAGGCCGTTGTCGACCTTTTCCCTGCGGGGTACTGCGGGCATCTTTTCTTTCCCATCTTCTTTTTCAGGCACGACTTCCCAGCCGCCTCTGTCTAATATCAACGTACCATTATTCCCGATAAAGGCAATGCCATGATCCCTGTTATAAGGGCCTCCATTGATGCCTGTAGCGTGTTCCCACTGGATATTGAATCCATCGAACTGGTAGACGGTGGTGAGGGTATCCGGTGTTTCTGCCGCATCATCGGGGTAAGCAAACTTGCCACCGGCAGCCATGATGGATTGAGGATCCGTGGCTTTCATGCCAAGCAGTGCGTAATCCAGTAAGTGTACCCCCCAGTCGGTCATCAAACCACCTGCATAATCCCAGTACCAGCGGAAGTTAAAATGGAACCTGTTAGGATTGAAAGGTCGTTTCTCCGCCGGGCCTAGCCAGCTGGTGTAATCTACGCCTGCAGGCGGTTCGCCGTCTGGTTTTACAGGAATAGAATGCATCCAGCCCATATATGCCCAGGCTTTTACAAGACGTACCTGCCCCAGTGCTCCGCTGTGCACAAAAGCGATGGCATCGTTAAAGTGCTGCATACTTCTTTGCCACTGGCCTACCTGTACTACGCGTTTAGTACGTTCCTGGGCTTCGACCATAGCGCGGATTTCGGAAATGGAGTTGCCAATGGGCTTCTCTACATATACGTCTTTGCCTGCAGAAACCGCATCGGTCATTTGCAGACAATGCCAGTGGTCGGGTGTGCCGATGATGACAGCATCGATGTCTTTATTGTCAAGCAACTGCCTGTAGTCGCTGTACGTTTTGACATGGATGCCTTTAGCAGCCAGTTCACCGGCTCTTTTGTCCAGTACGTTTTTGTCTACATCACAAAGGGCGATGCAGTTGGCGGCCGGGTTTTTCAGCATGGCTGTGAGGTCAGCCCATCCCATACCATTGATGCCGATAGCGGCGACATTAATGCGATCGCCAGGTACCATAGCACGCAATGTGGATGGGAGGGACGCGGCCAGTCCGGCACCCGCTACAAGGGTGGATGCCGAACGGATGAATTTTCTGCGGGTTGTGTTCATAAAGTGGAAATTGAGACGGTATACAAGATATAAAAATATCTTACAAGATTGTATTTAATACACCGCCGTCTGCACGAATTGCTGCACCATTTGTAGCAATGGATAACGGAGAAGCAAGGTAGGCCGCAAGTTGCGCAATTTCTGAAGCATCTAAAAATCTTCCCAACAGGGATCCCGGATTGGTCGCAGCGAAAATATTTTCCTTTAATAACTCAGCAGGTACGTTTTGTGCGGTTGCAATGGATGCGATTGCCGTTTTTACCCCGTCGGAATAAGTAGGTCCCCCTAAAATTGTATTCACCGTTACTTCCGTGCCCTTGGTTAATTGCGCTAATCCACGGCTAATCGATAACATCGCTGTTTTCGTCATGCCATAATGAATCATATCCGGAGGAATATTTACACCTGATTCGCTACTGATGAAAATAATCCTGCCCCATTTTTTTTCAAGCATAGATGGCATTAATGCACGGGATAATCGTACACTACTCATCACATTTACATTAAAATAATGCAACCAGTCCTCATCCGTCAGCTCAAAAAAAGATTTCAGACCAAAGATGCCCACATTATTTACTAAAATATCTACCCGCGGTATATCTATCGTGGCGATATCTCCTGCAATACCTAAAACCTTTCCAAGTGGCTGTAATTGCGCAATCGCCTGTTCTAATTTTTCTTTATTCCGGCCATTAATAATCACCGAAGCACCTTCTTTAAGTAACTGCTCCGCTATGGCAAAACCAATCCCCTGAGAAGATCCGCTGATGAAGGCAGTCTTCCCCTTTAATTGTAAATCCATGTATGTAAGTTGATTTAATTGAGTATTTCCAGTTGCATGTCTATTTGCTTCGCGAGAATAGTATTGTCAGGATACATGCGTCTTGTTACATTAATCCCGTTCCAGAGCGTGATAAGATAACGGCCAAGTACCGCAGGATCTGTCTGGTTTTTAATGGTGCCGTTCTTTTGTGCAGCTGCAATCGTTTCGGTGAACATGGCTTCTACTTCTTTAAGTATAGTCACTGCTTCGCCTTCCAGTTCTTCATCCAGGTTGGCCATTTCCACGACTGTATTGACAATGATGCATCCCTGCATATGCGTTTGCTGATCAGTAGCTGCAATGCTGCGAAAGAATTCTTTGATAAGGTCCAATGGTACTGGGGCTGCCTTTAATTCCGCCTTAAATGCAGTAAAAGCCTCCCTGCGCTGCTGTATCGCTTTGCTGAAAAGCTCTTTTTTACCCCCTTTAAAAGCGTTGTAAAAGCTGCCGGCGCCTATGCCGATAGCTGCTAAGATATCAGGTAGCGAAGTGGCGGTATACCCTTTATTCCAGAATACCTGTTGGGCTTTCGTCAATGCTTCTTTATTATCGTAAATGGTCGGTCTGCCTCTCATTTGTATTTCTGTAATGATCACTACAAAAATAGATAATCCTACTTAAAACACCAAACCCCTTCAATTTTGTCGTAAAATTGAAGGGGTTTGGTTATAAGGCCTGCGGCCAGCTAATTTTTAAAAATCTTCAGATTCTTCCTCTTCACCAGAACTAGTACCAAAATTCATCATGGTACCCAGCAGGTCGCTGAACCTTGTCTCATTTTCCACCACCTTCTTACTGATTAAAGAATAAGCAGCCAAACCATGCAGCACGAATTCCATCAGCAGCAGCTGTTCCTGTTTATTCGCCTGTGGAAAACGGGCTTTGATCAGTTCTTTCAGCCCATCTACTTTTGTCAGTGCAGTTTCGTATTGCTTATCGCTCACATCCTGCAGTAACTGTACCGCATTACCTTTGTCAAACCACTGAATTACTTGTCTGTAAGGATTTTCGGCCTGTTGTACCTGTTTGCTGCGCTTTTTGAACGAATCCGGGTTCGGGAAGTAAGTAGCAAAGAGTGTACGGATAGATTTGTCCAGCAGATTCACGGCTACCTGCAATGGACCTTCCTGTTCACCTTCATATACAAGTTCTATCTTACCGGTAATAGCCGGAATGATACCCTGTAAATCCGCGACGCGGACAAAAGTTGATTTTTCACCATTAATGATAGCCCTGCGTTCGCCGGCACTCACTGCATTTTCATACGCAGCGATGGTAAGACGGGCAGAGACACCGGATTTCTTATCTACATATTCGCTGTTACGTGCTTCAAAAGCCACCTGTTCGATCATGCGCTTGATCATATCACTGATCTCAACATGTGATTGCTCTGCATGTACATTCGCTTCCTGTTCGGTGATGAGCAGGGAGTTCTCTACGCTCTTAGGATAGTGCGTGATGATCTGGCTTTCGATACGGTCTTTCAGCGGCGTCACGATAGAACCACGGTTAGTATAGTCTTCGGGGTTAGCTGTGAAGATAAAGAGGATATCCAGCGGCATGCGTACTTTGAAACCACGGATCTGTATATCGCCTTCCTGCAGGATGTTGAACAGGGATACCTGTATACGTGCCTGCAGATCGGGCAATTCGTTGATTACAAAGATGCCGCGGTTAGAGCGGGGAATGATACCAAAGTGGATCACCCTTTCATCTGCGTAGTTCAGTTTCAGGTTCGCCGCTTTGATAGGATCAATATCACCTACCAGGTCAGCTACGGAAACATCTGGCGTAGCTAGTTTTTCGCCATAGCGGGCTTCTGCCGGCAACCAGGAGATGGGTGTTGCATCACCGAGTTCAGCGACCAGGTCCCGGGCGTATTTGGAAAGTGGTGCGAAAGGACTGTCGTTCACTTCAGAACCTTCCACTACAGGAATGTATTCGTCCAGCAGGGAGATCATCTGGCGGGCCATACGTGTTTTTGCCTGACCGCGCAGACCGAGGAAGAGGATATTGTGCCTTGACAGTAATGCTCTTTCTGTGTCGGGGATAACGGTATCTTCATAACCGATGATACCGGGGAATGTGATCTCTTTTTGTTGTAATTTTTTTATCAGGTTTTGTCTGATCTCTTCTTTGACCGATTTAGGTTTATATCCACTCTTCTTTAACTCACCTAGCGTTCTGATGTTAATATTCATTAATTGATAAGATTTTACTGATTACAATTGAGTTTACAGCACCTTTTTTTTCCCGTTTTCGAAGTCGAAGAAGAGGAATTGTCCCAGTTTGTCAAGACCGGAAAAGAATGCTTTCCCGTTGTTGGTTTCGGTGAACTCGGTCACGAACTTTTGCAACCACGGGTCAGTCGCTACCATGAAGGTAGTGATGGGGATTTTCAGCTTTTTGCATTGTGCCGCCAGGTTCAGTGTGCGATTCAGAATTTTGCGGTCCAGGCCGAAGCTGTTTTTGTAATACTGTTTGCCGACTTTGAGACAGGTAGGTTTCCCATCGGTGATCATGAAGATCTGTTTGTTGGGATTCCGGCGTCTGCGCAGGATGTCCATGGCCAGTTCCAGGCCTGCTACTGTGTTGGTGTGGTAAGGACCCACCTGCAGGTAAGGGAGATCTTTGATCTCTATCTGCCAGGCGTCGTTACCAAAGACGATTATGTCCAGTGTGTCCTTGGGATAGCGGGTGGTGATGAGTTCACTCAGTGCCATGGCTACCTTTTTGGCGGGAGTGATACGGTCTTCGCCGTAAAGGATCATGGAGTGGGAGATGTCTATCATCAGGGCCGTAGACGTTTGGGTCTTGAAATCCGTTTCCTGTATTTCCAGGTCGTCCTGATGTATGGAAAAGCTCTCGATACCATGATTGATCTGGGCATTGCGGATGGACGCTGTCATGTCGATCTGTTCCAGTGCGTCGCCGAACTGGTAAGGTCTGGAATCGGCGTTCAGTTCATCACCCTGTCCTGATTTACGGGTGTTATGGTTGCCCACGTTTGACTTTTTCAGCTTACCAAAGATCTCTTCGAGGGCACGTTTGCGGATGTTCTGTTCGGTTTTTCCGGTGATCTGAATACTACCGTTTTCTTCGTTTTCGCGGATGTATCCTTTATCCCTTAGCTCCTGTATGAAGTCTCCGATACCGTATTCTTCGTTGGTCAGCTGGTATTCCTTGTCCAGTTCGGTCAACCATTGCAGTGCTTCGCTGACGTCGCCGCTGGTGTAAGTCAGCAGTTGGGTAAACACGTCAAGTAATTTCTCAAATGGCGATTTTCCCTGCTCGTCGGGTTCAAATTTGGAAAAATGTATGCCTCTCATAATAGTTCTAAATTAGTGATTTTAGTTGACAGTCAAAGACAGTGACAGGATGTGAGGGATTTTTTTAATTTTATGTTTATGTTAAGAAGAATATTCCCTGCTTTGGCACTCATTCTCCAATGCAGCATTTCCACGGCCCAGACAGTTAAAACAACCCGCGGTTACATCAAAGGTATCGAAGAACAGGGCATCTTCGTATTCAAAGGTATACCATACGCCAGCGCGGAACGCTTCAAAGCACCCACTCCCAGGCCCGCCTGGAAAGATACTCTCTCGTGTACGAATTTCGGCCCCATCGCTCCACAGTGGGATGGGAAAGTAACAGGCGATGAAGATTGTCTGCGGCTAAACCTCTATACACCCGGTGTGAAAGGGAAAAAGCCGGTGGTAGTATGGGTACACGGTGGTGGTATGACAGGCGGTACCGGCATGTGGATGAACGGTCATGCTTTTGCAGATCATGACAGTATCGTTACAATTACAATCAATTATCGGTTAGGGGCTTTGGGCTTCCTGTATTTAAACGATATCCCGGGCTATGAAACTGCGGCGAATAATGCCGTGCTGGATCTGGTAGCCTCCCTGCAATGGATCAAAGAAAACATAGCCGCATTTGGCGGTGATCCGGATCGGGTAACTGTAATGGGGGAATCAGCAGGTGCAAAACTGACCAGTGTACTGCTGGTGACTCCTGCTGCCAAAGGCAAATATCAGCAACTGGTACTCGAAAGCGGTGGCGTAAACTGTATCAGGGATACTGCTACGGCCAAAGCTATCAGGCAGTGCCTCATGGATACTTTACATATTGCTGATCCCGGACAACTCCTCACTTTATCTGTGAATGACATCATCACTGCACAGGCAAAGGTGTTAAAAGGAGCTTCTGGTACGAATTATTTCGGCCCTATGGCGGATGATAAGATCGTTTTCAGCGATGCATACAACTGGCTAAAAAAGCACCCTGTAAAAAATGTACGGGTCTTACTCGGCAGCAATAAAGCAGAAGCCCTGGTGTTTATGAATGCTGACAAACGATTATACCATGGGGATAGACAGGCGCTCAGGGATTGGTTTGGTAAAAATGGGGATCTGGTACAGCTGCCACCGGATACTGCTGGTAAAATACAAACACTCAGCCGCATTATGTACCAGCTGCATACTTATCGTCTTGCCAATGTACTCAGCGCACAAAAAGCTAACGTATGGCTGTACTCCTTCGAACAGCCCAGTCATGGCAACCCCGCTACCCACGGGCAGGAGCTGGGTTACATATGGGGCAGCCAGCAACCACTGGAAAATCCTTCGTTGCAGCAAACAATCCATACAGACTGGGTGAATTTTATCAAAGGCAAAAGCCCCTGGATAAAATACGACAGTCGAAAGCTGGGAATGATTTACGGGGAACCTACCCGTGAGGATAAGATCCCCGGCTATGAAGATCCGAACTATCCCGCGATGGGCTTTTTGCTGGATTGATTTGCTAAAATAATGGTAGCCAGCAGCTGCGCATTCACCAGTTCTGCCGGGTGTGGGGTATGGGGTAAAACACCCAAACCTGCATTCGGCAGTAATTTATAGGTTTGTAACGTTTCTTCAAAAGACACCATCCGATCGCGGTCTCCTAATAAGATCAATGTAGGGGTAGAGATGTTTTTGTAGTCATCAGGTTGTAATGGATTGTGCGTACCCATAGCCAGCATCATTTCTGCTGTTTTTTTTACAACAATTTTCCAGTCATTCGGCGCATGCATTTTCTCCAGCGCCTGCGCAAATGCGGGTACTTTCGCCAGCATCGTCTCCGGATTGAGCATCTTCGTTTCCTTTTCAGCCGTAGGAGGATCCCAATGGAATTTTGTGCCAAGTGTGATGATCCGGTCCACAAGAGCAGGATGTGCTGCCGCTAAATGCAAGGCAACATATCCTCCCATACTGGCGCCAAAAATCGTGAGATCTTCCAGTTGCTGTGAGCGGATGTGATCTGCGACAGCTTCAGCAAAAAGTGCAATAGAAAATGGCTCCTCCGGTAATGGTTGTCCGCCATGTCCGGGAAAGTCAAATAAGTGGATAGTATAATGTGGAGACAATGCTTCGGCGATCGCCGTTAGCTGCTGTGAGGCGCCAATGGCGCCGTGGAGTAATAACAATTGGGGCTTTTTCATGCCCGCAATATAAAGAAAAGGCCGGAATGCCTACCCAATAAGCATCCCAGCCTTCTGCTAAATATTAAAAGTACGAGACTATTAGTAGCGATAGTAACCGCCACCACCATGGTAATGATGATGATGTGGAGGACCATAACCAGGACCACGTTCAACCAGACAGCTACTTAAGCTGATAGTACCGATAAATAATGTTGCGATGATGAAATATTTAAACGTTTTCATGATGATTAGGTTTGAATAAACTGTGATCAATAAAGGTTGTTTAAGTTGGCGTCTGCAGGCGTTTTTTTAAACTTCTGATTAAGTAAATGAGAAAAGTGTGCCAGAGTCAAAATTGGATTGTTATTTACTGTTAAAAAGCCTGTAATCCGCTGTGGGTGAATGATCGCCGTCATAGTTTACACCCGTTTTTTCTACTAGGTTTGCTGTTATGATGCAAATTCCTTTCAATTTAATGGCAAAACCTGCGGGTGCTACCTGCAATCTGCAATGTTCTTATTGTTATTACCTGGAAAAGGACACACCGTATATGGATGATACGGTGCTGGAAGCATACATCCGGAACTATATCCGGGAGCAACCCAGCCAGCAGGTAGATTTTGTCTGGCAGGGAGGTGAAGCAACTTTGCAGGGCATCCCTTTTTATAAAAAGGCCCTGCAGTTACAAAAACAATACAGGAACGGAAAGGTGATCACGAATTCGTTTCAGACGAATGGCACTTTGCTCACGGATGACTGGTGTCGTTTCTTCAGAGATAACAATTTCCTGGTAGGAATTTCTATTGATGGTCCGGCAGAATTACATGACCCATACAGAGTAAATAAAGGAGGAAAAGCCACCTTTAAACAGGTGATGCGGGGCTTACGGTTATTACTAAAACATAGGGTAGAATTCAATACGCTGACTGTTGTACACGATTTAAATGTAAGGAAGCCGATGGAAGTATACCGGTTTCTGAAAAGAGAAGGAAGTGAGTACATGCAGTTTATTCCATTAGTGGGCAAAAAAGAAGCTGTGAATCCACTGGAGTTTGGGCAGTTTATGAGCAACATCTTCGACGAGTGGGTAAAGAGAGATGTAGGCCGGTATTTCGTGCCTGTTTTTGACGCTGCACTGGCAAATGAGGTAGGTGTGCCGGCAGGGAGTTGCGTATTCAATGATTATTGCGGACAATCGATTGTAATCGAACATAACGGCGATGTATTTGCCTGTGATCATTTTGTGGAGCCGCAGTATAAAATAGGGAATGTATTGACAGGGGGGCTGCAGGAGATGATGCATTCAGATAAGCAGCAGGCTTTTGGCTTAAATAAGTTCAGGCTGCTCCCGGCAGCCTGTGGCACATGTGATGTCTAT
Organism: Chitinophaga sancti; assembly: GCF_034087045.1. Taxonomy (NCBI): domain Bacteria; kingdom Pseudomonadati; phylum Bacteroidota; class Chitinophagia; order Chitinophagales; family Chitinophagaceae; genus Chitinophaga; species Chitinophaga sancti. The sequence continues at coordinate 5,548,307 of NZ_CP139247.1, read as the reverse complement.
AAATATTGTAGAGGGGAATGCCCGAAGAACAGGCAGTCAGATGGTCTCAATTACCTTTGTGAAGGTTACCGTCTGTTCTTCAGGCATATCCGTCCTTATATGCAATTTATGGCCAACGAACTGGCCCAACAGCGATCTCCTGCAAATGTCATGCGTTATGCTTCAACAGGTTTTCCGCCTCTGAACTGAGGTGGCAACATACTGATTTGCTGACTGATTGTTTCAGCAATTTGTCTGCTCTGTTCGCTTAAACCTGATTCATCATAAGTAGGAGCACTCTCCTTATCAAAATCATTTTGAATCATTTCAAATCCTGCCGGGATCAGGTTACTGAAATGCTTGTTGGGAGTTACATGATAGACGATGGAATGATCGCGTTGTTCGAATTCCAGGTCCAGCATAAACTGTTGCCCATCTAAGTTAATTGTGATTTGCCTGGTCATATGTTTGAGTTTAGAATTGTAAGACAAAAGACAGGCCATATGTCAACAATTCCACAGCAGGAGCAGGGGTGTTTTTATGGTGGTGTTTAAACCGGGGTAGGTAATGTGTATACTAAATCAGGAAAATCGTCGTAATGCATTTGTGCTCCATAAAACCCAAAGAATTAATACCGGCTGGAAGAACAGTCTTATCAGCCTTAAATTATCTGTATTCAGCCCAAATGCATCCCTGTGATGTATGTACTGTGCAATATTGCCCGGGAATACCAGGACAAAGAATAGCGCAATCAGCCAGCCTACCTGTACGCGGTATTTTCGTACAAATATCAGGGCAAGGCCGATCAGAATTTCTACTACCCCGGAGAGCAGTACCACTAAATCTGCATTCAATGGCACAAAAGAAGGCACCTGTGCCTGGAATTCATATCGGGCGAAACTCAGGTGCCCAACACCTGCGAAAATCAAAAATAAGCCCAGTAAAATGCGAAATATATGACGGATCATGTTTTTTGTAGTCTAAATATCATGCCTTTTTCTTTTCAAAGTATTCCCACAGGTATTTGGAGACTTTCCTTATCAGGATAGACGCTTCATTGTCATCTGTCCAGCTTTTATCGGCAATATTCTTCGTGCCGATATAGAAGGCATATTCCCCATGTGGGGCATTTACATACACGACTTCTGATCTTGATTCGTCTACAGCGCCTGATTTGTGAGCAGCCTGTACATAGGGAGGAATGGCGGAGATAGCTCCTTCGTCATAATAAGGATGCGTCATGAGCCGGTACATTCTTTCAGAAGCAGATTTACTGATGATTTCTCCATTGCGGATTTTGATCATCAGGGTGGTCATCTCACGGGGAGTCGTCATGCCCCAGCCGTAGATTTTCCATATTTCCTGTCTGCCGGCTGTACGGGAGTTCACCTTTGTGACGTGCAGTCCGTATTGCTCCATGAGCTGGTTAATACGTTCGCCACCACCGGCAAGGGCCTGGTTCCAGAGGGAAGCTGTGTTGTCACTGTACGACATCATGAGGGCGAGGAGTACGCTGAGCTCTGTTTCTGAACTGTCTTTGAAATATTGCATTATACCAGAGCCGCCGTATTTGGCGCTGTCCCTGTATACGAGTGGCTGGTGGTATTGGAGTTCTCCTTTCTCTATCTTGTCAAATACACCTACCAATATAGGTACCTTTACGATACTGGCGGTAGGGAAGATGCTGTCTGCATTGATTTCGGCATAGTGGCCGGTTTTCAGGTTACGGACATAAATACCTACATCCCCGTGAAAACCGGAGATCACTTCGCGGAGGCCTTTTTCCAGTTTTTGGTCGTGCTGGGCGAAGACGAAAGTTGGGAGCAAAAGCGCAAGAAAGAAATACTTCATATTGGTAAGATAAAAAATCTTAATGAATTACGGTAGTCCTGAATCATTCCCCGTTGCCATTAGAGGTCAGTACCTCACTCATATAATCAAAAAACGGGCGCATCGCCTTATATGTTTTATTGGCTTCTTCCAGGAAAGACGCTTCCATTACTTCCTCATCCGTAAACCTCCTGATCAGCAGATATTGTTTATACCTCAACAGATCTATGGCTTCATGATCCGCAGGATACCCCTTAGGAGCCGTCTTTAACTGCTCCCCCTGTAATGTGCCAAAAGCAGCAGTGAATGCTTTACTGTGGATGATTTTCTGCAAAGGTGCAGGATCAAAGGCGATGTCATCCCTGATCAGTTTCAGGTCTGCCGGTACAGGGCCAAAGAATCCACCTGCTACAAAGCTGTTCCCCTTTTCTATATGAAAATAATACCCACCCCTGCGCTGTTTTGTCGCACGTTTAAAGCTCCCACTCCAATGTGTTTTGTAAGGTGTTTTATCCTGTGAAAAACGGGTATCCCTATAAATGCGGTAAAGGCTTTTTTTGCCTGATGGGGTTTCAATCAGGTCGTGTACATTCATTTTGGCCAACAGGGCTTCAGCAAAGTTTTCAATATGCTGCAGCTCCTGCTGGTAAGTCATTTTATGCTCATTAAACCATTCGCGGTTATTATTCTTTCTTAATTTCTCCAGAAAATCGTATCCGGATGCAGGTATGATCACCTGTGATTGTTTTGCCATGACAATGAAAATTGAATGGCAAAGATAATCCTAATGAGCACTACCCGCTACAGCTTGTTTTTTATTATCCAGGATTTTCAGCACGGCCGTTTTCAGTTCTTCATACGGTGTATTGTCACCGAATCTCACCCCGTAGTTGTTATGCCCATCATTATCCGTTCCGCAAAGTAAATAAGGGTTGCTTTCCTCAACAGGAAGAGTATATTCTGTCTGGATCGTCATTTCAACCGCTTCGGGGGTAGCCATGACCACAAAGATGATCTTGTTATAATTTTTGTCGGATGTACCATGCTCATATCTTTCGTATACAACCACATCTTTCTTATTCCATTTAAATCTGTCTAGACAAAACCTGTCATTCAGCTCTCCGTCCAGTTTACCGTCCCGCTGTGCCGCGTACAATTTCGCCTTGTATCGTTCGCCCGTTATATAATCCTTATCGTGATAGCAGATCTGGATCATTTTGGTCATCGCTACATAATTCGCCGTGTCTATTTCCAACAATTCCTGCACTACCGGCAAGGCCAGCTCATGTCTGCCTTCTTTGATTTCAAGATCACAGATGCCGATACAGGCCGTCTGGTAATCCTCCCCATCTTTTGCCAGTTTATCTTTCACCTTGTAATATACAGCCAGCGCTTTTTCATTATCATTCTGTTCTGTATAGATCTGGCCAATCATGACATTGGCATGCCCGTCGTCATCAGGTAGTTCGCTTGCTTTGGTTAATACTTCTAGCGCCTGAGGGATTTTTTTTAAACCACGATAGGCAACACTCAATCCTACATAGTTGCGGGCACTGACATCGCAATCCTGTGCCTTTTCAAATACGGGAATCGCCTCCCTGTATTGCTGTCTCAAATTGAGCAAAGTGCCTTTCAGGTAATAGGAGCGGGGATCTTTTGGTGATCTGGCACTGGCCTTGTCAAAGATGGAGATCGCCATACTATCCTGTGATAACATTTGATAAGCAATGCCAAGGATATTCAATGCCGGAGCCGATAGGGTATCAGGTGCTGTGGTAGCAGCGATAATGTCCTGCCAGTTTTCTGCCTGCGCCAGCCTTTTAAAGAGGACACTGTCCTGGGCGTAACTTTGGTACAGGGCGCAACAGCAACAAATGGTTGCGATAAACTTTTTCATATATAGGGATATTTTTTCCCGTTTAACCGATCAATGCATTCAATGTCATCAGGTTTGTAATTGCATCCCCGATGGTGTTATTGAAATACACATACACCTCTTTCTCTTCTCTCATCCATTCTTTGATCTGTAAAGCATGTTGTTCCAGCTGAGCATGGGTATAACCACCCTTATAATCGCCAGCGGGACCGTGAAACCGAAGATAAACAAAATTGGCCTTGTTATTTAACCGGGTATTTTTTGATTTCGGAATATCGTGCAGGACTATACTGGCGCCGTATTCGTCGGCCAATTCAAACGTTTCGCTGATGTACCAGCTGGAATGCCGGAACTCCAACGCTACCTTCCACCCGGAAATTAGCGACAGCAGTGATTCCACCTGACCAAAACCATCGATCGTCAGGGAAGGTGGAAACTGTACCAGCAAACAACCTTTCTGATCCCCTGCCTGGTCAATGACAGTCATAAAATTTAACACATCTCCGGGATTAAATGCTAACCCTTTTATATGGGTAATTTCCTGCCATAATTTGTAAGTAAATACGAAATGAGGCGGCACCTCTTCCGTCCATTTTTTTACCGTACTACCTTTAGGTAATTTATAGAATGAGCTATTGATTTCAATGCTGTTAAACAAACTGGAATAGTAAGTAAGCCGGCTCTTATCCCGGTACGCCGGCGGGAAAGCAGCTTTGTTGGGAACTGGCAGTACAAGCCCGCTGGTGCCCGATTTATACAGGCCATTCATATTAATATCTGGTTTGATAATACATTATAAACAATTATATTTGAATCATACCTATGTTCATCAATTTCCCTCATTCAACAGAAAAACCATTAAACATCTCATGATGCAAAAACTCAAAGTAATCATTCTTTTATTCCTCGTCATGCTCTCTGTGAAATGCTTCTCACAGGTATCATGTTACAACATCATAGGGTATTACCCTTCGTGGGTAGCCGGAGGTAGTTACTACATCAACAGCCCTTCGAAGATCGACTATACCAGATACACGCATATTATGTATGCATTTGCCATTCCGGGCACCGATGGTAAAATTGGTGGTGTGGACAATAGCGCTTCATTGACCGACCTGGTGACCCGGGCACATGCAGCCAATGTAAAAGTGTTGTTGTCTATCGGTGGCTGGCTGGATTCTTCTCCAGGCAACACGCCATTCGAAACCATTTCCGGTAATACCACTTATATCAATAACCTCGCCACGGCCTGCGGAAACCTGATCAGTCAGTACAACCTGGACGGCATTGACCTGGATTGGGAATACCCCACTACCAAGGCTAAGTGGAATGCTCTGGCGACGACCCTGGGTACTAAGATCCACGGCATGGGCAAACTGTTTACCGCCGCGGTTTCCGAGAGTGCAGCCAACAATGGCGATCACTATGATGACGTCTCTATGCTGGATCTCGTGAACATCATGTGCTATGGTGATTACAGCCTGGCCAGCAGTTCTATGTCTTACTGGACATCAAGGGGCGTACCGCAAAGCAAACGTATGCTGGGTGTACCATTTTATAGTTCAGACAATAATACGGCAGAGCATATCCAGAAATCCACACTGGCCAAATCCACTGCAGGTGGAATTATGATCTGGGATATTGCCTCTGAATATGGTGATATCAATTCTATTTACAGCACCTTAGGTACCGTATGTTCCGGTAACACACCAGTGCCGCAGAATCTGGCCAAAGGCAAAACTGCCATAGCTTCTTCAGTAGAAACCAGTACAACCTATGTAGCAGGTAATGCTACTGATGGCAGTTACACCACCCGCTGGTCCTCCGATTATAGCGATCCGCAGTGGGTGTATGTAGACCTGGGTGCGAATTATGACATCAGCGAAGTTAAGATCACCTGGGAAACAGCATCAGCTACCGCATACCAGGTACAGGTTTCTGCGGATGCGGGTACCTGGACCACGATTAAATCTGTAAGTGGCAATACCACGCTGACCAATGATGTAACAGGTCTCAGTGGCACTGGTCGCTATGTACGCATTTATGGTACGGCCAGATCCACCGCTTATGGCTACTCTATATATGAACTGGAAGTATACGGTAATGCTGCGCAAAGCCCATATGGTGGAAGTGCGTGGACCATTCCCGGAAAGATAGAAGCAGAGAATTTTGATAATGGCGGCGAAGGGGTGGCGTATCATGACTATGATGCAGGCAATACACAGGGACAGTACAGAACTACTGAAGGGGTAGATATTGAAAGCTGTACGGATACAAACGGCGGCTATGACGTGGGGGCTGTGCACACGACTGAATACCTGGAATATACAGTGAATATTACCAAAGCGGGTGTATATACCTTCCAGGCGCGTGTGGCCACTACTGCAACCGGCAAGTCTTTCCATGCTGAACTGGATGGTCAGAACTTTACTGGTACGATCAGTGTACCTACTACCGGTGGCTGGCAGACGTGGACTACCGTGAATGTGACTACGCCGGTGCTGACAACGGGTAAAAAGGTGCTGAAAGTCTATATGGAAAGTGCTCAGTTCAACCTGAACTGGGTAAACTTCGTCTTACAGTCCGAAGATTTAGCCGCAGGTAAAAAGGCAGTTGCTTCTTCTATTGAGACAGCTGATTTTCCTGCCATTTATGCATTTGACGGAAATGATTCGACTACCAGGTGGTCATCTGCATTCAAGGATAGCCAATGGGTAAGGGTAGACCTGGATACAGTTCGTGCTGTATCAGAAGTAGTGATCAAATGGGAAGCCGCGTATGCGACCAGTTACCGGATTGAAACCTCTTTGGATACGCTTAGCTGGACAGTACAAAAAGCCGTAACGAATGGTACTGGCGGCACGGAAACTATTAGTTTCCCGGCGGTGAATGCCAGGTACGTACGTGTATTGGGATTGAAACGTGCTACGGCTTATGGCATTTCATTGTGGGAAGTTGTGATTCATGGGGGCAATGCGACTGCCGCAACGACCGCATCTGCAAAGAAAACGACAACAGCAGTTGTTGATTTTTCACTAAACGCCTCTCCAAATCCAACCACCAACATCCTCCATGTACAGGTACAAGGTATTAAATCACCTACCGTACTGCGTGTATACAGTATGAACGGACAAGCCATGTACACCACTCTCCTGAAACAGGATGTAAACCAGTTGCAACTGGACGTTTCAGGATGGCCTAAGGGGATTTATATCATATCCGCTGGCGGTCAGTCACACAAGATTGTAGTACAATAAAATTGTTTGAACATAGGTTATACCGTCCCGGTGATGATGCCGGGGCGGTTTATTATCTTAGCTCAATTGTCCTGACTGCACGTACTTCTTCCAGGAAATACTGATCGTGTGAAATGACGATCAATGTACCATCATAAGCATTGATGGCAGCTGTGAGAATGTCTACATTCTGAATATCGAGGTTGTTCGTCGGTTCATCCAGGATGATCATATCAGGCGCTTGCTGATCGATAGTCAGGCAGCAAAGCAGCAGGCGCATTTTCTCGCCACCACTAAGGGTACTGCAGGGCTTATCCCAATATTCTTTTGTAAAGAGAAAACGTGTGAGACGGATCTTTATTTCATGCTCCTGTAATGCGGAGCGATTGAATAATTGGGCCTGGTCGTATACGCTCAGGTGGTTATGGATCAATGAATAATCCTGGTCGATATACACTGTTTTACCTGTCTGACTGGTGAGTATACCGGCAGTCGGCGTCAATTGTCCCAGCATCATTTTGATCAGGGTTGTTTTCCCTGAACCATTCAATCCTTTGATGGAAAGTCTTTCTCCGCTATTGATCTGAAAACTGAGTGACTGTGACCAGAGTGGGGTATGCTGATAACCGAAATTAACACCTTGCGCATTTATGAGTGGTTTACCTTTGTGCAAATTAGCATTTTCAAATCCCAGTTTCATTTTGTCAATGTCGGGCAGCTCTTTGCGCAGGTCCTGCAGGTCCTGTGCGAGTTGGCCTACCTTTTCTTCATGCGCGCCTTTTACACGGGCAGTGCTCTTTTCTGCATTGTTACGGAAGGTATTCATGGCGATAGTCGGCAACCCTGCTTTTTCCTGTTTCTTTTTCCCCCGTGCATCAAGTTTTTGTTGTCTTTCTGCCGTTTCCCTTTCCGTTTCTTTTGCTTTGCGGAGAGCCTTTTCTTTGCTTTTTAAATCCTGAGCCAGGGCGTTATTTTCTATTTGTTTTTGTGCAAGATAGAAGTCGTAGTTACCACCATAAATGGTAATACCTTTTTTACTCAGCTCAAATACCTGGTTGGGGAGTTGCAGTAAATGCCTGTCGTGGCTGACGACTACGATGGTAGCGTTCGCATGTTCGATCAGGTCATATAGCAGGGCACGGCCATGACTATCCAGGTGATTGCTGGGCTCATCCAGCAGGATGATGTCTGGCTCATGAATGGCAATGCCGGCGAGAAAGACTTTCGTTTTCTGTCCGCCACTGAGGGTGTGCATAGGCTGTGAGAGGGTGAAGTCCTGTAACCCCCAGTGTAATATCGCTGCTGCGCATCTTTCTTCTATGGTCCAGTCATCATCCAGCAAGGTCATGTTGGATTCGGAAACATCGCCTTCCAGGATGCTGTGCAGTGCGTTTATTTTATGATCGATATGCAATGCCTGTGCAATCGTGAGGTCATTGTACTGACCGAAATGTTGTGGTATATAATATGGCTTGCCACTGGTATGAATTGTACCGGAAGCAGGTGTCAATATGCCTGCCATGAGTTTGAGCAGGGTGGACTTACCCGCACCGTTATTCCCGATCAATGCGCATTTTGCATTGGTAGGAACGGTGAGGTCAATATTGTCGAATAGCAGATCCTTATTAGGATGCAGATAGGTTACCTGTTGTAAAGTGAACATGGACTATTTTCTTCAGTAAGAATTAGTGAAGTGGGTTTGATTACTGATTATTTATAGAAAATAGATCTCACATTGGAGTAGGCGTAATTTTTGCAAATATAGGGAAAAGGTGCTATTTTTTCAGCGTACCATACTTTATTTTTATGACACCAGAAGCCTATAAAAGTTTGTTTACCGAGGACGATACTGTTGGTTGGACAGCCATTGACAATGTGTTTGATAAAATTTACCCGGGTCAGGAACCAGCACATTATGCCCCACCGTTACACTATGCAGCAGGTGGAGAAGATCCACTTGATGGCACAAGTATTTACAAAAGTAATCAGCAGGAAGAACATTTTCATATTGTGAGTTATGGTTTTTCTGAATTGTATTACAACGAAAAAGCCGCAGGTGGTGAATTCAGCAAATGGGGGTTTGAACTGACCATGCGTGTAAAGCCATTTGCGGGTGATCCGGATAAGCCAACCTGGGTGATCAATATGATGAACAACCTGGCCCGCTATGTATTTACTTCAGGTAAATGGTTTGAGGAATTTCAGTACATACCAGCTAATGGGCCCATCCGTCTTGACACGGATACTGATATTACTGGTCTGGCTTTTATCAAAGACCCGGAAGCCGGTCGTATCAATACGCCGAATGGAGAGGTCACCTTCCTGCAAATAGTAGGATTGACCACAGCTGAGCTTGGGCGGATTCAAAAAGCCAATACAAGAACAGCTGTGGAGGAAGTACTGACAGCATTAGCTATTACTAATCCTTTGCTGATCACTGATTTGGAAAGACGGTCATAACCGGATCATGTCAAGATGCACAGAATCCTTTTCCAGTGTGCCCGTCAATGTAATATGATCCATCTCTTTTTTAATAATACCTTTTAACGGCCCTGCAATGAGCGTATCTCCCCGGTATTGGTATTTACCAGTGTATCGGTGGTTCACATCGCCCCATTGCAGGGTTACATCATTAAAATACTCTAAATACACGATGGTGAGCGCATGGTTCCCCACCTTATACTTGCCTGTAATGGATGGGTGTTTGTTTGGAGAAGGAGCGGTAACGACTAACAAAAATGGAAGTACAGCCGCCGCGAGTACAGTATAAATATTGAATTCATTTTTTTGAAAAAATACCTGCTTTAATTGGTTATAAAACTCCGCTAACAGATAGATGACTCCGGCAAATAAAATAGTTGCGTGAAGCAATGCTCCCATACCAATCTTGTAAAAAACATCTATCATCATGATATTCAATAAGACAGGGATCAACATGATCAAACCCAATAGCCGGGTGCTTCTGAATAACAACAGGAAGGAACAGATTATCTGGGTCAGCGCAATGGCCACCATATAGGGATAAGAATACTGGAAATAAGCCCAGTTAACCGTATCGGCAGGCAGGGAGCTAAATGGCAGGTCGAGTACCGATTGGGGAACGTTGGCCTGTTGATGAAAAAGTTTTTGCCAGCCAAAAACAATCAGGTCAAAGGAGATGGCAAAGCAGATCCATTGTTTCGATGGTTTAATAATTAATATAATACTTAGCAATGCTGTCAATCCCCACATCCAGGGCATTGGTAAAAAGTTAAAATACCTCATGGCAATCCTGCTGAAAACTGCTAATGCTAATAATCCACTCAGGATGGAAAGCGGAATTTTTCTCATGTTTTTTTTCACAATACTACCATGGGGATTGGTTTTCGGCGTTCCGAACTATATTTCCGAACCACTTTTTTTCCAGTCCGAAGGGGATAGACCGGTCGCTTTTTTGAAGGTGGTATTGAAGGTGGTCTTGGAATTAAAGCCTGCTTCAAAGGCAATTCCCAGTATGCTCAGGTGGGCATGTCTTTCTGAAAGCAGGAGCTCCTTGGCCAATGTGATCCTGTAGGTATTGATGAATTGATTGAAGTTCTGGCCATAGCCGTTGTTTAATAATGCGGACAGGTCATGGACACTTATCTCCATTTTTTCGGCCAATAAGGGTAGGTTCAGGTCGCTGTCTGTATAAACCCTTTGTCTGGTCATTAAATCTTCCAGACGGGCTTTTAAATCATCAGGAATGGGAGTCTGAACCGGACGTGGCTGATAATCCTTTTGCCTGATAGCCAAAAATCCAATTCCGAAAATTGCCATCACTACCGCATATTGATTAAGACCGCTGAACCAGATGAGCATCAGGCAACAGATACTCCATAGCAAATATCGGAGCCAGGGCAAATGCATAGGGTGCTTCATGAGGCGGTAAATAGACAGGGAGACGTATAGGAATAACTGCACCTTTATAACTCTGGCCATGATCCAGCCAAAGACGGGTGAGTAGGATGCAGGTAAGGAAAAGAGATGTCTGTTGCAAATGATTTCAGGTACAGTAAAAATAAAAAACAACCCTGCCGGTAAGAAATGCCAGTAGGCTGCTTTCTTAAACCCCTTTGTATAATGCAGTACACAGAAATAAAGGGAGGGTGCCATGGCAAAACGAGTAAGCTCTGTCAACGGTATCCACCGGGCCGGGACAATCATAGAGGCGATAGCACATCCTACACAAAAGAAAAAAGCTCCCAACCAGCGATTTGCCGGCAAATTTACCTTTCCTGCGGTACTGGCCAGTAAAAAAGACAGTAAAAAAATACTGCCACAGGTTAGCGCATAAATCATACGTTAATATACAAAAAAAGCGTCTGCCTAATGGGGCAGACGCTTTTTCAAAACTACAACATAATATAGGTCTCCATTATTTGATACTTACCAGTACTTTAATGACGCCTGTACCATTGCCATCAAAATTAGCCAGTGCTTTACCGATCACCTGACCAGGCTTTACCTTGTCAATATCAGCTTTCATAGCATGACCCGCTTTGCTGGAAGTTACCAGCAGATCGCCACGTTTGATAGCACCATTTTCACCACATACCTTGGTTGGTATTACGCCGATCACACCCATTGGCACTTGGTCGGTCAGTTCATCTTTTAATTCCTCGTCTTCGGTGAGTAGCACACCAGGTTTGGTGGCATACACACCAGCGACGAGCGTAGAGTATGGTTCGGAAGAAAGGGCTACAGTGCGGTCATCCTCAGTAGAGATGACGAGTACATCGCCGGCACTGTAAGACGAAATTTTACCTTCTACAGCAAAAGCCTCTGCCACGTCAGCACCACTTGTTTGTGTACCCCGATGCTACTTCATTTATTAACTGCAACTACATGCAAATATGTTACAAATGCCTGCTGGGGGCAATGTTCAATTCTTACATGGCGGAATTCATTTTTTAAATGGCAGGCCAGGGAGGACAATTGGTTTTGATGTAATAGAAACAGTGGGGCGGGATAATTGTTTTATACTAATAAAAAAACCTGCGGAATTTCGCAGGTTTTTTTATTATGATTTACGAACATATTTCGTTAGGATCACAATGGTTTGTTCATTGATCTTTCCTTCTATTTGTTCGGGATTGTCACTGACTAATCTGATTTTACGTACAATCGTTCCTTTGGGTGCCATAAAGTTGGCGCCTTTTACATTCAGTCCCTGTGTCAGTACCACGGTATCGCCGTGTTCCAGTTCAGTACCATTGCTGTCACGATGAACGGCTTTTACTTCGAATGCGCTCAGTGCCCAGTGGCTCACTGATTCATCTATTTCTACACCATTTATGATTTCGGCTGCCCATTCCTGGTCTTTGTGTTTGTAAAGCAGGCGATAACTCAGGGCCTGTACGCTAGGCTCCGGATTCCAGATACTACCAGCCAGTACATGCCAGTGCATAGCTGCAGCTGCATCTTCCATGGCGGCAGCGCAGGTGTTGCAAATCGCAACTTCATTTTCAATCGCATCATTGTTTTTGGGACTCACAGCAAAGGCTATCGAGGCATCTTCACCAGTGCACAGCTCACATGTGCCGTTACTGCGCTCTCTTAATGCAGGCGTAATAGTTGTACTCATAAATGGTTTATTTTCTATATAAAAGTTGCAAAGATAAACGCATATTCCGGATTTTCTGTAATGACAGAAATCAGGACATTTGTATTATGAAAATACAGGAGCATATCAATTATTCCCGGATCGCGGAGGCAATTGACTATATCAGGACCCATTTTCGGGAGCAACCGAACCTGGATGCGGTAGCAGAAAGTGTGCACCTGAGTCCGGCCCATTTCCAGCGGATGTTTACAGAATGGGCGGGTACAAGTCCCAAAAAATTTCTGCAATACATCAGCCTGGAATATGCCAAGGGGATGCTGAAGGAAACGACTATTTTTGATGCCGCATATGAAACCGGGCTGTCGAGTACCAGTCGTTTACATGATTTATTTATTGGGATTGAAGGTATGACCCCGGCAGAATATAAACATGGCGGCAAAGATCTGGTGATCAATTATAGTTTTGCTGAGAGTCCGTTTGGGAGCCTGATTGTGGCGTCTACACCAAAGGGTGTTTGTTATATGGCATTTGATGCGGACGAAGTGCGGGCGTTGGAAGATCTTAAAGTGAAATTCCCGAATGCTGTTTTTGTACGCAAACTGGATTTGTTACAACAAAATGCATTGTTCATCTTTCAGCATGACTGGACTAAACTGCCTGAGATTAAACTACACCTGCGGGGAACGGATTTTCAACTAAAGGTATGGGAGAGTTTATTGAAAATACCTTTAGGGAAATTGTCTACCTATGGTGCGATCGCGGCCAATATCGGTAATCCGACTGCAACGCGGGCAGTGGGAACAGCCATTGGCAATAATCCCGTAGCATATTTAATTCCCTGTCACAGGGTGATACAATCCAGTGGTACATTCGGAGAATATATGTGGGGGACTACACGAAAAACGGCGATCATTGGCTGGGAAGCCGCAAAGGCAGGGTTATAGGTGCCGGTTGTATTTCATGAGCTGCCTGGTGATGCGTTGGCCTATGGGTTGAATGGAGGTTGGTGTCTATTGTGGATCGCAAGGTAAAAGATATTATATTTATTGTGGAATGAAAAGAACTGTCACATTATTGCTGGCTTTCCTGAGTTTGAAGGCCCTGGCACAAAAGGAATTTCCTATTACCCGCTTTGGAGCAAAGTCGTCGATGAATTTTGATAACGCCAATGCTATACAACGAGCGATTGATTCTGCTACCCTTAAGGGCGGCACGGTAATCATTCCTGCGGGGATGTACCTGACCAGCCCTTTGCAATTAAAAAATAATGTCACATTACATTTGAATAAAGATGCCATTTTGTTCGGGAGTACGGAGAGGATGCACTACAGCGGTCCGGCATTGATTGTGTGTATAGGGCAGCAAAATGTGGGGATTACAGGAGAGGGGATGATTGATGGACAGGGTAGGGAACTGGTAGAAAATACCATTCAATGTCTGCGTGAGGGAAAGATCGTGGATGAGGAGTGGTTGAAAAAAAGACCTACAGAGAAAAACAGACCTAACCTGTTGTACTTTGAAAACTGTACGGGGGTACGGATAAAGGGAGTGACCTTAAAGAATTCAGCCTGTTGGGTGCAGAACTATAAAGAGTGTACCCATGTGGTGATAGATGGGATTAATGTAGAAAGTACGGCTTACTGGAACAATGATGGGGTAGATATTGTTGATTCAAAGGATGTAGTGATTAAGAACAGTTATTTCAATGCGGCAGACGATGCAATATGTCTGAAGTCAGAAAATGGGGCGCGGAGTTGTGAGGATGTGACTGTCGAAAATTGTACGCTGCGGTCCAGTGCGAATGGGTTTAAATTAGGAACTGGATCACTGGGTGGGTTTAAGAATATTGTGGTAAAGAACATTACGGTGTTTGATACTTATCGTTCAGCTATTGCTTTGGAGGCGGTAGATGGGGGATTTATAGAGAACGTGCATGTGATTGATGTACGGGCCCTGAATACCGGCAATGCCCTTTTTATACGATTGGGGAAGCGCAATAAGGATGACAGGTATAGTACGGTCAATAATATTGTAATTGAAAAAGTAAAGGCGGAAATCCCGGCAGGCAAGCCTGACATCGGGTATCCGCAGGAAGGGCCTTTGCCGAAGATGCCGGTTCAATATGTACTACCGATGGTGATAGCAGGTTTGCCAGGGCATCCTTTGAAAAATGTGCAGTTGATAGATGTTGAAGTAATCTACCCCGGCGAGCATGTAAAAGGTCCGATCAATGAAGTACCGGAAAATGCGGCAGGCTACCCGGAATTCACCATGTTTGGCGACTTACCTGCATGGGGAATATATGTAATGCATGCAGATAGTATTCAAATGTGGAATTTTAAAGTAGACGTGCAGCGCGGAGATTCCAGGTCTGCATTAATGTTTAAGGATGTGAAGGCGCTATTAATGAGGCATGTAAAAGTTCCTGAAAAGGAGGAAATAAATACTTCACATAACGAAGCGAAAACGCTATCCTTTTAAAAATTATCTTTGTTCAAAATTGATACATATGTTCGAGCAATTATCATCTCTGATCCAGCAGTATAGTCAGCAAAGTGTAGCTGACAACCCCGCAATACCAAATGAACACAACCAGGGCGTTGTGGAAGAACTGAAGAATGTCATCCTCTCTAAAGTAACGGGTCTGGTAAGCAGCGGTCAGACCGACAAGATCACTGAAATGTTATCCTCCAATGGCGACACGCCTGAAACAAAAGACATGGAGAATAACTTTGCCACTAATATCATGCAGAAGTTCGGTATCAATAGTCAGGTAGCTACCTCCATTGCAGCTACACTGATTCCTGGTATCCTGAATGCACTGCGTGGACAGGGAGGTATACAGGAGATCTTAGCATCTCTCGGCGGCGGTGGCGGCCTTAGTGGCTTAAGCAGTTTAGGGGCTAAAATTGGCCTGGATAAAGATGCCGACGGAGATGTAGACCTGAATGATTTAGGCAAGATGTTTAAGTTTTAATATTTAACTAATAAAAAGGAGAAACCCGCTTTAGCTCAATGCTGAAGCGGGTTTCTCCTTTTTATTGTATCGTGTTGATAGATTAAGCAGGAAGATTTTAGGCCCGAATACCAAACTGGTATCCTTCACGCAGGTGAGCTATGCGTTGGATACTGTAACGCTTGCGAAGCAGATGACAGACCTTTGTGAGGCGTTTCTTTTATAGTTTACACTTTCAATGATCCCCTAAACCCCCTTGCTGCATAATAGGATTGCGCCCCATTGTGATAAACAAATACCCGATCATATCTGCGATCCCCAAAGATCGCCCCACCTAATTTCCTGATAGCAGGTGGCGTAGCCAGCCAACTGGAAGTTTTCAGATCAAACTCCCCCAGCTCCTGCAGCCCCCTATATTCCTCCTCAGTTAGCAACGCTATCCCTATTGCCGCCGCCATCTCAGTAGCACTATCCGCTGGCTTTGCTTCCTTTCTTTCATCCAGCGCCTGCTGATCATAACACACACTTCTGCGGCCTTTTGGGCTTTCTGGCGAACAGTCTACGAAAGTATATTCCCCTGTTATTTTATCAAATCCTATCACATCCGGCTCTCCGCCAGTTTCTTCCATAATATCAAGAACTTTTAATTTTTTCGGACTGGCAATTAGTTTTGCTTCCACCTTTGCCCATTCAATTCCTTTGTGGCGATTTGTATGTTTCTCAAAACGGGCTTTTAATATTTTCAGCAGTTCAGTACTCATACGGTTATTTTAAATTTTTAACTACTTTCTATGATTGATTGAGTGCAATGTTTAGACCTTTTTTGAAAGGTGATTTCAGCATGCCTGGTATTGTTATTTTAATTTATCAACGACTTCCTGTAAGCGATTATGTGCCATATTTAAACCTTGTCTGAAAGGCAATTTCAATAGCTGGTCTCTCAATGCTCCCGATCTATATACAATCTGCATAGTGAGTTTGCTGTTATCTTCATCCAAAGCCTCAAATTCCAGGAATTCCAGTTGCACATCAAAAGGTGCATTCCCCATCTCAAAAGTGCGGGTGATTTTTTTATTCGGCACAAACTCATGATACACCCCACTTGCCGTGAAGACGATATTACCTTCCCCATCGCTGGTATCAAACTGCCAGCTACCGGATTTTTTATTTTCCAGTTTTACAACTTTTGTGTTCATCCATTGTGCTACAATATCAGCATCTTCATATGCTTTGAATAACAGTTCTACTGGCAGTTCAAACTCCCTCGTAATGGTGAGTTGCTGTTGACCATCTTCAGCGTGGATTTTAGTCTTCAGTTCCATTTATTTCTTTTTGTAGGTTTCGTAATGTCTTCCCGCTTATACGCTATTGTAAATACTTAAAGAATGGTTGCCCTATTTCTTTTTGTAGGTTTTCATAATATCCTCCAACTTATTGAACCTGTCATCCCATAGTTTCCGGAACGGTTCAATAAAATCTGCAATTTCTTTCATCTTATTTGGGTTCAGGTGATAATAGATCTCCCTGCCATTTTGCTGTTGCTCAAGCAAATTACATTCCGTGAGAATAGCCAGGTGTTTTGACACGGTCGGTCTCGCAGTATTAAAGTTAGCGGCAATAGATCCGGCAGTCATCGCCTGTGACGCCACCAGCATTAAAATAGCTCTTCTGGTCGGGTCCGCAATGGCCTGAAACACGTCTCTTCTGATTATCATGGGTGAAGGTATTTGTGTACAAATATATGTGTAGTCATTTAACTACGCAAATATATTTTTAATGAAAACCATTCACTACGACCGGGTTTTTCTCCATTGTCGGAAAGCCCACACGCCTAATGGTATCAGGGAAAGCAGAACAGCCAATAATTTCCAGTTTACACTGTCATTGTTATCACTGGTACTGGACACCATCCTATATTTCCCCTCCCAATTCACAAACTCTTTCAGCATTCTTTTATCCCCTTCCGTCAGGTTCTTTTTATTTTTCAGATAGCTGTAATTCTCCCGCAGCATCGAATCAATCCCTTTGATATTCTCATCTACAACACCACTATCTATCTTCATGTTCATATGAACCGGCCTTACCTTATTATTGGTAAAATCAGAATAGATCGTCACCAGGGAATCCGATATATAAAACTGCTTCTGCTCGCCCTCCTGCAAATACCCTCTATAAGGATGCTGAGAGGTCGAATCAAAAATGCTAAATGAAACAGATGCATTCACCTTACTCAGATTCATCGAGAAATTATCAAAGGCAATGACTGAGTTATCCGGTAATTTTAAACTCATATGCTTACGGTGCTTAATAGTAGAATCCATGGCGAACTTTATAGCGGCAAGGCCTCTTTCTGGTATGAGCTTCTCTGCTGTATAAGCCTCCACCGTCCGGTCCAGTAGTTTCTTATAAGGTATCCACACAAATCCTTTATTCCCCCAGTCTGCTCCCCAGGAGTTCATTAGTTTGAAATACTGTTGATCGTACCCTACCACCAGCATGGCGTGGTATTCCCATTTATCCCGCTGCGCCGGGTTCCAGATAAACTTTCGGCTGGTATCCGCATTTTTCCCATCATCATACAAACTCTCCGAAGTATAGACCCCAATAATCACCGGGTACCCACTTTGCACCTGCACTTTAAAATCATATTCCGATTTCGTGATCCGCTGAAAGCGGTACCCTTTATGTTTGCTGGCACCCTCAATGCTGGCCGTCGTTACACCCCCCATACAACCATCCTGCACCGAATGATAGGGGAAGTCGGCCCATTGACAATTACCTTTGTCCATGATGATGTGAAATGCATCTTTGAAGAAAATACCCCGCTGACAGTCCGTAGGTATGACCTGCTGCTTCAGGTAATTGTAAATGAACGCGGGACTATACACTTTTCGTGGATCAGGTATGCCCTGGGAGATGCCATAATCCTTTAATCCTGCATATGCTCTTTCATAATAGCTGAACAGGTTATACCCCAATGCCCACGACACACAGGATCCCTGTTTCCCCTGATCACCTGCCGGAGGCAGCACTGGTTCCATATCCACTGCCGGCCGGAGTTCTACCCGGCGTCCGGAAGATGCAGCCAGCGGAAACTCCTTGAGTGAATCCGGTTCGGGTAGTAGTAGTCCCCCAGGTACATCAGGTGGCGTGCAGGCTACCATGTGGAATAGCAGGAGTGCAATGATCAACTTTTTCATCTGGCCGCGTTTCTGCTTCTGGCCGCTGCTCCTGGAGCGAGGCTGAGGTTAGAAAGGTTCAGCGTTTTCCTGAACCCAAGTGTGAGAATACGGTCATTAGGAAATCCTCTGAAATCATTCCTGTTTGTCAGGCATCTCCACTCCACGAATAACACATTGCTTTTGTCATTACCATCCGCATCTGTATTGGCCTCATGCGAGGTATTGAAATAAGTTTCGAATACCACCGTCACATATGAGATCCGGCTCTTCTCTGTATTGAATACCTTTCTAAAACTCTCTTCCGATTCCGACGTCAGGTTATGCCATGCCCAGGTATGTTGTATCCCTACCTGGAAATGATCATCATACCGGAACCCCATGCCACAGCGAACATTATACTGTGCGATAATCCGGCCTGAGTCCTGGAAATTAGTGTTCAGTTTTAATGCGAAATTTACGGGGAAGAGAATAAAATGCCCGTTACCATTTTCATTGAACGTAAAAAAGTTGTTGATGTTGATACCCGCAATGCCAGGCAGCATGAGGGCGGGGAGATAGTTGGCCGAATCCTTCACATCTATTTGTCCGGCCGAATAAGGATTAATGGCTAGTTCCCATTTAGCCCGGCCCCAGAATGCTTTTCCGATTGTCTTGATCCATCCGTAGTTGATAACGGGTGTAAGATTGGAGAGGTTGTTTTTACCACTGGAAAAGTTGTAGCTCAGTAAAGGGGTGAGTACGCTTTTTGTATCGTCGTCTTCCCCTGCTACTTCTACAGCTGCTGGTCCAGAAGGGGTGTAAACCGGGGCAGGAACAGTATCTGTTGGGGTAGTGGGAATAGGAGCCCTTAAGGGATGAAAGGCCGGTGTTGCCGAAATGCTGTTGCAAAGTGCGAAGGAGACCAGTGCTGTCAATAGAGATTTTACAAACATGATCATAAGTTTAGTAAAGAATAAAATATTGCTTTACCAAAACTAACCCGGACGCATGTCTGTAACAACGGGATTAAAGACGGAAATGGGGAGGGTGTTTTTCCCGTAATAAGGTTATAACTGCACGATATTATTTCTAATAGCAAACATGACCAGGCCCACCCGGGTATTCAGGTTGAGCTTTTTGCACAGGGCTTCCCGGTAGCCGTCTACCGTACGCTCGCTTACGAACATTTCGGCGGCAATCTGTTGATAGGTTTTCTCACTACATGCTAATCGAAGAAATTGTAGTTCTCTGTCTGTCAATTTCGCGAATGCTTTCAGGTCGCTTTTATCATCTGCCAATGCATGGATGCTGTTCATCACCTTGCGTGTGATCAGTTCATTATAGAAATACCCCTGTCGTATTACTTCGTCAAATGCAAGTTTCAGTTCTGCAGGATCTGCATCTTTGAGCACATAGCCTTTCGCGCCGTGTTTAATCATTTTTATGATGGCGGTGTCCGAGTCCATTGTACTTAGGGCCAATACTTTGATATCCGGGTAATTATCCCGAAGCCATCCGGCGGTTTCATAACCATCCATATTGGGCATCACAATATCGAGTAGCACGATATGCGGTGGATTCTCTTCCTGTAGTTGTCGCTGGAGGTCCTTTCCATCGGATGCATCCAGCATTACTTCGTAACCGGGAAACATATTTATCAATACGGACAAAGCTTTTCGGATCATCACCTGGTCGTCTACAATAGCGATCTTTTTCATTTATTGATAAGGCGTTTTAATTGACATTCAGTTATTGAAATGGTGTTTTGATCTGGATAATCGTACCTTTTCCGGGATGACTCACAATATGTGCTTCACCCCCGATCAGCGTTGCGCGACTAAACATGTTATGCAATCCCAGTCCCCGGTTTTGTTGTAATGTCGCCTCTTTATCGAACCCTTCGCCATTATCTTCAATCTCCACCAGGAATAAAGTACCCGTATAATCCAACCGGATATGGACGGCTGAGGCCTTCGCATGTTTGATCGCATTCTGGATACCTTCCTGCACTATGCGATAAAGTACCAGTTTTCGCTGGTTATCGATTTCCCGTTCTGTGCCTTTGATAGAAAGCTCAAGACGTGTAAATCCCGTACGATTGATATGTTGTACCTGGTTGGCGATCGTTTCACCCAGGTTGTTATTCTGTATATAATAGCTATTCAGGCTTTTGGCAATATTTCGCAAATCAGTCATCGCCCTGCCAAGATTATCTCTCAGTTCTATGATCATAGGGCCATTCTTAGCTTCCTGCTGGTCCATAATGTTGACCTGTATCCGGGCAAGGCTCAGGAATTGCCCTACATTATCATGTATCTCCTGACTGATGGCAGTGAATGTTTCTTCCTGTATTTCCAATCGTGTAGTCAGGATCTCCTGCCTAAAATTTTGTTCCATTTTTTCGATTTGGTTTTTCATCTCAAACTGCCGAAGGTTATCTTCCCGTTTTTCCCGCTGGAATCTTTTCGCAACAAGAATCGCCAGCAGAAAACCTTCCAGGAAAATGGCCGTGGAAACATAACTTACCGGGAATATATGTTGGGGCACACCTGTCTGTATGTACACGGCTTCCACCAGAATGAGTATAAACCACAAGGCATAGAACCCTGAAAAATAGTACCCCAGCCGGTTCCCGGATCGTCCCTCCTTCAACCCGACCATACTCGCGATCACAAATACATACAATGCAAAAACCTGGTTCACCAGCAAGACCGGCAGCGGTGGCAGGAAGGAGAGTCCCACCAGGTAAATCACGAAGCATCCGGCACTGTACAATGCTACCCGGTAAAGGTCCGGATGCCTGTTACGCAGCTCAAAGAAAGAGATGCAAAAGAGCAAAAGCGCAATCATGTCCAGTACCGGTACGATGCTGTACCAGAACATCATCTGAATCCGGGGAAAGAAGTAGATGGCGTAACCCTCCATGACCGTGGCAGAGGTCATCAGGTAAAAGAAGATGAGAATAGAATAATACAGGAAATAGTTTTTCTTCAGTGCAGCGTACAGGAAGAGGTTCACGATCACTGCCAATAGCAGGATGCCTGCATAGATTCCATAATCCATTTTTTTCCGGGCAGCTTGCAACTCCCAATATTTAAGGGTAATGAGCTGCACCGGCGTAGCATGGATCAATGGGCGCATGCGGATATATACCGGCCCATTCGAACGGGGATAAGGAATGACCTGGTTATGGTCCAGCACAGGCTTTGAAGTAAACGGAACTTCGTATCCACTCCTGATCGACTGCCAATGGCCCCCTGCGTCGGTATAATATAATGTAAGTTCGGATATGAACGCCTGTTCAAAGGATAATAACAGGCTATCAGTTGTGTTGTTCCGTACATCCAGGCGAAGCCATATTACTTTATCCGTAAAACCGAAATGTAACACGGCCTGCCCGGTAGGGTGCCAGACTGAAGTAATCACATCTTCTATCCGCAACTTACCCGTACTATCCTCCATAAATTGCATTGCGGGGGCAACGGACAATGCCTCGTCGCCCCGCGACCATTGCACGGTTTGTCCGCCAGCGGGTAAGCACCAATGGATCCAGCTTATCAGTATAAGCAGGTATTTCATTCGTGATCCCCCATTGTGAACGGTAATTTGATATTCATTACAAAAGACATTGTAATCACCCATATAAAACAGTAAATACCGAACGGCACATAGCCCAGGTAACCTAACAAAGGCATGTTGAAAATATGGTAGAAATTCACAAAAGGTATACAGTAATCCCAGTAACCCGGGTTATAAGATCCGCCGTGGAACCGTACGGCTATGGACTGGAAATAACTCAGCCTGTTCCAGCATTCCACACAAAGCCCCTGTATAACCCATACGGTAGAAAAAACAATCAGCGGATTCCAGTCCCCCTGTTCGCGGATAGCGCGGAAAGGCGTCCATTTTCCCAGCATGCCAAGCACAATAATCAGGATGGTAAGTGGCCCCAGCCAGAAGGCGTAGAACAGGCTATCCGGTGCGAATACCATACTGAAAAGCAACCCGGCTGCCACAATCAGGATGATGATACGCGCTGTCAGCGACCATTTCACCTTACTGCCCTGCCGGTAACCAGCGTTGATGCGAGGGAAGGTTAGTAGGAGGTGGTACCACTCAAATGCCATGGGAATAAATGCAGAGGAGCCTACAATGGCGTAGAGCAGGAATTCATCCCGCGGCACTATCTCCGCATGCGGATAGAACCAGTTGATATTGATGAAAAAATTAAAATACTCGAAGATGAGCCATCCTGAAATGGAGAGCATCCCCATGGCAAAAAGTTCTGCCATTCCATTTTTCATCAACGATTTACCCCCATTGCGGGCATAGACGATGCCATCCAGCATAAAGATAAAGCCCCACCATAGGGGCAATAATGCCCAGTTCAACAGCCATTTAGGGCCGCTGAGTTTTGCGGCGAATATGACTATAATCGCACCCCACAAAACCAGTCCCAGCCAGAACCACCATGGTAAGCGTGTTTTGGGGGGCCGTGGGGGTGGTGTGGTAGCAGGTCGTATCCCATAAATACGTGGGAAGAAGACAAGTAACAGGTAAGCGATGAACAATAAGGAGGTAATGACAATCACCAGGTAATTCTTATCTGGTTTTACCGTGGGCACCTTTGCCGGAAAATTGAAGAAATCCTGGGGGAGTTCTCCTCCTTCGCGGAGTAGGAGGGCTACATAAGGTGTGTAGAAAATGATGACCAGGGTCAATAATAGGTAACCGACTTTGCGACTATGACTCATAGATTCAGGAGTTATTGAGGTAATACTTGCAAGCTACACTTTACACTGTTGCGCGAAAAGGTGAAAAAATACATTGGGGGAGGGGTATTTTCCCCGGGGTGAATTTTGTGTTTCGAAATGCTACAGGTTGATCGTCCCGGGACTAAGATAATAAAAATTAGGTTGCTGTTCAGGGAGCTTATGCCCGATAAGATCCGGAATATGATCTGATAGTTTATATTGAATAAGAAAAGAGCCCGACATATTACAGGTGGTTTTTTTTTATGTGATTGGGTTGAAAGCTATGTTTAATGCAATAAAGGATAATAGCAATTATTTACAGTGTGGGCTTTATATCAAGCCTGAAGAGTTGGAAGATATTTCAAGCTAGGGCGTCTCATATCCATATCCTTTTTCATTATCGACCCATACTCTCTCCTGTTTCGGATAAGGAATTCCTTTGACTTCCTCAGCTATCTGTAGTTTAAATTGTTCATCAGTGCCCTGGTAGCCGTCTTGGATTAGCTTTGTCCAGCTATACACGTCCAGCTTCTCTTTTTCATGCCATTCAGGAAGACGTCTCACAGAATCTTTATAGAGCTCCCACAGGTTTTGCTGGAATTTCTCTTCTGCTTTCAGTGCTTTTGCTTCTTCCTGTTCAGCCCTGGGACGTTCTTGTACGTATTGCTGTAACGCATCATAGTTTACATTGAAATATTGGTGACAAATCCAGTTTGCCCAGGTCCATTTATCCTGTAGCTCCCATGCAGGGCTTTTGCCTCTTGATTCCATGCTGCTTTTCAGGGGAACACAATCATCGGTATAGAAGAAGTGGTCGCCTTCGCGATTGGTAAAGTGAAATTCGTCGTATAGCATCCATTTCTTTACGGGACGGTTACCATTGGCAGGCAATTGAAAGCTATTTCTCCATTCTTCCTGGTTAATAGGGAAGATGGTGAGGTGCCAATCAGGATAGCCCAGCTGTTGCAGGCCCTGTACCATCATCCACCTGGACTTAGCGGAGGCGCTGACCACGGCTTCAGGGTTTACTGCAGATGTAAGGCTTTTTGTGAGCTGTATTACAGGCTTATTTACCGTTGCAGCAGGCCGGGAAATACCTGCAGAAGAGGTGTTATTGGCGGAAGCTCTGTTAGCAGACTGCGATGTGCGAAGAGAGGTAACGTGCATGGCATTTTAAGAGTTGTTAGATTGAATATACGGTAAATATCTTAGTGTTTTGTGTACTGGGTGTATACCTCTAATGTTTCGTGTTAATAGACCTGAAGACTTATAAGCTGACCCATCAGCATATGGGCTAGATGGATATTATATGTGTATTTATGAAGTATAGATTTGAAGAGAGGATTTGCCCTCACCTCGGGCACGGCAGAAGAATTCGCCAGGCAGCCTACTTATTATGTGATGGATCTGGATAAAACAATGCCAGAGTCAGTTGCTCCCTACATGCCGTCGCAGGATGAAATAGACGCTTGTAAATGGCTTCCTGATAACGAAATTGATTTCTATACACAGGAGTTTAAACGTACCGGTTTTCAGGGCGGATTAAACTGGTACCGTTGTACCACGAGCGGATTAAATAGGTCTGACCTCGAACTTTTTTCGGGTCACACCATAGATGTACCCTCTTGCTTTATTTCAGGAGTCGCTGACTGGGCAACATTTCGTCCGCCAGGCGCATTAGAACAGATGCAGCGCAAGGCCTGTACAAAAATGCAAAGCTTTCACATCATTGAAGGTGCGGGTCACTGGTTGCAACAGGAACAACCTGAACAACTCACCGAATTGATGGTCGATTTTTTGCAGCACGCAAAATAGACGACATCTGATAATAGAATAAATAAGTGGAGCTTACCCAAACGCCTTCAACTCATTTAAAATAAAGAATGGAACCAGGTTAAGCTGGTAGTTTCCGTTTACCAAATGAGTGAATGCAAATGATATGACTGAACCGGTTTTGGAAATACCAGGATTGGAAAGTAATACTGTAAACCTGATGGCATCAATGAATACAGCGGCAAAGATAAAGCCTATAGATATCTATTCCGGAATGCCGGGAAGCGAATACTTACGACTTATTAACTCATATGCCTCATTACGAAAATAACTGTTGCTAATGATCATGAACAATAATGGAGTATTGTTCTAATGTTATTCTTAGTTAACACTCCAATGAGACTCGAACCTCGCTACAGATTGATAATAAATAGTGTGAATGAAAGCTCCAAAAACCAGAAAGCTTCAAGTTCTTGAACTTGAAGCTTTCTGGTTTCCTGTGATCCCGTTGGGACTCGAACCCAAGACCCATACATTAAAAGTGTATTGCTCTACCAACTGAGCTACGGAATCATACCCCAATTCGTTATTGGGAGTGCAAAGATAGGAATTATTTAATATCTCCCAACTTTTTGACAACTTTTTTTAAAACATACTCACAATTTTACCTGCTCTTCACAAACAAAATCTCATATTATCCAATATCCCACTTATTTTTGCGATTGTTAAAAATTTCTAATGCAACAACCTTTCGAAAACAAAGTAGCCGTTATCACCGGCGGAACTTCCGGTATAGGAAAAGCCATCGCAATTGACCTCCTCCGCTCCGGCGCCAAAGTCGCCGTATGTGGCCGTAAGCAGGACGCCCTGCTGGCCCTCAGCGATGAGCTGAAAACAAATGCCCTGTTCACCTATGTCGCCGATGTCAGTAAAGAGGATGATTGTAAAGCTTTTATCGGACAAACGATTGCCCATTTCGGTAAAATAGATATCCTCATCAACAATGCAGGTATCTCTATGCGCGCCCTCTTCAATGGTGTCAATTTGTCTGTGTTAAAACAACTGATGGATATCAATTTCTGGGGAACCGTGTATTGTACAAATTATGCATTACCTTCCATCCTCGAAAATAAGGGAACCATCGTCGGCGTATCTTCCATCGCCGGTTACCGTGGCCTTCCCGGCAGAACCGGTTACTCTGCCAGCAAGTTCGCCATGCAGGGCTTCCTGGAATCGCTGAGAACAGAACTCCTGCATACAGGCGTCAACGTAATGTGGGTGTGCCCGGGTTTTACTGCCTCCAATATCCGCAACACGGCACTGAACGATAAAGGTAACGTACAGGGCGAAACACCCCTCGACGAAGGAAAACTTATGACCGCCGAAGCAGTTGCTTCAGCTATCAATAAATCGATTGCTAAACGTAAACGTACATTGGTATTAACGGGACAGGGAAAACTGACCGTGTTGCTGAGTAAACTACTACCCGGATTTCTCGATGGAATGGTGTACAACCACTTTAAGAAAGAACCAAATTCTCCTTTAAAATAATTGACATTCAATCCGGAACTGACTATAATGCAGTTCCGGATTTGCTTTACACCGCCCCAAACCCTTATCTATACAAGTTCACAGAGTTATACACATCTGAACAAGTATTTTCACATTGACAGTCTCCCGCATCTAAATATTATCTTACTTTGCATTAAAATCAACGCCAGTCTTCAATGGCATCAAATTTGAAGATAAAGCGAATCTAATAATCACGAATGTCCATTATAACACTAACATCAGATATCGGTTTACAGGATTACCTCGTCGGCGCCATGAAAGGGCAGCTGTCGCAGGACTGTCCCGGTGCTCAGTTAGTGGACGTTACTCACCAGATTTCTCCGTTCAACCTGCCGCAGGCTACGTATATCTGTAAAGGTGCTTTCGCGCATTTTGCAGCAGGTACATTTCATATAGTACTCATTAATCTGTTCGATAGAAAAGCAGATCATGTGTTGCTCGCTCAGCACAATGGTCAGTATATCGCCTGCGCAGATAACGGGCTGATTACCATGATTGCAGAAGGGTTACCTGGAGTAGTAGTCAAATTACCGCTCGCAAAAGATCAGGCGAAAGATACCTTTGGGATACTGAAACGTTTTGCCCAGGCATTCAATGATCTCAAAAGCGGTAAGAAATTAACTGACCTGGGAGAACAGGCAAACGAATACGTTATTAAAAATAACTTACAGCCCATGACCGGGCAGGATTATATCGATGGTCAGATCATTCATATCGACAACTTCGAGAATGTAGTGGTGAATATCACCCGCAAACAGTTCGAGGAGCAGCGCCAGGGTAGAAAGTTCTCTATCTTTTTCCGCAGGGATGAAGTCATTTCCTCCCTCAGTGAAACCTATTCCGATGTACCGGAAGGACATAAACTGGCCATGTTCAATGCCGCCGGTTACCTGGAGATCGCTATTAATAAAGGTAATGCTGCCGGTTTGTTTGGTTTACAGGGGTTCCGCAGGGATCAGTTGACGAGTCAGCAGAATACCGGGTACCAGAAACTGTCGTTTTACCAGACGGTCAGGGTTATATTTAACTGATTTTATGCCGGCCCCATGGCCGGCATTTTTGATTTTACCCGGTAAGATGACCCCCTGAATTAAAATAGAATTAAAAAATCCTACCCCAAACCCCATAAATCCCTGTAAATCTTCATTTTTTTTCACTTATTAAAGAAAAAGTTAAAACTGTTATCTCTAATTATCATAATTTGCCACTTTTTCTATTTTTGTCGGACCTAAAACATCTCTATGAATTTTAAAAGGACCAACAACATTGTGGGTTGGGTTATTTGTATCATTGCCTGCACTGTCTATATTATGACTATGGAGGCGACCGGCAGCTTATGGGACTGCGGTGAGTTTATTAGCACCGCCGCTAAGGTGCAGATCCCTCACCCTCCAGGTGCTCCGCTTTTTGTGCTGTTGGGTAGGCTCTTTATTATTTTCTTCGGCCAGAAGCATGCCGCTATTGGTGTTAACACGATGTCTGCCCTTGCAAGTGGTTTTACTATCCTGTTCCTCTTTTGGACCATTACCCACTTCGCACGCCGCCTTATGGTGAAGGCAGACGAATCGATCTCCGGCGAAAAAATGATCGCTATCATGGGCGCAGGTATCGTAGGTGCCCTCGCTTATACTTTTTCTGACTCATTCTGGTTCTCTGCTGTGGAAGGTGAGGTGTACGCTATGTCGTCTTTCTTCACTGCCATCGTATTCTGGGCTATCCTGAAATGGGAACATGAATCCGAAGAGGCTTATGCCGACCGCTGGATCGTGTTCATCGCTTTCATGATGGGCCTCTCTATCGGTGTCCACCTGCTGAACCTCCTCACCATCCCTGCTATTGTGATGGTATATTACTTTAAACGTTACAAAGCGACCCCTATGGGTACCTTCTGGGCGTTTATTATTGGTTGTGCAATAACTGGTCTGATACAGAAATTCATTATCCAGGATACCATCAAGGCTTCCGGTTATATGGACGTGTTCTTCGTAAACTACCTGCACCTGCCTTTCTTCACTGGTTTTGGATTCTACTTTATTGCTATTATTGTAGCCCTGATCTATGGTCTGAAAAATCCAAAATTCGGCATCTACGCTCCATTGATCCTGATCTCTTCCGTAATCCTCATCCCTGCATTCATCGACGCTGATGGTAGCGGTATGATATTCCTGAAGATCATCATCGCAGGTGCGGTGCTGGGTATTCCATGGGTGGTTAAACAGGCTGGTGGTAACCTGCTGGCACAAAATGCGATCCATGCAACCAAACTGACCATCTACTGTACCCTCTTCCTGTTACTGGGTTACTCCACTTATATTACCACCATGGTAAGGTCTACTGCCAATCCGGCTGTGGATATGTATAACGTAGATAACCCAATCTCCCTGGTAGGTTACCTGGGTCGTGAGCAGTATGGTGATTTCCCGCTGATCTATGGCCAGGTATTTACTGCCCGTCCTACCGAATACAAAGAAACCAGCAATGTGTACGCACGCGGTTTTGATGAAAACGGTAAACCTAAATATGTAGTGGCCGGCAAAAAACAGGAACCTGTTTATGCTGCTGAAGATAAAATGCTGTTCCCTCGTGTTTGGGACGCGTCTAACGATCAGGGTCATGCTGACTACTATCGTAGTTTCCTGGGCTTACAACAGGGTGAAAAGCCAACTTTTGGCGACAACGTAAAGTTCTTCCTGGAATACCAGGTTAACTTTATGTACTTCCGTTACTTCATGTGGAACTTTGCTGGCAAACAGAATGATACACAGGGTTATGGTAACGTGAGAGACGGTAACTGGATTTCCGGTATTCCTTTCATCGATAACTTCCTGTATGGTGACCAGTCTGCCATGCCAGATAGTTTGAAGAACAACAAGGGGCACAATACCCTGTTCCTCCTGCCATTCCTCTTAGGTATATTCGGCCTGTTGTATCATTATAAATACCACCGCCGCGATACCCTGGTAGTTGGTCTGCTGTTCTTCTTCACTGGTTTCGCGATTGTATTGTACCTGAACCAGGCTGGTAACCAGCCACGTGAGCGTGACTACGCTTATGTAGGATCTTTCTATGCTTATGCGGTGTGGATTGGACTGGGTGTACTGGCAGTATACCAGTTCCTGAAGAGCAAAACCAAACTGGCAGTTGCAGCGCCAATCGCTACTGTGATCTGTATCCTGGCAGTACCTGTACTGATGGGTGCGCAGGAGTGGGATGATCATGATCGTTCTACCAAGACGATTGCGAAAGATGTGGCTTCTGACTACCTTAATTCATGTGCGCCGAATGCGATCCTCTTCACTGTCGGTGATAACGATACTTACCCGCTGTGGTTTGCACAGGAAGTAGAAGGCGTTCGTACAGATGTACGTGTAATCAACCTGAGCTTACTCGGTGTGGACTGGTATATCGATCAGGCCCGCCAGGCGGTAAACCAGAGTCCAGCTATTCCAATGACATGGAGTGCGGATAAATACCGTGGCGAAAACCACAACTACGTTCAGTTCTATGATGGTGGTAACTTCCCGCAGGATAAATTCTATAACCTGAAAGAAGTCCTGAACTTCATGGGTTCTACTGACAGTCGTGCGATGGTAACCACCCAGAGCAACGAGCAGATGAACTACCTCCCTGTAAAGAGATTGTTCATTCCTGTTGATAAAGCTGAAGTACTGGCTTCGAATACTGTAAGTGCGTACGACAGCAGCCGTATCCTGCCACAGCTGCCATTCCAGGTAAATAAGAACTACCTGCTGAAGAATGACCTGGCTGCACTGGATATCATTGCGACCAATGCATTTAAACGCCCTATCTATTTCACCAGTCCTACCGACCTGGGTCTGAACGACTACCTCCGTATGGATGGTCTGACCTATCGCCTGGTTCCGCTGAAAAAAGAAGAAAGCGAAGATCCAATGGGTGCTGAGAAGAATGTAAACGTGCCGGTGATGTACGATGTAATGATGAATAAGTTCACCTTCGGTGGTGCGAATATTCCAACTACTTACTTCGACGAACCTAACCGTAAGCTGCTTCAGTACCTGAGAAATGCTTATACCCGCCTGGGTACTGCCCTGGCGCTGGATAATAAGAAAGATCAGGCATTACTGGCACTGAACAAGGCGGATAGCAACCTGTTGCAAAGCACGTTCCCTTATGCCATGACTACTCCGGGTCAGATGCATAACTACAGTTCTATGCAGACTGTATATGCGTACTACCTGGCTGGTGATAAGGCGAAGGCTGAACAGATTGCCAGTCTGATCAAGAAGGATTGTCAACAGCAGATCAACTACTACCGTAGTCTGCCTGAGAACAGGATGACCAGCGATTTGCAGCGTGATGGACAGATGGCGCAGCAGTTTATTTCATTACTGGATCGTATGAAATCAGACTTTAGCGATACTGCGCATCATGCAATGCAGGATTTACCTGGTGGTAATGTGATCAGTACAGACGATAGTACGAATTAAAATATACGTCTGGTGGCTATTTGACACCGGCTTGTTTATATATTATTAGTGAGTACAATCCCCGGTTCTTTTAGAGCCGGGGATTTTTTTATTTTATTGGGTACCAAACGCCAAAATATGCCTGGGCAAGTGATTGAAGAGGTGATTTTCAGGCAGGAGGGAAGTTCCGCAGGTTCAGTCATTACCTGACAGCGCCGGGGATTTTTTATTTATTGGGTATCAAACTCCAAAACATGCCTGGGCAAGTTATTGAAGAGGTGATTTTCAGGTAAGAGGGAAGTCCCGCAGGTTCAGTCATTACCTGACAGCGTCGGGGTTTTTTATTTATTGGGTATCAAACGCCAAAATATGCCTGGGCAAGTTATTGAAAAGGTGATTTTCAGGTAAGAGGGAAGTCCCGCAGGTTCAGTCATTACCTGACAGCGGCGGGGATTTTTTATTTATTTGGTATCAAAATCCAACACATGCCTGGCAAGTTATTGAAAAGGTGATTTTCAGGTAAGAGGGAAGTCCGCAGGTTCAGTCATTACCTGACAGCGGCGGGGATTTTTTTATTATCTTAGTAGCTATCAAACCCCAAAACATGCCCGCGCAAACTATTGACGAAGTAATTTCCCGGTTAGAGGAGATCATCGCAACATCTATCACCACAGATAACAGGGCCGGCTATTTCGCCGCCTTATACCACAAAGTCACATGTCGTGTAAAAGAAGGAATTGCAGCAGGAGAGTTTCAAAATGGACCGAGAATGGAAAGACTGGATGTGGTCTTTGCCAATCGTTACATTGCGGCTTATGATGCTTGGACGGCGAAGAATAAAGCCAGTGTATCCTTATCATGGC
Source organism: Chitinophaga sancti (assembly GCF_034087045.1). Classification (NCBI taxonomy): domain Bacteria; kingdom Pseudomonadati; phylum Bacteroidota; class Chitinophagia; order Chitinophagales; family Chitinophagaceae; genus Chitinophaga; species Chitinophaga sancti. The sequence goes on along the minus strand of NZ_CP139247.1, from coordinate 5,516,275 downwards.
AAGTGGCATTTGAGCAACTACAAAAGAGATCTGTATTGGTTTTGCAACACTTACTGTTAGGTATGAATGCGCATATTAATCTTGATCTTGGCGTAGCTGTAGTGGAGATAGCGAAAGAATATAATACCCCTTTACAGTTGATTCACCAGGATTTTAATAGTATTAATACTATTCTCGCGGCCTTGAGTTATGAAGTGATCAACGAGCTAAATAGAATATCCCCATTACTGTCTTTACTAGGCAAACATTCAGGCAATAATTCATTGTTAATCCAATTTGCGCTAAGTAATGCGAGAGATGGCGCATGGTGCTTTGCAGAGGATTTGTATAATAGTGGGAATACGATTGCTTCCAGAGATCAGGATATCCATAAACTGGGTGGGAGTATTGTCACCACCAAAGGCTTTATCAAAATAACAGTGTTTTTTATCCATTTATTTGAGCTGAAAAATCCTTCTAAGATTACCAATATCCTAAGGAATTATCAAAAAATGTATATTAAGGTGCGGTGATAATGAGGGGATCACTCTTTTAAAAGGAGGGAATCATTTTAAATAGGGAAACTCTTTAAAGAGAAATCGCATTCAGGAAGGAATTAGTTTAAATAGGGAAACTCTTTAAAGAGGAATCGCATTCAGGAAGAAATCATTTTAAAGGCGGGAAACTCTTTAAAGTGGGAATCGCATTAAGAAAGAAATCATTTTAAAGGAGGAATACTCTTTAAAAATGGAATCGCATTTTGGCGGGGATCATTTAAAAGCCAATCACTTTAAAAAGCAGAGCATTATATTATTAGAATAATATTTGTTATTTTTTCCTTGCTGCTGTCGGTATTACCGGCTAATGTGTAAGCCAAAGAATGAATATGAGATACGTCGTTTTTGCTTTTTTCCTTCTATTCAATATATCTGTCAATGCCCAGTCCACCTACCTTTTCAAACCGGATCGCGTATTTGACGGCACTGTTATGCATGCTAACTGGTGGGTAATGGTGAGGGATAGCCAGATCGTGGCTGCAGGCGATCCTGCCATCATCCAGGTGCCTGAAAAAGCAACCGTTATTGACCTGAAAGGCATGACCCTCATGCCTGGGCTGATAGAAGGCCATTCACATCTTTTCTTGCATCCTTATAATGAAACGAGCTGGAATGATCAGGTGCTCACTGAATCAGGTGCGGAACGTACGGCTCGTGCCGTAGTGCATGCCAGGGCTACGCTCATGGCGGGGTTCACTACTGCACGGGATCTGGGTACGGAAGGGGCGATGTATGATGATGCTGGTTTGAAAGAGGCGATTAATAAAGGTATCATTCCAGGTCCCCGTTTAATCGTTGCTACCCGTGCTATTGTTGCCACTGGTAGTTATGGGCCTAAAGGATACAATGGTGATATTCCGCTTGGCGCTGAAGAAGCTGATGGCATGGATGGTCTTACAAAAGCCATTCGATCTCAGATTGGCCATGGCGCTGATGTGATCAAATTATATGCAGATTACCGATGGGGGTTGAATAAAACACCTGCACCTACGTTTACGGTTACTGAACTCAAGCTGGCGGTAGAAGTAGCTGGTAGTAGTGGTCGGTATGTAGTGGTACATTCCGGCACTGAAGAGGGGATGCGCCGCGCTATAGAGGCGGGTGTGCGTTCTATTGAACATGGGGATGGGGGAACGCCGGAATTATTCAGGTTGATGAAAGAGAAAGGGATTGCATTGTGTCCTACACTTTCTGCTACTGAATCTATTGCCAGTTATAAAGGCTGGCGAAAAGGCATAGATCCTGAAACGGTTGCTATAAAGCAAAAGCACAGGATATTCAATGATGCGATGAAGGCGGGTGTTACTATTTGTATGGGCGGGGATGTAGGCGTATTTGCCCATGGTGATAATAGTCGTGAGATGTTGCTAATGGTAGAATATGGCATGAAACCTATTGATGTACTACATGCTGCTACAGCTGTCAATGCGAGTGTATTTGGGTTGCCACTGCTGGGAAATATCAGGGCCGGTTATGTGGCTGATCTGGTTGCCGTAAAGGGAGACCCGGCGGTAGATATTGAGGCTGTGAAGCAGGTTGCCATGGTGATGCAGAATGGGGTGATGGTGTTGGATATTACCCGGTAATTATACCTTTCTTTGTTGTGAAGGGAGCATCCCTGGTCTTACAGAATCTAAGTCAGTTTTCAGGTTTACCCGGCAATCATGCCATTCATCAGTTGTAAAATGAGCATCCCTGGTCTCGCCAAATCTACGTCGGGATATCCCATTTTACCCCTTTTCCGTGCTTTTCACCTGTCGGAAAGCAGTTTTTTATATTCTTCCGGCGGCAGTGTCATGATGTCGCATTTTACCTGTTAATTGTCTTTTTCACCCCCTGTGAACTGTTTTTAATGATCGTATGTTTACTGTATGGAAACAACGACTTTACAAAGCGATATACTTGTCTATTGTGTCACTGCCAGCTCGTTCCCCGAAGGAGTAAAGCAGGCCCATGAGACCTTACATAGCCTTGTTCCTTTCGACGAAAAAAGGAAATATTTCGGGCTTTCCTGGCCATCCGGAGATGGTCGTATTCTTTACAAGGCTGCGGCTGCGGAACTGCACCCCGGTGAGTTCTCTAAGCATAACCTGGAAACCAAAGTGATCTCAAAAGGAGCGTACCTGTTCATCGACGTTCATGATTTTATGAAAGACATTCCTGCCATTGGCAATGCTTTCCAGCAATTAATTCACGATGGCAGCATTGACCCTGCGGGCTTCTGTATTGAATGGTATATGGGGATGAACCTTTGTCGTTGTATGGTAAAAATGGCGTTTTAAAAAGCGGTAAGGCAAAATAGCTCCGTCATTAAATAGGGCATGGCAGAACAGCACTTTAAAAAGCTATAAGGCAATACAGCTCCGTCATTAAATAGGGCATGGCAGAACAGCGCTTTAAAAAGCTATAAGGCAATACAGCTCCCATTATTAAAAAGGACATGGCAAAACAGCTCTCCAAAATGTTGTATCGCAAAAATTACTTATTAATAACATAATTGATCATCATGAACAATTCCATCTATCCTTGCCTCACCATCAAAGGCAAAATTGCGGAAGCGGCTGACTTTTACTTAGACACTTTTGGAGACGGCGCCATTACCACCTCCAACCCAATCGTAATCACGCTCAATCTGAGCGGTCAGCAATTTATGTTACTCAATGACGGGCCTTCATCCACCCCCAATCCATCCATTTCCTTCATGGTATTGTGTGAAAATGAACAGGAAACAGAAGCCTATTACCTAAAACTGATCACCGGCGGCAGCGCCCTCATGCCATTGGATACCTACCCCTGGAGTTCCAAATACGCCTGGGTGCAGGATAAATTTGGCATCTCCTGGCAGCTGTATACCGGTGGCAAAAACGATATGAACCAGAAATTCTGCCCCACCCTGATGTTCACCGGTACTAATGCCGGCAAAGCAGAAGAGGCATTGCACTTCTATACCGGTTTATTCCCTGAAAATGATATTCAGGGTATTCTGAAATACAACGAAGGAGAGGACAATACCAATTATGTAAAGCACGCTCAGTTCAAAATCAAGAACTTCGTGGCCATGGCCATGGATAGCTCTGCCGAACATGGATTTGGCTTTGTTGACGCCATTTCCCTGGTGGTAAACTGTAAAGATCAGGCAGAAATTGACAAATATTGGGATGGCCTGATCGCCAATGGCGGCCATGAGGTGGCCTGCGGCTGGCTGGTCGATAAATATGGTATCAGCTGGCAGATCGTTCCTGATAAACTGGGTGAATGGATGAAGAATCCAGGTAAGTTCCAGCATGTGATGGGGGCATTGATGAAGATGAAGAAGCTCATCTATACAGAATTGGAGAACGCCTGATCAAAATAGGGGCGGTGATCAAATCGGACTCACGATCAAACCGGCCTTTGGTTATGTTCAAACCGCTGATCAATCCGCCTGATCCAAAAAACTTTTTTTCGCCTTCTAAAACCCCCAACCCCGCGTCCCATCGCGGGGTTTCTTATACAATTGTTTGTTAATATTTAACATCCACTTGTTTGTTTTTCTCATCTGTATTAGTTTGCCTTCCAGATGAGTATTTCAATTCTACACAAATCATTTGCATTACTGATTACCATGATCGCCATCCGATCGCTGACCTTTGCCCAGGTAGTGCAGGTCAAAGGTACCGTGTATGAACGTACGGAACGCTATGGCATGGCAGGCGTGAGCGTAATAAATTCCGCCGGTGGCGGTACGGCCACTGATTCCATGGGGCATTACACCATCCGCATCAACCTCAAAGATTCCCTGAGTTTTTCCTACCAGGGCAAGGTAACCATGAAATTCCCCGTAAAGGAATTGAACGTAAACCGACCCTTTGATGTGGGATTACATGTAGATATCAAAGTACTCCCTACCGTAGTAGTACAGCAAAAAAGCTACAAACAGGACTCCGCCGAATTCAGACAGGAGTACCGCAAGGTATTCGATTATTCCCGCGAATATATCGCCACCGGCATGGGTGGCGTAGGCGTAAACCTCGACCTCCTCTTAAGCTGGCGAAAAGCAAAAAGAATGGAGCATTTCCGCGACCAACTAATTGCTATTGAACAGGATAAATACATTACTCACCGCTTTAATATGCCGCTTGTAAAGCGCCTCACCGGACTGGAATCGCCCGTTCTGGATTCCTTCATGGTCGCCTACCGGCCTAGTTACGAGATGCTCCTGGACTTCGAAAACGAATACCAGTTTTACGAATATATCAAAGGCTGGGGTGCCTACTTCGCTACCAAGTGGAAAAGAGAACATCCACAACCATCCTCACATCCACAACCATCCACACATTCAAATTTATAATCACACCTATATTTTCACCTACAATCACCTACAATTAATTCTCATCCACAACTATAATCACTATATAGACTGACGACGAACACAAATATCCACCCGCGCGGGGATTAACTTTGTATCATTATCTAGAGAATAAATAAAATTCAAGGATATGATAAAAGATGTGACCGCTGTTCCCTTCAAATCAGGTGATTGGAATACTACAATGAACGTATATGATTTCGTTGTAAAAAACATCAGACCTTACCAGGGTGATGCTTCATTCCTGTCAGGTATTTCTGCAAGAACTAACCGCTTGTGGGATACCGTTAAAAAAGAATTGCTCAAAGAAAGAGCGAACAATGGCGTTCTGGCCATTGACACAGAAACCATCTCCAATATGACCGCCTTTGCGCCGGGCTATATTAAAAAGGAGGATGAAATTATTGTTGGCCTGCAAACTGATCAACTTTTAAAACGTGCGATGAAGCCTTTTGGCGGTATCAAGCTGGTTGAATCCGCTGTGAAAGAAAAAGGACTGACAGTATCTTCAAGAGTGATCGACATTTTCAATTATGCTAAAAACCATAATGAAGGTGTGTTCAATGCCTATGACAGCGAAATCAGGGCATTCCGCTCCAAACACGTACTGACTGGCTTACCAGACAACTATGCACGTGGTCGTATCATTGGCGACTTCCGCCGCCTGGCGCTGTATGGTGCTGATCAGCTGATTAAATTCAAGAAAGCTGACCTGAACAAGGTGGGTGGTGAAATGACTGAACACAAAGTGCGTCTGCGTGAAGAGATCAATGCCCAGATCAGTGCGCTGAAAGACATGATCACCATGGCTGCTGCCTATGGTTGTGATGTAGCCCGCCCTGCAGAAAATGCCCGCGAAGCTGTACAATGGGTGTACTTTGCTTACCTGGCTGCTGTAAAAGAACAGGATGGTGCTGCAATGTCTTTGGGTAATGTATCCTCCTTCCTGGATGTATTTATTGAAAGAGACCTACAGGCTGGATTGATCAATGAAGAAGAAGCACAGGAAATCATCGACCAGTTCGTAATGAAACTGAGACTGGTACGTCACTTGCGTCCTGGTAGCTACGACGAGATCTTTGGTGGTGACCCTACCTGGGTAACTGAAGCACTCGGTGGTACACTGCACGATGGTCGTACTAAAGTAACCAAGACTTCTTTCCGTTTCCTGCAGACCCTGTACAACCTGGGTTCTTCACCAGAACCAAATCTGACTGTACTGTGGGCTGACAGTCTGCCAGAAGGTTTCAAACGCTTCTGTGCACAGGTATCTATCGATACTTCTTCTATCCAGTACGAAAACGATGACCTGATGAGAGGTACCCGTGGTTCTGATGACTATGGTATCGCTTGTTGCGTATCCTACCAGGAAATCGGTAAATCTATCCAGCACTTTGGTGCAAGAGCAAACCTGCCTAAGGCATTACTGATTGCCCTGAATGCCGGTAAAGAAGAAATCGATGGTCTGGAAGTGATCAAGAACATTCCTGTGCTGGCCGATGGTCCGCTGGAATACAACCAGGTTTTGGGTGTGTTCAAACAAACTTTGGCAGAACTGGCGAGAGTGTATGCCAAAGCAATGTTTATCATCCACTACATGCATGATAAATATTATTATGAAAGAGCCCAGATGTCTCTGGTAGATACAGATCCTCATATCGACATTGCATATGGTGCTGCCGGTATTTCCATCATAGCAGACTCCCTCTCCGCTATCAAATATGCGAAGGTGACTCCGATCAGGGATGATCGTGGCCTGACCGTAGACTATAAAATTGAAGGAGAATATCCTAAATATGGTAACGATGATGACAGAGTAGATAACATTGCAAAAGAAATCACTCACTTCTTCATCACAGAGCTGCGCAAGCATGCTACCTACAAGAATTCTACACCGACCCTGTCTCTGCTGACCATTACAAGTAACGTAATGTACGGTAGCAACACAGGTGCGACTCCTGACGGACGTAAGAAAGGCGAAGCCTTCGCGCCCGGCGCCAATCCAATGCACGGAAGAGATTGTAGCGGTGCAATCGCATCTCTCAACTCTGTTTGTAAACTGGATTACAAAGATGCACAGGATGGTATTTCTAACACGTTCTCTATGATCCCTAAATCACTGGGTGATACAAGAGACGAACAGATTAATAACCTGGTGACTACCATGAATGGCTACTTTAACAAAATGGCGCATCACCTGAATGTAAATGTGCTGAACCGCGAAACATTGATGGACGCTTACGAGCATCCTGAGAATTATCCTCAGCTCACCATCCGTGTATCCGGCTATGCTGTAAACTTCGTGCGCTTATCCAGGGCGCATCAGCTTGAAGTGATAACACGTACTTTCCACGAGAGTATGTGATCAATTGGGACTAAGTAAGACAACAGCGGATTGCATCTGCAGTCCGCTGTTTTGTCTCTGCCTTCTATCGACCTTCCTTTTTTAGACTATGTTGTACTTTCCTTTACAGGACCTCGAGGCTGCCGCGCTAAACCTCGATGATCCGGAACATTTGCGTATTCACTCTCTTGAAACATTTGGCACTCACGACGGACCAGGCGTTCGAATGGTTGTATTTGTACAGGGATGCCAGTTCCGCTGCGTTTACTGCCAGAACCCTGATACACTTGATGTAAAAGGTGGCATGTTGATTGGCATTGACGAATTGGTGAAAAGAGCAGACCGGCAGCGCACTTATTTTGGAAAGGATGGCGGCGTCACCGTTTCAGGAGGGGAGCCCCTGTTGCAACGCAATAAGATCACTACCTTTTTTAAAGCGCTCCATGAGATAGGAATCAATACCTGCCTGGATTCCAATGGCCGTCTGAATGATGAGGCTACCCATGAATTAATGGAACATACTGACCTGTTACTGCTTGATGTAAAACATATCAATGATGAATGGCATCATAAACTTACCGGCCTGAGTAACCGGAATACACTGGACCTTGCTGCCTACCGTGAATCTACTGGTAAGCGGATGTGGTTGAGGTATGTATTGGTTCCCGGATGGACAGACCAGGTAGAGTACCTGGAAGAATGGGCCAAGCATTTTACAAGATATAAAACAGTGGATAGGGTAGAGATCATTCCTTTTCATCAGTTAGGCAGCCATAAATGGGAATTGCTGAAAATGAATTACCCATTGAAAGGTATAGAGGGGCCTACACTCGAGGGTAAAAAGACAGCTGTACATATATTTAATAAGTACTTTAATAATGTAGTGCTGAAATAACGCCTACGGTAGCAGGAGAAGGTTTCTTCTATTCAGGAAAATGATTTTCTAATAATAAAATGAAGGCATCGGTTAATTGCTAACTGTATGCTTTTTTTGTTTACCCGTCAAAACGATACTTGCGTAAGTAACTCCAATACGCACCTTTAACATCCATAGGTTACAAGATTAAATCCATCCTCTGAAACCCATTTTTCGTCCAATATATTACGGATACATCAAAATTATTCCCACTTTTACAATCTTTAATTTATACCTCTATATGCGAAAATTCCTTTACCTGGCCAGCGTGCTCCTACTTGCGCTGGGCCTGAAAGCGGCCACTCCTGTGGACGATTCGATTGTCATGGCTGAAAAACAATACAGCAAATTCGTAGACTCAGTAAAGCAATCGGAAAAGTGGGAATCTGGTTTGATTCACTTGTCCGGCGGTAAGGCTGATATCAATGTACCTGCGGGCTTTAAATTCCTGAATGCAGCACAGAGCAAGTATATTCTGACCGATTTGTGGGGCAACCCGCCTTCAGTGTCAGATGATATCCTGGGGATGATTTTCCCTGCTAATGCTGATGCCTTTGATTCTACCAGCTATGCTTTTGTGGTGCGATATGAAAACATCGGTTATGTAAAGGACTATGATGCCTCAAAGATCAATTATGACGACCTGCTGAAAGATATTCAAAAGGAAGAAGTGGCAGCAAATACGGAAAGAGTAAAGAATGGTTACCAGCCAATTCATATGATGGGCTGGGCACAATCTCCCTTTTACGACAAGGAAAACAAAGTGCTCCACTGGGCCAGAGAAATTAAATTCGGAGAAGACACGCCTCATACACTGAACTACGAAATCAGGATATTAGGTCGTGATGGGGTGCTTTCTATGAATGCAATATGTACTATGAATGAATTACCGCTGGTAAAAGCTGATATAGATAAAGTGTTGCAAATGGCGAAGTTTACTAGTGGTAATGCTTACAAGGATTTTGATCCAAAAATCGATAAGGTAGCTGCTTATACTATTGGTGGTCTGATCGCTGGCAAAGTGCTTGCCAAGGTAGGTTTCTTTGCCCTTCTTGTTAAATTTGGTGCTGCTTTCTGGAAATTTATTCTTTTAGGATTTATTGCTGTAGGTGGTTTTATCCGAAAGTTATTTACGGGTAAAAAAGAGAAAAACTCTAAAGAGATACCAGCAATAGAAGAAGCCGAAAAACAAGAAGCCGAAAAACAAGAAGACGAGCAGCTGGAATCGGATATTCAGGGCCACGAAATGAAGGATCCAGGGCAGCAGGAATCAGAAAATCAGGAACCCGGAAAACTGGATTCTGAAAAGTAGGATACTGAGAAGCAGAACCCGGAAAACCAGGAACCTGAAAGCCAAGCCCTCTAAATCATCCTCCAACAACACCGTCCCAATCTTTAATAGTTACATACAAAGCCGTCTCATTACCAATATGAGGCGGCTTCTCATTTCACTCTATCCCCCCGCAATCACCAACTCCCTCAACGTTTCATTCCCCGGCAAATCTACCGCCACTACTACAACCTTGCCTCCTGCAGGCAACACCGCTGCTTTATAATACCAATCTACCCCATTCCGGCCCAACACTGCCTTGCCTCTTTCCAGCATCGTACCCGCCGCATCATGTACCCGTACATCCACATCCACGACCCGGAATTCATCTTTCGCAGTCACCACCACATCTGTCTCTTCAAACCTGATATGCTGAATCTCAGGCGATCTGAAAGCATCTTTCACCGCCATATTATAAGCATTCTGCCCAGGTCCAGCCTTTGACTTATAATAAGCCTTTAACTCCGGATCCTTCAGGATCGACTGCGCATAAGCCGCCGCTATTGTCATCTTATACCTTGCTTCCAGCTGTTTTTTCGTCGGCTTTTTCTTTGACGGACCGCGCTTCTTCGCCATTATTATCTGTCCGTTCCGTTCGTAAATCGTGAGTTGATCGCCGAGGGTTCCCCGCACGAGTTGGAGGAGTATGTTGTCTTTTACAAGTGCCATAACAAACAATTTTGAGGTTACAGGAACAATGTTACTACATACGGTGGAACTATAGTGTAACTATAATACCAAATGAGTACTAATACATCACTTATTCTTCACCTCAATATCAAATTGATATACAAGTGTCCTTATAATGTACTTATGGTGATGTAACAGCATCGAAGGTCCACTATAGACAAAGAGGATGTATCACAAGTTGCCGGAAGGCGCTGAAAATTTCATGTACGAAAAATTTCTCCATCAGGTAGGTACCCGAATAAAAATAGGCCGTCTCGAAGTTTTGAGACAGCCCATTCTACAGAGTATTAATACTTACTTTATAAAAAATAACCCCATCCCTCCAAATAAAAAAAACGAAAACCCTGAAAAAATCCGTAATCTGCCGCATCGATCTGATGCCTGAGTAATAATCACCTGCGCCCCCGAAACCGTGTTGAACCCATTTAGCAGGAACCACGACAGCTTTTAATAACCAAAATTTTGTAGTCTGTAACCAGTCAAATTTCAACTCACACTCTAAACCCTTCAAGCTATGCTTTTGCAAAAATTTAGCTTGCTGCTACTGTTATGCCTATGCGCTACTTATGCATTATTCGCGCAGCAAAATGTGACCGGACAAATAAGAGATGCGAAAACCGGTCAGGCAGTACCCGGTGTAACCATCCGGGTAACCAATACCAGCAGGGGCAGCATGACCGACGCCAGCGGTAAATTTTCCATCGCCGTTCCCGCCGGTGCCTCTACGTTAGTGATCAGCTATACCGGGTACAAAACCCAAACTATCCGCCTCACCAACAACCAGGCTATCCTCAACCTGACCCTGGAAGAAGACCTTGCTCACCTCGATGAAGTTGTGGTGACCGGCGCCGCTACCAGCATCAAACGAAGTAATCTTGCGAATGCCGTCGCCACTATCTCTGCCAATCAACTCAGTGGTGTGTCCCCCGCACAGACCTTCGACGCCGCCCTCAGTGGCAAGGTCCCGGGCGCTTTGATCTCTGCCAATTCCGGTGCCCCCGGTGGTGGTTTCACCGTCAAACTCAGAGGTATTACCTCGGTATTCGGCAACTCACAACCGCTGTATGTCGTAGATGGTATCTTCTTTAATAACAGCAGTATCCCTGCCGGCCTCAATGACGTTACCGGCGCCGCTACTGCCGGCAACCCCAATAACCAGGATAACCCCTCCAGCCGTATTGCAGACCTGAGTCCCACCGATATTGAAAATATTGAAATCCTGAAAGGCGCTTCCGCCGCCGCCATGTATGGTGCCAAAGCCGCTGCCGGGGTAGTGATCATTACCACCAAAAAAGGACGGGCTGGCAAAACAAAAGTGAGCCTCAACCAGGAAGCCGGCTTGGTGAAGGTGCGACACCTGATGGGTGTAAGGCCATTTACAGCCGAAACGGCGGCCGATCTTGCCGGGAGTGCGGACAATACTGATCCTGCTGTAATCGCCAAAAGAGAAGCCTATAAAACGCAATTTACCGATGCCCAAAGCGCCGGTAAGATCTTCGATTATGAAAAGGAAATGTTTGGCCAGAAAGGGCAGGTGCTGAACACCAATCTCGCCATCAGCGGTGGTGGAGACAAGACTACTTTCTACCTCTCCGGCAATCGCCGCCAGGAAGAGGGGATTGTAAAAGGTACCGGTTATTTTAACAACTCCGTTCGCCTCAATATTGACTATAAACTCAGTGACCGGGTTTCGCTCGGTGTCACGACTAACTATATCTATTCCTCTGCAGACAGGGGCCTGACCAACAATGATAACAATGGCGTCAGCTATGGCGTAGCGCTGTCTTCTACCCCAGATTTTGTGGACCTTCATCCCAATGCTTTGGGCGAATATCCCCGCAATCCTTTCGCCGCTTCCAACCCGCTGGAAACCCGCGATAAGATGACGAACAATGAAACCACCAACCGTTTTGTAGGTGGAGGTAACCTGGAAGTGCACCTGCAACAAAGCGAGCATTCTCATACCCGGTTTATTGGTCGGGGTGGGGTGGACTTTTTCAATTATAAAACAATGGCCCTCTTTCCCCGTGACCTGCAGTTTGAAGAAAATTCAAAACAGGGACATTCCATCCAGGGCAATACCAATAACCTCAATACCAACCTCGGTGGTTTCCTCGCCAATACTTTTACGCCAACACCGGCTATCAGTCTGACGAGTACTGTAGGCGCCACATTGGAAACCGGGTATTTTGATAACATCGTGACGGTGGCTACCAATATCGTAGCTGGTCAGAGCAATGTCGATGCCAGTGCCAATACCGCTACCCGCCAGTTTCGCTCCAAATTCAGGGACAATGGTGTTTTCATACAGGAAGACCTCTCCCTGATAGAAGCCATCACATTAAGTGGTGGTGTACGTTTTGACCGTTCTACCAATAATGGTGAATACAAAAAGTACTATGCATTTCCGAAAGGTGCTTTCTCTTTCAACTTCACCAAATTGAAAGGATGGTCAGTCGATAATGTCGATAATCTCAAGATCAGGGCTGCCTATGGACAGTCAGGCAATGTACCGCCTTACAGCAGTAAGTTCACCGGCATGCTGGGTAGTAATATCGATGGGCTGCCCGGTGTATTGGTCGATAACCTGCAGGGAAATCCTGATATCAAACCTGAAAGACAGGAAGAGTTTGAAACCGGTTTGGACATCAGTATGCTGAATGGCCGTATTAGCCTGGAAGCAACTTATTACAACAAAAGAATCCAGGACGTACTGCTGCGTCACTCGCTGGCGGCATCTTCCGGTTACAGCGCTGAATGGAAAAACAGTGGCGACCTGAAAAATCAGGGTGTGGAAATAGGATTGAACCTGGTGCCTGTCAATAAGGCAAATATTAAATGGACTTCGTCTATCAACTGGTGGTATAACCGCAGCAAGGTTACCAGACTGGTAATTCCTCCGTATGCGATTGGTGCATTTGGTAACTCACTCGGTACATTCTACCTCGAAGAAGGACAGCCCGCCACACAGATCAAAGGTACGGTGGGTAGTGACCTGAAACTGATCGGGAACTCAGAACCTAAATTCCAGATGAGCTTCTACAATGAAGTGACGGTGTTTAAAAACTGGTCACTGCGTTTCCTGCTGCATTGGAAGAAAGGCGGGGATAATATCAACCTGACCCAGTTGCTTACCGATGCCGGTGCGACCTCCTTCGATTATGATGATATCATCAATGGGCAGAAAGCAGGGGTATACCGCTTAGGTGCCGGCGATGCCAGTATTTATGTGCAGGATGCCAGTTATGTGCGCATCCGCGAAATAGGTTTGTATTACAATGTGCCGTTAAAAAATACTAAAACCATTTCCGGTATCCGGCTGGGTGTATCAGCGAACAATTTCTTTACCTGGACCCATTATGTAGGGTATGATCCGGAAGTATCCAATTTTGGTAGTAATACCATCAGCACTTCTTCCAGCCGTGGTAGCAATGGTTTATCCACAGGGGTGGATGTAATGCCTTTCCCTGCATCGAAGAGAGCCAGCTTCCATATTGGTGTAGATTTCTGATCCTTAAAAAAAACATTGACACATGAAACACAACATAATAGCCCTTTGCATGCTGATATTGCTGAATGCCTGTCAGAAGGGGGAAATAAACAGTCTGAATACGCCGGTGGTGGGTGGTGTAACAGGCAATCCAACCCGAAGTGACTTATTTAATCTCGCTACCGGTGCTGAATCGGGTATGCGTACCAGTATCAATTTTTACCTGGATGCAGAAGGGATTATCGGTCGTGAAGTCTATCGCTTTTCCAGTTCAGAACCCCGCTATACAACAGATTTGTTGGGTGGTGGTACAAAGGTATTGGACAATAATACTTTCTACCTGACCAATCCATGGGCTTCCCGTTACCAGGTGATGCGGCAGTGTTTTATTCTTTTGGAAGCCATTAGTCATACCAGCGGATCTGTAGCAAGTGATGCGCAGAAGAAAGGATTTTCCGGATATGCAAAGACCTTAATAGGTTACCAGTTATTGCTCAATATCAATATGACGGATTCAAGTGGCGCCCGCATTCCAGTGGCCAATGGCGCAGCACAGGGACCGGTGATCACAGATCCGGGTATTGTATTGGATTCTGTTTTGAAGTTCCTGGATGATGGAAAGGCGGACCTTACGGGGGCAGATATTATCTTTCCTTTGTCAGGTGGTTTTGCAGGATTTTCGGATGCGGCGGGATTGTTGAAATTCAACAGGGCACTGGCCGCAAGGGTGCATTTATATCGCAAGCAATGGGTGGAAGCGCTGACTGCATTGAATGAATCGTTCTTTGACCTGGATGGGGATCTTTCGACAGGTGTATGGCATTTTTTCTCTACCAATGGGGGCGATGTATCCAACACTATGTATATCGCACCAAATAGTAATGGGGAAGTGCGGATAGCGCATCCTTCTTATGCCAATGACATCGTGCCGGGTGATGATCGGATCAATAAGACACAGGTACGTAATTCATCTGCCAGTCAGAATGGATTGACGGGCAACAGGGATGTGATTGCCTGGAATTCACTGAATGCGCCTGTGAGCATTATTCGCAATGAAGAACTGATTTTGATCTATGCAGAAGCTAATATTCAAACAAATAACTTTCCGAATGCGATAGTGGCCCTGAACCGTATACGTACAGCCCACAATTTGCCAGCATATGCAGGTCCTGTGACCAGTGCTGCATTGACGATGGAATTGTTATACAACAGGCGGTATTCCCTGTTTATGGAAGGGCACAGGTGGGTTGATATAAGAAGATATGGATTGTTGAATACACTTCCTGTAGACAGAGCGGATGATAATGTGTGGAGTCATTTCCCATTACCACAAAGCGAAAGCAATCAATAATAATAGAAACGCTTCTGTTTTTTTAAGGCAGAAGCGTTTCATATTTATAATATCTCCACCTTAACAGCGCGATGGCGGTCAATGTAAGTGCAATATAAAGGGCCGGTAAGCCTACTGTCAATAAAAAAATATACTGTACACAAAGTACGACTGACAGGATCTTATAGAACTGTGATTTTGTAAAATGTCTGAAGTAGGTGAGACTCGTCATCAGCAACATACTGCTATACCCGCATAAACAAAAGGTAACGGCATCGGTCAGCGGCATGTGTTTGGGTACTAACAGTACTATTAACAATACCTCGGGGATGATCAATATAAAATCCAGTAATGCGTATTCAAGGAATCGCATACTTTGTGATACAGGCATTGTTCTGTAAAAATTCAAATACACATCTTCAAATTCCCTGCATCTGTATACCAATATGCCATTGCCTAAAATACCTAAGCTTATTACAATAAAGATGGTTTGTCCATCATAATATTTCATTGAATTATTGACAGCAATGAGGTATAGCAGGCCACAGGTGAAGATCTTTAATCCTGCCCATGTAACAAGTTGTTTCGTAGCTATGTATCGCAAAAGCATCCCTGTCATAGAGGTGAATTTAAAGGATTTCAATACCGGCGCTTTCCCTTCTGCAATGAGTCTTAGCCTGTTTCCCAACCAGAGCGCGGAGAGTAAGCACAGCAATAATAAATAACCGATCACCAGGCATACACTACCGATATAACCATATTGAATACCCGTTCTTACTATAAAGATCACATACGCCCACACTGGTATCATCAATAATAAAGTGGCCATGAATAGTAATCCTGTCTGCCTTTTTTTACTAAGGTAATTAAATACATGCAGGAACATATTTTCGGGTTTATATATTTCCGTGACCACAAAGGCCGTAAACTTTCTCGTATACAGGAACCAAAGTAAAAACACCATGCCCATCATACCCGCATGTTTGAAAGTACCCAGTACCAGGAATAAATGATATTCATACACGCCTGCGCCAGATTGGGAGTTGACAATAAACACCGTCATGGTGTAAATGAAAATGATCAACCCGCCATTCTCTCTGAAGAAGGGTGAAACCAATGAGCGGAGTAGATATCTTGTCATTTATTGTACGATGCTTTGGTTGATAACTGTGAGTGCCCGCTGTGCATTTAATAAACTGGTATCCAGGTCCTGGTGTGAGCTCATTAAAAATGAAGTGCCGGCTTTCTGGTTGAATTCCAGTATGAGATCAGAGATGAGTGTAAATGAATTTGTATCCAGTGTTGTCAATGGTTCATCCAGTATGATAAGAGCAGGATTGCCGATGAAGGCCAGTAGCAGTGACAATCGTTTGGTCATCCCTGCGGAATATGCGGAGGCTTGTCCCTGGATGAAGTTACCGACATTAAAACGTTCTATGAGGCGATCGATTTCGGATTGTGGTACTTTCCTGATCCGCTGGTACAGGATCACGAGGTCCATGCCTGTCATAAAAGGAGGAAAGAGCGGTTCGGCTGCAGCCCAGCCTATATGTTGCCTGTAAAGGAGGGGTGCATGCCTGAGACTGCTGCCTTTGAGGGTGATATCTCCTTCAAAAGGCACCATGCCGGCAATGATTTTTAATAACGTGGATTTGCCTGACCCATTGGCGCCCTGTATCCAATAGATGCCGGGATCCAGCAGGAGGGAAGGTATATTGAGGATTACTTTTCCCTGATAGGCTTTGCGAACATTTGTGAGCTGAAGCATAGCTATCAATATATAAAAATTATTGATGGATGATGAGACCTCTGCTGTTTTTTAACAATATTTTTTGGATAAAATTTGCTGACCGCAGGTAGGGCCCATCTATTCGCAATTAATATTTTTTCGTATATTCACCTTGATTTTTTAACCCTTAACCATGTCTTTACATACCCAAACTTCATTCTCCATTGATGGGAACCTGTTTTCCTCATTTCATTCACTCAATCTGTACCAGCAAATCAGAGGACATCATTCATTTGAAATTCTCATTAGTTACGATTGGTTGAACAAGTTAGGAAAAGGTCTGTTCAACGCCAGCAAGAACTTTCTTGGCAAAGAAATTAAAATCACCATCAAACCCGCGGATCCATTGAGCACTGCTCAGCCATTGATTTTTGATGGCATCGTTACCGGTATCAATGCCGGCAAGGAAAACGATGGTACTAACGGTTTCTGTGTGATCAGAGGTTTCAGTCCCGACATCCTGCTGGAAAACGATCCCCACATCGCTACATTTGAGCGCCGTCCGCTCAGCGACATCATTGATACTGTGCTGAAATCAGGTGGGCCACTCATGCCGCCGCTGTCGGTCAAACCCAATAACACAGCGTCGCTCAAGTACATCGTTCAGTACAAGGAAACCGCTTACACCTTTGTGTCCCGCCTCGCGGCACGCTATGGTGAATGGTTCTTTTACGACGGTCAACAACTCATTTTCGGGCAGTACAAAAACCGGCAAACTGAATTGATCCACCAGGTGAATTTACTGGATTTTGACCTGGCACTGGATGTAAAGCCAAACAACTTAAAACTGAATGGCTATGACTACCGCCAGGCATCTGTGGTGAGCAATGACACGCAATCACAGGCAGCCAGTGGTACGAACCAATACAGCACCCATATGCAGGAGGTGAGCAAACAACTATATAGCAAACCCTCGCTGTACAAAATGAACTATGGCTTT
Organism: Chitinophaga sancti; assembly: GCF_034087045.1. Taxonomy (NCBI): domain Bacteria; kingdom Pseudomonadati; phylum Bacteroidota; class Chitinophagia; order Chitinophagales; family Chitinophagaceae; genus Chitinophaga; species Chitinophaga sancti. The sequence continues at coordinate 5,498,562 of NZ_CP139247.1, read as the reverse complement.
AGCAGCAGTGCCCAGTCGCAGGTAGACGATCTGACTACCCTGCAGTATAAAGGCAAAGCCGCCAGCATGGTGGTGATAAAAGGCCGCTCCAATGAAACGTCTTTAAGGATCGGGGATTTGATTACTGTAAGAGAAAACTTTCTCTCTACCGAAGATCATGGTCAATTCCTCATTACTTCCTTGCAACATTCCTGTACGGATAATGGTTTGTATGTAAATACATTTGAGGCCATTCCTGCGGATACGGCTATGCCGTACATTGACGTGCATGCCATTCCATATTGCGAGCCACAAAGCGCCACCGTCATTGAGAACCATGACCCCAAAGGCCTGGGCCGTGTACAGGTACGTTTTCGCTGGCAGGATAGCGGTACTACCCCCTGGATACGTGTGCTGAATGCACATAGCGGTTCGGACAAAGGTATTTACTTCATGCCTGAAAAAGGGGAGGAGGTATGGGTAGACTTTGAAGGTGGTAATCCTGAAGCCCCCTTTGTAACTGGTACCACCTACAATGGTACGGCAAAGACTGGTTTTGGTGATGCGCAAAATAACCTGAAGGTGATCAAAACCCGCAGTGGCCATGTCATTCGGCTGGACGATACGGAGGGGAGTGAAAGCATTACTATTACTGACAAGAACAGTAATGTCATTTATCTCAACACCAGCACATCCAGCATCGAAATCACTGCGCCAGAGAATATGACGCTGAATGCCCGCAACATGAACATCAACGTGGGGGAGCAAATGGAGATGAACGTAGGCGGACAGCTGCTCATGAATGTGATGAAAGCAATGGCCGTGAATACGCCACTCATGACGCAGATGATTGCAGACTTCCTGCACATGCAGGCAGGCAAAGCGCTGTTCAATTCAAAAGATGAAATTAAGATAGAAGCCCGGCAGCTCTATGCCGCAGGCCAGAGTCAGATCATGCTGCACAGCGATGAGAAGATACTGGCAAATAGTAAAGGTGAGCTGCACATGAAAGGTGAGCAGGGCAATAAACACTATAATAAAGCAGATACTTACGAAACAGCAAAACCGGAAATTCCGGCTAAAGTGATCGTAAGTTTCCGCCCAAAAAGCGGGTGGACAGGTGAGTATGGTTTTGACTGGTTGCGTATCAAAGATACCAGCATTGTAGGTGATGTAGAATATAAAAAGATTGTAGGTAGCTATGGCAGTGTCTATGCTACCCAGTCGGGCGCTGTGTTTACACAAAGCGATGCCAAATTCAATACACTGAAAACCACCCGTTACAGTCCGGCCCTCATTCCATGGAAGAAGGAAGCGGATGGTAAAACAACGGCGGAATATTACCAGTCATGGTTATGCTTATTCCCTGGTGGTAAGAGTTATAACAATACGAAAGCTACTGTGCAGGTACTGGTGGAAGTAGATGAAGAGCCGGAAAAAATAGCGCTGGAATTCAAGGATGAGTTTATCAAATGCGATAAAAAGGAAATCACACCGAAAAGTAAGGGTAGTCATAAACTGGAACTGACAGTCGAATGTTTGAAAGAATCAGATACTGACCAGGAAATAAAAGTGATGGCTTATACAAAGAAAGCAGATGGTACATTGGATACGCCTAAGCTGGCCGGAAAATTGATTGTAGTCAAAAACAAAGTACGTTATAAAGCAAATGTGGTCTTTGTGAAAGTGAAGACCAGATTTGGTACAAGTGTTAATACTGGTAAGACCACCGGAGAAAAGGCTTTCCTGGAAAAATACATGAACCAGGGTCTAATTTTATTGAACCTGGTAGAAGAAGAACTGGATATGACGGCAGATGCAGCTATCAAAACGAATGCATTGACTACGGCTTCCGGTTCCACTGCTGTGAATGCTTACCCGGGAGGTAAGCAGATCCACGATTCACTGGAAACGGCTTTCAATGCAAAGCATGCTACTTACAAAGATTATTACAAAGTATTCTTCTTTGATGAAGAAGGCGGGTATATGGCAGGCAGCAATTACCAGGGCCTGAATGGCGGCGCTAAAGATATAGTGGCCAAGAGTGTAGTGCTCTTCAATACCCATAATACCGCTACCACCACCCACGAATTGCTACATGCGATGGGGCTGTATCACACGTTTGACAATAGTGGCAGCCATGTGTTCAAGATTGGTGAAACGGAGAATATCATGGACTATTCGCACCAATATGGCAAGGCGCGCATCAGTACCTGGAAGTGGCAGTGGGAGAAGGTGAGAGCGAATGTTGGAAAAGAATAAATCAATCAATATGTATAAAAAGTTCTGGCTGGCCGTACTGATCATCATGCACTCATTTGCGGCCTGTGCACAAACCAAACAAACAAATATGAACAACCGATTCGATATAGAGACCTATAATAAAAACAAACAGGCAGGAGAGTATACCTTTGAGCACGATGGTGTGAAGGTAAGACAGACCGACTTTGATGGTGGATATGCCGAAACGACCAGTAAACCCGATACGTATATTGATCACTATCGTGAATATTATAAAAATGGTACGCTCAAAGAAGAAGGTGACTTGTTTAATAAGAGTGTGTTCCGCCTGGGTACCTGGCGTTTCTTCAATGAGCAGGGAGTGGAACAAAAGTCTGTGAACTACGATGCACCATATACTTTTACCCTCGATAAGGTCCTGGAATTCCTGAAGCGCAATAACCTGTCACTGGCAGATCGCTGGACGAGCATCAATAGAAAATCAGATACGATTGGTGATCGCTGGATAGTGACGCATGAAGACGGGCATATAGGTGGTGCGGATATTCAGCTGAAGCATGTGAACCTGGATGCGGTGACTGGCAAGGTGATTACAATTAAAACATCTACTCATCACGATAACTGATATGCTTACAATTATTACAGATACCGCCCGGATGAAGTGTGATAAAGGTGCGGCGCCAGCTGTGCTCAAGGTCACCAGTCAGTCGTATGTGTATATAGAAGATAAGCTGGTGGCGACGGAGAAGGATAAAGGAGCGAATACGAATATACCGCCGTTTGGGGTGTGTAGTGTAACGCAGAAGCCTTGTATGCCGAAGCCTACGGCATGGATGGATACGACGGTATTGGATGCAATTGGATCAGATAAGGAATTGACAGATAAATCGTATTGTATGTGCGGGTTGGGTGGGAAGATTTCGTTTGCGACTACGGGGCAGAATGGTTTTGCTGCTACGGAAGAATAGAAGGACCGCCAAACGCGCTAGCGAAGCTGGTATTGCCTAAAGGCGTATTTGGGGTTGTCTGAATGCTGTATTTCAGCCGTCGAAAGCCGGCCGTAATACAGCCCAGTAAAAGTTGAGGGAGATTGCGAAGCAATCTCCCTCAACTTTTACTGTTTATTTTTGGGAAAATTAGTACTGATATGATACTTATCCTCCATCTCCCACAATTTCGCCCCTCCTTTAATCCCATCTTTATTCGTAAACAATATCACATTCTTATCCAGTTTAAAACTAATCTTATCCGCATTCCCCCCTCCCAAATACAACCGATCATAATTAAACACCACTTTCAGCACCTCCATCACGCGTTCCATCCGCTTATTCCACTTTTCCAACCCTTCTTTTTCCAACGCCTTATTGCCTATATATTCATCATAATCATGCTCCTTCGTAAAGGGGTGATGTGCCAGTTCCAGGTGCGGCAGCAGGTACCCATCAATCAAAAGTGCTGTTCCAAACCCTGTTCCCAGCGTCACTGCCAGCTCATACCCTTTGCCACTCACAACACCCAGTCCCAGCTGATCCGCATCATTCACCAATCTCACCGGTTTATTCAGCATATCTGCAATGCGCTGTCCCAGATCAATATCCTTCCAGTTCGGATTCCCCAGGTTCGGCGCCGTATACACGATACCATTCCTTACATACCCTGGAAATCCAACAGAGACCTTATCATATTCCGGCATGCCTTGCACCAAATCCTGAATGGTACTTAATACATTCCCGGGGGTTGGCGCCTCCGGCGTCTTTACCCGCTTATACTCCATTTGCCATTCCCCTTTATCATTGAGGATCGTACATTTGATATGCGATCCACCTACATCAATCGCTAAAATATGTCCTGTCTCTGCCATGTTATTAAAAATTTATGCAAATCAATACAAAAGTCACACCGATTTTGTTTATAATAACTTAACACTCACTTTAAACTGACTTCCTAATTTTGTGCGTCAATTTATATGATGCGTTCCAATTCTGAAAATACTGCTGCAATTTTCGACAGGATCTTTAAAGAGACCTGGTCGGGCACTGTTGCATATCTTATAAAAATAAGTAATAATAATGAACTAGCCGAAGACCTGGCGCAGGAAGCCTACCTGAAAGCCTGGCAAAAATTCCACCTGCTTCCTGGAGAAGAAACTGAAATAGCCCGTTACATCCTTGTCATTGCCCGTAATTGTTTTCTTGACCACCTGAAAGTTGCGCTGCGGGAACGTAAACAGCAGGATGCGTATAAGGTAAGTTTCCCTGAATCCGGACATTTTTCTCCGGCTATGACTGTTATAGAAGCTAAAGAACAACAGCAAATCGTTAATCATACTATTAATAATCACGAAGAAACGGTGCGCCGTTATTACCTGCTTAATCGCGAGTACGGATTGACTTACAAGGAGATCGCCCTTCAGGAAGGGGTGTCTGAAAAAACGGTGGAACGGTATATAGGCAGAGTACTCCGCTCGCTTCGTTCACGTCTGGCTACTATCTTTTTTATCTGGTAAGGGGTTTCATTCCTATTGGGAGCACCCAACGTCATGAATTTTTATCAGGTAACAATTCCTTAACCTACTTTCCTGTCGGTGCCCATTTTAATTCGCCGTTCTTATATAAAACGACGTCTCTTAAATGAATATTTCCGACATCAGGCACAGACTGGCAGACTATCAGGCAGGCAAATTGGATGCTGCAGGGAAGCAGGAATTACAGCAGGCATTAGAAGGCTTGTCTGAACAGGAATTGTCGGAACTATTTCCCGTAGATGCATTTGTAAACAATACAGCACACCAGTTGCCAGAGGCAGAAATTGATGCTGCACTGGCACGCTTTCGGTATAACAGGCAACCGGCTGTAAAACTGGCTTCATTAAAAGTAAAACCTGTTTTGTTAAAAAATGTCAGCCGTTACGCCGCCATCTTCGTGTTATTATTGGGGAGTAGTTTTTTAATACGTAAAGGAGTATTAAACTGGGAGCAAAAAGCAGCGCGCCGCTTTCGTACAATGCGTATAGCAGATGGTAATCATGGGTCCATCACCTTGTCTGATGGGAGTCGGGTCACTATTAATGGCGGATCCATCTTGTATTTCCCGGAAGAATTTGAAGATAGTGCACGTATAGTATATGTAGAAGAAGGAGAAGCTTATTTTGAAATTGCCAGAGACGCCAAACGACCATTCTATGTAAGGTCACCACAACTCAATGTAAAGGTATTAGGAACGTCTTTTACCGTCAGGGATTATAAAGATGAACACACAGCCATCGTAAACGTAAATAGCGGTAAAATCGGCTTAAAAGGACTCGTTTTGAGCGCCGGTATGGGATTGACCGCAGATAAAAGAAACGGGACATTTATAAAAGAGCAAATTGATACTGCTAATACAACCGCCTGGATCAGGGGAGAATTGATTTTCCAGGATGCAGGTTTACAACAGGTCTTACAGGTATTGCAGCATAAATACGCTGTTCACTTTGAGGTAAAGGATGCCACCTTATTAAAAAGGAAATACACTGCCACATTCCGGAATAACACGATCGAAAACGTCATGCAACAGTTAAAATTGATGAGCAGTTTCCAGTACACAATTACAGACAATCAAATAGTTATCAGGTAAAAAAATGCACCCTGCGGTAACAGGGCGCTAAAATTCAGTACAAGCTAAATTTTAAAATGAATGGACAAATGTACAAAAAAGCGGGGATGCCCGTTAGGGATTTCCTACCCCAAACTTTCTGTATGGGTAATATTCTTCTTTGTAGCATGGCTGCCCAACATCAATGCACAAACCATTGAAAAGAAGCTGGACCTCACGGTGAGCAACCAGCCACTGAAAGATGTATTTCAGTACATCCAGAAAAATAGCCGTTATCTCATTAATTATAGTCCTAATGATGTAGATGCTAATGTACGGGTCAGCATTAAGATCTTCGACGCCACAGCTAAGGAAATACTGCATGCTGCACTGGCCAATACAGGTTATGTATTCACCCAAACCGGCAATACATTTATCGTAACCCGCAAACCTGAAGACATTGTGATACGGGGGCGCATTTCTGACGAGCGGGGAGAGCCGCTGGTAGGGGTGAATGTGCGTATTAAAAGCGGTAATATCGGTACTATTTCCGGCCCGGACGGTAATTACTTCGTGAAGGTACCCGGCAATAATCCTACACTCGTATTCTCTTTTATTGGTTATATCACCCGCCAGGTAGCGGTAAATGAATCTCAGAAACTGGACCTGCAAATGGCCCCTGATGCCAAAGCACTGAACGAAGTGGTGGTGACAACGGCATTAGGTATCAAAAGAGAAGAAAAAGGCCTTGGTTATGCTACCACAGTGGTAAAAGGTGAGCAGCTCACTAACGCTTTGTCTAACAACTGGACAGACGCCCTTTCCGGAAAAGTTGCAGGCCTTAACCTGGTTCGTTCCAATGCGGGACCTACCGGTTCTAACAAAATCATTCTTCGTGGTGAGAACAACCTGAATGGTGACAACGAAGCCCTCATCGTGGTAGATGGCGTGGTGATCAACAATGGTAGCGGACGCCGTACAGGAATAGATGGTGAGACACCTTATGGTACAGGATCTGACAACATGCCTGCCGACTATGGTACAGGTTTGAACGACCTGAACGCAGAAGATATTGAATCGGTTACCGTACTGAAAGGTCCGGGTGCTGCAGCGCTCTATGGTCAGCGTGGTGCAAACGGTGCGGTGATCATTACCACCAAAGCAGGTACACCCCGTAAAAGAGGGTTAGGTGTTACCTTCAATAGCAACGAATCGCTGGAACAGGTAAACCGCTGGCCGGAGTTGCAATATGAATATGGACAAGGTTTGGACGGCGCCGCCTATTATTCCTACGGTACTTCTGCAGATGGTGCCAGCACCAGTGGTACCAGCTCGGCTTATGGCCCAAAGTTCGACGGACAGATGTTCTTTCAGTACGATCCTGTTACACAAAAGGTAGGTACGGAAAGAACGTTGTGGAGACCTTATACAAATCAGTTACAGAAATTCTTTCAGACCGGCAAGACTTTTACGAACAGCATTAGTGTAGATGGTGGTACGGACAAAACCACTGCGCGTTTTTCTTTTACAAACGTAAACAACGACTGGATTGTACCAAACACGGGTTACACACGTAATACCGTTGCTATGTCTGTGCATTCAAAGATCAGTGACAAACTGACCATCTCTTCCAAAGTTAACTATACAAATAAAGGGAGTGATAACCTGCCCGGTTCAGGTTATGGAAACCAATCGCTGATGTATTGGTACATCTTCTGGCAACCCAATGCAAGTATAGACTGGTTGCGCGACTACTGGGTGAAAGGACAGGAGGGCCGTGCTATTAAGTACCCTTTTAGTTCTTATCCTGAAAACCCGTTTGCCGTAGCAAATGAGTTCATCAACAAAACAAACCGTAACGGTATTACAGGGAATGTGCAGGCTACTTACAACTTCACCAAAGAACTGAGTTTACTGGTGAGAACATCCATTGACTTTGCTTATGACCAGCGTGCGCAGGAGCGTCCTTATGATGCAGGTGCGAAACTACCAAAGGGAAGTTATCGTACACAGAATATCTTTTCTATGGAAGCGAGTAGTGACTTCCTGTTGAAGTACAGCAAGCGGATAAACGAAGATATTGAATTCTCTGCCACAGCTGGTGGAAGCACCCTGACAAATAATTATAATAAAGATGAAACCCGTGCGGATTCACTGACATTCCCGGGTATCTTCACTTTCTCCAATGCAGCGGGTCCTTTGGTGACCATGCCCTACAGGAGTAAATATGCCATCAATAGTTTTTATGGTATGGTGACGGGTAGTTTCAGGGATTATTTATTCCTGGATCTTACCGGCAGACAGGACTGGACCAGTACCCTGGCTACGCCTGACCGTACGACTAATTCCGGGTTCTTTTATCCTGCGGCCAACCTGAGTTTTGTGGCATCGGAAGTATTGCATATGCCCAAGGCGATCAACTTTGCAAAGGTACGCTTTTCTGCATCCAGCGTAGGTAGTGGTGGTACGACTGCTTACCTCACCTCGTACAATTATTTATCAGCGGGTAGTTTGTACAATGGAGGGTTGTCAGCGCCAGACCTGTTGACGAATCCGAACCTGAAGCCACTGCGTACCATTACCTATGAAGTAGGTGCGAATATACAGTTCCTGAATAACAGGTTCGGTATTGATATAGCGGTGTACAGGGGAAATACAAAAGATCAGCACTTAAAGCGGGTGGTAGACCGTGCATCTGGTTTTACACAGGTATTGATCAATGCGGGGGATGTGAGAAATGAAGGGATAGAAATCGCCCTGAACACAACACCTGTGAGTGTGAAGAATGGATTTTCGTGGAGTTCTAATGTTGTATTCTCAGCGAACCGTAACCGTATTATGAGCCTGGCCGATAGCTCTGTCGTACTGAGAACAGGTCCTGTAGGCGGTGGTCAGATTGTGGCAAAAGTAGGTGGTAGCATGGGCGATCTGTATGGCCGTGGTTATCAGCGTGCGCCGGATGGTCAGGTTATTTATGATGCCAGCACAGGAGTAGCGTTGTTGACAGAAGATGTAAAATATCTTGGTAACATCCTGCCAAAAGCAAAGATCGGCTGGACGAACGATTTCAGGTATAAGGGTTTCAATCTGCACCTGCTTTTTGATGCACAATATGGTGGTGTATCGCACTCGCTTACACACTATAAAATGGCAGAACAGGGTAAGCTGAAAGAGACGCTGCCGGGCCGTTACAACGGGATAGTAGGAAATGGTGTAGTGGCGACTACTGATGGCAAATATCGTAAGAACGATGTGATTGCAACGGATATAGACGAATACTACCGTTCACACTATGGTGTAGACAATGCAGAAGGTAGTGTGTTTCGTACAGACTTTATCAAATTCAGGGAAGCACGTATCGACTATACATTCAGCAAGGGATTGGTGAAAAGGTTGGGATTCCAGCGTGCCACAGTAGGTGTGTATGGACGTGACCTGTTCATCTGGTCACCATGGCCGATGTTCGATCCTGAATTTGGTACTCTTTATGGTTCTGACATCCTGCAGGGTTTTGAGATCGGTCAGTTCCCATCTACACGTACCCTTGGTTTTAATCTGGTAATTGGACTTTAATATTCGACATGATGAAGCAATTTACATACATACTTTTACTGGGTATTATATTGAGTTCCTGTACGAAAAATTTCCAGGATACGAATACGAACCCGAATGGTACACCTGAAGCTTTGCCATCGCAGTTGATGGCGCCGGCACTGGTGAACACGCTTACATATAACATGCTGCGTAACCGCAACTTCAACAATGAGCTGATGCAGGTGACGGTGAACATGAGTGATGCAGAAGGGCAGGTGTTCCGTTACGATTTTCGTTCAACCTGGTCAGATTACCTGTACAATGGTCTCTATTCTGAGTTGACCAACTTCAAGGATATGTATACCATATCCAGCCAGGAGTTGAACTACAATAAATCTTATATGGGGATCTCGCTTATTTGTCAGTCATGGATCTATTCCATACTTACAGATACTTATGGGGATATTCCTTATTTCCAGTCTAACCTGGCAAAAGATAGCCTGATCTATGAGCCCCGCTTTGATGCGCAGCGTGATATTTATCTCGATATCTTCAAAAAACTGGATACAGCAAATACATTGCTGAGTGCGGGTACAGCTATAACAGGTTCGAGTGACCCTGTGTATAATGGGGATGTAACGAAATGGAGGAAGTTTGGTAACTCACTTTACCTGCGTTTGTTATTGCGTGTGTCAGCAAAGTCGGATTCAGCTATTCTAAAAATTAAGGATATCGTGGAGACGAATAGCAGTAACTATCCAATTATGTCCAGCAATAATGAATCTGCGATATTGCGCTGGACGGGTGTGGGGCCTTATTCATCGCCGTATCTGGCAGTGCGTGAGCAGGATTTTCGTTCACCGGGTATCGCGAGTTTCTTTATTGATAATCTTTCTCAGTGGAATGATCCACGTATTGATATACCTACTTATGGTACGGGAGGTTTTAACAGGTGGGGCATCGCGCCTTATTCCGGTTCTTATCAGGGTGTGCCAAGTGGGTATTCACCGGGAGAGAATCCTGTGAAGAAATGTTATTTCTATTCCAATACATCGGCAGTTTCTCTCATGACAGAACCAATGACGGGGATGATGATGAACTATGCAGAGTTGGAATTTATACTGGCAGAAGCAGCGGCGAAAGGATGGATCAGTGGTTCGGCAGAGACGTATTATAATACAGGTGCACTCAACAGCATTACCCAGTGGATCCCTACCTGGCCTGTATCCATCACAACCTGGCTGGCAGCGGCAGATATTGAGTGGCTGGATGATGAAACGCTGGATCAGAAGATGGAGAAAATACATAAGCAAAAGTATTATGCGTTGTTCCTGACGGATATGCAGCAGTGGTTTGAGTATCGTCGTACGGGGCATCCTGACTTACCAAAGGGTGCGGGGTTGCGGAATAATGGTGTGATGCCTGCGAGAATGACTTACCCGGTGTATGTGCAGTCCACCAATCCGACGAACTACAAGCTGGCGATAGCCAGTCAGGGACCAGATGAAATCAGTACACAGGTATGGTGGCAGAAACCATAACAATAAAATCATTTTACAATGAAGAAATTCTTAGTATACTTACCATTCATATTATTCATTTGGGGTTGTGAAAAAAGTGAGACCTATCCCGGTGGAACCATCAGCCCTTACATTTCGATATACGATATCAGGAATCTGTATAAATCAAAACCCGTTACACTCAGCAAAGAAAATATGCTTGGCTCTACCAGTATAGCAGCCATGGTCGTATCAGATCATAGCGGAGGCAATTTGCCTGCCGGGCTGCTGATTGTACAGGATGCGCGTCGTTTGTCAAAGCTGAGAGGAATTGCGATTCAATTGGGGGATGTAGCGAATAGTTATGTGCCGGGTGATTCAGTGTTGATCGATGTGCAGGGCGCTGTATTGGAAAAAGCGGATGGTATGCTGGAACTGACAGGGGTATCGTTGACAAAGATGAGGAAGATTTCTTCTGGCAATACGATCCCGGTAAACCGTGTTACGACAGCAGCAATACTGGCGAATCCGGGTGATTATGAAAGTACGTTGGCGGTGGTTGTAAAAGGTGGGTTCGATCCATTGCCAGCAAAGGGAGATGTATTGAAAGGCGATAAAGTATTGAATGATGGTTTTGGTAATTTGTTGTTACGTACAGCAGATACCAGCGCGTTTGCGAATAACGCTGCGCCGGTGAGTGCAAACTTCTATGGTATAGTATTCGTAGGTGGGGACAATACGCCTGTGTTCCGTATGCGTACGGCAAAAGATTTGACTGTATTGAGTGCAGAAATTTCTATAGCACCTGTGCTGATCACTGGTTTTATGTCGGATGCAAGTGGTGGGGATGGTAATTATGAATATGTGCAGATGATGGCGACGAGGGATATTGACTTTGCAGCTACGCCATTTGCCCTCGTGGTGACAAACAATGCCAATGCCAGCACGCCTACAGGATATCCATCCAAAGGATGGGCGACAGGTGATAAGCGTTCTTACAAGTTTAATCTTTATGCAGGTAAGGCAGCGAAAGGGACGTTCTTTTATGTAGGAGGTATCGGGAAAAAAATTAATGGTTCCAAATCTACAGATATCAGTAGTGCTAACTGGGTACGTACATTTGACTATACGACTACGGGTGGAGATGGATTTGGTACAGCGACGACAGGTTTGATGGCGAATAGTGGGAATGCATTTGGACTGGCAGTATTCCAGGATACAGTGGTGACGGCAGATTCCAGACCGGTAGATGTGATGTGGGTGTCAACGGGTGGTAGTTTGTATACAGCGGGGCCACCGGCGAAAGGTTATCGCATTGCGAATACCGATTTTTATGATATGATCAACCCGATCACGCTGGAAGAACAGCCTTTTTATCGTCAGGGTTCTAATACATTGGCGCTGTCGTACAATACGGCGGATCTGGGGATATTCAATATGCTGGGTGGTGTGTATAATGTATCGCTGGGTAAGTGGGTACAGGCAAGGGCGCAGAATAATAAACAACTGAGTACAACATCAGCGATAACCGATATAGAAGGTGAAGGCGCAACGACGCTTAAATAAGACTGGTAATAATACCAGGGATAACTGATATGGAACGTAAGGGTATAACAACATCAGCGATAACCGATATAGAAGGTGATGGCGCAACAACACTTAAATAAAACGTATGCTTAACAGAAGAAACTTTTTAAAGAATGTAGGTGTGACCGGTTCATTGTTAGCGCTGCCGGCGGCAATAGTGAATGCAAAGCCTTTGCTGCGGGAGAATAATATTGACCTTTCTACAGTGTCGCTCAGGGGCAAGGTGCTATGTGAGGGAAAAGGCGTGGCGGGTGTGCCGGTGACAGATGGGATTAATATTACGCTGACAGATAAGAATGGTGGGTATGAGTTGCAATCAAATGGTACGGCGGAATTTGTGTATATAAGTGTGCCACGAGGGTACGCGTTTCCGGAGGAGCGGAGTATCGCTGCATTTTATCAGGCTATTCCAAAGAACAAGCCATCCTTTACGGCTGATTTCAAATTGGAGAAGTTGAAGGTGGATGATACAAAACACACCTTTGTGGTTTGGGCCGATCCGCAGATGAAGTCGCAGAAAGACGTGGATCAGCTGTTGAAAGAGTCTGTGCCTGATTTGCAGGGGGTGATTAAATCTTATCCCAAGGATACGTTGATACATGGTATTGGTTGTGGGGACCTGGTATGGGATGAGTTTGAGTTGTATCATGGTTATCGCAGGGCGGTGGAGTTGTGTGGGATTCCTTTCTTTAATGTGATTGGTAACCATGATATGGATAATGAGGCGAGAACGGATGATGGTTCTGCTAATACATTTAAGTCTCATTTCGGGCCTACTTATTATTCATATAACAGGGGAGAGGTCCATTACATTGTGTTGGATGATGTGTTCTTTTTGGGAGAAGCTAAAAATTACATAGGTTATCTGACAGAGAATCAATTGCAATGGCTGGATCAGGATCTGGCGCAGGTGAAGGCGGGAAGTATGATTGTATTGAGTTTGCATATACCGACTTATACCGGACAGGCGCGGAGAGAGGGGAAGAAGGATGAACCGGGAGGTGGTACGGTGGCGAACAGGAAGAAGTTGTACAAGATGTTGGCGCCTTATAAGGTGCATATAATGAGTGGGCATACGCATTTCAATGATAATTGGGAAGAGGGGGATATCATGGAGCATAATCATGGAACGGTGTGTGGGGCCTGGTGGACAGGACCGATTTGTAGTGATGGAACGCCGGCAGGGTACGGGATCTATGATGTGGATGGGACGGATATAAAGTGGGTGTATAAGGCTACGGGGTTGCCAAAGGAGAAGCAGTTGAGGATCTATGAGAAGGGTCGGGTACAGGCTGCGCCTGATGAGGTGGCGGTGAATGTATGGAATTGGGATAAGAAGTGGAAGGTGGAGTGGTTTGAGGATGGGGTGAGTAAGGGGGAGATGGAGAGGCGTGTGGCGTATGATCCATGGGCGGTGGAGTTGTATATGGGGCCGGAGTTGCCGAAGAAGCATAAGTTTGTGGAACCTTCATTGACGGATCATCTATTTTTTGCAAATCCATCTGCATCGGCTAAGAAGATAATGGTGAGGGCAACGGATAGGTTTGGGAATGTGTATGAGGAGAGTATGTAATTTTATATGAAAAGATTTTTTTAAAGGGTGGTCAGGAATTGTGCATTCGGCACAATTTCTGACCACCCGCATTTCCCGGAACGGGTTATTTAGTATGCGTAACTTCAGGAACCGGCAATCCTGCTACCGGCACCAGGTCCTCTTTATGAATGAATAACGAAATTGAATGCCCCTTCACCTGCACTTTATACCCTGCTGCATATGTATTCTTATCCTCCGTTTTCCACACACTGGTATCCAGGATCCGCTGCCACTCCTTTGCATACTTTTCTACAGGCAATGCAAACTCAATTGCATCGTGATGTGCATTGAAAATGATATAAAAAGAATCATCCACCATTTTTTCACCCACCTCATTCACGCACCTTAATCCTTTCCCGTTTAAATAAATAGCAATTGATTTCGCATAATATTCTTTCCAATGGTCCTCCTGCATCTCCGCACCATCCGGCAGGAACCATCCAATATCTTCCACTCCTTTAATAGGAATTCCCTGAAACCATCCCGGCCTTGCAAAAACAGGATGATCCTTCCGCAACTGAATTATATTTCTCGTAAACTCCTGCAATTGCAGATCCTGTTTCTCCCAATCCAACCATGATATTTCATTATCCTGACAATACGCATTGTTATTCCCATACTGCGTATTACCCGATTCATCACCCGCTACCAGCATAGGCACTCCCTGTGAAAGGAATAAGGTTGTAATAAAATTTCGCTTGATCTGTGCACGGATATAATTGATGCCTTCATCATTGGTATCACCTTCCGTACCCCAGTTAAAAGAGTAATTATCATTCGCACCATCCCTGTTGTTTTCGCCATTACTTTCATTATGCTTGTCATTATAAGAGACAAGGTCATGCATGGTAAAGCCATCATGGGCGGTAATGAAGTTGATACTAGCCGTTGGCCTGCGATAATCCGCCTCATACAAATCCGGGCTTCCTGTAAACCGGAGGGCAAACTCAGCCAGCATACTATCATCACCTTTCCAGTATCCCCTGATACAATCTCTGTATAGACCATTCCATTCCGCCCAGCCGGGAGGAAATTTTCCTACCTGGTAGCCACCTTCTCCCACATCCCAGGGTTCTGCAATTAACTTGACCTGACTGATCACCGGGTCCTGGTAAATAATTTCAAAGAAAGCACTCAGGCTGTTCACCTCATGTAGTTCCCGTGCTAATGCAGCAGCCAGATCGAAACGAAATCCGTCAATATGCATCTGCTCTACCCAATAGCGAAGGCTATCCATAATGAGGCGCAGTACATTTGGTAACTGTGCATTCAGTGTATTGCCTGTGCCGGTATAGTCCATGTAGTAACGCTTATCTTCAGTAAGCCGGTAATAACTGCAATTATCCACTCCTCTGAAGCTCAGTGTCGGTCCCATATGGTTGCCTTCGGCAGTATGGTTATAAACGACATCGAGGAATACTTCAATACCAGCTTTATGAAGGGCTTTGACCATTTCTTTGAACTCGGTTACCTGCTGGCCTTCGATACCGGAAGAAGAATACCTTGCATCAGGGGCAAAATACCCGATGGTATTATATCCCCAGTAGTTAGTCAATCCTTTCTCTACCAGGTGCCTGTCGACTACAAAGTGATGTACCGGCATTAATTCAACCGCCGTTACGCCTAGTTTTTTGAGGTAATCGATTGTTACCGGATGACCGATAGCAGCATATGTTCCGCGGATCTCTTCAGGAATGTCCGGATGCATTTTTGTAAAGCCCTTTACATGCATCTCATAGATGATGGTGGCATTGTAGGGGATTTTTGGACATTTATCGTTTTCCCAGTCAAAGGCATCATCGACCACTACCGATTTCGGAATATATGGTGCGCTGTCAGCGTCGCTGAAACTCAGGTCTTCTTCCGGGCTGCCTATCTGGTAGCCAAAGAGGGAGTCGTGCCAGTTGATAGTGCCTGAGATGGCTTTGGCGTAAGGATCTAAGAGTAATTTATTTTCATTGAAACGGCTGCCTTCCTGGGGATTGTATGGTCCACTTACGCGGTAGCCATACAGTTGGCCGGGTTGCAGGCCGGATACATGCACATGCCATACCTGATGAAACCGCTCAGTCATTTTGATTCTTTGGGATTCTTTTGGGTCTGAGGGGCTGTTGAACAGGCAGAGGTCTACACCGGTCGCATAATCGGCATAGATGGCGAAATTTACGCCTTTATTATCAGGAGTTGCGCCTAATGGATATGGACTACCAGGGGCAATATGGACTGGTAGTTGTAGGGTTTGTGGACTGTTCTTCATTAATTTATACAGCAATTAGTTCTAGGGCATAAGGTGGTAAAATTCATGCCATTACAATCGTTATTCATATAATAACTGGCAATTATTGCAAAAAAATGATCTTCGTTTGGTGGTGCCGAGGTATTCTTTATTGAAAGCTATATGACAGCGGGGGCAGGTTTTGCGGGTGTGGGCGAGCCAGTGTTGTTTTAGTACAAAAGTTTTTTCCATTCCAGGAAATCGAAGCTGTACTGACGGGCTTCCTGTATGAGTTCTTTCTTCTTTTTAAGGGGTAATTTCCCCACTTTGCTGAGGGGTGGATGTGGTGGCGGTGATTTTTTAAGAAATACATTTTCTATAAGATCTGTCAGATGAATTTTTGTAGTTTTTTTAATACCTGCTGCATATTGATTCCTTTCCCTAATACTCCTTTCAGTAAATCCCCTTCTTTTGCAATTCTATCAGGCATATTGAAGATATCAAAGTGTTGGATAGTTAACCCTTTTCTGACCTCTTCCCATTTGAGTGGGGCAGACACGGTGGCGCCTGGTTTAGGCCTTAGAGAGTAAGCAACCGCCATGGTTTGGATTTGCCTGTTTTGAAGGAAATCTAAGTAAATCTTTCCTTTTCGTTTATTAGGAGAGCGTTCAATACTTGTAATGTCAGGTAGTCTTTTATTGATAACCTGGACGATGAGTTCTGCGAGCATTCGGGATTGGTCAAATGTATACTTTGCACCAAGTGGGATGAGGATGTGCATGCCGGTAGAGCCGGAAGTTTTGATGTAGGAATCAGCGCCTACATCATCAAGTAGCTTTTTTATTTCGAGTGCGGTTTGAATAACTTCGTTGAAGTCATTGGTGTCTGGATCGAGATCGATGAGGCAGTAGTCCGGATTGTCTGGTTTTTTAATGCGGCTATGCCATGGGTTGAGTTCGATGCATCCCAGGTTGGCCATATAGAGTAGGCTGGCTTTGTCTTTGCAGACTAAGAAGTTTTTCGTTTCGCCATCTGATTCGCTGATGTAGGGGAAGGTTTGGATCCAGTCGGCAACTTTGTCTTCTACATTTTTTTGATAGAAGTGGAAGCCTTTGATACCGTCGGGAAATCTGTTGAGGGATTGCGGGCGGTCGATGAGGTAGGGGAGGATGGTATCGGAAATGGCTGCGTAGTAGTTAAGCATGTCTCTTTTGGTGATGTTTTCATCTGGCCAGTAGATTTTGTCAAGGTTGGTGAATTTTAGGAGTTTACCGTCTATTTTGATTTCGACTTCGTTTTGATCTTCCGGGAGGAGGGTGTTAGTGGGCTTTTTTTTTGAAGGGGATTTTTTAGAAGTAGCTGAAGTTTTAGCGGTGGCCTTTGGGGCAGGGGGTGTTGCTTTTGGGGAGGCAGCCTTTTTAGCAGCAGGTTTTTCTGCAG
Source organism: Chitinophaga sancti (assembly GCF_034087045.1). Classification (NCBI taxonomy): domain Bacteria; kingdom Pseudomonadati; phylum Bacteroidota; class Chitinophagia; order Chitinophagales; family Chitinophagaceae; genus Chitinophaga; species Chitinophaga sancti. The sequence continues at coordinate 5,480,901 of NZ_CP139247.1, read as the reverse complement.
TCGCTTTGGGTGCAGCAGATTTTTTGGGTGTTGCTTTTTTTGCCGTCAGATTTTCTACTACTTTTTCGGGTTTAGCTGTCTTTTTCATAGTCTTTGTTTTTTTATCAGAAACTGGTGCCGCCACTACTTTTTCCTTCTTCTCATTCTTTGCACTTTTATCTTCTCTCAGGCCAAGAAAAATCGGTTGTCTTAAAATGCCTTCTCTTGTCTCCTCTGCAAATTTCACCTCACATACCAGCTCTGGCTTTATCCATGTAGCCGGCATATTGGTTTTAGGCTTTACTTTAAAGGGAGATTTGTCTGTGACCAAAGGTTGGAATTTCTCATACAATTCCTTCAGTGACTTCGTATCAAATCCGCCTCCTGTATGCCCTATATAATGCAATACGCTATTCTTATACTTCCCTAATATCAATGCACCAAAATGTTTGCGGCTATTTCGGCCGGCGGTATAGCCACAGATGATGGCTTCCGTCTGCAGATTGTTTTTAATTTTTAGCCAGCTATCAGTGCGGCGGCCTAAAGAATAGGAACTATCCGCATTTTTAGCCATTACGCCTTCCAGTCCTTTTTTCAAAGCAGCTTTAAAGAATGCGGTGCCCTGACCGTTTTCTCCAGTGATGTGCTCACTGTACCGTACCAGGTTATTATCCTGTGGTAATACCTGCTGTAATATTTCCTTTCTTTCCAGCAAAGGTAGTTGGGTAATATCCTTGCCATCATACCATAGCAGGTCAAATACATAATAAGCCAGTTGAACGGATTTGCCGGTCTTCAGGTAATTTTGCAGCGCCTGGAAATCAGGGTTGCCATTTTTATTCAATGCCACTATTTCGCCATCAATAATAGCTTTTGCATTCCATTCCTTTAGGGAATCAGCAATCACGTCAAACTTTTCGTTGAAGGAAAGCTGGTTCCTGGATAGCATGGTTACATTGCCTTTGTTTATATAGCTGATAGCCCTGTAGCCATCCCATTTGATTTCATAGAGCCAGTCTTTTTTATCAAATGGTTTTTCTGTGAGGGTGGCCAGCATGGGTTTTATTTTTTTCGGCATAGGGGCTTTTTTGCCCTTTGACAGGAGGGTGGAAAAGTCGCCTGCAGGCGGAGCAGCGATTTTTTTAACAGGAGGGTGAGTTGCAGGATCCTCTTTAACGGGCTTTTTAGGCGTAGATTTCGTTTTGTCGACCTTTTCCTCCCTATTACTCTTCCAAACCATTTCCGGGTCTTTTTCCACCTGCTTAAGTGTCCTGCCAGATAAAACCGATTTCTCTTTCTTTGTCACATCCGCTGTTGCGGCATATTCATCCTTTATCTTCATTAGCAACCATGAATTCTCCCCTCTGCCATGTGTTTTCACTAAGGCAAATTCTCCTTTCAGCTTTTCACCCTCTAAAATAAAATGAAGCTTTCCGTTTTCTATGGCATGTAGTAATTCTTTTTCCCATCCCTTTTTATTAAGCCCGCTTATCTGCGGAACATAGGTGCCTTCATCCCAGACAATCACCGTACCTGCGCCGTAGTTGCCGGCTGGGATTACCCCTTCAAAATCTTTATAATCATATGGATGATCCTCTACCATCATGGCGAGTCTTTTCACTTTCGGATCCATTGAAGGCCCTTTTGGCACCGCCCAGCTTTTAAGTACACCTTTCATTTCCAGTCTGAAATCATAATGTAAATGCGAAGCATCGTGCTTCTGAATTACAAAATGCAATTCCTTATTATCACTCTTGCCACCTGTTGGTTCAGGTGTTTTTGAAAAAGTCCTTTTTTGCTTGTACTTAGCTAAGCTCATAGCGATCAAATTTTAACGGGTCATCATAGCGCCTCTTTAAGGGGAAATCATGATGCCTCCAACCGGGCATCATGGTATCTCATTAACGGGGCATCATGGTATCTTTTTAACGGGTCATTATCGAGCCTCTTTAATGAAAAATCATGATGCCTCCAACCGGGCAACATGGTTTCTCATTACCTGGGCATTATCGTGCCTTCTTAACTGGTAATAACAGTTCCGCCGTTGGGATGCAATATTTCTCCGGAAATAAATGCCGCATCTTCGGAAGCCAGAAAAATATAGCAAGGTGCAATGTCTGCAGGGTGAGCGGCATGTCCGAAAAGGGCATCTTTCCCATAGTCAGGGTCAGCTATGTCATAGACAGATGAATCCCATATTGCGCCTGGCGCCACTCCATTCACCCTGATCCCTTTTTTAATTAATTGGGAAGACAAGGCCCTTGTAAAGTTTATAATGGCTTCCTGGGTGGAAGTATTGATAATACTGCTCCCTATTGCCAGGTGTGGGATGGCATGATTGACGAGATGATATTGCGGAACAAGATTTTCCTGTGCTGCATTGTTTACAAGGATATCGATCTTTCCAAACCTGCTGATCGTTTTATCGACAGCTTGTTTGCAACCATCTTCCCGTGTTACATTACAGGAAAGTAAAAGTGCTTGTTTGCCATATTCCCTGATCATGTCAGCTGTTTCCCTGGCCTGGCTGCCATCATCATTGAAAAGGATAGCAACTTCCGCGCCTTCTTTGGCAAACTGTACGGCAATGGCACGGCCAAGACCAGTGTCTCCGCCCTCTATCAGTGCGACTTTGCCTACAAGACGGTGGCATCCGTCTTTTGCCGTGTCGTATAGAATGAATGGGGAGATGGTTGGTTCCGCTTCGCCTTCTGTTTCGTAATCTCCACAAGGCATTTCACGAATATATTTATATCGGGAATTTTGGGTGATTGTTTCCATAACTCAGTTGTTTTAGGTTTTTTCAATAAAGTAATTTAGTTTTCAAAAAAGCGGCTGTGACTGGTAAGTATTTTTGTGTTTGTCTTACTAACTTCCAGAATTATGCCATTGTGGGGGAGGGCTTTATTTATAACCTTTTAGAAACGTTAAATTTGCTGATAATATGCCAATAGATTATATTTTAGAAATGATAGAGGAGCTGGGAAGAGCCATGAGGGCGATTATAGCTCGTAGAAAGGATCAGCCTGCAAAGGCATTGGAGGAGATCAAAGCCGCGTTTAGTGGGACGAAGTTTGGGAGCAAGGCGTTTTTTGATGGTTTAAGTGCGGAGGAGTTAGAGGTTTTTCTAAGGGAGAAAGAGGTGGATTATAGAGCAGTGGATTATATGGTGGATATACTTTTGGAGGAGGCGGAGATTAATAGGGACCTGGTGTTGGAGCAGTTGGCAATGGAGGATCCTAATGCTGAAAAGGGAGATGCAGATCATGAAATCCGATTAGTAGTGGATAGCCCGGAGCAACTAAAATTACTTGCAAAAATACAGGTGCTGATTGATTACACTTTAGCAGTGGAAGCATCGTTAAAAATATACTCACTGAAGAGAGGGCCGCAAAAAGAAAGGTTGAAAGGTTTATCCTCATAATAGAATAGCAATAAAAAAAGCTCCTGTCACATTCCCCAACATTTGTAAATGTTGCTATGGCATTATCATTGCCGTGATATATGGTAAAAACCAAGTATTATGAGCAAGATTATAGGCATTATCGCTGGGAGCCTGCGCAAAGAATCGTTTTCAAAGAAGATTGCCAATGGATTACTTTCCATGGCTCCGGCGGGGTTTGAGTTTAAAATTATCGCCATTGATGAGCTGCCTATTTACAACCAGGACTTTGATGATCATCAAAGTGTGCCGGCTTCCTATGTGGCTTTCAGAAATGCGATACAATCTGTGGATGGGGTTATTTTTGTGACACCTGAGCATAACAGGTCTATACCTGCGGCTTTGAAAAATGCGCTGGATGTGGGGTCCAGGCCTTATGGGAAAAGTGTATGGAATGGCAAGCCCGGTGCTGTGTTTAGTAATTCTCCTGGTAATATCGGTGGGTTTGGGGCAAATCATCATTTAAGGCAAAGTCTTGTTTTCCTGAATATTCCTGTAATGCAGCAGCCCGAGGTATATATTCAGAAATCTAATGAGCTGTTTGATGATAAGGGGAATCTGAAAGAAGGGGATACTAAAGAGTTTATTGCAACGGCGGTGAAAGCGTATATTGATTGGTTTAATAAAAATGCTTAAGAATATTCTGTCCAACTGGTACCCGAATAAAGAATGGGCGTACCGAAACTTCGGGACGCCCATTCTTTTATAAAAACTATTTCTTCAACTTATCTGCCGCAGATACCCATCTTACTTTCAGATCAGGATCCTTCATATCTTTATCAACCGGAAACATCGGATGCGCTATATGTTTATATCCTAACCGCTCCAAATTCTGATCCACACCACCCGGTGTAAGTGCCAGCAACCAATCTGCCCGCATATTATACAATTCAGGTTCCAGATAGCCAATCTTCACCACCACAATATCTGCTTTACGGGGATTCAATCCTAACCTTGTAAAATCTTTCTCTTTGTGATAAGGTTTCCGTTTCTGTGTCACGATGACGTGTACACTTCCTACCTTCACCACGACTTCTACCGCAGCATCTTTATCACCATATTCAATTGACTCAATAGTACCAGACAGTTTCACCGGCCCTGCAAAACGTGCATCCACCTTAGCACCCGCTTCTGCTTCTATATGCTTGCCCACACCCAGTTCTATGGCTTTCTTTACAAAATCGGGGCCTGGAATACTAGCATAAATCAATGTAGGCCCATTCTCTGATTTAAACTCAGGTCGTGCCAGTATCTGCGTCAATGTCCAGGTTACATCGCCCGCTCCACCAGCAGTTGGATTATCACCAGAATCACTGATATAGAAAGGATGTTTGTCACTTTTCACTGCCGCATCCAGCGCTTGCTGCAAGGTGGCGGTCGGTGCTACAAATTCAAATTGTTTGCGCACATCCCAAAAGCTTTTGGCCAGTTTTTCAGCAGCAATAGTCACATTTTCCTTGTCATCACCTGTTACCATTACTACAGCGTGATTACGTGGTTCATCTGCCCATGCATACCCGATCCAGATCGCAGCATCAATAACACCAGGTTGCCTGGAAGCCGGATCTACCTGCGCATACAGGCTTTTACCGGGTTCTATACGGGTAGATGTTTTTTCGCCCGGCAATAAGATTGGCACTGGAATCCAGGCTTTGTAGGCGGGTTTCCCTTTACCGCTTTTCAGACGTTCTACGAGATTACGTATTGCTCTTTCCTTTGTATCCAGTGCATCTTCGTGAGGCGCCATGCGATAACAGGTAATGAGGTCTGTGTTTTCCGCCAGTCTCCAGCTTACGTTTCCATGCAGGTCCATAGATGTACTGATCAGCGTTTTTGTGCCCACAACTTTGCGGATGCGTACTATAAAATCGCCTTCCGGATCTTCCATGCCCACTACACTCATCGCTCCATGAATATCGAAATACAATCCATCGTAAGGGAGGTGTTTCTTCAATGAATCCAGTGTTTTTCTAACCAGCGACTCATACGCCTCTTTGGTCACCGCACCACCCGGCAAAGCATGGCCCGTAATAGTCGGGAACCATATAGCTGCCTTTCGCAGGGGCGAATCTGCAGACATAAACGGATACGTCCTAAATACTTCATTGCCATACTGCGCCTTGAAAGCCGCTTCGTCTGACGTGGCAGGAGAGAAAGTGCTGGACTCGATAGCGAGACCTGCGATGGCTATACGGGGCAGCTTTTGCTGCGCCATGGCGCCACCCAAGAGGCAATAACTTGCCATTAGAAAAAACACGCGTTTCATAAAATTCACTTTTTAGCATAGATTCCTTGAAAAATAATCAAAAAGTGAAAGCTTTATTAAAAAATTGTGTGAATGGTAGGTCATGTTAGATAGCCAGCTCATATAAGTCGGCATATCTTTTTATTAATAATTTTATAAACCGCTTCAGGTATACCTCATTCAGGAAAGTATTGGACCAGTCCTCATACCGCTGGCACTGAATGCCCAGGTAGAAGAAATACATACTTATACCAAAGGCCGGAATCAATGCCTTTTCCTCTTCTGAGATGGTGGTTATGGAAGAATAACCTTCCAGGAAAGCAGCTACCTTTTCTTTACACACCTCCGTATTTTCTCTTTCTGTACTATGTACCTGCAGGATGTAATAGGCCAGATCATAACAGAGCATGCCATTCCCACAAAAGTCAAAGTCGAAAATGGTAAATTCATCGTTAGCAATATTCATGTTGTCAAACCACAGGTCCATGTGCACAGCACCATTTCTCACCCTTGAGTGATCGATGGTGGCGTATAGCTTTAATAAGTAGTCCTGCGCCTGCTGCATCCATTGCATTTCTTCTGTCTCCAATGGGAGATAACCTTTCAGTCTTTCGAAAGAATCCACTACCATGACAGCGGGGGTATAGTCCACTCTATCCAGTTTGAAATTTTCAGTTACCTGGTGAAGGCGTGCAATGGTCGCACCCATTTTGTAATGGAGCGCTGTTGGGTACTGTAAAATTTTTTCTCCATGGGCATAGGAAAACAGCACGCCATACCGCAAGCCTTCCGGTGCATGCAATAGCTGTACATAGTCGTTGTCAAAATCGGCAATAGGATAGGTTACCGGCATTGCATGTGCGCGCAATAGATTTAACAAACGGATCTCTTCTGCAATATCCTTCTTCGTACGCCAGTTGATGCAATATATCCTAAAGATGTACTTATTGTCACCATCCGTTACGAGATAACTGTGATTCACGCCTGCTTTCAGCAATCTGCAGGTCGTATCACGACTCAAATTATATTTTACCTGAAATAAAGGGACCAGATATTGGGCCGACAAAATGGAACTAACTACTGGAAAATGTGTCATGGTATGAATGGGTTTAAACGGGGCCTGTAAAAGTATATAAAAATCACGTATTTTAGCGCCCTACACAAAACAATAACATGACTTCCAAAATACCGGTAACCATCATTACGGGGTTCTTAGGCTCCGGAAAAACTACATTGATCCGCAACCTGATTCAGAACGCCAATGGCCGTCGACTTGCAGTAATTGTCAATGAATTTGGTGAAATGGGCATTGACGGAGACCTGATCAAATCCTGCTGCTCAAATGAAGAAGACGTACTTGAACTGAACAACGGTTGCCTGTGTTGTACCGTGCAGGAAGAGTTTTTGCCAGTGATGCTGCAATTGATGGATAGAAAAGATACGATCGATCATATCATCATCGAAACTTCTGGTCTTGCACTGCCCAAACCGCTGCTGCATGCATTTAACTGGCCTGACCTGAAATCACAGATCACTGTAGATGCAGTTGTCACTGTGGTAGACCTGGTAGGTCAGGCGACCGGCGAAATCTGTGACCGTGAACGCGTACAGGCGCAGCGTGAGGCCGATGACTCCCTGGATCATGAAACACCGATCGAAGAACTTTTCGAAGACCAGCTCTCCTGCGCTGACCTCGTCGTGTTAACTAAGAAGGATCTGCTGGAAGGATTACAGTTTGAAGAAGTAACAGGTATCATCAGCAACAAACTTCGTCCGAATGTGAAGATGGTGACTGCCAACAATGGCGACCTGTCTGCCGACGTACTGTTAGGCGTGCAGGCTGCTGCAGAAAACGACCTGGAAAGCCGTCACTCTCATCACGAGGAAGATCATGCCAATGGCCTGGATCACCATCACGATGACGATATCGACTCTATCGTGGTAACTGTAACGGCACCGCATACCCCGGAATCACTGGTAGCTGCCCTGAAAGAAATGGTGGCAGAGCATGAGATCTACCGTATCAAAGGCTTTATTGATATTCCAAATAAGCCTATGCGCATGGTATTGCAGGGTGTATCTCATCGTTTTGATCATTATTTTGATCGTAAATGGAAGGATGGCGAAGCCCGCAAAACCAGTCTGGTATTCATCGGCGATGAACTGGTGGAAAAAGACCTGTCCGCACTGTTACACGAAAAGTTAAACTAATATGCACCTGATCCCAACAATCCCCGGTGGGTGGAATCCCAACGGGGATGGGGTCTTCCACATACAGCAATCTATAGGAGACGTCGTATTCCTCTCTGCTGCCGATACGGAGATCCATTCACTGAACAATGCTTACAGGGAGTTACACCAAACCCACCCACAGCTCCCGACCCTGCGAATTGCCAACCTGGTATACCTGAAGCAGGAACTGACCATCGATAAATATGTAGAGGAAGTGATCAGCCATTCAAAGCTGGTGATCTGTCGCCTGTTAGGTGGCAGGAATTACTACCCGTATTTGTTCGAAGCTATCAGCATTGCCTGTGAACAGCAAAATATTCCCGTACTCTTCCTGCCGGGATATGACGCGCCGGATGTAGAATTGCTGAATAATTCCACGGTGGATGTGAAGATTGCTGATACCCTATGGAAATACTGTTGTGCCGGGGGAAAGCATAACCTGAAGAATGGGTTGGCTTATATATTTCATCATTGCTTTGATACAGATTTACAATTCGCTCCCCCTCAGAAAATTGCGGACCTGTTTTTATTTCATCCTGAGAAGGGAATGATACCGCCGGAGGATTATATAGCAGATGTAGCCATCCTTGTTTACCAAACGCATTACCTGGCTGATAACCTGGCGCCGGTGAATTATTTGATAAAGGCGCTGGAGGTGAAAGGACTGAAACCTGTAATTGCTTTTGTGAGTAATCTTCGTGATCAGCATAGTTTGCAGGAACTTGAATCTTTATTGAAAGGAAAGGTAAAAGTGTTGATCAACACGACCAGCTTTTCAATCAAGTCTATGGATAAGGATGAAAGTTTCTTATTTGATAATCTTGATGTACCTGTTATACAGGGCATCTTTGCTGCCTGTACCAAAGAGGTATGGGAGCAGAACCTATTTGGTCTGACACCAGTAGATGTGGCGATGAATATTGCATTGCCGGAGATAGATGGTCGTATTATTACGACGGCGATTTCTTTTAAATCTTCTGTGGGCAAGGATGCGCTGACAGATTCAGATATTCTGCAATATAGTACGCATGAAGAGGGTTGTGATTTTGTGGTGGCTTTTGCAAATAACTGGATACAGCTTGGGAAGAAAAAGCAAAAAGATAAACATATTGCTCTTATCATGCCGAACTATCCCAATAAGGATAGCCGTTTGGCAAATGGGGTAGGATTAGATACACCTGCGAGTATTGTGGAAATTCTGCAGGCATTGAAAACAGCAGGGTATGATACAGGAGATTATATTCCAGCTACCAGCGGGGAGTTAATCACACTCATCACGCATTATGTGACGAATGATACGGATACTACGTTGTATCGTCCTTACCAGATTAGTATCGAGAAGGATCGGTTCCAGGAATATTTTGAGCAGTTAGCACCATTGCTTAAAGAGAAGATCCTTGAGCAATGGGGGCCTTCACAGGAAGAGGATTTTATAATTCCCGGGTGTTTGTTGGGGAATATCTTCGTGAGTATTCAGCCTGCACGTGGTTATAACCAGGATGAGAAGGCTATTTACCACTCGCCGGATTTACCGCCTACTTATAGATATCTTGCTTATTACTGTTGGGTGAATGAGGTGTTCAAAGCAGATGCTTTGATTCATTGTGGCAAGCATGGAAACCTGGAATGGTTGCCGGGGAAGAGTGTGGCATTGAGTAAGGAGAGTTGTTTCCCTGCTGTGTTGTTAAGTCCTGTCCCGCATTTCTATCCGTTCATAGTGAATGATCCGGGGGAAGGAACGCAGGCGAAGCGCAGGACACATGCTATTATAATTGATCACCTGATTCCGCCTATGACGAGAGCTGAGAATTATGGTACGTTGACTAAGCTGGAACATTTGATTGATGAATATTACGAGGCGTTTAGTGTGGATCCGAAGCGTACAGCGGTGATTCGTGCGCAGATCACACAGTTGGTGAAAGAGGCGGATCTGGAAACAGATCTGCAGGCAGCCGTTGCTGATATGGATACGTTGTTGTTGAAGCTGGATGGGTATTTGTGTGAGTTGAAAGAGGCGCAGATCCGTGATGGGTTGCATATTCTGGGAAAGGCGCCGGAGGATGAGCAGTTGATTGATTTGCTGATAGCATTGCATAGGGTGCCAGTGGCGGGGCAGAAGGGGATTACGCAGGTGCCGGCAGAGGAGATGGGGTTAGGATTTGATCCTTTAGGGGGGGATTATGAGGTGGCTTTTGAAAGTGCGCATGTGTTATTTAGGGGATGTAGGAACAGGGGGGATGCGGTGGCTGTGTTGGAGGAGATTGTGAAAGAGATGCTGAAGGGAATGGAGATGTTGCATGGAGAGGGGCTTTTGAAAGGTGAGCGTATGCTGAGTGGTCATCATATCCTACAAGGCGAAGACTTCCATCTACCGGCGACCAAAGCATATTGTGAAAATATCTTTACGCATACTTTACCAAAGATTCAACGCACTAAGGAGGAAATCACTCACCTTTTACACGGTTTAGACGCTGGCTATGTTCCCAGTGGTAGCTCCGGTGCACCTACACGTGGTCGTATGGATGTTTTGCCTACAGGGAGAAACTTCTATTCTGTAGATGTGCGCGCTATACCCACACAGGCCGCTTACAGCCTGGGGGTCAAAAGCGCGAACCTTATCATCAATCGTTACATGCAGGAGCAGGGGGATTATCCTGAATCTATAGGGTTGTCAGTATGGGGTACCAGTACTATGCGTACAGGTGGAGATGACATCGCACAGGCACTGGCCCTTATGGGAGTACAACCCGTATGGCAGGCGGCTAACAGGCGGGTGTCTGATTTTGAGATCATTCCGCTTATTCAATTGAGAAGGCCACGCATCGATGTTATGCTACGTATTTCAGGGTTTTTCAGGGATGCATTTCCGGATGTAATTTCTTTGCTGAATGCGGTGGTAGAAAAAGTGGCTTTACTGGATGAACCGTTGGAACAGAATCCTATCCGCAAGCGCTACCTCGCAGAAAAGCAGGAATGGCTCAATAAAGGATTGGATGAAACCAGGGCACATAAAAGATCTCTATTCAGGGTTTTTGGTTCCAAGCCAGGTGCTTATGGCGCAGGGTTACAGGCAGTGATAGATGAAAAGAACTGGCAGACGAGGGAAGATCTTGCTAAAGTATATATCAATTGGAGTGGGTATGCTTATGGTGCGGACCGCACAGGTGAATCTGCGCATGAGGTATTTGAAAAGCGTTTATCTGATCTGCAAATCGTAATGCATAACCAGGATAACCGGGAACATGATATTCTCGATTCGGATGATTATTACCAATTCCAGGGTGGTTTAGCAAATGCGGTGGAAACTATCAAAGGAGAGCAGCCGTCTATTTATTTTGGCGACCATGCACGTCCGGAGACGCCGCGGATAAAGAGTTTAAAAGAAGAGTTGCTGAAAGTATATCGTTCAAGGGTGGTGAATCCGAAGTGGATTGCTGGTGTGAAGCGACATGGTTATAAGGGGGCATTTGAGATGGCGGCAACAATGGATTATCTATTTGCTTATGATGCAACGACTAATATGGTAGATGATTTTATGTATGAAGGGATTACCCAGGAGTACCTGTTCAATGAAGAGAATCGTCAGTTCATCGAACAGGCAAATCCGTGGGCATTGAAGGATATGACAGAACGTATGTTGGAAGCTATTCAGCGGGGAATGTGGCAGGCGCCAAAACCGGAGACGCTGGAGAAGCTGCAAAGTATGTTTGTGGATATGGAGTAGGTCATTACTGCCCTGACCAGCTTTGAAATTGTGCTGTCAGGGCGTAAATCATTACGGCTTGTACGTCTTTGCTTTTGCAGGATGAAGGGAACAATCATTCCGGCTGTTTCTTTCTTTTGTAAAGAAACAGCTGCCATTTTTCTTCCGCTACTCCTGTCTTGTCCATCTCTGCTCTTGCGAGAATGAAGAACAGATCAGATAGTCTGTTTACATACGCGGGTATATAATCTTCAATGGTATCTACTTTCATCAGCGATACCAGTCGTCTTTCGCCTCTTCTCAATTGTGTTCTTACCACATGGCACAAAGCAGAAATCTCATTGCCACCTGGTAATAAGAAGTAATCAGACTTTGATGTCATGGCAGCTTCCAGTTCATCAATCCATTCTTCACAAAAGGCTGCACCGTCTTCCGGCTTTGGATTCGGGTTTTCCTTTTTACAGTCAGAAGGACGGGCCAGATGCGACATCATGTTCATCATGTCTTTCTGGATCTTATGTAAGCGTGGTTGCCATTCGTGTTCTGGTCCAAGTTTAGCTCGCAACAGGCCGATGGTAGAATTTACTTCATCCAGTGTACCGTAGCTTTCTACTCTTACATCGTCTTTATCTACACGGCTTCCGCCGAATAAGGCGGTCGTACCCCGGTCTCCTTTTTTAGTATAGATCTTCATAATAAGTTGAATGTATAAATTCCTCCGTAATTAATTTTTTCTGACATGATTTCGTTGAGTGGCCGGGCTTCCAGCAGATGTCGTGCTGCACGGATTACGCCTGCATGGGTTACAATAACGATGCGATCCGCGAAGGGAATTGTTCTTAAAAAAGCATCTAGTCTTGCTACCAGTTGTTGTAATGATTCACCTCCCGGAGGGCCCGAAGTGATGTAATTAGCTCCCCAGTGATCCATCAATTGACGATCAATGTCATTCCATTTCATTCCTTCCCATTCGCCAAAATTCAATTCCTTCAGTCGTTCATCCGGGACAAAGTTTGCTGAAAGGGTTTGAGCCAATAACTGACATCTTTGTAAAGGACTGGTATATACTTTGTCGAAACGACCCAGGCCAGCGATGATCTCACTATGCAGGGTTTCATATCCTGCCGGCAAAGGTACATCCAGTTGCCCATAACAAATTCCAGCTTCAATCGCCGGTTGTACATGTCTTACAAAGTATAATTCCATATCGCCAGTAAACACAGGTAAAAAATAAGCTCATTCAATTGTTGTGTAGCCCCCAAACAATCTCCTGTATACCCATCTATCCACTTCTGGAAATACCATCCTAAATACAATGTCATCGTAGCACAAGGAATTACACTGATCCATGCAGCTTCCACACCAAGTATAGTCAGTGGTACGAATCCGGTAACCGTCGCAAATACCAAAGCGCCGATACCGACCGGGGTGATCACGGCACCCACCTTACTGGTTCCATCCAGGCGGGCATACTCCAAAAAACGCATCATAAACAGTGGTGGAACCCTGCTGATTGTATGCCCGCATACATAGATCAAAAAGAACTGATCGGGCAGCAACGTTCCTAGTTTCGCGAGTACGAATATTTTTAATCCAATACTACATACCAGCGCCATCACACCATAAGCTCCAGTGCGGGGATCCTTCATAATCTCCAGGATCTTTTCCTTTGTCCAACCACCACCAAAGCCATCTGCCACGTCTGCCAGTCCGTCTTCATGAAAGCCACCTGTCATCAGCAGTGTGGCTACAATCGAGAGTACAGATGCTACATACGGGTCTTTGAATAGCAAATGCCCCAGATAATATACCGTGGCACCAGTAGCACCTACCAGAATACCTATCAGTGGCAAATACCTGGCGGCACTTTGTAATCCGACAATGGTGTGATGTCCCGCCGGCAAACGGGTGAAAAACATCAAAGCGGCCCTGAAGTACAGGATTTCCCTTTTGATCATGTTAGTCTTTATTAGTTACACCCGCAGATGCAAAGCTGGCCATTTCATTCAGGAATGCTACGGCTGACTGTACCAGCGGATATGCTACAGCTGCACCGGTGCCTTCTCCTAAACGCATACCCAGTTGCAATAACGGATCTGCATGTAAATAATTTAATAATTGCTGATGTCCCTGCTCGTTTGATTGATGTGCAAATACACAGTAATCCAGTATTGCAGGATGTAATGCAGCTGCAACCAGCAAGGCAGCTGTAGTAATAAAGCCATCTACCAGAACAACCATTTTCAATTCAGCGGCTTTCAGCATGGCACCGCAGATCATGGCTACTTCAAAGCCGCCAAAGGTCCTTAGTATTTCCAGCGGAGATTTGATAGCAGGCGTTTGTGTACGCAGGGCTTCGCCCAGGATTGTTTTCTTCTTTTCCAATCCTTTATCATCCAGGCCCGTACCTCTGCCTATGCATTGTTCCAGTGGCAGGTTACATAAAAGACTCATCAGCAATGCAGCAGCCGAAGTATTGCCGATACCCATTTCACCAAATCCGATCACATTACAACCGTCTGCATGTAATTGGCTTACCAGTGATGCTGCACGACTGATGGCGGTGTTACATTCTTCTACACTCATGGCAGGTGCATGGAGATAGCTTTGAGTACCTGGAGCTACTTTTAAGTCAATCAGATCCGGATGGGGAGGAAAGGTATAATTCACACCGGCATCGACAACTTTGATGGTGATCTGGTGCTGGCGGGCAAAAACATTGATACCTGCGCCACCCTGGAGGAAGTTGTATACCATCTGCCAGGTCACTTCCTGGGGGAAAGGGCTTACGCCTTCTTTAGCAATGCCATGGTCACCTGCGAATACAACGATGGTAGGTTTTGTTAATGTTGGCGAAAGGGTGTTTTGAATTTTCCCGATCTGTAAGGCGAGTTTTTCAAGTTTGCCTAAGGAGCCTGGTGGTTTGGTTTTTAAATTGATTTTTTCGGTGAGGGCAGCGTCAAGGTGGCTGTCAGGTGGTGTGATGTTAAATTCGGTCATGTCTGTTTAATTATAATGGGTGGTGCGGAGATTATCAGGGTGGCCTTGTCAGTTTTGTTACTGAGGTGGAGGTGCTGAGATGTCAGGGTTGCCTTGTCAGTTTTGTTACCGAGGTGGTGGTGCTGAGATGTCAGGGTTGCCTTGTCAGTTTTGTTACTGAGGTGGTGGTGCTGAGATTGTCAGGGTGGCCTTGTCAGTTTTGTTACTGTAATGGTAGTTCTGATAATATCAGTGCTGCCAGTTTTATTTAACTGTAATGGCTAGTCCTGATACCATCAGCGTTGCCTTATCCGCTTTTTGTGCGATGTATTGGTTCATCCATCCCTGCAGGTCGACGAACTTCCTGCCGATTTCAGTATCAGCGTGTACGCCCATACCGATTTCGTTGGAGATGATGATGAGATTAAATTCCTGAGCAGCAAAGAGGTCAAATTCTGCTTTGGCCTCCCTGAGTGCGATGTCTATGTTATAATGTGCATCGGTAAAGAAGTTGGTCAGCCACAGGGTGACGCAGTCAAAAACCACGGTTCTGTTGGGCAGTAATAGTTTACTGACTTCTTTCTCTTCTTCTATATTTTCCCATTGATGATCACGTTCCTGTTTATGCAACTCAATCCTTGCCTGGTGTTCTGTATCCCAGATGCGGCTGGTAGCCAGGTAAACAGGGTTTGGGGTCAGCTGCGAGGCTGTCTGCATAGCAAATTTTGTTTTGCCGGACCTTTGTCCGCCTGAAATGTAATGGATCATCTGTTATAAGTTTAAGTAAGTAGCACCAATTCCTTTTGCCAGCTCGGCCGCCCTGCCCAGTTTCACAAAACCACTTTCAATGTTAACGACAGTGGTTGCAGACAAAGTCCGGAGGTGTTGTTTGAAATAAAGGGCCGCGTCCTGCAAACTACCGCCGGTATTGATCTTCCCATCTGTGAAGATGTAAAGTTGTGTCCTGTCGGATGTTTTCATTTGTTGTATAAGTTGCAACCCTGCTTTCAGATTGGTCTTGCCGCCTGACCGCAATTGGGCGATCCTTTCGATAAAACTGGTCGTGTCTGTTGTATAATGTGATACCAGTTGTGCATCGCCCTGTGCAAGGGCAACTGCGCCATAGCGCAGCCGTTTGTGTTGATGCTGCGCAATAGTTTGAGCAATGACTCCCTTAATATAAGCGATCTGCCTGTCTTTGATCATTGAGCCGCTGCTGTCAATTAAAAATAACAAAGACAGGGCAGCTTTTGAAGATTTACGCTGGTATTTTATTTCAGGCTGGCCGGTGAGTAAGTAATTTTTTACTGTGCCGAGCAGATCGCGTGTCTGATGATCATTGCCGATAACGGGAGTGGTCATTACAGGCATTGGCAGGCCCTTTTTACGGCCTTTCGGCCCACCTTTGAGATTTAACCTCTTTTCAGTGCCAGCTGCCTGTAAAAGGTAATTATTTAAATCGTTCTGACCTTTTTCGGCTCCCCCTCCTTATCGCCCGAAGGCTTGCTTTCGCGGGAAGAGCTTTGAGGCGGCGGTGTTTGACGTGAACGGTGGGAGAGGACAAAGTTTTGAACTACATGCACATCTTCTTCCCTTATAGTATTTTGTCCATGAAACGCGGCATGTGCCCTGGCTGCTTTCATCAATAATATATCTGCACGCATCCCTTCCACCTGGTGCCGGATACAAAGGTCAGTGACTACATCATAGGTCTTTGTTGGAATCGTAACCGCGGGTAAAAAATTCTGAGCAGCTACGATCTGCGCTTCAAGCATCTTTTCATGGTCACTATATTTTTTAATAAACTTTGCTGCGTCTGTATCAAAAGCTATCCTGCGCTGTACAATCTCCATGCGCAGCGCTTTATCTGTAGGTGTACTGATATGTACACTTAATCCAAAGCGATCTAACAACTGCGGACGCAGATTCCCTTCTTCCGGGTTCATCGTGCCTACCAGGCAAAAGCGGCTTTCCATCCATTGGGAGATGGTATCTCTTTCCAGATAATAGCCACCGCTTGCCGCCGCATCCAGTAATACATCCATGAGATAATCACTCAGGAGGTTTATTTCGTCTATATAGAGAATACCATGATGTGCTGCTGCCAGCAAACCGGGTTGTATTTCCAGCCGCTTTTCGTTCAGGAGCACATCCAATTTTACATTGCCCAGCACACGATCTTCTGTTGCACCTATTGGCAGGTTTACAAAAGGAATATCCTGCAGGAGATGACTTAGCCCTCTTACAGTGGTGGTTTTACCAGTGCCTTTGTCACCCAGTGCCAGTACGCCTCCCAATCCGGGATCGATCATACACAGTGTCAGCGCTAGTTTAAATTCTTCCTGTCCGCAAATGGCAGTAAAAGGATACGTGATCATACAAAACAATTATATACCCATACACAGCCTACTCCAATTGAGAAGAGGCCGACGATGGCGTTCATTGATTTGAACGCCACCTGATTTCTTTCAATAAAACGGGATACGGAAAATGCCAGTACACAACTATAAGTGGTCATGGCAATAACGATCCCCAAACTTTGCAATACGATAATCCACATGGCCGTACCTGCATCTTTTGATGCCAGTATAAGGGCGATGGCACAGGCGCCGCCTGTACCTGCCAGGCCATGAAGCATGCCTACCCAAAAGCTACGGCTCAGGGGATTCATGGCGATTTCCTGCCCTTGTTTGCCATGGATGTGCAGGGCATTGTTCAGGTGGTCGTGCGCTGCAAATTCCTTGTGGGTAGCCATCAGTTTTTTCAACTGGTGGTTGCGGCGGATGGCGGAAATTCCCAGCCATATCATGACGGGGCCTACCGCCATTTCAGCATAGGCGGATATATTCACAGGCAAAGCCGATTTCAATAATAAAGCGAAAAAGCTGAAGAGGATCAAAGAAACGGAGTGACCTAATGCCCATTGGGAAGATCGCCAGATGAGTTTGCGGAGACTTAGTTTGTTGTTCGCTTTTTCAGATGCCAATACTGATACGGCGGCCATATGGTCCGGTTCAAAAGAATGTTGTACGCCTAATAAAATAGAATCTGTTAATAAAAATCCAATCATATTATATTGTCATTCGCATCAATCAATAGTATTTCAAAACCTCGCTGGCAGGCAATTAAATTTTCATATGCATCAATCAACAAAATTTCCAATCATCACTACCAGCTAATTATATTGTCATTCGCATCAATCAATAGTATTTCAAAACCTCGCTGGCAGGAAATTAAATTTTCATATGCATCAATCAACAAAATTTCCAATCATCACTACCAGCTAATTATATTATCATATGCATCAATCAATAATATTTCCAAGCCTCGCTGGCAGGCAATTAAATTTTCATATGCATCAATAACAAAATTTCCAATCATCACTACCAGCTAATTATATTGTCATTCGCATCAATCAATAATATTTCCAGTCTTACAGCAGGGATGATCGCTTTACATACCGCATAGCAGCGTGCTGCCAATGCTTTGTAGAAAGCCTCTTCTGCATTAAAAGGAAACAATTCCGTCAGTCTGCGTGCCAGATTCAGATCCAGAATGGGCTGACATTGTTCCGGAGGATACCCGCAACCCATAGCCAGTTCATAAATGAATTGTTTATCCCAGCTGGATTTACCACTATGTGTGTCCAGCTCTCCCTGTGCCAGTTTGCAGGCCTTGCCCAGCATAATACCCATTTTCACTTTCCGCAGGGGAGTCGTTTTTTATTTTATCCAATGTTTCACCAATCCAGTTACCATATTGCACAAAGGCAAATTCCGGCAGAAGCGCGAAGCGCTTTCTTAATATATTTTCAGACCGACCGCCTGAATTGATCACGACGGTATCGCAACCATTAGCAATCGATACATCAATGCCCTGTGTAATACTGGCAATATAAGCAGAGGCACTGAATGGTTTTACAATGCCAGTGGTACCTAATATTGATATACCACCAAGAATACCGATACGTGCATTCAACGTCTTCTTTGCGATCTCTTCTCCATTCACTACGAACACCTGTATGTCTACACCTTGTGTAAGCTGGTACTGATGCCGGATAAAATTCACTGCATCGCGCATCATTTTTCTTGGAACGGGATTGATCGCAGGCTCGCCTACTCCAATGGCCAGGCCGGGTAATGTGACTACACCTACACCTTCGCCTCTGAGAAAAACAATATCATCTCCTGTATTTAATGAAACCCTGCTTCCGATGGTGGCTCCATGTGTTGCATCCGGATCATCGCCACCGTCTTTGATCGTGGTGCAGGTTGCACTTAAATTATTAAATGAACAGGTTACTTTGAATAATACCTTTTGACCGAGTGGTAATGTGATCTCAATTTCTTCAACAGGAGCCTGAGTCAACAGGGCTATCAGGGCTGCCTTGGTACAGGCAGTTGCACAGGCGCCGGTGGTATATCCTGTTCTTAGAGACATGCCACATAAACTTTTAAATGATCTAATAAATCATCTTCTTTTACGGATATAAACCCTGCCGGCATAACAGGCCTGGAAATGATAAAAATGGGAATGTTAGCTGCCAGTGCTTCATTGATCTTGACAGATAATAAACCTGATTCACCACTTTCTTTTGTCAGTATACCTGTAATGTTGTGCAAAGCAATCAGTGCCGCTTCATTGCCCGGCATTTCCATGATCAGTTTTTCTTTTGGAAAACCTGCTGCCAATGCCTGTTCCAATGAACTATCCCTTGGCAGGATCCTGAAAACTGTTTCATTATGCTGCCAATACCTGGTTAGTTGACGGATTGTCTGTACACCAGTTAAGGCTAATAGCTTTTTTACAGGATGTACGGACAAATAGTCCATTGCTGCATCATAACTTTCAAAGTAATTCACCAGCGGATGTACTGTACGTGCCGGATATTCTCTTTCAAAGCGTAAAACAGGCAAGCCTGCTTCCGCAATTGCCTGGTGTAATACGGTTGCAAACGGATGACTGGCATGAACTATTACACGTACCCCCTGATCTTTACAGAAAGCCTGTAGTGCAGCAGGGGTGAGTGCTCCATGCCTGTATGTGCCATAAGTCTGCGATGGCATGTCGATTTCCGATTTGGTAGAATAGCAATAAGGTAAGCCTGCCTGTTCCAGCAGGGCCATGGTTTTTCTTCCTTCTGTCGTTCCACCAAATACGAGTATCATGAATATGCTTTTATAGTTTTACCTGTTCTGATCGTCATTTTGTCCTTCCATCAAATACAAGTATCATTATTATACATTTAATGTTTTACCTGTTCTGAATGTGTGTTTCCATTCAGGACTATATAAATGTGATCTGTTCTTTCTTGCACCAATTGCATCACCGACAATGACCAGGGTAGTGAGGGTTAGTTTATTATCCCTGATGATCTGAGCAAGATCTTTTAACTGACCGGTAAATACTGCTTCATCTTTCCATGTCACCCTGTACAATACTGCCACCGGTGTGTCAGGTGCGTAATGTTCCAGTAGTTGTGCCTGTACTGATTTCGCAATAGTCGCACTCAGGAAGATACACATGGTTGCCTTGTGCTTTGCCATCTCATTCAGTTTCTCATTTTCCGGTAACGGGGTCTTACCGGCACCACGTGTTAAGATGATGCTTTGCACGACTTCCGGGATGGTAAACTCAGATTTCAGATAAGCTGCTGCCGCCTGGAACGAAGAGATGCCTGGTACGATGGAGTAGTCCATGTCTTTCTCATCAAAGATGGTCATCTGCTCCTGTATCGCGCCATATATGGAAGGATCGCCGGATTGTAAACGCACGATCAAATGCCCTTTCGCATAATGCGTTTCCATAAGACTGATCTGATCTTCCAGCGTCATACTGGCGGAGTTACGTACTACTGCGCCTGTTTTCGCATAATAGGTGAGTTCTTCCGGAACCAGGCTACCTGCATACAAGATCAGGTCCGCAGTCTCTAATAACTGCTTTCCTTTGATACTGATCAATTCAGCATCTCCCGGTCCTGCCCCTACGATTACCACTTCTGCTTTGCGCACCGCGCTTTTATCAATGGCAATTGCCAGGGTATGTTTTTTGCCGGAGGCTACAGTTATCTTTTGCTTTTCAAGAAGTAAACCGTTATTACCGGATAGCAGCATGGCAGCCGCTTCAGATACACTGTGTACGCCCAATTTAGACAGGACTACTTCAGATGCATTTGGGACTACCTGTGTATTTAATTCATCGGCAGTAAAGGTGATAAAGGGTATACCTAATGTTTGTGCTAAGGCAATGAAAGCAGTTTCGTCTCCTTTGATATCAATAGACCCGATTGCATTTAAAGCGGATAAAGCCAGTCCCTGTGTGTGAAACTGCTCACGGAGTGATGCTTCCAGCAGGTCAGTTTCAATATCTCTTGAACATCCCATACCTATATTTAATACAGGTGCATGGTAATGCAATACCGGAATGGGGGCCTCATAGTTTTTATAAGTAACCGCAATCAGCAATTCATATTTCGAAAAGTCGATCTCGTCATAAGCGTAATAAATATCAGCAAAGGCAGGCTTCGTTCTTTCCAGGTGCTGTGTACCTTTGTCTTTGATATCTAATAAAACTGCTGTGGGTTTGTTATTGACAAATAAAGCAATTAATGCATTATTTGTAGCGGCTTTCCAGTTAAACTGCGCAGCCAATGTATCCAGTGCCCATAACTGTTGCAGGTCGCTACTGGTCGTGATCACGGCCTGTCCGGCTGTAGCACGTGCCAGTTTCGTGGCTAATGCGTTTGCGCCGCCTTCATGGCCGGATACGACTGCCTGCACATAATACCCATGGTCATCCATATTGATGACTGCGGGGTCTGTATGTTTGTTTTGTAAATAAGGCGCAATACTTCTTACACAAATACCTAATGCGCCAATGAATACCAGGGTATCGAACTTATCGTAACTGGTCTGTAAGAAATCTGCTATAGCAGGGATGTTGGTTACCTGCTCATGTGTGCGCGTACTTACCACTACAGCATGAGGAAATTCCTGCCTGATGCGCAAACCTAATTCCACGCCTCTGTCTGTACTGGCTATGATCGCTGTTTTGTTCATGTTTATATTTTTTCTGCCGTGAGGACAGTGATCGGATTATGATCGTCAATTGTAATATCTACAGGGGCATGCAGGTGATAGCCTAAGGTCGTCATGGTCTGCGTAAATTGTGCCCTGCTTTCGGGTTTGACCGCATTCATGACAATGCGAGCGTCTTTTTTTATATGCAAATGCAGGAAGTGGATTAAGGCATCTAACCTGTTTCCGTGCCCGCCGATAAATATCGCATCGGGTAGGGGATAGCCAGATAAGTCCTGTTCGAAAATATCACCCATCACCTTTATAATTCCGGGTACTCCAAATTTGCAGGCATTTATATCCAGCAATGCATCACATGCTTCTCTCTTTTCAAAAGCGACTACCTGTAAATGAGGGAAATTATTCCTGGCTTCAATGGCTACTGAGCCTGTACAAAAGCCGATATCCCATAATACACTTCGCTGAAACAAATCCAATTGGGTCAAACTCAATAGCCTTATTGGCATCTTGGTGATCATGTTTGGCCTGTTCGGTAGTCCTTCGAATAATGCATCTGGAATGCCTGAATATTTTTTGCGCGGCGTGGTTTGTATTAATAATACACAATTCAAGGAGTGAAATAAGCCGTTTGTGGCTTCTGGTAATGAGTGTGTTGTGATTTTTTCCTCCACACCCTCCAACGCTTCACCTGTTATCATTGTGTAGTTGTTATACCCAAATGATAAAAGTCTTTTTGCTATAGTACCAGGTGTCTTTACGCCATCTGTCAATACGCCGATCAGCTTTTCTCTTTTGATCAGTGCTGTATCTAATTCATCCCATCCACGCCCGTGAACAGATGTGTTATACAATCCGGCATAAGCAATATTGCATTTCTGACATAATAACTGTAAGCTATTAAAATAAGGATAGACCTTCATGGCTGCCTTTGGATCATACTTCCGGATGCTATTTGCAAATCCATAAAATAATGGATCGCCTGAAGCAAAGATCACTACTGTGCCATCCAGCTGGCGATACTGTTCTATCAAGCCGGGAATATCAACTGTAATATTGATCCATTCGTATTTTTCCGGCAGATATGGCTGTATCCGTTCAAGGTGTCGCCTGCCTCCTGAAAAATACCGGTGTTGTGGTAATAGGGTCCGTACTTCATCCCCTAAGGTGAAGTGTGCATGATCTGAAATCCCTATGACCACGTATTTATTCATAAGAAAATGCTGCATTTACAATACTTGCTGCCACATTGCTACCTCCCTTGTGACCTTTTATTATCACATAAGGAATATGCTTCATGGCCTGCAATTTCAATTTTGATTCCACCACATTCACAAAGCCTACCGGTGCACCAATGATGCCTGCAGGTTTAAAACTACCATATCCCAAATGGTCGCATAACTCAAACAACGCTGTCGGTGCATTTCCTACCACAAACAATGCCTCCGGGTGTTTCTCTATCGCCAGCCGCATGCCGGCCTGACTTCTTGTCAAGCCTTCCTTTGCCGCGAGTTCAAGCACGCCTTCTGCATTTAAGTAACAATGTACCTGGGACTGGTATTTTTCCAGGAAAGAACGGGTAATACCGGATTGCACCATTGTCACATCCGTTACAATCGTACCGCCTTGTTGCAGGTATTCCTGCCAGCGGCCAATAGCGTTATCGTTAGAATGATACAGATTCTCATATTCAAAATCAGCCGTTGTGTGTATACAACGCATTACCGCCCACTTATCGGCAGGTGATAAATCAGTACGTTGCATTTGCGCGGCGATCTGTCTGAAACTTTCATCCTGGATCTCCTGTCCGCTTTGTGGCTTTCTATCTAAATAACCACGGGGCGTTACTAAGAAGTTTTTGAACTGGTATGTTTGTGAATTGCCCACCATTACCAGCGAGAACATATCTACTGCTTCTACAGGCAATTCTTTTAGTGTGGTAATGAGGATGTTTTCTTCAGGGCGTGTTACCTGACGTATTATTGCCACAGGAGTATCTGGCGAACGATGTTCTAAAAAGATCTCTTTAAAGCGTTCCAGTTGCCAGAAGCGTTTTTTGCTTCTTGGATTATATAATGAGGTGACGAAGTCACCAAAGGCAGCCGCTTTGATACGTTGCTCTATGGTGGTCCATGGTGTCATTAAATCGGATAGGGAGATGCAGCAGAAGTCATGACCGAGTGGCGCACCAAGTTTACCTGCAGCGGCTATGAATGCGCTGATACCCGGAATGGTCTGCAATGCAATATCATTTTCCGGGTGTCTGCCTGCGTACTGGTATACCAGTGATGCCATGGCATAAATACCGGCATCGCCAGAACTGATTACAACTACATGCTTACCGGGGGCACAGCTATCTACTGCCAGTTCTGCACGTGCTTCTTCTTCAGCAAGGTCTTTGCCAATACATTCGCAGGTGGGTTTTAGCAAATGACTGATGAACTGGAAATAGTAACTATACCCAATCACGATATCTGCACTTGATAATACCTGTTGTGCGACTGGCAAAATGTAATCAGCGCCGCCGGGACCTATGCCCACTACACTTAATCTCATAATTTCTTTAAAATAATCAGCGAAAAATAAGGTAGCTCCCTATCTTTAATAGCCTGTATATCTGTTGTGATAAACTGATCGGGAGTACCCAGTCTCTCGCAATACATCATCCGCAATGCCCTGTTGTGCATCACCGGCAACAAGGTTTTGATCACACTCCGCACCTTAATCAGTACTACGGTATCAAAGGAATCTAATAAATGGTTCAGTTGTTTAGCATCCTGCATGCGTGGCAGAATGGCAATTTTCTCATTCAGTACACCTAATGGAGACTGGTGTGCGGCCGCTCCATTCAGGAAAGATGGTACCCCTGCTATGATCTCCACATCTAACTTATATTGCTGAATATGTTCCATCAGGTAAGCAAATGTGCTGTAAAAGGAAATATCCCCTTCGCTTACAAACGCTACCTGTAACCCCATCTGGTAATCCTCCCACATCTGCAGGAACGTATTGGCATATGTGCCCGCAACCTCGCTTCTGTTGTTACTCATTTTCAGGAACATGCCCCTGAATTTGCGCTCATCCAGTTGATGGTATTGCAATATGCCCAGGGAGTAACTGATGGTACTGCCATCCTCGAGCAAAGAGCCCGGATAATAAATTTTATCTACCTGCTGCAACACCTGCAGGCCCTTCACGGTTATCAATAAAGGATCGCCGGGGCCAAGAGATATGCCATAAATTTTACCATGTTTTGCCATAACTCAGATCCCCAATATCTTTTTAAATTTACTGATCACCTTATTCCCCGATTCAATCTTCTCATCTTCTTCAAACAATATCCCTTTCACTGCCAAATGGTGTCCCACCTGCTCTTTGCCCACTTCCTCCTCAAATCCAATTATCTGAGTTCTATACTTACAAAGCTGGCAATTCATCTCCGGTCTTCCAACCTCCACCTCCCTGATCCGTTCATCGATCGTGTCTAACAATAGGTCATCACATTCGAAACCTGAAGTGTATAGTATTGTTTTATCAGTCTGAGCCTTGTATTCGTCCAGTTGCGTATATATCTTTTTCAATAACACGCCTGTAAACAAAAATACCGGCACTGCAATGATCCGCTTATAGGGCAGGAGATTCACCAGTGGTAAGGCCTCCTGCAGCAAAGGTTTTGTCACCCCGATATAGGCTGTTGTTGCAAAGCCAAATCCCATTCCTTCCCACAGCATCCGGGTCATCTTCGCCACATCAGCATTGGCATCAGGATCGGAAGTTCCTCTGCCAACTACCAGCAGACAGGTATCAGAAAGATCTCCTGTACCACCTGCTTCCCGTATAAGTTTCTGTGCGAGTTTTAAAATAGATGGTGTAATACCTATGTGCCTGCCCAGTCGTATCGTCAATCCTTCATACTGGCTTTGCAGGGTATTCATCTCATAAGGAATATCGTTCTTGGCATGCGCGCCGGCAAAGAGAATTGCAGGAATCGCCAGAATTTCACGCACTCCCGCCAGATACATGCGTTCTACCGCCGCTGCATACACGGGATGTGAAAATTCCAGAAAGCCATAATCGACTATATAGTCCGGGTACTTCTCTTTGAGCAACGCGACCAGCTCTTTAAATCCCCGTACTCCTTCCGGGTCCCTGCTGCCATGTCCGCATATTAATATCCCTTTCATAATAATGCCAGTGGATTAGGGTGTTTGAATGTATAACCCAGGCGGCGCTTGATCTTATCAGAATTGATAATCTTAAAACACAACGGCTTGCCTTCGGCAAAGGTAGGAACTTCCAGTCCTGCTTTTTCAGCTGCCAGTGTGTAATAAACTTTGCGGGTCGGGTGTTCATCGGCGGCAGCATGGAAAATGTCTTCCCAGACCTCCTGTTCAATGAGCGCACTGATCAGTCCCAGGCAATCATCCTGGTGAATCACATTGATAGGGGCATCCCCGTTTTCCACGTCCTTTTTGCCAGCCAGGAAGCGCGCCGGCATACGGTCGTACCCGATCAAGCCTCCTAGTCTAAGTATGGTAGTAGTAAATTTCGCTTGTGAAAGGAGCAGGTTCTCTGCATGCAACAGGGCTTGTCCGCTACCTTTGGTAGGGGGTACGCTATCTTTTTCCGTTATTTCCCTGTTCAGGTCAGGGTATACGGAGGTGGAGCTGATAAACAGCACGTGCCTGACGGGGCTTGGCTCAATTGCCTGAATCAGTAAGGCAATCTGGGCAGGGTGATAAGTGGTAATATCCGGCCTGCGACCGGGGGGAAAATTGATGATCAGGATATCGCTATCCAGGAATCCCGGCAGGTCATTACAATCAATGGCCTGGTCGGTGATGGTGACCTTGTAGGGGAGTACCCCTTTTTCAGACAGCGTTTCCAGCTTTTCTTCACTGGTCACAGACCCCTTAACCTGGTATCCCTGCTGAACAAAAAGTTCGGCTAATGGTAAGCCGAGCCAGCCACAGCCCAGGATGCTGATGGATCTGTTCTTTGTATATTCATTCTGTTCCATTGCCTGATTTACTGAATTTGTGCCTCAAATATAAATCAGCATACAATGAAATGATGATACTTATGAAAATTATTCCCACAATATTGTTCTGCGTGTCGCTCAATTCCAGGGAAGTATTCCATGTACTGAGTATTTTGTAGATGGGAATAGCGAAACACATGATTGTGATCAGTACATTCAATTTGAACCGGTGGTTCTGGATCTTCTTCTGGTCAAAGGTCTTGAGTAGTTTGCTGAGCAGCATGGAATCGCAGGTGCCCGTAAGGATTAATCCTATAGAAAATACAACGCCACCGAGGATCGCGTAGATCCATTGGTTTGATACTGCTACAGCATAGCCAAAGGCTGCAATCTGCGAAGAGGTATCGAAGATGAATCCGAAGATGATGCCTGTGAGTATTACAGTAAAAGGATTCAGGCTTTTGTTGAATGCATCCGGGATTAATTTCTGTCGGATACCGGTCATTTGTACCTGACCTCTCTTCAAATAGATCAGGTTCGAAATACCCATAAATAACAACATCAGCGAGGCAGTCCATTCTACTACGATATCCAGCAGTGGCGGGATATTGAAATTGTTCTTCAGTATACAAAGGAACAATGCGATGGCGGTGACCATAATACCATGTCCAAATGTAAAGAGGGTACCTACCCATTTGCTCCACATACTTTTGTTCATGTGGAGTCGGTAAGTATAACCATCGATCACAGTAATGTGGTCCGGGTCCAGTCCATGGCGAAGGCCAAGAACGGCCAATACGATAAATCCTGAAATATTGGTTCCCATGATTTTAAAAATATACGCTCAAACTTCCTTTATGAAAAGGGCGTGCCTGGTGTGATGTGATTCAACATTTTCGTAGATGGCGATGCAGTGGTTTATTCTGCTTTCGCGGTGCTAAACTTTACAGGCTGTAATTCCATGGCATCTGCTTCCGGAAAGCAGAGTTGGGGTTTCAGTAAAGTATTTTGTAAGAGGTGCTGAGTTACAATATCACGCGCAACCTCTGGGTTTACGCTACCATACCAGGCTCCTTCGGGGTGAATGAATACAATAGGTCCGCTGGTACATTGCCCCATACATTTGGTGCGTATGGTATGAATTTCGTCATCCATGCCATGTTTGGTGAGGTGTGCCCTCAAAGCTAAAGTGTTTTCGTCTGCACCGCCTTTAGCACAGGTTCCACCATTGCAAATAAAAACCATCTTCTGAACCCTGGTCAGATCTTTAATAGCCATACCTTTAAAACATTTAATGCAGTTAATTACCCGTTAACGATTAAACAAGCAGACAGGAGAAAAGGCGGCAGGAGCAAACACTGCGTAAGTTGTTTGCCATCCCTGTACTTTTTTCCCGAAAGCATTGGATAAGTAGTTATAGTTTTTGGCAGGTCTTCTGACTTGTTCCACTTTTAACGCCTTCCCGTTCCGGTTGGAACAGTGGCTTTGCAGATGTTAAAAGCGATTGATGGAACTTACAGCAGCGGGAACTGTTCCGGATTTACACCGGATTCCCTTTTAATTTTATCAGCCTGGGAGGCAGATAAAAACCATAAACCGGGGTAAAAGTAGTAAATAAAATTAACTTTGCGGAAGTTAAGAACAATAAACCCACCCTATGAAGTATGACTATATGAATAGTGGAGGGATGAGTGAGGTAACGGATGCGTTAGATTTGTTGGGGGATAACAAATTGGTCTTTGGTACAGGTTTCAGTGTGCCCATTTATTATTTTGAATACAATGCATGCAATAATACTATCAGTACCACCACCACGAAAGTTACTGCGTGATTTATAAACATCACTTTTCGTAACTCTTCATGTTGAATTTCCCGCTGGTACTCACCGATATAAGGCTTCTCTACCACCACACCATGATACACATTCGGGCCGCCGAACCTGCAATTCATAATCCCTGCCAGCGCCGACTCCGGGTAACCTGAATTTGGACTGGCGTGCTGATGGCCGAATTTAAATATATACTGCCATCCCCGTTTACTGAAGGAGACCAGCACCATCAAAAACGCCGTCACCCTCGCGGGGATATAGTTTGCCACATCATCCAGTCTGGCGGCAAACCGCCCAAAATATAAATAGCGCTCGCTTTTATATCCAATCATAGAATCCAGGGTATTGATCATCTTATACAGCATCATAGCCGGTACACCACCTACTGCATAAAAGAGCAGGGGGGCAATTACCCCATCACTTAGGTTCTCTGACAAGGTCTCCAATACCGCAATCCGGACCTGGTTCTCCTGCAGCTTTAAAGTATCCCTCCCTACGATCCAGGAAAGACGTTTTCTGCCCGCTTCCAGCCCCTGATGGTATAAAGCATCATAAACAGCTGCGCCCTCCTGTAAAAGGCTCTTATTGGCCAAACCGTAAAAAACAAAAATACTGTTGAAAATATACCTTGCCCAAAGCGGAAGAATTTCCTGCATGTAATAGAAGAAAGCATACACCCCGAGGCACAATACCACGGTTAATATAGCTCCTTTCAGAAAACGTTTGTATCCATTATTGAGTTTCTTTTCACCGAATGTGATCAGGTTCCCAAATAACCGCACCGGATGGGGCAACCACCGTGGGTCGCCCAGCAGCAAATCTAACACATACCCCACCACCAAAGGAATCCATATTATTTTTCCATCCATGCATTGATGCCTTTAATCAATAAAGCATTTTTCTCTGGCGTCTGTGTCGCCACCCTGAAATGTTTCGGACTTAGACTTTTGAAATTGCTGGCATCCCTGATGAGTAAACTATGTTCCTCTACCAGATATGCCTTTAAATCAGCAGCAGTACCATTTATTAACTCACATAAAAAGAAGTTCGTCCGGGTAGGCATCACATTCACATGAATACTCAATGCTGCCATTAAGTTAGCCGTATCCTGCAATAAATCTACTGCATTAAATGTCAGCTGTTCTTTATTCGCCACGATATACAAGCCCGCTTCAATGGCCAGTGCATTCACAGACCATGGCATTTTGGAGAATGTAATTTTAGCAATCGTATCCCTGCTACTTAATAAATACCCTAGCCTCAAACCTGGTATTGCATAAGTTTTGGTGAGTGATTTGATGATAATTAAATTCGGTAAGTCATGCAGTGAGGTAACCAGGGATTTTCTTTCATGGGTAAAGTCTACATATGCTTCATCGATCACAAACGTCACTGTAGTATTGCTTAGCAACAATGCCTGTAGAAATTCAACTGATAACAACGCCCCGGTAGGATTATTAGGATTACCTAAGAATACCAGCGCTGTCGTAAAGATAGTATCCTGTTGCAGAGAAGACCATTCAAGATGCGATACTGAAATATCATTCACCCTGCAGGCATCTTCATACTCTGCAAATGCAGGAATGACAACCGTAGCCGACTGGCCTCTCCATGCATGGGCTACCAGGTAAAAAGCTTCTGTTGCGCCATTGGTGGCTAAGACCTGTGATGGCGTAATCTCATGCCATTGGGCCAATGCCTCCTGCAAACTTTGTGCGTTTGCCTGCGGATAATTTTTTAATCTGAAAAGCTGCGTGCTCAGGTGTTGTACCAAACCAATGGAAAGTCCTTTGTAATAAACGTTAGAACTAAAGTCAGCAAGAATTTCCCGGGAATACAGATACCTGTCATCTCCATGACCTAATATCATTGTTCACTTTTTAATTGACTGTAAATGTAGGCAATATCGACATGTTCGCGCAGATGTTGTGCCAGTTTATCGTACTGCTCGTGTTTATAATTGTTGTAATCGAAAGGGGCGGAAGCTTCCAGGCTGAAGGGAGAAAGCAGGTCGTCCACGACTACAGGGTTATCCAAAATGCCATGTACATACGTGCCCCAGCAGCGGTCGTTCAATAAATACCCATCACCGTGGCCATGGAGCATTGTATTCAATGGGGTGCTGCTGGCGGTAATCCCCATATGAATCTCATATCCTTCACAGGTAGCAGCACTATTTTTATATTGAAAGGTACATTGCTGCGTGGTCTTTACTTCTGTAAGTACTGTTGTAACCGGCAGCAACCCCAGCCCGGGCATAAAGGAAACAGTGCCTTCCACACCCGCAGGATCTTCCACACTCTGCCCCATCATCTGGTAACCACCACAGATACCAATCACTGTCCTGCCGCCTTTGAATGCCTGTGTGATGGCGGTCGCCACACCATTATTTTTAATGTCTACCAGGTCTGCTATGGTATTTTTACTACCGGGTAGTATCACAATGTCTGCCTGTGCAATTTCAGCCGGGTTATTGCTATAATAGAGGTGTACGCGCTCATCTTTTTCCAGTACGGTAAAGTCTGTGAAGTTGGACAAACGGTTTAGTAAAACTACTACTACATTAACTTTGCCACTACCTGCCTGTTGTTGCTTATGGGCCAGTGCCACAGAGTCTTCTTCCTCTACATAGATATCTTTGCGAAAAGGGATGATGCCAACTACAGGTACACCGCACAGCTCTTCCAGCAAGGTTTTGCCGGTTTCAAAGAGACGGGCGTCGCCACGGAATTTATTGACGATGATGCCTTTCAGCAATGCTTTTTCTTCAGGTGGTAAAAGGGCGATCGTGCCATATACACTCCCAAAGATGCCGCCTTTGTCAATGTCTGCTACGAGGTAAACATCGGCCTTTGCGTGCAGTGCCATCCGCATGTTTGTAATATCCCTGTGTTTCAGGTTTAGTTCACTGATACTACCTGCACCTTCCATTACGACAGGGTTGTACTGTGCCTGCAACCTGTCAAAGGCAGCTTTGGCAGCATTCAACAATTCCTGTTTGTTATTTCCCATGAAGTAATCATAGGCCGACTGGCTCCCAACAGGTTTACCCATCAATACGACCTGAGAGGTCTTGTCATTCGTAGGTTTCAGCAATACAGGATTCATATCGGCACTACAGGGCAACCCACAGGCTTCCGCCTGCACTGCCTGAGCACGGCCTATTTCAAGTCCGTCGGGAGTAACAAAGCTGTTGAGCGACATGTTCTGTGCCTTAAACGGAGCTGGTTGGTAACCATCCTGTTTGAAGATGCGGCAGAAACCGGTATTAATAAAACTTTTCCCGACGTCTGAAGCGGTACCTACAAACATGATGGGTTTTAATTGCTGCATAGCGTTGGGCGAATAGATAATTTTGCAAATGTACTATCTTTGACCAAATGAAGAAGCCTCAGTTTTTAATCGCAGCACCATCCAGCCATTCAGGCAAGACCACCCTCACTTTGGGGTTGTTGCGGGCATTGCATAACAGGGGCTTGCAGGTACAGCCTTTTAAATGTGGCCCTGATTATATTGATACAACCCATCATACCCGGGCCGCCCGCAGGCAGAGCATCAATCTCGATACGTTTATGATGAGTGAGGCACATGTGCAGGAGCTATATAGTCACTACAGCAGTGATGCAGATGTGGTGGTCACAGAAGGAGTGATGGGGTTGTATGACGGAGCCGTGAAATGGGAGGGGAGCAGTGCGGCAATCGCATTGTTGCTGGATATACCTGTGATACTGGTGGTGAATGCCAAGGCAATGGCGTATTCAGTGGCGCCGTTGTTGTATGGGTTGAAGAATTTTAATACTGATGTAAAGATTGCCGGGGTTATTTTCAATTTTGTCAACACAGAGAGTCATTATCAGTTCCTGAAGGATGCGTGCCATGATGTAGGTATTATGCCATTGGGGTATATTCCTGTGAACGAAGAGATAAAGATCCCTTCCAGGCACCTGGGGTTGGCATTGTCAGGGGAAAATGATTATGAGGCGATTGTAGAGCTGGCAGCTGCTCATATAAGTAGGTCCGTGGATATTGATGGGTTATTGGCATTGACGGACACACACAAACCATCATCCAATATTAATCATTCCTTTCCTGAAAAAAAATACAGGATCGCTATTGCCAAAGATGAAGCCTTTAATTTTATCTATGAAGAAAATATTCGCCAGCTAACGCAACAGGGAGACGTTGTGTTTTTTAGCCCATTGCATGATAGCTCCTTACCTGAAGCAGATTTACTATACCTCGCCGGCGGATATCCTGAATTATACCTGTCCGTCTTAGAGAAGAATGAAGCTATGCGTATGGCAATCCGCGACTATTCCAGACAAGGCGGACGTGTGATGGCAGAATGCGGGGGGATGATGTACCTTGGCAACGTTATTACTGACCAGGAAGGCAACCGCCACCACATGTGTGGTGTACTTGACCTTGAGACCAGCATGGTTGATAGTCGCTTATCACTGGGTTATCGCAAAGTACAAATTTCAGATGCAGTTTTGAAAGGGCACGAATTCCATTACTCTCACGCCACCTCCAATCTTACCACCATCGGCGAAGTACAGAACGCCCGTGGTAAAGCCGTACCGACACCTATTTACAGGCAACAAAATGTGATCGCCTCCTACATTCATTTTTACTGGGGCGAAGACGTCGCAATACTATTATCATTATGGAACAAGTAAAGCTTTTTATGATCCTTGCAGGATGTAAGCCTGCAGGCAGACACACAGAACAACATGATGTATTCTTTACTATCGCTCCTTCACTGAAAGAGGTCATACCTGCGCTGGAAGCCTTCTGGCCTGAAGCAAAAGGGAATCTTCACCTTGATGCTTTCCGGGAAGTGACGCTTGTAGATGATATGCACGTAAAAGTGATACCCCGTGCAGAAAAGGAAGCTGGTGGTACACAACTGTACTTTATCAACCTTGGAGGATACAAAGAGAATGAAATGGAGGAATTCCATTACAAATTGCTTTCTACAGGTAAGGAAAAGAACGAAGCGCTACGAAAAGCAAAAGCTACTGCATTTTTCAAGCATACCACATTCCCCGGTGCTACATCCCACATCGATGACAAGTATGGTGTAGATATCGATGATTTTGCACTGATAGAAGAAATACTCCCTGTTACTATCAGGGCGCAATATGCTTTGCAATTAACTCCTGCTGGTCCAGATGCAAAGCCAGATCATTTGCACCTGGGATATTTTAAACTGGACCGCATACTGAAAGGAGAATATACTTCCGAATAACCCCTCTTCAATTATTTTTCAGCTTTTAAATCCATCTGAATTTATTTCCCGTATCTGAATATGTAGCAAAACTACATCGTCAGATACGGAAGCTCGTCTCTATAATTTACACTCTATTTTATGATAAGGAAAGCTCTGAAAATCCTGCCATGGGCGGGTGGTATACTCGTGTGCCTTGTACTCGTACTGGCCGTACATATTTACCTTGTAACCCGGCCAAAGCCAGCGGATGCGCATACACGAATCATGGCCAGAATGGACATTCAGCAATCACTTACTGCCAAAGAAGGAGAACAGGTACAGGCCTGGCTCTATGCACAGCCCGGCGTAGATCATGTATTGGTAAATGCCGGAACACGTATCGCTATATTTACTTATTCTCCATTGCTGGCCGATGCCAACGACATCATCAGCAGGTGTGGTCAGTCACTACATTATACGGCTACACGATTTGTGCCCAGCGCCGCCGATATGCAGAAAGGCTGTCCGGCTATGGCACAGTCATTCTCCGGGAAAATTTTAAACTTATTCATCAGTAAAAAATAGAAAATGAAAAGTAACGCAGCACTGTTATTATTAGCTGGTATCTTTGGCACAGGCCTGTTCCTCACCTCGTGCAAGAAAGATTCAGACAAAACGGAAACAACAAAAACATTGTACGATTCACTCGGAGGATCCACTATGGTGAATGATCCTGCCAATCCAGGTACTATGATTCAACAGGGCCGTCTTGGCATTCGTTCTGTCGTAGACAGTACTATCTTCGTGATTGCAGCAGATACTGCTATCAATGGATTTTTCCAGGCGCTGCTGGCTGAGGTTACCGCCGGCAATACCAGCGGTTTTGAAGTCCTTAGCAAGAACCTCACTGATTTTGTATGCGTAGGTACGGGTGCTACCAGTTATACTTATGGTGGTAAAAGCATGACCGCTGCACATGATCCGGCACAGAATTCCCGCATGAATGGAAAGGCTGCCAATGATGATTTCGATGCATTTGTTGCAGACCTCGTAAAAGGTGCAAAGAAAAATGGCTTGTCTGATCAGTTGATCGGAAGGGTAGGTGCACTAGTAGAAACATTGCGTACACAGGTCGTACAAAAATAATCTGTTTAAAAAAAGAACAGGTGTCTCAACATTGGTTGGGACATTTGTCGTTAGGGTCTTACGGCTCGCAGCATTTCTCTTTTTCCCGGAGGGCCTGCTAATTTTTCTACCTTGAAACCTGCTGCCTGCATTGCTCTTCTTACATCTCCTTTACTACAATAGGTAACCAGCATTCCTCCCGGTTCCAATAAGCTATATAATTTTTCAAAGACAGCTACCGACCATAATTCCGGTTGGGATGCAGGTGCAAAGGCATCGTAATAAATCAAATGAAAGGGTTGGACAACAGGGGTTACATCTAATAAAGATGCATGGGCTTTGTGCAAGGTAAATTTTTCTGAAATTTTTACATCTTTATTCCAGGGGTATTGATGTAGATCGGTACCATAATTTAATCCTTCTATTTCCTGTGCCGTCAGGGGAAATTGTTCTACTGCATAGTAATACACAGGTATAGTAGCATACTGTAAAGTGAGCAAAGCATTCAGTCCGGTACCAAATCCCATTTCAAAGATGCGGATGGCAGGTGCCTGTATAGCCTGTAAGCCCGCATGGATAAATACATGCATACTTTCCTGTATCGCTCCGTGTGTGCTATGATATGTTACGTTCATGTCCGGAATAGCTATTGTATGGGAGCCATCAGCCGTGACCAGTAATTCCCTTTTCATAATACAAAGGAACTTAAAAACAACTTAAAAACCTCCCCCTGCTATGTCCCCGCATCCATACAAGGTAACTTTAAGAACATCCCCATAATAACCAGAAAACCCGATCACGCATGAAACACACCTATGTTGGCGGTCTGATACTCATCAGCGCCCTCTTCTTTGCTGCATGCAGCAAAGAAACGACCAAATCTGCTCCTGACACTACCCCCGTTTCCACCACTACCGTTGCCACTGACAACTCAGCCCAGGCAGGTATGGTACTAACTCCCGGTGGTTGGCGCCCAGCTGACAAAGTCAGCAAAATCGAACAAGGACAACACCTGGATGTACAGGGTGGCCGTTTAAGAGCCATCGATGATGCTACCGGCAAAGTAGCCAAAGACTTCGGCGCTATCCATGCCGATGCCGGCTCGCTTCCAGATTATCCAGGTAATGTAAACAGCGCTGCTCCTTTAGCGCGGAAAGTAAAACCCCTCAGCTCCGGTTGGATTGCTTACACTTACTGGAGTAACCCGGTGTCTACACCGATTTCTTATTTCTCTACCACCTGGACGGTACCCCCTGCACCTTCTACTTCCAATGGGCAGACCATCTTTATGTTCAATGGTCTCCAAAACAGTTCCTACATCCTGCAACCCGTTTTACAATGGGGCCCTTCTGCAGCAGGTGGTGGTAACTACTGGGCCATTGCCAACTGGTATGTAGATGGTTCCAGCGGAACTGCTATCTTCAGTAACCTCGTCAGGGTGAGTGCCGGTACGAGTCTTACAGGTATCATGACCCTCACTGGCAGCAGTGGCAGCTCCTATAGCTACACTTCTGCTTTCACCGGCTATTCTTCTATCAATCTTTCAGTGAGTAATATCCAGAAGCTCTATTGGGCGGCTGAGTCGCTGGAAGTATACTATCCTGTAGTATGTACTGATTATCCGAATACTACTAAGACGAGATTCAGTAATATTCAGATACAGTTACAGGGTGGTTCGCAATCAGCATTGTCCTGGACAGTGGCGAATGCGGTGACAGATTGCGGACAGCATGCAACTGTGGTGACGAATGGTACCCCGAATGGTGTGGTAGATATCTATTATTGAAAAAAGCAAATGTTAAAAAGCGCATCTGTCTCCTGGCAGGTGCGCTTTTTTATTTTAATAAGTACAGCAGGCGTAATAGCTCTGCCCACCTGCGCCAGGTGTTCATCAATTACAGATCTGCCGATATGGTGGAATATGAACGGGTAGGAGGATTCGATCATACGGGGAAAGGACAGGGAAAAACATAAAGGCAAAAGATTAGCGTCATACAACGCGGCTGTTTAATTGTTTATATTTGTTATAGCTAATAATATTATGAAGAAAGATAATAGCAAAGCAGCCGCAGGAGTAAAAGAAATTGCAAGGCTTGCACAGGTATCTATAGCAACGGTAGACAGGGTAATTCACAACAGGGAAGGAGTATCTGAGAAGACAAAGGCCAGGATCCGGGAGATAATGAAAAAGCTGAATTACCAACCCAATGTGCTGGCCCGGCGCCTGGCACTGGCCAGCAGGGGAAATCTGCGGCTGGTCACGCTATTGCCTGTCACCTCGCCAGAAACAGCTTTCTGGGAAGCACCAAAGGAAGGGATTGACCAGGCCGAAAATGAAATCAGGCAGTATGGAATAAAGGTAGAGCGGCTTTTCTTTGACCAGAACAATGAAGCCACTTTTAAAAAGCAGGTAAAAAAAATCATACGCTCTGCCCCGGATGGGATCCTGCTAACACCCACATTTTCTGATACGGCCTTAGAGCTCATTGATTACTGCAAGGAGTCTGGTATTCCCTATGTGCTGATCAATACAGATATTCCCGGCTTTAACGCCATGTGCTATATAGGACCTGAAAACTTTCATAGTGGCTACGTGGCCGCTCAGCTTGTAAATTATGGCATCCGGGAAGGGCAGAAAATTGTTATTACGAAAATCGCGCAGGAGATAGATACTAACTATTCCATTTTGAGAAAGGAAGAAGGCTTCAGGACATATTTCAAAGACAATCAGCTGCCTTATGAGCTGATTACATTCGATTCTAAGGATACGGATTATGAAATAGTGGCGCGCCATCTGACAAAGCTCCTTAAAAATGATAATGCCATCGGCGCTATTTTTGTCACTAACTCCAGGGTATCACTGGTGGCCCGTTGTCTTGAAAAGGCTGGCCTGAAACACCTGATCCTGCTGGGATATGATTTTATTCCTGATAATGTAAGCTATCTCCAGTCCGGAACTATAAACTTTCTGATCTGTGAGAAGCCGCGTGAGCAAGGATACCGAGGTATCATCACTTTGTTCCAGCACCTCGTTTATGACCAACCCGTAGAGCCTGAATACCTAATGCCAATTGAGATTGTCACAAAAGAAAATTGCCGGTACTATCGGAATTAAAAAAAGCACAATGTTTTGTAGCCAGCACTTAAATCTTTAATTGCCAGGATCCATACTTCTTTGCCCTACTGGCAGTGAGCAGGAGCTTTATCCCCCATTGAAAGCATACCTTCTGGAGTTGATTTTACCGTCATTGGAAGACCAGCTGATTCTTAGTTTACTTATAGCTTTTCGTTTGATAAATTATCTCAATCAAAAAAAATAATGAAAAAAACGGGTACGTACCCGTTTTTTTCATTATTTTAGTTAAACGATAGCAGTTGTTGTTACATCACACGTAAAATGAGAAACTATGATAAGGCATTGCATATGGCTTTGTTGCTTATTATTTACTATGGAAGCCCGCAGCCAATGGTTCGATGTAACCAGCTATGGAGCCATTGGAGACAGCACCACTGATAATACAGCTGCTATTCAAAAAGCAGTGGATGCTTGTGCTGCCAAAGGAGGAAAGGTGTATTTTCCAGCGGGGAAATACCTGAGTGCAACCGTTTACCTGAAAAGTAATGTCACCTTATATATAGCAGGAGGAGCCACCATCCTGGGACAGAAGGATACAAAATTATACCCGCATCAGCAGGCCGGTATTAGATTTTATGGAGATGAATGGGCACAGCAGGCACTCTTCTTCTGCAAAGGCCAGGAAAACGTGCACATTGAAGGAAATGGTATCATAGATGGACAGGGTGCAGCATTTGTGACCAATACACTAAAGAAGCCGGACCGATACCGCAATCGTCCATACCTTTTGTGGTTCATAGGGTGTAAAAATATCTCTGTGCGGGACATTACACTACGTAATTCAGCCTTCTGGATGCAACACTACCTTGACTGTGACGATGTAAAAATTCAGGATATAAGAATCTGGAACCATTCCAACAAGAATAATGATATGATGGATATTGATGGCTGTCGTAATGTAGTCATATCTGGCATCAATGGGGACAGCGATGATGATGGAATTACGATCAAGAGCACATCGCCACGTATTTCTGAAAATATTACTATCAGCAATTGTGTGATTAGCAGCCACTGCAATGCGTTGAAGTTTGGTACAGAATCCACCGGTGGTTTCAGGAATATTGCCGTCACCAATTGTGTGATACGGCCATCGGCGCAATTAATTACCATTTACGGCAAACCTGCAGGAAACAGCGGTATTTCACTGGAAATGGCGGATGGCGGCATCATGGAAAATGTATCCATTAATAATATAGTAATAGATGGACCACAAGTGCCATTGTTCATTCGCCTGTGCAACAGGGGCAGGAAATATAAGGAAGGCGGCGCAACACCAGCTCCCGGAATAATAAGAAATATACATTTGTCAGATATTCATGCTACAGGTGCCGACGTTACAGGATGCTCCATCACAGGTATTGCAGGTACTCCCTTGCAGGCGGTCTCTCTGTCTCATATTACTATCGAAACAGCTGGTGGTGGCAAAGCCTCCGGCCAGCCAGTGCCGGAGCTGGAAAAGGATTATCCTGAAGCTACCATGTTTGGCATATTACCAGCCTATGGCCTGTTTATAAGATATGCAAAGGATATAAGATTATCTGATATTACATTCCGTGCCAAAGAAAAGGACAGCAGGCCAGGCCTGATGATCAGCCATACACAACAATTTGCCTGTACTGATCTGGATGTAGGAGGAGTAAGCATACAGGATAGCAGCAATGGGTTTACACAGGAGAAAGGTGCAAAAAAGAAATTAATTGAATAATTGCGGGTACGTTACCGGAAAAATTCTTATATTGTATTAGAGGTATTTCATTTTCATGTAAATGTTCGTTTAAACGCACTATAGGTAAGTAGGAGCTAATTTATCAGGGGGGACAATTCTTTTATTCCAGTGGATATTCATAAACTATGACAGCATATAGAAATCTATTTCTATTAATGGGGATGTTTTTGCCCATGGTATTCACGCACGCAGCTGTTCTACCAGTAATTCCTTATCCGCAGCTTGTAAAGGTGGGGAAAGACAATGTCAGCATGCCTGGAAAGTTACTGCTGACCGGAAAGGACAGTGCTATGCAGGCACGTCTCCTTCGCCACTGGCAGCTGCCGGCAGCATCCGGCCCGCAGGAAGGCGTTAGCTTATATATCATTAGTGGTAATTCATCCATCTATGAGCTTGTCCGGCATTATGCACAAAATAATATTGAGAAAATTGGAAAAGAGGGATATATACTAGTCATCAATCGCCAACATCGGTTCATAGCTGCTAACGATGAAGTTGGACTGTTTTACGGTTTACAAACGCTCATACAGCTTACACGGGCACATTGGCAAACAGCAGTCACCATTATTGACTGGCCTGATTTTCCCGCCCGGATAGTGTTTGACGACATCAGCCGCGGTCCCATATCGACAGTCGATTATATAAAAAAGCAAATTCAACGCCTGGCAGCGTTAAAGGTCAATTATCTCTCGTTTTATATAGAGCATGTAGTACAGCCATTATCTCATCCCGATTTTGCCCCGGCAGATGGAAAGCTGACTATCCGGCAAATCCGTGAACTAAGCGATTATGCAGCAGATTATCACATGCAGCTGATAGGAAATTTTCAATCGTTCGGCCACTTTGAGAAGATCCTGGCATTACCTCAATACAGACACATGGGAGAATCAGCTACGCTCATCTCACCACTTGACGACAGTGCACGCAGATTCCTGACGGATGTAATAGGAGAGCTGTGCGATGCTTTCAGCGCACCCTGGTTTAATGTAAACTGTGATGAAACATTTGGAATTGATAAAGGACGATCAGCAAAATATGTTGACAGCGTAGGCATCCCTAAGTTTTATGCCGGCTTTATCCAGTTATTGTATGATGTAGTGAAACAACATGGTAAAAAAATGATGATGTGGGGAGATATGGCCTTAAAGCATACTGAAATTCTGGACCTCCTCCCCAGAGACATTATGTACCTCTCCTGGGAATATGGGGACCAGGCGAACTTTGATCAGTGGATAAAACCTTTTGCCCGGCGGGGATTACAGTATATGGTATGCCCGGGTATTGTCAATTCTTACCGCATGTTTCCTGATATGATCATGGCGAAAAAAAATATAGGCGGATTTGTTAAACAGGGCAGGGAGAGCGGTGCCGCTGGTGTGTTTACTACGGTGTGGGATGATGGCGGCACCTACCTTTTCGATGCGGACTGGTATGGGGTTTACCTTGCTGCAGACAAAAGCTGGAATACGGGGGCTGATGGGTTTGATCACCGCTTTGAAAACGTTACATATGGTACGGATAATGGTAACTATGTAAATGCTCTTTTTACCCTGATGCAGTTGCGTGAACTGCCAGTTACCTATAACCTGAATGATCAGCTGTGGAAACAGCAGATTGTACCGGACAGCGGCAAACAAATGATCCTGAACAATAACAGTATAGCCGGGGCATTACATATTGTGAGAATAGCCGATAGCCTTTGCCACCGGGCAGCACCTGTGCTTCATCCGGAAGATCTTGCAGCGATGCAGCTGGTCATCCATCAATATGAGCTGATGTTGCGAACCAGGCAGGCTATGGTAGATCCTGATATGAGCACAGACAGTCTCGTAGCAGCCTATAAGGCGACTGCCGAAACCTTCAGAAAACTGTGGTTGAATGAAAATCAACCGTACTGGCTGGATACGGTGTTACGATCCTGGTCACAAAAGGTGAAGGAATTACAGAAGCTGCCTGCGCGTAGAAAAGATATCATTCCAACAAACTCCTTTTACTTCACCAATTGGTTGCTGTGCGGTAACCTGCCGTCAACAGATGGAATGGATAAGGCGTTGCAGCCTTCGCCTGGCGATGTATACATTTATGATGGTAATAAGTATCGCTGGCAGAAGTTTGCAGCCACCAACGGAGGTATTATCGATCTGGAAGAAAAATACCTGCCATCTGTTATATATGCCTATTGCCAGCTACAAACAGACAGCGCCAGGGTAGCAGATGCATGGCTGACATCAGGAGACAGCACGGTGTTGTATTGTAATGGCCGTGAAGTAAAAACTGTGCAAAACCGGATTCAACTACCATTACATGCAGGGATAAACCACCTCCTCATCCGGAGCACTGGAATTTGCCGCAGCTTTACCTTCCGACTACAGGATGACCTTGTAATCACTAATCATAAGCACAAATACCAGATAAATTCAAAAACCAACCGTTATGAAGTGGATTAAAACAGTTTTAATGTGCCTGCTTACGATATCAGCCCCGGCGCAGCTGAAAAAGAAAGATGTCGTCAGGGCCATCGATCAGACTGCACGGTATGTGGCAGATGTATTGATCGATTCCGCAGGTAAGTCCCGCTGTGATTATAATGTGCTGGAAGGGAAATGGTATCCCTACGAAGTGCCCTGGCATACTGGACAGGCCGTAAATGCACTACTGGCGGCTTATAAGGTAACAGGCAATAAACATTATCTCGATGCGGCGAAAAGAGGGGGCAATTACTGGATCAATATGGAAATAAAGGACGATCCCAAACTGAATGGCATGGTGAGCGCTATCCATGGCGATGTGCTGGGACAGGACTATTATGTATTTGCTACTGTTTCTGATGGAACGCCGGGTATCTATGAGTTGTCCAGGGTCACCAAAGATCCTGTATATGCAAAAGTGGCTACCGGTGCAGCGAAGTGGATGCTGAAAAACATGTATTACCCGCAGATGGGCGTGTGCTACGACCTGATAGATGTAAAAACAGGGGAGGTGGTGAAAGAGAACAGCCCTTTCTGGAAAGGCAAAAAGAAGCAGGAGCTGTATGACGTATCAAGGCCAAACACAGAGGGCTCCCTGTTTAAGGATGCATATGAGTTTTCAGGAGATACAGCCTTTCGCAATGCATTCATCCTCCTATGCAACAGCCTGATTGAAAAACAGGGGCCTGAAGGCTTGTGGATGCGGTTTACACCCAATTCAATGGAAGCACATTCCTTTCATCCCCGTTTTTCTTTGTGGTATGCTGAATCGCTGATAGAAGCGTTTTATCTCACAAAGGATAAAAAATACCTGGAGGCAGCTGCCCGCACAGCGCGGCTTTTTGCAAACGCCCAAACGGAAGAAGGAACTATCTATTATGATAACTATATAAATGGACGGGCGCCCGATAAAGGTTCAGCCACCGGTTCGGCAGTATCGCTTGCCGGCATTGTCTGGATCAAGCTGGCAGAACAGGGATACACAGCGTTTAATGAGAATATAGAAAAGTCGGCAGTATGGCTTATGAAAAACAGGTTCGCCGAAAATCATCCTGATCCAAACCTCCGGGGGGCCGTACTTGAAACACGCACAAGATTTAAGAAAGGGAAAATATGGCTCACTAACAGGGATATCGGAACTTCATTTGCAGTCCGGTTTCTTTCGGATTATCTGAATTATAAGTTTAAGTAGGGTCTATTAATTATTCAACCAAAATTATCTCTACATGAAAGCAGGTATTCACCTGTTACGGACGCTATTTTTCTTTACAGCGTCACTGATATGCCTTATATCGGATGTAACAGCACAACAGTCGCCGGGCAATATAAAAGGCCTGATTA
This sequence comes from Chitinophaga sancti, assembly GCF_034087045.1. Taxonomy (NCBI): domain Bacteria; kingdom Pseudomonadati; phylum Bacteroidota; class Chitinophagia; order Chitinophagales; family Chitinophagaceae; genus Chitinophaga; species Chitinophaga sancti. The sequence continues at coordinate 5,437,470 of NZ_CP139247.1, read as the reverse complement.
CAGATACGGAAGGTAATGCCCTGCCGGGAGCTTCCGTGAAAATTAAAGGAACTACAAAAGGGGTATCTTCCGGTACCGCCGGCACCTTTGAGTTGCAAGGTGTAAAAGAAGGCTCCTATACCCTTCAGATCAACTATATGGGGTACGCCCCGATGGAAACAGAGGTGAAGGTAAAAGGTGGTAGCACAGTAGTGAAGGATATAAAGATGTCGTCAAATGTTCACAGCCTTTCCACTATCCAGGTATCCAGCGTAATGGAAGGCCAGCAGAAAGCCCTGAACCAGCAGCGGAATGCCGACAACATTAAGCAGGTGGTCTCTGCTGACGTGATGGGCCGTTTTCCTGATCTGAACGTGGCCGAATCTATGCAACGCCTGCCGGGTGTCACCATTGGCCGCAATACCAGTGGAGAGGGCGCCACAGTACAGCTGAGGGGTACGCCGGGGAACTTTACCAACATCAATGTAAATGGAGAGCAGATCATGGGTTCTTCTGAGGACGGTGAACGTAATGCTACCCTGGATCTCATCCCTGTCAATGTACTTTCTTCCATGGAAGTGATCAAAACGCTTACCCCGGACCTGGACGGAGACGCTATCGCGGGGGTCGTGAATATGAAATCTCCTACCGCCATCTCCCTGAAACCCAGGCTTGCCCTTGACGCAGGACTTGGCTATAACCAACTGAGAAGTAAATCCAACGGGATTGGCAACATTTCATACGGCCAGCGTTTCTTCCAGAACGAGAACAATCCAAACGGGAAGCTTGGTGTGATACTCACTGGCAGCTATTACCGTACTACTAACGGTTATGATGAAGTAAATGCACAGGTATGGGAGCTAAAGGACTTTGGAGACGGGAAAGACTCTATCTATTTCCCTACTGATATCAGGTATCTCTACATGGAAAATCAGCGAACAAGGGTAGGAGCTTCTGCTACAATCGACTATAACTTTTCTCCGGTAACTAATCTTGTGCTGAACGTGATGTACAGCGACAGGGATAATAACATGACTAGATACAGGAAACGCACCCGCATGCAGACAAAGAATACCTCTGTTGATGCAGACGGCAATTATGTGACAAGTAAGGGTCGTTCATACAACGAAATAAAAGATGCATCAGAAGATAATGGGAACCTGAATTTTAATCTCCAGGGAGAAACCCAGATCGGAAGAGTAAAGCTGGATGGAGGCGCATTCTATAGCATCTCTAAACTGAAAAGCAGGAACAACACATTTAACTTTATTACAGGAAATATACCTCTGACCATCAGTAAACTGAACGAAGATTATCTAATGGCTACAGGTACTGACTGGCGGAATGATGCTTCCCTTTTTACCTACAACACCATTGAACGTGATTACTTTAATACTGAAGGCAAAAATTTTGTTGCTAAAATCAATGCCACAGTGCCCTATAAAATAGGTAACAACTCAGCCATCTTTAAAGCAGGCGTGAAGGTGAAGTCCATGCACAATAAGCGGTATAAGCTACCCAATACGCTGGTAGCTAACTTTAGCGGTGATGCCGCAGATGGTAAGCTCACTAACTTCGCAGGCCTCACCAATGTTGATGATGAGCTGCTGGACGGAAATTTTGACTTTGGTCTGGGTGTCGATAAAGCCTCCACCATCAACTACTTTAACAAGCATTATGCTGCCAGCGATGGCACTTTTACCACGGATGAATCCAGTACACGCGTAAGCAAAGACGCTTATTTTTATGATGCTGTAGAAACCATAACAGCAGGATATGTCATGAACCGGATACAGTTCAACCGGTTTATGTTACTGGGCGGCCTTCGTGTAGAACGCACAGACGTAGACTACAAAGGCAACATCATTACCCAGGACGAGGATGAACAGTGGGCTTCTACCACCCTGGCAAAGAAAACAAACAGCTATGTGCGATTCCTGCCCAACATCCAGGGTAAATATGATCTTACAAAGTCATCTCTGATCCGTGGTGGTGTGACCTTTGGCTATTCCCGTCCGAATTTCGCAGACCTCGTGCCTGGGCGAATTATCAATATCCTCAGCGAAACCGTGACCGATGGTAATCCTGAGCTGAAGCCGGCATTCTCTACCAATGTAGACCTGATGGCAGAAAAATACCTGTCTAACCTGGGTATCCTTTCCGGAGGCATCTTCTATAAGAAGATCGACAAGTTTCAATACAATAGCGTGATCAACCTGGCCGGAGATGAATTTGACGGGGCAGATCAATATACAGGCTGGAGATATTACCAGACGCTGAATGGTAACTCTGCTAATGTATACGGACTGGAGTTGAATGCACAGGCAAATATGACCTTCCTTCCGGGATTTCTGAAAGGATTCACCATTTTTGCTAACTATACCTACAGCCACTCTGATGCTGATGCACAGTTCCGCAAGAACTTGCGTCTGCCTGGTCAGGCCACCCACAGTGCCAACGGATCGCTGGCATATTCTTTAAAAGGTTTCACTATCCAGGGTAATCTTAACTACAACGGATCTTACGTCGTAAGCCTGGGTGATAATGCGGATAAAGATGTGATCAGGGATGCACGCATACAGGTGGATGCCAATGCATCGTACCAACTCAGCAAATACTTTACTGTATATGTGGAAGCACAAAATCTTACAAATGCTCCCCAGCGCTCTTATTTCGGTAACAAGCAGCGCATTTACGAAAAGCAATTTTATTCTTATTGGGGACGTGCCGGCCTCAAATTCAGATTTTAAACAAGGTGGAAAATAAAATAAGCATGACAGCAATTACAGCAGGACAGTTAGCCGTTAATATTTATGAAAATCGCCAGGCGCTTGGACAAGCTGCAGCTACGATGGCTGCACAGCAGATAAAAGAGCTGCTGCAGCAGCAGCCTGTGGTCAATATCATCTTTGCCGCTGCCGGTTCGCAGCTGGAGTTCCTGGCTGCTTTGATCAGGGAAGACCTTGAATGGAACAGGGTTCAGGCATTCCATATGGACGAATACATGGGGCTGCCGGATGGACACCCACAGCTGTTCAGTAATTTTCTAAGAGAAAAGATTTTCGGCAAAGTATCGTTTAAAAATATTTTTTACATTAACGGACAGGCCACTGACATTCATACTGAATGTAGCAGGTATGCGGCTTTGCTGAAAACCAATCCTGTAGATATCACCTTCATGGGCATTGGTGAAAATGCCCACCTGGCCTTTAACGATCCGCATGTGGCTTTGTTTAACGACAGCAAGCTGGTGAAAATAGTAGACCTGGACGAAGCCTGCAAGCAGCAGCAGGTAAACGAAGGTTGCTTTTCACAACCCGCTGATGTACCTCCATATGCTTATACACTCACTATTCCTGCTCTGCTTAACGCGAAGTATATTTACTGTATGGTGCCAGGAGCCACCAAGGCACAGGCCGTATATCATACATTAAAAAATGATATCTCAGAAAAATATCCTTCCACCATCTTAAGGGAACATGAAAACACAACCATGTTCCTTGACAAGGAAAGTGCGGCACTGATCATCTGAATCCATCTACCTCCGGCTGCTGGGTTTTACGGGGGGCAGTATTGTGCCTTATTTCCAATCATCTGGCCACAGGTTCTCATGAGTTGCAGCGCAAAGCTTTGGCAATAGGATCGGCTGTACTTATTAGGGATATTACTGGAGGCGCTTTAATACCCCAGCTTTATGGCTGGTTGTCAGGTCTCATTCATCATCAGTATGCATATATCATTTTATTGCCAGCCTTATACATGGCTGGTTTATTATAGTTTTTCGGGAAAACCAAATAAGTTAAATTATAAGTCATGAGAAATTATCGCTGGGTCATTTGCGGCATGCTGTTTTTTGCAACCACCATCAATTACCTGGACAGGCAGGTAGTCGGCTATCTGAAACCCATACTTGAAAAGCAATTTAACTGGACAGAAACTGACTATAGCCATATTGTAATGGCTTTTACCGCTTCCTATGCCATCGGACTGCTAGTATTCGGCCGCATTATCGATAAGATTGGCAGCAAGATGGGATATACCATCTCCATCGCAGTATGGAGCCTGGCAGCCATTTTACATGCCGTAGTAAGATCTACACTTGGATTTGGCATAATCAGGGCATTCCTGGGCCTTGGAGAATCCGGTAACTTCCCGTCTGCTATTAAAACTGTTGTAGAATGGTTCCCTAAAAATGAAAGAGCCATGGCAACGGGCATCTTTGATTCCGGCTCCAATATCGGTGCAGTAGCAGCACCGCTGGTTATTCCGTGGTTGCTAGGCGCCTTTGGCTGGCAGGCTGCATTTATCATTACCGGTAGCCTGGGAGGCTTATGGCTCATCGGCTGGGTGCTTACCTACGACAAACCAGAAAATCATAAAAAAGTATCTGCAGCCGAATTGGCGCTGATAAAAAGCGATAACGAGCCTTTGTTGAATGGGACCGTGTCCTGGAGCTGGTTATTTGGGCTGAAGCAGACCTGGGTGTTCATCATCGGAAAGTTTTTTACTGACCCGATCTGGTACTTTTTTATGTACTGGCTGCCGTCATATTTTTCCAGTGCGTTTCATCTGGACCTGAAGAAACCTTCTCCTCCGCTGATTATAATATATACTGCCGCTACCCTGGGTGCGCTGGGTGGTGGTTACTTGTCTTCCTTCCTCCTTAAACGAGGCTGGCCGGTGTATAAGGCCCGTAAGATGGCCCTCCTGATATCTGCACTTGTGGTATTGCCAATCTTTGCTTCCCGTTATACTGAGAACATCTGGATAGTAGTAAGTCTCATTAGTCTTTCCATCGCAGGGAATGCTGCCTGGAGCGCCAATATCTATACGGTGGTATCCGACATTTTGCCCTCGGGAGCAGTCAGCTCCGTAATAGGCATAGGCGGCATGGCGGGAGCCGTAGGCGGCGTGCTTTTCCCAATTGCTATAGGATTAGTATTGGACCATTACAAGGCCTTAAACCAAATCACAGCCGGCTACAATATTATTTTCATTTACTGCAGCCTGTCTTTCCTGTTGGCATGGTTGCTGATCCATTTTTTATTACCTAAGATGACGCCTGTTACTAAGGTCTCATAAAGCATTTCCTTTCCCTCCATTCCCAGAACGACCATATCCCAATTGGAAATAAGGATAGCAGGACCAATCAGGTTTTATTAGGATAAGCGCTTATGCAAAAGGAAACTACAATGCATTATATTATCCCTGTTATGGGTCAGAAAGCTGCTATCCGGAAACAAAGGGCAAAACCGGGACAATAAATAAAATTAGTTACTGACTCTACAAATAAAGGTTCATTAAGCCAAATTATTAAATTTTTCCCACTACGATTAAAACTTTTCCTTTTTGCGTAAACCCTTACGCCTTTGTGTGGGTTAGTTTTGCAAGCCAAAAACCAAGGACATATAAACTGGACCTTTTATGAACCAAAACGTCACCCGTTACACTTTTACCACAACGCTGCTTTTTACATTACTACTTAGTTCCCTTTGGAACATCGCCAAAGCTGACGAGTTCCTTTCCGCTATCAGGGGGAAAGTTATTACTTCCGATGGTCAGCCTGCCCCTTACGTAACCGTACAGGTCAAAGGCACCGGTAGAGGAATTGTTACAGATCAAAATGGTGAATTCATTTTCAAAAAGATAAAACCCGGTACATATACATTGCAGGTTTCCCTGATTGGATATGAATCCGTAGAGGAGGTGGTAACCGTGGAAGAAGATAAGGTCGCTCATGTAACCATCCAGCTCAGTGCTACCAACCAGCAAATGAAAGAGGTGGTAGTTGTGGCCGATGGAAACAAATACAAGTTAGATGCGCCATCGACCTCCCTCCGTATTGCTACCCCTATCAAAGATGTGCCGCAAAGCATCGAAGTACTCACCCACGAAGTATTGCAGGATCAGCAGATCTTTGATATGCAGGAAGATGTATCCAGGAATATCTCTGGCGCTATGCGTATCGGTCACTGGGATATTTATACTAAAATTCAGGCCCGAGGCTCCCAGCTCTCTGCTTTCAGAAACGGTATGAACGTAGTAAGTAGCCCATGGAGCCCGCTTACCGAAGATATGAGCATGGTAGACCGTATCGAAATTGTGAAAGGCCCTGCGGGCTTTATGCTTTCCAGCGGGGAACCTTCCGGCTTCTATAACGTAGTGACCAAGAAGCCTACTGGGTTGAGTAATAATAATGAAATTGCGCTGACCGTAGGTAGTTTCAATACTTACCGTGGTACACTGGACCTGGATGGCAAGCTCTCCAAAAACGGCCGCCTGCTGTACCGCCTGAATGTAATGGGTACACAGCGTGATTCCTGGCGTAATTATGAATTCAATAACCGTTACTCTATTGCACCGGTATTGAAATACCTGATTGACGACAGAACATCTGTTACATTGGAATATAACCGTCAGTTTGTGCAGGAGCAGGTAATTGGCAGCAACTATGCCTTTTCCCGCAAAGGGTATGCTGATCTGCCTATCAACTTCACCACTGCCGATCCAAAACTGGATCCTACTAAGATCACAGATCAGAGTCTGACGGGTACTTTCGAGCACAACTTCAACAACAACTGGAAATTTACTGCACAGGTGGCCTACCTGCAATATGACCAGAGAGGTCAGAGCATGTGGCCTTCTTATTTCTCTTCTTACAATGATAGTCTGTTGCAAAGAAATATCGGTATCTGGGATGCACTGGCCATCAACCGTACCGGCCAGTTCTTTGTAAATGGTAAATTCAAAACCGGTCCTGTGACCCACACCGTACTGGGTGGTCTGGATATGAAACGTAGCCAGTACTGGGCTGACTGGAATCAATCACATGCCCTGGGTGATACTACCTTCAACATTTATAAACCCACTTACAGCAACGTAACACAACCTACCTGGGATCGTTCTCAAAACATTCGCGTAAGAGGTGTGGAATATGACTATGGTTATACCACCGAATACCTGCAGGATGAACTCGGTTTCCTGAATAATACCCTGCGCCTGACAATTGCCGGCCGCTATACTACCAATATTTATAATAACCCTTACTCCACTACTAAAAATGAAAGTAAGTTCACTCCACGTGTAGGTCTGAGTTACTCTGTAAACAGCAGTCTGAGTGCTTACTTCGTATACGATGAAGTGTTTATGCAGAATGGTGGTACTGATTGGGAAGGAAAAACTTTCAAACCGCTCACCGGGTCTAACACGGAACTGGGTGTGAAGAAGGAATGGTTCGGTGGTCGCTTTAGCACCAATGTAGCTATCTATCAGATCGTGAAGAACAATGTACTGGCTACAGACCTGGAACATGAATCACCTACCGCTGGGTTCATCTATAGCCGTACTAACGGACAGCAGAAAATAAAAGGTGTGGAAGTGGATGTAAAGGGTGAGCTGGCGCGTGGTCTGAGCGTAGTAGCCAACTATGCTTACACCGATGGTCAGGTAACGAAAGACTCTTATGCCAGCCTGGTGGGTAACTACATATCCGGTACTGCGAAGCATATCCAGAATAGCTGGGTTACTTACCGTGTGCCGGCAGGTGTGCTGAATGGGTTGCGCATCTTTGCCGGTTACCAGTGGCAGATAGGCCGTATTGCTGGCCAGGTATATGATAAGTCTGAAAACTTCCTGCCTGATTACTTCAGACTGGATGGTGGTGTTGGTTACAACATTAACAAATTCAGCTTTAACGTGAATGTAAATAATGTACTGAATAAATACCTGTACACAGGGGCACCTTCTTACGACAACAACGGCAACCATATTTATTACTGGCAGGCCGAAGCCGGAAGAAATTTACGCGTGTCTACAAGCTATCGTTTCTAAGCATCCTATTCAATGACTAAGGGGTGCATGGCACCCCTTAGTCTTCTATTTAAAGCAAACTTATGACCTTTAAACAGATCACTGGAAAATTACATTTATGGCTCGGGCTTTGTTCCGGGCTTGTTGTTTTAATACTGGGCATCACCGGTTGTTTGTATGCTTTTATTGAAGAAATAAAACCGGTGGTCTATCATCACCGCATGTATGTAACTGTTCCGCCCAATGCAGTTCGTTTGCCCCTGGCCACTTTACAGGCCAATGCACAAAAGGCTGTCGGTGCAGATAAACCATTGCAGGTAGCGGAGGTGGTGACCGCACCGGATCGTACGGTATATTTCCGTACTGTGAAGGTGAATGAAGAGAAGATTTTTTACAACGGTTACCTTGAATACTTTTACAAGGTATACGTGAATCCCTATACGGGAGCAGTTGTAAAAGTAGAAAATACAAAATGGGAATTCTTTAACCTGGTTATTAACCTTCATGTCAACCTGTTTATGGGGCCTGTGGTAGGTAATAAGATCATTTCGTGGAGTGTGGTGATTTTCGTTGTGATGCTTATCTCAGGACTTATACTCTGGTGGCCGAAGAACAAGAGTGCTATGAAACAACGGGTATGGTTCAGATGGAAAAAGGATACCAGGTGGAAGCGCAAGAACTACGACCTGCACAACATTGCCGGTTTTTACGCCATGTTCATCTTACTGGTGATTGCGCTGACAGGTCTGGTATGGAGTTTTGAATGGTTTAATAAAGCTGTACAATGGACGGCCAATGGTGGCAAAACTGCGGCGGAGCTGCATGCCGTTACCTCTGACACACTTGACCTGCGCCCGTACTCCATGGATAGAATTCTACATACAGCCCTGAAACAGGATCCTGCTGCTACTTCTCTGTTCGTGACCATACCTAAAAATAACAAAGCGGCGGTTTCAGTATATGCCCGGAACGCCCGCAGGCCTTACTTTACCAGCACCAGTACGTTCTATGACCAGCATAGCGGTAAACTGCTGAGAAGAAGTGAATTGAGTAACCGGAACAATGGAGAAAAGGTGATCTCATTTAACTATGATTTGCATGTGGGCAGCATATTAGGTCTGCCCGGAAAAATGCTGGCATTCTTTGCTTCCCTCATTGCTGCTTCTCTGCCTGTGACCGGTGTATATATCTGGTGGGGCAGAAAAAATAAAAAGACGACAAAAAATAAAAAACAGGCATCACGCAAACCTGCAGTCAGCATACCTGTGTAAACTATTTATTATTATGATTTTTGTTAACTTATTCCCTTACTATTAAGGGCGGCACTGCTGTATACAGACTATTTTCCCGTCATATCTTTATCGGTTCAATAAGGTCATTATTTAACGTAACCAAAATAATGAACAAGACAGACACAATCCGTATCCTATTGGCGGATGCACAGCCTGTGTATAGAGAAGGAGTCAGAAGTCTGCTCGTTAGTCAGGAGAACCCTTATGTAATACAGGAAGCGGGGAACACAGATGAGTTCAAACAAGTGTTAAAAACATACTATCCTGATATATTGATCCTCGATTATAACCCGGCATTCTTCAGTCCCGATGTAGTAAGCGCTGTGCCCACCCTGATTCCCTCGTGTAAAGTAATCATTATTTCCAGTCAGCAGACGAAAGCGCACATACTTCGCTCCCTGGAACTGAATGTATACTGCTATCTCACAAAAGAATGTGAAAAGCAGGAATTGCAGGAAGCCATTACCGGCGCTTTGCAGGGGCGAAAAAAATATGCACCGTTTATTGTAGATCTACTGCTGGATGATAGACGTAATACCTCTTATAGTACTACTATCCTGACTGGTAAGGAAACTGCTATCATTCAGCAGATAGCCTCCGGCAAAGCCAACAAAGAGATTGCCGCAGCGTTAAATTTAAGTCCGCACACGGTACATACGCATAGAAAGAACATAATGAAAAAATTGAATGTCCATTCGGCAGTCGGGCTTGCAAGTTTTGCAATAGAGAATGGTCTCGTTACTTAATGTGCCTGCCGCAGGCTACCTCCCCACAAAAAAGGGTGTGCCATAAATAAATGAAAATCCTGCTTTATCAGGTATCCGAATGCAAAGAGGGTGTATCTAATTTCAGATACACCCTCTTTTTTGTGTGAGAATATACCCTTTATAGGGTAGGCTTTTACCACTTGTGTCTACCCTCTTTTTACCCCAATCAGGCGATTGCCATTCTATTATGGTATACCTAGTTTTACATCAATGAAAAACTGCCCTTAACCCATCAACAATAACAATTTTATGAATACTGAAAAGGTTTACGACTTCGCGGCTATTGGTGCAGGTCCCTTCAATATCAGCCTCGCTGCCATGACACAACCCATTAAAACACTCAATGGTATTTTTCTGGATCAGCGCGAAGGTTTCAACTGGCACCCTGGTATGCTGCTCCAGGACACCACTTTACAAGTTCCTTTCATGGCGGATCTCGTCACCATGGCAGATCCTACCAGTCCGTTCAGTTTTCTGAACTACCTGAAAGAAGAAGGACGTATCTATTCTTTTTACATCAGGGAAAATTTTAAAATACTGCGCCATGAGTATAACAGGTACTGCCAGTGGGCGGTAAAAAAGTTAGATAATCTGCATTGGAACACACGGGTAGATGATATCGTATGGGATGATAACAGAACGCACTATACGCTTACCTGCAATAACAGAGTTATTCATGCAAAAAGATTGGTATTGGGAACCGGCACTGTTCCTTATGTACCAGCTATGTGCAGGGAACATATGAAAAATGCCATCCATTCATCTTCCTATCTTGAAAATAAAGATAACTTACAAAGTAAGCGTAGTATTACCATTGTAGGTAGTGGACAGAGTGCTGCGGAGATCTATTATGATCTGCTGGGAGATATAGACACCTACGGATACCAATTGCATTGGATCACCCGTTCTCCCCGGTTCTTTCCGCTTGAATACAGTAAGCTTACACTGGAAATGACCTCTCCTGAATACGTAGATTATTTTCATGCATTGCCGATGGAAAAGAGAGACCAACTGAGCCGCAACCAACGGCATTTGTACAAAGGGATTAATAACGACCTCATTGGCAATATCTTCGATCTGCTGTATACAAAAAGACTCCAACACGATATTACCGTATCGCTGCGTACAAATTCCGCATTGAAGAAGGTCGCTTATGACGATGGCTTCACGCTGGACTTTTTTCAGGAAGAAGTGGAAAAGCATTACAGGCATCATACAGAAGGCCTGATCCTATGCACTGGTTATCACTACAGCATGCCGGCTTTTTTAAATAATATCAAAGACAGGATTGCCTTTGATGAGAAAGGCCGGTTCGATGTAAGCCGTAACTACAGTATTGGGCAAAACATCTATGTACAAAACGCGGAGTTACACACCCATGGATTATCTACACCAGATCTGGGGATGGGCTGTTATCGCAATGCCATCCTGATCCGCGAGATGACCGGTACCGACTACTATGCGATAGAGAAGCGAATTGCCTTCCAGCAATTTATGGTGACCGATGAAGAACAAATCTTACAAAACATACCCGAACTGATATAAGTATGAAGGTGAGGAATTTCTTGATCATCATGACGCTGGTAGCGGTGGTGAGTGACTATTTATTGCATCCTTTTTACCCTCATTTCTTCAAATCCCAGTTTGGGATCACGGATCCGAAAGCCGTGGGTTTTTATTTCAGTACGGTATGTGCGACAGTGATGATCGCCTTCCCGATTTGGGCATGGATTTCAAAAGGTAAGTCGGAACTGCGTATTCTCGTATATACACAGCTGATAGCCGGTGCATTGGCCGCCAGTTGTTTCTTTATCACGAGCTATATACACTTCTGGATCGTTTCCTTATCGATTATCGTCTTTAAAGGGAGCTACCTGTTGGTGTATCCTTTTATCCTGCGCATTACAAAGAAAGAAGAACATACCAATATCATCGGGTTGCTTGCTGTGATCATTCATTGTGGCAGTGTACTCGGTGCTGTGTTTGGAGGTATGCTGATCGACTGGCTGTCTCCGGCATGGATCTTTATAGGCATGGCTGCAGGCGATCTTATACAGGCTGGTATGAGTTTTTATTTGTTGCAAACCGCTGGCTCTGATCAAGTGCCTACTGTGGAAAATCCACAAAAGATTAAAACCAGTATCTGGCCACAGGGCATGGTATTGAAACTCGGCATTATTACAATGATCCTTTATTTCAGTGATTTCATCATCCGGCCATTTTTTGTGCGGTACTGGGAGAGCCTTACGAATAGTAATAGCAAAATTTTGTCCGGCACTGTATATGCCATTCCTGCCGTGGTGGCTATGGTTGGCCTATATGTAAATAAGAAACGGCATAGGCAGCGCAATGTATACCAGGGTATTATCTCTGCATTGCTGTTTGGACTGGCAGGTTTGTTATTACAGGGGTATCCGTTGGCCGGCGCTGTATTTATTGGTCGTTGTATTTATGGTTGGGCTTTCTTTCAGGCGGCAGTCCGCTTCGATGCTTTGCTCTTTCATGTGAGCGATCCGGTAGCATATGCCATTGAATATAGTAAGATCCATTTCTTTCAGAATATGGGCGTGTTGATAGCCAGCACAATGGCTGGGGTGCTGGTAGATCAGTTTAGTCTGCGCATGCCCTTTATGGTAGCCCTTTCGGGTTTCGCCGTTGTAACCGCCCTTTATTATTATGTAATCAGAACACAGACTTCCCAAACGTCAAAATTGATAGTATGAAACAAGCCGCACATGTAGTATCCAATTTACAACCCCTGCTATGGGCTCGTGCCAACCAGTTGCACGTATGTAAGATCATTAGTGAGTTTGCCCATGAGCTCTTGCTTGCACCCATTTTGCAATATGAAGAGAACGGATGGGGGCATTATAATCTGGTAAGTGAAGATATCGTTTATAGTTTTCGTGCCAGGATACTAAGCCTGCAGCACTGGTATATAGACAAAGATTCGCTGAAGAAATTCCGGAACGGTGAACAAGTACCTTTAGACAGCCTGCACTTTATACTGGAATTCAAAGACCAGTTGAATATTTCTACAGAACAATTGCCCAGTTATCTGGAGGAGATCACCAGTACTTTATACGGCAGTACTTATATGATGGCCAATCATACACTGAGTGCAGCAGACCTGGTGAATGCAGATTACCAGACTATCGAACACGCCATGACCAGCGGACACCCCTGTTTTGTAGCTAATAATGGCCGCATCGGGTTTGATGCACTGGATTACAAGGCTTATGCGCCGGAAGCAGATACAAAGATCCGGCTGATCTGGTTAGCAGGCCATAAAAGCCGTGCGGCTTATGCTGCGGTAGATAGCCTGCCTTACCAGTTATTGATGGAAAAAGAACTGGGCGAACGCACGCTGGAGGCTTTCAACAAAGTCCTGAAAGAGAAAGGCGTAGACCCGGCTGATTACTTCTTTATTCCCGTACACCCTTGGCAGTGGTACAATAAATTAGCAATTGTGTTTGCACCTGATATCGCTAATAACTTATTGGTTTGCCTGGGTGAAGGACCGGATGATTTCAGTGCACAACAATCCATTCGTACCTTCTATAATCTCAGTCATCCGGATAAGCATTACACCAAGACCGCTATTGGGGTGCTCAATATGGGGTTTGTAAGAGGACTCACGCCGTATTACATGGATAGTACACCTCCCATTACAGAGTGGATTAAGTCAGCCATTGCGGGTGATCCTTATATTCAAAAATCAGGATTTACATTATTATGTGAAGTAGCGACAGTCGGTTACCGGAACTTTTATTATGAGCCATTTGGAAAAACGAGTTCTTATAATAAAATGCTTGCTGCACTGTGGCGTGAAAGCCCGGCCACTATATTGAAACCGGGAGAGAGACTCATGACAATGGCTGGTTTACTACACATCGATTTCAATGGTAACTCCTTATTACATGAGTTGATCAAGGCATCTGGCTTCTCAACAACAGACTGGTTACGAAAGTATTTACAGAGTTATCTCACGCCTTTGTTGCATTGTTTTTATGAGCATGACCTGGTATTTATGCCACATGGAGAGAACCTGATATTGGTATTGGAAAATCATGTCCCTGTCAGGGCGATTATGAAAGACATTACAGAGGAGATAGGGGTATTTAGTTACAAAGAAGAGATCCCTGAAAAGGGTAGAAGGATCTGTGTAGAAGTGCCGGAAGAATTACGTGTATTGAGTATCCTCACAGATGTGTTTGATTGTTTCTTCCGTTTTGTAGCCCAGATACTGGTAGAACATTGTGACTATGCAGAAGACAAATTCTGGCAGCTGGTGGCAGCCACTATTCATGCCTACCAGGAAGAGCATCCGGAACATGCAGAGAAGTTTGAACAGTATGATCTGTTTGCAGAAGAATTCATTTTGTCTTGTCTGAACAGACTGCAATTAAGAAATAATAAGCAAATGGTGGATCTGGCCGATCCGGCGGGTAGTTTGCAGTTGGCCGGTATGCTAAAGAACCCGGTCGCAGTATTCAAAAAAGCAAATGTCTCCCTGCTGGATGTATGATGACGAAAGGTGAAATGATTACGGATATCATCCGGAATCGCAGGAGCATTTTTGCGGATTATTATATAGATAAGCCTGTTCCCAAACCGGTTATAGAAGAAGTATTGACAAATGCAATTTGGGCGCCAAATTATAAAATGACCCAACCCTGGCGGTTTATTGTATTGCAGGGCGCACAGCTGATAAAGTTCGGATCGTATCTGGCGGATTACTACAGCACACAGTATGAACGGTTGTTACATTATCCTGCCAGAGCAGGATGTGTGATCGTGATCATCATGACGCGGAGTATGAAGGTAGTCATAGAAGAGTGGGAAGAACTGGCAGCAGTGGCCTGTGCCGTGCAGAACATGGCGCTGACCTGCACCGCCTATGATATAGGTGGATATTGGGATAGCTGCGCTGCCTGTATAGAATATGCCGCACGGTTTGAACTGGCACCAAATGAAAGATGCCTGGGATTTTTCTACATGGGTTATTATGATATGGCTGAATATACTTCCAGTAAACGGCGGACAGGGATTGAGAAAAAAGTGACCTGGTTAACATGAATACATATCTCCCCATCTTACTTGGAAAACTACAAGGCGTATTTGGCTACGTGGTCCTTGGCCTTGTTGTAATAGAATGGCTCTTACTGGTGATCAGTAAAAAAATGGAAAGCAACAGAGAAGGCTGGGTGAATGTATTATCTTATGTATTGGATAGCATTCCATATTTCTTCCTGGGCAAGGTGGTGATCTTTGGCACGATGATGTGGTTGTACCAATACAGGATCACCACACTGGGCGATGCCTGGTACATATGGATCCTCACTTATCTGGTGTACGATTTTATGTTTTGGCTGGTACACCTGTTAGGCCACCAGGTGCGCTTCTTCTGGTGTATACATGGTGTGCACCATACGGCCGAAGAGATGAAACTCACAGTGGCCGTGCGGGGATCCTTCCTGGGATTCCTGCATATCCCACTCACAATTATCTGGCTACCCATTTTAGGTTTTGATCCATTCATGATATTTATCTGTGAGTCTATTGCCAGACTTTATGGTTTGTATGAACATGTCAATGATCACTTTGACCGCTATGTCGGGAAACAACGATTCCTTGAATTCCTGTTTATCACACCATCTGTACACAGGGTACATCATGCAAAGAATTATATCTACCTGGATCGCAATTATGGTGAGACCTTCTCTATATGGGATAAATTGTTTCGCACGTTTCAGACAGAACTGGATGATATCAAACCCGTGTATGGCATCCTGAGTGAAAAGATTAACCCCAAAAGCCTCTGGCAGGTACAACTACTACTCTGGCGGGATCTATGGATGGATATCCGGTCTGCCCCCCGCCTGATTGATAAAATACGCTATGTCCTCAAACCTCCTGGATGGAATCATATAGACGGTGGCAAAATGGCTGCTACATACAGGGATGAAGCCTGGAAGGAATATCAATATCCACTTTCTAAAAAGAAAAAATATGGAACCCAATACAGCGAACATGCCACTGATGGAACCCATGCATGATGTGTTGCTCTCCGTAACACGCGCCTATCCGCCAATGGCCCCACTCGTTATAGACATTACACCACGTGAAAGGGCTGCACTGACAAAACTGGGCGATATGCTGGCATTGGCATTTGGTAGCTATGAAAATCCGGCATTCATTGCCGAGTTGCATTTACATGCATTTCAGTTATTGCCAGAAAGAATATCACGTATCCTCAGCAGTTTTGGCACTGACTTCTCAGCTTCTCAATATGGGGCGATCGTACTGAGAGGGTTGGTGAATGTAGATCAGGATCAGCTGGGTCCTACACCCCCTTCTTATAAACAGATGGATTATACGAAGATCAACCGATATGGTTTTATCTGTGCGTTGTTGCATGGAGCGGTGCCTTCCAAGCCGGTACAGTACTATGCCCAGCGCAAGGGAGGTGGGTTATTGCATGCGATAATTCCCGATGAGAAAATGAATTTTACCCAGACAGGGTCCGGGTCAAGAACGGATTTGTTTGTACATACGGAAGATGCTTTTCTCTTTAATGCGGCGGATTTTTTGAGCTTTTTGTTTTTAAGGAATGAAGAAAATGTACCGAGTTCCCTGTATAGTATTCGTTCGCATGGAATGCTGGGACCGGAAATGGAAGCATTGTTCCAACCTATTTATAAATGCCCGAAAGATGCGAATTATGATGCTGATATGGCGAAGGGAGAGGAAGTGACTACACCGGTTTTGTATGGAAACAGGGAGAATCCTTTCATTCGATTTGATGCGGCAGAGCAAATATACAATGAAGCGGCCGGGCAAACTCCGGAGGCAATGGCTCACCTGAAGCATTTCTGGGAGGAGGCGAGGCAGCTGATATACAATGATTATATACCGGAGTCAGGTGATCTCATTTTTGTGAACAATCATTTGTGTGCCCATGGCAGAAATGCATTTGTGGCAGGATATCGGAAAGAGAATGACAGGATGGTGAAGTGTGAGCGGCGAATGATGTTGAGAATGATGAGTAAGACCAGTCTCATTGGCATCAGGGGAGTAACGCACGCGGACGACCCTTATTTAATTATGGAAGAACATTATGGCAGTCTATTTAAATAAATCAAACATGAATCAACCAACCCTGGTTGCTGCACCTGTAAAAGATCTCTTTTATGAGGGGGCAGCGGCAGAATACAATGCTGCTATCACGGCTGCTGCAGAGCGGGTGACGGCTTTTCTGGAAAATAATAAGCGACCATTTAGCGGGATAAAGCCCGCAGCTTTGCTGGCGCAGTTCAGGGAAGTGGATTTCGACACCCCGCTTCCTGATTATGAGCGATTGTTTGAAGAGGTGGATCGGTTGTATATTCAGCATGCAACGGCCTTTCATTTGCCTAAGTATATTGCACACCTGAATTGTCCGGTAGTAATACCGGCGCTGGCGGCAGAGGTGATCATCAGTGCGATCAATAGTAGCCAGGATACCTACGATCAGAGTGCGGGTGGAACATTTATGGAGCGGAAACTGATAGACTGGACGGGTGCGCAGATCGGGTATGATGATCAGTGTGATGGCGTGTTTACAGCAGGTGGGTCCCAGAGTAATATGATGGGGTTGTTGTTGGCAAGGGATTATTATGCGCTGAACTTCCTGCATCATAATATTAAGCTGGATGGGCATCCGGTAGAAGCCAACCGCTTCAGGATATTTGTATCTGAGAAGGCACATTTTAGTAATCAGAAGAATGCTTCGCTGATGGGGTTGGGAGAGCAGGCGGTGATAAAAGTGGCGACTGATGAACGGTTTAGGATGGATGTGGGTGCGCTGGAAGCCGCGATTCAGAAAGAAAGAGAATTGGGGAATATTCCAATAGCAGTGATAGCGACGGCTGGTACCACGGATTTCGGGAATGTAGATCCGTTATCGGGTATAGCAGGGGTGGCAAAGCGCAATCAGTTGTGGTATCATGTGGATGCGGCTTATGGTTGTGGGTTGTTATTGACGGATAAGTATCGTTATTTGCTGGATGGGATTGAGTTAGCAGATTCGGTGACGATTGATTATCATAAGTCGTTTTTTCAGCCGATCAGCGCTAGTGCATTTATTGTGAGGAACAGGGTACACCTGAATATTATCAGGCATCATGCAGATTATCTGAATCCGAAGGAGCAGGATTATGATGCGCTACCAGCTCAGATCAATAAATCGGTGACGCAGAGTACCAGGCGGTTTGATGCATTGAAATTATGGTTTACTTTAAGGCTCATGGGCAGGCAGCAGCTGGGGGCGTATACCGATACGATTATAGAAACGGCAGAAGCGGCGGCGTGTTTGATAGAGGAGCAGGAGGATTTCCAATTATTGAGTCATAGTGATCTGGGAGTGTTGGTATTTAGGTATTATCCGGCCGGCTTAAATGTATCGCCCTGTGAGTTGAATAAAAAGATAAAAGAGCGGTTGTTTTTTAGCGGGGAAGCATTGATAGCAAGTACGAAAGTAGATGGGAAGTTTTATCTGAAGTTTACTATTTTGAATCCTTTAACTACGATTGAGGATATCAAAGAAATATTAAAAGCAATCAGAGAAATTTAATATAACATACCGCCCCCTTTTGTAGGGGGCGGTATAGAAATTATAGGTGCTTGGGATAATTTAATAGTTTTACACTATATATCTTAAACCCTTGCTGATCCTGAATATAATTCGCGGCAAAACCAACTGTAACTTTAGTTTCTTCCGTCAGCGTAAACGTAATCTTTGGATCACTGAACAGCGTATAATGAATCGTCGTATTCCCGCTTATATCCCCATAATCCGGAATCGTATCCAACCCCGGGGCTACTACAATATAAGTCGGATCCTTTGTTCCCTGCCAGTCCAGATCAGATACATCAAAAGTATAGGTACCCGCAGGCAGCGCACTGCCGGTAGTCTGCCAGATCTTGCCATTATGAATAGCCGGAGATCCCCAGCCACTTTCCATATCTATGGTGCCTCCTTCATCTGTTGCATACCCACCATACCCGTCATGGCTTTTTGCCGCCGTATTGGCAATCCAGTCCGTCAGTGTACCCCAGCGGCCACCTGAGTGCAGACCTGCGATCGTGAATGGGGTGGAGGTATTCTTCAGATATTGGGAGGAAATATCTTTGGATGGGCCAATGACCAGCGCATCTACATCTACAATCACAATTGTTACCGCGGCATTGGAAGCTATTTCATACTGCCCTGTACTTTTCAGTCTTACTGCCAGCGCGAGCTTCTTACCTTCGTAATCAGATGATTTTAACTGATCGATATCGAGTGATAGAAAAAAGGTCCCCTCACTTTTTCCGGCAGGAACACTGACAGAAGTTGGAAGGGTATAGAGCAATTCCGGCATTAGTATAGTATTCGCGTCCAGGATATTGTTGAACTTTAAGAGATCAATAGTATCAGCATCGGTTGTAACATTGACAGTATAACCTGCTGGTTTGTACGTACTTGCCTGGGCAACACCCAGGATGATATTGAGTTTATTGGCAGCCGCATCAATGGTGTAATTATAGGTGGAAGAATCCGTACCGGTTGGCACAGGATAATTAGCACTGATACCACCAGAGATATTGAGCGCCTGAGGCATGTAAATATCAGGAATGCCATAACTGTCGGCGTCCTTTTTACAAGCCCAGAGCGATAAAAGAAATATGAAAATGATTGATTGTTTCATAGATTGAATTTTTTAAATGAATTACCAACCCGGGTTTTGCACCAGCACTCCTTTGGAAATACTGATCTCCGTCTGCGGAAATGGATAATAATACATCTTACTGGCATCAAAAACGCGCTCTTCTACGCTGAAGGTGGTATATACTCCATTATTCACTTTTACGCCTAAAAGAGGCTTATTTAAGGCCGTTGCAGCATCCTTCCACCTGAGCAGGTCCCAGTATCTATAATCCTCAAATGCTAATTCAATTCTTCTTTCATGCTTTACAGCAGTTCTGAATTCGTCCTGACTGGTGGCTGTCACCGCCGGCATATTTACCCCTGTTCGTGCACGCACCATATTGATCGCGGCCCTGGCTGTTAATCCATAACCATTATCATTATCCGGACCATAGGCTTCATTCATCGCCTCTGCATATTCCAGCAATACTTCTCCATATCGCATCACCACCCAATGGTGTGTGGCAGTACCTCCCTGCACAAGATTCAATCCATCATTCAGGAATTTTTTCAGATAATACCCCGTCTTACTTGCATTTGTATTTGCCATATCATCCGTACCACCCGGGGCTTCGTTGATCACCCTGCTATTCCAGGTACTTCCATTTGTTACAACACTCATCCCCAGTCTTGGATCACGGTTGGTATAAGGGTTCGCGGGATCCGGCGTACCTGTATATTCATAATCTGATACAAGATTTTCAGAAGGTGTTACCCCGCTCTGACCACCGGAAGTACTGATGGGATAGTTCAGGGTTTCCATGTAATGATTCGCTGCCTGCCTGACTGCCAGAATCGTTTCGCCGCTGCTTAACGTATTACTTTGTAAAAAGTAATTCCTGTAATCAGCCGATAAACTATATATTCCTAACGCAATCACATCATGGGCAGCAGCAGCAGCCTGCTGCCATCTCACCACATCTCCGCCTGTATTGTGCAATGGACTGGCCCAAAATAGTAATGCTCTTGCCTTTAATGCCAGTGCCACCCCCTTTGTAAACCGGCCATCATAATTGGAAAAAGAAGAGGTTTTCCAGTTCACCTGCAAACTGTCCTGATAGGATGTTACCTCATCAACTATAAAACTCATCACACTATCATAAGGCGTAGCCGGCATAATCGTATTCTCATCTGCATTCAGCACCCTCGTCAGCAGCGGTACACCTCCATATCTTTTTGATAATTCAAAATAGAAGTATGCTCTTAGAATGTGTGCTTCCGCCCTGTACCATGCCACATTCGTCACATCATTTTTGTAACTGATAGCCCCGGCAGCGGAGATCGTGTCCCTGTTAGCACCTAAGATATCTTTGTAATTCACGGAGTGTTCAAGGAAGTAATTCGCCGCCCTGATACCCCTATAATAGCTAGTGTAGTAGTTATCCGGGTTCGTCGTTGCATTCCAGCTTCCCTGGTTAAACAGCTGTGCATTGGAAATACCTGAAGTTTGTTCCGCCTCGTCTGTGGCCGCTGCAAAAAGATTATCATCCACAGATAAAAAGCCATTCCTGATATATGCATATGGCGCATTGCCCAGGGAGATCAGGGTACTGTAATCCGAATTGAGCGTCTCGTCTGTTTCGGATGAATCGATCTTTGTATTTAGGAAGTCTTTTGAGCAGGCACTCAGCACCAGCAAAATGACTATATAGATTGTTAGTTTCTGCATGAGGGTCATTTTATTAGTTAAATGAAACACTGAGTCCACCGATGTACGACTTCAGTCCAGGGTATCCTGTTGGGGTCTCCGGATCAAAGTTGTAATCCCTTAAGAGCTTGCTGATGGTGACAGGATTCGTCGCACTCATAAACAGGCGCAAACGGCTCAGGTGTGCTCTTTTCAGGAATGCCTCAGGCAAAGAATAGCCTACTTCTATATTCCTGATGCGCAGGTAATTGTTTTTCTTTATCCAGAAAGTTGAATTCCGGTAATTATTGGTATTTGACTGGGTCGTGAGCCTTGGATAGGTAGCCGTGTTCCTTGTGTCAATACCTTCTGACGGATAATAGGCCCAGGCACCTTTGGCCATTGGGAAGGCATTGTTATTACTTACGAATGCCAGGGTCTGCGTGGCTGCATTTAGCAGATTGAAATCAGCACCAGCACCTCCCTGAAATAGGATCGCCACATCAAAACCTTTGTAATCCAGTGATGCATTAAAAGAATAATACAGAGATGGATAGGCCGGATGCCCGATTTTAGTCACGTCATTCTGATCCACGAATCCGCTATTGTCTAGGTCTTTGTATTTCAGATCTCCGGGCTGTACTGCACCAAAAACTGGTACTGGTTGTCCTGACTTTAATGTACCATCTGCATTGAAATCGTCTGTCTGGTAAAACCCTTCTGATATTAACCCCGTGGGCGTATTGACAGATAACCCTGTCGTTTTGCTAAAACTATTCACAGGCGCAATTTCAGCTTTATAGTCTACTGTGTTCTTATGATACAGCATGCTGCCCCCTACATGGTAACCCAACCCTTTCCATGTATCATGGTAGTTCATCGTGAGTTCAAATCCTTTATTCGTCATCTTCCCGATGTTCTTATACATCAGTGCCGTGCCAATAGTAGCGGCATAACTGGCCTGATCGTAGGTGATTATACCCCCACGTTTATCCATGTATGCATCTGCTATAATATCCAGTTTCTTAATCAGGGTCATATCAAAGCCGACATTATACTTCATGCTGTGCTCTGCAAAGATATCAGGGTTGGCTATATAGGTAGGTGCGATGGCTGTGTTAGAATTCAAACTGGTCACCCCCGTATAGAATGCGGTGGAGGTGCCATAATACTGCTGGTAAAGATACCTGCCCTGGGCAGAATTTTCATTTCCTGATTTGCCAGCAGAAGCTCTCACTTTCAGGTAACGAGGCGCTGTCAGTGCGATCCATCCCGCAGAGATGGCCGGATAGAAACCATGGTTCTGCCCTATAGCATAGTTGTCTGAACCGCTATATCCAAAACCAAAGCCCAACATATACTTTTCACGGTATGTATAGTTAATGGTGCCGCCTAAGTTCGTATAGTGATGGAAGATATTATTGCCTGTATTATATCCTGAACCATTGAAATTGCCATTCCAGTCTTCTATATAGTTGCTGGCAAAGTAATTCACCAGTGCATGTACAGCATGGGAACCAAAAGTACGGTCATACCCTGCACTCAGGTTCGCTTGTTTCCAGTCGTACTGGTTAGTCGGTGAACTGGCACTGGCTACAAGATCTGAAGTAACATCTGTTGTCGTTTGCACGCCATTATAATAACGTGCATAAGTAGCTGTTTTGCTGGCAGCGCTTCTGGTCCATGTATTGAAACTCACTGCTTCATTCAGGTATAACCCGGGAGTAATGAAATCCAGTTTTTCTTTCAGGTTAAAATTCGCCTGTAATGTTCTGTCATGTGTCGATGTCCAACCCAGTGCTTTCAGCGATGCCACAGGGTTATTTGAATAAACGGTCGTACCTGACCAGTTGCCCGTTTCATCTTTCACCGGGTACACATTGGAAGGGTATACTGCCATATTATTCCATAAGCTCGGACCGTTGAAGTTCGGATATCGCCTGTCTTCAATACGGCCACCCAGGTCTACCCTGGCTTCGAATATTTTGAAGAAGCTAAAATCCAGGTTGGCCCGCAGGTTAAAGCGCTGGATCTGTGCATTTGAAGTAGTGGAATTTGTTTCCACATTATACAAACCCTGGTTCTTCATGTAATCTACGATGAGTGCATACCGGGTAGTCGTGTCACCGCCACTGAAAGTAATATTTGCATCTCTGAATACGGCGTTCTTTTTCAGAACCTCATCAAACCAGTCTATATCTGTACCAGTACCATTTTTATACGCCTCCAGTTGTGTGGTGGTATACTTTGGCGTGTAAATATATTGATGGTTGTTTACTGCGTACAGGTCATTGCTCACTGCCTGATTATAGAGCCGTGCATAGTCATAAGACCGCAATGGTTTATTGATATTTTCCGCCTGTTGTACGCCATTCCTCACCTGCACCTGTACGGTGGGTTTGCCTGCATGGCCTCTTTTTGTAGTGATCCATAGTACGCCGTTTGCGCCACGCATACCAAAGGCAGCAAGTGCAGCGGCGTCTTTATATAATTTAACTTCCGCAATTTCTATGGCAGATAAATACTGGAAGTAGGTATTGTTCACCTGAAATCCATCTACAAATATGGCGAGGTCATTATTATCGTAAGTGCCCATGCCGCGAATTACAAAGCTGGCATTGTCATAGCCCGGCTCGCCGCTGGCCTGTTCGGTAATGATACCTGGCAGACGGCCATAGAAGGTATTGGTGATATTTGCAGCCGGTGTCTTGTATAATTCCTCCCCGGATACCTTTGACACGGAAGCCGTAGGTATCGAATCCGGAACGGATTGCGCCAGCACTTTACCGGAAAAGGCCAGCATATATAGTAGCGTTCTGTAGCGCATGTTCAATAATTTTTAAAGCGTGATTAGTAGCCGGGATTCTGAATCAGGGTACCCTTGTTGATTTCCGTTTGCGGGAAAGGATTTAGGAACTGGCGGGGTGCCCAGAAGCCCTGGTACATTTTGCCATCATGATAGTCTGTATTACCTGTCATTTTTGAGCCTACATCACTGTTAAAATGCAGGGTACGAATCACGCCGCCAATCAGGCCATCGCCGATGTCAGTTCTTTTCCAGTGTTTGATATCATGCAGCCAATAGTTCTCATCGAAGAACTCTGCCGCCCATTCTCTCTGGATAATCTTTCTCAATTTTGCCTGATCGGTTTCAGTAATAGCTGGTAGGCCGGCACGCTGATGAATGATGTTGAGTTTAGCCAGTGCATTGGCAGATTGTCCCAATTCATTATACGCTTCTGCAGCAGATAAGTAATAAGCTGCGAGGCGGAAGATAGGGAACTCAAACCAGTTACGGGTGCCTGCTTTGTAATAGAACTTTACAGGTACTGCGGCTACGTTCATCGCCCATTGAAAGAGGTTGGAATTCGCCCAGTTATTATCATTCGGGTTGTTCCAGGTGTCAATTTCCCATGCTTTAAAGCTCGCTTTAAAACGGGGTTCCATCGCCTGCATACGGGTGGTGTAGTCAGAGAAGGCCGTGGTGGATGTTGGCCATACCTGGTCGGTTCCATCTGCTTTGTAGTAGTTCTCAAGATAACTGGTGGTGAGGCCGTTCCCATATGCCTGCCAGTTATGCATGTTGTAAAACGTGTTCATGCCACTACCACCGGCATCGTATTTAAATGCCAGTATGATCTCGGCATTGGCAGGGGTGGAGGTCGCTGTTCCATAATCATCCAGCGGATTGCCGGTATTGATGATCTTAATACCTGCATTGTTCTCTGCTTCTTTGATCACAGCTTCGGCAGCGGTGGCAGCCGTTTGCCAGCGGGAAGCATCTTCATTGCCCATGCAAATGAGGTTATTATTTGCTCCCAGATCCAGGTAAGGCGTAGCCGTATTAAAGAGTGGACGTGCCGCGTATAACAGCGCTTTTGCTTTGATGGACAAGGCGGCGGACTTCGTCATCCGGCCGGTCCAGGTAGCAGACCATACGGCTGGCAATACAGCTGCTGCTGCATCACACCAGCTACTGATAGAATCTATTACTTCCGCTACAGGAGCACGGGGAATATTCAGATCATCGTTTACCGTCAGTGATTTGGTCACGATAGGAACCCCTCCGTACATGATCACCATTTGTTCATAGTCGTAAGCGATCAGTGCCAGCATTTCTGCTTTCACAATGGCTTTGTCAGCGGCCGTCATGTCGGTAACCTTGTCGATGTTTTCCCTGACCAGGTAGGCTTGTCTGATGGCGGTGAAATTATAGGCGTAGCCATCCATGTCTTCCGTATTGCCTGTTGCTGTGAGGCCGGTACTGGTGGCAATACCATAGCCCCATGTCCAGGAGAAGCCATAGGTAAGGGCACCGGATATATTGTCCTGGATGAGTGAGTTCCAGTAAGCCTGGTAGGGCAGACCCTGGCACAGCACTTTCTTATAGGCGTTGGCGATAGCTCCCTGCGCTTTGATAGTTGTAGAGAATATCGAATCTGTCGTTGTTGTATTGGAGATGGGCATTTGCAGAAAGTCCTTCTGGCAGGCAAACAGCAACAGCACCATGCATATAATATAGTAAGGTTTCATCTCAAATGTTTTTAGTGGATCAGAACTGGATATTGGTACCAAAGTTGAACGTGCGGGTCAGCGGGTACATATATCCCATACTGTTCTTGCCATCGTCCGCCAGCTCAGGGTCAATGCCTTTCATCACTTCTTTGCTCCAGGTAATGAGGTTATTACCATTGGCATAGAAACGGATACTGCGAATATGCGCACGCGTGAGTAATGCCCTGTCCTGGATGCTGTAACCTATTTCAAGGTTCTTAAGACGCTTGAAGTTATTAGACTTGAGCCAGAAGTCGCTGAACAGGTTATTGGGTCCGGAACCACTGAAAGAGAAGGAGGGATAGGTGATCTTTTCACCTTTCTCATACTTTTCCTGTGTCCAGTGACCATCGTAGTAAGGCTGGAATACAGCGCCAACGTTCTTGGCAAACGGGGTACTCAGCACATAGCCGGATTGTGGGAAAGAACCCTGTGCTGTACCGATAAACAGTGCAGAGATATCAAAACCTTTATAAGAGAAACCGATAGTCAGGTTGTAGGCTATGCGTGGCAGGTTGGAGTAACCGATAGGCACCTGGTCTTTGGTATCAATGATGCCATCGCCGTTGATATCCTTGTAACGGATATTGCCCAGTCTTGCCTGGTTGCCGTTCGTATTATACGGGCGGTTATTCAGTTCTTCGGTCGTGTTGAAGAAACCATCCCATACATAACCTTTGTACTGCCCAATGCTGTAGCCAGTCTCGTTCATCCATGGGTACTGGTAAGACGGTTCTGCCATGTATTCAATCTTATTGCGCGCATAGGAGAAATTGCCACGGAGGAAATAACTGAGTTTACCAATATTATCATTGTACCCTAGCTCTATCTCATAACCCTGGTTGCTGACGCGGCCAATATTCGCAGGAGGTACAATAGAAGAAGACACCCCATAGGTAGCCGGTATGGTTTGCAGGTTCACGAGGATGTTATTCCTTTTTTCCCTGAAGAGGGTAGCAGAGAGGGTGATCTTATCCTTCCACAAACGTAGGTCAGCGGCAAGGTTTAGTTTCTTTGCACGTTCCCAGGTCACATCAGGATTACCCAAAGTGGTTTCGCTGGCGCCGGAGAAATAAGGGTTTGCACTGCTGCCATTGCTATTGCCAAAATAGTAACCGCTTGAACTGGATGACCAGCCATTGGGCAGGTAGAGATAGCGGCGAGTTCCCAGCCTGTCGCTACCCACTTCTCCATAGGAGCCGCGAAGTTTGAGCCAGGTAAGCACATCGTTCTTAGGATAGAATGGTTCTTTTGTTACGACCCAACCTGCAGATACAGCGGGGAAATAACCAAAGCGGCGCTTAGGTGCGAAGTTTTCAGTACCATTCAGGCCCATGTTGAATTCCAGCAGGTAGCGTTCACTAAAATTGTATGTAACACGGCCTACCAGACCCATTAAACCGGAGGGGGTGTTATATGCCAGGTCGTGTGCCGTGTACTTCTGGGCATTGCCAAGGAATAACGCGGACACGTTGTGGTTGCCAAAGCTGTGGGCGTAGTCGATAGAAGCTTCCAGGTATACTTTGCGCCAGGCACCATTACCCCAGTTGTCGGAGGTGTAGTCAGGGTTTAACTGACCACCGGCAAGCACAATGTTGTTAGGATTGTTGGGATCGCGCATGGCTTTGTAAAGCGGAATACTGGTAGTTTCGTAGAAGCCTTTCGTATAACTGTCATCGTAGGCGATCTTTCCATTCAGATTCAGTCCCGGGGTGATGTAGTCCATCTGGTGCTTCAGGTTCACAGTACTGGTGAGGGTAGTGATATACTGGTTCAGCGTACCGGCACTGAGGAAGTCACTGATGGGCGAAACACCACTGCCACCTTTATCTACAAGGGGATTGATGCCATCGCCGGAGGTGCCGATAAACCCATTCACCAGTTTACCATTAACGAAGTTGGGCCCTACGAACGGACTACTTTCAAAGATCTTCTGGATGATGAGCTGGTAGCGATCGCCCTGGTCCGAAGAGCTATAGCCGCCGGAAGGCACATGTCCAACGGTTGATTGCCCTGCCAGGTTCACACTGATCTGGAAGTTTTTGAATACGTCGATGTCGAAGTTGGATCGGAAGTTATAACGTTTGAAGTTCGAATTCGTATTAGCACCACCGTAGTTGTAGTCGTTGAGAATACCTTGCTGGTGATAGTAACCCAGCGAAGCAAAGTACCTTACTTTTTCAACCCCGCCGGATATATTCATGTTGTATTGTTGTTGCTGGCCCTTACCTCCGAAGATTTCCTTGAAATAGTTATGGGAAGTGTAGTACAGGGCGGGGCTGTTGGCCAGTGCCTGTCTGTCGCTGCTCCCTATTTCAAGGCTGTTGATTTCGTCCGTCGTATAATCCCTGTTATTTTTGAATTTCCACAATTCATTGTCGGTGAAGAGCAGGTTATCGAAGCTGCTGTTGCCGGCGGCTTCCGCGTTGCGGACACCTTCATTGCGGAAGAGGGCATATTGGTAGGAATTGAGAATGGGCAGGAGGGAGGTCGCGTTTGTAAAACCTCCATTGGCGGTGAAACCGAAGGTAGGTTTATTGAGTTTCCCTCTTTTGGTGGTGACGATGATAACACCGTTCGCACCCCGGATACCATATACAGCGGTAGCAGAAGCATCTTTCAGGATAGAGATGCCTTCGATTTCGTTCGCATCCATGGCATTGAGCACCACGTAAGGTTGCTCTGCCGGTTGCTGTATACCATCGATTACGATGAGCGGATCCTGACCGTTTAAAGTTGCAATACCACGAATGTGGATGGTTGCAGCATTCTGCCCGGGTTCACCGCTGGACTGTACGGCACTGATACCGGAGGCACGGCCCACAAGCATATTGGTGATGTTGGACACGGGGGTAGAGACGAGCTCTTTGCCGCCAACAGTAGAAATAGCCCCTGTCACGGTAGGCGCTTTTTGTTTGCCGTAGCCTACAACCACCACTTCGCCCAGTGCTTTATCTTCCGTGACGAGGTTGATGTTGAGAATAGGACGTGCGTTGACATTCACTTCCTGCCGGTGGTAACCGATGAAGGAGAAGATCAGGGTAGCATTGTCTGGTACAGTAAGTTTGAAGTGACCGTTTTCGTCTGTTTTGGTAGCGATGTTGATATTGTTCTTTTGGTAGACGCTCACGCCGATGAGCACTTCATTGCCGGAGCGTACCGTACCGCTTACAGTAAGGGTGCTTTGCCCGTAGGTGGTGGGTGATCCTATTAGTTGAAGAAATAGGAGGGCTACCGACCATTGTAAGAGTAGTCGTTTTATCATGATGTAGAAATTGTTTTTACAAAATGGAATCCCCGATTAGTGGTTGTTTGCAAACGTTTGCATCATTCGATATAAAAAGGTAGCGAACGTAATCGTTTACAATTCGTTTCATAATAAAACAGTTTTTCGCGTAGATGTAATAAAGGATATTGTCCCTTGGTTGAATTAAAGTAATCGTTTACAATTGTTTTCATAACTACAGTTGGATGATGCTGGATGGAAAAGTATTATGAAAAATGGAGAGGGTATTTGCGGGAATTAACAAAGAATAGCAGGATTTTAGCCGATGGGGTTGCTAAAATGATTTAGTTTTTCCTTAGATTGCTTTTTATGTCCAAAACTGTATTGATCCTCGGCGCCAATTCTGATGTGGCGAAAGAAGCTACTTTATTATATCTCGTAAAAGGATATCAGGTGATAGCAGCATCCCGTAGTACTGCAGCGATAAAATCGTTTATGGAAGCAAAGCATGTTTCCAATAGCCGCCTGACCATCTGTTATTTTGATGCCATTGCTTTTGAAACACATGCGGCTTTCTACGCTGCATTACCTGCAAAACCCCATATCGTTGTATATGCAGCCGGTTTTCAGGTCGTGAATGAACAGGCCCTGACAGATTGGGAAGGAAGTTATCGGATGATGCAGGTACACTATGCCGGCGCTGTATCCATCATTAATATCATTGTAAATGACAAGGGAAATGATCATCTGGAACGGATCATCGGGTTATCTTCATTATCTGGTGTGCGGGGACGAAAAAGTAACTTTATTTACGGTAGTACAAAAGCGGCATTTACGCAATACCTGGCAGGGATGAGACAATATTTGTTTGCCAGAAAGATAGTGGTCAATGTAATAGTAGCAGGTTATATACGCAGTAAGATGACGGCCGGACTTGACCTCCCGGCGTCTTTATTGATGGAACCTCCGTTTATTGCGCGTGAAATTGTAAATGCCGGTAATGGGTTTACGATTGTACCGGGCATAAAATGGAAACTTATATATCAGGTATTGAGATGGATGCCTGAAAAGTTGGTGGCAAAATTGCCATAGTTTTAAAAGGTCTTTCTTTCTATATCCTCCTTACACCCCCAAAATCCGCCCTTACGTCAAACTAATTTCCCCCTCCCTGCCTCCAACGCTAATTTGCCTGTATAAACTCAAACTTATGCAATTAACTCCCCGTCAGGCATGGTTAGACTGGCTCCGGATCCTCGCTATCTTTGGCGTGCTTATCTTTCATTAATAAGATATCAATTGTATGACCAGCAACTAACGGTACCTGTCAGACAGGAATTGAATTACCTGGAGAGTTTTATCAGCCTGCAAAAATTACGTGCCTCTGAAAAGCTATCATTGAGTGTGTATATTGAGAAGATAGATTTTCTTGATCTGAAAGGCGAGTGTGAAAATGCCATAGAATTGAACTCGTTGCTAAAACAACAACAGGTAGATGTTTTATTCCTGGATATTGAGATGCCTTATATGACAGGTATTGAATTATTAAAAAACCTAACTCGTCCGCCAAAGGTTGTATTCACAACTGCATACGAAAAATACGCTGTGCACGGGTATGAACTGGAAGTACTGGATTATTTACTAAAACCTATTTCTTTTGAACGCTTTCTCAAAACCGCCAATAAGATCTATGATCATTTCCAAACCCAACCATCCACAAGCGATTACTTGTTTGTAAAAGTAGATAGCAAGCTGGAAAAGATCAGCGTGAATGACATTCTCTTTGTCGAAGCCATGGAGAATTATGTTGCTATTCACGTACCTGACAGAAAGATCATTACGCACCTTACATTAAAGATGTTGCAGGAGCACCTGCCCGCAACATCCTTTGTACAACCACACAAGTCTTACCTGGTGGCCATCGGCAAGATCAATAGTATTGAAGGCAATACGCTGTATGTAGGTGCTTTTCAGATCACTGTTTCAAAATATCAGAAGGAAGAAACACTACAACGCATTTTACATAACCGTTTCCTAAAGCGATAAGGCCGTAGCCACATTTACCACACCCCAGCCAAAAGAACTATTGCGGGTCACAGGGTAGGAGCCTGCTCTCCGCATCTTGCTGATAATGCTATCCCTTGGATACCCCGGGTTTTTACTCCATATCAATGCTGCGATGGCCGAACAGCTGGCCGTCGCTACTGATGACCCGCCTACTGTGGAAGGTACATCGCCGCTCATCGCAATACTCAATGGATGCAAACCGTTACTGGCTTTTTCCATCACTATTGTAAAATCTACTTTGCTCCCTACATGACAGTCATCACAACGTGTGGTCAGGTTATCTTTTACCCCCGTTACTGCATGTACCTGTGGCTGATTAGCCGGGAAGATCACGCCCACAAAACTTGCAAAGAATGAAAAAGAAGTACCTGCTGCACAGAACATCAATTTTTGTTTGCTATCAGCATAGGCAATCGCATCTTTGATCTGGCCATAGCTAAAAATAGTACCCAAACTCATACTGATGATCTTTACATCCGGATCATCTGCACCTAGTACATAAGCATCAGTTACACCATTCACGGAATTTGAAGAGAGGATCACCACATTTTCAGCCGCATGTACCATGAGCAGATTACAATTGTAGGCAATACCTGCCGTATTGCCATCTGTGCCGCGTGGCCCTGCCAGTACACCCGCCATACTGGTTCCATGCCCGCAATCGTCATTGGTGGTCGCTCCGGAATAAGTCACCGCACGGGTAATGCTTCTTCCCGAAGAGTATCCCTGGTTGAATGTGGAGCCTAAGTTTTCCTGCGCATCACTGATACCTGTATCAATGATCATAACCTTGATATTCGCCCCGGTAGATTGTGACCATGCCTCAGGAATGTGGTGATAGGTGTAATTCCAGGATTGTTTAGCTGCGGGGAGTATCGAAGTATAATCAATATTTGTTTGGGCTGTATTACTCCCGCAGCCGAAATTTAATAGGCTACTGGCTGGCCTTGCATTAGCCTGACTATAAGCGCCATAGCCAATAGGATCTGCATAACGAACAAATCCACGCAGTGCTTTGATGGTAGCATAATTACCTACTTTCAGATTAAGAAATGGCAATTTCCCTTCTTTGAATGGATAAATAAGCGCGCCTTCATGTTCCCGTACCACTTTTAATACTTTCTCCTTATCGCCGGTATTATAGCCTATGCTTAATACACTATCTGACTGGATCAATGCACTCCACAACATACTATCATTGGCCATGGTCCAGTCGAAATGATCCTCCTCTTTAAGCCGTTGTTCAATAAAATCATTGATAGCAGATTTCGGAATTATAGTGTCAGGATTTGAATTGTTGATAGTAGGAAGCATATCCTTCCGGGAACAGGCGCTGAGTGCCAGCAGGCACAGAATAGGGTAGATGGGTTTCATAACAAAGGATTTATTCAGAAGTTACGAAAGTTTTATGGAAAATTTCTGTTTGCAACAAAGTTGCATATCTTTGCTGCAAACAACACATATCATCATGACAGACCGTTTGCCTGTAACGGTACTCAGTGGTTTCCTGGGTGCCGGTAAGACTTCTTTGCTCAATCATATCCTGCATAATAAAGAAGGCCTGAAAGTGGCCGTTATTGTCAACGATATGAGTGAGGTGAACATAGATGCCCAACTCGTAAAGAATGAAAATACCCTCAACCGAACAGAAGAAAAACTCGTAGAGATGAGCAACGGCTGCATCTGCTGCACCCTGCGCGAAGACCTACTCATTGAAGTAGAAAAGCTGGCCAATGAAAAGCGGTTCGACTATTTATTAATAGAAAGTTCCGGTATCAGCGAACCTCTTCCCGTAGCGCAAACATTTACCTACGGCACGCTCGATGAATTGTCCAGACTCGATACCTTAGTTACTGTTGTGGACTCTTTCAACTTCCTCCAGGACTATGGCAGCACCCGTATTCATGAAGAGCGGACTGTGGTGAACCTGCTTACTGACCAATTGGAATTTGCGAATGTCATTATATTAAATAAAACAGACCTGGTCACACCAGAGATGTTAGGCACTTTAAAAGCCATGGTTAAAAAACTCAATCCCGGTGCAAAGATCATCACCAGCGAATTTGGAAAAATTGCCCCTGCTGACATACTGAATACTCACTTATTTGATTTCGACACCACCAGTCAACAAGCCGGCTGGATGGAAGAACTCAACAAAGAATACCACACACCGGAAACTGAAGAATACGGCATCAGCAGCTTTGTCTTCCGCAGTCGTGAACCCTTTCACCCAGGCCGCTTCTGGCGATATTTAAACGAGGAATGGCACTCCGGCATTATTCGCAGTAAAGGTCTCTTCTGGCTCGCTTCCCGGCAGGATGACGCTATTAACTGGAGTCAGGCCGGTGGTAGTCTCCGCGCTGAAAAAGCCGGTGTATGGTGGTGCAGTATGCCCTACAAAGACCGCATCCGCTACGCCAGCTTCCTCGATTACAAGGAAGAAATAGAAAGCAGGTGGGATAAAAATTTTGGAGACCGATACAATGAACTGGTTATCATAGGCAAGGATATGGACAAGGATCTAATTACCATAGAACTTGAAAACTGTTTATGCACACCTGTGGAAATCGCAGCAATGCAAAGAGGACAAAGGTTTTCAGATGAGTTTCCCTTGTAGTTAACTTAAACATAACATACAACCATTTTTTTCGATAATAATTTCGCATCGCTTTAGAGCTCCGTCTTATATGAAGAATTTGACCGATGCGGAATTATTATCCTTAGTTCAGCAGGAGAATGATGAGAAAGCTTTTGCCATACTTGTATTACGTTACAATGTAGCGTTGTATAAGTATATCTATGCCCGCGTGCGATCGGAAGATGACTCCAAAGATATACTGCAGGAAGTACTGATCTCCTGCTGGAATAACCGGTACAACATTCAAAACCCCGAAAAAATCTTCAACTACTTGTGCCGTGCCGCCTACTATTCTGTAATAGACTGGCAGATAGCACATAAAAAAATATTAGCGCGGCAAACTATCTTATTAGAAAAAGACGAACCCAGTACTTTCCCTGTCGAGAACCAGTTGATAGCCGGCGAAATGCGGGAAAAGGTGGATACTGAAGTCGCAAAGATGAATGATACCATGCGGAAAGTTTTTATTTCCAGCCGCTGGGAATCCAAGTCTATCCGCGAAATAGCCCAGGAATACGGACTCTCAGAGCAAACCGTAAAGAATACCATATCCCTTGCCCTCAAAAGGATCCGCCTCCGTTTACAAACAGACCATTGGCTCTCCGTTTACATTCTGTTAACATTGTGTTCACAATTCCTTAACGGTACCGCTTATATGATTTAGAGACTATACTGATGAATGCACACATCATCAGACAAAGCAGAGATATTATCGCTTTTAAAAAAGTACAGAGCCGGTGAAGCTACACCGGAGGAAGCTGCCCGTATCAGGGAGTGGTTTGATTCTTTCGAAGAATTACAAGACGATCCGGCATTTACCGATGCTGCTAATGACGCTGCCCTGGAGGCTTTGGAGCGCATGTTCCATCCTAAAGTGAAGGTGCACGTATTGCCCCGCATCCTGAAAGTTGCCGCCGTATTTATATTAGTATGTACGTCTGTCCTATTTATATATAAACAATTACACCAGCCTCCTGCTCCCATTACATATGCATTGTTGCAGGCAGGAAAAGCTGAGCGTAAAAAAATCACCTTGCCTGATGGTAGCATCGTGACCATCAATGCGAATACACAACTCCGCATCCCGTCTGACTTTGGCGTACATGATCGTGTACTCGAACTGACAGGTGAAGCCGTGTTTGATGTAGCGCACCAGACTGCAAAACCATTTATTGTTCGTAGTGGAAACCTGCAAACAGTAGTATTGGGTACTTCCTTTAACGTGAAAGCCTATCCCGGTGAAAAAAATGTTGAGATTGCGGTATTGACCGGTAAGGTAAGGATCGAGAAAAAGGCAGCCGCCCAAACTACTGTACTCTCTGCAGGTTTGACCCAGGACCAGGTACTAACCTACAATGAAGAACACGACTCCTTAAGTATAGGTACAGGAAAGTCAAATGAAATTGCCGCATGGCAGAACAATGTTTTCTACTTCGAACAAGCCAGTATTCAGGAAATAGCCGCTGTTTTAGAACGACAATACAATATCCATATCACACTGACAGGACAAGCCAGACACAATTGTAAATACACACTACAGTTGAAGAATGAAACGGTAGAGAATGCCATGAGATTGCTGTCTCAGTTATCCGGCATTACCTATCAGATTAATCATAATGAAATTAAAATCAATACAGCATCATGCGAATAAGATGTAAAATGCCAACAAATATGACGCGCCGGTCTTACCTGCTGCTCATATTATTGACTTGTCATGTAATGGCCTTTGCGACAGAACTCCGCAACCAGATCACGATACAGGTTCGTGATACCCGCATTAATTTAGACGTTAAAAACACACCACTCAGAAAAGTATTTTTACTCATTGAATCTCAGACTGGTCTTTCCATTGGTTACAACGCTACGCATGTTGCAGACAATCAGCTTGTGAGCTACAAAGCTGCTGGGGCCCCGCTGGCTTCCGTTTTGCAGGATTTACTGAAAGGGTACGAAGGTGCGGTGAAACAGGTAGATGAACGTCACATCTTCCTGAAGATTGAAAAAATAAAAGCTGCACCAGTTGTAGTAGCACAAACTGCCGATGCAGCAACTGTGACCATCTCTGGTATGGTTACTGACGAAAGCAACATGCCTATTCCAGGTGTGAGCATTCACGAAAAAACTTCTAAGGTAAACACGACTACCGATGTAAATGGTAAGTACTCCATCAAAGTAAATATCGGTGATGTACTGGTATTTAACTTCATCGGTTACGCACCACAGGAAGTACCGGTTACTTCAGAGAACATGCTGAACGTACGGCTGAAAAGCCAGCACAGCCAGCTGCAGGAAGTGGTAGCCATCGGTTACCAGTCAGTAAGAAAGAGCGACCTGACCGGTGCCGTATCCAGCGTGAAATCCAGCGAAATGAACCTCACAGCGCCTACCGTAGGTCAGGCCATCGTAGGTAAAGTAGCTGGTGTACAGGTATCGCAGGTGAGCGGTGCACCTTACAAGAGCACAAAGATTCGTGTGCGTGGTATCGGCTCCTTCAATGCGAGCTCTGATCCATTGTACGTAGTAGATGGTTATCCTGTAGACGCAGACGTTTTCATTAACCCTGAAGATATCGAAACCATCGACATCCTCAAGGATGCGGCTTCTGCAGCCATCTATGGTTCCCGCGCTTCCGGCGGTGTGGTGATGATCACTACCAAAAGAGGAAAATCCGGCAGCAAAGGTAAACTCGAATATAGCTATACTACTGGTGTAAACCAGGTGTCTAAGAAAGTGAAGCTGTTAGACAGCAACCAGTTCCTGCAACTGTTGGTAGACGGTCGTAATGGTACTTATAGGAACCTGATAGAAAACAATACCTCTCTGACATGGAATGATGGTATGATGAGTGATAACAATGCGACCCGTGTGGCAAATGTGGGGAATGCAAACGCTGTGCAGATCGATCCCCGCTATTATGACTTCGCCAATCAAAAGGTCATTCCTTCCAAATATAATACTGACTGGCAGGACCTGATCTACAGGAATGCTTTCTTTGGTCGTCACAATGTTTCCTTCTCTGGTGGTACTGACAATATCAGGTATTATATGAGCGGCGGTTACCAGAATCAGGATGGTGTGGTACTGAATACAAGTGTAAAAAAGATCAACCTGAGAATGAACCTGGATGCAACGATCAATCCAAGATTAAAGGCGGGTGTAAACATTTCTTACACCAACAACCAGAACAGGGAATTGAGTGAAGGCCGCTGGGATCACAACCCGATCATGACAGCGCTGTTGATGCCTCCAAGTGCACAGCCATACGATTCTAATGGTAATCCACTGAAGAATGAAATTGCTGCACTATCTGCAACCTATGGTTACAACAGCTTCGAAAACCCGATTGCGCTGGCAAAGGAAATTAACATTACCCGCAAAGGTAACCGTAGTAACTACAACGCTTATGCTATTTATACCATCCTGCCGGCACTGACCGTGAAGGCCAACGTAGGTATGATGAGTTATTCCGAGAAGTATAACTATTATTACCCTACCAGCTTAAGTAGTGGGGTAAGTGCACCTTATTCTGACAATGCAAAGGCTGCTGCAAATGGTGTTGCTCAAAACCAGAACGTTGTAGACCAGCTGGCTGAGTTCACGTTGAACTATAACAAGCGTTTTGGTAATCATAGTATTACTGGTCTGGCAGGTTATTCTGCCCAGATAAATACCACTGACCTGGTAAAAGTGACTGCAAAAGGTTTTGAAGATGACCGTATCCAGGAAATCACCGCAAAAGGTGCTGATGGAACGGATTTCCAACTGACGGATGCCTACAAATCTACCTGGACGATGATGTCTTATTTTGGTCGTGCAAGTTATAATTACAATGAAAAATATTTCCTGACAGGATCTATACGTACAGATGGTTCTTCCCGTTTTGGCCCTCAGAACAAGTGGGGTGTATTCCCTTCTGTATCTGCAGGCTGGAATATTTCAAGCGAATCTTTCTACCATGACTGGCTGGGTCAGTTCTCTACATTGAAACTGCGTGCCAGCTGGGGTTTAAGTGGTAACAATAATATTGGCAACTACAATACGATGACTACTATGGCCACAGCCACCGGTACCGTATTTGGTTCCGGTACTGTGAACTCTGCCTATTATCCGGGAGACCTGAAAGACCAGAAACTGGGTTGGGAATCTACTTCACAGTTTAATACAGGTCTTGACATTGGCATCCTGAAAGGTCGTTTGAATTTCATTGCTAACTATTACCTTTCTTATTCCTACAACCTGTTGTTCCAACAAACTATCTCTGCTATCTCAGGTTCTACTTCCATCCTCACTAACCTGCGTGATTCAAAGATCCGTAATAGTGGCATAGACCTGCAGGTAGATGCCAGGGTTATTGATGGTAAAGATTTTCACCTGGGTGTAGCGGGTAATATCTCTATCAATAAAAATAAGGTTTTGGATTTAGGTGGCGGTAGCACTATTATCAAGGCCGGTGCTGAGCGTTCTTACAAGACACACATTACACAGGAAGGCCAGCCGGTGGGTATGTTCTATGGTTTCAAGGTATTGGGTGTGGCCAAACCAGGTGATGTGGGTAAGGTGGCTGAATCTTCTGCTAACAGCTCTCCATTGAAAGCAGGCGATTTATACTTTGAAGATGTAAATAAGGATGGTGTTGTAAATGATAATGATAAAAGGGTGATCGGTTCTCCATATGCTAAATTTACTTATGGTTTCGCACTGAATGCCAGTTATAAGAATTTCACTTTCTCTTCTTCTTTCAATGGTTCTTATGGCAACAAAGTACTGGATGGTCAGGATTATTACCTGTACAACATGGAAGGTTCAGGAAACCAATATGCGGATGCAGCAGGCCACTATGTGAGCGAAGCTAATCCAGGTAACGGTCATGTATTCCGTGCATCCAGAAGTGGTACACAGAGTAACAGTACCCGTCTGTCTACTTTCTACCTGCAGGATGGTTCTTTCTTCCGTTGTACAAATGCCACACTGGGTTATGACATTAAGTCAAGAGTGCTGAAAAACCGCCTTGGCCTGAGCAGCGCAAGAGTCTATGCAAGTGTAGACAACCTGTTCACTATTTCTAAATACAAAGGTTACAATCCTGAAGTAGATTATAATGATGGAAATAACCTGACACCAGGTGTAGATTATGGTAAGTATCCATTGGTACGTGCATATAATTTAGGTGTTAAGGTAGGCTTCTAATCCTTTTATTTTCAAAATTATTCAACATGAAACGTATCTTATTAGCAATAGCAGCCACTGTGGTACTGGCATCCTGTAGTAAGGATTTTCTGAACCAGTCTAACCCCAATGCGCTCAGTGTATCTGATTATTTTGCATCAGAAAATGATGTCCTTTTAGCAGTAAACGGTATTTACCAATCCCTGAGAAGTTCTAACTGTATCGGTGAAAACAGTGGCCTGTACCTGGAAGAGCGATCAGACAATACCGGTCGTAATGACTATTCCAACTCTGGTGAGCCGTTCCAGTTTAATGATTTCTCAGTATTAGTCGGTAACTCTTATTTATTGTCTCACTGGGCAGCCTTATATGAAACTGTTTCCCGTGCGAATGTGGTATTATCCAACATTGATGGTGTAAGCTATTCCAGCAATGATACGAAGCTGGGTTACGCTGCTGAAGCTAAATTCCTGCGGGCATTGATGTACTTCCACCTGGTACGCCAGTGGGGGGCTGTACCTTTGGTAACAAAGCAGTTGACTACTTCCGACGAGGTAACTGCTTATACCTATCGCGCAGCTGATACAGCTGTATATGCGCAAATCATTACTGACCTGAAAGATGTATTGGAAAGTCCACTGCCCAACTTCCAGACCGGCGATAAAATTGGCCGCGCATCCAAGGCAGCTGCCAATGGTCTGCTGGGTCAGGTGTACCTGACTATGTCTCAGACAATTGAAGACGGTCAAAGCACAGCTCACTTACAGGATGCAAAAACATACCTCGAGGCTTGTTACAATATGCGCAACTTCGGTCAGCTGAGCGAAATCCCTTATTCAGATGTGTTTAGCGTGGATAAAAAGTCCAGTTGCCCTGAGCTGATCATGCAGATTGTGTATAAACAAGGTGATGCTACTTATTCCTCTTCTATAGCTGCAAATAACCAGGCTGCCGGTGAAACCATCAACTCACAAAAAGAAGCAACAGGTGTAGGTGGCAACGTTTTAGGTGATCTGATCGATGATTATGAAACCGGTGATCCAAGAATGGATTTCTCTGTGAAATATGCGAATGCTTCCAATGTAAAGGATTACTTCATTACCAAGTTCCGCGATGCTTCGGATGCTGCCGGCGTGAATGGTTATGGGGGTAACGACTGGATCCTGATGCGCTATGCAGACATCATCCTGAACCTGGCTGAGGTAAATAATTTGCTGGGCGACCAGACGACTGCGATCTCTTTCCTGGACCAGGTGAGAACAAGGGCAGGTATGTCTGATTATGCAACTGCCTCAAAGGATGCTAACTATGCGGCTAAGTACCCAACACTGAAACTGGCTATCCTGCACGAAAGAAGAATTGAACTGGCATTCGAAAACCACAGATGGTATGACCTGCTGAGAACATTCACTACTGACGAACTGGTAAGCTACTTCCAGGCAAAAGATCCGGCAAGATATGGAATCGCAATTCCGCAACACTTTACCACCAAGGACAGGTATTATCCTATTCCTTCTGATGAGGTCAAGCTGAACCCAACCGGTATGTACCAAAATCCGGGCTACTAATATTTTACATTTTCCCCCTTATATTTGAGCATGGGGCCAGCTGTAATGGCTGGCCCCTTTTTTAATAATATATGTTAAGTATAAACGCTTTTTGTTTGCTGGCAGGTGGCAGACAGCTCTACGCGCCTCGTCAGTAAATATCCTGATAAGGCCAGAGAATTACTGGATTTATTGGAAAAGTATCCTGATTAAGATCATCGGATCGTTTATGCTTAACAGGCATAAACGATTTTTTATATAATAATATTTATATACCTTCGCCCCCGTTGTTAAACCTTAACTCTTAAAATTCTCTTAATGGGACAAGCGAACTTACCTAAATTCTTCAATCACCACGATTATTTCATTGACGAAAAAATCGGGCTTTTCAAATTCTCTAATGCCTATAAAGTGTACGATGATCAGGGACAGCAAATCGGAAATATTCAACAAACCGTACCTGTCTGGCACAAGCTCCTGCGTTTATTCCTGAGCAAAGCCGTATTCCCTTTTACCCTCGACATTAAGGAAATGGACAACACCGTAGTCGCCTCCATTCACCGTGGCTGGACTTTCTGGATGTCGAAAATCACTATCCTCGATGGGAATGGTAATCAAATCGGTGGCATCAAACACAAGTTCAAACTTTTCAAGCCTTTATTCCATATCACTGATCAATATGGTGCTGTGATTGCCGAGATCAAAGGCGACTGGAAGGCATGGAATTTCACAATTGTGGATGCAAGTGGGAATGAATTGGGACAAATTACTAAAAAGTGGGCAGGTGTGATGAAAGAAGTATTCACCACAGCTGATAAATACCGTGTGATCATAGGTAAAGAATGCCCTGAAGATCTGAAAAAGATCGCCATCGTAGCTGGTGCCATCACCATCGACATGGTGTTAAAGGAATCAAAATAATGTGGAGGCCGGGTAACACCGGCCTTCTTGAATCCCCCGTTGCCCCTCTATTTCTACAAATTGTGTTAAAATAGTACCACCCCTGCACACTCTGGCATTTTCTTTGAATTTAATGGCTGAACCCGTCCTCGAATCAGAGGCATCTTTATTGTGAAACCGTTAATTAGATGTGACCATGAGTAATGTTGTTAAATTCCCTTCTTTGTGCATTGGCATTGGCTGTTCCGCAGGTGGCCTGGAACCCGTTTGTGAATTTTTTCAGCACTTCAGAGAAAAAACAGGCGCAGCTTTTGTGGTGATACCGCATTTATCAGCCGATTATCCAAGCCGTTTCAGCCACATTCTGCAACGGTTTACAGAAATGCCGGTTCATCGTGTGACCGATACCGTGAATCTGCAACCCGATAATGTGTATGTATTGGTAGAAGGTAAGATGATGATTGTTGAAGATCATATATTGCGGGTGCGGAAACGCTATTCCCGCGAAGTCATCAACAAGTCAATTGATATCTTCTTCAAATCAATGGCCAAATGTTATGCTGAGAACGCGGTGGGAATCATCCTGTCCGGTATGGGCACGGATGGTATTGATGGTATTAAAGCGATAGAGGACAGGCATGGCCTCGTACTTGTGCAGGATCCGGATACCACCGACTTCAATATCCTGCCCCTGACAGCCATCAATAGAGATGATCCGCATGCGGTACTGCCGCCACCGGAAATTGCCAAGTTCCTGCAGCGATACCTGATAACTGATAAGCGAATGATTTGATGCTATTTTTATATATCTTTATCGATTTATATAGACACAAGTCAAAAAAGTTTGTATGCCTGACATGCATCAAGATGCTGAGAGTAACCGGAAACGAATCGGTGCGGGGCCTAATGCTGCATTAAAAAGTATCCTATCTATCCTGTCAGAATTTTCAGGTGTAGATTTCTTGCAGTACAAGCTTTCCACCATTACAAGACGGTTACAACGCAGGATGTCGTTAATGAACATTCCAGGTTTTGAAGAGTACCTAACTTTAATAAAAGATAATGAGAACGAACAGAATGTAGTATTTGCTGAACTTTTAATTCATGTATCGTCGTTTTTTCGGGACCCCGGCAGTTTTGAATATCTCTTCAGAACCATCTTGCCAATGGTTACCCGGCAGGCGGTTGATGGGGACGACCAGGTACGTATCTGGGTGGCCGGTTGCGCCACCGGAGAAGAAGCCTATTCTATTGCCATCTGTCTCTATGAAATCATGGGGCACGACAACTTCACCGAAAAGGTAAAAATCTTTGCCACTGATCTCTCTGATGCTGTGATAGCCACAGCCAGGAAAGCCGTGTATGCTAAAACGCAGATGGGAGGCGTTTCTGATGCAAGGCTGGAAAAGTTTTTCAGAGAAGTAGAACAGGGATACGAAGTAGTCAGTTATATCCGCGACGTCTGCGTATTTGCATCCCACAATATGCTCACTGATCCGCCATTTGCTAAACTGAATCTGATCAGTTGCCGCAATGTATTGATATACATGCAACCCATACTACAAAAGAAAATGCTTAGCATTTTCAACTACGCACTGAAAGATAAAGGCTACCTCTGGCTGGGCAAATCCGAAACCAACCGCTCGCCCGACCTGTTTGAAATGCCTTCGAAAAAGACGAAGATCTATTTAAAAAAGAACGTAGATAAGTGGACGCTGAGAAGTGCGTTCCCCACTAATAAAAAAATCAAGCACATGACACCCAGCTTCGACCAGGAAAGAGATGAAAATGTTGATGCACAGAAGGCCGCTGATAGTATTATACTTTCCATGTTTGCTCCGTCAGCTGTATTACTCAATGAACAATTTGACATTATCGAATTCCGGGGTGTAACCCTGCAGTTTTTTGAGCACGGACCGGGTAAAGCCAGTCTGAATATCCTGAAACTAGCTCACAGAGATCTGGTACATAGCCTGCGCAGTGCCCTGAACCAGGCTCAAACAGGCAAAAGAAATGTAAAGAAAGAAGGGATCACCATCTCGGTGGTTTCCGGCCAACTCACCGTTGGCTTTGAGATTGTGCCTATCGTCAACCTGCACGAGACTTACTACCTGGTCATCTTTAATCACCAATCTCCTGACCCATACGCCGCCGATACGAAGAGAACAGAACCTGTCACCGAAAGCACTGATGATAAGACACTGCGCGTATTGCAAATGGAAAAGGAAGTGCAACGCTTCAAAGACGAACTGCGCGCTGTAGCCGAAGCATACGAGGCGACCAACGAAGAACTGCAATCTGCCAATGAAGAGCTGAAAAGTCTGAATGAGGAACTGGAAGTTTCGCAGGAAGAACTACAGGTGATCAACGATGAACTGAGTACCCGCAACAACGACCTGCTGGAACGAAATAACCAGTTGAATAACGCGCGATTGTATGCAGAAGCCATCGTAAATACCGTACATGAATCACTCGTCATCCTGGATGCAAATATCCGCGTAGTAAGTGCCAACGCTTCTTTCTATCGCGTCTTCAAAATTGACAGAAAGGAAACCGAAGGCAAGATCTTCTACGAACTGGGTAATAAACAATGGAACAATTCCGACCTGCGTTCCCTGCTGGAAAACCTGCATTCTTCCAGAACACCGTTTATCAATTACGAACTCACGCATAAATTCAATACAATAGGGGAGCGTACCATGTTGCTGAATGGTCAGCTCATTACCTCCCAGGATCTTAAGGAAG
The DNA here is from genome assembly GCF_034087045.1 of Chitinophaga sancti. Lineage (NCBI taxonomy): Bacteria > Pseudomonadati > Bacteroidota > Chitinophagia > Chitinophagales > Chitinophagaceae > Chitinophaga > Chitinophaga sancti. The sequence goes on along the minus strand of NZ_CP139247.1, from coordinate 5,393,426 downwards.
ACCTGATCCTGCTGGCAATCGAAGATATCTCCGAAGTCAGGGAAGCCCGTGAACGGATCGCCCGTAAGCAGGAACAGGTGCGTAACAACGAAGAGCGTTTGCGCCTGGCGCTGGATGGTACCAAAACCGGTACCTGGGAGTTCAATCCCGCTACCAGGGAAATATTATTATCCGACAGAAGCCGCGAATTGTTCAATATCAGCAGTGATGCCCCTGTAGAATATGATACCTTCATCAAAGCAATCCATCCATTGGATGTAGAAGGAGTAAAGGGCGCTGTTCAGGCCGCACTGGCAGGCATTGACAATGGACAGATCAATATCGATTTCCGTATTACAGCCAGCGAAGACAGGATCAAATGGATCTCCTGCAAGGCGCAGGTATTCTTTGAAGAACGCATCGCCAACCGCATTTTAGGCGTGGTGACAGATGTTACGGAATCAAAACAATACCAGCGTCATTTACAGGACGTGAACAACCGCCTGAACTTTGCCCTGGAAACGGGCAAATTAGGCTCATGGGAGCTCAATGTCGAAACAGGCATACTGGAGTGCAATGAACTGTGCAAGGCAAATTATGGCCTGCCTGCAAACGCTGTAGTGACCATCGACAAACTCCTGCAGGCTATCCATGCCGAAGACCGCACCCGGGTCAGGGAGGCTTTGGATATTGCACTGGCAAACCAAACACCGTTTTCAGAAGAATACAGGATCAAAGGCCATGACCCTGTTATACGCTGGGTAATGGCCCGGGGACAATCTGTAACCGACGAACAAACCGGTGTGAAACACATGATCGGCATCACCCAGGATATTACGGAACGCAAACAGGCTCAATTACACCTGCAACAAAGCGAAGCCTACTTCAGGATGATTGCCGATACCGCTCCTGCCATGATCTGGATCGCGGAAAAAGACGGCTCCTTCTCCTTCTTCAACAAGGCGTGGCAAAAATACACAGGTCGCTCCATGGACCAGGATAAGGACAAAGGCTGGTACGACATTATGCATCAGGATGATATCGATAAATGGAAGATCAACTTTAGCCGTTCCTCCCGCGACAGACGGAATTTCTATGCTGAGTTCCGCCTGAAAAGACAGGATGGCAGCTATCATTGGTTATCCTGCTCCGGTATTCCCCGCTTTATAGGGCAGGATGAATTCGTAGGTTTTATTGGAGCCTGTGTAGACATCGATGATCAGAAAATGGTGGAAGATGCGCTGGAAAGAAAAGTGCGCGAGCGTACCATCGCCCTCGAAGAGGCCAATGCAAACCTCTCCAAACGCAACCACGAATTGGAACAATTTGTATTCATCACCAGTCATGACCTGCAGGAACCGCTGAGAAAGATCCGCCTCTTTGCAGACATGCTCGAAAGTGTAAAGCCTGACAACAATAAAATTGATACCAGGTTGTACCTGGGTAAGGTCAAACAATCTGCCATCCGCATGTCGGACCTGATCCGTGACCTGATTGCATATTCCCGCCTGGAACTGGGCGAAAATGCCTTCCTGCCTGTGGACCTGAACCAGATAGTTGCCAATGTGACGGAAGATTTTGAGCTCCTGATCAGGGAAAAACAGGCACAAATGGAAATCAGCGAACTGCCCGTACTGGATGCCGTGCCATTGCAAATGAACCAGTTGTTCTACAACCTGATCGGCAATGCCCTGAAATTCTCGAATCCAAACGATTCCTGCCGTATCACCATCAGTGCCAAAAAGCTGACAGCCACAGACATGAACGATTACCCACACCTGAGTAAAAATACATCCTGGTACCGTATCGTGGTGGCAGATAATGGCATCGGATTTAACCAGTCTTATGCCGATAAATTATTTGTGATCTTCCAACGCCTGAACCAGAAGGAAAAATTCGAAGGTACGGGTATCGGACTAGCCTTATGCCGCAAGATAATGGATATCCATAACGGTGATATTCAGGCATTTGGGGTAGAACATCAGGGCGCCGCCTTCCACATCATTATACCAGAATTACAACAATAAGCGCTTTTGCCCGAAGGTAAAAGCGTATATAATAAAAAGATAACATATCCACATTCGTCGATTTTATCCCCACAGATACAATAAATCCCCGTCGCAGTACGTAAAATAAAGGAGGAGTTCAAATATTATTAACAAACCCTTGGTAATCATTATATATTATTATTGTAAAATTTAATATAATTTTGCGTAAATTTCGTTCTGATTACAAAATTTGACACTGGTTGGGCAATAGTGATCGAAAATGACTATGAGCCAGACCTACCCATATAGCTATGAGGCCTATCCTATGTCTATTTTTTATTATCGCGCAGTTGATTGTCAGGGGACAATCACAATCGTCGCCTCCGGCTGCTTCACCGCCACCGGCAGCAACGCCTTTAGCAACGGCACCTCCTGCAAGTGGTGGACCGGGCAACACGCCTCCGCCTCCAACTACTCCTGCGCCAGTAGTAAGAAAAGGAAACTTTGAAACTGAATTTAAAATGAAATCAGGGAGCTACCTTGGTTTTGGACAAGTAAATCTCGGGCTGGGGGAAGTAGCAGTCAGAGTGACTGTCTTTTGTGAAAATAAACAATCAAAAGGTTCCAGACTCGAATTTAGAATTAACAGCCCTAAAGGAAAGAAAAGTCGTCGTATAGGTACCCTGAAGATCCCATATACCGGAGACACAACATATGCCCTCAAAATGACAGGCAATTCCAAATACTCATTTGGTGTACATGACCTCTACCTCGTAGCGAGGGGAAGCCAGTTCAGTATTACTGCTATCTCGTTCGAGACGGATTATTAACCCGTGATTGTCAAAGAAATTATTCTTCCTTGATTATTTTTTCTATTTTAGGATTGTGTTTAACAACCCGGACTTTTCATTTGTGTAATTGTAGCTAAAACCTGATTCATCAGCCAGATTCATGGCGCCTTATTTTCATCATTCATTAAAAACAAAACCACGTTGTGATGATCATCCGAAATAAAAGCGTTTAACCAAACGGCCATTTTCGTTTATTAAACTCGTTGAAAACCAAAATCTTCAGTAACACCCGTTACTGCTGGCTTCGTATTCTGTAACTATCAAATCTCGCGTATGAAAAATTTGCTCCTCTTCCGGGGCTGGCTTTGCCATGCCCTGACCCTGCTTTTTTATTGTAGCGTTATACAGGCACAAGATCTCCCTCTCAAAGGGCGTGTCGTAGACAAAACCAATGCGCCTGTCATCGGGGCCACCATCAAAATAGACGGCACCTCAAAAGGTACTACCACAAACCCCGAAGGCTCTTTTACCCTGCCCGTAGCCAAAGGGGCGAAGATCACTGTCAGCGCTATCGGCTACCTGCCCCAGACACTCACCGTCAATGGTCCGGTTATCGATGTCTCCCTCGAAGCTGATACCAAAGGCCTGAGTGAAGTAGTCGTAGTAGGTTACGGCGTCCAGAAAAAAGAAGCCATTTCCGGTGCTATCACCAGTGTAAAAGGTGCGGACCTCATCAAGTCGCCCGCTACGAATTTATCCAATTCCATTTCCGGCCGCATGCCAGGTGTCACTGCTATGCAGAACAGCGGTGAACCAGGGTATGATGGTTCTACTCTCCGCATTCGCGGTTCCAACACCCTGGGCAATAATGATCCCCTCGTTGTGATCGATGGTGTGGCCAACCGTGTAGGTGGATTGGAAAGAATCAACCCCGTGGATATCGAAAGTATCTCCGTTTTAAAAGATGCCTCGGCTGCCATCTATGGCGCCCGCGCAGCAAATGGTGTCATCCTTGTTACAACCAAAAGAGGGAAGTCAGGCAAGCCCCAGCTGGCCTATTCATTCAACCAGGGATGGTCTCAGCCTACCCACATTCCCGATATGTCCAATGCCCCTGAGTATGCACAGTTGCGTGATGAACTCAGTCTGTACAGGGATGTTCCGGCTACAGAATGGAACAATGCATGGAGTGTATACCAACAGCATGGCACTTACACTTCTCCTTCTACCAGCAAGACCTGGGATGTAGCCTTTGGCCTGGATGAAATTCAGAAATACAAGGATGGATCCGACCCCTGGTTATACCCGAATACCAACTGGTATAAGTCTACTTTCAAAACCTGGTCTCCACAATCCAATCACAGCCTGCAAATGTCCGGTGGTTCTGAAAATGTAAAGTACCTCACCTCGTTTGGCTACCAGTCACAGGACGCTTATTACAAAAACTCTGCTACCGGTTATAATCAGTACAGCCTCCGCGTAAATCTCGATGCGAAGGTCAATAAGTACATGAATGTAGCTGTAGACCTGATGGGCAGGGAAGAAAACCGTCATTTCCCCACACGTAGCGCCAGCGACATTTTTCGTATGCTCATGCGTGGAAAGCCTACAGAGCCTGCTTTCTGGCCAAATGGTCTGCCCGGTCCTGATATTGAATATGGTAACAACCCTGTTGTGATCACCACCGACCAAACCGGTTATGACAAAGATCGTCGTTACTATGTACAGAGCAATGCACGACTCGACATCATCATTCCATGGGTAGAAGGATTGAAGCTGAGCGGCAACATCGCTTACGATAAATACCTGAAGCGGACCAAAGACTGGATGACGCCCTGGTACCTGTATACCTGGGATAAGAAAACTTATGAAGACGATGGTAAAACACCCCTGCTCATCAAAAGCAAAAGAGGGACAGACCAGGCCAGCCTTTCACAGGGTGCTGAAGACCAGACGAATCTCTTATTAAGAGGCTTGCTCACTTATGACCATACTTTCAATAAAGATCATACAGTAAACCTGGTATTTGGTATAGAAAAAGAAACTGTCAGCTTCGACGATTTCGGTGCTTCCCGCAAATACTTTATTTCCAGCCTGATTGACCAGCTAAGTGCAGGTGGTGATGCCGAAAAAGATAACTATGGAGGTGCATGGGATCGTGCACGCTTAAATTATTTTGGTCGTGCTGCATACAATTACAAAGAAAAATACCTCGCTGAATTTGTATGGCGATATGATGGTTCGTATATGTTCCCTGCTTCTTCCCGTTTCGGTTTCTTCCCCGGTATCATGGCAGGGTGGCGCATTTCAGAAGAGAATTTCTGGAAGAACAATGTGAAATTCATCAATTACCTCAAACTTCGTGCTTCGTGGGGTAAACTGGGTAATGACCAGATCTATTTTGATGATAATGGAGATGGTACGCTTACGCTGCAGGAATATCAATACTACGCTTCTTATGGTTTCAATAGTTATATTCTCGGTGGCAATGTGGTGAAATCACTCTATGAAGCACGTATGCCTAACCCCTTCATAACCTGGGAAGTAGCGAATAATTACAACATCGGTTTAGATGGTGCATTATTGAACAGCCGACTCTACTTCGAACTGGATGCATTCATGAATAAACGTACCGGTATCCTCGTAAGAAGGAATGCTTCTGTGCCACAAACCACGGGCATGACACTACCTGCGGAAAACATTGGTAAGGTCGATAACAAAGGATTTGAATTCCGCATTGGTTATACCGACAAGATCGGTCCTGATTTCAGGTACGACGTCAGTGTAAATGGTGGTTATTCAAAAAATAAGATCATCTTCTGGGATGAAGCACCCGGCGCACCCAGCTGGCAAAGGTCTACAGGCCGTCCTATGAACACAGCGCTCTACTATGAATATGATGGCGTATTCAAAGATTTTGATGATATAAACAAAAATACAATCGATTACAGCGCTCTGACCAATAACCTCAAACCGGGCGATATGAAGTTTAAAGACATAGATGGCAATGGTAAAATTGATGGCGACGACAAGGTAAGGAATGATAAGAGCACCCAGCCGACATTTACAGGTGGTGTCAACATTAGTCTACAATACAAAGGCTTTGATATGGCCGTGTTGATACAAGGCGCTACCGGTGGTGCACTGGCCATCAACACAGAATCTGGTGAGATCGGCAACTTCACTAAAGATTATTACGACCATCGCTGGAGTCCTGATCACCCCAGTTCTGTTGATCCACGTGTCAATGACAGAAACGATACCTATTGGGCTACCGGTAATACCTACTGGTTCAGAAAAACTAATTATATCCGGTTGAAAAATCTTGAAATCGGTTACAGTTTATCTGACTTAATAAAGAAACGTTCAGGCATAAATGGACTGCGCATTTATGCGAATTGCCTGAACCTGTTTACGCTGGATAAATTAGGTATCCTGGATCCTGAATCCGTGAATGGAAATGGCCAGTATTATCCACAGGCCAGAGTGATCAATGCCGGTTTTACATTAACGCTTTAATACAATCCTTGTATGAAATATATATGCTTATTATTGTTGCTGACAACAGCTGCCTGTAATACTGACTTCCTGAATACCAGACCTTTGGGAGAGGCTACTTCAGATGATGTGTGGACTGATCCTGCGCTGGCAGAAGCGTATGTCAATGATATTTATAATGGCCTGGGAAATGGTGGTTTTCCCGAAACAATGTTGTCTTCTGCTACAGATGAAACCATGTTTACGCATAACTATGGTATGAAGAATATGGTCGAGTCTACCATTAGCCCTACTGATGCAGAATATGTAAATTCCCGTGGTGCATTCCAGTGGGGAACCATGTATCTGCGTATACGTGCGTGCAATAATTTCTTTGCGAATATATCGAAGGTGAACTTTGATAAACAATTGCAGGCAGCCCGTTTGAGGGGAGAAGTGTTCTTCCTGCGTGCATGGTTCTACCAGCAGCTGGTGCGGAGTTTTGGAGGCGTACCTTTGGTCGATCAGGTGTATAGTTTAGCAGATGCCGACTATAGTATAGCCAGAAATACATTTGAAGAATGTGTGGATCACATCGTGAAAGATTGTGACTCCGCTGCATATTATCTGCATGGTACTGAAACAGTGTCGGTAAAAGGTCGTGCTACGGAAGGTGCGGCGCTGGCACTCAAATCCCGTATCTTATTGTATGCAGCGAGTGATCTGCATGATATACCGACAGCGAAAAGTAAGTCCGCTACCATTGCAGCTGCTGCTCAACCTGAGTTATTAGGTTATACATCCGGTGATCGTAACAGCCGCTGGCAGAAAGCACTGGATGCTGCAAAGGCTGTAATGGATCTAGGTACATATTCCTTAGCTTCTCCTGATCCTGCTTCTGCAGAGGAAGCCACTACTAACTATCAGGCCATGTTCCTGAAGGATAATACAGAAAGTATCTTCTCCCGTTATTTTGTGAATGCCAAGTCAGAAGCTGGTGGACAGATTGGTTTATACAATGGATTAAATGGCTATCATAACTGGTCAGGAAATACACCTACTCAGTTATTGATTGATGATTACGAAATGAGTGATGGTAGCTCTTTTGACTGGAACAATGCGACACATAAGGCAAACCCATACGTGAATCGTGATCCCCGTTTTTATGCATCTATTTTGTATGATGGTGCTAACTGGCGCCAGCGCCCTACAGATGTGGCGGATATGGATCCGGCCAATCAGGTGCAGACCGGTACCTATGAGGTATGGGATGGATCGAAGGCTATTGCTAATCCAGGCCTGGATACCCGCCAGGGTCCGGTAGAAGACTGGAATGGTAGTTTCACCGGGTATTATTTAAAGAAATTCATCGACCCTGCCATAGATGCACAATATTTCAGACAGGAAGTGCCCTGGCCATTTTTCAGGTATACAGAGATCATTCTCAACTATGCAGAAGCTCTGATGGAATTAGGACAGGAAGGAGAGGCGCGTACTTACCTGAACATGATCAGGAAAAGAGCAGCCATGCCTGATATCACCTCTTCTGGTGCGGTGCTGAAAGCAGATTACCAGCATGAACGTGAAATAGAAATGGCGTTTGAAGAACAACGTTTTTTTGATGTAAGGCGTTGGATGATTGCACCGGCTACTATCGGTCGGGCGCTGAGAGGGATCAATGTACAGGGAAAACTTAAGGCGGGGAGCCAGGTGACTTTGTATAAGTATGATCCGACTAATTATGATTATACCTATACCCCGGTTACAATGGTAAATGAGAACAGGTTGTGGCTGGATAAGATGTATTTTATGCCGATACAAAGGGATGAGATCAATAGAAATAGCAAATTGGTACAGAACCCGGGTTTTTAATGGCCAATTAACCTCATAAATTACCACTCATTTAAAAAATAGCTACCCTCGCTCCGCAGGAGCGGGGGTATTTTGTAATTTCATCCCGGCTTTAAAAAAACTCAAAACCACGCAACCCAAATGAACAAAGCATTCACACTGGCTACTGTAGCACTTACCAGCCTCCTCACCAGCTTCGGCCCCGGTGTGCCTGGTACTACCGTAACCCCTGATGCAGACAATGCAGGTCTGAAACTCCCTTCCGGTTTCGGCGCCCTGGTAGCAGCTGAAGGCCTCGGCCACGCTCGCCACCTGACCGTCACTCCCGAAGGCGACCTCTATGTAAAAGTAGAAGGTACCCGCAATAAAGGAAATACTATCTGGTATCTGCAAGACACCAACGGCGATGGTAAAATTGATAACAAAACCGGCTTCTTCAAATACGACGGCACTGGTATCGAAGTAAAAGGCAACTACTTATATGCCTCTTCCAACACGGATGTGTACCGTTTCAAACTGGGTAACAAACACCAGGTGATAGATACCTCCAAAGCGGAAGTCATCGTTACAGGCCTTATCAACCGTCACCAGCACGAAGCAAAAGCATTCAAGCTGGACAACGATGGCAACCTGTACGTGAACATCGGTGCTTACTCCAACTCCTGCCAGATAAAAGACCGTACCAAGGGTTCACTCGGTATGCAACCTTGTCCCATCCTGGATTCTGCCGGTGGTATCTGGCAGTTCAAAGCTGACAAACTGAACCAGACCTACGGCGATGGCGTTCGCTATGCTACCGGTCTGCGCAACGTGGTGGGCCTTGACTGGAACACGCAGCTGAACCAGCTGTTTGTAATGCAGCATGGCCGTGACCAGCTGCATGACCTTTTCCCTGACCTGTACGACGAAAAGAAATCTGCCGAACTCCCTGCTGAGTGTATGTATGCGCTACACAAAGGTGCTGACTGCGGTTGGCCATATATCTACTACGACCAGTTCCAGCACAAAAAGATCCTTGCACCTGAATACGGTGGCGATGGCAAAAAAACAGGTGGAGACCATATTCTGGATCCCGCTGCTGCCTATCCGGGTCACATGGCGCCGAATGATATGCTTTTCTACACAGGCACCATGTTCCCTGAAAAGTATCGCAACGGTGCCTTCATCGCCTTCCATGGCTCCTGGAACCGTGCCCCTGAACCTCAGAAAGGTTATTTCGTAGTATTCCAGCCATTCAAAGATGGCAAGCCTGCCGGCGATTGGGAAATCTTTGCAGAAGGATTTGCTGGTCCTGGTGAAATCAAATCCCCAGGTCAGGCGCAACACCGTCCATGCGGACTGGCACAGGGCCCTGATGGCTCCCTGTACGTATCTGACGATGTGAAAGGAACCGTGTACCGGATTATATATAAAAAGTAGTATGATAAGATGGATAATGGCAGCCATGCTGCTAATGAGTGTTGCTGGTGTTGGTATGGCACAGACTAAAAGCAAGACGGCTGGTAAGGCTGGGGGTAATACAACAGGCAAAGCCACCGGCAGTACTGCTGTCAACACCGGTTCGATAGCCCGCGGAAAAGTGCTGTACCAGAATATATGTTTAGCCTGTCACCAGGCAGACGGCAGCGGGGTACCCCGCATGAACCCGCCCCTGATCAGGACAAGTTTCGTACTGGGCGATAAAACAAAATTGATCACCATCGTCCTGAATGGGCTGAATGACGATGTGGAAATAGAAGGGGAGTATTACTCCAATCCTATGCCGCCACAGGCACAACTCAAGGACGAGGAAATAGCCGATGTGCTCACCTTTGTACGAAACAGTTTCGGGAATAAGGCCAGCGCCATAAAACCCGCAGAGGTCAAAGCCGTTAGGGCAAAAATTAAGTAATAAATAAGGCCAGCTGAAATGTGGCCGGCCTTTTTTATTATTCCCTCGCCCTTCATTTTCAACATATTTGCATATTATAAAACTGATTTATATTTTTGTACAAATTCAATGGGACATGTCATCGAATCTTGAAGTGGTACAGGAGATCAGTGAGTTTAACAGATACTATACCAGTTTGTCGGAAACCTTGAACCGACACGTATCAGAAAACAACCTTACCTTGACGGCCTTAAGGGTACTCCACACCTTAACAGCTGAAGACCAATGCACCGCTGGCAAACTAGTGGATAATCTTGGAATAGACGGCGGCTACCTAAGCCGTATGCTCAAAGCTTTTGAAAGCGAACAACTGCTTTCCCGCAAGAAATCTGCGCTGGATGGCCGTACCTGGTTCCTGCAGATCACTGCCAAAGGACGAAAACTGCTGGAGATGATGGAGGAGACAGCGGGTGAACAGATCCGTCAGTTGCTGGACCCAATTCCTGACGAGCAACAGTTAGCGCTGGCTGCCGCCATGAAGACCATCCGCCACATCCTGTCCGAAGAAAGCCGGATCACCGCCGACGATATTACATGGAGATACCAGTTGCTCCCCGGAGACCCGGGTTACCTCATGTATATGCACGGCACCCTGTATGCCAAAGAACTGGGATATAACCTGGAATTCGATACCAGCGTATGTAAGAACTTCGCCGAGTTCCTGGAAGCGTACAATCCTTCCAAGGACCAGGTGTACCTCGCACTACATGGTAACCAGATCGTGGCTTCAATCGCCGTCGTTTGGCATTCCCGCTATGCCGCACAGCTCAAATGGTTCCTGGTACATCCTGATTTCAGGGGGATGGGGCTGGGCCGCAAGTTACTGGCAGATGCCATTATCAATTGCAGGGAGAAAGGGTATCATAAAATTTACCTTTTTTCAACCAACCTGGCCGAAACGGCTAATAACATGTTCAGAAAAACTGGCTTCCGCAAGACAGGCGAAAAACCGGTTGGCTTGTACGGAAAGCACATGAACGAAGAGCGTTACGACATGGATCTCGTTTAAAATAAACAAGGATTACACAGCCACAAGCCAAAATGATCCTTTTGAAAAAAAATAGCTTATGCCTAGCGGCATAAGCTATTTTTTTTTACTACCTTAACAATCCACGTTACTGGTTTTTATATCTCTCAAAATAAACCCACGAAAATGAAACCCATTTTTACACTCAGTGTCCTGCTGTTATTCATACAGCTGTGCACCTTCGGCCAGCTTGCTACCTATGGTCCTGTAGCAGAAACTTTACAGACAAGTATGTACAACACATTTGGCGTTCCCACGAATAATTACTGGTGGTGTGCGCATGGTGTAGACGCCCTCAACGACGGTTATTTACGTACCCGCTCCGACACGTACAAGACCCGTATGAAGAACCTCCTGCTGGGTACCAAATCATTTAACGGCAACACCTATATCAACACATTCTATGATGATATGGAGTGGATGGGATTAGCCGCATTGAATGCGTACAAATCAACTGCCGATGCTGATTACTACAGCGTAGCTTCCCTGCTCTGGACGGACATCAACACGGGGTATTCCAATGGTGCGATCGACTGGAACAAGAATTGCTCCGGGTGTAAAAACACCTGTGCCAATACACCTGCGGTGATCCTGGGTGCACGCATCTATCGCTACACCGGCAATGCAGCTGACCTGCAAAGGGCAAAGGATATCTACACCTTTGTAAAAGCTAACCTCGTAGATGCCACTACCGGTGCAGTGTGGGACAACATCAACCTGAACACAGGGGTGACGCAGAAGGACTGGGTCTTCTCTTACAATGTAGGTACGTACATCGGCGCCGCCTGGGAATTGTACAAGGCAACGAATGATGTCACTTACCTGAATGATGCGATCAAGACGGCTGAATATGCTTACAATAGCCGTCGTCCAAACGGGATGTTTTTTGCAGATGAAACAGGGGGAGGAGATGGAGGTTTGTTCAAAGGTATCTTTATTCGCTATCTCTCTATCTTAGCCAGGGAAGGGGTTCTGACAGATGCTGTAAGAGCAAAGTACAATGCCGCTATCCAGTATAATGCAGAAGTACTCCGTACACAGGGCATCAATACTTCTAACAACCTCGTAAGCCCTAACTGGTCAGTGCCCCCTTCATCCTCTACAGATTATTCCACACAACTGAGTGGTGTAATGCTGGAAGAAGCAGCGGCCAATTTAGACCAGGCATTCTTCTACAAAGATATCACTTATGGCGGTTATGCATGGCCTTTACCATTAGGCGCTTACAATACGGCTGCGTTAATGGCAAAAGGTATCAGTAATAATGATATCACCAGTTATGCCATCCCTGCAGGGTACCAGGTAACGCTGTATAAGAATGATAATTTCTCAGGAGAAAATCTCACAATTACAGGATTGAGTACGTGGATCGGTACTGCATGGAATGATAGTGCTTCATCTCTGATTGTCCATCCCGTAGGCGTAGCTACTTTCTATAAGGATTGTAATTATGCAGGTGCGTTCGTGAGCCTGACAGCGGGTACATATACCTTGTCACAGTTACAGGCAAGAGGTATTCTGAATGATGATGTCTCTTCATTGAAAGTGACGAGCGGGTACCAGGTAACACTTTATCTGAATGATAATTTCGGCGGAAGAACAATCGTAAAGACGGCGGATGATGCCTGTCTGGTAGATGATAATTTTAATGATTCAACATCATCTATTAAGATTACGGCAACGGCTGCGGTGATTGCTGCCTCATCACCGGCATCACTCGTATCATCTTCTTCCCGCGTAGCGAACGATCCTTCATTTACTATTTATCCTAACCCGGTAAAAGATGTGTTGACAGTAAAAGCCGGATTTGATTTCTCTAAAGAAATTGTGCGTGTAGTAGATATTTCCGGTAGAGTTGTATTAACTACCTATACCTCAACAGGTAAGATAGATGTATCCCGTTTACCATCCGGCGTATATACACTCGTGTTACTACATGGGAATCAACAATATGTACGTAAATTCATAAAATAAGCCAGCCAGCGGGTATTCTCCCCTCAGGCTGGCCACTGGCCACCAGCCCCTGAAAATACCCTGTGACTGCTTCGCAATCACAGGGTATTTTCTCATAATTTATTATACCTTTACATACTGTGCAGTTTGTATCGTAGGCGGACAATAGTGAATCATTCCCCATCAATATATGTTGAATTTGAATCGTTCAAAAAGCGGTAAACTGCTATTTTCATTCAATGGCATTTTACTGATTGTGTTAGCCCAATTACTACTCGGAGGTCTGGATACCAATACATCCACCCCCCGAAAACCTGTGTTGCTCAAAGCGACAGTACCCGTTACAAGGTTACATGGACCTGGCATTGCCGATACTGTCAGTTTCTCGATAGTAGGAGATCTCATGATCGGTTCCAGCTATCCCTCCACCTATTATCTTCCAAAATATGATAGTGGAACCATCCTGCAGGAGGCGCTGCCCGTGTTATCACAAACCGATCTCCGCATTGGAAACCTGGAAAGCTGTGTATCCGACTCGGCCCCTGTGTTCAAAAGCTGTGGCACTAACCAGTGCTTCGCTTTCCGTACGCCCACGAAATTTGCCCAGTGGTACAAAGACGCCGGTTTCGAATACCTCAACCTGGCTAACAATCACAGTTTTGATTTCGGTCTCACAGGGGTCACTAACACCCTCGCCTGGTTGCAGGAGAATAATATCCGCACCAGTGGTACCCCGCAGCACCCTACAGACAGCATCACGGTCAGGAATACCCGCATCGGGTTCGTATCCTTTGCCCCACACAGTAACTGCCTGGATCTCAATGACGATTCGTTGGTGACTGCCATGATAGCCGAACTAAAGCCCCGTTTTGACATCGTAGTCGTATTCTTCCACGGGGGTGCAGAAGGGGCCTCAAAAATGACCACCCCGAAAACAAAAGAGGTCTTTTTTGGGCAAAACAGGGGAAATGTCCGTCATTTTGCACGTCTTTGTGTAGACGCCGGGGCGGATATGGTAATCGGCTCAGGTCCCCATGTAGTGCGGGGAATGGAGATATATAAGGAAAAATTAATCGCTTATAGTTTAGGTAATTTTTCAACTTATCACCAATTCAATTTAAAATATCCGCTAAATATTGCACCTTTGTTGCAGGTAACAATCACAAAAGAGGGGAGAATGCTGGACAATAAAATCTTCTCTTTCAAGCAAGAAGGAGAAGGTATCCCAAAACCGGACTCGGCTATGAAAGCTTTCAAATTGATCCGTTCATTGTCTGAGAAGGATTTTGGATATACAGATGTGAATGTAGGGACACTGTGATGCAAAACATGTAATTGTGAAGAGGCTAATACTACTGCTACTGCCCCTGGGGGCGACCATAACGACTGCTGCAGCACAGCAGAAAAAGAAAACCAAAGCCACGCCTGCGAAAAAGCAAACGCACGTGGTACATTCCACGCATGCTAAAACCACAGCGCATGCGAATAATTCCCATTCTGGAAAAACGGTTCATCTGCCACATACCAAACCCGGAAAGAAAGGGATTGCTCATCACACTGTAAAGGGGGGGAAACATGCTATGGCGGTAAGACCTGCTTCGGGTGTCAATCCTGATTTACCAGACGAGCCGGTGCACCAGGTGTATGTACCTGACAGTGCAGATCTGGCCAGTATTAAACAGGAGGAAGTGCGCAATATGCTGCTTACCCTTGTATCGGAACTGGGCAAACCTTATGTTCGTGGTGCAATTGGTCCCATCGGGTTTGATTGTAGCGGGTTGATCAACTATGGTTTTAATGCCATCGGTATGACCATCCCAAGAACGGCGGCGAGTATTTCCGTATTAGGGCAGGTGGTGAGTCCGGAAAATTTCAGTCCTGGTGATCTGTTGTTCTTTACAGGAAGGAAGAATGTAAAAGGAAAGAAAGTAGGTCACGTAGGAATGGTCTATAAGGTGGAAGGTGGTAAGGTGATGATGATTCACTCATCCAACCAGGGGGTGAATATCGTTGACATCACGAACAGTACTTATTACAAAAAGAGATTAGTCGCTGCAAAACGTATATTCTCGCCAATGCCGGTAGATTCCTGTCAGGAGCCACTGCCAATGAATGAGAGCAAAAAATAAAGAAATTATAGAAATAAAAACGCTTCTGTCCTGCAGAAGCGTTTTTATTTGGCCCCAATCCCTTATTTTTAAGAAGAATCATCCCCGAACACAAAACAATCGTTATGGAAGAACAGCAACTGGATAAGAACAGGAATGAAGATGCCATGCGCAGATCGCTCAGTACCCTGAAACAACGCCTCGCCATTGTAGAACAGGGCGGAGGTAAAAAGAACCTCGAAAAAGTCCGCCAGCGCGGCAAATTGACTCCCCGTGAACGTATCGCATATCTCTGTGACAAGGACACGACCTTTACAGAAATAGGGGCTTTTGCTGCCTATGGAATGTATGAAGAACATGGTGGGTGTCCGGCGGCAGGCACTGTCGGTGGTATCGGCTACATTGCCGGGCGGCAGTGTATGATCGTGGCCAATGATATGACCGTGAAAGCGGGGGCCTGGTTCCCTATGACGGGGAAGAAAAATCTTCGCCTGCAGGAGATCGCGATGGAGAATCATTTGCCCATTATTTACCTGGTAGATAGTGCGGGAGTATACCTGCCCATGCAGGATGAGATCTTCCCGGATAAGGAGCATTTTGGCCGTATATTTCGCAATAATGCGCGTATGAGTGCCATGGGTATTACCCAGATAGCGGCGGTGATGGGTAGTTGTGTGGCAGGAGGTGCGTATCTGCCTATCATGAGTGATGAAGTGCTGATGGTAGAAGGCAATGGTTCTATCTTTCTCGCAGGGCCATATTTAGTAAAAGCAGCTATTGGTGAAACCATCGATGCCGAGACCCTGGGTGGCGCCGTAACACATACAGAGATTTCTGGTATTGCTGATTATAAATTCAAATCAGATGAGGAATGTCTGGACCATATAAAGAAAATAGTCAACAAGCTGGGGCACCCGGCCAATGCGGGTTTCGACAGGATCGAAGCAGTTGCTCCGGCAAAAGATCCTTCGGAATTATATAGCCTTATTCCTGAAGATAGTACCCGTCCTTATGATATGGTGGACGTAATTTCACGAATAGTAGATAATTCAGAATTTGATCAATACAAAGAAGATTATGGTAAAAGCATTCTGTGTGGCTATGCCCGTATAGATGGTTGGGCAGTGGGTATAGTAGCGAATCAGCGGAAGATCGTAAAAAGCAGGAAAGGTGAAATGCAGATGGGGGGTGTGATCTACAATGATAGTGCGGATAAGGCTGCCCGTTTTATCATGAATTGTAATCAGAAGAAAATACCGCTGGTGTTTTTACAGGATGTAACCGGGTTTATGGTGGGTAGCCGTAGTGAACATGCGGGTATCATTAAGGATGGTGCAAAGCTGGTGAATGCAGTGGCGAATTCTATCGTTCCAAAAATTACAGTAATCGTGGGTAACTCTTATGGTGCCGGCAACTACGCGATGTGTGGGAAGGCATATGATCCACGTTTTATCTATGCATGGCCCAATGCAAAAATTGCGGTAATGGGAGGGGAGCAGGCGGCAAAGACATTGTTGCAGATCCAGGTGGCTTCGCTCAAAGCAAAAGGGGAGGAGATTACGCCTGAGGATGAAAATAAATTGCTGTCTGAAATCACAGCGAAGTATAATAGTCAGACCACGCCTTACTATGCGGCGGCCAGGTTATGGGTAGATGAAATAATAGACCCGTTGGATACACGAAGAATAATTTCTGAGAGTATAAAGGCCGCGAACCAGGCGCCGGTGGAGAATAATTTTAGTTTGGGCGTTTTTCAGGTGTAGAAAGACCTTCCTATCATGCTGTACGTTGATCACAATCTTCCGCTACGCTAAGAAAAAACAAGATCTTTCTTTCTTGCTGTGGCAGGCCCAAACCAAATTCCCTATCTTTGCCCGCTATGTCCGAAGTAATAATCTACACAGACGGTTCATCCCGCGGCAATCCAGGCCCAGGTGGCTACGGCGTCATCCTCATGTGGAACTCAGTTCGCAAAGAACTCTCCCAGGGATATCGTAAAACCACCAACAACCGCATGGAACTCCTCGCGGTAATCGTCGCGCTCGAATCGCTCAAAAAGGACGGCTTGCCAGTCCGCATCTTCACCGACAGTGAATACGTAGTCAATTCTATTGAAAAAGGTTGGCTCTGGAACTGGGTAAAGATCGGCTTCAAAGACAAAAAGAATAAAGACCTGTGGCAGCGGTTCATTCCTGCTTACAAAAGACAGCAGGTGAAATTTACCTGGGTAAAAGGGCACGCTACCAACCCACTCAATAACCGCTGTGATGAATTGGCTACTGCCGCTGCTGATAGTGGACAATGGTTGATAGATCAGGGTTTTGAAGCGGGAAATTAAATGGCATTTCGAACATTCATGAAAGTTCTGGTATAACATTCAATAAAACCTGGTATAACATTCAATAAAAACCTGGTATAACATTCAATAAAAAGAGGGTCGCTACCAGCGACCCTCTTTTTATTGAATATGATTTAATACATAATGCCAGTAAATGCCTAAACTAATAGAATGCATTAAATCATTCATTACATTCATCTGTTCATCACTTTAAAAACCCGCATAATGCTTCATCACAATATTCGTTATCTCCCCATAAGACTTCCCCACTGCCGCCTGAAACAATTCCCCCACCGTAGGTGAAGGCAAATCCTGCCCGCCAATCAACTTCCTATCCTCCGGTGTCAACACCCTTTCATCTCCCTTAAAATAACAAAACGAATTACTCCATCCCGCATCCGCAGGCAACACAATCTTCTCCATATCATCATCATTCGCCCCATCTATGAGATAACACACAATATTCCCCCCAGTCACCACACTCACCGTAGTAAAATACAACACCCCTTTATATGTCTCCTTCCTCACCTTATCCGCTTGTCTCGGCCGCTTAGTTGTATCCGCAGGCTCTATAATCTCCACTGTCTTAACCAGCTCCCTGTAATTCTTCTGTATATTCGGCTTACTCACCAGGAAATCTTCTACCCTGATATCCACCACATAATCTGCATGGATCTTATTTTTCACTACTTCACTTTCCGGCAATATCTGCACAAAACTATTATTGTTCTTCGCCCGCAGGTTATTCAACACATTATCTCTGAAGATCGCTGCCCCCGGCTCCAGGGCTCTCTGGTCATACTGTGATATCAATGCCACATCGCGTACTTCCACAAAAGCCAGTCCCATCTGGTACGCCTGATCCATCATCTCCTTCGCATTCTTATAATCCGGCACCAGCGACAAAGCCGCCTGGAAATTACTATATGCTTTCCGTGCGCTAAATCGATCTCCATTCCTCAATAAGGCCATCCCACGATCATATCTCGTAGCTGCTGCCGTATCCCGGGATGCTGATATCGCATTCCGGTAATCCTTTGGTGTCACCACCGTGAGGCATGCCGGACACGCTTCAATATTATTATAGAGGTTTTGCAGTACCTGGTACTCCCTCAATGCTGCTTCAAATTTTAAATTTGCAGTGGTGCCCAATGCAGCCGATGCATTTTTTTCATGCAACTGTACTGATTGCGCATATGCCTGTGGCAATAAAGTCAGTGACGACTGGTGTGTGGGAGTTTTGCGGAGTTTCTTTACAAATGCAATAACGGCTTCGTCATAACGACCCTTATTGTACAATTTCTCTCCTGATTTGCAGGACAATGCAAAAATAAGTGGTGCTATCAGCCACCAGCGACAGTTAGGTTTGTTTATCATGATATAGGTATAGTCCCCAGTGTATAAAAAGATCTTACTTCAGATACCGCTTAATCTCTCTCTGCGTATCTCTCTCCTTAATTGACTCACGCTTATCATGCAGTTTCTTTCCTCTGCCAAGCCCTATCTCCATCTTCGCCAACCCCTTCTCACTCAAAAAAATACGTAATGGAACGATGGTAAACCCTTTCTCCTTAATCTTCCCTTCCATCTTGCGCAGTTCCCGTTTTGTCAACAGCAACTTACGCTCGCGTAATGGGTCATGATTCGCGTAGGCGCCATGCGAATATTCGGTGATATGCAGGCTTCTAACAAACAATTCTCCTTTAGAAAAATAGCAGAATGAGTCATTAAAACTAACCCGGCTCTGTCGGATAGATTTAATCTCAGTACCTGTCAATACCATCCCTGCAATAAATTTATCCTCTATTGCGTACTCATAAAATGCCGATCTGTTCCTCAGTTCTGCCACTTTAAATTGGGATTTACAAATTGCGGATTACAATGGCATGAATTCACACCAGCTGTAATCCGCAGTTATTTTGAAAAATTAATTTTTAAACAATTCGAGCAACTGTGCCAGTTTGGCCTTCATTTCTTTACGGTCAATGATCAGGTCCAAAAAGCCATGCTCCAGCAGGAACTCAGCACTCTGGAAGCCCTCAGGCAAGTCTTTCTTGATCGTTTCCTTAATGATACGTGGACCAGCAAAACCGATCAGGGCCTTAGGCTCTGCAATGTTCAGGTCACCCAGCATTGCGAATGAAGCCGTTACACCACCCGTGGTCGGATCTGTTGCCAGCGAGATGAAAGGCAGCTTCGCATCTGCCAACTGCGTCAGCTTGGCAGAAGTTTTTGCCATTTGCATCAGGGAAAAAGCACTTTCCATCATACGGGCACCACCAGATTTGGAGATGATCATCAATGGCATTTTGTGTGCAATACAATAATCAATGGAACGGGCGATTTTCTCACCTACCACTGAACCCATAGAACCGCCAATAAAAGCAAAGTCCATGCAGGAAACCACCAGGTCGTTTCCAAATACTTTACCCACACCTACACGCATCGCGTCTTTCAGGCCGGATTTCTTCTGAGCATCTACCAACCTTGCACCATACGGCTTTAAGTCCTTGAAGCCCAAAAAGTCCTTTGGATAAATATTAGGAAACAGCTCTTCGAACTGATTGTTATCGAATAAGATCTCGAAATATTCAGCAGAATCAATGCGATTATGATAATTACACTTATCGCACACGTAAAAGTGGTCCTTCAGGTCTTTGACCGTAACTGTTTTTTTGCAGCTAGGGCATTTGTGCCACAAACCATCCGGCGCTTCTTTCTTCTCACTTGTAGACGTTTGAATGCCTTGTTTAATTCGCTTAAACCAGCTTGACATATTGAACTATTAGGTTACAAAATAGTTGTGCAAGATACAAATTAAATTAACTTCAAAAGTATCTCGTTTGCAATATTATAACAAAACAGGTTGGCGGTCAGGATTTTCTTTGAGAACGGGCAGGCTGGGAGCTGATTTATTCAAAAGTGGCTGGTTTTCAATTCTTCCGGATCCCGCCTTAAAAGAAAAAGCCGGTAATCTTTACAATTACCGGCCTCCCTGAAGTATATCTCCCTCAATATTAAGCATTTCTGCCGATGCAGTTCAGATCTTTGAACGCCTCTTCCAGGCGTTTTACAAAAGTCTCTTCACCTTTACGCAGCCATACACGAGGATCATAGAATTTCTTATTTGGCTTATCAGCACCCTCTGGGTTACCCAGCTGAGCCTGCAGATAATCTTTCTTAGCTTCGTAGAAATCATGAACACCTTCCCAGAATGCCCACTGCATATCTGTATCCAGGTTCATCTTGATCACACCATAACCCAGTGCTTCTGTAATCTGGTGCTTAGGAGAACCTGAACCACCATGGAATACATAATAAACTGGTTTAGCAGCAGTTTTGTGCTTAGCCTGGATGTAGTCCTGGCAATTCTGCAGGATCTCAGGACGCAGTGCTACGTTACCTGGTGAATATACACCATGTACGTTACCAAAAGCAGCAGCTACTGTGAAACGGGAACCTACCTGAGACAGTTGCTCATAAGCAAAGTTTACATCTTCAGGCTGAGTATACAGCTTGGAGTTGTCTACGCCGGAGTTATCAACACCGTCTTCTTCACCACCAGTTACGCCCAGCTCGATTTCGATGGACATTCCCAGCTTGTTCATACGCTCGAAATATTTTTTAGAGATCTCGATGTTCTCATGGATTGGCTCTTCAGAAAGATCCAGCATGTGGGAACTGTACAGTGGCTGACCGGTTTGTTTCTTAAATTCTTCACCCGCATCCAGCAGACCGTCGATCCATGGCAACCATTTTTTAGCAGCATGGTCTGTGTGCAATACAACCGGTACACCGTAGTATTTCGCTACTTCATGTACGTGTTTTGCACCGGAAATGCCACCTGCAATGTTTGCCTGCAACTTATCATTCGGCATTCCTTTACCTGCAAAGAACTGTGCACCACCGTTAGAAAACTGAATAATAACAGGTGAGTTAACTTTTGCAGCAGTTTCCAGTACAGCATTTACTGTATTGGTACCTACCACGTTTACCGCAGGCATTGCCCATGCATTGTTCTTGGCATCATTGTACAGCGCTTCCAGCTCTTCGCCGAATAATACGCCAGCTCTGTATTTTCCCATAGCTTTCGGATTGTTTTACATTTAAGGACAGCAAATATAAGTACTAAATAACAAGTTTTATAGTGTTAGAATCATGTTTTCTAGTGATTTATATGATATTCGTCAAAAAAAAGCCTGATTTTGATAGAAATTATCCCGAAAATAAGCCGCAGCGCACAAGATTCTACTGCCATACCAGCTAAACATTTCTCCATCTACCAGCTGAACAGGGAGAGATTTAAAAAAAGATAAATGGGCCTCTTTGAAAGGAAAAGGTTCAGAAGATAATAGAACTAGTTGACAATCAGTATCCTGTAATTCATCAAGGGTGATAACGGGGTAACGGGTCCTTTTTTTAAAAACGTTCTCAAACCCACATTGCTCCAGTATGGCAGATATAAATGTGTCTCCACCGGCTACCATCCAGGGATCTTTCCAAATGAAATAGGCCACTTTTTTACGAGGTGGACCATTTTTAGAAAAAAAGGCCAACTGCGCAAAGGCTGTTTTTATCTCCGAACAAATTTGCGCCCCCTTTGCTGCCCGGTCTGTAATCGCACTAATTTGTGAAATCATTTCCAATGCACTCTCCAAATCATGCACATCCGTCACCCAAACAGGAAAATCGGCCATTAAGGATAAGACCTGCTCCCGTTCATTCTCCTCTTTATTAGCAATAATCAGGTCCGGTTTTAACTCCTTAATCTGGTCTATATGTAATTTCTTCGTTCCCCCAATATGAGGTTTATCATTCACCGGGTGGATACAAAATTTTGTCACCCCCACAATCTCATCACAAAGTCCAAGATCAAATAATAACTCTGTTTGCGAAGGAACTAATGATACAATCCGGTGAGGCGGAAAGGACAACCTCACCGGATGGCCGGTTTGATCTTTAAGCGGTAAATCAGAAAAGGTAGTATCCATCTTTCCGCTATTTAAAACTTAGTTGCCAAGTGCCTGAATAATATCGTATTTGGTAATGATGTGTGCCTTTCCACTTTCATCGCGTGTCAGCACCGCACCATTTTCTTTATTGATATAAGAGGACAATTTCTCTATCGGCGTATCCATTTTTACCTCCGGAAATGCTGCCTGCATCACCTGTTTGATCTGCGCATCTTTCAGGTTCACATCATCAATCAGCCTGTTGAAAAGCCCATTTTCAGATATAGAGCCTACTATTTCCTGCTGATGTAAAACCGGGATATGTTCGATATCATATTTCTTCATTTTATTGATCGCCTCACTCACTTTCTCTTCCTGCTCTATCGTCACCAATGGCTGGTTGCGGCGACCATTCACCACATCTTTCACAGTCTTCACATCGAGGAAACCTCTTTCCATCATCCACTGATCATTGTACACTTTACCTACATAGCGGCTACCGGAATCATGGAAGATCACTACCACTACATCCGTTGGTTTCAACGACGCTTTCAGTTGTAATAGCCCTGCAATCGCAGAACCGGCGGAGTAACCCACAAAGATGCCTTCTTCTTTGGTAATACGTCTGGCCATCACCGCGCCGTCTTTGTCCGTTACTTTTGTAAAAGCATCAATCACATTCATGTCGTAGTTCTGCGGTACAAAGTCTTCGCCGATACCTTCTGTGATGTAAGGATAAACTTCCGACATATCCAGTTCACCTGTTTCAAAGTATTTCTTCAGCAGGGAGCCGTAGCTGTCTATGGCCCAAACTTTTATATCCGGATTCTTTTCTTTCAGGAACTTGCCCGTACCGGTAATGGTACCGCCAGTACCCGTGGCCACAACCAGGTGCGTCACCTTTCCATCTGTCTGTTCCCATATTTCAGGACCCGTTTGTTCGTAGTGTGCATCACGATTGGCAAGGTTATCATATTGGTTTACATAGAAACTGTTCGGCACCTCAGTAGCCAGGCGTTTGGATACGGAGTAGTAGGAGCGGGGATCTTCAGGCTCTACGTTTGTAGGGCATACGATCACCTCGGCGCCTACGGCTTTGAGGATGTCTACTTTTTCTTTGGACTGTTTATCGGTGGTGGTAAATATACATTTGTAACCCTTGATCACAGCGGCCAGCGCAAGCCCCATACCTGTGTTGCCGGAGGTGCCTTCTATGATGGTGCCGCCTGGTTTTAGTAAACCTTGTTTTTCTGCGACTTCTACCATTTTGATTGCCATACGGTCTTTGATAGAGTTACCAGGGTTAAAAAATTCTACTTTGGCAAAGACAGGGCAGGGAAGGCCTGCGGTAACGCGGTGGAGTTTTACCAATGGGGTGTTTCCTATGGTTTCAAGGATGCTGTTACAAAACTTCATATCTATATTGAATTGATCGGAGCGAAAATAAGGTAAATGAATGATTTGCCCCAAATCACTCAATATCCACTATATAATTAATATACAATATCTTTGCACAATTATGACAAACCGCATCTTCATCACCGGCATTGGCACGGGCGTAGGCAAAACCATCACCTCCGCCTGCATCACCGAGTCTCTCCAGGCCGATTACTGGAAACCTGTCCAAACCGGTCTGACAGAAGGTACCGATACTGATACCATAAAAAATCTACTCACAAATCCAGTTTCAAGATGCCATAAAGAGGCCTATCGCCTCCAGGAACCAGCCTCCCCGCACCTTGCTGCAAGGCTCGAAAACGTAACCATTAATGTAAAAAGAATAATAGAAATAGCTGAGACTTACCAACCGGCCAACCGCCCCCTCATTATCGAAGGCGCCGGCGGCCTCATGGTACCTATCACCGAAACCACCTTTACCATCGACCTGATCCAACAACTCAAAGCCAAAGTCATTATTGTAGCAGGCAACTACCTCGGCTCCATCAACCATTCTTTGCTCACCGCAAAAGTCCTCCAGCAGGCTCAGATCCCCGTTCTGGGCTGGATCTTCAGCGGCGAAACACATACTAATGAAGACGAAGTTGTCTCCTGGTCCGGGTTCCCCAAACTGGGCAGAATTCCTCAAACCAGCCATATTGACAAGGCTTTTGTAAAGGAACAGGCAGAAAAGCTATCTTTACAGTTAAAATAACTCAGCGTATCATATTGTTAACAAAAAAGGATATACGCCGGGAGTTTCTTGAAAAAAGAATGAATACTCCCTCCGACCAGATTACCACGCTCAATGGGCAGTTGCTCGCACAATGCAGGCTACTGGATTTCAGCCCTTACAAGCTGGCACACATTTTTCTACCTATCAGGGAAAAAAAGGAAGTGGATACACTTGCCCTTGTAGACTATACCCGGATCCATTTTCCGGACCTCCAATGGGTAATTTCCCGTTCCAATATGGCTGATAGCACCATGTTGCATTACCTTTGGGATCAAAACACCGTACTGGAAAAGAACAACTACGGCATTCCCGAACCCACGTCAGGTACGCTCATTGCGCCATCTGAGCTGGACATGGTATTTGTACCACTGCTGGCATTCGATACCGCCGGCCACCGCGTAGGTTATGGAAAAGGGATGTACGACCGCTTCCTGGAACAATGCCGCCCGGACGTTACCACCATCGGACTGTCATTGTTCGACCCGGTAACCGGCATCGCCGACATCGGCGCCTGGGATGTTCCACTGCATATCGTGGTCACACCCAATACGACTTATCATTTCACAAAAAGCTGATGCATGCTTCAATATCTTAAGATCTTATTATATCCTTTCTCACTTTTGTACGGTTTGGTAATGTGGACCCGCAACAGGATGTACGACAATAAAGTACTCAATGCTGTGGAATTCGACCTGCCCGTGATAGCAGTGGGCAACCTTTCTGTAGGAGGCACCGGCAAGACTCCCCATGTCGAACATCTCATCCGCCTGCTCAAAGACCGCGTACACACCGCCACCCTGAGCCGAGGTTACAACCGCCGTACCAGGGGCTACCTGCTGGCAGATGAAAACAGCACCGCCTCACAGCTGGGTGATGAACCTATGCAGTTTCACCAAAAGTACCCGGACATCAGCGTTTGCGTGGGCGAAGAGAGAATGCTCGCCATTCCCCAACTGCTCGGAGAGCGCCCTGAAACTCAGGTGATCCTCCTGGACGATGCCTTCCAGCACCGCTCTGTAAAACCAGGTATGAACATCATGATCACCGACTACAGCCGCCGGTTTACCAAAGATCATGTGGTACCCTTTGGCCGCCTCCGGGAAGGACGCAAAGGATACGAAAGGGCCAATTGTATCATCGTATCCAAATGTCCGCCCCACCTTTCTGAAACTGAAAAAAACGCTATCTGGCAGGAAATCAATCCATTGCCTGGGCAACATGTATATTTTACCACCTTGCAATATGGTCAGCTGTACGACCTGTTCAGCGGTGCACCCACTACCATACCGGCCGATACAACGCTGTTGCTGGTAGCAGGTATCGCCCGTCCTGAACCACTCCTGCAGCACTTGAAAAGCAGCCACCGGGAGGTCTTCCTGCTGCCTTTTCCCGATCATTATTACTATGGGGTGCACGACCTTGATAAGATACAACGTGAACTCGGGAACCTGCCCGGGGAGAATAAAATGGTGATCACCACAGAAAAAGATGCCGTAAGGCTACAGCTCCTGGCCCCGCAACTCCGGGAGCGAAACATAACCATCGCCGTTATGCCGGTGGAAATATCTTTCCTGTTTGGGGAAGGAGATTCATTTAATAATTATATTTTTGATTACGTGGAACGGTTTGGAAGTAACCATGATTAAATGTTACGAGAATGACTAAAAAGAAAAAACCTCAAAAAGAAAAAGGCGCTCACAGCAGAGAAAAAGGCAGTAGCAGCCAAAAGAAAACCTACAAGGGAACAATAGAAATCACCCGTTCCGGCATGGCCTTCGTCATCGTCGAGGGGCAGGAAAAAGATGTACTTGTAAGGCAGAAAAACCTGAATACCGCTTTAGACGGAGATGAAGTAACCGTTGATGTTATCAAACCAGCTAAGAACCAGGGACGAATGGAAGGGGTGATAACGGCGATTACTAAACGTAAAAAGACAGAGTTTACCGGCACCCTGCAGGTGAATAAGGGATTCGCATTCCTTATACCTGACAAAGGTATCTTCATGCCGGATATATATATTCCAGCGAACGAGGTAAAAGACATGAAGAGCGGCGATAAGGCCGTAGTGAGGATTGTACAGTGGGGCGAAAAGACCCGCAAACCCGTTGGCGAGATTGTAGAACTACTGGATGCCAGCGATGCCAACGACCTGGCTATGAAGGAGATCCTTATCGAAGCGGGCTTCCCGCTTAGCTTCCCGGCGGATGTGATGGAGGAACTACAGGCTGTCAAAGAAGACATCGGCAGTGCTGAAGTAAACAAACGTAAGGACTTTCGCAAGACCCTCACCTTTACCATCGACCCTGTGGATGCCAAGGACTTTGACGATGCCCTCTCTATCAAAAAGACCCGTGGTGGCTGGTACGAAATCGGTGTGCACATTGCAGACGTGAGTCATTATGTACTGCCGGATACCGCGCTGGATAAGGAAGCAGACAAACGTGCTACTTCTGTATACCTGCCGGATCGTGTACTGCCTATGCTGCCGGAAAAGATCTCGAACGAGCTCTGTTCCCTGCGTCCGCACGAAGATAAACTGACCTTCTCTGCCGTGTTTAAGATCAATGAGCAAGGCGAGATCAGGGAGCAATGGATAGGCAGAACCGTGATCCATTCCGATCATCGCTTTACCTACGAAGAGGTACAGGAGATCATCGAAAAGGGAGACGGACCTTACAAAGACGAATTGCTGTTGTTGAATACCATCGCACAGACTATGCGCAAAACACGTATTCAACATGGCGCTATCAACTTCTCTTCGCAGGAAGTTCGCTTCCAGCTGGATGAACATGCAAAGCCGATCGGCATCATGATCAAGGAGAGCAAGGAAGCCCACCAGTTGATCGAAGAATTTATGCTGCTTGCCAATAGAAAGGTAGCAGAGTATGTATACAATATCCGCATCGGCAATAACCAACAGGTGCCATTCCCATATCGTACCCACGATACGCCGGATGAAGAGAAGCTGAAAGTGTTCTCTGGTTTCGCAAGCAAGTTCGGTCACAAGCTGGATCTTTCTAATCCTGAAGCACTGGCGAATAGCTTCAATGCGATGTTGCAGATGGCGAAGGGCAAGCCAGAACAGCATGTACTCGAAACCCTCGGTATCCGTACCATGGCCAAAGCCGTTTACCAGACGGAAGATATCGGCCACTATGGATTGGGTTTTGATCACTACTGTCACTTTACATCTCCCATCCGTCGTTACCCCGATGTATTGGTACATCGTGTGGTAGCGCAGTGTCTCGCAAATGATATTCATCCTGATAAAAGGATGGATGCGATGTGTAAACACTCTTCAGAGATGGAGCGCAAGGCGATGGAAGCAGAAAGAGCTGCGAACAAATACAAGCAGGTGGAATACATGCAGCAGTTCCTGGGCGAGACCTTCGCTGGTGTGGTGAGTGGGGTCGCTCATTTTGGTTTCTGGGTAGAGACTGTGGATACCAAGTGTGAAGGACTGGTGAGTTTGCAGAGCATGATGACGAAGGATGATTTTAAGTATGATGAAAATGAATATTCACTGGTGGGGATGAATACGGGTCGGAAGATTCGTATTGGAGATAAAGTGAAGGTGCAGGTAGCTGCGGCAAACCTGGTAAAGAGACAGCTGGATTATGAGCTGATAGAAGATGAGGATGCAGGTTTTCCTCCGCAGGGTAGAGTGGTACGGGGTCGTGGTGGAGAAGCTCCACGCGGCAGAAGAGACCAGGATACTGATTTTAATCGCCCTCACCGCGGCAAAAAGCAACCTTCCGAAAGGAGTGGTGGTCCTGCCAAAAGTAAATCAGCTAAAGGAGACAGATCTGCCACTGATAAGAAGAAATCATCCGCTGCAAAGAAGGGTGGCGGTGCTTCCCGTAAAAAGGCATAATTTCGACCCGATTCATAATTATTGACAAGATACCATGCATTCATTTCAGGAATTAACGATCCAGTTTGGAGAACACTTTGCAAAGGAACATTTTCCGGAAAAACCTAAGAAATTGTACGATGCTGCCAGCCATATACTCAAAATAGGTGGAAAGCGTATACGCCCTATACTGGCACTGATGGGCAATGAATTGTTTGATGATATTCACCCCGACTCGTTCCAGGTAGGCACCGCGGTGGAGCTATTTCACAATTTCACCCTCGTACATGACGATTTGATGGACAAGGCCCCCCTTCGCAGAAACCAGCCGACCGTACACACCCTGTATGGCGATACCGCTGCGATCCTGGCCGGAGATGTGATGCTGATCAATGTATACGAATACCTGAACAAGGTACAGCCTCAGTATAAACAAAAACTGTTAGCCGCTTTTAACAAAGCTGCGATCCAGGTGTGCGAAGGTCAGCAGATAGATATGGACTTTGAAGAGATGGAACCGGAGCATGTACAATTCGACGATTATGTGCACATGATCGCACTCAAAACCTCCGTATTGCTGGCAGCCAGTCTGAAGATGGGTGCTATCATCGGCGGAGGAAGTGAATACAACCAGGATCACCTGTATCAGTTTGGTAAGAACGTAGGGATTGCCTTCCAGATCCAGGATGACTTCCTGGATGCCTTCGGAGACCCGGAGAAATTTGGGAAACAACAGGGGGGAGATATCCTGGTGAATAAAAAGACCTTCCTGTTGCTCAAAGCACTGGAACTTTGTAATAGTACACAGCGGACCAGGCTAAAGGAGTTGTTGGCGACTAATCCGGAGGATAAGGTTGCGCAGGTACTGCAATTATTCCATGACTGCCAGATTGATCAGTGGGCAGAAAAGGAGAAGGAAAGGTTCCATGACCTGGCATTGGAGCACCTCGAAAAGATCGCGGTATTATCTGCCAGGAAACAACCTTTGATCGAACTGGCCGATTTTCTATTAAAAAGGGAACATTAATGCAAATGCAGGACAACCAGCTGCCATAAGATCCGAACTGGCTGGTTTTCTGCTAAAAAGAGAATATTAATGCATAAAGGAGACCACTCACTAACGAATTGGTTTGGTTTCCTTTTAAAACATAAAAGAATTTCAGGCAACAAAGATCCGAACTTCCTGATTTTCTGCTCTAAAGCGGGCATTAATTAAATTTCAATATATTCGCATCATCGCTAAACCTAAGGAAGGTCAACAACAAAATATCACCACCAGATGTCTAAATCGCTGTTCCGAAAGAAATCTATTACTACTATTCTGAAAGATGCACAAGATGGTTTATCAGATGACGCACATGGTGGCGGGTTACATAAAGTTCTGAAAGTAAAAGACCTGACAGCAATGGGCATTGCTGCCGTTATTGGCGCTGGTATCTTTTCAACCATTGGCGAAGCGTCGTTTCATGGCGGTCCCGGGGTTTCCCTGTTATTTATTATCACAGCAGTGACCTGTGGTTTTTCGGCCCTTTGTTACGCCGAATTTGCCAGCAGGGTACCCGTGTCGGGAAGTGCATATACCTACTCGTATGTGACCTTCGGAGAACTGGCAGCCTGGGTGATTGGCTGGGCGCTGATCCTGGAATACGCCATCGGGAACATTGCCGTCGCTATATCGTGGAGCGGCTATTTCAACAACCTGCTCGCCGGTGTCGGAAAGGCCTTTGGAATGAACTTATCCCTGCCGGTGTGGCTGACGAGTAATTATGATAGTGCTACGCCTGAAATTTATGCAGCGGCACCACACATTGGTGGCCTGCCTGTTATACTGAATCTACCTGCTTTTATTATAGTAATATTGGTGACTTACCTCGCATATGTAGGTATCCGGGAGAGTAAAAAGAGCGCCAACTTCATGGTAGGACTCAAGATCGCAGTGATCCTTTTTGTAATTATAGTCGGTTCATTTTATGTACATCCTGACAACTGGTCGCCGTTTATGCCAAATGGTTTTTCAGGGGTATTAAAAGGGGTGTCTGCCGTATTCTTTGCCTACATAGGTTTTGATGCGATCAGTACCACGGCCGAGGAGTGTTCAGATCCACAGCGCGACCTGCCCAAGGGCATGATCTATTCATTGATCATCTGTACCGTATTATATATCCTGATTGCATTTGTATTGACCGGGATGGTATCTTATTCACAGCTGAAAGTAGAGGATCCATTAGCATTCGTATTCAATGCGGTCAACCTTCACAAAGTGAGTTTCCTGATCTCTGTAAGTGCCGTAGTAGCCACCACGAGTGTGCTGCTTGTATTCCAGATCGGTCAGCCACGTATCTGGATGAGTATGAGTCGTGACGGGTTGTTGCCAAAGAAATTCAGTAAGATCCATCCGAAGTTCAAAACACCTTCATTTGCAACAATTATCACAGGTGTGATCGTAGGTGTACCTGCGCTCTTTTTGAACCTGACAGTAGTGACAGACCTGACCAGTATCGGAACATTATTTGCATTCATCCTGGTATGTGGTGGGGTATTATTACTGCCGCCACAGGAGAAGAATGATGGTAGCAAACGATTCCGTTTACCATACATCAATGGGCAGTATCTCATACCAGCGGTCGTGCTGCTCTTCATTTTTATCTTTAGAAAAGAATTACCAGGCCGTTTCTCATTTGAGGGTGGCTGGGATGTATGGAAACATAATATTCCATTCTTCTTCTTTGCCATAGCAGCCGTGATCTTTGTAGTGTTGTCATTTGTAAAGAAACTGTCGGCGATACCTGTACTTGGTTTGCTCAGTTGTTTTTACCTGATGACGGAAATTGGTTTCAGGAACTGGGTAGTGTTCACGATCTGGCTCATCATCGGTTTGACTATTTATTTTGGTTATAGTTACAGGAAGAGCAAGCTGAATCAGGATATACCAAAGCATACTTTCTAAAGAATTGCATTTAAAAAAAGCGCTTGTGCCTTTTGGTACAAGCGCTTTTTTATTTAACTACCTCATCTTTAACAACTTGTAGCACATATCTAATTTGGGAAATCCATAAAAAAATCATATATTTAAGTAGTTCTTTGATCCTAAACACATATTTTATGAACCTGCTACAGCGAATTGACCATTGGGGCGAATCGCATCATCCAAAATGGGTTGATGGCATTCGCGTCCTTCTTGGAATATTTTTGTTCTGGAAAGGAGTTGTATTCATTCAAAATATTGATGTTCTCAAAGCCGTGATAAACCAGAGCCCGTTTATTACCGTATTATCATTCTGGCTTGCTCATTACATTGTCTTTGCTCATCTCCTGGGCGGGGTCCTTATTGCATTTGGTCTCCTCACCCGAGTTGCTGTCGTCGCACAGATCCCCATTCTTCTCGGCGCCCTCATCTTTGTACATACCCCTACAGGGTTATTCAATGTACATAGTGAATCCGGCCTTTCCATCCTTGTACTACTATTACTGTTAGTTTTTCTTATAGAAGGTAGTGGCCCCATTTCTTATGATGGTTATATGCGCCGGCATCCTGCATGACCGGCTGCAAAAAGTAAGAGTCCCATAATTTATGTAGTTTTGCTGCACTGCGATACAGGTAGCAGGGGTTCCTGCTATCTGTCATTGTTATTTAGAGACGCAGTGTAGTAATCATGAAGTACGAAATTGGAGATAAGATATTATTGCTTCATTCAAAAGAAGAAGGTACTGTTGTTGACATTATCAATAACGATATGGTGATGGTAGAGATTGGCAAAGTAACCTTCCCCGTGTACCTGGATCAAATCGATTTCCCTTATTTTCACCGGTTTACAACCACGCCCAAAAATGGCAACCCACCTGCCAGAAAATCCGGTTTTGACATTAAGCCTGAAAAGAAACAGGATACTTTTAAAATGGACAAAGGGGTATTCCTCTCTGTACTGCCGGTATTCCGTGTAGAGGGATATGAGGAAAATGTAGAACAACTCAAGTTTCACCTGGCGAACGAGACCAATACAGCCTGGAAGTTCCATTTCCAGGTATACCTCAAAAATCAGCTGGAACTGGAGATGAAAAACGAAATCCAGCCATTTACAAATTTCTATCTCAGCGACCTTCCTTTCGAAGCGCTGAACGATAGTCCAAGAATAGAATTCACCTTCTATCCCAAAGAACCGGATCCAAAACTGGCGCCGAGTTTCCAGAAGACCTGGAAGATGAAGACAAAGCAGATCTTCCAGCAACTGAGTGATTTACAGGCCAGGAGAAACGCTACATTAAGTTATTTGCTGTTCGATAAGTTTCCGCCAAAACCGGAAAAGTCGGCCAGTCATTTCGATACGCCT
Organism: Chitinophaga sancti; assembly: GCF_034087045.1. Taxonomy (NCBI): domain Bacteria; kingdom Pseudomonadati; phylum Bacteroidota; class Chitinophagia; order Chitinophagales; family Chitinophagaceae; genus Chitinophaga; species Chitinophaga sancti. The sequence goes on along the minus strand of NZ_CP139247.1, from coordinate 5,360,678 downwards.
GCTATCGGTAAATTCGCGGCGTCTAATACGACCACCCCGACCAATACCCTTCCTGAAGTACCCCTTACCCCCAAGTACGAACTGGACCTGCACATCGAAACGCTGACAGACGACTGGAAAGGGATGAAGAACATTGAAATTCTTGCAATACAGCTCAATGAATTCGTGCGCTACCTGGAACTGGCCATTTCCCACCATCAACATAATATGTTCGTGATCCATGGGGTAGGGAAGGGCAGACTCAGGGATGAAATCCATAAGATATTAAAGGATACGCCTGAAGTAGATAAATTCTCAAATGAATATCACCCCAGGTACGGATTTGGTGCAACTGAGATATTTTTTAAGTAACCTTTTTACTATTTTTGCAAAAACTACAAATCGTGCTATCGTTCCAGGCAACTGGTAAGGAAAGTCCGGACAGCATAGAGCAACGCACCACCTAACTGGTGGGGACCTGTTCCCTTCGTCTCTGACGGTGTGCACAGGTCACAGAAAGTGCCACAGAAAATGACCGCCTTGTCTTGTACAGGGTAAGGGTGAAAATGTAGGGTAAGAGCCTACGTTCTGGAATGGCAACATACTAGAAGGGTAAACCTTGCGTGCTGAAATGCCATGTATACGGTCGATTAAGGGCGGCTCGTCCAATGACCGAGGGTAGGCAGATACAGATAACGTGCGAACGTTGTCGCAGATAAATGATAGCATCAGTCGTCGCAAGACGATTGAACAGAATCCGGCTTATAGGTTTGTAGTTTTTGTTTTTATCTTCACATGGACTAGCTTACACCCAAATCTATTATACCCAATGACTCAAAAAGACGAAAGAACCTGGGCGATATTTATCAGCCTTGCCGGCATTATAGGAATGACAATAGGGCTTATTTCTCCTGTCGGTAACATTATTGCTGTGCTTGTACTTTGGCTGATCAAGAGAGAGCAGTCTACTTTCCTGGACACTGAAGGGAAGGAAGCACTGAACTTCCAGATCACCATGAGCCTCGCAGCGCTGATAGTAAATATGATTTTCTTCTTTATTGGTACTCTCTGGACTCTCTCGACTTTCTGGTGGATGTCTTACTCACCTAATTTCAGTTTTAGGTTCGTAAGCGGCCGTAATGGGATTGTATGGTTGATCAATGTGATATTTTCTATTATCGCTACGATCAAAGCGAGTAATGGAGAGGTATATAGATATCCAATCAACCTGAGACTCGTTAAATAATTAAAAAGGGCTTTTGCTACCAGCAAAAGCCCTTTTTTTCTCTGAAAATGGTATTCATACCTGTTGATGAATTCCCTTTTCCACGAATATTGTTATATGGATATTTTATCCTTTTTTGATCTTCATTACTTTCGGTTTCTTCCCCAGTTTCTCCACCTTCATAGTACTTGCTACCTTCAGTGCATTGTAAGCATTTACCAAACCACCCGTTGCAGACAAATCAGCAAAGGCGACCATCTGACCCGGCGCACCTGGTTTATTTACTTCCTTCGTACCGTCCGGCAAAGGTACCGCCGATTTCAGCAATACATATTTCAACTGCTCTGCAGTCAGATCAGGGTAGTAAGACAATACCAGCGCTGCTACACCGGCTACTACCGGACAAGCCATACTGGTACCACTCAGGCTGCCATATTTATTACCACCTGGCAGGGTTGCATAAATAGATACACCTGGAGCAAACAGATCTACCGTACGCTTACCGTAGTTAGAAAAGCTTGCAACCTTAGCACCTGTTTTACCATTGCTGCTGGCGCCTACAGTCACAACATTTCCAGCCACACCACCATTCAGGAAATCGGCATTTGGGAAGTTGTCCGTACTGTCTACATTCTTACCATCATTACCCGCTGCATGGATCAATAATACATTATGGTCTGCTGCATATTTAAAAGCTGCATCTACCCAATCCTTATGTGGAGAGAATGATTTACCAAAGCTCATATTAATAATACGTGCACCATTGTCTACTGCATAACGTATAGCCAGTGCTACGTCTTTATCGCGCTCATCACCATCTGGTACTGCTTTTACAGCCATGATCCTTACATTGTCTGCCACACCATCCATACCTACACCATTGTTTCTTGCAGCTGCAATGATACCGGATACGTGAGTACCATGGAACCCAAATTGTCCCATTACATCATTATTACCGTAGTATTTATCGTTGATATCATTGATATCATCGCCTACTATTTCCTGGCGTTTTGCATTGGGGGTATAGTTGTCAGAGATCTCTGCTTTCTTCTTCAGGTCTTCGATGTACTCTTCGAACTCAGGTTTGAAATCAGTGTAAGTAATAGCAGAATCGCCGGTGCTGTTGAACAGGCGGATCATGAAATTCTTTGCCACCATTACATCTTCGTCCCTGGTCTGGATGCTGTCGAGTTTGGGTACATTGAAGTCGCTGGTACGTAGGAAGGTGGTGAGAATGCCGCCGGCTTTATTCACGTTATCCTGCAGTTTCAGCATGGCTTTATAAGTCGTTTTGCTTTCAGTAGAAGGCCTGGCAATTTTGCCGGATACCTTTAACCAGTAAGCATATTCTTTTGAGTCGTGGTTGAGTGCGGAATCAGGATTTACATATTTATCCTTTAACCGTACGTATTCCCTGGTTGCTTCGTCAGAATCATCTTTTAAGCTACGGCCGTCCTTACCACCTAAAAAATTCCATCCATGTACATCGTCCACATAGCCGTTCCTGTCATCGTCAATTCCATTCCCGGGAATTTCTTTTGGATTCGTCCATAAAATAGACTTCAGATCTTCGTGTAATGTATCGATACCTGAATCGATCACGGCAACGATCACAGGGGTACTCTTTCTCCCCTTTAACAGTTCAGTGTAGGCGCGCTGCACGCTGGTGCCATAAACGCTGTCAGCTGCGTAGTCCAGCAGGTGCCAGTTTTTGGGTACTGCATTACCCTGTGCATAGGCTGTATTAGTTGTAAGTGCAGTCATCATCGCAACACATCCTGCCATGACTGCTATTGCTCCGCTAGATTTCATTAGTCTGTATTTTTTCACAATAAGCATATCAATACAAATACCATAAATGGTTAAAGGTTATATAAAGTGTAACGTGCCAAGATAAGACGAATTGATGAAGAGGGGAAATAGAATATTATGATCAGTTGAATGCTGTGGTAGATGGGGGGAAATACCTATTCGTAGATTGAAATTATTGAATATTATAAAATATTTCCCATTATGCAGCGCTGAACGCTTTTGTTTGAAAAGTGGCTACGGGCAAAACAATAGTACGTTTTATAGGCTAAACTGCTGGTAAATAGGTAGGGAAGTAGCACGAAAGTAGAATATGAAATTCCGGAAAAAAGTGTAATATTTAGAGCTGGAAGAATAATTAGGAGACTCTCCAATTATTTTTCTCATAAGCATGGTTTCCGTTTAACGAAAAAGCGAGGTTCTCTAACCTCGCTATTTTTTTACCTATTTGTCGCTCATTAAATGTGGCATGTTCCAGATGCCTGGGTTTTGGATGTTGATTGGTTTAGGTATAAAACGAGGTTATTATAATTTTATTGTATACGTCTGGGTATAAAAAGGCAATAAATTATTGCTGCTGCAATAATTTCATCATTGCACATAACAAGTCAGGCATGTGTGTGTCACGCCAACGGCTATGCAGAATTATTTTACTGGTTCCTCCAGGTATTTATTCCAGTTTCAACTCCCTGAGTGTTTCATTTCCCGGTAAATCTACCGCCACTATGACTACTTTGCCGCCTGATGGCAAACGACCTGCCTTATAGTACCAATCCACGCCATTTCGGCCTAAAACAGCCTTTCCTCTTTCCAGCATAGCACCCGCCGCATCATGTACCCGTACGTCCACTTCTGCTATCCTGAATTCATCCTTTGCTGTTACTACTACCGTTTCCTCTTCCAGGCGGATATTCTGAATCTCCGGCGATTTGTATGCATCCTTTACGGCCATATTATAGGCATTCTGCCCGGGGCCTGCCAGTGACTTATAATATGCCTTCAGTTCAGGGTCCTTCAGGATTGCCTTTGCATAAGCTGCTGCAATAGTCATCTTATACCTGGCTTCCAGCTGCTTTTTTGTTGGTTTGTTCTTTGACGGGCCGCGTTTTTTAGCCATTATAATCTGCCCGTTCCTTTCGTAGATCGTGAGTTGCTTGCCGAGGGTGCCCCTGACAAGTTGGAGGAGTATGTTGTCTTTTACAAGCGCCATAACAAACAATTTTGAGGTTACAGGAACAATATTAAAAACTTCGTCTGAACTATAGTGCAACTTCGTTACCAAATGAGTACTAATACTTCACTATAAGTGCACCTCAATATCGATTAGATATACAAATGTACTTATAATGTACTTGTGGTATACTAATGGTGCACTTATAGCATTAAGGCTATGCTATAGCTTACCCGGCCATTCGGCAATAAAACATTCATGAAAGAGGGGGCGGCACAAACAGGCATGATACCCATTTTTAAAGAAAACATTCATGAAAGAGGGGGTTCACCAACAGGCATGATACCCATTTTTAGAAATAAAAAAGCGCATTTACCCGGAGGCAAATGCGCTTTATACAATCACGTATTATAAACTTACAGATCGAACTTAATCCCCTGTGCCAGCGGCAACTGCGTTGAATAGTTAATCGTATTCGTTTGTCTCCGCATATATGCTTTCCATGCCTCTGAACCACTTTCTCTACCACCACCGGTTTCCTTTTCACCACCAAATGCACCGCCAATTTCTGCACCTGAAGTACCGATATTGACATTCGCAATGCCGCAATCAGATCCGGCCTGGGAGAGGAAAGCCTCTGCCTCACGCAGGTTCAATGTCATGATTGAAGAAGACAAGCCCTGTGGCACCCCATTCTGTAATGCGATCGCCTCATCCAGCGTCTTGTACTTCATCACATACAGAATAGGAGCGAATGTTTCATGCTGTACGATCTTGTAATGGTTCTCTACTTCCGCAATACAAGGCTTTACATAACAACCGGAAGCATAATCGCCACCGCTCAGTACACCGCCTTCTACCAGAATTTTACCCCCTTCTTTCTGTACTTCTACAATCGCCTGCTCATACATCTTCACCGCATCTTTATCAATCAATGGGCCTACATGGTTATTTTCATCCAGCGGATTACCAATCTTTAACTGTCCATATGCTTTCACCAGCTTAGCCGTAAATGCATCATACACACTCTCATGAATAATCAGTCTGCGTGTAGATGTACAACGCTGTCCGGCTGTACCCACCGCGCCAAATACACAACCGATCAATGACATATCCAGGTCTGCATCTTTTGAAATAATAATGGCATTGTTACCACCTAATTCTAATAATGATCGACCTAAACGCGCACCTACCACTGCGGATACCGCCTTACCCATACGGGTAGAGCCAGTCGCTGATACCAATGGTACACGGGTATCTTCCGCCAGCCATTCACCGGCGTCGCGGTTACCGGCCAACAAACAGCATACCCCTTCAGGCACCTTGTTCGCCTTCAATACATCCTGGATAATCTGTTGACATGCAATCGCAGACAACGGTGTTTTTTCTGATGGTTTCCAGATACATACATCGCCGCATACCCATGCCAGCATAGCGTTCCAACTCCACACTGCTACAGGGAAATTGAATGCGGAGATAATACCTGTAATGCCTAACGGATGCCACTGCTCATACATACGGTGACCCGGACGCTCAGAGTGCATGGTCAAACCGTGCAACTGACGGGAGAGACCTACTGCAAAGTCACAGATGTCGATCATTTCCTGTACTTCGCCATAGCCTTCCTGCAGGCTTTTACCCATTTCGTAAGACACCAGTTTACCCAGTGCTTCCTTATTTTTACGCAGTGCTTCACCCACTTGCCTTACTACTTCACCACGGCGTGGCGCTGGCCACAACCGCCATTCTTTGAAAGCAGCCGCAGCTGTCTCTACTACTTTATCATAATTAGCACGACTGGCAGCAGTCACCTGTGCAATGTGTTTACCATCTACCGGGGAATTGGCGTCGATTACAGCGCCATCGGCTTTCAACCACACGGTACCTGTACTGACACCGCTGTTTTGGGGCGCGATATGGAACTGGTTCAGAATATCTTGTATCATGGTGCAAATATATGTTTTTAACAAGCTGTGCGAACTTGCTTAAAATATGTCTTTAACGAGGGGGACGAATTTTTGAAAATCCCGTCTGTGCGTACTTATAAATGTTTGTAACGAGTAGCGCAAACTTTTGAAAGCCTTGTTATAAATATTCCCTTATCGTTGCGTTTGTGAGCTATAAGTACTTTCAAAAATCCTGTCTGCATTCCCCGCTTCAAACCCTTCTCTTCTATGCTCACGCTTAATATCCTTAGGATCCAGGTGCGCAAATTCCGGCAGCACCCTTCTTTCTGCAAACTCCACATAAGAGCCCGATATCTCCTGCGTTTTATGATCTCCAAATGTAGCAACAATCATCTTCGCCACTGTACTACTCTGCAATAACAAATGATCCGGACTTTCTTTTATCTTCCCGCCTGCGTCATTCAAATTAAATCCATTCTTCTCCAAAAAATTGTTGAAATCCGCCACCGTATTATATCCTACAGGCAGGTTCTGCAAACTGACTGTGAAATGATTCAGGTAATACCTGTTATAAATTACCCACGCCGCATACTCACTTTCCGCTGCCAGTGTCTGGTAATCCGCCAGGGTAGGGGTTCTCCAAAGCGAACTATGCAAAAACACATCTACATCCGGCCCATTATCCAGGTCTAATTTTGATACCGGGTCCACCTTCACTTCATCGGTATAACTGGTGATGATCCGTTGTGCCTCTGCACTCAGATCCTGTACCCGCAGCTCACTGATAAAGATGCGTGGATACTTCGGCGCCGGCGGTGCATACCAATAAGCATCCAGTTTTTTTTCCCTGAAATGATAAGGTTCTTTCTTCGTGTAACCATAATGCAGGAAGATCTTTTCCAGCGATTGAATGCCCAGTTGCGGCACGCCTATCGTTCTGAAAGCAATATGGTCATTTTCAATATCATCTGCGATCTGAATAACATCTTCATTGATCATGGCCGCAATAATAGCAGCGACGTCAGGAACACGCTCCTGATAACGTTGCATCAGGCCGTTCAGTACATAGTCTAACATAACAAAGATTTAGTTTGTGGAAGTGGGGTAAAGGTAGGCTATTTTAGCAGAACGCTCCTGCCGGGAGCAGAAGCGTTCGTTTATCTTAATATTGTTCATTATCATTTGGAAAGTCCTTCGCTTTCACATCGCTGATGTACTGCTTCGATGCCTGCAGGATTTCCTCATACAGGTTCAGGTACCTGCGCAGGAATCTTGGTTTAAAGTCTTTGTTGATGCCCAGCATATCGTGCATCACCAGTACCTGGCCGTCTACATATTTACCGGCGCCGATACCAATGATAGGAATGTGGACGCTCTCAGCCACTTTCTTCGCCAGCAGGGCCGGGATCTTTTCCAGCACAATGGCAAAACAACCCGCTTCTTCCAGCAGTTTGGCGTCGCGCAGCAGTTTTTCAGCTTCCACTTCTTCTGTAGCACGTACAGAATAAGTACCGAACTTATTAATAGACTGAGGTGTCAGTCCCAGGTGACCCATCACTGGCACACCTGCTGATATAATACGTTTTACCGATTCTAATATTTCTTCACCGCCTTCGATCTTCACACCATGCGCGCTGGTTTCTTTCATGATACGCACGGTCGACATCAGGGCTTCCTTAGAATTACCCTGGTAACTCCCAAAAGGCAGGTCTACCACTACAAAAGCCCGTTTAATCGCCCTTACTACCGACGCCGCATGATAAATCATATGGTCCAGTGTAATAGGAAGGGTGGTCTCATAACCAGCCATTACGTTTGCCGCGGAATCGCCCACCAGCAATACATCCATTCCCGAATCGTCAAAGATGCGGGCCATGGAAAAATCGTAGGCTGTGATCATTGAAATTTTTTCCCCTTCATCCTTCATCCGCTGAAGGATATGCGTTGTGATCCGCTTAACTTCTTTATGCGTAGACATTTCTTATCTTATTGTTAAAAAAGGGTGTTAAGGTAGGGAAAAAAATCAAATTGAGTTGATTTCCCCGTACAATGATTGGATCAGGCCGTCTGCCAGCCCTATCTTGGGTACGAAAATCTCTTCTGCATTCGCCCAACGCATAATGTTAACGTAGATCTGCAGGGCAGGCACGATCACATCGGCCCTGTCTTCCCTTAAATTATAGAGGTGAATTCTTTCTTCGACGGAGAAACTGCTGAACTCTTTGTAGTAATCTTTCAGCACATCGAGGGTGAGTGGCTTCCCTTCCTTGCGTTTGGAAAGGGAAAAGATCTTGTTGATGTTACCACCGGAACCAATGGCGGTAACAGGACCAATGCTTTTGATCTGCTGCTTGATGGTCTCCTTCATCGTTTGCCACTGCGTATCAGTGACCTGGTGCTGTAGGAGGCGGATAGTACCGATATTAAAAGAGGTCTTGTGTACGAGGGTGTTTTTACTGAAGATCGTCACCTCTGTGCTACCGCCGCCCACATCTATATACATATAGGCGCGTGACTTGTCGAGGTTCTCGGCTATGTGGCTTTCGTAGAGGAACGATGCTTCTTCCTGTCCCGATATAATTTTGATGTCAATCCCTGTTTCGCGCTTCACATCGTCCAGGATGGCGGCGGAGTTACCCGCATCGCGCATGGCGCTGGTAGCACAGGCTTTCAGGTATTTAACTTCGTATACTTCGAGTAAGAGTTTGTATGCTTTGATCGTGCTGATCAGGTGTTCCGCTCTTTTTGGTGAAATAACGCCGGTGCTGAAAACGTCGATACCCAGTCTTAATGGCACACGCACCAGGTTCACTTTCGTAAAATCCATACGTCCCTGACTGTTGGGCGATGCTTCTGAAATCAGTAACCTGGCGGCATTGGAGCCTATGTCAATAGCAGCAAGCTTCATAATGGGCAAAGATAATTGTTTTATTATTTTTTACTGCCTCCAGGTCGCAGGCCACACCTCCCATTTCGCCAGAAACCCGCTCCGTCATTCAGGCAGGAGCGGGTTTCTCTTTATAAAAAATCTATTATTATTTGTATTGCTTTTCATGCAGGTACCTAAAGATTTCAATCTGCGACCGGACTTTCTTACCACCGTCTCTCTTGTACTCGTTTTCCTGTTTATTGTCGAGTATTCTCGCTTTCACATTGCCACTGAGTTGTATCGCCAGTATGTCTTTGATCTCCTGTTGGATAGATAGGTCGAAGATAGGTACGGCTACCTCTACACGATGATCGAGGTTACGTACCATCCAGTCGCAGGAGGAGATATATACGCCACCTCTGAAAACGAACGCCCTGGCATGTTCCAGGTATTCATCCACGATGCTGATAGCCGTGATGTTTTTCTTCCATTTTTTATTTTCCGTATAGGCGCAACAGATACCCCTGATGATCATTTTCACATCAACACCTACGCGGGCAGCTTCGTACAGGAGGTTGATCATTTGCGGATCGGAGAGTGAGTTCATCTTGATGATCATCTCACCACCATTCTTGCTTTTCGCAAGTTTGATTTCTTTCTCAATCATCTTCACAAAGAAAGAACGCATGCTGATCGGGCTTATGGCCAGTGTTTTACAGCCTGCGAGGAGCTTTGGATCGTGCTTGGGACTTTCGAGATAAGAGAACACCCGGTTGATATCGGCAATGATGGCCCTGTTAGCAGTGAGCAACCAGTGGTCGCCATATACGCGGGCGGTTTTTTCATTCAGGTTACCGGTGGCTATAAAACCACACTGAATGGTTTTGGTACCGATCTTCTTTTTGATCACGCACATTTTGGCGTGTACTTTCAGACCTGGAATACCGATCAATACTTTCACACCTTCATCTTCCAGTCTCGTCTTCCATTCCAGGTTATCCGCTTCGTTAAAACGGGCACGTAGCTCAAGGGATACCGTTACCTGTTTACCATTACGAACGGCATTGATCAAAGCATTTACGATCCTGGAATTGCGTGCCAGGCGGTAAGCAGTGATCTTAATACTCACCACGTTCGGATCGATGGCTGCTTCGCGCAGCAGATCAATGATGGTATCAAAAGAGTGGTAAGGTGTGTGAATCATAACGTCCTGCCCCTGTATTACGTGCATGACGCTGGTGGCTTCGGCAAATAAAGGATGCACAAAGCTTTTGCGCGATGAGCTGGTTTTCTCTGCGAATACGGCGTTCGGGAAATCCATAAAGTCTTTGAAGTTATGGATACGTGCACCCGGAATCAGGTTATCGCCGGGGGAGAGGCCCATACGGCGCATGAGGTATTCGAGCAACAGGGGATCGATATCCTTGTCATAGACAAAACGGACTGGTTTCCCTTTGCGACGGTCTTTCAGGCCTTTTTCGATCTGGTGAATGAGGCTGGTAGAGATATCATTATCAATATCCAGCTCCGCATCGCGGGTCACCTTGATGATGTGGGCGCTGAACTTGTCGTAGCCGAAGTAAGTAAAAATATGAGGCAGGCAGAAACGGATCACGTCCTCGAGGAGGATGATGTCTTTTTCGCCTTCTTTTGATGGCAGAATGATAAAGCGGGGGAGGACGATGGTAGGAATTTCTATCAGGGCAAATTTTTGCCTGACAGAGTTATCCTGCCTAGCCAGAACGATGGCCAGGTAAATAGATTTATCGCGCAGTAATGGGAATTGCTGGATACTTTCTATCATCAGTGGGATGATATTGGTACGCACTTGCTCATTAAAGTAGGTAAGCACGAATTTCTGTTGCTCTTTACTGAGGTGTTTTTCTGTACGGATAAAGATCTTCTGTTCTTTCAGCTGATCTTCAATTTCGTCCCAGATGCGGTCGAACTCACGGGTCTGATCTATAACCAGATCATGGATATCGTTGAGGATCTGCTCCGGGTTTTCTTCCAGGTGCATACGGGCAGATTTGCCTACAGAGAGCATTCTTCGAAGGGTGGCTACGCGTACGCGGAAAAATTCATCCTGGTTATTGGAATGGATACCGAGGAAACGAATACGTTCATGTAATGGAACACTGGGGTCAGCTGCTTCCTGTAATACTCTGGCATTAAAGGCGAGCCAGCTAACGTCCCGGGGGATCATTTTCTTTTTTTCTGGCGCATTTTTCTTGCTGTTCGTCTTTTTTTCCATCTCCTGATCTTGAGTAAAAGTATCTAAAGGCTCACTTTTGGACAATCGCATCTTAAAAGGGCAAATTAACGGTGTGGGTTATATGATGATATAACCATAATCACAACAATACCAGATTTTGAGGAAAATCCAATGTTAAATTTGTGATATTACACTTAAAGATAAGGAATTATGGATGATTACTCAGCTACAGGTGTGCGGTTTCCTTTGTTATAGATCGGGAGGGCAATCATGCTGGCGAAGCCGATTACAATTACCATCAGGGTCTGTGCCAGCCATACGATCCAGCCGAAAGCGTAGCCGGTAGTGGCATGGATACCATATAAGAGGAGGGTTTGCTGTACTAAGATCTGGTAAGCACCAATGCCGCCCTGGGTGGCGATCATACCGATACTACCAAAGCACAGTACTGAAAGGGCGGCGCCTACACCCAGTGACCTGGTTTCGTCCATACAAAGGAAGCCCAGGTACATCATGGTAAAGTACAATACCCATATAAAGAGGGAGTGAAATATAAACCAGCCTTTTTTCTGCATTTTGCCAATGGAAAGAACGCCTTCCCATACGCCTCTGAATATCTGTTTAACCTTATTGCCCACTTTGGAGCGGGCGATGATACGGAAGGCGATAATACCCAGTACGACCACTACTATTACAATGCCTGCCAGTATCCAGGTACGGCTACCACCGGCATTACCCAGTTTGGTCTGTAAAGGTTGCCATATGTGTTGGGTGAAGAAAACACCGACTGTATCCAGCTGTAATAACACCGTTACAAGCATGAGTAGTAAAAGCACCAGCATATCGACTGCTCTTTCGGCGATCATGGTACCAACCAGTTTCTCCGCAGGGATGTTTTCGTATTTGGCCACGATGCCGCAACGGGTTACTTCTCCCAGGCGGGGAATGGCAAGGTTAGCCAGGTAGCCGACCATCACAGCAAAGAAAGTATTCATGGTACTGGGATGATAACCCAGTGGTGCCATGAGTAATTTCCAGCGTACGGCGCGGAACCAGTGACTTGCTATACCAACAATAATAACGGGTATGATAAGCCAGTAATTGGCTTTTCGGAAGCTACGGATGATATCTTCCTTTTCCTGTGCAGTTAGATTGTGTGTAACTAACCAGATCAAACCTAAACCTATCGCTAAAAATATTGCAAAATTGATAATAGTTCTGAGCGATTTGGGCATAGAAGGTCTGATTTAAGGGTTGCACTTACAATTTATTATTTTCTTTTGGAAAAACAGCGATTGGTGTATGTTTTTTGGCTTCTTCGAAGTCCATTGTACAATAGGAGATGATGATAACTATATCACCTACCGCACAGAGACGAGCTGCCGGGCCATTCATACATATCAGCCCTGAACCACGTTTTCCCTTGATAACGTAGGTTTCCAGGCGTTCGCCATTATTCACGTTGACTACCTGTACCTTTTCGTATTCGATCAGGCCGGCCGCATCCATCAGATCTTCATCGATGGTGATGCTACCTACGTATTGTAAGTTTGCTTCCGTGATAACTGCGCGGTGTATTTTACACTTTAATACTTCAATCTGCATAACGTAATTCTGCGTGCGGCTGCAAAGTTACGGTAAAATAAATGAATGTGACAAAAGGTGATCAGTCTCATGTAGGTAACTGATGAAAGAGAGGTCGTATCATAAATAAGATACGGCCTCTCTTTTAATGCAGGTACCTGGTGGAAGTTGATTTATATTGATGCAACTTCTTCATTTATAACATGATATTATCTATTAACCTTACCCCGCTACCCACTTCCTTTGCCGCCACTACCGCATACAAAGGCGTAGTCGCCGCCGTTTCCGGGAAAATAACAGACCCATCTTCCAGAATGCTGATCAATTCCACATAATCCACTTCAAATCCACTGGTTTTCAGTTCATTAATAGCTTTTTCCTTCATCTCTTTAAAGCCTTCCTTCTTATAATGGTGCTTGATATAAGACAACGCCTGGTATAAACGGAGGGCATTGACCCTTTCAGTTGTATTTAAGCGCATGTTGCGGCTACTCATTGCCAACCCATCATTTTCCCTTTGTGTAGGGCATATTACCAATTCTACATGCGAATCAATAATTTTAAGCAATCGATTTATAATCAGGCACTGCTGTAGATCTTTCTGTCCCATAAATAATTTATCAGGCTGCACCAGGTTCAGCAACTGGTGCACAATCTGCCCAACTCCCTGAAAGTGGCCCGGCCTAGCTGCGCCTTCCAGGACCGTTTCCAGCGTGCCAAAGTCATACTGCATTTTGGCAGTCAGTCCATCCGGGTACATTTCCTGCACAGATGGCAGGAACAATACATCACACCCCGCTTCTGTCAGTTGCAGTACATCCTGGTCGATGGTGACAGGGTATTTTTCGAAGTCTTTTGGATCATTGAACTGTGTGGGATTTACAAAGATGCTACAAACCACCAGGTCAGAATTTTCTTTTGCAGCATTGATCAGGGAGATGTGTCCCCGGTGCAAAGCGCCCATAGTTGGCACAAAACCAATGCGTTTCCCTGCGTGCCGTGCTGTCGTTAAATGCCTTTCCAGTTCTTCTTTCCGTTTGAATAAATACATAATTTATTGCTTAAAAGGATGTTAAAAGTGCCAATTTGTCTTTTCTTCCGGTAAAAATCCGTAATTTTGCAAACCAAATTTAAATTTACTGCATTAATATCAGCATTAGATGTCCACAAAGAAACGAATTCTTTTTATTGCTCAGGAGATGTCGCCTTATCTGGAACTCACAGATTATGCGGCTATGGTCAATAAGATGGCAATTAAATCCAATGAGTCAGGGCTGGAAGTGCGGGTGATCATGCCCCGTTTTGGCATTATCAATGAGAGAAGGCACCGACTGCATGAGGTGGTACGATTGTCTGGCATTAACATCGTGATTGAAGGAGATGATTATCCACTGATTATCAAGGTTGCTTCGTTGCCAAATGCCCGTTTGCAGGTGTATTTCCTTGACAATGAGGATTACTTTAAGCGAAAAGCGTTATTTACGGACGAGAATGATCAGTTCTATGATGACAACGCTGCGCGTGCTGTATTTTTCTGTAAAGGAGCATTAGAAACGGTAAAAAAGTTCGGTTGGCCTCCGGACATCATCCACTGTAGCGGTTGGATGACATCCCTGATCCCACTGTACCTGAAGACAGCCTATAAGAAGGAGCCTGTATTCGCGCATTCCAAGGTGGTGTACTCTTTAGAACCTAATTCTTTTGAGGAAAACCTGGGTGCCGGCTTTGTTAAAAAGGCCACCATCAGCAATCAAATCAAGGAAAAAGACATTGAACTGTACAAAGAAGGTACAAATACTGCCCTGAACAGAGGCGCTGCAAAATATGCAGATGCGGTAATACTGGCTGGTGAAAAGACAGAAAAGAAGGTGGTGGATGACCTGAAAGCCGATAAGGGTAAGATTGTACTGCCATACAAGAAAGAAAATGAAGATTTAGCAGATTATCTGCAGCTGTACTCACAGTTGCTTGGTAAATAAAGCATTTAATCGAATTTGAAAAAGGGGGTGTATCATACTTTTGATACACCCCCTTTTCATGCTGACCCTGCCAGAGACGAACTGTTGTTCACCCCGAATCTCCAACCTTAATTTTATTTTGAGACTACGCTTTTGGGGGGGGTATAAATTTCCCACCCCTTTAACGAATATTTTCCCTATCAAAATACTGGAATATAGTCAAATGACTTATTTTTGCCCCAGTTTACCATTAGGCATACCACCAAATGACTAAAATATGGTAAATTGTACTAGATTTACTAATCTTAAAGCCGAAATTCAATTATTTTATGCCTTATTTATTTACCTCAGAATCAGTATCCGAAGGACATCCGGATAAAGTTGCCGATCAGATATCAGATGCATTGATTGATAATTTCTTAGCCTATGATGCGGCTTCTAAAGTTGCTTGTGAGACGTTGGTGACTACCGGTCAGGTGGTACTGGCAGGAGAAGTTAAATCCGAAGCTTACCTGGATGTGCAGGAAATTGCGCGTGAGGTAATTCGCAAGATAGGGTATACCAAAAGTGAATACATGTTCGAGGCTAACTCCTGCGGTATCTTCTCTGCCATTCATGAGCAGTCTCCAGACATCAACCAGGGTGTAGAGCGCAAGAGCCCGGAAGAACAGGGTGCTGGCGACCAGGGTATGATGTTCGGTTACGCCACCAAGGAGACCGAAAACTATATGCCACTGGCACTGGATCTGGCGCACAAACTGCTGATCGAACTGGCTGCGATCCGTCGCGAAAACAAGGAGATCACCTACCTGCGTCCGGATGCAAAATCACAGGTAACGATCGAGTATTCTGACGATAACAAGCCTGTACGTATCGATACAATCGTGATCTCTACACAGCACGATGATTTTGATGCAGAAGCAAAGATGCTGGCTAAGATCAAGGAAGATATGATCAACATCGTTATTCCACGTGTAAAAGCACAGCTGAAGCCGGAACTGGCAGCGCTGTTCAATGATAAAATTACTTACCACATCAACCCAACCGGTAAATTTGTAATCGGTGGTCCTCATGGTGATACTGGGCTGACAGGCCGTAAGATCATTGTGGATACTTATGGTGGTAAAGGTGCACATGGTGGTGGTGCGTTTTCTGGTAAAGATCCTTCCAAAGTAGACCGTTCTGCTGCTTATGCTACCCGTCACATTGCTAAGAACCTGGTTGCTGCAGGTCTGGCAGATGAGGTGCTGGTACAGGTGTCTTATGCGATTGGTGTGGCTAAACCTTGTGGTTTGTTCATCGATACCCGTGGTACTGCCAAGGTGGATCTGACTGATGGTGAGATTGCACGTAAGGTGGAAGAGATCTTTGACCTGCGTCCTTATGCGATCGAGCAGCGTTTGAAACTGCGTAATCCTATTTATAGCGATACTGCTGCTTATGGCCATATGGGTCGTGAGAGCAAGGTGGTGACCAAGGTATTCAACAAGGGTAAGAAGCATGAGAAGAGTGTGGAAGTGGAGTTGTTTACATGGGAGAAGCTGGATTATGTGGATAAGGTGAAGGCAGCGTTTAGCCTGTAATTGATTTAAATAGATAAAAAAAACCGCTTTCACCTTTGGCGAAAGCGGTTTTTTTTATGTGGGTGGGCCTGCGGCCGGCTGGTGACAGTTCTTTTAGGAATACCCCGCTTACGAAGGCGATAATGGCCAATAATTCGGCAACCAGGTGTTTCCTGTAGGTCCGGTTCCCTTTTTGCCAGGTCACTTTGTGAATAAGGAACATATGCAGGGGGCCATAAAGGATGGCGCCAGACCAGCTCATGCCCGCTGATATGCACCATTATCAGGCATTTTCAAATTCTTCCCAGATCAATTCCCTGTTTACAAATGCTGCTGCCGCCAGTCCTGCTGATACTGCATTGGCCACACCACGCATCATACTGCAATTATCCCCGGCTGCATACACACCTTCAACAGATGTTTTTCCAAAATCAGCTACTTTAATATGCCCTGCTTCTGTTAATTCACATCCCAGTTGTGCCGGTATATCACAGTGCTGTATAAACGGTAAACGGGCATAGACTGCTTTAAGCGATACCTGGGTACCATCCGTCAGTTCCACAGCATTTAACTGTCCGTTGTCATGAATGATGGCTTTCACAGGTGTCTCAATGATATGGATATTCTTTCTCTTTATCTGTGCTACCATTTCAGCTGTCATAGTGATCGGCCCGTTCGTAAACAGAGTTAGATCTTTTGTCCAGTGCTGTATCAGTTTCGCTGTTTCAAAACCACCTTCTCCATTACCTAATATACCGGTTGGCTGATTAGCTACTTCATACCCATGGCAATAGGGGCAGTGAATGACAGAAATCCCCCAGCATGCTGCTACGCCTGGTATCTCAGGCATGATGTCTTTGACACCTGTGGTAAGAATGAGTTTTTTTGAAGTGAATTTTTCGCCGGCCTCCGTTGTAACAGAAAATCCGTGGTTGGTTTTTTCACCTAGTACAGCTTTGCCATGGAGTACCTGAACGGTGGTATATGTTTTGAGTTGTTCCAGTGCTATTTTTGCAATGGCGGCTGGCGTTTCTCCATCTCTCGTTAGGAAATTGTGTGAATGCGGAGTTTGTGCATTACAGGGTTTGCCGCTATCAATGATCAAAACCTTTCTAAGTGCGCGGCCGAGTGTCATTCCTGCCTGTAACCCTGCGTAGCTTCCTCCGATGATGATAACTTCAAATTCCATATTGATGATTTTGAACAAAAGTAAATAGGTTAACTTTACAATAGTGAATACTACCCTTTATGGAAGTGCTTCCATGAGGGGAATGAAAATAATAAAAAATAATTCTTATATGGTTTGTCCCGGTGAAAAAATTTATGATTGTAAGCGGCAATTGCTGGCTATTCAGGATACCCTGGATATCATTGGTGGTAAGTGGAAAGTGACGATCCTGGGGTGCCTCGCAATGGGAGGAAAGCGGTTTATGGATTTGCAGCGGGAGCTGGTGGGCATAGGACCGAAAATGTTGTCGAGAGAGTTGCAGGAGCTGGAAATGAATGGGCTAATCCGGAAGGAGGAGGAGGGGAAATATGAGATGACGGCGTATAGTGATTCGCTGAAGCCGGTGATACAGGTATTGGCAGAGTGGGGAACGCAGCATAGGGTGAAGGTGATGTCTATGCAATAAAATAGTACGTTGTGTAAAGTAGTCCGCACAGAAGAGTGTAAATCAGAAGTATGATATACCTCTTTATTCACAAGAGAAAATTATTCATACCTTTAAGAACATTTAACACAATATATGAGCCTGGTAAAAAATGTCTTTTACAGTGCTGCGCAACTGTTACCCCTTGCCGTATTGAAACAACGACGTCCGGATAGTTTATTGCTTCCCTATCATCACCTGGTGAGCGATGCACCTGTTCCACATATCAAACACCTCTATCCCTGGAAAGGCACCAAAGCATTTGAAAAAGATCTCGATTACCTGCTCAGACGATTTACCCCAGTTACTTTACAGGATATCATTCATGCATTAAAAACAGGACAGGCATTACCAACCGGTTCTTTCCTGCTCACTTTCGACGATGGGCTGCGTGAAGTAAAAGATATCATCGCTCCTATGTTACTTCGCAAAGGTGCACCAGCAGCGTTTTTCCTGAATAGTGCATTTCTTGATAATAAAAGCCTGTTTTATAAATTCAAGCTTAGTTTGATTATCGAAAGTATACTAACGACGCATCATTCAAAGGCAACGCTTGATCAATTGTATGCTTATCTGCAAACTGATGAAGCATCACTCATTCCTGCTATTAAAAAAATCACTTGCAACACAAAAAGACAGGCAGATGAAATAGGGAGGATATTAGGGATTTCCTTTGCACAATACCTGGAGAAAGAAAAGCCGTTCCTTATGCTGGATGAAGTAGACACACTGGTACAACAGGGTTTTGCAATTGGCGGGCATAGTATTGATCACCCTTATTATAGCCAGCTTACACTGGATGAACAACTCTTTCAGACAAGACAATCTGTAGACTTCCTTGTACAGCATTTTAACCTGCCTTACAGGGCATTTGCATTTCCTCATACAGATGCGGGAGTGAGTAAGATATTTTTCAATACTTTATTAGAAGGGCCTGATCCCATTGATGTGATCTTTGGTACAGGCAATCAAAAGAAAGATTTCAATCCAAAGATCTTACACCGTTTTAATTGCGAAAGACCAACGGTAAGTATCAATGCTGCAGTAAAAGGGATCTTACTATTGAACAAAATACAACAGGTGACGAATAAGGACCAGATCAGGCGGTAAGGGTAGGTATAATACTGGTAAGAGCAAGGGGCTATATAGGTAGTGAATACAGCTAATTAAGAAATGAAGTATACTATAAGATTAATGAACCCTGCTAATTAAGCAATGAAGTATACTATAAGATTAATGAATCCTGCTAATTAAGAAATGAAGTATACTATAAGATTAATGAATCCTGCTAATTAAGAAATGAAGTATACTATACGATTAATGAATGAACCCTGCTAATTAAGAAATGAAGTATACTATAAGATTAATGAATGAATCCTGCTAATTAAGAAATGAAGTATACTATAAGATTAATGAATGAACCCTGCTAATTAAAAAATGAAGTATACTATACGATTAATGAATGAACTCTACTAATTAAGAAATGAAGTATACTATAAGATTAATGAATGAACCCTGCTAATTAAGCAATGAAGTATACTATAAGATTAATGAATGAACCCTGCTAATTAAGAATGAAGTATACTATAAGATTAATGAATGAACCCTGCTAATTAGGGTGTGCTGAATAAGTATTAATCTATTGTTAATCAATGTTGTATGGCCTGTTTTTTGCTTGAATAGTGTATAAATATTGAATGAATCATCTCCAAAAGCATGCAGCCATGATACGTTATACACCTGCAAAACAATTGACATTAGAAGGTTTTTCCACACCCTTCTCGCAGCAGTTATCCACTTCCAACAGGTGGGTTATACTCGCTGCAAAGATTCCGTGGGACAAACTGGCGGATGTGTATTATAAAAAGATGCGGGCTGATTTCGGAGCGCCAACCTTGAGTGCGCGGATGGTAATTGGTGCGGTGATCATCAAACATATACTGAATATAGACGATCGTGAGGTAGTAGAGCAGATCACAGAAAACATATATCTGCAATATTTTGTAGGTCTAAGCAGTTTTCAACAGGAAGCTCCCTTTGATGCATCGCTGATGGTCAGTATTAGAAAACGGTTAGGCGTAGAGGTGATGTCCAGGTTGAATGAGATTATCTTGCAGGAAGCGGGATTAACCAAAGCGAAAGAAGAGAAAACATCGGATGCCGGCAGTAAGGATGAAAGTGATGGGGATGGAGGAGAGAGCAATAAAGTTGGCTGCCAGGCGGATGCAGAGATAGTAAAAGAAACGCCATCTGAAGGACTATCAGGAACATTGATGTTAGACGCGACGGTGTCAGAGCAACAGATCGATTATCCAACGGATATTAAGTTATTAAATGAGGGGCGCCGTCAATTGGAAGGGATAATAGAGCGGGGATGTCTGGCTGCTGAACTGATTATGCCGCGGATGTATCGCAATATAGCCAGGAAGCAATATTTGAACATTGCCAAAAAGAAAAACAAAAGCAAAAGAGACATACGCAGGGGTATCCGTCAGCAATTGCAATATGTTAAGCGGGATTTAAAGTATATCAACTGGCTGATTGAAACAGGACCTACTTTTAAGGAGACATTGAAACCGAAAGAGTGGACGTTAATACAAGTGATCCAGGAAATGTATCGTCAGCAGGTAGAGATGTATAAGAAAAGAGAACAGAAAATATCTGATCGGATTGTAAGTATCTATCAACCGCATGTGCGTCCGATGCCGAGAGGCAAAGACCGCGTATCAACGGAGTTTGGCAGCAAGCAACTGGTGTTGTTGAAAGATGGTTACACACATATTGAGAAGCTGAGTTGGGATAATTACAATGAAGGAGGATTACTAATCGAATGCCTGGAAACCCATAAACGCTTGTTTGGGTGTTATCCGGAGCGGGTATTAGGAGATCAGTTGTTCGGCACACGTGAAAACCGACGATACATGAAGGAAAAAGGGATCCGTTATGTTGGCAAGCCATTGGGTCGGCCCTCATCAGATAGTAAGCAGCAAAAGCGATTATTGCAAAAGCAGATGCCGGAACGAAATGCGATTGAAGGGAAATTTGGACAGGGGAAAAATGCATACGGTCTGGGTAAGATCAAGGCCCGTCTTAAGGATACAGCTGAGAGTTGGGTGATGTCTATTTACTTTGTTATGAATCTGCTTAAACTGGCAGCAGGTTCTTTTTTGTCATTACTCCAAATCTATTACTGGCTGGTAACAGAGGGTTATTTAACGATAATGGTGAGTTGCCCGGATGCACAACTTAGACCTCGATATATGAGACGTATGGAATGGTAAATAGCAAGGTGTCAAAATGAAATATAATTCATCGGAAAACTTATTCAGCAGACCCTAATTAAGAAATGAAGCATACTATATGATTAATGAATGAACCCTGCTAATTAAGAAATGAAGTATACTATATGATTAATGAATGAATCCTGCTAATTAAGAAATGAAGTATACTATAAGATTAATGAACGAACCCTGCTAATTAAGAAATGAAGTATACTATATGATTAATGAATGAACCCTGCTAATTAGGGTCTGCTGAATAAGTTTTCCGATGAATTATATTTCATTTTGACACCTTGCTATTTACCATTCCATACGTCTCATATATCGAGGTCTAAGTTGTGCATCCGGGCAACTCACCATTATCGTTAAATAACCCTCTGTTACCAGCCAGTAATAGATTTGGAGTAATGACAAAAAAGAACCTGCTGCCAGTTTAAGCAGATTCATAACAAAGTAAATAGACATCACCCAACTCTCAGCTGTATCCTTAAGACGGGCCTTGATCTTACCCAGACCGTATGCATTTTTCCCCTGTCCAAATTTCCCTTCAATCGCATTTCGTTCCGGCATCTGCTTTTGCAATAATCGCTTTTGCTGCTTACTATCTGATGAGGGCCGACCCAATGGCTTGCCAACATAACGGATCCCTTTTTCCTTCATGTATCGTCGGTTTTCACGTGTGCCGAACAACTGATCTCCTAATACCCGCTCCGGATAACACCCAAACAAGCGTTTATGGGTTTCCAGGCATTCGATTAGTAATCCTCCTTCATTGTAATTATCCCAACTCAGCTTCTCAATATGTGTGTAACCATCTTTCAACAAACCAGTTGCTTGCTGCCAAACTCCGTTGATACGCGGTCTTTGCTCTCGGCATCGGACGCACATGCGGTTGATAGATACTTACAATCCGATCAGATATTTTCTGTTCTCTTTTCTTATACATCTCTACCTGCTGACGATACATTTCCTGGATCACTTGTATTAACGTCCACTCTTTCGGTTTCAATGTCTCCTTAAAAGTAGGTCCTGTTTCAATCAGCCAGTTGATATACTTTAAATCCCGCTTAACATATTGCAATTGCTGACGGATACCCCTGCGTATGTCTCTTTTGCTTTTGTTTTTCTTTTTGGCAATGTTCAAATATTGCTTCCTGGCTATATTGCGATACATCCGCGGCATAATCAGTTCAGCAGCCAGACATCCCCGCTCTATTATCCCTTCCAATTGACGGCGCCCCTCATTTAATAACTTAATATCCGTTGGATAATCGATCTGTTGCTCTGACACCGTCGCGTCTAACATCAATGTTCCTGATAGTCCTTCAGATGGCGTTTCTTTTACTATCTCTGCATCCGCCTGGCAGCCAACTTTATTGCTCTCTCCTCCATCCCCATCACTTTCATCCTTACTGCCGGCATCCGATGTTTTCTCTTCTTTCGCTTTGGTTAATCCCGCTTCCTGCAAGATAATCTCATTCAACCTGGACATCACCTCTACGCCTAACCGTTTTCTAATACTGACCATCAGCGATGCATCAAAGGGAGCTTCCTGTTGAAAACTGCTTAGACCTACAAAATATTGCAGATATATGTTTTCTGTGATCTGCTCTACTACCTCACGATCGTCTATATTCAGTATATGTTTGATGATCACCGCACCAATTACCATCCGCGCACTCAAGGTTGGCGCTCCGAAATCAGCCCGCATCTTTTTATAATACACATCCGCCAGTTTGTCCCACGGAATCTTTGCAGCGAGTATAACCCACCTGTTGGAAGTGGATAACTGCTGCGAGAAGGGTGTGGAAAAACCTTCTAATGTCAATTGTTTTGCAGGTGTATAACGTATCATGGCTGCATGCTTTTGGAGATGATTCATTCAATATTTATACACTATTCAAGCAAAAAACAGGCCATACAACATTGATTAACAATAGATTAATACTTATTCAGCACACCCTAATTAAGAATGAAGTATACTATAAGATTAATGAATGAACCTTGCTATATAACTAATGAAGCCTAGTATATAAGTAAATTTTATCTCTATGTAAATTTGTAATGTGACCCTAATTGAAGAAAAAGAAAACAAATTATACAACAATGGTGTTTTCTATAAAAGGGGAATTTATAACTTCAAATAAAGAATTACTACACACATATCCTAAGTCGAAACAGTTAAAATGATCCCTGTGTCTCAGCTAAAATGGATAACATTTTTAGCATGGAATTAAATCAAAAAAAACGGAGGTGAAGATTAAAGTACATCTTGTTTCTCTTCAAAGTGTTACGTATATTTAATAAATATAGATTATTTAATACTTTATATTTGTTTTTTTTATTAAAAAACAAATATGTATCCTATTTTTGCTCGGGACGATTGAGACACATCAGATCGAAACAATGTACTATTAAAAAAAATGTTGGCTATTGTAAAACGCTACTAAATTTTAACCAAACGTGAAGAACCTACCTATTGTCAGGCTACTAATATGTGCCTGTCTGTTATTAACCGCATCTGTCTATCCCTATGTATTGAAAGCCCAGGGAGACCAGACTGCGATCACTGTAAAACTAGGCACCAGCCAAACTACAGGTGCCTGGCTGCATTTACCGGATGATTACAACAGTACATCGACCAGTTATCCTCTTTTAATTTTCCTGCATGGCGTAGGAGAGGGGGGAACTGATGTCAACGCTGTATTAGCGCATGGTGTACCAAAGGTAATTGCAAACGGTGCAAAGATGCAGTATACAGTCAATGGAAAGTTGTTTAAATTTATCGTGGTATCTCCGCAAATCCCCAATGGATGGGCAAGTGAGACCATGGTGCAAAGTCTACTGAATGATATTAAATCAAAGTACAGAGTAGATGCATCCCGTATTTACCTGACCGGGTTAAGTGCCGGTGGTTATGGTGTATTAAATTACATCGCGTCCGGTACAACCTATTCAGATAACCTGGCTGCTATCGTACCCGTGTCTTCAGCAGCAATTGATGCAAATAAATTTGCAGGACTATGTAATGTCGCCAGCAGCAAACTTGCTGTATGGATGCTCTGTGGCACCAGCGACAGCTTTATTGGCAACCAACGTGATTACATCGCTGATATGAAGGCGTGTAGTCCATCTATCACACCTATTGCTACCGAATACAGCGGTGGTACACACAGCGATGATGTTTGGGACAAAGCATATGATCCCAACCACACTTACCAGAATCCTAACATTTACGAATGGATGCTTCAATACAGCCGCAACAACGTTTCTTCTACCATATCCGCTCCTGTAGCTGCCGTAGCCTCTTCCAGCCTGACCATAACCTTACCAACGAATAGTACTACTTTAGATGGTTCCACTTCTACCGGCACCATTACTACATATGCATGGACGCAAACCTCAGGTCCTTCTACTGCTACACTGAGCAGTACCAGCACTGCAAAGATCACTGCCAGCAACCTCGTTGCCGGCACTTATGTTTTTAAACTAACGGTATCTAATTCTGCCGGGAGTAGTTCACAGACTGTAACAGTAGTGGTGAAAGCCGCTGCAACAGCCGCTCCGGTGGCAGCAGTCGCCTCTTCTTCCCTGAGCATTACATTACCTACCAACAGCACTGCTTTAGACGGTTCTTCTTCTACCGGTACCATCACCAGTTATACATGGGCACAAACTTCAGGTCCTTCTACTGCTACACTGAGCAGCACCAGCACTGCGAAGATCACTGCCAGCAACCTGATAGCTGGTACCTATGTGTTTACACTGACCGTGAAGAACACTACAGGTAGCAGCAGCAAAACAGTCACCGTAACCGTAAATGCCGCTACCGGTGGCAAGACCGCCTGCGCCAGTTGCAAGTTCCTCATTACACCAGGTACGGATGGCGGTGCATATATTAATGGTAACAACCTGGGTGTTCAACCAGGTGATACCGTATGTATCCAGTCAGGTAGTTACGACTATATCCAGTTCTTCAACATCACCGGTACCACTGCCAAACCAATCGTATTCATCAACTGCGGTGGCCAGGTAAAAATAGGGAATGGTGGTAGCTATGGTTTTGTATTCAACAATGCCAAATATTTCAAAGTAACGGGTACAGGTAGTTCAGACACTTATGGCTTTAGTGTAGACGGAGTGAGCAAGAAACTGAACGTAGGTCTTGGTATCAGCAAGGGATGTACCGATTATGAAGCGGATCACTTTGAGATCACCGGCTCTGAAGTAGGGGTGATGGCAAAAGTAAACCCTGATTGCGATGTCAACAACCAGTATCCAACTTTCGCTATCAGAAATGTAAAACTGCATGATCTTTATATACACGATGTAACCGGCGAGGGTATGTACATTGGTAACACCGCGCCAAATGGTGAAACGTCTACCTGCAACGGTGTATCTACCACCTTGTTACCTCCACGTATTTATAACCTGAAAATTTACAATGTTATCACTGCCAATACAGGTTGGGATGGTATCCAGGTAGCTTCCGCACCTGAGAATGTAGAGATCTATAATAATAAGGTATCTAACTACGGTGTTCAAAACAAAGGTAGCCAGCAGGCGGGTATCATCCTTGGGGGTGAGTCCAATGGTAAGGTCTACAACAACACGGTGATCAAAGGTACCGGTAACGGTATTGAAATATTCGGTACAGGTCTGAGTTACGTTTACAACAACATCCTCAGCGATTGTGGTATAGATGGTACCAGTGCAGGCCAGGATGCCATCTTCATCGATGACCGCCCTACCAAACAGAACTACAAACCACTGCAGGTGTATGTAATGAACAACACCATCGTCAACTCAGGCAGAGATGCGATCCGTATGCAGAATTCAAATGGTACAGATGGTACCGGCAACCTCTTTGTCAACAACCTTGCGGTAAAACCTGGTTCACTGGCTTCCAGGGGAGCACTCGCATACCTGACTATTCAATCCGGTATTTCATACACATCTGCAAATGGACTGAACTATCCGGATGCTGCGACTGTGAAGTTTGTAGATGCAGCTAATAAGAATTTCCACCTGGCAACGGGTTCTCCTGCCATCGACCAGGGCAAGGATCTAAGCGCTTATTTCAAAATTGATATAGATGGCAACGCCCGCCCACAAGGCAGCGCATACGATGTAGGTGCCGATGAATATGCATCCGGTACTGCTGTAAATGTAGCGCCCACTGCCAGTGCAGGTACTGACCAGACCATTACTTTGCCCGTTACAACTGTTACACTTAATGGTACCGGATCTACTGATAGTGACGGAACCATTAAAACTTACAAATGGGTACAAACTTCGGGTCCTGTAACTGCCACTTTCAGCAGTACGGCCATCGCCTCGCCGGTATTGACTAAACTCACTGCTGCAGGCACCTATGTATTCACCCTGACTGTGACGGATGATGATGGCGCTACCGCTACTGATGCTGTAACCATTACTGTGAATGCAGCGAATGTAGCACCTACTGCCAACGCTGGTACAGATCAAACCATCACCCTGCCTACGACCACTGTTACCCTGAATGGTACAGGTTCCAAAGACTCTGATGGTTCTATCAAAACTTACAAATGGGTACAGACCTCTGGTCCTGTTACTGCTACCATCAGCAATACAGCTATTGCTTCGCCGGTGATCACTAACCTGAAAACTGCGGGAACTTATGTATTTACCCTGACTGTGACGGATGATGATGGTGCGACTGCTACTGATGCTGTCACCATTACTGTGAATGCAGCGAATGTAGCACCTACTGCCAACGCTGGTACAGATCAAACCATCACCCTGCCTACGACCACTGTTACCCTGAATGGTACAGGTTCCAAAGACTCTGATGGTTCTATCAAAACTTACAAATGGGTACAGACCTCTGGTCCTGTTACTGCTACCATCAGCAATACAGCTATTGCTTCGCCGGTGATCACTAACCTGAAAACTGCGGGAACTTATGTATTTACCCTGACTGTGACGGATGATGATGGTGCGACTGCTACTGATGCTGTAACTATCACCGTAAAAGCTGCGACTATTGCGAATGTAGCACCTACTGCCAATGCTGGTACAGATCAAACCATCACCCTGCCTACGACCACTGTTACCCTGAATGGTACAGGTTCCAAAGACTCCGATGGTTCTATCAAAACTTACAAATGGGTACAGACCTCTGGTCCTGTTACTACTACCATCAGCAATACAGCCATTGCTTCGCCGGTGATCACTAACCTGAAAACTGCGGGAACTTATGTATTTACCCTGACTGTGACGGATGATGATGGTGCGACTGCTACTGATGCTGTGACTATCACCGTAAAAGCTGCGACTACTTCTACACCTGTTGCCAATAAAGTACCTGTAGCCAATGCGGGTAGCGATATCACCATCACGATGCCGAGGAACACCACTACCATAGATGGATCTGGTTCTACTGACAGTGATGGCGCTATCGTATCTTACAAATGGACACAGGTATCTGGGCCGTCTACGGCATCTGTACCGTCTTCTACTGCTGCGAAGACAGATATCAATCAGCTCTCTTATGTAGGTACTTATGTATTCAGACTCACAGTGACTGATGATGATGGGGCAACTGCAACCGATGATATCAATATAATTGTGAAAGCAGCCAGCAACAATAGCCTTGTGGCCAATGCAGGTGCAGATCAGAGCATCACCCTGCCAACTGTGAATACAGTGACACTGACGGGTGCCGGATCTACTACCAATAATTATATCTCTTCTTATAAATGGGAATTGGTGAGTGGAACTGCTGCTGCAGTGACCATTCTGAATCCGGCTTCTGAAACACCGGTAATTACATTCTCACAGGCAGGCACTTATGTTTTTCGTCTCACCGTGACAGACACATATGGCGCCACCGCCACCGACGAAGTATCGGTGTATGTGAATGGCAAGTCTGCGGCTGTGGATGACAGCGAAGTCACTATGCAGGTGTATCCTAATCCTGCCAGTACCTCTCTCAACCTGAAGCTGGTGGTGAAAGAGACGGCCAATCTTGTTGTAAGAATATTTAACAGCAACGGGTACATCAGGGGTACTTATTATTTGGGTACCACGAATACAGTAATGAAAACCTTTGATGTAAGTGGTTTAGCAAACGGGCTGTATATTCTTGAAATAACGGATGGTAAGTCCATGAAACTAACCAGTAAGTTTATAAAAGTGAATTGAATGAGAAATGAGGGGGTATCATAAATAAATGAAGCTCCTGAGAATCGTTTAAATGGAATCTGCTTCCATCAGGTATCCGAATTAATAGAGGGTGTATCTAACCTGGATACACCCTCTATTTTTATTACTTTTTGTATTGCAACATCCACTCGTAAATATTCATACCATACTGCTTATTCTTCGTATCATACAGTGCTTTCCAGGTATGATGTGCAAATCCATCCAATATAGTTAGCTTAGCCAGATTTGGCTTATGAGAGTTCGTACTATCCTTATACCGCTCACACTCTTCCAGAAAATGTGGTTCGTCCGTCCCAGCCAGGTACCAGGTGGCGATATTCGCATCTGCTACCAGCTTAAAGCGTTTCATATTCGCTTCATCAATCGTTGCTACCGACATGGGTACTGCTGCCGCAATACGGTTAGACAGCGTCGCATTATCCGTCATAGCCATCACCGTCGCCCAGCCGCCTGCACTGTAACCAGTGAGGTATATCCTGGAGCGATCTACCCTGTAATGTTTCTCTACATCGTCCAGCAGGCGTTTGATCTCTGCTGGTTTCAGTCCCCAACTAGGCGCCTGTGGCGCAACAACAATGAATTTATACAGTTTACCATCAACGGGATTTACAGCTTCTATTTTCTCTCCATTATTGATCCAGTAAGGAATACCTTCCATGTATAACTTAGACAGATCATGTCCTGATTTGCTTTTTCCATGCAGAAAAACGATCAGGGGGTACTCTTTTTTGGACTTATTATAATCGTCCGGGAGCTGCAGCAATGCCCCTATTTTATTCCAGGGATTTACCGGAATAAGAATACTGTCCATTCTGTGCTGCGCATAGGTGTTCACTGTTTGTATGCACATTACGAACAAGAGTGCAACAATTGTAGTGGTACTTTTTACCATGACAAATAATTAGTTTTAATGAATGAGCCCGGGTTACTGGGCGATAACAGTCTCCAGCTTCACGCCGATCAGCTCTTCGATTTCCAGCTTTACATTAGCCAGGTCTCTTTCCAGATTCAGCTTCTTGGTTCTGTCATTATTATACAACTGTGATGCGGATGTATATGATTCGTAAGAAATGCTGCCTGCCGCCAGTTTGCTTTCTGCCTGTGTGAATGCTGCAAAATCATCTTCAGTGATTTCGTTTTGCATAGCCAGCAATTGTTTGTTCATCAGGTAGTCGTGGTATTTGGACAATACCATTGCTTTGATCTGTCTTTTAGCTGATTCTTCCTGTGCAGAGGCGATGTTTACATTCGACCTCGCTACTTTTACATCAGCGCCTTTACCAACCAGGGAGCCCAATGGCACATTCACACCTACGTTCCAGAGCGGGTAGTATACCTGTGCACGATAGTCGCCCGAGTTTTTGAAGCGACCCAGTGTGACATCATTGAAGTTTGCACTGAGGGTCACGTAATTTAGCCAGTTACCCTTTGCTTTATTGAGCTCATATTCTGCTCTTTGTTTTTCGTATACTCTTACTTTAAGGTCTGGATTCTCGTAAGCGAGTTGTACCAGTTTTTCCTGGATGTCTTCTGCAGATACATCTTTGGAAGGGGTAGACGGTAAAGTCTTGTTTTGTGCGCTCATTGTGAGGCCTGTAGCGAGGAAAATTAAAAGGATGCTGATGTGCTGTTTCATGTTGTTATAGTTTTTGCTTGGTCTGAATTTGTATGAGAAGGTGTTTCGAAATCTTTCATTTTTACGATGATGGCCATGGCGCTGTAAAAGAAGAATGCGCCGGGTATCTGCCCGATGGCCACCTGTGCGTAGTGTGCGATGATGTAGGCATATAGCCCTGTTACAATAGCTACATATAGCGCCCTGACCTCCTGGGTCCTGGCCCGGTAATATCCTTTTACTCCTACCAGGAGCGTCACAAAGAATAGCGTCATGGTGATTATTAGCCCGATCCAGCCCGTTTCGAGTGCTGTCCGTAGGTAACCACTATCCGGGGGGAAACCTGCCAGCGGATGGCCTGGATTGTACTGTATACCCAATACCCCGGAAGTTGCTACACCACCCCCGATGGGATGCCGCAGTATATAAGGTTGTATATGATGCCTGTTTTCATCCCTCACGTTCATCGATTCATCATCTTTGAGGTGAAAGGACGTACGTATACGGTTTACCGTATTATTGCCGGAAAATGGGCCGAACATGAGCACCACGATAAACATAAAGAACCCTGCCATAAACAGCAATGTTCTACGGTTCGTGATGGTCATCAGAAAATAGATAGCCAGCCCCCCGGGTATCATAAAGTAAGCCGTACGCGTACCGGAAAAGGCCATACCCAGGCACATAATGATAATGCCCACTATGAGCCAGTTACGTTGTTTTGGCTTTTGTGTGGTCATGGCCAGTACTATGGCAAACACAATGCTGCACGCCATCAATATGCCATAAGCAGTAGGGTCGGAGAGGAAGGAGAACTTCCTGATCTCACCACCCTGGAAGTACAGTCTGTAACGCACCGGATCACTTACTACCCAGTGCTCTTCAAAGCCCAGTAACCCAAACCACTCCTGGAAACAGCCATAGGCACCGCACAGTACGGACAGGAATAACCAGAGTTTGAGATAATCTTTTACATCTTTGACACTGTTGAATGTGAACAGGCCGATAAAATAGATCATCACGAAGTTGACAAACTTGCGCACGGTAAATATCCAACCCGATACTGAGTACATAGAGGGGTTGAACAATTCGATGAGCAGAAATCCCAGGTACATAATGTACATGTAAGAAACAGGATTCTTCATATACTGCCAGATGCGCTGCTTATGAATCGTCTTTCTATAATACGCGCCGATGAAGGTCACCGCTGTCAGTACATCGACGGCCACACCCATGGGGAGCGTATCGTCAGACATGCGCTTAATGTAAAACATAAAGAAACCCAATACTGTCGTGATCAGAAAACCCAGACGGGTATTGAACAAACAGATCAGGGTGACCATGCCACCCAGCAAACCTGCTGAGATGATCATACCTATGCGGTAATCTTCGTAGCCCACCAGCAGGCTGATGCTGATGGCAACTACTAACACAGCGGCAAAGGCCAGTGGCTTGTCAAGTACACCGGATCCTCGCAGAGGTGCTGCTCTTGTGATGAGTGATTGTCGCATATCTTAGAAGAATAAAACTTTTAATGCCAGGAAGAACAACGTGAATCCGATGAAGAGTGTCACGGTGATCTCTAATAACCGATCGTCTGAAAACCTGTTATCTTTCATGCTTCTACGTTTTGAGTTTGTTCAAGGTATGCCCCCATTAATGCAATACACTGTTCCCAGGTATGTGAAAATGCAAAGGCTTTTCTTGCTTCCTGCAGTTCGGTGTTGTCACCTTCCTGCAGGGCGTTGTGGATGTTTGTGATGTAGTCATCTGCTGTCTTGCAGAGATATACATAAGGTGCAAAAATCTGCATCGCTACCGTATCTGTTGCTACCACGGGTTTGCCCAGTGCCAGGTATTCGTCTATCTTACGGGGATAGTTACCTATGGTCATCTCATTCAGCTCCTGTGGATTGATACATACATCAAAAGTGCTGAGCCATGATGGAAGTTCTCCTCCATGACGGGCACCCATGAAGTGTACGTTCTTCAACTGATGCAGCGAACTGTTACGGAATGCCTCGTCTTCCGGCCCTACCAGTACCAGTGTCCATTCAGGACGTTGTGTAGCAATCTGTTCCAGCAATGAGATGTTGAGCCGGGAAGTGATCAATGCACCTACATACCCGATCACAGGCCTTTTGAAATCGTTGAAAGGTGGATTTTCTTCTTTCGTCCAACCAAAATCACAACCCTGTCCGATATCAAAAGATGCTTTGTTATACTTTGCACCATATGCTGCGAGGTAAGCTGAATTGGCAGCGACCATCGTAGCTTTCTGCATGAGCAATGGTTCCAGTCTTACACCATGTTTTTTGAAATATGGCTGACTGGTCAGGTTATCCCTGATATAGTAGATCGTTTCCTTTACACCTTCCAGCAATTCAGGCAGGTATTGTGCACGGAAAAAATCATTATCGATAAACAACAACGCATCGTTAAATCCCAGTCGCTTGGCTGCCTGGTTGATTTCGCGGGCGAGTCTTTTATTGTTGACTAAGTTGATCCTGTCAAAGATCGATGGCACTGGAATCCAGTTGATAGATTCCAGTACGGTGCGTGGATCCAGGGTCCAGAGCGAAGCAGTGACAGGCTTCAGATCGTTGGTGTTGCCACGGAGGCTTGCTTTTCTGGTCAGCACCATTTCGTCATCGCTGGATCTGATGGCAGAGATCCTGTCAAGTGCGCGGTTTACATACAGTACACGGTTGTATTGTGACAGTTCCTGCGCCATGTTCTTACAGTTACTCCCGATTTTAATATCCCAGGGCTGTAAGCCTACTACGATTATATCCCTGTTCCTGATCATCTTGCTTTCCATTTTAGTAAATAACGTTGCTGTACCACGGAGATCGCTTCCGGGTAGAATTGCAGCATATATTTTCCCACATTGAGCAGGCTGGTATTGAGCTTACGGTAAAGTATGGTCTGCGTGATAATGAAGCAGATGCCATATGAGGTCATGGTACCATAAGCAGCGCCCATCAGTCCCATCTGCCGGGTATAGAACATGCAGATGAATATATTACAGATAGCCGTTACAGTGATTACATAAAAATTCAGTTTGGGAAGGCCTATTGAATCCATAATAGTGCCAAACTGCTTGATAAATGGCAGAAACAGGCCATAAAATATAGTGACCTGCAAAATTGGTATTGCTTCCATGTATCCCTGACCTGCAATGATGCCGATCACCAGCCTGGGTAACAATAAAATAGCGAGGCTGGCGGGTACTGCGATAGCGAGAATACTGCCTACAGCTCTTTCATAATAGTACTTCACCATTTGGAGGTTTCCGTCTTCCATCATCTTCGCTGTTTTAGGAAATAAAATATCACCTAATACCTGCGAAGGCACATCTACGAGATTGGATATACGCAAACATACATTGTACAAGGCGACTGATGGTGTTCCTAAAAAAGAAGATATAATAAATGTATCTGTATTACGGAACAAAGAAGCGCTCACGTTCGTACCAAACACCCATCTGCCAAAGGTCCAGAGTCTGGTAAACCATTCCTTATGATACTTAATCTGACGGGTCACAAAGTTCCGGGCAAAGTACCCCGATACAAGGGTGCCACATACCAAACCTGCATCGAAGTAGGCGATAAGGTGTGTGAGGGTAATATTATGATCAATCAGCAAATGCGCAACGATCAAAATGAAACTCGTACCCTGACGGCTTAAATACCCCCAGAAAATACCCCTGAAGTCAGCATTGGCATTCTGTACCCATTCAAAGTGAGAGAAGGGAATTAACAACAATAAACCGGGCAGGAACAGGTACATCACCATCGCTAATGGGGGTGCCTGTAATAGCTTGCTCACGGGAATGATAAAGGCTGCGATCAGTATACCGATCAGGACTGTGATTACAATATTGAGGTATAAAGCAGCGGACTGTATATGGGGGTGTTCTTCCGCTGCGTGACCATTGATGTATTTGATCACAGCGTTTTTAATCAGACTTTGTCTTATGATCTCGATAATACCGGTATATACGAGAAAGAGGTTCCATACGCCCATGTCAGATTTGGTCAGTGAGCGGGTTAATACCAGCACACTGCCGATCCCGAACAGGAGTACGGCGATTTTCTGTAATCCGCTGTAGATGCCGGATTTCAGCCAGTAGGTGTATTTCGGGTTGCTCATTTTTTAGCTTAATTTAAGTTCCATGGGCTTTTCCAGGCTATACAGCCACCATGCACCTGCGCGCATAGCTGCTTTGTACAGCAGGATGGGGATCACAACGGCAAAGCATAAACAGATCACTAACAACACTGGCAGGTAGGTGATGTGAAACACCTTTACCAGGCACATACGCACAGCCGATGCGACCAACACATGAGAAACGTAAATGTAAAGTGAATGGAATCCTGCTACCCGCAGCAGCTTTACACTGCCATATCGCTGTAACAGGAATGATATATTGATCATAAATGCACAACCCACAAGGGCGATGAGCGCAAATAATATTGGTTGATGTTCTTCTACAAAGAGGTTGTACGTCCCTAAATTCGTCATCAGGAAGTAATACTGGCCTGCGGCAAAGAAGGGCAGGAGGGCGGCAAACAATCCCCAGCTGCCATACAGTGGATACTTCGTGCTATCCAATATCTGATCCGCAACCAGTTCGCCGATAGCGAAGAAGATATAGAAATGACAGATGTCGTAAATAAAGCCGAGATCTATATGATGTACGGAGATATAACTGCTGTACATATAAGCTGCGAAACCGATCACCAGCTGGTGCCAGATCTTCAGCCGCAGTTTTTCTTTCGTAAGTATATACAACACTGTTACATTGAATAATGCATAGAGGTACCAGAACTGATCGATGCGGCGGGGGTATATAAAAATATACCCGTAATCCGCCCACCCCCTGTCTGCATTCACCAGTCCACTCAGGCAAATCTGAATGGTGATCTGCAATGCGGACCATAAAAGATATGGATACAGCAGGATGTTGAATTTATTAACGATCAGGTTTTTCATCCCTCTCTTTGCCAGACTTTTACCAATGAACACACCAGACAGGATGAAGAACAGGGGCATACGGAAACTGTAGAAAATGATGTTTGCATTTTCCAGCCAGCTAAACTGTGCAGCCTCCACACCTGAACGGCTGATGCCTTCAAAGATGTGACGGTACAGTACCAGTATGATGGCAATACCCCGTGCGTAATCTATCCACGCCAGCCTGTTGCCCGGTTTCGCTGTGCTCATTACAGATCTATATTTTCAGGTTCAACAAAATTAAATATTGCACCACTGAACTTACCATTCAGACTATGCAGGAACGAAATCGTCTCTCTGTCTGTCTGGTTCACACCTGATCTTGCAGATACTACGGTAATGATAGTATCCGCATACTGCATCAGTTCTTTACTATCTGCGCGTTCATTCAGTGCAGCACCTTCCAGCAGAATGTAATCATATTCCCTGGTGAGTGCACCCAGGTATTCCAGCAGGTTGCCTGGTTTCAGTATTTCAGCAGGCGTATATTCGCCACCTTCACAACCAATGATAAATACATTAGGCATGGCAGTAGGAGAGATGAGGTCTGCGATCTCTTCGGAATTAAATTCATTAGCATTAAAGCTCTCCAACACGGGCTTCGCTTCAAATTCCTGTGTCAGTGTGTTATGTGGGAACTGTGTATCAATGATCAATACTTTCTTATGACTCAGACTTAAGCTATATGCCAGTGCTTTCAGAATAGTAGATTTACCTTCGCCCGGTTTGCCACTGGTAAGCAGGAAGATCTTCTTACCACTGTGCTCCATTTCGAAACGCAGCTTACGCAGGAGTTCACGGAAAGCAGCCGTATCATGTTGTTTGAGGGTTGGATCGGTAAAGATATCTTCCAGTGGCGTTTTCTTCAGGTTGATCCTGTTGACAACGCCCAATAGTTTCAGTTCCAGAATACGCAGGAACTGGGTCGGCGTCTTGATGCTTACATCAATGTATTCCAGGAAGATAATGAGGATACAGCAGAACACCGCTACGGCCATACCAGCCATTGCGATAATGATGATACGTTTGGAAGGTTCTGGTTCAACCGCAGGCTGACCATACAGGATCTGGTGGAAGTTATCCATCGGTGCGATCTTGTTGTTCACCGCTGCATCGTAACGGGATTTGATGCTTTCATATTCCTGTTGTGCCAGTTCTACTTCTTTTTGCAGCGCGAGGTTGTTTGCACCTCTTGACGCAGCAGCGCCCATGGAGCCATTCAGCTGTCTGATCTTTTGTTCGTAAAAAGCAATGTTCTGTTGGGCAGATCTTACCTGCAGGTCCAGGTCGCTTTTCTTCTGTTGCAGATCGGCCCTGGTGGTACCCGGACTTGCGGCACTTGGAGCTGCAGACGCAATAGCCATCAGTTTGGCAGAATAATCGTTTCTTGCCTTTTTGTATTTATTATACAGTTCCGGATCGGTCCCTCCTTTGCTCTGGTATTCATTAGAAGCATCATTCATTTTTTCACGGAGGGTGGCCAGCTCTGAATTAGCGCTATTGGTAGATGCTGCATTCTGTGAGCTGCTTCTTTCCATTTCAGACAGACGCTGGGTCACCTGCTGGCTGGCCAGTTGTGCACTGTTCAGGATGGCTTTTTCGTCAGCGAGTCTGCTTTCGAAGTTGGAGATCTGTTCCAGTGTGTTAGAACTTTCCACAGTGGCATCGAGGGTACCCATTGTTTTGATGTTACCAATCTTGGCGTCCAGTTCTTCCCGCTTCTGGTCTACCAGTTTCTTCAGTGTTTCGATGTTCTGAACGGTTTGCTGGTTACGGCTGGATTCATAGTTGCGCATGAATTCAGTTACTACCTGGTTCACGATATAAGCACTCAGCTCCGGATTGATAGAGCGGTACTGGATATCGATATAGTCAGTTCTTTGTACCCGACCT
Organism: Chitinophaga sancti; assembly: GCF_034087045.1. Classification (NCBI taxonomy): domain Bacteria; kingdom Pseudomonadati; phylum Bacteroidota; class Chitinophagia; order Chitinophagales; family Chitinophagaceae; genus Chitinophaga; species Chitinophaga sancti. Next base: position 5,323,733 of record NZ_CP139247.1, on the reverse strand, counting down.
ACGTACAATACATTGCGCATTGTTTCGAGGTCATATCTATATATCATCATCAGTTCCTGGATCTCCCTTTCCCGGGGATCGAAAGAACTGAGCAATTGTTCTTCGTTGTATTTTTTGGTGAGAATTTCAATCGCCTTCTGCCTGTTCAGTTTACGATAAACAGGGTTTTTGCGATCCTCTACAGAGGGTACCCTGTAGGGTTTGTCAGGGTTTTCCAGGTCATGGAGCATGAGGCTATAGCCAGTCATACCTAATACCCGGGGTGACTTGATGGCTTCGACAGCGTTGTTGAATTTTACATCAATTTCATACACGTTGAAGCTTTCATCTTTAAGTTTTACCTGGTCACTCATGGTGTACCCGGTAGCAATTTGGGAAACAGACTTGTACAGTTTTTCCTGGTTGAGGGTTAACAAAAAAGCCGCCAGCACCGCTATAAACGTGCTGATGATGATTAACCATTTTCTCCTCAGTAGTGATTTGAATAAATAAATCAAATCCATATCGGCGTATTCTTTAAAGTGTAAAAAAATCTAATCTAAAAGGACCGAAAAAATCCGGTTCACACCGGACTTTTTCGGTAACAAATAAGTAATCAATCAAAGAATGGTAATTATCAATACTTAATTCTTAATCAACTTCACTGTCTTAACTACATTTTCTCCATCTAACACCCGCAGGATGCAAGGACCAGCTGGAATCTGAGATGTACTGAGATCGACATTGATACGTTGACTGCCGGCATCCAGTTTACCAAGTGATCTTGCGTAAAGGATCTTACCGGAAATATCTGAAACTACGATGCTCACGTTGCTGCTGGTCTTACCGGCATTTGTCATATCCAGGGTTACGCTGGAAACGAACGGATTCGGATAAACATTGGTCAGCGTCACTTTGTCCGTTGCATCAGTATTAGTCAGCTCACCTGTCAGGTAGTTGTTCTTCTTAGCCATGATCAGGGATGGATCCAGGTCGCTGCTGTTCGGCGTATACTGTTGAATGACCAGGGCGCCGATGTAGCCGTAGATGGAGTTACCACCTGCTTTTACATTGATGAGCGCTTCACCGTTTGCATCAGGAACGATATCGTTGATCTGAACGGTATTGCTGGTGTTGTAAGAAGCATTCAGCGAAACAGTAGTAGTACCAACGGTGTAGTTGGTCGTTCTGTCTCCGTCGCCATCGCGGCTTGCGAAGAATACGAAGTTGTAGCGCTTAGCCAGGTTCAGACCGGAGATCTTCAGCTGACCATTCACATTGATATCTACCCAGTAGGTGCTGCTGATTACGTTGTCAGGATAGATACCTGAGTTGTTACCAGTGTTCATACCATAAGGGTTGTCTCCTGTGAAGGCCTGTGTGATGGTCATGGTCAGACCGGTATTATTGCCACTTTCATCTTTCAGGTTCGGGAACGTAGCACCCAGGGCAGGGCCGGAGTTGGTATTGTTCCATGGAGAACCTGCAGGAGTGTATACGTTACAATTGATGTACACAGCGTTGATGAAAGTAGAAGCACTTGCTACATTGGTAAAGTCAGAACTGGCAGTATCCTTAATAGCGCGGATCTTATAGTAGTAGCGGGTATCTGTTCCCAGACCTGCATCTGTATAAGCGTTCACGTTGTTACCTACTGTAGTCAGCAGGGAGAAGTTACTGTTGTCAGTAGAACGGTATACCTGGAACCCGGTCTCATTCGTTGAGTTATCCTGCCATTTCAGATTGATACTGGTTTTGCCGGTAGCAATTGCAGTAGCGTTGGTAGGATTGAGCGGAGAACCGTTGTCGATGTAGTATTGTAATACTACAGAGTTGATATAACCGTAAGTTGCGCCGGTAGACTGTTTCACAGTGAACTGGATAGCGCCGGTGCTGTCTGCAGAAATACCGTTGATCTGAACTGTATTGGTGCTGTTATTCGCAGCGTTCAGCGTAACGGTGTTGCTACCTACTGTAAAGTCAGTGTTCTTATTATCATTACCTGTACGGCTACCAAAGAAGATCAGGTTGTAGCGGTAAGTGGAAGACAAACCGGTGAACTTGATTCTTCTTGCTGTAGACTCACTGGTGTAGTAAGTGGTCGCAATAACGTTGTCAGGATAAACGCCGCTGTTGTTGCCGGTAGAAGCACCGCTTGCGTTGGTACCGGAGAAGGCATCCAGCACAGCGATCTTGATGGCGGTAGCAGCGCCGGTTTCGTCGATGGCGTTATTGATAACAGCTGTATTGTACGGATAAGTATTGAAGTTATTCCATGGTGCGTCTGCAGGCAACGTCTGGTTGAAGTTGAAGTACAGTGATGTCAGGTTCTTATCCCTGATGTAGATCACAAATGTTCTTGTAGCACTTCCACCATTGTTGTCAGTAGCTGTGATGGTCACGGTATACTTACCTACGTTTCCGGCAGCAGGAGTGATGCTGATAGCACCTGTACCATCGCCGTTATCAGTCAGTTTAGCGAATGAAGGCAGGTTGGTTGCTTTCAGTGTCAGGATGTCGCCGGCATCGTCAATAGCGCGGAGGGCAACGGTTGCGGTTTCGTTATTCTTGATAGTTACACCTGCAATGCTGTCCAGTTTAGGTGCATTGTTGCCGGTAGTGATTGTAACGGTATCAGAGAATGCAGAATTACCATTTCCATTGATTGCCCTGATAGCGTAGAAGTAAGTCTTGTTTGCCCTGGCAGAAGTATCAGTGTAGCTTACGGCATTTGCAGCGGCTGTTGGTGTGAGCAGGCTGTAAGCACCTGTTCTGGTGGCAGCGCGCCAGATTTCGTAAGCGGTTTCGTTGAAGGCAACATCTTTCCAGGTGAGGTTCACACCAGTTGTACCGCTGGTTACAGCCAGGTTGGTGGGTTTGGCCGGTGCGTTACCATCATCGTAAGATACTTTCACCACCATTGCATTCAGGTAGCCATAAACAGAGCCGGTACCATTCTGCAGATCGATGCTGATTTCATTGTTCGCATCAGGAGCAACATTGTTGATCGATACTGTATTTTTGGTATTGGAGGATGCCTGTAAAGAAACGGTAGTCGTACCGATGGTATAATTAGTAAGACGGTTGTCAGTTACATCCGCACGTGCACCAAAGAAAGTGAAGCTATACTTGCTGGTGCTACTCAGGCCATACAGTTTCAATGTTTGCTTGGTTGTGTTTGTCCAGTAAGCAGTTCTCATTACGTTGTCTGGATACACACCGGAGTTGTTGCCGGTATTGGTACCATAGTAGTTAGAACCGTTACCCAGTGCGCCCCAGTTACTTACAATCTTAATACCTACGGTAGTGGCTACGCTGTTCTGATCTTTCAGATTAGGGAACAGGTCGTTTTGTACCGGTGCCTTGTTTGTACTGTTCCATGGAGAGGATGGAGGATAAGATCCATCAGAGAAATTCACATAGAGCGTACGACTTGGATCCACATCCGTCACTGTGATAACGAAGGTTTTGGTATCGATACCACCTTTACCATCGTTCGCATTAACAGTCACATTGTAAGTACCTGCATCGATGTAGGTAGGAGCGAGGGCAATCGTCGCATTGTTACCACTATTAGTCAGTGTAGCGAAAGAAGGCAGGCTGCTGGCGGTCCAGGTGATGGTGTCAGTTGCGTTGCCATCAGTAGCGGTCAGGCTGATAGAAGAGGTAGTTGCTTCTGCCAGTGTTACACTATTAACAGTACCAATCACTGGTGTGTAGTTGTCATTCACGGTCAGGGTGAAGGTAGTGCTGGCAGTACCGCTATGCTGGTCAGCAGCAGTCACAGTAATGTTGGCATAGGTACCCTGATTTGTAGTGGCAGGATTGAAAGTCAGCGTTGCCGTACCGTTCCCCGTGTTGGCAAACGTTCCGAAGGAAGGTACATTCGCAGCCGTGAGCGTCAGGGTTTCGCCATCTGCATCAGTAGCGGTGATGTTCAGCACGAGCTGAGTGCCATACCTCACTGATCGGTTGACCAGCTGTGAGATCACAGGAGGAGTGTTGAGTGTGTAAATTCCGGTGCTGTTAGTGAAGAGAGAGTAACCACCTTCATTCTTTGCACGCACCTTATAAAAGTACTTCACGTTGGCAAACAGCGCAGAGTCGTTGTACACGGCTGTGGTCGTGCTGTTTGCAGCAACAGTGGTGAAGAGTTTAAACGTTGTGCTGTCATTTACAGAACGGTAAATTTCAAAGCCGGTTTCAGTAGTGGAATTATCTTTCCAGCTTAACTGAATCTTGTTTGGACTTACAGCAGTCAATGTCAGGTTAGTCGGAGCAGTAGGTATCGCTGGTGTAGCCAGGGTAGTCGCCCTCATATTTTTGTAGAGGAAAGCACTGTCTGGTATGAGGCGCTTGCTGAGGCCAGGGCCTGCATAGCTGGCAGATAATGTCTGGCTACCACTTTGTTCAAAATAAGTGACAGTGATAGGATATCTGCCAGCAGTTAGGGTCTTGGTACCGGAACGTTCGGTAGTCCCCTGCAGGTAATTATTGTTCACTACCAGTTTGCTCTCGCTAAAGCCTCCGATATATAATTTACTGCCATCGTCTGAAGCAGTATAGAACGTATAAGTGCCGGTAGTTGGAATATTAATATACCCATCGAATTTGAGAGCGAAGTAATCTTCACGGTCTCTTACATCCAGGGTAATATTATTGGTGGTACCGGATATAGATGGTGTGAGTGAGTTGAAAGCAGGCAAAGTACTGTAAGTGCCAGGATATTCACCCCAGAACAGGCCACCGCTTTCAGCAGGATTGAAGCCAGAGTTACCATATTTATTAATTGCTTTAACGCGGTAGTAGTATGTAGTAGAAGCTACAAGGTTACTATCGGTATAGCTCGTTACGTTTGCAGCGGTTGTAGCTACAGTGGTGTAAGGTCCACCCTGAGTAGTAGCACGGTATACTTCAAAACCTGTTTCGTTGCTGCTGCTGTCTGCCCATGTCAGTTTAATCTTGTTATAGGCAGTGGCAGTCGCCAGCAGGTTACCAGGGTATTTAGGTACAGCACCGTTAGTCACAGTCTTCTTAAAGTAGTCAGCGGAGATCTGGGTGGCAGTAGTAATACCATTTGCAGTATTCTTCCAGGAGAGGGTGAATGACTGACCACCTGCGATTTCATTGTAGGCAACTGCAATTTTGTGCATGCCGGCAGTGAGGTAGATGGTACCTTCTCTGTCCTGTGTACCATGTGCACCATCGTTGTTCACGAGTGGGGTTACAGAGGCATCGTACTTACTGTCTATCCAGAGTTTACTACCATCATCAGAGTTGATGATGAAAGTATAGTTGCCGGATACAGGGATACGGATTTCACCTTCCCATACAAAGCCGAAGTAATCAGCATCTGTCGCTACGCTGATATCAGGGGTAGCAGAGTAACCGGTTGCATCAGGCGTCAATGTATTAAAGTCAGGCAGTGTACTCCAGTTACCGGTGTAGTAGCGCCATGCGAGGCCGTTTGCCACGGCATAGGCGGTAACCTGGTTACTGCGTGCAGAAGAGTTGCCTGCTACGTCTCTTGCCTTTACGACGAAATTATAGAGGGAATCGCTCTTCAGGCCATAAGCGGTGAAGGTTGTCTGATCGTTTCCTACAGTGTAAGATTTGATACCATTCACATAGATATCATATTTATATACACCTACATCGTCGGTGGAGATCGTCCATGACAGGGAAGCCTGGCTGGAAGTACTACCGGTAATGGTGAGGTTGCCCGGAGCAGTAGGTGCGGTATTGTCTACCTGTGTCTGGGTCACAGCCTCGTTGCTGTTGGCAGCAGCGCTGCTGTCGTTTACAGCACGTACAATGTAGTAGTATTTAGTATTGGGGTTCAGCAGGCTGTCAGTATAAGTTGCCGCGTTAGCCGCAGTTAATTTTATGAGGGTATATGGTCCACCGGAAGTAGATCCGCGGTATATCTCATAACCTGTTTCATTGTAGGTAGCGTTTGGATTGTCTGTCCAGTCGAGGGTAATGGCTGTTTTGGAAATAGCCGTAGCTGTGAGACCGGAAGCAGGTGCTGGTGCTTTAGTACCAGCGGCAGGTACGACATAGAATGAAGAAGACCATTCGCTGGAACAACCATACAGCTCAGTTACTTTAGCACGGTAAGAGCCGGCGGTGCCTGCATTGTAAGTTTGGGTAGTAGCCAGTGTAGTAGTGTCCGTAGCACTTGCCCAGCGGTAAGAAGTATAACCGTCAGGCAGTGTCAGTGTCACATAAGAATTCCCGTCCGGAGCAGGGATCACCTTACTCATCAGACCGGAAACGGTGATAGGAGGGGTTTGTGTGGCTGATTTTTCTTTTACAACAACAGGTGTTGCAGAATAATCAGACCATACAGCACCTCTCTTTATTCTCGCATCGTAGGTACCATAAGCGGTCACTACCAATTCGTTTGTAGTAGCGCCTGGGATAGTCACACCATCCTTGCGCCATTCGTAACCATCAAAACCAGCAGCTAATCCTAAAGTAACATTTACAGTTTCTCCAGGGCAAAATTCGTTGTGCCCGGCTGTAGGCCAGGGGTTGGTTTTATTCTGCCTGTTAATCCAGGGCCAGAAATCAGTTTCGTTCCATGCGTTGTCCCAAATACCATGACCCCCATTAGGGTATAAAGTTTCTTTCCAGTTACCGCCTGCGAGAGAGTCGGCGGTCATAACCTGTGATGTGGTGTTAGGGTGAGGATTGTTGTCCAGACCACCCTGGAAGAGCCAAAGAGGAATGTACTTGAAGGTGTTGACCTGGTCTTTGTATGCTACAGAGCAAGCGCTGATAGGGAGGAAACCTGCTACCAGTGTAGGGTAAGCAAACATAAATTCCCAGGTGGCGGAGCCACCTGCGGAAAGACCGTCAACAAAGATGCGATTGATGTCCAGCTTGTTGCTGGCGATGAGTGTATCGATGATCTGCTTTACAAATGTGTAGTGAGATGCACCGAAATAGCCGGTGGTGTTTTGGGGTACCAGCACAAAGCCATCGAAATTTCCATTGTCTACAGCAGCGCAGAATTTGCTACCACCATGGTAAAGAGAATATTCGTTGTCATAAATGCCACCACCTTCACCTTTACCGTGGAAGAAAATAAAGATGGGGTACTTCTTACCATCTGTTACACCTTGCTGATAGCTTTTGGGAAACTTGAGGCGAAAAGGCATCCCATTCAGGTAGTAACACTTGTAAGAGTCTTTGTTAGTAAAATTGACGTCGCTCCGATTGGTACGGACCCATTTGCCGATCGTACCCCACGATGGTGCGGTAGGAGGGTTATTGGGGTCGTAATTCACAACGGCGTCGCCTGAATTGAATATCTGCGCCATGGCCATATGACCAAAGCACATGATTAAAAACAGACAGATTGCGTAAAATTTCCTCATATGGATAAGTGTTTCAGTTGTAAACCGATTAATTAACTTACCCAGCAAGTTTTGGCAAAACTGCTCACATGTATCTTAACAACTTATTCGGCGCCAACTCAATGCTGAGCGGCTTTTAATAGGAAAACGGCTAAAAGTATTATCGTGAGGTTTTAAATGAGGACTGGTTGGAAGGATAAAATTCGACTGCTAAGGTAGCATAAAATTCAAAAGAAGCAAATCTTTTTAATTACATTAACAAATCGTTTTCTAAATCCACGCAATGTTGATCAGTAAAGGGTTGCAACGTTTTTCAGGATTTAGATGTAGACACTTTGTATACTCTTTTGTGTTCTTCGTTATTCGATTTTTCTCTTTTCCCATGTAAATAAAATCCTATAATAGTGTACCGCACAAACCACTGGTAGGTAAGCAGTGATATAGCTACAGGTACGATAAAACATAATACAGGCTTCAGAATTCCCGGTAATTGTGTATCACCCAGCCATGCCTGCATCGTATATACCAGCCCTACATGCACCAAGTACACCCAGTAGGAGGCGTCTGAGAGGTAACGCATGGTATATGATTCCGCATTGACCCAGCGAATGAATACACCCAGGAAACCAAGGACAAGCGATGAGGTAGCAATAGTCATACCGGCTTTTAAAAAAATATCGGCCGTGGTACTATTATAATATATCAACAGTGCGGCAGCCATTCCAATGGCTGTAAATGCCAGCCCATAACGTTTGAGCAGGGGGAAATATTTTTCTTTGTGCTCATGCAGTACCCATCCTGCGTATACGAAAATGCCATAGTACAGGATGTAGTTTGGCTTCGGTATCAGGCCGGGGGTGTATTTGATATAGTATGTATCAAACAGCATCAGTGATACAAAAGAGCCCACCAGTAAGAGTGCAGGTACAATGGCTGCGGGCAGTCTGGGCAATTTTAGTCTCAGTAATACAATCCCAATGATATAGAACAGCGTCAGGTAATACAGGAACCACAGGTGTACCGGGCCTCTCCAGATCATGATGTTGTGCAGGATGAGGGAAACGTCCGGACCGGTGAGGTGCTGGCCCCCACCGGTGACCGTATACGCTGTGAGCGGCAGATTGGTAAAGGGAAGGATCAGGAACAGACCCACTACGAAGGGGATCAGGATGCGCTGCGTGCGATGCTTGATGAACGCCGCTTCGCCAATCCTGAAATATAACAAACGAAAGAAAAACCCGGCTATCAGATAAAATAACTGCATCCGGAAAGTGTGTATTACAAAAAAGATCACATCATAAGCGCCGCTGCTATAGTGCGGGTCATGATAAAAATTTTCGAATGGGGTCATGGTATACGCCATCACTGCATGTAGCACCACGCCAAGGAACATGGCCAGCGCCCGGAGTGCATCCATGCTGTTGATACGCTGTGTATTGGTTGTAGTCGACATCTTCTGGTTGTTGCGGTTTTAAGCATTCATAACGGCTGTTTCTCTTCTTGCCTTTTCCCATACAGCAGATTGCTGTTTCCTGATATACCGGAAGAACCCTTCGTATATTGCCACATTCATGAAGAGAAAATAGAAAGGTATATAGCATGGCTTGAATTTTATATCTCTCTTAGCGAGGAAAAATCCGGTGACTGCGAGTATATAGAATATTACCTGTGCTACAAAAATGAACTGATACCAACTACCTGCCCCCTGCAATGTCAGTACTGCTGCGGATATGAGCAGTATTGGCAGACTGAGTGGACTCAGTGTCCAGCGCAGTACACGGTGCGAAATGTACTGGAAGGAGAGGAGGGGAAACCGGAATACATTGAGCAATGCATGCAGCATGACAATGGATTGAAAACCACCTGCACTGATGCGGATCTTGCGTTTATGTTCTTCTGTAATACCTGCTGATGGTGTTTCCATTGCGAAGGCATCTGGTGCATACGCAATCCTGTAGCCCATTTGGTTCACTCTGAGTGAAATTATAAAATCATCTAAGATCACTTCAGGTTCTACGGGTGTAAAGAGTGCAGTTCTTACAGAGAACAACTCACCGGCGGCGCCGACCACTGTATACAGTGCAGCATCCAGTCGCTTTAATAATGATTCGTATTTCCAATAGATGCCCTCAGTGCCCGCTGCACCGCTGTTTCCGGCGAGCATTACTTTTTTCTCACCTGCCACACCACCGGTTTTGGGATCCTGGTAGTGGCGCACAATATTTTTAACAGCAGCAGTGTTCAGCAGCGTATTTGCATCGCAGAAGATCACAACCGGTGTTCGCACGGTCTGCATGGCCCTGTTGATGGCGGCAGTTTTCCCTTTTCTTTCGGGTTCGTACATACTCCTTATACCTGCGTATTGCTGCACTATTTTTTCAGAACCATCATTGGAACCGTCAGTGATAAATATAATTTCTAATTTATCAGCAGGGTAATCCAATTCAAGGGTGTTCTTTATTTTTTCTGGTATGAATGCCGCTTCATTATATGCAGCAACGATGAGGGTGACTGCGGGCTCAAATGTAGTGACTTCATTGGAAGTCCTTGACAGGAGACGTTTACAGGCCACTAGTATCCCCACCAGGAAACCATACCCGATATAATTATAGAAAAGTATGAATAAGCTAGTGTAGAATAAAATCGTCATCGTAAACATTGGCTTTATCGGGGTAATGCTTTCTTTATAAAGGTGCCAAATTAAAGAAGAAAAATTATTGTGTGTCAATATATTGATACATCAACCGCAATTTTAGCATCGTTTACTTTCACTTTCGCATCATTCACGAGAAATTCTTAATCATTTACCAATTTCAAAATATTAAAAAATAATTATTAATATACTTTTGAGCCAGATTTTGAAAAAAACCTTCAGATTGTTGCCTTTCAAGTGCGAAAAAAAATATTGTTCAAGATTTTATTTGCACTATTCAGGAATAATAAATATTTTTACCCTGATTATAGCAATCTGCTAAACGTAACCATAGCCATCTCCTCTGAAATTCACTTTTAACCGATTTGTCCTGAAATGAACTACCACCGCAGTATTTGCGCGTATGCTTTTTTATTCGGCATATGTACTAACCTGTAAGTGGTGATAATTTAGTGATAATTCTACCTTATCCTCCTGGAAGATCAAAGAGATTCCATTTGCCCATCCTGCAACAGCGATCGTTGTAGCGTGTACGCATTTGGTTTACGGAGCAATCTTTTATGTTCTAAACCGGAGTTAAAAAATGAAAAAGAAGATTTTAATAGTTGATGACAGTGCCCCTATGCGATTTTTGTTAGAAGCGATGTTAGGCAACAAGTACAAAGTATATGCTGCGACAGACGGACTGACTGCAACAATGTGGTTATCCAGCGGCAATATTCCGGATCTGATTATCACAGATGTGCAGATGCCCAATATAGATGGCTGGCAGCTGGCCAAAAACCTTGCAGGCAATGCACTATATAGCGATATACCAGTTATCGTTCTGACAGGTATGGACCTGAAGGACAGTATTCCCCTGTATCCCAATGTAGCAAGAGTGATTAACAAACCATTTGATCCAATTAAGTTGCTCGAGATAGTAGATAACCACTTAAGCACAACACAGTCTGTGAGTATAGCGGGATGATTTTTTTTGTTGCACCCCAGTGACCATTGTTACACAAGATTTTTTAAGTAAACCGAACGCACATGATATCTAATCTACCATTGAGCTATCCTAATGCCAGGAAAAAGACAGGTACCAAAGTGCTCACCATGGCTTCGAGCCACGTGAACAGGTACACACTCTGCATCGGGAATGATGAATTCTTCGATGGTGTCACTGGCAGAACGGAGGAGTATGTTTTTACTGCGAAAGAGTTGTCGCTGTCAGTGAATGTACTGAAGGAACAACTCCATTACGACATTGTACCTACATTTATTATATGTAACGTACATAACAATCCCCAATTCAATTTGCGTAAGCTCAGAGATTTTATTCGCACTGAATCCCGGCTTGCCAAGGTACCTGTGTTTATTTATACTGAAGCATTATCAGCCTCGCTGAAACAAGAACTCCGCACTATAGGAGGTATCGATGATATCCTCACCCCCGGCGTTACCCCTTCGATATTTGAAGAAAAGCTGCGTACTGCGCAGCAGATCCGCCAGATGGCCCAAAATATTGAAAAAGATGACAGATCTGTTTCAATAAAGCCTGGCTATTACCTTAACTATTCCATCAAGCGTGGCCTGGATATTTTATTTGCCGGCACACTGCTTTTATTGTTATCCCCGGTATTTCTTGTCCTGGCTATTCTGATCAAACTGGAGTCCAAAGGGCCTGTTTTCTATGTGTCTCACCGCGCCGGCAAACGCTACCAGATCTTCAAATTTTACAAGTTCCGCACCATGGTAGCGGATGCTGACAAACAGGTTGCCCAGATGAAACACCTGAACCAGTACGATACAAACGGTACCGGTCCTGTGTTTTTCAAAATTAGTAATGACCCCCGTGTAACCCGTCTGGGTACCTTCCTGCGCAACACCAGTTTAGATGAGATTCCCCAGCTGCTGAATGTATTGCTGGGCCATATGTCACTCGTAGGCAATCGCCCCCTTCCATTGTACGAAGCCGCTACACTCACTACAGACGACTATGCTGGCCGCTTTCTGGCGCCTGCAGGCATCACTGGTCTGTGGCAGATTAAGAAGAGAGGGAATAAGGATATGAGCGTGAGCGAGCGCATCGACCTGGATAAAAGTTATGCTGAAAAACATTCTGTGCTGTACGATATGTGGATTCTCGCTAATACTCCGAATGCCCTGAGGCAGAAGGATAATGTATAAAATTATTAATTACCGAATACGATTATGAGTTTGCAAGAACAAACACCACTGGTGTCCATTATTGCCCTTAATTTCAACCAGACAACTGTTACCTGCGAATTTCTGGAGTCTACAAAAAAGCTAACCTACCGCAATTTTGAGACGATCATCGTAGATAACGGGTCCAGCGTTGATCCTACTGCCCAGATTGAAGCAGGCAACTATCCGAATCTCCGCCTCATTCTAAGCCCTGTAAACCTGGGTTTCACCGGTGGTAACAACCTCGGTATTGAGCAGGCGAAGGGTGATTTTTTATTCATTGTTAATAATGATACAGAAGTCACTCCCGATTTGCTGGAACACCTGTTACAGCCCTTTTATGCAGACGGAACCATTGGCGTGGTATGTCCTAAAATTCGTTTTTTCTCTCACCCCAATGTGATCCAATACGCCGGCTTTAACAAGATGAACCTGCTCACAGGTCGTACATGGGCTGTAGGCAGCAAGGAGGAAGATAAAGGTCAGCACGATGTATCGGGCCCTACCTGGTGTGCACATGGCGCTGCCATGATGGTAAAGCGTGAAGTGATTGACAATGTAGGCCGCTTTGCTGACAAATTCTTTATCTACTATGAAGAAAGTGACTGGTCTGCCAGAATTCTGCGCGCCGGCTACAAGATCTATTATAATGCTAACGGACTGATCTTTCATAAGGAGTCCATCACCATGGGTAAGGAAAGCGCGATCAAAGCGTATTACCATACACGTAACCGCATTCTCTACATGCGCAGGAATACAAATAAGTTGCAGCTGGCAGCGTTCCTCTGTTTCTTTAGTTTCCTTACGTTCCCCAAGGCGGTGCTCACTTACACGATGAAAGGACAGTTTAAGCATTTACGGTCATTTGTAAAAGGCACGTTCTGGAACCTCACTACATCAAGTTATTCACCTGTATAAAAAAACTCAATTATGTCTAAAATAACATCACTCGTTACCGGCGGTGCCGGCTTTATCGGTTCACATGTCGTAAAACATTGCCTGGCAATGGGACATGAAGTAGTTGTACTGGATGACCTCAGCGGAGGCTTCGAAGATCATATCCCTGCAGGTGCGATATTCGTCCAGGGTTCTGTATCCGACGATCAGCTGGTGACCAGCCTGTTTGAAGAATACCGTTTTCAATATGTATACCACCTGGCCGCATATGCAGCTGAAGGGCTGAGCCACTTTATCCGCCGTTTCAATTATAACAATAACCTCATTGGTAGCATTAACCTGATCAATGAGTCGATCAAGCATAAAGTAAAATGTTTCGTGTTTACCTCTTCTATCGCGGTATATGGTGCAGGTCAGCTGCCTATGCGTGAGGAAATGGTGCCAATGCCGGAAGATCCATATGGCGTATCTAAGTTCGCAGTAGAGCTGGATCTGAAAGCAGCACACGAAATGTTTGGCCTGAACTACGTGGTATTCCGTCCGCACAACGTATATGGTGAAAACCAGAACATCGGTGATAAATACCGTAACGTGATCGGCATCTTCATGAACCAGATCATGCAGGGCCAGCAACTCACCATCTTCGGTGATGGCGAACAGACCAGGGCTTTCAGCTTTATCGATGATGTAGCTATTCCGATTGCGAACAGCGTAAACATTCCTGCTGCTTACAACCAGGTTTTCAATATTGGTGCAGACAAACCTTATACAGTCAATGAACTTGCAAAGGTAGTAGGTGCCTGTTTTGGTGTAACCCCGGATATCAAATACCTGGCTGCACGTAACGAAGTTATGCACGCTTACTCTGACCACACCAAAGCACACAGCGTATTTGGCGAAGGCAGTGGCGTTTCCTTACAGGAAGGTATTGAGAGAATGGCAGCATGGGCCAAAGAAGTAGGTGCACGTAAGAGCAAGGAATTCGAGAACATTGAGATTTACGAAAAACTGCCTCAGGGCTGGGAAAGGAAACAACCTCAGGCCGAAGGCGTTCCAGCATAATGAACAACACACCTAAAATAAAGGTATTGCAGGCCATCCGCCAGGGACTGATAGGCGGTGGTGAATCCCACGTACTCAGCCTGGTGGATGCCATGGACAAAGAACGTTTTGAGCCGGTGGTACTGTCTTTTACAGACGGACCAATGATCACACGTTTGCAGGAAATGGGTATACGCCATTATGTAATTCCTTCCCTGAAAGCATTTGACCCTTCCTGCTGGAAACGGGTCAAAACGCTTATACAGGACGAACAGATTGACATCGTTCATGCACACGGTTCCCGTGCTGCCAGCAATCTGTACATTCCCACCCGCATGAGTGGCCGACCTTTAATGTATACAATTCATGGCTGGTCATTTCACGATGATCAGCCTTTTCTGCAAAAGCAGATGAGGGTATGGTCAGAAAGGTTGCTGACCAGTGGTGCAAAGGCAAATATATCTGTCTCTGCTTCCAACAGGGATACAGGTGTGAAGCATTTTTCAGGCTTCCGGTCTACGGTGATCAATAATGGGATCGACCTGACCAGGTTCAATCCTTCCGCATCACAAAACAACATTCGTGAGGAATTGGGCATTCCAGCTCAAAATACGGTGGTGGGATACATTGCCCGCATCACTATTCAAAAAGACCCTTTAACCCTTATTTACGCTTTTAAAAAGGTATTGGAGCAACATCGCGACATTACCCTGCTGGTGGTTGGGGAAGGAGATATGAAAGAAGAAATGGTTTCACTGGCAGCTGCACAAGGCATTGCCAGCCATATTGTATTTCAGCCATTCCGCGGCGACGTGCCGGCATTGTTACAGGCAATTGATGTTTATTGTTTACCCTCCCTCTGGGAAGGTCTGCCTATCGGGCTGCTGGAAGCCATGGCCATGCAAAAGGCCGTGATCGTGACAGCAGTAGATGGCTCCAAAGAAATTGTAGCCGACAGGCAAAACGGGCTGGTTGTTCCCGTCCGTGATCCTGCGGCACTGGCTACGGCCATCAGCGCCTTACACACCGATGTACCTTTACGTACATCTTTACAGCAAGCAGCTGCTGCAACTGTGAATCAGCATTATTGTGCAAAAGGCATGACCCGCCAGGTAGAAGACCTGTACAGGGATGTGCTTGATCATCAAAATTAACCGGATACGAATCATGACTACTACTATTACATATGAATATGACAGAATCGCTGACAGAAAGCGGCTTGACTTTATCAGTGACTCACTGAAAGGGAAGGTAAAGGCAGATGCCAGGGTGCTGGATGTAGGCTGTGGCAACGGTGTAATCAGCCGTCACCTGGGTAAACTGGGTTTCAATGTACTGGGCATTGATGTGAGTGAGCAAACTATTGCCCGTGCCCGTGCACTGAATACATTGCCCAATGTGTGGTTTGATGTAATCAGTGCGGAGAAGCTCGTGGCACAGGGCGATACATTTGATGCGATCATCTGTAGCGAGGTACTGGAACACCTGCAGGATCCTTCTTCATTATTGAAAGTTTTGTACCAGTCATTGAAACAGGATGGTGTACTTATCGTGACTGTGCCCAATGGCAGCGGCCCCCGCGAATTGTTTGTGACCCGCCCCGTATTAGCTATGCGTGAAAAAAACAGCTGGCCATGGAGAATGGTGGTCGGTGTAAAGAAAGCGCTGGGCTACACAGGAACAACTGTGCAGTCAGCAGCGGACAACCTGGACCATGTGCAGTTTTTCAAGAAAACGGACCTGGAAAATTTGTCTACTCAAAACCACTTCCGCATTGTACGTTTTGGCAAAGCGAATTTTATTGAGGATGTATTCCCATTCTCATTTGTAGCTAAAAAAGTACGTGCATTACAGTGGCTGGATTGTAAGATCGCCGATGCATTGCCCTACCGCTTTACAGGTGGGTTCTTTTCAGTTTGGGAAAAAGCAAATTAATATGTGGACCATCCTCTTTTACTGCTTTGCAGCGATACAGCTTTTGCTGGCAGCGTACCTGCTTCAGCCGACCTTTCTTTTGCTTATTTATGGCATAAAGAAATTATTTGGCTCCCTCTTTGCAAGCAAGATGGTGAATTCCGAAGCACCGGCCAAAGATTATTCTTTTGCAGTTATCATCACTGCTCATAAGAATCTGCAACTGGTTCCACCCCTTGTAGATTCCGTACTCAGGCAAACCTACCGCCACTTCAAAGTATATGTGGTAGCGGATGGATGCGAACATGCGAATATTGGATTCAACGATAATCCACAGGTAAACGTGCTGTTGCCGGAAGTACCCTTAAATGCAAAGATCCGTTCCATCGACTATGCGATCAATCACTTTGATGCAGCACACGATGTAATGATTATACTGGATGCAGACAACCTGTTGCATCCTGATTACCTCGACGTATTGAACAGGTATTTCAATAAAGGTTACCGGGCAGTACAGACCAATATGCTGGCGAAGAACAACGATAGCGTATATGCACAACTGGATGCTGCGGGTAACTATTTCAGCAACTTCATTGACAGGCGTATGCGCATGGAAATGGGACTGTCTGCCAATATATGGGGACTGGGTATTGCTATCGACACAGCCCTGTACAAGCAGGTAATCTATCGCAACTTCCTGGGTGGATTTGATAAGAAGATCCAGGCTGATATTGTGAAACTGATTCCACAACTTGCCTATGCAGAAGAAGCGAAGGTATACGATGAGAAGATTGATAGCGGTGATGCACTGGAAACACAACGTACCAGGTGGATCAATGCTTACTTTAAATATTTTAAATACGGTTGGGATGTGTTGCTGACGGGATTGAAGCGTGGCAGTTTTAACCTGGTATTCTTTGGTTTTAATTTACTGCGACCGCCATTGTTCCTGCAGGTAGTGGGAGCGGCCTTTTTTGCAGTAGTGAATTATTGGATTTCGCCGGTATGGATGCTGGGCTGGTTAATTGCGATGGTGCTGTTCCCATTGTCTTTCCTGATCATCGTAGCGGTGATGAGTACAGATAGCAAAACCGTAGCTGCGCTGTTTTACCTGCCAGTATTTTTTATCAGACAGGTGAAAGCATTTCTGCACATCGGCAGGGCAAATAAAGCCTTTTTACAAACTCAAAACAATAAGGTTATCTATATTCAGGATCTCCTGAATCAATAGTTTCCCTCTCATACTAAAGGGAAACCCCGCTAAGCGGCGGGGGAATATGCGAAAATCAGCAGAAAGGGTGTATCGTCATGATATGCCCTTTTTACTTTAAATTGCCTGTAAAACGAAGAGACCATGTCAGAAACTGTAGAAATCAGGCAATTGACCGCAGAGGATTATATCGATTTGAAGGAGTCTATGTTGAGGGCCTACCCCGATATGGCAGGCAGTTACTGGCGGGAACCCACGCTCCGCAGGCTCATTGAGATATTTCCGGAGGGGCAGATTGCCATCACCGTGAATGAAAAGATAGTGGGCTGTGCCTTATCCATTATCGTGGATTATGGCAAATTTGGGGATGAGCACACCTATGAGCAGATCACAGGGTATTATACTTTCAGCACCCACACTCCGAAAGGGGATATCTTATATGGTATAGAAGTGTTTGTGCATCCTGATTTCAGGGGCAAGCGACTGGCCAGACGTTTGTATGACGCCCGTAAGAACCTTTGTGAGCGGCTGAACCTGAGAGGTATTGTAGCCGGTGGCCGTATTCCGAATTATGAGAAATATGCGGATCAGCTCACTCCCCGTGAGTATATTGAGAAAGTGAAGGATAAAGAAATATATGATCCTACCCTGACCTTTCAATTCTCCAACGACTTTTTAGTAAAGAAAATATTGAAGAATTACCTGCCGAATGATGAAGCCAGCAGGGGATTCGCTACGCTATTGCAATGGTATAATATCTACTATGAAAAGGATATTGATACCATTCGTTATAATAAATCTACTGTGCGGATCGGGTTAGTACAATGGCAGATGAGGGACTATGGCAGCCTGGATGGTTTCCTGCAACAGGTAGAATATTTCATTGATGCCGTGAGCGATTATGGGTCTGACTTTGTGGTTTTCCCTGAATTGTTCAACGCCCCATTGATGGCAGAATTTAGCCAGATGGATTCTGCGCAGGCCATCAGGGGGGTAGCGAAATATACAGAGGAGATCAGGAACTGGTTTGTAGGTAAGGCAGTGGCGTACAATGTGAATATTATTACAGGCAGTATGCCGATCCTGATTGAAGATGCACTGTATAATATTTCTTATCTCTGTCGCAGGGATGGTACCTATGATCATTATATCAAAATTCATCCTACACCGAGCGAAGTGTATGCATGGGGTATCAAAGGGGGTAATGAACTGAAAACTTTTGATACTGATTGTGGAAAGATCGGGATACAGATCTGTTATGATGTGGAATTCCCTGAACCATCCCGCATACTGGCAGAAGAGGGTATGCAGATCCTGTTTGTGCCTTTTCTCACAGATACGCAGCATGCTTTCAACAGGGTACGATTCTGTGCACAGGCACGTGCCATCGAGAATGAATGCTATGTAGCCATAGCGGGTTGTGTAGGTAATCTGCCCAAGGTGAATAACATGGATCTGCAATATGCACAGAGTGCGGTATTGACCCCTTCCGACTTTGCATTTCCTGTAACAGGGGTAAAAGCAGATGCGACCACCAATACAGAAATGGTAGTGATTGCCGATGTGGACCTGGTATTATTAAAGGAATTGCATGCTTTTGGAAGCGTGCAAACCAAAAAGGATATACGAAAAGATCTTTACGAAGTAAAATGGAAAAAATAATGGAACACACGATTAACGTAGCTTTACAGATCCTGCCTACAGTACCGTCAGACAAGGTATATGCAACAGTAGATGAGGCCATTGCGGTCATTCACAACTCTGGCCTCAGGTACCGGGTATGTCCTTTTGAAACGGTGATAGAAGGAAAGTATGATGAAGTAATGGCGGTGGTACGTAAGGCCCAGGAAGTATGCTTCACGGCCGGTGCATCACAGCTAATGTGCTACATCAAAATGCAGATCAAAAAAGACGCAGATGTATACATCGACGACAAGATGGAAAAATATGATTAACCAAACACGAGGTAAGCAATACCCAGTGTAAAGAAGATATTGAACACCTGTGCGATGATGAAAGCCATAGCCGGGCGGCCTCTTTCCATACTGAAAATGTCAGTGAACTTTGTTTCCAGTCCTATGCAGGTGAAGGCTAAGGCAAACCAGTAAGTTTGTAATTCCTTGATACTACCCTTGATGGTAGTGACCAGCGTAGGGCTGAGGACAAAGGAGAAAAGGAGGGAAGCGAGGATAAAACCTAACACGAATTTTGGGAAGCGCTCCCAGATTGTTCTCAATGTTGGTTTTTCGTAGTTCGCATCTTTCCTGGAATAAGACCAGTATAAGGAGATAAAAAACGCTGCTAATCCTAATAATACATTCTGGGAGAACTTTACCAGGGTGGCATATTTCAGGGCTTCTTCACCCAGCATGGTACCCGCAGCTACGACTGCACCTGAAGTATCGATGGTACCACCCAGCCATGCACCCGCTACCGCCGGAGACATGTCGGCCCACTTTGCGATGTAAGGCATAAACAACATCATTGGGATGGCGACAATCAATACCAGTGAAATGACATGAGAGAGTTTCCTGTTATCTCCCTCAATCGCGCCCGCAGTAGCAATAGCGGCAGATACTCCGCAGATAGACACCGCACTGGAGATCATCATCCTGAATTCATCATCCAGCCCTAATTTTTTACATACCCAAAAGCTGAAATACCAGACAGTAAATACGACGGCTACAGATTGAATAATACCCAATGCGCCGGCTTTGACGATATCCTGGAACAGGACGGAACAACCTAACAATACCAATCCTATTTTGATATAAAGTTCCGTTTGAATAGCCGGTTTTAACCAGGCAGGTACCCCGACCGTATTGCTGATGATCAACCCGAGTATAAGGCTGAAGAGTACGACTTCTATGCCGTAGGACTTCATGACAGCGGTGTTTGCCACAATCTGTGCCACGAGCGTAATTAATACAACCACCAATAATGCGGGTAGTAATTTTATAAAATCTGCCGTACTACGGCTAAGTACTTTTGCAATGAGCAGGCTGGCGACTATCCATATAAAACCCGATGCGGTTTTGGCCAGGATCACTGTTCCGAAAAAGGGTTTGAGACCAAAGGTAATAACGGCAATTGAGAGGAACGCTATGATGACAGCGATCCAATCTTCGTGGATTTTCTTAATAAGCATGCATAAGGTTTTTTCGTTCGTGGTGGTACCGGTAAGATAGCAAATAAGGTTTATTTATGCCAGAAGAAAATGTAGCCGATAATAATGGCGCCAATGAGGCCGACTACATCAGCAATGAGTCCACAGGTAAGGGCATATCTGGTCTTTTTGATATTCACGGATCCGAAGTATACGGCTAATATATAAAAGGTAGTTTCGGTAGAACCCTGAATCACGCTGGCCAGTTTGCCCTGGAAGGAATCTACGCCATAGTGTACGATCGTATCGACCATGAGGCCCCGCGCTGCGCCACCACTGAAAGTCTTCATGATGCCTACAGGCAGCACAGGTACGAAATCAGTATTCAGACCCATCCAGGCCACCACAGCTCCAATGCCATTTGTTACATAATCCAGGCACCCGGTAGCGCGGAAGGCGCTGATGCCTACCAGCATAGCCACGAGGTAGGGAATGATCATTACGGACGTCTGAAAACCTTCTTTCGCCCCTTCAATAAATACATCGTAGACATTTACTTTTTTGATCAATCCCAGGGTCAGGAAGGATAAAATGATCGAAAAGATCACCAGTCCGCCAATTAAGCTTGTATAAGTCGCTATTTGTTGAGCGGGCAGGTTATGCATGGCATAATACAAGATAGCCAGTAAGCCTCCAAAGATGCCCAGAAATATCAATACGGGCAATTTAAAGAGGTTGAGACGCTGGTAGATGGCTACAGCAATCATACCCGATATAAAGGAGATGAGTGTACCAATCAGGGTAGGAATAAAGATATCGGCAGGATTGGCGGCATGTTGTGCCAGCCGGATAGCTATCACTGAGGTAGGAATGAGGGTGATTCCAGCGGTGTTGAGCACCAGGAACATGATCTGGGCATCGCTGGCGGTATCTTCTTCTTTATTGATCTCCTGTAGCTGCTTCATGGCTTTCAGGCCAAGGGGAGTAGCGGCATTGTCCAGTCCCAGTGCGTTGGCACTAAAGTTCATGAGCATAGACCCCATGGCAGGGTTGCCCTTTGGAATGGATGGAAACAGTTTGGAGAAGAAGGGTGTTACGGCTTTGGCAAACACTTCAATCATGCCTGCTTTTTCACCCACTTTCATCATTCCCAGCCAGAAGGTCATGATCCCGGCAAGGCCCAGTGAGATTTCCGCCCCGGTTTTTGCACTGTCGAACATGCTTGTCATAACAGTAGAGAACACAGCGGTATCTCCCAAAACAATCAGTTTAAAGAGTGCTACCACAAAAGAAACCAGGAAAAAAGCAAGCCAGACGTAGTTTAAAGCCATGAATTTAGATTGGTTATATAAGTAATCCGGTAAATGTAATAAATTTTTTACCCGGCTGCAAGATGGCTTCTTCAGGGCAGAAGAGGCCGCATGGCAAAACTTCTTAATTAAGTTAAAAAAATACTATCTTCGCGCAAATTTTTTAAAAAAATGGCGTTACAAGCAGGAATTGTTGGATTACCGAATGTGGGAAAATCGACATTATTTAATGCGGTAAGCAACAGCGCAAAGGCGCAGGCTAGCAACTACCGTTTTTGTACTATTGAACCTAACGTAGGACTTGTGGATGTACCGGATGAAAGGCTGAGTAAGCTGGCAGAACTGGTAAACCCAAACAGGATCGTACCTACTACCATTGAATTTGTAGACATCGCCGGCCTGGTAAAAGGTGCCAGTAAAGGTGAAGGTCTGGGAAACAAGTTCCTCGCCAATATCCGTGAGGTAGACGCCATCGTGCATGTGATCCGTTGTTTCGAGGATGACAACATCCTCCGTGAGGAAGGTGCGATCAACCCAATCGGCGACAAGGAAATCATCGATACTGAGCTTCAGCTGAAAGACCTGGAGAGTGTGGAAAAGAAAATCGCCCGTACTGAAAAGATGGCGAAGACCGGTGGAGATCCGAAAGCAAAAAAAGAATACGAAATCCTGAAACAATGCCAGGAACACCTGGAAAAAGGTAAAAATATCCGTGAACTGGGCCTGAGCAAGGAAGACAGTGTTGCAATCGCAGACCTGTTCCTGCTGACAGCAAAACCAGTGCTGTATGTAGCTAACGTAGACGAAGGCAGCATGCACACCGGCAATAAATATTCCCAGGCGCTGCAGGAAGGTGTTAAGGCTGAAGGCGCACAGGTGATCGTGATGAACAATACCATCGAAGCACAGATCTCTGAAATGGAAGATCCGGCAGACAAGGAATTGTTCCTTTCCGAATACAGCCTGACGGAGCCAGGTCTGAACCGCCTGATCCGTTCCGCTTACAACCTGCTGGAACTGATCACCTACTTCACAGCGGGTGTACAGGAAGTAAGGGCGTGGACCATCCATAAAGGCTGGAAAGCTCCACAGGCAGCGAGTGTGATTCACACAGATTTCGAAAAGGGTTTCATCAAAGCGGAAGTAATTGCTTATGATGATTATGTGAAATATGGTTCAGAATCAGCAGCCAGGGATAACGGCCGCTTTAGAATTGAAGGTAAAGAGTATATCGTAGCGGATGGTGATGTCATGCACTTCCGTTTTAATGTATAAAAGATGCTTCACGGCCTTTATGGCCGATGAGGGTTACAACAAAAGACGCCCTGGGCCACCTGGTCCCAGGGCGTCGCCTATTTCAGGGGGCCTTAATTCCTGCATAACACAACCTGATTTTCTGATAGCCCTGTCTTTTTAACTGCGTAACTATTTCTATCCTGAAAATATTTTTTTCTCTTCATTAATCTTTCCCTTATTATATTTGTCTACTTATTTGGTAGACTAATGGCCATTGTCTCTCTAATTAAAAATATCGTCGTAAAAAAATGAGAGCAATATTAGCACTGATCGGCATGTTGATGACTATGACAGCACATGCACAATTAACTGGTAAAGTAGTGGATCCTGAGACAGGCACCCCTGTTCCGGGAGCGAGTGTATTGATTAAGTCCACCACGACAGGGGCGCTGACCGATACGGCAGGGGTATTCCATTTGCCTTTTTCGGGGGTATTCCCCGTGAAGCTGGTGGTGACTTACGTTGGGTATGGTAATAAGGAAGTGGTGCTAAAGAATACCAGCTTTGTTACAATTACATTACCTGAAAAACAAATTACACATCTGAATGACGTGGTAGTGACAGCGTCACGTCATTCAGAATCTATCCTGCGTTCGCCGGTTACCATCGAAAAGTTAAGCAGCAGGCAGTTGGCAGAAAGTCCGGCAGTGAGTGCCTACGAGGCGATCTCTTCTTTGAAAGGCGTGAATACGTTGAATACGAGTTTGCTGTTTACAGTGTATAATACACGTGGGTTCCAGAATCCCACGAATTTGCGGTTTGTACAGCTGGTAGATGGGATGGATAATCAGTCGCCGGTATTGAACTTCCCAATAGCGAATACGATAGGCGCGGGGGATCTGGATGTGGAGAGTGTGGAGTTGATACCCGGGGCGTCTTCGGCGCTGTATGGGCTGAGTGCAACGAATGGGTTGGTAAATACAATTACGAAAGATCCGTGGTTGCATCAGGGGTTGAGTTTTAATTACAAAGGAGGGGTGAATAACCTTCATAATCCTTATAACTATGTGTCGCCTTCAGCATATACCAGTATTTCATTGCGGTATGCGAAGGCGATTTCTGACCGGTTGGCTTTTAAGGTGAACTTTGCATATACCCGTGGGAGTGATTGGGCTTCCGGTGATACGAGCAGGCAGACGAATTTAAATGCGG
Source organism: Chitinophaga sancti (assembly GCF_034087045.1). Taxonomy (NCBI): domain Bacteria; kingdom Pseudomonadati; phylum Bacteroidota; class Chitinophagia; order Chitinophagales; family Chitinophagaceae; genus Chitinophaga; species Chitinophaga sancti. The sequence continues at coordinate 5,299,621 of NZ_CP139247.1, read as the reverse complement.
GAATCGGGTATGGTTCAACAGGCACGCGCCAGGATCCCGGGTACAATGGTGTGAATGTGTATGGCGATGAAAGTTACCGGACCCTGACACTGAATAACCAGAGTGTGGTTGTAAGCCGCACTGGTTATAAAGAAGCCGAGCTGACGGATTATGCATCTAAATTGCTGAAAGCAGATGCGACTTTAGTGTATAAATTCAATAATGATACCCGGTTGTCTTATTCTTACAAAGGTGGTATCGTTGATAATATTTTTACCCGTGCAAATAAGCTGAAGTTTAAAAATTACACAGTACAACAGCATGGGATCACATTTAAATCTCCTGTGATCTCTTATAAGGGGTATGTGAATACGGAGAACTCCGGAGATTCATATAATATCCGTTTCCTGGCTGATAATATTAACCGTACATGGAAGAGCGATAGCCAGTGGTATAGTGATTTTACCACTGCATTTAATAGTAATTATTCTTCTGAAGGGAATATGAATACTGCCCTTCAGGTCGCAAGAACCGCTGCTGATAATGGACGTATTGAATCAGGTACTACCTCTTTTAATCATATAGCTGATAGTTTAAAACGCATTGGCAGCTGGACTTCAGGTGCGAAGTTTATTTCCAGAGGGTATTTTATTCATAATGAACTGCAGGCAGATCTGTCTAAATGGACATCTAAAATTTTAGATGTGCAGATTGGTGCCGATTACAGATTTAGTTCCCTGCGCTCAGATGGTACCTTTTATCCTGATACTACGGGCAGTCCTATTACTACATGGAAAGGCGGCGCTTTTGTACAGTTAAGCAGAGAGATCATTCCCGGTAAATTAAAAGCGACAGGCTCCGTGCGCTATGATAAGGCGCAATATATAGATGGACAATTCACTTCACGGCTTGGGTTGGTGTATTCTCCCACACCTCAGCATAATTTCCGTTTATCTTTTCAGAATGGTTACCGTATGCCTGTATTCCAGGATGCGTGGGCCAATCTGCGCTTAGGTACTACGCAGGTATTGGGTGGTATAAAACAGAACCTGCAACCCTATGATATAATAGGGAACTCCTACTTCACTTCCAGTATAACAGCGTTTAATACGGCTGTCAACAAAGCTGTGAGCGCAGGTACAGACAGGGATGAAGCTATTCAGGCGAATAAATCCCTGCTGGTAGCGGCGCCTATCAATTACATCAAACCAGAGAAGAACTTAACATTTGAACTGGGCTATAAGGGCTCATTGTTGAATGATAAACTGTTCGTGGATATATCTGCTTTCTGGGTACAGTTTGATGGATTTATACAGGGTATTGGCGTGGGTAAAGTAAATCTCTCATCTGGAATATCCAATGATAGCCTGGCAGCAATCGCAATAGCCGGAGGTAATTATTCCAGTTATTCAGTGTATACAAATACACCCTCTAAAGTATATAACTATGGGGTGTCTCTGGGAGTAGATTATGTATTACCAAAAGATTATCGTTTCTCTGCGAATGCGACTTATAATGGGTTTGATCAGGCAGGGACGAAGGATGCTTACCTGAGTTCAGGAGGGTTTAACACGCCTGCTTTTAGCGGGAGTTTTAGTTTGGGGAATACGCATGTGTATAAAAACATTGGATTTAATGTGGCTTATCGCTGGTCAGGTGGTATTAACTGGGTGTCCAGTATTGCGAATGGATATGTACCGGCATGGGGTTCACTGGATGCGCAGGTTTCTTATCATATTCCTGCAGCAAAGAGTACGATCAGGATCGGGGGAAGCAATATCCTGAACAAATATTATACGCAGTATATGAGTGGGCCTTCAATTGGCGGCTTATATTATGCGAGCTTCACATTTGATGAATTATTCAGTAAAAAGCACTAATAAATGAAAAGAAGATTTTTGTTGCCTGTCGTGTTGGGCGCAGCTGTACTGTGCAGCTTTACAGGCAAAAAGCCGGCGCCTAACCGTCCGCCGAATGTAATTGTAATATTGGCAGATGACTTAGGATATAGTGATCTTCAGGCATATGGAAATGCAAAAGTACGAACGCCAAATATTGATGGATTAGGGAAAAGTGGGATACGGTTTACCACTGCATATTCTGCAGCGCCGATTTGTTCTCCTTCCCGGGCGGGGTTGATCACAGGGCGCAGCCAGGTACGATTTGGATATGAATTTATGCCAGATGGTAATGGGGCTGTACAGAATGGTTTGCCCGCTACCGAGCTCACGTTGGCGCAGCTGCTGCATGCACAGGGGTATGCTACCGGCATCGTAGGTAAATGGCACCTGGGCATTGGTGATGGCTTTTATCCTGATCAGAAAGGATTTGATTACAGCTATTATTTTCAGGCAGGGTTATCTCCTTATACAGAAGGGGAACTGGATACCTCTAAATATGCAGGCATTCGTGCACCATGGGCATTGACGGATAAGATTGCATGGACACCACGTAAGGGTGCGACAGCTATTCGTGAAGGCAGAGAGATCGTGCAGGATACCGGTTATCTTACATTTTCTTTGGCTAATAAAGCTTCGCAGTTTATACAGCAGCATAAAGACAAGCCTTACTTTTTATACCTGACATTCAATGCACCACATGATCCATTCCAGGTGCCAAAGGCATATTATAACAAGGTCACTACTGAGAAGGATTCTCTGAAACGCATTTATTATGGTATGATTGAAGCACTGGATGATGCTGTGGGTCAGGTATTGGCGCAGGTAAAGGCATCTGGCCTGGAAGATAATACGATCATTTTCTTTACGAGTGATAATGGTGGTGCAAGTTATACCCGTGCGACAGATAATTATCCTTTGCGGGGTGGTAAGTGTACGCATTTTGAAGGTGGTTTGTCTGTGCCATTTTATGTGCGCTATCCGGGGCATATTGCCAGCGGTGTGACCTCAGCACAGGAGATCTCTTCGCTGGATATCTTTGCTACTGCTGCGGCATTGTCCGGTGCGACATTACCTGCTGACAGGACTTATGATGGAGTGAACCTTGTACCTTTTTTACAAAAGGGAACGCTGAATAAGCATCCGCATGAGCAATTTGTATGGCGGAGTGGATTTTCAAAAGCGTTTAGAAGTGGGAACTGGAAGCTGGTGGTAAATGAGCATGATAAAAAAGAATGGTTGTTTGATCTGTCTAAGGACAGGGAAGAGAAGAAAGATCTGTCAGCGTCACATCCGAAGGAGTTGAAACAATTGAAGGAGGCGTTGAAGAAGTATGAGGATACCCAGGTGCATTCTCCTTTGTGGGAGAGTCGGTATAATACGACGGTTTCGGAGAGAGGGGAGGAATATACTTTCCCGATTTAAATATTTTGGCGTACAAAAATTGAAACGCTTTTGCCTCTGGCAAAAGCGTTTCAATTTTGAGTTTGTTTTTTTATTTATTTATTTCAGAAGGTCTTCGAACAGCAAAGAGATATAATAAATACCTCCTGCCTTTGGATTACCGAATGATGTTTGATAGTAATGGTTTGTTATATTGGAACCACCCACTTTAATCGTTGCATTCACTTTTGGAATTCTATAGCTCACCTGTGCATCCAGCGTAGCATAGGCTGCAACTTCACCCTGTACAAAGCTACTATTCCACGTAAAGGCATCCTGCCATCTGTACATTACATTAAATCCAAGATTCTTATATACATTCCTGTTTGACAAGCCCAGATTGAAACGATATTTAGGCGTGTTAAATGAATTAGACAATGTTTTTGAATCCTTCGTGATATCATTGTAAGATACATTGCCGGTAACGGTCCATTTACCAATCAAATAATCCAATCCCAAAGCACCCCCTTGTGTGACCACATCAGAAGGATTGTTTACATAAGTCGCAAAGATATTCGCTCTGCTAAATGATGGATCGGAAGCCAGCGGTTGTGTAGGCTGGATCAATACCAGGTAAGAAAGGAAGTTTTTATACTTGCTGTAATAGTAGTACGCATCTATCAACAGGCGGTTATTGATCAGCCCCTTATAGCCTACTTCATATGAACTCACGCTCTCTGGTCTGAACTTGCCAAAGGTATACGCTTCCAGTTTGGTAGGATCGCCTGTTGCAGCATATTGCTGTACACTTGCCTGTGTATAGCCTTTTGTATTATACAGGTCATACTTTGAGATCAATGCAGGTAAGCCACCAATCAGTCTTGTATTGGAGCGGATAGGCAAATCTATATACTGGTCCTGGTTGGTAGGATTACGATAAGCTGTCTGGAAGGAGAGACGGATATTGTGTTGTGGTGCTACAGTGAACACACCTGAGATACGGGGTGTAAACCTGCCATCAAAGTTTTCGTTCTTATCATAGCGCACAGAACCTGTCAGCTTAATCCTGTCATTCACCAGTTTCTTACCCACCTGAACAAAGCCACCGTATTCATTGATACCAATACTTCCGTTTGCATCGTCGAAGATGGTACCGTCTGAGTTAAGTGCGTAATGGCGGAAACTAGCTCCTGCCTGCAATTCCAGTACTTTTACATGATCTGTGAAATTATAGAATCCTTCATAGTGATACAGGTTGGTTTTATCATTGAATTTAGCACCATTACGATCAGTGCCAAACCCGATGTAGCGTTCCGTAATTGTCTTTTTCGCGGTGTTAAAGTTTGCAGAACCTGGTATTAAACGGTTTCTGTCTGCATATCCACGGGCAATGGCATGTGCTTCCTGATCCGTTTTTACACCCGGTGCACCCTGAAATACACCCAGTCTTGCCTGGTTGTAAACAGTGGCATATTCTGCAAACCAGCCGCCTGTTACAGCGCCATTGGCATCGTAGGTAGCACTTGGACTGTAAGATTCATTGAGCAGGGTACCCAGCGCAGTTGCGTTGTAGGCTTCGCCGGAGCGTTCCTGTGTGGTATATGCTCTTAAATAGAAGCGCTTGCCTCTCAGTTCCACCTTATACTGTCCCATATCAAAATTGCGGAGAGAGTAGCGGTCAGAGCCGGTATACACCGTGGTACCTTTACCCCAGTTCCCCTGAATAATACCTTCCAGGTTATCGGTGAATTTATAATGTAAAGCACCGCTTAATTTTAAACTCTTAGTACCATAATCCACCAGGTCTTTTTCCCTGTAACCTGTACGGGACACTGCCAACCCATTCAGGTAACCGGCGCTGGCGCCGTAGGTAGTCGTGATTTCATCACCATAGACATTCACCCCATCATAATTGGGATCTGAGGCATGTGAGAAACCTGCTTTTGTCTTGCCATTTAAACGGTCATAATTAGTAGAATCCAAAGCCTGCCAGTCATCTGCCTGCAGGTAGCAGACGTTCAGCTTAAACGCAAAGCGACCAAAAGCTTTTGCATAGCGGGCAGAAATGTCCGGAATAAAACCTACATAAGGTTGTTGCTGCTTACCTACATGGTTTACCCCACTCTGTAAGCGAAGGCTCAGTCCCTGGTAATCAAAAGGGCTTTTGCTGGTCATGAGCAGGGTACCGTTCATACCACCTGCACCATACAGGGCGGAAGATGCACCGGGCAGTAATTCTACAGAAGCGACATCCAGTTCGGACAGGCCTAATATGTTTCCTACAGAGAAGTTGAGACCGGGAGCCTGGTTATCCATACCATCTACCAGCTGATTGAAACGGGTGTTTCCATTGGTATTGAAACCACGGGTAGTGACGGTACGGAAGGTAAGGCTTTGCATACTGGTTTCTACGCCTTTCAGAGAGGGGAGTGCATCGTAGAAATTGGGGGTAGGTATATCCCTGATGGCGGTAGCATTGAGTTTTTCGATAGACACAGGAGAAGCAAGGATAGATTCTGATACCCGGCTGGCGGCGACTACCACTTCTTCACCCAGGATTTCGGTGGAGCTCAGCTGAATATTGTTACTTTCCTGATTCGAGACCTGTACCTGTTCGCTTTTAAAACCTACAGATGAGAATATAAGTGTCAGCGGCAACGATCGGGTCGTGGTAAATTTATAATGGCCGCTGCCATCTGTGATAGTCCCTGACAGGGTACCTTTTAAACTAACGGTTACACCAGGTAGGGGTTCGCCGGTCGTCTTATTGGTTACAGTACCGGTAATGGTCTTTTGCTGGGCGTATGCTAACGTGAAAAGCTGTAATAACAGCATACAGCACAGACTGGCTTTTGCAAAGCAGTTCTTCATATAGTGGCGATTTTTCGATTTTGATTGACGGGGTGTATAATTTTAATTGAATATAGGTAAATTATGTTAATAAAAACAAAAAGGAAGGCTTCCACGTACAGCGGAAGCCTTCCTTTTTAGCGCTGGCCTGCGGCCGGCTTTATGAAAGTGAATTAATCCATTTTCTGACCAACTTTTCTATATCCAAGATAGAAGAACAGCGGGAATACTAACAGCGTCAGAATTGTTGCCGTAATCAGCCCTCCAATCACCACAATTGCCAGTGGTTTGGAGGTCTCGGAACCAATTCCTTTGGACAATGCTGCCGGTAACAACCCGATTGCCGCCATGAGTGCTGTCATTACCACCGGACGTACCCTTTCGCGTACCCCATCACGTATGGATATTTCCAGTGTATGGTGGTTGAAGTCGTGCTTTTTCACTTTACCCATGTTATTCTTAAACACCGATATGAGGATCACCCCGTTCTGTATACAGATACCAAAGAGTGCAATAAAACCGATACCCGCAGAGATACTAAAGTTTGTGTTACTTATGAGCAGGGCAGCGATACCCCCGATGATGGCAAATGGTACGTTGATCAATACAAGGCCCGCATCCTTCACGTTGCCAAACATCACAAACAGGATGAGGAAGATCAGCATCAAACTGATTGGTACAACCTGGGTCAGACGTTGAGTGGCACGTTGCTGGTTTTCAAAGTCACCCGCCCACTGCATTTCATAGCCTTTATCCAGCTTCACATTCTTATTCACTTTGGCCTGTGCTTCTGCAATCACACTACCCATATCTCGACCACGTACGGAGAACTTCACGGCTGTATAGCGCCTGTTATCATCTCTGAAAATGATGCTCGGGCCAGTCAGGGTCTTGATGTTCGCAATGTTCTTGATAGGTACTTTTGCACCACGCAGGGTAGGTACCATCAGGTCACTGATTGCTTCTGCATTGTTACGGTATTGCTCATCATAACGCAGACGCAGCTGGAACTTACGCTCACCTTCATAGATCTGTGTAACGGCTTTACCACCAATTGCCATTTCGATAATCGCATTCGCATCGGCAGTCGTTACTCCATACAGCGCCATTTTATTTTCATCCAGTTCGATATCCATTTCAGGCTGCCCAATGTTCTTGATGACGCCTAAGTCTGTAACACCCGGAATGTTCTTCATGATATCATATACCTGATTGGCTTTGCCTTCAGTATACACCAGACTATCTCCATAGATCTTCACACACAGGGAACCTTTCACGCCTGATACCGCTTCTTCCACGTTGTCCATGATCGGCTGGGAGAAGTTCAGGTTGATACCCGGATACACTGCCAGTTTCTGCTGCATACGGTCAATCAATTCTTCTTTCGTAATACCGCTCTTCCATTGTTTTTTTGGATAGATATCTACGTGGAATTCGATGTTGTAGAACCCTGTTGCATCCGTACCATCGTTTGGACGACCGGTTTGTGACATCACCTGTTTTACCTCCGGATAAGACAGGATAATACGCCGCATTTTGTTGGCGATTGATTTGGATTCTTCCAGCGATACGCTGAGCGGACAGGTAGCACGGATATAGATCGCACCTTCATCCAGCTCAGGCAGGAATTCACTACCCAGGAATTTGAAGTTGAACAGACCTACCACCACTAAACCCACTGCAACCAGCAAAGAGAGGCGTTTGTTCCTATATGTCCAGGCGAACATTTTCATTACACCATTGGTAATGAACTCCACAAAAATATTGTGTTTTTCTCTTACATTCTTACGCAGTAAAATACTACTGAGCAATGGAATCAGGGTGAGGGTGAGGATCAATGCACCTAATAGCGCAAAGCCCAGTGTCCAGGCCAGCGGAGAGAACATCTTACCTTCTACTTTCTGGAAAGAGAAGATAGGCAACAGACCTGCGATGATGATCAGTTTGGAGAAGAAGATCGCTTTACCCAGTTCGCCACCGGTATTCTTGATGATACCCAGTTTAGAGAGTTTGTTGAACCGCTCCATACCCATCTGGTGTGCCCGCTGATCTAACAATACAAAGATCCCTTCCACCATCACAACGGCTCCGTCAATGATGATACCGAAGTCAATCGCCCCCATCGACAGCAGGTTCGCAGACATGCCTTTCAGTGTGAGACAGATAAATGCAAACAGCAGTGCCAGCGGAATTACAATCGCCACGATCACGGTCGTACGCCAGTCAGCCATAAAGAGGAATACGATCACCGTTACGAAGATGATACCTTCCAGCATGTTGTGCAATACGGTGTGTGTCGCGAATTCGATCAGGTCGCTACGGTTATAGAATGTATTGATCTTTACATCGGGAGGCAGCACTTTTTCGTTCAGGTAAGTGATCCTATCCTGCACGCGTTTGATTACCTCACTTGGGTTTTCACCTTTACGCATTACGATGATACCTTCTACCACATCGTTCTGTTTGTCACGGCCTACCTGCCCTAAGCGTGGCAGGGCAGAGATAGACACAGTACCGATATCTTTGACCAGGATAGGCGTACCATTGATATTGTCTACGATGATGTTACCAATTTCTTCTGCATTGTTCAGCAAACCAATACCACGCACTACGTAAGCCTGTGAGTTATCTACGATCACATCACCACCAACGTTGATATTACTTTTCGAAATCGCGTTCGATACATCCAGTGGGGTGATATCATAAGAAGCGAGTTTCTGTGGGTTTACGGCAATTTCATATGTCTTTACTTCACCCCCAAAGCTCACCACATCGCCAACACCCGGTACATTCAACAGGCGACGTTCAATCACCCAGTCCTGCAGTGTTTTCAGTTCTCTCACCGTCTTGGTTTTGCTCTCCAGCGTATAGCGGAAGATCTCTCCGGTGGGGCCGGTAGGGGGCTGTACATCGGGGTCTGCACCATCAGGCAGTTCCACATCACGAAGCAGGTTGTTGACCTGCTGACGGGCAAACGCATCGTCCACACCATCCTCAAAGATCACTTTCACCACTGACAGACCGAATACCGTTGTAGAACGAACGGATTCTTTTTTCTGTACAGGGTTCATGGCTATTTCCACGGGCACCGTCACAAACTTTTCTACCTCTTCGGCACTTCTGCCAGGCCATTGGGTAATGATCGTGATCTGGGTATTCGTTACATCCGGAAAAGCCTCGATGGGAATATTTTTGAATGCGATCACTCCCCATACGATGAGGATGATGGTCGCAAAACCTATGAAAAGCTTATTCTTTAACGAAAAAGCAATTATTTTTTTTATGACTTTCTGCATGGATTATTTTGTATTAAGGGCATCATAAATAAATACCTGTGAGCTGGTCACCACCTGGTCATTTACCTGCAGACCAGAGATAAACGCCCTGTTGTCAATACGGCGAATTACTTTGATCTCCCGGATTTCAAGCCCTTTGGCAGTTTTTACTACTACATACTGCTTGCTGTTGTCCATCACCACTGCATTGGCAGGGATGCTCAGCATGCTGGTAGCGGCTGGTTTGGTATTTACTTTAACAGTGGCAAACATCTCTGGTTTCAGTTCCCCGCTTGTATTCTGCATGCTGATACGCACCTGCATGGTACGGTTGGCCGGATCCAGTACATTGTATACTTTGTCGATCTTACCGATGTAATCCTTTTCAGGATTTGCGAGGGTAGTGACACGTACTTCGTCGCCCAGTTTGATAGCAGGAATATCTGCTTCGTATACATTTGCGATGATCCATACGGTATTCAGATCTGCAACAGTGAAGAGGTTCGCGCTATTGTCCTGGCGAACTTCGGAGTTGTTGCTAATATTTTTCTCAATTATATAACCGCTGATCGGTGCTTTCAAAGTATATGCAGAGCTGCTGCCACCGGTGATGCTGGCTACGGAGCGGGCGCGGTTCAGTTCAGATTCAGCTTTCTTTTCTTCGATCTGTGCACCCAGGTAATCCTGTTGGGTAGCGAGGTTACCTTCGAAGAGAGACTTCTGGGTTTCAACATTTTTCTTCGCCAGGGCTACATTGGACTCGGCCACAGATACATCGTTGCTGATGCCTGCTACTTCGGTACTCTGCAGTACGGCAAGGAGCTGACCCTGTTTTACAAAATCGCCCAGTTCTACATTCACAGATCTGATCTTACCACTTACCAGCGCATATACTTTTGCTTCTTTGGTTTCGTCCGGAACGATCTTACCATTCAGTTTGATAGTTTCCGAAGGATTTTCAAATGTAGCTGGTGCGGTTTGCACATTCTTTACCAGGCTATCTGACAGTGCGTTTTCATCTTTGACTACTTCAGGCGTGTGACCACCACATGCAGTAAGCATGCATCCGAGTGCAACAGGAAAGAGATATATAACAAAAGGTTTCATGACTTTACTAAGGTTGTGATTAATTATTGAACAAAGTTTTACCAACTGCGAAATTGAGCGTCTCAATAGCTTGCATCCTATCATTTTGCAATTGGTTTAGTTGCAGCATATTTTCTTTATAAGAGTCGTAGAAGTCGGTGAGCTCCAGCAGGCTGAGGTTCTTTTTCAGGAAGTTGTCAGTCACTGATTTCAGCAGTTGTTCGAACTGTCCACGGAACTCCGGATCTACTGATTCCAGCATTTTGTCTGTGTTCAATGCTTTCACATAAGCGGTCTGCACTTCATTTTCCACCTTTTGAGTTTGCTGAGTTAACTGTAGCTTATTCTGATCGATGCTGTAGCTGGCAGATTTGATATTACCCTGGTTCCTGTTGAAGAAGGGGAGGTCAATACCGACAGTAAGAAAAGAAGCATTGTCCACGAAGCTGCCGCGCTTATCGAAGTCTGCACCGAGGTTCAGGTCAGGTACAGCCATGGCTTTTTGCAGTTTCAGGTTTTGCTGGTTATAGAGCAGATTGTTTTGGGCCATCAGCAGATCCTGGCGGTTGGCATATGCGGTGTCAACCAGACTGGCCAGGCTGGTATTGCGGATAGCAGGTAGGTTTGCTGCTGCATTTTCAGGCAAATCAATGATATAATATGCATGATTATTAGCAAGCAGGATCTGCAGTTCAGATTCGATATCGAGCACCTGGTTTTCCATAGCAGTGCGGTCCGCTTTGAGACTATAGAGCAGGGAGCGGAGACGTACGGCATCTTTCAGAGTGACGAGGCCTTTGGACTGTAAATCCTTGTAGGTGGCATCCATCTTCTCAAGAGCGGTGATCTGGTCAGCATACGCCCTCATCGAATTCTGCAGGTAGTAAGCCTGGAAGAAGTTGCTACGGAGAGAGTAGCGCAGGGTTCTCAGCAGATCGAAGAAAGCATTTTCAGACATGGCCGCAGTTGTTTGCGCCAGTTTTACCTGTTTGTTTCTTTTACCTGCCAACGAGATGAGCTGGGTAATGCCGATCTCATATTGACCATGTTGATTGCTGACATCAAAAAATTGTTTCCTGTCAGGATTGTACAGGTTCCCGCTCAACTGAAGGGTGGGATTGTTGTACAATTTAGACTGGATGATCTGCGCGCGGGCGATAGAGATATTGTATTTCTCTGCCAGCAGGTCCAGGTTTTTATCCAGGAATTGTTTCTCCGCATCCTGCAGACTAATATGCACGGTGTCTTGTGCAGATGCCTTGAATGCAAATAACAACATAATGATACAACTGGCTACAATCCGGGGAGGGCGCTTTGTTTTAGAATCCCGACTATACATCTGATTTGAATTTAATACTATTTTAATGTGTTAGACCTGTAAGTACACGAAGCTCCTTTATCAACCTGAAAAGCTGATAAAAGTTCATGGCTTATAAAGTAAAATTTAGACTTCCGGGGGTGGTGTGAGAATTTCGTAAGCGATGGCCAGTGGCTTTTGTACTGCCAATAGCGGATACGCTACAGCTAAATCGATGGTAGAGGGTTCCTGCCTGCTACAGGCGATTTCCTGTTGACTTGAGATATAATAAGACACGCTATTGCTTCCGGTGAAATAGTGTGGCTGATCATCGTCTTCGTCCTGCTGGGTGACCTCTGTATTGCCCAGCACAACATGGTTGACAAAATCGAAGAGTGTGTTGACATCATTGATTTGTCGGCCCCGGGTATCATAAATATCCTTCTCATCCGCGACCGGGATAAACATTGTAGTCGCAATATGTAGGAAGAGTAATATGTATGAAAATGCCTTTGTCATGCTAAATCTGATACAAAGATAGATGGAGGCTATAACAGTTTAAAGGGTCTTAAGGAATTTTAAGACCTTTTTAATCAGATTTTAACGCATTGATCAAATTATAATAGCCAGTTATTTAGCAGTGTATCAATCATATCTACTTCGATGAGGAAACCATCATGGCCGTACGAAGAATCGATTTCGTGATAGGTAGCATCAGGAATATGTTTGGCGAGGAAGTGTTGTTCTTCAGGAGGGCAGAGCACGTCGCTGGTGATGCCGACAATGAGGGTCGGTTGCTGAATGAGGGCAAGGGTACCTGCCAGATCGGTGACACGGCCGCGGGCGATGTTGTGACTATCCATCGCTTTGGTGAGGCGCCAGTAGGCCTGTGCATTGAACCGTTTTACAAGTTTGTCGCCCTGGTAGTTGATATAAGATGCAGCTTTGAAGTCGTCCGTCTTATCATTGTCCGGGTCGGACTGGGTACGAACGAAGGTCTGGTAGTTCCGATAGGTGAGCATACCAATGGCTCTGGCGGCTTTTAAGCCGTTTCCGCCGGCATCCGGGCGGTGTTCCCGCCAGGTGCTGTCCGCTTCAATAGCGAGGCGCTGAGCGGTATGTATGGCGATTCCCCAGGCGCTTTCGGAAGCGCCGGTGCTGAGCAGGCAGAGCTGGCGGATACGGGTTGGTTCCAGCAGGGCCCATTCCAGGCTCTGGTAGCCACCCATGGAGCCGCCCATAAGCAATTGAATTTCTTCAATGCCCAGGTGCTGGCGCAGCAGGGTATGTGCCTGCACCATATCCCGCACGGTTATTTGCGGGAAGGTGGAATAATAAGGCTTTCCGGTTGCAGGGTTGATGGAAAGCGGGCCTGAACTGCCATAGCAGGAGCCCAATATGTTTGCACATACAATGAAGTGACGGGCAGGGTCAATGGCCTTACCAGTACCGATGAGGCCTTTCCACCAGTCGGCTACATCCGAATTGGCAGTGAGGGCATGGCAGATCCATATCACATTACTTTTGCTGTGATTCAGCGTACCGTATGTGTGATAGGCGATTTGCAACTCCGGTAACACGACCCCGGACTCCAGTGTAAATGTGTGCGTATTATGATAGATCTGTACCGTCAAAACCCCGGAAAAATTTGCGCAAATATAACATATGAGCAGTATAAGTCAAGAAAATGAGGAGAAATTTGGAAATCATCAAATTTATTAGCGCCCGAAGAAACATGGAAAATGCATCTCCATTTTATTTATTTGGTGGCAAAATAATCTGAGCCTGTCCGGTTTTGAATAATTTATGACTTCTAAAATTCCTGCCGCATTGCTTATATTTGTAGGATAAATAACACCGAATATGAAGATTTCATTACAGAGAATCGACGACGCATTCAACATGGAAGCTGTAGATGAGCAGGGGCATAAAGTTTTAATGGACTCTTCCCTGGAGAATGGTGGTAAGAATAACGGCGTAAGACCTATGCAGATGTTGCTGATGGGACTCGGTGGCTGCTCCGCTATAGATGTAGCCATGATCCTGAAAAAACAACGCCAGGAACTGACAGACTTTAAAATCGAAATAGACGGGGAGCGCGAAAAGGGTAAAGAGCCTTCTATCTGGGAGAACGTTCATATCATATTCCACCTTTCCGGCAACAGCCTGGACCCTGATAAGGCGGCAAGAGCGGTAGAACTTTCTATGACTAAATATTGCTCCGTTGCAGAGACCCTTCGTCGCGCAGGAGGCAACCTGACATGGGAAACCAGGGTAAATGGTTGATTGAGGCAAATAAATACTTGACAAAGTCAAATTGTACAAAAATAACTTAAATAAGTAATGGAGAAAGATCAATACCGGCCGGAAACGAACGCAGTCAGAATACAGACAGAGAAGACGTGGCAGATGGAACATTCTACACCTCTCTTCCTTACATCCAGTTTTACCTACGACAGTGCAGAAGAAATGCGTGCTACCTTTGCAGATGAAACGGATAATAATATATACAGCCGTTTCAGCAATCCGAACGTAGACGAATTTGTGCGTAAAGTATGTAGCCTGGAACTGGCTGAAGATGGTTATGCTACCGCATCCGGTATGAGCGCCATATTTGCGAGCTTCATGGCCCTTATGAAAACAGGCGATCACCTGCTCTCTGCCAGCTCTATTTTTGGCTCTACCCATACTGTAATTACTAAATTTCTCCCTAAATGGGGCATTGAGTACACTTATTTTGATATCAACAAACCAGAAACTGTAGAAGCGCTGATCAGGCCGAATACGAAGATGATGTTTGTAGAAACTCCTTCCAACCCCGGTCTGGAGATAGTTGATATCAGCCTGCTGGCAAAGATCTGCGACAAGCATGGCGTTATATTAAATGTAGATAATTGCTTCGCTTCTCCTGTATTGCAAAAGCCGATTGCTCTTGGCGCACACATAGTGACTCACTCCGCTACCAAGTGGATGGATGGCCAGGGTCGCGTATTAGGTGGGGTAGTAGTAGGTCGTAAAGACCTGATTAAGGAGATCCATACTTTCTGCCGCAGTACAGGTCCGGCAATGTCTCCATTCAATGCATGGGTACTGAGCAAGAGCCTCGAAACCCTGCACATCCGTATGGCAAGACACTGTGAAAGTGCGCTGGCACTGGCTAAGGCACTGGAAGGAAATTCGCTGCTGCAATGGGTAAAATACCCTATGCTTGAAAGTCACCCTCAGCATGAAATAGCGAAGGCACAAATGACTGGTGGCGGTGGTATTGTATGTTTTGAACTGAAGGGCGGACTGGAACAAGGTACCCGTTTCCTGGATGCTTTGAAAATGCTGACCCTGACAGCGAACCTGGGCGATAGCCGCAGTATTGCGTCTCACCCTGCAAGTACCACACATGCGAAACTGACCAACGAGGAAAGGCTGAAAGTGGGTATTACGCCTGGTATGATCCGTATTTCAGTAGGATTGGAAAATGCACAGGATATTATCGAAGATATTACGCAGGCATTGGAAGTGAGTAAGTAATCCATAGGACTCCTACACGAATAAAATATGCCTGTTTATATCGCTGATATTAATCCGGCGTTGGAAATAAGCAAATTATTTTGCATATTTGAAGGACTGAACAAAGAGTAATCTTTCGTTCAGTCCTTTTTTATTTCCTTTACCTACTTTTTTTAAATCCTATGCGTCGTTCATTATTCCTATGCCTTGCCCTTTTGGCAACAGTTACTGCCTTTGCGCAGCGTGGTGTAGCTATTCTGCCGTTCTCCGTTAACTATGGTATTCCCGCAGGAGAGGTTACACCTGAAATGCAAGATTACACTAAAAAGATTGGTGTCTTTTTACAGGAGGCGCTCTACAATTCTCTCTATGCCGGTGGCGATACGCTGCAACCTGCAGGAAGAACAAACAAACTGCTTACAGATGCCGGTATTGAACCGGATCAGCCGTATTACCTGGACAAAACAGGGTTGTGCATTCTCCTGAAGGTAAAGTACGTAATTGCTGTACAGGTAACCTTTGGTAAAGGCGCTGATAAAGCCAGGAAAGAGGGCGGCCCGGATTGGTTCAAACTGACCAACGATATGGACAAGTCCCGCGGCTTCAAACTGGAAGTATTTGCATCCAACGGGCAGAGTGCCTGGGACTACAAGGAAAGCTACAGCTGGAATCAGCTTATCGTTCCAAATTCGCAGGTATTCCAGGTTGATACCTATCAGCGTGTGAAAAAACAAATTGAAGGCTTTTTACAATTATAATAAGCCCTTTTTGTTATCTTCCCGTTATGAAGTCTTTCCCTCGTTTTATCTTAATCGTTATACTCAGTTATCTGGGTGGTTTATTTTTAGCCTGGTGGACAGTGGCAATAGCAGCTTTTATTGTAGCTGTAATCATTCCATTGCCACCATTGCGTAGTTTTATGAACGGCTTTATTGCTGTATTCCTGCTTTGGCTGGCATTGGCCCTCCTGGCAGATGTACGGAATGACCACATCCTGGCAAACAGGATGAGCGAATTGATTCTGAAGGTTAAGAGCCCGATACTGATTGGTGTAGTAAGCGCATTTATCGGTGGGCTTACGGCAGGCCTGGGAAGTTTATCAGGTAGTTTTCTACGGTACAAAAGGACACTATAAAACTCATTTTTAGAAGGATCGTTTTTGTCAATGGCAAAAGCGATCCTTTTTCATATAAAAGGAAATTATGCATAAAACTGCATTGACAGTATTCTTCAGTATATTGTTTAACCTCGCGCAGGCCACCATTGTGAAGGGACGTATTACGAATGAACAACAAACCCCACTTCCATACGCAACTATTTTTATAAAGGGTACCACTACCGGTACTACCAGCAATGCTGCCGGACAGTATCAGCTGGACATTCCAGCAGGCACTTATACATTGGTATGCCAGTATATGGGCTATCGTAAACTGGAAAAACAGGTCGTTATTACCAATACAGAACAGACGCTGGATTTTGCCTTACAACCCGTAAGCATGCAGATCAAAGAAGTGGTGGTTAAGTCAGGTGGGGAAGACCCTGCTTACGCCATCATCAGGGCAGCGATTAAAAAGCGCAACTTTTACCGTCACCAGGTAAATGAGTATACCTGCAATGATTATATAAAAGGTATGTTCAAGCTGAGGGATGTGCCTGAAAAGTTTTTCGGGAAGAAGTTGGATAAGAAAGACATGGGTGTCGACTCTTCCGGGCAGGGAGTGGTATTCCTCTCTGAATCTATGACCCGCGTAGACTTCCAGGAGCCTGACCATGTAAAGGTCGAAGTCCTCTCAGCACGTCAGAGTGGCGGTGGATTTGGGTTTAGTTTTCCGGCTTTTATCGACCTCTATGATAACAACGTGACCGCTGTGATTACTCAATTCAACAAACGGGGTTACATTTCTCCCATTGCAGAAAATGCCTTACTCTATTATAAATACCAGCTGGAAGGCACCTTCCAGGATGATGGCAAAACCGTCAATAAAATAAAGGTGATACCCCGCAGGAAATTTGAACCGTTATTCTCCGGTTATATCTTTATCACCGACGACGACTGGCGGATCCACAGTGCAGACCTGCTGCTTACACAGGATTATCAGCTGGAGATCATGGATACCCTGCGCATCCGCCAGATCCATGTACCTGTGAACAATGAAGTATGGCGTACCAAAGATCAGGTCATTACTATCAGCATCAAACAATTTGGGTTTGACATGGTGGGTAATTTCGTGAATGTATATTCGAATTACGACCTGCATCCTAACTTCCAGAAGAAGCATTTCGATAATACCATCATGCGGTACGATACTGCTTTTGATAAAAAGCTACTAGCCTACTGGGATAGCATTCGGCCCGTGCCACTGGAAAAAGAAGAAGTAAAGGACTTCCGGGTAAAAGACAGTACTGCCCAGGCGGAGCGGGACAGCGCCCGGTCTTCCCATACGCTGGATACGTTGCGTAAACACCAGAAACCTGTCAAATTTACCGACTTCTTCTGGTCAGGGGCACAACATAGCTTTTACTTTCGGAGAGATACAGGAATATATTCACATCAGTTGACTATGAAAGGGTTGATTAAACAACTCGGGTACAACACTGTAGAAGGGCTGGTACTAAATGTGGAACCTGAACTGAAACTGAACCTTTCCAGGTCACAGGAGCTGAGGATCATGCCTTATATCCGATATGGTTTCAGCAATACACACCTGAATGCCTGGACTTATCTGCAATGGACACAGGAGAGCCGGATTCACAACCGCATTGGCCAGAATACCTGGATACTGGGTGGTGGTAAAAGGGTAAGCCAGTTCAATCACGATAATCCTATTTCTCCCCTGGAAAATGAGTTCTATACCTTATTCCTGAAAGAGAATTATATGAAGCTGTATGAGAATTACTTTACCACGCTTCAGTTTACCCGTCGCTTTGAGAACAATTCTTTCCTCAGGTTGGGGGTACGGTATGAGGATCGTATACCATTGGAGAATACCACCGACTTTGTATTTTTTAAGAACAGCAATAAACAGTTCCTGCCCAATCATCCTTACGAGCTGGCAGACATTCCATTTACCCGGAACCAGGCTTTGGTGGCAGAACTTGGATTTTCTTTCCAGCCAGGGCAGAAGTTTATCGAGCTGCCGGACAGGAAGATCGCCTTTGGTTCAAAATACCCCATTTTTGGTGTTACATATACCAAGGGTATCCATGGTATAGCGGGTAGTGATGCGGATTTTGATAAGTGGCAGTTCCAGATCAGGGACAATATGAACCTGAAGTTGTTCGGAGAATTTATGTATAGGGTAAAACTGGGTGGATTCCTGAATGATAAGCATGTAGATATTCCTGATTATCAACACTTCAACGGGAACCAGACGTTCTATAACATCAACTACCTGAATAGTTTCCAGCTGGCACCTTACTACAGGTACAGCACGACAGCACCATTGTATGCGACCGCCAATGTGGAGCATCATTTCAACGGGTTGCTGACAAATAAAATCCCTTTGCTAAACAGGCTGAAATGGAATCTGGTAGCGGGTTCAAACGCCTTTTATGTGAACCAGAACAACAATTATGTAGAAGTTTTTGCCGGGTTGGAGAATATTTTCAAGCTGTTGCGCGTTGATGTAATCGCAGGATACCAAAGTAAGGATGCGACACGCGTAGGAGTGAGGCTGGGATTTGGAGGATTATTTGGGGGAATGGTGCGCCAGCAGAATACGCCAGAGCCATAGACGCCAGCTCTTTCAATAAAAGCATTCCTGAAAGAGGGAATTAAAATAAATTCATAAAAAAAGGGAAAGTCTGCCATTGACCTTCCCTTGCTTGTCTAATATCTTTCCTTTCTTGTTTTATAGCTTTCTTTGGGATCACGATCATAAAAGTAAGCCAGGAGGCGGTATATCCACAATCCTACGATGAAGTAAAAGATGTAAAGAAAAATTGTACTCATAAAATTCACATTTTTGGGTTAAACGCTGATTACTTGTCCTGTTCGTTTAAATCAAAAAGAGTGCCAAGTCTTAAAATTTATTTATATACAATAATAATCAGATAGTTATACGAGTTCAGATATGTCTGCGGCAACCTGAACTTTTTCTATTTTTAGCGTGTTATAATATTTGTAATCTAAATTCAAGCCAGAATAGCCTGGACATTTATAACATGTTCGTGTGATTTAAAATATCCCCTTATGAAGAGAATTGCATTATTCGCATTCATCCTGGGTGTAGTACTTGCTACGTTCGCCTACTTTGCAGAAATCTATGACTGGGTAGGTTTACAGGAGTATTTAACGGTCGGTTTTACAGGTTATGTATTGATTATCAGTAGTGCAGCCTATTACATGTCAGCCCTTTTATATGAGTGGTCCTCAGAACCTACAGTCTGGGAGGCGTGAAAATTTAAAAGTAGATGCTTACCTTTGCAGCTCCTGACCTATTGTCAGGGGTTACGAAACCCACAAAGGGAATCGTAGAAATTTTGCTCACAAGGCAAGTGTTCTTAAAATTTCTACTAAATAATGGCACTACACAACCGTATTTCTGCAGCTGAACTAAAAGTAAAGCTGGCAGCAGAGACATTTCGTCGCGTCACCGTCTCGTTTTACCAGTACGCAAAAATTGAAGATCCACAGGCCTTTCGTGATGACTTGTACCTCAAACTAGATGAGCTGAAGGTATTTGGCCGTATTTACGTGGCATCCGAGGGCATCAATGCCCAAATAAGTATTCCGGAGCATCACTTTGAGGAATTCAGGAATCGCCTGTATGGGTATCCTTTCCTCAATGGCATACGTCTGAACGTAGCGGTGGATGACGATGGTAAATCCTTCTGGGTACTTAAGATCAAAGTGCGTGAGAAAATCGTGGCAGATGGTATCGACGACCCGTCTTTCTCCATGGAGAATAAAGGTAAATACCTGAAAGCCAGGGAATTCAATGAACTTACTGACGATCCGAATACCATCGTGGTAGATATGCGCAACCACTACGAGTTTGAGGTGGGGCATTTTCAGAATGCGATCGAGGTACCATCAGATACCTTTAGAGAGCAATTGCCGATGGCAGTTGATATGTTGAAGGATAATAAAGATGCAAACATCGTGATGTACTGTACCGGTGGTATCCGTTGCGAAAAGGCATCTGCTTATATGCTGCACCATGGGTTTAAAAATGTATTCCACCTGGAAGGCGGCATCATTGAATATACGAACAAGGCAAAGGAGCAGGGATTACCACTCAAATTCAAAGGAAAGAACTTTGTATTTGACGACAGGTTAGGAGAGCGTATTACAGATGAAATAATCAGCAGTTGCCACCAGTGTGGGAAGCCATGTGATTCTCATACGAATTGTAAAAATGATGGTTGCCATTTGCTGTTTATACAGTGTGAAGAGTGTGCGGCAAAGTATGATGGATGTTGTAGCGCTGAGTGTCAGTCAGTGTATCACCTGGAACCTGAAGTGCAGCAGGAAATGAGGAAAGGAGCGGATAAGGGGCAAATGGTATTTAATAAGGCAAAACAGCGATTACGCCCGAGGTTAAACGAATAAGCATGAAATGCGGCATCCAGGTGCCGCAGGCATACATAAAAAAAACTCGCTTCTGCCAAAAGGAGAAGCGAGTTTTTTAAATCTAATTGCTATTCTAAAGGATATGAATACTTAAAGAAAAACCGCCCCGCGTTGTTTCTTCTGCGGCGGGGCGGAGTAATTGAGCATGAAAACAGTTCAGACAAATTTAACATCTGAAAGAGCTGCGTTTGCATGTCCATTCTATCAACCTATATGCGAACTAAAACTTAATTCTCGCTTAATGCATCATAAATCAGCTGCTGATGATCCAATATCACATTCTCTCCTGCATCCAGTCCTTTGCTGATATATGTTGTTTCTCCTGACGTTGTATACGTCTCCACCTCTCTCAGCTGGATATTATATTTATCCTTAAACACCAGTACATAATTCCTGCTATGATCTGCAATCACAGCATTCTCTGGCACGGCTACCATATCATCTCCTTCGTTGTAATGTAAAATGACTTTCGTGAACATCTCCGGCTTCAGTAGTTTGCTCATATCATCCAGTTTTATACTTAACTGAATTGCATCAGAAGAAGAATCGACGGCATCTACAATTCCGTAAAAGATCTTGTCAGGTAGCGCGGCAGTGACAATTTCAGCTTTATAGCCTTCTTTTACATCATCGAGGTGATGGGATGAATAATCTACAAGGATCTCTATATCTTTCTGCTTATTGACCTTACCAGCTACCTTTCCTGAAAAATGTATTTCCATCTGCACGGGTTCTATACTGGCAGTATCTATCCGAATTGTCTTCAACATCGTATCGCTCAGTACAAAGGTCTTTTTAGTCGCCCCTCCTTCCAGCTGCGGATGTTTGCAGCCCCCCAGGAAAAATCCTGAGGAAAGTAAAAGGGAGAAAAGAAAATTGCACTTCATGTCGTTCTGTAGAATAATAGCAAAATTCCCCATTCTCACTTAAAGAATGCTTTAAACACAATTAAAAACTCATTAAAATAATCAGGTGTGTGGCAGGATAACGGTGAAAATCGTGCCTTTCCCGGGGGTGGAGGAAGCGGAAATATGACCTTTGTGCAGTTGTACGATCTTTTTACAGATTGAGAGTCCCAGGCCATGGCCGCGGGTTTGATGGGAATTTGATCCTCTGTAAAAGGGTTCAAAAACCTTGTTGAGTTCCTCAGGTGCTATACCGATCCCATTGTCTCTAACCTGGATCTGTATATTATGTGTGAAGAAATCGATTGTAACCCTTGCCGTGTTATCAGTAGAAAATTTAAAGGCATTGTCCAGCAGATTCAGGAATAATACCTTCAGCAGGCTCTCATTGCCCTGTACTACCAGCTCTGTATCCTGGTCAGGAACTTTCAGGAAGCTGATATCGACTTTAGGGCCTCTTTGTGGTTCACCAGCTACCGGTACATGTTTTAGTTTGACGAGGTTGCCCATTTCCAGCAGCAGCTCATCCATACGTACTTCACTGAAGATAAATTTCTGCTGGTTCAGCTCACTCTGTGCCAGTTGTAGCAGGCCATTACTCAGGTCGGAGAGGTTTTCTGCATCTTCCAGAACGGAGGCTAAGATATCGGCGTATACTTCTTTTGTTCTGTCTTTGGAGAGGGCTACCTGTAGCTGACTGATGATAGATGCCAGCGGGGTTCTCAGTTCGTGGCTGGCATTGTTTACAAAGCTCTTTTGCAGATCAAATGCATCGCTCAGGCGTTGCAGCATGGTGTTGAAGTTTGCCCCCAGTTGGGCAATCTCGTCCTTGCCACGGGCTTCTACACTGATCCCCTGCAGGTTGTTGGCATTGATGGTCTTTACCTGCTTTACCAGTTTATCAATAGGCTGTACCATTTTACGGGCAAAGAAGTAACCGATAATGACTAATAGAATGACTGCTACAACAATTTCAATGATCAGGATCCGCTTCAGGTTCTGCAGGTTCTGATAACCGTATTTATCAAAGGAAGACACCAGTACGATCACCGATACATCGCCCTCTGTATAATATACACCGACCAGCTCACCGTTATCACGCCCGTGACTATACTCTCCGTTCTTCTTAATATAATCCAGTAAAGGACGGGAAGTACGGATGGCTGTATCCTTCAAATTAGAATACAGCAGATCATAGTTCAGATTATATACAAGAATGCTTTCTTTATAGAGGTCCTGGAAGGTGGTTTTATCCAGTTTGCGCAGCAGGTCTACCTTCACGGTATTATCTTCAATGATTACATTGGCGATAGAGCGAGCGCGGTACTCCAGGCGGTCCAGGTACTCTGCCTGCCTGGATTGTGAAGAAAAGTAATAAGCGAGAATAGCAAAGGTGTTCAGCAATATGATGGCTGAAATAGAGTAGGAGAGTGCTATTTTATATTTGATCTTCACTATTCTTCTGCAAGATAGTATCCCATGCCTGTTTTGGTGTGCAGCAGCTTATTTTCGAAATCCTTATCGATTTTTTTACGAAGGAAGTTCATGTATACTTCGATCACATTGGTACCTGTATCGAAGTCAATGTCCCAAACTTTTTCGGCAATGACGAGTTTGGAGATCACCTTCCCTTTGTGCAGGGCCAGGAATTCCAGCAATTGGTATTCTTTGGCTGTGAGGGGAATTTTCTTACCACTACGGGTCACTTCTTTCTTTTCCCTGTCTATTTCGAGGTCGGCGATGACGATTTTGTATTGAGAGTTCTGTTGCACTTCACTACCGGCTCTTTTCAGGAATACGCGGATGCGTGCCAGGAGTTCCCTGAAATCGAACGGCTTTACGAGATAATCGTCTGCACCCAGCTCAAATGCCTGCATCTTATCTTCCATACCACCCAGGGCCGTCAGCATGATAATAGGGATGCGGTTATTGCGGCGGCGGATCACTTCGCATACTTCATAACCATTACTATGAGGCAGGTTGAGGTCCAGGATCACCAGGTCGTAATTATTGGAAGCGCCAAGGCTTTTACCCATGCGGCCGTCGTAGGCTACATCTACTTCAAACCCATTCTCCTCCAGGCCCTTTTTGACGGCGTTGGCTACTTTTATTTCATCTTCGACTACGAGTATTCGCTGCATAAGGTGATTTAAGGGATGATGTGTACTGATGGAGCGGATTAACCTTCCAGCTCCATCAGTTTTTCAAATGCCTTTTCGTATTCTGCGGTGGCGCTTTTCAATTCTTTGCCCAGTTGAGCATACGCTGCTTCTACCTTTTGAAAACGGGCTTTGTCTGCATAGACATCCGGATTATTCATTTCCGTTTCCAGGTCGGTTTTCTTTATATTCAGCTTAGCCAGTTGCTCTTCCAGTTGCTGGAATTGCTTCTGCTGTTTCTGGAGTTCTTTTTTCTTATCCTTATCGATTGGCGCTTTGGCTTCCTGTTGTTTTACCACAGGAGCTGCCGCTTCTTTTTTCTGTTCTTTGGCAGCTGCGGCCTGTTGTTTTGCTACTTCTGCCTGGCGTTTTTTATGTTCTTCCCACTCAGTATAGGTACCTCTGAATTCCTTGATCTCGCCATCCACGATTTCCCATATTTTGTTAGCCGTCTGGCTTACGAAATAACGGTCGTGGGATACGAGTACGTAGGTACCATCGTATTTGGAGAGTGCATCGATCAGCATCTGTACAGAGTTCATGTCCAGGTGGTTCGTGGGTTCATCGAGCAGCAGGAAGTTGGCCTGACTGATGATGGTTTTTGCCAGCGCCACACGTGCTTTTTCACCCCCGGAGAGGATACGGATCTTCTTATAAACATCGTCGCCGGTGAAGAGGAAACAACCTAAGAGGGAGCGGAGTTCTACTTCAGTACGACCGCTACCGCAGCTTTTCAGTTCGTCGAGGATTTCGCTTTCCATGTTCAGGCTTTCCAGCTGGTGCTGAGCGTAGAAACTGTCTACTACGTTGTGCCCGGGAATGCGTTCGCCTTCCATTTCTTCTGTACCAGCGATTACGCGGAGCAGGGTAGATTTACCCTTACCGTTTGCCCCGATCAGGGCGATCTTGTCACCCCGGTTGATGATTGCGCTGGCCTGGTCCAGGATGGTAAGGTTACCATATTTCTTGGTCACTTCTTCCAGGGTACAGATGATCTTTCCCGGTGTTTTATCGATGGTGAAGTTGATTCTGATCTTGGAAGGACCGCCATCTACCTGTTCAACTCTATCCAGTCTGTCCAGGCGTTTCATAGCACTCTGTGCCTGTGCGGCCTTGGAAGCTTTGGCTTTGAATCGCTCGATAAAGCGTTCCTGCTGGCGGATGTATTCCTGTTGGTTTTCGTAAGAACGCTGCTGCATTTCGCGGCGCAGTTCTTTTTCCTGTTCGTAATCTTCGTAATTGCCTGAGTAGTGGTGCAGCTGCTGCTGGTACAACTCCACAATCTTGTTGACCATTCTGTCGAGGAAGAAACGGTCGTGCGATACGATGATCACAGCTCCGTTATAGCTTTGCAGGTATTTTTCCAGCCATTCGATAGAAGGGAGGTCAAGGTGGTTCGTGGGCTCATCGAGCATGAGTACATCCGGTTGCTGCAGGATCAGTTTTGCCAGGAGTACGCGCATGCGCCAACCTCCGGAGAACTGGTTGTAAGGTCTTTCCAGGTCAGCAGTGCTGAAGCCGAGACCTTCCAGTACCTGTGCAGAACGGTGTTTCATTTCGTAACCACCGAGGGTTTCAAAGAGGTGAAGTTTATCACTGAATTCGATCAGGAGCTCTTCGGACTGGTTAGTTTCCAGTTCCTGGGTAAGGCGCTCGATGTCTTTTTCCAATTTAATGGCTTCTTCAAAAGCGGTCATACCCACTTCGAGGATGGAGTCGTCAGATTCGAAGCTCAGAAGGTCCTGGTTAAAGAAACCCAGGGAGAGGTTTTTAGCTTTGTTGACGCTACCTTTTGAAACGGAATATTCACCGTTAATAACACGTAAGATGGTGGATTTCCCGGTTCCATTCATCCCGATCAATCCTACACGGTCGCCGGGAACGATATGCCACGAGGCGTTTTCTACAATGGCTCTTGCGCCAAACTCAAAAGTAATGTCCTGAAGTGCTATAAGCATTGCCTAAATTAATTGAAAGGGGCAAAGTTAGTGCTTTTTAGTGATCCTTTATGCCGGGCGCAGGCAAAAGCGATGGTTTCCTTATCTTTGCAAAAAGATACATATAATATATGAGGTTCATAGTAGCGGCATTATTACTGATCAGCATAGCAGCCTGTCAATCATCCACAAAGCAGGAGAGCGGAGAAAAAGCAGATACTACGGCATTACAGGCGCCATACGCCACTGTCTTTTACGATTCATTACAGTTAGCCATGGAGAGTTACTATTCCCTGACAGAAGGACTGACCCAGGCAAACATTACATATATAGACCGTTATAGTGCAGCGTTAAAACAACATCTCGACAGTCTGCCGCTCAATTCCCTGCAAATGGATTCCGGCCGGCTGGCAAATGTAAGGAACCAGGTGACCAGCATGAGTGCAGAGTTGAGTGGTTTGGTGGGAGAGAATGGGATTGAGGAGAAAAGAGCTGCATTTGATATGGTGTCTGGTTTGTTGTTTGATCTGATCAAAGTAACAGGTGTGAAAGGAAAAACCGTTTACCGTCAGTATTGTCCGATGGCCCTGAAGGATGCCGGAGGGTATTGGCTGAGCAATTCCAGTAAGAAGACGAATCCTTATTTTGGGAATGATATGCTGGGGTGTGTAGAAGTCACGGATAGCCTCAAATTTAACTAAGCAGGAAGTATAAATGCAGTGCTCACTGCTACCTTCGTCCCTGTTAATCCGAAGGTCCTGTCAACCATCTTTTAACAGATGTAGAAAAACCCATCAATTTTCTTAACTTCGCAAGCCCAAACGCGGTGTATCAAACAGATATACCCTATTGGGAACATAAAACGCAAAACTTAATAGCTGAAGATTAACAGCTCAATCGTATGATCAACATTACATTACCGGATGGCGCAGTTCGTCAGTATGAAGCAGGAGTGACTGCAATGGACATTGCCAAATCCATCAGTGAGGGATTGGCACGCAAAGTATTAGCCGCTAAAGTGAACGGGCAGGTGGTAGACGCCTCCCGCCCTATAACGACGGACAGTACGCTGCAATTGCTGACCTGGTCTGATGTGGAAGGTAAGTCTACCATGTGGCACTCTTCCGCCCACCTGATGGCAGAAGCGCTGGAATCGATCTATCCGGGCGTAAAGT
This sequence comes from Chitinophaga sancti, assembly GCF_034087045.1. Classification (NCBI taxonomy): domain Bacteria; kingdom Pseudomonadati; phylum Bacteroidota; class Chitinophagia; order Chitinophagales; family Chitinophagaceae; genus Chitinophaga; species Chitinophaga sancti. The sequence continues at coordinate 5,272,598 of NZ_CP139247.1, read as the reverse complement.
TCGGTTATGGCCCTGCACTTGAAGGCGGTTTTTACTACGACATCGACCTGGGTGGCCGCACCATCTCCGACGAAGATCTGCGTAAGGTAGAATCAAAGATGGCAGAACTGGCAAAAGCCAACAACGCCTATGAACGTAGAGAAGTCAGCAAAGAAGAAGCATTGGATTACTTCACCAAAAAAGGTGATGAATATAAAATAGAGACCATCAACGAGCTGGAGGATGGTAAAATTACCTTCTATACACAAGGTAATTTCACTGACCTGTGCCGTGGACCACACATTCCAAGTACCGGTTTTATCAAAGCGATCAAGCTGACAAATATTGCCGGTGCCTATTGGAGAGGTAATGAAAAGAACAAGATGCTGACCCGCATCTATGGTGTAACTTTCCCTAACCAGAAAGAACTGGATGAACACCTTTTCCTGCTGGAAGAAGCAAAGAAACGTGACCACCGTAAACTGGGTAAGGAACTGGAACTGTTCACCTTCTCCGAAAAGGTGGGTTTAGGTTTACCACTTTGGCTGCCAAAAGGCGCCATGCTCCGTGAAAGACTCCAGGCTTTTCTGCAAAAAGCACAGCTGGACCTGGGTTATTTGCCGGTGGTAACGCCACACATTGGTAATGTGAACCTGTATAAGACTTCCGGTCACTATGAGAAATATGGTAAAGACAGTTTCCAGACCATCCACACGCCAGAGGAAGGTGAGGAGTTCATGCTGAAACCCATGAACTGTCCACACCACTGTGAAATTTACAAAGCCAGCCCTAAGAGTTATAAAGATCTGCCGGTGCGGTTTGCAGAATTTGGTACCGTATATCGTTACGAGCAGCATGGAGAACTCCATGGTCTGACCCGTGTACGTGGATTTACCCAGGATGATGCGCACCTCTTCTGCCGTCCTGACCAGGTGAAGGAAGAATTCATGAAAGTGATCGACCTGGTATTATATGTATTCAATAGCCTGAGCTTTACTGATTTTACAGCCCAGATATCCCTACGCCACCAGACAGACAGAACCAAGTACATTGGTACAGAGGAAAACTGGAACCTGGCAGAGCAGGCGATTATTGAAGCAGCTGCCGAAAAAGGCCTGAGAACAGTAACCGAATACGACGAAGCAGCGTTCTATGGTCCTAAACTGGACTTCATGGTGAAGGATGCCCTGGGCCGTAAATGGCAGTTGGGTACCATCCAGGTAGATTACAACCTGCCGGAGCGTTTCGAACTGGAATATATCGGTGCAGATAACCAACGTCACCGCCCGGTAATGATCCACCGTGCGCCGTTCGGTTCACTGGAAAGATTCATTGCCGTACTGATCGAGCACTGCGGTGGCAAATTTCCACTGTGGCTGACACCTACGCAGGTAAAAATTCTGCCAATTAGTGACAAGAGTCAGGCTTATGCAGAAAAAGTGGCAGAATTGTTAAAAAAATCAGAAATTAGAGCAGAAATTGACGACCGGAGTGAGAAGATAGGTAAGAAGATCAGAGAAACCGAGCTCGCTAAGGTTCCCTATATGCTGGTACTGGGCGAAAAAGAAGCCACTGACAATAAGGTCGCTGTGCGCAGACAGGCCAAGGGAGACCTCGGAGCCATGGATATCGATCAATTCATCGCACTGGTTCAGGAAGAAGTCACAAACAGAAAATCTTTCGAATAAACGACTCAATTATAAAAGTTCTGAATCAACCCTCGTAAAGGAGGGTTGATACTTTGAAAATTATAGAAATATATTTTAAACTAATTGAACTTTTGTATTTTCGGGTACGTTAATTGCTTAAGAGTCTATTAACATAAAAAGGTCGGTTCATAGCTAATATCAATTATTTAAAGCAATAACAATTAGTAGCTGTGCCGGCTCATTCTAAACATTATAGACAATTATTAATTTGAAATTTTACTTTTTTTAATGCAGCAAGGACCCAGACCAAATTTTAACAGGGGTGGCAGAAACCCCAACTTTCGTAGAGAACAGCAACAAGAACACCGCACAAACAGAATGATTCGCGTTCCGGAAGTGCGTTTAGTGGGAGAGAACATCGAAGTAGGCGTATACCGCACGGAGGATGCCCTGCGTATGGCCGAAGAACAGCAACTGGACCTGGTTGAAATATCTCCGAATGCCGCTCCACCTGTCTGCCGCATCATTGACTATAATAAATTCCTTTACGAGAAGAAGAAGAAGGAAAAGGAAATGAAGGCGAACGCGCACAAAAGCGAAGTAAAAGAAATTCGCTTTACGCCTAATACCGACGACCATGACTTCGACTTCAAAGCCAAACATGCGGAGAAATTCCTCAAAGACGGTAATAAAGTAAAAACATATGTGCAGTTCAAAGGTCGTGCGATCATGTTCAAAGAACGTGGAGAGCTGATTCTTTTGAAATTTGCGGAAAGATTGGCAGAAGTAGGTGCACTGGAAGGTATGCCTACCATGGAAGGTAAGCGTATGATCGCCATCTTCGCGCCTAAATCTGCTAAAAAGAAGCCAGGTTCCGGTAATAAAGAACCGAAGGAAGACCGTGCACCAAGGGAACCCAGAGAACCCAGAGAAGATCGTCCGCAGCAGCCAAGAGAGCCAAAGGAACCACGCCCTATCACTCCTGCACAGGCATCTGCAGCACCTGAAAATAAGCCAGAATAATCACTGGTACAACTTAATATCAATAAGCCCGGAGCCTATGGTTCCGGGCTTTTATTTAGGTATTACTTTTGATATGTACCTACATGTAAAAACTGTATATTGGGTAAGTTTAGACACAATATGGAGGATAGGATCATTTGCTTTTTAATAGACGATGACGATGATGACCAGGAGATCTTTTCCCTGGCATTGAGCAACATCGATGAGAATATACATTGTATCACTGCCAATGATGGTATAGATGCACTGATGAAGTTGAACAGAGAAGATAAGTTCACCCCACACTTTATCTTTCTCGACTTGAATATGGTCCGCATGAACGGACGGGAATGCCTGCAGGAAATCCGTAAGATTCCACGGTTAGAAAATATCCCTGTGATTATCTATTCCACTTCATCCGAACAACGCGACATTGTTGAAACCAAACATATGGGCGCTGCCGATTACATAGTTAAACCACCCAGTATGGCCCTCCTTGAAAAAAGATTGGAGCAAGTTTTGAGAGGGTATAATACCTGATTTCAGCATATTATATGGAACTGACAAATACTGTAATCCCAGAATTTCTCACTGGTGGTGGGGAAATGGGTGCATTAATTCGCTCCCACGACTGGGCATCAACGCCGTTAGGCCGTTACGAAACCTGGCCGCAAAGTTTGAAAACCTGCATACGCATCATCCTTACATCCAGCCAGCCTATGTTTGTTTGGTGGGGACCGGAACTGATCAATCTTTACAACGATCCTTACAGGTCTATCCTGGGAGGCAAACATCCCCATGTATTAGGTGCACCTGCTGCCGAAGTGTGGAAGGAAATCTGGGATGCAGTAGAACCACGGGCCACTGCCTGCATGGAAAAGAATATCGGCACCTACGACGAAGCACTCCTCCTGATCATGGAGCGCAATGGCTATCCGGAGGAGACTTACTACACCTTTTCATATAGCCCGATACCTGGTGATTATGGTGGTACAAATGGGATCATTTGTGCCAATACAGACGATACCTTGCGGATTACAGGTGAAAGACAACTACGTACTTTAAGAGATCTGGGCAAGATAATCATGGATACTAAATCCGATTCGACCGTCTTTGCCCATACCATCGATACACTTAAACAGAACCCGCACGACTTCCCGTTCACCAGTATTTACCAGGTAAATACTGAAACCGGGATGGCTACACAGGTGGGTACTACTCATGAAAATGTATTGCCAGCCAAGATTAAGCTCGATAGTGAGATTGCAGATTACTGGAAACTGCCAGAGGCAATTAGTTTTAATAAGACACTGGTTATCAGTAGCCTGAAAGATGGCTTTGGCAATTTACCTTCAGGTGCATGGGCCCGCCCTCCGGACAATGCTTTGGTCATTCCGATGAATAGTGGTCAGTCAGCCGTATCCGTATTACTGATCGTGGGTCTGAATCCGCACCGGCAGCTGGACGAAAAGTACAGCAGCTTTTTTCAACTCATCGCCGACCAGATAGGAAGCGGTCTTTCGAATGTATACGCGTACGAAGAAGCCCGCAAAAGAGCCGAAGCACTCATAGAAATCGACAGAGCCAAAACAGCCTTCTTCAATAACATCAGTCACGAATTCCGGACACCGCTCACCCTTATGTTGGGCCCCCTGGAAGAATTGCTGGCCGGAGATACTTCGGTGTTTTCGACGAAACAGCAGGCCGACCTGGAGACAATGCATAGGAACGCCAATCGCTTACTGAAACTGGTAAACACCCTCCTTGACTTTAGTCGCATTGAAGCTAAAAAAGCACAGGCGCAGTATTGCCCGGTTGATCTTGCAAATGTGACAATGGACCTGGCTGGGAGTTTCCGTTCTGCAATTGAGCATGCCGGTATGCAACTGGAAGTGGATTGCCGCGTGCTACAGGAAACGGCATATGTAGATAGAGAGATGTGGGAGAAGATCGTGCTTAACCTGCTCTCGAATGCTTTTAAATACACCTTGCAGGGTACTATTTCTGTTGTATTATATGAGGATGATGGCTATGCTATACTAAAAGTAAAAGATACGGGTATCGGTATACCAGATGAAGAACTGCCCCATATGTTCGAACGTTTCCATAGAGTGAAGCAGAGTGGTGGGCGCTCTTTTGAAGGAACCGGTATTGGTTTGTCATTAGTGAAAGAGCTGGTGCTGCTCCATGAGGGAAATATCAAGGTGGAGAGTAAACTGGGTATAGGTACAATTTTCACCGTCAGTATTCCATTGGGTATGGCACACCTGCCAGCAGACCAGGTTTCGATGCATGATAACCATGATTATTTCTCTTTGTTGCCTGAGAATTATGCACTGGAAGCTGCTCAGCTGGAAAATGGGGCCGGTCAGGCGGAGTTAGATTCAAGTGTAGTCGCTGACGAGGAGAAACCGGTTATCCTTGTTGTAGATGACAATGGTGATATGCGGGACTACCTACAGCGGCTTCTCCAGCATTATTATATAGTGGATACGGCAGCTAATGGGAAACTTGCACTAGAACGTATTCGTCAAAAGATACCTGAGCTTGTGATCAGCGATGTGATGATGCCTGAAATGGACGGAGTGACATTGTTGCATCACCTGAAAGCTAATCCCGACACATGTGGTATTCCCATTATCCTGCTTTCTGCCAGGGCAGGAGAGGAAGCTAAAATAGCAGGGTACGATACAGGTGCAGATGATTATCTCGTCAAACCGTTTTCAGCGAAAGAATTATTAGCGAGGGTACGTTCACAGATCAGGATTACGAGGCTGCACCGCCATGCTGTGGAAATATTGCAGCAAAGTGCCCAGGACCTTGAACAGAAAGTTGAGGAGCGAACTGCCGAATTGGTAAGAAAAAATAATGAGTTAGAACAGTTTGCATATATCGCAAGCCATGACCTGCAGGAACCCCTGCGAAAAATCAGGACCTTCTCCGAATTGCTGCAAAAGAGTATGCAGGACAGTGGGACCCAGGCCAATCATTACTTCGAAAAGATCCAGTCATCTGCTGCCCGAATGACGGCGCTGATCAAAGACGTGCTGGACTATTCCCGTCTTTCTAATCCGGCTGCCCGATTTGTGAATACCGACCTGCAGACTATTTTGAAAAATACCCTGACCGACTTCGAATTATTGATTGAACAAAAAGGCGCCCTGGTACAATCAGATGCCTTACCAGTTGTACGTGGAATCCCTTTACAAATACAGCAATTATTTACAAACCTGATTGGCAATTCCCTGAAGTTCTGTGACAAAGATCCGTTTATAAAAATCAGCGTAGCTGGTGTATCCTTAGATGAACTTCCGGAAGAATTATCAAAAGATCAATCCTATATCAAACTGATCTTCCAGGACAATGGCATAGGGTTCGAACAACAATTTTCCAATCGCATCTTCACCATTTTCCAGCGCCTAAATGATAAAAAAGCATATGCAGGTACGGGTATCGGCCTGGCGCTCTGTAAGAAAATTGCAGAGAACCATCATGGGTTGATACAAGCCGAGGGAGAACTGGGGAAGGGTGCTATCTTCACTGTATATTTACCAAAATAGAAAAGAGTGTGTATCTTAAAAGTAAGATACACGCTCTTTTAACGTTTCCATTTTCACAGTTCGAAGGAGTATTCTTTATTTTTTCACTATTCCAGGTATCCGGTAAAATAGAATCCCGAATCCTCTACACTTTTCAGCTGCCCCAACGTTCCCTGATAAAAGTCCATGGTGAAATGATCGTTTTCAAGGTGATCAAGTAACGGCGCCATATCTGTATCTATCAGTGCCGCATTGCCAGAATATGCCTGTCCTGTAAAGTCAAATACGCCTGCGGTGGTTTTGGTATAAGTATATGGGTACTCTGCCAGGTACAACCGGTTATTCTGAATCACATATACATCCAGGTATAAAACGCCTGCATCTTTGTCAAACGTGAAATAAGTATAATACAACGTCAACCCATAATTTCCACTCTTCAATGATGTCGCGATAGACTTCCACATATTTGTAAAATCATCTGACCATCCGGGAATTGCCTGTGGCGGCACTACGATAGAAGAGAAACTTACACCGATCAACAGATGCATAGGAATAATCGAATTATCAGCCGCCTGTACATCTACCCGGCTGCCATTTATTGTTACATAAAACACCTGGTTATCAGCATCCCAGAATACCTCATTAAAGGTATAGCTGCCATATGTAATGGGTGTTTGTAAATACAAACCATTGGTTGTATAGTAAAATGGGGTTGTGATCAGCTGTACTTTTCCTGCATCATCGAGATAGATTAAGGTAAAGTTTTTCGTAAACGTATTTATGCTCACCTGCAATTTGCGACCATCTGTAAATTGTAAATATTGCCAGGGGAAATCAGCAACGTTATTCTCAATATCTACTAACTGGTTACCAAAAGCGCCGGAGGTATAGGCATCGTGTTCTGCCTTTGTCGCCTTTATCAAAATCATTTTGGTACTATAAGTGATCCCCGTTAGTTTGATCGTATCAGCCGATACACTGTCAATAGAATACTCAAAGTCTACATAATATCCCTGACCGGTGACCCCACCATATACATTTGGATCCGGGTCTGCCAGCAGGTGCAGGTAAGAGTAGGTATCAAATAATAAGGAGGGGCGTTGCATGGCTTTTAAACGGTAGGTACTGTTTTCGGGAGTAGCTGCAGCATCTTCCGTTACGTCGCCATACATGGTTACCCTGCCTGCGGTATCGAAAGTAAAGAAGAAACTATACCCGCCGCCGGCTGGTGGAAACACGGCTGTTTTCCATCCATACTCAGCACCTGTTAACCTTGTTTTATAATCTGCCAGCGCTTTTTCCAGGCGCTGGTCGGGCGTCTCACCAAAGATAGATGTTGTCTGATCTTTCCGGCAGCACAGGAGGCATGCCAGTATCAGTATATATAATATATGTGTACGCATGTTTGAGCTGTATTAAAGATTATTAATAGCGTCCTGGGTTCTTGTCTGCAGACTGTAAAAGTCAATATTCCAGCTTTCCTTGAAGTACCGTACTACGATCTCTTCCTTCTGGCGTAATTTGGCGGCGCCGTCATCTGGCGCACTGGCTACGATGGCATCAAAACCACTTTTGCCTTCTACCAGCATAGTCGATACCATTTCTACAAAGTCTTCATCCGGTGCACTACGTGCATACTGGGTCACAAACCCTCTTGCCAGCGCTTCGTCTAATGTGTAATCATTCCAGCTGCCGGTATACCCTGTAGAAATTGTTTTGAATTCCACAGGGTACATGATCGTCTGATGCAGGATGTGTGCAAACTCATGATGGATCGTGTGCAACATTTCCCGTACTCCCGGTTTATTATCCAGGCTAAAATCATTCAGCGCAAAGAGTACGACTTTACGGCCACCTTCTGCAGTACCCAGGGTTACGGTGTTGTTGGTATTGTATTGCGGGCTACCTACCAGAACGAACTGTTTCTGACAATACGTTTTAAAGAAAGCATCACCTGCTTCACCGATATAAGGAGCGATCCATGTTTTGGCAATGGTTGTCATCACAGGTTCAACCTGCGATTCCGTAACTGGTACCAGGTCTTTGTTCAACGATAATTCATAACGGTCAAACCGGTATTTCACTTCTATATTATACGGATTCACAAAATTCGAATCCAGCCAGTAATCCAGTGGTCCTTTTTCCCAGGTCTCACCACCTAGTCCCGGCAGGTCTGTGTCCAGGGTTTCCTTCTTGGAACAGGCCACCAGCAGCATGATCAGCAATATTGATAAGTATTTCATTTTCAAAATTTTTAAGGCGGTTAACGGGGATTTTGTTCAATACCGGAGAGTTTCACTTCCTGTGGTAACTGGAACAATCTGCGGAGGTCTTCGCCAGTCAGGGTTTCACCACTATGTGATACAGGAATGTGATAGCGAAGTATATCGAACCAGCGCATACCTTCCTGCATGAATTCTGCCTGTTTAAAATCCAGCAGGGTATAAATGAGGCCGGTCTTTACATCGGTAGTGCCATAAAAGTTGGCCAGCTTTGTATTTGTGATACGGTTACTGGTATTGTAACCATCTATACGCATACTGGCGTAGTCATTCAGGTCCTGCTTGGCGGCGTCATAATTACCCAGATAGATGTTTGCTTCAGCTCTGTTGAATAAAACTTCTTCTGCAGTAAAGAGTGGGAAGATGGTATAAGGCACCCCGATATCCGCATTGGCACTGGAACGTACAAAGTGCTCTCTGAACTTGAGGATCTCCCAGTTGTCAGTATTATCGCCAACATAATAGAGTGGTTGTACCCAGGTAGCGCCGGTCACGTTGGGATACCGATATATATTATATACAAGATCCGTTTGCAGTCCGTACCTGTATTGCGCTACGTTGCGGGCCCATATAGAAGGGGCTTCTACCAATAGCAGATTTGCAGGCTCAGTAGCGTTTGTATATAAGGCCAATGCTTCCGCAGCGGTGAGGTTTTGATACACCGTTACCCATTGGCGCAGGTTACTTTTAATATTGCCTCCTGGAAATACATTCCCTGCATAGTTGAGCACTTTCTGATAATCCTTTTTAAATAAATAGAAGCGTGTCGCAAATGCATTCGCGGCCGAAGTGGTAAAGTGATATTTAGGTATTGTGTAGGAGGTATTTTTAATAAGCGGTAACCCGGTAGTCAGATCTTTTTCGATCTGCTCATAAACATAAGCCACCGTATTGCGCTCATATTGTTTGATCACTACATTTTCAGGGGTGGTCACATATGGAATGCCCGGGTCCTGGGCAGCGGTAGCAGCATCATATACTTTAGAAAAGAGTGTTACGAGCATGAAGTGTGCATACGCTCTTGCTACCAATGCTTCGCCTTTTTGTGCATTGTAGTCTGCCGGGTTATCTGCATTTTCGATTGCCTGCAATGTCTGGTTACAGGCTGCAATGGCTTTATAGCAATTGTTCCAGTAGTAAGTAGGAGAGCCCTCTGTTTTATCTATTACGTCCCTGAAGTAATAAGGGTTGGTATTGATCTCCAGCGATACGGTACCGCCTGTTCCTTTGTCGGCCGCATTGTCTGATGCTGCTTCGGTAAAGGTGGCGTAGTCTGCCTGCGGATACGCCGTACCTAACAGCTCAGCTACTTTTTCCACACTGTTCAATTGTGTACGCTGATCTGGTGCCTGCTCCAGGTATTTCTTACACCCGCTGCCTGCCAGTAATATGAATAATAAGATATGATGTTTTTTCATGAATGCGTGTTTTAAAGGGTTACAGACTGGCCTTTACTGATAGGGTGAACTGACGTGGAATAGGCAATGCCACACCTCCTGCATTGAAGAATTCAGGGTCCTGTCCATTCAATCGTTTGTCAGAATATATGAGCCAAACGTTATTGGCTACCAGGCTCACAGAGAGGTTGTTGAATCCTTTGGGTTTAAAGCCATACGTCAGGGATACCTGCTTTAGACGAACAAAGCTACCATCTGCTACGCGTACAGTAGAGTAGTTGTAATTATTATAAGGATACACGCCATCCAGTAGCGATTCCCCATATTTATCAAGTATGCTGGGCACATTGGTACGTGCTTCATCGCCTGGTAATGTCCATCTGTTGAGGAAGTCATTAGAGCTGGCATCGAGATCGGAGTACTGTTGTTTGAAGCCGGGGTTCAGGCGGATCTTATTGCCCGTACTGTAAGTAACCAATGCAGAGAGGGAGAAGTTTTTATACCGTAGTGTATTATACCATCCACCAGTGAGTGTAGGATCTACAGGTCCGTCATAATGGAGGTTTTGTACCTTGTCACTTTGCAGATATACATTGTTGCTGGTCTCTCCATTTTCATTTATAAACAATGGTGTACCGTCTTTGGGGTTCAACCCTGCAAATGGGATGGAATACAATCCTCTTACAGGGTGCCCTTGAGTGGCCCCGCCTTCAGCTACGACCAGGTCCCAGATGATCGGGTTATTTTCCAACCGGGTGATCTTTCCTTTGTTATAGCCAAGAGTAAGTTGGGTGCGTAATCCCCATTCTCTGTCATCGAGGATTTTATAAGCAATGGTTGCTTCCACACCTTTGGAATGCATGTCTCCATAGTTCGCGATTTTGATTTCTTCACCACCAATACCTGAAGTACGAATTGGGCCGATAAGATCAAATCCTTGTCTTAAATATCCATCCAGTGTCAGGGTTAATTTATCCTGAAACATGCCCAGGTCAATGCCTACATTTGTCTCATATTGCTTTTCCCAGGTGAGTTGGGAATTTTCTAAACTTTGTATATAAATGACTGATTCTACTTCAGATAGATAAGGTCTGTTCGTACTTCTGTTTTGCAATACGACACTTGAGTTTCTTGCATTTCCCATACTTCCGGTCAGACCATAGGTGGCTCTCAGGGTAAGCCTGTTTATATTATTCAGAGATTGCATGAAATCTTCTGTGTCGAGGTTCCATGACCCGCTCACATTCCATGTAGGCAGCCATCTTGCGGTTCTGGATTCACCCAGCAGATTCGACCCATCATAGCGTACACTTCCATTGAAGTTATATTTGCCCTTGTAGGAATAAGCAGCATTTGCGAGATAAGCTAAATAACGATCGTAGTTCATCGTCATGCTGTAGTAGTTGAAATTATTCTCTACATTCTGCTTGATAATGTTGGGATCTATATAAGGTACACCGCCTTTGTCAAACTGGTAACCATATCCATCGAATTGTTTGTTCTGCCTGTTGGCATAGCGCAACTCCTGTGAGCCTAGCAGATTCAGGGTGTGTGTATTGTTCCAGGTCTTACTCCATTCTAATGTATTCCTGTAATAATAGCTTACGAGGTAATCATCATCAGTGGAATAAATACCACCATAGGGTAAAACGACGATGGCTTCAGCATCGGGATTATCCGGATCTTTGTAGAGGAATCTGTTTCTATCCCTGATGGTCGCATCGCCTGCGGCTCTGTACGCCATTGGCATATTGGAGTTTTCTTTTACCTTATGTTCCTGGCTACTTTTTACATAGCGGATGTTACCAAGAAAAGTGTATTTCAGTTTCGGCAGGATCTTATAGGAAAACTCGCCCTGTAATTTCAAGTCCAGCTGGCTCACATCAATGTAATTGTTTGCCATTTCGTTGAGGATATTGAAAGGAGCGAAGTTGCGGGTAAAGTATTCCAGGTGGCCCTGTTCATCATATGCAGTGAGTGTACGGCTGGTATTCAGTGCATAGCTGTATGGGTTGATGTCGAAGTCACGGTCAAACTGTCCGCTTACCGGGTTACTGTTCCTGTTCAGGCTACCGGGTACCCGTTGATCACGAATCACGCCCTGGGTTATAAATCCAAAGGAGACCTTGTCATTGAAGTTGTAATTCGCTCTTACATTCCCGGTAAAGCGTTTCAGTTTATCTGCCGGGGTCCAGCCGCCATCCTGCAGGAAGCTTGTAGATACATAGAGCTGTGACCGGTCTGTACCGGAAGAGATGCTCACGGAATGTTCCTGCATCAGTGAGTTCTTAAATAATGTATTGAACCAGTCCGTATTGGCACCGGCATATCTTTGGAGAAATGCCTTGCGGGCTTCGGGGGTATTTGCCAGTCCAAACTGTCCTTTTGTTGCATCGTAGGTATCGATCAGGTTGTACATTTTGGTATAGACACCGCCATTTTCCGCACGGGTGGCATCAGAGTGGTTCAGCCAGCCTTTGCGTTCCAGTTCTGTATAGACGGACATCTGGTTAGCAGAATTCATGATGTCAAACTGATCATAGGTAGGTTTCAGGTAAGTAGAGAAGTTACCTGTGTAGGAAACTACCGGCTTGCCTACACGACCTTTCTTGGTCGTGATCACGACTACGCCATTCATTGCTCTGGCGCCATAGAGTGCGGTGGCGGCAGCGTCTTTTAATATCTGGAAACTCTCAATATCGTCCGAGTTCAAACCCGCCACAGAAGAGCCGAGCAGGGTAGAAGGGTTCCCGGTGGAGAGTTGTTCGTTGCTTACATTGATCACATCTTCCAGCACGACACCATCCACCACCCACAGGGGTTTATTATCACCTGTGATGCTGGTAGCGCCACGAATACGGATTTTGGGCGCGGCACCGAATGTACCAGATACGTTTTGGATACTCACACCGGCCACCTGGCCTTCCAGCATACGGCTTACATCCGCAATACCGGCACGCCTTACGTCCGATGCTTTCACTGAAGTGGCCGCACCTGTAAAGAGTTTTCTATCAATGGTCTGGTAACCGGTGACCACTACTTCGCCCAGGTTACTCACATCTTCTTCCAGTGTTGGATTGATGACCGATTGGGCGGCACGGGTAATGGATTTGTACCCGACCATGGAAAAGACGACGGTAGCCCCCGTCTTTACTTTAAGTTTGTAGGTTCCATCCGGACCCGTCATAGTACCATTCTTTGTGCCTTGCTCTATTACACTGACACCCGGGGCGGCGGCGGTCACTCCATTCTTGTCGAGTAGCCGGACCACACCGGTAATGACTATATCAGCGGGTTGTTGAAATGCATGCACAGGATTCATGCATATGCTGCACAATAGCAGGCATAGCCATGCAGACTTTGGGTTGAAATTCAGCATAATTACGATTTTGGTTGGGGGACTATTACTACAGTTACATCTTTATTTTGCTACAGTTATGTTTTGTTATTTTTTAACTCACACTCACTTACACTAAACTTACGGAAAATTTCCTTTCTTTGTGGATCAATTAATTGTGTTTTGCAGAGAAAAGAATTACGTGTTATATTGATCTCCCTGATCGTAAGTTTTGTACTTACGGGAACCAAGTTCCTTGCCTGGTTCCTTACGCACTCAGTAGCGATATTGTCAGACGCCCTCGAATCCATTATCAATGTGGTAGCCGGCGCCTTTGCCTGTTACAGTATTTACCTGACCAGCAAGCCGAAAGATGAAAACCACCCTTATGGGCATGGGAAGGTGGAATTCTTCTCCATCGGGTTTGAAGGGGCCATGATTTTTATAGCGGGTTGTTTAATCCTTTTTAAAGCTGCCCAGTTTTTCTTTATTCCCAATACGCTGGAGAGTATTGACAAGGGGCTCTGGATCATTGGGGGTACGGCATTGGGGAATCTTATATTAGGGGCTTATTTATTACGCGAAGGGAAAAAGCTGTCATCTCTTACCATTACAGGTAATGGGTCGCATATCATGACAGATGTGTATAGCAGTGCCGGACTGGTCGCTGCGCTATTGCTCATTCACTTTACGGGATGGATCTGGATAGATCCACTGGCGTCTGCATTGATGGGGACTCTTATTTTGCGCCAGGGCTACCGGTTGCTGCGTCAGTCTATTTCTGGTCTGATGGATGAAACGGATATGCAGATGGTGGATAAGGTGATCCGGATCTTAGAGGAGCACCGCAGAGACAAGTGGATTGATATACATAATATGCGGGTACAGCAGTATGGGAATAATTATCATATTGATTGCCATCTGACCCTGCCGTATTATTTATTATTGAATGATTCGCATGAGGAATTGAAGGCGATAGAGAAGCTGGTGAATGATGCATTTACATCAGGAGAAGTGGAGTTCTTTATACATACAGATCCCTGTATTGGCTCCTGTTGTCATTATTGCCATATGGCGAAATGCGCGGTAAGGCAGCATGAATTTACGGGCACGATACCCTGGAAGAGGGAAAATGTATTGCCGAATAGAAAACATGGAGGAGAATAAAAGTGGGAGCTGGTCTGGCGTATGGCCAAACCAGCTCGGGAAAAAAAACGAGGCCGTATCTTACTTTGATACGGCCTCGTTTTTTTCGGATACCTAATATTCGGATACCTAATAGAGATATGCAATTCAGTAGAGGTCAATTTATTCTTGATACCCTCCTTATTTTCGCTATTCTTCACCTTCCGTCTTACCATCACCTGCTCCTAAAATCGCAGCTACTGGTTTCACAGCATGGTATATGTTTCTATTATATTTATTCCCTAGTATAATAATCGTAGACGTATCTTTCACAATTCTGTAAAACACCGTATTATTCCCGTGCCACCAGCCATTGTGATATACAATTTCAGAACTATCGGGGTACACCATCAATCTCCATCCCAATCCATAATTCCGTACCCCCGGTTTTTCATGACTATAAGGAGTATATGCCATTTTCAACCATTCCGGCGTAAACAGTTTGCCGCCATATAATCCCTGATCCCATTTCAGCATATCCTGGGCAGTACTATATATCCCTTTATCACCCACCACCCCATCAAAATTTGTATCGGGTTCTGCCTGCCCATTGTATTTATGACTGATGGTCTGGTGTGCTCTTGCAGGGGTAGCCGGATCATATACAAATGTATTATTCATACCCAGCGGGCCAAAAAAGGTATTTTGCAAGAAATCAGCATATTTCTGCCCGGTCACCTTTTCGATGATGGAAGCCAGGAGCATAAAATTGGTATTACAGTATTGGAAATGGGTATCAGGGAGGTGCTGAATCCTTGGTTTATGTTGTTCCATCAGGCGGATCACATCGTCATTGGTCATAAACCGCTTCTTATCCGGCCAGATGCTGTCACAGAAATACAGGTAATTTGGTAACCCGCTCCTGTGGGACAACAACATACGGACAGTAATTCCCTTATATGGAAAACCGGGAAAGAATTTTTGTAGGGTATCTTCCAGGCTCAGCTTCTGCTGTTCAGCCAGGTATAAGGTAGCCATCCCGGTAAATGTTTTGGACACAGAGGCCATCTGGAACGAAGAATTCTCCCCGATCAGGGAGTTTTTCGTTCTGAAGTTCTCCAAGCCATGATATTTTTCGAAGATAATCACCCCTTTCTTGGCTACAATCATAGATCCATTAAAGCCGGAGCGCAATAAATTTGTATTGTAAAAAGCTTCCAGTTCCTGTTGCTGCGCCTTGGTGCGGGGAGAATTGAGTACAGCAGCTCTCGCCTCATCAGTAATCTCAATCTGCGTAGTATCCTTTGTTCTCGATTTTCTATCCTTATTATACGCCGCATTGCTTTGACAAGCGGTAACAGCGTATAACGTAAACCCGGAGATAGTTAGTGCAATAAAAGCTGCTTTCATTCTGCTGTTAAGAGTCGATCTTGTGACAAATATTTCGTAAAAGCCTTAAAATTAGGACCTAAAGCTAAGTTGGGCAAAAATTTCAATCCCAAATTGGTCATTTTAAAGGTATTTTAAGATTTATACCCCGAAAATGGCAAAATAAAGCCCGAAAACTGGATTAATTTTGACGAAATCAAATTTGAAGGGACTGCTATTTGATTTTTGCGCAACATCTTTTAGGTTTGTGCTTTGTTTGCCGTAATAACAAACATTAAGCCAATTGTTTTGCAGTTGGTAACATATAAAATAGAATCATGGATCAGCAAAAGTTGACTAGTTATCCGAAGGAAAAGATCAATATTTTATTGTTGGAAAACATCAGCGATGCCGCCGCGGCACAATTTACATCAGCTGGTTATACCAATGTAAAAAGGTTATCGGGAGCGCTGAGCGAAGAAGATCTGATTCGTGAGGTAAAAGATGTGCATCTGCTGGGCATCCGCTCAAAGACGCAGGTGACACGCAATGTATTGGAGGCAGCTCATAAACTGCAGGCCATTGGTTGTTTTTGTATAGGTACCAACCAGGTCGACCTGAAAAGTGCCCGTGAGTTTGGGGTCGCCGTATTCAATGCACCTTATTCCAATACCCGTTCTGTGGCTGAGCTTGTAATTGGTCTGTCCATTATGCTCATCCGCCGTATTCCGGACAAAAATGCCGCTGCGCATGAAGGTACCTGGATGAAAGAAGCCAAAGGCAGCTTCGAACTGAGAGGCAAAAGCCTGGGTATAGTTGGTTATGGTAATATCGGTAGCCAGGTGAGCGTACTCGCTGAGGCAATGGGTATGAACGTACTTTACTATGATGTGGAAACCAAACTGCCATTGGGTAATGCGGTCCAGATCCGCTCCCTGGATGAGCTGTTTGCACTGTCAGATATAATCTCCCTGCATGTACCGTCTACCAAGACAACCAATAATATGATCACTGCCGAGGTGCTTAGCCATGCAAAACCGGGAGCTATCTTCATCAACTATGCACGTGGTGAAGTGGTAGACCTGGAAGCACTGAGAGATGCGCTGGTAGAAAAACGCCTGAGTGGTGCTGCCATAGACGTATTCCCGGTAGAACCTGAAAAAAACGGTGCAGCATTCTCTACACCACTGCAGAAACTGAGCAATGTGATCCTCACGCCCCACATCGGTGGTAGCACCGAAGAAGCGCAGCACAATATTGGTCTTGATGTGAGCAGTAAGATGCTGAACTACCTGGAGAAAGGTGCAAGCTTCGGTTCTCATACTATCCCGGCAATGAGCGTTCCGGAAGTAGATCATACACATCGTATTTTGCATATTCACCAGAATGTTCCGGGTGTATTATCTGAAATCAATACTGTGCTTTCTCAGAATAAGATTAATATCCTGGGGCAGTATTTGAAAACGAATGATACAGTTGGTTACGTGGTATTGGATGTGGATAGTGGGTTATCCAAAGAAGCGTTTGTATTGCTGCGTAATGTGAAGAATACAATTAAGGCCAGATTGCTTTATTAATTGGACTAATAAATTTGATAAAATACCCCGCAGCCTGCTGCGGGGTATTTTATTGCCTAAAAAGGAAGGCGCCCCGGTGGGTATGCCGGGACGCCTTAAAGCCTATTTTATTTCTACTTTACACTTCTCTTATCTTATTACGGTCACTTCGCCTTTCACCACATTTGATGGTCCACCCAGTATCTTCTTATAGCTCAGCATCCACACATAAGTTCCAACATCCACCAGTGTTCCTTTGTATCGACCATCCCATCCGGTCTTGGAATCTTTACTGATGAAAATCTGTTCACCCCAACGGTTGTAGATACGCAGATCGTAATCATACATCGTTCCGGTTACATGTGGTTTGAAGGTATCATTGTTTCCGTCCCCGTTCGGTGTGAACGCATTCGGGAATTCTGGTTTACCCTCACAAGCTTTATAAGTTACCGTGATATCATCGGTTACGGTACCGCAATCATTATAAACAGTCACAGTATAGTATCCGGTCGTAGTCACTACATACGTTGCCGTAGTAGCACCATCCTGCCACTTGATGCTGTTGCCGGTGCCGGCATCTACACTCAGGGTCAGGGTCTGACCGATACAGATGGTGGTATCATTGCCCAGAGAAATATCTCCGAGACCAGCCACTGTTACTTTTACACTATCTGAAGAAGTCAGATTACAATATTTGTCAAGTACTGTTACTGTGTAAGTACCCGGTGTGCTTACTTCCTTGATCGGATCGGTCGTACCATCATTCCAGAGGTAAGAGATCACGTCAGGGTTAGTCGCATCCAGTACTACGAGGCCACCGGCACAGATATCCTTGTCAGGACCGAGGTCGAAGCTGATGTTTGCTTTGTTGGTCACAGTTACAGTATCAGTTACAACGCAACCACCCTTCGTTACCGTCACCCAGTAATCACCAGGTTTAGATACAATGATGGAGTTTGTCAATGAACCATCTAACCATTTTACACTTCCACCATCTGGCTCAACCTGCAGCATCACTGTCTGATCAGGACATACAGACGTATCAGGTGTCAGGGTCACGTTTGGCGGTGTAGACACCGTTACGGTCGCCTGGTCGGTTACGGTACAACCCTTCAGTGATACATCTACGGTGTAGGTACCAGCGGTACTTACCGTGATGGATGGTCCGGTATCACCAGTGCTCCATGTGTAAGAAGCACCCTGTACATAGGCATTCAGTTTTACGGTCATGCCCTCACAGATAGTGGTATCGAGGATCTCAACTGTTGGTGGTTTATTCACCGTTACTTTAATAGAGTCGGTTGCAGCACAACCATTGTTAGTCACAGTTGCGTAGTAAGTACCGGCAGCAGATACGGTGATCTGTTGGGCAGTTGCACCTGTGTTCCACTTGATCGTGTAGCCTGCGCTTGCATTTGCTGCACCGGCATCCAGGGTGACTGAGTTGCCTTCGCAGATCGCAGTATCGTTACCCAGGTTGACAGTTGGTTTCTGTACATATTGCAGGGTGTAAGTTACCGGATCAGATACGCAACCGGTTACGCCATCAGTTACAATGAAAGTAGCCTGTGTTGCACCATTCAGGTCGAACACATTGCTGGTCTGACTCTTCGGTGTGGTTACGGTACCTGCAGGATATACGCTCTGCAGTGTAAATGTTGGTTTGTTTACTTTGGTCAGCAGTTGCAATGCAAACTTCGTATTGTCAGAACAGTTAGCTGGCAGCGTAGCGTCCAGTTGTGGTTTAGGACATGCTGCTACAGTAATGATCTGTACTCTTTCGATCGCGGCATTACCACATGCATCAGATACATTCCATCTTCTGGTGATGGTGTAACCGTTACAAGCATCCACAGTATATGGATCGGTGGTCATGGTTGCTTTCTTAGGGAAGTTGCCATCGCAGTTATCAGTTGCGTACAGGGTAGCAGCAGCTGGTATAGTACCTCCACAAGTGACAGTAACAGCAGCCGGAGCCGGATCGATCACTGGTTTGGTGGTATCTACTACTGTGATCACCTGACGAACAGTGTTGGTATTACCACATTCATCTTTCGCTACCCATGTTCTGATCAGCTGGTAGTTGCTTGCGCAGGCACCGGTGATAGACTGACGGGTCTGGGAGTAGCTGATCTTCACATTGCTGGTTGCACTACAGTTGTCAGTAGCTGACAGGTTGCCTGGCGGTGTTGGCACTGCACTACAACTTACTGTAGTATCGCCTGGCGGTGTGATGGTGAATGCTGGTCTGGTAGTATCCTGTACAGTAATTACCTGTTTCATCGTAGCCACGTTTCCGCAATCGTCGGTAGCGGTCCAGGTACGGGTCAGGCGGTAATTATTGGAGCAGGTCGTGCTCAGGAATACCTTGGTCTGGGCAACAGTTACTTTCACACTTGCAGAACAGTTGTCTGTAGCAGTGATCGTTGGCAGTGCAGGTACGCCGTCGCAGTTCACAGTTGTGTCTGCAACCAGGATAGTATTGAATACTGGTCGGGTAGTATCTACTACGGTGATGATCTGTTTCAGAACAGTGCTGTTACCACAATCGTCGGTCGCAGTCCATGTACGGGTGATCTGGTAAGTATTGCTGCATGTGCTGCCGGAGATTGACTGCCTGGTATCCACTGGTGTAACAGTGATAGTACCGGTTGTACAGTTATCAGTAGCAGTCAGGATAGTCGCAGCAGGTACCTTGTCACAATCAACGGTTACGTTGGCAGGAGCAGTACCAGAGAATACAGGACCGGTGGTGTCTTTCACAGTAACGGTCTGTCTCAGGGTATCGCTTACATTACCACAATTATCAACCGCTACCCATTTACGGATCAGGTAATAATTGCTTGTGCACTGACCTGCGATGTCTACGCGGGTTTCAATCGGTGTGATGGTCAGGGTACCGGAACAATCGTCGGTAGCAGTCAGGTTTACAGCAGCTGGTACGTTGTCACAACTTGCAGTCACGTTAGCCGGAGCGGCGGTGGTGAATTTAGGAGCAGTGGTATCAACAACAGTGATGGTCTGCTGGGCTGAAGTTGTGAGACCACAACGGTCAACGGCTGTCCAGGTACGCATGATGAGTGTAGTACATGCATCAGGCGTTTGAGTATTGTCGGTATAGGTAACAGTCAGCGCTTCATTGCTGAAAGGTTGGTGACTGAATACCGGTGTACCGAACAGGGAAGTGTAGTCTTTACCAGCTACGCAATTAGTCGTTACGGAAGCCGGAACAGATACAACTACAGGAGAGGTAGTGATTCTTCTCAGTTTCACCACGTTGCTGATGGTATTGGTGCAGGAACCGGAAGTTACGATTCTTCTGAACCATACAGTATCAGCAGTAAGTGTAGCAGGGGTATAAGTTGCAGCAGTGCCGCCTGTACCTGTTGTTACATTGGCGAAACCGGTGGTTGCACTGGTCGTACTGATCTGCCACTGGTAAGTATAGGTACCGTTGCCACCACTCAGTGCCACCGTACCTGTGAGGGCAGCTGGTGCTTCAGAAGCACAAAGTGTCTGATCGGCAGAGATGGTATTGTTCAGTACTGGTCCCAGGTTAGTCAGGGTTACAGTAGCTGGCGTACCAGTACATGTACCATTGCTCAGGGTCCACTGCAGGGTAGCAGATGTACCTGCGAACACAATCACGCTGGCAGTTGGATTGTTCAGGTCAGTTGCTGCGATGGTTGCAGTACCACTGATTACCGTCCATTTACCGGTAGATGTAGAGATTGCGCCAGGCGTAGCCGCCATGTGGAAGAGCGAATCGTTACAATGTGTCTGGTCAGGACCAGCATTTGCAGCTTCCGGCATCATATCATTCTTCAGAAGAACAGTGCTGGTAGAAGTACATATGCCGTTGGAGATCGTCCAGATCGCAGTAGCAGTATCGCCAGCCGGTACGAAGATCTGAGCTGTCGGATTATTTATATCTGTAACTGCAATCGTTGCAGTAGTACCTGTGTAGAAGGTCCATGCACCAATACCTGCAGTTGCAGTGTTTGCCGCCATCGTGAAGGCACTGTCGTTACAATGTGTCTGAGCAGGACCAGCATTTGCCGTACCAGGCATTGCATCGTCTATCAGTTTCACGCTGTCGATAGAAGAACAAACACCGTTTGTGATTGTCCAGTAAGCGACTACGCTGTCGCCTACAGGAACGGTGATGGTAGCGGTCGGGCTGGTTGGGTTGGTGATGGTTGCAGTAGTTTTAGATACTGTCCATCTACCGGTAGCACCTGTTACATCAGGTGTGTTAGCCGCCATAGTAAAGGATGTGGTAGCACACTGACGTTGGTCAGGACCTGCATCGGCAGCGGTTGGTTGTGCGTAGTTCACCAGTTTCACGCTGTCGATAGTAGAACATGCACCGTTTGTGATTGTCCAGTAAGCTTTAACGCTATCACCTACAGGAACGGTGATCACCGCTGTTGGGTTGCTGGTATCAGCAGCTGCGATGGTTGCACGGGTATTGGAGAGTGTCCATTTACCGGTAGCACCTGTTACAGTCGGCGTGTTAGCCGCCATGGTGAAGGTTGTGTTATTACACTGACGCATGGAGTCTACACCGGCATTCGCCTGGTCTGGCATTGCGCTGTTAATGAGCAGTACTTTGTCAGAAGAAGAGCAGACACCGTTTGTCACTGTCCAGGTAGCGGTAGCGCTATCACCGGCAGGCAGTGTAAATACAGCAGCTGGATTGGTAGAATCAGCTGCGCTGAAGCTGGCCGCGCTACCAGGATACAGTGACCATTTACCTACAGCGGTAGCAGGAGAAGCTGCCGTAGCCTGCATGGTAAAGGTAGCATTGTTACACTGGCGGATAGAATCCGGACCGGCGTTCGCAGTTACAGGTTGCTGATAGTTATATAACCTGATCGTATCTACGCTCTGACACAGACCGTTTGTAATGGTCCAGGTCACATAAGCGCTATCACCATTTGGCACAGTGAAAGTAGTAGATGTGCTGTTTAAGTCAGCCGCAGGGAAGGTAGCGTTACCTTTTACGACTGTCCAGTGACCCACTGCATTAGGTACGTCAGGCGCATTCGCTGTAACAGGGAACGTGGTGGTCATACACTGTTGCATGTCAGCTGGTAAAGCAGCGGCAGTTGGTGACATGTAGTTCACCAGTTTCACTGTATCGCTGGTAGGACAGGTACCGTTGGTAATTGTCCAGATAGCCAGTACGCTATCGCCTGCAGGAACGATGATCGTTGCAGTTGGGCTGTTCGGATCACTTGGTGTAGCAGTAGTAGTACCAACGAATGTCCAGGTACCGGTTGCACCGGCTACGTCAGGAGCGTTGGCCGCCATTACGAAAGCACTGTCATTACAATGATAGATATCCACTCCTGCATTTGCATTGGAAGGAGTGAGGAGGTTGGTCAGTGTTACAGAAGAAGAGTCAGCGCAGGTGCCGTTTGTCACTACCCAACTTAATACAGCAGATTCGCCGTTTGGAATAGTGATGTGGGCATTCTCGCTGTGTTCTTCGCCGGTAGCGATTGTTGCGTTACCGCTGCGTACATACCATGTACCGGTCGCACCTGTTACGGTTACTGCAGAAGCAGTCATTACGAAGGCGGTACCCGCACACTTGGTCTGGTCTGCACCCGCACTTACCGCAGTTGGCTGTTCGTAGTTGATCAGCACAATGCTATCGGTAGAAGTACATCCCAGGTTAGTTATTGTCCATCTCAGTTTTACGGTCGTACCTGCGGTTACAGAGAACGTAGCTGTCGGATTGTTTACATCCGCAGCAGGGATGGTATAAGTAGAAGGAGACACCACTGTCCAGTAACCGGTAGCACCAGCTACAGAAGGTGCATTTGCCGTCATGGCGAAAGTAGCGTTGTTACATTGTTTAATAGTGTCAACACCGGCATTGGCAGCCGCTGGCGGATTGTTGTTCACAATCCAGACAGTATCTACATCTGTACAGGCACCGTTGGTAATTGTCCAGAACAACATACTGCTGTCACCCACAGGGATGGTCACAGTCGTGGTCGGGCTGGTTACGTTAGTGATAGTAGCAGTAGAACCGGCTGGCTGGGTCCATACACCGTAAGCAGTAGCTACAGAAGGTGTATTAGCCGCCATGGTGAAGCTGGTAGCGCTACACAGGTGCTGGTCAGGACCCGCATCTGCGTCGGCTGGTTTTACATAGTTCACCAGTTTCACGCTATCTATAGAAGAACAGGTACCATTTACAACTGTCCAGTAAGCCATTACGCTGTCGCCAACAGGAACTGTGATGATAGCGGTGGTGCTGGTTGGATTTGTGATGGTAGCAGTTGGCTTGGACACGGTCCAGGTACCGGTACCGATGGTAGGTGCAGTGGCAGACATGGTGAAAGTACCATCCGCACAATGCTTAGTTGAATCTGGACCAGCTTGTGCCGTAGAAGGCGCCTGGTAATTCTTCAGGAAGATATAATCAGAGCTGGAACATACGCCATTTGTCACTGTCCAGATAGCCGTGGCGGTGTCGCCGGCTGGCAGGGTAATGATAGCATTGATCTTATTTATATCAGCAGCAGCGATGCTTGCCGCGCTACCGGTAAAGAGGGACCATGTACCTGTTGCTGTGGCTGGATTAGGTGTAGTCGCTGCCATTGTGAAGGTAGCGTTATTACACTGAATGATTGAATCCAGACCAGCGTTAGCAGGATCCGGGCTCTGGTAGTTAATTAATACAATGCTGTCTTTAGAAGAACATGTACCGTTGGTGACAGTCCAGTAAAGAATAGCAGTAGTTCCATCTGCAACGGTGATCACAGCATTTACTTTGCTGCTGTCTGCCGCTGCAATAACAGGAGTACCACTCTTCACAGACCACTTACCTGTACCAATGGTAGGTGCAGTTGCGGACATGGTGAAGGCAGGCGTCATACACTGTTTAATCGTATCCGGACCTGCATTGGCAGTAGTCGGAGTAGCGTAGTTAATCAGTTTTACGTAGTCGTGAGAAGAACAGGTTCCGTTGGTCACTGTCCATATTAAAGTTGCAGTATCACCAGCGGCTAAGGTCACCGTAGCTGCAGGATTGTTAAACATGCCTGTAGTGATGGTGGCTTTGCTACCTGTGAAGGTGGACCAGGTACCGGTACCGATGGCAGGTATTGTCGCCTGCATTGTAAAGGTATTATTAGCACACTGCATGATAGAATCAGGACCGGCATTTGCCTGAACTGGTTGTTTGTAGTTGATCAGCACCACCTGGTCTGAAGTAGTACAGGCACCATTCGTAATGGTCCATGCCAGTGTAGCAGTATCACCAGCCAGTACAAACACTGTAGTGGTTGGGCTGGATGAAGTAGTGATGGTTGCTTTACCGCTTATCAGGGTCCATTCACCTGAACCGATAGTAGCTGTGTTAGCTGCCATGGTGAACAGAGAGTCGTTACAATGTGTCTGGTCAACACCTGCATTGGACGTAGCAGGAGCAGTGTATACAGTAACAGTTCCACTAGCACAGGCTGAATTCGCACATAAGCCGGCACCTTCTGCTCTTACATAGAATGTAGTGGTAGCAGAAACAGTCACCGTGATTGTCGCACCCGTACCGATAGCAGTACCGGTACCACAACCGCCTTCGTACCATACCCATTGTGCCGCATCGGTACCATCCGGGTTTTTACCCAGGTTACCACCTGTTACGGTCAGGGTAGTAGAGCCAGTGGTACAAATGTTCGGAGAACTAACGGTCACGCCGGTAGGATCAGTGGTAGGTGATTCTACGTTTACAGAGAATGGAATTGTATTGGTACAACCACCATAATCATTCCTTACGGTCAGCAGGAAGTTGTAAGTCCCTGCAGCAACACCGCTCGGAATAGCAACAGTGATTGGCCAGGTAGTAATTGGTGTTTCAGCAACCGCGCTGAACCCAGGCATTGCACCTGTGCCGGCAGCAGCGATACTATAATATAAAGGATTACCTGTAGTCGCAGTTGTATCCAGTGAGAAGGAAGTTGCAGTATTACAGATGGTCACCGGTTTCAGGGTCACTGTAGGAACAGCTGTATAGTGCAGGGTCACTTCGTCAGTAGTGGTAGCACAACCTGTGGTATTCGCGATGCTCCATTGCAGTACTACATCCTGAGGTGTGCCAATAGGAGTTACCGTTACAGTTGTATTATAAGCATGGATATCATCGATGGTTACACCATTACCGGAGATCACCGTCCAGGTACCTTCTTCTGCAAATATGCCGGTTGCGTCGGTATTAGGAGGCGTGGCCGTCATTGTAAATACATTCGAAGTACCACACTGGATGGTGTCCTCACCTGCATAAGCAGCAGAA
This sequence comes from Chitinophaga sancti, assembly GCF_034087045.1. Classification (NCBI taxonomy): domain Bacteria; kingdom Pseudomonadati; phylum Bacteroidota; class Chitinophagia; order Chitinophagales; family Chitinophagaceae; genus Chitinophaga; species Chitinophaga sancti. Next base: position 5,247,056 of record NZ_CP139247.1, on the reverse strand, counting down.
GCGCCAGCTACGAGTGTCAGCGTATCGTATGCATAACCAATACAAGAAGAGTTGGCGGTAGCTTTCACAGTATATTGGAGGTATACGGTGGTACCGGCATGCAACAATGTAAAAGTAGCACCCGGGTTATTTTTATTACCGGTAATGTAATCAGCGAAGTCAACGTTGCTCGGATCAGACACACCGGGTCCTTCCACAGCTATATATGACCACGTTCCTGATGTACCGGTAATCTGTGTACGGCCTGGTGTGAACGTACTGCTTCCGTTTTCCACACACTTAATCAGGTGCTTACCCGCAGGTGGCGCCGGAATATCTGTGAGTTTCACATGGAATGGTTCGGACTGCACGATACACTCACCCGATTTGACGACGACTGTAAATACACTATCTGCGATCGTCTCTGTTGTATAAGTCATCGATGTCAGATCATTAAAATCTGTCAGCAATACGCCAGTAGAATCGGCACCCTTATACCAATATATATGGCCGCCAGTAGGAATTATAGCTGATAATGTGTCGTTGATAGAGAAGGTAACTCTGCTGCCCACGCAAATAGAGGTTGGTGTTGCAGAGATTTCCACTGTAGGTTTATCATCAACATTAATGCTTGCGCTATTGGAGTCCACACAGGTTTTACCACCATCAATACCATAATAAATATATCCATATACGGTAATGGTGGTATCAGAAATCAGTGTAATCGAACGTTTAGGACCGACATAAGAGGTATCGCTCCATTTAAATTCATCAAAACCGCCTGAAGCCTGCAACTCGACAGTGGCGCCCTCACACACCTGGCTCTTGGTCAGGTAAAGGGTTGGCATCGGGAGGATGGTAATTTTGACCGCAGAGGAAGGGGAAGCACAGGTTTCTGAAGAGCTACCACTCTCGTAGATCCTTACACGGAAATAATAATCTGCTGCTTCCGTTTTGGTAGCAGTCAGTTCACCTTCAGCGATAAAGAGGGTGTCGTTGTTCGCAGTACCATAAGGTACGTTGAACCAGGTCACACCACCATCATCAGACATTTCCCACTGGTACTCCGGGTTAGTGAAATAGGTAGAAGGTGTATAAGCGGATGTGATCACGGTAGGAGCGCCTTCACACAATACCTCTTTCAGGTTATCGGCCTGGCCTTCAATCTGTGCTGTGATAACGGGGCTACAATATTGGAATTCGATATCATCAACCGCAATATCGTTACCACAACCACCGTCGAAATTGTTTTTGATCCTTACCAGAACATCTGTAACGCCGGAAGGTACAGTGAATGAACCACCATACCTTTGCCATTGAGTTTTCTTGATGTTCATCGATACCGCATAGGTTTTAAATTCTGCGAGTACCTGACTGGTATTTGCCGCATTCAGTACCTGGAAGGTGACCCCTGCGTATTTATAACCGTTTACGCAATTGTTGTTTAATACAGAGGAGCTATCCGTGTTAAGGAGCCAGGCGCTGAAGTTATAAACAGAACCACGACAAAGGCCAGTCACTTCTTTCTGGAAGAAGATACTGGGCGTATAATCTGAGTTGGCCACCAGCATACCACCGCGGGTTAAACCGCTATGGTCCAGGGCAGCTACCCATTCAGGTCTAAGCTGTGTAGTATTGGATATTGCATAATAGTTATCGTTCAGGTCACCTGAACCCTGATAAATATATGTAATAGCGGAAGAAGGCGAATAGGCCATTCTTGAAGTATTGGCCGGCAGGGTACCAAAGTTCTCCGAGAAACCGGGCATTTCGGCATTACCGCCACTACAGGTCGAAATGGTACAGTCTACAGCCACGACTGTTTTAGTCGAAGTAATGTCAGCACCATTTGTTCTTTTGAGTACAACTTTAAAGGTGTAAGTACCGGCAGTGAGGAACTGGATCGTCAGGGCCTGGGTTCCTGTTAGCTGAGTGGACTTGTCGGTAGAATTGACATCAGAGTACAGGATTGTATAATCTGCATCTGATCCTGTTGGCGTCGTGATCGTCCAGGTTGCCTTGCCGTTCTGGTTACTTGACAGCACGGCGTTCATACTAACAAATTTGGCCTGATCCGCAGTACTATTATTAGTTGACATACATACCGTATCCGGTATGTTGAAATACAGCGTTTGCGCCCGCGCTATACCCATGGCGAGGAACAAACAGCTATATAATAGGATTAGAATCTTTTTCATCTTCAATTATTTTGGGAAAAAACTATCAGAGAGGGCTGGATTAACAATCGGGCGCTCTTTGCGGTCTTTCATATTTTTGAGGGTGAAAAAGCAACCAACTCCTTACGGAGTAGGCGATCCATGAAGTGTAAAGTGCTTTCATAGGCCTGGTTAAGTTTTACGATATGGCTTTAAATAATACTATTTTGAAATTAAAATTAACACTAATATAGTAAATAGAAAAAATGTGTATTACTTATAACCTAATATATAAAAGCAGAAATGGAAGTAATGGGGGAGAGGAATTTTGATTTTCAGCTACTTAATGGGGCTAAAATTATTTTTATATTTGAGAAAAAAAGTTATCCACATCTTCATTCCGTGAATAAAAAAGTTATATTTGAGGATTGTTGTATCAATTATTTATCTACCTTTGCAGACCAAATTTGATGTAAGATGCCCAAAGTAAAGACTCATTCCCGGGCTAAGAAGACCTTCAAGGTAACCGGGAGCGGACAGATTAAGCGGTATAATGCCTTCAAAAGTCACTTGCTGACCAAGAAAGCTACCAAAAGAAAACGCCACCTGAGAGGTAGCAGCCTGGTTAGTTCCGCTAACCTGGATCTCGTAAAGAGAATGCTCGCACTCAGATAGTCGGAGTTTTCAGAATTATTATTAACTAAAACGGAAAAAAGAGCACAAAATGCCTCGTTCAGTAAATGCAGTTGCTTCCAGAGCCCGCAGGAAGAAAATTTTAAAGCAGGCCAAAGGTTTTTATGGTAAACGTAAAAACGTTTATACCGTAGCCAAGAACGTATTGGAGAAAGGTCTTACATATAGCTATGTAGGCCGTAAATTAAAGAAGAGAAACTACCGTCAGTTGTGGATCGCGCGTATTAACGCTGCAGTTCGTGCTGAAGGTATCACTTATTCTGAGTTCATCCACAAGCTGTCAGTTAAGAATATCGATCTGAATAGAAAGGTATTGGCTGATCTGGCTATGAATGAGCCTGAGACTTTCAAGAAGCTCGTAGCAACCGTTAAATAAGCGGTAGCCTCCAACGATACAACAAAAAGAGCCGGTGCTGTATAGCACCGGCTCTTTTATTTATTTCCAGTCCGCTTTCGGCTCACGCAAAAAAAGCACTTTTCCCTGAGCCGAAAGCGCTTTTTTATATTATAAATGATTTATAATCCGTTTCAAATTTCCCTCCCTTCGGAAAAATCCCCACTATCGCCGAACCACTTCCACTCATCGTCGCATACACTGCACCCTGTTTATACATTTCCTCTTTAATTTGTGCTAATTCCGGATGCGCACTAAATATTGGAATCTCAAAATCATTCTTCATCAATCTATTCCATTCCGCCACCGGCCGCTTTATCACCTCCAGCAAAGAAATATCCGGCTCCCCCGGCGTCAGTTGCTTAAACGCCCACCCCGTATTCACATGTATGTCCGGGTACACCAGCACAAAGGTCCATTCTTTTAAATCAAGTTCCACTGGTGTCATTACCTCGCCACGCCCTGTGGCATAACAAGCTTTATTCAACACAAAAAACGGGCAATCACTCCCCAGCACAGCAGCATACTCCACCAGCTGCTCCGTTGTCAATCCCAGCTGAAAACGCTGATTCAAATGTATCAGCATAAACGCTGCATCTGCCGAACCACCGCCCAACCCTGCGCCAATTGGAATATGCTTATGCAGATGTATATCCACTTCTGGAATAGAAGGGAAATCCTTCTTTAGCAAATGCCACGCCTTCAGGCACAAATTATCATTTGCAGCACCTGGTATCGCAATACCACTGCTGTTAAATTGTAACGTTCCCGGACTCAATACCTCCAGCGCATCTGTGAGCTGCAAAGGATAGAATACCGTTTCCAGGTCATGAAAACCATCCGCACGCCTGCGAATAATATGCAGACCCAGATTTATCTTGCAATTTGGAAAAACGATCATGCGGAAAAAAGGTATAATTTATCTGCTCTTCCGGCTATTGATCTCATCGCGTATCGCGATCGCCCGGATATAATCTTCCTGTTCCAATACTTCCTGCAGCAGTTGTGTAAGCTCATCCAGGTTCAGGACTTTCAGATCATCCTCAGCGCCTTTTTCGTGTTCTGAAATGGTCGGTGTGACAGGTTTCAAACCTTTCTTGCCGGCAGGGTCATCGAGTAAGATACCGGCACTGTTCAGGATATTTTCGTAAGTAAAGATGGGACAACCAAAACGTACGGCTAATGCCAATGCATCGGAAGTACGTGAATCTATCTCAATGGTTTCATCATTACTGTAGCAGACCAGTTTTGAATAAAAAATCCCTTCCTGCAAATTGCTGATGACCACTTCGTGTAATTCAATGTTGAATGCATTCATAAAGTTTTTCATCAGATCGTGTGTCAGTGGGCGGCTGGGTTGCATTTTTTCAAGCGCTACAGCAATGGCTTGTGCCTCGAATCCACCTATTACAATAGGTAATCTGCGCAAACCGTTCACTTCCCCCAGTACGACGGCGTATGAATGTGTTTGTGTAATGCTGTGCGAAAGGGCAACTATTTCCAGTTCTATTTTTCTCATATCTGTCCTGCGTTGTCGCTGAATATTTTATAAGTCGTGAAGTTAGAAAAAATATTCCTTATCTAAAAATTACGTAATGCTTGATAAACCTGAAAATTAGCTGCTGTCTTCGACAGCAGCTAATTTTCAAATGTAAACTTTTTAACTTTTTAACGCCTTCACGGCCGCAGTCAATTTCGGCACTACCTCAAATGCATCTCCTACAATCCCGTAGTCTGCCGCCTTGAAAAAAGGGGCCTCCGGATCTTTATTAATGACCACAATCACCTTGCTGCCATTCACACCTGCCAAATGTTGTATGGCACCAGATATTCCTATAGCGATATACAAATTCGGCCGCACGGTCAGCCCAGTCTGCCCCACATGTTCATGGTGCGGGCGCCAGCCAGAATCTGCTACCGGCCTTGAACAGGCTGTACCTGCTCCCAATACCTTTGCCAGATCTTCAACCAGCCCCCAGTTCTCAGGGCCTTTCAATCCACGGCCACCACTCACTACGATCTCTGCTTCCGTCAGCGGGATCTCTCCACTTATTGTTTCTACCTTACTCACTTTTACTTTAAAATCCCCATCATTAACAGAAGTGGGAAAAGCCACTACTGTCGCTGTATTGGAAGATTTCTCCATAGCAAAGGTATTCGGCATGACCGCTATCACTTTTTTCGCTGCAGTGATATTAATGTTGGCAAATGCCTTGCCAGAGAAGACACTCTTTTTTACCACAAAACCATTGGTGGTATCCGGATAAGAGATCGCACCAGACACAAACCCTGCCTTGAGGCGGGCCGCTACTCTCGGGGCAATTGCTTTGCCGTCAAAGTTGTGCGGGAATACGATCACATCGGCACCTTCCTGCTCTGCAGCAGCTGCGATGATCTTTGTAAATACAGTTCCTTCTGTTTCATTCAGGCGGGCATCTGCCGCATGCAACACCTTTCCTGCACCGTAATTGCCCAGTGCTGTCAATTCACTCTCCGGCACTTCACCCAGCACCAGCACGGTCGCAGTTGTACTAAATTGTTGTGCTACTTTAGCACCATATTGTATCGCTTCAAAAGCCGCCTTCTTGATCTTTCCCTGGGCCTGATCTGCAAATATGAGGACTGACATATCGGTTTGGCTGTTTAGATTTTTGAATAATTTTCGCAGGCGGGCGCCTGACGTGGAATGATTTTTCTTAACGGGGTATTCAGTAAAACCGGTTAACTTAAATCACTTTAGCTTCTTCGTGCAATAGCTTTATCAGCTCTTCCACATTATCGGGGCTGATCATTTTTACACCTGCCTTTGCTGGTGGCAGCTCAAAACTGGCAATGGTAGTCAGCGTATCGGCTGGTGCCGGCTCTACTACCGCCAGTGGCTTGGTTCTTGCAGCCATGATACCACGCATATTGGGTATGCGGGCTTCGGCCATTCCCTTCTGGCAGGATACGACTACCGGCAGTTCTACACTTACGATCTCCTCACCACCTTCAATTTCCCTGTTGATAGTGGCTGTATTGCCGCTCAGCTCTAGCTTTGCAGCGATTGATACATAAGAAAGATCCAGCAGCTCCGCGACCATCCCACCAATGGCAGCGCCATTGTAATCGATGGTTTCCTTGCCTGTCAGGATCAGGTCATAACCCTGTTGCCTGGCATGGGCTGCAATCTGCGCAGCAATAAAATAACTGTCGGGACTATCTGTGTTCACTCTGAAGGCTTCATCGCCTCCTAATGCAAGGGCTTTACGGATAATGGGCTCCGTATCAGCACCACCCACGGTAATCAGATGTACAGTAGCGTTGAGGGACTCTTTCAGTTCCAGCGCCTTGACCAGGGCATACCATTCATCGTAGGGATTGATGATGAATTGTACACCTGCTTCATTGAATTTCGTGTTGTTGTCTGTGAAAGCTATTTTTGCAGTCGTGTCCGGAGTTTTACTGATACATACTAATATCTTCATGGCCTTAACTGTTTTATGAAAAAAAGCGGTATGAGCAAATATATTTAAATAATGGATAGGATAGCCAGTATAAAAGAATTTTTGGAACAGACACCCAATGACAGCTTTCTGAAGCATGCATTGGCGCTGGAATATATAAAACTGGGCAACGATGCGGATGCCCGTCGGCAGTTCGAAGAGCTGCTGGCACACGAACCGGGATATGTAGGCTCGTACTACCACCTTGGCAAACTGCTGGAAAGGGCAGGAGCGGAGCAGGAAGCCATCGCCGTTTACGAAAAAGGCATGGAAATGGCTAAAGCTGAAAATAACAGGCATGCCTACAATGAACTGCAGATGGCACTGGACGATCTGCTGTAAGAAAATAACAATCGAATCAACACTATGGAACTTATAAACAGGTTTAAGGAATATATCGCAGCAGAAAAGTTGTACCAACCAGGCGACAGGATCTTGCTGGCTGTAAGCGGGGGCGTGGATTCTGTCGTGATGGCGCACCTGTACAAGCAGGCGGGCATTGACTGTGGCATTGCACACTGCAATTTTCAGCTCAGGGGAGCAGAATCTGAAAGAGACGAAACATTCGTGACCGCACTGGCCAATGAACTGGGAGTACCATTGTACACCATTCGCTTTGATACGGAATTATACGCCGGAGAAAAACGTGTATCCATCCAGGTAGCTGCCCGTGAACTGCGTTATACCTGGCTGGAACAGACCCGTCAGCAACAAGGATATACTTTCCTCGCCACCGCACATCACATGCAGGACAATGTGGAAACAGTACTCATGAACTTATCCAAAGGCACTGGTATTGCGGGTCTTCACGGTATATTACCCCGTCAGCAACACCTGATCCGGCCATTGCTCTTTGCACAAAAAGAAGATCTGGTGGCCCTGGCCGCAGCGAACGGTTGGGGGTTTGTAGAAGACAGTTCCAATATAACAGTAAAATACACACGTAATTTCTTCCGGCACAAAGTCATCCCTGTTATACAGGAGACCTTTCCGGCAGTTGTACCCCAGATGGCAGCCAGTATAGACCGTTTCAGGGAAGCAGAACAACTGTATACGGAAGCAGTACTGAGACATAAAAAACGTTTGCTGTTCAAACAGGGTGATAATTTTAAGATCCCTGTATTAAAGCTCCAAAAAGCCATACCCCTGCAAACAATTGCCTGGGAGATCTTCAAAGATTTTGGTTGTAGTGCCCCGCAATTACCCCAGGTGATTGACCTGCTGCAATCAGAACCTGGCAAACTGGTAGAAACTACCACCCACCGCATTATCCGCGACAGGGTATGGTTGTTAATTACGCCACTGGAAGCACCGGAAGCACCCCTGATTGTGATTGAAAAAGAAACGGCCGTCGTGCCGGTGAAAGGAGGGACCCTGAAGTTGAAGATCCGGAGCAGTGAAGGTGCCACCATTCCAGGTTCCCCGCTCATGGCCTGCCTGGACATAGATACAGTGCAATTCCCATTGCTCATGCGCCGCTGGAAACAGGGAGATTATTTCTACCCCTTAGGTATGCGGAAAAAGAAAAAGCTGAGTCGCTTCTTTATTGATCAGAAATTATCATTGATACAGAAAGAGAATATATGGGTGCTGGAATCAGCCAAACGAATAGTCTGGATCATCGGAATGCGCATAGACGACCGGTGTAAGATTACACCACATACCAGCAATATGCTGGTGCTGGAGTGGCAGCCTATTTAAAGTTTTGGATCAGGCTACTAAGTTCCGGGAAGGAGTGCTTTTTCAGACAAAAATCATAGAAATGCTGTGCTGAAACCAGGTATTCTTCATAAGTAAATGGTTTTACCATATAGGATAGGGCGCCAAGTTGACGGCACTGATGCATTTCCATTACATTCATGGAAGACGAGAAGATAATCACCGGAATGTCCTGGTATTCAGGTATGTTTTTTAGTTCGCGTAAGGTTTCTGTGCCGCTCATTCTGGGCATATTCAGATCCAGCACAATCAGAGAAGGCAGGGTCGCTGCTTCCAGTAAAAGCTGTTCCATATGCTGTAATACTTTTTCTCCATCTTCAACAAGTAAGGGCACATCAGGAAGATTGATGGCATTGAAAGCGTCCTGCATAATAAAGCGATCTTCCAGATCATCATCGGCTAATAATATTTTCACAATTTTTTCTTCCATACCTGATTGCTACCAATTCCTAATGAGTGATGAAAGGACTCCCGTAGAAAAAAATCCACTAATTGATTCCTGATCCACATTGGTATTGTAGGGATGTTTACCTCCTTTTTCAATCCGGGTGGTCTCAGATTTCATCAGATGGCTTGTTTGGCCTAGCTGGAGCCTTGATTTAAAGACACAATTGCAAAAAGCAGGCCGTGGTAAAAGAAAAAGCCGCTATGGTCTACGTCCAAAGCGGCTTTTCAATATTGTATCGTCTTTTAAAAGAAAGAAGGGTGCATGAGTTGATTCAGGAAGTACAAAACAATCTCCGGCTTGAAAATAATCGGGAAGACCAGACCGAAAATGGCGCCCCACAAGTGTGCAGAGTGATTGATGCCATCGCCGTACTGACGTTTATCCAGGTAAGCCGTCATCACGATGTACAATACTGCGTACAGGATCAGCGGCATAGGAAATATCAATACATAGATTTTCGCCCATGGTGCAAATAATACGGTGGCGTAGATCACAGCAGATACAGCACCGGATGCACCTATGGAAGAATAATGGTCATCGTTTTTGTGCTTAATATAAGTGGGAATACCTGACAGGATAATCCCTAACACATAAAATATCAGGAAGTAAAATTTAGACTGAAAGATAGCTTCAAATGTCTGTTCTATAAAGCGTCCGCAAAAGTAGAGGGAGAGCATGTTGAAACCCAGGTGCATCAGGTCAGCGTGTACAAGACCGCAGGTGAAGAAGCGGTAGTACTGCTTACGATCTCTGATCATGGTAGGGCGCAGGCTCAGGTCGTAAATCTTCTCCGGGTTGTAGAACATTGTGGTGAGTGATACCAAGCAGGTGATCAGAATAATTGTATGCGTTAAAGTAAAGCCTTCCATGTTGAGTCAAATAATTTATAGGTTGTAATTTACTTAAAATTATCACTGATGATGATATTTTTCCCGGTTCAAAACTGTATACGCCCTGTAAAGCTGTTCCGTCATAATCAATCTTACCAGCTGGTGCGGAAATGTGAGTGGCGAAAGGGACATTTTCAATTGCGCCCTATCCAGCAAACTACTATCAATCCCATATGCCCCGCCAATCAGGATAATTAACTGCCTGGTGCCAGCATTCGCCCTTTGCTGCAGGAAATCTGCCAGTTGCAGGGTAGTGTGCATCTTTCCATGTTCATCCAGGGCGAGGAGGTAATCCTGGGGCTGGAGCATGTCCATGATCATCTTCGCTTCCGCCTTTTTGAGCTCCGGTACAGACAGACTTGCCGCCTGCTTCACCGTAGGGATCAGCCTGAGCTCAAAATCTGTATAATGCTGTAACCGCTTCTGGAAAACCGCGATACCATCTCTGATGTATGCGTCATTTTCCTTCCCGATGCTCCAGAGTTGTATTTTCATGATGATAGATCTATAGTATGCACAAAAGAAAAGCCCGTTTCATGTAGATGAAACGGGCTTTTTAGGTGACCTCGTCTGGATTCAAACCAGAAACCTTCTGATCCGTAGTCAGATGCTCTATTCAGTTGAGCTACGAAGCCATTGTTTTGCCATTTGGCTGTTTGGGAGGGCAAATTTAGAAAACAATTTTCAGACTACCAAATTTTGCCTTTTCTTTTTTTGAAGGATAAAAGTTCTGATCCCTTTTAGTACAAAACTTTTCTCTCTTTTGTGACCTCGTCTGGATTCAAACCAGAAACCTTCTGATCCGTAGTCAGATGCTCTATTCAGTTGAGCTACGAGGCCATTCCCGTGATTGGGATTGCAAAAGTAGACTTTATTTTCAAATCGCCAAAAAAATTTATAACTTTTTTCTATCTAACTGAAATGGCCCTATGAAAACCGCATTTATCCGACAGGCAAATATACCCTGAAAATCGCTCCCCTGCCGGCTTCTCCGCTTGCGGTGATAGCCCCCTGATGATTCTCCATAATTTTTTTACAGATGGCTAATCCGATTCCCGTACCCTGGTAAATGTTCCGATCATGTAGTCTGTAAAAGATATCAAAAATCTTTTCATTGAACCTCGGCTCGAACCCCAGGCCGTTATCTGAAATGCGGATACAATAAAAACTTTTATCAGCAGGCAATGCCACTTCGAGTATGTCCCTACCTTTCTCTGCCTGGTAGTTGATATAAATTTCAGGTGGTACACCGGGCCTGGCAAATTTGATCGCATTGGAGATCAGGTTAGAAAATAATTGCTCCATCTGGTGGGGTACGATACGAAGATTTTGAGGCATAGTCTGTACGGAAAGCAGTCCTTTCTTTTCCGCCAGTTCTTCTTCCAGTTCGCCTCTTACATGCGAAATAATCGGTTCCAGGTTACTCAGGGTAAACATGTTATTCCGGTTATTCATCATGCTATATGAAAGAATATCGTCTACCAGGTGCTGCATTCTGCTGGCAGAATTGCGGATCTTCTCAATGTGTACTTTGATGGCTTCCGACAGGTTGTCGCCACCCTCGTACACAATTCTCGACGACATGAGTTGAATCTTTCTTAAAGGTTCTTTCATATCGTGCGAGGTGATCCAGTTGATATTAGAAAGCTCCTGGTTGGCCTGTTGCAGCCGTTCATTCAGCATACGGAGCCTGTTTTCTTCATTACGGAGGTAGGTGAGATGGAAATGGTTTTGCAGGGAAGTGGCAAAGCGGATCGCCGCATTGATCTCCGAAGCCCTGAATTCAGCCGATTGGTACTTTACGCTCTCTTTCCATATTTCAAATGACTTACGGGGTGTAAGGGGACCTCCCTCCACATTCTTCTGTACTGCACTATCGGGTCTTCCTGCCCATTTTACTGTGCGTTCCAGTTCTTCACGGAACCAGATCACACAGCTATCGGTTGGTTTGCCCATAGCATGAAAGATCACGCCGGACCCATATTTACTCATCGCAATGCCATCGGGATAACGCTTACTGAGGCAGTTGGTAGAAAAGAGACTCGACTTTACATGATCTCCTACCCAGCGGATCAGGCCCAGGACTTTTTCCATGGAAGGTACCAGACCTTTTTTATAGATCTTGCCTTCGTTTAATATGACAACCCCGGTTGAATTCGTCACAGAAAGGAGAGAAGAAAACTGCTCAAATTTCTGACTCAGGTCTTCATCGTGATCAATCCGGTTCATTAGCAGTTGCAAATGCGCTTCCACATTTAAATTTATAGCATGCTCCTCAGCTACCTGCTGTACCCGGATCTGCGAACTCAGAAAATGCCCCTGTAGTAAAGCCGCTCTTTTTTGCTGTGCCGTCAGGTGCAGTGGCCCGGAATGATGGCAGGCGATCAGGCCCCATAAATTGCCTTCCATGATAATGGATACGCTCATGGAAGCCCCTACGCCCATATTTTTCAGGTATTGCACATGGATGGGCGATACGCTCCGGAGACCTACATTACTCAGGTCCAGCTGCTGCACCTGCTCTGTGGCAACGGTTAGCAACGGAACCGGATCATATTGTACATCAGGAATAAGGCGGAGCAGGTTGTGCAGGTACAATTCCCTCGCCTGTGGTGGTATATCTGTATGTGGGTAATGCAGATCCAGATAAGGCGGTAAACCCTCCCTGCAATATTCTGCAAAAACTTCCCCATTGTATTCTTTGTCAAAGCGGTAAATCATGCCCCTGTCAAATCCTGTAAAACGGGCCGTTTCGACAGCTATGTTCTGGCAGAGTTCTTTAAGGTCTCTGGAACGCTCTATAAAGCCAATAAAGCCTCTTGCCTGATCGAAGGCATAATCAGGGCCATTTATCTGATCGAGGCGTTTTTCGATGCTTAAAATGCGAAATTCTCCGCTTTCGTGAATGGTTGTCTGCAGGTCGCCGGCGTTGATAGGATGAAATGGAGAATTATCTGCATCCAATAAGGGTTGTACTTTTCCCCAAAGAGCCGGGTGGATAGCAGACAGGGGTTGATCCAGGATTTCAGCAGGTTGTTTATCAATAAATTGGAGGGTATTTGCGCTACAGTACCGGATCACTCCGCTGGCCGGTATAATGGCCAGTAACATGCCATGGGGCTGGATGCTGCCAGGTATATGTATCGGTTCACTTTCACAATTCTCTATGGTCAGGACCTGCTTGTTGACAATCTGAATAATATTCATGCAATAAAATGCCGGGATTAATCGACATTAGCTAATATCATCAAAATTTGGTCCAGAGCCCCATTTTTTATCTCTTAAACAAAGGTGCGTACGCCTGATGAAGAAGTATACGCCTGCCGGAATTCCTTAGGGGTACAATCCTTTTTCTTCCGGAAAATCCTGTTGAAGTTTGATATGTTATTGAACCCACATTTATAGGCGATTTCATTAATACTGTGTGTGGTTTCTATCAACATGCGGGAGGCATGACCCAGCCTGATTTCAATCAGCGTATCCACAAATGTCTTCCCGATCTTCAATTTAAAAAAACGACTAAAAGACACCTCTGTCATCGACGCTATTTTTGCCGCCTCTCCCAGGGTGACATTTTTGTCAAAATGCTCGTTCAGGTATTTCATCACATTGTCAATCCGCCGGCTGTTATATGAAAGGGTTTCCGTATTCCGAAAACTTGCATCCGACAGTATCCGGATATTCCGGGAAATAGAGAGATCATGGAGAATAGACAGTAACTCCAGGACAGAATCAAATCCCTGCTTTTGTGGCAGCTGTATTAACCGGGGCATTATATTTCCCACTGTCTCAGGAGAAAAAAGAATACCCCGAAGCGATCTTTCCAGCATACTTCTGATAAAACTCATCTGGTTCCGCTGTAAGAACTTATCATCAAACAGGTCCCTGTGAAACTGAATGGTGATCTCCCGTATTACCCCTCCCGCATGCTTGTGTGTAAACCACCCATGCTGCAGGTTAGGGCCGACAAGTACCAGTTCCAGGTCCCCGATCTCCTCCATATGATCCCCGATGATGCGCTTTGCACCTATGGCATGCTGGATAAAATTCAGTTCAAACTCCTCGTGATAATGCAATGGGAAATCAAAACCCGTCTTCTCTCTGGCAAATAACGTGAAGCAATCATTGGGTGTAAGTGGAGTGATCTCCCGTAATAATTTCTCTCTCATAACGATGGCATTCTATCTGCAAGATAGTAAAAAAGTATTATTTTAGATAGATAAGCTACAACACTGTTATTACGCTAATATGAGAAATAAAACACAACATTGAGATAAAAAAGTATTAATACTCAGTATGAAATATTCCAAACCTTTATGGCACATCTTTCTTTCTCGCTAACGGAAACACAAACACCCTCATCAATAACATACCCAACACAATCCCTATCAAAAAAACCACTAAAACATTATACAATGAGATATTTCTACACTCCACCGGATCATCCGTAAGCCCCAACCACGGCATCCTTTTAGCCAACATCAAACTCGTCGTAAACGACAACCCCAACAACACTATCAACCCTAAAAACAAATACAATACCTTTTGCCGCCATTTCCAATCCGCACCCTCCACCCGCAGTTTATACGCATACATCACTCCAATGATCACCACACATACAAACAGAAATATCGTCAGGTATTTAAAATAATCATCACTGGCATAATTCTCCGCCCTGATAGCGCATGGATCGTGAAACAGCATATGTATCGCCCGTATCTCATGCCTGAACCTCAACTTAATCCGCGTCCACAATCCCGGTTTTATTACAGGCAATGGGGTCAATCTTACCGTATCCATCCAAACAGTATCCGCCACCACAAATTTATCCGTCAGCTCATCCCACAACTCCCCATACCCATCATCCGCCCCCAACGGACAAATTGCCACTCCCCCCAATCCATTCCTCAATACATAGTCATACTTCACATCCAGCGTAGTCGGATCATTAAACCAGATCTGCACGGTCTTGCCATTCTCCATCTTCTCCACATACGCTGATGCTGCTGTCACATCATAATTAATCATCGTATCGGCCGGAAACTCTTTTTTAATATCCTTATACGCTACATAGGAATAACCCGTGCCCGTCCATTTAATCCCATCATAAGGAAGCATCACAATAAATTGCCCAGGTGCGATATACTGATTCACATACCTTGACACTACGGCATCTATACTGTAATTATTATTCCCTTTCAATGGATCACTACTACCCACTGTAGCAGGCGCCTCTGTAAAATTGATCAGGAAGTATTTCACCATCGGGGCCAGCTCTCTCAAATCATACGCCTTATTTTTATCATACGCAGGTATCGTGACTGATACACTATATTTTCCAGGTGCACTATGATCAAGATAATTATATAGTATCGTCACAAATCTTACAAACGCATCCCGCTCATTTTGTTTCAAATCTTTAAACCACACATTCACCCCAGCGGCCTCCTGGTCCTGCAACGCCAGCAGCAAAGAATCTACCAACTCAAACTGCTGCTCTTCATTTTGTAATAATCCCTTACCTGCTGATAGGGTAAGCAAGATCTTACAACCACCTTTGCTGGCAGCAGTCAATATTTTGGATGATCCCGGCGGGGCAATAGAAAGATAACTCAGCGAAGTGAAATTGTAATTCAAATATGCATCTCCATTATCCTTCGACTGTATACCGATCACTTCAGCCTCGTGCCCTAACTGTACTTTATACGTTATTCCTGTAGTATCATTCAGCCGCAATGTATCTACCTGACCAGGTGGTCTGCTGTATAAGGCCCGGATTGTTTTCAACCGTTGTTGCTGTGCGGTATCATTCCTGATCGTTTTTTCCTTTTTCTGTAACAGTAGTACGAGCTTCGATGCTAGCTCTGTCATTTCTTCATCTGTAATAATAGCTTTCACTAATACAGTATCTGACTTTCGTTTAGATAAACTATCGTTTAGTAGTTGCCGTAATTGAGCGAAGTTTTGATTCCGTTCATTATCCAATGCCCAGTTCAGGTATTTAATCGCTGCCGGCGTAGCTACCAGCGAATCCACAAAAAGTCCGTTGACGATGGTGATCATACGCTGCTGTTCACGTCTGCGCGCGTTCTTCCTGAACTGTAACATTTCAGTGATCCGCTTTAGCAGTTTCGCCCTGACAGCCGTGTCCTGAGGCACTTGCTGGCACACAGCAACAGTAGCAGTCATGGTATTACCTGCAAAGAAGAAGAGCGTAAGGATGAATAAAATAAAACGGAGATAATCCCGCATGCAGGGTCTCATTACTTCAATTTAATATTGTGACTTTGGGCGAGGTCAATGTTGCAATAGTAAGGAATCCTCATAAAAAATAGATAATTATTTATTCAAAATAAAATTTGAATAATTTTTATTAACTCCTATATTGCACGTAATTAAGAATTCCTAGCCCGCAGAATTCAAACACTAATTACTTAAACATCTTTAATGACTCCTTAACACTGACGTATCCTAACGTTACGATTTCCTGTTCCCAATATTAGATCCCTCAGAATATTGAGTAACTGCCATCGTATCGGGCATTCTAAACATATAATCCATAACACGGTATGATCATAGTATGAGCTTGCTAACATACATGGTTATACGGGTTCATATTGTCTTAAAACGACAGAGATGATCTATGAAACTCTTTCCTGCATTGCCGATGAGATCAATAAATACTTTAACAGACAACTGCATCTCAGCGAAGACAAAGTAGTGTTGTCGTCCATCGTCAACCAGGATGGCTCTATTGCAATCCAGGGCGAAAATAAGGTTGTACTTACGCTCATTAACGTAGAAAAGGAACCACTGGGCAAAAGCGCACCAGGCTTTAATAACGGTAATGTAGCAGCACGAAGCATGCCCCCGGTATGCATCAACCTCTATATACTATTTGCAGCTTATTTCAGTAGTAATAACTATGCGGAAGCATTGCGCTTCCTCTCTTTCATTATTGCATACTTTCAGTCCGGCAATGTGCTGACCAGCGCGAATACTCCCTCGCTGGACAAGCGGATAGATAAACTGATGTTTGAAATGGAGAGCCTGGGTACAGAGCGGCTGAATAATGTATGGGCCACCCTGGGTGCGAAGTATATGCCATCTGTAATTTACAAGATGCGTATGCTCACATTCGATGAGGGAGTAATCAGGGAATACAGGCCTCATGTATCGGCACCATCCGGTAGTACAAGCCCTGTATAATTGGTTTTGTATAAAGATATTCATGAGCTATACACTGTTAACAGCGGTTTATTTCCGTCACCACTATTACGCTTCGACCAGGTATGATCAGCTGCAGGTACACATCCCTGTAGCCACGGCAAGAGATCTGCGACGTTATGGCTTGTTGCTGCGGCAGCAGGCTGATAGCATCACCTTGTCTTTTGATGATACCATTCTCACCAGGGAAAACATCCTACAGGATGATATGACCCTCATTTTTGACCTGTCTTTAAAGGATCACCTCTTTTATAATTACACGGATCTGCAGCAGCACGATCTGCGGAATAGTATACTCCTGTTCACCAATAAAAATAATTCTACGGGCAGGTTACACCAGGAAGTATACGTTTCCGCCAGTGAAGTTGCTCCGCTGCCAGTACCCTGCTTTGTCCGGCCGTTTGGCCAAATTGAATTGCTGCTGACACAAGAATTACGGTCAAGCTATGAAATTCATTTTGCACCGAAGGCTACACACTGGCACTATTTCCTGATGAGCGGGCACTTACAGGAGATAGCGAAACCAGCCGTAGTAGACCCTTCCGACATTACGACTTTCAAAGGACCGCAATCCGCGGTGTTGCCGGATGGTCGGAACGTCATTACATTTATCTCCGACACACCCGTCACATTAGCACAGCAACAGCCGCCTTTCATGCTGGTCGATTATACTACAGGCAGTGATGCCTGGCGTGTAGTCATACCAGAATTGCCAAAACCGGATATCAGCAGAATATCTGCCGCAGGTGGTAAACCACAGTTTTCGTCTGAGATCTTTTTATACTAATTGTTAAACTGCTCTATCTATGGCCTCACTAATGACACCAGGCGTTTATATCGAAGAAAAGAACGCCTTCCCCAGCTCGGTGGTCGCCGTCGAAACAGCGGTTCCTGTATTTATCGGCTATACGCAAATAGCCGAGCGATTCGGGAAATCGCTGATCAACAAGCCCACCCGCATTACTTCCTTTGCGGAGTTCGTAGCGAACTTCGGCGAAGGATTTAATGCGAAGTTTACCATCGCTGCGGCAGACCCTGCCAAACCCGGTGAAACCTTTATGATCGATAAAAAACCTTATACGGTTACGATCAATGAGAAAAATACATTGTACCTCTTCAACAGTATTCGTCTCTTTTACGCAAACGGTGGCAGCAACTGTTATATCGTATCCGTTGGCACCTATGGCGATAAGCCTGATGGAGTCGAGATTGCCGGGGAAGACTTTTTCGGCTCTGCTACCAAACCGAATATCTTCGATCTTCTCAAAAAGGAATATGAACCTACCCTGGTGGTCATTCCTGATGCCATCGCACTCGGCGAAGCTGCATACAATACCATTTACACCAAGGTACTCGCGCACTGCCAGGAAACGCAGAGCCGCTTTGGTATCTTCGACCTCGCACAACAAGGTCTGACAGACACCACAGAGGACGTGGTGAAAAAATTCAGGGATGGTATTGGCATCAATTCACTGAACTATGGCGCGGCCTACTACCCCTGGCTAAAAACAGCCATCGTACAACCCAGCGAAGTCACCTTCGCCAACCTGGACGACAAGGTAGACCTGAGCACACTACTGCCGGAAGTAAACGCGCAAAAAATCGTTACCACCTTCAAAGCAGTAGCTACACCTGATGATGATGCTAAAAAGAATTATCACCAGTCGCTCAAAGCCGCCAGCCCTACCTACACCAGTATCATTGAAGAAATCAGGTCACGCCTGAATGAAATGCCTCCCAGTGGCGCTATTGCAGGACTGTATACCATGGTTGACAATAACCGTGGCGTATGGAAATCTCCCGCCAATGTGAGTATCAACATGGTAACGGCACCTGCTGTAAACATCTCGCATGATGAGCAGAAAGACCTCAACGTCGACGTGATGGCCGGTAAGTCTATCAACGTGATCAGACCTTTTCCCGGTATCGGCGTCCTGGTCTGGGGCGGCAGAACCCTGGACGGTAACAGCGCTGACTGGTGCTACGTCAATGTTCGACGCACCCTCATCATGATCGAGCAATCTATCAAGCTGGCGACCCGTGCATATGTATTCGAACCAAATGATGGTACAACCTGGGTAACCGTAAAAAGCATGATTAACAACTTCCTGAACAACCTCTGGAAACAAGGCGCTCTTGCAGGTGCCGCACCGGAAGCTGCTTATGATGTACAGATCGGCTTAGGCACAACCATGACCCCACAGGATATCCTCGAAGGCAAAATGCTTATCACGGTAAAAGTAGCCATCGTACGACCTGCAGAATTCATCGTGATCACTTTCCAGCAACAAATGCAGCAATCATAATATTTTTTCCACCCCCTAAAATCATTATAAAATGGCAGATGACGGATCAGCACAGTCACAGACGGTGTGGCCTTTGGTCAAATTCTCCTTTAAGGTGATGTGGGACGGCGCCGAACTGATTTTCCAGGAAGTCACTGGGTTATCGTCCGAAACACAGATCATCGAATACAGAGGTGGCAGTAGCCCTGTATACTCCACAGTGAAAATGCCGGGTATTCAGAAGTTCTCCAACATTACCCTGAAGAAAGGCATCTTCAAAGGTGACAAAGCGCTGTGGGACAAATACAGCGCTATCAAGATGAACACCTACAAACGCTCCAGCATCGTTATCAGCCTGCTGGACGAAGGTCAGCAGGTAGCGATGAGCTGGACATTGAAAAATGCCTTCCCATCAAAGATTACGGTGACAGACATGAAATCTGATGCGAATGAAGTGGCCGTAGAAACTATGGAAGTAGCTCACGAAGGTTTAGCTCCAAGTTGATAATTTATGCCGTTTCCCAACACTACTTATTATCCACCTACAGGCTTTTTTTTCAAGGTGGCATTCGTAGGCATCTTTGGTATGCAGGAAGGCAGCTTCATGGAAGTAAACGGCCTTTCTGTATCCATTTCGCCCGAAGAAGTAAAGGAAGGAGGAGAGAACCGGTTCACTCACCGGCTCCCTTCTCCTCCCAAATACGGCAACCTGGTCCTGAAGCGGGGTATGGTCATCGAATCTCCGCTCATACTATGGGCACAGCAATGCATCAATGAGTTTTCCATCAAACCGAAAACCATCATTGTACAACTGCTGGAAGAGAATGCCATGCCCATCGCTATCTGGTCATTCTTCAATGCATATGCCGTAAAACTGGATTATAGCGGTCTCACAGCCAAAGAAGGACAGATCGTGATTGAAACGCTGGAACTCGCTTATGATTTCTTCGAAAAAACCTTGTAACCATGGCGCTTGAAATACGTGAACTGGTCATCAAAGTCACCATTACCTCCGGGCAGACACCCAGGCAGGAAGCGCCGGATGCTGCCCTCATCCGGCAACTAAAAGATAAGATTGTAAAGGAGTGTATGCAACAATTAAAAGCAGGTTTGAAAACCAGCACTGAAGACAGATAAACGACGCACAATGCCACAACTGACCAAACTAAAAATAGAGGCGTACAGTGATATGGCCTGTACGCAATCTGTGGGCAAATCTATCTATGCCATGATCAATCCTGCCAGCTTTTCCAAAAGCTATATGACAGATTACAAGAGCAGTGAGGAAATGAATAAGAGCAAGGATACAAAAACATTCAAGAGCAGTGCCGCCCGGTTTGAACTGAGCCTGGTGATTGATGGCACAGGTGTGATACCGTTTCCGGATGGTATCGGATCTGTTGATGATTATATCGACAAACTCAGTGATGTGGTGTCCCGTTATGATGGAAATCTCCATCACCGTCACTACCTGAAAATAATATGGGGAGATGTGCTGGTCACTGGTGTCAGTGAAGGCCTCACCATTAACTATAAATTATTCGATCCCGGTGGCGCTACCCTCCGTGCAGAAGCGAAACTCAGACTGGCAGAAACTAAAGACTTCCTGACCAAGAACAAGGAAGCTGGCAAAAACTCGCCGGATCTTACACATATACTTACCGTCAGGGCTGGAGATACACTGCCCCTGATGGCGTACCGTATTTATGGCAATTCTTCCTTTTACATAGAAGTCGCACGGTTCAATAACCTGAACAGTGTTCATGCCATCCGCCCTGGCGATCAGTTGTATTTTCCACCACTCAAAAAGATCTAAATGCCGGCACCATCACCCGCCAATATACAGGACGTCAATTTCGCCTTCACCGTTGCCGTTGCAGACAACCCGGTGGAAGAAAAATATCCCATTGTATCTATACAGGTCGTGCATGAAGTGAACCGTATCTCCTACGCTGAAATCGTGATTGCTGAGGGACTGAATGATGATACAGAAGGCGATGCGGGTAATTTCCCCATTAGTGAGGGCGATGATTTCATTCCGGGTAATGAGATCGCTATTTCTGCAGGGTATGGTACAGGTGAGCAAACAGGTATCTTCAAAGGAGTGATCGTTAAACAGGCTATCACAGCCAGTGCAGAAGGTGGCACCAAACTGATCGTGACCTGCAGACACAAAGCCGTGAAGATGACATACAACAGGAAGGAATGTGAATTTGATGCCATGACAGACAGTGCCATCATGAGCAAACTCGTAGGCAACTATAGTTTAACCGCTACTGTTACCAGCACCAGTTCGCAACTGGAAACCGTGTTTCAGAAAATGTCGACAGACTGGGATTTCCTGCTCACAAGAGCGGCATTCAATGGTTTCGTTACTACTATGTATGACGACGATATCACGGTTGGGCTGCCTGATTTTAGTACTGACCCCGTACTCAACATTGCTATGGGCGATTCTATCATTGACTTTAAAGGAGAAGTGAGTGCTGAAAAACAACCGCCTTCTTTACAAACAGCTGCCTGGGATCCCGGCACACTGGCATTGATCACTGCCAATGCTACGGAACCAACGGTGACTACACCGGGCAATCAAACAGCCACGTCACTATCCGGCAAACTGGATCAGACGGCCTTCCAGGTTACCTCCACGGTTCCGCTGGTACAGGCAGACCTGAAGACATGGGCAGACAATCTGCTCCTGCGTATGCGTATGAGCGCTGTAAAAGGACAGGTTTCTTTTATTGGCAATGGCACCGTAAAACCGGGCGATATGATTACGCTCAATGGTGTAGGTGCACGCTTCAATGGCAATGCATACGTGAGCATGGTCAGGCATTCCATGGAAGAAGGGGAATGGACCACAACCGTAGGTTTTGGTTTCTCAGAAAAACCTATTTATGATAAAGAACAATATTCCTATAGCAATGCAAATGGACAGGTACCGCCTATTCATGGCCTGCAACTGGCTACGGTGGTAAAGATCTCCGCAGATCCGGGATCTACCTACCGGGTACAGGTAAAACCGGTATCAGCCTATGCAGAACAAAAAGGCATCTGGGCAAGACTGGCGAATTACTACGCCACATCCGGTGCCGGTGCGGTATTTTGCCCGGAGGTAGGCGATGAAGTGATATTAGGTTTCTTAGAAAACGATGCCCGCTATCCCATCATACTAGGCTCGCTGTATGGAAAAGCCAATACACCACCTTTATCACAGGCAGATGAAAAAAATAACATCAAAGCCCTCTACACTAGGAGCCAGTTACAGGTGAATTTTGATGATGATAAAAAGATCATCAAAATTACCACCCCCGGTAATAATTCCATTACCATCAGTGATGAAGGCAAAAGTATTACGCTGCAGGATCAGAACAGCAACAGTATCAAACTGGATGATAGTGGCATTACCCTGAACAGTGCAAAAGATATTGTGCTCAAGGCAACCGGCAACATTACAATGGAAGCCACACAAAAGCTGACTGGCAAAGCCACGCAGGACCTGGAGCTTAGTGGTTTGAACATTAAGCAAACAGCACAGGTAGGTTTTACCGCGCAGGGCAACGCTTCTGCAGAACTTTCCGCTTCCGGTCAGACCGTGATAAAAGGCGGTATGGTGATGATTAACTAAAACGATAACAACATGGGAACTCCCGCAGCCAGACTCACTGATATGCATGTATGCCCGATGGTAACACCGGGCCTGCCACCAATACCACACGTAGGTGGCCCTATAACAGGTCCAGGTATGCCGACAGTGCTCATTGGCAAAATGCCGGCCGCTGTATTGGGCGATATATGCGTATGTACAGGTCCACCGGATACCATCATGAAAGGTTCTGCTACGGTCATGATAGGTGGCAAACCTGCTGCCAGAATGGGTGACAGCACCGCACACGGTGGTTCAATTGTAATAGGATGTCCAACCGTATTAATAGGAGGATAACATGGAGATTCAATCATTCTTAGGTACAGGCTGGAGCTTTCCGCCTTCTTTTGACAAGGTAGGCCGCACCGCCATTATGGTATCAGATATTGCTGATATTGAAGAAAGCATTCGCATCATTCTCAGTACTATTCCCGGCGAACGACTGATGCAGCCCACCTTTGGCTGTGATCTGAATAAGCTGGTCTTCGAAAATTTCGCTTCTTCACTGATGGGTGAGATGAAGCATATGATCTACTACGCACTCCTGAATTATGAACCAAGGGTGAAAGACGTAAACATAGAATTACTGAGCAGGGATGAACTGAAAGGAATACTGCACATTCAGTTGAATTATACGGTTATCATTACCAATACCAGGCATAATCTCGTATATCCGTTTTACTTCCTGGAGGGTACGAGTCTTACATGAAGCACCTCTTTGACTATATCAGAGATGGGGTCACTCAATCAGAGCGTTACCTGCCCGCCTTACATCCATCGTATGTAAAGATCGATGATCGTAGTTCCGCAGACCTGCTCATGCAGCTCGTGGAGTTTTCAAAGCAGATCCGGTATTATAACCTAAAAAATGAACCAGATGGTCACTGGCAGGAATTTCTGCAGGGAGACCTGCGGATTGTATTACAATATATCGCACGATTAGATTTTGGCGATTATCAGTCCTTACAGCAGGACATTCGTCAGGGACTTGAAAAAGCAGGCAATGAAGAACAACTAAGGGAAGGATTGACAGCCCTGTTTGATCTGTTATATACCATCGCGATCTTACTGGGCCATCAGCTGCAACTGGCCAGAACAGCAGATACAGCGGCCGCCTTCTGGAATTACATCGACCAGGTGATGGACAGTGTGGAACTCGATGTGTACCATCTGTTGAGCTACGAAACCCAGGCACAGGCACTCTTCCAGCCAGGGACGATCTTACATACAGTCGATCCGTCAGTGTCATTCGCCAGAATTGCACAACGGGCTGCAAAGGATCCACATCCCGGTACCTTTCTGGGTTATGAATCCCTGAATGAAATCTACAACCGCCTTCGTGCCACGTTCTATCAGGTGACCAGCGCCGCCAGCCGGCAATTGAAATTGCTGGAACCAGCACATCAGCATCATCCGCATATCGGGCTGTTGCTCGCATTTCTTGAATTATACAAACAACTGCAGCAACAGATCAACGGACTCACGGCACGGCATCTTGAGTATTATTATACGACGGTACTCGGCATCCCTTTTAAAAAAGCAGAACCAGATATTGTACACGTGCTGATAGTGCCAATGCCCAATGCCCCTAATCAGGTATTGCCGGAAAATACCCTGTTCCCTGCGGAACTAGTGAAGGGGAAGCCCCCTGTGCTATTCCGCCTGTTGTTCAAATTGCCCGTATCGCAGACAAAACTGGTCGCCCTCCGAACCGTATTTGTCGGTCATCACAAACAGATAAGGGCTCGTGACGATGCGCAACAGGATATGGTAGAAACACAGGTATATATGAAGCAGCAGACCATCTCAACTGCATCCGCCTATTTGCCGGATGCACCTCCTGTACAGTCATGGCCTATGCTGGGCGAAGAACAGGCTGAACTGGGAAACAATAACCGGACCATGGATATCCTGTCTATGGGTTTCATACTGGCTTCACCGGTATTGTGCCTCGAAGAAGGTGCCAGAACAGTGACGATTCATTTATATGGCACACCAGCAAGTTTTGAAAAGCTCAATAGCTATATTTCCAATCTCTCTGCTGTAATGAACAGAAAGGAAGATGTGTTAAAAGCGGAACTGCTCTCCTCCGCATTCCAGATCTATTATACCGGGCCTGAGGGATGGCTGTTGATAAAGGAATATGCAGCAAGGTTTACAACAGATAGTATACAGGTTTCATTTACAATAGGGATGACCGCTCCACCAGCTGTTGCATACAATCCCAAACTGCATGGCGAAAAGTACCAGATTGTACACCCGATGGTAAAGATCGAGCTCAATAACAACAGCTTCCATCATCCCTATTCTTACCTGCAATACCTGAAACTGGACAGGGTCACTATCCATGCAAAAGTAAAAGGATTCAGGTCGGTGCAGTTGCAGAATAATGTAGGCCCGTTGAGTGCGGCGAATCCATTTCAGTTATTTGGACCAGCCCCGACTGTCGGCAGCTACCTGCAGATCACAAATGCGAATATCTTTAACCGGTATACGAAACAGTTTGCCCTGCAGCTGGAATGGCTGGACCTGCCTGCTGTAGAAGGGGGCTTTGATAGCTGGTATGCAGATTATCATGCTGGCATAACAAACGATGCTTTCCAGGTAAGCCTGAGCAATATGCGGGATGGCGCCTTTCTGCCTGCAAAAGAAAAACGGCAACAATTTCACCTGTTCCAATTAGGGCAGGATAAGAAATTGTTAGAAAAAACAGACATCCGGAATATAGATTTTGTCAGAATAAATTTCAATAACAGTCCGCGGAAAAGTAGTTACTACGAAGATGGCGTGGTGAGACTGGAACTCACTGGACCACCAGATGCTTTCGGGCATCGCCTGTATACGCAGCTGTTTCCGGAGGTTGTTACCCACAATGCGAATAAATGGGCCAAAAAGCGCCGCATCCCAAATCCTCCGTATATCCCCCTGGTGAAATCTATCACAGTGGAGTATGACCTGGAACATACAGAAGTGTTCAAACCAGAACTAGTGGAAGATGTGAATCGGCATACAACCTTGTTACATATCTATCCTTTTGGGTATAGACTAGCCTATCCGCAGGCAAATGAATCAGAATTTACTTTGCTGCCTGAATTTGAACATGCAGCGAATTTATATATCGGGCTGGATAATGTAAAACAACAGGAAACCCTTTCGTTCCTATTTCAGCTGGAAGAAAAATATTATTCCGACACCACCAGCACACTGCAAAGCTATCAATGGAACTATCTGCATAATGACAAGTGGTTGCCACTGGAGCAACAGCATATACTGGCGGATAGTACACAAAGCTTTATCCGCAGCGGCATCGTTGTATTAAAAATACCGATGTTGGATGCCGGCGGCCATACCCGTCTGGAATCAGGTATTCAATGGCTGCGGTTGTCCTGTACGGAAGCTCCGACTACACGCCCAATGGTGAAGGGCATCTTTCTCAATGCAGGCATTGTGAAAAGGGAACAGGCAGACACTGCAATCAGCACAAGTCTTCCTCCCTTATCTATCAAAAGCCTGCAGAAAGAAGTGAGAGGTATACAGCAGGTCTACCAACTCTTTCCTTCCTTTGGTGGCAGACCAGCTGAAACAAAGGAAGAGTATTATGTACGTGTGAGCGAAAGGCTCCGGCATAAGAACAGACCAGTATTAGGCGTAGACATTATTCAAATGGTCCTGGAAGCCTTCCCGGATATTCTCATTGCCAAGTATATCTCGAATCATGAAGATACAGGGCCAGACCTGCAACTGATCGTGGTACCCCGGCTACAGGAAGGAATGGAAATGCCGGAGCCCAGAACTGACCTGGCCACACTTTACAGCATCCGTGATTATGTAAAAAGTCTGATGCCCCCCTATATGGAAGTAGCCGTACACAACCCGGTATACGAGAGGGTAAAGGTGATCTGCGATGTGCGGTTTTATGACAATGATAGCAACTATTACCTGAACAGAATGCAGGATGACATCCATCACTTCCTGACCCCATGGCTATACGATAAAGATGCAGACCTGAGCATCGGTAGCAGGATCTACCTGACAGACCTGATCAGTTTTATCAGGAAACTGCCATATGTAACATACATGACAGCATTTTCATTAATACACTTTTTTACGGAAACGGATCCAAAAACGGGGGAAAAAACATATTGTGCCCTGGATACAGCTTTGGAAGATGTTGAATTTATCATGCCCTCCACACCCGGAGCTGTATTAATCCCCACCAATCACCACCTTATCAATGTTATCAGCGAATCGATTTACAGGGAGCCTGCACCCATCGGCATCAATGGCCTGATTACCGGCGAAGAGATGATAGTAGGCAGAAAGCTGCTGCCCAATTATGGACATACAGCAGATAACAATGATATGGAAGGAGAAATGATACGATTAAGTATTCACTCAAAATAATTACATTATGGCATCTAAAACCTTAGGCAGAGAAGAGCTGAAAGAGCATTTTAAAAATGGGAAAGTCCCTACGGAAATCCATTTTGCCTTCCTGATTGATTCTGCCATCAATAAGCAGGAAGACGGGTTTGCGAAAGATGAAGAAAATGGCTTACAGGTAAAGGCGTTGGGTACTTCTACCAAATTGATCAGCTTTTACCGTAATACAAACGATCAGTCGCCATTTTTCATGATGGAAAAAGATGAGCGCACCAGCCCGGCCCTGCGTATGCAGGCATTTACCACAGAAACAGAAGAAGTAAAGCGGGATGCGCAAAGTGTATTTCTACATTCCAATGGCAGTATGGGGGTGGGAGCACCCTGCGATGAAAACACCCGATTGCAGGTCAATGGTTTTATTGCCATGGAAGGCCGTGTAGGCAATTATATGTGTGGCACGATACCCGCCAATGGAAAATGGCAGGATATACTGAAGGATCTCAATAATTGCCAGGCGATGGAGGTGGTGGCTAGAGTCGGCATAAAGAATACCGGCCGGTTTGCCATCATGCATGCCATCGCTGTGAGCGCCTTTGGTAATGGGCGCAATACCATTCGTAGTACAGATGCATACTATGGTTTCTTCTGGAACAGACTACGCCTGCGATGGAAAGGAAATACAAAAAATTATAGCCTGCAGTTGCGCACAAACAGCAACTATGGTAAAGGCGTAGAAATTCATTACAGGATCACCCGACTGTGGGATGATACTTCGTTCTTACCTGCTGAATGTTATCACTAATGAACAGTAAGCCTATACAGATCAAAAAGGAGGGACCCTCTGATTATGAGAAACTGAGAGATGAGGCACTGAGCATGGTGCAAAAGTTATCCGGCCATATCTGGACGGACTATAACATTCATGATCCGGGGGTGACCATGCTGGAACAGGTGTGCTTTGCGATGACGGACCTGCGGTACAAAACAGGTTTCCCTATAGAGGAAATTCTGGCCGGCCCCACAGGACATATCGATCCAAAGGCACATGCCTTTTATAACAAAGGAGAAGTGCTGAGCTCAGGTCCGGTTACCACTGCCGATTTCTGCAAACTCCTGCTTGGGCAGGTAGTGGGTGTAGAGCAGGTGTGGATAGAACCCGTGGTTGCGAAGTCTGGCAGTACAATCTGTAAAGGTATCTTCAATGTATTGGTACAGCCCGATGAAAATATTACCACCACCGGTCAATACGATCAGCTGAAAGAAGATGTTAAAGGTTGTTTGATGCGGTACCGCAGCCTGGGAGAAAACTTTGAAGACATTACGATACTTCGTCCCCTCAACATAGCTATTAAGGCCGCAATACTGGTCGATGGCAAACAACAGGTAAAGGAAACGCTGGCTTACATCTGTAATACGATTGAGCAGACTATTCATCCCCCGGTAAGATTTCTCTCAGAAGCTGAATTGCTCGCGATGGGAAAAACCACGGAAGAAATCTACTCAGGGCCCTTGCTGTCCGGCGGCTTTATTCCTGATGAAGATCTCAAACCATTAAGGATACAGGTAGATCCTGCAGAACTAATCAAAGCCATTTCAAGCCTGGATGGCGTATTGCAGGTGAAGTATCTGTCTCTCTCCCTGGATGGTAAGAACTTTAGTAACAAACAGGTGCGCATACCATCCGGTTATTTTGCGTCCGTCGATATCAGTAATAGCATGAATGATATCAGCATCGTTAGTGATCAGTATGAACATCATTCGCAGGACGCACTTTTCTGGAATGTATTCGAGCGGATCAAGGAAATCCGGAAACGCCATTATACAGGACAGCAGGTAGCCATGATCGATACTACGCTACAGAGTGCATACCGAGACCTGGGCAAGTATTATTCTATACAGCATTTTTTTCCTGCTATTTATGGGATAGGACGGGAAGGCATTTCCAAAGATGAAACAAATGCAAGAAAAGCACAGGCGAAGCAATTAAAGGGATATTTGTTGTTTTTTGAGCAGGTACTGGCCAATTATGCGGCGCAGCTGGGCAATATCAGCCAATTCTTTTCCCCTGCGGAGAAACCTACCTATTTTTCCCAATCCCTGGATGACGTGCCGGATATAGCACAACTATTGGATCCGGGATACCTGGATGCATTGCCACAGGCCGGAAATTCGGACGAACGGAAAGAGGCTGTTTTAGACCATTTAATTGCCCGGTTTAATCTGCCCCT
The DNA here is from genome assembly GCF_034087045.1 of Chitinophaga sancti. NCBI lineage: Bacteria > Pseudomonadati > Bacteroidota > Chitinophagia > Chitinophagales > Chitinophagaceae > Chitinophaga > Chitinophaga sancti. Next base: position 5,217,523 of record NZ_CP139247.1, on the reverse strand, counting down.
GCTACCATATCCAATTACCCTTTTTCAGCGCCTATATGGAGGCATTACCACCCTGGAATGGAAGGCAGGATTGCTCAAGAAACTGCCCGATTTGATGTATGCACGTATGCAGGCAGAAGCTGGTGGGTATCAGGAAGCCCTGCGTCAGTTATTGTACTTTCACCAGGAACAGGACGAACGACTGACGGCCGTATTTGAGAAATCCCACCTGAGTATCACTAATGATCATCCTTCGGAGGAATTTACGGTGTATGTATCCGATGAGACAATACATGTGGTAAGTGAAATTCCACCGGATGAAGAGGGTTATTATTTCGGGCATCAGCCGCTGCATTTACTCAGGTATGGTATTGATCCGGTACATTATAAAATTGTGGAAAACCACGATCATTATCTTGTATTATACAAATCGCCCGGTCAACACACCTGGCAGGCAGTAGCCCGGCATACCACCCGGCAGGCAGCCCTCGATGCACAAATAGCCATGATCCGGCATCTCAAAAACATCAGTATACAATCAGAAGGGTTTTATGTGGTGGAACATACCCTGCTCAAACCCTTGTTTACAGATCCTGTCTATGGTTTCAGGGTCAAAAACAGTAAAGGAGAAGTGTTGAAAGAAGCACAACACCTCACCTTCGCAGATAGAGAAAAAGCCCTGGAGCATGTAAGCGGGCATATAGAATTCTTTGTGATGGCCACTCCCTGGCATGTGCTGCCTGAATCTTTCTTTAAGTTTAATATTACCATTGTACTCTCCGCATGGCCGGCCAGGTGCCAGTATGAAGAGTTCAGACGATTCACCGAATCACTGTTCCGGGACCTGACACCTACACAATACAGATTGAAATTCCGATGGCTGGGCGTAAATGATATGCGGAAATTTGAGACCGCCTATTTTGATCAGGACAATAAAGATAAATTACTTGACTTTCTCACATAAGATACAGCAGATAGTGATGGATGCGACCTTTACAGAAAGGGAGCTGGCTGGTGAACTGCAGGACAGGATCAGCCGCGTGTTCAATCAAAGTATAGAACCGGCCACGGCCACATTGTTCAACCAATTGGGCGCGAACGGAGAAAGTGTGTGGATAGAGCGGCTGGAACTGGATCTGGGTGAGCTGGCGTATGACAATTTTGAGCAGCAAATAACGGATCGCATGATCGCAGCACTCCGGGATGCACTGGAAGGCAAGCTGGAACTGGTGACACAGGATACCGGCAATCTGTACTTCAAAGATGAAACGGAACGACTATATGCCTTGCTGGAACATTACCTGCTGACAGGTACATTGCCATGGTGGGCAGATAGTAGCGAAGGCGCATTGCTGGATGAATACATGATCCGGCTGACCACCACTACCCCGGATCGTTTCGGCAGGTTTATCATTGGCATTAGTCAGACAGACTATGTACTGCGTCGGATTGTCTACCACTTTTCCCGCCATACGCTGGAAAAGCTGATCACCTTGCTGGAACCGGATCAGGCGGAGTTCATCTACGGTTACATCGCCAATGTGCTGATGCTGCAACAGCAACGGCCAGCGGTTAAAGCCACGCAGGAAGAATTTGAAAAAATGGTGTGGCTGTTTGTACTCACTTATCTCGTAACAGATAACAGTGGTCAGTTCAACAGGAAGACGTTCATTCGCCGTAACCTGGAACAACTGGCGCATCACTTCAATATCGGGTATATACGATTGCTGTATACTTTCAGACAGGCATTGATCTTTTATAAAAAAGAAATACCGGCAGGTTCACTGGCTGCCCTGATCAGGGAACTGTATGAAGAGAAATTCTCTGATGTGTCGCCTACTATTGCGACTACACGGGAATCGGTACTGGCGTATTTTTTACTCGTCACATCCGGAGATGTCATGGTTCGGCGTATATTGGATCCCTATGGTCCCAACGTACCGCTGCCGGCATCATGGATCGGGTACGACACCATACCGGATCAATCGGATAGGGAAGAGGTATGGCAACAGGCCGTGTTCCTGATCACCTTATTCCTGGGCGGTGAATCCCTGCCATATTGGTTTACACAACTCCAACCCGGTTTGCAGAATGGCCTGTTGCAACAGGCGGTTATATTATTGTACAGGAAAAGAGCTGTGTTATTATTTTCCCTCTGGGAGAAGTCGGTGCGGTTCCCCCAAATCCGCCTGAGAATGCACCAGCTGTTTGCCAGACCAGTCACTCCATTGGAAGAACAGATTCAAAAACAACTGGCAGAATATGTAGAACGGGATACCATCCGTTACCTGCAGGAGACATTGAATGACCACCAGCCGGATAGCTTTATAGAGATCTGGCGCAAAGCCATCGATAAAAAACGATTTTACACACAGGTATTGCAGGCGGCACCGGCTATACAACGAGTTGCCCATTTACTGAGAGAAGAAGAATTCTGGTTACTATTGGCAGATGCACCCCTATTCTCGGTGGATATACTGAAGGAAATGCAGGAAGAACTCGTACTGCTGGGTGCCGACAATATTGAAAGGGAACGGATCCGTCATTTATTCAGGATCTTTAACCTGCAATGGCTGGGAGGGAAATTGATCCTGAAAGATGTGGAGCAATATAAAAAGGCTTTACACGATTTCCTGAAACAGTTTGATGAAAGAGCAACCCGTCGTATATTACAGCCAGTAACACCAGAAATTCCAAAGAAGAAGATGGCTACATCAGAACAGGAAGGTATACGTATCAACAATGCAGGATTGGTACTATTGCATCCTTTTTTCTATACCTACTTCAACCGGTTGCAATTATTGCAAAATGGTAAATTCGTAGATTCTATGGCGCAACAAAGAGCCATTCGGTTATTGCAGCTACTGGTAGATGGCAGGACTGATCATGCGGAACATGAACTGGTACTAAATAAGATCCTTTGCAATTATCCGCTGGAACAACCATTGACATCAGAAATTGAAATTACGCCACCTGAAAAGGAATTAGCCGTCCAGCTCGTCAACGCCGCCATTCAGCAATGGGAGAAAATGAAAAACAGTAGTGTAGACAGTTTTCGCGCCAGCTTTCTACAGCGTGAAGGATTGGTATGGCAGGCACAGGACGCCTGGTTTCAAAAAGTGACCCCGCGGGGATACGATATTATTTTACAAACCCTGCCATGGAGTTATGGTATGATCAAAACTTCCTGGACAGATAAATTCTTTTATACGGAATGGACACCCTGCTGATCAGTTCTAATGCCACCGTTTTACAACAGGAGTTTGCGTGGCTCAGAGAGGTACTGGAAGTTCGCATGCAGCAATACTTTGAAAAAAGTACTGTATCATTCCCTGCGCCACCGGCATTACCTTCCGATGATTCAGTGTACGCGCGGATCCTGCAACACTACAATGTCACCATCCCCGAAAGGATCTTATTATTACTCGCACTCGCTCCGCATATCCAACCACAGCTGCTGGATATCTTTTATCTCAGGAACAGCACTTACGATAGAGGGTTTACTGAATTTGGAGGTATCAAAGGCCTGCAACACGGGGGCTTTCTGCCTACCGGAGAAACCGCCGCTTTTGTAATAGCAGGCGATCAGCTGGAACAGCGATTCCTGTTGCATCAGTTATTAGGCCCCGATCATTTCTTTGCCAAACATAATATCCTGCGTATTCAACCCGCACATGCAGATGAACCATTCTTTAGTGGCGCATTGCAGGTCACGAATGAATACCTCAGTTATTTCACCTTAGGTACACCTCATAAACCTGACTACAGTATACACTTTCCTGCCAAAAGAATTGAAACGGGGCTGGACTGGAACGACCTGGTACTGGATGAACGAACCATGGCCGAAGTCGATGAAATTAGAACCTGGGTTGAATACGGACAGACACTGCTGCAGGACTGGAAAATGAGTAACAAGATCAAACCCGGCTACAGGGCATTGTTTTATGGACCTCCCGGTACCGGCAAGTCATTAACAGCCTGCCTGTTGGGTAAGACCTTCGGGCTGGATGTATACCGTATTGACCTATCCATGGTCGTATCAAAATTCATAGGAGAGACAGAGAAAAACCTGGCGGGTGTATTTGATCAGGCCATCAATAAAAACTGGATACTATTCTTTGATGAGGCAGACGCATTGTTTGGGAAGAGAAGCAACACCACCTCTTCTAATGACCGCTATGCAAATCAGGAAGTAGCTTACCTGTTACAAAGGATCGAAGATTTTCCGGGATTGGTGGTACTGGCTACAAACTTAAAAGCAAATATAGACGAAGCGTTTGGTCGCCGCTTTCAGTCGATGATTTATTTTCCTGTACCGGGGCCGGCTCAACGTGAACGGCTCTGGCAACAATCATTCCCCGCACATGTGACCATGGAAGACGCATCTCTGCTATCTGAGGTGGCTAAAAAGTATGAGATGACTGGTGGGGCTATTATCAACGTATCGCGGCATAGTTGTCTCGCTGCTATAAAAAGAGGCGATACATCCATCTTACAAAAAGATATATTGGCAGGGATCAGGAAGGAGTTTGGAAAAGAAGGAAAAACAATTTAGGGACTGGCAAAAAATGCCAGCCCCTGTTTTTATTATTCATCCTCTCCGCTATTCTTCATTTTCATGAGCACAGGATAAGCATTGTTTATCACATATTCTCCTTCAGGTAATTCAGTTTTGATTTCAGTAAAACCATCAGTATGCGCGCCGGGTTCTACAGGCACCATGGTATACATATAGCCGGTATCTGCTTTGAACACATAGTTTTTACCCTGCCACTTTACAATCGCAGCATCCGGTAATGCTTTTACCTGCGCATTGTTCAAGGCAATTTCAGCATTCATAAACATACCCGGTACCAGTCGTTTGTCGTATTTCTTTAGATGACAGTGCACTTCTGCAGCATGTGTTTCATCTACCCCCTGTGTAATAAAGTGTACTTCCGCCTGGTATTTTTCACTGCCGTCATTTGCCCAGGCAATCACATCCTGCCCATGACTGATCTGAGAAAGGTCTTTCTCAAATACAGTAAGACTCAGGTGCAGGTCCGCCGGATCCATCAGTTCAAACAACACATCAGTAGGTGCTACATACTTGCCGGTGTTTACATTCACCTTTCTTACAAACCCACTGATGGGTGCGGGAATGCTGATCTGGCGGCTAATGGTTGATGATTGCAGGGTTGCCGGATTGATGTTGATCAGGTGCAGTTTCTCGGAGAGAGCACGTACGATCACCTTCTGGCTTTCATAGTCGCTCTTTACCTGTTGCAATACCTTGTCGCTGTTCGCCTTGGACTGGTTCAGCTCCTGCTGGCGGGCAAAATCTGCTTCAAGGAAGGTCAGCTTGTTTTTTGCCACAAGGTAGTCCTCCTGTAACTGTACATACTGCGGATCTTCCAGCACAGCCAATATTTGTCCTTTCTTTACCTGCATACCCGGCAGCAGGTTCATGGTCTTCAGATACCCACCCAGTGGGATGCTGATAGACACAAGGTTTTGAGGAGGTACGTCGATCACACCGTTCACCCGTAGTGAGGTATGCATCTGTTTCAGTTCAGGCTTGCCGGTGATGATACCTGCATTCTTTACCTGTATAGCTGACAATTGTACGATATTGCTGCTATCTACAGCTCCCGTTTTGGTCGCTTCCTTATTACCGGATGAAGAGTGACAGCCGGTAATGATGATTAGTGAGCCTGCAAGAACGTTTAATATATCCCGCATGTTGAGTATTTAAATGAGTTAGTTAATTCCGCTGATTTTCTCGATGGCAAAAGCGGCATCGTTAGTTTCTATGATCAGATTATAATAGTTGCTGCGTGTTTCGATGGCCTGATTGATCAGGATCGTCCATTCGAGGTAACTGCTTTCTCCACTATACAATCGTTTGTTCGCACCTTCGATCAGTATACCGGCATTGGGCAATTGGATAGAAATATATGATGCTAACAGCTCCTGGTAGCGGTAATAGCTGGTCAATGCCCGGTTCAGTTCCTGGTCCAGTTGCTGTTTATTAGCTGCCATTTCCTGTTGCTGCTGTTGAATGAGGATATTACCTGCCTTGATACGCGCACGCTGCGCACCACCAAAGATAGGAATGCCTACACCTGCACTGACTGCGGAGAACCGGGTGTCGCTACCGTAATACCTGTCAGTTCCCGTTACATTCTGGTAACCGATAATGCTGGTATTTGCAAAACCTAAATTAATAGAAGGCAGCAATCTGCTCTTTTCCAGTTTGTATTCGGCACTGGTCGCATCGAGGTGTCGTTGTTGCAGTTGCAGGATAGGGGAGTTGTTCAGGCTATTGCTGTCTGGCAGTGCTGCCGGGTGGTATACCAAAGTATCACTTGCTGGAACCACAGGCGTCGTGCTATTTAGCAACACACGGAACAACTGTAATGCGGCGTTATAATCTGTTTGCAGGATGGCCAGTTGCGAAGCGATTTGTAAGCGCTGGTTTTCTGCCGTCGCTTTTTCCAGTGCATCGGTATCACCTGTTTTGAGTCGCAAGGTCGCTTTGGCTACAAAGGCCGCATATATGCTATCCGCGTTTTGAAGCAGTCGCTGTTTTTCCTGTAATACCAGCAGCAGGTAGAAGGTAGATTTCACCTTTGCCTTCAACTCATTCTCCATGTTACGGGTACTGGCCTGACTGATCTGCCATTGTGCAATACCCAGATCACGCTGGCGCTTGTACACAGTTGGAAAATAAATCCCCTGGGAGATGGTGAACCGGTTATCATTCGCCATACTGTTGATGTGGCCATATTCCGCACCTATTTGTGTCTTCTCAGGATTGAAACTGCTCTTGCGCAACATCGCATAATAATCTTCCCCTGATTTAGCTGCTTTGATATGCAGGTTATTTTTTACCGCCAGATCCAGTGATTCCTGCAAGCCAACCTTTTGTTGCGCATTCACGGCTGTTCCAACCAACAAAAGTATGCCCACAGCAACCCCTTTTTTATAAAAACGGAATCCTTTTTCAAAAAGGATGTATAATACGGGTAATACAAAAAGTGTTAGCATAGTAGATATGATCAAACCACCGATCACCACGGTGGCCAGTGGTTTCTGTACTTCTGCACCAGCACCTGCACTGACGGCCATCGGAATAAATCCCAGTGATGGTACCAATGCTGTCATCAATACCGCACGCAGTTTAGCCTTGGTCGCATGGATCACAATACGGCGTACGTCATGCCAGCCTTCACTCTTCAACCTGTTAAATTCATTCACCAGCAGGATACCATTCAATACCGCCACGCCAAAGAGCGCAATAAAACCCACGCCGGCAGAGATACTAAACGGCATATCACGTATCCATAAAGCAAAGATGCCCCCGATAGCAGACAATGGAATCGCTGTATAAATAAGCAAACCCTGTTTCACAGACTGGAAAGCAAAATATAATAACAGGAAGATCAGCAATAACGCGATCGGCACTACGATAGCTAAACGCTGTTTGGCATTAGTCAGGTTATCGAAAGCGCCACCGTATACAATAGAGTATCCTAAAGGCAGTTTCACCTCCGCAGCTACCTTCTGTTGCAGCTCCTGTACAATGGTCTGTACGTCACGACCATTTACGTTGAAACCGACAATGATACGACGGCGGGTATTTTCACGCTGAATCTGGTTCGGTCCTTCGATCTCTTTGATTTCCGCCACCTGGTAAAGTGGTATCTGCATACCATTGGCAGCTGGCACCAGCAGGTTTTCTACATCAGAGATGTTCTGTCTTGCTTCACCGGCTAACCGCACCACCATGTCAAATCGCTTCTCGCCCTCATAAACCACACCCGCACGCTGACCAGCAAAGGCCGCATTCACAACCCTGTTTATGTCGCTTACATTGAGCCCATAGCGGGCCATGGCATCCCGGTTGTAATTGATCACGATCTGTGGCATACCGGTTACGCTCTCTATATAAATATTCACCGCGCCTTTCACAGTGTGGATGACCTCACCCAGCTTGTTCGCATAGAATGCGAGTGAGTCAAGATCTTCACCAAAGATCTTACACACCACATCCTGACGGGCACCTGTCATCAATTCATTGAAACGCATCTGTACAGGAAACTGAAATCCAACGCTGAGACCCGGTACCACAGAGAGTGCTTCCGTCATCTTCTGAGACAATTCCGGGAAGGTCTTTGCAGAGGTCCATAACTTTTTATCTTTCAGGATCACCATCATATCTGCTGCTTCCAGCGGCATAGGGTCTGTAGGAATTTCCGCACTACCTATTTTCGTCACGACCTTTTCTACTTCAGGGAATTCTTTCAATAAAATACCAGAGGCCTGCTGCGTAGCATGAATAGTCGTTTTCAGGTTACTACCTGTAAGCAGGCGGGTTTCTACGGCAAAGTCACCTTCTTCCAATTGTGGGATAAACTCACCACCCATTTGTCCGAGTATGATCACTGCTGCTGCCATCAATACCACGCAACCTGCAATAATAGTCTTTGGAAAGTTCATTACACGGCTCAACAGCGGTTGATAAAACCGTTCCAGGCGTGCCATCATTTTATCGGCCAGTGAGGCCTTATGAGAGAGCTTTTTATTCAGACACAGGGCGCTCATCATCGGTACATATGTAATGGAAAGCAGGAATGCGCCCAAAATGGCAAATGCCACGGTAAATGCCATTGGTTTGAACATCTTACCTTCAATTCCCTGCAGGGAGAGGATCGGAATATATACAATGAGGATGATGATCTGACTGAATACAGCGGATCGGATCATCGTTCCCGTGCTTTTATTCACCTCCGTATCCATCTGCTCCTGCGTGATGTTCGATAACTTAGAATGTGAAAACCGATGCAGAATTGCTTCCACTACGATCACGGTACCATCTACGATCAATCCGAAGTCAATCGCACCAAGACTCATCAGGTTACCACCTACTCCAAACTTGTTCATCAGGATAATGGCGAACAGCATGGAGAGGGGAATTACGGAAGATACTATCAGCCCAGCCCTGATATTACCCAAAAAGAACACCAGCACAAATACCACGATGAGCGCACCTTCCATCAGATTGTGCTCAACAGTCTGAATAGCATTGTTCACCATTTTGGTACGATCCAGGAATGGCTCTATGACCACCCCCTCCGGCAAAGCCTTTTGTATTTGTGCTACCTTCTCTTTCACTCTTTTGATCACCGCAGAGGAATTTTCTCCTTTCAGCATCATCACGACTGCACCTGCGACCTCGCCTTCTTTATTAAAACACATAGCACCATAGCGGGTGGCAGCACCCAAACGTACTTCTGCCACATCGCGGATAAGCAGGGGTACACCGTTGCTGAGATTCTTTACAACAATCTTTTCAATGTCAGCAATACTTCCCGTCAGACCTTCGCTTCGGATATAAAGTACGGTAGGGCCTTTTTCAATATAGGCACCACCGGTATTCTCGTTATTCTTTTCCAGTGCGTTAAATACATCAGCGATGGTAAGGCCGTAAGCTTTGAGTTGTTCGGACCGTACAGCGATTTCGTATTGCTTCAGTTCACCACCAAAACTACTTACATCTGCCACACCAGGTGTACCGAGCAGCAGACGGCGCACTGTCCAGTCCTGCAGGGTACGGAGGTCCATAGGGGTGTATTTACCTTCATACCCCTTTTTGGGCCTTACAACGTATTGGTAGATCTCACCAAGCCCGGTGGTCACCGGTGCCATTTCAGGCTTTCCTATGCCATTAGGAATAGCATCCTGCACCTGTGCCAGTCGCTCGGCAATCTGTTGGCGGGCCCAATAAATGTCGGTCTCGTCGTTGAAAACGACAGTAACGAGCGACAAACCAAAGCGGGAAAAGCTTCTGAGTTGTTTCAGACCCGGTATATTACTACAGGATTGTTCAATCGGAAAGGTAATCAGTCGCTCTACATCCGGGGCGCCAAGAGCAGGAGATACTGTAATTACCTGCACCTGGTTGTCCGTAATATCGGGCACTGCATCGATGGGTAAACGGGTGACTTCAAAAGTGCCCCAGCCGATAAGGGCAATTACAAAAAGCCCAATGATCAGCTTATTCTTTACAGAAAAGCTAATTATTTTATTAAGCATAATATATCAGATTCGATCAAATAGAAATTTCAGGAAGGCGACCTTCCTTAGCAAATAAATATGTAAGAAGCGATTATACCCGTGGAGGACGGAAAAGGGCACTGGTTGCAGGATTGGGCAGTCGATCGTGATCCGGCTCCGGATATTTTATAGTAATATTGGTTGCCGCCTGTAGTTTGAGATTTGTAATTTTAGCGAATGGTATGAATACCTGATGAACGGTTGTGGTACTTACTTTTTTGAAGGGCAACTGGTTATCACGTTCCTGGTCACCGTCATTGTCATCCTTCCCACAGTAGTGCATCGAAAGAAACTCCACCACGCTCAGATTTCCATCTTGTGCGCGATGCTCAATATAGTGCATCACCAGTACCGGCAGCTTCATGAGCTGGTCAAAGGAGAGGGTGTGCAGCGTAAAGAGACCCATTAATATGTACAGGCGTAATTTTCCCACGACAGAGCAAAGATAAATATTCTATCTTTACTCCGAAGCCTTATCTTAAATTATGCAGGAAGATATACTGATACAAATCGGAAACAAGATTAAAGAGATTCGTAAAGCTAAAGGGATCACTGTGCAGGAACTGGCCAGCAAGGCCGATGTGAGCAAAGGCCTTATTTCACAGATCGAGAATAACCGTACTATTCCTTCCCTGCTGGTATTGATGAATATTATTACTTCGCTGGATCTGGACCTGAATGAATTTTTCAAAGGCATCGAGCAACAGGCGACCGCATCGCATGTGATTGTGAAGCGGAGCGAAGACTACTATGAATTCGAAAAGGAAAAGACAAAAGGGTTTAAGTACAAGCGCATTATGACGCGCAACCTGAAGAACTTCCCGGTAGACATCGTGATGCTGGAACTGAAGCCAGGCGCCAAAAGAACAAATATGGTCAAGACAGAGGCCTACGAATATAAATATATTGTACAGGGCACCGTTGAGTACCTGATCAACAATGAGAAACACACCTTATATGCTGGTGATTCCATTTTTTTTGATGGCAGACAGGGACATCGACCAGCCAATATCGGGGAGGATACTGCCTTAATTCTGGTAGCTTACTTCTTTATTTAACAGGAGTTTTTTAAAAAACAACATACCCATAATCAAAAGTACCCCACCACCCAGGGTCATTATGCAGCTAAACTGGGCCATTGTATCCGACCACTTCACTGTTTTAGCAAAGAATTCCTTATAGAAGAGTATTCCAACACTGCCGAGGTAGCCAAGAGCATCGCAGAGGTATACAAAATATCCGGCGTTTGCACGGATGTGAAACAGCGCAATCATCCTTTCAAAGAGAGCGACCTGAACGGGCACATATGATAAAAATAGTCCCATGCCCAACCACAACATCCAGCTAAATCCGGAGATGAGGTGTACATGATATAATAAGGTACTAATACCTCCCATACCAATACCAGCAATGATTACCCCCATAGTTACATGAAAAGCTTTTTCATTATTCTTGATTAAACTGAGTGCGCCGACAGCCAGGAGCACAAAAATGCTACAGATTACTTCGGTTTGGGCGAGGACAGTTTTGTTCCAGTGTGCATCAAGTTCATTCCAGATCTCTACGGAAAAGTTATCCCTGAAATCGCGCATGGTAGCAAGCATACAATAGACGATCATGATACAGGCAATACCTGGCCCATACTGGCGGAGCACATTCGTTTTGTCTGCCTGCGTCATGGGTGGTCGTTCTGCACGTAATGCTTTATCTGCTTCGGAAGGAGCGGGAATAACAGAAAGCATCCACACAAAAAAGCAAAAGAAAGGAAATGCGATGGCGCCAATAATAAAGGGGAGCCAGAACTCTGAGATATTTGGAAAAAGGCTATGAACTTCCAGGTAGGAGGTTTTTAATATACCACTTGCCGCAATAATACTGATACTGAGCCCAATGGATAACATTTCAGTGTATTTACGGCCTTCGAGGAAACTAAAAACTACACCCCAGATCATCCCCAATGGGAGACCGTTGAAAAACAGGAAAATGAAATTATAGGGATAAGGTACAAGACCAAAAAATAACAGGGCAATAGCTGAAAAACCTACCAACCCAATAATGAGCTTTATCCTCGCTGCCGGCCGCAGTTCAGAAATGACTTTGATCCCTATGAATTTGGAAGTCATATACCCCAGTACCTGCGAAATGATCAGGATAGATTTGTACCCCATCCCAAATAGTGTGTATTCGGAATATAGACCTGTAGACATCGGTTTACGAAAAGCATACATACAAAAGTAAGTGCCAAAAGAAGCAACCAGGCACCAGATGGTGAACCAGGGGCCGGAAGCATTTTTAAGTAAACGATGCATAGGCGAGAAAGTTTAATATTTGTAAATATATTTTACAAAAGTTGAGATTAGGTTAAGCCAACATTAATTAAAAATTAAGTCTTTTTTACCTACCAGTCTCCTCTACAGCCTCATAATAACCATCCCGGTGAATTTTCATGCGACAAACACGGGAAATTTACCAATGTTTAGTATTAGTAAATCGCAGCTAATTCATAAATTTACTATTACTTAACAATTTGTTAAGCCCAACTAAACAATTTCTTTTAGATATTTGCCAACATGCAATCGCAATTCTCATCAAAAGAAGGGGATATAAACCTATCAGAAAGTCGCCAGCAATGGATGACCCGGCACACAGACCCCGCCACAACCGAACTACTGGCTGCAGATGCAAAAGTATTCCTACACCAGTCACTCTCTACCCCCTGCATGGATGTACTATCCGGCGCAACCGGCATATACATCATCAACCAACAGGGTAAAAAATACATGGACTTCCATGGTAACAGCGTCCACCAACTCGGTTACCAGAATAAATACATCACGGACAGGGTGAAAGCGCAAATGGATACCCTTGCTTTCTCTCCCAGGAGGTTTACCAACCAACCAGCTATCCGGCTTGCGGAAAGACTGACTACAGGAGACTTAAGCAGGGTATTATTTGCGCCGGGTGGCACCTCCGCCATCGGAATGGCATTAAAACTCGCCCGCGTGGTTACAGGAAAATACAAGACCATCTCTATGTACGATTCCTTCCACGGCGCCTCCATGGATAGCATCTCCGTAGGTGGGGAATACCAGTTTCACCAGGATATCGGGCCCCTCTTACCCGGTAATATCCATGTTCCGCCACCAGATACACAACGAGGCATCTGGAAAGATGAAATGGCCTATGTAGACTACATTGAATACGTCATCGAAAAAGAAGGCGATATCGGCGCATTGGTAGCCGAAACCATTCGCAGCACAGACGTGATCATTCCATCTGTTCAATACTGGAAAAGACTGAGAGAGATCTGTACCCGCCATGGGGTGCTGCTGATACTGGACGAAATCCCTATCTGCATGGGTCGTACCGGCACCCTCTACGCCTGGCAGCAATACGATATCATACCCGACATTGTTGTATTAGGAAAAGGACTGGGCGCAGGGCTGGTACCCATGGCCGCCATGCTCTGTAAAGAAGAATTTAATAAAGCCGCACATATATCACTGGGGCATTATACCCATGAAAAGAACCCATTAGGCGCCGCCGCCGCGCTGGCTGCACTGGACTACATGGAAGAATATAAGGTATTGGATCACGTAATGGAAATGGAAGCACATATCCGTTCCCGCCTGAAAAGTTATTCTACACGAGGCAAAGGAATGCTCTGGGCAATAGAAGCGGACAATGCTGAGCAGGCATTGTACCGCTGCCTGGAGCAGGGTCTTAGTTTCAAAGTATCCAGTGGCAAGGTATTATCGCTATACCCACCCCTGATCACTACCAAAGAAGAAATGGACCACGCTCTGGACATCATAATCAACGCTATATGAAAAAACTTTTGACTGGCTGTATCTTATTATTGCCGACTTTCCTGAAAGCACAGGAGAAACTGCCTAAAGGTATCGAACACGTCATCATCATCGGGGTAGATGGCATGAGCCCTGATGGGATCAAACAGGCAAAAACACCTGTGATGCATAACCTCATCGCCCACGGCGCCGTAAAGTGGAATGTAAGGACTGTACTACCCAGCAGCAGTAGTCCCAACTGGGCCAGTATGATCATGGGTGCGGGTCCTGAACAACATGGCATTACGGACAATGACTGGCAACGCGACAAACATTCGCTGCCACCGGTAGTAGCCAATGACGAAGGTATCTTCCCTACAATATTTGGCGTACTTCACCAGCAATACCCCAAAGCCAATATCGGCGCGGTATACCACTGGGACGACTTTGGCCGCCTGTTCGAAAAGAAAGCCGTTAGTCATGACCGTCATTTCAATACTGAAGACTCCACCGCTACTGATTTTATTCAATATATCCGTGCAGAGAAACCACTCTTTGCCTTTGTTCACTTCGATCACGTAGACCATGCGGGCCATGAATATGGCCATGGTTCTCCCTTATACTACCAGGCAGTTGCCAAAACCGATTCACTCATTGGCCGCATCATGGAAAGCATTCCACCAAACACACTGGTGATCATCACCGCAGACCATGGTGGTAAAGGCAAAAGTCATGGCGGCGCCACACCGGAAGAAGCCGAAATTGCCATGATCTTTTCTGGCAAAGATGTAAAACCCGGTTATGTGATCACACAACCTGTATACACATACGACCTGGCTGCCACCATTGCATTTGCCCTGCATGCCAGGCAACCTTATGCCTGGATAGGCCGCCCTGTAAAGAGCGCTTTTGAAGGATTTTCAGAACCACAAAACTAATCTCATGTCTATATCCACCTTATCCTTTACTGCGAATGGCATTACTTACCAACCGCCAGCGGCCCCCATTGTAGTGATCTGCCTGGATGGTTCTGCCGATGAATACCTGGACATTTCACTCGCTTTTGACCACATGCCTCACCTGAAAAAGATGACTCAACAAGGCTACAGGGGAATGGTCAGAGGGGCATTGCCCTCTTTTACTAACGTGAATAATTCGTCTATCGTCACGGGGGTTACACCTGCTGTACACGGTATCTGTGGCAACTTTTTCTATGATGCAACACTGGACCAGGAAGTGATGATGAATTCCGCTTCTTACTTACGTGCAGAAACCCTGCTGGCAGCAGCAGCAAATGCAGGTAGAAAAGTGGCGGTGGTCACAGCGAAAGAGAAGTTGCGCGATATATTATCACATAATATGCAAGGCATTGCGTTTTCTGCAGAGAAAGCAGCAGCAGCTACTATAGCCACACACGGCATCGATGATGTAGAACAATTGACAGGTCAACCCACACCCGCCATTTACAGTGCAGATGCCAGCCTGTTCGTCTTACGGGCTGGCAATGCTTTGCTGCGTGCTGGCAGAGCCGATTTCCTGTACCTGTCACTGACAGATTTTATGCAGCACACCTATGCGCCGGAAGCACCTGAGTCTTTAGATTTCTATGCTGCCATCGATCATGAACTGGGTCAGTTGCTCGAAGCAGGTGCCATCGTAGGCGCTACTGCAGATCATGGTATGAATGCAAAACAATTACCTGATGGCAGTCCGAATGTAATCTATGTGGAATCCCTGCTGGATGAACAATTCGGTAAAGGCAGCCGCGTCATTTGCCCGATCACCGATCCCTATGTAAAACATCACGGCGCATTGGGTTCTTATGTAGTCGTGCATTTAAAAGATTCTTCCCGGACAGATGAAATAGGCCGCTGGTTGCTGGCACAACCGGGTATTACAGAAGTGTATGACCGCGAAACCGCTGTACGACTCCTGGAACAACCTGCCGATCGTACCGGTGACCTGGTGGTATTGTCCGCCCGCAATGTTGTGCTGGGCCGTACTCCTGCACACCATGACCTGAGTGCGCTGGATAGCGGACTTCGTTCTCATGGCGGTCGTTATGAGGAAATGGTGCCACTGCTCATTTCTCACCCGCTGAATACAACCTATATGCGAAAAGCGGCAGGTGATGCCCGCAACTTTGATGTATTTGATTTTACAATTAATGGAACCGGTAAATAAACTATCCCTGCATTGCTATGCGGCGGGCAAAATAATAGAGGGCACGGATCAGCTCACGATCCGTAGCCCTTACGATAACAGGGTGATTGGTACCCTCTCCACGGTAAAAGAAGCCGATACACTGCGCGCTATTGAAACAGCTTTACAGCCCAAAGCGATTATGAGCCATTTTGAGCGCTATCAGGTATTGAATCAGGCCCAAATACTATTAAGCGCCAGAAGAGCCGAATTTGCAGCTTTAATTAGCGCAGAATCGGGTCTCTGTATCCGGGAGGCCATGTACGAAACGGGGAGAGCGATCGATGTGCTCATGTTTGCCGCTATTGCCGCCCTGCAGGAACCCGGTCAGGTCTTATCCTGCGATGTCTCTCCACAAGGCAAAGCGAGAAAGATTTACACTGTACAGGAACCCCTGCCACTGGCGGTTGCGATCACCCCTTTTAATCATCCCCTGAACCAGGTGGCACACAAAGTAGCACCGGCATTAGCAGCCGGTACCCCCGTGATCCTGAAGCCTTCTGAAAAAACACCGCTGACTGCCGTACGCTTTGTGGAATTACTATATGAAGCCGGATTACCGCCACATATGCTCAGCGTATTGCTGGGACCTACTCATGAGGTAGCAGGTATCCTGGTTAGTGATCCAAGAATTTCTGTCGTTTCTTTTACTGGTAGCGTAGCGGTGGGTAAGCGCATTGCACAAACTGCCGGCTACAAAAAAGTGATCCTTGAACTGGGTGGCAATGATCCGCTGATCATACTCGACGACGCGGATATGGAACTGGCCGTCACCCTGGCCGCTGAAGGTGCATTTCGCAATTCAGGCCAACGCTGCACCGCCGTAAAGCGTATATTGGTACAGGAAAATATCCATGACGAATTTGTGTCCCGATTTATCAAAAAGACCCAGACTTACGTCTGTAGCGATCCTGCCGATCCCAATACAATTGTAGGTACGGTAATCGACGAAGCTTCCGCCATTCACCTGGAACAACTGATTGAAAAAGCCGTGACACAAGGTGCAAATTTAGTACAGGGTGGTACCCGCAATGGCGCCCTTTTGCAACCTGCAATCCTGACACAGGTTCCGCGGAATGCTGAAATAGTGGTACAGGAAGCATTTGGTCCGCTCGCACCGATAATGGCAGTAGCAAACCTCGAAGACGCCGTGAACGTTGCCAATAGCACTGCTTACGGCTTATCGTCAGGTGTTGTAACAACCAACCTGCAACACGCCATGTACGCCATCAAACATATCAAAGCCGGTACTGTTAATATAAACGAAGTACCGGGTTATCGTATAGAACATTCTCCTTTCGGAGGTATTAAAGACTCAGGACTGGGTATCAAAGAAGGTGTCACTGAAGCTATGAAGACCTTCAGTTTCACCAAGACTTATTCCCTGCCATGGTAATACTATTCTTATGCAACAATTTGATCTGATCATAACCGGCGGCGGTATCCTCGGTACCTTCCACGCCTTTCACGCTTTACAAAAGGGATTGAAAGTATTGTTACTGGAAAGGGATAACTATCCCGTTGGCGCTACCGTGCGCAACTTCGGACAGGTAGTCCCTTCCGGTCTGGCAGATAAATGGTTTAATTACGGCCTTACAGGTCTGGCACTCTACAAATCTATCCAGCAGAAAGGCGATATCTCTGTAAGGCAGAACGGAAGTATCTACATCGCATCTGATGACGATGAGCAATTACTGATTCACGAGCTGAAAGCTCATTATGATAACATAGGTTATAATGCGCAGTTGCTGCCTGCAACTGCAATAAACGAACGGTACCCTGCTATCAAACGGGAATATGCGAAGGAAGCACTCTTCTTTCCTGATGAAGTGAGTGTGGAACCGGATAAGATGATTCATCACCTGCACGCATATATGAAAGAATCATTTAAAAATTTCGGGATCTCATATTACACACCCGTTACGGCGATTGAAGAAACACAGGGTCAAATTAAAGTCAATAATCAGTTCCTGGCAAATAAAGTCATCATCTGCTGTGGCCATGAAGGCAAACTGCTATTCCCTCACATCTTCACCAACAGCGGTCAGGTAGTAAGCAAACTCCAGATGCTGCGCACCATCCCCATGCCTGAACTACAGCTGAATGGCAATATACTTACAGGCCTCACGATCCGCAGGTACGAAAGTTTCGCTACTTATTGCCCTTCTTTCAACCACGTTCAAACCCCACCGCATTATGAAGAACTAAAAAAGTGGGGCATTCATATTTTATTCAAACAAGCTACAGACAATAGCATCATCATTGGCGACAGTCATGAATATGCACCCATCAGCCAGTCCGACGATTTAGGTTTCCATACCAATCACTATATCAATGAACTGATCCTGGAAGAAGCTTCACATATCATTAATATAAAGAACAAACAAATCGCTACCTGTTGGAGCGGCTTCTATGCACAACACAATGAAAAGAACATCTTTGAATATGACATCACCCCGCAAATCCATATCCGTACAGGGATAGGAGGGAAGGGCATGACTGCAGGTGCGGGATATGCTAAGGAAAGTGTGGACCTGCTTTATGGGAATTAATACCCAAACTGCGGAAAATTATTTTCATCGCACGTCGTTCCGGGGCCGTGAATACCGGTCCCGGACACAGGCACAGGTTTTGCTTCTATGTCTGAGTATGAAAAAGGCATTGATATTTTCGGCTTTCGCGATCTCTTTGATCGCAGGTTGCAAATCTGATACGAAAAAGACTTCCGGCGGCGATGCCGCACAGCATTTTGAAATACCTGTCACCCCAAGGAACAACGAAATTACCCCGGCAAACGCGTACAATGGTCTTTTCCTTGAAACCAAAGATGTTGAGAAGTTCATCACTAACCAGAAACTGGATAGTAACCTTGCTAACAGGTTGCGTAGCTTTTACAACGCACGCAACTTTGAATACGCCTGGTTCGATACCAGTGGTCTGAATGAACAGGCATATGGATTCCGTAGTTTATACGATTATAGCGTAGACACCAGCGAAAACAATAAAGCACTGGAATATCGCCTCAATGCCCTTATGAACAATGAACCGGATTCAGCTGTCTCTGCCACCGATGCTAATATTGTGAAGACAGAGCTACAGCTGACACAACGATTCATTAACTACTTCCTCGATGCACATAAAGATGATAAAGATGCCGTGATAGCCATGGAACACTACGTGCCCATGCAAAAGAACGAGATCCTGAAACAGGCAGATGCTGTCATCTCAGGCAAAGGGTATCACGCTACCGATATTCATAATGTATATGGTGATCTGACAAAAGAACTGGAGAAATATACCGCTATCGCAAAGAAAGGTAACTGGGATAGCATTCCTGTAGAAAAGAAGAAGAAATACAAGAAAGGAGATAACAGCCCTGTCATAGCCGCCATCAAACATCGCTTGCAGGCAACCGGGGAACTGGACGGCAAAGACACGACCGGTGTATATGACGATGCGCTGGAAGCTGCTGTCAATAAATTTGAAGGTGCACATGGTCACACACCAAGAGGAATTATCACGGATACCCTTATACGTGAAATGAATGTACCGGCCATTACCATCGTCGAAAAACTACTGATCAATATGGAGCGTATGCGTTGGACACCACCTGTACCCGAAGGTAGACTCATCATGGTGAATATTCCCGAATTCATGCTCCATGCATGGGACGGCAAGAATAAAGACTTTGACATGGCAGTCGTAGTAGGCAAGGAAGGTAAAGGTACCACCAGCTTCTCCGGCGATCTGAACCAGGTTGTATTCAGTCCTTACTGGAACCTGCCCAGGAGCATTATCAAAGAAGAAGTATTACCTGCCATGGCCAGAAATAAAAGTTACCTGGCCAGCCATCATATGGAAGTGACCGGCGAAAGAAATGGCGTTCCGGTGATCAGGCAGGTACCCGGCAAAGAAAATCCATTGGGCAGGGTAAAATTCCTGTTTCCCAACAGCTTCAATATATATTTCCACGATACGAATCAAAAGGAATTATTCAACAAGGATCAGCGCGCATATAGCCATGGCTGTATAAGGCTGTCAGATCCTGTAAAAATGGCCAATTACCTGCTGCATGATCAGCCGGAATGGACAGCAGAAAAGATTGATAGTGCAATGAACAGTGGAAAAGAAAAGTACGTCAGAGTGAAGAACCCGGTACCCGTTATGATTTCCTATTATACTACCTGGGTAGGCGCAGACGGTCAGTTGCATGTGGTAGATGACATCTATGACCATGACCGTAAAATAGCTGCGAAATTATTTACTGACGTGCATTAAAAATTCCGTACATCCCCCTGGCCCTTTTCATTCCCCTGCGCATCTGCTGTTAACCTCTGATGTGTCTGTTGCGTGATAATGTGTCATTGAGCGCCGAGGCGTGTTGATGAAGAGGGGCCAGGGTGGATGAAAAACGGATGGTCTGCCTTTATATGAAAATGGATGTCAGGCAATCGTAGTATCGGCAGGCAGTGATTCCAGGATCCTGGAATGTGCCATATAGTATTTATCAGGACTGTACAGGAAGAGGCAGGTGCCGTCTTTGATCATTTCAATGATCTTCCTGTGTACTTTTTCAGGAATGGCCGGACAACCTAAGCTGCGACCAATATAACCCTGCAAAGCAGCTAATTTCTCATTTACATAGGCTGCGCTATGCATCACAATTCCACGACTCATCGCGTTGTCATTGATGCCCTGTTCCTGACCTTCCAGGCGCAGGCTATAACCATGCTCCCCCCTGTAGGTATCACCCGTTACATAAAAACCCAGGCTGCTTTTAAAGCTCTCCGGTGAATTGGAGAATGCAGTTGCTACATCCGTACCGGAATTGCGGCCATGAGATACAAGGGTGTTGAACAGCACTTTCCCGTTTTTCAGATCTATAACAAACAGTCTTTTCTTACTGGAAGCAAGACTGAAGTCTACGATCGTGATCAGGTCTGTGTTAGCTAACTTGCCTTCTGCTTCAAGTTTTTCCATGCCCTGTAAAGCATAATTGAAAGCGGTACGGGATAATCCCATTGAATCCAATGCCAGGTTATCATACAACATCGCCCTGCTGCTCATGGCAGATTTGTTGATGGCAATTACGTTGCTGTTTGCTTTATGACCGGTAGATGGTAGTACTCCAAATGTTGTAACTGCAAAAACTCCGGCGGCAAAGGTGTACTGTGTGATTTTTTTAATAACAGGTTTCTTCATCTAAGGAATTAGTTAGGTTCTTTAATAAGGATAATACAATGAAATATTAGGACATGACAAAGGTAGCACTGAAAATGTGAAAGAAATGTGAAGGCTACAATGTGACTGCGAACGGGGCGATTACGTCAATCAGGGGATATGCAACAGTGGTGCACTACTAAAGGAAATAGCCAGGTTGGGGCCGCTCCTGTTTTTTAACAATTAGATGACATTGTAAACCAATCATATAGCGGAATTCAGGGATGTGTTTGGGCCTAAAAAAGGCGCTGTTGCGAGGGCAACAGCGCCTTTTGAGCAAGAATTTTATACCAGGGGTTCCTGCTGACTCAGGCAGTGAAAACTACCCAGTCCCCAGATGATCTCGGTCGAATCAATACCAACTACCTCACGGGTTTTAAAACAATCCTGGATTATCCGGAGGGCCTTATCATCCTTTGCGCAACGGTAAGTTGGAACAATTACATGTTTGTTGCTGATATAGAAATTAGCATAGGAAGCCGGCAGACGCTGGTCTTCAAAGACAACTGCATCCGGCATTGGCAACTCAATTACATTGAGTTGTTTGCCATTCAGCAGGCGCATCTGCTTTAACTGTTGCAGGTTTTGCTGCAGCAGGTCGTAGTTCTCGTCCTGTTTGTTACTTTCTACCACAGTGAGCACGGTATCTTCGTTTACGAAGCGAACAGTATCGTCAATATGACCATCTGTATCATCACCGATAATCCCTTCTGCTACCCACAGTACCTGGTCTACACCATAATAGTCCTGTAAGTAAATTTCCAGCTGGGCCTGCGTCAGGTGCGGGTTCCTGTTTTCATTTAGCAGACAACAGGTAGAGGTCAACACTGTTCCGTTACCATTGAATTCTACAGAACCACCTTCCATGACGATGCCGGGGTGGAATACCGGTAATTGATAATGATTAGCGATCAGGGTAGGGATCACATCGTCCTTGTCGAACGGAGGATATTTACCCCCCCAGGCGTTATAGCCCCAGTCTACGATCACCTTCTTATCTGCAGCTGTTGGATTGATCAGGAAAGCCGGACCATGGTCACGACACCAGGCGTCGTTTGTAGGATGCAGGAAAAATTCCACTTTATCCATTTGAACGCCTGCTTTTTGCAGGTGTGCAGCTGCTGCGGCTTTCATAGCTTCGTCTGCCACGTTGATGCGCACCAGCTCACTTTCGGCCAGGTACTTTACAAACTGGCTGTAGTAAGGATAGATAGCGTCAATCTTACCTGGCCAGCTAGCTTCTTTATGAGGCCAGCTCAGCCATGTAGCCACATGCGGATGGAATTCGGCAGGGAAGAAGTATCCCTGCTGTTTCAGCGTTGGATGTCCGTTCATTATGCTTCGTCGATAAATCTTTTAGTGATATTGCCGTAAGAGTCGATTCTTCTGTCGCGCATGAAAGGCCAGTGAGTCCGATATCTGTCTGTTACAGACAGGTCCAGCTCTTCCACATGGATCTCTTCCTCTTCGTGCGAAGCCTGGTAGATGATGGTACCAAACGGATTGGAGATGAAGGAGCCACCCCAGAATTTCATGCGGCCTTCCTGCTCGAAACCGGTACGGTTCACGCTAACTACATGGATACCGTTCGCAACAGCATGACTACGCTGAATAGTCTGCCATGCATTGTATTGCTCTGTATTGGTTGCTTCGTCCTGGGAGGTCGCCCAGCCAATAGCGGTAGGGTAGAAGAGTATTTCAGCACCCATGAGCGCAGTGATACGTGCAGCTTCAGGATACCATTGATCCCAGCAGATGAGTACACCGATGGTGGCGAATTTGGTTTTGAAAACTTTATAGCCTAAATCACCGGGGGTGAAATAGAATTTTTCGTAGTATGCCGGATCGTCCGGAATGTGCATTTTACGGTATTTGCCAAGGTAAGATCCGTCAGCGTCCAGTACAGCAGTAGTGTTGTGATACAGGCCAGCAGTTCTTTTTTCAAAGAGAGAGGCGATAATCACAACGCCCAGTTCACCAGCTACTTTCTGAAGGGCATCTGTAGATGGACCGGGAATAGGCTCGGCGAGAGAGAAGTTGTCGTAATTCTCTTCATCACAAAAATACAGGGAAGTAAACAGCTCCTGTAAACAAACGATCTGTGCACCTTTGGATGCGGCAACTTTTACCTGCTCAATGGCTTTGGCAAGGTTTTCCGCCTTATTGGCCGTACAAGTCATTTGCACAAAACCTACTTTGACTTTTGACATTTACCAGTGTTTAAATTTGAAAAAGAAGGGGCAAATTTACTGAATTTTAAGGAGAAACCGCTAGCCTGCGACTGTATGAAAGAAATTCTTAGAAGAAACTAAAGCCCACATACCAGCCAAACCAATAACGTAGGTTGTCATTAAATTTAAATGCCCCATACGGTCCCGGCACCCTGGTCTTATATCCTCCCACATTTGCATCCTTACTACTAAAATATAATGTAAACGCAGGCCCGATAAAGATCCTTGCGTTTTTACCTATTTCCTTATTCCACGACGTCTGCAACCGTGCCATCGTACCCATCGTCTCCCAACTCCCCAGGTACAAATTCTGCTCCGTTATCTCTACACTATAATCTTTATAAGACTTTCCAATACCATACCCAAAACTATACGCCTTCGACCCCTCCATAAAACTCGCTCCTCCTATAATCAGGCTGTACAGATTTTTATTCCCTGACTTAAACGCCAGGTTGAACGGCAACAGCTCTGTATTATACACCAACAGCTGATGATAACCCCTGCGCACAATACTAATCACACCAATACTATACCCGTCAGACGAATCTGCATAATTTACCACACCCACCTGCACGCCTTTCAATACCCGCGTAACGTTGATGAACCCTGCTACCTGCACCCCCTCAGTAGTATCAGCCGCATTTACAACACCAGCCGCCTGTACCCCCTTTAGCATTTCTGCTATATTGAACACGCCAGCTGCCTGCACTCCCTGAATGGTCGCTGTGTTCATATTTCCAACCCCCGCCATCATCACACCATAACTATTCTTTCTATAAATATTTACGATGCCTGAAGCGCCTAATCCCCGGGTTTCGCCATTCGCTCCATTATAAGTAGTTGCGAGCTGTACCCCGACAAATCCCTTTGCTGTAATATTACTGATCCCCGCTGCCTGCAATCCCTTTACCGAATCAATGACCTGATTATGCAAACCTGCTATCTGTACACCTTCCATTTTACCTCCCACCAGGTTAAAAAGGGAGGCAAACTGGGCAAATCTCACATCTTTCTGGTCTATATTAAAAGCTCCGGATATTTCGACCCCATTTAACCCGGCCGTATACCCCCCAATAAAATTCAACGATATTTTATTGACCACCTGGGAACTCAATTTACCATGTGTACCCAACCCGGGTAATAAAGAGGTCTGATAAGGCTGATCTGCAAAGAACTTACTTAAGTTCAAAGCCTGCATACGCTGTTTGGAACTTAAAAACACTTTTCCAAACCACGTATCACTCACCCTCGAATACTGGTTCACATCCACTATACCCAACGTGATGGGGGCCGCAGGCTTGATACTCGCACTGATCTCCTGATCATACCCGCCCGCCAGTATCATAATAGTATCTCTATATAATTCCTTACTCACCGTCAGCATCACAGGCATTGGCCGTTCTTTCTCCCTGAGCCGCAACCGGTAATACCCCTGATCGTTTGTCATGGTCGAGATCAACTGCACCCCTTCATACACACTCGCATTATTCAGTGGCGCCCCATTACTGCCATCCGTAATATGTCCGCTCACATAGAACCACTTCTCCTTACCCGGCTGCAGCATCAACTGGTTGCCCACATCCTTATATACAACACTGCCCTGGAACAACTGGTCCAGTACCTGCTTCACAGTCCTGTTATTGGCGCGTACCGACACAAGACTATCAGCATGCACCATTTCCCGTACATAAGAAAAATGAAAATTACCCTGAATTTCTATGGCATCAAGTACAGAAGATATCGGCTGGCGGGTCATGGTGACTGATACAGTCTTACTCAGGTTCCCCTGGGCATAGCTACCTATAACGCCGCAAAGCAGGACCACAAACAGAAAAAGTTGTCTCAGCAAAACGGTTTATTTAAAAATTTGCGGCAAGATAGGCGAAAAAACGTTTCAATTTGGTTATTCCACACCCATAGTGTAGGTTTGTGCCGCATTTGGTGCCTGTCACTAGATAGGCTTAAAAGGGAATCCGGTGCAAAACCGGAGCTATCCCCGTAGCTGTAACCTGGGTATTATTTCCGGTTCTACTCTTTGCCACTGTCCACCATGGATGGGAAGGCCGCCGGAAAATCAGGGAGCCAGAAGACCTGCCACGATGCAATAGATCCATTCAGCGCTTTCGGGTGAAAAGCTTCGGGATATACAATGATATTACGCTTATCATGCTGAATGATCTATTCCGTCGGGAACCTTTCAACTATTACAATTATTAAAACAGCATGCAAAGAAAATTACACACGCTCCTGTTAGCATTCGCCGTATTCTTCATAGTCTCTTGTAAAAAGGATGACAATACTTCAGTTATCTCCAAAGGCACTTATGACAATGGTTATTTCATTGTAAATGAAGGTTACTTCGGCTCCAAAGGAGGAGACCTGAGCTTCCGCAGCTATAATACGGATACCCTTTCGCAGGACAATTACCTGAAAGTGAACCCATCCAGCCCGCTGGCAACTACCTCCACCACCCTGGAATATGGTACCATCTATAATGGAAAACTTTACCTGGTAACCAACTATGGCGGTCCACTGGTAGCAGCTGATGAGTATTCCCTGAAAGAAAGCGCCAGGAATGCAAGTCTGCCGGCCAGCGGTCATGCATTCATCGGTATTGACAATAGCAATGGTCTGCTCAGTACTGACGATGGTATCTATCCGGTTACCTTATCTTCCCTGAGCCTGGGTACCAAAATCACGGGTGTAAGTGGCAGCGTTAGCGATATGCTCAAATCAGGCAGCTATGTATTTGCATTAACTGCTAACGACGGTATCGTAGCATTGAATACCAGCGACTACTCTATAGCAAAAAATTTAGGAACTGCCATAGCTGGTTTTGCACAGGGTAAAGATGGCTACATATATGCTGCACAAACAAATGCCCTGCTCAAAATCGATCCGTCTACACTGAAGGTCGATACAATCACCACCTCCTTTAATGTTCGCTATAACGAATGGGTATTCACCAGCAGCTCTATCGTCGCTTCTACCCAGGAAAATGCAGTCTATGTACTGAGCGATGACCAGAAGGTATACCGCTATGTATCCGGCAACAACAGCTCACTGAGCAGCGCTTATATCACCCTGCCAACTGACCACTACTTTTATGGTAAAGGTATTGGTTACGACGCTGCGAAAAATACCCTGGTACTGACCACTACAGGAGGATTCTATGGTGACCCTGACAATACGCTTTATACTTACAGCGCCGCAGACGCCACTTTAAAATCTGCAATTTCCTACACGGACAATTTATATCCAGCCATGGTCGTGTTCCATTAATATGAAGGCAACCAGTTTTATAATAAGCTTCATTTTGCTGTGCCTGCATTTACAGGCACAGCAAAATGATACGACTCATACCTTACAGACAATTACGATCTTCTCTGCCAAACCCGGTGCGATTACGCCCGTTCAATCCCTCAGTGGCAAGGCACTTGAAAAAATGAATAGCCTCTCCGTGGCAGATGCTGCCCGGTTCTTCTCTGGTGTTCAGATCAAGGATTACGGTGGCGTAGGCGGCCTCAAAACGCTCAATGTACACAGCATGGGTACCAACCAGCTGGGTGTATTTTATGACGGCATTCAACTAAGCAATGCTCAAAACGGCACAGTAGACCTGGGCCGGTTTTCCCTTGACAATATTGAACAAATAGAGCTCTACAACGCCCAGAAAAGCGTCATCTTCCAACCTGCAAAAGGATTTGCTTCAGCAGCCGCGATGTATTTACAATCCAAAAAACCTGTCTTTCAGGGTGCGGAAACCCTGCATGGTAAAGCAGGCTTTAAAACCGGAAGTTTTGGATTGATCAATCCCTCCCTGAGAATAGAAAAGAAACTGTCAAATAACATAGCAGCTGTTGTCAGCTCAGAATGGACCCATGCAGACGGACAATACAAATTCCGTTATCGCTATAATGATTATGACACCACTGCCGTACGAAAGAATGGAGACATCGATGCCTGGCGCTTAGAAGCAGGGGTATATGGCAATGGCAAAGACAGCAGCAACTGGCACGTACAGGGGTATTATTATAACTCCGCCCGTGGCCTGCCAGGCCCAATCGTGAAAGGACATTTCGAAAACGGACAGCGTCAGTGGGATCGAAATGCATTTATACAGGGAGGCTATAACCAAAAATATGGCAGGTACAGCATGCAGTTGAACGGCAAGTATATGCTGGATTATGTACGCTATCTCGATACTACGATTGTAACTACGACAGGGCCGCTTATGAACCGGTTCCGCCAGCATGAATATTATTTGTCTTCGGCCAATCAATACCGTATCAAAGACTGGTGGGATGTTGCGCTCTCTGCCGACTTCCAGGTGAACCAGATGACCGCTGTGAATCTTGATCGCTTCGCTATTCCTACCAGGGTCACCACGTTGGTAGCTGGTGCTACTCAATTACATGTTAACAGGATCGATCTGCAGGGAAGTGTATTGGCGAGTATCATCAATGAAAGTACAAAGCTCTACACCAGCGGTGGCAATAGAAGAGCATATACGCCCACTGTCATTGCCTCCTGGCAACCGTTGGCAGATCCATCTTTGAGGATCAGGGCATTTTATAAGCACATCTTCCGAATGCCTACCTTCAATGATCTCTATTATACCACCACGGGCAATCCCACCCTGAAACCTGAATATAGCAGGCAATATGATATAGGTGCCAGTTATACAAAAACCTCCACCGGCTGGTGGCAATACTTTGCTATTCAGACAGATGCTTATTACAGCAGGGTGACGGATAAGATCGTAGCTGTGCCGGGTAAACTCTTCCGCTGGCAAATGCAGAATATCGGATTAGTGAATATTTATGGCGTAGATGCAGGTGTGCAGACCTCGCCTCGCTTATTCAGCGCAATCGGAACGAACTTCTCGCTCAAGTATACTTATCAGAAAGCAACGGACAATAATGATCAACAGATCGTTTACGTACCATTACACAGCGGGTCTTTTACCACCAACATGTCCTGGAAGGCATGGGACATGAATTATAGTTTTGTGTATGTAGGCGCACGTTATTATGGTAGCGTCAATATTCCGGAGTATTATATAGAACCCTGGTATACACATGACCTGTCTTTGTCATGGCATACCAGGCAGCTGAAACTAACAGGAGAAATCAATAATGTATTCAACCAGTACTACGATGTAATTTATAACTATCCCATGCCGGGACGTTATTATCGTATGACTGCCAGTGTAAATTTTTAACTGATATGAGAAAGTGGATCTTCGTCTTACTGGTACTAAGTGCATGTAGAAAGAGTGGTACTGACAGCAGTTCCAGCGAGGCTACGCATGTTACGGATGATACAAACCAAAGTTCCTTCTATTTATTAAATGAAGGAAACATGGGATTGAACCAGACCTCCCTCGATTATTTTAATGGCGCCAAAGGCGATTACAACCTGAATATATATGGAGAAATCAATCCCTCCATAGTAAAGGAACTGGGAGATGTAGGCAATGATATGAAAGTATATGGCAACAAGCTATATGCGGTAATAAATGGGTCGGATAGGGTAGAAGTGATGGATAAACATACCGCAAAACACCTGGGTGAAATCAGCGTACGGAGCTGCCGGTATATTTCCTTTTATAACGGTAAGGCGTATGTGAGTTCTTATGCGGCCGCAAGCGGCAGTACAGATGGATCGGGGTTTGTAGCAGAAGCAGATACCTCCACTTTCGAAGTATTGCGCACAGTGACCGTAGGCCGCCAGCCGGAAGAAATGGCGGTAACAGGCAGTAAATTGTATGTGGCCAACTCCGGTGGTTATACTTCTTCTGATTATGACCACACCTTATCAGTCATTGATCTGAACTCATTTACCGTAACCAAAACCATTGATGTTGCTATCAACCTGCAGCATATAAAAGCAGATGGATACGGCAACCTGTATGTGAACTCCCGGGGAAATTATAGTGATATTCCATCAAAACTGTTTATAGTCAGCACAACGACCGATGCGGTGACCGATTCACTTTCCCTGGGTGTAAGCAACCTCGCCATTCAGGGCGATTCAGCCTATATCATCAGCGTACAATGGAGTAATAATACAGGCGCAAATACCATTAGTTATGCCATAGTGAATGTAAAAACGAAATCAATTGTAAGCAATGGCTTCATTCAGAACCAGGCAATTACAACACCTTATGGCATAGCAGTAGATCCGGTGACAAGAGATATTCTTATTACAGATGTAAAGGATTATTTACTACCTGGTACATTGTATTGTTTTGATAAGACGGGTGCTAAAAAATGGAGTGTTACCACCGGTAATATTCCTTCAGTGATCACCTTTATTCAATAATCTATGAAGAAGTGGATATTTATCTTATTAGCTTTTACAGCCTGTAAAAAAGAAAACACAGGTACAAACACAACCAGTAAATACATCAGCACAGTATTTGAATACCAACCCGCCCCCGGCCAGTTTGTAAATACAAGTATCGGGGATAGCGCAGCTGCGCAAAAGCTGGTAGGTAGTACAGAAAATGTGCTTACCCTGGGTGCATTTGGAGGCTATGTCGTATTCGGCTTTGACCATGGCGTGTCAAAATTCGGCATCTATAGTAATACCATCGAAAGCCTGTCAGAACCAGGTATCGTAATGGTAAGTCAGGATGTAAATGGAAATAGATTACCGGACGATGCCTGGTATACAATAGCAGGTGATCAGTATACCAATGCCGTAAAGCACTACAAAATCACTTACTATAATCCTGGGGGCTATGCAGATGTAAAGTGGAAAGATAACCAGGGAGACTCAGGCACCGTGGCAATCAATGTATATCATACACAGGTATACTACCCGTCTTTTATTGCCGCACGCGATTCCGCGTCTTTTACAGGCATGAAACTACCAGCTACCCTGAAGGATAGTGCCGGGCTTTATATCAATACCGGGTTAGCGGATGGCTATGCGGATAACTGGACCAGTGACTATGGCACCAGTGGGTATAATAGCTTTGATATAGCAGATGCAGTGGATGATAATGGGAATAAGGTCACCCTGTCTTCGATCCGTTTCGTGAAGGTATATACAGGTCAGAATAGCAAGGGCAATGCAACAATAGGAGAGATCTCTACCGAAATAAGAGGAGCGATTGACCTGAAAATGTAACAAAATCTGTAATTTAAGTAACCAGCCTTTCCGTTGGTGTAATTTCTTTATAGGAGATAAGACTATTTTGTACTTTATCAATATGAAAAACGTCATCTTCTTTACCCTGTTATGCTGCGTTATAGGACACGTTTCCTATTCCCAAACCCGGTCAGACAGCATTCTCCCCGTTCGCGGTTTCTGCATCGGGGCGCCCTCACCAGCTGGCCTGAACGAATTCATTAAATTCATTGACCAGGAACTGGCACCCCGCAAGGTAAATACCCTGGTCCTCCGCATCGACTACAATTACCAATACGAAAGCCATCCGGAACTCAGCCCCGGAAATGCATTGACCAAAGCCGACATCAAAAAGGTAGTAGCTGTATGCAAGAAAAATCACATTCGTTTAATTCCACAGTTCAACCTGTTAGGCCATCAATCCTGGGCAGGAGAGGTCAATGCCCTCCTCGTAAAATACCCACAGTTTGACGAAACACCCTGGGTAAAAATGCCTGAAAAATATGTATGGCCGAACCCTGACGGTCTGTATTGTAAAAGCTATTGTCCACTGGCGCCAGGTCTGCACAAGGTCGTTTTCGATATCATAGATGAACTCTGTGAGGTATTCGAAACTACCGCCTTTCATGCAGGCATGGACGAGGTATTCTATATAGGAGAGGAGAAATGCCCCCGTTGTGGCGGCAGGGATAAGGCCGAACTCTTTGCCGGCGAAGTATCTACCCTGCGCAATCACCTGGCAGAAAAGGGCCGCCAGCTATGGATATGGGGCGATCGCCTGCTGGATGGCAAAACCACCGGTCTGGGTATATGGGAGGCCAGTATGAACACTACCTACCGCGCCATAGACCTGATCCCAAAAGATGTGATGATCTGTGACTGGCATTACGATCGTCCGGAGAAAACACCGGCTTATTTTGCCATCAAAGGACTCAATATTATCACCTGTCCGTGGAGAAAACCAGCATTTGCCCAGCAACAGCTAAAAGATATGATAGAATTTAGAAACGCTGCAACACCCGAAATGAAAGACCGTTATCAGGGTATGATGCAGACCGTCTGGTCCAACGCGGAATCCTTTATGGACGAGTATTACGGCAGAAAAGTACCACCGATACTTTGGAGAGTGCCAGCCGCTGTTTCAGGGTAATGTACAAGGATATTAATTTGGCACTTGGTAAATAATTGAAAATTAATATTTGGTAAGCGTGTCTGAAAGGACTACCTTTATCCTTTACAAATTTTTAATTTTTTCAAATGACAAACAAATTTCAAGGAACTGTAAAGTTCTTTAACGAGACAAAAGGCTACGGCTTCATTAAACATGATGAATCCAATAAAGAGACTTTTGTTCACGTAAACGGTTTAATCCATGAGATCCAGGCTGATGACCGCGTGGAGTTCGAAGTGCAGGAAGGTAGAAAAGGATTAAACGCAGTTAACGTTAGACGTATCGACTAAGCTTGCTTTTTCATACACTGAAAGGAATATCCCGGCCCCCAAGGCCGGGATATTTGTTTTTCATAAGGATTACGTTCCCTATTGAAATTACCTTTATAGCATTCCCGGGTTTCCTTAGTCATTGGTCCCGCTATTATTAATCGTTTCTATTTAATTTACAGATCTAAAGAAGAGCAATATTATGGCAGCACTATTTACGCCGCTCACGATTGGCGCAGTTACATTAAGAAACAGGATCGTGGTAAGCCCAATGTGCGAATACAGCTCCACAGACGGTTTCGCCAATGACTGGCATCTCGTACACCTGGGCAGCAGGGCAGTAGGTGGCGCAGGCCTGATCCTCACAGAAGCGATCGCCGTATCGCCGGAAGCCCGCATTTCCCCCGCAGACCTTGGCATCTGGAAAGATGAACACATCGAAAAGCTAAAACAGATTGCAGATTTCCTCCACGCCCATGGCGCTGTAGCCGGTGTACAGCTGGCCCACGCCGGCAGAAAAGCCAGTACGACAGAGCCCTGGAAAGGGATGAAACTGGTGCCCGTGGAGCAGGGTGGGTGGGAAAATATCATGGCCCCCAGCGCCATTCCGTTTTCTGATACCTACGGACAGCCAAAAGCGCTCGATAAGGATGGAATCGGGAAGGTGATTGCCGATTTCAAAGAAGCGGCTGTACGTACCCTCAAAGCAGGCTTTAAAGTGATCGAGATTCACGGTGCCCACGGATACCTCATGCACCAGTTCCTGTCACCACTCAGCAACCACCGGACCGATGAATACGGTGGTAGCTTCGAAAACAGGATCCGTTTGCTCACCGAAATAGTGAGCGCTGTACAGGAAGTATGGCCAAAAGAAAACCCGTTATTTGTCCGCATTTCTGCGACCGACTGGGTAGAAGGGGGATGGAACCTGGAAGAATCTACCAAACTGGCCGCCATCCTGAAAGATGCAGGCGTGCACTTAATCGACACCTCCTCCGGTGGTCTCGATACCCGCCAGAAAATCCCGGTAGGCCCATTATACCAAACCGAATTTGCTCATCATATAAAGAAAGAAACCGGCATCCTAACAGGAGCCGTAGGTCTCATCACCACTGCCGAAGAAGCCGAAATGATCGTGCGTACAGGCAAGGCAGACCTGGTGTTCTTAGCAAGAGAATTACTAAGAGATCCTTACTTCCCGCTTCATGCAGCCCATCAGTTAAAAGATGAGTCGTTGAAATGGCCGGTGCAGTACGAAAGAGCTAAACCAAGACATTAAAATAAGGAGGCCGTATCATTACTTATGATACGGCCTCCTTTTATTCAGGTACCTAATGAAACCTGGTAGTCATTTAAGAAATGCTGAGAAGGATCCTTTATTTTAGATAACCCCTCCTTTCAATATTTTAAAACCAACTGGTCGGCTTTTCCTCCTCCACAGGTAAGGGTACGTCCGGTTCTGGCTCGGTATCCGGTGGAACCGCGTTCTCCAGGTCATTTACATGTTTTCGGATCGCCCCTTCTATTACCGCTTCTTCTTCCAACTCCAATATCAATGCCGTCACATCACCCTTTATATAGGCTTTATTACTGATTACTGCCTTATTGGTGATAAAGATATCACCATAGACTTTGCCGAAGTGGATCAGGTCTGTCGCGTACACATTACCTCTTATACTGGCGGTATTGCCGATAGTCAGCAAACCTTCTGTACGCACATCGCCACGAACAGTGCCATCTATACGGCCCGGAACCGGAGATTCGATAGCGCCCTGTACGGACACTTCTTTCGGTATCACGAACATGCCTTTCCGGAAGGCATTTTTGAGTATTTCAATTATTACAGACACATCATATTTTTGAAACCGCAGATATATTTTCATCTTCAAACACAGAAATGATAGAAGAGGCATTGCCCAGGTCCAGGCCCACGCTACGCTGATGCTTATCATCAGAGATACGCAGTGAGTTATAAAGATAACCTATACTCACGAGGTTTTCAGGATCCGGCGCCACATCAACAGGAATAAAATCCTTAAATTCTTCCAGGAAGCAATCCGTCAGTTCACGATAATGTGCACCACCACCCATCAGGTAGATTTTGCTACAGGTTTCAAAATCCTGGTCAGTGAAATAATTACGCATCAGCGGAGATACCACTTCTTTGTAATACTGTTTCAGCAGGGCTTTACGCGTTTCTTTGAGGTCAATGCGTTTGCGGTTGGTAAAAATGGAACCCTTCATAAAAGCATCATCCAGCTGATGCTCATTCTTCATATCCAGGTAATATGTTTTATTCAGCTCACGGGCCAGGTTGTTAATGGCATATTTAATACCATGAGAACTGAAGCAGGTACGGTTTATCAAACCATCGGCTGTAGCCAGACCTCCTTCAATCGTACCAAAACCAAAGCTCACTGCAATAAAGTTGTCATTCTTCGGCTCATTCAGGGTCTTCTTTAAGCCAATAATACCACCCACTATTTCAGGAATCACTTCAAAACGTTCAATATCCAGCATCCCTTTTTTGATCGTGCCTTTGTTGTTGAAAGTCTGCGTATCATATTCTATCAGAAAATGTCTCTTACTCAGGAATTGTTCTGCAGCTGCCTTGTAAATATTATAGGTGGAGAATGGAAATCCCATGGTGATAGACAAGGGTTGTTGCACCTTGTCCAATACATTAACCAGCGCGGCTTTGAAGAGTATTTCATAATCGTCTTCCTGGGGAGCCGCATTCGTAATACGCCCCGGGTTGATGCCGCCTCTTCTGGCGAGGTTACCAACTATGTACCAGTTATCGTCTTTTTTGATTTTTAAACCATTCAACAGGTCTTTTGAGGAGTTTTCTGTGTTACCATACGCAGACTCGAACACGCTGGGAAAACTGATGGCAGATACTTTCATGATGCAGGATTATATGATTAAAACTTTCTAAAGTTTACAAATTTTTATACCTGGGCAACCTGGAAAACAGGGGAACCAATCGCTACAATTGCGGAAAGGGATTATTATTCCCGCGTTACAATAACATTAAATATATAAAATAATATTAAACATCACCCAAAACAAATTTAGATGTAACTTAAAAATATTGATAATCAAGCGGACAGAACATAGCGAAAACCCGCTGCAAAACGGGTTTTCGCAAAATAGTGTAACCTTATTCCGTTACATAATTGAACTCATACCTTGCAGTGTCATAAATTGACCAGTCCATAAACCCCCTTAGCATGGTGCCCATAGCATCCAGGTGATCCTGGATGGCAGTATCGATCCTGATACCAAAAGAGGGTAACTGTGTCTTTAATTCATTG
This sequence comes from Chitinophaga sancti, assembly GCF_034087045.1. Classification (NCBI taxonomy): domain Bacteria; kingdom Pseudomonadati; phylum Bacteroidota; class Chitinophagia; order Chitinophagales; family Chitinophagaceae; genus Chitinophaga; species Chitinophaga sancti. Next base: position 5,182,108 of record NZ_CP139247.1, on the reverse strand, counting down.
AACTGTGCAATCTCCCGGTCGTGTATCCGGGCTGTCTCTTCTATGGCCTGTTCCAGCGAAATATTCCTTTCGTGTTCGATCACTACGACCAGGTTGTGCTCATCCCCATGTTCCAATTCCTTAGAGAGCGAGAAAAGGTCGTTTGACCAGCAGATGGTTCTGCGCGCCAGTTCTACCAGGCGCTGGAAATCTTCATTTTGCAACACAAAAACGGGCAGATTCTGTTTGGTAGCGACTTCCAGCAGGTCCGTAGCCAGGTTGGCCGCCGCAAAATAAGGCCGCATTTTCATGTACTGCAACATACTCGGATGCCGCTGTGCACGGGAGTTTTCAATCTCCCACATACCCGCTTCAAACACCGCCTTCAGACTAAGGGTAAACTGGCATTGCCAGGAGGCACTGCTCAACCGGCGCATCTTTTCCCAAAAGTCGCTGAATGCCGCCATGATCGGGCTTACAGAAACAGGCACCCGCTTGTTGAGTCGTAATACATTCACAAAGCCCCCAATGATACCTTGTACATAATCCGCAGTTCTATAACCTGCGGTCTCTGATGAAGCATGGTCCAGTAAATCGTCCATAACAAACAGCAGGGAGTTGAGATTGTTGGCAGCGCAAAGAAAATCGTAATCTGCATCCGGATAAGTCCTGCATGTCATCCAGGCAAACTTATAATTCGCGTACTTCTCGTACAATTCCTCCCCTGACAGGAGTTGAAATCGGTGTAGCCAATTGGTAGTGTGTCTGTCTACCTTGTCTACAAATGGACTGATCCTTGACTCAAAAGGACAGTAAAGCTGCGGAACGTTAATAGTCTTCATACTTGTGTGTGTTTTATGAGTGAAAGAAAAACAAGCCTGGATTAGTAGTGGATAGCGCTGCGGGAACTCCGCAGTAGCACAAGAGAAGACATTCAAAAGTATAAGAACGGCATAAATGACTATGAGCCTGGTGAAGGCTGAGTATATGACAGCATACTACGGGTTGTAAACCAACATTATATAACGTGAAGATACGGCAAGTAGAGAGATTAAAACAGGGCGGGAAGCTTGAGACAGTTATTGATTTCCTGGGTCAGTACATTGAAATCGATGGGTTTTGTAACATAGCCGGCTACGCCTGCATTCAATAGCGCATCTTTGGCTTCTTCAAATACATCACCTGTGGTGATAATAACGGGAATATCCTTTAATTTGGGTATAACTTTCAATTTATTCAGTAACGCGAGTGCATCCATATCGGGCAGATGGCTATCCAGCAGTATGATATCCGGTGGCTGCTCCTGCATCACATTCAATGCCTGCTGACCGGTAGAAGCCGTTTGCAGATGACACCCCAGGCTTGACAAATAACGCGTCAGGTAGATCTGGCTCATCTGGTCATCTTCTACAATCATCATGCGGATGTTCGTAAAGGAGGGCAGGGGCGGCATTTCCTTCATCACTGGTTGTGCAGGCTTATTTCCCTCAAAGCCCACCAGCGGGAAGGCAATACAGAACAAAGTCCCTTTTCCCGGTGAACTGTCCGCTGTGATCGCACCTCCCAGCAAACTTACCAGGTAACGCGCTATATGCAACCCTAGCCCGGTACCATTCGAGAAATCACTCTTACTGGTGAAAAACGGATCGAAGATCTTTTCCAGCTGCTCCTTATCCATACCCTGACCCGAATCCCGGATGCGGATATAACAGATGTTCTTTTCGGTAGACACCTGGACGAATACAGTAGAATTATCAGCCGTGAACTTAATAGCGTTGAAAAGGATATTGTTAACGATCTGTGTCAGTTTCACTTTGTCACTGCATATCTGTGCAGGCATTTGCTGCCTGTCATAATCCAGCGTGATTTTCACGCCTTTATTTCTTGCGATATACTGACTGGTGATTACGATATTATCAATCCAGTTTTTGACATCAAATGGTTCCCGGAATACCTCATGTATCTTACCAACTTCGATCCTTGATAATTCCAGTACATTATTGATAATTTCCAGAGCGTGATAGCTCGCTGCACACAGGTGTTCCGCCGTAGCACGGATAGGCGCAAGCTCTTGCTGCTGCTTACTTTGTATTACTAATAGCTGACTAATAGAATGAATGGCATTCAGTGGAACACGGATTTCGTGGTTGGTTTCCCGCACGAACACGCTCTTGTAATCATTGGCTTTTGCCAGCTTTTCACCTCTTTCCCGTAGCTCCGCCACCAATATGTCATTCTGGTTCACATAAAATGCGATGATAAGTATATTGAGACTAAATACAACTACAACAGCAGAGAAGTGAATAATACGCTGATTGGTAATACCAAAGGTCAAGGGCGTTATCAAATGTATCTCATCATTGACCTGCAGTAATATCACCACAGCCATGGTCAATCCAACTGATATGATCCTGTACTTTGTGTCTTTGATAATAAGAAAACTGGTACCAATCAGGAAAATAGCAAGCAGACTTGCTTCTATCACAGCCGATAATATAATACCAAAATAAAGTGTAGCGATATTGGGAATTAACTGGGCTAAAAGGGCAGCCAGATCATATTTACCCTTACTGTTTATCCATATAATAGAAAAATAAGCAACCCCCTCCATCGAAGCCGCGATAAGGATTTCCATTTTCCCCGAAATAGCATAAAAGAACCATGCAAAAAAAGTAACTAACAACCCAATGATCAGCGATATCGTATTCACCTTGATAATACGTGTTCGCAGATCCAGGTCATCCACTTGTGCTCCAGTGTGTGTAATAGTTGTAAGTGTGTCTCTGATATGCATTCGCTTTTGGGTTTATTACAGCACGGCCAAACTCATCCTAATTAGTTGAAATTTATCAATTTGTTGCAATATAACGAACTATATATAAATGCTACATACAAAAATCGCTTCTACCAGAGGCAGAAGCGATTCATGCAAAATACTATATTTAAAACGAGTTAGTTATTAAATTATTTAAACTCGCTATCATTCAGCCCACTGTTTACCTTCACCTCGTTCACCTTAAAATTGATCTGCTGATTGCCACCAATTGTATTGACAAGGGTGAATGGGAATTTTATACCGCTAACGTCTTTGTAATCACTGAATTCCAGCATACCGGTTACCTGGTCGCCCTGTTTGTTGACGGACTTTACCTTGTAATAGGTAGTCGCATCAAAATACAGTTCAATCACTTCGCCATCGGTTTCAGTCACAATTACTTTATAGGCATCCTTGCCATTCACCTGATCGAAATCGGGAGACAGCACAAGCTTAGCGCCATCACTCAGGTATTCCTTTTCAGGGAAGAGTTCCAGGCTACCTTTCAGTTCTTTCCTCATTTCAGCATCTACCGGCATCCTGTTACCCATTTGTTCAGCAACCACGCTGTCGCCATTGATGATCAGGCGACTTGCATGTGCTCCCATAGCAGCAATGTAGATATCCATGAAGTACTTATCAGGAGATTTGTACTTCTTTGTCATGGATATTTCTGTACCCTGTACACTACCGATGGCCGACATTGACTGATCCTTAATGCCATTCAGTTTGTCCATACCACCAATCGCAGCAAAATAACGATTGATCACATCTGTTGCGGTAGTACCTGTCGCTACTTTACGCACTTCACCTTTCCATACGTTGTTGGAAGGATCTATATCCGGTAAGCCTTTCGCAGGATCGATCACTACACCTGTCAGTTTGGTGACAGAGTTATACTTAAATGTCCAGGTACCAGAACGTTGCCATACCTCAGCAGGCAGGCTCACAGTATCTGTTTTGCCATTGCTGTCGGTAATGGCCAGTACAACCGGCATAACCAGCTGGTTACGGTTTTCGATGGTGATCAGCGCACCTTTGGCAGGATCACCGCTTACATATTTTACATCTTTTACCGCCTGGTCCAGTGCCCAGTTTTCCAGGAACCAACCACGCCAGAACCAGCTCAGGTCTTCACCAGCTGCATTTTCCATCGTACGGAAAAAATCCCACGGAGTCGGGTGCTTGAACGCCCAGCGATTTATATAAGTGCGGAATGCAAATTCAAAACGCTCTTTGCCAAGAACATAATCACGCAGAATGGTCAGCCCGGCAGCAGGTTTAAAATAAGCCGCCATACCCAGGTAACTGTTCTGGATCACATCCGGAACCGTCATGATCGGATCTGTGCCAAACATGCCACGGCCGGTATTCTGTACCTGCATGGGCGTGAAGTATTCTCCTTTGTTAAAGGCTTCGGTAGACCCCTGGTTGATGAAGGTATTAAAACCCTCATCCATCCAGGCATATTTACGTTCGTTGCTACCCACGATCATCGGGAACCAATTGTGACCGAATTCGTGATCGGTTACACCCCAAAGACCGGAACCGGTGCTTCTCCATGAACAAAATACGATACCCGGATATTCCATACCACTAATGCTTCCAGCTACGTTGGTGGCTACGGGGTAAGTATATTCAAACCATTGTTTGGAATAAAACTCGATACAACCTTTTACAAATTCAGTAGATCTGAACCAGCCGTTCGGACGCTTAATCGCTTCGGTCGGATATACTGATTGTGCCAGTGCCTTACGGCCACTTGGCAGTTTCAGGCGTGCCGCATCCCATACGAATGCTTTAGAAGCTGCCCAGGACACGTCTCTTGCATTTTTGCATACAAAGTGCCAGGTCAGGTTACCCTTGCGTGATTCAGTAGGCTTTGCGACCTCGCTGCTATCCCTGATCATCACAGTCTTATCACTTTTATAAGCCTGTGCCAGACGGGCTTGTTCTTTAGCAGTCAGTACTTCGGCGCTGTTTACCAGTTCACCGCTACCTACTATGACCAGACCTGCAGGTGCAGTGATCTTGTAATCGAAGTTGCCATACTCAAGGTAGAACTCTGCCGCTCCCTGGTAAGGAATACTGTTCCAACCCAGTACATCGTCGTATACTTCCATGCGTGGATACCACTGGGCAATCTCGTACACCCAACCATTCTGGGTGGTTAAGCGCCCCATACGGTCAGTACCGTATTGCGGAATATCAAAAGCATACTCAATTTTTATCTTTAATGCAGCGCCATTCGCAGACTGTGGCTGAGGCAGGAAGATCTGCATACGGGTATCGTTGATTAAATACTTCACCGGGGTAACCTTGCCATTCCTCACTACACTTACGGATTTGATTTCATCCCCCTTGGTGTAACTCTTGTTGGCAAACCGACCACCGGTAACTACTGCGGTAGCTGTACCACGGCTGTCTTCCCTGAAAATGTTCTGATCCAGCTGTAACCAAAGAAAAGGCAGCTGATCAGGGCTGTTGTTGGTGTAGGTAATAGCTACGGAACCAGTCAATCTGTGTGTACCTGTATCCAGGGTCGCATTGATGGCATAATCCGCCTTGTTTTGCCAGTATTTGTGGCCAGGGGCACCGGAAGCGCTGCGGTACTCATTGCCATTTGTAGGGTAGAATAGTGGATTAAAAGCCGCGTGCGGATCGTATTTGGGGGCTTCTGTCTGTGCTAATACAGGACCCGCCAGACTTGCTCCTAACAGACAAAAAAGTAAGAACTTGTTGCTTCTCATTATATCATTCAATTGTTAATAATAATGCATAAATATAGTAAAAGGGCCGAAAGGACAAGTAAAAAAGGATAAAGGGCAAACAATCAGTATGTTCTCATTAAACATTTGGGAAATTAATTATACATTTACACTCATAACCTTTTTTTTACCTATGAGATATTTCTGGCAAGGCACCAGCCTTCTTGCCCTGTTATTTGCATCACAACTCTCCGCGCAGGTACCACAGGTACAACTTAGTAATAACTTCCCTGAACCAGGAGATGGATTTGACAAGATTCTACTCCTCAACAACAGTTATACAGCTTACCTGCATTTTGATAAAAAAGCAGGTATTATCGTCAACTTGTACGATGCACAGCACAAGATTGCTACGACCGATACGGTAACGGGCCAACTGTTCGATGTAAACGCATTGAATGACACAGAAATTGATGGTATCTATGAAATAAACAACCAGGTAGTCATCTTCCTGCAGCAACTGGTTAAGTACAAACCACGTCTATACAGATTGATACTGGATGGCAAAACCGGTCAGTTAGTAAAGGAAGATCAGTTAGGCGAACTGCCTACTATCCAGCACAGGGATGTAGTGGTACAGGACAACTTTGCCTCTCACGATTTCTATGTGGCCAAAGACCCGCATAGCGGCTATTATGCCGTTGCTGCTTTTGCGGGCGGTGAAATGGATCGGAAGGAAACACCTGGCGAACGGGTACAGGTTTACCAGTATTCCCCTGATCATCAGCAGATTGGACATTGTACTACTTACCTGCCTTCTGCAGATTACCCTTATCACGGTTATCTGGACATGGCCGTACACATCGATCAGGTATACCTGGTCACAGCTCCTTTGCGCATCCGCAAGAATACAAAAGATACTGTATGCATGGTAGCCGTATCAAATATTCATGATACAGAAGTCAAGCACCAGCTGCTGCCTTATACCACGAATATGCAGGAGATCCATGCCAATATCCAGTATATACCTGCGGCTCAGAAACTGGTATTATTACTCACCAATGCTACGGGCAAAGGGACGAAAACCCCGGGTGTGGCTATGACGCTCAGTTACCTGGATGCCGGCACATTAGAAGAATATCGTCACCAGGCAGTAACGCCGGATAAGATCAGCGCTACTTATTCCGGTGTACCACAACAACTATTGACAGCGGATGACGGTACTGCCACACTGCTGCTGGAAAGTACAAGCCTGTTCAGTTCCGGCAATGCCAATGCCTGGAATAATATCCATACTAATATGAATGATATAGGTATCATGACCCTGGATAGCGCAGGTGCGGTAAAATCAGGTATTGCACAAATAAAGATGCAGGTGGCGAACGGTCTCTATGACCCCATGTTCCTGCATCGCAGAAAGAAAGGGCAATGGATGTTCCGCAACAGGATTCAGGCCCTGAATACCACGCCTTACCTGTCATTTGATTACCTGGCGACAGCACGTGGTAAGTTTATCATTTTCAATGATTACCTGCAATACCTGGATCCGGGTGGTGTGTATACCGATAAGAAAGCATTGCGCTACCTCACCGACGCTAATACCGTTTGCTATAATAGTACCGGCGAAAGGATGTTCCTGTTTGGAACCCCTGAAACCTACAAAGGCTATTATACCATGCTGGGGGCCAGTGATTTTAAGCAGGAGAAAAGCCAGTATGTAACGCTGCTGATCACAAGAAAGGGGGAGACAAAAACTGCAAATATTGCCTGGGTGCAATTCTAAGCAGAACAAGGGTGAATGAAAATATTTCTCATAAAAATGATACCAGTTACTACCAGGTAACCGAATTATAAGGAGGGTGTAATTAATAAATGAAACTCCTGAGAACCGCATAAAAATTCTACCAGGTACTCAAATTATAAGAGGCCGTATCTTACTGTTGATACGGCCTCTTTTTCTCTGAAAATGGTTTCCATCCCTGTTGGTGCCCTCCCTTTTTCATGAATGTTTTGTTACTCAATATATTTCGTAAGCGTGGCATGCAATGCCTTGAACTCAATAGGTTTTACTAAGTATTCATTCGCCCCCGCATTGATCATTTCTTCACTGGCTTCATTAAAAGCATCTCCACTGGCGATGATGACAGGCACATTTTTTAGTACATCATCTTCGCGAATATGAGTAAGTGTATCTTTGCCGCTCATACCCGGAATATGCGCATCCAGTATAATGATATCCGGTTTTGAAGCCCTGCCCAGGAGCATGCCCTCCACACCGTCGCTGGCCAGCGTGACCCTGCTACCTAAACTACAGAGGAACCGTGATAAAACCATCTGACTCATTTTATCATCTTCTATAATCAGGATGCTGGCAGCATTCAGGTTCATCATTCTTTCCGGCCAGTCTTTCTGGTCTTTGCCCGGCAGACTTTCTGCACCTTCCAGTGGCAGGCATACCGTGAAGGTCGTACCAATGCCTTCCTGACTCTTCACATCTATAGTGCCACCCATAGCTTCCACCAGGTGACGCGTAATGTGCAGGCCCAAACCAGTACCTTCCAGGAATATATTCCGCTCTGATACAAAGGCATCAAAAATAGTAGCCTGCCTGTCTTCACTGATCCCTTCTCCCTGATCGGCCACGGTAATATTCAACCGTCCTCCATTAGGGAAAATATGAATGGAGACATTGCTCTCACTCGCTGTGAACTTGATCGCATTTGACAGGAGATTATTGAGCATCTTCGTAAGCAACATTTTGTCAAGGAATAGGAATTCCGGTACTTCTTCTGATATATTATACCGGATCCGGACCATTTTTACCCCTGCTATATATTGGTGGATATTCACCACATTGTCCAGCCATTCCCTGACATCCAGTGAAGCGTTTTGCGCCGTATCAGCCTTGCCGGCTTCGATCCGTGAAAACTCTAATACATTGTTAATGATTTCCCTGGTATTAAAACTGGCGGCGTAGAGGTGATCGGCCAACAGCCGGATAGGAGCGAGGCTTTTGTCCTGCGCTACTTTGAGTTGTAAAAGCTGGCTGATACCAAAAATGGCATTCAGCGGGGTACGGATCTCGTGACTGGTTTCACGTACAAAAACAGTCTTGGCATCAGTAGCCCTGGCCAGTTTGGCCGTGAGCTCTTCGAGTTCCGAATTTTGCAGCCTGACTTTCTCCAGCATTTTCTGCACCTGCGTCATTTCGCGGCTCCGCAGTCTTTCTGCATTCTTAATATAAAAAGCGAATACCATCAGATCAAGGAGCAGGATAGATGGAATGGTCGCCCACCGAATCACGAATTGAGCAGGAAAATCAGTGGCTAAATTCATGACAGGCGGATAGAAACCAAAGTACATATTGATTTCGCCGGCCATAAAACACCCAATAGTAATACCAATGGTCAACGTTCTCAGAAAAGGTCGCTGGAATAATAGCAATGATAATACAACCAGGAAAATAAACAGCAGATGAAATTCTGTGACCCGCCCCATGACAGCGCTGTAATATTGAATGGCCACATTGTTAACGATGATCAGTAGAATGCTGGCGAGGGTGTGTATTCCCACCCCGTTCATGCAAATGATAAAGACAAAGGCAGCAGCTTCGGCGAAGGCTGGCAAAACATTGATTTGTTTTCCAATCAGGTAGTGACAGCACAAATTGAGGGATAAGGACATAGCAGCACAGGTCAGACACAATGTATTCACGAAGCGGATAATTCGTTGTGTGTCTTCAACCTCCTGCAATGAAGTACGCTTCACGTTACTGCAACCAGTAGTAACGATTCGTTGTAGTAGGTTCATGTACCGATATTTTAATTTAACGGAACATAACATTTCGTAGACTTAACGACAAGTTCCCGGCTTGTACAGTAAATCCAGTCCATGTGATGGTATCAGAGTTAAGAAGAAGGCAATGAGCTGAAACTGATTAATTTTGGGGTGGATAGCTACATTTGCATGTACAGTTTAGGTAATAATAGGACCACCTTTGTGATTTTTTTTCATGTGATTTGTTTTGTGATAACGGAGATTGCTAAGTTGATAGTTTTTAGATAACGAAATTAGAGGACAGTTAGCTTGTGTGATCAACTAAAAAATTAACAGTTGATGACGCAAAATAGTTCAATTGTGAGAGGAAATAGTTAATGATCCGTTAACAAAAAGAAAATTGTTGTTTAAACAATAAAAAAACGCCTTTACCTGGGTAAAAGCGTTTTTCCGGGGTAGAAGTAGTATTTACACCACATTCCACCAATTATCATCGTCTTTTTTGGGCGCATTCTTGTCAGAAGCAGGAGCCGGTGCACCCGTCGTCATCAAAGTGCGTGCCTGAGATTTAATATCGTCCCTGTTCAGGAGCAACCTGATTTTATCTTTCAGCAGGCGGCCGGTTTCGGGTTTTACCATGGCTACATAGTTGGCAAAACCTTCTATGCTGCTGATAATGTTTCCATTACCCCATTGTTTATTAGCCAGTCCGGATACGCTGATCTGGTGGAGCAATGCCCTGAACTTACGGAGGGTCTCCCTGTCCAGGCTCAGTTTTTCATTCACCACAATACCGGTTACTTCCCGTTTGTCACCTTTGCGCATTATTTTCAACTTATCAGGATGGAGGTGGAAGCCTTCTTCTTTCACCACCTGCTTTACTGACCAGCGTAACTGTCCGATCTTGTCGGCAGGTTCGCCTTTGGTAGAAAAAGTCATATCATCAGCGTAGCGGGAGTAAGTATACCCGAACTTTTTGGCCAGACCTTCAAAACGCTTGTCCAGACCATAGCAAATGATGTTTGTGATGGCCGGGCTGCTGGGCGCACCCTGCGGCAGGTGCCGGGGTGTATTGGCCACAAAATATGCCTGACCGTCCAGGGCTACCTGGTCTACTTCGGGCTCAGTACACAGCAGGCCGAGAATAGTGGCCAGTTGTTCGCTGTAACCAAGTTTAACAAAGAGCCCTTTCACCCGTTTATATTCAATCGTCGGGAAAAAGTCTTTCAGATCAATATTGATCACCACATCCTGGCCCACGTGATTAGTCGCATTGGTCACAATGGATTTGCCGGGCACAAAACCATGTGCGGCTTCGCTGTTGGGTACCTTATAGAGTATGTTTTCCAGCACCCAGTACTGTGCCGCTTTTAATTGTGGCATAGGAGCAGAGATCAGTCTGCGGCCGCCTGACTTCTTAGGCAGGTAAAAGCGTTTGTAATGGGAGATGGTACCTACTTTCCTGTCAAATGCAAGGAAACGTAGTTTACCAAGGGTAATGCCCATCGCTGCGGAGAGCTGTACGGCATCGTGAAGCAGCGGGAGGCCAAAGCGCTGTAGCTGTTCAGTATTGGAGGTGGTTTTATTTAAGCCTGCGGAAACGTCTTCACCGAGATAGACGATAGATTTCGATTTTTCTTCTGCCCAGGCAGCCGCGCGCTGCTGGCGTTTCTCTTCATTCCGTTTTTTAGTCTCAGCACGTTTTGCCTTGGCGGCAGCCATGCGGGCTTTACGCATGTCCGTGAGTACCTGTTGTTTATTTCTGTATTTGGCTTGTTCGCTAAGGAGGTCGTTCAATTCTCTGCGCAGCTCACCTTCTTTACGAATAAATGTTTCGGGTACATTGGGTACCTGTTCATTTTTCGCCCAGAAGCCAAGGCGAATCATTTCTTCCAGAATTACTTCTTCTTTAGAGGAAGCACGGATCTTATCATATAATTGTTGACGGGTCAAACCTGCTGACATAATTCCAGTTCAGATAAAAATGATGAATAATGTAAGCAGGGGAGCAGAAGAGAGAGAGGTTAATTTGTAAAGAGGAAATGGCCTTCGTGCAAGCCTTTGACTAAATCAATCAACTCCAGGGAGGGGCGTACTAGTGGTGATTTTAGGGCCCCTGGGGCAAGTACTGTAAAATCACTACTAGTACGCCCCTCCCAAAGTAAAGATTGTATTTAGTGAAGCATGTATAGTCATGTTACCTGAATGACGAAACATCATTCGTCCCTTTTACGGGCGCAAGTGCAATCATTTCCTCTTTACAAAGAACTTTATTTCTGAAAATTGTTTTCATCCATGTTGGTGAATCCAACTTTCATGAAATGTTTTATTACGGGATTAAAGGTACTTTCTTTTCTTCAATTTTCTGCTATTCCCTGCTATATTTTTTTATACTTTTTGTTTTTCCTGTTCGTATGCCATTCTCAATGCCAGCATGTGTTCACAGGGTCCTTTGTGCAACTTGTTCATCTGGTAGTGATTACAGTCGCAATGAGCAGAAGCCATACGTTCGTCTGCATCAATCACTATAACGGGACGGTATGAACGATTTTGTGCCGGTATCAAACCTTCCAGTTGTACACCTACACCCGGTACATCCTTCGCGGTCAATTTCACTTTTCCCACAATCCTGCTGGCAGCGGCTTCCGCCGGATTGGAGAAACGCAATGCATCCAGTGGCAATGGATCACGGCTCAGTTCACGCAGGCGATAATAACCTGAATGTAAATCGTAAATGGCTTTCCCTGCCTGTGTATAGATGCCCAATGCCGCCAGTACCGCAGCTTTCGGGGCACCTGTTCGCGCAGCTATCTGTTCGGGCGTACCAAACCAATGCTGTTGCAGGTCGCTATATATGATTTGTTTCGTCGCATCATCTACTGTACCCCGTGGCGCCATGAGATCAAATTGTCCGCAGCGTGACCAGTCGTTGGCCGTCCAACCGGATAACCCCAGTGTGAACTGCATGTCTCCCAGGTCAGCGATATAGAAAGACGGTAGCCCATTGCCAGTGAGGTGAACGGTAAATTTCTTTGCTACAGGAATGAGTCTTTCTAATATTAAAAGACGACGACGCCCCCATATACGGATCTCTTTGCGCTGTGCACCGGTGTATACCGATCTTGCACAAACGATGACAGTACCCCATGGATCAAAAATAGCTTTGACTGGCTGGCCGGGTTCAAGAATAAAACGAATGGAACGGGGTCCTTTCTTTTCTTTGAAACGACGCAATTGCTGACAGAAGTTATAAACATCCATAGGATGCAGATCAAAACTGGCAGCGGGTAAGGTCATGGCAGCACTTACCTGCAGGAAACCTCTGACCCAGCTATCAGGCAGATCTATTTTTACTTCCTTGAAGAGTTCTTCTTTTGTCGTTTGCACTGCAAAACCGGAAGGATCCACTGTAAACGTCGTCTCCTTGTAATCACGGATTTTCTGGAACTCATTATAGAGGTTCGCGGAATAGTCAATGTTGGTCGTACCACACTGAAATTCGTTGACTTCTTTGAATACGTTGTAACTGGCGCTCAGTTTACCGTAGGCTGATTCATCCTGGCTAAAGCACTCGAAAAAGATTTCATCCGGATGTACGCTGATCACAGGATCCAGTACAAACCAGGCATCTTTGTCTTTCTGATACAGGTAATCGAAATAGTTACGGCGGGATTTGTAATAAGGCGCCATCAGTTTATCCCGCTCTGCATTCACGGCGCTCAGCTCTTCACGGATCAGTTTAATTTTGCGCTGCGCAGCTGCTGCATCATAATTTCCCATGAACTCAGCCAGCCATACATCTTCCTGCTGGGCTGCCCATGCTTTATATTCCGTTTTATCTTTTGGTTTGAATCGCAGATCTGATACGACTACATCATGCAATGCAGAAATGGCTTCCCTGAAGGCGAGTTTCTTGTGCAACTTTCCGTTAAAGAAAGTAGGCTCACGCCGGGTATCAGGTGAAAATGAAATTCCTGCTGATGTAGCATTGCTATATACCTGCGTACTGCCGCTATATCTATAATTGAATAACATGTGATCAGGGTTTAAGATGAATGCTCAGGAATAGCAATAAATTGAACAGGCAGCGTAATATCCGGATATTGCCCGTGGATGTTGCGCATGATCTGAATGCAACGTGCTTTGTCGCCAATAGCCACTGTTGCAGAGATATGTGCAATGATCTCCGCAATGTATTGCGCAGCTGTGTCCGATTTGAGGGCTTCCTGTTCCAGGAATGCAAAGATGCGTTCTTTGGCCACTCTTGCTTTATTCACCCTGGATAATACAGAGCGGAAATAAAACTCAAGTTCCCGCAGGCGATCCGGTTGACCAGCTGCATATTGAGCCAGGTAGTTGGTCGCAAAGGTCTGCATAGCTACACCCGGGTGCTGACTGAGTTTCAGGAGGTAGTTAAGACCGTCTTCCGCTTTGAAGAAACGGGTCAGCAATTCCCTGCCAAAAGCCTGAACGATTGGGTGCACACTGTCTGCAATGGCAACCAGCGTTTCAGGCGACCAGTCTTCATCTCTGAAGTGGGTACGGAAAAACTGCATGGCGAATGTGCGGGTATCATCCCATTTTGCATCCAGTAAACCGATGGCATCGTCTCTCTCGTAGCGGATGCGTGGGAGTTGCTGCTCATAAAAACGCCAGCACCATTCACGTACTTCTCTCAGTTCATGATTGCCGGTAGCGATCACCTGCCGGAGGGTTAATGCTGCAGGTGGAATATATTTTTCCAGTACCAGTACACCAAATGCCTGTGTAGCGCGGTAGTTGGAATAGGTGAGTCTTAAAGCTGTGGCCTTGTCGATATCGTGCAGGTGCCCCACCAGTTCATTGCCAAGAATATTAGCGATGTCATTGTGCAAGCCTTCAGACGTTTCTTTACGCATGAGCAAAGGCACGAGTTCGTTCACCAGCCATACAGCAAGGTCATTGTTTTCCTTTACAAGCCTTGCCAGCACAGGACGAATACCCTGCCGTACATCTGAGTAAGAAGCGATGCAGGTTTGCAATAACAGTGCAGGACGGGCAATCAATTCAGCATTACCCAAACTGCTTAATATTGCAATCCCACCTTCTCTTACCGGCTGGTACGCATTTTCGAGGATGCTTACAATCAATTCGTCAGATAACTGAACAGGTCCTTTTTTCAGTAACAAGAGGCGTACACCAAATGCTTCTGCTGGTGGAATACCTGATTTCAATAAGTCTTCCACGATCTTTGCATCCACTTCCTGCAATGCGGCGACTAAGTATTGTTCTAATACACGGCAACCTTTTGTAAGCAGGTGGTACACAGCCTCATTTGGCTGACGCTGCGCCAGTAATACGCTCACAGCTCTACCTATTACCAGGCGGCTCTTATCCAGCGGTAAGAGTGTAGTAGAAAGGCGGTCTATGGCTATTTGCCTCACATCATCATATGCCGCAAAGATCAGGGCAGTGACAAATTCAGTATCCTGAAAGCAGAAGTCGATGTGCGTTCTGATCCATTCAATTCCCAGTTCACGGGCCTCATTGAATGAGCTGTTTATCATCGCCACAAACAGTGGGAGGGAAGGAGCAGCGGGATTATATTTTTCTATGGCCAGTGACAGACCGAAACGCTGAGGGATCTGGAATGGATTGATCAGCAGACCGGCAATGACATTGGCATCTATTTTTTCTTTGAGTGATTCGAATTGCGGACTGGCTTGTAATTCAGCATACGCAAAGGCATGCACCTCTTCCATACGGCTACTGATCAGCAGCTGGATAAATGCCTGTGGTAACTGGTGCCAGAGCGAACGAAAAGGAATATCGCTGTGTGGTTCGTCATTTTCTTTGACCGCCTTTTCCAGTGATTCTTTAGGCTGTATACCTTCGTCCTTTTTAGGCGATTTGAAGATGCCGGCAATCTGGTTGAGGAAGCCTTCCCTTTTAGGTGGTTCCGGTTTAGCCTGCGCCGTAGGTTTTTCCATTTCAGGATCCTTAAATTCCCAACGGGAATTGTTACCCACGAGCTGTAAATCAACCTGGTTACCCCTTAAAATATAGTTCAGATAAACCGCGCCGGAATTAGCCGGATAGCGGATAGCCCGGGTAATATAACGACGGGTAGCAACATCGTATTGATACACGTTTCTGCTGTAAGCGGCTTCATTATACAGATTCCCGTCATATTGCAATAACAGGGCAGTAGCCAGCTTTACATATTCAACATCCGTACGTAGTCCAAGTTCCTGCAGGTGGCGCAGGGTCCTGTTCCTAAAATGACGACGGGTACGGTTGGAATAGGCCAGTTTACTCATCGGCTTTTTCAGTTCCGCAGGCGGTTTGCCAGAAGTGCTGAACAGGTGTCTTTCCCTTTCAAAGCGCACAGAAAAGAGCGCCGTCAAGGCATGATCATCCCGCAGTTCTGCCTGTTTATATAAGTGGCGGATATGCCGGAAGTAAGATGGACGTAAAGGTAAAGCGGCGAATAAAGAATAGAGGAGTTGTCTTACGGGAACAATATCAGCAGCTACAATATACAGGTCTTCCAGCAACTGGTAAGTGGGCTCATTGAGCTGCATCACCCGTTGGTCCAGCAGTTGCGTAAGAGCATGTAAATCCTTTGCATTGATGGCATCCTGGAACTCAGGTGGCAGGGCATGCAGAGACCGCGTGATAAAAGCGGTGCGGTCTTCGCCTGACAGGAGTTGCAGGACTGCGTTGGCAGCCATCTGTCGCAGGTATTGCGGATAAGTACTATTATCTATATAGGAACTGACCAACGACACGGCAGCCGGATCCCCACATCTGCCTAGTGCCCAGATGCCGGCATAACGCTGCATCGCGTTGCCCTTTTCAATCAGGCGCAGAATAACCGGCGCGGCTGTACGGATCTTGTGTTCACCGGCAGCCCAGATCACGCGGGATGTGGACCATTTTGTCTTGTAGGATTGTTTGCCGGTCACGGCATCGTCCAGTCGTTTCAGTATTACTTTGTGGACAGGGTCAGTCACATCATCGACAGAGACACTGGTATAAGCGGTGGTGGCGACACCATCCTGCTCGCCGGTATATCCTTTACTACGTTTTTCCTTTTCCAATGCATCGAAAATAGCGGTAGCCTCCTCCAGAGAAACGGGGGTTGCAGTTTTACTACCTTCTTTGAGTGCAGCTCCACGCTTACCATAGCGGAAGTTCACAATGTATTGTCCGGGGCCAGTTTCACATAGGTCTATTTCGTAAGTTTTGTCAGATGTCCCCTCCTTAAAGTAAAGCACGGTTTGCTTAACAAATCTCATGAGCTAACAACAATTTATATATATAACTGCGGCAAAATAAATATTTATTTCCGAAATTTAAAGATTCTCTCTTAATTTCCCTTTCCGACAAATCCGTTTAATATGAAAAAACACTTTTGCCTGTTGCTGATTAGTATGATGACCATACAGTTACAAGCACAGGAAAAATTTACAATCATTAAAAGTAATGACCCACACATACACTATATGGGCCGTGTCATCCAGAGAGATAATAGTGCACAGCTATCCTGGTCGGCAACAACGGTAAGTATAAATTTTAAAGGAACAGGGGTGAAGGTAAAGCTGAAAGATGAGCGGGGAGATAATTTTTATAATGTAGTGGTAGATGGGAAAGTGATCAGTAAACTACAGCCTGATAGTACCGTACATACATATACGCTCGCAAGTGGATTGAAAAACGGGAATCATACCTTAATACTCTTTAAACGTACAGAATGGGCCATGGGTAAAACATGGCTGTATAATTTTGAAGTGGATGGTACACTTTTACAAGCCCCTGCTGCGAAAAAAAGGAAGATCGAATTCTATGGCAATTCCATTACATGTGGGTATGCAGTAGAAGACAGCAGTGGCAAGGATAGGGGTACAGCTCCTTACGAGAATGCTTATACCAGCTATGCATCGTTGACGGCCAGGCATTTTAATGCGGAATATCATTTAGTGGCAAAAAGCGGGATAGGAGTCCTTATCAGCTGGTTCCCCCTGATCATGACTGAAATGTACGACCGTGCTGATGCTACGGATGCTACAAGCAAATGGGATTTTAGTAGCTATACGCCGGATCTGATCGTGATAAATTTATTTCAGAATGATAGCTGGCTGGTTACAAAACCTGAACATGAACAATTCAAAGCGAAATTTGGTGATAAGGCACCGGATGCAAAGACGATAGTAGCGGCTTATAGTGACCTGGTAAAAAAAATCCGGGATAAACATCCTACAGCACAGATCATTTGTGCACTGGGCAATATGGATGCAACCCGGAAAGGTTCACCATGGCCGGGCTACATAAAGGAAGCGGTGCTCGGATTGCATGATGCGAAAATCCATACCTGCTTTTTCCCTTATAAAGATACACCGGGGCATCCAAATGCAAAGGAACAGGAGGCCATGGCAAAGGAGCTGATCGCGTATATCAGTAAAAATATAAAATGGTAATTTTCGATATTTAAAGCCGGCCGCCGGCCATCTCTTTCCGCCTTTGATGGCTGATGCCGAAGGTATCAGCCATCAAAGGCGGTTATTTTTTGCTGTTTTGTGCCGGTTTGATAAACTTTCTTGCATTTTTATGCCTGAATGTTCTAAATTGGAAGCTGTAAATTTACGGTATGATCAAGGAACAACACAAGCAGGCTTTTAAGGAACTCAAACCACAACTGGCAGGCGATCTCTACTTCTCAGAAGACTCTCTGGACCGCACTATACTCATGGCATACTCGACAGATGCCTCCGTATACCAGGAATACCCACTGGGGGTAGCACTGCCAAAGAACAAAGCCGATATCGCTGCCTTGATCCGTTTCAGCAAAACCCATAAAATTCCCCTCATTCCACGTACCGCAGGTACCTCTCTGGCCGGCCAGGTAGTAGGACAAGGTCTGATCGTAGATATTTCCCGCTACATGAATCGCCTTTTAGAGGTCAATAAGGAGGAAAAATGGGTCAGGGTGGAACCTGGTATCGAAAGAGACGTTTTAAACGAACTATTGCAACCTTACGGGCTTTTCTTTGGTCCGGAAACCTCCACCTCTAACCGCGCTATGATCGGTGGCATGATCGGGAACAATTCCTGTGGACTGCATAGCATGGTCTGGGGCGCTACCCGCGACAATCTCCACGCTGTCGAAGTCGTTCTCGGCAATGGCGAAACCACTACATTTGAAGATATCGATACGCAGGGCTTACAGCAAAAAATGCTGCTCAACAACCTGGAAGGCAGCATTTACAGAACCATGCACGCCCTGCTCTCCAATAAAGAAAATCAGCAGGCCATCCGGGATGGCTATCCTACCCGTACTGTAAAAAGAAGGAACAGTGGCTATGCGCTCGATGCACTCCTTGATACAACACCCTACGGTGGTGCTGCGCCTTTCAACCTCTCTCACCTGATTGCCGGCTCTGAAGGTACGCTGGCATTCGTGACTGAAGCCAAACTCAAACTGCTGGATGCGCCTCCCAAAGTGAACGGATTGGTCGCCGTACACTGTACCAGCGTGAAAGAGTCGCTACAAGTGAACCTCATTGCTGTCAGACACCCGGTCACCGCTTCAGAACTCGTGGATGACGTGATCATGAACTTTACAAAAGGCCACCCTGAGCATCAGCAAAACCGCTTCTTTATGGAAGGTGAGCCGGCAGCGATTTTGATGGTTGAGTTTATGTGTCATACAGAAGAAGCATTACAGGCACAAACCAGCGCCTTCATCAACGAAGTCAAAGCAAAAAATTTAGGGTACGCTTATCCATTGCTGCGTGGCAACGATATCAATAAAGCCTGGAACCTGCGTAAATCAGGTCTCGGCCTACTCCGCAATATCAAAGGCGATGCACAGCCTGTGAACCTCATCGAAGACTGTGCGGTAGCGCCTGAAGATCTGCCTGAATACATCGACGACCTGCAGGAAATGCTTAAATCCATGGGATTGAAAGCTTCTTACTATGCACACGCTGGCGCCGGTGAGCTTCACGTAGAACCTATCATCAATTTAAAAATTGAAGAAGGCAGAAAGCAGTTCCGTGCAGTATTGGAAAGGACCGCTGCCATTGTAAAAAAATACAAAGGCTCCCTCAGTGGAGAGCACGGCGATGGTCGTTTGCGCGGGGAATTTATCCGCTTCATGATGGGTGACAAATGTTATGATTGTTGCAAACAGGTGAAACAATTATACGATCCTGAATATCTCTTTAACCCGGGTAAGATTATTGATCCGCCACCGATGGATCAGTTCTTCCGTTTCAAACAACCTGCAGCCGGGGGAAAGGTAAAGACGTACTTTGATTTCTCTGAAACCAATGGCATTTTATCACTCGCAGAAAAATGTTCTGGTTCAGGCGATTGCCGCAAAACCCATTTCGCTGGTGGTACCATGTGTCCCAGCTATATGGCCACCCGTTTTGAAAAAGATACGACCCGTGCCAGGGCGAATGTATTACGTCAGTTCCTTGCACAGGACAATACAGCACAGGCTTTTAATCATGAAGAGATTGGTCATGCTATGGATCTATGTCTCAGCTGTAAAGGCTGTAAGGCAGAATGTCCGTCCAGTGTAGATGTATGCAAACTGAAAGCTGAATACCTGCAACAGTATTACGATACCAACGGTACGCCTATGAAAGCGCGGATGATAGGGGAGTTTCCTTTCCTGAGCAAAATGGCGTCAGTGGCACCTGCTTTATACAATTTCGCCTTCTCCAATAAATTCACATCCGGTATACTCAAAGGCATGATGAACATGGCGCCGGAGCGCCACGTTCCTGCATTACAGCATCAAACATTACGCGCCTGGTACAAGCAGTTCCGAAAGCAACAAGCTGGCAAAACTTTCACACACAAAGTTTACCTGTTCTGTGATGAATTTACCAATTACAACGATGTACATATCGGGCAGCGTTGTATAGAACTGTTGACAGCACTCGATTACGAGGTGATCATACCAGACCATATTGAAAGCGGCCGTACGCATTTGTCAAAGGGTTTGGTAAAGAGAGCCAAAACAATTGCAGCAAAGAATGTGCAGCTATTATCGTTCCTGATCGATCAGCCACATTATCTGATCGGGCTGGAACCTTCAGCCATCCTTACTTTCAGGGATGAGTATATCGATCTGCTTTCAGGTGAACTGAAAGAGAAAGCAAAAGGATTAGCATCCAGGGTGAAATTGTTTGAAGAGTTCTTATCAGCAGAAATGGATGAAGGCCGTATTCGCAAAGAGTCCTTCAGGAGTGATGCGCGTAAGATCATGATCCATGGGCATTGCCATCAAAAGGCGTTGTCCTCGGTCAATTATATCAAAAAAGTGCTGTCATGGCCGGCGCATTATGAGGCAACGGTGATTAATTCCGGTTGCTGTGGAATGGCTGGATCATTTGGCTTCGATAAAGATCATTACGAAACTTCGATGAAGATAGGGGAACTTGTTTTGTTTCCTGCTGTAAGAAGTCAAACGGATGATGTGATAATAGCTGCACCAGGTACCAGCTGCCGTCATCAGATATTGGATGGTACTGGCAAGACAGCGTTGCATCCGGCAGAGGTGTTGTTTGCTGCGTTGGTGTAGTTACTGTTTATTGAGCAGCATCACTTAGCAACTACTTTCCGTACAGTTATTTTCTTATATCCAAACACGCCTGCAATCGTCAGCAATACAAAAGGCCATAATTGCAACAGGAACAAAAACACATTACGCAGAGCTGTTGCACCCGTGCCCAACGCTGTCAGCAGCTCTGTTCCAAACCCTGCACGGATCGTACTTTCAGGGTTTACAACAATTTGCACATCTGCCTGTTGTGGCTGGGATAATTTCACAGTTAAAGTCGCAAAATTCGCATCATCCAGAATAGCAAAATTTGCAATTTTCCGATCTATCGTTTCATTACTTTTAGTCTCCTGGTAAGTTGCCGTGGCTATTGGATCAGACTTTTTTGTCATGGCTACGGTAGGCACAGGGACCTGATTCTTCATGGAATTCCCCAGGTATTCCAGGGTTTTATCATCATCCTTTAATGTACGTGCACTCACGAAAGTAGCTACATTGGTCAATGTGCTCACGAGCGAATCCAGCTTTTCGACAGGGACTTTCATGGTTAGGTTTGCCACCGCAGTAAATAGCTGTACGTGCTTCATAGAATCGCCTTTATAAGGTAGATCCTGTGAGGTTCCAAATTCATTTGAAAGCGTACTTTCCACCACATAACCATTGAATTTGTTTGTAGCATGTTCGAGAGTAGTAGCAGCACTAAATACATTGGCTACACGACAATTTACATCAGCCGTTCTAACATGTTTTCGGGAAGGGGAGTTGAGTGCCGGCACCTCTTCGCCGGGCTTTGCTGCGGCTTCCACAGCTTCTTTATAGGTGTTGGATTCCTGAGCAACAGTACTATCCAGTATACTGCTATAGCTACTACCTGCAGAACAGGCATAGAGGGTCATGGCGGGGACCACCAGGTAACAATAAGGACGCATAAGAATGTGTTTTCTTTTTATACTGCGAACCGGCAAAAGGTAACCTTTGACAGAAAGTTTATAAAATGTTAAATTGGGTCAAACCCATTCAGATGAAATATTTATTATTACCATTGTTCATCTTATGCTGTAGTATCACGTTTGGACAAAACCTGGAAGACACGCCATTCAAAGGAGCTAAAAAAGTAATACAGGATTGTTTGCACACCATGAGTGCTTTAATGATATGGTGGAGTTTATAAAAAGGACAAAACCAGATAAGATTCGATTTAGTAAATAATGATTAGGCGCACCATATGGTCCGCCTGAATATGAATAGATATTGATGCAATAAAAGGGGAGAACCGGATCGCAAAAAGAATTATCTGCTCGACATAAAGCCGACATAAAGCCGGCATAAAGCTGATAAAAAGCCCGCCAAAAGGAAGCAAATCCAATCCCACAAAGGAATTATCTATTTAACATAATATAAATTATAAGCCTAAAATAAGTAAAAGGAATTATCCCGGCTTATTCATAATTACATAGCCGCAAAATTAAACCCAGATCGTCTCATCAAAATTATTTGCACGAATCGCAACATGATGCAAACCTAATACCATGTGTTTCTTACTTTTGCTCCACGACAAAGTCATTCGTGTCAGCACCTCCTTGTACGTGCTTACTAAATTGTTAGGTATATGTTTAAGATCTTGTGTATTTCCGGCAGCCTGCGCCCAACCTCTTCAAATACAAACATTTTAAAGGCCATCCCGCAATTAGCAGAATGGCCTGACATTTCATTTTCGATATATGAAGGCTTAGATCAGTTGCCGTATTTCAGCCCTGAACTGGATTTTGAAGGCGCCACGCCAGCCGCCACGGTAGCGGATTTACGCGCGCAACTCAGCGAGGCAGATGCCGTAATCGTATGCACACCGGAATACGCTTTTGGCATACCCGGCGTACTAAAAAATGCGTTGGACTGGATCGTTTCCAGCGGAGAATTTGTTGATAAACCTACAGCCGTAATCAGTGCTTCACCCATGATGACCGGTGGTGACAAAGCAAATGCCTCACTGGTACAGACATTAAAAGTGTTGACGGCAACAATTAAGGACGATCGCATCCTTACTATACCAACCGTACGTACGAAAATCGATGCTGCCGGCAATATCACTGACGATATACTTAAAGCAGATCTGGTTAAAATTGTAACCAGTTTAAAGTCTCCTGTGTAAGTTGATGACTGCTCCTAAAATCGCCATCTCAACCCAACATTACCGCCCAAACCTCCAATATTAATATAAGACTTCAAATCATTCGAAGGCTTATTATCATCCTTATATGTCACCGTCGCACCAGACTGGCTCACCGCCGTATTAGAATTCTGATCCAGCGTAGACTGATACTCTGTATGCCTTTCTGCCGTAGACAGGTCATCCAGCCCACGATGCTGTGTTGCGATCACCTGACCCGTAGTCGAACTAAGAATATTCGTCGTCTCATCATACGCTGTCACTTCTTTTTTCTTACTGCGTACCGGAATATTCCTATACTCAGTTTCTATGAATACATCCAGCTTCGCCGCCACTGGGAATACAATCCCGAAAGCCCCCTGAAATCCAACAGTGATATTCGGATCCACACGCTCATCGCGTGAAATCGTCGTCTTGGTCACCACCGGCGACCCGCCAACCACCGCAGAACCAGTTTGATTCGCATCTGTATGGATATTCAACTCACCCCACAACGGCACCACAAATCCAACACGTACATACGGATCGACCCTGGCAAAACCGGGATGAATCACGACTGCAGGTGCAAAATCAACCGCATTCACAAATCCATGCGATTCAATCTTACCCAATTCCGTACTCGAACCAGCCAGTACCGTTACCTCACGGGTCATAAGGTTTTTCTTACTGTGATAGTAATTAAAAGCAGCTTCCACAGCGATGTAATGATTGATATTCCAGCCGAAGGAGAGTCCTCCCCTGCTGCCTGCGCCATACGATCCGGTCAGGACTTTTTCCGATACTGTTGTTGTCGTTCCTGTCGACGAATTATACGATTTCTGCTCATCATGGGGCTCATAAGGACCCACTTTGGGAAACTCACCAGGAAAAACACTGAAGAAATAGCCACCGGCTACTTTAACATAAAACTTTGAAGGCGCTGTTATCTTCTGGTCTTGCGCGTGTATAGTGTACGAGCATGCTACCGTCAGAAATAACGTGGAAAACAGGGCTAAGTTTTTCATTTTAGTGGAACATTTGGGTGAAAACTAACGTGTTGAATGAATTTAACGAATTTAAATGAAAAAGAAAAACCATTGAAAAGCCACTGAGTAGGACCAATGAGTAGGGTGAAGATTCGGCATAGATTCGATATAATAACGGTACCAAAAGGGCATCAGAAGGGCACCTCAATATCCCTTGGATATACAAGTGCCCTATTGATGTAGTTATAGTATAGTAGTTGTGACGAAGCTGTACCGAAGTCACGACCTGATTACATACTGGTCATGACCCGGTTATATACAAAACGATAAAATAATTGGAAACTGTTAAAAACCCCCACAGGATACCCTAGTCAACTATTAAAGCGGAGATATTATAAAGACTGTAACCCTGTTATATATATGATTATTAACTACTTATTTTATACTTAAAACGCCTCTGCCAGCGACAAATACAAACCCGACTGCCTGTCCTCTCCTGTCCGCTTCTCACCCCACGCATAATCAATCCGTATCGTCAGCTTTGACCCCTCATCATAAAACCACCTAACCCCCATACCATAAGCCGGCTTAAAATGATCGACCCCAAAATCATGGTTATTAAACACCGCTCCCGTAGCCCCAAACGCCGCCAGGGCAAACTTAGGCTGCATATGTAAAAACCAGATATTGATGGGAATCTTCGGATCCAGAAAATACCGGTACTCCGCCTGGAATGCCAGGTAATTCTGATCCCTGTACCGACCCGTATAATACGCCCTCATCATCTGATCATTCCCCATCTCAGGCAATAAATAAAATGGCAACGAACTACCCTGCAATGAATTAAATAACCCATTCACCCCCAACGTACTCTTACGGGAAATCGGTACAAAATGCTTCGCCTGCGCGTCTATCTTCCACAAAGGATGTTTACTCAAAAACGATGGCGCATACGCTACATTCAAACGCACCCAGGAACCCGTGTGCGTAAAATTCTGGTTATCCCGGTTATCAAAAATCCCCGTCGCACCAATAAAAGTCACATACCCCCCATCTTTATCCGTCAATGTCATTCCCGGATAAATCCCCTTATTCTCATTCTCCTCATAAGCATCATGCTGGTACTGCAAAGACAACCCTGCATAAAAATGCCCGCTGAGCCGCTTCTCCCCTTCCAGCAATACTTTATATCGCTGATTTCCTAACAGGGTTCCATCAGCCTTGCGGGTGGTATCCCCAATTCCATAGAAATACAATGGATAATCATGATAACGGATATTACTTTTGAAATGCCAGTTATTATGATCCGTCCAGAAATCAGTTTTTAATTCTATCTTATACTGACTATTGGTTGTCAATGCAGGAATTAAACTAATCGTGGAGTTGCGCAATAAAGGATCATTCCTGTCTGTATAAAAAGAATACAGCATTGCAGCCCCAATCTCCAACCCTTTCTCAGGAGAATATCCCAATACCGGCAATGGAAAAAAACTTTTTTTATGTACGATAGAAGTATCCTTTATGACAATGGCTTTATCATCCTGCGCCTTCAGGGATCCACATAACAAAAAAAATAGTACAGCCGTACAAGAGAATAAACGTGTCTTCAATGTATTCTTATTTTCTATCTGAGTGACCCAGGCTTTTCTCAGGGGCGACTTTGTCTCTTACCTGCTGTTTAACTTCTTTAATTTCAGGGAAATGTCCAAGCACCTTACGGTCTATCAGCACCTCGTCATTCAGATAAATAATATAGCTACCGCCTACTTCACTGGGCTTCAGGGTCACGCCATGCAGCTCTTCTGCAAATGTGGTCAATAATTCCTGTGCCATCCAGGCTGCTCTCATCAGCCACCCACATTTTGGGCAATATTCAATTGTAACTGTCGGTTTCATGGGGTGAAAGTTACAACGATTCCAGTAAATATACTTTGCATCCAATTTTTTTATAATTTTAGCACAGCATTCAGGTGACCCTAAGAAAATAATTTATACCGATAATGAATACTTACTGGCAGAGAAGGAGATCTGCCCTATACACCATATTGATATTGATGCTGGTATTGTTCTTTACGAAGCCGGTGGCAAGTATTGCGCAGTCACAACTGACTGATAGTCTGACAAAAGTACTGGCCGCGCATCCTACAAAAGATACCACCCGTGTCAACATACTCAATCAATTAAGCCGTTTTCTCTTTACCCAGGCTCCTTCCCTGACAGAGACTTACGCAAAAGAAGCTCTTTATATCAGCGATAGCCTATACTATCTGCCTGGTAAGTTGTGGGCTACCCGCAACCTTGCCCTGGCCGAAAATGCCAAAGGCAACCTCGAAAAACAGATGGACCTGACACTGGACGCCCTCAAACTGGCGGAACAGCTGAAAGACCTCCGCGCTACCGGTATACTCAATGCTGACCTGGGCAATATCCTGATCGAACAGCAACAGCCCAGACAAGGGTTACTCTACCAGAAGAAAGCCCTGGCTATCAAACAGAAAGGAAATGACCAGGCCGAAATAGGTAAAACCCTGAACGGAATTGGTACCAGTTATATGGTGCTCAAAGAATGGGACTCCGCCCTGCACTTTCTCTATGCTTCCGAAAGGATCAAGCTCGCCCTCAACGACCAACGGGGCCTGGCTTACGCCTACGAAAATATTGGAATTATCCTCTCTGTAAAGGGAGAGTATCAGGAGGCGCTTCGATACCATACCATGGCTTCCCAATATTATAAGGAGTCAGACAATATTCAGGGTGTGGTAAAGGCGTACCTGAACATGGCACAGACACATACGTTCCTGAAAGATTTTACTGCCGCTGAAGAAGACCTGGAAAACGCGGCACGGCTGAATAAAGGTATGCAGAACACCCGCAATGAAATGATCTATTACCGGTATCGTTCCATGCTGGACTCTGCCAGGGGTAACTTTGCCGAGGCACTGGAAAGCTTCAAGGAATTCCATGCCCTGAGCGACGACTTCTATAGTACGGAAAAATCCCGCTTCATCGCCAACTCCAAAGAGAAATACGAGTCAGAAAAGAAACAACATGAAAATGAACTGCTGAAAAAAGAACAGCAGCTACACCTGGCTACCATCAGGCAACAACAGATTCTTGTCATTTTTTGTATTGCATTATTCATGGCACTGGCTACCATCACCGTATTGTTATACCGCGTATTCAAAAGACAAAAGGACCTGTATGGCCAGTTAAATAGCCGGAACCGGCGCGTTCAACAACAAAACCAGATCATTCTGGATCAGAATGCAGCACTGGAAAGTGGCAACCAGGTAAAAGATAAAATCTTCTCCGTGATCTCTCACGATCTCCGGGCACCACTGGGTATCCTGGAAGGAATGTTGTTCTTGTTGAGGGATGAAAAGATGTCACAGGAACAATTTAAAATGTTCGTAGATGAGCTGTGGAGAGATATGAAAAATACCTCCTCCATGATGGATAACCTCCTGCAATGGGCCAATAGCCAGATGAAAGGGATTCGGGTAAGGCCTGATGATTTTAATATCACAGTTTTGTTGAACAGCGAGTTCGAGTTGCTGCAAACATTGGCCAGACAAAAGAATATTCAGTTAAATCATTCCCTGCCACCTGTGATTCATGTATTTGCTGATAAGGATATGATCCGCATGGTGCTGCGGAACCTGATTAGCAATGCCATTAAATTCACGCCAAAAAACGGAAGTATTACCATTGATTACCGGCTATCGCCGGATAAGGTGGAGATAATGGTAAAAGATAATGGGATTGGAATTCCATCTGAAGATCAATCCAAAATTTTCTCCAATATTTATTATTCTACAACTGGTACACAAAATGAGAAAGGTTGTGGATTGGGATTGCCATTATCAAAGGATTTCATTCAGCGAAACAATGGGGAGATCTGGTTTCATAGTTATAAAGAAAAAGGCACCAGTTTCCACTTCACACTTCCGTTGTCGGAAGAAGAGGAAACCAATGCCCATGGTATGACGATTATTTTACAACCTACAAGAGATTATTCAAATTAGAAATAACAGCGGTTTCCATGTCAATTATATTTAACCAGAGATTACTTAGGGTCTGCTGAATAAGTTTTCCGATGAATTATATTTCATTTTGACACCTTGCTATTTACCATTCCATACGTCTCATATATCGAGGTCTAAGTTGTGCATCCGGGCAACTCACCATTATCGTTAAATAACCCTCTGTTACCAGCCAGTAATAGATTTGGAGTAATGACAAAAAAGAACCTGCTGCCAGTTTAAGCAGATTCATAACAAAGTAAATAGACATCACCCAACTCTCAGCTGTATCCTTAAGACGGGCCTTGATCTTACCCAGACCGTATGCATTTTTCCCCTGTCCAAATTTCCCTTCAATCGCATTTCGTTCCGGCATCTGCTTTTGCAATAATCGCTTTTGCTGCTTACTATCTGATGAGGGCCGACCCAATGGCTTGCCAACATAACGGATCCCTTTTTCCTTCATGTATCGTCGGTTTTCACGTGTGCCGAACAACTGATCTCCTAATACCCGCTCCGGATAACACCCAAACAAGCGTTTATGGGTTTCCAGGCATTCGATTAGTAATCCTCCTTCATTGTAATTATCCCAACTCAGCTTCTCAATATGTGTGTAACCATCTTTCAACAACACCAGTTGCTTGCTGCCAAACTCCGTTGATACGCGGTCTTTGCCTCTCGGCATCGGACGCACATGCGGTTGATAGATACTTACAATCCGATCAGATATTTTCTGTTCTCTTTTCTTATACATCTCTACCTGCTGACGATACATTTCCTGGATCACTTGTATTAACGTCCACTCTTTCGGTTTCAATGTCTCCTTAAAAGTAGGTCCTGTTTCAATCAGCCAGTTGATATACTTTAAATCCCGCTTAACATATTGCAATTGCTGACGGATACCCCTGCGTATGTCTCTTTTGCTTTTGTTTTTCTTTTTGGCAATGTTCAAATATTGCTTCCTGGCTATATTGCGATACATCCGCGGCATAATCAGTTCAGCAGCCAGACATCCCCGCTCTATTATCCCTTCCAATTGACGGCGCCCCTCATTTAATAACTTAATATCCGTTGGATAATCGATCTGTTGCTCTGACACCGTCGCGTCTAACATCAATGTTCCTGATAGTCCTTCAGATGGCGTTTCTTTTACTATCTCTGCATCCGCCTGGCAGCCAACTTTATTGCTCTCTCCTCCATCCCCATCACTTTCATCCTTACTGCCGGCATCCGATGTTTTCTCTTCTTTCGCTTTGGTTAATCCCGCTTCCTGCAAGATAATCTCATTCAACCTGGACATCACCTCTACGCCTAACCGTTTTCTAATACTGACCATCAGCGATGCATCAAAGGGAGCTTCCTGTTGAAAACTGCTTAGACCTACAAAATATTGCAGATATATGTTTTCTGTGATCTGCTCTACTACCTCACGATCGTCTATATTCAGTATATGTTTGATGATCACCGCACCAATTACCATCCGCGCACTCAAGGTTGGCGCTCCGAAATCAGCCCGCATCTTTTTATAATACACATCCGCCAGTTTGTCCCACGGAATCTTTGCAGCGAGTATAACCCACCTGTTGGAAGTGGATAACTGCTGCGAGAAGGGTGTGGAAAAACCTTCTAATGTCAATTGTTTTGCAGGTGTATAACGTATCATGGCTGCATGCTTTTGGAGATGATTCATTCAATATTTATACACTATTCAAGCAAAAAACAGGCCATACAACATTGATTAACAATAGATTAATACTTATTCAGCACACCCTACTTATATTAAAAGTATCTCTGGTTTTATTTTAATTATATCCAACCGGAAATTCTTCGAATAATAAAATCTCTGGCTTTAGTTTAATTATATCCAACCAGTAGTTGCCCGAATAACAAAACCCCTCCGGCCTTAGTTTCAATTATAAATTACTCGCATTAAACGTATCCCCATCCTTTATATCCCCGGTATCAAACCCTTTCTTAAACCACCGCATACGCTGTGCTGAAGTCCCATGCGTAAACGCATCCGGTACCACTCTGCCATTCGCTGCTTCCTGCAACTTGTCATCACCCACCGCACTCGCTGCATTCAACGCTTCCTCAATATCTCCCGGATCCAATATATTATCCATTTTCTGCGCATGATGCGCCCACACACCCGCCAAAAAATCCGCCTGCAATTCCAGTTTTACTGACAGTTTATTATATTCCGTTTCACTCAGCTGTGAACGCATAGCCTGCATCTTTCTACTTATACCCAGCAGGTTCTGGATATGATGCCCCACCTCATGTGCAATCACATAGGCTTTAGCAAAATCACCCACTACCTTGAACCGCGTCTCCATTTCATTAAAGAAGCTCAGATCCAGGTACACCCTATCATCTGCAGGACAATAGAATGGTCCCATCGCTGATTGTGCCGTACCACAACCTGACTGGTCTACATCTGTAAACAATACCATTTTAGGTGCTTCATATTCCTTATGCATTTCCCTGAACAGCTCCGTCCATACATCTTCTGTATTGGCCAAAACTGAAGATGCAAAACGTGCTTCCTCATCACTGGTTTTCGTCACAGTCTGAGAAGTAGTTTGCTCAGTACCACCACCGGTACTCTGCGATACCTTATTCAATAACGCCTGTGGACTTTGTTTAGTAATGAGTGCCAGTACAACGATGATGATAACGCCACCGATACCGATATTCCTCATACCACCTCCACCACCGCCGCCGCGGCGATCTTCCACGTTATCGCTTAGTCGTCTGTTTTGCCAACGCATATAGATTGTTTTTGATTAATGAGAACCGAAAGTACAAAATGACCGTGAAAAAAACGTACCAACCCCTGAAGGGACTGGCACGCCAACCATGAGATTTCAGTAACTTCGATATATGTCAAATCCCGCCATATCCTACGCGCACATTACAAGGGTAACGGATACACTTGTCACAGCTACTGAAGATGCCCTGGCAGCCGAGGAACCCCTCGAAATACGCCTGGTGCATAATGGTCAGCAGCAAACTATTACAGTGACCATGCGATCGCCCGGACAAGATGAGGAACTCGCCGCCGGTTTTTTATTTACTGAGGGAATCATTACCCAATACGCAGCAATAAAAAACATTTATTATAATAATAACGTCGCCTCCGTTACTTTACAACCAGGCATCACGCCTTCTTTACAACCTGCTCAACGAAATTTTCTGGCAAATGCAAGTTGTGGGGTTTGTGGTAAAACCGACCTGGATGCGATTTATACGCCAGTCTCCAAAACTACCTCCCGTATCAAGGTTCCCGCCGCTATTTTACATGAACTACCTGCAATGTTACGTAACCAGCAAGCGGTATTTGATAATACCGGTGGCTTACATGCGGCTGCTTTATTTAATACAGAAGGACATTTGCTGCACATAAAGGAAGATATCGGCCGACATAATGCAGTGGATAAATTGATTGGTACTGGTATAAAACAAGATCTCGATTTTACCCAATATGGATTACTTCTCAGCGGCAGAGCCGGTTTTGAATTGATTCAAAAAGCCGCTGTAGCAGGTATCCCAGTTATCGCTGCCGTAGGCGCACCCAGCAGCATGGCAGTAAAAATGGCAAAAGAATGGAATATCACCCTGATCGGTTTCTTGAGAGAAGGGCGTTTTAATATTTATCATGGACAGGAAAAAATCGCGTTATGATCAAGAACAATGCTGAAAATCCGGAATCATCCATAGCACTCTCCCGCAATGGAGAAAAATCCAATGCTGGAAACCAGGAATCATCCACAGCAAACCCCAACAACGGAGACCTATCAAACGCCGAAAATCCGGATTCATTTAAAACCAATTCCCCTTCCATGAACCCACCCAACGCCGAAAACCCTGAAACCTTCACAGGACATTTCCGCCTTGGCAAACCCAAATCCTCTGCTGCCGGTCTACCCGCAGTCATCCACGCCATGCAGCACATTCTCGCCGAAATGGACGCCATCAGAGGTCTCAAAGCCTTAAACAAACTCAATCAGAAAAATGGCTTCGACTGCCCCGGTTGTGCATGGCCTGACCCGGACGATGAGCGATCCGGTATAGCCGAATATTGCGAAAACGGCGCCAAAGCTGTCGCTGAAGAAGCCACTACCAAACGCCTGGACGCCACCTTCTTCGCTCAAAACAGCGTAGCTGAACTGGCAACCCTCACCGACTACGAAATCGGTAAAAAAGGTCGTGTGGCCCAGCCCATGTACCTCGCCGAAGGCGCCACCCATTATACCCCCATCACCTGGGACAAAGCATTCGAAACAATCGGCGCTCATCTCAATGTATTGTCCTCTCCCAATGAAGCCATCTTTTATACCTCCGGCCGTACCAGCAATGAAGCGGCTTTTCTATATCAATTATTCGTCAGGGAATATGGTACGAACAACCTCCCTGATTGTTCCAACATGTGCCACGAATCCAGTGGTGTCGCCCTCATCGAATCTGTCGGTATCGGCAAAGGCTCCGTCACACTCGATGACCTATACGAAGCCGAAGTGATTTTCATTTTAGGACAAAATCCCGGTACAAATCACCCCCGCATGCTCACCGCCCTGCAAAAGGCAAAAGCAAAAGGCGTGACCATTATCTCTGCGAATCCATTAAAAGAAACCGGCCTGCTCGGATTCATGAATCCGCAAACGGTGAAAGGTATGCTCCACATTGATAGTCACCTTACAGATATCTTCCTGCAGGTAAAGATCAATGGAGATATGGCACTGATTAAAGCCATCAACCTGCTCCTGCTAAAAGAAGAAGAAACCCATCCCGGCACCGTATTCGACCCTGAATTTATTCAAAACAATACCAGCGGATACGAAGCCTACATCGCTCATTTACAGGAACAAAACTTAGATCAGTTAGTCAATGACTGCGGTGTGTCCTTAGCACAAATAAAAGCTGCCGTCCATGCTTTAGTACATAAAAAGAAAATCATTGCCTGCTGGGCCATGGGACTCACCCAACACAAAAACGCCGTTGACACCATCAAAGAAATCGTCAACCTGCTATTGTTAAAAGGCAGTATTGGCAAACCCGGCGCCGGCACCTGCCCGGTACGCGGTCATAGCAATGTGCAGGGTGATCGTACCGTCGGTATTTTCGAAAGACCGTCGAAGGCGCTGTTGGATAAAATCCAGGAAGTATACGGTTTCGATCCTCCCAGGGAACATGGTTGGGATGTAGTCGCTGCTATCCGCGCCATGCGCGACGGCAAAGGCAAGGTATTCTTTGCCATGGGTGGCAACTTCCTTTCAGCCACTCCCGATACCGTGCAGACGGCCAATGCGTTACGCAACTGTAACCTGACCGTACACGTATCTACAAAACTGAACAGAAGTCACCTGGTACATGGCAGGGAAGCCATTATCTTACCCACCCTCGGCCGTAGTGACAAAGACACCATAAATGGAGAACGACAATTCGTGACCTGCGAAAACTCCATGGGAGTCGTTCAAATGTCCAAAGGGAACCTGTCTCCCATTTCTGACCAGCTACTCAGTGAACCCACGATCGTATGCAGGCTCGCCATGGCCACTTTAAAAGATCGCACTGTAGTCGACTGGCCACGTTACAGCCGTCACTATGATTATATCCGTGACGACCTGGAAAGGGTCATCCCGGGTTTTGATAATTATAACCAACGGGTACGGCACCCCGGTGGCTTTTACCTGCCCAACGGCGCCCGCGAAGGGAAATACAATACCACGAACCTGAAGGCGAACTTCAATGTGGCCCCTGTGACCCGAACCACCTTAAATGACGATGAATTCATGATGATGACCATCCGGAGCCACGACCAGTTCAATACCACTATTTATGGTCTGGACGATCGGTACAGAGGTATCTACCAGGAGCGTCGTGTGATACTCATGAACGAAGCCGAAGCGGCGAAACATAAAATAAAAGGAGGAGATAAGGTGGACTTATACAATAATTTTGGGGGTGTGGAAAGAGTAGTGAGGAACTTTTTAGTGGTCCTGTACGACATTCCTGAAAGGTGCACCGCCACTTACTTTCCGGAGACAAATGCACTCGTACCGCTGGATAGCGTGGCCGATAAAAGTAATACACCTACTTCCAAGCTGGTGATCATAAAAATAAAAAAATCAATCACCTGAAACTAATAAAATTCGGCATCTTCAGTGTAAAAATATCAAACCTGAAATCCACCGTCGTCGTAATTTCAAAGTAAACAGGTTTTACAGGAGCCGGTGCATTTGGGAAATAATTAACATCAAACAGGAGTGTGTTAAGCGGCAGGTTTTCATTTTTGATTCTACAACCCAACCCCACCCCGGTATAAATGGGATTCTTAAACACATTGTTACTATTGATCGTCATCTGGGTAGCCTGTAAGGTGGTAAACCAGTTGAACTTAAAGCCCAGCACTTTCAGTGGACTATAATACACCGTCTCTGATCTCAGGTTGACTCTTTGATAACCAGTCAGTGGAACCCCTTTATATCCATAGATCCCATGTTCCATATTTAACTGCAGGGGCTTATAAAAATATGGGTTAGGGTTTCCCAGGTAATCAAAATAGGCAAATTCCCTGAACCGGCCCTTCCCTAACCTGAATGAACGACTGTAATATTCCAGTTTGGTATGAATCACCGCATCTTCTGACCTGCCATTCTGATAAAAAGTACCTACCCCGACCTGGGCGTTAAAGATCCCTTTTAGTTTTGTGACCCAAAACTTCTGTCCTTCAATACCGGCATAAGCCCGGGTACGTCCTTTCCAGGTTTCCCAACCAGAGGTCACACTCGCATTGTACCCCAGTGGAATATCCTCCGTTCTGCCAAACCCAAAGAAATGGGTAGACTTGAAGAACTCATTCCGGAATACAATGGCCTGCGCCAGGTAATAACGGTGATTATTATAAATAGGATCGAACTTATAAATTGGCTGCCTGGGCGTTTTAAGGAACATCTGGTTGGAATGTGCCAGCAGAATAGCCAGGTTAGGACGCTGATTGTTCAGGTTATGTTTGTCCTGCTTGATCAGGTTGTAACCTCCCCATAATTCCAGCAATTCGTACTTGTAATCCCTGTAAATAGTATCAGGTTGTTCACGGGCGTTGATAGAGAAGCTCCTTCTCAACCCGATCCCACCTGCCCAATCGGCAGACGAGTTATAGAGTGGCCTGTTGATATTTAAATAATACGCGCCTTCAAACACCCCTGAATCCAGGGGGAAATAGTTATTGAGTGTCGTATACCCCAGCGAGATATCGGCAAAGGTGCCCAATGCATTGTATTTCGTATACTTCACCTCCGATCCCCAGGGCGGGTTATAGCTATTCTTCCAATAGGCGCCAACACGCAATTCCTGGCCGGCACCAAACAGGTTATTATTATAAACAGTGGTTCTCACTGCCGAAGTACTGGCTTCGCCGACATCAACACCATATTCAAATACATCTTTGGTCACCACCAACAGATCCAGTGAGTCCGGGCTGGCGCCGGCATTGATAATATACAAACGGGCATCCTGCATATACGGCCGGCTACGCAGGTAACGCTCATTGTCCGACATTTCGTAAGGGTTCAGGGTATCGCCCGATTTAAAGAACAATGCCTGCCGTATCACCCATTCTTCCGTATTATAGTGAAGGCGGTTGGCGAGTTTGATCAGCTTCATGGAAGTCGTAAACGCCGTGTCCCGTATGTTCTGCGGACCGAATACATTTACCTTACGATAATAGATATCCCGGATCACCCTCCCGGTAAAAGGAATGAAATACTGTTCACTCTTAATAATACTGCTGTCTGTAGTAGGTGGTTCCGGTGCGTTCTGCCGGGTCATTTTCCGGATCAGGGAGTCGCGGTAATCCCTGCGACGCAGGGAATCTCTATACTCCGCTACACGATGGAACCAGCTTCTGGAAGGTGGTTTGGGTTTAAATAACGGAATGGGAATGGGAATGGTATCTGCGATCGGCTTGTATAACCTGGTTGGTAGAGTATCCCTGGAAGGGGAAGCGCTATATAAATAACGTGGAATAATAACCGTATCCTTTCGCGTGCTGCCATATGCTTGCCGAATAAGTAACGGCATAGCCAGGCAACAGCAAACCAGAAAGTGCAACAATATTTTTGATCGATTTCCCACTCGTATAATAACTTATCTGCACTTCTTAGCAAAGAGCATACAACAGTTGTAAGTAATCTAAATAAAAATCACGAACCTACACGCGCGAAAAAATCGCTTATGCCA
This sequence comes from Chitinophaga sancti, assembly GCF_034087045.1. NCBI lineage: Bacteria > Pseudomonadati > Bacteroidota > Chitinophagia > Chitinophagales > Chitinophagaceae > Chitinophaga > Chitinophaga sancti. Next base: position 5,145,874 of record NZ_CP139247.1, on the reverse strand, counting down.
TAGACATAAGCGATTTGATCCAATAAATGGACTATCGGAAACAGGTTAACTGTTTACAACCGTCGTTTCCCAGCCATTGTAGTCTGCATTGATCGCTTGTGCCAGTTCAAACAGCAAAAGCACGACAGCATTAATGCTTCGTTCATCTGTACAGTCATGTCTGGATACATGCAGGCTGTAAGGCCGTTCTTCATTACCACTCAGGTTACGCTGCTGCACAACAAATCCTTCTTTGCTGATCTGCTGCCAGTATCGCTCCCTGTCTTCTTCCGAATTGAAATAAATATAGTGATCAATGTGTCTGGCTTTTTCCTCAATATCCCCATGTTGTTTCAGCGTGCGCAGCACCTTGCGGTTCTGTATTCGCTGGAACTCTACCTTGTCTGGTAGCAGGAAATCAAAGTACAATTCCCAGGTACGATCTTCCTTTACTCCAAAATCATATTGATAATTAGGAAATCCGATCATCACATCAGCTATATGCTTATCATATAATGTTGTGTCACCGGAATAAAAATAAAAATCTCTTACACCATTGGAAATCGTCCTGCCCACAAAGTGTGCATTCAGCTTTGATTCCAATCCTTTGACCAGGCTGTCCTCAATTTCACCCAACACTTGAAACTCTTCTCCCTGTGGAAACCCATCGGCCCGGGGAGTATTCAAATATACAGACACATAAATAGCATGCGGTTTACTGTTCAGCGGTGCGAATCGCCGTAGGTCGAGGTCTAGCCCTATAATGGCCGGGTGGTCATCTATGTGACAAGTGTATAAATCCCAATCTGGCTGGTAGGCGTTAGACATAAAAATTTGCTATTCGAAAATTGTAACGGTCCGGCTGTAAAGATACATCAATCATGTTCGCCATTCATCCATTATCACAGGAAACTTTTTATAAAACATTTATTTTTAGCTCCAGTTACAGGCTTACATTAGAAAAGTTATTTGGATCATGCACAAATTTGTCTCGTTATGTATGGGAATGACGCTGTCATTTCTATCATTTTCTTATGCTCAACAAAACAACCACCAATCACCTGAAAATGGGTCTATTCAGGGGAAATTGATGGATGAACAATCCAATACTCCCATCGAGTATGCCTCCGTTGCCATCCTGCGCGCTGTCGATTCCAGCGTAGTGACCGGTATGCTCTCGAAACCAAACGGGGATTTTAATTTCCCTGTAATTCCTACAGGAAAGTATTTATTGAAGGTAAATTTCATTGGGTATTCTACCGTTTATAAAGCAATTACCTTAACATCGAAAAATAATATTATCGATGTTGGTAATATCAAGCTCGGCACTAATGCGAAAGTTCTGGCTGCTGTAGAGATCGTAGGTGAAAAACCCGCTTACACCATGGCGATTGATAAACGCGTATTCAACGTGGAAAAAAACATTTCCAGCGTAGGCGGTACCGCCACCGACGTTTTGAAACAGGTACCGGCTGTAAGTGTAGACATTGACGGTAATGTGACTGTCCGTAATGGTTCTCCGACCATTTTTGTTGACGGCCGCCCTACTACCCTCACCATGGATCAGATTCCTGCAGATGCAATTGCGAATATCGAAGTGATCACCAACCCATCTGCAAAATATGATGCGGAAGGTGTGAGCGGTATATTAAATATAGTATTGAAGAAAAACAGGAAAGCAGGCATCAACGGACAGGTGAACGCAGGTATTTCTTCTCTGGGTGGTGTGAATGGCGGTTTCGATTTCAGTATCCGTCGTGAAAAGTTCAATCTCTCCCTGAGTTATAATGTGCGTTCCCGTAAAGGTTCTTCTAATGAACACCTGTTCCGTAAAAACATCGGTACTGATACCACTACTTACCTGGACCAATATGAAAATGGTGACCAGAGCCGTAAATTTCAATATGGCCGTATCGGCTTTGACTGGTTCATGGACAACCGCAATACTTTTAGCATCAGTACCAGCATCAACGCAGGCGATTTCCGTAATGATAATAACCTGATGCTGTACAACCTGAACACCGGCAAAGAGCAGGTAAGATATGGTTCAGGTGTTGACAATGATAACCACAACTTCCGCAACTATGCCGGTCAGTTGGGTTACAAACATACTTTTGCAAAACAGGGTCACGAGCTGACGGCAGATTTCAATTACAACTATGCCACCAGCAAGGATGGTAGTGATTATTCTTTACAATATTATACGCTGGATCATGTTGCAATCGATACACCTACCGCCCCTGCTAAGCGATATGCGTATGGAGGTGGTAACACCACTTATGTGACAGGTCAGATTGACTACGTAAATCCGCTGTCTGAAACTTCAAAGGTTGAAGCAGGTTTGCGTACCACCAGCCGTATCTTTAATAATACGCTGACTACCATGGGACTGAACAACGCTACCGGAGACTACGTTTACGATAGCTCACTCTCTAACAACTATCATTACAAAGAAACCATCAACGCGGGTTACATCAGCTACTCCGGTTCGCTGGGCAACTTTGGTTACATGGGAGGTTTGAGAGGAGAACAGTCTTATTACAGTGGTGATATGACCAGCACGACTAAAAGTAATTATAAGATCAGCTACCCTATCAGCCTGTTTCCCAGTATGTTTATATCTCAGAAGTTCAAAGGTGATCATGAGCTGCAGCTGAATTACACACGTCGTGTACGTCGTCCATGGTTCAGGGATCTGTTGCCTAACCTGAATTACACCGCCCAGAGTGCTAGCCGTGGTAACCCGACATTGAAACCTGAATTCACCAATTCATTTGAGTTTAGCTATCTGAAAGATTTCAATCGAAAGCACAATGTAATGGTGTCATTGTATTTCCGTAATACAAAGAATGCGATCACCGATTACTCATCTGATACCACGATTACCGTGAATGGTGTAGCACAGAAAGTAGTATTGACTTACCCTGTGAATGCAGATACAAGGAATGCTTATGGTGCAGAGTTTACCGTGCGTAACCAGTTGACCAAAGACTGGGATGTGACCACGAACCTGAACATGGCACAGACGAAGATCAATGCTTCCAACCTGCAGACGAACCTGACAAATTCAGGGTTTATCTTCTTTGGTAAGATCAATACGAATTACAAATTGCCGTATAGAACCACCTTGCAGGTTACTGGCATCTATGAGTCCAAACAGATTATGGCCCAGGGAGAAAGAGCCGGAAAATATACCGTGGATGCAGCGCTGCGCAAGGAGTTCCTGAAAGACAGATCACTGGTGGTGTCCATGGGTATCAATGATATTTTCAATACAGACCGTAGTATCAATTACACAAATACTGATTATTCTGAGCAGGAATATTATCGCAAGCGTGCTACCCGCGAAGCACGGTTGAATGTGTCCTGGAGATTTGGTAAGATAGATGCTGGAAAAAAGAAAGAGAATAAGAAGGGAGAAGAACAGGGAGGAAATGGTGATTTCTGATTCAGTAAATGATTTCTGATTACTGACAGGCAAGCGTCAGCGATCAATTTGTTTGTAGTAGTTTTTGCAGCGCCTTCAATATTTGGGGGCGCTGCTTTTTTATTTATGAGTATCTTGCAATGTTCAAATCGCGCACTATGACAGATACAATCAGTAACACAGTGACCCTGCGTTTCCTCGCAGAGCCATCGGATGTTAATTTCGGCGGAAAGGTTCACGGGGGCGCCGTGATGAAATGGATTGACCAGGCAGGATATGCATGTGCAGCTAATTGGAGCGGTCAGTATTGTGTGACCGTGTATGTTGGGGGTATTCGTTTTATCCGTCCTATCCAGATTGGCGACATGGTAGAAATCAATGCTACTGTGATCTACACCGGCAACACCAGTATGCACATCGCCATCAACGTGTCCGCAGGCAATCCCCGCCAGCATGACAGGATCAAAACAACCCACTGTGTAATGGTGTTCGCTGCCGTTGATGATCACGGCAAGACGGTTCCGGTACCCAAATGGCATCCCGAAACGCCTGCCGCACTTGAAATGGAAGCTTATGCTAAAAAGCTCATGGCATTGAGAATGAATATTGAAGAAGAGATGAAGCCTTATCTCTGATATATAAGAAAGGGGCGTCCCATACTCCGGAACGCCCCATTTTTATTAGGCTATCTTTACTGATGTCGGGAATTTCGTACATGCAATTCTCATAGCCTTCCTGTTACTTATCATACATCCCCTTCTTATATGAGATCAATGGGTAAACTGCATCTCACTCAGGGTTTTATACAATCCCCCATCTACCATGAGCAATTCCTGGTGTGTACCCTGCTCTATAATGCGGCCTTTATCCAGCACGATAATCTTATCTGCCTGGCGTACAGTCGCCAACCTATGAGCGATCACTATAGAAGTCCGACCACGCATCAGTTTTTCGAGTGCATCCTGCACCAGCTTTTCTGACTCAGAATCCAGTGCAGACGTGGCTTCGTCCAGTATCAGGATCCTTGGATCTTTCAGCACAGCCCGGGCTATGGCAATCCTTTGCCGCTGTCCGCCGGACAATTGTATACCTCTCTCACCGACTACGGTATCCAGTCCTTCCGGAAAGCGCTGTATAAATTCCCACGCGTTAGCTTGTTTTGCCGCAGCAATGATTTCGTCCGGGGTGGCCTCCGGTTTGCCATAAGCGATGTTTTCGCGAATGGTGCCGCCAAAGAGAAATACATCCTGTGGTACGATAGCCATCTGGCTCCTCAATGCAGACAAGGGGAAGTCTGCCGCATCACGGCCATTGAATGAGATACTGCCGCCTGCCGGTTCATACAATCTTAATAATAAAGAGGCGATCGTACTCTTGCCTGCTCCACTTGGACCTACCAAAGCTATTTGCTGGTCGGCTTCGATGTCGAAAGAGATATCCTGCAATACATTCAGGTCGTCCCTGGAGGGGTAGCGAAAAGCGAGGTGATTGAAAGAGATCTCCCCATTCAGGTGATCTTTTTCAGAGATCAGCGCACTATCCGTAATGGGTTCTGCCGGTTCGTCGAGAATTTCCAGCAGGTGTTCGGTAGCACCCAGGGTCTTTTGAATGGTGGCATATACTTCGGCCAGTCCGGCTACAGATGCACCAATAAAAGTAGAGTACAAAACAAAGGAGATCAGTAATCCTGGTTGCAGGTTACCCATTGCAATTAATACCGCACCTCTCCAGATCACCGCTACGATTGCTCCAAATACACCCAGGATCATAAAGGCGGCAAATGCGCCCCGGTAAGTACCTGTCTTAATACCGGTTTTTGCTACTTCAGAAGTTTTGTGCCGGTACCGCCGCATTTCAAAAAACTCATTGGCGAATGCCTTCACATTCAATATCCCCTGCAGGGTTTCTTCCACGATGGTATTCGCTTCTGCTACCTGGCTCTGTGCCTGTTTGGAATATTTGCGTACCACCCGGCCAAACAACCAGGCCAGGATCACAATTACCGGCAGGGTGCCCAGCATCAACACCGTCAGTTGTGCAGAAGTATGTACCAGCAATACAATACCTCCTACTATTATAATGATCTGCCGGATAAATTCGGCGACGGTGGTGGTAAACGTCTCCTGTAGCAGGGAGATGTCAGACGAAATACGGCTGCCCAGCTCTCCCACCCTGCGGTTCAGGAAAAAACTCATGGGCAGGCGGATCAGGTGGTTGTACACATGCTGGCGGAGGGAAGCCAGCGAGCGTTCCGTGACCCTGACAAAAATGTTGATCCTGAAATAACCCAGGATGCCCTGCACTAAAAGTAACCCGATGAGCCAAAGTCCTGTGTGGTTGATTGCCGAAATGTCTTTCGTGTGAGTACCATTGTCTACCAGGTCGCCCAATAAACGTGGAAATGCGAGGTTCGATAAACTGGTAATAAATAATAATAACATGCCTACGCTGAACATAGGCCAATAGGGCCTGATGTATTTGTATAAGCGAAAGGTCTTTTTAAATGATGCTTTCTTAACGTCTTGGTGTTGTTCCATAGAATAAATTACGAAGTACAATTTTATAATTACAGGGAGCTGATATAGGTTATGACGGGGTGGAATAGTAAATATTGTACAAATATGGGGGAAATTTCCAAAAGCAAGGCGCTCCCGCCGAAGCGGAAGCGCCTATTAACCTAATTCACGTGTATTTATTGTCAATTATGGCCGGGCTATAAAAAATAAATGACGGAGGGTTCCGTCATTTACAATTTATTTACTGGGGCCTTCTGTTTTTAGAGCTGTCCTGCGTGCCGGTGCCATAGCGGGATGAATCTTCTCCCGGATTCGGCGCGCCTGCCGGCACATCTGCCGCCGGAATAGTATCAGGGTTGATGCCGGTCATCGAAGTATCTACAGTTGTCGTAGTAGAATCAGTACCGGAATTTTTCCCGTTTCCACACGATGTAATGAATGCACCTCCTGCAATTAAAATAATATATACCTTTTTCATGCAATTACATTATATTATAAAGAATATCAATGTTTTCTGAGGAATTATTTTCCACAATTAGTAGCGTAAACGCACCAGCTTAGTGATTCGTTGTTGAATCTGGACGGGTGGCTGAATCTACAGGCATGGTTGCTGTATCTACGGGTGCAGTTGTCGTTGTATCATTCTGCATAGAGGCAGCACTGCTATCAGTAGAACCTGAGCTATTGCTGCTTTCACACGCAAAGAGAAAGAGGCTGAGCGCCATCGCAAAACATGCGGTTATACAAACTTTACAAACTGCGAGACGGAAATTGATCGCTTGGGTGCCCAGGTCTTTTTTTTGCATTTTCATGATTAACCAGATTGTCAGGATGAACAAATAATGTTGAATACACATTTTATTTGAAATAATTGTGCCAACGCGCACCTCATTATAATTAGCACAGGTTATGGAAAACGTTTTCTTTCAATTAATTGAATTACCTACGATACTCAAAGTAGTAGTTTCCTGTCTCACAGGAGCCCTTTTGGGCATGGAGCGGGAATTTCATCACAAGGCGGCAGGCATGCGTACCCTTACACTGATTTGTGTGGGAAGCACCCTGTTTACCATACTTTCGGTAGAATTGGGGATGCCCGGAAGTCCGGACCGGGTGGCTTCCAATATTCTCACAGGTGTCGGTTTTATCGGGGCGGGAGTTATTTTTAAAGGCACTTACAGTATTGATGGTATTACAACCGCTGCTACCATCTGGATAGCTGCCGCGCTGGGAATCGGGGTGGGCATGGGTCACTATACTTTGGTGACAATAGCACTCATATTGGTGCTGATCGTTCTACAAGGGTTGAAAGTGATTGAAAAATGGATCTCGAAGGTACAGCAGAAGAAAACGGTTTCCATCTCCTTTGATACTTCTCAGACTAAGGACCTTGATTTCCTGTCCATCTTTAAGCGTTTTAATATGATTCACAAGCATTTGATGGTGTCTCGCTCTCAAAACATCGTTGAAAACAGGTTTGAAATCAAAGGTAATCCGGCTGATATGAAAGAAATGAGTCATTACCTTCAGAATAATCCCGACATTTGTCAATTCGAAATGCAAACAAATCCATTGTAGACTATGTCACGTGCGTATGCGGATCTACCTTTACATTACGGGTCAGTGCCACCCTGGCTGGCAGCCAGAATGAGCCTGCTGGGTGGGGCTATTATTGAAACGATTGTCGCTGACTATGGTAAGGCGGAAGTACTGAGACGATTGAGCGATCCCTGCTGGTTTCAGGCATTGGGATGTGTATTGGGAATGGACTGGCATTCTTCAGGCATCACGACATCCGTGATGGGAGCTTTGAAAAAGGCATTAAACCCTAAGGCGCATGAACTGGGGATATATATATGTGGTGGCAAAGGAAAGCATTCCCGGGCCACACCGCAGGAGCTGCTCATTATTGCAGACAAAACCGGTTTACCAGGCCATGAGTTGGTAAGACATAGTAAGCTGGCAGCCAAAGTAGATAATACGGCTATGCAGGATGGCTTTCAATTATATCTCCACTCCTTTATTGTTTCAAGTGAAGGAGATTGGGCGGTGGTGCAGCAAGGGATGAATGATGGCAATGGCATGGCGCGTAGGTACCACTGGCATTCGGCAACGGTGCGCAATTTTACAGAGACCCCGCATTCCTTTATATATGGTAAGAACCAGGGGCTGATTTTGAACCTGACTGACAAGGCGGCTATGCCAACGAAGGATGGGCTCATCGAACTGGTAAAGACTTCTCCTGAACAACTATTGCCGGAGATCCGGAAGCTCACCATGCCTTCGCACCATGATGTGCGGGCAGAAAATGTGGATCTGAAAAGGTTAGGTGCCGTGCTGGCGGTGGCCCATGAAAGACAGGTGATGGATTTTGAGACACTGTTACTGATGGAAGGCGTGGGTCCGAGAACATTGCAATCGCTGACTTTGGTGAGTGAGGTGATACATGGTACCCCTTCAAGGTTTTCTGACCCGGCAAGGTTTTCTTTTGCTCATGGAGGAAAGGATGGACATCCGTTTCCCGTGCCGGTGAATGTGTATGATGAAACGATCAGTGTGATGCGGGAGGCGGTGAATAAGGCGAAGATTGGCCAGAATGATAAGCAGGATGCGATCAGGAAGTTGTCGGTATTGTCACAGCAATTGGAAAAGGATTTTATACCGAACGAGCGGTTTGATGAGGTAGTTGAGCGGGAGCGGAAAGATTCATGGAGACATGGAGGGAGAACGATATTTGGAAAGGAGAAACCGCCCCCCAAAAACAACCAGTTGAGTTTATTTGATTAACGAAAAAGGCCAACATACTGCCTATTGATAGGTTCTTAATACCAACCAGTTGAGTTTATTTGATTAGTTGATTAACGAAAATCGTCCTCAATCAGCCATAATACATACGGAAGCTACCCGGCTTTAAAATGAATGAAGACACATCTACCTCAATTCCGGCAGATACTTCCAATACCTTTTAGGCATATGCTGTAACTGCAATTTCCTATTTACCCTACCCGCTATATTTGCCCCTTTATAATAGGTCTGCCACAATGCCTGGTAGTCATTTTCATTCGGATCCCAAATCCCCTCCTGTTTATCCATCTCCATCCAAACAGTATCCACCTTCTCCAGATCATAGTAAATTCCATAGTTCCTCACCCTGTCATAAATCATCCAACGCTGATCTGCATATCGCTCTTTAAAGTGCCGGATGATCAAAGGAAGCACATTATAGTCCGGGGCGACCAGGCTGAAATAAATACCATCTTTCGTCAATTGAAACCGTACAAATGCCTCCATTCGATGCTTCTCTCTATGGACCTTGCGAGCCGTCTGGGCAACAAAGAGCACAAAAGCATTACCAAAATCATGCTCTATAGACAACTGGTTTTCAAATACATAACGAACATAGTTTAACAATTGATCTTCAATAACCTCCATTTCTGAGAGAAATGCAGCAAAAAACTGGTGTAAACCATCGGCTGATAGTTTTTTGCTAAGGCCCATCCAAACCCGATCGGCCTTTTCCAGGTCAGTTTGTACTGAAATGGTGGTCGCAAACATGTCCGGGACGAAGGTATTTTCCTTCCTGATCACCCCCTGTTTTTTATAACTATCGAACACGGCCGTTAAGAACCCTTCAAACGAACCATCATATAGATAAATCTCCATATCAGAATAAAGAAAGTTGAGGAGTATGTAGTTTTTGGTACTTGCTATGTGACTGGTGCAGGATCTGTCGCCGGATCTGTTCGGAAGTATAATCCTTCTTTTCCATCGCACCTTTCTTACACGTAATGAAGTACTTAGCACGGTTTAATTGAACCCCTATTTGCTGTAACTGATCCCAACCCAGGGCACTGAAACTACGCGCGGCGATGATCTTGTTCACGCTGTTCATACCTATACCCGGAATTCTGGCGATCAGCATTTTATCGGCCGTATTGATATCTATCGGGAAATAGTGAAGGTTCCGCAATGCCCAGGATAATTTCGGGTCAATCTCGGTATCAAGGTAAGGATGGGTATCATTTAGTAACTCCTGTGCATTGAATCCATAGAACCGCATTAGCCAGTCCGCCTGGTATAACCGGTTCTCCCTCATCATGGGTACCTGACTTTGCAAACCCGGTAAGCGGGCATCGTTACTGATGGGTACATAACCGGAATAATACACCCGCTTCAACCTGAACTGCTGGTAGAACCGGGAGGCCAGGTGTACGATATCCTTATCCGTTTCCTTCCCTGCTCCCACTATGACCTGTGTACTTTGGCCTGCAGGTACAAAGGTGGGTACCTTTTTTAACACCTTCCTTTCATCATCCAGCCGGATAATTTCATTTTTAAGAAAGTTCATGGGCTGGATCATATCCGCCCGCTTTTTCTCCGGTGCTAATAATTTTAGTCCTTCCTCAGTAGGTAGTTCCAGGTTGACACTCAACCGGTCTGCATACATACCGGCTTCCTTCATCAGTTCATCGCTAGCACCGGGAATGGCTTTGAGATGGATGTAGCCATTGAACTTGTGTATGGTTCTCAGGTCTTTAGCAATCCTCACCATGCGTTCCATCGTATAATCCGGGTTTTTAAATATCCCCGAACTGAGGAAAAGCCCTTCTATATAATTCCTTCGGTAAAAATTGATCGTCAGATCCACGACCTCCTGTACAGTAAAAGCTGCCCTTTTAATATCGTTGCTCTTGCGGGATACGCAATAGGCACAATCGTAAATGCAGTAATTGGTTAACAGCATCTTTAAGAGAGAGATACATCGCCCATCGGGTGTATAAGAATGGCAAATACCCATACCCGGATGGGCGTTGCCTAGTCCTTTGTTTGTATTTTTCCGGTCGCTGCCACTGCTTGCACAACTTACATCGTATTTGGCAGCGTCCGCCAGTATGGATAGCTTTTCGTGAACTCTTTCCTGCATGACAATCACTTTAGCCAAAAATACTAAAATATTTAGCATTTAAATACATAAAAAGAGCCTGTATCTGGCTGATACAAGCCCTTCAAAAATCAGGTTACTCTTTCACATACACCTCTATAATGGCATGCGTGGGCCTTCTCGGCGCCAAAAACACATCCGCTTTCTTATAATGCGCCTCCAGCTCATACCGCAAAGCAAACGGGAAGAAGTTATTATTCTCCGGCGCATATTCGTACAACACCACATCATAATACTGGCTTCTCACCTTTTGGGTGAACACACTCAGCTGTTTATTGAACATCCCTACACCCAAATGATACCAGAGTGGACTATCGCTACCCGTTTCCGGGGTATAAGGCATTTCTGCGGCCAACGGAGTTAACTCCGTCATGTTCAATACTTTAAGGTGTCCTTTATTGTTTTTTACCACGGGCATATCCATCAGTTTCCGCATGCCTTCCACCGTTTGTGGCGGCATATAAATTCCTTTAAACGCTTTCAGATCAGAGAACACCCATTTGGAAGTAGGTACATCTGTCGTATCCCATTCGATCATATAGTTGTTACGAGACACCACATTCTCCCCCGTCTTACTCACCATTGGCTCAAAAGCGGCAAAAGAGGTATCCGCATGTAGCGCCGGCAGTTTATTCACCGATTCATCATGTGGTAATAAGCGGCTCGCTACCTTATCCATGTATTTCCAGAAGGTACCTGACCACCAGAGCAGCACAAGTAATGCCGCACCCGCAAATGCCGGTTTTCTACCCAGGTCAATGTGCAACTGATCCACTAAGCGGGACGCAATAAACGCAAATGCGAATGCATGGAAGAAGATATTATTATCAGGCGGCGTGTAGCTAGTCACCTGAAAGATAGCCGATTCTGCAAGTATACCTAAAGTCAGCAGCGTAAACAACATCGCCTGTCTATCCTGCCAGTAAGCTTTGAATTGTTTAAACGCTGGCAACAACACGACTACCATCATCACGATATAGAACTTGATCCATTGTGACTGGTACAACACTTCTGACACAATATCGTACAATGACAAACGACTATTATGCGGCGCCTGTCCGTGGTTAAACCAGTATCCAAATCCATATTGAATAAACGGACCAATAAAGATCGCAGCGACTACACCATAGAAAGCAATATATAAAGGCACATCCCATAACCGCTTCTGATTTAAGCTGTTATAGGTCAACAAAGCCAGTGACAGCAACAATGCCAGGCCACCACCGTCCTGTTTGGTAAAGAAAGACAGGAAGGTGAACAAGGCGGCTAAAAAAAGATGCAGGAACTGAACCCGGCCCTTTGGTCCCACCAGGTAACGGAACAAAAACGCCAGTCCAACCAACTCATACACGATCACCGTCTGGTTATACCATGGCCAGAAGTTGAAGAAAGAATACGACAGGACAAACAACAACACGGACAAAATCCGTATTACCGGCTTTACATCCTGGCTTTTCAGGATAGACCTGAAAGAGATTCCTGCCAGGATGTTCATAAACACCTGCGCCTTCACCAAAGTCACCAGCTGCGGTCCAAAGATCTTAAAAAACAATGCGGGTACGATCCAGAAACCATACCCTAATGGCAACCCAAAATCACGATAAGGTACCTGACCCTGGGAAATACGATAAGCCCCTTCCCAGGATAAAAAGATATTGACCCTGTAAGGTAAGGGAACAAAAAGGGGGAACAACGCCAGCCCGATAATGATTGCAATTTCTGTAACAAAAGCGCTCTTTCGGCTGAACGGAGCATAAGTTGACGGCATACAAAAACGGGGATAAAAACGAGTGTAAAATTGTATTGAACGGACCAAAAATAGGAGAATTAACCGGAAAATAGCTTTTTTTCACGCAGTTGTTCCATAAACCATCGTATATTGGCACGGTTATTAAGAACTTATCCCCGTGCAATATTTAAAATTATTAAGACCCTCCCATTGGGCAAAAAATCTGTTTTTATACATACCCCTTTTCTTTGCTGGCGAAATATTCGACTATGCCAAAGTTGTCGAAGTACTCCTCGGTTTCTTTGCATTTAGTCTCATCGCCAGTAGCATTTATATTATCAATGATTATAATGATGTGGAGGCCGATCGTCGCCATCCTGTCAAGTGCAAACGCCCGATTGCATCAGGTGCTGTCTCCAAACCAATGGCGCTCGTATTCTTTGTACTTTGTCTGCTGATCGGCGGTTTATTAGCCTGGTATGTGAAACCCAAATTCCTGTTTGTAACAGGCATTTACTTCATTATCAACCTGCTATATTCCTTCGGATTAAAAAACATCAGTATCCTCGACATCCTGATCTTATCCATCGGCTTTGTATTGCGTGTCAAGGCAGGCGGGGTGGCTGCCAATGTAGCGGTATCTGAATGGCTCATGATCATGGTTTTCCTGCTGGCACTCTTTATGGCCGTAGCCAAGCGCCGCGACGATGTGCTGATCAAAACCAGCACCGGCCAGGAAATGCGAAAAGCCGCCGCCGGCTATAACCTTGACTTCATGAACGTCATGCTGTCATTGGTTTCTGCCGTGATCATCGTGGCTTACCTCATGTATACCATGGCACCAGAAACCATGATCCGCTTCAAGACATATCGCCTTTACTATACCTGCCTGTTCGTAATTGGCGGATTATTACGATATTTGCAAATAACATACGTAGAGAACAATACAGGTTCTCCCACCAAAATCCTATATAAAGACCGTTTCATACAATTAACCATACTCCTGTGGGTGCTGAGTTTTTATGTGCTTATTTATTTACCCACTAACAAAAGTTTTTTTGAGTAATGGAAAAACGGTTAGCAAACTGGGGCAACTACCCCGTCATCTCCTGCGATGAGACAACATTTACGCAGGTAGATCAGGTTGAGGACATGATTTCCTCACATTCTTCCATCATTGCCCGCGGCAACGGCCGCTGCTATGGTGACGCCTCGCTGGCTACTAATAGTATTTCCACTCTTAAGTTTGACAAGGTGTTGCAGTTCGATACTGAGACCGGCGTCTTTGAATGCCAGTCGGGTATCACTTTAGACCAGATCCTCCGGATCGTGGTGCCTGAAGGCTGGTTCCTCCCTGTCACTCCCGGTACAAAGTTTATTACCGTAGGTGGTGCTGTAGCTTCCGATGTTCATGGTAAGAACCATCATGCGGAAGGCTCGTTCTCGAACCACATCATCGATATGGACGTTATCACTGGTAAAAAGGAAACCCTTACCTGCTCGAAAGACAAATTGCCCGACCTGTTCTGGGCTACCTGCGGCGGTATGGGACTAACCGGCATTATTACCCGTGTGAAATTCGGCCTCAAGAAAATTGAAACTGCATATATCAAACAGAAGCAGATCAAAGCCAGAAACCTGGACGAATTGATCCGCCTCTTTGAAGAATATAACCAGTATACCTACAGCATGGCCTGGATCGATTGCCTGCAAAAAGGCGATAGTTTTGGCCGTGGTATACTCATCGTAGGTGAACATGCTACTAAGGAGGAACTGAATGCCCAACAACAGGCAGCCCCTTTGAACCTGCCTGAAAAACGCCCCCTGACAGTTCCGTTCAATTTCCCATCGTTTGCCCTCAACACATTGACGGTGAAGGCCTTCAACTGGCTGTATTATGCAAAGAATACCAAAAGGGAGATCAACAATGTGATCCCTTACGAACCATTCTTCTACCCGCTGGATGCAATTTTGCACTGGAACCGTGGCTATGGCAAAGCTGGTTTTGTACAATACCAGTTCGTGCTGCCATTGGATAAGAAGGAAGGTCTCGTGGAAATTCTGAAGCGCATCAGCGATGCCGGATTGGGTTCTTTCCTGGCGGTACTGAAAGTATTTGGTCACCAGGACGATCTGATCTCATTCCCAAGACAAGGGTATACCCTGGCGCTGGACTTCCCGGTACGCAAAGGACTCTTTGCTTTCCTGGATGAACTGGATGCTGTGGTGCTCCAATACGGTGGAAGGTTGTACCTTTCCAAAGATGCCCGGATGAAGAAAGAAGTATTCTGGCAGAGTTATCCCAATGCACAGCGATTTGCAGAAATTGTAAAAGCTTACAACGGTGATAATATTTTCCATTCTGTACAGTCTGAACGACTGGGTATCAATTGATTCATTTCACCGTCTTAACCGAACATTAGAATATGCCTACTGCACTCATATTGGGCGCGGGGTCTGACATGGCCGTAGCTATTGCCAGACAGTATGCCGGCGGGAAATACGATCTCCAGCTGGCCGCCCGAAACGTTGATTCCCTCTACCCGTTACAACAGGATCTACAAATTCGCTATCATATCAAGGTCGAAAGCTATGCATTCGATGCGACGGATTTTGATAGTCATGCTGCTTTTTATGCGGGGCTGCCCGTTAAACCGGATATCACGATCTGCGTGTACGGCTACCTCGGCGAACAGGTAAAGGCACAATCCAATTGGTCAGAAGCGGCCCGTATTATTCATACCAATTTCACCGGGGCGGTGTCTATCTTAAATATAGTGGCGGACGATTATGCTGCAACAGGTGCGGGTACCATCGTGGGTATCAGTTCTGTAGCAGGCGAACGTGGTCGTCAGAGCAATTATATTTATGGTAGTTCCAAGGCGGGTTTCACCACTTACCTCAGTGGCTTGCGCAACCGGCTCTTTCACAAGGGCGTGCACGTGCTCACTGTAAAACCGGGGTTTGTGTATACCCGTATGACGGAACACCTGAAGATGCCGCCATTGCTGACGGCACAGCCAGATGCTGTAGCAAAAGATGTATATAAGGCCGCTGCCAAAAAGAAAAATGTTCTTTACACAAAGTGGTTCTGGCGATATATCATGCTCATCATCAAGTCGATACCGGAAGGCATTTTTAAAAAACTAAAATTATAATGAAGCCATCCATCGCATTTTTTGATTTTGATGGGACGATCACAACAAAGGATACGCTCTTTGAGATCATCCGTTTTCATAAAGGTAGTGCTGCTTTGAATATTGGAATGGCCCTGCTCTCCCCTGCCCTAGTGGCTTTTAAGATGAAACTGATTTCCACTCAGCGAATGAAGGAAATGGTATTTCGGTTTTTCTTTGGAGGCACACAGGTAGATACTTTTCGGGATAAATGTGCAGCGTTTTGTGCAGAAAAATTGCCTGAGCTGGTAAAGCAGAATGCCCTGCAGGCCATTCGCCAACACCTGCTACAGGGACACCAGGTAGCAGTCGTGACAGCTTCAGCAGAGGAATGGGTGGAACCGTGGTGTAGCAGCCTGGGAATTGTTTGTATCGGTACCCGGCTAGAAGTACGCAATGCATTGATTACCGGAAAGATACATGGGTTGAATTGCAATGGCCCTGAAAAGGTGGAACGGATTAAGCAGACATTCGACCTGAATGGTTATGATGATATTTATGCTTATGGAGATACGAATGGCGATAAGCCGATGTTGGGGATGGCGAAGTATGGGTATTTCAGAAAGTTTTAACGCCTTTTAGCCGGCCGGCAGGCCCACCAAACAAAAAAGAGGGTGTATCACAGTTAGATACACCCTCTATTAATTCGGATACCTGATGGAGTCAGATCCATTTTATGCGTTTCTCAGGAGTTGCATTTATTCATGATTCCCCCCTCTTTTTGTTTGCTCTTTATCTGGTTAAGCCGCAGCCTTCATACTCACCACCTTAGCTTCTCTGGATTTGATCTTAATAATCCCCACCCAATGCATCAATCTCATCACCGGATAAGTTGGATCCAACTCAAACCACTTCTTTGCAAAGTTCGGACTATCCTTATACTTATGGTGGTTATTCTGGAACAACTCACCTAACAACAGGATACCCCATGGAGAAGTATTTCTTGAATGATCCCCATTATCAAAACTGTGATAACCATATTTATGACCACACCAGTTCACTACCGCGCCCTGTACAGGACCCATCAGGAAATGAATAGGGAGTAACAAATACCACCAGAAACTGGGTGCAAACGCTACATAATATCCAATATATATACCTATCCAGGCCAAACGGGTAATGTTATTATCACCGAATTTATCCATCGCATTCCACACAGGCAGCGGATCTTTGGTAAACTCTTCACTAGCTACCCGCTTTCCGTTCAGAAAATCATTATACATTTCACGTGTATGCACCATCATAGCCCAAACATCTTTGAAGAAGTGTGGTGAATGCGGATCTTCCTCCGTATCACTAAACTCATGATGCATTCTGTGCATCACACCATACGCACGGGGTACCAGGTAAGAACTTCCCTGGAAAAACCAGGTAGAAAAATAGAATACTTTTTCCCAGAACTTACTTGTCGTATACATCTGGTGGGATGCATACCTGTGCAGGAAAAAGGTATGGAAGAAAAGCGACAGGAACCAGTGCGCGAAGAAAAATATCAATATCGCCGTCATTAACTCTTTTTAATTTTTTTGATCAATAAGGGGCCGAAGATAAAATAAATACCATCATTAATTACGTAATAACCATAGAGATAGTTTACAATAGTTGGTTATACGGCCATACATAAGGGTCAAAAAAATGTTAAAATTTACTATTGCAGACGTAGTTCGGGCAATTTAAGCTGGCTCAGTTCGTTATTGCTTTATCCTCACCTTCCGTAATTCCAGCTGATTTAACCCGTTAGTTTCCATCCCCTCCACATTTGGCTGGATCAGGTGAATGACCTCATCATAAAACAACGGCACCACAGGCGCATCTGCCACTATCATCCTATCCATCTGGTTATAAAGGCTGTACCGCACGCTGTCATTGTTCTCCTGCAAGGCGGCTTCGTAGAGTTTATCGTACGCTGGGTTTTTATATCTCGTATAGTTCGGCGGCGCCGGGTTTTTGCTGTAAAACACGGCAAGGTAGTTCTCTGCATCTGCATAGTCTCCCATCCAGCTACCTCTGAAGAAAAGCGCATCCGATTTGGCGGTTTGCTCCAGCAACAATGCTTTTTGTAATACCTCTACCTGTACGGTAATACCTATTTGCTGCAGCTGGTTCGCTACATAGTTGGCATAATCCTCATAAATAGGAATAGACAATAGTTTGATCGGCGGCAATCCTTTGCCCTCCGGGTATCCGGCTTCTTTTAATAACTGCCTGGCTTTCGCAGGATTATAACTATATCCTTTTACTTTACTTGTATCAAATGAAGGTAAGCCCTGGGGAATAAATCCTGCATTGGCAGGCGTACCAATACCATTTCGGAGGTAAGTGATCATCTTCGCCCTGTCGAAACCATAATTAATGGCGAGACGGATATTTTTTAACCGCGTAGGCGATTGATGGATTTTGGTACTATCCAACAGGAACCCAAAATATTCCACATTCAGTTGCGGCGCCTTATCCAGGATCATCTTCCCGGCCCACTCCTTTTTTAACTCTCCCTTCTTATTCAGTACCTCATCTTTAAAAGACGCATCGATATCATTCATAAAATCCAGTTGCCCCTGCCGGAATAACAGGAATTCGGTCGCCTTGTTATCGAGGAAACTCATCTTCACGGCATCTAAATAAGGAAGTCCTTTTTCAAAATAATGCGGGAACTTATGTAATACCAAGGCCTGCCCTTCTTCCCAGTAATCAAATTGAAACGGCCCTGTACCACAGGGGTGTTTTCTGAAATCCTTACCATATTTCTCAACGATTTCATGTGGGATAACAGAACAATATTGCATACTGAGAATACCCAATACCGGGTGAAACGGTTGCAATAAAGTGAGTCTGAAAGTTGAATCATCCAGGGCTTCAAAGCCTTTGTCTTTATCGACCTTACCATTAAAGATCCAGGCCCCTGCAGAGGCGGTAGCCGGATCCATAATACGTTGTAAGCTATACACCACATCGCTCGCTATCATCTTTCTTCCTTTGCCACCGGGGAATACATCATTATCATGAAAGAAAACATCCGTACGCAGGTGAAAGGTATACACCTTTGCATCTGGCGATACTTCCCAGCTTTGGGCCAGCGAAGGCCTGATCTGCAATTGCTGATCCGGTTCCACGAGGGTATTATATAATTGTTTGACCGCCCAGATGATAGACTGGTTCTTCGCAAATGCCGGATCAAGGGTGGCAATACCGTCTACCACATTGTACCTGAATACCTGCCGTTTTTCAGCCTGTTTGGTCTGACAACTACTGAAAAGGAATACTGTTGCCCATATTATTAAAAAACGTTGTATGCTCATTAAACTGAAAATTAATATCTTTCCGTTATAAAAATATCAATTTCTATGCGTGGCATACTGTTGCTTTTATTGGTCATCACTACAGCCTTCTCGGTTAGCGCCCAGGAGAGGACCTTCACCCATGCGGATACACTCCGTGGTTCAATCACCCCTGCCAGGGAATGGTGGGATGTACAGAACTACGATCTTCATGTGGCGCTAAATGCACAAGATAGTACCCTGGGAGGCTATAACATTATTACCTATTTTATTAATAAGCCTGATAGTATTATGCAGATAGATCTGCAGTTGCCTATGGAAGTGGACAGTGTCATGCAGGATAAACAGAAGCTGGCGTACGAGCGTGATGGCGATGCCGTGATGGTGCGTACACTGGCACAGCAACCAAAGGGAAGCACGAAGAAAGTAACGATCTTTTTCCATGGCCGTCCTAAAACAGCGGTAAATCCACCATGGGATGGCGGTATCATCTGGCGCAAAGACAAGGATGGCCGTCCATGGATCGCCACTGCCTGCCAGGGTACTGGTGCAAGCGTTTGGTGGCCTAACAAAGATACCCAGTCAGATGAGCCGAATGATATGACGATTGCCGTGACGGTGCCAAACTTCCTTGTAGATGTGTCTAATGGCCGTTTGAAGAAGAAGGTATCTAATAAAGATGGAACCGATACCTACATATGGTATGTGTCCAACCCGATCAATAACTATGATGTAGCGCTGAATATCGGGAACTATAAAGAGATCAAAGATACCTACAATGGTGAAGGCGGTAAACTGGACCTGAGCTATTGGGTACTGGATTATAATGTAGATACGGCGACTATTCACTTTGAAGAAGTGAAGAAAATGCTGCAATGCTTTGAGTTTTGGTTTGGTAAATATCCATTTTACCAGGATAGCTATAAGCTGATCGAAGCACCGCATTTAGGTATGGAGCACCAGAGTGGTGTGGCCTATGGTAATGGCTTCGGCTGGGGGTATAAGGGGCGTGACCTGTCTGGCAGTGGCTGGGGTTTGAAGTGGGACTTTATCATCGTGCATGAGAGTGGCCACGAGTGGTTTGGAAACAACATTACCAGCAAGGACATTGCGGATATGTGGATCCATGAAGCGTTCACCAACTATTCAGAGACGTTATATACTGAGTGTGAGTTCGGTAGAAAGGCTGCTTTCGAATATATTACAGGTGTGCGGCAGAATATCAGGAATGATGAGCCGATCATTGCACCATACGGAGTAAATGCGGAAGGTAGTGGGGATATGTATTATAAAGGGGGGAATATGGTGCATACCATTCGACAGATCGTGAACAACGACAATGTATTCAGAGATGTGTTGAGAGGAATGAACCAGGCATTCTGGCACCAGACGGTCACGACGAAGGATATTCTTGACTACCTGAATTTCCGTACACAGATGAACTTTACGAAGGTGTTTGAGCAATACCTGATGCATACGACGATTCCTACGCTGGAATATCATTTTAATGGGAATGAGTTACAGTTCAGGTGGGTGACGGATGTGGAGAATTTCAATATGCCGGTGAAGGTGACGCTGAATGATAGAGGGTATCAGTTTATTTATCCGGGTAAGCATTGGCAATCAACACAGTTTACCATGACGAATAAAAAGGATTTTAAGGTAGATCCGAATTTTTACATACATGTTAAACAGATCTAAACTGGTTTATGAGTTTGTAAAGGGCCTTCCACTCAGGAGGGCCTTTTTTCTGACCGGAAGTCATGCTTTACTTTCCTGCTAAGAGGGCTTTTTAACCAACCGAAACCTATCATTTCTTATACCGCTAAGAAGGCTTTTTCACCAACCGAAACCCATGCTGCCAGGTCCCTGTTCTAAACCCATAAGCATACCACAAAATGCTCAGTGGCTCAATATTCCTGCTCATCTCAATACTACCCATATCCACAATATCAATCCACCCCATTTGCTGTAATAATTCAGTCACCGTCGTCTTCGCCTGTCTTTTATTCCCACAAATAAACATGGTAGGTGCATCCTGCTCATGTTGTGGCCGGAACATAGACTCATGTCCGATACAACTCAATGCCTTCACCACATGTGCATCTGGTGGCAACCACGCTTGCAGCTGCTCTCCCGCAGAATTAGTATGCCCGATAGAAAAACTCAGCCTTCCCTGCTGATCGGGGCCTTTCCCATCCAGCGGGTTCGTAACATCCACTACTACTTTGTTTTTGAAATTCCATAACCCTGCCGCCTCAATGGCTTTTTGGGTACCCGCCCAGCTGGTGCAGATGACGAGTAGTTCTCCCTGCGCCGCTGCTTCCCGAAAAGGAGCAGCAATAACGTTATTGCCAATTTTGCGTATCCATTGTTGCAGGGATTCTTTGGAAGGGTTACGGGTGCCAAGGATCACTTCATGTCCTGCCCTGACCAGGCCTTCACTAAGTGTAAGGCCGACGGGGCCGCTGCCCAGGATACCTATTTTCATGCTTCCGTGGTTTGTGGGTAACTAATTTAATGAAAATAATTGGATTTCCCTTCCCTGCTGGCCGCAGGCGCCTTGCAATCAATTACGTTTTGCCCACCCGGCCAGTCCACCTTGCCATCATTAACTTTTACCCCCAGCCGCCCGCAGGCCCCACCCCAAAAAGAAACCGCTTCTACCTTCGGTAGAAGCGGTTTCTTTTTGCTATCTCAAATGCACTATTGCTGCAAATACCCTATAAACCTATTCAACCCCTGTCGCTTCGAAGGCGTCAAAGGAAAACTCAGATTCTTCACATAATAAGTCGTCAGATCATACTCCCCAAAAGGATTCTCTGCCACCACCGCCGGAATATTACTAATCCCTATCCCATTCGCATTATTAAACTGCTGGATAAACTCTATTGGCAACGGCTTATTACTAATCCACGCCGCAAACACCATCGGCAAACTCGTATACCTGATCCAATGCTCCGCCAGATCATAAATATAAGGAGACACCTTACGCTGTAAAAACGCCCTGTCCCCAATCACTAAACCAGCATCCGTTCCCTTGATATTCCCCTCATAATCTCCTGTCGTAGGAATAAACTCCACATCCAGCTTCCAGTAATCCTTCACCAGCAATTTCAACAACGCCACTGAAGACCGGCTCTGATAATCCAGGTAAATCCGCTTAATGTCATGCAAAGGAACATCCGAAAACAAACACACCGACGCAACGGGCCCTTCCGCTCCAATACAATAATCTGAAATAATGTGGTACTCCTTCATCTTCGGTATCACTGCCACTGGTACAAGTCCAACGTCTACAACCCCATCTATAAGCTGCTGGCCTATCTTAGCCGGATAATCCACACTCAGCTCCATCATGTCCATCACCGGATGATTCCTAAATCCAAATAATAATGGCTTGGTATTCAAATAACTTACTGCCGCTACTTTTACTTTCCGTTCCAATTTCAGTAATTTTGCCGGCTAAATTAGCACATTTTAGCTATATGTATCCTGTAATGGGTGAAAACCACCCACTACTAAACAATAAAATTATAGTATGCAATTACAATCATTGACCGCCATTTCCCCGCTGGATGGGCGTTATCGCAAACAACTGGAAGAACTGGCCCCTTATTTTTCTGAATTTGCACTCATCCGCTACCGCGTACTGGTAGAGATTGAATACTTCATCGCCCTCGGCGAACAGAAGTTATTCACCCTCCCCAAAACACAGGTAGGGGCCCTGCGTAAAATCTATCAGGAATTTACGGTTGAAAATGCCCAGCTGATCAAGGAAACGGAGAAAGTGACGAATCATGATGTAAAAGCTGTTGAATACTTCGTTAAAAACGAACTGAAAGGCTTAGGCCTGGAAGATAAGCTGGAGTGGGTACACTTCGGTCTGACCTCCCAGGATGTCAACAACACCGCTACCCCCCTGTTCTGGAAGGAAGCAATTGAGCATGTATACATGCCAGCTATCGCTAACCTGGTCCTGCAACTGAAGAAGTTCGGCAAACAATGGATAAAGATCCCCATGCTGGCACGTACTCATGGCCAACCCGCATCTCCGACCATCCTGGGTAAGGAGATCCTGGTATTCGCTGAAAGACTGGAAGGTCAGGTAAAACTGCTGGGTGATATCCCTTTTGCAGCTAAATTCGGCGGTGCTACCGGCAACTTTAATGCACACCACGTTGCATTCCCTAAGATCAACTGGGGAAAGTTCGGTGACAAGTTCGTGAACAATACCCTGGGCTTACAACGTATGAAGTACACGACCCAGATCGAACATTATGATAACATTGCTGCGCAATTCGATACTTTAAAACGTATCAATACCATCCTCATAGATTTTAGCCGCGATATCTGGCAATATATCTCTATGGATTATTTCAAACAGAAGATCAAGGCGAATGAAGTAGGTTCTTCTGCCATGCCGCACAAAGTAAATCCAATCGATTTCGAAAATGCAGAAGGTAACCTGGGGCTGGCAAATGCACTGTTTGAACACCTGAGTGCAAAACTGCCTATTTCCCGTTTACAACGTGACCTCACTGACTCTACTGTATTGAGAAATGTAGGTGTGCCTTTCAGTCACTCTATCCTCGCATTGAAGTCCCTCGCAAAAGGCATGGATAAGCTTATCCTGAACGAAGCGAAACTGCATGACGATCTGGAAAATAACTGGGCCGTAATAGCTGAAGCCATTCAGACAGTACTGCGCAGGGAAAATTATCCTCAGCCTTACGAAGCACTGAAAGCGCTGACCCGTGGTGGTGAACAGATCACACAGAAGACAATGCATAAATTTATTGATGGGCTGAAAATAAGCGCAAGCCTGAAGAAAGAATTAAAGGCTATCACACCTCACAATTACACCGGCATTTGGTAGCCTGCCACAGGCCAGCCGACCGACCACAAATTACTTTTGCCAAAGGCAAATGTAATTTGTGGTCCTTTTTTACAACCTACTCTCAAAAACAATCCTCAAAATGCACCAACTCATGACTCCCATCTTTCCTGAAAGTAATCGCCACTATATCAAACCTGATCCGCTTCGGTAACTCCCTCATCCTATCCATATACCCATTCGCCACTGCCCTTATATGCCTGATCTTCCTCTCCGTCACATTCTTCTCAGGAAAACCCCAGATATCAGTAGCCAACGTCTTCACCTCCACAAAAACCAAACACTCTCCCTTCCTTACAATCAAATCAATCTCCTTTCGCCCCAATTTCCAATTGGCATGCAAAATGATATAATCCTGTGCTAAAAAATGCGCACTCGCTATTTCCTCGCCTTTTTTACCTAAATCAAGGTAGGTTAACATTGGATTTTGAATATTTTTTAACTTCCTTTGGGGAAATTTTTCAGGTTCACTGTTATTGAAAATAAACAATTATAACGCATAACGTATGAGTGAGAAGAAACTATTCAGACTGGAAGGTAAGGTTCAAAATTATGCATGGGGTGGATTCCATTATATTCCATCACTCCTGGGCATCCCCGAAACAAACAATCCCAGCGCGGAATACTGGATGGGTGCACACCAAAGCGCACCCTCAAAAATTGACATAGATGGTCAGACCACTGCACTCGACCAACTGATCAAAGCCAATCCTACCGCTGCATTAGGCCAGAAAGTATGGGACCGCTTCGGTGAACTGCCTTTCCTGTTCAAGATCCTCGACGTAAAAGACATGTTATCGATCCAGGTGCATCCTACCAAAGTAGAAGCCGAAAAAGGTTTTGCCCGTGAAAACGAAGCAGGCATTCCTTTGAACGCATCGCACCGTAATTATAAAGACGCCAATCACAAGCCTGAAATCATGGTAGCCCTCAGCGAATTCTGGCTGCTCCATGGCTTCCTGCCTGAAGATAAACTGAAGAATGTACTGACTACCATTCCTGAATTTGCTACCCTCGCTCCTGTCTTCGAAAAAGAAGGTTATTATGGGCTGTACAAAACAGTGATGGAAATGCCTCAGGAAGAAGTGAACAAATTCCTTCGTCCGCTGGCCGAAAGAGTATTGCCTGCCTACCAGGCTGGTACCCTGCACAAATCAGATCCTGCTTTCTGGACAGGCCGTGCAATCGCAAATGATCCTCAGGGTCTCGACAGACTCGATAGAGGGATCTTCTCTATTTACTTCTTTAATATTATGGAAGTACATGAAGGCGATGCAGTATTCCAGGATGCCGGTATTCCGCACGCTTACCTCGAAGGCCAGAATGTGGAACTGATGGCAAATTCTGACAATGTGCTGCGTGGTGGACTGACACCTAAACATATTGATGTACCTGAATTGCTGAAACATACCCGTTTCGAAGCAGTACATCCTAAGATCCTGAAGGGAGATGCAGTAAAGGGCGGCCTGGAAAGTATTTATGCCAGTCCAGCTCCTGACTTCGTGGTAAGCCGTATCGGGCTGAAAGCGGGTCAGAAATATGAGCAGCACACCACTTCTACAGAAATCCTGCTCGTGCTGCAGGGCAATGCGACCTTCACAGGTGAAGGTGGTGTGAACCTGCCAGTGGTGAAAGGTCAGTCTGTAGTGGCATTGTATGATACCACTTACCAGATTGAATCTAAAGAGGGAGTGGTTATTTATAAGGCGGGAGTCCCTGCTTAATTTTATTTATTAAGATTAATTTATTGAAAAATCGCTTCTGCCAAAGGTGGAAGCGATTTTTTCGCTTGTTTCCCTATCTTTGCACAAATAAACTGATCAAATGAAGAAGGATACCCGTGAAAATATTATGATCGCTGTGCTGATCTTCCTGGCTATCATCAGCCGTGTCATCACCAACCACCTGCAGTTATGGAACTTTAACGCAATCGGCGCCGCCGCCCTTTTTGGGGGTATGATGATCCGCAATAAACGCCTGGCTTATCTGTTACCAGTCCTTACCCTTTTCCTGAGTGATCTTTTCCTCCAGTTCTTTACCAATGTTCAGACCTTCTATGGCGCTTACATTGGCCAACTGTTCTTTGTATATGGTGCATTCCTGTTGATCACCTGGATCGCTACCCGTATCAAAAAGGCTGATGCACTTACCATTCTGATTGCCAGCATCGGCAGCGGTATGGTGTTCTTTATGATCACCAACCTTGGTACTTTCCTCACGACTAACCTGTATCCGCATACACTCAGTGGCCTCATCGCCTGCTATGCAGCTGGCATTCCTTTTTACAAAGAAGGTGACCTGTTCAGCAGCTTTGCCCTGAATGGTATTCTTGGAAACGTATTCTTTAGTGCAGTACTGTTTGGTGCATTGTCCCTGATCAAACAGATCTCCTACCAACCGAAGAAACAGCAATTAGCTTAAAAGATATTCTTATAAAACATTCATGAAAGAGGTAATTTACCAACAGGCATGAAAACTGTTTTCATAAAAAAGCCGGTAGCGACATTCGTTACCGGCTTTTTTTATGCCTTGCAAATACAGCTTTTCGTTATCAAAAAACCAGCAAATTAAATAGGCTGTGTTGCAACAACACAGCCTACCAATTTTTTTAATACCTATTTTAAGAGACTAACTTAATCATCCAGCTTCAACACCGCCAGGAATGCTTCCTGCGGCACCTCTACGTTTCCGATCTGTCTCATTCTCTTCTTACCTTCTTTCTGTTTCTCCAACAACTTACGCTTACGGGAGATATCACCACCATAACACTTCGCAGTCACATCCTTACGCATCGCACTGATAGTTTCACGCGCCAGGATCTTCGCACCGATCGCCGCCTGAATCGCAATCATAAACTGCTGACGTGGCAGCAATTCTCTCAGCTTTTCACACAACTTACGACCAAAATCCTGTGCACGGCCACGGTGAATCAACGCACTCAGCGCATCCACTTTATCCCCATTCAACAGGATATCCATCTTCGCAATATCAGAATCCCTCATTCCGATTGGCGTATAGTCAAATGATGCATAACCACGGGTCTGGCTCTTCAGCTTATCATAAAAGTCAAACACGATCTCTGTCAGTGGCAGTTCAAAGATCAGCTCCACACGGGATGGCGTCAGATAACTCTGGTTGATGAGCATACCTCTCTTACCCAGGCAGAGGGTCATGATATTACCAATATAATCTGGTTTTGTAATGATCTGTGCACGGATAAAAGGCTCTTCAATCCTTTCAATACGGCTAGGATCAGGCATTTCAGAAGGGTTGTTCACCTGGATCACTTCGTTCCTGGTCGTATGTGCAATAAAGCTTACGTTCGGTACGGTAGTGATCACCGTCTGGTTAAACTCTCTTTCCAGTCTTTCCTGGATGATCTCCATGTGCAGCATACCCAGGAATCCGCATCGGAAACCAAAGCCCAGCGCCTGCGATGTTTCCAGTTCGAAAGTCAGGGAAGCATCATTCAGCTGCAATTTCTCCATACAGTCACGCAGCTCTTCGAAGTCTTCCGTGTTTACCGGGAAAATACCGGCAAATACCATTGGCTTTACTTCCTCGAAACCTTTGATACTTTCCAGGGAAGGGTTTGCCATGCTGGTGATGGTATCACCCACTTTTACCTCTTTGGCGTTCTTGATACCGGTGATGATATAACCCACATCACCTGTTTTTACCTCCTTCTGAGGAGAAAGGCCCAGTTTCAGTACACCTACCTCATCGGCAAAGTATTCCTGGCCGGTATTTACGAAACGGATCTTCTCACCTTTTTTGATGGTTCCGTTATAAATTCTGTAATAAGCGATGATACCACGGAAGGAGTTGAACACGCTATCGAAGATCAGCGCCTGTAACGGTGCTTCCGGATCACCTTTCGGAGCTGGAATACGGGTTACGATGGCCTGCAGAATTTCTTCGATACCGATACCGGACTTACCGGAAGCCAGGAGAATATCTTCTTCCTTACAGCCGATCAGCTCGATGATCTGGTCCTTTACTTCGGGGATCATAGCCCCTTCCATATCTATTTTATTAATAACCGGGATGATTTCCAGGTCGTTTTCCAGTGCCAGGTACAGGTTAGAAATAGTCTGTGCCTGAATACCCTGGGCAGCGTCTACGAGCAACAGAGCGCCTTCACAGGCAGCCAGTGCGCGGGATACTTCGTAAGAGAAGTCCACGTGACCGGGGGTATCAATGAGGTTAAATACATATTGCTGTCCATTGGCCGCATAGTTCATCTGGATGGCATGGCTCTTAATAGTAATACCCTTTTCTCTTTCGAGATCCATATCATCCAGGACCTGCGCCTGCATATCCCTTTCGGAAATGGTCTTGGTATGCTCTAATAGCCTGTCGGCCAATGTACTTTTACCGTGGTCAATGTGCGCAATGATGCAAAAATTCCTGATATTCTTCATATATGCTTATAAAACAAGACGTTTCTTCCGCCCCGCGTCAAGCCGCAAAGGTATTTAAATTTTGCTATTCCTGAATATGTCGGGCCCGGGTATTTCATACTATTTTGGCTATATTTAATACAAACATATATTATGGACCTCAAAACACAATTCGAAACCGCCGTTGCCGACAGCAAAACATTGTCTGAGAAGCCCTCCAATGAGGTATTATTAAAATTATATTCACTATATAAACAGGCAACTGAGGGCGATAATACGGCTGAGCCACCAGCGAACCCTTTTGACTTTGTAGCCAAAGCAAAGTATCAGGCATGGGAGGAATTGAGAGGGAAGACTTCAGATGCCGCCATGGAAGAATACATCCAACTGGTAACACAACTCAAAAATTAATACCCGCATTTTTAACCGGCCACTTTATTGGCCTTTTGCCGGCCGCAGGCCAATGCGCACCGCGAAAAAAGTCGCTTCTGCCAAAGGTAGCAGCGACTTTTTTCGTCAACCCTTCTCTATAAACCGTACTTTTGTAATGTATGTTACAATCATTTAAGATAAGTGAAAAGACCCGGCACTACCTGGACCTGGAAGAACAATATGGCGCGCACAATTACCACCCGCTACCTGTGGTACTGGATCGCGGCGAAGGCGTATTCCTCTACGACGTAGACGGAAAAAGATATTATGATTTCCTCTCCGGCTACTCCGCTGTCAACCAGGGTCATTGCCACCCGGTACTTGTACAGGCACTCATTGACCAGGCGCAAAAACTGACCCTGACATCCCGTGCCTTTCACAACGACCTGCTGGGTGAATATGCTGCATTTATCACCAAATACTTCGGCTATGACAAAGTCCTCCCCATGAACACGGGTGTGGAAGCTGTCGAAACAGCCCTCAAGCTGGCCCGCCGCTGGGGATATGTCGTAAAAGGCATCCCTGAAAACAAAGCAAAGATCATCGTATGTGCCAACAATTTCCACGGCCGTACCCTGAATGTCATTTCATTCAGCACTGATCCCGGTTCCCGCACAGACTTTGGTCCCTTCATGCCCGGTTATGAAGTGATTCCATATAATAACCTGCCTGCTCTTGAAAAAGCCCTGCAGGATAAAAACGTGGCTGGATTCTTATTAGAACCTATCCAGGGAGAAGCGGGTGTAGTAGTACCTGACGAAGGTTACCTTTCCAAAGCCCGCCAGTACTGCGAAGATGCCCAGGTGCTCTTCATTGCCGATGAAATCCAGACCGGCCTTGCCCGAACCGGCAAAATGCTGGCTTGTGATCATGAAAATGTACATCCGGATATACTCATTCTTGGCAAGGCGCTTTCCGGGGGTTTATTGCCTGTAGCTGCCGTACTCGCCAATGATGAGATCATGTTGACTATTAAACCAGGAGAGCATGGTAGTACCTATGGCGGTAACCCACTTGCCTGCAAAGTAGCGATCGCTGCCCTTACCGTGCTCAAAACGGAAAAAATGGCGGAGAATGCCGCTGCCATGGGAGAATTGTTAAGAACGGAACTGGCTGCACTGGCCTCCCCACATATCGGAACCATCAGGGGGAAAGGTCTCCTCAATGCCATTGTCATCAATCACCCAAACCCGGAAGCTGCATGGGATCTGTGCCTGGCACTGAAAGAGAATGGCTTGCTGGCAAAACCAACTCATGGAGATAAGATTCGGTTTGCACCGCCTTTGTTGATTACCGCCGGGCAGGTCAGGGAAAGCGTAGAGATCATAGGTAAGAGCCTGGAAATATTATAGGAGCTGAGAGCATGAGGACAGAAAAGGTTTCCTTCCACCAGGAATATAAAATCAGGCATGCGCTGGAATTTCGTAAGGTCAGGCATATTCCTTGATATCTTATTTCATTAAATCATGCTCCTGAATTTCGTAAGGTCAGGCACATTCCTTGATATCTTATTTCATTAAATCATGCTCCTGAATTTCGTAAGGTCAGGCACATTCCTTGATATCTTATTTCATTAAATCATGCTCCTGAATTTCGTAAGGTCAGGCACATTCCTTGATAACTTATTTTTTAAGTCATGCTCCTGAAATAATACCTTCAGGCATGGTCGCAAACGACTCATCTACAATCTCACAAAACTGCATGTCCGAAAATATTAAAACTATCCGCAGCACTGGTTGGAAAACGGATTTCATCATAGGATTTCCGGAAGGCCTGCTATTACTGTTTTTCACCACCTTCCTGTCACACGACCTGAATATTACTATACAGCGATTCTATACCATCAATACCCTGATCTGGCTCGTAGGCAGTGTGCTGGTAATGATCACTGCTTTTTATGCTAACAAAGGCGATACCCAGCATGACGTTGGCACCCTCTCTGCCGAAGAGCGCCAGAAACTGGAAGACCTGGAAATAGGCCATCACATTATCGCAGACATTGCCAGCGAAATGGAAAAAGATGCAAATGACTGGGAAAATACATTACAGGAAGAACAGGTGCAAGTGACCCATTTTAATCTGGGTCGTGCACTGCTGAGTGCAGTGATTACAGGGATCTTTTTCCTGGTGGGAGGCATTCTGCCCCTGCTCCCTTATCTGAAAAATGAGAATTTCTATCGGGCAGCACAGAACAGTGTTACTTTCTGTTTTGTATTGATGATAGTATTTAGTTTTATAAAGTCCAAAATGACCAGCCAGCCGGCTTTGCCAGTTATCTTACGGAATATCGGCTACACAAGTGCGGTGTATTTTGGCGCATGGATCATGGCCATGATCTTCCGCTAGTCTTTGATTTCAATGGTATCGGTAACGGAAATAATCTACTACGATAGTACCGTTACCGATCACAATATGAATCTATCTTTGAATCGGAAATTTCCTGCCACTCATTTCGGGCCTTCACTGAAGCTTTACCTAAGCATCCTTCTTACCATCCTTCCCATCAGTCGTAAACAACACACTGACAAACACTCTCAATTCCACTTCATCGGAAATTCCCCGCCGCTTGTATCAGATCGTAACCGAATCATCCTTCTTACCCGCCTTCCCATCAGTCGTAAACAACACACTGACAAACACTCTCAATTCCACTTCATCGGAAATTCCCCGCCGCTTGTATCAGATCGTAACCGAATCATCCTTCTTATCCGCCTTCCCATCAGTCGTAAACAACACACTGACAAACGCTCCCAATGCCGCTACAAAAGACAGGAACAATGCAATATGCCTGTCCGGACACACCCCCATCTCACACCTGCTAAACAACAACAGGTTCCTAAACGTCCATGCCGCCAGAAACGCCGCCAAAAATAAATTGAACCTTGGAGGCATCTTCCCCTTTAGCATAAACAATACCCCTATCACCCCCGCAAAGAATACATTCACTTTCCCCGGCTCCCCGAAATTGGAACCATAGGTCCGCAACCCGGTAAAAACCAGTTCCTTGCCCTCCAACACTACTGTGATCCATGGCAGGAATGTGCACACAATGACTACAACGACTGATAACAGTCCAAAGATTTTACTTCTTGACATAAATTAAATTACCTGGCGCCCGGCGCACAATGTTCTTTCAAATAATTAGTATACAAAGTAGATAAATGTCTTCTGGTACCTTCCCCTTCACTGATACCATGCGTACGATTTGGATACGCCATGAACTGGAAGATCTTATCGTATTTGATCAGCTCATTCAGCAGCATCTCCGCATTCTGATAATGTACGTTGTCATCACCTGTACCATGTATATACAACAGGTTACCACGCAGGTTTTTCGCATAGGTGATCGGTGATCCCTTTACAAAATCTTCCCTGTTTTCTTCAGGCAATCCCATGTATCGCTCCTGGTAAATATTATCGTAAGTCAGCTGGTTACCAACTGCCGCAATCGCAATACCTGTTTTATAAATTTCAGGATACTGGAACATGAGGTTCAGTGTCATTGAACCACCACCACTCCAACCCCATACGGCAACACGGGAAGTGTCCATATAACGGTGTTCTTTGAACAATTCCTTCGCTCCCATAGCCTGGTCACGGGCATTCAGCACACCAACCTTACGATAGATTGACTTGCGCCAGGTTCTGCCTTTTGGTTGTGGCGTACCCCTGTTGTCCATAGACACATAGATGTAACCATCTGCCGCCATATCGCCATTGTACAGGTGATTGTATCCAGCACCATATGAATCCAGCGTAGTAGCACCAGCCGGTTCACCATATACATAAAATACAACAGGGTATTTTTTCGTAGAGTCAAAGTTGTTAGGCTTCGCCATCCAACCGGTCATCGTCACCCCATCCTCGGTAGTGACATTGAAGAACTCCTGTTTATTGATACGACGGGAGCTGATAATATCTTTATAGATTGTTTCTCCTTCACCGGTATTGTGTGTAGCTAGTTTCACCACTTCTTCCTGGTTACGATAGTAGTGGTTTGAGAAACTATGTAATGCATATTGTGCATCAGGAGAAATTTCATAAGTATGCATCCCTTCTTCTGACAACGGAGAGATCCTTTCAGGCGCGCTTTTACCATCCATCGATACCTTGTACAGGTACTGCTGGGTAGCATTGTCAGGAGATGCGAGGATGTAAGCCACTTTGTGCGCTTCATCTACTTTCAGCAGGTTGATCACATCGTAATTACCCGGAGTGATCAGTTGCTCTTTCCCTTTCAGGTCTACCTTGTAGAGGTGACGCCAACCGTCTTTTTCACTGACCCATACAAAAGATTGTCCGTTGGCCAACCAATCCCAGCCACTGATATCGCGGTCCCAGCTGGATTTTACATCGATCCAGGCAGAGTCTTTTTCTTTATAGAAAGAGGTGGCTTTGCCGGTAGCAGCGTTAGCGAGAAAAAGAATGCTTTCATTCTGCTTACGGTTTAGCTGTTGCAGGATGAGCTCATTTTTGCCGGGCAACCATTCCATACGGGGAATGTAGTGTTGTTGCGCATCGCCGGGCACCTGCAGCCAGGTGGTCTTTGCGGTGGCAATATCTACTACGCCCACACGACAGGCAGAAGGACTTTCGCCTGCCTTTGGATATTCTACCGGAACGGTATATGAATAAATAGAATCTGTATTATCGATCATAAGGAAGTCCCTGATCCTGGTCGCGTCGATCTGCCAGTAGGCGATTGACTTACTATCAGGACTCCAGCGAAAACCATCGCGGCAGCTGAATTCCTCTTCGTATGCCCAGTCGAAAGTACCGTTTATCAGGCGGCGGGTACCGTCGGTAGTGAGGGCTTTGCGCATGCCGGTAGCAAGATCTTCTACATACAGGTTATGACCACTTACATAAGCAACCTGCTTTGCATCTGGAGAAAGCTTGGCAAACATCAATGAAGATTCAGGCAAACCTGTTCCCACTTTCTTCAGACTATTGTTGCTGAGATCCAGTACATAGTAGTCGCCACGGGTATCGTAGCGCCATACACGCCTGGCATTGGTGTAGACAAGGAGTTTCTTTTCATCAGCAGAGAAGTCAAAATCGCGGATCCTGAGTGGGTAACCGCCCTGGGTTAATAATCGGGCAGGAATTTTTTCTGACTGGGAACCGTCCGAGAGTTTTACCGCAACGATAGAACTGGTAGATGGCTCATAGATATATTGCCCGTCACGGCTCCATTTTGTTGATTGCCCGGGCTGCGCCACTGCTGTGACAGCTGTGAGGCAGGTCAGCACCAGGAATAGATTTGTGAAACGAAATTTGCGCATCTGCTATGTTTGAGGCGGCAAGATAACGATATTCAGATTTATATTGATGCCATCCATACCAGAATCAATGTATTCCTACGGATGACCGGGTAAACACATCGCCATAAAAAAGGGATAATTTTGATAGATGCAAAGCTATTTTCGCCCCCCTTCGAGAGCTAATTTTCACTTGTGGATAACAAATTGTGGAAAAGTTTTATAAAAGTGAAATACAACTAGTTATTAATAAAATTTATATATTTACACAGGCATTCAATATGAATTGATTTTTGCCACTCTATTGGGACATATAATTAAATTCATCCAATGAAAACTTTTTATTATCCTTTGTAAACGGGGATAGTTGTGTAACCCAACATTAAGCAGAAAGAATAAGTCATTAATTATTTTATCATCCTTTGAAAATCTTAAACACTATGATCCAGGTTATCTATTCTTACAAAAACCGTGAATTCCATCAATTGGAAGATACTGTCATGAACCAGCTCGCACAAATGGGAGTAAGACAAATGCATGCATTACTGGAGCCCCTTTCCGACACTTTGGTAAACGAAAGTGGAAGGATTAAGATCAATCTGGACCAGCATCCAAAAATTGAAGTAGAAGGATTTAGTAATCCTGTGAAGGAGCATATTGAAATGGTCCTGAGAGGTGAGGCGTAAGTGTTGCAATTGTAACAAATACAAGGCTTCACATGCTGCACTACCGGGAGGTTAATAGTAGATATACAGCGATTGCACTGAAAAAAACTTAAAGAGCATCTTTTCACCCTTCTACATCCGCAAGTTCGTAAAACGTAGCATTACGCAAAGGCTGAATGGGTCGTTGTTTAAACTCACTCCACGCTTTTGTAAATGCTGCCCCATAGTAGAAGATTATAGAACTGTAAAAGATGAACAGCATCAATAATACAGCTGAAGCTGAGGCGCCGTATAATATTCCTATATTTCCTCCGTACAGCAACCTTCTCAATACAAATTTGCCAATTCCGAACAGTATCCCCGTAAGGAACGCTCCGGAAAAAGCTACTTTCCAGTCAGGCCGCGCATCAGGCAGGTAACGGAACAAAACCGCAAACCAGGTAGTAACAATACAGAGCGATACCAGCTGTCCGAATACTTCGTTGAAGATCAGGTCTGCATTGGGAAAAAGGTCATGGATATAACTGCCCACAAAGGCATGCGCACTCTCTGTCAGTACACTGGCAAGGAGCAGAATACCCGCTGCTCCAATCACAATCAGGGAACGTAACCTCCCCATCAATGACATTACAAATCCCTCCCGCTCAGGCAGGCGGATCTGCCACAACTGGTTGAGGGAACTCCGAATCACTTTCAATAAGGTAGTAGCCACAAACAACAGGAATATAAACAGCAATGTCGCCACCGGCCAGGTCTTACCCAGGTTGCGGAACCCCCTTAGTGTTACGATCACCTGTTCCGCACTATCCGTACCCACCAGCTCGCCCAGCCGCTGAAATAACTGCTTGCCCAAATGTTTCCGATCGAATAACAGACCCATCACCTGCAGGAGAATCAATAAAATGGGAGGTAGCGCAAAACTGGCAAAAAACGCGGTCGCGCCTGCCAGTCTCAGTGGGTCGTTACTTTGTAAAGTCCGGAACGCAGTCCGGAATGTGCTAAAAAAGTCTCTTGACATCGGGAATTATATGGTCAGGTAAAAGCCTTAAAAATCATGCCCTTTATCCCCTCCCATCATTCGTTTATTTGCTTTGTATAAAAAATCATATCTGGTATCACAGACCAATCATCCGCCAGTAAAAAGAAATCTTCTATCACTAACCGACCTACTATGCTCACATTACCATTATAAGGTAATCCTCCATAACCACACCACCTACCATCCTCACATTACCATTTCCAGTATAAAGAAATCCTCCATCACCCGCCCACTATCCATCCTCTAAACCCCACACCTCCCATCTTAAACACATCCTCCTCAACCACCATCCTATTTCTTCATAATAAAATAATCCTGCGAAACCAACACCTTATCCGGTATCACATCCCCTTCATAAGACAACGTATTAAACTGGAAAGCAGAATCACTAAGTGAAGTCACCACACACAACGTACTATCCAGCTTGAAATACTCCGCTGTCATATACTCATAACTCAAAGAATCCAGCTGGTTATTCATATACAAAACAGCCTTACCCGTTGTATAATCTGTCAGCTTGATTTCCAGGTAAGCAGTACTATCTGCATACGTGCTGGTTTCATTACGATAGAAAACAGTATCCCCATTAGTATCCGTGTAATACTGCTTACTTACCGTTTGCGTAATGAACCATTTGCCCGTATATTTGATAGACGTCCTGGTATCATCATTTTTCTTACAGGCTACCATCATAGCCAGCAAAGCGATGGGCAGTAGTTTCCTCATGGATGTTTTAAATAATTAAGGCCGCAAAAATAGTTTATTTTCCCTTCCTTCAAACGCCGGCTATCCTTAATTTGTTACATCCTTATCCTCATCTTTCTTCTTACTCGCCAATTTTATCTTCACTTTGCCATTCCCATCGTCTGTTGCGTGTAGATGCACCACGATTCCCCTGGTTCTCCGTTTAAGTTTTAGTGCCTTGTCATCAATGTCCTCGTCTTTTTTAGGATTGCGCAACGGTACATCGATATAAAGGTCCGTGCCGGATGTCATGCCGTATACCCCTGAAACGTCCATGTAAAGTACACTGGAATTAATTTGCATAGGTGGTACGAGCACCTTGTCTCCCTGTATGGTGAAGTTATTTTTTACATTTTCAAAGGTGATATTGCCCATGTCGCGCTTTCTGAAAGCGATATTGCCGATATCTTCCAGCTGGGACACATGCACCAGTGCTCCCTGCTTCAATTCAAAGCCCAGGGTGCCATACAGGGATTTCGGAGCAACTTTACCATTGTCCAATATATTCCCGGAAAGGTTCGCTTTCGCTGTCAGGATCCCTCTCAGGTTTTTCGAATTTAAGGCCTGCATACCGAAATCATCAAAGGCGTAAAACAACTGATCTATGTGTACGCTGTTAATATCTGTATTGACCTTAAAACGGTTATGGTTACCATCCTGGCGAATGTCTCCACTCAGGCGGATGGATCCCCCGGCGTGAGACAGGGAGATCTGGTTGAGTTTAATATCAGTTTGAGTCAATGAAAGGTCCGCTTTTACCTGTTGAGCAATGAAGCGCTGGTAGATTAACTTATCTACCTGTACATTCAGGTTCACATTACAGGCATTCAGCATCACATCCAGCTGACTGGTGATGCGGGTCATCTTTTTCCGCGCAGCCGCCCTGGTTTGTACCACTTTGTTTCGCTGCGCCAGGAAACCCCGGAATTCATTCAGGTCCACGATAGGACTACGTACTTTCCAGTCGAGCTGCAATTTTTCAGGAGCAGTGAAAAAGAGATTGGTAATATTCAGCACACTGCCCTCCATAAAGAATTTGCTTTTGACAGTTTGCACACTGATATTTTTTAAATAAAGGTCCTGACCTGTAAAGTCCAGTCTGGCATTACAATCAGTGAACTGCAGGTTACGCGGAATGTAGGCAAGAGCCCCGTGTAATACTTCTACACTTCCCTTCAGGAAAGGCTTGATAGTATCGCCGGCTGTGATGCCCCCCCTGTAAAAAAGGTTCGCTTTCGCCGTACCGCTGGTAAAATTGAAAACCCCACCGGCATTGAGATCGGTTAGGGGGAAATTAGCCCGGAAATAACCGGTCAGCGCAGGGTGTTGCAGATTCGAAATATGTACAGTATCTGCTGTCACCGGAATGGTGAAACAACGGGTGTTCAGGTCGTATAAACTGATAATAGAATTATCATCTCCATGCCCATTGCCCGGTATCCAATCATTACTATAACTACCACCAAAACTACATTCCGTTAATTCCAGTCCTTTGGTAGTGACATTGTTATCCTTCGTTTTCCAGATCACCTTCAGCAACGGTGTTCCTTTTTCTTCCAACCCTCCTTTGATCACACATTCTGCATCCAGTGGTTTTTCCATATGAATGCTGTCCAATCTTTCTTTGATATTGGGTGTGAGCATAGTGGAGACATGCGCCAGGGAAAGTTCCTCCGCAATGATATGGATCGTAAAAACCTTATCATCGCCAAATGAAAAATTTGCACCTACATTCAGGTCTTGCTTACCATCTATCCGCAGTATTTGCTGGGGAATATCCAATACCTTTTTCTTTGTATTGAAATGTAATTCCAAATCTGTAGAAAGGTCTTTACCTTTTAAGAAACTTCCCCTGTCTGTATTAAAAGCGAAAGCGTTCACCTTCAGATGCATATCCACATTAGCGGTCCAGCCGGAGTCGTTGGTAAGCATGCTCCCCTTCAGACGGGCAATATCGAAGTCAAAAGATTTCCCTTTAAGCTGATTATCCAGCACGAGTCTTACATTCACTAAATTCAGACGGGTAATGTCTGTATTCGTGCTACTCCCTTTAGTGTTCTTTACCGTTTCGTCTTTTTTCTTTAGTACACTGGCATTGGAGTAACCGGTGCTATCAGTATATAAATAAATCGTTCCTTTTCTAAGGCTGATCTGTTTAATATCAAGTTGTTTTCTCAACAGTGCGAGGGTATTTACCTGTACAAAAAGACGGGACACTTTTACCAGTTCATGATTGTGCTGTGCAAAGAGACTATCCTTCACACTTACGTCATTTAACGAAACTGATACATCAGGGAAACTTTGTACGAGTGAAGGTTCCATATCTCCAATGGTCAGCACTCCCCCGTGGAGGCGATCGTTCAGCTGGTCACTGATTTGCTTTAAAATAAACGCCTTATGCGTATAAATATAAGCTGCAACGGCCAGCCAAAGCAATAGCAACAGACCTATGAGGCCACTGAAAACAATGATGGTTATACGAAGCCATTTGCGCATATATTCTTTAATATACGAAAAAAAATGCCAAACAGACAGCTTCATTGAATTCTCTGCCAGTACGATTCAGGTAATATCCCCGTCTGCCGCGCATTTTCACCTCCTCAATTAATCCGGGAATCCATTGTGAGCAATTCCGTTTCCTCCATTCCTCATTTGTGGAACAGCTTTTGTGT
This sequence comes from Chitinophaga sancti, assembly GCF_034087045.1. NCBI lineage: Bacteria > Pseudomonadati > Bacteroidota > Chitinophagia > Chitinophagales > Chitinophagaceae > Chitinophaga > Chitinophaga sancti. The sequence continues at coordinate 5,106,717 of NZ_CP139247.1, read as the reverse complement.
AAAGTATGATCAATCAGTCAAGAAAGATGTATTGAATATTATAATACTAAGCCGGAAAAGGAATAATACTTATGGAAAAACACACCTATCAAACAGGTCTGATCGGTAACTGCGCCTTCCTGGCGCACGTAAACATCAACACCAATATCGACTGGCTTTGTTGGCCTCAGATGGATAGTACCTTCGTGTTCGGAGGCATGCTTGACAAGAAAAAAGGAGGGGAATTCTCGATCCTGCCCGATGGTGAATACAATAGCCGTCAGTATTACCTTGAAAACACCAACATCCTGGTCACTGAAATTACCAATGGCAATGGCAAATACAGGATTACTGACTTTGCACCCCGTTTTCACCAGTACGAAAGGTATTTCAAACCACTGATGCTGATCCGTAAGATCACACCACTGGAAGGTAATCCCCGTATCCGGGTCAAATGTGAACCTGTATGCGATTATGGTGGTCGCAAACTCAAAGCACAACGGGGCAGTAACCACATTGAATTCCTTGGATGCGATGAACATATCCGCCTGACCACCAATATTCCGGTGAGCTATCTTTTTGAAGAGGAGTACTTTGTATTAAATGAAGAAAAATACCTGCTCCTCTCCTATGGTCAGCCACTGGAAGCGCCACTCAACAGTACTGCTGAACGTTTCCTTCGTGAAACAACTGTATACTGGCGTACCTGGATTAAACACTCCAATATCGCCAACTTCTACCAGCCGGCGGTGATCCGTTCCGCGCTGGCACTGAAGATTCACCAATATGAAGATACCGGCGCCATTATCGCCGCCAGTACCACCAGTTTGCCGGAATCTCCGGGCAGCGGCCGTAACTGGGATTACCGTTATTGCTGGCTCAGAGACACCTATTATGTCATCACCGCGCTCAACCATATCGGTCACTTCGAAGAGATGGAAAAATATTTCGGCTATGTGGCAGATATTTCTTTCTCCGGCGATTATCGGTACCAGCCTCTTTATGGGATCACAGGCAAAAAGAACCTGATTGAGCAAATACTTCCCCACCTTGAAGGTTACCAGGGCAATCAGCCTGTAAGGATCGGCAACCAGGCGTATGAGCATATACAGAACGATATTTACGGTCAGGTGCTCATTTCCATGTTGCCTTTGTATACTGACCACCGCTTTATCTTCTCAGAAAGAAAAGATTCTGCCTGGTGGATAGAATACCTGCTGAAAAAGATTGAGCGGACTATTGATGAAAAGGATGCAGGGATATGGGAGTTCCGCAACTTCGCAAACATCCATTGTTATAGTAATCTCTTCCAGTGGGCGGGTTGCTCTGCGGCAGAAAAGATGGCGCGCATCATTGGCAGTAATGATCTTGCCGCACAGGCCACGGCATTGAAGAACAGGGCTGCGGCGCATATAGAGAGTTGTTATGATCCGATTCGTAAAGTATATACAAATGCAACAGGTAGTTTGCACCTGGATGCAAGTACCTTACAGCTGATTATGATGAATTACCTGGATCCGGCTTCGGACAGGGCAAAAGATCACCTGGCGGCGTTGGAGAAAGAGTTGAAAACACCGAATGGATTATTTTACCGGTATTTGCATTCAGATGATTTTGGGAAACCAAAGACAACATTCCTCGTATGTGCGTTCTGGTATGTGGAGGCACTCGCGTGTGTAGGAAGGATAGATGATGCGGTACGGGAGTTTGAAAAGCTGATGCAGTATTCGAATCATTTGTTATTGTTCAGTGAAGATGTAGATGAGACGAATGGTAGTCAGTGGGGGAATTTCCCGCAGGCGTATAGTCATGTAGGATTGATGAATGCTGCATACAGGATAGCGATGAAGTTGGATACGCCGATATTTAAATAGTTTATCTTAAGGTTTACAATAAATGAAAAAGGCTACAGAGTTCTCTCAGTAGCCTTCTTTATTTTGGGAGCAATCTGCTGCCTTCTTTATTCGGAGCAATCTGCAGCCTTCTTTATTCGGACCAAATCTGCAGCCTTCTTTATTCGGACCAAATCTGCAGCCTTCTTTATTCGGACCAAATCTGCAGCCTTCTTTATTCGGAGCAATCTGCTGCCTTCTTTATTCGGACCAAATCTGCAGCCTTCTTTATTCGGACCAATCTGCTGCCTTCCTTATTCGGAGCAAATCTGCTGCCTTCTTTATTCGGAGCAATCTGCTGCCTTCTTTATTCGGAGCAATCTGCTGACTTCTTTATCCGGAGCAACCTGCAGCCTTCTTTATTTTGAAAGCGGAAATGAAGGTTTGGCAGCACCAACCCTTCATTTCCGCTCCGCAAATTACATATTTTGGCGGGCTAATGCCCATAAAAAAATAAACCCTAAATATTTAAACTAGAATCAATGATTTCAAAAATGCTCTCACCTCCCGGTGATTTCTTAAATAAAACCTCGCCGACGACACCTGACTACCTACCTTTATCGTCACTGCATCATGTGACAGTGCCTTAAAGATATCTTCATCCGTATGATCATCACCAATAGCCAATGTAAAATCAAAATGCCTGTTCGCCAACCATGACATAGTAGCCTTGCCCTTATTGATCTCTACATTCTTTACTTCAATCACCTTATCTCCCGGCAATAACTGCAACCCTTTATCTGCTGCAAAATACCGCAGGGTATTCATCAACTCATTCGCACGCAATTCACCCAAACCAGCTTCTGCCTTGCGATAATGCCACACCAGCGAAAAGCTTTTCTCTTCAATGAACGAACCGGGTGTACGATCTGTAAACGTCTCCAGTATCGGCGCGATATCCCCCTTCCATTGATCCGTCAATCCCGGTAATTGCTGCCATTCCTCGCCATATTTCTTCTGAAACGCGCCATGTTCTGCAATGAGATCTAATCTCAGGTGTCCCAGCCATTCTTCCAGCGTTTGGTATTTACGCCCACTCACCATCACCACCTGGTTCATTGGATCAGCTGTCAGTTCTGTCAATAACTGAATGAGGTCCTGATCGGGAGAAGCCAGGTCAATATTCGCCTGGAAACCTACCAGTGTACCATCGTAGTCAAGGAAGATCACTCTTTCCTTCGCTCCTTTATAATCTTTCCTTACATGCACCTGCATTTCCAGGCTCATTCTTCTCGCCAGCATAGACTGCTGTAACTGTTTCACTTCCTGTAATCTTGCCATAAATAATTTTACCCAATGTGAAATATTAAACTTAGATACAATCTGCTGCATCTGTTTCATTCTTCTGCGTTGCTCAACTTCCGGCATGTTCAATGCTTCATGAATCGCCCGTGCAATAGCACCGATATTGTTAGGGTTCACAATGAGTGCATCAATGAGCTCTTTACTGGCGCCTGCCATTTCACTCAGGATCAATACCCCATTGCTATCCTTACGGCTCGCAACATATTCTTTGCTTACAAGATTCATACCATCGCGCATCGGAGTCACCAGGCCTACATCTGAAAAGCTGTACAAAGCCGACAGTGTCTCTACCGGGAAGCTGCGATAAAAATAATTGATCGGATGCCAGTTCAGCGTACGGAAGCGGGCGTTGATACCGCCTGCCAGCATATCGATGGCGTCTCTCAGTTCTTTGTATTGTGCCACCGAATCTCTCGACGGCACTACGATCATATACAGTACAACTTTCTCAATATATTCAGGATACAGTTGCAGGAATAATTCAAATGCCTGCAAGCGTTGTAGAATACCTTTGCTGTAATCCAGTCTGTCAATAGAGAGCACCATGTGTGTACTCTGGAAATTCTCGCGCAGGCTTTCTACTTGTTTGAGTACTTCAGGATCCAGGGATAACAATTCAAATTTGTTGTTGTCAATACCCATGGGGAATGTTTCTGCCACTACTGCACGGTCGTTCACCGTCACAATGTTGGCAGTAGCATTCAATGGAAGCAAACGAGTTACTGCATTAAGAAAATGATGACTGTCATCAAAAGTATGGAAGCCTAAAAGGTCAGCGCCGAGCATCCCTTCAAGTAGTTCTACACGCCATGGAATGAGACGGAATAATTCAAAAGAAGGGAAAGGAATATGCTGGAAATATCCAATGGCTACATCCGGCGCAGCGGCGCGGATCATGCCTGGAAGCAGTAATAACTGGTAGTCGTGAATCCAGATAATATCTCCGGGTTCTGCGACTTCTAAAACAGCGTCCCTGAATTTTGTATTAACCTGATAATAATAATCCCAATATACCTGTTCATAGCGTGCATAGACGGACATATAGTGGAAAACCGGCCACAGTACCTCATTCGAAAATCCTTCATAATAGTTGTTGATTTCTTCCTGGGTCAGGTAAACCGGCATAAGGTTCATGGTTCCCAGTTGCTGTTTGATTTGCCCCTGTGCTGATTCGTTTACCTCCACACCGGGCCATCCAATCCATATGTTGTAGCCTTCTCTGTAAATGGACCCCAGCCCTGTAGCCAAACCGCCTTCACTCGGATTCAACCCATATTCGCCATCTTTCTCAGTGATCTTTACCGGTAGCCTGTTTGATACAATAATGGTTTTACTCATAATACAGTTTTAGTCAAAAAATCAATGCCGATTGAAGTATGGAATTCCACACATCAAAAAACGCACCTGAATAGTACGGAAAAATTGAAACCTGTCACAAATGCCAAATAAATGAAAGCCCCGTGGTTGCTAAGTAGAAGCAAGTATAATGTATGTATGGGGATGTGCCTAGGTGAGGCAAAGGTACGAATAATTATTTAATGGGTTGTGCTGAGTTATGCCATAGGTTCGTTGTAAGTTATGCTTTTACGAAAAATCGCTTCTGCTGAAGACAGAAGCGATTTTTCGCATTGGCTTATCAGGATGACCAAAGATCAACATGATAAGCGACTAAAGAATAGCGAATATTCATTATAGTTATAATTCTAATCATAGTTTTAGTAAACTGTAGCATCAGAATTAAAGTTGAATTTATAATACTTTAGATCTATAATACTATAATCGTTTTTCCCTTACTATTCAGCTTTCTTATCGCAGCCAATGCTGCCGGTGTTTCTTCCAATGTAATTTCCTTCTCAATAGGAATTTTCAACGCCCCATTATCCGCCGCATCTGACAATGTGTCTAACAATGCACGATTCCCCTTCAATTCAAAATTCCCACCCCGCAATCCTTTCTTCTTCAAATCCTCCTCATCCGCTACAAATGCCGTAGTCAATGCTACACCACCTTTCTTCACAAGTGATGTCATCTCTTTAAAAGCATCCGGGGAACTGACCAAATCAATCAATCCATCTACACCATCCGGATATTTACGCCTGATTTCATCTGCTACAGATACTTTTTTATAATTGATTGTTTCTTTTGCCCCCAGCTCTTTCACCTTGCTGGCGCCAGTTTCATCACTTGCTGTAGCAATGATATAAATCCCCTGCATGGCTGCTAGCTGAATTAAAAATAATCCAACACCACCGGTAGCACCTACTACAAGTAGGATCTGTTCATGCTTCAGACCAGATTTTTCTACCATCTGCAACGCGGTCATACCTGCAGTTGGTATAGCTGCCGCCTGTTTCAATGGAATGTTCTTAGGCGCTGGTGCCAGCGCTGCTTTTTCAGGTACCACGACATATTCGGCAAAAGTCCCTTCACCTACAGGTGCATGTAAAAACTGACCATAGATGTGATCACCTACTTTGAAGAGGGTCACACCTTCTCCAACTTCTTCCACAATACCCACCGCATCTACGCCAGGTATCATAGGAAAATGATGCGGCATCTGGCCATCCAGTATACCATCAATCATTTTGGTATCAAAAGGATTGATACCCGCTGCTACTATCCGCACAACCATGCTACCGGGTTTTACGACCGGCCTGGGTTGTTCAGTCAATTCAGGTGTTGCTTTAAATTGGGGAATTGTAATGGCCTTCATATGTTGATTTTAGTATGCTGATTTTAGTATGCTGATTTTAGATAGCAATGTGCAACAAAAACTCTGCCGGGCCAATATCTTATTTCCATTTCTTTGAAACTCATAATCGCTGCACACACTGAAACACTGCCAGACCAATATCCTATTCCCATTTCATTGAAACTCCCAATCGCTGCGCACACTGAAACACTGCCAGACCAATATCCTATTCCCACTTCTTTGATACCCCTAATCGCTGCGCACACTGAAACACTGCCAGACCAATATCCTATTCCCACTTCTTTGATACCCCTAATCGCTGCGCACACTGAAACACTGCCAGACCAATATCCTATTCCCACTTCTTTGATACCCCTAATCGCTGCGCACTGTAAATACCTGCATGCCCACTGAAATAATAAGCTGTAAAACATGCCACTGCAAAATACAATGCATTGTTGGTGCCGAATAACTCTACCCCCATGAGGGTACAGGCAATCGGGGTATTGGTAGCACCTGCAAATACAGCAATAAAACCCAATCCTGCAAAGAGATCTACCGGTGCACCGATCAATACCGCTATAGTATGCCCTAAAGCCGCTCCTATAAAGAACAACGGTGTCACCTCTCCCCCTTTAAATCCCATCGCCAGTGTGACAGCTGTAAATAACAACTTCCACAACCACGCCCAGTTAGACATTTCCATATCTTTAAATGCATTGACTATACTCACTCCACCGGGGTCTTTGCTATTTACGCCCAAACCAGTATAATCTTCTGTGCCCAGTATCCAGCACAAAGCAATGATCATAATCCCACCCGCTACTGGTATCAACCAGGCAGGGCGAATAAACTGATTACTGTATTTTTTGATCTGGTGCATAGCGTTGGAAAAAGCAAAACTGGCAAGGCCAAAGGCAATACCCGCCAAAATCACTTTTGCCAGCAACAAATAATCAAACAGCGTTTCTGCCCTGAATAAGATCTGATAATGTGTATGATGAATGCCCCAGGCACTGCAAACCCAGTCTGCAAATACAGCCGCAATCAGGCAGGGCACCAATGCATCGTATCGGATCACGCCTATTGCCAGCACTTCCAGCGCGAAAACAGTACCTGTCAGCGGTGTACCAAATACCGCCCCAAACCCCGCGGCAATCCCTGTCATCAAAAGAATACGCAGGTCTGCCTGTGATAACCGCATCCATTTGCCCAACAAACCAGCCATGCTACCACCTATCTGTACAGCTGTCCCTTCACGGCCAGCAGAGCCGCCAAATAAATGGGTGAGAATTGTAGTGATCAATACAAGTGGCGCCATCCTGGCTGGTACCCCGCCGCCTGGTTCATGGATTTCATCCATAATGAGGTTATTCCCTTTTTCTGAAGTACCACCGAGCTTATTGTACAGGAAATAGATGCCGATACCCGCTATGGGCAATAAATACAATAACCAGGGATGTTCCAAGCGAAAATGTGTAACATAGTCTAATAGCCAGAGAAATAGGGCTACCAGTGAGCCAACTACCAACGCAACAGGAATAATAATAACCGTCCAGCGAATAAGCTGGTAAGCAATTGTAAATTGTTCTAAAGATTTGTTAAATTTCATCATGTTCCTACAAATATATAAACTGAACTGCCCGCTTGTACCGGCAGAATTATACACTATTTGTAGGCGCCATCAGACCCGAAGAAGACGGGACGGTTCTGTGCAGGAAGACACCATTTCCTGGTTGAGCATGCAAATATACAAAAATTATTCAAACGTTTGTTTAGCAAAACCAGCCACGAACGTGTGATCCATGTGATTAAAATATTTTTTACCTTCAGAATCTCTACAGAATGTTTTTTTTGTTTTGTAGTATAAATTCAACATTACGTTACTACCGCTAATCTGTATTGGATGAAAGTGAATTCTTTATGCCTACAACTGTTATTGCCATTCCTAATAATAACCGGGGCTCAGGCCCAACAAATTACAGTCGACTCGGGGGCTACACAAGTTAAAAAGGATACTTCCTTTTTAAAGCTCTTCAGGGGAACAAAAAAATATCAATGCTCCATCGCCAGCGTAGTTGTACCCGCAGCTATGCTTGGCTATGGAATCGCTACTTTTGAATACGGACCGCTCCGCAACCTCGACCATACTACCAAAAACGAAATCAGGGAGGATAATTCTACTTTTCATACCAAAATAGACGATTGGTTGCGATATACACCGGCACTGAGCGTATACGCGCTGAATGCAATGGGCATCCAGGGCGCACATAATTTCCGGGACCGGACTATCATTCTCGGTATTTCCAGTCTCCTGATGATGGGAACCGTAGGTGGGGTGAAAACCTTATCTCACCGGCAGCGTCCGGATGGAAGTACTTTCAACTCCTTCCCTTCCGGCCATACCGCCACTTCATTTATGGGAGCAGAATTTATGAGACAGGAGTACAAAGATGTCAGTCCATGGTATGGGGTGTATGGATATGCTGTAGCCACTGCCACCGGCGTTCTTCGTATGTATAATAACCGCCACTGGCTCAGCGACGTTGTAGCAGGGGCTGGTCTTGGTATTTTAAGTGCAAAGGCTGCTTATTGGGTGTTTCCGAAAATGGAACAGATTTGGGCTAAGAAAGAGGGGAGAAATAGTATGCATCCTATTGCGATGCCTACTTATAGTCCGGATACGAAATCTATTGGAGTGAGTGTAGTGTTCTTTCCCGGTAGTTAAATGCAATTCGAAGCCAGCACCCCATGAGCCAGTAACTAAATTTCTGCCCAATAGCCAGAAATTTACCTGCCTACACCAGACAAACAATTTAGTCATTTCAAATCCGCAAATAATCCAAAAAACAAAAAGGGAGCCACTGTCAGGCCCCCTTTTTTCTTTTCTCATCAGCGATATCTTTCTGATCATACTCACTCTCATTATATCCTTCCAGCAAGTGGTTCTGATCATCATCATAATCCCTTTTTGTGGTTGTCTTTGCTTTTGGCGCTACTTCCACATTTTCTCTCTTCACTTCTTTAATCTTCCGTTTCAGGTTTGTTGATTTTTTCATAATACACCATTTAGGAAGTATATCACAAAAATGCTGCCTACCTGGTATTCATCTCCTGCTTTTCACCTCCAACCTGTTGATCTTTTCCTTCCTGACACCCATCTCACTTTTCATCCCAACCTGTTGATCTTCTCCTTCCTGACATACATCTCCCTTTTCCCTCCAACCTATTGATCCTTTCCTCTCTGTCACACAACTCCCTTTTCATCTTCAACCTGATGATCTTGTCCTCCCTGTCATACATCTCCCTTTCCATCCCCAACCTGTTGATCTTCTCCTCCCTGCCATACATCTCCCTTTTCATCCCAACCTGTTGATCTTCTCCTCCCTGTCATACATCTCCCTTTTCATCTCCAACCTGTTGATCATCTCCTCCCTTTCATACATCTCCCTTTTCAATCCCAACCTGTTGATCTTCTCCTCCCTTTCATACATCTCCCTTTTCAATCCCAACCTGTTGATCTTCTCCTCCCTGCCATACATCTCCCTTTTCACCTCCAACCTGATGATCTTCTCCTCCCTGTCATACATCTCCCTTTTCATCCCCAACCTGTTGATCTTCTCCTTCCTGCCATACATCTCCCTTTTCACCTCCAACCTGTTGATCATCTCCTCTCTGTCACACATGTACCTTTCATCTCCAACCTGTTGATCTTCTCCTCCCTGTCATACATCTCCCTTTCCATCCCCAACCTGTTGATCTTCTCCTCCCTACCATACATCTCCCTTTTCACCTCCAACCTGATGATCTTCTCCTCCCTGTCATACATCTCCCTTTCCATCCCCAACCTGTTGATCTTCTCCTCCCTGACACCCATCTCCCTTTCCATCCCCAACCTGTTGATCTTCTCCTCCCTGTCATACATCTCCCTTTCCATCCCCAACCTGTTGATCTTCTCCTCCCTGCCATACATCTCCCTTTTCATCCCAACCTGTTGATCTTCTCCTCCCTTTCATACATCTCCCTTTTCAATCCCAACCTGTTGATCTTCTCCTCCCTGTCATACATCTCCCTTTCCATCCCCAACCTGTTGATCTTCTCCTCCCTGACACCCATCTCCCTTTTCATCCCAACCTGTTGATCTTCTCCTCCCTGTCATGCATCTCCCTTTTCATCCCAACCTGTTGATCTTCTCCTCCCTGACAAGCATCTCCTCCTATTCATCCCCAACCTGCTGATCTTCTCCTCCCTGTCATACATCTCCCTTTCCATCCCCAACCTGTTGATCTTCTCCTCCCTGTCATACATCTCCCTTTTCATCCCCAACCTGTTGATCCTTTCCTCTCTGTCACACAACTCCCTTTTCATCTTCAACCTGTTGATCTTCTCCTCCCTGTCATACATCTCCCTTTTCATCTTCAAGCTGCTGATCTTCTCCTCCCTGACAAGCATCTCCTCCTATTCATCCCCAACCTGCTGATTTCTTCCTGCCATACATCTCCTCTTATTCACCCCCTCCTTACTAATATCGCCGATGAGCCCCCTACTCAATACTCGTATTCTCCTTTATATCATCCGTAGCAGGCGCAATCACCTTATCCCCCGCCTGCAAAGAACCAAACACTTCCGTAGAATCATTGTGATGATTCCCCTCCTGCACATCTACCCAATGTGTAATCCCACTCCTCACCGCAACCACATACTTCTTCTCCGTAGAAGTTACGATCGCCGTTGCAGGCACGACCATCGCCTGACGACTCCCACTCACCGGAATCGTAATCTCTGCATACATCCCCGGTTTCAATGTATGATTCGGATTATACACATCCACTTCCACCGCCTCTGAACGGAAACGATCATTTAAAGACCCCGCCTGACGACTGATGCTACCTGTAAACTCCTTGCCTGGCAAAGCATTTACACGGAATGTTACTTTCTGCCCATCAGATAGCTGTGCGCTATAAATTTCTGGTACCTGTACGACCAGACGCAAACGATCTTCCTGCTCCAACATCAGCATAGGCCTGCCATCAATACTGGTCGTAGGCCCCACCAGCGCACCCGGGTGTACATTACGCTCTGTGATCACCCCATCAAAAGGAGCTGTCACCTGCAAATAACTCCTCGTTGCTTCCAGTGCCCTGAAATTCGCCAGCTGACTATTCACTATAGCACTATCCGCCATCATTTTTGCCCCTGACACTTCCAGGTCATGTGGAGATATGGTACCCGGTGTAGCACTTACTGCCATCGTACGTTCATAGTTATCTTTCGATGCAGCATAGTCTGCTTTTGCCTGCAACCATTTCGCCTGTGCCGCATAGTATTGCTGTATCACCTCCGGTGCATCCAGCTCCAGCAGCATCTGCCCTTTTTTCACCACAGATCCTCTATCTACCATTACACTCTTCACAAATCCATTTGCACGCGGATAGATGCTCACTTTCTGATAAGCATCCAGTACAGCAGGCAACTGGATACTGGATGATAACGGCTCTTGTACCACCGTTGAAAAGGTATATTGACTACCGTGATGTTTTTCTTCTTTCTTCTTTTTCGACGAGGCCTCCCGGCAAGCTGCCAGCATGGTGACTGCGGTACATATAATAACGATTCTATGTTGATTATTCATGGTCTGTAGTTTAGTGTTTTGTAATTGTAGTTTGCATGATGTGCCGCTGTAGTTTTAGTTTGCGCGGAGTGCGCTGTAGTTTTAGTTTGCGCGAAATGTTCTTCACTTCCCATTTGCGCTGAATCCCGTTCACGCTAAATCCCCTCACTTCCCATTCGCCCTATCTCCCCCTAACTCTCCTCTATCGCCTCCGGCATCAGCGAAACCGCCTCAAAAGTCGTCCTCCGCTGCATACGTGCATACACCAACGGCAATATGAACAACGCCGCTATCGTCGAAGCAATCAATCCCCCAATCACCGCTCTCCCCAATGGCGCTGTCTGATCTCCTGACTCTCCCATACCTGATGCCATCGGTACCATACCCGCAATCATTGCAAGACTCGTCATCAAAATCGGACGCAAACGAATTCCCGCACTCACAATCCCCGCCTTATACGCATCCCTGTAATCAATCCGCAACTTCTCCGCATTCGTTACAATCAGGATCGCATTCGCCACAGATACACCTGTAGACATAATCATCCCCATATAAGACTGCAAATTCAGCGTAGACCCTGTAAGCAACAACATCAGCAATGCCCCTGCTATTACCGCTGGCACCGTTACCAATACCACAAAGCTCAGTCTGAACGACTGATAATTAGCCGCCAGCAAAAGGAATATCACCATGACCGCCAGCATCAACCCATTCTGCAAACCATTCAATGTATCTGTCAGCAAACTTGAACTACCCTGTACATCCGCTATCAAACCACGTGGCGGAGGTCCCATCTCATCGATTTCATGCTGCACCGCTCTAGTAGCAGCCCCCAGGTCAATGTTGGAAATATTCGCACTCACCGTCAGGTAACGACGGGGACCAGAACGATCATATTCCCCCGGCACTTCGCTCGTACTAAAGCTCGCCACATCACCCAATACTGGTCTCGCCTGCCCGCGTACCAGTGGAATTTCCTGCAGGTCACTGATCGCCTGCATACTATATTCCGGGATCTGCACCTGCACCTGGTAAGTGTAAGCACCTTTCTCATCCAGCCACTGGTTCTTTTCAGAGAACCGGCTACTGGATGTAGACGCTGTTACTGACCGGGCTACCTGGTACACATTCAACCCCATCTGCGCCACTTTGAACCTGTCTACATTGATCTTGATCACAGGATAATGCAGGGGTTGTACTATCTGTACATCCCGCAAAAACGAAATATTCTTCAACCTGTTTGTAAGCATTGTCGCATACTTCTGGATCTGCTGCATATCCTTACCCGCCACTCTTACTTCTATCGGTGTTGAAGCTCCCTGCGCCATAATCTTCTCCGTCATATCAATCGGCTCAAAGGATACCCGCAACTGCGGAAACTTCGCTGCGATCCGTTCACGCAGCGTATCTTTCAGCGCTTCTATGTTTACTTTATAATCCTCATTCAGGTTCACCTGCAACACGGCTTCGTGTGTACCTGCATTAAATACATACAGGTTACTGGAACCATAGCTGGAAGGGATCAGCCCTACATAAGCAGAACTGATTTCCACATTACCATCCGTAACCTGATCAATGATGTTCAGCACCTGGTGTACCTTTTCTTCTGTTCTTTCCAGCCGGGTACCATCCGGCTCTTTGATACGAAGCTGAAATTGCCCAACATTAATATGTGGCATCAGGTCTTTACCTATCACCACATAGGCAGTACCCGCTGCGCCAAAGGCAATTATTAAATACAATCCAATCACCAGTGATGAACGTTTTCCAAGCCCTTCCAACACCCGCATAAACCACGCTTTGAATTTCTCAAAGCCAGTCAGCTTTTCAGGATGCAATTGCTGCTCTTGCATATGATCATTCACTTCATCCACCTCTTCCTTATCCAATGCCAGTCCCGCATGTGCATGCTGGTACCTCTCCGCCTTGAGCCACCAGTTGGAAATAACCGGTACCAATGTCTGCGCGACAAAGAACGAAGCTATCATGGCAAAACCAATGGACAACGACAGTGGCAGGAACATGGCCTTCGGCACACCCGACATGATAAAGGAAGGCGCAAACACGGCAAGGATACACAACAGGATCAGCAGCAATGGAAACGCGATCTCTTCACAAGCCTCATATATCGCCTGCTTCTTGGGCTTGCCCATTTCCAGGTGCTGGTGAATGTTCTCAATCGTCACCGTGGCCTGATCCACGAGTACCCCGATGGCCAGCGCCAATCCCGATAAGGTCATCAGGTTAATGGTTTGTCCGCTGAGATATAAACCAAACACCGCGGATAAAATTGCTATAGGTATCGTGATCACCACTACCATACAACTCCTTAAATCACGCAGAAAGAGCAATACCATCAGACCTGTCAGCACCGCACCCAGTATACCCTCTGTCATCAGGCCTTTCACGGCATTGATCACGGCTACTGACTGGTCAAATTCATAGGTGATTTTTGTATCTTCCGGCAAGAGGTTCTGCATCTCGGGCAACTTTGCCTTCAGTTGTTTTACCACTTCCCAGGTAGACGCATCCGGGGTCTTTACAACCGGCATGTATACGGAACGTTTTCCATTCACCAGTGCATAATCCACCGTTACATCCGCACCATCTGATACCGTCGCAATATCCTTTACAAACACAGTGGAGTTACCATTCGTCGTTACAGGAATATCTCCGAAATCAGTCACCTGCTCTTCCAGTGAGTTGATGGTAGTGAGGAACATTTTATTATTAATACGGATATTCCCGGAAGGGCTCATCGCGTTGTTACGCGCAATGGCCTCCACCACCTGGTCTGCACTCAGGTTGTAACTACGCAGCCGGTCAGGGTTTACATTCACCACTACAGAACGGGCATTCGCACCAAATGGTGGCGAAGCAGACAAACCCGGTACAGTGGCAAACATCGGCCTGATACGGGTGGTCGCCATATCATAAATATCTTTCAGCGAACGTGTAGGAGAACTGAATACCAGTTCACCCACAGGTAGTGAAGACGCATCAAAACGAATCACCTGTGGTGGTGCAGCACCCGGGGGAAAGAAGTTCATAGCACGGCTTACCTGCAGCGCTACCTGTGCCGAAGCCTCTCCCATGTCAGTCCCTTCGTAGAAGGTGAGCTTGATCATGCTGAGACCCTGGATATTTTTACTGCTGATATTTTTAATACCATTCACATACAGAAACTGATCCTGTAAGCGGGTGGCAAAGAAACCTTCCATCTGCTGGGCAGACATACCTCCATATGGTTCTATCACATAGATGGTCGGCTGATTCAGCTTCGGAAAAATATCGATGGGAATATTGATAACTGCCAGTATAGAAAAAAGGAACACGCCCAGTGTCAGTACGACAACCGAGATTGGCTTTTTTAAGGCAGTAGAGACTAATGACATATTTTACATTTTAGATGTAGCCCTCTTAATAGGGAATTAAAAAATCTGGCCTTCTCAGGGCGGAAATAAAAGTTTCGCATTCTCAATACTGATCCAGGAGTTGCTTTCTTCTCACAACGGTATTAAAACCTTCCCTTCTCAATTCGAAATCAAAAGTTCCCACGGTATTAAAACCTTCCCTTTCTCAATTCGAAATAAATTTTATTGCCCCCTCGCCGCTTCCAGCTGCTGTACCAGCACTTGTATCGTATTCGTCGCAAACGCCTCCATAAATAGCGACTGCCATGCATCATGCCGCGTCTGTATCAGGTCATTCTCCGCACGGTTCAACACATACAGCGCATTCGTCACATCAATAATATTCGTCAACCCACCCTTATACAACGCCATTTTCTGAGCCGCCGCCGCCCTTGCTGCATTCAGCTGCGCCGGCATTTCATTCAATTTGTCTACAGCCGTATGAATATTCACCCTGGCCTGGTTCAGCTGATTATCCAGCAGCGCATGCGACGATTCGAGCTGATTGGCCGCTGCCCGGGTACGTAAATATTGCTCTCTCATTTTATCCCTTGTATGAAATATGTCCGCCACATTATAAGTAATACCGATCCCTGCCAGGTAGTTGTAACGATTATACCCAAAACCACTGGCTAGATTCTGGTACTCATCATTGCTGTTAATACTGGATCCCCTGGCCCATCCAGCCGCCAGCACCATCACTTTGGGCATAGCCGTTTTACGGATCACCTGTTCATGTTTTTGATTTTGTGTAAGCAGGGCATTGTAATAAACCAGTGCCGGGTGTGTTTGCTCTACAGTTGCCGTATCGGACTGAGCCAGCAATATCTGTGGCAATCCCTTATCATACAGTGTATCCGGAACTATAGCCGTACTGTCCAAACCTGTCAGAATAGCCAGGTGCATGCGCACCTTATTATACCCATTCTGAAAATCTATATAGTTCAGCCTGGCTTTTGACAGCTCTGCTGCTGCTATAGCACTATCTACTCCCGGTTTCAACCCATGCAGTACAATCGAAGTCACCGCCTTCGACACCGATCTTGTACGTTCTATATTGTCCGCCTGAATACGCATCAGGTTATAATATTCCAGCATAGACAGGTAGTCCTGGATCACAGACACGGTCAGATCGTTTGCCGTGATACCGGCATCCGCACCTGCTACCTGTTGTTGTTGCCTGGCTTCGTCCTTCCGTACTTTGTACAGACCGAAGTTGTAGACCTCCCATTGCAATTGTGCCATACCTACATTGCCGGATACCGCCTGCAAACTGTTGGCATCCCGGATACCACCGGATGTAGAAGGAATAATGCTCATGGGAAAATAAGAACCATATACTCCATTGTCAGTACCCACGGTGGCTTCTTCCACCAGTTTCAGGTTAGGCCACCATTCATGCTTTACATCGGTCGTGTGCGCGGCCGCTGCATTGGAGATCGTATTTTTGACCTTCAGTGAAGGATAATGCTGCAGGGTCATATCAATAGCCTGCTTCAATGGTAAGGTTTGTGCAAAGCAATGCGTGCCTATGCCAGCCAACAGGCATAGCAATACCGCACATCGCCTTACAGGAATGTTCACATACATAACTGCGCGAAATGTTAATGCGCTGCAATAGCGCGTCAATAAGTAATTAAAGGAAATGCGTTATATAAAAATTATGCCATTGGAGGCCCTCGCCAGTCGCTGAGCGAAACGGAAACACTGATGATAGCTGCAGCGAATCCTTTGTAATGGGGATGAATATAAACAAACAGCGGCTTGATCCTGATACTGGAAACCGTCAGGAAAAATTCATTAAAATCAATCAACCCACGGTTGCGTAAATTGAATTTATTGACGGTCGCTGTTCTGTAATGCTCATTCCCGCAAAAGGAATGAAGATGACTGGTAGTGGTATAACTGAGTAACTGCGGCTGATCATGCGGAGACGTGTATGCCCCGGATGTTTCCCCGTATACGAACGGAAGAAATACGCATGATAATATAAGGATGAGCCTTTGCAGCTGTTTCAATTGAGACCTCATTTAGAATATGCAAGATATTTATTACATTTTAATTTTAATAATCCCCCATCAAGTTTTAAGCAAATTATAATATAACCTTTACTATTGAAAGCCCTTATATTTGCCCCATGAATTGCCTTATTGTAGACGACAATAAGCTGGCCCGCACTGCAATGAAACAATTGGCCAGCCACGTTGAACAACTGCATGTACTGGGCGAATGTGCCAGTGCTCTCGAAGCCTATAATGTACTGCAAAAAGAAAAAGTGGACCTGCTCCTCCTCGACATCGAAATGCCGGGCATGAGCGGATTGGAACTAACCCGTAACCTGGGTAAGAAAGGTCCGATCATCATCTTTACCACTGTCAAAAAAGATTATGCCGTAGAAGCATTTGAACTGAACGTTGCAGACTACCTCATCAAACCGGTAACTCCTGCCCGTTTCATCCAGGCTATCGACAAGGCGAAAGAGATCTGTGATAGCACGGTACAGGAAGTACAAAATACAGACAATGAATTTGTGTTTATCCGGGACAATGGGGTGCTGAAAAGGATCCGCATAGATGAGATCCTCTACCTGGAAGCTATGGGCGATTATGTAAAACTACATACCGCTCAGAAGTTTCACGCCATCCATACCACCCTCAAAGCGGTAGAAGAGAAACTGCCTGCCGGCAAATTTATGCGTGTGCATCGCTCCTATATAGTGTCGCTGGACAAAATAGAATCGATTGAAGACGGTACCATTATCATACATAAAAACGCTGTACCCGTGGCAGATGCCTACAGATCAGCACTTAACAGCAAATTAAACCTGTTGTAAAAACCTCCACCGACAGTTTTTCCTTTTTGACCGACGGCTAATGCCTGTTAACCCAAATCGAAATGACAGGTGGTCATCCCGGATGTACCTTTAGGTCATCAAACAAATTGATCACAAATAATAAAAACAACTGTCATGAAAAAGATAACAATGCTGATGGCCGCTGCCATGATGCTGGTAGGTACCGCTACTTTCGCAAACAATACTGTTAAAGCTGCAAAAGCTACAAAGACTACACAGCAGGCTGAAAAACCAGCTACTGAAAAGAAGGCGCACAAAGGTCATAAGAAACATCACCACAAGAAAGCCGCAGGTACAGCAGCTAAGCCAGCTCCAGCTACCAAATAGTTTTTTAGTGGACATCTTTACAATACGATCGCTTCTGCCCAAGGTAGAAGCGATCGTTTGTGGAGAAAAATTGTACCTTGTATCATCAACGATATATGCAGCCTAAACATCTGAAATACTATTTACTTGGCGTGTTTATTTCAGGGATGATCCTGTTTATAGTACTCCAGTTCAATTCCTCGCAGAACATCCGCAAGCTGATCTCAGGAAATGAACAGTTGCTCAATGAACTGAACGTAAAGAATGAGCTGCAAAAACTCCAGACCAGTATAGCCAGAACCGACAGTAAAGTAAGAGGTACCGTTATCTCCCAGGACACATTGAATATTACCGGCATAGAAGCCGACGTAGCCCTTATCAAAGCCGACCTCAACGAAATTAATAAGCTCGTCATCAGCGATAGTACAGAGAAACTGCTGACCCAGCTAAACTACCTGGTAGAAGAAAAAAACCGTTTCAACGTCACCGTACTCGATTCTTTTTATACGCACGGCAAATGGTCTGCTGAACGACTCATCAACGCACAGAAAGGAAAACGCCTTGGCGAAGCCATCGGCGTTATTTTGCATCAGCTGGACAGTACCCGGCAGACAGAAGTAAACCGTACCGTACGACTCATCGATACCAGCGGACAGCGCGCGCAAAACTGGGGCTCGGTCATGATGATCTTTGCCTGCATCAGCAGCCTGCTCGCTTTTTTATATATCACCACACGCATTCATAAACAGGAACAACTCATCGAAGCCCTGGACAAATCACAGCAACAGGAAAAGAAACTGGCTGCTATCAAAGAACAGTTCCTCGCTAATATGAGTCATGAGATCCGAACGCCCATGAATGCCGTACTTGGGTTCACACACCTGCTACAACAGCAACCCCTGAATGAAAAAGGAAAGGAATATGTCGCCGCCATCGCAAATGCCGGCGAAAACCTGTTGGAGATCATCAACGACATTCTCGATATTTCTAAAATAGAATCAGGCATGATGCGGCTGGAACCAGTCTCGTTCAGCCTGCGCGGGGTGTTGCACGGCGTGCAGACCATGTTTCGCCTGAAAGCTGAAGAGAAGAAACTGGCCTTTAATGTAACCATCGACGATAATGTACCTGATATCCTGTACGGCGACGTCGTTCGGCTTACACAGGTATTGGTGAACCTCGCTAACAACGCGATCAAGTTCACCAACCAGGGGCATGTAAATATCATGATCAGCCAACTGGGAGAAAATGAACACACCGTACGTGTACTGTTTGCAGTGAGTGATACCGGTATTGGTATTGCCCCCGATAAACTACCCGCTATCTTTGACCGCTTTAACCAGGCAGAAGCCGATACGACCCGTAAATATGGCGGTACCGGCCTGGGACTGACCATCGTAAAACAACTGGTAGAGCTGCAACATGGCGCCCTCACCGTAGAAAGTGAACCCGGCAAAGGAAGCACCTTTATGGTAGAACTACCTTATGCACACGGAGAATTGCTGCCTGAAAACGGGGAATCCAACAATGAGAATTTCCTCTCTTCTCTACATGCAGATGTAAAACTGCTGGTAGCAGAAGACAATAAAATGAACCAGGACCTGCTGAAACACCTGCTAGGCAACCGGCAGCTGCATTACCAACTGGTCACAAACGGACAGGATGTGCTAAATGCCCTGACTAAAGGACATTATGATATGGTACTGATGGATATCCAGATGCCGGAGATGGATGGGTACACTGCGGCCCGCAAAATCAGGCAGGAACTGCATTCTAACATTCCCATCATTGCCATGACTGCACATGCAATGGCGGGAGAAAGGGAGAAATGCCTGCAGGCAGGGATGAATGAATACCTCTCTAAACCAATCCGGGAAGAAGAATTGTTCAGACTAATCCAGATCTTTACGGGTAAGTTCAGCCCTCCTGAGGTACATACTGCCCTTAATGGCCATTCCCAGCCGCATGACGGGCCTTTGGTTCAATTGCAATATCTTAAGACGCTGAGTAAGGGAGATACGGAATTTGAGCATGCTATGCTGCAACAATTCGTTACACAATTACCGGAAGACCTGGGGGCATTAAAAAAAGCCATTCAGGCAGAAGATGTAGCGGCCATCCGTAGTACGGCGCATAACCTGAAGACAACCATTTCGTTTATCGGGCTGGATGGTATATTATATCCTATTTTGGAACCATTGGAATCACTGGACGCTAACTCCTATCAGCCCGCACTGGTAGCAGAAAAATTTGCCACACTGCGCGAACTGAGTCTGAAGGCGATGGAAGAAACCATGGCTATCCTGTTATAGATGATGATGACTAACCTGATTAAACGGGTTCACAACTGCAACCCGGATTGCCTGCGTATCATGTATCAGCACTGCGATCGCCTGTGTATTTTATTATTCACTCCTCACTGAATATATCGGATTCTAACTATTCACTTCCCAATGAATATACACAGCACAAAAACAGCCTCCAAATTACCCCTTCAATTATTCACTCCTCAATGAATGTATCGGATTCGCAATCGCTGCCCGAATAGCCTGTGTCGATACCGTACAAATGGCAATCACAACCGCCATCAATCCTCCCATCCCAAACATCCACCACTGCATATCTATCCGGTACGTAAAATTCTCCAGCCACTTCCCAAACCCCCAATAAGCCAAAGGGCAGGCAATCACAAATGCCACCAATACCCGTTTGACCAGGTCCTTACACAGCAACCTTACCAGCGAAGGCACTGTTGCCCCCATTACCTTCCTTACCCCAATCTCTTTCATACGTTTTTCGGCCGTATAAGTGGCCAGCCCAAACAATCCCAGGCAACCTACCAATATCGCCAACAGGGAAAATGCGGTGAGTATAGAAGCCATCTGCTCATCTGCCAGGTAAAGGCTTTTTAAATGGCTATCCAGGAAGGTATAATCAATGGAATTTGTAATCATGGTCATACGGAAAATAGCGTGTAACAAGCATCACGAACGACGCCAAAATCACAAACAACTGATATACAAAAGATTGAAAACAGCTACTACACAAAAAGTGTTCAACTTCGGACACCTGTTGTAACCATGCGAACAGGTTAACACCCAATTTTCCTTTTTCAACGACACTTCGACCTCATTCACCGAAACTGAAGGGTAAAGGGGGTGTATCAGGCTTAATTTTACGTCAGAAACTACAAACAAACAATTCAAAATTATTTAAAAACAAAGATCATGAACATCAAGAAAAGTCTTATTGTAGCTGCAGTATTTATGAGTGTTAGCGCTATCACTTTTGCACAGACTCCAGCTGCAAAACCAGCTAAGAAAGAAAAAGCAAAAACTGAAAAAACAGCTGCTGACACTACAAAAGCTCACAAAGCACACAAAGCAGCTGCTACTGCAACTCCTAAAAAAGGTGCATAATTCAGCTAAGACACAAAAGTCTTTCGGGGAGCTGGCCTTAGGGCCAGCTTCTTGCATTTTATAACTATCCTAAGGTTAGATGAATTTGCGGGATGCAAAGAGAATGGGGTTATCTGCCTAATACAATGTCTTATCTCCCTTCGCCTGCCAGTCCTGGAATACTTTAATCGCAGCAGCAGAAGGAAATGCAATAAACGGGATACGCTTGTCTTCGTGGGCTATTCCTATTTCATTGTAAATAAAAGAATCATCGAAATCTATAGCAGCTGCATCTTCTTTAGTGTTCGCAAAATACACGCGTTGCGGGCGGGCCCAGTATATAGCGCCCAGACACATGGGGCAAGGTTCGCAGGAAGTATAAATTTCACAGTCATGCAATTGGAAGGTGCCAAGACGCTCGCAGGCATCACGAATCGCACTTACTTCTGCATGAGCAGTGGGGTCGTTGGTACATAGCACCTTGTTCCAGCCACGTCCTACTATTTCATCACCACGTACTACAATTGCACCAAAGGGACCTCCGTCGCCATGCTCCATGCCTTCGCGGGATAAATTGATCGCAATGGACATGAAGTGTTTTTCTCTTTCTCCTATCATAATGTTATTTTCAATTTAACCAAATTTACTGAAAATAAACCAGCAAAAGTTTTTGCAGTCAGCTCACCCTGCCCGCAAAAACTTTTGAGTGTGCATTTGAATGACCAGGCGCAAAAACCCTTAAGTGCGTGCGTATTATCTACAAGGCGCCAAAACTTTTGAGTGTGCATTTGAATGACCATGCGCAAAAACCACCCTGCCATTCAAACACTGGTACCATTCTATACCAATTCCCACCATAAAAAAACCCGGGCAAAGAATTGCCCGGGTATTCGTAACTGTATATCGTCGTATTTGAATAAACTTATAATCTCTTATACTTAAGCCGTAACCGTCGCCTGATTCCTGATCACCACTACCCCATCAAACACATCCACCAACACTGGCTTACTCTTATCAATATCTCCCGCCAGTATCTTCTTACTCAACAAATTGATAATCTCTTTCTGTATCAATCTCTTCAACGGCCTCGCACCAAACGTAGGGTCATAACCCTGCACCGCCAGGTACTCAAGTGCATAATCAGAGAATTCCAATATCATGCCATTCTGCGCTACCATCTCCTTCAACTGCTGCAACTGTATGTTAATTATTCCCTTAATCTCACTTCTCAACAACGGCTGGAACATAATCACTTCATCCACACGGTTTAAGAACTCCGGCCTGATGGTCTGCTTTAACAAATTCATCACTTCCGCCTTTGTAGCTTCTACCACATCCTCCCTGTTCCGCTCATCGATCTTCTCAAAATTCTCCTGGATAATATGACTACCCATATTGCTCGTCATGATGATAATGGTATTCTTAAAGTTCACCATACGGCCCTTATTATCGGTCAACCGGCCATCATCCAGCACCTGCAACAGGATATTGAATACATCCGGGTGCGCTTTCTCTATTTCATCCAGCAATACTACGGAATATGGCTTACGTCTCACCGCTTCGGTCAACTGACCTCCTTCATCATATCCCACATATCCCGGAGGCGCTCCTACCAGTCTGCTCACCGCATGTTTCTCCTGGTATTCACTCATATCTATCCGCGTCATCATGGTATCATCGTCGAACAGGTATTCTGCCAGTGCCTTTGACAGCTCAGTCTTACCTACCCCGGTTGTACCCAGGAAAATAAAGGAACCGATCGGCTTCTTTGGATCCTGCAACCCTGCACGGCTACGACGAATGGCATCGGATACCGCGATAATCGCTTCTTCCTGTCCTACCACCCTTTTGTGCAGCTCATCTTCCAGTTTCAGTAATTTATCCCTTTCACTCTGCATCATCCGGTGTACCGGAATACCCGTCGCTTTCGCCACATTCTCTGCTATATCTTCTGCATCTACCTCTTCCTTCAGCAAGCGCTTGTGGTCTGTAGACATTTCATTCAGTTCTGCGGTATATTTCGCAATCAGCTCTTCCTGCTCTTTCACTTTACCATAGCGGATCTCTGCCACACGACCATATTCTCCGTTTCTTTCCGCCTGCTCTGCTTCCTGCTTCAGGTTTTCAATCGCAGCCTTTGCATTCTGCAGTTTGTCTACAACCTCTTTCTCTTCCTGCCATTTTGCCTTGAATGTACTCCGCTGCTCGCCCAGTCTGGCGATTTCACCATTCAGTTCCCGCAGTTTGTCTTCATCATTCTCTCTCTTGATCGCTTCTCTCTCAATTTCCAGTTGCCGGATCCTTCTTTCCAGTTCATCCAGCTCTTCCGGCATAGAGTTCATTTCCAGCCTTAATTTCGCCGCACTCTCATCAATCAGGTCAATTGCCTTATCAGGCAGGAAACGGTCTGTAATGTACCTGTGAGACAATTCTACGGCTGCAATGATCGCCTCATCCTTAATCAGTACATGGTGATGGCTTTCGTAACGCTCTTTCAAACCACGCAGAATGGAAATCGCATCCTCTACTCCCGGTTCGTTGACCATTACTTTCTGGAAACGACGTTCCAGGGCCTTATCTTTCTCAAAATATTTCTGGTATTCATTCAGGGTGGTGGCACCTATTGCACGCAGTTCACCACGGGCCAAAGCTGGTTTCAGTATGTTCGCTGCGTCCATCGCACCTTCCATCGCACCGGCACCTACCAGGGTATGGATCTCATCGATAAAGAGGATCAGCTGTCCATCACTCTCAGTTACTTCCTTGATCACCGCTTTCAGCCTTTCTTCGAATTCACCCCTGTATTTGGCACCAGCCATCAGGCTACCCATATCCAGTGCATAGATGATCTTTGACTTCAGGTTGTCTGGCACGTCACCATTGATAATACGGTGTGCCAACCCTTCTACGATCGCAGTTTTACCTACCCCCGGTTCACCCACCAGGATCGGGTTGTTTTTAGACCTGCGTGACAGGATGTGCAGGGTACGCCTGATCTCTTCATCACGACCAATCACAGGATCCAGTTTCCCGGCCTGTGCCAGTTCGTTCAGGTTCTTGGCATATTTCTGCAATGAGTTAAACTGGGTATCAGCAGTCTGTGAATTGACAGTACTCCCTTTTCTCAGTTCAGTAATCGCAGCTTTCAATCCTTTCTCTGTCAGCCCTGCATCTTTCAGCGCCTTAGCGGTGTCATCGCTGCCACCCAGCAGTCCGAGCAACAGGTGCTCTACGCTTACAAACTCGTCTTTGAATTCCTTGATGCTGGAGCCCGCTCTCAACATAGCGTTGTTCGCATCGCGGCTCAATACCTGTCCGGCATCGCCGCTTGCTTTCGCGTATTTATTGATCTGGTCGTCTATTTTAGACGCCAGAAAATTAGTATTGACATTGTTTTTCTTCAACAGGTATTCTATCGCACTATCCTCATCATTAAGCAATGCCTTCAGCAAATGCCCTGTTTCGATGGCCTGCTGCTGGTTGTTAAACGCCAACTGCTGTGCCTTTTGCAGTATTTCCTGCGATTTAATGGTGAAGTTGTTCAAATTCATATCGTTATAATTTCTCCTTTTAGTGTTTCCATGTTTTTCACTTGTAAAAAATATACATCAAAACCTGCTCCAAGTCTGCGAATGCGATATTTTGGCATAAAAAAATGCCCGGGACTGCTCTTTTAACAGCTTCCCGGGCATTCGACTGCTATTATTACAGGTTTATTGCTTCACAAGCACGATTTTCGCCCTGTCTGCCTTGTAAACCACATTATTAAACGCAGCAAAGTTTATCCACTCACTGGCAGGGAAAATTCCCGCCTTGTGGCAGTAACTGCGGATATAGATGACCTGGTTGTCCTTTACCTCTATTTTAGCAGTATACTCCCCAAAGTTACTCTTCAGTATCACAGGCTGCGGTACTGACTCTGAGGTATAGCCTGGCGGAATATTGATCACAACAGTATCTACATTTTTATATGGAGAATAGACATTCACAGGTGAAACCCGGGGCGCTGTTGTTTCGAGTTTTGTACCTGCCTTGCTTAGTAAATTAGGCTCCAGGAACATCCGCTTCCCACTCACCGTTGCATAGTTATGCGCATTGATTTCCATCTCTTCGTCCATCGCAGGCACTGGTCCCGCTATTTCTTTCGCCTCGTATTTATTTACATCATAACTGGGCATCAGGTGATCTTTGCGTAACCACTCCATAATTTTGTCATGAGAAAGGGCGTGATTCATGCCATGCGCATAGTCTTGTTGCAGCGCAGTAGAATGCGTATTGATTTTCACCAGCATATCCCCCGTTTCTGAAACTGTTGCTGAAATACGACGGACTTTCACATTCTGGTCCATGGTATATGCCGGGGTACGTACCAGTTTGCTCCCCTGGTCTGCAATCACCAGCACCGGCCTGTTTGCAGTAAAACTACTCAGGTAACCCGCAGGCAGTGTATTGCTTGTACATTCCAGCCAGGTAGTATCACCATTGCCGGGTACACAGGCGATCATGTGGTTAAACTGGGTAGAGGGGAAATCCTCGACCAGTTCTAAATTCGTATTACCTGCCTGCACCAGCACATAATTGGCCGGTACACCCGCTTCCTTCAGCAGGGCTACCATGTAATTGGACAATGCTTTACAATCGCCGTATCCTTTTGCTGCTACAAAATTGGCGTCAAATGTCTGCCAGCCGCCTATACCCAGTACAATCAGGATATAGCGGGTATGCTGCTGTAAATAGCGGTAAAGGATATCTATTTTCTCCTTCTGCGACTTGCCATCTGTCAGGTCATGCACCGTCTTCTTCACAGGATCAGGCAGTACATCGCGACCCTGGTTGAGGGTGTAAATAAAGTGTCCCAGCTCTTCCCAGCTATTCATATTCCCTTTAAAATCCTGCATTTCAAAGTTGGAAGGCGCCAGCATCACCGTGGTCGTTCTGTCATAAGGTTCCGGAATAAAATCTTCTTCCGGCAGTGCCACCATACCTTTTACTTCCCAGGTATATTGCTGGTTTTCCTTCTCTTTTGCAACTACAGGCTCCCCATTATAATGGTAAGACTTATAGCGTAGTTTATAATCGAAAGGCACGCTTACTGACAGTTTCGCCTGCTCCACTGCATAGTTTTCATCTTCCTGTGGCGTCCAGTCAGGCAGGTAAAAGGCGTGGTTATATTTTACCTCTGTCTCTACCTCTATCGTATAAGGATACACGCTATAACCAAATCGATAGATCTTATAACGGTTATCCGACATCAGCGCCTCATCGCCTACCCCGCTCACATCAGAGATATCACTTTGCCTGATTCTGGATAACTCCACCCCTTCTGCACTTAACAGGCGGCCTTTGATAGACCGCACATCTCTTAGCTTATTATAATACTCGTGGATGCTGGCGAATTTATCGCCTTTGGCATCCAATATAGTCAGCACATAATGCCTGGTCACACGTACTTCACCGGGATTTACCAACCGTACCGTTAGTTCTTCCATGCGCTTTACCACATGGGCATGCTCTTTCAGGTTCGCAGGTATAGCGGAAGCTGGGTATTCCGGGTCCTTAGCCTGCGAAGGTAACAGGTATCCCATGAGTAACAGGGCCAGTCCAATTGATTTATTAAACATGGGTTATACTTTCTTTTTCAGAACAATTTGTTCAGATTGTTTTTTCACAATCACATCGAAGAAATCACGCAGGGTGGAATAATCATCCGGCGTAAAGGTCGCTTTGTTCAGTTTAACCCTGCAGCGGAATTGAACGGTATTTTCATTTTGCTGTATCAGGTACTGGAACTGGCCTTCATCTTCATTCAGTTTCACCATGGTTGATTTTGGCAGCTCTTCTATTACATACCCTTCAGGTACGATCAGGTTCAGCGTATACATTTCATCCACCAGGTACGGCATTTCCACAGGGTAACGACGCTCCAGTGATTTAAACGGATTACTTTTATAGGCTTCTGTCAGCATCGGGTTCAGGTACAACATACCCGCATCGTCCGGGGCCATTTCAAAATCATACTTTACCGATAATGGTATTTCGTAATCATCCAAGTCACTGATCTCTCCATTGGATATGGTAGTTTCCATAGAGAAGCTTTTAGCAATCGGCTTAAAGTACGCATCCTTGCCATTCTTCACGATATCCGCTCTCATTTTGCAGGACTCGTAGTAAGTAGGCTTCTGGGTAAAAGAGCCTTTGATCTTACCACTATCGCCCACCAGCATCACAAAAGTGCTCTTGGCTTCCAGCAGGGTATTCGGATCCAGTGAAATCGGGATGACATCAGGAGACATAATTCTTGCATGCCCGTTGTAGCAGGTATAATCCAGATGGCCAAAGCCCAGGTAAGGCTCGGAAGCATCCAGGAAATACCACTCCTCACCGGTATTCAGCGCCGCAATCGTATAATTGAAACGGCCTACCAGTGGGTACATTTCATAAGTAACACCATTGTCGCGGGTGCTCAATATGAGGGGATGCACGTTCAGACCCGCCCTGCGCAACATAGCTACCAGGAGCAGGTTGATGTCGGCATCATTCCCGTTGTGAGAAGAATAAATGGCTTTTAATGATTTGGACAAATACAGGTCGTCGTGACTGGTGCAGGTAAAATTACTTCTTACATAATTATAAATGCGGCGTGCTTTGGCTGTATCATCGGTAATACCTTTGGTCAGCTCATCTACTTTATCACCCAGGAAACCGTTGTTTTTGTCCAGGCCATCGCCAAAGTATTCAGACTTCTTCAGCTCCTCATACAGTTTAACCCAGGTACCCAATACCGGTTTTACAGGTTGATCCGGATACCTGTAGGCAGAAAGCTGGAACTGGATCATAGATACGTGGTTCCAGATACTGGTGGTGTATTCCTCCTCACGCAGCGCCGGCACATTCTCCGCCTCCCACTTATAGATATTGGTATTGGAGTTGATGGTGTAAAACTGGGTATGACCCGTTTTCCCGCCATAAGAGTTCTCTTCATCATAAGCAATGGTAAAGGACTGATGCCCCTGCGATTTATTTTCCTTAATAGGGATATAACCTGATCGCAGGAAGATGTATTCGTAAAACTCCGGCACTGTTACCTCATACCTGTTATAGATCGTAGGGTAATTGGTGCTCTGGAACTGCCAGGGGTGCAGGCGCATCTTATAAGGAGTCACGATGGTGTAAGCATATTCAATGATACAGCCTTCTTTTACAGCAGGCAGCGTGAACTTTTGCACGACATCGCCTTTTTTGTCAATTTTATCTGTGAAAATGCTTTTGCTGTCCATCTTTGTTTCTACCACCTGTGTCCCTTCCAGGTTATAGGTAGTCGCTTTGATGTCTTTAAGCTTGTTTTCGTCTGTTTCTCCTTTGTAATAATGGATTTTTACAGTGGCGGCATCATAACCGTTTTTGTCCAGGATGCGGATACGGGTGTGACGTTTAAATACCAATACCAGGCCATTGACCCTGTCTGATTCGAAAGAAGCTTCGCCGATATCAGAGATAATCACGGCATGGGCGCCGGTATCCTGCTCAAAACCAGTTTTACTGAAATCTTTCGGATCAACTTTCCCAAATTTAATTTTGTCCTGGGAAAACGCATTCAATGACAATACAATGCCCAGAAACAGGGCAATGGGGAGAACTCCGACTTGTTGTGGTCGCATACTTAAAGTAGCTAAGGTAATAGGATTAATTTACATTAATGAAGATATGTAAAAAGTAGGGTTTCCATAAAAATTTTCATTTTTCTTTAACTTGCAGTCCACATGCAATTGGTAGAAACACATACAGCATTTATAAAAGCGCAGGCAGCAGATCTGGGATTTGATCACTGTGGAATAGCCCGTGCCGTACAGCTGGATGACGATGCCCGAAGACTGGAAACGTGGCTGAACAAGGGTATGCATGGAAATATGAAGTACATGGAGAATCATTTTGACAAGCGGATTGACCCCAGGAAACTGGTGGATAACGCCCGGTCGGTGATTACGTTATTATTAAACTACTACCCTTCGGAACAGCAGGTACCCGATGCCCCCCGGATTTCGAAATATGCTTATGGAAAGGATTACCATGAGGTGATCAAAGCGAAACTGAATACCTTGCTGGCCAGGATGCAGGAGAGCATGGGCGAAGTGAGCGGACGGGGGTTTGTCGATTCGGCACCTGTATTGGAAAGGGCCTGGGCGCAAAAGAGTGGGTTGGGATGGCTTGGTAAAAACGGGAATCTCATCCACAAGCAGGCAGGGTCGTTCTTTTTTATCGCTACGCTCATTACGGATGTGCCATTGGTATATGATAACCCTGTAGGAGATTATTGCGGGTCCTGTACCAAATGCCTGGATGCCTGCCCAACGGGCGCGCTGGTAGCACCGGGCGTGGTAGATGGCAGCAGGTGCATCTCCTATTATACGATAGAGCTAAAGGAATTGCTGATTCCTGAAAAGATGCAGGGGCAGTTTGATAACTGGATGTTTGGGTGTGATACCTGCCAGGATGTATGCCCCTGGAACAGGTTTTCAAAGCCGAACCAAACAGTAGAGTTTACCCCGATACCTGAAATACTGAATTTTTCCACGAAGGATTGGGAGGAACTAACGGAGGAGGAGTTTAGAAGGATTTTTAAACATTCGCCCATGAAACGATCGAAATACGCGGGTATCAGAAGGAATCTGAACTTTTTGGAATTGTAAGGGATTCACCCGGCCACAGGCCCATTGCTCATTTATTTTAACGTTATTTTATCTTTTCTTTTCCGTACATTGTATGACTTGCCAACAAACTTACTCTATCGGGGGTTACTAAAAAGAGTCTTATAGTATTATGGAAGAAGTACAGGTTTTAACTGCTCCGGGATTGTACGGATCGGGGCCGCAACACTGGCAGACAATATGGGAAAACCTGCCGGGTGTAAAGCGAATAGAACAGAACAACTGGGATCAACCCGAACTAAACGACTGGATCAACAGCATAGAAGATGCGGTATCCAAAGCCGGTCCTGATGTAGTGATCGCAGCACATTCCCTGGGATGCCTCGCCCTTGCCCACTGGGCACAGCATACAAAATTGAAGATCCGCGGCGCGCTGCTGGTAGCTCCACCAGATGCAGACCGAACGGGATTTCCGACAGTAGCGAAAAGCTTTGCGCCTACGCCGTTACAGCCATTACCTTTTAGGAGCATTGTGGTTTCGAGTACCAATGATGAATATGCGAGCCTGCAGCGGGCAAAGACCTTTGCGAATGCATGGGGAAGCCGGTTTGTGAATGTGGGGGAAGCAGGGCATATTAATGCGGAGAGTAATTTAGGGGAATGGGAGAATGGGCAGACGTTGGTAGAGGAGTTAGTAAGGAATTGGGAAACGTTGTAAAGAGGGAAGGTTTAAAGGAGAATGGGCAGACGTTGGTGGAGGAGTTAATGAGGAATTGGGAAACGTTGTAAAGAGGGAAAGGGTTAAAGGAGAATGGCAATAGGAAAATAATACATCTGAGAAGGTAACTACTTTAAGAAGATTATCACGCTCATTAGGCCAATGTTTAAATGCAGACGAATACAGGCAAATCCCTAAAACATTCAACTTATTTAAAAAAATGAAAGGCTGGAAGATTCCAGCCTTTGTTATTCCACGTCATCTATGGCGTTATGCCAATTCTTTTATCGCTGACCTTTTAACAGGTAAATAGCTTCATTCCATCTCAGCTCATTCCTGAACTGATACAAATCAGTGCCCTTACCAATCTTCACATACTCGATACCCGCCATGTCGGCAAAGTCCTGCATATGTGCACTACCCAGGTTCTGGCTATAAACAGTATGGTGTGCGCCACCTGCCTGGATCCATGCTGCACAACCTGTACGCATATCTGGCAGTGGTTTCCATAACACTCTTGCTACCGGCAGTTTAGGCAGGTCCTGTACAGGTTTCACTGCTTCCACTTCATTTACCAGCAAACGGAAACGGTTGCCCATATCAATCAAAGATGCATTGATAGCAGGTCCCGCGTCTACATTGAATACCAGTCTTACAGGATCGGCTTTGCCACCGATACCCAGCGGATGGATTTCGCAGCTTGGCTTACCGTCTGCAATAGAGGAACAGATTTCGAGCATATGTGCGCCCAGCACCAGCCTGTTAGCCGGATCGAAATGGTAAGTATAGTCTTCCATGAAGGAGTTACCACCAGGCAGACCACTACCCATTACTTTCGCTGCTCTTACCAGTGCAGAAGTTTTCCAGTCCCCTTCACCGCCAAAACCGTAACCATCTGCCATCAGGCGCTGTACAGCGATACCTGGCAGTTGTTCCATGCCATGGAGGTCCTGGAAAGTATCCGTAAATCCTTTGAAGTTTCCATCTTCCAGGAATGCACGCAGTCCCAGTTCAATCTTAGCAGCGGTACGCAGAGAAGCGTGTTGGGCAGCACCTTTTACGAGGGAAGCACTCAATTTATATTCATCTGCATATTCAGCTACCAGTTTGTCGATGCTGGCGTCGGAAACCTGGTTCACGAAATCCACCACATCGCCGATGCCATAACCATTTACGGAATAACCGAACTGTAACTCAGCTTCCACCTTGTCACCTTCCGTAACCGCTACTTCGCGCATGTTATCGCCGATACGGGCAAATTTTGCCCCCTGCCAGTCGAACCAACCTGCGGCAGCTCTGAGCCAGGTATTCAGTTCGCCGATCACATCAGGATCCTGCCAGTGGCCACATACCACTTTGCGCTCGATGCGCATGCGTGACATCATAAAACCAAACTCTCTGTCACCATGGGCTGACTGGTTCAGGTTCATGAAGTCCATATCGATCTCACCCCATGGAATATCCCTGTTGAACTGGGTATGGAGGTGTAATAAAGGACGTTGTAATATTTTCAGCCCCCTGATCCACATTTTGGCAGGAGAGAATGTATGCATCCAGGCAATTACACCGATACAGTTTTTTGCGGCATTGGCTTCCTGGCAAATGGCATAGATCTCTTCGGGGGTTTTTACAGTAGGCTTGAATACGATCTTAACGGGAATGGCTGGATCGGCGTCCAGGGAGGCAGCGATGGTTTGAGCATGCGCAGCCACCTGTTGCAGGGTTTCTTCTCCATAAAGGTGCTGGCTACCGGTCACGAACCAGGCTTCAAGTTGCTTCAACTGTATCATATGCTATTGAATTTTTTTGTGATTAGTATTTATGGTTGTCCGTTTACGGAAATTGGATGACAGGTTTTGGATTACAGTTTTCGAATTCCTGTTTTCTGATGACGAGTATCGGATTACAGCTATTTCTTTATTGTTTAAAGATTATAGCTTTCGAATTACAGTTATCGAATTTCAGTTACCGGTTACCCTCGTCGAATTCCTGTTTTCTGATGACGAGTATCGGATTACAGCTATCTCTTTATTGTTTAAAGATTGCAGCTTTCGAATTACAGTTATCGAATTTCAGTTACCGGTTACCCTCGTCGAATTCCTGTTTTCTGATGACGAGTATCGGATTACAGCTATCCCTTTACTGTTTAAAGATTGCAGCTTTCGAATTACAGTTATTGGATTTCAGTTACCGGTTACCCTCGTCGAATTCCTGTTTTCTGATGACGAGTATCGGATTACAGCTATCCCTTAACTGTTTAAAGATTATAGCTTTCGAATTACAGTTATCGGATTTCAGTTACCGGTTACCCTCGTCGAATTCCTGTTTTCTGATGACGAGTATCGGATTACAGCTATCTCTTTATTGTTTAAAGATTGCAGCTTTCCGTTACTGTTGTCCGTAATAAGAATCCGGACCATGTTTCCGTTCAAAATGTTTTTTAATCAAAGAGTCCTTCAGGCGGGGGCATGAAGGGCGGATGGTTTCCGTGAGATAAGCCATTCTCGCTACTTCTTCCAGCACAGCAGCGTTGTACACTGCTTTATCAGCTGTTTTCCCCCAGGTAAAAGGGGCATGGTTGCCCACCAGGATCATTTCTATCTCTTCGTAACTAAGGTTACGCTCATTCAAACAGTTCATGATCTGAAACCCGGTCTCATGCTCATAGTTACCCTTGATCATATCATCGTGCATGGGCGGGGCGCAGGGCACATCGCTGGTCAGGTGATCTGCATGGGTGGTGCCATAGATCGGGATATCCCTTTGTGCCTGTGCCCAGGCAGTAGCGTAGGTAGAGTGTGTATGCACAATACCGCCGATGTGGGCCCAGTGTTTGTAAAGCACTGCATGGGTTTTCGTATCCGACGATGGCCGTCCGTTGTTCGTAACATTGTTTGCATCGAAATCGACAATCACCATTTTCTCTGGCGAGAGCAGGTTGTAAGGCACACCGCTGGGTTTGATGGCAAATACACCTGCTTTGTGGTCAGCCACGCTGACATTGCCAAAGGTGAAGAGCACCAACCCTAAAGCGGGGAGTTGCATGTTAGCGTGGTAAGCCTGCTCCTGAAGTTCCTTGTATGGATGGCTCATTTGTATAGTTTTTCTGTGAACGCTCCTATTTCTTTAAACTTCTCATACCTGTTGGCATAATAAGGCACATTTTGTTCCCTTGGGAACCATGTCGTTTCAAAACCTGAAGTCATGGCTGCCTGCGCAGCATCAATATCAGGATGAACACCCGCTACCACAGCGGCAAACATGGCCGCACCCAGTGCACAGGCATTTTCGCTGTTTACGATCCGGATAGGTCTGTTCATCACATCGGCCAGTACCTGCATAGCATAACCTGATTTCTTGGCCACCCCACCCAGTGCAATCACTTCCTGGATAGGAATACCTTCCTGAATAAAGCGGTCCGCAATGGCTTTGGCACCAAAGGCCGCTGCCTCTACGAGTGTTTTGAAAAGTTGCACCGCATCGGTACCCAGGTGTAAACCAGTAATAGTGCTCTTAACAGTATGATTAGCATCAGGTGTACGACGCCCGTTGAACCAGTCCATGGCAATCGGGTCGTTGTCACGCAAGGGGAGTTGTTCTGCTTGTTTTGATAGGTAACCAAGCAATTTACCTTCCACTTCTGCCAGTTTATCTTTTTCTTCCGGCATGAGGTCGTATAATGGTCCCATGATCAGTTTGCGGAGCCATGCAAAGATGTCGCCGTAAGCAGACTGGCCGGCTTCCAAACCAAGCATGTCGGGCACCACGGAGCCATCTACCTGGCCGCAGATGCCTTTTACCAGTTTGTGGCTGGTTTCTTCCAGCGGTGCGATGAGGATATCGCAGGTGCTGGTGCCGATCACCTTACAAAGGGAGTATGGACGGATACCGCCACCTACCGCACCCATGTGGGCATCGAAGGCGCCGGTGCCGATCACAACATCCGCAGGCAGTCCTAATTTTTCCGCCCATTCAGCGGTGATCGTACCTGCAGGTACAGTGGCATCCACTGTATCGGTGTACATCTGATCATATTTATCGAGAACAGGGTTCAGTTTGGTGAGGAAGTCATTTGGCGGCAATCCTTTCCAGGAAGCATGCCACATGGCTTTGTGACCTGCGGCACAACGGCTGCGAAGCAGGGTATCGACACTATTATTGCCGGTGAGTACAGCCGGGATCCAGTCGCAATGCTCTACCCAGGCAGCGGCGGCTGCTTCGATGGCAGGATCTTCGGTTACGACATGGAGAATTTTGGCCCAGAACCATTCGCTGCTGTATATGCCACCGCTGTAAGCAGTATAATCTTTACCATTGCTATGAGAGATGTCATTAATCAGGGCTGCTTCCGAGTTGGCAGTATGATCTTTCCAGAGAACGAACATGGCGTTGGGGTTTTCTTCAAAACCGGGCAACAGGGCCAGGGGCGTACCTTGTTCGTTGACAGGGCCGGGGGTGGATCCGGTGGTATCGACGGCGATGCCTTTCACCCTGGCGGCGGTGCCTGCCGGGCATTGTTTCAGCGCGTCTTTAATACTGTTTTCCAGCCCTTCCAGGTAATCTTTCGGGTGCTGGCGGTATTGCTGGATGGCAGGGTCACAAAAGAGCCCTTTTTTCCAGCGAGGGTAAAAATACACGGCACTACCGGCTTCCTGACCGGTCTGCGTATCTACAACAAGGGAGCGGACTGAGTCGGTGCCGAAGTCGACACCTATAACATATGAATGTTCCATAACGATCGGCCCTTTCCAACAACCTGAGGCGGCGGAAAGTTGTTTTAAATTGAAAAATAAATAATGCCTTTATTGTCAGTTTGACATTTATAAAACGTGGTAAAAAAAGACGATATGAGGGAGACCCATATCTATCATTTTTTATTATTTAAGATTACCCGGATCGGAAACGAAGTTGAGGAAGGCGTGGAATTTGGCGCTGTATTTTCTTTTATCCAGCTTGTAATAGAATGCTCCCCTTTTGGAAGTAGCCCTCTCTTTTTCTTTTTGTTTGATGAGTAAACCCGTGGACAATACTTTACGGCTGAAGTTCCTTTTGTCAAAGCCGGATTCGTATACGGCTTCGAAGAGGATTTGCAGCTGTGGGATGGTAAATTTAGCTGGCAACAGTTCGAACAGCAGCGGGTGGATAGCTGCTTTGTAACGTAAGCGGGCCAGCGCTTCAGATACCATCTGTGCATGGTCGAAAATCAGTTTTGGCGCCTCTTTGAGAGGGAACCATTCTGCCTTGTACTCATCGCTCAGCTGTTGTTTGTACTGATTGATGTCGATCAGGGCATAATAGGCTACAGACAAGGTTCGCTCCATCGGATCGCGGTTAGGGCCGCCATAGGCATTGAGCTGCTCCATGAAGACGCCATCCAGTCCTGTTAGTTTGGTCAGTGTTCGGGTGGCTGCCTCTTCGAGGCCTTCATCCGCCTGCACAAAACCGCCCATCAGGCTCCACTTTCCTTTCTCCGGTTCAAATCCACGCTTGATAAGCAAGAGCTTAAGATCCTGTCCGTCAAAACCGAAAATTATACAGTCTACTGCTATCAGCATCCGGGTTTGCCGGGAATAACGTGTCATACTTTCCTGGTGTTTAATTCTGCTAATATAAAACTCCCCGTTGATATTCCCAGCATTTAGTGATATTGATAGCTATAATATGAATGCAATATAAAAAATTAAATGTCATTTTTACAATTATTTATGCCGGCTTTTTTAATATTTCTTTTTTAGCAGCCCGTAGGGGATTGCGCCCAAACAGAACGCTTTTGCCGTTGGCAAAAGCGTTCTGTTTGGGGAGGAGATTTTATGGAAAAAGAAATTCTGTTTATAGATCTGAGGGGGGATAGTTCCAATTACAACTCTGAAGGGGGTAGTTCCCTATAGCAATGAAGAAGATGACCGCCCTTTACAGTTCTGAAGGGGATGGTTTCCTATAGCCATGAAGAAGATAACCACCCTTTACAACTCAGAAGGTGAAAGTTCCTTACAGCCATGAAGAAGATAACCATCCTTTACAATTCCGAAGGGGGTAGTTCCCTATAGCCATGAAGAAGATAACCACCCTTTACAACTCCGAAGGGGATGGTTTCCTATAGCCATGAAGAAGATGACCATCCTTTACAATTCCGAAGGGGAAAGGTCCCTATAGCCATGAAGAAGATAACCACCCTTTACAATTCCGAAGGTGATAGTTCCCTATAGTCGCTAATAAACCTGATAACATTATTATAGGCTGCAAACTCCTCCTCTGTATGCATCGTAGTAATCACTACTGATTTCATACCTGCATTCTGCGCTGCTTCTACACCTTTGGGTGCATCTTCAAATACAATGCAGTCTTCGGGTTTTACCCCCATCTTTTCAGCCGCCTTCAGGAAGGTTTCCGGATGAGGCTTGCTGTCCACCACATCATCAGCAGTTATAATTGTCTTGAAATAGGATCTTAAGTGCAGATTATCAATTGTAAAATCTACATTGAATGGAATGGCCGCGGTGCCGATACCCATTGGTATGCCCAGTTCATGCGCCTTATCCAGAAATTGCTGTAAACCGGCAATCAGGCTGAGGTGAGGGCGGTAAGCTTCCTGGTAACGGCGCTCTTTTTCAAGAGCCAGTTGATCCATTTGTTCGTTTGTGAATTTGCCTTTGCCAAAGATACGGATCAGGACTTCCTGGTTTTTGCCATACATTTCCTTTTTTACAGCTTCCCGGCTAAGGTTTGCACCAAGGTCGTCGTTAAGGATGTTAAACCAGCCATGTACATGATACTCCATATCATCTATCATAGTGCCGTTCATGTCGAAGATAAATGCCCGTTTCATAGTTCTTGTACTTTGGGGCAAAGGTAGAAAAATAAAAGCGGGGATTTGATGATTGTCCAGAGGACAATCATCAAATCCCCGCGGGGCGGAGGGTAAGGCCAGCCCAAGGCTGGCCTTACCCTCCAACACCCGGTATCCCCCCGGAAATTAAACTTCGATCTACCACCACCGCGGGTCTCCCGCGGAACTCTTCCCTGCAAAACCACTATCCTTAATCGTAAAATTCCCATTCGCCGGATCCTTCCACAGATCTGTCACCGTACCTGCATACACCGTCAATCCCACAATCGCATTTCCACTCACCACATAATCCGATGTATTGAAACTACTACTTACATTAATCAACGTGGCAGCATTCGCCCTGATCCCACGTACACTCGTACTCCCTCCGTTATTCCGCCCCGCACCGATAATACAACTCTTCAGACTGATTCCCGCCGCGATATTATTAGTCGCTGACTGACTATAATCCACCAGGTAAGCCGATCCCCCACCCTGCGGCGCCTCATTAATGGTGCAGTTACTCAATACCACTGAATTGGAATTCTGCTTACTGGTCACCACTTTTTCCAGCTTATATAAAGTACTGTTCTGTATTGTGATATTCTGTACCGCACAAGCCACATTATCACAATTCACCACTCCATAATTCGAAATGCTGTCTACCACACAATTATTCACCACAAAGTCGCCCACCTGTGTACCACCGGCCGCAGAAGTTTGCAACCTTACCACACCACGGAATATTTCTACATGACAATCTTCAAACAGGATCTTACCTATGGTCGCTACATTGCTGGCATTGATCACATACCTGCTGGCATAATCATTACTCCGTAAAGTCAATCCCCTGAATACAACCGAGTCTATCACACTCCCCGCCGTCACATTGAAGTTGTTGGTAAAATATATCAATGGCAACTGTGTATTGAAGCTGTTTTCACTCACGAATGATACGGCTTTGCCCAGTTCCATCGCAATATCGATATTATACGTCTCCCCTCTTTTCAGGATGATAATACTCCCCGCTCCCACTTTCGGCAACGTGTCTTTCAGAATACCAGGCACCCCTGTGATGCCTGTCAGGTCTATCACATTCGGTCCGGTCGCCACACCGGCTTTTGTCGTAAAGGTCAGTATCCCCTTACTCACTTCTTCTTTAAAGATTTCAACTGTATAGGTTGTCAGTGGTTGCAGACTATCTACCTGTAATTTGCCCGCAATACTCTGTTCTTCAGATAATCCAATTGTTCTGGAAACACCGCCACTCGTGAAGACCAGCTTCGTCAGCCCCTGCGTGGATGTCCATAACAGAATGACAGATTTATCGATGAGATTACTATCTGCCAATGGTAGCAACAACTGCTCTCCTGTAATGGAGAAACTTTTACTATACACCCAATTGGATGCACTGGCCGTATCTTTCCCATTTGTTCTTACACGGGCATAATACTTTTTACGTACTTCCAGGTATTGATCGGAGATCCTGATACCAGTGGTATCTGTTGCAAAACTATGCGCCGTGGTGGCAAAAGTAGAATCCTGTGACACCTCCACGGTATAAGTCACTACCGTACCGGAAGTGA
Source organism: Chitinophaga sancti (assembly GCF_034087045.1). Lineage (NCBI taxonomy): Bacteria > Pseudomonadati > Bacteroidota > Chitinophagia > Chitinophagales > Chitinophagaceae > Chitinophaga > Chitinophaga sancti. The sequence continues at coordinate 5,067,492 of NZ_CP139247.1, read as the reverse complement.
ACAATGCTGCTTTCCATGTGAGTGTAGCCAGGGTATCTGCCGTGCTGATAGAGATATCGCCCGATGGCATAAATTGCCTGGACAGACTGAGTTCATCTTCTTTTTTCTTGCAGGCCAACAGGCTGATGAACAGAAAAAATATTATATAACGCATATGAGTCATTTTAGTAGCCCTGATTTCATACCAGCTTGCTGTTACTATTCAAAGCATTAACAGAAATTAATACCCCTGATTTTGTACCAGCCTGTAATTACTATTCAAAGCATCTGTAGGAATAGGAAACAGCTCTTTTTTATTCGCCTCAAAATAAATCGCATACCCCTTCCTCGCCCCCGTCAGGTAATCTTCATTCACCGCCATCCGCCAACTCTTAGTCGTATACCCCGATGGCGCAGCAGAAACCCCCAATCCCGGTTCAAACAACACCTGCGATACCGGTCCACCATACAAATCCAGCGTCTTCGTTTCATCCACTGAATTCGTAAGATTATACGTCGCCGCTTTTGCATAGAGGTACAATGGCACATTCGCATACCGCCCCTCCCCATTCATAAACTGGCGCAACTTATCCCTTGTCTCTGTCAGCTTTGTAGCCAGCAGGTTCCAACGGATCAGATCATACTTCCGAATCCCTTCACCCCCGAATTCCAGCAACCTTTCATGTACTACCGCTTCAAAGAATCCCTGTTTATCCGTAGGTATTTCCGGCAATCGGTCCAGGTGCCCTGCATAAGCTCTTTTCTGTACCTGCTGCAAAGCATCCTGCGCCTTTGCAGAAGGTGCTTCATTGATTTCATTGTCTGCCTCCGCATACATCAGCAACACATCAGAGAACCGCAGTATCGGCCAGTTGATAGCCAGGTTCTGCGATGTACCGGTAATGCTCGTCCAGGAACGGCGATACTTACCATCTGTCATCACACCTGCTGTTACCGCTATCTTCTGACTATTTGCATCTATTTCAAACAGGTTGATGGTCACATCCCGGCGACAATCACCAATTGAATCAAACTCATAAAAATACGTCGGCAATACATTGATGCCACCACCACCGCCACCAAAACGGGAAGAGGTATTATGCTTCAGACCATTGTAATATCCCAGCTTACTATCTGTACTGGCATTCCCACCATATGCACCAACTTCAAACATCAGTTCATGCGCATCGTCGGTTCGCGTAGACGTATGCAATGACTTGAAGATATTTTCATACACAGGATTCAGCGCATGCTGTTCCGGATGTGCCATAATATCCGCACATTCATCATAAGCTATCTGGTAAAACTTTTTATAATCATCTCTTCTCGCCATCACATGAGGATTGGTACGCAATGAATAGCCGCCTACAGCCAGCGCAATCCTGGCCCTGATCCCCTTCACCGCACCTTTGGTGAGTCGTAAATTCTGATCTGGTGATTCCGTTCTCCAGGGCACTAATTCTTCTGCCACTGCCAGGTCGTCCAGCAATTGCTGGTAGATGGAATCTTTATCAGTCCGGGGCAGGTACATATCCGTCAGATCTGCGGCGGGCACCAGTTGTGCAGGCAGATCGCCCCAGTTGCGCAACGCTTCAAAGTAAAACTGTGCCCGCAGGGTCAGCGCCTCTCCATACATCTTCTTCATCTGTGATTGCTCTGTTGCAGAACCACCATTATACAAAGGAGACAATGGGATATATTTGATACAAATATTCGCCCGCTCTATCCCCTTGAACAACTGGTTAAAAGGGTTCGGCAAATCACTATTCCCCGCACTGGCACCATAAGTACTGATCCCTCTCCTGTCGTCCGCACTATAGTCACCGGATGTTTTAAAATCGTCCGATGATTGTGGAAACAAACACGAAATACGGTTACCGTATCCATTATCGCCGATCAACATAGCGTATACACCCACTACAGCGGCATTCGTATTGGATACACTGGTAAATACAGCATCCTGCGATATCGTAGACGGGTTCTCGATCGTCAGGTATTTTTTGCACGCACTGAATGCTGTGACAAAAATGATAAGTATGATGAATGAACGTATGTTCGCGTACATAATCAAATCGTTTAATCCATTAAAAAGAAACATTGACACCACCCAGTATGAAACGGCTTCTCGGGTAAGCCGCATAATCCACCCCCGGCGTGAGCGGGTTGCTGCGACGGGTATTGGCCTCCGGATCATAGCCCGTATACTTCGTAAACGTGTACAGGTTATTGACCGTGGCATATACCCTGAAACGGGAGAAGACATGGGTTCTCTTCAGCAATGAAGACGGTAGTGAATACCCGATGGTCAGGTTACTGATCCTGATAAAAGAACCATCTTCTATAGCAAAGGAATGCAGGAAGTAGTTGCCCGCCGGTGCTGACCAGTATTTTGTATCCTTATTCAACGCCTGCAGCTGCTCCGGATCAGTTACCAGTGCACCATTGTCGTCATACCATTTCCACGCATCTTTCATCTCCCGGATCAGGTTGTTATCTTTGTATTGATAGGTAGTAGTGAATTCGATCTTATTCGCATTGTATACCTTGTTGCCATAAGAGAAGTTGACAAAAACACTCACGTCAAATCCCCTCCATGTAAACTGCTGGTTGAAACCACCAAAGAACTTCGGCTGGGCATTTCCCAATACCTGCCTGTCGTTCAGTCCAATGATCCTGGAAGTATCTTTTGATAGCTTCTTCAGTTTGAGGTCACCGGGTTGTACTTCACGACTACCAAGGGCTACCGCGCTGTTATTGGGGACATCTGATTTCAGGGTGTAGTGTTGTGTGCCGGCGTCGTAATTGAAATCTTCGATCTTGTAGTAGCCATCGGTGACATAGCCGTAAAATTGTCCGATGGGCTGTCCTACTTCTACCAGGAAATCGTTCAGGCTATTTACCCAACCGGATTGGGCGTAATAAGATTTCAGGGGGGCGCCGGTAGGATCCGTACCCAGACTCACGATTTTGTTTCTGTTCGCCGCGATGTTGAAAGACACATTGTAACTCATTTTTTTCTTATTGATCACCACCGCTGCAATCTGCAGTTCCACTCCCCTATTTTGCGTCTTCCCTACATTCTGGATCTGGCTGCTATACCCCGTAGTTTGAGGAATCTGTGCAGCCAGCAGGAGGTCGCGGGTATTGTTGTAATAATAATCCACGGAACCACTGATCCGGTTATCCAATATTGCGAAGTCCAGCCCGAGGTTGCGGGATACAGTCGTTTCCCATTTCAGGCGAGGATTGGCTAAAGACAGCGGGGCAGTACCCGGTGTCACAGATTCATCAAAGGCATAGGAGCTGGTGCTGGTACCATACATGGTTTTGAACAGGTCTTCCGAGATGCGGTTATTACCCGCAGTACCCAGTGTAGCGCGTAGCTTCAGGTCAGAAAGCCAATGAATATTCCGCATGAAATTTTCCTGTGTCACCCGCCATGCCAGGGCTAAAGAGGGGAAAGAAGCAAAACCATTTTCATAACTGAACCGGGAAGACCCATCATAGCGCAGGGTGAGTGTAGCCAGGTACCTGTTGTTGTATCCATAATTGGCCCTGCCAAAAAATGAGATCAGCCTGTTTTGTGTCACGCTGGTAGTAGGCGGATCCTGTATTTGCCCGGTAGGCGGCGTGGCCTTTTGAATACCGGCAAATGCCTGTTCAGGTGTAAGATCCACTGGCATCCACTTGACAGTAGTGCTCTGAGAATTCCCTTTCAGCATATAAATTTCCTGACCGGCCAGCAGATCGAGCTGGTGTTTATTATTAAAGTTTTTGTTATAACTAAGCGTATTTGAATTGGTGAGGGTCGTCGTTTCTCCTGTAGCAATGGTGACTACCGGCATATCTGCATTAGAACGCGCTACGGATGTAACATACCCGTTGTAAGTATTGGTACGCGTGCCTGTGCTGGTGAAGCCTACCGTACTCCGGAAGGTCAATCCATCCAGGATCGTAAAGTTCATATACCCGTTTAGGTTAGCATCGTTTCGGTAATCATATTTCAGTTCATTGTGTGCAAGCAACACAGGATTCGTAAGGTTCGTAAGATTCGCATATTCAGGATCGAATACGTCCACCACATCTTCATCACCGGGAGCAATAAACGGTTTGTAGCGTACGGCATTGCGCAGGCGGTTAGTGCCCTGTGAACCCGTATTTGAAGTACCTACGCCATCTACCCGTTGACGGCTGTAACGGGTGGTGATGCCCACCTTCAGGCGTTTGCTGGCAGTATGATCAAAACGGAATGCTGCCATGGTACGGCGATAACCGGATTCCAGCATGATACCCTGTTCGGAAGTATTGTTCAGCGTGAGGTTGAAAGACGAGGTTTTATTACCACCTGTCACCGTGACCACATGTGTATTGTTCGTGGCATTGCGGCCAAAAACTTCATCCTGCCAGTCGGTAGACGGTACCTGTTTGTACAATTCAAGATCCTCCCAGCGACCATACTTATCCCTGAAAGCATTTTTGGTATCATCGTCCGTTTGATAGTTGTACAGTTTATACTGATATTTTACATAGTCATACGGCGATAATACGGGTAGTTCGTTCACAATACTACGTACCCCCATATAGCCATCATAACTTACGCGGGTGGGCATATCTTTACCACCTTTGGTCGTGATGATCACCACCCCATTAGCACCTCTGGCACCATAGATGGCGGTAGACGCAGCATCCTTGAGTACATCGATACTTTGTATTTCCTGTGGTGACAATAAAGAGAGTGCATTTTCAACCTGGATACCATCTACAATGTAGAGGGGAGAATTGTCCTGTGTGATAGAGCCACCGCCCCTGACACGGATCAGGATATCTGCACCGGGTCTGCCTTCGGTCGTCGTGACCTGCACACCAGCCAGGCGGCCTGCCAGTGCTTCGGCGGCGGTATTGGCCGGTACGTCTTTCAGTTCTTTCTGCGCATTCAGGGAAGACGCAGCACCGGTAAAGTTGCCTTTGGATACGGTGCCATAGCCAACTACAACCACTTCATTCATGTTGTTGTTAGCTAGTTGTAATTGTGCCTTTACCGTGTTAGATGGTGAAGCGTTCACTGTGAGTGTCTGGTAGCCTACATAGGTCAGTACCAGGGAAACCGTTTGTCCATTGGGAACTTTGAGGTGAAACTGTCCGTCGGCATCACTCTGGGTACCCGTATTCGTGTTTTTAATACGAATGGAGACGCCCGGCAATTTATCGCCGGATTCTTTGCTGGTAACTGTTCCAGAGATCTGATACGACTGGGCAAACACCTTCATACATCCCAGGAGGATGGTCATGAAGAAAATTAATCCTTTCATAAGTGGAATTCAATGTTTAGAATCTTATAACTATTTCATAGACGTGTTCAACTGGTTGATAGAATTGTCGGAGAATATCGGGTTACTGCTACAAAATGTCCCTCCTTATTATTCATGCTCCTTCAACAATTTTAACGGCTAATTTTCTAACGAACAACTTATTACGCGTGTTTATTTACGCAATCGTTCCCGGAACGTAACCGGCGGGAATATCGCATAGGGGGAATTTAGCCTTTATTGGATAGTCCACTAAGGTATAGCGAGGCTTTATGACCAACATTACATTTTAAGTACACTATAAGTACATTATAACTACACTTGTATATCAATTCGATATTGAGGTGCAGATTAAGTGATGTATTAGTACTCATTTAGTGCTGATTTAGTATAAAAGCTTCACCGTAGTTGCAGGCGTTTAGGTATATTCATTCCTATAACTTAAAAATTGTTTGTTATGGCCATTGTTAAAGACAGTATACTCCTCCAACTCGTCAGAGGTACCCTCGGCGATCAACTCACGATCTACGAACGGAATGGCCAGATCATTATGGCCAAGAAACGCGGTCCGTCGAAGAAAAAACCGACAAAAAAGCAGCTGGAAGCCCGGTATAAGATGCAGGTGGCAGCAGCATATGCAAAGATGATTCTACTGGATCCGGAGCTAAAGGCTTACTATAAGTCCAAAGCAGGAGCCGGACAGAATGCTTATAATATGGCGATAAAGGATGCATTTAAATCACCCGAAGTGCAGCATATCCAATTTGAAGAGAACACTGTAATCGTCACAGCAAAAGATGAATTCAGGGTAGCGGAAGTGGAAGTACGGGTACATGATGCGGCGGGTGCGATGCTGGAAAGAGGCAAGGCTGTTTTAGGCAGGAATGGTGTGGACTGGTATTATAACGCAGCCAGTTTGCCGGCTGGAGGAAAGGTAGTAGCGGTAGCGGAAGATCTGGCGGGAAATGGAACCGTGAGAGAAGTGAGATTAGAATAAAATTGATACGCAACCGCTCTATTACTGGCATAAAAAAAAGGTCGAATGAATTCGACCTTCGTATATCATAGTTCACGTTATTGAATAGCTGTAATCTGCAAAAATTACTGAGGGTTCATACAGCTTGTAGAGACTAAATAAATGTTTACCAGAAGCGGATGTACAGCGCACTGAGTATGAGCAGCGTTATTACAATCATAACGATGGTAGACGGTGCCAGTTTGAACATCGCTTTGTCCAGCTGGAAGGCTTTCGGGTTGATGGCCGGACCTGCCAGGCTCAATATCACCATCACCACCAGGGTAAAGAAGAATGCCCAGCCCATACAGATCTGGAATGGAATCTCATATACCCCCTTGCTGTTCAGGAACGCGGTGTATAACCACGTTTCATGTCCAAACCATTCCGCTGCATAGTTATTGAACACCACGGAAAGTAAAAAGCCGGTTACGATACCTGCTACTGCCGCTGCACCAGTGGTACGCTTCCAGAACATACCTAGCAGGAACATGGCGAATACACCGGGACTGATAAAACCTGTATATTTCTGGATAAAGGTAAAACCACCTGCACCACCAATTCCTAACAGGTCATTCCATGTAAAGGCAATGGCCACCAGCATGGCCACAACGATCGTGATGCGACCTGTCCATACCAGCTTTTTCTCATCGGCTTCTTTATTAATATATTTCTTATAAACATCCAGTGTAAAGATCGTCGAAATACTATTTGCCTTACCCGCCAGTGACGCTACGATAGCAGCTGTCAACGCTGCGAGGGACAAACCTTTCAGACCATTTGGCAGGAAGGTCAGTACAGCAGAATAAGCATTGTCCGCATTGAATTGTCCACCAGGAGCCATTTCGCCCTGCAAGCCACCATTCTTGTACAATACATAAGCGGCGATACCAGGCAACATCACGATCACAGGCATCATCAATTTCAGGAGACCAGCGAAGAGAATACCATTACGGGCGGTCTTCAGATCCGCGCCCAGTGCTCTTTGTGTAATGTATTGGTTACACCCCCAGTAGTTCAGGTTGATGATCCACTGGCCTGCAAAGTAAATAGTGATACCAGGCAATAAGAGATAACGGTTGATGTACTCCTGCGAAGCGCCGGGACCAGGTTTTTTGAGGATCATCTCAAAGTGATCGGGAGAATCTTTCATGAGTGCATTAAAACCAGCCAGTGCATCTTTGCCAAGGCCAAAGTGTTCGCTCACCATAGTCAGTGCCAGCCACGTAGTAGCAAGGCCACCAATGATCAGTACGATCACCTGGATCACATCGGTATAACCGATCACTTTCATACCACCTAATGTGATGACCAGTGCAAAGATAGCCAGGGCCACCATGATGATGTGAAAATGTTCAGCACCTACCAGGTTGTTGATGGCCAGTGCACCGAGGAACAGGATGGACGTGAGGTTGACAAACACATACAGGAATAACCAGAATACAGCCATGATGAGCGCCACCGTTTCATTATAACGGGTTTTGAGAAACTGTGGCATGGTGTAGATCTTGTTCTTCAGGTAAACGGGAATAAACCAGACTGCTACGATAATGAGGGCTACAGCTGCGATCCATTCATAGGCAGAAACGGCGATACCGACAGAGAAGCCATTGCCACTCATACCAATGAATTGTTCAGCTGAAATGTTGGAGGCAATGAGGGAAGCGCCTATGGCCCACCATGTGAGTGATCCTTCTGCCAGGAAGAAATCTTTCGTACTCATAGTGGCCTTCTTTTTCCGGAGGTAAATCCAGTAACCATAAGACGCGACTACCAGGAAGTAGATTACAAATATGATGTAATCAATGTTGGCGAGTTTATTCATATTATGTGGAATGTTACGGTGTCTAGTTTCACAACGGGTACTCCTGCATCGAGGGGCAAGATAGTAATAATTGTCAATTTTACATTTAAAGTATAAAAATATTTTTATCTGGTAAAATTTTAACCTTCGAATGTGCGGATTTTGCCTTCGGGAGTTTTTTTCTATATTACATCCTTATGCGTCAATTAATAAAGAACTATAGTAGCATCCTGCTTTTGCTGGGAGGGATCATTACCGGCAGCATTATGGGTCTCACGCTAGGGCCACGGGTATTGATCCTGAAACCCATCGGTGATATTTTCCTTAACCTGATCTTTATTGCCGTGGTACCGCTGGTGTTCTTTGCTATTTCTGCAGCTATTGCCAATATTGATCCGGGGCAGAAACTGGGTAAGATCATGTCTGCCATGGGACTGGTATTCCTTTCTACTATATTGATAGCTGCATTTCTTACGATTGTGGTGATCTGGCTTTTTCCGCTGGAAGCGGTAGTGACGGTTCCGGGGTCATTGCCGGACCTCAAAGATGCGGGTAACTGGGGAGATCAGATGGTGAGATTACTGACCACAGAGGAGTTCTTTTCCCTCTTATCGAGGAAGAATATGCTGCCGTTGTTAATCTTTGCCGCTATTATGGGCTTTGCGGCCCTGAAAGCCGGGGAGGCAGGTGCACCTTTCAGGAAGTTCCTGCTATCGGCCAATGCCGTGATGAAGAGCTTCCTGGACATTATTATGGTGATGGCGCCACTGGGTTTGGGCGTTTATTTCGCCTGCCAGATTGCGGAGCTGGGTCCGCAATTGTTCGTGACCTATGCCAGTTCTATGAAGATCTATTATGGGTTTGGCATTGTTTACTTCTTCGTGGGGTTTTCCTTTTACGCTTTCCTGGCCGGTGGGTGGAAGGGGATCATTACATTTTGGAAATATAATATAGTGCCTTCCCTGACCGCATTAGGGTCTTGCAGCAGCATTGCGACCATTCCTGCCAACCTGGAAGCGGGGAAGAAAATGAAGGTGCCGGAAAGTATTAATAACGTGGTGATACCATTAGGTGCCACGCTGCATAAGGATGGATCCAGTATTTCTTCGATTGTAAAGATCGGGGTGGTATTTGCGCTGTTTGGAAGGGATTTTTCGGGGGTGGATACGATCCTGCTGGCATTGGGGATTACAGTGATCGTGAGTATTGTGGAAGGAGGCGTCCCCAATGGAGGGTACATCGGGGAGCTCCTTGTAATGTCTGTGTATGGATTTCCGGTGGCGGCTTTGCCAGCGGTAATGATAGTTGGTACGCTGGTGGATCCGCTGGCTACTGTATTAAATGCAACAGGTGATACGGTAGCTGCGATGTTGGTGACCAGGGTGCTGAAGGGGAAGAAGTGGATAACCGAAAAAACGGATGGCGAAGATCTTCCAGCCAGCGGTGGTAAATAACCAGCATCCAAAAGGGCCAGCATTCTATCACGGGTCCAGCAAATCATGAAGATCTTCCTGCCAGCTTTAGTCGCTAACCAGCATCCATATGGGCCAGCATTCTATCACGGGTCCAGCACATCACGAAGATCTTCCTGCCAGCTTTAGTCGCTAACCAGCATCCAAAAGGGCCAGCATTCTATTACGGGTCCAGCACATCATGAAGATCTTCCTGCCAGCTTTAGTCGCTAACCAGCATCCATATGGGCCAGCATTCTATCACGGGTCCAGCACATCATGAAGATCTTCCTGCCAGCTTTAGTCGCTAACCAGCATCCAAAAGGGCCAGCATTCTATCACGGGTCCAGCACATCATGAAGATCTTCCTGCCAGCTTTAGTCGCTAACCAGCATCCAAAAGGGCCAGCATTCTATCACGGGTCCAGCGGATCATTAGGATCCTCCTGCCATGCCTTTTCATCCGGCAGGAACCTGTTCGTCGTATCATCCACTCTCTCCATTTCCTTATAAGGTACATAGCCGATTTCTTTTACAAAACGGGGCGCCATCTTCTCAATCATCAGCGACTGCATGGGATCAGTAATTATAAGCCCCGGTTTGGTAGCCGGCATATTAAACAGGTACATCAACCTTTCCGTATTACGGATATTCGTCGTCGTATGTCTTGCATGTGGTTCTATGATGATGGCACTATCCGGAATACCCAATTTTGTCATCAGGTACTTCTTCATTTCCACTGCCTCACAGAAAGGCGTTTTGTACGGATGTACATGTCCACCGGAAACGACGATGTAAGGTGCGAGTTTGTTATTATAAGCTTCCACAGCCAGTCTGCAGCGATACATTCCTACTGAATCCATGCTCTGTCCTTTCTTTCCGGGACCTGCGCCGGGCACGAGGATCACACTGTACTTGTAGGCATTCCAGTAAATCAAACGGGACCTTTTAAAAGCCGCCGCATTACGACCGGCATACAGTGGTTCGTAACGGGTGGCCTCATCCCTGCCATTTACTTCCAGTGCGGTGAGGGCTGCCTGCAATGACTGGCGATAAAAGGAACCTCCCATTTTGTGCTGTAAACCTGTTTTCACAGCAGGTAAATCAGATGGCTGTATAGAAGCGCTATCGATCGCTGCATAGCGGGGACGTTCACCCTGTAAATACACTTCGTAAATGTGGTTCATACCCTTGGCGATATCTCCCCATACTTTGCGGATATAAGCCGTATCATTTTCTTCATCATATACCGGGTAACGGTTCACTACCTTCAGGCGTTGTACCATTTCCGTCATATAATTGTTAGTATTTACTAACTGTACAAACTCATCTCCTGTTCTGCGGATTTCGTCCGGGGTCCATTCCAACGCTTCGCCCAGGCAGGCCGCATTGGTACAGGTACTGAGTGCCGTTTGTAAACGGGTGGCTCTTTCAGTTGCGATGGTGTTAAATACCGCATCTTTTTGTACGATATCATGCGTATCTCCTTTTCTTTCCAACATATAGAGAAAGTAAAAAGACTTCCTGATTTGTACCTGCTGTGTAGCCGTAAACGTGATGCGTGCCGGAACAGTGGCGCGTGGTTTTGCTACCGGCTTGTGATAATGTTTACTCTTGTGTTGCCCAAAGGTCATTGTGGTGGCCAGTAGCCCTGTGCAAAGGCCAATGGCAAAGATCTTTCTGTTCAATTTCATTTTATTTCCTTTCCATTTTTCCAAATTGCGGTAATGCTCCTGGTGGCTTTGATATCCTCTGCCGGATTGCCATCAAGGATCATAAAATCTGCTTTATTTCCTGGTATTAAAGTTCCTGAATGATGTGCGCCGTTTAGCAATTTTGCCCCATTGGCGGTGGCACAGGTAATAACTTTGAGTGGGGTGAGTCCTGCCTCGGCCATCAGTGCTAATTCTAAGTGTTCTGAAAAGCCCTGTGCACGGGTGGGTTGTGCACCAGAGTCGGTACCCATACAAATGGGGATGCCGGCGCTGTCCAGTTTATGTAAGTTTGTTTTTGCGATATTGAAGGCTCTGATTTTTTTCTCACGGTCCTTGTCGTTCTGCTGGGGCATACGTTTTAATTCATCGTATACACCGGGTTCAAGGGAGTGAATAAAAAAGTCATCATTTATCCAATCAGGCAATTGTGTGCCGTATGCAAAATTGTATTTGTCTAAAGAGAGTGTGGGAATATAATAAGTACCTTTTTCTTTCATCAGGGTAATGAAAGCATTATCTACCACCTGATCACGGATGCTATGTGCCAGCAGGTCGATGCCATCGTTCACTAAGTTGCGGGCATCTTCCAGGTAATAGACATGAGCAGCTACTTTAATGCCATGGGCATGGGCAGAAGTAATAATCGCCTGGTAAATATCAGGCGTCACTTTGGGATTTCCATCCACCCATATCTTTACAAAATCAGGATGTAGGGCCGCCAGTTGTTCCATGGCAGCTGTTGCCGCTTCAGGAGTAAGGGCCCGTTGGATATGTTTTCCAAATGCGCCGGGAGGTACGCCACCGTTAGCCCCAAAGCCATAGCCGGCAGTATAAACGGTAGCGCCGGGTATAGCGCCTTTTTGAGAGGAATCGCGGAATGGCCAGATCAGTGGCTGATCCGTACCCATACTCAATACGGCGCCGATGCCGTAGTGTAAATATTGTTCCAGCTGCCGTTTCACATTCGCGTCCGTATAATTATTGGCGGTAGCTGTATTTCCTTTTATCAGTCCCAGGTGCCCGTGGGCATTGATCAGCAGCGGCATGACCGTTTTGCCGTTCATGTTAATGCGTCTGGCGTTTTTAGGCAGGTGTTTAGTATCCGGAAAAGAAACCACCTTATCTGCCTGGATCACCATATTTGCATGCTGGCGCACTGGCGCGCCGCTGCCGTCTATGAGCGTAATATCTTTCAGTACCGTAAGGGGTCCCTGCTGCGCAAAAATTAGGCAGCTTTGAAATATTGCCCCTATGGTCATCAACAGATAATTCTTCATTCAGTATTGTTTGCAGTATTGCAAACTACGAACTATCAGTTAAATATCGCGACCGTTGCGGACTGAATTTGATGAAAGGCATGAGCGAGGTCGGCCAGAAGGTCTTCCGGTTCTTCCAATCCCACGCTTAAACGGATCAGGCTATCCGCTACCCCGGCGGCTCTGCGCGTTTCGTCAGGGATAGATTTATGGGTCATGGCAGCCGGATGGCATAACAAACTTTTAACACCACCAAGGCTTTCAGCAAGCTTAAAGTATTTGGTGCTGGTCACAAATTGCTGTGCCGCAGCTTCCGTATCTGTTTTTAGGGTAAAACTCACAATGCCTCCGAATCCTTTAGACTGCTTTTTCGCAATATCATGGTGAGGGTGTGATGAAAGGCCGGGATAAAATACCTTATCGACCAATGGGTGCTGCTCCAGGAAGCGTGCAATCTCTTTTGCATTGGCACAATGCTGACGCACACGCAGGTGAACGGTTTCGATACCACGAATTAACAGGAAACTGTCGAATGGTGACAATATTGCACCACAGGCATTCTGGTAAAATTTGATTTCAGCTCCCAATGCAGGTTCTTTGGTGACAACCACACCTGCTATCAGGTCACTGTGTCCACCCAGGTATTTGGTAGCGCTATGGATGACGATATCTGCACCTAACAACAGGGGTTGCTGTAATACCGGGGTACCAAAAGTATTGTCTACGGCAAAGAGGATTTTATGGGCTTTGGCTATTTTCGCGATCGCCCCGATATCCGAGATCTTTAAAGTTGGATTAGTGGGTGTTTCCAGCCAGATCAGCTTTGTAGCGGGTGTGATGGCGTCCAGTACATTTTGTACATCGCTGGTATCTACATAAGTGACTTTGATCCCAAACTTTTTGTACACCTTGTCAAAAAGGCGGAAAGCGCCCCCGTAAATATCGTCTACAGCAATGATTTCAGCTCCTGATTGCAGCAGTTTTAATACAGCGTCGATAGCTGCAAGTCCGCTGCTAAAAGCGATGCCGGTACTGCCGCCTTCCAGGCCGGCCACGATTTTCTCTACCGTTTCGCGTGTAGGATTGTTGGTACGGGCATAGTCATAGCCTTTGTTCACGCCGGGTGCTTCCTGAACGAAGGTAGAGGTCTGATAAATCGGAACCGCGATAGCACCTGTTAACGGATCTACCGGAATGGAATGGAGAAGGTGGGTGATGTTGCTCATCGGTTTGTTTTTTAGTTGATGATGAAATTGATTAAACAGGGTTCCGTGAGAGCTTATCAGAAAGGAGTGGGCATAAAAAAACTCACCTGGATAGTCAGGTGAGTTTAAAAGTATATTGAGTAATATCGATCAAATCTACTGACTTATCTTTCCCGGTTTGATCCGGGATGGATGTAGCACCTTTCCTGTTTGGTGGAACAGGATGGTTGCTAAGGCTTCGCAGGGCCATTTCCCTCTGCCTTTCTTGATAAGGTATCTTAAAGAACTGATGCAAAGATAAAGCGGGAAATTCCAAATTTCCAAGAAAATGAAGCAAAAAAATCTTCTTTCGCCTTCGGCAAAAGAAGATTTCCTTAGCGGAGGGACAGAAAGGGAAAGGAATACAAGAGAAATTACCTGCCTCGGAGAGATTTTATTTGGTTTACTAAACACCGTTCAGTAAGTTTGCATTGTAAATTAAATCATTATGGGGATATCTGACAGGAAAGAAAGAGAAAAACAGGAGATGCGGAAGCTGATTATCAGCGCTGCCATGGAGATGTTTATTAAAGATGGATATGAGAAAACCTCGATCCGCAACATTGCAGAAAAGATTGAGTATTCCCCTGCTACCATCTACCTGTACTACAAGGATAAAGACGAATTGTTTTACGAGATCCAGCGCGAAGCGTTTGATCAGCTGCATGAATACTTCCAGGTGCATGTTGTTTCTGCCGATCCCATGCAGCGACTGCGGGAATTGCTGAAAGCATATATCGAATATGGCATTGCCAACCCGGACCTCTACGATCTCATGTTCATACTTCGCTCTCCTATGAAAGCGGTGCAGGAAGATGATTTCTGGGAAAATTGTAACGGCTCCTTTCAGTTCCTGCTGAATACAGTAGAAGCTGCCAAAGACCACCTCCGTTTCTCTGATCCTGTAAAAGCAGGAATGATCTTTTGGAGTTTAGGACATGGCATTATCGCCCTCTCTATCCGTGACAGGATGAAAGTGACCAGGTTGAATGAAGGAGAGCAGGCATCCCTTGTCCAGTCTGCAATACAAGAGTTTATGCAAATTATTCAGAAATAAATTGTTTGTGTCAACCATCAGGTTGACACAAATAATAATCCACCTTTTTTCATTGACACTTAACGTGTCTTTTTTTATACCACTTTACTAAACAGTGTTCATTATGTCAACACGCATTAAAAAAAGACTTTTGTTCATAGTAGCTATCCTGGGCGCATCATTCCGCCTTTCTGCCCAGGATACGCTGCTTGAACACTACATCCGGGAAGCCTTTACCCGCAACCAGGGCCTACAGCAGCGCAATTTCCAGCTGGACAAATCGCTGTATGCCCTGCAGGAAGCCAAATCACTCTTTTACCCCAGCGTGAGCCTGGAAGGTGATTATACCCGTGCAGCCGGTGGTCGTACCATCGACATTCCACTCGGAGACCTGCTGAACAATGTGTACTCGAGCCTCAACCAGCTCACGGGCAGCAACCAGTTTCCACAGCTGAAAAATCAATCCGTGCTCCTCAATCCCGATAATTTCTACGATGCCAAACTGCACACCACCCTCCCGCTCATCAACACAGAGATCTGGTATGCCAACAAAATCCGCAGCGAAAGTATTTCCCTGCAACAGGCAACAGTAAACGTGTATAAGCGTAAACTGGTGAAGGATCTCAAAACTGCTTACTACCAGTACTACCAAAGCTGCCGTGCTGTTGAAATCTACAACGCTGCCATGCTGCTGGTAGATGAAAATATCAGGGTCAATAAAAGTTTTATTGCAAACGGAGTGACCAATACCACTGCCCTGACACGCTCCCAGGCAGAACAACAAAAAATTATCACCAATATCACCAGTGCTGAAAACCAACGCACCCTATCAAAAGCATATTTCAACTTCCTCCTCAACAAACCCCTGAACGATACTATTCTTCTGGACAGCACCACTTTTGCTACCGCTTCCCTCCTGCCGGTAGCCGATACCAGCACGATTACAAAACGGGAAGAACTGCAACAGCTGGAACAGCAAAAAAAGATCGCAGGTCTGCAATACAAACAATACAACTCCTACCTCGTTCCGAAACTCAGCACCTTCCTGGACCTTGGTTCACAGGGCTTCAACTGGAGTGTAGACAATAAAACCCGCTATTTCTTATGGGGTGTACATCTGCAGTGGGACCTCTTCACCTCCGGTCAGCAAAAGCACAAAGCACAACAGGCAGCCATTGAAATAAAAACCGTCGATGCGGCTTACAACGAAATATATAGTTCGCTGCAACTCGCACTCACCACGGCTTACAATAACTACCATACCGCTGTCGCTAATTATCAGAATGCTCAAACACAACTAGCCCTTTCTGAAAAATATTACCGCGATCAGTTCAAAGTATACAAAGCCGGTCAGCTCCTTTACCTGGAACTGCTGGATGCGCAAAACCAATTAACCAACGCACGCCTGCAGGTAGCTGTTGCTTTTGCAGGGGTACAAACTTCTATGGCCGACATTGAATTGCAGGCCGCCGCTTACCAGTTATAATAACAATATTAAACGTTGATATATGAAAACTATTCACGCCATCTTACTACTCTCTTTTCTCGCTGTCTTCGTTGCTTCCTGTGGAGATAACAAAGCCGCTGAAAACAAAAATACGACTGAAGTGATCCCGGTAAAACTGTTGCCACTAAATGGTCAGCACACAGGTACCGCTACCATAGCCGTGTCCGGACAATTTACTACTGACGATGAAACCATGCTTTCTTTTAAAACCGGTGGTATCATTCAAAGCCTTGCTGTGAAAGAAGGCGATGCGATCAAAACCGGTCAGGTACTGGCTACCCTCAATCCTACTGAGATCAATGCACAGGTTACGCAGGCACAACTGGGTTTTGAAAAAGCACAGCGTGACTACAACCGTGTACTACACTTATACCAGGATAGCGTAGCCACACTGGAACAATTGCAGAATACAAAAACGGCGATGAACATAGCAGAGGAACAGTTTAAATCAGCTGAGTTCAATCGCAGTCATTCACAGATCCGTGCCACCTCTAACGGGTATGTATTACGTAAACTCGCTAACGAAGGTCAACTGGTGCAAGCTGGTACTCCCATCTTCGAAACGAATGGTGCAGCTGCCGGCAACTGGCTGCTGCGGGTAGACCTGAGCAATAAACAATGGGCGGAAATCCAGGCACAGGACAAAGCGACGATTGAAATTGAATCAGTACCAGGAAAGACGTTTGAAGGTACAGTAGTACGTAAAACAGAAGGTCTGAATCAGACCAGTGGTACATTCAAAGCTGATATTCGTTTGAATGGTGCAAAGCCTGCAGCTATTGCCTATGGCATGTTTGGCAAGGCGACGATTGAGCCTGCAGGTGGGAAAGTGAAAAATCAGGCGAATGGTGGTGATGGAAAATCTGAGGCTGGAAGGACTACAGGTGATGGTAGATCAGAAGCAGGAAGGGCTGCTGGTGATGGAAAATCTGAGGCTGGAAGGACTACAGGTGATGGTAGATCAGAAGCAGGAAGGGCTGCTGGTGATGGAAAATCTGAGGCTGGAAGGACTACTGGTGATGGTAGATCAGAAGCTGGAAGGACTGCTGGTGATGGAAAATCTGAAGCAGGAAGGGCTGCTGGAGAAGGTAGGTTACAGGCAGGCAGGACTGCTGGTGATGGTAGGTCTGAAGCCGGCAGGGCTACAGGTGATGGCGCAACAGCAACAAACAATGGCCCATGGGCTATCCCTTACGAAGCCCTGATGGAAGGCGATGGCAGTACTGGTTATGTATTCATCACCAACGATAATAAAACGGCAAAGAAGGTCACCGTGACCATCGGTGGTATGGAAAAAGACCAGGTGATCATTACCAAAGGTCTGGAACAGGCAGGTGCACTCATTATTTCCGGCAGTGCTTATCTCACTGATGGCAGTCCGATCAGTGTAAAATAAGTTTAACCGTTTCAACTATCAGCACATGAAAATTTCAACATATGCGGTAAAGAATTACCAGTTTACCCTGGTCATCTTTATCATGATTATTACACTGGGCATCACGACGATCCTTAATATGCCCCGTTCCGAAGACCCGGAAATGCATGCGCCTACTTACTCTGTGGTAGTCGTGTATCCCGGTACCAGTCCGAAAGATATGGAAGACCTCGTGGTAGATCCACTCGAAAAAGAACTCTATGCACAGGAGAATGTAAAAAGGTTGCGTACCTCTATTGGCGATGGTCTGGCCGTGATCAGGGTAGAATATAAATATAGCAGCGATGTAAATGAAAAGTACCAGGAAGTGCTGCGTGTGGTAAATGGTAAACGCGGAGAACTGCCAGAAAATATACGCATTGAAGTGATGCGGTTCCAACCAAGTGATGTAAATATCCTGCAACTGGGCCTTGTATCTGAAAATGCGTCCATGGACAAACTGCAATATTATGCTGAGAAATTGCAGGATGAACTGGAAAGACTGAAGGAACTGAAAAATGTAGAGATTCATGGTGTACCTGGCAGACAGGTGCGGATTGAATTGCAGATGGAGAAGATTGCACAGATGGGAATTTCTGTGAACAGTGTGATCAGTAGTTTGCAGGGAGAAATGGCGAACATCCCAGGTGGTAGCATTGATGCAGGGAATCGCACTTACAATATCAAGAGTAGCGGTAGCTATAAATCACTGGATGAGATCAGGAATACAGTGATCAATGTAAATAGTAATAAGAATATTTTTCTGCGGGATATTGCGAATGTATATTATGGTTTTAATGATGAAACGTATGCTACCCGCCTGAATGCACATCGCTGTATATTCCTGGTGGCTGCGCAAAAAGAAGGTGAGAATATCAGTAAGACAAAGCAGGTGTATGGCCCGGTGATTGAGCAGTTTAAGAAAAAATTGCCGGCTAATATTGACCTGGTAGAAAATTTTGATCAGGCACAAAATGTAAACAGGCGACTGAGTGGGCTGGGCGAAGACTTTATTATTGCGATCCTGCTGGTGGCGGTGACCCTGTTGCCACTAGGTTTCAGGCCAGCGCTGATTGTGATGATCTCTATTCCGCTGTCTTTGTCTATTGGGATCATATTGCTGAATGTATTTGGTTATAACCTGAACCAGCTGAGTATTGTTGGTTTGGTGGTAGCGTTGGGTTTGCTGGTGGATGATAGTATTGTGGTGGTTGAAAATATTGAGCGATGGATGCTGGAAGGGCATAACAGAATGGAGGCGACACTGAAAGCGACCAAGCAGATTGGACTGGCAGTAATCGGGTGTACGGCAGCATTGATCATTGCCTTTATGCCACTGGTATTTATGCCTGAAGGTTCCGGTGATTTTATCAGGGGTTTACCGCTGGCAGTAATCTTTAGTGTACTGGCCTCCATGCTTGTATCATTGACAATCATTCCTTTCCTGAGTAGCAAATTGTTGAAAGCGCATACCGGTCATCCGGATGGTAATATCTTTATGCGTGGGTTGAAACGCCTGATCCATGGCAGTTACAGTAAATTGCTGGATGGAGCACTGAGGCGCCCTCTATTAACTATCGCAGCGACAGTGATCATTTTTGCCGGTTCTATTTACCTGTTCAAAATAATAGGATTTGGGTTATTCCCCGCTTCAGAAAAGCCACAGTTCCTCATCAATATTACAACACCGGCACAGTCTAACCTGCCCTATACACGGCAGATTGCGCTGGAAGTGGAGAAGGTGTTAAAGAATGAAAAGGATATACAATACTTTTCTACGAATATAGGCAGGGGTAATCCACGGGTGTATTATAATATTATACAGGAGCATGAAAGAAGTGACTATGCACAGATCTTTGTACAGTTGAAACCCGAGACCTCTCCTGAAAAGAAACTGGTATTAATTGATAAACTACGGCAGCTGTGGACACCTTATCCGGGTGCGAAAGTAGAAGTGAAAAACTTTGAGCAGGGACCTGCCTTACCGGCACCGGTAGAGATCAGGTTGTTCGGCGATAACCTGGATTCACTGAGAACGTTAGCGGGTCGTGCAGAAGAAATGTTGCGGAAAACACCGGGTACTATTTATGTAGACAATCCTGTGAAGTTGCTGAAGAGCGATATCCGGGTGGTAATCAATAAAGAGAAGGCGCAGCAGCTGGGTATTCCAAGTCTGAATATAGATCGTACGGTGAGACTGGCAGTAGCAGGTTTGAACCTGGGGCACTATGCAGATAGCAATGATAATGACTACGACATTTTGCTGACGAGGAATAAGGAGGGCAGACCAACGATGGATGTGTTCAACAGTCTGTATGTAAATAACAATGATGGAAAGGCGATTCCTTTGAGCCAGGTGGCAGATTTGAAAATGGAGAACTCTCCGATCAGTATCAGTCACCAGGAGAAGCGAAGAGTGGTATCTGTAACGGCTTTTGTAGATAAGGGAGTATTGGTGGATAAGGTGCTGAATGATGTGATAGCGAAGATGGATGCGATGCAGTTGCCAAAGGGGTATTCTTATGAGATGGGCGGTGAGATAGAATCAAGGAAGGATTCATTTGGGGATTTTACCAGTATTATTATCCTGACGGTGTTTATGTTTATAGCGGTGCTGATATTGGAGTTCAGGACATTCAAGAGCACGTTTGTAGTATTGTCAGTCATCCCATTGGGGGTTGTAGGAGCGGCAGTAGCTTTATGGATGACGGGCAATTCCTTGTCTTTTGTGGCAATCATTGGTATGATTGCGCTGGCGGGGATTGAGGTGAAGAATACAATATTGCTGGTAGACTTTACGAACCAGTTGAGAGAGCAGGGTAAGTCGCTGGATGAGGCCATCCGGGAGGCGGGTGAGATCAGGTTCCTGCCGATAGTGCTGACATCATTGACGGCGATAGGCGGGTTGATACCGATCGCGATCAGTACGAATCCTTTGATAGCGCCGTTGGCGATCGTGTTGATCGGCGGGTTGATTAGTTCGACGTTGTTGTCGAGAGTAGTGACGCCGGTGGTGTATAAACTGATGTACTGATAAACGGCAATTAAGGCGGCAGCGGACAATATAAAAACGGGATGTATCATAGTTTTGATGCATCCCGTTTTTTTTTGCTATAAGAGGAGCTTCCAAACATGACTTTCATTCTGTTTAGATATGATGATGGTTCTATTTTCCTGATTCGTCGCGTCTTAGCTTTAATGCTATTTCCAGAGCGCGTTTTTAACCATAAATCTTTTGTTATGAGAACAGTGAAAATGAAAATTCTGGTGCTACTATTTACGGTGGCATGTGTTGTACCAGCTTTTGCACAACAACAGGATACTGTTAAAGTCAGTAAAGAAAAACCTAAAGAGAAATACCCTCAATTCCTGTTCAAAGGCTTATTGCAGGCACGGTATGTAACGTCACTGACAAACCATGTAGACATAGATGGTTTACATCATACTGATGATGAATACACGAGTAACGATTTTGATTTGAAACGGGTACGTTTACAGGTACAGGTAAAATTGACCAAACGCACAGAGGTGGTTGTACTGGCGAACCTGGCCGACTTTAAATCAGACCCGAAAAACAAAGTGCTGGAAAACGCCTACATGAAATACAGCTTTAGTCCCGGGCTTAACCTGGTCTTTGGACAATTCAGGCCATGGTTTGGTATAGAGGAAACCTACCCGGTTGATGTGATCAAATCCATGGACTATTCCAATCAATACTACGAGTTTGCAAAGAATGGCTGGACCAGTTTCCAGGAAGGGGCAGCTATAATGGGAGATATTAAAATAGGTCAATTAGGCACACAGTATTCCATTGCTATCGTCAACGGGAATGGCAGGAACCAGCCAAAGGACAAAGATAACGGGAAACAGCTGATGTCCAGGCTGGTATTTGACCTGTTTTCAAAGAACGGGGTAAAGCTGGGCTTAAACGGCGGATATGGTAAGGTATTCCGGAAAGATGTACATGCCCTGGGTATTGATTTAACAGGAAACATAAAGTTCAACGAAAAGTGGGGGCTTGATATGCAGGCCGAAGCCAAACAGGGAGTCAATCATGTCATGTATTATTCCCTTAAGGAAGCAGACAGGGCAAGCCACTTAGGCGACTATATGATGCGGGCGGTTTATTTTCTGCCCAACCTGCGATATGATATCAATTATAAAAATCTTAGTTCAATCGAGTGTTCCATCCGGTACGAGTATATGGATGTCAATTACAAACTGAACCCTAATCCAAGACATAGTTTCACGCCAATGATCAGTTTGGGTTTCCTGAAGAACTATGATGCCAGAATACAGCTGGGCCTGATAATGGAAAGATATAATAAGGAAACAGATAATACAACAGAACATAATAGCAATACGCTTATACTCCAGTTGCAAAGCAGGTTTTAGTACTGCAGGTTACCATATCAACAATATTATAAAAACAGTGTATCATGAAAGAAATTAATCTAAAGAACGCTATAATAACCCTGGTAATCGGTGTGGTTATCTGGTTTATTCCCGCCCCTCAGGGAGTTAAACCTGAGGCATGGCATCTTTTCGCAATATTCATATCCACCATATTGGGCATTATATTAAAAGCCGCCCCGATGGGTACGATGTGTATGATCGCTCTTGGCATCACCGCCGTTACACAGGTGCTGGCTCCGGGTGAAGCCGGCAAATCCATTACACTGGCCCTGAAGGGGTTTGGTGATAAAGTGATCTGGCTGATCGGGATTTCCTTTTTTATTGCAAGAGGTTTTATCAAAACCGGGTTAGGTAATCGTATTGCATTCCTTTTTATCAAAGTTTTTGGTAAAAGTTCTCTTGGCCTGGCTTACGGACTGGGGTTGGCTGATCTTTGCCTGGCCCCTGCTATTCCCAGCAATACTGCCAGGGGAGGTGGCATTATCTACCCTATCATGAAATCCATGGCCATGAATTTCGGGTCATTGCCTGATAAACCAGAAACACACAGGAAATTGGGTTCATTCCTGACATTGAACAGTTATTACATGAACCTTATCGCTTCTTCCATGTTTCTTACCGGCACTGCCAGTAATCCCATGTGTCAGAAGTTTGCCGCTGATTTAGGTATCAATATTTCCTGGATGTCCTGGGCGGTTGCCGGCTTTGTTCCTGGCATAGTCGCTTTCATCATGGTGCCCCTGGTGCTGTATAAATTATACCCGCCGGAACTGAAAAGAACACAGGATGCACCTGCCATGGCTACTGAGAAGTTGAAGGAGATGGGGCCTGTGACTAAAAATGAATGGCTGATGTTGGTTGCTTTTTTTGTACTGCTGGCTTTGTGGATTACCGGCGACATGTTCAAAATAGATGCAACCACTACGGCCTTTATAGGGCTTTCACTGCTCTTGCTGACATCTGTACTTACCTGGGAAGATATCAAGGGTGAAAAAGGCGCATGGGACACCATTGTCTGGTTTGCAGTTTTAGTAATGATGGCAAGCTCACTGAACGATTTAGGATTTATCGGATGGTTTAGTGAGTTAGTCAAAACACAGATTGGTGGCTTATCATGGGGCATAGCATTCCCTGTGATCATCGCGGTTTATTTTTTTAGTCATTATATTTTCGCCAGCGCTACCGCACATGTGGCGGCAATGTATGCCGCACTGTTAACGGTAGGTGTTTCCGTTGGCATCCCGCCCATGTTGCTGGCAATGATGCTGGGCTTTTTGGGTTCTATATATGGGGTACTCACTCATTATGGACACGGGCCAGCGCCGGTCTTTTTCGGCAGCGGTTATGTGGACCTTAAATCGTGGTGGCTGCTCGGCCTGGAAATCGGGTTGGTTTTACTAGTCATCTATATGGCCGTTGGAGGCGGATGGATGAAGCTGATTGGTTATTATTAATAGCAGTCAGTCCGGATTACGTCATAAATAGACAGATTTTGAATACTGTAACAAGGAAGATCATCATGTGCCTGACCGGGCTATTCCTTTGCTTTTTTCTGGTCATCCACTTTTTGGGGAATTTGCAGCTTTTTTTACCACCTGAAACAGCACAGCATAACTTTAATGCATACTCGCATTTTCTATCGGGCAACATATTCATTAAGATTGTTTCCTACGGGCTTTACAGCTGTATCATTGCACATGCCGTGGATGCATTGTTCATAACGTATCAAAACAGGAAGTCGGGAGGAGCCTACAAAGCTGACAGACGTGGCAGGGCGAGCAAATGGTATAGCCGGAACATGGGGATACTGGGTTTTGTTATCCTGCTTTTCCTGGTACTGCACTTTCAAAACTTCTGGTACCATTACAAGTTTGGTGCACTTCAGCTGGACAAAGACGGTAATAAAGATCTGTACACACTGGTAATAACAGCATTTCAACAATGGTGGATCGTGATAATATATGTCGTATCGATGGTTGCATTGTTTTATCACCTGGCGCACGGGGTGCACAGCGCCGTGCGTACGTTGGGCATCTATCATCCCAGGTATGTAAAATGGTTACAGCGGGCAGGTGTTGCGTATGCAATAGTGATCTGCGGAGGATTCGCACTAATGCCCCTGTACATTTATTTCACTCATTAAATTCACTATGTTATGAGATTGGATGCAAAAATACCGGAAGGTCCGTTGCAGGACAAGTGGTCAGCGTATAAGAGAACAGCCAAACTTGTAAACCCGGCAAACCGGAAGAAACTGGAAGTCATCGTAATTGGTACAGGGCTTGCCGGAAGCTCCGTGGCTGCTTCCCTGGGAGAGATGGGATACCAGGTTTCATCGTTCTGCTTCCAGGATACGCCAAGAAGAGCCCATTCAGTAGCCGCCCAGGGAGGTGTGAATGCTGCAAAGAACTACAAAAATGATGGTGACAGTATATACAGAATGTTTGCAGATACCCTGAAAGGTGGCGATTTCAGATCCAGGGAAGCCAATGTATACCGGATGGCGGAGTGTTCTGTCAACCTTATTGATCAGGCTGTGGCCCAGGGCGTGCCCTTTGGCAGGGAATACGGTGGCTATCTCAATAACCGGTCTTTCGGAGGAGTACAGGTTAGCCGGACATTCTATTCGAGAGGCCAAACGGGACAACAGCTCCTGCTGGGCGCTTATCAGGCACTGATGCGGCAGGTAGGTAAAGGAACCGTGAAACTATTTGCAAGGCATGAAATGCTGGACGTGGTCCTGGTAGATGGGAAAGCCAGGGGTGTCATCGTCCGTAACCTGGATACGGGAGAGATCGGGCGGCACGCTGCCCATGCAGTAGTATTAGCTACGGGAGGTTATGGAAAGATTTATTTCCTTTCCACGCTCGCCATGGGATGCAATGGTTCGGCTATCTGGCGGGCTCACAAAAAAGGATCGCTTATGGCCAGCCCAAGTTGGATACAAATTCATCCTACCTCACTTCCGCAATCAGGCGACTATCAGTCCAAGCTGACATTAATGTCCGAATCTTTACGTAATGACGGACGTATATGGGTACCGCTGAAGGCGAACGATCCACGAAAGCCCAATGACATCCCGGAAGAAGAAAGGGATTATTACCTGGAAAGAAGATATCCTGCTTTTGGCAACCTGGCGCCAAGGGACATCTCCTCACGTGCTGCAAAAGAACGGATAGATGCAGGCTTCGGTATAGGACCTTTGAAAAATGCCGTGTACCTGGATTTTGCCAGGTCCATCCGGGAACAGGGACAGGAAAAGATCCGTGAGAAATACGGTAATCTCTTTGAGATGTACCTCAAAATTACGGGATATGATGCCTATAAAGAACCGATGATGATTTCTCCATCCGCTCATTTTTCTATGGGAGGGCTTTGGGTAGATTATGAGTTGATGACGACCATACCGGGACTTTTTGCCCTGGGGGAAGCAAATTTTGCTGATCATGGGGCCAATCGGTTAGGGGCTAATTCCCTTTTACAGGCTTCGGTTGACGGTTATTTCATTGCACCTTATACGATAGCTAATTACCTGGCAGATGAAGTCAAAACAGGTAAGATCAGTACGCAACACCCAGCCTTCCAGGAGGCGGAAGACCAGGTACGCAATCAAATCCGGCAATTGACCGGCATCAAAGGGAATCGCACAGTGGATGATTATCACAGGACCCTGGGTAAGATATTATATGAATATTGTGGCCTGGTACGTACTGAGCAGGGACTTCAACTGGCCATTGAACAAATTGGTGCATTACGACAGGATTTTTATAAGAACGTCAGCGTGCCGGGTAGCGGGGACCAGATGAACAGCGAGCTGGAAAAAGCGGGTCGTGTGGCAGATTACCTGGAACTGGGTGAACTGATGTGTTATGATGCGCTTACCCGCAACGAATCGTGTGGGGCACATTTCAGGGAAGAATACCAGACAGCAGATGGAGAAGCTATGCGCAATGATGCAGCATTCCAGTTTATCTCAGCCTGGGAATGGAATGGGAAAAATGCTGCCCCCATCCTTCATAAAGAGCCCTTGATTTTTGAAACCATTAAACCAACTGTACGCAGTTACAAATAAACAGAGATGAAACTACATCTTAAGATATGGAGACAAAAAGACACTGATTCCGAAGGGAAATTAGTTGACTATACCGTAGACAATATCAATCCACATATGTCCTTCCTGGAAATGTTGGACCACCTGAATGAAACCCTGATCCTGACAGGCGGAGACCCTGTGGAATTTGATCATGATTGTCGTGAAGGGATCTGCGGACAATGCGGCGTGATGATCAACGGCATTGCGCACGGCCCGGTGAAAAATATCACCACCTGCCAGTTGCATATGCGTGAATTTAAAGACGGGGAAAATATTCTTATCGAACCTTTCCGTACAGCAGCCTTCCCGGTAAGAAAGGACCTGAAAGTAGACAGGAGGGCTTTTGATCGTATTATATCTTCCGGGGGATTTGTTTCGGTGAATACCGGGCAGGCACCGGAGGCTAATACAACACGTGTGACTCATCAGGTAGCTGAAGCTGCCTTTGACGCTGCCACCTGCATTGGTTGCGGTGCCTGTGTAGCCACATGTAAGAACGGAAGCGCCGTTCTTTTTACAGCTGCCAAGATCGCACAGTTATCAATCCTGCCGCAAGGGCAGGAAGAACGTGCTGCACGTGTGGTCAATATGATACAACAGATGGATGAGGAAGGTTTCGGGCATTGTTCGAATACGGAAGCCTGCCAGGTTGAATGTCCGCAAGGTATTTCAGTGCTTCATATTGCACGTATGAATTACGAATACAACAGGGCCAGGTTATTGAAAAAATAGATGGTACGTTTAAAATATAAAAGGCACTGGCTTTCGCAAGTGCCTTTTATATTTAGGTAATTCGGATGGAGATAAGCGATTCACAGAAGTTTTGATACATTCTCATTTAACGGTATTTAACCAGCTACCTGCCATCAGCTCTGCACCTGCCAGGCTGGGGTGCACGCCATCTCCTGTCCAGTAGCTCCCGGGCGCAGATTGCTGTGCCTTATCAAATATATCCTGGTAAGGAATAAAGATGGCATTATACTTCCCTGCTATCTCCTTTGCAGCTGCACGATAATCATTAAAAGCCGGGAACCATTTATCATCTACAGCCTTCACATGGTTCACAGCGAAAGGCTCCCCGATAATCAGCTGTACATCCGGTAATTTTTGTTTAGTACGGTCCAGGAGGGCAGTAAAATCATCCTTATAGGTTTTAATGGTACCGGTATAGTTACCGGTCAGGGTATGCCAATAGTCATTCACCCCAATGAGAATGCTGAGTACATCCGGCTGCAGGTTGAGGCAGTCGTTATCCCAGCGTTCTGCCAGTTGGTATACTTTATTCCCACTGATGCCCCTGTTATAGATTTTCAGGTTCCGGTCAGGGAATTGTTTCAACAAAGCGGCGGCGGCGAGGAAAGCGTACCCGGTGCCGAGTGCACCGCCATGATTTGCTTCATTTTGATCTCTTTTACGGCCGGCGTCGGTGATAGAATCGCCCTGGAACAGGATGACAGCGTCCTTTTTCAGGGTGATTTTTTTGGCGCTTTCACTATGTGCATGGGCGAATGAGATTTCAGGAAGAGCAGCGGCGGCCAGGGTTCCAAGCGATAGGTTGCGAAGAAACTTTCTCCGGGCTGAGTGAGTAGTGGATTGTTCCATGGAATTATTTAAGTTAATAGTATATACATTGCTGTTAGAAGGGTCTGAAGACCTGCGGAATAAAACTAATGAATTATTTAATCAAAAGGAAACGGGTGGTGGGAATGGTAAAATGGAAGTGGGAATGAAAGTATGGCGGAGGGAAGGCAGGAGGCGGTAATGGGGAGGGCAAATGGCGGGAAAGGGATGGCTGGCAGAAGAATATACAGGCAGCGACTAGCGGGAAAGGGATGGCTGGCAGAAGAATATACAGGCAGTGACTAGCGGGAAAGGGATGGCTGGCAAAAGAATATACAGGCAGTGACTAGCGGGAAAGGGATGGCTGGCAAAAGAATATACAGGCAGTGACTGGCGGAAAAGGGATTGTGCGCAGAAGAAAAATACAGGTCATGACTGCCTGAAAAACGAAATGCCGCCCAGGAATAGGCGGCAATTTAGTTATCTATCCTATGAAAACCTGTGTATTAATAAGGTACCTGGCGCTGTTCTATATATTTACCGTGGGGTTACACAGTTCCTATGCAGAGCCTGGTATAGAGGGATACACAGCTTGTAGCCTTGGGTTCCCAAATCTATCGCAATTGCCCTGGTACCCAATACGCATACCAAGGCTTAGCGAGAGTCTGGCTTTATTATGGATATGGCTCTCTATCAATTTTGAGCTATACTCTTCCTGTTTCACTTGTATATCGTTCCAAAAAATTAAATCAATGTAATAAGACATAAATTTTATACCTTATTGATGTTAATTTTTACACTGAATATATCTAGTTTTAAATGCTTTATGCATTTGTTACTGTAAAGATGTAAAATTGTTGTCGTCAAAACTACATTTATTGGCATGCTTTTTTATAAAATGAGTAAGGACACACATATTTCTAGGTACTAACACTTATTTTAAGCATCGACCACAGCTGAAAAGGCAAAAGGGGCGGTTATTTGACGCATATTTACGTGCAGGTCAGCAGTTGGAATCCATACCTATCTTCTTGAAAAACCCCACTAGGAAAAAGACATTATTATTAGACTAAAAAAACATGAGTATGGTCATTAGCACATTACC
Source organism: Chitinophaga sancti (assembly GCF_034087045.1). Taxonomy (NCBI): domain Bacteria; kingdom Pseudomonadati; phylum Bacteroidota; class Chitinophagia; order Chitinophagales; family Chitinophagaceae; genus Chitinophaga; species Chitinophaga sancti. The sequence goes on along the minus strand of NZ_CP139247.1, from coordinate 5,038,592 downwards.
TGCAACTTTGGAGAAAGGAACCAACTATTATCCATCGCTTTCACCAATCAGAGAGGGAAAATTTATTCAATCTAACAGTGGCATTTATCAGTCCTATTAAACCACGTCAGCAGGAGATATGCGTTCTTGATGAGAACCAGCGAACTAAAAAAGGCCCCTATGCAGCGAAAACAGGCCTAACGAGAACGTATAAACCAGCTCAAATTAAATTGAATGACAGCACCAATCTATAAAATTTTACTCTTGGAGGAAGACACTGCTTTAATCCGGAAAATCCAGCAGCTGCTAACCCTACACAACTACGATCTGATCACCAGTACAACCCCTGAAGAAGGGATGTACATGAGCCGTCAGTTTAAACCGGACCTCATTTTATGTGGCGTAAAACTGAGAGGTGGCAGTGGTTACCACTTCCTTATGGAATTGCGAAACGACCCCACACTACAGCATTTACCCATTATACTGATCAGTGGCAAAGAAAGTAAGGAAGATATGCGGATGGGAATGAATCTCGGTGCAGATGATTTTCTGACCAAGCCTTTTAAGAGCAAAGAACTGCTCATGAGCATTAAATCGAGGATCACAAGGTTTACGGTTTTCAACCTGCAACATCGGGAGAAAAAGCATACCACAATTGTGTCTATGCCTGTAGTTGCCCCGGAGATACACAGCAAACTGAGTAAAACAGAACTACGCATTATGCAGATGATTGCGGAAGGATTGAGCACTAAAGAAATTGCACAGGCACTCAACATTAGTATCAAGACTGTTGAGAACCACAGGCACAACATTTCAAAAAAGCTAAACCTGACAGGGCATAATTCCCTGATCAAGTACGCCATCCGGAATTTGCAGCAGCAGTACCGGATATTAAGTTAGCTTTTATTTTATCGAAATCTATAATTGTCTGAATAACAATTATTTCTTCAATTTCAGGTGCAATATGTCATTGTCGTAGTAGTGATCTACATCTCCAATGATCTGTAGTGTTTCGAGGAAGTAATCAAGGGTCTGAAGTTTTTCCAGTCCACCGGTAAATTTCTTGCCAGCGAGGGAAGGGTCGTCGAACACTACTTTTACGCCATACCACCGCTCTATTACAGTAGCGATGTGTTCCAAAGAGGTGTTGTGGAAGACATAGAGACCACGCATCCAAGCCAGTACTTCGTCAGCGTCAAAGTTGTCCACGCTGTATTTGTTACTGGTATTGTATGCTACCTGCTGGCCGGGTTTCAGGGTTACTTCCTCGTTGCCGGATTTAGTCAGCACCTTACCTGTTACCAGGGAGGTAGTGGTTACGTCTTTGTTGTATGCGTTCACATTGAACGTGGTACCGAGTACGGTAATATCTGTGTGGGCAGTGTGTACAATAAAAGGCTGTCCGTCTTTCTTTGCAACATTGAAGTAGCCCTCGCCTTCCAGGTATACTTCCCTTTTATCGCCGTTGAAAGCGAAGGGGAAGCGGAGTTTGGAGGTGGCATTCAGCCATACTTCTGTACCGTCAGAAAGGGCGAGTTTATAATCCATTTTGGGGGGAACGGTCAGTGTATTGAACCCTTCTCCCATATTTCCACTGGCTGTATATTGTAATTGTTTGGCGCCGGCACTCAGCTGAACGTCACCGGCAGTTATTTGCTGACGGGCCTGGTTGTACGGCAGGGCTACTGTGCTACCGTTGGCAAGTTGTAATTGCAAACCGGGAACGGTGCCTACGGGGTTGTTGGCAGTAGCGAGTGGCAGAGGGGTATCTTTTTGCCAGATACCGGAACGCCAAACGGCGCTGATGGCAAGGGCTACGAGGGCCGTGATGACAGCGGCCATCAGGAGCGTACGGTTCATGTGAACCTTTTTGCCCGGTACGGTGAGCTGGCTTTTTACATTTTTCCAGGCAGCATTTTCATCGATCTGATACCAGAAGGCTTCTTCCCCGGGGGTGATGTAGCTATGTTTCAGGGCACGCCACATAAGGGCGATCTCTTCGTGGCTGTCGATAAGACCTGCGACCCAGGCATCGTCTGCTTCGCTGATGGTACCGTTTCGTTTTTCCAAAAGGAGCTGGTAAATGTGCTCGTGATTCTCGATCATCATAAATAATTCCTTGTTAAATAAGACGGTGGCTTCTGCACGTGAATTTCTATTGCAATCTATTGCATCGAAGTTAGGACCATCTGTTTGATAATTAAGTTAATTACCAGTTAATGATTTGAGATAACAAGTTGTTTTTCTTACGCTTATTATTTTATACGCTATATTATTTTCGCAAATTTGAGTAGTATTTTATCAATTTCATAACCTTCGGCCAGGATTTGAATGCGGGGTCTGATTTTTAGCCGCAGGCAGGCAGCAAAAACAAAAAGCCGCTTTTGCCCGACGGACAAAAGCGGCTTTTTGATCAGTTATAAAAAATCAGAATTTAGAATCCGGGCGATTTTCTGGTGCCTTACCAAAATTATAGTTTGGCTGAGGGCCCATTTTGATTTTCAGCACCCCTCCTTTCACCATATCCGCATGACGGATATAACTGTTCTTATACGGCTTACCATTCAGCGTAGCGCTCTGGATATAGATATTCGTCCCGCTATTGTTCACCGTCTCCACCGTAAAGGTTTTTCCACCGGCTAATTTCAGCACTGCCTTATCAAACAGCGGGCTACCCAGTACATAAATTCCTTTTGCAGGGTTTACAGGGTAGAAACCTAATGAAGACATTACATACCAGGAAGACATGGCACCACAATCCTCGTTACCCGCCAGCCCTTCGGGCGTAGTGGTATAGAATTCATTGACCACCTGTCTTACCTTTTCTGCCGTCTTCCACTGGTTACCGGCATAAGCGTAGAGGTAAGTGACGTGATGGCTTGGTTCGTTGCCATGTGCATACATCCCGATCAGACCAGAGATATCACTACTTGCCTTGTCACCCATATCACCTGAAGCGGTGAACAGGCTATCAAGTTTTTTTGTGAACGGCTCATCGCCACCCAGCAGGGCAATCAGGCCTTCCGGATCCTGTGGTACCAGCCAGGTATACTGCCAGCTATTGCCCTCGGTAAAATCTCCGAATTCATGGATAGAATTAAAAGGGTCAAAAGGCGTTTTCCAGCTACCATCATCCATTCTTGGTCGCACAAAACGTATGGAAGGATCGAAGTAGTTCTTGTAATAAGTTGCCCGTTTAGAGAAATATTCAAAGTCTTCGGTACGACCCAGTTTCTTTGCCATGGCTGCTATACACCAGTCGTCGATTGCGTATTCCATCGCTTTGGACACGGACTCCTTTTCATGTTCGGAAGAGATATAGCCTTTCGCTTTGATATCCTTCATGCCATAATCATCTCTTGTAGCAGAAGCTTTCATGGCTTCAAAAGCTTCGTTTGGATCAAAACCGGTATATCCTTTCAGGTATGCATCAGCAATAAAAGGTACTGCATGGTATCCCAACATACAATCCGTTTCATTGCCCATCAGTGGCCAGATCGGCAGTTTGCCCTGTTGTTTGTAAATAGCCAGCATAGAATTTACAAACCCGCTTACACGCTCAGGTTGCAACAGGGTGTACATCGGCATATCTGAACGGTAAATATCCCAGAGAGAAAATACGGTGTAGTTGTTGAAACCCGGGTTCGCATACTCCTGCTTATCTGTACCACGGTATGCACCATTATGGTCATTGAACAATGACGGTGCGATCATGGTATGATATAAGGAAGTATAGAATATCGTTTTTGCAGAATCATTCCTGGTAGTCAGACTTACTTTTGACAGCTCCTTATTCCATTTTTCATTTGCTGTCTTTGTCACGGCAGCAAAGTCCCATCCCGGAATTTCTGCATCGATATTCTTTAGGGCATTCTCACTGCTAACAGGGGAAATACCCACTTTCAGGAGTACCGTGGCAGGGGCTTTTTGAAAGGAGATCACCCCTTTCACTTCTTTGCCCCTGGCAGTAGTGCCTGATTGCAGCACATCGGCATTATACACAGTAAAGTCCTTCATTGGAACATTACTTTTGATGGCGAACCACAGGCGCTGGTCTACCGCCCATCCTTTAGAATAGCGATACCCCATCAGGGTATATTCATCCTTTTGGGTGATGTAAGTTTCTACGGGAGCATCCCAACCGATCCCTTCTTTCAGGTCTACAATAATATGACCTTCATCGTTCTGCGGGAAGGTATACTTATGAAAGCCTACTCTTTCAGAAGCGGTGAGTTCCACCTTAATTTTGTAATCTTCCAGCGTTACGGCATAATAACCTGGTTTTGCCGTTTCGTGTGCGTGGGTGTAGTGCGAGCCATAGCCGCTGGTTGGATCATCCTGTGTACCACGGTTCGTACGTACCTTGCCGGTATAGGGCATAATCAGTACGTCGCCCAGGTCACCGATACCGGTACCACTCAGGTGTGTCTGCGAAAAACCGATCATGACACTGTCAGAGTAATGATACCCGGAGCACCAGTCCCACCCTTTGGTAATATTGGTAGGCCCTACCTGCACCGCACCAAAAGGCACGTTTGCACCTACAAATACGTGGCCGTGGCCGCCCGATCCGATGTAAGGATCTACATAATCTACTGGTTTGTAAACCTTAGTGCCTGTAACAACTGTCTTTTTAGACTGACCGTTTAATTGAATGCCGGAAGCGAGCAACGCCGCTGCCAGCATTGGGTAATGCATGAGTCCCAATTTCATATCTCGAAATCCTTTAGAACACCCAATATACGGTGCCAGCAGCAAAAAGTAAAGCCTGGTGAAAATGACATTAGTCAGGGGTAATATGTCACAATGAAATGCAGGAAGCATTTGATATTCAGCGTTTTTGTTAGTGCTACTTACTATTCCAATAAATTTAATATTCAGCTCTAATCCTTGACCATCAAACAATACCGTACCTGAATTCGGCCATTTTTGCATATCCTGATGGCAAAAGCATGCAAAAAAGACACTTTCTCCGAAAATTCTAAATTATTAACACTATCTTTACTATATTTAAGTTATTATATAATAATATATTTTAACTTGATATTATTTATATTTATAGCGCAGGCCAAATATCCTATGAGATGAAAGCAATTTTACTCATTTTACTTCTTCCTTTTTTAGTGTGTGTAAGCAGTGTAAGTGCTCAAACTACCAATACAGGCATTACCGGTTTACAAGGTATGAATTATCAGGCGGTTTTGAGAAAGACCAGTACCCAGGGCGTAGCTGCGAACCTGCCGGTGATGGTTAAGTTCTCTTTTTCTGCTGAATATAACAGTGCCCCTGTATATGAAGAAGTAAATTCTTTAGTAAGTTCCCAACAGGGTATTATTTCTGCTGTAATTGGTAAAGGCACCGTGATCACCGGGTCATGGAGTGCCATTCCATGGAGCAGTGGTTATGTATGGCTGCAGGCTTATGCAGATATGACCTCATCCGGTAATTATGAAGCGATTGGCAGCCCTGTACAGATGTTTGCCGTACCCTATGCATTGTATGCGGCCAACGGTGGATCCAGTTCCGGCGGAACCGGCACCGGTACTGGCATTAGCTGGAAAGGTACACTGACCGCGGCACCGCTGACTGCTGTTACCGGCGACGCTTACTATAACAGTGTTGACAGGAAATCTTATATCTACGATAGTACAGGGGTATGGCAGATTATGACCCAGGATGGTACTTCTGTGACCTGGCTGGGCGCTTTCACCACCGAACCTACCGGACCTGTTTCCAACCAGGCCTACTACGATATGACGCTCAAAAAGTCGTTTATCTATGATGGTACTGCTTGGCAGATCATGGCACAGGATGGTGTGGATGGTACGACGCTCGTTTGGCTCGGTACCCTGACTGCTACACCGGCGACTGCTTCGCTCAACCAGGCTTATTACAACTCTACAGATAGAAAATCTTATATCTACGATGGTACAGCGTGGCAGGTGCTTGCCGAAGATGGTGTGCAGGGAATAGGCATTTCCTGGCTGGGATCTTTTGCAACCGCACCCACCTCCCCTACATTGAACCAGGCTTATTATAATACCACTGATCGTGCATCTTATATTTATGATGGCACAACCTGGCAGGTACTGGCAGAAGGTGGTACAGGCTGGACGATGAAAACGCTGGATTATGAAACCACTGGTCTGTTAGGTCTCGCGACAACTGCCAGCACAGATACATTGAAAGCGACTAAAAAGGTTTGGCTCACGACAGGTAATACGGGTACGAATTCGAACACTGATTTTATAGGTACACTGGATACAGCGGCTTTTGCCATCAAAACAAATGGTAATGGTACGCAACAGGAAAGAATACACTTCACCAATACTTCCAGGGTGTTTGTGAATGGTAGTGCGGATACTGCTTCTTCCCAGGGGCAGGCCGTATTCACGGTATTCGGGGGTGGTGCGCCATTGGCACTGAATGCAAGCGAACCTAGTACAGATCACGCGATCAATGGTTATAACTCTAACAGTACTGCGGCGATCTATGGCCGTAACTATAGTAATGGTTATGGTATACAGGGGGTATCCTCTGCAGGCGCCGGTGTATATGGCTGGTCAAACAGTAAGGGTTCTCTTCCTATTAAAGGTGAAAACTATTCCAATACAGGGGGGTATGGGATCTTTGGTTCCACGCGATCTCCCTTTATATATACATCCAGCGGTGCGTATGGTGCAGGTATGATTGGTTGGGCACAGAGTACTAATGGGGTAGGTTTGCTGGGGATAGGTAACAACATTGATTATACGAATACTTCATTATTGCAGGGTCCTACATCCGGTGCAGGTGTACTTGGTAACGGTAATAACTACGGTGTGGTAGGTATTGGTGGTATCTCCAATACTACAGCAGGTGTAGGTGTAGCAGGTGGTGGTAACAATATGTCCGTCATTGCACCATCTTCAGGTGGTACAGGTGTATCCGGGGTGGGTTATATCGGTGTGAGTGGTTATGGCAAGAGTTCCACCAATTCCGGTGGTGATGCCGGTCGCTGGGGTGGGTATTTCGAAAGTCGCTATGGTAGTTCAGTGATCGGGAATATTTATTTAGCTGGTCAGGCCACTGCCGGCACATTTGTAGGGTATGCCACTACAGGTAGTAAATCTACCATTATCAAGGACGAAACCGGAACGCCACGTTTACTGTATTGTACAGAAGCGCCGGAAATTCTGTTCCAGGACTATGGAGCTGGTGAACTGAAAGATGGTAAAGCGCATATTGATCTTGACAAACTGCTTACGCAACATATTCGTGTAGATGAGAAACATCCGCTGAAAGTATTTATCCAGCTGGAAGGTGATTGTAACGGTGTATATGTAACCAATAAAACACCGAATGGTTTTGATGTAAAAGAGTTACAAAACGGGAAATCAAATGTGGCGTTCACCTGGCAGATTGTAGCCAGCAGGGCAGATGAAGTAATTGCGACAGGCGCTACACTGAACTACTCTGATCAGCGTTTTGCAGTAGGTCCGGGTCCGATGTTGTCTACAGAAGAAGTGAGACCTGTGATAGATTCTACAGCAGGTGAAACTAAAAAAGCGACCTTAAAAACAGAAGAAGAAGTTATCGTAAATAAAGCATTTTCAAACCTCCAGTTTGCGAGTGCGAAAGCAGATATTGCTAAAGGTTCATTGTCATCAATGGACAACCTGGCCACCCTGCTGAAAACTCATCCTGAATGGTACGTAACATTGAGCGGCCATACAGATAATGAAGGTACCCCAGCATTTAATCAAACCCTTTCAGAAAAAAGAAGCGAAGCGGTAAAGACCTACCTGACCTCAAAAGGAGTGAGTGGAGATCATATCACGACTATCGGTTACGGACAAACTAAACCCCTTAGCACAGAAAATACCCAGGTTGCCAAAGAAAAGAACCGACGCGTAGAGATCGCAATTTATTCAGAAAGACCTTAAAATGATAAATCTGAGAAAAACCATATTTACAGGACTACTTGTTGCTGCCATGATGATGGTTGCAGGCTTGTCGTATGGGCAGACTGATGCTACAGAAAGTTACACGGCCAAGCAGTATACCATTGGTACTGCCGGAACATACCTTTTGATGGAGGGTATGTTTTATATCGCCTACAATATTGGTGAACCCATCATATTTGCAGATAGCAGTCTGAACCATGTCCTTTGGTTTGGCTTTGAGCAGCCTTTGGGAGATACCATTGCTTATAAGAAAGATGATATGACGGTATACCCCAATCCCGCATATGCCAGTACAGCGACGGTGAAGTATGTGCTGAGTGATGGTAGCGACAGTTCAAGGATCACCCAGATCGATATCAGGATTGTGAACCTGTCGGGGCAGCTGATGTTTACGGATTCGCAGGCGGTTAAAAAGGGTGAAAGTTTATTTCAATACCAGTTTGACGTAGATAAATACAATCCTGGGGTATATGTGATCACGTTGTTTATGAATACTGGTATTAAAGCCAGCCGAAAATTTGTACGGGTGAGAATTTAGAGAATATGCCTTATCTTAAAGGTATGAAAAAGATAATTCCACTATGCCTGCTGGCAATTGTTATGATGACCCGTATACACGCCATTGCCCAACAAAAAAGCCCGATACTGAACCATATCGCCGTATATGTATACGATCTTGAAAAAACCACTGCATTCTATAGGGATGTACTCCGGATAGATACGATTCCAGAACCTTTTCATGATGGCAAACATTCCTGGTTCAGGATAGGCGGGCATAGCCAGCTGCACCTGATCAGGGGGGCGGCAGCTGTGACGACGCATGATAAAAACGGCCATCTTTGTTTTAGTGTGCCTTCTATGGCAGATTTTATTGACAGACTACATGCGAATAAGGTGCCGTTTGAGAGTTGGCAGGGGGTGAAGGATGTGGCGAATAAGAGAGTGGATGGGGTGCAGCAGGTTTATTTTAAAGATCCAGAGGGGAATTGGATTGAGGTGAATGACGATAAGTATTGAGGGATGGAGGTAATATTTTGATAAATGGGGATATAGCATGAGGCATGAACCGGATGGGTTGATGCCCCATGACAGATTATTTAAGACTGTGAAGGAAGGTTAAATGGATTGATTTTCCATGACAGATATTGTTTAAGCCTGTGAAGGAAGGTTAAATGGATTGATTTTCCATGACAGATATTGTTTAAGCCTGTGAAGGAAGGTTGAATGGATTGATTTTCCATGACAGATATTGTTTAAGCCTGTGGAGGCAGGTTGAATGGATTGATTTTCCATGACAGATATTGTTTAAGCCTGTGAAGGCAGGTTGAATGGATTGATTTTCCATGACAGATATTGTTTAAGCCTGTGAAGGAAGGTTGAATGGATTGATTTTCCATGACAGATATTGTTTAAGACCGTGAAGGCAGGTTGAATGGATTGATGCCGGCATCATTTGCCTGGTTTGGATCATTGGTTTTATTTGCACTTTCTTCCAGCACTGCACGTGTCTTCGGCAAACAATAAGGATGATTGTCCCTTAAAAAAACCAGCATCTTTTCCCTGACATCACAACGGAGATCAAAAGCCTTCCCTGAACTGTTAGCACTCACCAGGAAGCGGATTTCCACCACACGTTCTCTAATATCAGTCACCTGTACAGCTTTCACTCTTCTATCCCACAGTGGATGGGTTTTGAGTATGCGGTCCAGTTCCTCGCGCATGGCGTCGAAAGGCGCAGTATGATCCAGGTATAAAAACGCAGTACCCAAAATGGCAGAGCCGGTACGGGTCCAGTTCTGAAACGGCTTTTCAATAAAATAATTGATAGGCAGGATTAATTTACGCAGGTCCCAGATACCGAGTACCACATAGGTAAGGGTGATCTCTTCTACCCTACCCCATTCACCTTCCACGACGAGCACATCGTCTATACGGATAGGTTGGGTAAAGGCGATCTGCATACCGGCGAGAAAATTGGACAGGGACCGCTGCGCTGCAAAACCAATAATAATACCACTGACACCCACACCGGTCAGTAAACCGGCGCCGATCTTGCGGAGGCTATCAAAACTGAGTAGAACGGCACAGAGAGTGAGAACTAGTATGGTACTGATAGCGAACTTACGCACGAACTGTAGCTGGGTCCGCAATTTACGTTCCCGGAGGTTATCTTCCTTGCTCAGGTCGTAGGAGTGGTACATATAGTCTTCAAAAACCTTGACAAGGCCTGCCAGGGCAAAGCCAAAGGAAAGGATAAGGCCGATTTCAGCGGTTTTAGAGAGAAAATTCATAGGCTTCCGGGAAAGTTCCATGAATGGAAGCACTATATTGAAAACCAATAATGGAAGTAGATAATTGACAGCCAGGCCCAGGTGTTTCAATATGGATGTGATCAGGGAATAACTGGTATTATTCTTAGTAGTAAGGCGTAGAATAAATGCTATTAAATATTTGATTATCAACCCAGTAATGAGTGCCGAGGCCCCTAGCAAAATATTCCATAAAAATATCGGCATGTTTAGGTGGTTCTGTAAATCTTCAAGCATGGTCACGTATTTTACAATGAAAAGCCTAATTTCCCGCAAAGAACATACCGGGATGGGCAGTATTTGGTTCTTATTAAGAGTATCGCACCTAAGGTGGCCGTTTTTTGTTATCTTTAGTTAATATTTAATTATTTTAAACAGTACGCGCTTTGTATTTTGATGAATTTGACCTGGATGACAGGGTACTAGACGGGATTGACGCAATGGGTTATACCACAGCAACGCCTGTACAGGAAAAAGTTATCCCCCCCATAATTGCTGGTAAGGATATTCTGGCCTGTGCACAAACAGGCACGGGTAAAACTGCCGCTTTCCTGCTTCCCATTATTCACCGGCTCCTTACCGAGCATCACGATAACCATAAGATCAATTCCCTGATCATTGTACCTACACGTGAACTGGCGGTGCAGATTGCACAGACGCTGGAGGGGATGTCTTACTTTACCAATATCAGCTCTATTGCTGTATATGGAGGTAGTAATGGCGCTTTGTTCTCTGCCGAAAAGAAAGCATTGACCTCAGGGGTGGATATGGTGATCTGCACGCCCGGGCGTATGATTGCGCACCTGAACATGGGGTATGTGAAACTGGACCAGGTAAAATACCTGGTATTAGATGAAGCCGACCGTATGCTGGATATGGGTTTTAATGATGATATCATTAAAATAACATCTTTCCTGCCAAAGGTGAGACAAAACCTGTTGTTTTCTGCGACCATGCCGGAGAAGATCCGGAAACTGGCCATGAAGATCCTGCATCAGCCGGAGGAGATCAATATTGCGATTTCCAAGCCACCGGAGAAGATCGTACAGGAGGCTTTTGTGGTGTATGAAGAACAAAAACCTGCTTTGATAAAGGCTTTGCTGAAGGCAAAGGAATTTGATAATATAATTATCTTCTGTTCCCGCAAGCAGAATGTGAAGCAACTCACTTACGAGTTGCAGAAGGCGAAGTTTACAGTGGAGCAGATACATTCTGACCTTGAGCAGGATAAGCGAGAGCAGGTGCTGATGGATTTTAAGAGTAAGAAACTGAAAATACTGGTAGCGACAGATATATTGAGCAGAGGAATTGATATTGAGGATATCAACCTTGTGATCAATTATGATGTGCCAAATGATGCGGAGGATTATATACATAGAATTGGACGTACGGCAAGAGCAGCCACAGAGGGCACGGCTTATACGATCATAAGTGAAAAGGAGCAGCGGAAATTTGCGCGAATTGAAGAGGTATTGGGGAAATCGGTAACGAAGACCCAGGTGCCGGAGGAATTAGGCCCTGTGCCGGAATATACGGCCAAACCAGGTAGTGGTGGAAAGAAGCGCCCTGGCGGGTATAAGTTTAGGAATAATAAGAGTAATTATAGTAATAAGAAGTAAGCATCCGGCTAAAAATATATTGGGAGGCCCTGGTCGTTTGACCAGGGCCTCCTTTTTTTCCATTTTTTGGAAAATCTTCTAAAAAAGAGACCATTTCCAACCCATGCCAATTTAAAAACCCACCATGGTGGCTGATTTGGCACGTTACATTTTTCTGGCCTCTAATTGGTTTCTACAATATCAAACGACAACAAAATGGCAACAAAAACAGACAGCAAAATATACGTCGTAGATGATGATCCATTTTATCTGGCAACTTACGATAAACACCTGAAAGCGCAGGGCTACAATAATATCTCCTGCTTCCTGTCAGGCAAAGACTTCCTGGAACAGCTGACTGATGAGCCGGATATCGTAATACTGGATCATGACCTGGGAGATATGACTGGTCTGGATGTACTGAAAGAGATCAAACGTTTTAACACAAATATCTTTGTCATTTTCGCCAGTGCAAGACAGCAGCCCGACATTGCGACTGCCTCACTCAAGAACGGTGCTTTTGACTACATTATAAAGGATGACAATGTGCTGGAACATATAACATCAACACTCAGCAAGCTGTTTGTTGTACAGGACTACCTGAAGAAGAAAAAACGCAATAACCGCTTCTTCTTTTTCTTCAGCCTGATCGTCGCTACACTAATGATTGTAAGCTTTGTACACGACATGTTAAGACATTAAACCATGTTTTATTTAAAAACCAAACCTACGATTGCTTACACCTTAGTCCTTTTATCCCTATACCTGTTAAAACGCATTTTTAAATTACGCAACCCATGAAAAAGATAATAGCCGTTCATTTATCAAACGACAGAAGTGGAAACACTCTGATCTTTCGTGAATCGCTGGAAACCTTAGCAGACAAGGGTATGGACATTCATTTAATTACGAATGGCAACGCGCATACACCAGGATACCTGACCGATTTATCGAACATACAGTATCACTACATAAATTATATAGAACGGGGGAACAAAACGCGTTTATTCTTCAGCTACCTGCTGGCGCAGATGAGTATTTTCTTCAAGGTACTTTGGTTAAGTAAAAAAGGCGATAAGGTATACATTAATACTTTACAACCTTTTGGTGCGGCATGGGCCAGCAGGCTGAAGGGAGCGCATATCACCTATCACATTCACGAAACGGCTATACAGCCTGTGGCATTCAGGAGGCCGATGCTGAAAAGTGCACAGTTACTCGCACACCAGATCGTATATGCTTCCAGGTTTGTACAGTCACAATTTGAGTTCAGGAAGGCAGAAAAGAGAGTGATTCATAGTTGTCTGCCCAGTTCATTTGTACAGGAAGCGGTATTACATGCAAAACATGGTGCCCGCAAGACCATCCTGATGGTGGCTTCACTGGAAGAAGAGAGCGGTGTGGAAGAACTGATGGAACTGGCTAAGGCTATGCCCAAAACAAGGTTTGAACTGATTATCAAAGCGACATATAAAGAAATTGCAGATCATTTTAAAGGTATGACCGTACCGAACAATATTATGATCTACGATACACAGCTGGATATGCATCCCTTCTATCAACGCGCGGCAGTAGTACTGAACCTGTCTCATGCGGGGCATTACCAGGAGACTTTTGATATCAGTATTCTGCAGGCAATGAGTTATGGCCGTCCGGTGATTGTACCGCTGGCGGGTGGTGCGAACGAACTGGTAGCGCATGGTTGGAATGGTTACCGCATCAGCGGACATTATGTAGAGCAGGTACGCAAGCATGTAGAACAGTTATTGCATAATAAACCGTTGTACGCAGATATGAGTTGTGCGGCGCAGCTGGTGGCTAGCCAGTTCAAGCCTACACATTTTAAGCAGCAGCTAGAGGATGTATTTATGGAAGGGACCTGCTATACACCCACAAAGAAACAAGAGGTAGCTGAGGTACTGCTTTATCCTGCGGCTTTGCAGGAATACCTTAATACAGCGTTGAATTAAAGAATTTTTGTTGCGTGTATCAGTACCGGGGCCCTGGGTGAAGGATGAGGGGGACTAGAAAAGGAAACGGGGCCCGCGGATACTGGATTATACTAAAGATATTTTGTTCGAGTATGTGGAACTTCACATCCCGGCCCCAGTGGTAAAGAAAAAGATGGATAAATATTGGATGGGGCCAGGAGATGGAAGTGGGGATTGAAAGAGATTTGCTTTGGGGGTTTCATTTTTTAGGGGAACAGAGGATTTAGAGGGTAATTTTTGAGATTTTGGAGGGAGTGGAATGGCAGTGAAGGAGGGTTGAGAAGGGATTGAGAGGGGATAGTGAAGAGAGTTTGTGGGTGAAGATGGAATGTGAAAGAATTGGAGGAAAGTGAAGAGAGTTTGTGGGTGAGGATGAAACGTGAAAGAGATAGAGGATAGTGAAGAGCGTTTGTGAAGTGAGAATGGAATGTGAAAGAGAGATGGAGGATAGTGAAGAGCGTTTGTGAAGTGAGAATGGAATGTGAAAGAGATGGTGGATAGTGAAGAGAGTTTGTGGGTGAAGATGGAATGTGAAAGAGATGGAGGAAAGTGAAGAGAGTTTGTGGGTGAGGATGAAACGTGAAAGAGATAGAGGAAAGTGAAGAGAGTTTGTGAAGTGAGAATGGAATGTGAAGGAGATGGTGGATAGTGAAGAGGGTTTGTGAAGTGAGAATGGAATGTGAAAGAGATGGTGGAAAGTGAAGAGAGTTTGTGGGTGAGGATGAAACGTGAAAGAGATAGAGGATAGTGAAGAGGGTTTGTGAAGTGAGAATGGAATGTGAAAGAGAGATGGAGGAAAGTGAAGAGAGTTTGTGAAGTGAGAATGGAATGTGAAGGAGATGGAGGATAGTGAAGAGGGTTTGTGAAGTGAGAATGGAATGTGAAAGAGAGATGGAGGATAGTGAAGAGGGTTTGTGAAGTGAGAATGGAACGTGAAAGAGATGGTGGAAAGTGAAGAGAGTTTGTGGGTGAGGATGGAACGTGAAAGAGATGGAGGATAGTGAAGAGCGTTTGTGAAGTGAGGATGGAACGTGAAAGAGATGGAGGATAGTGAAGAGCGTCTGTGAAGTGAGAATGGAACGTGAAAGAGATAATGCCAGTGTTTTTGAATCAGTGAACAATGAAACGTGCAGATCGAACAAGTGTGGAAGATCATAACCTATGCTAACAAACGAGCTTGTCATTTTTAGAAGCTTATAGAAACTAGTGAACTTATGTGAGAGTGCGTCATCCCGGCCCCTGTGCAAATGCAGGAAGGAGGAACAGGAAAGGGGGCCAGGGCATGATTCAAAAGAAATTTAGAAGATTTTAAAAATTAATAAGAAGCAAAGGAATTTAATGAATTCATGGATTCAAGAAAATTCATGGAGATCTAAGAAATTCATGGATTCATGGAGATTTAAGGAATTCATGGAGATTTAAGGAAATTAAAAAAATAAAACAACTTATACAATTAACTAATAACCGTGCTTTTTTCATAACCGATTCATCCAGGCCCCACGTGACTTAGATTATGTACGACGGAGTGGGGCAACGGATGGGTCAATTTCACACCACCAATACCATATCAGGATAACCTTTTTTACACCCTCAAAATAAAAATGACTATTCTGATCCCTAACTGAATCGATCATGATTGGAAAATTTCCTAATTTAACGGAAAATTCCATGAATGCTCGATTTTAAGATTTTTATAGTTGAAGACGACAAATGGTATGGTAACCTGTTACAACACTACCTCAGTCAAAACCCCGATTACGAAGCAACCCTAATCGGCTCAGGTAAGGAATGCCTGGCCCAATTGCACCGAAAACCTGATCTGATCACTATCGACTTTGGGCTTCCCGACATGAACGGCGAAGAGCTATACCGTAAGATAAAGCAGGCTCAACCAAACGTTCCGGTCATCATCATCAGCGCCCAGGAAAAGATCACGACAGCTGTAGACCTCCTGAAGATGGGTGCAGAAGATTATCTCGTCAAGGATGAAAACACCCAGCAATTACTCTGGAAAGCCATCATCCGCCTCCGGGAAAATCAATCCTTAAAGAATGAGATCACACAGTTAAAAGCGGAATTAAAAACCCGGTACGACTACTCCACCTCCATCGTGGGCAAAAGTCCTGCCCTACAGGCTGTATTCCGACTGATCGATAAGGCCGCTGGCTCTATGATCAACGTATCTATCACCGGCGAAACCGGTACGGGTAAAGAACTGGTCGCCAAAGCTGTCCATTACAATTCTGCCCGTAGCGGACATCCGTACGTAGCTGTGAACATGGCCGCCATTCCAAGGGAATTGGTAGAAAGTGAATTGTTCGGTTACGAGAAAGGTGCTTTTACAGGGGCACAGAACCGTAAAATCGGCCGTTTTGAAGAAGCGAATGGTGGTACCTTATTCCTGGACGAAATCGGGGAAATGGACCTGAATATCCAAAGTAAACTACTCAGAGTACTCCAGGAAAAAGAACTGATCCGACTGGGAGGTAACAGTAAAATCAAACTGGACTTCCGCCTCGTTGTGGCTACCCACAAAAACCTGGCTGATGAAGTAAAAAAAGGGAACTTCAGGGAAGATCTCTACTATCGTATCGTAGGTCTGCCCATCGCACTTCCACCCCTCAGGGACAGGAAAGACGACCTTTTACTGCTTACCCAGTTCTTCCTTTCTAATTACTGTAAGGAAAATAGAATTCCTGAACTCAAGGTTTCCCCCTCTTCCCGGGAAAAACTCCTCTCCTACAATTATCCTGGTAATATCCGTGAATTGAAATCTGTGATAGAACTGGCAGCCGTAATGTCGGAAAACAACATGATTGAGCCGGATGACATCACCTTCCTCTCCGGCAATAACCATGATGTAGATACTGTACTGAATACGGAATTAACGCTCAGGGAGTATACCAGGCTGATTATCCGGAACTATCTGAAACGGTACAACGATAATGTACTACTGGTAGCAGAGAAACTGGACATTGGCAAATCAACTATTTACAAAATGTTACAGACCGGCGAGATAGAAGGCGCCTGAGTTTAACAACCTACAATCAATATGGGCGCGAATCATGCACTATATTCTTATAACTATCTGTACAAAATATCGGATAATCAAGCGTTCATCCATAAGATGATCTCCCTGTTCATCAACTCAGTGGCAGAATATACGGGTGACCTGCAACAGTTGCAGGTGACAAAGGTATTGCATGACCTGAAAAGGACTGTACATAAGTTAAAGCCCAGTGTGCTGAGTATGGAGGTAGCGGGGGCTAAAGAAATTATATCAAAACTGGAAGAAGCAGAAAAATGGAATGAGGAAGTTGACAAGTTAGTGGAACAGCTGAAAGAGATCTTTCAGCAGATAAAACCCATGATGGAAGAAGATCTTGAGCAACTAAAGATATAAAAAAGGCGTCCTCCCATTCGGGAAGACGCCAGGCAAAAAATAGACTAATTAAAAAGCCTTATCAATATTATTTGGTAGCATCTCTCAGCTCTTTGATTTTATCATGAGAGCGTCTTAAGGTCTGCTTTTGCTCACTCACCATTTCTCTCAGGTAAGCAGGCAACTCTTCCTCTTCTAATGCACTATCATAAGCTTTCTGCGCTGCATCTTCTCCTCTTTCACAATTCGCCAGTACTGTATGACGGTCATGACCGGTAAATACAGCCTTGATATCCATCCATGCACGGTAAATTTTACCACTGGTAGTTGTGGATGTTTCCATATCACCACCTAATGCATTTACTTCTGTACCTAAAGCCAGTCTGATTTCATGGCTCTCGCTGATCATGGAGGAGAACAATGCTTTCAGGTCATTATCTTCCTGTTTCAGTTCTTGTAACGCTTTTTCATAACCGTCAATCCGGTCATTGTTGATTTGTACCAGATCATTCAGGATCTCTATGGTTTCCAATGTAGCTTGCATAAAATACTTTTTATTGGTTAACAGATATGACCGTTACCGGTCGTTCTATTTTCTAATACCATAGAAAAACTATGCCATGATGCGGAAATTGCTATAAATAAGGGTTTGATGGTCAGGCCATAAAAGCCGAAGGCAACAAGGGCAGGAAGCTAATCATCAGTTTGGGTAAATAAGCCGACGTGCTCAGGAATTCGATCAGTCAGATTAACTTAAAAAACTTTTGAAAATAATGATCAATCCGGTCCTGAATGATTCGGTTATGTTTCTGAAATTCTAACAAATAAAATGTTATTTTCTTCCATCACTCCTGGTCTGCCAATTAATTAAACACAACACTTTTTATTGATTTGCTACCGGCTGCTTCACCGCCTGTCTCGCCAATAACTTCCATTGACTTCCCTCCTTCGCCCACACCAGCAATACATGCAAATGTACATTGCCCGGCTTGCCATTATCATTTGTAGCGGCCGCCAGGTTATGTCTTACTATCGCGGTATTCCCACTAACTACAATTGTCTGATCACTCAGTTCTATCGATAAAAAGTCTGAATGTCCACTTACTATATTATCTACAAACGTAGCCTTATCCTCTATCTTCCCACCAGAATGTCCGTAAGTCAGCTTTGCATCAACCAGTTTCTCTAACGTGGCTTTGTCCGCGTCTACCATCGCCTTCCGCAATAACTCTACCTGCGCAGCTACCGCTTTTTCCTCTTTAGATTGGGCAAATGAAATCATAGTCATACTACAAAAAATGACCAGGAAACAATACAATTTAGTTTTCATAAAACGTCATTATGGTTATGTGATATAATATACTATTTTCTTACGGCAAATGCTACACGATAAAACTCATACCCTTTTTCTGTCCTTGCCGGCATGTATTGACGACGGTATTCTACCGCACTATTATCTTCCAGTAATTCTAATTCAAACTGCTGTAAATATTTCCGCAAAATACCTGGTTTCCAGCCAAATGTCCATTGCTCTTCCAGCCGTGCTACATCATAGAGCAACTTCTCTCCTCCATAATAGGTATGGGGTTCCCGCAATACTTTTTCATCTACATAGGTAAAGATTACAAAGGAGCCTACGGGAAACTTTTCTATAAACCGAAATGTAGCAGCAATGGCTTCTTCCTGCAGGTAATTCGTCACTCCTTCCCATATAAATACCGTTGGCAGGGAAGCGTTGAGTGACAGGTCATCCAATCCTTTTTCATTGAAATCAAGCTGCAGGTATTGTACATGGGGGGTGAGGGTCCCCAACTTCTCTTTTTTTACAGCCGATGTATTCGGATGGTCTATTTCTATCACGGGCAGCAGGCGCAGAAAATCCAGGCGCAATGCCCTCGTATCGAAACCGGCACCCAAAATGACCACTTGTTGTATCCCCTGGTTCACAGCTTGTTGCACCAGTTCATCGATATACCTGGTTCGGGCTATGCCAGAGGAATACGCACCGGGGATCCTTTTTTGAATAATACGCTGGATCATCCGGCGGATAGGAGGAATTACGGATAATCGGGTGGCTATCTGAAAAACACGGTCAAGGAAGTTGATGGCATAAGGATCGTAGACCAGTTTATCATGTGGTCGCTGGGTTTCAAGCGCCCGGAACAAAGCCATATACTGGGCGGTCCGACTGGCGGAGAGTTTTTTCATAACGGCGTTGAATGTTGTGCTTTGATCTAAAGATATAAAAAAACGCAGAAAGGGTTACGGAATGTAACCCTTTCTGCGCTTTAATACTTTTAAAAGTCAGCTTAGTTAAGCAGGAACTTCTTCTTTACTTAATCTTTAAGTTAAATTAATTCAGCATATGCTCTGCTTCCACAAATGCTTCGAAGGCCTCAAACGTCCACGCCTGATAATCTTCTAAGCTTATACCTAATCGCTCATCGCGCTGTATTTCTTTATCATCCCTGGAATCCCAATAACCATTTGCGAGTGATTGAACATTATCAGTCGTTTCAACTGACACTTCATTATACTCTTCGGGATAGCTTCTGTAGTTTCCCATGGCCAGCTCCTGAATGGAATGCTTTACACCTTCTTTGTTATTCTTAGACATGGTATCTGTTTTTGGTTCACAGAACGAAAAACAACAACCATTCCGCTATGCCGGAATCCAGGGTATCTTAAGATAATTTTAACTTATTTTTTAGATTTTCTTGCATCCACTATGCCATTAAATGTAATAGGCTGGCGGTTGTTGCCAATTACCTGCAGTGAAGAATATCCTGATGAAGTGACATTGAGTATTAGCTGACTGGCTTCCTGTGTATCCTTTGGTTTGATCACAATGGTCCATCCTCCTTTTTTCTTTTCTGTCACCTTATAATCAAATTTAGTAGAGGTAAATTGTATGCCTCCCCTGGAAGGATCCATCGGTGCTGTATATGCACGGCCAAAATACGGCAGATAACTGATCACAGAGTCTTTCGTTACTGTCAGGTCATACTGGCCATTCAACTGTCTGTCCGGCGAAGGGCCGGCAGGTATTGAAGACTGAGCAATAAATACATATGACTGGTTATTAATCAGGTTGGTGATGGCAGCTTTCTTTTCGTCGCTTTTGGATTGTGCTGAAGTGAGGCCGGGCAGGGATATAGCCAGAGACACAAGGCCGGCTATTATAATATTTTTCATAAAATGTTATTTATTTCAATAGCTGCGAATATCATTCCATAAATAAATTGTGAGTAGAAAATCATACTATCACATTTTCGTGTTATAACATATTAACTTTGCATCCCCGACCTTTGTAGCCACTACTGAGGGACGATCAACTAAACTAATAAAGACTCACACTTGCGAAATGTATTGGCTCGACTTAGCAACTTATGGGAGAAGCTAGTGGGAGACCCGGCAGCGTTTTCGCTGGAGAACCGTGCTTTCAACTCCATCAGTGTCATTACCCTGGCACTCTTAACAGTACTATTACCATTCAATATGTGGCTGGGACTGACCGCGGTATGGATTATTGTACTGGTTTTACTGTTTTTACAGGTTTTCTTCTTTTGGTTGTCCCGGTTTAAGGGGCTTTACAGTGTAAGCATGCTGGCCTATGTGATTGTTAGTTATATCACATTGACGGCTACTTATTACCTGAACTCCGGCAGTCATGGGCCCGCACTCCTGTTGTTTTTCCTCACATTTAACCTCCTGATTGCATTCAGTCCCCGTAACCGGCACTGGATATGGGCATCCCTGCATTTGCTGATACCCATTGCCCTACTCACCAAAGAATACCTGCAACCCAGCTGGATCGCGGATATTTATCAGAGTGCGCAGAACAGGTTTATTGACCTGGCTTCCAGCTACTTTGTGACCCTGACCTGCACCTTCCTGATCACTAATTACCTGCGGAACAATTATAACAGGGAGAAGAAGAAGGCGGAAGACAGGGCGGATAAAATCGATATTCAGAATGTCAACCTGGAACAACTGAACCAGAAAAAGGATAAGCTCTTCTCTATCATCGCACATGACCTGCAAAGTCCCTTAAATTCGATTATTACGACCCTGCACCTCATTGCAGAATACGAATTGTCACAGGATGAACGTAAAATGCTGGGCGATGAACTGCTGACCATGACCAAGAATACCTCCAATATGCTGACAAACCTGCTTACATGGAGTAAAATGCAAATGGATGGTCGTGGGGTACGGTTATCACCAGTACATGTATACGAAGTGGTGCAACGGGTATTGGCTATTCAACAGATCCTGGCAGATAAAAAATCAGTGACGCTGACTTCCAAAATTGATCCTGCCGTGTATGTAACGGCAGATAATAATATGCTGGAACTGATTATCCGGAACCTGGTGAATAATGCGATTAAGTTTACGCCTAATAACGGCCAGGTGAAGATCAGCCTGTTGGTAAAAGATGGTATTTGCCAGCTGATGGTGGCGGATAATGGCATCGGTATTGAAAGTTCACATAAGGAGGAGATCTTTTCTTTGAAGACGCAGTCTACTTTTGGAACGAATAATGAGAAAGGGATTGGGCTTGGATTGGTGCTTTGTAAGGAGCTGCAGTCCTTACAGCATGGGGAGCTTTGGTTTGAAAGTTTGCCGGGGAAAGGAACGACTTTTTATGCGACGATACCTGTGGCGGATCCGGCGGCAGATGGGAGGATAACGGCGTAAAGGGGAAGAGGTGTAAGGGAAAGGATGCGTAAAGGAAACATCCGGCTAAAAAGACATTTCCATACAGAAAACATATTCGAAAATGAAAATTGTCAAAATAAGAACAGCGGAGCAACCACCCCGCTGTTCTTCACTAAAAATCACTTATCCCACCAGAGTTCATCCGCCAGCGAACTCACTGCCGGCACATTCGCTGCATTCCTACTGGTTTCTGATGCAGGATAACTCACCCTCCTGATAAATGTGGTTAAGAGCGCATTCGCCGGTAAATTGAAATTCTTATATTGATAATCATATCTCCGTGCATCTGTCCAGCATTCAGGCTGCAGGAACATCGCCACGTATTTCTCTTTAAACAACAACTCCTTTGAATAAGCAGGTAATTGAGACAGGTAGTACGCCTTGTCTGTAGCAGACACGCCCACCTTATCCATATTCGCACCTATACCATCCAGATACGCCTGATACGACTTTGCAGGATCGGTATTAAAATAGGCTTCTGCTGCTATAAACCGGGCCTCTGCATACGTCAGCAATAATAGAGGCGCCCCTGATTTAGAATAGTACCCATTTACTGACAGGTAGCACTGCCCTTTGTCCGTACCGGAGCCTACACGCCCTGCACCATTAACAGTCCCCCTGTAATCACCATATTTAGTTGTATCTGTGATCAATGGCAATCGGGGATCGAATATCCCATATGTAGTGCCATTCAGGGCATTGATAAAAGTCGCACTCAGCCACCCATCGAGATTGCCACTGGCATTATTGACGGCTACGCCGTTCCATAGACTAAGACTTTCAAACCGGGTGATGGCGGCATCATCACTATTGCTGGTATAGCCGCTATCAAGTGCTGAGAGGATGGCTGCAGGATCGTATTCAGCCTGTTTGCTCAGGCGGTTTAGTAACCGCGCTTTGAGTGTATAGGCAGTCTTGATCCAACCTGCTACCGAACCACTATGCACCAGGTCGTTTTCTGCATCGAGGGTAATCAGCGGATCTGCCTGTTTGAGGGAGGCAATCCCTTTTTCTATCAATAATAAACAACTGTCGTAAATCGCCTCTCCTTTGTCGTAAGCAGGTGTGAGATAAGTAGCTCCCTGCCATGCCTGTGAGTAAGGAGCGTCTCCCCAGAGACCTGTGAGCATGCCCATGTTGTAAGCTTCCAGTATCTGGCCTACCCCCATGTGCTGCCAGGCATTCTTCTCTACGGCAAGCGCTTCCATCTGGCGTACATCCTCTATCGTGAGGTAGATGTTTTTCCAGGTAGTACTGGCATCAATATCATCATACACATCCGTACTACTACTGGCATTGGGAGAGGCCAGCTGCTGTACATAATAAGACGTGATATTACCTACATTGAATACGTTTACACCGGTCTGGTAAGTGACTTCTGACAATAACCCATTGATGGGTGGGTTCGTGGTTTGATTTGGGTTCGTCTGGTTCACATCCAGGTAGCCTTTGGAACAACCTGCTATGGCGGCCAGCAGGATAATATATATGCGTTTCATGACTTTAAAATTGAAGGTTTACACTAAACAGGAAACTACGGGTAGCAGGATAAGTAAACCCTGCAAAGCTATCAGCACCATTACTACTGGCAGAGGCGGAGCTGGTTTCAGGATCGAAACCCGTATACTTTGTATGCAACCAGAGGTTATTCCCTGTGAATGACACTGTCGCACCCGAAATGGTATGGGTAGGTTTTAGCCAGCCAGCAGGCAATGTGTACGATAACCCTGCGGATCGTAACCGTAACCACGAAGCATTTTCAATGAACTTTTCACTGGCCCCACGATAGTAATTACGATAATAACCGGCCCCATAATCCACCCCATCAGGCCCCGTACTCTGACCTAAATAAACGGCTTTTGAATTCTGTGTTCCATCTGCCAGCACATCATCAAATACAATCGTCTGGTTCCTGTTCTCCGTGATCTTTGATTCCCCAAAGGCAGCGAGGAAGTTGGATAGCTGGTTGTATTTATAGGCACCCTGACGAACATCGAGTAACAATGAAAGTGTAAAATTCTTATACCTGAAAGTCTGTAGTGTGCTCCCCATCCATTTTGGCAAAGTACTACCCAGGTACCGCTGATTAGTGACATCATCCAACACGGGGAAACCATTCGCACCAATGAGCAATGGGAGGTCTTTGCGCAGGGTCACACCATCATCATCATCTTTAGCATAATACCGTTTGTAACTACGACCATACAGCGCACCATAGGCCATACCGGGTACCAGCTTGCTGGTAACGGTTGAACTGAGGTAACCATACTGACTCGAAATTACGATCTCTTTCAACTCTGCGCCCTGTTGCTCATTCAGTTTGATCACCCTGTTCCTATTCGTAGAAAAATTGATCTTAAAATCCCAGCTAAAGTCTTTCTTACGTACTGGCATAGCCGTTACTATTACTTCCAAACCCTTGTTATTAATCTCGCCCGCATTTACATAAGCCTGATCATAACCGGTAGCATTTGATACATACACAGGCACCAGCAGGTCTTTGCTCTTTTGCTGATAAGCATTTACTTCCAATCCCAGGCGATTATCGAGAAAACGCAGTTCCGTACCGACTTCGCTGGTATTCGTAAATTCAGGACGAAGATTGGTATTGCCCAATGTTCTGCTTTGATAAAAAGGTACAGTAGTTCCAATAGGATCACCTGTCTCAAAACCATTGGTAATCGCATATGCATCACCATCTTTGCCTATCTGTGCATAGGAAATTTTCAGTTTTCCATAACTCCACCAATCAGGTAATGGGAACATATCAGAGAAAATATAGCTAAGGCTGGCACTTGGATAAAAGTAACTTCTGTTCTCGCGGGATAAGGTCGATGTCAGGTCATTACGACCGGTGAGTTCCAGGAAGAGCAGGTTCTTCCAACCCAGGGTGAGGTCTCCAAAATAGCCGTAGTTGCGGTAGTCGAGGATATAAGAATCTCCTTTCACTCGCTTGGCATTGCCTAATAAAAAAAGATCCGGCACCACCAGTGTATCTCCTTCCACACTACTTCTGCGTACCCGTTGGTCGCGAAGATCGTGACCGAGTTTAAAGTCAACAGAGAATTTCTCTTTGAAGGTCTTAGTGAAATTCGCCATGATGGTAGAAGTGAGGTTACGACTGCGCAGGTTGTATTCATCAATGAAACCGTATTCGTTGTCATCGAGGTTAGGTGCTTCATCTACCACGCCCAGTGGCCCGGGAGCGGTATGCGTACGGCCATCGGTGTAGAAGTCATTTCCAAAGCGATAAGAGAAATTCAACCAGTCAACCGGCTTATAGGTGATGTAGGCACTTGCGATCGCCCTGTTTACATTATCCCTGAATTTATTGGTAGAGAGTGTGTAAATGGGATTGTTCGTACCGCTGCTGTAAGTTTGTTGGGTACCATCTTCTTTCTTATAATCTTTCATATTCCACCGGGGCGCCCAGTAGATGATCTGTTCGCCATAGCGATCGGAGTTGACCCTATTACCACCGGAGTTGATATAATTGAGAGACGCTCCGGCGGTGACCTTGTTACTGATCTTAAAGGTAGCATTCAGGCGGGCGTTGTAACTGGTATAGTCACTAAATGGGATCACACCATTCTGTTTGAAATAGGAGACCGATCCCATGACCTGCGCCGCCTCTGTACCGCCGCCTACGCTCACCGTATGCCGGGTTTGCATGCCGGTTCGGAAAGCCTGTTTATAATTATTAAAGAGCGAAGCCGGATGGGTAGGATCTTCCTGCCTGGCTTCGGCCACGGTGGGGCCCCAGGTGGGCCAGAAGCTGGTAGCGTCGTATACGCCAAGGTAGCCCTGCGTGTAGGTAGATTGCACTTCAGGGATCTTATTCACCTGGTCAAAGCCATACATGCCATTGTAAGATACCCGGACCTTACCGGCTTTTGCTGATTTGGTAGTAATGATGATCGCACCATTTGCTGCGCGGATGCCATAGAGGGCAGTAGCCGCACCACCACGAAGTACAGATATGTTGTCAATATCATCGGGGTTGATGTCGGAAGCACGGTTACTCATACCACGCGTTTCTGCACCACCGGTGGTGTAGGTGCTGTTGTCTATTTCCACCCCGTCGATGATAAAGAGGGGTTGGTTGTTTCTATCACCAGCGAGGGAGTTGATACCCCGAATGATGATACGGGCACTCTGGCCGGGGCCGCCGCCGGTACTGGTAATCTGTACGCCCGCTACTTTACCTTGCAGCGCATTGACTACATTCGGTTGGTGGTTTACATTCAGGTCTGCATTGTCTACCTGCTGGATCGTGTAGCCAAGTGCGCGTTTTTCTTTTTTGACACCGAAGGCGGTGACAACTACTTCACCCAGGTCTTTCTGAGAGGGCAGCATGACAACATCGACGGCAGACTGAGCACCGACCGGGATTTCCTGTGTGGAGTAGCCTACGTAGCTAAAAATAAGTGTGGCGTTGTTGTTTTTCAGGGTAATGGAGTAAGAGCCGGAAGCATCAGTGTAGGCGTGATTTTGGGTGCTCTTTTCGATGATGACGACTCTTTCCAGGGGTTGTTTATTATCTCCGGCAGTGACGGTACCGTGTACGGATTTTCCTTGCTGCGCAAGGGAAATCGAGGTGATACTTAGCAATGATGCAAGCATCAACCATGACAATAATTGCATAAGTTGAGTTTTAGGTGAACAAAGTGACTGTACAGATTATTGAGTTAGACAAATCTTCCTTTGAGTGATTGATTCTGGTTTCTCTGTTTTAAATGTAGGAAAATATATTGTACAAACAAACGCTGCTACCTTCGGCAGCAGCGTTTGTTTGTGGGCAGGGCCTGCGGCCTGCAATAAGGCGGGAAGCCTTTGTACCGGGAAGGTTTGCCCCGAAAAGTTTTTTATTATGAATGTTGTGCTATTTTAATCTGTGGTATGGAAAATAATTATTTCCACTCTCCGGTTTTTCCTTCTTCCTTCTAATGTCTTATTATCCGCCACCGGCTGGGTTTCGCCCGCCCCGCTAATCTGGCGGATGTCATCTCCTACGCCGTACTGCTGCATATAAGAAGCTACGGCATTTGCTCTACGTAATGATAAAGTATAATTATAATCGTCATTACCTGCATTATCTGTATGCCCTGTCACCTGCAATTGCACACTTCCATCCGTAGGTATTTTTTTCATCAAACTATCAAGTGCTGCATGCAATGCCGGATTGAGTTCACTACTATTAAATTTGAACAATATATCTGGTATTACCAGTGTATCAGGTGGGGGGACCGGCTTCTTCACTACCAACACCGGCGGCGCTACATGACACAAGATCATTTCTACCCGATTATTATCTGCCTCAGTTGTATCATATCGCGGATTGCGCTTCCCCTCTCCCCTTATCTGAAAATCATCAAAACTATAGCCTTCATTATATACAAGATAAGTAGCTACGGCCTTTGCCTTATCATAGGAAATAATTTTATTGTACTCCTCCGATGCTGCCTGCCATGCATGGCCGACCAACTGGATCCGCATAGTCGTATCCCCTTTATAATTCTTCAATGCTTCGTTGATAGGCTGGCGATACCGTTCATTAATCGTGGTATGATCCTGGTTAAATAAATCATCTTTCAATATCAATGTATCACATCCCTCATGACTCCCATTGAGTGTATGCAGGACAGGTCTGCCCGGGGTCAAAGCTTCCGGGATAGAATGCCTGTGATGTTCTGCATATAAAGCAGCCCGGGTAGCAGCGGTGTCTTCGCATAACGGCAATTGCTCATTGACAGGTGTAATGCTGATACTATCTATTAATACCTGTGCATTGGTATAACCGGAAAATCCATTTTTACGAACAGGTGCTTTGAAATTCCCTACTACCAGGTGGGTTGCATTACTGGTAGCGACATAGGTCTTCTCCAATATATACCAGGGCATTTTGGTATGCCACAGTTTTTTTTGCTGATCCGCTTCATTCAGTTCTACGCTGACAGGTTGTGACAAACAACCTGTATTCTCATTAAAGATAAAAGCCGTATCAAACCGAAGTCCGATACGCAACGGATAATTTTCCGTATTCATATACACCCTGATCTTATACGCCTGTCCCTTTTGCAACGCACACAGCAACCGGGTTTGTATATACACCCTTGCATCCGGATTCTCCACCGGCCCTTCCTGCAACAGGGATACATAGTGCTGCCCCTGCAAAGCGGCGCCATTACAGAGATACTTCATCTTGATCATCTCTGGTGCAACAGCCATCCACCCGCAGGGAGCGCAGGGCGCTATGTATTCCGTGCAGATATTTACTTCTTCAAAACTCGCATTCGGCACTATATTCTGTGCCCTAAGCAGGTTTGTACAGTAACAGAATAATATAATCAGTAAGCTTATTTTCATTCAGCCACAATTTCCAATACTTTGCTGGATAACGGCTCATTCCCGGATACATTGATACCCGCTTTCATGAGATAATCGCCCGAAAATATCTTATTGTTTTCATATAAATGAGATTCTTCGCCGGGCTTCAGGTTGATTTCCGTCACCCTGTATTGCCTGTGTGGATCCAATCCCTGCAATTTTACAGGTGCAAAGTTTTCACCAAAACGGGTATGCAGGTTATAAGCGAATAAGACTGATTTTGATTGCGCAGCATCCACATACATCAACACGGCCCTATTCTCCTTATAGGGAGAGATCAAACGATACAGATCGCCATGCGCCAGTACCGGCTGCAAACGTTTATAGTTTGCCACGGCCTGCTGACTAAATGTCCATTCATCTCCCGTGAATTTATCCAGGTTAATATCATAGCCCAGTCTGCCCATCATCGCCACATCTGTACGGAACTTCAGGGATTGCTTACCCCATGAGGTAACGTGGTCGGCTACAGTAAATGAGGGGAAGAAATAAGAATAACCCCACTGTATAAATACCCTTTCAAACGGATCTGTATTATCACTTGCCCAGAACTCTGTAAAGTAAGGCAACGCTCCATAATCAACCCTTCCACCACCACCGGAGCACAGCATGATCGCTAAGTGCGGATACTTGCTACGGATACGTTTCAGCACCTGGTACAAACTGCGGGTATATTCAATATATAGTCCTCCCTGGTTGTCTTTCAAATAAGGAGAATACGCATTTGTGATCATACGGTTACAATCCCACTTGATGTAGGCAATACCCGGGTTGGCAGTCATCATGTTGTCAACGATGCCATATACAAAATCCTGTACTTTAGGATTTACCAGGTCCAATACCAACTGGTTACGGAAGTAATCTTCACTTCTGTTAGGCAGCTTAAGTATCCAGTCAGGATGCTGGTGATACAGATCGCTGGCAGGATTCACCATTTCTGGTTCCAGCCAGATACCAAATTTCACCTTTTTCTCTTCCGCAGTTTTTACCAGGTAACCCAGTCCATGCGGCAGTTTAGCCTTCATTTCCTGCCAGTCGCCCAGGCCTGCATTATCCGCATTACGAGGGTACTTATTACCAAACCACCCGTCATCCAACAAAAACAGATCAGCCCCTAATTTATTGGCATCGTCAAACAAAGCAGAGAGCTTTTCTTCATTGAAATCAAAACCAGTCGCCTCCCAGTTGTTCAGCAATACGGTACGTGGTTTATCGCCATCAATTACACCATACCTGGCACCCCAGCGATGGAAGTTGTGAGTGATAGCAGCACGGCCATTATCGCTATAGGAAAATATAAATGCAGGCGTTTCAAAATTCTGGTCAGGTTGTAGCTTATATTGAGAAGCATAGGTGTTCATACCTGAAATAACCCGAAGCATATTCAACTCATCGACTTCAAAAGCAAAGCGGAAATTGCCCGTCCATGCCAGCGTACCTGCCATTACAGCGCCATGCGTTTCAGTAGAAGGTTCATCTAAAGAAACAAAATAGAAAGGCATCTGGTACATATCTGCACGGGTACCCAGTTTGGAATCAAGGATCTTGATACCACTGGTCAGTTCGTTTTCATCCATCTTCATTTCTTCGGCCCAGTCACCATGGAAGTTGGTAAGGTAGTATTTATGTGCATTGAAGTGCAGGATGCTGGATGCGAAATTTGCCAGGACAACGGCCCCTTTTTCCTTATGACTGATCTCTGTCCATACCTTAAAGATGTCTTCTTTAGCATAGGTATTGACATGTAGTAATACGGTAAACGGATATTTCGGATCACGCAGGGTGATGGTGGTCGCAGTTATATTGTCATCTGTTTTTACCGTGTTATGGTCAATGTACAAAAGTTCCAGCGAAGGGTTGCCATCCGCATGGGTGACCTGTATAGCAGGTTCAAACAGGTTGTTTGTGCCAGCGGGTGTATAAGCCTCCCAACGCTCTACAGGACGAAGCTGTTCTCCGCCATCTGCGAGTTTGGGACCAAAGTATTTCTGTAATAATCTTCCTTTGCCATCTACTTCAAAATCCAGTTGTAAATGACTGGTACTGGTAGAGAATCGTTCCTGCGCCAGCAAATGCGTGACGGGTAAGCAGCAAAATAGCGTAAAGGCAATAGCGACCTGTTTAATCATAACGTAAAATGGTTAATTAGCGGGTTAAGCTATTACTTTTTTTCAAATTTTACTAACCATTTATCAGTGAGCAGGCCGGCAGCGGTATTCCCTGTAGCATTGAGCAGGGTAGCGGCATTTTGCGAAAAAGAAGGGTGCAAAGTTGCTTTCATATTGGTAATGCGGGCATTAAACCTACTCCTGGCCATCTGGACCTTGGAGGGCGTTGCTGATAACGGAAGCAGGTCTATTCAAGGGTTATATTTCCTAAAATACGGATTTCCTACTATAGATGTAGGCTGTTTGGGATAAATTGGCCTGTGACTTGTACAAAACCATGGAATCACAGCCTCTTTCATAATAGTTTTTTCCTTTAACTGTTAAACATTAACTTTGGGGGTACTGATATTTTTATAGAGTACTGACAAAAATGTAAGTAATGAGAAAAGAAAGCTCTACTAATACATTGAACAGGAATAAAATCAGCAACAACTGCGGCATGGCGTATACGCTGGATGTAATAGGCGGCCGATGGAAACCGACTATCCTGTGGAGCCTGCTCAATGGCAAGCTGCGGTATAGTGAACTGAAAAAATCTATTCCCGATGTATCTGAAAGAATCCTGGTCCTGCAGTTGAGAGAACTGGAAAAAGACGGACTAATCAATCGACTGGTTTATGCCGAAGTGCCGCCAAGAGTAGAATACGAGCTCACTAAAGACGGTGCCTCACTCCAACCTATGTTACAGATCATATCTGAATGGGGGGATGTGCATAGACCTCACAAAACAAAAGTTTAAAAATTAAGACACGCAATAATGAGCTTAGAAATATTTTTTACCATCTTTTTGGTGCTGCTGAACGGGTTTTTCGTTGCTGCAGAATTTGCTATCGTAAAGGTCCGATCCTCGCAGATAGAAGTAAACTCAGGTCGCAATAAAACAGTATCCAAGATAGCCAAAGACATGCTGAATAACCTTGACGGCTATCTGGCAGCTACCCAGTTAGGTATTACCCTCGCTTCTCTGGGCCTTGGCTGGGTTGGTGAAAAGGTGATGACTGAAATGATCATCAATCTCTTTACTTCGCTGGGTCTGAAACCAGATGTAGGTATCGCTCAAAAAGTAGCCATCGGCTGTGCATTCCTCGCTATCACCATTCTACATATCGTATTTGGCGAGCTGGCTCCCAAATCTCTCGCTATCCGCAAACCAGTGCCGACTACTTTTACAGTGGCAGTGCCGCTGAAATTGTTCTATGTCATTTTCCGTCCTTTCATCTGGATCCTGAATGGCCTGGCCAATGTGATCCTCCGTATCATTGGTATCACCCCCGTTCATGAAAATGAAGACATACACACGGAAGAGGAACTCCGTGTGATCATTGCTGAAAGCCACCAGGGCGGTGTGATTGAAGAAACAGAGAAAGCCCTGATTCAAAACGTATTTAACCTGGGCGACCGCCATGTATCTACCCTCATGACCCCACGAAATGAGGTGATCTGGCTGGATATCCAGGATAGCCCGGAAATAAACAAGGCTAAGATCCTGAAACATAAACATACCATGTACCCGCTGGCTAACGGCGACCTGGATCACACTACCGGCTTTGTTTACAGCAAAGACCTGCTCAGCGATAATTTCAACGCTGCCATCAATAACCTGTCCGCCCTGAGCCGCAAACTGCTGGTGGTGACGGTTCACAACCGTACTTACCAGCTACTGGAACTCTATAAAAGAGAGCGCATTTACCAGGCCATGGTCGTTGACGAATTTGGTTCTATCAAAGGTCTCGTCACCATCAACGACATCGTAGATGCACTGGTAGGTGATATCTCTGAAACAAATGAATTTGAATACGAAGTGATCCGCCATGAAGATGGCAGTATGCTGGTAGACGGACAGCTGCCATTCGTGGAATTCCTGGAACTAATCGGTCTAGATGCCGACCAGCAAAGAGTGAATGTAACTAACTTTGTAACCCTGGGTGGTTTTATCCTCGACAAACTGGGTAAAATACCTCAGAGTGGCGATAGCCTGAAATGGAAAAACCTG
Source organism: Chitinophaga sancti (assembly GCF_034087045.1). Lineage (NCBI taxonomy): Bacteria > Pseudomonadati > Bacteroidota > Chitinophagia > Chitinophagales > Chitinophagaceae > Chitinophaga > Chitinophaga sancti. The sequence continues at coordinate 5,006,117 of NZ_CP139247.1, read as the reverse complement.
AAAATGGAAGTGGTGAAGATGGACCAGCACCGTATTGCCAAGGTGCATATCTGCAATATTGAAAACGATTCTAAAGAGGAAGAGGAATAACATACAACTTAATATACTGCTATGAAAACCAGTTGGTTCAAGTCCCTGTTACCGCACCTGGCAGCCATCCTGGGTTTGCTGATCCTTGCGATTTTGTATTGCAAACCCGTATTAGAAGATAAGGTTATCAGTCAGAGTGATAATGTGCAGTGGCAGGCGATGGCCAAAGAAGCCATGGATTATAAAAAAGAGCATGGCATTCCTCCATTATGGACCACCAGTATGTTTGGCGGTATGCCGACCTTCCAGCTGGCCATGGAATCTCCTTACCACATTGATAGTGCAATTCCTGCTATCCTCACACTGGGATTGCCCAAGCCGATCAATGTATTGTTTCTCTCCGCACTTTGTTTTTATTTGCTTTGCATAGTTTTAGGTACGCGCTCATGGATCGGTTTTGCCGGTGCAGTGGCGTATACCTATGCCAGCTATTCGCCTATTATCATCGTCACGGGCCATGATACCAAGATGATCGCACTGGCTTATCTGCCGGCGGTCATTGCAGGCCTGGTGCTCATTACCCGGCGTAGTTACCTGGCGGGTACGGGCATCATGGCACTCTCCCTCTCCTACCTGATTGCCGCCAATCACCTGCAGATGACGTATTATTTCTTCCTGATACTGGCCATCCTGGGTATTGCCTATGCCGTCTATTCTATCAGGGAAAAAGCGTTTAAACACCTTATTACAGGTAGTTTACTGGTTTTGCTTGCGGTTGGACTGGCACTGGCTTCCAATGCCGTGAGCCTATGGACAACGTATCAATATTCCAAAGAAAGTACCCGTGGTGGCAAGTCGCCATTGAGCCCACTGCCGGGTGAAACTGCCGAACAACAAAATGGGAAGGATTATGCTTTTCAATGGAGTTATGGCAAGTTTGAAACGTTCACGCTCATTGCCCCTGATATATACGGAGGTAGTTCAAGTGGTAAACTAGGCACGAATTCTACTACCTATAAAACATTAACCGAAATCGGTGTACCTGCTGACAATGCAGAAAAACTGGTAAGCAGCTGGAACCTGTATTGGGGAGATCAGTCTTTACTAGGTACCTCAGGTCCTGTGTACCTGGGTGTCATTGTGTGCCTGCTTGCACTGCTTGGGTTGTTCATCATTCGTTCATGGCACAAATGGTGGCTGATCGGCATTTCTGTGCTGGGTATTATGCTGGCATGGGGTAGCAACTTTGCTGCTTTCAATTATTTTATGTTCGATCATTTTCCGCTTTATGATAAGTTCCGCGCACCTTCGCAGGCATTGATCATCCCGCAGTTATCATTTGCGATATTAGCCGTGATGGCATTGCAGGAACTGATCAGCGGTGAAATCAAAAAAGAGGAGCTACTGAAGAAACTGAAATGGTCTGGCTATATCATGGGGGGCTTACTGGTGTTGTTACTGCTGGCATCTACCAGTATGCGGTATACCAATGCAACCGGCGACAACGCCAACCCGCATAGCGATGATCAGTTCCATGCCCAGCTGGTACAAATGACACAGGGCCGGACCGATATTGCAGACAAACTGATGGCTGCTACAAGGGCAGACAGGGCGGATCTGTACAGAAGTGATGTATTTCGTTCTATCTTTTTTGCAGCACTGGCATTTGGCCTCCTGTGGTTCTTTATCAAGGGGAAACTACAGGCGCGTTACCTGACTATTGGTATCACTTTACTCATCATGATCGATCTGCTGCAGGTAGACAGGCGCTATCTGAACGAAGATAGTTTCATGGATGCCGGCTCTTATAGTATGCCATTTCAGGCCTCTCCTGCCGATCAGCAGATACTGCAGGACAAGGATCCGTACTACCGCGTTTTTAACCTGACCCGCAACCCGTTCCAGGACGCCATGACCTCTTATTATCATAAGAGCATAGGCGGTTACCATGCGGCAAAGCTGCAGCTGTACCAGGACCTGATTGAAAGACAGATCAGTCAGAACAACATGCAGGTACTGAACATGCTAAATACAAAGTACATCATCACCAACGGCGTGGAAGGTCCTGCCGTACATCAGAATCCGGATGCGCTGGGCAATGCCTGGTTTGTAAAAGCCATTCAGTGGGTACCGGATGCAGATGCGGAAATGAATGCACTCACCACCTTCCATCCAAAAGATACCGTGGTGATAGACCAGCAATATAAACCACTGGTGAAAGCTGATTTCCAGTTTGATTCCAGTGCCGTCATTGCTTTACTGTTTAATCACCAGGATACCATTGCGTATACATCGAAGGCGGCAACACCACAGTTTGCCGTATTTTCTGAGATCTATTACCGCCAGGGATGGAAAGCTTATATCGATGGAAAAGAAGCGCCTTATACCAGGGTAAACTATGCTTTGAGAGGCATGTCTGTTCCGGCAGGCGACCATACCATCACATTCATTTTTGCACCTGAAGCATATTATGCAGGTGTAAAATTATCCCTCGCCAGTTATATTATTATGTTGCTTTTATTGGCAGGAAGTCTTGCATTGTACCTCCGTAAGAAATAAATTTCAAAGTCCGCCTTCAATAAATTCTGAAGGCGGACTTTTCCTTTTCATCTATACATTTTAGCTGTTCGTAGTAAAAAAACGCAATTCCTGTTTTACAAAAGCAAATTCCCCTATCTTGTGCGAAATATAGGGCTGTCTTGCCCCTTCAGCTATCAACTTTACCATTTCATCTATACAATTCTCCTATCTGTAGCCAACAAACAATAGTACTGTAAAAATGCTCGTTTGATGCGAAGCCGCTTTTCGTATAGTCAGACTATACAGGCTACTATTTTTGGTATTTACGAATTGCTGCTATAGAAAGAACGCGTGAAGAAATCCCTTAGAAAACGTTTTAAAAAACACTATGCTGCCTTAACTGTATTTAGCATAGTGGCCTTTTTCATGGTTGATTCTGCAGCAAGGGGAGCCAGGGGCGTGAGTTACTATCCAATTGGCTCTTCTACGAATCATGCTGCATATGATTCCATGATACCTGTGAAAGATACTGTGGATACGTTAAAGTATCCTATCAGGGACAGGCACTCTCCGGAGCTCGTAGAGCCTGTGCAGAATGCTATTGACCTGAAAGACCCTAAAGGTATCAAAAGGGACGTGGAATACGATCCTGCTACAAAAGAGTATATTATCTCCGAAAAGATCGGTGATAAATATTACAGGAATCCTACGTCTATGAGTTTCCAGGATTTCTACAACACGCAGTCCCGTAAGAGCGAGAATGATTACTTCATGAAACGCGCTTCCACTCTGGGAAACCTGAACAGGAGCAATCCACTTGAACTTAAAAAATCCAATAAACTTTTTGATAGATTATTCGGTGGCAGTAAAGTAGATATCAAGCCACAGGGTTACCTTGAAATATCAATGGGCTATGCAGGCCAGTATACCAACAACCCTGTATTGACCGAGTCTGCACGCCGCAGTGGCGGGTTTGATATGAATATGAATATCAACCTGAATGTGACGGGCAAAATCGGTGATAAACTAAAGATCATCACCAACTATAACACCCAGTCTACTTATGATTTCGAAAATCAGATCAAACTCGAATACACCGGTTATGACGATGAGATCATAAAAAAGATTGAAGCAGGTAATGTAAGCTTTGCGCTTCCCACGACACTGATCAGTGGGATGCAATCTTTGTTTGGAGTAAAGACGCAGTTACAGTTCGGCCGCCTGACTATGACCAGCGTGCTTTCCAGCCAGAAGTCACAGAAGCAGACACTGACCCTGAAAGGAGGGAATCAGACTACCAGCTACAGCCTCAAATCTGATGCGTACGATGAAAATAAAAACTTCCTGCTGGCACAATTCTTCCGCGATACCTTCAACTATGCCATGGGTAACCTGCCCAGTATCCGTTCGCTCTCCAACATTACACGTATCGAGGTATGGGTAACGAATAAGACAGGAACGACCACGAACACCCGTAACGTAGTAGGTCTGATGGACCTTGCTGAATACAGTCCTTACAATACTAATGCCGTACACGTTGTAAGCAGCGGCAAACTGCCTTACAACGGGATCAACGACCTGTATAGCAAACTCTCTGCAGACGATGCCGCGCGGCTACCCAGCACCGTCATTTCCCAACTCCAATCGTACGGTCTCTCTGCCGTACAGGATTATGAGAAAACCTATGCACGCAAACTGGATAGTACGGAATATACCCTGAATAAGAAACTCGGTTACATCTCACTGAATACAGCACTTTCGGCGGACCAGGTGCTTGCTGTCGCATATGAATATAGTTACAACGGTCGTACCTACAAGGTCGGCGACTTTGCACAGGATGTACCTCCAGATGCGAGTAACAATAACAATAGCCGCATCCTCTTCCTGAAAATGCTGAAAGCTACTGCTGCACGTCCGATACTGCCTATCTGGGACCTGATGATGAAAAACATCTATTCCACCGGTGGTTATCAGCTGAGCAGTACCGACTTCACTGCCGATGTATATTACAATGACCCCGGCAATGATACCCGCGCAGCCAGTCCCAGGCGCTATCTGCCGGATGCTGTCGGTACTTACAGCGGTGCACCTATCATTACCATTCTCAACCTCGATAACCTGAATACGAACAATGATCCGCAACCGGATGGTGTGTATGATTTTGTGAGCGGGTATACTGTAGACGTATCTAATGGTAAACTCATCTTCCCCGTACTGGAACCTTTTGGTAAAGACCTTGCCAAAGCATTTGGCGGTGATGCTGCTTTGGAAAAACAATACCTCTATACCAAACTGTATGATACTACCAAAGCGGCCGCACAACAGTATTCTTCACTCAACAGGTACCTCATTAAAGGGAGCTACAAAGCAGGTAGTTCGTCAGAGGTATCATTGAACGCCTACAACATTCCTTCTGGTTCTGTAACCGTCACTGCCGGTGGTAAAACACTGACAGAGAATATTGACTATACAGTTGATTATAACCTGGGTAAGGTTAAGATCATCAATGATGGGATCCTCAGTTCCGGTACTACCATCAACGTCTCTTTTGAGAATAGCGGTCTCTATGGGCAGCAGGTACGGAACTATGTGGGTACCCGTTTTGACTATGCGGTGAATGAAAAACTGAACCTGGGTTCTACCATCGTGCATATGAGTGAACGCCCGTATACGACCAAGGTGAGTTACGGCGAAGATCCGATCAACAACACGGTTGTAGGGCTGGATGGTAACTATAATTCAGAATGGAAAGGACTGACCCGGCTGTTAAATAAACTACCGAATTATAGCACCAGGTCACCCTCCGCTGTGAGCCTCACGGGCGAAGTAGCCCGCTTATTCCCCGGGCATAGTAAACTGATCAATGCATTTGGTTCCAATGAAGGACAGGTATACATTGATGACTTTGAAGGTACAGAAAGTAACTATGACCTGAAGACGCCGAGTAGCAGCTGGGCGCTGGCTTCTACACCGGCTGGTGCTACAGATAGTTCAGGTAATATCATGTTCCCGGAAGCGACATTGAGTGATTCTGTTGATTATGGAAAGAACAGGGCTTTGCTCTCCTGGTACATCATCGAACCTACCCTGCAGGTAAACAGTACTTCCGATCTGCCAGCAGGTATTACCAAAGATGACCAATCTGATCCACGTACACGTATCGTATACCAGAAGGAGATCTTCCCGAACCTGTCTACGGATTATACGGCCACACAACTCACCACCCTTGACCTGGCGTATTATCCCAATGATCGTGGTCCATACAACTTCGAAGCCAGCCGTACGGAGGTGAATACAGATGGTACGCTGAATAATCCAAAGAAACACTGGGGTGGTATCATGCGTGCGTTAGACAATACAGACTTTGAGACGTCCAACATACAGTATATCGAATTCTGGGTACAGGATCCATTTATAAAGAACACCACCAGTACCGGTGGGGACCTGTATTTCAATCTCGGTGCCGTTTCTGAGGATATTCTGAAAGACTCCTACAAGTTTTTTGAGAACGGGATGAAGGCACCCAGTACTACGATCAACTATGATTCCACTGCCTGGGGCCATACACCGAACTATACCACACAGCTGACGAGGGCGTTTGACAATGATGCAGACGTAAGGGAATACCAGGACGTAGGTTACGATGGTTTGCGTTCTGCGGATGAAGTATCTTACCGTACGCACTTCCTGAACCAGCTGCGTACCAACTTTGGCGTTAGTGCAGAGGTATATACCCAGGCGCTTGGTGACCCGAGTAATGACAACTACCATCACTACAGGGGTGATGATTATGACAAGGCGAAATATGGCATCCTGGCCCGTTATAAACGCTATGCCATGTCAGACGGGAACTCTCCTGCTACTACCAATGGCTCCTCCTACTCTACTGCGGCGACTAATATTCCGGAGTCAGAAGATCTGAACTTTGATAATACCATGAATGAAACGGAGTCCTATTTCCAGTACCGGGTGCATTTAAGTCCAAACATGACGATCGGACAGAATTACATCGTAGATAAGGTAGATGCCTCCGTCACCTATACCAATGGCAGCACCGGCACTGAAACCTGGTACCAGTTCAAGATCCCGATCGAACAGTATAGCGCGGCGATCGGTGGTATTGCAGATTTTAAGTCCATCCAGTTTATGCGTATGTTCCTCACGAATTTCTCTGATTCTGTCGTACTGCGCTTTGGTAAACTGCAACTGGTCAGGAACCAGTGGCGCCAGTATAGCTACGAATTACAGACAGGCTCCGGCGACCTGGTAGCTACAGATGGTAATACGACCTTCAATACAACGTCTGTCAATATCGAAGAAAACGCTTCCCGTACGCCTATCAACTATGTACTGCCACCGGGATTGTCACGCGAGTCGACGCTCAGTACCAGCAATACCACCCTGCTGATGAATGAGCAATCCCTTTCCTTACAGCTGTCCAAACTGCAGGATGGTAAGTCAAGGGCGGTATACAAAACATTGGGCATGGACCTGCGCAGGTATAAAAAACTGCAGATGTTCATACACGAAGAAGCGGTAGAAGACGACAACAGTTTAAAAGATAAAGACCTGCAGGCGGTGATCCGCATTGGTAGTGACTATACGGAGAACTTCTATGAATACCGTATTCCACTGACCAAAACTGCCTTTGGCGCCACCTCACAAACGGCTGTCTGGCCTACGGCGAACAATATGGACATCACGCTATCGGACTTCAGCAACCTGAAACAAACCCGTAACAATGCAGGTGCTTCTACAGCTACGCTGTATGAGAAGACACTGGCAAACGGGAATGTGATCGGGGTAATCGGTAACCCGAACCTGGGAGATGTGGAAGGGATGATGGTGGCTATTTACAACCCGCTGGATGATGGGCTGACGAAGAATGCAGAAGTTTGGTTTGATGAATTGCGATTGACCGGGCTGGATGAAAAAGGAGGATATGCCGCTACGGGCAGATTGAATATGCAGCTCGCCGACCTGGGCCAACTGGCCGTAACCAGTACCATGCACACCGCAGGATATGGGGCCGTGAACCAGAGCGTGAATGAACGGTACCAGGATAACCTCATCTCCTACGATGCATCATTAAGCCTGGATATGGGTAAGTTGTTGCCTAAGAGAACAAGATTGGCGATTCCCCTCTATGTAGGGCAATCTAAAACCAGCAGCATGCCGGAATGGGATCCGTTTGACCTGGACATCAAATTGAAGGAAAAGCTGAAATTAGCGGCTAATAAACACGAAAGAGACTCTATCAAGGCACAGGCACAAGACGCAACGACGACCAGCAGTTTCAATGTGACCAATGTGCGCAAGCTGAGTGACGGTAAAAAGAAACTGCGACCCTGGAGCCTGGAGAACTTTGATTTCACCTATGCATATACGGGCACTAAAATGCATAGTCCTACAACTGAGAACTATGAGCTAACTAAAAACAGGGGTGTATTAGGCTATAACTTTACGGGCACCAACAAATTCTGGGAGCCGTTTAAGAAAACGATCAAAAGTAAATCGCCGTGGATGAAGTTGTTCAAAGACATCAACCTGAATCCCCTGCCATCAATGATCAGCTTCCGGGCGGACCTGACGAGACAGTTCAGTGCTACACGGCTCAGGAACGTAGGGAGTAATTATAAACTGGCCGAGACGTACAACAAGTACTTTACCTTTGATCGTTATTATGGTTTGAAGTGGGACCTGGCACGTAGTCTGAGCTTAGACCTGACGGCGACGAACAATGCACGTATCGATGAGCCAACCGGAAGACTGAACTCCTCTGCCAAGCGGGATACGGTATGGAACAACCTGCTGAAACTGGGCCGTAATACCAACTACTTCCAGACATTCAATGCTACGTATACCCTGCCACTGTCAAAGATCCCGGTCATGAGCTGGACGAACTTTGCTGTGCAATATACGGCGCAGTACAAGTGGACAGCGGCTTCCCTTTCAAACAGGATACAGGGTAACACCATAGAAAATACACAGGTGGTCGCGGTGCTGGCGGAGTTTAAATTCACGGAGCTGTATAATAAATCAAAGTTCCTGAAGGCCATCACGGCCACGAAGCAGCCGGTGAATCCGAATGCGAAACCAGCGGCGAAAGGCAAAAATCAGCCTGCGAAGAAGGAAGAAAAGCTACCGGAAATATCTCCGCTGGTGAAGTCAATATTGCGCCCGATCCTATCCCTCAGGCGTGTGAACATCAACTACTCTGAGAACAACTATACGAGTCTGCCAGGATGGATGGACAGTACACAGGCATTGGGTATGAACTGGCGGAGTATGGAGCCGGGACTGGCATTTGTATTCGGTTATCAGCCGGATAAAAAATGGCTGGATAAAAAGGCAGCGAAGGGATTATTTTCTGCCGATACCCTGTTCAATAACCAGGTTGTACAGCAGTTCTCACAGAACCTGCAGATACAGGCGCAGTTGGAACCGGTACCGAATCTGCGGATAGATTTGTCGCTGACCAAGACATTTACCAAGAACCACTCTGAAACATTTAAAGACAGGTATGGCGGAGGGAATTACGAGCACCTGGATGCATACGAGACAGGAGGGTTCCAGGTCACTTCTATTATGCTGAAGACATTGTTCATGAAGGGAGGACTGGCGAGGAGCTTTGCGAATTTCAGAAAATACAGAACGACATTGTCAAAGAGATATTGGTCTAAAAACCCTTATGCGCACGATGGTTCTACGCCTACCTATGATACGAGCGATGCTTCTTATATGTATGGATATGGCAAGTATGAGCAGAATGTACTGATATCCTCTTTCATTGCGGCTTATACAGGGCAGGATCCGAATAAGGTGGGATTGATTGCGACGGATGGATTGGATAAGATCAGGAGTAATCCTTTCAGGAATATTATTCCATTGCCGAACTGGCGGATTACGTATGATGGGTTAGCGAAACTAGCGCCGTTCAGTAATTTTGTACAGACGCTGACACTGAATCACTCTTATGTGAGCAATTTGAGTATGAACTCCTACAATTCATCTTCCAGTTATATGGATAAGAACTCGTTGGGGAATCCGAGTTTTATAGATACGGTGTCGGGGAACTATGTGCCTTATTATACAGTGCCGAATGTGACGATGATAGAACAGTTATCGCCGTTATTAGGGGTGGATATGACGTTGAAGAACAATATGAATGTGCATGTGGATTATAAGCGGACGAGGTCATTGAGTTTGAGTTTGACGGATTATCAGCTGGTGGAGGCGCGTACGGCGGAAATCACGTTGGGTGGTGGGTATCGGGTGAAGGGGGTGACGTTGCCGTTTGTGGTGGGGAAGAATGGGTCGCATAAGCTGGATAATGATTTGAATATGCGGCTGGATTTGAGTTATAGGGATGAGAAGTCGGTGAATAACCAGTTGGATGGGGGGATTTCGACGCCTACGTCGGGGCAGAAGGTGATTAGTATAGCGCCGAGTATAGATTATGTGTTGAATAAGAGGATGAATTTGAAGTTTTATTATACGAGGAAGCAGACGATACCGGTGTTGTCGACGTCGAGTCCGACGGTGACGACGACGGGTGGGTTGACGTTGAGGTTTGTGCTTGGGCAGTAAGAAATGGGGCGGGAAAATGGGGCGAAAAACGGGCTTTCGCCGAAGGCAAAAGCCCGTTTTTCGCTGGGGCGTTTTATCGGCAGGCTTTCGCTCGCCGATAAAACGCTGGTAAAGCGGATACGCCCGCCGGTAAACGACTGATAAACCCCTGATAAAGGACGGATACGCCAACCGATAAAACGCCCATAAAAACTATCTGATATCTTTCCGGCTATACTCGTTATTACCAAAGTTTACGATATACTCAGATGGAAATAAAGTACTTTTTTGATAGTAATCCGTTGTAATAATCTGGGCACCTGATTCACAGGCAGCTTTGTACCTGGTGTAATCATTTGTTCTTGCCTCTTTTGTATCGGCATCTGCTCTTGTGCGAACAATGTATCCTTTTGCGACCATCTGTTTAATGAGTGCCTGGTCTTTGATTGCATCGTTGATGATCATAATCGCCGCTTCGGGTTTTCCGGCAGGTGCATTTACAAATAGCACCCGTCCTTTCAGTGAAGGATGTCCCTGCATATAATCGGACATTTTTGGATCCTTCTCATCGAGGATAAAAATAAACTTCCCTTTTGCCTGTCCTACGGTAGGCCAATGTCCTTTCAGCACCGCAGCTTCCAGGGTTTTGTCCCTGCCACGGATATCATCAGGTGTGATCAGTTTATCTTTTCCTAAATAATCGATAATTTCTTTGTCGAGGCGGTCGTATACTGCGGGAGTAAATGGCTCTGGTTTGGTGAATTCCGGACGTTTGGAGATCTCATCTTTCGCATTCATAGTAATAAATACAGGAGAATGATCCGGATGCGCATTGGACCAGTTCTTCAATTGTTCCAGCGCTATTTTGAAGGTTGGACAATTGCTGTTCACATCCACATCCTGCATATGAAACACTTTAAAACCTGGCTCCTTCATCACATCAGTGTTATATACTGGTTTCAGGCCTAACTGCTCCAATACAAAGGGGTGCACGTATTTACCGCCTGCACTATCCGCATATACGTCCAGCTCAAGGCCTCTGAGACCGAGGTCCAGCTGCTGTTCCAGTGAAATGTGGGTGTATTCCAGTCCTTTGGCGCCCTCGCCGGCATGCTGGCGGATGACTTCCATTACTTTTGGATCAATAGCGATCTTATAACTGTTGTGGGATCCGATGCTCTGGACTTTGTTCAACGGTAATTTATCCTCCCCGGGAAATGCGAATGCTGTAAGGCCCAGCATTAAGGCAATCATGGCTACTTTCATCTGTCAGGTTAATTGATTATTCTACAGACAAAGGTTTAATTTATTTTTGAGGGGGTATATTAAGAAACTATTACCAGATAACACATTTGTGTTAGTAAAGGAAAGGCAGGGCCTCCCCTTTATCATATCATTATCGTACTAAAAGATTTGACTTTACATAGTCATAGCTCTTTTTGATACTTACAAAAGGATCGATAGTGATCTGATCCTGTTCTACGAATGCATATTTTACCCCTGCTTCACTGGCATTGGCAAAGATCTTTTTGAAATCTACCGCACCTGTTCCCACTTCAGCAAATTTGATTTCACCCATCAGGTCTTTCAACCCCTTCTCATCTTCACCAGGACCGGTTATTTTGCCCGCAGCTGACTTGTCGATATCTTTTACATGCCACATGGCGAACCGGCCGGGATTCGCCTTAAAAAGGGCTACGGGGTCTATGCCGGATTTCTCCGCCCAGAAGATGTCAAGTTCCAGTACCACCAGTGCAGGATCGGTTTCTTTGAGCAGGATATCGTAACCGGTTCCTTTTACATCGGGGAGTTGTTTGAATTCCCAGAAGTGGTTATGGTAGCCGACTTTGAGGCCGGATTTCTTAGCCAGTTCACCGGCTTTGTTCAACTGGGAAGCCATGAACTGAAAATCTGCTCCTGTCAGTCTGGCGATCAGGTTCATGGGTGGTACGGGTACTACCAGGTACTGCTGGCCAAGGGTAGCGGCGATTTCCAGCTGGGCCTTCAGGGCGTCGTCTTTGCCATTACCCCTGGTGAGGAAGTCATTCAACTGGTAGTGTCCGCTGTGGGTAGTGAGTTTGTTCTCGGTGAGCAATGCTTTCAGGGCTTTAGGATCCAGCCCCCAGAACTTAACCGGTTCTTTTGGCCCGGTATAGCCATAATAGGTTTCAACATGGTTGTAGCCGGTTGTAGCCACTTTCTGCATAGTATCCTTTACATCTTTGGTCAGCTGATCCCGCAGGGTGTACAACTGAATACCGATCTTAGTTACAGTATTTGCGCGACTTCTGCTGAAGATGTCCGACGGGTTCAACATAAGTCCGGCGGCGATCAGGCCGGCTTGTTGCATAAAAATTCTCCGAGAGCTCATGATGATGTTTTAGTTTTTTAACGTGGCATAAGAATAGTATCCATTGTAGTGCTTATTTCTGAAGCACAGAAAAATGAATGTACAAAATATTAACCAAAAGGAGAAATAGTAAGGGGGCTTTTACCGTCCGAGGCCAGACAGAAAAGCCCCCTTGTTCGTACGTAGGATAGGGATATAGGATAGGTAATAGTCTTTTTGAGCAACTTACGCCGCTCAATCACTTATATTGTTCATTGTTTAAAATAAAATAGCTGATTAGAAAAAAGAAAGCACGCCTCTTGCGTGGCTGGTTCGCTCTTCTTTGTACCTGATGAAGTGAGGGTTTTGTTGATAAAAGGATTGCCCCGGCTTATAGCTGTTTAAAAATTTGCACACACAAACTACACTAAATCACATGAAACAAAATTATATATCTTAATATATCCAATTGTTAGTAAGAGTTGTAATCTCTTGTAGAATTTTTACTACAAAAAAAGGCAGTAAGGTTTTGATCTTTAAGCGTTACCCCGTATATTTACCTAATATCACTATATGCCTAACATTTTAGTTGTAGACGATCAGGAGGTTGTACGATATGGAACAACTCTCATTTTGCAAAAATCCATCGAAGATGTTCATGTGAGTGAAGCAGGGAGTTTTGAAGAAACGTTGAAAATCTTGTCCTCAAAACCTTTTGACCTTGTTATTCTCGACATCGACATGCCTGGTGGTAATAATCATCAGATGCTGGATGTTATCCGCTTAAGGCATCCTGAGATTAAGATACTCATCTTTAGCAGTTATGACGAACAGATTTTCGGCTGGCGCTATCTCGAAGCTGGTGCTGATGGTTTCCTCTCCAAAAAAATGGGTATAGAAGAAATCAAAAATGCCACAAAGAGTCTGCTCAGAGATGAAAAATACCTTAGCCCTGCACTGAAGCAAACCCTCCTTAATAATATTACCAGGAAGAAAAATAACATCAACCCGCTGGACCGGCTCTCTAACCGGGAAAGCAATATTATGCAGCTGCTCATTAAGGGATTGAGTGTGGCGGACATTGCGGAGAAACTGAGCCTGCAGGTATCTACTGTCAGTACGTATAAGAAAAGGATTTGTGAAAAACTCCAGGTATCAAATATCGTGGAGATGATTGAGAAAGTGCAGTTGTATTCTTAATATAAAAGTTAGCCCCGCCGGCAAATTTCCCGGCAGGGCAGGAAGAGTATTTTAGAAAAGAACAGGAAGATCATTTTAGATATTTGTTCAGGCTCAACTTGTTTACTCCTTTTATTCCGGTTATCACTTCAGCTGCATTCAGCTTCGCCCCCACTTCTATCGTATGCGTATGATCTTTGGTACCGAAATAAGTACCCGCTACTTTTGTCTCACCTTCCTTGTCGTATACATCTGCAATCAATGTATTCAGATCGATGAAAGCAACCCCTTCTTTCTCTGCCACCTGCTTTGCCCATAAGCCATAATCATTATTATTGCGTGCAACTTTTCCATCCTTCCATACATTGCGTGGGATGGGTGAGCACACTACCGGAACAGCACCTTTTGCCTTTGCTTCTCTGATCATCTGCGTCAGGTACCAGCCGTAACTATGCACCACTTCCTGTTGCTTTGTAATAGGATTATAGATCTCCTTTTGTTCATCCCCAATACCTTTGATCGTACCCCTGGCCCGGGCCGTATCATCTAATGGCGCACCATCATTATGACCAAACTGCATGATGACATAATCACCAGGTTGTATTTTTGCCAATACAGAATCCCAGAGCCCCTTCGTTCTGTAAGTACGGCTGCTGGTACCTCCCAGGGCACGATTGACCACCTTAATTTTTGTGGTATCAAAATAGTCGGCGATAAAATGCCCCCATCCCCACAGGTCGCCGTCTCCCTTGTCTTTCCCGTTTTTAACAGTACTATCTCCTATCAGGTACAAGGTGGGCTTATGCGGCGCGGCGCTCATTAAAAAAGCAGCGGTGATAACAGTTAACAACAGTTTGTACATTATTGATAAATTTTAAAATCACTAATTACTTGTCTGGACCAGGTAGATTCCATATTTCCCATCATGTTCATCTGTGAGTTTGCGCCAGTCTTTATTTGCATCGCCAATAATTTTGCCTGTACCATCTATGCTGCCATCGGCTGTCTTACATACTAATTCAGCCTTACCATCGCCATCCAGGTCATACACCAGCAGCTGTGTATAGGCAGCACCTGATCCGATATTTTTACCCAGGTCTATTCGCCAGAGAAATTTCCCATTCAGTGTATAGGCATCTACCAGTTGATTATCTGTCAGTCCTGTCTGTGGTGGATTCCTTGCATTGGCGGGCTCCCATTTCAATATAATCTCATAACGGCCATCGCCATCCAGGTCACCAACCGTCTCATCGTTGGCACTATACTTACCGGCAGGGCGCAGTAAAGGTATATTGAGATACTGCTGCACAGGCATATGTGCTTTTAACAAAAATTTATCACTTCCCGGGTACTCACGGCCATTGATCACAGGCACAACGGTCCATTTACTATCCGTAGTAGTATCTGCCAAAGGCGCTGTAAAACAGGTTGCCTTACGTAAAGGCTGACTGTTCAGTAACTGATGATCCCGATAAATATTGAAGGCCACCTGTACGGGGTCTGTGGCTAACAGGCGCCAGCTGAGGAATACGCTATCCCGCTGATGACGTACTACCACTATTCCCCTGTCCAGGTACTCCATGTTTCTTTGCCCAAAAACCGTGGAACATAGGCATAACAATACAATTAACTTATTCATCAAAGTAAAAAATTACCGGAGGTGGTGGTGGTAAATCGGGCATAAATGTATAAAAAAAGTATCACTGACACGATACCATAAACCATTTCAAATCACCGTTTGTCGATACTTTTTAAAAATCTATCGTATTCGGGAATGATTTATGAAGAATTTTACTAATTTACATTACCATATCAAACATAGCTGAAGGATATTGATTGCGAACTATCATCTATCTGTCCCCTACCATCTGCTATTTACCCACCATGTAACCTGTTATTCCATTATCTGCGGCTTATTGTCAACCTGTAAATTCAATATGCGATGATTATTCAATTATGCGGACTTTCCGGAGCAGGAAAAACTACAATTGCCACCAGTGTTAAAAGGAAGGCGATGGCGTATGGCACGCCCGTCGAAATCATTGACGGAGACAACTACCGGGAATTCTTATGCAAAGACCTGGGCTTTTCCAAAGCAGACCGTTGCGAAAATATACGCAGACTGGGGTTTGTGGCCAGCCGCCTTTCCGGGCACGGCATTATCTGCATTATCAGTGCGATCAATCCATACCACGCCATGCGCGAGGAACTGACTAGCGCCTATGAACAAGTGAAAACGGTGTTCGTGGATTGCCCGGTGACAGAACTTGTACAGCGGGATACCAAGGGACTTTATAAACGGGCTATGCTACCGGATAACCATCCTGATAAACTGCGTAACCTGACCGGCGTAAACGATCCTTTCGAAGTACCTCTATCGCCAGACCTGCACTTAAAGACCAACGAAAAAACAGTAACGGCCTGCACCAATGAGCTGTTCAATTTTATCCAGGCATCTATTCAAACACAAACCAGACGTTACCAGGCAGTAACAGCATAAACAACTATGAACAATAAAGTTTTAGTGATTACCGGTATGCACCGGTCAGGTACTTCATTGATTACCCATTGGCTGTACAAGTGTGGCCTGCACCTGGGTGAGCAGTTTTTAGGCGCCGGCATTGGTAATACAGACGGGCATTTTGAGGATATTGATTTTGTAGAAGCACACAGGCACATCCTGCTGGAGCAATTTGGATCAGGGGACGGAACTATCGACACACCTGTTTGTTCTATCAGTGAGGAGCAGCTGGATTCATTACGTACACTGATGCAGAAAAAACAACAGGCACAACCACAATGGGGCTGGAAAGATCCCCGTACCTGCCTGTTCCTGCGTACTTACAGGGAATTGCTACCCGGGGCAAAATACCTTGTCATACTCAGGGATTACCGGAGTGTGGTGAGCTCACTCATTAGCCGGCACCATAAAAGTACAGATCTGAAATATGCTGCTATAGGCGGCATTCGGCAACTCATCTGGAAATATTACAGGAGCGATATCCGCAAAAAGAAATTGCTGCAAAAGTATAGTGAATACTATCTGAAAACATGGATTCTCTATAACAGGGAAATACAACAGCATTTACTGATACAACCAGCAGGCACCTACCTGGTCGTAGATCATTCCCGTTTATCCGGTACCAGTCAGGAAATTTTTGATTACCTCACCAGGCAATGGCAACTAGACTTAACCTACCATGATTTCGCTAAGGTGTACAAGGAAAAACTACTGAGTGAAGTATGGGATGTGGCGGCGTATGTTAAAGATAAAAGTCTGCTGGACGAAGCCGAAGCATTGCAGGCTAAGTTATTATTACATAGCTTATTAAAATAATTTGTTATTTTGCGCGCATTTGCGCCAAATGGAAAATTACAGCATCGTCATGCTTATACTGGGTGTCATGATGGCACTCTCGGCATTTGCAGATAAACTCAGGAAACCCTACCCGGTATTACTCGTTAGTGCTGGTATTGCACTGGGCTTTGTACCCGGCATGCCACAGATCACGATCAGTCCGGAGATCGTATTCCTGATATTCCTCCCTCCTATGCTGTATGATGCAGCATGTAATATCAATGTACAGGAATTTAGAAATAATGGTAAGACCATCAATACGCTGGCCTTTACGGTGGTATTCATCACTACCGGGGGAATAGCCTTATTGGCGCATTTTCTTATGGGCATGCCATGGCCGTTAGCCTTCGTGTTGGGAGCCGTTTTATCTGCCACAGATGCGGTGGCAGCTACGGGTATCACGAAGGGATTGGGCCTCACTCACAAGACACTCACCATCCTCGAGGGAGAAAGCCTCATCAATGATGCCTCCGGTCTGATCGCTTACCGTTTTGCAGTAGCGGCAGTAGCAGGTAGTTCATTTATCTGGTACAAAGCTGGCGGGCAATTTATATTGCTCATTGCTGGTGGGGTGCTGCTGGGAGCTGTTGCAGGAAAGTTGTTACAATTCATCTTACATCATACCAGGCAGAATGGTATAGTAGCTATCAGCTTTACATTACTATTTCCTTTTGTAACGTATTCACTGGCGGAAGACCTGCATGTATCAGGCGTGATCGCGGTGGTGGTATTAGGGGTATTAACGGCCAGGCTCACCAGTATGTATTTTCCTGCTGCTACAAAAGCGCAATCGAAAGCCTTCTGGGATATTATCGTTTTCATCCTGAACGGGCTTGTATTTATTCTTATCGGGCTGGAATTTCCATACGTTATTCATAATGTAAAGAGTATACAGATCCTGCCATTGATCGGTTATAGTTTCCTGATTGTATTCGTGACTATTGCCATCCGGGTAGTACGCATCTTTCTGGAGAGTCACAGGCACTACCTCACTTTCCGTAAAACCGGTACGGACAGGCATAAAAAAGCATTACTGGACTGGAAGACATGTTTGATTGTAGGATGGTCTGGCATGCGTGGTATTGTATCGCTGGCCACGGCACTGGCCCTGCCGGAGAAACTGGATAGCGGAGTGCCTTTTCCACAAAGGGATACTATTATTTTTATTGCGGTAATGGTCGTCGTTATTTCTCTTGTTATGCAGGGGCTGACACTACCGTTGCTGGTAAAATGGTTGAAACTTAGGCCTGATGGGCGTAGGCATTGATTGCTGCAAGCATCATTGAAACTTAAGCCTGATAGGCGTAAGCATTGATTGCTGGAAGAATCATTGAAACTTAAGCCTGATAGGCGTAAGCATTGATTGCTGCAAGAATCATTGAAACTTAGGCCTGATGGGCGTAGGCATTGATTGCTGCAAGCATCATTGAACCAGCTGAAAAGTAAAATGTACAGGTCACAGGTAGCGTAAATTAATAAGTACGTGTTCTGCCTATATAAATATTCTTCGCATACAGGTACGTATCTGCCGTAGGCCCGGGTGTTCCACTGGATCCTTCCATTTGCATGTTAATGATCACATACAATGGTTTGCCTACAAAATTGGCATTGTGTACCGCTTTCCAAACACCGTCTATATAGTAGTGAATGTCTACATTAGTATCACTTACCTTCGTGATCCATGCCCGGTAAGTATGCCAGCTACCTGGTGAAGACACTGTGGTCAAAGTACTGGATACATCGGAGGATGTTCTGAAAGTGTTCTGCCAGTTGGTAGCGCTTCCTTTGAACTCCATAATATCGCTTTCAGGAGGCCAGCTGTTCACACCAGTGAGCCAGAAAGCCGGCCAGGAGCCGGTGACAGTAGGTACCTGAAAATCACATTTTACTTCCCAGTTGGGAAACTGGTCATTGACCAGCACATGTTCTTTTGTATTGACTGCACCTGAATGATAATGAATGGCCAGATAAGGACTGGAGGAGCTGGTGCCCTCGTCCCAGGTGATCTTTGCCGCTTTGATAGTGAGCACACCGTTGTTCAGGTAAATGTGGTTGTGATCTGTACTGCTTCCATACATACGTGCAGTACCGTTATGATCGGAACCCCATGGATAAAGGTAGTTCCATGCAGCTTCAAAAGCAGTGTAATCGGCAAATGAATTGCCATCTAATACTGTTTCCCATGTTTCGGCAGCTTCGGCAGCAGCAATGGTTTTTGCGCTGACGGCGGCAGGGACTTTCTCCTGCCATTGCTTACCACAGGAAATTAAAAAAGGGATGCTTATAGCTAGCAGTACTACAGTTATGATTTTCATAGAGTGGAAAGGTTTATGGATGAACAAAATGCTCCTGTGACCTGTACCACTCAATGATACGCCATTTTCCCGTGGGGAAATAGCAGTATTATAACTCTGATTACTTAAATATGAACCTTATTTATACTTACAGGAACAATATAACACAGGTACTAAATTAAGTGCAGTTTATTAATTCTTAGATTCTAAATGAATCCAGTGGTTCATCAGACAAATCAATAGTACACAGGTGCTAAATTAAGCGCAGCTTATCAATACTTAGTTTCCAAATAAATTCAATCACCTCTTATCAGGCCAGGTGCCAAGCTTCGCCAATGCGGAGCGGCTTGATCCGCTTTTCCAATCCATGTTCCGTAGCCACCTGTTTAAAAACTTTCAGCGGCATATCCAGTGGTTCATCAGACAAATCAAAAGTACCAAAGTGCATAGGAATGGCATACCCTGCATTCAGCTCTTCCATAGCCTTAATAGCCAGTGCGGGGGACTGATGTACCGGATGCATGAACCACTCCGGCTCAAACGCACCAATACCCAGCAAAGCATAATCAAATCCACCAAACACTTCTTTCAATTGCTGGTAATGGGTATCATACCCACTGTCGCCACCGAAATAAATACGACGCTGTGCAGACTCTATTACAAACCCACCCCATAAGCGGCGGTTGGTGTCAAAAGCGCCGCGCTTGCCCCAGTGACGTGCAGGCACATACGTGATTTTCACATCTTCTGTCAGGTATTGCTGGTACCAACCGGCTTCCTGGATCAGTTCTGAACCTGTGAACTCTTTTAATAAAGGTTCCATTCCCAACCCCGTGAGATAAGTTGCTTTGGGGTTGTTCCTTGCTAACCGTTGCAATGTAGGTTTATCACAATGATCACGATGATCATGAGAGAGCAGGATATAATCCAGTTTGGTTAATAGAATCGGGTTCACAGGAAATGGAGACACTCTTTTCACTGCGAGGATATCGCCAAATACAGGATCGGTCAGCAGGCGAACACCGCCTATGCGAATAAAGAATGTACAATGGCCCATCCATGCAATCACATCATCATCTCCATTCCGCCAGGCAGCATCTGTCAATACTTCGGGCTTCCAGCGGAGTTTTTCCTTCTCCGCTTTGAAAGGGTTTTCTTTCATCTTCCAGCGGAGTACTTCTATGAATGACGGGGAGTATGGATGCTGCAGATTAACATAACGTCCACGTGCATCAACCGGAGTTCCTTTCCAGTCTTCATCTTTAATAATCGTTTCCAATGCAGCATTGTTCACGTAACCATCTGCCATGATTGCTTCCATAAATCTTAAATATGCCTAAAGATAATGTCTACAAATTTAACTTTAACAACATCTTCCTGATATAATTTGCTTCTGCCGAAGATCTTGTCTGGTCAAGGGTTTTTGAAAAGTATACGGCGGCCTGAGCATGATTATTTTCCTGCAGATAGAGTTTGCCCAGTGTGGCATTCAGCAGGTAATAACTGTTCATAAATGGGGAGCGTTGCAAGTTGTGTAACAGGCTAAATGCATTGTTCACCTCGCCGGCATAATATAGTGCAATTGCATAGTTTAATTCTACAAATGGATTTGGTAATAACTGCTTATACAATTTTGCGATCGTTCGCCAGTCAGTCGTTGCAAATGATGTAGCAGTACTGTGCAGCCAGGCAATGTATGCTTCTATATGATATGAAGAAAGCGGGGGTTCTTTCGATTGTTTTAAGTTTCCTTTCGATTGCTTAAAGTAATAGTCTCCCAATTTTATCAGGTCCTGGTTCCACAATGAACGATCCTGTTGTTCAAGGTCCAGCAACTCTCCATTTTCATCAAAACGGGCCTTAAACCGGGCGGCATTCAACAACATGAGGGCATATAAGGCAAGGGTGTCGATATTGCCCATTTGGCTATCTAAAATCGCTTTATTAAGGATCAGGGCTTCTTCACATAGGTCTTCTCTTAAAAGTTCTTTTCCTTCTGCAGAAGTGTGGCCTTCGTTAAAAATGAGGTAAATGATTTTGTGTACGATGGGTAAACGCTGCTGCATGGCCTGAGGCGCCGGGGGAACCAGGAGAATCTTTTCTTCTTTGATCTTTTTCCTGGCCCTCAGTAGCAATTTATCTACCCCATCGATGGTCATTCCCAGCAGATTGGCAATAGTAGCTACTTTGAAGTTGATCACATACTTCAGGGTGATCACGACCTGTACTTTAGGTGCCAGGTCGGGATGAGCGCAGGCAAATAGTAAACGAAGCTGTTCATCGTCCGGGAAATCAGCAGTGAAGGTGATGGCTGGGGATACCAATTCCGGAGCAGGTTCCGGCGCCTGGTGAAGGCGAAGGAATTTTTTATCCGCTTTTAGTTTGTTCAAAGCTTTATTTCTGCATACGGTGAATATCCAGGCGGCGGGGTTATCCGGCAGCTGCGTTTCCCAGTGGGATAATGCTGCTGCAAAGGCATCCTGAACAAGGTCTTCTGCTGTTTCCAGGTCTATGTCTTTTGAGAAGCGCAACAGGGAAGCGACCATTTTGCCAAAGTGTTGTTTGTATAAATGGTCTACTACCTGTTGCACGTTTTTATGTGGTTCAGCCATTGGGGGAATTATATGGATCAACCATTCGGGAATGATGCGATTCTGCCATTCGGGAATGATGCGATTCTGCCATTAGGGAATGATGCAGTACTGCCATTCGGGGAATAATGATGCAGTAGAACTATTCGGGAATGATGCAATTCAACCATTCAGGGAATGATGCGATTCAACCATTCGGGAATGATCCATTTCAACCATTCGGGAATGATCCATTTCAACCATTCAGGAATGATGCAATTCAACCATTCAGGAATGATGCAATTCAACCATTCAGGAATGATGCGATTCAACCATTCGGGAATGATGCAATTTAACCATTCAGGAATGATGCGATTCAACCATTCGGGAATGATGCAATTTAACCATTCAGGAATGATACAATTCAACCATTCAGGAATGATGCGATTCAACCATTCGGGAATGATGCGATTCAACCATTCAGGAATGATACAATTCAACCATTCGGGAATGATGCGATTCAACCATTCGGGAATGATCCATTTCAACCATTCGGGAATGATACAATTCAACCATTCAGGAATGATGCAATTCAACCATTCGAAAATGATCCAATTCAACCATTCAGGAATGATCCAATTCAACCATTCAGGAATGATACAATTCAACCATTCGGGAAATCTGTCACCATAATAGGTCTTACTTCAATTTCCAGCTCTCCCCGCTGTACGAATGGACAGGTTTGCGCCAGCGCTGCTGCCTGTTCCAGATTTTCTGCATTGATCAGGATGTAACCGCTTACGCCTTCCTTCGCTTCAATAAATGGGCCGTCGGATACAATCGTATCTTTCGTAACATACCGGCCTTCGGTCCATAAAGGTTCACCTCCTACATAATTGCCTGTGGCAGCGAGTCCTTCCACCCATGCTGTCATTTCTTTGATGCAATAGTCCCTGTCTTTGTCTGTATTTTCTTTTAACTTTTGCAGGTCTTCCCTGATGAGGAGCATGAATTTTTCCATAAGTGAACAGTACTTTTAAATATAAGATAACAAAGGGAAACTATACACATTGCGATCAGGCCCCAGCGAAGCCAGGTGGCCACTGTAAACGAAATACCGATACCGGTACCAACGGCGATCCAGGCGGCCAGGCAAAGGGGGCACTTGGGTATTAATACGAGGAGGATACCTGGCAGGAGCATACGAGCCGGGCGACAGTTACATCTCATACGTGATAGCACCCTACCGGAATGGCAGTCCTTCTTCATGAATGACGATCCACCAGTGGCCTGGAAAATCCATCTTATGAGTGACGAAATACTGTTGGTATCACGCTTCTCCTTCATAAATGACTCCCCACCACTGGCCTCCCAATTACCCCTCATGAGTGACGAAATACTATTGGTATCACGCTTCTCCTTCATAAATGACTCCCCACCACTGGCCTCCCAATTACCCCTCATGAGTGACAACATTTATGTTCACACACAACCTCATACTTATCGTGATGACGCACCCAATCCTGCAACCCATTCTCCTCATTCCTGCCCTTGGGCATAAGATCCAGTATCACATAAGTCCCCAGCAGTTCCTCATTGCCCCTGGCATAAGAAGAATACGTATGAAAGATCTGCCCGCTTTCATCCTTATAAAATACACTGATCCCAGGCAACTCCTCACCACCAAATTTACTATTCTCATAATTGTAATATACAGTATCCTCCTTTTTAAATGATACATGATAATCAAAATTGAAGTTGTTCTGTCCGGAAGACACCCAGCGGAAATTCCAGCCCATACGCTTTCTGAAAGCTTCAATAGCCTCTATGGGCGCTCTTGAAATAGCGGCAAAAGAAACATCGTGATTGTTCAGGTGTAATAAGGCCCCCGGTACATGGTCCGCCATAAAGGAACATCCAACACAGCCTTCTTTCCACTCCGGTCCCATCATAAAATGCTGCACCAGGAGCTGGCTACGGCCTTCAAACAGGTCTGAGAGGGTCATTTTGCCGTTGGGGCCGTCGAATACATAGTTTGTGTCTACTTTCTCCCAGGGCAGTGCCTGGCGCTCTTTTGCCAGCTGGTCGCGGAGGTGGGTATATTCTTTTTCTTTGACCAGGAAGGCTTTGCGGGCTTCGACCCATTCAGCATGCGATACGATACGATTTTCCATATTGTGTGGGTTTTATTTCTTTAATGACACAGGGAAATGGAAAATCCGGACAAAGGATTTAATTTTATTTTATGAAATCAGAAGGACAATATAGAAAAGACATTTATCCGGGGTTGGAAGTGGGGATCATTCTCAAAAAAGACCAGCGGAGTGGGAAAATCACCTATGGGATAGTGCAGGATTTGCTGACGTCGGCGGCATTTCATTCCAGGGGGATAAAGGTGAGGCTGGAAGATGGGCAGGTAGGAAGAGTGCAGGTGTTGGACACAGATCCGGATTTAGATTAAAGATCACGCCCCACTTTTGTTTTCGGCAAAAGTGGGGCGTGATCGCGTATCAGCCTGCGGCCGGCTTACATTTTTACCTGTAAAAAGGAAATACTGTGTGCAGGAGCTGTGTAATTCGCCCCTTTCATATTAGTTTCTTTATGAGAAACCACATCCTTAACAAATGTATTCTCCAATTCTATCCCCGGCGCATTCAATACATACACCTTCCAGTTCCCGTTCTTATTTAATGCGATATCAATATCCTGTTTAGGATCTCTGTTCACTACTGTAATCGTCAATATATCCTCATTTACAGTAGCAGCCACATCGAGCGCAGGAATCCCATCATTTACCGGTCCATCCACCTTCACGCCCACACTCTTTCCGCCACACAATCGCCTGTACAACATCATCGGATAATAAACCGTTTGCACAAATACCCTTGTCTTATCCGTCATAACCGGCGCCAGCACATTCACCGTCTGCGCCCACGTAGCCATTCCAATCACATCTGCATGCCTGTGAAAAATATTAAAGAACGTAGCCACACCCAGCGCATGGTTCCAATTGTACTTCACCTCCAATCCATAATCCCCCGTTCCTCCATTCTCCCATATCCCCCACTCATCCAGCGCAATCTTCACCGGCTTCTGCCTGCTGGGAAAACGATACCACTTATTAAAGTTCTCTACCTTTTCAGGCGCAATCTCTCTTATCAGCTGCGCCGTTTCCACAATTCTCTTTTCCATCGAAGCGATCGAAGAGAACAAGGTAGCTGGTTTGCCCGGTTGTGAACCTGCATACAGGTGCAGGGAGATATAATCACATACCGGATGCATTTCCTGCAGGACCTTCCTGTTCCACTCATCATTATCCCCCACCAGTACCAGGCTGATCTCAGGGTCCTGCAATTTCATCAGCTTTGCAAAATACCAGGCCTTTTTGATATAGTCGTCAGGGTTTTGTAACAACCCCGCATCCTCTCTGGCCGCTTCTTCATTTCCAAGCCCCCAATATTTAACCTTATAGGGTGCTGCATGTCCATTCGTTTTACGTAGTGTGGCAAAGTAACTGTTGCCAGTGGCATTACAATACTCTACCCAGTCTGACGCCTCCTCTGCTGTACCGGTATTCATATTCACCGTGAGGAATGGCGCTGCGCCTATCTCAGCGCTATATTGCATAAATTCGTCCGTACCAAAATGATTACTGTCTTCCCCACCCCAGATCAGGTTCCGTCTTACAGGCCGTTTATCTACAGGACCAATTCCATCTTTCCAGTGATAGATCTTTGTGACCGTACCACCGGGATAGCGCATCAGCGGGGCTTTGAGTGGCTTCACTTTTTCCAGTACATCTTTGCGAAAAGTATTCGTAGCTTCATCAAAGATACCTCCATAAATAGCCCTGCCCAGGTGCTCTATAAACTGTCCGTATATTTCCGGGCAAACGATGCCCCTGACCTCATTCACATCCACGCTTATACTGGCTTTCTCCCTGGCAAAAAAGCCCTTCACAGTTGCCGGTATCATTAACCCAGCCATCACACCACTCCCGGATTTGAGAAAGCCCCTACGGGAAAAACGGTTCACATTATTATTCATTTCACTAAAATAATAATGCTTTCTGTATTTTCTTAATGATGCGTAATAAATAACGGGAACGCCAGCCGTTGAATCAGCTTATCCGCCTTACTTTCCTGGAAGAAACGGGAAAGGATACTGCGGCCATAAGCGCCCATTACTACTAAGGTGTTCTTTTTAGGCGCCAGGTAATGGAATAATTCTTCGCCGGGTTTGCCATTTACGATGACAAACTCTGTATAGCTATAATGCCTGCTCAACCAGTCGGATACCTGTATCTGTTCATTCTCTTCTATGGCCTGGCCGCTGTTTACTTCGAGCACGGTAGCTTTTACTTCGTCCAGCTCAGGCAACAGGTAAACCAGTTGTTTCATGGCAAAGAAGGACGCTTCGCTGCCATCATAGCAGAACACAATTTCTTCGATCGGTGTAGGTTTGTAAGGTGTGATCAGCACAGGACATTCTGCGCCGGCCAGCAGTATTTTCAGCATATTGTCGGGCAGGCCTTCTCTGGACTGATCGGTGCTGAATAAACTGTCCGTCAGGATCAGGTCTACAAAGCGGCTTTCTGACAATACTTCTTTTAAAGTAACCCGTTGATTTGAATACATGGTGGCGTTGATCCCTTTCTTGCGGCAGGTTTCCTTGAACAGGCCTATCTGCTGTTCCATTCTGTCATGGGTGCGTTCCGGCAGGTCTTCAGCCAGTATGGATTCTACATAACTAAATCCGTACATCTGTTTCAGGGCAGAAGTCGTTTCACTTATCTTATCACACAGGAATACCCCCACCAGCCTGGCTCTGGTAATACCTGACAAATAGCAGCCAAAAGCAATGGTGTTTGCCATATTAGGGCCGTTCAGCACCAATAAAATCGTTTTCATATCACACGTGTTTTATATTTGTGAGCGATAATGCATTTTCGCGGGCAGTCTTAAATTCTTCGATTGCCTCCCAATGCATGGTATTCAGAATATTTTCGCATTTGCACCAGCCTCTCCTGGCCAGTGTAACCCCCAGCTGCATATAGTCTACTTGTCGCATAATAGCGGCACAACTGCCAATAGCCAGGTATACTTTTTTCTCCACTGCTCTCCTCACCCATTCATCCCGCAGGTCCATCCGGCAGGGTTGTGCATTTATTTCGAGTGCCGTGTTGGTAGCAGCCGCTTTTTCAAACAGCAGTTCCCAGTTTACTACAGAAGGTTTCTTCTTGCCAATGATCCTGTTAGATGGATTGCCGATGCAGTGGATAAATGGATGTTCACAGGCGTTGAGCAGGCGCTGGGTGATTTCCTTTTCGGTATCTTTCAGCACGATACCGGTTACCCAGTCAAATTGCTGTAGCAGGGAATCGGGCAGCGCAGGTGTGCCATCCTGTAAGATTTCTACCGTGAGCCCTTTTTTCAGGAAAGAGAATCCTATCTGTTCGTTAATGCGGTCTATATTGCTGATCCATGCAGCTAATCCTTTCTTGTCCTGCGTATCGCCGTGTGCAGCCGCTACAATGTATTCATAATGCGGAAAGGCATTCATGACGTAATGAGCCGTCGTAGCAATACTGTCATGCAGGTGTTCATCCACATGCATGCGCAGGTCGCCTTTGACCTGGTGGTGTGCCAGCAGGTGTGGCAACATATGCCGTGCTGCGCGACGGATCTCCTTGCCGCTTTCCCGCAGTTCAGCAGGAATAAAGGCAATGTCGAGGGCCTGGTAAATACTTTCTTCGCTGGCACCGGCTACATAGTTGCACATGGTGTCAAACAGGCCTTCCGGAGAAAGGATAAAGCCTTTTTGTTCGGCCAGATCGCTCAGGTGGAGCAGGTGCTCACGACTACCTGTATAATACAGCCAGCTTGCCCCAAAGGCGGTAGCACCGGCCATCCTGATGTCTAGTTGCGTATGATTGTAGAGTACTACACTGATCCTGTTTCTGCCATGGAGCACGACATTTTCAACGTGTGGCAACTGCAGGATCTGTGTAGTAACATGTTCGCGATCGGGTTCTTCCACCTGCAATACCATGTCCAGGTCACCAATGGTTTCGCAACCACGGCGCAGGCTACCGGCTATTTCTGCATGTGCAACGCCCTTGACGAGGCGGAGAACACGCAGGATCTCATGACCCTGCAGCATGGCATCCCAAAGCAGTAAACGGTTGGTAGAGGTTTTATGTAATTTGAAACTACGTTTGAGCAGATCGAGTTTGACAGGACTGATTTCGCCTACATCGTCCAGCCTGCCATATTGGAGGGCGGTGATGAGTTGATCCCTGTTCTGGATCCCGCAGGTTTCATGTAGTAATTTTACAGTAGATGGACCAAAACCCTTTATTTCCAGGAGGTCCAGCAGTTCGAAGGGAACTTTATTTTTAAAACGCTGATAGTGTTGGATACAACCAGCGTCGAGGAATTCCATGATTTCGTTTCGGATCACGTCTGTCAGACCGGTCAGTTCCCAGAGGCGGGATCTGAATACTTCAATATCTACAGGTAGGCGGCGCAGGCAGGTGGCAGCACGGTCATAAGCCAGGACCCGATCGTAGTGGTCTTTACCCATGTACCTGTAACAGGCAGCTATGTGGTGGAAGATATCCGCAATAGCGACATTATTTGGTGGCGATGGCTGATAAACATCGGTGTACATAACAAGGAAGGTTTATACACAAAGGTTCGCATATAAACGCCGGTGGGCAATGAGTATGGTCAAAGGGGAAAATGATAGTTGTCAGGTGCCCGAAATAAGCCTTTCAAACCGGATAAATTCTGCCACGCTCCATGCCTGAGCCACCGCACCTCCCGCTACATGGGGGGCATCTCCATTATACACTTCGGGAATAGAATACAGGCAACATTCTTCCAGTGCACTTTCTACATGGCTAAATAATTCCTTCAATTCCTCCTTACCTGCCTCCCCTGCTGTTTTTAATAAAGCGGCGGCATAGTGCCCCAGTAACCATGGCCATACAGTTCCCTGGTGATATGCATGGTCACGTTCCAGCTGACTACCGCCATAATGCCCGATGTAATTTGGATCTTGTGGAGATAAGGTACGTAATCCTCTTGGGGTTAACAGCTCTTGTTTTACAATAGCTACTACAGCCTTTTGTTGTACCTCGTCTAAAGGTGAATAAGGCAGTGCAACGGCAAAGATCTGATTGGGTCGTATGGACCAGTCCCGAATATTTTCATGTACCACATCTGCTAAATATTGGTGGCTGTCATCCCAGAAGCATTTTACAAAACCGGTGGCGATCAAAGCAGGGAATTCCCTCCATTCCTCTACAAAAACATGATCTCCTGCATCGCGGGCTGCATTGACACAAAAGCAAATGGCATTGTACCACAGTGCATTTACTTCTACCGGTTTTCCGGGTCTTTGTGTAATGGGGGTATCATTGATCACGGCATCCATCCATGTCAGTGCTTTGCCAGGATAAGCCGCGCTGATCAAACCATCGGGGTCCATATGAATATTGAATGCAGTGCCATACCTGTAATGATACAGGATATCTTTTAGCAGATCGCCATAAATGTTCCAAACAGCAGCAGTACCTATTTCGTGAATGGCATATTGCTGCAAGGCCCATACAAACCACATAGAGGCATCGACAGTGGCATACTTGCTCTCATCTCTCAGATTGCCCGTATTGGGCAATAATCCGTCTTTTAAGAGCACGCGGAGTAGAGACATGATACTAGTAAAGGCGCCAGCATTTCCGGCTAAAAAAGTCAGTCCTGGCAGCGAAATACAGGTATCTCTTCCCCAGCTGCCAAACCAGTAGTAACCGGCTTTGATGCTTAAACCACCTGAAGTATGAATGACAAACCGGGAGGCAGCTTTTAGCAGGTATTCTCTGGTAGTTTGGGGTACGGGCTTTGGTGCTCTGCATACCAGTTGCTGACGCTCCGTGATCGCACCTGAAAAAATCACGGAATTACCGGGATGTAGGGTGACTTCAAAATACCCGGGACCATAGAGGTCTTCCTGGTATTCATATCCTCTTTCCCGTTCTATAGGATATTCTACATTGTAGTACCAGTAACCGGCTTCTTTGAATACCGCATCTCCGGTCATCTGCAAAAAGAGCGATGAATACTGGGGATATAGCTGCATACTGATACCGTCATTTATATAGTGCACGGTCTTATCTGCGTGTTCATCCGCCCTGCGTACCCAGTGCATGTTTCTGAAAGCTAATAAAGGATGTAAGCGCAAAACAAGAGGGGCGTTGGCTTTCGTGAGTGTATAACGGATCGTTAAACTGCCTTCATCATCTATTTGTAATTCTTTACTTATCGTATTCTCTCCACATTCAAATGTCCAGCAAGGGATGGGTAGGGCTGTAAATGAGGCCATGTATTGTGCCCCATCCGGGGCATAGACGTTGGGGTATTTATGAATGCCGAGGTCGTAGGTGTGATCACCATCAATAACGGTTTCGTCCAGACTGGCGAGCAGCACATGATGGTCTTCGTCAATCTGGGGTTGCAGGGCTACTACCAGGCCGTGGTATTTGCGGGTGTTACAACCTGCGATTGTACCAGCTGCATAGTTTCCTTTTGCGGCAACTGCGAGAAATTCTTTGCTGTTGGAAAAAGCCAGGTCTTTTAGTTGTGAACGGTCATAAATTGTGCGCATGGATTCCGTTTTGTAATAATGATCTTTGATACGTTTTTTTGTACGCAGAAATCAGGCAATCGTGATTGTATTATCAATTGTCAATTACCGGATATCCTGAAATCAGGCAATCGTGATAATATTGTCAATTCTCCATTTCCGGACACCCTGAAATCAGGCAATTGTAATACTCTTATCCAGGTACACTTCCTGTACATTCCGAATCAGTTCCACTCCTTCTGCAAAAGGCCGCTGAAAAGCTTTCCGTCCCATAATAAGGCCAGTACCTCCAGCCCGTTTATTGATAACTGCTGTCTTAATCGCTTCTGCTATATCGGACTCACCTGCAGATCCACCACCAGAGTTAATAAGCCCGATCTTACCCATATAACAGTTAGCCACCTGGAAACGACACAGATCTATCGGATGCGCGGTTGTCAGCGCCTCATACATTGCATCATTGAATACACCAAACTTCAAATCCCTGAATCCAAAATTAGTATCCGGCAATTTTTGTTTAATAATATCCGCCTGTATGGTCACCCCAATGTGGTTCGCCTGACCTGTTAAATCCGCAGCGGTATGATAATCTCTTTCCGGGGTTTTAAAGGCCGCATTCCGGGTATAACACCAAAGAATAGTAGCCATCCCCAATGCATGAGCCTCCTCAAAAGCAGCTGCGATTTCCTCGAGCTGCCGGTCGCTTTGTTCAGAACCAAAGTAAATGGTAGCGCCCACGGCAGCAGCCCCCATATTCCACGCTTCGCGTACGCTGCCAAAAAGCACCTGGTCATATTTGGTAGGGTAGGTCAACAGCTCATTATGATTCAGCTTTACGATATAAGGGATCTTGTGGGCATACTTGCGTGCATGCAGGGCCAGTGCCCCGATGGTAGAAGCAACCGCATTACACTCCGCTTCAATCGCGAGCCGCACAATATTCTCCGGATCAAAGTAAATTGGGTTCTTATAAAATGAATAAGCGGCCGTATGCTCTATGCCCTGATCTACCGGCAGGATACTCACATACCCGGTATTGGCCAGTCGTCCATGCCCATAAATACGCGCCAGGTTATTCAGCACCGGGGCAGGCCTGTTACTTTCAATGAAGATCTGCTGCCAGTTGCCGGGGTGGACAATATCCTGTGCGGTGATCTTTCCGCAAATGTGTTCCAGTAAGGAGGCGGCATCATCGCCCAGATAATTGGAAATAGTTAACATGGTGTTGCTTATTTATAATTGTCCAAATCGCACAATTACCATGCCCACGGGGGTAAAAACTGTAAGATGTACAATTGCGCCGATACAATGGTCACCATTTATCAATATTAACAAAAATAAAAAGACCGTCCCAAAACTGAGACGGTCTCCCTTTACAATCAAACTACTTATTCAAATCTTATAGTACGCTTTGCATTCCCTTTTCAGCCATACCAATCATCTGTACGATTTCTTCAGCTTCCACATCATCATCTTCATCCAGGTCGCTCAGTGAGAACCGGATGTTCCCCTTACCGTCGATGATAAATTTAGAAGGCAGACCGTTCACTTCAAACAATTTAGCTACGCGGCTGTCGGTAGTACTTCTCAGGTCCATCAGGGCTCTGAAAGGATAGTTGTTTTCCATCATGTACTTAGCTGCTTCAGAAGTCGCCTTTTTAGGATCTCTTTCTGTTTCGAAGCTATGAACGAACAGGAATACAACGCTGGTATCGTGTCTGAACTTGTTGAATACTTTCTGCATTACAGGGAAAGATTTCTTACAAGGTGTACACCAGGTGGACCAGAAGTCCAGCATCACCACTTTACCTTTGAAGCTGTTCAACGAAACCTCACGACCTTTAACGTCGGTGAGTACGAAATCAGGAGCAGGTCTTTCCATCAGTTTGGAAGCGATAGACTCCTTCATACGGCGTTTAGCCACACCGCTGGTAGAATCTACGAACATGGCATAGTCACCTTCGTCACCATACATTTCCAGGTAGATTTCCTTCGCTTCGTCTCTCAGTGCAACCGTGCTGGAAGATTTCAGCATTGCATGCTTGATGAGTTCAAAAGCTTCTGCTTTCTTACCCATACCGGACAGTGCCATGATGTATGGTTCCTGTACACGGGTGAAAGAACTGGGATCGTGCTGCTCATACAGTGGTTTCAAAAGCTCGAGCGCTTCTCTGTATGCACCTTTTTTGTTCAGCACTTTAGCTTTTGCAATTGTATAATTGGTATAGTTTGCAATAAAATCAGGAGTAAACGCCTGTGAATCACCCTGTTTCTGGATGAATTCCATGGTGTCCATGTTAGGTTTTAACAATGCCAGTGCATCAACGAACAGACCTGCATCAGCCAGCTTTACAGCAGCGCCGGTAGTTGCTGCGTTTTTGTAGCCTTTAGAGGTCATGGATTTAATCATCTCCTTCACTTTCACTGGTTGTTGTGCTTCTGCCATGCTCATAGCAATAGAATACCTGGCCTGGTCATACAACGCTGTGTTCAAACCGGTATCGCTATTTGGATAGTCAGCACGTACCTTGTTAAAAGCGGAAATCTTTTTTGATAAATAGGTTTCTTCCAGTACACCACTGCTCAATTTTTCGCCAATCGGATTGTTCAACAGAGACTGCGCATTTACCTGCAAAAACGCAGCACCAAGAAGGCCCATCAGGAATAAAACTTTCATCTTCATGAGTTTTTATCTGTTTAAATTAACATTCAACTTTTCAGGCAATAAATTGCCCGGCCCCTTTTAACGAGGCTATCGTTAGTTAATCAGTAAACGTGTTTGTTATTATATATTAACAGGGGTAGATCGCCTCCTGTTACTTTTCCATCAGTCTGCACATTTCGTTCGATCGGAAAAGCGACGCAAAGTTACAACCTCTTCCATTCAAAACAAGCAAAATAATACTACTTCTTGTCATCAAAATCATTGCTAACAAAGTTTATATCCATTAAATTTTAATCCAAATAGTTACTTTTCAATATATTATATTATTTGCATTAGCAACCACTTATATTAGAAATTAACAAATATTAACAGTTTTTTAGTTATTCGATTTAGCATATATGAGAGGATAGTATCAGCGTAGGGAATAATAGTATCTAAACGGCCTGTCTATTTGGGGTGGACGGCGAAAACGGGGATATTGGGCTGGTAAGTGATTGGAAATCCAGTATTTATTAGGAGAAAATGGGGATTGGGGATGCGCAAGGCCACTATTTAGCAACGCCTACATTTAATGTCGTTACCCTGTAGCAACTTCTCGCAGGTTTCTTTTCGCCGGGTACAACAATGCGCCAGGGCCCTCTGTCTGCCGGCAGGGGTTGACCATCGCTTTCATCCGCCAGTATTACGACCTTATCAGTGAAGGCTGCATCCAGTTCAGCAAGAGAAAATACCACCGCATATCCGTCTGCGCATGTCACCAATAAATATTTAGAAAGGTTTTCGCCCCGTAGCTGGGCACCGGTGGTTACACCTGCCTGGGTTAAGATCTCTGCTATAGCTACGCCTTTGTAAGTATGGTCCTTGCCGTCTTTGTCTTTGGCAGTGACGGTGGTCCTGTTCATCTTTGCAAGATCCTCTTTTGTCAGGGTTAGTTTTTTGGTGACTTCACCAGTGACCTGGATTGTTTGTGCTTTTAATTGTTGGAAGAAAAAAAATGCAAAGAGGAAACAAATGGTTCTCATATTAATCTACCGTTTTAGTAATAGCTGGTCGTTGGCCACGGATCGGTATTCAAACTTCCAAAAGCAAATGAAACCTTATCTACCGTTTTAATAATTGCTGATAATCTTCCGCAGTATCAATATCCAATGCTCCCAAAGGAAAAGATACAATCGCAATATCTCCCGTTGACTGCCGCAATATCTCCCGTATCCCATCCTGACCATGCAGCTCCTTCAATGCAGGAAAATAATAACTCCCAAACAACACTGGAGTACCAATTGTATTTTCATAGGTCGCCCCTACAATCCCTTTTCCAGTCACTTTCTGGTGTTGAATTAACTGCCTGAGCAAACTGGCATTTACAAACGGCTGATCACAAACCATAATAATAATACTTGCAAGTTCCGGATGCAACAATTGCAATTCTCTCACACCAATACCAATGGAACTACTTATTCCTTCTTCCCAATGATCATTTTCCACCACCTCAATGGGAAGCTCACGCAATGCCTCTCCCACAAGATCCGCATTGGCCCCGGTCACCACCATCACAGGCGCATCTACCGCTGCTATAGCCTCCTCACCCATTTGCCGGATCAGGGTCCTGCCCTGGTAGCGCAATAGTTGCTTTGGCTGTCCCAGGCGGGAAGAATTTCCAGCTCCGAGTATCAATACACCATAACTATTCATGACTTAAATATTTTTTAAGTATCAGGGGTAAGGACGCTCACAATTTAAGGAAAAAAAATAGGAGACCATAATTGCATTATAAGGGTTACAGCCTGCTGGCAAGCTGAAGGCTGATAGTCCAAATGCTGCGTATGATCTCCTAGTAAGTTTATGAAAAAAGCAGTGTACCATGGTAAGTGCACAGTACATGCCAACTAAGGTAATTAATTAATTTTCAGTGATTTATCTAGTGCTCTGTCTGCTCAATAATTCCAGATTTGGGAAATTCTGTGTAAATAATGGAACGGGTTTTCGGCTCATCCGCCCGTTCAGTCTGTTGAATAGCTGATTTCGTCTATTAGTTTATTAAATATAACGTGTTTCAGGGAAAACATTTTTGTTTTAAATAAAAAATAATACTCACAAAATATTGTTACTCTCAAAAAACTTTCCTAGATTGAGTACTCTATAAAATCATTGTGAGCCCAGTTATCAGAGAAGCCCGGTAAGTTTTTATACTAAAGCCATTTCTCCAGAAATGTCAAGCAGAAAAGCACACTATTCCAGTATTTAACTCTTTTATATAATCGTTAATCACTAAAAACGCTGTAATTTTTCATACTCAAACACTCATCAAATGTCAAGCAGAAAAGCACACTATTCCAGTATTTAACTCTTTTATATAATCGTTAATCACTAAAAACGCTGTAATTTTTCATACTCAAACACTCATCAAATGTCAACCAGAAAAGCACACTATTCCAGTATTTAACTCTTTTATATAATCGTCAATCACCCAAACCCTGTAATATTCATACTAAAACCCTCATCAAATGTCAACCAGAAAAGAACGCAATTCCAATATTGTTTAACTCTTTTATATAATCGTCAATCACCCAAACCCTGTAATTTTTCATTTCTCATACCAATTAAAAACCCAAATCAAAAACGATGAAAAAGTTAGCGTTTCTTCTGTTAGTGCTTGCTGCAGGCACCACCATCGCTGTTGCCGTAAAGGCCGGCCAGTCTAAAAGAGCAGCATACTGCCATTGTGAACCCGACCTGACCTGTAATTCTACCGGTGCATGGGGTATCAAAACTCAGATCTGCCCCTGATCTACGTTTCACACTCAATTAGGCTCTTTGTTAAGAGGGTGTGAGCAACACCCTCTTACTACCTGTTTTATTTTATGAAAAGAAATCTTTGGATACTATCCGCACTCTTTTGCAGTGCATTTATCATTATGTATATACTCGTCCGTGGTGCTGAACCCGATAGGATTGTTGCAGGTGTAAGCAGGATCTACGATCATTATCAGCTGGAAACGATTGATACCATTGCGTTTCCTGGGAGGGTAAGTATTATGCGGGCTACAGGCAATGACATCTACGGGTATGTATATAGCCAGAAATCCGTTTTCAGGTATAATACGGTACGTCATCAGCTGGATACGTTTTTTAACGATGCAGTAAAGCCATTACCTATTGTTACGCGAATTGAAATTTCGGAAGATGGGAAAACGTTTTATTTGTTTGATGAAACACAGGAACATATTACCCGCTATCAACCGGCAAACAAACTTACCGACAGTACAGGCACAGCTGCTTTCCTGACACGAAAAGGAACTCAGCTACATTTTAAGGATAGCACTATCCGGGAATTCACGCACTTTGAAGATGGTGGTTTATCTGCCGATGGCTTCTTTGTGAATGATGCCCGGTACCAGTTTTATGTTTCATTTTATAATAGTGAGATTATAAAGTATGATGTTTCAAAAGGTGTTTCACAATCTTTCCAGACCATCGATCAATCACCACCCATCAATATCGCGGTGCCCACCGGTAATATTTATTCCCGCTCTCCAAAAGCGATTATCATCAATTCTACGGCTACTGCTGATGCAGATCATTTGTATGTACTCTCTTATGTGCTCTCCCAGGATGCCATCAAAAGTGGTTACAGGGGGCCTGCGGTAGATGTTTACAATATTTCTGACGGCAGGTATACAGGCAGCTTCCGCCTGCCGGGATTCCAGAATAAACCAGTGTTGCAGATGGCTAAATGTGGCGATACCCTCATCGCTGCTTATGAGAGATCAATCTTACGATTTAAATTGTCTGAAAGATGAAAAAAGAATACATTGTCACCACCATCGTAAGCTTACTAGGCTTACTATTTATGTACGCTGCTGTTGTAAAAGCAATGGACTACGGCCTCTTTTTAGCCGATATGAGCAAGTCTCCCCTCCTGGTAAAATACGACAAACAATTATTAGGTCCGGGGGTATTAGGAGTTGAGTTTTTGATTGTAGCCTTACTGAGTTTTGCTGCTACGCGCCAATCAGGGTTATTTCTCTCTTTCTTCACCATGTTATTGTTCACTTTGTACCTGAGTACGCTGTATTTTTTTTATACCAATATCCCCTGCTCCTGTGGAGGAATATTAGGCAAAATGTCTTACCCGACTCACATCGCATTCAATGCCGGATTCACCCTGCTGGCAGCCACCGGCGTATTGCTGTATAAAACGAACAATGCAAAATGAAATCAGTTAGCCAATGCCTTTATTTCCTGCTCTGTAAACACCCTTGACCGTATATGAAACCGCACACCCAAAGGTATCTCCAGCGAAAAACTACTTCCCCTGCCTGCAATAACATCCAATGTGAGCTGGGTATGTTTCCAATATTCAAACTGATCAGCACCCATATAAAAATTACAGCCGGCAACGTTCCCCAATAATATATCTGACTGTCCCACCTTAAACTCTCCCTCCGGAAAGCACATAGGCTGAGACCCGTCACAACACCCACCACTCTGATGAAACATCAGCGGCCCATGCTGTTGCCTAAGCTTCTCTATCAGTTCTATTGCGGCCGGTGTGGCCAGAATTCTTGCTATCATTATAAAATCAGATAAAAGATGAAGGGCTGCTCCCATCCGGGCAGCAGCCCCCAGTCCACATGATCCCTATTTAAAAAAATCCTAGTTTTTGCTTGCTATAAGAGATGAGCATATTTTTGGTCTGACGATAGTGATTCAGCATCATCTTATGCGTTTCACGACCAAAACCAGATTTCTTGTATCCACCAAATGGTGCATGCGCCGGGTAAGCATGGTAACAATTCACCCAAACACGGCCTGCCTGTATTGCTCTTGGCACCTGGTACAGCTCATGCGCATCGCGGGTCCATACACCGGCACCTAATCCGTATAATGAATCATTGGCAATCGCAATCGCTTCCTCCGTTGTTTTGAAAGTAGTGATGCAACTTACCGGTCCAAAGATCTCTTCCTGGAATACGCGCATCTTATTATTTCCTTTCAGCAAAGTAGGCTGAATGTAATAGCCGTTTTCCAGCCCACCGTTCTGTTTATATGCGTCTCCACCTGCCAGCACTTCCGCGCCTTCCTGTTTGCCGATATCCAGGTAGCTCAGGATCTTCTGATACTGGTCTTCACTGGCCTGGGCACCCATCATCACGGTCGGATCCAGCGGGTTCCCCATCTTAATCGCCTTGGTACGTTCTACTACTTTCTTTATAAAAGCATCGTAAATATGTTCATGCACCAGGATACGGCTGGGGCAGGTACATACTTCGCCCTGGTTCAGCGCAAACATGACCGCACCTTCCACAGCTTTGTCCAGGAATTCATCATCTGCATCCATCACGCTTTCAAAGAAGATGTTCGGACTCTTGCCCCCCAGTTCCATCGTTACCGGAATCAGGTTTTCTGATGCATACTGCATGATCAGACGACCCGTGGTGGTTTCTCCTGTAAAGGCCACCTTGTTAATCTTTGGAGAGGAAGCCAGTGGTTTACCTGCTTCTACCCCAAAACCGGTTACCACATTCAACACTCCTTTTGGCAGTACATGGCCGACTAATTCCATCAGGACCATGATACCGGTGGGTGTCTGTTCCGCTGGTTTTACCACTACACAACAACCTGCAGCCAATGCGGGGGCTATTTTCCAGGCAGCCATCAGCAGCGGGAAATTCCAGGGGATAATTTGTCCGACTACACCGATTGGTTCGTGCAGGTTGATACTGACCGTAGTTTCATCATGTTCACTGAGCGAGCCTTCTTCACTCCTGATCACCCCCGCAAAGTACCTGAAGTGGTCTACCACCAGTGGCAGGTCAGCAGCTTTGGTTTCGCGGATAGGTTTACCATTGTCAATGGTTTCTACGGTAGCAAGGTAGTCGAGATTATCTTCGACAATCTGGGCGATCTTAAGTAATAAATTACTGCGATACGCTGCGGCTGTTCTGCCCCAGGTTTCGAATGCTTTATGTGCGGCGTCGATAGCTTTGTCAATATCCTGGGCATTGCCACGGGCCGCCTGGGTAAAGGGTTTGCCATCTATCGGAGAGATATTATCAAAGTATTCTCCGCTCGAGGGTGCAACCCATTCTCCATTGATAAAATGATCGTATTTCGATTTAAAAGCAGGGCGTTCCGCCACGTTTGGTGTGGGAGCCACGGCGACTGTGTTGCTCATACGGTGGAATTTATTTCGTGAATTAATATTGCTAATATCAGGCATATGGGATTGACAGGGGGAGATTTTTGTACTTATTTATAGCACGATTGTACTTTATTAAAAAGGATACTAAAAAGAATATTAAAAAGACTAACTATCGGAGTAAACCAATCCGGCAAAAGCTTTAACATATTCTTCCAGAAAAAATAGCTTACCTTACTTATAGTACTAACAAAAATGATTTTATCATGCAGGTTAAAAATCATTTAAACCACGTTGCACTTTCCTCGTCGCGCGAGCTCCATACTTTGGTAGAAAACAGAAGGATCTTTAATCTTAAAAATTGTGAGCTAAACATTTTCGAAAGTTATGAGCAGGCTCAACATGTGCCCCTCACCTTCCACGACCTCGTTATTACCTCTATGGTGCGCGGTCACAAAGTGATGCACCTGATGGACCGTCCCTCGTTTCACTACCTTCCGGGCGAAACCGTGATCGTACCGCCCAACGAAACCATGATCATCGACTTTCCTGAAGCGAGCCTGGACAATCCTACTCAATGCATTGCACTCGCTGTAGCCGACGCATACCTCAGGGACACCATTGAATATCTTCACTCTTATTACAATATAGGAGACGATAAAACCAACTGGCAACTCACTTTTAATAAATACCACTTCGAAAACGATGACGATATCACAGCGCTGATCAATAAACTCATTAACGTATGCAGTAGTGGTGACAAGGCCAAAAACATTTACGCAGACCTGTACCTGAAAGAATTGCTGATCCGGTTGATTCAAAGTCAGCACCTGGAACAATCGCATGCGTCGCTTCACAGTTCGAATAATCAGAACAGGATGCAATATGTACTTCATTATATACAGGAACACCTTACAGAAAAAATCGCCGTTGATGCCCTGAGTCGTAAAGCTTACCTGAGCAGAAATCTCTTTTTTAAATGGTTCCGGGAACAATTTGGTATTACGCCATTGGAATATATAACCAGGGAAAGAGTGAAACTGGCAAAACAACTACTGTCGCAGCCCTCGCAAAATGTAAATACTGTCAGTAAACAATGTGGATTCAGTGATGTAAATTATTTCGTAAGGGTGTTCAAACAGTTGGAAGGTATTACCCCAAAAGCGTATCAATCCTGTATTATCTGACCAGTTACTCAAACAAAATTATCCGGCTCAAAAAGCCATTTCTGCTCCTACGGGGAAAACTGCTGCCAGTTGGGCAAACATAGCCTTTACTTTAGTATCTGTCAACTGCCGGCTAATATCCGCCAGTCGGGGTATATTCAACCCATTGTCTTTTAATACCTGGTTAATTTCCTGTAAGCTCCACCCCTTCTCTCCTGAACACTTACCTGTAATCTCCAACGCCAGCGTATGTTGCAATAACCGGCATACAATATCACTGATCATCTCCGTCTCATAAATATTCAATGAGTCAGGATCCAACCCATTATACAAAGCAAATATCCGGATAGCATCATCAATATTCACTTCCTGCAGCTCATACGGAATGGTTTCCTTTATACGCTCCCGCGAGGTAACGATCACCGTCCATTTATGCTCCGCCAGGTAAGCCAGTAGTGAAGGATCTGCAGGTGCATTGTCCATACACAACAACTTATCGCCACCCATATTCACCAGCTTCAGCAACACATCGTGAACACTGGTCAACTGCCAGGTATCCATCAGTACTTTGAAATCATTTTCCAGCCACAGTGCATGCTGATAATACGGCTGCCCCATCAGGTTGAGCCGACGGATAGCCGAATTAAAAAACTGCTTCAGTAAAGCCGTTTTCCCGATACCCGCCAAACCACTGATACAGACCACCCGGTTCGAAATACCCGCAAAAGTATTGATCGCATCCAGGTCAGTCCTCCTTCCTTCGAATAAATTTTCAGTAGGGGCAGTGGTTATAAGAGAAGGTATCGACATCTTGTGCTGTTAGATAAGAAAATTAGATTTTGCCATCCTGCGGCAACACAATTCCATTGTGCGACATCCGCATCAGGCCAGAGAGTTGTTGAATTAATGCAGGCTGCGCTGTTAACAAGGCGACCAATTCCTGTTCTGCACCTTCCTGTACGGTCTGGTCAGTCGGAGATTTTCGAAGCGCGGCTATAATCGTTGCAGAAAGTCTGCTACTAATCCATCTTGACAAAGGAGTTTCTATTGCGCCACCTACTTTCAGATTAGCACTAAGGGCATTGACAGCACCGGCAGCAAGTTCTGAGATAGCTTGTTTATCCATGACAAATGAATTATTGATACTACAGGTGTTAAAAGTAGACTATCTATTATCATGAACGAGTTAATGAGAAGTTAACATGTAAATAAACTACATTTACAGTACATGAAAAGATCATTCCACCTACTACTCTACTGTATTTTTCCGTGTTATGTGTTCGCCCAAAAAGGGCTTCAGATCCAACACCTCAGCGGCCACCTGTACACCTATGTTACCTGGCATGAAAACGACGGTGCACAGTACCCGGCTACCGGTATGTACCTGCTAACCGGCAAAGGTGCCGTCATTATTGATACACCCTGGGATACGACCCGGATAAGGCCGCTCAGCGACAGCATTCTTCGCAGGCATCACCTGCCTGTATTAATGGTGATTGCCACCCATCATCACGGGGA
Source organism: Chitinophaga sancti (assembly GCF_034087045.1). NCBI lineage: Bacteria > Pseudomonadati > Bacteroidota > Chitinophagia > Chitinophagales > Chitinophagaceae > Chitinophaga > Chitinophaga sancti. The sequence continues at coordinate 4,964,131 of NZ_CP139247.1, read as the reverse complement.
TCGTGCAGGTGGTTTTGATGTGTACAAAAGGATGGGGATTAAGACCTACTCTACTCAGTTAACCTACGATCTTTGCAGGGAATATAAAGAACCAAAGGCTGCCTATACTTTCAAAAAGGATACGACCTTCCATATCGGGGGGTATACATTCCAGACCTTTTACCCCGGAGAAGGGCACACTAAAGATAATATCGTCATCTGGTTTGGGCAGGACAAAGTACTTTATGGCGGTTGCTTTGTAAAAAGCCTGGAAGCAAAAGATGCGGGTTATACAGGAGAAGCGAACCTGGCGGCATGGCCGGCGAGTATTGAGCGGGTAAAAAAGGCATTTCCAGGTGCCCGGTATGTAATTCCCGGGCACCTGGGTGGCACGAGTCCGGCAGCTTTAGACCATACCAGTGAGCTGGCAAAGCTGCCAGGTTCAATCAAACCGTAAAAAAGCCTGATTGGATAAAACTGATAAGCTGACCAGGCGCCTTGTTAAATCAAACCTATCAGCTATCGGGCATCCACACTAATTTTTATCACTACCTTCTTCACCGCTACCGGCTGGTCAATCTTTATATTCGGCATATGCAGGTCGGTGGGGAAGAATATAGCAAACATGCCCTCTTTCAATACAGAAAAGAACATCGGTTTTTCTGCAAACAACATATAATCCGCCTCCGGATCATACGCCTTTGAAGGCTGATGACGCTGCATAAAATCATGGCCTACCAGCTCCTCCCCTTTTACTATGTATTGAATATCGATATACTTTCTATGCGATTCCATCTGTTCCCCCGCTGCATCCACCGTGTCATATTCATTCACTATCGCAAAAATGTCTTTCCCTTCTATCTCGTACTTCCCTTTTTCTACTTTACTGAAATCAGTGGAGAGTAAATATTCAAACGCACGGGCGAACTTTGGCCCTAAAAACGCATACCTTGAGTATTGTGCTAGTGTATCCAGTATCATAATTTAAATTTCGGGTGGGAAGATAATCAAAACCGTACATCATTCGTACCAAAAGCGGACACTTACGACCGAATTTTAATTACAAAGTATTGATTTACAGCATACATTAATTTTGGCATTTTCTTAGTACGCCACCATGACAAATAAAGATCTGCATGCTTAAGAATTATTTAAAGATCGCCCTCCGGAACCTATGGAAGCATAAAGGCTTTTCTGCCATCACCATTTTTGGCCTGGCTATCGGACTCGCTACCTGTCTGCTCATCACCCTCTTCGTAACGGATGAACTGAGCTATGATAAATTCAATGCAAAGGCAGACCGGATCTATCGACTGGATGCGGACTTCCTGATCAATGGCACTATCTTTCATGAAAGAAATACGCCTGCAGCATTTGGACCTTCCCTGAAAAGGGATTTTCCACAGATCGAAGAATTTGTGCGGTTTGACAACCAGGGTAAGGCACTGGTTAAAAAAGCAGAGGGCGAAGAAACGGCCATCGAGGAAAATACCAGCTTTGCAGATCCGGGCGTTTTTAAGATCTTTTCCCTGCCATTCATCGTGGGCGATCCGGCTACAGCCCTCTCTCAGCCCAATACGCTCGTTATCTCCGAGCGGATGGCACGCAAGTACTTCCAAAGTACCGATGTACTGGGAAAGACCCTTAAAATGGATAATACGACCTTTTATACTATTACCGGGGTGATCCGGAATACCCCTACCCAGTCTCATCTTCATTTCGATATGATCCGTTCTATGGGTCACCGGACAGATGATATGATGGACAAATGGCTCAGCAATAGTTATACGACCTATATACTGGCAAAACCGGGGGTGTCTGCATCCCGGGTACAACAGATCATCAATGAAGGCACTAAGCGATATATGGAGCCAGGTCTTATGAGTTACCTCGGGGAAAATTTCGCCCAGCTGGAAAAACATGGTGGTTACTTCCGTTACAATGCCATTGCGCTGAAAGATATTCACCTCCGCTCTACGAATAATGACGAAGCGGAACCAGGCGGTAACATCACCTATGTGTACATCTTTATCATTACGGGTGTATTGATTTTACTCATCGCCTGTGTGAACTTTATGAACCTGAGTACGGCCCGTTCTGCAGGCAGGGCACGTGAAGTTGGGGTACGCAAGGTATTAGGTTCTGAGAAACGTCACCTGGTTTTCCAGTTTATCAGCGAGTCTGTCTTAACAGCGTTTTTTGCTTTGTTGATAGCCGTGATCATCGCCGCGTCTTTATTACCTTATCTCAATAATCTTTCTGATAAATCCATCACGCTACACTGGACCTATCTCACCTGGATATTGCCGGGGCTTATTGTCACCTGCCTGGTGGTGGGATTACTGGCGGGGAGTTATCCTGCTTTCGTCCTCTCTTCTTTTGAACCTGTGAAAGTGTTGAAAGGCAAGTACTCCAAAGGGATGAAAGGTAGCTGGCTGCGTAATGGCCTGGTGGTATTTCAGTTTACCGCCACCATATTAATGCTGGTAGGTACACTGGTTATTTTCAAACAATTGCAGTTTATCCGCAACAGCAATACCGGTTATAACAGGGAGCAGGTGCTGGTATTACAGAATATCGGCGCACTCTGGAACCATGCAAAGAGTTTTCAGCAGGAGGTAAAACAGGTTCCGGGGGTGGTGAATGCAACCATTACCAGCTCACTGCCTACATCTGAATACAGAAATACCAATTCTTATTCCAAAACGCCGATGGCGGGGGATGGCAAGTTAATGGCGCTGGTGGAGTGGATGGTGGATGCTGATTATATTCCGACCATGGATATGCAGGTAGTAGGTGGAAGAAATTTCTCACCACAGATGCCGAGTGATACCAATGCGGTGTTGCTGAATGAAACGGCAGCGAAGGTATTGGGATATGAAGATCTCAAAGACCGGTATTTGTATAATGGAGGTCAATTCCATGTGATCGGCATAGTAAAGGATTTCAATGCTGGTACTATGAAGAGCAAAATTCCGCCATTGATTTTCAGATTGGGTGAGTATCGTCAATATATGGCAGTACGTATTAAGAGTAATGACCTTACCGGAGTGGTAGCACAGATCAAAGAAAAATACCAGCACCAGCAGGATATGTCAGGGCAACCATTCAGGTATACCTTTATGGATGATGACTTTGATCACATGTATAAAGCGGAAGAGCGTACCGGCCAGGTATTCACCATCTTTGCGGTACTGGCAATCATTATTGCGGCCATGGGCGTATTTGGTTTAGTGACTTATGCGGCGGAACAGCGGTCTAAGGAAATTGGTATCCGCAAGGTATTGGGAGCTAGTATTTCAGGTATTGTGGCCCTGTTGTCAAAAGAGTTTTTAAGGTTGGTGATTGTGGCGATACTGATTGCAACACCGCTTTCTTATGTGCTGATGAACCGCTGGTTGCAGGACTTCTCATACCGTACAAATATTGGCTGGACGGTGTTTGTGATAGCCGCGCTGGTGGCGATTGGGATTACTTTGCTGACGATTAGTTTCAGGGTGATAAAGGCGGCACTGGCCAACCCGGTGCATAGTTTGAAGGCGGAATAAAATATTGCAGGATGATTGCAATGGGAGTTTTTCTGCATCCACTTTATAATTTTTAAGATTCAATAAAGTCTATACCAACCCCTGATCTGTCCGGATCAGGGGTTTCGTTTTTACATTAGGCCGGGGATGGGCCAGGTGGAAAGGTGCCGATCTGAAACCCTATGGCAGGAATGCGACGTTTTCAAATGAGTGCACGAATTGTCACCGGCCACAGGAAAATAAGGATGATGTATTCACTTCACCGAAGGTTATATTTTAAGTATCGCTCCAGGGACCAGTTTAGATCTTAAGCCGGAGATGGACCTTTTCCATTCTACCCACTATCCAGATCACCATAAAGGCGATGGCAATACTTCTTACAATCCCACCTGGTCCATTACTTAAGAATGCAGGAAATTGAAAATGTACCAATAACATCAGTGAATATAACAGGTATGGAATGAGATAACAGGTCAATGTACTGGTCCCTGCAGGTTTGATAAATGAAAACCAGTGCATCTTACCTTTCAGATCTACTACCCAGATCATGATGGCGAATACAACCGTGCTGATACCTGCACATATCAATACCCATGAAGGTGTAGACCTGATTTTTGAAATTCCTTCTGTATAAGGTCGTACGATCAAACCAATCGCTATAGCAGCTACACCTATTCCTATTAACAGGGCAATTGATTTTTTAGGGATGCTGGAAATGACCACACCGGCCATGATCAATGTAATAGAAGACGCGTCTCCTATTACAGGAATATCCACTAATAACACCCCACTATGCTTTGCAAAATTGATCCCTGAAAAAACGGCCAACAATATTATTAATGCAGGAAATTTCCCCTTCACCAATAAAAAAACTGTTGCACTCACCAGGTAAGCCCAGCCTATAATACCTAGTATTCCCCACCAGGATGGCCGCATCCATTGACCGCCGTCCCCTTTGTACAAGGCAGCCATGGCTATGAGTAATACAATTCCTGATCCCTGCAAGAGGTATTGTTTCTTCTTATAATCCAACCAGATCAAAAAGAATCCAACCGTGATCAATATCTCCCATATTGCATACGGCAGGATGGCCGCGTCGCTATTATAACTTTCCAGGTTCACATGAAAAAATCCCATTACGATCAGTGCCAGTGAGCGGGTTAAAATATGTGTTTCTGTTTTGATAAATGACTCCTGCTTTGCAATTCGTTTGCCAATGGCAAATGGGATGGACAACCCGACAATAAATAAAAAGGCAGGGAATACGGTATCGGCAAACCCCATTCCATCATCTGCTGCTTTGGTATGTTCTATCCAGGCAGGGATGTTAGATACTCCACTGACATCGTTGACGAAGATCATGGCCAGCATGGTGATGGCGCGGAAGGCATCGATAGATAAGAGACGTTGAGACAAGTTTTTCATAATCGAACATTACATAACAAAATAGTAAATTTTATTTAATTTTTCCCCTCCCAACATTTAATGTGCTATGGACCATTTAATCTGTTATGCCCCATAAAACAAAAGGTTGCTTCCAGAACCACCTGGAAGCAACCTTGGACTTTAGACGTTATCATACACTTCAACATCCTCATGTCCTGCTACTAACTCTTTGTACGGGGTTAGGATACAATCTGTTCGTCAGCAGGCAGGTGTAGGAATTTCATCTCTACTATCGCTCCGTTGGTTCCTTTGCGGTATCCATTGATGTAACCCCATTCAAGGAGTTCTCTCATATAACGGAAATACGTTCTCCGGGAACCAAGATTAGTTTCATCCATCATTTCATATGACTTGATGTGGAGAACGGGGTTGTCATGCTGTTCATGCCATTTCAACAAAAGGTTGAGGTACAATATTACATGATGAGGTTTGATGTTTTTGTCTGCCATTCGTAGTTTCCAGAAGGCAGGAAGTTGTATGTATAAATTAAAGTAAGTGTTCATGGAAGATGCGATACATCGTTAATAAATGGATTACTAACAATACGAGGCGATTGCATCTTCGGGTCTTCGGTATACTCGGCCACGGCTGCATATGCAATCGGTCGTCACCAAGTATGGAATGACTAATGGGTTAAACATAGGCTTTTTTCGAAAGGTTAATAATGATTGAAATAACGGTATTTTACTGCAATGGGAAGTACAGTGTGCATAGCCGCCCAACTAAAAATCAGTCTACTTCGTCCTACATTATTTTCCTACGGAGCGAGATAAAAGTTTATCCTTTGAGGAAAGTATTAAAAACCAACAACATCCCCAGCCTTTTAAACAGGAACCTAAGGTTATTATTCCAGTAAATAAATATTCCTTTTTACCAATTCTCAAATATTATTCATGTCATATTTTTTCAAAAATGCTGATTCTGCAAGGAATTGAGATCAGTTAAAGGATGTGCAGTTGCGGAAGTGCTACAACATGCTGAGAAATTTACACCTGAATCCGTGCCTGTAGATGTGGCTATCCAGCACGTTACCAGGTATGGCTGAGGAATATACATTTCAAGTCATTGACATCCGAAAAAAGCTACTGAACTTTCAATATTTTTTTACTGATTTTATCAGCCATATTCAACACGCTACTTTTCGGTAAAAGTCTATTGAATAATTTAAGCATAGGAACATTCGGGTCAGGTGAGTATTCTGTTTTACCTTTGTTAATTGCGTTAATCGTTTTGTTTGCAAAATCCTGAACATTCACACCTCTTGACGTAAATCCTAATTGTTTAGGCATTTCAGTTTCAACCTGGGACGGAAGAATTTCAACAACTTTGAAATTTGTACCTTCCAGTTGTTGTCTTATCATTTTTGTAAATATGCTAAAACCTGATTTAGACGTAGAATACAAACCTAAAACAGGAAAAGGGAAAATCGCAATAGAAGAAGTAATATTTACAATTACGTTGCTTACTGACTTGTTTGCCTGACCTACAAATTGTTGCGTAACAGCAATAGCACCAGACAAGTTTGTATTTATCTTTTCAAAAATCTGAGCAGATGATAAGGCCGATTTTGTAATATCCCATTGCTCAACGACACCTGCGTTATTGAACAAAACATCTAAAACAATTCCGTCTGCTTTTATTCTTTTAAAAAGTTCATCAATTTCGTTGGCGACAGAAACATCAGCTACATAGTATGACACATTCGTATTTGCAGCAACAACCTTTTTCAGTTTATCCTCATTCCTTCCGCAAATGATAATTCTGTTGTCGTTTGACAACTTGTTAGTAAGTGCTTCGCCAATTCCCGACCCACCGCCAGTAATTAAAATTGTTCTTCCTTTCAACATAATTTTCCGTTTTGAATTGTAAATGTAAACCCAATAGTATACTTTTGCAAGCAGTTACAATAAAGTATACTAATAACTAAAAAGTTACTGTTATTAGAAATCAGGTAAATAAAACGAAAATAAACATGGAAAAATGTGTGAACAATGTTGAATCATTGCAATTCATCTTGCAGGTTTTGGGTGGAAAATGGAAATTGCACATTCTTTCCATACTGTATTTTGGTAAAAAGCGGTTTAAGGAATTGGAACGGGAAATAGCCGGTATTTCGGCTAAAATGCTCATCAAAGAATTGAAAGATTTAGAAGCCGCAGGAATTGTAAACCGACAAACATTTAATACTGTTCCAATAACAGTTGAATATAGTTTGACACCAGGCGGGTTAACAATGAAACCCCTGCTTGAACAAATGAACGAATGGGCAATAAAATTTCAACAGACAAAATAAAAAAGTAACTACTAATATCGTGTTGGCAATAAGTGGATGGGGAGTGTAAATTTTCATGTGTTAATGGTCTATGGTCTATGGTGGTGAATTAACTCAATAGGCACCCAAACGATGGAAGACCCTGCTGCCGGGACATTCCGCCTTCCACATCCGGCTGGGTTTCAAACAATGGGAAGGAGTTTACACAAAAAAAAATTACGCTCCCCTTTTAATAATGCTATATCCTAAAACACCTAATTGGGTTAATCAGAATCAATAAGAAGAGGTTGCATCATATATTTAGACGCAACCTCTTCTTATTGGTATGATACTACATTCTTAAAACATTCACAGTATACTCCAATAATTCAAATCTGGAAATTCCTGGATATCTTTATCACTAATTGTCTTCATTTTCTCCATAAATTCAACAGCTTCATGTAGTAGTTTTTTAAGTTCTCCAAAATCAGTTCTGGCTGTCTTTTTGAAAAAAGTTTTACGCCCTTCAAAATTAACTGGCTCATAGATCCTAATTACAAACACATTATTCTCATTAAACAGATCATCTTTGTCTCCATACCAGGCAATAGTGAGGAAAAACTCATATTGTCTAAAAAGAAAATCCAAACCTCCAATCTCACTATCTAACAGAAAATCCTGAGATTCGAGAGATTGATTTTCATCTAAAACAAATGGAGAAATAAACTTTGCATCATAGACCTCAACCCCAAAATATTTCATAAAATTCATTTTATTTATTTTCCTTACTGCAATAAATGGGCGAAACCCAGGATGCTCAGCTAGTATAAAAAACAGAAGAACTTTTTAATAGCCTATATTCTTATTTTAATCGCACAAATGGCTGTCATCCCAGTTTGCATCACGTGGGTATCCTGGAAGCGTGGATATTTCATCATCAGACATTTTTTTTATACTTTCAATAAAATCTATTCCTTCTTTCATCAACAACTTAAGCTCTTTTAAATCAGATTTAGAATTCTTATTAAAAAAAGTTTTTCCTAAAGTTCTTGGCCCTTCAATGACTCTTATAACAAAAACGTTTTTCTCATGTAATATATCTTCCTTATCACCATACCATGTAGTTGTAAGATCAAAGCAATAACCCCTAAATTCATATCTAAGAGTTCCTACATCTGACCCTAGAAAAAACCATTGGTCCTCCAATGGTTCATTTTCTTCTAATGGAAAAGGAGTAAAACAATAAGCACCATGTACTTCAATACCAAAATATTCCATAATTCAAACTTATTTAATTCTCATCCCACTCAATATTAATCAATCGAATATGGGATGAAGTATTCAATTTTTTATTTTTTTCAAATATTTTCTATAATCAACATCTGTAATTGGATGACCATGAACACTCCCATCACTCGCCAACTCAACTCTCAAATATTGAGTTTCTTTTCCTTCCGAAGCCCCAATTACTTTTCCAGCATCATAAATAAAATATTTCACACCTTTGCCTATAGGCACTTCAAGACCTTCACTTATAGCAGTCATTTCCAGCGTCCTCACCTCTTCCTTTACGGCACTCTTGTAAATCGCCTCATTATCTTTAGTCCACTTAATAACATCTTTCCAAGACATTTTGCTCAATAATTTATTTTTAAAACTCCATAGTATATGTTTACCATATTGTTCACTGATCCATACTGGGGCACAATTATTATGCACAAGTACTTTTTCGGAACTTACATAATAATTATGATTTGATTCTACTTCAAAGTTAAATACATTAATATAAGATGTGTCAATATTCCTGACACCGATAATTCTCTTAATATGCCCATTTGCATCATATAAAGAATCTCCAATTTTTAACTCTCCTGCTTTTGTCCATAAGCCATTCGCAAAATACGGATGGGTTAGCGTAGAAATAATGTCTGATCCATCTAAACTGATTTGAACTAATTTATTTATTGCATGCTTAAAAATATTAGATACCCTCTGTAACTCAACTTTATTCTTATAGTTCCCAGACGAGTCAATTTTTAAAACACTACATGAATATACTGAATCTCCAACTTCAATGTTTTCTATATTTTTAAATCCATCCTTGGTTAAAACCTGCGTATTCCCAGTGAAACAGAACCCCTCCTTTTGCATCATCCGCAAAAATCCTACTGCATTTTTACCTAACTTACCCACAATTCCTCTCACATACCTGCCCAACTCATCCATTTCACTATTTGGATCAATATCCTCAGGACCAGGATTTAATAACCCTGCAACAAATGTTCCCGTCTGTGCAATCAGGATTTGATTTTGCGGTTGGGAAACTGTTATTACTATAGTCTGATACGCTCTACCTCCCAGCATTATTATTTCAGGCGCCACCACTATAAGGACAACACCTCCCATTGCAACCATTGTATTAAACCCATTTTGACCAGCATAGGCAGCAGCACCATTTGAAGGCAGAACAATACCTTTAGGAAGAGGATGCCTAATAGCATCTGAAGCCATGTAGTAAAACTTATTTTGGGGATCGTAATAAGCAACTTCCATCCCATCCTGATCAATCCCTTCAATAGGTCTATTACTGGCAAATTGATATGGAGTTAATTCCGGATATTTTGGACTCAATGGATCCACACTTAAGAATTTACCTAATGAGGGATTGTAAATCCTCATACCATAATCCTGCAAACCAAACTCAATATCGTTTTCTTTTCCATTGAAACCATATCTATAACTATTATCATCATAATGCCTGTCTGGCTGCATCATTCCAAATGGATAATAATCCTGAGCACTATTCACGATTGCCTTATTGTCTACAGAAAGGTTATCCGTTATAGTAGCCAAAACATTCCCTAAATGATTCGCTAATTCAAAATGCTTATTACCTGATAAATCCCAAATACTACTTTCATTTCCACTTGAAACGAGCATATCCGGCTCCCAAACACCTAATCTATTACTTCCATATAAATGCTGCTCTTTCCAATAAATATTACCATCTCCATCCTTATTTCCATACACAGCTAAAACATTCCCTATCGCATCCCGAACATACCATGTCTTTTCTGTTATGCCATTATGTGTATATCCTTTATAAACTCTATTTCCCAGGGCATCATAACGGTATTCCATAGCGCTTCCATCTGTCTTAATAATACTCTTAATTTTACCATAAACCGTCCATTCTATATTACTAATCCCAGCCTGCACATCTGCGGTTAAGTTGCCAATGTTGTCATACTGATAATTATTATCATTCTGTGATTTCAAATCTTCAGTATATTCTCCAGAGCTTACTGCATCTTTCACCTGCAAAAGCTTGTTATTGACCAAATTCCCAGAGTTATCCTTTGAATACCCATAAGTAAGATTGTCCATTGCAACTGCCTTTCCTCCAGCTCCACTTCCATTTCGCAAGTATGTCAGAATATTTCCATTCCCATCATATGTTACATCTTCTTTGAATGCACTACCTGCAGTGCTGGCACTCCAGTCATTTGCGCCTAAACTAAGTGCATGTTGCCTCATGCCTTTAAGTCTATTTAATTGGTCATAGCGGTATGAATACCCAACTGTATTATTAAATTGACTAAGTGCTACTGTGCTGCGGCTTATATTACCATTATAAAGATCACTTCCTACCTCTGATGTTGAGTTTGCAGTCCAGCTTAAAGGCAATGCTTTAGTATTATCAATTGGTTTGTAATCTCCCTTATAATAATCCAAAGAATACCCATATACATCCGGCCCAATTACAGAACGTGATGTACCCTGTTTACCATCCTGACCAAAATCGTAATCTGGCGATAAATATTGTCCATTCGCAGCCTTTGGCCATTTTTGAAGTGTATAGATATAATCATTACCCTGCACTAACGGATCATTCCCAAGTTCTTCCCTTGCTAATAAACCATGTAAATAATAATGATAAGTAGCATCTGTTTTGGGATTTTCAATATCCCATCCATCAGAAGAAAAAGAGTTTATCCCTGTTGTTGCCTTTACAACCCTATTATCAGCATCATATTGATAACCATACCAGAACTTGTCTGTTTTATTATCCAGATATTGGTATCGTAGCTTATTAACCTTTGATGTGGCAAAATCATACTGATATTCTATTTGCTTAATTTCAAGCCCCTTGATTTGTTGCCAAATCGTTCCTGCATTCCCCAATTGATCATAACTATAATAAGTAACCTCTTCTACATCATCAGTTTGATTTTCCCGATACGTTAATGCCGCTACTCGCTTACGTAGGTTGTTTTGATTATACGTAAACCCATTATCTAAATATGGAACATCAAAATAGCTATGAGTAATTTGTGAATTTGTTCCTCTATTTTGGAAAGTAATTAAATTATCATCACTAATATATCTATCAGTTGCAGCCAGGCTAGCTCCTGATTTTTCTCCTACTTCCACTACCCTATTTTGTCCATCAAAAAGTGTATATGTAAATTTATTGAAAGTGGCCTGCTGTGCATTTTGTGTAACCACTAAATTACCTTTTCTATCATACCAGGATTTACTAACCCCTCCATCTGGGGTATTCTGCACACTTATAGAATTCAATGACTGAAATGCATAAGAACTTGCCATTCCATGACTCGGATACACCGCGCTATACTGCGATTCCGTAGTCCCTCCATCTATCGTCCCTGCCGAGCCTTCCGCCGGTACATTAAACCTACCCCTATAAATCAACGACTCACTCAGCGCATCATAATAATCCGATGCAAGCGACATACAAGCCTCCGCCGCATTTGCAGCTATCTCAGCTGTGGTAAGTTCACGATTATAATACCTGATCTGTTTCAGATATGCAAGATTCTCCGGGTAAACACCATTCGAAAGCTCCCATCCACATGTCCCATTCGGTGCATCTGCACCCGCAGCCGGGCAAAGCTTCCCATTTACATACACAGACAGATTATCCTGATTCAGGCTCGATCCCTGGAATACAAGATGCGTCCATGACCTCAATGGCAATACTGCCTGCATATCCACAACCGTATGCGTAGACTTCGAGATATCAATCTGCCCGGTAGTAGCTGATATTGCATAAACATCCAAATAAATATCTTTTAAATACAGGCCCGGCAAGACTACCAGGCCTTACTCATACTTACTCTATGTTAACCCTAATAACTCTTAATATCTTTTAAATACAGGCCCGGCAAGACTACCAGACCCTTTTCATACCTACATTTTCCGATCCCTCAAGCTGTATCCATAAAATCTTCTTCAAAAAAAATCCGCTCATTCTCCCTCATACTTGCAAGAAACCCTTCCCGGTACCGCCCACCTAAGTCAGTGAAGGCAGCATTGATCACTTTATCTACAAATCGCTTACACCCTACCATATCATATATATCCATCAAAGACACCTGGTATTCCTCATTCTCCCTGATCCAATTTCTCAAATGCACCACTCTTGCATACGTGACCTGGTAAGGTTCCCAACAGCCCGCCAGTTCAATGGCCCTATCTATGGAATAATCATCCGCCTGCGCTGTAAATGCCTGCCCACAAATTTCCAATACCCGCGACCCATCCAATTGATTATTTATTTTTACTAAGAACATGATTACTTCCGTTTATCTGTTGACAAATTGCTATAAACAACCAGGTTAAACATTTCGCGCATACGACTACGAATGCGATTTCCATATATTGCTTCCAGCTCATCACTATTCAGGTTCGTCGTAATATGCGTGATCATTTTCCTGGAAATAAAATAGTTGTACCGTGACAATAAGATCTCTGCGATGACATTGGTATTATTTCCATAGTAATTCCCTGTGGGTTCCGATCCGAGGTCGTCAAAGCAATGCACGAGTGGCTGAGAAGAGTATGACCAAAACGCGCCCCTGGTGTATGGTTCAATACCCTCATATCCCTTCGTGTTAAAATCAAATACCACGTCGCTGCACGCACGAAAAACAGGTTTTTCCGCCGAAGCGCAAAAATTGCTCATGATCTTCAGGATAGATGTTTTACCACACCCTACCGGACCAACGAGAAGTATGCCTTTGTCCAGGTTGATCCCTTCCGATTCCGCCACTCTCTTATCTTTCAGGAAATAAGATAATAACCTGTTGATCACTGGTTTATCAACATCATCGATTACAAAATCGCGGCCGAAAAGATCTTTCCCTGTTTTGGACACATGCTGCTGCATGAAATGATAATCATAGGGGCTCGCTATATAATTTGTTTTTGTCGACATGCAACTTTCCTGGTTTTTCATTCCTGGTTATTCTGATACTCTCGATCCATTTCGAGGCGAGCGATTTCCAATTCGCTATCGGAAGCGAGCCTAACCGCCAGTTAATCGCATCGTAATGGTAGAAAAATTTGCGGGCTTCCTGGGCCGTTTGACCTTTTTGCGCAAACCAATGCGTGGCCGCTTCCATTGTTGGAATTTCTTTTTCATGAATAATTAATTGGGGGGATGGGAGTGCCTGTTTACACTCATTTCCCCTGTTTATTTGTTTATTATTAAAATTGTGTAGCAAATTTGCTACTGAGACGGTACCATTTTTGGGCCCTGCATCAGTAGCATATTTACTACCGATATCAGTGGCATATTTGCTATCCGTACCAGTAGCATTATTGCTACCTGCATCAGTAGCATATCTACTACCATCAGTAGCATATTTGCTACCACCCGATCGGCTCCCGGTATAAGAAATGATACTGATGTGGCAGGGAACATATATTTTCCCGGAGGGACGATAGATGATATATCCACATTCATGCAACCATTTCAGGGCATGCGTATACGTCTTGGTAGATCCTATTCCACTGGTCGCCATCACCTGCTCGCGAAATACCGGGAAAATATCCCGGAAACGATGTTTGTTCCAGGCCATAAAGAGCGACAAATACAAACTGATATGATGTGCTTTTAACCGGCGCTCATTCTTTAACCTTGCATAGAAAGCATTCATATGGCGTATGTAGTTGATCTCACCTGCTTCCGCCGTAATATCCTGTTCCGGGGGCATTATATTCAACTGCTTTTCAGCCAGCACACCTATTTTGAAATGATGAAATTCATCGGAAGGTAAATTTGAAATCATAGCGAATTTTTGTTTTGTTGATGATGCAAATGAAGTTCAATAAACGATGCCAGACTAGTGACAGGGGTGACAAACAGGCTTGCGACTAATTGATTGTAAAAGTGTTATTAAATAAAAAAAGTGCGCGCTTTTAATCAGCATTGATACGTTTACTCGTATGAAACAGGTCAAGTAGTAATTGCTTTACCGTTTCTATACTGGCTGCAGAATAATCATACATTTTTCTCCGAAGACTATCTGCTGAAATAGCCGGTTGATTATTCGTAGCAAAATACCTGGCAAAAAACTCCGCCACTTCGCTTTTATTGTTATTCAGGATCAATCCATGTTCGATCATTAGCCGTAACAGGAAGGCCAATTCATTGACAGACAGATCTACTTTCACTTTAAAATTGTGCCACCGGGCCACCTCTTGTGAGGGCATTGTTTCATCGATCTTGATTTTATATTCCAGGAATTCACTTTCATGCATTAGCCAGTCACTGATCTGGTCTTTTAGTGATAGTTGATCAATATTGTATGCATAACCGTACTGTTCCTGCTGCTGGTTATTCATTTTCAACAACCATTTTGTTTGTGTAAGTTGTTGATGAGTTGTCGGATGCGAATTGATCTCTACTGATAACAACTGTAGTTTATATTTCAGGTACATGCTATCATTAAAATTCATATAAAGCAACAGGGCGTCTACATCTTCGGGGAGACTGTCTGGCTGTAGGTTTCGCAGGCATTTGCTCAACTCCCTGGTATAATAAAGCTGCCGGAAAGTGACATGATCCGATCGCAGGGTTTCTTTAATAGAAGAGTGTACAATATTCATTACATCAGTGCCTGGCAGTATCCGGTTCAGGAGCAGGGTTTCCCTGGCTAATTCCTCGCGGGCTGTGAGCAGGTGAAGCCGGGAAATGTTATAACTAAGATCCAGGTAGGCCAGATAGTTCTCTTCAAGGTATAACAACAGATCATACAAGGTGAAGGAAAGCTGCACTAGCTGATGGTCTGATTGCTCTGTGGTAAACAATTCAGGAGGAAACTGGTTCGTAATGGTTGCCAACAGGAATAAAAGTTTGTTTTGATATAGCTGGATGCGTTGTTTCAATCCGTTATCATCTGCATAAAGAGTATGCTGCCATTCGGCGATAATCCTGTTTTTTTCTTCATGCAGGATGGCAGGAAAATCCGCTTGACCAGTGGCGTTCACCAGGTGTTCGAAGGTAGATAATTGATTCATGTGAGTATTGAATTTGATCATAGGGCAAAGTACCGGGGCATCACTGCAACGAGCAGGGGTATCACAAGTGACACCATGACGTGAAAACCAATACAGTACTGGATAGTATCACAAGAGACACTACGATATTTACAAAAAAAAGTTGCTCCCGAATAATCGGGAGCAACATGGGATTAAGAAAAAAAGCAGAAGCTTTTTAAAAACAGCCAGGTATTCTAAAGAGGACATTGGATTGTCTGAAGGAGCAATTGGATTTTTAAAATGCAATTGCGGTTTTAAAATGTAATTGACGGTTTAAAATGCAATTGGCCGCTTAACATCCAATAGCCTCATTAAGATTACAGCACTATTTCCTTCACCGTTTCATTCCCAGGCAGATCCTTTGCACTCACGGTGATCATACTACCCTGCACCGCATCATTCAACACGGTAGCGGTGTATAACCAGTCCAGCCCATTCTCCAACAGTATAGCATCTCCCTGTTCGAGCAATACACCCGCTGCATTGGTGATTTTCACTCTCACACCGGCTACTTTGAAATCATCGGTAGCCCTAACGGTGATGGTAGTACCAATAGCACCGGTATAACCGGCTGTGGTGACATCATTGATCTCAGGGGCTTTGAAAGCATCCCGTAAGGCCACGTTATAGGCAGATTGGTCATTTTTTGCCGCTGCCTGGTATTGTGCTTTCAGATCAGGGTTCTGCATCACCGCTTTTGCATAGATAGTACCCTGTTTAAATCTCTGCTGCACTTTGAGTTGATCTTCCGTAGGATCTACAGAACTTGCCTTGCGGTGTTTGCCTATCAGGACAGTACCGGATCTTTTGGTGGTAATGGTAAGTTCTTTCCCTACGGTTCCGGAAGCGGATTTCCAGATCATTGCTGCTGATTTTGCCATGATATTTGTTTTAAGGGGTGAAAAAGATGGGATACAGTGGGATAAAAGGTGCCTCTCTTTTATCCCCGGCACGGCCTGTATTCCTGGAGCAATGATCGGGAAGAAATGGGTGCGAAATAAGAAAATCTGTTGGGGAATCGAAAAGTGGGGATTGAGGAATCGAAAAGAGGGTGATGAGGGTGGGGATGAATACTTTAAAAGCCTTCACTACGTTCACGAAAGGTTTTTAGCCAATCTATCACAAACAACCTCGCCATCGTCCTCCTCACAAAATTGCCATGAACCAATCAAAACACGACCTTCACCCGCTCAAAAAACTTCTCCGCATACGCCTTCGTCAAAGCCACCTCCTTATCCAAAATAAAAATCGACTCCACCGTAAACCCACTAATATGGCCCATCCCCACCAAACAAGATCTGTTGACCCTACAAAAATGTGCCTCAGGCAATATCCCTTCCAGTTCCCCCAGCGTGCTATTCACCAGGTAATGACTACCAGTGGTAACGATCTTAGAACATCCTCCACATGCCTCCACCAGCACAATACCCTGACTATCCACTCTCGTGAAAAGCCCATTTGATTGTTTAACAAAAAGAAAATCATCCATCATCTAAAAAAAGGATTTTACTTTCCACCTTCCATATACCTCCAAAACCGATACGCTAGCCACTCTGGCCGCTGATCGCGATAATAACCGCAAAATTCCCCCAGCGTCAATTTATAGGTCAAAGGTTTATCCAGCGAAACTTTCGCCTTATTCAATAATCTGTAAGCAGTAGATAATGATTCATCTATCATCCACATGAGCGCCTTTGCTCTTATCAACTCATGAAATAAATATGCATACTCGCCATTGACAGTAAATTTCTCAAAACTGTCAATTTCGTCCCGTTTTTCATTGCTCAATACGCTGAAATTTATTTTGTTTATAATTGTTTTGGGTAAAACAAATATAGAAATAATGCCGCTCCCATGGCCATTTTGGACTACTCAAAATTTAAATTAATTATGCCGGCAAAGAGTAAATTATTGTTGCATCTTCATAATAAAAAGTTCCAAAAGAAAATCCCCAAAAGAACACTGAATCCAGAATTTACAACCGCCATCCGTGCAGCAAAACTGATCAGGGTTTGCGCTGCTTTGATGAAGCCAGATCGCAGTCGTTTTCACCGGCTCGCGAAGTTTATACTACATCATGTCATTCATGCAGACACCTTCCACAAAACAGGCGAGCGGCAAATACTCATTGAAAATTTAAAGGTTTTTGAGGGATATGAGTTCGACCCGGATCACCAGGTATCGAATTACATTCCTGCCGGAATAATAACAGGCATTGAGAATAAGATCACGCTCACAATTCCATGTGCCGGGATCAGGTGGCCGGTGCATACTGCTTATTGTAAAATTATATTGTTGGGTGTGGGAATAGATCTTGCATCTTATACCTCCACTTCAGTATGCGGAAGCACAGCGTGGTTCGCGAGGAGCGATCTGCAGGCAGGACCTGTTTATATTGAAATAAACAATGATCAACCGTTATTTGTAGCTATAGGGGTAGCCTATACGAACGACAAAGCATCCGCTATTACTTGTCAGGCAGTAAAAATAATTGGCGTTAATATCGGGAACAAAGAAAGAATTTTACGCCCTGAGAATAAGTAATACTTTTCTATTCCAATCTCACCACCCTCACCGTCTCATTCCCTGGCAGATCGACCGCCACTACTATCACCTTCCCCCCTGCTGGTAATTCTTTCCCCTTATAATACCAATCCACACCATTTCGCCCTAATACCGCATTGCCACGTTCCAGTATACTACCTGACGCATCTTCTATGCGAATTTCCACTGCTGCTACCCTAAATTCATCTTTTGCCGTCACGACCACCGTTGTGTCTTCGAACTGTATCTGCTGCACTTCGGGAGACTTATATGCATCTTTTACTGCCATATTATAAGCATTCTGACCAGGACCCGCCAGTGACTTATAATAAGCCTTTAGCGCAGGATCCTGCAAGATCAATTTTGCATAAGCCGCAGCTACTTTCATTTTATACCGGGCTTCCAGCTGTTTGGTTGTCGGCTTATTCTTTGACGGGCCACGTTTTTTTGCCATTATAATCTGGCCATTCCGTTCGTAAATCGTGATCTGATCGCCGAGGGTACCTCTGACAAGTTGAAGGAGTATGTTGTCTTTTACAAGTGCCATAACAAACAATTTTGGGGGTAATAAGAACAATGTTAAAACCTTCGGCGGAATTATAGTGTAACTATATTACTAAATGAGTACTAATACTACACTTAATGAGCACCTCAATATCGAATGGATATAGAAATGTACTTTTAATGTACTTATGGTGTACTAATAGAAGTATAGCTATACTATAGCCATGAAGCAAATAGTCTATAATTACATAGAGCTAGTATAGTTCCTGCCACGTGGGTGATGGCTTCATCGCTATAATGGGGAGATTGGAATTTCACCAATTCAAAAATTGCAGGTAAGCGGCAGTAGCCACTCTGCTTCTTCCCGTATTTTCAAATACGGTTCCGAAACAAACATATCGCACGATAGACCTTGCGTAGATTACGCCCTACATTCTACGCAAAAAATGCGTAGAATATTTCTTCGTGCGAAGAATATTAGCTATATTTGACGCAAATCTTGCGTAGAATGAGTTACATCTACCTATATCAATTGAAAGATTGGCCCCATTTCCAATGGGATAAGGAGGCAATAACCGAAATACTTGCGGATGTACGCTTCAGGCAAGGCAGGCTATTAGGTAGTATGGAGAGTTTAGGCTTTAATTTACAGGACGAGGCCACGTTAGAAACACTCACCCTCGATGTAATCAAATCCAGTGAGATTGAAGGCGAAATCTTAAACCATGACCAGGTTCGCTCTTCAATCGCCCGTCGATTAGGCATCGAAGTCGCTGGATTGATCCCTGCTGACAGAAATGTAGAAGGCATTGTCGAAATGATGCTGGATGCTACACAACGACATGCCAAACCATTGACTACCGATCGTCTATTCGGTTGGCAGGCATCCATGTTCCCCACTGGCTTTAGTGGTATGTATAAAATTGTAGTCGGCACCTGGCGTAACAATGCCAAAGATGATCCAATGCAGGTAGTCTCCGGTGGAATGGGCAGGGAAAAAGTCCATTTTCAGGCCCCGGATGCAGATAAGCTGGATGCAGAAATGAATCAATTCATTAACTGGTTCAATAGCGAAAATACAATAGACCCTATAATAAAGGCAGCTATTGCACATTTATGGTTTGTCACCATCCATCCCTTTGACGATGGAAACGGTCGTATAGCCCGTGCAATAACCGATATGCAACTGGCTAGGGCTGATGAAACCTCCCGCCGGTTCTACAGCATGTCAGCCCAAATCAGAACTGAAAGAAGCGCTTATTACGACATATTGGAACGTACTCAAAAAGGCTCAACAGATATCACAGAATGGATAATATGGTTCATTACCTGCCTAAGCCGTGCATTGAATGCTACCGAGCATACATTGTCAACTGTCATTAAAAAGGCAAAATTCTGGAACCATCCAGTAACCAAAGACTTGAATGATCGACAAAAACTAATGCTCAACAAACTGTTAGATGGCTTTGATGGCAAGTTTACATCTTCCAAATGGGGGAAGATCGCCAAGTGCTCTCATGATACCGCCATTCGCGATATACAAAACTTAATAGATCGAAATATCCTGTTAAATGATGGATCTGGGGGAAGAAGTACAGGATATTTACTTAATGAGAATTTTTACGAGGAAAAATGATCCTGCTCTACTGAGTTAACATAAAGTTGTATGTATAATATGGATATATGAATATATGATAATTGTGGGTACTGTTTTTTTCTGTGCCTTAACTCTGTATTAACCTATTTGAATTGAAAAATTATTTTCCTTCGCTTAACAATTCGACCAATTCTGTACAAAATGTAACCCTTCCATGAAGTTAATCGCATTAATACCGATTGCTTTCTTATTGCTTCCTAGTTGTGTGAAAGGGCAAGACAGCATAAGCAACCAAACTAAGTTTATTAAACATATAGAAACATCAACCTTAAACTATGAAAGAAAAATCATTCGTTGTTTCGATAAAATGCTAATCAGGTTTAGCAAAGAAGAGAACTATAGTTAACTGAAAATATTCATAATTATATTTAGAACAGGAAGGCAGAATTACAAAGCCTGCTGATCCAATATGCAGCATTCACAAAGAATTTTCAGCGCTTAGGCAAACAGGTTTTCTAGAACTCATTTCATAAATGCTTTTAGATTTTTTTAAGATCTTTATAGCATGTCAAAAAGCGAAAATTTAACTGATGATCAATGGTCTTTAATAAGGCATCATATTCCAGTATAACCGATACGAGAGGATGGCAAAGGTTGCCCACGTATACATAGTGACAGGGAGGTTATCAATGGGATCCTCTGGATACTTAGAACCGGAGCCTCATGGATTGATCTGCCGGGACGTTTTCCATCTTCTTCTACCTGCTTCAGGCGCTTCAGCCATTGGAGTAAGAATGGCATATTTCGAAAGATCCTCGAAACGCTGGCACAGGATCTTGAATTACAAGGAGGAATCAACTTATCAGAATGTTTCATAGATGGCACCTTTGCGGTGGCAAAAAAAGGGGCCCAGGAGTTGGAAAGACCAAGCGCGGCAAGGGTACGAAACTCATGGTTATTACTGACGCTAATGGTCTTCCGCTCGCCGTGCACACGACTTCTGCTAGCCCACATGAAGTCACCCTTGTCGAAGCTACCATCGATGAAACTCTTACCGTGGGACGACCATCATCGCATTTACTTTTATTCCCCCCCCTTCCTACGAGCTCCATCTAATCTTGGACGACCCACACCACTGAGAATATCTCCGAAAAGGCTGATGGTAGTGCTATCAATGATTTTAAGGTTACTGATGCTTAAGCCTTTCAATCGGCTGTCCCTTTGGACCAATATTAGGAAAATAGATGAATTGCAATATTGATATAAGTAAAATTACTGGTATCGTTAATTATTATGGATAGCATCTAATGTTTTCTTCAAATTCTCAAAACTGGCTGTAGGGTTATTAGCGCTTTTGTAAATAATGTCTCCGGTAGTATCGATCAGGTACATCTCAGGATAAACATTAACTTGATAAAGCTGGATAATATCTTCCTGGTTAACAATATGAATCCAGTCCATTTGTTGTTCTTTAATTAATTGGCGGACTTTCTCTGGCTTTGACTGGCTCGCCACCGATATTATTTCCAGTTGTTCTTTAGAATACTGCACTCTTATTTCTCTCAATAAAGGAATCTCTTCTATACATGGTTTGCACCAGGTGCCCCAGAAAACAAGTAATACATGCTTCCTGGCATAGATATTTTTCAATATAACCGGATTATTGTCGATGTCTTTCGTCGTGAATGATAAGGCTTTTTTCTTCTCTTCTAAAACGGCTCTATTCATTAAAAAATTTTTAATGGCAATACCTTCCTCACAATTTCTGAATTTTGCTGGAAAAGTGCTCGAAAACCGCTGTAAAAGCAATCCTGGGGATAGAACTCCAATGGAATACTTTTCAAACGAAATAAAGGAGTAATAGGAATTAGGATGGCTACAGATGTAATCCAGTCGTTTGGATTCCATCGCAATTTTTGCTGCTTTAAGTTTATTAAAGTTAAGGCTATCCCCTGAAATCAATTTTGGGGTAATTGAATCATACATTCGCAGATAATTATTTCTAGTATCTTTTATGTATTCAATCATGGCAGAACTTTCCTGGTCAAAATTCTGCGCATTCTTTAATGTATAATTATTGAAGGGAGCAGCTTCGTTGATAGGCCCTGAGATTGTCACTATAGCAGGTTTATCTGTAGTGACAATTGAAATACCTGGTTTAGCTTTTCCGGAGCCATAATCTATAAAAAGCTGTGCATATAAAGTATTATAGCTATGAGAGAAGGTTACCTGATTATTATTATAAGAGGGGGTAATTGGTAAATACGCCCTTCGGCTAAATTCATAGTAGTAGCAAGAAAAATTCTTGGCGACGGTACTATCCGGCACTACTAAAGTTAGTTTGAATTTTTTTTGCCCATAAAGTAAACATGGGCAAATAATTACGATAAGAAAAGAAATGATAAACCTCATGTGCTATTCTTTAATAGAAATTAGTAATCGATTAATAATATCAATATCCAGGGTCGCATCAAATTTTCTTGCCCATAACTTATCAGCTTGAATTAAGTTTTCAAAATCTTCCATTCTAAAGGTTTTAGGATGGCTTTGGCTTTTATTGAAAATAATGTATTCTAACACGACCTCCATATGTAGAGGGCGCCTTTATTTAAGACGCCCTCCAATCCTAAAAACATTATTTGTGGTTAACAATCAAATCAAATGATAAACTGCTAATTTGAGTGTCTTTTTAACCACCTTAAATATTAATATTTTTTGGATGCAATGAATTCCTAAATTGCCAGGTTCATTACTATCCAATTCTACACCTGGTTGAACAGGTATGTTGAAAATCAATGTATAATCTTCTTACCATTCCATCTTCGCCTCCAATACAAATAAAAACCCGTGAGTGAAAGTATGCCAGGTGTCAAACCGATAATCACATATATCCACCGTAAAAGAAGACTATCAAAATCTCCTACATGCAACCGTTTGAGCATCCAGTATAAACGGTCAGGAAAAGACTTTTCTTCAATCCGATCAATAAGTTTGAGCTGATTTGTATAATTGTCAAAATAAAGATCACTTCCTTTACCTTTATAAAGCAAATTTGTAGTAGATGAAAAAACACCACTGACTACAATATCCCTTTCTCTTTCAGCCGAAATCATTATTGAAACAGGTGTAAATCCAGCTACATTTCTTGCATTCTCCAAAATTTGATCAAGGTTTCCTTTAATCAAAAAGGTTTTAGGCTGATATGGAACTATTTCCCATTCAGCTGGTAGGAAGAGTGACTTATTCATCCAAAAACCGGTAAAAAATAAGATAAAATTGGCTACCAGGCACCATACTCCTATTATCCTATGAAGTGATGATAAAAAGGATGTTTTGTTCCCGAATTTAAACTTTGCCCGGAACGTGACCACCTTGATTATCTGTTTCCTGTAAATGACAATACCTGTAAAGAGACTAATGATAAATAATAGTGCAATAATAGCTGCCATTAGTCGTCCAGGTTTATCGATCTGGAAACAATAGTGAGCGGAGTAAAGCCATCTGAAGAAAGATGTTTTCCCGGAACGGAAATTTCCCTCCCTGATAATTTCACCGGTATAAGGGTTAATAAATACACTATATAAATAGTTATCAGTAGGTCCCTGCTGATATAGATAAAGCATAAACTCATAGCAGTCTGACGGATTTTCAGGGAATTTTCGGACCATCATCCTGCGTATATGTGGGTGTTCAAAGATGACCTTCCTATATAGCGAATCTAAGGGAATTCGTTCAGCAGCTGCAGGTACATCTATCTGATGCAGATCCTTGCACCATGATTGCTCAATCTCCTTTTG
Organism: Chitinophaga sancti; assembly: GCF_034087045.1. Classification (NCBI taxonomy): domain Bacteria; kingdom Pseudomonadati; phylum Bacteroidota; class Chitinophagia; order Chitinophagales; family Chitinophagaceae; genus Chitinophaga; species Chitinophaga sancti. Next base: position 4,940,137 of record NZ_CP139247.1, on the reverse strand, counting down.
GAAAACCAACATACTACCGGAAACCCCCAGGAAAAGATAAAGCAGCCCCAGGATAAGACCTAGCCAGCTATGCAATTTAAATGATAGTTTTGTGAACTGCTTTATCTTCATACTTAATTTTGAGCTGATTAAAAGTGCATTTTTACAGATATTATGCATTGACGCAATGCTCCAGGGCTTATAAAACCCCGCCCGCCATAGTAGTACTTAGTATTTAATAAGTTATCTGCTGTAAATGCCCAGGTAAATCGGTTATGCTCATAGCTAACCGTACCGTTGAATAGCGTATACTCATCCGTATAGAATTGTCCGGCTGATTTGCTGTTAATTATCAGATCGCGTCCTACATAAAAGCCGCCCAACCCAGCTGAAAAACCACTAACTGCTCCTCTTAAAAAACGATAATTCACATACCAGTTGGCAGACCATTCCGGACCGGAGTTAACAGGTCTTAAGCCCTGCGTATTAGCATCTGCCAAAGTTAGTTTGCTATTATTATAAGCGGAACCTGCATGGATGAACAATCCAGGAAAAGGCTGTGCTGACAGATCGGCTTCCAGCCCCCGGCTATATTGTTTACCATCCTGGATATAAAGGGTATTGTCATTAGGGCTGGTACGTAAAACATTCGACACGTTAATATCATAATAACTGAATGTTGCATTCAGTTTCCGGTTGCCAGTAGAAATTTTCACGCCACCTTCCAGCTGATTACCATATTGAGGCTTAAAATTCATTACAGTACCATTTGATTGAGATGTTGGTGCAACGTTTTGAAAGCCATTCATGTAATTGATGAATACAGTAATCGTTCGTGGTATCAACTGCCAGGTTATCCCCAATTTTGGGGAGAATGCTGTCTGATTGTATTTTCCTGAAACGGCACCTGTATTCTGGTCTAATGTGCCAAGGTTATTTAAATGATCTACTCTGGCACTTAGTGTAATGGATAGCGCCTCTATTGGATTTAAAACATCGGATAAATATGCTGAATAAATGTTTTGTTCTGATTTTGTCCTGTAAGGAGTAGAACCATTCAGTAAGTTTAATAGATATTGCTCTGTCAACTTTGCACCAGTGTTACCAGGATTAGCGATGGATACTGTATCAAAATTCCTGCCCAGGCTACTATAATCCGCCAAATAGATATAATGATAATAATCTATCCCCGCCACCAAACGGTTACGCCAGTTTGCTATTCTGAAATCTCCGGTAAAATTCTGCTGGACTTGCTGACTGATCATATTTTCCGGGTTATAGTATAACATTTTCCGGGCTACTGCTGCATTGTTTTGGACCAGCGTATTGGTCTGGTAGGTGCCATTAGATGTTCCATATACACTGACCAGATTCGTTTCAGACCTCCACCTGTTTGACAGGGTGTAAATTGCCCTGGCATACAGATTAAGTCCGGTTGTTCTCCACAGCAGGCTATTATCTGTATAGGATTTTTTGTAATCCAGGTGTAAATTGCCAGCACTTTGGGTGTTTGTCAATACGCCATTCACTAAAGGATTGGCCGGAGTAAGCAATGTACTGTTGGTAGATGTACGTCTTTCAAATTCTGCTTCCAGCTCAAGTTGCAATTTCTGAGTTACTTTATAAGAAAAGCCAGGGGCCAGAAAAATATTCCTGTACAATCCATCATCCTGGAAGCTTTCTTTATAGGTATATGCACCCATCAAACGAAACAATGCATAATGGCTGGAATCCAGGAAGGTGTTTATATCGATTGTTCCTCTTTGGAAATTGTTGTTCCCTCCTGCGAGTTCAATATTGGTAAAGGTGGCATCTTCGGGTTTGTAGGAAATGCTGTTGACAATACCACCAAACACTACATTCGCACTACCAAACAAAGTGCCTGCCGGACCTTTTATAACATCTAACTGTTTTATATTGATAGTTTCACTGTTGTAAGCAAGAAATGCATTTAATCCATTTCTAAAGTTAGGTCTTGTTCTAAATCCCCTGATAGTAATGTTAGGAGCTATACCGGCCCAGCTTGGCGTTATGCCGGCTACATTATTAAGCATTGAAGATTGAGTATAGTTATTTCGGTTTGCGATCAATCTTCCATTCACTGAACTGACAACCTGTGGGTTTTCATAGTCCTTTATAGGGAGTCTTGCGGCCTGAAAACTTGAAGAATCAGTGACGTTAATGGTCTTCGTCCTGATCGTAATTGTGTCTAAGTCCTTTTTACCATATTCCTGCGCTATTGCGCTGATAGGGAACAAGGCAAGTGTCATCATTACAATTCCTGTAATTTCCTTCTTCATATTGTTTTAATAATCATTATTTTCATATCAACTGATAGCGCACCTTTTTTAACAGATTGCTGATGGAATTTTTCGCATCATCATATGCAGTGTCAGCTGCACATGATGATGAAATTGCTATTTATATAACCCGGCATATGCAGCAGGATCCTTCATAAATCCATCTTTACACCCCTTGCTACAAAATCCATATATCTTTCCATTATAATGAACTGTATCCACTACCCCAGTCGTTATTGGCATTCCACAAAACGGGTCTTTATTATTATCAAATTTAATATTCTCATATGTAGTGACCGGATGCAATACCTTTTCCATTCCCATATCATACATAGTACGCATCGCGTTTACGATGGTAGTATCTGTATTATAATCACTTCCTCCTTTATAAATGGGTTGTGGATCATACTCCAGGTCAAGCATAATTGCTTTCGTATAATTCTCTCCTCTGATCTCGTTGATTAGCGCAAGGCCCATATCCATTCCAGCAGTGATACCTGCACTGGTCCAGTACTTACCACTTCTTACATATCTTTTTTGCTGCACCTTTGCGCCGAATTCCGCTGCAAGGATCTTCTTTCCCCACCAGTGTGTTGTTGCCTCTTTACCCTTTAATACGCCTGTAGCGCCCAGTATCCATGCACCTGTGCAGACACTTGTGGTATAGACGGATGATGAGTCTATCGCCCTGATCCAGTTAAGCAGGTTAGTGTCCTTTGTCAATTCGTAGGTCTCTTTAAAACCGCCAGGAATGACAAGAATATCCAAATGCTTTACTTCATCAATGGAAGTGTCTACCTGTACTTTCATGCCTCTGCCATCTGCAACCAGGCCCTTGTGTAACCCTACAAAAAAGACATTTGTTCCCATTAACTCTCCCAATACATTATAAGGCCCCATGGCATCCAGGGTTGAATATCCATCGTATAATAAAATACCTACCGTCTTGATATCAACTTTGGGTGCAGGAAACATTTCCGCCAGTTGCTCGTCATGACCTTTCGCCTTAACATCTGTAGCTTCTTTTTTATTCTTACAGGACACAATAGTGGTAACTATTGCAAATGCCAACATAATTTTCTTCATTGTTTTTTTATTCAAAATGAAAAATAGTTTTAAAATCTTGCGCTTAAAGTCACACCATAAGTTCTTGGGCCTGACATGATCACATTTCTACCAAAACTATTATCACCGTTACCGTATAAAAGATATCGCTCATTGCTCAGGTTTTGTCCCCAAAAGAATAACCCATAGTTGTCATAGTTTAATCCAACCCTGGTGTTTAGCAAAGTATACGTAGGTTGTTTGATCGTGTTTTGCATGTCAGAATAATAAGTGCCTATATTACGTACATCCCCATGGATCACTGCTCTCATTTTTTTGGTAAGCCCAAATTCATACTGTGCTGCCAGGTAAATTGTATGGCTGGGTGTGTTGGACAAACTATTCCCTGCTATAGGTGTTTTTGTCTCTATCCCTGTAGCATAATCTACCCTGACCAAATCAAAATCTTCATATTTGGTTTTATTCAATCCTACACTGCCATCCAGCTGTAAACCATTCACCGGTATAGCAGAAATTTCCAGTTCCAGCCCCATCGACCGGGAATTACCAACATTTTCCAAAGCGTAGGTAAATGGTGCAACGATGTTACTCATCTGCATATCTTTCCATTTTATCAGGAATGCAGATGCTGCAATGCTAACTTTATTTTGTGCAAGGTTTGTCTTATACCCAATTTCAAAGTTGTCTGAATATTCAGGATCAAAAGTCTGCTTAGCATTAGTACTTGTCGTAAAACGTTGCGCGTTTATACCACCTGCACGAAACCCCCGATTGTAGCTAGCATACACATTCGAATGGCTATTCACCGCATAGCTAAGTACAAATTTTGGTGAAAATGCAGAATAAGTCCCTTTGGCAGTAGTATCTGGTACATAGTTGGTCACTTCGCCATTCATGAGGATGGCATCTCCAAAACCGTTGAAAGTAGATTGCCTGTTTTCGTAATCATAACGCAGACCAACCGTCGCCTTTAGTTTATCTGTCAGCTGATAGCTCACTTCTCCAAAGCCAGCCAGTCCGTAGTTTTTGCCATCATTCCTGGCGATAATATATGATCCATCCGGGTAACCATATGTGGCTGCATCAGCCGCAGATAACTCATACACGTTATCCCCGCCATGACTTTTTTGTGAAAATCCATATATACCTGCAGTATATTGCAACTTTGTATCGCTGTTCGAATTAATACGTACTTCTTCACTATACACCACCTGCGGAGGCAATAATTCGCCCGGCTTTTTGTCATAAAAGGAACTATAATATCCCGGGAAATAAATATCCTTATATCCCATACGGATGTTTTGGTAGGCAGAAATAGAAGTAATGGTAAATGAGCTTGCCGAATATTTAACAACAAGAGAGTTATTGAATATATTTCTTTGGTCTTGCCCAATTCTGCCAAGATTAAGTTTGTTAGGATCAGCAAATCCGACTGAATCATTAAATTGGGAAACCATATAAGTAGAATTATTACTCCAGTCTCTTTGTCCCTTTATATTCAATGTAAACATTAACCGGCTTGTAGGCAGCCATTTTAAAAACAGATTGCCATAAATATTTTTGACATCCCCTAATCTTTTTCCATTTATACTGCCATCTGTAGCCCCAGTGCCAGTGGTATCATTCACATAAAATCCATTTTTTGATTGATACAATCCTGTAAATCCAAAAAACAATTTGTCTTTTACAATAGGCGTTTTTATACCTGCACTAAAACGTTGCAATGCCAGGTTGCCTGCACCAGCTTCTACAAATCCAGTTGCATTATTTGTAGGTTTCTTTGTAATAATATTTACCACGCCTCCCATTGCATTTCTGCCAAATAAGGTTCCCTGGGGCCCTCTTAATACTTCTATACGCTCTACATCTGTTAAGGCCGCACCATTAGCCAAAATATCAAGGTTATTTACATCATCTATATAGGTAGAAACAGCAGGATTCTCACTGAAAGCCTGAATTCCTCTGATAGATTGTATCTGTTGGTAAGCCACACCTAGCTCCTGGTAAGCATAATTGGGTACTATAGCTGCCAGGTCTCCTAACCCCCACACACGGTTGTCTTCGATCTTTTTGGCTGAAAGTGAGGTGATAGAAGTGGCGACTTTGATGATATCTTCTTCCCGCTTGTTAGCCGTTACAACAGCCTCACTTAATTGCCGGTTCTGTTCCGTCAAGGTAATATGCAATTCTGTTACCTGACCAGCCACTACCTTTGCACCAATAATCTTTGTTGCAAACCCAATAGCACTAACGCTTAATTGATATGTTCCAGGTAAGATACCGGCAAACTTAAAATCACCAGCCCGATCAGATGAAGTAGACTTGCCAGCATTTAAAATTGTAATAGTAGCACCATCAATGCCATTGTTGTTGACAGCTGAAACTGTCCCTTTAATAGACTGCCCCTGTACATTCGTGAATAAAAAAATCCCTGATAAAATGTATAAAACCTCTTTCATTGTTGTTGTATTAAAGGCAAGCCAATCATGATGCTGATTCATCGTCAGCAGGATGGATGGAATGCATAAAGGATTATCCCGCTGTAATTAAAACAGGACAAGTATTGGATTAAGTTAAACGATTGAATAAATGACTGAAGACTTTAGGCAGCAATGGGAGGTTTCAACAATCTTTTATCAATTAAACGCAGATGTAGGGAAATCTTACCTGGCACAAACTGGTTAATATCTATAGGCTCAGAGGAAATTGCTGCAGGTAGCAGGGGGATATTCACATGACAAACAAACATTTCATTTTTGCCCCAGGCATCAGCAAGCGCTTCCTCCTGTTGCTGTTCATTTTGCATCTGCTTTCTTAAATAACAATGACCATTACAATGCATCATTGGTTTGTCCTTATTGATACAAAATTGTTCAACAATCGCCCTTTGATTCATGTAGAACCGTAAAAGTAAAATACTCTTACTAAAGGTTGATATAAAAATAGCAACCATTGTCAGATAGAGGATAATATATTTTAAGCAATGGTTCATGAACAGATACGCTGGCAATTGATCTGCAAAACTAATATATTTTACGAATCAAATCACATAAGGGCATATTATAAAATATTAAATGAACCCTTATATTTCCATTATAAAGGCTATTTTTGCAAAAAATCGCGTATTGGGAATATTAAAACAAATAGTAGTACTTCTATTAATGACGGTCGTAATGACCCAGTCATTAAATAAGGCACTCATTGTGTTTGACTATTATACCAATACAGCCACATTTGCTGAAAATTGCGAAAACAAGGCCCGGCCATCCATGCACTGTAACGGTAAGTGCCAGATGATGAAGAAGCTGAAACAGGAAGAAAACAAGGAAAACAAAGCGCCGGAAAAAAGAAGCGAAAACAGTAGTGAGCTTGTCGTTTCAACCTTTCCCTCCATTCAGCTAAATAACCCGGCCTTCATCATTATATCAGATAAATATTTTTTCGATAATGATATCACCATTGTTGAAATGCCCCGTTCTCACTTCCATCCTCCCTCCTGTTAGTTGATATATACTTCACTGAAATGCCATGTAATTTATTTACATGAGCTTGTCTTTTGCATCACCTAACGATAGATTATGAAAAATTTGTTCAATGCGGTTTTTACCCGCATCAGGCCCAGCTATTTATACCCGGAATTCAGACAGCTTTTCCGCCTGGCAGCCGCAGTTTCACTTTTATATTGCGTCTACAATTACGGAAAATTATTGGTCTCTGAACAAGGTAGTCTTTGGGCTGCTATTGTCATGTTAGCAGTGGTATTGGCGCTGGTAATCAGAATATATTTCAGAATCATGGTTATAAAATACTATGAGAAATATGTACATATCAAACTGTTTGAGAATGTACAGGACCACATCTAACTTTTAATAATCTATAATGAGACAACTTTTTGTATTTATCTCCCTGATCTGGGGGACAGGAGCTGTTTTTGCACAAAATATCCCCGCAGAAAAACCTGTTATAAAAGTGGCCGTATTAGCTTACGATGGAATGGAATTACAGGACTTTGCCGGACCTGCTGATGTTTTTATTAAGGCTGGGAGTGTGACCAGGGGCCAGTACCAGGTGTATACAGTCGCATTTAAACCAGGAATGGTATTTACAGATGGTCATATAGGTATACAACCCGATTATCAGATAAGCAATATGCCCAAACCAGATGTGCTGGTGATTCCAGGAGCAGGTATGAAAGTAATCGATTCTCTCCGGGAAGATAGTGCCATGTGCTCATTTATCAGGCAATACAAAGATAGCGTGGCAGTAACAATGTCTGTATGCACTGGAGCTTACCTGCTGGGAGCAGCCGGTATTCTGGATCATCATAAAGCTACTACCCATTTCTTCGTGGCAGACGATTTCGGTGAAACATTTCCTAACCTTACTTTAGTAAAAGAGGTCAGGTATGTAGATGAAGGAAATATTATTACTACTTCAGGGGTCACCTCCGGAATTGATGGTGCACTTCATCTGGTAGAACGTTATAGTGGCGATAGAATGAGCAGTATGGTGGCCAGAGGTATGCAATATTACCCACATCGCGAAGAAGCATGGCCTTTACCTGGTGCAGGTATGAAATTTCAAAGGGATGCCCATCCCATGAATATGAACAATCTTGATACTTCTGCATCAGATGTGGTTTGTAGAATGCCGATGGTGGATAAAAAAATAAATACTGAATACAAAGGTAAAACATATTACTTCTGCTCAGAAACATGTAAAAAAAACTTCTTAAAAAATCCAGGGAAGTATATAAAATAAAGACGAACGGCACAAACATGAAATACATTCAATTTTTAATTCTCTTTTTATTCACAATACCAGCACTGGGTCAATCGATCCAGGGATCAATCACCACCAATACTGGTGATCCGCTCTCCCATATTGTAATCAGTCTTGAAGGAACTTCCTACAGAGCAGTGACCGATGAAGAAGGAACTTTTATCATCAATAAAATACAAACCGGCACTTATACACTGATGGCTACGGGTGCCGGATATACTGCCACCAAACAAAATATAATCATCAGCCAGGGAAAAAATTTAGTTTTAACTCTCGAGCTAAACAGATCTACCAGACAGCTAAATGAAGTCACTATTGGTACTCACCTGGTACGCGCCAAAGATAAAGCTAGCTCTTTCAGTGCCAGACTGCCACTTCGTTACCTGGAAAATCCACAGGTGATTACCACCATTTCCAACCAGCTTATTCGTGAACAGGGCCTTACCGATCTGAACAGCATTATTACAAGGAATGCACCCGGTGTCAGCAAAGGATGGGCATCTGTATCGTCCTACTACATTAGCAGAGGCTTTAATACCAGAAATTATATCCGCAATGGCGTAGCAGGATATGTGACCGGTGATATGGATATGGCCAATGTAGAACAGTTATCTGTTATCAAAGGACCTTCAGGTGCACTCTTTGGTAGCTCTCTGGTATCATTTGGCGGTGTGCTGAACAGAATTACCAAAAAACCTTTTGACAGCACAATGGTAGAAGTCGGTTTTCAGGGAGGTAGCTATGACCTCAATAGATTTACCGCAGATATCAATACCCCGCTCAATAAAGACAAAACAGCACTGATGCGTGTGAATACAGCCTATCATTACGAAGGGAGTTTTCAGGATGCTGGCTTCCTTCGTGGTATTTTTGTAGCTCCCAGTCTGACCTATAAAGCAAGTGACAGACTTACATTCTTCCTGGATGCAGAAATATATTCCCGTGAAAGTACCTCTATGCCTCAGTTCATTCCCACAGGACCAAAACAAACCGGTTCCACACAAACCTGGGCAGCTACACCTGAAGCACTGCCATTGGAATATAAACGGTCTTACAGCAATAATGGCATTACTTTAAAAGACCCGAATATTAGTTTTTATGGCCAGATTAATTATAAGATTTCCAGCCAATGGACCTCTCAAACTAATCTGATCAGTACCCGTGCAGAGAATACCGGCAACTATCTTACTTTTAGTTTACCAAAAGGAGATAGCCTGCTAATTAGAAATGTCTCCCAATACCTGACCAGTACTTACATCATTCGCCAGGTGCAGCAAAACTTTATTGGAGATTTTAAAATCGGGCAATTGCGCAATCGCCTGGTGGCAGGACTTGAATTCTACCAGAATACATCCAACTTCTCCTCCAATGCACTCAATGGAAGAAGTGGACGCGTATCATTTGATACACTTAACCTCCACGGCAGTATGCCATCATACAATGCAATTAACGCCACAGCAATCAATACCAAACTCAATAATTACACACCCACATACTCATCCAGTTCGATTTATACCTATGCAGCCTACGCCTCAGATGTGCTCAATATTACCGACCGCCTGAATGTGATGATTAGTTTGCGTGTAGATCGATATGACAATAAGGGGACTACCAATACCGCCACTGTGGCTATTTCCGGGAATTATGAACAAACATCATTTTCCCCGAAATTTGGATTTGTATATGAAATCCTGAAAGATCATCTGTCCGTATTTGGCAACTATACCAATGGATTTCAGAACGTAGCACCAGTCACACAACCTGATGGTACCGTGTCAACGTTTAAGCCCCAGTACGCAAACCAACTGGAAGGTGGTATTAAGGCCGATCTGGCAAAAGATATTTTAAGTGCTACTGTCAGCTACTATGATATAAAGGTAAACAATACAGTAAGAACCGATCCGGCTAATCCCACTTATAGCATACAGGAAGGTTCTCAGTACAGCAAAGGTGTCGAAATCGATTTGCAGGCAAAACCGGTGAAAGGATTATTTCTCAATGCAGGCTTCGCTTACAATGATAGTAATATGACATCGGCAGACAGTACTATCAAAGGACTACGCCCTGTTAGTTCCGGTCCTGATAAAATGGTGAACTTCTATGCCAGCTATCAGCTACCAATCGGATTAGGAATCGGAGCCGGCGGTAATTATGCATCCCGCAATCTGATTATTAATAATACAATCAATGGCCAGTTTTACCTCAATAGTTACACAATCATCAATGCATCTTTGTTCTACAATCATGCACGATACAGATTTGCTATTATTGCAGATAATATTGGCAACAAGGCCTACTATACAGGTGGGTCCGGCACCTTTACTCCCGGAATGCTGCGCAGAATTTCTGCCAGTATAGCAGTGCGATTTTAAAGGATGAAAGGTATGCTGCTAAAAAAAGCAGCATACCTTTAAATTAACATGTATGAAAACGCAGATACTGACAGCGTTACTACTTATTATCACAGCAGGACTCATCTCCTGCCATACCCAACCTGGCAAACTACCCATGCTGGGAGATGCTGATTACAGAACAAATCCTGTCACAGGAATAACCGATACGATCTATCCGGTTATTACAAACTTTACACTTACTGATCAGGATAGTAACCAGGTTACCAACAATACCTTTGCAGACAAAATTTATGTTGCAGATTTTATCTTCCTGTCATGCCCTACTATCTGCCCGACTATGACAAAGGAAATGCTAAAAGTATATCACGCCTTTGATGATAACAGAAACGTCAACTTCCTCTCACATACTATCGACCCCGAATACGATACCATACCCCGCCTGAAAGCTTATAGCACATCCCTTGGTGTGCAAACTGAACGATGGCACTTTGTTACAGCCCCTGCAGATACTATTTATAAACTGGCAGCATCCTATTATGCCACTGTATACCCTGATAGCACAATACCTGGAGGCTTTACCCACAGCGGCGGTTTTTTGTTAATTGACCAAAACAGGCATATCCGGGGAGTATATGATGGCACTGATAGTACCGAAACCGGACGACTCATCCGGGATATCCATATATTGTTAAAAGAAAAAACATAAATATTATTTGAAAAGGCTTGCAGCCATATTACTTATCTTCTCTCTGTTCATTCAGACAACTGCCAATGTTTGGCTGGTAGGACTGTTTTATCTGGAACGGGACTACATCGCAGCTAATTATTGCATTAACAGGTTTGACAGGATGCCAATTTGTAAAGGTGCCTGCTTCCTTGAAAAACAACTGGAAAAAGAACAGGAAAGAGAAAAAAGAACAGTCGAACTGAAACAGGCTCCAGTCACACTTTGGGTGCATGATATTGAGATAACAGCACAATCATGCCCTGTTGCCATTATTTTAAATGAATTTCCCGATATCACTACAGCGCTGTTAAGCGGTATCAAATACCCTATTCTTCGCCCACCCATCAGTTAGTTTCAACTGAACTAACCTTTTTATTCACCAGTAAGTACTAATAATAAACTATGAGGGAGGCAATCCCGGTTTACTCATTATCTACTTTTGGCCCGGATACAAACGATTTCCGGATAGACGTACTTCCTTATCTCTTACTACACTATCCTTTTCTGGAGCACCTGCACAGGCTATCTTATTACATGCTAATTTATGTATGGGATGCTGCGGGGTGGGTGACTATTGATAATGAAAAAATCCATGCAGAAGGGCCAAAAGTAATTTTTGCAAAACCGAACAGTATCTGTTGCTTAGATTTAAATAACAGGGCAACCGGCTTTATGGTGTGCTTTACAGAGCATTTCTTTTCATTACGGTATAATAATAATGTGTTGCACAGGTTCGCATTCATGACACAACATGTATCCATTGCAACAAGGATCAGTCATGAACAGTCAGGTAAATGGGATCATCTTTTGATGCAGATACAAAACGAATTCGAAAATATATTTGAAGGAAAACATGACCTGTTAAGATCCTATTTAAATATACTCTTACACGAATTAGACAGATCAATATTTAAACTGCCTGTAAAGGAAGAAAAAAACATAAAGCACATAAAAATCATCCGGTTCGAACAACTGGTTGAGGACAACTATGCGCATCATCGTCATCCATCCTTTTATGCAGACCAGTTACACATTACAACCAATTACCTGAATAAGCTCTGCCATGAATTTTATCACACTACCAGCGGTAGTATAATCAGATCCAGAATTGTAAAAGAAGCTGGCAGACTATTGCATCACACGGCTCAGTCTGTAGCTGAAATAGCCTACGAGCTGGGCTTTGAAAGTGCATCTTATTTCATCACCTTTTATAAAAAAGAAACCGGTATCACACCGGAAAATTTCAGAAAATCAAAAACACTCAAATCATGAATAACAATAATCAAAAAGCAATAGGATATATCTATTTCATCAACCGTGTAGCGCTGTTACTCTTTATATGTCTTTTAGTTTGCTTTTTTATCAGAGCCATGATCATGAAAAAGCAGAGTAACGAATTTGAAAACGTTAGTGTTGAAAATGAAAATGTAAAGTATTCAATATCTATACACTCGTCCCTTTAATCAGAACTGGACATGTAATGATATTACGAACTTTGTGAAATAAATATCAGATTAGTATGGATTTCCCATTATTTCATCTCGATTGGCTAAACGATCGTTTTTTGATAGCCATGATTGCCATCATTCATGTGCTTATTAATCATGGCCTCGCTGTCGGTTTCATTCCATTAGTGACATGGTTGGAACAGAAGGGCGTAAAAAATAGTGATACCGGAGAAATTACAGATGCAAACTGGGATAAAATGGTGTACAAAATGATGAAAGTTGGCTTCATCATTACTACCACCCTGGGCGCTATGACCGGCGTTGGCATCTGGTTCTCTGTAGCACTGGTTAGTCCTGCATCTATAGGTAGTCTCATCAGGGTTTTCTACTGGGCATGGTTCACCGAATGGCTGGTGTTTGTAACAGAAGTAATATTGATTGTTATTTATTTCCTCACCTGGAATAATGCAAATAAATCATTGACTTCCAAACTCAGGCACATCAGATTTGGCTGGTTCTTATCTATATTTTCCTGGATAACCATGGCAATTATTGTATCCATTCTCAGCTTTATGATGGATCCCGGTAACTGGAAAACGCATCATAGCCTGCTTAATGGTTTTACAAACCCGATTTATCTGCCACAGTTAATGTTCCGTACACCTACAGCTATGCTGATCGGTGGGGTATTTGGCCTCATGCTGATCACCCTGTTTACAACAACCGGAACAGACATGAGGAAAAAAGCTGTGCGGTCAGCATCTGCCTGGATACTTTGTTGGGCCCCCTTTTCACTCGCCGGCGCTATTAATTATTATAGGGTGATGCCTACTGCCATGAAGGCAAATATGAGTACGGCCATTGGCACTATTGACTTTTCACAATACTATAACCTGTTGCAATATGTGATACTCGTTGCAATAGTAGTGGTATTGCTGCTGGCATTACTGGGATTACTAAAATCAGGGTGGATGAGGTTTCCGGTAGCACTGGTTGCCTGCATCATCTCCTTTGGATTTCTTGGCATTTTTGAACGTGTCAGAGAGTTCATCCGGAAACCATACGTCATTGGAGGCTATATGTATAGCAATCTGCTTAAAGAAGAAGACTATCCGTTGTATAAAAAAGACGGTATCCTCAAATATGCAACCTATACCAGTACACCGGAAGTAACAGCTGATAATAAAATTGAAGCAGGCCGTAATGTTTTCATGCTCTCTTGCAGCCGCTGCCATACCACACAGGGCGTCAATTCTATTACTTATGTATTTGAGCGGATGTATGGATTCGGCAAACCATTGAGCGAAAACGCAATGGAAGCTTATATTCCAACTATGCACAATGCACGTACCTATATGCCACCTTTCCCTGGTAATAAACAGGAGCTGAAAGCACTTGTAGCATATATCAAATATGTGCAGGAAACAAAAGAAGTATTGGAAGGAGCACAAACAGAAGGAGTAACCGTTAATAAGCTCAATGATATGGAAGCTGCCAGGACTGTTATGGAAAAACAACAGGAAGAAAAAACGCAGGAGAAAAAACTTGCAGACCAATAGTTAAACAAATTATTTCATTAAAATCAAACGCAGGCATGCTTTACTTTTTGCAGGCAACCACTCCTGTACCAAGAGATATACCATTGGATTTGCCATTGCCGGAATGGCTATTGGTAGTACTACTTGTCATTTCATTTCTGGCACATATTGTATTTGTGAATCTCATGCTGGGAGGATCCATCCTGACACTATGGGCTGAAATAAAAGGTCTAAAGGATAAAGACTATGATAGTCTGGCAAACGAAATTGCAAAAACAATCACCGTCAATAAAAGTCTGGCCGTAGTACTGGGCGTAGCCCCATTATTAAGTATCAATACACTTTACAGCATTTACTTTTATTCTGCCAATGCACTTACCGGATTGATGTGGATATCTATTATCCCATTGGTCACTATCGCATTTCTGCTGACTTACCTGCATAAATACACATGGAAAAGTCTCGCACAGAATAAAGCTTTGCATCTTTCAATTATCGCTGCCGCAGTAGCTATATTCCTGTTTATCCCGTTAATATTCCTGGTAAACATCAACCTGATGCTATTTCCTGAAAAGTGGGGAACAATCAAAGGTTTTATGAGTGCCCTGTTATTACCGAATGTGTTTCCGCGCTACCTTCATTTCATCTGCGCCTCATTGGGTGTAACTGGATTATTCCTATTCTGGTACACAGGAAGAAAGAACTATCCGTTTGAAAGTTTCTATACGAAGCTATCCAGATACGAAATCAAGAAAAAGGCTTATTCACTGACATTGGCGGCCTCCGCTTTCCAGTTCTTAATAGGCCCGCTGGTGTTGATGACATTACCCTCAAAAGGAATAGGCTGGAATCTTATAGCTATCATCCTGACAGGCGCTGCTATTGCTATTCCTGCAATGATCTGGATATGGAAGGCAATTACAGGACCAGCAGAAAAAATTGACAGGCATTTTGGCAAAGTAGTGGTCGCCCTGGGTACAACTGTACTGTTTATGGGAAGTGGCCGGCACGTATACCGTGCTAATGCACTTGCGCCTCACAAACAACTGATGGCCGCCAAAACTGCGGAGTTTGAAAAACTATCTGCCGAAGCCCGGGCCAATCCACAGGAAGAAGAAGAAACGCTGGAAATAGACTCATCACTTGGCGATGTAGCCAAAGGCGCTGCACTATTTAAAGGCAATTGCAGTGCCTGCCATCAGAAAGATGCTAAACTTGTAGGCCCACCTATGCTGGAGATGGTAAGTATTTATCATGATCAGCCCGAAAAGCTGAAAGCATGGATCAAAAATCCTGGTAAAAAACGACCCGATTTTCCACAGATGCCAGCCTTTGGAGACAAATTTTCAGAAGACGATCTGAACGAATTATCGAAATTTATCTTATCAATTAAATAATTCTTTATGACCACGCCAGTTTTTGTAATAGCTTCAATACTGTTGCTGGGAGCGATAGTACGCCAGCTGATCATCATTTACACAAAAATCCTCTTATTACAGAAAGATGCAGCAATTTCAAAGGTAAAACTGAAAGAAGAAAAAGAATATCTCTTTATTAAAGGATTGTATTAGTCAATCATTTTACGGATGAAAAAATTGCCGCTGTTAATTATTTAGCAGCGGCATTTGTATGTTTAATAACTATCTTTATCGCCAGCGAAAATAAAATAATCACCCTATAGTAACCATCAATACCTGTAGCGTGATACCTGTCATTGTACTGATATAAAGTATAGTCTGACCTGCCAAATCCATATAATGATGAAAGTAGCTTCTTAAACCTCTTTGGAAGCAACCTTATACTTATTTTTCCAATAATACTTATTCCCCCCATCGTTCAACTCAAGATCATTATACAACAAAGGCCCCTGCAAACACAGAGAACTTCACCACACCAACAACCGGCTAACAACCCGCCTGTATTCATCTCATCTACTTTTAGCCATATTGCCGCCATCCACCTTTGCCTGGCTAATTCCACTCATCACAGTCCCTGCCACAGCCAGGTATCCCGCAATCTGTGTCACCAACGCAGGCACTGCAACCGGCAGCCCTGCAATCGTCCCACTAATCGCCAACAACAATAATCACTTTTCCAAAAAACGCCCGTTTCGTAATCACTTTTCCAAAAAAATAATCATTTTTCCGTAATTTGGTCAAAATAAACGTCTTCAAATGGATAGTAATAACGGCTTTTCGATAATTATAAGTTCATTTCACGGTAGAATTGCACCTGAGGAAGGATTACTGGTAGGATATGGAGCACTTATTCAATTTTATAAACTGGAAGTACCAATTCCTGATCGACTGGCGTTAATTAGTCACAAGCGCATAAAATATGAAATAGAAAACTGGCTGATTTTATCTGCCCGTCACAAACCCGAAGATACGCTTTCAGCACATCTAACCTTTGCATTTAAATATGAAGGAATCGACCTGGCTATCTTTAAAAAATTATTTGAGAAGTTAGGACCCAATGAAATAGTCTCCCTTGTTTCTAAAGAACCCACAAGTCAATATAGTAGAAGGATATGGTTTTTATACGAGTGGTTAATGGATAACCGGTTACCCCTGGATGATTTATCAATAAGTAACTACATAGACTTACTTGATGAAAAACTTCAGTATGGCTCCTTACCTAAGCAATCGAAAAGACATCGTGTCCGCAACAATCTTCCTGGAGTAAGAGATTTTTGCCCGCTGGTTAGAAAGACGCCAGCTTTAGAAAAATTCATTCAACAAGACTTATCCTCCAAAATAAAAACAATAATCGGGAAGATCCATCCAGACGTAATGGCCAGAACGGCTGCATTTCTTTTATTAAAAGATTCAAAAGCATCCTACGCCATTGAAGGAGAAACACCTCCCCAAAACCGTGCACAACGATGGGGCCGTGCGATTGGTCAGGCAGGACAAAGGCCTATTTCCAAAGAGGAATTGATCCGGTTACAACAAATAGTAATAGACAATCCAAGATTTACTAAAATGGGTTGGAGAGAGCAACATGGCTTTATCGGAGAGCATGATAGAAGACATGGTACACCCATCCCTGATCATATTTCTGCAAAATGGGAGGATATCCCATCCCTTATGAATGGTTTAATAGAGACAGATCAAAAACTGGAAACAGACCCTAATTTCGATGCTGTTATTGCTGCTGCGGTCATCTCCTTCGGGTTCGTATTTATACATCCATTTGTAGATGGCAATGGGCGAATTCATCGTTATCTGATTCATCATTTACTTTTACATAAAAACTATGTAGGTAAAGGTTTCATTTTCCCAATTTCCGCTATCATTTTAGAAAGGCTTGATGAATACCGCCGGGCATTGGAAAGCTTCTCCCAACAACGAATAGATTTAGTGGAATGGAAACCAACCCAGGATAATAACGTAACAGTGTTAAACGATACCACTGATCTGTATCGCTACTTTGACGCTACCAAACAGGCTGAATTTCTTTACAGCTGCGTGCAGGAAACCATCGAGCATACCATTCCGGAGGAAGTAACCTACCTGGAAAAATATGATCTCATGAAACAATACCTTGATAACTATTTTGAAATGCCTGACAAAACAGTCGCGTTACTTGTTCGCTTTTTAGAGCAGGGCAATGGCAAGCTTTCCGAAAGAGCCAAATCAAAGGAGTTTAAGGAATTGAGCGAAGAAGAAGTCGATGAAATCCAAAATAAATATGTAGAGGTATTTATGGGAGACAGGGAATCAGAGAATTAACATTGTCAATATTTAACGGCAATGCCTGAAAAAACACACAAAGATCAACGCTGTCGCAAACCACCGATAACCTGTACCTATGTACTTTAATAACACAATACCTTCATAGCTGAGTGTTGAACCTATAACATCTATACCGTTCGTTCATAAGCGTTTTGAAACAGTAAAATTCTTAGTAAGAAGCAGCTTTTGTATATTTGGATGTTTTTGTACTAAAAGCCTCAAATACCCGATGAAAAAGAAAGCTACAATGGGAATTCCTTAAAAAGATTGAATTCATTGGCAAAAACAATAGAATACAACTCAATCTTGCGTATTTTTAACCTTAATTTAGTATATGTCCGCAATTTGTTATTGGTGCAGTGTTTCAGGAACTGGTGTACTTTCAAATCCTTCAGGACAAAAAGATCATCCATTCGGTTGTTGTTATAACTGCCATGTGCTCGCCTGTGGTTACCATGCAATCAGAGATAATGCAGCGAAAGAATTTATCTGCTTTGATTGCGATAAAAACAATCTGTGTAAGATTTTACCTCTTCCAAATGGGGGAAGATCGCCAGGTGCTGTCATGATACCGCCATTCGCGATATACAAAACTTAATAGATCGAAATATCCTGATAAATGATGGATCAGGGGGAAGAAGTACAGGATATTTACTTAATGAGAATTTTTACGAGGAAAAATGATCCTGCTCTCCTAAGTTAACACTGATCATAACCATTGGCTGTATTTCACGAATAAATCCAGGAGAAGGTCAGCTGTTTAAACAAATGAATAAACTACATTATGAATTTTGATTTTAATAATTGCTCCTGGCATGATTCTATAATAAAGAATATCTTCATTGATAGAAGTGATCCAGGAAATGTTGATACAGTTGAAATGACTATTGACTGGTATGATGAACCTGCATCAAAAATTATATTTAAGGATGTATATTTATTTAAGGCCACTTTAAACTTCGGCATTATTGCAGATGAAACCATTTTAAACGCCGGTATAGCTATCCAGGAAGATCCTGATCTTATCAATTTCTATCAAAAAGCAAAAGGAGTTTTAGCCAGCAAAAAAATAAATTGTTACATAATCGAAACGAATTCTACTGGAGGTACCATAAAAATTCTTGCTGAAACTGTAGAAAAAATACTGTTATAATTTAAAAGAATGGAAGCGGCTAAACTGCAGCCTGGTTTCATGTAGCATTACATATTTTTAATATTATGAAAACAACCCTCAAATTACCCAATAACTTCCTTTTATTTTCCAATGAACCCATCATATCCAGATTTAACTATAAAATTGATTATGAAATAGAAAAGCTGATAAAAGGCCGGCATGAATATGCCCTTTACCTTGCACCCCATTTCGTAGGGATAGTATGGTTCGACGACACCCTTGGCTATTGGGTAGCTGAAGTATTTCTTCATCATAATGATTACCACGGCTCCTACCTCGCTGAAACACTGGTAGAACTGGCAGATGAGATAAACGCTGATTACAGGGATTATGAGCCAAGAACATTTCATAATCATTGAGCAAGCTGTCGCCGCCCTATCCCTCCCCCGTTGCATTCTATGGTTCAAGCAAATAAAAACACCTGTTAATAAAAAAAGTCGGACCTGGTACCGACCTCTTTTTGATGCCTATTTAGCCAACCTTAGCTTTTCTGCAAATTCGTCCGGCAGTGGGCTATCAACAACAGCCTGCGCGGCTGCGTCAATATCATAGTCAAAGCGTATAAATTGTACCTGGATAGATTCAGGATACAGCACACTACTATTCTCATGGATATCCAGCAACACATAACAACCTCTTGGGTCACCATCTTTCGGCTTACCTACGGAACCAATGTTTATAGCGTGCTTATAATGAGTAAGGCCTTCTTTAGCTTCTACAGGTACAACCCGGTGATATGGCTTATGGCTATGACCAAAACAAAGAATATCTGCCCCTGCATCGTTTAACTGTCCGGCAATGGCTTCCTCTTCCATGTCCTCCAATAAATATTCATTCACGCTTTTAGGGCTACCGTGTACCATCAGCAAAACCATTTCCCTGTTTTTCAACTGAAACTCCAGGCGTAAATGAGCTGGCAGGGTTTTCAGGAACTCCTTGCCACTATCGCTTACTATTTCGTAAGCGTAATTCTTTCCCAGATCTTTAATCGTCATTCCTTCTTCCATGTACGACTTACTTACTTTCAGATCATGGTTGCCTGCAATGGTGGCAATGTTACGGGAGCGGATGGCGTCTATAACTTCATTAGGCCAGATGTTGTATCCTACAAGATCGCCTAAGCAATAAATGGCATCCGGCTTTTTCTTGTCTACGCTCTCGAAAAAAGCTGTTAAAGCAGGAAGATTGGCGTGAATGTCACTAAACAGCGCAATAGTCATAAAGGGGCTTTTTTTGACGAAAGCCCCTATTCATATGAGGGGCTTTCGATAATAATGAGTTATACACCTTTCCGTAAACTTTCCGCATAGGCATTCGGTAGCGGGCTATCTTCTACAGCTTTGGCCGCTTTCTCTACATCATATTCAAAACGCACAAACTCCACTTGTACGGCCTCTTTATTAAAAATGCTGCTGTCTTCGTTGATGTGTAGTAATACATAGCCGCCGCGTTGGTCACCGTCTTTCGGCTTACCAACGGAGCCAATGTTAATAGCGTGTCTGTAGTGCTGGTTTTCCTCCGGTACAGCTGGTAAAATGCGGTGGTAAGGTTTATGCGTATGCCCAAAACACATAATGTCTGCATCGGCATCCACCATGATACGCAACATGCTTTTTTCGTCCCTGTCTTCAAACAGGTATTCGTTTATTTTACGGGGGCTACCATGTACCAGCAGCAGATTCAGCTTATCATTGTTTAACTGGAACTCTACTCTAATATGAGCAGGCAGGGTACGCAGATACCTCCGTTCATCCTCTTTTACTATTTCGTTGGTGTAAGAGATAGAAACACTGCCGTTGGCCTTTTCATCATCTGTTTTGTAAGCACAGCCGCAATCGTTGCTTGTTCTGCCAATGCCAAAATCATAGTTCCCGGCAATGGTGGGAATACCACGCTTGCGTATTTCATTTATCACTTCATTAGGCCAGATATTATACCCAACCAAATCACCTAAGCAATAAATGGCGTCTGGCTTTTTGGTTTCAACGTCTTTAAAAAATGCCTCTAATGCAGGCAGGTTGGCGTGTATATCACTGAATAATGCAATCTTCATAATTTTTATATAGAGGTTAGTTTTTCTTCAATTGAGCGAAAACGTATAATACCTCCGTTGCAATTTGCAGGCATCTTTCCTTATAAACAGCATCCTGTTGTGGCGTACCATCGGCAGCCTTTGGATCGTCATAAGGCACAGCAATTCTGCCGTCAGCACCTGTCACAAATGGGCAGGATTCATCAGCATGGGAACACGTCATTATTGCTGCAAAATTGGAAGTCGGGTTGGGCGCATCCATATACCTTTTTGAAAAGGAAGTAATAGCAGGTATGTTTTCACCGTACATTGATTCAAAGACCGTGTTTTTACCGGGCTTTACTGGTTCTATCTTAAAGCCGGCATCCGTTAAAGCCTTCACTGCATTCATATTAAATGCAGTAACCTCTGTGCCGCCGGAAAAACAGTTTACACCATCTATACCATAATAAGCAGTTGCAGCAGCAGCCCATAATTGAGCGGTGTGGCTTCTGCGGGAATTATGTGTACAAATGAACACCAGGTTTGCCTCTTTGCCAGCACTTAACTTACGTTTTGCGTATTCCGCGATGCTATCTAACGCTTCTTTTCTGTCAGCGGGAATACTCGCTATCCCTTTCTCTGCGACTTTGATATACTCGATAATAGCCGGATAGAGTTGCATTGTTTTTTCTTTAGATAATGTAAAAGAAGACAATAAGGCAAATGTAAAAACGCCTAAGAAGATTACTGTTAATTTCATTGATGTAACTGGTTTGATAGTATGATTATCAAGCTACCTGGTTATTCAGATAATATTTCTTTCTCAACCAGAAAGCAACATTCACTAATGCAATCAGTGCAGGCACTTCCACTAAGGGGCCGATCACCCCTGCAAATGCCTGCCCGCTATTGATGCCAAATACACCAATGGCTACGGCAATAGCCAGCTCAAAATTGTTGCCGGTGGCAGTAAAAGCAATGGAAGTATTCTTTGCATAGTCTGCCCCCAGCGCTTTGCCTGTAAAGAAACTCAACAGGAACATAACGACAAAGTAGATCACCAATGGTATAGCAATACGTACCACATCCATAGGGATCTGCACTATTAACTGACCTTTCAGACTGAACATGACTACTATCGTAAACAGTAATGCGATCAGGGTAATAGGCGAAATAAAAGGAATAAACTTTGTAGTCAGCCACTCTTCTCCTTTAATCTTTATCAAAGTATAGCGGCTTATTACACCTGCTGCAAATGGAATCCCTAAATAGATAGCTACGCTTTTAGCAATTTCACCGATGGTAATATTTACAGCTAACCCTTTCATGCCAAATAACGGCGGCAGTACAGTAATAAATACATAGGCATATACGCTGTATAGTAATACCTGGAAGATGCTGTTTAAAGCTACCAGGCCGGCAGCGTATTCCCGGTTACCTTCTGCCAGCTCATTCCAAACAATCACCATTGCAATACAACGGGCAAGTCCGATCAGGATTAAACCGATCATATATTCGGGATAGCCATGCAGGAATACAATAGCCAGTACAAACATCAGGATAGGCCCTACAATCCAGTTCAGGAATAAGGAGGCTCCTAATACTTTGGTGTTATTAAATACTTCTCCCATTTTCTCATACCTGACTTTTGCCAGTGGTGGGTACATCATCAGGATTAAACCTATTGCCAATGGTATATTAGTAGTACCACTGGACATTTGATTGATGGAAGCAGGGACGGATGGTACAAAATAACCCAAACCTACACCCACGGCCATAGCCAGGAAAATCCATAGGGTTAAATACCTGTCTAGGAAACTCAATCTTTTGCGTTCATGTGCCGGGGCACAATTATTTGCACTCATGCTGTTCGTTGTTATGTCTATATACAAAATCCGTTTTACTGCAATGTTATCAAAGCGCGTTCAGCATTGCAGTGTTGATCTCTGCTGCAATGGTGTTAAACTCTTTTTCCAGCTCTGCATCGTCCTGCACCTCTATGGGATTTTTATAACCCATTTGCGTAGTATAAAATGAACCCGGTAAATCAGCACAACCGCTCTCGTTAGTATTACAGGCCTTAAACAGGTAATACTTTGCAGGCAGTGTGGCTTTATAAAGTAATGCCTGGAAGCTGATCACTAAATACTCGTAGCATTGCATGGATTAACAACAGCCGGGAGGACAACAAGCTGCTTCTTTTGGTTTTTCAGCATAGACAGTAACACTGTAAATGCCCGTATTGCTGTTTTTGAATTGTGCAATTTCTTCTGCTGATAAGTAGCCAGAAAGAATATCATCAGGTATAATGATCGCTTTCTCTTTTTGTAGGGTAATGTTGGTAAATCCGTTTGTAGTAATCAACTCCATGTACACCTGCTTTTGGATAGCACCAGATACACAGCCTGCATACATTTCTGCTGCCTGCTGGATAGCGGGAGGTAAATTGCCTTCCAGTACAATGTCTGATATGCTGAAATGACCACCAGGTTTCAGTACGCGGAAGATCTCTTTAAATACACCGTCTTTGTTGGGAACAAGGTTTAATACGCAGTTACTTACCACTACATCAGCCACGTTTGCTGTAACCGGCATTTTCTCAATATCTCCCTGCCTGAACTCCACGTTATTGAATCCCCTAACTTCTGCATTGGTACGGGCCTTGTCAATCATAGCAGGTGTAAAGTCAATCCCTATCACCTTGCCGGTTTCTCCCGTTTCATGGCGTGCTATAAAGCAGTCATTGCCTGCACCACTACCCAGGTCTATTACAGTGTCGCCTTTTTTGATCTGTGCGTACTGCGTAGGCAGACCGCAACCTAATCCTAAATCGGCATCAGCATTATAACCTTCCAAAGTGGTGTAATCATCACTCATAATGTTGTATACTTCGGTGGAGCATCCGCCAGCACCGCAGCAGGATGCCTGGTTATCCGCTTTATCCTGTAAGGCTATTTCACTGTATTTCTGCCTTACCATGTCTTTAATTTCCTGATCGTTTGCCATAACATTTCATTTATTGTATAATTGCAATATTGCGATCAATTAGAACAAAAAAAATCAACAGCACTCTTTGATTTCTGCCACCTCTTTAAAAAAGCAGTTGAACACTTCTTTACACTGCTTCCACACCTTCGGATTAATGCAATAACAGACACTTACACCTTCTATTGAACCCTGAATGATACCAGCGTTTTTTAATTCCTTCAAGTGTTGTGAAGTGGTTGCCTGGGCAAGCCCCAGTTCTTCTACCAGATCACCACAAACACAGGCATTTTTCCTGACCAGGTATTGCAGAATAGCAATACGTGCAGGATGTGCAATTGCTTTAGCCAGATTGGCTATGTCATTTTGCTGCTTTGTGAATAAATCTGACTTTGTTGCTCCCATATATATTGCAATATTACGATAATAGGTTAATCTGGCAAATTTTTTTCTCAAATTCCTGTATTATGGTGAATTTTTTCCATCATTGATGAGAACCAATTGAACAATTATCTGAAACGCTATTTTATTAAAATTTCATTTCACCGGCGCCCTATTTGGCAACCATGTCCCAAATAACAAACAATAAAAACTGCTATTCTATTCGTTGCAAATAAAATTCGAACCCAATCCGGTCAGGATAATAGCAGTTTGCTGTGAAAAACACGCCTGCCAGAACCAGTACGCACGCAAAATGCTTTTCATACTAATAAATGAATATGCGTTGAACTCGCTTGTACTTCCAATAATCTATAATTACATGGACAAGTCTATTACTAACAAGGAAACCTTAATTTTGCCCTACAAATAAACTATATGACAGGAACTGTGCTCATAATCGACGATGAAGAGAAGTTACGCAGCCTGATGAAACGCATCATCACACTGGAAGGTTACAACGTCCTGGAAACCGGTAATATCAAATCAGCGCAAAAGTTACTCGATAAAGAAGAAGTTGATGTCGTGCTCTGCGATGTAAAACTACCCGACGGCAGTGGCGTAGACTACGTGAAGACCATCAAAGAAAAATATCCTTCTGTAGAAGTCATCCTCCTCACCGCCTATGGCAACATCCCCGACGGCGTGCAGGCTATTAAAAACGGGGCTTTCGACTACCTTACCAAAGGAGATGACAATAACCGTATCATCCCTTTGCTGAACCGCGCTCATGAAAAAGTGCTGCTGCAAAAACGGATCGAAAAACTGGAAAAACAGGTAGGACAGAAATATAGCTTTGAAAGTATCCTTGGCAATTCCCGCCCCATCTCCGAAGCCATCGCCCAGGCCAGCAAAGTAGCACCTGCCGATACAACTGTATTATTATTAGGTGAAACCGGCACGGGTAAAGAAGTCTTTGCCCAGGCTATCCATAATAATAGCAGGCGCGCCGGCAAACCGTTTGTTGCCCTGAACTGTAGCGCCTTCAGCCGGGAACTGCTGGAAAGTGAACTGTTCGGTTATAAAGCCGGGGCTTTTACCAATGCCACCCGCGACAAAAAAGGCCTGATTGAAGAAGCTAATAACGGCACCATCTTCCTCGACGAACTTGGTGAAATGCCACTGGATCTCCAGGCTAAACTACTCCGCGTATTGGAAACCGGGGAGTTTATAAAAGTAGGCGATACCAAACCTACCAAAGTAAATGTGCGCATCATTGCCGCAACGAACCGGGATCTGAAGACAGAAGCCGAAAAAGGGCTTTTCAGGGAAGATCTCTATTATAGGCTGAATGTATTCGCGATTACCCTGCCTCCGCTAAGAGAAAGGAAAAAAGACATTCCCGTACTGGCGGAATATTTTATTTTGCTCGCTGCCAATCGCAATAACCGAAAGCCCCTGACCATGGCGCCGGCATTTGTAGAAAAACTGCAATTGCATGAATGGAAAGGGAATATACGGGAGCTGAAAAATGTGTTGGAACGGGCGGTCATACTTGCCGAGGGTGATGAACTCATGGTAGAGCATTTACCTTTTGACCTGCAGATAGCAGATAAGTCATCAAATATACTGTCTGCATTTGACCTGGCAAGTGTAGAAAAGTTACATATCATTAAGGTATTACATCATACTAAAAACAATAAAACAGAAGCAGCAAAGCTATTAAATATAGGACTTGCTACCCTGTACAGGAAGATAGAAGAGTATAAACTCTAGCCGGCCGCAGGCCCCTCCAAAATGATAAAACCCTCTCATTTTGAGAGGGTTTTATCATTTCAGCCATTTACCATTTCTATTGTAAATCAACCAATTAAAAGAGAATAACCACCCCGGCACACCAATTGGCTTCACTCCCCATATAAAAATCATTTTTTATGAACCAATATGAAGCCGCTGCCGAAATCGCAGATGAAATCCCTTCCATCCAAAAAGAAATAGTCAAAGCCCCCGTATTCGGCTCTGCCTATCTCTGTATCAAAGTATTGGCTAATTATACCCTGAAAATGATCCAGGACCATGAAATCAGAGAAGTACAACACACCATGTTCCTGGCCGAAAAAATCTACAACAAAGGTAATCAGCTGGTAAAAACAGCCATCGAAAACGTATTCATCTACAGCTTCAGCGCCATGAAAATGGTTTGCTCCCGCCAGGAATGGCAGGAAATACAAAGCAAGATGCCCGTTAACATCTTCTCTGCTTATATCCAACAACTACACGCTTAAACATATGCTCACATTCATCTACCTGCTCATCTTAGCAGCCTGTTTTTACATCTTTTATAAATCTATTGACTTTTTCGAAAACATCTAAGCTATGATGACATTACTCCTGATCATATCCATCCTCGTATTCATCTACCTGGTGTATGTGCTCTTAAAACCTGAAAAATTCTAAAATGAACAGCGAAATGACAGGCGTCTTAGCCACTTTTTTAATCACCTTACTGATTGCTTTCCCCCTCGGAAAGTACATAGCCAGCGTATTCAGCGGGGCGCCGACCTTTACCGACTTTCTCCATCCTTTTGAAAGATTCCTCTACCGCATCTGCGGCATCGATCCAAATAAGGAAATGAACTGGAAACAGCACATGGTGGCTTTATTAACCATCAACCTGGTCTGGCTCATCTATGCCTTCTTCGTACTCCTGTTCCAGTCTCACCTTCCCCTCAACCCGGATGGTAATGCGAACATGACACCCGATCTGGCCTTTAATACCAGTATCAGTTTTCTCGTCAACTGTAACCTGCAGCACTATTCCGGCGAATCCGGATTGACTTACCTGACACAGCTCATCGTCATCACCTTCCTGCAATTTGTATCTGCAGCAACCGGTGTGGCAGCGGTAGCGGTGCTTTTTAAGGCGTTTGCGGGCAAAACGACTGAGAAGCTGGGTAACTTCTTCGTTTTCTTTATTAAGACGATCACGCGCCTGTTATTGCCGTTAGCCGTGATTATGGCGATCATCCTCGCCTTTAGCGGTACGCCTGCTTCCCTCGATGGTAAGGATACCATTACCACCCTGCAGGGTGATACGGTACAGGTATCCCGTGGACCAGCTGCCGGCATGATCGCGATCAAACATTTAGGTACTAACGGTGGTGGCTGGTTCGGCACTAACTCTGCCCACCCGCTGGAAAACCCCAGTTATTTCACCAATATGGTGGAAGCCATCGCGCAGTGTATACTTCCAATGGCATTGGTGTTTGCCTTTGGATTCTTCATCAATCGCCGGAAACTCGGTTATGCCATCTTCGGTGTCATGACTATTGGTATGCTCACCCTGATGATCCCCAATATGCTTTCCGAACTGGGTGGTAATCCTGCCCTTGCAAAAATCGGGTTGCATGATCACAGTGCTATGGAAGGCAAGGAAGTCCGCTTCGGCGTAGCAGCTTCTGCTTACTGGCAGGTAATGACGACCATCATCTCTACCGGTTCGGTGAACTCTATGCACGATAGTTCTATGCCGCTTTCCGGCGCCATGCAACTACTCGGTATGATGATCAACTGCTTTTATGGCGGTAAAGGTGTGGGCCTGCTCAACTACTTTATCTTCCTCATCATCGCCGTGTTTATATCCGGTCTCATGGTAGGCAGAACCCCTGAATTCATGGGGCGTAAGGTAGAAGCAAAGGAAATGAAGATCGCTGCGATCATCGCCCTCTTCCATCCATTTCTAGTACTCGTGAGTACTGCTATCGCGGCTTACTATCCACAGGCAGGATGGTTGAATAATCCCGGTCACCATGGTTTTTCAGAGATGTTGTATGAATATACTTCTGCCTCTGCCAACAATGGTTCCGGTTTTGAAGGCCTGGGTGACAATAATATCTTCTGGAATATCAGCACGGGTATGGTGATGTTGTTAGGTCGTTTCCTGCCCATCATTGGTCCGGTGGCGATCGCAGGTATCCTGGCTGGCAAGAAATACACGCCTGAATCAGCCGGTACGTTGCAAACGGATACGGCCACTTTCGGTATCATGACGTATGCTGTGATTATGATCGTAGCTGCACTGGCCTTCTTCCCGGCATTGACACTGGGACCTATTGCCGAATTCTTTCAACTTTATTAAATCGTATCTGTCATGTCTAATTATAAATTTGCCGGCGCACTGAAACAGGCTTTCGTGAAGCTGTCTCCAAAGATCATGTTCCGCAACCCGGTCATGTTCACCGTTGAGATAGGTACTGCTATTATGCTGGCTGTGACCTTATATACCTACTTTACCGGCGATCGCTCACAGGGGGCGCCCGGATATAATCTTACGGTCTTTATCATCCTGTTTTTAACCTTACTCTTTGCCAACTTTGCAGAGGCCATCGCCGAAGCAAGGGGAAAAGCGCAGGCGGAAAGTCTGCGTAAAACAAGAGAAGAAACCCCTGCCAAAAAAATACTGGCAGTCGGTGAAATCTTTATGGACGAAGTGAAAATAGTTCCTTCTTCCCAACTGCGAAAAGGCGATATCTTTATTTGTGAAGCCGGAGACATGATTCCTATGGATGGTGAGATCATTCAGGGCCTCGCCACCATAGATGAATCTGCCATCACAGGTGAATCTGCCCCGGTCATCCGCGAATCAGGCGGAGATAAAAGCTCTGTAACCGGTGGTACCAAAGTGCTGAGTGATAAAATTAAAGTGAAGGTGACGACAGATCCCGGGGAAAGTTTCCTGGACAAAATGATCGCCCTTGTTGAAGGCGCCAGCCGGCAGAAAACGCCGAATGAGATTGCCCTTACGATCCTGCTGGCTAGCTTTACACTGGTGTTCATTATTGTATGTGTGACACTGAAACCTTTTGGTGACTTCTCACATACACCGATCACCATTGCTGCATTTGTCTCTCTCTTTGTGTGCCTGATACCTACTACTATCGGTGGCTTACTAAGTGCTATTGGTATAGCAGGTATGGACCGCGCCCTGAGGGCGAATGTGATCACGAAGAGTGGTAAAGCCGTGGAAACCGCTGGTGACCTGGATACCCTCCTGCTCGATAAAACAGGGACTATCACTATCGGTAACAGGAAAGCGACTCATTTCTGGCCTGCTTTTGCTGTCGGTAAAAAAGAGTTCTTCGAAGCATGTGTATTGGCTTCTTTAGCAGATGAAACACCTGAAGGTAAATCGATCATTGAATTAGCTGCGGAGAAAGGTATCAAATCCAGCAGTTTACACGCAGACGGTGCTACTTTTATTCCTTTTACGGCCGAGACACGGTGTAGTGGTGTGAATGTAGGTCACCTGCGTATTCGTAAAGGCGCGTATGATTCAATTCGCAGGCTTGCAAATTCATTTCCTGCTGAAACAGAAGAGAAAGTAAAAGAGATCTCTTCCAATGGTGGTACGCCACTGGTGGTGAGTCAGAATGAACAGGTAATGGGTGTGATCGAATTGCAGGATATTATCAAACCCGGTATCCGTGAGCGTTTTGAACGGTTGCGCCGGATGGGTGTAAAGACGGTGATGGTGACAGGCGACAACCCACTGACGGCTAAATTCATTGCAGAGAAAGCAGGTGTAGACGACTTCATTGCCGAAGCAAAACCTGAAGATAAAATGATTTACATCCGTCGTGAACAGGAAGGTGGTAAGCTCGTAGCGATGATGGGTGATGGTACAAACGATGCGCCTGCACTGGCGCAGGCGGATGTAGGTGTGGCGATGAACAGTGGCACACAGGCGGCAAAAGAAGCGGGGAACATGGTGGACCTGGACAACGACCCAACCAAACTCATTGAGATCGTAGAGATCGGCAAACAGCTGCTCATGACCCGTGGTACATTGACTACGTTCTCTATTGCCAACGACGTGGCTAAGTATTTCGCCATAGTGCCGGCGCTGTTCGTGACAGCTATACCCGCATTACAGGGCCTGAATATTATGCACCTGAAAAGTCCGGAGAGTGCGATCCTCTCTGCTGTGATCTTCAATGCGCTTATCATACCTGCATTGATACCACTGGCACTGAAAGGGGTTGCTTATAAGCCAATTGGGGCGAGTGCCTTGTTACGCAGAAACCTGTTTATATATGGTCTGGGTGGTGTGATCATCCCCTTTATCGGTATCAAACTGATAGACCTGTTCTTATCCATCTTTATGTAAAATTTGCAATCATGAAAAAGTATCTTTTGCCTTCTATAAAACTGACGTTGATTTTAATCCTGTTGCTTGGGGTGGCCTATCCCCTGCTGATAGCTGGTGTGGCACACTTTGCGATGGGCCAGGGTAAAGGCCGCACGGTTATGGTGAATGGGAAAGTAGTAGGCTATGAAAATGTAGGCCAGAAATTTACGGAGGATAAATATTTCCAGGGTCGTCCTTCTGCCGTAGATTACAATGCAGCAGGCTCCGGTGGTTCAAACAAAGCAGCGAGCAATCCTGATTATATCAAAACGGTACAGGAGCGTATAGATACCTTTCTGGCACATAATCCCGGTACTGCAATAGCAGACATTCCAAGTGAATTAGTCACTGCTTCCGGGAGTGGTCTGGATCCTGACATCTCTCCCGCTGCGGCGGACATACAGGTGATCAGGATTGCTGCAACCCGTCATATCGACGTCAGAGTATTGCACCAGTTAATCGCCAATCATACAGATAAATCGTGGTTAGGCCCGGATAAAATTAATGTCTTAAAACTCAATATCGCGCTGGACGCGTTAAAATAATTTGCACAATGGAACACGACCGGATAATCGTCAGAAAGGCGACGCTTTCTGACATTCAGTATGCCGCTATAATTACGGATGAAATGGAAGCTTCGGCAAAAGCCAGGGGGACCGGGATAGGAAAGAGACCCGTATCTGCCATTATTGACAAGATCAGGCAGGGGAAAGCGGTGATAGCGGTGACGGCTGATAAAGTTTGGGTAGGATTTTCTTATATTGAAATATGGGGGCATGGGGAGTATGTGTCTAATTCTGGTTTGATAGTGAACCCTGCCTTTCGTAATATGGGGGTTGCTTCAAGGATTAAGAAAAGGATCTTCCGGTTATCGGGGGAACTGTATCCTGCAGCAAAGGTATTCAGTATTACGAGTGGTTTGACGATAATGAAAATGAATACCAAACTGGGATTTGAACCTGTTACATTTAGTGAGATCACGAAAGATGAGAATTTCTGGGCAGGGTGTAAGGGTTGTGTCAATTATGACATTTTACAGCAAAAGGATTTTAAACATTGTATATGTACGGCGATGTTATATACGCCGGAAGAACATGCGGGATCGCGGGCAGGCGTGCGTGCAGGGGAACAGGTGGTGGTTCAATAAAAATTTCTTTTCAGGATAACACAAAACAGTCTTTCCTTTCATGACTGAAAAAGAAAATAATGTCCAACATTTCCTCGACCTGATCCGTCAGTCCAGAAGAGGAAAATTTAAAGTCTACATCGGCATGAGTGCCGGTGTAGGCAAAACCTATCGTATGCTTACAGAGGCAAGGACCCTGCTGCGGAACGGTGTCAACATCCAGATCGCATACATCGAAACCCATAACAGGCCGGAAACCCACTCCTTACTGGAGGGGTTACCTGTCATACCCCGGCGCCAGCTATTTTACAAAGGCAAGATGCTGGACGAACTCGATATGCAGGCAGTACTGAACCTGCATCCGGAAATAGTGGTGATCGATGAACTGGCCCACTCCAACATAGAAGGTAGTAAGAACGAAAAACGCTGGCAGGATGTGATGGAGATACTGGATGCGGGTATCAATGTGATCAGCGCGGTGAATATCCAGCATATAGAAAGTCTGCAGGCTTCAGTAAAGAATATTACGGGCATCGATGTATCGGAGCGGATTCCTGACAGCGTTCTGATGCAGGCAGATGAAGTCGTCAACATTGACCTCACCGCCGATGAGCTCATCACCCGTTTACAGGAAGGGAAGATTTATACACCGGATAAGATTGCGGTAGCCATGAAGAACTTCTTCCAGCCGGAAAAGATCTTACAACTCCGTGAGCTGGCATTGAAAGAGGTAGCTTCGCAGGTGGAGCATAAAATAGAAACGGCGCTGCCCCGGACAGCACACCTGCGCAGTGAGCGGTTTCTGGCCTGCATCAGCAGCAATCATGCTATAGCCCGCAAGGTGATCCGCAAAACGGCCCGACTGGCGGCGTACTACCATAGCCGGTTTTATGTATTGTATGTACAAACGCCAAAGGAGAATATGGACAGGATCGAGCTGGCCTCCCAGCGCCACCTGATCAACAATTTCAAACTGGCGATGGAACTGGGAGGAGAAGTACTGAAAGTAAAAAGTAGTAATATTGCCAAAACGATCATGGTTACAGCCGAAGAAAAGAACATTACCACTATTTGTATGGGCAAACCTCATTTGAATGTATTGGGGATGGTGTTGAATACGGCAGTATTTTCCCAGTTGCTGGGGAAGTTGTCAGAATCGGATATTGATGTTATAATTCTGTCTTAAGATGCGCCTGAAAACGAAATTAAGTATAGGCATTGGGTTTTTATTTACGGCCATCCTGGTATCCGGATTGCTGGGTATCTTCTCTATCAACCTGATGAAGAAGGATGCACATCTTGTATTGAAAGATAACTACGAAACGCTGGTGTATAGTAATAATATGTTGCAGACCCTCGAGCAGTTTCGTACAAACCCTGCCAGTATTCAAGCCTTTGAGCAGAACCTGGCCAAACAGGAATCGAACATCACAGAACCCGGTGAAGGCGCAGCTACAGGCGCAGTAAGGGCGCTTTTTGAGCAGTTGAAAAAATCGCCATCAAATGACTCACTGCAACAATTATTAAGAGAGAAAATATACCTGATCAATACCGCCAATCAACAGGCTATCTTTACGAAGAACAATACTGCGATGTCAAATGCAAAGCGGTTTAGTAACTGGCTGGTACTTATCTTTTCTTTACTTTCATTGGTTGCATTTACACTGGCGGTGAACTTCCCGGGTATTATCAGTGAGCCTATCAATGCATTGTCAGAAGGGATCAAATCTATTGTGAATAAAGACTATTCCCGCAGGATACACCTGAATCAGCATGATGAATTCGGAGAGCTGGCACAGGCATTCAATACGATGGCGGAAAAGCTGAATGAATATGAACATAGTAATCTCGCTAAAATTAAATTTGAGAAATCCCGTATTGATACCATCATTAACCAGATGAATGATGGCATTATCGGGATTGATGATACCCGGCATATTCTATTTGCAAATCGTGTAGCAGAGAAGTTGTTAGGGTTGAAAGAGATGGAGATAGCTGGTAAATATGCACCGGATGTGGCGTTGCAGAATGACCTGATGCGTAGTTTATTGCAGGAGAATAATAAGGAGAAGGAATTGAAGATCTTTGCGGATAACAAAGAGAGTTATTTTCATCTTGATGTGATCAATGTAGATAATAATGAGCGGGTGATCGGGCAGGTGATAGTGTTAAGGAATATCACGCCATTTCATGAGTTGAATGAGGCAAAGACGAACTTTATCGCGACCATTTCCCATGAGTTAAAGACACCTATTGCCAGTATAAAAATGAGTGCGCAGTTATTGGCGGATCATCGGGTGGGTTCGGTAAATAAAGAGCAGGATGAGTTGATCCGGAGTATTACAGATGATTCAGACAGGTTGTTAAAGATCACCAGTGAGTTGCTGAATATGAGCCAGGTAGAAACGGGGCATATACAATTGAAGATAGCGCCAGTGAGTCCGGGGATTATTATTGAAAATGCGACGAGTACCGTAAGTTTTTTAGCACAGCAGAAGAATATCAGGGTACGGGTGGAAGAGGCGGCTACTCCATGTAAGATGCTGACGGATCCGGAGAAGACGGCCTGGGTGTTGACGAATTTTTTGACGAATGCGGTGAAGTATTCACCGGAGGATGATGAAATTGTGTTGACTACTGCGATTCATCATAATAATATTTCTTTTACGGTGGAGGATCATGGGAGGGGGATAGATGAGAAGTATCTGCCGAAGATATTTGACAGGTATTTTAAGGTGCCTGGTACGCCAGAGAAAGCAGGGACTGGGCTGGGGTTGTCGATATCGAGAGAGTTTATAGAGGCACAGGGTGGGAAGATCTGGGTGGATAGCAGGCTGGGAGAAGGAGCGACGTTTGGGTTTAGTTTGCCGGTGGTGGTGTAAGAGCTTTCATAATAAAAAAACTGGATATATCAAAAAAAATAAATGAACCTCCTTAGAACCGCATACATGGAAACCGGGCTCCATCAGGTATCCGAGTGAAAAGAGCGTGTATCTTACTTTTGATACACGCTCTTTCTTTATTTAAGGAGCTTGAGTTCTAAAAAGTATGTTGTTTTGTTCTGTCACATAATTAAAACGTTAGCCATTTGTACTTGGTTTAACTTACCAAATTACCGCAAGAATAAATGTCCAGGACCTAACGTACAAGCATAAATAATCAGCCCATAATTATAATTACGCGTAAGCATAGTAGTTAACCCTTTATTTGTTCTACGCTTAGATTTTCATCTTTACATTCCTGCTCTATTACTTATAGTTTACGACTTCAGACATTACTTATAAAAGAAGCATCATGCTGCATATTAAGCACAATCTATTTGACAGCTTATATACCATTCACAGGGCGATTGTAGCATCTATATTAAAACAATATTAAAATTTCTGTTTGCAATCTGGGTTAAAAAGCTTGCATTATCCATTATAATATGTTTTAATAACTATCAATCAATTGATTTAAAAATTCAAATATTAAATTTAGATAAAAGTTAAATGAATCTTAAATTAAAATTTAAATATATCTATATTTGCACTCATACCTTCGACTGAACCAACATTAAATAACATGATATATGCCTTATTCCCTTCAAGGAAGTATTAGAGATCTTTTTTGGAATTGGATCTCATAGCTCTCTTGTCGTAGCACAAAATTCCATCTTATAACAGTACAACTGCCTAGAACAATGATAAGATCAACTATTTTCATAATTAGTTGTATGTGCCTTCTATTGGGTACAGCGAGGGGCCAAACCTGGTATCTTAATATGCCGGATACGGTTTGTATGTCTACTAATAATAGCACTGCTGACCAGCTCAAGTTTACCAGCATGAATGTGCAGCTGGCAAGCGGTAATGCTTCTAAAGCCAACTGGACAATTACGACACCCAATGGCACCAATGCAGATTATAACATCCTGTATTCTGAAAGAACATCCTCCATTAAGGATACCCTCCTGAACCAAACGAACCTGCTGACATTGCAGTTCCTCGTACCCGGTAAGTATACCTTTAAAGTTGCGATGACCTATGCGACCACAAGTGGTGGTAAAACTGTTTACTCTACGGTTACTAAAACACAAAGTATTGTTGTCGTTAATTGTACCATCTCGACCTGTAGTGGTGGTGATGCTGAAATGCCTGGTTTCACAGAAAACTTCGGTACAATGCCTGCGAATACTACCCGTATGGCCTACTCCCCCAGTTCTGCTATCACTTATACATATCAACCAACTGGTGAATTGGCAGATAATTATTATGCTATTTCTAATACAACTCACCTGAGAAATAACTTCGCCACATCTGGAGATCACACTGGTACAGCTCGGGGAGCCATGTTGGTGGCTAATTCCAGTTATACGAAATCTATATTTTTCCAGAAACAGGTAGATGGACTTTGCCGCGGTTCGGTGTATAATTTTAGTGCCTGGTTCATAAATACGGATAGCTCCTATGTAATGACTACTGACTGTAAAAGTGGTTTTATATATGCGGGAGTGACTTTCCAAATCCTGAATGCGGCCAATACAAGTCAGGTATTAGCCAGCTTCAAAACTTATGCTGTTTCTCCCAACCTGGCGAAACCAACCTG
The DNA here is from genome assembly GCF_034087045.1 of Chitinophaga sancti. Taxonomy (NCBI): domain Bacteria; kingdom Pseudomonadati; phylum Bacteroidota; class Chitinophagia; order Chitinophagales; family Chitinophagaceae; genus Chitinophaga; species Chitinophaga sancti. Next base: position 4,903,756 of record NZ_CP139247.1, on the reverse strand, counting down.
GGAAAGATTTGGAGGATCATTCACTGTACCTTCCGGTGTGAGTAGTGTAATTGTTCAAATCGTCAACAACTTCCCCGGTGGTTGTGGTAATGATATCGCGGTGGATGATATTCAACTTTCGTATTGTAGTCCGATTATTAATGCCTCCGTCTCCGGAGCGGCGAGCAACCTGAAAGAAGTATTGTGTGAGGGCGTTCCTATGACCCTCGTTTCTTCATATACACCTACCAGCTATTTTACCAGCCCTGCTTACCAGTGGGAAATGTCTGACGATGGTGGTATAACCTGGTTCAATGTGCCTTATGGTACTGCTAACAAAGACACGTTAGTTATTCAAAGTGGTGAATTGAAAGGTACGAAAGACGTGGCGGCAGATTACCTGTTCCGTGTCCGCATCTTTGAAGCAGGAAGTTCTTCGGCCACTTGTGCCGCCCCGTCAACATCGGTCAAGATCACGATACTGCCGATGCCAGTGCTCAACGTAACCAAATCACAGGTCTGTGTTGGAGGCACCGTTGACCTCCAGGCATCCGGTGGATATGACTACTTTAAATGGAGTGATACCAGCTACATCGGTCCTGATCGACAGATCACTGTGTTAAGTGATACAACCATCAAAGTATTTGGTTATGTCACTTATGGTATTGATGGAGGTAAAACGTGCGTGGATTCAAATAGTACTTCTATTAAAAAAGATGATAAGCCAATTGTGGAGATCGCCGCGTCTGACACTTCGCTGTGTCTCGGTAGCAGGGTAACCCTGAGAATAGCTGATGCACTCGATCCTGCCGGTAATCCTAATAAGAGTATCAGATGGTACAGAGGTACCAGTGTGGCTACAGGTCAGCTGCTGACTGATTATAATGATCAGACAGCCATGCTCAACTATACGACTGAGACACTTGCGGATACGTCGTTCTTTGTGGTCGTCGTAAATAATACGTGTACGGTTACTTCGGCACCGTTTAAACTAAAAATAACGCAGGTACCAGCGCCTCCCGCTGGTACGCATGTCACGCATTGTGTGGAAGATGGTACGAGCGATAACAACTCTTTCACTATGACCCGTTCTGCGATTGCCGGAACCAGGGGTACATGGACCGTAACCGGTATCACCGGTCCGGGTCTGTCTGGCGACACCAGTTCTACCATCGATTTCTCTAATTATGTGACTTTCACTACCAGCAGAAACAGTCCAACTTCAGTGATTACACTGAACAATCCGGGTATCACTGTTTACCTGCAGTGGACAGTGACTGCTACCGACAATACTGATTGTGTGGGCTATGCTTATGATACCCTCACACTGACCACTGGTGCTACCAGAGCTTATGCTGGTCCTGATACCACGCTTTGTGCTACTAATAACGTATTCACCATGCAGGCAAACGAACCAAACGTAGCCCTGACAGGTGATTTTGCAGAAACCGGTACATGGTCTCTCCTTGGCGCTTCTACTGGTGTAACCATCGATGATATTCACGCTTATAATACTACCTTAAGTATTACGAGCGGTTCTTATCAGGATATACAGCTGGCATGGACGATCAATAATGCATCTAACTGTGGTAACAATACTGATACCGTAGTGCTGCATTATACGCCGCTGCCAACCATGATACTTAAACCAGATACCGTTTGCAACACGCAGGGGTACTTCACGATGGATACTGTAGCTACTTCAGGTACGCCAACTTACTATAGCGTAACCGGTACTATGCCTGGTTTCACTGCGGTACCTGAAACGCAGATCTCTTACTGGCCAATCACTTTGGCTATTCCAACAGGTGTAGCAAATGGTGTTTATACATTTACGGTTAACTTCAGAAGTAATAATGGTGGTTGTACCAACTCAACCACTATCGATGTAAATGTTGAAACACCGCCAACCGCTCCAACCAGTGTAACTGTAAGTGCACCTTCTATCTGTACAAGTGGTTCTGCTACCCTGACAGTTGTAGGCGGCACCCTGGGTACTAACGCCAATGGTACTACCGCAGGCCAATATGTATGGTATGCAGGTGGTTGTGGTTCCGGTACTTCAATCGGTACTGGTTCTTCTATCACTGTGAGCGTGTCTGCAACGACTACATATTATGTAAGGGTAGAAAGTAATGGTAAATGTGGTACTACCGCCTGTGCAAGCGGTACTGTCACTGTTTATACTGCACCGACTACTTCCAATGCCGGTCCTGCACAGACACATTGTAATGATTCCCTGTTCACCATGGCGGCTAACTCCGCTTCGGTAGGTGCAGGTGAATGGACTTACACTGGTACTGCAACTATTACAAATACTTCCAGTCCCACTACTACAGTATTCGTACCTGCAGGTAAGACTGCAACGCTGACCTGGACTATTACCAACGGCGCCTGTACCACTTCTTCTACTGTATTACTGACTAACTATATGCAACCGGTAACAGCGAATGCTGGTCCGGATTCTATTATGCAGTGTGCGAACAGCACATTCACCATGCAGGCTACGGCAGCTTCTCCTGCTACCGCAACCGGTACCTGGTCCACCTTCACAGGTAGCAAAGCCACCATCACTACAGGCATGTTCAACAATCCTGCAGCTACGGTGACCCTGGCAGCTGGTGATACCGCTACACTGATATGGACAGTGACCAACGGTACCTGTTCTTCTACCGATTATGTAAAACTGATCAACTACGCTACTCCTTCTACTGCCAATGCAGGCCCTGATACTGTGAAGCAGTGTGCGACTCCTTCCTTTACCATGGCGGCGACTACGCCAACCATCGGTACTGGTATGTGGTCTGTAAAGAGTGGTACTGCTACTATCGGTACTGCTGATAGCAGCAACGTAAATGCTGTGATCACCGTAGCGACTGGTTCTACTGCTACCCTGTACTGGACCGTGACGAATGGTACCTGTTCTTCTAAAGACAGTATTGTATTAGTGAACTACGCTATGCCAACTACTGCCAATGCAGGTCCGGATTCCATTGTACAGTGTAATAATGCTTCTTTCACCATGCTGGCTACAGCAGCAGCTCCGGCTACAGCAGTAGGTACATGGTCTGCATTTACAGGCAGCAAGGCCACCATCACTACAGGCATGTTCAACAATCCTGCAGCTACGGTGACCCTGGCAGCCGGCGATACTGCTACTTTAATATGGACTGTCACAAATGGTGTTTGTTCCAGCACTGATTATGTCTTCCTGAAGAACTACCAGGCGCCTTCTACAGCGCAGGCAGGCCCGGATTCCATCAAGCAGTGTGCGAACGGTACCTTTACGATGTCAGCTACTGCAGCTAGCGTAGGTGTTGGCACCTGGACTGTATCCAAAGCTACTGCTACTATCACTAATCCAAACAGTACGACCGCTACGATCACAGTTCCAGTTGGCGACAGCGTAATGGCTTACTGGACAATCGTGAATGGTACATGTTCTACCGTGGATAGCATAAAACTGGTGAACTATGTGAAACCAACAGATGCAGATGCAGGTCCTGACCAGCACCAGTGTAACACTGCGACCTTCACCATGGCAGCCAATGCACCATCTGTATCTACAGCTTCCGGTACATGGTCTAAGCCAGCCGGTTCTACCGCAACGATCGCAAGTATCAACAGCCCAACCACGACTGTGACCATCCCTGTGGGTGACAGCAGCATGTTGTTCTGGACGATTACAAATGGTGTATGTGCGGATGTAGACACCGTATGGATTGTAAATAATAATCCTCCTGCTAATGCAGATGCGGGTGTAGACACTATCAAACATTGTAACGACGATGCCTTTACAATGACAGCAAATATACCTTCTGTCGCTGGTGCTACCGGTTACTGGAGTGCTGTATCTCCTGCTTCTTATACTATCTCAGCTGCACAGCTGAATGATCCGAACACGACCTTCACGGTAACTGCCGGTCAGACTGTGGTACTGAAATGGACGATTACTAATATCGGTTGTACATCTTCAGACAATATCGTTCTGATCAACTATGTACAGCCAACCGCAACTTCAGCAGGTACTGCACAGACTCATTGTTCTGACAGTCTGTTTACGCTTGCGGGTTCTACACCAATGACCGGTGCAACCGGTTACTGGTATGTACGCAGTGGTATTGCCACTGTGACTACACCAACCAGCGCTACTTCAACTGTTATTGTTCCAGCTGGTCAGACCGCCTTATTACGTTGGGTAATTACCAACGGTGTCTGCGCTGACTCTGCATCAGTAACAATTACCAACTATATGCAACCGGTAGCAGCGAACGCCGGTCCGGATTCTATTATGCAGTGTGCGAACAGCACATTCACCATGCAGGCTACGGCAGCTTCTCCTGCTACCGCAACCGGTACCTGGTCCACCTTCACAGGCAGCAAAGCCACCATCACTACAGGCATGTTCAACAATCCTGCAGCTACGGTGACCTTAGCAGCTGGTGATACCGCTACCTTGATATGGACAGTGACCAACGGTACCTGTTCTTCTACCGATTATGTAAAACTGATCAACTACGCTACACCGACTACTGCCAATGCAGGCCCGGATACTGTGAAGCAGTGTGCGACTCCTTCCTTTACCATGGCGGCGACTACGCCAACCATCGGTACTGGTATGTGGTCTGTAAAGAGCGGTACTGCTACTATCGGTACTGCTGATAGCAGCAACGTAAATGCTGTGATCACGGTAGCGACTGGTTCTACTGCCACCCTGTACTGGACCGTGACGAATGGTACCTGTTCTTCTAAAGACAGTATTGTATTAGTGAACTACGCTATGCCAACTACTGCCAATGCAGGTCCGGATTCCATTGTACAGTGTAATAACGCTTCTTTCACCATGCTGGCTACAGCAGCAGCTCCTGCTACAGCAGTAGGTACATGGTCAGCATTTACAGGCAGCAAGGCCACCATCACTACAGGCATGTTTAACAATCCTGCAGCTACGGTGACCCTGGCAGCCGGCGATACTGCTACTTTAATATGGACTGTCACAAATGGTGTTTGTTCCAGCACTGATTATGTTTTCCTGAAGAACTACCAGGCGCCTTCTACAGCGCAGGCAGGCCCGGATTCCATCAAGCAGTGTGCGAACGGTACCTTTACGATGTCAGCTACTGCGGCTAGCGTAGGTGTTGGCACCTGGACTGTATCCAGTGCAACTGCTACTATCACTAATCCAAACAGTACAACCGCTACGATCACAGTTCCTGTAGGCGACAGCGTAATGGCTTACTGGACAATCGTGAATGGTACATGTTCTACCGTGGATAGCATAAAACTGGTCAACTATGTGAAACCAGCTGATGCAGATGCAGGTCCTGATCAACACCAGTGTAACACTGCGACCTTCACCATGGCGGCCAATGCACCATCTGTATCTACAGCTTCCGGTACATGGTCTAAGCCAGCCGGTTCTACCGCAACGATCGCAAGTATCAACAGCCCAACCACGACTGTGACCATCCCTGTGGGTGACAGCAGCATGTTGTTCTGGACGATTACAAATGGTGTATGTGCGGATGTAGACACCGTATGGATCGTAAATAACCTGTCACCCACCGCTGCGAATGCCGGTCCGGACACTATTAAGCAGTGTAACAACGCTACTTTTACAATGTCCGCGAACTCACCGTCAGTATCTGGAGCATGGGGTACCTGGACAGTGGTTTCTCCATCTACTTATACCATTTCTGCTGCTCAGCTGAACGACCCGACTGCTACCTTCAGCGTAACTGCCGGTCAGACTGTGGTACTGAAATGGACGATTACTAATATCGGTTGTACATCTTCAGACAATATCGTTCTGATCAACTATGTACAGCCAACCGCAACTTCAGCAGGTATTGCACAGACTCATTGTTCTGACAGTCTGTTTACGCTTGCGGGTTCTACACCAATGACCGGTGCAACCGGTTACTGGTATGTACGCAGTGGTACTGCCACGGTGACTACACCAACCAGCGCTACTTCAACTGTTATTGTTCCAGCTGGTCAGACCGCCTTATTACGTTGGGTAATTACCAACGGTGTCTGCGCTGACTCTGCATCAGTAACAATTACCAACTATATGCAACCGGTAGCAGCGAACGCCGGTCCGGATTCTATTATGCAGTGTGCGAACAGCACATTCACCATGCAGGCTACGGCAGCTTCTCCTGCTACCGCAACCGGTACCTGGTCCACCTTCACAGGTAGCAAAGCCACCATCACTACAGGCATGTTCAACAATCCTGCAGCTACGGTGACCCTGGCAGCTGGTGATACTGCTACATTGATATGGACGGTGACCAACGGTCTTTGTTCTTCTATCGACTACGTAAAACTGATCAATTACGCTACACCATCAACTGCGAATGCCGGTCCTGACACTATTAAACAGTGTATGACTCCTGCCTTCACCATGTCAGCAACAACCCCAACCATCGGTACGGGTAAGTGGTCTGTGAAGAGCGGTACCCCTGTCATTGCAGCTGCCGATAGCAGCAATGTAAATGCTGTGATCACCGTAGCGAACAATACCACTGCGATCCTGTACTGGACAGTGACCAACGGTATATGTTCTAATAAAGACAGTATTGTATTAATTAACTACCAGAGCCCAGATCCTGCTAATGCCGGTCCGGATTCAATCGTACAGTGTAACAACGCTTCCTTCACCATGCAGGCTACAGCAGCAGCTCCGGCTACAGCAGTAGGTACATGGTCAGCATTTACAGGCAGCAAAGCCACCATCACTACAGGCATGTTCAACAATCCTGCAGCTACGGTGACCCTGGCAGCCGGCGATACTGCTACTTTAATATGGACTGTCACAAATGGTGTTTGTTCCAGCACTGATTATGTTTTCCTGAAGAACTACCAGGCGCCTTCTACAGCGCAGGCAGGCCCGGATTCCATCAAGCAGTGTGCAAACGGTACCTTTACGATGTCAGCTACTGCGGCTAGCGTAGGTGTTGGCACCTGGACTGTATCCAAAGCTACTGCTACTATCATCAATCCAAACAGCACAACCGCTACGATCACAGTTCCAGTTGGCGACAGCGTAATGGCTTACTGGACAATCGTGAATGGTACATGTTCTACCGTGGATAGCATAAAACTGGTGAACTATGTGAAACCAGCTGATGCAGATGCAGGTCCTGACCAGCACCAGTGTAACACTGCGACCTTCACCATGGCGGCCAATGCACCATCTGTATCTACAGCTTCCGGTATATGGTCTAAGCCAGCCGGTTCTACCGCAACGATCGCAAGTATCAATAGCCCAACCACGACTGTGACCATCCCTGTGGGTGACAGCAGCATGTTGTTCTGGACGATTACAAATGGTGTATGTGCGGATGTAGACACCGTATGGATTGTAAATAATAATCCTCCTGCTAATGCAGATGCGGGTGTAGACACTATCAAACATTGTAACGACGATGCCTTTACAATGACAGCAAATATACCTTCTGTCGCTGGTGCTACCGGTTACTGGAGTGCTGTATCTCCTGCTTCTTATACTATCTCAGCTGCACAGCTGAATGATCCGAACACGACCTTCACGGTAACTGCCGGTTCTACGGTAGTACTGAGCTGGACCATCACCAACCTGGGTTGTACCACTTCTGACAACATTGTGCTGATCAATTACGAACAGCCAACTGCAGTAAGTGCGGGTACTAACCAGACCAAGTGTGCGGGTTCTGCCTTTGTACTGGCCGGTTCTACACCAAACGTAACAGGTGCTATCGGTACATGGTATGTTCGCAGCGGTATCGCTACTATCGCTACCGGCGAAGAGCACCTGCCAGCTGCTAATATAACGCTGCCAAATGATGCCTCTGCTGAATTACACTGGGTTGTAACAAATGGTGTGTGCGCTGATTCAGCGGCTGTGATACTGACTAACTACCTGACTCCTGTTAAAGCTGATGCAGGTACGGACTTGGTGAAACATTGTTCTGACAGTGCTTTCGTGATGAGTGCAAACGTACCTGATGTAACAGGTGCTATCGGAGAATGGACATTCGTAGGTACTACTACCGCGGTAGCAAGTGATCCGAACGATCCGAATGCTACCATCTTTGTTCCTGCAGGCGATAGCGTACTCGCTATCTGGTCAATCGGTAACGGTACATGTTCTACCAGCGACAGTGAAACTGGTGAACTATATGTCACCAACCGCTGCCGCCGTACCAGCAGATATGCAACAGTGTATGACCACTACCTTCCCTGTAACGGCGAATGCTCCGGATGTTCCGGGTGCCATCGGTTATTGGACGGTAGTGAAGGGTAATGCTACCTTCCCGGCTGCTGACCTTAATAATAACAGTACTACTTTCACTGTACCAAATGGTGATAGTGCATACATCTCCTGGACACTGACCAACGGTATCTGTTACAGTGCCGATACAATTAAACTGTACAACTATCAGCAGCCAGCGCAGGCAGATGCCGGTGCTGACTCCCTGGTACAGTGTAATAACACTACATTCACTATGGCAGCGACCGCACCAAACCTGGCAACAGCAGTAGGTAAATGGTCTCTGTACCCAGGTAGTGCCGCAAGCTTTAACGCGACCGACTCTACTAATATCAATGCCGTATTCACCCTGCCTGCAGGCGATACCGCAACCGCAATCTGGACAGTGACCAACGGTGTCTGCTCCAGCTACGATATGATCCTGTTGAAGAATTACGAAGCGCCAGCCCAGGCAGACGCGGGTCCTGATTCTCTGAAACATTGTAACGATGCCGTATTCACCATGAGTGCAACTGCACCATCACTGACTACCGCTACCGGTACATGGACCGTATCTACACCAATTGCTACTATCACGAATGCAAACAGCATTACCGCTACTATCAACGTACCTGCGGGTGACAGTGTAATGGCTTACTGGACAATCACAAATGGTAATTGTTCTACAGTAGACAGCATTAAACTGGTAAACTATCAGCAACCAACAGCAGCTGCTGCAGGTACCGATACCCACCAGTGTGCGACCAGCACCTTCACCCTGGCAGCTAATACACCTGATGTAGCCGGTGCCGTAGGAACCTGGACATTACCAACCGGTTCTACTGCTACTATCGCTACAGCGGATGTGCACAATCCAAATGCTGCCATCAGCGTACCGGAAGGTGATAGCGTAATTGCTACCTGGACCATCTCCAACGGTGTATGTACTTCCAGCAGCACAGTGAAACTGGTAAATGATAAGATGCCGGATGTGGCAAATGCCGGTTCTGCACAGACGCATTGTTCTGACAGTGCCTTCGTCATGACTGCCAACACTGCTACCATTGGTACCGGTACCTGGTCATTCTACACAGGTTCTGCCGCTACGATCGCAACGGCTGATCTGAATAATCCGACAGCTAAGATATTTGTACCAGCAGGTGATACTGCCACTGCAATCTGGACAATTACTAACAATTCCTGCGCAACCAGCAGCACTGTCTTCCTGAAGAACGACATGATGCCGGAAGCTGCAAATGCCGGAGCTAACCAGACTCATTGTAATGACTCTGCCTTTATAATGACTGCTACGCCAGGCGCCATCGCTACTTCTAAAGGTACATGGACTGTAATCAGTGGTACTGCAACCATCGCAGCTGCTGATCTGAACAATCCGACTGCCAAAGTAATAGTGCTGGTAAATACAACGGCTGTTCTCCAATGGACCCTGAGCAATGGTACATGTACTGGTTCACCAGCTACTGTAACACTGACTAACCTGGGACCAGTAATGGGCAATACGATCTCCGCTGATCAGACAGTGTGTGCTTCTGAAACACCTGCTCAGCTGAAAGGAACGACTACCCTGAGTGGTGGCGACGGTACCTTCACTTATCAGTGGCAGATCAGCACGACCAGTGCAACCACCGGGTTCTCTAACGTGACTACAGGTACAGGCGGTACTTCTGCTTCCTATACCCCAGGTACACTTACCGCTGATACCGTATGGTTCAGACGAATTGTGACCTCCGGCGCTTGTAGCACCACCATCAGCAATGTGGTGAAGATCAGAAGGATCACTACACCTCCGGTAGTAGTATCTGTACCAGCTGCTATCACTACTGATTGTGTACTGGGTAAAGATTACACTACGCTGTTCGGTACACCAGTGTTCAGCCACCAGCCTTTCACTAACGAGGCGCTGACTGTGACTTACACTGATAATACGCAGACACCGGATGCTTGTACGACTATCATCAGACGTACCTGGACAGCCGTAGACCGTTGTGGTCTCACAACTTCAGCCCAGCAGACCATCACTGTGACCGATACCAAAGCTCCTGTGTTCACTTCCACAGCACCTGCTGATGTGACCGTAGAGTGTGATCAGGTGCCAGCTGCTGTAAACCTCACAGCAAACGATGCTTGTTTAGGTACCCTGACCATCGCGCCAATTGAAACAAGAATAGACATCGCAGGTCAGTGTACCAGCAATTACTACCTGATCCGTAAATGGGTAGCGGTTGATAATTGTGGTAACGCCAGCGATACCCTGAAACAGACCATCACGGTAAGAGACCAGACTGGCCCTGTGTTCACCATAACTGTTCCTGCTAACGTTACTGTAGATTGTGATAAGGTACCAACAGCTGCCACGCTGACGGCTACTGACAACTGTACACCTGGTACTATCACTGTAACTCCAGTGGATACCAGGCAGTCAATCTCTGGCAGCACATGCAGCAACACTTACCAGATCACACGTACCTGGACTGCAACCGATAATTGTGGTAACAGCACTGTTCTGAAACAGATCATCACCGTTCAGGATACGACCAGACCAGCGTTCTCAATGACCCTGGTGTCTGATACGACTGTGAATTGTGATGCTGTACCTGCATTGCCAACGATCACAGCTACTGACAACTGTTCTGCAAGTGTGAAAGTATCTGTATCCCAGACGAAGGTGTTCCTGAGCACTACATGCTCTAACAACTACCGCCTGACCCGTACCTGGACCGCTTCTGATGATTGTGGTAACACTGCCACCATGAAACAGGTGATCACCGTTCAGGATACTACTAAACCAACATTCACCATCACACCGCCAGGCGATACTACAGTAAGTTGTAGTGCAGTGCCAACACCGCCAGGCAACCTGTCAGCTACTGACAACTGTAGTGCAACCAGCAATGTGAAGATCAGCTACTCCCAGACCCGTCAGTCTATCACCGGTGCTTGTGCAAGCAACTACCAGCTGATCAGGACATGGGTAGCGAAAGATGAATGTGGTAATACCAACACTGTTCGTCAGGTAATCACAGTTGTAGATACCACCAAACCAGTGATCGATCCGGCTCCGGCTGCTGTTACTGTCACTTGTGGAGGTACCATACCAGCTGCTGCTACCCTGTACGCAACTGATAACTGCGATGGCAACTTCCCTAAGAAAGCAACCATGACCACCGATCCATATACTGTGGATGCTTGTAACGGTTACACCATCACCAGAAGATGGAATGTATCTGATGCATGTGGTAATGCCGCGATCGAAAGAGTACAGATCATTACTGTAGAAGCATGTCCTAAACCACAACTGGACGCTACACTGCCAGTGAACTGTTCTGACAATACGAAGTTTGCATTGCAACTGCTGACCAAAGTAAACAAACCAACATTTACACTGCAGAGCGTATATCCTGCAGGTACCGTAACCACACCGAAGAGTCAGACCAGCAATGTGTTCGACCTGAATGGTGCAACACAGGCTACTTTCATCGTAACTGATGGCGTAACCGGTTGCGTATCTGATCCGGTAACTTACACCCTGCAATATGTACAGAAACCAACTGTCAACCTGGGTAACGATACTGCGATCTGCGAAGGTAACTCAGTCACCCTGGATGCCGGTGCAGCAAATGCAAGCGCAGGCTACACGATCAAGTGGAATACTGGAGCGACTACCCAACAGATCACCGTATCTGCTGCCGGTACTTACTACGCAACTGTAACCAACAATGGTTGTTCCGCTACAGACTCTGTGAAGGTAACGGTGAATAAACCACCAACAGTCGAAATCCGCGATACCACTATCTGTGATGGTATGACAGTAAAACTGAATGCCTATGTACAGGGTGCTTCTTACACATGGAGCACTGGTGATACCGGACCATCTATCACGGTAAGTACCGCAGGTACTTATACTGTAGATGTATCACTGAAGGGTTGTACTGTAACCGACCAGGCAACTGTAACAGTGGCTACTGCACCAAACGTGACCCTGACACCTGATACGTCTGTATGTCCTGATCAGACAGTGATCTTACAGGTTGAGCCAGATGGCGGCAGTGTGAAATGGTCTGATGGATCGCTGACAAACTCTATCATCGTATCTAAGCCTGGTGACTACTGGGTGACTGTAACGAAGAATAGTTGTGTAGTGACCGATACTGTGACCGTTACCAACAAGGCAAACATCAGCTTAGACCTCGGTCCTGACAAGGATATCTGTGCCGGTGGCCTGGTAGTTCTGGATGCGACTAACGCGAGTGCGATCTCTTACCTCTGGAATGATGGTACGACCGATCCGATCAAGGAAGTAAGCACACCGGGTATCTACACTGTAACAGTACTTGACAAATATTGTAATCTGACTTCTTCAGATAGTGTAAAAGTAACAGTGGCTGGTCTCGGAGATATTTCTCTGGGCAATGATACCACTATCTGTATCGGTCAGACCCTGACCCTGAGTGTAGATGCCGGCACCGGCAACAGCATCAGATGGCAGGATGGCGCTACAACGGCAACGTATGTAGTGACAGCGACCGGGTACTATAAAGTGACTGTTTACAATGATTGTGGCTCTGTGACCGACGACATCACAGTTAATTACAAACAATGTGAAGATACTCCAACCTTCCCGAATGCGTTCACACCGAACGGCGATGGTAAAAACGATACTTTCAAACCGCACATAACCGGCCCGATGTACGACTATAATCTAAGCATTTATAATCGTTGGGGGGAATTGATCTTCCAGAGTAAAGAGGCATCGAAAGGATGGGATGGTCGTTATAAAGATGTCTTAGTAGATGAAGGAACTTATGTTTGGTTATTAACCTATCAGAAGAGTGCGGGTGGGACTAAACTACTGAGCAAGGGTGTGGTCAATGTTATAAAATAAAATTCTTAGTCATCAAACCGCAGACACTCCTGGATTTCCAGGGAGTCTTTTTCTAAAGCATAGGGGATACCCCCGATCTTTTCAGATTGGGGGCATTTTAAGGACTGAATAAATGCTGAAAAATTAAATGCTAACGGTTTGAAAAAAGCATTAAAAAATGTAAAGAGGGACTAGGGCCAGGAAATATTACATAGTTATAATCACCTGGAGCCTATCCTTTTATCTAGGCCAAAGATCCCCCCTGATCTGTCCAGATCCGGGGCATATTTTGACATTTTATGATTACTACATATGTAGCATCTTGCGAAGACTAGTGTGCAATTAAATTACTTGTAAGGTTTTCATCAGTTAACTGGGTTGTTGATTAGAGGAATGAATATTAATGGATAAAAAAGGCATCTTGCTTTTGCTCGGCCTGACGGCCGAGCAAAAAGTAATTACCATGTGAGGCATAATTACTTAAACAGGGTGAATGAGTTTATACAACTATTTGAAAATAATTGGGGGTTCCTGCCTAAAACGTCAATGCATAAAGCTTAAATTAGAAATAAAAAGAACAATTGAAGAGATAATTATCAACAAATAATAGTTGCAATTTTAATCATTAGACATTAGGGACAAAAAATCAGGGATAATTTTCGATATATTAAGTGAGTTGGGGTAGATTCTAAAATTCGATGAACTTATGTTCTTTTGCCCTTTGAAAATTGGATGAGCTCTTAACAGCAGTTAGTCTTTTAATTTGGATTAAGGCGATACATGGTAAAATAGTTCAAATAGAAAATTATATGTAAGGAAAGAGTTGGGTCGTTTCCGGCCCAACCGTTTAATTATGAGCTTAATGTAGCTTATTCTTACAATCTGGCATATACCCGCACGATGGGTCTTGGTCTTACGACTACGACTCTCGCTGGCGGTGGTGGTGGTGGCGGCACTGGTCTAACCACAACGACTCTCGCTGGCGGTGGCGGTGGTGGCACTGGTCTAACCACAACGACTCTCACCTGCGGTGGTGGAGGCACTGGTCTTGCTACTACGACAACCCTGTGAATGGGTCTGACTACTACTACCTGTGCCTTAGCACCAATTCCTGCCAGTGTGCTGAGGCATAAACTAACAATGGAACAAATGAAGATTTTATTCATAAAATCAGGTTTATTTTTTTTTGAAGAACGTCATTTTAGCTTTTACTATTCTTATACTTCTCTTTCATCTCTTCCCTCCTCTCCTTCTTAAACTCCTGAAACTTCTTATACTGCTCATCTGTCAATATTGGCTTCAGCGCCGCATTCCTCTCCTGATCAGCCGCTTTCAGTTTCTGTAGTTTTGCCAGTTTGCCGCCGCCTTCCTGCTTAATACCACCCAGTTTTGTTAAAAACTGCTCATTGATATCATACACCTTTTTATACTGGTCATCATTCAGGGTAAGCTCCACCTGCATGGTATCTGTAATCGCTTTAGCCGCCTGATCTTTCCTGCTAACATCCTGTGCGAATGTGCTTTGACAAAGTCCAAAAAACAGGGCAAATAAGGCAATTAATCCAATTTTGTTTTTCATGGTTTTAGATTTAGAGCAAATAGACAGAAATTTAGGTAATCGGTTCCTGATTTCCTGGGTGAAGCGGACAAATTGAACGGTGAAGTATCGTACATTTAGAAACCTTACTAAAAGAAGGAATAATTAATGAATAAGCGAAGGATGATTAATGCAGGGCGGCACTTTCAAGTAGCGAGGTATAAACAAACTGGTAGCATATCATACTATAATAGTAAAACAGTCATTATGAAAGTAATCGTCACCGGTACGACCGGAATGGTAGGCGAAGGGGTACTGGAAGAATGCCTCCGCAACCCGCTGGTCACTGAAGTCGTATCCTTTGCCAGAAAGCCCTTTGGCAAATCACATCCGAAGCTGAAAGAAGTCATCCATGGTGACTTTTTTAATATTCATCCGGTAGCTGAAGAGTTGAAAGGGTATGATGCCTGTTTCTTTTGTCTGGGGGTAACTTCGCTTGGGAAAGGAGAGGAAGAATATACGAGAGCGACCTATACGCTCACCATGCATGTTGCGGAGGTGCTGAGTGGGCAAAATCCGGCCATGACATTTTGTTATGTATCTGGTGGTGGTACGGATAGTACGGAAAAAGGCCGGTTAATGTGGGCACGGGTGAAGGGGAAGACAGAAAATGATTTGATGAAATTGCCTTTCAGGCAGGTGTTTGCATTTCGCCCTGGTTTTTTAAGGGCGGATAAGGGAGCAAGGCATGTGCTGAAAGGATATAAATATGTGGATTGGATTTATCCGATAGGTAGAATGTTATTAAAGAATGGGTTTTGTACGCTGGCGGAGCTGGGCAAAGCGATGATTGCAATAACAGAAAAGGGGTATTTTAAGAAAACAATTGAAGTCAGAGATATTGTGGCGCTGGCGGAGGCGTAAAAGAAAGTGGGTGGAATTTCTTTGTAAAAGCAATGCAGGGAGGATTTCTTTTCCCAAAAGAATATAGATCGGATTTCATTTAACAAAGAAGTTCATCATACTTACTTTAAAGCACCCGGTTTTATCTCATCAATTTCAATGCGAATACGCCTGCCTTTTTTGCAACAATGCCTGCAGATGTTTAATCTCCTGTCCGAACGGACTCATGATCACCTGTTTCACAGAAGAAGAAGTGGGAGACAGTGCTTTTGTCAGCAGGTTATTGCAACTACCTGACGGACTACAATCAATATAAAAGCAAGGCCCGGCGTTTTCCAGTCTTTCAATAGCAGCGCTAAAGGCAATCGGCTCGCGTACCACATCCCAGAAGTACTCTGCACCTACCTGGTACACAGGAGCAGATTGAATACCTGAAATAAAAGTAGCTTCCGGCGCGCCATAGCGCAATTGCTGCATAATGCGGATGAACGGAGCCCTGGCAGGTTCCATCAGCGGACTGTGAAATGGAAAGCGCACTGGTAACTGGCTGTAAGATAACTCATGGCTGTCCAGCCAGAGGCGTACTGCCAGCAAAGTACGGTCATCGGCAGATAGCGTAAAATGTCCCTTATGGTCTACAGCGGCCAGTGTGGTGTTTTCATACAACAGCGGTTCCTGTTCGTAAATGGCAGGATCTGCTAAAATGGATATCAATCCACCTTTGTTACACAACCGTTCAATAATCCGCGCCTGGTCGATCATAGCTGTAAGCATTTCGGCTGGCGAAACCATGCCGCTCACAGCAGCAGCCACCATCTCCCCTACGCTGCTACCCAGTACATAATCAGGTTTTACCAGTAGCTCTTCCTGCAATAACCGGGCGAGCGCGTATTGGACCATAAAAAGAGCGGGGTTAGTATACCGGATGTCATCGAAAATCCCTTCTGGATTGAAACGCCTGCCGTAAAGATACTCCACTACCGAAGTACCGGTGTGATTGCGGACCTCCTTGTCCAAATGCAGGATGGTATTTCTAAAAAATACGTTGCTGTGGTATAACATCGCGCCCATATTATAATATTGGCTACCATGGCCGGCGAACATGAATACAAAGTCAGGCATAGTGGGGTTAGTTTTTGGGTCAAACAATAATACTTTAAGGTATAGGTTTTATTGGGAAAAAGCAAATCGAAGTTTTATTTCAAAAAGCCTATTTAAACTTCGGGAAAAGTGCTTTTTAGCGACAAGAAGATGGCCTGCGGCCAGTTAATGCAGGTACACAATATATTTCTGCCTTCGGTTAGTGAGCATTTTCTTCAAAGCGTTCCAGGTACTTATCAATAAATTCCTGTTTCCTTTTCGCCCTATACTGCATTACAAACCGTGGATGCTCCAAGGGGACTATTTTCTTAAAGAACCCTTCTTTCTCATTTAATTTGATTAAAAACTGGCTATTCTTTCCCGTTCCTAAACAATAACACACATTTCTATCCACGCCAAATTCCAATTGTTTCTTAATATTCTCTACCATAAAAGGATACACCGCCTTTGTCAGTTCCACACTGTCATAGTAGTTATAATTGATTTCTGTTCCATCCTCTTTTACGGCCGTAAATCCCAAAGGGGATACGGAGGCAAAATAGAAATCATGATAAAATTGCTCCGGCCCACCATATGCAGCAATTACATCATAAATGAACACAGATGAGGGTTCGTGTGTTTGTATACCGGAAATGGATATACCGCAAACCGACTGCAACCGTTTCGTATCTGTAAATGGAATGCCTGTAGATCCGGAGCCTAAGCGACCTGGGTTAATGCCCATAATAATCTGCCTGGGGTGTTGGTCTCCATAAAACCGGTGGTAAAATTGTTTCATGATATCCATGACCTGCGGCTGTTCACGAAATGGATTCATAATACGGATGCCCTTGGGTAGCTTACCGGTATATTGTAAGTGGGTATTAAAATCGATGACGTGATCGGCGAAAGTCTTTTTCATGATACGAAAATAAGCAATAAGCGGAAGTTGGTATAAAAATCGATGATGGAGTATGTGGTCGTTCTTTTTATGAACCGAAAAGAGCTAACACCTGTAAATTGTCAGGGAAATCGATCACCTGATCTGTGAAGTGCCTTATCATAAAACGAAAAAATTCAATACCTGTCAATGAGTATTAAACCGTCTACCGGCCCATTTTCGCAAAAAGAAAATAATTAATAATTTAGTTGTACATGAAGCAACGTTTTGGGATTCTGTTCCCCCTGATACTGGGCACCTTTATGGCGGGAATAGACAGTAGTATAGTGAATGTTTCCCTCCCCACAATGAGCACACAATTTGGGGTTGGGCTGGATGCAATTGAATGGGTGATCGTAGCCTACATGCTGGGGTTCTGTGTGTTTATGCCCCTCACCAGCTGGCTCAAAGAACAGATCGGTTTTTATGCATTGTACCTGATCAGTTTGTCCATCTTCACCTTCGGCTCCTTATTATGTGCGATCTCCAACAGTCTGCCGGAACTAATCGCGGCCAGGGCGATACAGTCATTCGGCGGCGGTGCAATTACGCCTACTGCCATGGCTATATTGACCTTGGTCTTTCCTGCAGAAGAAAGAGGTAAAGTCATGGGCTGGTGGTCGCTGGGTAGTATTGCCGGACCGGCCATAGGACCAACTTTAGGAGGAACATTGACCAACCTTTACGGCTGGCCCTCGATATTTTATATCAACTTGCCGATTGGAATTTTGACCATCGGTATCGCAGCATATAGTTTACGGTTCTTAAAGACGAATGTTCGCCAGCCTGCGCGATTTGATGCCAGTGGGTTCGGTGTTTTTACTGTCTTTATAGTGTTGTTCCAGTATGCTATCGCTGTGCTGCCGGATAAAGGGTTTACATCGCTGGGGGTATGGATACCTTTTATTGTCAGTATTATCGCAATTGTTGTATTTATCCGGCGTAGTTTGCCGAATCCGCAGGCGCTCTTCAACCTGCATATTTTCAGGCATAGGATCTATACTTATTGTATCTTAATTACCAGCGTACGATCGGTTGCTATTTATGGTGGTTTATTTCTCATGCCCTTTTTATTTCAGGGACAATTGGGATTTTCTGAAATTGCATCAGGGTTATTAATTTTACCTTTCTCAGCGGTGATGGCACTGGTCACACCTATTGCAGGATCGCTGTATGATAAAACTGGACCAAGAAGATTGATAGTAACAGGGCTTTTATTAGTTGCTATATCTATGATACAGCTTTCGCAATTAAATACGCCTGCTTTATTTCCTATCATTGCTGCCATGGTGGTGAGAGGGCTTGGTATTGGTTTGCTCGTTTCGACTATTACCTCCGCTGCTATGAGTGCGGTTCTTCCGGAAGAAGTCACGCAGGCATCTTCTATGTTTTCGTTATTACAGCAATTAAGTGGTACTATTGGTATTGCATTTAGTGGGTTGCTACAGCAATACATTATGCGCTATTATACAGATGGAAAAGGATATACGGAAGTTGTGGCGCATCATTATGGCATACAGGATACGTTCTTTATTGCAGCTGTATTGGTAGTGGTGACCGTGCCAATTGCTATGAAGTTACCACATTTTGTGAAACGGCCGGTTAAGTAAATCAATTTCTCAGCTGGCAAATTCGAACAGGTAGAGAAGAGTTATAAATCACATCCTCGCACATTCTCATAGAGGAATTTTATAAATTACATCCTCGCACATTCTCATAGAAGAATTTCATAAATCACATACGCACACATTCCCATAGAGGAATTTCATAAATTACATCTGCGCACATTGTCATAGACGAATTTCTTAAATCACCTCGCCGCACATTCTCATAGAGGAATTTCATAAATTACATCTGCGCACATTCTCATAGAGGAATTTCATAAATCACCTCGCCGCACATTCACATAGAGGAATTTCATAAATTACATCTGCGCACATTTTTATATCTTAATTTCAAAACCATGCATCACTCGGCAAAAATTACGACACTATTCCTGGACATTGGCGGGGTTTTATTAAGCAACGGTTGGGACCGTGCTGCCCGTAAAGAGGCAGCCAGGATCTTTAATCTGGATATTGTAGAACTGGAAGAACGCCACCACCTTACCTTCGATACTTACGAAGAAGGCAAGCTCACGCTGGATGAATACCTTACAAGAATTGTCTTCTACGAACACAGGGAGTTTACAAGGAATGATTTTAAAGAGTTCATGTACAGCCGTACGACTCCTTATCCTGAAATGATAGACCTGATCTGTCAGTTAAAGGAACATTATAAACTGAAGATCGCGATTGTCAACAATGAAGGAAGAGAACTGAACGAATACCGCATACGGACGTTCGGCATTGATAAATTTGTAGATTTTTTTATTTCTTCCTGCTTTGTGCATTTCCGCAAGCCTGATGCGGATATCTGGCGAATGGCTCTGGATATTGCGCTTGTAAAACCACAGGAGGTATTATACCTTGAGGACCGTGCTATGTTTATTCATGTTGCTGAAGGGCTGGGAATCAATGGGCTTTTGCATGAGAACTATACAAAGACAGTTGAAAAACTGAAGGAATGGGGGCTTGAACTTCCTCCTCAATAAACAATATCTCATGGCGAAAGGCAAGTGGGATATTAATGGAATAAGGGCTGCTCCTCCCAAAAAGAACCTCCCGGCAAAAGGCAAATGGGATATTATTGGAATAAGGGCTGCTCCTCCCAAAAAAAGAACCTCCCGGCAAAAGGCAAGTGGGGTATTAATGGAATAAGGGCTGCTCCTCCCAAAAAGAACCTCCCGGCAAAAGGCAAGTGGGATATTATTGGAATAAGGGCTGCTCCTCCCAAAAAAAGAACCTCCCGGCAAAAGGCAAGTGGGATATTATTGGAATAAGGGCTGCTGCTCCCCAAAAAGAACTTCCCGGCAAAAGGCAAGTGGGATATTAATGGAATAAGGCCTGCTCCTCCCAAAAAAGAACCTCCCGGCAAAAGGCAAGCGGGATATTATTGGAATAAGGGCTGCTCCTTCCCAAAAAAGAGCCTCCCGACGACCGGAAGGCTAAAGGGGGTGCAAATCAAGGTAATAGAAGATTATTTAAGTAGTTGTATTACAAATATATGTTGGCCCGCATATATATAATATACCACGAACTGTGTAATTTTATCGGGAAGCATACCTGTTCAGAAATGCTTCCCGATAATACTACTTCAATACTACTTCCACACCAAAGTCACTACTGCTCCTGCCTTTAGCTCATATTTATACACCCGTTCCCCGTCCTGCACAGAAAAAACCTTTGTCTCCTCCCCGCCATTCAGCGCTACCAACACCCGGCTACCATCTTTATTTAAAAACGCCACATTTTCCACCACCCCAGGATGGGATGAATAGATCCTTCTCGCCCCTGGCCGCACAAACTTGCTGAAATGCGCCAGCGCATAGTACTCTACATTCTTTGTCACCGTTCCGCTGTCTGACCGGACCGTTACCACCCCTCTGCAGGTCATACACCCCTTGTTCACCTTCTCTCCTGGCAGCGCAGGCTGATTGGTCGTAGGACCATTATTTTCATCCAGCGCCATATTCCAGAGTAATACGTTCTTTGACCAGTTATTGACGGTGCCTATCAGTAGATTGCCCACCATATATTTCAGGTTGCCACCAAAATCAGGCGCCCAGCTCCCACCGGAACATTCTGTGAAATATAACCCTTTGTCAGGGTGCGCGGCATGTACCAGGCTCATGGCACCTACGGCACCTTCATAACAATGGAAAGCTGCACCAGTTACGTACTTACCCGCAACCGAATCGTCTAATATGGAAATCGGGTATTCCGGGCTATTCCAGTTATGATCGAATAAAAGTATTTCTGTGTGGATACCCTTTTGTTGTAATACAGGTCCTAAATGATCCTTAATAAAGGTTAACTGTTCTGGCGCCGTCATCTTCATGGTAGGATAGGCCGCTTCATACTGCGGCTCATTCTGGACACTCAGACTGGTTGCTTTGATACCTTCAGCACCTAAGGCCTGGATATATTTTGCAAAATAGGAGGCATATGCTGCATAAGCATCCGGTTTTAAGGAACCACCTTCCAGCTTGTCACTGGTTTTCATCCATCCCGGTGCACTCCAGGGAGTCACCATGATGTGGATATCAGGGTTAATTGCCACCACCTCTTTCAGCACAGGAATTAAAGCACCCGTATCTTTTGCTATGCTAAAATGCGTCAGACTATCATCCCGCTCGCCCGCAGGCATATCATCATAGCTATAAGGTGAAAGAGAGAAGTCAGATGCGCCTATCGACAACCGGATATAATTTATCCCGATCCCTTTCTCTGCATCAAACAGTTCATCCAGCAGTGCTTTGCGCTTAGGTGCTGTCATGTATTGCTGCATTACATAAGCCGATGATCCCGTCATAGCCGCACCAAATCCTTCGATCTCCTGGTACTGCTGACTAGTGTCGATCTTTAAATTTAATAATGCGGTGTCCTTTTCAGATTTGAGAAAAGCCTGCTCCTGAAATAGCTGTTTTTCGTCTCTTGTAGTGAGGAAAACACGTGCATTCTCTTTTTTCTGGGTACAGCCGCCCAGTACCGATGCTAAGCATCCGGCATACAACCATAACTTCATGATAGGAAAATTGAGAAATGGGGGCCGTACCGGCCCCCACATGAATTATAATTTAGCCTGTTGGCAAATCCACCACATTGATTATAACTTAACCCGTTGGCAAATCCACCACACTGATTAAACCTTAACCTGCTGGCAAATACACCACATTGATTAAACCTTAACCCGTTGGCAAATTCCCCACTGCTTTATAACCTAAACTTCGCGGTCAGCTTCGCCACATGCACTTCAAAATCACCCGGCTCCAATACCGGCTTGCCATCCACACCTGCAAAAGCCAACTGCTCTACCGGAATATCAAATGTTACCGTCTTACTTTCTCCTGCCTGCAGCAAAATCTTCTCAAATCCACGCAGTCTCTTCACATCAGGCGAAATCAATGTCGCTAACAAATCTGATGTATACACCTCTACTGCTTCCTTACCAGCTTTACTACCTGTATTCTTTACATCTACTGTTACGCGCAGCACACGGTTCGCCACCTCAGCTTTAAGGTTGCTGTATTCAAAAGTCGTATAGCTCAACCCTGTACCAAATGCATACTGCGGATTGTAATCGGCTTCATAATTATACACCCCTTCTGCCTTTGTCTGCTCTTCTGACGGCTTATGAATATACCCTATCAGCGCATTTGGATAACGTGGATACGTATACGGTAATTTACCGGATGGATTCACATCACCATACAACACATCTGCTATTGCATCGCCACCAAAATTGCCGGGCAGGTAACCCAGCACCACACTTTTCACTCCCTGCTCAAACTTGCTGATGATACGCGGACGACCTTCTGTCAGCACCAATACCACTGGTTTACCAGTCGCAATCAGTTGCTGTGCCAGTTTAGTCTGGTCATCACCCATGTACAGGTCATTCAGGTCGCCAGGTTTTTCTGCATATGAGTTTTCACCCAGACACAATACTATCACATCTGCCTGTTGCGCAGCAGCTACTGCATCTGCCAGCCGATCAGGTGCTTCTTCATACCACTTACCATCTGCCTTATAGCTCACACCCGGGATGTAAGTTACATTCTCTGCACCTGCTTTCTTTTTCAGGGCTGCCAGGATGGTATTATACTGAGCCGTAAACTGGGGTACCTTTTCTCCCTGCCAGCTATAGCTCCACGCACCATCCAGTGTACGCATATCATTTGCGTTCGGGCCAGTGACCAGTATTTTAGCTCCCTTTGTTAAGGGCAATACATTCCCTTCATTCTTCAGCAATGTAATCGCTTCTGCTGCTGCATCATAAGATGCTTTTTCAAACTCTTTGCTACCAAATAAAGGATAGTCTTTGTAGTTAGTAACCGGTTTCTCAAAGAGGCCCAGTTCAAATTTCACACGCAGTATTCTACGCACTGCATCATCCACTCTTGCCTGTGATACCTTTCCCTCTTTCACCAATGCCACCAGTCCATCGCAGAATGGTTCATAGTTATAAGGAATCATGGACATATCAATACCAGCATTGATGGCCAGCATGATCGCCTCTTTATCGCTACCTGCTATATGATCACGACGGTACAGGTTTTCAATATCTGCCCAGTCAGTCACCGCCAGTCCTTTAAAGCCCAGTTCTTCTTTCAGTAATTTTGTAAGAATTTCGTAGTTCGCATGTACAGGGATACCGTTAATCTGACCAGAGTTGATCATAATGGTATGTGCCCCTGCTTCTACCCCGGCTTTGAAAGCCGGCAGGTGGTATTCATACAGCTGTTGTTTGCTGATGTTCGCAGGTGTACGGTCCTTGCCGGATACAGGTGCCTGGTAACCTAAGAAGTGCTTGATACTTGCAGCTACATGGGTTGGATCGTTCACATTATTCTTCTCCCCTTCATAGCCTTTCACGATTTCATGTCCCATCTGTGCACCAAGGTAAGGGTCTTCACCGAATGACTCCCATATACGGGGAAAACGGGGATCTCCACCTAAATCCAGCACCGGGGAAAATACCCACGGGGTATTACTGGCCCTTGTTTCGTATGCCGTGATCTCAGCACCTTTGCGTACCAGTGTCCTGTTGCGGGTAGCTGCCTGTGCAATCTGCTGCGGGAACAGGGTGGCGCCTGCTGTATAGGTCGCACCATGAATCGCGTCAATGCCAAAGATCACGGGTATCTGCAGGGCATTGCCCTTCATCGATACCTGCTGAATATAGCTGACTACCTCCCACCATCTTTGCGGGGTCAGGGCTTTATTATTTGCAGTGTTCAGTACGGAACCGATCTTGTACTTCACCAGTGCTTTCTGTATCTCTGCCGTATCGAACACCAGCGGGTCAAAGCTTGCAAAACGGTTAGGTCCTTTCCCAACTACGTCCAGCGTAATCTGTGCCATCTGACCTACCTTCTCTTCGAGTGACATTTTTGCCAGCAAGGCTTCTACCCTTGCATTTATTGTCGCGGAATCATAAGCTACCACTTTGGCCGGTGGCGCTGTTTTTGTTTTTTTCTGCGCGTGCACCTTCGTGAGCGGGCATATCATGCCTCCCACCAATGCAACTGTCAGCAGACGTTTTCCAAAATCCATGTTGTTGTGTGTTTAGAGTCGCTATGGTATATATTTCTCAGCGGGAATTGAGCATATTCCCGCTGAGAAGATAGCCCCCTTTTACAGGTTAAACAATGATTAATATCCTGTGTTCTGGGTTAAATTCTTATTCAACAACCTGTCCTGCTCCGGTATTGGGAACAAATACTGATGCTTGTCAGTATTCACCCCATAATTGATGGTGGTACCGGATTCATCTTTCTGACTGTTCATCAGGGTTACCACATTCACATACCCGTTTTTCTCTGCACGCATCAGGTCATTCCAGCGGGTACCTTCGTTCACCAGTTCCAGTCTTCTTTCATTCAGGATGGCAGTTGCCAGGTCTGCTTTTGTAGTCGCAGTCGTATTGTCCAGGCCTGCACGGGTACGGATCTGGTTCAGCAGGGTGATAGCTGTGGCTGTATTGCCTAACTCATTATTTGCTTCTGCAGCCAATAAGATAATATCCCCCAATCTTAATAAGGTAATATTATCAGTACTATTCCAGCCACTTGGATCAGGCCATTTGTTCATAAACGGAATTGCTTCGGTATATTCCCAGGCCGCTGCCGGACTGTTAAAACTCGCATTCGCTATCTGCCAGTTGAACGTGGATGTGTAACGTGCGCCAGCAGTATCGCCAGCGGCTTTGAATGCCTGAATCAGATCATAAGAACCGATGTTACGTTTTGCCCACTGATCAGATGCTACGTATGCAAACATCTCCACACCCCAAAAGCTATACGTACTACCTGAATACTGAATCTCCAGGATGGCTTCGCTGTTGTTCTTATTCGCAGCACCCCATAAGTTGGCAAAGTTACCTACTAATGCATAGGTACCGCTGCTGATCACTTTATTCGCATAGACGAGACAGTTAGTATAGTCACCCATCTGTGCATAAGTCTTTGCCAGCATGGCATCGGCAGCACCCTGGGTCGCACGGCCATACTCACCATTGTAAGGAGACGTATTTAATGTACTATCTGCATACACCAGGTCTGTGATGATCTGTGCATATACTTCGGTGCTGGTAGCACGGGAAGGATAATAGTCGCCACCGTTATCTTCTGTAGTGATCAGTGGTACATCGCCCCACTCGGTCACTAACCAGTAGTAGTTCATGGCACGCAGAAAACGGGCTTCACCCAGGATCTGCGCTTTGCGGGTAGTACCGGCCCATTCGTCGGAATTCAGGCCGGGTACTGCATCCAGCACAGCATTCACTGCACGGATATTGTTGTATAGTTCCTGCCAGTCACGCTGGATATTGGTATTTGTCGCCACATAGGTAAACATCTCCAATGGTTGCTCCGCCGAAGTGTTATCACCGTTTACGTAGCAGTTGTCAGAACGACCATCTGTATTCATCAGGTTATCGTACTGGAAGAAGTTACCATTAGCCATGGTGCGGTAAGCACCCGTCAATCCTTCTTCCGCATCCGTAGCAGAGGCATAGAAACTACCAGTGCTCAGGTCAGATTCAGGTTTTTTATCGAGAAAGCTCTTTTTGCAGGCAGCAAATGCCATGGCGAAAGAAAGCGTATATAAGAGTTGTTTTTTCATGTTTCCAGGATTAAAGCGGTTAGAACTGTACATTCAGGCCCAGGGTATAGGTCTTTGCTGCAGGGTACGTACCATTGTCTACACCCAGTGTCATCAGACTCGCGCTGGAACCGGCATTGGTCGCCTGGTTGTTGGTACCTGTACCAAAACCATTGATCTCAGGATAATATCCTTTGTAGTTGGTGATGGTGAACAGGTTCTGAGCGGTGGCATATATGCGCACGCCTGCCACACCGATACGTTTCAGCAGAGATGCGTCCAGATTGTAAGCCAGGGTAGCGCTACGCAGGCGGAAGAAGGAACCGTCTTCCACATAGTTGCTGGAAATCTGGCTTTGCAGTAATGCGGCCGCTGTCGCATTGGTGGTACCGTTGTCTTTTGCACGAGGAATGTCGGTTACATCGCCCGCCTGTTTCCAGCGACGAAGTACGGAAGCGCTTTCGTTCGTATAGCCGGTCAGGTTTTCGATTTCCATACGGGTTTCATTGTACACTTTGTTGCCATGTACACCGTCGAACAATACATCCAGTGAGAAGTGCTTATAGTGGAAATTAGAATTGATGCCGTATGTGTACTTTGGCAATGCATTGCCCAGGTCCATCATGTTGGCACTGTATACCATGTTGCCCGTTTGCGGATCTACGCCCATGGCTTTGTAACCCCAGAAGGTACCGAGGGAATAACCATTCTTGATCAGACCTGTGTAAATAGGTTGTTTACTACCGCCTACGCTTACACCGCCAGTCTGGTAAGAGGTGGTAGAATCCATACCGGTGATCTTGTTATTGTTGAAAGAGATATTCGCGCTCACATCCCAACCCCAGTCTTTCTTGTCAACGACGATCGCATTCGCACTCAGCTCTATCCCTTTATTGATGTCGTGACCAGGCAGGTTTACAGCGGTGGTAGCACCACCTGTGGTGAGTGGCAGCTGCTGGGTAAAGATCATATCATCCACTTTCTTGTAGTAATAATCTGCAGAGAAGGTGATCTTTGATTGCAGGAAGCTTGCATCAAAACCGATGTTCGTTTGCTTAGCAGTTTCCCAACGCAGGTTAGGGTTGCCAATCTGGCTGCTGGGGCTTACACCCGGACTAGCCGCACCGGAGCTCCAGGAATAAGCAGAACCGGCACTCAGCAAACTGTATGTTGGATACAGCATGGTATATGGAGGCAGGTTACCAGTAGAACCATAACCAGCACGGATCTTCAGGTTCTGTACGAAGGTCACGTTCTCCATAAATTTCTCCTGGCTCACTTTCCAACCTACAGATACCGCAGGGAATGTACCCCACCTGTTATTGGTACCTACACGGCTGGAACCATCTGCACGCAGTGTGGCGGTGAACAGGTAGCGATCTGCATAAGAATACATCAGGCGACCGAAATAAGAATTCGTAGTCCAGTTGTATCTGCCTGTGCTGATAGAATAATTTGTACTTGCACCATTCAGCGTAGTGACGGTACCGGAAGCAAACCCAGTTCCATACTGGCTGCTGGTAGCAATCTTTTCTTCCAGTGCGGAAGTACCGACTACTACGTTCAGGGCGTGTTTGCCAATATGTTTGTCATAAGTCAGGGTATTATCCCAGCTGTAGCGGAACACTTCGGACGTGTTCTCACGACCGGCACCGGTGAGGGAGATACCATACAGACTGGTGTAAGGATTCAGGAACCAGTCGTAGCGGGAGTTTTCCATAATGGCGTTGAACTGGCTACGGTATTTGATATTGAATGGCAGCGTAATTTCGGTGTACACATTGCCCAGCAGGTTGTTGGCAATGGTCTTGTTTTCAGACTGCCAGATATCGGACAATGGGTTATCGCCGGAGTAGAAGTTGCTGTAACCATACACGCCGGGGTATGGAGAGCCCGCAGGCATCTTAATAGGAATATATTCAGGTGTTACGAGGGCGGCAATCACCGCACCACCGTTCTGGGTAGAAGCGTTTTGTGGAGTGGAGCGCTGGTAAGAGCGGTTGTAACTCACGTTACCGCCTATGCGCAGCCATTCTTTTGGTTTCTGATCCAGGCTCAGTTTTACAGAATAACGGTTAAAGTTGGAACCCACCATGATACCATCCTGGTTCAGGTAACCAACGTTGAAATAGTAAGTACCCTTGTCAGAACCGCCGGACATACCTACGTTAGCGCCAGTTTGCATGGCCTTGCGGTAGATGATGTCCTGCCAGTTGTTGTTAGTAGAGTCCAGGTTGTAATAAGAAGGCAGACTTGGCGCAGTACCATGAATGTCTGTCATGAGGTCTACCCACTGGGTGTTGTTGAGCACCGGCAATTTCTTTACGATCTGCTGCATACCGGTGTACACATTAGCATCCACTTTCGTAGTGCCCTTGGTACCCTGTTTGGTCGTGATCATCACCACACCGTTAGTAGAACCAGCCGCACCATAGATACCGGCAGCGGAAGCGTCTTTTAGTACGGTGATGGACTCGATGGTGTTCGGGTCGATGGTTTTGATGTCGCTGGCCAGTACCCCATCTACTACATAGAGGGGTTCACCGCCATTGGGACTACCTATACCACGTACTCTTACAGAGAGGTCTCCACCTGGCTGACCGGAAGGCACAGAAACCTGTACGCCCGGAGCTTTGCCGGTAATGGCTTCTACCGCGCTCACGATCGGGCGGCTGGAGATGTCCTTGGTGGATACGGAGGTAATAGCAGATGTAACATCCTGTTTCTTCTGGGTACCGTAGCCGATCACGACTACCTCGCCCAGGTCAGTTCTACCATCTGTCATGGTGATGTTAATTGCGGAACGGCCGTTTACCGCGATCTCCTGGGAAGCATAGCCTACATAAGAAATTTCTAACGTGGCGGTGCCGGGAGCGGACAGGTTGTAAGAACCATCGCCCTGGCTGGTGGTTCCCTGAGTGGTGCCCTTGACCCTGATGGTGACCCCAGGCAAGGCATTTCCTTTACTGTCTTTGATTTGTCCCCTGATGTTGCTGTTTTCCTGTGCGAACAATTGGCAGCATAACATTACCAGGAAGGTTGTCAGGAATGTTACCCATTTTTTCATAATGTGTGTGTTACGTCAGTTTGAATTTGTGGAAAAGGATACGACTGTACCTGTTGGCTTCATAACGTTTTATGACGATAAAGTTAAGGGTATTTATAGGTACCAATCAAAATTATTTTATCATAAATAGCTGAATTTAAATCAGTTATAAAATATTTGATACGCTTCAGTACCGTTGGCTAATACACTATGAAAGGCTTGATAATGATACATTACATGACAATTTTCCCTATATCTGGTGGGAAACCACTGATACGGTTTAATACCATTTAAAAATAATTTGTTGATGCGGTCAACCATCTTCCTTATCGTCCAAAACCAGTAAACTCCACCCCTGTCCATTGGCATTTTTGAGGGCTTTTTTTCTTTCTTCCATCATTTTGGTGATGCGGGAAGCGTAGGACCAGCAGGTACTTTGGCGGATTTCGAGGATTTCGGACAGTTTATGGGAAGAGATCTTTCCTTTGCTACTGTAAACTAAAAAGGTGAGATAGAAGGCTTTATTAATAGGAATACGGATATTCTGGTAAATGGTGTACGCGGTAGCGGATTCCTCGTAGCTGCATTTGGTACAACGACGGCTAAAAGGCTGGTGCCCGGGATAGAAATTATCATTCCCGCACTTGCGGCAATGGTAGGGACCAGTCCATTTCAGGTCTGCCAGGAATTGGAGGCAGCTATCCTTGTCAGGGTAGATCTTACTAAATTCTTCAAAATCAAGGGATGTAGAGAGGGCGCGGGCACGGCTCACCTCTTCCACGTTAGTTTGCAGTTGTTTGTTGTGTTGTTCCAACAGGGCGTTCATGCGGGAGATCTCTGCCGCCTGTTCGGAGATCTCTTTGGTTCTTGCTTTGACCTGGGCTTCCAGTTCCTTGTTCAGGTTATCTTTTAAACGGGCGTTTTCCGTCATCTGGCGGATCATTTGTCGGTGGGCTTTGTCTCGTTTGCGTTTTAACAGGCGAACTTTATCCCCTACGGCGAAGCTGAGGAAAAACATTTCCAATATAAAACAGCAACTCAGGCTATAATAGCTAATGGCCCCAAAATTCAGCCAGGTGTACCCCAGCATGATGAAGAACTTGAGCATAAAGCCTACAAAGAGAAAAGCATATCCCAATACAAAGAAACGGGCCGGCCGGTAGCCTTTGGACCAAACATGGATACCTGTATAGAATGCGACCGCCAGGGGTATTAGTTCTATGAATTTATAATTGAACCAGTAAGGATTGATGAACAGGCAGCCCAGGAAATAGAGGCACCTCAACCCAATGACCACGTTTATAAGGCGGTACAAAAACGGCTGCCGGACCTTTAAGTGTAATAGGCTACTGGTAAACAGCAGGGCAAAAATGCTCATGGTGAGCAATGGCCAGGCGAACGCCTGTTGGTTCCAGATGGGCCAGTTGGGCCAGAGCCACTGGTAGGCAATACCATCCGTACAAAGCTCGTACAGGGCTACGCTCATTACATATAATACATAATATAGATATTGGCGCTGGCGCATGGCAATGAACATGATCAGGTTGTAAAAGCTGAAAATGAGGATCATGCCATAGAAAATGCCGAAAGTGAGGTATTCGGAGAGGGCGTAACTAACAAACCGGTCGATAGAGCGGAGTACAATAATAATATCTGCCGTTTGGGAGGATTGGATCCGGAAATAATAAACGGCGCTGTCCTGCCGGAAGTTGTCCAGGGGGATTTCGAAGTTCTTATGCCGGAACCATCGATGGGAAAAAGGGTATTGGGCACCTAATTGTACTTTTTTAAAAGCCCCGGTGGTATCAGGCAGGTAAGCGGTGATATCGTCGATGGTCTGGTCGAAGAATTCGAGTAAGTAATATTTATCAGCTTCCCGGTTATGGCCGATGCAGATACGATACCAACAAACGGCGCCCAGTTGCCGGTTCTGGGGCGTACTTTCCAGGCTGGCGCGGAATTGCGCCTGCATGGCAGGCTGAGTCACATCGTGGATATCCAGATTGCCTTGCGGGTCGTTCAGAAATTCGATCTGGGCATAGGTAAATATGTGTTCATTCAACGAGCTGTCGATATGCACCACCTGCTGCCCTGTCGCAATATTGGTCAGTAGCAGCAATGCCCCCCATAAAAGCCAATTACGCATAGAGCGCAAAAGTACGTTTATTTCATTTTTGCCGTAGGCCCTTCGATGGTGAAAATCTGATCGTTTAGTTTTTTGGGCGTAATGGCTGTGGCTGTTGAGGTAAATTTGTAGTATTTACTGTCGACCGTGATTTTCAGCGGTACGCTTTTGCTGGCATTAGCATATGTATTCCAATTGGCGTAGGCATGCTTTTTATAAGCGGCAGCGTTCATGGGGAATTTTTTGCTATAGGCGTAGCGGGAGATGCTGGTTTTGGATGTAATGATAACCACATCACAAGGGTAACCGAGCACGGTATCGGCGTTATTGAGGTGTTCAATGCGGATTACGCTGTCGGCATTTTCAGCACCGTCGTAGTAAAAGAGGGTGTCGGATTTAGGGAATTTGTTGTATAACCGGTTGGCTTTGTCATCGTAAACCTGGTAGTTCATGAACGAGCCATTGCTGGTATTTTTATATTTCCCTTCTTTGATAAAGTAGTCCAGCTCGT
Source organism: Chitinophaga sancti (assembly GCF_034087045.1). Taxonomy (NCBI): domain Bacteria; kingdom Pseudomonadati; phylum Bacteroidota; class Chitinophagia; order Chitinophagales; family Chitinophagaceae; genus Chitinophaga; species Chitinophaga sancti. Next base: position 4,871,815 of record NZ_CP139247.1, on the reverse strand, counting down.
CCCCAACCAGTTTTTCCATCATTTCGCCGGCGATCATTTTGCCGTCGAATTTGTTTTGGTAGCGGATTTCGCCTTCAAAGTTCTGGGCCATAATTTTCCCGGCCAGGAAGCAACAAAGCAGCAATAAGATCATTCTATTCCCCATACAGATTCTTTAAGGCGGCTAAATTATAAAACTTTTGCTGTGCCAGGTAATCTATAATATCCTTATCCCTCGCCTCCAGGTTAAAGATCAATTCTGTGGCTGGCCAGCCACCGCTGCTACCGTACTTTTCCTTTAAAGGAATAAAAACATTATCTACATAAGCCGCGATCTTTCGCTTCTCATCCTGGTTAAAATCGCTTTTATCCTCATATAGTTTGAATACATAGTCGTACAATGCGCTGATCATTCTATGCTCATTCCCATCCGTATGATCCGCAACCCATTTCAACAATCCCTCCCTGATCACCAGCTGATTATTACAATCTTTCCTAAAAATAATAGTCGCTACTTTTGCCAGCCCATCATCATCTGCTCTCAGGTATTCATTCATCACCAGGTCATTTATTTTCTGATCTTTTGTATACCCATAAGAAGTGACCAGTACTTTTAAAAAGGAGGTATCTTCATTCAGGAGTATAGCAAGATCCGCCTTGCTATCATTGAAAAAATACTTATTTCTTGAAATCAGTTTCTGCGTATACTTTGTATCGATCTTAAAATGATCATCATCCACAAATGTACCCAGTGATGAAATTAATGGGATATGCGAAATGAAGCTGAACTCTTTTGACGCGACCACATCATCTGTCATCATGGGGAATGGGTTCTCTATATATCCACCTTCATAGAGCATGGTGAATTTCTCATGTTCCTTAGTCCGGCAATTGCCGCCTGCACTAAAATTTTCTGCAAAGAGTTCGTGCAGTTTCTTTTGAAACACATCCTTTGCAGGGGTTACATATCCCTTTGTTTTCAGAATCTCTGCAATCACCGGTAGGGCAATATTCATATCTTTTTCAGCATATTGATATGTACCACCCCCTTCATCGTTCAGGTTCTTCTGTAACTCGCTCTGCTTTTTTAATTCCGGATTATTCATAATCACTTCCTTTTCATTACTAACTGTCGTATCTGCAGTCTGCTGTTCAGTGGCCTCTTTGGGCTTCGCCTGTTGCTGACAACTAATACAACCGATTATTCCTAAGATGATAATTAAGTTTCTCATTCAGAAAATTTTAATCCTATATGAAAGTGGTCCTGGTGCACATCTGCATAGTCTCCACTTGAGTGTTTAATACCAGCTTTGTACGTGTAGTTATTTATATAATTCCACTTCGTGGCAAGTTCTAATAAAAATTCCAGCTTGGCAACAAAATCTGCAGTAGTTGGAAATGCCTGCGCTGCCTGCGACCACAGTACCTGGCCTGCGGTATTGGGACTACCCGGATAACGGATATCTACGTCAACCCCTACCCTGTGGGAACTATGCCCGATGTTCCGCGCATCATTCGCCGAAATATCGTTATAGTAAAGTGTGTCGGCATATCCCTTCACTGGCAGACAGAAGAAAAAGCCCAGTAAATGCGCCGCCATTTCAGGAGAAGCATAGTTATCACCGCCTTTATCTCTTGTACCGAAACGGCCCCAGTTCGGACCTGTTTCTGGGAATGGCAGTAAGCGGATATCGACCTTGTTCCCCCTGAAGGTACTCTTCATTTCTTCTGAGTTGATGTACTTTGTGTACACCGGCTTTTTATCTACAATCACCTCATACCTGTATTGTTTCGAAGCCAGGTTTTTATACTCATAAGTGACGGTAAAATTATCGACATCAATCTTATACCTGTTACAATCTTTTTCCGGCACCGTTTCCCCATACTTACATTCATTCACTTTGAATACTTCAGCTGTATTCTTAAACGCTTCTTTCTTTACGCCATAGGCAGTTTTACCACCCGGCAGTGACTGGTCCGCACCTACGATCACACTGATAACGTCTTCATTCTTTTGTTTATTGGCTACATGTGGGATCTTATATATTTTCCAGAAGGCCATAGAGGCCAGCAGGGAGATCTTTGCATCAGTCCGGAGCAGTTCAGGGGTGGTTTCGATATCGCCACCTTCCTTTTTAGTATAAATATTTGCTGCTTTATAGTTGCCTCTTCCGGTCAGTTGCAGTGGCCCCATACCCCGAAATTTCCAACCATCTCCTTCCTCCGTATTACCTAATTCAATCCCTTTATCAGTCGTTGGTCCGTAGGCATAATTGGCTACTTTCTTTTCGCCTTCTTCATCCAGGCCATTTACATTCTCTTCTGTCTGACGGCCCAGTTCTTTTGCCTTTTTCTTTCCTTCTGCAGTCCTGAAAGCTTTGAACCGGCTCAGTCGTACATACCAGTAGTTGAAGTTTTCATCCTCCGTAATATCCAGCCCGGGGCCTGACTCCCCTCTTACCTGCGCAAAGAAGTGGGCTTTATTCCAGCAGGTATCCATACCCAGTTCCTTCATGTACTTTGTATAGTTTGCCGCAATCGCCGTGAGGTCATCCGCTTTTGCCTGGGGAAAGATCTTCTTCAACTGATCTGCTGTTACCTTATCTGCACAATTCGGACATCCTGTAGTAGTGGGTGCAGTCTGTGCCGGTTCGTTCTTTAATACCGCCGGTGCATTCTTATCTGCCAGCTGGCTCCATTCACCGGCATGGGCATCAGACATTTTCAGGTGCTGGAAGAAATAGACCTGGTTGGGAAAATGCTGTCCATCGTCCGTCACTTCTTTGGGATACATGAAGGTCTTAGCCTCAGCTGATTTAATAACCAGGTAGAATGCACTATACCCGTCATTCCTTGCTTTGCTGGCATGCTTCAGTTCATTGGTATCCAGCTGTAATGTGACAAGTTCAGTATTATCCGGTTTTATCTTCTTTTCAACCTTCATTTTCTCATCGGGCAATTTATACCGGTTGTCCCAGAATTCGATGGTCAGTTCCTTGCCAGCGAGGTTACGTGTCTGTATCTTAATATCAATTTTCTCACCGTATTGATAGACCCTGTAAGCCAGGTTGCCACCGGATTCAAAGTACTTCACATCCACGACTTCGGGGCGCTTGCTGATGTAGACATACTTACCCGTTTCACTTCCCCGCATGTTACTTTCTTTGGCAGGGAAAATATATTCCTTCCCGTTGCAGGTCACCTTCTTCACACCGTCAAACTGTAGTCCTGATTGGGTAGGCAGCATCACGAAAAACACATCGTACTCATCGCCTTCAAACCATAACTCACTCAGCTTGCTCTTCAGGTCATTAGTATTGACATCGATACTCAGTACTCCATTAGCATCAAATCTGCCTTTTTTAGGCCCGGCAATGTAATTGGGTGCTGAATGCTTATTTGCTTCCAGGATGTGTAATTCAACCTCCTCATTGGCCGCATTTGCACTCTTAATGATCATTTTGAGTGCCTCATTCCAACCAGCCTTTGCTTTGTAGTTTCCTTCTTTATCACCAAAATACCAGGCGTCTATTTTTGCAAAATCTGCATTTACTTCCAGTGTCTTTGTGGATGCACCCAATGTAGCCGTCACAGATGATTTACCTTTTTGTGCCGCGTATACACCCGAAATCTTATCGCCTTTGCCTAATGCCGGCGACCAGGTAAATGGTCCATCTTTCGATGCATCATAAGGCATCCTGGTAGTAGCGACTACATTGTATTTCTTACCGACTATCCAGTTCTTCGTATTGTTTTCTTCTTTGATGTCTGTGATGGTATTCAGTGCAACTTCGAACCGCCAATCGTCTGCCTGATCGCTGGCAGCGGGTGCATTCTTCTTCGCATTCCAGGCATCTGCGACAGACACGTAGGCTTCAACCACGTAATTACCAGGGTTGGTAAAATACTGATTACCATCAAGGGTGATGGACTTGCCTGTACCTACATCCCGTCCGTTCAGCTGCCACTTAATCTGGCCGACTTCAAAATCTTCGGGCTGCGTGGTGTAGGTCATCTTACTCACCTGGAAGGTCATGGTGGTACGTGGCCTGATCACGGTTGTATTCTGATTGTTGGTAACGGCTACAACCCCGTTCGCTTCAGATTTCATTTCCTTTGTTACTACCTGCTCGCCCATCTTTGCGGTGACGATATAGGTAGCGGCAGAGTTATCAACCTTGAACGTGACCTTGTCTGCACCAGAGGCAATGACATTCCCTGCCATATCGGTGACCTGCATAGATACCAGTTGCTTTTCTTCGGCAGTAGGTGGATCTATTTCGTAGACAGCACTGACGGTTACATTCATCCCTCTTCGTACACGGTACTGGTCTTTGACAAAATGGCCCAGTAATCCATCCATGCTGAATTCATTTTTCAGCTTGTTTACAGCAACTGTAACGTCGATGGAGCAGGTCGGATCGCCTTTGGCATCGGCGCCATAGGCCATTACCCTGTAACTACCTACGGCATCAAAGTTCATTTTAAAATCGGGGCCGATGGTTTCAAAAACGAGAGTACCTGTCTCAGAAAAGCCGAATCCTTTGAACACTTTCCAGCTCACCTTCGCCTTGTCCGCATTACCGGGATTGAAATATTCCTTTACCTTGAAAGTGACGTCTTCGTCTACACGGGTTACCAGTTCCGGTACTTTCTTCCCGCTCTGCACAGCTGTTCCGGCAGCAGCCACTTTCCCTTCGATAGATTTAACCTTAGGGATCTGCAATTTATTGTCAGGCGGTGCTGCCATGGGGTTCAGGGCGGCCATGGTAGAGACTTCCACATTATCGAAGTGGGCACTGGTAACCTGTGCCACCTGACCGTGGTTGATGATGGTGATGCAGGGATTGCCACTCACGGCGCAGGTAGCCTTGCTATCTTCCGTGAGGATCTTACCACCATTGGTGAGGGTGATCTTATTATAGAAACTATCCCATTTTGTGATGTTTACATTGCAGGCACTGTTCACCTTGTTACAGCGACCGAAAGTCTTTGCTTCCAGTGGCTGGCCAATATCTTTCGTACTGGCAATAGGTTTAGCATCTCCGCTGCCGTCGTTGATATAGTCACGATCATTGGAAGATATTTTCAACTTGTCGGGGGAAGCACCATAATCGCATTTGCAGGTAGCTCCCTGTACTACAAAGTGTTTTTCACTCATACTACAGTTGCTTTAATTGGATTACAAACAGCCGTGAGTTGGGTACGGCGAGGGGTCCCATCCTGCTCAAAGGTCCATGCAGCATGGATGGTATCTATCATTTTAGTCAGTTTATTGATGGTAAACCGGATGTCGTGTTCATAGGGCACCGGTTCTTTAAAGGGCACTAGCTGGTAGGAAGTTCGTTTGCCACCCATGGCCACGTTACACCAGCAGGTGAGGAATAGGTCCTGTTGCATCGCGTGCAGTACTGCGCCTTCATCCCGCAGGGCGCAGCCTGTGGCTATGATATATTCGATCGCTTCAGGGCCGGTAAAGTAATCCAGTAAATATGGTTCCTTTTCTTGCCATTTCTTCTTTATTTCAGCATGGTTAAAAACCCGGGTGATACTACCGTCGGAGGCTACACCCACCTGTAATGGATAGAGTACCTGACCGCATTGTGCAGCCAGGTCTGCAGCGAGGTAATCGGAAGAAGCTTCTCCATTTACAGTCACTTCTCCCCTCTCAAATTGAAAGAAAATACCGGGATCATCTTCCACCTTCATACGGCTTACGGTCATGGTGAATGTAAGTACAGAAGGGTATTGTATTTTTACGGTATACTCTACCGGGGTCAGGATTTCCACACGGGGCGATCTCTTGCCAAATAAGTTAAAGATGCCCATTACTGTGTACATTTATTTTCCAGCGTATCGGTTTTACCGTTCACTTCCATCGTCCACACCCCATGAAGGGAATCTGTACCACAGCGTTCAAAACGGTATTCTCCCTTGTAGTCTTCCAACTCCTGGTTGATATCGTTGTGATTATCCCAGTAGTCTTCTTTGCCTTTCATATAGCTTTTCGTGTTCTTAGACAAACGGTAGAACTGTATGAAATAACGGATGTAATGTGCTTCCACATCGGTTTTGTTCACTGCACTATCACAATATGTAAGAATAATTTGTTTGAGGCTGTCTGTAGAATTGGGCGCATTCTCAATGAGTGCGTAGCGGTAATAACCGGGGCCATACTGCCCGTTCACTTCCACTTCTGCTTTATGATCCAGCTTGTCCAGGTATATCACATGAACGCCTGTAGATGTCGATGTACAGGCAAATAGTACAGCACTTAGTAGTGGTAAGAAAGTATACTTCATTATCGCTTATTTTTCCTTTCCTGCGCACCCTCGTTTATATTGCCGGAAAATTCTTTGGTGAATTGCATTTTTGTTAAGAATGGTTTGTAACCCCTGAGGTGTTGTAACAGGAACCATGCCCGGAAGCCGGCGCCCCAGGAGTAGAACTTTTCCATATCAGGAAGATCGAGACCAAAGTGGTCCCAAAGCTGCACTTCGTAGCGGGCTTTGTAAGTATCGCCGGTTTGTTTGAAGCTCAATAAGGTCACTTTGTAACTCCACACGTCATTGACTGCAATGGTCAGGCCTTTTACCAGGTTGTAGTCCCTGCTGTAAGGGTACGATGGGTGACCGTATGGATGGGAGGTTTTATAGCCGCTTTCAGCACCTGTATACACTTTCTTATCTTCCATGGTGATCAGTTCCCCGCCGGCCTTTTTGATGCGCTCAGCCATTTCATCTTCTATACCTGTACAAAAGCGTTGGGTAGAAGGATTGGCCTGAGCAGCAGCGGTGAGTTTGGCATTTTCGTATACACCTCCTTCATTCTTCTGGAACTTATTGATCATGGCCTTGATATTGTCGTTCAGATCACCCCTGGCCATGGTTTCCACCATAATTCTGAAGTCGAGGAACAAATCATCGTCGTTACTGGAAGCGTTGGACAACTTCATCAGGTAACCGGTATCGAGGATCTGCTGTTGATTGTAGATGGCGCTGTATGTGCTGCCGCTGGCGGCGTTGGCGAACTTCGCGTCCTTTTGTGGGTCAAAGCCATCGTTCACATAGGAGTTTTTGTAGGCATCTACTTCTCCTTTCGTATATACCGGGCGTTTAGCTATTCCTTTTCCGAAGGCCATATCGTTGGCGATATCAGTACCGTCTTCATTCAGGCCGGGGGTGCGGTATACATCTACCACCAGTGGCAGGTAGATGATTTTGGTAGTGGCGACCACCTTTGCATCCGGTTTGCGGAAAAAGGCATAGACACTTACTTCCTTATCGACAGTATTACCGTCTACAGTGATAGATTTATAGGCGATACCTTTTTCTGCCCGGGTAGTACCGGTTTTGAAAGGGGTAATGGTTTTGCCGCCATCGAATGAAAAAGCCCAGCTTACCAGCCGTAGCTGGTTGTCAGGAACCTGTTCACTAAAAGAGGTGGCTTTGAATTCGTAGGTATTCCCATTGACAACGCTTTTGGGACCTTCTACTTTCAGTACTTTGATGGTCGTGCCGGCGTTTAGTTGAACAGGGTCATTTTTGTGAAAGGAAACGCCGTCCTGTTTACCGTGAATGTTGATCCGTTTGCCGGATTGCAGGGCAGTTTCACCTGCACTGTTCCAGCGGACTTTTTCACCATTTTCAGTATAGTTTTTGGCGACAATGACGAGGCTTCCCGTACTGTTATCTCCCATGGTTTTTCAATTAAAGATGAGGGGTCTTTAGAATAGTTTGGATTTCTCTGCGCTTTTGATTGCGACTGACTTACCAGAGTTGATGGTCATCTCTTCTTTAGAGCTGTCCACTTTTACCTGTTCTGCGGTTTTCTCAATGCTTTTTGCCTGCACGTCCATATTTTCTGAGGCGATCTTTGTAATGTTGGTTGCGCTCAGTTTATAGTCATTAACAGAGTATTGGGTCATACTATCGCCGGCGTTGTGCATGATGTTCATGCCTGCGCTGGCGGTCAGGTCGTATCCTGCGCTGTTGGTCAGGTAGGTACCGGCAGTCACGTCCACGCTTTCTACAGCGATGATGTTGATGTTCCGGGCCTGTATTTTGATATTTTGTAAGGCTGAGATAGAGATGTTCTGGCCGTTGGTATCCATCACGATGGTGTTGCCACCTTTGTCGTTGATGGTGATGAATTCCTGGCCGGCGGTATCATCGAGGCGGATGGTGTGACCGCTGCGGGTTCTGATGGCTTTCAAATTATTGTCAGCATCCCCATAATCAGCTTTGCCGCCACCGTTATAGAGGGTACCGGTTACGTAGGGAGCTTCGGGGTTACCACCTTCGAAATCCACCCATACTTCTTCGCCTGTTTCCGGCAGGAAATAGAAGCCTTTGTCACCGCCGCCGTGTGGCTGAATGAGGCGGATCCAGGGGGTCATACCATTTTGCCAGTTGAAGCGTACGCGTACACGGCCCAGGCCTTTGGGGTCGAAGTTTTCCACGACGGTGGCACTTTGTGCTTCGCAGTAAGGAATGTTTTCGATGTCCATGGGAGGGGCGGCACTGGCGGCAGGGATGCCTTCGAAGAGGTTATAGTATTCTCCGTTGCCATCACAGAAATGTTCTAATGAAGTGATCAGGAATTCACCATGATCGGCGGTAGAGAAGATATTTTCCTGGATGCTGATGGTATCACCAAGTCTTAAGGCAGTGCTTTTACTACGGCCATTGATGCGCACCATTTGGGCCTTTTGCGCCTGTTGCTGACGCTTACCGGTATTTTCCAGTTCTTCTTTTGCGTTGCTGCTGAAAGCGTGAGGTACCTTGTAAGTAAAAGCGCGGTTGTAGAGTTTATCGCTCACGCTTTTTGCATTTTGCGTGTAGTTATCTACGTTACCAGCGGAAATGGAATTGGTGTTGAAATCCACGTCGGAATAGTTGCGGTATTCCTGTGCTTTCAGGGCCTGATTATTTGGCACGGTTCTGAGTGAGATGGTGAAATCAACGAGATTTACCTGGTGATACAGGGTTACTTTTTGCGGGGTATTTTTCCCGAATATGATGCGTTGTCCATTATAAAAAAACCATTCGCCATAGCGCTGTGATAAGCGGGTGAGGAACTGGTAACCGGTTTCTTTATACTGCACAATATATTTGAGCTGGGTCGTATGCGTCGGGTTGACTTCAGGAGAGCCGGGAAAGGCGCTGCTGGTCTTCAATACGGTGTTGACGATATTGGCGAGGTTCTGTGTTTCGAAGGACTGCATATGAGGATTGCCATCGAGCAGTATGGTAGGACTGGATGCGTATACGGTGCAATGACCGTTGATCGCGTTGCTTTCCTTACCAAAAGTGACAGCGGTGACGATACCATTAAAAGACAAGGGAGTACCATTGCCGGTTGCTTCCATGCTTTCGACAGTCATGCGTACTTCTTTACCTAAAAAGGATTGTCCGGACGAGACAGGATCTTTGCCTAATTTTAGTAGCCAGTCGTAGCCAATTTTGATTTCCAGTGCGTGATGCCCTGTCATGGACTGTTTCAGGTGAAGGGAATGAAATTGCCTGAATTGTTCATCTCCTATTGATACAGAAGTTTGGGTATATAAAGCCATTCTCTCAATAATTGATATGGTAATGCGGTTAACGAAATAGGTTAATTACTTACAAACAACCCGAAATTATAAAAAAAATTTGAATCTGTTGTTTAAACAGGCATATTTTTAATTATTAATGATTAATTAATAATTATATCATTTATTTAGATATAGTGAGTAAGGCTAATTTAATATACCGTGACTAATTCGTAAAAAGCGGCGATATCATTGATGGCATCAAGGATTTCGGAGTACTCACGATTTGCATTCAACCAGTATACACGGTAGCCATCGGGGCTGCATAGGAACAGTTCATCTTTCGCCTGTAAGAAGGCTTCATCTGTATCGGGGAAATAGTTTTTAAACTGATAATTGTCCGTACCAGCTACTACAGTTAGTAAGCCCTGGGTCATATCAGCGCTCTCTCCTATTTTCACCAGGTCCTGGTATTCGCAACCTGCCATGATGATGACGAGGTAGCTGTTGCCTCCCGAGACGACTAACTGGTAGGGAAATTCGTACGCGATGGCAGCTGGTGCAGGATTTACACAGACGAAGGTGGCGGGTCTGTTTGAAAAGGCAGTGAGTAGCAGGTCAGTTACCATGCGTTCCTTCCATAATCTGACGAGTGGGGTGGCTGAGCACATAGGTAATTCTACACAAACACCGGTATTTCCGATTTTTCTGATAATTATTTCCATGTTACAGGGCGTTGAATCGAAGATAAGGAGGAGGAGAACACAGAATGGTTAACGCGGTGTTAATACGCTCATAGCTCCAGTCTGGCAGTGCATACAAAAGGTGGGGTTTTGACGTGCTCTCTGGGTATCGGCGTTTTTTCCGGGGCAGACCGGACCCGGACACCAGTGTACCAAAAGCGGACAAGTACCAGTTTATAATTAACTGAAAATGAGTACATATCTTTCTGGCAGGATTTTTCCTCCCCAGCAATCATTTAACCCGACACTATGCACAGGAACTACATAAAAATGGCTACCAGGTACCTGTTTAAAAACAAGGTACATTCCTTTATCAATATTGCCGGATTATCTGTTGGGATGACGGTGGCGATGCTCATTGGATTATGGATCAGGGATGAGTTTACATATGACCGGTTTCCGGAGCATTATGACCAGATAGCACAGGTATACAAGAGCCAGGTATTTAATGGGGAGGAAAAGACCACCAGGGCGATTAGTATTCCCTTGCCAGCTGCACTGAAGGAGCATTATGGCTACTATTTTAAGCGTATGGCATTGAGTTCCTGGAACTGGGGGCATATACTGGCAGTGGGTGAAAAGAAGCTGTTGCAGAACGGGAATTTTATGGAAGCGTCAGCGCCGGAGATGTTTAGTTTGAAAATGCTACGGGGCGATCGGAAAGGGCTGGCAGATCCGAATGGGTTGATGTTGTCACAGACGGTGGCGAAAGCGTTGTTTGGGGATGCAGATCCGATTGGGCAATTGGTAAAACTGGATAATGAACAGAGTTTTAAAGTGACGGGGGTGTATAAAGATTTTCCATACAACAGTAATTTTAATGGTATTTCATTTATAGCGCCATGGGCATATTATGTCAATAATCCTGCATTGGTAAAACCCAGGTCGATAAATGACTGGGGGGATAATTCGTTTCAATTATACGTGCAGCTGGCGGATCATGCGGATATGAATATGGTGAATGCAAAAATCGGGGATGTGGCCAGGAAAGAGGCAGATGCATTTACAAAACAATATGTACCTAAGATATTGTTGCATCCTATGAGCAAGTGGCACCTGTATTCAAAATTTAAGAATGGTGTGGCGACGGGTGATCGTTTGCAGTATGTATGGTTGTTTGGCATCATCGGGCTATTTGTATTGTTGCTGGCGTGTATAAACTTTATGAACCTGAGTACAGCGAGGAGTGAGAAGCGGGCGAAGGAAGTGGGTATTCGTAAATCAATTGGTTCGATGCGGCATCAGCTGGTGGCACAGTTTTTTACAGAGTCGTTGTTTGTAACGGTGATTGCTTATATACTGGCGATTATACTTGTGTTGACCTTATTGCCGGCGTTCAATGAAGTGGCAGATAAGAAAATTGTGCTGCCATGGACGAATCCTTTGTTTTGGGTGGCGGGGCTTACATTTACATTGGTGACAGGGTTGATAGCGGGTAGTTATCCGGCGTTTTATTTATCTTCCTTTCAGCCGGTGAAGGTGTTGAAAGGTGTGTACAAGGCGGGCAGGCTGGCTGCTATGCCGAGGAAGATACTGGTGGTGTTGCAGTTTAGTGTATCCGTTACGTTAATCATTGGAACGATCGTGGTGTTTAAACAGATTCAGTTTGCACGGAACCGGCCAGTGGGATATGACAGAGAAGGGCTGGTAACATTGCCGACGATAACGGATGCGATTGCGAATCATTTTGAGGCGTTCAGGCATGAGCTGATGGCATCCGGAAAGATCGAAGAAGTAGCGTTTTCTACCAGTGCCACAACCACCGTCAACAATAATACGAGTTCTATTCGCTGGACGGGGAAAGACCCCAATATGGCGGTAGATTTTGCAAATATCGGGGTGACTTTTGGCTATGGAAAGGCAGTGGGCTGGCAGTTTACAGCAGGGCGTAATTTTGATGCCGGTATGCTGACAGATTCTGATGGAATGGTGATCAATCAGCGTGCGGTGGAATATATGAGTCTGAAAGATCCTGTGGGGCAATTTATAACATGGGGGGATCATCAATTTAAGATAATAGGAGTAGTACATGATATGGTGATGGCAAATCCTTATGAGCCGGTGGCGCCTACAATATTTTATATCCGGGACCAGTTCAGGGATAATTATGTCAATATACGGATAAACCCGAAGAGTAGTCCGGTAGAGGCAGTGGCGGTGATAGAGGAAGTGTGCAGGAAGTATGATCCGGATAGTCCTGTGAATTACAGATTTGCGAATATGGAGTATGCGGATAAGTTTAAGGATGAGATGCGGGTTGGAAAACTGGCTGGGATCTTTGCATTGCTGGCGATATTTATTTCCTGCCTGGGATTGTTTGGGATGGCTTCGTTTATGGCGGAGCAGCGTACGAAGGAGTTAGGGATACGCAAGATACTTGGGGCCTCTATATTTAATTTATGGGGGATGTTGTCGAGGGAGTTTATTATACTGGTAGCGATTTCATTTTTGATAGCGATGCCACTGGCACATGTGGGGATGCAGGCGTGGCTGGCAAGGTATAGTTATCGCACAGATATGCCTTGGTGGGCATTTGTAGCAGCAGGTGGAGGCGCGTTGCTGATAACGGTATTAACGGTGAGTTTTCAGGGGATCAGGGCGGCTACGATGAATCCGGTGAGGAGTTTGAAAACGGAGTAATGATTTTATTAAAGGTTGTTTATAGGGTATTGCGGCAATTTCACGAAGCTGTTTGCAGGACCCGGCCAGGAGGCCGTATCATTGATAAGATACGGCCTCTTTTCATTGAAAATAGTTAGTCTGTGTCATAATTTTGATATGACTCTATATGCTTAAAATTTTCATTTCGTGCTTATAGCAACAATCGTTTGTACTTAGAGTCTTAAATCAGTTTTCTTTACAGGCTTAAAAAGCACCAATAAGAGGTCGATTTTTGTAACTTAGTAATCTTATTGAGATGGGGGTAATGCCTCAAGCTCGCGCAGGCGCCTGAGATAATTATTTATCTGCGCCTGCTTTCTTTTTTTAAGCCACTCCTGATTATCCGGTTCCATATATGGCACTCTATTTTTGAGTATAAAATAAGTGGCAATGAGGATTTTGTGTGCAATGGCGATAAGAGCACGTTTTTTACCTCTTCGCACACTTAAAGAGTAATATCTTCTTTTCAGATAAGATTCCTTTGTATGTACAGCGGCCCAGGCCGCCTCCACCAGTGCTGTTTTAAGAGAACTGTTGCCATGATTGATACGTTCACTTTTCTTTTTTCCGGCACTTTCATTATTACCCGGACATAAGCCACACCAACTGGCTAAATGATGCTGATTTGGGAAGGCATGCATATCTGTACCTATTTCGGCTAAGATGGCTGTAGCTGTTTGTTTTTGTACTCCGGGAATAGTCTGAAGTAATTTTACTTCTTCTTCCCATTTTCTTAAGTACTGATCAATACGGTTATCTACCTGACAAAGCAGTTCATTTAGCTGTAAGATAGCAGCTTTAGACAGGTTGAGCATAAAACGGTGATGCTCATTAAGATTACCTTCTAAAGCAAATAAGTTCTTGCTTCTTGATTTTGAGCCTACCTTTGGCCAGATTGGCCAATATCATGGGATCCTGTTCTCCATCAATAATAGCAGAGATCATTGACCAGCCGCTTATGCCGAACACATCACTGACAACGCTGCTCAATTTGATATTGGCAGTCTCTAAAATGTTCTGTAATCGGTTATATTCACTGGAGCGTTGGCCTATTACTTTACGTTTGTATCGGTACAATTCCCGTAATTCACGAGTGTATTGGGGTGGAATAAAACTTCCTTTTAGTAGCCCGCTTAGCAATAATTTTGCAATCCAGGCACTGTCATTACGATCAGTCTTATGACCCGGCACATATTTAATATGCCGGGCATTGACCAAAATAAGTTCAAAGTGAGGTTCTAGTATATTAAAAACAGGCTTCCAGTAAACACCCGTGCTCTCCATTGCGACATGTGTAATGCCCGATTCTTCCAACCAGGCTACCAGGTCCTTAAGTGAACTTGTGAAGGTGCTAAAAGTGCGGGTTTGTTCCTGCAAATTATCACCCCTGATGGTAGCTACTACATTCTCCTGGTGAACATCGAGGCCACAGCCACGACTCACAACCTGTTCAAAACTGATATGTGATTGTTCCATGGTAGTACTTTTGTCGAAGGTACCACCATTTTCATAGTCGTTTGTGAATTCGGTTCATGAGGGTTTTCTTTGAAAATGGTTTTCATTCTCAGTTGGAGAATTACTTCTTTTATAAATGTTTTTCCTGAAAATGGTTTTCATCCCCGATGGTGAATAACCTCTTTCATGAATGTTTTTTCTGAAAATGGTTTTCATCCCCGATGGTGAATAACCTCTTTCATGAATGTTTTTATTCGGGTAGCTAATGGAGACAGGTAGTCCATTATTCCGGGGAGGTTCGTTTATTTTTGATACGCTTTCGTATTTATTCCTGGCATTTTGCGTATAAATACTTGATTGCTATATAATTGAAAACCCCTAACTTGCCTTCAAATTAATCCCAAAAATTTCATCGTATGAAAAAGCTTCTATTGCTTTCATTGTGCGCCCCTGCGCTCCTGCTTTTCTCTTTCTCATTCCAGCAGGTACCGGGCGTAAAGCGCGTGAGCACGCACCTTTACACTGTTTCCAAAGTCGCTACAAAGCGAGTATCTGTAGCAGATCAGGAAGAAATCAAACGAGTAGTAGCACAACATTATGGCATCAAGGATTTCGGTCGTGGTGCAATCACCATTGGATCTGACAATCCGCTGAACAGGAAGATGGGTGGTATCCTGGACAATTCAATTTACAAAGATTGGGTATCTACCAAATTCATTTTCTGGAAGCAGATCAAGACTCTGCCGGAAGAAGTGATCAAAGCAAACGAGATCATGAACCGTTATGCACCAGCCATCAAGTAACTGGCTAAAACGATGGCTGGCACACAATCAGCCAGCCATCGTACTATTTCGCAGGCGGAGTTTGTATGGCTGGATGGCAGCACATCTTCTCTTTATCATCATCATCAATAGTGTGAGTGCTTACAAGGCGTATCATGAGTTTCATCATACGCCGGAGGAGTCTTATGCGGTGGGCAAACTAACGCCATTCCTGGAGGCAAAGGCCATACGTTATTACGGTCGCTTTACCGGGGCAGAAACCGGGTATGGTTTTTTTGGCATTAATGTACGGTCTAATGGAATGCTGATCGGGGAATGTGGTGGTACGCCTATTACAGCAGATTTCAGATCGTACGAGACATCGTTGCGGTTCTTTTCAATGGCCAATGCATTGACGGATGATTTTATTAAGCCGGATGCACATGATAGTTTACCCGGAGGATTGCTGGGAGAATATAATAACCTTGTCTTTAAAAATATTGCCGTCACTTTGTTTCAGCAGCATGGCTGTGTGGATAGTACCGTAATTTTAAGTTACAATGTATTGCAGTTCCCTACCCTGCAGGCCGTGCGTGCAGGTACCCCAAAGGAATACCAGCTGACGAAATTAGTGACGGGAACCTATAGTCTGACTCCACATGCACAATAAGACCTATCCCGGATGGTTGTTCTTTTTCCGGGTAAATATGGCGGGTTTTGCTTTGTTACATTTTCTGGCGATACAGCCGGATTTTGATATGTTGTATTCATTCAGGGGGTATATATATCCTGATATAATGGATACAGCTACGGATCATTTTAGTCCTACCCTTATCACCCTGCAGCATTATGTGGGCATACAATATGAGACATTATTATGGATATGCAGGATTGCGTATCCATTGGCATTAGTGAGCCTGATCCTTGGGTTTTGTACGAGGGTGAGTGCGGTGTTATCGTTGTTTTTACAATTGTTGTTATTGAAGTCTATTCATTTGTATGAGTATGGGGTAGATGGCTATACTACTTTCGCGTTGTTCTACTGTTGTATATTTCCCGTGGGTTATATTTATTCGGTGGATAACCGGTTGCGAAAATTCATCATTGCACCTGTGCATGAGCATTGGTTAATTTTATTAAAAGCGCACTTATGTATTGCTTATTTCTTTTCGGGATTTGATAAGGTGATTGGGGTGACATGGAGGAATGGGGAAGCGTTGTGGAAGACCTTGCATAGTCATAATTATTATAGTTTGTTTAGCCTGGATTTTTTAGTGAATACGCCGTTTTTCCTGATAGCAGGATGGGGTACGATAATATTGGAGATGGGGTATTGTATTGGGATGAATGTACGGGTAACGAGGATGTGGTGGTTGGGGGCGATTGTTTGCCTGCATTTGTTTATTGCGTTGTTTATGGGGTTGTTTTTCTTTTCTGCGATGATGATATTGTTGAACTTGTGTGCGTATTATACGCCTTATATAGATCCGGAGCGGGTGAGGAAGAGGGTGCAACAACAACCGTAAATACGCCAACGGCGTATGATAGTATTTTTATAGACCAGATATATAATGGCTTGCCTGATTAGAAATATGGGATTTTCCAAAAGATAAAAATCTTATCTTTTGGAAAATCCCACTTTATGTTAGCCAGATTTACTTTTTTTCTACTGTTTATCTCAAATTGTTGTATTGCGCAAAAAATGGAATGGTGGACCCATGCCCGGTTTGGGATGTTCATCCATTTTGGCTTATATGCTGAAGCTGCCAGGCATGAATGGGTCAAAAACTACGAGCGGCTCACAAATGAGGAGTACCAGGTTTATTTTGATCAGTTCAACCCCGATTTATTTAACCCTAAAGAATGGGCCAGACAGGCCAAAGCAGCAGGTATGAAATACGCTGTGCTCACTACCA
Source organism: Chitinophaga sancti (assembly GCF_034087045.1). NCBI lineage: Bacteria > Pseudomonadati > Bacteroidota > Chitinophagia > Chitinophagales > Chitinophagaceae > Chitinophaga > Chitinophaga sancti. Next base: position 4,854,768 of record NZ_CP139247.1, on the reverse strand, counting down.
AGCACCACGAAGGATTCTGTCTCTTTGATTCAAAGTACACCGATTATAAATCTACTAATACCCCTATCCGCCGGGACCTTGTCAAAGAATTTGTAGCCGCTTTCCGGGCAGAAGGGCTTAAAATAGGGTTTTACTATTCCCTGCTGGATTGGCATCATCCTGATTTTACCATTGACAACCACCATCCTCAGCGGCCCGCTAATGATACAGCGTATGCCCGGCTGAACAAAGGCCGGGATATGGAGAAATACCGGCAGTATATGCGCAACCAGATAACAGAGCTCCTGACCCAATATGGGAAAATAGATATACTCTGGCTGGACTTCTCCTACCCGGGCACGCATGGAAAGGGTAAGGATGAATGGGGGTCACTGGCCTTGCTTAAAATGATCAGGAAACTACAGCCCAATATTATTGTAGATAACCGGCTTGATCTGGGAGGAGTGCCTGATGGGGCTGACTTTGCTACCCCGGAACAGGTGAAACCGGAAGAACTTAAAAGTGATTATGATGGGTTGCCTTTTGAAACCTGCCAGACGTTTTCTGGTTCATGGGGGTATTACAGGGATGAAGATACCTGGAAGACGAATGTACAGCTGCTTACATTATTGATTACTTCTGTAAGTAAGAGTGGGAACCTGATTCTGAATGTAGGGCCTACGGGTAGAGGAGTATTTGATTATAGAGCGACACGGGCGCTGGATTCTATCGGGCAATGGATGCATTTTAATGACCGGGCTATTTATAATTGTCAGCAGGCGCCGGCGGATTATCAGGCGCCTGAGCATAGTTTGCTAACGTATAATCCTTCTTCAAGGAGGCTTTATATTCATTTGATGGAATATGCGGGTGGGAAATTAGTGTTAAAAGGATATAAGGGAAGGGTAAAATACGCACAGTTTCTGCATGATGCTTCGGAGATAAAGAGGGTGGAAAATGGGGAGGACCTGGTATTGACGCTGCCGGAGAAGAAGCCGCCGTTTACGGTGCCGGTGATAGAATTGATGTTGTAAATAGGGATATGGATATGAGGGGGATTCACTTTACTAATAAGGGATACATGTGCCGGGATTCATCTTTGGGGATTCATTTTACTAATATGAAATATACGTGCCGGGATTCACTTTAGGGGAGCTAATCTCGTTTTCTTTACCAATAATAGAATTGATGCTATAAACCCGATAATATAAACAATAATAGGGAATTCTACAAGGACGGCTATTAGTTGAATGGTACTATCTTTGGTATCAAATTGTGCCCGGCAGTTTGCCATATCATTGATTCACAGTCTAAAATTCAATAGCGTGGTCTTATTAAGTCAAACGAAAATAGCAACAACAGGTAAGAAAAGAGTAGTGATCATAGGAGGAGGATTTGGGGGGATGGAATTAGCAAAGTCCCTTGCCGGAACAGACTTGCAGGTAGTGCTGATAGACAAACATAACTTTCACACCTTCCAACCTTTGTTGTATCAGGTAGCTACTACCAACCTGGAAGCGCCTTCTATTGTAGCGCCTTACCGCAAAATCTTCAAACAACAATCGAATTTCTTTTTCCGCATGGCGGAGGCGAAGAAAATTGATACCGCTGATCAGACGGTAGAGACATCTATCGGATTGATCCGGTATGATTACCTCGTGATTGCAACGGGTGCTACCACGAATTTTTATGGGAATGAAGAGATTGCAGCCAGGGCGATTAGTATTAAGAGCCTGGAGGATGCGTTGTTGTTGAGGAATACGATTATCAGCAATTTTGAGAAGGCATTGCAGGTAGAGGATGAAATGCAGTTGAATAGTCTGATGGATTTTGTGATTGTAGGTGGTGGTCCTACGGGGGTTGAAATAGCCGGGGCGCTGAGTGAGTTAAAAAGACATGTGTTTCCGAAGGATTATAGGGAATTGGATTTTGTGAAGATGGACATACATCTGATTCAGAGTGGCGGGGAAATATTGAAGGGGATGTCGCCGGCGGCATCGAGAGAGTCGCTGAAGATGTTGAATGATTTAGGGGTGCGGGTGTGGTTGAACAGAAGGGTGATTTCTTATGATGGGTTTGCGGTGAAATTGAGTACGGGAGAGCAGTTGTGTACGAGGACGTTGGTATGGGCTGCGGGTGTGTCTGGTTTGCCGGTGGAAGGATTGTCGGAGGAGTGTATGCAGGATTCGAGGGTAAAGGTGGATGAATATAATAAGGTAGTGGGATATGATAATGTGTTTGCGATAGGAGATATAGCGGCGATGGTGACGGAGGAGATGCCACATGGGTATCCGATGCTGGCGCAGCCGGCGATACAGCAGGGGAAGTTATTAGGGAGAAATATTATGAGATGGGAGGCTGGAAAGGAGCCGAAGCCATTTAAGTATAATGATATGGGGACCATGGCGACGATTGGGAAGAACCATGCGGTCGCGGATTTGATGGTGTTTAAGAAGCAGATCAGGACGCAGGGGTTTAGGGCATGGTTGATATGGATGTTTGTGCATCTGATGTCGTTGGTTGGGTTTAGGAATAGGGTTGTGGTGTTGATTAATTGGGTGTGGAAGTATTTTACAAATGATGCGGGGTTTGGAACGATTATAGGGAAGCCAAAAGAAAATATCCCGGTGGAGAGAGTGACGGAGAAAGTGCTTGTATAATGGGCAAAAATATTTATTAGCAGATAAAAATCCCTTTTACCTGAGGTAAAAGGGATTTTTATTGCAGCTGCTTATTTTCGGGTGCTTTTATTGCGGGTGCTTTTATTGCGGATACGCTACTAACGGCTATTGTTGTAAGTAGCGTTTTTTTTATTTCTCCGGCGCTAGTTGGAAAATAAAACCTTAAAGTCTATTTATTGCCAGTCTGGGCCAATGTACTGCCAAAGACAGTCTTCAGCAGATCTGTTACGCGGGCAGCAGGATCTTGCCTGATCTTTGCTTCTTCAGCAGCGACTTCGATGTAGATACCGGAAATTGCCTTTTCGGTTACGTAAGCAGAAAGATCGGTATTAACGGGGGTGCTGGAGAATTTGTTGTAAAGAGAGAATACATCACTCCAATACTTGGTCGCATCCACTTTCTTCAATGCTGCTTCAATGACGGGTTTGAAAGCATTGGTCAGTTCAGCGGTGGTTTTTTGTTTAAAATATTCAGTCGCTGAGTTATTGCCGCCTCTCAGAATCCCGATAGCATCTGTAATACTCATTTGTTTGATGGCATTTACGAAGATGGGAGTAGCGGATTTCGCTGCTTCTTCAGCACCTCTGTTCATAGAGAGGATCGCTTTGTCTACTACGTTACCCATGCCCAGGTTACGTAAGGTAGATTCAACTTTCTGCGCCTCTGGCGGCATCAGGATTTTCAAGGCAGCATTTGCAAAGAAGCCGTTTACGGCAGACAGGCGGTTTGCGCTGTTCTGGGTGCCGATGGTCAGGGCTTCTTTCAGACCGGCGGCGATCTGTGTAGACGTTGGCTGACCGGCTACAGAAGTAGGTAGATTTTGTAAAATCTGCTGTGAGGTTTCACAGCTGGTAGAAAAACATAGAATGCCCAGGCATAAAAGAATAAGATGCTTCATAGTACAGTATTAATTTACTCGAACGGGGGCAAAGATATAAAAAACCAGGCGTGGCAGGTTACGTATATTTATAGGGGGAGCAGTATTTTAGGTTTTAAGGGATTGGTGGTAGGGGCATTTTAACTGGGATGGGGATATGAGGGGTAATTTTAGCGTTTGTGGGGTTGATGGTAGGTTACCTTCCCTTATGCGACATGTCGTAGATTATTTTAGCGTTTGTGGGATTGATGGGGAGTTACCTTCCCTTTTGGGATATGGGATAGATTATTTTAGCGTTTGTGGGATTGATGGTGAGTTACCTTCCCTTTTGGGATATGGGATAGATTATTTAGCGTTTGTGGGATTGATGGGGAGTTACCTTCCCTTTTGGGATATGGGATAGATTATTTTAGCGTTTGTGGGATTGATGGTGAGTTACCTTCCCTTTTGGGATATGGGATAGATTATTTAGCGTTTGTGGGATTGATGGTGAGTTATCTTACCTTTTGGGATTATGGGGAGATCATTTTAGCTTTTACAAGATAGCTGGTAGGTCATTTTACCTTTTATCTGATTTGGGGTAAATCATTTTAGCTTTCATATGATATGCGTTACATCATCTTATCTTCTATCGTTGCATTGATTGTATTGGGCAGTGTCATGTGCACGACCACTCAACCAGTTTCAAAGACCACCATTGTAGAACTACCCGGCGGCAAAGCATTTGCCGGCGCAGCAGCCTGCCAGTCCTGTCATCAGGATATTTATAAAGATACCAGGCATACAGCCCATTTTCTTACCTCTTCCCTACCCGATGCGGAACATATTAAGGGAAGTTTTGCCTATGGTAAAAATAAGTTCGCCTACAATGAAGACATGGAGGTGGTGATGAGCCGGGTGGCCAAAAAGTTTTACCAGACGGGGTATGTGAATGGTATGCCTACGCAGAAGGAAGCATTTGGTATCGTGATCGGCTCCGGCCGTATGGGGCAGACTTACCTTTATTGGTCCGGTAATCATTTGTTCCAGTTACCCATTTCTTACTTCACGCCTATTCATGACTGGGCCAATAGCCCGGGATATTCCATCAGTTATATTCGTTTTAACCGCCCTGTGACGGCTAATTGCATTGAATGCCATGGCACTTATGCGGAGGCGCAAATTCTTCCTGACAATAGTACTGTTTATGATAAACAAAAGATCCTCTATGGCATAGACTGTGAACGTTGTCATGGACCGGGGGCTGCGCATGTGTCTTACCATGCAGCGCATCCCGCGGATACGGTTCCACAGTATATTGTCAACACTGCCCGGTTAGACCGACAGTTACGATTGGATGCCTGTGCGCTTTGTCATTCCGGGATCAGGAATATGATTCAACCGGCTTTTTCTTACCAGGTGGGGCAGCACTTGAACGAGTATTCTACAGAAAATCCTTCTAATGGTCAATTGGATGTACATGGTAACCAGTATGGGCTGCTTACGGATAGCAAGTGTTTTAAACAGTCACAGATGGATTGCAGTTCCTGTCACAATGTACATAAGGATGAAGCGAAAAATCCAAGGTTATTTTCGGATAGGTGCATGAATTGTCATGCCAAAAAGGATACCTGTACTTTTCGGCCTGAAAATGGATTGGTATTGTCTAATAATTGTATTGACTGCCATATGCCAGCGATGGCATCGGCAAAGATCACTTTTAAGATGGATCAGCATAAGGAAGCGATTCCTGATCTGGTTCGGACTCATCGGGTGGGGATTTATCCGGTGGAGACGAAGGCATTTGTAGATAAGCTGCATTGAGTGAGTTTCATGGTATGAAGATCACCTACCGTGAGTGAGTTTCGGACTCATCGGGTGGGGATTTATCCGGTGGAAACGAAGGCATTTGTAGATAAGCTGTATTGAGTGAGTTTCATGGTATGAAGATCACCTACCGTGAGTGAGTTTCGGCTAATCGGGTGGGGATTTATCCGGTGGAAACGAAGGCATTTGTAGATAAGCTGCATTGAGTGAGTTTCATGGTATGAAGATCACCTACCGTGAGTGAGTTTCGGCTAATCGGGTAGGGATTTACCGGGCAGGGATAAAACCTTTGCAGATTACCTCCATTGACTGAGTTCAGCCTCATCGCATAGTGATCTATCCTCCTAAACTGCATTGATATGACTGAAAGAAAAGAAGCCGTAGTACCACATGATGGCCGGGAGATCATCCTTTCCCGCCTTGTGAGAGCCCCAAGAGAGATCGTATTTCAGGCATGGACCAGTCCTGAGAAATTAGCTGATTGGTGGGGGCCGAAAGGGTTTAAAATTACTATTGAATCATTCAATATGGAAACTGCAGGGGAATGGAAATTTGTATTGCATAGTCCCGATGGTGTGGATTATCCCAACAGGGTGGTGTTTATTGAAGTGGTGGAACCGGAGCGGATCGCATTTTCTCAAAGCAGTGATACGGATAATGATCCGGACCAGTTTAATACAACTGTCTCTTTCGAAGATCAGGGAGATTGTACCTGTATTGATATGCGGCTGATTTTTAAGACGAATGAAGCAAGGGATCATGTGATCCGATCGTATGATGGTATTGAAGCTGCGCAGCAATCACTGGATAAACTGGAAGAGATATTATTCAGGACTATTGCAGATCGACTGCATGTTTAATCCGGAATATTACAGCATCGTTTGCATACCCTATTCAGGACTATTGCAGATCGTCTGCATGTTTAATCCGGAATATTACAGCATCGTTTGTATACCCTATTCAAGACTATTGCAGATCGTCTGCATGTTTAATCCGGAATATTACAGCATCGTTTGCATACCCTATTCAGGACTATTGCAGATCGTCTGCATGTTTAATCCGGAATATTACAGCATCGTTTGTATACCCTATTCAAGACTATTGCAGATCGTCTGCATGTTTAATCCGGAATATTACAGCATCGTTTGTATACCCTATTCAGGACTATTGCAAATCGTCTGCATGTTTAATCCGGAATATTACAGCATCGTTTGTATACCCTATTCAGGACTATTGCAGATCGTCTGCATGTTTAATCCGGAATATTACAGTATCGTTTGCATACCCTATTCAGGACTATTGCAGATCGTCTGCATGTTTAATCCGGAATATTACAGCATTGTTTGTATAATTTTTTCAAACTTTTCCCGAATAATGGCTAACTTATATGCCATGTCACGCATTTACCTCTTCCTTTGCCTCCTGCTCCCCTGCCTCACTCACGCGCAGGATACACCAATCGTTATGCATCTCTGGCCCAATGGTGCACCCGGTTATGAAAACCGGAAGAACGAGCCCGAAATAGCCAAAGACTACTATGTAAAGAATATTCATAATCCCAGCATCACCGTCTACCTCCCTCCAAAGGGAAAAGCGACAGGTGCCGCAGTGGTCATTTGCCCAGGTGGTGGATTCCGGTTATTGGTTTATAATTCTGAAGGCGTCAATCCTGCGAAATACCTGAATGATTTAGGCATTACTGCTATTATTCTCAAATACCGGTTATTCAGGGAGGATTCTACTTATTCATTGGAAAAAGAAGTAAGACAAGACGCTTATCGCGCCATGCGGTTAGTGCGTAGTCATGCGAAAGATTGGGGTATAGACACCGCCCGTGTGGGTATGTGGGGCTTTAGCGCAGGTGGGGAAGTTGTGACACAGGTAGCTTATGCGCCGGGATATGGTGATCAAAAAGCCAAAGATACTGTGGACAGATTAAATGGGAAACCGGATTTTCAGATCTTAGTTTATCCCGGTCCACTGGGGATTCCGCTATCAGTTCCGAAGGATGCGCCGAAGGCTTTTTTGGTAGTAGCAAATAATGACGCTTGCTGTTCAGCTCCAATAGTGACCTTATTAAGCGCCTACAGGGACGCCAGGGTCCCTGTAGAAGCGCACATTTTCGCCAATGGAGATCATGCCTTCAATATGGGATACAAAACGGATCTGCTCTCCTTAAAGGCATGGCCATCCCTGTTGACGAACTGGATGATCGATAGTCATATCATACCTGCTCAAGGCTCAAAACAAATGCAGTAGACTCAATCATCAAAGATGACTGATTATTGGCACCTACTCCGGGCTCAAAACAGCTACAGTAGACCAATTATCAAAGGTAACTGATCATTACACCTGATCTGACCTCAAAACACCCGCAGTAGACTCATCATCAAATGTAACTGATCATTGGCACCTACTCCGGCCTCAAACACCCACAGTAGACTCATCATCAAATGTAACTGATCATTGGCACCTACTCTGGCCTCAAAACACCCACAGTAGACCAAATCATCAAATGTAACTGATCATTGGCACCTGATCTGACCTCAAAACACCCACAGTAGACCCAATCATCAAATGTAACTGATCATTGCACCTACTCCGGCCTCAAACACCCACAGTAGACCCAATCATCAAATGTAACTGATCATTGGCACCTACTCCGGCATCAAAACACCACTAGATAACCCAATCATCAATTACTCCTGCTCTACCAACTGCTCATGCCTCACTACCACCGCTGTAGACTGATCATCAAAAGTGAGCAATGCAAAATGCCGGTTATTCCTGGTAATATTATCCATCAACTGACTGGGTTTTATTGGCCGCTGATACACCTCTTCCCCACCGGTCAATACCGCAGGTAACAATACCGGCGATTTCCGCTCAGGGTCAAAGAGCCGGGCTATTTCTGCCCTTACAGCCGGATCATTCTCATCTTCCATATGCTCAATCCTATCTGCAATTCTTTCTATAAAATCCACATCATAGCGACGTTTACCCTTTGTGTAGATACAATAATATGTTTCTGAATGATCTGTACTGAAAGGAATAGGCGCGTACTTCGGTGTTTTTTTGATCGTTACATTTTGCATAACGGCCGCCATAATGAATGAGCAAACTGCCACCCCTATACCCAGGTACATAACCGGTAAATAAGAAGGATGCTGTTGCGCCATCGCATAGCTGTAGTAAGTTCCAAAAAGAGAAAATACAAACAACACAGCAGGCACAGCCACCCACATATTTATTCCACTCTTTTTCATAACTATTGTATTTAAAGTGATACAATGATTTTTATTTAACAGACAAGGCCGGTCAATTGTTGCGCTAATTGCTAACTATGCTCCTGCGCCTCCACCTTAGACAGATCATGGGCAATATCCAGGTGCTCCAGATCACGATCCGCAGGTGTATGCAGACACTTACCCGTTGCATCAAACCTCGCTCCGTGACAGGGACAATCCCACGACTTCTCTGCTGTATTCCAGCCCACCTCACACTTCATGTGGGTACATACCGGGTTCACTGCATGCAACATCCCCCCTTCATCTTTGTACAACGCTACACGATGCCCATCATAATTCACCACCCGCGCCTCTCCCGGTGCCAGTTCAGCCAGTTCCGTGAGCTTGTGTGCAGGGAATAGCTTTCCAAAAAAGAGTTTTACCACATCAGCATTGTGCGTGACAAAGTTTGTAAAACCGGCAACTGGTTTGATGCGGTTCGGATTAAACAGCTTTTCCGTAGCACGATGTTTTCCCAGGATGATATTCCGGATCACCATTGCCGCTACCCCACTGTACACCATTCCATTGCCGCCAAAACCAGTAGCCACATATACATTATCCGGTTGCCCCGGCATGTTGCCGATATAAGGCAATCCATCTGCAGGTTCATAATACTGGGAAGACCATTTGTAGTCTACCGACTTTACTTTGAAATGCTCACGTACAAACGCTTCCAGGTTACGGAAACATTGTTCCGTGTTTTCATGATGGCCTGTCTGATGATCTTCCCCACCGGCGATCAGGTATTTCTTACCATCTACTACCTGTGTTCTGAAATAGTGATAAGGCTCATGCATATCATAAATCAATGCATCCGGATAGTTATTGTCTGCGAGTCTTACAGCCAGCGCATAACTACGATAGGGTATACAACGCAGGTGAACAAGATTAATACCCGGTGGTATATGTGTCGCATACACGATATTCATTCCTGTAAATTCACCGAGGGTTGTGTCTACTTCAATATGTTTGGTATTTTGAATTTCAATCACTTTGCAATCCTGCACGATCACCCCACCTGCATGCTCAAATGCACGGGCAAGGCCATAGATGTAAGCTAACGGGTTAAATCTGGCCTGATCGGTAAATTTATATGCTTTGGTAAATTGAAAACTGACAGGCAGATTATCCTGCAGAGTAATATTGATACCTTCTTCGCGGGCAGCTTTCGCAATTATATCCAGTGCTTCAGTCTGCTTTTCATCCTGCGCAAATAAATACGCATCTGTATAATCAAAGCCACAGTCTATACTGAAGCGCTCGATGTTTTGCTGTATCAGACTGATGGCAGCCCCTACCGATTCCCTGACCAGCCCGGCGTCTTCTTTGCTGAAATTCTTTGAGATCTGATCGTACGAAGTATCCAGAACTGTATTCAGATGCGCAGTCGTACCACCAGTGGTACCAAAGCCAATGTTATTTGCTTCCAGCAGCAAACATCGCTTACCTGCTTCCTGCAATAAAAGAGCGGTTGTAAGTCCGGTGATACCACCGCCTACTATGACCACATCATACGTCGCGTTATGATCAGCCATCAATGTAGGTTGAAAGGGATCAATGTTCCCCTGCCATAAACTAATAGTGGATGCATCTCTTTGTATCATAGCTTCCAGATTTGATTCCTGTAACAAGTACCATAATTTATGCCGGATACTATTTCCGGCTTGCGTAAATGATTTTCCCGATATGATTACCACCATGCTCAACTATATATGAATTTTACGCCGCCTTGCATTAGCGGGGACTATGCAAGGCTCACTACCACACTCAAACAAATACTTGTAATAATCATGTTTAAGCGTCGATTGGGAATGTTGATGATGGGAATGCTCCTTATGGTGACCTCTTTCCATTTTTCATTTGCACAAAACAAAAACCAGGGAGCCATCAAAGGAAAAGTAACCACCTCGGATGGTAAACCGGCAGAATTCGTAAACGTAACTATCAAGGGTACTTCAAAAGGTGCTACCGTCGGCAAAGACGGACGTTATTCAATATCCGGCATCAATGCGGGTAACTACACACTGGTAGCCAGTTTTATTGGTCTGAACACACAGACGAAAGAAGTGACAGTGACCGCAGGTAATACTGTGGATATCGACTTTGAACTGAAGGAAAACAACCAACAGCTGAATGAGGTGATCATTTCTACCAACAAATCTCAAAGTGGTAAAATCGAAAGTGACGATGTTGCCAAGATGAGTCTTAAGAACCTCGAAAACCCGCAGGTATACAGCGTTGTATCCAGCGAGTTAATGAAGGATCAGATGACCGTGAGCGTTGCCGGCGCACTGGCAAATGTACCTGGCGCAGTCGTGACGACTGACCCTGCAGGTGGTACCAGCATCACCCTGCGTGGTTTTACAGCGGAACCGGCTGCACGTAATGGTGTGCAGTTCATTGCCGCAGGGCGTACTTCGGTAGACCCTGTAAACGTAGAACGCTTCGAAGTGCTGAAAGGCCCTTCTGCTACCTTGTTTGGTAACGTGGTGTCCTCTTATGGTGGTGCCGTAAACATGGTCACCAAGAAACCATTTGACGTTGCTAAAACTGAGATCAGCTATACTTCCGGCAGCTGGGGCCTGAGCCGCCTGACGGCTGATGTAAACGCGCCGCTGAATAAAGAAAAAACCGCTTTGCTCCGTGTAAACGCTGCCGTTAATAAGCAGCAGAGCTTCCAGGAGACGGGGCATAAGAATACTTATACTGTTACCCCAGGTCTGACTTACAAGGCAAGCGACAAACTAACCCTGAACATGGATGTGGAAGCATATCATGAGGAACTGACAAAGACGCCTTACCTTCGATTCAATGTACTGGGTGTAAAGAATGTAAAAGATATTCCTTTAGGATATAAAGAGACCCTGTATGGCGATGGTATTGATGCTACTGCCAACACTTTCCGTACTTACTTTCAGGCGACTTACAAGATCAATGACCACTGGACTTCTACCACCAACGTATCTATGAACAATGAGAAAGTATTGAAGAGCTACCAGTTCTATCCTACTTTCCTGGATGCAACGCACATTGAAAGGGGCATTGCTTTGTATGGTCCGATCACCACCGTTACGACTGATTTCCAGCATAATCTGAAAGGTGATTTTTATACTGGTTCTATCAGGCACCGCGTACTCTGGGGGGTGGATTATTACCATTATAAGTCTGACTTCTCTTATGCATATGGTACCATTGATACCATCGATATTACCAACTACAGCAAGGCGAGCCTGGCACAGGCAGAAAAAGCTATACAGGCAGGATTTGCGGGTGTGTATAACAGCGAGACTGAGACCATTGCGACCTATGGTTCTGACCTGATCAACATTACTGAAAAACTGATGGCGATGCTGAGTCTTCGTGTAGACAGGTATGAGCTGAAAGGTACTGATGGGTATAAGCAGACTTCCCTGACACCGAAGTTTGGATTGATATACCAGGTAGTGAAAGACAAGGTTTCATTGTTTGGTAACTACATGAGTGGTTTTACCAATAATGGTCCTTACTTACAACCGGATGGGAAAGTGCTGACACTGAAGCCTGAATATGCTTACCAGTGGGAAGGTGGTATGAAAGTAAGCACGCTGGATAATAAGTTGATTGGTACAGTTAGTTATTATGATATTCGTATCAGGGATGCAGTACGTTACGACGGTAGCAGTTATGCTTATCAGGATGGTAATCAGCAGAGCAGTGGTGTGGAGTTTGACCTGACGGCCAGTCCACTGAAAGGATTGAGCATTACAGCGGGTTATGTATATAATGAGAACAAGTACATCAGGGCGACTTCGAATGAAGGGATGCAGGTGACTGGTAATCCAAAGCATGTGGCGAACTTCTGGGCGAGTTATAAGTTCCAGCCAGGTACAGCGCTGAACCACTTTGGTTTGGGCTTTGGTGGAAATTATGCAGATCAGAGTTTTTATGATGCAGATAATACGATTATTATTCCTTCTTATGTGTTGGCAAATGCTTCCCTCTTTTATGAGGCAGCACAGTGGAGATTTGGGATAGCGGCGAATAATATTGGAAATAAGAAATACTGGGCCCATTCATTTACTGCAAATCCGCAGCCGCTGCGGCAGTTACTGGCGAATGCCACATTTAGGTTCTAATTTTAAAAAGGAGGTCTATCATAAATAAATGAAATTCCTGAGAATCGCATAAAATGGAATCTGGTCCGTCAGGTATCCGAATCAAAAAAGAGGTGTATCTACCTTTTGATATACCTCTTTTTTAACAAGGCCTTTTGGTCGGCCAGAGAATAAGTACTGGTAATACATCGTTGGATAATCTTCCCTTTCTACCCCATCGGATACGATCAGTGATCAGTTAATCATATTTTATAAAAGGAACCAGCCAGCTCAGATCTGGGTTATAAATAGAGATAGGTACTTTTTTGTCCCGGGCATTAAATATTAAGTAAATATAATAAATTATTTATTTTTACAAAAAACGTACGAATGCTTATTTTGCATAGAGCTATTTCAACCAATTTTCAGTTCAAACCCCAGAATATTGCTTGCCAAACCTGTAGCTAAAACCAAAAAACCGAGACATGTCTATCACGCCACTAAAAAAGGTCTTTGCTGATACCACCGGCAAGACGAATCATTATGATGAGTATAAAATAGATCGCACTGACAGCCCTATTGTTATGAATTTATTTCCCGGTACCACCGGGCAATCTGCTGTATCCGATGTGATCATTGACTCCACCAAACAAGTGAGTAATATTCAGGGTGCCATCACCAATTTCAAAATCGGTACCGGCAATTCCCTCGTGAACAAGTTCCTGGAAGTATATACCATCATTACAGACGTATCTACTGTTACGAACCTGACCAGCCTTGACTTTTCACTCACCGGTGGCACTGCGCCCTACAGGTACTATATGGAAAGAACAGTGCAGGAACAGGGTGATTCTGCCGCTTACAAAATCACTATTTTCTTCACTGATTTCTCTTAACCGCTCCCTCATGAAACGAATTTTATTTATTGTCGGCATACTGGCCATACTATGCCTGGACGTAAAGGCCCAGCTGAATATTGACACGACCATCACGCTGGATGTACTGAAATCGCCGGTATCGCCGGCTTTTAACATGCTGGGTATCTCAACCAGTGCGATTGAACGGCCTTCGGACCTGAATAGTTTCAGGCTTTCTGTGCAGAATGCGACCAACAACCTCACGGCCATTCCCAATAGCTATGCGTTCGAAATAGCTCCCTTTTTATGGGGGGCAAAGAAGTATACCCTGAAGGATTTTGACAGCAGCAAACATGCCTTCCTGCAATCCTTTACTATCTCTGCGGGCTTTACGCATATGGGACCGGAGGGACAGGAAGATGTGGATAGTCTGAAGACAACAAAGGTCGCCATCGGGATAAAATTTGCCATTATCAGACCAAAATGGTCCGCGAATACCCGAAAGGCGTATATGGACCTGATTAAGGCCCAGGAAGACCTGCTAAAGGCATATGAGTTGCCCAATATGTATACCGATTCACTGGAAATCCTTAAAGGTTTAAGGGCGGCGCTGGGCGCTAATACCACCCTGCCGAATAATATTAAGCAGGACAGCATTGCCAGGCTGAAAAGGGACCTGCAGCGCATGCACAACCTCGTGGATTCCATCCAGCAGGAAGGTCTTCCCTCATCCGAACCTTTTCGGCGGGCCAAGGCCATCGCGGCGGCTTTCCCTACTGAACGCAAGGGTGTATTCCTGGATTTCACTACCGGTATGGTGGCCGACTTCCCCGATAATCGCTTCGACAATAGCCTGATCAACAAAGCCGGTGCATGGCTCACGGGTGGTTATGAAAACGGGAACAAAGGCATTACCTCCATGTTTATTGCCCGCTACCTGTATCACCCTGAAGTGATCTTTGCAGATCCTGACGGCAAGATCAGTGCAGATCATGCTTCTACATTCGATGTGGGTGCGCGTTTCCTGCTCAGTACATTGAACGATAAATTTACCCTGAGCGGGGAAGGATTGTACCGCAGTGTGATTGGCAATACCGTACTGGATCCCTCATGGAGACTCGTGTTGAGCACAGAATACGAGATTGCGAAGAACAGAAAAGTGACCTTCTCATTTGGCAGGAACTTTGACGGGGCGATCAGTAAGGGTGGTAATTTAATCGCAGCGATCAATTTCATAGCAGGCTTCGGAGGTGAAAGGAAGGTGAAATAAGGTTGTTTTTTTATTTTTTTGTATATTGCAAACAGAGAGACAACGTTCAGGTATTACGATTCCACGATTAATATTCTATAGAAAACTTCCATTGGTAGTATCCACCATGATCAGTACTATTAATGACGAATATCACCATTCCACGACTTTATTTCTTTTACCTTTAAACTGATTTAAAAATTAAACGCTATGAAAAAAAATGTCGGTACAGTTGATGGATTGATCCGCGTAATTCTAGCCATCATCACCATCTTCCTGTTTTACAACAAGATACTTACAGACAGCCTTTTCATGATCATAGCAGTGATTCTTCTGCTGACCAGCCTAACCGGCTTTTGCCCTTTGTACTCGCTGCTGGGGATTAAAACAAAACATGAGGCTCCTAAAGAGCCTGCCCGGGGTTAATGTACTTGTCATAACAACAATACCGAAGCTGCTATCTTTATAGATGGCAGCTTCTTCTTTTTGGGGGATAATGGTAAAAATGCCGGAGCGCGGCTTACCAGCAGGGAGCCATGGTGCATGAAGGTATTCACGCAGTGCCTGCCGACCTGCCCGGGGCCAGGAAGGCCGCATGGTTCCACGAAGGCGGCGATGTTTGGTTGCAACAAACAGCTGATGCCAGAAGGAGCAGCAATTTTAGTTTATTAATTTACCTGGATGGCACGAATTTTATTGCCCCGTTCATGCCCATTGAGTGTTACAGTAGATGGTTGCAGGATGGCAGCTTTGGCGGCCCATCTGCCGAAGACGTAAATAGGTTTAATGGTTCACAGCAGATTTGTACCTGGCGTACATTTTAGGCGGGCACCAGATTGCCTGCAGCTGGTTAAAAAAACAATGCTTTTTGGTGGGAGCAAAAATTATTTCCTATCTTGCCTTTAAATAATAGGGACATGAAATAAATGTTTGAGAATTGTTAGCACCCAATTTTCCCAATTAATTTTCGGATTATCATGAAAACTATCCTGACCTGGCTCATCATAGGCGCTGCCGTGGGTTATTTCGTATATACGAGGGTTTTACCTTTATTTTCATCTAAAAAAAAGAGAAAACCTTTTACCCCCATACACCGTGATGAGAACAGCACCCTTACAAACAGCCAGTACAAGAAAATAGCACTGGGGGCCATCTACAGCGAGATGACACATGCATATATCAATACCCTGGCTACAGGATTGGATAAATCTTATGTAAACGGTACCCTGCTGCAAAGCTACTGGAAACTAAAAACCGCCAGTGATGCCAGGGCAAAACTGGTTTACCTGCGGGACAAGGGATATCGCTATTATCTGCCGGCAATTTACAGGGCTTTGATGGCCAAAACGGCGGAGGAACAGGAAGATATTATAGATCAAAGTTTTCAGGAAGAAGAAGATAAGGGAAAAGTGTATTCCCAACTACATAACCTGATAGATACTATGCCTGAATTGCTGCAGGACGGTATCCTACAGGATGAACAGGATATTTTGAAATACGGTATGATCGGCTGGGATTGTGGCCGGCTCGTCTTCCTCACAAGACTCTGCCTCGAAGCCCGCATTATCAACGAATCAGAAGCCTGGGCCTTCATTGACGCCGCCAGTGAACTGGCCCACATCACCTATACTGATTGGGAATCCTATGCTAAAAGTTATATTCTCGGCCGCGCCATGTGGGGTGGTATTCACTCCGGCAACCGGGACGTAGCTGCAATTGCCAGATATTTACTGGAGAGGGACGAAAGCCCCTGGCTCCAACTGCCCTGGTAAATAGAAACAAGATGAAAAAGACATTCAGATTTTACAAAACCGAAAAAGGCAGCTGGTATATAGACCTGCCGGAATGGACAGACGGTATTGAAGCCCTGCAAATGGTAGAAGGCGCCGATACGATGCTCGACACTGTAAGCAATCAATCCGATGAAGTTTACCTGGAACTGAGCGACGAACCTTTTGAAGGTGCAGACGTACTCCACCTTACAGAGAACCTCCAGGACAGTATCACAGGCGGTATCTATATGATGCCTTTCTACAAGGGTACTGAAATCAATCACCCCATGTGGTTATGTGGTGTGACAGCGTTTGTATTTAAGGGATTGCCTCCGCTGATCTATGTGGGGTATCCTGTCTGACAGACCTGGTATAATATTTAAATAACGCGACGCATACGGCACCGGCAATGCTCTGCATTGTCACCGTATGCTTAGCTCCCAACTGGTGCGCGATCGTGCCTGTGAGTAAATTCCCGATTGGCAGCATCCCCTCAAACGCCATCACATAATAACTGATCACCCGGCTGCGCATACGATCCTCTACATGCGTTTGCACATAAGTATTCGTAACGGCAATCTGCGCCATCATCCCCCCTCCTGCCACCGCCACAAAAAACAACGCTACCGGCAGACTCCATGACTTGACAATGTAGAATTATTCGAAAAGATCCTGCCGGATATTTTTATAGATGGTAATGACCGTCATCATATAAACCATCCATCATCATAGGCTACCCGTCCCCTAAAAGATAGTTTTGTATCAAATAAAACGCCATATGAGAAACGCCGTCAAACTCTTCCGCATTAAGGGTATCCCGGTGGGGGTACACTGGATCTTTCTGCTGGTCAGCTGTTGGATACTATTTATCCCGATCATTTCACGAGGCGACTCACAGCGCATAGGATGGACTGCCCTGGGCATATTGTCTATTTTCGGTTGTGTCATGCTGCACGAACTGGGCCACACCCTGGCGAGTATTCATGCAGGCATACCTGTCAAAAATATCCGTCTGCTGCCTACCGGTGGCATTCCTACAATTGCTATGCAGCCTGAAAAAAGAGGTCACCTGTTACTGATCACCTTTGCAGGTCCTGCTGTAAATCTTTTCATCGCCCTGCTGTTGCTGCCTTTCCTGGATGATTATACACCATTCTGGGATACACATCAGCTGGTATTCAATATCACACCTAACAACTACCTGGTATTCTTACATAATATCAACGTAATGCTCGTGGTGTTTAACCTGCTTCCCGCCTTTCCGATGGACATGGAAAGACTCCTTTCTCCACAGGCGTCCCTGATGGGAACCCGCATACTGGGTTTGCTGTTCTTTGTGGGTGGCACCGTGCTGCTGAACCGCTGGCTGGTCTTCTTCGGACTGTACCTGTTGCTGATGGGTGCTACTGAAAAAAGACTGGTGCTGAAACCACGTGTAAAAAATGTGTGTCTGGGAGATATTGTAAATAAAGACTTCAAAACTGTGAATGCTTCCGTTACCATGGAAGAAGCCAATGCTTATCTGCTGGGTGACCATCACCGCTCTTATGTGGTACTGAACAACCAGTCTCCTATTGGGGTCATTGATAGCCAGGTCATCCACTTTAGTCAGGCGCCTGGCTACTACAGACGGAAAGTCTATACTATGATGGACAAAGGCGCGAAACTGATGAATGGTAATATGACTATTTTTGATTGCTGGGATGAGTTGCCGGACGAACACCTGGTACAGGTACCGGTGGTGCAGGATGGCCGGTTGCTGGGGGTTGTGAGCAGGGAAACCGTCAAAGAATATTTAACGGATAAAGAGAATGCTGTTAGTTTTGGCTAATGAAAAGAGCTTGTACCAATAATTGATACAAGCTCTTTTTATGCTGTCATATACTTCTCAGGAGGTTCATTTATTGATGACACCTCCTGTTTTTTATGCAAATAATACTGTACGCAGGTATTTTGAACTTTCTGTGATGCTCTCGTAAGGATCGATGGAGAAATTCTCCTGTTCTACGATATAATATTTAATACCAGCCGTTTTTGCTTTTGCAAAGATGGTTTTGAAATTAATACTTCCTTTACCAACTTCGGTGTTCAGTTCAGGGTTGGCCTTATCCATATCTTTCACATGTACCATGGTAAAGCGGCCAGGGTATTTGTTGATCCAGGCAACAGGATCCTGACCCGAACGCACTACCCAGTAAATATCCATTTCGAAATGCACCAGTGCAGGGTTGGTACCCTTCAGCAGTTCTTCGTACAGCATTACGCCATCCACGGTATTGAATTCGAAATCGTGGTTATGGTACGCCATTTTCAGGCCGTGTTTCTTTGCTTTATCAGCCAGTTTATTCAGTTCAGCAACTACATTTTTGATATCAGCAGCTGTTTTGCGCTTCTTTTCATCGATGTAAGCCATGGTCAGGTATTCCTGTCCCAGTATTTTGGCAGCCTCAATAGAAGCGTCCTGATCTGCTTCGGTGTCCAGGGCGTAGTGTCCGCTTGGGCTGGTGAGGCCATGCTTAGTGAGCAGGGCTTTGAATTCCTGGGCGCTGAGTCCCCAGAAGCCATTCTTTTTGCTATAGCCGTAGGTTTCTACTTGTTTGTAGCCGGCGGCAGCTACTTTTGCGATCACGCCTTTTACATCTTTGGGTAGTTCTTCGCGGAGGGAATAGAGCTGCAATCCTGCTTTTGCATTGATCTTACCAGCAGCCAGTAAACGGTTCGACGAGAGCCCAAACGCCAGTCCGGCGCCGAGCAGGCCTGCCTGGGTAAGGAAAGTTCTTCTTGTGGTCATACTTATATTAAGTTTTAATTTGTTTCCGGGACAAACAAAATAAGGCGGAAATGTGGATTTTGCAAACAATGCTGCGAGAGAGGAAATTAAAAGACTGGGTGGGTGAAGCTGGCGCTGATGTGATCAAAAAGAAAATAGTGGGAATATAAAAGCGATACATAACCGGCATTTATTATCCCACTAAATACTAACGTTATTGCAAAAAATCAACTAGTCTTATTTAATAACCGCTTCAGCAGTATGGAAAATACCAGCGCAATCACCAGCAGCACGCTAAAGCAATATAATGTTCCATTGTAACTGGTACTTGCACTTCTTGCGATTGCGGCGAACAGCGGACCCGCCATACCGGCAGCAGCCCATGCAGTAAGCATATACCCTACTATCGCACCCAGTTCCTTTGTACCAAACAGGTCACTGATATAGGCAGTGGTGGTGGAGAAACCTGCACCATAGCAGGAAACGATCAAAAATATCAACAGCTGGAATAACAGTGCATTGTGCACCCCAGGCAATAACAGGAATGCCGCAATTTCAATACAGAGGAAGGTAATATAGGTATTGGGTCTTCCCAGGAAGTCAGACGCTGCAGACCAGCCAATACGGCCACCGCCATTGAAGATCCCCATGAACCCAACCATTGCGGCTGCAGCTGCTGTGGTCAAACCGGCAGATTCCTGCGCCATTGGAGAAGCTGCGGAAATGATGGCGATACCACAACTGATATTGAGGAAGAACATGATCCACAGGTACCAGAATTTCTTAGTACGGATAGCTTCCTTCGCTGTCAGCCCTGTAATTTCCTTTGTTTTTGCTGGTCCGCCATAACCTTCAGGAGGCGGTGCAATGTAAGAAGACGCAGCCAGGATTACTACAAAGTAGCTACCACCCATGATAAAGAAGGTAGTGGGAATACTGGTATGTCCGATCAGGTATACAATGAGCGGGCTACTGATCAATGCGGCAAAACCAAATCCCATAATCGCCAGACCGGTGGCCAGCCCTTTCTTGTCAGGGAACCATTTTACCAGTGAGGTAATAGGTGTGATATAGCCCAGGCCCAGACCGATACCACCAACAACGCCATAAGACAGGTACAGCCCCCACAGTGAGTGCGCATATACTGCCAATCCTGAACCTGCTATGCCTACACCGAAGAAAAGCGCCGCAAGTCGCCCGGATTTTTTCGGGCCTAGCTTTTCAACATAACTGCCCAGGAAGGCAGCTGACATACCAAGGAAAAAAATAGCCAGGCTGAATGTAAACTGTGTCTCTTTCAGTCCCCATCCCAGTTGTGCTATTAACGGTTTTGTGTACACACTCCAGGCGTACACAGAGCCAATGGAGAGATGGATCCCAACTGCGGAGGCTGCAATGAGCCACCTGTTCTTAAGTTTGTTCATGGTTGTGATGAATTATGCATAGATTTTCAACTGTTCAGCAATCAGTGCTCCCATATTCCGGCAGCTGCTAAATCCATCGTGGTGATGGAAAGTGGCCAGTTCCCCGGCCAGCTGGTCTACCTTCTTTTGTGGAGAGATCTGATCGTCTTTCATACAGGCCAGCAGATCATCCAGTCTGTAACGCACCAGGCGGATACGGTTATTGATTAAGCTCCGTTCTTCCTCCTGGTACTGCCGCATGGTCCGGTTGTCCATATGTTTGATACCAAGGCTTACAAGTTGATTGTTATCCTTAAAGAAATGAGGAAGGTAAAATTGTCTTCTGCCTTCATAGGATTGCTGGTCAAAGTCGATAGCACGGATCCGGTATTGGTTTCCTTCTATATCAGGTGTGATATGTACTACATAGTTATAGGCACGCATATCCCCCAGCAAGCGGATAAAACAGCGTTCGTTGAACTTCACGAATTCCTTGCAGATCCTGATCTGGTTGAATTTAGAGGTGTTCAGGCGATTTTTAATAAATACATCTCCAGGCAGCCCTGAGATGTGTTCTTCTATCAGTGTCTCACCATCTGTGAGATAGGCGATCCTGTTAGGTGATAATATATGTTCGAGTTCCAGACCATACACACGGGAGGCATCAGATACTTTTACATAGAAGTAATCATAGTTATCGTTCAGCGTATTCATGATGCGTACCCGGAAAGGTTTGGAATTACCAAAGGTGCAGTAGTCGATCTGGGATACCTGTAAGTGCTCAGTAAAAGCAGTATCGCCAGAGGTATTCATAATGGCATAGATGAGGGTGAGCGCAGGGAATAAGGTTTCCATATGCGCCGGATCGTAATAAACGGTTTCCCACAGCGTGTCTTTGCCATCCTTGTCCAGCAGTGGAATGCTCACATGAAAACGGAGCAGGTCACTGTAGTTCACTAATACTTTCAGGTCACGGTTATATTTACGCAGATAATCCATCAGGGGCTTCCTGACGGGATAAACCAGTTTCTTGCGGGATTGAACGTCCATCATACAATTAAGAATAAAAATGTAGCTGGCCGTGTCAGCAGCCAGCTACAGATGTATAGCAGATTAAGCTCCCATCGGTGCTTTGATCTTCGCATTGGTAGGCTCAACTTTCTGAGCACCTTCATACACCTTGATATAGATCTTTTTCATTTCACTGATCAGTGGGTAGCGGGGGTTAGCCGGTGTACACTGGTCATCAAATGCCTGTTCAGACATCGTATCAAGTGTTGCATAGAACTTGCTTTCTGACACACCGAATTCTTTGATGCTCTTAGGAATACCTACCTGAGCTTTCAGTTTTTCGATGGCTTCACACAGCAGTTCTACTTTTTCCGCATCGTTCTTACCGCCCAGTTGCAGGTAGTCCGCGATACGGGCATAGCGCCAGCGTGCATTTGGATATTTGTACTGAGGGAAGGCAGCCTGTTTGCGTGGGTTCTCAACAGCATTGAAGCGGATCACTTCAGTGATGAGCATACCGTTCGCAACACCGTGTGGCACGTGGTGGGTAGCACCCAGTTTGTGTGCCAGTGAGTGGCAGATACCGAGGAAAGCATTGGCGAATGCCATACCAGCGATGGTAGAAGCGTGTGCCATTTTTTCTCTTGCTTTCACATTGGTCTTACCTTCGTTGTAAGCAGCAGGCAGATATTTGAAGATGAGGCGGATGGCTTCGAGTGCCAGACCGTTGGTGAATTCACTGGCCAGCACGGATACATAAGATTCCAGTGCGTGGGTGAGTGCATCGATACCGGAAGCAGATGTCAGGCTCTTAGGCATGTTCATCATCAGTTCGGCATCAACGATCGCCATATCAGGAGTCAGTTCGTAGTCAGCCAAAGGATACTTGATACCTGTATTTTCGTCAGTGATCACCGCGAAAGGAGTCACTTCAGAACCAGTACCGGCAGAGGTAGGAATTGCGACGAAGCTGGCTTTGATACCCATTTTAGGGAAGTGATAAACGCGTTTGCGGATATCCATAAAACGCATGGCCAGGTCTTCGAATTTTTCTTCAGGATGTTCGTAGAGTACCCACATGATCTTAGCAGCATCCATTGGTGAACCACCACCTAAAGCGATAACAGCATCAGGTTGGAAGCTGGCCATTTCTGCAGCACCTTTTCTTGCACAGATAAGTGTTGGATCAGGTTCAACATCGAAGAATACAGTGTGAGCAATACCCAGTTCGTCCAGGATCTTGGTTACCTTTTCAGCATAACCCAGGCTATAGAGTACTTTATCAGTTACGAGGAATACTCTTTTCTTACCTTCGTCTTTCAGTTCCCTGAGGGCAACTGGCAGACAGCCATATTTGAAATATACTTTTTCAGGTACTTTGAACCAAAGCATGTTTTCTCTTCTTGCAGCTACGCTCTTAATGTTTAGTAAATGCTTAACACCAACGTTTTCGGAGACAGAGTTACCGCCCCATGAACCACAACCCAGGGTGAGGGATGGAGACAGTTTGAAGTTGAAGATATCACCAATTGCACCCTGAGAAGAAGGCATGTTGATGATGGTACGGCCAGTCTTCATGGCAGCGCCGAACCTGTTTACCCTGTCCTGAGAAATGGTAGGATCGGTATACAGCACGGAGGTGTGACCGAAACCTCCCAGTTTAACGAGGCGGGTAGCCTTGTTCAGGGCTTCATCGAAGTCTTTCGCTTTGTACATGGCCAGTACGGTAGACAGCTTTTCATGGCTGAATGGTTCGTCCAGTTCAACAGAAGTCACTTCCCCGATCAGGATCTTGGTGTCTTCAGGAACGGTGATACCAGCCAGGGCAGCGATCTTTACAGCAGCCTGACCTACGATATTGGCATTCAGCACGCCATTGATCAGGAGCAGTGCACCTACTTTGCTTGTTTCAGCTTTGCTGAGGATGTAAGCACCACGGTCGATGAATTCTCTTTTTACTTCTTCATACACTTTTTCAACAACGATCACGCTCTGTTCGGATGCGCAGATCATACCATTGTCAAAAGTTTTGGAGAGCAGGATGGAATTCACGGCCATCTTAAGGTGTGCAGTTTCGTCAATGATAGCGGGCGTATTACCGGCGCCTACACCGATGGCAGGTTTACCGGAAGAATAAGCGGCTTTGACCATACCGGGACCTCCGGTAGCCAGGATAAGATCAGCTTCTGCCATCACCATCTGGGATGATTCAACGGATGGTTCTTCGATCCAACCGATGATATCTTTTGGCGCTCCGGCTTTAACGGCTGCATCCAGTATGATCCTTGCCGCTGCTATTGTGGAATTTTTAGCTCTTGGGTGTGGTGAGAAAATAATGCCATTGCGGGTCTTGAGTGCAATCAGTGCTTTAAAGATAGCGGTGGAAGTTGGGTTCGTAGTAGGAACTACAGCCGCAATCACACCGATTGGCTCAGCGATTTTGGTGATGCCAAAGGCTTCATCCGTTTCGATGATGCCGCATGTCTTTTCATCTTTGTACTGATTATAGATATACTCAGATGCAAAATGGTTCTTTATCACTTTATCTTCCACCAGGCCCATGCCGGTCTCTTCCACCGCCATTTTAGCGAGGGTGATACGGGCATTATTAGCCGCTATGGCAGACTGGCGAAAGATCTCATCAACCTGTTCCTGGGTGAAAGTGGAAAACTGGGTTTGAGCCTTCCGTATCCTTTCAATCTTGTCGATTAAATTTTTTGAATTAGGTTCCATGTTAGAGGAGTTGATATTGATAAATAATTCCACTACAAAGGTGGGTAGAAGGGGAATTATAACCGATGACGGGGTTGGCATAAGTCATTGATACAAATCAGTGACGATGAGCAGGAAGACCCTGATTCAGAAAAAACAGTTTTTCTACAGAATTATTTTACTATTTTGTACTCAGACTTATATACCTGATGAAATTTTACGGCCTACAACTGTTAATGCTACTAGTAGCAGCGGAGAGCTCGTATGGACAGACCATAGCTCCTGCTAAAGAAGATACTGTTCAACCTGTACTGTCTTTGGAGCATCCAAATGCACATTATAAGGTGAATCCCGGACCTATCCTCGCCTCTGCAATTATGATCGGCTATGGTGCCGCTACCTTCCATGTACGACCTTTACATGATCTGGACCTGTCAACCAGGCATGAGATCAGGGAGGACAATTCCCGCTTTCATACTACTATTGACAACTATTTACAGTATTCGCCCATATTTGGGGTGTATGCCCTGAATGCCATGGGGATTCATGGAGCGCATAGCTTTAAGGACAGGACGATTATACTGGGAATGTCATCTTTGTTGGTATGTGGTACGGTGACAGGGTTAAAAACATTGACCCACAGGGAAAGGCCTGATGGTAGTGCGGCGAACTCCTTTCCTTCCGGACATACGGCGACGGCTTTTATGAGTGCGGAGTTTATGCGGATGGAGTATAAGGATGTGAGCCCGTGGATAGTGGTGGGAGGCTATATGGCGGCAACAGCAACGGGGGTGTTGAGGATGTATAATAACCGGCACTGGTTGAGTGATGTAGTGGCGGGCGCTGGTGTGGGTATATTGAGTACCCAGGCGGCTTACTGGTTGTATCCGAAGATAGAGAAGGGGTTGTCAGGGAAAGGGAATACCAGCACCATGGTGATGCCTACCTATGATGCTGGTACGAAATCAGCGGGGATTAGCCTTGTGTATATACATTGATGTTAGGAACTGCGGTTAATTATGTAAGCTGCTGTGCATGGCGCAAGCAGGAATTGGTCTTTTTTGTATATCATTGATATAAATGTATTCGTTGAAGTAAGCTACTGAACATAACACGAACAGGACTTAGGATTTTATTTATATCATTGATGGATGCTATTGTGCACTGAATATATGTATTCATTGATGTAAGCTACTGCCTTTGGATAACCACCTGCTGCTTTAAAAGAGTCACTGATCTTTTGCATATTGACTGCATATGAAGGATCGCGAAGCACCTTTTCGACAGCATCCTGCAGTATAGCAGGTGTGAGTGTGGTATGATCCAGTGAAATGGTAGCGCCCAATGCAGCGGTTCTCCCGGCGAGATCGGGTTGATCTGCGCCGAGAGGAATGGCTACAAAGGGAACATTGTTGTACAGCAGATCACTAATACTATTCATGCCGGCGTGGGTAATGGCTACGTCGGTATGTTGCAGAATGGCCAGCTGTGGGATATAATGACGAACAATAAAATTGTCCGGAATTTTAAACCTGGATAAATCAACATTATAAGCAGCCATAACGACCATAACATCTTTGCCTGCGAATGCGTCAAAAAAGATCTGGTAAAGGTCGTGGTTGAAATTGCTGAATACGGTGCCGAGAGAAATGTAAATGACTTTCCTGTCTTTTAATAGTTTAAAAGGAAAGTCGGTTTGCTCTTTCCGGTCAAATACAGGAGGGCCTACAAAGCGGTAGGTGTCGCCAGACAATTGATCTTCCGGTACAAAATAGCGTGAAGAATAAACAAGGTTTAAACCACCCAGATTAATCAATGTAGCAACAAATTTCCCGGGTAAGTTTACATTATATTTTGTCTTTATTTCCTCACGCATTACAGCGTATTCCGGTGGTGTAGGAAACGCTTCAGCATGTTCCAGAAAATCGTTCAATCCTAAAAAGATACCTAATGAAGAAATCGCAGGTATTTTCAGCAATTGTTTGAATACTTCTGTGAATGGAAATGGGGTGGAATGAATGATGTAATCGAAATGTATATTGCTTGTTTTTAGTAAGATATCATCAATAATGTTCGTTGCCTCTCTCATGATCTGTAACATGGGATCTTCTTCCCCTTCAACTTCCGGTTTAAATAAATCCAGGTCTACCAGGTATCGTTGATACATAGCACCGGTGGCTTCAATTTTCTGCCTGAATGGTTCGGTGGCGAAGTAGATCACTTCATTCCCGTTTTTAATCAACTCGGTGACGAGGCCAATAGTAGGGTTCACGTGGCCGTGAGAAGGAACACTCAGGAATAATACTTTTGACATGTAGTGTTGTTTTGTAAGAATGTAGACGGGGTTGTTGAAAATATATTTTAAAAAATGAGAAAATAATTTGTAAAGGTGTTGAAGAAGCGGGAGCAGCAATGAGGAATTGAAAGGAATTTGGGGGGTGGCAGCTGAATAGTTGCATTTGAAAGCTTGCAGCTGAATGTCTGCCCGTTTCGGGCATTAAATTGCCCTTTTGAACCTGATAATTGTCCTAAACCTGTGATACTATTGTATCTTTAACCCGTGAAAAAACATGATGGCTACTTTGGCATGCTTATCTCTGCATGCATCGCTATATTAGCAACATTTCCAAGAATGCTCCGCATGGAGCAGTTTTCATTGTGGGCCATAGCCCATATTTTCCTTCATTCCTTTTTATTTGGATTGATTTGCTGGTTCCTGCATAACTGGTTTATCCGGGAAACCCTGCACCGGAAAAAGGAAGATAAAATCATAGTGGCGCTAACATCCATTGCAATGGTAGCATTATTGATCTATCCTTACAATTACCTGATGTCTTTCCTATACGACGTGTCCGAAGGCATATTGGAAATTCCACTGGCAAGGAAACAATACATGATGCTCCTGAGAGGAGTGGTAACAAGCGGACTATTCTATTTTATCCAACATCATAAAATGGTGGTGTTTCAGAAACAGGAAAGTCAGCTTGAAATAGAAAGACTGAAACAGGCACAGTTAGAAGTAAGTTTGAATTCTCTGAAAGAACAGTTAAGTCCTCATTTTCTATTTAATACCCTTAATACCCTTAGCACCCTCACCTCTGAAAAGCATGTCAAGGACTTTGTGAATGAATTATCCAATATCTACAGGCATGTATTACAACATAAGCAAAAGGACACTGTTACACTGACACAGGAACTGAATTTCATTCACTCTTATGTGTACATATTAAAAAGCAGGTTTGAGGATGCGATCAATATTGATATTGACATTGCAGAAGCTGATCAGGGATTGCGTATCCCGGCACTAAGCCTGCAACTGCTCATAGAGAATGCAGTGAAGCATAATATGGCTACCAGCTATAAACCACTTAACATAAAATTATTCAGAGAGGGTGATTACCTGGTGGTGCGCAATAACCTGCAACCTAAGAACAGCGTAAGCTATTCAACAGGGACAGGATTACATAATATCCGCCTACGCTACCAGTTATTGTTTAATAAAGAGATTGTCATAGAAAAGACTGCCAGTCACTTCACCGTAAAATTACCATTAGTAGCATGAATGTACTGATAATAGAAGATGAGCCAAGAGCGGCTAAAGAGCTGAAAAATATGATTCAGCAGATAGATGATACGATTCAGGTGGCAGGGATATTGGAATCGGTAGAGCAGGCAAAGGAATGGTTTGCAAATAATGCCCAGCCAGACCTGATCCTTTCTGATATACAGCTGGCAGATGGGTTGAGTTTTGAGATTTACAACCAGGTGCATGTTACCAGTGCGATGATCTTTTGTACCGCATTTGATGAATATCTTATGCATGCATTTGAGACGAATGCGGTAAGCTATTTGCTCAAACCTATTACTATTGAGAAGCTGGAAAAGGCATTGGAGAAATATGAGAGTATGAAGGCGTCATTTGCTGAGCCATTTCCGAATAATTTGCAATCATTGCTGCAGGTGATAAAGCCCGCACATAAGACAGCGCTGCTGGTGAATGAAAAGGAAAAGATTATACCTGTGCAGGTAAAGGATATCGCTTGTATTTATTTGGATAATACGATTTTACAGATCATTACCCTGCAAAATAAAAAATACTTCATTACAGCGACTATGGATGAAACGGAGCGGTTATTGGATCCGTCGGTTTTTTATCGGGCGAACAGGCAGTATCTTATTAATAAAGCGGCTATTGCAAATGCAGAGCGGTATTTTGCAAGGAAATTGGTAGTGAAATTAATAGTGCCTACAGGGGAACAGATTGTAATTAGTAAGGCGAAATCGGGGGATTTTTTGCAATGGCTGGAAAGTTAGTTCCGGTCATGAAACCTGCACCGCCCGCTTTACCCCCTTATCTGCCCGCTTTACCCAGTTAGCCCCCTCCTCCCCCATCTAATTTTGCCAGCTTTGCCTTGTCAAATCAAACAAAGCAAAATGAAAACACTGGCTTTTTTACTTTTACTAATCACCACATCCTTTACTCCGGATACCATCCTTGGTAAATGGACCAATGCCGACAAATCCAAAGAACTGACTTTGGTGAAAAATGGCAATGGATACACAGGCATTTCTGAAGGAAAAGAAATCCTTCAAAACCTCGTCTACGCCAATGGCACCTACACCGGTAAAGTATTCCTCCCAAAACGGCACCAAACCTTCCCCTGCACCATCACACTAAAAGGAGATGACACCATGGAAATCACGGTCAAAGCAGGCTTTATGAGCCAGACCAAAGTTTGGACACGCATAAAATAACAACTCGCATATGAAAATGATTCTCACCGGTATACTCGGCTGCTTTTGTGCA
Source organism: Chitinophaga sancti (assembly GCF_034087045.1). Classification (NCBI taxonomy): domain Bacteria; kingdom Pseudomonadati; phylum Bacteroidota; class Chitinophagia; order Chitinophagales; family Chitinophagaceae; genus Chitinophaga; species Chitinophaga sancti. The sequence continues at coordinate 4,825,481 of NZ_CP139247.1, read as the reverse complement.
CTACCGGTGTCTGCACAGCTCAGCTTCTCATCCGTACAGGACATCTGGAAATATGCCGATGCACACAATATACAGATCACATCGGCCAACGCCAGCGACAAGGAAGCTACCCTGAATATCAGACAAGCAAAGGGCGCCCTGCTACCAACAGTCAGTGCCAACGGCAATTATACAGACAATATCAAATTACAATCGACTTTGATCCCAGCGCATTTATTTGACCAGACCGCACCAGATGGTACTTTTTACGAAGCCACCTTTGGCAAGCGCTACAACTACAATGCAGCCGCCAATGTACAGCTGGACCTGATCAATACCAAAAACTGGTTTGCTATCAAAACCGCGAAACTGGATAAGGAAATTGCCAGCCTCAACATACAGAAAATCAAACGCGATCTGTATGAACAGCTGGCCAATATCTACTACTCCTACCTGCTGGCAAATGAAGCGGAGAAATTAACCTTATTTAACGCTGCCACCATGGATACCGTATTTTCTTCCGTACAGCATAAATACAATGATGGATCTGTGAGTGAAGTTACGATGAACAATGCAGCAATCAACAAAGAAAAGGCGGCAAAAAACCTCCTCACTGCTACTCAAAACAAACTGCTTCAGCTCAATAATCTCCAGCAAATGCTGAATACAGGTGAAAGTATCGGGATCTCTGAACAAAATGCAACTCCTTATATTCCGCAGCCATTCGGTACTGATCCGGATGTAACTATTGCCTACGAGGAATTATTGAAATCCAGGGCACAATGGCAATCTTCAAAAGCAGCTTACGTACCCACGCTATCGGCAGTGTATCAGTACAACAGGTTGATCTCCACGGACCACTTCATGCAGTTCAGTAATAGCAACGACCTGCCGAGTCAATACTGGGGATTGCGCTTGTCTGTACCGATCTTTTCCGGGAATAGCCGCCATTACAACGTACAAAAAGCAAAGATTGATATGGAGCTGAAACAACAGCAATACCAATCTGCAGGATTACAGTCACAACTGACCAATCAAAACATTCTGATCTCTTACAATACCGCATTTAAAGATATGGAAAAGGCAAAAGGGATCCTGGCTATGTACCGTAGTAATGATATACATGCTACACAGCTACTGAACGAGGGGGCTATTTCTATTGATGATCGCCTGAAGTATTATTCAGATATGATTACCAATCAGCAGGAATACCTGCAAAGTATGAGCGATTATTTTATTCAATCTTATCGCCTTCAGATCAGGACTATTAATATCTACTAGGTGAGCGATTATTTTATTCAATCTTATCGCCCTTCAGATCAGGACAATTAATATCTACCAGGTGAGCGATCTCTTTATTTAATCTTATCGCCCTTCAGATCAGGACAATTAATATCTACCAGGTGAGCGATCTCTTTATTTAATCTTATCGCCCTTCAGATCAGGACTATTAATATCTACCAGGTGAGCGATCTCTTTATTCAATCTTATCGCCCTTCAGATCAGGACTATTAATATCTACCAGGTGAGCGATCTCTTTATTTAATCTTATCGCCCTTCAGATCAGGACTATTAATATCTACCAGGTGAGCGATCTCTTTATTTAATCTTATCGCCCTTCAGGACTTTAAACATCTACATCATGAAACACATATTCATCATATCATTCGCAGGCATCACACTACTTTCTTCCTGCAAATCAAAAAACAGCGGCACCGCCGCCCCTATATACGCTCCTATTACCGAAGCTGTATTTGCACCAGGTCACATTGAAGCCGGTGGACAATTTACCCTCACTGCACTCAATGATGGGTATATCACAGATGTACCCGTAACTGAAGGTGACACCGTCACCATTGGACAAATCATTTTCAAACAGGATAATACAACTGCTGCCATCGCTCAAAGATCCGCCACAGAGAACCTCAATATTGCCCGCCAGAACGCCTCCGACAACTCTGCCGTATTAGCACAACTGCAACAACAACTAAACACCGCCACTGAAAAACTGGCAAATGACCTCACACAAAGAGACCGTAATGCCAGGTTATTCGCTACCCGCAGCGTATCCAAAGTAGACTATGACAATGCAGAACTGGCTTACCAATCCTCTCTGCATAGCGTAGAACAGCTCAAACAAAACATCGCTGCAACTAAACTCTCTTTGCAACAAACCCTCATCAATTCCCGCAAAGACCAGGAAACTGCAATAGCAAACACCTCCTATTACAACATCAAATCTCCCGGCAACTATACAGTATATACCCTCCTCAAAAGAAAAGGCGACATGGTACGTAAAGGTGACGCACTGGCTATTTTAGGCAATGCAGGTGGCATGCTCATCTCTCTATCTATTGATGAAGGCAGCATTGCCAAAATCAAACCGGGCCAAACGGTACTGACCGAACTCAATACTGAAAAAGGCAAAACCTATACCGGTCATGTAAGTAAGATCTATCCCAGCTTTGACGACCAGTCACAAGCCTATACCATAGAAGCAACTTTTGACACCTTACCAGCTGGTTTGATGAATGGTACCTTATTGCAGTCAAATATCATTGTCGCTCACAAAGACAAAGCACTGCTGGTACCTGCTACCTGCGTAAGCCCGGATGGCAGGGCGCTTATCAAACATGGTAAGAAAACAGATACTATCCAGCTAAAAACAGGCATCTTGTCTACCGATTATGTAGAAGTTCTAGGTGGTATCAATGCAGACGATCAACTCATTAAAGCATATTAACATGAATGCAGGCATCAACACCAGGATTGCTTACACTTATATGGTAAGCAAAGTAAAATCAACGCTTGTCGCTGCTTTGGGAGTCACTTTCGGAATTGGTATGTTCATCTTTATGAACTCCCTGATCACAGGCACCAATGAATATTCAGAAAAAACAATGCTGAGTGCAACGCCACATATCAGGTTGTACAATGATAACAAAATCAGTAATACCAATATGCTCAACCGTTACCTTGGCACTAATACCATCAATCTGATTTCCAATCCTCAGCTGGTACCACAGGATAATAGGATCATGAATCCAGATGTTGTTGCGACCGAACTCAATAAGCGAAAAGAAGTCATTGCTCTTAGTAAACAGGTTACTGCCAATATCATCTATAGCAAAGGAAATGTACAGGAAAACGGGACCATCTTTGGCGTCAACATCGCAGAACAGGATAAAATGTTCGACATCACGTCCAATATGATCGCGGGTAAAACACAATCTGTTGCTGATAATCCCAACAATATCATCATCGGGATAGGTCTGTCTCAAAAGCTTAACCTGAAAATGGGAGACTATGTCAGGATCACAACCAGTACGGGGCTGGCGAAAACACTACAGGTTTCCGGCATTTTCAAAACCACTATCAAAAACGTGGATGAAACAAAAACGTATGTGAGTCTGCCGGTAGTACAGCAACTACTGCAAAAAGACAGAGCTTATATTACTGATATTTATGTGAATGTTAAAAACTATTCAAAGGCTACTGAAACAGGCAACAGTATGGCACAACAAACCGGGTACACGTCCGAATCCTGGCAGCAGAGTAACGAGCAATCATTAGCAGGTAAGAAGATCAGGGATATCATTGCCAACTCTGTCATCTTTACTATTCTACTGGTGGCGGGCTTTGGGATTTACAATATTCTGAACATGGTGATCTATGAAAAAATCAAGGAGATTGCGATACTCAAAGCCACCGGGTTTCAGGGGAGGGATGTGATTAGCATCTTTATACAACAGGCATTGTTGATTGGATTGGTAGGTTCTGTGATGGGATTGATCGTAGGGTGGGGTATATCATACCTGTTATCCAAATTCTACTTAGGGTTGGGGAATGTGACATATCTGCCTATGACCTTCCTGCCTAAACATTATATACAGGGAGCGATTTTCGGGATACTGACTTCCTTCTTTGCTGGTTACATCCCAGCACGCAAGGCATCAAAAGTTGATCCTGTTTCCATTATCAGAAGTTAAAATTATTGAGATGAGTATCGCATTGAAAGCTGACAAAATCAGCAAATACTTTTATACACCAGAAAAATTCAAAGTCTTGTCCGATGTAAGTTTTGAAGTACAAAAAGGCGAGTTTGTATCAGTGATCGGCAAGTCTGGTTCTGGCAAATCTACCATGCTCTACATCCTATCCACCATGGATACCGACTATACCGGCAACCTGGTGTTGAATGATCAACAGATCACAGGTAGTTCGGTCAACATGCTGGCGGCTTTCAGGAATGAGCACCTGGGCTTTGTATTCCAGTTCCACTACCTGTTACCAGATTTCACCTGTCTGCAAAATGTAATGATCCCTGCATTGCGGCTAAGGAAACTCTCCCCGGCAGAAATTGAACACAATGCATATGAAAAGCTGAAAACGCTTGGACTGGCAGATCAGGCACTGAAAACTGCTTCCCGCATATCAGGTGGTCAGCAGCAGCGTGTGGCAATCGCTCGTGCCCTGATCAATGAACCAGCTATCATTATGGGAGATGAGCCAACCGGTAACCTGGATAGCCGGAATACAGCGGTGGTGTTCGACATCTTCAAACAGTTGGCAGCAGAACATAATAAGACAATTATTACCGTAACGCACGATAATGACTTTGCTGCCAAAAGCGATCGGATTATCGAAATGAAAGACGGAGTTATCATTAGTCATGACCGTAAACCAGAAGAGCTATGAGGTATATCATAATTGCATTTGTATTACTGTCAGGTAGTACTTTGTACGCACAGGGTATTAGTTATACCTATGATAGTGGGGATTACAGCGCGCAAACATTTAGTGCCAATGCGCGTTTCCCATTGTATAAAAGCTTATTTGGGAATGTCATGTATCGCCACCTGACTTTGGAGGATTATACGTTACAGTCAATTGCTGCGCAGCTCTTTTACAACATCAGGTTCTCTGAGAAAAAATCGCTGGTACTGATTGGCACAGGAGGCTTATACTATGAGGGATGGCGATATGGTGCAGGGTTTCGTTACCTGTACAAGCATTCTGAAAAATTGAAGACAGGTATTGGGTTGATGTATAATAAGCAGTTCTTCGGCAATCAGGTCATTCCTTTTTGGGATGTAAAATATGAGCCAACGGCTAAATGGACTATATCAGGGTTATTCCCGATCAAACCGAAAATAATGTACCACTTTAATAAAACTGTCAGCGCTGGTTTTGAGATCAATGGCGAAGCCAGTAGCTACCGGATGTCTACAACCTATTTACGGAATAACCAGTGGACGGGGTTGTGCAGGTTTGAATGGGGCTTTACAAAAAACCTGTTGCTGAGTGCAGGTCTTGGCAGGAACTTCATCAACAGGTACCAGTTTTACGACAATAATACAAAGAATGGCTGGACGATTATCACTATTCCATTAGGTGAAAAAGCACAACCAATTTACGAGCGGACATCGAAAGGTCTTAGTGCGACTATTGGTATTTCTTTACGTGTGAACAGGGATATTCCTTAAGCATGCTCCCCAACCGACCTAAAACCCGAAGGCGCCTGCCCCGTATGTTTTTTAAAAAAATGACTAAAGTGGGCAGGGTCTTCAAAACCCAGGCTATACCCAATTTCCGCCACATTCCACTCCGAATGCTTTAATAAAATAGTCGCCTCTGTCACCAATCTTTCTGCAATTAAACTGGACGTAGACTTCCCTGTAGTCGTTCTCAACGCCCGATTCAACGAATTCACATGCACCCCTAACTGCGCCGCAAAGTCCGCCGGAGACTTCAACTCAAACTGCTGACTCAGGTGCTCGATCGGAAACTGCCTGTCCAGCAATTCATTAAATACCCCCGTAATGCGAACGCTGGCATCCGTTTGCAAATGACGCTTTGCCACTGGCTCCATCCGCATTGCATAATGAAGAATATCAATAATACAATTCCGGATCAGGTCATCCTTATAAGCATAATCTGAATTAAACTCCTGCGCCATTCTTTCAAATAGCTGCGCTATCGCTGCTGCCTGCATAGCATCCAACTCATATACAGGATGCGCTCCCGGGGCAAACAATGGTAGCTCTTTGATATTCCTTCTGAAATATTCCGCCAGGTACGCTGCTTTAAAAATGAAATATTGCCCGATGGCCGGGCCATCGGGCATATCTACGGTGTAAGGTACATCCGGACTGAATATAGCCAGCGCATCCCCATTCACTTCCAGCGATTGATCACCATAGTGCAACAAGGTACGCCCCCGCATAAAACTCACTTTGTAAAAGTCCCTGCGCCGGTATGGCTGAGGATCCATACGGAGACAATCGTCATACCGGAGCAGGTTAAATACTAAAGGCTGGCTATTGATAGCTCTGTTTATATAGAAATCTTCTATCGATTCAGGCTTTTTCATACACCGAATTTACACATTCTTTGGCACCCAATGTTCCTGCATATAATCATGATACCCCTCCTCGCCTGACATCCTCACCTGCATGAACGCTTTGGCATCTTCACCTGCCAGGTACCTTAAACGGGAAGTACCATCGGTAGCAGCCTCATAAATCACTTCAGCCACTTGTGTAGCGGTTGTTCTCTCCATAGTTTTGCTACCCCACAGGTTCAGAAAACCCTGTACAAAAGCATCATAATCAGTTATTCCCGGATTCCCGGTAAAATTAGCCGCTGTATCAAACCCGGTAGCAATGGCACCCGGTTCTACCAGTTTTACTTTGATATTGAGTGCAGCCAGTTCGTACGCCAGTGACTCAGAGAATCCTTCTACGGCAAACTTACTCGCATGATACATGCTTACAATCGGATAGGTAATACGACCGCCTATACTGGATACATTAATAACAGTACCGGCTTTATTCGCCCTGAAGTGTGGCAGGATCGCCTGGGTCAGGTTCATCACACCAAACACGTTTACATCGAACTGCTGTTTGATTTGTGCATCTGTCGCCAGTTCAAACGGACCGAATAACCCATACCCCGCATTATTAAGTAGCACATCGATCTTTCCAAATCTTTTAATACCTTCAGCAATCACGGGCTGCATGCTTTCTTTTTCCTGTACATCCAGCCTGGTGACAAATACATTATTTAATGTCGTTAATGCTGTTTCTTTTTCCGGCGAACGCATAGTAGCGATGACGTTCCAACCCCTGGCAGCAAAATATTGTGCAGCCGCTTTTCCAATACCGGCAGATGCCCCGGTGATCAATATTGTCTTGTTCATGATTTGTTTATTTTTTGATAACAAGACAAAATTAGCCCGGAATACAGGGCCGGAATTGTCTCCATGAAACCAATACTTGTATAAATCAAACAGCGCTATGAATAAAACCTTTTGGACCTTATTATTACTGTTATGTCAATTATCGGTTTATGCCCAGCCAGACAGCCTCAAACCCGGACTGAACCGCGCTAAACAATACCTGGCCGACTTTGGAAAGATCGTTAGTCCCAATGGTATCCAGGAAAACTACACGGCCCAAATTGGTGGCATCAACCAATGGATCTACACCCGGGGGCAGGACAAAGACAATCCCGTGATTCTTTTCATCCATGGAGGGCCGGCTTCTCCTATTTCCCCTGTGATGTGGATGTACCAGCGGCCACTGGAAGAGTACTTTACCATGGTCACCTACGACCAGCGCGGTGCGGGAAGGACATTCCTGAATATCCCCCCGGATTCAATCGCGAATACCATTCACATTGAGAATTATGTAAATGATGCCATCGCCATCGCCGAAATGGTCATCCAACGCTATCATAAAAAGAAAGTTATTCTCATGGGGCATAGCTGGGGAACAATTGTGGGCATGAAAGCTGCACTGAAAAGGCCGGATTTGTTTTATGCTTATATCGGCATCGGGCAGGTCCTCAATACCCGGGAAAATGAGCACTTTAGTTATGCATATGCAGTTGCTACTGCACAACAGCATCATAACGACACGGCATTAAATGAGTTAAAAAGTATTGCACCTTATCCCGGTGATCAGCCTATTACAAGAGAGAAGATCATTATTGCGAGAAAATGGGCGCAATATTATGGTGGGCTGAGTGCCTACAGGCAGCACTCCCGGTATTTTTTTGCCGGCCCGTTTATCTCGCCGGAATATAGTTTTGATGATGTAGATGCTATTGACAATGGGAACCTGTTTACACTGGGTAAAATCCTGCCTGAGTTTTTGGAGGTGGATCTGAAAGGGGTGAAATCATTCCCTATTCCCGTGTTTATGTTTATGGGCAGACATGATTATACCACGCCAAATGAACCGACGGAAGCCTGGTTAAAAGCTGTAAAAGCGCCGATCAAAAAGGGGATCTGGTTTGAAAACGCTTCTCATTTGGTCATGTTTGAAGAACCGGGAAAGTTGCTATTCAGTCTGGTGAATGAGGTGCGGCCTTTGGCTACTAAATAATTTTAGGATAAGATTCATGTTTGCAATGATTATGAAGTTAATCTTAGGATAAAATCCTGGTTCGCTGTGGTTATGGAATTAACATCAGGATAAATTCCTTACTCGCAGTGACTACGGAATTAACTTTAGACCCACTTTGCCTGAAATAACATTTTGGCTACACCTTTTACATTTTTGGCTACTATTCTCAGCGCTGTACCCCTGATCTTTGTAGCATGATAAAAGATAAAGTAATCGCCATCACCGGCGCCAGCAGTGGCATAGGCGAAGCCACTGCCCTGCTGCTGGCCGCCCAGGGGGCTAAAGTTGTACTTGGCGCCCGCAGAATTGACAGGTTAGCTGAAGTTGCTGCTAAAACAGGGGGAATTTACATGTCACTGGATGTTAAAAAGAGAGGAGATCTGGCTGATTTCGTGCAATTTGCCCTGGATCACTACGGTAAGTTAGATGTCCTGATCAATAACGCCGGAATCGGGCCTATTTCGCCCTTAGACGAGCTTCGGGTGGAAGATTGGGATGATATGATCGATGTCAACTTCAGGGGGGTGCTTTATGGCATTGCCGCCGCCCTGCCGGTATTTAGAAGACAAAATTCCGGGCATTTCATCAATACTATCTCTACCGCTGGTTTGCAAATTGTGCCTACCATGGCAGTTTATGCAGCTACTAAAAATGCGGTGCGTACTGTAGCAGATGCTCTCAGGCAGGAAGCCGGCCCTACCATCAGGGTGACCAGTGTCTCTCCGGGGTATATTAAAACAAACTTTTCAGATTCCATGACCAATCTGGATATCAAGGAGGCCACCAGGGCGCGGGCGGAACAGATTGCCATCTCCCCGGATGCTATTGCACGGGCTATTGCGTTTGCTATTGACCAGCCTGCAGATGTAGATGTGAATGATATTGTGATCAGGCCTACTGCCCAGTAACATTGCGTTTGCTAGTGACCAGCACACAGATATAGAAATAAACAATATCCTGATCTGCCCAATAACATCGGGTGGCCAGCCCTGCAAATGCTGCCACTCCCTCTACGCAATAAAATCCGTAGCTTCAATACATGGAACCACTCCAATTCACCAGTATTTCAGCCTTGCTGCGCCGCCTGGACCTTCCAGCGCCGCAGCATCCCCTGATCGCACTGGTCCCAACAGGCAATATCAAAGTACACCCCAACGATGTAGGCAAAAGGGTGGTCACTAACTTATATAAGATCTCTTTCAAAATCGACTTCAAAGGAAAGATCCCCTATGGCCAAGGCTATTACGACTTTGAAGAAGGCGGATTATCATTCACCTCCCCGAATCAAATGTCCGCACCTGCCCGCGACATCTCCGATTATGAAGGATACACACTATTCTTCCACCCTGATTTCTTACTCAACTATCCCTTATCGAAATCCATACATCAATATGGCTTCTTTTCTTACGCAGTTGCTGAAGCCCTCTATCTGTCCGACAAAGAAAAGAAACTCATCTCCGCCATCTTCGACGCCATGCTACTGGAACTAGAAAATAATATCGACCATTTCAGTCACGACGTGATGATTTCCCAATTAGAATTATTATTGAATTATAGTAATCGTTTTTATAACCGACAGTTCATTACCCGCAAAACCCTCTATAATGACCTTATATGTCAAATGAACACGTATATTTCCACCTCTTTTAATACGTCTTCTCACCTCCCCACCGTACAGGAAGTTGCAGATCACCTGCAAGTCTCCCCCCGTTACTTAAGCGATATGCTCAAATCCCTTACTGGTATGAGTACACAACAACACATCCATCACCAGCTCATTGAAAAAGCCAAAGAAATTCTCACCTCCACAAACGCCACTATTGCCGAAATTGCCTATCAGTTAGGCTTCGAACATCCGCAATCCTTTAACAAATTATTCCGACAAAAAACAAATACCTCCCCTCTCGCCTATCGAAAATCAGGCTATTAAATCTGCGATTGATTTACTACTTTCGTTGTAGAACACAACTTTCGATTATGGATTGGAAACAACCTATCATCGTCTCGCATCATCAACTGCTGGAGCAAATTTCCCTCAGGGAAAAAGAGAAGTCAACTTTACTCTTTCTCAGTAACAGGATTGCTGCTGCTCAAAAACGGGATGAACTGTGGACCGTGATCACTGATCAATTGCTTTCACTATTTGGCGGGAAATACTATACACTGTGCCTGATCAATGAAGATGGTAAGACACATTCACCTTTCCTCCACACAAATGAAGGCACTATTAAAAAAAGAGTGGATGAAAGTCCCATTATGCACAAAGCACACGACATCGAAGATGGCATCTTCAATATCGCGCTGAATGCTGATGAACCTATTATATATGATGTCAAAAAACTAATCCGCAATAAGAATGTGCCGCCATACATCATTCACTGGCACAATTCAGGTATCCGCGAAATGATGGTCACAAAAATCAGTAATGCCAATCAACCAAAAGGCTTGCTGTACCTGTACGCGGACGAATACGGCGCTTTTTCGCCCAACCAGTTTGACCTGCTCACTGGCATTGCAGATATGCTGGGCCTGGGTATCAGCAATATCCTGGCGAATGAAAAAATAGCCAGTCAGCAAATAGAAATTGAACAACTAAAAGGTGGCAGACACTACTTAAACCAGGGCAACAGCCCTGCTCAACTGATCGGTTCTTCGCCGGAAATTCAAAAGATATATAAATTGATTTCCCTTGTCGCTACGGCTGACAGTACGGTTATCATTACCGGCGAAACGGGTACAGGCAAGGAACTGGTAGCCACTGCCATTCATCAGGCATCCCCCCGCGCCCAACAGGAAATGATCCGGGTTAACTGCGCCGCCATTCCCGCTACCCTCATCGAAAGTGAACTATTTGGTCATGAAAAAGGGAGCTTTACCGGGGCAATGGATAAGCGGATCGGGAAGTTTGAACAGGCAGATAACAGTACCATCTTTTTAGACGAAATAGGCGAACTTTCGCTGGAACTACAGTCAAAACTGCTCAGGGTATTACAGGAGAGAGAAATAGAGCGGATAGGTGGCAAAGGCAGCATTCGTGTGAATGTGCGCATCATTGCCGCTACTAACAAAAACCTGGAAAAAGAAGTTCAGGCCGGCCGGTTCAGAAGTGATTTATTTTACCGGCTGAATGTGTTCCCGGTATCTTTACCACCTTTGCGGCAGCGGAAGGAAGACATTCCCATGCTGGTAACACACTTCATCAATCGCTACGCCCAGGAAACCCGTAAGAAAGTCACAAACATCAGCCAGAAGGCGCTCAATAGCCTGCTGAATTATACCTGGCCGGGGAATATCAGGGAACTGGAACATCTTATTGAAAGAGCAGTATTGCTCTGCACCGGCACCACCATCAGCCAGGTTAACCTGCCGGTAAATCAACCTGCCATCCGGGAAGATAACTTTGAAATCATTCCGCTGGCAGCCATGGAACGGGAGTACATCCTCAAGGTCTTAAAGATCTGCAAAGGCAAGGTCTCCGGTCCCAATGGTGCTGCAATCATGCTGGGTTTACCCCCCACCACACTGATATCAAAAATGCAGAAATTAAATATTAAAAAAGAGCTATTACTTGTAAGCTGACAAATCAATACTGATCGGTGCCAACTGGGACTCCAGCGTAGTACGCTGCGGTTCCAGCCATTCCGGCAACATCAGTTGCTCTCCCAGGTGCGCAGGCGCCTCATCCACACTAAAGCCTGGCAATGCCGTCGCTACTTCAAACAATACCCCACCCGGTTCTCTGAAATAGATGGACTGAAAATACTTACGATCCAATATAGGTGTAGCATTCATACCAATACCCGTGATCTTTTGGCGAATGCTGGTTTGCGCCCCGCTATCAGGTGTCGAAAAGGCAATGTGATGCACGGTACCACTGCCAGATAAACCTTTCAGGCTATCAGGCATGCATACCAGGTCTACATAATTACCCGGTTTATCATTCGCCGCAAAACGGAAACGATTGCCCTTTTCTGCGATCAGTACGTGATCTAACTGGGTGGTCAAAAGGCCCGCTGTACGCTCATACCCTTCTTCCCATATTTCTACACTGTAAAAACCCCGGATCGAATGCGCATCCCCCTTCCTATCATCCTTATCATTAAAGATCAGTTCCAGCCCTAAACCATCTGTATCTTCGAGGTATACAGCCAGTTCTCCTTCAAAACGCGCTACCGGTGGCTTGTGTGCTATACCAAAGCGTTTCAGCCTTTCCAGCCAGTAATTCAGACTCGCCAGGGGTACGGAGAAAGCAGTGGTATTCAACATCCCTTTGCCCTGACGACCCTGCTTCAATCCTTCGTACGGGAAGAAAGTCATGATACTACCAGGAGCACCTGCTTCATCTCCATAATATAAATGGTATACACTGTTTGCGTCAAAATTTACTGTCTTCTTTACCAGTCTTAAGCCCAGTATGCCTGCATAAAATTCGAGGTTCTTCTGCGAACTGCCGGCAATAGCGGTTACATGGTGAATGCCTGTTACAAGATTCTTCATGGGGTGTAATTTAAATCTCACAAAACGCAATAATAATTAAATCGATAAATTATACAACAAAACCGATAAAAAATAAAGGAGGCCATATCTGAGAAAGATACAGCCTCCTTTAATTCGGGTACTTAAAGAAGATAAGTCCTTTAAGCAATTCGGAGAAGGTTTATTTATTTTTAAAACACGCTCCTTCCCATATCAACAAGTCGAAAAATCTGAAGAAAAATTACCATTCACCGCCTGCAACTGATCTACCCGGATTTCAGTCTGGTCCTCCAACCTGAGCCAGTGTTTACCCTCCTTTTCATACACACTTTCGATGATACCCCCAGCTCTTGTAGGTCCGTGATCGTCGTACAATATGGATGCTTTTTCTTTTTTCTCAAAGAGCTCCATAATGAGCGGGTAGAATGATTCTCCTGGTAAGATTAATTTGCCTGGTTCCACGGTATTTATTTTACTTAAAGATAAAACTATTTCAGGTGATACCGTTTATGAATAACCTATTTTACCTTTACCTGGTACAATTTACGATTCTCCTCGCTCAACTGCTGCACAGGGAATTTATCCACCTTTCTGTCATACGTCATAAAACCGTTTACTTCACCCTCTACATCCGTAGTTTGTGTATACACGGCTGCAGACAGCCCCAATGGAATCAGCGCTGCTAATCTATCCGTAAAGGTTTTATATTTCTTAAACATCTCTTCGCTGTTTTTGAAAGACTGATACCCCCAGTTCTTATTCCCCTGCCAGTTATGACCTTCCAACGGTAAACCCAATCCACCAAACTCACCTAATACCAGGATCTGTTTTTTACCAAATACATCCGGTCTCGGCATAGCAGGATGTGGATAGTTGTGCAGGTCAATGATATGCCCCGTTTCGTAGAAGTTACCACCACTTGCACTGTTTACAAGCCTGGATGGATCTTTTTGCATAGTCCATGCGGTGATCTCTACTGTTTTGAACTGCCCCCATGCTTCGTTGAATGGTGTCCAGACTACAATACAAGGGAAATTGTACGCAGCATCCATTATAGCATTCCATTCTTTGCGATAGTAGCCTTCTGATTCTGGCGTACGATTTTTGTCTGTACCACGGTCTAATATTCCCGGCCTGTTCTCCCAGCCATTACCCAGGTCACCGCTTGGCATATCCTGCCAGAGCAGCATCCCTTTCTGATCACAATATGCGTAGTAAGTAGCAGGTTCCAGTTTGATGTGCTTCCTGATCATGTTAAAGCCCATCTTCTGTAGCTGATCAATATCGTACACCATCGCTTCGTGTGTAGGCGCGGTGTACAAACCGTCAGGCCACCATCCCTGGTCCAGCGGACCGTATTGAAATACAAACTCATTGTTCAGCATCATACGCTGAATCCCGTTCTGATCCGGTGCCATAGATATTTTGCGCATGGCAAAATAACTCTTCACTGCATCCACAGGTTTGTTTTTACGTATAAGCGTTACCTTCAGGTCATATAAGAAGGGATGGGTGACAGACCATAGTTTTTCATGCTGCAAAGTCAGCACAGCTGTCGCAGATGGCGCTACTTCCTGCATAGCGATCACATTGCCGCCATCCAGTACTTCTACCTTTACCTGGTCGCCAGCCTGCGCACCTGCTACATTCGTGCTGACGCTGATGGTATGATGATCGATATCAGGCGTGTTCTTTGTAGATGTGATATAGGTTTTAGGCACTGCTTCCAGCCAAACCGTCTGCCAGATACCGGTTACAGGGGTATACCAGATACCTTCAGGGTGCTTTACCTGTTTACCACGAGGCTGAGGACCGTCATCTGTCGGATCCCATACGCGCACGGTGATCTCCTGTTTCGCACCACTCTTAAGGAATGGGGTGATGTTGATAGAGAAAGGATCGAAGCCCCCTTCGTGTTTGCCGGCACTTTTGCCGTTTACGAAGACTTCAGTCTGCCAGTCAACCGCGCCGAATTGCAGCAGGATTTCTTTGCCTTTCATGGCGGCAGGAATACTGATGTTTGTATTGTACCATAAAAGACTATCCTTGCCGACGGTGCGGCCTACGCCGGACAATGCCGATTCTACGGCGAATGGAACAAGGATACTGCCTTCGTATTTTGCGGGTTTATCCTGCGTAGCAGGCGTGATGGCATAGCTCCATAAGCCGTTCAGGTTTTTCCAGTTATTATCGCGCACCAGCTGTGGACGTGGATATTCCGGCAAAGGGGCATTTGGATCTACTTTTTCCGCCCATGGCGTAACGATCCTGTCCCTGATTAAATGCCAGTTGTTTTGCTGTGCTTGAACAGCGTAACTCATGCAACCTAACATGAGTAAGGAGTAAGTGAACTTTTTCATAAAAATCGTGATCTGAGTATAACGTGCATGAAATAAATGAGGTCAAAAGGTATAAAATATTATGCAAAGGTGTACATGTTCGAAAAATCCTATTTTTTCGCACTTTAGTCCTTAACAGTCTGCGGGCTTGTTCCGACCTTTGCATCATGGAAAATGGTAGACGAAGACGTAGACATCTTTGATTGTACAGTACCCTGGCACCTGAAAAAAGAAATGCAAAGGGTACAGTCTAAAGAAATAGATGCGATACCTTACCTAACTGAATCGTATAAAAAACAACCTATGAATCACGAATCAATTATCTGGAACTACATTCGTTCCAACCATGTACTCAGTATTACCAGCTTTCATAATGGAGATGTCTGGGCGGCCAATCTATTCTACGCATGCGATTATGAGCAGAAAAGGTTACTGTTTATGACTTCTGAGATCAATACAAAACATGGTGCATTGATGTTGGCAAACAGTCATGTAGTGGGTACTATCTGTGATCAGACCGTTGACGTAGCACAGTTAAAAGGGCTGCAATATGCGGGTGTAGCGACCATAATACACACACCGGAAGCCCTGGATGTATATATGCAACAGTTTCCGATGGCGAAACAGCACCAGGAAACACTGTGGATGATTACCTTTACAGCTTTGAAACTGACGGACAACTCCGCTGGTTTTGGCACAAAATACACCTGGAACATTGAATAGCGACCGGCCGGATTGTTAGCTATTTCCCTTCCGGCACCAGCGAACACGACGATGCATAAACGCACGTCTCTACAGAATTTCTACAGTTTTCTTCTCTATTTTCACCCCCAGGTCTAAACCACCACATATGAAAGTATTGATTATTGAAGATGAGAAGAATCTTTCAGACAGCATCTGCCAATACCTGGCTGATGAGAATTTTTTATGTGAGGTAGCAGATACTTTCGATACCGCCCTGGAAAAGATATCCCTGTATGACTATATGTGCATCATTCTTGACATTAACTTACCCGGGGGTAGCGGGCTCGGGTTACTGAAAGAACTAAAAAAGAATAATAAGAACGACGGCGTACTGATTATTTCCGCCCGGAATTCCCTGGATGATAAAGTATTTGGTCTCAAGGCCGGGGCAGACGATTACCTGTCTAAGCCATTTCACCTGCCTGAATTATCAGCCCGTGTAGCAGCCATCATCCGGCGCAAATCTTTCAATGGGAATAATATTATAACATTCGAAGAGCTGCAATTAAACCTTGGAGAAAAAACGGCCATTGTCAATAAACAAATCATTGACCTTACGCGAAAAGAATACGATTTGCTGTTATACTTTATCAGTAACAAAAATAAGGTGATCAGCAAGAATGCCATAGCAGAACATATATGCGGAGACGAAATGGACCTCTCTGGCAGTTATGACTTTCTCTATAGCCACATCAAGAACCTGCGCAAAAAGCTGGTGCAATCTGGTTGTCCCGATTACATCAGGTCTGTGTATGGTATGGGCTATAAATTGTCCCTGTCATGAAATTACTGACCCGGTATAACTATATTAACCTGCTATCCACCATTGCGATCTTCGTGCTTTCCGGTGTCGCATTTTTCTTCGCCCTCCACCTGACCTTATTAAAGCAGATGGATGAAGACCTGCGGATCGAACAGCGGGAAATTACTAATTATGTGGCACTCCATGATATGCTTTTTACTCCCGTGGAAGTGAAAGACCAGGAGACCATCATAGAAAAGACGAAAAGGCCTTATGAGAAAGAAAAATTCAAAACCGTCGAACTGGATCATCATGAGGATTACCGGCAGTTATCTTTTTCTATCCAGGCTGGCGGCGAATGGTATAATGTAATAGTGAGGAAGTCGCTGGAAGCGACCGAGCACATCACCAGAACTGTTTTCGCTATCACTTTTTGTACCATCTTACTCGTCCTGTTTTTGACGGTCGTTATTAATAGTACCATCCTCAGAAAACTATGGCAGCCATTCTATACCTCCCTTGATCTGTTACAACGATTCAAAGTCAATAACCGGGAGCCCTTGGGATTGCCTGCCAGTAACATCGACGAATTTACGTTTATGAACAGTATCCTGGAGCGTACTACTGCCAAAGCCATACAGGATTATGAAAGATTAAAGGAATTTACTGAAAATGCCTCCCATGAATTACAGACACCCCTCGCTATCATCCGGTCCAAACTGGAAATGATGATGCAGGGTGAGAACCTGACGGAATACCAGTTTAACGCCCTGCAAAGTGCCTCAGAGGCGCTCGACAGACTGGCCCGCATGAACCAGTCCCTCCTGTTGCTCACCAAAATAGAAAACGAGCAATTTGACAATAAATCTTTTGTAGACCTGGCACAGATCATACAACAAAAGGCTGCGCAGTTTGTAGAGATCTGGCAGGATAAATCACTGAATATCTCACTGGACGTAAAGGCCGTGCAGTTACACGCTAATAAGGAGCTGATTGAATTGCTGCTAAATAACCTGTTCAGCAACGCGACCCGGCATAATTATGAAAACGGGTATATTCTGATCACGTTAAGTCAACGGCGGCTTTGTATTAAAAATACCGGTCATCCTGCGCCATTGAACCGTAAGCACCTGTTCCAGCGATTCTACAACCCTTCCAACAATAGTACCAGTAATGGACTTGGACTGGCGGTGATTCACCAGATCTGTACGGCCAACGGGTTCAAAGTAGATTATGATTATAAAGACGACCTACATATATTCATTGTTACCTTTATTAACGAATCAACACAAACGTACCTGCCATAATCAGCAAGGCGCCGGTAATAGTTTTATAATCCAGACTTTCTTTGAGAAAAATAGCGGAGAGTGCAATGGCAATTGCGACGCTTAACTTGTCTATAGGGGCCACTTTGGAAACCGGGCCGGTGGAGAGGGCTTTAAAATAAAAGATCCAGGAGAGACCTGTGGCCATGCCACTCAGGGTTAAAAACAATAGGTGCTTGCGGGTCAGGGCCTGCAGGTCCTTCACTTCGCCACGAGCAAACACAATCCCCCAGGCAATGATCAGGATCACTACAGTACGGATAGCCGTAGCCACGTTGCTGCTGATGCCCTGTAACCCAAACTTGGCCAGCACAGCCGTCAATCCTGCAAAAAGTGCAGAAAGTAATGCATAATATCTCCACATAAACTAGTAGTTAGGAATGGCTGTATGCCTGATCAGGTGATAAACTCCTATACTGCAAACGATGGCAAAAATGATCAGCGCAAATATAATATAACGAATACAGGTACTATTCATAAAATAAAAGTATAGGCCAATTCTGGAGAAAATCTGATATTTGCCGCCATAACCAGGACCTAAAAAGAAAACCCTCAATTATTACACCAATGATTCAACAGTCAATGTCCCCAAGGTTCAAAATAGGGGTAATCGAAGAAGATACGAATTACCGCCATGAACTGGTCCTCAACATTTCACGTCATACAGACCTTTCCGTATGTTTACACACCGCTACCACAACAGCTGCACAAAGCTTTTTAATGCTACAACCACACCTTGTATTATTGGGTATGCCACCGGGCACACAACAGCGAATAGAAGATATCCCGGTGCTGAAGTCGTTGCAACCAGCTATGCTGCTAGTCGTGATGACGATGGATGAAGATCCGCAGGTGATACAGCAGGCATTTGACAAAGGAGCGGATGGATACATCTTAAAGACGGACCTCTTCCACAATATCACCCGCAAACTGGTGCATATGCTGGAATATGATCAGCCTGTGGTGAGTCACCAGCTGTTTCGGTATATGCTCTATCGCAACAAAGGAGAAAAGCATGTACCACAAACAAACCTGACTAAGAAGGAAAAAGAAATCACGGATCTTGTCCTGGAAGGGTTGCCTTATAAAACGATCGCGGCAAAACTAAATTTAAGTCTGAATACTATACAGTACCACATGAAAAACATATTCTACAAACTAGGTATAAAAACCAAATCAGAACTCTTTAAAATGTTCTACCAATAACTGATTTTCTTGTCTAAACGACACTAAAATATTTTTAAATGGGTAATTCCAAATTACCCAGGGATTCTTATTTTAAAAAACATTATCCTACCATAACTGTAGATGACCATTTTGATAATGCTACTAAAATCGTGTTTTTATACAACTGGCCGGGGCTACGGGTTGCATGAATAATTAAAATACCAGTGCAGAACCCTGGGCCTCCCCAACTGGTAGCTCATCCCCCAAACCCCACCTCCACAAAAAGGTGGGGTTTTTGTTTTAAAAAAAATATATCTACATTGTAGAAGTGTCAAAAATACATCTATTATTCCATGTAATAACGCGCAATCAATAAACCCTGACTAACCCTCAGGGGGATGGAGGATATTCAACTGTAACCAATTCATCATTTAAATTAAATTCCCTTATGACAAACAGCCAACTGCGCCTGACAAGGCGCAAAACGCCTATTCTATTACTGCTGTTGCTCTTCCCTTTTCTGGCCAGTGCCCAAAAAAAAATTACCGGCCAGATCACTGACGGCGAAACAAAAAACCCGGTTTTTAAGGCGGCCATTATGATCAAAGGCACTCAAAAAGGTACTTACAGTGACGAAAAAGGCCAGTATTCCATCGACGCACCTGCAGGCAGTACCCTGCTCTTTACCTCTATGGAATACGACAATGCAGAAGTGACTGTAGGCGCCGACAATACCATCAATATCACCCTCAAACCCAAAGTATCAGGGCTCAATGAAGTCGTGGTCATTGGTTATGGTACCGTAAAAAGAAAAGACCTGACCGGCGCCATCGCCTCCCTCAAAGCAGCGGATCTTAAAACCGAAGGTGTGAGCAACGTAGGTCGCTCACTACAGGGCAGGCTCCCCGGTGTGACGGTGGAATCTGCAGGCGGTGATCCAGGTTCCGGTACCCGCATCCTCATCAGGGGTGTCGGTACGCTCAACAATGCTGATCCCCTCTACCTCGTAGACGGTGTGCAGGTGGCTAATATCAACAACATTGCCCCCGGTGATATCGAAAGTATGGACGTACTCAAAGATGCCTCGGCCGCCGCGATCTACGGTTCCCGCGCTGCCAACGGCGTTGTGCTGGTGACCACCAAAAACGGGAAAGCCGGTAAACCCGTCTTTAATTTCAGAACCAACGTCGGCTATCAGAAGCTGGCTAAAAAATACGAGGTGCTGAACGCTGAAGAATGGGCGACCGTGAGCAATGCAGCACACGACGCCGGCAATGGCGGAGCAGGCCTTCCCCGGCTCGATATAGCCGCTAATCCCTCTACGCTGGGTGCTGGTACTGACTGGCAGGATGCCATCTACAGAACGGCCCCTATTCAGCAATATTACCTGGGCATATCCGGTGGCTCTGACTACTCCCGCTACAGCGTATCAGGCGAGTACACCGACCAGGCAGGTATTGTAGACGTAACCGGGTACAAACGGTACGGTATCCGCGCCAAAACGGAATCGACCAAAGGCATTATCAAATTTGGCCAGACCTTCCTCGCCACCCGCGAAAAATGGATCCGCATGAGCGATGGCTGGGGAGGACAGGGTGGTAACGCCGTAGGCTCTGCCATGAAGATGATCCCTACTTATAAGATCTACGACACCTCCGCCATCGGTGGTTATAGCGGCGCTTCAGGTTCCGTGGTAAATATTCCTAACCCGGTCGCCCTGCTGCACCTCGAAGATGTGAGCTATGAACTCGTCTCCTTCCTCGCTAATGCCTATGCTGAAGTGGCTTTACGCCCTTATCTGAAGTATAGATTCAACATGGGTTATACCACTTCATTTGGCCAAACCGACGACTACGTGCGCCGTCATGAAGTAGGTAACCTCTTCATCCAGCAGACAAACGACATGAGCCGTGAAAAGGAAAGAAACCAGATGGTACTGCTGGAAAACACTTTAAATTTCAATAAAGATTTCGGCAAGCACTCCATCCAGGCATTGGTAGGTTACAGCTATCAAAAAACCAATTACAATTATAACCTGATGGCGAAAACGAATTTGCCTGATGGTATCAAAGAACTCGATGCTGCTTCCGGTACCGCTTCCGTGGGGGGTAACAGTGTAGAAAGCATACTGCTCTCTACGTTAGGCCGTGTTATTTATGCATACGATAACCGCTACCTGCTGACCGCGAGTTTCCGCCGCGATGGTTCTTCCCGCTTCGGTGCCTCCAACCGCTTTGGTAACTTCCCTTCTGTAGCTGTAGGCTGGAATATCAATAATGAACACTTCTGGCATGTAGATCCAAAAATCGTCTCTTCCCTCAAACTGAGAGGTAGCTACGGTATTCTGGGTAACCAGGAAATAGGTGATTATCAATATAGCGCGGCCATTGCGTCGAATATCAACTACGTGATCGGCGACGCCCAACAGAAATGGTTTGGTGCTATCCAGACAGCCTACTCCTCTCCTAATATCAAATGGGAAAACACGGCTACTACCAACGTAGGTGTGGATGTGAGTTTCCTGAAAGGCGCCCTGAATGCCAGCGTAGATTACTTCTTTAAGAAAACAACCGACGTATTGCTGAATGTACCGATCCCGGGTTCCGCTGGTTCTTCCACCAACCCTGTAGTAAATGCAGGTACCATCCAGAACAAGGGGATTGAACTTGGGTTGAACTATTCCAATCATATCGGGGAGTTCAATTATACCGTGTTTGGTACGATCTCTTCTGTGAAGAACAAAGTGATCGAACTGGGTACCGGCACCCAACAGATCTTTGGCGGCCAGCCCACCCATCATGGCGCTTCCTCTACACTGACAGAAGCTGGTGGCGAAGTGACGGGCTTTTACCTGATCAAAACACTGGGCATCTTCCAGTCGCAGGACGAGATCAATGCCTATAAAGATAAAAATGGTAAACTGATACAACCCTATGCTGCTCCAGGCGACATCAAATTCCTGGATGCCAATGGCGACGGTATTATCAGCAGTGCCGACCGTGTACACATGGGCAGTCCGTTCCCTGATTTTGAATACGGTGTAGGTCTGAACCTCTCCGCATTTCACTTTGACCTGAACATTTACATGCAGGGAGTATCAGGCAATAAAATTTACAATGGTGTAAGACAGGATATGGAAGGCATGAACCTGGAATACAACTATGCAAAAACAACGCTGCAGGCATGGACACCAGAACACCATACCAATATGCCAAGAGCGGTGATAGACGATCCTAACCTGAACGCGCAAACCTCTTCCCGCTTCCTGGAGAGTGGTACCTATTTCAGGATGAAGACCCTGCAACTGGGATATACCATCCCTGAGAGTCTGAATGCCAGGCTACACACAACTTCAGTCAGGGCATACCTCAGTGCAGACAATCTATTTACCCTCACACGCTATAGTGGTTTCAATGCGGACATTGGTCGTTCCGGCAGCATCCTTGACAGGGGCGTAGATTATGGTCACGTGGCGTATCCGCTGGCCCGCGTATTCTCTGCCGGTATCCAATTATCCTTCTAATTCATCTAAACAACGACACCATTATGAAAAAGCTATTATATATACTTCTTGCAGCCGTGCTACTGGCCAGCTGTTCGAAGAGCTCACTGGAACTAACGAATCCAAATCAAACGACCACCGAAACTTACTGGAAAACGGAGGACGATGTGAAAAGCGCACTGGCCGCTACCTATGCCCTGTTCAGGAATGTAGACGGAGGTTTCTGGGGGGTAAGAGGCGTTGAACTCTCCAATGGCAGGGGCGACGACTTCTTTATCAGGAATGATGTAAGTTACCTGTACCAGTTGTCTACTTTCACCAATACGCCTGACAATTCGGCATCGACCAATGTATGGAATGTAGCCTACCGTGCCATCTTCCGTGCTAACCAGATACTCGCAAATATCGATAATGTAAGCGGCCTCACAGACGATGCAAAGAAAGCCTACATTGCAGAAGCAAAGTTCCTGAGGGGTTTGAATGAATATATCTTAGTCATCAACTATGGCGATGTGCCACTTCGTACTACGATACCTGCATCTACAGCAGAATATTTCGTAGCAAAATCTCCAGCCGCAGATGTATGGGCGCAGGTGATCAAAGATTTTACTGAAGCCGCAGCAGACCTGCCTTTATCCTACGACGCCAGCAATACAGGCCGTGCTACCAAAGGGGCGGCACTGGGTTTCCTTGGCAAATCGTATGTGTATACAAAAGACTGGGCCAATGCAGAGAGCACATTGAAACAACTAACCACGGCGCCTTATACGTACCAGTTGATGCCGAACTATGGCGACAACTTTATTGCTGCCCATGATAATAATGTAGAATCATTATTTGAAATCCAACTGGCAGATGTAGGTGGTACCAATCCATGGGCCGGGGAAAATTCCAATGAGAGCCTGGGTGTAACTACTGCACAGGAGTTTGCGCCTTCCGAGGCGAGTGGCTGGTTTGAAGTAGCGCCAACCGATAAACTCTTCAACGAGTTTCAGAATGAAAAGACCACAGCAGGGGATTTTGATCCAAGAATGTATGCTACCTTATTCTGGGATTATCCGGGAGCTACATTTTATCAGAAGCCATTTTCTGCCTATACATTGCCCTTTGGCTTCAAGTCTTATTATAAAAAATACCAGAACTATAACCAGACAAATGAATTGTCGGGTAGCAGTGGTGCATCGAATTACACATCGGATATCAATGAAAAGGCGCTGCGCTATGCAGATGTATTACTCCTGTTATCAGAAAGTGTGACCATGCAGGGCAGACCGGAAGATGCATATGCTTATATCACACAAGTGCGCAGCCGTGCAACTTTGCCGGCACTGACCACTGGTTTGGATCAAACAGCCATGATGAAAGAAATAAGACATCAGCGGTTCCTTGAGTTTGCAAGAGAGGGACAGCGGTTTTATGATTTACAACGCTGGGGGTTATTGAAAGATGAGATAGCGAATAGTGATAAGGTGGGTAAGATCTACTTCGTGACACCCAAGCATGATTTCTTCCCGATACCACAGGATGAGGTGAACTCAAATCCGGAGATGGTACAGAATTCGAACTGGTAATAAACATCTAACTGATCATATTAAAAACGCCCGCTGTAGACAGCGGGCGTTTTTAATTCCCATCAACATTCACAGGCACCAATTTTGATTTACATACTATACTCAATTCACTCTATTATGTCAAAACCTCAGAAATTCCCCATCGCTCTTTTGGCGGGCGCAGGTGTCGCCGCCGGTCTGATCCTTTATAAATCCATGACAAGTGTGTCCATTCCCCCCGGTGCGAAGGCAGTCAGCCCTTTTGATGTGGAAAGATACCTGGGTAAATGGTACGAAATAGCCCGGCTCGACTATAAATTCGAAAAGAACCTGAAAAATGTAACTGCCACTTACAGCCTGAATGAAAATGGCAGCATCCGGGTGGACAATAAGGGTTATAACTATCTGCAGGAAGAATGGAAGGAAAGTGTGGGTAAGGCCAGATTTGTAGGTAGTCCGGAAGAGGGCAGGCTAAAAGTCTCTTTCTTTGGGCCCTTTTATGCGGGTTACAATGTGATTGCCCTGGACGATGAGTACCGGTATGCACTGGTGGCAGGCGATAATCTGAATTACCTCTGGATACTGTCGAGAGAAACGACAATTCCGGATGATATTAAAGAAAATTACATAAAGAAAGCCAATATGATCGGCTTCGATACCAGCGAATTACTATGGACAGACCATAGTGAAGCTATAGCATAATAATATTACCATATCGTCACTAAAAGGGCACCTCAATATCGATGGGATATTGAGGTGCCCTTTTAGTGCCCTTATAGTGATGTTTTAGTGTTATATTCGCATACTATCTTCACTATAATTAACCAGTAAAATAATTATTACCCTACCATTTTAGTAGATTGTATTACTTTTGCCAATATTTTTATTATTTTCAACTCATGGCTATGCAAAATTTCAGTGACAATGAGCTGCTCACCTCCATGGTAACAGGGGATGAAGCTGCTTTTACTGAAATTTACCACCGCTACTGGCAGCGACTCCTTGCCATTGCCTGGAAGCATACCCATGACGAATCTTCTGCCAAGGAGATTGTACAGGAAGTGCTGATCAACCTATGGGACAGGAGGGCTTCCCTGGAAATCGGCCAGCTCTCCAACTACCTGGCTACAGCTATCAAGTTTTCCGTATTTAAGCATTACCACCAGCAACAACGCAGGAAAACCATCCTCCACAGCATTTTCCGTACTACCCACAGTGCGGACGATGAAAAGATCTATGCCCGTCTGCTGGACGACTATATCAATGGGATTGTTGAGAAACTGCCCGAAAAATGCAGGCAGGTGTACAAACTGAGCCGGCTGGAAGGGAAAACCAACCAGCAGATCGCCAGTGTTATGAATATCTCCGAAAAGACAGCAGAAGCACACCTCACCAAAGCCCTGCGTACCATTCGCCTCAATCTGCGGCATATCAACATGCTGTTTTTCCTCTAAAAATATTTTTTTGAACTGACTAAGGGTAAAGGGGCAGGTTATAGTACTTAGTATTATAACGCCTTGAAATTGTATGGACAGAAATCGCCTGGACCTCCTGATTCAGAAATACATAGATCGTACAGCTACGCCTGCCGAACAGGTGGAGCTCAATAACTGGTACAGGGATTTTACAGAAGAAGAAGATCCATTTCCCATGACGGATGCGCAGGAAACTGCCGCCGGGCAGGAGATGCGCGCCTACCTCACGGCCCGTATACAAAGAAAAAAACGGCCATTCGTAGCCCTATATGCCTCGATGGCAGCAGCATGCCTGTTGGGCGTTATTTTTTATTTCAACTGGCCTAAAACGCCTGAAAACAATAATCTCGTAGCCGATATTCCCGCTGCAGCCAGCGAAAACCGGTTCATCTATCTGCCAGACAGCAGTAAGGTATTATTGCACCCGGGCAGCAAAATGGATTACCAGTTCAATGGTAATAACCGCGAAGTAACACTGGAAGGTGAGGCTTACTTTGATATCGCCTCCCGCCCTGCACAACCCTTCATCATTCATACCGGCCGGGTATCTACTACCGTATTAGGTACCTCTCTCAATATAAAAACCTGGAACAGGGATAGTGTGACCGTTTCTGTACTCACAGGAAAAGTACAGGTCACCGACGCTTTCCAGCAGAAAACCATCCTGACTCCCAACCAACAGGTGGTTTATAATCAGCACACCAACAACATTCAGCAGGTAAAAATCATTCCGGCCACTGTCATCGCCTGGGCTAAATCTGATATGCAATTCCAGGATATGCCGTACGCACAGCTGGCAGAAAGACTGGACAGAAGGTATGATGTAAATATTGTATTCAAAAATCCGGCACTACAACATTGTCCTATTACAGGTCGGTTTTCAGGGACAGAATCATTGAGCGAGGTATTGGATATCCTCTCACAAACAATGGGTACAACTTATTCAATAAACGGCCGTACGGTAGAACTGGACGGGGCCGCATGTTTTAATCAGATCAACTAAAATCAAAAATTAAAAAATGTCAAAAGCCAACCAAAATTAGCAAAAACGTAAACACACAAAAAAAACTCCTCCGGCCCTGAGAAAGCGATGAGGAGTTTTACGTAAAAATTATTGATTCATTTAAACGTCTTCAAATTTATGCCAAAAGTTCAGCTTTTGCAAGCGGGAATCGTGCACCCATTGCCAAAAGAAAAAACGCAACCAATTTTATTGTTTATCATGAGAGTCACTGTGTGTGTATGCTTGTCATTAGTCATGTGTTTGAACCTGTTTGCAGCTATTGATGCATCAGGTCAAAGTATCAGGGAAGCAATGGTTAATTACGAGGTTCATGATGCGGACCTGAAGGCTTCCCTGGAGAAATTGCAGGAGCAATCAGGCTTCAGCATTTTCTACTCTTCCACATTACTGAATAAGGATAAAAAAGTAACGGTCAATAGCGGTACCCGTTCTGTAGCACAGGTACTGGACCTGATCCTGAAAGGTACCAACCTCGTCTATGTAGACAAGGGTACAAAGATCATTCTGCAGGAAAGGAAACCCGTAGTATCACCTGCGGGAGATACTGCGGCACCCAGGATCTATGGTATGGTAAGGGATGAAACAGGGGAACCTATTCCCGGGGTAACAGTTCGTGTGAAAAATACAAATAAATATACGGCTGCAGATCAAAATGGTCACTTTTCTATTGAAGGAGATCCTGCCACATCAATACTGATCTTAAGTATTGTAGGTTATACCACACAGGAAGTGGCTGCCAAAGGTACACGTATACCACCGATCACCATGGTACGCAGCTTCAGTGCCCTGAATGAAGTACAGGTACTGGGTTATAGCTCTACCACCAAAAGGAATAACACCGGTGCGGTAAGTTCTGTAAAAGCGAACGAAATTGCAGTACAGAATGTTTCCAATCCTCTCACTGCCCTGCAGGGCCACGTAGCAGGTATGGAAATCACACAGGACAATGGATTGCCAGGTGGTGGCGTACGTGTACGCATCCGTGGTAATGCCAGCATCCTGAGTGGCTACCTCCCATTATATGTAATAGATGGTGTTCCGTTTACCTTATTCAATGGTAGTACCCCTGCTTCCGATGCGTTGAACAGCTACGGCATCAGTGGTGCCAGCGGTAGCCTCAGCCCGTTCAGCATGATCGCTCCTGAAGATATTGAGCGGATCGACGTACTGAAAGACGCAGATGCAACAGCTATTTACGGTTCTAAAGGCGCCAACGGCGTGGTACTGATCACCACCAAAAAAGGTAGTCATGGCAATACTAAAGTCAGTGCAAACGTGAGCCATGGATATGGTGAAGTAAGCCGCTTTATACCTATGATGAATACGGAAGAATACCTGGACATGCGTAAAGAAGCCTTTACCAATGCAGGTACAACACCGGGTACGACCGACTACGACCTGACCAAATGGGATCAGACAGCTTTTACAAACTGGCAGAAATGGGCGATGGGCGGTAAAGCAAAAACTACCAGCGCCATGGCATCTATATCAGGTGGTAGCGCTCAGAATACTTTCCTTTACTCTACTTCTTATCGTAAAGAAGGCACCGTATTCCCGGGCGAGAACAATACCATCACTTTCTCCAACAGGTTCAATGCCAGCCATAGCAGCAAAGACAACAGGTTCAATCTCTCTCTTTCCGCCAATTATACCTACATGAAGAGCGACCTGCCTAAAGTAGACCTGTCCAGCATGTACAACCTGGCGCCGAACTACAATCCTTATAATGCAGATGGTACTTTCAACTGGGACCTTGGTGTAGGTAAAAACCCTGCTGCCCTGTTGTTACAAAAGTATACCGGTCAGACGTATAACATGATCACGGACCTGAACCTGCGTTACAATATCATTAAAGATCTGGCCATCAAAGCAAATCTTGGTTTCTCCCAGACCAACCTGGAACAGCAGAATATACAGCCTAACCGTTCGGTGAATTCCACTGCCCTCACCGACAACCAGCTGATGGATTCCAAAGGCAAAAATGATAACTGGGTGGTGGAACCATTCCTGGAATACAACAAATCTTTCGGAGATGCACACCTGCAACTGATTGGAGGTACGACCTTCCAGCAGACAAAAGCCACCAGTACTACACTGAGAGGTTCCGGTTACAGCAGCGAAGCATTGCTGCATGCTATTAGCGCAGCCAGCACTGTGATCGTATATAGCAGCAATTACTCCCTGTATAAATATGCCGCTGGTTTTGGTCGTTTCAATTTCAATTATAAAGAGAAATACTACCTGGATGGTACCTTCAGAAGAGATGGTTCTTCCCGCTTTGGTGCCAACAACCAGTTTGGTTCCTTTGGTGCATTGGGTGCTGCCTGGATCTTCTCACAGGAAGATTTCATGAAGGATATAAAACCGATCAGCTTTGGTAAACTGCGTGCCAGCTACGGTATAACAGGCAACGACCAGATCGCGAACTATATGTATACACCGCTGTATTCCTCCGCGTCTACTACGTATTCCTACATGGGTACCAGTGCCCTGGTCGCCAATGGTGTAGCTAATCCTAACCTGAAATGGGAGACCAGCAAAAAGCTGGACATCGCACTGGAACTGGGCTTCCTGAAAGATCGTATCCTGCTGAAAGCAGATTACTACCAGAACAGGACTTCAGACATGCTCGCCTATATTACTACCCCAATGCAGATTGGTACTAACTCATATGCCGGCAACCTGCCTGCTACCATTCAGAACAAAGGATGGGAGTTTGAGCTGAATACCACCAATATTGCTACAAAAGACTTTTCATGGACCACTACGCTGAACATGACCGTCAATCAGAATAAACTGCTGAAATTTGACAATATCGCCACCTCCAGCTATGCTACTACCTACACGGTTGGTAAATCTATTGATGCGCCGAACCTGTACCACTTTACAGGTGTAAACGCTACGACAGGTGCACCGGTACTGGAAGATGTAAACAAAGATGGTTCCATTGGTTCGGCAGACAGGCATGTAGGTAAAGTAGGTATACCATACTATGGTGGTCTGACCAATTCTATCTCTTACAAAGGATTTACACTGGACTTCACCTTCCAGTTCAATCACAGGTACTTCTACCTGAACAATACACTGAATAATTACTTCTATCCATTTGGATATGATATGACTAACCAGACTACGGCAGTTTTAAACCGCTGGCATAGTGCAGGTGATGTAAGCAATTTCCCTGGGGCCAGCAAGAGCTATTCTTCCAACTACTATTACTATGCGACCTCCGATGCAAACTGGGGTGACGCCTCTTATATTAAGTTCAAAACTTTGAGCCTGACTTACAACCTGCCAAGAACCTGGTTAAACAAGGCCAGAATTGCCAATGCATCTATCTATGCAAGAGGTCAGAACCTGTATACATGGGCAAAACAAAAGTATACACTGGATCCTGAAACGACCTTGCCAGGTACAGGCGCCGGACTGGGTACTGGTCAGTACATTGCCGTACCACAACTGCGTACAATGACTGTAGGCTTGAATTTATCATTATAAAAAAGCAGAGAGATAATGAAGAAACTATCATATATATTACTCGCATTGGGGCTTACCGCCACTTCATGCAAGAAGTTTGTAACAATCGACAATGCACCGAATTCACTGTCTGCGTCAGACACATATGCGTCTGACGGAACAGCTACCAGCGCCGTAGTAGCCATGTACTCTTACTGGGCTACCACTTATTGTCTACAGTACTATACCTGGACTGCAGAGTTACTGGGTGATGATATTCAATATCGCTATTACAGTTCTACTCCTGCTATGGCTGAATTCCAGAATGGGAATGTAACAACGACCAACAGCAATGTCCGTAACTACCAGTGGTATTATCCTTACTATGTAATTGCTGAAGCCAACAATGCGATTGAAGGGCTGACTAAATCTTCGACGCTGACTACTTCGGTAAAGAACCAGTTATTAGGGGAAAGTTACTTCATGCGTGCATTTCATTTCTTTTACCTGAACAATTTCTTTGGCGGCGTGCCATTGTCACTCGATCCGGTTGCACTGAACAATGCCAACCTGCCAAGATCGACCAAAGCAGAAGTGTATACACAGATCATCAGTGATCTGAAAGCAGCCGAAGAGTTACTGCCTGGTACTTATACCGGTACCCTGCATGTACGGGTGAACAAGTATGCGGCAGAAGCTTTGCTGGCAAGGGTATACCTTTATCAGAAAGATTACACCAACGCTGTGGCGTATGCAACAAAAGTAATCGGCGCTACGGATGTAACCTATGCTCTTGCTGACCTGAGTACAACGTTCAAAACCAGCAGTGCAGAAACCATTTTACAGTTTGCTACTTACTATGGTTATAGCAGCTTTAGCTACAGGGCTTCTTCTGCTACCACGATTCCGAACTATTACCTCTATGATTCATTTTTAAGCGAATTTGAAGCAGGAGATAACAGGAAAACAACATGGACAGATAGTCTTGTAAGCGGAGGGGTTACCTATCGTCGTGTCAATAAATACAAACTGGGTACTGCCACAGCAGGTGATGAATACAATGTGGTGCTGCGTCTGGCTGAGCAATACCTGATCCGTGCAGAAGCCAGTGCACAACTGAATGACATTGCCACAGCACAGGCGGACCTGGATAAGATCCGTAACCGTGCAGGCCTGGCGAATACCACTGCTGCTACAAAAGATGATCTGCTCACTGCCATTGCACAGGAGCGTAAAATAGAATTGTTTGGTGAATTTGGACACCGCTGGTTCGACCTGGTACGTACCGGTCAGGCAGATGCGGTATTGAGTCAGGAGAAATCTACCTGGTTATCCAGGGATACCCTGATGCCAATTCCTTACCAGGAAATTCTGACTAATCAGCAACTGTCCCAGAACCCGGGTTACGAATGATCCATTTGCTAAAAAGTATTTACATGAAAAAGATGACCTCATTGTGTGTTATCGCTGCTATGTGCTGTGCCTCCTTAAAGGCACAGCGCATAGATAGCCTGTATAAGGTTTATGATAAGCTGGCCACTTCCACAGATGAAAAAGACAAAGCGTACCTGACTGCTGAGTTGTACAAACATCTGCAAAGTAAAAAGGAAGAGGATTGGCAGCTGGCAGCAAACACATTCTACCGTCTTAATAAAAAAGACGTAGTGGATTCCATAAAGATTGCTGAAAAGAAAAAGTTTCCCGCGGGTATTGCCGTAAGACAGGACCAGATTGCTCTTATCTATGATGAGAAAGACCCGGCGAAGAAAGAGGCAATGTATTACCAGCTGATCAGGCGCTTCCCTCCTGCTAAGTTTGGGCCGGACAGGATTGCGTATGATTATGTAAGAAATGCGATTGGCAGTGATTATGCTAATATCGATAGTGTAGCCAAAGCTGTTAAATTTGCCAACATGGTAGAGACTTCTGCCTGGAAAGGTGAGGGCTGGGCTGGTATTGGTAATATACTGGCCAGAAAAGGGCATCTTAAAGAGGCGGAAATGTTGCTAAAAAAAGCGGTGGACACTTCCTATTCATTCAAAATTGCTAAGGTGCAGGACAATGCAGCGAAATTTGCAGGTGTTGGATACCGGTCTTATAACGCCAGCCTGTCAAAGATGCTGTATAATGATAAAAACTATGAAGAAGCGCTGAAGTATGCAGAGAATGCGTATAAGGTGTACAAGGAAGATGGCGAGGTAAATGGAGGGGTGTTAGACACTTATTCCAAAACACTGATTGCACTGGGTCGTGATAAAGAAGCTTTTGAAAAGATCGATGAAGCAGTGAAAGCTGGTCAGGCGACCAATGATATGAAAACGGAGCTGAAATCCCTTTATACAAAAGTAAAAGGAACGGAAGGCTACGATGCATACCTGCAGGAAGTGAACCGTCAGCTGGTGGCAAAGATCAAGAAAGAGCTGAGCAGGCAGATGATCAATACCCCAGCACCTGACTTTACTTTGACGGACCTGGATGGGAAGAATGTGACATTGAGTGAGCTGAAAGGAAAGATTGTGGTACTTGATTTCTGGGCTACGTGGTGCGGACCCTGTAAAGCGTCTTTCCCGGTGATGAAACAGGCGGTACAGCGGTATGAAAAAGAAAACGATGTAAAGTTTCTCTTTATTCATACATGGGAAAGGGATGATAAGGCGGTAGCTGATACAAAGAAGTTTATTGCGGATAACAATTATCCTTTTGAAGTGCTGATGGATTTAAATGAGCATAAGGCTGCCACAGCGTATAAAGTGAATAGCATACCGGCTAAGTTTGTGATTGATAAGGCAGGGAATATCCGCTTTAAGTTCTCAGGGTTCTCTGGTGGTGCGGATGCAGCGTTGGAGGAAATATCTGCGATGATATCTTTGATACGCGGTTAAAGCATTGTCGTTTGGCACAAATCCCACTTTCTATACAAACAGAAAGTGGGATTTGTTTTTTTTACTTAGTTGTGAAGTAAGTCTCTTTTAAATATTTATAGATCATCGCCTCCTGTTTGTCGGTACTGTCCCCTTCCTGTAAGTAGCGTTTGTAGTATTTTTTTGCAGCAGTCTGGTTCTTCATATTCACGTCATACATTCTACCTATACTGTATAAGTGCATGGGCTCACGACTCAGGTAGTAGGCGGTATCCATGTTGGCGATGGCCGGTTTATACAATTTTAATCCTTCATTGTTAGATGCCATTGCAGCATAATAGTCTGGCAAACTTTTAGAGCGCGCCAGGTCTATGCAGGTATTTAGCAGTTGATTACTCTGTTCATACTTTTTGAGTTGGGTGCAGGCGAGGGCTGCATAATACATAACCTGTTCAGAAGGACTTTTATGGTTCTCCATGTAGGTGTTGATATCTATGCAGAACTGGTAATCTTTCAGCATAAAACCGGCTGCAGTAACATAGCTCATAGCGCCCTGCAGGACCACCTCATGCTGCATCAGGTATTTGCCAAGGGAGATGCAGTTCCTGTAATTTTTTAAATAGTAGTTACACCTGACAGCCGTGCCTATAATAAAAGACTGGGTAGAATCTTTTTGCAGGTAGACATTGAGAATGGAATCGGCGGAGGTATACATTTCCTGTCCGATGCGTTCTTCGGCGAGGCGGTTGACGGTTTTAGGATCAGCGGGATTGAGTTTGTAGGCTTTTAACAGCAAATCAAAGCCTTCTTCGGCCTCATCGTTGTTTAAGAGGGCAAAGCTCAGTTGCCGGATAGCGACCGGATTATGAGGCCGTAAAGCGGCAATACAGCGAAGGTGTGGGATTGCCAGCACAGTGGCGTGCTGGTTGAGGCAGATATTGGCAATGTATTGATGTGCAGATACGTTTGTACTATCCAGGTCCAATACTTTTCCATAGGTGCTGACAGCCTCACTATTATTTCCCGCCTGGTAGTAGGTGTACGCCAGTAGCGACTGTTGTTTAATATTATTTGTGTCCAGGTGGGCCTGCAGGTAGGTGATGGCACGTGGGTAGTCCTGCTCCTGCAGGTATTCCATTACAGAATCGGCTTGTTGGGCCAGCAGCCTGCTGGTTGGCAAAAATATCAGCAGCAGAAGGGTCCTGATCATATTAACTAATTTATTAGTTTCAAAACTATGAATTTAGTTTTACATAAAGAAATGTTATTTTTAAAGGTGCCGGGGTCAGCCAACAGGATTAAACCCTACATTCATTATAATATGAAAAAACTACCCTCATTGTGCGTTTTAACCTTCCTGTTTTTTGGTGCCAGGGCACAGCACATGGATAGCATGTACCAGGTGTACGCAAAACTGGTTTCCTCCTCCCGGGAAAGTGACAAGGCCGAACTAAAGACGCGACTGGAGAATGATATAAAGAGTGAAAATGAGACGAACTGGATGATCGCGTGGTTCGTGTATTTCCAGATGAGAAATACAGCGAAGGCAGATTCAATCCTACAGGCAGGCAAACAGAAATGGCCTGGCGGACAGCTGGAGAAACAGGAGCAATTTAACTTTGTCAATGATGAAAAAGATCCTTTTAAGAAGGATACGATGTATCACCTCTTTCTTAAACGCTATCCCCCCACTTTAAAAGGTGCAACTGCGGCTTACGACGATATGAGGGGACAACTGGCCGTCGCCTATCTGAAATCGGGTTACGTCGCTAAAGCCATTTCGTATACCGACAGTGTAAAAACAGTGAAGGTACAGCACTGGATGGCCAGGGAGCTATTTTTTAAAGACCATTGTAAAGAGGCTGCTGTCCTCATGGACAAATCAGTAGATAGTACCAGGGAATACCAGATGGCTGCTATAATCTTCCATGAAAACGTGGAATATACAAAGGCACTCAGATGCATAGAGATCGCCTATAAAGACAATCATACACAGCCAATCACCTATACGATCTACTTTAGTACGCTCAAACACCTTGGTAAAGATCAGCAAGCGATGGATATAGCTGCCGAAGCGACAAAGACGGGGCTGGCAGATAACAAAATGAAAGCGGAGCTTAAAG
The DNA here is from genome assembly GCF_034087045.1 of Chitinophaga sancti. Lineage (NCBI taxonomy): Bacteria > Pseudomonadati > Bacteroidota > Chitinophagia > Chitinophagales > Chitinophagaceae > Chitinophaga > Chitinophaga sancti. Next base: position 4,790,307 of record NZ_CP139247.1, on the reverse strand, counting down.
AACTGTATGAAAAACTAAAAGGCAAGGAAGGTTATGATGCCTATGCCGCTGAACTGAATAAAGCATTCCGGTTGCAGCTGACTGCACATCTGCGAACAACTCAGATCAATGAACCTGCACCTGATTTTACATTGAAGAACCTGGAAGGCAAACAAATCACCCTGAGTGAACTAAAAGGGAAAGTAGTGGTGATCGACTTCTGGGCTACCTGGTGCGGCCCCTGTGTAAGCTCCTTCCCTGCTATGAAAGCAGCCATGTTACGGTTTGAAAAAGATGAGGATGTAAAATTCCTTTTTGTGGATACATGGGAGAGAGAAGAGGATCCTTCAGAGAAAGTAAAGAAATTCCTCACAGAAAACCACTATCCATTTGATGTGCCATTGGATATAAAATCATATAAAGCAGCAGGTGCATTTGATATTCAGAGTATTCCTGCAAAATTTGTGATTGACAAAACGGGGAATATCCGTTTCCGTTTTTCAGGATATAGTGGTAGTGATTATACAACTACAGAAGAGGTATCAGCAATGGTGACGATGTTAAAAGAAGGGAATGACCAATTGCCAGTAAATACATCTGTTCAAACTACCACAAAACCCTGAGTTGGCGATTGCTCCGGGCTCAGGTGGTTAGAAAAGGTAGCATTTTTTAACACTAAAATTTTTCATAATTTCCAGACACAAATCAAACTTTAAGCTATAAAACAGATCAAAGGATATTACTAAATTCTGTCGATTGAAGCGAATCACACATTTTGAAGGGTTGTATGGAGAGTCGGGTCCCAGACCTGATGGGGAATACCTGTTTTCTGAATTGCTGGAAACACGCAGTGAAAATTTTGATTGGAAGATCAAGCCACACATTCATACAAATCTCTACCAGGTCTTTCTGATAGAGACACGTAAGACTGAGTTTTTAGGGAACAATGAACCAACATGGCTGACAGGCCCTTCTATTTTATTAATTCCTTCTTTGGTTATCCATGGATTTAATTATCATGCCACTACAAAAGGGCGTATTCTGACTATTTCCGATAAACTGGGCAGTGGTATCTTTCCTAAAGTAAATAGCATAGCACCTATGCTGGAAAGTCTGCAGATACTAACGCATTACGCACCGCCCTACACTTTCCGATATGTGGTAAAACTGGTGGAAGAATTACATGAAGAACTATTCAGCACCCGGCATGAAAAGCAGCAGATGCTGACGGCGATGTTACAGCAGCTCTTTCTTGTTTTGTATCGCTTGTGGAGGCAGAATAGTGTTGTGATGCAGGAACCGGATAGTATCTCTCTCTCCTACTTTCGTAAGTTACAGAAGCGGTTCAGTGAAGCGGGTTCAAAGTATAGCATTGATCAGTATGCAAGAGAACTGGGCATCACGCCTGTGCACCTGAACAGGGTCTGCAACATTTTGTAAGAGCTGGAAACCAGCGCCTGTGGGAAGTTCGACCACTTAATGGCGTTTGACTTGTTGTAGCTCAATTGAACGGTGGCTAACTGAGCTGAGGTCAGTGTGGCCTTGAAAGCGTCGGCGAGACAGATGATTTTGTTGATGCCTGTTTCGGCGTCACAGCTGGTGACATCAATAGGGTCCGGATTGGTGTCGTCTATGCTGGTAGTAGTAGAGTCCGAGGAGGAGGAGCTATCGGAACCGGAATCTTTGCCGCACGATATCATGATCGAGGTGAAGGCAAAGGCAAGACAAAGGTGTTTGATTGTTACTTTCATATGGCGATAGTTTGTATCAGACGATTTGTAATAACGACCCTGTGTAAATATGAAAGTTTAATAAAAGAGATGGAATGTTTGGTTTGTATCCGAAATAGTGAGGAAAATATACGCTGGGCAAAAGGCGTTTTAACAACCTTTGAGAAATTAATCACATACCTAAAAAGGAAAATAATACGCCCCATATCTATGGAGCGTTGGAAAATTTTGGTATATTGGTTTTTATTATTTAGTTCTTGTTATGAAAAACTGTATTCCACTGTTAATCCTCCTGTGCCATGTAACCATTACGCATGCGCAGGTTCATGCGCGGCAGATAATAACCACACGTGCCTCGCAACATACGTTTGCATTACCGGAAGTTATTTATGTTGATCAGCAGGATGACTGGCTGGTGAATAAGGCTGCGGAGTTGCTGCGGGCGGATATGCTTGCGGTGACGGGGAGGGCGCCGGAGATTGTGCATCGGTTGGATGGGCGGCCGTATATATTGATTGGGATAGTTGGAAGAGGATTGGGGAAGGATAGTGTGGGGTGGGGAGATGGTTTGGATACAGTAAGGGTGAGAGGGAAATGGAAAGGGGTTCGGAGAGATGAGGTTGCAGCTTTGGATACTGCGGGGTTAGGTGGGAAGTCGGAAGCGATTCAGAAAGATGTGTTTTCTGGTTTGGATACTACGGGATTGGGTGGGAAGTCGGAAACAATTCAGAGAAATGTGTTTTCGGGTTTGGATACTGCGGGGTTGGGTGGGAAGTCGGAAACAATTCAGAGAGATATGTTTTCTGGTTTGGATACTACGGGGTTGAATGGAAAATGGGAGGCGTTTCGAATTACAGTCTCTCCAGGGAAGGTAATTATATTGGGCAGTGATAAGCGGGGCGCGGCCTATGGTGCACTGGAACTATCTAAGCAATTGGGAGTGTCGCCATGGTATTGGTGGGCGGATGTACCTATAAAAAAGAAGGAAAAAGTATTTGTGCAGGAAGGACGTTATGATTTCGGACCTCCTTCGGTGCAATACAGGGGGATATTTATAAATGATGAGGCGCCTGCATTTTCCGGATGGACGCATGAGAAATTTGGCGGGTTTAATCATCATGTTTATGAAAAGATATTTGAGTTACTATTACGATTAAGAGGAAATTATTTATGGCCGGCGATGTGGGGAAATGCGTTTAATGATGATGATCGATTGAATCCCGTATTGGCAGATAAATGGGGAATAGTGATGGGCACAAGCCATCATGAGCCAATGTTGCGTGCACAAGCGGAATGGAAGCGGTATGGGCGGGGGGCCTGGGATTATGTGGCAAATGACAGTGTGTTGAGGGCCTTTTGGAGGGAAGGGATTGTCGCAATGGCAAAGCATGAAAGTATAGTGACGATAGGGATGCGGGGAGATGGAGATTTGCCCATGAGCAGTGAAACAGCGACGGATTTATTAGAAAGGATTGTGCGGGATCAGCGATCCATTATTAGTGAGGTGACGGGCAAGCCGGCAGCGGAGACGCCACAGTTGTGGGCGTTGTATAAGGAAGTGCAGGATTATTATGATAGAGGAATGCGGGTACCAGATGATGTGACATTGTTGTTGTGTGATGATAATTGGGGGAATATCAGGAGGTTTCCTGATCCTTTGATGCCGAAGCGGAAGGGAGGATATGGGGTGTATTATCATTTTGACTATGTGGGGGATCCGAGGAATTACAAATGGGTGAATACAAATAACCTGGCAAGGGTGTGGGAACAGTTGCATTTGGCGAAGATGTATGGAGTGGATAAGATATGGATAGTGAATGTGGGTGATTTGAAGCCGATGGAGTTGCCGATAGCGTTTTTTATGGATTATGCATGGAGGGCAGAACCGGGGGATACTTTACCAGATTATTATAAACAGTTTGCGGAGGAAAATTTTGGGGAAGGATCGGATGAGTGGATGGCGGAAGGGAATGCCAGTGGAGGAATGGAAGAAGGGAACAGAACAAGTGCTGACTCTTCCAAACACTCCGGATTTTCATTCATGAATTCAGCCAGAAATATAGGCGATTACCTTCGGCAATATAGTGAAATGGCCGCCAGGCGGAAACCGGAATTGCTGGATGAGTCTAGTTATACATTAAAGCAATATAAAGAGATTGTAGGCGAATGGGAAGAGCTGGTTAAAAAAGTGCGTTTACAGCCTTATTCAGATGCCTATTTTGAACTGGTACAGTTTCCTGTAGAGGCGATGTACAATTTGCACAGATTATATTATGCGGTGGCTTTGTATAAGAGCAACCGTGTGCAGAATAAGGCATGGGCGGATAGTGCGCGGAAATATTATATGCGGGATTCATTATTGACAGTGGTATATCATCAGGTAGCCGGTGGAAAATGGAATCATATGATGGACCAGACGCATATTGGATATACAGGCTGGCAACAACCGCCTGTAAATAAAATGCCGGATTTGACGGGGCCATATACCCCCCCGGTAGTGCCTAAGATATATAAACAGATTTCAGCAACAGGTTATGTGTCGAAATATGGAGATTGGGTGCATATAAAGGGTATTGGAAAATTTGGAGATGGGATTACCAGTTTTGCTAATAGTGGTACATTTAGTGATAGCATCATTTATCATAGTGCGGGTGCAGTAGCAAGATATGAGTTTGAAGCTTCGGGGAATACAAATATTTATCTTAACTTCTCTCCTACTTTGAATTTCACGCATGGGGATGGGCTATGGTTTGGGGTTTCTATTGATGGTGCGAAGGAATTGGCAACGACTATTAATGCCCATGATGATAATAAGGAGCTATGGAGTAAATGGGTATCTGATAATGTTATTCAAGTAAAACTCTCCTATTCATTAAAACCAGGAAAGCATGAAATTGTGTATTCCCAGTATTCACCCGGGATTGTTTTACAAAGTATTGAATTTGAAAAACACTAACTTATGACCCGGATATAAACTGGTAGATTCCCAGTATTCACCAATATTCTTTTACAAAAATGGAATTTGAAAAACACTAACTTATAACCCGGATATAAACTGGTAGATTCCCAGTATTCACCAATATTCTTTTACAAAAATGGAATTTGAAAAACACTAACTTATGACCCGGATATAAACTGGTAGATTCCCAGTATTCACCAATATTCTTTTACAAAAATGGAATTTAAAAAACACTAACTTATGACCCGGATATTAATTGTTTGTTTATGTTCATGGTTGTTTTGTTTTTACGCATCCCTGCAAGGAATAGCACAACCACTGGTAAAGCATATTTATACAGCAGACCCTTCTGCCCACGTATTTAATGGCCGATTTTACATTTACCCTTCGCACGATACAGCAACAGGTGTACCCGAGGACGACTTAGGTAGTCATTTTGATATGAAAGATTACCATGTGCTATCATTAGATCATATAGGTGGTAAAGTAACAGATCATGGAGTCGCCTTAAGTTTAAAAGACGTTCCCTGGGCAAACAAACAATTATGGGCACCAGATGCAGCATATGCAAACCACACTTATTATTTATACTTCCCGGCAAAGGATAGTGCAGGAATCTTCCATATCGGAGTAGCCACCAGCAGTAAACCCGAAGGCCCGTTTAAAGCTTTGCCAAAACCAATTGTGGGGAGTTATAGTATAGACCCTTGTGTGTTTAAAGATGAGAATGGGAGTTTCTATATGTACTTCGGAGGAATATGGGGTGGACAATTGCAAAAATGGGATCATAACAAATATGATGGCGCTGCCGGGAATCGCAATGTAGATGATGTAGCGGCATTACCTAGAATCGCAAAACTGAAAAAGGATATGACTGGTTTTGATGGACCGGTAAAAGAGGTAGTCATTTTGGATGAACATGGACAGCCATTTCACGAAAAGGAAAATGACAAACGATTCTTTGAAGCTTCCTGGGTTCATAAATACAAAGGGAAGTATTATTTTTCTTATTCAACAGGTGATACACATAACTTGTGTTATGCGATTGGCGATTCTCCTTATGGACCATTCAATTACAAAGGCATCATCATGACACCTGTAACGGGATGGACTACGCATCATTCTATTGTTGAAAAAGATGGGAAATGGTATTTGTTTTATCATGACGTAGAGTTATCTGGTAAGACTTATTTGAGAAATGTAAAGGTGACGGAGCTGCATTATAAGGCGGATGGAAGTATTGAGACGATACATCCCGAAACGATACAACATCAGGCAGGTCATTGATCAATACTCATACAAACTTACCTGCTGGATTTCCTAATTATGCGAAGGAATACGTATATGCAGGATCCCTTCCATTGGGTTTTATATAGAAAAGAGGTTAATATGGTCCAAATTATTTACCCCTCCCCCTTTTATCAGCAAAGCCTAGTCTTTGCTGATAAAAGGAAGAAAGGAACATCATAATCACCAAAGAACCTTTCTCTTTAATAACCTGAATTTGTAAAGGAAGAAAGATCATCATTATCACCAAAGAACCTTTCTCTTTAATAACCGGAATTTGTAAAGGCAGACAGGTCATCATTATCACCAAAGAACCTTTCTCTTTAATAACCGGAATTTTGTGCGGCAATCCCCCCATCTGCCAACGCAGGATTATTATCAATTTCTGATTGAGGAATAGGTAATAACTCATCCCGATTCTTTCTGAAATAACTAATAGGATCAGTCGTGAAATACCCCATTTTCCGCCACCTTAAGATATCGCGGTTACGCACCTCTTCATCTCCCAATTCAACCGTTCTTTCATGCATTATTGCTTTTGTCACCTGATCCTTTGATCCGGTTGGAAATTGGGCAGTAGGATAATGTGGCATTGCTACAGAAGGACGATCTCTAACCATGTTCAGGTAGCTGACAGCTCCCGCTATATCACCGGTTTCGTTCGCACACTCTGCCAGCATAAGCAACACATCTGCATAGCGGATGATACGCTGGTTATTGCCACCGGGGTGATAAGAAGCCGTGGACAGACTCTGCTTGTAAATGAGCATAAACTTGCGCCAGCTGATCTTTTTCGTCACGCCATTTACAGTAGAAGAGTTCCCATTTTGCATCGCATCTGTCAGTACATCTGCGTCATTGTTAAAGGGATCACCCGTTTCATACACCGTCCATTTATAGCGTGGGTCTGTTTTAGCGGCACCAGAAGCAGTGTTTTCAAATTCGTTCAAAAATTTATTAGATGGAATTAAATTACGCCATGCCAGCGGACAATATTCCTGGTTGCGGATGGTAGATTGTGCATTACCTGCGCCATCACCAGTACCACCCCAGTCAAAGGAATTATCACCTTTGTCTACAAAGACAGCTTCCCAGATAGATTCGGCATTGAACTCAGTCTCTTCCAGGAAATTGTCATTAAAGTTGTCTACAAGGCGATAAAGATTGGAACTAACTATCTGTGACAATGCTGTCTTGGCAGATGTGTAGTCGCCTTTCTGCATGTATACTCTGCCCAGCATAGCATAGGCCGCGCCAGATGATACCCGCCCCAGATCAGCGGCTGCATAAGTTGCGCTGAGTGTTCCGGCGGCATCTGTGAGGTCCTGGATGATCTGGTCATAGATAGCAGTTTCTGCTGCGCGGGGTTGGAACTGGTTGGATTCAGTTACGACCTGTGTGTACATAGGAACTGGTCCCCACAGGGTCACTAATTCAAAATAGGCCCATGCCCGGAAGAACTTCGCCTGGGCTACACACTGGTCACGAACGGCGTCATTATCGGTGACAAGAGGTGCACTGCCAATAACTGTATTGGAACGATGGATGATGATATATAATCCCTGCCATACAGAACTTATCACGGAATTATCTGCCGTAGTAGCGCCGTTCAGGATCTGACCGCGGGGTACTTCCAACTGACCACCACCGGACGAGACGTCGTCGCTGCGGAGGTCATGAACGAAAAACCATTCACGGGCAATGAGGGTGCTGGCGTGGAAGGTGGAGTAAATAGCGTTGGTGCCACTTAGCAATTCTGTGCTGTTTTTGAAATAGTTATCAAGGGTAGCATACCCTGGATTTGTTTTGTCAAGGTCTTTGGTACAGCCTAGTCCACCAAGAAGCAAACAGGCGATGAATATGTACTTATACATGTTTTCAGTTTTTGTATATGATTTAAATCCTACTTGTAAAATCAACCGAAAGGAGGCTGGACAAATGATATAATTCCTTTTCCAGATCTTTCAGTTGCGGCTCCTGATTAAAATCCTGCTTTTAACATCAACTGACTGCAACCACCAGCAGGATACTACCATAGCCAGCGCCAGCGGTAAGAAAGCAGTTATTAAAAACCTACCTGCAAACCCAACTGGAATGAACGCGCTGCAGGGTACTGCCCATAATCAATACCATTGGTGAGCGTAGTATTTTTAGACCCTATTTCAGGATCCCATCCTTTATATTTTGTAAAAGTGAGCAGGTTCTGAGAAGACACATACACCCTAAAACTGCTGATATACCGAATAGCACCATTACGCAGTGTATACCCAATCATCAGATTCTTCAACCTCAGGTAAGAACCATCTTCAATCCAGCGGTTAGATACCCGCAGATTCGAATTCGGATCCCCACTTATAGCACGTGGAATATCAGTATTCGTATGCTCCGGCGTCCAGGCATTCAACACCTCTGTACCCGCACCAAATAAACGAGCCATACCTTCACGCAACACCCGGGTTCCATTGTAGATTTTATTGCCCTGCACCCCCTGGAAGAAAACAGAAAGATCGAACTGGTGCCAGTTCGCATTATAATTCAGGGAGTAAGAATATTTAGGAATATAAGAACCCAGGAAGGTACGATCTGCAGATGTGATTGCCCCATCCCCATTTAAATCTTTGAACCGGATGTCACCAGGCGCTGTGCTCTTGGCAGGGTCTGTACCCGAAAGCTGCTCAGGCCCTTTATCTACTTCGGTCTGGTTCTGAAAAATGCCATCGGTGACATAACCATAGAATGACTGAATCGGCTGTCCAGCCACCGTACGAGTCATGTTGCCATTCCCGAAGTCGGCGTCGGAGCCTGCATCAATGGTAGCATTCGGCGTGTTCAGACTAAGGATCTTATTCCTGATAAAACCAATATTGCCATTTACATTCCACCTGAAAACACCTTTCGTTTTGTTATAGCCCAGTGCAAGGTCTACCCCTGTATTTTTCATACTGGCGGCATTGAGCTGTGACCCCGCGCCACCATAACCAAAGCTGGGAGGTGTGGGAATCGTGAGGATCAGGTTGTCTGTCAAACGGCGATACCATTCTGCAGTGAAGGTGATGGTATTATCAAAGAGCCCAAGGTCCAACCCCACATTGACCTGCTTGGTCTTTTCCCATTCCAGGTCAGCACTTGCCAACTGGTTATAATAAGATGCATTGCCCACAGTAACGGTATTACCAAATGGATAGGTAGCACCATTAGCCTGCACGATAGCCTGCCAGGGATATTCATTGGCCAATATAGAGTTTTGCAAAGCCGGAAAAATACCGATAGCATTCAGACCTGTAACGCCCCAACCACCCCGTAGTTTTAATTCGGAAACTGCGGTAACAGGTTTCATAAACCTTTCCTGGTCTATACGCCAACCGGCGGAGAAAGAAGGGAAGCTCTGAAATTTCTTTCCAGGCGCCCATACGGATAAACCATCCCGGCGAATAGCAGCACTCAGTAAATACTTTTCACCGAACTCGTAATTCAGACGGCCGATGTAGGATTGTATGAGTGTGGCTGTGGTGGTAGAATAGGCGGATACGTTCGTTGCACCTACCAGTGTCTCGATGTCATTTGTACTCTGGTTCCCTGTCTGGGATTCCCCATAGTTACTGGCAGGCTGTCTTTCAAATACAGCGATGGCATTGACATGGTGCCTGCCAAAATGTTTATCTAAAGTCAGTTGTTCTGTGTAGAGTAAGGTTGTTCTGTTGGCCCGCTGATCATTGATGGACGCAACAGTGGAATTCCGGCCTTTGTCATTATAGATGGGAGTAAATTGATGCTGAAACTGGCCGGCGTAGTCTGCACCAAATACAGAGCGGAAACTGAGCCAGGGGGTAAAGTTGACCTGTGCATAAACAGTACCTAAGAGTTTGAAAAGTTTACGGTGCGCATCGCCCAGCAGTAGCGCGTCTTCTACAGGGTTGGTGGGGTCAGCTCCATCCACACTGTTTTCTGCATTCCGGAAACCACCTTGCGTGGTGGGATCGTACACTGGCAGATATGGCAAAGCGCGAATTACGTTTGCAAGGCGGGTTCGGTTGCCGGAGGTGTTGTCATACCGTTGATTGGAATACGCGACAAGCAGGTTCTCTCCTACCTTAAAGATACGACTGATGTTGTGTTCTGAATTGATACGGAAGTTGCCACGCTCATAGTTGACACCCTGCGCAATCCCGTCCTGCTTGAAGTAACCGCTGGACATGTAAAAAGTAGATTTGTCATTCCCGCCGCTTACTGAAAGGTTGGACTGGGTGATTAAGCCACTTTTGAAATAGGCATCCTGCCAGTCAGTATTGGTCTGCGCATACGTCTGGGAAGTGCCGTCGTAAATAGGTGAATTCCAGTTCGCATCTTCAAGACGTGGTGGTTTGGAAATGCCGGCGGCACCATTCAGGGCACGTTCATATTGTAGATACTGCTGGGTATTGAGCAGGTCGATCTTTTTCCAGGCAGTTTGTACACCTGTGTAGGTATCGAGTCTTACTTCTGCTTTGTTGCCGCGGTTACCTTTTTTAGTAGTAATAATAACGACCCCATTGGTAGCGCGGGAACCATAGATAGCTGCAGCACTGGCGTCTTTCAGCACTTCGACAGAGAGGACGTCTTTGCTGTCAAAGCTGGTGAGGTTGGAAGTCGGAAATCCATCGATCACGTACAAGGGATCCGAGGCATAACTAATGGAGCTGATACCCCTGATCCGAACAATGGGGTCTGTACCAGGAGCACCATTATTAGTGACAGTCACACCCGGTACACGCCCCTGCAAGGCCTGCTGTACACTGGCTACGGGCAACTCATTGAGGGTCTTGCCATTGACGGAAGCGACAGAACCCGTGAGGGAACTTTTCTTTTGCGTACCATAACCGATCACGACCATCTGATCCAGATTCTGGACGTTTGGGGCGAGGGTAATGTTGTATTGGACACCAGGTTTGACGGTGATTTCCAGGGTATTATAACCGATAAAGGTGTATACCAGGGTTTCGCCATTGGCGGCAGAGATGCTGTAAGAGCCGTCGGGCGCGGTGACGGTACCACGGTGGGTGTTTTTGATGGCGATAGAAACACCGGCTAGGGGGTTTTTAGCATCATCCGAGACTTTCCCTTTGATGGTTTGCTGGGCTCGGGTGGTGAGCGGTAACAGAATAAGGAGGAAGAGGGGAACACATAGGATCCTCTTCAATGCCAGGGGCAATGTGTGTTGCTTCATAACGTTGGGAGTTTAGTAAAATAAAATGAAGATGGGACAACGGATCGGACCAACCAGGGTTTTACTTCCGGCTACAATTTTTCTAACGGGAATTGTCACATCAGGTACGACGTGATGTAATTTAGGGATTTTTTGGGGTTAAATGTCGTTTAGACACTATGATATTTTAAAAATCCCGACAGGCCAGGCCAGTCGGGATTTTTCAGGTTATTATTTCACATAATGCGCTTTCAGATACTGCTTTATCGGGGTAGGCTTCCTACCCAGTAGTTTCTCCAGGTCCCCTGTCACCACTTCAAAATCACCTTGCTTAATCGCTGCTGCAAAACCAGTACTAATCATAATACCTATTTCCGGCACACCAATCTCCTTCATGTGCTTTTCAAAAGCAACCGGATCTACATCGGTATAACTTATGTGTTTACCAGACACTTCTGACAGCATGACAGCTACATCTGCAAATGAATACAACTGATCGCCTGTGAGTTGATAAGTCTTGTTTTCATGACCTTTGTTCGTAATCACCACAGCCGCAGCATCGGCCAGGTCTGGCCGGTATACATAAGGTACTTTACCAGCTCCTGCCGGGTAGTGAATACCTGTATTCATTGCCTGGTCGCCGATGTAGAAAGGAATCACCTCTGCGTACAGGGTATTACGCAGGAAAGTATAAGCAATACCACTTGCCCTGATATAATCTTCCGTCTGGAAGTGAGATTCCATCAGTACTTTCAGCGGACTGGTAGCTGCATCTTTCATGGTTACACCGGTGTAAACGATTTGTTTTACACCTGCTCTTTTTGCGGCGTCTACAACATTGGTATGCTCTTTTAGTCTTTCCAGTGACAAGCCGGAAATGAGGAGCACTTTATCAATACCTTTCATTGCATTATCCAGGGATGCGATATCATTATAATCTCCAATTCGGATATTGAGTCCGAGTTTTTTCAGCTGTTCAGCTTTCTGTTCGCTTCTTACAAATGCGACAATTTGATTGGCAGGTACTCTCTTTAACATGCTATTGATGATAGCCGATCCAAGATTTCCGGCTGCTCCGGTTATTAGAATCATAATCCCGTTATTTAAATTATTTATCAAAATTAGCGGAAGTCAATTACAAATCGTGACCCATTACTTTATGGTAACTAGTTACTTATTTGTAACTAGTTGGTAATGTTCCTATTTTTGTCTGAAAATAATAAAGATTGAAAATGAATCTTGCACATGCTGTAACGTCTACGCTGACACCGGAATGTCAGATGATGATTGTTGGGATTAGGGATACGCAGGAATTGTTGAGTGGAAAATGGAAGACGGAGATTATAGGAGCGTTGTATTATGGGGGGAAAATGCGGTTTATGGATTTGAAACGACACTTGTCAGGAATAGCCCCCAAGGTGTTATCGAAAGAGTTGAAAGATCTGGAAATGAATCACCTGATCAGCAGAACTGTGCTGGATACAATGCCGATTACGGTGGAGTACGAACTGACAGAACAAGGGAAGAGTCTGAAAATTGTAATTGAAGCCATGGCGAAATGGGGCATCAATTACAGGAAACAGCTGTTTGAAAAGTAGTTATTTCTTCCTTGGTCTGAAAGCCAGGGTGAAGACTAAAGAGAGAACGAGAGCCACGGTGATGACAGGAGGGATCTTAGCCCAGGTAAGCGGAGGATCGGCGATCCATCTGTAAATGATACCGACGAAGATGCAAAAAATGAAGGTGGTGATAAAGGATCTCATGCTGTAAAAATAGAAAAAAAAGCGATGTTCATAAAACTTTATGCCTGTGTCAACCAGTCTAAAAACTGCGATACTTTCTCCCGGCTTATTGTAATTGTTTCTGGCACGGGTATCGACAATGTTACGGACAACTTCCTTGATAATAACCTGATGCATCCAGCACCGATTTTTTATGAATAAGGTATTACCTGGGGGTATCAAGAGAAACTCTTAGCCGTTTGCATAAATATGACTGATCCAGTCGCGCATGATCCAGATCAGTTTACGCAATTCATCATCTGTAATAATATAAGCAGGCATTACATACATGACTTTACCAATAGGTCTCAGCCATGCCCCATTTGCCATAGCGTAGTCGCGAAAGCCGGCCATCATGCTGTCTTCTTTCAGTTCAATCGCACCAATGGCTCCTACTATTCTTTTATCAGCAATTGCAGGTGATTCAATTTTCTCAAATTCATTGCGGATAACTGCATTTATCGCTGCAATGCGTTCTAAATAATGGTCTTTTTCAATAATCTCTATGCTTTTTAAAGCCACGGTAGTCGCCAGCGGGTTCCCCATAAATGTAGGCCCATGCATCAGTGCCTTATCATAAGAATCACCTAAAAACCCATTAAAAATACGGGTAGTTGCCAATGTAGCTGCATGTCCCATATACCCTGCTGTCAGCGCTTTTCCTATGATCATAATATCAGGGGTAATACCAGCATGATCTGCTGCGAATAGTTTGCCTGTACGGCCAAAACCGGTAGCGACTTCATCCAGCACTAAGAGTATATTATATTGATCGCATAACGCTCTCGCAGCTTTCAAATATAAAGGAGAGTAAATTCTAAATCCACCGGCACACTGTACAATAGGTTCAAGTATAAAACAGGCAATTTCAGGTGCATGTATTTTCAAAAGATCTTCCAGTTTCGAAGCTTCTTGTTGAATAGTTGCTGCATCTGCATCAAACCCACCTGCAGGTGTATCTAAAAAATATCCCCTGTGCAATACATCCACAAATGCATTAGAGAAATCAGAATCATCCCCCACTTCCATCGCCTTAAATGTATCGCCATGATAGCCGTTCTTCAGCGAGATGATTTTATGTTTCCCTACATGCCCCGTATTTTTCCAATACTGCAATGCCATTTTCAAGGCCACTTCCACACCAACAGAACCGCTATCAGAATAAAACACATGATTTAATCCCGCGGGTGTAATCTCCACCAACTTATCTGCCAATGCCAATGCAGGCGGATGCGACAACCCACCCAGCATGACATGCGAAAAACTATTGATCTGTTCTATCAGTGCATTATTAATGTCAGGATGATTATACCCATGGATCACCGCCCACCACGAAGAAATTCCATCCGTCAATCTGCGTCCATCTTCCAGTATCATCGCCGTGCCTTTTCCCGCCACCATTACGGGCACCTGCCCCAGATCCTTCATCTGCCTGTAAGGATACCATAATTTCATGGGCACAAATGTAATGTTTTATAAGTTTCCGGAATATGTATGAAATTTTATTTCATTGATTCATTCTCTCACACACAAATAAAAAAACGGAGCCCGGTATGACTACCGGGCTCATTGCTTAAACCTACAACTGCGTTACACATTTTGTAACTATCAAAAAGGTATTAATGATAAATTCAAATTAATATAGGGCGTCGTATCTACTTTGCCATCAAGGAAATAACGACTCGACTTCTCCCACCGACCATACTGTCTGTACATCACCGGCGTCCATAAACCTGCACTCACTCCTGCCAGCAATAACTTACCCAGTTTGTATTCCAATCCCGGCCCTGTCTTCAGATCCAGTGTGCTGAAATTCGCATTTCGCGGTATATTAGGTGAGCTATAATTGAAGAAGGATACAGAGGAGGATAAGATCGTACCGAAACTCGCCCAGCAATTTTTACTCAGGGTCTTCCGCAATGTCAATTGCTGTGGGATCGTGATATTCAGATCAACCCCATTGGGTAATCGCTTCTGATAAACAAGCAACGGAATGACCGGTGCAATGTTAGTTGGATCAATGATCAATTGTAAACCTACCATCAATGTCGTCTGCGCCGTTTGTTTCAGCAATACCATTCCATTCCCCATCACCGCATACTTATTAATACCGCCACCATCACCTGTTAAAAGGACCACACTGGCAGATGAAATAAACATACGCCCAAACAGGGAGTCTACTCTGCGATAGGTGGTGGTCAGGCCTACAGTATTTTTGGATAATGAAGATTCCGTAATATCCAGGCCCTTTATATCAGAAAGCTGATAATTAGTATGCGCATAGAGGATTGTTGCCGTCACCATACCACTCTTCCCCCAATTCTTCACCGGTAGATTTAGCAGTGCTTCTGTACGTTGCTGCCCAAAATCTCCACTCAATATGTTCTTCCCTTTTAAGTTTCCTTCCATTTGCCCCCTGCTGATGAACGTCGTAGAGATCATTGCAGGGCGCATGCCAGGACTTTTAAGCAGGAGATCTACGATATAGGCCTTTTTCAATTGGACCTTCGCAAGTGAATCCTGTACTTTTGCAAAGCGCGTGAGTGTGTCCTGCGATCTTGCAATGCGTGCAAGCGAGTCCTGAACTTTTGCAGCGCGTGCAGATGAGTCCTGTGCCTTTGCAATGCGTGCGGATGAGTCCTGCGCACTTGCAATGCGTACACGCGAGTCCTGAACTTTTGCATTTCGTGCCAGCGAGTCCTGCGCATTTGCAATGCGTACACGCGAGTCCTGAACTTTTGCATTTCGTGCCAGCGAGTCCTGCGCACTTGCTCCTATCGGGAACACCAGTGCACAGAACAATGTACTACTAATGAGCTTCATGGTACGCGGGTTGTTTTTTCTTTTGTAAACGCATTTTCAGTTTATCAATGATCAGGTACATCGCTGGTACTACAAACAACGTCAGGATCATAGAACTGGTCAAACCACCAATAATCACCCACGCCATTCCGTTCTTGACCTCAGAACCCGCTCCCGTGGCCATCGCAATCGGCAACATACCAAGAATCATAGCCAGTGTCGTCATCAGGATCGGGCGCAGACGCTCCTCTCCCGCTTCTACCAGCGCATCTTCTACTTTAGCACCCTTCTCTTTTAAATGATTGGTAAAGTCCACGATCAGGATCGCATTCTTTGACACAAGACCTAACAACATAATCATACCAATAATAGAGAAGATATTCAGCGTCTCCATACTCAGGGCCAGTGCCAGCAGTGCGCCGATCAATGCCACCGGAATTGAGAACAATACTACAAATGGATAGATCACACTTTCATACAGCGCCACCATGATCAGGTATACCAGCAGGATCGCTGTGATCAATGCCAGTCCCAGGCTACCAAAAGCATCTCCCTGGTTCTTTACATCACCAAGGTATTCTATTGACACACCTTCGGGCAATTTTACGCTGGCTACTTTTTCTTTGATCTCTGTAGCCACCGTACCTGTTGGTCTGCCAGCCACGTTTGCATTCACCGTGATAGAATTGAGCCGGTCGCTGCGTTCCAGTACGCTTTCACCTATTCCTTCTATTACTTCGGCAAACTGACTCAGCACAAATGTTTGCCCATCATTATTCGTAAATGAAAGATTTCTTACATTATTGATATCTGATCTGTTAAAGCGATCCAGGCTTACAAGAATATCGTATTCATTGCCTGATTGCTTGAATTTGCTCTTATCGTTTCCACTGAATGCATTCTGCAATGCACCCCCAACCTGGCTGGCATTGAGCCCTAACAACGTCATTTTCTCTCTATCCAGTTTCACCTCTATCTGTGGCTTCGGATCTTTTACTGAGAGCTGTACGAACTGTGTACCCGGCACACCCGCTGTAATCTTCATGTATTGCTCCGCCACACTCCGCACGTCTTTCAGGTTCACCCCTTTCACTGCAATCTGGATAGGGGCTGTGCTGGCATTGCCAGTGATAGAAGTCGGTGATGCCGTTACTTTCGCACCAGGTACGCTGGCAGTCAACTCACGCTGTATCATGATACCGAATTCCTCCGCTGTCATGTTTCGTTTCTTTGCATCTACAAGCGTCACTGTCAGCTCCGCCTTGTTACTGTTATTACCTGTCCCGGCCACACCACCTGTCAGGAAACCGATACTGGAAAAAACCTTGTCTACTTCCGGTCTGGCCAGTATGTGTTTCTCCACTTGTTGGGTCAGCATATTTGTCTGGTAAATAGACGCATCCGGAGCCAATTCCAGGTTGATCATCAGCTCGCCCTGGTCTCCTGAAGGAATAAAAGCAGCGCCCACAAATCCATTGACAACCAGCATTATAGAACCTATAATCAGAACGATCACACCGGATAACAAGTACCGTTTTTTATGCAGTGCAACCTTCAATAATTTACCATAATTCTCTTTCACCACATCAATGATATGTTCGAATCCCAGGTTGAGTCTACCCCACCAGGTATCTTTAGTAAGGTGTTCCAATCTGCCGAAACGGCTTGCTAACATAGGCGTTACCGTGAAGGATACGAACAGGCTCATTAACGTAGATATCACCACTACTAATGAAAACTCTCTTAAGATCATACCGATGATCCCACCGGACATAGCCAGTGGCAGGAACACCACCACATCCACCAGTGTGATCGCCATGGCTGTAAAGCCAATTTCATTACGACCATCCAGGGCTGCCTGTTTTCGGTCCGTTCCTGCTTCCAGGTGACGGTAAATGTTTTCCAGCACCACAATGGAGTCATCCACCAGGATACCTACCACCAGCGAAAGCGCCATCAGCGTCATCAGGTTCAGCGAGAAGCCCAGCAGGTACATGGCGATAAATGTAGGGATCATGGAAGATGGCAATGCCACCATCACAAACATAGAACTACGGAAGCTATGCAGGAAAGCCAGCATCACAACCCCTACAATGATCACTGCCAGCACCAGGTCTTCCATTACAGCATCCGCAGAGCGAAGGGTGTAGGTAGACTGGTCTGAGGATATCGTGAATTTTACTTTGCTGTCTTTATACTGTTGTTCAAGATTGGTAAATGCTTTCTTTACATCACGGCTTACATTCACTGCATTCGCATCTGATTGCTTCACGATCTGTATACCAATAGAAGGTAGCCCATTGATGTGATTGATAGCCGTCGCTTTGGCTGTAGCATCCACTACTTCAGCTACATCTTTTAAATATACGCTGCCGCCACCCGGACGTTGTACCACGATCAGCTCACGGATCTGTGACACTGAAGTCACGTTCGCATCGTACTGGATGGTCACCTGCTGGTCCCGTGTCTCGATACTACCTGCAGGGAATGACTGGTTCGCATTGTTCACAGCATCCGTCACCTGTGTGATGGTGATACCGTAGGCATTGAGTTTACCCTGATCTACGTTTACCTGTATCTCACGTTCATCACCACCGATGATGTTTACCTGCCCTACACCGGATACGTTCTGTAAGATGGGGCGCAGTTGCTTATCGACTAAGTCATACAATGCGCGGGGAGCGAGTGTAGAAGTAACACCGGCCTTCACCACAGGGGCTTCTTCCAGGTTTACTTTATTTACCAAAGGTTTATCGATATCCTTTGGCAGGTCATTCTGTGCCTGATCTGCTTTACGCTGGATATCTGCTTCTGCCCGGTCAATGTTGGTACCACTCTTGAAGGTAATGACTACCTGTGATACCCCTTCCTGTGATTTGGAGGTGATCTTGTCCAACCCTTCTACCGAAGCAAAGGCATCTTCCAGTTTCTTTGTCACGGATGTTTCCACTTCAGAAGCGGAAGCACCTGCATAGACTGTGCTCACTGTAACAGTCGGCACTTCCATCTTGGGCAGCAGGTTATAATTCAGGCTATGATAACATTCCAGTCCGAAAAGTATCAGCACCGTAAATATTACAAGTATTAATAGAGGCCGTTTTACGGCAATTTCTGCTATTGACATGAGGGCGCTTTTTTATTTTGACACACTGACTGGAGTACCATCTTTCAGGTTGATCTGACCGGAAGTAACGACAGAGTCACCTGCCTGCAAACCACTGATCACCTGCATCAAACCGCCCATTTCAGTACCGGTCCGGATGAGCTGCTGATGTACTACATTATTCTTCACTACATATACAGAAGCGTTCTTCACGCTCTCTGTCAGGGCTTCTCTCGGGATCACCAGTAATTGTTCCTGTGTCTTCTTAGAAAAGTCAGCATATACGAATGTACCGGAGCGGAGAATGGACTGTGTGGTATTGTCCGTCATAATTTCCACCAGGTAGTTGTGTGTCTGATCGGCCTGCGGGCTGATAAAACTTATAGTACCAAAGAATTCCTTACCGGGATACACATCAGAGGTGATCTTAACTTTCTGCCCGTTTGTTACTTTGTAAACTTCTGCTTCTGTCAGGTTCACCTGTACTTTTGCTTTGTTCAGGTTCACGATAGTAGCGATCTCCGTACCTGCATTTACAAATACCCCCTGTTCTACCGGTTTAGCGCTGATGATACCACTGGTAGGCGCTTTGATCACGGCATCCGCGAGTTTCTTCCGCACCTGGTCTACCTGGTTCAGGGCAGTCTGGTAGTTGTTTTTGATTTCATTTAACTTCTCCTGTGTGGCGGCTTTGCCTTTCAGAAGTTCGGTGTAGGTATCGAGGTCATTACGGAGCTTGGCGGCATCTGTTTCTGCTTTTTGCAGTTCCAGCTGTGCCTGTCGTGTATCCGTAATAGCGAGTACCTGTTCCTGTTTTACCTGATCACCCAGTTCAAAGCGCACCTGTGTAAGGGTACCGCCACTCATGGCTACGGCCTTTGCTTCTTTGAACGGTGCAATGTTACCGGTCTTTATGATATTGATTTCGAGCAACTGTTCCCTGGCTACGGCTACCTTTACCGGTATCTGTACCAGGGTCACAGGCGCCTGCTTATTTTTTTCGTTCAGCTTTTTCTTATTGACAGCCAGTTTGTAAACGATCAATCCGATGATCAGGATAACGACTAAACTTACGATGTACTTCGTTTTCATATTGCTATTTATAGAGCCAGGTAAAAAGTCTTGAGTGATCCACCCGCTTTTTCGAGATCGATACGGGCAAGGAAGAAATTATATATGGAGCTCAGGTAATTGTTCTGTGCTTCTTTCAGTGAGTTCTGGGCATTGAGCCAATCGGTCATGTCCGTGGTACCTTTCTGGTATTGCAGATTGGTAGTGGTGAACACAGATTGCGCCAGTTCTATATTGCGCCGGTTATTGTCCATATTGCCCTGCTCCTGCATTACTTTGGTGCGGGCGTTCTGGTATTCCAGTGCGTATTTACCTTCGTCTATTTTTAATTGTTCGATTGCATTCAGGTGTTTGTACTTTGCCTGTGCCGATTGCGCATTGCGCTTGTAGAAATCGAGAATAGGAATACTGAGTTTGATACCTATGGCGGAGTAAGTAGCCAGTGATTTGAAAGACTCATTCAGGTTATCGCCATAACCAATTGCACCATAACGGGCATATGCGGTGAGTCTTGGATAGATCCCATTGCGAAGGCGCTGCTCATCAATGGCCAGCATTTTCTCATTGACCTGTGAGATACGGAAATCCAGGCGGTTCGCAGCTGAAAAGGTATTCGCATCGGGCGCAGCGATAGCCAGGCTATTAAAGGCTTTGGCAGCTTCCGTACTGTCTACCGTGATGGTATCAGTGAGCGGAAATCCCATTTCATATTTGAGCTGGTTGTAGGATAAAGTAAGGTTACTTTCTGCAACATGTATTTTAGATACGGTATTGTTGTAGTCAACCGTTACTTTGTCCAGTTCCTTCTGCAATACAGTACCTTTGTTTACCTGCAGACTGGTGATGTCCATCTGTTCGTGGTAGGTATCCAGGTTGGTATGCAGGAGAGACAACTGTTCCCTATACACGAAAATCTGAGCAAAGGCATTGCTGATATTGTATATAATGGTCTCGTTATTCTGCTGCACATTCAGGTCGGCAGATTCCCTGTTATATTTATTCGCCTTGAGCCCGGTGAG
The DNA here is from genome assembly GCF_034087045.1 of Chitinophaga sancti. Classification (NCBI taxonomy): domain Bacteria; kingdom Pseudomonadati; phylum Bacteroidota; class Chitinophagia; order Chitinophagales; family Chitinophagaceae; genus Chitinophaga; species Chitinophaga sancti. Next base: position 4,769,394 of record NZ_CP139247.1, on the reverse strand, counting down.
CAGCGACTGATCGAAAATGGTTTGATCGAGTTGTGCTACAGGATTGGTATTGAATTTTTTGGTAAATGCAACACGAAGATCATGGTCGCCGAATATACCGGCAGGAATTACGGTTTCCTGTACTTTCAGGTTGTCGTCGATAGAGCCGGAGATACTGACACTGGGCAGGTAAGCAGCCAGTGCTTCGCGGGCTTTGGCATCTGCAGCTTTTTTATCATTGGCATACACAACATTGCTACGGTGGTTTTTCAAACCGTATTCAATGCAGCTCTTAAGTGTCCAGTTGTTCTGGGCATAAGAGGCGCCACTGATCAGTAATAACACTGCAATAAGTAGTTTTTTCTTTCTCATATAAGTATGCAATGAGACAAAACTACCGACTACAATTGCGTCATTTATTTAAATATGAATGAAAAGCGCAAATAGGGAAATGAAGTGAGCAAAAAGGGAAATGAAGTGTCACTGTTCTACCCAGCGTAAAAAGTCCTGCGCCTTCAGGCGGCTCACGATAATCTTTTCCGGGGTTTTACAGATCGTCTTGATTATCAATCTCCGGTTAAAGTAATGTTCGATATCTGTGATACTTTCCCTGTGTATTATAAATTGGCGGTTGGCCCGGAAGAAGTCATTGCGGTTCAGCATGTTCTCCAGTTGGTCGATAGTGTACTGGATCGTGTAATCCTGATCGTTGCGGGTATGGAGGGTTACAACGCCATTGGCAGCATGTATATAGGCAAGATCGGCTACCTTGACGGGCACCATTTTCTCCCGGTAATGTACGAGGATGGTATTGCGGTAGGCGTTTTCCATCTGGGTCATAGCCTTTGTCAGGCTTTGCTGGTAGGTATTGTAATGGTCTCTGATACGATGAAATTTCTTCAGACTTCTTTCTACCAGGGCTTCTTCCAGTGGTTTTAGCAGATAGTCTATACTATTGGATTCAAAAGCCTGGATAGCGTATTGATCAAAGGCGGTGCAGAAAATGATTGGCGCATTCACCGGTACTTCCCGATAGATTTCAAAACAGAGTCCATCTCCCAGTTGAATATCAGAGAATATCAGGTCAGGTGCAGGGTTTTCCCTGAACCAACTGATGGCAGCCACTACAGAGGGTAACACCTGCAGCACGCGGATTTCGCTGTCGATACTGGTAAGGATGTCCTGTAATTCTCTGGCTGTTTTACGCTCGTCTTCAATGATAATAACGTTCATGGCTAATGACTGGTAAATGTACAGTAAAACTTTCGTCGGTGTTGTCGACGGTAATTTGCTTATCGAACAATAACAGGAAGCGATCGTTGATATTCTGCAAACCTAATTTAGTACTCTCCACGGGGTATTTTTTCGGCTGGCGGATATTTTTGACGGTGACTGTTTCATTTTCAATAAAGATCTCTATCAGCAAAGGTGTTTCCGGGGAGAGCGCATTGTGCTTAATGGCATTTTCGATTAAGAGCTGAATGGATAAAGGAGGTATCAGGTAATTGTGATACTGCTCCGGAATATTGATCTGTACTTTCAGATCGCCTTCGAAACGCTGGTAGAGAATGTATAAATAAGAGTCGATAAAGTTCAGTTCATCAGCGAGCTTGGTGATCTGGTGTTCATTGATGTTCAGCAGGTAACGATATACATGGGATAGCTGTACAACAAAGTCTTTGGTACCCTTATCATGAGCGATGTGCTTGAGCGTACTGAGAGAATTGAACAGGAAATGAGGACTGATCTGTTGTTGTAAGGACAGCAACTGTGCACGGAGGTGTGCCTGTTTAAGGTGCTCATTTTCAAGTTGTGCTTTTTGCAGCATAATGTTGGCAGCCAGCGAGCTCCATACGATGTGACAAAACATACTGACAAAAAATGCACTGATGATGATGCGTAGAAAATCGGCATAGGTATGATGAAATACCATGTCCTGAAATAAAAACCTGCTTGGAATTATAATTACTGAAAGGTAATTCAGAGAAAATGCCACCAGCATGGCGGCTGCTATGCGGACAATAGGACGGAGTTGTTTACTGACTCCTTTGGGCTCGTGTAACCTGAGATACCCATGTACCATCCAGCAGGCAAATATAGTAACGGTAATCATGGAAAAGTACTCCAGGAACGTCCGGAGATTGAGGAAGCTAAAATCCTTTAGTCGCATCAGGATTGTTCCGCCGGCGAGGATGAAAATCATGATGAAACACCATTTTAACTGGTATGAGTGTGACATCTGCAAATGTACACACAAAATAAAATCATGGGGAAATTAAGGGGTTAAAATGCGCATAATGGGACTTGAAATGGACAGGGAGGAGATATGAAATGGACAAAGCCTGCCGAAGCTGAAGAAAATCAAATAACCTGCTCTATTCTGTAAAATTCCTCCCCTTTATAACTTTAATCATTTGTTTAAATCAATATTTTAACTTTACCTTTGTACAATTATGGAAGAGAAGAGCATTTCAACGGAAGAAAAGATCAAAGCCGCCGCCAGGACTATTTTTACCAAAAAAGGGTATGCCGCTACCAAGACCCGGGACATCGCAGAAGAGGCCGGGATGAACCTGGCCCTGTTGAATTATTACTTCCGTAGTAAGGAGAAGCTGTTTTCAATTGTGATGGCTGAAAACCTGAAAAAGCTGTTTGGCATACTGGCGCCGACGCTGAATGATAAAAGTAAATCGCTGGATGAGAAGATCACTAATATCGCCACCAGCTATATCAATATGCTTTTTCTGAATCCGGACCTGCCTTTATTTGTGCTGAGTGAATTGAGGCAAAACCCTGTCTGGCTGCGGGAGACGCTGAATGTAGATGCCTATGTAATCGGGTCCCACTTTATGCAGCAGTTACAGGAGAAAAAGAAAGATATCAATCCCATACATTTTCTGATGTCGTTTTTGGGCATGCTGATCTTTCCGTTTGCCGCCCGGCCCATCTTGCAGGGAACCGCAGCGGTCACCGACGAACAGTATGATCAGCTCATGGAGGAACGTAAGAAGCTGATTCCTATCTGGCTGAAATGCATGCTTGAATAAGCTGCATTTTTTTTGCCCACGCCTTAATCATTTGATTAAATAATATGTTTAAATATGAAATACTACGTCCTGCTTCTACTTTTTTCGTTGTCTGCCAGGGGGCAACTCACCTTGCCGGAATGCCACCGGCTGGCGGAACAGCATTATCCGCTGACGAAAAGATATGACCTGATCAGCAAATCGGCAGCGTACACGATTGACAACCTGAAAAAGGGATACCTGCCGCAGTTATCTATGAATGCACAGGCCACTTACCAATCTGCGGTGACGCAGATACCGATCAGCATACCGGGAGTGAACATCCCGGTTATGAATAAGGACCAGTATAAGGCCACGGCGCAACTGGACCAGGTGATCTATGATGGGGGTGAAATTGCGAAACACCAGGAGCTGCAAAAGAGTAATGAGGTCGTGTCACGGCAACAGTTGCAGGCAGATCTGTATGCGCTCAAAGACAGAATTAACCAGCTGTATTTTGGGATTCTGCTGGCAGATGAACAGCTGAAACAAAATGACCTGATGCTGGCAGATCTGCAACTGGGGTTGAAGAAAACGCAGGCAGCGCTGGATAATGGGACAGCTTTTCGGAGTAATGCAGACCTGATCAATGCAGAAATTCTGGCTACCCGGCAACATAATATTGAAATTGCCAGTAGTCGAGAGGCTTATGCCAAAATGCTTTCTTTGTTTATTGGCGCCCCGGTAACCTCGTTGGAGAAACCAGCCGCTCTATCTCTCTCCGATAGCATTCATCGCCCGGAATTATTATCCTTTGATGCGCAACAGAGATCTTTGCGGCTACAGGATCAGTTATTGACCGTAAGTACCCGGCCCAAGGTCGGCTTCTATATTCAGGGGGGATATGGCCGGCCGGGATTGAATATGCTGGACAATAGTTTCAAGGCATACTATCTCGGAGGTATTCGCCTGAGCTGGTCTCCTTCTACCTTTTACACCCTGAAGAAAAAGAGAGCGCAGATCGTAGTGAACCAGCAGGAAATAGCCGTACAAAAAGAAACCTTCTTATTTAACACAGCTATGACTGTACAACAGGAATCTGCTGCTGTGAACAAATACCAGCAATTAATGACCTCCGACGATGCAATTATCAAATTGCGTGCACAGGTCAAAACTGCTGCCATCGCCCAATTGGAGAATGGCGTGATCACCGGCAATGACTTTCTGAAAGAAGTAAATGACGAAAATCTGGCCAGGCAAAATAAGTCCATGCATGAAATGCAATGGCTACTCTCCCAATATAATCAACAAACTACTACAGGTAATCTATGAAAAAGCATCTAATCATACTCATACTCGTCGCCGCTACCCTCTCTGCTTGTAATAATAAAGAAGCGGCATACGACGCATCCGGAACTTTCGAAGCTGTGGAAACGATTGTCTCTGCAGAGGCATCCGGCAATATCAAATCACTGGATGTTGAAGAGGGACAAGTGCTGAAAGCCGGTCAGGTAGTGGGTTATATCGACAGCATTCAACTCATACTGAAAAAGAAACAATTACAGGCACAGATCAGTGCAGTACTGAGCGGCCGTCCGGATATCGCTGCACAAACGGCCGCTTTGCAGGAACAACTGAGACAGGCAGAAAGGGAAAGAGATCGTACAGAGAATTTACTCAAAGCAGATGCTGCGACCCGCAAACAACTGGATGATGCAGTTTCACAGGTAGCAATTGTGAAAAAACAGATCGCCGCTACACAGTCTTCTCTCGGTATTACGACGACCAACCTCAAAGATCAGGCAGCCCCTTTACAGGCACAGATCCAACAGATAGATGATCAGCTGGATAAATGCAGACTAACGAATCCTATTGACGGCACTGTCCTTACCAAGTATGCAGAAGCAGGCGAAGTAACAAGTCCCGGCAAAGCCGTGTACAAAATTGCTGCTTTGAATACCATCATCTTAAGAGCCTACCTGACGGGCAATCAGCTGTCGCTTGTAAAACCTGGCCAACAGGTGAAAGTATTGGTGGATAACATGAAGGACCAAACAGGCACCATCGAATGGATCAGTAATAAAGCGGAGTTCACCCCTAAGACGATTCAGACAAAAGATGAAAGAGCCAACCTCGTATATGCGATCAAAGTGCGCGTGAATAATGACGGATATCTGAAAATAGGGATGTACGGTGAGATAAAATTATAACTTATGGATGCTGTAATCGTCAACCACCTGCGTAAGGTGTACCAGGATAAAACGGCCGTGGATGATGTGTGCTTCGCTGTACAGAAAGGTGAGCTATTTGGCCTGATCGGCCCTGATGGCGCGGGCAAGACGAGTATCTTCCGGGTATTGACCACCTTGTTACTACCAGATGGCGGGAGTGCTACGGTAGATGGTTTTGATGTGGTGCGCGATTATAAAGCGATCCGCAAACGGGCGGGATATATGCCCGGGAAGTTTTCGCTGTACCAGGACCTGACCGTGGAAGAGAACCTGAATTTCTTCGCAACGGTGTTTAATACCACCATAGCCGAAAATTATGATTTGATAAAAGACATCTATGTTCAGATTGAGCCTTTCAAAAAAAGGCGGGCAGGAAAACTATCCGGTGGAATGAAACAAAAGCTGGCATTGTGTTGTGCGCTCATCCACCGGCCATCGGTGCTGTTTTTAGATGAACCGACAACGGGTGTCGATCCCGTATCAAGAAAAGAATTCTGGGAGATGTTGCGGCAATTGAAAAAACAGGACATCACCATCATTGTGTCTACACCTTATATGGATGAAGCAGATCTATGTGATAGAATTGCCTTGATACAGGATGGAAAGATATTGTCTATTGATACACCATCAGACATCGTGCAGGCATTTGCCGACAAATTATATGCAGTGAAAGCGGACCAGATGCACCGGTTGCTCAAAGCCCTGCAGGCATCTTCGCTTGTGAAAGACAGTTATGCATTTGGAGAATATGCGCATGTAACTTTTGAAGGCGATCTGCAACAGGAGCTAACTGCACAGGACTTTACAGGAATAGAGATAAAACCTACGCCAGTAACTATTGAAGACTGTTTTATTAAACTATTGAAAGATGATCAAAACAGATAAACTAACCAAGCGCTTCGGCGATTTCATTGCAACAAATGAAATCACTTTTGAAGTAGCCAAAGGCGAGATCTTCGGATTCCTGGGCGCCAATGGTGCAGGCAAAACAACCGCTATGCGCATGCTCTGCGGACTATCCATACCAAGTTCCGGCAGTGCGACCATCGCGGGTTTTGATGTCTACAAACAAACGGAACAGATCAAAAAGAACATCGGGTACATGAGTCAGAAGTTTTCCTTATATGAAGACCTCACCGTAACTGAGAATATCCGCTTCTTTGGTGGTATTTATGGTTTGAGCAATCAACAACTTAAAACCAAGAGTCAGCAACTGATCCATGACTTAGACCTTGAAAAAGAAGCGAAGAAACTAGTGGGTTCCCTCCCACTCGGCTGGAAACAAAAACTCTCTTTTTCTATAGCTGTATTGCACGAACCGAAGATCGTATTCCTGGATGAACCTACTGGCGGTGTGGATCCTATTACCCGCAGGCAATTCTGGAACCTGATTTATGATGCGGCAGACAGCGGCGTAACAGTATTCGTGACCACCCACTACATGGACGAAGCAGAGTATTGTAACCGTATTTCTATTATGGTGGATGGTCGTATTAAAGCCTTGGATACGCCACATAATCTGAAGAATACATACCATGCTTCCAGCATGGATGAAGTCTTTTACGCACTGGCCCGCAGTGCAAAACGCAGCGAATGATATGAAACAGTTGTATACTTTTATCAGGAAAGAATTTGCTCATGTACTGAGAGACAGGAAAACCCTTCTGATCCTATTTGGCTTACCGATCGTACAGATCCTGATCTTTGGCTTTGCCCTGACGAATGAAGTCCGGAATGCGAAGATTGTAATCTATGATCAGGCACAGGATGTAGCTTCGCAACAACTGATCAGTAAAATTGAAGCCAGCCGGTATTTTGATATTGCCTATGCGGTGATGGATCATGCAGGAATTGAAGCGGCGTTCAAAAAAGGCGATATCAGACTGGCAGTGATCTTCCCACAGGGATTTAATAATGACCTGTTGCATACACACCATGCACAGATCCAGATCATTGCTGATGGGGCTGACCCGAATACAGCCACTACGCTGACCAGTTATATTACTTCGATCATACAGGATTATATGGCGGCACAGGAGCCTTTCCAGATAAGTCCCCAGATCAGGTATTTGTATAATCCGCAATTGAAAGGTGCGCCGAACTTTGTACCGGGGGTCATGTCCCTCGTACTGATGCTGGTATGTGTGATGATGACGGCGGTGTCCATTGTGCGCGAGAAGGAAACAGGTACGATGGAGGTACTGCTGGTATCGCCTTTTAGTCCGCTGATGGTCATTATATCCAAGGCCATTCCGTACCTGCTGCTTTCATTGATCAACGTTACCACTATTTTACTCCTCAGCACCTTTGTGTTGAAACTACCCATCAATGGGAGTATCCCACTATTATTTGCAGAAAGCACCTTATTTATTATTACCTGTCTGACGCTGGGGATCTTCATCTCAGTAAAAACAAGTTCGCAGCAGGTAGCGATGCTGATATCACTGATGGGTATGATGCTGCCTACGATCCTCTTTAGCGGGTTTATGTTCCCCGTAGAGAACATGCCACTCCCCTTGCAGCTGATCAGCAATATCGTGCCTTCTAAGTGGTATTATAATATCGTGAAAGCGATTATGATCAAGGGGCTGGGATTCTCTGCCGTGTGGAAAGAAACAATGATACTGGCAGGTATTACAGTAGTTTTATTATTCGTGAGTTTTAAAAGTTTCAAAATCAGGTTATCATGAGAACGATCCGGTTTTTATTACAAAAGGAATTCAGGCAGATCTTTCGTAACCGTTCTATCCTTGTGATGGTGCTGGTGATGCCGGTGATGCAGTTGTTTATCCTGCCGCTGGCCGCGAATTATGAGGTAAAGAATATTAATCTGGCGATCATTGACAATGACCATTCTTCTTATTCGCAGAAACTGATCAGCAAAATCACGGCTTCAGGATATTTCAGATTAACGGGGTATGTGTTTTCTTATAAAGAAGCCCTGCATTTAATTGAGGAGGATAAAGCAGATCTGTTGCTGGAGATACCGCATAACTTTGAGAAAAATCTGGTCAGGGAGAACAGTGAGCAGTTGTTTGTAGCAGTCAACGCCATCAATGGCACCAAAGCCAGTCTGGGCAGCGTATACCTGAATAGTGTGATCAGGGATGAAAATAATGACATCCGGCTACAACTGGTAGCACCAGCTCGTTTTCAGTCACAGCCCATGGTGGAAATTGCTTCGTCTAACTGGTTCAATCCTCACCTGGATTATCATTTATTTATGGTGCCAGGTATACTGGCAATACTGGTCACAATGATTGGTGGTTTCCTCACAGCATTGAATATAGTAAAGGAAAAAGAAGTAGGTACGATAGAGCAGATCAATGTAACCCCTATTAAGAAACATCATTTCATACTGGGAAAGCTGATTCCATTCTGGGTATTGGGCAATGTCGTATTCACACTGGGTTTGATTGTAGCAAGAGTAGCATATGGAATTGTGCCATTGGGGAATATCTTCTTACTCTATGGTTTTATATGGGTATACCTATTGGCAGTATTAGGTTTTGGCCTGCTGGTATCAACGTATTGTGACACGCAGCAGCAGGCGATGTTCATTATGTTCTTCTTTGTAATGATCTTTATTTTGATGGGTGGTTTGTTTACTTCTATTGATAGTATGCCTGACTGGGCACAGGTAGTGACAAAGTTTAACCCGGTGAGTTACCTGATAGAAGTGATGCGTATGATCGTATTGAAAGGCAGTGGTATCCGGGATGTACTACCTAAACTGGGAGTAATATTGATTTTTGCTTTTATATTGAATACGTGGGCGGTATTGAATTATAGAAAGACGAATTAAAAGGATCCGAAAAGCGTGGAGCCGTGATACCGGGGAAAGTGTTGCATTAGGCGGGCTATTATTTTATAATACCCGGCTTCCTGCTGGCAGGAATACATTGCCCTCGAAATAAGCGGGATAAGGTGGGGGGCCGTTAGGGTATAACAGCCCCGTTATAAAGCCAGATAGGAGCAAAATTGCTTTCATCCTTAACATATACAGTTACGAATTTCCACAATTAACCATTATCACTTGTCACCGTAATTTTTCCCTTGCCGGAAATGGTGAATGCTTTATGTACTTCCGTCTTTTTATTTTCCGTGCCATAATAATACTGAACCACCTGGACGGTTGTGTCATTTACCACCTGGTAATTACCCCGGGAATACATACTATCCCTATCACTACCCCTGTTATCGCAAATGATCTGGCTATCAGTGAGGATACTGGTAGTGGTATCAATAATATACATTTTGTATGTACCAATATGGTGGTGTACAAACACCGCACAATACTTTCCTGATTTACGTACTTCCAACCCGGTAAAATTCATACCAGGAGCGGTCGTATCTTCTTTCAGATAATCATGTACCTGGCTATTGGATAGGGGTAACTTTGCAGCGACACTATCCCGGAAGGCGGCACTGGTGTCGTGAGGTCCAAATGGTTTACAGGCAGCTAACAGTAATAATAAAGGGTAAAATTGACGAGGTTTCATGTTATTGGTTATTATGTGTCTCAGTGATTTTTCCTGTACCTGAAATGGTAAATGTAGTACGCACTAACTGTTCGGGTTGTTTACTTTTCTCCGGAGGAAAATCTTTTTCAACAACCTCTATGGTGGAATCATTGACGAATTCATAATCACAGCTACTACCGCCATAACCTCCGTCTGCATCAGAATTATAACCAATAATAGAATGATCTAACAGGGTATAAGAAGCGCTGTCCAGTGTATACAATTTATACGACCCATATTCAAAGTTAATGATCATTAAGTACATGTTTCCCAATCGCCGCAGTTCATGACCTTTCAGTGGTCTGTAAGGTCCGGTGGTATCATCCTTCAGATAAAAGGATCGCTGCTTATTGGTGATTTCCATCTGTTGTGCCACACTATCCCTGAAATTATCAAATACCCTGTTGCCTGCCTCGAAATCATCATGGCCCCGGGGCATTGTTACAGTGTCGGTATTGACCGTATCTTTTACTACATCATCTTTCACCTGTGGCCCCTGTGAATGGCAGCCTGCCAGCAAAATTAGTAAAGGAAAAAAACTACTTAGTTTCATAGGTTTATTTCTAATCTTTTTAATTCTGCCAGTACAGCATCCCGCTGCTCCCATTTATAAAATGCTTCCTTTTTGATGTAAGCGAAATTCAACGCATACGCGGGAGAGTTTTCATCGGAGGTCACTAATCCAAATCCAAATATCTCTTCCCCTGGCCAAATAGGCTCCTCTGTTAACTTACAAACAAACGGCATCGGTACTTTTGTAAATTGAATCGCCTTTTCTGCCAATGGGTGGGTTAGCAGGCAACTTTTGTGAAATACTTTATCATTAAAAAAATCCAGTGGTTCCTTCCTGTTACTCACAAATGGAGGGAACAAATAAGCCTCTGCAGCAATAATCACCTTGCCACAGATCGGACATTTGGATTTGCCTTCGAGAAATATCGCCATCAGAATTCATTTACAGTGATCACTTCCGCCTGGAAGGGGAATACTTTTTCAACCAATACATCATGCAATGCCGGATCCCGGCCAATACAACAATCAGCCAGCACTGTGAAACGATAATCCTTACCTGCCGCTTAATAACAGCATTTTGGATGTCCATTACTAACAGCGCGTTCATGGTGTCTTAGATTTTTCGAACCTAAATTTATAATATTTCCTTAAACCTACCCGGTAGATTATTAATTATCTTTGTGACATGAAATATAGCACACCAGTTCAGAAGAGAGATCAGCCAGACGATTCGTATAAATTTCAGCCTTTGCCAGCCCCAACAGGGCCTTTCCCATACCATCTTGATATAGCGCAGGTGATTCCGGACATCAATACACAGAAAATGACTTTTCACCTGGCGGGTGATACAGGCAGTATCAGAAGCATTGATTTTCAGCGGAAAGTGATTACGGCCATGCAGGCGCAATTTGAACAGGACAATCCTCCACAATTTTTATTTCACCTGGGCGATGTGGTATATAACCATGGTGAAGCCAGTCAATATTACAGGCAATTCTTTGGTCCGTTTCAAAACTATCCGGCACCCATATTTGCTATAGCAGGTAACCATGACAGTGATGTGAATCCGGCGGCACCACCTTATCATAGCCTGGAGCCTTTTGTGCAAGTGTTTTGTGATACGGCACCCAATACAGTACCATTCAGCAATGGTATAGCGCGGAAAAGCATGATCCAGCCAAATGTATACTGGACACTCAAAACGCCTTTGGCGAACATCATCGGCATGCATAGCAATGTGCCAAAATTCGGTATTGTTACGCCTGAACAACAGGAATGGCTGAAAGCTGAACTACGTAATGCAGATGCAGAGCGCCCGGGCAAAGCCCTTGTACTTTGTATTCACCATGCACCTTATTCTGCAGATATTAATCACGGATCCAGTATTCCTATGATCACTTTGCTGGAAGAGATCTTTGAAGAGACAGGTGTGCGCCCGGATATCGTGTTTAGCGGACACGTACATAATTACCAGCGATTGGTAAAAAAATATAATAGCGGGCGTTCTGTTTGCTTTGTGGTAGCCGGTGGTGGCGGGTATGATGAATTACATCCGATAGCAGAATTGTCCGATACAAGGTTTACGAATAAGCTGCCCCTTTTTGAAGGTGTTACCCTGGAGAATTATTGCGATCATCAGCATGGGTTTCTACGGTTTAGTATTGAAAAAACAGGCGCGCAGCTGGTGATGAAAGGAAATTATTATTCAGTAGCGGATGATGGAACTGTTACAATGGAAGATCAGTTTGAAATAATAAGTTGAATCAATAATAAACCTTTTTAATATTACTTAATGGATTACCTCCAGCAGGTAATCCGAATTAAAATAGGCCCGTCTCAAAACTTCGAGACGGGCCCTTTTATTCGGGTACCAGATGGAGAGAATTTTCGTACATGCAATTCTCATGGCCTTCCTGTTACTTATGATACATCCCTATTTTATTGCTAAAATTTATTCCTGAAAGGCGAAGCCGGTAATCCCTCCTGGTTGTACAAATTTACCACCGGTACATTACTCCATCCATACCGCACCAATGTAGGATGGGGTACGTGCTCACTCGTCAGCGTTATCTTATTCCCATGAATAACTGCCTCCGCAGGGAAATAGCCCTCTCCATTGCTGATCTCAAAACCCGTCAGCTTTCCTCCCTTCGCCACTAATCCTTTCCCTACATGAGAAAAACTAACTGTTATCTCATCTTTCCCCTGGCTGGATTTCTCAAACACAGGTCCGCTATACTCCCCTTTTACACCATATACCAGGCCACCTGCTGCAATGGCTAGCCGCTCTCCGACAGGTTGTTTATGAGGGGGATGAATATCGGCGGAGTCTCCGCAGTCAGTGGTCACTATCAAAGCTGTTTTATTGACATTTTTAACCACCAAAAACTGCGCTTCTCTGATCTCAGGCCTCATACCCTTATGCGGGGCAATCTGGACGATTAAAAAAGGTAATTCGGGCTGTTTAAATTCCGTCCTCCAATTCCTGATCATCGTCGTTAAAATTTCCGGGTATTGCTCCGCGCGGTCACTATTTGACTCCCCCTGGTACCAGGCCACTCCTTTGATGGCATAAGGCAGCAATGGGTAGATCATTCCATTAAACAAACCTCCCATGCATTGTCCCTGTGGTTTCCATCCGGCACCGGAGATGGTTTTTGCATAATTTTCAACCATTTCTTTCAGTTTCGGATTGGCTTCCAGCGCGGCCACACTGGTCCAGTCTTCTGCCGGCGTACCGCCAAAGGCAGAGAAAATGATCCCTACCGGCACCTGCATTTTTGCATAGAGGTTCTTTGCAAAGAAATATCCTACAGCCGTGAAGTCGCTCACTGTCTGCGGACTACATACCGTCCAGTGATTATTGACATCCGAAATCGTTTCTTTCGAATATTTCAGGGGTACATAATACTCCCTGATCAGGGGATAATTAGCGGCATCCCGCTCCTGCTCCCAGTTATAGATCGGCTGCTGTGGCGGGCGTGGACCCAGCTGGCGTTCCATATTGGACTGGCCGCTGCACAGCCATACTTCACCGACCAGCACATCCTGGATGTGAACAGTATCCACACCACTGTAAATCGTCATTTCCTGACCTGATGAAACATAAGGCAATGGCTGCAAACTCACCATCCATTTGCCCTGAATCGTCATTGCGGAAACGGACTGACCATTGAACCGTACCGTAACCAGTGCCCCATCATCAGCTGTGCCCCATACAGGAACAACGACTCCTTTTTGCAGCACCATATGATCGGTGAACAGGCTTACGGGTTTTAAGGTAGCATAGGTATTTGAAAAACAGGCTACAAACACCAGTGGAATTATTAAAGACCTAAACATTGTAAATTCATTTAGACTGGGAATTTATATAATTTGCGATCATGTACGAAGTATTTCTCAGCAAAGTCAATGAAAAAGTGCCCCTCACCCCGCAGGAAGAAGCAGAAATAGTATCACATCTGACCCTTAAAACCCTGCGGAAACGCCAGATTTTCCTGCAGGAAGGAGACATTTGCCGCTATATTGCCCTGGTCGAAAAAGGTACGCTCAGGACTTATGTGACGGATCTGGAAGGCCATGAGCACATTACGGCTTTTGCGCTGGAAGGATGGTCACTGGGAGATCTGTGTAGTTTTCTCAGGGAAGAACCTGCTACCCAGAATATTGAGGCGCTGGAAGACTGTGAATTATGCCTTATCAGCCGCCCTGCTCACGAAGAATTGCTACTGAAAATGCCTAAGTATGAGACCTATAACCGTATACTCATCACCGAAGCGTATATCGCCCTGCAAAAAAGGACCCGGGATATGATCAGTCTTTCGCCGGATGAGCAGTACAAGGCCTTTGTAAATGTATACCCGAATATCGTACAACGGGTACCGCAACATATGATCGCTTCTTACCTGGGATTGACCCCCGAAACCCTCAGCCGCATCAAAAGTCGCATTTCCCAGCATAAATGATTTTTAGCATTCCTGGTGGCTATTCACTTTCTGCATCAAAAGCCGTATTTCCCAGCATAAATGATTTTTAGCATTCCTGGTGGCTATTCACCTACTGCATCAAAAGCCGCATTTCCCAGCATATATGATTTTTAGCATTCCTGGTGGCTATTCACTTTCTGCATCAAAAGCCGTATTTCCCAGCATAAATGATTTTTAGCATTCCTGGTGGCTATTCACCTACTGCATCAAAAGCCGCATTTCCCAGCATATATGATTTTTAGCATCCCTGGTGGCTATTCACCTACTGCATCAAAAGCCGCATTTCCCAGCATATATGATTTTTAGCATCCCTGGTGGCTATTCACTTTCTGCATCAAAAGCCGTATTTCCCAGCATAAATGATTTTTAGCATTCCTGGTGGCTATTCACCTACTGCATCAAAAGCCGCATTTCCCAGCATATATGATTTTTAGCATCCCTGGTGGCTATTCACTTTCTGCATCAAAAGCCGTATTTCCCAGCATAAGTAATTTCTTGATCCAAATCATTGGGACCAACCTCCTTCATGTGGTACTTTTGTATAACATGAAACGTAATCAATTCATTAAATCGATATTAACAGGAGTATTTGGTATGACAACGCTATCAGCATTCAGAAACTTCACAGATTCATTACAGGAAGACGACCACCTGATGCCCATTTTATTCATCGGACACGGTTCTCCTATGAACGGTATTGAAGACACTGAGTTTAGCAGAAGATGGACACAGATGGGTAAAGAAATCCCAACTCCCAAAGCCGTATTGGTGATCTCCGCCCACTGGTATACCCAGGGTACGAAGATCACTGCCATGGAGCATCCTAAAACCATCCACGATTTTGGCGGGTTCCCGAAGGAACTCTTCGCCGTGCAATATCCGGCTCCCGGTAGTCCGGACCTCGCCAGAGAAACGGCTTTCCTGATTCACGCCTCCCTCGATCACGACTGGGGACTGGATCATGGTACCTGGACGGTGGTCAGACATATGTATCCCAAGGCAAACATCCCGGTGCTGCAATTGAGTATAGACTATTCCAAAGGACCGCAATATCATTACGACCTGGCGAAAGAACTCTATGCCCTGCGCAGGAAAGGTGTGCTGATCATCGGCAGTGGTAACCTGGTGCACAACCTGAGAATGGTGGCATGGGATCGCCTGGATGATAAAGAATATGGGTATGACTGGGCACTGGATATCAATAACCAGTTCAAACACCTCATTAGCAGCCGTGAACACAAGTCGCTGATCAACTATACACAACTGGGCAAAGGTGCTTTACTGGCAATTCCGACACCGGATCACTACCTCCCGTTGATGTATACACTGGGGCTGCAATCTAATAAGGATAATATCAGCTTCTTTAACGATAAAGCGGTAGGTGGCTCTCTCACCATGACTTCCGTAAAATTCGGATAATATGCCTTTGTATTACTATCTGATTGCCCTTTTGCCATTTTTAAAACAAGTGAACAGCATGGAATATTTGATTCATGAGCCGACAGTAAAGACAGAAAAGAAGAAAGCGTTAATTCTCATGCATGGTGTGGGGAGTAATGAAAAGGACCTGTTTAGCCTGGTAGATTATTTACCAAAGGATTATTATGTGATTTGTCCGCAGGGGCATTTTGCAATGGGCGGTGGCAGATATGCATGGTATAATGTAGACTTCTCTACAGGTAAGCCCGTGTATAATGTACAGCAGGAAAAGGAAAGCAGGGAACTGATCAGGCAATTTGTAGAAGAGATGAAGGCGAAGTACCATTTGGATGAAGTGTATTTAGGTGGGTTTAGCCAGGGTGGTATTATGAGTTATACGGTAGGATTGAGTGATCCAAAGCTGGTAAAGGGGATTATTATTTTAAGTAGCAGGATACTGGAAGAAGTAAAGCCCTTTTTGGTGAAACAGGCACCTGAATTGCGGGTGTTTGTATCGCATGGTACGGCAGATGGCACGCTGGGAATTCATTATGCAAGAGAGGCGAAGGAGTTTTTGGAGGGGATGCAGGTGAAACTGAGCTATCATGAGTATGGATTGGGGCACCAGATCAATCAGCAGGTGCTGGAGGATTTGAATAAGTGGCTGGCAGCACAGCCATAAGTCGGCAAGGAATTATAGGATTTGAATAAGCGATTGTCAGCACAGCTATAAGTCGACAGGGAATTATAGGATTTGAATAAGTGGCTGGCAGCACAGCCATAAGTCGGCAAGGAATTATAGGATTGAATAAGCGATTGTCAGCACAGCCATAAGTCGGCAAGGAATTATAGGATTGAATAAGCGATTGTCAGCACAGCTATAAGTCGGCAAGGAATTATAGGATTTGAATAAGCGATTGTCAGCACAGCTATAAGTCGGCAAGGAATTATAGGATTTGAATAAGCGATTGTCAGCACAGCCATAAGTCGGCAAGGAATTATAGGATTTGAATAAGTGGCTGGCAGCACAGCCATAAGTCGGCAAGGAATTATAGGATTGAATAAGCGATTGTCAGCACAGCCATAAGTCGGCAAGGAATTATAGGATTGAATAAGCGATTTTCAGCACAGCCATAAGTCGACAGCGAATTATAGATCTGCATACCTACCGTTATCAAAAATGAATCCCTCCCGGGTAGATCTGCAGGTTTCCCGGTATTTGAACGACTATTTGCATTTCTGGATTTTTTTTTGTCACTTAGAGAGATAGAACGCTCAAAGTGACCATTCAGAAAATATTCCTCTCCGCCCATTTCATGGTGCTGCTAGGGTTGGTAGTCTTCACCTTCCTGCCCTTTTATACCCTTTCACATACATTTCCCATCGAGGTCTGGCTCAAACAGTTTTCTTTGTTTCTCTATTGGACAGGCGCCTATTTCCTGGTAATTAAAGTCTTGCTACCGAAATTATTATACCGGAATAAAGGCACCTTGTTTGCTTTAGTACTATTGGCCGTACTCTTCGGGGTCTCTATATTAAATAACCGGATCGATAATGCCATCCGCTTTACTGAAGTCGTAGAAAAGAACCTTCCCGCCAGCAACGCCGGTAATACCTCTCCTACAGGCGATATGGGGGCTGTGCTGATGACAATACTGGTCTGCGGCATTGGGGTGATCATCGTTATTACCCAAAAGATCCAGCAGGACCAGCTCCAAAAGATCGGTAGCGAGCTTGCCTTTCTGAAAACACAGATTAACCCGCATTTCTTCTTTAATGTTTTACACACTATTTACGGGCTAACAGGCCAGGATACCGCGAAGGCGAAAGATTCTATCTATACACTTTCTCATATGATGCGGTATGTCTTGTACAATAGTGAAAATACAACACTGGAAAAAGAGCTGGAATTTGTAGAAAGTTATAATAAGCTGATGCGCCTGCGGGTGCCCCCTGATGTACAGATCATCTTTGAAAAACCCGCTTTTATTGAGGATGTGCCCATAGCACCTATGATCATTCTCCCTTTTATAGAGAATGCTTATAAGCATGGAATCAGTAGTATATACCCCAGCTTTATCTATATGAGCGTCACCCATACCCACAATCAAATAGCAATAGAAATCCGCAATTCCTCGTTCGGTTCCGGAGGGGGTGAACTGGAAGAAAGCAACGGTATCGGACTAACCAATACACGCCGCCGCCTCAACCTGCTATATCCGGGTCGGCATACCCTGATTGTAGACGATAATAAAGCAAACAAAGAATTCAGCATACACTTAAAACTGGCCATCGCATGATACTTAACTGCATCGCGGTAGATGATGAACCCATAGCATTGGATATGATTACGCAATATATTGCCATGACACCTTCATTGCAACTGGCGGCCAAATGCAACAGCGCAGTAGAAGCCATGAAAGTATTGCATTCACAACCAGACATTCAATTGATCTTCCTCGACATCCGCATGGCAGACCTTAGTGGTATGGACATGGCAAAGATCATTGCACAATCAGAGCAGCGGCGGAATACCCGCGTGATCTTTACAACCGCCTTTGATAAATATGCTTTGGAGAGTTACAAAGTAGCCGCACTGGATTATCTCGTAAAGCCATTTAGTTATACCGATTTTTCAAGAGCGGTAACAAAAGCCCTGGAGTATTTTGGAATGGGAGTAGCTGCCCCTGTCGTTGTAAGTGAAAAACAGCATATCTATTTCAAAGTGGAATACCAGCTGGTAAAAGTACTACTGGATGACATTCTGTACATTGAAGGATTAAAAGACTATGTAAAAGTATACCTCGATAATGAAGACAAACAACTTATGACCCTGACCAGTCTGAAAGCACTGGAAGACAAGCTCCCTCCTACCCGGTTCCTGCGCCTTCACCGGTCATATATCATTAACCTTGACAAAGTGCGGGCTACTACCAAAACTTCGGTGCAAATTCACCAATTGACCATCCCTATTACAGAACAATATAAGGTGGTATTCCAGGATTTTCTGAGTAAGTGGGTATAGCCCCCATCTATTTTTAATCCCTTCCTATCGGTTTCCGACCTTGTCGTATCGAACCTGCTTTTTTAGACCATCGCTCCTTACTTTCTTTGGGGCATGATCAGAAATGCTATCCTTATATTTTGTTTACTTGTCGGGCTGCGCACCACAGCACAGGTCAGATGGGATCTGGCTACCTGTATTGCATTTGCCAAAAAGAACAATATACAGGTCAATACCCAGCGCTACAATCAGCAAACAGCACAGCAGAACTATTACCTGTCTAAATCGGCCCAATTACCCAGTTTGTCCGGCTCTGCTACACAGTATTTTCAAAAGCACCTCAATATTGGATCTTATACTTTGAATACGGCACTCACCCTTTATGAAGGTGGCTACCTGCAAAAAGACATACAGCAGAAACAACTCTCCCTCGAGGCAGCAAATCAAAATGTACTGGCTACGGAGAATGATATCACGCTAAATATAATTCAATACTACCTCACTATATTATTGGATAAGGAAACCGCAGTATACCAGCAAAATGTAGTGAATACCTCAAAGGCACAGCTGCAACAAGGAGAGCAAAAGCTTGCTGTGGGAAGCGTGGCGCGAAAAGATGTCACCCAACTCAGATCGCAGTTAGCTAATGATGAATACAGCCTGATCTCTGCGGAGAATACCATCAAACAGGACCTGTTGTCACTAAAACAATTGTTACAATTACCCACCGAAGTGCAGTTTGAAATTGCTACACCAGATACGATCATTTCGAAAAGTGAAGTTCCTTCACTGGCAGCGGTACAGGAGTATGCATTAAATAACCGTCCGGAAGTAAAAGAAAACCAGTTACAAATTCAGGTGGCGCAGTTGGGACTTGCTAAAGCGAAGGCGGGTTATTATCCTACGCTGAGTGTGAGCGGCACAATTGGGAGTAGTTATTTCAATGATATTTCCGGGTTGGGAAATGGCTTTTATAAGCAGGCAGGCATTTCATTATCAGTTCCCATCTTTTCTAAAAGGCAAAACAAGACCAATATAGAAAATGCAAAGATCAATATTGGTCAGGCAAAGATCAATCTGAATGATACAAAGACGACACTGGCCGCTAATATTGAAAAATACTACCTGAATGCGATCAATGCACAGAGCCAGTTTTCAGCAGCAGAACAGGCTTTCAAATACAATGAAGAGGTGTATAATATCGCAAACCAGGAACTGGCATTAGGCGTGTCTAATATGGTAGAATACCTGCAGCAAAAAGAATTGTATATACAGGCACTGCAACAGTTTATACAGGCAAAATACAATGCCGCACTGACGATAAAAATTTACGAATTCTATTATAATCAACAATGAAATACAACGCTGTATTGACGATAAGAATTTACAAATTCTATTATAATCAAAAACGAAATACAACAATGCACTGACGATAAGAATTTACAAATTCTATTATAATCAAAAACGAAATACAACGCTATATTGGCAATCAAAATTTACGAATTCTATTATAATCAAAAATGAAAAAGACCCTTACAATAGCATCCCTCCTTATTGCAGCAATTGCCTGTACGGCATTGCTCATCAGCCGTAAAAAACCGCGTATCGTGCTCCCGGTAGAACAGGCAACTTATGGCAGCATCTCCCAGTCTGTTACCGCTACCGGCACCATCGCACCACTGGATACAGTATCTGTAGGCACACAGGTTTCGGGTATTATCAGCATGATCAATGCAGATTTTAATTCTGTAGTACACAAAGGTCAGTTACTCGCGCAACTGGATAAATCATTACTCCAGGCTACAGTAGATCAGAATATGGCAGCGTTGGCCACACAGCAAAGTACACTGGCTTATAATAAAAGTAATTTCCATAGACAGGAGATCCTGTACAATACCGGTTCTATCAGCAAGGCAGATTACGACATCGCATTAAACAATTACAATGCAGCAATAGCGGGCGTTGCCAATGCAGAAGCCACATTACGGTCAGCACAAAAGAACCTTTCTTATGGAGATATCCTGGCACCTATTGACGGCGTGGTGCTTAGCAGGAATGTGAGCATTGGTCAGACGGTAGCGTCCTCATTTACAACACCTACGTTATTTGTATTGGCAAAAGACATTAAGCAAATGCAGGTGCAGGCAGATGTAGACGAGGCAGACATCGGAGATATTCAAAAGGGAGAACGGGTGTCGTTTACAGTAGATGCTTATGTAGATGAGGTATTTAAAGGAACTATTTCAGATGTAAGGCTACAACCAAAGGTAAGTGCCAATGTGGTGACTTATACGACGATCATTTATGCACCTAATGATGAATTGAAATTGAAACCGGGCATGACAGCGAATATTACGATTTATACTAAAGAAGTACCGCGTGCTTTATTAATAAGCTCTAAAGCGTTGAACTACTATCCCGATTCGCTCACGACTACCCAATACAAAATAAAACCACAGGTACATAAAGACAAGTGCCGCTACGTATGGATCAAGCGAGGTGATTCCCTGATCGAAACGATGGTTCAGACGGGGCTGGATGATAATACACATGTACAGGTTATGGCAGGTATCAGTCCAAAAGATTCAATTATTACGAAATGAAAACAATATTAAATCTTCAGGAGATAAAACGTGAATTCCAGATGGGCACAGAAATAGTGAGAGCGTTAAAAGGCGTGTCATTCACTGTACAGGAAGGAGAATTCGTGACCATCATGGGGAGTAGCGGTTCTGGCAAAACAACGTTATTGAATACATTGGGTTGCCTTGACAAACCCAGTTCGGGTGATTATTTACTGGATGAAGTAAACATTGCTTCACTCAATCGGAATGAACTGGCCAGACTCAGAAATGAAAAGATAGGGTTTGTATTTCAGGCATATAATCTGCTGCCACGTACATCTGCATTGGAGAATGTAGAGTTGCCCTTGTTTTATAATAAAAAGATCACTCCTACGGAAAGAAAAGAAAGAGCGATTGCGGCATTGGAGGCCGTAAAACTAGGCAACCGGCTACATCATATGCCCAGCGAACTATCCGGCGGGCAACAGCAGCGGGTAGCGATAGCAAGGGCATTGGTAAATGAACCGGTAATGATATTGGCGGATGAAGCGACAGGGAACCTGGATTCAAGGACTTCTTATGAGATCATGTCATTGATGCAGGAATTGAACCAGGTGCAGAAGAAGACAATTGTATTTGTGACACATGAGCCGGATATAGCGGGGTTTAGTAGCAGAACGATTGTTTTAAAAGATGGGAAAGTGATGAAGGATACGGCAAATTCATTGGTACAAAATGCAAGGGCAGTGCTGGCGGCATTGCCAGTAAGTGAAGACTATTAACAGCTTTCAGGTAAAATCCTCAATCGCATTTTCCTGTAACTAAAGATGATTAGCATTTCAGAGTTCTCATTCGCTTTACCCGTAACCGAAAACTATTAAATCTTCCAACATGCTCAAACTCGCTCTCAAAGCGCTACAGCGCAATAAGCTCCGCTCCCTCCTCACTATGCTCGGCGTCATCATCGGCGTAGCAGCCGTGATCACCATCGGGGCCCTCGGCGAAGCTTCCAAAATCAACATCCATCAATCTCTATCATCCCTCGGCTCTCACCTTATCATCATCCTTCCCAACAGCTCCGATGCCGGCGGTGCCCGTCTACAGGGGGCTAACATCGCTACCCTTACCATCAAAGACATCGAAACCATCCAACAGGAAGCCACCCTCATCACCGGTATCTCTCCCGATGTCCAATCCCGGGGCCAGGCCATCAATGGCTCTCTCAACTGGCCCACAACAGTTGAAGGTGTAAATGAACAATTCCTCGCTATTAAAAATATGCGTATCAAAGATGGTATTCCTTTTTCAGAAAGGGATGTGCGTACCTATGCAAAGGTGTGTCTTCTTGGTCAGACGGTCGTAGACAACATCTTTCCCAAAGGCACAAACCCCATCGGCAAAACCATCCGCTTTAACAAGATCCCATTTAAAGTAATTGGGATCATTGCTAAAAAAGGTCAGAACACCTTCGGCCAGGATCAGGATGATATGATCATTGCACCATATACCACCGTGCAAAAGAGGATCACTGCTACGAATTATTTTGGCAGTATCTTCGCCTCTGCCAAATCAGAAGCCCTTTCCTTTCCTGCTTCTGCCGAGTTATCAAATATTCTCCGCTCCGCACACCGTCTTGGCAGAAATACAGAGAATGACTTCGTGATCAAAACACAGGCTGAATTGATTCAAACTGTCGGCAATGTCACCGGGTTATTAACTATCTTACTGACAGCTATCGCAGGCATATCGCTGCTCATAGGCGGTATAGGCATTATGAACATCATGTACGTCTCCGTCACCGAACGTACCCGTGAAATAGGCCTGCGCATGAGCATCGGTGCCAGGGGAATTGACATCCTTCAGCAGTTCTTAATGGAGGCGGTACTCATCAGTCTCGCAGGTGGCATCATTGGTATCTTAATAGGAGAAGGACTATCTTTATTAGTGGTCCACATATTAGGCTGGCCACCTGTTGTCAGTCAGACATCCATTTTATTATCTTTTACGGTTTGCTCTTTCATAGGCATCTTCTTCGGCTACTACCCTGCTCAAAAGGCATCCCGCTTAGACCCTATCGAAGCACTCCGGTATGAATAAGTGAAAGCCCGGCATTATACCGGGCTTTCACTTATATTCTGCCATCTATTACCTGGCATCTATTTTCTTACTGAAATAATACTTTGCAACACCACCAACGTCATTACTAATATCAGCCACACATAAAAAGAAAAATTCACAACCTTCCCTTCTCCCAAAAACAAAAAGGCCATAATAATCCCATAAACCGGCCCCAGGTTAAAACTCAGGTTGACTGTAAATGCAGGAATCCACATCCTGAATAGCCTAAATAGCCATCCCCGTTGTTCCACTGGCATCCATCTTCACGGGCGGATTTTGCATCCTGATCAACCGGATCGCAAAACCTACTCCTATCACCGCCATACAAGCCCCTACCACCACCGGATACGTAAATCCATATCCCATTACAATCGGCAACCCACCCAGGAACGCACCCAGGGAATTCCCGATATTAAAGGCTGCCTGTATCAGCGCGGCACCCAGCATTTCTGAGTCGCCAGAAGTATTGATCATCAATATCTGTATCGGCGCAGCAATCATCATAGACAATGCCCCCGTCAGGAAAGTCAGGACTAATGATATGAACTGGTTCCCGGAAAAGTAATGGATCGCCAGCAAGTTAACAGCCATACACAACAAGAGACCGGCACAGGTATATACAGGCTGAAAACGATCAGCCAGTTTACCACCGATCAGGTTACCTACAATCATCCCAAAACCGGCCAATACCATGATCCAGGATACACTATCAGGTGAGAAACGGGATACTTCCGTCATCAACGGAGAAATATAACTGATCCAGGCAAACATGCCGCCGGTGCCTACAGCAGTGATTGCAATCACCAACCATGCCTGTGGGTTCTTTACTATTTCCATTTCCCTTTTTGGATCGGCGTTTTCATTTGCCGGCAAGGCAGGTAACCACAATTTGATAGCTACCAGTGTGATCAAACCAATCACTGCCACCAGTCCAAATGTATACCTCCACAGCAGGTGGTGGCCTATCCATGTACCGATCGGCACCATCACGAGGTTGGCAATCGTCAGTCCGGAGAACATCACCGCAATCGCCTGGGCCTGCTTACCTTTATCTGCCAGTCTGCTGGCTACTACTGAACCTACACCAAAGAAAGCCCCATGTGGTAAACCCGCAAAAAACCGGGCCATGAGTAGTGTGAAAGGGCTGGGTGAGAATGCAGATAAAGCATTGAACACAGTGAAAATCAACATTAACGAAAGTAAAATCTTCTTAGGAGGGTGCTTTACACTTAGCATAACCAGCAAGGGTGCTCCTACAACAACGCCCAGTGCATAGGCTGAGATGAGGTGGCCAGCTTCAGGGATTGTGATGTGCAGGTCACTGGCAATATCCTGCAAAAGCCCCATCATTACAAATTCAGTTGTTCCAATTCCTAAACCGCCCAGCAGTAAGGGCAATAAACTCTTTTTCATATGGTTGGCGACGCAATAAAAGACGATCAGGGTGCAAAATTAGGAGTTTTTTTGTCTTGAGGGTATATATTTTATTTATAGGTATATTGCGTGATTATACGAATTCGTTTACTAACTATTCCTTTGAAAAAATCAATCTAATGTCTTTCAACTACGATACAGAAGCAAAAAAGCTGGCACCGATTTTTGACTTTATCATAGATGCTATTGAAAAGTATCCTCCTGAAGGCTGGACTCCTCAGAACATTAGCCAGACACTAAAATTCAACCGGGAAATGAAAGAGGATATCCTACAACCGGCTGCTGAATTCAGGAATGAAAAGAGTTTAAAGATCACGAAACGGAATATTCTGAATATGTTTCAGGAGGGTACAGGGAAATATGTCGAGTATTTTTGGGAGCAGGTGGAAAAGAATGGGATGTCGGAAGAGGTGGTGAGAGTTCATCCAATTGAGAGTATTTTGAAGAAAGGGAAGATATCGAATGCGGCAGAGTTGGAGATTGCGCAGGGGTATTTGAAGGGAGGAAAGGTGGATGCGGTGTTGAGTGAATATATAGAGAAATTTGAACAAAAGAAGAAGGGACGGAAAGCTTAGGCTTTCGTCCACTTGATACTAAGCCACATCACAAGTATAATTAGCAGGCAATCACTTAGGAGCCACCTCTTGCAGCTCCCAGTGAAATACCCTTGTATATTAATGTACCCATTAATACTGATTAAAAAATAGATAACCCCAACAAATACTACAACAATAGTATACGTTCATGCTAACAGAATATTCATCTTCTAAATTGTAACATCATGACACGAACAAACAAATGTCTTTCTCAGCAGGATCGATCTTTAAATGTAGCACCCACCAATCATATATCCATACTACTAATGTGTCATTATTTGAATATCTACTAATCCGGGGATGTTCAGGATGCATTAACACTATTTAACTATGCATTTTAAATCATCTGGCACGATACTGGCCTTATAACAATAGTTACTCACCAAAAAAGTTAAGGTTATGAAAGCGAAAATTGTTTTAATGCTGATGATCCTTTTTACCGGTGTTACAATGCAGGTATCTGCGCAATACCGTCACAGAGAAAAAGTAGTGGTAGTAAAGAACGTGCCCGGACATCCAAGAGTAGTGGCTTATCATGGAGTTAATTATCATTATACAGGTGGCAGGTATTACCGCCCCGTAAATGGAGGATATCAAAGATTAGCTGCACCGCCTGCAGGCCTCGCAGTAGATTTTGTACCGAGAGGTTATAAAGTGCGTGTACACAGAGGCGTTAGGTATTATCACAGAGGGAATGTATACTACAGAGAAGTAAGACCTCACTCTTACGTTGTGACCGAGAGACCTTGGTGAAAAATAACCGGCCGTCTGAGAAGGGGCCGGTTATTTTATTAGTACCTGGCATTATCTTTCCAGTATTATCTTTCCAGTATTATCTTTCCAGCATTACCTTTCCAGCATTACCTTTCCAGCATTACCTTTCCAGCATTACCTTTCCAGCATTACCTTTCCAGCATTTCCTTTCCAGCATTTCCTTCCCAACATTTCCTTCCCAACATTTCCTTCCCAACATTTCCTTCCTAACATTACCTTCCTAACATTACCTTTCCAACATTACCTTTCCAACATTTCCTTCCCAACATTACCTTCCTAACATTACCTTCCTAACATTACCTTCCTAACATTACCTTCCTAACATTACCTTCCTAACATTACCTTCCTAACATTACCTTCCTAACATTACCTTCCTAACATTACCTTCCTAACATTACCTTCCTAACATTACCTTCCTAACATTACCTTCCCAACATTTCCTTCCCAACAAATCCCTCCCCCCCCTACGGCACCACCTCTCCTTCTACCTGTATATGCATTTCCATCATCACCTAATCCATCACTCAGAACACCTATAAGCCGACATTTTAATACTCACACCACTTTCCCCGCTTACCCACAACACATGCACCTATACCCACCGCCTATAAGAGCATGAATTAATTACTATATTTGTATCATGACATTCAAAGATTATTGTGATCAATTTGAGACGATACTCAATAAAAAAGCCGAGGAGCAACCAGCACCATACGACAATCCTCACTACCTGAATTACACAAAACTAAACTGGACCAGAATGAACCGGTGGTTGAAAACCGGCAAACTCACAGATGCATTCAAAACTGCTATTCAAAATATAAACACATACCAGCACTGGATCATCATCACCGAACCATGGTGTGGCGATGCCGCACATAGCGTACCCTTCCTCGAAATGGCCAGTCATCTAAACCCACTCATAAAAGTCACTTATGAGTTAAGAGACAGCGAGCCCTTCAGAATAAATCAATACCTAACGAATAATGGAAAATCTATTCCAAAACTGATCATCCGCAATGCAGATGGATATGATCTTGCCACCTGGGGTCCCAGGCCAAAAGATTGCCAGGAAATGTATAAACGCCTCACAGCCGAAAAGGCTGACTTTGACACGGTTAAAATGGAGATTCAAAAGTGGTATAATGCGAATAAAGGACAGGATCTGCAAGAGGAAATGACGGAACTTCTAAAGTAAAGTTTTAAGATTTAAAAGCATTCGCTCTCTAAAAATTTACATCTTTTAACCCCCCCCCTGGACTATCCACTTTTATCACTTTTGGCCTACCTGCCTAATCCAGCATCTCCTTACATTTGCGTATGCCAAAAAACATCATCAGTATCCAAAGCCAGGTAGCCTCCGGCTACGTAGGCAATAACATTGCAGGGTTTGCCATCCAGCTCCATGGCATCGACCTTACCTTACTGCCTACCGTATTCTTATCCGCCCACACCGGTCACCCGGTGATCTTTGGCGAAGCCATCTCCCCTGCCTTACTATCCGACCTGGTAAAAGGCATCGGCGCCATCAACATCCCTGCTGACGCAGACTATCTCATCAGCGGCTTCTGTAACCTGCCCGAAAATATCGACATCATCGCCAATACCGCCCTCCAATACCCACACCTTAAATTCGTCTACGACCCTGTCTTCGGCGACTTCCACTCTGGCGGTCTCTATTTCGAAAAAGAAATCGCAACCTACTCCGTCAATCAACTATTACCACTCGCTCATACCCTCACTCCCAATCATTGGGAACTGGAATTTATTCTACAACAATCTTTCAAAACAATCAGCGAACTAAAAACCGCCATTCAGCAACACGACATCCTCAGAGATAAAACAATCGTTCTAACCAGTGCAAATCTGACCGATACGCCGCCGGATGTCATGGAAGTGATATTAATCCGGAAAGGAGAAACAACTCGCTTCTACGGGCCTAAAATCGCCCTGGAGACCACTGGCACCGGCGACCTGTTCACTGCCATCATTACCTCCCAGCTCACACTCGGAAAAAACATCGAACAAGCTATCCGCATTGCCATGGACTTCATCTATCACACACTCATTTACGTTCAGTCAGTCAATGAAAAAGAACTGAGTGCAGCTTCCCTCATGAAGCACCTGGACCTGCTAAAATAACAGACTATGCACATACACTTTATCATTCACGAGGCCTACGAAGCGCCTGGTGCATACCTCCTTTGGGCCAACGCGAGGGAGTACGATGTCACTTTCACGCACATCTACAAAGGACAATTGCCACTTGATCAGGCCAGTAATATCGACCTCCTCATCGTGATGGGAGGCCCGCAAAGCCCGTATACCCTGCCCACCGCAAAGGAAGAAATTCACCTGATACAGCAATGTATCAAGGCCAACAAAGCCGTGGTAGGCGCCTGTCTCGGTGCGCAACTCATCGGCGAAGCCCTTGGCGCCCGTTACGATCATAGTCCGCATAAAGAGATCGGCGTACTCCCTATCGAACTCACCAATGCCGGTATCAAAAGCGATATGATCGGTCACTTCGGTGCCATCCTCGATGTAGGTCACTGGCACTATGATATGCCCGGCCTGACAGATCAATGTAAAATACTGGCCAAAAGCAAAGCCTGTCCCCGCCAGATCATTGAATACTCACCACTGGTCTACGGCTTTCAATGCCACATGGAATTCACCCCCGAAGTAATGGACCTCCTCATTGCCAACAGTAACGAAGACGACATCCAAAACCCGGACGCTGACTTCTCTGATATGAACGACAAACTTTTCACCTTTTGCGACAAACTCATTGCAGCCTATGCAGGAAATAACAAATAACATCCAAACCGTTCACCAAAGGATCAGGAACGCCTGCCAAACCGCAGGCCGTGATGAAAAAGAGGTACGCCTACTCCTCGCTACCAAAACAGTCCCCCCGGAAAAAATCCGCATCGCCATTGAAGCCGGCGAAACCCTGATCGGTGAAAATAAAGTCCAGGAGTTCCGCAACAAGCACGATGCCCTGAAAGACCTGCGCATCGAACGCCATTTTATCGGACATTTGCAAACCAATAAGATCAAAGATGTCCTAAAATATGTAAGTTGCATCCAATCGCTGGACCGGTTGTCCATCGCACAGGAACTGGACAAACGCCTGCAAAGCGAAGGCCGCAGCCTCGACGTCTTCATACAGGTCAATACCTCTTATGAAGAAAGCAAATTCGGGGTGTCACCCGAAGATGTCGATGCTTTCATCAAAGCCATCCAAAAATTGGATACATTACATATCAAAGGCTTAATGACAATCGGTCTGCTGGATGTGGAAGTTGAAAAAATGCGCCCCTCTTTACGGTTATTAAGAACTATTAAAGAACGCATGGGCATGAATGACCTGCTACTTTCCATGGGTATGTCACAAGACCTGGAACCCGCCATTGCCGAAGGATCCAACATCGTACGTGTAGGTACCTCCATTTTCGGCAATCGCTTCTCAGGCAAGGAAATCTGGAATGAAAACGAAATTATATCATGAGCGTATACGACCTTACCATACAGGAAACGGTAAATGTTGATTTTGATGAGATCTTCTTTACACCTGAAAACAAAACGGCCCTGGCCCAGGTGATCAAAGAATACAAATACCTCGATGAGCTGAAAAAATACGGCTTACAGATCGACAATAAGATCCTCCTGCACGGGCAGTCCGGCTGCGGTAAAACCACGACTGCCAAAGCGATCGCCACTGCCCTGAAAAAGAAGATCACCATCGTAAACCTGAGTAACCTCGTATCGGCCCGTATCGGTGAGACTTCGAAAAATCTGAAGTCATTATTCGATCTTTCTGCCAGGCAAAAGTCTGTGCTCTTCCTCGATGAGTTTGACCTGATGGGTAAAACCCGTGACAATAATGAAGACAACGATGTAGGCGAGATGCGCCGGCTCGTGAACTCCCTCATCCAGGAAATAGATTACCTGCCTGCTGAGAGTCTGCTGATCTGCGCCACCAATCACTACGAAATGATCGATCCAGCCATCCTGCGCAGGTTTCAGTTAAAGATCAAATATGAATTACCTTCCGACAAAGACCTGGATGGTTACTATGATAAAATGCTGGCACCATTTCCCGCTCACCTGCAGGACCTGGAACGCAGATACGGTATCTCATACGCAGAAGTAAAGGACTACATTCATACCACCATGAAGAAACGCATCATCGCAGAACTGGAAACACACGAAAATCAATGATCATCGCAGAGGTAAAACCACCATGCTACGTCCCTGGAAATTAGAAATACAACTGGATCCGCAATCCGAAAAAGCGATCTATTTACAAATCGCTGATATCATCATTCAGGATATCCAGACCGGCCGGTTAAAAGCAGGCGATGCCCTGCCCAGTAGCCGCCAGCTGGCAGCAGATCTCAGCGTAAACAGGAATACCGTTGTCGATGCACTGAATGTGCTGATCAATGAAGGCTGGATCGAAGCAAAACCCCGCAAAGGCGCTTTCGTGGCCGATGTATTGCCCTCTCTCCAAACACGCAAACAGACCATTCACACTCCTGAAAACAAAGGCCATATCCATCTCTATTTTGATGACGGTTTCCCGGATAGCAAGATTGCCCCCGTGACAGAACTGGCCAGGGCCTACAGAAAAATATTCAATCAGAAAGCCCGGTGGCAGTTGATGGGCTATAACAATGAACTGGGAGATGAATCTTTTCGAAAAGTGGTCGCCCAGATGCTAAACCACCAACGCGGCATGCAGGTCACTGCAAGTGATATCTGCATCACAAGAGGAAGCCAGATGGCCACCTACCTCGCCGCACATTGCCTGCTATCTCCCGGTGACCAGGTAATTGTAGAAAGTCCCGGGTACCGCCCTGCCTGGAAAGCACTGGAAAATGCCGGCGCACAGCTGATCCCCATCGCCGTCGATAAGGAAGGCATTGTTATTGACGATATCATCTCCTGTCTGCAATCACACCAAAAGATCAAGGCGATTTACATCACGCCGCATCACCAATATCCTACCACCGTCACATTAAGTCTGCAACGCCGGCAAGCGCTGATACGGCTATCCAATGAATATGGTTGTACGATTGTGGAAGATGATTATGATAATGAATTCCACTTTGGATACCGCCCGGTATTACCACTGGCGAGTTTTGCGGAATTGAAGCATTACGCCTACATCGGCACCATGAGTAAGGTGGTGGCTCCTGCATTGCGTATCGGTTACCTCGTGTCAAACGATCGTGCAGTTATGAAAAAGGTAGCGGCCCTTCGCAAAATAATTGATGTACAGGGAGATGCCATGATGGAACAGGCTGTATTAGAACTGATCAATGATGGCACGATTAAAAAACATATCCGCAAGGCCACCCTCTTTTATAAGAACAAAAGAGATAAGACCCTGCAACTGCTGGAAAAATACCTGAAAGGAAAAGCAGATTATGAAGTACCCGAAGGCGGACTCGCATTCTGGATTGTGCCAAAACAAACCATCAACTGGCCAAAGGTTGCCACTGAACTTTTGGCGAAAGGTATTAAGATCAATACCCCTGATAACTATAGTGATGATGCTACCCTCAATGGATTCAGATTCGGATATGGCGCGCTTTCAGAAGTACAGCTGGAAGAAGGTATTAAGGCATTGTCAGCGTATATGCCCGGTATGAATAGATCATAGCATCCATTTGCTATGTACATCAGGGTTTGCGGATTGGACGAATATTCAGTGCCGCTCCCTGATAGGGCCCTTCCGGAGAATATACAATCACTGCAATACAGTTTTTTGCAGGATTCGTTTCAAATGCAATGCCATGTCCTGCATCCCATACTGTGCATTCTCCACCGTCTCCAGTATAAGTAGTCGTTTTCCTTAACTGGTACTTTGCATTTAATTCATCTATCGAAGATCCTACATGCAAACCATCTTCTGTTTTAAACGCAGGCGATGTCACCCTGATCTGTTTTACTTTGGCAATCGGATTGTTTCCATCCGGGTTACGGGCAGACAATATAGAAGTGGCATATGCACCTTTGTAATATATGGCGACTGCCTTCTGCATAGCCGCATCCCCATCATCTGGTTTTCCCAGCAATTTGATTACTGAGTCCATATTATCATTAATATGGGTATTCCCTATTGCTTTGCCCGGTACAATGAGGTAAGCTTCATTGGGTGCAACCGGGTCTGTAGAAGTTACGGGCACTGCTACAGGTGCTGGCGCAGCAGGGGCTGCTAAGGTGGAATCTTTTTCGGAAACGGCGCCAGGTTTTGAATTACATGCTGCCAGTATTAACAAGGCTAAAATGAGGTTCGTTTTCATACCTACCACCACATCAATTATTATTCCGGATTAAAAATGAGGATGTATCCTAAGTAACAGGAAGGCCATGAGAATTGCATGTACGAGGATGCTGTGACCCGAATAAAACATTCATGACTAAGGTAATTCACCAACGGGAATGAAAACCATTTACAAAGAAAAGGGGCCGTCACGATGACGCCCCCTTTTCTTATCCGAATACCTGACAGAAGTAGATAATGCTCAGTGCATTTATTACCCCCTCATTCTATTTTATTTAATGACTGTCACATTTCCTTTCAGTGTCAACTTCTCTCCACCACTTGCTTTTCTATAATTCACTATCCATAGATAAGTACCTTCCTCCACCAACATTCCTTTAAATCGTCCATCCCACCCGGTACCGGCATCTTTGGCGCTATAGATCAGCACACCCCAGCGATTGAACACACTCAGCTCATAATCGATCATGGTGCCGCTCACGCCCGGTTTGAAGTAGTCGTTATTTCCATCTCCATTTGGTGTAAATGCATTCACCGTCACAGGTTGCTCATTACAAGTCTTGTAATTGACTGTAATACCTTCCGTTATTGAACCACATTCATTATAAATAGTCGCTGTATAATAACCGGTCTTTGTTACCACATACCAGGAAGTGGTTGAGCCATCCTGCCACTTAATACTATTACCTGTACCCGTGCTTACTTTTAGTGTCAGTGCCTCACCTTCGCAAATGGTTGTATCATTACCAAGTCTGAATGTACCTATACCCGCTACCGTTACATTGATACTATCAGAAGATGTCAGGTTACAGTATTTGTCCAGCACCGTCACGATATATTTACCAGGTGTGTTTACTTCCCTGATCGGATCGGTCGTACCATCATTCCACAGGTAAGAGATGACATTCTCATTTGTTGCATTCAGTATCACAGAACCTCCTGCACAAATATCCTTATCTACGCCCAGATCCAGTCCTACATCTCCCTTGTTGGTCACGCTCACTGTATCTGTCACCACACAACTATTCTTTGTTACTGTCACCCAGTAATCACCAGGTCTCGATACGCTGATGGTATTTGTGAGTGATCCATCTGACCATACCGCAGTACCTCCGTCCGGTTCTACTTCCAATGTTACGCTCTGACCAGCACATACCGCAGTATCTGCAGTCAATGTGATAGCTGGCGGCGTGGCTACATTCACGGTTGCATCATCTGTCACGGTACAGCCGTTCAGGGATACTTCCACATTATATGTACCAGTGGTATTGACTGTAATAGAAGGGCCGGTATCACCGGTGCTCCATGCGTAGGTAGCACCCTGTATATAAGCGTTCAGTTTTACGGAGCTGCCTTCACAGATAGTAGTATCACGGATCGTTACGGTAGGCGGATTATTGATAGTTACTTTGATAGAATCTGTTGCCGCACAACCACTGTTGGTCACTGTTGCATAGTAAGTACCACCTGCAGCCACCGTGATCTGTTGTGTAGTGACCCCTGTACTCCATACGATACCGTATCCGTTGCTGGCATTGTCTGCACCTGCATCCAGGGTAATTGTATTCCCTGTACAGATCGCAGTATCATTCCCCAGGTTCACTGTCGGCTTTTCTACATAACGCAGGTTGTAAGTCACCGGATCAGAAACACACCCCGTTACGCCGTCTGTTACCACAAACGTAGCCATTGTAGCACCATTCAGGTCGAACACATTGCTGGTTTGCGTGAGTGGCGCAGTAACTGCGCTGGCCGGAGTTACACTTTGCAGCGTGAATTTAGGTTTGTTGACCTTATTCAACAGCAGCAGTGCAAATTTCGAATTGTCAGAACAGTTCACAGGCATGGTCGTATCCAGCTGTGGTTTCGGACATGGGGTGACGGTGATCACCTGCACTTTTTCGATCGCTGCATTCCCACATGCATCGGTTACATTCCATCTTCTCGTGATGGTATAACCATTACATACATCCACTGTATAAGGATCTGTGGTCATGGTAGCGCGCTTAGGGAAGTTCGCATCGCAATTATCAGTTGCATACAGGGTAGCTTCTGCAGGGATGGTACCTCCACAGGATACGATGGCATCCGCAGGAGCTGTACCAATCACCGGCCTGGTAGTATCCTGTACCGTGATCGTTTGTTTCCATGTATTAGTATTACCACATTCATCTTTCGCAATCCATGTTCTGATCAGCTGGTAGTTGCTCGCGCAGGCACCGCTGATGGTTGCTTTGGATTGAGAATAGCTGATCTTCACGGTACTACAATTATCTATAGCCACTACATTGGATGGTGTAGCTGGTACAGCATCACAGTTCACCGTTGTATCACCCGGAGGCGCTACGGTAAATACTGGTCTGGTGGTATCCTGTACGGTGATCACCTGTTTCATTGTAGCTGTGTTACCACAACCATCTGTCGCTGTCCAGGTACGTGTCAGGCGATAATTGCCGGCACAGGTAGTGCTCAGGAATACTTTGGTCTGGTTCACGGATACTGTCACATTCGCCGTACAATTATCAGTTGCAGTTACGGTTGAAACAGCAGGCACCTGGTCACAATTCACAGTAGTATCTCTCAGCATGACAGAGAAGACTGGTTTCGTTGTATCTACCACTGTGATGATCTGTTTCAGGGCGGAAATATTACCACAGGCATCTATCGCCGTCCATGTACGGGTGATCTGGTAGGTATTGGTACAGGAGCTGCCAGAAATATTCTGCCGGGTATCTACAGGCGTTACCGTAATGGTCCCTGCCGTACAATTGTCTGTAGCGGTCATGGTTGCTGCGGCAGGCAGCTTGTCACAATCCACCGTAATATTCGCCGGTGCGGTACCATCGAACACAGGGCCGGTGGTATCCTTCACGGTGATAGTTTGTTTCAGGGTATCGCCTGGATTACCACAATTATCTACCGCTACCCATTTACGGATCAGGTAATAATTATTTGTACACTGACCAGCCATGTCTACCCTTTGCTCAATTGGCGCTACAGTAAATGTACCGGAGCAGAGATCATTTGCAGTCAGGGAGACTGTTGCCGGAATGTTATCACAGCTGACCGTCACATTTGCAGGGGCGGTCGTTGTGAACACCGGTCCGGTTGTATCCTTCACAGTAATTGTTTGCTGTGCGGTAGCAGTCAGCCCACAACGATCTACCGCTGTCCAGGTACGCATAATGATTGTGGTACAGACATCTGGTGTAGTCGTATTATCTGTGTAGGTAACGGTCAGTGGTTCATTTGTATAGGGTGCATGACTGAACACCGGTGTGCCAAAGAGCGTGGTGTAGTCATTGCCCGGCATACAGCTGGCATTGGTAGATGCCGGCACGGATACTACTACCGGTGGTGTAGAGATGCGTTGCAGTTTTACGACATTACTGATAGAGCTACCACTACAACCAGAGGTCACTACCCTTCTGAACCAGATGGTATCGGCAGAGAGGGCAGCAGGTGTATAAGCAGCTGTAGTGCCACCGGTACCTGTAGTCACGTTGTAGAAACCGGTGGTCGCATTCGTAGTGCTCATCTGCCACTGGTAAGCGTAGGTACCATCGCCACCGCTTACGGTGGTAGTACCCGTGAGGGTAGCCGGTGTTTCGGATGCACACAGCACCTGGTTGGCAGAGATGGCATTACCCAATACCCCACCAATATTGCTTAAGGTAACAGTTGCAGGATTACCTGTACAGGAGCCATTGGTCAGGACCCACTGTAAGGTAGCGGTCGTATTTACTAATACAATAACACTGGCAGTTGGGTTGTGCAGGTCAGCAGCGGCAATAGTAGCCGTACCACTGAGTACAGACCAGGTACCCTGGTAAACAGATGTCGCAGCCGCCATGTGGAAGAGCGAATCGTTACAATGGGTCTGGGCAGCGCCGGCATTGGCATCTTCAGGCATAGCATAGTTGCGCAGGAAGGTGCTGTCAGCGCTTGTACACAAGCCATTCGTTGCATTCCAGATCACAGTCGCCGTATCGCCTGCTGGCAGTGTGATGGTCGCGGTTGGACTGGTGGCATCGCTCACTGTAGCCGCAGTACCTGGCAGGAAACTCCAGTTACCGGTACCTGTTGCTGACATGACGAACGATGTATTATTACATTGACTGATGGTGTCTACACCTTTATTAATTGTACCCGGCAATGCATAGTTGGCAATGGTTACATCATCTGAAGTAACACATGCACCATTGGTAATGGTCCATGTCAGGGTGACCGTATTACCCGGTTTAATATATACCGTAGTCGTGTTACTGGTGGTATCGGTAATTCTTGCAGTACCGCTGGCTACAGTCCATGCACCCGTTGCGGTAGCGATGGATGGAGCATTGGCATTCATCACAAAAACAGAGTCACTACAATGACTTGCATCAGCACCCGCATCGGCATCAGCTGGTTTGTCATACACGGTGACGATACCGCTTGCGCAGTTAGAACCTGCACAGGTAGCTGTACCTTCTGCTCTTACATAATAAGTAGTAGTCGCAGTAACCGGTACTGTGATGGTAGTGCCGGTACCTATTGCGGTACCTGTACCACAACCGCCTGCATACCATACCCAACTGGCTGCGTCTGTACCATCTGCATTCTTCGCCAGACTACCGCCTTCTACTTTCAGCGTAGTGGTACCGCTTTGGCAGATGATCGGGGAACCTACGGTTACGCCTGTAGGGTCTACAGAACCAGATTGAACATTTACAGTAAAAGGAATGGTGTTTGTACAACCCAGACTATCATTGCTGATGGTCAGCTGGAAAGTATATGTACCTGCCGGCGTCGTTGTCGGTATGCTTACCGCAACCGGCCATGCAGTGATTGCCGTAGTCGGTACTGCCGTAAACCCAATCATCGTACTGGTGATCGCATAATAGGTGGGACCACCGGTGATCGCCGAAGGGTTCAGATCAAACGTACCTGAAGCTGCACAGGTAGTAACAGGACTCACAGTCGCTGTTGGTATATCTTTATAATGTAAGGTGATTGTATCATAGGTAATACCACATGCTGCCTTGTTCGAAATGCTCCATTGTAATACTACGTCCTGGTAATTACCTGCAGGTATTGTGACAGTCGTATTATAAGCATTCGTATCAGCGATGGTAGCTGTACCGGACAATATGGTCCAGGTTCCCGTTTCTTCGAATTCTTCTGTGAGGTCTACATTCGGCTCATTGGCCGCCATTGTAAATACATTGGCAGTACCACACTGTGTCATGGCGCTATCTACATAAGCACGTGTTCCTTCAGACATCCAGGTAAGGGTATCATAAGCATAACCGATACATGCAGCATTGCTGCTGGCCGTCACTTTCCATTGCAGGTATACAGTGGTACCAACATTGGTCAGTGTTACAGTCGCTTTCGGGTTCTTCTTATTCATGCTCACGTAATCATCAAAATTGATATCGCCGGTTGCCCCTGAAATACCGGGGCCTTCGATACCGATGATCTGCCAGGCGCCTGTAGTACCTGTTAACTGCGTGCGGTTCATCGTGAAGGTACCCGTTGAATTGTTGGAAACACAAGCAAACTGACTTGTACCGGCATCAGGTACAGGGATCTCAGTGAGATGCAGGTAGAACGGCGCCGACGTAACCTCACAACTACTCTGCACAACCCTTACAGAGAACACGCTATCTGCTATGGTTTCTGTATTGTAGACCATAGAAGTCTGACCTGTAAAGTCGGAAAGCAGCTGACCGGAACCTGGTACACCTTTGTACCAGAAAATAGAATCTGCGGTAGTACCCAGGATCTCATTCACAGATAATGTGACTCTGCTACCCACACACAATGTAGTGGCAGAAGCTCCGATCTCCACGATTGGTTCATCATCTACTTTGATAGACGCGCTGTTTGAGTCCACACAGGTCTTGCCACCGTCTACCCCATAATATACATAACCATATACGGTGATAGAAGTATCGCGTACCAATGTAATAGAACGGGTCGGACCTACATAAGTCGTATCGCTCCATTTAAATTCATCAAAGCCACCTGATGCCTGCAGGTCGACAGTAGCACCCGCACATACCTGGCTCTTGGTGAGCGTCAGTTGCGGCATAGGCAGGATGGTGAGTTTCACAGATGAAGATGGCGCGGCACAGGTTTCGGAAGAAGAACCATTTTCGAAGATGCGCACACGGAAGTAGTAATCAGCGGCAACATCTTTAGTGCCGGTGAGTTCGCCCTCAGCGATGACAAGTGTATCATTGGTAGCGGTACCATATGGTACGTCGAACCAGGTGACACCACCATCGTCAGACATTTCCCATTGGTACTCAGCATTTGAAAAATAAGTTGCAGGGGTATAAGAAGAAGTCAGGATAGTAGGTGCACCTTCACACAATACTTCTCTCAGGCTCTCGGAATTACCTTCGATGGATGCAGTGATGACAGGGCTACAATAGGTAAATTCAATATCGTCGATGGCGATGTTATTGCCACAACCACCGGGATAGCTATTCTTAATGCGTACAATCACATCGGTCACACTGGTAGGTACAGTAAACGTACCGCCATATCGCTGCCATTGTCTGCCAGCAAGATTCATAGATACGGCATAAGTTTTAAACTCTCCTAATACCTGGCTGGTATTGGCCGCATTCAGGATCTGGAAGGTGACACCGGCATATTTATAATCCGGACAGTTCTTGGTAAGGGTAATGGAACTATCTACATTGATGAGCCATGCACTGAAATTGTATACAGCACCTCTACAAAGACCCGTCACTTCTTTGGAGAAGAAGGTACGTGTATCCCCATCGGCATTGGCAACCAGCATACCACCTCGGTTACTACCCGTATGATCGGATGTGGTGATCCAGTCTGCCGCCCAATGCGTAGTGTTGGAAATAGCGTAGCCGTTTGTAGCCATACCGATTGTAGAAGAACCATCGTAGGTATACGTGATCGCAGTTGACGGAGAATATTCTTTCTTACCGGCATTACTGGCAAGCGTGCCAAAGTCTTCAGAGAAACCTGGCATAGTCGCGTTGCCACCATTACAGGTGGGCATAGTACAGTCTATAGCCACCAGTGTATCACTTTTTGTGTACACGGTACCATTGCTGTAGGTCATACTTGCCGTAAAGATATAGGTACCAGCGTTGAGAAACTGGAGCGTGAGCGCGTTCGATGTGAGCTGATTAGTCTTGATCGTAGACGTGCTTGACGAGTACAGGATCGAATAGTCAACATCGGTGCCGCCGGGTGTTTGGATGGTCCAGACAGTACTGCCGGTTTGTCCGCTCGCAAGGTAAGCAGTGATACTCGTAAACTTAGCCTGATCGGATGTCCCATTGTTGGTAGACATGCAGACAGTATCAGGAATATTCATGTAAATAGTTTGTGCGCTGACAATTTCAGAGAACACACACAGACAAGCAAATAAAAGCAAAAACCTTTTCATCTTCAATTAATTAAGTGAAACACAACAATGCCAGCCGCATTAGTTAATTTGGGATAAGGCGTCCGGGATGATATAATCCGGGAAGATGAAAAAGTCCTTGTTCCTTCGAAAACAAGGAAAGGTGTATTTTTTAATCATAGGCAGGGAATGCTGGATAATCGTTCAAATTTAACAGGAAATCATTGTATTTAATAATTTTTATATGTTATATTTTAAGCATTCATAGGCTAAAAGCCAGTAACTGCCTCATCTATACATAATTAGGGAGGTGTATTTTTCTAATGTTAGTTGAATGTTGCAAAAATAGGTTTGGCTGTTTGACATTCTTTGATTTTAGTAGTTTTGCAAAAATGGTTTATGGCTACTTCTTTCAAAGCAGTTCATTATCAAGTGAATAATGAAGCGCCTGTGCGCCGGGATTTTTATAGAATATGGCTGATCTTACAAAAGGGGGTATTACAGCAGGAAAATGGAATTGAAAAGGTCCAACAACCTGCGTTGATATTTTTACCTCCTTCGGTGGCTTGTAGTTTTGAGCCGGCAGGGAGACAGCGCAACGGGTATTGGTGCATATTTACAAAGGAGTTGATGGATGATCATACCCAGCGATTGTTTCAAACAACTACTCAAATTTTTTATCCTGAAGACCAGGTATTAAAGAAAATTCGTTTTTACTTCGATCAATTAGTACAGGCGTATCATTCAGATGATGTGCATAGATTTTTCAGTGCGTGTAAACTGATTGGATTACTCATGTATGAGGCCAGTTTATTGCAGGTACAAAATGCTGCTGACAGACTGAAAACCCGGTTTATAAATCTGCTTGAAAAACAATATCCTGTTGTTGCCCCTGGCACGCCTGTGAGGTTGAGAAAACCTGCAGATTTTGCGGGGGAATTAGGCGTGCATGTGAATCATTTGAATGCAGTCATACAGCAAACGACGGGCAAAACCACCGGGCAAATAATAGCGGAGCGGATGGTAAGTGAAAGCGTGGCATTGTTGCGATATTCTGATTGGTCGGTAGGAGATATTGCGTATAGTCTTGGTTTTGAATATGCTAATCATTTTACAGCCTTCTTTAAAAAGCATACAGGAGATACACCCGGGGCAATGAGGAAATAAGATTTCTTTGTTTTGGGTAGCTACACCGGGAAAGGTGCAGCTATGGCTGTTTTTGCTTCCTCAGAAAGCAAATGAGAGAAATTTTGGGAGCGTGATTGTAGAAAGATTTTTTTCAGGTATTTTTTCGTAAATTAATATTCTTATGATCGTAGAAGGATATACGAAATCCTTTTTGATCGTGTTAACCGCATATAGATAATCCCCTTCTTTTTAGAGCAATTCCCGAAGTTTTTGGGTTTTAAATCTCAACAAAAATTAAATATTTTTGAATGGAAGTCGTATACGTAGATACCTCGGTATTTGGAGGTATGTTCGACAAAGAATTCTCTGAGTTCAGTATTCAATTATTGAACATATTCAAGAGGGGGAGATTAAAAATGATGATCTCTGATCTTGTGATAGAAGAGCTAAAGGAAGCAAGGAAAGAAGTAATGATGCAACCCGAACAGGTTCCTTACAAGTTCATGATATCTACAAGGCATTCTCCTAAAGCAAAAATGCTGGCAGAAATGTATATCGCAGCAGGGGCTTTAACGATTAAAAGTAAAGGAGATGCGCTCCATGTTGCTACAGCGACTTTGCAGGGAGCCGATGTTTTAGCAAGCTGGAATTTCAGGCACATGGTCAACACCGGAAAGATTGAACTCTTTAATAAAATAAACAAAGAAATGGGGTACCGGTCTATTCAAATAAAGACACCCCGTGACATTTTAAATCCATCATTATGAAATATAAGTACATGACAGAAAAAAATAGCCCATTTATGGCAAAATTAAGGCAAATACGCTTGCGCCATGCTATTGAAATGGAAGCAGATCCGGAAGCATTTGACAAAAAGCTGAGGGAAACCAGTAAGCGCTTTTTTGAGTCGCTGGGTATCACAGATTATGAAAAATATTATGTTGATAATGAGTAATGATCTCAACCTGTTTATAAGGGGATGTATCATAAGTTGCCGGAAGATTCTGAGAATTGCATGTACGAAAATTCTCTCCATCAGTACCCGAATAAAATGAGGCTGTCTCGAAGTTTTGAGACAGCCCCATTCTTTTGTGAACTAAGTTTTTTCTTCTTAAAAAACCCTATAAACTCAATCCTACCAGCAGGTTAGAATTCGATTACAAATCAACCGTATACATACTGCAGGATATTCGCCCACATAAACGTCGACATGAGACCCAGTAGTATCCCTATCCCAATAATGAGGTTGACCAGCCGGAAATTAAGGTTAAACTGCTCCGCTACCACGCTGGCCGTAATGAACGTAGGCATACTCGCTTCAAAAATGCTGATCTTCGCCACATTACCCCATACCCCTGTAATAATGGCCGCCGCCAGTACCAGCAAAGGTGCTATCAGCAACTTATACAACAACACCATTGACAACTGTCCCCGCTGTTTTTCCCAACCATTAAACCGCAACTGCATCCCAATAGAGAACAAGGCCAGCGGCGCCACCGTAGCCGCC
Organism: Chitinophaga sancti; assembly: GCF_034087045.1. Classification (NCBI taxonomy): domain Bacteria; kingdom Pseudomonadati; phylum Bacteroidota; class Chitinophagia; order Chitinophagales; family Chitinophagaceae; genus Chitinophaga; species Chitinophaga sancti. Next base: position 4,726,934 of record NZ_CP139247.1, on the reverse strand, counting down.
AGTTTTCCAAACAATGGTTCTACCGCCGCCAGGTTCACAAAATGCGGTAATGTCAGCGCTGTAATACAACCTATAAAAGGTGGAAATGTAAACAGTTTCTTCAGGATCATTTTGGCCTCTATCGCTGTTCCTGACTTACGATCTCCCTTTATAGCCGTAATAATCCCAACTGTAGACAATAGTATAAACAACACCTGGTCGCAGATAATAGCGATGCTCAGGTACTGCTCTCCAAAATAAGCGATGATCAGCGGAAACCCGATAAAAGACGTATTACTATACCCACTGGCCAGTTCCAGCGTGCTCCTGGACCGCTGCCCATATCGCTTATGCTTCGAATATAACGCTGTAAATAAATGACTCCCCGCCCACACAATCACCGTCGAGGCCAACGGAAACAACATGGACAGCGACCACTGTATAGTAGGAATATATTTTAGCGAGACTGCGGGCAATGCGAGGTACAGTAACCAGGTATTGATTCCTTTATGGGCGTCTGCAGGTAATAATTTAGCCCTTTGCATCAACATGCCTGCCAGCATGCAGACAGCGATTAATATAAAATTATCCATTCTACTTTAACAAAAGTTGTCCTGCAAAATTGGCAAACCCTACCCTGGATTAACTTGCAAAAAAGCGCCAATAATTTGTAATTTTAAGCCATGAAGAAACTTCGGCAGTTTGACGCTTTAGTGATCGAGGCGTTTGTCAAGGAACAATTTCACCAACCCTCCCATTCTCAGAACTATTATGAGATTGTATACATCTTTACTGGCAGTGGCAGGCATTACCTGAATAACAACGTCGTGGATTACCGGGCCAATGACTGGTTCCTCATCTCTCCTGAAGACACCCATTACCTGGAAATAAAGCGAAAAACGCATTTTGGGGTCATAAAATTCACAGATAGTTATTTTAGTGAAAGGCGTTCGCTCATGCCAAATGCACTCCTTAAATTCCAGCCTGAAATGATGATGCGGAACAAGGCATTTAAGGAAATGCGTTTAAACATGGATAACCTTTCCCGAATCAATTTACTCAGAACCATCAAAACCCTCATCGATTCCAAAGACAGCAAAGAAGTGCTCTCCTCCCCTTTCATCTTCTACCAGGTGCTCTCACTCTTCGCCCTCTTCCAGCAACAATGGGGAGACCTGAATACACCCTATAGCTGGAACAATGACAAACAGGCTTTGATATCCTTCATTCACCAACACATCTATGAACCAGAAAAGATCCAGGTAAAACAACTGTCCCAAACCTTCAACATCTCTCAAAACTACTTCGGCAAGTACTTTAAAAACAACTATGGCATCTCTTTCAGAGAATACATTGACAACTACCGGATAAAACTCATTGAAGGCCGCGTTGCAGCCGGTCTTACCCTCCGGCAAATCGCCGACGAATTTGGCTTTACCGACGAAAGTCACCTCTCCAATTATTTCAAAAAAAGAACTGCCACCACCTTTCGCACCTATAAAAAGGACCATTCATCTTAATGCGTATCCTTTTACTACTTCCGAAATGAATCATTTCAATGAAATGTAATATGCGTTGAAGGTCGATTGACGCCCTGGCTTCGTTGTAGCTATAGTGCCAAAAGGGTACCAAAAGAGCACTATAAGGTCACCTCATTATCCCGGGGATATTGAGGTGACCTTATAGTGACCTTATAGTGTCGATATAGTGTCGGTATTATAACGAAGCTATACTATAGCTACGACCCTGGTACATACCTTCCCGGATGCTTCAGAAAGGCTTTTTTGCAGGTTTCAGAACAGAAATAATACCTCTTCCCCTTGTACTCAGCATATACATTTTTATCTATTGCTATCATCCCGCATATTACATCCGCATCCCCTTTCAGGTTCATACCCGTAGGGGCCTGTGGCCAGGCTTCTTCCCTATGCGGGGTATACTGCATGCCCCTTGCCACCATGCCTGCAATGCGGTCTCCGCTATAGCGCTCTACCAGGTGCAGGGCACCATCTATTCCGGAAGTCACTCCAGCAGTGGTCAGGATATTCCCTTCATCTACATAGCGGACGTCTCTGACCAAGGTGATGCCAGGGAATGCCTTTGCAAAATCATCCGCCACAAAGAAGTGGGTCGTGGCTTCCTGATGATCCAGCAAGCCAGCCGCCGCGAGCAAATAAGCACCGGTACATACAGACATCACTATAGAAACACTGTCCTGGTATTGCCTGAGCAGCGATAGCATTGCACTATCCTTTCTAAGCGAATCAATCGTGACCATCGATGCACCGGGAATCACCAGGACATCCGTCTTTGGCATCCGCCGGATGGGGTAATCTGCTTGTATACCCACATGCCCTTCTGTATACACCGGTTCCTGTTTCATTGATACGGTATATAACTGGTAGGCTCCACCTGTTATTTCCCCTGCTTTTGTAAATACATCTGCCGGGCCTGCAAAGTCCTGTAGTTCCACTCCCGGGTATAACAATACCGCCACTTTTACAACCGGCGTTTGCGCATATAGCGCTACCGCTCCCATTAAAAAGGAGACGATTAAAAAAATCATTTTCATGATTAAAAATTAAGAATTATTCGTAAACGTTAGGAGACCGCCAACAGGCATGCCGAGGGAGGGAACCCCGACAATGTAAAAAACCGGTAAAAGCCGGTCAGTAGCACATAGACCGTAATGAGCATAATTAGCATCCTCCGCAAGGTATAAATAAAATAGCCAGCTTTTGATTATTTAACTACAATTGTCTAAATTGTTGAACTGATAACCCGCCTATACCACGTTTTATGCTATGAATGACAAAGATCACTCAAAGGGGAAATTTTGAACATGAATTATCAATGCGGGAAGTATTAATCTCACAGTTGAAAAAGACCGTCGATAAAAATTACAATTAAAATGGATTACTCTAAAAGCCACATTATTGAAGAGATCAACAAACTGATTCCTGATCACAACTTTAAACAAGAACAAATTATTACTTCAGGGAAAAACTATTTTGGCTGGGTAAAAGAGCGAATCGTATGGGATACCCAGGTGATCATTAATGCCGTGAAATGTAACGAACTGGCATTGCCTGACGTAGAGAAGAAAATCAGGTTCCAGCTGGAACAGGAATTCAGGTCTATTATCAAGGTCGAGCCTATATTTTATGATTACTCCAACCTGGAACTGATGGAAGGGGTCGTAAATGGCGTAGTGGCACATTATGGTACACATACAGCAGTGGCCGATATAATGCAGGATGATTCCTGTAAGGATGGCAGCAAACAGGCGGGGTGCATTGTGCTGACCGCAGTAAGGCTACCCAGGATTGCTTAGTTCCGGGCAGCTAAGAAATCAGACAGTAACTGCTTCTGTTCTGTCCTTAAACAGGGCAGCGCTGAAGCAGGTTTGATATTTTTGGTTAAAACTATTTACCATTTGGTTGAAATTCCTATCCGTCAAGTTTAATCAGGACGTTCCACATTACAATATTAGCACAGGCGATCAATATACCTCTTTACCCTTTTCTAAATAACCGGGCAGCATTCAGAATAAAAATCAATTCAGAACCTACATGGATCATTGCGGCTGTCATGGGACTCAAATACCCCAGGAAAGCCAGTACAATGCCGATAGCATCTACAATGATGGTGCCCCAGAAATTAAACTGAATCACATTCATGCATTTCCTGGCAATCGTAATAGCGGTCGCTACTTTTCGTAAGTCATTGTTCGTGAGCACCATGTCTGCACTTTCGAAAGCCACATGGGAACTGGTACCCATGGCAATGCCTACATTGGCTTCCATAAGGGCTGGCGCATCGTTGATACCATCGCCGACCATAATTACTTTGTGGCCACGGGATTTCAGACTGGAAATGTACCCTAATTTATCTGCAGGCAGCAGGTTGCCAATGGCTTCGTCCACGCGCAGACTTTTACCGGTACCCGCCACACTGGCAGCATTATCGCCGGACAATAAAATGGTTCTTAAGTGATGATCATGCAGGTCTGAAATGGCCTCGCGCGCTTCGGAACGAATCACGTCGATGATTCGGGCGCCACCTAAAATATGTTGATCATTACTGATTAAAACAGTTGATTCACCGTTTTGACGGGCTGTATCCAACCATTGTTGTGCAACGTGTAAGTCGATATTGTTTTCAGCAAAAAGACCTGCATTCCCGATCAGGTACCTGGTATTTTGCCGGGAAAATTCTAGCCCTTTTCCAGGGAGGTAATTATAGGTATCATAGTCAACCGGCAGGATAGCTTCCTTCTTTGCAGCATCCATGATAGCCCCGGCCAATGGGTGATCGGAATGCTGCTCGCCAGTGGAAAGCAAGGTCAGAAGCATGTTCCGGCCAATGCCGTCAAAGCTTGTAATGTCTGTAACTACAGCTTGATTCAATGTTAATGTGCCTGTCTTGTCTAAGATTACGGTATCTGCCTGCGCCAGTTGTTCTAAATAAACGCCCCCTTTTATGACTACACCTTCGCGGGCCGCACGACCAATGCCTGCTAAGATTGCGAGTGGCGTACCAGCTGCCACACCACAGGCACCGGTCACTACAAGCGCGGAGATGGTAGCATTTATATTATGCGTAATGAGGTAGGTGATCACCGCACCCCCGAGGGCAAAATACACGAGTCTTGCAGCCAGTTTATCAGCCGTTTTTTCGATGGGGGACTGCGTGGTCCGGATTGATTCCATCACGCCTATAATCCGGCCAAAAACGGTATCTTTCCCTACACTGGTTGCAATGATCTCCAGTACGCCATCCTGGTTGATGGTGCCTGCCAATACTTCGCTATTGAGGCTTTTTTCTACCGGCAACGATTCTCCTGTAATAGCGGCCTGGTTTACAAAGCTGTTCCCTTTGAGCACAATACCATCCACCGGGATATGTGACCCGGGTTTTACAACAACCGTATCCCCGGGTTGCAGGTCCTTAGCGGTTTGTGGCATCAATGCAGCCAACCCCGTTAATGCATCGCGGCCACGATCTACGATCAGGTGTTCCAGTAATTCGGCAATGAGAACAAATAGCGTAATAACCAACCCTGTTGTATACTGCCCTACCAGCAACGTGGCCATTACGGCTATCGACATCGAGAGTTCCATGGTCATATGACGCTCCCTGATAGCGTCAAAAGCCTCTTTAAACATAGGATAACCACAAATCAGGGTGGCTGCAACAGGGATAATGATGTACGGCAAAAAACCGGACAGGGATAGTCCCAGCGCCAGGGCGGCGCCTGCTATCCGGATCAGATCGGATAAATGATATTTCATGGTTCAAAAGTACCCTGGGGCTTTTTCCTAAAACAGGTAAAAAACGAGGATATTTCCGTAATTTTCCTGCATGATTAAAAGTGACTTTGCCCTGGCCATTAAGGAGTATTTTGCAGATCATACCCCTATGCACAGGCATGACTGTTTTGAGATCATCTTTATAAGGGATGGTCGAGGTATGCATTTAATCAATGATAATCAGTTCCCTTATGGCAAGGGTGACCTGTTCCTCCTCAACCCTGCAGACAAACACGCGTTTCTTGCCGCCAGCAGGTCTTCTTTCGTAATTATCGATTTTACGGCAGCGTTATTCGGACGCAATTCTCCTATCGGATACGACAAACCGGAACTGAGTCATTACTTCCGCCAGCTGGAATATATTTTTCAACACGCCGGACATTTTAAAGGGTTCATCGGGTTAAATGAAGCTGACAGGGAATTTTCCGGTGCACTCATCCAAAGGATTGTGACAGAATGGGAGCAAAATGGCATTTTCAGGGAAGTCGTGCTCCAAAATCTTGTTTTTTTACTGTTAAATATCATCGCACGCTATGCCCAACAACCTGTAACAAGTGAAATCCCTGTACAGGTAGAATCGGCCGGCTATGAAATGACCCAGTTTATTCAACATAATATATATGACAACGAGAAGATCAGCCTGAATGGCATAGCTGCCCATTTCAATCTTTCGAAAGATTACATCGGTGCCTATTTTAATAAAAAGACAGGCAAAACCATCCGGCAGTTTATACTGGATTATAAACTGGAACTGGCCAAGAGCCGCCTTAGGTATAGCAGCCTGTCTATTTCCCAGATTGCAGAGGAATTAGGCTTTACAGACGAAAGTCATTTAAATAAATTGTTTAAACGACAGGAAGGCCTGACAGCGGGACAGTTCAGGAAGACATCCCTGAGCAATGGTTTAAGATCAAATACCTCCATCATTGATCAGTTTTAAAACATACTCCATCTGCGTATCCCTGTTTTGCATAAAACCTTCAAACGCAGGCCATACCGTATAATCAGGAATTATCCCCCTACCCTCCGGCTGGTCAGGTTTCACCACCGCATCCTGCTCTACATGTACTATTGAAAACTTCGATTTGATCTTTGAATTCGGCAATTCATATACCAGCGACATGTGTCCATTGTGGTAATAATACCCACCTGTCGTCTCTACCCCAACTACCGTTACATTCCTTGCATATGCTTTCACCAGCGATGCCATGTGCGAACCCGCAGAAGCAACATTTTCATCAATCAGCATATACAATTTGCCTTTATATCCGGGACTTTTTGGATGATAAACAGGGTTGTATTTGGGATTCTGCATATTTCGCCCATTTATTAAAACAGGAAAATAATCCTTTAAAAATTTCTTGCCCTCTACCTTTTCCACCGAATCCATTTTATGCGAGGTAGAAGTGCCCCAGAAGTATTGCTCATATGGAATACCGTCTCCCAAAATGCTATAGGCTACTGCATTCTCTTTGAAATTTGAATCCGTCAGGTACATTACAGGTTGCTCGAAGGTAGGATCGCTACCACCGGGATTGCCACGCAGATCAATGATGAGATTGGGCACATTATTTTGCGCCAGCAACCGGAAAACACTATCGAGGTATTTTACATAACCGGGGAAGCGGGGATCCATATCATCATCCGCCATATTGAATATGCGGAAATTGAACAGACCCGTATTCGGATTGACCATTTTAAAACTATAAGAAGGCTGTACCCGCCAGTCGGTAATACTATCTACCGGTGCGCTATAGCGTTTTGGAAACATCGCATTCCGTTCATCGTTTGTGATGGCAGCAGCAGTGATGGTTTGGGACTGATTACTTCCCGGCGCACGGTAAGCTATTTTAAAGCTATCATTGACACCATATTCATAGAGGTACCTGATACCATAACTTCTATCTACGCTATTGGATTGTTTTTGAGTGATATTAAAGCCATCTGTAGTGCAGTACTTGTAGAAGGATTGCATCAGTTGTTGCGCAGGAACACCGTTAATGCTCAATATTTCAGCGCCTACAGGAATTTGTTCACCGCTGTTATTGAAGACTATTTTCCCTTCTATGTATTTCAATGCATAAGGGAAGAAGGCTTTCTGGCGGTTTAAATATTCCACCAGTGCTGACCCGGGTTCGGTATAGTTGTGACAACTACCTTCAAAATCTGTGAGTTGCAGGATAATATGGAAGAATTCCAGTGTTGTCATGGGCTTTTTTACTTCCTTAAATGCCCATTTATAAATGCTGTCTATCTGCTTTTGGGACCGATACCGGTAAAGGCCTGAATTAGCCGCTTTACGGATGTTAAGAAAAGTGGTCAGGTCAGATTTCATTTCCCCGGGTTTCAGGGTCTTATTGTAGCTCTGAAGGCTATCCTTCCTTATAAGTTGTGCGCTTACCCCCTGGTGGAATAACAGGAGCAATAACAGTACATTTTTCATAGCTGCAAATGTAGGCATGATTTTTTTACCTGAATCATTGAAACAAAACGATGTGAAATGATACAGCAAGATCCCAAAAAGAAACAGGACGAGCCAATAGTAAAACCCGATCCGGAAACCACGGGAGGCCATCCTGAGGAGCATATGGACGGACCGATCTCTACGCTTGTACGCAAAGTGGGAGAAGAAATGGCGTCACATAACGATTTGCCTGATAACGGGGAGGAAGATGAGGAAGATGATAAAAAATAAGTATATTTACAGCAGTGGCATACAGATGATAATCTCCGTATGCCCTGCCGTTATACTTATGTTGAATACCTTATTGCTATCCTTAGTTTTTGCCTGTAATGATGTACCCATAGAACGGGGCATTGATTCTACGCTCATCGTAGCACCTGTAGATACTACTACCCTGACGAACAAGGTTCTCCGCTTTGCCAAAACGCTGAAAGGCACCCCTTATAAATATGGTTCGACCGATCCCGGCGTAGGTGTTGATTGCTCCGGATTTATTACGTATGTGTTTAATCATTTCAGGATCGATGTACCCCGAAGCAGTGTGGGATTTACCAATGAAGGCAGGCCTGTTGCACTGTCAGAGGCGCAACCTGGAGATCTGATCTTATTTACAGGCACTGATAGTACAGTTCGTACTGTTGGGCATATGGGAATTATTACGCAGGTAGGTGACAGTGTTGTGTTTATTCATTCTACGTCAGGGAAGGCGTATGGTGTTACGGAGACTACACTTGATAAGTATTATATGGGACGGTTTGTAAAGGTCATCAGATATCTATAGAAAAAGCCGGGTCATAACCCCGGCTTTTCTGACTGAAACTGTAACTGTGTAGCTGGTGCTTTCTGCTCGCTCTTCTGCTGAATTTTATTGAAATCATCCAGGTCTTTCTGATTGGTGATCTGTCCTTTTACAAACGCTGACAAAGCTTCATTACCACATACATTTTCATTGCATGACAGACCGGTTTCCCGCATGGTCTGGATATATTCTGTTACGAGATTTTTAGTCACCGACTGATCCGGGTGCCAATAGTCTTTCCGCACTACTTCCAGCATACGGGAGATCATCACCTGGTAAGCATATAAATTATGCCCTTCAGCAAATTGTTTTTTGCGCCGGGTATTGATGTAGGTATTGTATAACTGCTGCCAGTTATTTTCATCAATCGCTTCGGGTACGGTGACCTGCCAGCCCCATACGTTCGCAACCACTTTATTGATCATTCTGCCACCGGCGTAGCCTTCCTGCAGCATTTTGTCTATCCATCGGGGATTCAGGTACCGGCTTTGCAATTCCTGGCCGATGTAGGTATCCAGTGATTCCTGTACACCTTTTCCTTTTGTTAGATTAGAAATAACTACGGCAGGAGATTTACCATCGATCGCCCTTATAGCCATCGCAGCACCTCCAAGGTATTGGAACAGGTCATCATTATCCAGTGCGCCATAGAGATTGGAGGAGCGACTGTGCACTACGACCTGTGTGCCGGAGAGCGTGCTTTTCATCAGTTGCATACTGAGGTTTTGTGGTAAGCTGCTATCGATCGCCTCTGCTTTATCACCCCAGAAATGCTGGCCGTATAAGTGGCTCATCCTGTTAAAGTATACATCAGATACCTGTGTTTCATCATTCCAGGTACCTGAGGATTGGATCACATCATCGAGGCCGGTGCCGTAGGCGCCACTGGGTACGGAGAACATTCTGACAGCGGCGAGCCTGGCAGCGAGGGAGTCGTCGATACCGCCGGCTTTTAGTTTTTGTTGGGTAGCTAAAATATGCCTGCGCACATAGTTATCCGGTTCATCTGCTTCTTTCACAAGAGAGACGGCTTTGTCTAAAAGTTCCATCAAATTAGGGAACATATCCCTGTATAAACCAGATGGAATAATGACGACATCTACTCTTGGACGGTTTAACTGCGAAAGCTTTACACCGCTTACCCGCCCAAAGCTATCGTAAGTAGGTTCTACCCCCATGAGCCGTAATATCTGTGATTCAATCACGCCTTCATGCCGGATCGTCTCTGTAGACCAAAGATTGAATGTGACCTTTTCAGGAAAAGTATCACAGCGGGCAATGAGTTCTTCGGCCAGATCACTGCCGGCTTTGTATACATCTTTAGAGGGTAGTTTAGCCGGATCGAAAGCATAAAAGTTCTTCCCTGTAGGCAGAGATGCAGGATTACGAATAGGATCATTTCCCTGCCCTGCGGGGATGTATTTTCCATTGAGGGCATCCATGAGTGCATTCATTTCAGCAGGACCACTGGCAATGACATTGCGGTTGGTATCAGGCGGCGAGACACCGAAAGTATGGAGACCAAAGGGTGTTTGTTTTTCGCCTGTTTCCTGTACGAAATGTTCAAGCGATTGAATGCCTTTATTAAATTCTTTTGTAAGGGAAAGTTGGACACAGCGTGCTTTGATGGCCCCTAGTTTTGCATTTGCCAATACCTCGCTCTTTTCTTTTGCAGCCATGTATTCATTGATCAGCGCACCTAATTCTTTCATCTGCGGGTTTAACCCTGCACTATCAAATGGTGGTGTCATATGATCGATCACGATGGCCATCCCTCTTCTTTTTGCCTGTAATCCTTCACCTACATCATCTACGATGTAGGGATAAATGTTCACCATGTTATTGATCAGTGCTTCGGGGGCATCATCATCATTCAAACCTGTTTCCTTCCCACTCAGCCACTCGTGCGTACCATGTGTACCCAGGTGAATGAGCGCGTCTGCATGGTATTTATGTTTCAGGTACAAATAAAACGCGATATACTGATGATGTGGTGGCAATGTAATATCATGATACATGGTATTTACATCCTGATCCCAGCCACGGGCAGGTTGTGGGAGGAGCATAATATTGCCATATTGCACAGCAGGTAGTACAAAGTAAGCTTTGCCCTGCGCATCGCGCCATGTCATTATTTTCGAAAATGCAGGTGCCCCCCATTTGGCAATCACCTGTTTCTGGAAAGATACGCTTAGGGTGGCAAACCACTGCTGGTATTCTTCCATGGAAACTAATACAGGATGACCATATTTCACGAGACGATCTATTTCGGCAGGTGCCCAGGTACCGATGTTCCGTCCCTGTTTCATTACGTCTTTGAATACAGACAAGCTATCACTACCTAAATTATATCCTTCCTGCTGCATTCTATGGAGAATCGTTTCCATACTGGCAGGTAATACATTCAGGTAACTGGCGCCTACATTATCTTTACCCGGAGGGTTGGAATAATATACGATTGCAATATGTTTGTCTTTGTTAGGTTGGTTTTGCAGGTTGATCAAGGCAGTCATCCTGTCTACGAGGCGTTTTACACGATCCGGAATGACGGTTTTTTCTACGATGCCATTCCTTAACTCCTGGCTACTGGTAACCGTAGGTTGTATTTGTCCTGTCAGTTCAGGTCTGCTCAGGTACATCCCTCTTGCAAAGATACTGAGACCCGTCTTTGAATGTGCCCATTCTTCATAACTGCCATCTAACTGAATAATACTGATAACAGGGATCTTCATTTTTGCAAACTGTTCCTGTAATGCTTCTGTAGATGATCCTGTTAAGGTAGATGCTGTAATGAGCAGGTTGAGATCAGCACCGAATTGCTTTAAAGCATTTACCATCGGGAAACCAAAGAAAGGCATAACATTGTACCCTGCCAGTTCCAGCGCTTCCACATGTTTATCTATGTATCCATGTTGCCCTGTCAGGAACTCGTAACGAAAACTATAGAGGCCGATCCAGGGCTGGCCGGGTTTGTAATGTTTGTAGGTATTTTTATAAATTTCAACACTACTACATACTGAATCGGTGGTAAGATTATAGATCGCATTCTCCGGGTAGCGGATCACGTCTTTGTAATCTAAGTTGGTTTTGAAGTCTTTGTTCAGGCAGAAGCGTACCATGTTTTTAAGGTTCTCCAGGCTCGCCTGCGCAAAGTAGCTCAATACCTTCTGGTTGAAGATGACACCATCCTTTTTATAGCTTTCCTCATCGGGGGTGGTGCCCAGTACGTAAACTTTCGCGCCATGTGAGACTGCCTTTATTATTTGTGGGCGTACCTGTTCGAATACCGAAGAGGCATGGATATATACAAATATGAGATCAGACTGCCCCAGCCATACCGCCTGTGCACTATCATAAGAAGCTGTGGAGAATACATGCATATTGCAGTCATTCGCCAATAACTCCTTTACCCTGGCACCTGTCTGACTAAAATTGTCAGACAGGACCAGGCTTACTTTTACCTGGGCGGATATAATTGTGGTAAATAACATTGCCCATAACAGGATCACTGATTTCTTCATAAATTATAAGATACGCCTACATTAAATGAGCGGCGGGGTGCATAATAATAACTGGTGGCAGAGCCATAGTAGCCGTAATACAACTTATCAAACAGGTTCAAAACATTGGCATATACATTGAATTTTGCGATCTGTTTTGCGACCCTTATATCAAATACAGTGGTAGCTGCCAGCTCTCTTGCTTTGGTATTTTCCAGATCACCATAACTTTTATCGGCATACCTTACCCAAACACTTGCATCAAAGAGTTTGGCTTTTGAAAATGCGATACCGCCATCCAATCGATGATGCGGGTTGCCGTCCATTTCATTGCCTTCGTAGGCGGTATTGGATTCGTACCTGAGGATCTTTGAGTTATTGTAGAAATAACTCAGTATCGTGGTGAGATAAGGTGCCACTTTGTAACGTACAGATGCCTCTATACCTGAGAGCCGGACTGCACCGATATTAATGTATTGACGTACAGCCCATGAACCCGGATCAAAGTATGAGGGCACCTTTGAAGCATCTATGAGCACCGCATCCAGGAAGTCTTTATAGCGGGATGTGTAAGCGGTAGCAGCTACTTCCAGCACCTGACCGATGGTATAATCAGCACCTGCTTCTACAGAATACACCATCCGCTCAGGTTTCAGATCCGGATTTCCTAAGCGGAAAGTACTACCCAGCAGTGACGAATTGTACATGTAATACATACTGGGCGCCTTGAAGCCCATGGCATATACAGCCCTGAGCCGGAACTGGTCATTGATACGATATACTACACCTGCTTTGGGAGACAATACTGACGAAGAAGCATTGCTGTAATGAATAGCCGTCGGTGTACCACTTTGGTTATCGTAAAATTTACCATTGTTATTGTGCCAGTTATCCCAGCGCAAGCCTACATTGAAATTCAGGGAATTGCCTACAGACAGATCATCATTTATAAATAAGGAATAGAAATTCTGATTGCCGGAATAGTTTTGATTGCCTTTGCCGTAATAATATTTTTCTGATGACAATTTATTTAATCTTATATCTCCGCCAATAGTCAGGTCATTTACGCCTATTTTACGGCTGATCTTCCCAATAAAACCCATTACATCAACAGGTACATTAGTTGTATAATAGTTAGTGCTAAAGGCCCCTTTTTCCGTATTGTAATTCAGGGCATCCGTATTCATTTTCTCATGATTATAATAAGCGGAAGCGCTATAGTCGAACCAGTTATTTTTTCCTGTATACCGCAGGAGGAAATTGGCTACATTGTTTTTCTCCTTATATAATATGGATGTACCGGAAGCGGGGTTTTCAGTGTGCAGGTCTACGATACCTTCCAGTTTGGATCGTTCATTCAGCTGATACACGACCTTTACATTTGCATTTAATAATTCCATGACTGGCTTTTGGTAATAGCTTTTCCATAGGCTATCTGCCATGTATTGGTAACCACCTGTTTTCTTATACTCTATAAATGCAATAATGCCAAAGCCGTTGTTAAAGAGCTTACCGGCTTTCACATTAGTGATTAAAGTATTCATAGATCCATAGCGTACATCTGCGCCGAACGTGGTTTGTTTGCGGGGATTTTCAGTCACCAAATTAATCGTACCCCCCATAGAACTGGAACCGTAAATAGAAGACCCGGGACCGCGTACAACCTCAATTCTTGCAATACTGTTGGACGCAATGCTGTTCCATAAGGAAACCCCACCGGTGTAAGTATCATTTAATGGAATGCCATCTTTCAGGATCAGTGTACGCCCTGCGGAGCCAGTACCTCTCAGGGTTACAGTGGTGTGAGAACCAGTAGTGGTCAATCCCCTGTTTCGATCTACTGCAACGCCGGGTATGTATCTTAATGCCTCATCAATGGTTTGTATCTGTTTCATCTCAGGATCACTGCTCTTGATGATAGAGACGCTGGATGAGATCTTTCGCAGCTCTACCGGCATGGCGGATGCCGTGACGGTTACTTCATTTAATGGTGTCTGCGCGTGAGTTTGGAGCACGCAAAATAACAGCAATAATATGCCGGGTATAGTCCACTTCATTGTAATATTTTGAAAAAATAAGCCCTGCGCGAACGGGTGTTCACGTCATAAAAAAAAAACAGTCAGGCTATTGCAGGCGGGCCGCGAAGTGGGTAGTGAAGGGAGGTGAGGGAAATAAAGCCTGCTGTATATGCAACATACTGCTGTACGACAGGCTGTAAAGGAGGGAAATAAGTGGGCAGACCCGGTACCTCCACATCTCTGGTGAGGTGAAAGTCGCAAATGGCGCAATGATGACCGGGCTGCTGAAAAGAAATTATCTGCAATTGTCGCCCCTCCCCCTGCGGTTCGGCATGGTGGTGGAACATCTTTACACTGTGTACTACTGCCAGTAAGGCAAGCAGGCACCAGGCAAGACATCTTTTGAAGATGATATTTCTCTTATCAGACACGCGGCAAAGATATAAGATCATCCCCAATAAATGCAACAATGTTTTATTTTTTATTCAACCACTCTAATCGACGCTGGTCAGGTAAATGCTTTACGGTAAAGTTATCGAACTTTGCTTCGAAACCCTGTCCATCAGGAGAAGCAGCCATCAGACCTACCATTACAGGGCGATTGTCCTGCAAAGGACAGTTGCGGGTCATGACATAATTCACATCGTCAAAAGAGTAAAAGATCTCTACTGCATCCAGTCTTCTTACGGCTTTGATCCAGATGAACGGCGGCACCTTTTCCAGGGTGGTTACAGACCAGTCGCTGGTTTTGTGGGTCACAACGGTGCTTACATTGAACTTACCATCTACAAACTCCACTCCTGTCTTGATATAGTTTTCCTGGTCTGTTCTGATCATCAGGCCCATCTGATCGAAACGTGCTTTATAATTGCCGGTGAGTTTTACCTTTACTTCAAATTCCCCGCCGTAGTTAGCATAATAAAAAGGAGCGTCGTCTACCGTAAAGCCATAGTGGGAAATACGCCAGTAATCTGTTTGCGGGGTCACGAACATAGTCAATGCCTTATCCTTAATATCCCATCTGGCGGGTTCGTTATACCACTGCATTTTCTCAAGGGTCTGTGCAGATAGGCTCTGCATGGCGATGAGGGAAGCTACGGTCCAGAGAATCTTTTTCATACCTGTTGAATTATTATTTTTGCAAATGTAAATGCTGGTTATGCAACGTGCAATGGTTAATAATAACCAAAATATACTGAATGATACGCTGTTGACGCAATCCTTTTCGCAACAGGATTCTCCGCTGGCCCAGTGCCAGTTGGTCGCGAAGATGTATGCGGGTATCGAAAATGCGGTGGCGGTACTGAGTGACCTGAAGGCTAACAGGAGTTATATCTATTCCGGTGGCGTGGGGGCCGCATTGGGACTGGACATTGGATCGGAGGTCGACTCTATCTGGGAAGAAGATTTATTTAGCCGGATACGGCCGGATGACCTGGAAGCAAAACATGCGATGGAACTTCAATTCTTCCATATGCTGAAGGACCTGCCGAATCATGAACGATACGATTACTATGTAAACAGTATTCTTCATATGCGGAATGCCCAGGAGGAATATGTACCAGTGCAACACCGTATGTTCTATATCAGGAGTGCGGATAATGGCAGTGTGTGGATGGCGCTGTGCCTGTACAATTTTCCTCCGCAGCAGGTGGAAAGTGATAATTATTTCGGGCGGATCGTGAATTCAAGAACGGGAAAAATCATGTTGCCAGACAGGCAACAGGTCAATGATATTCTCTCAGAAAGAGAAAAAGATGTACTGCGTATGATCAGGACTGGCAGTAGCAGTAAGGAGATTGCAACGCGGTTTTCTATTAGTGTGTATACGGTGAACAGGCACCGGCAGAATATTCTGCAAAAGCTGCATGTGAACAACTCCATGGCAGCTTTAAGGATTGCTGACGCTATTCATCTGTTAGAGAATTAGCCTACATTTGCCCAATGAAAACTATAATTACCACCCTTATATCCCTTTCACTATCAACCGGGATATATGCGCAAACCTTGAAAGTACCAGCTGCCAGCAGCGAGACCAGCATCACACAAAAAGTAGGTATTCACGATGTAACATTAAAGTACAACCGTCCAAACATGAATGGTCGTAAGATCTTTGGTGGCCTGGTACCTTACGGTTCCGTATGGAGACTGGGTGCGAACGGTATTCCTGCTATTACCTTTGAAGATGCGGTAAGCATAGAAGGTCACAAGATCGAAGCAGGAACTTATGGCCTGTTCGCTATTCCTGAAAAGGATAAATGGACGATCATCATCAGCAAAAAATCCAATCAGTGGGGTTCCTATTCCTACAGCAAAGAGGACGATCTGTTGCGTTTTGATGTAAAGCCATCAACCCTGCCTTATGCAGTAGAAACTTACACCATGGCTTTCGAAAATGTAAAGCCCGCTGCTGCTGTATTGAGCATTTCATGGGATCATACACAGGTGCAACTGCACATGACGGTCGATCAGAAAGCTGAGATCATGGCAAGCATTGATTCTGCTATGGCGACAGAAAAGAAGCCTTACATGCAGGCAGCACAATATTATTACGACAATAATATCGATGCTAAAAAAGCGCTGGAATGGATCAATGAAATGGACAAGGCACAGCCAAACGTATTTTATATTAAATACTGGAAAGCGAAGATACAGTTGAAAGCTGGTGATAAAGCCGGTGCAATTGCTTCTTCCAAAGAGAGTATAGAGCTGGCAAAGAAAGAAAATATACAGGAGTATATCAACCTCAACAACGAGTTTCTGAAGCAGGCAATTAAATAAAAAATAATAGCGGGGTGCCCCGCTATTATTTTTTATAACCTAAGCCGCCCGCTCACAAGTATCAATAATATCCGCTGCAATCTGGTTCAGGTCATGCAGATTTTGCGGCTTTACGATATACCTGAATGCTCCGGCGTTCAAACATTGTGTTCTAAAGTGATGAGAATTGGACGTACTCCAAACTATTTTGGGAATGCTGATGAGCCTGTGGATTTCTCCAATCCGCTCCAGCACCTGTAGGCCATTGATGCCCGGCATGTTGTAATCCAATACTATTAAACAAGGTGTGTCATCCTCCCTGGAAGATAAATAATGTAAAACCTCAGACCCGTTATTGAATAATTTAATACAAATAGCTGGCGCTATTTTATGAATGGCTTCAGAAAGTAGTGTCTGGTCTTCAATATCATCATCTACCAGTAAAATGGTAATCTGGTCTTTGCACATAAGTGTAAATCACCCGGCTATTGGGGCGCCGCAAAATTAGTAATTTTTATTAATTTCAAGTAATGAATGATATAAGAGATTTCTCTACAATTTTTGATACCTGAAATGCTGTTGTAGAGACCGGCGAACCTATCCAGTAAGAGATTCCCCGATTAGCTGCGCCCGCTACCTACCCCCTGTTGCAAATTTGAAATGCACGATTTGGGTATCTTCAAAGATACCTCCTCCTGCCTCTTTGAAGATATTTCCATCCCTGCAGGATACGCATTTTAGTCGGCTGTAAGCGTATACACCTTGGAGTAAGTGCGGGTCCTGTCCTTATTATACCAGATAGAAAACGCAATAAATTCGCAATTTTCGCCCAGGAATCTTCCTCTCATATCGAAACCGGGGAACTGGCAAACAATTGCCCGTTTGTCAGAAACTGAAAATGTTCCGATATCATTTGTATCAAATTCCTCTCCATCATACCTGGACTGGTCTACAATCTTAGTAGTGAGGACTACTTCATTCTTTTCTTCTGTAAAACGTAAAGTGGTTTTGTAGATATAGCCGTCAAAATTTCCGCCGGCCACCCAGTCAATGTCTGCATCAATAGGGCCGTCATACGCCTTGTCAAATACGATCTTTTCAATACTCATAGGATAGTAAAATATGGGACCGTAAATTATAAAAAAATATCAAATATCCAATTTATAGCTTTAATTCATCACCTTTAGGATCTCTGTTAGTATTTGCCATCTTTAATATTCTCCTCATTCTCATAAAAGACACGCCTGACATATAACCGATGTTCAGCTGTAATCTAAACCCGCTATAGCGCTCCAATCCGCCGATGTAAGGACTGTACTTCGGCGTCCAGATGTATTTGGCAGAAAAGTCGTACGTGAGGCGTTTTCCCACGCGGGTGAACATTCCAAACCCACCTTCCAGTGCAAATTTCTGCTGGGAGTAGTCCGTAGAGCCGATACCGCTGGCCTCACTGCCCTTTACTTTGATCAGGGTGGTATTCACGGCCCCTACCCCGAATAGCAGGTAGGGTTTCGGCTCAGCTGCCAGCATGGACCTGAAGTAATTCCGCTTTGCCATCAGCAGCCCGGTTTCTATATCGTCTATCTCTTCGGAAGCAGCGATTTCTTCGTCCAGCTGGTGAATCTTAATCCATTGCCGCTGCTTGTACCCCTCACTGTAAATGCCTTTCAGGCCCCACTTCAGGTAAGTGAAGTTAGACAGGATCATTCCCATTGAAGAATTGATGGCAATACTGTTGGTACCTGTTATGGACATAAACCGTTCCGTCCTGTTGAGGGTCAATTCATTCCCGATGCGGTGCCGGTCGGTGATAAAGTTCTCAGTAGCAAAGCCAAAGAAGAACTTCCGTTCAGTGATACTGACCCTTGTTTTCATATCTTCCCCGCTTCTGAAACCATCCGGGATGAGGGTAACACCCAGGGGTATACTGAAAACGGTATTCCCCTGATAATGATCCAGCAATTCGTCTGACAGCTCCTTTTTAATGTGTTTATACATTTTTTCGTAGCGTTCCAGCCTTTCCACTTCCCATTCATAATCGTTTTCACCATTCATCTTCCGCTTTTGGATATAGTACATGGTATCCGTTGGTATTTCGCCGGTGCCCAGGGTATAATGGGTCTTTTTCCGTTCCCTGTTCACCTTATGCATTGGGAACATCACATCGCCCACATAGGTCGATACAATAGACATACTGGGTTGCATGAACATCATGCCCGGCCAGGTCGTAAAGTAATCCGGTACGATAGACATGGCAGGAACCATAGTAACACCGACAGCGGCGCCTTCCAGGCCCATGTTGACCATACGGATACCTTTGATCTGGCTCAATTTGATGGTATCGTATTCATGCATCGGGATCTTGTTGGGCAGGCGGATGGGAAGTGGGATAGGCAATGGAATGGGTGGTACAGGGATAAATGGAGACCGTTTTAAAAATATAAGGGCACTATCCGTCACTCCCATCAGGTTGGATTCGACAAAATAAGTATGTTTTCTTAAGTCGGTGCGGGTAAGCGGTTGTTCCATCTTCAGTTTCTTGTCGGACCAGAACCACAACCTGATAAAATTACCCATTTTAACCGTGTCAGTTTTTCCTGTCTTTTCATTCAGAATAAGCAGTACTTTTTGCGTACGCCCGGTTGGCATAGGGGGACCGGGAGGCTGTGACCAGACAGACAAAGGAATAAAAGCAAGTAGCGTGACAGGCAATAAATACTTCATCTGACAAATCTATATTCCTATATAGCCGGCAGAAAATAATAAGGGAAAACCATGCTATTTTATTGGAGAATCGTCATCACACTACTTCGATAAGTATCGCCTACCGGCAGCTTTTTCCCTGCCACCGTGACGTAACGGCTGGTAATTGCGCTCACCCTGGGGCGAGGTACGATGTAAGATCTGTGTATGCGCATGAACTGATGCCCCGGCAAGCGGCTCATCATCTCTTTCAGCGACATCATCGACAATAAGGGATGTGTGGCCGATGTGGTATAGATCTTAACGTAGTTGTTTAACCCTTCGATATAAAGGATGTCTTTCAGCTGCACATTCCTCGTTTCATAGTCGGCCCTGATAGTCAGTGAGTGCGCCATTTCCTGCAAATCTTTCTGCATACCGGCTTTCAGGATCGCCTGTTCAAAACGCTCTTCCGAAAAGGGTTTCAACAGGTAGTCAACCGCCGCTACGTTAAATCCTTCTAATGCATACTCCGGATGCGCGGTTGTGAAGATCACCATAGGTCGCTGTGGCAACGATCTGTAAAAAGAAAAACCATTTACATCCGCCATTTCTATATCCAGCAGGATCAGGTCTACATGATTGCTGGCCAGGTATTGATATGCCTGCTCCGGATTGGTAAATTGTCGTTTCAGCCTGATCCCGTTTAGTTTTTTGCTGAATAGAGATAGAATTTCGTGGGCGATCGGCTCGTCGTCGATAGTAATAGCATCTAAAGGTCTCATAAATTTACACTGAGTTGAACGATGAATTGATGCGTTTGCTGGCTGATGGTCAACGTGTATTGATCGGGATAAATTAAATCCAGTCTGCGTTTTACATTTTTGATACCAACACCGTCATTCGAAGCGGTTTTTACAATTGTATTTGTTGCAGAAAAATGAAGTGTATCTGTGGTTGTGATTATTTGTATCAGCATTTGTGTGTCCCTGCTGGAAGAGATACCATGTTTGAAACTATTCTCGATAAATGGTATTAAGATAAATGGTGCAATCTGTTTTGTGCCTACCTCACCGGTGATGCGCAGTGATACCTGGTTATTCAAACCAAGCCTGAGCTGTTGCATCTGGCAGTAGTTGCTGATATGGTCCAGTTCTTTGGCAAGCGATACTTTGTCTGCATTACTTTCGTATAATACATACCGCATCATGTTTGCCAGTTTCAGAATATACGCAGGTGTTTTTTCTGATTGCTGTATAGATAACCCATAAATGCCATTCAGCGTATTGAAGAAAAAATGTGGCTGCATTTGTTGTTTCAGGGCGGACAATTCAAAGGCCGTCTTTTCTTCTGACAACTGTTTCCATTCATAACGTTTGCGGGCGATGTACGATAACATGAAAGCTGCTGCCAGCAAGACTAACTGAGGTACCGGAAAGTGAAGCTGATCTAAAAAGCGAACCCCTGAAAAAAGGTAGTTGAGTATTGCCGGAACATAAATCACGCATACTGCATAGGCGATCAATACCAGGAAATAAAATGCCCTTTTCCCGTAATACAAAAAGGGAATAAAGACATAAAAATTCAGGAAATAGCCGCCTGCCGCCATCACATTGTCCAGCATCACGGAATAGTACAATTCCCGCGCAGTGATGGTCAGGAAATGCTTAGGCGGATATGGTACGAATATGGTCAGGAGTATGATGACAACTATCAGTATTGCATGAAAGGTATTTTTCATAGGGGGAAATTATAACGAAGGAAATATTCAACCTATACCCCCTGTCAGAAATCCTGAAATTCAGAGATGAAACCCCCTTTTTCGTAGACAAAAAATTGTTAAAGTTGGTTATCAATCGTTAAATTTGCTCCCCTCACCCGTTCACTGTTGTTTTTACCCGCCTTTTTATTCCCCCACTATATGAGAAACAGGAACTATTTAAAACATCAGAAAGGCCGGGAAAACTGGTTACGCCTTACTGGATGGTGGCAAATCGGGTTCGTGGTACCGTCCTCATTCGAAAATCAGGCAGAAAAGGTAGCCTGATTAAATAATATCTAAAAAATTCCGGGTCTCTTTGAAATAATTCCCGAAATATAAAATGGGTATTGACAATAATAAAAATCCTGATAACTTTGTCATCAGATGACACGACATCGGACTTAACATTTAGACTTTAATTAATACTTTAAGAAGCAATGGCAAATTATTTTAATTCTTTACCCCTCAGGGAGCAACTGAACCAATTAGGTGTATGCGAGTTCATGGACATCGCTGAATTTGCTGACGGCGTAGCTGCCCTCAAGGGTAAGAAGGTAGTTATCGTTGGAGCAGGTGCTCAGGGTTTAAATCAGGGTCTGAACCTCAGAGATAGTGGTCTGGACATTTCCTACGCACTGCGTCAGGAAGCAATCGACAACAAGAGAGATTCCTGGAAAAATGCAACTGACAACAACTTCAAGGTTGGCACATTCGAAGAACTGATTCCAGGTGCAGATGTGGTAGTGAACCTCACTCCCGACAAGCAACACACTGCTGTGGTAACTAAGATAATGCCTTTGATGAAAAAGAATTCTACCCTGCTGTACTCTCACGGGTTCAACATTGTAGAAGAAGGTATGCAAATCCGTAAAGACATCACTGTTATAATGGTGGCACCTAAATGCCCGGGTTCTGAAGTAAGAGCAGAGTACCTGAGAGGCTTTGGTGTACCTACCCTGATCGCTGTTCACCCGGAGAACGATCCTGAAGGTAAAGGCCTGGAGCAGGCGAAAGCTTATTGCGTAGGTACAGGTGGCCACAGAGCTGGTGTACTGCGTTCCAGCTTTGTAGCTGAAGTAAAGTCTGACCTGATGGGTGAGCAAACCATCCTGTGTGGTCTGCTGCAAACCGGTTCTATCCTGTCTTTCGACAAAATGCTGGAGAAAGGTATCGATCCTGGTTACGCTTCCAAATTAGTTCAATACGGTGTAGAAGTAGTGACTGAAGCCCTGAAACACGGTGGTGTAAGTGGTATGATGGACCGTTTGAGCAACCCTGCGAAAATAGCTGCTTTCAAAATTTCTGAAGAACTGAAGACCATCATGCGTCCGCTGTTCCAGAAACACCAGGATGACATCATGAGCGGTGAATTCAGCAGCACAATGATGAAAGACTGGGCGAATGGTGATGCGAACCTGCTGAAATGGAGAGCTGAAACCGGTGAAACCGCTTTCGAAAAGACACCTGCCGGCGACATGAAGATCGGCGAACAGGAATACTTTGACAACTACACCCTGATGGTAGCATTCATCAGAGCAGGTGTGGAACTGGCTTTCGAAACAATGGTAGAAGCTGGTATCAAAG
This sequence comes from Chitinophaga sancti, assembly GCF_034087045.1. Taxonomy (NCBI): domain Bacteria; kingdom Pseudomonadati; phylum Bacteroidota; class Chitinophagia; order Chitinophagales; family Chitinophagaceae; genus Chitinophaga; species Chitinophaga sancti. Next base: position 4,704,074 of record NZ_CP139247.1, on the reverse strand, counting down.
CTGAATCTGCATACTACGAGTCTCTGCACGAAACACCACTGATTGCAAATACTATTGCACGTAAGAAACTGTTCGAAATGAACCGTGTGATTTCTGACACTGCTGAATATGGCTGCTACCTGTTTGATCAGGCTTGTAAACCATTGCTGGCTGGTTTCATGAAGACTGTTGATACTGACCTGGTGGGTAAAAACTTCAACGAAGGTAAAACCGGTTCCGTTGATAACGCTGAACTGGTACACGTCAACGCAATCCTGCGCGACCATCCGGTGGAAGTAGTAGGAAGAAAACTGCGTAAAGCGATGACAGCTATGAAGTCTATTAAGACTGCCTAAAATATATTAAAGAGCGTGTATCTTACTTTTGATACACGCTCTTTACATTCGAATCCATGTATGCGATTCCCGGGAGTTTCATTTATAGATGATACATCCTGCCTCTTCTTCTCAGAAATTGGAATATGATGTCAGAGTCCGTTGTTAAAGTTTTAAATCTGAATGTAAGGTTTAAAGACAAGATCGTATTAGATAATTTAAACTGGAATATAGTTCGTGGACAAAACTGGGTGCTGAACGGAATAAGCGGGAGCGGAAAAACCACCCTCGCCCAACTGATAGAAACACCTAAAGGTATCGACGGCAACATCGAATATAACTTTGATAAAAACAGCCCACTTCCTCAGCAGGTACTCTACGTTTCCAACTGGTACCACTTTAAGAACTTAGAAGGCGACGCGAATTTTTACTACCAACAGCGCTATAATCGTAAACAGGCGAGAGAAACCCTTACCGTACTTGGAGATTTTAAAGTCTTTGGAAAAGAAAAGAACCTCGATTTAGCCGATGCCGATACGATTATAGATGCACTCGGATATAGAGGACTGCTGGACTCTCAGCTGATAGAACTCTCCAGCGGGGAGCACAAAAAGCTGCAATTGATCAAGGCCCTCTGGCTCAAGCCACAACTGCTAATCCTGGACCAGCCTTACGCCGGTCTGGATGTAGCTTCAAGAAAGAATTTAAACACCCTCCTGGAAGAATTTGCCCAGGTGGGATCTCAATACATTCTGATCACCAACGACTCCGGCGTACCCAATAATGTGCATCAGTATGCGCAGATCATTGATGGTAAACTGGTATCCTCTTCTACCAATGAGCATTCCAGCGAGATATTGCACGAACTGGAACCACTGCCTGAATTCCTCACGGAAAAGCCAGTATATCATGCAGCACAGGTAGTGAAGATGGTCGATATGAATATTCACTATGGTGAAAAGCAGGTACTGAATAATATTAACTGGGAAGTGAACGCCGGTGAAAAGTGGTTATTGCAGGGACACAATGGTTCCGGTAAATCAACTTTACTCAGCCTGGTCTGTGCAGATCATCCACAGTCATATGTAGATGGCCTCTACCTCTTTGGTAAACAACGTGGAAGTGGTGAAAGTATCTGGGACATCAAGGAAAAGATCGGTTTAATCAGTCCGGAACTGCACTGGTATTTTGATCCCGGTGCAACAGTATTCACCAGTATAGCATCCGGTTTTTATGATTCTATCGGGTTGTTCAAACAGCTTCCTTACTCGCAGACTGTGAAGGTAAGAGAACTGATTGCGTTCCTGAACCTGAAGGATGTACAGCATGAACTGCTCAACACCCTGCCATTGGGCAAACAACGCCTGGCACTGCTGGCGAGAGCGATCATCAAGAATCCTGAATTGTTAATTCTGGATGAACCGTGTCAGGGACTGGACAATGACCAGACACAATACTTCAATAAGTTTGTCGACAGATTGTGCGCAAACGGGACAACATTAATTTATGTAGGCCATTACGAATCGGCCCTTCCATCCTGCCTGGAAAAAAGGATTTTACTGGATAATGGACATGTGGTAAAAATAGAAACGATTCAATAGCTGACATGACTAAAATACATAGGAAAACACTTGCGGAAGAAGTTGCGGATCGCATCAACGACCTGATAGTCAATGGTACATATCAGGTAGGCGAAAAGCTGCCGAACGAAACGGATATGATGGCTTCTTTTGGGGTGGGTCGGTCGACAATCAGGGAAGCTATAAAGTTGCTTGCTAACATTGGCATACTCGATGTACGCCATGGTGTCGGTTCATTTGTAAATGAGATGGTGAGCTCCCGCGAGCCCATCGATGTTCGCCTGAGCAAGGCAGATACTAAACACATAGATGAAGTACGCGCCTGGCTGGAAATCAAGATGGCGGAGAAAGCGGCTATGAACCGTACGGAAGCGGATATCCGCAACATGGCGGAAGTGCTGCAGCGCAGGGATCACTTTGGCAAAACCGGGCAGATAGAGCAGAGTATTGATGAAGACCTGGCTTTTCATAGCTGTATGGCCCATGCCACCTGCAACCCCGTGCTGGAAGACCTGTACAAGGCGACAGCCAAACATGTAAAAAGATACCTGCTAGACACCATGAGAGATACTTCTATCATGACCTTGACACAGGATCTGCATGTAGAATTATTAGACGCTATTACCCGCCAGGATTGCGAACAGGCCATTGCCTGTATCAAAGAAATACTGGAATATTGAATATAACGTACATTTACCCCCAAAAAACCTATGAAAAAAGCCATATTTTCATTGGGGGTGGCTATGATACTGACTATTCCAACCTATGCACAACCCTTCACACAATTATTCCGGCAGGCGATAGAGTCGGGCATGTTCTCAGGACAGGCGGTGATTCTGAAAGATGGGGCTGTTTTTTACGGCAAGCAAAACGGCTTTTCTGAGAACTCTACCAAAAGACCATTGACTGCCAATACCCTGTACAATACAAATTATCTTACCAAGCAATTTACTGAAGAAATTATCCGGCAACTGATCAGCGAGGGAAAACTGGATGAACTGGCATCTGTAGACCATTTCGTAAACATTTTTCCGCCTGAGACGGGCAAGGCGATCACAGTCGCTCAATTGCTGACCATGCGATCCGGATTAGGTGATTATGAGCATAGTCCGGATTATGCGAAGATCAGGAAGACGGATTTTAAGCTCAACGACCTGTTGCAGATCATTTCCTGGCAACCGTTATTATTTAATCCGGGTACGGGCGAGGCTTATTCCAATTCCGCTTATGTGGTGCTGGGGGCGGTGATAGAAAAAATAACCGGACAGTCTTATGGCGATGCGGTGCGTACACGCATCGGGGCGCCACTGGGCATGACTTCGATCGCTTATACCAGGGCCGAGAAACTGGCGGCCACTAATCGTGCGTATGGCCAGATCGTGCATCCTGATGGGACCAAAACCAATGTGGACGATATTGAAAACGGGCATCCGGATGAGGGCGTGTATGCCACGCTGGATGATATGCTGAAATTTGTAGAGGCTAAGCGGAAACAGTTGCTTCCCTCCCATTATAGTTATCCCCTCACGATGCATATGACAGGCAGGTTGCCTACATGGACATCGGCGATCGGGTACACAGAAGATGGGTATAGTTATGTGATACTGTGTAATATGGGCGAGTCAGCTGATAGGTTGGCGCCACGGGTGATTTCAGTGATGAAGGACGGAACGTATCAACCATTTACACCGCCTACGCAGCTGACGCTGTACAAATGGATCACGGGGAATGGAATGCCTTATGTAGAGCAAAATGTGCGTTCACTTTGTGAACAGGAGGGCAGAAAATTTGATGCTGATTTTTTAAATGCCAATGGGGATATTTTTATGCAGAGCAAGCAAACGGGGTTTGGAATTGCGTTGTTTAAACTGAATGTAAAGCTATTTCCAACTTCGGCCATTGCATATGAATATTTAGGCAATGCGTATACGCAGATAGGTGATAAAGTGAATGCTGAGATCAATTATAAAAAAGTAATGGAGCTGGATCCGAAGAATGGACGAGTGAAGGATATTCTGAGTGTTAAATAGTATCTATAATGGGGCGCCTCCATACATGGGGGCGGCCCCTTTTTATTTGGGGACCTTTTCGTACATGCAATACGCATGGCCCTCCTGTTACTTATGTTGCATCCCCATTTTCAAATCGGCATATTCGATGGTTTGGATTGAAAAATACCGTTTTGCCGATCCAGGAAACTTCAGACCTTTGTAGCCGTTTATGGAACAGCTTATCGAAAATTCAAAGCCATCCTATACCGTATTGTTACTATCAGGCTTGTCACAGATCCTTTTGTGGGGCGGGTCTTACTTTCTTTTATCCGTATTATCCGGACCGATAATGCAGGAAACGGGCTGGTCGTACCAGCAGGTATACGGGTGTTTATCTTTATCGCTGTTGATTTCGGGCTTGCTATTGCCGGCTATCGGGAAGATGATCCAGCAATACGATCAGAACTTCATCCTGCATTATACGGGGATTATAATGGGCATAGGGCTTATTATAATTGGTTATGCTCAAAGCTATTTGCTGTTTGTACTGGGTTGGATCGTGATTGGTGTAGGCATGGGCATGGGGCTGTACGATGCCCTCTTTGCTTCGCTGGGAAAGCTATATGGCAGCAAGGCGAAAAAGGTGATTGTATGGGTTACACTGATAGCCAGTCTGGCGCCTTCTATATCATGGCCCTTTACTTCGTTTTTACTCCATGAATTGGGCTGGCGGCATACCTGTTTCACACTTGCAGGGATCTTAATGTTGGGGATCTATCCTATTCATAAATACATATTCCGGCCCACCATCATAAAGGAAACGATCACCCAACGGCACAGTGTTTCTTTCCGTTCAAGGATCTTTTACCTCCTTCTTGCCAACTTTACCATCGGCGCTATTATTACCACCGGTGTAGTGATACACCTTATCGACATACTTAGCGCCAAAAAAATTGAGATGTCTGCTATATTGATGATCGTGGCCTTTCTCGGTCCCAGTCAATCCGCTGCCCGTACCCTGGAACTCATGATCGCCAACCGTAGCGCCGTCGAAATGGCGTTCATTTCTACCTTCGCTATGCTACTCGGTATCGGCCTCCTCTTCTTTCACCCCAGCCTTGCTACAATAGGAATAATTATCTTTGGGGTTGGAAACGGCATGCGATCTGTGCTGAGGGGCACTTTACCTTTAGCTATTTTTGGTCCTGAACATTACCCGCTGGTTATAGGCCGGCTGGCCCGTATGCCGCTCATCGCGCAGGCGGCAGCGCCTTTTATAGGTGGGTTTATGATCCAGCAATTCGGCACTACTATTTACCTGTGTTCACTGTGTGCACTATTATTAATCAATCTCGTATTAATCTGGAATATAAGATCATATGAACTACAACTTCAGAAAAGCTAGCCTGGAAGAACAATCGGCCATCTGGGACATCCTGGCGCAGGCCATTCAACGAAGAAAAGAAGATGGCAGCAGGCAATGGCAGGATGGCTATCCGAATCCGGCTGTAGTAAAAGAAGACATCGAAAAGGGGCATGGCTATGTGTTGACTGAAGGCGATGAAATTCTTGGCTATGTAGCCATTCTTGTCAACGACGAACCGGCTTATGCTGCCATAGAAGGCAAATGGCTCACTGATGGCGATTTCGTGGTATACCATCGTGTAGCAATCTCTGAAAAACACCTGGGAAAAGGGCTGTCCAAAATCATGCTCAAATACATAGATGAATGGGCCTTGCAGCAGGGCATTACCAGCGTAAGGGCAGATACGAACTTCGACAACCCAAAGATGATGGGCGCTTTCGAAAAAAGCGGATATGTATATTGCGGCGAAGTATTTTTCAGGGGTTCAGCCCGCAAAGCATATGAGAAAGTATTAACTAATCCTCATGCTTAAGACCGATCAGGATTTTTTTGAATTCTTTTATAGCCCTGGTTTCATAGGCTTCCTTCAGTGAGATAATATTTGTATTGCGCACCAGTGTTTTTTCATCAATCGGGATCGTCACCAGGTCCTCGTCTATCACACTCGTTTGTACGACGATGCTGTACCACTTACCTGTTTTGACGAGGTCTAATACAGTGGGAATATCATTGACTTCAATGGAAAATTTCGGGTCCAGACCATACCTGGTAAAAGTCTTACTGATAATATGACTACTGCTGTATCCCCTTGTCGCTATGACCAGGGGTAGCTGGCAGATCTCCTGCAGGGAAAGGATCTTCTTTTTCGCAATCTTTGATTGTTTGTTGGCCACCACGACCATAGGGCTGCTAAACAACTCCTGGTAAGCAAAATGGGGTACATCTATCCCTTCGTGAAAGGCGAGGCTGAAATCCAGTTCGAACTGGTCTAACCGGTCGAACAATCCCAGTGAAGAGTCGTATACTACCTTCAGGTTGATCTGAGGGAAGGTAGCGGCAAACTGTATGAGTGCTTTTGTGAAAAAGTTCTTCAGACTATACGCCACACCTACCGTGACCGTACCGACCTGCAGGTTATTCAGGTCCCTGATCATTTGCAGCCCGTCTTCCGCTTTTTTCACTGCCTGCTTGGCGTAATCTGTAAACAGGGTGCCCGCTTCCGTCAACGTGATCTGTCTGCCGATACGGTTGAAGAGCGGGGTATTCAGTTCCATTTCCAGTTGTTTGATCTGTTGCGACAGGGTGCTCTGACTGATGTGCAGCTGTTGTGCTGCTTCAGTAAAGCTAAGAAGCTCCTGTGCTTTCAGAAAATATTTAAGCTGTCTATGTTCCATCCTGGTAGCAAGTTACAATTAAGTTACACGCAACGATTGACAATGATCAGGATCATTATTACACATAATTTTCGTAATACGCAATTGCATGTAAATGTTAACCCACTGGATCTTATCAGCCTTTCTATACCTGCGGCCTTCGTAAACTTTTACCAATGTTTCACTGTGTCATGAAATTCATATTCAAAAAAAAGGGCCGCATCGCTGCGGCCCTTTTCAATTTCATTATCCTTCACAACTCTTACAAGTCACCAGGTTCGTTACCAACTCTTTGGAAACGCTCTGGCTGCGTTGATAATAGAGTGTTTTCACACCCAGTTCCCACGCTTGTATCAGTAACCTGTTCACCTCTTTTACAGGCAGATTGGAAGGTATATTCAGGTTCAGACTTTGAGACTGATCCACATATTGCTGACGGATAGATGCCTGCTGAATAATTTCCAGCTGACTGATTTCCTTGAATGTTTTGAAAACTTCTTTTTCTTCAGCGGTCAGTTGTTCCAGGTGCTGTACGCTACCATGGTTCATCATGATACTACGCCATGTTTCTTCATTGTCAATACCTCTTTCGGCCAGTAAAGCTTTCAGGTATTTATTTTTACGCATGAAGTTACCTTTTGACAGACCTGCTTTGAAATAGTTGCTGCTGAATGGCTCGATGCCAGGAGATGTCTGACCCAGGATGGCGCTGGAAGAAGTGGTTGGAGCAATCGCCAGCAGTGTGGTATTTCTCTTGCCATAACCTTTCAGCAATTCTGGTTCACCATAGATCCATGCCAGTTCTTTACTTGCTTTCTCTGCTTTGGTCTGGATATCTTTGAAGATAGAAGATGTCAGTTGTTTAGCACGTAAACCTTCGAATGGAATCATGTTCTTCTGCAGGTAAGAGTGCCAACCCAATACGCCAAGACCCAGTGCACGGTGTCTTTTTGCAAAACGGTTAGCAGGCTCCAGGAAGTGGTTACCTTCGGTCTTTACGATGAACTCCTGCAATACTGCATCGAGGAAGAATACCGCCAGTTTCACAGCGTTGGTATCTTTCCATTCGTCGTACAGTTCCAGGTTCATGGAAGACAGACAACAGATGAAGGATTCATCTTCTGTAGAAGGCAGCATGATTTCGGAACACAGGTTGCTCGCGTGGATGGTCAGGTTCTGGTCTTTGTACACCTGAGGTTTGTTCCTGTTTACATTGTCCGTGAAGAAAATGTATGGCAGACCTTTCTGCTGACGGCTTTCCAGGACTTTCGCCCAGATCTGCCTTTTCTCCATATCGCCATCGATCATGTCTTTCATCCAGTAGTCAGGCACACAAACACCATTGAACAGGTTCTGGATGGGATGTCCGATATCTTTGATAGAGAGGAATTCTTCGATGTCACCATGATCGATGTCCATATAGGCAGCAAATGCACCCCGTCTTACACCACCCTGGCTGATGGTATCCATCGCAGTGTCAAACAGGCGCATAAAGCTTACAGCACCACTGGATTTACCATTGTCAGTGACCGCACTACCACGCTCACGCAGGGAACCGAAGTAAGCAGAAGTACCGCCACCCAGTTTGGTCTGCATGATCACTTCACCCAGTTTGTGGGTGATACCTTCAATATTGTCAGGAATGTGTACGTTGAAACAGGAAATAGGCAGGCCTCTTTCTGTTCCCATATTAGCCCAGATCGGGGAGCTTAAGCTCATCCAACCCCTTTCGATCATTTCTTTGAATACATCTTTCAGCTCTGGTTTGTACAGGCGTTGTGCTGCAGCTGAACAAATTCTTTCGATGGCACCTTCTACGGTTTCACCTTTCAGTAAGTAGCCTCTGTTCAGGATCTGTTCACTCTCTTCATTTTTCCACCACAGACGGTTGCTATCCTGCTCATTGGTTACAGCAGTTTCGGGGGAGGCTGTTTCAAATAAAGTCATCATTATCAATTATAGCGTCAAAAAGTTAAAACAAATCGTGTGCTGAGATACTCTTATCAAATTTAGTATACTCTACAGGGCGTTTCGCAAAGAAGTCATCCAGGCTGTTAGAATAGATCTCTTCTTCAAACCACAACATTTTACCACTCTCCTCTGAAGATACGTTAAAAACAGGAGCGATACCGATCTGTTGTAAGCTATCATCTGCTCTCTTCTTCATGAAGTTGATCAGGTCCACTTTCTTAATTACCTCAATTTCGCCTTCGTTGAAGATCCAGTCGAGCATGCGGCTTTCAGTTTCGATAGACAATTTTACAATATCCACTACCTGCTTTATAGCTTCCGGCGTGAAAATATCAGGATATTCTTCTTTCACCTTGCTAATCAGGTAAATACCGGCATTTGCGTGAATCTGTTCATCTACGGAAGTCCATGCGATGATATTGCTTACATTTTTCATCAGTCCTCTGAATCGGGTAAATGACAGCACGATCGCAAACTGGGAGAACAGGCTCACGTTTTCGATCAGTAAACTGAACAGGATCAGGGAGATAGTATATTCTTTCTTATCGTTTGATTTCGCATTTTCCAGTGCTGTGCTCAGGTAGCTGATACGTTCCTGGATAATAGGTACTTTCATCAGTTCAGTGAATTCATCGTTGTACCCCAGTACTTCCAGCAGACGGCTGTAAGCCTCGGAGTGACGGAATTCACATTCTGCAAAGGTAGAGCCCAGACCATTCATTTCCGGCTTTGGGAAATGCTGGTACAGGTTGCCCCAGAATGATTTTACAGCTACTTCCACCTGTGCAATGGAAAGCAGACTATTCTTTATAGCGCTTTGTTCTGGTATAGATAGGTGGGCATGAAAGTCCTGAATATCAGCTGTAAAATCCACTTCTGAATGCACCCAAAAAGATTTGTTAATCGCATCAGTATACTGGAGGACCTCCGGATACTCAAATGGTTTGTACTGAACCCTCTTGTCAAATAATCCCATGTCTGATTTTCTTTAAACTTTTAAACAAATGATAAAATAAATATATCTATCACGTCAGGAGGCAAATGTCCCGATTAAATTAAAGAGAGGTGAAAAAAGAAATCAACATATGGGGATAATCAGTTTTTGGAATGATCGTTCTCCCTGCCAGGGCTGATCCAGACCAGATTTATTATAACATTAAAATTATTTAATATGTTTTACCGCCTAATAATTTATAACCCTATGCGCAACCTATTATTCTTGTTTGTGGCAAGCCTGTTGTTCGTGGCTTGTAAAAAGGACAATCAGACAACAGTAGATCCAACACTTACCGGGTACAAAGATGGACACCGGTTAAAACTGGTGAGTAAAACCCCGGAGAGATCAGATTTGCTTTCACTGGTAAGTAGGGCACGTTGATAGTGTATAATTTGCTGGTGGATGATAGTAAGCAGATAAGTAATCAGTTTCAGTTTACGATTCAATAAAAATAAAAAGGGCAGTGCTCAGGACTGCCCTTTTTATTTTCTATTTATTATGGGCTATAAACAGTGGCCACTGGTGCTCCCTCACCAATATATCCGCCATACTGGGTCTGAATAACATGGACAATGCATTCCGCTGATACGCCCCTAATATAACGAGAGATTCCATAGCCTGCTCTCTCAGGTAATGAGCGATCTCCACCTCAGGCTGCCCTTTCAATGAAACAAAATGAGCCTGCGGCGCATGCATCCCGATTAACTCTTTCACCATGCCTTCATACGGCAATTCATGTGCCTGCGGTGCCGCCTGTACTGTCACCACATTCAATGGCAAGGCATTATACACCGGCAAAATATAAGAAAACATCTTAAATGCAAAAATCGAAACAGGAGAACCATCATACAACCAGCAGATCTTCCGTACATCCGTAAAATGCCTGGGTAACAATAATACCGGGCACTTGGCATTCGCCAGAATATCTTTTACAAAAGGTGTAGGCGATTCTTCTGTAAAGGGATTCATTGTCTCACTTGCATCTATCAGCAGCATATCTGCATACCTGCTTTCTTTCAAAATACTATGGGTAACCGCCTCACTCCCCCTGCGTACATTGTAATGAATACCTGCATGCTGACACGCGTGTTCGAACTGCGCACTTCCATCCACGCTTCGCCTGCCGCCGCCACCGGCATAGGCATATTCCATCTTTTTCGCAAAAACACCTGTAATGGTCGCATTATGCTGCAACCCCATTCTTATTGCATATTGCAGGGTACTGTCACTAAACCTGGACCCGTCGAAAACAGCCACTATTTTTTTCATAACCGTGAAATTTAAATAACGCTTTATTTATGCGCAATAAATACAGGATACCTGTACTCTGAAATATAACTGGTGCAAAAACTTCTCTTAAACAGATTAGACAAACCCGATCTTCCAAAAGCCCCTGTTACCAGCATAGGCCTGGATATATCATCCAAAAACATACTCATCTCCTGCAGTTCTAACTGCTGAAAAGTAAGATTATTGTAATGCCGGCCAGCCAGCTCCTTGATATAATCTTCATCCGGCATCTCCGGCTGATGCTTATGTGTAGCATATACCAATGTGGTACTGCAATCACAGAGATCACTAAAGAGGTAAGAAAACATTTTGATAGCGAATACCGATGACCGGGTACCATCATACGCAAGTATGACATTCTCCGGATAGTCGAACTTTTCCGGCGCCACAATGACGGGACATTCAGTATCATGCAACACATCGCGCAGGTATTCGCTGGGTACTTCCAGCCGTAGATTCTCATAAAATTTCTGGCTACCCAGTATCATGAGATCTGCAAACCTGCTCTCCTTCTGTAGTTTCGAAATGGCATACGGCGAATGATCTTTGTGTACACGGAATTCAATGTTATTCCTGACACACTCATCTTCGAACCGCTGAATATTTTCATCTACCGCTTCTTCATCAATTTCAATCTGCAATGGAACATATAGACCTCCGCCTCCAAATACATACCCAAGTCCCGAAAAATCAAGTTCAGGCAGGAAGGCGCCAACCAATAGGATCTTTTCACTTTCATTCAATCTTTTAGCCAATCCAATTGCTCCATTAGAATAATGGGTACCATCAAAGGCAACGATTACTTTTCTCATGGCGTTGAATTAAGAAATAAATAATTGGGGAACGCCTTCAATTTCATTAAAACAGACTGCAATAAATATGACCGTCATCAATCTAATAAATGACTCTGCTTAGTTTATCTACGTCCAGAATATAAATGACTCCTTTCTTAATATCAATCAACTGCTCATCCCTGAAGTCTGACAAGGTACGGGCAAAGGATTCTTTCGCCACGCCGGCCAGTGCCGCCAGGTTACTTCTGCTAATGCGGATGCCTTCGTTGTTGTATTTCTTATTGACGGCAAGTAGTGTGTCCGCCGTCTTTTTCCTTAGTGAATCATAGGCCACTTTTAATAACTGTCCTTCTTTATCATCTACATTCTGGGCGAGGATCTTTATAAGCTGATTCTGGGCATAGTTGTTTTCAGTAACCATGCGGTCAAAGTCGGCATTCGGTATCACAGCCAGTTCTACATCGTCTACAGCTTCAGCGCTTTCGTGGTAGCTGGTTTTATTAATAATAGCCACATGTCCAAGAAAACCTTCATTATAAAGTGCAGTGATCAGTTCACGGCCATCTTCACATACCTTGAAAGTTTTAACTTTTCCTTTTAAGATATAGAACAGACAGGAAGGATGATTACCCTCCTGGTAAATGAGTTGTTTGTTTTTATAATAACGGATATTCCGGTTTCGGATCAGGTCCTGCAAAGGATCGTCCAGCAGGAGATTCCCCTTTTTTACTGCAGATTTTTTGAGTCTGCATTCTATCGAGTTTAACAGTTCCGATGATTCAAAGGGCTTGGTAATATAATCATCTGCACCAAGGTCCATGCCTCTCCGAACCTCTGCCCGGTCGGACCTCGACGTTAGAAAAATAAATGGAATACTACTGGTTTCCTTATTATTGTTCAATACCTGGAGGACGACAAACCCATCTAAAATGGGTAAAGTCAGGTCACAAATAATAAGGTCAGGATGTTTTTCTTCAGCAAGCAATATCCCCTCTTTACCGTCAACTGCCTCTAGTACCGTATAATTTGCAAGCCCAAGTATTTCAACAATTTCCTCCCGTACAGCAGTGTTATCTTCGATAACAAGAATAGTAGACATACAGCTGTGGATTTTTTTGAGTTCACTCAAAACTACGCACAATCGCAGACCTATTAGTTGATGGCTGTCAACCAACAAGGAAACAACTATCTATGATAAATATCAGTTAATATCATTAATATGACAGAAAATAGGGGTTGGTGAGTTCGGGCTTGTTATAAGTGAGTTCTTCTCTGACAGTGGTATGATATACGCCCCGGTTTGATGCGTTTAAGATAGCGTGTGCTGCAGCAGTGTCCCATTCCATAGTCGGGAAAAGCCGTGGGTACAGATCAGCTTTGTCTTCGAGCAGGAGCATGAATTTAAGAGAACTGCCCATGGAGGTAAGTGTAACGTTGGAGAATTGAGAAATGAATTGTTTTGTTTCGTCTGATAGATGAGAACGGGAAGCGATGATGGTGATAGAAGGTTTAATTAATAGCTCCTGTAAAGTACGCCTGGATTTTAAAGGAGGAATTGCGCGATCATTTTTATATACCCCCGTTTCCTCACTTCCATAATAAAGATCTCCCAATACAGGGGCATAAACCACGCCTCCCACAGGTCTATTATGATGCATCAATGCTATATTGACGGTGAATTCTCCATTTTTACTGATAAACTCCTTAGTACCATCCAGCGGGTCTATCAACCAGTAATATTCCCATGCAGATCTTGTTTGAAAATCCTGGTGTTTGCCTTCCTCAGATAAAACAGGGAGATCCGTCTGTGCTAATATTTGGGAGATAATGGTGTGAGCAGCTTTGTCAGCAGCCGTAACGGGAGATTCGTCTGCTTTTTTTTCAGTATCGAAATTATCCGAATGGTATATATCTAAAATAGCCTTTCCTGCCTCAATAGCAGCCTTATTTGCGATTTCTAATAATTGCCTCATCATGCGGCAAAGATAGAAAAGAGTGGGTAGAGAAATCCACCCACCGTAACCTTTGGAACAAAATGCTGTATGAACTTCAAATCGAAGCATTTAGCACCTAAAAGTAACCAGCATTTCGCTCCTGAAACGATAATGACCATCACATCTTCACGGGTAATCAGTCAATCATTACCGCTATTGAAATCATTTTTATTCCAGCACGTCCAGGCATTGCATGGTTTTGTATCCGGCAGCAACCTTTCTACCTTTCACTGTTTTAGTTAATAAGAAATTGACCGTGTTTCCAATTATTGTCAGACATGCAATAAAGGAGATTGCTTTGATGTACTTTTTCATGATGTACAGGTTTACAATATGAAGTTACCACGGGTATAGATGGCGGGAAATGATGGCAGGCAAGCAGTAGATTGATTAGGATCAGTCATGTATTTAGTTGATTTACAGCGAAATAAAAATATTTGCAACAATGTTTAATATTCATTGCTATATTTGCAACGCCGATGCAATAGACATAACGTTTATTTAAATCCAGACCTGCATCCAATGATGTTGCAGGCGGCAGGCGTACAAAATGCCTGAAAAAATGTGACTGCTTATGAATAAAGGATGGGATGCTATCGGAATTGGAGCATCATTAGCCTGTACCATACATTGTGTGGTATTACCTTTGATATTTACAACACTGACTTTGTGCGGCGTTGAGGTTATTGAGAACAAACTGCTGGAAGTACTGACGATTGTCTTATCCATGTGTGCAGGAAGCTGGGCTTTGATCAGTGGGTATCGCAAACACCACCACCGGTTGTCGCTGGTATTGTACTTCATTATTGGCTTACTATTGCTGATAGCAGGTAATTTTATGCATGGACAGTTTGCCGGGATCCTGTGTAAATTAGCCGGCGCTGTATTAATCATTACCGCCCATGTCAGGAATATTCATTTCTGCAAACATTAATAGATGATTGCTGGCAGGGGTCGATTAAGTTATCTATAAACTGTAATTGCCCCTGCAGCCTGTAATTTGTAACAATAGGCTGCCTGACTAAATTCAAAATGATACACTACTTTGTAACTTGTAATTTGCAATTCTGATTTTCAACTCCTACCTTTGCACCCTATTCTACTAATAAGTCCAACATGAAATTTGCATTCAGAACAGCCGTCTTAAGACACCAGATGTAACTACCCGGTTACATTGTTCTGATCTATTCAATATCTGCACTCTCTTTTATTCTCTTATCTGATTCCGCAAGGGATTACCTATTGCCGTTTTTCATGAAACTGAAAGAAATCTCAGCATTCTTATGCATTTACATTATCTGGGGTACCACCTTCTTAGGCATTTCCTATGCACTCAAAGGGTTTCCACCATTTATCCTATTAGGACTACGATTCACTACCGCAGGGGTTCTGCTTTTATCCTGGCTGATATATAAGGGTGAAAAGCCAGCTGGCTTCGAAACCTGGAAACAAAACAGCATTTCCGGCATCTTAATCCTCACCATGGGTATCGGTAGTCTGACCTATGCGGAACAATACATCACCTCCACAGAAGCAGCGATTGTAGCTGCACTGGAACCCTTCTGGTTTATGCTCATCGACAAAAAAAGCTGGAAATTCTACTTTGCGAATAAGATATCCGTCCTTGGAATTATCATTGGTTTTGCAGGACTCCTGATCTTTTTCAGAGATAGTCTGGCAGTGCAGGCAGGCATGGATCATGGCAGAACAGTAGGTTTTATGGTCATGATCTTTGGAACGATTGTATGGGTATTGGGTGCATTTCATTCCAAAAAACCGACCAAAGCCTCACTACTGATGAACGTTTCACAACAACTGTTTATCGGTGGCGTAATTAGCTTAATCATCGCCACAGTACAGGGAGAATGGCACGTTATTCAATGGGGAGCGATTCCATTGGCATCCTGGAGTGCGCTGGTATACCTCATTTTCTTTGGTTCGATATTGGCCCATTTGTCTTTTATCTGGTTGTTATCCATCAAGCCTCCTGCTATGGTAAGCACACACACGTTTATAAACCCTATCGTAGCGGTACTGGCGGGCACCCTGATTGCAGGCGAAGCCCTCTCTTTCGGTCAGGCTATTGGCATAACCGTTATTGTAATAGGGGTGGCGATGAATAACCTGACACAATTCAAATTGGACCCGTCAGCCGCCTAAATTTAACCGGCATGCCTTAAGTATGTTGCAGTAAGCAGATACCGGCAATTGGTGCTATGCCGGACCTAATGCCCAGTTACAGGAACCATTACCGGGTACTGTAACTGGATGTTTTTTTGGGAGTATTTCATAATTACTACTGGCATTAGCTGACCTGCCGGGATGATGGATGCAGGCCCCTAATCCGCTGTAAGTTGATAAACTTTAACAATTCTATATCAACCGGCTGAAATCCATTTCCCAGTACCTGCAGCGCCACACTCACCGCAAAAATAGCTACCATGCTTACTTTTGCACCTATTTTCATACATTTCACAGGCACAAGCTACATGGTGATTTTGTAGAAGTGTTGGAAGCCCAATCCAGAATTTCTACCAAATTGGGTTTCAATTTTGTACTTCAACTAAGTAGCATATGAAAAAGTGGTTCCTATTTTATTTTTGTACCTGCTTTATCTCATTATTATATGGCCAGACAAGGGATAGCATCATTGTTCGTCCTTATCCTGCATTTACAGTCCGGCAGCTCAGTCTACCATTAACATTAGCTGTTTTAGGCATCTCTGCCAACGGCAATGGCAACGAGGGATTCAAAAAGGAAGTAGTAGAGGAAAGGAATGAAATGATGCCAAAGTTCCATACCAGTATAGACAATTACCTTCAGTTTGCACCGCTGGCCATCGCTTATGGGCTGGATGCTGCGGGAATAAAATCAAAAACAGACCTGCTGAACCGATCGGCTATCCTTGTGAAAGGCGAGCTGCTCATGCTGGGATCTGTCTATGTACTGAAAAAATACACACATCAGCTTCGCCCGGATGGATCGACTTATAACTCCTTCCCTTCCGGACATACAGCACAGGCATTTGCCGCTGCCACCCTGCTCAGTGAAGAATATAAAGACCGGTTTCACTGGATGCCTTATGCTGCCTATGGATTAGCCAGTAGCGTAGGCATGCTTAGAATGGCGAATAACCGCCATTACATTTCTGATGTATTGCTGGGTGCCGGTATCGGGATTCTTTCTATGAAGGTGGCTTATTGGACCCATCAATATAAATGGGGAAAGCGCACTCAGGCTACTAACCTTGAAAATCCGTAATAATGTCATACGCATCATTGTTGGTGAAAATAGAGTCCCACGTACGTAATCTATTTGCCATCCATATGCAGCCCTACCTGGTTTACCACAATCTATCCCATACAGAGAATGTGGTAAGGTATACTGCTAAATTGTCGGAATTCTACAACCTGAAACCACATTGTCATTTCATTATTATGGCAGCTGCATGGTTTCATGATACAGGGCATCTATTCGGAGAGATAGAAGGTCACGAAGCCCGTAGTGCGGCACTCATGGAACAATACCTGGGGGATACAATCTCTGAAATTTACAGAAGCGATATTCGTCAATGCATCATGGCTACCAAAATGCCGGTGCATCCTGGCAATGTACTGGAAATGATAATCTGTGATGCAGACACCTGGCACCTTGGCACTACAGATTTTTTCGGGGAGGACCATAAAGTATGGCAGGAAGTCGAAGCAAGAAAAGGAAAAATATTTGATAATAAACCTGCTTTAAGTCTCAGGTTTATAGAGCAGCATATGTTTTTCACTTCTTATTGTATCCAACATTTGTCTGAAGGAAAAAGAGAAAATGTAAAGCGGCTACATGAATCAATACATGGATAATACCGAATCATCACAACCCCATATACAAAAAAACGCGGACAAAAGAATCTGTCCGCGATTTCATGCTGGTAAGGGTTGCTAATTATTAAGAGACGATCAACTCATCCTGTATTGCCAGCACACCAGGAGTGGACCATACAGCTCTTTCAACATCGGACCGTTCGCTCCAGGAACGAACTTTCCCTTTCAACACAACAGTTCTGTCTTTCGTTTCTATTTTAATATTATTTGCTTCAATGTTAGCATCTCTGGTCAAAGCCTTCCTGATATTATCTTTCAGGATATAAACGGATGGACCTGGAGTAATACGCAGCTTATTTATGACACTACGCACCCCCTGGAGGTTTTTCACGGCATTGAAGGCGGCATCCCGTTGATATTGCCATTCCAGTTCCCCTTCCAGGGTAATGACGCCATTATCTACCTGTAACCGGACCCTTTCTTCCGGAACAAAGTTTGTCCATTTCAGTGCATCCAGTGCTACCTGTGCAAGAGATGCATCGGTTTTATGATCTATAGTGCCAGGGAACACTACCTCCAGTTCCACTGCTACTGCTTTTACATCTTTTACTCTTTTCACAGCATCCTCTGCCGCATTTTTTTTGCTATAACTATCCACTGTCCCACTTAAAGTAACGATACCACTTTTTACAGCCACTCCAATTTCTGCTGCTTTTAGTATAGGATCCCATTGCAGTTCATCCTGCACATCTTCCTGAATTTGCAAATCGCTTTTCATGATAATGATTTTTGGGTGAATGAATAACTTTATGATTAACTGGTTATTCTAAATTACCTCATATGCGATCCATAAACATTAATATTCGTCAATTCAAATATTAACATCGGGCATCGATAACCACTAAGATTTTCTTATGATCGTAAAAATTTGCTGACTGATTTGATTTGTATACCGAATGAAAAAGCAGGCAGAAAATTCTGCCCGCATACCAAGTCTAAAAAACCAAATTATAATTCTAATTCAAGCTCATCTTTAATGACAGATACACCTGGTGTGGACCAGACAGCCTGCTCAACCTCTTCTTTTTCCCGCCAGGAACGCACTTTACCTTTAAGTATAATTGTCTTTCCCTCTGTTATAAAGTCAATATTATCCGCTTCAATATTAGCCATTCGTTGCAAGGCTTTTTTGATATTAGTTTTCACCAGGGTAGTGGATGGTAGTGGAGTAAGGCGAACCAGGTTAGTGACGCCCCTGACTCCCTGCAGGTCTTTGACGGCATCCAAAGCAGCATCGCGCTGGTATTGCCACTGCACTTCGCCTTCCAGGGTGATATATCCATTTTCTACTTCCAGGTGAATATGATCTTTAGGTACAAGACTGCTCCAGGACAGTGCATCAACTGCCGCTTTTGCAATATCTGCATCAGAATGCCTGTTACTGCTCGGGTATACAACTTCTATATCCATCGCTACGGCTTTGACATCTTTGATTCTTTTTACGGCATGTTCTGCAGCTATTTTTTTGCTGAGACTGTCCACCGTACCACTCAATGTTACAACGCCATTCCTGACAGCTACACCTATTTCAGCAGCCTCCAGTGAAGGCACCCATAGGAGTTCATCCTGCACATCCTGTTGCAATAAAAAATCACTTTTCATAATTTTTCATTTTTAGAGTGAATAAATATTTGTTCAAAGCGCTTCCACTCCCTCCCGGTTATGGCATTCTTTCTTTTTCCTTATATCGGAGAGTATTTTTTTACCTTTTTCTGTCTTTGCAAGGAAGGCGCCCAAAGCGGCACCGGCAAAGACTACAGAAACAATAACAGAAAAGGCTTTTTGATAATTTTTCATATTTGGGGAGTTTAGGTGAATAATATTAAAGGTAACAGAAATGAAAAATTACAACATTGACATCTCTCAATTTATTTATTGACTTTCGTACATATACAGGGTGGAATATACTTCGGATAAATCCCATTTTCATTTATAATACAAGCACTGCAGCACCATTGATTTTTCCAGACCTGAGGTCACTCAGCGCTTCATTCGCTTCTTCCAGTTTATACAGCTGTACGGTAGTTTTAACAGGCACCTGTGGTGCTACCTGCAATAACAATTCTCCATCCTGCCGGGTTAAATTCGCGACGGATTGAATCGCTCTTTCTTCCCAAAGGTGACTATATGGGAAAGATGGTATATTACTCATATGTATGCCTCCGCAAATCAACTGTCCCCCCTTATCCAGGTTCAGCAAAGCTAAAGGGATCAATGCTCCGTCTGTTGCAAATATAATGGCAGCATCCAGCTGAACGGGGGCTTTACCGGTGGAATCACCCGCCCATTTTGCACCATTATCCAGTGCAAACATTTGTGAAAGGATATCACCAGGTTTAGTAAATGCGTAGATATTTTTCTTTTTAAATACTGCAATTTGTGTAAGAATATGAGCCGCTGCCCCAAAACCATAAATGCCAATATTCTCCGCATTGTCACGGATCATATTCCATGCGCGGAAGCCTATAAACCCTGCACAGAGTAAAGGCGCACCAGACCCATTCGCATACATAGCCGGCATGTGGAAACAATATTGCTCATAGGCCACTGTATACTCAGCATAACCTCCATTCATTGTATATCCGGTAAACATTGCATGTATACATAAATTCTCCTGGTGTCGTTTACAATACCTGCATTCATTACAGGTATACGCCAGCCATGGTACACCGACAATGTCTCCAACAGCAAATGACCTTACACTTTTCCCCACCTGGATTACCATACCTATAATCTCATGACCAGGTATAAGAGGTAATTTCGGATGTGCCAGCTCCCCATCCACTATATGCAGATCAGTCCTACATATACCGCAGGCGATCACTTTTAAAAGCACCTGACTATCTCCCGGAACGGGCATGTCCATCACTGTGGGAACCAGTGGAGTGCCCACCCTCCGGAGCACCATAGCCTTCATCTGATTCATACCTGTAATTTTGAAATCATTATCCATAAATAAGCAGGCAGAATATTCTGCCTGCATGTTCAAGTTTAAAAAAAACCATACTTATATGTCTACTTCAATAAGGATTATTAAAAATTAAGCAGGTGGATTAATCCACCCGCATTCATATCATCTTATATACCAGATTGCTGTTATCGACTGCATACTTCACATCTTCATGAAGTATTACGATAGCAAATTAATAAAGAGCGCCTTCAAAAACATTAACACTCGTCAATCATACAATTTTAATGTATGACCAAACTCAATAAATCATGACCGCCAATATCATTTTATTTTTTTCAACGCTGTTATAATTTAATAACAATAAATACACCCTGGCCATGACATACCTGAATCACGAAATATCCGGACCGGACTACTTATCCGCAGGTGCTGACCCAAGGGGTTGATTGCTGGCTGAACCTGCCGGTCAGGAACACCTTTATATGCGTTGTTAGGTGTAAACAGATCTTCATAACTATTAAAAACCATTACCATGAATCATTCATTATCACACACACAGCGTCGCTTCAGGCGTTATTGGGGGCTTTCATTTACTATCGGCATTCTTTTTATGCTTGCAGGAGCAGGGATGATCTTATTACCTTTCAAGGCATATTATATCCTAAGCGTGATTTTCAGTATCACATTTATCATTAATGGAATTACAGAAATCACAATGGGAATTCTGGTAGAAGAATTTCTTGAGAGCCGGAGCTGGCGGATTGCAGGGGGTGTCACAGACCTATTCATTGGAGTCATCATTTACCCGGAACTATCCATTCATGGTCTTGCTTACCTGCTGGCCATCTCCCTGATATTTCGGTCCATCATGATGATGGGATTGTCATTCAGTTTGAGATTATATAACGGAGTTAGCTGGATGTGGCTATTTATGATAAGTATTTTATCACTTATCTTTTCCTTTTTGGTGATATGGGATCCTAATATAATGGAATTTAGTATCGCTACGTTCACAGGAATGGCATTTTGGGGGATTGGATTGTTCATGCTTATGTTTTCTTTCCGGCTGAAAAGAATAGAAATTCCCGGATAAAAAAAAGCTGCTTCAATGATAAGGTTGAAACAGCTTTTTAAAAAATTGAGTGAAATGGAAATTATGACATCACAACATTTGTTCCGGAATACAAGCCTGATTAATTTGTTCGATTCCTTTCAAAATGGCATCCGGCATATATGAAATGCTGGTGATACCATTCTTTACCAGGAAAAGAGCAATTTCGGGGAAGTCGCTGGCAGCCTGACCACAAAAGCCAACAGGTACAATTTTTTCATGCGCTTTCCGGATAGTTTCACCGATCATTTTAAGCACAGCCGGATCTTTTTCATTGAACAGGTCAGCTATCAGGGTGGCATCTCTGTCTATTCCCAATACAAGTTGGGTAAGGTCATTGGACCCTATGGAGAAACCATCGAATATAGCGGCCAGTTTTTCAGCCATAATTACATTGGACGGTATTTCTATCATCACATATACTTCAAGCCCGTTTTGACCCCTCTTAAGGCCTAACTCAGCCATATATTCCAGTACCCTCTCCCCTTCTTCTACCGTACGGCAGAATGGGATCATCACTTTCACATTCGTAAAGCCCATTTCATCTCTTACTTTTTTGATGGCAGCACATTCAAGTTTGAAGCCATCTTTATATAGATCATGACAATACCTGGATGCGCCCCTGAATCCGAGCATAGGATTAGGTTCTACCGGCTCAAACTGTTTTCCGCCTAACAGTGCAGCATATTCATTTGTTTTAAAATCACTCATGCGTACGATGACCTGCTTGGGGTAAAAGGCTGCTGCAATCGTGGCAATACCCTGTGACAGGCGATCTATAAAATAAGAAGTTTTATCCGGATAGGCGGCAGTGAGTTGTTCGATCTTTTCGCGGGCTGCCTGGTCTTTCAATTCATTATACTTTACCAGTGCCATAGGATGTACTCCTATAAAGGATGCAATAATAAATTCCATCCGCAGCAATCCTACACCGGCATTTGGATAAAAGGACAACCTGAAAGCCTGGGCCGGGTCGCTGATAATAAGCATAGGTAATACAGTTTCAGGAATGGTAATACTCTCCAGGTCCTGTTTCTCTTCATGGAATGGCAGGATACCCTCATAAACAAATCCCGTATCTCCTTCGCAACAGGATACAGTGATGTCCTGCCCATCCCGGATAATAGTGGTGACATCTTTACATCCTACAATGGCCGCGATGCCAGTTTCGCGGGCTACGATGGCAGCATGACTGGTGCGCCCGCCGGTGTTGGTGAGCAGTGCGCCGGCTTTCTTAAAAACGGGGTCCCAGTCAGGGCTGGTGGTATTGGTGACTACGATATCGCCAGTTTTTATCTGCCACGCATCGGCAGGTGAAGATAATAAACGGGCTTTCCCGGCTACCACTTTATTGCCAATGGCAAGTCCCTGGGCCAGGATATTTCCTTTCTTTTCCAGGTGCCAGGCAGATAAATATCTTTTCTTTTGGCGGGAATGGACGGTTTCCGGACGTGCCTGTACAATGTACAGCTTACCATCAATACCATCTTTTGCCCATTCTATATCCATTGGCCGGCCGTAATGTTCTTCTATTTTGATGGCCCAGTCGGCCAGTTGTGATATTTCTTTGTCAGTGAGCACCATTTCCTGCTGTCTGGCTGTAGACACCGGTATATTTTCCAGTGCCCCGCCATTTTCTGCAAAACAAAGCATCTTATCTTTGCTCCCTATATTCTTCCGGATAATGGCGCGCGTGGGTTTGAACACAAAGTACTCATCGGGTACCACAGTACCCTGTACAATGTTTTCACCCAATCCCCAGATACCACTTATTAATACGATATCCCTGAACCCAGAATCAGGCTCCAGCGTAAAGCAGACACCGGATGCAGCCAGATCAGACCTGACCATGAGTTGTACGCCCACAGACAATGCCACCTTTTCATGTTTAAAACCATTATCTTCCCGATATTTGATAGCTCTGTCTGTATACAGGGAAGCATAACACTTTATAATTGCTTTGATAAGGTCATCTTCACCCCTGATATTTAAAAATGATTCATGCTGCCCCGCGAAACTTGCATTGGGAAGATCTTCAGCAGTAGCACTGCTTCTCACCGCCACCGCTTTACTCTCATTTCCGCATAGATGGCGGTATGCACCCAGAATGTCAATGACTACCTCCTCCGGCAGGTTAGCCCTGAGGATCATTTTTCTTGCCGCCTCACCTTTTTCTGCCAGGTTGGTCCAACCCTTCCGGTCCAACTCCATCATCAGCTGCTGCAGGGGTTCCCACAAATTATTATAATCGAGAAAGGACCAGAATGCAAAAGCGTTGGTAGCAAAACCATCCGGTACGTTAATACCTTCCTGGCGAAATGCATTGTATAACTCCCCGAGTGAGGCATTTTTACCTCCCACCTCCGGTACATCCTTTAACCCTATACCTGAAAAATGCATAATAAAGCTTTCCATCTCTTTGCTATTTATTGTGAGCGATAAAAAGTGGCCATTGATGTTCCTTAACCAATAGATCTGCCATACTTGCTTTGAAAAGCATGGATAATGCATTTCGCTGGTAAGCGCCTAAAATTAACAGGGATTCTTTATCCTGTTTTCGGAGGAACAGGGGGATTTCCAAATCCGGCTGGCCTGTAAGAGATATAAAACCGGCATGTGGGGCATGCAGGGATACCAGTTCTTTAATCAGCAATTTGTCTGCCTCTATTCCTTCCTCGCCAGGCATCTTTGCTGAAAGCACATCCAAAGGCAGTTCACTCAGAACAGGTAGAATATAATTAAACATTTTGAACGCATATATCGAAACAGGTGACCCATCATGCAACCAGTATACTCTCCTGATATCTGTAAAATGCCTGGGCAATAATAAAACCGGGCACCTGGTACCTGCCAGAATTTCCCTTACAAAGTGAGTAGGAGATTCTTCTGTATACCTGGTCATAGATTCGCTGGCATCAATGAGCAACAGATCTGCATAACGGCTCTCCTTTAGCAGATCGCGTACTGCCAGTTGTTTATCCCGGTGCACCATGTAGGCGATCCCTGCATCTTTACAGGCATTTTCAAACCGGTCTACAGCCGCATCCCGCTCATGCCGGTCTTCTGCTACAAGATGTTTAACACTATCCAGGGCATATTCTTTTTCACTGTACAACTGGTAGATGCCACGGCTTGAATACGTCATATCTTCCAGGAAAACACCTGTGATCATGGCATTGTGTTGAATGCCCATTTTCACAGCATATTTCAGGGTGCTGTCTGAGAACTTTAAGCCATCAAAAACAGCCAGTATCTTTTTCATAACCAACAATTCAATTGTGAGCAATAAACACTGCCTGACTAATCACTTTAATAACCGGGTTAGCATGACTGGGACTAAAGAAATTTGAAATCATACTCCGTCCGTAAGCGCCCATTACTACGATGGATTTATTCCTGTCAAGCAATAATTCCACGAGTCCCATTTTTACATTTCCTTCTGAAGAGAGAAAGTCGAGGTAATTGTAATGAGCATGCATCCATTCCCTGAATTTATAGCGTTCTTCAGGACTTACTTCTTCAGGGTTCACGCTCACTACCACAGTTTTGAGTTCTTTGAGTTGGGGGAAGAGGTAGGTAAATTGTTTAATAGCATGAATAGAAGATGGCTTACCATCGTAAGTGAATACGATTTCCCCGACGCCGTTAAAACTTTCCGGTATGAGCATAACAGGGCATTCAGCATTGCTCATGACATCTTTCACAAAATCGGTGGGTGTACCTTCGTTATTCGCGCTGAAGGTAGTAGTGACATCCAGGAGCAACAGATCGGCATACCTGCTTTCCAGGATTATTTCAGCCAGGGGATTGCCACGATCCCGGTGCACGGCACAATCAATGCCTTTAGTTTCGCAGGCAGTTTTGAAGCGTTGAATATTTGTATCACAGGTATGTTGCTTCAGCGACAAAGTTTCTTCTGTCACATTGAGCCCGGCATTGACAGCAGCAGTTCTTATCATACTCTCTGTACGCATTTCTAATTCATCGTTTTCAAGAAAAACAGCAAGAAGCTTCGATTGGGCCAGTCCACAGATATACCCTGCAAATTCCAGGTTTTCAAGATGCAGGTTAAGCGCATCTGTTACATACAAAATCTTTTTCATAACAATGAGGATTTCGGATAAAGATGTCAGCCCTGTGAAGGGCTGACACCATGAATACATTACTGAATCGCTACATGTTGTACACCATTAGCTTTCCTTGCCTCTTCAGTCTTTGGCAGGTATAATTTTAATATACCATCTTTGTATTTTGCTTCCACTTTATCTTTGACTACACTGGCAGGCAGTCTGAAGCTCCGGGAAAAACTGCTGTAATTATACTCCTGCCTGGCTGGAGTTTCTTCAGATTCTTCTTTTTCAGCACTGATAGTCAGCACATCATTATCAATATCGATCCTAAAATCGTCCTTATCCATACCAGGAGCAGCCACAGTCAGCTTAAACTGATCTTTTTCCTCTGCAATATTTACTGCCGGAACAGTAGCGGTAAATGTTCTGCCGCCGCCATTAAAATCAAAGAAATCCTTCCAGGGTTTAAAATAATCATCGAATACGGATGGCAGGATGGAAGTTGCCTTAGTTAATTCTTTAGACATAGTTACCTCCTTATTTTTAAAAATTGTGAAGAATATTGGGATTATTATAGTTTCTAAATTTTCAGGGTCGTTTACGATATGAAATTACATCTTGTCTGGCACTGGAAACAATGATCCGAAGTACGAAAAATAGTGATTTCCATCACCATGCAGCCATGGTCACCGTAGCATTGTTCAATACCTGCTGAAATAATTTCTCTACATCTTCCGGCTGGCACAAAGCCGTTCCGGGGTGCAGTGTGGCTGCCGTTCCGCAGGCAATGCCATACCGTACAGCGCCTAAAAATCCCGCACCTTTTGAAAGTTTATATACAATACCTGCAAGCATTGCATCGCCAGCCCCTACGGTACTCACTGATTTCACGAGCGGAGCAGGAATCATGACCTGCTCATCTTTTGTAACCAGTATAGCACCGGCAGCACCCAATGATACCACTACAGCCGCGCTCTGGCCTCTGTTAATGATTTGCCTGGAAGCCATATACACATCCTGTTCTGTAAGGCGAGAATTGCCTATTAACAATCCCAGTTCGTTGAGATTGGGTTTGATAAGATATACGCCTTCTTTCAGCGCACTTACCAGCGCCTCACCTGATATATCTACTATTAATTTTGCTCTCCTTTTTTTAACTATGCCGGCAATCTCTCCCATTACTTCAGGCGGCATGCCGGGAGGCAAACTACCGCTTACCACGATAAAATCATCTGCTGCACATTTACCTATTATTTCAAGACAGGGCTGCCATTCTTTTTCACTGACAGTGGGTCCTGGCATACCGAAGCGGTATTGCTGATTAGTAGACACATCCATTACCACGAGGTTCTCCCTTGTTTTGCCACTGATGGTAACATTGATAGCATCCAGGTGTTCCTTTTCGATCAAAGAAGAAAAAAAACGGCCGGTATACCCACCGGAAAGATAAACGGCGGTAGCATGGCCACCCAGGTTCCTGATAGCCCTCGCAATATTTACGCCTCCCCCACCCGGCTCAAATACAGGCGGTGAACAGGCCAGTTTCTTTTCAGGTACCAGGTGGTTAATAGTGGTACTTTTGTCAATTGCCGGATTAAAAGTGAAGGTGATGATACGATTCATAACACTGGGTTTAAAGTTTTATTTTATTGTATACGTCGTCATAAAAACAGACTTTCCCTTTTCCATCTGGCCAGGCTACTTCATATAGAATAAATAGTGGAATTTTATGTTTCAGGGGGAAGATCAGCTGTCCGCTGTCAGTAGCTAATTCACATACCCTGGTGGCAGCATTGGCAAGGAACGGATGTAATGCCGGTTCCAGCATTTCTGCCAGGGAATCTACATCTTCTACCCGGATACACCCATGACTGAAATACCGGCTGTTGAACATGAAGTAGCTTTTATTGGGCGTATCATGCAGATAGGTGCTGTAAGGGCTAAAAAAATTGAGTTTGATGATGCCCAGCGCATTGTCACATCCAAACAGCTGCCGTAATGTGTATGGAAAATTCCTGCTGTTCAGCTGCTGCCATTTGATGGTGGACGGATCTAATACCCTGCCGGCTTTGTCCAGCACCTGGTAATTACCGTAGTCCAGGTAGTCAAGTGGTGCAGATTGAATAGCAGGTAATAATTCATTTGCGGCGATGCTATGCGGTACATTCCAATATGGGAATAATATTACCTCATGTATGCTGCTGGCCATTGGTGTGGTAGGCGTAGCGGGTTTGCCCACAATACATCGCGTGTAGAACAGGACTGAATCTTTAGATAAATAAATAAGATTTGCCGCCGGAATATTAACGATGATCACAGGCTGTTCCTCTTGAATACAATCCAGCCACCGAAACGTATTTAAAGCATGCTTTAGTTCGTACAACCGCTTTTCTATAGGTATATTCAATTCCTCCAGTATACCAGGACGGATTGTACCATCTTCCAGCATTTCAAACATTCCTTGTGCTAACCTTAGTTTATTCCTGAGGGTATCTTCGTGAATGGTATAGTCAAGGGTATCTGTAATACCCAGTTGAAATAATCTTTCGATAAGGGGGTGATTGGTGGTATCAAGCTTATCACTGATGACTGGGGGGAATTTATTAATTTTACGATTTTCCAGTACGGCAATCTTTTTTTTCAGCTCTCTATACATCGTACTGTGCGGCTCCAACATTTCTGGTAGTGTCGCAAACCGGTCTTCTGCAATAGCAGTCAATAGACTGTCCCGGATATTCAAACAGGAGGGATAATAGTTAATTCCATTATAAGGCACGCGCACTTCCTGGCCACCATACACGATATCAGAAAAATAACTAATTGCAGCATTTGTCAATTCTTTTTCAATACTGGCCGTATCTACATTTTTCATCCCGGCAGTAAGCTGCTGCACCGTATTATAAGCATAGTCTTTTTCATTTAGGCCTGACAGCGAAGCCTGTGAGAAAAAGTAGCAAAGCCTGCGCAGGTTTACGGTATCCGTTAGCCAGCCTATATGCTGGCTACTGGCGGTCAATATGCCAAATGATAAAAATAATATAGTCAAAAAACCGTATTTCATATCCTATTTATTATGCGCGATAAAAACAGGATAACTGTTTTTATAAATTTCACTGGTACAAAAACTTCTCTTAAAAATTTCAGAAAATCCTGAACGGCCAAATGCACCTGTTACAAGAATCGGGTTTGGAATATCTTCCAGCCAGGTATGGAAATAATCCAATTTATGCAGCTCCAGCTCCTGAAGCGTAAGATCAGGGTAATGCCGGGCTGCCAATTCTTTAATATAATCTTCATCAGGCAGGGCATTATGGTGTTTTTGGGTAGCATATACCAACGTGTTATTCCCCTTACTTAGGTCGGGGAATAAATAGGCAAACATCTTAATTGCAAAAACAGATGACCTGGAGCCGTCATAAGCCAGAATTACATGATCGGGATAATTAAATTCTTCTGGAGCGACTATTACCGGGCATTCTGAATCATGAAGGATATCCCGGAAAAACTCATCTGCCAAATCCCCCTGAAGATTTTCATAAAAGGGCTGACTCCCAATAACCATCAGATCCGCGAACCTACTTTCCTTCTCCAGCTTTTGTATTGAATAGGGAGATAGGTCTTTATGTACGCGAAATTCTATACTATTCCTGGTACAGTCATCCTCAAACCTTTCAATCAATTCATCCACTTTACCTTCATCGATTTCAACCTGGGATGGTACATATATGCCCTCTCCGCCTAAAATATAGTTAGGTGGTATGAAACGTAATCCAGGTAAAAATACTCCGATCAGTAGTATCTTTTCACTTTCATCTATCTTCTTTACCAATTCATATGCTCCATTTGAATAATGAGTACCATCAAAGGCAAGAACAACTTTTCTCATGGCTTTTGAATTAACAGGGGATAATTAGGGGAACAACATAAAATTCGCAAGAACCCACCCCAATAAAAATGATACTGATCATACCGAATTTTGACATTTATGGAGGAGATAGTTGAAAGGTCAACGAAAAAAGTGACAAAAATCATTGATTTCAATAGGGTTAAGGAACTACCTTTCAGCTCGAATACAAATATATTCCACGGTTACGATTGCAGATTCTTTAATTTGTTACGATCCTTCAATGCAGGCAACATTGTGCTTTTTTCATAACCGATAAAATGAACAGTGAAAGAAAGGTAGTAACCGTAATTGCTATCTTTCTTCACAATCACTATCAAATCCCAATTATTTACCTCAAAAATTTTAATCATGAAGACAGATTATGAATTACAACAGGATGTGCAGGATGAACTGATGTGGGATCCTATACTCAACGCACCTGAAATAGGCGTTATTGTAAAGGATGGTGTGGTGACGCTGACAGGGATCGTTGATAATTTCAGCAAAAAAATAGCAGCAGAAAGTGCAGCCAAAAGAGTGAAAGAAGTAATAGCAGTAGCTGTAAATATTGACATTATTTTGCCGGGAAAACATCTCAGAACAGACGCCGAAATAGCAAAAGCTGCGTTCAATGCGCTGAAATGGTCCAATATCATTCCAGACGAAAAATTGATGCTACAGGTAGAAAACGGATATATATCTGTGGAAGGAGAAGTGGAATGGCAATATCAGAAAGATTCCGTAACGAGTGCGATAAAAGATCTTCAGGGAATAAAAGGGATTACAAACCTTATTCACGTAAAACCCAGACCAGGCAGCAAAATTATTAATAACAATATACGGAAAGCCCTGCAGCGGATCGCCAACCTGGAAGCAGACAAAATAAATGTAATGACTACAGGCAGCGATATCAAACTGACGGGTAATGTACATTCATGGCTTGAAAGGGCGGAGGTAGAAAGAGCAGTGTGGTCAACACCGGGTGTTACAGCTGTTCATGATGAACTTACTATTTCATAAATCCTTGTACCCGTGATAAGAAGACCCTGATCAAGCGCCCAATACATCTACAGGCCAGTCCGACACCGTCTCACGGACTGGCCATTTTTTCCAACAATGGGCTTTAATGATCCGGGCAATGCACGAATTCGATTCCTTAACAATGAGGATAAAAAGTTCCGTATGAAAAATTCACTTAAAATATTTCTCATCAGAGGAATTCCGATTGAATTACATTGGACATTTCTGTTATTGATATGCTGGGTATTACTCATGCATGTAGTAGCCAGGGAATCCGCCAGCATAGTATTACTGACGATCGGCGAAATCTTGGCTGTATTTGTATGTGTATTATTGCATGAACTGGGACATACCTTTGCTGCTTTTCACTACAACATCCCTATCAAAAAGATCCAGTTGCTTCCCTTTGGTGGCATCACAATTTTTTCCGGCCAGCCAGGAAATCCGCGTCAGGAAATAATAGTGAGCATGGCAGGACCTTTGGTTAATATCACAATTGCAACCTTATTGATACCATTTCTGCCAGCGGGCACACCTTTCTGGAAATTGGGCACGATTATAACAAGTATTCATAGCGCCAACTTTCCCCATTTCCTGTATAACATCAATATTACGCTGGCAATTATCAACCTGCTTCCCGCATTGCCCCTTGACGGGGGCAAAATGTTAAAAGGATTACTGGGACTTCGCTTTACGCCTTATACAGCGTTCAGAACTTCGCATTTCATAAGCAGGGTTATCAGCCTGATTATGACAATCGCCGGATTACTGACCGGGAACCTGCTACTCATTCTATATGGTTGTTTCTTACTATTATTCTCAGGCATTGAAAAAGATAACTACCTGATCTCATTTCTCCTAAAGGACGAAAGTGTAAATGATGTTATATCCAGGGATTTTAAAACCATAAACGTAAGGGCAACCCCGGAAGAGATCCTTCATACCCTTGGCACGGGCAATGACCGGTACTATGTTCTGACCGACAATGGAAAAATCATCGGCATACTGGACAAAGAAACATTATTATACAAGCTACTGATCAACAGCAAAGAAATAGCCCTGCAGGATCTCGTCATACCTGATCTGTCTGCTGTGAAGGCGGACAGTAAATTAATTGAAATCTGGAATCAGCTACCATCCAAAGCGGATCTGATATTGCCGGTTACTACTTCCAACAATAAATTGATCGGGGTGGTCAGCAGGGATAACATCCTCAGTTCGGTACTTAACCATGCCACGGAAAAACATAAAAAGCCATATGCGCTTGCCTGGACATTTCCATTGCTGCTTTCACTGTTTTCAGTACAGCAAAATGGTCGTTCCGATACTACAGGTTACTATCAGCATGCCATGAGATTATTGCATGACACGCCTACCCTGGCCTGGAAGTATATCCCTACCGCTCCCCTGCCGGGTGCAATACTTCCTTACAAAAGGATTGTTGCATTCTATGGCAACCTGTACTCTGCGAAGATGGGAATATTGGGAGAATTACCGCCGGATAAAATGAAAGCTCAGTTACTCGCTGAAGCAAAAAAATGGGAGCTTGCAGATCCGCTGTTTCGCGTACAACCAGCCCTGCATTACATTGCGATTACAGCACAAAGAAACCCAGGGAAATATAAAAAGTACCGTCTACGGATGCCTGGACAACAAATAGACAGTATTATAAAAATGGCGAGAGAGATAAATGCCATCACCATACTGGATGTGCAGGTAGGCCATAGCTCCCTGCAGGAAGAGCTGGTTACACTGGAAAAATACCTGCAGCTTCCGGATGTTCACCTGGGAATAGATCCTGAATATTCCATGAAGAACAATGCCGTACCCTGTTCAGAAATTGGCTCCTTCGACGCAGCAGATATAAATTTCGCCTGCGATTACCTGAAAACACTCGTACTGAAATACCATCTCCCACCTAAAATACTGGTTATACACCGGTTCACACAAGGTATGATTACCAATTACAGGGAAATACATACCTGTGAACAGGTACAGATAGTCATCAATATGGATGGATTTGGTTTTCCTGCAAAGAAGAAGGATTCCTATAAATATTTCGTAGCGAAAGAACCAGTTCAGTATACAGGTTTTAAGCTGTTTTACAAAAATGATATTACACCCGTCCGGAAGACCATCATGCAGCCGGAGGAAATCCTCAGGTTATATCCAACACCTGTTTACATTCAATATCAATAAACATGGGTTACACGATATTATATATGCTATTATCATACTGCCTGCAATACCAGCAGGTACCTATCCTTTGTTATCATAATATCAATAATACTGATAGTGGTAAAGAAGACCTTTTACATATCAGTGAAAAGCATTTTCAGCAGCAGATGCAATTCCTGTATAATAATGGATATACTGCCATTACACCCGACGAATTATATGCCCACACGAACGGAGGCGCTCCCCTGCCGTCAAAACCAATCATGATCACCTTTGACGACAGCCATGAAACACATTACAGTGTGGCGGTACCGGTATTGAACAAATTTCATTTCAGGGGCGTATTTTTCATTATGACCGTCTGCCTGAATAAAACCGGATGGCTAACCACCAACGAGGTCAGGAAGATGGCGGAGCAGGGGCATATTATCGCCTGTCATACATGGGATCATACTAACCTGGCATTACATCCCTCCTATAGTGTAAAGGAGCAAATGTTAAAACCCAAAGCATATTTAGAAAAAATATCAGGCACATCTGTCTGCTATTTTGCCTTCCCATATGGCGCGTGGAATGAACAGGCTATTAAAGACCTGAAACAAGCTGATTATATCGGCGCCTTCCAGCTGGACAATCATCAGCAATCAACAGATCCCAACTTCACTGTCAGGCGTATTATGGTATCCGGTAAATGGACTACAGACCAATTGAAAGAAACAATAGATAAAGCATTTTAATCTTCCTTAAAAATATACCACAATGGAAAAAGAAGCCAACAAAGTTGTTTTCCTGATCGATGATGATTCAGACGACCAGGAAATTCTGAGAGCTGCTATTCACCAGATAAATCCCGGTATTATGATGGAGGTATTTGAAAATGGAAGAGATTTCATGAACCGTGTAGATATGGATAACTGTCCGGACAAACCATCACTCATCATTCTTGATTACAATATGCCTTTTTATTCGGGTGCTGAGGTATTAAAAAAGCTGAATGAAAGTCATCTTTTGACAGGAATACCTAAAATCATTTGGAGCACCGCCACAGACTATACCACACGGAACGAATGCATCAGCAATGGTGCAACTAACTATTACGAGAAACCTTATAATTACTCAGAATATTTCCAGCTAGCTTCCAATATGCTGGGATATATCATATAAAAAATTATGTCATGAAAGCACTCGTTTACAAGGGCCCCGGCCAGGTAGCCCTTGAGGAAAAAGAAAAACCTGGATTGATTGCATCAACAGATGCTATAGTGAAGGTAATAAAGACAACCATCTGCGGTACAGATCTCCATATATTGAAAGGAGATGTCAAGGAAGTCGCATATGGTACCATACTTGGACATGAAGGGATAGGAATTGTGGAAGAAACAGGGAGCAATGTCAGCAATTTCAAAAAAGGGGACCATGTATTGATCTCCTGTATTACATCCTGTGGCAAGTGTGAATATTGCCGGAAAAGTATGTATTCCCATTGTCAGAATGGCGGCTGGATATTGGGACACCTGATAGATGGGACACAGGCAGAATATGTGAGAATACCTTACGCTGATACAAGCCTGTACCATATCCCCGAAAGCACAAATGAAGAATCCCTGGTCATGTTGAGTGATATCCTGCCTACGGGTTACGAATGCGGGGTACTGAACGGGCAGGTACAACCAGGTACAACTGTGGCAATAGTGGGTGCAGGCCCAATAGGTCTGGCAGCACTTACCACAGCGCAGTTCTTTTCTCCCGCCGCTATCATTATGATTGACCCGGATAGCAACCGGCTGGAGGTAGCTAAAAAGATGGGCGCTACCCATGCGATTAACAATAGCCAGGAAAATGCAGTTGACGCTATTATGGCCCTTACTGAATATGAAGGGGTGGATACAGCCATGGAAGCTGTGGGCATTCCAGCTACATTTGAATTGTGCACACAAATCATACGGCCCGGCGGAAAAATTGCCAATATAGGGGTACATGGTAAGTCCGTATCCCTGGCACTGGAAAATTTATGGTCAAAGAATATCACTATTACGACCCGGCTGGTAGATACCTATACCACGCCAATGCTATTAAAAATAGTTACGAGCAGGAAAATGGATCCGGGGATATTTATAACACACCGGTTTAAATTTTCTGAAATAGAAACTGCATATACCACATTCGGCAATGCTGCAAAAGAAAATGCGCTGAAAGTCATTATTAGCAATGAATTTTAAAAGGGGTGGCATTTTGTTACAATGGTAGGTATTCCCTGATGTATGCTATTAAAACATTTGTATCCTGGGCTTTTTCCTGGAAATGGTCTTCATTCCCCGTTGGTGAATTCCCTCTTTCACGAATGTTTTAATTACATAACTGGTTTAGTTTACTTATATCCAGTAAATAGATCACTCCATGCCTGATATCTATAAGGTGTTCATCCCGGAAATCGGCCAGTGTACGGGCAAAGGATTCTTTTGCCACTCCGGCGATTGCAGCCAGGTTTCCCCTGCTGAATTTTATTCCTACATTACTATCACCTGCCACACTGTACTTATTAAAAACAGAAAGTAAGGTGTCTGCAGCCCTTTTCCTCAATGAATCGTAAGCCACTCTTAAGAGCTGGACCTCTTTTTCCTCAATAGTATGTGCCAACATTTTGATGATCTGTTCCTGGGCATGCTTATTAAGCGAGGTCATCTCTTCGAAGTCACTAATTGGAATAACTGAGAGCATTACCTGGTCTATTGCATGCGCCGAATCGCTGTACCGGGTTTTGTCAAGTATGGGAACAAAGCCGAGGAAATCTCCTTCCCTAAATAGTCCGGTTATAAACTCTTTGCCATCATCATCCACCCTGATGGTTTTTACAAACCCTTTTAAAATAAAATAAAGACAGGAAGGATGGGTCCCTTCCTGGTAAATAATCTGTTTGCTTTTAAAAGTTTTGATATTGCGGTCTTTGATGAGGCCTTTAAAAGGGTCTTCTATCATACTTTCGGTCATTACCCGGGGATCGTTTATAACATGAGGTCTGGTGTAGGCTGATTTCTTCAGCTGGCATTCAATGGCACTTAACAACTCCGACGGATTGAAAGGTTTGGTAATATAATCATCAGCTCCCAAGTCCATGCCTTTTCGAATTTCTGCCCTCTCTGCCCTTGCTGTCAGAAAAATAAAAGGCACGCTGCATGCGGTATCGTTCCTGGATAACATTTGCAGGACTACATATCCATCCAGGATAGGCAATGATAAGTCACAAACAATAAGGTCCGGATGTTGGGTCTCAGCAAGCAATAATCCCTGCCTTCCATCGGCAGCTTCTATAACACTATAATCTGCCATTTCAAGTATCTCGGTGATATTTTCTCTTATAGCCTGATTATCTTCAATGACAAGTATTTTAGCCATAGGGGAATGGAGTTACACAGGTTAAAATGTGGTTAATTGATCAAAAAGGATAGATTAATTTACTAAAAATCAGGCATATATACAAAAAAATAATTAGCAGGATTTTTAATTTTGCTTTCCCCTGTTTAAAAGTAACATTACAGCGACCGCCAGGATAACTGTACAGGGAAATGATGATCCTGCTCCTAAGGGGGCCAGCACTAACAAATAAACGATACCAGCGATCATTGCAATTTTTCTATTATACACAATACCTATACCAATAGCTAGCTGAACGACCATTAACAATATTATATAAAATGTAATATGATTTAAAAATACCTCAGCAACCAGGTATTCATACACAGGCAGGGCTGCCAGTAATTCATAAACATTGTATATATCCGGTTTAAAAATAGCCTGCCATGCATTCACCAGCGCAGCAAACAGGAATAAAAATCCAACAATGATCCTACCGGCTCTCTTATACCAGATACTAATTAATAAAATTAATAATGCCCCGGCATTAGAAACCAGGTATGCCAATGAAAACAAGTTACCTCTCATAATAATGAAGTTAAAATTCCATCAATCTCCCTGCTCAAATCTGCCTGTCATTTCTTCAATTGAGATCCGGTAAACGACTGGGCGGATATTAGCATTAAAATGGCCGTTTTCTTCCTCTCTCACGATTGCCGGACTATGAAGTACCTTTTCTGCTTCGGTAAATTGTAATAACCTGCTCATAAGGTACTTTATTGAATAAAACCTTTCTTTTTCATCAAGTATTTCCTGGTACTGACCCCAAATGATAACGCTCTGCCAGTTGGTAACGCTATTAATCACATCCACCTCAAAACAAACCTGTGGGTTATTACGCATCATATTAATTTTCATCCCTTCTGCAGAATGGGCAATGATGGCCTTTCCATTGTAAGCATAACATACAGGAACCACAAAAATCCTTGAATTGCTGCTGCAACCTATACGCCCCATCATGTTCTGCTGCAGGATGGTTTGCATTTGCTGATCTGATAATTTACCTATCATATACCTGTGTTTATTATCATAAGTTAAGCTGATTCTTTGCGAATAACATTAACATTGGTCATAGGAAGAAATGATAATATTTCATCATCCGGATGAAAATCATAAAAAAAATTCTACTTTAGCGGCAAAGAGAGGATTTGCGCGAATCGCTCGTCTTTAACACATATAAAAGATTGTATTTCAATTAACAAGAAATCATTCGTAATATCTATTGCTTTTTTTCCTCCAAGACAAGCCAGTGTAAAAAAATACCTCACATTTATGAATGTATTTAGTTCTACTCCGGAATTAGATTTGAATGCACTATTCTATCATGCATCTGTTGGGATCCTGGTAACAGATGAAGATGGTTATATTATAAAGGCCAATCCATTTTTATTGAAAATGTTCGGATATGAAAGCCACCAACTGGAGAATCAGAAGATCGAAATTCTCATTCCCCAAAGGTATCATGCCAGCCATACTACCAAACGAAACCATTATATCAAAAACCCTGACCACAGGCAGATGGGGCATGGTGCAGAGTTTGAGGCAATAAAGAAAAACGGGGAAATCTTCTCTGTTGAAGTAAGTCTCAGTCCATATCAGCAGCATGAGAAAAAATATATAACTGCCTTTGTAAACGATATCACCCTGCGCAAAAAAGCAGAGGCAGAATTGCTGGAGGTGAAAGCAAAAGATCTGATTATGGAAGTTAATCTCTCGCGGGAAATACAGCAAAATGAGCTAAAGACCAGGTTTGTCTCGATGGCCTCGCATGAATTCCGGATTCCCCTTAGTGCAATTCTCTCATCATCTTATCTTATAACGCAATATGGACAAAGAGGTAATTTTGATCAACAGGAAAAACATATTAATAAAATTAAAAATGCCGTCAGTTTGTTAACCGGTATCCTGAACAACTTCCTCTCCATTGAAAAAATAGAAGAAGGAAAAATTACGCCCACCATCAAAGAAGTAGCTATTGAAGATTACCTATCTAATATCTGCGAAGAGATCAACCCACTTACCAGCTCCGAACAGCAGATCCTTTACACACATTCAGGAGATGTTATCATATATACTGATCCGGTGCTTCTTAGGCATATTATCACCAATTTGTTGTCAAACGCAGTCAAATTTTCACCTAAGAAAAAGAATGTCTTTATGCAAAGCCAGTGTACAGACGCCGGATTTGAAATTAAGGTGATCGATCAGGGTATAGGTATTCCTGCAGCATCCCAGGCGAATATATTTGACCGTTTTTTCAGAGCATCCAATTCTGGCAACATTCAGGGAACAGGATTGGGGCTAAGTATAATAGCCAGTTATGTAAAATTGTTAAAAGGAACAATTTCTTTTGAAAGTGAAGAAGGAAAAGGAACTACGTTTATTATTAGGTTTGATCGTTTTCAGGAATAATTACCTAAACGCTTAGGACGATCCCGCTACACTCCTCCCTTTAAATTTAAATATGCTATTGCGCAGCACAATTGTCAATTATCCGCTCCTGGCCATAGGATTGTTTAAATATTGACAATAGACAAACCAGTGTCAGGAATGAGCTATATTTACCAGCATTTATACTAACAACTACAATTCTCGTATCCCGCAGTTCCGGAAACAGGTAGGTAAACTGCTTAATAGCATACATAGAATCTGCCCTGCCATCATAAGCAAACACCAACTGTTCAATTCCTGTAAAATTTGCAGGCATTAATACAATGGGGCACTCAGTGGCAAATAAAGTTTCTTCAACCAGACCGGTGGGAATAGTTACATGTATCGCAGAAAAAGCAGTGGCGGGATCAAGCAAAATTAAATCTGCATACCTGCTTTCCAATAAAATTTCCATTAAAGGATCACCTCCATCAACTTGTACGGCACACTGGATGCCCATACTGCCAAATATATTTTTAAGTCGATGACTATTTTTTATAGCAATCGCCCGTCGATACCGCACTGTTTTGTTCAAGTACAATGGCTGTAACTTTAGATCGTGCCAACTTACATATATATCCAACAAACTCCATTGGGGCTGAAAATAATATGATTGGATCACTAACATAAATTATCTTTTTCATAAATCAGGATTTACACACAAAAGCGCCGGCCGTAGCAGGAATACTATTGACCAGCGCCGTAAAAAACACCTAATGAATATGTCTAAACAAAAGTAAATTAAAAAATAAATTCATTCATGAAATGACATTTATCGGTATTATTATCGTTATTAACCGCTGAAAGCAGGCAGAAGATTCTGCCCGCATTACTTTCCTACAAACTGTTACCTTTTGATCAAATAATAATAGATAATGTTATACGGTGATAATAATTCAGGTAAAAGCCTGGAGGAATAATCCTCCCGCCTGCTTGCATTGAATTTGGACCAGCTTGCTGCGTTCATGTAGTAATAAAAATGTTTTACAAATCTACACTATCAACTTTCAATAAAGGTCCATTTTAGCTGGATAAAAAATATTAAGAAGAGTCATAGAAAATATTAACTTTTATCATGTACCAGAAAAACTGACAATTCAATCTTGTGAATGCATCTCTGTTTCCCCGATGCCATAGACAAAAACAGTGATGTCTATGCCAGATTATCGCCACAACCAGGTCGAACCCTTTCTAGCGAAAAAATATTGAGTGACATCTCAACTGCTTTATCCAGGTGGATATCTATCAGATCATAAATTTCATTTATTATGAGCGATAAACATCGGCCATTGCTCTTCCTTTGTCAAAACATCAGCCATACTAGTCCTGAAAAACATTGAAAAAGCGTTTCGCTGATAAGCACCTAGTATAATTAATAATTCCGGTTCCTGTTTCCTGATAAATAAAGGAATTTCCAACTCTGGTTGCCCATATAACGTAATGAACTCTGCGTGGGGCACATGAAGTTGTATTAATTCTCTCACCATTGGACTAAAAGTGATCAACTTCCTGTCTTCAGCAACCTGTACTGCTAATACTTTAAATGGCAGGATACTCAATAAAGGGAATATATAGCAAAACATCTTGAAAGCATAAATGGATACAGGCGATGAATCATAAAGCCAATAAATGCTTTTTATATCAATAAATTTTTTGGGGACTAATAATATGGGGCAATTTGCTCTTGAAAGGATTTCCCTGACAAACCGTGTAGGCGAATCTTCCCAAAA
Organism: Chitinophaga sancti; assembly: GCF_034087045.1. NCBI lineage: Bacteria > Pseudomonadati > Bacteroidota > Chitinophagia > Chitinophagales > Chitinophagaceae > Chitinophaga > Chitinophaga sancti. The sequence continues at coordinate 4,663,782 of NZ_CP139247.1, read as the reverse complement.
CAGATTCATGGTTTCACTGGCATCTATAATAAGTAAATCAGCATATTTGCTTTCTTTTAAAAGGTCAGAAACAGCTGTCAGTTTATCACGATACACCAGGTATTTTACGCCCGCATGCAAACAGGCCGTTTCAAATTTTTCTACAGTAATTTCACGTAATAACTTATCCTTACGCAGCAATTCCCAGCCACCTTCTGTTGTAGGCTGTTCCTCACTATATGACCGGAATATACCCTGACCGGTGTAAATAAAATCTTCAATAAAGATCCCTGTAACAGCCATATCATGCTGCACACCTAACTTTACTGCATATTGCAGGGTACTTTCCGAAAATTTCAGTCCGTTAAAAATGGCTAATAACTTTTTCATAACTTTTGATTTATAAACGCATCATTAATAATTTATGCCGTAGGCACAATATTGCCTTCATAAATCAATATCGTTAAATAAGCCTCGTTTTTCATTGATATCACGCATAAATAAGAATGATATGACCAGGTTCTTTATTGCTTGACTATTAGCAATGGCCACTCTGTATTTACCAACAGCTGCCCAGCCATTCCATTATTGATTTCGGATACTACATCCAAGGGCCTGCTGGCCCATGACAACAACAAATTCCGGCCAAAATGCCCGCGCAAATAAGAAAATAATTTCGAAGAGGAATGACCTATAAAATTCCGAAAAGTAACATCTGATGCATGATCTATGTAAAGTTCCTCAATGAAATGACAACAGGGTAAATTATTGCCAGCTGGGAAAGCCCCATATATCAATACCTCAAGAGGCAGCCTATGGAAAAAAGGCAATAAATATCCCAGCATTTTAAGCGCCTGCAAGCAACCTGGCGATCCATCATATAACCAGGAGACACCTTCAATTACGTGTAATTTTCCGGGCACAAGCAATACCGGACATTCTGCCCGGTAAAAAAGATTCTTTAGGTAATGAGGAGTTAAGCTTTCTTTGTTACGGGAAAATTCACAACTACCTGCAATTATTAGAAGATCTGCATATCTGCTTTCGGACAAAAGTTCATGTATCGCAACGTCACTGTCACGGTGCACTTTAAAATGGATGCCGGCAGTTGTACAGGCCTTTTCAAATCGGCTCAAAGCCGATGCCCGATCATCAGAATCGTTTACAAAAACTTTCCCGCAAAAATTATTCTGAGAATGGTCCGCTGATATTTGAGGGATTTTATTATTAAGATCTTCCAGATAAATTCCACTGATCATGCAGTTATTAATAAGGGCAATACTTATAACCTTTTGTAATAAAATATCTGAAAAATTGAAGCCATCAAAGACAGCTATTATTTTGTTCATTTAGCCACTTTTTAAAATGAGAGATGATCATTTTAACAGATCTCACACCTGAAAATCATATCAAGCACGCACCAAATAAACTAATCTATTTGCAGGTACTAATACCCAGTACAATATTGAAATATTCAAATTTGATAGAAAATTTATAAAGGCAAAATGATATTCATCATAACTATTATAATTTAATGTTCATTTACACATCTTGGTGATCTTACCCATATCAAGGATATAAATGGTGCCGCTCCGGATATCAATTAGATGCTCATCCCTGAATTCTGCTAAAGTTCTGGCCAACGATTCCTTGGCTACCCCTGCAAGTGCAGCGAGATTACTCCGGGAAAATTTTATACCTGCATCAACCTGGCCTGATTGAATATTTTTATTAAAAACTGTAAGTAATGCATCTGCCGTTTTCTTACGCAGCGAATCATAAGCCGATTTAAGTAAATGTTGTTCCTTTTCTTCAATATCGTGTGCAAGTAACTTAATAATTTGATTCCTGAAATTATTATCCACCCCAAGTAGTTCCTGAAAATCATCGTATGGAATTATAGCAAGTTGCACCTCTCCAATCGTCTCTGCATTGTCTGTATATCGCTGTTGATATAATAAAGCCGTAAACCCTAAAAAATCTCCCTCAACACATAGTTCTGTTATTAACTCTTTCCCGTCCTCATCAAAAACATATATTTTTACCATTCCTTTCAGGATATAATAAAAACAGGAGGGATAATTTCCTTCGCGATAAATAACCTGTTTCTTTTTAAAAAACTTTACGTTACGGTCTTTGACAAATTCCTGTAACGTAACTTCGCTTCTATCCGTAGAATTGCCGATTATCAGCATCATTTTTTTCATATCGCCTATTTGCGGCAATCTTCTGCTCGTGACTTTTCGTAACCGACATTCAATCGAACTAAGCAAATCCGAAGGATTAAATGGCTTCGTGATACAATCGTCTGCCCCAAGATCCATTGCCATCCGGATACCTGCCCGATCGGTCCTTGAGGTGAGAAAAATAAATGGAATTCTGCAACAGGCCTCATTGCGGCTTAACATCTGAAGTACAACATAACCATCCAGGATAGGAACCGACAAATCACATAGGATCAGGTCAGGACGCCAGGTCTCAGCCATTAACAAACCTTTTTTTCCATCTTCAGCGACAATGACATTATACCCTGCCAACTCAAGAATTTCAACTAAATTGCCTCTGACAGGTAAATCATCGTCAATTACAAGTATTGTAGACATACAAAAAGATATTATTGAGATTGATTAGTTACTTAATAATCATTAAATAGATTTCAATAGAAACATAAAAGCCTAACACAATCCCTGGGCTAAACACATTGAATTATCCTTTTTATAGGCACAAGCCTTTCCTATGTCATCCAATCGCTGTACGTGGATAGCAAATACGAATATGGGTTCCCATAGTCGAAACGGAGCGTTCTTATGTACGAAGAACGCTACCTACAATTGTTGGAAAAGGTTATGAATGATTATAAAACAATGTTATGTCATCACTAATTAAATAGTAGTAATTCGCAATTTACTTTTGTTTCATTAGAAATAAACTTTCTATTATCAAATGCAAGTAAGCGAATTGCATTTTTTACTGATTTGATGGGAGAAATCGCACATTTTTTCTATGAGAAGCAACATCGTTGGTCTTAATCTAATATATTGTTGCATTCATGACGTGGTACTAAATGTTGTGCTTCTTATTTGTGAAGACAAATATAACAAAAGCTGATGTAAAAATCCTCATTATATTACTAAAAAAATTAAATAACAAGCCTGATCATACCTCATCTTCCCCTGCCTTTATGACTAAAGCAGAACCAAATCCGGATAATACATTGACATGGGTACACCGCTAAAAGTGGATGGAATAATCCACCCGCATGTATTTTTCAAGTCGCTGTATATTATGGTCTTCCTGTACCTTTGCTTTCGCTGCTATATATTTATTTACTTCCTCCGAAGATCATGCCTGTCTGAATGATGTTTATTAACATTTCAGCTGATCCTTTCATTTATAAACAACCTGTATCATCATTTTTAAAAATTTGCCGGAATAATATCTTTAAGTGAGGTTATACCTAACAACAAACAATTCCCCAATAACAATTCAATTTAACACCATGAAACAGTTAATAAAAAGAAATGCCACAGGGAAAAAGAATCCTTATCCCTTCCTTCTACTGGTAGGTGTGATTCTCTTTATCATATTTATTATTTTCTATTTCATTTTAAGGAACTGGGCATATTAATAACAACTTTAATCGATATTTATCAAATTAAAATGCTTGTTGGTTTACGTCCGGAAAAAGAGATAAAGACGAAGAAATTAACGCTGTAAATTTCTGTATAATATTAGTCCTATAGGTATTGGCAACCAGAAAGTAAAAAATCTGTAGAGTAATGTAATTATAAGCGCTGCATGAACCTGCACCCCGAATAAAGTGTAAAAGTAGGTAAGTGAACTTTCGTAGGCAATAAGAGAACCTGGAGATATGGGAAGTGAACCAATTACCTGTGCCAGCAGTAACCCGGGTATAATACTGCTAAAGCCCAGACTAATATTGCTGTAATAGTGATAATGTCGCATAACAGAATGACCATTTGCAATAAAACTACCTGAAAAATGGCTATTCGGTTCGAAATAAGGCGTGAATAAGAGAATGGTTGTTTTTTCCACCCGCCATGTTAAATCTTTAATTACGCAATCTTCTCTTCCCCCATACCCAATTTTTTAAGCCTGTGGATATGTGAACGAAGCGCTGCAAAAAAAGATGGTTTTAAATTGTAAAATAAATTGAATTCATGGGCCGTCCACTCCACGATTGGCGCTATCTTTCTGTAATGTACATGACTGATATTTGGAAAAAGATGATGTTCGATTTGAAAATTCAATCCCCCAATATACCAATTCAGAAAAAGATTGTTCCTTGCAAAATCCGCTGTTGTCCGTAGTTCATGAACAGCCCAATCATGATGAATAATCCCATTCTCATCGGCGATGAACTGCTGGGCACCTTCAACCACATGCGCCATTTGAAAAACAGTACTAAGTATGGCTCCCGCAGTCCAGTGCATTATAAAAAATCCAAGAAGTACCTGCCACCAGGTATATCCGGTAAATAGGATAGGAACACCAATAAAAATAAACAGGTAAAGGACTTTTACTATAACCATCTTAATATACTCTCTCACCGGATTAATGTGGAATTTTTCGGTTATTCCTTCTTTGTTGTACCTGGAAAGCTGCGTAAAATCATTAAACAATTTCGCGATAGTCATAAGTCCATAAAAGAAAAATGCATGAATGTACTGATAACGATGAATTCTCTTTAATGGGGAATATTGAGAAAGTCTGATAGGACCTTTTTTCGCGATATCTTCATCGTACCCTTCAATATTAGTATATGCATGATGCATCATATTATGCTGCACTTTCCAGTTAAACACATTGCTACCCAGCAAATACATGGTACCTCCCATTATTTTATTAATCCATTCCTTCTCAGAGAATGAACCATGTACCGCATCATGCATTACACACATACCTATCCCTGCCATTCCTACCCCCATGGTGATCACCAGCAATAATGAGATCCAAATATTTATTGAAACGGTCAGCAATAGCACATATGGAGCGATATATAAAAACAACATGGCGATAGTCTGTGTCACCAATGTAAAATTTCCTTTGGTGGAAATACCTTTTTCTTTAAAATAACTGTTTACATTACTTCTAACAGTCGAAGAAAACTGTTTTTCCCATGCGTCGCTACTTATATACTTTATCGTTTTCATATCACGGGATTTCTAAGATGAGGGAGTTTACAATTGCTTTCAAGATAACTAATGTACAAATCCCTTCCGATCACAATGGTCAGGTAAAATACTGACCAAAATCACATTACATGAATGATGACAATCAATTATACTTTTCCGGGTTTCATCAAAAGAAAAATATATCCCAAAATCTTTAAATAGGAAGTATGCCCTTTGCCCCAAAGTAAAGGCTCACAAATGGGCGATAAATATGGGGAACCTGAATAAGGACATTGCCTTGCTGGCAAAGCTGGATCTGAATGCAGAAGATATACCGGAACGGCCAAATCCACCGGTTATCAGTATTGGAGAAGGAACCTTCATTATGTAATCTTCAAAAAGCGGCATCGTTTCCATTACAAGCTCCTGGAAGTTGGGATAATGCGCACGCAATAATAACTGAATAGCAGAAGAAGACGGCATAGACCTATTACTATTTACATGCAAAAGAATCGTAGGTTTCTTACATAATTCCGGGAACAGATAACAGAACATTTTAATGGCAAATACAGATGACGCAGTACCATCATAAGCCAGTACTATATTTTCAGGCTCGTTTTTATATTCGGGCACCACTATTACAGGGCATTCCGTATCATGAAGGGCATCACGCAAATTTTCTGCAGGTATGTTCAATGCCAGTTGTCCTAAAAACTCCTGCGACCCAATCAAGAGAAGATCAGCAAATCTACTCTCCTTCTTAAATATAGGATAGGCATCCAAAGATAAGTCTTTGTGTACCCTGTACTCGATATGATGATGTATACAATAATTTGTGAAGCGCTCAATATTCTGGTCCACTACTTCTTCGTCTGCCCGTATATGAACAGGAATATCCAGCGCACCAAAACCATACATTTCAGACATACCTGTAAAATCAATTCCGGGAAGAAAGCTCCCTACCAACAAGATGGGCTGGTTGTCATTTATATGCTGAGACAGCTCCATCACACCATTAGAATATTGTCCACCATCAAAAATCGCCAATACCTTTTTCATGATTAAAATAGTTTAGGTATAAAATTAACAACCCGTCATTTCCGGAAAGTCAGCAAGCAAATTTGTAGTTTCGGGAGGAGCAGTAAAAAGGGTAACAGCCGGAAAACAATAGACATTATCTGATAGTAACCGTTTCATAATACGCTACTTCAAGGTCATTGATAACAGCTGAAACTCCAGGTGTAGACCAGACTACATGTTCCACCTGTTCCAGCTCCCGCCAGGAGCGCACTGTTCCATTGAGGATGATCGTATTATCCAGGGTTAAAACCTGGATATTATGAGCGTCAATATTTGCCATCCGGTGCAATGCGTTCAAAATATTGTTCTTTACCAGGAAAGAAGATGGGATTGGTTTTACAACAATCAAATTAGCAATGCCTTTCACCCCCTGCAGGTCTTTAACAACATCTTTTGCAGCATTCCGCTGATATTGCCATTCCACTTCCCCTTCCAAAGTGATATATCCATTTTCTACTTCGATGCGGATGTGATCTTTTGGAACCAGGCTATTCCATGCCAATGCATCTAGAGCAGCCTTTGCAATCTCAGCGTCTGTTTTCCTGCTATTGCTGGGATAAACTACTTCTATAGCCATTGCTACGGCCTTAACATCCTTAATTCTTTTCACCGCACGTTCTGCTGAGTTCTTTTTACTAATACTATCCACTGTACCGCTTAAGGTTACAATTCCATTTTTAACTGACACCCCTATTTCTGCAGCTTCCAGGGATGGTTCCCACAAAAATTCATCCAGGACATTTTGTTGCAATATATAATCACTTCTCACTATCCGTTTTTTTTAGGGTTAAAGAATATCCAACTTTCATATTAAAGTTAAAATATGTGTGGCCCCCAAATATTAAGAAATATCATGCTGAATAATGACATCCATCACCCGAAAAACACCCGGTATGAGCAATGTGTGAAAAAACTATAGGAAGCATCATTTCCATCCACATAAATTGATATTACTTTAGCCATCTAAAACAGGAGATTGTCTGCTTAATTGCATTTATTTCCCTGAAACAAAGAAGGAAATGATATTTAAATTACCTTTCAATCGGATTACAAAAATTATTCAGTATGGTAATCATCGTCACAGGATTGCCCGGATCAGGAAAAAGCTACCTGGCAGTACGTTTGGCTGATGAACTGCAGGCTGTCTATGCCAGTAGCGACCGTATCAGGAAAAAGATGATACCTAACCGCAATTACTCTGCCAAAGAGAAAGAAAGCGTATATGACGAAATGTATAATAGAATGGTGGCAGCCATCCGGGCAAAAAAAGACATAGTGCTGGACGCTACATTTTACAGGGATAGCCTCCGGCAAAAGTTCATCCTGGAAGCCGGTCCGGGCAGCCAGATCCGCATTATCGAAGTAACTGCAGCAGAATCACTTATAAAAGAGAGACTGGGGCAAAAAAGAGCCGACAGTGAGGCCGACTTTCATGTGTATCAACAATTAAAAGCGCAATATGAACCCATACATGACCCTCACCTGACCCTCGTTTCGACAAACAATAATATAAGTGAACTGCTCGGTACAGCATTAAAATATATAAGATCAAACCATGACCAGGGAGCAGATCAATAAATTACTAGCTGATATAAGTATGCATGCACAAGAGCAGCCAAAACTGATAGAAACCCATATTTCATGGGTGATCGTAGCAGCTACTAATGTCTATAAAATCAAGAAACCCGTTCACTTTTCCTTCCTTGATTTTTCGACGTGTGAAAAAAGGAAATATTATTGTGAGCAGGAAATCACGCTCAATAATCGACTCACCGAAAATATATATCTTGATGTACAACCCATCCGCGTCAAATCCGGCTGCTATTATTGGGGCGGGGATGAAGGAGAAATAATTGATTATGCTGTAAAAATGATGAAGCTGGATGGAGATCTTCAAATGGATATTTTACTATCTAAAAATAAAGTTACTTCGGAACACATTCACAAACTGGCAGAGAAAATAGCATATTTCCATAAAAATACGACTAAGGTATATGGAATAGATCCCTTTGAATTGCAGGAACAATTTAATGATCTTAAAAATGAAAAGGAATTCTTAAGTGAAAACCTCGGGAAGACCGATTCCCTTATTATTGATAAAGCGATACAATTTTCTGATCTCTTTATCAGGGAAAATGCCTCCTATCTGACTGAAAGAATTAAGAATGGTTATTTCCGGGACTGCCATGGTGACCTCCATACAAGAAACATTTTTTTGTTGCCGGATCCACAGCCTTTTGATTGCATAGAATTTAATGATAGCTTCAGGCAGATAGATATACTAAATGAAATTGCATTTCTATGTATGGACCTGGATGCAGCTGGAAGACAGGATCTCTCTGAGCTGTTTGTCAGTAATTATAACGAATTCTTTCCCGCTGTTAAATCTGCTAAAGAACTAAAACTATTTAGATATTATAAAGGTTACCGTGCAAATGTAAGGGCAAAGGTGAACAGCCTCAGGGCGGGCAGTGCGGAAAATGAAACAACCAAAAATGATTATTTATCACAAACTGTCAGATATCTCAGGTTAATGGATAATTACTTTAAGGGTGATATTATGTAAACAAAACCGGATAATGAACAGCAGACTGGAATATTAAATTCATCTTCCGGCTCAGGGAAGAAGAAAGAATACGCTGCCAAAGCCTACCTGCAAATCATCGTCCATTCGCCTGTTCACAGAAAGCTTGAATAAGAAAGACTGAACATGGATATAGAAAACTTAAGAAATTATTAGAATCTGAAAATATCAACTTAAGCCGAATTTCAATTATAACAATATAACCTCCTTCCAGAACGCCGGAGGAATTTCCGCTTTCGTCATCATCAAATTCTTTGCAACCTGCTCTGGCCGGCTTGTATTCAATGCTATGCTCTTCACTCCGGGAGCAGACAAACCAAAACGGATGCAAGCTGTCGCAGGACTAAGCTCGTACTTTGAACAAACAGCAAAAAAACGTGCACGCCAGGTAAGCAATGCCTGCCCGTACTCATCCTCCTTATCTACGGGTTTATAATTGTAATAATCTCCTCCTGTCAAAAATCCTCCATTAAACACAGCAGAATTAATTACAAATATCCCACGGCTTTGAAGATCATGCATGAAAAGGGCCAGTTCAACAGGATGATCATATATCGTATAACTGTTTGCAAACATCACCCAATCCAATTGCACATCACCTGATAAACGCTTTATAAACCGCCAGTCCTTTGCCCCAACACCTACCGCCCTTACCTGGCCGCTCTTTTTCAAATCATTCAATGCTTTATAGGCTAATAAAATATCGTCATAAAGATTTTCTTCATGTGATTTGTCGATAGCTTTAGCCAAATACTCATCAGGATCATGAACGGAAACAAAATTGGCATTGTAATTTCCCAACAGTTGGTTGCCCTGCTCATAACACTCCATTATACCTTCATAACCTATCCGCTGTATGGCATCATATTGAAGGTTTTTCCATATACCTGGTTCAAAGGTAGGTTCAGCATGTTCCAATGGCACCCTTAACCACCCCAGTTTGTTGCTGATAATGACATCATCTGGCGAAACCGCTAATTCATGAAGTGCCTGACCAAGACATTCAAGTGCAAGCCCGGCACCATATTTCCCGGCAGAATCAAATGCAGGTGGAGCTGCTGAATGTGTGATAAATTCCTTTACAATTGCAGTCTTGGTTGGTTGGGACAATTCCTGGTATAAATTTCCAAGGCCACTGGTACCCATGATGACTTCTGAAAGTTGAAGCATGTACGGTTGATTTTAAATGTCTGATTTACATCCATTCAAATATGAATACATTCAGGCAAATTTCTGTTATACAAAAACGACATTTGTATATACAATTCCGGCCTGTTTAATAAATGTAATTAAAGAAATTTTATGTAGTTTTCCAATTCAAACCAACTTACAAATTGCTGCCGTTATGAGGAACCGATTTACATTCTCATTACTGAATACAGACTATGTACAATTGAATGAGAGTTGGAACTATCTCAATGTAATCAGTCCGTTTTACCGTTTATACCTGATTGATGATGGTGTTGGACATCTTTCAAATCCTGAAAAACAAATTACACTGGAAAAAGGGCACCTCTATCTCATACCGAGCTTTACTATGTTCAACCAGACCTGCCTTTCCAATCTCAGCCAATATTACATTCATTTTATAGAGGAATCGTCGGATGGAAGTTCCCTTTTTGCAGCAAGTAGAAAACTATTACAAACAGAAGCGACTGTTGCTGATATAGATCTATTCAAAAGGCTCATTACCATAAATCCGGGCAGAGATCTCCGGAAATCTGACAACCCTAAAGTCTATGAAAAAAGTAATATACTGAAAGGCTTCCAGGATGCCAATTCCCGGTTGAACTTATCGACTATACTGGAAACGCAGGGATTAATACAAATATTATTATCCAGGTTTCTAAACTGTACGGATTTTGCCAATGAAAACAAAAAACCGATTCCTTCCAGGATCATGGAAGCGATCAATCATATACAAACTAATTTATCCGGAAATATTTCTGTAGAAGAGCTGGCAGCCCGGGCCAACCTAAGCACAGATCACTTTTCCAGATCTTTTTATCAGCATACCGGCCAGCGTCCGCTTCAGTTTATTCAGCAAAAACGTATAGAACGTGCCCAGTTCTTAATGCTAACATCCAATTTTTCATTTGCGGAAATCGCTGAACAAACAGGATTTGAAACCTTAAGCTATTTTGCCCGGGTGTTTAAATGCACAACGGGGCAAACACCCGGGGTTTACAGGGATAGCCATGCTTATAACATATAATAAAAAATCCTGCCAGCTTTCGAAAAGCTTAGCAGGATGTACTTCCACTTAAACGTATCAGTTTATTTTCAGCGGCAGGGCATAAGACAGTAACCCAGATCGTGCTGGCAATTCTACTTCCAATCCGTTCGAACTGCGGCTGAATTTTAAAGGTGAACTATTTCCGGGTAATGATACTCTGCTGATGGTACCGGGGTAATGGGCACTGCCTGTAGCAAGCGCTTTAATCATTACCCTGCCATTTTCCGGCCATTCCATCACCGTTGCATACAGGGTATCACCCTTAGATACAAACCTGATATCCTTATCCGTATAGGGTCGCCCCTTCCCTTCATTAAAACCCTGCGCACTTAACGGTGCCACATTTTCTAATGCCGGTCCTTCGCCAAATACTTTCCAGGGTCTGGTGCCATAAATACTTTCACCATTTGCAGACATCCACTCTCCAATTTCCTCCACGATCTTCCGTTCCTCTTCATCGATGGTACCATTTCCCCTTACCGGAATATTCAATAACAGGTTCCCGTTTTTACTGACTATGTCAACCAACATCTGGATAACCATTTTGGAGCTTTTATAGCCCTTCCTTTCGAAGATCTCCTTGTCATAATGCCAATCCCCTATACAAGTGTCTGTTTGCCACGGTAAAGGTTCTATATTGTTACTTTGCCCCCGTTCAATATCCCACACCATACATTTGCGCTGCTGTTCATCCAGGATTTTCCCGTTTATAACCACTTCGAGTGACTTCCGCGTTTTCAGACTCCGGTTGTAAAAATGAGCTGCTATACGTAATCCAGCATCGCTCGCCGGCCATAGCGGCAGTGCTGTATCATCAAAATAAATCAGATCAGGATCATACTTGTCAATAAGATCCACAGTCCGGTTATAAAATTTTTCACAATATGCCGGTGAGGGAGGGCAAACCCCATTCCCCCAGCCCCACTGGCGATGAATCATGCCATTGTCGTAACTATTTTCACTCAAAGGATGATTCTGGGCATAGAGGTCCTGCGGATCCAATCCTTCCCACCAGGTGCCTTTCCCTTCCTTTTTACTGAGCTTCCCGTCATAAGGGATACCGGCATATGCCCCTTGTTTATCTGCCCTTTGTGCAGTTTCCATCCAGCTCCAGGTATGCGCAGCGTGTACGCTTACCCCAAAATGTAATCCCTGGTTTTTTGCTGCTTTTACCCATCCGCCAACCAGGTCCTTTTTAGGTCCAACCTTCAGACTGTTCCAGACCGGCTGATACTTACTGTCGTATAGGTCCAGGTTATCGTGATGGTTGGCGAGTGCAATAAAATATTTAGCTCCGGCCTTTTTATAAAGCGCAACAAGCGCATCGGGATTCCAGCTTTCGGCTTTCCATTCGTTGATTACATCCTTGAAACCAAATTTGGAAGGATGTCCGTATTTTTTCAAATGAATATTATACTGCCTGTGTCCTTCTATGTACATATGACGTGCATACCAATCTCCACTCTCAGCCTGGCATTGCGGTCCCCAATGTGCCCATATACCAAACTTTGCATCGCGAAACCACTCGGGCGTGCGGAACTTTTCCAGCGAGGACCATGTAGGCTGAAAAGGACCTTTTATCATCCCTTCTCTACTTTCAGAAAAAGCCTGTAACCTTCCGGGCAACAGCATAGCAGCGCCTGCTATGCCAATTTGTTTGATTAAATTTCTTCTATTCATTGGCTGATATTATTTAGATCATAAATTTTTTCCATCAACACCCACTTTGTTCCGGGAGTAGTTCCCGGTAATAACTGTTGATACTTATCCATTATTTCTTCCCATTTCCGCACTTTTTCATTTGCATGATCCATTTCTTTTTTACGCTCAAAACTAAAAGTATGATCTACTTCCATAATCATGAATAAGCGATTAAACACCCGATATATCTGCATACTGACGACACCTGCATCCATTATACTATCGGTAATTTCACGCCAGGAATTTGACGGCTTATGCCAGTCCTCATATTCACTCATCATTTGCGGATCGTCTTTCAGATCCAATGCAAGACAATATCTTTTAAATTGTGTCATGATTCTTTGAAATAAAACTAGGTAAATTTTGAGGATTTATATTACTGACATGACTTTCTTTTGCAGTTTCCGGTCTAATGTCAGCTTCACTCCATTTCTTCTCCGCCATCTGCAACCTACCTAAAATTGCCAGGGCCGCCCCTGCTGTCATAAGTCCATTTTCAGTAGGCCGGGGCGCAGATAGCACCGGATACGCCGCTTTCAGCTCAGTCTCCACAAAATTCCATACCTCCTCCTTTGTACCCTTTTCTTTAATAGTTTCCCCTGGCACAGGGCGATTTTCAGAAGTTAAAACTTTACCGATAATTGAATACAAATTTTGTCCGAATTCCACAAAATTCAGGAAGGTAAGGAATAGAAACAAAAAGGCAGGCCATGTAGTGGATGACAATCCACACATCAGTGTTTTTTTCATAACAGAAAATTCATTTAATACAGGTGATAAGAATTCCTGGATTATAAAGGAATATTAAGCTTTAGTACTTCGTAACAATCACTATAAATTCACGCTGTATCAAATTTGAGATTTTCTTTAATAACCAGTATTGTACAAAACTAGTTTTGTTTTATACTTTTCCGACATTCAGTAATAACCAGGATGGTATAACATATAAGGATGGACAATTTTGGAAACTATAGCCTATTTAAAAAATATTGAGGTCAAATATAGGTAATGAGATATGGCTGTTTAAGCCTTCTTAGGTGCAATAAGTATCTATTCGAGGTTTAATAATTTAAATACTTCGCGTGAAATATAGTGGCTATTCTCCTTCAATTCGGCCAATGTGCAGAACTGCGTGGCAAGTGTAACCGTTTTTATGCTGCTTTGCCATATTAAATTTATCTGGAAAGGGGCATCTCCATTAGCATTGACCGGAGCTCCTTTCATACATGCAAAGATTCTTTCTGCATCGTTGGGAATACTCCCTAATTGGTAATGGCAGAATGCGGTATAACCCCTAATGGTTTTTATACTTACCTCTATGATATAGGATGCTTTCATAATTGTCACGAAAATCGTTGGCACCCGCTTTTTAAGCAGGTGCCAACATGGGAAAAACAATTACCGGTTATTGAATTTCTATTAAACGAGGCGTTTTTTTCCTGGCCGATTCCGTTTTAGGAACAACGAGTTTTAGGAGCCCATTTTCATACTTTGCCTCAATGTGATTTTGATCCACCACATCTTTAGGTAGTTCAAAGTTGCGTTGAAACATCTGGTAGCTAAACTCCCTGTGGGTATAAGAATCATTCTCATGGGAATATTGATTTTCCCTGGAAGCTGAAATGGTAAGGGTATTACCCTCCAGCGTAATTTTGAAATCCTTTTTTTCCATACCGGGAGCAGCCACTTCAACTTCAAAACTGTGATCATTTTCCCGAATGTTCACTGCTGGAACTGTCATACTGGTAGAAGAAAAATTACTGTTGCTCCAGTTAAAAAGTTCCCGGCTAAAGAAATCATCAAAGAATGGTAATAAACTTCCATTGGATCTTTTAACGAGTGCCATAAAATCTTCTTTTTAATTGTTAAACAATAATATAAAGAGCTTATATAAAAGACGGCATCAAAGGCCGTACCAGCCAAAAAAATTCATCTTCATTCATTACAATTTGTCATTCAACAGGAAAAAATGACAGCATTCCGTGTCACTTTTTTCTTAGCATATTCAAGCCCACACAAATCACTTGTGGTAAATCGCATGACTCATATTATTTAAAATCGCCCGATAGATTAGTTTAGTTTAATTTGCATCATTTTTTCATGCTTTACATGTTAGGCCCGTCTCCGCCAGTAACTGACCATTCGTCTTAAACCCAATGAATTCTGTATTTGCAAATTGTAAGTACAGCATAATAAAATGGATGCAAATTAAGATCGAAGCCTTCTCATTTGTAGCTATTTCTACTGATAACAACAATTGGTTATATACTATAAATTTTTTGACAATCAAATTGCAATAACAGCCTTGCTGCAACACCGTATATTTCAGTCTTACACCAGCTTTTACATCCATTAATTCAGAATGGAGCTGTGAAGAATGATAAGCAGCCCAGTTGTGCTGGCTATACCTAAACCCGGCATTGTCTTTAGTATCATAGGTTGCATGGCCAATCTGGCCTATACATTTAATGCCTGACTCCATCAGCCAGTTCTTAAGAGGATGGGAATAATCTGCCTGCAGTGTGTATGCTCCTCCATCAGACTGTTATTGTACTGTGTATTAGCCGTCAGTTATTCATGGATATGGTGATATTGACACCCGATGGCAAACAGCTGCTTTTTGTGCCTCTTAAATCCTTTTTCCACACTGGCATTCAATCCATACGCGCCGGAATAAAGGTATCTCCTGTTATAAGTATATGTTGTAGTACAATCCTCAATATTCTTTTATAAGGTGCTCCTATCACTGGTATAATGATCTTTGATACTACAGCTAATCTCCTAACAGGAATTATGGCGTCTACAATATGTAAATAATCATCAATATAAAACTATCTGCACAGATATAATACCATTTACCGGTCAACCCGTTAATAAACCACCCATAATGCAACACGGTTGCATGCTTAATCTTGTACTATATTTGCAACATTATTGCAAAACCAACAATAATTAGAGGTGTCTCATGAAACAAAAGACATGGCTGGTAATCAAGATCCTGCTTTTAATGGTTACCAGCCGCACATCAGGACAAGTATGCAATTTTCATATTACTGGAAATATTCTGAACAACAACCAAAAACCCGTTGTTCATGCAAGCATTACGCTCAGTAATGGACAATCAGCTATCACAGATACAAACGGGTACTATAATATCGGTTCAGTCTGTAAAGGGACATATACCATTACCTGTGCTGCAGACTCAGTTATTTTTCTACAGAGGACTGTTTATATCAACAATAACACCACCCTCAATTTCACCTATCACCAGATGGAGGGTGATCTTAAAGAAGTGGTAATCAATGCCATTAAAATTCATGACTTAACTACCCTCAATCTGATTGAGCTTGACAAAAAGCAACTTTTTCAATCCGCTGGTAAAACGCTGGGTGAAAGTCTGAAAAGTATTCCCGGTTTAAATAGTATTCAAACAGGGCCGGGGATTTCCAAACCTGTTATTCATGGTCTCCATAGCAACAGGGTACTCATTCTCAATAATGGTATCAGACAGGAAGGACAGCAATGGGGAAGTGAGCATGCTCCGGAAATAGATCCGTTCATCGCCGCCAACATGACTATTATCGAAGGCGCAGCTAGTCTGAGATATGGTTCGGATGCCATTGCTGGTGTGATTTTATTGGATCCCCCTACGCTAGTTAATGACAGGTTGAAAGGCGAAGCAAACCTTGTGGGCGCATCTAATGGCCGAATGGTGGCCATCTCGGGGTTACTGAATGGTGCTGGGTACAATAAATGGGAAGGGATTCAGTGGCGTGTTCAGGGCACTTTGAAAAGGGCTGGTAATTTTAAAACTGCAACATATTATCTTGGCAATTCAGGAATTGATGAACATGATTATTCAGCGACCATCGGGTATCACAAGGCTAATTTTGGTATGTTTGCTTATTATAGCAGCTATCAAAGCAAAATGGGCATCTTTGACGGCTCTCATGTCGGCAACCTGGATGATCTTTACGCCGCATTTGCCCGCCCAAAACCAATTACCCCCTCCTATTTTTCATATAAAATAAACCGAAGCTATCAGCAGGTAACACATGACCTATTAAAACTAAACAGCTACTACAGGCTTAAAAACAATGGTCGTGCAGAATTAACTTTTGCCCGTCAGTCCGACCTCAGGAATGAATATGACGTTGACCTTCCTTACAGCGATGATCCGGCAGTATTAAACGCGCCACAGGTGAGCTTCAAAATCAAGACCCACACCCTTGACGTGACTTACCATACACCAGAGAAAAAACATTTTTCCGGTTCCTATGGTATAAGCGGAATCACACAGGGCAATGTATTTAAAGGCATCCGGTACCTGATTCCTAACTTCAGGAACTATGAAGGCGGTATATTTGGAATTGAAAAATATACCACAGACAAATGGACATTTGAAGGTGGCCTAAGATACGATTACCGCTGGCTGAGAGTATACAGACGTAATGACAACTCGCTTACTGTCTACACACAAACTCATACATATAATAACTTAACTGGGAGCGCCGGAGCTACCTTCCAGATTACCCCTGATCTTTCTGTCAGTGCAAATACAGGCACCGCCTGGAGAGCTCCCAGTGTAAGTGAATTATACATTAAAGGGATTCATTTAAGTGCAGCATCATACGAGATTGGTGATTCTACCTTGCAGTCGGAACGTTCTATCAATAACAGTGTAAGTTTTAAATACACTGGACAAAAGTTGTTTGTTCAACTCAACCTGTATGACAATGAAATTAATAACTATATCTATGCCAAACCTTCTCTCACTGGTATTACCCTTGTAAGCGGTACTTATCCGGTATTCCAGTACACACAAGCGAATGTCAGACTGAGAGGATTGGATGCAGAAATAAATTACCAGCTATTAGCGCCGCTGGCCATTATTTCAAAAACTGCCATTGTACGGGGGTACAATAAAACTATTCATGACTACCTCATTTTCATGCCTGCTGACAAATTCGATAACACCTTAAAATATCAAATACCCAACCTCAGCAAATTCAAACAGAATTTTATTACCCTACAATATGTTTACACCGCCAGGCAAACAAGGGTGCCACCCAATAGTGATTATGTAACACCACCAGCCGCGTATGGACTGTTCAATTATTCTATGAGCACTCAACTGCCACTTCACAAAAATTTGCTGGACATCAGTTTCTCTGTAGACAATCTTACCAACGTAGCTTACCGGGATTACCTGAACAGGTTCAGGTATTACGCCGACGATTTAGGTATCAGTTTTATACTGCGAACAAAACTTACATTTTAATTAAATCCAAATTCAATAAGTATGAAAAAAATCCTGATCACTGCATCATTGATGGTAGCATTTGCAACCCTCATGAATTCCTGTAAAAAAGATGAAACAGCCGTAGCACCACCTGTTCCCGGAAATGAGTTTCTGACTACTGTTGGCTTAAAAGTAACAAATGCGAATGATGCAACAGACGTTCAATATGCTTATTGGACAGACACTACGCTTATTTCAAATCCTCCTGACAGTATCAATACACCAGTACTGAACCTAAAAGCCGATAATAAATATAATGTTGAGGTATTATTTCAGGACCGTACGACTACTCCTATCGGAGACGTAACTGCAGAAATCAAAGAAAGGGAGAATTACCACCTGATATGCTTTACTTCTTCGCCCAGTCTTAACCTTACTGTAGTACGTACAGATAAGGATACAAACACCCCGGCATTAGAGGTAGGTCTCACTGACCTGTTTACTACCGGCGCTGCTGGAACAGGAGAACTGAATGTACAATTAAGACATCAGCCTAATGTAAAAGATGGTACATGCGAACCTGGTTCAACTGATGCAGATGTAAACTTCACTATTAATATTCAATGATTTCAAAATTTACTTGTAACTATGAAGAAAATAATTTACGGCTTTTCAATATTGAGCCTTTTAAGCATATCCATTTTGTCTGATGCACAGGATAAAAAACCTACTAAAACCGGGGGTAAAAGCTTTATTGCCGTTACAGGCGGGTTATCAACCGTAGGTGGCAATTATGGTAAAGGTGATTATTACAATAGTCAATCCGGCTTTGCAAAAACAGGTTTTAATTTAGGTATTACCGGTGCCTGTTTTTTCAAAAACTCTAACTGGGGAATTGGCGGTCATTTCTTTTACACACATTATGGATTTAACAATTCGCAGGGAATGGCAGAAGGTTATAAAGAAGATTTTGATATAGATAGCTCAACTGTATACATTAAAGGACAAAACCAGAATTTAAATTTTCTGATCGGCCCTTATTATAATTTCTCCTTTGGCAAATTAAGTCTGGATATTCACGCACTGGCTGGATTAACCCATGCCACCCTTCCGGGAAATGAAGTTTACCTGGAAGACGGCATAGGCAATCAACTCATTCAAAAAAAGTCTACTGCCAGTGCATTGGGCCTGGAAGGAGGTTTCAATCTGAAGTATGCTATTACCCAACATTTTGGTGTGTTGATTGGAGCTAACTACAACTATGCTAAACCAAACTTCAATGTAGTCAATGAAAACAGAAATGTAAATGCGGGAAGGAAAATTGATAAATACAACGAAGCAATAGCTGGTATACAAGGTAATATTGGGGTGTTTTACAGCCTTTAATGCCTGATCACGTAATAGAAGAAAAGATCAACTGATGAAAAATACGCTAAAGATCGTCTCGCATAAAAAAAGTAGTTGATCGCATCAATCAGATATAATATACGCAATAAAGCCGGGCAGTCCTGCCGGGCTTTTTTTTATAACATCTTAAAAACGCCACAGTTCCTCTGACAAGCGTACCTTTCCTGCACTCAGCTTACCGCCCATCTGGTATTGAAAAGTAAAGCTATTAACCTTGAATCTGATGCATTTCGATATTCATTTTTCGACCAACTTACTCAATGACTTACTGAACATCCGGTTTGTGTGAAACAAATCCGAAAATGAATCTTTCAAATCCAGTTTTCCCTGCAGAAGTGATTTCTTAAAACCTCCATCCAGTGAAAATTAGGAACAAGTTCTTTAAATACTGTATAACCCAGGTGATGAGTATTGGAAAGTTAACCTGGCAATAATTTGTCCCATGTAAATAGAAATACTGGTGTAAAATAAAGACTGATGACAATTGACTTGCCTGGACTCCACTTATCGGGTAAGACGTATAACTAATATTTGTGGAAGGTTCCATCCTCCATCCCCTGATGAGCTGAATGGGACTTATCAACAACAGATCCCAGCGATTTTTATAAGAAAAGATGGCATTCTGGGTGATTAGTTGTGATGAAACACTATCCATTTTCCCTGCACGCTGTTATTCTTTGTAATAATATTAATCAGGCCTGCATTACCCGCTGCATGTAATAATTATGCTTCAGGCTTATTGATTGTCTGTATGTGGCTTAAATAATCTGATGACTTGCCTTTCAAGAAATTCGATAACTGTTGCCAGCTCAGGTAGGTTATTTTTCTATCAATCATGATATGCCTCCCTTGCATAAGGAATTTCATATCAAACGTTTAATTGTTTTAAAAAACAGGGATAATAGTTCTACTCCATATTAAATCCATTGTTTTGCGGACATTCAATTAATTTATTGCAACTTAGTTGCGAATGCATAAAACAATCAGTACTTTTGCAACATTGTTGCACACAAATAATGCTGTCATGAGAAGAAGAGACTTTTTTAGAAATACTTCCATCACACTGCTCGGTAGTAGCTTATTCCCTATACATAAGTTGCAGGCGAATAATTACCCTCCTAAAACTGCCAGGAATATCATCTTTATGGTGAGCGATGGTATGAGTATAGGTACTCTGAATCTGGCCAGTCTGCTTTTACAACGTAAAGAAGGCAGGCAAAGCAATTGGCTGAGGCTATATGAAGAAGAAAAAGTATCAAGGGCATTAATGGATACCGCCTCTGCCAGCTCACTCATTACAGATTCTGCAGCCGCCAGTTCTGCCTGGGGAGGAGGTGTCAGAGTTAAAAATGGAAAACTGAATGTGAGTGAAGATGGTACCCATCATACCCCCATTTTACAAAAATTCAAAGCTGCCGGTAAAGCTGTTGGTTGTGTGACTACCGTTCCTATTACACATGCTACTCCCGCAGGTTTTAGCGTTACTAATGCAAGCCGGGGCGACATGCATGAGATAGCTGAACAATATCTTCCATTAAAATTTGATGTCATGATGGGTGGCGGACGTGAATATTTTCCGCCAGGTCTCTTAGCACGCTATGAAGCTACTGGGTATACAGTAGTGCAAAACCGTGATCAGATGCTGCAACTTAATAAGACACCTGCATTAGGTATATTCAATGAAAACGGTTTACCATATGCACTCGATCATATACAGGATAACACATTACAGCAAAACATACCCACTCTTGCAGAAATGTCCAAAACCGCAATTGAGTTACTTAACAAAAACAAACAAGGATTTGTCCTGCAAATAGAGGGCGGAAAAGTAGACTGGGCTGCACATGCCAACGATGCCGGTGCGCTTATCTATGATCAGATAGCATTTGACAATGCCATTAAGGCTGCCATTGATTTTGCATCTAAGGATGGAAATACCATGGTCATCATCACTACCGATCATGGCAATTCTAATCCAGGTCTATTCTATGGCGACAATGCCAATCAGCAGTTTGACAAATTGCAACATTATCGGCACACAAATGAATGGATATTAAATGGTGTAAACAAATCCTTTACATCGGCTCAACTAATTGAAAGGATTGAGGCCGCACAAGGAATCGCTATTACAAAAGAAGAAGCCGCATCAATATTGGTACATTACGAACAACTGGACGAGGCTGGACTGTACAACCCCCGCAAACTTCCTTTCAGGCAACTGGCCTCCATACAATCAGGCTATACGTCTATAAGCTGGGGCGCTATGGATCATTCTGCCGACTATGTAGAACTGGCTATTTATGGGCCCGGGCGGGACCTAATTAAACCATTTATTAAAAATACAGATCTGCACTACCTGATGCTGCAGGCTACCGGTATAAAGAACGGCTAAAAAACGGTAAATGCTTATGAATACTGATTACAGGAGCAGATGGGATACCATCGGCATTGCCGCATCCTTTGCATGTGCCATACATTGGGTGTTACTACCTGTTTTGTTTACGACACTAACATTGTTTGGTATCAAGTTCCTTGACAATATATATCTCGAAACTATTACGATCCTGATTTCTATGAGTGCCGGATCATTGGCATTATTTAACGGTTATAAAAAACATCATAATGCAGTATTAATAATATTATTTGTGACGGGGCTTATTCTTATGATTGCAGGGAATCTTGTTCCCTCCGAATATGCTGACATATTGTGCAAGCTGGAAGGCAGCCTTCTGGTAATCATTGCCCATCTTAAAAATGTCAAACAATGCCGGCACAAATAAGAAAATGGTTGCTCATCGGAATGGTCATTTACATCATATTAAACCTGCGTACAGCCTGTGGATGCAGGCCACCCTCTGCTCTAAGGAAAATGTTGTTTACACCGGGATCGGTAAAATTTAAAATAATATACAAAAATGCTTAGTGCCCTTCAGCTGCAATTCGCATATAACACAAAAACGGTATTCAATTACCCTGATATCACCTGTAATAAGGATACTCCCGTCCTTATCACAGGTAAATCGGGAACCGGTAAAACGACACTCCTCCATTTACTCGGCTGTCTA
This sequence comes from Chitinophaga sancti, assembly GCF_034087045.1. Lineage (NCBI taxonomy): Bacteria > Pseudomonadati > Bacteroidota > Chitinophagia > Chitinophagales > Chitinophagaceae > Chitinophaga > Chitinophaga sancti. Next base: position 4,641,353 of record NZ_CP139247.1, on the reverse strand, counting down.
CTAAGACCAGCAGGCGGTAAGCTAATAATTGATGGTACGGATACTACCTTATTACGCGATAAAAGACTGGACAAATTCAGAGGCCGGCATATTGGCATTGTTTATCAGTCTTCTCACTTTATGAGGGCATTGAATGTAATGGACAATATCCTGTTACCCAGGTTCTTTACACAAGCTACCACAGATAGCGGCAGAGCAGTTTTGCTGGCAGAAAGGCTACAGATAGACCACCTTCTGCACAAACGGCCTGCAGAACTAAGTAATGGAGAACAGCAGCGGGTATCAATTGCCAGGGCATTAATCAACAATCCGCAACTTTTACTGGCCGATGAACCTACCAGCAGCCTTGACGATGAAAATACCACCCGCGTCGTGCAATTATTAAAGGAACAGGCCGCAATTAGCCAGGCTATGCTCATCGTAGTCTCTCACGATGCAAGATTGAAACTACATTTTTCAAACCAGGTATATCTCGCCGGATGATTACAAAAATCATTTTCAGAAATCTTGTTCAGCATCCGCTGGCTACCCTGCTTAGTTTATTGCTGCTCACGTGTGGCACTGGTATCATCTCTATGTTGCTCGTTACCCAGCATCAGCTGGAAACAAAAATGGATAATGACCTGCAGGATATTGACATGGTGGTAGGAGCCAAAGGCAGTCCTTTGCAACTAGTGCTATCTGCTGTCTACCAGGTCGATGCTCCGGTAGGCAATATTTCACTTAAAGATGCGGATAAACTGTCAAATCTACCCCTCGTAAAACAGGCCATCCCACTGGCATATGGTGACTCCTATCAATCGTTCAGAATAGTAGGTACAGACAGCAATTACCTGAAGAAATACAACTGCCTGTTTCGGGAAGGACACATCTTTACTACTACCATGGAAGCTGTCATTGGCAATGAGGTGGCAGCACATACAGGGTTAAAAACCGGAGAGTGTTTTGTTGGGATGCATGGACTGGGCAATACAGGTCATGCTCATGCTGAATATAAATATAAAGTAACTGGGATCCTGACAGAAAACAATAGTGTGGTAGACAACCTGATCCTGACAAATATCGCTTCCGTCTGGAAAATTCATGAAAACCATGATGACGATGACGACCATGGCGAAAAACAGATTACAGCTTTATTGATAAAATACAGAAGTCCGCTTGCCATGATTTCACTGCCACGCATGGTAAATGAAACAACGCCCATGCAAGCAGCTATTCCACAGCTGGAAATAAAACGTTTGTTTACACTTATGGGCATTGGTATTAAAACATTACAAATCACCGCACTTGCGATTGTATTGCTATCCGGTATCAGTGTTTTTATTGCCCTTTATTCCAGGTTGAAAGAACGTAAATACGAACTTGCCCTTGCCCGGGCTATGGGTAGCAGTCGTTGGCTTATTAGCTGGCTCCTATTGTGTGAGGGACTAATTATGGTTATTATCGGATTTGTCACAGGCATTATACTAAGCCGTTTCAGCTTATGGATGCTAAATAAATATGCCGGGCCAAAATACCATATTAATGTATTTACAACAACGCTATTACCTGAAGAATGGTACCTACTGCTGGCAACTATCCTACTGGGAATTGTAGCGGCTGCATTACCAGCAGTAAAAGCATTTCAACTGAACATTTCAAAAACCCTTTCCCATGAATAAAATGTTGCTGACAATACTGCTTACCATCCATTCAGTTGCAGAGCAGGGAAAGCCCCTAAAGGCAAGCTGGTTCACCCTGCTTCATATTAAATATGAAGAGAGATATCTGAATGACATAAAAGGGTATATGCTTTTTCCAAAATTTCCCCAGAATGTAAAAAATCTGGATGGGAAACTGGTGGAAATCACAGGCTTTGTCATACCGGTAGATAAAACCGGGGCATCACTTGCACTATCTGCCAACCCATATGCCAGCTGTTACTTCTGTGGCGGAGGCAGCCCCGCATCTATCATTACCGTAAAACTAAAAAAAAGGAATACCGGTTATGACATAGATGACTACAAAAAATTTAGAGGCAAGCTGAGATTGAATGCCACTGACATCAATGAATTTTATTACGTTTTAGAATTATCAGAGGAGGTGAATTAAATTATGAAACAAATACAACCTAAACCGGTCACAATTATCACAGGATTTTTAGGTGCCGGGAAGACCACCTTTCTAAATGAATTGCTCATAGCTGAGAAAAGAGGTAAATACGCTATCATTGAAAACGAATTCGGAAAGGAATCTATAGATGGAGAACTTGTGATGGAGATATCAGATAATATCTTCGAGATGAGCAGCGGCTGCCTATGCTGTAATCTGAATGAAGATCTTGTGACTCTCTTAATTGATCTTTCTAAAAAAGCCGCCGCTTTTGAAGAACTGATCATTGAGACCACAGGAATAGCCGATCCCTCTTCTGTCGCCCTACCATTTCTCATTGATCCCATCGTAACTCGTTACTACCAGTTGCAACGGGTGATCTGCCTGGTAGACGCAAGAAATATTTCATACGAACTGGCTACTACCGAAGAAGCCCGGAAACAAATCAGCTTCAGTGATATCCTGCTTATTTCAAAAACAGACCTGGTGTCAGACGAAGAACTGGCAGGTATACATAACTTACTAAAGGAAATAAATCCATTTGCAATCATATTATCCGGAACAAAAGATCATTTTCCTCACAAGGAAATGATGGATTATATCAGGAAACAAAATGAACATTATAACGGGCAGGAAACCAAGACAGAAAAACATCACCATAGTTTATCCTCACTTACATTGACTTTTGACAAGCCTTTTGACATTCCTAAACTACAGCATACAATGATGGTATTCATGGCAGTACAGGCCAAAGATATTTATCGTGTAAAAGGCATTGTTTACGGGTTTGGCGAAAATGAAAAATATATCTTACAGTCGGTGGCAGAGTACCTGTCCATGGCCCCCGGTAATCAATGGCAGGATGGAGAAATAAGAAGAAGTAAAATAGTATTTATCGGGAAAAATCTTAAAATGAAAGGATTTGAACAATTGCTGTCTCACGCCCTCTACTAGCAACAGTTCTGACAAAGGCCCTTCACACTATAAAATACCTGTCTTACGATATTTCCATCCTGTATGGTATATGGAATCAGCACACCAGCATCAGAAACTGTAATAGTCCTGCATTTTTCGCACTGAAAATGCAGGATACTACTATTATGCAAAGCGATATAATATTGCAGACTTCTGCCACACAAAGGAGAAATACAAAGTACCTTCCGCTCTACAAACAGCTGCAAAGTACGGTAAATAATAGACCGGCTCATTTTATATTTCAATGAGCAGTTTATTTCCTTATTCGTCATGGAATATCCATTCCTCAGGATAATTTCGAGGATTGCCTTTCTTGTTGGCGTAACCTTTAAACCACCATCCGACAGGAGCATTTCAGCTAAAGTCGTATTTTTATGCCTCACCATAATTGCATCAAAGATGCAATTTACTGTTTTTTTTAATACGCTGTTCTTTGAATATCAAAATCGGGCCCGAAGGTGTCTTTAATAAATTGGAGTGGATGAATCTTTCTCTCATGAGCTATTTCAATTCAATCTATAACTAATCTGTTTAAATCAGACAACTTTCTGTTTAACGTATGGAAGGCCGTATCCCCCGGTTACCAGAATTTTCATCAGTCATATATTTTACATCCCCTTACCATTTGACAGGTCGTTGTTTCGAATGGTCGTTTTACTCTTTTTAATATTACCCGTCATCTTACCAAAATTGTAATTTACGGTCAACATTACAAGCCGGTAATAAACCCTGTTGTTGGATGTCTGATAAAAATTAGTGCCGGTAGTATATGTACGGCTGTCTCGATATTTATTAAATGGATTATTGATACCAGCATCAACTGTCAACTTACCATTCAATAAATCCTTGCTCAATCCAAATGAGGTAGCCAACAATCCATTAGATGTCCCCTGGAACCCGGTAGGATTTTTACTGAGCAGATTCCCATCTGCCCTTGCACGCCATCCATGCGTGAAACTATAAGACAAAGAAAGGTTAACTGCATAAGTTAGCAGTTCATTCTTTATGATGGTACCATTCTCGAGACCATCAATCCAAAAATAAATAACACTCCCATTTACATTCGTACTAAAATGCCCGGTAACATTGTAAGCCGCATATACAAATGCACTCAACCCTTTTATATTACCGGTATTTGCAAAAGTACTGGTGGTAATATTTGTCAATGAATCATAGGTAGTGATTGGGAGATCAACTTTACAAAGCCAGGTGTAATCTGCCACGCCTGTAAAGTTAATCTTCCCGGGGATGTTGTAACCCGCAGACACGGAATTGACTATAACTGGTTTTAACCCTGGATTGCCGGTAAAAACAAAACCAGGGTCCTGACGATCCACAAATGGATTTAGCCGGTTTATACCCGGACGTTTCATTCGCTGGGTAAAGCCGATATTCAGACTGTGGTTATTTTTAAATCCCTTATTAATACTTACACTCGGAAAGAAGTTGACATAATCCTGCTTTACCTTTTTTGTCTCCCCAAGGAAATTCGCAGCGATGCTCGTTTTCTCCATTCTAAGTCCTCCCTGGAAGTTCCAGCTCTTCAAATTATAAATGTAAGAATTGTAAGCTGCAAGTACCGTCTGATTGTAGTTGAACAGGTCTGACAGATCTGATTGCAACTCAAATCCCTTGCTGGAATCATCATACGCATAGTATTTATATTCGCTTTTATTATCCCTGAAAATCCCTTTCACACCCGCTTCTATTGTTAGGTTGTTCTTTGGATATTCATAATCGACCTGTGCCGTATGCTCCCTTGTCTGCTGATCATTCTTCTGCATATAATCAGCCATATTGAAGTTAAGCGTGTCACTTATATCTCCGCTATTTTCCATATAACCATTGGAGGTACTGTACTTGTAAGAAAAGGTCAACCTACGGCCGCTGTTTTTTCTACCAGTAATCTGGTAGTCAATACCAGCATCCATCCCATTACTGGAATTATTTACAGAATTGGCCAGGTTATATTCCTGTGAAGGAGTGCCTCCAGTCGTTTGTCTTGATTCAAAATACTTATTATTCTCCTGGTGATTATCATTGCTATTAAATTTACCAGTTACCAATTTCAAACTATCAATCTCGTAGCTCAATTCAACGCCTACGTAACCAGTCCGGCCATTCCCCTTTTCTTTGCTGCTTTGTGTCAGAATCTTAGGCGTTTCTTCCAGTGTAGTTCTTGCTGTTACATTATCTGTTGTAGGGTTATTAAAAAAGTTGCCACCCATAAATGTTGAAAAGCCAAATTGATTCTTCTTCAGGGTAAACGATCCACCAGCACCAGGCCCCCCTACAGGTCCATTTTCTGAAATACTGATTGTTCCCTTGTATTCATCTTTCACTTTAGGTATAGTAACGATATTAATTATACCACCGGCACCCTCCGCATCAAAACGTGCCGGAGGGATTGTATATACATCGATACGTGCAATGGAAGAAGCAGGCATCGTCTTCAATATATTCTTCAGATCATGCTCAAACATACCTGAAGACTTTCCATTGATCAATACCTTGAAATCAGCATTACCTTTCAACGTGATATTTTCATTCGCATCCAGCGAGAGATAAGGGATCTTCCTTACCATCATTAGCACGTTGCTGGATTTACTGTCAGGATCCGCCTGCATATCGTAGGAGATCATGCCCGCTTTTTGTTTTACAATCGGCTTGCCTGCTACGATACCCACTTCTTTTAACTGCACATGCTGGGGTTCCAAATAAACAGTATCCATCACGACCTCTGGCACGCTGCTATCTTTAAACTGGAAGTCAACAGACTTCGCCTGGTAGTTCATGGCAGAGAATGTAACCACATAATTACCAGTTTTATTTATCCCTTTAACCAGGAATTTTCCATCAGGCCCGGATACCCCTACTTTTACCACTGTGCCATCTGCCTCCCTTATTCTTATAGCAACAAATGCAGCCCCGGCGTGATTATTCGCATCCAAGACTATTCCCTTTACACTACCCTGCCCTGGCGCATTCTGCGCATTCATTGTTGCACATGGAAGTAATAAAAAAATTAACAACACAATCTGATGAACTGATTTTTGATTCATATGGGCAAAAAATAAGGGTCCGGGTCAGGCAATGACCCGCACAACTGTTTTTAAAAAAACAGGTCTACAATAAAATTATCATGGACAGGCTAAAAACCTGGAAAGAGTCAGGGTTTTCGCAAAAGGTGGAATGTGAAAAATATTAAGATTACTTCTTAGTGCTGGTAATTAGATGGTAAATCACTAAACTGATACCACTAAATAAAAATATCATTGAAATATAACTGGTGTTTCTCTCCACACCATTCATCTTCAAAATTGCACCGGCCACTGTACCTATTGCTATCCCAATTGCCATCATACCGTATTTCAGGGGTTGTTCCTCCTTTTGAAAAGATTTCGGATCTACTCCCCTTTCCAACATAGTAATACGTTCCCGGTGGCGGGAAACAAAGTATATGTAAGCTATTCCGAATATTGCGGCAAAGGCTGCTATAGAAACGAGGCAATCTCTTGTAATTTCGTCCATATTTTACTAGTTTTACTTCGCAAGTAAGAGTCGATTCAGTGAATATGAGTTACAAGATTTAAAGGTTTTTTTTAAAATCCTTCATCTCCCCTACCACAATCATTTGATATTCTATTGTTTACACCAAAAATAAACTTAAAAATATTTTAAGGACATTTTTTGTAACCACTGATGGGAAACTACGCTCTTATAAGAAAACCGCTATATCTGCATGACTCATATAGAAGAGCAGGAATATATCCGGAGAATACAAGATGGCGATTCTAAGGCATATGCTTTTCTCGTAGATAAGTATAAAAATATGGCTTATACCATTTCTCTAAAAATGATCCAGGATCCTGCCGGGGCAGAAGATGCCGCCCAGGAAAGCTTCATAAAAGCTTATGAAGCCATCAGATCATTCAAGGGAGGTGCCAAATTCTCCACCTGGCTTTATACAATTGTATATAGAACCTGTTTAGCCCACATCAAACAAAGAAAAGCAATCCCGGTTAGTAAACAGTCTCCTGATGAATATTACAACCGGTTTGATGATCAGCCGCATAAACTGGAAAAAATGCAACAGGAGGAAAAATCAAAATACATAACCAGGGCAATTAATGAACTTCCAGCTAATGAAGCGATACTGATCACACTGTATTATATGAACGAAAACTCCATCAAAGAGATTAACGAAATTACCGGACAGTCAACAGCCAATATCAAAGTACAGTTATTCCGTGCCAGGAAAAAACTAGAACAAAAATTATCCGGTTTAATTTAATCTACGCTTTATGAACAAAGAAGAACAGTTAAAACGACTCATACAATCCATCGGGCCTGATCAACCAGGTGCTGATTTTACAATAAAGGTAACGAAGGGTATTCAGGAGCTGGCCGCAGATACAGATCCTCTCCTCCACCTGCTTCATAACCTTCCAACGGAGAAAGTTACCATGCGTTTTACAGAAAAAACAATGGATAGTCTTCTTCCAAAGAAAATACAACCCATTATCAGCAAAAAAATCTGGTGGGCCATCGCCGCATGCCTCATTGGTGTAATCTTATTCGCTATCATCCAGGATAGATCCAATCACGACCCTATTAAAAAAACCAGCCACATCAGCGAAACATATGTCACGTTGTTCAATAACATACAAAGTGAATACTTTATTCTTTTACCCATACTTTTCGCCATCTATCTGTTCCTGGTCATCGACTTCCTGATAGGCCGTTCCAGGAACAGATTATTTCACCCCGGCAACCGACAGGCTGGCGGATGATGAATTTGCAGGATGGAATGCTGCGGGAATAAACCTGTCTGTAAGGTGGTTATATAATAAATTAGCAACCAGAGTATAGCCGGAGTCATTCGGGGGATTGTCCAGGGGATGCATATACTGCTGAAATCAATAAATACAAATAAAAAAGGACCGCACTAGTGCGGTCCTTTAACCAGAGGTATCGAGCGGATTCGAACCGCTGTAGGAGCTTTTGCAGAGCTCAGCCTAGCCGCTCGGCCACGATACCATTTTTTTTCGCCCATCAAATATTGGGATTGCAAAAGTAGTAAATTCCTGATATTTGCCAAATATTTTTCAAACTTAATATATTTTTTTCATGGAAAATAATAGAATTGCCGAATCAGAACTGATCCTCAATAGCCGTGGAGCCGTGTATCATCTGGACGTAAGACCAGAGGAATTAGCCGATACCATCATCACCGTGGGCGACCCGGACAGGGTCGAAGTCGTAAGCAAACACTTTGACAAAGTAGAGGTGAGCCGTCAACATCGGGAGTTTGTTACCCATACCGGTTATATCGGTAAAAAAAGAATTTCTGTGGTATCTACAGGTATCGGTACCGATAATATCGATATCGTACTGAATGAACTGGATGCCCTCGTAAATATAGATTTTGCTTCCAGAACGGTAAAAAGTGAGCTGACCGCCCTCAAAGTGATCCGGTTAGGTACCTCCGGGTCCCTGCAGGCAAGTGTGCCCGTGGATAGCTTTGTGGTATCTTCTCATGGGCTGGGTTTGGATAACCTCCTGCCCTGGTACCTGTTTGAGAATACTGCCGCGGAAAAGGCCCTTTTAGCCGCTTTTGGCAAACAAGTGGCCATATTGCCCGGAAGCGCCAATCCAACGCTTTTTAGCGCTTCTGAGGCCCTTGCATCTCAATTCAAAGATGGGTACCATGCCGGGATCACGATTACCTGCCCGGGATTTTATGCGCCACAGGGTCGTGCGTTAAGAGGTAAACTCTCCCACCCTGACCTGCTGGACCAGCTGACAGCCTTTAAAGAAGGACAATATTTCATTTCTAACTTCGAAATGGAAACATCCGGCATTTATGGAATGGGTAGAATCTTAGGACATGATTGCCTGTCTATCAGTGCAATCGTGGCCAACAGGGTGAAGAAAGAGTTTTCTAAAGATGGCGGTGCTGCTGTGGAAACGTTGATCCAAAAATCTTTGGGTATCATCGAAAAGTTATAAAAGACCTGTACCCAGGGGCAAACAATCCCTGGGTACAATTCAAACCCAATTCAAACCCAATTAAAATTCAATTCAAACCCTAAGTACAATCCATATCATCACTCCAACTTCATCATTTTTGCATTTATAAAGTTATTACCTGGGTACTTAGAGCAACTGGAATCAGCAATAGGGAAATAATCAATCGAAATATCCTCCCTTTACAATTGAGCCAAACCAATTTTTTCTATATAAACTTCCTGTTGCCTGATATCTCTGCCTGAAGCAATGCAACATTGATATTCGTCATGTATGGTAATTTTCTTCAGGTAGAATTTCTTATTCTCAATAATGGTTTGATCGTGCAATACCTCAAAGGATTGTAATGGAATGAACAATCCCTTGCCATGCGCTTTGATGACCGCTTCTTTTTCCACCCAATATGTAAAAAAACTACTGATCTTATCTTCCGAATGATGTATTCTGTCAAATTCGCCTTGCGTCATCTGTGACCTGAAATCTTTGTAATTTGTTGCAGGATCTAAATATTCTACATCAATACCCATAGGAAATTTATCAATACAACAAATTACCAGCCTACCAGCATGAGATATATTAAAACAGGTATCCTCATTTACCAAAAACGGCTTATGATTCGAAGTACGATCAATTTCAAATTCATGCAGATCGAAATAATGTTTCAATCCATATGTCAAAAGTACCCGTCCCAGCAAAGATAGCTGCGCATCCTGCCATCTCCTGTATTTCTGTATCCTTGTATTCAACTCTTCATTGAACCTTCCGGCATACTTATCTAATAAATAGGAGTGCCTTTCCTCCTCTATGAAAGCATATAAAACTACCATCAGAAATCGAAATCAATATCTACAGAATTTTTACCTGCAACTCAATAGCTGTCGATACATCAGCTTCTTTAATTGCTTATACTCCCAGTCAATCAACAATGAAACCTTTCCAAAATTACGGCCCACACTTCATATTCCACTTCGCACTTCAACCTTTTGATACTTTCAGAAATCCCGTCTGGCAGGCATTATACCTTAACTAAACGGTCAATGGTTTCCATGCTGAATTTACAATGGTTTTACGGGCTTTCTTCTATAAATATATTTATTTATCTGAAAAATCAGATCACGCTGCTATTCAGGCATCACTCCATCTTCAAACTCCGCACCGGATCCATCAATGCCGCTTTCATCGCCTGCCCTCCCACGGTCACCATCGCCACCACCATTGCCAATATCCCTGACAAGAGGAACACCCATACATCAATATCTACCCTATAAGCAAACCCATTCAGCCACCTGTTCATCGTCCACCATGCCAATGGCAACGAAAGCAATGTCGCAATCAATACCAGCCTCATAAAGTTGCCGGAAAGCAGCATGGTCACATTATAAACTGACGCGCCCAACACCTTTCGTACCCCCACTTCCTTAATCCGCAATTGTGATGCATATGCAGATACACCAAACAATCCCAAACAGGATACAAAGATCGCAAAGAAAGAAAATACCTTGAATAACTGCATCATCCGCTCCTCCGAAAAATACAACTGATTCAGCTTATCATCTACAAATGTATAAGTAAATACCGCCCCAGGCGACAACGTCCTTATTCTCGACTCCAAAAACCGTAACGTCTGCTGTGTCTGCCCCTGCCTTGTCTTTACGATCAGGTAATTATTACGGAGAGGCTTAAATGCTATCACCAACGGTTCTATTGCTGCATGTAGCGAAGCAAAGTTGAAATCCTTTATAATCCCCACTACATTACCAGTATCTCCATCCAGCACATAAGCTTTGCCAATAGGATCTTTAAATCCCAGGTTCTTCACAGCCGCTTCATTAAGAATAAACTCATGATTTTTACTATCTGAAAAATTCCGGCCAGCGGATAACGGTATATTCAGTGTCGCCAGCAACGTTTCATTTGCCCACATCGCACGGATAGAAGGTTGCTCTGCCTGCTCAGGTGCACTTAAAGGATAAAAAGTCTGTATCGAAAACCGCTCTCCCGGCAGCGTAGAAACCATTGCATAATCAGCAATACCTGAGTAATGCTGAACGTCCTGCACCAAAGCCTCTGCCTGTTCCCACATATTACCATACATTGTCACCGCTATTTGCTGCTCCTTATCAAAGCCCAGGTGCTTATTGTGAAATAGCTGCATCTGCCTGTACATCACCACGGCACTAAAAATCATGAACACTGAAATCGCAAACTGAAAAATAATCAACCCCTTCCTCACTGAATACACGGGCGAGGCGACATCACGCTTTCCCTTCAGTGCCGGCACTGGTTTAAAACCCGTTACAAACCACGCAGGATATGCACTGGCCAATAATCCTATCACCACTACCAACAACAATATAACCCCCATATTAGAAAGGGTAAATAGCTGCTCAATACGCAGTTGCTTCCCACTTAAGTTATTATAGAAAGGCAGGACAACAGCAAATAATAACACCGCCAATAAAGCAGCTGCCAGCGTCACAATAAATGATTCGCCAATAAACTGCCGCAGCAACTGTGACCGCGATGCCCCAATCACTTTCCGCAACCCAATTTCCTTCATCCGGTGAAAAGCCTGCGCCGTGGAGATATTTATAAAGTTCACCGCAGCTATCAACAATATAAACAGCGCAGCTATGGAAAAAATATAAACATAGGTAATACTGCCGTTGGGACTCAGCTCCTTCTCCATATTAGAGTACAGATGTATATCGGTAACAGGGAAGAGATGAAGCTTTCGGCCTGTCCGCACCTCCTGTTCCGTTTCACCACCCGCCATAAAATACCGCACCATAAAACTGGTCAGTTTTGCATTTACACTGCTCAGCGATTGACGATCTTTTAGCAATACATATGTATAAAAAGCATTCCAGGTGCGTCTTTCCAGCGAGTGCTGGTCTATGTAATGGTGAATCGTGTTCATTGACAACAGGTAGTCAAACCGTAAATGGGTAGGAAAAGCGGGTTTGCTTACCACCCCCGTTACCTTCAGCGGCAATTGCCCCACCTCGTCCATAATCACTTTGCCCAGCGGATCTTCCTGACCAAAATACCTGTGCGCCATTTCTTCGGTGATCACGATGGCATCTGTTGCTGTAAGCGCAGTAGCTGCATCCCCTTCTACAAAATGAAGGTCAAAGGTTTTTGTAACACTGGCGTCTGCAAAGAAACCACCTTTTTCCTCAAACCGTTTATTGTTTGCATTACTCAGGATCTGACTGGGATAAGGACGGTAAAAACGGGTAACTGTTTCTATCTCCGGAATAACCTCCGCCATCTGCAAACCAATGGTAGGCGCAGTAGCCGCCCACTGCCGGGTATCTTCTCCCAATCCCTCCATCGTTAACCTGAAAAGCCGGTCTGCTTTAGAATATCCTTTATCATAACGTAGCTCCTCCTTTACATGGAAAATGATCAACAAAGCACATAGTAAGCCCACAGCCAATCCCACGATGTTGATGACAGAGAAAAGCGTATTTTTCCGAAGATTGCGCCAGGCAATCCTGAGATAACTTGTAAGCATACCTGTTTTTTAATTCCGTCAATTGCTGGTTTACTCACCTATTCACTAAATAAGATGCCATTCTGTATCTAATCTGAAGGTCAGTTTATTAAAAGTAAAATATAATATAATGTGTCCGGTTTCGGCTAACTAAAATGTTCGGATTTGAACATTAATTCTTAAATTTAACCCTTCCAAATAAGAATAAATTTGCTTATTTGTAAAGCAGTAATGGTTTTTAACTAAATTACTGCTATGATCATCATGCGCAAACACCACTTTTTACTCTCCTGCATCATTGCTATCACGGCCTTTACAGATGGCTCGCAACAACACCGGAACACCGAAGATGTCAGTGACTATTTTGAGCAGATCCGTCATGATCCATCCTCATTGTCTGCATTTCTAACAGCCATGCCCAAAGGAGCAGACCTGCATCATCATTTCTCCGGGGCCATTTTCGGGGAAACTTACTGGAACGTATTAACGGAAAGTAATGGCTGGATGCAACCCTATACTATAGAAGTAGATACCGCAGGTGCCCTGCACAAAGCCCCCTGGATACACTTTGCCACCCTTAGTAGGGAATCCCGGTTTGACTCCCTCAAACAGGCATTTCTGCGCAAAGCATCTATCAAAGACTATGATCCATCTGCCGGCCCCAGTGACCAGCACTTTTTCTCTACCTTTTCCAGATTTGGTGCAGTGGCAAGATATGATATGAAAACAGGCATGCAGGAGTTCAAACAACGGGCGCTCGCCGAAAATGTAAGCTATATCGAAACTATGCTGGGTGCCCCGGACACCGCTATCCGCCTAGCCGCAGGACCGGCCTGGGAAAAGTCAATAACCGGCGCCTCGTTATCAGATAGTACTACCGTATTTAATACGCTCGATCAGGTATATGCCGCACTGCTGAAAGCAGGTATCGGCAATACTGCCAAAAAATTCTGTCACCACCAGGACCTTCTCCACCAGCAGGCCGCCATTGACGATAGCGTATTTATGCTGCGCTATCAGCTACATGGCAACCGGAACGAACAACCATTAACCGTATACCGAAAACTGCTGATCGCCTTTCAGGCCGCCAGTATGGATTCTCTGATTGTAGGGGTGAACCTGGTTTCTCCGGAGGATGGTGTGATTTCCATGCGGGATTATAGTCTGCATATGCTCATGTTTGCTCACCTGCACCGGCACTTTCCCCACATCAGGTATTCATTGCATGCCGGCGAACTGGCAGCGGGAATGGTGCGTCCGGAACTACTCCGTTATCACATCTCCCAGGCTGTTCTGATAGCAGGTGCACAACGCATTGGCCATGGTGTAGACATCGCTCATGAAGCTGCGTCTATTCCACTGCTGGAAGTGATGCGTGAGCGGAAAGTAGCAGTAGAGATCAACCTGAGTAGCAATGAATTTATCCTGCATGTAAAAAACGACCAACATCCTATCCTGTTTTATCATTCACACAAAGTACCCATTGTCATCAGCACAGACGATGCAGGTGTACTTCGTACTGACTTAACGGAACAATATATTTTGCTGGCCACCAGGTACCCTTCAATACATTATAATGATATCAAAGCAATAGTAAGAAACAGTATCGTATACAGCTTCTTGCAACCGGATTTAAAAGAGCGGAAACTCGGACAACTGGACAGCGCATTCATCAAATTTGAAAACCAGGTGATGTTTCATTAAGCATTACCTGCGTTCTGAATACTCGCCTCGGGTCACTCAGCACACCATTCTTTCGCAATTCCATCGTGCCGTTCATTCAAATAAGATACCGCCCGGTGAATTATCATATGAAAATTGTATAAGAGCAGCTTCACCCATGAGGATCAGGAAAAGGGCAACCTCTTCAGGAACCTGTTAATGTCACGCACCTTTTGATTATATTCGTCCTAAGAATCAATTCATATGAAACTAATGACCTTGTTGCTGGCAATGACCTTTGCAATTACAGCCCGTTCTCAAACCACCATCAATAATTACAAATACGTATTGGTGCCTGAACGCTTTGATATCTTTAAAACGGAGAATCAGTATGGAATAAACATACTTACCAAATCGTTGCTGGAAGGTATAGGATTCGAGGCTTACATGACCGATGATGCATTGCCTGCAGATATTGCCAACAATAAATGTAATGCACTGAAAGCAGACCTAATCGAAAAAAAGAAATTCTTAGCCACCGGCATCACCCTGGTATTAAAAGATTGTCAGGGCAATATTGTTTATAAAAGTGAAGAAGGAAAAAGCCGGGAAAAAGAGTGGCAGGCCGCCTATATGGAAGCAGTAAGAAATGCCTTTGTATCGCTGAATAATGCAAAATACAAATATGATAGCACCGCAGCACCAATAACCGCCAGCATAGCACCTGCGCCAACAGCTACCACTGCTACAACTGCTGCCACTGCTCCCGTGCTCACAGCCGCCACACCTGCTACCCTCGCTGAAAATAAAGACGTATTATATGCGCAGGCTAACGCCAACGGCTATCAATTAATCGATACCTCTCCTAAAAAAATAATGACGTTGCTCAAAACCTCACAACCGGATAATTTTATTGCCGATGATGGTGTAGCAAAAGGAATTGTATTTAGAAAAAACGGGGAATGGTTTTTTGAATATTATAAAGATGACAAACTCGTTTCGCAGAAACTAAATATTAAATTCTAACAGAGGGGGATGTATCATAAGTTGCCGGAAGGCTCTTGGAATTACATGTACGAAAATTCTCTCCATCAGGTACCCAAATTAACGGGGGCTGTCTCGAAGTTTTGAGACAGCCCCCGTTAATTTAGGTACCTGGTAATGGTAGGTAGTCTATTAAAATACCATGCGAAGAAACCAGGTCTGAGGAAACACGGATAAAATAACCTAGCTTACATAAAATTGTTCATCCCTTCTATATATAACATGGAACCTTCACTCATCTCCCCCCACTCCGGCAAAACGCTCTCCATCATGGGCGGTACCTACCGTATCGTTATCCCCAGCAAGGATACCAACCATGAATATGCAGTCATAGAAATGGTCGTTCCCCCTGGTGGAGGCCCTAACCCACATTCACATAAAGACTTCCATGAATCCTTCCATGTACTTGAAGGAGAAGTCGAATTTACCACTGCAGATGGCACTGTGACCGCTGCTACAGGAACCACAATCGTCATTCCCAAAGGCGGAGCAGTACATAACTTTAAAAACAAATCGGATAAATTAGCCCGCCTCTGGTGCACAGTCGTTCCCGGCAGATTGGATGAGTTTTTTGAAGAAGCGGAGGCCACCCACGGAGATATCAGCAAACTGGAAGCCATTTCGATTAAATATGGACAAGTCCTGCTGCCGCCGGATTATTGGGAAAAATAGGTCGTCCCCTTACTATAGCAGCACCTTTTTGGGGCTGAAAGCAAAATATAACCTGTCCATTTAACATTTTTCAAACAATACAGTATCTCTACAGAATACCCCTCTAAGTTTGCCCCAGCAAATTCAAAATGTGCATATGAAGTTATCGCTGGTCTTAGCAATCTTACTATTAGGATGGACTTATTCATCGGGGCAGAACAAAATAAAAGGCCTTGTCCTGAACAAAGACAATCACCAACCCGTAGCCTACGCCACCATTATTATAAACGACCCAACCACCGGTAAAACCGTCAATGGCTCCGTCGCCAACGACCAGGGAGCCTTTGAAGTCAGCAACCTGAAAAAAGGGAAATATAACCTGACCATAGATTTCATTGGCTACACCCGTCAGGAACTAAAAGGCATCAATGCGCCCCAGGATCTGGGCACTATATATATGGTCGCCGCCGGCAAATCGCTCAATGAGGTAGTGGTCACTTCCCGCGCCCCTGCTATTGAGAACAAAACCGACCGCGTCGTTTACAACGTAGCTACAGACATCACCTCACAGGGTGGCGTGGCTACCGATGTACTCAAAAAGATACCACAGGTCACTGTCGATATTGATGGCAATGTAGAACTACAGGGTAATTCAAATATCCGTTTCCTCATCAATGGAAAACCCTCTTCCATGTTTGGCAACAGTCTGGCGGACGCGCTGGCCGCCATTCCCGCCAGCCAGATCAAAAGCATTGAAGCCATCACCAGCCCTGGTGCAAAGTACGATGCACAGGGCACAGGCGGCATCATCAACATCATCCTGAAAGACAACCCTATGCAGGGTATGAATGGCAACGTCTCCCTCAGCGCAGGCACCCGGCTTGAAAACGGCGCTGTCAACCTGAACTTCAGGAAAAATAAATTCGGGATGAATGTATTCTTCAGCGGCAATGAACAACTCACGTCTCACACCCCGTCTACCCGCACCCGCTACACCTTCGATACTAAAACGAAGATGACGCAGGAAACCAATACCGACTTTAGCAGAAAAGCCTACCAGACAGGCTTTGGCTTTGACTATGGCAACCTGGCCGGTGGTTTTTCGTATAGCTACTTCGGTAACCGCTCCATTGCCAGCACCTACCAACAACCCGGTGATATCTATTTCACCTCCGATACCCGTAACCACACCGGCTCCCGGGACTGGAACCTCGGCTATCGCAAACAATTTAAAAAAGAAGGCAGAGAACTCTACTTTCTCTACAGTGGCAGTAGCGGTAGTCCATATACCAGTTTTGTTCAGGGCGAAACACATAGCTGGACACCCGGTCTTGACTTACAACATAACTTCTCCGTAGATTATTCGCACAAGGTGAATCAGCACTTATCCTTCGAAAGTGGCGCCAAAGTGATCCTCCATCATTTCAACAACACCGCCACTTCAATCCCGGATACAACGCAATCATATGTATTCGACTACAAAATGAACATCTACGCCGCTTATATTTCTGCTAAGTTCTCCCTCTTCCATAACTTTGATGTCGTAGCCGGTGGCCGGTATGAATACACCACTATCGTCATGGGCAATATCCCTTCTTATGGCGAATTCCTGCCTGCTGTAAATATCTCGCGTAAGATCGGCGAGGATCAAATCATCAAACTGGCCTTCACCCGCCGTATAGAAAGGCCTGACAAGGAACTGAACCCCTTTGTTAATCTCAGCGATCCTTACAATATTACCATGGGAAATCCTTACCTGAAACCAGAAATAGGCAATAATACGGAACTGGGTTATAGCCACGATTTCAAACCAGGGGGCAACATGTATGTAGGAATTATGGAAAGGATTAATACCAATGACCTGAAGACCTACACTGCCTACTACGCTACCTACGCTGTTGGTGATTCTATTTATAAAGATGTTACCGTCACCACCCGCCAAAACATAGGTGAAGAATACAGTACTGGCCTGATCCTCACCAGCTCTCTACCCCTTACTAAGCACCTGAATATCCGGGAGAACCTGATGGTGATCAACAAACATGTGGTGAATCACCTGGATAATGGTAATAAAACCGACGGTCTTAGCTGGCGCCTGAATGTAAACGCAGCCTATTCCTTGCCCAAAAACCTCGTAGCCGAAGCTTTTGGCGAATATCGTTCTGCCTGGAACAGCATTCAGGGACGTGTACCACAGGTGATCAATTATACAGTGGCTTTCAGAAAACTCTTCTGGCACAAGAACGCCAGCATTGGTCTGACAGCCACGAATCCTTTTAACCAGTATATCCGTCAGCACACAACGCTTAGTACATCGAACTACACGGGTACTTACCTGCGTATGGTGCCTTATCGTTCATTCGGTATCAGTATGTCGTACAAGTTTGGAAAGCTGCAATTCAGGAAAGAGAAGGAGCATGGGGAGGATTATTTAAATAACCCGCCTACCATGTAAGGATAATTGTTTTATAGCAAAGGATAGTTGCCATCATACCGGTAATTATCCTTTGCCAATACATAGCACTCCAGAAGGCGCTCCAAACCCTTAATTTTTGCAAATTGATAAATTTTAACATTTCTATATCAATTTTTCAAACCGCACTGTCCGATACCTCGTCCGGCCCAACCATGATCATGTTTGTCATGCCCTGCAAGCCATGCGCCGGTTTTTGCAGCAATGCGGATGGCCTTACCCAATTGGGGCTTACTGGACCCATCCATACTACCAATCCTGAAAATCCATTCTGTCGGACCATGCATTTTGTCTACAAAACCGGGCGGTACCCCGACCAATATACTGGCGAAGCACGGACATTTGTGGCCGCAAACCAGAGATTTCTTCCCGGGTTGAGGGCACCTATTGGTTAACTCTTCAATAAATTCTATCTTCGGCGTCTCAATCACCTGCTTGAGGCAAATACAATCGACTAATACTTAAACATGAAGAAAATCATCTTAGCATTTGGGTTACTCAGTATTTCATACACAACCTTCGCCCAAAGCACACTGAAGAGTGCTGTTGCGAAATCAACAGATTACCTGGTAATCCAGGCTGGTTATGTGAATATGAACGGTACCGGTGCCTCTTCCCTTCATATGGGCTTTAACAGAACCCTCAATGTCGCGCTCATGTATGATATTCCTTTGAGCGAAAGTAAATTCAGTCTCGGTGCCGGTTTAGGAGTAGGTTCTGATCATTACTACTTTAGTAAAGAAAAGATTGATATCACCAATACGACATCACCATCCAGAACAGCATCAGATAATTACAAGCATTCCAAGATGGCGACTACTTACCTTGAAATTCCGTTGGAACTGCGTTTCCATCAACGCAAGGACGATCTCAACAAAGGTTTCAAAGTGGGTGTGGGTGTAAAAACAGGTTATCTCCTGAATGCACATACACGTTTAGTCAATAACCAGACAGGCCACAACGTTACAGAAGTGGAAAGCAGCAAGTACTGGTTTAACACCATCCGGTTTGCAGGTACAGCGAGGATTGGTTGGGGCAACTATGCCATATTTGGTACTTATGCGCTGAACGATATATTCAAATCCAATAATACTTATGCTGTAAAGGCATATACAGTGGGAATTAGCTTCGGTGGTTTCTAATAAAAAGTTATTGTAAAAAAGAGGAACTCATTAATAAATGAAACTCCTGAGAAACGCATAAAAAAGAATCTGGCTCCATCAGGTATCCGAATTAAAAGAGGGTGTATCTAATTTAGATACATCCTCTTTTAATTTTTATTACATTCATACATCCGGTTACAATCTCCTTACATCCGGTTACCTCCATCTACTATCAGAACCTGACCTTTGTTATCAAATTTCATAATCATGAATGTAGAAAAAAACAAGGCCCTCATCTCGCATTTTGACACTGTCTGTATTGAACAAAATAACACCGTTGCGATGGATGAACTCGTATCCGACCAGGTGATTAACCATGCAGCCGAACCGGGCACGCCAAATGGGAAAGACAGCTTTCATCACTTTTTGCATGCATTGCATACGGGGTTATCAAACATTAAAGTGACTAAATTACGGCAGATTGCAGAAAATGACCTGGTAGTTACACATAAGTTGATCAGCGGTACCCATAGCGGGAATTTATTTGGGATCGCAGCAACAGGTGAGCCGATTACCTTTGAAGCAATTGAAATTATCAGGATAGAAGATGGAAAGTATGCAGAGCATTGGGTACAGAGCGATTTTGGGATGGCGTTAGGCAAGTTGAAAGGCCATTGATAGGTTTACAAAAATACATGCACCTTTCTGCCTGTAACAAATTTAAAAGCCGTTAAACTACGTAGCTTTAAATGATGAAAAACACATCACCTGTCCG
Organism: Chitinophaga sancti; assembly: GCF_034087045.1. NCBI lineage: Bacteria > Pseudomonadati > Bacteroidota > Chitinophagia > Chitinophagales > Chitinophagaceae > Chitinophaga > Chitinophaga sancti. The sequence continues at coordinate 4,621,050 of NZ_CP139247.1, read as the reverse complement.
CATCCGTTCCATCAGCGAACTACATCGACTCAGGAAATTCCCGCCACCCATGCACCCATCCATCAGTGTGCTGGAATTAACAGCTGTCAATGCTGAGTTTCTGGAAGTCTCCAAATCCATGGTATTTGACTTTTATGTGATCGCGCTCAAACGGAATTTCAATCTTAATCTGAAATACGGACAACATCGTTATGACTTTGACGAAGGCGTTCTCTATTTCATGTCTCCCGGACAGGTATTTGGCATGGGGCAGGATGCGGCAGGTGACACCAATGAAGTAAAGGGATGGATGCTCCTGATCCATCCTGACTTTCTCTGGCACACCCCACTGGCAAAGGATATCAAAAGATATGAATACTTCGGCTATTCAGTGAACGAAGCACTGTTCTTATCTGACAAGGAAGAAGCGACCATCGTAAGCATTCTTCAAAACATCCGGCAGGAATACCAGGCCAATATGGATCAGTTTAGTCAGCATATTATTATCAACCATGTGGAAGCTTTACTCAACTACGCCGACCGTTTTTATCACAGGCAATTCCTGACACGTAACATTGCGAATCATCAGGTATTGGAACGATTAGACGATCTGCTGAAAGAAGCATTTTCCAGTACAAACCTTCTCACTTCAGGCGTGCCCACAGTACAGCAGATCGCCGACCAATTGCATCTTTCACGCAATTATCTCAGTTCATTGTTGACTATAGCAACGGGGCGCAATACCCAGCAGCATATTCAGGATAAAATGATTGAGGTAGCAAGGGAACGGATATCAACAACAACATTGTCAGTTAGTGAGATCGCTTACGAACTGGGATTTGAGCATCCGCAATCATTTAGTAGAATTTTCAAAGCGAAAACGGGAATGTCACCGATGGCATTTCGGGAGTCGTTCAGTTAGTAATCACTAATGATAATATCCCACCAGGGTTCCTATTCTCTCTGTATATAAAAAGAATTTTCAGAATCTCTACAGAATCTCCCCTCACCTTTGTAAAATCCCAAGTGATTGTCAGCTATTTACAGCTTACAAAACAAGGCTTCATATGCCAAAAATAAATATCTTAAAATTATCTTAAAATCAACACTTTAACAACCTTTTCACACCATATCTATTTACTTCGTATCGCCATAAGATAAGGAAGCAAAATGGCACTAATAATATGAAAGTACTGTTAATTGCATTGTCATGCCTATGGACATTTACCACACCCGTGTGGGAAACAGATTTTGAAAAGGCCAGACAGACAGCGGTGAACAATCATCACCTGATTCTATTAAACTTTTCAGGATCTGACTGGTGTGGTCCTTGTATCCGGCTTAAAAATGAATTTTTTAATAATACTGCCTTTCTAACCTTTGCCGATCAGCAATTAGTACTACTTAACGCAGATTTCCCCCGTTCAAAAAAGAACCAGTTGAGTAAGGAACAACAAAAACGAAATGATACCCTGGCGGACAAATATAATCCCGAAGGTCATTTCCCTTACACACTGTTACTCGACGAAAATGGCAAGGTATTAAAGACCTGGGAAGGGGTTCCCAATACTACACCTGAAGGTTTTGTCGATCAGCTTAAAAACACCTTCCATGCAACAGGAAAATGATGTTGTATGCCTGACAGAACAGGTATACAGAAAGGTACTGAAACTCATGGGCAACCGTTTTGAGCTCACGGTTGTATGCGATAATGAGCAAAAAGCCTCGGCCCACATTCATGCTGCCATTGAAGAAATACGTCGTATTGAACGCCTGCTCACCACCTTTAATGAAGAAAGTCAGACGTCCCTGATCAACCGGAATGCCGGTATGCAGCCTGTAGTAGTAGATAGGGAAGTCTGCGAATTAATTTTGCGGGCAGCTAAAATATCCCGTATTACACAAGGCGCATTTGACCTGAGTTACGGATCTGTAGATAAAAGTCTGTGGAATTTCGATCAGCAAATGACTGCATTACCCGATCCGGATATTGCCCGGGAGATGGTAAAGCTGATCGATTACCGGAATATAATGGTCAACCCTGCCTCCAATGAAGTCATGCTCCTAAAGAAGGGCATGCGTATTGGTTTTGGGGGTATAGGAAAAGGGTATGCCGCAGAATGTGCGAAGCAACTGTTGCGCCAGAGAGGGGTACACAGCGGCATCGTCAATGCTGCAGGGGATCTGACTGCCTGGGGCACACAACCGGATGGTACGCCCTGGACCGTAGGTATTGCAGATCCCGATAGTACGCACCATCCCTTCTCTTATCTCAACATCTCTGATCAGGCAATTGCTACCTCCGGCAATTATGAGAAATATGTAATCATAAAAGGGAAAAAGTATTCACATACCATTGATCCGAAAACAGGACTACCTGTCACCGGTATCAAAAGTGTATCCATTATCAGCACCAATGCTGAAATAGCAGATGCCATGGCCACCCCCGTGATGATCATGGGCATCAGGGCCGGCCTGAATATGATTAACCAGATTAAACAGATTGCCTGCATCATCGTCGACAACCAGAATAAATTATTTACTTCAGATAATATCCAACTGCAATGATCAAAACAACCTGTACGCTAATAGTGCTGGGTAGCATCACCGCGATCCTACTGGCCTCCTGTACAACCGTGAAAGAATACCAGAAGAATCGCCTGAATGATGGTGAGATGACGCTGGGCAACCGCAAGGTGGAAAAAACAGAATTGAGTTTCGAATCTTACCGGGAAGGTGCCTCCGGGGCTAATGGAGCTAAAAGTGGCGGTGGATGTGGTTGTAACTAAACAAGCTATATGAAAAAACTGAACCTCGCTATACTGGCAATGTTCGCAGGTATATTGTATGCGCATGCTCAAACGCCTGCCGATTCCGGCACCTACAAAAACCGGAAATTACAACTGGAAGAAGTAAATATCATTTCCAGCTACTACCACCAGGATGGTGATCATGCAGCGGTGACAGGTGGTATTGGCACACAAAACCTAACAGATCTGTCCAATTCCATACAGGTCACACTTTCCAAATATGACAAACGTGATCGTAAGCATACCTGGAATGTAGAACTGGGAATTGATCACTACACTTCTGCTTCGTCTGACAAGATAGATCCTAAAACGATTTCTTCTGCCTCTTCTGCTGATACGCGGTTTTACCCGTCTGTATCCTGGGAAATGGAGAATAAAAATGGGACGACTGTAGGTGCAGGGGTTTCTTTCTCTCATGAATTTGACTATCAGTCCATCGGTGCAAGCCTGTTGTTTGCACAGAAGACACATAATAAAATGGGAGAATTTTCGCTTAAACTGCAAACCTACCAGGACAACCTGAAACTGATATATCCCATAGAATTGAGAACAGATGGAGGCGGAAATGGAGAACATGAAGACTACGCTACGGCAGGAAGGAAAACCTATAGCGGCAGCGTGTCCTGGTCCCAGATTGTCAACTCCCGGTTCCAGCTGATGTTTTTGATGGATGTCATCTATCAATCCGGATATCTTGGCTTACCATTTCATAGGGTGTATTTCAATGATAATAGTGTGCATGTGGAGAAATTACCAGATAGCAGGCTGAAGATACCGTTAGGGTTACGGGCAAATTATTTCCTGGGTGATAAAGTAGTACTGAGAGGATATTATCGGTATTACCATGATAACTGGAGCATCACCGCACATACTGCGAGTCTTGAGACCTCTGTGAAGTTGTCTCCTTTTTATTCGGTTACGCCTTTTTACAGGTATAATCATCAGGTGGGTACAAAATACTTTGCAGGCTACCAGGCGCATACCAGTGCGGATGAATATTATACCAGCAATTATGATTTGTCTGGTTTTGACAGTCATTTCTTTGGTGCAGGAATACGTATGATGCCTCCACATGGGGTGTTTGGCTGGCAGCATTTTAATATGCTGGAATTGAGGTATGGGCATTATACGCAAACTAATGGATTGCAGGCGAATATTGTTTCGCTGAATCTGAAGTTTAAATAATGTTTGCGGGTGGAGTTGTTCACCCGCAAACATTTATTGTTAGATATTTCCTGTAAATCAATTACGGCTTATAAGGAAGCTGTATTCCGGCGCAAACGTTCTCAGTTCCTGCATACCAACCGCCGGCCATTAGTTGCTCAGTCAATAACCAGGTTAAAAAGGCAAATTATACTGTCCATACAATGCTTTATTCTCAATACTCTTTGCAAAATTGGGGGTTTCTTCCCTATTATGCGCATCAGATGCCTCCTGCCTTGCCTGTGCCGCTGCGGCAAGACTAATTCCATGTTCTTTTATAAAAGCCATAAATTCAGGCGTAGCCGTAGCATGAATTGTATTTGTATACCGACAGGTCAGATCGTCAATGCGTTCTGCTCTAAGCTCCCACAACACCTGCACTTTTGATTTTCCACTGGCAGTGATCGTATCAGAAACAGACAACATACGGCAGTAATCCGGTTGAGCTACTGTAGCTACATAATGCTGTACTACCAGCGCATTCCCAATGGTCTCTACATTAATAGACATCGGAGTTCCGTCAAAAGTAGTAGTAACACCTGCTGCAATGTGATTGATTGAACAACGTTGATATTCCGCATCAGGTAAATTTAATAACCAGTCAGCAATATTTACTTTCTCAATAGGGGCATTGATAATGGCGCTTACTACAGAGGCAGACAATGCATTTTCAGGTGTTTGTGTGATTTCCATGATCATTCGTTTTTGTTGATACAAAGCTGCGAAGAATAAATGGTCCGGATAAACTCATTTTTTCTATTTTGTAAATCGTAACTTTCGATTATGGAACTGAGGCAATTAAAATACTTTATCCGGGCAGCAGAATTACAAAACTTTACAGATGCGGCCAATGAATTGTACATTACGCAAAGTACCCTTTCGCAGCAGATCAAGCAGCTGGAAAATACACTGGGGGTTTTGTTATTCGACAGACTGGGAAAACGGATACGATTAACCGAAGCGGGAAATCTTTTTTTGCCTCATGCATATAAGACCGTGATGCAGGCAACAGAAGGGCAGCAGGTTTTGAATGACCTGATAGACCTGAAAACCGGGGTACTGAATATAGGGAGCACTTATGGATTGTCTGCCTTGCTGGTAAAAGCATTACCAACTTTCAGGAGCATGTACCCCCAGATTGTAGTCAATATCATATTCGGATCCACTAACGAGTTGTTACAGAAACTGGACAAAGGGACAGTAGATTGTATGTTGTCATTTATGGAAACCAATGATGACGGGCAACTGGAAATACATCGGTTATTTATAGCCAATCTATCATTGATCACGCATGAAAGCCATCAGATGGCTGGTAATAAAAAAATCAAACTGACGGAGATCGGTGGACTAACACTGGCTTTGCCATCAGCAGGTTTCAGCATTCGCCAGTTATTTGACAAGGTAGTGGCAGAAACAGGGGTGCAATTGAATATAGATATGGAAGTGAATGATATCAATACGCTCCTGCAGTTGGCCGACACTAAAAACTGGTGTACGGTTTTAATGAATAGCTCATTATTTGGATTTCCTGCTTTACGGGCGATACCCATTCAGCATAGTGATTTTAAAAGACATGCGACTATTGTGTTTTCTGCGAAGTATTACAGAAAACATGCACTAATGGCATTTAATAAGATCCTGAAAGATGGCGCAAAGGAATTCAATCCAAAATAGGAGGTCAGATTATTCCAGTTTCACCTCCCTGACCGTCTCATTTCCGGGCAAATCGACCGCTACAACGACTACCTTACCTCCTGCCGGTAAACTGGCTGCCTTATAATACCAATCCACCCCATTCCTGCCCAAAATCGCCTTTCCTCTTTCCAGGATGTCACCCGCAGCATCAACCACCCGTACATCCACTTCTGCTACCCTGAATTCGTCTTTTGCCGGCACGACCACAGTTGTGTCTTCAAACCGGATATCCTGCACCTCAGGAGACTTATAAGCATCCTTTACAGCCATATTATAAGCATTCTGTCCGGGGCCGGCCAGCGACTTATAATACGCCTTTATTTCCGGGTCCTGGAGGATCACCCGCGCATACGCCGCTGCTACCTGCATTTTATACCTGGCTTCCAGCTGTTTCTTTGTTGGTTTTTTCTTTGACGGGCCGCGTTTTTTCGCCATAATAATCTGCCCGTTCCTTTCGTAAATCGTGATTTGATCGCCGAGTGTACCCCGAACAACCTGAAGAAGTATGTTGTCTTTAACAATCGCCATAACAAACAATTTTTAAGGTTACAGGAATAATATTACAACTTAGGTCGGAACTATAGCACAACTCCGTTACCAATTGAGTATTAATACGCCATTAAAAGTACACCTCAATATCGAATTGATATAGAAATGTACTTTTAATGTACTTATGGTAATGAGATGGTATTAAACCTTCACCGATATCACACCGGTTGGCAACACAAAAAAGCTGTTCCAACCCTAAGTCTGGAACAGCTTTATAAAAAAACGAGTGAACACACTGAATTACTTTTGATACAACTTTCGATTCATTACTGAATACCTATATGCATTGTACCATATGCCCTACGGGCCTCTTCTGTCTTAGGCAGGTATAATTTCAGGATACCATTATTGTATTTTGCTTCCACTCTATCTTTGACTACACTCGCTGGCAGTCTGAAGCTCCTGGAGAAGCTGCTGTAATTATACTCCTGTCTGGCAGGGGTTTCTTCCTTTTCTTCGGTATCTGCGCTGATTGTCAGCACATCACCTTCAATGCCAATCTTAAAGTCTTCTTTGTTCATTCCCGGTGCTGCAACGGTCAGTTTAAACTTATTTTTTTCTTCTGTAATATTTACAGCCGGAACGGTAGCAGTAATGATTCTGCCGCCATTAAAATCAAAGAAATCTATCCAGGGTTTAATGTATTCATTGAAGACGGCAGGCACGACAGGAGCTGCCTTGGTTAATTCCTTAGACATAGTTACCTCCTTGTTTTTAATATTATTGGGGATTGTAATTGGTTAGTTAACAATATGAATGTACATCTTGTTTAATAGTGAAAACAATGATCCCATATATGATAAATAATGATTTCCATCACCTTTCATATCACCCTGGAAAGTGATATTCATCATTGATTCCAATACCTTTATTGTGTTAACTTCAGCCAGATCATAAAATGGGTTCCACGTTTAATTTATAAAGTGCTTTTTTAATATATGATAACAGAAAGGTAGTGAGCGTAATTACTACCCTTCTCATCAATGACTTTAAAACTTTCACATCATGAAAAAGATGCTCGCCGTCATAGATGCTGTCAACTATACAGCAAAACAACTGGACGTTATCGCCACAGTTACTTCTTTACCCGAACATACCCTGACACTGCTGCTACTGGAAGACACCAAAAGTGCCGGCCAGTTGTTATCGGCCAGTAGTATTGAAGGATTGGCCGGTAAATATTATGAAACAATAAAGAAGAGTGAGATTGAAAAAAAGGAGATTATTGAAGACAATTACCTTGCCCTGAAAAAGGATTGTAAAGAAAGGGAACTATCCTGTACTATCAAAAAAATCAAAGGTATTGCAGAAGAGGAAGTCATAACTGAAAGCCGTTTTGCAGATCTGCTCATTATCGGGAAAGCGCTTTCCTTCCCATTCCTGTTTGATACGAATCCAACAGGGTTTGTAAAAAACATGCTTCTCCATGCGCAATGCCCGGTAATGGTGTTGCCTGAGGAACCACATGCTGCTAATGGCGTGGCATTTTGTTATAATGGAACGTACTCATCCATGTATGCGATCAGGGCATTTGCGGCGCTGTTTCCTGAGTTGGTAACCAGGCATTGTGAGATTGTATATGTCTGCGAAAAAGGAGAGAAAACGATACCGCTAAAAACACAATTGCAGGAGTACCTGAAAGCATATAATGCACATGTGACTTACAAAATTCTGACAGGCCAGGCAGATAAAGCTATACAGACCTACCTGGAAACAAAAACAGAGCTGATCAGTACATTTGGAGCATATGGCCGCAGCAGGGTATCAAGGTTTTTTAACAGCAGCAGTGCTGATAATATTATACGTAATTTAAAGGGGCCGGTATTTATTACTCATCCTACAGGTCATGTATGAGATTGGGGGGAAGGTGATTCCCCCTTATTTTAAATTTTGTAAGGAGGTTAAGGAATTCAGGTATGGAGATATTCTCTCCGCGGCTGGAAAATTGGAAGGTTATAATTTTTCTAACTAAAACAATTTCCTCCTTTACTTGTTTTTACCTTCATGCTACTGAACAAACGGATCTCCATCTCCTACTTTCTCGACCTCATCAAATGGGACATTCTTGCCATCGCCCTCTACGCGATCTTTGCCGGTTCTCTGGACCATTATGGTATCCTGCAACGCATCTCCATTCCTCTTGCCGTATCCTCTCTTATCGCCACTATCGTATCCCTCCTGCTCGCTTTCAGAACCTCCCAATCTTATGAACGCTGGTGGGAAGCAAGGCTCATCTGGGGGGCCATCGTCAATGACAGCCGGACCCTTATCCGACAGGTAAAAACATATCTTCCTGAAGAAGTAAATGAATTTGCACACCGCCAGATTATATGGTGCTATGCACTCTCAGAATCGTTAAGAGGATTATCTTTCTCTGAAAAGGTAAAGGTGTATCTTTCTGCATACAACACCGATAGCCGTAACTGGCCCAACCTTTTGCTCAATAAACATGCGGAAGTGCTTGCTGCAGCAAAGCAACTGAACCCTAACAGGCAGGTACAAATAGATGCCACGATTGCCAGGTTGTGCGATGCCATGGGGAAATGCGAACGCATTAAAAAAACTGTTTTTCCAAAATCGTATAGTCTGTTGATTCACTTCCTGATCTATGTATTAATGACAATTCTGCCATTTGGACTGGAAGACAGGACGCAATGGATGGAAATCATTATCGTATTTGTCGTGCCGGTTTTGTTTATTGCTATTGAGCGAACGGCTATTATCATGCAGGATCCATTTGAAAATAAGCCTACGGATACACCTATGACAGCCATTAGTCAGACGATTGAAGTGAATTTGCTGGAGATGATTGGGGAAGCGGTTCCTGAGCATGAAATGCAGGAAGATAGTTATTACCTGATGTAATAAACCATATTGATGGTCAACTCGTCTTCAAATATTGCTACTCCTTCAAATAAAAAAACCGGCCTGCTTCTTAGAAAAGTGCAGGCCGTTATGCTATTTAATGATTGGTTCTGTATATGTTTAATGAATTATTGATCCGCTCAGTCGGGGAATGGTACGGAATCCCGTAAAACTAACTGCCTCAGAAACATAATATGGCTGAGAAGGCTGAGGTTTCACCAGATCCGTACTCAGGTATTTTTTATTACTATCGCACAAGAGTGTCACCACGACAGCATCCTCTCCCATTTGCTCTTTCAGGCGGATCGCCCCGATTACGTTTGCCCCGGAAGAAATACCCACTGCCAGTCCCAGTTCTGCAGCCAGCTTTTGTGCTACAATGATCGCATCACCATCATTGGCCTGTACGATCTCATCTAACTGGTCCAACCGTACAATAGCAGGAATAAACTCATCCGAAATGCCCTGAATACGATGACTCCCCACTTTATGCCCTGTACTTAAAGTAGGTGATTCCGCTGGCTCTAAGGGGTGTACCCTGATACCCGGATCCTTACTTTTCAGGTATCTGCCCACTCCCATTACAGTTCCCCCGGTACCTACGCCTGCTACAAATGCATCGGGCTGTAACCCGGCCTGCATAAGCTGTTCCCATATTTCAGGACCGGTACTCAATGCATGTGCTGCTGTGTTATATTCATTCTCAAACTGACGGGGCAGGAAATATTGATCACTGCTCTCCTGTAATTCTTCTGCCAGCTTAATACTTCCCAGAAATCCACCTTCCTCTTTACTGACCAGCCGCACTGTGGCCCCGAAACTTCTGATAATGTCCTGCCGTTCTTTGCTGAGCCAATCCGGCATCATAATGATCACCTTATGCCCCAGTGCACGGCCAATAGCAGAAAATGCAATTCCTGTATTGCCACTTGTTGCCTCTACAATGGTATCACCAGGTTTGATCAACCCCTGTATATAGGCCTGCTTCATTATATAAAGGGTCATACGATCCTTGATACTACCTGTCAGATTATAGTGTTCACATTTTACGAATATATAGCCAGGACGGCCTTTATACAGATATTCGAGTTTTAGCATAGGCGTGTTACCCACCAGGTTCCACAGCTCACTAAATCGTTGATCAACCATTGACATTGCAGACACCATCATGGTGAATAATTTTTAACAAAGCTCTGAAATAACGGTAACCATGTCAATCGGTAGGCCATTATTCCATAAATTTTCTGGATTTTACCGAAAAAATTGCATTATTTTCCGGAAATTATTTCTTTCACCACCTTCCGGTCCGGATTTTATTAAATTTAAAATGGACAAAAACCAGTTAGACGATATCGATATTCAGATTTTGAGGTTGCTGCAGCAGAATGCAGAACTGACAAACAAGGAAATTGCTTCTCAGTTACATAAATCAGTCGCTACGATTCATGAGCGGATCCGGCAACTGAAAGAAAGCGGGTATATTACGAAAATCGTAGCGCTGCTGGACAGGAAGAAAATAAACAGGAAGCTGATTGCTTTCAGTCATGTATTATTACATGACCATGCGGCTTCTACGTTGAGCACTTTTGAGAAGGAGGTAGCGAAATTCCCGGAGGTGATGGAATGTTTTCAGATGACAGGGACTTTTGACTTTATCCTGCGGGTGGCAACGAGTGATATGGATGCGTATCATACTTTTTACAGGAACCTGGCGGCTTTGCCTAATATCAGTACGGTGCAGAGCTTTTTTGTATTGTCAGAGACAAAGAGTGAAACGGCATATCCATTGTAGGGAGTCTTTATTACACTTTTCCAACCACTCATTCCCTTCATTCAAGAAACTTCGGCGTCCCCATATCCAACAGCCCTTCCACTGGCCATGGACCTTCAGGAATCTGTAATGCTCTATGTGGCCATGCCTCCCAGCTATTTCGCGGCATGCCGGCAGCAGCCAACAGGTTGTGCAGCACGACTGACAGATCATCTATTCTCCAAACATCTTCATTCGGATCATCTTCCATACCGGTAGTCGCGGCAATCGCTTCCTGCCCTACACGGGACAATACGACTGTAGAACAGGGAGTGGCCCAGCATCCAAGGCCACCAAATACGGCTTGTAATCTTGCCGCTACTTCTATCCCTCCTACTGAATCCATGGTGACTACACAAGCCATTGGCTTACCAAAAAAAGCCGGGGTATTTTCAAAAGCAGTCGTTACTTCTATAAACCGCTGTAGCAGTGAGCTCCAGTTGTTCCAATACACACCGGAGATAACAAGAAAGCCGTCGCAGCTTTCCAATAGGTTATATACTTCGCGGATGGTGGGGAGTTTATCCGAAAGAGTTAGTGTGACCGATTGTTGGCCCAGCATATTTTCTGCATACTTTGCAATGGCTGCGGAGTTGCCCTTTGGGCCACGGAGAGAGCCGTTTATGATCAATAGTTTCATTTTCTTTTTTTGACGAATGTACAGAAAAGGAATGTATGGTATTGGGAGATCCTGATACGTTGTACCATTGTTTAGAGAGGGGATTCCGAAGTGAATGTTATAGGATTTGTTCTTACAACCTTTGGAATGAATGATAGACGTTAGGCTTTTGCGATATTAATTTGGCAAACGGCCTCACATCTCTATGAGGCCGTTTACCTTGGTTCTTATCAATATTGCTACTTAAATTTATTCAGTTTTCTAATTTCGCGCATCATGTTGCTATCCAAAGTACATTCGGTAATAGATAGAATATAGTCTCTGTCCTTCATGTATTTGGCTTTGATAAGGAAATGCCCTGAGTCATTTATCTTATACTCTACTTTATAATGTTTTAATACGTCGGGAAAATTTTTGATCATTTCATCAGTATATCCAACAATTATTGGTTCCCCTGTAGGCTTAGTCAGTACTGGTTTCAGCAAAACATATGAATTATCGTAAAACCAATAAGCAATAAATAATATTAGTATGATAAGAATGCCAATAACAAGACCTATACGTTTTTTCATGCCATTTCTATTAGATGAATAAGGATCTTTAAATAAACAATCTACCTTCCAACATCCTTATGGGTGAAATGAAAATTATTATAATATAACGATAGTGGAAGAAATATTATTGTTCCTGAAATGGTTGTATGCCAAAGTGCACGAAGCCCAAAATCACGGGCACTCCCATTTTCTTTTAAATATAATCCGTCCTCATCGAAAACATCTCTAAAACCTGGTATCCATGCACTCATTCCTTCATTCCAGTTATAATTGCCATACCATCTTTGTTTAACATCACCTGGAACAATTATCTGGTTTACCTTTCTTGTCATTGTGACGGTTCCTTTAGTAGAGATCTCTCTAAATCCACTTGCAAAATAAAGGCCTGATCCCCCACGGATCAACTACTGCAGCTCAAACAAGCCGGGCAGCAGCCAATATGTTACGACCTTACAACCTATTTTCCTTATTAAACCTTTGCACAGCCAACACATACGCTTCATTCGCTTTATATACATTTTGAAAATACGCCTGCTTATCTTTATATATTTCCAGCAAATCATGCTGCAACGAATCTTTATCCTGCTTTGTAGCAGTTGACAGCTTCTTCTGCCAGGTAATTTCTTTCTTTGGATAAAGATATAATTCCTTCAATGCCATATGATACTCAACAGCTGCCTGTTTCAGGTGATCGCCTCCTGAAAATTGATCCGCATTTACCCTCTTTAATTCCTGGATAATCTTATCAAATACGACCTGCTGACTATCTGTTATCGCCAGTGCCTGATCGAAATCCTCCGCTATCAGGTATTCCAGTTTACGGGATTCAAGGCCGTTCTTACTGATCAGCATATCTGATATATCGTGTTCCTTCTGAGTGATGGAGTCCCTAAATGCGATAGCGCCGTTCTTATTGCAGGAGAACAGGGGGAATACAATGATGATATAGATGATCAGGTTTTTCATAGTGATACTTATAATAACAAATACGCTGCCAAAAATTACAATATCTTCGTATAAATCCGTGCTATGGTAATCACCTTACAAAAAACAGCAATTACCGATTTAGACCATTTCTTTCTCTTCCAGTTGGATCAGGAAGCTAACTACTTAGCCGCGTTTACTTCAAAAGATCCGACAGACAAAACCGCCTACCTGCAGAAATACGGGAAATGCCTGAATGACCCCACAATCAATATGTATACCATCATCGTGGATGGCGTTATTGCAGGCAGTATCGCTCAGTTTGATGTGGCAGGACATGCGGAAATTACTTACTGGATAAATAAAAAGTACTGGGCACAAGGAATAGCGACAAAAGCACTGACCCAACTTTTATCCATTATAAAAACCAGACCGGTTTACGGACGCACAGCATTTGATAATATTGGTTCACAGCGGGTATTGGAAAAATGTGGGTTTGTTAAAACCGGCACCGATAAAGGATTTGCTAATGCACGGCAGGCGGAAATTGAAGAGTTTATTTACAAATTGATATAGTCTTATGTTTTTTGAATTTGTACCTAACCCACAATTCGACTTTCTTACTCACTTCGCTAAAAAGTTCAACGTTCCACTGGAAGGCGACCGGTTGATCCTCCCACCGGTGATGGGTACTGGTAGCATCAGAAGAATTTCTTTATCACCCGGCCTCAAACTCATCGTTCACAGATATAAACTCAACCAGGATATTATTCTGAGCAGGGTAGCCAGCGACGAGCCGAACGATTTGGTTAGCGTTATCTTTCATAGTAATGAAGCTACTGCCAGCGTAAATACTGATGGTACTCCAAATCCCCTTTCACGAAGCAGTGCTTATGCTATTCAAATTGCTTCCACCGACCTGCATTCTCAGATTCGTTTTCCTGCTAATACAGATATTCACTTTCTTGTTGTTGGGATTATGAAAAATGCTTTGAAGGAATTGCTCGGTATTAATAAGCCAAACAATGTGGTAGAAACTATATTGAATGCCGCCCCTGGTTTTTTGTATTATGAAAGCATGACTGTTGAAATTAATAAGCTCATCAGGCAGGTGACGGATGCCAGGGAAGATAATGAACTGGGAAATTTTTATTATCGGTTGAAAGTTCAGGAGCTGCTTTATCTTGTTTTTGAGAAGCTGCAAAATCGGGAGGTAGTTAACTATCACCTTGTTCATAAAGACGACGTAGAAAAGCTCCTAATGATCAGGACAGCTATTCTTGCCGACCTTTCCGTTCCACCCAGTCTACCGGAACTGGCAAAAATGGCAGGGTTTGGAGAAACAAAGATGAAAGACATCTTTAAACAGGTATTTGGAGATACGATATATAACTTTTACCAGCAGGCGCGTATGGAAGAAGCCGCATTCCTGCTCAAACATAGTGGGTTATCCGTTTCGGAAGCCGGCTACCAGCTGGGTTTTGCCAATCTTAGTCACTTTGGACGCCTTTTTGAAAAGTACCATGGTTTAAAGCCTAAAAAATACGCGACCGGCGGATAGGACTATTTTTCTATCAAAAGCAACTATTTTAACCTTTCAGGAGGAAGCAACTTTGTGTTATCAAAAACACGATAACAACATGAACAAATTGCTGATGCCTTACCATAAAGGCGCTTTACAACTGAAGAATCACCTGGTCATGGCTCCCATGACACGTAGCCGGGCTATCGATAATTTGCCCAACCAATTGATGGCGGATTATTATACACAAAGAAGTGGTGCCGGTTTGATCATTACCGAAGGTTTAGAAAAACGAATTGCTGCAAACGCACCTTTAAATCAACCCGGTTATAATACACTTTATACCCCCGGTCCTGTGGGTTACACGGATTATTTGAGCTTATGAAAAAGATAACATACCATCAATTTGGAGGAACAGAAGTACTCCAAATGACAGAGGCTCCAATGCCTGAGGGAGAGATCATTGTGAAGGTAAAAGCCGTCTCTATCAACCCGCTTGACTGGAAAATATGGCAGGGTGAGATGAAACTAATGAGCGGAAGTAAGTTTCCAAAATCAGTAGGGATCGACTTTTCAGGGATTGTGGAACAGGGTAATGGCATCTATAAAAAGGGAGAAGAAGTATTTGGCATCGCCAGTATATTTAAAGGAGGAGCGCTGGCGCAATACGTAGCTGTAAAGCCGAACGACATTGCGCGTAAGCCTTCAGGGCTCTCTTTTGAAGAAGCGGCAGCACTTCCGGTAGCCGGTGGTGCAGCATTGCAGATCTTTCATCAATTACTAAAATTACAACCGGGTATGGAGGTGCTCATTAACGGTGCCGGAGGCGGTATTGGTCCATTAGCGATTCAACTGGCTAAGAAGGCAGGTGCCATCGTGACTGCTGTGGTGGGGCCTTCTGGTGTTGAGCTGGTAACCAGGTTGGGAAGTGATGTCGTTATTAACTATCAGCATCAAAATATAGGTACCAAAACCTTTGACACAGTCATTGATTTTTCCGGGAAGATCAATTACAAGGCAGCGAAAAGGATACTGAAGAAAAAAGGTGTTTATGTCAATACATCTCCCGGTCCAAAGGAAATGATCGGGTCTCTTTTTTCAGGCGGGCGGTATAAATTGTTGCTTTTGAAACCTAATCCAGCGTTGTTGGCAGATAGTGGTTTACAGGTCCACATCAGCAAGACCTATGACTGGCATGATTTCAAAATGGCTTATGATGAAGTGAAAAAAGGAGGCATACCGGGGAAAGCGGTGTTGGTTGTCAGCTAAGCTTATACCTGGTACAGGCTAGATTTCACTCAAGGCGACCTAACCTGGTTTATGGGAGGCTATAAAAATATTTATATACAAAAGGCTTGGTAACCATTGATTACCAAGCCTTCATTATTTTATAGCGCCCTTATTTGATCAATGCCATCTCATCTACCTCAGCGGTATAATCTACCCCAGGCACATTGAATCCAAACAGGTTCAGGAAATCTTCTTTATAACCAGCCAGGTCACCGATCTGGGAGATGGTCTCAGTAGATACTTCTTTCCACAGCTCAGCTACTTCGGCCTGTACATCAGGACGGAGTTCCCAGTCATCGATACGGATACGACCCTGGTTGTCGAGGGCAACCGGGTTCGCTGCGTACAGGTGATCTTTGAACAGGCGGGCCATTTGTTCGATGGTTCCTTCGTGAATACCTTTTTCCTTCATGAGTTTATACAGGAGGGAAATATACAGTGGTACTACAGGAATTGCAGAACTGGACTGGGTCACCAGGGCTTTGTTTACAGATACAACTGCACTACCATTAAGGGGTTTCAACAGTTCTGTAATTTTTACGGCTGTTGCTTCCAGGTGGTCCTTGGCTCTACCGATGGTACCATGACGGTATACCGGGTTAGTGAGTTCAGGTCCGATATAGGAGTAGGCAACGGTCTTAACATCAGGCGCCAACGCACCTGCAGCCTGCAAAGCTTCTAACCACAACTGCCAGTCTTCACCACCCATTACGGAGATGGTATTGGTAATATCGTCGCCAGTTGCAGGTTCAATAGACACATTTGTAACAATACCGGTGTGGAAATCAACGGTTTTGTTCTGGTAACTCTGATTTATAGGTTTTAATACGGAACGATGTAATACTTCTGTTTCCGGATGCTTGCGCACGGGGGAAGCCAGGCTATAGATAACCAGGTCGACTGTTCCCAGATCCTTTTTAATCAAGTCAATGGTCTGTTGCTTAATTTCATTTGAGAAAGCATCGCCATTGATACTTTTGGCATATATGCCTGCACGGTTGGCTTCCTCATGAAAAGCCACTGAATTATAATATCCGGCAGTAGCAGTTTTACCTTCCTGAGGTTCTTTTTCAAAGAAAACACCGATTGTGGAGGCCCCGCAGCCGAAAGCAGCAGTAATTCTGGACGAAAGCCCGAAACCGGTAGAGGCGCCTATTACCAGTACCTTTTGGGGCCCTTCTGGGAGTTTTTCAGATTTAACATAGCTTATTTGTCTCCTTACATTTTCAGCACAACCAACAGGGTGGGCTGTCAGGCAAATAAAGCCACGCATTTTAGGTTCAATGATCATAAAATTTGATATCAGGTTCAGTTCCTGGTGCAAATGTAGGCTCTTCGGGGAGAAGTTACAAGGGGTGAGGGGGATTTGGAGGGGGAAAGGGGGGAATTTCTTCGGGGGATGGGCGGTGGCGGGAGATTTTGGGGGGCGTTATTAGGATTCAGCCCTAAAAACTCCAGATTACATTCACAAACACATTACGCCCCATTCGCGGAATACGATTCCAATCTGCAAAGGTGGTGTAATTCTTATCAAGCATATTCTCGGCGCCTGCTTTTAATAGCAGGGAATTAAACTGGTAAGATGCGGATAGGTTAAAAATAGTATACCCGGGCAAAGCCTGTTCTCCAAATTCAGGATTATATTTATCCTGCGCAGCAGCACCATTGGCAGTGATATTTGCTGAGAAGGATTTTTGACGGAATGTGAGTCCGGAGCTATAGGTGAATGGTTGTATTAATGGGAGGTGCTTAATATGCTCACCTGTTCCCCTGCGATAACTTACTTTATTTGTCCAGCTAAAGTGTGTACTAAATTTATAATCTGCATCAAGGGCGCAATTGAAAATATTGGCATAGGCCAATTGTTCGTATACCTTCACACCTGCTGCACCAATGGTCATTGCACTTAAGCCTGAATTGGGCTTCCCTATAATATAATCCATCAGGTGAAAATAAGAGCCGGAAACTTTTGCAGAAAATCGGGACGTGCGGAATAGCAAAGCGGTGTTCAGGCTAATGGATTTCTCATTCTTCATGCCAGGGTTGCCGATGTAATCATATTGATCAAAACTATTGTATAAATAATATCCATAGCCTTCAGACACACTGGGTGCGCGTTCTCCATAGGCAGCACCAATGGTGTATTGCCATTTTTTGTGATCGTAACTAAACCCGGTGGAAAGCCTTTTGAGAAGACGGGTACGGCTGCGGTCCATGTTGGGATAGAAGATTGTCAGGCTTTCATACCCCTGTTGGTTATCTACTACATTGTTCTGGATACCCACTCCCCCATTGAATGTTGTATGCCATTTTGAAGAGAGCGTGTAATTATCTTCGCCGGAGATCTCTCCATAATATGTAAGTACCCCGGGCCAGGTAAGCATGTACATGTCTTTCTCGCCTGCTGTGCTGGAATACATGGTCATATCAGCGAGTGATTTGTTGAAATGACCGTTTATGTTTGCTTTCCAGTGATGGTTTTTTGTCATTTTTTGTATGGTGGAATAGAAGCCTGCGGTCTTACTCCAACCGGGCATATCCATGCGGATAGCAACGACAGGACGTTTACTGTCATCCATCACATGGGTGATGGTGTTGTAGTATATTTTAGTTTGCCATCCATGACGAATATAAGCAACGGATGCAATGATCCCCCTGGCCAGCCCTACATCCATCGTGAGTGCAGGGTAGCCTACATTTACTGCACGGTCGTAGATGAGGGAAGCTTCCAGTTGTGCATGTTCGTTGAGCTTGTATCCTGCAATCGCGGATAGATTGTATTTGGTATATTGGGAGTATAACACTTCTTCTCCCCCACCGGCTTTGTAATTGTCCGCATGACGGTAAGTGAAATCTACATTAGTGAATAATGTTGGCTGTGTGAAGGACAACGCACCTCCAATCACCCGCTGACTACCGTTGGTTTCAAAGCCGGCAAATGCCATACCGGAACGTTCTTTTTCCCCAAAGGTGCCCTTTTTTCTTACGAGGTCCATCGTCCCTGAAATGGCGGGTCCACCGGCACTATGTACGTTTATTGAAGAGAGGTTGGTCGTTTCTACATAGGAAGTAACCGGGTCCATTTTGTCGGTACAGGCGGCGTAGATCCGCATGCCATCGATGGTGACTACGCTACGTTCTGAACTCATACCATTCAGGTAAGGTTCCCATGCGTATGCGCCACGTCTGATCATGTTGACGATGTCGGATTTTTCAAGATATTTATCCAGGGAGGAAAGCGGCTTGTCTGTTTTATCAGATAAGGAACGTTTATGAATGATAACGACTTCTTTGAGCAGGTCGGTTTTTATGCTGTCGGTTTGTGAATACGCGGTGATGGCGGACAATAAGGCGATACAAAGTATAAAAAATTTATGCATACAACCAGTTTGAATGATAAGCAATAACTTTAACCTCACTTAACCCGGTTGGATGATAACACTGAGCATTTCATTTACGAAATGCTCATTGCTATCATTTCCCTTTCAAGGCAATCTCTAATGCTGGTTTAGAATTCCAATTCAAAATAGATACTGCTACCTTCGTTAGTATCGGTGACAGCTTCACCTTTTACGATCGTTTCGCTGGCGTCCTGCAGTTGTAAATTGATTTTCCAGTAACCTGTCATCGTCAGACTAAGTTTGCCATAATACATCTTATCTGTTCCCTGCGTCAGGTTTACATTATTGGGAGAAGTATGGTTGCCCATGCTGGTCATTCTTGGATCTATTTTGATGGTGTAGCCATCTACTATGACGAAACTGGTCATAGATTCCATTTTGTACAAAACCATGGAGATGTCATTGACAGCGACGGCTGGGGTAGTTGGGTTGACCAATGCTAATACATAGGTATTATTGTCACTACCGGTGAAGGTTTCTACTACCCGTTTGGCGGATTCGGAGACTGCGATGGTATCTGTGACGGTATAGGCTATATTGCCGATGGTGTAATCTATTGTAAGGGTCCAGTATTCATCGTCAGTACCAGCCATTTGGAATACAAGGTAGCCTTTGTTGTTGGAAATGGCAGAAGCCGGACAGGAATGAGTCTTACCCATCATATGCATGGTGGGTGTCCATGATATGCTTGCGTTGTTTACAACGGTGCCCGCTGTGGTTTTTACCTGAACATAAGTAGCATTGTAACCGGTTTGGAATTTTCCACTGGAAGTATAGAGTGCTATCTTATGGGTAGTATTTGAAAGCGTTGTTACAAGTGTTAAGCCATCGAGGTCGTTTGTAACTACAGGGTCGTCATTTTTAGTACAGGATACAAAGGTGGAAAAAGCAAATATTATGAATACAGATTTAAGTAAGTTCATTATTGTTGTTTTTGATAGTATACATAGATAGGCCCTTATATGCGGTCTTTTTGTAAAAGCACGCACATTTATGCACAAGGCATTCAGTTTTCAGGAAAGAAATTCATTGTGAAGAATTCATGACAATGAAGTTCCTGGCGATGAAATTCATTGCAAACAAATACAGTCGTGAAAGTAAAGTAGCTTATGCTTGTGGGGGTTTCTTACGCGGATCGCTAAAGAGATAAGAATATTTAGGATGTGTAAAGACAGGATAAGTCTTTTCGGTGAATTCATCCACTTCCTGTTTTGCAAAGTCAATACCGGATGGGATGGGGCAGGCCAATGCCTCTGATTGCAGTTCTTTTAATAAGCGTTCTGTTTCATTATCCCGCTGTTCTTTCTGCATCTTTGCAAGCTGACATTTACCATTACAATGTAACTCCGGCTTATCTTTATTTTCGCAAAAAGCTTCGACAAAGAGCTTAGTATCATATTCATACACCGCATATAATATCGAGTTCTTCATACTTCCCAGGAAGACGATGATAAACAGGAGAGGACTTAATATGACGGCCGCTTTTCTCAAATGGAGGGTGATAGTTGCTGCGAAATTATTAAATTTTATCCGGGGAAGGAAGAGTGACCTGCATTATTTTACTGATTGTGGTCAGATGACAATGCTACTTTCGAAGGGTTTGCATTGTACGGGGCTAAATGGTACCTTTGCGCCCTAACTAATAGCACCCGATGATTCAAATTAACCAGGAATATTCTTTTCCTCTTGAAAATGTATTGTTCTCTTTTGCACTGGCAGCGGAAGCAGCAGAAGTATTCGAAAGTCATCATACACTGATCACAGGGATTGGGAAGGTAAATGCCGCCTACGAACTGACGAAAGCGATACAGATCAAAAGACCGGCATTGATTGTAAACCTGGGATCTGCGGGAAGCAGTTTCTTTCAGAGAGGTGAAGTGGTTTGCTGTACAAAATTTATACAGCGTGATATGGATGTAAGAGGTCTGGGATATGAGTTGTATGAAACGCCGTTTTCAGGAATGCCGCCATTGCTTGAGTACGGTTTAAAAATGGATGGAGTGAATGAAGGTATTTGTGGTACGGGAGATAATTTTGAAATGGGACATTCCGTTACTGCTTATAATGTGGTTGATATGGAATCGTATGCGATAGCGATGATTGCCATGAAAGAAAAGATACCTTTTCTTTGCTTGAAATACATCTCTGATGGTGCAGATGATAACGCGGCGGAGGACTGGCTGGTGCAGGTGCACAAGGCCGCTGTGGCGTATGGGGAGTTGCTACAGATCAAATAATAAAAACATTCAGGAAAGAGGGAATGAAAACCATTTTCCGAAAAAAACATTCATGAAAGAGGTTATTCACCAACGGGGGATGAAAACCATTTTCCGAAAAAAAAGGGTGTATCAATGTATGATATTCCCTTTTTTTTATAGCAGCTCCTCAGGTAAAACAGCATTATGATTTGACATGAAACCAGCACCCAACATAATCCCCGCTCCAAACAGAAAATTCAAATCCTGCAGAAAAAACAGGCGGCATTATATGACGAAGATTAACCGAAATCCCAGATTACCCGTTTCCCAACAATAAAAACACCCGCACTACCAGTCCTAATAATGGTACAACCACCTGCCATGGCTAGGGTTATTACAAACCGTGAATCATAATTTTTCCCGGCAAACTTTTCCGAAGTCCTGATTTTGGGCATAATCTAATATCACATAATGATAAAAGTCATTAGACAACAGGATTATAGCCCTATGTAACAAAAGTTACTTTCACCATCTTCGCCTGATGATAGTTTTGTCTCCAGATGAAAACTATTTAATTAAAAACCACCATTTTAATTTATGAAGTATCTGATTATTGGCGCAGTAGCAGGAGGCGCATCAACTGCCGCCCGGTTAAGAAGATTAGATGAGCATGCTGAAATTGTTATATTTGAAAAAGGAGGGTACATTTCCTATGCGAACTGCGGACTACCTTACTATATCGGTGATGTGATCAAAGACAGGAATAAACTGTTTGTACAAACGGCTACCTCATTTTCAAAACGTTTTAATATCGATGTGCGGGTCAATTCTACTGTGACGGATATCGATCCCCACAATAAAACTGTGAAAGTATTTCACCAGCCTTCGGGTAAAAAATACGAGGAGACCTATGACAAATTAGTTCTTTCCGTAGGTGCGGAACCAATACGCCCTCCCCTGCCCGGCATCGATAATGAAGGCATTTTTACATTGAGAAATGTCAATGATACAGATAAAATCAAAACTCACATTTCACAGGCGAATATTAAGAAAGTAGTGATTGTAGGTGCGGGTTTTATTGGTCTTGAAATGGCGGAGAATATTCATGGACTGGGCATACAGGTAGAGATTGTTGAAATGGGTGCGCAGATACTGGCGCCGGTCGATTTTCCTATTGCAGCGATCATCCAGCAACATATCCGTAAAAAGGGTATCACCTTACATTTAAACACCGCCGTGACTTCATTCAATAAAAATGAAGTAGTATTGAATAACCGGGATGTGATCAACGCCGATATGGTAATTTTGTCCATCGGTGTGAAACCCGATCTGCAACTGGCGAAAGCAGCTGGCTTAAAAACAGGCAAAGGGGTTATTGTCAATGAGTACCTGCAAACCTCTGATCCAAACATCTATGCTGTGGGCGATGTGATCGAGTTCGAAAACCCCGTGACAGGGATTTCTATGAATACCTTCCTTGCAGGACCGGCGAGTAAGCAGGGACGGATTTGTGCGAACAACCTGGTACATGGTAATGTGCAACGATACAATGGTTCTATCAATACCGCCATTGTAAAGGTTTTTGATATGACAGTGGGTGCTACAGGGCTTGCCTCCAAACACCTGAAAGCGGCTAATATAGAGCATATTGTATCTACCACACATGGTGTATCTCATGCAGGGTATTACCCGGGTTCCAGACAGATGACGATTCAGATCACTTTTTCCCCGGCCGACGGGCAGTTATTCGGTGCGCAGATTGCAGGCTATGATGGAGTGGATAAAAGACTGGATATCTTCTCATCCCTGATCCAGCAAAAGAAGACCATATACGATCTGGTTGAATTTGAGCATGCATATGCGCCTCCATATTCTTCTGCAAAAGATCCCATCAATATAGCGGGTATGGTGGCAGAAAACATACTACTGAAGCGATTGCAGGTGATATACTGGGATGACCTGGAGAACCTGGATTTCTATGAGGATGTATTGATTGATGTGCGCACAGCGGATGAATATGAAATGGGGAATGTAAAGGGATCTATTAATATTCCGGTAGATGAGATACGAAATAAGCTATCGTCTATACCGATTGATAAAGATATTTATATCTATTGCGAGGCAGGATTAAGAGGATATTTAGCGCAGCGTGTGTTATTGCAAAATGGGTTTAACAGGGTTTGGAATATGTCTGGCGGATACAGGACATGGAAGACCTGCGTGAATGAAAGTTAAGAAGTTCCCGGAAGTAGCTGCCTGAGTGAATACATAACCTGATATTACAATCCGAAAGAGCGTGCTGTGTGACTAAATTGACAATAGTGATATATATGTAATGGCAGTATGAAAATCTATAGGTATCTTTTTACTGGCAGGTAGCTGTGAAAGAGGCGGCTACCTCATCCGGCTCTGGATACGGGAAGGGCAACCCTTATGGTATGGGATTGCAGGAGGAATTATCCTGGTATTATATGGCATGGTCGCGACTTTTACAGATAGCCAATTTTGCGAGGATATATGCAATCTATGGTGGAATTTTCATTGTTCTGTCTTTATTATGGGCCTGGACAACAGATGGGGTCCGACCAGACAGGTATGACATTATTGGAGCAATTATTGCATTGATTGGCGTTTGTATTATCTTTTATGCACCGAGAAACATATGAAATTCAGAATCGCAACCCTAACCGACTTAGATAAGATCACCGCGCTTGAACACATCTGCTTCCCTCCTAACGAAGCCGCATCCCGCGAGTCATTCATCAAACGACTCGAGTTTTTCCCCGGCCATTTCTGGGTATTGGAAACCGAAAGCCAGCTGGTGGGTTTCATCAATGGTATGGTGACTGACAATGAAACCATTGTAGATGAGATGTTCGCCGACGCTCACCTGCACAACGAAGAGGGGAAATGGCAAAGCATATTTGGCCTTGCCGTATCTCCTGATTTCAGGAACCAGGGGTATGCCGGACAACTGATCCGTCATTTTATAAATAAAGCAAAGGAGCAGGAAAGAGCGGGTGTCACGCTGACATGCAAAGAATATCTTGTGCCTTTTTATGAAAAGTTTGGGTTCAGGGACCTTGGGGTTTCTACATCCGTACATGGCGGAGCGATTTGGCATGATATGACAATTCAGTTTTAATGCTATATACTCATCGTTATAACCTTCTGCTCTGTAGAAGGGGCCACACCTAATCGTATGGCATTTGCATCGAAGTTCGGATACTTTTGGATCTTTCCATTTGAAATAGTAACCCCTTTTTCCAGCTTTCCTAAAATAATGCCCTTGAAATAGCCCGCCAGTTAAACACTCCTGGGATTATGGTAGTTGGTTTGCTGATTTTTGGCGCCACTATCATTTCAGAAATAAAGTTAAAAAAAGACTAGCTGTTCCTATCGGGGGTAACTAAAAAAGGGGGCGTCCTGAAGTTTTGACGCCCCCTTTTTATACTGGTACCTGATAGAAAGAATTATACAATTCTCATGGTCTTCCTGTTATTGATGATACAACTTACGGTTTTACACTTATCGCCACACCTCCACCTGGTGCCAGCTTTTGCTTCAATACCGTCTTATTCGTCACTACCATTTTCTTAATCGTATACTTCTGTGGATTTACTTTCCAGCTGATATCTTTATCATCTGCATACACAGTCGCCGTATACTTCTTCCCTGCCGGTAAAAAATCAAATTTAATCATTGCCTCGCGTGCATTTTCATCCGTAATACCACCAATGTACCACTCCTCTTTTGCCTTTGCCTTCCGTGCAATCGTGATATAATCTCCCGGCTCTGCTTCCAGCACATAAGTATTATCCCAGTCTACCGCTACATCTTTAATAAACTGGAATGCATCGGCAAACTTATTATAATTCGCAGGCAGATCCGCCGCCATCTGCAACGGGCTATACATAGTTACATACAGCGCCAGTTGTTTTACCAGTGTAGTGCTCAGCTTTGCCTTATTCTTACCATACACTTCCAGATTCCCTTCAAAGATGCCTGGTGTATAATCCATTGGTCCACCCATCAATCTTGTAAATGGCAGCACACAGGTATGGTCCGGTCTGTTTCCACCAAAAGACTCAAACTCAGTTCCTCTTGCAGATTCCTGTGCTAACCAGTTCGGCCAGGTACGGCATAAACCAGTGGGACGCACTGCCTCGTGAGAGTCTACCATTATTTTATACTTAGCCGCCAGCTGCGCCACATGCAGGTAATGGTTCACCATATACTGTCCATCGTGGTATTCGCTATGTGGCTGAATAGGTCCTACATAACCTGTCTTCACGGAATTATAACCATTGTCTACCATGAATTGAAATGCATCTTCCAGCTGACGTTCGTAATCCGTTACGGAAGAAGTCGTTTCATGATGCATAATAATCTTCACATTCTTTGAAGCAGCATACTTGTGCAACTCCTGTACATCAAAGTCAGGATATGCTTTCGTAAAACTATAGATATGTTCCTTTGCATTTGCCGTACCATCTTCCCAACCTTCATTCCAACCTTCCACCAGCACAGCATCAAAACCATTCGTTGCCGCAAAATCAATCATCTCTTTTACATGAGCAGTATTTGCACCATGATGTCCATTAGGTTTTAATGTCTTGTAATCTGTTTTACCAATGATGATATCCTGGTTATCAGTATACTGCCAGGTAGAACCACCACCGGTAAAGTATTCCCACCACACACCTACATACTTCACAGGGTGGATCCAGCTGGGATCTTTAATGGCACAAGGCTCATTCAGGTTCAGTATCATTGTAGACGCCAGTATCTGCCGCGCATCATCACTCACGATTACCGTTCTCCATGGACTGGTTTTCCCTGTCTGCACAAATCCCCTGTTGCCCAGTTTATCCGGAGTCAGGTGTGCACTAAAGATAAAATGCTGGTCATCCACATTCAGACACATAGCCGGAAAATCTACCAATGCCGCTTCATGAATATTTACATACAAGCCATCATCTGATTTCAGCATAAGGGGTGTTTGCACCGCCAGATTGGGCGTTGGAGAATTGGCGGCCATTCGCTCTCTCGCCTTGTCAATCAGTGAATGGATCTCTGAGATTTTAGACGTGACCGTTTCAAACTCATTTGTATCGTAATCACCCGGCAGCCAGAAGGCCTTATAATCTTTAGCCAGGTTAAACTCAGTCACTTCATTCTGGATACTGAGATGGCGCAGATTTGGTTGAACAGGGAATTCATACCTGAAACCCAACCCATCATTGAATAACCGGAAGCGGATATCCAGTTCTCTGCCAGTAGCCGCCTGTGTAAGCTGTACGAACAATTCATTGTGAAGATCCCTGATGTCTTTTTGCTGTCCCCAAACCGGTTGCCAGGTCTGGTCTTCCGATTTGGAAGCAATCCCCTTAATGGAAAAGTCCTTACTGAATGAACCCAGTTGTTTGAGTTCAAAACCCAGTTTACTTTCATTGATCACGGTCTTACCTTTATACTGTAATGTATAAACAGGCACCCCGTTGTTCACTTTAAACGCTAAAATGAAATTCCCATCTGGTGATCGCAACTCCTGTGCATTGACTGAAAGCACGCACAGGAGCGCACATAGGCATGATAGATAAAAACTGCGCATAGTTTAAAATATTGACCTTGTATAACTGATAAAAGTATTGTCCACCCTCCTTACTTATATATAACAGGCATCACCTCCCGGCCTGATGGTGATCAGTACCTTACTCTTACAATTTATATGAACCGGGAAAAGCTATTCCTTCACTTCGTCGTCCTTCAGTGCATCGTTGAACTTCTTCACTGCTTTCTTATCTTCTTCAATAGCTGCAGGCAGGTTTTTACCATGACATTGACTATATGGTTTCATACTTCCACAATAGCACTTGGCCCCTATCTTCTTTCCTTCTGACAGGAAGAGCAGCAGGTTATTGAACAGGGCATCGTAATGGTTATATACATTACCGGTATAGGTATTGAAATTCACTTTACCATCTTCCAGCACGGTTCCATATTGCACAAGAAAATCCTTCAGATTTGCCAATGCGATCAGGTGATCTACCAATGGGTTATTACTGGTGCTGACACGAACATGCTTTTCATCCCCATTAATATTGTTATCAGGAATGAACATCATTTGTGCGATCGACGCGGGAGCGGGTGTCACAGCCATCAGATCGCCATTTTCATTCTCCCACACTTCTGTTGGTGCTGCTTCGCAGATAAACTCACTCAGCCATACCGCCCACCCGGGTACCATGCGACCACCATCCACTACCTGTGGTTGTACAGGAATAATTTCGTAGTCATATTCTGACCCTACACGATCGATCAGTTGTTGCACAGCGGGTGTAATCTCAATTGGACTTGTCATACATTAAAGTTAAAAATCCCTGCAAGTTAAGGTAAACAAAATATTTTTGCACAAATGATTCCATTGCCGTGCCAGGTGGAGATTGACGAGGGTGGTGCGTTACGGGTATAGGAACATGAATAATAATTAAAATATGACAAGCCCAGGTTGGTGTTTTTTTTATTTCTACAGAATTTCCACAGAATTCCCTTCTACCTTCGCCATTCGTATAAATAACAATAATTAGAAGGGAAAACAGCCTGTCTTCTGCCGGGCTGGATTATATTTCTTTCTCCATGGCCGCCTTTGTAGCTTTATCTATCCATCTTTCCGGCAATAACGAAATCAGGAATATCTGCAATGCATGGGGCCAGTAAGGGATGATCCTTTTCTTTCCAGATCCCACTTTTTTTAATACATGCTTCGCAAAAGTAGCCGCAGACGGCCGCATAAAGGTCACTGGCTTTTTATTGGACGCCGTATGTACGCTGCCGACAATCAATGACATAACTTTCACATTTTTCAGTTCACGCGCCAGGGCAATGGAGAAAGCATTATTGTATGCCTTTGTACCGGCATATACAGCCAGGTAAGGAGGTGGCATCAGGGCTGCATAAGAAGATATATTTAATATCAACCCCGGGGCCTTCATCAGGGGTAATACATACCTTGTTAATTTTGTAGGGAAAGTTACATTCAATGCTATTGTACTTTCTATATCCTGACTGGTGATAAAGCGTTCTATTGGCCCAACACCTACATTATTCACCAATACGGTTAAGGGAATTTCAGCAGGGAGGTTCCATTCACCATGCATGAAAGGAATCACCTTACACGCAGGATTGACAGCTATCAACTCCTGTTTTACCAGCTCAAATTTCTCCTTATTTCTTCCGTGGATGACCAGATTAAACCCGGTTTTCGCCAGTTCAACCGCTATTGCTTTCCCAATACCATCAGTAGCACCTGTTACCAATGCAAAGGCACCAGGAACCAGGTATTGCTTCAATTTAAAAGAATTGCCCATGTAAATATTTTAGGCAAAGGTGGGCATAGGCGGAACAATATAGAATGGATGAATTATGGTGCGCTATGGATTATTTGCGGTTCCGGGATCTAAATGCCAGAGGCGGTTCTCCGGTAGCATTTGTAAAGTATCGGGTAAAGTATCCCTGGTCATTGTACCCGATAGAAAAGGCGATTTCTTTGATCGACAGATCAGTACCTGATAATAACCGCTTTGCTTCTGCTACAACTGCCTGTTGTACCCAAAAACTTACAGGGGAGCCAGTTGTTTCTTTTACTACTTCATTTAAATATGAAGGGGTGATGTATAATTTAGCCGCATAATCGCCGGCGCTTTTCATTTCTCTGAAATAAAGCAATAAAAGCCGTTTAAAGGCTTCAGAAATTTCCCGCCTGCGGGAGGTCACATCAGCAGCAGGAACAGCTGTATGATAGATGGCAGCGATCATTCCGATACAGGCATCCAATAGGGATATTCTGACGGCTGAAAAAGAAGGATTCATTTTATATAATAAGGTAAAGCATTCTCCAAGATGTTCCGCTACTTCATCTTCTACAGGAAGCGGTGCATAGGGGAAATAAAATTTAATATGCTCCACTCCTGCTGTTACAAGCCATGCGGTGGTATTTTTACTGACAGCTATTGTTTCATGCACCTGGCCGGGGCTAATACACAATACCATTTTACCAGATAAGATCAGCTCAACCTCATCTACAAGCAGCACACTTCTACCTGTCTGCTGAAATATAAACAGGAAATGATCATTCCTTCTATGAGCAGGTTTATTTTCTAACCCGCCATCAAAGCGATATACCTGAAAATCCCCTTCTTTCAATACAACGGGTATACTCATCTGATTCATTTTTTCTTCTTGCAGGGCATTCTTTAAATCATCTTTCTAAACTACATTGGCGTCACTTCTATCTTCTGTTTAACAGCGTCGTAAAATGTGCCGGATATTTACACCCTAACTGATGCGCCATCTCAAACACCTTATCCTGTATATATACTCCTGTGGAGACCGTCCCAATCTTCAAAATAATTCGTGGACAAATTCAACTGCCCCGCACACCACGCCACCGAAGGCAGCTGCGCCTGATCCGTCTGTATCTTTTGTTATAATGCACACATGCAGGGCATACATCAACAAGTAAAAAGATAGCCGGAGATATATTGAAGGTGTACCTGGGACACACTTCTGATAGAAGGAATTTACGAATCAGTAAGATCTTTCAATCCTTTTATCACCTCTTTGGTAGAATAATCCATACTTCCTTCAATATGGCCTACCATACGCCCTTTCTTGTCAAGGATCACAGTGGTGGGCACTGCATTTCCCAGGAAGTTGGAAGGTATCGGACTTTTAGGCGCATACACCGGCAGGTCATACTTATGTCGTTTCATAAATGCTTTTGATTTTGCCAGATCACCATCTACGTCTACAAAGAGGAACACAATTTTATTATTATCTCTGAATGCCTGTTTCAGCTTGTGAATAGAGGGTAGTTCCTGTTTGCAAGGTCCGCACCAGGTAGCCCAGAAGTTGATAAAAACAACTTTGCCTTTGAGGGCATTCAGGGATATTTCTTTGTTATTTTCATCTTTGAAAACAACATCGGGTTGTACGGTGCCGATAGCGAAGGTCAGGTAAAATAAAACGGGTAGTAAAGACATAGTGTTAAGTTACAGAATATCTGCCATCCTGCAATTGGTACAGAACAATTCTACTGCATGATCGCCTTGCCGGTAAATCTCCAAAAATAAGTTAAACACTTAACCATTAAAACCTTAACTTAGCCCCCGCATGACTAAAAATCAGACGTTTTCAGATTTTACGGATTCACTCGGGATATTAAAGGGGGCTTTCAAAGCGCGGATACGTGCGGCTTTCAAAGAAAATGATATTCCACTAACCACTGAGATGCTGCAGGTCATGCGCGTACTTTGGAAAAAAGACGGCGTGAAACAACAGGAGATCGCCGACGCTATTTCAAAAGACAAAGTGAGTATTGTGTACCTGCTGGATAATATGACTAAAAGGGGATTTTTGGAACGCAGGGAAGACATTGCCGATCGTAGAAATAAGATCATCATTCTTACAGCCGAAGGCAAAAAAATGCGCAGCATTGTGGAGCCATTGCTGAATGAACTGATGGCAGATGCAGTACGAAATGTGTCAAAAGACGATCTGGCGAAAGCGACGGGCATTTTTCAAACGATTATAAAAACATTACAGGAAGGGTAATGCTTTTTTTTGCCCATACAGTTAAATGTTTAACGGTTTAAATCACCACTAAAGAGCTTTGTTAGCTAGGAACACTAGTGTAACAGTTGTAGGTTTAAATACGACCGGGGGAATAGTCTTATTTCCCTGGTTTTAAAATTCAGTGCTGTTGTACCATTTTGTACATCTACCGAATGTAGGCATGAATACCGGATGGACTGCTATACCTATGCTTACCAGATGGTTACAAGTGCTGTAGTACCATTTTGTACATCTACCGAATGTAGGCATGAATACCGGATGGACTGCTATACCTGTGCTTACCGGATGGTTGTATAATATCTTCAATATGATTACATTTGCTTTATTATGTCAGCAATACATTTTTACAAATACCAGGGGACCGGCAATGACTTCGTCATTATGGACAATCGCAATGGCCAATATGATTTTCTCACTGAAGAACAGGTGCATTTTCTCTGTGACCGCCGCTTTGGCATCGGTGCAGATGGTTTGATGCTATTGAACAGGCAGGAAGGCTATGACTTTGGTATGAAGTATTACAATGCTGACGGCCGGGAAAGTAGCATGTGTGGCAATGGGGGCCGTTGCCTGGTGGCTTTTGCCCGTAAAATGGGATTAGATAGCGAAGTGCTGAGATTTATAGCTATTGACGGTCCGCATGAAGCGACCATGAAAGGTACTGATTGGGTAAACCTGAAAATGCAGGATGTGAATGGCGTGGAAGTAGGTAATCTTTATTTTTACCTGAATACCGGTTCACCACACTTTGTAAAGTTCGTGGAGGATGTGAAAGCCCTGGATGTATTTGAAGAAGGCAGACAGATCCGCTATAATGAGCGTTTTAAAGCGGTGGGAACGAATGTAAATTTTGTTCAGCCTATTGATAATGGCATTTTTGTTCGTACTTATGAAAGAGGTGTGGAAGATGAAACCTACTCGTGCGGAACTGGCGTTACTGCCGCTGCGCTGATGACTTCCGGCACGGAAGAGAAGACTTATACCGTTCCTGTTCAGACCCTTGGCGGTGGACTGGAAGTACGTTTTACCAAAACCGGCGAACGAGCTTATGAAGACATCTGGTTGTGTGGTCCTGCTACCCTTGTATTTGAAGGAGAGATCGATATACCGGCTAAATAAAGTAGCTGGTTGTACGGTACTTTTACCTTTGTTTTTGAAAGAGAGATCTATGATTCGACTATGTGAGATAGCCGGGTGTAGTGTGCTGTTGCCTTCAGTATTGGAAAAGCGGTCGTTGTACCGGGTGGGTGGAATATCAGGATGTGCGGTGTTGCAGCCTTTGGGTTTAAAGAAGGAAGAGGCTGAATGTGTTGTGTTGATGCCTGCGGCTTTGAGGGAGAGGGAGTTACGTCCTGTAAGAGGGACATATGGGTGTACGGTATTGGTGCCGTGGGTGTGGGAACCTTCGTTGTTATTGGGGGAACCGGTATTGAGTTTGACAGGGGCTACAGAGGAAATGATAAAGGAAAGTTCGGTGAGTTTGACAGGGGCTACAGAGGAAATGATAAAGGAGAGTACGGTGAGTTTGACAGGGGCTGCAGAGCAAATGATAAAGGAGAGTACGGTGAGTTTGACAGGGTCTACAGAGGAAATGCCAAAGGAAAGTTCACTAAGTTTGACAGGGTCTACAGAGGAAATGCTAGAGGAAAGTACGTTGAGTTTGACAGGGCCTGCAGAGGAAATGCTAAAGGAAAGTTCACTAAGTTTGACAGGTTCTACGGTGGCAATGCTAAAGGAGAGTACGTTGAGTTTGAACGAATGTATGGTTTCGCTGCCGGCGATTTTGGAGGAGACTGCAATATCCGGAGGCAAGGGACCGCAAACTTCGTTTGCCGTAACAACTTCAATACTTGAAAACACCCTTCCGCTCAATTCCTTTTTAGAAGAAAAGGCGCTTACCATCGCTGAATGTATCGTTCCGCTATCCGTTATTCTAAAAGAAACCACCACCCTCCCACAAATAAACCCACCATCCATACCCGCCCGCAAAATCCGATACCCGCGATTTTTGACCCGCCACAAAACCGCCCGTCTGGCAGAGCACGCTGTTAATTAATAATTAAGCAATATGCTTTCTTACTAATTATTCTACCTTTGCGCCCGGATGATCCAATACTTCAAAAATATAGACGCACGGACAGTTGAGATTAAAACCCCTGAAAACGGAGTATGGGTGAATATTACCCCTCCCCTAAAGCAGGCCGAGTTTGAACAGCTCTCTGAAGAGCTGGATATCCCGCTCGACTTCCTCACCGACTCCCTGGATATTGATGAAAGGTCCCGCTATGAGATTGAGGATAATGTGAAACTCATCGTTATCAAAACCCCGACGGAGAACAATTCTTTCAATGAAAGCGATGCTTATTATATCACGATTCCAATTGTGATCATTCTGACGCATAACCAGATCCTGACAGTCAATTCTTTCGACAACGCTGCCATCAATAAGTTCCTCAACACCTTCCATAACCGTCATCCTGAAAAGCGGAATATGATGGTGCTGAAGATCTTTGAGAAAGTAGTTATGAACTTCCTCGACTACCTGAAAGAGATCAACCAGCGCAGAAATGTATTAGAACAGAAACTCTACGACAGTAACCGAAATGAGGAGCTGCTGTACATCATGCGGATTCAGAAAAGCCTAGTGTACTTTGTGACAGCACTGCGGAGCAATGAGTTGTTGCTCATGAAACTTGAGCGAACCAACATTCTCGGGTTGAATGAAGATGAAAAGGAGTTCCTGCATGACCTGATCGTAGATACTTCCCAGGCCCTTGAAATGGCGAATGTATATACGAATATCATGGGTAGTTCTATGGATGCATTTGCAAGTATCATTTCGAATAACCTGAATATTGTGATGAAACGGCTGACTTCGATTACGATCGTGCTGACGTTTCCTATGCTGGTTGCGAGTATTTATGGGATGAATGTGGATATTCCGTTTCAGCGGAATGCACATGCGTTTTATATACCGGTGATGATTTCGATTATTATTTCGGTGATCATCAGTTGGTACTTTATGAAGAAGAAATGGTTTTAGTTGCCATAATATGTGTATAGAAGGCCGCAGGGGTATCCTCTGCGGCCTCTTTTATAATAACATATGGATCAATGGTTTATGGGTTTAGCATCGGGGTTGTTCCTCTTTAGTAATCTTTAACCATATGAATCAGAATAATTACACGCGCAGGCAGATGGCAACCGGACTGGGCGCCAGCATTGCTGCTATGGCCGTCAGTCCGGTAATCTCCAGGTCAGGTTCTATGCCTTCAGCACCTTCTGTGGCGAATAATCATGCTACCGGATTGGAAAATCCGCTCAATAAATACCCTAAGCCTACTTTTCAACCGCAGTCACAGCCATGGCCGGCATTGGCTTCGAAGATGATACCGAAACCGGATCATGGGGAGGCGTCATATAAAGGAAGTGGCAGACTGGCAGGCCGTAAAGCATTGATTACTGGTGGGGATTCCGGGATGGGCCCAGCGGCGGCGATTGCGTATGCGCGCGAAGGCGCGGATGTAGTGATCAATTACCTGCCGGATGAGCAGCCGGATGCAGATGAGCGGCAGGTGGAGGGGGGCAGCCTTAGGTGTAGCTTCGATGTTGCGTTGGTAAATATTAGGTGATTCTTGGATGATTCCCCGACGCTTCTTTGGTGCTCCTTCGATGCTTCTTCGACGCAATACTTTCGTTATAAGGCTACTCAAAAAAGGCAACTCAATATTCAGGGATATTGAGTTGCCCTTTTTGGGTTACATCTTGATTACGATTCTATATCGAAGCTATGCTATATCCAGGGTATATATGCTTGCCAATGATTCCGGAACGCCCTGCCTGCATGAGTGGTCGGCTTGTATAAACAAACTATTTTTTTACCCTACATTTGCCCTATACAACATTTTTTATATGGCAGCTATGTTCAACGTACGGGTTTATGGCATTATGATCAATGACAAAAAACAAGTACTGGTTAGTGACGAATATATAAAGGGGAATTATTTTACGAAATTTCCAGGTGGTGGGATGGAGTTTGGCGAAGGAACGCTGGAATGTATTGTACGGGAATGGAAAGAAGAGTTGAATCAGGATGTAGCTGTGGTCGAGCATTTGTATACGACCGACTTTTTCCAGATCTCTGCGTTTGACAATGAGACACAGATTATTTCAATTTATTATCTTGTCACGCCACTATCGCCATTTGTAGCGCCTTTATCGAAAAAGCCATTTGATTTTGAAGTACCGGAAGGTGTGACAGATGTGGAAGCTGCCCGGTGGATTGATTGGGAAGATTTTTCTGCGGAGGCAGTACATTTGCCGATAGATAAGGTGGTGGCTACGTTGGTGAAGACGAAATATCCGTAGGGTACAGACCATACAAATGATGAAAGCAGGGGCGCCTCGCCCCTTTCCTTAATCCCATTTCCTTGACACATTTCTTTATACCTCTTCACTTACATCTATTCCCTCATTCCCGTTTCCTTATCACATTTCCTTATTCCTCTTCCCTTATGCCTCTTCCTTCCCCATAGCAGCCGCCTTCATCCTGACCGTCGTCTCCTTGCCCAAATATTTTTCCACCCGTCCCTCTAAAAAGTAAATTAACGGGGTTAGCGCAATCGCCATAACAAATTTATACGTATAATTCACCACACAAATCGCCAACACCTGCTGCCAGCTCCAGTCTTTCCCTATTTTAAAAGCTATAAATAATACGATAAAACTATCCACCAGCTGACTAATTATAGTAGATCCCGTAGCCCTCAGCCACACATGTTTCTCCCCTGTGGCTCTCTTAATACGATGAAACACCGTCACATCCACAATCTGGCTCACCAAAAACGCCATGATACTCGCAAAGATGATCCACATGCCCTGACCGAATATACTTCCAAATGCATCCTGCATATTCGGTACCCCATCCTGTGCGCTGGAACCCAGCCACCAGTCAGCCGGCGGCACCTTGATCGCGATATAAAACATGAGGAAAGCATAAGAAATTAGCCCCACAGCAATATAAGAGATCCTTCTTACGGCCTTAGGCCCGAAATACTCATTCACCACATCCGTCAGCACAAACTCTAATGGCCATAACAACACCCCACAGGTAAGATTGAATGACAACCCGGGATACCCGAAAATTGTGAAGGTATGCACCGGCAGGCCTAAAAGCCTCTCAAGAGAGAAGATCTTACCACCTATACACTCAGCTATCAATGCATTCGCCACGAAGAAACTACAGAAGATCAGGAATAGTTTCGTCGGCTTATCTTTCAGTAAATTGTTTATCATCAGAAAAGGAAGTAGAATTGAAGAAGTAAGATAAGAAGATTTATAATAAATACGAACGGTGGCAGCTGGGCCACGCTCAGCTTATGTCTGACCAGCATAATAACCGCGATGATCAAAGTGATCAGATTCAGCGGAAACGCCACAAACATCCCCATCGGCAGCACGAATTTCAATAATTCGCCAAAATTATCCTTTATATCAAGGTATCGGGACACCTCAGCAAGCACGAAAAACAGGTTGCAGATAAAAGCCAGTTTTAAAAAGAATCGTAACCTGTCCATGTTGAAATTTCGGATAAATTACAGTTATTTTGCTTTCTTCAAAAAAAATTTGTGATTGGCATGGTTTATTCTGTGCTGACCAGAATTCGAAAAAACACAACTGCCCATGCAAATTGCCATTTCCATAGTCATATGCTCTTATAACAGGGAGGCCTATATTATACAGGCCATCGATAGCCTATACCAGCAGGACCTTGACAAGAAACTGTATGAGGTGATTGTGGTGGACAATAACAGCCAGGATAATACTGCCGAAAAAGTAAGGGAATACATTGCTACCCACCCGGATATGCAGCTCTCCTACCACCTGGAAAAACGTCAGGGCGCTTCGTACGCCCGTAATACCGGGGCGGAACTGTCTACCGGCAAATTGATCTGCTGTATGGATGACGATGCTGTGGCCATGCCGGGGTATTTGCAGAATATCATTACTTTCTTTGATACGCATCCGGAGGCCACCGGTCTCGGCGGACGCATTATTCCAAGATATATACCTGCTGAGCCAAAGTGGATGTCGCATTATGTATCTTCCCTGGTGGGGAATTTTGATTATAGTCCGGAGACGAAGCCGTTCGACAACGGGCGTTATCCATTGGAATCTAATATGATTGTGAAAAGGGAGGATTTCTTTGCGGTGAAAGGGTTT
This sequence comes from Chitinophaga sancti, assembly GCF_034087045.1. Classification (NCBI taxonomy): domain Bacteria; kingdom Pseudomonadati; phylum Bacteroidota; class Chitinophagia; order Chitinophagales; family Chitinophagaceae; genus Chitinophaga; species Chitinophaga sancti. Next base: position 4,583,773 of record NZ_CP139247.1, on the reverse strand, counting down.
AATACCAGTTTGCCGGGGGTGAAAGGGACTTTGAGGATTGGTGGTGAAGGAAAGGAGTTCTTTTATAAACTGATTGAGAGAGGTGGCGTGATCTGGTATGATCCGACGGTGATTGTACATCATGTGGTGGAAGTGAAGAAGTTAACGGCTGAGTATATGTACAGGGTGGCTTCCGGGATTGGCCGTGGGGAAAAGGTGAGGATGAAGGAGAAAGGTGGCGGGGCGACTTTTAAGAAAGGGATAGAGTACTTATTTAAGCTGGGTGCTTCGGTAGTGATTGGGGGGTATTATTTATTGCAGGGAAGGCCGGCGAAGTCATGGCCGGTGATTCAGTTCAGGATTGATGTATTGAAAGGGTTCTGGGAACCGGTACATTTGCCGGAGGCGCATTCGTAAAGGATTACCACCCACCATCACCAACTTATTATATATTCCATAATATATTACCTTTACGCACTCATAAACAAGTACATAACTATATGAAACCTGATTGGTTCAAGAAATTTCTGCCACATATCATCGCAATCGGGATACTCCTGTTGCTGGCAATCATCTATTGTAAACCAGTGCTGGACGGACAGGTCCTGACACAGGGCGATAATATCCAATGGCAGGCTATGGCCAAGCAATCGCTTGATTACAAAGCCGCCCATGGCGAAGCCCCTCTATGGACCAACAGTATGTTCGGCGGGATGCCTTCCTACCAGATCGTATTGGAAAGCCGCGAGCCCTTCAACATTTCCGACCTCGGAAAGGTATTCACACTCTGGATGCCTAAACCGATCAACTTCTTCTTTCTCGCGGGCCTCTCCTTCTACCTACTTTGTATGGTACTGGGTGTCCGCTCCTGGATCGGCCTTCTCGGTGCTGTCGCCTATGCCTATTCCAGTTATGACCCCATTATCATAGGTGCGGGTCACGACACCAAGATGATGGCCATCGGTTACCTGCCTGCTGTTCTGGCGGGTATTATCATGCTCACGCAAAAGAAATACATCAAAGGGGTGGCAGTCACTGCACTGTTCATGTCCCTCCTCATAGCTTCGAACCACATGCAGGTAACTTACTACTTCCTGTTGCTGCTGGCCGTACTGGGGGTTGTATTTGCCATATATACCATCCGTGCAAAGGATTATAAACACCTCATTATTACCGGGGTGCTGGTTATAGCCGCTACAGGTTTAAGTATGGCGGTAAATACCATGGCTATGTGGACGACCTACGAATACTCCAAAGAGACCATTCGTGGTGGTAAATCAGAACTCACACAGAAAGCTGCCGATACCAAAGGCAGTGGCCTGGATAAGGAATATGCGTTCCGCTGGAGCTATGGTATTTTCGAGACGTTTACGTTCGTAGTACCGAACCTGTATGGTGGTAGCTCACAGGGCGAACTGACAGAAAGTTCCGAGACCTATAAGACACTGAAATCACTGGGCGTGCCTGACCAACAGGCCAACCAGATGATCAAAGCATGGCCGCTTTACTGGGGTGAACAACCGGGTACTTCCGGTCCGGTGTACCTGGGTATTGTGATCTGCTTCCTCGCGATCTTTAGTTTCAGACTGATCAGGTCATGGCATAAATGGTGGATCCTCGCGATTTCTATATTGGCAGTCCTCATGAGCTATGGTAGTAACCTGGCTTTCTTCAACTATGCGCTGTTTGACTACCTGCCGTTCTACAATAAATTCAGAGCGCCAAGCATGGTGCTGATTATCCCACAGCTGACACTGGTCATACTGGCGGTGCTGGGTCTGCAGGCTTTGCTGGATCCTACATTGAAGAAAGCAGACCTGGTAGCGAACCTGAAGCGCTCAGGCATCGTGATGGGTGTGATTTTAGGCGTGCTGTTAGTACTGTCTGTAACCCTGGGCTGGTCTAATAATTCAGATCAGATGATGGCACAGCAGTTCAAGCAGATGGCGGGAGGTAGTGATGATATTGCAAATCAGCTGATGCGTGCATTGCATGCGGACAGAGCATCCCTGTATAGAAGTGATGTGTTCAGAGCAATCATTTTGTTTGCGCTGGCATTTGGACTGATCTGGTATTACCTGAAAGATAAAATCAGGATGCAGTGGCTGGCTGGTGGTCTAATCGTACTGGTGTTGTTTGATTTACTGCAGGTAGATACCCGTTACCTGAATTCCGATAATTATGTAGAGGAATCCAAGTACCAGGGTAACTTCAGTCCTTCACCTGCCGATCAGCAGATTGCAGAAGATAAAGATCCTTATTTCAGGGTGTTTAATGTAACGAAAGGTGATCCGTTTAGCGATGCGATGACTTCTTATTTTCATAATTCAGTGGGTGGATATCATGCGGCAAAGCTAATATTGTACCAGGACCTGATTGAGAATCAGATCAGCAGGAATAATATCAATGTGCTGAATATGCTGAATGCAAAGTATATCGTGGCACCGGGTCAGCAGGGACAGCCTGTGGTACAAAGGAATCCGCAGGCGTTGGGGAATGCATGGTTTGTAAAAGATATCGTGTGGGTACCGAATGCTGATGCGGAAATGAAGGCGCTGGACAATCTGAATACAAAGGATTCTGTGGTGATCGATCAGCGTTTTAAAGCTGCGGTGAAAGCACAACCAGTGTACGATTCGGCTGCGACCATCGCTTTGGTGAAGAATGATGTGGATCAGATAAGTTATACTTCCAATGCGGCTACGCCACAATTTGCAGTGTTTAGTGAGGTGTATTATAAGGAGGGCTGGAAAGCGTATATTGATGGTGTGGAGACGGAGTATGTGAGAGTGGATTATGCACTGAGAGGGTTGTCTGTACCGGCAGGAAAACATGAGATTGTGTTTAAGTTCCATCCGAAGAGTTACTATTTAGGGGATCAGATTGGGTTCTTTAGTTCTCTGATAGTGATGTTGTTGTTGATTGGCGCGGTGGTAATGGAGTTCAGGAAGAAGAAAGTGGTCGCTTAAAATAAAAAAGCTTGAATGAATAAGCCCGAGTAAAGGAATTTAAATAAAAGAGCTTACATGAATAAGCCTGAATAAAAAGTTCTACTAAAAAAGGAGATCGCCGAAAGTGATCTCCTTTTTTTAGTAGAAATGGTTTTCATACCTGTTGATGAATTCCCTTTTTCATAAATGCATTTATATCTAATAGATGATTGCCTGTATGATTATCCTGCTTGTATTTTCCTGATCATCTGCTTGAATACGTACCCACTCATCGTTTTTTATTACATATCCTTTAGGCGGTTTCTTCTTTTTTATTTTCCTGTCGTAAAGGGCGGCATATAAGGTAACCACATCCCGGGTCTGACCGGTTATTTGTACAGAAATAATCCTGGAATCTTCATAAAGCTGGTAATCGAGAGTGAGTTTGTTGCCATTATCCGCTCTTTTATAAAAAAACTGCTTTAGGGTCGGTGCTATCATAGCCGTATCCCTCACCAGGTGAAGCACCCTGACCACATCCGCATTGAACTTTCCGTAAACATCGTTATAATATTCATGCACCACCTTCACGGATGTTTGCGCAAAAACAGAAGAAACACTGGCAATACCCAACAGCAATACAAAAACAAGTTTAGCTTTCATGTGCCTACAATACCTTATAAAAATGCGGTTTATTCCTGATAATGATCGGACTGAATTGCCACAAAGCAAAAACATTCTTTGTTAGTCCCCACACCTGCGGCATATATTTAAACGGATTACGGCCCTTCAATAAGTTCTCTATGATGCTACCAAAAAAGAACACCGGCACCGCAAAGGAATAATTCAATAATAAAAACAAAAACCAGAATACGCCGAACTGTTTCCGTACTCTTACATGATTGGAAAGCATTACCTGCAGGGCTTTTCGGTCAAATAAACCCTGGTAGCCTTTGTCTGCCGAATCAAAAGCCTCACCCGTCGTCTCGCCCTGTAAATGGACAATATTGATATCACCGAAAATGGCGAGTTGACCGATCTTTTTTATCCTGCTACACCACTCTACTTCTTCTGCATACAAAAAGAAATCTTCATCCATATAGCCCGCTTTTTCCAACGTACTTCTCTTAATCATCAAAAACGCTCCACTGATCCAATCTACTTCGTGCACACTGCTTGCCTGTTGTACATTCGGCACTTTCGTCTTCATCTTAAAAGCGACCCATCGTAATACCTTGCCCCAATAAGGTAAAGGCAATAAATGATTCAGTCCCCCTATCATAAAGTAATTACCAGAGATTTGGGTGGTATGGTCCGCATTCAACTGCTGTACCCCACAAGCCGCAAAATCACTGGTGCTGAAGCGTTGCACACATTTATCCAGGGCGCCGTTCAGGATCAATGTATCAGGATTCAGTAACAGTAAATAGTCGCCTGCAGCCGCCCGCAACCCCGCATTATTCGCCCTTGAATATCCGCCATTATAGCCCATCTCAATAGGTTTAACAAACGGATGCTTTGATACAATCTGTGCTAAACTACCAGCAGCCGACTGATTATCTACTACGATGACTTCATAACTAATCTCCTTTGTCTGACTCACAATCGTATCAATACAATCATTGATCAGGCCATGGCTATTATAATTTACAATAATGACAGACAGCTGCATGAATTACACTTTAGGTTTAGGTGCAAATAAAAAAGAAAATCCCATCGTCAGTTTAGACAATGGCCCGAACTTCAACCATCCCGCAGGGAAGATACGCTGCCACCTCAACACATAATTCGTGACAAGTGGCAAAGGCCCTTCATAGCCCGCGTTGCGGATATCCATTACACCTTTTATTTTCATATTTCTCATCAGGCGCCAGAAAAAGTCGTATACCAATATACTTCTGAAAGGCCCATCCCCCATCTTCTGCAACACATAAAAATATTCAGGGATAAACACTTCTTTCACCCCATGTACCTCTTCGGTAATCTGCTCCTTACCCATACCCACATAGCACAATGGTTCCGGAATATATGTAAACCCCGGATGCATATTCAGCAATCGGATGTAGAAGTCTACATCCACCGTCCAGCGTACCTTTTCGTCATAGCGATAAGCAGGTTTGTTACGATGAATGACCACACTTGGCGGACCTACCAGATTATCAAACAATACATTTACCGGTGCTTTTGCAAAGGCTTTCCTGAACCACCCCGGGGAGGTCATTTCCTTTTTTTCACCGGTAAAAAGATAGTAATTATAGAAAGCGGAATAAGCGAAATCGTGTGTGGGATGGTCATCCAGCGCCTTGCAGAGGGTTTCCAGGGAATGCGGATGCATAAACCAGTCGTCATCGTGCATGATCTTGATATAATCTCCCTTTGCCAGATCCAGGCAGGTATTCCAGTTGCCCGGCATCCCCCTGGCAGGCACATTTCTATAGTAGCGGATGGGTAACTTCTGCACATACTCATTTACCACCTGCTCTACGGTATGATCTGGACTATCGTCTGTAATTACTACTTCCAGGTTCTTCATCGTTTGTGTCACTAATGAATCGAGTAAACGACGCAGGTAATCTACCTGTTTATAAGCAGGAATACATATCGAGACTTTTATCTGTTCCGGGTTCATCATGTTCAGGTTCTCTTTAAAAATACCTCTTATACTTAAGGCATCAAATTTGTTGACAGACCGCAAGATATAATAATCCGAAATTATGAATACCTTTAATTTTTGGTAGCAAAGGATTTTGGATCACTTTAAAAAATACAGCGGGCTTTTAATATATGAGTACCATCAGGAAAAAAGGTATCATCACTACAGTTTTCATTTATGCCGGATTCTTATTAGGAGCGCTGAATACTTACCTTTATGCCAAATATTTTCAACCTGACCAAACTGGTTTAACCCGCGTACTGCTTGACATTGCGGTGCTTTCGAGCAGTTTTGCCCTGCTGGGTACAAACAGTGTGGTGGTCAAGTTTTTCCCTTATTACAAAAACTTTCATAAGGAGAATAAAAGTGAGCTGGTCACCATCTCATTTGTCCTTTCCCTGATTGGCTGCCTGATCGTATTCATGAGTTTCAGCACGTTCCTGAAACCCTTTATTATCAAGAAGTTCATTGGAAAAGCGCCATTGCTGGTAGAATATTTTTACCTGGTATTCCCACTCATGTTGTTCCTCACACTGTTCCAGGTGCTGGAAGCACAGACCTGGACCATTCAGAAAGGGCATGTGGCCAATTTGCTGAAAGAAGTACTGTTCAGGGGGATGAATACCATACTGAACCTGCTGTTCATCGGTGGAGTGCTTACATTCCCACTGTACGCCGATCTATTCAGCTTTCAGTATTTTGCCATCTTTGCGGCGCTGATCATTTACCTGCTATGTATCAGGCAATTAAAAATGTCGTTCCGGATCAGCAAACTCACCAAGCGATTGTGGAAGAGGATAGTGCCATATGCATTGTTTGTACTGGGGAGTAACGTGATTTCCCTGATGAGTACTACCATGGATGGTATTATCATTTCGAGCCTGATGGGGTTGAGTTTCACATCGGTGTTCATTAATACACAGTATATTTCGAACTTCATTGTAGTGCCTTACAGGGCGGCACTCAGTATGGCAGCAGGCCCTATTTCCCAGGCCTGGAAGGATAGAGATATCCTGAAGCTGGATCGGATTTATAAAAAGACTTCATTGAACCTGCTCATCGTATCCAGTTTTATTTTTGCGATGATCATGCTGAACTGGGATGATTTGCTGGATTGGGTAAAACCGGATCCCATTTATCATTTGGGGAAGCCCGTGATGTTTTACCTGGGACTTTACCAGGTGATTGAGTTGGGCACAGGTATGAACAGTGCAATTATCCTTACTTCCCGAAGGTGGAAATTTGAATTGTATTCGAATATTATCCTGTTGTTACTCACCCTGCCGCTGACTTATTTCCTGATCAAGCATATGGGAATGATCGGGGCAGCGCTGGCTACCCTGATATCAAGGACTATTTTTAATTTTATCAGGTATGTGTTTTTGTATAAGGTCTATAATTTACAACCGTTTACAAAGAAGACAATACTAGCCTTACTGATACCGATAGTAGTGTATGTACCAGTGGCTTACACTATCCACCTGCACGATCCACTGATGGGATTAATTGTAAGATCTACAGTGTTTACAGCAGTGTATGCACTGTTGCTGTTGCAACTGAGGGTATCCGAGGACGTGATGCAGGTGTTTGAAACGGTAAAGAAACGTATGGGAAAACTGATAAATCGTTAAGAAATCAATTCCTTCAATTTCATCTTCGCCTGCTTCAGATAAGGGAAATAAAAACCTGCCACTGTTCCCCACAAACCGGGGAAATCCATTGCATGCCCCGCCTTCACCCACAACTTCCTATTCTCCCAGCTGATCTTTTCAATCCTTAATCTCCTCAGCCACGACTTACACACATGCGCTTCTGCATTTTCTGCAGGCGTATCCAGACTTACTGGCAATGCTACTTTATTCACCTCTTCGTGAAAGGAGATCGCTCCCCTCACCCACTCGTCTCCAAAATTCCCTTTGGAAAAATGCACAAGGTCTATATCGTACACTACCCCCACGGTATATATCTCTGATATTCTCAAACTGATATCCAGGTCGTAAAAATGAAACCCTTTCAGGTCAGCTGTATTAAACGGAAACTCCTCCCATATGCGCTTGCGGGTACATAACCATACCCCATCCAGACTTTTCACAGGCACAATCACCCCGTTCTTTCCCGCCGGGCGCAGCAGGAACTTCCTGTCTTTGCCTTTAAGATTACGTTGGTAGATATTACAGCAATCAGCCGTAGCCTGGTTCGTCCACCAGCCGGAGATGGTTTTGCTTTTGTACCGGCTGCCGGCAATACCGATCAGGCCGAGGTTGGCATCAGATTTAAAATGGGAAAGTACACATTGGCCCCAGTCAGCTTTCAGGAATTCAATGTCATCATGCATAAAGCAGATGGTATCGTATCTGGCACGGGCCGCACCGGTGTTATAACCGGCCCCCATTCCACCTAACTCTTTTGCATTATTAATGATGATCACTTCATGTTCCACGCCAATGGTAGCATGGATATTTGCAGTGACCGTTCGAACCCGCTCAGGATCGATGGAACAGATAATGATTGACAGCATGCAGTAGTAACAAATTTAATTTTAACAATTGTAGGTGGAAATAAGCAATTAGAGTACCGATTTAGGTAGTCGGTTTAAAAGGCATCTATATTTGGTTACATTTTCGCAAAGGTAATTATTAGTTCATTCTCCCTGCACCTACAAAATACTTCTTCCAATAAGTTTCGTTCAGATCACTGATCATCACCCCTGAACTTGTAGAAGCATGTACAAATTTAGAATTATCCAGGTACACCCCTACATGCGATACCTGCGCCTGGTTGATCTTAAAAAACACCAGGTCTCCCGCCTTCATCTGGCCGGCACTTACCTTTTTAGACTTATCGTACAATCCTGAAGAGGTACCGGAAGAACTGATCCTGAATACGGTGTTTAACAACTGGTTGGCAAAATTACTGCAATCAATACCCGTCTTCGCTTTTCCGCCTAAATGGTAAGGCGTGCCCCACCAGTCTTCTATAAAATAGAACAAATTGGCATTGAGCACCGTCTCTACGGGTACATCCAGTAACTGTGCATATTTAAATTGCCACAAAGGAGCGTTTTCGACATAAGTACTGCTGGCCTGGGAGAAACTCACTTTTGCATAACTCACACTCGTGGTCTTTGCATTGCTGGAAGTGGTAAAGCCTTCGAGGAATTCCGGGGAACGGCTGGAAGAGCTGGTAGTGGATTTTTTGGCGGTAGTATTATTTTTAATAACAGCACACGAACTGACTGTTAACAGAAAAATACCGAGCGCCCAAATAAGTCCATTTCTTCCTGCCATATGTACTTTTGATTATAATTTGAGCTAAATTACTAATAATAATTGTTTTTAAAGTGTTGTAGGCCAAAAAACCGGAAGCCCCGCTGCGGGCGCGTTCACCTGCTGTGGATAATTTTTAATTAACTTTGTCCCTGAAGAAACGGAATTTTGTGCCATGAATTTCTCCCACTTACACGTTCATACTCAGTACTCCCTGCTGGATGGAGCCGCAGATATCAAGTCACTGTATAAAAAAGCAATGGCCAGCAACCAGCCAGCCCTTGCCATTACAGACCACGGAAACATGTTCGGCGTATTCCAGTTTGTGGCAGAAGCATATAACCATCGACTCAACCCTGAAGATCCAAAAGATAAGCGTCTGAAAGTAAAGCCCATCGTAGGGTGTGAATTCTACGTGGTAGAAAACAGGTTTAAACGCGCCTTCACCCGTGATGAGAAAGACATCCGTAACCACCAGGTGTTACTCGCCAAGAATGAAGAAGGTTACCGCAACCTCATCAAACTTTGCTCACTCGGGTACATTGAGGGGCTGTACGGTAAATATCCCCGTATTGACAAAGAACTCGTTCTCCAATATCATAAAGGTCTGATTGCCACTACTTGTTGTCTCGGTGCCTCTGTTCCCCGCGCCATCCTGAAACATGGAGAAGAGGCCGGCGAAAAGGAATTCAGATGGTGGCTGGACATCTTTGGGGAAGATTTCTATGTGGAAATGCAGCGCCATGGTATTCCTGAACAGGAAAAAGTGAATGTGGTGCTCCTGAAATTTGCAGAGAAATACAATGTAAAAGTGATCGCATCGAACGACTCCCACTATGTGGACAAGGAAGATGCGAACGCACACGATATCCTGCTCTGTATCAACACTGGTGAGAAAAAATCTACCCCGACCAACAAAGAATTTAACGAAGATGAAGGGGGTAAGAAAAATACCCGCTTCGCATTCTATAACGACGAGTTTTATTTCAAGACCACGGACGAGATGTCACGTCTCTTCCACGACCTGCCACAGGCCATTGACAATACCAATGAGATCGTGGACAAGGTGGAACTGCTGGACCTGAAAAAAGACATCCTGCTCCCCAACTTCCCGATCCCTCCGGGCTTCTTTACGCAGGATCAGTACCTGCGCCACCTGACCATGGAAGGTGCCCGTAAGAAGTATACGGAGATTACGGCAGAAGTGGAAGAACGTCTGAACTTCGAACTACAGGTAATTGAGAACATGGGGTTTGCCGGTTACTTCCTCATCGTATCTGACTTTATCAAGGCAGGTCGCGATCTGGGGGTATTTATCGGTCCCGGCCGTGGATCGGCTGCGGGATCGGCTGTGGCGTATTCCATTGGGATTACCAATATTGATCCGATTAAGTATAACCTCCTGTTCGAGCGTTTCCTGAATCCGGAACGTAAGAGCATGCCCGATATTGATACGGACTTCGATGATGAAGGCCGTCAGAAAGTGATTGACTATGTGGTAGACAAATATGGCAAGAACCAGGTAGCGCAGATCATTACCTATGGTACCATGGCTGCCAAAATGAGTATCAAAGACGTGGCCCGTGTGATGGACCTGCCACTGGTAGAATCCAATATGCTGGCCAAGATGGTACCCGATAAACCGGGTATCCAGCTGGACCGAATCTTCAACGCCCCGATCGATGAGGGCGAGAAGAGCCTGGCAGAGAAAGAGGGACTCGGACCCGAAGATCTTGAAAACGTAAGAAAACTCCGCGAGATCATCAAAGGCGACGACCTGCAGGGCGAAGTGCTCCGCGAGGCCTGCGTACTGGAAGGGTCCGTGCGAAATACAGGTATCCATGCGGCGGGTATTATCATTGCGCCAAAGGATCTGTACGACCTGATACCGGTGTCTACAGCGAAGGATTCTGATCTGCTGGTGACACAGTTTGAAGGTAGTATCATTGAAAGCGCCGGTGTAATCAAGATGGACTTTTTGGGTCTGAAGACCCTGACCATCATCAAGGGTGCGCTGGAGCTGATCAAAATGAACCACGGGGTCGAAATCTCTATCGACGATATTCCGCTGGATGATGCGCGTACTTACGAGTTGTACCAGAAGGGTGAGACGAACGCAACGTTCCAGTTCGAGTCGCCCGGTATGCAGAAGTACCTCCGTGAGTTGAAGCCCGATAGATTTGATGACCTGATTGCGATGAACGCCTTGTACCGTCCGGGACCACTGGAGTATATTCCATTGTTCATTCGTCGTAAACATGGCCTGGAAGAGACGGTGTATGACCTGCCGGAGATGGAGGAATACATGCGTGATACGTATGGTATCTCAGTATACCAGGAGCAGGTAATGCTGCTGAGCCAGAAGCTGGCGAACTTCTCCAAAGGTGATGCGGACATACTCCGTAAAGCCATGGGTAAGAAACAGAAGGCGGTACTGGATAAAATGAAGAAACAGTTCATGGACGGTTGTGAAAAAAACGGCCATGATCTGAAGATATGTGAGAAGGTGTGGACGGACTGGGAGGCATTTGCATCCTATGCGTTCAACAAATCGCACTCTACCTGTTATGCATTTGTGGCGTACCAGACGGCGTACCTGAAGGCCCACTACCCTGCTGAGTACATGGCGGCGGTACTGAACTGTGCGAGCAATATTGAAAAGATCACCTTCTTCATGGAAGAAGCCAAGCGTATGGGTATTGACGTATTGCCGCCGGATGTGAATGAATCTTTCAAGGGTTTTGCGGTGAACAAAATGGGGCAGATCCGTTTTGGTCTGGCAGGTTTAAAAGGTGTGGGTGAAGCAGCGGTAGAGAACATCCTGGAAGAGCGTAAAAAAGAGGGCATCTTCAAGGATATCTTTGACCTGATCAAGCGGGTGAACCAACGTGCAGTAAATAAGAAATCGCTGGAAGCCCTGGCGATGTCCGGCGCGTTTGACTGTTTCCCGGCGTTGCATAGAGCACAGTATTTCTTCAAGCCGGAGAATGATATGACGACGGGATTGGATAAGATTGTGAAATTCGGGAACCAGGTAACTGCAGGGTCTTCTAATATTGGTAGTTTGTTTGGCGATGAAGATATGCCGGCGATAGAGCCCCCGAAACTGCCAAATTGCGATCCCTGGCCATTGATCCTGAAGCTGAATAATGAGAGAGAGGTGACGGGGATCTATATTTCCGGGCATCCGCTGGATGATTATCGATTTGAGAGCAGGTTCTATAATATGAATAAGGTATCGGAACTGGTTGAATATCAAGCGGAGATTACAGCTCCGGGGGGTGGTAAGCCAGGCCGTGAAAAGAACTTCAGGCTGGCGGTATATGTAACGGGGGCGCAGGAGCGTATATCCCGAAACAACAGACAGTTTGGCATTATGACGGTAGAGGATTATAGCGGGAAGTTTGAGTTCGCACTGTGGAGTGAGGACTTTATCCGGTTTGCGCCTTATTTGAAAACCGGGTTGTGCCTGTTTATCAATGGAGGGTTTAAAGCAAGACGATTTAATGATAGTGAGTATGAGTTTAAGGTGGGGAGTATACAGTTATTGCAGGAAGTGAAGAAGACGCATACGAAGAAGGTGGGGTTAGTGACGATGCCGAAGTTCATCACGCGTGACCTGGTGGACTTTTTAGTAGATAATATTAATAAGTACCCGGGGTCGAGTGAGTTGTTCTTACAGTTGGTGGATAGGGATAATGATCTGCAGGTGAAGATGCATACATTTAATAAGCATATTGAGATGAATGATGAGCTGGCGCATTTCTTATCGAAACAGCCTGATCTGGATGTGTATATAGAAACGGCGAAATAAGAAACTTTAAATACGTTATAAACGTAAGTATTTCAGTGCAGGATAGAGAAATAACCAATAATGCGGACAAAAGAACCAATTCGCCGGAAGTTGATACTCATATAGATACTATCAATAAGTAGGCGAATAAAAATGATTTAACTTGCATCGTAAATAATCGATATAACGATTTGCAGAACATGCCAAAAAAGCAGTAATTTGCGCCCGGTTTGATTCTTGCATAATAAATTACAGGAATTTAAAAATTTTTATAAATACTAATAACATGGCATTAGAATTCACTGATTCCAACTTCCAAAACGAAGTGTTGAGCTCAGATAAATTGAGCGTAATTGATTTCTGGGCAGAATGGTGTGGTCCTTGTCGCGCTATCGGTCCAGTGATCGAAGAGCTCTCTAAAGATTACGCAGGTAAGGTTAATGTTGGTAAAGTAAATGTTGACCAGAATCCTCAGTTGTCTATCAATTATGGAATTACAAGTATTCCTGCGATCCTTTTCATTAAGAATGGCCAGGTAGTTGATAAGCAAGTAGGTGCAGCCCCTCGTTCAGTATTGGAAAAGAAGATTCAGGCGAACCTGTAATCTTTGGAAATAAATTTAGTAAAAGGGCGGCTCTGGTGAGTCGCCCTTTTTTATTGAAAATGGTTTTCATACCCTGTTGGAGAACTCCCTTAGTCATGAATGTTTTTATTGTGTATTTGTTCAAAATTCCAATAAATACGAAATATACCAGGAATGCGTTTAAACAATTTGAAAAAATCGCGGTCAAACAGTCGAGAGCCAATCAATTGTTACAGAAGGACTTTCCTGAAATTATGGGTCCCTTTTTGAATAATTTCCTCCTATAAATAGTTAGGAATACATTCAAAATGACTCCCTAATTTTTGAAAAATATCTTTAAAGTGTGTGACAAAAGATTGTAACTTTCCCCGAATTTTCGGACAACAGCCGCTAATTTTAACTTTCAAACTTGAACTTTGCGCAATTTTACCCTTTTTATCCTAACCGTCTTCCTATCATTACCTGCCTGGGCCCAACGTCAGTGTGGCACCGAAATAGCTGTTCAGGAACAGATCAAGGAAAATCCATCCCTGCAGGTACTTCGTGATAAGATTGAAGCACGCAACCGCTCAAAGATTTCTGCTATCAAATTAACCAGAGCAGAGGCCAAAACGACCGCTACATACAACACCGTTACCATTCCGGTAGTCGTTCACATTGTACTGCAAAACCCATCTGCCGTTACCGACGCACAGGTACAATCACAGATCGATGTACTGAACAGGGATTATGCTGCATTGAACACCGATACCAGCATTCTGCCGAGTGTATGGAAAACACTGGTTGGAGACGCCAAGATCCAGTTTTGTCTGGCGCAGCGAACCCCATCAGGTGAAGTAACAAGTGGGATAGAACGCGTAACTACCACAAAATCAAGTTTTAGCATTACTTCCGCTGCCAAGGCCGTAAAGTTTGCCAGTTCCAGTGGCGCTGACCAATGGGATGGCACTAAATACCTGAACATCTGGGTATGTCACCTGGAAAGCGGGTACCTGGGGGTCGCTACTTTCCCTGGATTGTATGCAGACAACCAGCAGGGCGTTGTAATTGATTATACTGGTTTCGGTACTACGGGTACCGCTGCCTCTCCCTATAATAAAGGCCGTACTGCCACGCACGAAATAGGTCACTACTTCAACCTCCGTCACATATGGGGAGATGAAGATGCCTGTGCGGCAGATGACGGTATCGACGATACCCCTAAACAGGCAAAGGCCACTTATGGCTGTCCGGCATGGCCACAGGTTGACCAGTGTGCGACCAGCAATCCGGGGTATATGTTTGAAAACTACATGGACTATTCTGATGATGCCTGCCTGGTGCTTTTTACCTCAGACCAGGTAGACGTGATCCGTGCTACCCTCACCGACGACAGGGCTTCGCTCCTTACCTCCGACGGCTGTACGCCACTGAATCTGAAAACACTGGATGCCGAAGTGGAATCCGTGATCACCCCGTACAACCAACAGTGTGATGCGAGCATTACCCCTACTGTGATCCTGAAAAACTTTGGTTTGACAACGCTGACCAAAGTAAATATCAACTACCAGGTAGACGATGGTACCGTGTACACGACTGCATGGACGGGTAGTCTGGCCGCTTTGAAAACGGATACTGTGAGTCTGACGAACAGCACACTCGATGTAGGCGAGCATATACTGAAAGCCTTCACGACCCTGCCGAATGGCTCCGCAGATGACGATGCGACCAACGACACTGCATGGACGACTACAAGTTATTATAACAATATTACGTTCCCGCTGAAAGAAGGTTTCGAAAGCTCCACCTTCCCTCCTGCAGGCTGGGAGATCTCAAACCCGGATGGTTCCTATACCTGGGAAAGGACGGCGGTAACCCGTGGCGATAGCAGTTACTACGCGATTGAGATGCGCAACCTCGCTTACGATGTAAATGGTGAGATAGACGATATCCGCACACCGACCATCGATCCAAGCGGCGCGGATTCTATTTTCCTCTTCTTCGATGTGGCGGCGGCTACTTACTCCGATGTGAATAGCAGTACAAATGATTTGTGGGATAGTCTGCTGGTAATGACCACTTCCGACTGTTCACAGACCTACGATACCCTGTATAATAAATGGGGTAAGACGCTGGTAACGACCACCACACCAATGACTTCTGAGTTTGTACCTACGGCTGCCCAGTGGCGCAGGGACTCCATCAACCTGACTCCTATCATCAAGAAAGGGCAATTCAGGGTGGTATTCAGAAATGTGAGCAATGCGGAGAACAATATTTACCTGGATAATATCAATATCATAACCCGGTCTACCCCGGCTTACCTGAAGGAAAAGGGTATTGCAGTAGGGCCGGTTCCGACTTCGGGGCAGGTGTATGTGACCTTCCTGGAGGTGCCGGACAACCTGGATTTTATAGGCGTTTATAATACTTCGGGGCAGTTGATCGCTAAACAGCGCGGCTCCAATATCGATGGCAGCAATCGTTTCACTTTTGATTTGGTAAATGAGCCAAATGGTGTTTATTTTGTAAAGTTAATTTACCGAAATAGTAAGGCAAAGACTTATAAGATAATAAAAGTGAATTAGAGATGATAACTCAAAACGATTATCCTGCAGTAGAAACGCTGTTGCAGGATTCCAGGCTGGATAAAGCATTGAAGACCATTGGTGAAAAGGTGATCGCGCGTGAGCGGTTGACTACTGATGAGGGTATACTGCTGTTTGAAAAGGGCGAGCTGGGCTATGTGGGCGCGCTGGCCAATTTCGTGAGGGTACGTATGCATGGGGATAAGACCTATTTCAACAGGAACTTCCATATCGAGCCGACGAACGTTTGTATTTTCACTTGTAAATTCTGTTCATATTCAAAGCTTTATAAGCATAAGGAAGAGGGTTGGGAATTGAGCATTGATCAGATGCTGGATATTGTGAAGAAGTATGACGGGCAGCCGGTGACGGAAGTGCATATAGTGGGTGGGGTGCATCCAAAGATGAACCTGGATTTCTTTGTGGAGCTGCTGCAGAAGATCAGGGCGCATAGACCTGATCTGCATTTGAAAGGGTTTACAGCGGTGGAGTTGGATTATATGTTCCGCAAAGCGAAGTTGAGTGTGGAAGAAGGGATGAAGAAGCTGCATGATGCCGGGTTACAATCATTGCCTGGTGGTGGTGCGGAGATCTTTAATGCGGATATCCGGGCGCAGATCTGTCATGATAAGGTGGATGCGGATGGATGGTTGAATATTCATAGAGCGGCGCATAATTTAGGCATGCATACGAATGCGACTATGTTATATGGGCATATTGAGCAGTATTGGCATAGGGTGGATCATATGGAGAGATTGAGGCAGTTGCAGGATGAGACACATGGGTTTAATACGTTTATTCCTTTGAAATTCAGGAATAAGGATAATGAGATGGAGCATGTGGGTGAGGTTTCTGTGATTGAGGATCTTCGTTTGTATGCGATAGCTCGTTTGTATATGGATAACTTCCCGCATTTGAAGGCATACTGGCCGATGTTGGGCAGGCAGAGTGCGCAATTAACGCTGTCATTTGGGGTGAATGACCTGGATGGAACGATAGATGATACGACGAAGATTTATTCAATGGCGGGTGCTGAAGAGCAGAATCCGAGTATGAATACGGCGCAGTTGGCGATGTTGATTAAGCAGGCGGGAAGAAGGCCGGTGGAGAGGGATACGGTTTATAATGAGATTAAGGATTATACGGATGTTGTTTTTTCTGATGAGGAATTGATGGCGAAGTAGTTTTCTTCTTTAAATAATTGCAAAAAAGATGGGCTGATTGCTACGCAATCAGCCCATCTTTTTTGAGGGGATTTTAATTGTGGTTGGACTGGCGTCCAACCACAATTAAAATCAGAGATAGATAGTTTAGATATTCTATGCTTAGTTTAGTTCTTTATTGCTTAGTTCAGCTTAGCTTATTTTAGTTTAGCTCTTTAATGCTTAGTTCAGCTCTTCTATGGTGAACGGCTTTTGTCTGCCTTTATACTTCTTCCTTACCTCCTGTATATCCTTCTCCGTTACCTTCGGTGCCTGGTTACTCCAACAATTTCTGATGAAGCTAAGCACTTCGGCGATGTCCTGATCATTGAATTCGTCATTGCTACCTATGCCGGGCATATCGGCACTGATTTCGGGCGCTTTGTAGTGTTTTCCATTTACATCAATAGGTCCGGTAAGGCCATATAACACTATGGAAATCAGTCGTTTCTTATCGCCGGTAACGAGCTGCGACTGGTTGAGCGGAGGGGCGAGTGATTTGATACCTTCTCCATCTTTTCCGTGGCAGGTCTGGCAGATATTGGCGAAAAGTTTGGCGCCTTTTGGGTATTCTTTGACAAGGGCGTCGGTGATCTTTGCTTTGCGATGTGTCTCGATATCTTTGATGATGGCTTCGAGATGACGACGCATGGCAAGGGTGGTATCAGGATTTATTTTTATTAGTTGAGATAAGAGTTGGGATTCTTTGCCGCTGTTATTATTGATGATCGCATCTGCTACATAACGGTCGTTTGCATAGTGGGTCATTAGTTTTGTTTGCAGGTCGGAACTGTTAGGGAGGTAAGGCAACACCAACGCGATGTATGGCGCGAGGAATACATTATTCTCTAACGATGTTAAGGTAGCGGTAGCTGCGGGAGGTGCTAAAGTGGTAGCAACTTCATTAGATATTAAAGTGGTGGTAGCTGAACCAGATCTCAATGCAGTAGTCGCTCCAGGAGATGCTATAGCGGTGGTAGCCGGACCAGATCTTAAAGCAGCAATCGCTCCAGGAGATTTTACCGATGGCAGCGCGGAAATTGCTGCGGCCTGCAGATAAGGATTTTTCTGGTGTAGCAGGAAATCAATTTCATTATATGATAACGCTCCTAAACCTTCCAGTGTCCATAAAGCATGAATAGCGCCGTAGGTATTCCCTTCCTGATGCAGGCGTTCTTTTAAATGTGGAATGAGCTGGGTATAACGATGATCAACGATCATCTGTTGTGCCTTATCCCTGATCCAACCGTTGGGATTCTCTAACAGCGCAAAGAGCTTGTCAGGATTATTGTCCAGTGCCATCGGCTTCATTTTGGCGCCGGCAGGGACAATGCGGTAGATACGACCACAATTGAGTGGGTTGGTGAGGTTCCGGCTTTTGATCTCGTCTTTGAGATACGGCGTCAGGTATGTTTTATGCTGGATGATGCCACGGTACATATCGACGATATAAAGGGCGCCATCGGGAGCGTCGTAGAGACTTACCGGGCGGAAACGCTCATCATCGCTGGCGAGGAATTCCTTTTTCTGGTAGGCCTGCCGACCTTTTACAATATAGCCGCTATCCTGGATGATGTTGCGTTTGATCAGGTTACCGCAGGGCTCAGCGACAAAGATGTTGTTGTCGTATTCCTTGCCTAAGAGACTACCCCTGTAAACGAGGGGACTACAGGCAGCGGTCATTTCCACCAGGCGTAGACTATCGT
This sequence comes from Chitinophaga sancti, assembly GCF_034087045.1. Lineage (NCBI taxonomy): Bacteria > Pseudomonadati > Bacteroidota > Chitinophagia > Chitinophagales > Chitinophagaceae > Chitinophaga > Chitinophaga sancti. Next base: position 4,565,094 of record NZ_CP139247.1, on the reverse strand, counting down.
CGAGGATCCCTTTCATATAGCCACGGTTCACGCCGGGTGTCGGGTGAATGGGATAGACCCGGTTGTCGGGCACGATCTTCTCGTCGTAACCAGCAATTGTTTTCTGGTTAGGATTGCGGGCGCCAAGTCCGGGTGGAAAGTAATCGCCGAGTACGTTTTCCGAGTTATTGTTAGAGAAAAGACGTCCAAAGTTATCCTGGCTCACCCCCCACTGACCACGGAAGTGGGTATCCTGTTTCACCCATTTGCCATTGATCTGGCGGTAGCGTTTATCTGATTTTGCATTGTAGATCCAGTTGTCCATAGCGCGGAGCAGGCCATTTGGCTGGTGCTCAACGTTGCCACCTTCGGTGTATTTGTCATCGATCAGGACGCGCTTGCCGGCGATGTCGTTTTTGACCGGGACGAACCAGAGTTTGGGTGGTTCGGCCAGCAGAAAGCCACCGGGAACAAGACAGATAGCACGAGGCAGGATCAACGAGTCCAAGAGTACTTTGCGGGTGTCGGCAATTCCGTCATGGGTAGTATCTTCTAAGATCACCACTTTGCCGTTGGGCACATCCTCACCCGTACCTACGGTATCGGGCATATATCCCATCATTTCGACTACCCACATACGCCCTTTGTCATCGAAGGTCATAGCTACCGGTGTTGTGATCAACGGTTCCGACGCTACGAGTTGTACTTCGAGTCCCTTTTCCACCTGCATGTGTGAGATAGCAGTAGTAGCATCCAGTACGGGGGATGGGCCGAGTTTTTTTCTCATGGCCGTGGAATCTGATTGTTGATCTTTTGCCGGTCCTGGGCTTGTACAGGCGGAGAGCCAGTAGGCGGCTGCCAGGAAAAGTGTCCAGTTTTTCATTTATGTAATCGATTGAAATTACAATTTAGATATAAAATTAAATTTATAAGGCGCATTTTTGATAGGGGGCAAAGGGGAATTCGCTCCTTATCACATGTGATTTAATTCTATATATTACCCTTATTCCCACTTCATTCATTCCCCAACTAAAATCACCTTTTTTATAGGTGTAAACCTCTTAACTACCACCAAAATCCCCCTATAAATTTCCTTAATGTTTTTTACCTTCGCTCCTTACTAGATCTAAATTAGCTTATGGGACGTTTTCAGGGCCTTTTTGGTATTTTACTCATCCTGGGACTTGCTTACTTATTTTCCAACAACAAAAAGAAGATCAATTTCCGTCTTGTATTGAGTGGTATTGGCCTGCAGATAATAATTGCCCTGCTGGTATTCAAGGTACCACCGGTTTTCAGATTTTTCCAGTTATTAGGTAAAGCGATGGGTAAGCTGGAACAGTTTGCCCGTGAAGGTGTGGCTTTTGTGTATGCAGGCATTGCGGTGAAACCTACCCCTGATACGGTCAGTGATTATGCCCAGAGTGGTTTTGTGTTTGCGTTCAACGTAACTGCTGCGATCATTCTAGTGTGTTCGCTGGTGGCGATATTCTATCACTTTGGAATTATGCAGCGGATAGTGGCAGTGATAGCCAGGGCAATGAATGTGATTATGCGGGTGAGTGGTGCGGAGGCGTTGAGCAATGTGGCAAGTGCGTTTGTGGGGCAGATTGAAGCCCAGGTAATGATCCGTCCTTATTTGCCATATATGACCAAGAGTGAGTTGCTGGCATCGATGAGTGGTAGCCTGGCGTGTATAGCGGGGGGTATCCTAGTGGTGTATTCCAATATGGGATTGGCTGCGGGCATGGACCTGGCACCGATGCTGATCACGGCGAGTCTGATGGCGGCGCCGGGAGCGTTGGTGATATCGAAGATTGTGTTTCCGGAAACGGAGGAATCACAGACCATGGGCGTTGTGAAGCTGGATGTGAAGAGTCATTATGTAAATGTGATTGATGCGATTTCACATGGTGCGAGTGATGGGTTTAAGATTGCGATGAATGTGATTGCCATGATCATTGGGTTTATTGCGTTGATTGCGTTTTTAGACTGGGGGTTGCTGAAGATCGGGCATATTTTCAATCCGGGATTTGATTTGAGCCTGAATTACATATTTGGGAAGTTGTTCTATCCGGTGGCTTGGGCGATGGGTGTACCGAATGGGGATGTAAATAATGTGGCGACCTTGCTGGGACAGAAGCTGACGGTAAATGAGTTTATTGCATTTAAGCATTTGACGGATAAGACGATCCCAGTGGTATCTTCTAAGGGGTTGTTGATTGTGAGTGTGGCAATTTGTGGGTTTGCTAATTTTAGTAGTGTGGGGATGCAGATTGGGGGTATTGGTGTGTTAGCGCCAGAGAGAAGAGGGGATTTGGCAGCGTTGGGGATGAAGGCGTTGTTTTGTGGAACGCTCGCTTCTTATTTGTCAGCGACGATAGCGGGGATTTTGATCTAAGTAAGTTTAATTAAAATAATCAGTTAAGAAATTTAACTCCTTTTAAGCGTAAATAGATAAAGCCTCCCGGAATTAGCATCCGGGAGGCTTTTAATTAGGTATTTTGCAGGTTGTAATTAGCTCAGTCTTCTAATCAGCTCATCCTGTACAGCAAACCACGCTTCTACCTCTCCACTCTCTGTATACGTCTGCTTCATTTCAGAATTCAGCTTGATCTTTTCAATCACTGAAACCGCCAGTTTTCTTAATGCCAGGGTAGCCAGAACGTTTAAAGAATCCAGCTTTTCCAGTGGAGTTTCAGGATAATCTTCACTGGGTTTACCTGTAAGCGCGGCTACTGTTTCAGCGGCTGCCAATGCGTCTTCGCATTCAGAAGTGTCGAGGAGACCGTCTTTGTTCAATGAGAACTGCAAGGTATCAGAGATCAAGCCTCCATCCTTAGCATCAATCATTTCAAATACCCAGTCTAGTGAACCATCATTTTCAAAATTTCTGGTACCCCATGTGCCCATAGCTATGTAAGTTTTTTGTTTGGTTGCGTAAAGTTAGTGCAGAGATCTGAAATCTAAAAGTTAGGAAATCTAAAAGTTGATAGATCTGTAAGTTAATAGACCTAAAAGCGAGTAGATCTGAAATCTAAAAGTTTGAAAAACTACCGGATTAAAAAGCTCCTACTGCTTATTTCACAAAAAGGAACTTGTAAAATCGATCATCTTTCTTTGGCTCTTTCAATTTCTCCCTCTAATTCAGACTCCTGAAATCCACAGGAACAAGTTTACTTACACCTGGTTCCTGCATCGTCACACCATAAATCACATCTACCGATGCCATCGTCTGCTTATTATGCGTCACAATGATAAACTGTGAATTATCCGAAAATTTACGAATCATATTAGTAAACTTCCCAACATTCGCATCATCCAGCGGCGCATCCACCTCATCCAATATACAGAACGGGGCTGGTTTGATCAGGTAGATAGCAAACAGCAGTGCTGTTGCCGTCAGGGTCTTCTCTCCCCCACTCAGCTGTGTAATGGCTGCCGGACGCTTTCCTTTCGGTTTTGCGATGATTTCAATTCCTGTGTCTGCCAGGTTTTCAGGATCACTCAGGATCATGTCACACTGGTCTTCTTCTGTAAACAGCGCCTTAAACACTCTAACAAAGTTTTCCTTCACCTGGTTAAAGGTTTCGAGGAATTTCTGGTTGGCGGTCGCTTCTACTTCCTGGATGGTAGCCATCAGAGATTCTTTGGCGGTCACAAGGTCATTCTTTTGTTCCAGAATGAACTCATAACGTTTCTTCATCTCCTGGTAGGCTTCAATTGCCGTAGGGTTGATCTCACCCATGTTTTCCAGCCGCTTCTTGAGTCGCTCAGCACTACCCTGCAATTCATCTGCCGGCAATACGGAGCTACGTTGTTCGTCGATGATTTCATCAAGATTTACCTTGAATTCTACACTTAAACGCTCCTTCATGGAGGCCAGTTGTAACTTCAGTTCGTTCACCTTGTCTTTGATCACGGTGAGCTGGCGGTCCAGTTCCTCACGCGCACGGGTGCGGGTACGAAGACTGGTTTCCTTTTCCTGCAACTGGTTACGGAAGTTATAGTATTCCTGGTCTTTTTCGTTCAGTTCCTTCTCCTCTGTTTCCTTGCGGCGGAAGAGTTCTACGAGCCCATCTTCGGCAGTGCCCAGTTTGTCTTCGGCAGCGGCGATGTTGGCCACGGCGTCTTCCAGCTGGGATTTATTGCTGGTGATCTGGTTGTGCAGATCGGTCAGTTGTTTACGTTTGAAATCCAGTTCCTGGCGCAGGGCCGCTACTTTGGATTGCTGGCGGGTTTGCTGTAAGTTCTGGTTGTTGAACTGTACGTTCGCCTGGTTGAACTGGGCTTCGGCGTCGCTGGCAGCACGTTCTGCGTTGATAATGCTGTCGTGCAGGGCGTGTACCTTTTCGTTCAGATCTTCCAGTTCTTCTCTTACACCGGCTATGCTTTCCTGGTTTTGTTCCAGGGATTGCTGCATTTCGGCCAGTCGTTTATCGCCGGAATCGATCAGGTGACGGAAGTTCTCGATCCTGTTCTGGAGACCAAACACCTGGTTGTTCAGCTGGTTGATCTTCTCCCGCTGCTGGTTGATCTTGTTTTCATTCAGCTGGGTGTTGAAGCCGAGTACCTGGTTGTGCTTTTCCTGTATCTGTTCCCGCAGGGTAGCGACGATGGTTTCCAGTGCACGGATCTCTTCATCCAGTTTTTCGAGGTTCTTGGCACGACCGAGTTTTTTACCTTCGAAAGCGCCCACGCTACCACCGCTCATGTTGTATTTACCACGTACGATGCGTCCGCTCTTTTCGATCACGAGTACATCCTGGTCAGCAAGCTGGTCCCATTCGATACCGGTTACATTGTCAGCGATGAATACTTTGCCCAGGAGGTAGTTGCCGAGACCTTTGTAACGTTCGTCGATCTCTACCACATCCAGTGCCGGGATGGTATTGGCTGGGGTAAAGAGCTGCCCGCCCTGATGATGGAACTGGTCGAGGATAAAGAAGTTGGCTTTACCCTTTTTGTAGTCATCGAGGAGGTTAATGGCCTGAATGGCTTCGGCGGCGTTGTTGACTACGTAATAGTTCAGGTAAGGTTCGAGCAGGTTCTCCACGCAGGTGCGGTAGTCTTCACGACAGAAGAAGATATCGCTTAGTATGGGTGCCTTATTGTTCCAGTCGGTATTTTTCTTGAGGAATTTGATACTGTCGGGGTAGCCTTCCAGACTGTCAACCAGTGATTTCAGCAGGTCGTACTCGTTCTTTTTCTGATCGAGGGTACGGTTTTCATCCACGAGTTTATCGCGGAGTCCTTCGATTTCGCCCTGGGTGCTGAGGATCTTGCCTTTGGTCTCTTCCTGGAAAGCGACCATATCTTCCAGGTCAGCTTTGCTATCCAGCAGGGTATCCTGGAGGGAGGCCTTTTCTTCTTCCAGTTGCGTGATCTGCAGCTGGCGGTTGGTTTTTTCTTCCTGCAGCTGTTGGATGCTGCGTACCAGGTTTTGTACCGAGGTATCGGCTACGGCCACTTTTTTCTCTGCTTCGAACTGCTGGCGTTGCCATTGTTGCTGATCGCGGCGGAGGGTTTCGAGGGCCAGTTTCTTTTGGTTAAAGGATTCCTTTTTCTCATCGACCATGTCCTGCAGGCCTTCCAGTTGATCCTGGAGGGAGTCGAACACGTCCTGTTCTTCAGTAACCTGGTTTTCAGTAAATGCGATGGAGTCGGTGAGGCCTTGCAGCTGTCCCTCAGCGTTGGCTAGGAAGTGGCTGATATTGCGTTCTCTTTCCTTTAAGTAAGTGAGTTGTTGTGTAGCGAGGTTCTTGTCGTTTTCCTTGGTACGGATGGTGGCTACCAGTTCGTTGAAGGATTTTTGGAGGACAGAGAGTTCGCGTTCTTTGGCTACGAAGTGGAGTTTATCTTCTTCGACGGAGGCTTCATCTTTGGTGATGTCGGCTTCCAGGGCCAGTTTTTTGTCTGATTCGGCTTGTTGCTGGTCGGTGAGGTCTTTAAATTCGACATTAAAGCCTTCGAGGGCAGCTTTGGCCAGTTCTATAGAGACTTCGCGGTATTCTTTCTTGATTTCGTAGAAGCGTTCTGCTTTTCGGGCCTGGGCTTCGAGGGTTTTGAGGTTGTTGTTGATTTCAAATAACAGGTCCTCAATACGGTTCAGATCCCCTTCGGTGGCGTCGAGTTTGGATTTTGCTTCTTTTTTACGGGTTTTGTAGATGGAGATACCGGCGGCTTGCTCAAGCATGCGGCGGCGGGAGTTCTCTTTATCTTTGATGATATCATCCACCATTCCGAGTTCGATAATGGCATAGGAGTCGGTACTGACACCTGTATCCATAAAGAGATTATGGATGTCTTTGAGTCGGCACGCTACGTCATTGAGGCGGTATTCGGAATCGCCGTTCTTGTAGAATTTGCGGGTGATAGTGACAGTGGTAAACTCAGTAGGGAGTACATTGCGGGTATTCTCAAACGTGAGGCTTACTTCAGCCATCCCGCTGGCGGAGCGGGTTTTGGAGCCGTTGAACACCAGGCCTGATTGGTTTTCAGAGCGGAGATTGGAGATCTTATGCTCACCGATAACCCATCGGATGGAGTCGATAATATTACTTTTGCCACAGCCGTTGGGGCCTATAACCCCGGTTACACCCTCGTCGAAGTGTAAGACAGTCTTGTCTGCAAAACTTTTGAAGCCTTTGATTTCTAATGTTTTTAAACGCACAATTGCTCCTCTTTGTTTTTTTTAAGCCGTCAAAGATAACTATGATTTCTCTGATTTGGCGTATCAGATTTTAACCATTCACAGCACAATTATGTTTCCAGGTCATTATTTGTTCAAAGAAAGCAGTAATTTATAATAGATAGACATGTCGGGGGAAATTTAATTATACACAGTTGTGTATAAATTTCAGACAGGTTGCTGAAGATCATTGCTTAAGTTGAATATAATGATGGGTTAGCCGATATGGTAAGGACTAACAGGGGACACAAATTAGGGATTTTTTCTATTTTATGAAAAATTATAAATGGCCTGCGGCTGCGGGAATGAAGGTTTTTTTGGCGGACGCCATTGAGGAGGAGGTAGTTGCGGTCCATTTCAGCCGGAATGGTTTAATCTTTGAATTCATATCTTTGTAAATATTAATTTCTACATGCGGCATTGGATCCAGGAAGTCAGGAATTTCATCTACAGCTATCATTTTAGTACCGGTTTGCGTACCACCATCAGTGTGGTCGTGCCTTCTGTAGTCTGCTCGATGCTGGGCAACCTCCCGCTCGGGATCGTCATTTCGCTCGGCGCCCTCGCTACTGCCCTCTCGGACGTACCAGGAACTGCCATTCATAAGCGAAACGGGACGCTAATTGCCATCGGTTTCATCTGGTTTACCGCCATTACTACCTCTCTCATTATGCCGTACCCGGTATTGATGACCTTTTATATACTGGCGTGTTGTTTTATGAACTCCATGTTGCTTATTTATGGCAACAGAGGGGGGAATATCGGGATCGCCTGTATGCTGGTGATGGTATCTATACTGGGGGAAAAGGCGGTGTCCCCCTACGAAGCAGTCATTCACAGTCTCTATATATTATTAGGTGCAGTTTGGTATGGGCTCCTGGCACTGTTACTCTGGCAGATACGGCCTTATTTAAGTGTACAACAGATGCTCTCTGAGTGTATTACGGAAACGGCGGATTATTTACTGGCAAGGGCGCGGTTTTATGAGCCGGATGCTGGTGATAAAATTGAAGAAATTTATAAAGATGTACTGGCACAGCAAGTCGTGGTGAGTGAGAAACAGGAGGCGGTGAGAGAGTTGTTATTAAAAAGGCGTTCTCACCAGGAAGGTACGACCAGTATTAATAAGGCATTAGTGCTGATCTTCCTCGATATGGTGGACCTGCAGGAGCAGATTATGGCGGCGCAGACGGATTACCAGGCCTTGCATGAGTCATTTGACGGGGCGGGGGTGCTGGATAAATTTCATACACTGATATTGGAGTTTGCAGGCGAGTTGAAGATTATAGGCGAAGCAGTAGCGGCCGGACAACGATCTTTGCCGAAGGCGAACCTGCGGTATGAGATTGTAAAAGTGCAGACGGCTGTGGATGATATCAGGAAAACTTTACCAACAGTTAAAGAGCGGTCACGATTGCTGGTGCTGTCAAATATCCTGCATAACCTGGCGGATATGGCGCAAAGGATCTATAACCTGCACCGGCTTACAAGGCTGGAAAGGGTGAAGGATGAGATTATTGATCCAAGATTACAATTATCCAGTTTTACGAACCATGGGCAGTATGATGCGGAGACATTCTTTAATAACCTGACTTTTCAGTCGCATATATTCAGGCATGCACTGCGTGTAAGTCTGGCGGCGGTGACGGGGTATGTGATCGGCCAGTTATTTCACCTGGACAGGATCTACTGGATATTGCTGACAATAGTGGTGATATTGAAACCAGGTTTTAGTATTACGAAAGCCCGTAGTTATCAAAGGATATACGGAACAGTGGCGGGGGCGCTCTTTGCGGCGGTGATCCTGTTCTTTACGATGAACAATACAGTGATATTTATATTTATGTTGCTGTGTATTCTGGGAGCGTATAGTTTTATGACGCACCAGTATACATTGAGTGTGTTTTTTGTGACGCCGTTTGTGATATTCCTGTTACATTTTCTGCATCCGGCACATTTTTATAATGTGGGTTGGAGAGTGATGGACACAACGATTGGGGGAACGATCGCGTTCTTTGCGAATTTGTTGTTGTGGCCGAGTTGGGAGAAGAATACGTTGCCGAGTCATATGATAAAGATGGTGAAGAGTAATGCGAATTATTTTGAGCAGGTGATGCATTTGTATACACAGGAGACTTTTGTGGTGAATGATTATAAGTTGGCAAGGAAGGATTCGAATGTGAGTGCGGCGAACCTGATGTCAGCGTTTCAGCGAATGCTGTCAGAGCCGAAGAGTAAGCAAAAGAATGGGTCGCAGGTGTATCATTTTGTGGTGGTGAATAATTCGATTATTTCGCATATAGCGGCGTTGGCGAATTATGGGACGACGCATAATGGGGTGAGGTTTCATCAGCCGGAGTATAAGTTGTTGAGTAATAATCTGCAGGCGTATTTTAGTTGTATATTGGAGATGTTGGAGCGGCCTGGGGAGAAAGTGGTGGCGCCGCCGGCGACTGTGGAGGCGTTTGAGACGTTGGATATGAAGTTGGAGGCGATGTATCAGAAGAGGCAGGAGGAGGTGAATAATGGGCAGGGGGATACGGTGTTGAGGCAGGAGATATTGGAGGTGAAGCAAGTGAGGGATCAGTTACATGCGGTGATGAGTTTGTTGAAGGATATGAAGAAGACGTTGGAGCAGAATAGTTAGCAGAATTATCAAAAAAAACGCCTGGACCAAAGGTCCAGGCGTTTTTTTTCGAGGGGCAAGAAAATTTAATCCGTATAAATAATCCCGAATTGATCGGTGATTGGATCCAGATGTTCCAGGATCAGATCAAAGAAACCCGGTCCCTGCTGAATATACCAGGGCATAAAGTTCTCTTTACGCTCCTGTAGACTATTAGCCGGGAATAACTTCTGTTTGAGTACCCGGATCTGGTCCGTCTGCCAGGCGAATTTCTTTTTCTCTGCACGGAGGAACTTATGTTCCAGCTTACCAATGGATTTTATCGCTTTGGATCGCTCTGATTCCACTGATTTCACCAGGGTAATATCAATATCTGCTTTTAAAGACAATTCATCAAAAAGCTTTTCGATCGCCGTGTATTCATCTTTTAAGACCAGTGCGGCATTGGTATGTTTTTGTACAAAATCGTTGACCAATGATTCTACATCCCTGAACAGATCCGGGACTTCCAGGCCCAGTTTGTTTAAACGGGCTAAGGAGGGCATATCTGCCAGCAGGAAGGAGTTGCGCAATAGCAGTACCGGGAATGGAACTTTGTAATGGGCGAAGAGGTCCTGTAATTCAATCCAGTAGGCGATCTCCCCTCCCCCGCCGATAAAGGCGATATTTGGAAGGATGGTTTCCTGGTAGAGGCCTCTTAATATAACGTTCGGGCTGAATCGCTCCGGGTGTTCCTGTAATTCCTTTTCCAGCGTGTCGCGGGTGAACTCGACCGGCATGTGCAGCACTTTCCAGGTATCACCTATCTGAACGATGCGTTCGCGGGAGGTCGGGGTCAGGTAGAACAGGTTGATTTCGCGGGGATTGGCCTGTACTTTATAATGTTGAGAGAGCCGGGTGAGGGTCTCATTAACGATTTTATGGGAATGCTGGTGCAGCAACTCATCCCGCATGACGGGGATGTAGAGTCGCTTCAGCGCCGGGCTGTCAGGGACTAGCACAACAAGACCGAAACGGCCAAAGAGTTCATTTACAAGGTATAAGGTGGCTTCCTGGATGTTTTCGTGTTCGAGGTAAGCCTTTTTCATCATGTCCATAAGTTCAGCGGTGTAAGGGCCGTAACCAAGGGCGGACTCGATGGTGGTGAAGAGATCGGCGAAGCCTTCGGGCTGCATGCGGCCTACGGCGCCTTGCTGGGAGGTGGCCCAGTTGATATTTTTGCCGGCGAGGTAGATGTGGCCGAGTTCGTCGAGGTCAGCATCTTCACTGCCCATGTAGTAAACAGGGACGAATTTATATTGCGGGTACTTGTCTTGCAACTGGCTGGCAAGCTTGATGGCTTGCAGGATCTTGTATACAAAATAGAGGTAGCCCGTGAAGATGTTAGGCTGGTGAGCGGTGGTAATAGTGAAGGTATTCGCCGAGCCTAAGGCATTGATGTTGTTTTTGACGTGATCAGTGATATGAAGGCCCTTGTATTGTTCCTGCAGGGAGGAGACTAATACCCCACGGTTTTGTGGCTGGGATTTTTTGGCGGCGATAGCGGCTTCAAAATCAGGGGATAGGGAAGAATGTTTGTAAAAGGGACGGAGATGCGGATGATCTGCCAGAAAGTCGATTACTAGTTGATTGAAATACCCCGTCTGACTATACGTTATATTGCTTACAGGTTGCTCCATACTACACTCAAATGATCTTTTGAATGCACGAATTTAGGGGAAAAGGGGGATAATTTGGGGGATATTTCATGAGTGGTAAGTTGGGAGGTGGGCGAAAAAGAACGCCTTGACCTTCGGTCCAGGCGTTCTTTTTCGCGGGGCCTGTACCTGCTGGCTTGCGACAGCAGGTACAGGCAGCAGATAAATGACAGCGACAGCGTTATAGCTGGCTGAGTTGATTGCCGTAATATTTCAACCTGATCTCCGCAGATTTTGCGGCGAAGCTTACGTTTATTAAAAGATAACCGGCATTTTCGAAGCTTTGTTGCGCGGTTTTGACATCAATGATCGTCGCTTGCTTGAGTTGAAAACGCTGCAGGACAAGATCCAGCAATTTTCCTGACAGATCGTAGTTGTCTTTGGCAGTTTGTAATTGCTGCAGGTTATTATTATACGCCTGCCAGCTCTTGACAATATTGCCGGTGTAGTTGATGCCGAGCGTATCCCTGATCAACTTGTCATTGGAGGTATTGATACCAGCGATTTCCTGTCTCCTTTTGTAAACAGAACCATTGAAGATCGGGATATTTACACCTACACCGACATATGGACCATAGTTCTGGTTCAATAAGGAGAATCCATCACTGTTCTTGGTATAATTATAATTATAGCCGGCATTGCCTGTCAGAGAAGGATAGCGATATGCAGCCGTTTCCCTTTCAAGGTACTGATCGATCTGCACCTGTTTGCCTGCGGCAATCAGGTCAGGATGTTGCTCCATGGATTGGAGGATGGGTGCCAGCTGGAGATCCGTGGCTACGATAATGGTGTCTTTGATCTGAATGAGCGAGTCTTGTTTTAAGGTCAGGACAGTCAGTAAATCGGTTTTGGCCTGATCGATCACCAGTTGCTGCGCCTGCAGGTTTTGCATTTGTGTGTTCAGATCTACCTGGGCCTGAAAGAGGTCTGCATTGTTGGCCACGCCCACACTTTGCTGTGCTTTTACGATATCCAGTTTCTGACGGGATACTTCCAGTGAGCGTTCCAGAGTGGCCGCATAGCTCTCCTGCCGAATGATGTCGTAATATTTAATCATCACATTGTAGGTGATGTACGCAACGCGGGATTTGAGGTAGTCATTGCTCATAGACTCAGCAACATCCAGACGTTTGCTGGCATTGGAGATCTTACTACCGCTGTAAATTGGAACGGTGGCGCCCAGGCTGGCAGAGAGTTCGTTAGAGCGGACGTTATTGCTCGATTTGTTGTTCGCAGCGTTTGCGTACTTCTGCTCAAGACTGGTGAGCTGTTCTACATCGGAGCCGGAAGCACTGATTACAGGCATACCACCAGCTATACCGTAGTTGTTATTTTGCTCCGCAATCTTCACATTATTCTCCGCGATCTTAATGCCTAAGTTTTTATTTAAAGCAATATTCACAGCATCCTTCAGTGTGAGCTGCTGCGCATGCAGCAGCCTCGGAAGTGAGAAAAAGGTTAGATATATAATAAATCTTTTCATGAATTTTGTTTTATTCTGCCACATCAGGTATGTGTGCCTTGTGCTTACTACTCACAAAGGTATATATTGCCGGAATCACGAACAGGGTCAGGATCAGTGAGAACACAATACCACCCACTACCACGATCCCCAATGGTACACGACTTGTGGATGCCGCTCCCAGGCTCATGGCCAGAGGCAATGCACCCAATGCCGTAGCCAGCGATGTCATGAGGATCGGACGCAGACGTTGTGATGCCGCCTCTACTACCGCATCATGTTTGTTCATACCCATCTCACGCTTCTGGTTTGTAAACTCTACGATCAGGATACCATTCTTCGTGACCAGTCCAATCAACATGATCATACCGATTTCGGAGAAGATATTCAATGTCTGGCCAAAGATCCACAGGCTCAGCAATGCACCTGCCAATGCCAGCGGCACCGTGAGCATGATGGTGAACGGATCGATAAAGCTTTCAAACTGTGCGGCGAGTACCAGATAGATCAATACCAACGCAAGCAGGAAGGCAAATACGATATTGGAAGAACTTTCTGCATAGTCACGGCTGGAGCCGGACAATGCCGTATGGAAGGTTGGATCCAGTAGCCTGTCTGCTATCGCCTGCATGGCTTTGATGCCATCACCAATGGTATGACCCGGTGCCAGGGATGCAGAAATGGTGGAACTCTTGAAACGGTTGAAGTGATACAACGTAGCCGGACTTGTACTGGTCACTATTTTCACGACTGCATCCAATGGAATTTTATCTCCACTTGCATTGCGTACATAGATATGACTGATATCCGCAGGTTCATTTCTCTCCGTTCTTTCCAATTGTGCAATTACGTAATATTGGTAGCCGTTCATGATGAAATACGCCAGACGGCCACCACTGAAAGCAGCCTGCATAGCAGAGATCACATCATTCGTAGATAAGCCGAGATCCTTGATCTTCATACGATCGAACGTTACTTCCAATGTAGGTTTTGTAAATTTCAGATCTACGTCTACGTTAGCGAAGGTTGGATCTTTACGAGCTTCTTCAAGGAATAACGGAATCGTCTTTTTAAGTTTATCTAAATCCTGATTTTGCAGGATAAACTGTATGGGTAAACTGGTCTTGGAACCGGAACCCACCGCAATTGTCTGTTCCTGTATCGTGAAGATACGTGCATCATTAAAGCGCTTCAACTTCCTGTTCAGGTCATTGGCAATCTCTGCCTGACTACGATCACGCTCTTCCGGCGGTACCAGGCCAATACGTGGCTGAGAACTATTGATCACGGAACCCGCAGGTGTTCTTGCGAATACGAAGGCTCTTTCCGGTACTGAGTCATACAGGTAATTCGCTATCTTGTCACTCACAGCCTGGGTATAACTATAGCTCGTACCTTCAGGTAAACTCACCGTCATACGGATACTGCTTCTGTCTTCAAGAGGTGCAATTTCACTTTGAATACTACTTAAGATCAACCAGATCATACCTGCACACACCAGAATGATGGCCACTGCGACCCAGCGCACTTTCATAAATGCTTCCAGCCAGCGCTTGTAGCCACTTTCCATCCCCTGGAAAAATGGTTCTGTTCTTTCATAGAACTTGCCATGACCAGCATCTTTCTTATTCAGGTACACATTTAATACTGGCGTAATCGTTAGGGATACAAAGGCAGAGATCAAAACCGCTGTGGCAAGTACGACCCCGAATTCACGGAATAACCTGCCTACAAATCCCTGCAGGAAGATCACCGGCATGAATACCACGGCCAATGTCAATGATGTAGAAATGACCGCAAAGAATATCTCTTTACTTCCTTCCAGCGCAGCCGTACGAATGCTCATCCCCTGCTCCAGTTTACGGAAGATATTTTCCGTGACCACAATACCATCATCCACCACGAGGCCTGTAGCCAGTACGATACCTAACAGCGTTAATATATTAATGGTAAAGCCCGCGAGGTACACCACAAAGAAGGTGGCGATCAGCGAGATGGGAATATCTATTAATGGACGGATGGCAATCAGCCAGTTTCTAAAGAAGAAGAAGATCACTAATACCACGAGTGCAAATGCAATGATCAGGGTTTCCTTTACTTCGGCCAGTGACTGTCTGATATTGCGGGTATTATCTACCAGCACACTGAATTCAATATCGTCTTTGTTGGATTCCCTGATTGCCTCCATACGTTTTTTGAACTCATCGGCAATGGCGATGTTGTTCGCGCCTGGTTGTGGAATGATTGCCAACCCTACTGCATTTACACCATTGTATTTCCAGCCCTGTTCTTCTATCTGCGGACCCAGTTCCACACGGGCTACATCACTGAGACGAACAATGCCTGTGCTGTCTTCACGGAGAATGAGGTCACGGAAATCTTTTTCTGTGGTGAGGCGACCAATGGCGTTAATAGTTAGTTCAGTGTTGTTACCATATACTTTACCGGCGGGCAACTGCACGTTTTCATTGCTAAGGGCCGTGCTGATATCATTATAGGCCACATTGTAAGCATCCATCTTTGCTTCATTGAGCCAGAGGCGCATGGCATAGCTTTTATCACCAAAAATGTTCACAGAGCTTACCTGGTCGATGGTCTGTAATTGTTGCTGTAGTACGTTATCGACATAGTCACTCAGTTCCATGAGCGACTTGGTACGGCTTTGAACAGCGAGGATCAGGATCGGGTCACTGTTCGCATCGGACTTGGTGACAACCGGTGGTGCATCGATGTCCAGCGGCAGACTTTTAGTTGCCTGACTCACCTTGTCACGCACGTCACTGGCAGCGGCTTCGAGGTCGATACCCAGGTTGAACTCCACCGTGATCACGCTGCTACCCAGGGAACTATTGGAAGAGATGGTACGGATACCGGGAATACCGTTGATCTGTTTTTCCAGTGGTTCGGAGATCTGGCTTTCCATGATATCCGGGTTCGCACCTGTATAAGAAGTGGTTACTGTAATAATAGGAGGATCGATGGCAGGGTAGTCTCTCACTGCCAGGAAATAGTAGCCAATCACCCCAAACAGTATAATCAGGAGATTCATCACTGTCGCAAGGACAGGCCGCTTCAATGATAGTTCTGATATATTCATTTGTTGAATTCCGTTGGGTGATTATTGCTGTGCAGCCACGAGTTTTTCCAGTGTCTTCACTTGTCTGACTTTCACAGGCGCATCGGGGCGGGCGAAGAGCACGCCTGTCACCACGACGGTATCACCTACAGCGATGCCGCTGGTGACTTCCACATTATTGGCTTCCCGCACGCCGGTTTGCACGGTGGTGAGGCGGGCCTTGCCGTCTTTGACGAGTACGACCTGGTTATTTTTATCATTTGGAATGAGTGCATTGGTAGGGACCATGATGGCTTTGGTATCCGCACCGGCATTTAAGTAAACTTTTACAAATGCGCCGGGGCGGCCTTTGCCGTCGGAGAGCAGGGCGCGCACTTTTACGTTGCGGCTCGTCTGACTCACCTGTGGTTCGGTAGCGATAATAGTGGCTTGCTTGCGGGTGCCATTGTTCGCATCGCTTACTACTTCAACCACACCACCTTTTTTGAGGTTGTGGGCGTAGTTTTCAGGTAAGGTGAAGTCGACCCGCATTTTGTCGGGCGACTGGATCGTGGCGATCAGGGTCGCTGGTGTGGCGTATGCCCCGATGCTGACCTGACGTAGGCCGATAGTACCGGTAAAGGGGGCACGGACAGCGGCTTTGTCTATCTGGGCCTGGGTGTATGCCATATCGGCTTTGGTGCCGTTCACATTGTTCAATGCCAGGTCGTAGTCGGCCTGGTTAATACCGTTAATGTCCAGGAGTTTGCGGTCGCGTTGTTCTGTTTTTTCGTAGAGATCCAGGAGAACTTTGGATTTTTCCAGTTGTGCCTGTAGGTCAGCATCGTTGATACGGGCAATGAGGGTGCCTTTTTCGACGATGGCGCCTTCGGGAACGTTGAGGAAAGTAATCCTGCCACTGATTTCGGGATGGAGTTCGGCGTATTCGTTGGGAACGATCGTACCGTTTGCCTCGATGTTATTGCTTACACTACGGGTGTCAGCGATAATGACATCTACAATGGTAGGTTGGTTTCCCTGAGATTTAGCATCGTCCTTGTTCTTTTTTTCATGGCAGGCGACTGATAATAACAGCAGACAACAGAGACCTGATATATGTATTGCCCTTCGATCCAGCAAGACCATCAAATTGATTTTTTGTTGAGTACCTAAAAAACAAATGTAGATTTCGGGAGAAGGAGGAACGTGTTATGTCGGCGAATGAGGAATATGTGTCGGTGATCAGGCAAAAACATGAGATGAACGGGCGGCAAGACCCGATAAAAGAAGGCAATATTTTAACAGTATTTAACGCTGTTATTAAGATTAATTTTTTTACATTCCGCTGGTCTGAAAGGCTTTGCTGGTGCGGTTTTTCAAAGAAATGGAAATAAAAACCACTTGTCAGTTTTAAAGTGAATTTTAACAGTTTTTTTGACCGCTAAACCAAAAAAAATCGCTTTTACCAATGGTAAAAGCGATTTTTTTGAAACCAGCCATCAGCGCTGTAAATCCAAAAACCGGATTCCACAAAACCAATCCTCACAAATCAAACTCTCTTAACCCAACTCTCTCAACACAACTCTCTCACCCCCACTCTATCAAATCACAAAACCATCCGGCAATACCATTCCATTCTTAATCACCACAATTCCATCCTTCACGGTGTACTGCTCATGCTCACCATCCGGCAATGTTTCACCTACATTTATCTTTACATTGTTGCCAATGCTTACATTCTTATCTATTATCGCATTATTGATCACACAGTTATCTCCAATCCCCATTGGCGGATGGCCTTTGGCCTTGGCCCTGGCCAGGTCTTCGAGGGTTTGGTAGAAATCGCTACCCATGATGTAGCTGTTTGTGATCACTGAACCACGGCCAATACGGGCACGGATACCCACAACACAACGTTCCAGGGTGCTATCTGAAATAATTGTACCGTCTGCGATGATGGTCTTGTTGAAGGTACCGCTCATCTTTGCCGGTGGCAGCATACGCGCACGGGAATAGATGGTCTTGCCTTCATCAAATAAATTGAACTGAGGGATCTCATCTGTCAATGACAGGTTTGCTTCCCAGAATGAGCTGATATTTCCGATATCCGTCCAGTAACCGGTGTATTGATAGCTCATTACTTTCAGATCTGCGTTGATCGCGTATGGAATAATCTCTTTACCAAAATCGGTGGCAGCCTCCTGTCCTTTCAGCAATTCATTGAGCGTGGATCTGCTGAAGATGTAGATACCCATACTTGCCAGGTATTCTCTACCTGCTGCATGCATCTCATCGCTTACAGGCGAAGCCCAGGGTGCCAGTACATCCTGTTTCGGCTTTTCTGTAAAGGAGGTGATAGTTCCTTTTTCATCAGTTTTTAATATACCAAAGTCAGAAGCGTCTTTAGCAGTGACCGGGATGGTACCGATCGTTACCTCTGCCTGTGATTCAATATGATGTTGCAGCATCTCCCTGAAATCCATCTGATACAGCTGGTCGCCGGATAGTATGAGCACATAGTCATACTCATAGTTCTCGATATGATGGAGGCACTGACGCACCGCATCGGCTGTACCCTGGTACCAGGTGGGGTTATCGGGAGTTTGTTCTGCAGCCAGGATATCTACGAACGCCTTACTGAAGTGGCTAAAGTGGTATGTATTCTTAATATGCTTATTCAGTGACGCGGAGTTAAACTGGGTGAGCACAAAGATGCGGTTCATGTCCGCATTCAAACAATTGGAGATGGGAATATCCACCAACCTATATTTACCGGCTACGGGCACAGCGGGTTTCGAGCGCCTGCGGGTGAGCGGGTATAGACGGGTACCGGAACCGCCTCCTAAGATAAGGGAGATAACTGCGTTAGACATATATTCTATTCTTTTGTTTCGTTGAAATAAATGATTACTATATGGAAAGTCCCGTTTACAAACTTACGTGGAAAGTTCCGTGCCAATTAAGGTCTGATTACTATTGATTCGTATAATTTTACATATTCTGCAGCGGCGCTGTCCCAGGAGTGATCGATCTGCATAATATATTCCTGGATTTCCTGCAATGCCTGTGCATCACGGTACAGCTCCACAGCGCGGCTCACGGCCTGGCACGCATCCCAGACTTCTGCCTGTATAAAGCGGATACCGAAACCACCCTGGTCTCCAAAATCCTTCACGGTATCTTTAAGGCCACCTGTGCTACGTACTATCGGCATTGTGCCATAACGCAGTGCATACAACTGGTTCAGGCCACAAGGTTCTACCCTGCTTGGCATTAACAGGAAATCACTACCGGCATAGATCCTATGCGATAAGCCCTCGTTATAACCATATTGTACATTAAAGTTTGAACCAGTCGTATTTTTTGTCTGGTGCAGACGCCACTCTGTATGCGGATCTCCACTACCCAATACAAGGAAGTTGAGCTGATTCTGTTGCTCATATAGTGAACGACCAATAATATCTGGTAACAGGTCGGCGCCTTTTTCGCCTACCAGGCGGCCAATGAAGGAGAATAATGGTAATTCGGGGTCAAATCCAAACTCCTCACACAATTGGCGCTTTATTTCTCTTTTCCCGTTTACAAAGGAAGTATCATCATAGTGGATAGGTAACATCGGATCTGTGGCAGGATCCCATACTTTGTTGTCAATCCCATTCAGGATACCCTTGCACTTGCGACGCTCGCTTCGCAGCAAACTTTCCAGTCCATTCGCGCCGTTATACATTTCTTCGAGGTACCCGGGTGAAACGGTGGTAACTCTCCATGCACATTTGATGGCTGCCGCCAGTGGGTTCACAGCGCCCTCCCATCCTACCAGGCCTGCCTTCCAGAGGTCAAAACCCGGTAACCGGTATAGCTGATCCCAGCCAAACTGGCCCTGGTACTGTGCATTGTGGATGGTGAGTACGGAGGCTATATTGCGCAGCCTTTCGTACTTGTAAGCATGTGTCATCAAAAAAGGAATAAACCCTGTATGATGATCGTGACAATGCACGACGTCCGGATGATGCTGCCATTCATTCAGCCAGTCCAGCACAGCGATCTGAAATGCCAGAAAACGTTCCAGATCATTCCAGTGACCATACACGCCCTCCTTGTCCAGTAGTCCGGGAATATCCAACAGGTACAGGTCAAAGCCCAGTACGTTGTTCTTTTCGCGGAATACATTGACATGGTACCAGTTGAACCCTACCCAGGTTCCTCCCTGGTGCACGAGCTCAAATTCGTTTTGTTCAAAAAAGCGGGATTTATAAGCGGGCATCACTACCTTGGCTACACACCCTAACTGGTGTTGATACTTTGGCAGTGCACCTACTACATCGGCTAATCCTCCAACTTTCGCTACCGGATAACATTCCGCGCTAACGTGTAAAATTTCCATGCTTGTCAGTTAATGAAATAAAGGGCTTGTATGCAATCAAATTAGCTTGGAAAAAGGATATTGCAAAGGAATATCCAAATTTTCTTTCTATTATTTGCATAGCCGCCACTGGTACAGCCTGCTGGCTTCAAACCCGCTCCTATTACGCTTGTAGAAAGCCTTTCAATTCATAATGATTTTTTACCATAAGGCGATTTCTTCACCACGATGTGTGGCGTGGCAACCACGGAATGCAGAAAAAGCGATTATAGTGAAAAATCTTATCTTCGAAGGCTATTAATTTCCAATTAGTTTTATGCAATTTGGTCGCGTTAATGATTCATTATTAAGCAATATAGATTTTACTCTTCCTGATCCTGCTGACAACCAACTGGTATTACCCGGTAAGCCGGCGGCAAATGTCGGGATGTATATCGGCTGCCCCCGATGGGGAATGAAGGAATGGGTTGGCCACCTTTACCCCAAAGGCACCAAAGAAGCCAATTATATTGAGCAATATCCCCATCATTTCAATTGTATTGAGTTCAATGCTACCCATTATAAGATCTATGATGCTTATACGATCGGCAAATGGAAGGAACGGGTAAACAGAACGGATTTTAAATTTTGTCCTAAAGTGCCGCAGTCCATCAGTCACTATAGTAATCTTGTAAATGCGCAGGACCAAACGACCGCCTTCCTTGAAGGTATCCTTGCACTGGAAGAAAACCTGGGACCTATCTTTTTGCAATTGGGAGAGAACTATAGTCCGACACGGAGAGACAACCTATATAAATATCTGCAAAGTCTGCCGACGGATCTGCAATGGTATTTAGAGCTCAGGCATCCGGATTGGTTTAATAACCCTGCGACCACCAAAGAGCTCTTTGATACATTAAGAGGACTAAAAATAGGTGCGGTGATCACTGATACAGCTGGTAGAAGGGATTGTGTACATATGCACTTACCCACCCCGGGGTCTATGGTCCGCTTCGTGGGGAATAGTTTACACCCGACGGATTATAAAAGGATGGATGACTGGGTGCACAGGATCGATCAATGGATGAAGAATGGATTAAGGGAATTGTATTTCTTTATGCATATGGGGGATGAACTGAGTTATATTGATGCGACTGTTTATTTCATAGATAAATTAAAAGAAGTGTGCGGAATCAGTATACCGAAACCTGTATTCCAACCTAAACAACAATCGTTATTTTAAATAAGGAGGCGGTAAAAAAGCATGTGCTTTTTTACCGCCTCACCCGCTTAAGCAGCCATCATCTTATCGCTGCTTTGGATTTTTATCGCCTTTGTTTTGTTCTTTTTTATGTTTGTCCTTTTTAGGCAGAATCACCTTTTCAGTATCATCTGAAGTCACTTCTCTTGTTATATTACGGCTATAATCGTTACCGAGGTTAGGTCCCCCCTGTTCTAAACCGTTACTACCTATTGATCTGTCTCTGATTTCCATAACTCACAATTTTTTGGGTGAAAAATTCTTTATATAGTGAGACCAGAAACCATGCCAGTCAAAGTGTTCACAACCGGACACAAGTTGCTGAAAGTGAACAGTCTGCAAACGAAAAGTCATTCATTTACAATCATTTACAAACTGGTATCATTGTAGGACTAATTTTTTTTATGATCTGGAATTATTGCCGTGTTGCCTGGCGCAACCTTAAACAGCACAAGACGCTTTCTGCTATTAATATTACAGGGCTTGCTCTGGGTATGGCATTCGCCCTCCTTATCGGCATGTGGGTACAATATGAAAAGAGTTTTGATCTGTTTCATTTGAATGGAGAGCGAATAGGCGTATTCGTGAAACACACGCTATTCAATGATATAAAAGGATCCCAGTACAGCACGCCCGTTCCTATCTACGATATCATGCAGCATGATTATCCTGAAATAAAGCGTGCCACGAGGATAAGTCAGTCCTCGCAAATGAGCCTGGTACATGGTACCACTAAGTATTTAAAGAATTGCCTCTTTGTTGATCCGGCTTTTCTCCAAATGTTTTCCTTCCCGCTGATTGAAGGCAATGTCAATACCGCCTTGAATGATGTGAACAGTATTATTCTGACAAAATCACAGGCGAATGCCTATTTTGGAAATGCATCTGCATTGGGGCAATTTGTAAAAGTAGACAATGAAGAATTGCAGGTGACCGGTGTGATGGCTGATGTGCCTTCGAATTCAACATTCCAGTTTGATTTTCTCGTACCTTTTTCATTGATGGAAAAGAAGTATGAATTTGTCAGGAATGCGCGGTCCAACTGGGGAATCAACTTTTCATGGAATGCAGTAGAGCTCAATCCTGGTGTAAGTATGGCAGATTTCTCCAAAAAAATAAGTGGGTTAATGCACCTGCATGATCCGGAACATAATAACCAGTTCCTGGACATACAGCCATTGACACGCATGCACCTGCACAATGAATTCAGGGACTGGAAAGAAAGTGGTGGCAGAATGACCTATGTACATCTCTTTACCATCATTGGCATTTTTGTGCTCCTGATTGCGTGTATCAATTTTATGAATCTGAGTACGGCAAGGTCTGAAAAGCGCGCCAAAGAAGTAGGTATCCGTAAAGCAATCGGTTCCGGACGTACACAACTGGTCGGACAGTTCCTCTCAGAATCTATTATGACAGCATTGATTGCATTTATCTTTGCCATCATCTTCATTTTGCTCATACAACCTTTTCTTGGACAGGTAGGTATATCTCATGTACAGTTTACTTATCAGCATGTGTGGATGGCATTAGGTATCTGTATTACCACAGGACTACTCGCCGGTAGTTATCCTGCCTGGTACCTTTCTGGCTTTATTCCCGTGAAGGTATTGAAAGGCCCGGTGCATACAGGCCGTAGCGCAGTCACGCTGCGTCGTGTATTAGTCGTGTTTCAGTTTGCCATTAGTATTGCCCTTATCATTAGTACGGGAATTGTATTCCAGCAGATCAGGCATGCACAGTCACGATCTTTGGGATATAATCCCGATAACCTTATATCAGTGGCCACCAGTGATGCATTAAATAAGAATTTTTCAGCACTGAAGCAGGAACTGTTAAATACCGGGAAACTGGAGGCTGTAACCAGAGCATCACAACCCATGACGGCTAATTATAACAAGTGGAGTGATTTCTCATGGAGTGGCAAAGACCCCAAAGCAGAAATTGGAATGGATGTGATCATGGGCGATTATGATTATGACCAGGTAACGGGTATGCAGCTGCTGCAGGGCCGTTCTTTTGAAGCCGGCCGGCCGGCAGATTCCAATGCCGTAGTATTAAATGAAACCGCACTGAAGACCATCGGGTACACAGATCCTATTGGAAAGACGATACAATCTGGTTCCCTCACACTTACCATCATTGGTATTGTAAAGGATCTTGTATTGTACAATCCCTACCAGACCGCCTATCCGCTGGCAATCATCTTTGAAAAGGATGATGCGAACAATATTTTGCTACGCCTGAAAAAGGGGGTAGACTTATCTAACACCCTCAGCACCATTCAGCCTGTTTTTGAAAGATATAATACGGACCTCCCCTTCATTTATAGCTTTACCGACCAGGATTTCGCACATAAATTCGAAATGGAAAATCAGGTAGGTCGTATAGCAGCCGCCTTTGCCCTGTTGGCCATTTTGATTTCGGGATTGGGACTCTTTGGCCTCGCTATGTTCATGGCAGAACGCAGAACCAAAGAAATCGGTATCAGGAAAGTACTAGGCGCCAGTCTGCCACAACTCTGGCTATTGCTATCCAAAGACTTTATATGGCTGGTATTACTGGCGGGTATAATAGCATCCCCATTTACCTATTTCCTGATGCATAACTGGCTCACACATTTTGATTACAGGATCCAGATCAGCTGGGAGATCTTTGTGGGCGCAGGGATCCTGGCCTGCGGAATTGCACTCCTGACAGTGAGTTATCAGTCTATCAGGGCGGCGATGGTCAACCCGGTAAAAAGTTTGCAATAAATTCTTTAAAAATTTGATAAAATCTAACAAAATCACTCATTTGCATTCCAGCAATCTAAACCTTACTTTTGCCTTCTGAAAAGGGAAGAATAATATGCGCGAAAAGCTTAGGGAGCTTGCCGGACAATTTACCGGAACGTTATACACTGATGACACCATGCGTACCCTGTACGCCACAGATGCTTCAGCATACAGAGAAATGCCATTGGCAGTAGCTATCCCAGCCAATGAAGAAGACATCAAAACACTGATCCGATTTGCGAGGGCAAACAAAACGTCGCTGATTCCGCGTACGGCTGGTACCTCGCTGGCAGGACAGGTAGTCGGAAATGGTATCGTAGTAGACGTGTCGCGCACCTTCACCAACATCCTCGAAATTAATACGGAAGAACATTGGGTAAGAGTTCAGCCCGGCGTGATCCGCGATGAACTAAATCTATTCCTGAAACCATACGGCTTCTACTTCGGTCCTGAGACATCGACTGCTAACCGCGCCATGATTGGCGGGATGGTGGGCAATAACTCCTGCGGTTCCAACTCCGTTGTGTACGGCAGTACCCGCGAACACCTGCTGGAAGTAAAAGCTATTCTCAGCGATGGCTCGGACGTGACGTTCAACAGTATCTCTGCCGAAGAGTTTCATGCCCGTTGTGAAAAGAACGATGGCAGCCTGGAAACCGCCGTTTATAAACAAATACGTACCCTGCTTGGTAACCACTCCAACCAGGAAGAAATACGCCGCGAATTTCCAAAACCAAGCATCCTTCGGAGAAATACTGGTTATGCTGTAGACATGTTGCTGGAAACCGCGCCTTTCACTGCCGGTAAAGAAGACTTTAACTTCTGTAAACTCATTGCCGGGTCCGAAGGTACCCTGGCGTTCCTCACTGAAATTAAAATCAACGTATCGCCCCTACCTCCAAAAGAGACAGGTCTGCTCTGCGTACACTTTAATAACGTAGATGAATCCCTGCGCGCGAATATTATTGCCATGCAATATAAACCCAGTGCCAGTGAACTGATCGATCACTACATACTCGAGTGTACAAAAGACAATATTGAACAAAGCAAGAACCGCTTTTTTGTACAGGGTGATCCCGGGGCGATCCTCGTGGTAGAATTCATGCGCGATACCCGTGGGGAAATTACTGAGATCTCCGACCGCCTCACTGCGGAACTGAAAGCTGCGGGGCTGGGTTACCACTTCCCTCTCCTGTTTGGCGCTGATTCCAAGAAGATCTGGACACTGCGCAAAGCAGGTCTGGGTTTGCTCAGCAACCTGCCGGGTGATGAAAAAGCGGTGCCAGTGATTGAAGATACTGCCATCGACATCTATGATTTGCCTGACTATATCCGTGACTTTAACGAGATATTAAAAGCCAATAATCTCTATTGTGTGCACTATGCACATGCGGGTAGCGGTGAGATCCACCTGCGTCCTATCATCAATCTGAAAACAGAAGAAGGGAACGCCCTCTTCCGTAAAATTGCTGAAGAATTTGCGACACTCGTAAAGAAGTACAAAGGTTCACTGAGTGGAGAGCACGGTGATGGTCGTTTGCGTGGTGAGTTCATCCGCCAGATGATCGGGGATAAAAACTATGAACTGCTCAGAGATGTGAAATATACGTGGGATCCGGAGAACATCTTCAATCCGAATAAGATTGTAGATACGCCGAGTATGAACAGTATGCTGCGTTATACACCGGGGCAACAAACACCGCCTATTCAAACGGTCTTCCACTTCCCGGAACAGACCATTCTGCAACACGCAGAGCAGTGTAACGGTTCCGGTGATTGCCGTAAGACGCAACTGAGTGGTGGTACTATGTGTCCAAGCTATATGGCTACGCGCAATGAAAAGGATACGACCCGTGCAAGGGCGAATATCCTGCGTGAGTTCCTGACACATTCCAATAAAGAAAACCGTTTCGATCATAAAGAGATCAAAGAAGTACTGGACCTTTGTCTGGCTTGTAAAGGCTGTAAGTCTGAATGTCCTTCGAATGTAGATATGGCGAAACTGAAAATGGAATTCCTGCAGCATTATTATGATGCGAATGGGGTACCTTTCAGAGCAAAGTTGATCAGTAATTACAACCGCCTGAATGGGTTGGCCCAGTATGTACCGGGCATTTACAACTGGATGATCAATACGAAGGCAACCGGGAATCTAATTAAGAAAACTTCTGGTTTTGCAAAAGATCGTTCATTGCCAGGGTTACAATCTATTACCCTCCGTCGCTGGTTTAAGAAAGAATGGCCGGGTATAAAAGCGGGATTGCCGGCGGCCAACAGGAAGGTGTATTTGTTCTGTGATGAGTTTACGAACTTCAATGATACACATATTGGTATCAAAGCAGTGCAGTTGTTGCATCGCTTAGGATATGATGTGGTAATGATTGAGCATCCGGAAAGTGCACGTGCATGGTTGTCTAAAGGTTTGCTGCGTAAAGCGAGGGTATTTGCAGAACAGAATGTACGGATCTTTAGTGAGGTGATAAATGATAATGTGCCTTTGTTGGGTGTGGAGCCTTCGGCTATATTAAGCTTTAGAGATGAGTATCCTGACCTGGTGAGGGAGGAATTAAGATCTTCAGCGAAGGAGCTGGCGAAAAATGTATTCCTGATTGATGAGTTTTTGAATAAAGAAGCGGAGAAGGGGAATATTAAAGGTTCACAGTTTACTGATGAGAAAAAACAAATAAAACTACATGGGCATTGTCAGCAAAAGGCATTGTCTTCCGCTTTGTTTAGTAAGAATATGTTATCACTGCCGGCACAGTATTCAGTGGAGGTGATTCCTTCTGGTTGTTGTGGTATGGCAGGGTCTTTTGGGTATGAGGAAGAGCATTATGATTTATCTATGCAGATAGGTGAACTCGTTTTATTCCCGGCTGTAAGGAGTGCGGCGGATGATACGCTGATAGCGGCGCCGGGTACAAGTTGCAGGCATCAGGTGAAGGATGGGACAGGGAAGAAAGCGATGCACCCAATCGAAATATTATTTGACGCATTAAAATAGATTGTAGGTGGTTTTTATCACTGTCTTCAGCACGGTTTATTAGCGCGGCTGTAGGCCGCGCTAATAAACCGTGCACCAAAAATAAAAAGCCGCCCACCAAAACTAAAGAGCTTTTGCCTTCTTCGGCAAAAGCTCTTTAGTTTTGGTTAGTTAAGGATAATTAAGTCAATCCGGGTTAGTTCAATTCCTTTCTCAATTCCTTGATCGCTTCATGCACCTTATTATAAATCGTCCGCTCCGTTAGCCCTGTTTTCAGCGCTATTTCCGCATACGACAATCCTTCAAAATATTTCAACCGGATCAATAATTGTTTTCTCTCCGAAAGACGTTGAATAGCATTTGTAATCCTCTGTTGTAGCAAAACATCAGCTTCCCGATGCAGGGACGCCTGTTCCGGAGATGGTTCTGTATATAGCTGTAAATGTTCGTCTGTCAGTTCCTGTACGATCGAATTCGTTCCTTCTTCTTTCAATAATTTGCGCCTGAAACTCGTCGTCACATAAGTGAGCGGATATTCAATATCCTGCAACGTTTCGCGCTGCTGCCATAACTGCAGGAATTGCTGGTTCAATACATCTTTGACCAGATCCCTGTCAGCCGTAATTTTTAATCCTATCGATAACAAATAAGGGAAAAACTGACGGTACAATGCGTAAAAATTCTGTTCGCTACGATTATTTACAAATGCCCTCCATAACGCCCGGATTTCTGCTGTTCCCCTGGCTCCCATGTGTTGGCAATTAAAGCCGCAAAGCTACCCCATTCAAAAAAGGATCGTTTACGGATTCGGGAAAAATGTACCTGTTAAAGTTTTCCCAAATTGATCATTAGCCCTGAAACACCTTATGACACAGCGTTTCCTGCTACAAATTTTTTTCTCCATCAAAAACACGAGGGTAAAAACAAAATTCTACCTGCTCTATATAGTATGAATCAGTCATTAGACATAGAAACATTACTGTTAGACGACAGCTTCATTCAATACTGCCTTGGCAAAGCAGACGAAGCGACTATTCGTCATTGGGATACTATCAGCAATGTACATCCTGAGATTGTAGCCCAGGCCAAAGAAATTGTACACGGTATTTATAACTGGGGCGCCAGCCAAGAGTTGAATCTCGCTACCGACGCCCTGCGCAGACAAATTAATAAACCTGTACGTATCTATCGCATCATCAGGCGTATGAGCATTGCAGCAGCTGTTTTGTTCGTGGCAGGTATTAGTTATAAACTGCTACAGCCAGGCTCCATGATCACCCTTAGCACTGCGGACAGTGTAAAAAAACTGACACTGCCTGACAGTACTGTTATCTGGATGAATACTAAAACCACTATTCAGTATGCAGGTAGAAAAATCATTCTCAAAGAAGGTGAAATTTTCTGCGAAGTACAGCACGACGTAAACAATCCATTCACCGTTACCACCGCTACAGGATTGGAAATAGCCGATATCGGCACGAGTTTCCAGGTGCGTAGTTACAAAGCACAGCGCGATGAAAAAGTAAGTGTAACAAGTGGTGTTGTAAAAGTAAAAGATCAACTTTTACAACAGGGTGAAGGCATATCTGTAAACAAAACAACGAAACAAGCTACGCTCATTCCCGCTGAGAACACCAGCTGGATGCAGCAGAAATTTATCCTGAACAATGTACCGCTTAGTCAGCTGTTAGCGTCACTACAGGAACAATATCACGTACGCTTCAATATTAAAAACAATGGTATCCTGAAATGCCGTGTCACCGTGAGTTTTACGACGGTTGATAACCTTCACGACATTCTGGACAACCTCAATCTGATATACGGAATCAAATACAATATCCAACAGGACGAAATTATTTTAGATGGTAAAGGATGTAATTAAAATAGTCTGCCTGCTACTCATTACAGCGGTGTGCCATGCGCAAACAATCACCTTCCGCACAGAGAAAGGCTGGAAGCTGGATCATGCGCTGCTGGCACTGTCTGCACAATCGGGGGTGAATATCGCTTTCAATCCCGCAGATGCAGACGACATCGCAGTACCTGCGCGATCGTTTGACAAACAGTCAATCGAAAGCATTGTCAGCACACTGCTCAATGGTACGGGGCTGGCCTTTCGCCTGCAGGGCAACCGCCTGGTGGTATACAAATCAGCCTCACCTGCACAAAAGAGGATCATACCGCCGCCCCCCCCGCCAGTGGCGGCTACCAGCAGCAATGCAGTATCCGGTCGCGTACTCACTGAAGATGGCACCGCACTTCCTGCCGCCAGTGTACGTATCAAAGAACTGAACCAATACTTTACGACTGACAACTATGGTAACTTTACCATGCTCCTCTCCGGTGTCAGCACCTTTACCCTTGAAATCTCTTATGTAGGCTACCAGCAACAAACGCGCAGGATAGAACAGCTGGCTACAGACACTATACTCCCAATTGTCTTTATGAAAGAAGTGAGTCTGCGGTTAAAAAATATTGAGGTGACAGCGAACCGCACCTTTGAAGGCAGCTCCAACTCTTCGTTAATGATTACAAGGGAGATGATCGAACAAACGCCTGCATTAAGTCTGAACGACCTGCTGAACCAAATCCCCAACAGAACCATACAGGCGCCTTCCCTTCAGAATGTGCAGAACATACAACTGCGGGCCAACTTTGAAGCCACCACAAACGGAAAAGGTGCATATGAACTGAACAATGCATTTGGTGTGGCCATCATCATGGATGGTAACAACATTACGAATAACATGAACATGCAGACCCGTAATCCTGGCTCGTATGGAGTAGGCATTTCATCCTTTATCACATCTGGCAACAGCTGGGGCTTGAGTGGTTCGGGTACAACGACATATACCGGTGATTATACCTATGGCGGTACAGATCTGCGCCAGATTCCACCAGATAATATTGAAAGTATAGAGGTCATCTCCGGCGTAGCTTCTGCCAGATATGGCGACCTCACCGATGGTGCTGTGGTGATTGAAAGACAGGCGGGGATCTCCAAAGGATACTTCCGTACACAAATACGTGACCAGGCTACCAGCGCCAGCTTTTCAAAGGGCTTTCGCCTTTCACCCAAAGCAGG
Source organism: Chitinophaga sancti (assembly GCF_034087045.1). NCBI lineage: Bacteria > Pseudomonadati > Bacteroidota > Chitinophagia > Chitinophagales > Chitinophagaceae > Chitinophaga > Chitinophaga sancti. The sequence continues at coordinate 4,535,136 of NZ_CP139247.1, read as the reverse complement.
GATTATGAATGCAAGCTTTAGTTATGTTAATTCCACCTTTGATAATCGTGAGAAACTGAAAGCATATGAGCGTATGACCAGCAATGTAATATGGACAAACTTTTATGGCAAAAATAAACGCCTGAAAAGTACGACCATCGTGGATTACGGACGCAACCTGGATGGGATTAAAAAAGATCCGGACGATGAATCATCTGCCAAAGTACGTTTTGACAGCTGGAACTTTTCCATCTCCAACAAAGCCAACTATCGTGTGAATAGCAGCTTTGTAAAAAACATCACCCTGAATCTCCGATATAGTGAAGGGCACCAGTATTCCTACAAGGAATACGATGTGAATAAGGCCTATATTCTCTATACAACAGCTACCACTACCGGTATTCATGAAGGATCGTATGCACCTGGCATCTATCGGGCCACCAACATCATCGATGGCCGCCCCGTTACAGCGACCGCCAGCCTTGACATGAGCAATGAATTCCGAACCGGTGCAATTAGTCATTTCCTCACCATCGGGGGTAACTATAACTATGGCCGGAACAAAGGCCTGGGCCAACTGGCAGATGGCGAAAAACCACAACTACTGGCATATATAAGTACCAGTGGCAGTCAGACACCAGGAATGGGTGAGCGTTATTACGATTATAGCCGCATCGTACCCCAGCAGGACTTTGGTTTTTATGCAGAAGATGTATTTAAAATGCGGGTGTATGATCGCAATCTGCACGTAAGAGCAGGTGGCAGAGTGGATATACAGAATGGGAAAGTGACAGGGTCACCCCGTATCAATACGAACTATGAAGTAAACAAAAAACTGCGTGTTGGTCTGGCATATGGTATTGCCTTTAAGTCGCCGGCACTGGCACAACGCTATCCCGGCCCATCTTTCCAGGAAATCCCTTTATTGAATGCATATAATGGTAAAGAAGCAGAAAGCTATTCACTGATCTATGTGGATCGTTATGATCAGACGAATAAAAACCTGAAGCCATCACAAAGCCAGACACTGGAGTTATCCGGCCAATACAGAAAAGATGGTTTCAACGTCACAGCCAATGTGTATTCCAAATGGAACAAAAATGGCATCACCGCTACCGGTAACTATGAAGTGATCAGTCTTCCTGCTTACACTGCCACCTATGTGGAAGGCGCCAAACCAATTGTGACAATAGATAGCATGAAAAAATACCAGCTGAACAGATACAGTTTCCAGAACATTCTGGCATCTGCCAGCCGGGGGATAGAACTGATCGTAAGTACACCAAAGGTAAAGGTCATCGCTACTTCCTTTACCATCAGCGGCGGTATTAACAGTACGAACTACAGAACTACGACCAATACATGGAAAACAAGACCTTCAGATGTAACTACCACTCAATCTGACTACGCGCTGATGGGGTTGTATCCTGCTACCAATAGTACTACCATTTTCAGCAATGGCCGCGTAACATCTGTCACACATATTCCGAAGATCAGCCTGATCGTGCAGTTCACAGCTGAATGTACCATTATCAGCAAGACTAAAACTGCCCAAAGCAATGGTATACCCATTGCCTACCGCACTATCGGATACGACTATGTAACGATCACAAAATTCGATAAAAACGATCCAAGATATGGCTACCTGTATATGCCCACCACGGAAACAAACACCAACAGCGCTCCCAACCCGATCATGAACTTCCACATGAGCGTGGGTAAGGAAATCCGCCAGCGGTTCAAGTTTGCTTTCAACGTCTACAATGTATTCAATTATCAACCCTGGTATAAAACCAGTTCGAACTCATACGTATTTCCAAACACCGCTCCTACATTCGGAGCGGAACTATCTGTAAAAATTTAAAGAAAATGAATAAGATCTCTTACTTAATCCTGCTGATCACTATAGCTACAATTTATTCCTGTAAAAAGGAAGAAGCAGTTTCTACTGGCATAACTCCTGTAAACCTCGTCGTAAACCTTTCGTATGACCTCGATTCAAGTGGCTATAACCTGCCTGTAAAAGCTGTGAGTGTAAAAATTACAAACACCGGTACCAGCAGTATGCTGAGCACAACATCCAATGATTCCGGTATTGCACGCTTCACCGGTATTCCTGCAGGTACATATGATATTGATGCCAGCATTACCATCGATGATACCACTTACTACCAGATAACCGGTACTTATATCAGCAGTGATATTACGTTCAATGCTGCTGAAAAAAATACGGCGATCGCTGTGGGCAATGATGTAACGCTGAACATGACACTTGTAGCTGGTACCACCGGTCAATGGGTGATCAAACAAATTTACTATGCCGGTTCTCACCGTACCAATGGTGCGCTGTACCGCGATCAGTTCTTCGAAATCTATAACAATAGTGACCAGGTATTGTATGCTGACAGTCTGTACATTGGCCAGGTATTTGGCAGACAATCATTCACCAACACCACCTACTATACACTTGCAAATGGCCAGATGGACTGGACATATTCCGTGAATATGCCGACAGACATTCATCCTAACAGCGATTACGTATACACCCGTACCCTGCTCATGATACCTGGTAATGGTACTACCTATCCTGTACAACCAGGTGCAAGCATTGTGATCGCACAAACAGCGATGAACCACAAAGAACCATGGACAGGCGCCAATGGTACTACCATCACAGTCAAAGATCCTTCCCTGACAGTAGATCTGAGCGGTGCCGATTTCGAAACTTACTATGCACCTTTCCTCAGCAGCGCACTGTCATCTGACGTAGACAATATCAGTGTACCAAATGTGGAAGTCTTACAGTATTTCGGTAGTGACTGGATCCTGGATAATAACGGTCGTGATGCGTATGTAATATTCAAAGTGGATGGCTCACAGGTAGTGAAGAACTGGCCTCAGTACAACTTCCCAACCATCAGCACACCATCTTCTACCGCTACAAAGTATTACCAGGTTCCAAACAAGTATGTGATCGATGCAGTAGAAATACAGCCCAATACAGCAGAGGACCGTGTGCCTAAAAAACTGGGTGCTTCATTTGATGCAGGTTATACATTCGCACCACTGGGTTCTTACTCTTCACAGTCAGTGATCCGTAAAACCCTGAAAACGGTGAATGGCAGGATTATCTTAAAAGATACCAATAACTCTACAGAAGATTTCGATTACTTCGAAGTTGCTAATCCAAGAGGATTTAAATAATGAAAAAAATAATGCTGTTTATTATATCTGCAGGTTATCTTCCTGTTGCCCTTGCACAGGGAAAACAGGAAATACCTGCTATGCAACTGGCTGCAGATTCCACCAGGCATTTGTTATACCAGGTAGGGAAGCTCACTCCTACCTTTATTCATTTACTTATGCCCGCGGCTTATAATACGGCCCGGCTGGATTACGGCGTGATGGCAGGAAAGTTCATGGCAGCACAGGATGCCACAAATGAAAAGACCTTTCGCTTTAATACGGAAGGTAAAACTGTGATTGGCAAAACTGACCTGTGGGGTTCATTTGACTACCAGCGCACGTCTGAAGACAGTACACATTTTGCACATCAGAGCAGGAACAATACTTCTACCCCATACTATTTCGGATCACCAGCCAATCTGAGTTATCACAGGGTGATAAATACAGCCCGTGCAGGTGGACAAAGACGTTTCTTCAATGAGCATATGCCGGTAGTAGCCAGTATTGATTACCGCATAGGCAACCACTTTTCTGTGAATGATCCCAGAGGAAGTATCAGGGATTATCAATTCAATATGAATGCAGGTACCGGGTATGCATGGAGACAAAAGCTGATAGCGACAATAGATGGTTACTATGGCTATGGGGCAGAAGTAGTCAACATTGCATATAAAAATACGACTTACAGCGAAAGCACTGTATACGCGAATTACGTCAACTACATGATCAATGGTTACTCAGAGCCCAATCCAAAATTGTCTGATCGTAATTACACCACCCGCTTCCGCAGAGGTGGCGGCGGTGTATCCATACTATACAAGGATAAAGCATTCGGTACATTTGCCCTTACCGCAAAACGCATCAAAGAAAAACAATTCTATTATTACCCTTCCGGTGCAGGGTTTGATACACTCGCCTATTACAATTTAACAAAAACAGCACTACATGCACTGTGGTCTAAAAATAAGTGGGCGGCGAAGTTTGATTACAACACACAGAAGGGCGGGGATTACCACATCAACTACAAAGCGAACAACTACCAGTACCGTTCAAAGGATTATACCTTCCGTGCGGTGTATACAGGTCGTATTTTCAATTATGGATTACAGCTGAATAATAATTCAGAAGAGCGGCTGGATGGTGTGACTGGCAATCACGTGAGCTACGAACATTATACTATTCAACCCAATATAGGCTGGAACCGTGGGACTAAAAACAAAGATTCCTGGGGAGCCGATCTGGCCGTGCACTACACGCAGTCCGTTCATCCATCTATATACACTACCTCCATTAACCTTAGTTATTTCACTCACCAGGTGATACAATACAATTACTATTACAATGCTGCCACTACTGCCGGTGGCCGTTTCTCCTTACAATATACCAAACATTTCAAAGGATTTTACGCGGGTCTGAAAGGTACCATAGCATATACGGAAGCGATCAAAGAAAGTGCACTGATCCTGGATGGAGCTATGAAACCTGGCAAGGATAGAACATACGGCAATGTAGCAGTTCAATTTTATTTTTAATACACCCACATGAAAAGGTCAATTCTGATAGCAGGAAGCTTTATTATTTTATGTTCACTGAACAGTTATACAGTTAATCATTTTAAGAGTGAAGCAGATTCATTGCGTACCCTGTATAGCAAGCCCGTGGCGGAATGGCCAGTGCCTGATATAGAAAGTGGTATACATTATGAAGAGATGCAGGCATTGCCAAAAGAGAATGCCTGGGCAGATGGAATGAAAGATCCGGAAGTGCAATTAGGGAAGTTGTTATTCTTCGATCCACGATTATCGCGTTCCAGCCAGATCTCCTGTAGCAGTTGTCACGAGCCGGATCTGGCCTGGACAGATGGCCGAAGGGTTTCCTTAGGGAATGATCATTTGCAGGGTACACGAAATACACCGACGCTGCTGAATGTATTTATTTACGGCGGTAGTTATTTCTGGGATGGCAGGGCGAATAGCTTAGGCAATCAGATCTTCGGGCCACTGAGCGCGCACCATGAGATGGATATGGATACGGCATTGCTGCCCGTAAAATTGCAGGACATAAAAGGATACGATTCTCTGTTTAAAAAGGTATACAAGGATAGAGTAACATTGTCGCATATCAGCACCGCGCTGACGGCATTTGAAAAAACCATTCGTAGCAGGAAAAGCCGGTTTGATTTATTCCTGCAAGGGAAAGATAGTGCCTTTACCGACCAGGAGATCAAAGGACTGCATGTGTTCCGTACCAAGGCACGTTGTATGAATTGTCACTATGGCACCTATCTGACCGATAAGCAGTTTCACAACATCGGTCTTACTTATTACAAGCGTAAATACGAGGACCTGGGCAGGTACGAGATTTCAAAGGATACAAATGATGTAGGCCGGTTCCGTACACCATCATTGAGAGATGTGGCGTACACAGGTCCTTATATGCATAACGGCCTTTTCCCTGAGTTGGAAGGCATCGTGAATTTATATAACAGCGGTATGCAGATCAGGCCAAGACCGGAGCTGGAAAATGATCCGATGTTCCCGAAAACGGATGTGATCATGCGGCCATTGAAGTTGACATTAGAAGAAAGAAATGCAGTAGTAGCCTTCTTAAATGCGGTATCTACGCGACCCATTCATGTAGCAAGACCAGATTTACCCAAATAATCGTGTGTCCCTTTTAAAAAGGGACACATTATTTTATTTTGTTAATTGAAAAAGTGTAATATCTTTGCACCGGGACAAATAAAAAACATTAACCCTTTTAAGTGGTAACCCGAATTATTTATTCTATAAACCTATACTGAAACTCAAAACAAACATGAAAAAACTCCTGTTTTCTGCTGCTGTTGCGGCCCTGTTCTTTACTGCCTGTAAGAAAGATGATGACAACTCCAACAAAGGATCTTTTACTGTAAATGGCAAAACCTATGTAACTAACTATGGTTACGAATCAATCGATGCATCTGAAGGCAATGGTTGGGGTGATATCGCATTTTTCAGTGATAACCTGACTACCCTGAACAGCGAAACTTTTACTGGTACTGTTCACTATGTAGATCTGGGTATTGACACACTGATTGACGGTGCTACATATACTTACCTGTCTTCCGGCAATGCGTCATACGATAAGACAAAGAACTTTTACTATGCTGAAGTGGAAGCGAACATGAAGCTGGTAAATGGTAGCTGGGTTTCTTCAGCTGACGAAGTGGAACTGTACAGCCCAAACAGCGGTACAGTAACTGTGAAAAAATCTGGTAGCAATTATACTGTTAGTTACAATCTGAAATATGATGATAATGTAACTGTGACAGGTAGCTATTCTGGTACTTTGAGCAAAGAGTAATATTCCTGTAACGACTAAAAAGTACTTTATTCGTTACGATAAAAGCTGAATATTTTAGTTACAAAATAGGCAGGAAGCTGTCCGGGGCAAGCCGGGCAGCTTTTCTTATTTCAGAGGAAGAAAAAGAGAATTTATACCAACCCCTACAGCTTAACTTTCCTTTATCATTACCTTAACTTTTTATTAAAATACAATTATCCACCTTAGCACTATCACGGTAGCGGATCAACTGTCACTGCAGTTTTGATCCGAATGGATTGCTAATGAAGACGTTGTTTCGCTATCCTTATCTAACCAAACAAAGCCTATGCGCAAAATTTTTACGCCCGTAATCCTGTTGCTCATTTTTTCTTCTACTTCATTTGCACAGGCGAAAATTGCCTCTGTAAATATGCAACAATTAGTTATCAGTATGCCGGATGCTCAGAAAGCATATGATTCCCTGCAACGGTATCAACAGGCATTACTGAAAGATGGACAGGCATTGGTGAGTGCGTACCAGGCGAGAGCCGAAGAATTTGATCTTTTGCTGGTAGCCAAACAAAAATCAGGCATAAAATAAGCGGTCTTTCGCCATTGAAGCAAACCCACACACGACAAAAAAGATGTATTCAAAGTAGCCCCTCCCGAATTGGGAGGGGGCCTACTAAATGATTAACCACCTCAATAAAGATTTTTTTTCCATTAGTTGTCTGAATAAAAAACGGCTGTTTCATTTCTGAAACGGCCGCTTTTATTTTATCCGGCCTTTTTACAGGCGGCATGTATTTTTATTCTGAGTCTTATTTATGTAAGGCGATATCTTTATTCCAACCCTTATTTACAGGCGAATAGTCGCTGGCAGGTACTTCGCAATCAAATCCTCATAGTAAGGCTTTAATTCGGAAATAATCGGTGGTTTGGGACTCTTGCTATACAGATCATATGGATTGAATTTCTTCACCCATTCAAACATTTCTTTATCATGATTGGTCATCAGGTGCTCGTAGGCATGTTCCCTGTGTTGGGAATAGAATGAGTGATAACGGATCATGTACAGGGCTGGTTCCGGCAGGTAATTCTTCGTCATCTGGTACAGGTATTCATCGTGGCCCCAGCTCATGGATACATTATCCAGACCGCAGTGTGGGCTGTAAATACCATATTTGGAATTATAACGGTCGTCTCTCGTATCAGGGTTGAGGGCGAAAAATTCCGGATAGACAATCTTATCAGAGAAGGCGCATCCTACAGGAAAGGTATCTCCTACTACCGCCCATTGGGCTTCGCCGAACAGGCACAATACTTTACCCATGTCATGAATAAAACCAGTGAGCACAAACCAGTCGGGGTGACCGTCTGCACGGATGGCCTCTGCAGTTTGTAACAGGTGTTGCAGCTGGTCGAGGTCAATGTCAGGATCGGAATCGTCCACTAAAGTGTTCAGGAATTCCATGGCGCCCCATACAGGCATTTCTTTTCTGTTGAAACGGAGGAAATCGGCCCTCTTCTGCTGCACAAACTCATAAGTCTGATAGGTATGATTAAGGCGGTAAAAATCCCGAACAGTATCTCTGCCAGGGTTTTCATAATTACGAAACTCTTCTTTGGCTTTGGCTGGTTCACCGGCATCCGGGTAGCGCAGTAGTACATCATCTTCCCATTGTTCTATGCTCTGCAGTGGGTGCAATTCCTCACCGGAGAAATCATGTGCTTTCATACGTGTAGATTTAAGTAAAAGAGTGGAATCAGACTTGACAATCTGAATTTACAAATTACAATCGATTTCAACAAATGATTTTGGGTGATTTTGAGGGTGTTTTGTGCTTTTTTGCAAAAAAAATCCCGTTTTGCCGAAGGCAAAACGGGATTTTTTAAAGCTTCTTGAAATCCGGAACAACATGAAGTTCTTAAGAATAGTTTTACCAGAAAACAGTATACAAGGCTGTGAGGATACCCATTATAATAACGGACCCCACCACAAATGCCGGTGACGCCTTATACATTTTTCTATCCACTATTATCACCGGCTGCTGATACTTACTTTTTTCTTCTGTGTAGGTCAATACCAGCATAATCACCACCAGCAACCCAAACACAATACTCATTCTATCCAAAAAAGGAAAATCCGGGAAAGCCCCGCCTGTCCATACCGGCAGGAACTTGAGCACAGCGGATAATGGAATTGTGAGCAAGGCACCTGCCATGGCTGCTCTTGTAGTTGTCCTTTTCCAGTACAACCCTAAGAGGAAGATGGCCAGTACACCCGGTGCAATGAAACCTACATACTCCTGTATAAACTGGTATGCCTGATCCAGCGTACGCAGTGCAGGTGCTACCACCGCAGCTATGAGCATGGCAACAACTACTACATAACGGCCTACTTTTACCAGTTCTTTCTCCGTCGCATCTTTTTTGAAGAACTTATGATAGATATCCAGTGAGAAGATGGTAGAAATACTATTTGCTTTACCAGCCAGAGACGCTACTACAGCGGCAGTGAGCGCGGCAAATGCCAGTCCTTTCAGACCTGCCGGTAATAAATTCAATAATGTAGGATACGCCTGATCCGGTTTTAATGCACCTGCCGCATCATGCAGTTCTGGACCAAATACCCCATTCTGGTATAATACATATGCTGCAATACCCGGCAGTACCGCAATGACAGGAATCAGTAATTTCAGGAATGCTGCAAACAGGATACCGCTGCGTGCTGTTTTCAGATCTGCACCCAGCGTACGCTGTATAATATACTGGTTACATCCCCAGTAGTTCAAATTATTCACCCACATCCCTCCTATCAGCACGGACAATCCTGGCAGATCTTTATAATACGGGTGTGTGGAAGGGAAGATCATGTGAAAATGCGTATCCGCTTTTTCTTTTATTAAGCTCAGTCCTTTGAAGATATCATCACCATATCCAAAATGTCTGCTCACCATGTGCAGGGCCAGATAGGTCGTAGCCAGACCACCCACGATCAGTACGATCACCTGTATCACATCCGTATAGCCGATCACCTTCATACCGCCCAAAGTCACGACTACGGCGAATAGTGCCAGTCCGAAAATACACCAGTAAAAATCGATCCCGGATATCGCAGAGATGGCCAGTGCGCCTAAATAAATAATAGAAGTTAGATTGACAAACACATACACCAGCAACCAGAACACCGCCATAATGGTACTCACCGTGGAATTGTACCGCTGTAATAAAAACTGTGGCATGGTGTAAATCCTGTTCTTCAGGTACACGGGTATAAAAAACACGGCGACAATAATGAGCGTGGCTGCACTCATCCACTCATACGTGGATATTGCCAATCCCAGAGCAAACCCTGAACCGGACATCCCGATAAAGTGCTCTGCACTGATATTGGACGCGATCAGTGAAGCCCCGATAGCCCACCATGTCAATGACCCTTCTGCCAAAAAGAAGTCTTTGGAACTCGCCATGGCAGACTTCTTGCGATTGTAGATCCAGTAGCCGTAACCTGCTACTATCACAAAATAAATCAGAAAGACGATATAATCGAGTTGCTGTAAATGCTTCATTACAACTAAGCTGTTTAATTGGCCTTAGGGAAATTTATAACTGGGCAAAGAAAGGAAAATATACGGAATTAATGCAGGCTTTTCATTTTATATTATATTTACCCCATATGCTGGAAGTTGACAAAAAAGACGCCCATCTGCTTGAAAGAGCCATTTCACAGTGGGAAAACGATTCCCTCATTACCCCTGACCAGGCACAAAACCTGCGGGGTACCTGGCACATCCGAACAGCGGACTGGCAGGCGATTACCCTGTATATTTTTATCGCTGCTATTTCATGTGCCCTTATGGCTTTCGGTGCACTGGTGCTGGATGAAAAATGGATTGAAGTACTCAGACTGAAGTTCTCGCTGGATGATGGTTTTATCTCTGCGGGCTTTGCACTACTCACTTTGTTCCTTTGCATCCACGGTTACCGCAGGCAACAACGCTATCCGGTGTACTCACTCAACAGGGAATTATTCTGGCTATTGCCAATACTGAGTATAGGAGTCAGCGTTGTTTATTTAGGCAAGTCATTTAATTATCTCAATGGAAACTACGGTGTGTTTTGGCTGGCCGCTACGGCCTGTTATGGAGCACTCGGCGTGGTGTTGTCAAGTCGGTTGTTGTGGTCTGCGACCCTTCTCTGTCTCATACCTGCGTATGTAAAACTCACTTATTTTCTAAGTCATGGACAGCCTTATTTCTGGGGGATGAACCTACCTTGCCGGCTGGTGCTGCTGGCAGGGTTGATGATGTTGATCCATGCCGCTTTTTATAAAAATAAACATTACAAACGGATTGAGGATATCACCTGGACAGGAGCATGGTTATTGTTATTGCTTTCGGGGTGGTTGATTTCAATTTTCGGGAATACGGCCAACTGGGAAGAATGGCAGCAGGTAAGGCAGATACACCTACTATGGTGGGTGATTGCATTTACGATCCTGTGTGTGGGATCGCTGCTTTGGGGCATCAAAAAACATGATCCTATGGTCAGGGATATGGCTGTGTTATTCCTACTACTGGATATGTATACACGTTATTTTGAATACCTATGGGACCGTACCCACAAAGGACTCTTTTTCGCCATACTGGCGGCGTCTTTCTGGTGGATCGGAAAACTATTGGAAAGAAGATTAAGAAAAGGCTGATCGTGATGGATCAGCCTTTTCCTGCAACTAATGCGCGATTTCAACCTCTCTTACCTGGTACCTTCCGGTATCATAAAAACTCCAGTCATAATTTGCGGTGATCCACGACCGCAGGATCATAATAAACCTTTCCAGTTCCTTATCCATTACTTCTCCAAAAGACGGCACCAGTTTTTCGAGTGCGGTGAACAGTTTCACCTCTTCATTGTGCATACGTGCAGTTTCATCTACAGCTTCCTGCAGAGATAACTGTCGTTCATGGCGTAATACAAGCACGAGATTGTGCACATCACCCTGTTTTGCTTCCTTGGCGCAGGAGAAAATGTCGTTGCTCCAGCATACAATATTATTACAAGCTAAAACCAATCTCTGCACGATAAAATGTTGCAGAATTTCAGAAGGGAGGTAAACTTTTTCGATGATTTCAATGGCCTCCACATCTGCAAACAGTGCGCCGGTATAAGGGCGCATGGTCACGTATTCTGCTACAGTTGGCGTAACATTGGCGGCGCGGTTACCGGCCTCCCAATGGCAGGAAGTAAAGTACTCTTCCATACTCCTGATAAACCTTAATTGCCAGCCCGGAGAACCTAATGCCTGCATGCGGTTCCAGATATCTGCAAAACTGCGGCCGAGGATACTATCCACTGGCGTATTATTACGTAAGATTTGCATAAAACTGTCCGTCACGCTCTCCAGGTATACCGCTTTTTTACCCAGTTGTGCTTCATCGCACTGGTCGTCGAGCATAAAAAGCCAGGTATTAAAGTTGGCGATCACACAAAGCTCATGGAGGTCTGCATACGGGAAAGCCCTTGCTGCCAGCCATGCAAAGCGTGCTTTATTAAATTTAGCAATGCCTTCAGGCGAATTGACAAGACCGAACTGAGTAACAAAGGCCAGGTTCTGGGCGTGTGCAGCTTCTACATGCTGGTTAATAAATGAGGGGAACGGATAAACTATCCGTGGCATAATGATCGTTGGCATAAAAAAAAGGATTTTGAGTGGGTACATGCATCTGCGGCAATTAAGGGCGTAGAAATGAGGAAGGGCCCGACCTTCCGGAGGCGCCGGATGATCAAACCCTCAAACATTCAGGAAAAAGAGTTCCCGGTGCAGTCATTAATAATGACGGCTCCCTTGCTCTCTTACTGCATTTTGACAACCTTATTTGCCCAGATGCTCAATAACTTTTGGAAAAGCCAGCTTAAACCAGCTGGTAAACTGTGCGGGTTGTTCCTGCAACAACCGGGTTATTGTTTCAATGGAAATAAACCGATGGTCGTTGACTTCCTGCGGGTTCGGGTTAATTGTACCGTTATATGTCCCCATGAGTACATGGTCATACTCATGCTCAATCAGGCCATTATCAAAATCTGTACGGTAGGTAAACTGAAACAATTCGGACAACGGGCAGTCAAAACCCATTTCTTCTGTTAATCGTCTGTGGGCAGCCTGTGTAACCGTTTCTCCTGGCATAGGATGGCTACAGCATGCATTGGTCCATAATCCACCTGAATGATACTTATCAAGTGCACGCTGATGTAACAGCATGTCTCCGGCATCGTTCCTGATAAATACAGAAAACGCCCTATGTAATAGTCCTTTCCGATGGGCTTCCATCTTCTCCATTACCCCCGTCACTTCATCCTGTTCGTTAACTAGAATTACCTGTGCTTCCATAATCGTAACAAATATACTAAAACCCGGTTGGCATTATAAACAACTGGCAATTTGAATGCTGAATGACAAGCATTATGCTTGTGGCGGCGAATGAATGGTTTTCATGTTTGAAGTCTTTTAAAGGTTTTGTTTGCGTGGGGTTTTTCAATAGGTGCACCGTTAAAGGAAGAACGGGCTGTCAGGCTAAAAATACGCCCTGAATATACGACAAATTATTTGTTCATTTTATCTTTTAAGTACGGTAGTGGCTGGTCTGGCTCATATCCCCGGTTTACCGTATATTTGCACCTTATGGCAGAAGATTTAAGCATTGTACAAGGAGACAAGGTAGCCCAATACCAATCTATCATTCCGCAAATCAAGGCACTGATCGATGGTGAACCCGATCTCGTGGCGAACCTCGCTAATACAGTAGCTGCCCTGAAAGAACAATTTAACTGGTTTTGGATTGGATTTTACCTGGTAAAAGGAGATGAACTGGTCCTTGGCCCCTTCCAGGGTCCTGTAGCCTGCACCCGCATTAAAAAAGGACGTGGCGTATGTGGCGCCAGCTGGGCACAGTCCGTTACCCTCATTGTTCCTGACGTTGAAAAATTCCCTGGGCATATTGCCTGCTCAAGTCTCTCGCGATCCGAAATCGTATTACCCATCATCCGCCAGGGCGAAGTGATCGGCGTACTGGATGTAGATAGCGAACACCTGTCACATTTTGACGAAACAGACCAACAATACCTGGAGGAAATAATCTCCGGCCTGAACTTTGAGGAATAATTTACCATTATGTTTTTCTTCCGTAAAAAATCTGAAAATGTCGAGACGATCCTGCCTTTCCTGGCAGGTATTGGCACTGATATTCATTCACATCTGTTACCTGCCGTGGACGACGGTTCGCAAGACCTCGACACGTCCATTGAATTTATTGAAACCTTACATTCACTCGGTATTCAGCACGTGATAACGACCCCACACTGTATGATGGATCGTTATCCAAACTCGGCCGAAACCCTGAGTGAACCTTACCAACAAGTAAAAAATGCACTGGCTGAAAAAAATATCCCGGTGCAGTTTCACCATGCAGCAGAATACTACATGGATGAATTTTTTGAAGACCTGATGAAGGCTCCGCTCATGACACTGGATGGTGAGCTGGTGCTGGTGGAAATCTCATTTATGAGCGCTCCCCCCCAATTGCATCAATGGCTATTTGAACTCGCCGCACAGGGCTATCGCCCGGTAATGGCACACCCTGAAAGGTATAATTACTACCATACGCAACTGGAAGAATACAAGGTATTCAAGCAAAGAGGCTGTCATCTGCAGGTAAACCTGCTCTCCCTGACCGGGTACTACGGCAGGCATATTCAGAAAGCTGCGGAATGGCTGATTGAAAATAAATTGATTGACTTTATCGGGACTGATTTGCATCATAGCAAGCATCTGCAGGCAATTAAATCAATTGCGAAAGATAAAAAACTGGTGAAATTGCTGGAAACTTATGCATTCAAAAATAATACAATACAAATAGTACCACAATCTATCTAATTATTTAATCCTTACTTCAATTATGCAGCCCGTTGTACAGCAACACGTACCAGAAAACAGCCGCATCGCCATCATTGGCCTCGGCTATGTCGGCTTACCCCTTGCCATAGAATTCGCGAAAAAGTACCCCGTACTGGGCTTTGACATCAATTCAGATCGTGTAAAGGAATTAAGCAAAGGACAGGACAGAACCAAAGAAGCCAACCTGGATGAATTAAAGCAGGTGATCCAGGACCGAAAAAAAGAAGGTGCGCCCAAAGGACTCACATTTTCTTCCGACAAAAAAGATTTGTCACAATACAATGTCTTTATTGTCACAGTCCCTACCCCCATTGATGAATTTAAATCCCCCGATCTCAAGCCACTTCTCAGTGCATCTTCCATGCTTGGCAGTATTTTGAAAGCTGGCGATGTAATCATCTATGAATCTACAGTATACCCCGGCTGTACAGAAGAAGATTGCGTACCTGTACTGGAAAAAACCTCTGGTCTTGTATTCAACAAAGATTTCTTCGCAGGCTATTCTCCGGAAAGGATCAATCCGGGTGACAAAGTTAACACCCTTACAAAAATCCGTAAAGTCACCAGTGGTTCTACCCCTGAAATAGCTGGTTATGTAGATGCATTGTACGCAAGCATTATTACCGCTGGTACCCACAAAGCTCCCAGCATCAAAGTAGCAGAAGCTTCGAAAGCCATTGAGAATGCACAGCGCGACATCAACATTTCATTTGTAAATGAACTGGCCCTCATCTTTGACAAAGTAGGTATCGATACCAACGATGTAATAGAAGCTGCCGGTACAAAATGGAATTTCTTAAAATATAAACCAGGATTGGTGGGTGGTCACTGCATTGGGGTGGATCCTTACTACCTGGCGCACAAAGCAGAAGCTCTCGGTTATCACCCGCAGGTCATCCTTTCCGGCCGCAGGGTGAATGACCATATGGGGCACTTTGTAGCCAACAAGATAGTAAAACTTATGATCGAAAAAGATCATAAGATCAAGGGGTCAAAAATTCTGATCATGGGTATTACGTTCAAGGAAAATTGTCCGGACGTACGCAATACCAGGGTAGTGGATATCTATCATGAATTAATTGACTTCGGTCTGGATGTGACGATCTATGATCCATGGGCAGATCCGGAAGAAGTAAAACATGAATATGGTCTTGACATTGTTACTTCATTGAATGAAAATGAAATCTATGATGGTATTATCATAGCCGTTGCACACAAAGAGTTTTTAACTTTCGATTTCAAAAAGTACAAACGCAACAATGGCGTTATCTTCGATACCAAAGCCTGCATTGACCGAAATCTGGTTGACTGCCGCTTATAATGCATTATATCTCATTTATAGCAAACGCTTCTGCTCACCGCAGAAGCGTTTTTCTTAAAATTTTTTCAATATCTTTACAGAGGTCTCGCACTCAAAAAACCCCATATCTTTTCTGTAAAGCCTCCCTAAGATTGTTATTATTCTATTCCGATCCTAAACCATTAATTAGATTCAACAACGATTGATTATTCTCATATCAACCGTATGGGAAAAACCATATACCATGAACGCACCTAACAACGACCCTGGGCTTAATTACGCTACCCAGCGAATACTCTTAGTTACCGCCGATGCAGGCATGGCCCGGAAAATCCGGCAATTGCTTACGGAGCAATACACGATTCTCAATACCAGTTCCATTACGGAAGGTATAGGACTGGCTCATCAACATCACCCCGACCTCATTCTCTGCGATGCTATCGTCCAGGACGCCACAGGGTATCAGTTCCTGATTACACTCAGAAATGATTCAGTGCTGAAGCCTATACCTTTTATTCTCTTTTCCCGTCCGAATATGCCCGCTAATATGCGCAAAGGCATGAACCTCGGTGCAGATGATTATCTCGTAGCCCCTTTTACCGGCGAGGAATTACTCAAAAGTATCCACTCACGTATCAGCAGGTTTCATCACATCAGGGATACGCGAAATTATATCAGGGAAAATGTGATGCTACCAGAGGTAAGCACACTCGCCATCAATGACAGGTTGAGTAAAACGGAGGCTAAAATACTAAGCATGATAGCCAGAGGTATGAGCAGCAGGGACATTGCATCTTATAAATGCATTAGTGTCAGGACCGTCGATAATCATCGGCATAATATCACCAAGAAATTACAGTTGTCAGGCCCAAACGCGCTCGTGAAGTTTGCCATCGGTTACGCTGGCGCTATGAGATGACACCTATCGTAATACATGCTTTTTCACAATACCCAGTTTTTTCATCCTGGCCTCCAGGGTAGTGGGTTTAATATCCAGCATTGCTGCTGCGCCCTGCGGGCCTCTGATCTTACCATTGCATTGTTGCAAGACCTGGATGATTGCTGCTTTTTCTCTTTCTGCCAATGTGGAAGCGGGGGGTGAAGTATCTGACGATGCCGCCACCTGTCTGCTATGTGGCGGTGTGATCATAATATATAGATCAGTGGAGGTAATGACCGCCCGCTCTACCAGGTTTTCCAGTTCCCGGATATTGCCCGGCCACCGGTAACTGACCAGTGCTGCTATACTGGCAGGGTTAATGCCCCTGATTTTTTTCCCATATCGCAGGGCAGCACTGCCGGCAAAGTGCTGGAGCAAAACAGGGATGTCATCTTTCCGCTCACGGAGTGGTGGTAGGTGAATAGGGAATACACACAAACGATAATATAGATCTTCCCTAAACCTGCCGTTCGCCACTTCATCTTCAAGATTTTTGTTGGTGGCGGCGACAATGCGAACATCTACTTTGATGATGTTGTTGCCGCCCAGCCGCTCTATTTCTTTTTCCTGCAAGGCGCGTAATAATTTCGCCTGCAATTCCAGTGGCAACTCTCCTATTTCATCTAAAAATAAAGTGCTTTTATCAGCGAGTTCAAACTTACCGATCCGGCGTTGCAATGCACCTGTAAATGCACCTTTTTCATGACCGAATAATTCTGATTCGATCAGTTGTGGCGGTAATGCAGCACAATTGACTTTTATCATCATATTGTTTTTCCTCGGCGAAGCGTTGTGAATGGCAGCAGCAAATAACTCCTTTCCTGTACCTGTTTCGCCGGTTAACAATACCGTCGCACTTGTAGGCGCAACCTGAGATACTAAATGTAAAGCAGGTTGTAACGCCTTCCCG
Source organism: Chitinophaga sancti (assembly GCF_034087045.1). Lineage (NCBI taxonomy): Bacteria > Pseudomonadati > Bacteroidota > Chitinophagia > Chitinophagales > Chitinophagaceae > Chitinophaga > Chitinophaga sancti. Next base: position 4,517,561 of record NZ_CP139247.1, on the reverse strand, counting down.
CCTATCATCCCTGAATTATTCACGGCCAGTGGCAACGCCCCGGTCGCCTTTTGCCGGTATTCTTCTGCAAGTTGTAACAGTAATACCTGCAGACATGCAGCGGCGAATAACCCTGCAGATCTGTTAACGACAGATTGCAGGGCGGATGAAAATGTATGGCTGGTCTGAGAAAGTAAACAAAGAAATCCTAAATTTTTATCCTGATAGTGTAATGGCTGTATCAGGGCCTCTTTTATACCATTTTTAAATAAAGTGGTCTGGAAAGCATCTCTACGATCCGGGGTATGCACCTCCAAAATATTGGAGGTACGGCTGGATAGATACATAGGAAGGACCTTATCCGGAAAACCCGGAAACACAAAAGTATTGTCAGCATGTAACCACCAGCTGGTGATCACACCGTCTGCATCGGCCATGCCGATCAAAATCGAAATAGTTTGTAAATACGGTCTGAGTACAGACTGTATAAACGCCATCAATTCCGCTTCACTATTAATCCCTTTCACAGCATCATGATCCGGTTGTGTACCCGTGGTTTCCCTGGGAACCAACCATTCTAACAACCCGAATAAGTCCATATTCCCAGCTTTCGTTAACAGATTGGCCTGCTCGTGACCGGTCACGAGCAGGCAAGACTCCAACATTTTGGACACGCAGTTGGATAACTCCAATATATTGGAGCCAGCATGGTTGTGAGAATTACATTATGTAATTGATTCACAGATAATTACTATAATGGCATAGACCTTGAGTCTTTATGGGTCACTTAGGTGGAAAAATGATTGGAGGATTGTATTCTCACCTTATGTTTTTTGGTGATTTCATGATTGGGGAATTACTCCTCTCCAGTTGGTTTCTCATAGGGATAGTAAAATTATTTTTTATCTAAAGGGCTGTTTTACAAAAACAGTACCATACTGTTGTGTTCCGCCAGGTGTTCGATTTGCCCAGAACCAGCCATTTAATAAAACTCATAATTTTTACCCCATTTAATGGCGTAATCGTTGCTTTTGCTTAGTGATTTTTTTACATGCTTTATTGAAAAACTAGTAGAGAATATGTCTTTTATTACTGTGTCCATTTATGACAATACCCGGTGGGATCGTTACATCCGAAACGCCCACACATTTGACTTTAACCATACCTGGCACTATCACAGTACATTTCCGGGCGAACCTGTTTTATTGGTCTATGAAGAACGTGATGACTATATCGCGATGCCTGTGGTAATAAATAGCAGAACTGATGGTACCAAGTCCATCAGTGGGTTTGCAGGTCCGCTGGCCAGCCGGAATTTTGCGGTGCTGGACAATGGCTTACAGGAACGATTTGAAATTGCGTTTTTACAGTTCCTCAAAGAACAGCAGATCTCAGAGTCGAGTATCCTGCTGCATCCCCTCATTCACGCGACCTTTAAGCCGTTGCGCACAGGGCGCCTGCAACGGCATGCCGATAGCCTGCTGATAGACCTGTCACTTTCTCCCGTTATGCAGGAAGCAAATTATGGCGAAAACTTCGGCAATAATGTGTCACTACTCCGGCGGAAGGGATATACGGTAAGGCAGGCGACGTCGATTCACGACGTGGATACATTTGCAGACATTTATTACAGAAATAGTATGCACCTGCAATCAGGAAGCGCTCATTTTGATAAAGCATGGTTCAGACAGATACTCAGACCAAGTGGATTTGAAAGCGCATTATTACTGGCATGTCGGGGTACGCAATTGACAGCAGGGGTATTACTCACGTTTTGTAATGACATGATGCAGTTGCATCTGGCCGCTACACATGAGCAATACTTACAACATGCACCATTGCACTTGTTATTGGCAGAAGCAGGTGGGCTAGGCAAAACTGCAGGCATGCAATACTTTCATCTGGGAGGTATGGGACGTAAGCCAGATGTGCTATTTGCAAGCAAAGCGGTTACCTCAGATACCTATCCGGGATTTAAGACATGGCATGTACCTGTACAACAGATCCAGAATTCCTTAAAGAATTATCGGCCACAACTTTCAATAGCGGTATAAGAATTTACATTGGAAAACCTGGTTTGACCAAACCTTTTGAGTGTGTATTGCAGGGCCCTCCTCTGGGGGGCCTCTTTTTGATCGGGAGAGTTTAGGGCAAAAAAAAACGGCCAACCATGAATGGAAAGCCGGTCTTTCATCCATTGTTTGTTAACCCCAGTTACCGAATTCTTTTGTTTCAGATCAAGTAGCTGGGGCTACCCTTGCAATGTTTGTTATGCAATATTAATGCATTACTCGATACGATTTTGTTAACCCTTGGTTAACGAGAAATTATTCTTTTATTATTTTTGCCATTCGTTTATTTCCATCCCACTTTAATGGGATATTGCAGAGTCCCTTATCCAGCATCATTTTCACGCCATTTCCTTATCCTGCTGCATCTATAGACACACCATAGGATATATATACGATTCCCACCGGATACCGGTGACTACAACTAAATACATACCGTGATTTCTGCAGAAATCTTCCCGTTATCTCACTGTTTATCTGATCGTTGATAAAATAAAGTGCAGTTTGAACAATTCTGTATTACCTACAAGTCTAGCTATACTTAAGTATTATTTTTCTTTCACATCCTAATTCTAAATGCCGGTCTTTAGGCAGACCGTGCTCTTCCCGGTTAGCAGGGTTTACTTCCAGCGCTTACATGTGCAGGCATTGGGTATGGGAACAACATCAAAATGAAGCCCCAGGATGAAGAATCATCCGGGGGCTTCATTCCTGTTTTACTTACTAACCCTATACTATGAAATCAACTACAGTTTCAGTGTCTGCCAGGTCTGTCGCAACCACATTGACCGTGCTGCCATTTACGGCATCATTGGCTGCAGTCGCGGTGTACTGCCAGTAAAATTTATACAGATAGGGTTAGGATATGTGAAGGAAGTGAGAATGAAGATGTGGAATATGCTCAATCAGGTTGTTTTACCTGTATCTTCAATAAAGGGATTGAATATTAATACGAACATTCGCAACCAACATAGGCATAACAGGTATCAATAAAATATTGGTAAAATTTTGGGCTATTGGCAAACTATAAGGTTATCCCCATATTAATGCTGCGAAGTAACCAAATTGCAGTATAACATACAAATTGTATTTTAGTCATTAAGACGAAAAAAGAGGTCAACGCACCAGTACCAACGTACCCTGGTGCTTCCTGTCCTGACCTTTGCTATCTGTGTAAGTCACGACATACAGGTATCCTCCAGGGTCCAGGTAAATATCTTTAAAGGTGCCATTCCAGCCAATATCCGGGTTCCGGCTCTCAAAGAGCCGCTGTCCCCAGCGGTTGAATATCACCATGCTAAAATTTGTGATGTAATCATGTACCACTGCCCTAAACACATCATTCACTCCATCCCCATTCGGACTGAAAGCTGTGGGTACAAACACGCTACATCCCCTACCGTCTTTATTGATCTCAATGTCACCTGTTACCTCACACTGATGCTTGTCTACCACGGAATACACATAATGACCTGGTGACAATTTTGTAAAGACACTGTCGGATTGGAACCTCGCATAGCCTGGTACGCTATATTTGTAGGGAACCACCCCTCCTTTAGCCCCGATCACCAACCTACTATCCTGCGCACCGGCACAGGTCTCTGGCGTAACATCCAATTTCGTAACAACAAGGGCCTCGGGCTCCTGCAAATTGATCTTGTCTATCACTGCCGTACAGCCACCCGCATCCATTACCTTTACCTCATACTTCCCTGCAGACAGTTGGGCAAATATAGAATCCGCCCTTGCTGTTTCAGCATCATTCAGGTAATAGGCATAAGGCAATATGCCCCCTCTGGCCGCCACATGTATAATTCCGTTTTTAGCACCATTGCAACTCAGTGGAGTCAGGTTCACTGTACCCGACAGTTCTGACGCCTTTACTTTTACCTTTCCATAAGTAGTGGTCTTTTTACGTAACCCCCTCACTGTTACCTGATACACGCCATTTTTCAAGCCCACTACTTTACTGGACGTATCGCCTGTACTCCATAAATAGGAATAATCGTCATCAGCGTTCATCACCTTTGCCACAGCCACACCATTCGCACCATTACATGAATTCTCTGAAGACAAAGCCAGCTGTATCACTTCTCTGATAGACGAGAAGTTATCTACTAATACCCCGGCAATATTTTTAATCGAATCGCCGGGTTGTTTATACGCACTGAATATGATATAGTTATAAGCTTGGGACGGCGTAAATACCGCCTGGTACTGCTTCCAGTCAGTATGTGTAAAATTGTCCGAAATCCATAACAATTCCTCCCGCTTGCCAAATTCATTGCCACCATAAATGGCAAAACCGCCATACGTAATAGCCCACGAATAATTAGCTGCGTATGCCAGATCAAATGACAACGAGTAGCTCTTGCCCGAATCGAGCGGGTGTGATAATAATTGGGTAATACCCTCCTGAATGTAAGTAGTTGCGACCATACCTACATATGTATTACCAGCTGATGCGGACATTGTAATTCCATACACACCTGGCTGTATATCAGGAGTTTCTTCAACGATAGACCATTCGGGAGGTGCTGCTTTTTCTAATCCCGCTGTGCCTTCTAAAGAAGGGTTTTTTAATGATATGGTTTGCGCGCTCACTTGGCTTGCGGATATAATGAACAAACATAGGAATATCAACCTATAATGGACAATTGCTCCATTACCAGTCAGTTGTAAGGCTTTCATAGGACTCAAAATATTTACCTTAACTCATAGGATAGAAAACAGAAAATAACTAGTTATAATTTCATCAAATATAAATTTTTTATTCTATAAATAATAGTATGTAACAATAAATTGTTGGAAAAGTTCATTTTTTTCTATGAGTATTTATTAGGATTTTTATTCCTCGATCGAGTAGCATCCCTCATCCATCAATCATCTTAAATACTCCAAAATGAAAAACATCCTCCTATGTAGTGCGATGATTTCAGTCATATTGTTCGCCTGCAAAAAAGACAACTCTACTACACAACCCAACAAAGACCAAAAGTTTCCTGTCCGGATCGCTATCGACGGATTTACACAAACATCCGAAGATTTTGATGACAGGAAGAAATCATCTGCCAATGCAAAAGATGCGGCAGATTCACTTGCTGATTACATTCAGCATCTTTATTATCTCGTGTATAACAACAGCAATACGCTGGTCAAACGCATTGACCAAACCGCAACCGACGGTAGTTTTGGCCTGATCCTGGATTCCCTGGCAGCCGGCCATTATACGATAGCCCTCGTAGGTTCCAAAAATGAAGTCTACATTGGTGGAGATCCCGTTCTCCATCTTCAGGATGAACTGGTATACTTTGATTTTCCGGGTGGAGATGTCTTCTATAAAAAAACGGGTATTGATGTTTCTGATTCCGTTGCTATTGCCGTGAACTTGGACAGGGTGGTAGGCAAACTGAAAGTTCAGATACAGGATGCTATTCCTGCCAGTGTAAAGAATATCTCTATCCAGCCTACCACCTACCCATTACCTCCGGAAGGCGTCAGTGCCGGCATAGCAAACAATATCTTATTATACAGCGGTACCAGTTCCGGCTTTTCAGGGGGTGCAGGTTTTTATTCTCCTTATTACTTAGCGATACCCGATTCTCTTCATGGTACTACCAATCTGGCGATTGAAATTTATGTATTGGCCCTTAACCCGGCTACCATTTCAGTCATTATCAGATCGCTGGATGCCAGCTACGGAACGATCACTGAAAAAGGTGTTACACAGGTAAATATTCAATCGAGCAAAAAAACAGTGCTGAAAGGGAACCTTTTCTCCGACCTGCCCAGCGAAAGTAAAGGAGTGCATGTAGGACTCAATAATCCAGGGTGGAGTAACGATACTACGCTTGTCAATTTCTAGATATTTGACAAGGCTCCTCACGGAGCCTTGTCAAATATCGTATTTGGAAGTACTTCGGTCCAGGCCGGCACATGCATATTGCGCAATACTACGGCTCCCGGTCCAATCAGCGCCCCCTCGCCAATAGTAGCGCCGCCACCAATATAACAGCCCGGCCCCAGATGCACATAATCACCGATTACAGCATCATGATCTACCTTACTGCCTATATTCAATATACATTGCTTACCGATCTTTACATTGGCCTGTACTATCGCACCTGCTAATATCACCGTGCCGGCACCAGGTACCAGCGAAGGCGAACATACGGCTGCCGGATGCACGAATGCAATTGCAATAGGATGTACACGCTCCGATATTCCCTTACTCGTTGCGTTATGACCAATCGCTATGATCAGGGGTAATGTACCCGCTTCATAAGGAGTGATCTTAACCCCATTGAATGTTCCCTCAGCATTATCTGAAAATGCAGCACAGAGCGTCCATCCATTCATCGTTGCCAGTTCCGCCACTACCCGCGCATGCCCACCTGTTCCATATAACTGGTATTCACTCATACTGTTACTGGTTTCATTAATTTAGGTTTTAATGCTACATACAGAATCACAAGTGGAATGATCACTCCCGCAAAACTCAGCATACTTCCATTGAATATTACGATCACACATACAATCGCCTGCAATATTGCATACAAAGTACTTACATACAAATGAGGAATCTTCCTGTCATTTGCCAGTATCTGATAAAAATGTAAACGATGTGCTTTGAAAATATTCTGTTTCAGGTACAAACGGTGTATGATCGTCAATATCGTATCTACCCCGTAAATAGCCAGGAAGAGGATATACGTATAGTTCCCCGTCTGAATGATGAGTTGTAGCAACGACCCTGCTATCCAGAACGCGATCGTCACACTTCCCACATCTCCTGCAAAACATTTCGCTTTCTTCCTGAAGTTAAATACAAGAAATACCACACTGGCAATAGCCGGATACCAGATCATATCCTCACCTGCAAAATGTACCTGTGACACATTTACATACTGCAAAAATAACAATACCACCAGGCTATATAAACCAGTAATACCGTTAATGCCATCCATAAAATTATAGGCATTAATAATTCCTATCACCAACACATACAGGCAGATCACCCATACAAGATGAAACGTAAAGACCGACAGAAAATAAAATAACAGGCTTACCGCAGCTATATGAAATATAATACGTATCCTGTTACTCAACGTAAATACATCGTCCAGAAAACTAATCACACCAATCGTCATCAACCCTGCTACAAAGGGCCAGTATGTTGCAAAATCATTGATTAACAATGCCAGTCCCGCAAATAAATAAATAACGCCTCCCCCTCTAATGGTAACTTCTTTGTGCGAACTTCTCTCGTTGGGCTTGTCAATAATATTAAAATGGTCCGCTACCTTAAAATATATTAAGATCAGCATGAACAATGAAATGGCTAATACCAAATAACTCATCTGTTAAATTTTGAATTCATCTAATACCCTGCGGGGGCGCCAGTCCAGCTCTTTTTGCGCTTTACTGTCGTCAAAGGTAAGTGTTGATATGATCTTACGCAGTTTCAGGGAATTGATCGGCGCTTTATTTCCGGCCAGGTCACCTATACGACCTAGCATTCTGGCCATCCACAATGGGATCGCCATTGGGAGTCCCTTTCCTGACTGTGCTGCAATCAATGCTTCTATTTCAGGAAAGGTAGGATGATAGCTGTCAGTGAGGTTATAAATTCCACCTACCTCACTCATACGGGGAATAATGGCGGCCACATCTGCCGCCATCACCACACTTTTCCGGGCTTTTATACCCTTTATACTCAGGTATCGGCCTGTTTTGATGCCATTGATCATCGCCCCCAGGTTACCGGGAGGATTTGGCCCTGCAATAAGCGGTAACCGCACAATAGACAGGGTCACACCATTCACCTTGCACCACTCTGCCAGAAACGCTTCTGCCTGAATTTTACTTTGGGCATATGGCGTAGTGCCAGCTAACGGATGCGTTTCACTGATCGCTGCTCCTTCCTCTACCCCATAGACCGCTACCGTACTGATAAAAACAAAGCGTGCCGGCGGTTTTCCGCTGGCACTCAATGATTGACACAACCGTGTAGTTCCCTCATAATTTACCTGAAAAAACGCTGTCTTTTCTTCCTCCGTTTTAGGTACTGAATGTGCCTTTCCTGCACAATGTACCACCAGTGAATAAGCATGTTGCGTACTGAATCCTTCTTTCGAAAGATCACAGACGATATCATGCTGCGCACCTCTGCCCAGTGTATGTACAAGGTCTGAATCGGCCAGTTCTTCCCTGATAATTTTTCCAAGAAATCCACTGGCACCGGTTAATAAAATCATATAAATTGTACTATTCGTATTGATTCATGATCTCAAAACCATGCTCTTTCAGTAACTTCTCTTTCTTAAACAGGCTGATATCTGCTTCCACCATTTCTTCTACCAACATATCCAGGTCGTACTTTGGCGTCCATCCCAGTTTGGTCTGTGCCCTGGTAGGATCGCCGATCAGCAGTTCTACTTCTGTAGGACGGAAATAACGTGGATCTACACATATGATTTCCTGCCCGATTTCCAGGTTGGTATCCTTGTTATGCAACGTTTTTACCACACCGATTTCGTTCACGCCTTCACCAGAGAATTCCACTTCAATACCTGCTACTGCAAATGCTTTCTTTACGAAGTCTCTTACAGTGGTGGTTACACCTGTAGCGATTACAAAATCTTCCGGTTGCTCCTGTTGCAATAAGCGCCACATTGCTTCTACATAATCTTTCGCATGACCCCAGTCGCGTTTTGCATCCAGGTTCCCCAGGTACAGTTTTTCTGCAAGCCCCATAGAAATACGGGCTACGCTGCGGGTAATTTTCCTGGTCACGAAGGTCTCTCCTCTCAGCGGACTTTCATGGTTAAACAGGATACCATTGCAGGCATACATACCATATGCTTCCCTGTAGTTCACCGTGATCCAGAAGGCATACATCTTAGCCACAGCATAAGGGCTACGTGGATAGAACGGTGTACGTTCAGACTGTGGCACCTCCTGCACCAGACCATACAACTCAGAAGTAGACGCCTGGTAAATCTTTGTTTTCTTAGTCAGGCCCAGGAGTCTTACTGCTTCCAGGATCCTCAGGGTACCAATTCCATCTGCATTGGCAGTATATTCAGGGGTATCAAAGCTCACTTTTACATGAGACATTGCGCCCAGGTTATATATTTCATCAGGTTGTACATCCTGTATAATCCTGATCAGATTGGTCGAATCTGTGAGGTCACCATAATGCAGGATAAAATTTCTGTTTTGCTCATGAGGGTCCTGGTAGAGATGGTCGATCCTGTCAGTATTCAAAAGAGAACTTCTTCTTTTGATACCATGTACAATGTAATTCTTGCTTAACAGCAATTCTGCCAGGTATGCACCATCCTGACCGGTAATCCCTGTAATGAGTGCTACTTTCATTTTCTAAATTGATTTTAAAAATTGTTATACCAACTGCTTCAGTTTCTTCACTACCCTGTATGCGTATAGCAATGCTGGTACAGGTAGCTTGTTCATCTTCCAGGCCTGCATGATCTCGCGGTTACCCAGCATGATGTTTTTAATACTCCGGGTACTTTCTCCACCCATGCGCATTTTTACAATTGTCTTATCTAAAAAATAAGGCTTGTAATTATTCACACGGAAAGCCCTGAGCATGAATTCGTAGTCAGATGATATTTTGAAATTGGGGTAATAAGTGCCTATTTTATCATACACCGCTTTGCGCACAAACAGTCCCGGATGTGGTGGTACTTCTCCCCTTTCGAAAAAGTTCTTAACATACTGTCTGGTCCTCCAGGTACGCACCACTTTATCAAAGTCGTTCTCCCTGAAGTAAACGATATTGCCATACACGGCATCCACATCAGGATTCTCTTTGAACACCTGCATTATATTGCTGATGGTATGAGTATCGTAATAAATATCGTCGGAATTTAATATACCAACTACCTCGCCGGTAGTCATTTCGATGCCCCTGTTCATGGCATCATAAATACCCTTATCTCTTTCAGAAGAAATTTTGGCAATCCGGTCTTTATACCTATTCACCACTTCCATTGTATTATCTTTCGAGCCACCATCTTTTACGATGTATTCGATATCTGGATAGTCTTGTGACAGCACAGACTTTATGGCCTGATCAATATACCTTTCGTTGTTATACACAACAGTTATAATACTCACTTTCATATTATAGAGAGAATATACGTTTCAAATTTTGTTGGTGCGATTGCCTGGAAAAATGAGTCTGGTACCGTTGTAGCAACATAACAGACAATCCAGCTTTATCTTCATACCTTTTAAATCGTTCGATACAATCTTTCAGGGAGGCTTCATTCTTTGGCTCGCAATAAAAAGGATAATCATCACCCAGCAGTTCATTCACATATCCTACACAAGTGGTGATCACCGGCAATCCTAAACTCATTGCTTCCAGCAATACAAGCGGCATACCTTCGTTATGAGAAGGGAAAATAAATACATCTGCGGCGCACAAGGCCTGGAATTTCTGATCACCAGTAATTGCCTGGTGTAATTGAATATGCACCTGTCCGGCTATACCAGCTGTAAGCATTTCCCAGTAAGCTGGCTGAGTAACATTGCCATAGCAATCCAGGTAATAACTGGCTGCTGGCAGCTGGCAAAATACACGCGTCAGTTCACCCACACCTTTCTCCTCAATGTAATTTGCAATGTAGATACAGCGTAAAACCTGCTCCTTCTCTTTGTGCACCTTGCTCATCCCTTCCTGTTCAATCGTATTGAACAACACTACTTTCTTATCAGCAGCAACAGGAAAATCATCCTGTTGCTGAGCTGATAACAAAATAAACCGGTCTGTCATTCGGTGCACCTTACTGAAAAAAAAGCGATTCAGCTTCGATGCATGGAACCGGTCAAAATCACTTCTATGAATATGCAGGTAAACTTTACCTGCAGGGTTCGCTCTTCTATACAAAGACAGCGCCAGATAATTCTTTATAATGCCAAATGACGAAAAATATAATACACCATAAAAGCAATCGTACGTGTTGCGGGCAAGTGCCTGTTGCAATTCTTTGATCGCACCCAGGAATACGAAACTTTTATTTAGTGAAAAACGCCCATGATATTTCAAATCTGCAAATTCCTCTATTATTTTAATATTGAAATAATCCTGCAGCATGGCCAGGTTAATACCACTTGAAATACTGGCACCATGGATTGTTCTGGGGGGCTTTTCACCAAAAAAGATCAAACTTTTCTTTTCCTGTAATGAATCTATATTCATGTCTATTAATTCCCGTTTTGATTGGGATCAAACTTATGCTTATTCAGGCTTTTCCAGTATACTTCACTGGTCCTTTTAATATTAGCAGTGTTCTTATAGCTGTTTTCAGCAGTCACACCTGCATTCTGTACATCTATATTCTTAAATCCGATCTGTTGCTTCAGACTATTGTTGACGAATGACTGACTTTTTACATCCTCATCTTCCACCTTTGTATTAGCTACCACTACCGAATTTTTGTCTTTGTTAGAGAGTTTGCGCCAATAGTTCAGATCACCGTTCGCAAAGATCTTCTGCACGTTTTGTGCATTAGAGCAGTACACATTACTGTCCAGGTTGATCGCCATTTTGCTCCAATACCCATCCAGCCAGTTTGAACTGCCATCACCTACGATAATATTCTTGGTAATGGTATTGTTTACAGACTTGCCATCAAATGCCCCGATCTTCATCTGGTAACTGCGGCCATTGGCAAAAATGTTATTGTGCACTTTATTGTCACGTCCCTGGCTTAGGAAGAAACCACCTGAATTCGTGTTGTACACGATATTATTCTGGATGGTGAAGTCTGATGAACCCTGATCAAGGTAAATGCCCCAGCCACCATATCGGTAGCAGAGAATATCGTACACTACATTGTGCGTAATAGAAGAGTTAGCATTGAGTCCCAGCGTGTAGATGCCACCCAGGTCATCCATCACGCCCTGTCCTATTTCGTGAATGACGTTATTGCTGATGGTTATATTTTTGTTCAGCGTCGTTTTGAACCCCCAGGTCCAACCTGTAGATATGCCGGAGTAAAACATATCACTGATATCGTTGTTGGAAATGGTCAGGTCACTGACATTGAAAGAAGTGATACCTGGAGCCGCCGGGTTCAATCTGCCACCTGTTTTGATGATATTGTTTGTAATTTTGATATCAGAAGTCAGCTGCGAAGGATCGCTAACAGCAGTATAATTACCTGATTTCACTGCCCCCATACCCATGTCGCTAAACAGGCAGTTGCTCACTATAACATGATGAACATTATTCCTGAACCACATCACATTATAACCAAAGTGTTCAAAGGAACACCCGTCAAAAGTTAGGTTGCTGGCATTGTCCGCCTGGATAGCCGCCTGATATGCAGCCGCTGCCTGCTGAGGATCAAAACCCTTATCAGGCAATACACAACCGGAATATTTGAAGTGCAGGTTTTTGAAGGAGATACCACTACCGGTAATGTTGAACAATACATCGGTGGTGGGTGCATATATCTGTGTGCCAGATGCTATAAAGCTAATGGTTTTACCATCTGTATAAAATTCACCATCATCATCCAGTGCCGCCAAAGTGTTGACAATTTTCACGCGGGTACCTGAGTTCCAGGGCGTGAACTTAGAGATAGCCATTCCTGTCGAAGTAAAACTCTTGCCAGCTGCAGATGTAATGGGGTACTGTGTAAAGTTCCATTTCGTATACACCTTTACGGTAGCACCATCAGTCGACTTTAATATACTGCCCAGGTTATTGGCAGCCGTATCCAGATTCACAGTTTTCTTACCGCTGGCATCTTCCGTTACACTTTTAATATAAAAGTAGTTGTCGTCATTCGGTGACTCTGCCTGTTTCAGGCGTTGTTCACCAGCAAATAACTGTAACGCTCCTTTTCTCAGCAGGGATGGATCATCAGGTGTGAGAATATTGATATTCCCCTTCTTACTGAGTTTGCCGGTCACCAATCTGGCGCCGGATATTATTACATTCGCATTGTTATAAGGTTGAAACACGATGCTGGTACTGCCTGAGAGGTTGATCGGTGCATCGATGTAGTATGTGCCGGCCAAAAAATTGATGGTACCGCCACCGAGTTGCTGAATCTTTGCGACAGCGCCCTTTACTGTAGCCAATGATGCAGTTGCGGAAGTCCCTGCATTCCTGTCATTCCCGTTTACTGATACATATACCGTTGCCGCCTGTGATGTCTGGCATGCAATAAGCATTCCTAACAATAACCAATTAAGGAGTTTCATACAAATGGTTTTAATTTGATGACAATCTGAATAACTCTTGATTAGTGACAGGCATGAAATTTTCATCCTGCCCTACCCTGAACTTTTTCTTTTTGGCTTTCTTCTTCACCAAAAGATAGACCAGATATGCAGTCACCACCATACCAAAAGTGTAGGCATAGGATGACAACAGATCTCCTCTCATCATGAAGAAGAACATGCCCAGTAAAGTTGGATAAATCAATATCCAGAAATTCAATTGAATACCACGGTTTACGTTTGTCCAATAAAATTTATCCAATCTTGCAAAGATCAGTGCAAACAATAAAACCAGGAGTAAAGCGCCTGGGATACCAAAATTCAGGTATCCTTCAGCCAGGTAAGGACAGGACACATTCAGGAAATAAAAGCCATTTTTCTGGCCTATAAAATACCCGCTTCCGACGGGTTTATCGGGCCAGAAACTACGGGGAACAAAGAATAACAATACGCCGGAAAGTTGCTCACCATATACGATCCCTCTCAGATCCGTATATTCCACAGTCTTACACAACATAGTATATGCATCAAAGTCACCGGAGCTATATGCTTTGGCAGAAATCTCAGAGAAGTTACTTGCTACATATTCCACAGAAAAATAATCATGCCGTGCTTCTGTCATGATAGGGAATATATAAAACAGGGAAGCTATAATTATAATCGGAAACAGATTCGGATTATTAAACCAGCGCCTGTATGTAAGCGCCAGCCCAATATAAATTGTAGCGGCCAGATAACGGGGCAGCGCAAGTGGGAAATTGGTCAGCACAGTAGCCGCCAGGATAGTCACCAACCAGAACAGGGAAACACGCTTGTATTTATATAATTGAATTGTAATAATAGCATAGATCAACATCCAGGACCTGGCCACTTTATCTACCAAAAGGTTCTCAGTGGTATTGCCCGCATTATCCGATGTAGCACTGATCAGATCAGAACGCACAAATACAATACCTCCGGACCTGGCTATAATCAGCGCACAAAAAACAAAGAACAGGGTTCCGCCAATCCAGTAATAACGGGATTTGCTCACATCATCAGCCACCTTCTCTGTAGGTTGCCTGGTAATAGTTTTACCGGAGAAATACTTATAAAAGAACCTGAACAGCAGCAGACAGATAATCACCAGAATATTCACTTTCAATACCAGGTCGTCGCTCAACTTCTCACCTATCCAGGGATATCGGTTGTTCAGGTATTGCATTGTAGGAATATAACCCAGGAATACCAGGTTGAAGATCCAGAAGAACTTCTTCATCGAATAAGGGTACTGATCTTCAAACACCCCAATAGCCGAGATTAAAACAATCGCACCAAAAGTCAGCAGGTTCAGCAATGACACAGCATGCGTGTTGTCATTCTGCAAAATGATTACTACGTAGAGTAAGAGAATAAATCCTACCAGTATATATGTCTTCCTTTCTTTCATTCCAGTTTTACGCAAAATTTTCCAGGTACATCTTTCTGAATGTACCAAATTCTTCCTGTAACACCTTGCCCATATTGATCACCTTCATGGAATTTTCATCCACATACAGACAGGTCGTACTACTTTCGTGTACCACCGTTAGTTCATTGCCTTCCGCCAGCCGGCTGATGATTATTTCAGCCAGTACACTGTTTGACATTACTGTCAGCTTTTCTGCAGGGATCTTGTCTGTATGATCTTCAATCCTGAAGTTATTGGCCAGATGCGGGTGTATTTTTATTATAATATTATCGAATTGATCTATGTTTTCCGTAAGAAATTTAATCACATCAGGATTAATACTGTAGGCGGTCAAATAAAATGCCACCTTTTTGCCTCCCTGAACGCCAGCAGGCAGTTCCAGCCCCGCTACCTTTTCCAGCAATTCCCGGCGGGCTGCCAGCGCACTAAAGAAATCGGTTCTGAAAGAAAGAATCTCTTTCTTATATCCCTTATGTACATGCCTGTAATAGGAATGATTGTATAGGTAAATTCCTTTCGTATGGCTATTGCCACCCAAGAAGGCGCCCCAACCTTTCAGCTTAAAGATCAATCGTTTAGGGGTTCCCTTTTTTACCTTATCCACATAGGGTCCAAGGCCTTCCTCTATTACATACAGATTACTTACAGGCAGTTTTGCATACGCTCCACCAATGCTGCCGTAATCGCAATCTACATATAACCGTTCAATTGTATATTGAGAAGCCAACTGTTTTACCAGGGCATATGAATCCTCCCTCGTTTGTCCGAAGATCACATCTGACCATGTCGCATCATATTCTTTTACCCTGTTATAAAATATCACAGCGTCTTTGAAAGAGTTTACCACAATCAGAATACGATCTTCCTGCCCGGGAAAATCTATATTCAGCGCATTGAACCATTGTAACGGTTTCGTGCAGACAATTACATATACTGCTTTCATTTTAATGACGGCTTTAACCAAGGCATCCTATATACCTTATTCGAAAATATCAATACTGCCACAAATGTGATCACCGCAATAATTGTAGCAGAATACGCAGCCCCGATAGGACCGTAATGACGGATAAAATAATACGAAGTACCTACCTGCACCAGCGCAGCGGAAAACGTAATATACGCCAACTGCTTTGTCTTCTTCGCATAGAAATAATAACAGGCTACCATCAGGTACATACCCTGGAATACCTGGGTAAACATAGACCAGCTGATGAAATCCCTGGCTTCGATATAACTCTTTGACAGAAAATGATCGACTATAAAATAAGATACCACAATGAGGATCAGGGCAAGCACTACCTGAACCACACCATAAGCATAGGTAAAGAATACCAGCTTCCGCTTAAGCGGTTCATTGTTTTCCCTACCCAGGTTTTTATAGAGATAAGGAATGTAAGCATTGTTAAAAGCAAGGTTCATGAAGGACAACAACAAACCAAACTGAAAACCGGTAGCATACAAACCTGTCGCTTCTGTACCATAAAATTTCGTCAGGAAAACTCTGTCAATACCGGTTCGTACCCATATACTCATAGCATGCGGCAGCAATGGCAAACCGAAACCCAGCGCATCTTTAATATAAGCCTTATTATAAACCGGCTTCAGATATCCCCTTCGCCAGATAAAACCGAGACTGAATATTCCGTATACAAATGTAGACAACGCAATTGCCCATACACGCCCCTCCCACCTATACTTCAGACTGATCACAAATACCAGCGTAAGCAAAAAGTTCAGCAAGGTCTGTGTGATCTGGTATACACCAAAGCTAAGTGGCTTTTCTTCGAGTCGCCACAGCTCCATGTTAAACAGTGTAATCACCTGTGCGAGTGTGATCATCACACCCATCAGCAGATAAAAATTATTAATTGGCAAAAATCCCCTGATCAGATCGCCTCCTAAAGCAATCGCTACAAAACAGATCACGGTAGAAACTGCGAGGATAAGACAAAGGTTGTAAATATAACTGGCAACCTGTTCCTTGTCGAACTTATAAAAGTTTACAGAAATAGTACCATGTAAGTTAATTCCGGCAAAGACCAATAAGATGGAAGTATATACAGTATAATTAGCCACCACTCCATAATCCGAAGGAGTCAGATAAAAGGTCAGCAAAGGCAATATCAGGAATGGTACCGCTTTGTTGATGGCATCTGTGAGCGCGTAAATCAGGCCTCCTTTCAGAAGAGGGTGTTGTAAGATCTGCCGGAGGTTCATTTAATTAATTTTTCTATATCCACCTTTGCAAGTGCGATGCGGGGTAAAGCCCCTGCCTTGTTGTATTTGTTGTATGTAATAATGAGCTGCTTGCCGGCAATCTTCACAGATGGATAACTGTACGAGTAGCCAGTTGTATTTTCGAGATCAATTTTCTTTTCCCAGGTTTTGCCATTATCAAAACTTACTGCCAATGTCAATGGATTCCGTTTATCAAAAATTGCCGGATCGTAGGTGGCATTGTTCCATACCATAAACAGGCAATTATAGGTCGGAGAATAGACTATTGTTTCCGGTGCTTCCGGCGTATTTATCGCAGATTTGGATATGTCAGACCAGCTAATGCCCTGATCACTGCTGGTAGAGAACAATACGCCACCCGCTGTACTCCTGATGGCCATAAGTAGTTTGCCATTGCCCAGCTCTGTTACACAAGGTTCCTGCAGCGGCACACTGGCCCCATAGACTCTGCTTTTTTGCCAGGTCAGACCATAATCATCACTATAATAACAGAACATGGTCGTTTGGTTATAATACTTATAAATTTCAGGTGCAAAGGCAACCGGTAGCAACAGCCGGCCAGATTTCAATTGTATCAGTTTGGAATTGCTAATAACGTTGTAACCGTCATGAAGCGGATTGATATTTA
Organism: Chitinophaga sancti; assembly: GCF_034087045.1. NCBI lineage: Bacteria > Pseudomonadati > Bacteroidota > Chitinophagia > Chitinophagales > Chitinophagaceae > Chitinophaga > Chitinophaga sancti. The sequence continues at coordinate 4,499,932 of NZ_CP139247.1, read as the reverse complement.
TCAGCGGCTGCCAGGTTTCGCCTCCGTCATTGCTGGCTTTCACATACAAATTTATGTCTGAAGAGGAATTTTTGGCCAGGAACACCAGCAATCTTTTATTATTCCCTACATCCAGCATATTGGGCATGGAAATATTAATTTCGCCCACCTTTTCCTGTAGCGTAGAATCCAGGGTCCAGGTCTCGCCCAGGTCGTAACTGGACGCGAGCGCAATCGTTGCGCTATCCGTATCGATCAGACCTACGGAATGGCCTACGGCTGACAGGATCCAATGGCCACTTTGGGTGATCAGTAACTCAGGATAGCCAAAACCGCCCGGGAACTGGGAATTAGCCATCAGCACATCCTTTTTGAATACAAGTGCTTCTGATTTGCGCTGCTCTTCGGCATCGTCATTCACCACAACAATGCTGTTGTCGTCAATCAGTTTAAGCCGGTCGTCATAGGTTACCAGATTACCCGACTTTTTACAACCTGCCAGCGCGATTAGCATAATTACGCAACATATACGGAACATATGTAAGAGATAATGTATTGTTTTCACCTGTTAAAGTAATTCAATGCCAACCTTCCCATTATTTACCAGATACTCCATAAAGTCGAAATCGATCTGATGATCCACATCGAAACAAATATGAGGCATATCGTATATCATAGACCTTTCTGTAATCACCTTGTTTGTACCCATATCAAAAAATGAACGTCTGTAGTAATAAAAGGATCCATTGATATCATAAACCTGGGGAGATGCCTGACGGCTCAAAAAGCCACTGCCTGCAGGTTTTACTACGCCAAAGAATCCATTTTCCTTTTGTTCCACCATATTAAAATATGGATTACGCCCCGCTTTACTTACGGAAAATAAAGTGAGCGCGTTTTCATCCGCTTTGAAAGCCTGGAAGGCTGTTTCAAGGTCTTCCATGGTACGGAAAGGAGACGTCACATCCAGGTCCAGCAGGTATTCGAATTTTTTATTGCGCTGTCCTTCCTCAAAAAACAAGAGGTCGGCAATGGCATCAACTTTACCGGCAGTATCAGATGCCAGCTCAGCCGGGCGCTTGTAATTGGTAGTAATACCACACTCCGCAGCTACGCGAATGATACCTTCATCGTCTGTAGACAATGCGATCACTCCATCGTATTTTGCTACAAACGCCTGCGCCATTTTAATAGAATAATCTATCAGCGGCCTGCCACCCAAGGGCTTGATATTCTTGCCCGGTACTCCTTTGGATCCACCCCGGGCACATATTGTTACTAATACCGGCATATACTAAAATCGGATATATTTAATGTCTTCCTGTGCCTTTTTGAAATCTTCATGTTTACCAATGTCCAGCCAGTACCCATGTAACGGATAAGATGCCACCTTATCTCCTCTTGAAATCAATGCTTCCATGAGGTCAGTGGCATTAAAAAATCCACCTTCGGGAATCAGGTGCAGGCATTCCCTTTTCATCAGGTAAATGCCTCCATTGGAATAATATGTATAAGTAGGCTTCTCTTTGAAAGAGCGTACATTTGATTCATCTGTTTCCAGCACTGCGTAAGGCACTTCTACATGGTATGGAATCGTCACTATAGAAAGCATGGCATCTTTGGCAATGAAGTCCAGGAAAAAGTCTTCGTAGTTCAGGTCAGTGAGCAGGTCTGAATTACTCACCAGCACATAGTCCTGGCTTAATTCCCTGATTTTGGAAACCGCGCCGATCGTACCTAACGGGGTATCTTCCCATATGTATTTAATAGTAGCACCTTTTTCACTGCCATCTTTCAGGTGCGCTTCAATCTGCTCGCCCAGGTAGCGTACAGACACCCATATATCGTCAATACCATAGCTCACGAGTCTGTCAATATTATATTCGATAATAGGTTTATCACCTACTTTCAATAACGGTTTAGGTGTGTTATCAGTCAGTGGTTTCAGGCGCTCTCCCCTGCCGCCTGCCATGATGATGGCATCTACAGGCAGGTAGGAACGGTGGTAACGGAAGTTCACAATATTCTGTATACGGCCTTCGCTGTCTACCACAGGAATGATCTTCAGATTATTCTTCCTGTACTCAATGATCTGTTCAGCGGTATACTTCCCTTTTTGAATGATCTTTGGGGGTTTGGCAATGAAATCACGCACATAGCTATCAAGCTGCAAGCCTCTGAGCAAACCTCTGCGAATATCTCCATCCGTTAGTGAGCCAACTAATTTGTCATCTTCATCTACTACAAATAAAATTGTATCACTGGCCAGCACATTTAGTCGTGCCAGTCCTTCCATCAGCGTTGCGTCCTGGTTTATTAGGTGTTTTTTGTAATCTGCCATAACTTTTTGAGGTTTAAAGCTGCTTAAGGGTATGTATAATCCTTTCTGCTGCTCCGCCCTTAAAATAAATATTCTCACCTGTGTAAGGTCCTGCTTTTGCGGCGAGGTTAACCGCTTCCAGCATGGCAGTTTTGCTGAATGGTACATGTAGTACATTACTACCTGCCAGTCTGCCTTTCTGCCTGTCGCCCAGGTTAATGACATATTTATTAAAAGAGGCTGCTTCTATGATACCGCTGCTGGTATTTCCCAGGAGCATACTTGCGTGTTGCATGCAGGAAAAATAGCTTTGGGTACCAAAATTTTCTATCAGTTTTATCTTTTCCGAATTAGCTTGTCCGATTGTCTGAAATGCCTGGCGAAACACACTGCCATTGGTATCTGCATTTGGCATAGTGATCACCAGCTGATACGTGGATGCCAGTGTTTCCAGTGCTCCCAGCACTTCCAGCAAATGGATGATATTCTGATCTGCGCCCACCGTTTCCGGATGGATGGTGATCAAAATAGAAGGTATATCCAGGTCAATATTCCATTTGTCGTTGAATGCCCTTTTGTTCAATAAGGGAAGGCTGCTGAGATTATCCAGGCTCAGGGCGCCGGTAACCGTCACGTTGGCCTGCTGATCGTCCAGTAAGGTGTATACTCTTTCAGCAAACACATCGGTGGCAACAAAATGCAAATGCGATGCCATAGTGATGGTATGCCTGAATACATTGTCAATAGCGCCTAAAGTTGTTTCGCCACCATGCAGATGTGCAAATTTCACCCCAAAGCTGAGGCCAGCCACCACAGCCGCACACATCTCATAGCGGTCACCCAGGCAAAATACAATATCAAATTCTGCAGCGTGTGCCTGCCAGAAATCTGCAAAGCGGATGGTGGTCAGTCCAATCGCCGTAGAAATAGATGCATCATCATCTGTTAGCAGCATCGAAGCTATTCTATAGTCCACCTTGTATCCGTCCTGCTCAATCGCCTTCACCGTCTGCCCATGACAGGCAGACAAATGTGTACCAAAAGCAATGATGGCAGGCTGAAAAAAATCATCTGCGTACAACGCTTTGATCAGCGGTTTGTATATTCCGTAATCCGCCCTGGAACTTGTCAAAATAGCTACTCTCATGCGATATCAGACCAACTGAGTTTATGAAATGCCGGTAAGTCTTTACCTGCCTTACGGCCAACAATTTTATCCATTTCAAATGGTGAAATTCCGTCACCCGGGCGTATCATCAACAGATCTTTTTCTGTGATTACCGTGCCCTGTGCAAGCTCTTTATTCAGGTGAATGCTCTTTCTCGCCACGGCCATATTCTTCTTTTCACTCTCGCTGGGTTGCTTATAACCATCTCCTGCCATGGCCAGTTCCACATTGCGGATGCCGCTTACCATCTGCTGTAGTTCTACCGGATTTAAAGAAGCTTTGTGATCCGGTCCTTCCATCTCTTTATCCAGCGTAAAGTGTTTTTCGATCACTTCAGCGCCTAATGCCACTGCCGCCAGGGGAACTTCAATACCCAGCGTATGATCAGAATAACCTACTCCTACCCCAAAGGCCACCTTAACCGTGTTCATGGCACGCAGGTTTACATCCTTCATCGGTGTAGGATATTCAGTATTGCAATGCAGGATCTGGATATGCTGTTTAGGAATTCCATTATCCAACAGTACATTCACTGCATTTTCAATTTCTCCGAGGGTAGTCATGCCTGTAGACAGTATCACCGGCTTCTTTTTGGCCGCGATATGCTTCAGGTAAGGATAGTTGGTGATTTCACCGGAAGGTACTTTGAAGAGGTCTATCCCAAGATTGTCCAGGAAATCTACACTCTCTTCGTCAAACCCGGTGCTGAGGAAGCGGATATTATTTTTCTCCGCGTGGGCTTTTAACAAATAATGCTGTTCTTCGGTGATTTCCAGTTTTTTCAGCATTTCGAACTGGGTTGATTTACCCCCCATATTCTTTTCTTGGTATTCGGCCTGCTGAGCGGTTTTACTCACCAGTTTTGCGGCTTTGAAAGTCTGGAATTTTACATAATCCGCACCTGCCACTGCTGCCGCTTCGATCAGTCTGAAAGCATTTTCCATGCTACCATTATGATTCACACCGGCTTCGGCTATGATTATTACTTTTTTCATCTCTATATTTTTTTGCAGGGAACACCTACATATGTACCGGGAACGGTGATATCCCTGATAACAAGGGAGCCGGCGCCTACAATGGTATGTGCTGCTATCTGCACACCATGCGATACGATACTGCCTGTGCCCAGCATGCATGTATCTCCTACCACCACATTACCATTCAGTAATACACCCGTGGAAATATGCGTATGATCACCAATACGACAGTCGTGTTCTACATTTGCGCCCGTGTTGATGATGCAGTTTTGCCCGATCATAACATCTGCATTCACAGATACCCGGTGATGAATAACCGTACCTGCACCAATCGCTGCATATGCAGATACCCCTCTTTCATCAGCAATCACCGTTGCAATAGGAGCACCTTTGGCCAGCAGCGATTCAAAAATACGTTGTCTTGGTTGTGCACTTTTTATCTGGCCAATGGTAATCAAAAAATGATGACCTGCTGCGATGTACGCATCCAGTTCATCATCTGTTCCAATGATCTTTTGATCCAATACATTTGTGCCTATCAGTTCCCTTCTGTCCAGTATGCCTGCTACGTGCCATTTACCTGAAGTACGGATCACTTCCAGAACGGATTTGCAGTGACCACCGCCTCCTATCAGTATCAGGGACTGCTTAGGCATAGAACTCCTTTATTTTTGCAATGACCGTCTTCACTTCGTCGTCAGTAATATTTGTCGAACATGGAAGACTCAGGCATTGCTCATATACCATATTACTGATATCGGCTTCTGAATAATAAATATCATTTGCAAATGCTGGCAGCCTGTTCATAGGCACCCAGAACGGACGTGTCTGAACACTGTTCTGATTCAGGAATTGCAGCAATCCCCTACTGTTGGAAAACGCCGCTGTATACAGCCAGCAGTTAGCTACTACACCCTCTGTGAGCACCTGGGGCATAAAGCCCGGTATATCTTTCAGCCCTTCATTATATAATGCCGCAATAACTCTTTTTCTTTCGATAAAACCAGGCAGCTGTTCCATCTGTGCTACGCCCATCGCCGCCAGAATATTTACAAGACGGTAGTTGTAACCAACTTCATCATGAAAATATTCCATTGGGTCTGACTTAGCCTGTGTAGTAAGGTGTTTTGCCTTTTTGCCCAACTCCTCATCATTCGTGAGGATCATACCACCACCACCGGTAGTGATAATTTTATTACCATTATAACTCAGGCATCCAAACAGCCCCATAGAACCCGCCGGCTGACCGTGATAGGTAGACCCCAGTGCTTCCGTAGCATCTTCCACAACAGGGATATTAAACTTCTTTGATAAGGACATTAACTGCTCCATATCCACCATATTGCCCAGTACATGCACCGGTACGATGGCACTTACTCTCTTGCCGCTATCTTTGTGATAAACACCGTCATCTTCCAGGTCACAGTTATTACTCAGAAAACTTTCCAACAGGTTTACATCCAACTGCCAGGTGTAGGCATCCACATCTATCAATACAGGATCTGCTCCCAGATATTTGATAACGTTTACAGGTGCTACAAATGTGATGTTCGGACATACCACCAGGTCTCCCTGTTTAACACCTGCCAGCAACAGACTGATATGTAGTGCAGCAGTACCATTGCTGGTCGCTATCGCCTTTTTGGTATGGGTAAAGGCGGCCGACATTTCTTCGAACTGATTTACATAACTACCTACTGAAGACACCCAGTTTGTATCCAGGCAATCTTTCACATATTTCCATTCATTTCCCGCCAGGTTTGGCACAGATAACGGTATCATATATTGTATATATCGGCTTTATACTGCTTTAAATTTTCTTTGTCCTTAAACCACTCTATCGTATCAGCCAGACCATCTTTCAGGCTATACTGCTGTTTCCAGTTTGTATACTCCTGGATCTTTGCATTCGCACCGTACAAACGGAACACTTCAGATTTCTCAGGTCTTAAGCGCTCATTATCAGTCACGATTTTTGCATTCGGATTGATCTGGTTGATCAGCTCCTGTGCCAGATCGCCTACTGAAATTTCAGATTGTGTAGCGATATTACAGTCATGACCGATCAGTTTATCGCTCTTCGCGATTTCCACGAAACCGTTGGCTGTATCTTTCACAAACAATAAATCACGTGTAGGGATCAGGTCACCCAGCTTAATTTCTTCCTTACCGTTCAACAGCTGTGTAATGATAGTAGGTATCACCGCACGTGCAGACTGACGTGGACCAAAAGTATTGAATGGTCTTACGATCGTGAGTGGCAGGTCAAAGCTTCTGTAGAAAGATTCTGCAATACAGTCAGCACCGATCTTGGAAGCAGAGTAAGGTGATTGAGGTTGACGGGGATGTTTCTCATCAATCGGAATATACTGGGCAGTACCATACACCTCCGACGTACTGGTAACCAGTACCCGGGCGGTACCCAGGTCTTTGGCTGCCTGCACAATGTTCAGCGTACCTTTTACATTGGTATCGATATAGGAGTCAGGTGAATGGTAGCTAAAAGGGATCGCGATAAGGGCGGCAAGATGAAAGACAATATCGATATCTTTCATAGCAGTACGTACCCCATTTGGATCACGTACATCACCTGCAAATACCTCGAGTTGTGCTAATTTCTCTTTTGGAAATGAATCAAGCCATCCCCAGCTGTTAAAAGAGTTATAATAAACAAATGCTTTTACTTTACATCCTTCATCCAGCAAGCGTTCTACCAGATGACTACCAATAAAGCCATCAGCTCCGGTTACCAGTACCTTTTTACCCTTTAAATCCATTGTTTTATTTATTTCCTGATTTTTTTTGTCAGTTTAGATAATAATGGTCTTTCCGTTTCAGACACGTTGTAGCCATAGCCATAACCATATCCGTAACCGTAACCATAACCGTTTCTATCACCTTTACGCACATCATTCACCACGATGTTCAGTTTCGGCATTTTGTGCTGCTGGTACAGGTCATTTACGATCTGCAGCTGTTGCTTGAAGGTATAGTTCTGTCGTACGACATAGATAGTCGCATCTGCATATCTTGCCAGCAACTGCGCATCTGTCACCAGACCGATTGGTGCAGTATCAATGATCACATAGTCAAATTCCTGACGTAATCTTTCAAACAGTTGAACTACCTTTTCCTGGAGTAACAACTCGGCTGGATTAGGTGGAATAGGACCCGAACTAATCACGAAACAGTTATCATTAAAGCCGGAAGGTTGGATCAGCTCTTCATAGCTGGTCTTACCAATTATATAAGTACTAAACCCGGAGAAGTTTTTCAATCCCAGGTAGGTGGAAATTTTGGGCTTTCTTAAATCAAGTTCCATCAGCACCACTTTCTTACCAGAGATGGATAATACAGCGGCCAGGTTGGTAGCGATAAGCGATTTACCTTCACCACTCATACTGGAAGTCATAAGGATCACCTTGTCTGTAGCACCGGAAAGTACGAACTGGAGGTTGGTACGTGCTGCGCGGAACTGTTCTGCCAATGGGGTTACAGAATCACGTTGTACAATCACCATTTCACCACCTTCGAAGTGACCGATCTCAGAAAGGATCGGAACTGCTGTACTACCAGTGATATCTGCCTTGCGCGTGATACGGGTACTGAGCGATTCTTTCAGGTAGATGATCAGAGAAGGGAATACCAGGCCCAGTAAAAATCCGATCAGGTACACGAGTGAACGTTTAGGTCTGAATGGACGGGCTACTGTTTTCGCATGGTCAATCACCCTGGCAGTAGCCATGTTGGATGACTTGGAAATGGCAGTCTCTTCACGCTTCTGTAAGAGGAACAGGTATAATTCCTGTTTGATGGATTGCTGTCTGGAATAGTCGAGGAAGATACGTTCCTGTGCAGGCACTTTCCTGATTTTCTGAGACAGGTCGCCTGAATGGGTTTGTAATGACTGAATGCTTACTTCAATACTTTTTCTAACAGAAGCTACGTTCGCTGAAAGGTCCTGACGTAAACCTGCCAGTTGGTTATCGATATTTTTGACCAGCGGGTTAGACTCAGTGCTGGACAGCAATTGTCTTTCCCTTTCCAGTTGCAGCATATTGTAGCGTTCAATGATGCCGGCAAAGGTAGGATCTTCTACTACCAGCGCTGATGGCACTACTCTTTTACTGTTTTTACCGTCGTTCAGGTACTCTTCCAGTGATTTAACCACGCTCAGTTTTACCTGGAGGTCGGTCAGCTGTTTGAGGAAATCCCCTGTACCGGATACTAGCAATTTAGATTGTTCGGTCAGGTCAGTCAGTTCGTTGCTCTGCTTGAAATTCTGAATTTCTTTTTCCACGCCGCTCAACTCCTGCCCGACTATCACCAATCTGTTATCAATGAATGCAATAGTACTATCTGCTATTCTGTTCTTATCGTCTATACTGGCCTTCAGGTACTCGTCGATAAAACGGTTAAGGATGGTTTCTCCTTTCACCGGGACTTTGGTATCCAGTTTCAGGTCAATGGTGCTCACCTGTTTATTGGGGATAGACACGTCGATCATGCGCTGGTAGTCTTCCACAGCCTGATCTAAAGATGTCATATCTATTGTATAGGTACCTTCAAATGCATAGTTGACATTTCTCCTCATTACCAGGTCACCTTCATTCAGGTGCATAGTATCTCCCCAGGCAGCAGTAATGGTATTACTGGATTTGCCAGGTGTAAGGGAAAATTTTGTTACGTCAGCTACTGGTTTGATGGTATATTTGACAGCGCGAAGGGAATCTTTCAGGTGTACCCAGGTCATATAGAACGGGGAGTTGCCATACAGTTCACTACGTTTAATATGACCTTCGGCGGTAATGCTGGTATAGAGTTGCAGGTCCTGCACTACACGCTGCATAAGGGAACGGGACTTCAGGATCTCTACTTCATTATCTACGTTGCTCTTGCTGGAGAAAAGCTGTAGTTCCTGAAAAAGCTCTTTACCGGGTATATCCCCTCCTTTCTTATCGTCCTGGATCAGGATCTTGGCCTGCACTTTATATTCTGGTGTCGTATAGCGGATATACACCCACGACATTGCAATACAGATGACCAGGAAGATGAAAAAAAGGTACCAGTTAGAAATGAATTTGTCAATAAGCTTTCTTAGATCCACGCCGTTCTCACTGCTCTCTTCATTAATACCTGTAGAGGGAATAGGATTTGGCTGAAAATTGTTCCCGTTATGATGCATATAAAAAAAATAGAAAATTTATAAATTGATCCTGGATATAATAACCACCAGCAGCGTCAACACAGAAGTAAGAATGGTAATTCTGCGTACCTGTCTGGAATCAGTGGCTGCAACCCTTGATTTGCTGGGTTCCACATATACCACGTCGCCCTGACGAAGGTAAAAATACGGAGACTGGAAGGTATTACTGTTATTCAGATCAAAACGAATAAATTCTTTTTTGTTATTATTATCCCTGATCAGCAGCACATTTTCTCTTTTCCCGTAGATGGTCAGGTCCCCGGCCATACCGATGGCATCCAGGAGGGTAATTTTTTCATTGGGCATTACATACGTGGAGGGCTTAGCAACCTCACCAAGAACAGTCACTTTAAAGTTAGCAAATCGAACAGTAACCACAGGTTCTTTATAAAATTCAGCAGCTTTTATGCTTATTTCATCCCTTACCTGGTCGGTCGTTTTTCCAACCACCGATACTTTTCCCAGCATGGGCAGGATCACATAACCATTTTTATCAACGAGGTAACCACTTACATTACCAGGGGAAACGGCGGAATTATTCACTGAGGCTTGCGCACTGCTGCCAGTAGGCCACGACTGCTGATTGAGCATAGCAGTTGCAGAAGGGTCGAGTGTCTGAATATTCACCTGCAAGATATCATCGGGCTGGATTACCGGGGTTACATAACCTGCCTGTTCAATCGATCTCCACTTTACTGAATCTGCAACATCATTAAAGTAAGTAATGTTTTTAGTAGTAGTACATGAGCTGATGATCGCAAATAACAAAAAAGTCATCGCATACAGGCATACACTAATTCCAGTTTTTTGGTGCCCGGTTGTAGAAATCCTCATTATATATAATATATTTAATAGCAAATGACCGGACACAGCAAAATTCTTGCCGATCAAGTTTTTCAGTATTATTGTCAGATTTTTATTTTGTCTTTGTCTAGCTGTTCATATGCTGAATTCTTGCTAATAAATTCAGGCACCAGTTGTTTCATGAGTACTACTGTGGGCGTAACATAATGCTTGTTCGCACTTGCAATCAGTTCTTCAATTCGTTGATTTACTTCTATAAAATCATATTCCCTCACCTTAGCGATCATGATTTTCTCATGGTAAGTGCTCACGGTATTCTCAGAATTATTAAGTAGTTCTTCGTAGAGTTTTTCTCCGGGACGAAGTCCTGTATACACAATCTGTACATCCTTGCCAGGTTCGCGACCGCTCATGAGGATCATTTTTCTGGCCAGGTGGGCAATTTTAACAGGCTGTCCCATGTCAAACACAAAGATCTCGCCGCCCTGCCCCATTGCTCCGGCTTCCAGCACCAACTGGCAAGCTTCGGGGATGGTCATAAAATAGCGGGTAATTTCAGGGTGTGTTACAGTTAGTGGTCCTCCTTTCTCTAATTGCTGTTTGAAGCGAGGAATAACACTTCCGTTCGAGCCTAATACATTTCCGAATCTGGTGGTAATGAATCGGGTAGGCGGATGACCGTATACAGGGCCTGTTTTCTTGTAATGTTTGTGCATGTGATGGTTGAAAGACTGGGTAAAGATCTCGGCAATCCTTTTGGATGCCCCCATCACATTGGTTGGATTGACAGCTTTATCGGTCGAAACGGTTACGAATTTCTCTACGCCAAAGTCAACAGACAGTTCGGCGAGGATTTTCGTACCCAGTACATTGTTAATAACAGCTACAGAAGGGTTCTTTTCCATCATGGGCACGTGCTTATAGGCAGCAGCGTGATATACCATGGAGGGTTCGTATACCTCAAATAATTGTTGCATACGATTTCTATCGCAGACGTTTGCAATAAAAGGTACAATAGCCACATTTGAAACCTGATCCTGCAATTCAAGTTCAAGTTCATGCAGTGGGGATTCGGCTTTATCGCAAAGGATCAATACAGAAGGATTCAGTTTTACGAGTTGTCTTACAAGTTCGCTACCGATAGAGCCGGCAGCACCTGTAACGAGGATGGATTTCCCCTTTGCTTCTATCTGTACCTGAGCGTTATTAATATTTATAACGGAACGGTCCAGCAAGTCTTCAATACGGATGTCCTGCAATTTGGAGGGGTTCCAGCCAGAACTGATCCATTTATTGATAGGTAAAACTTTCTGTACTTTAATATTAAGAGAGAGACAATGGTCGACGAGGTTATTTAATAATTGAGTATCGATGGCTTCTTCAACTATAAGGAGTAACTTCACCCCCTCCTGGGTAGCTAGTTTCTCAAGGGAAGCGCGGCTAGTACCAAAGATAGGTAAACCTTCCAATCGTTTTCCCGCCCGTGTGAGTTTATCATCAAGAAAACCACAGATCCGGATATTGCCAGCAGCATCTTCACTGATTGCTTTGCGTACCATCAAACCGGAGTATCCGGCATTATAAATAACGGCTTTGGTTTTATGAATTGAACCATAGCGTGCATAGTAGTGAAACGCCCATTTTATGATTAATCTATAAGAAAGTAATGCGGAAATACTAATAAAGAAGTTTATAAGAATAACAGATAATGGGATCATAGTTCCAGTGCCAAAGTGCACGGATGCGTAGTTCACAGATAAATAAATTATACTCCCCAAAATCCCCATACCAGATATTCTACCAATATCGGACATACTAGTATAACGAACAATACCCGTATATGTACGAAAAATCATCGACGTTAACAGATTCGTACATACAACTACTGCCATTATATCCTTAATAGAATAGTGGCTAAAATCTTCGAGGTTAAAATTGAGCCTTAGCAAATATGCAAGGTTCATAGCAACAATAGAACACCCGAGGTCTAATAATAATATCAGCCAGGACGGGGTTATCCAAGATCTCTTAGTCATCGAATTAATTAGATAAGGTTAAAACTGTATCAGTGATTCATAATTATTCCAATCGTTATTACTGACCCTTATAACTTGTTTATGTCATTTGAGATAAACAGCATGCAAATAAATACATAATATTAGCTTTTGCATAAAGAATAAGTAATTATGATCAGATGTTTTTTTATTTCATACATCACGCTCAATATATATTTAAATCAGTTGCAAACCATTAAAAACCAACAATAAATACATGCCGCTCAGTCCGAAAGGATTACTAGAGGCCCCGCTGAATAATTGCTGCGAAAAAGGAGTGGAAAAGCCTTCTAACGTCAACTGTTTTGCAGGTGTGTACCGTATCATGGCTGCATGGTTTTGGAGACGAATATTTCAATACAGAAACACTTCTTTATCAAAAAGAATGCCATATAATATTAATTAACAACACTTTAATACTTATTCATCAGACCCTACTATTGGAAGCAACTTAATCTATAAAAAAATACGTATTTATACGTATCACATTCCAATCGGCCTCACTTGGCAACTCACTACCAACCTAACACAAAGTGAATGCTTCAAAAGGTTGCAATTAAAATTATGATATTAGTGTGTCAAAACATTCGCCTAAATTGAATATATATGTTTGGAGATTAAATAAACTCTAAAGAAAGTTGCTTAGAATAGATTCCCATTCACCACAATTATCAGGAGTTAGATTAATCAATCAAACAATATACCAATTCAAGTAATTAGTATATAGTCTTTCCAGATTGAATAACAATTTTTATAGAAGATTGTTTTCATAAAAGCTGAAAATAATTTATTAAAGCAGCAATATATTCAATATATTCACCATGTTAACAATCAAAGTTTTGGGGGCGCATTTTAGGAGATGGGAAAAGTCATTCCCTATGCCATACATATGATTTCTTGAAACATTTGTAACAAATATATCTTCTAAGTGGAAATACCCCCAATAAATATTTAACGATAAAACCTCTTGGAACTCTGTCTTCCAGAATTCCCCCTTTACATCTGGGACAACGATGTACTTTTTTGGTAGCAGCACTTTCGGGAACTGCTGCTTGATGATTCTGATTCATAGTTTAATTAGTAAGTTGTGTACATATAACCCTGGTGGTTATTGGTAAAAACGACGGCATCCGCTCTACCGATAGCCTTCACTTCAGATGGTTAAAATTTTTTAAGGAGGGAAAGTAGTTGTAGTGATCATGTGCTTGTACACCAAAATTAATACTATCGTTGGTAAAAAAGCAATAATGATTTGTTAATAGGTAGTTTCCACCTATTGCAGTATCAATTACGGCTACATATGAACGAAAATGCATGCATAAGGATCAAAAATTAATGGCCAGAAGTGTGTATTGCCTGTTTGTCCAATCGATCTATTCAACTGGACCAGTATAACATTACTAGAACAATAATTTTGCAAAATATGTTCACCAGCATATATAAATTAATTAACCATATTATAGTTTTGCCGCACACGTATATATATGCAACATGAGGGAAGTTTTTAGTATTTTGGGGGTATGAAAGGGCTGAAACTTGATACCAGTAGCAAAATTCCCGTTTATCAGCAGATTGTACATTCCATTATGGCAGCCGTGAGAGATGGCATATTGAAACGCGACCAGCAAATTCCATCTATTAATGAATTAAGTGAAGAATACCTGTTATCTCGTGGAACTGTGGAGAAGGCGTACAATGAACTGAGGGATAAGAAAGTAATTATATCAGTAAAAGGTAAAGGGTATTTTATAAATCGGACCGATGTTACCACTCCTTTACGGGTACTACTCTTATTTAATAAAATCAGCAACTATAAAAAACAATTATATAATGCATTTGTACATGCATTAGGAAATAATGTATTTGTAGACCTCCATATTCATCATCACAGTGTGACTTTGTTCGAGAACCTGATGAACAACCGGATCGGTGACTACGACTATTATGTGATCATGCCGCATTTTTATGAGCAGCCGGAAAAGGTACTGGAGATTATACAGCGGGTACCGGCAGATCAACTGATATTATTAGATAAGGACCTGCCCGGGTTGAAGGGGAAGTACGGTATTGTATATCAAAATTTTGAGAAGGATATATATGCTTCATTGACAGATGCTTTACCTCAATTAAAGAAGTATAACAGGTTGGTGTATGTGAATCCTGGTATGACACCTTACCCCGAGGAAATTAAAATGGGGTTCCAGTATTTCTGCAGGATGAATGATTTTAATTATTCGGTGATAGAAGGTGTCGAGTTAGATACCCCGGTCGTAAAAGGACAGGCATATGTGATTATTGAGGAAACGGACCTGGTCAATCTGGTGAAAATTTGCCGCAATCAGGGATTGTCAATCGGAAAGGATGTTGGGATTGTTAGTTACAATGAGACGCTTTTAAAAGAAATATTATTAGATGGTATAACAGTTATTTCCACTGACCATGATGAGATGGGCAAGGCGGCTGCGAAAATGATATCAGAAAAAAAGATGGAGGTGGTGAAGAATGAGTTCAGGCTCATCATGAGGGGAAGTTTGTAAGCCTGAACGCCCCTATGGATTTTCCATGTACTCTCCTAACTGAGTGACGGTACTATCTCCTGAATTTTTCAATGATTCAATGATTCTTTTTCTTTCTTCATCCGTTTTATTCTGACTGAGTTTCTTTTTGCCCTGTAGGGTCGTAACGACTATTTCAAAAGCGACAATGCCATTCGCCATTTTGTACCTGAATGTCTCCGACAGTTCATTCCACTGTGCCATATACCCCGGTTCATAATCCTTAATTGCTGCTTCCAGCATTGCCATGACGGTTTCCTTTTCATTAATAATATTTGCCTTTCCATAAGCATGCACAGATAAATAATTCCAGGTAGGAACCGACTGCAGACTATCATAGTTAGTGGGAGAAATATACGCATGCGGCTCAGAGAAAATAACTAAATTCTGTTGTGCCGTTATCGCCTGCCATTGTTTATTTGCCTTCGCAATATGTGCCGTAAGGATTAGCTGATCAGCTCTCATCTCTGCATGAAAAGGCAGGTGCGTGGCAACAGGTATGCCTTCTATATTCGTTATCATCGTTCCAAAGCTATACCGCTGAATGAAGGACAGGATTTCAGCAGGGCTATCCATGAGATTATCGTGTGGTATATACATAATGCAAAGGTGTAATTTTTTAGCCGATCAGCAGGGGGCCAGCGGGGAAATAAGTAATAGTCCAGAGAATATTTACTTTTGCATCATTATGACCTTAACTGAAATTATACATCGGATTTATCCAATGCCTCCGGAAGCGGTCGAAAAACTACTGGCTATTGCCGAAGTTGTGTCTTTCCCCAAATACCACCTGCTGTTCAGGGCAGATAAGATAGATCATAATTTGTATTTTATTAAGAAAGGTATTGTCCGGGCTTTTACAGAAAAAGAAGACACAAGCATTACCTTCTTTTTTGGTATGGAAGGCGATCCGGTGCTGTCTATGAAAAGCTATGTGAGTAAGGAGAAGAGCTATGAAGATATCGAATTACTGGAAGATAGTGAATTGTATCATTTTGATGGTGCCTTACTGGAAACACTCTATCTTCAGGACATTCATATTGCCAACTGGGGAAGAAAACTGGCGGAGATTGAACTGGCCAGAACGGAGGTAAGACTGATAGCCAGGCAGTTCAGAACAGCAGCCGAAAGGTATGCAGATCTAATGCAGGATACCCCGGAACTGCTCAGAAGAGTATCATTGGGACACATTGCATCTTATCTTGGAATTACACAGGTGAGTTTGAGCAGGATAAGGACGAAACAGTAGATTGTACCTGTTAATTGTCCTCTTTTTATCATTTGTATAAAATATTCTCCTTCTCTCTTCAGACCTTTGCGACCATGAATTGGATAATATTAGTTCTGGCGGGGTTATTAGAAACAGCCTTTACTTTTTGCTTAGGGAAAGCCCAGGCAGCCAATGGGTCTACTGCTTATAGCTGGTATACAGCGCTGGTGATAGCCATGGCTTTCAGTCTTGGGTTGCTGATGAAAGCCGCACAGACCATTCCTATCGGCACAGCCTATACAGTATGGACAGGGATTGGTACAGTATGTACGGTTTTAGTAGGGATCTTTGTATTCAAAGATCCGGTGAATACCTGGAGGATTGTATTTATTACTTTACTGATTGGTTCTATTATTGGATTGAAAGTCGTGGGAGAATGATCCTTTTCAGGATCATTCTTTATAATGCCATATCAAATCTTAACTCTGTGAGGGGCTTGTCAAAAGCAGTCGAAAACTTCTCTTCTGTTTGTTTAAACCCAAATCTCGTATACAAAGAAATTGCCGTTGCCTGTTCGGTGGTCGTCCACAAATAAATTTTCTTACACCCTGACGCTCTTGCGTAATTCATAAATTCCGCCATGAGATACTTGCCTAATCCAATCCCTCTGTACTCCGGCAGGAATATAAAATACCTGAATTGAATATCACTGTTTCTATGAAACCCAATCAGGGAACCTATTATTTTCCCCTCATGCTCACAAATCCAGACTTTATCTTTTGTAGGATCATATTGATGAGCAAACTCTCCCAAACCATCCAGCACATATCCTTCAAAATTAATTCCATACCCCATTTCCTTTGCATACAGTATCGCATGCATGTAGGCCAAAAACCCCAGGTCTCCGGGCTGTAAGTCATTTCTGATGGTGATGTCGGCTAAACTAATTCCAGCATTCATGATTCTCCTGTTTATTGATTGTCTTGTAATATCGTTCTGATCGCCTGCATATGCGTCACCAGGTCCACTTGTTGCTGGGTATTCAGATGCGTTATCAATCCATTGATCTGGTCTTCTGTTGCCTTTGTCAGTTCTTCAAACAGCTTCTCCCCTTTTGTGGTTAGTGACAACACGGTAGCACGCCCATCCTGTTCTGAGGCCTTTCTGGTAATCAGACCGTCTTTTTCCAGTCTTTTTAGTATCCTGCTCAGATAGCTCTTATCTATATCCATAGCAGACATGATATGGGAAGCCTGGGCCTCGCCGGCTGTATGGATCTCGTACATTATATGGACTTCAGATAAAGAGTAAGCACTGTTGAGCAAATGCTTGTTTAACAGGCCTATAAGGTCTGTATAGAAACGGTTAAATGCGCGAATTTCCTGGATGGTTTTGGTAGACATTGTAGGGTAAAGATAATACATTTAGTGGACTTTGTCCACTAAAATAAGAAAAAAAGCCTTTTAATAATGAGATCATCAGTCCTTTCGGGTATCTGACTATACCAACGCTTCGATATAACTTCGATACAACTTCGTCACTAAAAGGTCACTTCAATATCCAAAGGATATACAAGTGCCCTTTTGGTGACCTTTTGGTAACGAAATGGTGACGAAGTTGTATCGAAGTTATATCGAACCCTAACCGGGGTTCTATTATATTATCACGCCTGCTTAATCCCCACCTTTCCCATCTCATCCACCATCACACTATACACCCCAAACTCCTCTATCACCTTTCCTTTCAACCTATAAAACCCTCTCCCCTGAAACGGGTATCGCCGTGCCGCTTCCGGGAAATGTACGGTATCCAGCCACTCTCCTGCCGCATCCAGGAATGTACCGAAATGCATTAACTCCCGCTTTTCTCTCGTCACCGTCTCCTTTGTACATACCAGGTATCCCAATACGAGCACCTCGTGTCCTAATAAAGACGGTAAGGCCGCGGCCAGCGGGTACTTCGACAGATCATCATCCACCAGCTCAAATACATTCCCTATCGGAAACCCCATTAACTCCATCTCCTTTATCATATCTTCCCTTTGATTGTCCGGCAGCATGGGTAACTCAAACAATACCGGTTCTTCTGCAAACAACTTCTGCCGTCCCGGTACATGATCATCCATGTGCACCTGCAAGAAATTCCCTTCCCACAATAACTGCTTCTTTGTTCGCCCTGTAAAACGAAATGCGCCCACTTTTATGAGTAAGTTCAGTTGTTCTATCCCCACCTCTGTACGTTCTATAAAATCCTGCAAATGGAGATAAGGACCATTTTGTATGCGCTCTGCCAATAGTTTCTCTGCGAATTTTTGTTCGAGGTTCTGGATATGAATAAATCCTACGTACACCTTCCCATCTCTGATACCTGTGAGGTATTCGCTATTATTGACACAAGGCCCCTGTACATTGGCACCGGCTTTCTTTAACTGCTGAAAATATAACTCCCGTGAATAAAACCCGCCGAAGTTATTAATCACCGCTACCATGAATTCAATTGGATAATACGTTTTCAGGTACAGGCTCTGATAACTCTCCACCGCGAAACTCGCGGAGTGCGCCTTGCTAAATGAGTATCCGCCAAAACTTTCGATCTGTCTCCATACCTCCCTGGCAATCTTTTCAGGATGCCCCCGCTCCTCGCAGTTGCGAAAGAACTGCTCTTCCAGTCGCTTCATTTCCTTATTTCCTCTATACTTTCCACTCATCGCCCGCCGCAGGATATCCGCCTCTCCCATATCCAGACCGCCAAAAAAATGTGCGACCTTGATCACATCCTCCTGGTACACCATCACACCATAGGTCTCTGCCAGCAATTCTTCCATCACCGGATGCAGGTACTCAAACTTATCCGGGTTGTGAAACCGCCAGATATATTGCTGCATCATCCCGGAACTGCCTACCCCAGGCCGGATAATCGAAGATGCCGCCACCAGTGTGAGATAATCATCGCACCGCAACTTGCGCAATACCCCTCTCATGGAAGGACTCTCTATATAAAAACATCCAATCGTATCCGCACCACGAATCTGCGCGGCCAACTGCGAATCCTT
This sequence comes from Chitinophaga sancti, assembly GCF_034087045.1. NCBI lineage: Bacteria > Pseudomonadati > Bacteroidota > Chitinophagia > Chitinophagales > Chitinophagaceae > Chitinophaga > Chitinophaga sancti. The sequence goes on along the minus strand of NZ_CP139247.1, from coordinate 4,480,607 downwards.
TTTGAATTGCTCTACCTGGTGAATATCGATATCTACATGATGGTGCTCACGCACCAGTTCTATCGTGTCTTTGATATGCCCCAGTCCCCGCTGACTCAATATATCCAGCTTGAACAAGCCTACATTCTCTGCTACGAACATATCGATCTGTGTAGTGGGAAATCCCTTCGGTGGCATTTCCAATGCAGTATACTGCGTAATGGGCAATTCACTGATCAGCATCCCCCCGGGATGTATGCTTACATGATTCGGGAAATCTTTCATCAGATCGCCAAAGCGTATGATCTGTCTGTGATTGTTATCATTCGTATTGTACTCTCCTTTTGACAAGCGGTCTATCTCCGCTTTGGGCAGGCCATACACCTTTCCTAATTCACGGACGATCGCTCTGCGCTGGAAGGTGGTATGCATACCCAATAGCGCCACATGCTCTTTGCCATAACGCTTCAGGATGTAATCGATGATCTCATCCCTGTCTTTCCAGGAAAAGTCAATATCAAAATCAGGAGGAGAAGTACGGTACGGGTTGAGAAAACGTTCAAAATATAAATCCAGTTGTATCGGATCGACATCCGTGATCTGCAGACAATGAGCCACGATCGAATTGGCACCACTACCACGTCCTACATAAAAGAACCGCCGGTCTCTCGCATAGCGGAGCACATCCCAGGCAATGAGAAAGTAGGCATTAAATTTTAAGTCGTTGATAATTTTCAACTCTTTTAATACACGCTCCCGGGCTTTCTCATTCTTACTGCCGTAGCGATATTGCAGACCATCCATAGCCAATTTTTCCAGCAGGATACGATCATCTTCCCGGCTGGCAGTAAAGGCCTGTTTGTTTTTGTCAGCTTTAAAATCAATTTGTATGTCACAGGACTCCATAATCCGCAGCGTGTTCATCACGATCTGTGGGTATTGTTTAAACTGCTCCATGATGGTTGTCATTGGCATGAAATATTCATGTACGGCAGCTTTGTGTTTGTCTTCCTGTTTGCTCAGTACGATGTTTTTATCGATGGCGCGCAGCAGCCGGTGTACACTGTAAAAGGTACGGTCCTGAAAAGTAACGGGCTGCCTGACGACGAACTTTGTACTATATGTCCCTAAGTCCATCCCAAAGAGTTTATTGATTTCGGTAGGCTGTACACCGATCAGTTCATTGAGCGCTAACTTTGCCGGCGAAGCCATGCCGAGGGCATAGATCACCCATACGCTATCGTCCATGACAGGCTTTGCAGGGAAAGGCTTTTTTTCCTGCAGGTGTTCAGTCAAAAAACGGTTGATATGCAGGAAGCCTGTATTATTTTTTGCGAGCAATAAATAACAGAAATAATCACCGTTCCGGATTTCAGTGCCGGTTACAGGATGAATACCGGCATTGCGGCAATGCTGTACAAAGTCCCATGCATCGGCAGTGTTGTTGATATTGGTAATCGCCATACTGTTGGCGCCGGCATCGACGCCGGCGGCGACCAGTTCTTCTGTGGAGAAAGTACCGTATCGGTAGGAAAAAAATGTTTTACAGTTCAGATACATAAATAATTACTTCATAGTGTTCGTGCTCTCACTAATGCACCCGCGCCAAACTGCTTCTTAATGCTATCTATTGCATGGTACAATTGAATCATCTCCTGCGTATCGTCGAACAAACTAATCTGATAATTACCAGGTACGAGATCAGAGAATCGAATGCCTACCAATCTTACCAGCATACGCCGGTCATATAATTTTTCAAACAATTCTTTTGCTGTGTGCAACAGTATATGATCAGAGGAAGTATAAGGAATAGACAGTTGTTTGGTAACCGTATCGAAATTGGCATACCGTAATTTTACGGTTACACACCCTGCCAGTTTATTCTGCTGGCGGAGTTCAAAACCGATCTTCTCAGTCATGCGTGCCACTTCTCTGTTCAGGAATGCTATATCAATTGTATCATTATTAAATGTCTCCTGCGTAGAAATACTCTTCTGTTCAGAATAAGGGATAACGGGCGTTTCATCAATTCCATTTGCACGTCTTGACAGTTCTAACCCATTTTTCCCAAATCTGGCACATAACAAACTGGCGGGAATTTCAGATAATGTACGGATCGTACTTACACCCATTTCTCTTAATAGGGTTGCAGTCTTATCTCCTATCATTGGCATTTTTTCAATGGCCAGTGGCGCGAGGTACGATTTTTCTTCTCCGAAAGGAATGATTGTCTGGCCATCGGGTTTTACTTCATTTGTTGCTATTTTACTAATCAGTTTATTAGATGCCAGCGCATATGTAACTGGCAGGCCGGTCTCCTTATAAATCTTTGCTTTGAGTTCTTTACTGAATTTATGGGTACTGTGAAACTTATCCATCCCTGTCAGGTCGGTATAAAATTCATCGATAGACGCTTTTTCAAACATCGGTACTGATTCGGCAATCACTTCCGTGACCTGGCGTGAGTAATTGCTGTAGTCTTCATGATCACCTTTGATAACGGTAGCCTGCGGACATAAGTACAAGGCAGTGCGCATAGGCATGGCAGAGCGTACACCAAAAGCACGGGCTTCGTAACTGCAGGCTGCTACTACTCCCCGCTCTCCCCCTCCTACGATCAGAGGTTTTCCTTTGAAAGCACTATTCTTCAGACATTCGACGGATACAAAAAATGCATCCAGATCAAGGTGAACAATAGATCGTTCATTTAGTTTCATAGCTTCTTTATTTTAAGGTAAGCCGGCAATGCAATATTACTAATATAAATAGCATTAAATGCTAAATATATTAGCATTTTTGGCGAAAACACAAATTTCTTTAAAATCAGCCACAGCAGGAGATTACAGAGGATTAAAACAGTTGATAAATATAGCTGATCAACTACTTTTTATCAGTAAAATTTAGCTTATGGAAAATGGGTCTCGATTCCGGGATCATTCTATTATCGGTGCAGAAAATTGGGGGGTGCTTTTTTGGGAAGTGTGCTTTTTTTAGATGCAGGGGGAGTATATATAAATGAATTGATGGTGTATTTTTAGATAGAGTGCAGCGAGGTTTAGCGCAGGCAACTTTTAAAACAGTGAGTAGTATGGGAAAGGCTGTTGTTATTGAATTGTATGAGATTTTTAGAGAAGAGAAAATGAACAAAAATGAACAAGAAAAACCGGAAAGGAAGGAATAAATTTGGGGTATGGTATTCGAGAAATATGTTTGTTGTCCCGATGCCACCTTTTCCAATTTCACTTTTGAAAGTTTTGGGCCAAAGGGGGTCATCAAAAAGAAGATAAGATATGAAAAAGTTGATAATGGGGATGGGCCCCTATTCAATTTGTCATTTGGAGATTATGATGAAGTTACTGACAGCGTCAGTGATAATATTACTTCAAATAATAAAGATAAGGCCAAAATTCTCGCTACAGTTGCGGGTACGGTCGTTGATTTTACAGATCATGCGGGCCGTGTCTATGTACATGCAAAAGGAAGTACTCCTTCAAGGACGAGATTATACCAGATGGGTATAAATGCCCATAGAGAGGAAATAGAAGAGCTATTTCACATCTTCGGGTTGCGGGGCGATGAGTGGGAAGAATTCCAGCGGGGTGTCAATTATGACCGATTTATGGTAATTAGAAAAAAGAGAAATTAAAACAAGAAAATATGTTAAGTACTACTACAACAACTAATGAGAGGATCAAAACTGTAAGAATAAAATCACAGTGTCCTCCTATAATGCGCAAAAAAGCGGATTACGTTTGGGCCGCACCATTAGCAATAGCAATGGAAGGATATGATAAATGTCCTTTCCCATTTGCAACATGGACATCATTAATTTCAGAATAAAGTTTTCAATTTATTCCAAATGCCTCACCTTTGTGAGGCATTTTATTTTCCAAGTTAATCCAATGACCTACGCCCAACAACACCGCGCTTTTATCAAAGGCTATCATCTCGCCTTTAATATTCATGGGAGGAAAAAAGACTGGCAGGTTATTTTTGACCTTTGGTATGCTGCTGCCTGTAATGGCCACAAAAGTGCCCAGTTCTACCTTGCCACGCTTTATGATGATGGCAAAGGTATTCCCCGGAATATTCCCGAAGCATTTAACTGGTATATGAAAGCTGCAGAACAGGGACATATGGAATCGATGTTCAATATCGGATTCTTTTATTATAATGGGGAAGTCGTAGCGCAGGATTTTAAAACCGCTGTTCGCTGGTATACACGGTCTGCTATCAAAGGAGATTTCATGGCACAACATGCGCTGGGCATTTGTTACTTTTTGGGACACGGGGTTAAAAAGAATGATAAAAATGCTGTATTCTGGTATAGGAAAGCTGCCCGGGGTAGTCATTTAAGTGCTATATATAACCTGGGGCTGTGTTATAAATATGGTGATGGCGTAAAACAATCTGACCGCTGGGCGAAGCACTATTTTGAAAAAGCAGCGGAAAAGGGGCACAAAAGGTCGCTAGAGCAATTAAGAAGGAATTATAATAAATGAATGTAATAGTCAGTATAATGACTGAAAAACCAAATTTAAGAAAATAGCATTTTGGCCGAATGCAAAAGTGGTGATGCAGATCCGCGCACACCATATACAACAGCTGAACTGGCGGAGTTAAAAAATATATTGATAATGGTGGCAACCTATTGATAGTCGGAGAACCATCACGAAAAGAAATTGTGCAACCAGTATTGGATCTGATTGGTGTGCGACTGGATAATGGCATAGTGTTACAGCAGAGTGAGGATTTTACGCCTTTCTTATTTTTAGGAAAAGTAAATACCGGCCAAGTGATGAAACCTGGTCCAAGGTTATTGTCAGGCATAATATTTCCGGGGACTGGTATGGTGTCATGATTAACAGGATTACTGCCGGGATTGATAGCCGGCATCGTAAAAGCTGTTCTGGTGAGAAAGCAAAGAAGATAATGAAATGGAAAAATCCATTTTGATAAGTGGGTTTTCTATTTGATCATTCGGTTCGAATTATTTGAAAGAATGATAAATTATCTGGATATTGAATTATGGAACAGTTAAAAATCAGAAAATTTGGCCCACTGAAAGAAGTGGAATTGAACATACAGGATTACATGATTTTTATTGGCCCGCAGGCAAGTGGGAAAAGTACGATCTTAAAGCTGCTATATATTTTCAAATCTTTACGGGAAGAGGTGTTCAGAACAGTATCAGATCTGGTGGAGGGATTACATGCAGACCCACTTCCTGAGGTGATATTAAAAGAGCATATAGTGGGTAAGTTTAACCACTTCTGGAATAACCTTTCGCGTTATGGTGACTTCTTTTTGAAATATGATTATGAGGATGATAAGGTGATTACAATTTTTCAGAAAAAGAAAGTAATTCAGGTAGCTTTTAGTGAAAAACTGGAAGTAGAGATCAGGAATATTTTTGCTGCTTTGAGAACTTTTATAACTGAGCGGTATCTTGATGCCAGTAAAGAAACGAAACAGAAATTCTACAGAGAGATAGATGAATATATTTCAAGGTTGTTAGGGAAAGAAAAGATACCGGTGTATATACCTGCGGGCAGAGTGATGGCGTATGGCGTTTCTGACAGGTACCTGGATCAGCGGATAGATAATACGATGAAAGTATTTATTCAGCAGGTAGCAGACATGAAGCCGTTATATTTTGATCAGTTGGAAAAGATGGTGAATAAGGAAGCCTCACTTAATATTGTGGACAGGGAAAGTCTGGAGATGGGCATTAAGCTTATAAAGCAAATCCTGAGAGGAGATTATGTATATGAGAAAGAAAATGAGCGGATCAAACTGGAAAAGAAAGGAACATTTATTGAAATGCCATATGCATCGACCGGACAGCAGGAGGCTTTGTGGCTGCTCATGCAGTTGTTTACTATTATGCAGACAGGGTTGGAATATTTTTTACTCATAGATGAACCCGAAGCACATTTGTATCCGGTAGCACAGCAGCAAATGATAGCGTTGATCACGCTGGCAGCAAATTATTCAGATAACCAGGTGGTGATGACCACTAATAGTCCAACTGTGTTGCAAACCATCAATGATCAGGTGTATGCAGGCATGCAACAGGGAGAACACGTAGCCCTCACTATGGATAGCAATTTATGGCTGGATAGCGAAAAGGCAAATGCATACTTCTTGCATGAAGGGGTAATAAGAAGTATCGTGGAGAAAGATAGTAAGATGATAAAACCGGCTGAAAGCTGGATACAGACGGCATTTTGATTTTACGATATCTGCGGATTTCAATGCAGGGCTATTCCAGACCGGATCCAGCTATTAACTGCAAAGATACTCATCATCATTTGTCCGGTAGTTTCTTCACCGAATAATGCCACTGCTTTTGAATAAACAACTTCCGTGAGCCCCAGTTGATGAATCAGGGTCATTTGTACTGTTAATTCCAGTATGGTCTGTTCTACATCTGAGAAAGTATCGATGCACATTGGTACTCTACTATGTATAGCTGGTATACCTTCGTGGATGTTTTGCTTCTTTCCAATATCCAGTCTTTGCATGTCTTTTTTTGTCAAAAATAAAGCAATGGGAAAGGGAATGGATAGCCCGGTTAGCCAAAAGGAAAGAGTCCAGGTTAATCCATATGAAAAACGGATTCAAGGGGGATGGATACCGGGGAATGATCTTCGTTTGTTTCCATAATATCGGCCATATAAGCCCACCAGCGTTTCACCACCTCGGTAGTACCCAGCTCCTGGGAAGACTGCCCGCCTGACTGCTGCTGAACTGCGAATAAGGTATTGGTTGTCTCGTCAAGAAAGATTGTATAGTCGCTGACACCGTTTTCCTTCAGGAGTTGTTTCAGCGCTGGCCAGATGGCGGCATGTCGTTGGCGATATTCTTCTTTGTACCCTGGTTTGAGGTACATTTTAAAGGCGATTTTCATACGTGGGTGGGTTAAGTAAAGTATGCAGGCAATGTACCTGCATACGGTATAATAATTCTAATCTATCAGGAACACGGTCAGGCTTTTTGCGCCATGTGCACCTAAAACCAGTGATTGTTCGATATCTGCGGTCTTGGAAGGGCCGGCGATGAATACGCCAAAACCAGCGTCCGGACCGCCTATTTTGCGGTAGGCATCATGCATGGTAGGCAGGATCTCCGAACTTTTTAATACAATCGCCAGGTGCTGCGCAATAAATGGCAGCGCCCTTACCTTCAATTCATCGTCAGTGACCCATACAGCGCCATTTTCCGCTACGCCCAGGCACCCCTGGATGATGGCCAGGTCTACCTTTTCCAGCTGGCGGCCCTCACCTTCCTGCCAGTTTTCCATACCATCCGGGTAAAATTCAGGGTGGGTAGTAACTACCAGTGGGTGTTCTTTTATTAGCGGGAGCATATCGGCATAGGTTTTTATGGATATTACCTCGCCACCCAGAAACGCTACTACTTTCGCAAATGCCGCAGGATCGCCTGCTTCACTGTGGTGAAAGGGTTCCAGTTCCGGAAGGGGATGCTGTTCAGGTTGATTTTGCTTTACAGCGGATAATATGCTTTCTCTGCTCATGATATGTCTTTGAATTACAGGTGCAAATTACGGGGAGAAAATTAAATAATAGAGAAATTAGAGAATTTCTTTATATTGAATATGACACTGTTAACCATTTAAATGTGACCCACACTAGCACTTTTGTGGTGGACAAAAGTGTTTTTTTGTTTCCCCTTCCCCTCGAAAAGGTATTTTTCTCCCGCCTATTCCACAAGCCAAAATTAATTGTATTTTGTACACACACTCTTCACCAAAATCTAAGCTGCCTCATGAAAAAAACGTTCATCCTGCTGACCTTTGCACCTATGCTTTCTATGGCCCAAACCACCCTCGACAAAAACGTGTCCTCCATTAAAGACTCTGTCATCACCTGGCGCCGGGCCATCCACCAACACCCGGAACTCTCCAACAGAGAATTCAAAACAGCCGCTTTCGTCGCAGAACACTTAAAAAAACTCGGCCTGGAAGTACATACCGGTGTTGGCAAAACAGGCGTTGTTGCCATCCTAAAAGGGGGTAAACCAGGCCCCGTCGTAGCCCTCCGTGCCGATATGGATGCCCTCCCGGTTTATGAAAGAGCCAATATCCCTTTCAAATCCCTGGACACCGCTGAATACCTCGGTCAGCAAGTGCCTGTTATGCACGCCTGTGGTCATGACTCTCACATCGCGATCCTGCTCGGCACCGCCGATGTACTCACCGCCATGAAAAAAGACGTTCCCGGTACCGTAAAGTTCATTTTCCAGCCTGCTGAAGAAGGTGCTCCTGCTCCCGAAGAAGGCGGCGCCCCCCTCATGATCAAAGAAGGTGTAATGGACAATCCAAAAGTTGATGCCATCTTCGGATTGCACATCAACTCCCAGACACCCGTAGGCATGGTCAAATATAAATCCGGCGCCGAAATGGCTTCCAGCGACTGGTTCACCATCAAAGTAAAAGGAAAACAAACCCATGGCTCCCAACCCTGGAACGGCATCGACCCAATCGTAGTCGCCTCCCAGATCATCCAGGGATTTCAGATCATCGTCAGCCGTCAGGCGGAACTGACCAAAGGCCCGGTAGTCATCACCGTTGGTAAAATAAATGGCGGGATAAGAAGCAATATTATTCCTGAAGAATTGACAATGGAAGGAACCATTCGTACATTTGATAACAAAATGCTGGAACAGGTGCATGCGAAAATGAAACTCACCGCCACCAAAATAGCTGAAGCTTCTGGCGCCACCGCAGATGTTGTGATTGAAAATAAAACCAAAGTGACCTACAACGATCCCGAACTCGTAAAACTCATGGTGCCTTCTATCGAAGCCGCTGCCGGAAAAGATAATGTAAACGAAACTGAATGGACGACTGGTGCTGAAGATTTTTCCTTTTATGGTGACAAAGCCCCTGCATTTTTCTTTTTCCTTGGTGGCATGCCAGCAGGCGCAGATCCTGCAAAAGTTGCCGCCCACCATACACCGGATTTCTTTATCGACGATTCAAAACTGGATGTAGGCGTGAAAGTATTCTGCCAACTGGTATTTGACTATGCGAAAAAGAAACCCCTGTATAAGGTGACCAATAATAGTACACCCGGTACTTTGTAAACACACTATACTTTATGAAAACATTTTTTGCTACCACCCTCCTGCTGCTAAGTGTCCTGTTTGTAAACGCACAGAGTGGCCCGCAATTCCCTGAATTGAAAGTTAAAGAAGATTATGCGAAAGCAGCACCCATGTTCCTGCAGGCTACTGAATGGCTGAATGAAACACCACTCAATGAACAACTGGAACTACGTAAGCGTACAAATGCATTTATCCTTACATGGGTGATGGGATCGCCTGATGTGAACATTAACCTGGGTGATCCTTTGATCGGCCTGATGAAAGATAATCCGCAACTGTACCCTATCTACCTGGGAAATTATGCGTCCTTTTGCATCAATAACAAGGATAATAAGAACCCAAGGGATGGTGCCAGAGCAGGGCTTCAGGGGATAGTGAATGCCTATAAAAAGGGGGTTGGTATCAAAAAGACGAAGCAACTGAAAAAGTTCGCCGAAGCCGTTGATTCCGGCAATATGGAGAAATCTATAGATGAACTCCTGAGTAAAGATATTCATGAACGTCAATAAATTAAAAAGCCGTCTTCAGAAAGAGACGGCTTTTTACTCAAACATCTACACCGATATTATTTACCCTAATTCATTCACTCCTTTCTCTCCTTTCACAAAACAATCTAAGTTGAACATCGTCGTTGCTGCTATATTCTTTAATGCGGTGTCGGTAAGGAATGCCTGATGGCTCGTGATCAGTACATTGGCAAACGTGATCAGTCGGGAGATCACATCGTCCTGTACGATATCACTGGAATGATCTTCGAAAAACAATCCCCTCTCTTCTTCATATACATCCAGTCCCAGATAACCTATCTGTCCTGACTTCAATCCCTCCGTCACATCCAGTGTATTGATCAGTCTACCACGGCTGGTATTGATCAGCATTACCCCTTTCTTCATTTTGGCAATGCTTTGTTTATTGATGATATACTCCGTTTCAGGTGTCAGCGGTGCATGCAGCGAAATGATATCTGCCTGCCGGCACAACTCATCTATACTCAGATAAGTAGCTTCACATGAGGGATCCGGGTATCTGTCAAAAGCAATGATCTTACATCCAAAGCCCCGCATGATCTGCCCCACGATCTTACCAATCTTTCCCATCCCGATAATGCCGACTGTCTTGCCATGCAGGTCAAAACCAGTTAACCCATCCAGTGAGAAATTCAGGTCCCTGATACGGTTGTGTGCCCTGACAAGTTTTCTATTGAGCGCCAGTATTAAGGCCACTGTATGTTCTGCCACGGCGTAAGGCGAGTACTCCGGTACCCTTGCTATACGCATACCCAATGCATGTGCTACCTGTATATCTACATGATTAAACCCTGCGGAACGAAGCGCAATATACTTTACGCCCAATGCCGCGAGTTTTTCTAACACCGGTGCTGAACCATCGTCGTTTACAAAGATACAGACGGCCTCACAACCCGCTGCCAGAGGCGCTGTTGCCAATGAGAGTGTCGGTTCCAGCAAAACTAATTCATGCTGGTCGCCGGCTGCCTGTAACAAAAAATCTCTTTCAAATTTATGTGTACTGTAAAAGGCGGTCTTCATGTTGATCAAAGTTATTCAAACAATAGTAAATATTACGATGATAACTGCTATCATATCGTCTGACTAATATCATAAAAATTTGCCAATCTGATGATAAGAATTTCTAATTCAGGGATAGAAGTTCCAGACTCATAGATTATACTACCCAATCTTTATGAAAAGACGCTTCAATACATTAGCTTTAACGTTTTAGTAACAGGAACAGGTTACTAGCTGTTGACTTAATTATTGTGAGAAACTAATAATACTACTTTATATAACAGACAGTAAACAATAAACAGGTTTTGCCTGATGGGGAACGTATGGGCTAAAGGATCATTTTAAATCTAACAAACATAACAACATATGAAAAACAAGGCATGCGCTAATGCCTGAGGGCAGCTTATGCCTATTCCTTTTAATCTAATTTGCTGGTAAACTTTACCAACAGCTTCGTATTGCCTGTACTGTTAGTCTTTTGGAAACTAGTCATTTTATAAACCAAAAACCAGCACATGATGAGGAAGCTATCACTTCTTTTGATGGTACTGCTGCTTTGTCAGACAGTATTTGCACAAACCCGACAGTTATCCGGCACTGTCAAAGATGCTAAAACCGGAGAGACCCTTATCGCTGTTACAATCAAAGTAAAAGGTAAGAACAACGCTACCTTTTCAAAACCCGATGGCTCTTATACTTTGCTAATACCCGCCGGCGCAGTGGCACTGGAAGTATCACTCGTAGGGTATGGTACCAAAACCATACAGGTAGCGCCCAATCAATCTACGATAGACCTTTTGCTGGATCAGTCCTCCACCCAACTTGGCGAAGTAATGGTGACCGCACTGGGCATTGCGAAGGAATCGAAGAAGTTAGGATACGCCGTTTCTAAAGTAGGCGGCGACCTGATGACAGAGGCGCGTGAAACCAACGTCGGCAACTCCCTCACCGGTCGTGTAGCTGGTCTGAATGTAAGCAGCACCAGCGGCGGTCCCGGTGGTTCGGTAAGGATACTGTTGCGTGGTATGGCAAGCTTCTCTGCTTCCAGTCCGCTCTTCGTGATCAATGGTGTACCCATGGATAATACACAACGTGGTAGTGCCAACGAGTGGGGTGGTGCCGATAACGGAGATGGTTTATCCAACATCAACCCTGATGACATCGAAAGCATGAGCGTACTGAAAGGTGCTTCTGCGGCTGCATTGTACGGTTCCCGTGCCGCAAATGGTGTCATCCTCATCACTACCAAAACGGGTAAGAAGAACACCCTGCAGGTAGAATACAATACTAACTTCGCTGCTGATAAAGCTATTGACTTTACTGACTTCCAATATGAATATGGTCAGGGGCAGAACGGTGCAAGACCTACCACCACGACTGCTGCACAAAACAGTACCCGCCTCAGCTGGGGTGAAAAAATGGACGGCGCACAGACCATACAGTTCGATGGCAATTCCTACGCATACGCTGCCGTAAAGGACAACCTTGAAAACTTTTACCGCACCGGTTCCACTTTTACCAATACCTTGTCTGCTTCAGGTGGGGGTGAGAATGGTACTTTCCGTTTATCCCTGTCCGATATGAACAATAAAGGAATTTTATCCAATAATACCCTATATCGGAAAACCATCGGCCTGAATGTAGACCAGAAGGTATCTGAAAAGCTGAAGGTGACAGTAGCAGCTAACTATATCGACGAACAGTCCAATAATAAACCTTACCTGAGCGATGGGCCACTGAACCCAAACAACGGTCTGTTCCTGGCTGGTAATATCAAAGAATCTATACTGGCACCCGGTTATGATGCCTCTGCAAATGGGAAGGAAATGGCATGGACAGATGACGTATATGTTACCAACCCTTACTTCGTACTTAACCAGAGCAGGAATAAACTTACCCGCTCCCGCCTGATCTCTGCCCTGACTGCCCGCTATGACTTTACCGACTGGATCTATGCACAGGCAAGGGTGGGTTATGACTTTATCAGCGACGGTACCAGACAGATCACTCCATGGGGTACCTTGTACGACTGGTCTTCTAATAATGGTACCACTGTGAGCGGTGACTATTCCCTGAAAAATGAAACCCGCAAGGAAATGAACACCGATGCGTTGGTAGGTATCAAACACAAGATCACGAGCGAATTCGAATTCAATCTTTCTCTCGGTGCGGCCCTGAGAAAGTACAAAGATGAAATCGTAGGCGTGACGGGCGATAACTTTATCATTCCTTACCTGTATAACTACACGAATGTGGTGACTTATGGCAGGACTTATGACCTGACCAATAAAGAAGCACACTCTGCTTATTATAACCTGGACCTCTCTTACAAAAACTTCCTGACATTGACGACTACAGGTCGTTATGACACCTATTCTACCCTGCCGGCTAACAACAGGAACATATTCGTTCCTTCTGTGTCTGGTAGCTTTATTTTCTCTGAACTGGTGAAGGTGCCAAAAATGAGTTATGGTAAGTTCCGTGCTTCATGGGCCAACGCAAGTGGTGAGCCGACTGATGCCTACATCACCCAGACTTATTATACACAACAAAACAGTATAAACGATAACATTACGGCCAACTTCAGCAGTGCTTTGCCAAATACTAATCTGAAACCTTACACTTTGAAAGAGGTGGAAGCTGGTCTGGAAGTGAAATTCTTTGATAACAGGTTAGGTATGGACCTGGCGTATTTTCATCGTAAAACCCATAATGAAATCATCAGTGGCAACCTGTCTACCGCCTCCGGTTATTCTACACAGTACATTGGTACAGGTTCTACACAGAACAAGGGTGTGGAAATATTGCTGACAGGTACACCTATCCAACATGATGATTTTAGCTGGAACGTATCTGTGAATGCCACAAATATCAAGAATAAGATCATCGACATTTATGGTTCCAACAGTACCAGCAGTACACTAAGCCTTGGCACCTATCGTCCGCAAAACGCTGCCACTGCAATCGTGAAAGGCATGGCCGGTCCACAGATCATGGCGTACGATTACCTGTATGATAATAATGGTAACATCGTTGTGAACTCATCAGGTATTCCTGAAAGAGGTTCTTACAAACCATCCGGTAGTGTGCTGCCTTCATGGTTCGGTGGTATCAATAACGATTTCCACTATAAGCACTTTAATCTGTCCTTTCTTGTAGATGGTAAATTTGGTAATAAAGTTTTGTCTGCTACCAGCTACTACTCCATGTACCGTGGCCTGAACAAGAACACACTGGAAGGTCGTGATGAAGGAGTAACGGCGAAAGGTGTGTACGAAGATGGTACTACCAATACCAGTCAGACGGAAGCACAGACCTATTACCAGAACCTGGCAGTAAACGTATCGCGCCTGCATGTCCTGGACGGTAGCTTCATTAAGCTGCGGCAGGTAACATTAGGTTATAGCCTGGATGCGAAGATGCTGAACCGTACACCCTTCTCTTCTATCAATGTATCATTAGTAGCCCGTAACCTGCTGGTGTTGATGAAACACACTGACAACATAGATCCTGAAGCCGGCTTTTCATCCACCATCAATTACGCTGGTATCGAAGGAACGAGTTTGCCAAGCACAAGGTCCTACGGTATTAATGTAAACTTCAAATTCAAAAAATAATGACAATGAGAAAGCGTTTCCTCTATATAGCAGCCTTCGCTGCAATGTTTGTCAGCGGTTGTACCAAAAAATTCGATTCCATCAATACTGATCCGAATGCGACCAGTTCATCTTCCCTGGATCCGAATTATCTGCTCTCCTATTCTGAGTGGTATTATTCCAATACAGGTTATAACCAGTTGTTGTTTGAGAGCATGTGGGTACAGGTATTGTCTTCTACTTATGGTTATTATAGTAATGGTGACAAGTATGTGGCTTCCACGAATCAGGTCTCTTATCAGGACAATCCATGGAATGCTGACTACCAGGCAGCCAGCTATGCTTATGAGATGACGAGCCTTGCAAAAGAAAAGGACAAAATGAACCTTTATTATATCGGTATCATTATGAAAAATATGATCCTGCAACGCGTAACGGATTCCTACGGCAATGTACCTTACTCCCAGGCACTGCAGGCGAAAACAGGTATTACAGAGCCGGTGTATGATTCACAGGATTCTATTTACTACAACATGCTCGCACAGGTAGACAGTGCTACTGCGAACCTGGATGCTTCTGCTGATGCGATCACGTCTGATCTGTTTTATGGAGGTGATATTGCAAAGTGGAAAAAACTCGGTTATTCTCTCATGCTGAAAATGGCTATGCGTTTGACTAAAATAGACCTGACTACTGCCAGGACCTATGCAGAGAAAGCCTATTCCGGCGGTGTATTTACCAGCATTGACGACAATGCATTTGTTCAGGCAGATAATACAAATGGCTATACGAATAGTACCGCCAGTTCTCTGCTGGTAGCAGATGATTTCAGGGAAGTGAAATGGAGCAAGTCATTCATTGATTACCTCCGTGCAAATGATGACCCGCGTTTATCTATCATTGGTGAGATCCCGGAAGCAGGGCTCACTGCCAATAATAATCAGGCACTCGCAGGTAATATGGATTCAAGTGTGCAACTGGGTATGCCTAATGGATACGATCTGAATGGCGGCACTACTGATATCAGTAACGCGCCCGGCTATCCCGGTGCGACAGGTAGTGGCAGCGATGCGGCGCCATTAGGTAATTATTCCAGGCCTACCGTAGCTATCTTCAGAGATAAAAGTGGTCCTAACTTTATACTGACTTATGCAGAGACAGAACTGTTACTGGCAGAAGCAGCTGTGAGAGGATGGAGTGTAGGTAGCGCGGCTTCCGTACATTATGCTAATGGTGTGGCAGCAGCCATGCAGTCACTCGCTACTTTCAGTTCTTCTGAAGCAACTATTTCTGCAGCTACTGCACAGTCATATACAACGGCGCATCCATTGGATGTGTCTTCTACCACAGCTTCACTTAAACAGATTAACGAGCAGTACTGGATCACAGATGGTACGCTTTTCAATCATATTGAAGCATGGATCAACTGGCGCAGATCAGGATATCCGGAGCTGACACCAGTGGTATATAGTAACAACTTTACCAACGGAACCATTCCAAGAAGGATTCCTTATCAATCCAGTGAGAAAACAGCGAATGCTACAAACTATAATGCAGCCGTGGCTTTGCTGAGCAGTGGAGATAATTACACCTCACGCATGTGGTGGGATGTGGCGCAATAATAAGTTGTGTAATCACAAAAAAAGAGGCAGCAGGAACACTCTTCCCGCTGCCTCATGTTTAACCCAATGAAACATATCTGGACAAGCCTGTTTAATACCTCGTAATTAATGCGATATGTTTATGATCTTCTAAAACCCCGTCTTTTACAAATATAATTTCCCCGTTCTTATCGATCACTGCGCGCATAGCGTCTTCAACAGCATCAATGGTATGAGTTGTCTCAGAACTTTTGGTTCTTAAACGACCTGTGAGTTCATCGGTAAAGTCTGCCGAGTTGAAATCTTTTTCAATCAACAACTTACTACCCTGCCCATTTCTGGCGGCACGCAGTACATCCCGTATCCCATCTACCACCTGCGCATTCCGATCCTCCAGTTCACGGATCACCTGCTGATCCCGCATTTCAATAAACGATTTTACTGCCGGCCATGCTTTGTCTTCCAACGTCTTCAATGGCACACAGGAGAAATTGCCATGAATGGAAGCGGTGACATCTTTTTTGTGATTGAATACATCTTCGAAGTACCCGATATCTTTTGTGGGCCCGGTTAAGATCAAAGGCTGTCCGTGCAGGTAAGCCTCCAGCAACCTGTCTGCCGCCTTGTAGAAACTCTTCTGACGCATAACGGCTACTACAGATTTATCCTTATTTCTTTCGCCTGTGGTAGCGGTACTATAGTCGTATTCGTTATCAAAATTGAATGGAAAGTTGTCATCGTTAACCTGTTCCAGCCGGTCCATTTTACCACGGTATAGCTGGACCTTTTTCTCTTCCAGGTGCAATACGAGGTAGTCAAAACCGTATTGTTCCTGGTACAACAGCTCCCGCAACGCGAATTTTTCTCCAAGGCACACCTTTGCCTGTACCGGGAAAGAGAAGCGGAATAGCTTATTGTAATTTGGCGCTACATATAACCCAATACCTTTGTCTACAGGGCTGTAGGTATAACTATCGAAGAGTTCATTTAACGCATTTATCAGTGTCTCCGCCATGTCAGGCCAGGCAGTACGGAGATGGGCAGCGGTTTCTTCAATGGATTGGTTTACCAGTTGTAAAGCCGCTTTTCTATCCTGCGCCCCGTCCAATGCTACGACAATTGAAATACAGGGCGGTTTTTCGTGTTTTTGCATTACAACTAAATGATCTGATAACATAGTTCAGCATTTAAAGGATGAATGATAGGTCAACAACGTATTGATATACAACGAACGTGCCGTGTAGAAGAAGAAAAGACGGTAGCCGCCTGCCACGGATGAGGTACTGCCACCCGCTGTGTACTGGTAGGGTACAGGAAGTAGAAAGATGGCTACAGAAGAAACTTGCACACCTCGCTAACTGTTGTTAGCTTTGTAGTGGAACTTATGGTCATGAAAGCAACTCCTCTTATTCTTCTACTTTTGGCATGCGGCAGCGCTTATGCGCAGCATTCTATCTCCATTAAAATTGATGGTTTCTCGAACAAATACTACGGACTGGTACAGGTGCGCGATACGGCAGACGTGTTCAAGGCCGGTACAGTAAAGGTATTTGACAAAGCAACGAAGAAAGAGCTGATGCACACAACGTCGGATGAACTCACCTTTGATTTGCATGAAGGTCAGGTGAAGGCCAATATCATGGAAGCTCCTTATGGGGAGCAAAGCCTGATCATTTATGAGGATTTCAATTTTGACGGGGTGAAGGATTTTGCCCTGATGGATGGACAAAATAGTTGTTACCACGGGCCTTCTTTCCAGATCTGGCTGGCGCAGGGAGCGGGTTTTAAGCACAGTGACGCTTTTACCAGGCTGGCGCAGGAGTATTGTGGGATGTTTGTTGTCAACCAGAAAGATAAAGTGCTGGAGACTATGACGAAGAGTGGTTGCTGCTGGCACCAGTTTTCCCGGTTTAAGGTGGAGAATGGACAGCTGAAGACACTGAGTGTGGAAGAATCCAGTTTAAGTAATACAGAACCTTTCTTCGAAGAAGTATCTCAGCAGACCTGGGTGAATGGGAAGGAGGAACAAACTTTGAAACAATATATCTCAGAAGCAGATACCCTGTTCTCATTTACACTTGCAAAGAACGGGAAACAGGTTGTACTGTTTCAGGCAGCGCAGGGCGAGTTCCTGTTTTATGCCCTGTGTCAGAAAGATGGCAGTATAGAATTTTCCTATCCGGAGGTTATATACGACGAAAAGACGCAGGAGAATGTAGGAGGTGCCATGACCCTTAGTAATGGGAAATTAGCCTTTAAAAACGATGATGCCGCCTATGAAATATACGACGAGGGGAATGGGAAGATTGGAGTGAGGGTGGTAAGCGATGGAAAGAATTATGTGTTTGAAGGGGTTGCGGACAGTGTGAAAGGAGATCTGGATCATTTAAAAGCCCTGGACAAAAAGAATTTAAACAAAACGCTTTAGCCTCCGGCTAAAGCGTTTTGTTCTTTTTATACCAATCAGCGAATGACTGTTTCGGTGCTTCCGGCATATCTCTTTGTTTATACCATGGGTTCAGCCCATTATTCACCACGCCAGGGAAATGCCGCATTACCCAGCGTCCTACCCCACCAGCCGTCTTAAACACGGTC
The DNA here is from genome assembly GCF_034087045.1 of Chitinophaga sancti. Taxonomy (NCBI): domain Bacteria; kingdom Pseudomonadati; phylum Bacteroidota; class Chitinophagia; order Chitinophagales; family Chitinophagaceae; genus Chitinophaga; species Chitinophaga sancti. The sequence continues at coordinate 4,462,178 of NZ_CP139247.1, read as the reverse complement.
GGTCTAGATAGCACCATATTCATCATCTGCATGCCTGCTTTTTTGGAAGTCGTCGCGTATCCTTCCTGCACAATTACCTGTCTCCATTTATATAGCTGTTCGTGAATATTGATCTTTACCGGACATACATTTGAACAGGAGCCACAGAGCGTAGATGCAAATGGCAGATCAGCATTCTCTTTCATATCCAGGTTAGGTGCCAGGATCGCCCCGATTGGCCCCGCTACCGCGTTGTGATAACTATGACCACCGCTGCGGCGATATACCGGACAGGTGTTCATACATGCCCCACAACGGATACATTTCAGTGAGTTACGGAATTCCTCCCTACCCAGCTGGCGGCTACGTCCATTATCTACCAGTACGATATGTAGTTTTTGTCCTGCTCTGGGTTTCCGGAAATGACTACTATAAGTTGTAATCGGCTGCCCGGTAGCACTACGCGCCAGCAAACGCAGAAATACCCCGAGGTGTTTACGCTGCGGGATGATTTTCTCAATCCCCATACAGGCAATATGTACATCTGCGAGGTGAGCGCCCATATCGGCATTCCCTTCGTTGGTACACACTACCATTTCCCCGGTTTCGGCTACAGCAAAGTTCACGCCCGTGATCGCCGCCCGGGACTGAATAAATTCCTTTCTGAGGTGTAGCCTGGCCGCCGCGGTGAGAAACTTAGGATCCGCATTTCCCGCAGGGGTACCTAAGTGAATATGGAACAGATCTCCGATCTCTTCTTTCTTTTTATGGATACAAGGCAGTACGATGTGACTGGGTGGTTCCTTCGCCAGCTGCACAATGCGCTCGCCCAGGTCCGTATCGATCACTTCGATGCCATGTTCTGCCAGGAATGGGTTCAGGTGACACTCTTCCGTAAGCATGGATTTACTTTTTACCATTCGCTGCACGCCCTGTTCCTGTAAGAGTTTTAGTACAATTTCATTGTGTTCTTTAGCATCGGCCGCCCAGTGTACAATAGCACCGTTCAGTTGCGCATTCTTTTCAAATTCTACCAGGTAATCATGGAGATTGCCGAGTACATTGAATTTGATCCGGGAGGCGGTTTCACGCAGGTCTTCCCATTCAGGGAGGGACCACGCCATTTTATCTCTCTTTTGACGCACCCACCACAGGGTCTCATCATGCCAGTCTACTCTCGCTTCGTCTTTATTGAAAGTTTCCGCCAGTTCAGCGTGTTCTTTATGTGCAGTTGTTGGTTCCATTCAGATCAGTTTTGGTGTTTAAAAAGCAGCATTCAGGATCTCTGCGATGTGCAGTACTTTCACCTTGCTCTGCTGTCTTTTGAGAATACCTTCCAGGTGCATGAGACAGCTGACATCATTACCTGTTATATATTCGGCACCATGCTTTTCATGATCAGCCACACGGTCTTTACCCATTTTCACAGAAACCGCTTCTTCGAATACGCAGAAGGTACCTCCGAAACCGCAGCACTCATCCTTACGGTCCAGTTCTATCAGCTCCAGGCCATCCACCATTTGCAGAAGTTGCTGTGGTTTGGAATAAGGGGCTGCTACCAGCTCCGTCATCTGTGCGAGGTGCAGGCCACGCTGTCCGTGACAACTCTGGTGAATACCAACTTTATGAGGGAAGCGGGCGGTGAGATTTTTGACTTTGAGTACGTCCGTCAGGAATTCAGACAATTCATAGATGTGCTGACGAATATGGGTCGCAGCATCTTCTTTGTCATGCACATGCAGATGGTCTTTGATATGTAGCGTACAACTGCCTGATGGCGATACGATGTAATCGAAGTCTGCAAAGTTGTTGACAAATAGTTCATTACAACCACCGGTGAGGTGTTCAAAACCAGAGTTTGCCATGGGTTGTCCGCAACAGGTTTGCCCCTGCGGATATACTACCTCGCAACCAAGTTTTTCCAGCAGGGATAAAGTGGCGATGCCCACCTGCGGATAGAACTGGTCAATATAGCAAGGTATAAAGAGTCCTACTTTCATGTAAGTTCGTTTAAATAAGGCGCTACCTGTACGCGAATTCCCTGTTCACTGCATAATGCCTCATTTCAACCAGATCGCCGGGTAGTGGCTGGGTATTCCAGTGCCGGTGAATAGCCAGCGCTGCCCCGATGGCCGTTGCCTGTGCGACAGAAGCTGCAAATACCTCCATCTGAGGAAATGCTGCTGCCAGCATGTGCATGTACACCGGGTTTTTACCAAAACCACCATCCACAAAAATACGTCGCACCGCTGTACCGGTAGTCACAAGCGCAGTAGAGTGCTGCTGCTGTTCCATCAGGTCCATAATAAGCTGGTGATAAGCAATTTCGTAACTCGTGAAATCTGACAATGATCTATGAGCAAACCGGGAGGCCTGTAACAGGTCTTTTCCAGAGAGCGGTGCTTCCTTTACCGCTGTTGCCTGCAAATGGGCAAATATAGCGGGGTCAAAGGCGATTTGCTGGTAGTAATTTACCGGTGTTTGATAATATTCTGACAGCCTGCGAACTTGTTGCTCATGCTCACTACCGGCAAAGAGGCGGGCAGCCTTTACAGGGCGTCCCTGGTAAGTAAGGTAGCAGAGGCAGTCCTGTTCAAGTTCATCAGGTGTGAGTGGCTGGTCGTTGAATGGGTTCAGGGTGATGCACCAGGTACCTGTACTGATGAGGACAAAGGGTTCCTGGAAGCTTTCCAGGTAGGGAATAAGCGCAGCGGAACTGTCGTGCAGACCGGCACCGACTACGCAATCTGTGGGTGGGTTTGAGGCATCGCCGGCAGGGGCGTCTGCATTTACTTTGCAACTGGTAACTGCGTTTGCCGGAAAGATTGGGGGTAGTTTGTCGCTAATTCCTTCCTGATTTACCCAGTGATGATATTGCTGGTGATTGAAATCCCATAGCATGGTATGACAGCCGATGCTTGTAATATCAGTCATGTACTTGCCAGAGATCAGGTAGCTTACATATTGTGGAAGGTGTAAGGCATAACGGATCTGGTTGTACAATGCTGGTTGTTGTTCTTTGATACGGTACAATTGTAAGCCGGAATTCAGGCTACCGAGTGCAGGCGAAGCCGTTTCGCTACAGATCTGCAGCTGGCCACCGTATTTGTTGTGCAAAGTATTTTGTAATGGTGTGGGATACGATTTGAGGTAGTTGTACAAAGGAGCAATGACTTCGCCGTTCTCATTGAGGTAAACGAAGCTGGCGCCGTATGTACTGAAGTTCATGGCTTTGACGTGGAAAGCTGGTTGGGTGGTGAGTTCTTTCAGACTATCTTTCACCCATTGGGTGAGTAATTGAATGTCTTCACAGTTGTCACCATCTTCGTCTTTGGTTTCAGGGAAGCTCACGCCTCTTTCATAGACGATGTGGTATTGTTCATTGATAAGGAACAACTTTTTGTTGGTCTTACCGATGTCTAAGATAGCGATGCAATTCATGGCTGCTGTTTAGAAAAGAATTTGCCAATATGCCTTTTGCACATTGACAAATTCAATCTCAATCTCAATATGTAAATGGGCATTAGAAGTGGCGATGATCCTGCGTCTATTATAGTCCTGTCGCGACCGTCTTAAGTCCTCTCTCTTTGATCAGGTTTTCTCTCACTTTATACTGGCGGTAAAACGCAATGGGATCCAGTACACCACCTGCATTCAGGCGGGCCTGTGCAACCAGTGGGCGTACATCTGTGCGGTAAGCCTGTTGCAGGATCTCCTGTGCGGCTACTGCATCATTATTCTGCTGTGCAGCCTGCAGTGCTTTGGTATCAACCAGCAGCGCCTGTGCGTAAGCGATCTTGATGGCTTCTACTGATTGCAGCAGATCTTCTAACGGATCTTTTACATTGTGAGAAGCATCGATCATCCAGCCAAGGTCGCTGGCGTGGTGCATACCACGGGCATCCATGCCTTCTACCAGTTCATTAAAGATGAGGAATAACTGATAAGGGTTGATGCTACCTACTGTGAGATCGTCATCACCATACTTGGAGTCGTTGAAATGGAATCCGGCCAGCTTGCCTTCCATGAGCAGGAGGGCTACAATCTGCTCGATATTTGCGTTCGCGAGGTGGTGTCCCAGGTCAACCAATGTCTGGGCTTTAGGTCCTAGTTTATTGGCAAATAAAAGGGATTGCCCCCAGTCACCGATAGTAGTGCTATAAAAATTGGGTTCGAAAGCTTTGTATTCGATGTAAACTTTCCAGTCTTCGGGCAGTGCTGCATAGATATCCTGGAGACTTTCGTAAGTGCGTTTAAAGGCACCCCGGAAATTGAGCTGACCAGGGAAACAGGAGCCATCAGCCAACCAGATGCTGAGTGCGTTAGAGCCGAGTTCTATTCCGTAGCGGATCACTTCGATGTTGTGTTCTACGGCTTGTTGTCTTACACCTTTGTCAGTATGGTGCAGGGAACCGAACTTATAGCTGTATTCCTGTCCGGGCTGATCCTGAAAAGTATTTGAATTCACGGCATCGAAGCGGATGTCGTATTGTGCTGCGAGGGCTTTGATATTAGCTGTGTTTTCAGGAATATCCCATGGGATATGCAATGAAATAGCGCCACTGCTGCGGTTCAGGGCATGCAGCAAACCGATATCAGTGATCTTTTCTTCGAGGTTACGGGGTTCACCTCCACCGGAAAAACGGCCAAAGCGGGTACCACCGGTGCCAAGGGCCCAGCTGGGAATAGCGACCTGGAATTCTTCCAGTTTTTCAAGCACCTCACTGAGGTGGTTGACTTTTTCAGAGATATGCTGAAAATTGCGATCGTGGGCTTGTTTGCGGGCGTCGTTAAAATCAGAAATGTGGAATTTTTCGATATTCATAACCAGAATTTTGCGCGTGATTCAATTTAACGAAAATAAGCCGGATGGGCAAGGCCTGCATATTGCATTGCAAGCCTTGCCGGGGTTGTTTATCTTACAAATGCTGTCGCCACACCGCCATCCACATTCACCACATTTCCGGTTGACTTGTTCAGCAAGCCACCAGTCAGTGCGAAGCAGGCGTTGGCTATATCCTCAGGTAATATGATCTGATTGAGCAGGGTACGTTTTGCGTAGTAACCAGGCAGTTCTTCTACAGAGATGCCATATGCTTTGGCACGACCTGCAGCCCAATCCCCTTCCCATATTTTACTATCAGCGATCACAGCATCAGGGTTGATTACGTTTACACGGATATTGTCTTTTCCTAATTCAGCGGCATTGAGGCGGCTCAGGTGTAGCTGTGCAGCTTTAGCAGAACCATATCCCGCATTGTTAGGACCACTCATGAGGGCGTTTTTGCTTACGATGTTCAGCACATCGCCACCCATGTCCTGTTTACGCATGATTGCTACACCAGCCTGCGTAACGAGGAACTGACCTTTTACCAGTACATCATACAGCAGATCCCAGTCTTTTTCGGTATGTGCTTCCAGTGGTTTGGAGATAGACAGACCAGCGCAGTTTACCACGAGGTCTACCCCACCAAATGCCAGGGCGCCTACAGCGAATGCTTCATTGATATCAGCAGATTTAGTCACGTCGAGTATAGCTGCAGCAAATACATCGGGGCCGTATTGGTTCTGGAATTCGACTTTTGCTTTTTCAAGACGGCCGGCATCGTTATCATTGATGACAACGCAGGCGCCTTCGTCAGCGAATTTCTTAGCAATTGCTTTACCGATACCACCAGCGCTGCCTGTTATCAGGGCAATGCGACCAGATAAAGCTTTCGGCTTAGGCATACGTTGCAGTTTTGCTTCTTCGAGCAACCAGTATTCTATATCAAATGCTTCCTGGCGGGGTAAGGCGGTGTATTCAGAAATAGCTTCTGCGCCTTTCATTACGTTGATAGCGTTGATATAAAATTCAGCAGCTACGCGGGCAGTTTGTTTATCTTTTGAAAAAGTAAACATACCGATACCAGGATAGAGGATCACTACCGGATTAGGATCACGTAGTGCGGGGCTGTTATCATGACGGCAGGTGTTGTAGTACTCAGTATACATCTGGCGGTAAGCTGCAAATGCAGGCTCCAGTTGTTGTTTTACAGTAGCTGCGTCATCGAGTGATGCCTGTGGATCCAGGTCCAGCACCAGCGGACTGATTTTAGTACGCAGGAAGTGGTCAGGACAGCTGGTACCCAATGGTGCCAGTCGGTCGAGGTCGTTGGAATTAATAAACTCCAATACGCGCGGATCATCGGTAAAGTGCCCGATCATACGGGTATGGCCGGAGCAAAGTCCACGTAAAACAGGTGCCAGTGCAGCGGCTTGTTTTTTACGTACTTCAGGAGCGGCAGGAGTACTTTTAGCACCACCGAATACAGGGCGTTTTTTGTTATAATTATCTTCGAGGTAAGAAGCGCAACGCTCAATTACTTCGAGGGTATTGATATAGCTTTCGTAGGCGGTATCCCCCCAGGTGAAGAGGCCGTGAGAGCCGAGCATGATGCCCCTGATACCCGGGTTCTCCTGCAGACATTGGCGGAGTTGAAGGCCGAGGTCGAAGCCGGGGCGCTGCCAGGGTACCCAACCGATGGTGCCGTTAAAGAGCTCCTGTGTGATGCGTTCACCGTCTTTGGCTGCTGCGATAGCGATGGCAGCATCCGGATGCAGGTGATCGATATGTTTAAATGGCAGGAAGCCATGCAGGGGAGTATCGATAGAAGGGGCTTTGGATTTAAGATCGTAGATGCAATGGTTGAAGAGTTCTACCATTTCATCTTCCATCTGAATGCCTTTGTAAATATTTTCGAGGCTGTGGAGGCGGTCTACGTACAAAGCGGCGAGTCCGCTACGTTTGAGGGTGCCGAGGTCACCACCCGAGCCTTTTACCCACATCACTTCTGTTTGTTTTCCGGTAAGCGGGTCTTTGGCCATGGCTTTGCAGGAAGTGTTACCACCTCCGTAATTTGTTAAGCGAAGATCTGCGCCCAGGAGGTTAGAGCGGTAGATTAACAGGCCTACTTCGTCACCAGCCAGTGCGGCGGCCTTTTCCTCATCCCATAAGTAGCTTACGTGCTTGAAATTTACAGACTGAATCATGTATGTATGTTTAAATATTTTGTCTCTATTATTATCCTAGTGAATTACCATACCCCACCAGCAACACTGAAATCATAATTGTCAATACACCTGCCAGGATAGTTTTAAACGTCGCTGAACTCACGCCTTTCCATTCTTTCAATGTAATTCCCCACAGGCTGGAAATCATAATGATAAATGCCATATGCAATATCCAGGAACTGGCGCCATTCCCCAGTTTGCTCTCGCCCATTCCATAAAAGAAGAACTGGAAGAACCAGGTCGTGCCGGCTATAGCAGCAAAGAAATAATTGCCTGCCAGCGGCGTTTTCTTATTGGTATAATCGCTGAAGGTTTTATTACGTGCATTCAGCAGCAAACACCAGAACAGGTTGGTGGTTAAACCGCCCCAGAGCAGCACCACGAAAATGACGTTGTTCTGGAAGAGCGGGTTGCATCCCTGTTGGATCGCAATGGCAGCCATTGGCTTTCCTGCTTCGATACCGAAGTTGAAACAGGCGCTGAGGATGCCTGATACAGTACCTACGATCAATCCTTTCTTCAGATTAAACTCAGATATGCTCTCTTTCTTCTCATCATCTGACAGTTCATTTTCTTTCATCATCCCGGCTTTTCCACAGATGGCGATACCGAATAAACAAACGACCACACCGGCCAGGACGAGTTGTCCGCTGATGTGATGGATCATGGATGAAAAAGTATGGGCTGTGTCACTGGTGAAAAGATCCCTGTAAATAGGCGGGATCAATGCACCGAAGGCGGAAGTGTAGCCGAGGGCTACAGACATTCCAAGAGACATTCCCAGGTAGCGCATGGTAAGACCGAAGGTGAGACCGCCGATGCCCCATAATACGCCCATTAAATAAGTCCAGAATAGTGTAGTGCCATCAGTGGCGCGGATGATGCTGAGGAAGTCGGGGATGGTGATCCATGCAGCAAGGAAGGGCACGATCAGCCAGGAAAAGAATCCGCCTACTATCCAGTAACTTTCCCAGGCCCAGTTTTTAACTTTTTTAAATGGGATGTAAAAACTGCCCGAGGCAAAGCCTCCGATGAAATGAAAAAATACACCAAGAATAGCTTGCATAAATAGTGGAATTGTGGTTTTTATCTAGTTTAACAGTGGAATTTGAATAGTGGCTGCACTATCTGATTTTTCAAATGTAGGGAATGGGGTTGGGGCAACTGTCCTATACATTCCTATTGGAGAGAAAAGACGAAAATAAAAACCCCATTAGCGCATTGGTTTAAATGTGCTAATGGGGGTGTTGGTTGGTTTTTGAAGGGAATTTAATCTTTCCAGATGATTTCACCCCAGGGGAGTGGATGTTCCTTCAGAATACGTATGGCCCTTTCATTTTTTTCTTTAAAATAAGGGCTATTGTTAATAGCAGCTTATTGTTCCGGGTTCATTATTAAAATGCCCGGTTTGGGGAATTTACTACAATATTCCTCCCAGGTAAGTGGTACTTGTTTAGTCATGTTATTCAATTTTATAGTTTTTCTTTTTGGCCATAAATGCCGTATAATTCATTCCTTTCCTGAAATACTCCCAGCCCATGGGAGTTCTGCCTAGAATATCAAATTGAGAGTCAATCTCCGCTTTGTTTGCATTTATGCCCATTTGATATAATCTATTTCTGGCGGGTGTTCCTCCTATAGCAAGAATCATTGCATTACCCCAATGCCTGAAAATATTGAAAATAGTATTTGCTACTGTTGCTAAAACCTTACTTCTATCTCCATTATTGGAAGTAATGCTATCATTAAACTCATTCGGACTATCATCAGCATCACCAAATCCTAAATTTAGAATTGGAGTTCCATCAGGTAGCCGTCCTACTTCAAAGTATTTGATCGTCTTGCTAATCGTCCCATTTGGCCCCAGGCTTTCAAATGTGAACGTGGTCCGGTCTTCGTTGGCTTCGTATAAATACTTCTCTATGTTCATCCTCCAAATCTATATCTTCCCCCCATTACTTTTCTGTTCATTCCTTGTTCATTTCTCCCAAACCCTCCACTACTCACACTTTTACTCAAAAACAAAGGCTCGTAAAACCTTGTTTTACGAGCCTCCAAATATCTACTACTCTTCCTACTCCATCACCACCGTCACCACACTTCTCCCCTTCAGTTCAATCGGTTCATTCCCTGCACGAACTTCATGCAATTTCATATCCTCCTGCTTACTGGTTTCATAATACCTCACCTTCTTTACCTTTCTTCCCTTCACCTCCGTATTCACTAAAACGGCCTTCTCCCCATAATTCACACACACCAACACCACCTGTTTCTTACTTACAAATGCACTCACCAACACATTCTCATCCCCGCTCTCCGCCATCACCCTCTGCATTCCCGGCCTTACGAATCGGCTATACTGTCCCAGCGCCCACAAATTCTTTACCGCCGTCACCGTACCATCTTTATACGTTTTATCCTTTGGATGCAATGCCACCAGATAATACCTTGTATCCATATCTGCCTTTCCCGGCTCCCAGCTATTCCAAAACTGCCATGCCGCAGCATTTCCATACACAAAATCATCATGCATCACTTTCGCGAGGAACAACGCACAATCCATAGCCGTACGCGGCCCATCATGCCCATCTTTGTATCCGTCTGCCAACATGGAATACTCCGTTTGCCAGTACTGCAGGCCATATTTAGATGCCGTATCTGCCACATGTTTACGAATCGCTCTCCTGCTGCTATCGCCTTTATCTGTAAAATAACTATGCCCACCAATAATAGCCGGTACATGAGAAAGCCTGTAAACACCACCGGCTTTCAATGCCTGTATCTGGTGCGAAGCCGATCCTTCCTGCGCATACAAATACTCCAGGTGCCCTGCTTCGGAAAGTAATATCTTCGTATTGGCACGCACCCTATTAAGTGCAGTATCTAACGCCCCTGCAATTCTTATCACCTCGCTATTTGTCCACGCAGTCCCCTCCTGATCCGCATCCATATATGGATGACTCCAATCCCACTGGGGTTCATTCACAGGACTGATATAATCAAAATGTAATCCTTCCTTATCAAAATGCTGATACACATTTGCTAAGAATGCCGCATATGCATCATACTGATCCACCTTCAGATTAGATCGATGATCTTTCTCCGTCTTATACCCCAACCCATTTTGGTTCATCCATACCGGTGGCGTATTCGAGAATGCGATCAATGTCTCTACCCCATACTCCTTCGCCTTTTTCGTAAACCAAAGATACCCCAACTGCTTAGACCAGTCATAGGTGCCATCTGGTTTCAAAAAACACTCCGCCCGCTTCCTGAAATCCTTTATTCCACTACTATCCCCCTGCTCCGCGGTACCACCACCAATATTAAACCGCCAGCTGGAAAGCCCGATCCCCTCCGGCGAACCATCCTTCTTAAATCCCTTACTAAAGAGCCAACGGGCCATCTGCTCCCGTATCTCCGGCGGCCAATATTTACCGATCCCCTCCGAAAACCAGGCACCTGAAGAACCTATATTATCTATTACCTGCGCCTTTTTATTGACATCAATTGTAATGTGCTGCTGGGCATGGGCAAAGGCAGCCGTCATGAGCAGCATGATTGTAAAGCGAGACCGTTTCATTTATTTTAACATGGATTCAAAACAAGGTAGGCATATTATTTTTAATTGTCAATCAGACAATGAAAATTTACCGGAATCAAACCGACTTTTAGACCAGTTTTGCCGACTATTGAACCTTTTGGTTTAAATTTATAATCAGAACTTTACATCCGGATTCAAAGACCACAATTATGAAGCATGACAGGTAAAAAACAGGGAGCGAATGTTTACAAACATTCAGAACTCGTGCAGGATACAGAAATTGACTTGAAGTCAACCGTACCCGGGTTTGCTGTCAACTGCAATCTCCGGTTCATGGACATCCCTGCGTTGCGGAACAATTTCCGGTCTGACTTCCTGGGCATCCTCCTAGTTGTAAAAGGTACACTCACTATCTCCATCAACCTCGAAGAGCATATTTTGCAGCCTAACAGCCTCCTGCTCGCCGCCCCACACGCATTGAAACAGGTGATTGCAATGGATGACAATGCCATCCTCTGCGGTATCTCTGCCACCATAGATTTCATGAGCAAGATTTTCGCCGATAAGCTACTCGATCTTATGAACTACTTTAGTACGAAATATTGTCCTCATTGGCAACTGGAAGATAAAGATGCTACCACTATTGCCAACACCTTCAATTTGCTCCTACATCGTACTGAAGAATACAATACTCATACCTACGGTAAGGAACTCTTCTATCATGCCTTTGCCAGCCTACTGTACGAACTAGGCGGTATGGGACAGAAATATGCAAGGATCAACCATGCCGACTTTTCCCGCAAAGAAAATCTTGTCATGGCATTTACCTCGCATGTTCAACAGCATTTCAGACAACAACGCAATGTACAGGCATTTGCAGAACAGCTGCATGTAACACCGAAATACCTGACTGAAACCGTCAAAGAAATCAGCGGAAAAACAGCAGGAGAAATTATTGATCACTTTGTGATACTCGAAGCCAAACGCATGCTTAGCGACACGACACTCAGTATCCTTCAAATAGCAGAAGAACTGAACTTCAGTGATCAGTCATTCTTCGGAAAATACTTCAAACGATTCGTCGGCCACTCGCCTAAAGAGTACAGACAGATTCAGCGAAAATACTAAAGGTTAGTGTTACAACACAGTGTAACAGTTGTAGGTTTAAGGAATGGCCGGAATAATCATATTCCGGCCTTGTTATTTATTTCAACTATAAATAATGAACCGACATTCAGACCATTTTTACCGATTTTCTAACCTTTTTCTCCGCCTTATTACACCCACCTTTGCCATGTGAAATCATCTGTTCAATTTTCAATTACCAATTTTATGACATTGATTGTAAGGCAGGCATCTTTATTTCTAATGGTGATCCTGATGGCTGGCTGTGGCACCAAAGCCGATAAGCAACCACAGTCCGATCCGGTTAAAGTAAAAACCATTCGCATTCAAAAGGATCCGCTTCCTCACCAGTTAAGTTATTCCGGTACCATCGAACCTGACAACACCGCCGACATCGGTTTTGCTGTAGCCGGTACCGTTAATAACATCAGTGTGCAGGAAGGCGACCATGTGCTACAGGGACAACTGCTGGCCAGTATCGATGCCACTGAATACAACAATGCACTGGCCATTGCAAATGCCTCCCTGGACCAGGCTGAAGACATGTACCGTCGTCTCAATGACCTTTACCAGAAAGGAAGTCTGCCCGCCAAAGATTATATCGAGATAAAATCTAAACTCGCACAGGCACAAGCCAACAAAAGCATTAATGCCAAACACATTGCAGATAGTAAATTATACGCACCCATCTCCGGCATCATCACTGCACGAAAGATAGAAAAAGGCAGTACCGCCGCTCCCGGTATTCCTGCATTCACGATTATCAAAACTGATATCGTCACCGCAAAGATCACTGTACCCGAAACTGAAGTAGGCGCTATCCGCAATGGTATGGATGCCAAGGTATACATTCCAACACTTGAGGACACCATTCCCGGCAGGATCACTATCATCAATCCACAAGCCGATGCTGTTTCCCGGACATATACCATCAAAATAAAACTGGCCAATAGCAATAACCGGCTGTTACCCGGCATGCTCACAGCTGTATATATCAATACAGGCAAAACCGTCAACACCATCTCCATTCCTGCTACCGCCATTGTCAGAGATGCAGACGACCTCACTTATGTATACATCGCCAATGAACAACACAAGGCCATCCGCAAAAGGATCACCGCAGGTCTGCTCACTGGCAGTAATGAAGTGATCATCACCAACGGTTTACAGGAAGGCGATCTGCTGATCACAAACGGACAATCACACCTCAAAGATGGAAGCACCGTGACGGTTGAATAATCATTTAAACAAGGCTAAATGAAAAGACAAAGAATCAGCTTCATTGAAGCTGCCATGAAATATAAACAGGTGACGCTGGTAGCCATGGGTATGCTGCTCCTGCTGGGACTCTATGCCCTCCTGAATATGCCCCGTTCGGAAAATCCAAAGATTGATATGCCTGTCGCCATGGTATATGCCTTCTATCCGGGTGCCGACGAAGTACAAACGGAGAAACAGGTAACGAATAAAATCGAACAATTTCTTTTCTCCTTCGAAGAAATAGATAAGAAGAAAACAACCTCACAAACGAAAGACGGACAGGTATTTATTACCGTCAACCTGCATACTGAAGTTAAAGACCGTAAGAAGTTCTGGAGCACTTTACAACACGGCCTTAATACAACACTCAAATCAAATATTCCTTCAGGCGTTATTGGCCCTGTAGTCAACAGCAACTTCGGCGATGTAACAGCACAGATCATTACCGTTTCCTCTCCCATCCGCAACTATGCAGAACTGGAGAAGTACATGGATAAAATTGAAGATGGTCTTAAAGTTATTCCTGAAGTATCCAAGATCAATCGTTCCGGTGGACAGCAACAACAGATCTATGTCACTATAAATGATGAACAGTTGCAACAATACGGCTTTGACCTGTCTACTATTGTACGCACATTGCAAATGGAGAACGTGACCGGTTATTCCGGAGAAGTAACTGTCAATTCCAATACCATTCCGGTATTTACAAACAGCCAGTACAAAACAGAGAAAGATATTGCTGAACAGATCATCTATACCACCCCTACCGGTACCATCGTAAGACTGAAAGATGTAGCGACCATCACCCGCAGGTACGAAGAACCATCTTCATACATTCGTGTAGGCAATGACCGGGTATTGATGCTGGGCATCGAAATGCAGCCCGGTAATAATATCGTGCAGTTTGGACATACTATAGAAGAAAAGCTGGCCGCAATCAAATCCAAATTACCTGACGATATCCAGATCAACACCATCGTCAATCAACCCGAAGTAGTGGATGAAAGCATCAAACACTTCATGCGTGAATTTGGATTGGCCATCGGTTCTGTAATACTCGTTGTAATGTTACTCCTGCCCTTCCGTGTAGCAGCTGTAGCTTCGGTTGCAGCGCCTATTTCTATCCTGATCACGTTTGGTCTCATCAATATCATGGGTATTGAATTGCACCAGGTTACACTGGCAGCACTGATCATTGTATTGGGTATGGTCGTGGATAATGCCATTGTGGTAGTAGACAATTACATTGAAAAACTCGATGAAGACATTACTCCATGGACGGCTGCCTGGCAGGCAGCAAAGCAGTTGTCTTTGCCCATTTTTACTGCTACACTGGCGATCGTGTTTGCATTTGCACCCCTGGCAATTTTTATGTTTGGCATCGCAAAAGACTTTATCGCAGCCCTGCCGGTAACGGTAGCTGTCGCACTCATTACCTCTATGGCAGTGGCTTTGCTTGTGACGCCGTATACCTGTTATGTTTTTATCAAACAGGGATTAAAGCATAGGATGAACAACAGGAGTAATAAACGTAGTCTTTTAGACAGATTGCAGGAGACTTTCAATAAAGGAATTGAAATCGCTTTCCGCTTCCCTAAGATCACTGTATCTGTTGCTGTTCTGGCGCTGGTGCTGGCACTGGTATTAGCAGGTAAAGTCAGCCAGGAATTCTTTCCGCTGAGTGAAAGTAAACAATTCAATGCAGAGATATGGATGCCCAACGGCACCTCTCTGGAAGAAACAGAAAAGGTGGTGAAGGCAGTCGAAACAGAACTTAAGAAAGATAGCCGCGTAGTGAATACAGCCAGCTTTATCGGCACCAGCTCTCCCCGTTTCAATGTAACTTATGCACCTGAGATGCCAAGACGCAATTTTGCACAGGTCTTCATCAATACAGTGAGCAGTGACGCGACAAATGAACTGGTGGCAAAATACCTGCCCATCTTCGATAAATTTCTTCCGGATGGTTATGTACGTCTGCGTCAGTTAAGTATGCAGGAAGGCTCACCTATTGCTGTACGTATTGTAGGTGAGGATCTGAATGATCAAAAAAAAGTAGCAGAACAGGTAAAAGATATCTTACAACATGCTGAAGGTACGAATTGGGTACGCTCCGATTATGAAGATGACTATCTTGGTATCAGCCTGAAGATAAAAGAGGAGGATGCTGCCCGTCTCGGTATACCCAATCAGGCCATTACCCAAACTTTGGGAGCAGGTCTGAAAGGTTTTGCTGTGACACAATTATGGGAAGGCGATAAACCCATAGATGTTTATCTTCGGTTAGATACTGCCAATAGAACGAATTTCAGTGACCTGGGTAATCTGCATATCAATAAAGTTCTGTTAAAACAGGTAGCTGAGATCGCGCCTTCCTGGCACACCGGTGTCATTGCACATAAAAACGGATTACGTACCCTCACCGTACTCTCCGAAGCACAATGTGGCATCAGGGCGTCCGATATTTTAAAGAAAGTACAACCAGCTATTGCAAAATTATCCCTCCCGGATGGCGTGCATATCGAATATGGTGGTGATGCAGAATCCTCTGCAGACAATGCTCCGGGCATGGGTTTAGCATTAGGCACCAGTCTGTTATTGATATTACTTACACTGCTCTTTCAGTTTAAAACTTTTGGTAAGACACTGATCATTCTTGCTACTTTCCCATTGAGTTTATTAGGCGCTTTTTTAGGACTGTACATTACCGGGAATCCTATGGGTATGACTGCCTTTATGGGTATTATCAGTCTGATTGGAATCGTTGTAAGAAATGGTATCATCCTCGTAGATTATGCAGATGAATTAGTAAGAGATCATCACTATAGCATTAAGGCCGCTGCACTCGCCACAGCCAAACGACGTATGCGCCCGATATTCCTGACCTCTGCAGCAGCAGCGATCGGGGTCGTTCCAATGATCGCTGGCAAATCACCGTTATGGGCACCATTAGGGAGTGTATTGGCTTCAGGATTGATCGTATCTATGGTACTGACATTATTCGTCATACCGGTCTTATATTATTTATTCGTACGTCATCCGAACGAGACGACAGGCACACCGGATATTCAATACAAACCAGCCAAAACGGCCTTAATGATAATAGTCCTGATTTGTAGTCCGTTCTTTTTGCACGCGCAATCAGTCAAGCTTTCTCTGGAAGATGCCCGCAAAATGGCACTGGAACAAAACAGGCAAATGAAGGCGGCACAATACGAAATAGATGCCGCCAAAGCAGCCGCAAAATCAGTTGCTGCCAATGCATATCCTACTATAGACGGGTCTGTCACAGGCGTTTACCTGGGCAAACCAATCGGAGGTGCACTGAATGGTTTGATCCCCGATTATTTTGGTAGTGCCATGGTGACCGCTTCAGAAGCCATCTATGCGGGTGGTAAGATCAGGACAGGCAAAGCAGCTGCCGACAAAGGCGTTGAGATCAAAGAAACACAACGTGTGCTCACCAGCTCGCAGGTATTACTCAATGTAGAAACTGCCTACTGGCAGGTGATACAGGTGCAGGAGAAGATCATACTCGCCAACCGCTTCAGAGACATGCTGAAAGTACTCCACCAGGATCTTCAAAACTCTTATGATGCAGGTCTCATTTACAAGAATGACCTGTTAAGAGTGGATGTCAATCTGAATGAAGCGGAACTCAATATTACCAAAGCAGAAGACGGCCTGGTACTCGCTAAATTACGTCTTGCACAACTCACCGGTATGGCAGGCAACACAAGCTTTATCATTGCAGACAGTATCTCAGGCGATTTTCAGACACAATCATTACAAAGTAATGGAAGCGATAAAAGACCGGAGATTCTCTTATTGAATCAGGCCATCGAAGCTGGTCAACTGCAAAAGCAGCTCCTGAAGGCAGAATCACGCCCCACTATAGGTGTTGGTTTCAGTGGGCTTGCCACCGCCGGCAAAGGTGTCAATCTTAAAGACGGCAGTGATTTCATGGGCTCCTATTTTGGATTAGCCAGTATCAGCGTGCCCATTTTCGATTGGGGTAAAAAATCCGGAAAAGTCAAAGAACAAACCCTGAAACTTGCTGCACAGCAGCAACAACTCATTGACACGAAAGAACTGGTAGACCTGGAAATACAACAGGCTTACCTTGCACTGAATCAGTCTTCCCGCAAGGTAAATCTCTCCCTGCTCTCATTACAACAGGCAGATGAGAACCTGAAACTCGCCAATGACCGCTTTGCAGCAGGTACCATTACCGGCAAAGATGTACAGGAAGCTCAGGTCATCTGGCAACAGGCATACAGCAGTCTCATTGATGCAAAAGTGGAATACAGGATTAATGAAGCCAGTTACAAAAAAGCAACAGGTAGTTTATAATACACATATCTAATGAAAAAGGAAATGATACGGATCATGACAATTGCCTCCAGGTTATTCGCTAAGCATGGATTACAGGCGACTACCATCGATACTATCAGTAGTCATTGTCAGATAAAAAAACGGGAATTCTATACTTATTTTGAAAGCAAAGAAGCGCTGATACGCGACATCCTTGCCGAATGGATCAGTAAGAGCGGAAAGCATTTGCGCATGATCCCTTCATTTTCCTTTAATGCAGTGATTGAATTGCAAACTTATTTCACCTTTATAGAAGATACGCTTGCAATGCTTAATCCCACGCTTATCGCTGAATTACAGAATGACTATATGGAACAATGGTTAAGATTGTCATATTTCCGTGACTCAGAAATTTTCCCTTTTGTAGTGCGTAATATAGAAAGAGGGTTATCAGAAAACATCTACAACCCCGACCTGGATAAATTCTTGCTGACAAGGTTATACTACTACCAGCTACAGGCAGTCTACCACGAAAAATCACTATTACATGAAATGCACCGTATATTCATACACGGTATAGTCAATAGTAAAGGGTTACATTTTACTTAAAATAAAAAAGCGCTTTTCCCTTTCGGCAAAAGCGCTTTTTTGTATATACGTTTATTAGTATTGTACCTTCACATCAGCGACAATATGATCTGAAGCCAGGCTCTTTACCTTCACAATCCCCTTTTTCCCGTTTCCATTCTTAAAGAATACCAGTAGTGGCAGATCAGTCGCGCCAAAAGTATTTTCATCATTTGTCACATACAGCTTCTTTAAAGTCACCGCATGTGTCAGCGTATCAAAAGCAGATACGGCAAAGGTATCAGCAGGTACATAATTGCGTACCAGCGACGTCTTTGCACCTGTAATATCCAGATCAAAGGATGCATCATCAGGACTCAGGAAATTCATCTGAATTGTTCCGAGATAATTGAACGCAAGATCAATATATTTACCCATTGTATCAGGAATTGCATTGTCTAAATAAACAGTTCCTGTAAAGGATGAGAATACACGTCCGTAAGTACTGCTATTGGGGCTCCAACCAATGTTAACATCCTGGAAGGTGACAACGCTGTCAGCTCCGGTAGCCGGGGTTGTAACGGTAGTATCGGTGTTATTGTCTGTACCACCCTCTGTAGCCCCTTCTTTAGTACAGGCTGAGATTGCAATCGCGATCATTAAAACCGGCAGCAAAAGTTTCTTCATAGGAAAGGATCTATTATTTATTACAAAAATATGAATATTTTATAATAAATATGTAATATATGAACAGAAAGCCCGAATTCGCTGGCTATCAACCGATAAAAACGGGTAGGATCACAATAAATGTAGCTCCCTTCCCCTCTTCTGACTCGGCATAGATCACTCCATGATGCGCGGTCACGATTTTCTGACATAGGGCCAGTCCAATACCGCTGCCTTCATATTCGCCTCTTCCATGCAGGCGCTGGAATATTACAAAGATCTTTTTCGCATAGCTGGGTGCAAAACCAATACCATTATCAGTTACCCGGATCTCGCAGTATGGCGTTCCATTCTGCAGCTGCGGATGTTCCGCTACTTCCAGGCCGGATAAATGGCGGCTATGGATCTTAATAAGCGGTTGTTTATCAGGCTGTGTAAATTTCAGTGCATTGCTCAGGAGGTTATGAAAAAGTTGTGTCATGTGCAACGGAATACCCTGTACGGTGCATAGGGCATCCATCTCAATCACGGCATCCTTTTGCTGAATAAGGATATCCAGGTCCGCGACTACCTGCTGGATGGTTTTATGAAGCGCTACGGCTTCGAACAGGTGATCCTGGCGGGATACCCGTGAAAAGGCCAGGAGGTCCTGAATCAATGTAGTCATGCGGGTAGCGGCATTCCGGATGATTCCGAGATTGCGCATACCGGTTTCGTTCAGCTGGTCCTGGTATTTATCCTGCAGGAGTGCGGAGAACATATTGATCTTACGCAACGGCTCCTGCAAATCATGGCTGGCTACATAGGCAAACTGCTCCAGGTTCTGGTTCACAATATTCAGGTCGATATTGGCCTTTTTTAGCTCGCTGGTGCGCATTTCTACCATACGCTCTAGTTCTACCTTATTTTCAATCTGTTGCTGGCGAATCACCTTTTCCTGGCGAAGGTCGCGGGAAATAGTGGCTTTGCCCTGTGAGACACCGGTTACAGTGTCCAGCACACGCATAGTGGTAACAGATACCGGAATCGCTTCGCCGGTTTTAAAATGACGATAATTCAATTCGCCGGACCATTGTCCTTTTTCTATAACAGCTGTATTGATTTCGTGCATAATGGCTTCCGTCACTTCCGGGAAGAGGAAATCGGTATTGGACCTTTTCGCATCTTCCAGGCTATCTAATCCAACGAGTTGAAGTCCGGCAGGGTTTACGTAAGTAACGATGCCTTCTTCATCAGACAGGCTCACAAAATCGCGGCTGTTTTCCAGCAGGGCCAGTAACTTCTGTTGCTCCTGTTTTGCCTGCAGTGCAGGTCGCAGATCGCGGAGAGTGGCGCCCCGGCCAATAATCTTGTCAGAATCCGCATCCTTAATAGCGATAAAGTCGGCATAACAAGGTATGCGCTCTTTCGTCACCATATGCTGGATGTGAATATTGCCGGACCATTTTCTACCTGCGAGAAGGTGGGTATATACTTCATCACTCATGAACTGGAAATCAGCAGGGTGAAAAAGTTCTTTATTGACAAGTGTAGTAATATCAAATTCATCAGAAATACCAAGCAACTTTTTGCCAGCGGTATTCATATAGAAAAAGCGTCCCTGGTTATCAGCAGCAGCCATGTAGTCAGGGCTGTTTTCGACAAGGGCGATCATCAGCTCTTCCCTTTCCCGGTCTTCGATTTCTTTCGTAATATCCTGTGCGGTGCCGGCAAAGCGGTAGGCAGTGCCATCGGGATGGAAATAGGATTTTCCCTTACAATCGAGCCAGCGATGCTTTTTGTCCTGCGCACCGATGGTACGAAACCGCACGGAATATTCTCCGCTGCTTCCGGGTTGTAAAGCATTGGTGACTGCCTGATCAACCCTGTTTTTATCATCGGGATGGATGTACTTCAGGAGGTCCTGGTATTCAATCACATGGTCTTCCGGAAACCCAAACAGTTCCCTGCAGCGATCGTCCCATTTTACTTCCTTTTTCAAAGGGTCCATGTTCCAGGTACCCAGTCCGGCTGACAGGAGTGCAAAGCGCATCCATTCTTCATTATTATTTTCACTGAAGTTGCCAGTATCTAATTGCTTTTCCATGCGTATGAGCAGTACGTTTAAATTCTACCTGGCATCTGATATAGGAGCCACCCGACATACTACAACAAGTATACCGGATAATACGCACATTATGTATTATTTTTTTTCAATCAGTATTCCTGGTTTCAAGTTGGAATTGTTCTGCCAGCAGCTCATATGAACGGAAACGGTCCTCTGCTTTGTCAGCCATAGTAGCAATGACAATCTCATCTACCTGATAATCATCTGCCAACTTCGTCAATTTCATTTTCACATTGGAAGGTGTACCTGAAATCATACGGGCCCTGTTAGCCATCACACGTTGCCATTCCATATCCGTGTATTCGTAATCTCTCACCTCTTCCCAGGTGGGGTAAACGTCAAATTTGCCCTTTTCAAGACTGAGAAGGCGGTAGTCCATCATGGCTTGTAATTCATCTGCTTTCTCCTGAGTATCAGCGCAGAAAACGAAGATACCCACGTTGGCTTCCGGATGAGAAAGGAAGGTAGAAGGCTGGAAACGATCCCGGTAAGTTCTCACTGCCTGCGGACCGCCTACCGGATAAATAAAATGAGCAAAGGATAAAGCCCAACCCTGCCTTGCAGCCAGGAGACCACTTTCCCCACTGCTGGTCAACATCCACAAACCGGGGAAGGTGTCGATGTGGGGAATGGCTTTTACCTTTTCGTGAACGGTACCAAGGGCATCGCTATCGGTGAGGTAGCCTTCAAGATCGTGAATTTGCTGTACGAACTCCCTGGGTTCGAAGCTGTTGGATGGATTGAGTACATGTGCAGTGAGGCGGTCACCACCGGGAGCACGGCCTATACCGAGGTCAATACGGTTAGGATAGAGGGCTTCCAGCAGGCGGAAGTTTTCCGCAACTTTCAGGGTGCTGTGGTTCGGTAGCATAACGCCACCGGAACCAAGGCGGATGTATTTGGTAGCAGCTGCCAGGCGGGCGATGAGTATTTCAGGCGCGGCGCCGGCGAGTGCCCGGGTGTTGTGGTGTTCTGAAAGCCAGTAGCGGGTGAAGCCGAGGCGGTCCGCCAGTTTGGCTAATTGTATGGATTCCTGGAGGGCTTCAACTGCGTTGGAGCCTCTGCGGATGGGAGATTGATCTAGTACGCTGAGTCTTATTTTCCTGTCTGACATATATTTTAGAATTATCGTTCCAAAATTAAGGAATAATAATGATTGCGTGTTTAAAAATTAAAGTTCCTACCGCTGGTTGCATGTAGCAGGCGGTAAGAACGTTAATGTGTGTGATTTATTCTTTCTCTGTTGCCTTCTTCCAATACTGTTGTACAGCTCTCACTTCGCCCCAGCTAACATTATCTCCCAATCTCGCTTTAACAGGTGCAGATGCCGTTACGCCCATTTCCTTCACCAAAGGCAGGATCAGTTGAATTTTTTCCTCACTAAGTACCTGTTTTAATTCCAGCTCTCCCTGCCCGATGGCATCTGCCAGGTGGCTTTCAATGGTACTCACTGCCAGATTTCTGGCTGTTGCAATATCAGCTAATGACTGCCCTGCCTGGAACATCTCTACAGAATCCCTGCGACTACCACCTGCCTCCCGTTTCTTTGCCTTCTCTTTTTCCTTTTCCCTTGCAGGCGTACGCATTGCTGCATAATCCGGTAATCCTTCATTAAAACGCAAATCACCATAACTGGCATTTACGAATCTGAACAACCGGTTCCACAGGAACTCTTCCAGCATCATCAGCTGGGCTGTATATTTCTTAATCTTTGGAATATCTTTTACCAGTTCCAATTCCCGCCGGATAGGCTGGATAAGTCCTTCATACATATCCTGGGTAAAATAAGCCACTGCCCTGGTCACTCTTTCCTTTAGCAATGTAGTATCCCCATCAGTCAGCAATTGATCCAGCAAAGGTTCTAACTGAGTCCGGAAGCGGTTCCCTACATCCTGTAACTGCGTCGCTTTTAGTTGCAGGTTACGGCTCAGGGTGAGGGCGCTCTCCATTCCATTCATCTTCTTATCTCTTAGCCAGATAGCGTGCAATTGTAGTTCAGATGCAATCTTTTCGGCACTGAATAGCTTTATCAGCTGTGCCGCCCAAAACACCAGTTTCTCCTTTTCCAGGTTGGCAAAGAGGTGGCCTACTTCAGTTTCCCTGTTAGAATAATCCAGCACCTTTTCATCCGTGCGGATTGCGCCAGGATGAATCCGGGTATTGAGTACCAGGCCTTCCAGTGAAGTACAGCGGCTGAGCGCCACATATACCTGCCCGGGAGCAAAAGCATTCCCGGCATCAATAATTGCTTTTTCGAAGGTTAGCCCCTGGCTTTTGTGAATGGTAATAGCCCACGCTAACCGGATAGGATATTGTGTAAAACTGCCCACTTCTTCTTCCTCTACCGTACCTTCTGTTTTATTCAGCGAGTACCGGATATTGCGCCAGGTTTCCTTTTCCAGCACCAGTGTTTCATTACTGCCGGCCAGTACGACTACAATTTTATTATCATCGATCACACGTTCTACAGTAGCCAGTTTACCATTGAAATAACGACGTGGCTCAGCCAGGTCATTTTTGATAAACATCACCTGTGCACCGGGTTTGATTTGCAAAAGCATATCTGTAGGTAGCGCTTTATCACTGAAATCACCTTTTATTTCACCGGTGAAGCGATAGATCTCCCCTGGCATATTTGCGAGCCGTGCGGCATTGATTTCATCTGCACGGCGGTTATGTGTAGTGAGTACGATGTACTGATCACCTTCTCCTGTAAACTGTGGATCATAGCGTTCATTCAGGGTTGTAATCCCTTCCCAGTCAAGTGTACAGTTACGCACACCATTAAGTATATCGATGAAAGTACGTTCATTTTGCCTGTAGATCTTCTTCAGTTCAATATATATAGGCGGTGCCTGTTGCAAGACACGTGCATGAAAGAAAAACACGCTTTCATAGTGTCCTTTCAGTAACTGCCATTGATCGTCCGGCATCACGGGTGGCAACTGAAACAGATCTCCTATATATAGAACCTGCACACCGCCGAATGGCACCAGTGGCTGGTTACGGAAGTGACGTAGAATAGCGTCGATAGCGTCCAGTGTATCGGAGCGCACCATGCTGACCTCATCGATGATGAGGAGTTCCATTTCCCTGATCAGTTCCTTTTTTTCATAATTGAAACGGATATTCCTGAAAAGGGCATGCGTATCCGTTACGCCATTATCTACGCCGAACAGGTGTGCACCTGATGGGACATATGGGCCAAAGGGCAGTTGAAAAAAGGAGTGCATGGTCACACCTCCCGCATTGATGGCTGCAACACCGGTAGGCGCAACTACGACAGTATTTTTAGATGTGTTTCCCCTGATGTATTTGAGAAAAGTTGTTTTACCTGTTCCGGCTTTTCCGGTCAGAAAGATATGACGGTTTGTTTCGTTTATATAATTTGCCGCCAGGTGAAACAGGTCATTGGTATGATCCGGTTGTGGCATAAGCTGGTGCTACGCTGAGCTGTTTTTTTAATGTTTTGAATGGCTGTGAAATTAAGCAAAAAAGTGCGATAAAAAGTTTATTCATTCTGTTCATTCCTTTTTCGCAATTTTTATGCTTATCCATTTTTTGAACTAATTTCTACTTTCCAATCGGGTCCGCTATAAATGTGGTATCTTAAAGAAAAGCTTTCCATGTTTAATGCAAACGATACATTTAGAAGGCTATTGAGATAAGCCAGTGGCGCGCCATCCGGCACTGCGGAAAAGGTAGTTACGTAAGGCATATCTCCGTTATATACTAATGTATCACCGTGGAAAATTTTCACATGCAGGGTATCGCCTGTTTGTAATTTCAATTGATTTAAAGTAGCGCCGTCAATATTGGTCCAGATGTTTCCATACTGAATATCCAGTACGGGAATATTACCACTAATGACATGATTCCTGTAAACAGGCTCCTGGAAAGGGATCCGTACCACGCTATCTGGTAGTTGAGGACCTACCTGTTCAAAGGTGATCGTGCCGGAAGCCAGGCGGGCAGCGGTGTAGGCGTATACATCCCTGCCATGGAAAGTGTAAGATTCCCCGGAGTGCTGACGGCGATTACGGGATTCATCAATTTCGCGAATGGCGGCAATACCCAGTTGTTTTGCTACAAGGGTAAGAGTACCATTATCAGGAGTGACAAAAAAATGTCCGCTCCTGGTTTTTAATACCACAGATTTTCGGGCAGAACCCACACCGGGGTCTACCACAGAGACAAACACGGTACCAGCAGGCCAGTAAGGAGCCGTTTGCTGTAAACGGTATGCTGCCTCCCATATATTGTATGCAGGAATCTCATGCGTAAGGTCAAATAACTGAAGCGCCGGAGATACCCCGATAGCGACTCCCTTCATTTCTGCAACGGCCCCATCTTTAAGACCGAAGTCAGTTTGAAAAACGATGAGTTTGTTCTGGGCAAAGGCTCTGTGGTGGGCAAGAGCAGAGAAGCTGCAATAGAAAAGTGCGAAAATGAGAAGTTTGTTCATGGGAGTTTGCTGAATTAAATGACTGATAGGATTCCAGGCTGAGGTACATTATACGAAATTAATTTATTTGTCTAATTCGAAATGCAATTGTAAGATGAAGCATTTGCTTGAATGAGCTGGCAAAGTCAAATGGACATATAGATAATAAAAATTAAAGACATTAAAATTCAGGAAAACCTGATCACAAACGGAATTACATTTTGCCAAAGGAGACATTAAGATAAATAACCAAATTCCATTTAATGTTTATTCGAATTTCGGCTAATATTGGAGCGTGCTTAAGCTTTGACTATCAACAAAGTTTTTTTATATATTGGAAAATATTTGTAATATGCATTGTCTGATTATGCAATAACCAATGTTCCGCGCATGCATTCTTTTACCTACATAAGAATGTTAATCTAGCCTATATTCATAAAATAACCCATAGTAATGCATCTTTTAAGGCCTCACAACCAGGTGATGAATAATCACTTAATTCCCCATGAGTAATTATTTCTCAACATATAGAAAAATTAAAAACAACATGAAAAACAATCTTATCCTTACCACTTTTGTGATGGCAGGTATAGCTACCGGTGTGCATGCCCAGGAAACTGCCTCTGCCACAGCTACCGCCACCATTGTTACACCTATCAGCATTACGAAAGATGTTGATATGAACTTTGGTAATGTTGCCGTTCAATCCACTACAGGTGGTACAGTGGTCTTATCACCTGCCGGCGGACGTACCAGAACAAATGGTGTTACCCTTCCAACCACTGCAGGAACAGTCTCTGCAGCCTCCTTTACTGTAAGTGGTACCGGAGCATACACTTACACGGTTACATTACCTTCTTCAGCTCATACTATCAGCAGCGGCGCTAATACTATGACAGTAACACTGTTTACCAGTACACCATCAGGAGCAGGTGGTCAATTAACTGCAGGAGAACAAACACTGAATGTTGGTGCCACGCTGAATGTTGGTGCTGCACAACCATCAGGTGTATATGTTTCAGATACCCCCTTTGATGTAACTGTAAATTATAACTAACCATATCATATACCTATACCGGTTACAGTACAGATACCGCACTCAGTACTTTCAATTCAATATCGTTTAGTTAAGCATACTAATGCTCGTAACAATACATAATAAGCGCCGTTAGAAGCCCGGTGTTTGAAGGAAACGTGCATTAAATAATAAAACACAAAGAGAATATTATTGTATGCTACAAACCCGTTGCTCCTAACGGAGCTTAACTAAACGACATTGATTTCCAATTAATTTATTTATGAAATCCATTTTACTTATAATTTTTATTGCCTGGGTCTTACCAATAAAAACAATAGCACAGGGAAACCTTTTAATTACACCGGTGAGAGTGGTCTTTGAAGGACAAAAGAAAATGCAGGAACTGAACCTGGCTAATACAGGGAAGGACAGTGCAAAATATCTTATCTCTTTCATGGAAATCAGGATGAATGAAGATGGGACATTTGACAAGATCAATGAACCTGATTCCGGACAACATTTCGCCAGTAGTAATCTGCGATATTTTCCACGTACTGTTATACTAGCGCCTGGTGAAGCACAATTAGTAAAAATACAAACGATTAAAACCAATCAGTTAACAGCAGGTGAATACCGCTCTCATATTTATTTCCGGGCTGTACCTCATGAAAACCCTTTAGGTGAACAGATACCCGCAATGGATTCCGCAGGAATATCTGTAAAACTAATTCCTGTTTTTGGTATTACTATTCCTGTCATTATAAGGATAGGTGCCTCTACTACAAAAGTGACTATCTCAGACCTCGCAATGGATGACAGTATCCCTTACCAATTGAATATGTTATTTACCCGTACTGGTAATTTTTCAGTATACGGGGACATTACGGTCAATTATATTTCTCCGCAGGGAAAAACAACAAAAGTAGGTACTGTAAACGGGCTGGCCATATATACTCCAAATACAAAACGCCATTTTCATATGAAGCTTGATAATAAAGCAGGGATTAATTTTCATAAAGGCAGGTTACAGGTAATATACAACACTAAGACTGATAACACACCAGCATCGGAACTTGCGCAAACCGAACTCGAATTAAAATAAAGCAGAATAGACCATACACCTCAAACGATGATTCGTAAAATTCCATCCGGAAGTAACATAATGAATACGCTGGCAGGTGTATTAACATGTCTGTTTTTTGTACAACTATCAGCCCATGCACAGGAGCCGCCTCCACGGCCTATTTCTATTTATGTTAATCCTGCACAGGGGCTCATTTTTGGAGCTTTCTTCCAGGGTCCAACAGGCGGCACTGTTACTATTTACCCTGATGGTTCAAGAGTTGTAACAGGAAGCATCGTACAGGCTAATCTGGGCTTTCCATTTTCTCCTGCCATATTTGAAGTAGATGCTAATCCCGGTACCCTCATTACCATCATGAACGGTTCGGATGCAACGCTCACAGGCAGCAACGGGGGAACATTATCCATGCATATAGGTACATCCAGTACAGGTTCTCCATTCGTTGCCACCGCTACCTCCCCTGCACGAACACTGGTAAGGATAGGTGGCACACTCATAGTAGGTGTTCCACTCGCAAATCCGACAGGGTCGTATAGCGGTACCTTTTCGGTCACATTTATACAGCAATAAAAAATGATATCAACCAATAACAGCATCACCAAAATCATTCGCGGCACCCTGCGTATGACATTGTGTGTTCTGTTATTGATACTCACAGCACTTTCTACGGCTCATGCAATCGGAGAAGATGATCCTCCATTTTATGAAACATCCGTATTCATGGTAGTTCCGGGCCTTGGCGGACAGGAAGTTTCCGGTGTTGTCAATAATGATTCCGTATACCTCTCCATTACAGACGTATTTAATTTTTTAAAGATCAGGAATAATATATCCGCTGGCATGGATAGCGTTTACGGATATTTTATTAATGAAAATGCCCCTTTCCTGATAGATAAAGTCAATAAACGGATTCATTACCAGGGTAAAGTATTTAACCTCCATAAGAATGATTTTGTACTGACAGAAACCAGCCTTTATCTGGAAGTTGGTTACTTCAGTAAAGTGTTTGGGCTGGACTGTAAATTCAATTTCCGTAATCTCTCCATATCACTGAATACAAAAGTGGAATTACCCGCCATCCGTGAAATGAAACAGGAACTGATGCGCCGGAATATTAACCGCCTGAGAGGCAAGGTGAAAGCAGATACAGTTATCCAACGCCGTTATCCCCTGTTTCAGTTTGGTGTTGCCGACTGGTCGGTGGTGGCCACGCAACAACTACCAGGTGTAAAAAACACCTGGCTGAATCTGTCCATGGGTGCAACCCTCGCCGGCGGAGAAGCAACCGTATCTCTTAATTATAATGATTATGCCCGTCAGCAACAACGCTACAGCCATGATAGTAATGCAGTAAGACCTTTTGACGAGCGGCAGCAATATTACCGCTGGCGCTATGTAAACAATGATCACCATGCACTACGGCAGATCATTGCAGGAAAGATTTTTACACAGTCTACATCTTCTATCTTTGATCCGGTAGTAGGATTTCAAGTTACTAATACTTCTACCTCCTTCCGCCGTTCATTCGGATCCTTTACCTTAAGTAATTTCACCGGCCCCGGCTGGACAGTTGAACTATATGTAAACGATGCCCTTGTAGATTACACCACCGCCGATGCATCCGGATTTTTTACGTTCCAGGTACCCCTGGTATATGGCAACTCTATCCTGAAACTCCGTTTTTATGGCCCCTGGGGAGAAGAACGTACCAGCGAAGAAAATATCAGTATCCCCTTTAATTTTCTTCCCTTACATGAATTTGAATATACAGCCAGCGGAGGCATTGTTCAGGATAGTCTACACAGCCGGTTCTCGCGTGTACAAATGAACTATGGCCTTACACGCCGCATAACCTTAGGTGGTGGTGTTGAATACCTCTCCTCCGTTTCAAACGGAAAGAAAATAATGCCATTTGCAATTACATCCCTGCGGATTACGCCTACTATGTTATTTTCTGGTGAGTATACACATGGTGTGAGAACAAGAGGGATATTGAGTTACCGGCTGCCATCCAATCTTCAGCTGGACCTTGATTACACCCGCTATGCGAAAAATCAGAAAGCAATTATCTACAACTACCGGGAAGAGCGGAAAGTGGTCATATCCAAACCTTTTTTGAATCGCACATTTTCATTGTTCACCAGGATTACACTCGACCAGATCATTTTACCTCAAAGCAATTATACTACGGTAGATTGGCTGTTATCCGGCTCGCTGTACAAGGTAGGCACCAACTTCACCACCTATGCTGTTTTTCTGCCAAAAGAAAAAGCATTCGTGTACAGTAACCTCGCATTAGCCTTCCGCCTGCCCGGACAATTAATTGTTACACCACAGGTGCAATATGAATATAATGCTCACAGAGTGATGACGGCAAGATGCGAAGTAGGAAAATATTTTTTCCGCAATGGATATGTCAATGCATCTTTTGAAAAAAATTTCAGAAACAACGTCAGTAATATCACGATCGGTCTACGATATGACTTTTCATTTTCACAGATCGGCTTCTCCGCACTACGCAGCAGCGGCGTAACATCATTGGTACAATCAGCCAGGGGAAGCCTGATGCATAACGGTGAAACCGGCTACACCAGTGCTTCCAGCCGCAGCCGTGTAGGTACCGGAGGCGTGGT
The DNA here is from genome assembly GCF_034087045.1 of Chitinophaga sancti. Taxonomy (NCBI): domain Bacteria; kingdom Pseudomonadati; phylum Bacteroidota; class Chitinophagia; order Chitinophagales; family Chitinophagaceae; genus Chitinophaga; species Chitinophaga sancti. The sequence continues at coordinate 4,432,384 of NZ_CP139247.1, read as the reverse complement.
GCTCCTCCCCTTCCTTGATCTGAACGGCAATGGAAAAAGAGACCCTGGTGAACCAAGAGTATGCGGCCTTAGAATAAATTCCAATGGAGGCAGGGTTTTCCATGATCTGCGTGATACCACTGTACGTATCACAGAAATGGAAGCCTACGAAAACTATTTCATTCAGCTGGAACGTAGCAGTTTTGAAAATATAGCCTGGCAGATAAAGAAACCCGTGATCAGTGTAATGATTGAACCTAACCAATTGAGATTGATTGAAGTACCTGTTTCGATTATAGGGGAAGTAGCCGGTTATGTATACCAGATAGACAGTAACGATGAGAAAAAAGGCCTGTCGCGTATGAAGGTTTGTATCCTGAGAGAGGATGGCTCACAGGCAGCATGTATTCAGACAGAGTCCGATGGATATTTCAATTTCATAGGATTAACACCCGGCAAATATATTGCTGAACTGGATAAACAGCAGGTACATAACCTGAGAATGAAAGTTACTCCACTGACGATTCCTTTCCAGATAACCAACAACAGGGATGGAGATGTAATAGATGGACTTGAGTTTACCACCTCTAAGATCCGTGATCACAAAGAGCATTAATAGCAAAGCATATGCGCATTCACAGAAAAATATTATTGTCAGCCCTTTTGCTTTTGCCTCTCTTCACTATGGGCCAGACAAGCTGGACAGGTGCCAGCAGTACTTCGTGGAATAATGCCGGCAATTGGACTGCCGGTGTACCTACAGCTACTGTAGATGCAGTGATTGGGGATGCCAGTTTTACAGGTCCCTTCCAGCCTACTGTAAACGTTTCTGCTGCCTGTAAATCACTCACTGTTGGTGCTGGTACAGGAACACCTGTGCTGACGCAGAATAAAAGTCTGACCGTGGCCGGTAACCTCACCATTGCTTCCAGCGGAAGGATCAACCAGTCAAGCGTTAACCTTACTGTTAAAGGCAACTGGGTTAACAACGGTATCTACTTTACTTCAGGTACTAATTCAAGAGTAACATTTGCAGGCACTACCCAGTCAATAAGTGGCACTGTTTCTTCTACTTTCAGAAAGGTAACTGTGAACGCAGGCAGTACTGTTACCTTGAATATAAACACTTCTATTACCACTACTTTTGCCGTGAACGGCACATTCATCCCCGCAGAAAATGCCACTCCTTTAGTCATATCCGGAACCACCACATTATCCGTGGGAGCATCCGGTATATTAAAGGTGAATGCATCCACTTTTGCAGGCAATTACGCACAATCCGGAACCGTTACGCTCTCCGCAGGATCAACCGTTGACTACAGCGCTACCCTGGTGAATCAAACTGTCTTGCAATCACTTACCTATTCCACGCTCAGAATCAGTGGATCCGGGACCAAAACTGCCGGTGGGAACTTAAACGCATTGAATTCCACTACCGCTACTGCAGGAAACATCACGGTAAGTGCAGGTACACTGGACCTTTCTACTTTCACTGCTAACAGGGGTACCATTGTTGCAGGCGGTACCCTGACTGTATCCAATGGCGCCACATTGAAAATAGGTGGTACCACTACATTCCCGGCTAATTACAGTACCAACTCCCTTAGCTTAACCAGCACAGTAGAATATTCAGGTACCAATCAAAGCGTTGCGACAATGTCATACGGTAACCTGACATTGTCCTCATCCAGCGGGGCCGCCATAAAAACAATGCCTGCCACCGACTTTACAGTAGTAGGTAACCTCACAAGTACGATCGGGTCCGGTACATCTGTGAGCTTTACAGCAGCATCGAATATTACAATAAGCGGTAACTTAACAATAGGCGCTTCCACTACTTTCAGCGGCAACAGCTTCACACATAATATTTTTGGTAACTGGGTAAATAACGGCACTTTCACAGGAAATACCAGTACAGTTAATATAGCAGGTGCCAGTTCTTCTATCAGTGGTACAGGCACACATAATTTCAATAATCTTTCTCTTAATGCCTCCAATATTACCGCTGCAGCTACCAGCAATATCACCGTAACCGGTAACCTGGCTACCACAGGGGCAGGATCATTTACACATGCCGTCGGCGGTACATTCACACTATCCGGTACAACAAAAACAATTACAGGTACAGGTCTTATATTTGATAACCTCACCATTTCCGGGACCGTAGCCTCCACCAGCAGTATTACAGTAACAGGTAATCTATCCGTTTCCGGTAGTTTTACAAACACCAACAACACTGTCACCATGAGCGGCACTGCTAAAACCATTGTAGGAGGTGGTACAATCACATTCAGCGCATTATCTGTTCCAGGTACCATTACAACTACCAATAATTTTTCAGTGAATAATTCCATTGACGTAAGCGGTAGTTTCACTGCCAGTGCGGGTACTGGTACCTTTACGGGTGCCAGCACACTCAACGGAACAGCCAACCTTTTTAATGTAACACTGAATGGTACTTCACTTCAATTATCCACTAACGCCGTACTTGGTATTGCAGGCGCTTATACAATAACTGCCGGTACCTTAAATGTGACGACCTCTACTCCCAATACGGTCAACTATAATGGCAGTGGTGCACAAACCGTTACGGCAGGCAATTATGGAAATCTCATCTTATCTAATGGCAGTACTAAAACAGCAGGTGGCGCGATTACGGTAAACGGTGATCTTACAATTGCAGCATCCACCACTTTTAATGCGTCCTCATTTTCACATACAATACTAGGGAACTGGACGACAACAGGTACATTTACTGCATCAACCAGCACCGTTTCGTTTACAGGTACTACAGATGTTACTATCAACGGTGTTACTACTTTCAATACTCTCACCATCAACAAATCTGCTACTTCCAACCAGGTGACTATCCTCAGTAATGTGGATGCAGCTACCCTGAATATGACCAGTGGTGGCATGCAAACCGGCAGCAATACTATCAATATTACAACAAACCGTAGCGGAAACGGTATTATAATAGGTACCATAAAACACACACATAGTTTTGCATCAGGCACCGCCTATGCATTTGAAGGACCTAATAATACCATCACATTTTCAGGGGTGAACTTATTGCTTACTTCTGTTACCGTAACGGTCACCAAAGGATCGATCAGTGATTTCCCATTTGGAGGGTCTATTAACCGGGTATATAATATTCAATTAACAGGTACGGTTGTATCCCTGGCTACACTCCGGTTACACTACGAAGATGCAGAACTGAATGGTAATAATGAATCTTCCATCCAGCTATGGCATTATAATGGGTCAACATGGGGGGTATCCGGCAAAACAACTAACAGTACCACCTCTAATTACGTTGAACAAATCTTATTACTGGACGTAAGTAACCGCTGGACGCTCTCTGATGATATAAGCCTGGTACGGTGGAACGGCTCTGTGAGCAGTGACTGGTTTACAGCAGGCAACTGGACAACCGTACAGGGCACTCCTTCAAGACCACCGGCGGCCACAGATATCGTGGAAATAGGCACAACTGCCTTTACCAATCAACCTGTTATTGCTACGAGTGCAGCCGTAGCAAAAAGTATCACGTTTGGAAGCGTGCAGGCAGTTACGCTCACATTAAATAACGGTGGTTCTTTAACCACACAGGGAAATATCAGCGGTACATGGTCAGCCAATGCCACACATACTATCAATGCCAATAACCAGAATATTACCGTAAACGGAGATCTGACGCTCAGTGATGGTACAACAAGCCATGCAATCAATCTTAACATGGGAACAGGTACCACTACTATTACAGGTTCGCTGACTGAATCAGGTGGTGCCAATGTGACCTTCTCAGGGGCGGGCGCCTTGATTATAGGCGATGACTTTAATTACACCAGTGGTACCTTCACCCCCTCCACCAGCACTGTTACTTATAATGGCAGTGTCGCACAAACCGTGGCAAGAGTCACCTACAACAATCTTGTCGTGAATAAAACAATTGGTATCGCAACTATCAATTCCCCGACTACTGTGAATGGTAATCTTACCGTCACATCAGGTGAACTGGATATCAACGCCTCCTCCACTATAACCGGAGATGTAAACATTGCCTCAGGTGCCACCCTGAATGGTGATGGCATCACTACTACTGTTGGCGGCAATTGGAATAACAGTGGTACTTTCCTATCATTAAGCGGTACCATTTTACTCAATGGCAGTGGTCCACAAACCATTTCTGCCACTACATTTAATAATTTTACGATTAACAAACCAGGTAGTACGGCCACACTTACCGGGAATTTAACAATTAATGGTAATGTATTATTTAGCGCCGGTACATTGAATATTACAACATTTACTATTAACAGAAGTTCTGTCGGTGGTACACTTACCGCTGCCAATGGAACAACATTGCTGCTCAGTGGGGCTAATAATGTACCGGCAAACTTCAATACTTATATTGTGGGCGATGCCAGTGTTATACACTTTAATGGTACCGTTGCACAAACTATACCACCGATAATTGTGGGCACCATTATATTCAGTAACAGCGGCACTAAAACATTAACGGGGCCTCTTACAGTGAACGGTGACCTCACCATCAACAGCGGCGCCACATTCGACGCAAATAGCAATACCATAAACCTGGGCGGTAACTGGGTCAACAGCGGTACCTTTACTTCCGGTACAGGTACTGTCATCCTGAATGGAAGCAGTAAAACCATTACAGGTAATACCACCTTTAACAAGTTAACTATTTATGGCAGTTATGCTGTAAGTGGAAGCGATATCACCTACAATGGTCTGTTAAACATTACTTCCTCCGGCTCCTTCGATGGGGGTTCCGGTCAGGCAACAATAAGCGGAGACCTGACCAACAGTGGCTCGCTAATAAGTAACGGTACCACTACATTCGCAGGAACCAGTGTGCAAACCATCCGCCTGTTAAATGCCATTACCTCGAACTCAAGCGGTATCATCAATTTTAACGGAAATGTTTCTCCTGTACTGAACTCTACCAGCGCCCCCATATTTGCAACACTCAACATCAATAATACTGCAGGGATAAATCCAAGCGTAAACTGGACCATAGCCATTGCATTCAACATCAGCAGCGGCGCTACGTTTAATGGGGGAGCTCCTACACATAATATCCTCGGAAGCTTCACCAATAATGGTACTGTCACCAGCAGTGGTACAATCAATTTCATTCCTTCCGCAACACAAACCATCAAACTGGCAGGCACCAGTTTTTCAAGCACTGGTACCGTTATATTCGGGGGCTCAGGCGCTATAATTGTTACAGGTACACCTACCGCTTTAAATAATGTAAACGTCACCAATATCAACGGCGTAACACCAGCAGCCAACTGGAATATAACAGGCAACTTCCTGATAGCGAATAATGCTGTTTTTAACGCGGGTAGCAATACTTTTACCGTGGCAGGAGATATGGAAAGTGATGGTACATTAAATGGCGGCACCTCCCTGTTTACGCTGAGTGGTACCAACGCACAACTTACCGGCAGCCCTGGAACCACCTTCTATGATCTGACGATCTCAGGCACCCTTATGGCCAACAGTGATTTTAACGTATCTCATAACTTTACCAATAACAATAGTTTTGATGCTACCATAGGAACCGTCACGATGACTGGTTCTACTCCTTCTGTAATAAGCGGAACAGCCGCTTCTTTTGATCTGGCACAGATTGCCATCAGAAAAAATACCGGCGCTACTACCACGCTGGCAAAAAACATAACGGCTGTAACAGATCTGCATATTCACAGCGGCATACTGGATGCCGCTACATTTACCATCACCCAGGACCCCGCTGGCGGAACATTCAGCATTGAGGACAACTCATTTTTTAAAATAGGTGGTACAAATTCATTGCCCACCTTCACCACATATGCATTCGATACGTTAAGCAGTGTAGAATATAACGGAAGTACGCAAACAGTATCTTCTGCTACACCATATGGCGATCTCACCATTTCAACCACCGGTACTAAAACAGCTACTGCTGCTTTATATATATTAAGTGACTTCACCCTCACCAATGGCACCTTTGTGCCGGGAACGTTTTCAGATACCATCAATGGCAACTGGAATATGACAAGTGGTACTTTTACCAATACAGGAAGTACCTTTGTCTTTAACGGAACAGCACCGCAAAGTATCAACTCCACCGGAGCATTCAATAATCTCACCGTTAATAAAACGACAAACCCCATCACACTTGCCTCTAATGTAACAACAAACGGGATACTTAAATTCAGTGCAGGTAAGATACAAACAGGCAGCAGTTTTAGTGTAATAATTCCAGCAGGTGGTAGCGTCACAGGGGCCGCACAGGGTACCGGATGGGTAAATGGGAAATTACAGAAAAATATAGCTACCGGCTCTGCTGTATCCCGCACTTTTGAAATAGGCGATAATACTTCTTATACACCGGCTACAGTCCTTTATGCCAGTGTTACCAATTCCGGCAATCTCAGCGCTGTAACCACCACTCCGGATCATCCCAACATCAGTACTTCAGGTATTAACACTAACAAAAGTGTAAACCGCTACTGGTCATTTACCAACAACGCTACTGTTTTCACAACAGCATCTGTTACAGTTAACTGGGTAGCTACAGACGTAGATGCAGGAGCTACTACCGCAAACTTTAAGGTGGCCAGTTATAATGGATCTTCATGGTCTTTACCTTCTACGGTTTCTCCTCTTTCTACTTCTATACAGGGAACAGGACTTAGCTTCGTTGGAGATATTGCAATAGGTGAACTGGTAAACAGCGCTACCTGGACAGGCGCTACCAGCACCGACTGGTATCTTAACGGGAACTGGTCAACCGGGTTTGCACCGCTCATTACCACTGATGCGATTATTCCTTCCAGTTTAACCAATTACCCGGTGATAACCACGGGTACAGCTACCGTTCAAAGCATTACTATACAAAACGGTGCTTCTGTCACTGTCAATGGTGGCGCCATGCAGATTGCAGGTACTATTACCAATAGCGGTACTTTCACTACCAGTAATGGCAGCATCGAACTTATAAGCATCACGGCACAAACAATACCTGCGGCCGCATTTGCAGGTAACCTGATCAAAAACATTACAATAAATAATAGTGCAGGCGTAACATTAGGCGGTACGTTGCAGGTCTCCGGCATATTAAAAGCCACTACCGGTCAGTTCAGCACAGGTGGTTTCCTTACCCTCCTGTCCACAGCTACGCAAACAGCGTTGATAGATGGCAGTGGATCGGGCTCTGTAACAGGTAACGTAACCATGCAACGCTACCTGGCTTCCGGTTTTGGTTATAAATATGTCAGCTCCCCTTTCACAGCTGCTACAGTGAATGAATTTGCTAATGACCTGGACCTAGCCGCCACCTTCCCTACTTTTTATAAGTACGTAGAGAACCAGGCTTCCTCAGGATATACTGTCTATACAACAACTACGAATATACTCACACCCATGGTGGGATATTCTGCCAACTTTGGCAGTTCTTCATCGCCTAAAACAATTGATATGACAGGCGTCGTGAATAATGGTAACATTACCTCGCCAACAATATACAACCATAACCAACCGTACACACTCGGTTTTAACCTGGCAGGAAATCCCTACCCTTCTCCGGTTGACTGGAACGCTTCGGGGGGATGGACAAAAACAAACATTGATAACGCGCTTTATTATTTCAATGCCGGTACTACCAACCAATATACCGGTACTTACTCCACTTATATCAATGGAATTTCCAGCGATGGCATAGCCAATAATATCATTCCTGCCATGCAGGGATTCTTTGTCCATGTAAGCAATGGCACCTATCCTGTTACCGCATCTTTTGCTGTCAATAATATCGCCAGGGTAAACAACCTGACACCTAACTATCACAGGGATGCACCATCAACCGTACCATTACTTCGCCTCAATGCATCCTTTGCAGATGAAGCTATGCCGGAAGATGCAACTGTTATCTATTTTGATAATTCCGCTACCCTTTCAACAGACCCTGAAATGGATGCGCTTAAACTGATCAATACAGATCCTTTGGTGCCTAATCTCTATTCATTGTCCGATACGACAAAACTATCTATCCATGCCCTTCCTTATGTGCAGGATAGCACCAGCAGGATACCGTTAGGATTGATCACGCAAAGGTCAGGATGGATTACGTTTAAAGTACAGGACCTTGAGAGAATACCTTCCGGTCTGCACATTTATCTGCATGATGAAAAAACAAATATTACCCAGGACCTGCAACGCAACCCCAGTTATCGCCAACTTATTGAAACAGGAAAATACAACAACCGCTTCTCGCTGGTATTTAGTCTGAAAGACCTTTCTCCATCGGAAGAAAATGCGACTGATACATTTAACGTGTACAGTGCCGGCCGCAAAATATACGTATACCTGGACCTTGCTTCAGGAGATAAAGCCGGCATTATGCTAAGTAACATGTCCGGACAGGTAATCCTGCGTCAACAATTATCAGGCAAAGGTTATCACGACCTGGGACCTTCTTTCAGCAGCGGCATCTATATAGTAAGTTACTATTCGCAGAAAGGATTGCGATCTAAGAAAGTTTTTGTAGGATATTAAACACAATATCGTTTGATTAATTGCTATGTGTGCAATTCAATTTTACTTTTGAACAAAATAATGAGCGCCATATGACCAATAGTTGGAATTGGGCTTCGATATATTTCAGAAGAAAACCCAATTCCAATCTCACTTAAATAGATTTTACCTGCTTCCACATTTCCTCATTCACTGGAATACCTTCCTGTAAATTTTCCATTCTTGTCTTATAAGTATTCTCTCCCGGAAAACTAATCTGATCCGGATTTTCAGATTTAGTATATTCTAAGATACCCGCTATCAAACTTTCATGGAAATCAGGTTTATGAATCGCAATGAAACATTGTGACACGCCAAACTCCTTTCCACTAGCTGTAATCTGCTCTACAGAGCGTCCCCCGGTCAGGGCTCCTAATAGCACATCCAACATGAGGGCTAATCCGGAACCTTTCCATAAACCAATAGGTAATGCCCGCTTCGTTTTCCTTATCTCTGCAGGGTCCTTTGTAAGTGCTCCATTACTATCATATCCTCCTTCGAATGGCAGTTCTTTGTGTTTCAATTCATACTCCTGCATCTTGCCATAAGAATACTGAGACATGGCCATATCCAGCACAATTGGGTGTTCAGGGCGGGGTACAGCTATTACTAATGGGTTATTGCCAAGGCGGGGAATTGTACCTCCCCAGGGCGGCATGCTACCCATTGCATTGGTAAAACAAATACCTATACAATCTGCCTGGGCTGCCTGCCAGCCGTAAGTACCACCACGCATCCAGTGGTTGGTATTGCGGATGCCTACGATACCGACACCGTATTGTTTAGCCAGTTCAATGGCACGATCCATACATACAGTGGCATTGAACATACCAGCACCATTGTATCCTTCCCATGTTTCAATCAGACTATATTTCTCTACCATTTCCGGAGTGGCATTGGGGTCTACGAGGCCATCTTTTATCAATTGCGCAAATACAGGAAAACGGTTTAATCCGTGGGAATAGACACCGTCACGGCTGTTATCAGCAAAGATACCGGCGACAATGCCGGCCTTTGCAGTGTCAAAACCAAGGTCAATCAATTTCTCTATAAAAACCTGTTTAAGCTCTTCGTACTTTACTCTCATGATAAAATAATTTATTCTTACTGCAAAAAAATTTGCAGGATAATGATCAACTAAACGTAATATCCTACTCATACCTCAACGCCTCTATAGGATCTAACTTCGATGCCTTCTGTGCCGGATAATACCCAAAAAACACACCTGTAGCTGCACATACCAAAAACGACAACACTATAGACGACTCCGACACCAACGTTGGCCAGGACAAAAATATTGATATCAACTTCGCCGATGTGATTCCTAATACCACCCCAATTATCCCTCCCGTTATACTAATCATAATCGCCTCTATCAAAAACTGCATCAATATATCAATACCCCTCGCGCCTATTGACATCCTCAACCCTATCTCCCTCGTACGTTCCGTCACTGACACATACATGATATTCATAATCCCAATCCCTCCTATCACCAGCGAAATTCCGGCTATTGCCGTCAATAATATAGTCAGCAAATTGCTCGTAGAGCTCAATGTAGCGATCAACTCCGCCATCGTGCGCACCTGGAAATCGTCCTCATCTGCTGCACGCAGACGATGCTGTTTGCGAAGTATACCCGTGATCTCATCTGTCGCCGCATCCGAAGCACTTTCACTCACGGCAGAAGCGAAAATGGTACGAAAATAAATAGACGCTAATATCCTCTTCTGCACAGTCGTATATGGCGCGAGGATCGCATCGTCCTGGTCCTGACCGAAAGAGCTTTGTCCTTTGGCTTCCAGCACACCTATTACCTGGAAAGGAATATTATTAAAGCGAATGATTTTCCCAATCGGATTATCGCCACTGGGGAATAAATTTGTCACCACTGTCTGGCCTAATAAACACACTTTTGCTGATGCACGAACATCTTCTTCACTGAAAGGTATACCGTCCTTCAGGGCCCATTGACGAATATCTAAATAAGACGGGCTCACGCCATAAATAGTAGTCGGCCAGTTCAGCGCGCCATTGATGGATTGTCCGCTGCTATTTGCTGCTGGCGATACCGCACTTACATTTACCGCCTGCTTACGGATGGCCTTCACATCATCAATGGTCAGGGTATTGACAGAGGACCCTCCCAGCCTGGCTCCACCAGCTACATTGCTGCTGGGCATAATCGTGATCATATTGGATCCCATGCTGGATAACTGTGACTGAATGCTCTGCTTACTCCCCTGTCCAATCGCCACCATAGCTATCACAGCCGCCACACCGATGATGATACCCAGCATGGTCAGAAAAGCCCGCAGCTTATTGCGCAGCAGGGCTTTGAAAGCAATCCTGATGAGGTTTAATATATTCATACATTTAATAATCATCTGAGACCGGCAGGGAAGCCAATGCTTCCTTTGCTGATCTTACATTTTCATTCTTTGTATCTTTCACCACTTTCCCATCGCGCAATGTGACCGTACGGCTGCTAAATGCAGCAATGTCAGGTTCGTGGGTAACGAAGACAATTGTTTTACCCTGCTCCCTGTTTAGTTCCTGCATAAGCGCCATGATCTCGTAGGAGGTACGCGTATCCAGGTTTCCCGTCGCCTCATCCGCTAATATCATCACAGGTTCATTTACCAGCGCACGGGCTATCGCTACACGCTGCTGTTGTCCACCAGAAAGCTGATTGGGCGTATGATCCATGCGCTCTGCCAACTTCACCGCTTCCAGTGAATGAATGGCTTTCTTACGACGATCCTCATGACTGATCTCCATATTGTACAGCAAAGGCAATTCTACATTCTCCAATGCCGATGTACGCGGAAGCAGGTTGTATGACTGAAACACAAACCCTATTTTACGATTACGTAGCTGCGCCAGTTCATTCCGGGAAAGTTGTCCGATGTTTACACCGTCCAGTAAGTAGGTACCTTCCGTAGGTTTGTCAAGACAACCCAGTATGTTTAGTAAAGTTGTTTTACCGGAACCACTGCTTCCCATAATGGTGACGAACTCACCCGCAAACACATCGAAGGTGACGCCTTTGAGCGCACGAACGGTTTCTGTGCCCATATGGAATTCCCTTTTGATTTGTTGTATTTCCAGTATCTTTTTGCTCATCGTTTATAATGAATGGAACAGACGAAAAAAACGCCTGCAAATGAATCGAAAAAAACAATCATCAACCGCTTGTTAATGAAAGATATCAGATCATCGTTTTCTCCGCTGCGGCATAAATGGACTACTACCAGACCCTGAAGTCTTTGCCCCCTTACTTGCTGCCACCTGTGTCATCGCCGTTATCACATCATCTTCTTCTGTCAGCCCTGAAATCACCTCTGCATGCGTATTATCATTCAACCCAATGATCACCTTTCTTTGCACCAACGAATCTCCCTGTCTCACCCACACATAAGTAGCCGTTACTTTCGACGTATCCGCATGCTGCCTCCTTACCGTATCCTGCTCCCCTCCCGTCACCGGTTTTGATGACTTATGCTTCTCCGCTGCCGCAGGCGCTATACTCACCACTGTAAACTGCTTTGACATCGCTGAATCCGGCTTAAACATCAACGCCTTTGCAGGCACCAGTAACGCATGATTCTTCTCTGCCGTATAAATGGTTACCGTCGCTGTCATACCCGGCTTCAATTTCATATCTTCATTTGGTGCACTGATAATCGTGGTATATGTCACCACATTTGAAGACACCGAAGGTTTCAACCGTATCTCCTCTACCTTGCCGGAAAATTCATCCTCCAGGAACGCATCTACCGTAAAGGATACACGCTGACTATCTTTTACATTACCGATATCCGCCTCATCTACATTGGCCTGCACCTGCATCTTCGTAATATCTTTCGCTAATACAAACAAGGTTGGCGTGCTAAAACTTGCTGCTACTGTCTGTCCTACACTCACTGAACGGCTCAGAACAACCCCGTCAATCGGTGAATAAATTTCTGTAAAGTACAAGTTCCGCTGCGCTGTCGCCAACGATGCCCGGGCACTTTCCACACCTGCTTTCGCCGCCTGGTAAAGGTACTTCGCATTGTCATAGTCAGCCTTGCTCACCGCACCAACATTATATAGTTGTTCTTCTCTTTTGAACTGTGCTTCTTCATAGACCAGCTGACTCTGCGAACTGGCCAGGTTACCTTTGGTCCGATCCACCTCTGCCTGCAACAATACCTTATCCAGCTCAGCGATCAATTGGCCTTTCTTCACCTGCGAATTAAAGTCTGCATATATGTACTTGAGCGTACCAGATACCTGCGTACCTACTGTAACCGTATCTACCGGCTGCACATATCCCGTCGCTGTGACGCTTGTATAGATATGACCGTATTGGGGCTTTTCCGTTTCAATCATCACCAGTTTCTCTTTCTTTCTAAAAAAGAAAAACCATACGGCTAATACAGCCACCACGACCAATATAATTATAAGGACCTTTTTATTCATCCTATATCAGTTTATACAAATTTTACAATGTAACAGGTACTCCCCTGTAGAAATCATAGATTCTGATATACAGCGCGGAACTATACTTAGCCTGTATATAAGACTGTAACGCCTGTACATAGAGATTTTTCTGCACCAGCACTTCCGTTGTATTGGTAGCGCCGATCTTCAATTGCTCATTCGCTATGCGGTAGGCTTCCTGTGTATACCGCAATTGCTCTACAGCCGCATCATATTGTGACTGGGCATTGAGCACATTGATATAAGCCTGCTCTACGTCGTAAGACAAGGTAGTACGTGTATTCTGCAACGTGAGTTCCGCCTGCCCCACTTCCAGTTTTGCCAGTGCTTCATTTACCTTATTCGTCCGCCTGCTGAAGATGGGCACGGAGAGCGTCACCCCTATTTGCTGGTAGAAATTATTGTCCATCTGCCGCATGAATGAATAGTAACTGTTATCTGTATAACTGGTCCCTATCCCTGCTCCTGCTGACAATGTAGGCAGGTAACCGGAACGGGCTTTCAGTACCCCTATTTTAGCCGATTCCACACTCAGCTCACTACTTTTCACTTCAGGACGATTATCCAATGCTGTTTTCCTTGCTTCTGACAAAGTGGTCAACACAGGATTAGACATAATTGTATCCGGTTCCACCACGGTAAAACCCGTATCCGGTGGCAATTGCAATATTTGCTTTAGCGTCAGCATATTTTGACGGTGGGTATTCTCCGCCGCCACCAGGGTATATTTATCATTGGCTAATTGCGCCTGCAACTGAATAAGGTCCTTCAGTGCCACCGTACCCGCATCGTAGAACTGCTGTTCTTGTTTTACCTGGGCTTCCGACGTAGCTACTACATCCCTGACATACACAATGTTCTCCTTTGCCAGCAGTATATTCAGGTAGGCCTCAGTTATGCTCAGGGTAATATCATTTACTGAAGCCGCCAGGTCCAGACCAGCCACCTGCACCAGCAACTGCTTTTGCTTAATATCATTTCTGAGATACCCACCATTGTATAAGGTAACGGAAGCACTGGCCGACGTAGAGCCCGAGGTAGTCACCCGGGATCTGAGGTCGCCATTCGTGTCAGTCACCTTGGAATAGGTCACGGAAGGTGCAAGGGAAGCAGATACGCCGGGTAATACTGCCGACCGGGATAATAAGAGGTCCTGTTCAGAAATACTGCGGTTCAGGCGTAAGCTATTCAGTGTGATATTATGCGTTTTTGCATAATCCAGGCAGTTCTGGAGGCTCCACCGTGGAAGAGAGTCCTGTGCCTGTATAGGAGCACACTTACAAACAAAGAAACAAAAGAATATGAGTTTGTTGAACATAAAAGAACATTTCAAGACAGATACTCATCCGTTACTAATTTAACTAAAAAACGTGCCATGCTGTTCAATAAATATACAAAAGCCCATTTTTCTACCACCGGCAGAAAAATGGGCTGAATGGGAAGAGTATTTTATTACTTGTATGGGATCACAAAAACGTTCACAGAGGCCGGTTGCAGGGTTACGCTGGCACTGTTTTTTGTAACAGTCAGCTTTTGCTGCAATGGAGCTACCTGTAACGGTTGGTCCAAAGTATTGATAGCCAGTTTGTCCGTAGCGGTAAGGATCTGTTGTACAGCAGCCTCTTTGGTAGTCGTAGCACCATCCAGCCGGATCTTATAAGGACGGGCAGCTGTGGAAGCATTTACCACTTTCAGCAACAGCTGGTGTTTGGTTGCGTCAATGGTAGCACTGGCGTAAATGCTGTCCTGCCCAGTGAGGACCTTCCCATTTTCTGTAACAGGAACGGTGTTTGTGCCTTTGTAGTTGGCAAATAGCTTCTGTACGTAGTAATTTGGCGTACCTACAGATCGCAGGTTGTCAAACCAGATCAGGTCAGGGCGCCACTGCCATGCGTCCACGTGAGCCAGCAGCGGTGCGTACGAAGCCATGTTCACCACATCCGCATTTCTTTCCAGGCCGGTCATAAATGCGGCTTCGGCCAGGGCACTCCCCCAGGTATTGCGGCTTTCAGGCTGATCTTTCTCCTTATCCCTGATGTGGGCTGCATATTCCCCTGCAAAGATATGGGGCGCTTTACGATCGTAATTATCGTAGCGGGAAGCATTATGCAGGAACCAGTCAGGCGCCATATAATAATGTTCGTCTACCAGGTCGGCTTTGGAACCTTTCAGCTGGGACCACGCATAGTGAAAGCGCTCATCGTCAGGTGACGGACCTGTGCCGGATACCAGTTTGATCTCAGGGTGTTTGGTCTTCAGCACGGTTTCCCACATTTTATAACGGGCTATGTACTGGCTATCCCATTGTTCATTGCCCACCCCGATCATTTTCAGGTTAAAAGGTTTGGGATGCCCCATATCGGCCCTTAGTTTTCCCCACTTTGTATCGGTGCCGGCATTGGCAAATTCGATCAGGTCAAGGGCATCCTGGATATAAGCAGGCACATCTTCATCTGCCGCCACTTCGCCGGTATTGAACTGGCAGGCCATGCCGCAGTTCAGAATAGGCAGTGGCTCGGCGCCGATGTCCTCAGAAAGCTGGAAGTATTCAAAGAACCCAAGCCCATAGCTTTGATAGTAATCACCCGGAGCACGGTACGGGAATTCTGTATTCCAGCGGTTCACGATCAGGGTACGGTCTTCGATGGGTCCTACCGTCTTTTTCCATTGGTAACGGTTCACCAGGTCCTTACCTTCCACGATACAGCCACCGGGGAAACGGACAAAACCAGGATGGAGGTCAACCAGCAGTTGTACGAGATCTGTACGGAGACCACCAGGACGCTGTTTCCAGGTATTAGCCGGGAAGAGGGAGAACATATCCGCATCTACGGTACCATTGCCTTCAAAGAAGACCTGCAGCCCGCCTTTGGCCACGGTTTCACCAGCAGTGATGCTGGTAGTGTACCTTTTCCAGTCTTTGCCGGGAGTGCCTACGGTAGCAGTGCCAATAGGGGTTCCTTTATCGTTGAGGAGGACTACCTTAATTGTAAGATTGCCGGTGGTATTACCAGCCAGCACAGAGAAGTTGTACGTTTCTCCTTTTTTGAAACCCATGCCACGGAAACCTTCGTTGAAAAGGCCGAAATTGCCAGCAGCAGTAATGTGAACATAGCGTGGATTGGCCGCATTTTCAGGGGCACGGTTTACGATCAGGACTTTGCCGTTACTGGCTTCTTTGATCACTTTCCATCCCTGTAAAGGCTGGGCAAATTCAAACGAGCGGTTTTTGACCAGTTCAGCATAAATGCCGCCATCTGCCGAAAAGTTAATGTCTTCGAAAAAGATTCCCCACATGGTGGGTTGAACAGTGTGTTGCGGTGTGTTTACTTTGACGGTAAGCGTCTGAGCCACGGAAATTGTTCCGGACAATAATAGCGCTGTAAGACAGCGATGAAGTTTGTATCGCATAACCAGGAATTATTCAGAAGCCCAATATAGGTTTTAAAAAGGAATTTTTGTGTGTGCTTTTGACAATTATTTTCAATGCCCCAAAAGAGGGTGTATCACAAGTTAGATACACCCTCTTTTTACATTATTAAAAATTTGAATTCTGTACCAACACACCGTTACTCTTATCAATCTCTGATTGTGGTAATGGGAAATAGTAATTCTTAGGCCTTGTAAATGTACGCGCCGCCTGAATCACAGCTCCTGAAGACGTTAACTTAGGTTGATTGTAAATAGTCGTGATGTCAATGATACCCGCCTTGTCCCAACGCATCAGATCCTGGTGACGTTCATTCTCTCCACATAGCTCTACCCTTCTCTCATGCATTAACGCCGTCATACCTGCATTGGATACGTTTGTTAAACCTACCCGGCTACGAATCGCATTGATCTCCGCATCACCTGCACCAGTGCCGGTCTGACGGATCTTTGCTTCTGCCACACACAAATAAATGTCAGATGTACGCATCAAAGGATATTTGAATGAATAATTCAAACCACCTGTGCTGGTCCATGCGCAGAACTTGCTATAATGATAACCGGTTGATGACAAAGATGCGGTATAGGTGGCATTACCTGTACCAATATTTATCACATCTCCCGGCTTCATAATACATACATCTATACGTGGATCACCAGCCTCAAATTCATCCAGTAATCCCTGCACGGGCTCAAAGAAATCCCATCCGCCCCATGCACGTGGTGCATGATAAGTGATGAAGTCAGAATAACCCCATCCATCCAGTGTCTGTACGTTAAACAACATCTCACTGTTATTGCTGGTAGCAGGTGTAAAGTTCGCCGCATAGGTAGACTGCAGGGCGTAATTTGAATTTGTGATCACGCTGTCACCATACAAAATAGTATTTGCAAAATCATTCTCATAGAGATATAGTTTTGCCAGTAAACCCCATGCCGTACCTTTGCTCACACGACCCGCCTGCGATGCATCGTAACTCTCAGGCAATAAGATCGCCGCTGCTTTCAGGTCTGCTTCGATCTGTGCATGCACTTCGTCGATGGTAGATTTTGCTTTATTGTAAGTACCGTTTTTGATATCTTCTTCCATGATCATAGGTACATCACCATAGATCAAAGCAAGGCGCCAGTAAGCGTATGCACGGAAGAAATGCGCCTCACCCAAACAACGGTTTTTGATATCCGTATCAATACTGGTAATATCTGGAATATACAGCAGGGCACTGTTTGATCTGTTCAGCATTTCGTACTTCCACTTCCAGGGCGCTTTCACAGCAGCATTGGAGGCATCGTATGTAAAGGCTTCGAGGTCTGCCAGTTCAGGGTGATCCCCTGCACGATACTGGTCGTCTGAACAGTTGTCATATACAAACTCACCAAAGCCCGTAAAGTCTTCTTCCAGTAAAATATTATAGATACCAGTGATGCCATCCACTGCGTCAGATTGATTGCGCCAGTAGTTGGCCGTTGTATAGCTACCTTTTTTCTCTACATCCAATTCCTTGTTACAGGCAAAGAACGCAGGTACACACAGCAGCAGATATTTCATTCGTTTCATTGCTTAATTCGTTTTGCTTGTTTAGAAATTCATGGTTGCACCAAAAGTGAATACACGTGCCTGTGGGTAAGTCGCCACATCTACACCGCGCATCAGGTTACCATCTCCACCTGAAGCGGAAGCATAACCCAGCTCAGGATTCAGTCCTTTGTATTTGGTGATCATGAACACATTCTGACCAGTAGCATAGATCCTGATATCAGAGATACCTGATTTGCCCCATACATGGGAAGGGATCGTATAGCCAAGGGTAACATTTCTCAGGGAGAAATAATTACCACTTTCTACGAAACGGTCTGAAGTACGTGCGTTCTGATTGGCATCTACGAGAGACATACGTGGCATACTGTTGCTGGTACCCTCACCATGCCAGCGGCCCATTGCTTCTGCATACATGTTGTATGAGTAGGTCGGATCCAACCCTTGCATTCTGTCAGCATTATATAGTTTCACACCTGCTACGCCTGCAAAGTTCGCGCTCAGATCAAAGCCCTTAAATTCAATACCAGCTTGTATGCCGTAAGTCATACGTGGGTTAGGATCACCCAGGTTAGTACGGTCATTTTCATCTATTTTTCCATCACCGTTCATGTCTACGAAACGTACATCACCGGGTTTGATATCGGCCCTGTTATTATCATTCGCCACATTCGCATCGTTGTCAATAGCTGCCTGGTTCTGATAGATACCATTCGTCTTCCAGCCATAAAAGGAAGCAATCGGCTGTCCTTCGTAGGTACGGGAAATTTCCTGTGCCTGACGGCCATAAGGTGTAGAGGTGATATAGGTACCGGAGTACAGACGGGTCACGCGGTTCTTAATGAAGGATGCATTCACCCCTACATTATAATGTACTGCCTGTTTGCCACCACGGTAGCTTAGTTCAATTTCCCATCCTTTGTTGCTCATCTGACCAATGTTCTGATCAGGAATTGTACTTGTACCATGTACATCCAGTTCAGGATAAGGTACCAGCATGTCGCGGGTTTTCTTGTTGAACCAGGTCACAGTAGCATTCAGCGCGTTTTTAAAGAAGCCCATTTCGGCACTGATGTTGGTCATCTCTGCTTTTTCCCAGGTAATGTTAGGGTTGGCAAGAGAACTGTTCCAGATACCTGTTGTGGCATTGCCACCGAAGGAGTATTTACGGTCCTTGGTTACGATCGCGAGGTATTGGTAGTCGGTTACGTTCTGGTTACCCAGCTGTCCCCAGCCACCGGTGACTTTCAGGTTGCTCATGAAGCCGACGTTGTCTTTGAAGAAAGTTTCATCGCTCACGCGCCAACCCAGTGAAAAGGCCGGGAAGTACCCCCAGCGCTGGTCTTTCGGGAAACGGCTGGAACCATCCGCACGGAAAGTACCGGTGAAGAGGTATTTACCTTTATAACCATAGAATGCACGCAGGAAGCCGGAGGCAATGGCGCTTTCCGGATTGTAGTTACCGGAAGCATTGTATACTGTGGTACCGTTGTCAAGTACACGCTGATCCGCAGATTCGTCGGTATAACCCCAGCGCTCTGCACGGAAGTAGTTGCCCTGTGATTTTTGAATAGAGTAACCACCAGTCAGGGTTACCTGGTGAACGTTATTGAAAGTCTTGTTGTACGTCAGGAAGGCTTCGCCCAATGCGGTACCATTGGATTCGGTACGTTGCCACAGGTCTGCATTTGCGCTCACGCGGGTCTGATCGAGTATGGCAGGGGTGAAGCTATATTGTTGATAGATGCTGCCATCGTAACCGCCGTTCACACGTAAGGAGAGGCCATCTATTATCTGTACTTCACCATAAACGCTGGCAAGTACACGGTAGGTCTTGCTCCAGGCATCAATATTTTCAACAGTGAATACAGGGTTGTTAATGTCACCCAGCTCATTGCTGGCCTTCGCTGTACCATAGCTACCATCGTCATTTCTTACAGGAATAGCAGGGTTAAAGCGAAGTGCGCTAAAGATCAGGCCTGTTTGTGAAGAATACGTATCAAAGCCTTTGGCATTGCGGTAAGTAAGCTGAAGGTTCTCTCCTACTTTCACACGACTACCGAGTTTATGTTCGGAGTTAATACGGAAACTATAGCGCTTGAAGAAGGTATTTTCGATCATCCCTTTTTCATCGTAATAACCAGCGCTGAACAGGTAGTTGGAAACAGCGCTACCGCCACGCAGGTTCACATCTGCATTCGTGGTGGAACCGGTGCCGATCAGTGCTCTTTGCCAGTCGGTACGCTGTACCGCATAGTAAGGATCCTGCCAAAGGGAGTTGATGGCCACACCATCGTTGGTATACCGTTCCTGCTTCAGCTGTACGAGTTCAGGAGCGGTGAGTAATGGAATATAACGGCGTGCGTTGGAAGTACCTTTATAAACATTCACGGTAGCATGGGTTTTCTCGCCATAGCCACCTCTCTTCGTGGTGATGATCACCACACCGTTTGCAGCGCGGGTACCATAAATAGCGGAGCTGGAAGCGTCTTTCAGGATTTCCATAGAGGCGATGTCGTTCGGACTCACATCGCTCATGCCGGTAGCGGGCACACCATCTATAATAATAAGGGGTTCCGCATTGTTGATAGTACCTGTACCACGGATACGAATATTCGGTTCAGTACCTGGGGAACCATCGGAACGCACAATGTCTACACCAGGTACTTTACCCTGTATAGCCTGTGCCGCATCGCTGACAGGCAGGTTTTTGATATCGGAGCCTTTGATGGACGATATTGTACCTGTTACATCGCGACGGTTTTGTGTACCATAACCTACTACAACTACTTCACCCAGGCCCTTGGAGGTGGATTGCAGTGATACAGCAAGTGTGGTCTGGGTGCCGATAGCGATTGTTTGCTGGGTATATCCCATAAACGAGAAGGTCAGACTTTTTGCGGATTCAGGGACCTGCAAAGAGAAGTGGCCTTTGGCATCCGTGATGGTGCCGGATGTGGTGCCTGGCACGGTGATGTTTACACCAGGGAGGCCACTGCTATCGCTGGCATCTTTGACCATCCCGGAGATGGTGCGCTGTGCGAGTGCCGCCGTCGTTAGCAGGCATGAAATGAATAGAAGGAAGCATAGCTTGCCCAATGGTTTGTACCTCATAGCAAAGAAAGTAGTTGGATTTTGGAAAAACGTAATTATAATATCAAGGAAGCTTACACACTGTTCGCTGGCATTACATTCAAGTGGTGTACATTAATAATAGGAATACTTTTTTACGATGTCACATTCACAGATATAATAGTAAAAGTAGACTTTCTTAACAAGATATTATGATATTAATTTAACGAGTTTAAAAAAAAATTAGCTAGTAAACATGCTTCCTTTTTAAGCTTACTATTCCCAGTATGAAAACGTATACCCGGTCTTGTTACTTCATATCTACAGTTTCCCCGCAGTGCCGACTTACTTTTTTTAGTAAAGTTTAATGGGGTAAGAAAAACTACTCAAATAAGAAAAAGATACAAACATCTATTTTCCAATTAGTTATATAAAGTTTAATTGCCTTTAACATTTTCTTAGAAGATTCTTGCACCGTTTTGGTTACTTACTCATCAACCATCATTTATTGATTTTTTATTAACCAATTAAAATTGAAAAACCATGAAGAAGCAATTAATCCGTTTCGGCCTTATGGCAGGTTTTGGCGCTTTTGTTCTGGCCAATGTGAATGCAAAGAATGTTATGTCTAACAGCGGTAACGCGGCCGACACCATTATGTCAGCAGACACTGCGAGCTATTTCAAAGCAGATACTGCCAGCTTTGCGAGAGACACTGCTAACTTCAGCACCGACACAGCCAGCTATGTAAGAGACACTGCGATGGCGAATGACACAGCTAATTTGTTTAAAGCAGACACTGCGACCTTTTTCAAAGCGGATACCGCTATGATGGGTGACACAGCGAACCTGTTCAAAGCTGATACTGCTGCGAATTTCCGCGACACCGCATCTTTCTTCAAGGCTGATACTGCGCTGATGAAAAACACAACTTTCAGCTTCAAAGCTGATACTGCCAACTTCCGTGACACTGCGGCTTTTGCCAAAGCAGACACTGCTTTCGGTAAAGACACCCTGGCTACTGCAATGATGAAAGACACTGCCAGCTTCACGCTGAAAGGTGACACTACCAGTGCTAAAGCAGACACTGCCGCATTTGCACACAGACTGGATACAGCGATGTCTGTAAAAGACACAGCTGCATTTAAATCAGTAGGTGATACTTCATCTGCCAAAGCCGATACTACAGGCAAGCAAGTTGCTGATACTACTGCAAAAAAGCATAAGAAACAACCTAAACAGTAGCAGTACAGTGAACATGCCGGTACATTATTATTGACCGGAAAGATTTTTCTATTCAAACGGAAACCTTAAAGCCTCCTGAAAATTCAGGGGGCTTCCTTTTTGGGGGAAATTGGCCTGTGGCAGCAAAGAAGAAGATAACTACCATAAAAAAAGCCCCCGGATACTTCCGGA
This sequence comes from Chitinophaga sancti, assembly GCF_034087045.1. Taxonomy (NCBI): domain Bacteria; kingdom Pseudomonadati; phylum Bacteroidota; class Chitinophagia; order Chitinophagales; family Chitinophagaceae; genus Chitinophaga; species Chitinophaga sancti. Next base: position 4,409,868 of record NZ_CP139247.1, on the reverse strand, counting down.
GGCCCCTATAAATAAATAACAAACTGCCTGAATACTAGAAATTATAACCAGCTTTCAGACCAAAGAAACCTACATGGTCTCCATCCTTAAACCAGCTCTCATATTTCGCCTCCACATCAAGACCGAGGAAACGAATACCCACTCCTGGCGCAAAAAGAGCAGCAGTACCATCATAGTCACCTACGTAAGTAGCAGTACCACCTTCTACCTTTACATACAGTAATGGGATAGAGAATTTATACTTTACCCCTACTCTTACCGGAAAAGCCTGCAGCGCAGAATATTTGCCTACCGGACCGTCAACTGCACTATAGTCAAAAGACTTACCGGAAAAACGCATGTAACCAGCAGAACCAGTTACACCCAAACCAGCAATCAGCTTGATGTCTGCATTCAGACCACCACCCCATCCAGCATTGTGGGTGTCTTTGAAGTCACCTGTAGGAACACCTGTTTCTACATAGGGGCCAATGCTGAATCTCTTTAACTGTGCCTGGGACTGGGTACCAATCACACAAAAGAGTGCCAGTAATAATGAATTTTGAATGGTTTTTATCATACGGATATTTTAAAATTCTCACAAATGTAAGTAATTCATAGTAAATTAATGTCAGAAGGAATACGCGGCTTTTACCCCTATTATGCTATTCGTATCCTCCCATATCCAGGTCTCATACTTCGCCTCTACATCCAATGATTTTAGATGAACACCTAATCCCGGGGTGAGAATGGCCTTCGTGCCATGACCAATAGCCGTGGCAGTTCCTGTTTCTACTTTGATGTACACTGCCGGCATGGGTAGTTTATATGCTACTCCTAAACGAACCGGAATGACCTGGTAGTCTGTAACGGTTGAATTTTTCTGCGTACTGTTCCCTTTAAAACACACATATCCTGCAGATGCCGTAAAACTCCACCCGGTCAATAATTTTACATTCATGCCAACACCGGCCCCTGTGCCAACTTTCGAAGCTGCAGGCAGTTTCCCCTGGTTGATAAGGGCTTCTACATAAGGGCCGTAAGACAATTTCTTAGACTGCCCCAAAGCGGAAGCAGTAATAAAAAACAGGACGGCAAAAAAGTAAAATAGCTGTTTCATAGTTTATCATGATGAAATCCCGCATCTGCCTAAGCTGATATAGGAATGACCTGAGATCTGGCTGTCGTTATGTTTTTACATACGGACCCAAACTGATTAACTTTGATTGTCCCACGGTTGTCCCGCTTACAAATAGTAAGCAAACAAATAAACGTGTTTTTCATAATTGGGCATATTAAGGCAATGCTGCAAACTGCTCTATGGGTAGTCAGTTGCCGGGAATCAGGAAAAATAGCAAACCGGGTTTGCACATAAATAGATATTTACATGAGTTAAAACGTAACTCCTTAAAAAAAAGTTACTACTGAGGCAAAACTTTGTACACGGTATCTTTTGGAGGAATACTATCTTTCCTGGCTTCGGGAGGTAACTGGTTCGTGGCTGAAGGAAGTGTGGCGCCACCTACGGCTTCATTCTGGGCGCCCGCAGGCAATCCCATTTTTATCATATCCTTTCTCTCCTTGTTGCTGAATAAATACTGGGGATGTTTTTCTTTGCGCATACCATCCTCAAAACGGTACTCTGCACCGAGACGTGGGGGTTCGTAGTTTCCACCACGGCTTGAGGCACAGCCAGTGCCCAAAAACACAAAACCTGCCAATAAACTAAAAGATATTAGGATATTGGCAGGCTGTTTAAATTTCTTCCAGGTAGATCTTCTAAGCATGATCCTGGGTTTACTGTCCGATTATGAAACGCATTTCGTTCGTTATTATTGTAGAATAGCAAATACAGGGCCAAACTTTATTAATAAAGCTTATTTGTTGTCAACTCATTATTGGGTGCCGGGAAAATGTAATTGGAAGCAGTTGGTGCAACCGCATTTGCCTGCAGACTGCTGCTACCCTTTGCAGGGATCGTTTGTAGGTTTCTCAGCAGATCACCTGATCTGAAACCTTCGCCCAACAATTCAATCCTTCTCTCGATGGCGATAGTAGATACCAGTGCGGAAGCGGTCGCTATATCCGCATCTGCAAATGTATAGCCCGCATCACTACGTGCATGCACCGCCTTCAGCAGATTTGCAGCCAGTGTAAGATTGCCTGTCTGTGCCGCAGCTTCTGCATAATTCAGCATAACCTCTGAATAACGGATTACCGGAATGTAATCGATATATGGAGATGCCTTTGCATATTTCTTGAGGTAATACAAACTGGAAGCTACACGCAACAGACTTCTTCGATTATCGCTGCTACCCCATTGTGCATTGCCTAAAATGCCATCCGGGTTCAGGTAGTACTCTGAGTTGGCATTATAAATATAACCAATGGCAGACTGGCCTGAATACGAATCAGAAGATGTCATCGGCATAGAGAAGATGGACTCGGTTGTCGTATAAGTCGTACCGAACAATGTTGTGATATCGGACTGCAATGCATGCTTTACACCATAACTGGTAGTACTGAACGGAGCAGTCGTCTGTGGAACAATCTTCGCAGCTTCTTCTACCACTTTCGCAAAATTATTCATCGTCAGGTACACCCTTGTCTTCAGGGCGATCGCAGTACTCTTATGTGCACGGGTAGTATTCAGCAGATCTGAGGAATAACTGTCAGGCAGATTCGCTTCTGCTGAATCCAGGTCTGATAAGATCTGGGTATACACTTCTGCTACTGTGCTGCGTGCCAGGTCATTATTGCTACCATCGGTTTCTGCCTGCAGGCGCAGTGGCAAACCTTTGGATGCACCCTGATCGGAATTGTAAGGCGTAGCATACACTGTTACCAGACTAAAATAGCACAATGCACGGATGTACTTCGCTTCTGCTGTATATTGCGCATTCAGCGTGTCAGAGATCACACCGGTACTGGTAGCCAGCCCCGCGATGATGATATTCGCATCATTAATGGCAGTATACGCCTGTGACCAAAGGTTATTGATATCGTTGGAACCGGAATTGTAGCTGTTGTTCCAGCTCTCATACGCCGTGTATGAATTCGCTGTTACATTGATGAACTCCTCTCCTCTAACATCACAGTACAGCAGGTAGCGGCCACCGTATAAAGAGGCGCCTTTCACTGCATCGTACGCTCCATTCACCAGACCCAGGATACGGGAAGCAGAACCAAATGAATTTGCGTCACTGATGGATGTTGAAGGCACGGTATCCAGCAATTCTTTTTCACTGCAGGAGGAGAAAGCCAGTATCACACCCAAAGCTATATATTGATATATTTTTTTCATTTTCCTGATTGTTTACATTAAAAACCTACGTTAATACCCACTGTGAAAGTTCTTCCCTGACCCACTGCGTTCTTCTCAATACCCGGTGTGGTATTGGAGTTACCATTGCTGCTTGATTCAGGATCTGTACCTGTATAACCAGTGAGTAGCAACAGGTTGTTGCCGGAAGCATATATACGTGCACTGCTGATTCCAGAAGTGCCAAATACACGGCCCGGTACACGGTAACCCAGCGTCAGACTTTGCAGACGGAGGAAATCACCTTTCTCTACGTTCGCTGAAATCGGGTAAGAAGAACCATTGGAGATCTGGTCATTGTATACCAGACGAGGGATGTCGGTTTTCTGACCTACAGTCGTCCAGCGTTTGGAGATGTCTGTATAGTTGTTGTAAAAACGCTGATCTCTCAGGGTAGCTTTGGTACCGTTCATTACATAGTTACCACCTGCGTAAGTCAGGTTGATACCCAGATCAAAATTCTTGTATCGGAAAGTGTTACTCAGACCACCATACCATTTTGGCAATGCATTGCCCAGCAGGTAGTAGTCGCTCGCAGAGATCGCAGTAGCCGTAGTACCATCCAGGTAAGTCCAGTTACTCTCGCCGGAAACGACCGTAGAACTGTACTGCACTTTCTCACCTGCTTTGTTGATGAAGATACGACGCCCGTTCTCAGGATTCACACCAGCTGTCCTGGCACCATACAGGCTACCAACAGAGTACCCTACACGCGTTACGTTACTTGCTTCGGAAGAAGTGTGAGTGTAACCGATGATGTCTGAGTTACCTGTTGCCAGGGCTGTTACTTTATTCTTAATGTGTGTATAGTTAAAGCTCGCATCCCAGCTGAAGTTCTCCTTGCGGATCACGCTGGCTGTTACGCCCAGTTCCCATCCACGGTTATACATGGAACCTACGTTCATGAGGATGGCATTGTCAGGAATACCTTTGGATGCAGATTGAGGTGCACTCAGGATCAGACCATTTACATCGTTGTTGAACCAGGTACCTTCTACCTGGATCCTGTTATTCAGCAGCCCCAGATCCAGACCGAGGTTAGTTTGTTTACTGGTTTCCCACGACAGATCAGGGTTACCGGCCTGACTCAGGTACCAGGTAGCGGCACTACCGTACAGCGAAGCACTGTACAGGCTCTGGCTGGCGTAGTCGTTGGTCACGTTACCATTACCTACACGACCCCAGCTGGCACGCAGTTTCACATTGTTTACAATATTTTCGATGTGCAGGTTTTTGAAGAATCCTTCTTCTGATAACAGCCAGCCCGCGCTCACACCACCGAAGTTACCAAACTTGCTGTTGGCTCCCAGAGCAGAGTTACCATCGCGACGGAAGTTGGCAGTCAGGAAGTACTTGTTACTAAAGTCGTAAGTCACACGGGAGAAGTAAGAGATAAAAGCTTTTTCACTCTTGCTGTTTCCGCTTGCCGTAACGGTACTGTAACTACCTTCGTAGTTGGTAAAGAAATTGTCTGCTGCTACAGTGGCATAAGCCCCCCAGGAAGTAGTTTCAAATTTCTGTACATCGTAACCCAATAAGGCAGTTACGTGGTGCTTACGGTATTTGTTATTGAAACCCAACGTGCTCGCCCAGTCCCAGTTATTACGGAGTGCACTCACATTGGTAGCAGAACCACCTACAGAATAACCGGAAGATCCCAGTTGAGAACTTAACCACGTATTATTTTCAGTTCTCAGCCTGTCCATCGCATACGTAGTATTCAGTTCAAAGTGATACGGCAACTTAATGGTTGCACCTACATTTCCTGTAAAGCGATCGTTCTCTGTCGTATAGCTACTCAGGTCGAACAATGCTTTTGCATTCCACAGGGTGTTGGTCACCAGGTTGTTGCCCATACCTAACGTACCTGTTGAGCTCAGGTTGTAACTACCGTCGGCATTGTACACAGACACATTGGGTGCCAGTGCAGTGGCAAGACGTGCAGCACCGATGAGCAAGAAGGTACTATTAGGCAGGGAACCTGTGTTCTGAGATTGGTTGAATGACGTATTGTATGCACCACCAGCTTTGATCTTGAACCATTTGGTTACTTCATGGTCAACATTGAAACGAAGTGACTTACGTTTGAATTCGTTATCTACCACAAAACCTTGTTGGTTAGAATAGTTGGCGGATAAATAATAATTAGTTGTTTTGTTACCACCAGATACGCTGATGTTATGGTTCTGAGAATAGGCTGTGCGGTAGATATAATCGTACCAGTTAGTATTCACCAGAGAACCGTCTGCATTATAGCTAGGGAAGAACAATTCGGAAGCTACGCTGCTATTGTTTTCATTACCACCCAATACTTTCGCATTGTATACTGCTTCGTTCTTGTATTTCATATAACCGGTCGCATCCAGCAGTTTAGGCAGGCGGGCTGCTTTTGTTAAGCTACCCCATGCATCGTATACTACTTTGGCTTTTCCTTCCTTACCTCTTTTGGTAGTGATAAGGAGCACACCGCCAGCAGCACGGGAACCATAGATGGAGGTAGATGCTGCATCTTTCAGTACATCGATAGACTCGATGTCTGCAGGATCGATATCACTCAGCGGGTTGTTAGGTACAGAAGTACTGGTAGAGATGTTGCCGGTATTAACAGCAATCCCATCGATCACCACCAGCGGATAAGAGCTGAGAGAGATAGAGTTCACACCACGGATACGGATCACAGGCGGGTTATTCAGCACACCGTTTGGTGATGCGATGCTTACACCTGCCGCCCGACCGGAGAGGGCCTGGTCAAAGCTCTGCACAGGTGCATCTTTCACGAGTGCACCGGAAATGCGTGCAGCAGCACCGGTAAATTCTCTTTTTGTCTGTGTACCATAACCTACTACCACCACTTCATTCAGACCGCTGGCGGTAGATTCCAGTTTGGCATTGACAGTATTTCCACTGATGGGTAAAATTATTTTCTGGTAACCAATGTAGGTGAATTCCAGCGAAGTGACACCTTCAGGTATTTCGATAGAAAAGTTACCCTGACCATCGGTTTGAACGCCGATAGATTTTCCGGTTGTTTTTACAGATACGCCGGGGATAGGGGAATCGTTGTCCTTCGCTGTAACTTTACCGGTAATGCGGCGTGACTGTGCAGCTGCACCCAGGTAAAGGGATAGCAGCAGCAATGCGCTTACGATTTGTTTCATTGTTTCTTTGCTTGATAGGAGGTAATAAAGTCCTGAGCACACAGTGTTCGCCCTGTGTACTGGTTGGTTGAATTAATAAATAAAATGTTGAGAAGCTTAGTGGCTTAATTGTTCATTGATTACAGACAGCATGGCTGCAAACTCTTTTTCATCATACAATCTTGTTAAGTATATTATTTTTCCTGTTCTGTCAATGACGATATTCCTTGTCACGCCTGCATTTTTGTCGGCATAGCGGCGGAAGATAGCTGCGCCGGGATCGAGCGCCAGCGGGTAGGAGATGCTCATGTCTTCATGAAACTTCGACACCTTTTCCAAAGGTTCATCCCTGTCCACGCCTATTAATACAAAGTCTTTATTTTTATTAGCCTGCCATACTTCTGATTCCAGGTGGGGCATCTCTTTGCGGCATACACTACACCAGCTGGCAGTGAATTGAAGTACCACTACTTTACCACGCAATTCTTTGAGCGTAGTTTTTTTACCATCGGTTAATACCAATTCAAAATCATCAGGAGCATGATCGCCTACTTTAACAAGGTACCCTCTGCTGTCGGCGGCAGGATTCTCATATTTTACTTCTTTGGTTGGTGTAGGTGCAGCTGTCTGAGCAAACCCTGCTAAGGCAATACCTAATACCGCGCTGCATAACAATATTTTTTTCATTGTACTTTGTTTACTGGTTAAGCGATCAGTTACTACAGTATAGAGGAGGTTAAGGTTACAACTTCACGGGGACAAAGATAATCAAATACTCTACAAAACAAGTAGGGTTATAAAATATTTGTTAAATTTTCATGCGGGCATAAAAAGAAAGCCGCTCCTACCTTTGGCAGAAGCGGCTTTCCATAAAAACCCGTTTTTATTAAATCTCGCTGGCTTTGTATCCTGCAGCTTCTATCTGCCTGATTACATCAGCTGCAGACAATCCTTTATTATCATCAACTGTTAGTATTTTATCAGGAGTAGTCGTATCTACTTTCCATGCATCTTTAGCTGGTGATGCATCTAAATAAGGTGTTACTTTGGCCACACACGCATCGCATTTAATATTTGTCTTGAATTTCATAGTATTTATAATTTAATCCATTTTAATCTTAAACTGTTACTGACTACCGAAACAGAACTTAAAGCCATGGCAGCACCTGCGATCATAGGGTTTAATAAAAACCCGTTTACGGGATACAGGATGCCGGCAGCCAGGGGAATTCCAATAACATTGTAAATAAAGGCCCAGAAGAGGTTTTGCCTGATAGTACGCACTGTAAGCTTAGACAAAGCCAAAGCCTTCGGAATAGCCTTTAAATCGGCTGTAATGAGGGTCATCTTCGCCACATCCATCGCAATATCTGAACCCTTCCCCATCGCGATACTGACATCTGCCTGTGCCAGCGCCTGACTGTCATTGATCCCATCTCCTGCCATGGCCACTATCTTCCCTTGCGACTGCAAGGATTTTACAAACGCAGCTTTATCTGCCGGTAGCATACCTGCTTTGTAATGTTCAATGCCTACTGACTGAGCCACAGCTGCTGCTGTTTTTTCATTATCACCAGTGAGCATGTAGACAGTGATGCCTTGTTGTTTTAACTGAGCGATCGCAGGTGCGGAAGTTGGTTTTATTTTATCAGTGATATGGATATAGCCTGCGATTTTATTATCCTCTGCCATGACAATAGTCGCACTGCTATCTGTTTTTACACCATGCGCATTCAACAACGCTGCATTTCCTGCCAGGTACCGGTGGCCATTATATGCAGCCACAATACCTTTACCGGTAATACTTTCTATTTGCGAAAGTTGCACAGGCTGGATATTATCTTCCTGCAACTGATGCACGACTGCCAGTGCCAACGGATGCTCAGATTGCAACTCCATCGCTAATAATACAGGCAGCAATGCCGCCTCAATACTTATACTTTCTACCGTAGGTTTCCCTTCTGTAATCGTCCCGGTTTTATCCAGCAACAATACATTTGTCTTATATCCTTTTTCCAGGCTCTCTGCATCCCTGATGAGTATATTATTATCCGCACCACGACCAATTCCTACCATAATCGCTGTAGGCGTCGCCAATCCTAATGCGCAAGGGCATGCAATGACCAATACTGTTACTGCTGCCAATAATCCATGTGTAAAATCACCCGCCACCATCCAGATACCAAACGTTACCACGGCTATACCAATCACCACTGGTACAAAGATCCCCGCAATCTTATCCACCAACTGCTGCACGGGTGCTTTACTACCCTGTGCTTCCTGCACCATGCGAATGATCTGTGCTAATACGGTATCCGCTCCTACTTTTTCAGCTTTGAACTGAAAACTACCCTGCTGATTGATAGTGCCTGCAAATACCTGCCTGCCTTTCTCTTTCAATACAGGTACTGGTTCTCCACTGATCATACTTTCATCTACATAAGACCCACCTTCTACTACTACACCATCTACAGGAATACGATTACCGGGTTTCACCAGTATGATATCATTTACCTGCACGGCTTCCAGCGGTACTTCAACCTGCTCATTGTGTCTCATCACAAACACTGTCTTAGGTTGTAAGCCCATCAGTTTTTTTAATGCAGAAGAAGTATTTGATTTCGCTTTTTCTTCCAGTAATTTTCCCAGTGATACAAATGCGATCACCACTGCCGCTGCTTCGAAATACACATGCGCATGCAATCCTCTGGCCATCCAGAAGTGTGGATTGATTGTATTAAATACACTAAAGATCCAGGCGATTCCTGTACTCAGCGCGACCAATGTATCCATATTGGATTTCCCATGCCGGGCCTGTTTCCAGGCATTCACAAAGAAACCTTTTCCAAGCCAGAATACCACCGGCGCAGACAATACACACATGATCCAGTTAGCATAAGGAATATCCATAAAGAACATGCCGATCACCACTACTGGCAACGATAATAGGATCGCAATAATAGTACGGGTCTTCAAAGCCTGGTAATGACTTTGTTGTGCCTGCTGTTGTATTTCTTCCCTGTTATGGGTTTCAATGACGAGGTCGTATCCTACACTACGAAGGGAGTTGCGCATGGTTTCAGGAGTTGCCTGATCAGCGTCATAGGTCACGAGGGCTGTCTGGTTGGCGTAGTTGACGATTGCCTCCTGCACCCCGGGTACGGATTGCAACATGGAAGTAACGCTTGCTGCACAGGCAGCACAACTCATTTCCAGAACGGGAAAGGTTTCTTTTATTAAGTGTCCCATGGTACAAAGCTACCAAGGGCAAAGGGATGGGCTGTTATATGATCAGGTATAAAATGTATATAATTATTACACCTGATCCAGTGGTTTGCGGCTGTTCTCTTTCAGCTGGCGGTAGGCGCTGGGCGTCATACCCGTGATTTTCTTAAACTGCTGACTCAGGTGCTGTACGCTACTATAACCCAGACTATCAGCGATTTCACTCAGGTTCATCTCGTCGTATTGCACCAGTTCTTTCACTCTTTCAATACGTTGGAGGATCACGTACTTTTCTATTGTCAGTCCTTCACTTGAACTAAAGGCGGTGGACAGGTAATGGTAATCTACCCCGATGCTATCCTGCAGAAATACAGACAGTTTGGTATTTAAGGTATCATTATCCTTGCCATGAATCAGGTTGATGATAGTGGTTTTGATCTTCTCTACCAGCGCATCCTTTTTATCGTCCAGCAGTTCAAAACCCAGTTCTTTCAGGTTACTACCCAGTACCTTCAGTTGCTCCGGCGCAGGCGCCTCCCTGATGCTCACTTCTCCGAGCGAGATAGTATTGAAGGGGATGTGCAGTTTTTCCAGTTCCTGGCTCACCACCATAATACAGCGGTTACAAACCATATTTTTTATAAACAAATGCATATGGCAAAGTTATGCTATCTTAATAATAGGTACAAACAACCTATATCCTTTAAAACAGAATAACGGGATGCCTCGTCAAATGAAGACAACCCTGCACCACACACTGCGGTCTCCCTTCAAAAATAAAAAGAACCCGAAATTGATTACCTTTGCGCCGGTCTTACAAAACATCATCATGCGAAAGTATTTACCATTTCTGCTCATCAGCCTCCTGTGCAGTTGTGCAGAAAATGCGAAAAAGCCCTTACCTGATGCAGACAGCTCCCTTACCGTACACGAACAGTCTGCCAGTTCCACGTCCAGTCCTCTTCCAGATAAAATTATCGCGGAAAGGACCAATGGCACCGTCACCCTTTTAGATACCATCGACGGAAAGCCCCTCGTATCCCTGAATGACAACGTCCTGCTGGACGCCACCATGCCTAAGAACGGCTGGTCGGAAACCAGCATAGAAATCGCTGTCAATGCCGCTCAGGAAAAGAGTATGATCATCAAAAAAGGTCAGATTCTCACCCTTGCAGGCAAAGTAGTCGGCAAAGCACTGGATGACCTTCACCTGGTCACCACCGGCGAAAATATGCAAGGTGAACTGACAGGGTTTTTCTTTGGTTATGTTCAGAAGAAAGATATCAAACCGGGTTCTGTGATCGAAACAGCACTCGCAGATTACCTGCGTACACACACTGGCAGATTGCTGCCTGATATGCAGCCGTTTATCAAACAGTTCCAGCTGGAAAACACAGGTATAAATGCACCATTCCTTGAATATCAGAACTATGATAATTCCGTGGATGATCCGTCTCCACTGTATAGGATTGTACTGGTGTTTTATAAAAACAGCTTAATCGGCGCCGTTGCTGCCAGACCACTCCAACTGGCCAATACACAGTCGCAACCACTGGAAAGAGGTTTCACCGCATACTTCTTCAATGATACTGATCAAAAAGTAAAAGAGGAATATGTGAAGCTGTTCAATAACTTCATTACGAGTGTAGACTAAGCGCCGTATCAATACAATTTTGTATCAGCCGGATCGCCTTACTGATCTTTCCTTTGGCTTCTATCACCAATTCCTGTAAGGCCTCCGGCTGTATATTTTTCAAACCTTCAATCTGCTCCGCCAGCAATGCCAGATCCATCAACCCCACTGTCACTGCCACCCCACGTAATTTATGCCCCCAGGCATTTAAAGTAAGCACATTTTCGCCTGTCAAAACACTGTCAAACTCCGCCATCAGCTTATTGAATTCCCTCACTGTCAGTGATAGGATATCTTTCATAAACGCCGGATCATCATCACCCAGGTACGTTTTCAAATATTCAATATCTAATACCTCCGCTTTATCTCCCAGCTCTTCCGGCTCCTGTGGATTATCCAGCCGCAACCATTTATTGAACATCGCCACCATGGTATTTTCTATAAATGGTTTTGCCATAAAATCGTCCATTCCCGCTTCTATACATTTCTCCCGCTCACCCATGATATTGCCTGCTGTCAGCGCAATAATAGGCACCCTAAAACCAGGATAATCCGTGCGAATCAGTTTGCTGGCTTCATAACCATTCATCTCCGGCATCTGGATGTCCATGAGAATAATATCCGGCATGATATGACTTAAAATTGCCAATGCTTCTTTACCATTATTTGCTTCATGGATCACAGCTGCGGGCGCGATGCGATGAATAATAGTCGTGGCGAGAAACATATTGATCGGGTTATCTTCTACCACGAGCACATTAAAACCTTCGCCCCTCGCACTCTGTGAGGTATTTTCAGTCGTAACAGGTATGATCATTTCTTTCTTGAATAAACGGGACAGGGCGTTGTACATCTCCTGCATTTTAATAGGTTTTACAAGACGCTGTTGTACCTGCAGGCGTTCACAGGCTTTGATGATCCTTTCATCATCCGAGGAACTATGCAGTAAGATTATTTTCTGCCGGGGATCGGCATCGATATTTTTCCTGATCTTTTCTATGGTCTCAATTCCATCCATAAAAGGCATGTGATAATCCATGAGCACTACGTCGATATAATTTTTCTTTGAGAGGATCTCCAGCGCTTCAAAACCATTTTTTGCTTCTACAAAACTGATCCCTTTCAGGAAAAGCATTTCTCTCAGGATCACACGGTTGTTGTCATTGTCATCTACGATCAATACATTTTTGACCATGTCGATGTTCTCCCAGTGAATGCGTTCACCATCTTCTGTTTTTACAGAGATGTCAAAGAAGAAACGGCTCCCCTTACCTGGTTCACTTTCCAGCTGAAGGGTACTACCCATCAATGCGAGTAACTTGTTCGAGATGGTAAGCCCCAACCCCGTACCCCCATATTTTTTTGTGGTGGACACATCTTCCTGTAAGAACGCTTCAAATATCTTATGCGCCTTCTCTGGCCGGATACCAATACCCGTATCGCGTACTTCAAAACGGAAAAGGTCATCCCTGTCCAGTTGCGTCACTTTCAGCTCGATCTCACCCTCAGGAGTAAATTTCACGGCATTCCCCATCAGGTTCACAAGTATCTGTTTCAGGCGTACTTCATCTATGTACACAAAACGGGGCAGATTGGAGGAGACATTCAGTAACAGCTCCAACCCTTTGTTCTGCGCCTGGTAACTGATAATATCACTCGCCTGACTACAGAATTCATAGAGATCACATTTATTAATATCCAGTTCCAGTTTGCCCGCCTCGATCTTCGAGAAGTCGAGGATATCATTGATAATGCTTAAAAGGGCATTTGCAGACTGATTTACGATCGATAAGTATTGGTTCTGAGATTCCGTAAGGTGCGTCTTTAAAACAAGGTCTGTGAAGCCGATAACGCCATTTAACGGAGTCCTGATTTCATGGCTCATATTTGCCAGAAATTCTGACTTTGCTATATTCGCCTGTTCGGCCAGTATTTTTGCCTGTTTATATTCTTCCTGCTGCAGATAAGCTTCGGTAATATCCTGGGTGAACATCATAATACCGCCAATTTTGCCATCGTACTGAAACCAGGGTCTTACTTCCCAACGCAGGTACTGATCATGGTTCCAGCCTTCAGGGCGCCATACGTCCTTTTCTTCCCTGAGTACTTCGCCTGACTGTGCACTGGCATGGATCTCTTTCCAGCGGTCTGATATATTGGGGAATACCTCGTAGTGAGAGATACCCAGTACGGACTGCCCCTGTATCCGGAATTCCTCCAGCCAGCGACGACTCACGGCAATGTACCGCATTTCCTTGTCGAACATGGCCACTGCCGCTGGAGCGTGTTCCACAAAGGTTGAGAGCCGCAATTTCTGGGTTTTGAGTTCTATCTCCGCGAGTTTCATTTCAGTGATGTCCTGCAGGATGCCAAAGAGTCGCTTGCATTGACCGTTTTCAAACTGTGCACTGCCGCGGCTGCGTACCCATCGGTCATTACCTTTTTCGGTTACGATTTCAAGTTCCAGGTTGAAAGAATTGCCCGTGGCAATGGTCTCTGCCAGTGCTGCCTGCATACGCTGGCGGTTTTCGCCCTCTTTGTAAAAACGCATGCCATTGGAAAACTGGGCAGGTTCATCCGGGGTTACTTCCAGTATTTCGCGGGTTACGTCAGACCAGAAAACTTTTCCATTATGCATGTCTATTTCCCAGGCGCCAATACGTGCTACTTTGTTCGTACGTTCCAGCATTTCGGTGGAGCGCTTCAGGTCCTTTTCCAGCTGGTAATGGATAGTAATGTCCGCCGCGTTAGAGATGACGTAATGGTCTACCAGTACGTTATTGTAATGAATTATAATGCGTGTACCGTCTTTCTTCAGCACTTTCATCAACCCGTTTAGTTTGCCTGATTTTTTGATCTGGTCCAGGTATGCATGCACCTCATGGTGCAGTTCCTTTGGTGCGATATCGAACAGACTGGCACCCACCAGTTCATCGAGGGTATACCCCAATCCTGCTGCACCGGCTTCGTTGACGGTAAGGAAATAGCCCTTCAAATCATGGGTGCACATGAGTTCGGGGGAGTTTTCGAAGAAAGTGCGGAAGTTACGTTCACTTTCCCTGAGCAGCTGTTCCTTTCTGCGTTCTTCGGTGATGTCATGGCCTATGCTAAAAATATCCTGGGTGTCGGGTTCGGCGGTGGCCATCCACGAGATGGTACGCCATTCACCTGATTTGGTTCGGAGGCGGTTCTCGAAAGCGATAGCAGATTTACCGGCGATCGTGTTGCTGCTTTCGGCCAGGGAGGCTGGCAGGTCATCGGGATGGATCATATCCAGGATGTTCTGTTGCAGCATTTCTTCTGGTGAATAACCGAAGATGTGGGTGTAGGCAAGGTTGACCTTTTTGAACTTACCGGAGGAGGTAGTGATACCTACAAGGTTGTCCGAGAGAAGAAAGAGTTTTTCTAAATAATAGACCTCTTCTTTCTGACGGCGGTTCAGGATGAGGGTCATAATTTCGTTCGCCATGAGTTCCAGTGCATGGCGCTGGCTCTCCTGCAATTGACGAGGTTGTTCGTCCATGACACAAAGAGCCCCGAGAATGATGCCTTTGGGATCGCGAATGGGGTAGCCGGAGAAAAAGCGGAAGAAGTTGCCTTCGCCAATGTCAGGCTTTTCTACATAGCTGTTGGTGCGGAGGACCTCTTCTGTGAAGGACCATTCGCGGGTAACTTCTCTGAAATTTAGTCCGATAGCTGATTTAAGCCATTGGCGGTCCTGATCGGGGAAGGAGATGCAGGCCGTAGAGGTATTGCAGATGAGGGCAGCGAGGGTGGTAAGCCGGTCGAATTCCTCTTCAGGATGAGAGTCAAGAATGTGATAGCCAGCCAGTGTATTCAATCTTTCGGCTTCGCGCTGGGTATTACTGGTTGCTTTCATATAATTTGGAACAATGAGATAAGATAAGTATTATATAACACAGAATTCTTAAAACTGTTCAAATTTTAACACCCAAAAAAAGACTTTTGCCTAAGGCAAAAGTCTTTTTTTTGCTTTGCAGTGATTAGGTTTTGTTGAAGGCCAAAACCTAATCACCGCTCTCTACCATAATAAGCCCATTTGCTACTGTACCTGCTTCAACATCGCATCCAGCATTTCTTCTGTAAATTTCCCTCCTCCCATCGTTACCAACTTGCTTACCGGCATTTCATTCAATATAGCCGCCATCATCGCCTGCATTTTCTTTTTAGCTTCCTCTTCTGCCGGTGTGAGTGGTTCCTTACGCTCTCCTCCTCCAAACATGGTTCCCATTCCCTCCAATAATTTCGCATACACCGCCTTCCCTTTAGGATGATCCGCAAAATCTTTCAACAACGAATTCCTTGTCAAAGGCGGATATAAAACATGTGTAGCCGTCACATCCAACTCCTGATGCAGGGGTAGATCTGCCGAAGAGCCTCCCACCAGTATATTGTATTTGCCTGTATTCGTTTGCCAGTCATGCACACGCTCATTGTAATATGCATAGTCACGATACTCTAATACAAAATCGACTGTCGTTTCTTCTCCCGGTTTCAGCGACACCTTTGCAAAGTGTTTCAGCTCTTTTTCAGGACGGATCACTGTACTACCCACATCCTGCACATACAACTGTACCACTTCCTTCCCTGCTACCTTACCCGTATTCTTTACTTTCACATGCACTGTCACCGCATCATTATCATTCACGGCCGTTTTATCGGCAGAGATACCAGTGTATGCAAATGTGGTATAACTCAACCCATATCCAAATGGAAATAACGGTTTTACTTTCTTCTTGTCATAATACCGGTACCCGATAAAAATCCCCTCTCCATACAAGGTATTTCCATTCTTCCCTGGAAAGTTTAAATACGCCGGTGTATCTTCTAATCTTACCGCAAAAGATTCAGATAATTTACCGGAAGGATTCACCTTTCCTGTCAATACATCTGCAATCGCCCCACTTCCTGCCTGACCACCTAACCATGCTTCTATAATGCCCTTTACCTTGCCAGCCCATGGCATGCTTATTGCCCCACCATTCATCAAAACCACCACAGTATTCGGCTGTACCTTTGCCACACTTTCTACCAGCTGATTAAAGGCCGCAGGCATATCAATACTCGTCCTGTCAAAACCCTCGCTCTCATAAGAATCCGGCAGCCCCACAAATACGATTGCCACATCACTGTTCTTTGCCGTCTGCTGTGCTTCTGCAATGAGTTTATCATTTGTAGTAGCATCTGTATTATACCCTGAAGCATACGCTACATTCCCTAATAAACCATATACATTATCTACCTGCGTCGGGTTCACCTGCGAACTACCCGCTCCCTGGTAACGGGGGTTCTTTGCAAAACCACCGATCAATGCAATTTTCTTTCCTTTCGCTAAAGGAAGTACATCCTCATTCTTCAGTAACACAATACATTCACTGCTCACTTCTCTTGCCAATGCATGATGCGCATCTTTATCATAAGTGGCGCCTTCTTTATGCATAGCACTGGTTTGTAAAAATAAGGCCAATGTTTGTGTCACCACTTCATCTAATCGTACTACAGACAAAGATCCATCCTTCACAGCCGCAATGATCGCATTATCATTCACGCCCCCATTTCCCGGCATCTCTAAATTCAATCCTGCCTTCACACCAGGTACGCGATCATTCACTGCCCCCCAGTCGCTCACCACAAACCCCTTAAAACCCCACTGCTGCCGCAATATCGTATCTAACAACAAAGCATTCTGCGAAGCATAGGTGCCATTCAACTTATTATAAGAACACATCACCGTCCACGGCTGCGCTTCCTTCACCGCTATCTCAAATGCCGGCAGATAGATCTCATGCAAAGTGCGCTCATCCACCTCCGAATTGTTCGTGAGTCTTTCAAACTCCTGGTTATTCGCCGCAAAGTGTTTCAGCGAAGTGCCCACTCCCTGACTCTGCACACCTTTGATCAATGCCGCTGCCATCTTCCCCGCCAGCACAGGATCTTCAGAAAAGTATTCAAAGTTGCGCCCCCCTAATGGCGACCGTTTCATATTCACACCCGGCCCCAGTAAGAACTGTACGTTATTTGCCTGACATTCTTCCCCCAATGCAACACCCATGCGGCTCAATAATTCAGGATTCCAGCTGGATGCTAATCCTGCCGCCGTGGGGAAACAGGTAGCAGGTACTGAATTTGTAAAATCCGTGCCCACTGCCTTGCGCAATCCATGCGGTCCATCCGTCATGAATACTGAAGGGATCCCCGCTTTATCATTTGGCTTCGTACTCCAGAAATCACGCCCGGAGCACAACGCCGCCTTTTCTTCCAATGTCATTTTTGCCACCAGCGCATTGGCCTGCGCCGTATAATCTACCTGAGCAAAGGCAATTTGTACCCATGCCATACAGGCTACAATACTTCCGATTTTTTTCATGTTGTGTATTTTGAGGTCTGTTAAAACTCATAGGAAACAGATGCCCAGAAACTACGTGGCAATATCGTTCTTCCAGCCATAGCTGTACCTTTGGTCACAGTGCTGAAATCCCTGAACTGATCCCCTCTCACATCACCTTCTGTCAGCGTTCTTGTATTCAGCAGATTATCTACCCATGCACGTACATTTACCTTCCTGGAAATATCATAACCGGCACCACCTCTCATCACCACATAAGCAGGCAGTTTGTAGCTATCGGACGGCGCTGTAAAGCGGCTACCGATATAGTTTGCAGAGAGGTTTACATTGAAACGTTTCAGATCATACGTTACGGACAATTCTGTATTCAACGCCGGTACACGCTCTGTTTTCTTACCGGTGAAACTATAGGTCGTATCGCCCATTTCGGCCAGTACAGCTGAGTTGGTATTGGTAGATGCCTTGTAATCGGTATACTTTGAATCCTGCAAAGTACCGGTCAGGCGAAAGCCCAGATTCCTGAGAGGTCTGTAAGAGATTTCATACTCTGCACTGTAAGTACGGGTAGAACCAAATGCCAGCAAGCTTTGCAACCCTGAAGATGTTGTAGGCACTGCAATGGTAAGCGATACATTCTTAATCGCTGAATAGCTTGCTGATGCAAAGAGTGACAACGGTCCTTCTGCATATTTCACACCAATCTCACCTAAATAAACCGGACGTTTTTTAATGGAAGCCGGATCAAACTCTGTAGCATTATAGTCCGAGATATTCGGTGAATTATATGCCTTTGTTGCTCTCGCAAACATGGCCAGAGCATTGCTGATCTTATAATTCAGACCCAGTGTTCCCGCCCAGTTGGTATTACTTTGTGTATAGGCTGTATAACCTGCAATGGTCGTACCCGCAGCTACAGTAGGGTCAGGATTGCCGGATGCATCTACCCCATAATAAGGACGTTTACCTTCAATATGATCATTGTCCAGCCGGAAACCTATATCCAGTCTCCACTTGTCATTCAGTGTAATTTCGTCTGAAGCATACGCAGAGAGTGTTCTTGTATTACCAATCAAGGAGGCGACTGACAACGCTGTCATACCATCACCTGAAGGACTCGTCAACAAGCGGCGGCCATGTTCTTTCATTTCCTGGAAGAAGAAGAAATTATAATTGGGTCCATTGTTTACATTAAACTGGTACAACCCCGCACCTAATGTGAGCTGGTGCTTATTGATCTTCTTTTTGAAATCGAAATAATCTATTATTTGTTTGTCCCTGTTCTGCTGACCAATGGCATAAGTACTTACGATGTAATCACCTGATTTCAAGCCTGCCGCTTTACCATCAGTATAATAGTAGGTAGAGGTACCATCCCACTGCGAAGCACCGATAGGAATTCCGACTGTATAGGCAGTAGAAGCGGATTGATAACGAAAGTTATTATTGATGGTCCAGCCATTGTCTGTTGTATAGTTGAATTGAAAGCCACCATTACCGAGCTTTGTATGAATACCATCCGCCATGTCGTAGTTATGCAAGGTACCGGTAGGATCAGTATAACTCCATTTGGTATCAGCTGTGGCCATAGATTGGGAAAAGAGATCGTAACCATTGATAGGCTTAGGTTTGCCGGAACCATCGTAAGAGTAATAAGATGGCAGCATCCACTGAACTTTATCGTTCAGGTATTTACCATATACGCGGATAAAACCT
Source organism: Chitinophaga sancti (assembly GCF_034087045.1). Classification (NCBI taxonomy): domain Bacteria; kingdom Pseudomonadati; phylum Bacteroidota; class Chitinophagia; order Chitinophagales; family Chitinophagaceae; genus Chitinophaga; species Chitinophaga sancti. Next base: position 4,390,492 of record NZ_CP139247.1, on the reverse strand, counting down.
TTCTTATTTTTAAAATCAAAGGTCATATTGCCCTTAATCTGTCCGCCCTGGTTTGCAGTATAGGAAGGTGGTACTACACCTTTGTCAGTGCGATAGAAACCACCAATATTGTATTTCACATGACTACTCATACTGCCACCGGTATTGAAGTCTACCCGGTACAGGGACTGAGACATACCTGAAGTTACTTTTACTTTGCCGTATTGCTGATCCCCGCCGGTATAACTTAAATTGTTCACCACCGCGCCAGGTGTATTGCTCAGCAGGATCGCCGCATTACCACCCCTGATGGCTTCCACACCTTTGATAGTCAGATCTGTTTTATAATACTGGTCAGCAGAAGGAATGGAATTATAACCGGTTGGCACTACCGGCAGACCATCTTCCATAATACCCAGGAAGATATAACCACCCTGTTGCGGAAACCCACGCACCCATACATTGCCCGGACCATCGCCACCTGTGCTTTCGACCGTCAGACCCGGAATGGCTTTGAGGAGGTCGGTCGCATTGAGGGGCGCTCTTGTTTCAATATCTTTATTGCTCACAGTGGTGATGGCCACACTGGATTCAATTTTCTTTTTAGGATTCCCCCCGGTCACTACCACGCCTGACAGTTGCAGCACGTCTTCCGTGAGTTCGATCGTGATGTTGACAGGACCGTCGGTGATAGTCACAGATTGTTCCTTTCCAATATAGCCTACGGAAGAGATAGTCATGGTATAGGTACCCGCAGGTACCTTTCTCAGTTCGAAATGACCGGCGCCATCCGTCAATGCAGATGCATTGATATTTTTAAGTTGAATGGTGACGCCGGGTAAGAGCTCCCCCTTGTTACTCTTTACCGTACCGGAAATATTGCCCTCCCTGTCGGCTGGGGTAATGTCGGTATTGTAGAGCAGCAGTTGGTCTTCCACCACCTTGTACCCGATATGGAGGGGCAGGAAGATCTGTTGGAGGAATACGCTCAGTTTCTGGTCTTTGACATTGAAACTGATAATACGTTCCGTTCCGATAGCGCTGGCACTGAATATAAAGCGAACACCGGTCTGACCCTGGATGTCGTTAATGATTTTTTTCAGTTCCTTTTTATCGGCATTGAGCGTGACTTTCTTGTCCAGCATGGTCTGCGCTTTCGAGGGCGTAGCGTATACCGAATATACAAGGATAATAGAGAGCGCGATTTGCACGGTAGTTACTTTCATTGCGAGCAACATTAAAGCAACAAGTTGCTTATTTTTCATATTTTTACGTGGATTTGATCGTTAAAAAATGGTTTGGCGGTAAAATCCTTCCTGCATAAGGAGTAAAGGCCGGTAATGTAGCAGCATTGCCGGCTTTTTTTATGCAGTGGTGCGGATGCGGATATTTATCTCATAGCCGTACCGGGATTATGCAAGGTGCGGATGTGGATATTATCTCATGCCCACACCGGGATTATGCAAGGTGCGGATGCGGATATTATCTCATGCCCACACCGGGATTATGCAAGGTGCGGATGCGGATATTATCTCATGCCCACACCGGGATTATGCAAGGTGCGGATGTGGATATTTATCTCATACCCGTATCAGGATAGCGAGATCCCGGGCTGATTAGCAGGAGGTTCCTGTGCGCGTTCAGGCGATCCTGTATGCATACGTCTTCCCCGGTCACCCGGAATGTAGTTTGGTGATCATAACGTGTTAAATTGTATCAGTGATAATTATTGAAGGCTATATCATTGTGCACTGTTCTATTTACATCCTTTTCCCCGTATCAGTATTCTTGTTCCTATTATTTCATAAGTGGCCCCGATGGTCTGGCATACCACATCCAGCCTGGTATAGAGATCATGCTGGGTAAGTGCGCCGGTGAACGGGCAATTGTATAGACTGTCGTTTTCCACGACGATTTCTACGCCATAGTAATTACCGAGTGCATTGACTACGGTGCGCAGGGCATCGTCACTGAATTTGAATTGCATGCCCGGCATGTCTGTCACTGGCACTACCGGTTCTGGTTTTTCGACCAGTGTGGTCTGGAAGGAGCTTTCCTTCTGGCGGTAAAGTACCCGCTGGTTCGGGGTAAGGATTACGCCGCCGGTAGTATGTTTCTGACTGGCATTGGTTTGTTCATACACTTCCACCTTACCGCTACGCACGGATACTTCCACTTGCCCTGTGGCGGCGGCGGGTTGTATCATAAAACTGGTGCCCAGTACGTGCGTAACGAGATGGTTGCTGTATACATAAAATGGCCGGTTGGCATCCTTTCCTACATCGAAAAAGGCTTTGCCCCTTAAGTATACTTCTCTTTTAGCTGTGTGAAAGTGGTGCGGATATTTCATAGCCGCACCGGGATATAGGTTGACAATTGTACCATCTTCCAGTCGTACCTGTTGATTGGCTTTGCTGTCATTCCTGATCTCGTTATATTCTTTTGTATTGCCGGCGGCAGCGTAATAGGTGTCGTCGCAATCTTTGCAATAAAATGTATACAGGGTGGTGGCAATGATAATGCCCGAGATGGCGGCGGCGATGGCGGCCCAACGCCATTTAATAACCCGCGATTTAATGACCCACGATTTTTTTGGCTGCGTGCCTTCGTTGATCTTTTGCCAGAGGCGGTCTTCTGTTTCCTGCCATTCCATTTCCTGCATCGACGACAGTAGTTCGTCATCGCCGATCAGTTCATACCAGTGGTCTATTAAGGTCATTTCCTCCGGAGTACATTTGTTCTCCGCATAACGTTTGAGAAAAAGACGGAATTCGGTTCGGTTCATGAATAGCAGTTATATTATTAAAGTCAGGGCAGAAATGAAAACCCCTAAATAGTTTAAAAAAAAAATAAAATAGACAAAAAAGAGGCTTCCACCTTCAGTAGAAGCCTCTTTTTTGCGGGCTCGGGTCCCTCCTGTAGCAGGTTCCTCCTGCAGAGGGTTTCGCCTTCTGCAAGTGCCTCCTGAAGCAGGTTCCTCCTGCAGCTGGTTCCTCCTTCGGCCAGCCAAATACAGCAAAGAAATATCGCCAGGGAAAATTTAATTCATTTTAATAATGTAACTATTAATGGCACCCCTATCACCATATAATCCTTCAAACTCACTCTCATTAATTTCAGGCTTTGTGTTATATGATACTCCACTGCCTTCTCCGTCAGGTTCATATGCCGCGCAATCTCCCGCACTGAATATTTTTCAAAACGACTCATCGTAAACACCTCTCTCGTCTTAGCCGGTAACTGTGTCAATGCCTGCTGGATAGCAGCATGCAGGTCATTGATCATGATCGTCGCCTCTGTAGATTCATCCGTGGTATTCCCTGCCAGTTGCTTTTGACCGGCCTGTCTTACCATTAAAGACTCCACATAATTAATGACCTTATATTTTACTGCTATAAATAAATAATTTTCAAGACTTTCGATTTGTAAGGTGGCTCTCTTCTCCCACAGACTGACAAAAATATTTTGTACAATCTCCTCCGCAGCTTCTTTACTTTTCAATTTGTAACAGGCCGTGGTGAATAGTTTCTTCCAATAACGCTGGTATAGTACCCGGAATGCATTCTCGTCGGAAGCCTGCAATAGCCGGAGCAAGAGATCATCAGTCAGCAAATGCAAATTCATACGTGGCGATAATATTCATAGTAAGGTAAGTATTTTTTTAAAAAACAATGATTAAAAAATAAGTGTCTTTATTACCTTTCTTAAGGTCGCCTCGTCGGATGCGGTGACATTAATTAATGAATATGGTTGTGCCCCTGTGAACACATCCCATCGCCAGGTTAGCTGACTGTTCGTACGATGCTTTCCATTATCATACCACCAGGCCGTATGTAGTTTTGTATTCCCCTCCACCAACAGTGCGGTATATACAGACCTGCCATTCCATACCTGCTCCTGTACCTTTTCAAATGTATACCCACTCCCCTTCCAACAAATCATAGGATGATGTTCTGAATAATAATATGAAGGAATAAATTTCACATACACCAACGCATCCTTACTCATTAACTGCGTGACATTATCTGGTAAATTCTTCACGGTATACCCTGCGGTCTTCACAGGCAATGCATGCGCTACCACAGGCCGCGGACGCAGGTTCACATAACAGCCATAGACCATACAGGCAAGTAAGATGCCATTCCGCAACAATAAAGGACCAGTAGGTACAATCCGGTATATTTTCTTCTCTGCCACAACAGGATGACCAAACCGCATGATCATATACCTGCTGAAAAAAACAAAGGGCACTATTACATATCCAATTAACGACATCACTCCGATCACCTCATGCGATGGGGTGCCTGGCATTATTTTAAACTGCACCAGACAAATTATCCGTATTAAATTGCCTATTACATTCAATCCAAACGCTACACTCAATACCACAAGGGTTATGCCCGCCGATAGATATTTTCTATACTTTTTCTGAAATCCTCCTATGATGATCATTCCACACAACATGGCTGTCACCGTCATCTGCAAACCCATACAGGCGGGATCTACGGAAAAATCCTGTCCATCACAGCTTATAATATTCCCCTCTACTTTTGCCCCGATCACCACACTACCCGCCAGCGCTGTCAGTTGCAAACGAATGGGAAATGTAAACAGGTCCGCCCAGAACCGGAATACCGGCGACATACAGATCATTACCAGCATAGGCAGCAGATTAATCCTACCCACATACATTTCCAAACAAAACACAACTGCTGTGATCAATGCCAGATAATAAAATGTATGCACCGGCACCAGTAGAAACAATGCGAACAAGCCAATAGAGATATAGAAATATCGCCGGCTTCCTCTTTTTGTTTGATCGAATTCAGTCGTGAAGGGCAGCGCTGCCAGTCCCAGCAGGAAACCGGCAGACTGCCAATCCACAAAGTGCTGCAGCCCTACAAAGAAGAGGACAAGGTACACAGGTATAAGGATCCTCATATTGCTACAGCACGTTTCTTTTTAAACCAAACGATACATACTAAACCTATTATGATCAATGCCCACTCATGCGGTTCAGGCACCGCCCCTTTGCCTTTCAGGGAGGCGTTCTTCAGACTGTTCGCGTCATCATGTATATCGAAACGGTCATAATCCGCTTGTGTTTCCAGTACGATCAGACTGGACGCCGGGGTCACGATATAAGATTCTTTTGCAGTGGCAATGATCTCACTGTCTGCCATTTTTTGCGGCCCCATTTTCTGCATAATGTGGTTGTAAGCAAATAAGCGCATCAGGTGATCAGGCGCATTGCTTACACCCATCTGATCGTCCATATTGATCGTCACACCTGCGGGGGCTATCACCACACGGTTATCATTCTCTATATCTCCGGGAAACTGGTGCTGCGACAGCCATTGTGCCAGCTCTTTTACATCCCCCTCTGCATACCGGAAGAACCGGTATTCTTTTAGTGTACGCAGGTAAGGAGACAGCTCTCCGCCAAGATTAAGCAATTGCATTTTCCCCGGTATTTTTAATGATTCTTTTATTGCTGAACTGAATACACTTCCTGCCAGATCACCCAAATTGGGAGACATCACATTTCCCTTCGTAATGACCAATGCGGATGCACGATCAGGTACTTTGTAAACAGGAAATAAACTATAACGGTCTTTCACTAGTCGTTCAAAGTTCTCATCCGTGGCTGTATGCCATTGATTATCGATATACACCTTTACCGGATAATGTAGATTCAATATTTCTTTAAATTCTTCTTCCGTCCATGACTGGTTTATATCGAGGTAAATAGTTTTGATATCAGCATCACCCAATTCTTTTTTGTAAGGCGCTACATAGAATGACTTCCCATTGGCACTAAAACGGTTACTCCGTATGCCGGGATCGATCACCGATAATTGCCAGTCTGCTGCATATGGACCTACGCTGGAAAAAGTATTCTTCGTACGACTGAACATCCCGGGCAATTCCACGCCTACAGGCGCCTCCTGGAAGTTGATGTTTACATCTTCACGGGCACTGCCTGCATCCGGCCCCTGGAACCAGATATTCTGGTACACCAGTCGCTTGCCCTGTTGTAGCAACGGCGCCGTGATACCGATTTTAACCTGCCTGCCGGATTGACCTTCCACGGGAAATACACGTACCGTCACCGTATTCCCTTCCTGCCAGTGTACCACGCTGGGATCACGGTATTCATGACCCACAATCTTTTCATACGCCTCCGCCGCTTTTTCTTTGGTCGTTAGAATACCTTTTTCTTCCCTGCCATTTATCCAGAGGGAAAGCGAAGTCACAACACCTCCTTCGGGCAGGTGAAAAGTATAAATGGCCTCCTGGTTATTCCAACTGTTTCTACTCACCTCCGTGTTGAATACATTAATTGTTTTCTCAGTATACGCCATGTGCAGCGAAGGCCAGATATTCGCATTGGTACGTACCTGGATGGTAGAGAGTTTATCTCCGCTCCACAACCGTTCCTGTGTTTCCTGGCGGCTGTCGTACATAGCAGTCAGTACCTGGGCCGCCTCTGTTTCCGGTATGTAGGCAGTGCCGGTCAGGGAGGCGATTACCAGCAGCGGATCCTGCAATTGATCCGCATCAAAAAAGCTTCTTCTCCGGGGCATATCAAAAAAACTCCAGTCACCAAAAGCATCGTTCCCTTTCTGGTATACGATACCTGCCTTCAGCACCCTCTCTGTCATCGCATTTTCAGGAGTCTTTCGGGCTACATTTTCCCACGCTGGCAGGTCTTCATTGTCTGGCCTGAGATAAGCGTCATCAATGGCAGAAACAGCGTTTTTCCACAGCATAGTATATACAATGATCAGTGCCACCACACAACCGATACCAGCCAGGAAGGCATGCCGGTATTGGGGCCTGAACCAGACATAGGCAGATACCAGGTTATAGGTGTAGATCAAAAACAACAGCGGAATGAATACATGGCCCCCAATACCAAATACGATCATACCTATAGCGCCAATGATACAAGTGGGCAACATACAGAACATAAGGTATAAAAAACAACAGGTAGATACACCCAGTATGAATGCCATAATGGTTCTCACCACAGGAGGAAATCCCTCTTTAAAACCATAGGCAATATTATTGATGCAACACACTCCCAATGTAATCGCCCACCAGTCAGTAGAAACTGCAAAAATGCCGATGCATTTGTTCAACGCAAAACAACTGATGAGGCACAAGGTCAGGTACACCGCAAATGCATGACGGCTCCTTCTCCCCTTTTTAAATCCACCCCTCGCCCATAAAAACACGAAATACAACAACACCAATACGTAAGTAAACAAAAACATGGGGAAAACATCGTCCGACTGACTATGAACCATCCCGGGAACAAAGTAAAATCCAAGGGTAACAGGAATAAGGAGTAAACCCACCCAAAGGCGCTCATCCCGGAACATGAATTGAAAATATTGCTTTTTTGTCATATAATAAAGTACTTTGTATTTCAAAGTTTATAGGGCTAAAAAAATCGGCCATGGCCAATCTGGTGAAACATTATTCACTTTGAGATACAAAGTAAGGGAAATAGTTTCAATCAGGCAAGTCATTTTTAAAAAAATTTCCCTACCTTCTATGTCCACTTTTCAAAATTGAAAGACTGACATTAATCAAGGAAGAATCATTATCGCGCAAAGAAAGGAAGCACTCATTTCAATGGTATAAAATTTGTCCACGTATTTATAACGCCTTAAACGACAACACGATGAAAGCAATCTGGCAAAAGGAAGTAATAGCAGAAAGCGAAAAAACTGTGATAGTCGAACATAATCATTACTTTCCTCCTGAAGCTGTAAAAAAGGAAGTGCTTAGTCCCAGCAAGACCCACACGATCTGTCCATGGAAAGGAGAAGCATCCTACTATGACGTAACGGTGGATGGAAAAGTAAACAAAGACGCAGCCTGGTATTACCCAGCTCCCAAAGATGCTGCAAACAACATAAAAGGTTACATCGCCTTCTGGAAAGGTGTAGAGGTGTTAAGGTAACCCATTGATCCTACTTACTAAAAACCCGGGAATGCAAAAATTTGATGCGATCGTCATTGGTTCTGGTCAGGGAGGAGTTCCCCTGGCAAAAAAACTGGCAAAGGCTGGCTGGAAAACAGCCATTATAGAAAAACGATGGATAGGCGGTACCTGCATCAATGATGGATGCACTCCCACAAAAGCAATGATTGCCTGTGCCGAAGCAGCACATACTGTGGCCAACAGCAGGCAATGGGGGATCATTGTGTCCGGTTTTCAACCCGACTTTGAAAAAATCGTGGCCCGCAAAAATGAGATCGTCGCCTCCTTCAGAGGCGGGGCTACCAAAGGGCTGGAAAATACGGATGGGGTCACTATTTTCTATGGCACTGCCAGCTTTAACGGCCCTAAAACAGTGGATATAAAACTGAGAACCGGCACCTCCGAAACCATTACAGCCGATCATATCTTTATCAATACAGGTACTTCCCCAAAGGTCCCGGATATTCCCGGCCTTGCCCAGGTACCCTATCTTACCAATACGACTTTACTGGACCTGCAAACCCTTCCCTCCCACCTCATCGTACTGGGTGGCAGTTATATTGGTTTGGAATTCGGACAAATGTTCCGCCGGTTTGGTTGCCAGGTCACGATTATCGAACGCTCTACTTTGCTGAAAAGAGAGGATGAAGATGTATCGGCCGCCATGAAAAAGATCATGGAAAGGGCTGGCATCAAAGTACATACAGGTGCGACTATCAAACAAATTGAAGCCGCCGGCGATGCCGTGAGGATCGTGCTGAATGCCGATGGTGAAAGTATCACCGTCACCGGCTCTCATATACTCGTCGCTTCCGGCCGTACACCGCAGACAAAGGAATTACACTTAGATACTACCGGCATCACTACCGACGAAAAAGGTTTCATTCCTGTGAATGAAAAACTGGAAACTTCTGTACCCGGCATCTATGCCCTTGGAGATGTAAAAGGTGGTCCGGCATTTACACATATTTCCTACAATGATCATTTAATTCTGCTCAAAAATCTTGTAGAAAAAAAGAACGAAACCACTACCGGCAGACCTGTCCCCTATTGCGTATTTACCGATCCGCAATTAGGCAGAATAGGACTAACGGAGAAGGAAGCACGCAAACAGGGCATCGATATCCAGGTAGCCTGCCTGGATATGTCAAAAGTAGCCCGCGCCATTGAAACAGGACACACAGATGGATTTATGAAAGCAGTGGTCGAAAAGTCAACAGGCAGGATCTTAGGCGCCGCCATCTTAGGCCATAATGGCGGTGAGATCATGAGCGTACTACAAATCGCCATGATGGCCGGCATGACCGCTACACAGATCCGGGAAATGATCTTCGCGCACCCGCTGTACACAGAATCATTGAACAATCTTTTCATGACCATTACAAAATAATTGTACTTATTACGGAACAATTTGTACAAATCACAGATTCCCCTGTTCCTAACAACAATATGAGTAATTTCATCCCCATATGATCAAACTGGAAAATGTGAGCAAGTCATTCCTCAACGGTAAGCCCGCCGTTTCTGCTGTATCATTCGAAGTGAATGCAGGAGAAACACTCATACTGCTGGGCACCAGTGGAAGTGGGAAAACTACCACACTCAGAATGATCAACCGCCTTATATCGCCAGACAGTGGGAATATATTTGTAAACGGTCAATCCGTATTATCCCAACAACTGGAATCCCTGAGAAGAGGCATCGGTTACGTACTCCAATATCATGGTCTCTTCCCTCACTACACCGTAGGTGAAAACATAGGCGTGGTACCCGGTCTGCTCCGGTGGGATGCAGGTCGCATTGCATCGAGAGTGGCGGCATTGATGGAGAAACTCCATCTCCCCGTTTCCGATTTCCTCCATGCCTATCCGCAACAACTTAGTGGCGGACAGCAACAACGTGTAGGTCTTGCCCGCGCACTCGCCGCAGACCCTCCCGTATTGCTCATGGATGAACCCTTTGGCGCACTGGACCCCGTGACCCGCGCCAGCGTAAGAAAAGAATTTCGCGCACTCGACGAAATACAATCCAAAACCATCATCATGGTTACTCATGATGTGCAGGAAGCTTTTGAACTGGGCACGAAAATCTGCCTCATGGACAAAGGTAAAGTACAGCAAACCGGCACACCTGCAGCACTCTTATTTTCACCCGCTAATGACTTTGTCAAAGCCTTTTTTGATGAACACCGCTTTGTACTGGAACTGAAAGCACTCACTATCGCCGACATCCGGCCATGGTTAGCGCCAATCAATGGCAATGATACCCTGACCATATGGGACGCCATCGCCGCCGGCATGCCCCGCAATACACTGCTGGATGCCGTAGACCAGTACAGGCAATCTAAACATATGCATGGAACCAGCTAACAGCTTTATTGACTTTCTACAGCAGGAATCCGGCAAAATACTGGAACAAACCCTGCAACATATCGGCCTTACCTTTATCTCTTTGTTGATCGCCGTTGTGATTGGTGTGCCCCTGGGTATCCTCATCACCCGCAGGACTAAAATGGCAGGTGCTGTATTGGGCATTGCAGGGGTCATACAAACCATCCCCAGTATTGCCCTTTTAGGCTTCATGATTCCCCTGTTAGGCATCGGCCCTTTACCAGCTATCGTCGCGTTATTTTTGTATGCGCTATTGCCCATTGTACGCAATACCTATACAGGGATCATACAGGTGGATCCCGCCGTTATCGAAGCTGCGACCGGTATTGGCATGAGCCCACGTCAATTATTATTTAAGGTACAACTACCACTTGCCATGCCTGTGCTACTGGCAGGCGTAAGAACCGCTACCGTGATCAATGTTGGCGTCGCTACCCTCGCTGCCTACATTGCTGCCGGTGGCTTAGGGGAATTTATTTTCGGTGGTATCGCGCTCAACAACACGAACATGATCCTGGCTGGTGCCATTCCTGCTGCATTGCTCGCTATTTTATTCGACTGGGGCCTCTCCCGCATCAGATTCCGCAAGGTGTTCCTGATGCCGTTGCTGATATTGGTACTATCTTCTTTTTACCTGCTTCCTGACTTTTATGGTTCTAAATTGCTGGCAGGCTTTACACCTGAATTCATGGGGCGGAATGATGGAGATGTAGGTTTAAAAAAGATCTATGGATTAAAAATCCGTACCGTAGTGATCAGCGATATGATCATGTACAAAGCCGCTTACGACAAAAAGGTAGACGTGATCAGCGGCAGCAGTACCGATGGCCGTGTAAAAGCGTATGACCTGCAGGTATTACAGGATGACAAACACATATTCCCGCCTTATTACGCCGCACCAATTGTGAGACTGGAAGTGCTTGACAAATACCCCGAACTGGCCCCTGCGCTCGATAAACTGTCTGGTACAATTAATGATAGTATCATGACAGCCTTGAATTACCGGGTAGATATTTTAAAACAGTCTCCGGCTGTTGTTGCTAAGGAGTTTCTCGATGCCCACCACTTGCTGCGATCACCCGGAACGGGTACAAAAGGTACGATCCGCATTGGCGCCAAGATCTTTGGTGACGGCTACATCCTCGCAAATATGTACAAATTACTGGTTGAAGGTTATACTGATCTGCATGTAGAAACAAAGACCGGTCTGGGAGGTACTAAGATCTGCTTTGAAGCACTCACAAATGCACAGATTGACCTGTACCCGGAATATACCGGTACCGGTCTGCTCGTCATCTTACAGGCACCTCCGTCTACCCTCGATTCATTGGGTGGACAGGCTGATAAAGTATACGACTACGTGGCAGCGGCCTTTCAACAACGCTATCATATCAAATGGCTGGCACCTGTTGGATTCAATAATACATATGCATTAATGATGCGCAGACAACAGGCCAGTGCTTTAAAAATTAAGACTATCAGCGACCTGACAAAATACTTACAATGGAATTAAAGCAAGCTTTCGACACCGTGCGCCAAAGATCTGTGAGCATATGCGCGCCTTTACAAACAGAGGATTATGTGGTACAACCAGTGGTAGATGTGAGTCCGCCCAAGTGGCATTTAGGCCATACTACCTGGTTCTTTGAAACATTTGTATTACAGCCAAATTTAAACGGCTACCAGGTATTTAATCCTGATTACAACTTTGTATTTAATAGTTACTATGAATCCGTAGGTGCGAGAGTTATTCGTACAGATCGGGGAAATCTTAGCAGACCAGGTGTGGCGGATGTATACCGTTATAGGGAATACGTAGATAACGAAATGGGTAAATTACTCGCACAGAATATATCCAAAGAATTACACGCGCTCATCACTTTAGGATTAAATCATGAAGAACAGCACCAGGAATTACTGGTCACTGATATAAAATATATCTTAGGTCACAATCCTTTGTTTCCCGCATACCAGGAGGACTACACCTTCAAAGAGCAGCCGGTGGCCAGCAGTCATTTCATTGCTTTCCCGGCAGGCATCTACGAAATCGGTCATACCGGCGATGGTTTCTGCTTTGACAACGAACTGAACAGGCACAAGGTATACCTGGAAGAATTCAGTATCAGCAGTGCGCTTGTCACGAACGCTGAATACCTGGAATTCATGAAGGCCGGCGGCTACACGAACTTCCGTCACTGGCATGCCGAGGGATGGGACTGGGTAAAGACCAACAACATCAACGCCCCGCTTTACTGGCATGAAGTAGATGGTGACTGGATGAATTATACTTTAAAAGGATTCAGGGCCATTGACCCAAGCATGCCGCTGGCACATATCAGTTATTACGAAGCCGCTGCATTCGCGGCCTGGAAAGGGCTGCGTCTTCCTACAGAAAATGAATGGGAAGCCGCCGCGCCACAACTGGCGTGGGGAGAAAGATGGGAATGGACAGAAAGTGCATATCTCCCTTACCCCGGTTTTGTAAAAGCACCCGGCGCAATCGGAGAATATAACGGAAAGTTCATGGTGAGCCAGATGGTGCTGAGAGGCGGCTCTGTAGTCACTCCGCCGGGGCATAGCCGGATCACTTACCGGAATTTTTTCCATCCGCCACTGAGATGGCAATATACTGGCATCAGATTAGCTAAATAATTTTCATTCAACAATTAAGTTTACATTATGGCTACCACCTCTGTAATGAATGCTTTCACTGTATTGACCCCGAAGCTGGAACAATTGCCCGTTTTTCATCGTGATGTACTGCAGGGATTGAGTGCAAAAGATAAATATCTCGACGCTAAGTATTTTTATGATGACAACGGAGACCGCATCTTTCAGCGTATCATGGCTTGTCCGGCATACTACCCGACGAATTGTGAAATGGAAATTATGCAGGAACAATCCGCGCAGATCAGTGCGCTGATTGCATCGCTCACAGATACTTTCGATGTTGTAGAACTAGGTGCAGGCGATGCGACCAAGTCCGTACACCTCTTACAGGAATTACTACATATAGATCACTCTTTCACTTACTACCCCATTGACATCAGTGCAAATGTGATCAGTCAACTGGAGCAAAACCTGCCTGAGCACCTACCGGCGTTGCAGGTACATGGGCTGCACGGTGAATATTTCGAGATGCTGCGAATGGTACAGACACTATCGGCAAGACCTAAAGTCGTACTATGTATGGGTGGCAATATCGGCAACTTCACCCCTGCAGAAACCCGTAAGTTCTGCCGCCAGCTGCGCAATTATTTACAACCCGGCGATATGCTGCTCACAGGTTTCGATCTGAAGAAGCATCCGCAGATTATTCTGAATGCGTACAATGATTCAGAAGGTATTACGCGCGAGTTTAACCTGAACCTCCTCACCAGGATTAACAGGGAAATGGAGGCTGATTTTGACCTGTCAAAATTCGACCACTACCCTACGTACGATCCGGGTACAGGCGCCTGCAAAAGCTATCTTGTGAGTCTGGAGGATCAGGAAGTGCATCTTTTAAATAAGACAATCGGGTTTAAAAAGCATGAAACTATTTTCATGGAGATCTCCCAGAAGTACAGTCTGGATGAATCAGAAAAACTGGCCATACAGGCAGGCTTTGAGCCCATCGCGCACTTTACGGACAGGAAAGGCTGGTTTGTAGATAGTTTATGGCAGGCGTAAAATAAATGCAATAAAAAGCGGCCGTATCAGCAGTAAGATACGGCCGCTTTTTATTCGGGTGCCTAATGAAGATAAGTAGTCCTTTAATGCAATTCTGAAGAGTTCTTTTCTATTTTTTATACACCCACTTCCATTTGGTAGATGCCTCCCTTATGGGTTCGCAAATATTGACTCCAGCGCATCCAGCAAAATATCAATTTCATCTTCCGTATTGTAATAATGCGGAGATATGCGCAGCGCCCAGTTCACACCCTTTGATTTAAAATCGATCAACGCACTGGATGTAACGCTAATGGCTGTATTTATATTTCGCTCACGCAGTGAAGTCAACAGCCATTGCGGATCACTGACCGGTGCAGACAGGGTGATGATACTGGCCAGTTCCTTTCCTTTATCCAACAGTGTTACACCCGGCAGGGATTCCAACCGTGGACGCAACAACCCGCACAGGTATTTATTCCGGTCCGCAATATTTTGTAACCCGATTTCATTGGCATAATGTACAGCGGCATAACCACCTGCTATCAATGCATAAGACTGCTCCCAGTCCTGAAAGCGTTTTGCATCTGATGCCGGAACGAAGGTATCATCATCCGTCCAGGTAGCTGCATACATATCTAAAAACAACGGATACCAGGGTTTATGCAATATCCTGTCAGACACATACAAAAATCCCGCACCCCTTGGTCCACGCAGGTATTTACGCAGCGTAGCACAAAGGAAATCACACCCTATTTCTTCTACATCCAATGGTAATTGTCCGGCTGACTGACACGCATCTACCAGATAAGGGATGTCCAGCTCACGGCATACTTTTCCTATTTCTGCCACAGGCTGGATCAAACCGGTATTTGAAGGAACGTGGGTGAGTGACACGAGCCTGGGATTTCTATCCCGAATTAATGATGCCATGTGATCCACATCCACACCACCTTCCGGCATACTATGTGCGCGTACCAGCTCTATCCCAAACCGCTCTTCCAGCGAAAGGAACTGCAACTGGTTACTCGCATAATCTTCATTGGCAATCACCACCACATCTCCCTTCTTAAATGGAATGCACGAAAGCGCCCGCGCAAAACTGTTTGTCGCGCTGCTGGTAAATGCAATATTCTTTGCAGAAGCATTCAGCAATCTTCCTGCGGCCAGGTAAAAACGGTTGAGGGCAGTTGCATTGGCTGCCGCTGTTTCATAACCTCCAAAATTAGCTTCTTCAGCAAGATAATCCTGCATGGCCTGCAATACCGGGTAAGGTGGTAAAGCAGCGCCGGAATTATTAAAGTGTACTTTGGTCTGGCAGCCGGGTGTATCTGCCCTTAGGTTAGCGATGTCCATGGTATTTATTTATTTCCACGCCCCCAACATTCTTCTCACAGCCACAATTTCGCCGGTATGGTAACTGGTATGATCAGCAATCAGCAGCGCTTCGCGAAAGAGGTGTTGCCCATCTCCATGCGTAAAAGGCTCGAAAAGATCTGCATCAGGTCGTTTGAGCAATTTAATAAATTCTGCGCAATCCTTTTTGATCTGGGCGATGCTGTGCTTCCAGGCTTCGTCGTCTTTTGGCGCCGGCTCCTTAGGCCAGTAACCTTCTGGCCAGGGTGGAGACTGATGACCGGGATTTCTTGAAAACTCCAATATATCCCATTGGGCAATACGAATGTGTTCTACCAGTTGCCAGATGCTGTAAGGCATGTTTTCCGGTACGATTCCTCTTATTTTTTCAGGTACCCCCTTTACGGCATCATCGAATGAGACATGGGCATGACTGCCAGTGAGTAGCTCTTCTAATGATTGAATGAATTCTTTTTGTGCCATTGTATGCTTTTTGGAATAGGCGTCAAACAGGGTGCCAAGCCGATACAGCTTCGATACAACTTCGTTACCAAAAGGTCACCATAAGGTCACTTCAATATCCCAGGGATAATGAGGTGCCCTTATGGTGACGTTATAGTGTACTTATGATACTCTTATAGTGACGGTATTATATCGAAGTTACACTATAGCTATCCTATGACTTAGTTATTGCCACTTGTTTACTTACTAATAAGTAAGTATCTTTGCACGCATGCAGGACACCAAAGAAAAAATAGTCGGCCTGGCAGACCAGCTGATCAAAACAAAAGGTTTTAACGCCTTCAGTTACAAAGATATATCTGATCCGCTGGCCATTAAGAATGCCGCCGTTCACTATTATTTTCCCACCAAGGCCGACCTTGGCATGGCCGTCATTGACCAGGAAATCACCTGGATGAACAGGGGAATTGCCAACTGGGAAGCCCTGCCGGAAGATCAGCAACTGCGCCATCTCATCGCTTCCTTCGAGAACAAATGCGATGCTCACATGGTCTGTATCATGGGATCCCTATCCCCGGATTACAATACCCTGCCTGAGAATATGCAGGTGCGCCTGCGACAATTCAGTGCTTCTGTCATAGCCTGGGTTACAGAATGTCTCGAAAACGGGCAAAAAAAGGGTATCTTTCACTTCAAAGGCACCGCCGGGGACCGGGCATTATTAATCGTTTCCAACCTGCTCGCTTCTCTCCTCCTCAGCCGTGTTATGGGAGAAACCGCATTTGAAAAAATCAGCAAACAATTATTAGACGATATTTTATGAAAAGAGTAGTTATCACCGGCTTAGGCGCGATCACGCCTATCGGGAATCACGTGAAAGCCTTCTGGGACAATTTGCTGGCGGGCAAAAGCGGCGCTGCGATGATCACAAAATTCGACGCCAGTAAGTTTCGAACGCAATTCGCCTGCGAGATCAAGGATTATGATCCAACACAATTTTTAGATAAAAATGATATCAGGAAAACGGATCCGTTTACCCAATACGCACTCATTGCCGCCCAACAGGCGGTAGACGATTCTGGGATTGACTTTGCCACCATGAACCCATTCGATACAGGGGTGATCTGGGGTTCAGGTCAGGGTGGTATGCAGACCTTTGAAGACCAGGTAAAAGAATATGTAGAGAATAATTATCAGCCGCGGTTCAATCCTTTCTTTGTGCCAAAATTAATTGCGAACATGGCATCAGGTATGATCTCAATCCGCTTCGGGTTAATGGGTATCAACTATACCACCGTATCTGCCTGTTCTACCAGCAATACGGCCATTATGGATGCACTCAATTACATTCGCTGGGGCAAGGCCAAAGTGATCATCACCGGCGGTTCTGAAGCGCCGATCACGGAGGCTTCAGTAGGTGGATTCTGTGCCATGAAAGCCATGTCGCAGCGCAATGATGATCCTGCCCATGCAAGCAGACCATTTGATACCGGCAGAGATGGATTCGTGATGGGTGAAGGCGCCGGCGCACTGGTGCTGGAAGAATACGAACATGCTGTAGCGAGAGGTGCACACATCTATGCAGAAGTAGCCGGTGCTGCTATGACTGCCGATGCCTACCATATGACCGCTACTCATCCGCAAGGTCTTGGTGCCTACGAAGCTATGAAAAGAGCGCTGGAAGATGGTGGTTTAAACCCCTCCCAGGTAGATTATCTGAACGCACACGCTACCAGTACACCCGTAGGCGACCTGAGTGAAATTGCGGCTATTACCAGGCTGCTTGATCCATCTGTCGCCATCAGTGCCACCAAGTCCATGACCGGTCACCTTTTAGGTGCTGCCGGGGCTATAGAAGCAATTGCTTCTATATTAAGCATCAAAAATGGAGTAATCCCACCTACCATCAATACGACTGAACTGGACCCTGCTATTCCGGCAGGACTCAATATCATACTAGGTAGTGCAGTAGAAAAAAAGGTTAACGTCGCAATGAGTAATACCTTTGGTTTCGGAGGTCACAATGGCATTGTGGTCTTTAAAGCTTTATAAATATCATCAGCCTTTGAGAGTACCGCCTCTCAAAGGCTTTAACAAATCCATCAACCCGTTTAGCCTGATTTCGTACATCGTACTTAGCAACATCCCCAGCTTTCCCTTCGGCCATCCTTCCCGATTAAACCACTCCAGGTAAGACACCGGCAAATCGCACAGCAGCACATCCTTGTATTTTCCAAATGGCATTCTCATCGTTACCAACTGTTTAAAGATCTCCGGATCCGGTCCTGCTATTTCCATAAGCTTACTTTTTGCAAATATATTTTTTTGAATTTAAATCCATTTTTCCGCCACATCCGTATATACCATAATTATTAAAAAATATCTATATCTATCTAAGCAGATATATTGAAATAAAGGGAATTTTACAAGCCGTTGCCGATAGCTGGCGAAAATACATAAAGGGACAAATTAACGAATTCATTACCAATTAATATCTGGAAATAGTCGTGTGAATCTTACCTGCAGTGTCTATACCTATTTGCAACAGCTTTGTACAAAAAGGCACATTTCATTTTGCATTTTTGTGAACTTTTTGATTTAAACATCCCCCCAGAAGAGTGGTTATGAGAATAGCCGGTTGCAGATATCTATGTCTGTAACCGGTTTTACCTTTTCAGGCCAGCATGACACTAAAAAAAACAGGGGCAATGGAGCAAGAGATCAGGCAGAGCAAAGCCGAATTGTACGAAATACTACTGCGATATATTCATTCTAAACAAGCCGAAAAGGATCTGCTTGAAGAAGATGATCTGAGTATAGACCTGTTGAGGAATAGCATTACCACACTAGGCGAACGGCTCAGAGAAGTTGAAAACAAACTCGCAGCTACCGAAAAATTATTAAAGTTATCACAGGAATCATATTCCAGCCTGGTAGGAGAAATCCAGGACTATGGGATCATCACCCTCGATCCTGACGGAAATATCCTGACCTGGAACAAAGGTGCGGAACGCATCAAAGGTTACACCGCACAGGAAATCATAGGCAAAAATTTCAGGATCTTTTACACCCCAGCTGCCAGAGCTGAGTGTGTACCTGAAATACTCTTATCCACAGCTATCCAGGATGGTCGCGTTCAAAACGAAGACTACCGGGTACGAAAAGACGGTACCCTGTTCTGGAGTGGTGTGACTATCACTGCCCTTCACAATAATGAAGGGGAGTTAACCGGGTTTATCAAAATCACCCGCGACCTCACCGAACGGAAACAGATGGAAGACCAGACCCAGTTATACCTTCGTAAACTGGAAATGGAGAACCGGGAACTTGAACAATTTACTTACATCGCCTCGCACGATCTGCAGGAACCATTACGCTCTATCAGCACATTGGTAGAACTGGTGGCTACGGAATATACCGGCAAACTGGATGAAAACGCAGACAACTATCTTCGCTTTATCCGCCAGTCAAGTAATCGTATGAGTGACCTGATCAAAGCCCTGCTGGACTACTCACGTATCGGCAATGTGAAGCAGAAGGAAGCTGTAGATTGTAGCCAGATCATCCTGACGGTAGTAGACGATTTGCGTACGGCCATCCACGAGAGCAAGGCACAGGTGATTATGGAAAACTTACCTATCGTACATGCCTACCCAATAGAACTGAAATTATTATTTCAAAATCTGCTGAGTAATGCGATTAAGTTCCGACAGCAGGATGTACCTCCTGTGATCCGTATTACCTGTGTGAAAAGAGAACATGAATACGAATTCATGTTTGCAGACAATGGAATCGGCATTGCACCACGCTATCAGGAAAAGGTATTTGAGATCTTTCAACGCCTGCACAATAAACTCCAATACGAAGGTACTGGCATTGGACTGGCTCACTGTAAAAAGATCGTTTCCCTTCACGGTGGCGAGATCTGGCTTACCTCCACACCTGGCAACGGCAGTCAATTTTATTTCACAATTTTAGCATAAACCACATGAATAGAAAACTACATTCCATCCTATTAGTTGAAGACGATGAAGCCACCAATTTCATCAGCCAGATGGTGATTAAAAAAATGGATTGTGCGGACCATGTGCATGTGGCCTGGAATGGAGCGGAAGCTCTTGATTACCTGAAAGCCTGCAAAGAAACTCCACAGGGTCAGCCTGACCTCATTTTGCTGGACATAAATATGCCGGCCCTGAATGGCTGGGAATTTCTCGATGAATATAACAAACTGGGCGATAAGGAAAAAGGACAGGTAGTCGTAGTAATGCTCACAACGTCTATGAACCCCGATGATCATCAACGGGCTATAAGTCATCCTGATGTATCCGGGTTTAGAAACAAACCATTGACGACCGGGTTAATGGAAGACATTCTCGATGCATATTTTAACGCTTAAAAATTACAACCACCCTTTTTCCTGCCAGGATGATATTACATCCGGTACGACTCCGCATTCCCTCAAAATTCGCTCAAACTCTTCCATATCTGATTCCCAGTCGATCGCATACGCTGCAAAATCATCACTCACCGGCAGGCGATTGTACAACTTATTTGTCGTGAGCAACCACGCTACTTTGCGCAGCATGCCCGCGGCTATTTCCCACTTCTCTTCGCGCTCTATGATCTGCATGAACTGCTTGAAAGGCCGTTCAAATTTCTCCGTACGGATAGGCATATACGGGTGATCCATCTCTGTCGATAAAAAAATCAGGTCAAAGATGTCTTCGTCCTGATGACGGCGGGAGATTTCAGTAGTAAAAGCCTGTGAGCGTGGTGAAAGGGAAGGAATATATTCAGCTATTTCATGGTAGTTGATTTCCAGCAGAGATAGCGGTGTTTCGATCCGGGATGCAGCAAGCGTATCTACGATGGCTTCGGCGAGCTTTTCAGTCACTTCTTCTTCCAGTGCCTGTATGTTCAGGTCATCATCAGGTCTGACCCAGGTAAGCCGCTCAGTACCCGTTTCGCAAATGGCCCTGATTTCGTCCAGCTGGCCATCGGGTGTGTACGTATAGTGCTGAATATAATGGAACTCTCCGTGTCCGGGGGCCATACCCAGGCCGTCGGCAGTGAGGATGCGGTCATTCTCCCAATTGTATTCCTCTATGCTGATAAAGAGGGAATAATGATCTTCCAGCATATCAGTGATCATCTCGTCGGCACTCATTCCGCCATAGTTATTGGCACTGCCCCGGGTATTGACGAGGAGAGATTGCCATCCTACCTTTCTGCCATCTTTGTAAAGCATTCGTTTTATACAGGAAGGTATTTGTGTATGTTCTGTAATGCAATATTCAACATACTCAACAACATCGTCACTATAAGAATAATATCCTTCCCAGTTTATATTATTCACCACATGGCGAAATGCAGTATAAATGGGCTTTCCATCCTCTCCAAATCCATAAAAATGATAGTCATTGATCTCTCTGGCACGGGCTTCGGGGAATATTTTCCCTTCAGGCAGCATAAATGCCTGGGTTCCATAGTCTTTCAGATCATATCTGAATCCAGGCACATACTTCTCGGTCAGGATCTTCGCTTTATACGCAGGTAGAAGGGATCGCTCATTAAATGCATTTTTCCACCTGGTTAGTAACTCTTGCTTCAGTATTTCAAGGTCCATCAGCCGGCATTTTGAATAAAAATAATATATTATAATTGACATAGCAAGGAGAATTTCTGTTTATCTTTATCGATCATAACCACGACTAAGAACCTATGCCTAAGAAAAACCTGCAAAGGTGCCTGCTATCCTGTACCTGCCTGTTGTACGCCATATCTCTAAGAGCACAATATCCAGTTCCTCAGGTAGTTGGACAACCTTCTCTTACAGCCAGATGGTTATCTATCAATCCCCGTTCATGTGGTACGGATATGATGATGAATACATGGCGCCAAAGCACCGCTTTCAGACAAAAAGAAAAGAAGACCAATCATGCTATCCTGATGAATACTAACAGGTTAGCTGCGGCAGATTATACATTGCCTGTCGTTTTTCATATTATCAACGAAGATCCCGCTTCCATTACGGACCAGGATGTAACGGATGCCCTCGCGGCACTGAACGATGCCTATGGCAAAACCGGTGCATTTGCAGGAGCAAGAACGGATACCCGTATACAATTTTGCCTTGCCAAAACCGACCCTGATGGCGGCGCTACCACCGGGATACTACGTACAAAATCTTATCTCGCTGATTTTGACGCGGATATGGAAGGAGATGCACTCACCGCCCTTGGTAAATGGGATGGTAGCCGCTATATCAATATCTGGGTCGTATCCGGTATCAAATCCGAGTTCCTGCAAACATTTGAGTGCGGCGCCTGGACCCGTATGCACATGGCCGGCTATGCCAGCGCTGGCGGCGATGTAGTCGTATCTGGATTGGGGGTAGACCTGGTAGCGCACGAAATGGGACACTACCTCAGCCTCATTCATACTTTTGCCAACCAGGACTGTAAAAATGATGATTGCACCACCGATGGAGATATGGTGTGCGATACGCCACCAGATAAATCTATCAATGGAGGATTCCCCTGTAGTAATCCCGAGAATTCATGTAATACTGACACCTTATCTGGTTTTAGTACTGATGTACCGGACCTGCCGGATAACTTTATGGACTATGGTGGCGGTACGGGTTGTACCATGTCGTTTACAGAAGGACAGGCACAGCGTATGCGTGATTTTATCGGGAGTAGTCTGACGGGAATGATCGGCAGTACGTTGTGTAATCCACCCTGCGTTACCGCCGCTGTAGCGGATTTTACGAAAGATGCAGATTATCCTTTGATGGGGAGTACGGTGAATTTTACTAATACTTCTACCGGCGCAACTACCTATCAGTGGCTGGTGGATAATGTGGTGGTGAGTACAGGAGCCAGCTTCAGTCTACATGTAACTGAGAAGAAAAACTATGTGGTAGTATTACGTGCCTACGATGCCTCCGGTTGTTTTAGCAGCATGCAGGATATACTACAGGTGAGCTGTGGGGTGACTGCCCGGTTTTATCCTGACAAAAGAAAGATCGCTTCCAAAGCAGGTGTAGAACTGGATAGTGTGTTGTTTACAAATCGTTCTATCAATGCCAGCAGCTATTCATGGAGAATAAAACTGGGTGCCAGTGAAACGGAAGTAGCGACTACTGCGGATCTGACTTATGTGTTTCAGACACCAGGTACTTACCAGGTAAGACTCATTGCAACTGATGGCAGTTGCTATGATACGACCCACTACGTAACGATCGTAGTCGATGACCCTACCGCTGATGGACACGTATACCTGAACAGTGTAGCTTGTTATAATCAGACGCAGTTACAGATCTCTTTATACTTTTACAACTTCGGTTACCAGACGATTCCAAAGGGTACGCCTATTACTTTGTATAATGGCACCCATGATTCCATTGGTGTTTATTTATTGCCTTACGATCTGAAAGGAAAATGCGCATCTTACCTGGAAACATTTATACTGAATGCATATGCAGATACCCTGATTGCTAAATTTGGCACGAACACCGCCATGATGACTAATTACCGGTTCAGGATCCAGCTCACACCTGCCGATATTGCCATGACACCTGCGGAGACCATTGACCTGACACCAGCAGTAATATCTGGCGGTACGATCAATAGTGTAACATGGACACCCACTACGTATGTAAGTTGTGATAATTGTACGACCACTACTTTCACAGCACCATATCGTAAGGATACTTTGTACCAGCAAACAGTGAAAGTGACGAATGGGAACAATTGTTATGATACCACATTTACTACCATACACATTGCCCCTGTAGATGACTATACGGCTAATGTGCTGAGCACAGAATGTGCCCGGAATGATAGTATGTATATCACATTTGAAGTGTGTAATAACTACGCTGCGGGAAATGTACCACAGGATCTAAACCTGAGTTTTTATGATGGAAATGGTTTGCTGATTGGGAATAACTACACCATTGCTGCATATAGTGCTGATGCCTGTGAAACCTACCATATAACTTTAAAAGGCGTTTCTCCTTTCAGTATCAAAGTGAATACAGGTACATGGGCAGAAACAGATACGACAAATAATACGGCCGCTGGTACGTATACATTGCCTGCAGGCAGTATACTGCCTGCGGATACAACGGTGATGCGGGGTGCTTCGTATACGTTGAATACTGCGGTGAGCAATTTTACAGCTGCAACTTATGCATGGCGTACAGAAGGTGCAAATAGTCTGTTGGGGGCTACAACTTCCACACCTACCATCACTGTCAGAGACAGTGCCGGTATCTATGCTGTTATGACAAACGCTTACGGTTGTAATTTATCGGTATCAGCTATTGTACGATTAATTCCTCCAGATCTGACCATGACCATTTCTGATGTGAAATGTTATGACAACACCCATACCATCGTTACCTTTGAGATCTGCACCGGCAATGGCTACGACAGTATTCCGAAAGACCTGACCGTATCCTTCTATGATGGCGATTCCTTATTAAAACCATTGTTTTATAACGATGCTGCTACTGCAGGTAGCTGTCATACCTACACGCAGGTAGTAAGCACGCCATTCAGCGGAGAGTTATATGCGGTGGTGAATGCGAATGCTTTATTAAAAGAGACTGACTATACGAATAACAGCGATGCGGCATATACTTCTCCTTTTACAGTGGGTTTTGAACCACATGTACTGGAAGTAGGCCGATTCCAGGATATACAACTATCCCCGATGCTCACAGGCGGCGAATTGCCAGCTACGCTTACCTGGACACCTGCAGCAGGTCTATCCTGTACAAATTGTCTCTACCCTACTGTACATGCAGTATCTTCAGTGATCTATACGCTGGCTATTAAGAATGAATATTTCTGCACGGATACTGCTTCTGTATATGTACATACCTCCGTGAAAGACCTGTTCTCTATGCCAAATGCCTTTAGTCCAAACGGGGATGGTGTGAATGATGTATTTTATATTATCGGTTCTAAAGACATTATTGCTATTGACGACTTCCTGATCTTTGACAGGTGGGGGAATAAAGTGTTTGAAAGACATCAGGGTGTGCCGAATGATAAGTCCTTTGGATGGGATGGTGCGAATGCGAAACCGGGTGCTTATGTTTACTACATCAAAGCTGGCAATGCACAGATAAAAGGAACGGTGCTATTGGTAAAATAAGATCGATATTTTGACCTGTCCTGGAATAGTGATGCAGAATTCTTGCTACTGTATTTTCGTTTTTAAGTTCTCAAATAATATTGAAAGGGTTCGCTGTAAAGGCGGGCCCTTTTGATACCAGCCTTCCCAATCAGTAATATTGGTAGGAAAACCCGTAATCCGTATACAAAACGGCTCGCCCTTTCTTCACAATTTTGCAGCAGAAAACATACAAAATGAAAACACGACAATTAGGAACCTCAGGATTAGAAGTGTCCGAACTTGGTTTCGGCTGCATGGGATTAAGCCATGGTTATGGTCCGGCAACAAATGAAAAAGATGCCATTGCACTCATTAAAAAAGCTTATGAATCGGGCATTACTTTCTTTGATACCGCAGAAGCATATGGACAAGGCGCCAATGAACAATTGGTAGGTAAAGGATTGCACGATGTACGAGATAAAGTAATCATCGCTACCAAGTTTGGCTTTAAAAACGGCAGGAATACAGATGGTTTGGATAGTCGCCCGGAACGCATCAGGCAGGTGGCGGAAAACTCGCTCCGGTATCTGCAAACCGACTATATCGACTTGTTTTATCAACACCGCGTGGACCCGAATGTGCCTATTGAAGACGTTGCCGGAACCGTAAAGGATTTGATTGCCGAAGGCAAAGTAAAACACTTCGGTATGAGTGAAGCCGGCGTGCAAAGTATACGCAGAGCGCATGCCGTACAACCAGTGGCAGCCCTGCAAAGCGAGTACTCTATGTTCTGGCGCGAACCTGAAAATGAAATTATTCCATTGCTTGAAGAATTGGGCATTGGCTTCGTTCCGTTTAGCCCGTTGGGAAAAGGATTTTTAACCGGTAAGATGAATGCGGACACTGAATTTGACAAGACCGATGCCAGAAATATCCTTCCTCGTTTTACCAAAGAAAACCGGGAAGCGAATCAAACCATTGTTGACCTTGTAACAAAGATTGCGGGAGAACATAACGCAACGCCAGCACAGATTGCATTGGCATGGCTGCTGGCACAAAAGCCATGGATTGCGCCCATTCCGGGAACTACTAAAATGACCCGCTTAGAAGAAAATACAGGTGGTGTAAACATCCACTTAAACGATGATGATTTAGCTAATATCAATAAGGTCCTGGACAGCATCAGCCTTCAGGGAGAACGCTATCCCACAAGCATGGCAGACCTGCAGGGCAGGTAAGCACTACCCGGAATCCCATACAGTCGTTGCGCTCCGGCAACCTTTAGCCGCCCCTTTCTCAACTTCTTTGACGATGTGGAGCTATCGGGTCATAGTGTAATCACTTTGTTTTCTTCTTATATAATTTGGTTCTTCTGACATAACGATCTTTTTGGTATATCGCTATTAAGGAACAGCCATTTATTCGAAAAAGGGACCGTATCTTAAGTAAAATACGGCCCTTTTTTTGGGGACAGGTAGTCCTCCAGCCACTTCTGAGGGCGTTTATTTATTTTTAATACACGTTCTTTTTTTATTCTACTTTTTTTACTTCAGAATACACCTGTTCAGCTACACCTGCCGTCTTCACCCCTACCCTTACAAAATACGCCACATCCGCAGGCAAGGTCAGTTGTATCGTAACCGGCCCTGATATATCAGGCGTGACAGCTGTACTTTTGATGTTGTTCACCTGGTCTACAATATTGGTATTTCCAATATAAAGATTCACTGATTCCAGTGGCAGGTTATTGTTGATTTGTTGTATGGAAACAGTCGCCGTGAGCTGTGTAGTAAGTACCCAGCTGGAAGAAGCGGGGTGCGCGGAAACGGGGCGCTACCATTTTTACAAACACATACTTGCCATCATGCGTATTTCCGGGGCGGATCACCCTGTAAGGATACAATGCATAGATCACGGCATCGGCACCGGACGTGCTGCCATTCCATACCTTGTCTGCAATACGCCAGCGTTTCAGATCCCATAACCGGTGGTCTTCAAAAGCCAGTTCGACCCGACGTTCATTGCGGATGCGTTCATTCGTTAACACGGTCACACTGTTCGCAGGGAAACCGGCACGTTCGCCCAGGGCATTGATATAATTCAACGCTATGCCGGTCTGACCTAATTCAAAGACGGCTTCTGTTGCATTGAGATAGACTTCCCCGAGCCTGAACCATACCCACCATACATCACTTTGTACACCACGGGTACTGGTTTTATCATTCGGATCAATCAACTTTTTCAGGTAGAACCCTGTGTTGGAAACTTCCTGTATAGAGCGGTGAGGACCGGAGGTACCTGTCAGCAATTTACCATCTGTGTAAGTGGTGCCAAGGTCGCTGCCTTCTACGATATCGTAGGCGTTGCGGGTATCGTTCCATACAGTTACACCTGCCTGTATAGATAGTGGTAAGCCTTTAAAAGTGGTGCCGGGGTAGATGATGTACGTACGAGATCGTCCGATTTTAAGGTGCTTACGGCACCTGTAACGGATGCTTTGCGCTGCACACCATAACCTACCACGACGATGTCGGTCAGGTTACTGGCCAGGGAGGTCATGGAGATCTGGATACGGCTGCTGCCGGAGAGGGTGACTTCGCGGGTCTGGTAACCGATGATGCTGACGGTTACCACGCTTCCGGGAAGGGCGGATAGTGAAAAGGTGCCATCGGGTTTGGTCACCACGCCTTTGTTACCATTTTTGACGGCGATGGTGGCACCGGGAATCGGGTTATTGGCAGAATCGGTGACAATGCCGTGAAAAGTTAGCAGATCGTGCTGCTGAGGGTATGCCCGTTCGTAATCGAGCAGCAGCAACGCTAAAAAAGCGTAAAGCAATTTCATAACGTCTTTTTTTTACGTTTAAGTGGAAATGTAAGATGGAGGGTGAATAGCATGGCAAGGGCCCTTCCATGCTGATGCAACCGGGTTTTTAATTCGTATGAATCATCGGTTTAACTACGTACAGTGCTACTATTAGTCAGAATGTTTTTTTTCTATAACGGGTAATTTCAGGGTGAATTTAAAATATAATTGTCATTAGAACAATTATAAATCGGTTCTTTGGGAAAATAAAGATTGGATTATATTTATGATTTAGAAATTATACCTATATGATAAAAAATGCATTGCGGGTGGTAGGGGTTATACTTGTACCAGTTTGTGTAGCGATAATATCTCATTTTATTTTCAGTTCCGGAACTATGGAAGGGTTATGGGGATTGATGACAGTAGGGTTCCTCTTTGGGGTACCGATGGGCATGGGGGCTTTGACGGTTTTTGTTTCCAGAAAAGAAGATGTATTGACTAGAACTTATAGTGTATTGATGCCGTGGTTGACAGTGACTGTTTTTATGATAATCACGTTGCTGTTTAAAACAGAAGGTTGGGGATGCTGGGTCATGGCGATGCCATTATTTCTGGCTTTGAGTTCTATTGGGGGCTTGATAGCGAGGCATTATAAACTGAAAGATAAAAACAAATTGCAGGTGTCGCTGGTAATGGTGCTATTGCCGTTTGTGATAGCGCCGGTGGAGCATCTGATCGGAGCTATCCCGGGCAGGTATAAAGCGGATACACATATTGATATTCATGCACCGGCAGAAAAGATCTGGGAGAATGTAACGAGGGTCAGGGAGATCCCTGCTTCGCAGGATAAGGGGTGGCTGACAAAGGCGCTGGATTTTCCAAGGCCTGTAAAAGCAGAGCTGGATTATACAGGTGTAGGCGGCGTGCGTGAAGCTATATTTACAGGAGGATTAGTGTTTCATGAAACAGTAACGGAGTATGTAGCGCAGCAGAAAATGGTATTTACGATAAAAGCGAATCCTTATGAGATTCCTTCCACTACGATGGATGAACATATTGTGATAGGCGGGGAATTTTTTGATGTACTGAATGGAACGTATGAGTTAGAGCAGTTAGGTAAGGATTATTACAGGGTGCATTTGTATAGTCATTTCAAGTTGAATACGACGTTTAATTTTTATGCGAGTGTATGGGCAGGGTGGATAATGAAGGATATACAGGGGAATATATTGCAGGTGCTGAAGACAAGATGCGAGAATTAAAGGGAAAAAAGTTTTAAATCCACTCAAAATAATAAAAAAGGGATGTACCAGAAGATACATCCCGTTTGACTAAACACTTATCTCTACTTATCTAATTAACATCCCAGAAGATCTTCGTATCCCGGGTATCGTTACCAGATACCGCAGAATAGTTAGCACTGTTATACAGTTGTTCCGAAGACGGATAAAGTAGGCGGGTTGGAGGTGTACTACCACTGGAAGAAGTGGATGTAGCAAAGCTCAGCTCCGGATAACCGGTTCTTCTGTACTCTGCCCATGCCTGGCCCGATTGCAGAATGAAGAAGTTCATCCATTTCTGCGTGTAGATCTTGGCCAGCTTTTCTGTAGTGGTTCCGCTGTAGGCGATATCGCTCTGCAGCAGGTAAGTACTGATGGTAGCAGTTGTAGGTGCTGTCAGGGCAGTCCAGCTACCACTCTTCAGCACCATATTGCTGTTGATACTATAATAGAAAGCGGTAGACTGTGTAATACCAGTTTCATAGTCAGTCTGCGCTGTTCCGAGACTCCATCTTTCATCTGCTTCCGCTTTCAGGAAGCTCACTTCTGCAGCGGTCATCAGCACGGCCGGAATATTATAGTTGTAAAAGAAAGTAGCAGAATCATATGTAGCATAGCCACCTGCTTCGTATTCTGTAGATGTACCAGTGGAAGGGAATCCTTTGAAACCATTGGTACCATCTGCATCCCAGAACACATCTGTACGTGGATCACCATTTGCGACCATCAGCGTATCCAGCAGGTAAGCAGGTGCGTATGGGTAACCGCTGAACACATCATATAAATCACTCTTTAAAGCACTTGGGCTCATCCAGACCACCGCATTGTAATCATTGGCAGAAATCATTGGATATGTACTTGCATCTGCCAGCATGGTAGTGACTTCAGATTTTGCAGTCGACTCATCATAATTGGATATTCTCATCAGCAAACGCAGACGCAATGAATTTGCATAACGCTGCCATTTGGTCAGATCGCCGGAAAACATGAGGTCCTGTTTTGCCAGTTCTGTTTTAGTGGCAGTAGCGATAGAAGCGGTATCAAAGTATGTATTGAGCACTTTCAGGTTTGTAATCATAGTGTCGTACAGGCTGGCGGCATCATCGAATGCTGCATAACTGAGCGACTTGCTTGAGTTCAGGGAATTAGACTGTGAAAAAGGTATATCTCCCCAAAGGTCTATCATCTGTGATGCCTGGTCATAAACGATCACCTCTGCACACTTCAGGAATACCTGTTGTAATTCCTGTTGTGAAGTAGACAATTCATTATAAGCAGCCTGCATTTCACGATAATTGCTCATGATACCGGGACCGGAATAGTTGTAATCGGTACCGGTAGCACCATCGTAAAAATCTACCCAACGGTTTTCAGTGTATGTCGTAGATGGAATATACATCTGGGCAGTGGGATCAATAGCCGCAGTCTGTGCATACCCGGCCGTATAAGGCATAATAAAGGTATAGCCGTCCCAGTAAGAAGGATGGATCCTTTTATTTAGGAACATACCCGAAAGCAATTTACCCATGGAGCCGGTGGTGGTCAACTCCGGGTTCGCGTAATTCTCTTCCAACTGTTTCTTACAGGAACTGAAAGTACCCGCAAGTAATGTAAGGAAAGCAATATTTATGAATAGACGTTTCATTTGTGATCTGATTTAGGCAAATAGTTTAGCAATTAAAATTAGAAGCGCGCACGCAGGCTGGCACCGAGACTACGGGTAGGACCGGCAGTACCATTGTCAACCCCCTGGTTCACCCAGCTGGAACCTACTGCCACTTCAGGATCTAAACCATAAGGCAGCGACTTGTACAGGTAAAACAGGTTGCGACCTATCAGTGACACCTGTAATTGTTGTACATGCAGACGCTGTGTGACTTTTTTAGGCATGCTGTAGGAAAATGCTACTTCACGAACTTTGATATAACTATTATTATATACTGCAGCAGAATAATCACCATCTGTACGCCAGTTGAATGTATTCTCGTAATACGCGGCCGCAGTAATAACCTTGGTGTTGGTAGCACCGGTAGAGGTTACCCCATTCAGGATCAAACCATCATGACGGTCACCACTTTCGCTGGCTGTGTAATCGGCAGTTGCATCATCATTCGCAACATAACTGATACCACCATGTGCTGCATCCCTGTATTTCAGGGTGCTCTTAAACATACCTGCGCCGACCTGGTAGTAAGTAGGGATAGATACCAGCTTGCCACCAAAGCGGTAATCGAGTGTGAAGTCTAATGTAAAGGCTTTATAGCTGATAGTGTTTGAGAAACCACCCACTACCTTTGGCATAATGTTACCAACGTATTTGTAAGAATTGGCATCTACTGTGTAGTAACCATCATCACTTACCACTTTGTTACCATTGGCATCCGTCGTCATGGGGTGCACATAAATATTACCCAGCGCATCGCCTATTTCAGAGCGCAGGATCAGGTAACCACCACCTTCAACATCATTGGTAAGACTGGTAAGACCACTACCCAATTCAGTCAGCTTGTTCCTGTTGATTGCGAAGTTGAAACGGGTACTCCAGCGGAAATTCTTTGTTTCTATTGGAGTGGCACTGATGGCTGCTTCCACACCGTAGTTGGAAATACTACCTGCATTTACCAGTGCTGATGTAGCACCGCTGGAAGGAGCCGTACTTGCTGTAAGTATTTGTTTATTGACCTTGTTATTGTAGTAACTCAGGTCAAGGCCGATTTTACCATCAAGGAACCTGGTTTCAACACCGATTTCCGCCTCACGTTTCTGTTCAGATACAATATTTTCATTACCAAACCCGGAAGCATTAGGCTGCTGATAAAGAATGGTAGCACCATCGTATGCCAGTGAGTATTGGTTATAAGCCACATTCGCAGCATAAATAGCAGGATGGTTACCCACCAGTCCATAAGATGCCCTCAACTTTCCATAGTTCATCCAGGAAGGCATTTTAACCACATCAGAAAATACAAAACCTGCATTCACGGATGGATAAAAATAAGAGTTTACATTGGATGGCAATGTAGAAGTACCTTCATAGCGACCGGTCGCTTCCAAATAAAGGTAATTCCTAAAGCTCAGGTTAAGCATACCAAAGGCAGCCACATCCAACTGCGTGGCTCTTGCGGAAGAAGCAGTAACAGTGCTGGCAGAGTTGCTCAGGCTGAACCAGTTCTCATTTACAAGACCATCGGCCGTTGAAGTTTTCTGGTAAGTATAGGTCTGTTTTCTACCGGAAGCACCACCTGTGGCAGAGAGGTCAAAGTCTTTATTAATTTTAGGATTATACGTCAACAGGACGTCACCATATGTCACGTTGTTATTACGTGTTTCCAAAGAATATGCCCCTGTATAACCCACGGATGCCGGCTGTGTATTATGTTCTTTATCAGCAGCGCTCCAGCCGGTATAGTCACCACCGATGCGGCCGCGGAATTTCAGGTTGTCAAGCAGACTTACATTCAGCGTGATACTGTTGATGAAGCGGTTTTGTGTTTCATCATAACTGTTACGCAGATTGGTATACAGGTAATCCAGCAGGTTGGTAGCACGTATGTTGTAAGTTAACTTCTCATCCTGATCATAGTTACTGTTGTTATACATTACATATTTATACCCGTTGGATGTTTTGTACTTATCGTAATATGTACCCATATCATCCATACGGCTGAAGAAACCGCCATATGAACCGAAAATGTTACTCATCGCATAGGCGCGGTTATGGGTAAAATTATTGTTGTAAGTAGATACGAGATCCACTGACACTTTTTTATTCAGCTTGAGTGTACCGTTAAAGTTAAAGTTGTTTTTATTCAGGTTGCTACCTGGCATAATACTTTTATAATCGGTACGGGTATAAGACATACGATAACTACCATTCTCATTGGCATTTGACAATGCTATATTCAGGTTAGAGTTATAACCCTGCTGATAAAATTCTTTGTAGTTATTTTTATTGGCCTTATAGGTACGGGTAGAACCATCCCAGTACTTCACTGAGCTGTTGTCGAACTTAGGACCAAACTGTGCGTAAGCACGATAGTAAGGATGCGTAGAACCATCCGAATCGGTCACCCAGCCTTCATAGTCAGCAATACCATTCCCTACGTTGGTCTGTGCATCGTAGCCCGGACCATATTCGTTCTGGTAGTCGGGACTGTTCGCAATGTTCTCAAGGTTATAGGTGTAATTGATATCTACACCAAGGCCCCTGCTTTTGCTACCTTTTTTGGTGGTAATTACCACAACACCGTTGGTGGCTTCAGAACCGTAGAGTGCAGATGCACTGGCGCCTTTCAATATCGTGAGACTTTCGATATCTTCCGGGTTGATGTCAAGTGCACCGTTTCCATCAATACGACTGTTGGTCGTACCCCATGACTGTGAAGTCAGCGTGTTGAAGTTACGGATAGGGATACCATCTACTACATACAAAGGTTGTGTATTCATCCCATAGGAAGAGACACCTCTTACCTGTACGGATACTGCACTACCAGCACCACCGGGAGCAGATACGATCTTTACACCGGCTGCTTTACCATAAAGTGCAGAAGCAAAGTTGGTCGATCCTGTCTTGGTAAGTTCTTTCGAACTGACGGTGCTTACAGCATAACCGAGTGCACGTGCTTCTCTTTTAATACCCATAGCGGTAACCACTACTTCATTCAGGCCTGTCTGATCGGGTGCCATTTGTACAGAAGATGCGGCAGATGCTGCTACTTCCTGTTTCAGATAACCAATGTACGAGAAGATCAATGTAGCGCCAGGAGCGACTTTCAATGAAAACTTTCCTCCGTCACCGGTACTTGCACCATTGCTGGTACCTTTTTCCTGCACACTTACGCCCACAAGTGGGTTGCCTTTTTCATCCTGTACAGACCCCGAAACTGTTTTCTTTTCCTGTGCAATGGCTCCGAAAGCGCATAGCAGAAACAGGACCGTACATACAATAAACGATCTTTGCATTGAGTTGCTAATTTTTGTTGATAATATAGAGTGTGTTAAAGCAAAAACTTCCCCCTGCTGTGTTGTAAACACAGCGTGATATTTATTATTTGATATAAGGATCCCCTTTACTACATGCGATGCATGCAGTTTAAATTGTTTATGAAAATAATTCCCCTGGTACTACACGTGTTTCATGCAGTTCATTTTGATTTTGAAAATAGTTTTCCCTTTACCACATGAATGACATGCAGTTGAATTGTCTTTTTGATAATAGCTTCCTGTTTACTGCACGTGGAACATGCAGCGAATGAAGATTTTGGAAATTATTATTCCATCAGTGTAGGTATTACACGACTAAATTTTTACTTGTTTGATTTAATAAGCGATTGCCCTTCTTTTATGTTCATTGTTCTTTCAAATATTCACATGTCTTTTCGCAACGATTACAGCTAGGATAAAATGGAAATAAAACTCTACAGGAAGAAGGTTAGATGGAGAAGGTGTTTCAGAGGAAGTAAATCATTATGATGTGTTAAACTTAAGTAAACTTTTTAGAATTAACAAAACATAATGTTAAACAAGCGAAAAGATAATTAGACTGTGATA
The DNA here is from genome assembly GCF_034087045.1 of Chitinophaga sancti. Classification (NCBI taxonomy): domain Bacteria; kingdom Pseudomonadati; phylum Bacteroidota; class Chitinophagia; order Chitinophagales; family Chitinophagaceae; genus Chitinophaga; species Chitinophaga sancti. The sequence continues at coordinate 4,355,885 of NZ_CP139247.1, read as the reverse complement.
AAAAAATATTAAAAAGAGGGCTATTATTAATAAATGAAACCCCTGGGCACCACATAAAATGGAATCTGACGCTACCCTGTATCCGAATTAAAAGAGGGTGTATCTAACTTTTGATACACCCCCTCTTTCTGCTTAAATGATCTTTTCTGAAACAATCACGAATAGTATTGCGGCTGCAATGAGAAGTGGCCTGAAAAATAATGGTCTTCGCTTTTTTATCACGAATGCACCAGCTGTGTAAACAGCTATGAACACAGATAACAGGATGCATGTGGTGTAGACCTGCTCCGTGATCAGTAAGGACAATGCCACAGGAATAAACAGCAGGCTAAGCGTAACAGGAATATCCTTGTATCGCTGTGCTTTGATCTGCCTGCGAAGGGAACGTATATTAAGTATCATAATTAGATTTTAATGTCACTGCCTGCTTGTAATTCGTAAGGTGTTTTACCCTGTTCGAATATTTTTGCAGGCATGGAACCTTCAAGGCGGATATTATTTCCTTTGATACGGATCCAGCTGCCTTCGCGCAGACCGATCACTGGAATAGATTGCTGGGTATGGAATTCGAGTATACGGGTTTCCCTGGTTTCACCCATGTGTGGTACACCGGGAGTTGGTTCCTGGTAGTGCGGGTTTAAATTGTACGGCATTAAACCCATAGTCTGGAAACTGGGCGGATATACGATCGGCATATCGTTCGTCGTTTGCATATTCACACCACCGATATTGCTGCCGGCACTTGCGCCTATATAAGGTGTGCCTTTAGAGACAACATCGCTGAGCAGCTCCATTAATCTGAGTTCATGCAGTTGTTTTACCAGTACGAAAGTATTACCGCCACCAGTGAAGAAGCCTTTGGCCTCGCGGATAGCCTGTGCAGGATCTGCGAAAGTATGAAGCCCCTTTACATTGATGCCGATAGTCGCCAGACCGGCGGTAGCCCGGGCAGTATATTCATCGTGCGAGATGCCACCAGGACGGGCATAAGGAATGAAGATGATTTCGTCGATACCGGCAAAGAGTTCCTGCATGACCGGGAGGAGGTACTGAAGGTATTTTTCACCGTAAAGTGTAGAAGTACTGGCTAGTACAACGTTTTTCATGAATATTGGTTTAATATTATGGTGCAAAGGTATATATTAGTTCTATGATGAAAAAAGTAATCGGTGTTATCGTGGGGATTGTAATGCCACTTTTGAGCATGGCGCATGGGTATTGACTGGTGAGTGAAGGAAGTGATAAAGGGGGTAAAACCGGGACGCTAAAGGTCTTTTATGGGGAGATGAATGATAATAAAAGCCAGCTATCGATGTAATTATTCTTACTATAAAACGGTAGGATGATCCTGTTATAAAAACATTCCTGGAAGAGGGAATTTATCAACGGGAGGATGAATCCCCTCTTCCAGGAATATTTTATTTAGAATTTCAATGCAAAACTACCCAACACCCTTGTCGGTGGTTGCGGTGTCAACCTTACAGACCATGCTTTCTGACTGGTCAGGTTATCCACCTTCACACCAATACGGTACTTAGCTCTCTCATAAAACACTGACGCATCCAGCATTACATAAGAAGGAATGGTAATTTTAGTAGTGCGTGTGTTTGTCTGATAAGACATATTGCCACCATTTCCACCAAAACCAAATCCAAGCCCATTCAGTTTTCCACTGGAAATATGATAGCTCGCCCAGAAGTTCCACATATCAGGAGGACCGGACAATGCTGGTCTTAAACCCAGTGTAGCACTATCCGACTTTGTATATTTACTATCGTTATATGCATAACCGGCCACGATGTTCAGACCTTTAACCGGGTTTACAGTGATCTCAGCTTCCAGCCCCTTGCTACGCTGTGTACCATTCTGTTTGCTGTAACCATCATGTTCCAGATCGGTAATGATCACATTCTTCACCTGGATATCGTAGTAGCTCAATGTACCCACCAGTTTATGCTGCCATACATCCACTTTCACACCGCCTTCCAGCTGGTTACCCTCTTCCGGTTTGAAGGCATTGCCTGCATAGTCAGTACCGGTTTCATGGAAAAAGCCATTCATATAGTTTCCAAATACAGACACTTTATCTTTCAGCACTTCATACACCAGGCCCAGTTTTGGAGACAGGGCTGTCTGGTGATAATTTGTACCCGCAGCAGTGGTATCGTATATAATGCTATGCGTACCCTGTGCACGATAGTAATCTACACGCAGGCTCACCATGGCCATGAGGTTCTGTGTGATATTGAACACATCAGAAGCATATGCTGCATAGCTATTATCGCCATTGTTTTCGTTTCGGATAGAGGTACCAGTAGCCACTGCCACTAATGAATCAACTTTGGATTTACTAAGGCGGTAGTTGGCACCCGGATGCTGGAAATTAATGGTGGGTCCTGCCACAGTCGTTCTGTCAAAAGAGTTGCTGTTATTATAATAATCCAGGCCTACCACCATACGGTTACGGAATTTACCGATGTGGAAATCACCGATAAAGTTCTGCTGAATATCAGTAGCGATGAAGGTAGTATAACCTGAGATCACACTGGCGCGCAGGGTAGAATCCGTACGACCGTTCAGCGCATTGATATAACCATTGATGGAAGAACGGGCACGGGATACCACCGTTTGAGAGGTCCAGTGTTCGGATATCTTATAGTTGATCTGGGCGAAGATGTTCATCATCTGTGTCTGGTAAGCCAGTTCATTGCTCAGGAAGAGTCGCTTGTAAGGAAACTTCATATCGGCAATAGAGAGGGTTTTACCGCCTCCGGTGTAAGGATTGAACCGAACGACAGAAGTACCTTTTTCCTGCCCAAATTCCACATCTAACAGCAGGGAAAGACGATCTGTGATCTGGTAAGAGAAACTTGGCGCCAGGCTCAGGTTATTAGTAAAGCCCATATCCTGGAAACTCTTCTGGAAGGTAGTGGCACCATTCAGACGGAAGAGCATTGTTTTATCTTTATTAACGGGCGTATTGACATCTACAGTAAGACGGTTGTAGTTCCAGCTACCACCGGTAAAGGAAACCTCACCGCCAAAACCGTTGAAAGGCTTTTTGGTAACACGGTTGTACAAACCACCGTAGCTGCTGGAGATATTGGTACCGAACAGGGTGGCAGACGGGCCTTTGATGGCTTCTACCCTTTCCAGGTTCACAGGATCGAGGGTGGCGAAAGCTGCACCAGCTACCCCATTCCGCGCATTGGGTTCTGTTTCAAAACCGCGCTGGCGGAAGGTAACGCGACCCTGGTTGGCAATCATTGGAATACCTGCACCGGGTACGTTTTTGGAAATGCTACCCAGGTCTACGGACATCTGTTCTTCGATCAGTTCCTTTGGCACCACGTTGTAAACCTGTGGGTTTTCGAGGTTCTTCAGGGGAAGACGGCTTACGTAGTAGCTTTCTTTCCTGGAGAACTTATTGATATTCCCGATTACGCGCACTTCCTGTAAAGCCTGGATGTTTTCTTTGGTGAACTGGTAATCCAGTACAGCCGGGCGACCAAGAGTCACTGCCACACTGAATTCTTTTTGTGCAGCACCAAGGAGCTGGATCCTTAGGGTGTAAGTACCAGGATTGATGTCTTCTATTCTATAATTACCATCGTTGTCTGTAAGGGTACCTTTCTGTAATTCAACGATAGAAATGGAAACGAGTTCAATTGGTTGGCCATCGAAGGCTGTAATGCGGCCGGTAATGGCGCCGCCATGTTGTGCAAATAGTACGATTGGAAAGCAAAATAGTATAAGAAGCAGCGTAGTCTTAAACATTCCTGACATGCAAAAAAATTTACGCAAAGCTACAGCCCGGAATTGGGGAGCATTTACGCGATCGGGAAAAGTTTAAAAAAATGTTAAAACGATTATCTGTGGGGAGTTGGGGAGGGTACTTACGAATGCGGAAAAAATAAAAGGGCTGTTATTATTCAAATACAGCCCTTTTATGAGTTAGATGACTTTGAGTGATTTCTCTTTGCGTGATCACCATTGGGTAGATTACTCTTGGATGGATCACTATTGAATGAATCACTATTGGATGGATCACTATTGGATGGATCACCATTGGATGGATCACCATTGGTTGGATCACCATTGGATGGATCACCATTGGATGGATCACCATTGGATGGATCACCATTGGATGGATCACCATTGGATGGATCACCATTGGATGGATCACCATTGGATGGATCACCATTGGATGGATCGCCATTGGATGGATCGCCATTGGATGGATCGCCATTGGATAGATCACCATTGGATGGATCATCATTGGATGGATCACCATTGGATGGATCATCATTGGATGGATCGCCATTGGATGGATCATCATTGGATAGATCACCATTGGATAGATCACCATTGGATGGATCTCACTTTTCGAATGATTTCCCCTCTGAATGATCTCTCTTTGAAAGATCTCCCTCCCGGGTTATTTCATTTCCACTCCTACACTTACTCTTGTTTCATCGAGGAAGAGATTCAGCGTCTTTGGCTTAGTGCCGGCAGGCAGTCTGAATTTATTCTCTACAGATGATTTTGTAGATTCCGCATCAGCAGATACAGAATTGTAGTTATCGTGCGTGATGTTGGTACCATTGTCCAGTGTGAGACGGAAATCATTTGGATTAATGAATACACTGTTCTCTCCAACTTTATTCTTGTTGGTGAGTTCGATTTCGTAAGTGAGTTCTGTACCGGTCACTTTACCTTCATTGTCGTACAGCTCTACAGCACTGCCGTTTTTCAGTCTTATGAATGCTTCTTTCTTCTTGCCCAGGAATGCGGTATCCGGACTGAAAGTGACAGTATAAGATTTAGGCTCGTTAGCTGGCGTAGCTTTTTCTTCTGAAGGGGAAGGGGAAGTAGTTGCCGCACTGCTGTCCGCGTTTTCAGATGTAGTTTTGCTTTTGCAGGCTGCGAAAAAGATTGCAATTGAGAATACAGATGCCAGAATGGTTTTGTTCATTTTTATATTTATTGGTTTAACAATGCAGATCTTTGGGTAACGCAAATGTATGAATAATTGAGTAATTAATGAGTAGTGGCTGTTTTAAGGATAAATTAATTTAATCTGCTATGTATTAATTTTACCTTTGCTCTATTAAAATCCTTTGCTCTGCGAAGGATTTTAAAAACGCGGAAGCGGCTACAAAACATCTGCCGGAGCAGACGTTTTGTAGCCGCTTTTTTGTTATTGTTTTATTATCCTCTTTTACGGAAATGAATATTATAAGTCGCACCTACCCCAGCATACTGCATGCTACTTCCATTCTCCTCACTCCTGAATATCCCATTATAAAACGCAAAAAAGTTCCAGCTATAATTATGATACCCTAACTGAGGCCTCACATACACCCCACCGGTAGCACCATCCACACCTGTCACAAAGCTATACCCTACATCTGTACCCGCAAAAAATCCTTGACTCTTTGGATAGTACCTAACGAATAAGCCTAATGGAACTGTCCCAAAATTCTTATACCCATCCTTCGGGAAGAAATGATTATACCCGGTCGTCAAACCTAAACCAACATGATTTGTAGACATTACCTGTCCTTTTAATTCAGCACCCAATGTAAAATTGCTCGTCTTTGACAGGTTACCAAAAGGCACGCCTGCATTGACACCCACCTTCAGCCATGAATTCTTACTGGTTACCTCTTCTGATTGCGTTTGCGCAAATGTAACAACTGACAGTGCTGTTAAGGCCATTAATAAAACTACCTTTTTCATATGTCCCTCCTTGTTTTAAAACTGTTTTAACGTTCTAATAACAAACAGAATGCCATTTCCAAACCGGATTAGCTGACTGATGTATGAAAAGGTAGTATGGGTTAAGCTTTCAGGTACTTGTTCGGATGCTTGTTCACGATGTCAATATAAGCCGGATCAGAGGCACCCATCTGTTTAAAATTATCTCTTCCCTGTTGCAGGGTTAAGTGATTAACAGAACTATACTTAGCCGGATCATCATTGCCATCATCTTCCCAATAACAATTAGGACATACATCATAACCAGCAGATTCTTCTACAGTACGATATCCACAACAAGGGCAGGGTTCATAGATCAGTGGCTCACCCTCAATCTCTATATCATGATGATATAACTCTTTGAGATCTTCTTCTATATATTCATTGGTAACGTTGAGTAATCCTGACCTAAGATAATCAATGATATCATGATTATATTCAGGACCATCCACATGTGCATCTTCGATTTCTTCATCTGCTTTATCTGATTCAATTAATATTTCTGCGACGATGTCCTTTCTTTTTTCAGGATGCATAGTGAGGAGCTTTTGCCAGGCTAGTAAAGTCATGGCATCTTCGCGGCTGATAATAATTTGATCGGGCATAACAACTATTTTTTTTTAAACGTGGGAACAGAACGAATGTAATGGATAATTATGTCCATGGGTATTGCAGGGTTACATAAATTATTATTGTATATACATGTTATTACACTTCAATCCATTTTTCTAATTCCTTATAAATATTATTGATAGCCAGGAGTAAACGGGGTCCCCTGGTGGCCAGCATTTCCTTATCACCGTCTTTCCAGAGAAAATAGTCCGCAGCGGCATCGAAGAATTCCCGGACCGTGGAGCTTCCCAGGGTCAGGGCATACATTGCTTCATCATCGATCTGGTCCACAAAATCTTCAACAAAGGTGATGGTATTGAACAATTCGTAGTAATCATCAATATCGTCCTTCGCAGTCAGCATAAAATCCAGGTCGATTTCTGAGTCCACTTCGGAACGCTCATCCAGCCCTTTGGCCCATTCCTTCAGATTGTCCGCATCCCACAGATGATCCGCCTGCGCTATGTAGGCAGCCAGTTCCGTTTTGGTGGGGAAAAAGCGCCACTTATCCTGCTCTGTGAGTAATACCTTACTACTATTGATATTCACATCGATAACGGTGAAATCCATGCCATGAACCGTAAAATAAGTCTGTCCCTTGTAGTTAATAGCAATCAAAAATTTACGCAGATGCTGTGAATGTTCGTCAAACATTGGTATTTGCTGATTAAGGCATAGCAAAGGAAGGGAATTCCCCTCATAAACTGTCTATATATTTCACCACAACACAACACTCATTATCAGCACATTACATTCATTTCGGGCACTTTATTTCTATATTTCCCATGCACTAATTGCCGGATCTCCCCTACTATCCTTTCTTTGAATTCCTCTAAATACCCTATCAAAGATGAGAAAAACCGGTTCCCTTTTGACGATGGTCCTGTTAGCACACCATCTGTCATTTGCCCAAAGTGATGGGCTTCCACGAGGCGCTTACCAGCTGCCTTATACCCGTTATGAAGCTGACAATGGCACACTGAGTGGCGGTGCTGCTGTCCAATCCTCTCCGCAGTTTGTGCAAACAGACATTGCTTCGGAAGCTTCCGACCAAAAGTACGTAAGCCTGTCTGCAAACAATGCCAGTATTGAATGGACACTCACTGCCGCCGCACAGGGTGTGGATCTTCGCTTCACTATGCCGGACGACAACACCGGCAATGGTCTCAGTGGCTCACTGGGGCTCTATGTAAATGGTACGAAGGTGAAGGACATTGCCCTCTCCTCCTACTGGGCGTACCAGTACTTTCCCGCAGCCGATCCGGTGCAGACACCGGGCGGCAAGACCTTTATGCGCTTTGATGAAGTGCACTTCAAACTGACGAATGCACTGAATGCAGGCGACAAGATCATGGTCAAAAAAGACAATGGCGACGGGCTCACGTATGGCGTCGATTTTATCGAACTCGAACCTGTACCGCCTGCTTTGTCTCAACCCGCCAACTACCTGTCTGTAACGGATTATGGCGCGGTGGCGAATGACCAGAATGATGACTTTGCGGCGTTTAATGCATGTATTGCCGCAGCCGTATCACAGGGAAAAAACGTGTACATCCCTGCAGGTCAGTTCTTATTGAGCGATAAGCTCACGCTGAATGTAAGCAACCTGAAAATACTGGGTGCAGGCGTTTGGTATACAGAAGTGTATTTCTCTACAGACAAACAATTCTACGGCGGGATCTATGCCCGCGCCAGCAATGTAGAAATTTCCAACTTCAGTTTGAACACGCAGAACAATGACCGCCTCGTATACAATGAAACCAATCCACGCCTGCCCGGTGAAATGTACAAAACGTACAAGGGATTTATGGGTACGTATGGTACAGGTTCACGTGTACATGATGTATGGGTGGAACACTTTGAATGCGGCTTCTGGATTGCAGGATATGATGCTCCCTACCCGGTGGATATTACCACGGACTTACAGATTACAAAATGCCGGATCCGCAACAACTATGCAGATGGTGTCAATTTCTGCCAGGGTACTTCCAATTCTATTGTAGAGCAGTGTAGCCTGCGCAACAATGGAGACGATGCACTGGCCGTATGGCCCAATAATGCAACGGGTGTGACCACTACCTGTAAGAATGACATCTTCCGCTATAATACAGTAGAAGATAACTGGCGTGCAGGTAGTGCAGCCCTCTTTGGAGGCACGGGTCATGAAATTCATCACAATTTGTTTAAAGACGGTGTGGCTGGTTCTGCGATCCGGTTTACAAACGATTTTCCCGGGTTTACTTTTGAGTATCCCGGTGATGTGATCAAGGTGTATGAGAATACGATCACCGGTTGTGGTACCAGTTATGATCTGTGGAATCAGAAACGGGGTGCGATTGAGTTTTACGCAGGCACAGGTGTTTTCAATTTACAGTTTGACAACAATACCATCCTTCGTTCGCAACGTGATGCCATACAAATTTATGGTACGAACATTCATCACCTTGTATTCAACAACACCAATATTGATGGCACAGGCCTCGACCCTGTAACACGCGATCAGGCAGCGGATATATATGGAGGTTTCGGTCTGTATGTACAGGCAGGTAGCCAGACAGCCACCTTCAATAACCTGACGGTCACGAATGCGGAATCAGGAGCTTATATCAACAAAAACACGAGCTTTCAACTCATCATTCAGAACATCAATATTCCGGTTACCGCAGTAGCGATAAAACCAGCGCATGATACCACTCTCACTACCGGGCAATCATTGCAATTATCAGCGGACATTACTCCTGTAGATGCAACGAATAAAGTAGTCACCTGGGGCAGCTCTGATAGTACGATAGCAAAGGTAGACGCTACCGGCAAGGTTACCGCTGTGGGGTATGGCACAGCTACTATCACCGTCACAACTACAGGCGGCAGCTTTACCGCTACGCGGAAGATCACGATCCTGCCAGGCATCAATATCGTAGCTACGCAGCCAAATGCAGCAGAAGGCGGCAGTACAGGCGTGTTCACCATCAGCACCGTGGCATTGTCTAAAACGATCGCAGTTAAATACAGTGTAAGTGGTACTGCCAGTGCGGCTGACTATACACCTACGCTGAGTGGCAGTGTTACTTTGACACCCACAGCCCCATCTGCCACCATTACGATCACCCCTGTAGATGACAATATTTTTGAAGGACCAGAGACGTTGAAATTAACGTTGTTAAAAGACACTACTTATAATTTAGGAGGTGATACCGTAGCCATCGTGGCAATTGCAGATAATGAAAACCCACCTTGTGTGGCACCGGTAATTGCATTATTAGCAGATAGTTTGCGTGCGCCTTCAAAAAGCATCAGCAATGTGGTATTAGGTAGTTTACCAACTGATTATTCCGGTTCATGGAAAGCACTGTATGACAATACAAACCTCTACCTGAAGATCAATATGAATGACGCCACTAAGGTCAATGACTCTGGTGATAGCTGGTGGGAGGATGATGCCGTAGAAATATTCATCGATGGAGATAATAGTAAAGGCACTGCCTACGATGGTATAAATGATTTTCAGTTAGGCTTCCGTTGGAATGATCCCACCATTCATGTAGGCAGTAATTCTGTGAACCGCACTACAGGTATTACCTTCAAACAAACTGCCACCAGCATGGATATTACAATTCCATGGGCCACAATTGGCGTGACGCCTGCCATCGGTAAAACGATTGGATTGGATATACAAATTGACGATGATGATAATGGTGGTACACGCGATGCACAGATGACCACCTTTGCTACGAATACCACCGCATTCCAGCATCCAGCTGTATTTGGTACCGTTTATCTGACTACCTGCAACAATGCCATCTTTGCAAACGCAGGACCAGATCAGTCACTGGCTGCCGGCACGACAAGTACTACCCTATCCGGTAGTGGTTCCAGTGGTGTGACCTATACATGGTCGCAGGTAAGTGGTCCGGCAAGCACTATCAGCAATACTGCGGTTGCAGCACCTGGTGTAACAGGTTTAAGCAATGGCAATATCTATGTATACCAGCTGAGCGTCAGCAATGGTACACTCACCGCCACCGATCAGGTGGTGATCACAGTAGCCAATACGACTGCTGGTGTAATTGTCAACCAGGGTACGCCAGTGATAGACGGTGTTTTGGAAAGTACCTGGAACCTGTCTCAGACTATTTCAAAGACAACGGTGGGCAGTGTAAATAATACTGCCACCTTTGGCCTGCTGTGGGATGCCACGAACCTTTATGTGGGTGTAAAAGTACTGGATGCTGCACTGTATAATGATACGCCTGACGCGTGGGATAATGATGCGGCAGAGGTGTTTATTAATGTTAATAATACAGTACGGCAGTTTATTAAAACTTATAACAGTAGTAATACGGCGATTATCAATGGCGGTTATAGTGTAGAGTTTGCGATTCCCTGGTCACAACTGGGTATCACACCTACATCAGGGATGGCGATTGGATTTGATGCAGGGTATGATGATGATGACAATGGTGGTGCACGTGATGGACAGGCAGTGTGGTATGGGACAGTGGATGATTACCAGAGTACGGCCAATTATGGAACGATCGTATTGAACGGATCTTCATCTAAATCATTGCAGCTTTCTGTACAACCCAATCCCGCTATCAATGGTCAAACAAAATTAACCACATCCGGCCCTGGCTACATCGTTATCTACGACATGAGCGGCAAACAGGTATACGGCGCAAAAGCACAACCTACATTAAATTTACAACTACAACACCTACCCAAAGGTATGTACATTGTAAAATATGTAAACGGAGAAATGATTCAGACAAAATCGCTGTTACTGCAATAATAAAAGACTACCTGACGCTACCAGGTAAGGGGATAAAAAAATGGGGCTGTTCCGAAAAATCGGTAACTTTAAGTGACTTTGTAAACATGGCTCAGAGATTTTGTAATTAAAGTTACATTTCATCTCGAAGCCATGTTGCCTTTTTCAAACATAAGAACTCAAAACTTCGAGACAGCCCCATTTTATTCGGGTACCTGATGGAGAGAATTTTCGTGCATGCAATTCTCAGAGCCTTCCGGCAACTTCCCTCTTTTTATTCATGTAACCAGTTAATCCCTGAAGTAATTCTGAGAAGGTTTATTTATTTTTGATACAACTACTTTTTATCTAACCTGATTATTAAGCCCTCATCTCCATCCAGACTAATTGTATCACTCAATTGAATTCCAGCAGATTCCGGTATTGTAGATATTTCCACCTTACCGGAAAAACTAAAATTAGGTGGTCTGAAATAACAAGGCAAATGTGTCAGGTTTAATACAATTAAAAACGTATCAGCATCTGCTGCTTCTCTTATATATGCCAGCATCTGGTTATCCGCAAACACAGGTACATACCTCCCTGCTGCCAATGCCGGTTCATTGGCTCTCAATGTGATCAACTGCCTGTGCAATGTCAGCATAGAATAAACATCATGCTGCTGCATCTCTACATTATCCCGGTGGAAGATCTTCGATAATCTTAACCAGGGTTTGCCTGTCGTAAATCCTGCATGAAGGGAATTATCCCACTGCATCGGCGTTCGCGATGGATCTCTGCTCAGGTTCTTATCTGGCATATTCAATCCCTGCGGATCTACGACTTCATTAATTGGTATCGCTACGTTGCGCATCGCTATTTCATCACCATAATAGATCGTAGGCGTACCACGCAATGTCAGTAATAGCATTGCAGCTACCCGCGCCTGCTGTGTTCCTACCCTACTCGCTATCCTGTGCTGATCATGGTTGCTCAACACCCAGTTTGGCCAGCCATTTTCAGGCAAGGCCCCTTCGTACTGATCGATGGCCGAAGCGATCTGCAACGCCTGCCAGGGCAATGTAAGTAACTGAAAATTAAATGGCAGATGCGCCCCGTTATTATCACTGCCATAATAAGTGACTAACTGATGTATGGGTAAATATATTTCGCCGATCATCACCCGATCATCATCGATCTCTTCCATCACCGACCGCATCTGGTGTACCAGTTCGTGTACTTCCGGCTGATCTGTAGAATACACGGGTAATAACTGCGAGTAGGTACTCATATGCGGTTCATAATTTGGATCAATCGGATTGTTACGGAACTGTGCATCCTTGATCATGTGCCACATCACATCTACCCTGAATCCATCTACCCCTTTCTTCAGCCAGAACCGCATCACATCAAACATCGCCTGTTGCACTTCGGGATTGCGCCAGTTCAGATCAGGCTGTTCCTTTAAGAATGCATGATAATAATACTGCTGGGTAGTATGATCCCACTCCCACCCAATGCCGCCAAACATACTCAGCCAGTTGTTCGGTGCGCTGCCATCTGGCTGTGGGTCATGCCATATGTACCAGTCACGTTTCGGATTATCCCTGCTGGAACGGGATTCCAGGAACCAGGGATGTTGGTCTGACGTATGATTCGGTACCAGGTCCAGCAGTAACTTCATGCCTCGCTTGTGTACTTCTTCCAGTAAGTTATCGAAGTCTGCCATGTTGCCAAACAATGGATGAATGCCTGTATAATCGGAAATATCATATCCAAAATCCGCCATCGGAGAAGGATAAATGGGCGAAAGCCATACTGCGTTTATACCCAGCCACTGCAGGTAATCCAGTCTTTGCAGAATACCTTTCAGATCACCGACTCCATCGCCATTGCTATCCTGATAACTACGGGGATATACCTGGTAGATAATACCTGTCTGCCACCATTTTTTGTCCATAATGTCCGATTTTAGGTTCTCATCATCGGAACAACATTTCTGCCAAACTATAACACGGCATAATCTTTTCTTATAGTCCTGCATAAGTTTGCCGCGATATGAAAAACACAGGGGCTTTTTACAAGCCTGATAATACATGTACTTTTTGCGTATGGGCACCGGAAAAAGAGCAGGTCACACTTCATCTTATCACCCCGGATGACAGGTCCATGGCAATGACCAAAGACGCGGAAGGATATTTTACTATTACGGTAGAAAATGTTCCTCCCGGCGCAACCTACTATTATAATATCGATGATAAAGATCTCCCCGACCCCGCTTCCGGCTGGCAACCGCAGGACATCTTTGGCCCATCGGCTGTAGTGGATCACGATGCGTACCAGTGGCAGGATCTGCAATGGCATGGCTTGCCTTTTAAGGACCTGATTTTATATGAATTGCATGTAGGCACCTTTTCTCCGGAAGGGACCTTTGAAGGGATCATTCCTTACCTGGACGACCTGAAAGAGACCGGCATCAATGCACTGGAACTAATGCCCGTGTGCCAGTTTCCCGGTGAGCGGAACTGGGGGTATGATGGGGTGTACCAGTATGCCGTGCATCACTCTTATGGCGGACCGGAAGGGCTGAAAAAATTAGTGGATGCCTGTCATCAAAGAGGTATGGCGGTGTTGTTGGATGTGGTGTATAATCACCTGGGTGGGGAAGGCAACTATTTTGACCATTTTGGGCCTCATTTTTCGGAGATCTATGCTATTCCCTGGGGTAGTGCTATAAATTTTGATGGGGCTAATTCTGACGGTCCTAAGGGCTATTTTGCGAATAATGTGATCCATTGGTTTCAGCAATATCACATTGATGGTTTAAGACTGGATGCGGTGCATTGTATTTTTGATAATAGTGCGGTCACGTTGTGGGAGGTGATCCATGATAAGGTAAAAGAATTAGAAGCTACTACCGGCCGGAAATACTACCTCATCGGCGAGAGCGATCTGAATTCACCAAATATAATGAAAAGCCCCAGCGATGGAGGTATGGGATTAGATGCCCAGTGGCTGGACGACTTTCATCATATATTGTATGTGCTATTGGACAAAGCAGGACAATCCCGGTATGCGGATTTTAATAAATTAGAACAATTAGCAAAGGCATATAAAGATGGCTTCGTGCATACAGGAGAATATGTGCAGTTTAGGAAACGGCGGTATGGACGTAGCTCTGCAGGTATTTCAGGAGAACATTTTGTAGTGTTTAACCAGAATCATGACCAGATCGGGAATAGAGTGAAAGGAGAAAGATTATCTGTACTCATTGATCAGGCAAGATTGAAAGTAGCGGCGGCAGCGATCTTTTTATCACCATATGTTCCCATGTTGTTTATGGGGGAGGAATACGGAGAGGATAATCCGTTTTTCTTTTTTGTAAGTTATAAGGAAGAGGAACATATTAAAGGAATCCAGGAAGGACGGAAAAAAGAATTTGAGTCTTTTTTGAAGGAGGGCGAGATGTTTCCTGATCCACAATCTGAGGAAACGTTTATTCAGTCAAAGCTGGATTGGGGAAAAAGGAAGCAGGGGAAATATAAAGAGCTATTAGAATGGCATAAGAAATTGATACAATTAAGAAGGGATAATGAGATATTGCAGAATACCAGTAAGGATGACTTGTTTGTGCAGCTGATAGGAGAAAAAGGGTATGTATTGCATCGGCAGAGTAGGAATGGGATGGAGCATTTGTTATGCTTATTCAATCTTTCGGATGATATCTTAGAATATGAAATGCCTACATTCAAAGATGAATGGATTAAAATATTAGACTCGGGGAATCATGAAAATTCCCTGAAGGCAAATAAAAAATGCGCCTTACAACCCACGAGTATTGTGATTTATGGATAGCCCCCAAATGGCTAATAACCAAACTAAAAAGCTTTTGCCTACGGCAAAAGCTTTTTAGTTTGGTTATTAGCTGAATTTTGTAAGCTGGCTGCAGGCCAGCTTACAAAATTCAGCTAATAAAGCCTATTCAATTTCCTTAAAATAACTCTCCCTGTGGATTCCCATTCCCCTCATCCGGCTCCTCTTCCTCACTCGCCAGTTCCGCACTGATCAAATCATCTCCCGCAATCCTCGTACCTACCGTCTTCCACCCGGTCACCTCCACAAATTCCGCCAGGTCTATCTCCTCTTCCTCCGGACTCCGCTTCTTACCTGTTTTAAGTAATATCACCGGCTCTGAATGCGTAGTGATCATCTCCAGATAATTTCCCTGACCTTCCTTTATAAACAGGAACTTATTATTCAGCGTCTGCGTTTCAATCTTAAACCGCTTCGCATTAAACTGCTTCTTATCCGCATCAAAGTAAATCGCTGACACAATCTTATCAGGATTGAACTTCTCTATATACACCAGTTCATTCGGATCATACCTGTTCGTCAACTCAAAATTCGTCAACTCATATGTACCATTCTTAAACGCCACAAACACCTTATCTTCCCCTTCAAATGAACCAATATACACCCCTCTCTCCTCTGTATTCAATCTGCCTACCTGGTCATCATACCAGAGCTTCTGCCCTGCTAATGTAGACACACCGGCTTCTTTGAACTTCACTGTACGGATCGGGTACTTCGTCACCTGGTTACCCATTGAGTTACGCCCCTTTATCGCAATCGTCTCAAAGAACAGGTCAAACTCCTTGTTCCTTGCTGCACAGTTCGGGCTCAGACGGATGCTCACCACTTCTGCTTCTCCATTTGGATTCGCAGTAAAGTAATGCACCTTGGAATTCTTCTCACCCTTCGTAGTCAGGTCGTATTCTTTATTCAAAGTAATACCTGTCACATTAAAGCGCTTCGCATAACTGATACCCGACTTACCATCCACATAAATCATGTTGTAAGTAGTACGCTCGTCGCCCTTACGGAAGATATCGATATGAATGATATCCTTCCCTACAAAGGTTTTATCTGCTACCTTGGTCACCAGCATCTTACCATCCTTACGGAAAATAATGAGGTTGTCAAGGTCAGAACAATCTGCTATAAATTCGTCCTTTTTAAGCGATGTACCCACGAAACCTTCTGCACGATTCACATAGATCTTGGTATTCGCCATCGCCACCTGCTGTACCTGGATGGTATCGAAGGTTTTGATCTCGGTGATTCGCTCACGGCCTTTACCATACTTCTTCAGCAGACCTTCGTAGTAAGATACGGTGAAGTCTGTCAGGTTCGCCAGGTCATGTTTTACCTGTTTGATATCGGCATCGATCGCTTTAATCTGTTCATTCAGTTCATTGATATCGAGACGGTAAATACGGCGTACCGGCTTCTCAGTCAGTTTCACGATATCTTCCCGCGTGATATCCCTTTTCAGGTTCTTTTTATAAGGAACAAATCGCTTGTCGATCGCTGCGATCACGGCATCCCAGTCCTTATGCTTCTCTTCCAGCTCCTTGTAGATCTGCTTTTCGAAGAAGATCTTTTCCAGGGAGGTGTAGTGCCATTTCTCCTGCAACTCCGCCAGCCTGATTTCCAGCTCACGTTTCAGCAGGTCTTTGGTAAACTCCGCAGAATATCTTAAAAGTTCTGATACGGTGATAAAGCGGGGTTTATCGTCTACGATCACGCAGGCATTGGGAGAAATAGAGATCTCACAATCCGTGAACGCATACAGCGCATCGATAGTGATATCAGGAGAAATACCCGGTGCCAGCTGTACCTCGATTTCAACATCCTTCGCGGTATTATCTACCACTTTCTTGATCTTGATTTTGCCGGTATCGTTCGCCTTTACGATGGATTCCATCAGGGCGGTTGTGGTCACCCCATAAGGAACGTCCTTGATGAGGAGGGTCTTCTTATCTTTCTCTTCTATATGCGCACGTACGCGTACCTTACCACCACGTTTACCGTCGTTGTAGTTCGCCACGTCGATCATACCGCCGGTGATGAAGTCGGGGTACAGATCGAACTTTCTGCCACGCAGGTATTTTATAGAAGCATCAATCAGTTCGTTGAAGTTGTGCGGCAGTATCTTGGTAGACAAGCCCACAGCGATACCTTCCGCTCCCTGTGCCAGCAGCATCGGGAACTTCATAGGTAGTGCCAGCGGTTCGTTTTTACGGCCGTCATAACTTACCTGCCATGCGGTTGTTTTGGGATTGAAGGCTACATCCAGTGCAAATTTGGATAAACGCGCCTCGATGTAACGGGGTGCCGCTGCATCGTCGCCGGTGCGCACATCGCCCCAGTTACCCTGTGTTTCGATCAACAGGTCTTTCTGCCCCATGTTCACAATGGCATCTCCAATAGAAGCATCACCATGTGGGTGAAACTGCATGGTAGTACCGATGATGTTCGCCACTTTGTTGAAGCGTCCGTCATCCAGTTCCTTCATAGCATGAAGAATACGACGTTGTACTGGCTTTAATCCATCTTCCACGCTGGGTACAGCACGCTCCAATATTACATACGAAGCGTAATCCAGGAACCAGCTTTCATACATTCCCCCGATGTGGGTGATGTTATGTAAGGATTCGTCCGTTGGTTGTGTATTATCGATGTCGCTCATAATCTATTTGTTGATCATCTTTTCAAATTCATCTCTCCATATCCGCACGGAATCTTTGCGCACATCATCCATGGAGTTCATTTCGATAAAGCAGCAGTCGGTATCGGCCACCAACTGATGCCATACCAGGATAGGCACTTCTATTCTGGCGGGTGCAATAGCCCTGATGGTCTGAATACTGTTGCCACCTAATGGACACCAGTGAATGCTGGCTTCTCCGGTCAGGAGGTACAATATTTCAGGATTCTTGTGGGCGCTTTTGCCTTCATGATAATGTTGTCCGCTGCTGCTGCCAGCTTTGCGATAGCAAAGGATCATTTCGCCTGTACGGTCACTGGACCATACGTGGTTACTCCCTCTCTCGTCGGCACCGACCAGTGCTACCGGCGTTACTTTGATCATGATTATACCAGTTTAACTTCGAAGTCTTTGCTTGTTTTCAGTTCGCCTTTGCTTTCCAGTTTTCCCTGTTTCACCAGTTCTTTCACTCGCCAGCCCAGGTATTGGTCCATGACAGGATATTTCATTTTTCCAGTTACCTGGTTGATGACTTTATTCGCTTTCTGGAACTCTGCATTACTTGCCGCCAGCAGGTCTTTATCATAAAAAGATGCTGGTTCCCCTCTCAGTTTCTTGCCCCCTTCCAGCAGCCGGATGCCCGCGTTCTCGTTCATCAGGCGGCTCCATTCATCACCATCCAGTTCAAACTCGGCCAGGGAAATAGCCCTTGCCAGTTTCTTTGCTTTCAGGAATTCCTTCGGGAGGATCTGATGCAGGTGGGTGGGATAGAATACGCCTCCCTTTTCATTCAGGAAAGGCAGGTTATTGAGATAGATGATGAAGATACGGCCAGCAAAATCGTACAACTGGCTCACCAGCCAGAAATAGCCGCTTACATCGCGGGCATTCTGTCCGGCCCAGATCCATACCTGTAGTTCAGGATCCGCTTTAAGTCGGGCTTTCAGTTCTTTGAACTTTTCCGGGTCAGGACTGGTTTCTTCTACAGGTTGCTCCTCAGGCTCACCCTCAATCAATAAAGGCGCGGCAGGTGCCTCTACCCCGGCTAGCTGGTTCCACCATTGACGGCGACCAGCCTGTCCATCTTTTGTATCAATTATGAACAGGGGGCCGATGGACAGGTCATCCTCAAAATGCAGGATGTCTCCCTTCAGCTGCTCATCCAGTTCGAACGCACCTTGTATCGGAGCTACGGATGATTCACCAAATACGATATGCACAGTTTCCATTCAGTCTTTTATTCTGCTTCTTCAATCAGGTCCTTTTCGTACCTGAGGTTACCAATAATAAATTCCTGTCTTGTCTGGGTGTTTTTGCCCATATAGTATTCCAGCAGTTTCTGGATATGTGTGTCTTTGGACAGGATCACCGGTTCTACCTTCATATCATCGCTGATGAAAGTACCGAATTCCTCAGGAGAGATCTCTCCCAGACCTTTGAATCGGGTAATTTCCGGCTTGTTGCCCAGCTTTTTGATCGCTTTTTGTTTCTCTTCTTCTGTGTAGCAATAAATAGTGGTCTGCTTGTTACGTACACGGAACAAGGGTGTGTCCAGAATGTACAGGTGACCATTCTTTACCAGGTCAGGGAAGAACTGCAGGAAGAAGGTAAGCAGCAACAAACGGATGTGCATACCATCCACATCGGCATCGGTAGCCACCACGATCCTGTTGTAACGCAGGCCTTCCAGTCCTTCTTCGATGTTCAGCGCGTGCTGAAGCAGGTTGAACTCTTCATTTTCGTACACGATCTTCTTGGTCAGACCAAAACTGTTCAGTGGTTTACCACGAAGACTGAATACGGCTTGTGTTTCCACATTGCGGGACTTGGTAATAGAACCGCTGGCACTATCACCTTCTGTTATGAAGATGGTGGTGTTCAGTCGTTTACTTTCCAGGTCGCCTTTATCTCTTGTAGGAACTTCATCATTGAAGTGCAGGCGGCAGTCACGCAACTTGCGGTTGTGCAGGTTTGCTTTCTTGGCTCTTTCGTTTGCCAGTTTCTTAATACCTGCCAGTTCTTTACGTTCGCGTTCACTCTGCTCGATACGACGCTTCAGGGCGTCGGCAGTAGCAGGGTTCTTGTGCAGGAAGTCGTCCAGGTGCTTGGCGAAGAAGTCAAGCACAAAAGCCTTCATAGAAGGACCGTTTTCGTACACGGTAAGTGAACCCAGTTTTGTCTTGGTCTGGGATTCGAACACCGGCTCCTGTACCCTTACGGAAATCGCCGCACAGATAGAGGTGCGAATGTCAGTCGCTTCGTAGTCTTTCTTATAGAAGTCCCTTACAGTCTTTACAAAAGCCTCACGGAAAGCCGCCAGGTGCGTACCCCCCTGCGTTGTGTGCTGCCCGTTTACGAAGGAGTAGTATTCCTCTCCGTACTGGCTGGCGTGGGTGATGGCTACTTCTATATCTTCACCTCTTAAATGAATGATCGGGTACCGTAGCTCATCCTCGTTGGTTTTGCGCTGCAACAGGTCCAGCAATCCATTTTTGGAGACGTATTTTTTATCATTGAAGTTGATGGTAAGACCAGCATTCAGGAAACAATAGTTCCACATCTGGTTTTCCAGGAACTCAGGGATATAACGGTAGTTGCGGAATACGGAATCATCGGGGATAAAGGTCACCAGTGTACCGTTAGGTTCTTTGGTAGGGACTTCCTTGTATTCTTTGGTGAGGATCCCCCGCTCGAATTCCGCTACTTTGGAGCGGCCATCGCGAATGGATTCAACGCGGAAGTAATTGGAAAGAGCGTTCACCGCTTTGGTACCCACCCCGTTCAGACCCACCGATTTCTGGAAGGCCTTGCTATCGTACTTGGCGCCGGTGTTGATCTTACTCACCACATCCACCACCTTTCCAAGCGGAATACCACGTCCGAAATCGCGGATCGTCACATTATGTTCAGTCACTTTAATATCCACCTGCTTGCCGAAACCCATGGTGTGCTCGTCAATGCAGTTATCCACCACCTCTTTCAGCAAAATATAGATGCCATCGTCCATACTGGAACCATCTCCCAGCTTACCGATATACATACCCGGACGAAGGCGGATGTGTTCACGCCAGTCGAGCGAACGAATGGAGTCTTCGGTATAGGCTGATGCTGCTAGATCTTTCTTATCCGTGTTAGCCATAATATATAGAAATTCCAATTTACAGTTCAAAATGGGGCAATTCCCTGACCGGGAGCAATATTACTAAAACTTTTAGCAAAATCCGGTTGCGGGCAAAAATAAAGGTTTCATCGTATGATCCCAAGTGGAAATTATACAATATGATGAATTAAGTGGTAAACAGGCACCCTCATATTATGATTTTCCTCCCTGCTTTCCGGTATTTTTCACAAAAACCCACGCAAAATTACACTTAAATGTTACTCAGCGCATTATCTTTACATGAGTAAATTTTCTATATTTACGAAGTAACGTTTTTTGTCTTAACACCTATGTCCTAATCTATGAAAACACTCTTTTTTATCCTTGTGATAACTATACTTGCCGCAGCACTCGTAATTACTTACCTGGTAAATAAGGAGCAGCGCTCCATGAACCGATTAAGTGATACTTTCATCAAGCTGATTCAGAAGTTCGACTCCTGGCAGATGATGAGATAGTTTTTGTTTTATCTCCTAATCTTTATTCCAATTTTCCTATGAAAACCAATCTTTTATTTAAACTGGCATGTATTGCAATTGCAGCCGTGGTGCTGTCTGTGCACCTTATGCGCAAGAATTTACGTGCGTAACAATTTAATCATCTCATTAAAAAAAAGCCGGACCGCTTCGCGATCCGGCTTTTTTTTAAAGCCCCCCTGGGAGGGCCGGAATTTTATCTGTTATAATACTTGTTCACGGCATCTGTTCTACTTCTCACATGCAACTTTTCGTAAATATTATGCACGTGCCTTCTCACCGTTTCAATGCTAATGAATAAATTACTCGCTATTTCCTTATACAGGAATCCTTTGCTCAACTGATCCAGGATCTCTTTCTCTCTGGAAGTCAATGCCTCCAAAGCCGGATTTGGCTTCGCCTGCTTCTGGAAGTAAGCTACCACCCTTCTGGCAATCTGCGAACTCATTGGAGAACCTCCTTCATGCAGGTCCCTGATTGCTTCCAGCAGTTCACCCGGAGGTGTTTTTTTCAAAATATACCCACTTGCACCCGCTTCCAATGCCTGGAAGATCTTGTCATCATCCTCGTATACCGTCAGCATCATAAAGTGCATATCGGGGTATTCATTCTTCAGCCGCGCAATGCACTCAATACCATTCATCCCGCCAGGCAGGTTAAAATCCATTAGTACTACATTGGGTAACAAATTGGGGATCTGTTCAACGGCCGTCTCCGCATTATTGAAGGCACCAATACACGCATAACCATCAGAGCCATTGATTAACAGTTCCATGGCTGTACGAATATCATGGTTATCTTCCACAATCGCCACAGAAATAATATCCATATTATCCTGCGATTTCTTCTTAGAGTATACAGTCATTTATATCAGTTGTTATTATTTTTGTATGAGGTCAACCCAATTTGCAAATATAGACTTAAATTAATGGTATATCCAGGAAAACTCTGGTACCATTGTCCGATGAGATATCAGCAGACCCACCTACCGCCGCCATCCTTTTCTGGATGTTTTTCAGCCCGTTTCCAAACAATCTCACTTTCTCCTGATCAAAGCCCTTCCCATTATCTTTTAACATAATGGTCATGTTCTTATGCATTTCTATTTGTATCACTACTTCTGTAGCCTGTGCATGTTTCACCACATTATGCAAGGATTCCTTTACAGCCAGGTAGATATTCCGCCGGGTTCCTCCACTCAACTTGATATTGGGTATACTTTCCGGAATATAAAACTGATGCGTGATATGTGCATGTTCCAGGAAGTCAGCTGCAAAGCTACGCATATATGCGATCAAATTCTCTAAAGAATCATTAGAAGAATTCATCGCCCAAATTATTTCACTCATTTTGTCCACCAGCTCACCCGCCGCTTCCGATATCCGCTCTATCTCCCTCGTCTGAGTAGGGTCCTGGATCTTGCGCTTCGCAATTTCGCTGAGTAGCCGTATTGTAGACAAGCCAGATCCCAGGTCATCGTGCATATCGCTCGATATACGCGCACGCTCCTGGTCTACCGCCTGCTCTTTTTCCAGTTTTAGTTTCTCATGGCGGATCTTGTAGTCTAGGTAGAGCGTCGAGAAATAATACGCCACACCGAGCAACAACAATAATAACAGGAACCGGAACCACAGCGATTGCCAGAACGGAATACGGATCACAATTTCCAGCGAGGTCGGCGTACTGTTCCAGATGTCGTCGTTGTTAGACGCTCTTACATTGAAAGTATATGTACCCGGCCGCAGGTTTGTATAGCGCGCCATTCTAAAGGCACCTGCCTGTACCCAGTCTTCATCCGCACCATCCAGTTTATACTGCACCTTGTTCTTCAAAGGATTAGTAAATTCCAGAGGTACGAATTCTATCGCGATGGTATTGTGGTTGTAAGGCAATTCGATCCTGCGCAGTAATGACAATGCCGTATCGGATTCGTACGGTTTATCCAGTACCTCCATGCGCATGATCACTACTTTCGGTTTTGAAGGGTTGTTCCTGAAATCCTTTGGATAAAACCCGTTTACACCCCGGATACCACCGAAGAACAACTCCCCGTCTGTAGATTTATAAAATGCACCGGTGTTGAATTCGTTTGATTGCAGACCATCTTCGTAATTGTAAGTAGTGATCTCTTCGGTGACCTGGTTGATCTGCGACAGACCTTTGTTATGACTCACCCAAATACGATCTTTATCATCGAGTAGTACACCATAGAAATAATCATTCACCAGTGAAGGGAAGGTATAACTATTGTAATGCTGAATGATCTGGTTCTTTTCATCCATCACGAACAGTCCTTTGGAAGTCGCTACCAGCAACTGTTTGTGTGCATTCTTATTGATTGATTTTACTATCGTACCAGCTGGTAACGCCATCTTTTCCCAACCTGGACTATCCGCTTTTTTCACATACACAGCTACCTTTGTACCTACGTATTTATTGCCCAGGAAATCTTCAAAATATGTAGTGAGTACTTCATCCGGGAATTCGTGTACGATCGATGCTTTGTAGGTTTTGCCCACCTGCACTAACTGCAACAGATAACTGCCGTAGTTAAAGTAAATCTCGCCGGTATTGCGCTTGAACAGGAAAGGATAGACATCTTCCTGGTTGGGCATGCCCAGTGCTTTTACTGCTGGTGTGAGATTTTCAAAACGATGAGTATGTACATTGAACAAACCGATGTACATATCAGAGAAATGGAACCACAGGTGTTCAAAATCTTCCCTGCAAATGGCATTCAGGTTTTTGGCAGGGAATATATTGTTCCTTCCATCATCAGCCGGAATACGTTCCAGCCACCTCCCTCCTTTCTCGTAGATGTCCAGTCCGTCGTGCATGAGGCCTACATAGAGTTTGCCGTCGTCATGTTTGTACACAGCCCTCACCATATTGTGCGTGATAAAGGGTGAGCGGTACAGGTTGAACACCTTCTTGTTAGGAGAATATTTTTTTATTCCATCGCCATCAGTACCTACCCACATATTGTCGCTCGCGTCGCGGTACAGGTAGGTCACTACATTCCAGCTCCGGGTTTCTGAGCCATTGAAAGTAACGATGTGATTAATAATTTCGTTGCGTTTAATATTATAAACGATGATACCGTCTGTACCACCTATCCACACATTGCCAAGTTGATCAAGCTCCATACAGAGCGGTACGAAGAAGATATCTTTTTCATCGTGCTGATCAAAGGTGAGGTCTGTATATTTATTCAGTTTCTTGTTGAAGATGACCACATGTCCCTGTGATGCAATGATGAGGGTATCGCTATTCAGGCTACGTATTACAGGGTGAGTGGTAATGCCGGGTAAACAGTAAGTAGTAACGCGGAGTGTTTTGGTATTCATGGCCATCAGTTCGCCAGCCTCAAAGTTCATCCATATGGTGTTGCCATCTTTTATCACGGCAGATGCCGACAACCCTTTGCGGATCATAGCAGGTGGGTACAGGATCAGTCGTCTGATGGCGTACGTTTTGTCGTCGAGCACATACAATCCTTTGGATGGGCGCCATACATAGAGCGCATTGAGGGTAGTATCCTCACCCAGGATCTTGAACTTTCTGCCGGAATCCCCTTCGGCACTGTTGGCCCAGGTGGTATCTTCCAGTACGTTTTCAAAACTGTTGCGGTATTCGTCGTATACGCTGATGCCGTAGTTGTGAGTAAGTATAAGCTGATGGCGGGCGTTGCGGTACAGGGAGTACCCCTTGTAGCCTTTCAGGGCAAAGCGGTTGATGAGGGCACGCCCACCGGTGTTGGACCGGGTACCCAGATTGCCCTTTCCCTGCCCCGCTATCTCGCGGGAACTGGGGTTGTACCGGTATTCGTTGAACACATAGCCGTCAAAACGGTTTACACCGTCGTGAGTAGCAATCCACATAAATCCCTGATTATCCTCCAATATGTCGTACACAGAATTTTGAGAAAGCCCTTCATTCACCCCGTAAGAGTCGAATATATAAGGCTTTTCCTGTGCATGCAACACAGTCACTGGTAAGGTGCATAGGAAAAACAATAAAATAGTCCTCGTTATCTGCGCCGCCCGTTGCAATGACAATATGATAGTTAATAGAGGTTAGTAAAGCATGTTTAAACTGTGTCCACAAAAACGCAGTGCTTGCAAATATATAAATCTGCTACACACTTTCTAATGATTTTGTAATTTTCTTGCCTGAACAGTCAATAATAACCCATGCAAAAATTCAGCAAATCCTTACTGCTACTACATTCTGTATTCTTTATCCACATTTTTTCTGCCTATGCACAGCAACAGCCTGCCATTAAACCACTTGAAACTCCGCCCATAGCCAGTATCAGGGGATTATCGGTGGTGAATGACTCCGTTGTGTGGGTGTCGGGCACGGGCGGACAGGCCGGTTTGACCACTGATGGAGGCAAACATTGGCAATGGATGAAGGTCCCAAATCATGATAGTGCCGACTGGCGTAGTCTTTATGCATTCAGCAGTCAACGGGCGCTGCTTTTAAACGCCGGTTCTCCTGCCCATGTGATGCTGACCAACAATGGTGGCAAATCGTGGGAGACAGCATATGAGGATACTACAAAAGGCATTTTTTTTGATGATATCGCATTCCTGAATGACTCAGCCGGATTTGCTATTGGTGATCCTATGCCACCGGACAATAAATTTGCCGTTATCACCACCGAAGACAGGGGTAAAACCTGGACGAGCCCCATGCATCCATTAATTGCGGAACCCGGCGAAGCCATCTTTGCCGCCAGTGGTACCAATGTTGTAGTATGTGCGAATGAAAAAGGTGGTATTATTACCGGGGGACAGGTAAGCCGGTTTATTCCCGGCGATGGCATTCAAAAACCAATAGTACTACCTATAGCACAAGGTAGTCCCAGCAAAGGTGCATTTTCACTGGCATTCAAACCAGATGGCAAAACAGGGGTGATCGTAGGCGGTGATTATCAGCACGATAAAGACACCACTAATAATTGTGTGTATACCAATGATGATGGCAAAACCTGGACCGTCTCTCCTGCACCTCCTGCCGGTTACCGCTCCTGTGTGGTATATGTAAAAGGAAATATATTTATTGCTACCGGCACTTCTGGTACAGATATTTCAAGGGATGGTGGTGTACATTGGCAAAAAATCAGTGAACAGGGATTTCATGTGGCAGGCGTATCGCCCAATGGAAAGAAGATCTGGCTGGCGGGTAGCCGTAAACTGGGAATGATTACGCTTTAAATTAAAAAGGGGTATTGAAAAACACCCCCGAAAAATAGGTTAAAGCAAAAAGTATATTATTCAGAAGGGAAAGATAATCCGGGAATGCTTTACTTGTATGTAAATTTTCGCCAATGTGTTATTTTTACAGGTAAACGGCGGATAATCAGCGCCGAATGATATATAATCGAAACACTGTTATAACAATATATTTTTGCCTAATTTAGGCATCGATAGGGAAAGAGAATGGTATTAATAAAAGCGAACTATGCAAGTAACGACCTCATCTGGTAAGTATTCGGTCAAGCACTATCCGGATACGATTAAAGAGTGGAAAAAAGAAGGAAACTACTTCTATTTTTATACGTCGGAGACCATCCTGGAAGTAAGGATCATATCAGATAAGATCATCCGGTTCCGCTATGCTGCTGATGGAAAGTTTCAACGTGATTTCTCGTACGCGGTAAGCGACCGGTTGGAAGAAACACCTGTCAACTTTGGACTGAGGGAATTCGAAGAAAACTTTGAACTCTATACAGACATCCTGCGCATTTACATCAACCGCGATGACCTGCGCCTCACCATCACCGACTCGGAAGGCCGCATTGTCAATCAGGACGAAATGGGCTTCCACTGGCAGTATTACCTGCAGAAAGGGGGTAAGATCGTATACTGTAGCAAGCAGATACAGGAAGGCGAATGCTTCTATGGCATGGGCGATAAGCCCACCGATCTGAACATGCATGGCAAGCGCGTAGAAAACTTCGGAACCGATGCCTATGGCTATCAGAAAGACACTGATCCGCTGTACAGGAACATTCCGTTTTACTACGGCCTGCACCAGGGAATTGGTTATGGTATTTTCTTCGACAATACCTTCCGTACCATCTTCGACTTTGGAAAGGAACGTGAAAACACAACCAGCTTCTGGGCCAGGGGTGGCGAAATGAATTACTACTTCATTTACGGTCCTGAATTACTACAGGTAGCCGAAGGATATACAAAGATTACCGGTACGCCAGACCTCCCGCCCATGTGGGCTTTGGGCTACCAGCAATGTCGCTGGAGCTACTATCCTGATAAACGCGTCAGAGAGATTGCCGCAGAATTCCGTAAACGCGAAATTCCTTGTGATGTGATCCATCTTGACATCGATTACATGGAAGGCTTCCGCTGTTTTACATGGAGCAAGGAAGGATTTCCTGAACCGGTAGGACTGATCAAAGATTTGTCTGCAATGGGCTTCAAGATAGTAGTCATCATCGATCCTGGTATAAAGGTAGATCCTGACTATGCTATTTATCAGCAGGGTATTCAAAAAGACTATTTCTGTAAGCGGGCCGATGGCGCACTTATGGAAGGCGATGTATGGCCCGGCAAATGCGTATTCCCGGACTATACCAATCCTGAAGTGAGAAAGTGGTGGGCCAGCCTGTTCAAAGGACTGGTAGACACCGGCGTACGCGGTGTGTGGAATGATATGAACGAACCCGCTGTTTTTGAAATGGGCACCTTCCCTGAAGACGTGCGCCACGACTACGACGGCGAGGCAGTGAGTCATCGTAAGGCACACAACATTTACGGTCACCTCATGAGTAAATCGACGGAAGCAGGTATGCGCAAATACCTCATGCCACACCGTCCGTTTGTAATAAGCCGTTCCTGCTATGCCGGAGCACAACGCTGGACCTCATTGTGGACTGGGGATAATGTGAGCAGCTGGGATCACCTGTGGCTGGCTACCATACAGGCACAGCGACTTTCCGTATCCGGTATTTCATTTGTCGGCAGCGATATCGGTGGATTTATCGGTGAGCCGGATGGTGAACTGTACGTACGCTGGGTACAATTAGCGGTATTCCATCCGTTGATGCGTACCCACTCTGCCAGCAATGAAACCGGTTTTGACCAGGAACCATGGAGCTTTGGCGGGGAATATGAAGTAGTAGCGAAAAAGTTTATTCAGCTGCGCTACCAGTTATTGCCCTACCTGTACACCACCTTCTGGCAATATAGTGTAAACGGGACACCGATGATGCGACCGCTGTCTTTCGTAGATCAGCACGATAAAGAAACGCATGATCGTACACATGAATTCATGCTGGGCGATAACCTGCTCATTAGTCATGTGAGCGAAAAAGGTATGAAGGAAAAAGAAGTGTACCTGCCCGCAGGACAATGGTATTACTACTTTAATGACCAGCTTTTCAATGGTAAACAATCTGTGAAAGTGGCAACCCCGCTGGAAGAGATGCCACTGTTTGTAAAAGCAGGTGCCGTAATTCCTCATTATAACAAGATCCAGTATGTAGAACAGCGCGATGCGGAAGAGATGATCCTGCACGTGTATTACAGCGATCAGGTCACCAGCAGTGTACTCTACGAAGATGCCGGCGATCACTATGGTTATAAGAACGGTCAGTACAACAACATTCGTTTCAAACAGGTGTCAACCAAACAGCAATTTGAGTTGAGGAAACGTTTCTTTGGTAACTACGATGCTGCCTACAAAAAGCATCACATTTATATACATGGGCTACCGTTTAAACCAAAGGAATATATCATAGATGGCAAGGCAGTGAAACTCTCTGTTGCCAATGCTACCGGTGGTGTGTTCAAGATAATAGCAGAACGTAAATTTGAGACGCTTGTGATACGATAACAGGAACATCATTGATATAAACTACAAATCCCAAATTCTCATGTATGAAGAATTTGGGATTTGTAGTTTTAAACCCATTTGATCTAAAAAAAAAGGGCACTGTAGATTGAGATCTTAGTGCCTTTTCATAACCTATGCCAACTTTAGAGTTAATCAAAATTAACACGTTATAACGTATACACAAACACTCATATCAAAATGAACAAAATGAACGAAGCATTCAACATTGAACGAAGCCTATTTAGTTAATAAGAAGTTATGGAATGAGTTTTAGATTGTTATCACAACCTTTTCATTAACAATTTGTTTAGAATAAGGGCACATTTGCTACATATTGTTAAGCATACTCCACGGTTTCCACTGTGAGATATGGTGAAATAGTATGTGTAACACTGTATTACAATGGGTTATAAATACGCGGCATAATAGTTGTGCCTTCTATGGCAGAGAATATGTTTTATTATCTGATGTTAAACGGAACCCATTATTAAACCTTTCAAAATTCATTTCTTATGGCTGCAGAACAAAACAATCACTTCACCCAGGAACAAGAAAAACTCGAAAGGGAGCATTCGCACGAGCACAATCATGGACATGATCAACATGGAAGTAATGCTCACCAGGGTCACAATTCTGAAGCAGAAGACAAACCCAAATCAGAAACTCCAAGCCGAAAAGATAAACGTGGTTTTGCCTCAATGGATGCATCCATGCAGCGGGCGATAGCCAGTAAAGGCGGTCGTGCTGCACATGCGCAGGGGGTAGCCCATGAGTTTAATTCTGCTGAGGCACGCGAAGCCGGCCGTAAAGGCGGTGTAGCTGTAAGCCGGAACAGACAGCATATGGCCGAAATAGGTAAGAAAGGCGGAGAAGCAGCGCACAATAAAAGAAAAAAAGCACAACAGCAACAGAACGCTGAGTAACGGTTTGCCCTGAAAGTTCTTGATGTTTTTCCCCAAAAGAGGGATTGCCTGAAATGTGGATCACACATTGCGGTAATCCCTTTTTTTATGTGGGGGATTAATTCTACAAATAAGATTTTTTTTCCGTGGAATGGAATTTCAGATTATTTTTATTCCTATTATGAAATCTGCCATCCGCCAATTACAATTCTTCCTCATCCCTTATTCAGTTCTCTTTACCATCGCGCTTACCCTCAAGATTATTTTCACAAGAGAAGAAATATACTTTTTCGTTAATGGATTGCACTTCCCTGCCGGAGATGTGTTTTTCAAATATGTAACAGAAATGGGTGGGGCTACTACTGCTTGCTCAATCGTATTGATCCTGTTATTTGTTAGATACCGATACAGTTTATTACTGGCCAGCAGTTACCTGCTGACCAGTTTGATAAATTTTCCTTTGAAATATATAGTGGGCGCACCACGACCAAAATTGTATTTCACCGATTCACCTCATGCTATTTACTATGTACCAGATGTAGA
The DNA here is from genome assembly GCF_034087045.1 of Chitinophaga sancti. NCBI lineage: Bacteria > Pseudomonadati > Bacteroidota > Chitinophagia > Chitinophagales > Chitinophagaceae > Chitinophaga > Chitinophaga sancti. The sequence goes on along the minus strand of NZ_CP139247.1, from coordinate 4,325,272 downwards.
AGTGCTCTCGAATCATTTCAGTTTTCCGTCAGGACATACTGTGTGCGCATTCACCACAGCAGTGGTCTTGACTTTCATTAGACCCCGCAAGTGGTATGGGTATATTTACTTCCTGCTGGCAGTACTGGTAGCTTATTCCAGAATATACCTCAGTCAGCATTTCTTTGAAGATGTGACAGCTGGTTCGTTTGAAGCAGTAGTAGTAGTGACCTGTTGGATTGCCTGGTTTAATAATCGTGCTTTCTTCCGGCACCCTGGTTGGGAAGGTGCGCTAAGCAGGAAAGATTAGTGCTTTTTGTCCCTTTGCTCAGTAAGGTATGATGAACTGGAAATTTTAGTGCTTTTTATTCCCTGACTGATGTGGTAACTGAGAAGGTTGCGCCGGGAGTTTTTTCGGTACCTTATTAGTAATAGTGTCCAGTTCCTCCGCACTTACCGGTTCTCCCCTTTTGTAATATTCTTTCACCATATTCCCATCTTCATCATAGATCTTCCAAAGGCCATCGCGCAGTGATGTCGCGTTCCTTTTGATCTCTTCAAATTTTTCTTCCTGGGTAACAGGATCGATCACTCTGTAGCTTTCTACCGTGTCATCCACGTCTTTAGCCACAAAATTACCTTCCGCACTAACTAAGCCATTCAGGTAAAAATAACGGGCCGGACCATTCAGTACATTGTGTTTGAAAGTTTCCTCTGCGATAATAGCACCTGATGGTGCGTATTTTTTCCAGAGGCCTTCCTTACGGTCATCTACATAGGAACCTTCCCAGGTGTAGCCGTCTTCGCCCCGGGTGGCGGCAACTTCTTCCGACCATTCGCCCTGCTTACGTTTTTGGTCGTCTTTTTTGTTTAGTTTAATCGTGAAGCCCTGCGAATAGACAATAAAGCATAACAGTTGTAGTACAGAAAATGCGAGGAGTTTTCTCATTCAGAAGTATTTTGCACAAGTTAGTAATTTTTAATATATCTATTCTTTGCGCACCACCCTTTCAGCGCCGCAGGCCCACCAACAAAATTACAACTTTCGCCAAAGGTGAAAGCTGCCATTCTCCCAAAAAAGAAAGGCTATATCAATAACGATATAGCCTCCCATTTTATGATTGTGTGTCTTAGTCCTTATATCCTTTTTCTATACTACTTACTCAGTTTAATCGCATCTACCGATGTATTTTTACCGGTCTCAATCTTAACACCAGTAATTGTAGTATCAGCATATCCATTTGATGCGTTTACATACACATTGTAAGTACCTGTGTTCAGCCCTCTGATTTTCCACTCACCATTCTTCCATGGTAAAGCATAAGCTGTATCTGTATCATTGTACACAGTCAGTACCGGATAAGCTTCATAAGGAGTTACTTTACCAGAAATACTACCTGTTTCTGATACCAGGAATACGTGGATTACAGGACGCAGTATAAACTTACCATTACCAGTTTGAACGATAGAACGATCTACGTCGAAGTCCAGCCACAGGCGGTAGTTACCGCTCTGGTATTCTTCCCATTCTTCAGGACGGATATTCACTATCAGTTTTACCTGGCCATTTGCAGCCTTCAGCGGATACTGTACGCTATCTTTTACGACGTAGCTGTTCGCACCCAGGTTGATCTGGATTCTCCTTACTTTACCCACAGGCACTACACCTTCAGAAAGTAAAGTATCGGCGCCGTTACGCAGGGTGAGTACATCGTACACGCCTGGAGAAATTGCCAGAGAATCCCATACTTTGCAGGAATCATCACGGTCGTTTTTATCTTCTCCCCAGTGACAACGGTTGTAATCATTACCCCAGTCGTCGTCACCGCCATTGTCATTGCCTTTCCCTTTGCCATTTGCACCATCGCAGGTGTCTACTAATACCTGAATTGATTTGATGTCCAGAAATACATTGTCAAAGCGGCTACCTGGATCATCTGCCAGATAAATGTTCAGTCTTTGCTGGTTTGCGCCGAGGCCTGTGGATGAACTGGAGTTATCCTTTTTACAGGAATATACGACTACAGCCAACAATACTAACGTGGCTAGCCCCCATCCGGAAGTGCGGAGATAGGTCTTCATAAAAAGAATGGTTTTTTTGGTTTAATAATAAAGATAAAGCCTACTAAAGACTTGCATGATAATTACTGCTATCAGTAAGCTTTCTTTAGATCGAAAAAATAAACAAAAGTTTAACAGAGTATAATTATTTTACATACACTTCACAATAAACTATCATTCAATTTTTTACAAAGAGTGGTTTTTAATTCTGTGTGCAATTTAGTACTCTTCCTGTTGGGGATTCATCGCGGAATTCAGGGATTTTGTCGCAAACATTGATCCAAAAAAAAGTCCTTCCCAAAGGAAAGGACTATTAACTTTATCAATACGAATAACATCTATACTTTTTTAAATATTGCAGCACCCAGGGGCGGCAGTCGTAATAACAGTGTATAATCTTTTCCATTATACGACTGCTCTGTTGCTTTCACCACAGCGGTATTAATGACTCCACTGCCAAAAAACGCCGGCGCATCACTATTCAATATTTCTTCCCAGCTGCCCCCTTCATTCATCCCCAGCAAATAATCCTCTCTCGCTATCGGCGTCATATTTAATACGACTAATATATCATCCGAATCCTGCATGCCTTTTCTTAAATATGACAGCACACTATTATCATAATCCGACACATTCACCCACTCAAATCCATAATACTCAAACTGCTTAATGTACAATGCCGGCTCTGTCTTATACAAATGATTCAATGCCTTTACAAATCCTTTCAAACCCTGATGTGACGAATGTTCCATCAAATGCCAGTCCAGCTGTGATTTATAATTCCATTCCGATGTTTGCCCAAACTCATCACCCATAAACAACAACTTCGTACCCGGATGCGTAAACATATAACTATACATCAATCGCAGGTTCGCAAATTTCTGCCAGTCATCACCCGGCATCTTATACAACATCGGCGATTTTCCATGCACCACTTCATCATGACTTAATGGCAACATAAAGTTCTCCGTAAATGCATAGGCGATACTAAATGTGAGCTGATCCTGATGAAACTTCCTGTAGTAAGGATCCCGTTTAAAAAACGCCAGTGTATCATTCATCCAGCCCATCATCCATTTCATCCCAAATCCCAATCCACCCATGAACACGGGTCTTGACACCCCGTAAAAAGAAGTAGACTCCTCAGCGATCGTCTGCACATCCGGAAAGAGTGAATAGATGGTCTCATTCATATTCTTCAGAAAAGAAATCGCTTCCAGGTTCTCCTCTCCCCCATGCTCATTGGGTTCCCATGCTCCTGCTTCGCGTGAATAATTCAAATGGATCATCGACGCAACAGCATCCACACGTAACCCATCTGCATGAAATTTATCAAGCCAGAATATGGCATTGCTCAATAAGAAAGACCGCACTTCATTGCGCGCATAGTTGAAGATGTAACTGTTCCAGTCCGGATGAAACCCTTTCCGCATATCGGCATATTCATACGTATGACTGCCATCAAAACGGAACAACCCATGCTCATCATATGGAAAATGCGAAGGTACCCAATCCAGTATCACACCGATACCTGCCTGGTGAAACGCATCTATAAACGCCATGAATTCCTGCGGTGTACCATATCGGGAAGTAGGTGCATAATACCCCGTACCCTGGTACCCCCACGAACCATCAAAAGGGTGCTCCATTACCGGCATCAGTTCCACATGGGTAAAACCCATTTCCTCTACATATGGGATCAATTTTGCAGCTATTTCGCCGTAATTGTAAAATACCTCGTGATTATTCGGATCTGGCCGCTGCCAGCTACCTAAATGTAATTCGTATACTGAATATGGACTCTGCAGACTATTGTGCTGCCCCCTTGTCTTCATCCAGCTGCTGTCGTTCCACTTGTAATCCAGCTCCCAGGTAATAGAAGCCGTTTTGGGGCGCAGTTCCCAGTAGTTAGCATAAGGATCCCCCTTGCGCAGTTCCTCCCCTGAATTGGAACGGATAAAATATTTGTAGCATACCCCTGCTTCTACCTGCGGAATGAATCCTTCCCAAATCCCCGATTTGTCCCATCTGGGGTACAAATGGTGACGATGCTGGTCCCAGTCATTGAAGTCTCCTATCACGGACAAGTACGTCGCATTTGGCGCCCAAACGGCGAAATACGTACCATTGACCCCCTGAAACGTGGTTTGATGGGAGCCAAATTTTTCATAAAGATGCGGGTGTTTGCCCTCCTGAAACAATGTAATGTCTTGTTCAGAAAAGAGAGAAAAGGGCTCTACGGGCTGTAATTGATGCGTGTTTTCTTTAGTCATAAACCGGGAAAGGACTGTGGATACAAGATAGTTCAAATTTTGAATTTGGAAGCCCAATCGTGATCATATCATCAACTATCCGGCCACAATAAAAATCCGGCGAAGGCTTCCTTCCTAAAAACAAAAATCCCATCTCGTATTATAACGAGACGGGATTCTAATATTCATTTAAGTCGATTAATATCTCTTCTTAAATCCTGGGCGTGAACCTGCTGCTCCACTACCGCTGCCGCTACCTTCCCAACGACGTCTGCCACCACCGTCTTCACGGCTGCGACCTCCGCCACCCGGGCCACCGCTTCTGCGACGATCACCATCCTGTGACATTTCAATTCTCACGCTGCGACCATTGTACTCAGCCTTCTTGAAAGTCTCTTGGAATTTATCTACTACATCGTTTTCTACTTCAAAGAAGGAGTAAACACCTTTCAGATCAATACGACCGATCTTGTTACCACGTACGCCACTGGTATCGCACAGGTAGCGCAGCATATCGCCACGGGTAAAGTCATCTACTGAACCCAGGTTGATGAACAGGCGGGTGAACTTACCAGTACCACGTGCACCACGTTCAGCACCAGCTTCGAAAGTACGTCTTTCTTCCTTCACGTTCAGATCAGGTGCATCCTGGTAATATTCCAGGAACTGATTGAACTCAAGAGAAGCGAAACGTTTGATGATCTCTTCTTTGCTCATGTTCTGGAACTCTTCATATATACGTTCCAGGTATGGTTCAATCTGCTCTTCGTTTACAGTTACGGCGTGAACTTTATGCACCAGGCCAAACAGTTGTTTTTCACATACTGCAAAACCATCTGGCACTTCAGCTTTCACAAATTTCTTACCGATCACGCGTTCGATCTGACGGATTTTACCGATATCACGGCTGCTGATGATAGCAATAGAGATACCTGATTTACCGGCACGTGCGGTACGACCGGAACGGTGCGTGTAGTTTTCTACGTCATCAGGCAGTTCGTAGTTGATAACGTGTGTTACGTTGTCAACGTCGATACCACGAGCAGCAACGTCAGTTGCTACCAGTACCTGCAGTGATTTTTCGCGGAAGCGCTTCATCACTTTATCACGCTGTTGCTGGGTCAGGTCACCGTGCAGCGCATCGGCGTCGTAACCATCACGGATCAGTGATTCTGCGATTTCCTGTGATTCTATTTTAGTACGGGTGAAGATGATACCGAAGATCTCAGGGTTGAAATCCACGATACGTTTCAGCGCCGCATATTTTTCACGGGGACGCACGATGTAGTATTCGTGCTCGATATTGACGTTACCGCTGTTCTTGTTACCTACAGTCAGTTCGAACGGATCGGTCATGTATTTCTGAGCGATACGGCGTACTTCCTGTGGCATAGTAGCGGAGAACAACCAGGTGGTTTTTCCTTCAGGAGTGTTGGAAAGAATACTGTTGATGTCTTCCTGGAAACCCATGTTCAGCATTTCATCTGCTTCATCCAGTACAACATAACGTACGTTTGTGAAATTAACCGCTTTACGGTCAATAATATCCAGCAAACGACCAGGAGTAGCTATCACGATGTGTACGCCTCTCTTCAGGTCGCGCAATTGCTGTACAATGCTGGAACCGCCATATACCGCTACGATGCTTACATCTCCCAGGTGCTTGCTGAAATTCTTCAGGTCATTGGTGATTTGCAGGCACAGTTCACGGGTAGGGCATAATATAAGCCCCTGAGGGTGACGCTGTTTAATATCTATCTGCTGTAACAAAGGCAGGCCAAATGCTGCCGTTTTACCTGTGCCCGTCTGGGCTAAACCTACGAAGTCTCTATCTCCGCCCAATAGAACAGGAATAGCTTTTTCCTGTATTGGTGTAGGCGCTACGAATCCGAGGTCCTGGATTCCTTTTAAAAGGGGCTCTTGTAAGCCTAATGTTTCAAATGTTATCATTGATTTGCTTTGATCAGGCTCCGTCGGGAGCCCTGGTATATCATCCCAGTGAATTCTATGCACTGGGTTACTTTTCCTGTTGTTTCTCTGAACAAAACTTACGCATTCATACCTGCGTTGGATGTACACTTATACAAGCTCACCTTCCAGGTCATAATCGTAAGCTTTCGTAATTCTTACATTGACAAATTCCCCGGGTTTCAGGCGCCTGGTTGTGTTTATAATTACTTCATTATCTACTTCTACCGAATCGAATTCAGTACGTGCCAGATAACGGCCTGATTCTCTTTTGTCGACGATCACGCGGTAGATCTTTCCAACCATCTCCTGATTTTTTTCGAGAGAGATTTCCTGTTGTACTTCCATGATCTCCTGTGCTCTGCGTTCTTTTTCTTCTGCCGGGATATTATCTTCCAGGTCATAAGCACTGGTACCTTCTTCATGGCTGTAGGTAAAGACCCCTACCCTGTCGAAACGCATCTTTTCGAGAAAGGCTTTGAGTTCTTCCACATCTTCCAGCGTTTCACCGGGATAGCCGGTGATAAGTGTAGTACGGAGTGCAATGCCGGGAACTTTTTCCCTGATAGCTGTTACCAATTCTTCCATTTCCACCCGGGTGATCTGGCGTTTCATGGATTTCAGCATATTGTCTGCAGCATGTTGAAGCGGCATATCGATGTAATTACAGATGTTCGGGAACTCCTTCATTACATCCAATACTTCCATTGGAAATTTGTGCGGGTAAGCATAATGCAGGCGGATCCACTCCAATCCTTTCACGTTTGCCAAAGCGCGCAATAAATCTGCCAGTTTACGCTGCTTATACAGATCCAGACCATAATAAGTCAGTTCCTGCGCAATGAGCATGATCTCTTTCACACCGGAGTTCACCAGTTTCTCTGCTTCTGTAATGATCGCTTCCATGGGCTTGGATACGTGTCCGCCGCGCATTAAAGGAATCGCACAGAATGAGCAGGTGCGGTTACAACCTTCTGCAATTTTCAGATAGGCATAATGTGTAGGTGTACTCAACAATCTTTCGCCGAGCAGTTCTGCTTTATAATCAGCGTCAAATTTCTTGAGGATGAGCGGCAGCTCCATGGTACCAAACCAGGCATCCACACCCGGAATTTCTGATTCAAGATCCCCACGATAGCGTTCACTGAGACAACCGGTCACATAGACCTTGTCGAGACGACCGTCTTGTTTCAGTTCTACCTGTTCAAGGATGGTATTGATGGATTCCTCTTTTGCTTTATCGATAAAACCGCAGGTGTTCACCACTACGATATTATGATCTTTTTTAGCACTCTCGTGTACCACATCAATTTCATTGGCAAGCAACTGTCCGCTGAGTACCTCAGAATCTACCATGTTCTTGGAACATCCAAGCGTAATAATATTGACCTTATCTTTCTTTAAAGTTTTTGTCTTCAAGCGCGAATAATTTTTTATCGGGCAAACAAGCAGATGGCTTGTCTGATTACCGCCACGAAGACATCCAGACACGAAACTGAAGAGAACAGCGAGACTTGCTGTTTAGTGACTATGAGCCTTAGTGGGGGTTATATTTGTTCAAAGAACTGCAAAGGTAATTAATTAATTACGAATTGTCAATTCTCATTTATGTATAAACGTCTATTTAGTGAACCTATTGTAAGAAATTGCAATTTTTATGGATATATAAAAAGCCCTGCAATTGTTTACAGGGCCTTCATTAGTGCCATGCTGCATCAGTGTTTAAATGCTAAACAGAGAATCTACAAATTCTACTTTATTAAAGACTTGCAGATCTTCCATCTTTTCACCGATACCAATATATTTAACAGGAATTTTAAACTGGTTTGCGATGGCAAGTACTACACCACCCTTTGCGGTACCATCCAGTTTGGTGATAGCCAGGGCAGTCACTTCGGTGGCAGCGGTAAAATGCTTAGCCTGTTCCAGTGCGTTCTGACCGGTAGAGCCATCCAGTACCAGCAATACTTCGTGGGGGGCTTCGGGCAGTACTTTCTTCATTACACGTTTAATCTTGCTTAGCTCATCCATCAGGTGGGCTTTGTTGTGCAAACGGCCGGCTGTATCGATGATGATCACATCCACATCTTTGGCAGCACCGCTCTGTACGGTATCGAAGGCGACTGCTCCCGGATCGGAGCCCATGGCCTGCTTTACGATCTGCACGCCTACGCGCTCGCTCCAGATTGTAAGCTGGTCTACTGCTGCAGCGCGAAAGGTATCTGCCGCACCGAGCATGACGTTTTTGCCGGCTTTCTTGAAGTTGTAAGCGAGTTTACCGATGGTAGTAGTTTTGCCAACACCATTTACGCCTACGACCATGATCACATAAGGCTTTTTGCCGGTAGGGGTATCGAAGTCACGGAAACCGCTGTCAGGTGCATCGACAAGGAGGTTGGCGATCTCCTCCTGCAGGATCTTGTTCAGTTCTCCGGTACCCAGGTATTTATCTTTAGATACTCTTTTTTCGATCCTATCTATGATCTGTACAGTGGTATCCACGCCTACATCTGCAGATACGAGGGCTTCCTCGAGGTTATCGAGGACTTCGGTATCAACGGAAGATTTTCCGGCGATGGCACGACCAAGCTTGTTTAAGAAACTTTCTTTTGTCTTTTGTAATCCCTGATCCAGGCTTTCCTTCTTTTCTCTTGAAAAAAGCTTATTGAAAAAACTCATAGCTGTCTGTTTTTTACCGCGACGGACTGAACAAATGTGGATGAAATATAATTACAGCGCCAATTTACAGAAAAATGTGGAGCTGGGTAATAAAATAGTATTATAACCGTTGGAAGCGGTCGTTTGGGTGTGCCATTCAGCGCTGATTCCTTCCGGGTTAATATCCTGTTCCGAATGAAAGACCTTCTTTCTATCCTGTTCTGAATGAGGAGACCTTCTTTCTATCCTGTTCTGAATGAGAGACCTCCTTTTCTATCCTGTTCCGAATGAGGAGACCTCCTTTCTATCCTGTTCTGAATGAGGAGACCTCCTTTTCTATCCTGTTCCGAATGAGGAGACCTTCTTTCTGCACAAAATCCCGGATGGAACAGACCTATAATTTCCTGAAAACTCACTAATGCTCCATATACATGTACAGACCGGTCCTATTATATAAATCAAAAAAGCTGTCCCGTTTTTTAACGAGACAGCTTTAAATATAGTTTAGTAAAGCCGAATTACTTAGCCATGTACTCCTGAACCTTGTCCTTGTGCACGATAGCCTCTTTAAAGGTATATGCACCAGTTTTCGGAGAACGTACCGCCTTGATTACCTTAGTCCAAACCTTGGATTCAGCGGCTGCTTTAGCATCTTTTACTTTCGAGTTCTTGGAAGCTGCTTTTGCCATAATATTTTTTACTTAAAAGTTAAGTGAATTGTCAAAAATCTATCCAGTCAATTGCCAATCGCATCAATAGGATAAACGATTAACTACCAACATTAACGATCAATTATTTGATTTCTTTGTGTACAGTTACTTTCCTTAAAATAGGATTGTACTTTTTCAACTCCAGACGCTCAGGAGTGTTCTTTTTATTCTTGGTGCTGATGTAGCGGGAAGTACCTGGCTGACCAGAAGTTTTGTGTTCTGTGCACTCCAGTATTACTTGCACCCTGTTACCTTTTTTTGCCATTTTGTATACAAATTAAGTTGAATGCTTACGATTAGATTGTTTGTCCAGCTGCACGCAATTCTTTAACTACTGCATACAAACCGTTTTTGTTGATGGTTCTTAACGCATCAGCAGAAACTTTCAAAGATATCCAGCGATCCTCTTCCGCCAGGAAAAAACGTTTTTTCTGCAGGTTAGGCAGAAATCTTCTCTTAGTCTTAATGTTAGAGAAGGAAACATGGTGACCCGTAATAGGCTTCTTTCCTGTCACCTGACATACTCTTGCCATGATAGAAAAATTTTGGACTGCAAAAGTCGCAAATTATTTTGAATTTGCAAACTATCACATCCCGTGATTAATGAATAAAAGTATTTATTGTAATGTTTTTCAACATTAAAGCGGTGGTCATCAATCATTTACAAACGCATTGCGCAAATAAATATTAATTATCCACACCTTAGAAACCTGATTAAATGACCACCTTCCGGCAGTACTTTAATAGCTTTCCTCTTCAACCAGTAACCGGTACAGCCTTATGGCGGACAATACCTGCTACCTTCGATGGTTAGCCCCGTCCTGTTTTACAACAGTATTTAACCAGACTTCCGCACCTTGAAAAATTTATCCACATTAACTGTCGGCAGGCCATTCATCCCTCCGAAATGCCCATGGCAATGACGAATTTCAGGATTATTGTTCTTTCGGTAAGATCTTTCCCGGTAAGAAACCTATCACTTACAGTAACACGATTAAACTTCTCAAAACCGCGCCCAGCCTAACTGCATCTAAGATACGGTTCTGGGTGGTGCCGTGTTTTATCAGTGCTTCTTCGTGCGAAGATACACACATTTCACATCCGTTCAAAGCAGAAACTACTAAACTTATCAATTCGAAGAATTCTTTCCCTAAAATCGGGTTCGCCATGATACTCATACGGATACCTGCTGGCTGGGTAGTATAGAACTCTTTCTTCACAAAGTGACGGAAACGGTAATATACATTATTAGCTACCAGCAGACTGGTACAGCTGATCACTTCTGCCACCTCTTTATCATTCGCACCCTCTGCTATTGCCAGCTTTTCAAATGCTGCCTGCAACTCAGCGTTCTTCTCATTTACCGCTACTGACAAACCGATCAGGTAAGCTTCCTTCTTGGTTAAGTTGCTGGAATTCAGACCATTCGTCACATTTATCTTCAAATCTTTCAGATATCTTGCGTCTGCATTAGCCAATGCATGTAAACGTGTAGATAATGCACTCTCTGTCAATCCCACTGCCTGCAGCAACTGCACAGCTGTATCCTGGTTGGATGTTGCGAACATATATATAATATTACAAAGTTACGGGTAAGAAAAAGTCCATAGCCGGACAACCTGAAAGGCGCTGACTATGGACCTCGAAATAAAAAATTACGCGTTCAGGGTAGCCTGACCTTTTTCCCAGTTACAAGGGCACAGCTCGTCTGTCTGCAATGCATCCAGTACGCGCAGTACTTCCTTCACATTACGACCTACGTTCAGGTCATACAGGGATACCCAACGTACAATACCTTGAGGATCAACGATGAAAGTAGCACGGTAAGCAACTTTTTCATTTTCTTCCAAAATACCTAATTCTGTAGCCAGAGATTTGCTGGTGTCAGCAAGCATTGGGAACTGCAGACCACGCAGATCTTCGTGATCTCTTCTCCATGCTGCGTGTACGAACTCACTGTCGGTAGAAGCACCGATCAGGATCGCATCACGGTCTACGAAATCCTGGTAAGCTTTGTTGAACTCAGCGATTTCTGTAGGACATACGAAAGTGAAATCTTTAGGCCACCAGAACATCACTAACCATTTGCCGGAAGCTTTCAGCTCCTCTGAAGTCAGTTCGTAAAACTCTTTTCCTTTCTCGATAGATACTACTGCCGTTTTCTTAAACTCGGGGAACTGTGCACCCAGAGATAAAGTTGCATTCTTCATGTGCTTGATGATTATTTATATTGTTGGTTACTATTTCTTGCTGCGGTTAAATTTTCGGTGCAAAGGTCACAGTCTATTCATAATTAGTCAAATAGATTTTTCCTAATAGGTTATTGAAAAAGTCTATATACTTCGTTGCGCCTGTACTGCATTGAGGAAATTCAAATCTTGTTTCACTTTTTCCCCTGTTTAATACTTTCTTAACGATTTTCGAAAGGAAACGTAACTTTTTGGCACGTTATTTAGTTATATAAGTATACTCATCCATTCACAATAAAACGACAGGATATGAAAGCGAAAAACGTACTCTTAGTGATTATAACGATAGGCCTTGCTCTGATTCCGTTCATTAAAAACAGTTTCAGTAAACATGATGAATTTGATGCCACTCAAGATCTGTTCATCTAATGTTTGAAGGGCAACGGTGTACCGTACTCATACCATTTTCTATTCCCAACCCGGGAATCAGATTCTTATTGCCCTTAATTATTCCAATCTTTTTAATAATATAAAATGTCTGTTCCTTCGCTGTTATATATGGCAAAGGAACAGTGTGTTTTAAGCGCCACAGTTCTACAACAGGTTCCACAAATTAGTTATTCCCAAGCGCCCCAACCTCAGGTAACATTTCCAATAAGATCATTAAAACTCCTGATTCCCAGCATTTTAGCTGTCGTAAATCCTTCTGCATATGCTACCCCCACCAGCTGGCCAAATGATCTGTCACGGCTGATAATATTCTCAAAAAACGCAGGTGAAGAAATATAAGTAGCAGGCTCATTGTCTGCCGCCGGGGCTAAAAACTGTGTTTTAAAACTCCTGATCGCTTCCTTCTTCCGCTCTATTACCCCAGAGATATCTACCACAAAATCAGGGTTTTCTATTTTATTCTGCAGCATATGGAATACCTGTTTCGGGCGCCAGGCTTCCTGCTCTTGTCCTTCTAATGTTGTTGTTATCTTCCTCAAACCAGATAAAAAACAACTATCCGCCACCAGCACCGCCGCACGTCCATGATCCGGATGACGGTCCTCACGGGCATTCGTCAGCACTATTTCAGGGCGATATTTCCTGATCATCGCTATCACCTGCAATTGCTCTGCTGTATCATTTCTGAAAAAGCCATCCGGCAATCCCAGGTTTTCTCTTACATCCAGTCCCATAATCCTGGCAGAATCTGCCGCCTCTGCTGCACGGGTTTCGGGGGTGCCCCGCGTACCCAATTCTCCTTTTGTCAGGTCCAGTACGCCTATTTTCATTCCCTGGGCCGCATGTACCATAAGGGCACCTGCACAAGCCAGCTCCACATCATCGGGATGCGCGACTATTGCTAATATGTCTAATTTCATCGTGAATTCTTTCCTTTCGGGTGCAAATATAACCCTAATGAGGAAAAACATCCGTTTTGAGCGGAATATGTGACCCTTGGGATAAAGGATGTTTATATGGAATAGAGAATAAACATCCATTTTGATAGGAATACCTGATCCTTTCGGATACCAGATGTTTATTTTAAATGGAGAATAAACATCCATTTTAAAATAAATACCTCATCCTTTCGGATATCAGATGTTTATTTTAAATGGAGAATAAACATCCATTTTAAAATAAATACCTCATCCTTTCGGATACCAGATGTTTATTTTAAATGGAGAAATACAGCCTTCCTGAAACTATACCTGCCTCTTTCATATAATGAGTTATATTTTTTGTGAGTACCCCCCTCACAACCAGGTTTCATATCGTTTTATTTCGATGTAATAATCACCCCCACTTTCCTATCCTTCACATCATACGTCTTCTTCAGCGTATCTCCATCCACCACTACCAGGCTGGTAATATTTTTCTTTTCCAGCGCCGCCAGCATATTCACCGAGTTGTCATCTATCTTAGTACCATCCAGTATGTACTGAAATTTACTATCATCCCCATATTTCTTAATCGCTGCCTCAAAAGCAGGTGACAAACTCGTAAATAACCGATTATACCGCCTGCGTGCAAATGGCCTGGTCTCAATATACATGATCCCATTCGCCGCCTTAGCGCCATACTGCGCCTGTAAAGTCGGACTTTTCACAATATTAATAAGGGCGATCTTGTCGGGTGTAAGTTGCTCAAGGCCATTCGTCGCCTCTACACTGTCAACAATGTACAATACGCTGTCCTGGGCCATGGTTGCAGCACTCCAAAGCAGGAGGCCGCCTAAAATAATTTTGAATCGCATGTGTGAAAGTTATAAAAAAAGCGGCAACCGCCGCTTCAAAGTCTTGTTAAATATAGGTTGGGAGCCTTGTCGTTATAATCTTTAAAATCATTTAATTATTATTCCTACACCACTTAATTGGATGCCCTCGATCCCCGATATATCTCTATCTCCTGCACAATCGCCTCTATATCCTTATCCTCATTCAAATCATACTCACTCTTCAAATTCCCCCCGAAAAAGAAAGCCACCGTTTGCCACATCCGTGCAGAAAACCCTCCCTTCAATTCCTTAATGATCTCATAACAGTTCTGACCAGTCTGCCTGTTTATCAACTTCATTAATATACGCCCCTGATAAATTGACAAATTCTCCAGCTTATCGCCGAACTGCGCCTTCATCTGTTTCTCTACACTTGCCAGGTAAGCCTTCCGATCCTTTTTGTCATGTAAAGTAGCCAGTCTGCTATTCACATCTTTCAGAATCCTGGAAGCCTGTACTGCATAAGGATAAGTTACATACACCGCGTTGCGCAGACGAGTCCATGCTTCACGCTGTTTACGGAACTTCTTTGGCAATTTATCGATAACTTCTACTATGCGGAGAGTAATGCTTGGAATGGTGTCGCCATTGACTATAACAGCACTGAGAGGAATACTATCCAGACCGTGTTTGGTCTGGGCAAAGACCCCTACACTACTAAAGAGGCAAAGCATGATAAAAATGAAAAATGCGGATATTGAACGACCCATTTCTTAAAGTATTCCTAATACTATGCTAAAGTTAAGGTAAATATCAATAGGAACTGATATTAATCTTTTATGATATTTCCGGGGCTTTCTCCTTCCGCAAAATGGCCTGTGGCCGGCATTAAGCGCAATTCCCTGCATCCACAAATCTCAAATAAACTCAATTATCCGCCTTCTGCATCACCGTATCCATCTTCAACTTCCGCTGCGCAAACTCATTAATCGCCTTCTCCACACCCTTCACATCATGCGATGTCATATAACACCCAATCACATGACTCCCCGCCTCCGGTATTGCCACCGCCTCCTTCAAACTATCCGCCGTACCCAGCCAATTCTCCATTTTCAATATCGCACTCACCTTCACTGTCGGATCCTGGTGTAAAGGATCCTTATAATAATATAAATTCAGTACCGGCTGCTTTATCTTCCTGAATGTAGCCGGCACCATCGTCGTTTCCAACAATCCCTGCAACTCCCCTACCGCTTCCAGCCTGTACCGCGTGTACCAATACTGCGCCCGCAACGGATCCTTATCCTTCGACTCACTATAATTCCCATGCATCACAATCCTCGACAACTGCAACCCCCAGGGATTATTTGTCAAAAAAGCCATGTCATTATTAATCTCAATATTTGGCGACAAATTAATCACCGCATACACATCATTCGGATACGTCGCCGCCAGTTCCAATGCCAGCGTACCACCTGTAGATGTACCCATCAAAATCACTTTCTCCCCCAATCCCTTGCCAATCGCCAGCGCTTCTTTGGCATCCTTCCATAACCCTGTCGCCGTCATTGTCAGCAATGGCTCAGTCGTATCCAGTCCATGCGCATCCAGCCTGGACAGGTACAGGTTACACCCATATCGCTTTGCAAAATTCAGGTGCACCGGGTTCCCCTCTCCCTGACTGGCAGAAAAACCATGCAGATACACCAACGCATATTCCGTTTTCGCATGCAGGGAATCACGCCACACGATCCTCGCCTCATTATCCGGCTTCAGTTTATGCTGTGCCTCTTTCTGACGAACGTATTTGTCCAGCTCCGTAACATTGTCCGGTACCTGCGGAAACTTTGGATCATACACCGGCACAGCTGGCCTTGGCCCCAGGTAATATACCAGCACCAAAGACGTAAGGATCATAAGAGAAACGCGCAGCCATCTGCTATTCATGGAGAGTCAATTATTATTAAAAAACAATACAGGTAATAACCGAGATTATTACCTGTATCAATTCATTCATTTATATCGTCAGACTATTAAACCACCTTTTCCTTTGTCAAAGGTTTCTTTACAGCTGGCTTTTCTTTGTTTTGACGCAGACGCTGGAACATACTCATAATGAATCCGATCACCGTTACGATCACCCCTATCCACAATACATTGATGAATGGGAAGATGAAGGCTTTCATCACTATGTAATCCCTGAAAACGGTGGATTCTTTTACTTCAAGTTCAACCTTTTTATCCTTTGGCAGGATTTTACTAAAGCGAACATAGAGTGACAGTGGTGCCACGGTATCCGGGATATTATATTCGTAACTACTGTCGCGGATCAGGTAAATCGGCTTCAGGTTATACTGGTCATTGTTCTTGGTATATACTTTCAGGGTTGCACCCACAGCCAGGTCATTGGGCTCAGCAGCATAGTTACGGCTGGTTGGCTGAGGGTCAAGGCCTTCCATCACCATGTACCCGTTGGAGAAGAAGATAGAATCACCCTGTGCTACCACATGCGGCTGATAAGTAGCCGTATCGCTGTCATCTTCTTTCAAAGGAACAGCTGTAATATAAGTAAAGATATCCTTGTTCCAATAATGTTTTGAATCCGGGTTGGGTGTCAGCGTCGCTTCTCCCTTGTTGCTCAGGAACGCATCCGGATGTAAGGTAAACGCTTCCAGTGTTTTACCGGTAGCTGGATCTTTACGATCGTACCTTACCAGGTAGAATGTCTTCGATTCGCCCGCCGGCAGGGAGTCACCTGCGTAGGTGACGTGGTAATCCCCCATCTGTACAGGGAAATTACGTGGCAGCATCAGGTTCTCACGTGGATTCTCCTTACTGTTCGCTCCAAAGAAACCGCCATCCAGCATTTTCATCCTGTCGATTGAGATGGTTTCTTTCTTGGACGAAGTGATCACGATACCCAGCAGCACCATACCAAAACCGATATGTGCCACAGAAGCACCTGCCGCCTTTAGCTTACCTTTCTGACCGATCCAGATGTAAGCAATGTTCGCAATGATCGCATAGTAGCTCGCAAACATCATCAGGTAGATCGCCATCAGGAAACCCGCGCCGTAAGCATCATAGTTTACTTTGCCCAGCCAGCCGGAGAGCACGGTCGCTACCAGTGCCAATGCTGTCGGGATCATCAGTTTACGGGTAAACTCCCCTCTCGGCGTATCCTTGTATTTCAGGAACTGCACGACAGCGGTGAGTATACCGATCACGATTGCGACCCAGATCTGGATCTTATTATAATGGAATACACCATCCGCAGGAGGTGCTATATCATTTGTCAGGTTCAGCAATTTCTTGATACCCAGGTTGTTAATCAGCTTGTTCCACACCGGGATGGAAGTGGTAAAAGTGATCTGGATAGCGGCAATCATCAGGATCAGGGAACCGATGAAGAGCCAGAACTCGCGGGAATAAGTACTTTCTTCTTTGTGAATGGCCGGGATCTCTTTCCTGCGCGCGATCAGCATGGCAAAAGCCGGAATGAACGCAAAGAGGAAGAAGGCCAGTTGTCCGCTCATACCCAGATCCGTAAAGGAGTGTACAGAAGTGTCACCCAATACGCCACTACGGGTCAGGAAGGTAGAGTACAGTATTAAAATAAAGGTAATGAAGAAGAAGAAGAAGGTCGCTTTCAGCGCATGGCCGGACGACTTAAAGGCCAGTAAAGTGTGAATACCCGCTACCAGCGTGAGCCATGGCACGAGGGAGGCATTTTCTACCGGATCCCATGCCCAGTAACCACCAAATGTCAGCGACTCATACGCCCATGCAGCACCCATCATAATACCAAGACCCAATGCAGCAGCGCTGAACAGGGCCCATGGCAGGGCTGGTTTGATCCATTCTTTATATTCCCGGGTCCACAGACCTGCAAAGGCAAAAGCAAAAGGTACAACTGTAGAAGCAAAACCTAGGAACAATATCGGCGGGTGAATCACCATCCAATAGTTCTGCAGGGACAGGTTCAGACCATTACCATCTTTGATAAAGTTGAGGTAGTTCGGACTATTTACCCATGGCAGCCCCTGGTTTTCCGCTGCATGGCGCAACAACAGGAACGGGTTGCTACCCACTTTGTAATCTAAAATGAAGATACCGATCAGCATACTGCCCAGGCACACCTGTGCAAATGAGAGCATGGTCATCACAGGTGCTTCCCACTTTTTAGTGGTACGGATCAGTACGAGACCCAGTATGCTCTGCCAGATAGACCAGAGCATAAAACTACCTTCCTGGTCAGACCAGAAACTGGACAACAGCAAACTAACCGGAAGATCACGGCTTGAGTTGCGCCAGACATATTTATATTCAAAAAAGTGATTGTACAATGCATAATACAGGCAAGCAAATACGGCGAATACGGATGCCGCCTGAATGATAAATGCCCAACGGCCCTGCAGCTTCCATGAACGCTTCTTTACCTCATCGTCGGTACGTACGCTCACCCAATAGCTGGCAGTGGCCACTATCGAGGCTACGAACGCCAGAACTGCAAAAAAATGTCCAAACTGCCCTGGCAATAAATGCTCTCCTATATATGTCGTCTTCAAGATAATTGGTGCTAGAATGAAGAAATAGCCCGACGGTGCGGGCCATTAACTACTATTTTAATATTATAAGGCGAATGGCTTATACTTTGTTGCCAACCGCTACCTGGTCGTTTTTATATTTAGACGGGCACTTCATGAGGATCTTGCCACAGTGAAATTCACCATCTTTGATCATTTTGCCAGTCAGCACAACGCTTTCTGCTTTTTCGAAGTCGGTGGGTTTAGTACCGAAATAAATTACTTTGCAGACTTCACCGGATTTGTCCTGCACATAAAAGGTAAACAGGTTAGCATCCTTTGCAGGATCATACAGCATAGTTTTGGTGGTATCCAGTTTTCCGATCACCTGGAATTCTTTTCCTTCTTTCTGACGAGCTGTGGCGAATGTTTCATAGGTGCTGAAATCACCGGCCACTGTTACAATCACCCCTATTGCTACAGCAATCAACACCAATAAAACAATATTAGACTTCTTCATATCGTAATAGATCTTAAGCTTCCCCTTAATGTGTTTTTTTATCCATCAATGCGCTTCATTCACACTTCGATGCGCAAAATTACGGCAAAATGAGGTTTGAAAGTGGAATTTTTACATGAAAGGGAACATGATATTTATCATAAAAGCCGGCTCTGCCTTTATGCCTCCATTTCGGGGCCACGCTGTGCAATACCGCTTTATATAGAAAGTACTATCTTTGCGCCGAAAATTAGTATAAGAACTTCATAATCATGGCGGATTTATCCAACTTTGATCCTAATTCTGTCAGCCTGGTATCCAATAATATCTTTGGTTTACCAACCACTGAAGAGGATGCATCACTCGTTTTACTCCCCATTCCATGGGAGGTGACGGTTTCCTACTGTCACGGTACGGCAAGAGGACCTGAACAAATCTGTAAAGCGTCGTTACAGGTCGACCTCCTGGATCCTGATGTAAAAGAAGGGTGGAGAAAAGGCTTTTACATGCGTGACCCGGACAAGCACATGTTGCTCCGTAGCGATTACCTCCGCAAAGAAGCTGAGCTCTACCTCAAATTCCTCATAGAAGGTGGCGATATTTCCGAAAATGAATTTCTGAAAAAGACGCTCGTAGACGTGAATAAAGGTACGGCACTCATGAACGAGTGGGTATATAGTCAAACGAAATCCTTACTGGAACAGGACAAGCTCGTAGGCCTGGTAGGTGGAGATCACTCAACCCCGCTTGGTTATATTAAAGCGCTGGCGGAAGAGAAAGGTGAATTCGGCATCCTGCAGATCGATGCACATTGCGATTTGCGCAATGGGTACGAAGGTTTCCAGTACTCCCATGCATCTATTATGTACAATGTACTGAACGAAGTGCCAGCCGTGACGAAGCTCGTTCAACTAGGTATACGTGATTACTGCGAAGAAGAACTGCAATACATAGAAGATAATAAGGAAAGGGTCCATACTTTTTTTGACAGGGATATCAAACACCGTCAGTACGAAGGGGTGAACTGGGCGACGATTGCGAATGAGGTGATAGACTGTTTGCCACAACAGGTGTATATCAGTTTTGATATAGATGGTCTGGATCCGAAATTGTGTCCGCATACGGGTACGCCGGTGCCGGGTGGGTTTGAGTGTGAGCAGATTTATTATCTATTTGCAAAGATCCTGGCGAGTGGTCGTAAGCTGATTGGGTTTGATCTGAGTGAGGTAAGCAGTGCACATGAAGAGTGGGATGCGAATGTGGGTGCGAGAGTGCTTTTCAAGTTATGTAATTTGATGGTGCATCCGGATAATAAGTAATGCCGGCGGGGTTTTCAAAACAAGTAATTACACACATGCAATCTTATAAAATAAGGATCTTACATCCCAATGCCATGACCCGCTTGCGGTTGCAGCCAGCTATGCATGGCCTCATCGGCATACTTTTTTTATTAATTACCATCGGTATTTACAACAGGCCCAACCCTAACTGGTTCGTGGCGGGTTTCTTTTTCCTGCTGGGCATTGGTAGCCTTGTCTTCCCTTTTATGATGAGGAGGTTTAAGAATATACAGTCTGCCAACAGTCTTGCACGTACCGTACAGGCGTTTGCCTGTCTCACAGGGTGTTTGTATGTGTTAACCCATATGCAGCCGCTGGTAGCCGGTTTCCTGTTCCTCACAGGTATTGCCACGGCGTACATTGGTTATGCAGAATACAAGATTTTCATGCCTTCATATATTAAAGTAGATATCAATGGTGCTATCCTGCCTACCACCTTCTCAGAAAAGGTGATTAGCTGGAGCCGCCTGAATAACTTAATTTTGCGCAACGACCTGCTCACTTTAGACTTTAAAGACAACAAAGTACTGCAACTGGAAGTTTTGGATGAACCCGGTGCAGATAAAGAAGCTGAAATGAATGCATTTTTTAAGAGCAGGCTTTAATCACAACTCAGTATGTTAAAACAGTCGCCGTACATTTTATATTCCGACGGTCAGGGGAATATTTTCGAAGATACAACCATGCTTACCACCGGCCGTAGTGGCTGGGATGCATGGCCTATAGAACTGGACGAATGGATAGAACTGCCGGAAGGCGGGTCATTGTATGAATTGCCTGGTCGTCGTGGAATTGGATTGAATGCCGAAACCGGCGAGATGCAGTTGTGCGATAAAGGATGGGCGGTAGCTGCCTTTATTCCCCCTGCGCATACAGGATTTTATATAGCGGCATATGAGACCTTGCCGGATGCTCCTACGCTGCCATTGTTCTGCTATACAGCAGTAGGTTGGCTGGATGGAAAGTTTTATGTACCGGCAGTGAGAATTGAAGATGATATCAGACAGGAATGTGGTGGTTTTGATGAGAAGAAAGTAAAGCAGGGAGTAAAAGACCTGATCCAGGCATATCCGCACAACAGATTGGTAAAACACCTGGCTGATAATTGTGCGTTGACGTATCATTGTCCTGCGGCGCGTAATTATTTTATGGGTCGTTGGGAATGTCCGATTCCTTCATCACCGGCTTGTAATGCCAATTGTATTGGTTGTATTTCGTTCCAGCCGGAAGAGGAAACGATTGTTTCTACACAGGATCGTTTGCGGTTTAAGCCGACAGCGGAAGAGATTGTAGAATTCACCGTACCCCACCTGGAAACAGCGCCTTTCCCGATCGTGTCTTTCGGACAGGGTTGTGAAGGAGAGCCGTTGCTGATGTGGGAGACGATCCGTGAGTCGATCATTGAGATGAGGAAACATACTTCGAAAGGGAGTATCAATATCAATACGAATGGTAGTAAGCCGGATGCGGTGAGAGAATTGTGTAAGGTGGGGTTGAATAGTATTCGTGTGAGTTTGAATTCTGCGCAGGAGAAGTATTATACGCCTTATTACAGACCGAATAATTATCAGTTCGAAGATATCGTGGAGAGTTTGAAAGTGGTGAATGAGTTCAATGGATGGACTTCAATTAATTACTTCGTGTTTCCAGGAATGACGGATAGTGAGGATGAATATGAGGCGCTGCGCAAGCTGATCAGGGATACGAATCTGAAGATGATACAGTGGAGGAATTTCAATATTGATCCGGATTGGTATCTCGGAAGATTAGGAATTACAGATCCAGGTCAGTGTTTGGGTGTGAAGCAATTGCAGGATTTGATACATGAAGAGTTCCCGCATTTGAAGTATGGGTATTTTAACCCGCCGATGGAGAGGATAACGGGAGATTACACGCAGGATTTTGCTCATTTTTAGTTGGAAGAATATTTGAATTAAAAGAGCTTGTATCAGGATAAGATACAAGCTCTTTTAGTTATTTCAATTCTTTAACAAGAAATTCTGATACGGCTCTTTTCTCAGCTGAGAAATTAATACCGACAGCTATTTTTTTTCTTGGATCCAACTCGTAAGAACGAAGATATCCCTTCTCTACAATCTGATCAATTGCACCCTGTGCATTGCCATTCAGCTTCAGTTCTACAGCAAAAATATATTGATCAGTAAAAACCAGTACATCGCACCTTCCGGTAGCGCTATGCACTTCGCTACGGACATCAAGACCTAAACGTTTAAAGGAGAGATGGACAATGATGTGAAAAATAGATTCACTTTCTGCTTTCCAATGATCATATGGGATGGTGGATAAAAGTACATCGAGTGCTTTTATCATTCGGGGGATATCATTATTCTTCAGTGCTTTGCCCAAATCATTAGTAACCGCCATCGAGTCATTACCAGGATATACATTTCTGTAAGCGCTCAGTAAGGCATCATTCA
This sequence comes from Chitinophaga sancti, assembly GCF_034087045.1. NCBI lineage: Bacteria > Pseudomonadati > Bacteroidota > Chitinophagia > Chitinophagales > Chitinophagaceae > Chitinophaga > Chitinophaga sancti. Next base: position 4,302,446 of record NZ_CP139247.1, on the reverse strand, counting down.
AACTATCCTCGACTTCCTTATTGGGATATTTTAACTCATAAATTGTATCATTATAATTTTTAATAGTCAGATAACCTGTCTGGAACAAAACAGGGACAGTAGCAATGTTTTCGACATTAAAATTGCTCAATGCATTTTCCCCAATTTCAATATTTTCAAGGTTAAACTCCCTATTATGCTTCATTAAGTTTACTAACCAGGTAGGTGTCCCCGTTTGAAACCAGTAATTTCTAAAATCACGGCCATCCATATATTTCAAAACCGAAAAAGGATTATAAACCCGATCAGCATCCTGATGCCAGGCATATCCATTGTACCATAGCTTTAATTTGCTTAATAAATCAGGCTGCTGTGTCTGTATATCGGCTATCTCTTCTGCAAAGGTTTTCTCCAGTTCCTGCTGAGTAATACCAACAATAGTGGCATAGTTACGATGGATCGTAATATCATTAAGATTATTTAAATCTGAGAAAATACTCACCTTGGGAAAACGGCTTACGCCTGTGATAAGTAACAAACGGATATATTCGTCGGCGTCTTTTAATACAGAATAAAAACTTTTAAACACTGCCCTGTGCTTCTCCACTTGTTCCAGATCTTCCAGATAGTCTGTAATGGGTTTATCATATTCATCAATCAGGATCACCACCCGGCCATTCTTAGCCACTTTCCTGATCAGTTCCCTGAATTTCAATGCAATACTTTCTTCACTTAACTGAATGCCAAATTCTGATGCTAAAAAGTCGAGCTCTTTACTAATCGCTTCTACCAACCCGAGTCCCTTATAATCAATCTGACTATATCTGAGATGTATCACAGGATGCTTTTGTTCCCAATTCCATTTATCATGTATCCACAGCCCTTCAAAAAGCTCTTTGTTCCCATTGAAGATCTCCTTAATAGTTGACAGTAATAGTGATTTTCCAAAACGCCTTGGACGACTCAGGAAATAATAATTTCCAGAATCTATCAGATTATAGATTGGTTGAGTTTTATCTATATATATAAACCCCTCCTTTCTTATTTTTCTAAAATCCTGTAAGCCTATTGGATACTTATTCATGTAAACAAATATAAATTAAATTCCACGACAATGCAGCAAGGTATTGGGCAAATGTTCCTGCGGCCTTATCACTGCGATCATTTCTTACTAAAATACCCCAGATGCACCATTTTTATTACTTTTTCTTTTAAGGATGCGCCATACTTTCTACGCATATTTTTTGTTCTTTTGCTGTCTTTGTTTTGTAAAGTTAAATAAATTAACTGTCTGGATCTAATGTTGCATCTCACCATTAGTAGTAAGAATATTTAAAACAAAAGAGCTTGTATCTTTTGTTGATACAAGCTCTTTTGTTTTAAGCAAAAATCCGAAGCGATTATTTGTGCATCAATACCTGATCAACCACATGAATCACGCCATTGCTCTGATGAACATCCTTAATCGTTACTTTTGCCACATCACCTTTTTCATCCTTGATCATCAGTTTACCACCTTCCATCCAGAGCCATAATTTCCCACCCTGCACCGTTGTTAATTCCGCTTTGCCATTCCCTTTTTTAATCAGCGCTGCAATCGCTTTACTATCCAGATTTCCGGCTACTACATGGTAAGTGAGTACACCCTGCAGCATTGTTTTGTTTTCTGGTTTAAGCAATGTTTCGACAGTACCTTTTGGCAATTTATCAAATGCCTTGTTAGTAGGTGCGAAAACGGTGAAAGGACCTGCTCCCTGCAGTGTTTCTACAAGACCAGCAGCTTTTACTGCGGCAACGAGCGTAGTATGATCTTTTGAATTAACAGCATTTTCGATGATATTCTTAGAAGGATACATAGCAGCACCTCCTACCATAACTGTTTTTTCCTGCGCCTGAGATGTAGATGTTATAATTGTTGCAAAGGCGATCATTGCAAACAGTGCCAGTTTTTTCATAATTGAAATTTTTGATTAGGATTGTTAACACCTTTATCTACGGGGGATGTAAGAGGCTGGTTTTCAAGAAAATGTTATTGTTTAAAAGGGGCAAAAAGGGAAACTGAAAAGTGGATTAGTGCGTATATAGGGAGTTTTGGTAACGCTGGTGAAGCTGTAACGATCCTGCTATAAGTTCAACATAAGGACATTAAAAGGATTGGCAGTATGGGGTTTTAAACCGCAGATAGAGAGGACATCGGGAGATTACACCCAGAATTTTAATAGTAAGGATATCTGAATTAATAGCGCTTGTATTTTGATATAATGCTTAACTATGTATTGAACATTACAATTTAAGGAGAAGCATTATAGAACTTGTTTCAGGTATACATTTATGTGAACCATCTTTTTCCTACTGCTTCCGCAAGCATCCATCCCATTACACCAAACTCAGAGTCTTCAAGTTCATTTACTGATCCTAAAAATAAGGTCTTGCCATCTTTAGATATTGATATTCCGTCCGACTCTATAAAATCATCTTTGATGGATTTCCATCCCTCGCTGATACTCCTCAAAATACATCCATCACAATAATGATCAAGTGGGCTTTTAACAACCTTACATTCCTTATCTTTACAATAAAAAACAGCCGCTTTCAATTCTTACTTAGAAGGTTCAAATTCTTCAAGATAGTCACTTACATTATCCCTATTAAGGGCATGTGATACAATACTAAAGACGGTCAATCTTCTACCTATAATAACAGGCTGACCAAATCCTCTTTTTGCATTACGTTCTATATGTTTCATAACTAACTAATTCTGGGTTTGCTAAAGAACTACTTTACAGGAAAAAATATCGAAGGTTTAGGCTGCACTTTATTATCCAATATTCTGGTTAAAGGAACAATTGTTTTATAAACCTGATAATTTTGTTTTGACAATCAAAATGGATTATGGATCTTACACGTTGATATAATATATGGTTCCCATATTTCAGGAAATTGCTCCGTTCCCAATTTTCGAATAGATCCAGCAAAATTACAATAGATAAGCGATATCATTTCCGACAACAAAATTAAACATCATAAGGCCACACCGAAATTATTCTCAACATACCTTATTCAAAACCCCTTGTGAACTCTTCATATGAATTAAGATTTAAAAACTCTTCCATTCGCATAAGTGTTCCGTGGTCATTATCAATGATAATTTTTCTTTCCGGGGGAATAGCTGCTACTATGCTTTTCAAATAACTGAATTCATAAAAGAGGCAGGCAAAAATATTGAAAGTAATAAACTCAGATCTGATAAGATCCTGTTCATTATTTTCCATTAAATTAAAAATAGTATTATCCTTTGATATGGAAAAATAACTTTCCTGTTCATAAGGAATATAATATTCAATTTGAAATTCATTTGCGTCATTAAATTTAAATAAGCTCTTTGCATATTCTTTAAAATTGGACAATTCAAATTTTGAGTCTGTGATAATAATCGCATCTTTCATAATTTCTATTACATTTTTGATGTAACTCTGTTTAGTCAAATTATAGTTCTTTACATATTATAGTCGAAACTTTGCACGGAAGCGGGTTTTGCATACCTTTGCATCATCCCAAAAGAAAAGCCCAAACAGTAGAAACCGAACGGGCTTAATTAATAAACAAAAATATGAGTCGAAAATAAGCAATTTCCGACTCGTAGAGAGTCGGTTGTTACAATTTCTTCTCAGCTTCACATTTTACTTTAAAAGCAAGACAAAAGACGGAACAGCAAATGCATCTTCTTATTTGAAGGGCTTAATGGTTAGTCGACGACGTAATTGCCAGGTGATGGCTCAGGAACTTCAGAATACTAGTCAGCAATGCTTACACCATTTTATAACCGTTGGCAAGTGGTGTTATTCGAAGCTGATGGATAAGATAACTTTAGACTTCTGGCATCTTTTACAACAGTGTGGACTGGAAGACGATACTTGTTTTATAGTTGATGAAAGCGGCAATCCTAAAAAGGGGAAGCTCTCTGCAGGGTGAAAAGGCAGTACTGCGGCCAGATTGGAAAAACAGACAACTGTCAGGTTGGTGTGTTTGGAGCTTTATGCGGAGGTAGCCTTGTTAATCTTGTTCAAGCCAGATTGTCTTTAGGATCAGAAGCCACTAAAATTGACCTTGCTAAGGAAATCATTGATCATGTAGTGCTAAAATTAAAGGTGAAGGTAAAATGGGTCTGCTTTGATGCATTTTATGGCCGAGATGCAAATCTATTGTGTTATTTGATAAAGATAGGTTTACCATTCGTTGCCGATGTACCAGATAGCCATGGGATCTGGCTGGAGGCATTCCAAATGAGAGTTCCAGTCAGCGTACCAGGAAAAAGAGGACCTAAAAATGTTTACGCACGACCAAACAGAGAATCTATATCAATCCGTAAATACATGTCTGGATTGAAAAAGAAGGATTGGACGTGGATGAAAATACGTCATCAAAGCAAAGGAAAAAAACTGTTTGCCTGGTTCCATTGCAGAGAGATTTATATATTCAATCCGTTAACAGAGAAGCGTCAGGTGCTTCAATTATTAATTAGAAAAGATGTTGATGGTACCATTAAATATAGCCTGTGCTATAAACCTGGGGCATCAATAAAAGAGTTGGCTTATATGCAGTGCAAGCGATTCTTTATTGAAAAATCATTTAGAGAAGGTAAAAAAGAGTTAGGACTAAATGAGTATCAGACCCGGAGCGCTCAAAGCTGGCATAAGCACATGGCTATGGTGATGTTGGCGCAACTGTTCCTGAACACTCAAAAACTCTTTTGCTATGAAGAAAAGGTTTGGGTAACAACACAAGACATCATCTTATTGATAAGATCTGTTCTCAAATTAACATTACGATCAATACGAAATATCATAGATGATATTCTTGCAAAACAGCCACCAGATTATAGAAAAATGAAGAAATTATTATTTATTCGAATTTGACTAAATCAAGGTAATATATTCAAGTAAATTTTTTAACCTCCAAAAGACCCGCTAAAATGAAGGATGTATCTCCTAAACTCTTATTATAATAATTGGAAAATTCAATGATAGAACGTTCTCCTTTCCTACCCGCCTTACCACAATAACCATTATTAAAATCAAATTTTCTGGATAAAACCACTACTGCTTTGAATGATTTAAATACCACCTCACTTTCCCCATTCACATTCACATACACCGCCAGCACATTCCAGGTCTTATCCGTCATCCCATCATGCCTATAACACTTATACACCCTATTTGAGTATTTCGCACCAAAACCAGCCACTAATTTCACATAAACCAGCCAAATATTCCGCGTGAAACCCGGCCAATTATTCCTAAGATAATTAGCAATATTCTCCTTTTCATTTTAAAACCAGCCAAAGTTTTCATCTGTTAACCAGCCAAATATTTCACGGCAAAACCAGCCAATTCTTTCATATAGTATCCAGCCAAAGTTTTATGGCGTTGATAATGAGGGCATAACAATCTGTAAAGATTGATTATTGGAATATTACTTATCCGATATATTAATTCGTTGATTATTAATTTATTGTCAACGAGTGGTATGCCTAACAAATTCATCAACATGCTAATAGTAAGAAGGCTGATTCAGTTATTACAAAGAGAATTCTCAATGCGAAACATTGCCATTGAGCTTGAACTGAACAGGGAAACAGTTTCTGTTTATGAGAAAAGAATTAAAGCCACAGGAAAAAATCACGATGAATTACTAGAATTGAATGATGAAGAATTAGCTGCTGCTCTTCAACCCAGACAGGCATCGGAAGAAGATCCGAGGCTAACTGATTTTATGGCCCGGAAGGAATCTTTTTTGAACGAATTAGGAAAGAGAGGAGTTACCAGGAAGTTACTCTTGAAGGAATACAGGAAAGTGTATCCGGATTGCTATGGTTATACCAGGTTTTGTGGGTTGCTGGATGAACAAATAGCCCTTAAAGGTGTCAGCATGCATCATGAACATAAAGCAGGAGAAATTATTCAAATTGATTTTGCTGGTGATAAGATGTCTTATGTAGAACCTGAAACCGGTGAGTTGATCGAGTGCGTGATATTTGTAGCAGTCTTACCTTTTAGTGGGTATACCTATGTAATGGCTCTTGCAGATGCTACATTGCCTCATTTAGTGAAGGCATTGAATAATTGTCTGCTATACTTTGGAGGTGTAAGTGTTTACATTAAATGCGATAACATGAAGCAGGCCGTTATTAAACCCTGCCTCTATGAACCTACATTGAATGAAATACTAGAGCAATGGTCGGTATATAACAGCACGGCCCTGCTTACAGCGAGAGTGAGAAAGCCCAAAGACAAACCGCATGTTGAACAGGGAGTACATCTTTCCTATCAACGTATTTTTGCTCCATTGCGCAATGATGTGTTTTTTAGCCTGAAAGAACTCAACGATGCTATCTGGCGTGAGTTGGAAAATCACAACCATGAACCTTTCCAGAAAAAGAGATTTACACGGTATGAACGGTTTATTGACGGTGAAAAATCTAAGCTGTCACCCTTACCACAATTTCCATTTGTGATAAGGCATAGACAACAAAAACTTGTTGCTCACAATTATCACTTTCATCTAACTGAAGATAATCATTACTACAGTGTACCATACCGTTTTGTAGGATTTAAGCTGACTGCTATTTATGATACTACAACTGTCGAAATCTACAATGGATCAGAGAGGATAGCTACGCACAGTAGAAGTCCTGTTGCAGAAGGCTATACTACAGAAACCTCACACATGCCATCCAATCACCAGGCATTTAAAAAGCAGAAAGGATGGGATAGCACTTATTTTTTACAGGAAGCAGGCAGAATTGGCTCTCATGTGCATGCCTATATGGAAGCATTACTAAAGTCCAGACCGCAGGAACAGCAGGCATATAATGCTTGCAGAGGCCTGCTGAGTTTAGCGGTTAAGAAGCAAATTGGCCCGCAAAGATTAGAGAATGCCTGCCTTCGTGCCTTAAATGCGGGTATTGTATCATACCGTACAATAAAAAATATGCTGGCAAATAACATGGAAAAAGAAGAGTTGGGAGTAAAATCCAAACTTCCTTCCCACCAAAACCTCAGAGGTCCGGAGGAATACAAATAGTTCATTATATCACTCTAAAATCATAATACATGGAACAAAAAAAAGTCATTCGTATCAATATTCCTGGTAGCATTGATAACCCACAAAGCACCACATTATTGGCAAATCTTGACACTGAAAACGATCAGCACGAGGAAATGATTAGACATATTGAATATGCTGCAACTTGTGAACCATCAAGTATACAGGACTTTTTCATTTTATTAAATGAACACATCAAAAACCATATTTAAAAAATCATCTTAAAATCAAACACATGAACACACAGCACACTTACGAGAAACTGGTCTCCCTAAAATTAAATGGTATGGCCAGTCGATACAAAGCAATAATGGATACCCCGATCCACCAACAGCCCGAAATGCATAGTCTTCTGGCTTTATTGACAGAAGCGGAAGAAGAGTATAGGGTTCAAAATCGAAGTGACCGATATCTTCGGCAATCACGTTTAAGATATGATGCAGTCATAGAACAAGTCAATTGCTCCATCGATCGTGGGTTAAGTAAAGAAAGCTTCCTAAAATTATGTGACAATAGCTACATTAAAAAAGGGCAAAACATACTGATATCAGGGTCTACTGGTTGTGGCAAATCCTTTCTGGCATGCTCTCTGGGAAGACTGGCCTGTGATCATGGATATCCTTGCAGCTTCTTCCCGGTTAACAGGTTGATGGATGAACTGGCGGCTGCAAGACTGGATGGATCATACCGCAAGGCGTTGAAGAAGATTGAAAGGACACCACTAATTGTTCTCGATGATCTGGGGTTAAAAACATTAGACTTAAGTAGTAGTCTGGCTCTTATAGAAATCCTGGACGATAGATACAAAAGAGGTGCAGTGATTGTAACCTCTCAACTGCCAGTGGACAAATGGTATGAACTGTTTGACGAGGCTACGCACGCAGATGCCTTTATGGATAGGCTAACAGCAAATGCACATAAAATTGATCTGAAAGGTGGATCTTTGAGAAAAGGTTAATTTAGTTAAATTTGACCGTGCGAATCAGTTCTTTATAAGATTGTTATGCCTTTAGGATAAGCATAAAGATGCTATGTAACTCTTTAAATAGCCAGGAATACAGTGAATCCAATGGCAGGATTGAAAAATGAAATCCACGAATAATTTGCTAATTATTTTAGTTCACCTGGCTGGGTTTCACGCGAAATAATTGGATGGTTGATGTGTGAGACGGTGGCTGGTTTTTTGTGAAATACTCAATTTACCTTGCCGCTCACCAGGTCATATTGATAATCCACCTGCTTCACCCCCAGATCCTGCACCTGCTGCCACAAAGTTTTTACATTCCCTATCTGGTCATAACTATAATAACTCGCCTGCAACGGCGTAGTTCCCGCATCCTGGTAAGTAGTCGCCGACACCCGCTTACGCAGGTTCTCCTGGTTTAAACCCGCTGCCACATACGCCTCATCATAATATGTTCTCGTTATCTGTGCATCACTTCCCGCACCCAAAAACACCTCCGGCGAAGACATAAATATCTCCGACGCTGTCAGGGTAGCACCACTCTTCTCTCCTACCTCTATCACTCTCCCCTGTGCATCATACTTCGTATAACTATACCTCCCTGTAGCCCCACCATTCACCGGCGCCACCTGCTCCGCATTCTGCGACGTTACCAACCGCCCCAACCTGTCATACCAATAGAATCAATAAAAATAAACCGAGTAAGATGATAGGTGTGGTTGCCTTACAGCGAAAGATGCTGATCCTGGCCTATACCTTATGGAAGAACAACACGGTTTATATGCCATTAGAGCAAAGAAGTAAGTAAGGGAATAACAATAGAAATACCTATAAAAGCAAACAGGCAAACCCTTGAGTCTGCCTGCACAGGATAAACCTTTGCCATTTTGAATCGACATAAGTTTTCCTTCTTAATTGCAAAGATTAAAATTTATTTGGTATTTATCACAGTACCTTTTTTCTTCCCTTTTTTCTTCCCTTTTTTCTTCCCTTTTTTCTTCCCTTTTTCCTCCTGTTAATATCTTTTGCAAAAAACTATTTTTATCCACACTTTTGGACACCTGGGTTTAAAAACTACCGAACTATTGTAATAATAAAAACATCCTCGTATCATAATTTTACAAATGGTAGCTCTTTCAACATATCATATACTTTATCGGATGTTGTATATTTAGTTAAATACTTAAAATTCCAACTTACGGAAGATATTTTAGTCCCAATATCATCATCTAGCCCCTCAAATAAAACATCTAAATTATCAGGCCATTTGATTGATCTTAATAATTCAACATGTAACGCAGGATCAAACAAAGTGAAATTCGGCCATTCCGGGAATCTATTACTTTCTGCACTGCTATCCAAAATACGACAAGAAGCCAAATCACATTTTGAAAAATCACAATTAACAATATCCCCTATTCTTTTCTCGTCATCCCGAATAAAATAGGATGGCCAATTTCCAAAATCATTGCCTGATAACTGCCCCTCAAAAGAACAGCTATCAAAAAAACAGTCAGCCCAGCAATAATTTGTGAATCTTTTTTTGAATATTAATTTTGAATTAATAAAGGAAAGATTGCGTGTAACTAAGAATTTGGAGGTTACATTTATAGTAATATTACAATTCTTAAAAATAGTTTCTCCCCAATAGGAGCTATTGTCTATAATAATCTTTTCTCCCTCAACTAAAGTATAATAAAATGGTACCATAATTTATTTAAAAAGTAATTAAACGATAATCTATATTGCTCATCCTTTTAGAATGCAGTGGGAAAAATATTAATGGCCGAAAAAGACATCTTGCTGTTTATAGCCTTGGCTTACCAATAGCTATAAGTGTAAGTGCTGCAGATGTGCATGATTCCATGGGTGGATATGACTTATTATGGAGAATAGAAACAGTTAGTTCTAGAATGAAGCTGATTCGTACTGATAAAGCTTACAGAGGTGGATTCACTGATATTGTTGAAAAATATTATAAATGGAACATTGAAAAATGACCCCATAAAATCTCAGTCAATTCCACACCCCCTTTTCCATGCATTAAAGAAACTAATAAGCTGGTGTTCTGTATATGTTTTCTTGTGAATTTTATTAGCAGCATTTTTTACCACAACAAAGGGGTTTATCTCAAATTTCTTTTTCTTAATTATTGGTTGCCCATAATCAGCAGACCTGATATTTTTATCCAATCCCCACATGATAGAGCTATCTAATGCTATCATTAATTCTCCCATATAAATTCCGATATCATAACAAATTGAAATAGTCCTACGATCTAGTATAAAGTCTGGAACATTTGCTATTTTTTTTAATCGATCGGACATTCCACCATATGCTCTATCATATTCATCTTTAGGCATAGGCACTGTCCCTACTGAATTAAACAAAAAGTTTTCAACCACTTTTAAATTATTCTCAGATAAAAAATCATAATCTCTATTAAAAAGATAAGTGCCAAGTTTCATTAACCTATCATGCTTAATATGCAGAAACCAATTGTAATAATCTTTTATTTCCTGCACGTCCAGATCCTGAAAAGACTTTTTATAATCTACGGGTATAGTTAATGTTTCATAGTTACTTGCCATTAGTCATTTTTTAACATTCTTGTCCGGGTAAATTGTGTATAAAATAGCCTGTATTGCATTGTGGGCAAAGTTTATAGAGTATAAATTTATTACTTCAGAATCAGGGGGAGCTCCCCCCTGATTTGACTATGGAGAAAATCCAAGTGACAGATCATGTGTTTCCTCCATGCTTTATATGTATCTTTTATAAAATCAAGTAATTCTACATAACTCATCAGATGTAACCTGATCACAGTAATCATATTGGCAAATGACTTTTTGGTAGCTACCTTTTTACGGATTACAACCACAGCCAGGCTAAACGCCGGGCTTAATACGCCAGTTTAAAAACGGCTTACTACGGAGCGTAACACAAAGTTATAAGGAAATATCTTTACCCCAAGTAAAAGGAGCTAAACGGAATTGAATAATAATTTGGAACATGATTGTTAAATCTGAATCCTATTGAGGATATGAAATTAACACAAGAAATTTTCTAGTCTCTAATTCTTTATTACAACATTCATTTTATAATCACATTTAAACATCCGGTCACTGAATATTAATTTTATTAAACATTCACAAGTAATTTACATTATCCTTATCTCTTAAAACACCTTTTTCCCCGTCCCAAATATCGATTAAATTGTCATAAATACTTCTTGCTAAATTTAGTACTTTCAAGTGATTATATTGGTCTGGCTTGGCTAGGCTTAGCCCAACTGCATTAGATAGATCCGCATTCGTTTTATTACAGGAAATAGATAATACATGTGACTTACTAAAATCTAACCCAGACTTCAGATAAATTCGACAACCTAATTCATCAAGAATATTTCCAACGTCATCATATTTCCTGCTTGAATCCAGTAGTTTAATTATACCTTCATAAGAGCAATCGACAGCCTCTACAAGCTGATGTTTTTTTGGGCTTTAATGTAGAATACCAGTATGTAAAACTTTGATCTAATTGCTGCAAAAATTTAAATGTTTGCTCAACCCTTTTCGCACAATCTTCAATAGATTGATACCTTGGGCTCCAATAAATGCCGATAAACTCAATGTTCATAATTTATTAAGGCTTGATATATGGTGTATAAAATACCTGAATATTAATATTTTCATTTTGAAATAATTGCCTAACAACATTTGCAGCTTCTTCCTCTGCGAAATGCCATTCAATTCTTAACCCTTTTGCCGCAGCTACTTGTCTTTCTGCCTGTTCCAATAGTTTCGTTTGTGCCCAACCCTTTTCCAACAAGAAAGCATACTTGCCTTTTGCATCAAGTGCTCACTCCAATGGAAAGATTGATATCATCACCCGCCTTACAGACTGTGGTAATTTGGAACGAAGCCATGTTACAATTTAAAAGGGAACTTTATTGAACTCGTTTCGGGATAATCATCATTTTGAAATACAAATCTGTAATAATCAGCATATTCATTACCTCCAACTGCCGTAACAACCCTCTCCCTAAACATCAAACCAACTCCATTCTTATTTTTTATTTCATTTGGCATAATCCTATATTCCAGATAAATCCGAAGATAACTAAGAAATCCGCTCTCACTATCAGCAATGTAGGTATACAACTTGTCCATATCATCGAACAAAATTACTTTTCGACTAACCAAATCAAAACCAATATCCAAATTATAATTACTATCGCGACCAAACAATACAAACCTGTCCTCTACATAAAATGGTTGCTCAAAGCTAAATTGTGGCAACACCTGAATTACCTCTACTAAATTGCTATTTTCTAACAGTTGAACAAACATTCCTTTAGTATCATTTCTTTCCATTCCCTCCATCTTATACTTAACTAAAATTTCACCAAAATCGCTTTCATCAGGCACAAGCGAATCAAATATTGCTCGTACCTGATAAAATACTGCATACTGATAAATACTAATAAACTCCTTTAATTCTAATGCATCCATTTATTGTAATTTATTTGTAAATGTGTTGTGTACTTTGTTTGTAGGCATTTCCTCCGGTTTTACCATTTCGATAACGTTTACCGGTGTAAATCCCTTTGATCCATTTTGCTGGAAAAATATTACGGCATGCGTCACCGTCTTATTAAGTTTTGCAGATGCCTGTGATGCATCCTGATAATAGGCATTCCATCCACCTACAACAAATGTCTCTGGACCAGCTTGTGAGAGGTTGAAAAACTGAAAATTTGCCATCTCACTTTCTGATGCGTAATAAATCCCAACAGTTCCTGGACGCATAGATCCAGTTCTGGAATTATTACCACGAGCGAAACGAACCACTTGTTGATAATCCTTCTGACCAAGTCCGGCCTCCACCATCATCAACTCATCTTCATGCCATTTAGCATCAGTAAAATCACCTACCAATAAAGGATCTTGACCGTATGTTTGCTGGTAAACTGTTAGCATCATGCCTAAAATACTTACTGCTCCCCCAAACTTATGCCAAAGAGAAGTAAAGCCTTTCCCACGATGTAATTGTTGTGGTAATGCAATGCCTACTTTGTTTTCCTGATTTAGATGGTGTATGTCCAACGTTTGTCCCTTAAAAGCTTCGAATGCTGGAAACTGCCTTACAAATTCGGCATCAGCTTTAGGTGAGAAACCATTATCCATAGCATATTTGTTTGAATTACTCCAAGTGATTGATGGGTTATTATTACGTATCTGATCCCAGCACCATGGAGCATTCTCCTTTATACCATTCAATCTGGTATTAGTCGACTTAATCCCTGTACCATTAGCCAATTTATGCGAATCTGGCATCTTTGTCAGATCAACCTTCAACTTATTATAAATATACTTCTTACTACCCGGAGGTGTGCCCGTAGAGGCGCCATTCTCATCTATGAACCTAATAGGATTGTTTGACGCATATGAATAGGGACTGAGCCACGCAAATTTGTTCATGTAAGGATCTAACGAGGAAAACATACCAATCCTAGGATCATAAATTCTCGCACCAAAATCGATCTGATTCCCCTCTCCCTTCACCTCATTATCATTCTCCTTCCCATTAAACCCGTACCTGTATCCACCAGACTCTATTCCATTACTTCCCGTGTTATTGCCAGTACTAACTAAAAACAACTCATTCAAAAATGGTAATAGAATTTAAATATTTTTCTTTTTTAAAGTATTAACCCTTTTCTTATTTCTTATCGCAGTGATCAGTTTTTCAATTTCTTTATCTCTTTTTTTATCTACTCCATTTAACTTACTTTTTAAAAAACCTATATCATCCAAAGTAGCGTATTTTTTATAGGGCATAATCCAATAATCTGAAAAATGCCGATCGAAAATTAGCTGCAAAAATGCAATCAGTTCTTCGTTTGTATTAAAACCTCCCTTTCCAGGGAGTCCAGGTATTAGGCTTGCTGACTGAAATAAAACCACTTCATTTAACAATTTGTTCCTCATCCAATTTGAGATATCATAGGTTGGAGCATATGACAATACATTACCTATACCATCTTTAATAACATCGTTAAGCTCACTATTATCATATAAATCGATTAATACACTCGGATCAAATGGCTCCGTTGCTACAATTAAAGAACGTGCCAAAATATCTCCGGTACCCAAATGCTCTTTGTAGGCTTCAGGCAGATACTTCAATATTATATCAACTTCCGCTAATTCATGAGTCTTCTTATCAAATATCTTATTAACATCTCTATAGTTATACCCAGCTTCTCTTAATTCAATCAATATTTGCTTTTCTATTTTTCCCATTTGAATACTATTTTTTTGTTTTAGGTATTTGCTTAATTATTATCCTCCCATTGTCAGCTTCCTCTTTTAGTTGTTTTGAGATATTTTTAGGATCTCTTAGGTATAAGATAAATTCCCTACCTATTTGTTCAGCATATGCGAGGGCATTCTTAATTTGGCTACTATAGTACATGTAAGCCACATTTTTAACTTCCGTCAAGAACTTCTTTGTTAGCTTATCTGCTTTTCTTGACTTGCCAGTTAATGGTCCTCTGTAGGTATGTTGCTGTCCAGGCGGATCTGCATTTACTCTCTTTTCTGCTTCCTTACCTAAATTATTCGCATCTTTCCCTCCTTTTGCAAATAGGAAAGCGGGCATTTTTAATAACGCAAGAGAAAAGGACGTTAGTTGAACCAGTTTATTCGAACTAACCAATGCCAAACCGGGAGATGCAGGAGGTACTCCTTCTCCTACCACCAAATCGACACCAGGGGCAAAACTACCGGTTACAGTTGCATAATCATAAGCTGCTGCATATTTTTCATTGAGCCCAATTTGTTCAGCTGTTCGACGATATGCTCCGAATGAATGATTAGATAACATCCCATTCATTGTACCAAGAACTGGTGGCATAACTGCGTCTAATAGCATATTCAAATTTTGCCGCCCTGTCACTGTTGGGAAAATATAATCCAAAGGATTAAGGCCAAAAGTCGGAGCCAAATCCGTATGTGTGAATACATATACAAACGGATTAGGATCATCGGGCTTACCGGGCCCCATACCTAAAACATCAATCAATTTGATTGGACTATTCCCTGCAAAAATATAAGAACTCAATCCTGGGTATTCACCCGTCAACGGATCTACACTCAAAAACCTCCCCAACCTCGGATCATACACCCTCATCCCATAATCCTGCTCATTCCCCTCCCCCTTCACCTCATTATCATTCTCCTTCCCATTAAACCCATACCTATACCCCCCCATTGAATATTTCCTATCCCCCATCCCCATCCCAAAAGGATAATAATCCCCCGCACTCATCACCTCCGCAACATAATGATCCCCCTCCAACACAGCCTTATCACTCACCGTCGCCAACACATTCCCCAAATGATTCACCAACTCATACCTCCTTACCCCCACCTTATTCCACGTCGAATCCACCTCGCCACCGACTACCAACCCCGGCTCCCACAATCCCAACCGACTACTCCCATACAAATGCTGTTCCTTCCAATACTTATCACTCCCTCCTCCAACATTCCCATACACCGCCAGCACATTCCCCGCCGCATCACGCACATACCACGTCTTATCCGTCACTCCGCCATGCGTATAACCCTTATACACCCTATTCCCACCCGCATCATACCTGTATTCCAAAGAGCTCCCATCCCCCTTCGTAATCCCACTTATCTTACCATACACCGTCCACTTTATATTAACTATACTATCCCTAACATTGCTAATCTTCTAAAATTCCAAATGACGATGCATTAGCTGGATTCTGATACGTATATAAACAAAACTCACTTCAAAATATCCACTCCGTTTTCTTTGCCGATGTGAACCACGTATCTTATGTAAAAGAAATTAAAGCTTAAATGGGAACGTTATATTAACAATTTCCTCATTTTGATGTCCCGGAAATACAAACCTGTAGTAATCATTATATTCTTCCCCTCCAACCGCTTCAATAACTCTCTCTCTAAACATTAGACGAACTTTATAATCATTTTTTAATTCATTAGGCATAATTTCATACTCCAGATAAATCCGAAGATAATCGAGGAATCCACCTTCGCTATCCGCGATATAGGTATATAACCCATCCATATCATCAAACAAAATAACTTTGCGGTTGACCAAATCAAAACCTATATAA
Source organism: Chitinophaga sancti (assembly GCF_034087045.1). Taxonomy (NCBI): domain Bacteria; kingdom Pseudomonadati; phylum Bacteroidota; class Chitinophagia; order Chitinophagales; family Chitinophagaceae; genus Chitinophaga; species Chitinophaga sancti. The sequence continues at coordinate 4,286,220 of NZ_CP139247.1, read as the reverse complement.
AAACGATCATTATCACGCCCAAACAATATAAATCTGTCTTCCAAATATAACGGCTTAATAAAGTAAAAATAGCTTAATACCTGAACTACATTTGCTAAGTTGCTATTTTCAACCAATTCGGCAAACAATCCTCTTTCTTCGTTTTCTCCTGTAAGCGATCTATTATAGCGAATCAAGGTTTCAGGAAAATCGTCCTTGTCCGACGGCTCAAGCGAATCAAATATTGCCCTTACCTGGGAAAATACTGCGTACTGATAAATAGAAATAAACTCTTTTATAGCTAAAGCATCCATCTATTGTAATTTATTTGTAAATGTGTTGTGTACTTTGTTTGTCGGCATTTCCTCCGGTTTTATCATTTCGATAACGTTTACCGGAGTAAACCCTTTTGATCCATTTTGCTGGAAAAATGTCACTGCAAGTGTCACCGTCTTATTAAGTTTTGCGGACACCTGTGAAGCATCCTGATAGTAAACATTACATCCCCCTACAACAAATTTTGCTGGATCAGCTTTTGAGAGGAAAGCTTTTTGAAGTGCCTGTCGATCATGAAGATGCTGTAACTCTTAAAAGCATTTGGAAGATAAAGTAGCAGCGTGTAGTGGTATAATAAATGTCTCGCCTTTACCGCACCCTGGCCGGCATGCCTTATAAGCGCACCTGATGCGGTGTGTAATAAAGATACATCAGGATGTCCCGGCAGGTGCCATAAAGGTAATATGCCATCTTTGACACGAGCCTTCAGATATTTCCCTATACCAATGGGAGTAGATACAGAAATACGAAACCTCGCTAAATTATCCCAGCCATCTCCAGGATCTTGTTCCGAAAAATTATAATAAGTTTTCCATTTGACAGAAAGGGAGTGTAAAATATTTTGTGTAAACTCCTTCCCCATTGTTTGAAACCCTGCCGGGATGGGGAAGGGAGAATGGCGCGGCAGCAGCGACTTCCCCAGTTTTTGGGCCGATTGAGATAATTCACCACCATAGGCCGTTAACGCAGGAAATTTTACAGTCTCGACAGAAAAAATACGTCTCTCCCTTAAGATTCTCTAACGTTGCATCATCCCAATTGAAATCATATACATAAATTCGCGACATATTTCTCCTTTGAATTACTTGCCTATTTATTAGTAGTCGTACCACGACCAATCGTGGTATAATCAACTTTTTATCGACTTCAATGTGAAAAATATATTTGTCTGCTTCAGCTTCTACAATACCTTTCACTTCATCTGAAATTCTTTGCTCAAAATCACATCAAGTCCTATTCTAATCAATAATTAAAAAGGCAACAATTTCTTTCTTATATCTTCTATAACCCGTATTATTTCATCAGGAATCTCACCTTCTTTACACCTTTCCAAACCTACTAATCCCGCCCACTTTAAACAGAGTCTCAAATACTCAATAAAAGAAATTGTTTCAACAAAACCGATTATATTACTATCTATCCGTTTTGTCTGGTGCAGCTCTAATTCATATCCCATATCGCCACTTAAAATTTCCTTAACATATTCGCCTGGGGAAATAAGCACCCTCTGGGATACCATCTATTTTTTTTAAAATGAGGGTCCCTGTTCTTTACAACATTCCCATTCCCCCCAGATGCATACATTTGTAAACAACTGATTCCATTACAAATTAATTGCCCACGCATCGTAATTTCCATTTTTCACTTCAAATGAATATCCCACTGGTAATGCCAAAAATTGTATTAAATCTCTTCGCCTTGGAACAAATGAAAAAAGATCAATTACATTTAAACTATTTATATCCCCATTATAACTGTCTGAAGTTATATACCATCCGCTCATATGCGGAGGCGCATCATATCTAATTCCTTGTACCTCCTCTCCGCCTAATGTACCATTATCTACTGCAATCTTCTGATTTAGATTTGGCAACATGGATTTTACACCTATTTCTTTACAAACAATCCTTTGTAGCTCAAGGTAATAAGTTGCATTCTTCGCTCCCGTTACCCAATCAGAAAAATCAGCATTCAATTCGTGTATGCTAAGCAATTCTTTATCAGAAAAGAGCTTTAGGCTCCACAGACCATATGTGATAGTTGCATCTTCCTTTAGTATTATATTTTCCTCAATAATATAATCAACTAAAAATCTCAATAGATTCAAATCAGCTTCTTCGTTATTAGAAGCTTTTAACCGTAAATTCTTTTGATTAAATCTTTCGAGATTCCGTGTAATAAAACCATTGTCATTTTTTTCAATTTCAATTAATTTATATTTCATAATATTCTATTGATTTCCTGGTAATGATTGATCAATCGGTGGAGGTGAGTGACCTGGCACAGCTCTAGTCGCTTGTCTAACCTCACCACCTTGAACCCTTGAGCAATTTATACAATGTGGATATAACTGTTGCGGTCCACCACTGGGATTTAGCTGATTGGCAGGTTGATGATCTGGTACAAAATTGCCACTTTTAGTCCCTGGATTCGTTGCTCCACATGTGTGACAACCATCTGTTTCACCTATTTGGTTTATCGCATCCCTTTCAGCTTGAGTAAAATTTCGAGCCGGCCCCCTAGCTGGTATTGATCTTCTAGCATATGGCCCGACTTCCAATGTTGATGTTCTTACTGAATTAGGACTGGCAGGCGTAGCAGTTTCTTCAGCTGTAGCATTTGTTTGAACTTGTATAGGTCGGACAACCCGTGTATTTAATAAAGATGCACCTTGATATTCGGCATATGCTTTTAAGCCTGTGTTTATTGTATTCAGAGCTAAACCAGCACCTGACATAAACAAGTGCTCGGGCCCCATTAAATCGCCATTCTTAAATTTATAGGCTGTTGGATTATTTAACCAATGATTAAACTTATCGATTGTATTAACACCCTGAGTAATGTAGCTATGCTCAGAAAATTTATAACTACGGCTTCCGAATGGTCCTTGAGGATAATCGACTATATATACAGTCCCAAATAACTTCTGATAAGAAACACTAAATAAACCTAAACTATATTCTAATTTTACACTAGTTAAAATCAATTCAGGCTTACCAATCTTACTATTAAATTTAAGTGTAAAGTGGAGCTCCTCTTCACCATCTAAATCGATTGACTCAATCGGTTTATTACCTGCATAACTATAAGGAGTATAATGTGGGTAATCCTTACTTAATGGATCCACACTCAAAAACCTCCCCAACCTCGGATCATACACCCTCATCCCATAATCCTGCTCATTCCCCTCCCCCTTCACCTCATTATCATTCTCCTTCCCATTAAACCCATACCTATACCCTCCTAAACTCCACTTCCTATCCCCCATCCCCATCCCAAAAGGATAATAATCCCCCGCACTCATCACCTCCGCTACATAATGATCCCCCTCCAACACAGCCTTATCACTCACCGTCACCAACACATTCCCCAAATGATTCACCAACTCATACCTCCTTACCCCCACCTTATTCCATGTCGAATCCACTTCTCCACCTACTACTAACCCCGGCTCCCACAATCCCAATCTGCTACTCCCATACAAATGCTGTTCCTTCCAATACTTCTCACTCCCCCCTCCAACATTCCCATACACCGCCAGCACATTCCCCGCCGCATCACGCACATACCACGTCTTATCCGTCACTCCACCATGCGTATAACCTTTATACACCCTATTCCCACCCGCATCATACCTATATTCCAAAGAACTCCCATCCCCCTTCGTAATCCCACTTATCTTCCCATACACCGTCCACTTTATATTAACTATACTATCCCTAACATTGCTAATCAAATTACCAATATTATCATAAATATAATTATTTACCCCCTGACTTGAAACATCCTCCGTATAAGGATCACCCGCAATACTATCCAACACCTGCGTCAGCTTATTACTACTCAGATACCCCTGACCATCCCGCGCATATACATACTTCAAACTATCCATCTGTAGCTGCTTGCCATCCGCTCCACTCCCATACCGCGTATACCGCAATATATTCCCATTCCCATCATAACTGATATCCTCCTTATATGCATTACCAACAGATACCGTACTCCATGTAGCCGCTCCACTACCAAGCGTATGCTGACGCATCGCCGTCAAACGGTTCAACTGATCATACCGGTAAGAATACCCAACAGGATTCCCGGAATTGATTTTTGAAAGCGCTAAAGTACTCCTGCTGATATTCCCATTATACAAATTCCGACCCATCACATCCCCCGTCTGTCCAACCCATCTCAAACCCAATGAATTTGTATCTACAATCGCCTTATAATCCCCCGCATAATAATCCAGGCTATATGCATACGCATCCCGCGCAATAGCCCCTCTAATGCCCCCTATCACCCCATCACGACCCATATCAGTTCCTGCTGTCAAATAGTTCCCATTCACACCCTTTAACCACCCCTGCAAGGTATACGCATAATCTACCCCCTGCACCAACTCCATATCCCCTAATTCCATCCTCGCCAATGGTCCATGCAGATAATAACGATACCCCGCATCTGTCTTCGGATTCATAATCTCCCAGCCATCTGCCGATACACTATCTATGCCTGTTCCCGCCTTCGTCAACCTATTCTCCGCATCATACTGATAATTATAATAAAACCGATCTGCTGCCCCCCGCTGATAACGTACCTTATTCACCTTGCCACTTACAAGGTCATATTGATAATCCACCCGTTTCACCCCAAGATCCTGCACCTGCTGCCACAAAGTTTTTACATTCCCTATCTGGTCGTAACTATAATAGCTCGCCTGCAATGGCGTAGTTCCCGCATCCTGGTAAGTAGTCGCCGCCACCCGCTTACGCAGATTCTCCTGGTTTAACCCCGCTGCTGCATACGCCTCATCATAATATGTTCTCGTTATCTGTGCATCACTTCCCGCTCCCAAAAACACCTCCGGCGAAGACATAAATATCTCCGACGCTGTCAGGGTAGCACCACTCTTCTCTCCTACCTCTATCACTCTCCCCTGTGCATCATACTTCGTATAACTATACCTCCCTGTAGCCCCACCATTCACCGGCGCCACCTGCTCCGCATTCTGCGACGTTACCAACCGCCCCAACCTGTCATACCAGTAACTACTTACCCCCGCATCCGGTGTACGCTGTTGCGTTATTCCATTCAACGACTGATATCCATAAGACGTCGCCAGCGTATGCCCCGGATACACCGCCGAATACTGCATCTCCACCGTACTACCACCTGTGCCAACAGCAGGCAGATTATACCGCCCCCAATAACTCAATGCCCCATTCAACACTGAATCATACGCCGGACTTAACCCCAGACAAGGAACAGCCGCATTCGCCGCTATCTCCGCCCCCGACAATAACCTGTTGTATAACCGAAAATGCTTCAGCGTACTCAAATTCTCTGGATAGATAAACCCTGACCCTGTATTCGTCAACGTCCACCCACAACCGCCTGCCGGCGCGCCTGCACTCAATGGACACGATACCCCATTCACATACACCCCCAGATCTCCACTGTTCAACCCCTGACCCTGCAATACCACATGTGTCCACTGCCGTAACGGTAATACCGCCTGCAGATCTGCTACCAGGTGCTTTGATATCGCAAAATCTATGGTCGCACCATCCACCGCCGGTGCCATCGTATAAATGGACATATACAAATACCGTCCACTGATACAGGTATTAAACAGGTACTTGTTCCCTCCTGTCGTAGCTAATACCTGGTTATTATCCATGGCAGGATTATACAACCACCACTCCATTGCCGAATTGGTACCCGCCTGCAATACCGTACTTAACCTGTTTAAAATCGTATCCTTATTGGCCGCTACTACTGGACCACTATACGTACAGGCAGATGCTACATTATCCCGTGCATCCCATACCTGTTGCTGATAAGACGCATCCAGCAGGTGTACTCCCTCCGGTGGTATCGTGCGCACAAGGTTACCTGCCTGATCATAATAGTATAATGTAAAATGGTACAATTGCTGTAAAGCCGTCAGTTCCAACTTTGGCTTCACACTGCTGCAATAAGCGATGTACCCTTTCCTGAATTGCCGCTCCTCTTCCGCTATATATTCTTTATAAAGTACAATCCCACTTAATGCCGCATGATTGATCAGCTGCTTCATACAGCTATATGGATCCTGACTCACGGTCGCAAACACAGGCTGATTCGTTAATACTGCCGATGAATTCACCAGCAACCTCGCCTCAAAATCTTTATAATCTGCATAAGACAACGTAAAGCCCCAACGGTGATTCAGGTAAGTGGCATAAATGCTTTCGTAATTAGCACTGGTCGTATCCAGGGACATCTCCGATTGCATGGCCGCTACTCCCTGCTGATAACCAAAGCCGCTAACGTACCCCTGCGCTCCCGGATCCATAAATACAGGCAACTGTATCTCATCCGCCAATAAGTAACGGCAATTGTTACAGCCATTCTGCAGACTCGTAAGTTCTGCTTCACTCAGCGTCATCGCTGCACCAAACTTATTTACAAGGAACTGATAAAATCCGCCCGCTGCGTTATTATATTCCTGTGTTAGTGCTGCCAGCTGTGCACAAATACCACTATCCGTTCTTTGAATAGTAACATTTGTCGCCTGTAGCTTTACATTATATGGATAAGGTGCATCCAGTAACCACGGGTTACAAAGCATATCCAGGCTGGTAATGCCCAATACTCCTTTAATGGCCTCTTTAAAGGATACATAACCTCCGGAAGGCGCTGCACCAGGTACTGTACTCGCTCCATTCGGATGATCCACATCACCTCCCGCCTTACATACCTGCAATAATTTTGTGCGCAGCAAAGCTGCCTTTGATGCATAAGCTGCATTGCTGTTTAAACAACCCGCCAACTGCTGCATCCAGTAATCTGCCTGCGCTTCACAGTTCTCACTCACAGACTGCGTTACCGCCGTTGATACCTGCGCCGCTAACGCGGTCGTATCTGTTGATACCCCTGTTGTACTATAAGAAACACTGTTGATACGGGAAACTTTATATTTTAAAGCCGCCGCACAATTGTTAGTGACAGGTGTAGTAGGATTAGGATTACTACAGCCCGAACCTTCTATCGTTCCTCCCGCATCACTTACACCCTGCAATACATACGTCAGCGATTTTGTACTACCTGTAAAAACATAACTGTAAATTTTCGCACCCGGATTCTCATGAAATGAAAACTCCACGCCCACTGTTACACTCGCCCCTGACGGAATATCAGGCCCGGAATAATGCATGATACAATTCCAGTTCGCAATACCTGTTGCCGGATCGTAGGTAGTATTATCCCTTTGAATACTCAGCGTGAAGTTTGACAAACTCTTCGCCGCATCGCAATCGAAAATAACGCTACTATCATCAGGACGACAGGAAATTCCCTCCACCAGAACTGAACTCGTATTGATGGCACTTGAAATACAGATAGATGCTTCCGTCTGACCCGCTGCAAATGCCACCGAATCGACCTGTGTCAATCCAGCATATTCGTCAGGATAATAACTTTAGCGGTGGAAATGAGGATAAAATATGGTCAAGAGGGCGGTATTTTTATGGAGTATGAGGATTATCAGAAAATGCTTCAACAACAAACCCCAATAAATTCATAGTCAGAGATATGCCATTGGCAGTTTTTGCTACCACGCTGGATTTTGGGTATTTTAAAGGATGTAACTCTTTCGTATAGTTATTATGAAAACTTTCAGAGATAGCAGTAGCAACTTCTCCCTGATTAATATGATAATGTATTAACTTTTCTCCTTTAAATGCTTTATGGGTGGAATTTGCTTCAATCCATACTTCGTCAACTTCTGGCGCCTTTCCATTAGCAATCCATGCCAAATTTCTTGGGCTATTACAGGCATTAAAACATTTGATCGGTAAGTTTCCTTTGATTTCCACCCTTTTTCATTATAGTGGTTTAAAAAGTGAGACAATAATATAAATCCGCCTTTTGGCAGGATGGCTAAAGACTGGATAGCATTTGGAATGTCTCCTCCCTGGTTTCTATATCACCATAAAATGCACATATTTCACTCAAGTCATTTTCAGATGATTTGCATTGTGCTTCAACAAGAAGTTTATACTAATTTTTTCACCGAATGCTACCAGAAAATCCGCACCAATATGAAGTTGGGTCAAGTCTTCATGCTTGCCATGTAATTTTTCAAAAATATAGAACCCTATTTAAACAATAACCTAAATGGCGATAATCTTTTCCCTTATTCCTAAAATAATGTTCAGTATATCATTAGGAATCTCACCCTCTTCATACTTATCTAATCCTACTAACCCTGCCCATTTCAAACAAAGTCTCAAATACTCAATAAACGATATTGTTTCAGTGAAATCTATAATATTAGTATCTATTCTTGGGGTTTTAGTTAACTCTAATCCATAACCTATTCCACCGCTTACATTTTCTTTCACATGTTCATCCGGAGAAATAAGCACCTCATATCCCCAAGTTTTTTCATCTACCATAAATTCACCTCGGTATTGATTTACGTCTAAAAAACCATGAAGTGAATAGATATAAATAGCATCCAGATAATAAGGATTCTCCCAATTACTAAAATATCCCCTAAAATCTATAGTTCTTATTTTTTTATAAAAGTAAAGTAAAGAGTAAGGTATAAATCCTTCTGGAAATATTTTCTGTAAACTCAATAAGTCAACTTTTTCTTGATTAGGTTCAATTATGCAATAATCCGGATTAAGTTCCTCTATATTTTCAAAAATGTATCCATTTTCTTCCAACTCCTTTTTTATCATGATAAAATTATTCAATACCCTTTCCATACAATCTTCCAATACTAGTAAAACATCATCCAAATAAGGTTCTGTTAAAACCAAATCTCCTAACTCAACAATTTTCTTCCACACGATTTCTTCTTCTCCCTTTTTATTATATTGTAAATAAAGGTTACTCTCCATATTATTTTATTTTAGATTTACTTTTGGTTACTCTGGTTGCTGTTGGTGTAGTATTTCGTCTTCTTAACTCTTCACAATTTCTACAAAATGGTCTACTTGGATCAATTGAAGTTATTGTCAAACCCCATCTTTTTGCAAATTCATAAATATTGCCTTCTGCATGTGCATCTGGGTCGCTAGCTGGCACTAAAATCTCCCCTGGTTTCAAACTTGCTATTAATGTTTTCATAATAGCATCAAACTTTCTCATACTAGAATTAATACCAATTAATCTAAAGTGCTTCCCATCTAAAGTCTCTGCATCAGCAACAGCAATAGTAACTACATTACGCCTCACATAATCAGATATATCCATATTGGTTAACAAATCATTAGCCCTATCTTTCGTTGGTTGAGCACTTATAAATGACGAAAATAATAAATCCTGAGCAGTTCCATCGCTTGTCCATAACCTCTTTCTCGCTGCTTGCTTATCTGCCTCTGTTAAATCATTCGGATTATTAGTTATATGTTCATATGAACTAGCAGAACTTTGAAGGTGATGCTGAGGCACTTCATTCCCATCCTTACTACCTGGTCCTCTATAATCAGCATTTGCAGGCTTTAATAAATAAGTCAAAACATTTGAGGCCCCATTGAAGAATTGGGCTATTTGAATGAGGTTACCAGCCCTGAAGAAACTTGTTTGCTTCGGAGATTCAGGCGGTTCTGGGACCTCCGTAATCGTTCTAATCCTCCTAATTGTATAGCTTTTATCTGGTCTAATTTGAGGCGTGGTCTTTGTAGGAGGATCTGCAAAACTAGGTCCAGCCCCATAAACATCTACTAAAAATATTGGAGAATTAGCTGCAAAACAGTATACGGATTGATAAGGATATGAGTTAAATAATGGATCAATACTCAAGAACCTCCCCAACCTCGGATCATACACCCTCATCCCATAATCCTGCTCATTCCCCTCCCCCTTCACCTCATTATCATTCTCCTTCCCATTAAACCCATACCTATACCCTCCTAAACTCCACTTCCTATCCCCCATCCCCATCCCAAAAGGATAATAATCCCCCGCACTCATCACCTCCGCTACATAATGATCCCCCTCCAACACAGCCTTATCACTCACCGTCACCAACACATTCCCCAAATGATTCACCAACTCATACCTCCTTACCCCCACCTTATTCCATGTCGAATCCACTTCTCCACCTACTACTAACCCCGGCTCCCACAATCCCAATCTGCTACTCCCATACAAATGCTGTTCCTTCCAATACTTATCACTCCCGCCTCCAACATTCCCATACACCGCCAGCACATTCCCCGCCGCATCACGCACATACCACGTCTTATCCGTCACTCCACCATGCGTATAACCTTTATACACCCTATTCCCACCCGCATCATACCTATATTCCAAAGAACTCCCATCCCCCTTCGTAATCCCACTTATCTTCCCATACACCGTCCACTTTATATTAACTATACTATCCCTAACATTGCTAATCAAATTACCAATATTATCATAAATATAATTATTTACCCCCTGACTTGAAACATCCTCCGTATATGGATCACCCGCAATACTATCCAACACCTGCGTTAACCTGTTACTACTCAGATAACCCTGACCATCCCGCGCATACACATACTTCAAACTATCCATCTGCAACTGCTTGCCGCCAGCTCCACTCCCATACCGCGTATACCGCAATATATTCCCATTCCCATCATAACTGATATCCTCCTTATAAGCATTTCCAACAGATACCGTACTCCATGTAGCCGCTCCACTACCAAGCGTATGCTGACGCATCGCCGTCAAACGGTTCAACTGATCATACCGGTAAGAATACCCAACAGGATTCCCGGAATTGATTTTTGAAAGTGCTAAGGTGCTCCTGCTGATATTCCCATTATACAAATTCCGACCCATCACATCACCCGTCTGTCCAACCCATTTCAAACCTAATGAATTCGTATCCACAATCGCCTTATAATCCCCCGCATAATAATCCAGGCTATATGCATACGCATCCCGCGCTATTGCCCCTCTAATGCCCCCTATCACCCCATCACGACCCATATCAGTTCCTGCTGTCAGATAGTTCCCATTCACACCCTTTAACCACCCCTGCAAGGTATACGCATAATCTACTCCCTGCACCAGCTCCATATCCCCTAATTCCATCCTTGCCAATGGTCCATGCAGATAATAACGATACCCCGCATCTGTCTTCGGATTCATAATCTCCCAGCCATCTGCCGATACACTATCTATTCCACTACCCGCCTTCGTCAACCTATTCTCCGCATCATACTGATAATTATAATAAAACCGATCTGCCGCACCACGCTGATAACGTACCTTATTTACCTTGCCGCTCACCAGGTCATATTGATAATCTACCTGCTTCACCCCAAGATCCTGCACCTGCTGCCACAAAGTTTTTACATTCCCTATCTGGTCATAACTATAATAACTCGCCTGCAAAGGCGTAGTTCCCGCATCCTGGTAAGTAGTCGCCGCCACCCGCTTACGCAGATTCTCCTGGTTTAAACCCGCTGCCACATACGCCTCATCATAATATGTTCTCGTTATCTGTGCATCACTTCCCGCTCCCAAAAACACATCCGGTGCAGACATAAATATCTCCGACGCTGTCAGGGTAGCACCACTCTTCTCTCCTACCTCTATCACTCTCCCCTGTGCATCATACTTCGTATAACTGTACCTCCCTGTAGCCCCACCATTCACCGGCGCCACCTGCTCCGCATTCTGCGACGTTACCAACCGCCCCAACCTGTCATACCAATAACTACTTACCCCCGCATCCGGTGTACGCTGTTGCGTTATTCCATTCAACGACTGATATCCATAAGACGTCGCCAGCGTATGCCCCGGATACACCGCCGAATACTGCATCTCCACCGTACTACCACCTGTGCCAACAGCAGGCAGATTATACCGCCCCCAATAACTCAATGCCCCATTCAACACTGAATCATACGCCGGACTTAACCCCAGACAAGGAACAGCCGCATTCGCCGCTATCTCCGCCCCCGACAACAACCTGTTGTATAACCGAAAATGCTTCAGCGTACTCAAATTCTCAGGATAGATAAACCCTGACCCTGTATTCGTCAACGTCCACCCACAACCGCCTGCCGGCGCTCCTGCACTCAATGGACACAATACCCCATTCACATACACCGCCAGATCGCCACTGTTCAACCCCTGACCCTGCAATACCACATGTGTCCACTGCCGTAACGGTAATACCGCCTGCAGATCTGCTACCAGGTGCTTTGATATCGCAAAATCGATAGATTTGAATTTGTCTATACCCCAAAGCATGGAAGTTGGTTAAATATGGCGGAAATAGAATTACAAGTATTGAATGGGCAGTGTTTAAATAGACATCTATCTACGATAGAAAAAGTGAAAGAAGAGATTTCAGAGTGGCAAATAAACAGAAATAACAAAAACTGCCAAATAAATTGGCAGTTTACAAACAAAGAAGCAAGAATAAAGTTAAAAAGACTCTATCCGTCAATTAATTGTTAACATAACACTAGTTTGTATTTTTTATATCCTCATACCTCTCCCATACCGTTCTTCAACGCTTCCCATTCACCTTCCATAACTCCCCATAACTATATACTAACCTCTACCCGCATGAACAATTCCTCATAATAGGGGTTCAATGCGGAAGGTGTAGCCCCTGTGAAAAATCTTTCTGAACAAGGAAGATAAGCTATACCCGAATTTTAAAATCTAACTCTGATATAAATACATCAGATAATGGGACCAGACTTTCTGATCACCTGAGGCTGGAAATAACGATACTGAAACCAGCTGAAGATTTTATAACAAAAGTCTACTCCATTATCTGTTCATCAAGAGAAAAATTTGTTCAATAGTAAAGAACAATTAGCTTCACTAAACTCCAAAGAACTATATAACTCAAATACTCTACATCCCTCCCCTAACAAATACATTATACTTCTCTCAATAAATTGTATAGTATCTGCATAATCATCCTTTTTAAGAATGGACATTCCAATATAATTTCTGTTCACACTGGAAAAATAGGTTATAGGAAAAAACTCAATGTACCTATTTGCATTCAACTTCAAAACACTATTCAACTGAACCCAACTATGATGCTCAAGATTCGTTTCAATTAAAATACTAAACGCCATAAAATATTAAATTAATATTTCAATTTCAATTCCTAAAAGAGATGATTTATCCTTAATAACTGCATTGATTATATCTTCTTTCATTTTCCTTGCACGATTAAGTAGTGTCAAGGCTTGTCCTCTTAAATCTAACACGACCTTATAATTACATGGTGGAATATTTTTCATCGCCCATCTTAATTTGCCTACTGCAAATATAATACCTCTTTCTACTCTCTCTTGCGATGATATGTCAAAATTAAATATAAAAACCACCTCATTTTTCTGCTCATTATACCCTTCAGGAGTGATATTACCCCAATCTAAACTAAATGGATCTACTACTTGCATTATTAATCTGTTACTCTGTTTTAAAAATTACATTAACATTATTACCTGCTTGCGTGCTTAATCTATTTCTTACATTCTGCATTAATTTTATTGATAAATCTTGCCCTCTCACATCTAGCACAACATTTTGTATCGTACCTTTCGGTAGATTAACGTTTCTCTGCCTTACTTGTCCTACCACATTTCTAATCATACTCTTAATTCCCTTCTCAGTAGTTAAGTTATAATTTTTCACCTCTATAGAGCTTCCTGGCTTAATACCTTCGGGACGAACTGACCCTCTTGATAAATTGGGAACCCTTTTACCATTTTTGAATGACACCTGTTGTTCATAGTCTGGTGTAACGATATCAGCTTCAGATTGTTGCCATGATGGCCGAGATGGCACATTAGCCTCCTCTGCCTCAACAACAGCTTCAGCGACAGCTTTAACAGGTGCCACTGTCTTTCCTTTCATACTAGCTATACGCTTACTTAAAGCGATTTGCGCTACTATACCTAACAGTTGACCTTGCGCTTCCTTATTTCCATCATAGGCAGATCCAACAAGTTGACTAGCGTTTTCTACAATTCCTACAACTGATAGCGCATAAGCTTCTTTTTTGGCACCTTCAATATCACCCGTCAACACAATTTTCCACCTATCGTACATGAGTGAATTGATATCCAATGATCCAAATGAATTTATAAAACCGCCTAACATCGGATGGCCTGCAGCTTTTGCTTTGTCAGCCAACCAACTAGTGGCAATTCTTATCTCTCCCCCATCCAAATCGACTCCTTGTATAGGCTTATTACTCGCGAATTGATAAGGCGTTAACTCAGGATAGTATTTCGTTAGCGGATCTACACTTAGGAACTTTGCGATTCGTGGATCGTAAATTCTCATCCCATAATCCTGCTCATTCCCCTCTCCCTTCACCTCATTATCATTCTCCTTCCCATTAAACCCATACCTATACCCTCCTAAACTCCACTTCCTATCCCCCATCCCCATCCCAAAAGGATAATAATCCCCCGCACTCATCACCTCCGCAACATAATGATCCCCCTCCAACACAGCCTTATCACTCACCGTCGCCAACACATTCCCCAAATGATTCACCAACTCATACCTCCTTACCCCCACCTTATTCCACGTCGAATCCACCTCGCCACCGACTACCAACCCCGGCTCCCACAATCCCAATCTGCTACTCCCATACAAATGCTGCTCTTTCCAATACTTATCTCCCCCGCCTCCAACATTCTCATACACCGCCAACACATTCCCCGCCGCATCACGCACATACCATGTCTTATCCGTCACGCCACCATGCGTATAACCCTTATACACCCTATTCCCTCCCGCATCATACCTATATTCCAAAGAACTCCCATCTCCCTTCGTAATCCCACTTATCTTACCATACACCGTCCACTTTATATTAACTATACTATCCCTAACATTGACCTTACGAGACTTAAATGGGTAATTCTATATAATTATTTACTCCCTGACTTGAAACATCCTCCGTATAAGGATCCCCCGCAATACTATCCAACACCTGCGTTAACCTGTTACTACTCAGATACCCCTGACCATCCCGCGCATACACATACTTCAAACTATCCATCAGCAACTGTTTCCCATCCGCTCCACTCCCATACCGCGTATACCGCAATATATTCCCATTCCCATCAAAACTGATATCCTCCTTATATGCATTCCCTACAGATACCGTAATCCATGTAGCCGCTCCACTACCAAGCGTAGTCCAGAGTTATATCTGTAAAAGTTAATCCTTTAATTAATGCAATCACATCATAGGCCACAAAATTCACTTTAGCACTGATCAGTTCATACTGGTATAGTTAAATCGAAGCATAGAAAATATCCCTCAATCAACCTAATAGCATTTGATAAAATTCAATATAGCTGGATCCTCCGGCCTTATCTGCACACTCTTCTATCATTGCAGTTCTTATTTCATCATTTTCACGAAACTCATCATCAAATCTGCCTTTTGTTATATAGCTATCACAAATTAATAGTGCATCTAATAATTGATCTCCATTAACAGCGCAGTCACATAAGATATGAGATGGATTATCGAATTCCAAAACCTGTATTATTCCGGTCAACTTACTTTTAACAATCAAATCTACTTCTATGTTACCTATGTAATAATATTCATCGTCCTCTATAAGTTCTGATTTAAAAGTTATCATGCCAATCTGAATTTTACTTAAATCATAATCATTTACTAAATTCAACAAACTATCACTATATAACAACAAATTATTTCGCTGTTTAATATCATACATAGACAATTCCTGCTCTATATAATCTTCTGGCAAGCCCATACCATTAAAAGATTCTCGATCTGGTACCTGCATTTTAAAAGTGATTACAAATGATTCTGCGGTCATATTTAATTATATTTAATCATTATTGTCCGGCAAAAAATATACTTATTCGGATGTAATCCTCACCGGTAAGTGGTTATATCCGATTTTCAATTAATAATAAAAGTATATAGTTCCTCTTCTAAGCGGAACTCAGCACCGGATTATTTACCCTTCGCCATGCCAGATAAGTATCTTTTATAAAACTTAATAACTCAACATAGCTCATTAGATGTAGCCGGATTACTGTTATCATATTGGCAAACGACTTTTTCGTTGCAGATTTCCTTCTTAAAACTACCATTAGCAACTGAGCTATTAAAACACAATAGATCTGAGTTTTAATAGCATTTTGGCTATCTCCCCAAAAATATCTCAATGGGAAGTTCTGCTTTATCTGTTTAAATAACAGCTCAATCATCCATCTGTATTTATAGATGCGGGCAACCTGACTAGCACTGATCTTGAGATTGTTTGTTATAAACACATATATCCGTCCGTCCTCTGCCTTGTAAGTAACTCTTCGCATACGCAGCCGTATTACCTCCTTTTCCTGCTTGTAACCGACTGTTATCAGCTGGTCTTTAAGCACTCCATTACATTTCTTCTTTCTGGTGTTGTCTGTCAATACTTTACAAACATGATATACTGCGTTTTCTTTCATCCTGCATACAAACCAAACTTGCTGGTTACTCCAGGAATGGAACTGCCGATAATCATTGTAAGCCTTATCAAATACAATAAAGCTTTCCTTTGGTAACTTCAATTTTAACAGGAACTGCCGGTCATGTACTTTGGCTGGTGTCATACGCACAAACTCTGTGACACCACTAAACGCATCCATCAGGGCATGTACCTTGATTCCGCCTTTACGTCTTGCTCCATCCAATCTGGGACGACCTACTCCACGCAGAATATCTCCGAACAAGCTTATTGTGCTACTGTCAATGATCTTGAGATTGCTTATGCTTAATCCCTTTAGCCGGCTGTCCGATATAATTCCATGATATTTCTCCAATAACTGCTGATAGATAGTTGCAAATACTAAATAACTTCTACTACTATTTGCATCTGAAAGGGTACTTCTGGCTGGGGACTTATCAAATCCCAGATGTGACAGCTTCCCTTCACAGGCCAACAGACCTTCACAAAGCTCCCGCAATCCATTACAATAGCTAAATACTCCGTACAATAAACTAACCAGGTGTACACGCAGCGGCAATTTTTTATAATAACGATTGCTATGATGCTTATGCGCAGCGGCCTGTATCAGCTTCGTGGATAATATCTGAGACAATATCGGCTGTCCGGTAAATTTTCTATCTTTATCCAAGTTTATTTGTTTAAGGTGTGGTAACCCAAACTTATAAACTATTGGGGGCTTGGCCCCCTTTTTTTCTCTTAATCATTTATTTTACCCGGACAATACTGATATTTAATTAAAGCATTTCAACTTGTTTAGTGGATGTTCTGTTACCATTAGAATCATAATTCCATATTTCTGTCTTTGTTGCCAACTTATTTATCCCTATATATTTTTCATTATCTTCATCCCATGCGTAGTCAGAATAAACGTCAAATGTTATAGCTTTTGATGTAATCTTGCCTTTTTCATACTGAGTGCTAACACTGTTAACTGTATAAAACAATTCACTTTTGACATCTTTTTGCACCCTACCTATGAAGTCTTCAGGGGCACATCCAATACAAGGAAACATTGCCATTAGTGATTCCGGATTACCATTCATAAAACTGAAAATATCTCCTGCCGTACTTAATATACCTAAAGCTGTTCCCAATGTCGAACTAATCTTAGCCCCTCTCAATTGACCTTTTAACTCAGGATGCAATTTCTTAAAATAATCAGTATGTACTTTTTCAGGAATGGCGGCTGCCAAATTACCCTGCTCTATATGATGATGCACCAATTTACTGCCTTCATAACCAGCATGCGCAGGATTATAAGTAAGCCATTGTTCATCTACAATAGGGGCTCGCTGCGCTTTAATGGCCATTCTATTTTGTTGGCTAAACATTTCTGGGTGTTGTTCTAGGATTTTAGACCAAAACCATCTTGAGTTTCTCGGGAAACCGGCAGCATTAGCTGGACCAGGAGCAGTAGTCATGTCTAATTGCGGGGCATGAGTATAAAATGCAGCTACCTCTGGATCTACTTTCTCTAATCCATCAAGATCAATATATTTAATTGGATTATCTCCTGCAAACTGATATGGTGTATAGTAAGGATAAGATTCGAATAACGGATCTACACTCAAAAACCTCCCCAACCTCGGATCATACACCCTCATCCCATAATCCTGCTCATTCCCCTCTCCCTTCACCTCATTATCATTCTCCTTCCCATTAAACCCATACCTATACCCTCCTAAACTCCACTTCCTATCCCCCATCCCCATCCCAAACGGATAATAATCCCCCGCACTCATCACCTCCGCAACATAATGATCCCCATCCAACACAGCCTTATCACTCACCGTCGCCAACACATTCCCCAAATGATTCACCAACTCATACCTCCTTACCCCCACCTTATTCCACGTCGAATCCACTTCTCCCCCTACTACCAATCCCGGCTCCCACAATCCCAATCTGCTACTCCCATACAAATGCTGCTCTTTCCAATACTTATCACTCCCGCCTCCAACATTCCCATACACCGCCAGCACATTCCCCGCCGCATCACGCACATACCACGTCTTATCCGTCACTCCACCATGCGTATAACCCTTATACACCCTATTCCCACCCGCATCATACCTGTATTCCAAAGAACTTCCATCCCCCTTCGTAATCCCACTTATCTTACCATATACCGTCCACTTTATATTAACTATACTATCTCTAACATTAGTAATCAAATTACCAATATTATCATAAATATAATTATTTACTCCCTGACTTGAAACATCCTCCGTATAAGGATCACCCGCAATACTATCCAACACCTGCGTTAACCTGTTACTACTCAGATAACCCTGACCATCCCGCGCATACACATACTTCAAACTATCCATCTGTAACTGCTTGCCGCCAGCCCCACTCCCATACCGCGTATACCGCAATATATTCCCATTCCCATCATAACTGATATCCTCCTTATATGCATTACCAACAGATACCGTACTCCATGTAGCCGCTCCACTACCAAGCGTATGCTGCCGCATCGCCGTCAACCGGTTCAACTGATCATACCGGTAAGAATACCCAACAGGATTCCCGGAATTGATTTTTGAAAGTGCTAAGGTGCTCCTGCTGATATTCCCATTATACAAATTCCGACCCATCACATCACCCGTCTGTCCAACCCATTTCAAACCTAATGAATTCGTATCCACAATCGCCTTATAATCCCCCGCATAATAATCCAGGCTATATGCATACGCATCCCGCGCAATAGCCCCTCTAACACCTCCTATCAACCCATCACGACCCATATCAGTTCCTGCTGTCAGGTAGTTCCCATTCACACCCTTTAACCACCCCTGCAAGGTATACGCATAATCTACCCCCTGCACCAACTCCATATCTCCTAATTCCATCCTTGCCAATGGTCCATGCAGATAATAACGATACCCCGCATCTGTCTTCGGATTCATAATCTCCCAGCCATCTGCTGATACACTATCTATTCCACTACCCGCCTTCGTCAACCTATTCTCCGCATCATATTGATAATTATAATAAAACCGATCTGCTGCACCACGCTGATAACGTACTTTATTTACCTTGCCACTCACCAGGTCATATTGATAATCCACCTGCTTCACCCCCAGATCCTGCACCTGCTGCCACAACGTCTTCACATTCCCTATCTGGTCATAACTATAATAACTCGCCTGCAACGGCGTAGTTCCCGCATCCTGGTAAGTAGTCGCCGCCACCCGCTTACGCAGGTTATCCTGGTTTAACCCAGCTGCTCCATACGCCTCATCATAATATGTTCTCGTTATCTGTGCATCACTTCCCGCACCCAAAAACACCTCCGGCGAAGACATAAATATCTCCGACGCTGTCAGGGTAGCACCACTCTTCTCTCCTACCTCTATCACTCTCCCCTGTGCATCATACTTTGTATAACTATACCTCCCTGTAGCCCCACCATTCACCGGCGCCACCTGCTCCGCATTCTGCGACGTTACCAACCGCCCTAACCTGTCATACCAGTAACTACTTACCCCCGCATCCGGTGTACGCTGTTGCGTTATTCCATTCAACGACTGATATCCATAAGAAGTCGCCAGCGTATGCCCCGGATACACCGCCGAATACTGCATCTCCACCGTACTACCCCCTGTGCCAACAGCAGGCAGATTATACCGCCCCCAATAACTCAATGCCCCATTCAACACTGAATCATACGCCGGACTTAACCCCAGACAAGGAACAGCCGCATTCGCCGCTATCTCCGCCCCCGACAACAACCTGTTGTATAACCGAAAATGTTTCAGCGTACTCAAATTCTCTGGATAGATAAACCCTGACCCTGTATTCGTCAACGTCCACCCACAACCGCCTGCCGGCGCTCCTGCACTCAATGGACACAATACCCCATTCACATACACCGCCAGGTCTCCACTGTTCAACCCCTGACCCTGCAATACCACATGTGTCCACTGCCGTAACGGTAATACCGCCTGCAGATCTGCTACCAGGTGCTTTGATATCGCAAAATCAATCGTGGAACCATCTCCTGTCGGTGCCATCGTATAAATGGACATATATAAATAACGACCACTGATACAGGTATTAAACAGGTATTTATTACCCCCCGTCGTTGCCAGTACCTGGTTATTGTCCATAGCAGGATTATACAACCACCACTCCATTGCCGAATTGGTACCCGCCTGCAATACCGTACTTAACCTGTTTAAAATCGTATCCTTATTGGCCGCTACTACTGGACCACTATACGTACAGGCAGATGCTACATTATCCCGTGCATCCCATACCTGTTGCTGATAAGACGCATCCAGCAGGTGTACTCCCTCCGGTGGTATCGTGCGCACAAGGTTACCTGCCTGATCATAATAGTATAATGTAAAATGGTACAATTGCTGTAAAGCCGTCAGTTCCAACTTTGGCTTCACACTGCTGCAATAAGCGATGTACCCTTTCCTGAATTGCCGCTCCTCTTCCGCTATATATTCTTTATAAAGTACAATCCCACTTAATGCCGCATGATTGATCAGCTGCTTCATACAGCTATATGGATCCTGACTCACGGTCGCAAACACAGGCTGATTCGTTAATACTGCCGATGAATTCACCAGCAACCTCGCCTCAAAATCTTTATAATCTGCATAAGACAAAGTAAAGCCCCAACGGTGATTCAGATAGGTGGCATAAATGCTTTCGTAATTAGCACTGGTCGTATCCAGGGACATCTCCGATTGCATGGCCGCTACTCCCTGCTGGTAACCATATCCGCTAACGTAGCCCTGCGCTCCCGGATCCATAAATACAGGCAACTGTATCTCATCCGCCAATAAGTAACGGCAATTGTTACAGCCATTCTGCAGACTCGTAAGTTCTGCTTCACTCAGCGTCATCGCTGCACCAAACTTATTTACAAGGAACTGATAAAATCCGCCCGCTGCGTTATTATATTCCTGTGTTAGTGCTGCCAGCTGTGCACAAATACCACTATCCGTTCTTTGAATAGTAACATTTGTCGCCTGTAGCTTTACATTATATGGATAAGGTGCATCCAGTAACCACGGGTTACAAAGCATATCCAGGCTGGTAATGCCCAATACTCCTTTAATGGCCTCTTTAAAGGATACATAACCTCCGGAAGGCGCTGCACCAGGTACTGTACTCGCTCCATTCGGATGATCCACATCACCTCCCGCCTTACATACCTGCAATAATTTTGTGCGCAGCAAAGCTGCCTTTGATGCATAAGCTGCATTGCTGTTTAAACAACCCTCCAACTGCTGCATCCAGTAATCTGCCTGCGCTTCACAGTTCTCACTCACAGACTGCGTTACCGCCGTTGACACCTGCGCCGCTAACGCGGTCGTATCTGTTGATACCCCTGCCGTACTATAAGAAACACTGTTGATACGGGAAACTTTATATTTTAAAGCCGCCGCACAATTGTTAGTGACAGGTGTAGCAGGGTTAGGATTACTACAGCCCGAACCTTCTATCGTTCCTCCCGCATCACTTACACCCTGCAATACATACGTCAGCGATTTTGTACTACCTGTAAAAACATAACTGTAAATCTTCGCACCCGGATTCTCATGAAATGAAAACTCCACGCCCGCTGTTACACTCGCCCCCGCCGGAATATCAGGCCCGGAATAATGCATGATACAATTCCAGTTCGCAATACCGGTAGCCGGATCGTAGGTAGTATTATCCCTTTGAATGCTCAGCGTGAAATTTGACAAACTCTTCGCCACATCGCAATCGAAAATAACGCTACTATCATCAGGACGACAGGAAATTCCCTCCACCAGAATGGAACCCGTGTTGATGGCACTTGAAATACAGATAGATGCTTCCGTCTGACCCGCTGCAAATGCCACCGAATCGACCTGTGTCAATCCAGCATATTCGTCAGGATAATACAAAGACAAGGTAACTGCACCCGTCAACCCCGCACCACTATATGTAATTTTCAGGGATTGTAAATCAGTGCCACAGGTGGCAGTTCCCGCCTCTACTTTAAAAGCAGACAACTCCGGACAGGTGGTTATGGCATAACTCAATGTATCGCCTACTACGCAAACTCCTCCACAATAAGCCGAAGTGCTCCGCGCTGTTGCGTAGTATCTTTCCTTCAACTCAAGATACTTATCACGATACATCCGCCACTCCAGATCTGCTATCCGGCAACTGGATACCGGCGAACAGGAAGACCAGTTATTTGCATTCGGTAACGGGTTATTATTTGTGTTCGTACTCCCTGTATTATCCGCACAATACAACAGGTAATCTACATAGTCCGGTAAATTTTTAACAGCATAACCAGAGGCATTAAAACCAACCACATTTTTGCTATAATCGGTAAGATCTGCTATAAAACTGGTCTTATAACTACTTAACACACCACTAAATGCTGTATCCTGCGCTACCAGCCAACTGATATTACTTTTATCATAAACAGCAGCTGGTAATACACCCGTAATTCCTGCTACCGTTTGCACCTGCTTTATCTTATCATCCCACTGATACGCCGTACTGTTATCATAACAAAACCGCAACGCACAATACTCCGGATGATATTTAATAAAACGTGCCGCCCATTCCGGCTTCCAATACCGCAACAACATCGTCAGCGTAAAATGCGCATCATAGGGAGACATCACCGAACCATCCTCCATCTCAAACTGCGCTTCAATATATTCACTACTGGTCGCACTCTTTATCGGAAACTCCTCCCGCCAGTGGTTATACAATACATTTATGCTTCTTTCCAATGCAGAATCTCCATCAAATAATGCATACTGCCCTCCCGGACTTACATCCAGTTTTAACGTATTTTCCAGATCTTCACAGGGCGATGATTGACAGGAAGCCTGCAAACGCTGACATTGTGCCAACAATGAATCATACAATGTATTGGACCAGGTATTAATCGCAGTACCCGTCACCCCATTCTGCGCTAACCTGGACACCACAGCAGCCGTAAAATCCGTCTTTGCACCCAATGATGTCAGACAGGTACTACAATCGCTAAAACAGCCTGAAAAGTCCTGACTTTGCAAGGCCTGCTGTACAAACTGCCACTGCGTCTTCAGATTGGTATTCCTCTTTATAAAATCAGCCGTATAATTAGCAATGGCTGAATCATTCAGCCCTAATTCAAAAGACACGTAATACTCTCCGATCTGGTCAAAATTCAAATTGATTAACCCAGTCAAAGCATTCACATCATTACAATTGCTGACCAGACTTCCAACAGGCCTTGCCCCTGCACTATCATACAAGATCCTGTTACAGTTGTCCGTAACCCGGATCTTTAAGTCATAATAACAGTTACTACATATTGTAACACCACTCTCACTATAGGTTTTTATCAGCTTATCTATATTATACCTGAGCGTAGCAGGACCAGGCACTGCCGATGAATAGGTCGTGGTTGCACTCAGCTTCAGCTTTGCAGGATCAAATGTATACTGGCTGGGTTCTATTAATAAAAATGTCTCTTCGGTAGAATCAGGCTTCGAAGGTAATCCATCCAAATTAGCAGGCGCCCCACCCGCCAGTGCCGTCGCTATCGTCTTACCCGCTGCGTTCAGGTAACTGACACTTACCTGCCCATTTCCATCCATTACCATGTTTTTCAGGTAATGAGATGCATAACCTACATCATTGCCAAACATCCTGTCTAATTCCCATTGTGCAGGTTTCCCATAATATAATTTCGTCGCTTTATTCCCCGGCTGAAACAACTCTCCCACTCCCCCCTGCACACTCATCCTTCCTGTATTATCAGGCGTATAAAGATTTACAGCAAATGGATACCCATTCGCATCCGGGATAAATTTATTCGTACTGTCACTTAAAAACGGGTTCAAAGGAGAATAATAACGTGCCGCCCCTGAATCATTACTCATCTTGCCCGGAACAGGAATACAGTCTGTCGTATTTCCATACACATTTGCATAAGTATAGTTTCCACCCCCTAATGCAAGATGCATACCCGGGTAATAATTCAACCTGCTCTGTGTAATTGGTGCCGGCAATATATTCACCAGCGGACGCCCAAATTCATCATACAGGGTCTCCTGTATCATAGCCCGCTGATCAGAATTATTGACCGTTACTGTCTGCCGGGTACGAAGCGTACCATCAAAATAACTAACCACCTCCTTCTTCTTTCCGCCCTCCGCATACACAGCACTATACTGCCAGTTCAAATCAGAACGGTGCCTCGCCGAATCCAGCAATATTACCGACGGTCCTGCAACCCCACCTTGTTTCAACTGGTAAAACCAGTCTCCTTCCTGCCTGAAACCGTCATCCGTATACTGAACAGGCCTTATCCTGATTGGTAAATACTGGGATATATGAATAAGCGATATCTCAAAATACTCCCGCGGAATCGTTACTCTCGTTGCATTATTACGGAACAAACCAGCCAGCGTAGCCGCAGTAACATTACTTCCCTGTTGCGCCAGTAAGCTGCCATTATCTGACAACTCATCGATGAACGTCCATTCCAGGTCATACTCCTCCGCTCCTGTATATTTCTCCCAGGTAAGCATCACGGCAGAAGTATCGACTACAGCAACCGGCACAATTGTTTTGGTGAGATCCCAATCGTATGACCGCTCTACCACTACCTGCCCCATCAACCGGAATATGGTTGGCAATGTTGTCCCTAATTCTGCACTGGTGATACTATTGACGGTGACCTTCACCTTAAATCCATTCAGGAATTTATACGTATCGGCAGCACTGTAAGCCACGCCTTCCGTCGGATTATAAGTCACATGCAATTTCACATGATCATTCGTAATCGGATCTACCTGACCCGGTTGTGACCAATACTCTACCTTCAGGTCTATCTCACATTTGAAGGCAGTTGCTGGCATAGTCCCCCCATCTCTATACAATCCAAACGTGATGATATTCGTCACTGTCCGGTTATGAATTTTTGTCCAGTCAACATTACTATTCAAAAACTTCTCGTCCTTGATTTCCAGCACATCCCCCTGCTTTAAATCTCCCTGCAGCTGGTTCTGATATGATTCAACTGCAGTAAAGGCCTTTGCTGTATACAAAGTGCATAACATCACAGCCAGTAACATGATCTTCTTAAAAGCGGAACCCATATAAAAAGATTAACGATCTTTAATTAATTCATACCCGGTAAGCGCCACTGCCACGCCATTGCTGATTTTAATATAACGGCTGCTGTTCAGCAACTCCTTGCGCACTACACCCGGTTTACAACTACTGATGCGGATACCGATAAATTTATCTCTGGTGGTATCGGTAGGATGCGCTTCATCCGTCACTCTCATATACGTCTGCTTTATCCACCCTGTACTGTCAAATGTGATATCATAAGCACGGCAGGTAGGATGCCTGCGGTTTAATAAGGAAATATGTACGCCCGCTTCGTTCACACGCCGCGTGATTGCATATCCCTCCTCCGCCAGCAGGGTCGTTTCCTTCCCTACAGATAACTTCATCGGGTTCACTACCTCCCTGGGCGGTGAAAGAAATACCTTATGTACATCATGTGCCACCACGATATATGCATCCTGCAATGAAATCATCTCCTGCCGACCCACCCGGTAATATGCTTCCTGCCCATTCCTGGTATAACAAAAAGTCGTCTCCATATTCCGCGAACTATCCACCAGATCCCTCGCCGTAATAGTTCCCTCTATCGTGAGCACGGTCAATGTGTCCATTTTATGTAGTACGGTACTCAGCTCCTGCAAAACACCTGTCTGATCAGGAGCAACAGGTTTACTTGCTGCATTCGTACCCGGTCTGATCACCGCATAACCAACAGCCACCAATATCAATACAGGAATCACCAGCAATATTTTTACCTTCATAATCCAGCAATTAATTTTTTCTTAATGCAGAACGGTTTTCTTTAATAGTCATAATTCCACGCTCGGTTTCCTTCTTCACGCGTATCAATGATCCTTCATCATCATACTCATAGAAGGTGGCATAGTTATTCTCATCTAACTCTGCCATCACCCGCATATTTTTATCATCATAAGTGAAAGTCTTCAGCTGTCCGTCATAAGGAAATATGCGGATGTCATCTATCGACACATTCGCACCACCGCTCAGTGTTACATCCACAGCAGCCATATCACCCGTACCTATCCAGGTGGGAATCTCCAGATTACCTTCTACCAGTTTCCACCCTTCTACCACCGCTTTCTTTTTAAAGACGACGGTATTGTTATTCACTGTAAGCGTAATACCCGCACTCGCACTGGCTGGTTGTCCATCTCTTACCCATGCTGTGAAAATATACCGGCGATTGGTCACAGGGCAGAACCCGCGCAGGCCCAGCCATCCGTCTGGTTTACGGAAATACTCTCCCCACTGGTTATTGTTCAGATAAATACCTGGCGTATGCTCGTAGGCATATACATATGTTTTCAGGTTAATCGGGCTGCTTAATTTCAGGCTATAATTACCACTATGCGCATTGACACTATCCAGCCGGCTCACGTAATTATCGCCCAGGGCCTTGCGGATATCAAATTCATCCGGCTTACAGGGTAGCACATTCACACAGGATGCGTTGAATTTATAATCATCAAACCCATCGTAAAATATCTCTCGCTGTCGCATATTGGCACCTACAGCCACTGGCAGGGAAGATTTAAATCCAAAACGCACGGCACTATATATCCCAAGTGCATTCTTCGTTTCCTGCTCCTGTGCGTATTCATCATATAAACCAATTGTATTGGATACGACCCAACCATTATTGGTAGACATCCCCCAGCCATTGTTATAGAACCAGTAGGCACTAAACTGCTGATAGGCCCCATTATTTCGTATATCTGCCTTCACGGCATTATTTGCTGGTAACTCCTGCCCGGTGCGGGAAGTGAGCCATACCATTTCCTTCCATGGCAGCCAGTTACCCAGGTAACCGGTTACATAAGGATTTAGTACCTGACCATTAGGAATAGCAGGACAACCAGCCACACTATCACATAAACTCACTGGTCCGCCTGAGCAGGTGAACCGCTGGGCTTCAATGACACCGTTCACGTTTTTTACATAGGAGTTATATGGCTTGCCAGTCAGCAGATCATTGGTGGAGAAGATCCTGTTTAAATTGGGATAGTCTGTATTCAACTGCTCCAGCGTATTATTATATACTTCCACACCTACTGCATGCTGAGCAGCCGAATTATAGGCTTCGATGGTGATGATATGTTGTCCCTCCGAAAGATATACAGGCCTTACATTCCACAATACAAATGGCTTTGAATCTGTGGCACTTTCCATCAGCTCTTCCCGCCACAACATTCCATCAATATATATCCTCACCATATTATCCGCGCCATATCCTATATAGTACCATTTGCTTTCCGGCACTTTCAGACATGCTTCAACACCGATCCACTTAAGGTCATAAGCTTTACTTAACCAGATACCTGTCGCATTCAACATACCACAATAACCGGATGATCTTGCAGCGCTGGTCTCTACAGAGTCTTCTATTGCCGATGCACCGGTCACCTGGCCTACCCTCGAAAAAGTATAGATCTGACAGCTATCCGTACCCCACATAGAACTTTTTCGCCGGGTAACTTCTGTTCCCGCTACGTTATAAAATACAGCTCCTTCCTTCGAATAAACACCCGTCTGGTTACCTTCTGCTACCAGCAAACCTGTATCGGCACTTACAGTTGTGGAGTTGGGAATACATGCCTGTCCATCTGCCGTATTGGTATAACCATCCGGACATGCACCCTTAGGTTTGAACCCACAGTTGGGCGTACCATCGCACATGGCAGGCGTTGCACCATTCGAACACCTGTAATTGACTGATTTTTTTCCGCCTGAAGGATCCAGGTAAAATGCCAGCAGGTTATTGTCAGTCGCAGCATTTTTAGTAGAGAAAAGAGTAATATTATTGAGCGCTGCAGCAGAGTTGACTGCCCGCAATGTAGCCGAATCCGTATTATAGATCTCCATTGCAGCAGCCTTCTGATAGTAAAGGTTCAACGCATCCATGCGGATCACATGCTTACCGGCGGGTAACTTTACCTGACGGATATTCCAGATCTGCTGGTTATTCTGATCCTCACCTGTAAACTCCTTGATCAACCTCCCGTCCACATAAATACGCATCAGGTCATCCCCGGCATGACCGATGTAATAATTCTTTGTGACCGGTACATCAATGCACTTTTCAATTCCCCACCAGGTATTATCCTTTGCCTGTTTTAGCCACACACCAGCCGTTTTAAGACGATTCTTCCAGGTAGTATCGCTAAGGATCAATTTCTGATTATTACTGGTGCTATCATACCAATAAGCCCCTTTAATACCATAGGTTTTATAATAATCACCAGGTATAAAATCAAACCCACTTGCTGCAGGCGTAGCTGGCAACATACAATCCCCGTTCGGTCCCTCTATATACCCTTCCGGACAACTCTTTATATTACAATCCGCCGCCTGCCCCCACGCCTCTGCATACAGCATGGCAGAGGCATTTAATACCTTGTAGGCAGACAGGTCTTCATTACTTACCATCTTCAACACATTCCCTGAAATTGGGTTTTGTAAGGTGGTCATGCCAGCAGCCGATGCACCCAGCAGGTTACGATAGCCGGACCGGCATATCTTCACTGTTCCCCGGTAGTACTTCACAATTCTGCCGGAAGCCTCTATTACACGCAGCTTATTTACGGTCGATGTATTTGTTGGTGAATTCACTACCCACATACGCATACCTGTCATTACATCGATCAGTTCATCGCCGGGAGACAAATAATTCAAATAAGAAGAACCCGGGAGCGCATTTTCATCCGTTGTAAAACTATCCATCAGCAAACCGAGGTTCTGGTAAGCCATCCCCATCTGCTTATACATCCAATAAGCCGGAATATTGGTAGTATACACAGGATCATTGAACTCATTTTCACTTTGCGTCACCACCGGACCACCCGTATTCTTGTCGAACAAAACATTCACAGATGTAATACCTGATCCATTTATTCGCTTCACTACTTTCGATACCACACCAGTATACTCGATCGTTTTTACGATAGATGCAGACCGGAACAACCTGTAATCATCATTCTTAGACCAGGGGAAATGCGGAAGTGGAACTACCCACGGCCCAAAAGGGATCACATCTATACCGAGATTAATACTCTTGCCCGTATTGTTCATCTCTGACTGGCGCATATCTGCAAACATTTCTATCTCCCGCCCTATCACCTGATCTTTGGTGATCTTACCTGTTTCATCAACAACATCTACCACGTTTGATAAGCGCATAGTTCCACCTTCCTCAGTAGCATTATAATAATATTCAGTAGCGGAGATCTCCTGACCGGACTGGTTGAACACTCTTTCTGCCTTAGCCCTGCCATGCATGTCATTCAGGAAAATGGCATATCCCTGTGACATAGTCAGTTCATAAATAGATTTACCACCAAAGAAATTTGCCCAGGTTTTAGGATTATTCAGCACCTGTTCCGGCATGGTCTGCTCTATTCTAACCGGGAATTCTTTTGCTGTATAGAATTCATAGGTTAGCCAACCGGTTTTATTCGCTTCGTCTGCCACACCATTCGCCCCGAGGCTTTTCACCTTCACTTCGCGATATACCACCTGGGGCGCCGGGAAAAAAGATTCACCCATCGGTTCTTCCAGGTAGAAATAATTATTAAGTCCCCACTTTACATCCTGGGTATATGCTACCGGCAGGCGCATAGGGTTTTCATCGCCCCCCACAGCCGGTTCA
Organism: Chitinophaga sancti; assembly: GCF_034087045.1. Taxonomy (NCBI): domain Bacteria; kingdom Pseudomonadati; phylum Bacteroidota; class Chitinophagia; order Chitinophagales; family Chitinophagaceae; genus Chitinophaga; species Chitinophaga sancti. The sequence goes on along the minus strand of NZ_CP139247.1, from coordinate 4,255,917 downwards.
TAAGAGGCTACACCACTACTGATGCGCTGACCATTCTGTATAGTCGTATATTCATATTCCTGCCCATAAGCCGCGGCTTGTTCTGCCCATTCATCCTGTAGTTTAATCCGCTTCACACGAACACCACCTCCCAGTTTCGGTTTATCCTGTTTTGCAATTCGTACAAAACTTTTATCCAGGTTTATTTTAGCAGCAAACTTTTTCCGGTAAGCTCTCTTATTAAAATTCTCCCAGAGTTCAGAAAGGTTTTTAATGGAATTACCCAAGGCTTTTACCGCGGCAGTGACGGGTCTGTCATCATTGATACGGTTATTGTAACCTGGATAGGCATAACGTGGCAGTTCCAGCCGCATGCGCTGCCAGGCAGCACTGATAAAAGGATTAACACCAGGATTGCCTTCTGTATCATTTTCCATCCCAATGATAGCGGTATTTCCGTCAAATTTTACGGAAGCGATCTTTCCATAGACAGGTACGAACTCAAACTTATTTTCTGTTGTTGCATTTACATCATCTGTCAGGTTAACATATACCTTCGCATAGAGGTAGACAGAACCATCCAGGTATGTGTTTATAAACCACTGCTTTAATAGATCCGGATCATTCGCTACTGATACATCCGGTATCTTTGGAACAGTTAATTTAAACAACTTAGCATCCCGGAGTGAGGTAGTAGCATTATTATCCCCATCCAGCATACCGGCTATTTTCAACATCTCCATGGCACGCCGATTCTGTACATAAGCATAATCATCTGATTCATAAGTGACCTTAATCACCCCTCCTGATGGTAGTTTGATTTCAGACAAATGCCACATGGAAGCATTTTGTGCTGCCCTGGCTGAATCCCGGGTAGTATAGGGGAATTCATCATTCGCTAACCCGGAAAAATTATCCAGGCTATTCGTGTTAGAAGGTTTTAAGGTTCCCCAGCGGTCTGATGACAGGTAGGCATATGTCTGGCCATCGTTGTAGTTAAAGGAGTATGCATTCTGCTCTCCTTTGCCTGAGCTGGCATATTTGAAATAAACTTTTTTAAGCGTCAGTTTTCCCCAACCATGTATACTATTCGGTATGCCCTGACACAAAGATGAATCATATTCAAACACCACCGTTTTCACAGGGGTTTTCAAATTACTCCTCGCATACAGCCTGATCTCTTTCAGGTATTTCTGTTTGACGGTCGTATCCATATTTCCATAGAGATCGCAGCCCAGGGCATCCATTCTGTCCGCTGTGATAAAATAGGCGATCATATTTTTTGTTTCAATGGAGTGCAGATATCTCAGTTCTTTTTCTCCATATACAAAGGATGCTTTATCATCATCAGGATCCGCATTGAGGGAACGGTTGTAGTTGGCCGTTCTCGTGCCGTAGGGGGTACGCCAGTGAAAGTCCTTATTGACCTTTGAATAGTTAAACTTTATAGCAGTGCCCCTGTCATCTTCACTCACACCATCACCTGTTACGTCTACATAATCAGGAGACAGGATAGCCGTCAACAAATAGGATGTCGCATAAGCGGGCTGCACTTCTTTATGAAAATATTCATTGGTAAGCGATGACCCCCCGGATTTTGGTACATGACCTGGTTCTCCCTTTTCAACAAGGAATTTCACAATATTTTTGTCTGCCTGCAGTGAATCTTTATTGGTGGCAAATGAGTATTCCACCTGTTGTTTGTTATAAACCGGCAAGCCATATACCATTCGTTTTCCATCACCACCGGTAATCGTCATTTCAGAAATATGATGATCCTTTCTGAATGCGTTCACTCTTTCTTCTTCAGTATAAGACAGCTGACTACAGGACGCGGTGGCGAAACTATTATAAACATTAAAAGCGTAATTCCGGATCTTCTTATCCAATGCAGCCTGCGCAGCTTCCCCGGCAGTCAGGTACATCACTGGTGCATTTCTGATCTGCCTGCCCGAACGTTTATAAGGTGCGGAAGGAGTAACTATACCCGTACTATCCCTCAGTTTTCCCTGTGCACGCTTCCCATCAAGTGGTACGCTGACAGCTCTTTCTCCCAGGATACGGTTAAAAAATGCCGGATCCTCCAACTGCTGTTCACCGGTATGTTTGAAATATGCTTCCTCCTCTCCTACATTACTTCTTTGTACAAAGTCACCCTTCGCCAAAAAGTCATTTGCTGCCTGCCATTTACCATTGGTGCTGCTGATGTCCTGGTTATAAATAGAAACACCTCCATGAAAATAGGCCCCGGCACCGTATTCCACACTGGCAGATGTATTGTCTGTTACGTCCTGCGTGCGGTTATCAAAGAATACCCCGCTGTGGTTCCGGTACAGCCGGATCTGTCCACCACCAGCCTGACTGGTATAAGAGAAAAGATCAGGAGTAGCCACGGGTAAAGCCAGGTTATGCATGGATGTGTCAACCGGATTATCTTTTTCACGCATAAAATCCATCATGGCTGCTGGTACATCTTTCCCTTTTTCTGCGTATAAGAACCCATATGTCGGGTTGTATTGTAACTGGTTTTTAACTTCCCTTTTTGTTTTGTAGCCAGTCACTCCTACACCGCCGTATACTCCCCATGCCGTGCCACCAATATCACCACTGAATGTATAATTGGCGGATTTAAAAGAGATTTCAGATGTAGGATAAAAAGGAGGAGTATTATAATTTTTGGTAACACCTCCTACATACATACTGGCACTTTGACCTTTTCCATCCTCGTCCTGATCTTCTTTGCTTCCTTTAAACGAAAAGGAAGAACCTAATGTCAATGATTTCAGTCCTTCCCGGGTATTATATCCCAGGTTCATGGAAAGCGAGGAGGATGTGGAACCATATCCTGCCATCCTGTGGGATAATGATAAGGATACGGAAGGAGTTACCGATACGCCATCGGATGTATTAGAATTCACACCCAGTCCAAGGCCAATCCCGGGGGTATAAGCAGAAGAATTTGTCAATGATAGGCTGAGACCAGCGTTAGCACCCACCTCTGCGCCTATCCCTGTATAGTTATCACTGAAGATACCGACGGATAAGGAGCCATCCAGGCCTACAGAAGAGTTACCAAAGAGCTCCCCCCGCACTGTCAGCCGCGCACCCACCGTGATCTTGGGCTTCATATAATTCGAAGTCAACACACTGTCTCCATAGCTATCATCCGGCAATCCGCGCAGCTGCCTGTTCACAGCGCCTGTGTTCAGGTTCCACCCCAAACCTACCCAGCTGGCTTCGTCATCCATCCCAATGCCTGACTGGTAATTGAGGTTGATTGGATACCCTTCCACATCCAGCAGCGGGATATTATATTTGAAGTTACCTGTTGACAAGTCTACCATATCACTGGTACCTGCCTGCATAAATTGTTTGGCTTCCGGCTGTGCAGGACCAGAGGTCAATGCCCATGCAACAGAGGGGTATATGCTCTGTATGAAAAGCAGGGCAAGGAAAAAACAGGCGATTCTCTTACGGCTACTAGTATTGCTGATAATCATATCTGCTGATTGAATGAATCTACATGTGCAATAGCGCTACCCTCTAATGGGAAACTCATTAACTGGTTGGTAAAAAGCCAGTCTTTAAATACTAACTCACAGTTTACCTGGGAAAAAGCATGGGGGCGGTTAAATAACAGCAGGTATTCAATCCCGTTCATATTCCCATTGGCCACCCTGATCACGTCTACCGGGTGCAGGGTATCTTTTACATTAACAAAAGAGAATAGGGTATCCAGGCCATAATTGAACCTCACATGATCTGTATTTTTCAATGGAGAACCGTTACTGTTATTTATATTCAACCTGAAACGAAGCAGGGCTTTGTCATCAGATGGCAAATATTGCAGGCTCAGTGAAAAGCCATTGATATTTTTTTCCTGAACCAACAGCGCCTTCTTTCCTTTTTTACAGGCACAGCATATCAGCAACAAAGCTGTGATGATCACTTTATTTCTCATTCTGCATTTTTGTAGATAAACCTTAATTGTTTTTCTTCTCCATCAGGCAACTTCACATTCATGATGTAGAAATAACTATCAGTGAAGGATTTATTATCAGAAAGATCAATCACCACCTGGTTGCTGCCTCTTGTTACTTTTACCTTTGGCAGTTTTGTTACCTGTTGTTCCGGCTTAGTCAGGCAACGAATAGTGTATTGAAGAGTGGTGGCTTCATAAGTATTGTTAAATGCAAATAGCAACTCCCCTCTTGCTATATAAAAATTGCCTTTGGCTAAATCTTCTATGTTCCTGAATGCTTCCCTGGATGCACTTGTAGAATCTTTTTCGCAGTCAATATTGAATTCCCATATTTCAGATTCAGCAAGGATTAGATCATTCCTATAAGCGGCTACCTGCCATGCATATTTTTTCCCTACAGCCAGCTCATTCGCTATAGAAGGATATAATTGCAGGGGCATGGGAATATTCCGTTGATTAATTATTGCGAGGTTGGTCCTGATAGCTTCTACGGGTTGCTGACCATCTTTCACTTCTACAAGGATCATTCTGTATTCCACACCGTTTACAGCTGGTATAAGTGGTTGCCAGGAAAAAGCCGGGCGTTTATCACATATCTTATCTCCATCATAAGGCTGAATGAGTTGCAGGCTACTGAATGGCTCCAGGTTGTAGTTAAAACATTGATCGCCTGATAAGGAACCATTATGAGATGCACCTTCGTATAACTGAAAACAATAATCATAGTCTCCTGCCGGGAAAAAACCACTCTGGCTAATCACAGTAGCCAGTTTATTATTGGCGAATGCTACCGATGCATTATAAGCTGCATTGGCAGGTATATTGTTGACACCTGGTAATAGTTCAAAAGGGGGTGTTTGAATGGTGAGCACCGTACCAGTAGATGCCTCGGTGATTATTATTTTGAGATTTACTGTTTGCCGGGCGCCATTATTGCCGATACGTGCTTTCCAGACACCATCAATAGTGCGTCCCTGCACCTCCGGCATAAAGGCAATAGTCAACTGTGCCTTTACGATTATACACAAGCAGGTAAACAATGCGGTGAATATTACTCTTATCATGGTGCTAGTTTATCTGGTAATGCAAAGAGGTGGTCGTATTAAATCTGCCATAGTAGAAATTGGCAGGCGTATTCTTCAGGTTCTTCCTGCCATCTGCAGAAAGGGCAAGACTCCACCGTTTGAATAACTGGGCAGATACCTGCTGACGCAATCCTATTTGCCGGACTACATCCTTACTATCCATGTAAATAAGCGCGCTGCCACAGGAGATTTTTTTCCATAGTATGTATTGATAACCTGCATCTATATTTAAAAGGTTATTATAAATAGCAGCATCATGTACATCTCTGTTGTAATAGATATTTGTTATTACCATACCCGGTCCTGCCATAAAGGTGTGCATGCTGGATAGGTTTATAAACAGGCTCTTTAAATCCTGGTAATTCATTTGCTGGATGCCTATAGAAGAATTATTTGTAAACGGTATGCCGCCTATTTTGCCATTTGCCTGTGACATGACGGAGAGTTTTCTATTGAGAAATGCGGTCACTCCATTTTCCCGCAGTGTATTTTGTAGCAGGTTCATACTCATCGTCAGTTTGCGGGTAAAACGATAACGGGCGTCAGCAGAGAATTGCAGACTCCTGCGTCTATCATCCGTCAGGGGCGAAACTGCCTGGTTTCGCATATCCATTCTTACGGTGGCGGCGGCTTTGTTTTTTAGCCAGTTGCGGCGCAACATCAAACCATATTGCAATACGCCCCGGCTACCAAAAGGGCTACCGGGATTTACATAGCCTAACCCTGAATAGTTCATATATGCTTTTTGTGAAAGCCCCCATTTGCTCACATCTCCGGAGTAGGCCAACCCGATAGAAGCGGTTGCCCAGAGATCATCCATAAAGTGTGAAGCTGCCGATTTTGATACAGCCGCAGCATCATTAAAACTGCTGGAGGATTTTGAAACGTCGATATCAATTTTACCAAGGCTGCCAAGATCACATTGTTTAGAAATGGATCCAACGAATACATTCCTGCTCATAACAGCCGTGTTAAATCCATTATTCGACTGGGGCTTTGCATTGGCATTCAGCACGGAAACATGGGTTTGTTTAGCTCCGACATCACCACGCCCCATTCGCAGGTATTGCATCGCATATGAACTATTCCCGGTAGATGATTGCATGCCCACATCCTGAATACCTAATTCGTTAGCTTTACCAGCTGCCAGCATAATAAACCTGTTATTTTTAAGATAGGAACCGGCTGCTCCTGTCATAAATACATCTGACAAGGTACCAATGCTTCCCGCTTTCAATTCTTTCACACTCATCATAAATCGCTGTAGCGAACTCATATTAAGTAGATCAGGAGCGATGCGGGATGCATTTTCAGGATGCTGTAATACAGATGCAATACGCTGCTGTGCTGCTTTTTGCGCACCTGCCAGCTGGTTCATTTCTTTCACATTCCCCAGTTGCTGTTTCAGTGCCATCACTTTTTCCTGATACTCCTGTGGGGTATGCTGTAATGCATTCACTAATTGTGAGCTATCCAAAAACATCACCTGGTCAGGAGATATATGTCCTTTCAGACTATCGTAGGCAGAGAGCTCAGTAGCCAGGTAAGATTGAATGCTGCTTTTGATGTCTATATCATCGAGGAAATATTTGTTGAGGTCATAAGATTGCTGTAGTTGTTTATTGACTTTATCCAGGTAGGCCTGTTTGTCAAAATTCAGTTTCAAAAACTGCGCATCCTTTAGTCCATCGTTATAACCAGAAATAGTAGAATAATTAAATTGCACCGGGATACTTCCAATAGTCACCTGATCCTGGATGATCCCTTCATTCCACCAGGGAGATAACATAGCCGTGGTATCGCTATAGATCGTTTGCCAGCTGATGCCCTTGAGTTTATTCTGGGGTATACCCGGCAGATGTACGGGTGATTGAGGTTTCAGCGCATAGAACCCCCTTAGTTTATTATCAATAAATCCGGCCAGCTTGAGGCTGTCATGAAAACCGGTGAACATTCGTTGCATCCGGTTAATGCCAGCTTTCCCATTGCCGGCATTCAGATATTGTATAAATTCCTGACGTGCACCTGGTTGAAGATTGTTCAACCCCAACCGGCTAAAGGGCAGGCTATCAGGAACAAACTGATGACGTATTCCAGCATATCTCGTATTCAATGAGTCCATCACTGCCTGCTTTAATACGACCCCTTTCAATGGATCGGGTAAGGTATCCGCAGCAATAGCACAGGTACTAATAAAAAGTACCAGCAGACTGACCACTTTAGGGATCACATGCATAAGAAAAGATTTAATTCTCCTGAACGATTAAACCATTGATGTAAGAAAAAGAACCATAGGTGGTACTGGTAGGTGCATGCACAGACAATTTGATCACACCACTGGCATCAGGCGAAACACTTGACACGGTTGTTTCTCCTGTTGTATTTCCCAGCGCGTTTTGTAGAATTTCAGCACCTCCGTTTACTCTCCATGCACCATATCTTGGGGCAGAAGCAGTGGTATTGCGGGAAGCATACAATTTGATCGTATAGGTTTTGCTGGGGTTCAGGCCTTTAATGAGCAGGTTGTCCATGCCAGCTGCATACTTCAGGCTGTAGTTATACCATAGGCCCTGCAATACGATATCCGGCACTACACCGCTATTATTCCCTGTGGTAGAACCATCTGTATTCGATGAGCTATTGCCGGCGTATGGTGCCCAATAAGTGGTGGCATCACTCACGTTATCAATCGTCCAGTTAGTAACAGTATCGGTAGCTATGATATGGGTACCAGCCACCTGACCATACACATTAAACCAGCCGGGAATGCTGGCTACAGCGGTTTTACTGAAGTGTACTCTAAGTGTCTTTTTGCCACCATTATCAGGATATACTTTCACAGTAGCATCCGTGCTCAGTACTTTTCCGGAAGTATCAGTACCGGTAACCCTATATATAAAGGTCCCATTGGTCAGACCAGAGATACTGGCGGTAGCACTGGTAGTGGCTGCAATGGTAGAAGTATTAGGTCCTGAAATCTGGCTCCAGTTAAACGAAGCGATACTTGCTCCATTAATAGGATTCGCAGTAAGTGTGAGTGTACTGGCGGTTGTACTGGTATCTCTCAGTTTTATCTGGGGAATCAGTGGCAGTGGGCCAACTACGCCAATATCAACGATACTAACGTGTGCAAATGTACTGGTGCCGCCTGTGCGGAGATTGATATCTAATGAATCCAGGCCGGAGATGTAATTAAAGGTGACTGCCCGACTGTATTCACCAGTAGCGGTGGTGGCATATTTGGTATCAACAGATTGAGCAGTGGTCCATGTTTCGGATCCCAGTTTTGCCTGCAATGTTCTTGGTGTAGACGCATCATCCAGTCTGGCACCCCATAATTTTATGTAATAGGTATTGTTTTTTGCAAGGCCTTTTATTCTCATAATAATCCCATCCGGATTGACAGAAGAATGAATAAACATATTGTCATACACAGCCTGAGATGGATAATCCCCAACAGCGACATTGAAACCGCTATAGTTGATGGATTTAGTATCAGAGGTACCAAATGTACCCTGTGGTAATCCAATGACCTGCACGCTCATGTCAGTAGCCTCATTGGTAGTAGTGCGCAATGCATTGAATGCGGATTTATCTGCAAACCCGGCTACACCGCCTACTCCATACCAGTTATTCCAGTATTTACCGGCATTATCAGGTGATGGCGTTGGTTTACCATCCACCTGGTTAGAGCCATTGAGGGTAGTCAGACCATCACCTCCCAGGTCTATCAATAATCTGTAGGTGTAATCGTTCACACCGGGTAGAGTAGGATTGTTAATCTGATCCAAAGTGGCAACATTGGAATAGGAGGTATAGGTGCCATCCTTTAACTCAGCCCTGACGCGGAAATATTGTTTGTTATCATTAAAACGGGCGTAGTTGTTTTTTACAATATTGGGTTCAGTTTCTATAGTAAACTGGGACCAGGTAGACTTATCCAACGATGAGTCGACCAGGTATCTTTTTACAGTTTTTACCGGCTGAAAATAATCCAGCCATCTATCGAACAGGCTATTGGCAATAAACTGATTACCGGCGCTTGTGAGGTGTACACCATCACCATTGTTATATTGTGGCAGAATAGCTGCGGTGGTAGCAGGGTCTACGACATCTTTAAATCCTTCTACATACCGTTTGGGCCAGATGGCCCTGATGCTGTCGGCCAGCTGTTTAAGCATGAGCTGTTGGGCTTCGTTGTAGGTAGTTCTTGGTTGGGTAGTTTCAAAGAATACGGGAACTCCCTTTGCAATGGCCAGCGAATCTACTTTCTTTAGATTAGCAATACTCTGATTAACAGATATGCCTGCAGAGGGATCATTTGTAGGCAATGAAACAAAGATAAAATCCGGGTTTGAGGTTAAAGCGGATTCAATGTTATGACCCAGTACTCCGCCATTAGCAACAGGCAGCACATCAGTACTGGAATAGCCTGCTACAGAGAGGTTTTCCCATACTGCGCCATATGTATTGTTTGTCAGCCATGCTAATATTTTATCGCCTAGCCTGTCTGGTGCAGTTAATCCATATCCAGCCAAAGTGGAAGATCCTATGCCGACTATTCTTGGCCCAATATATAATGACTTGGCATTTGTAAGCCAGCGAAGTGTGAAAGTTTTATTCCCGTTATCAAAAATTCCTGCATTTAATTTTAAGGAGTCAGTGTTACTTACACTACCATTTGCAGCGCTGCCATTGAGCGAGAAATCGATTCCGGTTAGCGCTTCTATATAGATAACATCATTGGTTTGTAGTACGGGGTAAAATGTAATCTTACCCGTAGTTTCATCTACTTTTACGCCTTGCGCAGTATCCCTGTATTGGAGTAACCCGTTGCGTAAAACTTTCAGGAAATAGTTGGACAATGCGGTATTCTGATAAATACTGTCACCAGCTACCGGGAAGCCTGTAGCGCCCACCCGGAACTGTATTCCTTTTCCTAATTTTCGGAATACTGTTTTTCCATTACCCGTATTATACAGGAAACCGTTTATATCCCTTGTATTGTTTCTTAATACAAGTTCAGTATTAACAAACTTGACAGAGTCTGGATCTACTTTTAGTGAAGTCTGGGCAAGAGCTGCAATAGAAAGCAGCAGGAACGGGATTATCAGCAATTTATTTCGCATACACATGACAAATGTTATAAAGAGAGATCTACACTATTTAAGGCTTCTATATATATTCTTTCTTTTAGCGTAAGCGCAGGACGGAAAATGACCTTGCCTGTCAGCGTATCGATGCTGACGCCATTTGAGCTATCAGCAGGTTGTAACAGGCCATAACGCCATACTTTGACGTTTCTTTTAACAAGCTCACTGCTGGTATAAATAGAATCGCCTGCAGCAGGGAATCCGGCATTACCAACTGTAAACTGAATAGCTTTCCCTGTTATTTTAAATGCCGTAGTACCATTTCCGTTATTAAACAGATACCCGGGAATATCCTTTGTAGCATTACGAACAACGACTTCGGCATTTGTTACTTTTATGGAATCTGGTGTTACGCGCATAGGAGATTGCGCCATGACCTGGTGTGCAGACACAAGCAGGCATGCAAATACTAAAAAACGTCCCATGTTTAAAATTTTAAACAATAAACCCCTTTCCCCCTGCCATGCAGGAGCTAATTAGTCCCTCTTAAATGGATAAATGAAATGACTGAACACAGAATATGTTATTCAGTACTGGTACGGAATAATAAGTTCACATATATGGGTATTTGATTATTCTTTTACGGGATTAGTAAAATTTTCGCATTCTGACGCTCACGGGTATTTACTCACAGTAACGGGATATAACGTCAACAACAATACTCAAGGTTACGATGTAAATATAGAGTAGAAAAAATTGACAGCATATAACACGTTGATGTGATAATTGATTAATTATCAGATAGTTAATTTCTTTCAATTATTTATTTTCAGCATAAGTAGTAAACAGGGTATTTGTGATTTCTTCAAATTCCCGGCTATGTTTTGTAATGAACTTTAAATTTTACCGGATAGCGTTGCACCATACATTATCAATCAGCATTGCCCGATTAGTTAATGAAGCTATACCATGAGTATAATTCTATAAGTACATCATAAGTACATTAAAAGGGCACTTCAATATCGAATCGATATTGAAGTGCCCTTTTAATGATGTATTAGTACTCAATTAGTGCTATAGTTGCACTATAATCCGGGAGAAGATTTTACTTTTATTCCTGTAACCTCAAAATGTTTGTTATGGCACTTGTAAAAGACAATTTACTCCTTCATGCCGTGCGGGGCACCCTCGGCAAGCAATTCACGATTTACGAACGGAATGACCAGATTATCATTGCTCAAAAGCGCGGCCCGTCAAAGAATAAGCCAACGAAAAAGCAACTGGCAGCCAGGTATAAGATGAAAGTAGCCGCGGCTTATGCAAAGGCGATCCTGCTGGATCCGGCTATTAAGGCTTATTATAAGTCATTGGCAGGGCCGGGGCAGAATGCCTATAATATGGCGGTGAAGGATGCTTACAAATCTCCTGAAGTACAAAATATCCGGTTCGAAGATGAGACGGTAGTGGTAACTGCAAAAGATGAATTCAGGGTAGCCGCAATGACCGTGCGGGTAGTCGATGCGGATGGTGTGATAATGGAAAGAGGCGCCGCTGTTGTAGGCAGGAACGGCGTGGATTGGTATTACAAGGTGGCCAGCCGGCCACCGGGTGGTAAAATTATAGTCGTGGCTGTAGATCTGCCCGGGAATGAAACTGTGAGAGAAGTGAAGTTAGAATAGAGCAGATTTTGCTTATGCAGAAGCGATTATATTGCTTTCTACACTCAAAATTAATTTGATTTTCGAGTAGTCTGATTTGCCCTGGAAAGAGCAACTTCTTTTCTATTTGTTGTACCCAAAACAAGTATGAAAAATGTAAGGCTCTTATACCGCATAACTGCCCTTTTTCGCAGTCACCTTCTGGTATAAAAAATTAAACCCTACCGCTGCTATCAAACAAAAACCTGCTGCTACATACCACCATACCTTAAACCCGAAATGGGCGATCGTAGCAGACCCGATAGTCGGCGACAGGATCGTGGATACCGCAAATGATACTGTATACAATGCAGCATACTGTCCGCGGTTATGCTCTCCACTCCTGCTGATAAAGAAGGCTGTCATAAACGGAATACTCAGCATCTCGCCTGCAGTAAATAAAACGATGAATACAATGCTTACAAAACCTGCTGCAGGCAGGATATTAAAACTCAGGTATGCCAGGCTGGCAAGTGCCACCCCACGGGTCATGAATTCCAGTGGGTGCTTCATATTTTCAATTTTATAGATCAACACCATTTCAATAGCAGCGACAAGCAGACCGTTGATGCCTAATACCATCCCGATCTGTGCTTCTTCCAAATGGAGCACTTCTTTAAAATATAAAGCGACCATGGTGGAGAGTTGTAAAAAACCGGTGGTAAATATTATACTGAGGGCGATAAAAGCAAGGTAAATTTTGTCTTTGTAAACACTATCGCGTTTAGGTTGGGTTACACGGGCCCGTCTACTTTGGGTGATGCGCCCAGTTTCACCATTGTCTACATGTTCAATTTTGCCATTGTCAACTCTATCAGTTTTGCTATTGTTGACGATGTCACCATGCTCACCCTCGTGTCTTTTTACCGCTACATGTACCGGCGGAATCATCAACCGCATCACGATGATAGCGATCACACAAGTCAACCCATCTACCCAAAAAAGCAGGTGATAACTATAACTTGCCACTATCCCTCCCACTGCCGGCCCTACGGACCAACCCAGGTTAGAAGCCAGCCTGTTCAGGGAGTAAGACCTTGTCCTGTTTTCCGGACTGCTGTAGTGTGCAGTAGCAGCTGTGTTGGCCGGACGAAATGCATCGCCCACCGCACTCAGGATAAATATACAGATACAGAATTGCAGGAGTGTATGCATCTGCCCCAATACTAAAAAGATCAACCCCTGCAATAGCAAACTCCAGAACTGCACAGGATAAAAGCCATAACGGTCAGATAACCGCCCGCCGCTAAAAGCACCGACAATGCCACCTATCCCATAGCAGGTCATGACCAAACCAGCCTGTTGTACGGAAAAGTGTAGCTGCTGTGTGAGGTACACTGTCATAAATGGGATAACCATCGCACCACAGCGATTGATCAGGAGTACAACAGCAAGTATCCAGGTGGAGGTCGAAAGGCCAGCGTAGGCTTTTTTATAAAGCGAGAACAAGAGAATGCGATTTTAAAGGGCAAAATTCTGCGCGAAGGTAATCAGAATTTTGGTGGTTCCCCTTCAAAAAAAGAGCAGGTTCCAACGTACGCGGAGTTACGCTGAAACCTGCTTATGGTTTTTTATCCAAAAAGTGGCTACATGACCTATTGCTAGCCAAAGGTCACTGAATGATCCTTTGTTATCCTAATAAAACCTTACATGACCTATTGCATATTAAAGTTTCCTCTCTCCCTGAAACCTCTATCCAGGAAAGAACGATCCTTCTCAGCCCCCCTCCCTTCCAACAACCGGTAAAAATCCATTACATTCACCGGCTTCTCTGCCCCCTTTGCCAACTGCAAAAGCTCCGCTACCACACTATTCATTACATCCTGCCCCAACACTTCACTCAATTGGTACAACACCGCCCCGCCTTTTTCATCATACACATACGCCGCTTCTTCATCTGCATCCAACAAAGACGGTTCTTCATTATGATCTGCCGCACGGCCTTTCAGGTAATTATCTCTATCTTTTTCCAAATGCCGCTGCAGGGAAGCTTTCCCATTATACTTTGCCAACTGTAGTAATGCCAGATACCCAGGCACTGAATGCGTCAACACAGGATACCCGGCAGTATGACTGATATTCCCTTGCTGCATGTATTGCTCCGCAATCAGTTTTGTTGTAATAAAACGAAGGTAATCCAAATCATCCTGTCTGCGAATATCTGCTATCCAGCCATGATTTTCTGGCAATACCATGATATTACCTGCGGCATACGCTTCTTCATTATAATGCGGTTTTTCGGCAATACGTAAAGTGGTATAAGGGTAAGGGCCTAAAATAGTATCCAGTGTACCTAATGCTTCATGGGCTACAGCCAGCAAAGACCTTATATTGTAACTATGCCCCGGATGATAATAGACTTCAATTACTACCGGATGGCCGCTTACCTTCACTGTATCTCTTTGCTGGCTCACGGGATGCGTTTGCAAACTCCCTGGATCCATTTGCTGCACCCTCACGGTATCCTTTTCCATCGCATACGCCGCCGACAAAATCCTGAAATCATACACCGCTATTCCTTCCGATACAAAACGATAATGATTTCGGCCCTTTTCAGTCCACTGTTTTTCTAAAATTCCCGGTGCAACAATGGTTTGATTTTCCGCTGTACTGATATTGAACACATACCTGATATCATCACCCTGTGTAGATGCAAAACGCTGCTTTGCCGCAAAAGTATCCGTCACCGGCGGAATGCGGGAAACCATTTTCGCCAACCCTAATTGTTCACGATAATTATTGGCTATCAATTCACGATCTTTATCATAACCAATATGCGGAATCACCTTCTCTGTTATAAAACTACCATTAAACGTCAGCCCCGCCTGTGGATCACTATTTGTAAAACCTGCATATTGCTGATGCCCGCTAACCAACAATGTAAATGAATCATGTGGCTGCAAGGGCACATCTAAAACATACTTCGCATGCCGCAATACCGTATCCATCTCAACTAAACGCGCACCCCTGATGACATCTATCGCAGAAAAATCCATCCATTCCAAATGCAATGTATCAATCATGCTATTAGATGGATTGCGTAATAACAACACCGCACTATAATCCAGTTTACGATCAGCAGGATAAATATTCAAATCCAGTTGTACCTCCTGTACCTGCGGCTGTACCATGTGCTCGTATTTTTTATACATTCTCTCATATAATACCTGCTCTGCCCGTGAAACGGATTTTGACTGAAACTTATTCTGCACATTCACCGTTTCATAAATCTTATTCCCGCTAAAAAAGAACAACCCAATCCCAATTACAAACAAGGATAAAAACACCGGAGATTGTCTACGTCTTCTCATTCTTGTAATCAATGATACCGGTGTACCCCGCTGCCATACCAACACCCCTATCGCAAACAATGCCAGTGCCAACGCACACCAGTATAACATATACCAACCATGCGCCAAACCAAAGAAACTCATCCCATTCATATCCGTATGCATACCACTACCCGGAGAGAAGATGAAATTTAAACGACTCTGTTCTATCACCTCCATCTCATGGAGTACAGTACTGATCACCAAAAATAAAATACAGATCCAATGCGTGGCATACCGGTTCGATGTCACACCTGCTACAAAAACCGTCAACAGGATGTAACCAATGTATTTCGGCATCCACCTGATAAATAGATCATCAAAATATACAGCCAGTTCAAAATGATAATATCCTTTACAAACCTGTACTATGATCCCAAAAAGCAAGAGTGACAAAGTCATCAGGATCACCACACCCAACATAGCAAATACCTTTGATAAAATATTCACCCATGAAGGGATCGGCAAGGCATCTCCGATCTGCCAGAAACCGGAGGCCTGTTGCCGGAACAATAATTCTGTTGTATTGATAATGATAAACAACAGCAGGTAAAAGGATAAAGGGACCGTTACACCGGTAATCACTACCGTCACCGGCAATGTAGGGGCAGCGGAATAATACTGCTCCTGCCATACCACCATATAACCTATGTAAATAACAAATATGAAGAAGAGGAATAATCTAAATCCAATAGGACGCACCACGCTTTTAAATGCCAGCCATGAAAGGGTAAAGGTGTGTTTCCAATCGGTCGCTGATGAGAAGGAAGTGGTTACCTGTCTGACTGGTGCATGCATCGAAACTGCCTGTGGTGAGAGCCCCTCACGCTCCCCCTTCCCTTTCTCCTTCTCCTGCCTCACCACCCCAAACCTCCTGAACGCAAACACCCTATACCCCCACAACACCGCCACTAAACTCACCCCTCCCCAGATCAACCGGTTATACAACAACAATCCCGCAAACTCAGGTGAAAACACATTCTTTTCCTCAGGTGATAAATGCAATAACTGATAATGCAACACTGAAAACCCGGTAGGATCCAGCAATGTCCCCTTAGGCTCACTATCAAAAGTCGTCTCGCCAAATATCATCAGCAGCATCCCTGCCATCGCCACACCATAAGCCGCCCTGCCACTCCGCATAAACACCGACACCGCAAAACACAAACTATACAACACAATTACATTCGGCAAAAAGATCAATACAAACGCTTTCAAAAAAGCCCCTCCCGAAAAAGGACCCAAATTCGGTACCGGCAAAAGATTATACAATAAGATCCCGACCAGGTACCCTCCATATAAAAACAACAATGTCAGCAATGACCCCGTATACCTACCCCAAAAAAATGAGGACTGGCGTACACCTGTCGTGTACAACAACGCCGTAGTCCGGCTATCCAGATCCTTACCCAAAGCCGCCCCACCTAATATTGCAGTGACAATAAAACCAATATATCCCAATCCTGCCATCACGGTATACAATATCGCAGGTGCATTTGCAAAGGTCTTGTCCGCACTGAAATACTCCCCCGCATGATGCATATAATACACGCCCTGCAACACCATCAGCAACAAAAAGATCCACGTAAACGGCTTGCGAAACTGCTGCCTGACTTCGAATTTAAACACTGTACTAAACATAATTAACATTTTAACTGTTCGAAGTAAGCATCTTCCAGCGATGGTGTCTTTGCGACAAAACCTTCATGTGGCGGTGCATCCGCCAATACGGTAATGATCAGACGGCCTGCATGAAAACGACTGGAAATGATCTCCATCCCTTCATAACGATATTCCTGCAAGGTATCTTTGCTCACCACCTTCTCCCACAACTTACCAGACAACGCCTGTTCTATCTCTTCCGGCTTGCCATACCTCAACACCTGTCCATCTCCAATAATGGCCATGTCATTGCACAGCGTTGACACATCTTCTACAATATGCGTGGAGAGAATAACGATGGTATTCTCCCCTATCTCACTCAGTAAATTATAAAAACGGTTCCGCTCCAATGGATCAAGGCCTGCAGTAGGTTCATCTACGATGATCACTTTCGGACTGCCAAGCAATGCCTGCGCGATACCGAAACGTTGCTTCATCCCTCCGGAATAAGTACCTAGCTTTTTTCTACGTACATGATGCAGGTTCACACGCAGGAGTAATTCATTCACGATATCTGCCCTGTCACCCGCATGCAAAATGCCTTTCATCTCTGCAATATGATCCAGCATTTCTATAGCAGATATATGCTGGTACACACCAAAATCCTGTGGCAGATAACCCAGTACTTTTCGCATGGCAGCAGGGTCTCGCAACACATCGATTCCATCCAGCATAATGCTGCCTTTATCCGGTTCCTGCAAAGTGGCAATGGTGCGCATGAGTGTAGACTTGCCTGCACCATTTTGCCCCAGCAGACCAAACATTCCCCTGCCAATGGTCAGGGAGATGCCTTTCAAAGCCTGTTTGCCATTGGCATACGTCTTATGAAGATCTTTTATTTCGAGTTGCATAATTTATATAAAGATGTTTAGCAGCCGCCGGTAGCAGCTAAATAATAACAATAGATCAAATCCAAGTAATACGATGTCGTAGCACATATAATCGGTATTGCCGGATATAAATACATGCGTGGCCAGCAGACAAAGCAATAAGGGAATCAGCATGACGGCACCCAACAGGTATGTCTTTTTAAATACTAACAACAACCCGCACAGTAATTGAAAGAAACCGACAAAGTAGAGGTACCCCGTACGATGCAGGAGTAAATAAAACGCCTGAAAATCCACACTGCCATGAATGCCGTCTGCATGAAAAGGCAACCACAATTTTTCAATACCCACATAAATAAATTGCAGGGCCAGCAAGCCTCTGAGGATGTAGTACACGATCTTCATGTTAGAACCTTGTTTTCAGTGACACACCATAAGTAAGCGGAGTCCCCAGCAACAACGGCGTATTCTCCTTTGTCTGCGTTGCATACGCATAAGAAATGTATTTTACATTCCCCAGGTTCTTCCCCCATCCACTCAATTCAAACCGTGCATACTTCACACCCACCATGGCATTGATCAGACTAAACGGATCTTGCACCAGGTCATTATAATATGTCATGTATTGCTTACCTAACAACTTCCACTCAGGACGTACAAACAGGCTCCACCTATGCCCGAAATCATAGGTATAAGTAAATGCCAGTGAAGATGTAAATGCAGGCGTGAACACCTGTTTATTCCCCTTGTAATCTTTGTTCTCACTATTCTCATCAGGTAGTATCAGCGCTTTGAACTCACTACTTACCACCCCAAGATCGTAACTCACTTCCAGCCCTTTCACAGGAATACCTGTCAACTCAATATCAGCACCTTTATTCTCCATCTTACCCACATTCTGAATTGCAACTACCGGCAGACTCAGCGTCTGCTGCTGATCGCGCCAGTTTGTATAGAACACAGCCACATTTGCACGAAACCTGTGATGGAACCATTCTGATTTAAAACCCAGTTCAAAATTGTCAGTATACTCTGGTTTGTAATTTAACTTCGTTACATCCGTTGTATACTGGTTAAAACCACCTGTACGATAACCTTTCGAATAGGTTGCATACACCAGCACATTATTCGCAGGCATATAAGACAAACTCAGTTTCGGAGAAAACGCATTATTATCTCCCTTCAGTTTTTGCTCAGGACTTATCACCACAGGTGCACTACCATCTTTTACATAATCGGTACTGGTCACCAAATCTCTCTTTTCTATATCATAACGCAAACCACCTGAAACCTTCCACTTTGGAGAAATCGCATAAGTGAGATGAGCATATGCAGCAGCACCATAAATATGTTTATCGCCATAAATGTTGGTGGTATAAGGTGCAGTGGGATCATATAGTGCATAGTCATCCCCATAAGTATACACCGTCTGTGAATGCTTACGGTCAATAAAACCAAAAAGTCCACCGGTGAATTGCAGTTTTCTGTCAGCCGCAGTCACTACTTTCAGTTCCTCCGTCCAGGTCATCTGGTCATTCATCGGGGTAGAATAAGTAATCATATCATAGACAGAATAATCCGCATCGTAGTTTCTATAAGTATCACTCAGGTAAGTATAACCAGTAATAGAAGAGAAGGTAGCGCCATGCGTTTTATACTCTGCCAGCAGGGAACCGGTATACAATTTCCTTGTCTCCTGATTAGTGCCATTCTGGTTTATTTTATACGGATTGGCCAATGCATTCTCTACACCTAACACGTATGGAAAGGCACCGCTTACATTGTCCTGCTCCTCTTTCAGATTGAAAGTAAATGAGAGGCGATCACTGGCCAAGTACTTCAGGTAAGCATTGCCACCGAATATCTCCGGACGGTCGTATTTGGAGTTTGTATAAAGGTTGGTATAATAACCATTGCGGGTATCATACATACCAGAGAACCCTGCAAGCAGTTTATGTTTTACAATAGGACCAGATATACTTAGTCCGTAGTGCTGACTGGCATACTTACCAAAACCTGCTTCTGCAAAACCACGCAGGGTATCGCCCGGCTGACAGGTAAAGATATTGATGATACCACCGAGCGCATTTCGACCATAAAGCGTACTTTGAGGCCCACGTAATACTTCGACCCGTTCGATGTCGTTCAACCGGATAGAACTGGAATACCCATCAAACATCGGAATACCATCGATATACACACCTACAGCAGGATCTACAGAGAATGTCATAATCCCCCTGATCGAAATCGTACTCAGGGTAGGTGCCCCTACATTCATTGCCATCAGGTTCGGTACCTGTAGCAGCAGGTCTCCCATCTCAACTGTCTTAGATCTTTCTAACTGCGCCCCCGTCAGCGCTGATACAGATAAAGGGGTCTTTTGCAGAGAGCCTTCACGCTTTTCTGCCGTTATAATGACTGGTTTTAATTCAACACGGTTCATCGTGTCTTTCTCTTGTGCATAGATATTGGAAAATAGCAACAGGCAAAGCCCAAACGATACAATTCTGACCATTTTATGACATTAATTAACTAAATTGAAAGAATACTTAAGGGAAACAAAAGTAGCTTTGTCAGCTGTAGGACCTTATACGCCAGAAGGAATAAAAATTACAATTAACGGAGTTTCTTAAATATGCAATTCAGCATCAACGCCGGCGATCTTTCAGAAATGGTTTTAGAAAGTAATTTCCCCGAAAATTATTTTGATATTAATACGACCATTTCATCGCGCACCACAAAAATTTCACAGTCATTTGGAGAAGGTGTGTTCGAAGAGATCTTCTTTGAGGGGATGCATATTGCCTATGGGGATATGCGTTTCAAACAACATACAAAGTTATTCTTTGAGAGTAATTATGAAACCGTCGAGATGCATTTTGATCTCTGTGGCACCACGTTCACGGATATATCAGGCGGGCAGACCTACACATTCAGCGACAACCGCCATAACCTTATTTATGTACCGGGTGTAAAGGGGCAGATTCAATTTGCAAAAGAAAATGTGCGGATGCTGGAGATCAACCTTATGCCTGCTCTGTTCAAAAAATACATGGAAGATGAGGAGGCGTTTGAGCAGTTTATGAAAATGGTACGTAACCAATCACCGGCTTTGTTAGGAAAACATAATTTGCCTATTCCCCCTACCATGATGCATATTATTAAGGGGATACTGGATTGTCCGAAGATGGGAATGTTTAAAAGAATGTACCTCGAAGCGAAGGTGATTGAGTTATTATTAATGCAATTGGAGCAGTTCTCTACTCATGACTGCAAAGACTTTTGCTCATTAAAAAAAGCAGATATCGACAAGATGCATCATGCAAAGGAGATCATCTTAAAGCAGTTATACAACCCCTGTTCGCTGATAGATCTGGCCCGACAGATAGGTACAAATGAGTTTACCCTGAAGAAAGGATTTAAGGAAGTATTCGGTACTACGGTATTTGGAATGGTTTCTGATATTAGAATGGAAGAGGCGAAAGCCTTATTATTGAGTGGGGAGAAAAATGTGACGGAGATCAGTGAGCTGATCGGCTATAAGCATCCGGCACACTTCAATACAGCATTTAAGAAGAAGTTTGGGATCACGCCGGGGAAGTTTTTAAAGTAAGGCCTCCCATACGTATTAGAAAATATCTTATTTTTGACCTATGCAGCAAAAACAGAACGATAATAATACCGATAAAAATATAAAAGCAGTAGGTGTCACTATTGCTGTGCATGCATTAGTCTTATTAGCATTGATCCTCGGCGGATTCAACGCACCACCCCCACTCCCTAACCAGGACCTGGGTATGGAAGTGAACCTCGGCACCTCCGACGATGGTATGGGCGATGAGCAACCACTCAACCCCAACCCTCCCAGCGCCGACGCTGCCAATGCTTCTACCCCTCAGAACCAGCCGGTACCTACGCAGGACAATTCAACACAGGAAGATATTGCTACTCAGGACAATGAAGACGCCCCTGAGGTAAACAAACCGGAAAAACCAGTTGAAAAACCAAAGGAAGTAGCTAAAAACCTGGATAACAAACCTACCAAAACGACCAAGAAAACTTCTGAAAATAACCCGGTTGCAGTAGAAAAACCACAAAAAGCAAAAGCTGTATTTGGTGGTGGTACTTTCACCGGCAAGAACAGTGGTAACAACGCTAACGGTTCTAACAACTCTACCGGCGAAGGTAATACCGGCAAACCCGGTGATCGTGGCCAGATCAATGGCGACCCGAATGCCAGCGGTTATACCGGCGGTGGTTTAGGCGGCGGTAAGTCTGATTTCCGGCTGAATGGCCGTAGCCTGATCAGCAAACCATCGCTCACTTACGATGGAGACGAATCAGGTTATGTAGCTGTCAATATTAAGGTTGATAGAAATGGTAATGTGATCGATGCATCTCACTCCCTGAAAGGGTCCACCCTGAACAACCCCAGATTGATTGAAATTGCTAAAAAAGCAGCCAAAGAATTGAAATACAATACAAATTCCGACGCGCCTGAAGTACAGTTTGCACTGATCCGCTTCTACTTTAAAGTACAGTAACAAGAGATTATATATAGAAAAATGAATCCCTTCCCATACCCGGGAAGGGATTTTTTTGTGCATACTTATTAATAGCTAATTTCATTCTTATTTATAATAACATAATTTAATAACAATAATATATTTGGATATATTTGCATGGGAAATTCTTTTGTAGCGCTTGCCAATATATAGGTATGTTTTGCGTTATAATGGGGAAAAAACCATCTGCCAACTAATTAGATATATGCTGTTTAGAGTAATTCGAGTCTTAAGCCTTGCAACTGTCATTGCCATATCTTTAATCGAGCCATACAAGGCGAAGGCCCAGATGAATATGAACATGGGCGGGTATGCAAATAGTCATTATGCCGGGATTTATGGCGTACCATCCAACCCCGGAATGGCTGCCGGTACGCACTATAAATGGGACGTAAATGTGGCTGGCGTAAGCGCCGCTTTAGGAAACACTTATGCACGCTTTCCAAAGTCACTGATCTTCCATCCACCAGATTCCCTGGAAAGGCTGAAACGTAACAGGGACTACTTCCTGGACACCATGTCTACAGGAAAACAATTTGGATGGGGCAATATGGATGTCATGATGCCATCCGTACTCTACTCTATCGACGAGTCGAGATCTATTGCTTTCGTATGGCGTGTGCGTGCACAGGCAAACGGTGGTAATATGAGTACCGACGTGGCAAACTTCTTTGCAAACAACTTCCCGAATGCTGCTTATAATAACCAACGTTTTGATATGCAACTTGCAAATGCGAGTTTTCATATGTGGAACGAATATGACTTTACCTATGCCCAGGTAATTAAAGACGATGGTATGCACCTGCTGAAAGGTGGTGTGACCCTGAAGGTGCTGAATGGTATCGCTGCTGGTTATGCGCAGGTAGAAGATGCGAGTTTCTATATGAACTCCACGACCAATGCTAATATTACCAGTGGTACACTGAAAATGGGTTACAATGATGGTATCAACAACTGGAAAAAACCGAATACCAGCAACTACAGACCGTTTACCGGCAACTGGGGCGTAGGTATGGACCTCGGCGTGGTATATGAGTGGAGAGCTGAAATGGATGGATTGCAGGGCTATGGCGAAAACGACTGGAACCCTGAAGGCGATGATTATAAAATGAGACTGGGTGTGAGTATCACTGATATCGGTGGTATCTCTTACAAAAAAGTAGCTTCTAATACCGACCTCAATCTGGTGGCTTCAAATATCAACCCGAATGAGATCAAAATGAGAAGAGGTGAAGGTTGGCAGGCTTACTACCGCCGCCTGCAGAACTACTTTACACCCATTGCCAGCGACGAAAAGTTCCGTATGAACCTGCCGACTGCACTGAACGTAGCATTTGATTATAATATCGATGCCCGCTTCTTTATCAATGGTAATGCAGTGATGTCGCTGAACAGCGGCCGCTACGATGCGAGCAAGACTTACATGGTGTCTCACTTTACATTGACGCCAAGATATGATGCCCGTAATTTTGGGGTGTATATTCCAATCGATGTCAATAACCACAGCCAGTTCGATATGGGTGCTGGTTTCCGTCTGGGTCCGCTCACGATTGGTTCTAATACCGTGTTGTCTAACCTGTTCCAGAAGAATAAGAACAGGCTGGATGGTTTCGTAGCAATCCGGTTGATACCAATGAACTTTGGTAAGACAGTGCTGGGATGCCCTGCTACACAGTTCTAAGTAAAGGTTAATTTTTCCAAAATAAAAATTTCATGAAAACGGGGACTCTCCAACGGGCATGAAATCTATTTCGAAAATAAAAGGCTTGTGTTTTACGACACAAGCCTTTTTTACTTTTCCGGAAATGTGAATTTCATTTAATTTTGGGCATGAACTACCAACAAACTCTGGACTACCTTTATGAGCGCCTGCCCATGTTCACCCGTGTGGGGGCCAGCGCTTTCAGAAAAGACCTGCACAATACCATCGCTTTATGCGAACAACTGGGCAATCCCCAACGCCTGTTCAAAACAGTTCACGTAGCCGGTACTAACGGCAAAGGCTCTACCAGCCATATGCTGGCAGCCATTTTTCAGCAGGCGGGTTACAAGACCGGATTGTATACCTCTCCGCACCTGAAAGATTTCAGGGAGCGGATCCGTATCAATGGTGAGATGATTGACCAGGAATTTGTCGTAGAGTTTGTACAACAAATACAACCTTCTATTGAACAACTTGATCCTTCCTTTTTTGAACTGACAGTGGCCATGGCGTTTCAGTATTTTGCACTGGAACAGGTAGATATCGCCATTATTGAAGTAGGCCTTGGTGGCCGGTTAGATAGCACCAATATTATCACTCCCGAATTGTCAGTGATCACCAATATCAGTTATGATCACATGAACCTGTTGGGCAATACCCTCCCTGAAATAGCCAGTGAAAAAGCAGGCATTATCAAACCCAATATACCGGTGGTAATCGCGCAGACACAGTCTGAAGTAGAACAGGTATTTATTGATAAGGCAAAAGCCATGGAAGCCCCCATTACCTTTGCAGACCAATATTGGCTGGTGCAGGATAATGACCTGCACAACGGGCATTTGCAGCTGCAATTAAGACCACATCAGGGTGAACAGGTATGGGATATCAAACCAGATCTGGGCGGACAATACCAGGTAAAAAATATCATGGGTGTACTGAGTGCCGTGAAAGTATTGCAACAGGCAGGATGGGAACTACCGGATGAAGGCGTAAAAACCGCCCTGAGTCATGTGAAAAAATTAACCGGCCTCAGAGGCAGATGGGATGTGGTGGCACATAACCCGCTCACCGTATTTGATGTAGGCCATAATGAGGCAGGCATTGGTGAGGTTATGGGGCAGCTGGAACATATGACATACAGACACCTGCATATAGTGACCGGTTTTGTAAAAGATAAGGAAGTGAGTAAGGTATTAAAACTCTTTCCACCGGCAGCCACCTACTATTTTACAAGGGCACAGATACCCAGGGCACTCGATGAAAATGAGCTGGCAGAGATGGGTGCAGCAGCGGGTCTGAGAGGCAAGGTGTATGCAAATGTGCAACAGGCTTTTTCAGCGGCCAGGCAGCATGCGCATGAGGAAGATGTGATATTGGTATGTGGTAGTTTCTTTATCGTCGGCGAAGCAATGTAATGAAAACATACATGAAAGAGAGAATTTACCAACGGGGAATGAATACCATTTTCAAATGAAAAGAGCGTGTATCTGTTTTGAAGGTACACGCTCTTTTCATTTGAATGCGCTTTCTATTATACGAAAGTCAGTTCTTTCAACTTTAACAATGCATAGAATACGCAGGTCACATGCAGACTTTGCAGCAATTGATTTTCTTTCAGCATCGCTTCCAGTTCTTCCATTTCCAGCAGCACGATTTCAATTTCCTCATTCTCATCCAGGTCCTGTTCCTGTACCTTCTTCCCTCCTGTAGCCAGGAACATATGCGTGAGGTTATTACTACTCGCAGGGTTCGGAGCGATTTTGCCTAAGCTGATCAACTGATCAAATTCGTACCCTGTTTCTTCCAGCAGTTCACGACGCATGGCATATTCAGGAGAAGGATCGTCGTTATCCATCGTACCACCGGGTATTTCCAGCAAGGTCTGTCGGATTCCATGACGATATTGTTTCACCATAATCACCCGCCCCTGATCATCCAGGGCTAAGCAATTCACCCAGTCATTGTATTCCAGTACATAGTACGGGGCTACAATTTTGCCTTGTGGTGTCTCGCATTTATCTTCGCGGGCTGTTAACCAGTTACTCTTAAAAAGATACTTTGATTCAAGCAGTTTCCAATCTAATGCAGACATATATTCAGTTTAAAGTTTATTGCCAGTTATTCCGTTCTTTCAGCCTTTCGATGTGAGCCAGGTGGTGTTTTCCATGCCAGGAATAGGTACCTGCTACTTTTTTCAGGAAGAAAGTTTCACCATGTTCCGGGTGGGTAAACACGCGTTCCCATTGTTCAGGAGTCATGTTATCCATCAGGGACACCCAGCGGGTATGCAGGGAGTGAAGCAGGGTGAGGGAGATATTGATGGGTGTTTTTGTAACATCCGGGAGTTCGGCCCAGGCGGCTTCGTCGTATGGCTTGATGACAGGGTTGTCTTCTGTCAGGGCCAGCTTGAAGCGGGTGTAGGCATTCATATGACTATCTGCCAGGTGATGCACGACCTGTATCACAGTCCATCCACCGGGGCGGTAAGGCGTAGCGAGTTGAGGTGCATCGAGTGTTTGCACAGCTATTTCTACCAGTGATGGCAGGAAGCGGATATCGTTGATATAGCTCTTTAACTGGAGGTCAGAGATGTGCGATGGGGCCTGGAACCGGCCGATTGGGTATTTGAGATCTTCCATGATGATGTTTCGACGATGAAGGTTGGCGTTACTTAGATTATTAAAAGGCTTTCATTATTAAATGACTTCTATTAAAAGACTTCCCTTATTAAAGGGCTTACTTTATTAAAAGACTTCCCTTGTTAAAAGGCTTACTTTATTAAAAGACTTCCCTTGTTAAAGGGCTTACTTCTATTAAAAGACTTCCCTTGTTAAAAGCCCCCTTATTAAAGATTTCCTTTGTTAAATTACGCCTCTCTCAGCGCCTCTCCTGTCAGATGAATAAACACATCTTCGAGGTTTGCTTTCTTCACTTCTTTTTTCCTTTCAAACCCGCCTGCTACTAATTTATCGATCAGCGCATCAGGCGATTCCAGGGCAATAATCCGTCCATGGTCTACAATCGCACAACGATCACAGAGTATCTCTGCTTCGTCCATGTAGTGCGTGGTGATCACCACGGTAGTACCCTGGTCCCGTACCTGCAGGATCAGGTCCCAGAGGTTACGACGTGCCTGCGGATCGAGACCGGTAGTCGGTTCGTCAAGGAAGATGATTTTGGGTTTATTGATGAGCGTAGTCGCGATGGAGAAACGTTGTTTCTGGCCACCGGAGAGCTCTTTAAACTTATTTTTCGCTTTATCTTCGAGATTGAAGAGTTTGAGTAGTTCTTTGGCGTCGGCTTGCTGGTTATAGAGACCGCAGAACAGGTCGATGAGTTCTACCAGGTTTAAACCGGGGTAATAACCGGAGCTTTGCAGCTGCACACCAATGACTTTTTTAATCCTCTCGGGGTCTTTGTCAAGGTCGATCCCATCTACGAATACCTTCCCGGAAGTCTTTTCACGGAGGGTTTCGATGATTTCCAGGGTGGTAGATTTTCCGGCACCGTTGGTACCCAGCAGACCGAATATTTCATTTTCGTATACGTCGAAACTGATACCGTTTACTGCTGTAAAATCACCGTATTTCTTGACAAGGTCCTTTACTTCTATGATCTTCCTCTTTTCCATAGGACTAAATTAGGATAAAAAAATTGCTGTGAAAGAGAAAATCTGCATTCCCTTTCGCTGTCTTCATATTCTACAAACCACAAAAAAAACGCTCTTACCATAGGGCAAGAGCGTTTTTTTTGTGAAGGGCCTGCAGCCGTGTATATTTCTAATGGCCTGCGGCCGCCTTTATTTCTAATGGCCGGCACCCGACCTTATTTCTTAGCCGGCGCCTCCTTATGTACGATGAACACCTGCGTAAAGAATATAATCCTTGGATCTTTACTGGAATGTGCGGAACCAATCCCGATCCGGTCAAAATCACCCAGCATATTTTTTCTATGCCCCGGGCTCTTGATCCAGCCATCTACTACCTGCTGCGCATCCAGGTTACCATAAGCTACATTTTCTGCTGCACCAGGTATACGGCCAAACACAGTCGTCAGGTTGTTCACGCGCTGCTCAAAACCGTCATGACCAAAGGCCGTCGCACCTGTCGCCATAGCTTTACTATGCTTGTACGCCTGCCCGCTACATGTGGCATCCAGCAATAACGGTGGTTTTCCCTGAGACGCCCTGAATTTGTTGGTGTAGTAAAGGATCTCCTGCTGCATATTCTTATTGTTGTCATCCACACGGGTAGAATCTCCCGGTGTAATACTACGTGTACAGGCCAACAGGTTCAACGACAGGATACCGAATAGCGTCAGTAATGTAAGTTTGCGTGTCATATGTTTTCGAATAAATAAAAGAAATTCGTAATTAGACTAAAATAACTGATGCTGGTTTAGCAATAGTTATACCAAAAACTTACATGTTAGTATTTTTTTAACTATTCACTATTCTCTGCCAAACCTCCATCATGTTCTTAGATCCCAGGAACACTGGTACCCGCTGGTGCAGTTTGGATGGTTTCAGCTCCAGCAAGCGCTGTCTGCCAGTAGCCATCGCTACCCCGCCTGCCTTTTCGATAATGAATGACATCGGGTTGCACTCATAACATAAACGTAAACGCCCCCCTGCATATTTTCCAAAGGCCGGATACATAAAGATACCGCCCTGGATCAGGGTTCTGTGTACCTCTGCCACCATACAACCTACAAAGCGGTGGCGGTAGATCTTGCCATGCTCGTCCTTGGCCAGCCAGTAGTCGATCGCCTTGCGAACGCCGGTTTCGTAAAGGTGGTAGTAACCTATATTAACGGAAAAAATGTCACTTTCGGTTGGACATTTCAGGTTCGGGTGTGACAGGCAGAACTCGCCGATGCTTGGATCGAGGGTAAAGCCCTGTACGCTTCTGCGGGTAGCATAGACCAGCATGGTGGAGGAACCGTAGATAATATAACCTGCCGCGATCTGCTCGTAGCCGGGCTGTAAGAAGTCTTCCAGCTCGCACACGCTACCCACGGGGGTCAGACGCCGATATACAGAAAAAATAGTACCGATGGATACATTTACGTCGATATTGCCGGAACCATCCAGGGGGTCGATCAATACTACGTACTTGGAAGCTTTAGAAAACTCGTCGGTAAAGGCAATGAAGTCTTCATTTTCTTCAGATGCCACGCCGGCACAGTAAATACTGCCTCTCAAGGCATTGATAAACTGGTCGTTAGCGAACACATCCAACTTTTTCACGTCTTCACCCTGTACGTTGACCTTGCCGGTCTCGCCCAGGATATCGGCTATTCCAGCCTTATTCACCTCCACATTTACGCGCTTTGCTGCCAACCCGATATCGCGCAATAAACCTGATAACTGTCCTGTTGCGCCGGGGTAATTCCTCAATTCCTGGATTGTAAACTCGTCCAGTGTCATTACTTTTCTGTTGATACTCATTCTATAATGGATTAGTGAATATTCATTGCATAAGGTTACACTAATGTAACAGATTTCGCCCTATTTTAATGGAACTGTCATTTTCATCGAAACAAATTTTAAAACATATTCAAAGTTGATTTACTTTGCCCCGAATTTTTTTAACGGAAGATAAACTCACATATGAAGGTTTTCAAATTTGGCGGTGCAAGTTTAGAAAGTATTGAACGAATCCAACAAGTAGCTGCGATTGTTCAGTCATTTCCTGATCAACAGATCCTGATCGTTATTTCTGCCATGGGCAAGACGACGAACGAACTGGAAAAGGTAGCCGAAAACTTTTATCTCCGTAAGCGCGAAATTGCGGCACAGTTGCTTTTCAATATCGAAAAATCGCACACAGAAGTGGCAGAAAAGCTGCTGGGCAACAGGACACACCCTGTTTTTGATCAGCTACAAACGTTCTTTACAGAGGCCGAATGGACGCTGGGCGAGAAACCAGGCCGCCCTTACGACTATTATTACGACCAGCTGGTTAGCCTGGGTGAACTGCTCAGTACTGCCATCGTAAGCGCTTACTTCAACCTGGCAGGGGTACCCAATATCTGGATGGATGTGCGCGATGTGTTCAGAACAGACGATACTTTCCGCGAGGCGAATATCGACTGGGAAGTAACGGCGCGCCAGGTAGAGCAAAAGGTACTGCCCCTGTTCAAAAAAACCAATATTGTGGTGACACAGGGTTTTATTGGCAGTACGGACGAAAATGAGAGTGTGACATTGGGTCGTGAGGGGAGTGATTACTCCGCAGCCGTGTTTGCGAACCTGCTGAATGCGGAGAGTGAAACGATCTGGAAGGATGTGGAAGGGTTGAAAAATGCGGATCCCAAGTTATTCCCGAATACGATCAATATTCCTGAAATTAGTTTTAGTGAGGTGATTGAAATGGCGTATTATGGTGCACAGGTAATACATCCGAAGACGATCAAGCCTTTGCAGAATAAGCAGATCCCTTTGTATGTGAAGAGCTTTTTGAATAAGGACCTGGTGGGCACCGTGATCAGGGAGGATATTGATGTAAAACAGCTCCCTCCTATTATTGTGGTGAAGAAAAACCAGGTGTTGCTAACGATCACGTCCAAGGATTTTGGGTTTGTGACGGAAGATAGGATCAGTGATATTTATGAGCTTTTTCATAAATTGAAGATCAAGATCAACCTGATGCAGAATGCGGCGATTAGTTTTAGCTGTTGTATAGATAATAGTCCGGAGAAGATAGAGTCGTTGATAAAGGCGCTGCATGAGAGGTATAAGATTGATTATAATGAGGGGTTGGAGTTGTTGACGGTGAGGTATAATAAGGATGGGGTGATGAATGAGTTGATTGGTAACAGAACAGTGTTGCTGGAGCAAAGGTCTCCGGTGACTATACAGGCGTTATTAAAATGATCCGAAAATATATAGAGATATTAAACTCCCTTAGGTCGAATGAGATCGGCTTGGGGGAGTTTTTGGTTTTGGAGGGGAAGTCACCTCTCCTTGAATTTGATGGAAAAGGCGGGTAAGAGCGGAGAATTAATGCAGGATTTGATGTTTAGCGAACGGTTTTATAAAAAATTAGAAACGGCGAAACTGGCCTATGCGGACAGGAATCAGCCTAATAAAAAGAGCCGCCTCATGTCATTTATGAGACGGCTCTTTCGTTATTGATAAATATTATTAATCCAATCTTTCCAGGTAATACCAGGTACCACTATACCAGGAGTTATACAAAATCAGATAACCATTCTTTGTTTCCAACGGACGTAAGTCAAAATCATCTGACTCACCTCCTGCCACACCACTCAAATTCATCCTATAATAAATTTGTGTCTGTTTCTCAACATCATATATCCATTGCATCGCATAATTATTTACTGTGTCATTCTTTGACCAGATCAGAGAATCAGCTGTAATACGAATGTAAAAGTTGGTATACAATGTAGTATCCTGCAAAGAAGGCATTGACCCGGGGCCATAAATAGTTTGTGTCACCTTAAAAGAACCGGTTGAATACTTTTGAATTACATCGAGGCTTTCCTTGGCAAAAGAGTGGTTAGCCTCAATTACAAACGGCGCATCTTTCTTGCAAGAAGCCATTACGAACACTAATAGGCTAATAATCAGACATCTATTCATAAGGGTATAGGTTTTCAAGGATATATTGAACATTTTAATAATACAAATTTATTAAAATTTTTAATAATTCCTTACAAAATGGCGCTCTGTGTTAAAATTGATGATTTGGCCATTTTATTCCCGGATATTTTAAAAAAATCAGGACCTTCCTGCAACCTTTTTTCACCCCTGTCGTCTTTCTATAAAACAACCTATATGAAAAAGGTATTCATATTCACCATTATAACCCTGGGTATGCTTACCATCATCGCGCTGGAAGGCCGTTCCCTACATGACCAACAACTAAGGGACCACTGTTATGACCGAAAGATCTTACCTGTGTTCCTGCTAAACTTTGGATACGAATGGACTAAACCCATAGGTCACGACCACAGCCATCAACTAGAGATCTGATTGTTTATGAAAAAACTCATTTTGCTTATTCTGCTTACCTACGTAGGCAACGGGGAATGTTCTGCCCAGAGTGTAAATGGGAAAATCACCGTCAAAGTGATTGATGGGAAAGGGCACCCCCTGCCATTTGCCAGTGTCGTAGTGCGGCAATCGAAAGATTCCACCCTCGTAAAGGGTGAGCTGAGTGCAGCAGATGGCAGCGCCAGTTTTGAGAAAATCAATACTGGTCACTATTTTGTACAGACCTCCCTGGTAGGCTACCAGACAGCTTATACACCGGCCTTTTCCATTGATCCCCAACATACGGCTATACAGTTTGCAAATATCACATTGTCCAGCTCTTCCAAAAATTTACAGGGTGTGACCGTCACGGCTCAGAAACCTTTTATTGAAAGAAGAGAAGGGGCGACTGTATTGAATGTAGAAAGCAGCGTGGCCGCCGCAGGCAGTAATGTACTGGACGTACTGCGCCGTGCACCGGGTGTACAGATTGATAAAGATGATAATATACTCTTAAAAGGAAATGGTGGGGTCACCGTCATGCTCGACGGAAAACTCACCTACCTGAGTGGCGAACAACTCGCCAACCTGCTGAAAAGTTTGCCGGCAGAAACGGTCTCACAAATTGAGATCATGACTTCTCCTTCCGCCAAATATGATGCTGCCGGCAACAGTGGGATTATTAATATTAAAACAAAAAAAGGAGTCGCTACTGGTATCAACGGCTCCGTAAACGGTAGTGGAGGTTTTGGCCGGTATGGATTCTGGAATACCGGCTTAAACCTAAACTGGCGAACAGAAAAGTTCAATGTTTTTGGAAATTATAACCATGGAGACAGGCATTTTTATAACCAGCGCCTGGCCACACGGGTAGTGAATGGAGATAATAAGGAGGAAGCCCAGTTCTTTTCGGCGCCACAGTTCGGGAAAAGAAACTTTATCAGTAACGGGTACAAATTAGGGTTTGATTATTTCATTACCCCTAAACATACGGTGGGCGTTCTGCTGAATGGGAATAACAATTTCTTTCGCAGCAATATTTACAATACAACAAATATTTATCAACTAGGTCATTCTTCACTGGATTCCGTCCTGTATTCGGTAACGAACAATGACCACAACTTTAACACCAATACCATCAATTTCAATTATAAAGGTCAGTTGGATACACTCGGTACAGAAGTGAGTATAGATGCGGATTATGCGAAATTCGGTTACCACCGCAGGGTGTATTTGAATGATAGTATGTACTATCCGGAAGATCCGCTCAATAAGAATCCCCATGCGATCAGGAACTTCACGACGACCAATATTACGATCAAAAGTATTAAGGGGGATTTAGTACTGCCTTTCAACAAAACGACCAGATTGGAAACGGGTGTGAAGGGCAGTTTTGTCACGACAGACAACGTACTGTTGTACGACTCATTATATGAGGGCAAGTATATACCGGCGCTCTCCCAAAGCAATCATTTTATTTATACGGAGAATGTGCTGGCGGCGTATGGATTGATTAAGAAATCATTTAAAAACGGTACAGATGTGCAACTGGGCTTGCGCGTAGAAGGGACCTCGTCTGCAGGGAATTCGGTGACTTACAATTCTGTTGTAAAGCGGCACTATGTGAGTTTCTTCCCTAACTTTTCGGCGGATCATACATTTAGTAAGAATCATAAGCTGGGGGTGACGTATGCCAGAAGGATCAACAGACCGGAGTATGAGGATTTGAATCCGTTTATATTTTATTCTGACAGGTATACGTATGGCAGGGGAAATCCTTATCTGCAACCTGAGTTTACGAATATCGTTGAGCTGACGTATTCATTTAAGCAGAAGTATATTTTGAGTTTGAGTTATGACAGAACGGAGAATTTTATATCGGAGTTTTTAGAGCAGAACGATTCCACCAAGGTGACAACGAGTTATGACAAGAACTATGATTACAGGCAGGGGTGGCATGTATCCCTGACAGTGCCGGTCAATCCGACAAAGTGGTGGAGTATCAATAATAACCTGAACATGAATTATAATTACTATGCACTGAAGGATTCGGGGATGAATATTGTGAATTCAGCTGTCGGGGCGCATTTTGAAACGACATCTACGTTTACATTGCCGGGGAACTGGAAGATAGAAGTGAATGCGTATGGGGGTACACCTTTTCAGTGGGGAGTATGGAGAGGCAAGGCGTATTATGCAATCGGTGGCGGGGTGCAGAAGACGCTGTTTGATAAAAAACTAAATATGAAGTTGAACTTTACGGATGTGACAAATGGGGACCAGTTCAGGGGTGCAGCGGTGTATGGGAATGTAGATTTTCATATCCATAATCAGTGGCAGAACCGGACGGCTACGTTGAGTGCAACGTATAGTTTTGGGAATAGTAAGATCAAAGGGGCGAGAGAAAGACAGACCGCTACGAGTGCAGAAGCGAAGCGATCAGGAGGTTGAGGATAGGCAAATGAGTTTTTTTAGGTTTTGACAAATAAAATAAAACGGCTGTCCATTTACAGGGCAGCCGTTTTTAATTTTACCTGGTACCTTTTATATAACCTTCAAGGTTATTTATAATATATTTTTGCTCGTCAATAACGTGCTTGACCACATCCCCTATGGAAATCATACCTACCAGCCTGTTTTGATGGTCAATGACAGGTAAGTGGCGAATGTGCTTTTCCGTCATTTTTACCATACAATCCTCAATCGAATCATTTTCGGTGACGGAATAAGGGTGTTCCGTCATGATCTCCCTGATAAGGGTTTCCCTGGAGGCGCGGCCTTTTAAGATCACCCTGCGGGCGTAGTCACGTTCAGAGAAGATGCCAAGGAGTTTTTCATTGTCTAAAACAATGAGTGCACCGACGTTTTTGTCAACCAGCACACTGAGTGCATCGAAGACGGTGCTATCGGGATCGATGGAGTAGACTGCATGCCCTTTGACTTGCAGAATGTCGCGTACTGTTCCCATAACGAGGAGATTTTGGAGGTGAAGAAAAGAGTACTGCTTTATTTCCAAGTTAAGAATTTTGGAGCAAAAAACCTCCTTCAAGGTTAAATTCCGTCCTTAACGTAAAATTCGTTGACAAAATATTGCATTACAAAATTTTAAATATTACTTTACGGCAATTTTACATCAAAATCTACCCTATAACATTCATCATATATGAATTATCGAACACAATTCCGGGTTTTGATCGCTACGTCAGCGTTGTTCGTGAATCTGGGAGGGACATTTGGCCAAAAAATATTCAAGGAATGGCCCCTTGGCAATGAACCGGCCGTTATTGGTCCATATGTAGCTAATCACTATGTAGCATCTAACTTTGACAACTTTGGGTCTTCTGAGGCCCCTACTTCCATTACTTATCCTGAAGTACTCACCTGGTATGGCGCCCTGCAGCTGGCCAAAGTAACGGGTGATAAAGCTCTTGCCGAAAAGCTGGCACTCAGGTATGAACCACTCGTGGCACAGGCGCACCATATGATGCCTATTCCCGACATGCTGGAACATAGCGTATTTGGCGCTGTTCCGCTGGAACTCTACCTTCAGACCAATCAGAACCGTTACCTGGACGTAGGTAAGCCTTTTGCAGACCAGCAGTGGGAACTGCCTGAAGGTCCTAAACCGGAACAACAGGTATTGGCCGGCAGAGGCCTCTCCTGGCAGTCCCGTATGCAGGTAGAAGATATGTTCCTCTTCACCCTGTTGCAAACACAGGCTTTTCGTGCCACCGGTACCAAAGAATATATCAACAGGGCAGCCACGGAGCTGGCCGTTTACATAGACGCCCTACAGCAACCAACAGGTTTATTCAACCAATCGGCCGACGTTCCCATTTACTGGAGCCGTGGTAATGGCTGGGCAGCAGCAAGTATGGCATTAATACTCAACTATTTACCTGTTGAAAATCCAAATCGCGCCCACATCCTGGATAGCTATAAGAAAATGATGGCCGCCCTGAAACAGTATCAGACACCTGATTTCAAATGGGGACAGATTATAGATGATGAAAAGAGCTGGACGGAGAACTCCGGCGGGGCGATGTTCACTTATGCTCTCGTAATGGGGGTGAAAAGGAAATGGCTGGAAGATGAGGCGTATGGTACAATGGCCAGAAATGCGTGGATGGCAGTTGTAAAAGGACTCAATGAAGCAGGAGATCTGAAGGATGTTTGTGAAGAAACGAAGAAGCGGAATGATCCAAATTATTACCTCAACAGGGAGAAAGTAACAGGTAGCCTGGTGGGTCAGGCGCCGGTGTTGTGGACTGCTGCGTTGTTGCTGGATAAGTAATGATCATCTGAATGTATATAGGCCGCTGTTACCGAGGGTAGCAGCGGCTTTTTTTCTGAAAATAGTGTTCATGCCTGTTTGTGAACTACCTTTTTTATGAATGCTTTTTGGAATGGGGGTTCCTCCCTTTGGGTAAATCCCCGGTGGTAGCAGCTGCTTTTTTTCTGAAAATAATTTTCCTCCCTTTGGGCAAATTATCTCTTTCAGGATTGTTTTTATACCTTTAAAAAAACTCAGGTCTATTTATGAAATTCCACCCATGGCTTGCATGCGCCTTCCTGTTAGGAAGTGCCTCCGCCATTCATGCACAACAAAAATTCACTTTACTGTCACCAGACAAGTCTATTACCTTGTCCGTATCCGTAGGCGCCAATATCACCTACAGCGTATCGCAGGATAACAAGCCGTTGATCGGTAACTCGGTGGTTTCCTTCAATAAAGGCAACTGGAAAGTGAGCAGATCAAAACAAAGCTCACACGAGGGTCAGCTCACGCCCATCGTAAAACAAAAAACCGCTACTATCGACGATCGCTACAATGAGCTGCATATTGATTTTAACAACGCATTGTCGCTGGAATGGCGGGCATATGACAATGGGGTTGCCTGGCATTGGATAACCCGCGAAAAAGGCCCTTATAAGGTCACAGACGAGCAGGCGGAATTCAATATGGACAAGACAGGCAAAGCGTGGTATCCACAGGAAGACGGGTTCTATTCTCATAATGAACGGAAATATATTCCTTATGGGGTGGGTGAAATAGACGAAAACAAGTTGGCCAGTCTGCCGGCATTGTTCGAAGTCAACGGTACAAAACTCCTTATCACAGAATCAGGTTTATACAACTACGCAGGTATGTGGCTACGTGGCGGCAACAGCATCCATGGGGTGTTTCCGCATTTTCCCAAAACAGTGAAAATCACCAGCGACAGAGACGAGCAGGTCGAATCAAGGCAGGATTATATTGCAGAGCTGAAAGGTCCGCAGGCGTTTCCATGGAGAATAGTCATGATCGCACGCAAAGACGGGGACCTGCTCACGAACCAACTGGTATACCAGCTGGCACCTGATGCCAAAGGCGATTTTAGCTGGGTAAAACCCGGTAAAGTGCAGTGGGACTGGTGGCACTACAACAATGTATACGAGGTAGATTTCAGGGCAGGTATTAACAATGATACTTACAAGTATTACATTGATGTAGCCAGCAAATATGGTATTGAATACGTATTGCTGGATGAAGGCTGGTGCAGCACCCGCGACCTCTTTAGCCTGGCGCAGGATATCAATGTAAAAGAACTGGTGGCATATGGAAAGAAACGTCATGTAGATATATTGTTGTGGAGCAGCTGGATGGTGCTGAACCAGCAGATGGATATGGCATTGGATACCTTTGCAGCATGGGGCGTGAAAGGCATTAAGGTCGACTTTATGCAAAGGGATGATCAGCCTATGGTACAGTACTATGAAAAAGTGGCGAATGCAGCTGCCAAAAGGCAATTACTCGTAGATTTTCATGGGGCGTACAAACCTATTGGATGGCTGCGTACACATCCGAATGTACTTACGTCTGAGGGGGTGATGGGAAATGAGATCAGCAAGTTTGCGAACCTGATAGATCCTGTACATACTACGACCCTGCCCTTTATCAGGCAGGTAGCAGGGCCGATGGATTTTACGCCTGGCGGTATGATCAATGTACAGAAAGACCAATGGAGTGCACAACCGGCCGAACCAATGACATTGGGTACGAGGTGTAATCAATTAGCCATGTACGTTATATTCGAAAGTCCGTTGCAGATGTTGTGTGATATTCCTACGCATTACCTGCATGAGCCGGAGGCGATGGAGTTGTTGAGTAAGGTGCCGGTACAATGGGCAAAGACGATTCCTTTGCAGGCAAAGGTGGGAGAATATGTGGTGATGGCGAGACAGGCGCTGAATGGAGATTGGTATGTGGCGGGGATGACGAATTGGGATGCGAGAGATGTGGAGGTGGATTTGTCATTTTTACCGGCAGGTACTTACCAGATGCAGTTATGGAAGGATGGTGTGAATGCGGATAAGAATGCGAAGGATTTTAAGTTGGAGAAGAGGGCGATAGGAAGTGGTGCAAGGTTGCCGCTGAAACTGGCACCGGGTGGCGGGTTTGTGATAAGGTTGAGTGGGAATATGGAATAGTTTTTTCAATACGATTGAAATAAGTTTATTCATAAAATTTAAAAAGGAGTTTCTTTAATGAGACTCCTTTTTTCTTTGAAGATAGTTAGTCTGTGCCTTAATTTTCCCTGAAAATGGCTTTCATCCCCGTTGGTGAATAACCTCTTGCATGAATGTTTTTATTCAATAACCGTTGTATCAGTTTTGCATGAATGCGCATAACAGCATCATTTCATCTGCTTTGGTGTTGTACCCC
Source organism: Chitinophaga sancti (assembly GCF_034087045.1). Classification (NCBI taxonomy): domain Bacteria; kingdom Pseudomonadati; phylum Bacteroidota; class Chitinophagia; order Chitinophagales; family Chitinophagaceae; genus Chitinophaga; species Chitinophaga sancti. The sequence goes on along the minus strand of NZ_CP139247.1, from coordinate 4,217,288 downwards.
CCACTCTTCCAGTTGTTTCCATATGGGCGCCAGACTCCTGGCACTTTCAGTCAAACTATATTCCACACGTGGCGGCACTTCTGTATAGGCTGTCCTGGTAATCAGGGCATCCTTTTCCATCTCCTGCAGGTGTAGAGCGTGTATCAAAATATACACGCTCTTTTTATCCGGATACCTAATGGAGCAAGATTGCTATTTATGCGATTTTCAGAGGTTCTATTTATGACAACCTCTCTATTTATTATTCTAAAGTCTTGGCACCACCTACAGTAGCAGCAGTTGTTTGCAACAGATCAAACACCACAATCTCATTCTCCCCTTTCTTCAGCCATGGAGCCGGACAATACAAACGTTTCTGCGGGCCAATTTCCCAGTAGCGCCCCAGGTTATGTCCATTCACCCATACAATCCCTTTCTTAAAGTTACTCATATCGATATAAGTATCAGCAGCGGTAGTGAGATTGAAACCTGCTTTGAAGAAGATGCCCGGACGGCTGGTATCAGCACCCGGTTTCAGCTGTGACACAAAACCATCGTTCATTGGCAAACCATATACCTGCCAATCCATGAGCGTCATTCCTTCGAGGGTGACACGATCAGTGATACCTTTACGGTCTATCAGTTCCTGTGCGAAGTTGATACGGCCCATTGCTTCTACAAAGATTTCCAGTATCGGATCTTTCACATCACTCTTTGGCAGATTGATGCTGTTTTCACCAAGACGACGATCTATTTTACCAACAAATTTTCCATTCAGGAATACAGTAGCATAGTCATGCAGGTCAGTGATTTTCAGCGTACCATGTTTACGACCGATCAGTTTTGTTTTGTACACCATGAAACCATAATCCTGGCCGTAAGCTTCAAAAGTTTTTGGCTGTACTGAGGCAACAGGTGCAGGCAGGTTTTCCCATACGCTTGCATAAGGTTTCACTTCGAAGTTAGCCACTACAGTAGCAGGAATGGGTGCTGGAATAGCAGGTAGTTTCTTCCTGGTATAACTGGCGATGAGATTGCGCAGCGCTATATATTTAGCAGTCGGTACACCTTGTTCATTGATAGGTGCATCGTAGTCGTAAGTAGTCAGGTCCGGCTCATACCCTTTGCCACCGGAGTTAGCGCCGGCAGTATAGCCAAAGTTAGTACCACCGTGAATGACATAGAGGTTGAAAGAGCGGTTAGTGCTAAGCAGGAACCTAACCTCTTTCAGAATACCGGAGGTATCAGGATGTGCGAATTTCTCGCCCCAGTGTGTTAACCAGCCTGGATAAGATTCGCTGCTGAAAGAAGGTACGTCAGGGTTCTGGCGTTTTGCAGCTTCGAAGTCGCCTTCAGAGCCACCGGAGTCAAGACCAATTGCAGCACCGGGTACTGAACCAGCTTCCAGCAATGGATCTACAGGACCATCGGCAGTATAAAAAGGTACATTGATACCATTTTGCTCCCAGAGGCCTTTCAGTTTGTAGAGGTATTGTTTATCGTTGGCATAGCTACCATATTCATTCTCCACCTGTACCATGATGATCGGACCGCCGTTAGTCACCAGCAGGGGTTTTACCTGTTCGCTGAGGGCTTTTACATAGCGCTCTACAGCAGCCATGTAGCGGGGATCGAGGCAACGTACTTTGATGTCTGGCGTACGGAGCAGGTAGGGTGGTAAGCCACCGAATTCCCATTCGCCGCACACATAGGGACCTGGGCGGAGGAGTACCCACATGCCTTCCTGCTGAGCGATTTTGATGAACTCAGCTACGTTGCGGTTTTCCGAAGAGAAGTCGAAAGCGCCTTCTTCCTGTTCGAGATAGTTCCAGAATACGTAGGCAGCAATGGTGTTGCAGCCCATAGCTTTGGCCATCTGGATACGGTGCCGCCAGTACTCTTTTGGAATACGGGCAGGGTGTAGTTCGCCGCTGATGATCTGGTAAGGTTTTCCATCGAGGAGGAATTCACTCTTAGCTAAGGCAAAAGTGTGTTTGGCCTGGGCCTGTACCATTTGACAGCTGAGGAGCGCGAGTGCGCTCATGACAATTAGTTTTCTCATTCGTCCCTGTAACAATTGATTAAGCTGGCAAAATAAGGAATGTTATGGTAATATAAAGGTTAAAATAGTATTAGTAGGGGTATCAGTATTGTAAAATGTTTCTTTGCAGGATATGGCTCCGATGCCCGGAGGTAAATATATTTCAGATAAATCCAATCACACCACTCATAGCCGCACCGGCAAATAATACAACACCGGCACCGCCTTTCCATTACACATCCCCGGTTTCCACTTCGGCATTTTCACTATCACATTCTGAATGCAACTATCCAACAATGTCTGCGGATTCTTATAATTCGCAAACCTGATTTTAGTAATCTTCCCATTCGCATCTATTAAAAATTCCGGAAAACTAGACGCATAATACGGCTGCTCTATCCCCTCCCTTTCCGGAATATGCAAATTCTTTGAGATATACTTTACCAACGCCTCCTCTCCCCCCGGAAATGAAGGCGCCACCTCCGGATAACGCACCACCCACTCATGAAACATCGTATCCTCTAACGGCTTGCAAAAGCCTCCGGGCAAGGTATCTGCCCTGTTGATCATACTGCAGAGTAAAAGTGTAAATAACATCAATTTATATTTTATTTAAATATAAATAAAGCTGCCCGGTATGCATAATTTATTTTATCAATCTTAAACAATTCCGCCGGCCATGTTGTTATCGTTGTTGCCCTTTAGCAACATACATCAACATACATTAAATCACAACTCCCTATATGATACCCCGTAGTGTCTTGTTCCTCTTTTTCTTTCTGATAGCCACCGCTGTCTATGCACAACTACCTACCGTTACCTCCTTCACTCCCACGACTATCTGTCAGGGGGGCCAGGTCGTAATTACAGGCACCAATTTCACAGGGGTTCAAAATGTGGTTTTAGGCTCACGGGCAGCAGCAGGTTTTACTATCAACAACGCCACTACTATCACCGCCATTGTAGCAGAAGATGCTACCACCGGCAGTGTCAGTGTAGAGGGCATAAGCGGAGGCGGCACACTCACCATCAAACCTTCGCCCAAACCTTCCCTGAAAGATCTCAACCTACTGGATGCTCCTTTTACAAACTGTAACGGAAATAATAACTATACCCTGAAGGTGGAAAACACCTCCGTAGTAACCGGCACCGGTAATAACTATGAGATCAACTGGGGCGATGGCAGTCCCACGTTTACACAAATGGATTGGGCATCAGGATCGCAGTTAACACATGCCTATAGTTCACAGGGTTATTTCGTACTGACAATAAAAATCACCCCTACAAATGGTTGTACCAGAATCACCACTTACCAGTTTTACAATGGTCAGAACCCACTGGCAAGTCTGACCACCTCTACGTCAACTACAGGTCTTTGTGCACCGGCAGCAGTAGAGTTCCAGATCGGCAACTGGTTCACTAACTCACCGGGCACGGAGTATATCCTGGATTATGGAGATGGCACCACTCCTCAGACATTGACACATCCATTGAATGCGACAAATACCGTATTTAAAATCTCTCATCCCTATACAAAATCTTCCTGTCCCAAGGCAGATTACACCGCTACTTTATATACCAGGAATGCCTGTTACACCACTACCTATACCCTGAACCAGATTGTGATACGCTCCAAACCGGTGGCAGATTTCTCTGTCAAGCCTACGGTATGTGTGAATGAGAATTTATGTGTCATCAATAAATCCAGTACAGGTACGAGTGGAAATAACTGTAGTTCCTATACAGACTATCTATGGGATTTTGGAGATGGATTTACTTCTACACTAAGCGATCCGGGTTGTCACAAGTATGCAGCAGCAGGTCCATACAGAATTACACTGACAGCGACCAGTATAACCTGTGGTTCGGATACGAAATACATCGATATTGTCGTATTACCCGTTTCTCCCAAACCTACGGTGACAACGCCGGTGGTATATTGTCAGGGCGCAACAGCGACAGCACTGACAGCGACCGGCACGAATATAAAATGGTATACAGCCGGAGGAACTTTATTACCCAATGTACCAACACCATCTACGACAATTGCTGGAAACACCACCTATTATGCTACACAAACCCTGACCGGACAATGTGAAAGTGAGCAGACACCTATTGTGGTAACTGTAAATGCATTGCCTGCAAAACCCGTGGTGACCACGCCCGTTACGCTTTGTCAGCATACAACGGCTTCCCCATTAACAGCGACAGGCACTAATTTAAAATGGTATGATGCAAATGGCGCCTTATTAACAGGTGCGCCGACACCATCAACAACGAACATTGGCACAACTAAATATTATGTAAGTCAGACTACGAATAATTGTGAAGGACCGAGAGCTGAGATCGATGTGATCATCGGTACATTTCCCACCACACCAACAGTGACCACACCAGTCAATTATTGCCAGGGACAGTCAGCAGGTGCATTGACAGCAAGTGGTACGGGGCTAAAATGGTATGATGCCAATAATGTATTATTACCGGGTGCTCCCACCCCTTCAACTGCTACACCGGGTAGTACGACTTATTCCGTGAGTCAGGGCAATGGTTGCGGAGAAAGTCCGAAAGCTACGATCACCGTGAATGTCAATCCTGCACCGACAGCGACTATCAGCTATTCGCCTGCTGTATTGTGCAATGCAGCCGGAAGTGCAGTCGTCAATGTCACGCAGGCAGGGAGTACCGGCGGTGTGTATAGTATTTCGCCGGCAGGAATGACGATCAATTCATCAACCGGCACGCTGAATCCAGCGGGTGCCTCACCGGGAAATTATACCATCCGATATACGGTAACAGGTACAGGTGGTTGTGCGAATGTAGTAGCGACAACAACTGTAACAGTCAATGGTACTCCTAACGCCACTATCAGTTATCGGGCTATCTGTTCTGCCGATGGGATCACGGCAGTTACTTTAAGTGGCAGTGCAGGCGGTGTATTTTCCACTACTACAGGTTTGACACTGGATGCAGCTACGGGAGCGATCACGCCTGCGACCAGTACACCGGGTAATTATATTGTCACTTATACGATTGCCGCAGCAAGCCCCTGCCCGGGATTCCAGACCACCGCTAATGTTACTATTACAAAAACACCGGTAGCCAATATCAGTTATACAACTGCTACTTTATGTAATACCCCCACAAGCACGCCTGTAAATGTAACACGCACTGGCGATGCCGGTGGCACATATAGTATTTCGCCATCAGGCCTCACCATCGATCCTTCTACAGGAACACTATCCCCTGCTGGTGCTGCGCCGGGGAATTATACCATCCGTTATACATTAACAGGTAGTGGTGGTTGTGCGAATGTAACAGCGACAACAACCGTCAACGTTAGCAGTACACCCCATGCAACGATACAATATGCCGGTAGTCCTTACTGCGGAGATATCAGTACACCACAGCCAGTCACACAGACAGGTACTCCAGGGGGCATATTTTCTTCTACAGCAGGGTTGAGCATCAATGCCACTACAGGAGCTATTACCCCAGCGGCAAGTACACCGGGTACCTATACGGTCACTTATACGATTGCGGCATTAAGTCCCTGTCCCGGATTTACGACAACTACCCCTGTTACCATCTATGAAAGTCCGGTCATTCATTTCCCTGTACCGGATCAGGCAGTCTGCTCTGGTACGGCAGCAACTTTCACCCCGGTTTCATCTGTTCCAAATACAACCTATTCCTGGGCTGTTTCCGGCACTTTGCCTTCAAATGTGACTGGCATTAGCAATGGAGATTTTACGGGCGATTTAAGCCTCTTATTTACCAATAAAGCGAATAACGATGTCATCATCACAGTAAGGGTCACGCCTTTCAATCCTCAGCAGACCACCTGCGCCGGTGTTGCATACGATATTCATCTCACGGTGCATCCCGAGGTACCTGCGCCGGTTGTGAGTGATGTGAGCACCTGTATGGGTGGGGCTTCTGTCACGCTACAGGCCACTGCCCTGCCGGGTCATACCATTCACTGGTATGATGCACAACAGACTTTACTGCCTTCTGCACCCATAATCACTACGACTGATTCCATTCGTTTGCAATACTACGCCAACCAGCGCAGCAGCTTTGGCTGTGAAGGGCCTAAGGCAGGTGTGATCGCCATTGTGCACCCTACTTTAAAGATCACTGGTGCGGACTTTACCAATCCTACTGCCTGTGGCATTCCTTCAGGTACCATCGTATTGCAGACAAGAGATCTGAATGACCAGGTCGTTGCGAATATTCCTGTCATCGTTCACTATACAAAATTCAACACGCCACTGGTAGCGACAGGTTTTACCGATAACGATGGCAAGATCACCCTGTCACTGACCGCTGGCAGTTACACTGATTTTTATGCAGAAAGCACAGGTGGTTGTACGACCGCACATCTGAATGATGTCTTCGTTTTAAAAGATCCTGATCCACCTGCAAAACCGGTAGCAGGCTATAATCCCCCTATCTGCAGCGAGACACCATTGACGTTGACAGCGCTGTCAGCCACCAGTCCGCAGGCTGGCGAAATCGAATACGTATGGGCAGGCCCCGCCTTTGGCCCTTACCCGGATACGGTAACTAATACGGTCGTGACATTCCCTTCGGCCAGCGTTTCGGATGCAGGTACCTATGTGGTGTATGCCACACAACATAACTGTATCTCTGCTGCCGATAGCTTTATTGTAGTGATCAACCGGTCTCCGTCAAAACCTGTAATCAATACCCGCACCCCTCTCTGTGTAGGCGATGAGCTGTACTTAAGTGCCACCAGCGGTATTGGTGACAACTCTACACTGACCTATCTCTGGACAGGCCCCGGTCGCGGTTTCCCCGTGAATGGTACCTATGCCGGCATTGACAAGGTAGCCCTGACTGATGCAGGCAGATATGCGATAACCGTGACATCCAGCGAAACAGGTTGCGCAGCTACCACAGATACGTTGATTGAAATCGGGAACTATCCGATCATACATTTTGCGACAGATACACTTATTCTTCCAACCGGGTTCAACATCCAGCTTGATCCTGTCCTCACTAACGCCACTGAACCCGGTATTCTGCCTATGCAAAGCTACATCTGGACACCGGCCGATGATCTGCAATGCAATGATGCATTGTGTAACAATCCTGTATTGACGGTAAAGAACGATGCCTGTTATGCCGTAAAAGCCACCAATATATATGGCTGTATCGGCAGCGATACGATCTGTGTACGGGCCTTCTGTAAAGAAGCACAGGTCTTCGTTCCCAATGCCTTTGCACCTGAGGGGCTGCCGGAAAACAGGATTCTGATGGTACGCGCCAGTGGTATCTCAACCGTAAAATCTTTCAGGGTCTTTAACCGCTGGGGCAGGATCATGTACGAGCGGAGCAACTTCGCACCAAACAGCAGTGAGTTTGGCTGGAACGGGTATATCAATGGCAGGAAAGCAGATACCGGTGTGTATGTCTACACCGTGGAAGTTGTATGTGAGAATGGTACCCCTTATACATTGAAAGGGAATGTAACATTATTTTAAAGTATGTAGTATGAAAAAGATCATCGTCTTTTTATTTTTATATAGCCTGAAATTAAGCGCACAGGATGTGGGCTACTCTCAATATTACGACCAGCCGTTGCTCAGGAATCCCGCATTGGCTGGCATCTTTGAAGGAGATGTGCGGGTCACGGCTTCTTATCGGAATCAATGGGAAAGTGTGACGGTACCCTATAGAACTTTTGGATTGAGTGCAGAGTATAAAACCCCTTTCCATGCATTGTTTTCAGAGAACAGTACCGTCACTTATGGCTTGCAGGTATTGCGGGATGTAGCTGGTACTTCGGAGTTCAGTACTACGCAGATCATGCCAGCGGTAAATAGTAGTTTTTATATCGGGAGAGAAAAGGTCTCCTATATCTCTGTTGCATTTATGGGTGGACTCATGCAACAACGGTTTGATCCCAGTAAGTTACAATTCAACGATCAGTTTGTAATGGGCAGCAATGGTGCTTTCAGTATCCTGCCCTCTTCCAGGCAAACATTTGATATGACCAGCGTAAATTATTTTGATATGGCTGCGGGCGTAAGTTATAACGGAACGTTGAAGAATGAGGTTGATTTGTTTGTAGGCGCAGCAGGGTATCATTTGAATAGTCCGCAGGTGGGTTTCTTTAAAGGGAACAGCATTACTTTAAATAAAAGAGTGTCTCTCAATGCAGGGTTATCTGTACCTACCAGTGAGGTGAACAGGTTTATTTTGTATGCAGATTACTTCAGACAATTCAGAAGAATTATTCCAGTGGAGGCAGTAGGTATCAGCACTATGCAGTTTGGAGCGATGTATAGCTGGGACTTATCGGACGAAATAGACCTCTCTAAGAATTTCACGATAGGTTTGTTGTACAGGAAGAATGATGCGATCATACCTGTAGTCAGGATGGAGATGTATAACTTTCTTTTTGGATTGAGTTATGATGTGAATGTAGACAAACTGGCCGCTGCTTCGCAACGGAGAGGTGGCCTGGAGGTGATCGTTTCTTACAGAGGGTTTTTAAGCAGCAGGAACGAAAGCAGGCGTCAGACGTTGTGTCCTACTTTCAGAAGATAGGTTTCTTCCCATACTTTGACAAGAAAATCAACAGCTTCAATATCTTTATTATTCAGCAGCATACGAAAAGAGTGACCATCCAAGCTGATAATATTATTTGTACCTGACAGGATCACCGGGGTTCTGCTGAATGTTGGTTCTCGTTCAATACTGACATTGATATTTTGCATGTCTTTTATGAGAAAGCGTTCTCCATTGGCAGTGATATGATGATAGCCAAGAATGATCTCGCCGGTGATTTTATAATTTTTAAAATAAGACCTGGCAATAATCAGCGGATAGCAAAGCAAAAAGCATGTAACACCTAAAATCGGCCACCGGGAAACTGCCGCAATTCCACCAGCCAGCAGGGTAAACCAAAGTATGTACACTGCCTTGTAAAATTTAGAGTAGTATATTTCTACTAATGGTACTTTCAGTTGTATTTCCAGCATAATATTATCAGGTGAAATGTCCATATTAAATCTATACAATTTCTCCCATTTCTGCATAAGAAAGCCACCGCCTCCATTTCATTATCATTCAATAATACCGGTGATTTTGTTTGACCTCATGTACATAAAAGCAAATAACCTTGTTAGTAACGGATTCCGTCGCGGGCAGTGGAGGAGTTGAAGAAGGAGGTTATGGTGATGCCGGCGGTGAATAGATTACAAATTCTCATAAGCAGGACTTGTTACTGCAAATAAAAAATATGCTTGAAGCACCGTACAAATGATAAGTGCAGATCCTGCGATTCTTCGAAGGGTTTTTAATTTTGTTGGTGTAAGGCATCATAGGTATTTTCTATAGTTGGCCTGATGTGGAGGTGCATATAGGTGAAATAAAAAAGGCTGACTTTTCAGGTCAGCCTTTTTATATTTTAGATATTACCTTTCTTCAGTTCCTTGTACATATAGTCGACTGCACGTGCCGTGAGCGCCATATAGGTGAGCGAAGGATTCACACAGGCGGCCGATGTCATACACGCACCATCTGTTACAAACACATTCTTCACGGCATGCATCTGGTTGTACCCATTCAGGATAGACGTTTTAGGATCACGGCCCATACGTGCGGTACCCATTTCATGGATCGCCATACCAGGATAAGAGCCAGCGTCATAGGTCCTGATATCCTTCATACCAGCTGCTTCCAGCATTTCTGCCGCATCGTTCATCATATCCACACGCATCTTCTTTTCATTCTCTTTGAACTCAGCATCGAACTTCAGTACGGGCTGTCCCCAATCGTCTTTTACAGATGTATCGAGGGTTACCTGGTTCGATTCGTAAGGCAGACATTCGCCAAAACCACCAAGTCCTACTGACCAGTTACCCGGTTCTGACAGCATATCTTTGAAGTCTTTACCTACACCCAGTTCAGCTACCCCGCGTGCCCAACCTTCGCGGCTGGCTCCACCCTGGTAACCAAATCCACGCAGGTAATCACGCTTATCACTACCAATGTTGCGATAGCGTGGAATATAGATACCGTTTGCACGGCGGCCAAAGTAATATTTATCGTCAAAGCCCTCTGCCCTGCCGGATGCACCGGTACGGAAGTGGTGATCCATCAGGTATTTACCCAGTACGCCACTGTCATTGCCCAAACCATTCTGGAAACGGCTGGAGGTAGAGTTCAGCAATACAAAGGTGGTACCCAGGGTAGACCCGTTTACGAAGATGACTTTTGCATAAAATTCCGTCATCTGTTTGGTATGTGAATCAATGACACGTACACCGGTTGCTTTGCCCGCTTTCTCATCATAGATGATGGAGTTCACAATGCTATCCGGACGTAAGGTGAGGTTGCCCGTGGCCATAGCTGCAGGCAATGTGGAAGACTGGGTGCTGAAGTAAGCGCCAAACGGACAACCACGGCTACAAAGGTTACGGTACTGGCAATTGGTACGGCCAGGCAGTGGTTTGGTAATATTCGCCACACGACCCATAGTCATGATACGACCTTTGAAACTGGATTCTATGCGTTTCTTCACTTCTTTCTCCACGCAGTTCATTTCCATCGCTGGCATAAACTGGCCATCCGGTAGTTGTGGTAAGCCTTCTGCCTGTCCACTGATACCTGCGAACTTCTCAACATAATCATACCATGGTGCGATATCCTTGTAGCGGATCGGCCAGTCGACTGCAATACCATCTTTGGCATTGGCGCCAAAATCGATATCGCTCCAGCGGTAAGACTGACGGCCCCACATGATAGATTTACCACCCACGATATCAGGACGGAACCAGTCGAAACGTTTTACCTCATTGTAAGGCGATTTGGAATCATTGAGCCAGAAGCGCTCATTGTATTCACTATATGGATAGTCACGGCTTAGTTTAGGATGCGTTTCTCTCTGTTCAGTAGTAATTTTGCCACGGTGTGGGAACTCCCATGGAGCCTTGGTGGCGGTATCGTAGTCCTTAACGTGTTCTAATTGTTTGCCCCTGTCCAGCATGAGCACTTTGAGACCTTTTTCTGTCATTTCCTTGGCAGCCCAGCCACCACTTACGCCAGAGCCGATCACGATGGCATCATACGTGTTCTGCTCCTGAGCCTTAGTATTCAGATTCATGGAATTCTACTTGAGTTGATGAATTAATGTGCGCGAACGAGTCTTATCTATTTAACGTCGAATGATTACGCAGTGCAGGTTTTAGACCTTTTGACTGACTACATAGTGCAGGTTTCAAACCTCTTGACTGACTATATAGTGCAGGTTTTAGACCTCTTGACTGACTAAATAGTGAAGGTTTTAGACCTTTTGATTGACTACATAGTCCAGTTTTTAAACCTCTTGATTGACTACATAGTGCAGGTTTTTAACCTTTTGATTGACTACATAATCCAGGTTTTTAACCTCTCAGATTACTATATAGCCCAGGCTTTCTCGCCTTTAGCATAAGGTATACAACCTTCATATTTTCCTGGTACCGGTACATAACGGAGCGCTTTGGTAGCACCGGCTTCAGAGGTGAAATACCCGGTGAGGGTCAGTTCTTTCAGGATCTGGAAATAGTGCGTGGGATCCTTTTCCTTTTTGTTTTCACGTTTATTATAAGCAACACGTTCCTTATCGATATCAGTCAGAATAGTAGTTTTCTGATCTGCACTCAGGTCCACGAATGGCTTTTTGAATTGCTTTTGTGCTGCCTCATCGATCTTTTTCAAACCATCCAGTACCAGTTTCTGGTCTTCAGGTTTGTAGCAATCATTCAGCATGAGTGCAATAAACTCGTCTACTTTGGCAGCTTTTGCTCCAGGTGTATCGGTTTCCGGGATGATCGTATCTACAATCTCGGCCAGCATCTTTTTGGTTTCAGGCGCCTGCAATGCATAATTGTCTGGGCCTTTTGGGTTACAGCCTTCAAGGGCTGACAACGTGGACACGGAAATTGCCGACCCTAAGAGAATGGCAACGTTCCGAATGGCTTCTCTTCTGTTCATAATAGTAAATTGATTTGACCTTTAGTCTCAAGTTTCGAAAAAAAACTGACTTTTCATAGAAAAAATAAATAAACGGAAGGAAAAGTTACAAAAAGAAAGGGGGGTATAAAAGCAAAAAGCGCTCTTACCTGCGGTAGAAGCGCTTTTTATAGAAGCAATGAATTTCTTACATAATATATTGCCCTTTGTTGTCTACAAGGACAACCGGAAGGCGGTGGTGCTGTTCAAAGTAATCATAAGCGGTTTTGAGGTCCGCCCAGAACTTGGTAGACGTTTTATCGTCCGGGTTCAGTTTTACCCCCTGCAGGTATTCCAAAGAACGGGTGCGGCCGAACTTAACCGGGAATACGTGTACCGGGATGAAGTCCTGACCAGCGTTCTTGGCATTGACAGCCAGGATGTACACTTCGTCGATAAATTCATCGGTGAGCGGAATGCAACCGATGGTCAGACAGCTACCATGAATATAGATCTCATTACCGGGTTTCTTCGGATCGCTGAGGATCTTGTCGGAGAAGTTCGGATAATTGATACCCAGTGAAAGGTGGTAATTACTGTTCGGATTGAAGTCATTGATATAGTAGAACCCTTCTGGCACCTGCTGGTCCCCTTCCTTGCGTTTAGGGCCCATTTTGCCTGACAGGGTACATACCCGGTAAGATTTAAAAAGACGAAAAGTGTCGGTAGCCTTGTTTTTCACCCAGATTTCCAGTTCACTATCCAGTTTGAACGACCGGAGGAAGATGTATTTAGCCGGGTATTCCAGGCCTTTCTTTTCAAACTCCTTCTTTAACTGCTCCTCCTTATCCCTGTAAGCTAAGCCTACTTTCGGGAACATCTTCTGGTTGTCCAGAAATGACTGCTGCTGGGCAAACACTTTTCCTACCCCAAGTAGTATCATTACTGCTAAAACGACCTGCTTCATAGATATTTTAACCCTTTATTATTACACGTTTACGGTTTAGCCGGTGTGGCGCCCGGTTGCGCATTGAACGTTCTATATGCAAGATAAAACAATAATATTGAAAAAATAGCGTATATCACGATTCCGACCTTGCGGTTTGCAAAACGGAGTATGTAGTGGCGCTCTCCCTGATAGATCAGCACAGCTGTAATCATTTGAAAAATTCCTGCCAATAGAAATAACGCGCCTAATAGTGTTTGTATTCTCATAAACAACGATCTGTTATGCAAATTATTTCAAAATTTGCAACAATATCAATCCCCCGAATGTGGCATGCCGGAGGCATCAGGGCCATAGTCGCGGCTGACGGGGTTAAAGCACTGGTTGTCAAGGAAATGTTAAACTATCAAACAGGGCGGATTTTCGGAAAATTGAAGAAGAATGGCTAAGGGTTATAGTATATAAAACTTAGCAGTAAGCGTTTTTAGGAAACCCTTTTCACAAAAAAAGGGCTGTTCCGTACGGAACAGCCCTACTTGCTAAAACAACAATAGAACGGCGGATCTTCGATAGAACAGACCTACCCGGATTTTTACAGGTTACCTCTTAATGCCTGCTCTCTTTCAATAGATTCAAACAATGCCTTGAAGTTGCCCTTACCAAATGACTGGGCGCCTTTGCGCTGGATGATTTCAAAGAAAACAGTGGGTCTGTCCTGTACGGGTTTGGTGAATATCTGTAACAGGTAACCTTCGTCGTCGCGATCTACGAGAATACCCAGCTCTCTCAGTGGCTGGAGGTCTTCGTCGATCTCTCCTACCCTGTCCAGCAAGGTATCGTAGTAAGATCCCGGCACTTTCAGGAATTCTACGCCCCTGTTCTGCAGGTCGGTTACTGTCTGAATAATATTATTGGTTGCGATGGCTACGTGCTGTACGCCCGGGCCACCATAGAAATCGAGGTATTCTTCGATCTGTGATTTCTTCTTACCTTCTGCAGGCTCATTGATCGGGAATTTCACACGGCCGTTGCCATTGCTCATGACCTTACTCATGAGGGCAGAATATTCGGTAGAAATGTCTTTATCATCGAAGCTGAGCAGGTTGCGGAAACCCATTACCTGTTCGTAGAAGTCTACCCAGGTATTCATTTCATTCCAACCCACATTGCCTACGCAATGGTCTACATATTGAAGGCCGGTGTCAGTTGGGTTGTAAGTCGTTTTCCATTCTTTGTAACCTGGCAGGAAAGGACCGTTGTAGTTCTTTCTTTCTACAAAAAGGTGTACGGTATCGCCATAAGCGTGAATACCACTGCGTACTACGGTACCAAATTCATCTTTCTCTTCTTTTGGCTCCATATAAGGTTTAGCACCTCTCTTTACAGTTTCTTCAAATGCAGAGCGGGCATCGTCTACCCACAGGGCGAGAACTTTTACACCATCACCGTGGGCGGCAATGTGTGCAGCCAGGTCATTGTTAGGCTGAAGCGGTGTGGTCAGTACAAAACGGAGTTTGTTTTGTACCAGTACATAGGAGGAGCGATCTTTCACACCTGTTTCAGGACCTGCATAAGCGAGGGACTGGAAGCCGAAAGCGGTTTTGTAATAGTGGGCGGCCTGTTTTGCATTACCTACGTAGAATTCAACGTAGTCAGTGCCGTTCAATGGTAAAAAGTCTTTTACATTGGCAGGAGCTGCTGCCAGGGCAGCATCAGGAGCAGTACTCATGGTGGTTTGATTTTTAAGAGATGTAGAAAGTTTTGGTGTATGTGTATGAGAACGAATGAAAGCAATGCAGGTAAGCATTGACATCATTACAAGGAGAGGTTACAGATATGTAATAGTGAAAATCGGGCGCATACCTGTAATCAGGCGATTACAGCATCCATGGCCAGCGTGGACATCAGGAAGCAGTACTTGCTGTGACGCTGGTCTGATTTGGAAGAGTGATATGTGCGCGTATTGAACATGAAATGGTTGCTATTGCAATAATATGCATTCCTTTTGAATAAAACAAAAACTCTCATTTGCGGAAGTGTATCAGTTTGATACATGCCCCATACCTGATTTACTATTTTGCTAATCTATCGTCGACGCTCCTTCGACACTTCTTCGACACTTCTTCGGTACTCCTTCGACACTTCTTCGACGCTCCTTCGTCACTCCTTCGACACTTCTTCGGTACTCCTTCGGTACTCCTTCGACTGGAACAATACTCAAAAAGGGTACCTCAATATCCCTACAATAATGAAGTACCCTTTTAATAACAATATGTACCAAACTTGCAGCAAGTTGCTAACTCTACATGAATTAAATCAATTCCAGCTGATATAGTTTATCATTGATATACTTGATCTCCTCTGCACCCAGCTTTACATGAATAGCTCTTGCATTCTGTATGGCCTGGTTTGCATCGCGGGCACCTACCAATGCCACTGTAATACCCGGTCTTTCGATCGTCCAGCGGATCACTAACTGAGCCAGTGTTACATTCTTGCTTTCTGCCATCGGGCGGATCTGGTCAAGGAATGCATTGATACGAACCAGGTTATCTTCCCTGTAGTATTTAGAACCCGGACGGGTATCGCCCTCTCCGAACTGATGACCCGGTTTGATCTTCCCTGTCAGCAAACCCCGCTGCAGCGGACTGTAGGCCAAAATACCTTTTTTGTTTTCCATGCAATAAGGTACTGTTTCCTTTTCGATATTGCGCTCTACCATACTGAAAGGCACCTGGTTGGAAGCGAGTTTTACCACGCTGTCCGCTTTCTTCATCTGCTCAACATTGTAGTTGCATACACCTGCTTCGCGGATCTTACCCTGCTGTTTTAATTGTGCTACCGCTTCGAAAGTTTCTTCAATCGGTGTAGTCGGGTCAGGCCAGTGAATCTGCAACAGATCGATATAATCTGTACCCAGTCTCTTCAGACTATTCTCACACTCAAGGATCACACTTTCCTTCCCTGCATATTTGTAGATATCAATATCTTTCCCGCTGTTGTCTTTGCTCTTAAAACCAAACTCACCTTTTGCCAGATCCCATCGCATACCAAATTTTGTAAGGAGCTGTACCTTGCTGCGGTCTGTTCCTTTCAGCGCTTCGCCTACAATTTCTTCGCTTAATCCCTGGCCATAAATGGGTGCCGTATCAATAGAAGTCACGCCTTCATCAATAGATGCTTTGATGGCTTCCACAGCGTCTTTCCGCTCTGCGCCACCCCACATCCATCCACCAATTGCCCATGCACCAAATGTAATGGCGCTTACCTTCAGTTCGCTTTCGCCTAATTGTCTAAATTCCATTTTGTTCCCGTTTTATTGTTCTGCAATATAAAAAAATGAGGGTGTATCACAAGTTAGATACACCCTCTTTAATTCGGATACCTGATGAGCAGGATCCCATTTTATGCGTTTATCAGGAGTTTCATTTATTTATGATACACCTTCATTTTTTAATTTGGTCCTGCGGCCCTACTCCTTCCAACTCATTGTATAACTTTCATCCTCTATCCCCAATCCCTCCTCTGTAATCTGCAATGGATGAAAAGTATCCACCATCACTGCCAGCTCTTTCGTCTCCGTCTTCCCGATACTCTTCTCCACCGCCCCCGGATGTGGGCCATGTGGAATACCACCAGGATGCAAGGTGATCATTCCTCTTGTCACATGCTTGCGACTCATAAAATCACCATCTACATAATAGAGCACTTCATCACTATCAATATTACTATGATTGTAAGGCGCAGGTATGGACTCCGGATGATAATCATACATCCTTGGCACAAATGAACACACGACAAAATTATGCCCTTCAAATGTCTGATGCACTGGTGGGGGCTGGTGCACGCGCCCAGTGATTGGTTCAAAATCGTGTATGGAAAAGGCAAACGGATACTCGCATCCATCCCACCCTATCACATCAAATGGATGATGCGCATAGTGTATAGGATACATCATGCCTTTCTTTTTTATCTTAATTAAATAATCACCTGCCTGATCCACCGTTACCAGGTTCTCCGGCTGGCGAATATCCCGCTCGCAATAAGGTGCATGTTCCAGCAACTGTCCAAACTTGCTTAAATAACGCTGCGGATAACGGATAGGACTAAATGATTCTACGATAAACAGCCTGTTGTCTGCCGTATTGAAATGTATCTGGTAAATGGTGCCGCGTGGTACCACTAAATAATCACCATAGGAAAATGACAACTGTCCATACTGCGTTAGCAACGTACCACTCCCTTCATGCACAAAGATCATTTCATCTGCATCTGCATTTTTATAAAAGTACTCCGTCATACTCTCCTGCGGAGCTGCTAATACGATGTGCAGATCACTATTCACCAATACCGGTTTCCTGCTTTGCAGAAAATCTTTTTTAGGCATGATATTAAATCCCTGAAAACTCCGGTGCCTGAGCATCTTCTCTTCTGCTACTTTTGGCGCTACCGAAAATGGCGTATCTACTTTTACAATTTCTGTAGGTGGATGACAGTGATACAACAACGTAGAATTGGAAGAAAAACCTTCAGTGGAAAATAACTGTTCAGAGTACAACGACCCATCCGGTTTGCGGAACTGGGTATGACGCTTGTGCGGGATCTCTCCCAGCTTACAATAATGAGGCATTACAAATATGTTTTGATGTGTGGAGTTACAATTTTATGACAAACGTTAAAAAACGAAAGCGGCGTCCATGGCCAAAGCTGCCAGTAGAAAACAGTATTTCCAGCGGCGCTTATCGATATAATATGTGAAGTTGCGAAAATAAGGCATCGTAACGTGGTTGGAACAAATGTAGTGAATTACTGAATATTACACGCTTTATTGTCCATGACAAACCATTACCCGGAAATTTTTACAAAAAACCGCCCTTCATTTTAAATTATTTCAAAATTCTGACAATTCATTTGCTAATTCAAAAGTAATTCCGGACTTTTGTTTGCGAATAGTAAATTATACAAAATAGTGCTACCAATAGTTACATACTTCACTTCTGCATCCCGCACCATCTCCGGTGCAGGTTCCAGCACTATTATTACTACCACAATTATTACCCCGCTACGGGGTTAATTTTCACATATCATCCAACGACCACCGCAAGTGGTAACCAGCAGCAAAAGCGATAGGATCTTTACGTATTAACAATTACATACATGCAAGTATTAAAATTCGGCGGTACCTCCATGGGAAGCGCCCAGGCGATAGAACAGGTTTGCGAGATCGTAAAAAACAGAAAACAAAACGGACGTCTTACCATCGTAGCTTCTGCTATGAGCGGCATCACCGACAAACTCATACAGGTAGGTACACTCGCCGGACAAGGACAGGAACAATATAGAACCGTATTGGAGGAGATTGAAAACAAACACCTCGACACTATCCGAACCCTCTTCCCTATCACTGCGCAGAGCAGCATTATCTCTCAGGTGAAAAAGCGCGTTAACGTACTGGAAACACTGTGTGACGGTATATTCCAGGTAGGTGAACTGAGCGCAAGATCGTTGGATAAAATCATGAGCTTCGGTGAACTGGTTTCTTCTTACCTGCTCGCTGAAAAACTCAAAGTCAGCGGCCTTTCTGCCGCATGGAAAGACAGTCGTGAACTGATCGTTACCGACAGTAACTATGGCAACGCCGCTGTAAACTTCCTCGCTACCAATCACCAGACTAACCAATATTTTCAGCAGGAAAGCGCTACCTACGTGGTACTCCCGGGCTTTGTAGCCGCTACCGCTGATAGCGAAACCACTACCCTCGGCAGAGGTGGTTCCGACTACACCGCTGCTATTATCGCAGCTGCCCTCAACGCTGAGGTACTTGATATATGGACCGATGTAAGCGGTATGATGACCGCCGACCCCCGTCTTGTATCACAGGCTATTCCTATCCCTCACATCAGCTATGCCGAGGCCATGGAACTGTCTCACTTCGGCGCTAAGGTGATCTACCCACCTACCATCCAACCCGTGATGGACAAAAAAATACCTATCTGGATCAAGAACACTTTTGCACCGGATGATTATGGTACCCTGATCCATACACCCGATGGCAATGGCCGCAACTACCCTGTAACAGGTATCAGCGGTATCCAGAAGATCGCCCTGCTTACCCTCGAAGGTAGCGGTATGGTAGGTATACCAGGATTCTCCAAACGCCTGTTCGAAGCCCTGCTCCAGGAAAAGATCAATGTGATCCTCATCACACAAAGCTCTTCTGAACACTCTATCACTGTAGGTATCCACGAAGCAGATATGCTGAAATCCAAACAGGCGGTAGATAGCGAATTCGCACAGGAAATACAGGAAAAACGTATACAACCCCTCGTAGTTGAAAGAGATATGAGCATCGTGGCCGTAGTTGGTGATAAGATGAAGAACCACCACGGTACCAGCGGCAAACTCTTTGCTGCACTGGGTCGTAACGGTGTGAACATCCGCGCCATCGCACAGGGTTCTACTGAAAAGAACATCTCTGTAGTGATCAATAAGAACGATGTGAAGAAAGCACTGAACGTGATCCACGAAGCATTCTTTGAAGCCCCGCTGAAACAGGTGAACGTATTCATCGCCGGTGTGGGCAACGTAGGCGGCAAACTGCTGGAACAACTGAACCAGCAGCACAACTTCCTCATGAATGAACTCGGTCTGCACGTACGTGTGGCTGGTATTGCCAACAGTAAGAAAATGGCTTTCGGCCACGCTTCCATCAACCTGCCTGAATGGCGCCAGTTGCTGGATAACGGCGAAAGTTCCGATATGAAAGGATTTGCTCAAAAGATCAAATCCCTCAACCTGCGCAACAGCGTATTCGTTGATAACACTGCCAGTCCGGAAGTAGCAGCGATATATGGCGACTTCCTGCAACACGGTATCTCTGTAGTAACCTGCAACAAGATCGCCTGTTCTTCTGACTACAACTATTATAAGAGCCTGAAAGAAACAGCACGTAAATTCAACGCATCTTTCCTGTTCGAAACCAACGTAGGCGCTGGTCTGCCGGTGATCAACACCCTGAATGACCTGATCCGCAGCGGTGATAAAGTAAACAGCATCGAAGCCGTACTGAGTGGTAGTCTGAACTTCGTGTTCAACAACTTCGTGGATGGCGCAAGCTTCCGTGAAGTGGTAAAAGCTGCACAGGACGAAGGATATACTGAACCAGATCCACGTATCGATCTGAGTGGGGTGGATGTAATGCGTAAGATCCTGATCCTTGCCCGTGAAAGCGGCGCCAGGATGGAACTGGAAGACATCACTAACCATTCCTTCCTGCCTGCCGAAGCACTGAACGCACCTTCTGTTGCTGACTTCTACGAACAACTCGATGTACATGCCGCTCACTTCAAAGGCCTCTACGATGCTGCTGTAAAAGAAGGTAAACGCCTGAAGTTCGTAGCCCGCTATGAAAATGGCAAAGCTTCTGTAGGTCTGCAGTCCGTAGCACCGGATCATCCCTTCTATAACCTGCTTGGAAAAGATAACATTGTGCTCTATACCACTAACCGCTATGCTGACCAGCCACTCATCGTAAAAGGTGCAGGCGCAGGGGCAGATGTAACCGCTTCTGGTATCTTTGCAGATATTATCCGTTCTGCCAGATAATGTTTATCTTAAATGTTCAATCACAAAGCAAAGACTGATGGAAAATGATTGTATAAAAGTATTTGCCCCCGCAACGGTAGCCAATGTAGCCTGTGGCTTTGATGTGATCGGGTTGGCCATGGAAGCACCCGGCGATGAATTCATCATGCGCAGGAGTGACAAACCAGGCGTGACTATCACAAAAGTACATGGTGCCAACCTGTCTACAGATCCGGCGCAGAACGTATGTGGCGTGGCAATACAGGCATTGTTGCAAAAGCTTGGAAATCCGGATGCAGGTATAGAGCTGGAATTATTTAAGAATATCACGCCAGGCAGTGGCATTGGCTCCAGTGCCGCCAGTAGCGCAGGCGCTGTAGTAGGTGCGAACCATCTGCTGGGCGAACCATTCACACGCAAGCAACTCGTACGCTTTGCAATGGAAGGCGAAAGACTGGCCAGTGGCGCTGCACATGCAGACAACGTAGCCCCCGCTATTCTCGGTGGCTTTACCCTCGTAAGAAGTTATAAACCGCTTGATATTACAAGCCTCCATACACCATCAGAACTCTGGGTGACGGTGATCCATCCCCAGATCGAAGTAAAGACTTCCGATGCCCGCGAGATCCTGAAACAAAAAGTGCTCATGACCGATGCCATCCGCCAGTGGGGCAACGTCGGCGCTCTCGTAGCAGGCCTCTACCAGGAAAACTATGACCTCATCAGCCGCTCCCTGGAAGATGTGATTGTAGAACCGGTACGTGCCATCCTCATTCCCGCTTTCTACGAACTGAAAGTAAAATGTAAGGAAGCAGGTGCGCTCGGTGGTGGTATCTCCGGCTCCGGTCCTTCTGTATTCATGCTGAGCAAAGGCGAAGCCAATGCCCGCAATGTAGCAGAGATGATGAATACCGTATATGCCCCCCTGGGCGTGGACTACAAAATCCATGTGTCCAAGATCAATACGGAAGGTGTAAAAATATCAAAAGCGTAAAATGAAATACTATAGTTTACAGAATAAAGAACATATCGTATCGTTCGAAGATGCAGTTGTAGCGGGCCTTGCGCCAGACAAAGGATTGTACTTCCCGGAACACATTCCTGCATTTGACAAAGGCTTCTTCGAAAATATCGGTACACTGAGCGAAGTTGAAATCGGCTATGCTGCCATCAAACCTTTTGTAGGTGAAGAGATCCCTGACGATGTGCTGCGTAAGATCATTGCCGATACACTGAGCTTCCCTTTCCCTGTTGCACCTGTTCACGACAATATTTATTCCCTTGAACTCTGGCATGGTCCTACCCTCGCCTTCAAGGACGTAGGCGCCCGCTTTATGGCTGGCTGTCTCGGTTATTTCCGCAGGAATGATACCCGCCCTGTAACGGTGCTGGTAGCTACTTCCGGCGATACCGGCGGCGCTGTAGCCAATGGCTTCTACGATGTACCGGGCGTAAAAGTGGTGATCCTCTACCCTAGTGGTAAAGTGAGTACCCTGCAGGAAAAACAACTGACTACACTGGGTAAAAATATCACTGCCCTGGAAATAGCTGGTACCTTCGATGACTGTCAGCGTATGGTGAAAACCGCTTTCCTGGATGCAGAACTACAGGCACACAGCCTGCTCACCAGCGCAAACTCTATCAACGTAGCCCGCTGGCTGCCACAGATGTTCTATTACCTGCTGGCTTATAAACAACTGCAAAAAGAGGTGGTCTTCTCTGTACCTTCCGGTAACTTCGGTAACATCTGCGCAGGTATGATGGCTGCCGCTATGGGACTGCCGGTAAAGCATTTTGTAGCCAGTACAAATGTGAATGATACCGTGCCCCGTTTCATGGAAAATGGCCAGTACCAACCAGGACAGGCAAAGCCAACGCTTTCCAATGCCATGGACGTAGCCGATCCGAGCAACTTTGTCAGAATACTGCAACTGTTCACCAACAGCCTGCCGGCACTGAAAGAAAAGCTCACAGCTTACAGCTTCGATGACAGGGCGACTGTAGCCACCATGGAAGCCGTATGGAGTAAACATCACTACATGCTGGATCCACATGGCGCCGTAGGCTACCTGGGCCTGCAAAAGTACCTGGCAGGCGCCGATACAACCGGTGTGTTCCTCGAAACCGCTCACCCGGTGAAATTCGCAGACACCGCACCCACCAGCCTGCAATCACAGATTGTAACTCCCGGGAGTGTACAATACCTGTATTCACTGGAAAAAGAATCCGTACAACTTCCGAATGACTACGCAGCGCTGAAAGGCTGGCTGATGCAGCAATAAAGGTTTTCTACTTAAAAGAACTTGTATCTTTCTTTTGATACAAGTTCTTTTTTATTTTAATATTGCTGTATGAAATACCTGGCCGTTTTTGCATTGCCGATCCTGTTTGCCTGCAACTCCAACTCCGCAGGGCATTCAGCAGATGCAACGAAAGATTCCGCGCTCTATGCGCCTATGATACAGCCGTTGACAGACTCTCTCAATAAATTTCCTGACAATGCGGACCTGCATTTCAGAAGAGCCCTCTTATTATTCAACACAGACCCGGCGCTGGCACAAAAAGACTTTGAAAAAGCAGCTCAGCTCAAGCCTAACGTTCCTGACTACTGGGCAGGTGCCGGTGAAGCCGCTATTTTAATCGCCCACTTCAAAGAGGCAGTGGCCAACTTCGAAAAAGCCCAACACCTGGCGCCAAAGTATGCTTACCTGCAATACCGCCTCGCCACCGCCCTGATCGAAGATAAACAATACAAACGGGCAGACAGTCTGGCCTCTAAACTGGCCAATGACCCTGCTAATCACGATAAAGCCTATTACCTGAAAGCGAAGATCGCAGAAGAGAATAAAGATACCACCCTCGCCATTCAATACCTGCGCACAGCTGTGGATCAGGCAGGTTTACAAAGTGACTACGATGCCGTCATGGAACTGGGCGATCTGCTGGCACAACGGCATGCACCTGCTTCATTGCAGTACTATCAGCTGGCAGCCAGGATGGATTCTACAAATGATGACGCACTCTACGCTATCGGTAAGTTCTATGAGCAGGAAAGTAAACTGGCAGAGGCCATCACGGCATTCAAAAATGCCATCAATATCGATGCAGAAGATGGTGACAACTATTTTGCTTTAGGAAGGATCTATTTCAGACAGCAGGAATGGCAGCCGGCTTACAACTACTTTAACATGGCCTGTAAGTCAGGGCCAACAGATGGTGAAGCCTATTACTACCGTGGCAGGTGCAACGAAAAACTGGGCCGGAAACAGGCCGCTATCGATGATTATTCCAAAGCTGTAACTTTTAAGAAAGACTTCAAAGAAGCCAAAGAGGCGCTGGCCAACATACAGAAATAAGTTACATTCGTCACTCAAATAAACGTTGTTCCTTTGAAAAAGAAGACCACCCTTATTGCACCCTCCCTCCTCGCCTCCAATTTCCTGGAACTCGGCAAGGAAGTAGACATGCTGAATAACAGTGAGGCGGACTGGTTGCACCTCGATGTAATGGACGGACGTTTTGTGCCTAATATCAGCTTTGGACTCCCCGTCATTTCCCATATTAAAAGAGCAGCCCGCAAGATCTGCGATGTGCACCTGATGATAGAAGAACCGGAGAAGTATGCAGAAGACTTCAAAAAAGCCGGTGCAGACATTCTCACTGTACACTACGAAGCATGTACCCACTTACACCGCAATATCCAGCAGATCAAAAACCTCGGCATGCAGGCAGGCGTAGCCCTGAACCCACATACACCCGTACAACTGCTGGAAAATGTGATCAAAGACGTGGACCTCGTGCTCATTATGAGCGTGAACCCCGGTTTCGGCGGTCAGCACTTCATAGACCAGTCACTGACTAAAATAAAGGAGTTACGTGCCCTGATAGATGCTCATCAGGCACATGCATTAATTGAAGTAGATGGAGGTATTACGGCGGACAATGCTGCGGATATAATAGCGGCCGGTGCCGATGTATTGGTAGCTGGCAGTTCAGTATTCAATGCCCCGGACCCTGCTGAAGCCATCAAGGCACTGAAGTATGCATAATCGTGTTCAAACACATATTTGGTCCCGCCCTTTATAAATGGCGGGATTTTTATTTTTACTCCGCCTGGAGCTTGTTGATAATCTCGCTGGATAACGGTTTCGTAAGGTACCCTTTTACAAAAGCATAATCGTCTACCTTCTTTCTATCACTATCGTCGATAGAGGAAGTAAGTACAAAAATGCCGATCTTCTTAGGTAGTTGCTCATAGAACCCGGCATAATCATTCAGAAAATCCCAGCCATCCATGACTGGCATGTTCAGATCAAGCAAAATGAGGTCTGGCAGCAAGTCCGGCTCGTAAATATATTCGCGCAGGTAGTTGAGCGCGTCCTGTGCTTCAGAAAATGCCTTCACTTTCTCCCCGATCCCTTGTCGTTTGATCATCAGGTTGGCTATTTGCTGATGAATCGGGTCATCGTCAACAATAAAGATCATATTGAGCAATTGCATACAGGGATTTATTCGGTTTTAAAGGTAATAATAAATTTTGTACCCCAGCCAGGTCTACTTTCTGCACTTATGCTTCCTCCCATTGCTTCTACCTGGGTTTTGGTAATAAATAAGCCGATTCCCTTTGCGTCAGCATTTTTATGAAAGGTTTTCCTGAAGCCAAATAGCTTGCTGCCAAAGCGGTTCATATCAATCCCCATTCCATTGTCTTCGGCTGTGAGCGTGATCAAGCCTTTCTCTTTCCGGCTGCTGAAGTGCAGGGTTGGTGGCACATCGGGCCTCCGGTAACGGATGGCGTTGGTGATCAGGTTTTGCAGAATACTGTCTAAGTATATACGGGGAAACGTGATCATCGGTGCTTCCTGAAAGTCTGTGGTGATGCGCAGCCCGCTCTGGTTCACTTCCAGCATCAGTACATGCGATACATATTCCAGTCTCTCTCCGAACGAAATCACTTCCTGCCTGATATCCGTTTCTTTTCGTATCTGCACTACGTTTACCAGGTCATTGAGTGTCTCATCTGTTTTGTTGATCACAGATTCGAGCATGCCCAGGTATTCGATCTTCTCCTCTTCTTCATTGGAATGATTGTGCAGTTGCATCAGTGCTTTCAGGTTGGCGATGGGCGCCCGCAGGTTGTGCGAAGTGATATGCGCAAAGTCTTCCAGCTGTTGGTTTTGGTTCAATAAGTTCCGGTTCAGCTTACTTAGCTGACTATTTGCCCTGTGTAATTCTTTTTGCAGTTTACGGCTACCGGTAATATCCCGGATAAAAACAGAGACGGTGTTGTCACGCATAGGTGTGACAAGGAAATCGTAACACTTGTCAACCCTGTAAAAGTAACTGCTGAACGATTCAGATACCGTACTTTTCATCGCCTGTGCCAGTCTTTCCAAAAATGGAGAGGGCGTTCTAAACTCAGGAATAATGTCAAAGATATTGCACCCTGGCTGAATTTCCACACCAGCCATTTGTGCAGCCTTTTTGTTGATGAAGTTGACCCGGCCGTCGCGCTCCAGGGTGGCGTATCCCATATCAACGGCATCGAAGAAGAGGTGCAGTTGTTCTGTATTACGCTGCAGCTCTGTACGCATGAAATGCTCAAGCTTCTTGTCAGTGATATCGTTGATGAGTGCAACGACAATTGTCTTTTTATTTACAGGGTCCTGTAGTGGGAAAAGGGTATAGTCCATCCAGCGGACCTCTGACAGGTCTGTAAAGATGGTCTCGGCAGAGTAGTCGACTTCTATTTCTTTGCGGACCATTTTATTCTCTGTCACTACTGTCATGAACAGTTCGTTAAACCCGTACATACGGGCAAAAGGATCGCTCATAATGTTGTAGGTGCCTTCTCCAAAGCCAGGCCGTACCTTCAAAAACTCACGGTGAGTGTGATTGATCCGGCGCATGAAACCATGGTGATCAAACTGTACATAGCCGATAGGCAGGTGCTCCACTACACTTTCCAGCAGGCGGGCACTCTTTTCCAAACCCATAAGGTTCAGTTTTTGCACCGTAACTTCCTTGAGCAGCAGGTAAAGATCTGTAACTTGTCGTTGGTGGTTGAAAGCAGGAAAAACGATCGCCTCATAATAACAGGGAGATAGCCGGATGGAATCGCCAACGGTATTTTCCTGGTAGCGCAGTAAAATCTCTTTTTTAGCGGACCTGCCGGTTTCGGCTACTTCCTCAAATAATTGGCTAAGGCCGATCTGGCGATAAACAGGATCCCGGAGTATATTGTAGCCCGGCTGTATAAAAATAGGGTGGTGAGGGCCCCAGATAGCTTGTTGTAAGGCGTTGCTTTTTATAGGGTAGCCATCCACTGAGAATTGTTGAATACCCAATGGAAGGTGAAAAAATAGTTTATCTGGCTGGGCTGTTTCATGCCCCAGTAGTACAAAATATTCATCCTGGGCCAACAACTGCCATGCTGTCCATCGACCGACCGGACCTGCAAATTCCACGCAGGCTTGTAGTCCGTTTTGAAAGGTTGCTAATAGTGCTCCCCAGTATACGCCCGTTCTCTCTCCGAACAGGTGATCATAATGGACTTTTTCTGTATTCCCCCCCGGTAACTGCACAAGTCCCCTGGCCTTATCATTGGCCGATAACAGGTTTCCATAAAGGTCTAGTAACAGTGCCGGTACAAACGAAGCGAGTGCCTTGTTTATAATGGCATCATTCATAATTTTCTGTAGGATAAGGTCTTAAAAATAGGGAATATATTATTATTTTTTAGTAGATACTTTTCTACATACCCATACCGCAATCACAATCTTTTCATTTATTCTTTGAACTTCCTGTGAATATTCCCTGTTAAAAATTGCATTGAGGTAGATTTCCCTTTAATTTCGCTAATAAATCAAAAGGGTAATTCGGCAAAATGCTTACAGTTTTTTAACATTGAATGCGAAATGATCGTTGCGGCTGCACATCATCATCCTGACAAAGGAGGAGAACTATGTAAGAAAAAGGCTTTGGCTTGGTTATTGCCCCTGCTTTTATGACAGCCGTGCGTGATTTGACCGGCAGTCCCTTTTCACTTTTAAATAAGACAACACTTGACAGAATCAATCATCAACTTAGACAGCATTAACCCTATAGAATTTTTTGGGGTCAACAATGGAAAGCTGGACCTGCTGAAGAAAAAATTCCCGCTGTTAAAGATTCTCTCCCGGGGTACTCAACTCAAAATCTCCGGTGCACCGGAAGAAGTAGCGACAGCACAGGAAAAAATCACTCAAATCATTTCTTACCTGGAGCGCAATGGTAACCTTAGTGAAAATTACTTTGAACAAATTTTAGGAGACGAAGAAACGGTTGATAACTTCAAAGACCGTAATTCCAACGAAGTCCTCGTATTTGGTCCTAACGGCCGCAATGTAAGAGCAAGGACGGCCAATCAGAAAAAGATGGTAGCGATGGCCGAAAAGAATGACATCATCTTCGCCATTGGCCCTGCTGGTACCGGTAAAACGTATACTGCCGTAGCCCTTGCTGTTCGTGCACTGAAAAACAAGGCTGTCAGGAAAATCATCCTTACCCGTCCTGCCGTAGAAGCTGGTGAAAACCTTGGCTTCCTTCCAGGCGATCTCAAAGAAAAGATTGATCCATACCTGCGCCCACTGTACGATGCCCTCGACGACATGATCCCCGCAGATAAACTGAGCTATTACATGACCAACCGCGTCATTGAAATCGCTCCGCTGGCATACATGCGTGGCCGTACACTGGACAACTCATTCATTCTTCTGGATGAAGCGCAGAACGCGACCGACCTCCAGATGAAAATGTTCCTGACCCGTATCGGTCCAAGTGCAAAAGCGATCATCACCGGTGATATGACACAGGTGGATCTGCCAAAAAATCAGCAGTCAGGCCTGGCAAAAGCCAGTCGTATTCTCCGTAATGTAGATGGTATTGGCTACCTGGAACTGGATGAAGAAGATGTGGTAAGACACCGCCTGGTAAAAGCGATCATACGCGCATATGATGCGGCAAAGGAAAAAGAGGAACAATATCAGCAACAAAATCAAAATCACCGTAACAGGGATAGAGACAGGGAAAGAGAACGGGACAGAGACAGGGATAAAGAAAAAGAGGAACGCATGGACAATTAACACTTCCTTAACAGTGTTTATTGTATGTTCACTTTTTATTATGCGAATTGAACAACAACACGAACCTGTACCGATGGCCAGACACAAAAATTATTCTTTTAGGGAATACAAGTCTGCACCCATGGCCACCAACTCGGTATCGCTTTTTTGTAAATTTCTACTTTCCTCCTATTTTTGTTACCTCTTATCTATAATGAACAATTGCATGACCAATTATCTGCGCTTTCTTGTCCTGGTTATAATATCCGGTGTTGTACTGAGCGGTTGCAAAAAGCGGGCTTCCCCACAGGAGGTAGCACTGAATTTTATGCATGCTATTCAGGAATCTAACTTCGATCTCGCCAGAGATTACGCGACGAGGGAATCGCAGCAGGTAATTCAGTTATATTCATTTTTCGATGCCCGCAGGAATGAGACAGAAAGAGAAAAGATCAAAAAAGCGGGTATAGAGGTAGTAAATGCGGAGGAAAATGGAGATAAAGCAACAGTGACCGTACTAAACTCTTCCTCTAAACAGCAGGAGCGTTTACAGTTGGTGAAGGAGAATGGCCAGTGGAAAATATCGCTGTCTTTAGAAAGTATAATTCCTAATTATATGCCTCCGGCTACACCGATCATGGATTCTGCCAGCGCGATGCAGCAGGATTCGGTTGGAGTACAGTCTCCGGATCAAAAATAGTCCTAACATCCCTGTAAATTTGGATTTACAGTTGAGTTCCTTATTTTTGCTACGCGCCAGCAAAAGTTAAATTCCACATTGCATAACGTTAAACAGCTGACCTAAGTCCCGCAACCGACTTGGACAGCCTTTTTCTTTTTGTAATATTGACGATGCCGGCGACACCAAAATAATAATAAACAAATAAATAGTTTTGAAGATGACGACGAACAATCCCTGGCATCAAGTCAGCACAGGATCTGAATCACCCAAAGTCGTAAATGCGATTATTGAAATACCAAAAGGCTGCCGCGCTAAATATGAGCTGGACAAGGAAACCGGTCTGCTCAAATTAGACAGAGTGCTGTATTCTTCAGTATACTACCCTGCAAACTATGGCTTTATTCCTCAGACATATTGTGATGATCATGATCCATTGGATATCCTGATCCTGTCACAGGTGGATGTAGTGCCAATGTGTATTATGGAAGCAAAGGTTATCGGTGTAATGCAGATGATCGATGGTGGTGAGGCTGATGATAAGATCATCGCTGTAGCTGCAAATGATATGAGTGTGAACCACATTAACGATATTACTGAATTACCGCCTCATTTCACTGCTGAAATGCGTCACTTCTTTGAAGAGTACAAGAGACTCGAGCATAAGGAAGTAAAAGTGGCTGAATTCCAGAATAAAAAAGTTGCTGAAAGGATTATTCTTGAGAGCATTGAAGGTTACAAGAAGATGTTCAATAAGTAGTTTTTAAAAGGGATCGCCACTTTTAAATTAAAAAAGTGCAACAAAAAGGTTTTGCCTCCGGCAAAACCTTTTTGTTGCACGCCGGTTTGTATGGCCCGCTTGCAGCCAGCCATACAAACCGGCATATTGTTTCAGATATATCGTTTGATGATTCTGAGGTTGTGAGTGCGCACGCCTGTCCCGGAATTAATGATACCCTGATTATCTATCGGATCTACCCTTACCCTACCAGAAGAATGTATGATTTCGTGATCATTCAACAGGATCCCTACATGCGTGATCCTACCCGCTTCATTGTCAAAAAACGCCAGGTCTCCCAGTCTCACCTCCTGTAAAAAATCTACTACCGTACCCTGTGTGGCCTGCTGATAAGCATCCCTCATTAATAAGATCCCCAGTGTCTTAAATACCGTCTGTGTAAAGCCGGAACAATCCACGCCGTATACAGACT
Organism: Chitinophaga sancti; assembly: GCF_034087045.1. Taxonomy (NCBI): domain Bacteria; kingdom Pseudomonadati; phylum Bacteroidota; class Chitinophagia; order Chitinophagales; family Chitinophagaceae; genus Chitinophaga; species Chitinophaga sancti. The sequence goes on along the minus strand of NZ_CP139247.1, from coordinate 4,186,777 downwards.
TTCCACCCCACAAATAGGCTGTATTCAGGAACTGAAACGCCCGTTCACGCAGGCCTGCCTCGTCCAAAAATGGTTTTAAAAGGCTTTCCTCAAATTGTACCGTATACTTTCCCCAAATTGTTACAACCTCATCGGTGGCTTTTACCAGGCAGCCCAAAGGAACCTGCATAGGCTGACCGTTCATACTGACAGTGTTGACCCATTTGGCAGTGTAGTGTGTATAGGGCGCATTAAATAATTCTTCTTCAATGATTTCCAGGTGGTTAATAGTCGCCCACCCCTCGTATTCATCGTACTGACATTTTACCTTAACCCAGCCATCTTGTCCGTGTACTGTGATGGTTACGCATTCTCCCCACAATGCCTGTGAGATCATTTCACTTCTGTGGGCAGGTTCTGCCCTTAAAGGCATGACAGGCACCACCGTAATTGCATATGGCATATTAATTGTCTAAAATAATTATATGTCTAAATGAAACCTTTTAGGTTCTCATATGTAAATATAGGTAACACTATGCTACAGCAGTTAACTAATTTGTCGGACAAAGAATTAATATCCAGGGCGAGAAAGTTGAAAGACCAGGAAGCCGAAGGTGTTCTTTTGGAAAGGTATAGTCACCTCATGGTGGCCGTATGTCTACCCTATTTAAATACCGCCCCCGGAAGGGGCGCGGACGAAGTGTTTCCAGTGCTGCTACAGCGCCTGAGTAATTCTTTGAAGACCCAAACCATTCATAAGGTGAATGAGTGGATCCATTACAATGTAAAGGCCATCCAGGATAAGTCTGACAGGAACCTGCCCTTCTTCTCTACAACTGAATCCAGAGAAATCCAGCAAGTTGAAAACAGGGTTGAACATGCTGCTATGAACCAAAAGGAACAGCAGCAGCTCATAGCGCAGCTGAATGTGGCGATTAGTCAATTGCCCGGTGAGGAGAAATCATTCCTGACGAAATTTTATCTGGAACAACAGCCTTTGGCCCAGTTGGCCGCGAGTAAGAAGTATTCCATCGATAAAACCAGGCAGATCCTGAAAAATGCTAAACAGCATATGGCTTCAATACTGATGAAACATTCCTATGAGCAGTAATTTGGAAAATAACGATAAGATACTCAAAATCTTCAGCACGGTTAGGTGTATGAACAGGGACCAGTTGCCCCGTTATTTAGACGGACGGCTCACGGACCTGGAAAAGCATTTGCTGGAACAGCACCTGGTGGATTGTGATCTTTGTTTTGATGCGTTGCAAACATTGTCGCAGGCAAAGCATAGAGAGCAGTACCAACCCCTGTCAGTGAATATACAGCAGTATATCCGTAATAGTGTGCGCAAGGTATCGACTACGCAGAAGGTAGAACGGTATCAGCGGTTGGAGCAGAAGAAAGAAAGTTTACTGATATATTTCTGGGTAGTCGCGGCCGTAGCACTAGGTGCTGGCGGGTTTTATCTGGTACAGCACCAGAACCGGTTCAGGGCGATGAATCCGGTACAGCAGATAGCGGCAGCTGATAAAGAAACAGAACCAATTCAGACGAGTCATAGTCAGCCGGTAGTACAGGCCACGGAAGCGGCAGCTGCTACGGCTCATGCTGCTCCCGTGGCAGATACCCTGCAACGGAGGCCGCCTGTACCAGGGGAGGTTAAACCCATCCCTGTGGTGAAAAAGGACACCATCCGAACGGCATCGGCGCCCGTAGCACCAAAACCCGCTCCTTCAAAAGATTCGGTAAAGAAAACTCCTCCTGCAGAGCAGAAGGACGATAAGTCTACTTTACAACAGGCCAAAAAGGAGGAAAAATCCACTTTACAACCGGCCAAAGAAACTCCTGCGCCCGTAGCAGAGAAAAAAGAAACCCCTCCCGCTCCTCAAAAAGAGAAGGAAAAGGATGATGACGATGATAAAAAGACAGCCGATGTACAACCCACAGGTACGGATGAATTCCTGTACAAGGCAGCGATGGTCTACCATCAGCAAGGGGATTTAAACGAAGCGATTTCGAGGTATAAACACCTTTCAGACAGTAAGTCCAAATATGGGGAGCTGTCCCGTTATCAACTGGCTGTGTGCTATCGTAGCAAAGGCCAGACAGGAAAAGCCCGCCGGATGTTTAAAGAAGTTGTACGGATGAATGGGCCAATGAAAGATAAAGCCCAGTCTGCACTGGATAGTTTGTAATTATTTCTTCTTCATAAAAAAAGGGGTCGCTACCTTGGGTAGCGACCCCTTTTTTTATGGAATTCTTCCAACCCTGCATCTATATATTATAAGTTTCTATCTTTATCGCGTGAATATCAAGAACAGCCAGGAATTAACAGACGAAGAACTGCTGCAACGGTATAAATCCGATGACAACAGCCAATGGGTAGGCATCCTGTTTGACAGGTACGCCATCCTCCTACTCGGTATGTGCATGAAATACCTTAAAAATGAGGAAGATGCAAGGGATAGTGTGCAACAGATCTTTTTGAAGGTATTAGCAGATATCAACAAACACCAGGTACAGTTTTTCAGAGCATGGATTTATATGGTCACCAAAAACCATTGTCTCATGCAACTCAGACAACGCAACCAGGTAAGACAGGAAGAAGTAAACGAAAAACACCTGAACGATCCCGCCCCTCCTGAAGAAAAAGCTACCTTAGCAGAGAAAGAAGTGCTCCTTACTAATATGGAACAGGCACTGGAACAGCTGAATGATGAACAACGTATCTGCGTAAAATTGTTCTATCTTGAAAAATGCTCTTATTCAGAGATTACGGAAAAGACAGGATATAGTTTGCTACAGGTAAAGAGCTATATTCAAAACGGGAAAAGAAATTTGAAGTTGTTATTAAGCAAACAAGGAAAGCAATAATCATGGACGATTTTATGAATGATGCATATAATGATTTGTTCACGACGACACAGTGTCCGAGTCAGCAGGAGCTGCTGGATTATGTGCAGGGGAAGTTGTCGGCAGAGAAGCAGCATGAAGTGGAGTTGCATCTGTCGGATTGTGAATTGTGCAGTGAAGCAGTGGAAGGCTTAAGTGCGTTTGAGAAGAAGGAAATTATTCCGGTGTACCTGCGCCAGATGAAGTGGCAGATGATGAAGAAATTAAAGAGCAGGAAACAAAAGAAGGATCAGATAGCGGGTCATACACAACTCGCAATCATCTGTATCATTATACTATTTATGCTGCTCGCAGCATTCTGGGCGTTTCACTTTGTGACACATCCTGCGAGGTAAATAATTTCAAAACCACGCCAGCCAAAAAGAGAATTCTTGCTTGCTGCCGCAGGCCAATTCTACACTTATCACAATAACAAAGGCCCGTAGAGAATGCTACGGGCCTTTGTTTATACCTGGAACCCTTATAATTAGTTCAGTGAATCCAGCTTCTTCTTAGTTACTTCTACCTTTGCATTATCATTCTTGATCGCATAGATCTTCTGTAATGCATACAGGCAGCTCTGGTAAGTTTGCTTATCGCTTGCATCTAATGATGAAGCCTTAGCAGTGAAGTTCTGGTCAGCTTTCTCAAAGTAAGGCAGTGACTGATCCATCAGGGCCTGTACTTTAGTCTGCAATTCTTTTGCCTTAGGTGAATTCTGTTGCTTGCTATCCATATCGTTCAGTTCCTTGTTGAAACCAACCGCACGGTTAAAGTACAGTGCACCCAGCTGGAAGTTTGCAGTAGCATCATCTGCTTTCAGCTCGATTGCTTTCTTATAAGCACCTTCTGCTTTACCCATCAGTTCTTCGTAATTAGCTGGTTTAGGAGCATCTTTACCATCTTCTGCACGTGGGTTAGCTACGTTATCTACACGGATACCGTAATCCAGTACTGTATTGAAATCATTTGGATTTTCAGCCATCTTCTTCTCCAGGATAGCCAGCAGTTCGTTGGTTTTGCCGGTTTTGGAGTAGTAGATCATCTCCATATCGCTAAAACGCTTGTCTTTAGGGAAAGCAGTTTTACCTTCTTCGATTGCTTTCAGCCAACCTTCATTGTTACCCTTTTCTTCGTAGGCCTGCGCCAGGATTACATACAGCGCTGGTTCAGTTTTGAACTGCAGGTCAGCCGCTTTTCTCAGGTAAGTGATCGCATCATCTTTCTGTCCTGCCTGGCTAGCAGCGTAACCAGTGTAGAAGGTCATAGATGTATCAGTTGGAATGGAACCACCCAGGCTTTTGCTGTTGTAGAATTCAGCGATAGAGAACGCTTCTTTGAAGTGGGTATATGCAGAATCCCATTTCTGATCGTTCAGGTTACCATAACCTGCGTTACCTACGGTAGCGTACAGGTTGAACATGCGTTGATTCAGTTCCAGCAGAGCTTCTGGCAATTTAGGATTGATTTCCAGTGCTTTCTTATATGCTTCGAATGCTTGCAGTGCTTCAGCAGAGCTCTTATGCTCAGTAGCCTGTGCTTCCAGGATCTTACCTTTTACATAGAAAGTCTTTGCATCGTTCTTGGTCTTATCATTTTCCAGGGCAGCCTGAATGTCAGCCGTTGCTTTAGCGTAATCTTTGCTTTTCAACGCTTCCTCAGCACTATTCACTTTAGCACGCTGAGCGACAGCTGCTAAACCTGCACTGCAAAAGACAAATGATACCAATAGTTTTTTCATGATCAATTTTTTTTATTTGCTATAAGTATGGTTAAGGTATTATTTACGAGTTCAGCATTTTATATAAATACAACTAACCGCTGCTTAACCATTAGTTCGCACAGGCAAATTGCGGTAATTTTATCAATTATTCAGTAGGTGCTTCCTCGGTAGGGGCCTGATCTTCATCAGTTGCCTCTTCACCGCTGGTAGCTGCAGCATCACTGATTTCCTGCTGAGCGATCTCCTGCTCAACGTTTTCCAGCTCCTGCGCTACCTCCTGTTCTTCCTGCTCATCCAGACGGGCTACTGCCGCAATCTGATCAGTATCATCCAGGCGGATCAGTCTCACACCCTGGGTAGCTCTGCCCGCTTCGCGGATATCGCCTACTGCCATACGGATCGTGATACCGGATTTACAGGTGATCATCAGGTCATCCTTTTCAGTTACGTCCAGGATAGCAATCAGACGGCCTGTTTTCTCCGTTACGTTAATGGTTTTTACCCCCTTACCGCCACGGTTGGTAACCCTATACTCTTCTATATCTGTACGCTTACCAAAACCGTTTTCAGAAACCACCAGTACCGTACGATTTTCGTCCTTATTTACACAAATCATACCAACTACCTCGTCCTTATCATTGTCCACTTCGATACCTCTTACACCGATCGCACCACGACCTGTATCACGTACTGTGTTTTCAGGGAAGCGGATGGCACGGCCACTCTTAATCGCCATCATGATTTCGCTGTTACCATTTGTGAGCTTAGCTTCCAGCAACTGGTCACCTTCATTAATGGTAATTGCATTTACACCGTTCTGCCGTGGGCGGGAGAACTCTTCCAGCAGGGTTTTCTTGATGATACCATTTGCTGTACAGAGTACGATATAATTGCTGTTGATAAAGTCTTTATCACCCAGGTCCTTGATATCAATGATCGCACGGATCTTATCGTCGGTAGGCAGGTTGATCAGGTTCTGAATCGCTCTACCCTTGCCGCTCTTCTCTCCTTCAGGAATTTCGTATACTTTCAGCCAGTAACAACGTCCTTTTTCTGTAAAGAACAACATAGTATGGTGGGTAGAAGCAACGAACAGGTGCTCGATATAATCTTCTTCACGGGTCTTGCCACCCAGTGCACCACGGCCACCGCGTTTCTGCTGACGGTAGTCGTATGCAGAAGTACGTTTGATATATCCCAGGTGTGAAATGGTGATCACCACATCTTCTTCGGCGATGATATCTTCCATTCTCATTTCGCTGGCCAGGTACTGAATTTCAGTTTTACGCTCGTCGCCGAAACGTTTCTTCACATCTTCCAGTTCTTCACGGATAATTTTGAAACGCAGCCCTTCGTCATTCAATATATCTTTCAGGTGGCTGATCAGTTTCATGATCTCCTCATATTCTTCCTTGATCTTATCACGCTCCATACCTGTCAGACGTTGTAAACGCAGTTCCAGGATAGCTTTTGACTGAAGCTCGCTCAGGCCGAACTGACTCATCAATCCGTCTTTTGCTTCTTCAGGAGTGCGTGAACCACGGATCAAAGCAATCACTTCATCCAGGTGATCCAAAGCGATCAGGTAACCCTGTAAGATGTGTGCTTTTTCTTCCGCTTTACGCAGGTCGAAACGTGTTCTTCTCACCACAACTTCATGGCGGAAGTCTACGAATTCAGCCAGCAGGTCTTTCAGTGCCAATACGCGTGGACGGCCTTTTACAAGCGCCACGTTGTTGATACCATAAGAAGTCTGCAGCTCAGAATATTTATACAGCTGGTTGATCACAACGTTTGCAATCGCTTCACGTTTCAGATCGATTACCAGGCGCATACCTTCACGGTCACTTTCATCGCGTACTTCAGCGATACCTTCTATGATCTTATCATCGGCCAGTTGTGCAATCTTCTGGTGCAGTACCGCCTTGTTAATCTGGTAAGGCAGTTCATAGATCACCAGGCGCTCACGACCGGCTTTGGTAGTTTCTACATTGACTTTACCACGTACTACCACGCGACCACGACCAGTTTCAAAACCCTGTTTTACACCTTCATAACCGTAGATGATACCACCGGTTGGGAAGTCAGGCGCCTTCACATATTTAATCAGCTCTTCACTGGTGATCTCTTTATTTTCAATATAAGCGATCAGACCATCCACGACCTCGCTCAGGTTGTGGGGCATGATGTTCGTAGCCATACCTACAGCGATACCAGATGCACCATTCACCAGCAGGTTGGGGATGCGGGTTGGCAATACAGTAGGTTCTTCGAGCGTATCGTCAAAGTTCAGGGAGAAATCCACTGTTTCTTTATCGATATCTTCCAGCATAGCTTCTGCAATTTTTTGCAGACGGATCTCCGTATAACGCATGGCCGCTGGCGCGTCACCATCCACGGAGCCGAAGTTACCCTGACCGTCTACAAGAATGTAGCGCAATGTCCAGGGCTGTGCAAGACGTACAATGGTGTCATAAATGGAAGCATCGCCGTGAGGATGGTATTTACCCATTACCTCACCCACAATACGGGCTGATTTCTTGTAGGGTTTATTGCTGTTGTTACCCAGCTCACTCATACCAAACAACACCCTGCGGTGCACGGGTTTCAAACCGTCCCTTACATCGGGAAGCGCACGACCTACGATTACTGACATTGAGTAATCGATGTAAGCCGTTTTCATCTGCTCCTCGATGTTAATCTGGACAATCCTTCCGTCCTGAGAATTTTCAGTATTTTCTGACATTTAGATGGTTGTTTTGCTTTAAAAACAAATGAGCGCAAATATAGCCATTTCAGGCCGAAATACGGCCATTTTGACATTAAATGTGAATAAAAAAGGGATTGTCATATAGTGCTAAAACACAATGCGATAATAAATATTTTTTGTAGCTGAGTCTGAATAATCTTTTAAATTGCACTCACTGCCAATATTTATTCTATATCATAAATAATTACTATATGGAAGAAATGAAATATTGGCAAACAATTTGTTTTTAACCCTATGAAAATCAGAGTCTCATGGGACAAAGCGCAGTTTAAGAGTCAAATATAAATTCGAAATTTGCTAAAATTTTGAACATTACTATTACCACTGATGTTAAATCCCTGTTCCGTAAACCATAGTAAAGAATATATTTAGGTAACATGAAGAATATTTTATTGTTTGGTGCCGGTAAATCGGCCACCTGCCTGATCGATTATCTGCTGGTAAATGCTCCCCGGCAGAAGTGGCATGTGACCGTAGCGGATCATGACCTGATGCTGATCAAGTCGAAAACCGGCAAGTCATACTATGTAACCCCGGCAGCCATCAACATCCAGGATGAAGCAGCCAGACAGCAGCTCATACAGGAAACTGATCTTGTAATATCTCTGCTCCCTCCGCCCCTACATATTATTGTAGCAAAGGACTGCCTGAAATTTGGCAAAAATCTGCTCACCGCATCTTATATCGATCCGGAAATAAAAGCGCTGGAAAAAGAAATTGAAAACGCCGGTCTTCTGTTCATGTACGAGATGGGGCTGGATCCCGGTATCGATCACATGAGCGCCATGAAACTGATCCATTCTATCGAAAAGAAAGGCGGACAAATTTCCTCGTTTAAATCTTATTGCGGCGGACTCATTTCTCCCGAGAGTAATGATAATCCATGGCAGTACAAGATCTCGTGGAATGCCCGCAATATCGTGATGGCGGGTAGTTCAGGCGCTATCTATAAGGAGAAAGGAAAGGTCAAAGAAACAGATTATCTGCACCTGTTTGATCAGAGCAAAACTATTCAGATCCCTACCCTGGGCAAACTCGCATGGTACCCTAACAGGGATTCACTGGCGTATATGAAAGCTTATAAGCTGGAAGATATCCAGACCTTCATGCGCGCTACCCTGCGGTATCCTGACTTCTGCGAGGGATGGAGTACACTCGTAAAACTGGGACTTACGGACGATACCACGAAGATCCAGACAGATGATATGACCTATTACCAATGGGCCAGTCAGAACCTGAAACCTGCGAAGGACCTGAGTAATGAAGAAAACATCGCTCATTTCCTGGGTATCTCTGCCAAGTCAAAGATCATTCGGCAGCTGAAGTTTTTAGGTTTACTGAATGGGGAAAAGATCCACCAGGGAACACTTACAAACGCCGGCGTGCTGCAGAATATCGTAGAGTCCAAACTGGCCATGGAACCGACTGACAAGGATATGATCGTGATGATCCATGAGATAGAATTTGAACGCAGAGGTATCACGACACGGTTGCATAGTTACATGATAGTACAGGGTGAAGATCACCTGCGTACCGCCATGGCAAAGACTGTGGGGCTGCCTTTAGGCATTATGGCAAAGATGATTTTGCAGGGTAAAGTGAACCTCACTGGTTTGCAGATACCTGTCACACCTGATATTTATAATCCTGTTCTGAAAGAACTGGAAGAGTATAATATTCGATTTGAGGAGAGTTTCGAATAGAATAATATTTTCCTATGGTAAATGACCCTCATTCAAAGAAAAAGGCTGACCAAATGGTCAGCCTTTAATATATGTTTGCAATAATTCTTTCAGTTCCGCCACCCCTTCTGTAGCAGACTTCTCTATCAAATGCAAATATGGCCGCTGCTTTACCTGCGGCAGATTTTTATCTATCACGTACACGGGTACATGTCGCGGCACAATATCCAGTAATCCTGCTGCCGGATACACCAGCAACGACGTACCAATCACCACGAAAATATCCGCCTGTCTTACCAGCGTAACCGCCTGTTCTATCATAGGTACTTCCTCTCCAAACCATACAATGAAAGGTCGTAACTGCCCACCATCTGCTGCCAGATCGCCCAATCGGATATCGTCATTATAAGGGTAAGTACGTTCTGTATCCAATACACTCCTCATTTTAGTGATCTCCCCATGTAAATGCCAAACCTGCCTGGCACCGCCTCTTTCATGCAGGTCATCGATATTCTGGGTAATGATATGCAGGTCAAAATGCGCCTGAAGGTCCGCCAGTCCTGTATGCGCAGCATTGGGTTGCGCCTTCAGTATATCCTGTCTGCGCATATTATAAAAGTCCAGCACCAGCTGGGGATCCTTCTTCCAGCCATCCGGAGAGGCCACTTCGTATACATTATAACCTTCCCACAGTCCATCGCTGTCACGAAACGTTCTTAAGCCGCTCTCTGCACTAACGCCCGCTCCTGTTAATACAACCATCCGCAGTTTCATACAATGAATGTTTTTTATGATTTTCTGATTCGAATATACTGGTTTTAACATTTAACGTAACTTTATATATTATTTTCTAAATGGACCAGCCTTGAAGATCATTTATACGCTTATTTTCTGTTCGCTGATTATTTTATTACATACAACAGCCAGTGCTCAGAATGATACGACCCATGTACCAGCAGACAGCGCTAGCGCTAAAGAACAACTGGATAGTATACAGCATAATAAACCCTTGACGGAAGAAGATACTGCCATCAGTTACCGCATCAATGGAGTATACCTGAAGAGTATATGGACAGATTTAAAATATACGGTGTCCCGCCCTGCTCATTGGGAGAAGCGCGACTTTATACGTTTAGGTATAGTCGTGGGTGGTGCAGGTATATTGATGACCGCAGCCGATTATGAAGTGAAGCAGTTCCTGCTGCGCAATCATACCAGTGGATGGAATGCTATTACCGGGCAAATCGAGCCATTTGGGAATGCGTATTCCCCTTACCTGATTGGTGGAATGTACCTGGCTGGCGTGATCGCAAAAGACCGGAAACTCGAGAATGCGGGGCTCATGTCAGCAAAATCCTTGTTGATTTCAACACTGCTCTATACCACTGCCAAGTCTGTTATTCGCCGTGGACGACCTACCTATTTTGATTCTCCGTTTGACTACAACCGGCCGTTTACTATGAATAAGGAACATACGTCCTTCCCTTCAGGACATATGAATACGGTGACTACGGTGGCGACCGCACTGGCGGAGATTTATGGGGAGAAGCATCCGTGGGTACCGTGGGTGACGTATAGTATTGCGATTGCGACAGGAGCAACGAGAATGTACCAGATCAGGCATTGGAGTAGTGATGTATGGGTAGGCGCTTCGCTCGGGTATTTTGTGACGAAGAGTATATTCCGGCATCAGCGGGAAATGGAACGGAAGAAGGCATTGGCAGCGAGAGCAGCCGCGATGTAAAAAGTGATTGATAAAATCTTATGAATAAGGTTGCAGCCAATAGGCTGCAACCTTATTTTTTTTAATCACCATAAGTCAGGAATATCCTCATCGGCGTAGGATAAATCTCCCCTGAAGCAATGGGCAATGCCGCCGTATAGGTATAAGCTCCCGCCGGAACACTTGCCGTTGCGGTCTGCCCATATCCCACTGTCACAGAAGGCCCATAAAAGAACGTCTCTGTGCCATTAGGCTTTGTAAATGCAAGGCCAATCCGCACTGATTGAGATCCAGAATTAGCATTATAAACAGTCGCAGTGTAACCTGACAATACCTGTATCGTCACAGGCGTAAACAAGGTTGGATCAGACCAATATGCACCATAAGAAAACTGTCCGGAAGGATTGGTGTAGTAACCACCTGGTGCAGTATTGGTCCAGCTTTCCGTCACACCCGGTGAGGTGGTCTGCGAAGTCGTAATACCAATATTAGTCGTCTGGATTACAACGTAGCCTACCCCATTACTGGCTGATACAATGTAATACTTGGTAGGGGGATCTGCTTTGGCAATCATGGAACAGGCACAAAGCAACAGGAAAATGATTGTTTTTTTCATGTGAGGGATTTTTGGGTTATAAAAAAATTTTATGGTTATTTGAAATGCCTAAAATTGTATGTCAAACTGATTAGTAAGTAACGTCCCCTCGTCCTTGTCCATGAATCAGCAACCATCGAAGCACTCACACTCCTGCTGGCACCAGACTGCTGATTCAACAGATCTACACACGTCATACTCGCCTGCAACGCCCTGTTTTTTAAAAACCGGTAGCGTACCACTGGTGAAAGAATGGGGAAATCGGGCTGGTAATTTGAGGGCAGACTGCTGTTGAAGTTATAATACCAGGTTAACCCGCTTTCCAGGTTCTTCCATGAATAGCATCCTTTACCGGTGATACCAGTTTGGAAATAGTTGGTCGTTACGCCACTACCTGTCGTCATGATATTATACCCCGGGCCAACGCTGAGGCTCAGGTCCCAGCCTTTCTGGTCATTGTAGGTACAGGTCAAATCACTATTGGTTGTGAAGGTACGGCTGTCATTCCGTGCTCCATTGCTCAACACAGGACTCTTTGAATATGCAGCAGTTCCCATCATATTGAAGGCCAACCTGCCCTCCAGTGCAGAAGTTGAGTAATTGAGGGTGATGTTAGCACTTTGCGCACCTTCCAGGTTCACTGGTTTAGTTAGCTGGCCACCATTATCGAGTAAGGTGGTAGACTGCGCAATGCTATGTTTTGTGACACTGGCACCCATGCTGATGGTAAAGAGCTGCATAGTGCCCGTCTTAATGGCATTGTAACTCAGGTTAAGGGTGTGGGTATATGGTTGTTTCAGACCAGGATTGCCTTCCTGTATGAAGAGAGAATCTGATGTTACGGTCACGGGTTGTAATTGCTGTATAGATATCGCCATCGGCCTGCCGTTATAACCCAACATCAATGTTTTTCCACCTTTCGGGCTAATACTCACCATCGCCTGTGGTAGCACGTTGATAAAGCGACGGGAAAGTTGTGTGTGTTCACTCACATTGTCTGTCAGCAGCCAATCGCCTTGCAGGCCTCCACCTAAAGTGATATTTAGTTTGCCTGCCTGCCTCCTGATGGAAGCCTGTGCTACCCCGCTGTGATAGTTGCTGACGAAGTTATTACTCTGGCTGGAATCCAGCTGATCATAGTGTTGGTTGGCATCATTGAATTTGTAGGTGTCGTAGATGTTATTGTCCCTGTTAAAACCATAACTACCCTGTGCTGTGAAATTATATTTTTCACCCAGTGGTATGGTATACATCATATTGGCACCGACATTGAAGCTACCGCTTTTATTGTCCGTCAGCTGATGAATATTTTTGCTGTAGGATGCATATTCCGTCAGGGTTTCGTTCAAAGAGCTGCGCTTGTTTTCATAATTGCGTATGTTCAGGTTTGCCATGAGCAGTTCACCCATCTTTTTAGCACGATGGGTGAGTTGGAAATTTGAACTTAGCTGTGTGTTATTACTATTAGAATTGCTTGTACCGGATGATTGATAGAGCCGCTCACCTGAACTTGCATAATGTTGCATACTTTGTTGCACACTGGTATTATCCGAAATTTGCAGGTTTACCATCGGTATGATGCTGAGGGTAGTCCGCTCATCCGGATTAATATCTATCTTACCATTAAAGCGGTGTGAGCGTATATTATTTACTCCGTTGGTAAACTGGCTCAGGGAAGTAGAGGAGTCACCTGGAAATATGTGGAGTATCTGTGATCTGGATTCAACTTCGCTGCGGGTGTCATTGGCCAGGTAGTTGCCGTTAAACTTAAATAAAGCATTACGGCTGTCGCGGTAGTTCACACCGCCGTTCATCACCCGTCTGATCCCATTGCTTTGTTGTATGGGATCAGTGCCGGTTTTCTCTTTGTCTACATTACCTGCATCTGCAATGATAGAAAGCTGCTGACCGCCATTCATATGGTTCAGGTCACCACTCAGCATGTAGGTATCTCCTGTACCGGCACCTGAACCAGCTTTACCGAAGTTACCTTTTCTTTTGTCCGCCTTCAATACGATGTTCAGGGTTTTGCTACCCGGGAAACCCGGTGGGGGCGGTGGGCCGGGCATATTGTTGTGGATGTTGGTAGCATATACCTGGATCTTTTTTACAATCTCTGCGGGCAGGTGTTCAAGTGCTTTAGAAGGTTCCCCTGAGAAAAAGGGCTCACCATCTACTGTGATCTGGTCTACAGGCTGACCATTGATAGTAATAGTGCCATCATTCCGGATCTGTATGCCTGGAAGCATTTTAAGCAGTTCTACAAGTGCAGCATATTCTTTTGTTTTGAAGCGACTGGAATTATATTCAAGGGTATCATTCTTCATCACGATGGGAGGTTCCTGTACTACAATGGTATCCAGTTCTTTTACCCGGATGAACATATAGATGGTATCCATGTTTACTTCCTTTTGATTGCCGTTTATGGTAAAAGCTTTTTGTATAGGGGCGAGGCCCTGAAACGAAATGTTAAGGATGTACTGCCCAAAAGGAATATTGTCAGCGCTGAAACCACCTGTATGATCTGAGAAGATGGATTGCCTGATAATATTATCCTGTGTGATAGTAATAAATGCGTTTTTGAGCTGTTGATGGGTAACAGTATCAGACAGCTGGCCATATATTTTGCCGGTTTGTTGGGCGTGCACTGTAAAGGAGGCAAATAATATCAGGTAAACAAATACGTGCTTATAAAAACTCATTCCAATGGAATTAGACAAGCACCTTTTGCTATGAAAGACACTTGTAAAATTAAACTAATCTGCAGCATGACCTAATTTGCTGCATATAAGCCAAATGAAATCAGGATAGGGGACAATAACTTTTTCATATTTTTTTTATTAGGGTTTTAAAAAACGCTCAGATGTGCATGGAAAAACCTACAAAGCGGCGAGCGTGTTGAAATACTGAGTTAACGAACTATTATTACTCTTAAATAATAATGGGTTCTGAAAGTAGCTGACCACGATACCTGTAGAAGCATAAATAGGTTCATACGCATAGTCCTTGTATATGATAGCTTCGGTCTCTGCCTCCAATGGGTAACATTTAAGTATTGGAAGTGATAAGGTATATGTTATTCAATTTACAAATTATTCCTTACAATGCAACTTAGCAACAGTCAATTCCTGCGAACAATGTTTTTTCATCGTCGATAAAAACAATTTCATCTTTAAACAACTGTTTTTGAAGCTGGTGCCCGGTTGATACAAAATTAGGGTAACATTAAAAAGTTAGTGAGTAGTTATTAAGAGAAATAAGTCAGCATCCTTTATCATAAAGGATTTTGTACCATAATTTCTCCTGGTATTTAGAAGTTAACTATCTCGCTGAACTTATTGTTGGCTATGTATTTGAGTATTCCCCTGCTGCCGCAGGCCACCTTCGAACTATTTCTTCATCCCTCCCATTTCGAGGATTGTATTGTATTCATCTTCCGTCACGGCACATACTGAAAGCCTTCCCTGCCTGATCAGCTGAAAATTCTCCAATCGCTTCTCCGCCTTCATCTGCGCCAGTGTCACATGTTCTTTAAACGGCTTTACCGGTTGAAGCTCTACCACCACCCAATTCGGATCAGGTGTGGTCGGATCCTGGTAAGACTCTTTCGCCACTTTTGCAATCCCTACTACTGCCAGTCCTTCATTACTATGGTAAAACAATACCTGGTCACCCTTCTTCATTGCCTTCATATTATTCCTGGCCTGGTAGTTTCTCACCCCATCCCAAAATGTTTTTCCATCTTTTACAAACTGCTCCCAGGAATACTTAAACGGCTCCGATTTAACTAACCAATAATTCATCAAAAGAAAGTTTTAAAATTACCAGCCACTACATCAGCAGTAAGCACGGTATTAATATTCAAGTCATGGATACTGAGTTACCAATCACTTGCCAGTACGTTGGCAGGATTTAGCTATCAGTTCATATCCTTTTACCAGCCACTCGCCAATACATCGGCAATATGCATGGTCTTAATATTCAGGTTATGTTTTTTGATATACCCATCCAGGTGCATCAGGCAGGAAAGATCCGTAGATATCAGGTATTCCGCCCCTGTAGCTATTGCATTGTGTACCTTCTGCTCACCCATTCCAATCGAAATAGGTTCGTATTTTACGGCAAAAGTACCTCCAAAACCACAACAGGTCTCACAATCATTCATCTCCGTCAGTTCCAGTCCCTTCACCTTACTCAGGAGATTTCTTGGCCCCTGTTTGATATGACATTCCCTCAGCGCTGCACAGGAATCATGATAGGTAGCCAGCCCATTCAGCGTAGCGCCTAAATCAGTTACATGCAGTACCTCCGTCAGAAATTCTGTAAATTCATACAGCTGCTTGCGCAACAGTTTTACATCATTGTGAGCGGCAGAATTGTCGAACAGCTTCCCATAGTAATTGCGTACAAACCCAGTGCAGGAGCCACTGGGTGCCACGATGTAGTCAAAAGTGTGAAAATCCTTTACAAACTTGGTCGCCACAGCTCTCGCCTCATCCCAATACCCTGCATTAAAAGCAGGTTGCCCACAGCAGGTTTGGTTTGCATTGTAACTGACGTTACAACCCAGTTTCTCCAATACTTTGACCATATTGAAGGCTGTTTCGGGAAATAACTGATCTACAAAGCAGGGGATAAAAAGCTGAACGTTCATCGAGTTAGTCTTTATGTGTAGCATATATAACCTGCTAGCTACTTGAAAATTTAAATTGTCTGCTGCAACTTCCGCATCATACTGATCATTACACCTGTCCCCAGGCACCAGGAAATTTACATCCTCTTTACATCTTTTATATCATGCCGGTCATTCACCCAACCGCAAGTCTGGCCACCAAAGCCTTACTTACCCTGCTGCAACTTCCGCATCATACTGATCATCTTCAATGCAGTCAGCGCAGCCTCTTCACCTTTATGTCCGTGTTTACCACCCAATCTGTCCGTCGCCTGCTCCATGTTATCCACCGTCAAAATCCCGAAGATAACAGGTACAGGCAATTCCAGGTTCAGCTGCATCAATCCTTCCGTCACCCCTTTACAAACGTAATCGAAATGTGGCGTTTCTCCACGGATCACACAACCAAATGCAATAATAGCGCCAGGCTGAGCACCTGTGCGCTGGGTATGCTCCCAATATTGTTTCGCAGCGAAAGGCAGTTCAAATGCCCCCGGTACTTTTACTTTAGCAATTTTAGATACATTATATCCGGCAAGTGTCTTATCACAGCCAGCCACCAACTCATTGATGACAGTATCATTCCATTCGGTATACACTATAACAACACTGGCATCCTCTATTCCGAGAATGCCAGTATCGTCCAATAAACTTTGATTATGTATTGACATGTTGAATATATTCTACCGGGAGTAAGAATACACCATTCAATGTTGCATCCTCCTCTTCCGAAATTATTCTCTAACTACACCCAGTCTCGCCAGATATTTATCCATCTCGCGACCTTCGTTTGACTGAGGATATTTTTCGCGGATCTCTTTGTAGATGGAGATCGCTTCATCGTTTTTACCAGCCAGTTCCAGGGCTACACCTGCACGAAACAGGTAAGTTGGACCGGTAAAATCGTTGTCGCTGTACTGACCAGCTTTTTTGTAGTATTTGATACCTTCTTCAGTATTCTTCAGTTCCATGTAAGCATCACCGGTTACGCCATAAGCCATAGCCTGTACCAGTTGATCACCTGCATTGAAATCTTTCAGCATATCGATACCTTCCTGGAATTTGCCTGTTCTTACATAGCAAATGCCAGCATAGTATTTTGACAGTTGACCAGTTTTGGTACTGCCATATTTTTTAATGACCTGTAAGAAGCCGTCGTTGTTACCGTCTCCGTTCAGGGCCAGGTTAAATGAATCCTTTTCAAAAGCTTTCTGTGCGTGGAATACCATGTCCGCTGCTTTCTTCTCGTTCGGTGCTTTAATGAACCTGTTGTAGGCAAAAGTACCGCCTATCACCACCAGGATAACGATTACGGCGATGTTGATGACGTTCTTGTTCTTGTAATAGAAATCTTCAGCCTTGTGTACAGAGCCTTGCAAGTCGAAGTCCTTGGTTACAGGAGCAGTTTCAGCGGCCTTATTTTTTGTTTCGGTCATTGTAAATGTGATCGTTTAAAAGTATTTCTTGTTAGGGTACAGGTACGGCCTGATTGCCATATTCCCGCAAATATAAAAAAGGTTAGCGAATCTCCCATGCCATTTCATGCACGGACGCGACCGCTAACCTATTAAATATCACTTAGTCAACAATGAAAGGATAATCCTGTTGTGTGTATACATCTTTCAGCAGTTCATCGTCAGAAGGCCATGGAGAATTTTCTGCAAATTCTACGCAATGTTCAACCTGTTGTTTAACCTTCTCGGTGATTGCTTCGATTTCTGCATCTGTCGCCCATTTGTTTTTCTGAATGGTCTTCAGTACTACAGTCAGTGGATCTCTTTCTTTGTATTCTTCTACTTCTTCTTTGGTACGATACTTAGCAGGATCACTCATGGAGTGACCACGGTAGCGGTAAGTCTTGATTTCCAGTAAAGATGGACCTTCGCCGGTGCGCGCACGCTTTACAGCTCTTTCCATACCTTCATGTACCGCTTCGCAGCTCATACCGTCGATGGTATCGCTCGGCATGTCGTAAGCGTTAGCTAACTTATAGATGTCCAGTACGTTGGAAGTACGTTCTACTGAAGTACCCATCGCGTACATATTATTTTCGCAAATGAAAATTACTGGCAGTTTCCACAGCATGGCCATATTGAATGTCTCATGCAGCATACCCTGACGGGCAGCACCATCTCCGAAGAAGACAACTGCTACATTGTCAGTACCTTTGTATTTCTCAGCAAATGCCAGGCCCGCACCGGTACCAATCTGAGCGCCCACGATACCATGTCCGCCGAAAAAGTTATGCTCTAAAGAGAAAAAGTGCATACTTCCACCCTTACCCTTAGAACAGCCCGTAGCCTTACCATACAGTTCAGCCATACAAGCATCCGGAGACATACCTTTGGCAATCGCCAGAGCGTGGTCACGGTAAGCAGTGATGAATTTATCCTCCGGTTTAGTTGCAGTCATACAACCCGCAGCAATAGCTTCCTGTCCAATGTACAGGTGGCAAAAACCACGAATCTTCTGCATTCCATATAATTGGCCGGCTTTTTCCTCAAAGCGGCGCAGCAAGAGCATCAATTCATACCAGTACAAATACGTCTCTTTGGTGAACTTCGTCTTTACGTCTGTTTTTGTAGCCACTGTTTCTTAATTTGTCCGCAAATATAACAGGAAAATCCTAAAAACTAAATACTTTGCAACTTTGCTGGAAATACATACCATAATAATATAATAGACACCTGCCATACAGGGGTTAAAAAAAATATAATTTGCTGTCGCTCAAAAAGATAACATTAGTACAATTTAAGAACTATACCCGGGCCGATCACCGGTTTACCCAAAGGATCGTGGGCATTACCGGACGCAACGGTTCCGGCAAGACGAACCTCCTGGACGCCATTTACTACCTCTGCTTCACCAAAAGCTACTTTACCAGCAGCGAAGCCCAGAACACCCAATACAACACCAATGGCTTCCGTATCGACGCCCTGCTAGACAAGGAAGGCCATGAAGAACATATCATATGCACCGTCAAAGACGGCAAAAAGGACATTGTACTCAATGACGAATCGTATGAACGCTTTTCCATGCATATCGGGAAATTTCCCGCTGTCATGATCGCCCCCGACGATGCCGAAATCATCCTGGGAGGTAGCGAAGAACGCCGGAAGTGGCTGGATGCCCTGCTCTGTCAGTTACACCCCGGCTACCTCGATCACCTCATTTCCTATCAAAAGATAATACAGCAGCGCAACAGTCTGCTCAAAGCCCCCCCTGCCGCCGGACAGGACCTCCTGCTCGATGTTTTTGACGATCAGCTGATCCAACATGGTACACCTATATATGAATGGCGTAGAAATTTTTTGCCGGCATTCATACAACAGGTACAATCATTATATGATTATATCGCCGGCCAGCATGAAGTGGTGAACATTCAATATCTCTGCGGCCTTCATGAGCAGTCTTTTGCACAACTGCTGCATGCGAATCGCTATAAGGATACAATGATGCAGCGTACTACAGGGGGTATTCACAGAGATGATCTGCTGTTTCTGCTGGATGACCATGCTATGAAAACAAGCGCATCGCAGGGACAGCGTAAAAGTTTTTTATTTGCACTGAAACTGGCGCAGTATGAAGTGATTAGAAAACATAAAGGCTTTGCACCATTACTGTTGCTCGATGATGTGTTTGAAAAACTGGACCAGGAGCGTGTTTCACGGCTTATACAACTGGTAAGCGGTACTGAGTATGGACAGGTTTTTATCACTGATACACATGCTACAAGATTACTCGATGCATTTAATGAAAAAGAAGCAGGTTTTCAATTGGTAGAGATGGAGTAATCCGTATCTTTGCGACATGCGCTACGGTATTACGACAATGGGAGATGCCCTCAGAGATTTTATGGACAAAAGCCGGATGAAACCACGGCTTACAGAAGTACGGATCAGGGAGAACTGGGAACAAATTATGGGTAAGACGATCTCCAGGTATACCGAAAGTATTCAGCTGATAGATGGGAAGTTGTTGATCTCTACCAGTGTAGCGCCATTGAAGCAGGAACTCTCCTATTCAAAAGATAAGATTATTAAGTTGGTGAATGAGATGCTGGGTGAGCAGGTCGTGAGGGAGGTGGTGATCCGGTAAGGATGAATTGTCATGAGCGAATCCATGGTTAAGAAAGTGATGATCCGTTAGGATCATTTTTTTTTCTTGTATAAGTTCCTGAGCGAATCTCTGGCAAACAATGTGATGATCCGTTAGGGTCATTTTTTTTCTGATTTACCATCATCTTTAAACGGCGAAAACATTAGCTGCAGCTAATGCCCTCTACCGGTTGTGGACTATAAACTAGCCATTGCCTTTGGCTTCTTATTAAACTCCTTAATCAACCCATTGATATCCTCAAAACGCAAGCTGGTATGTAAATGCACCATGATCATATCTTTCTCATCCTGAATTAACAACACCACATTCCCCAGGTTTTCCTCCGTCCCTTTATTCAGTACATGCACAATATTTCCATGATCCCTTACTTCCATCAGTAAATCAAAGTTTTCTTTGTCGATCAGCTTTTGTTTCAGGTTGGTCAGGTCACTGCCCGGAATAGGCCCGTCATATCCCTGCATGATATAGACCTTCATCTTGCGGATCTTTGAGAAAAGTTTCTTTGCATTTACGCCGTCTTCACCCTCCTCATTTGGAATAAAGCCTCGTACTATGCGAAGTGGCAATCTGCCAATACCCATTTTTAAAGTCAGGGCTACGCCTCTATGGGCATTGTAAAATTGTGTGAGCAGGCGATCCTGTGCGTGTGTAGTACTTGTACCCAGCAATAAGCAGCATACGATTGATAATACAAGGCAATGTTTCATAAGGGTTGTTTTTTAATTCAGAGCGAATTAGGAAATGTTTTTTTTAACTCAGTGCTTTTTCGTTTCTAAACACTTTCTCATTCTGTGCTTTAGCTATTGAACACCTTCTCTTTTTAGTGCTTTCGTTACGGAGCACTTTCTCATTCTGTGCTTTAGCTATTGAACACCATCTCATTCAGTGCTTTTCGTTACGGAGCACTTTCTCATTCGGTGCTTTTCGTTACGGAGCACTTCATTTTCTGCACTTCGTTGCCGCGCACTTTTCCTGTTTAATACTTACTTTTTATTCAACGCTTTCAGCTTATCCATACCATCAATATTCACATCATTGGCAATCTGGCTGATTTCGTTCAGGTCGATATCACCTAAGAGACTCATTGCAACGAATTCATCCTTGCCACCCACTAGCATGACTAATTCCGCAATATTCCCCTTAGTGTTTTCTTTTACCATGAATTTTACAAGCTCTCCGTCACTACGTACAGTCATTAATTCTTCATACTCTTTCGTGAGCATGGAAGCCGCTTCCTGGTAAAGTTTACTTCCTTCTTTGGCGTTTTCTTTTACAAGGATTCTCAGTCCTTTGAGCTTTTTGACGATCGTCATGAAGCTTTTTCCTTCAGCAGAATTGATATCAAATTTGCTGAACATGGAGAACATTTTAGGTGTGACGCTGACCAGGGTAAAGCTCTGGTCGTTTTCATACTTTTGAAAAAAGCGGTCGATCACACTTACTTGTTGGGCAAAAAGACCCGTACCTGCTGTTATTAGCAACAGCAATAAACATAACCGTTTCATTGTTTAAATTTTATATTAAAGGAATTAGAATGGCCAGATTTGTATTTGTTACGTTTCAAGTGCTCTCAAATCATTAATCGCCTGACTTTTCAGGGTTTTAACGAGTTTTTATATTATATAAGCAGCGACATCATTATTTTCCTCCGCTTCAATTTCAGCTAACTACTTCATTTACTTCCCCTAATCCGCCTTTATATACTCTGTCGCCTCATTAAAATAAGCGATCTTCTTCGCCTGCGTCGTCCCCTTATTCAGGTTCTTCGCCAACAACTCCAACGCTTTTTTTGTCGCAGCATATGCTTCTTTCGAATCTTCATAGGTATCTGCCTGGTTCAGGGCCTGCGCCATCCTGTCTGGATTACTACCTTCCTCCTGTTTTGTTTTGAACTGACGGCCACCATATACCAATCCTACTCCTAAAAGCAATACCGCCGCATATTTCATCCAGTGCTGGTAAGGACGAGGCATAGAAACCACTACCGTAGACCGGGATGTATTTCCCTCCACAACTTCACCATTCACCTTCGGCACCTCCCTCACGGTTTCCGACATCTCACCTGCTACCTTCAACCCTTCCCTCCCTGCTTCCTGCATCTCACCTCCTACCTTCAGCTCCTCCTCCTTCATTTCCTCCAACATCTCCCATCCCAACTCCGGCACCTCCCTCCCTGCTTCCGCAGCAAAATACCCGAACAGCGGCGCTGCCTCCTGCAAATCCGCAGGCAATCCCTGTCGATTCTCAGCAAAAAAACTGCGCAACAGGTCCTCTTCTTCCAGCGAAGTTTCTCCTTCCCAATACCGGGTTAGCAATCCTCTGATCTCATTATACTCCATACACTTGCAGTTTTTGTAATTGTTCACGTACTGATTTACGGGCACGATGTAAATTCACTTTCACGTCGCTCAGGTCAAGTTCCAGAATATCAGCGATTTCCTGATAAGTATGACCCTCTATATCACGCAGTTGCATAATAGTACGGTATTTTTCCGGCAACGCACGCATGATCCGGTGAACGCTGTTCATGACATCCTGCTTCGCAGCTGCTTCATGCGGATTGTCCTGATGTGTAACAGCTATTTCAACAGCCTTGTCCAGCTCTTCTGATCTACGGTGCTTTTTGGATTTTAATTTATCCAAAGCCAGGTTTCTGACTATTCGCATGCACCATGCTTCCATGTTCTGCAACTCGGCCATACGGTCTTTCTGTTGCCAGACCTTCACCATCGCATCCTGGGTAATGTCCCTTGCGTCTTCTTCGTTTCCCAGCAGGTGGTAAGCAAAGCGATAGAGCTTTTGCCTGACCGGGACGACTTGTGATTCAAATATTGCAAGAGACATATGTTATACCAGTGCGTTTATATAAGGAAGACGACTCGTGGAAGGGTTTGTTACAAATGATGCCAATTTTTTTTAAAAAAAGTGGATTAAAATAAAAAAAGCCCCTTAGGGCCTTGATTTACAATACAATTTATAATTTAATTCTAGGATCTATCACACTATACAACACATCTGCCAATAAATTTATTACCACAAATATCCCCGCCGTAAACAACACTGCCCCCATCAGCACAGGAAAATCAAACTTCTCCAACGCATCCACCGTCATTTTCCCGATCCCCTTCCATCCAAATATATACTCCACAAAAAACGCCCCGGCCAATAACTCTGCAAACCACCCAGTAATTGCCGTCACCACCGGGTTCAGGGCATTTCGCAAAGCATGCCTGAAAATCACCGTCCTTTTCTGCAGACCTTTGGCATAGGCCGTACGGATATAATCCTGGTGCAATACATCCAGCATCGCCCCCCTGGTCAACTGCACGATGATCGCCAATGGCCGGATACCCAATGTTATAGCAGGTAAGATCAGATTCTTTAATGTCAGCGTTCTGCCGGAAAAGGCGTCATAATCAAACAAACTCCCCGTCATATGCAACCCTGTATAATCACTTAGTACAAAGCCAAACAGATATGCCAGCACTATCCCCATAAAAAACGACGGCGCCGAGATCCCGACCACACTGCCAAACACCGCCCCCGTATCCATCCAGGTATCCTTTTTTACGGCTGATAAAATGCCTAACCCAATCCCCGCTACTGTTGCAAACAGGATGGCCGCTATGGACAAGACCAATGTACCTGGCAGCGCTTCTGTAAGCATTTCCCACACATCCTTCTTTCCCTGGTAGGATCTTCTTAAATAAGGTGTTTTCAATACCAGCAGTCGATCCCCACTTAAATGCAGGAGACTTATATAATGTAAATTAACTGCCTCTTCCCGGGCATGCACCGAAATGGGCGATAAGTCATTCAGGTACAGGAGAAACTGTACAGCTACAGGCTTATCCAGATGCAACTCCTTCCGCACATTCTCCAACGACGCCACATCTGCCCGCTGACCAAGGGTCAATCTCGCAGGATCGCCCGGCAACACATTAAATAAAAAAAATACCAGTGCCACTACTCCGAGTAGCACCAGTATTCCGTAAGTTATTTTCCGTAAGAGAAATCTCAGCATATTCTGTCTATAGCAAATGGCAAATGGCAATACCTCCACATTCCTTTAACCGACCCTTTCTCCGGCAATATCAAATATCCCGCAGGCTTACATCCTTTTCAGGAAAGAACAATCACTCTCTTTACGGAATATCATGATAATGCCACTTCCCCTTAATCGTCCCTTTTTCCAAAAGGATCAAACAAGGATTTGACCTACCTGCCGTCTTGATCGCCGTTCCATCCATATTCAAAAACTGGAACTGCAACCCATGGGCCTTCACAAAACCATCCACCTGATCCTTCGTAGAAGCTGTTACTCCATAAATATAACATTTACCCTGCGCCTGTTGCTGTTGCAACGCATGTATTTTCTCATCCCAGCCTTTTCCTGCCTCATTCACATCCTTCACCAGGAACAAATACACCGGCATGGCCTCAGACAAAATCGCCTCCGTCTGGTTCCCCCCATCAAAATCTGTGAGTATAAAATCCTTGATCGGTGGCTCACCATCCCCTTCCTTTACCAATTTGTCCTTTCTGTCTACATATACCCAGGTACTGTCATTCCATGGGAAATCCTCTGTCGTAAACTCCTTCTCCTTACCATCCTTTTTATAGATCAGCACCGTCTCAAATACATCCGGATGTGAACCCGGCGGCAATTTCATCTTCTCAGGAATATTATTACCCACCTTATATCCAAGGCAATCCACCACTGGCAAATGCGCCAGCGTATACCACTGAACACCTAATGAAAAGACCAGTGACAACAGCATCAACGCCCCATTGACCTTTGTACCGAACAATGGTCCGATCTTATTTCTATACAGGAAGATGACAAGAATCATCACCAGCAAAGCCACATCTTTCCAGAAAGTTTCTGCCGGAGACAACTTGATACAATCCCCAAAACAACCACACTCGCGCACTGTACCGCTAAACAGCGCATACGCCGTGAGGAACGTAAAGAACGCAATAAGCAGCAATATAAGCCACGAAAACAGCCGCATTCTATACCCGATTAATATCGCCACGCCACACACAATTTCAAATGTATTCATGGCCACTGAGTATACCAGCGAGTAGTGCGACATAAAGCCCAGGTGCAATACTTCAAAAAACTCGTCCATTTTATAACTCAGGCCCAGCGGATCGTTCGCTTTGATCAGACCGGAGAAGATGAACAACACCCCTACAATGATTCTTAATAGGTTAAGGAGAAATTTCATGGATAATTTAATTTATTGTGTCAGTTTACCTATCGGCACATCAACACATTATAGCTAAATTTGCAAGGCAAAATAATCAATAATACGCAAACAGGATAAATGGAAAGGAGGAATGGCAATATGAGTACAATTAACTGTAAAGGCAAATTACTGGATCTGTCAACCCCGGTGGTGATGGGGATCATCAATATCACTGATGACTCTTTTTTTGCTGATAGCCGTACCAAACAACTGGATGCGATACTGGAAAAGGCAGCGCAGCACCTGGCAGAAGGCGCTAAAATACTGGATATAGGGGCTCAAAGTACCCGACCAGGATCATTGACCGTAGGAGAACAAACGGAAATTGACAGACTGATACCGGCTATCGGGGCACTGGTAGCACAGTTTCCGGACGTCATTATCTCTATCGACACCTACTATGCAAAGGTGGCTGAACAATGTATGGCTGCAGGTGCGGCCATCATCAATGATATCAGTGCCGGAGATATGGACCCGGATATGATCGCTGTGGCGGCAGCTACAAAGGCACCCTATATCGCCATGCACATGCAGGGAACACCCGCCAGCATGCAGCACCAGCCACAGTATGAAGATGTGACAAGGGAAGTACTGGATTATTTTATACAAAAAAAAGCGGAATGCATACAGGCAGGGATCAATGACCTGATCATTGACCCGGGATTTGGTTTTGGAAAAACCATTGCACACAATTATACTCTTTTGAAAAACACGAATGCTTTTCATATATTGGATTGTCCTTTATTGATTGGCATTTCCAGAAAATCGATGATTTATAAATTGCTGGAAAATACACCAGCGGAAGCGCTGAACGGGACTACGGTTTTGAATACACTTTCCTTACAGGCAGGCGCGCATATATTACGGGTACATGATGTGAAGGCTGCAGTAGAAGCAGTGAAGATACACCAGTACATGAAAGGTCTCTAAATGGTCTCTGCTTAAAATGCCTGGCATAAACCCACTTTAAAAACATGCAATTTTTAACATTTCATACCTGGGAATGAATTGCCTATTTAAACCATATCTATTTAATATTCACTATTTTTACAATCTATGGATGACTTGTTTCAATTTTACGGATACCGTTACAACTGGTTAAATGTCCTTGACCTGGCGATTGTAATCTTCCTTGTGATACAGCTCTATCGCCTGCTCAAAGGCAGTCTGGCTTTCAATATATTCGTTGGCCTGCTCATGGTGTACTTCGCCTATTTCATGGTGGAGCTCCTGCACATGCCAATCCTCACCCTGATCCTGCAGAACTTTATCAATATCGGTCTGATCGCTATTATCATCATCTTTCAACCTGAAATCCGCAAGTTCCTGCTGGTGTTAGGTAAAAAAGCACCGCTGAGCAAGGATAGTTTCTTTACGAAGCTCTTCTTACCTGATAAATTCAAAAGCTATAAAGAAGAAGAAAACATCATCGACGAAGTAGTAACTGCTGTGAGCCGCATGGCTGCCACCTCTACAGGCGCCCTGATCGTATTGTCCAACTCTTATCGTGTAAAATTTGATACTGCTTCCAGCGTCTCTCTCGATAGTAATATCAATGCAAAACTGCTGGAAAGCATCTTCTGCAAAGGCAGTCCGTTGCATGATGGCGCGCTCATCATCGTGGGAAACAAGATCCTGGCGGCCAAGGTGATTCTTCCGGTGTCAGAAAATCCGAACCTTCCCATGCAGGTTGGGTTACGACACCGCTCTGCTGTTGGGATTACGGAGCACAGTGATAACCTCGCTATTGTGGTTTCGGAAGAAAGAGGAACGATCTCTTATGCCGAAGATGGAAACTTAGTACAGGATGTGTCGCTGGAAGATCTGAAGAGTAAGTTGTATGAGGTGCTGGTAGATGGCTATGCGGGATAACGGGAATAAAACCCATTTTCAATAAAAACATTCATGATAGCGGTGATTCATCAACGTGGATGAAACCCATTTTCAACGAACCAAAGAGGCTGTTCCAAAAGGAGCAGCCTCTTTGGTTCGTTGTTACAGTCTCTACAGTCAAGGCACGCGTGCGCCAGCAGCAGGACACTTTTAACCTTACCCGTTATAACCAGGGTCAAACTCTACAATCCATTCAATACCATATTTATCCCTGAACATTCCCGCATAGGTACCCCATGGACTGTCGCCAATAGGCCCTTCCACTTCTCCACCTGCTGATAATCCATTAAATATTTTTTCTGCTTCTACCCGGCTTTCGGCATTCACGTGTATTTTAGACCGGTTTTCATTTTCGCTTACCCGCCCCAGAAAACCGGGAACATCGTTAGCTATTAACATATTGTTTTTGCCAAGCGGCAAGCTGATGTACATTATTTTATTTGCCTCATCTTCTGCTACCTGAAAGTCGGGACCTGATAAGTCTTTAAAGCGGGTGATTTTTGTAAACTCGCCGCCAAAAACTGATTTGTAAAAAGTGAATGCTTCTTCGGCATTGCCATTGAAGTTGATCCAGGGATTAATTGCTCTCATGATTTTCATTTTTAGTTGATAAGGAAGAGGTAGACAAAAGTAAGGCAAAAGCTGCACTACACACATCAGCACAACGCAAGGATAACGGCAACAGATTGTAATAAAAAACGAGCGTGTATCAAAAATAAATAAACCTCCTCAGAAGTGCATAAAGGGCAACCTATTTCCATTAGGTACCCGAAAAAGACGAGGCCGTATCTTACTTAAGATACGGCCTCGTCTTTTTTTTTCTATAAGAAGCTAATTACTATTTCTTCTTAGCTGGTGCAGCCGGAACCGCAGGCGCAGCAGTTGGTTTCTTGATATCCAGCAGTTCCACATCAAACACCAGTACGGAGTTAGAAGGGATCATCGGAGTAGGCTGTAAACCATAACCCAGACCAGAAGGCAGGATCAGGATAGCTTTTGAACCTTTTTTCAGAGAAGCGATACCAGCATCCCAACCTTTAATTACATACCCTTTACCAATTGGGAAACGGATAGGTTCCAGTTTTCTACCTGGGTTGATTGTAGAATCAACAGAAGAATCGAAAACTTTACCATTCAGCAGTTTACCAGTGTAGTTTACCACAACGGTATCACCTGGCTGAGGCTGTTCGCCACCACCAGCTACCTGGGTAGCTACATACACACCTTCAGCTGTAGGAGTAACCTGCAGGTTGTTTTTAGCAGTATATTCCTTGATCAGTTTCTGATCTTCCGCCAGTTGTTTAGCAGCAGAATATTTGCTCACTACTACGAAAGTAACGTTCAGCTTGTCACCTTTCTTAGCAAAAGGAGGACGTGGCTGAGGCAGGGAATCTACAGGAATAGCAAAAGTAGCGCTATCACCTTCTTTCAGAGAAGCCAGACCGTCCATCAGGTCCCATTTCTGCTGAGACTTCTGGATCAGTACAGGAACTGGCGCACCATTGCTTCTATCAGCAGATTTAGCCAGGAGGGAATCATTCAGCTTCTGGTATATGTTCATCAGCACAGTGTCACCCACTTTAAGCTGCGCACCGCTACCTGATTTATGAACGATATAATCTACGCCACCGGGCGTCTTTTTTTGACCGCCGGCACCGCAGCTGGCCATTAACAGGCCTAATGCTGCAACTAACAACTGATTGTTCTTTTTCATTTGACTGTATTAGTAGGATTGAATGACTTATTGTAATGCTTCTTCATTTTCGGCGATCGCGTCTACAAAACGCTGTACGGTCCTTTCGAGGGAGTCTGAACTATGACCACCCGATGCATGGAAATGGCCGCCGCCGTCAAAGTACTTCCGGGCAAAGGTATTCACGTCAAAGTCACCTTTGGAACGGAACGACAGCTTTACCTCCTGGTGACGGTCTATGATCAGCGCCGCCATCTTGATGCCCTGGATAGAGAGCAGGAAGTTGACCACACCTTCAGTATCGCCCGTCTGCAGGTCAAAACGCTTCAGATCAGTATATGGTATAGCGATCATGGCGGTGTTGTACTCATAATAAACCTCCATCCGGTTCAGCAGGCTATGGCCCAGGAAGCGGAGACGGTTTTCAAGGAAATTATCATAAATCGCCTGGTGAATAAGCTCGTGGTTCAGACCATGATCCAGCAAATCAGCCACCATACGGTGTACACGGGATGATGTAGAGGCAAAACGGAAAGAACCGGTGTCTGTCATGGTACCTGCATAGATGCATTGTGCCATTGCATCATTAATATAACGCTCTTCTCCCATCTTGTGTATTGTCTCATACACTAATAATGCCGTGGAAGCCGCTGTAGTGTCGCTCACCCCATATTCAAATACGGGCTGAGGCTCCAGGTGATGGTCAATCAGAATCTTTAGACATTTCAGTGCCGCCAGGTATGGCTCCATGTTCTTGGTTCTGTACAAAGCATTGAAATCCAGGCAAAACAACAATTCTACTCCCTCCAATGCCTTCATCGCTTTATCCTGCGAAGATTCGAAATCCAGCACTTCCTGTGAACCCGGCATCCAATTTAAGAAATCCGGGAAATTGGTAGGCGAAATAACAGTTACGTCGTGTCCTTTCTGCTTCAAATAATGGTACAAGGCCAGAGAACTTCCCATTGCATCTGCATCCGGTTTCTGATGCATTGTTATGACCACTCTTTTAGGGGTTTCCAGCAAAGGCTTAATTTCCTCGATCCTCTTCATTTTATATTAATAATATAATGTAACTGTTTTTACCGAAAAATGAAGTGCGAAGTTCTCTATTTAGCACAGAATTTCAAAATTTTTGGTCGCAGGATTTAAAATTCCCTATAGAAGATCAAAAATGTAGGCTAAATGCCTGTTTTTACAGTAGAATTCGCTCTTTTTTTCTGTCGGTGAGGAGTATCAGGCGCTTTTTTTTTCTGATTGCCCAAAATCTGGTTACATTTGCGCGCAAAATCCGCTAATTAGTTACTCAATATATTATGGCTAACAACAGAACCTTTACAATGATCAAGCCGGATGCCGTAGAAAACGGTCATATCGGTGGTATCCTGAACAAGATCAACGAAGCTGGTTTCCGCATCGTAGCGATGAAGATGACCAGACTGTCTGCTCAGAAAGCAGGTGAATTCTATGCAGTACACAAAGAAAGACCTTTCTATGGTGAACTGGTTGATTTCATGAGCAGTGGTCATATCGTAGCAGCAATCCTGGAAAAAGATAACGCTGTTGAAGAATTCCGCAAACTGATCGGTGCTACCAACCCAGCAAATGCTGAAGAAGGTACTATCCGTAAAATTTATGCTGAGTCAATCGGTCGTAACGCTGTTCACGGCTCTGATTCTGACGAGAATGCTGAGATCGAAGGTAACTTCTTCTTCTCTGGCCTGGAGAAATTCTAAGCCATTTCAGATATTCCAAAAGAGCGTCCTGTAAATTTACAGGGCGCTTTTTTTATTAACTTGCGGGCATGTGGGATATCTATCTGAAAGGATTTAAGGCTTATTTACAACTCGAACGTTCCCTCTCCGGCAACTCTATTGAAGCCTATCTTCGTGATGTAGAGAAACTGGTGCAATACCTGCAGTCCGCCAATCTCCCCCTCCCACCCCATCAGGTTGAACTCACACACTTACAATCCTGTGTACAGTGGATCGCTACACTGGGTATGACAGCCACCTCACAGGCACGTATCATCTCCGGCATCAAAGCCTTTTATAAATACCTCTTATTGGAAGACATCGTCAAACAGGATCCTACTCAATTATTAGAAGCACCAAAAACAAAGCGACAACTTCCCGATGTATTGAGTTTTGAAGAAATAGAGCTCATCATTACACAGGTCAAAACAGGTACACCTGAAGGTGCACGTAACCGTGCTATACTGGAAACCATGTACAGCTGCGGGTTGCGTGTGAGCGAGGTGACTGGCTTACAAATATCACAGTTACACTTTGATGCGGGGTATATTCGGGTTATTGGTAAGGGAGATAAGGAAAGATTGATCCCTATCGGAAGAGATGCCATTAAGTACATCAACATATATAAGGATGAAGTGCGGGTACATATGCCTTGTAAACCCGGACAGGAAGATATTCTTTTTTTAAATCGCAGAGGAAGTGCACTGACCCGTGTGATGATCTTTTTAGTGATAAAAGAGTTGACAGCAATGGCGGGTATTGAGAAACAGGTGTCACCGCATACATTCAGGCATTCATTTGCTACGCACCTGGTAGAAGGTGGGGCGGATCTAAGAGCAGTGCAGGAAATGCTGGGGCATGAAAGTATTACTACGACGGAGATCTATACGCATCTGGATAGAGAGTATTTAAGAGATACATTACAAAGGTTCCATCCAAGATTTTGAGTAATACGTTTTGAGTAATACGTTTTGAAACCAAACGATCTGGTTTAATAAAAGAAAAATCCTTTCTTTTTCAGCAAATGAATAGTGGTTAATTAAGACATCCCCTTACAATTATTACCCTTTTGTTAATGATTCCCCACCCATAACCAACTTATCAATTCCCTTATTATTTTGCACCTGAAAATTCAAACCTACAACCTGTTACACGTTTACACTGTCAAGCTACCTATAGCTGTACAATGAATGCGTTAACATTTCCTATTGCCTGAAATTAAACGCATAAACCAAATGAAAGCGTCATCGCTCCTACATGTACCTACTACCATGCTGTTATCCCTTGTCCTGTTCAGCTGTTCGAAACAGGACATTCCTGCACCCCGTTTAGACAACACCGTAGCCGCTAGCAGCACTGTAGCAGCAGTAAGTGTTGCATCCAATAGCTGGATGACGGTGTTAGCAGACAACACCAATATTGCAGCCATTTCTATTCCCGGTACGCACGACAGCGGGGCACGTGTAGAACCAGTATCAGGTACCGCCAAATGCCAGGATCTCTCTATTGCAGATCAGCTGGAAGCCGGTATCCGCTACCTCGACATCCGCTGCAGACACATTGACAATGCCTTTGCCATTCACCACGGGGCCATCTATCAGAACCTGAACTTCGATGATGTACTGACTGCCTGCAAGACCTTCCTGACCAATCATCCAAAAGAAGTGATTGTGATGAGTGTAAAGGAAGAATATGATGCAAGCAACAACACCCGTACATTCGAACAGACTTTTGATACCTATGTTTCAAAATATGGCAACATCGTTCTGAATGCTACTGTGCCTGATTTAGGAGAGGTGAGAGGCAAAATCGTATTGCTCCGTCGCTTTGCGGCCACCACTACACCCAAAGGCATCGATGCCACCAGCTGGGCTGACAACACTACTTTTAGCATTAATAACGGTAATGCCAGTTTGAAAATTCAGGATAATTATATTGTAAATGACAACGCGTCCAAGTGGAGTAATGTGACTGCATTATTTACTGAATCCAGCACGACGAGTAACAGTACCCTGTATATTAATTATACCAGTGGTTACAAACCTTTGATTTTCGGTATTCCAAGTATCACTACTGTATCAGGCACTATCAATCCACAGATTGACACTTATTTTTCGACGCATACGGCAGGCAGGTATGGGATCGTACCTATGGATTTTGCAAATGCTACAAGATCCACGGCTATTCTGAATACAAACTTCTAAATTGCAAAGGGGCACTGCTGAAAGCAGTGCCCCTTTGCAATCGGGTGTGAATTATAAAACGCCAAAGGCGTTTTATAATTCACACAATTATTTTACCCTACTAACTTATTCAACCAACTCATCGCCTTCTTCACCACCCCACCCTGCATCGTAATATTCATCACACTACATGCATCCACCGCTCTCCTCCCAGGCAATGTCGCCACTTCCGCCTGCTCTTCCCACAGCAACTGCTTATCTCTATACACTTTAAAATAAACATCAGGGCCAAGCAACTGCCCGCCGGACAGTTGCTTTCTACTGAATCTGATCTGGTAACGCCCCCGATCGTCTGTGCTGCTATAAGCCAGCATACGGTGGTCACCTGCATTGTACGCTTCTACCCGTAATTGTGATTGTCCCTGTTTATCCTGGGTACGCCTAACTATTCCGGCGATCACCCATGTACCATAGCTGGCTCGGATCTGTGCCCAGCTTTCAGCAGGTATTACATAAGCATAAGCTGCTACATACCGCTGCAATGAATGCTTCCATTGAGGTACCAGCCGACTCAGTTGGAAATGTGTTTCCTTCCGCTCACCTGCCTCCTCGGGCATGCCCTGCAAACAGATATCTAACTCTAAAGGTTCCGTGAATAAGTGCAATTGTTCCCAGCTAAGATTGAAATTGCCGTGATGATCCAGGGCGCCTTCAGCCAATAACCGATCGTGCTTATTCAACACCTCTGATGGGGTTAACTGTCTGGGGCCACTAAATGTATTTTTATTGGGGTAACGATTTGATAAATGCCCATCCGGCAAATAAACCCTGATCCGGGCATTTACCAACGGTTCAGTACTGTCAGCTGAGATCAACGCAGAAATGTTTCCAATTAATAGGTAACACATAGTCGTAAGTTTAAAAATTGGGGCCAACCCGGTTAACCTCAAATTTTGTTGTGGTTTCTCTGCATGTCTATTTGGAATGAACAAACTTTGGGTAGAAAGGCCCTGCCGATGCTTGCCCGCATTGTGAGGATAGCCATACCCCACAATGCAAAGATTATGAAGTATCTTTTTTTAAACAAGCGTTAGAATACGTTGTTTTCAGAATACGTAGTTCTACGCATTTTTTAGGGAACCATACGTTAGATTATATATAAAAGCATCCATTTTTTAACACATAACTACCTGACCACAAACAAGATAAATTCATTCACCATCACCTTATGGCACTAAAATGGGATACCAGGCACAGCTTTGAAAAGCGATTATTTATAATAATTTTACCGCCAATTAAAACAACAGCATTCGTATGAGTACAACTAAACCTAACTTCACCCCAGATGCAGGGGGATTCATTCACCATGACGAAGCGAGACGTTTAAGAGACAACTATTGCAACAAAAAACGTCAGAAAGAACCACACAATCCTGACTTCATTCAGGCATACTTCTTCGGAAAAGAAAAACTACAGCAACTCCTTGATTGTCAGGAAGACATTATCGGGCTACGTATTTATTTCGGGGACGACCATGATCATCCTGAAAAGGAACTGAAGAAGATGGTTATTTATGCCGTAAATAACGAAGGCCACAATGTACATTTCAAAGATTCAACCGCAGCAAAACAGATGAATCTTCAGGTTGGCGCAGAAGCTCCTATCCAATTCGCAGCACTGGACCAGGGCTTACCATGTCCGACCAATTGCCCTGATACAGGAACCGTTTAAACCAAAAGGCAGGTGAATTCATTTCTGATTTTTTTCTACATCATGGAGGGGGTCGAATTTTTACTTTTGATCCCCTTTATCATGAAATTCAAAATTCTCGATAAAGGTGGCAGATGGATCTTTTACTATCTTATCAGCAGTGCTGTTTTCGCAAGCGGCTCGCACCTGATTGCTCATGTTTCGAGAAATAACATGTGGTTTTTTAGTCCCATGTCACTCATCCAATTCCTCATTCTTACCATCTTCTTTCACCATGTAATTAAAAACCAACTACTCAAGAAAATTATACTCATTGTTTTTGGACTCGTCACCTGTTTTGCGATAACTGACTACTTTTTCCTGGAGGGGCCAATGGCCTATAACTCCTATGCCCTTTCCGTTGAAAATCTCTTTCTGTTACTGTATAGCGTCATTTATTTCTGGGAACTCATGCGCGACGAGGACCTGGTCAAACAATCCATCTTTGTCAATTACCTACCCAGCTTCTGGTATAATAGTGGGCTGTTTATTTTCCATTGCTCCAACTTTATGTTGTCCCTGGCTTATAACTTTTTGCAGCATGCCCATTTTGACAGAGGTATACAAAATGCCACGCTTTCTATTACCTTTATCGGCGGCTTTGCAGAAGTAGTACTGATCTACATCGGCCTCCTCAAAGCTCAAAAATTCAGGTCATGAACAGTTACGAAGTAGTTATCATCGGTACGGCTGTGATGCTCACCATGGGCATCCTTGTCATCGTACTCGTTATCTTTCAGCAGAAACAGGTTATTAAACACAAACTCCTGATCCGGGACAAGGACCTGCAATTGCAAAAAGAACGATTGGTAGCCATTCTCCAGGGCCAGGAACTGGAACGCAAACGCATCGCAGAAGACCTGCACGATGAAGTTGGCGCACAACTTTCCGTACTCAAACTCAACCTCAACCAGTTGCAGCCATTGCTCAAAACAGGCAATGGCGAACAGGAACAACTTAAAGAGACCAAAGAATTTACAGATACGATCATCCAGCACCTCCGCTTCATCTCACAAAGCCTGCACCCACAGGCTCTTGAAAACCTGGGACTGAGCCGGGCGCTGGATTCCTTCTGTAATATGATGAACCGTAATAAACAGGTGCAGATCCAATTCACCGAAGAAAGTAACCACCACGTTGTGGAACCCGAAAAAGCACTAAATATCTACCGCGTCGTACAGGAACTCATCAACAATATTCTGAAACACGCACAAGCCTCCCAGGTGCAGATCAACTATCACACTACACCTACCCTGCTCAGCATCCACGTTGCAGACAATGGAAATGGCCTGCTGCTCAACTCCCTGGAACTTGCCCGTCATAAAACAGGCAGCCTGGGTCTTAAGAATATTGAAAGCCGCCTCAACATCATAGGCGGTACTATCAGCTACACTGCCGGGCAACCTGCCGGTACCATTGCCGAAATCAAAGTAGAAAATTACCAGCGCGCTGAGTAATCATATTATTTTATTCTAGCTTTGTCCCCTGAGCAATGACACGTGAGATGAAAATCGGGACAATTAACGCAACCAATATAAACTGGCTCCCTCTATGACAAACAACATTAAGGTAGCTATTGCCGACGACCATAAAATCTTCCGGAGTGGGGTGATCAATACCCTCACGCCCTATGAAAACATCAGTGTGGTGTTTGAAGCTGAAGATGGGGTTCATTTATTAGAAATCATGGAAACACAACAACCAGATGTGATTCTCATGGATCTGAAAATGCCCAACATGGATGGCATAGAAGCTACCAAAAAAGTTAGGGAAAAATATGCACACGTAAAAGTGATCGTACTCACCATGTATGAAGATGACAACTTTATCGTGCATCTTATCGAAATGGGCGCGAATGCTTACCTGCTTAAAAATGCAGAACCAGGTGAGATTTACGAGGCTATTTGTACTACCTACGAGAAAGGTTTTTATTTCAATGAAAATGTGAACCTGGCCCTCCTCAAGAAGGTCATGCACAAAACAAAACAACAGTTCAAGCCTACTTTCCGCCACGAGGTGCCCCTTACCGAACGCGAACTGGAAGTACTGCGCCTGATCTGTGAAGAGCTGACTACACAACAGATCTCTGAAAAGATCTTTTTGAGTCCGAGAACAGTGGAAGGGCTACGCCAGAAACTACTGGAAAAAACCGGGGCCAAAAACATTGTCGGCCTCGTGATGTATGCATTTAGAAACGGTCTGATAGAATAGACTGCAATCCTTTAGTAAAAGCCTGGTAGATCAGGCTATTGTTCGTAATGTAAAGGTTTCAATCATCAGAATATACCTGATTGTATACAGGCTGTTTCAAGTCATGTGAACGGCTGCATTTATTAGAATAAACCTGATAGAACAGGTTGAATTTTGTCATGTGAAAAGCTGTATTCATTTAAAATGAGCCTGCTGTTATTTGTCATGTGAAGGCTGCAATAATTGTATTATCCAGGCCAGAACGATCACAAGTATACACCCGATCGCATTGAGCCACAGGAATGATACAATATTGGTAATAAATACGATGATCACCAGGATCTCCGCCACTATTGCCGCCCAGAATACAGCCGTACCACCGATCCGCTTACAATAAAACGCTACAAGGAATATACCAAGGATAACGCCGTAAAACAGCGATCCCAGTACATTCACCGCTTCTATCAGGCTACCCAGTTTGCTGGCAAACTGTGCTACCACTATACAAAACAGTCCCCAGATGAACGTCCACCACCGGGATGCTTTAAAGTAATGTTCGTCCGGGGCTGTTGGTTTAAACTGTCTTTTGTAAATATCGATCACTGTCGTAGAGGCAAGGGAGTTTAATGCCGCGGCAATACTGCCCCAGGCAGCCAGGAATATAATGGCTATCAACAAACCCACAAGGCCTTTCGGAAGATTGTGTACCACGAAATCCAGGAAGATATAATTCGTATCGTTCGTATCCGCTCCTGGATCTGCTTTTTTAATATAATCGATCGCGGTAGTACGTACCTTGAATGCATCTGCATCTGCGGCCTGTAGTTTTTGACGGGCCACTTCTACGGCTGCATTGTCCTTGTTATGAAACGCATTTGAAAGCGCTATTGCCTGCTCTTGCTTTATCTTATTAAATCCGTCATATTGGCTTTGCAATACCTGCAATGTAGGCCCATCTACCTTATTCAGCTGCGCCTCATTAAAAAATATCGGCGCCCTGAAATACAGGTAAAACACAAATACAAGCGAACCTAATAACAGGATCAGGAACTGCATCGGCACTTTCACCAACCCATTCATCAGCAACCCAAGACGGGATTCCGTCACACTCCGCGCAGTCAGGTACCTGCCTACCTGCGACTGATCCGTACCAAAATAAGAGAGCGCTAAAAAGAACCCTCCTATCAACCCACTCCATATGTTATATTTATCCTTCCAGTCAAAATCAGTCACTATCACATTCAGCTTATTCATCTTGCCCGCTACCTTCAGCGCATCATTAAATCCAACACCCGCCGGCAACAAATGAACCACCATATAACCAGCCAGGAACATCCCCACAAAAATGATTACCAGTTGCAATGTCTGCGTATAACTCACCGCACGTGTACCCCCGGATACCGTATAAATAATAAGGAGTCCGCCCATGATCACATTGGTCCAGTATATGTTCCAGCCCAGTAAAGACGAGAGAATGATAGCCGGGGCATAAATACTGATGCCCGTAGACAATGCACGTTGTATGAGAAATAATATCGCCGTAAAGGTCCGGGTCTTACAGTCAAACCGGCCTTCCAGGTATTCGTACGCCGTGAACACTTTCAGCTTATGGTAAATAGGTACAAACGCAATACAGATCACCACCATCGCCAGCGGCAAGCCAAAATAATATTGTACAAACCGCATCCCGTCAGTATACGCCTGACCCGGTGCAGAAAGAAACGTAACGGCACTCGCCTGTGTACCGATGATCGACAATAGTACGATGTACCAGGGCATAGACTGGTTATCCAGGAAGTAGCTGGCCATATCTTTCTGGCCACGGCTCTTCCAGATACCGTATAATATAATTCCGATTAATGTACCCCCCAGTACAATCCAATCCGCTACACTCATGAATAAACTTTAGTGAATAAATAAAACGCGCCGATCAGCAGCAACAGCCAGCCGACTACAACAGAATACCACTGCCACCACTGCGGCAGTAATGGCGGTTTATCTTCTTTCATAAGATACTTCCTTTAGCTTTGATTACTTTCTTCTACTTAGCATGTTTCCGCTCAATAGGCCCAATACGAGTCCTATCATTAGTCCGATATGTACCCGCTTGATTTCAATTCCTATGACCAGCCCAAGGATAATGCAGACAATTGCTGCCATACTCAGTCTTGACCGGTTTGGCTGTTTTTGTGTCGCCATTATTTCTTTGTTGAAATCAGGTTCACAAATATGCGGTAAGCACCGGGTACACCTGCAGGCAGTTCCCTGAAGAACGCCAGTGAGGTGTATACATACCTGCCTTTGCCATACTTTGCTACAATGGTAGAACCTTCCAGCGCCGGATCTCCCTGATCATGCATGGAGAAGAGCGACTGATACTTTGCATCTGCATTGGTAGTAAAGTACAAACCGCGTTCCTGTATCCATCCGTCAAAGTCTTTCTGAGAAAGCTTGTTCGGATAATTCATGATCTCATCATCAGGACGCAGGAAAGAGACCTCCGCTTTTTCGTCGGTCACACGGTCACGGCTCAGTGAAAACGGATAAGGACCCATATCTGTGATTTGCAAAGGTCCGTTCACATTATACTGTACCAGCAGGGTACCTCCATTCTTTACATACTCCATGAGGTGGGGCTGCCAGTATTTGATACGTGGATTAATATTATATACCCTTACACCAGTGATGATAGCATCGTACTGGCTCAGGTCTCCGTTCATAATATCTTTTTCGGTGATGTGAGTGACTTCATAACCTACCTGTTGCAGACTCGCTGCTACCAGGTCTCCTGCCCCATCGATATAGCCCAGTTTGCGGCCATTGTGTTGCAGGTCGACTGTCACCAGGCGGCCGGCGGCATCCGGGAATAAAGTAATGGTAGGGATATGGTCATAGCTGATGGTCTGGATACCCTGTGCATAGCTATGGCCTTCGTCTTCAATGATCACTTTGAAAGTATCGGTACGATTACTTTCCGCTACTTTGGAAGGTGCAATGTGAAAGAGCAGGCTGGTCTCGTCGCCTTTGCCACTGAGCTCAAAAGGCAGGGAGGCCTCCTGGCTGCTGAAGCCCGCAGGTAGTTGTAATCTCACCTTGCCTTTGGTAGCATTGCCCATATTGCGCAGTTTAACCTGTACAGGTTGAGCCGTGGTGCTGGTAAATACAAATACGCTGTTTGCCAGGTTCGCCACCACAGGAGGTGCGATGATGAGGGGCGCGTATACTTCACCTTTCACAGGATCGGTATGTTTGTATTGAACAGGGCGGGAGATGGTCAGGTCTTCGCCATTAATTTTTAAATGAAGGGTGGCCTGAATAGCTGGAATGTTTTCAGGGTTACCCACGAGCAGCGGGTCCTGTATTTTGTATTCTCCTACACCATGTGGCTCTCGCAGATAATACGGTTCAGAGATCGGCGTATTATCCGGCACCTGTAGGGTAACCGGGATATTTTTTAGCTGGTTGAAGTCCAGTTTGTTTTGTGCGAGGGTCGTATCCTTGCTGCCAAAGCTGAGGGACTGGATCTGCACAGGGATGTGGCTGTTGCAGATCACCTGTACGCTGCCCTGCATAGCCTGACCCGGTACAACGATTTCGTTGTTACTGTAAGCCTCTGCCCATATGCCGGCACAGGCCAGGATGAGGTTTTCGGTCTCCTTCAGTTTCTGGTTGCGCCAGTAACCTTCCGGCAGGGCCTGAATAGCTTTTCTGATGGCTACCAGCGCAGGCACGGTGGCAGCAGGGTTTTCTAAATTATAGGCAGCCCTGGCTTTGTCGATCATCATACCGATGGCTTTACCGCCTTCGATACGTGACCAGGTAGTATTGATGCCATCCAGCAGACTTTCGCGGGGGGGATCGCCTTTGATAGTGGTAAAATATTCAAAGGAGCTACCACGGGCAGCGGCTACGCCAAAGCCCTGGCTCTTGTGCTGAGAGCGACTTTCAGCGGCGATTTCGCCATAACCTTT
The DNA here is from genome assembly GCF_034087045.1 of Chitinophaga sancti. Taxonomy (NCBI): domain Bacteria; kingdom Pseudomonadati; phylum Bacteroidota; class Chitinophagia; order Chitinophagales; family Chitinophagaceae; genus Chitinophaga; species Chitinophaga sancti. The sequence continues at coordinate 4,145,931 of NZ_CP139247.1, read as the reverse complement.
ACCCAGGAGGTAGTTGAAGGCACCTACATCCAGTTTGAACTGGTCTTCGCTGGTGGTATTAAATCCACCGAAGTTGAAAGTATTCCAGAGCAGGCGTTTTACCTTCCAGGGTTTTACATATTGTAATTGTTCAGGAAATCTTTTTGGATCGGCGGCGGCATCGAAGGCTTCGGCGGCGATCATGGCGGAAGCGGTATGGTGGCCATGACCGGCACGGCTATCGGCAGGAAAGCGACATACGATAACGTCGGGCTGGAATTTACGGATGATCCAGACAGCGTCTGCAAGGATCTGTTCCCGGTTCCAGATAGTGAAGGTTTCGGTTGGATTCTTGGAGAAACCGAAATCCAGTGCACGGGTAAAGAATTGTTCAGCACCATCAGTACGGCGGGCAGCGAGGAGTTCCTGGGTACGGATCAGTCCCAGGAGTTCACCCTGTTCATTGCCGATCAGGTTTTGTCCACCATCACCGCGGGTGAGGGAGAGGTACCCGGTACGATATAATTTTTCATTTGCCAGATAACCCAGCAGGCGGGTATTTTCATCATCAGGATGAGCGGCCATATATAAAACACTTCCCAGCGTATCCAACTTTTTCAACTTCAGGGCAATGTCGGCAGAGTTGTTCACGGGCGAGGGTTGTCCCAGGGCCGTGATGGCCGCCAGCATGCCTGTTGCGAATGCTAAACAGATGCTCTTTACCATTACTTTCGAGGATTTAAACAGGCTCAAAAATAGTGATAATAAGGAGGTGTTTATGAAAATGTGATAAAAGGAAATGGGAGGGGGAAACTATAGTAAAGGTTCGGTATAGCTTCGATACAACTTCGGTACTATAAGGGCACTAAAAGGGCACTTGTATATCCCGGGGATATTGAGGTGCCCTTTTGATGTTGGATTGGTGACGAAGTTGTATCGAAGCTATGCCGAAGCCAGACCGGAGTTATGCCGGAGTTAGACGGGAGCTTGGCCGGAGTTATGCCAGAGCTTAACCGAAACTAAACCGGAGTTATCCCGGAGCTTGACCAAAGTTTTAACTAAACTATACCGAAGCTTTGCTATAGCCGGAGCGGCTATTTCTTAAACATAAAGTACACGGCGCCCAGGATGAGGGCAAAAGACACGAGATAATTCCACCTGATTGGTTCTTTCAGGTAGAAAATGGCAAAGACGGCGAATACGGAGAGGGTAATGACTTCCTGGATGGTTTTGAGCTGGAAGCCGGAAAAGCCTTCCTGTTCACCCAGGCGGTTTGCGGGGACCTGGAAACAGTATTCAAAAAAGGCGATGCCCCAGCTGACAAGGATAACTTTCCAGAGAGCAACATTTGTAAATTTCAGATGACCATACCAGGCGAAGGTCATGAACGTGTTGGAGATGATAAGAAAGATAATGGTACGCATGCTGCGAATTTACAGCGTTTTGTAAAAGAAAAATACGGCCTTCCCGGGATTGTGAAACAGGTATAATTGGGGGAAGTTTGTAAATAGAATAATCCGATAGTTTATGAACTGTAGAGCTGGAGTGAGTGAACGGCTGGTTGTAAAAGAGGAGGAGTGAGTGAACGGCTGGTTGTAAAAAGAAAAATCTGGTTTTAGGGTTATTCCCGCTGAAATGTATGGGGGGAGTTTATAAAAAAAATCCGCTCATTTCAGAGTCGTACCCCTAAAATGAACGGATGCAGTTTGTAAATAGAAGGTTATCAGGAGGCCAAATACCCGCCCGTTAAAATTGGCAAGCATAGCGGGACAGGGTATGGTATCTTTTCCTTTTAGCAAAATAGATAAAAAAAATAAACCGGCCCAAAAGAGCCGGCCGGTTGTTACAGGTCTCAACTTTCCTATCATGCTTAGGAGTTGTAAGTTTTCAGAGTGCGAAAAGGGGACTTGTACCCTTCGTGCATCATATATAATGATCTCTGGTAATAATCTAAGGTATAGGCACCTGCCTTTTGCAGGTATTAATGTGGTATGACTGCTTACCTATATATTATATATACAGATCGCTCTCGTATCACTGGCAAATCCATGCCTTCCGATCTCCCCTGCCCTCAGGCAGTGGTTTCCTCCCCAATTTGTCAATACCACTCTGTCTTTCCTCAATAAAGAATGGTTACTCTTTAAATAATTTTTAGCAGGCGCCTGCTAAATGCCGGCTTCTTATTCACTGTCTACATATATAATACAACCGTTAATATCCTTACCATTAGTCCGTTTTAAAAAAAACTTGCCTTTTTTTAAAAAAAGGGGGCTTAAAACCAAAAGATCAGCCATAGTGGCTCATTTACAAGCATAAAAAAATTATTAGCTTTTTTTGTCTGACCGCTGATCCCCCCAATTAGCCGGATAATTGATAGAATAACCATAATTTTGCTATATTCTGTTTTTGAATGCCGATTTTAGTTTATTTTAAAAATGGAATGAAAAGATAGTTACAGGATGCTGCCGCTCAACAATACAGATATAGTTACCGGGGTTCGGAACAGGGATAAACAAGTTTTTGAAATTATATTCAATCAGTTTTCGCCATCCATGTTCAACATTGCCTTGCGCTACCTGAAAGATCAGGAAGAGGCGCAGGACATTGTGCAGGATGTATTTCTGAACCTGTGGCGCACTGCCGAAAACCTGGATGAGCGCGCTCCTATTCAGCACTATCTGGCCAGAGCTACAGTAAATACCTGCCTGAACCGTATCAAAAAGACCCAAAGGCAGCAGGCATACGCAAAAGAACAGCAACAAACGCAGGAACCGGGCACCATTGAGCACCTCCTGCTGGAACATAAAGAACTGGAAGCCCAGTATCTCTCCATTTTAGAAAAACTGCCCGAACAGTGCAGACGGGTCTTTGAGATGAGTCGCATTAAAGGATTGTCACCCGCAGAGATATCGCAGCAGTTAAATATTTCCATCAATACGGTATACACACACCTTACCACCGCACTCAAAAAAATTAGGTTGGGACTGCTCAATCAGCAGTAGAGGGGCATACATATAATATATATATAGGCGCCCAAGAAAATGTTAAAATTTTTCCCCGGGGACTAATGGTAAGTTTATTTTTGATTGTATTAATAGTAAGAGATGAAACTACAGCAACCTGATATCGATGTCGTTATCCGCTACCTGGAAGAACCAGGACATGAGGAGCACAAACGTTCACTGGATGAATGGTTGCAGATGGATGCTGCCAATTTGGATATCTTCTTAGAAACCAAAGCCTTATGGCAGGGCGACGATCTGTTGCCTACAGCAGCTACCTACAATACCACGCAACAATGGCAAAGGTTTGAAACCCTGTTAGCTACGGAAGAAGTCCTCTCCGGCAACAGTACCCTTACCCCAGTCACATCCAATTCAACTCCCGTTATAAAGATGCGGAAACCTGTACACCGTTACTGGTGGGCAGCAGCAGCCTCCGTGTTGCTGATGGCAGGAACTTACCTCCTGGTCCGTCAGCCAATGTATACGACCCAACAAACCGCACAAAATAAAGATAGCCTGTTGCTGCCAGACGGTACCAGGCTCTATCTGAATGCACATACTTCTGTCAAATACCCCCGCCACTTCAAAGGTGATACCCGCGAAGTATACGTACAACAAGGGGAAGTATTCGTAGATGTAAAGCATATGCCTGAAAAACCATTCACCGTTCACCTGAAAAATGTGGACATTGAAGTACTCGGTACCTCCTTCGATGTGAAAGAAACCAAACAAGGAGTAAAAGTCTTTGTACAGAGTGGTAAAGTAAGAGCTATTTACAAGAACAGGAACAAATCTGTGATCCTCATCCCTGGCCAGGAAGCCGATATGCTACTAGCCAGCGAAAGCATCACCACCCGTCACCATAGAAATAATAATCCAATCGCATGGAAAACTGGTCAGCTCACCTTTGACGATGCCTCATTGTCAGAAGTGGCCGACATACTCGAAGATTATTATAAAGTACACATCGTACTAAAAGGTGATGAGCTGGCCGATAAAAAGCTGATCGCTACCTTCCATAAGGAATCCCTTTCTGAAGTACTGGACATCCTGTCAAAAACACTGCAGGTACATACCGTACAGAAAGATAGCCTCGTAGAAATTTATTAAGTACTTCCGGAGAAAATGCAGGAAACTCATAAGGCACTCCGGAAGGCCGCTTTTACTAAGCGCTGGTACATCGCACTTTTTTGTGCATGTATAGGGCTTCTTTTGGCATGCCCATTAGTGAAGGCCCAGGATGCTGACACGATTCACGTATCCGTGAAAGTAACCCGCACTCCCCTCCGCCAGGTACTACGCCTCATCGAAAAACAAACCGGCCTTACCTTCGCAATTTCCTCCACCGTCATAGAAAATTCCAGGAGCATCACCATCAATGCTGATCATCAGCCATTGAATACCGTGCTGCAACAGTTATTCTCAGGTAGCAAATACGCATTTGAAGTCAGGAATAAACAAATTATCGTCTACCCGATCCTGCAATCCGCCCCTGTGAGCGGAATACAGAAAATTCAGACCAAACCGGAACCTGAAGTATTCACGGTATCAGGTGTCATTTCCGATGGAGAAAAGCCACTGGCAGGAGCTTCTATCAGGGAAAAGGGGACGCGAAATGGCGTGAGCAGCAATGAAACAGGTCGGTTCAAACTGACGGTGAATAATGGAGATGCTGTTTTACAGATTTCACTCATCGGATACGAGCCACAGGAAATACCACTCAAACAAAGAAGAAACCTGGATATATTGCTGGCAGGCGATACCAAAATTCTGAATGATCTCGTCATTATAGGATATGGTATACAGACCAAAGCAAACATCACCGGGTCTATTGCCAAAGTAGAAGGACGCCGCCTCAAAAGCCGTCCTGTAACGAATGTACTCGCCGCCCTGCAAGGCACAGCACCCGGCCTGCTCGTAACCCGTCTGAATGGACAACCCGGCAAAGAAGGATTTAATCTCCAGATCCGGGGCCTCTCCTCCGGCAATAACAGCGATCCACTCGTGCTTGTAGATGGTGCACCCGGTTCCATCACCTTACTCAATCCCAACGATATTGAATCTATCTCCGTACTGAAAGATGCTGCCGCTGCGAGTATATATGGACCGCAGGCCGCTGGTGGCGTGGTACTCGTAACAACCAAGAGAGGGAAACCAGGGAAGATCAGTGTTGAATACAATAGCCTCTTTGGTATAGAGCATCCCATCAACTTACCCAAACGCATGCACTCCTGGCAGGCAGCGACTTTGCAAAACCAGGCAGCGGCTAATGCCGGCATGGATCCCATCTGGACAGACCAGGAAATCGGTTACCTGAAAGACCCTGCTGTTGGAGCAATTGCTGATGGCAACGGAGATTATAAATATTATTTCGACAATGATCAGCTGGAAAACGTGACCCGTCAGAATAGTTCCGTTTCCAATTTTAATATCAGTGCACGTGGTGGTTCTGCAGATCACCAATATATGTTGTCATTAGGACAGTTTTCCCGCCAGGGCTTGTTTAATACCGGGCCTGATAATACTAACAGGAATAACGTTCAACTGAATATCAATAACCGTTTCAGCGATATGATCAGCCTGGAAACGAGTTTGCAGTATGCGAAGAGTCATACGCAATCACCCGGCTATCGTGTGGATGGGTACAATGGTTTATTGAATTATTTATACCAGGCACCGGGCAATGTTCCGACTTATGTGCCCAATACAAGCAATTATACAAGCGGTTACAACCCTATTTCGCTCTTAAAGGATGGAGGTAAACGGGATGAACAAACATCTTTTGCTGATGCGACCTTTAGCCTGAAAGCAGAGAATCCTGTGAAGGGGCTTACGCTGAAAGCAGTGTACAGTCCGCAGATCACGCATTACTACGATGGGCTTGGCAAGCAAACGATCAATTACTATAACGGGAATGGGTATGTAAACAGCATCAATGATCCGAACTCTCTGAAAAGAGGCGATCAGCTGGAAGTACAGCATAGCCTGCAGTTACTGGCAGATTATGATATTCCTGCCGGCAAACTGAATACCATCCACATTCTTGGAGGCTATGCTTACGAGAGTCATTATCAGCGCCAGAAGATCTCTTCTCTCTACAATGTATCGGACAATGAGATTGCTACACTGGAATTTAACCAGCCTACATGGGCAGATATTCGCTGGTACAAAGCTTCCGGCTCACAGGGATCCCTGTTTGCAAGGCTGAATTATAATTTTAATGACCGGTACCTGGTGGAAGCGAATGTGGTGGCAGCAAGGCTGTATTACAACAGTTCTACCATGAATTCAATCACCCGCCAGCATATATTCCCGTCTTTCTCTGCGGGCTGGCGATTGAATAATGAGAAGTGGTTTAACCACACCTTCCGCATCTTTGATGAGTTTAAACTGAGGGCTTCATGGGGGCTATTAGGGAACTTTAACTGGCGGTCCGGATTGAACGATTATAACTATCGTGATCAGCTGAAATATCCGCAGGCGTATCCATTGTTGAACGAGGATTATACGGATAGGTATATGCCGGGGAATAATAACTGGGAGACGATCAATACGACGAATGCAGGGTTAGACATGGCATTCCTCAAAGGCCGCCTGACCGTGACAGCGGATTATTTTGAGAAGCACAATCCGCGTATACAAATAGCAGAACAGACTTTACCACCTTATAATTATGCTTATCCTTCTTTCTTTATTGCCAGTATGCGGTCATGGGGATGGGAATTGAATATTGGGTGGAGAGATAACAGGGGACCGTTTAGTTATTGGGTGAATGCGAATCTTTTTGACGACCAGAATAAGATCTTACAATCGAATGGGAATACAGCATGGCTGCCAGGGAATAATAAAGGACTGGAAGGATTGCCTTATAATGCGATCTTAGGGTATAAAGCGGAGGGATATTTCCAGCGTAATGATGAAGTAAATGCACATGCATTTCAGAGTACGGCTACAGCTGCGGGAGATCTGAAATATGTGGATCAGAATAATGATGGGATCATTAATGGTGGTACCAATACGAAAGCAGATCATGGGGATCTGGTGTATTTAGGTAGTTCACAGCCGAGGTATTCATACGGGTTTGATGCGGGATTTTCGTGGAAGGGGTTGGATTTTTCAGTGTTCTTCCAGGGGATTGGGGAGCGGAAGGTGATAGTGCCGGCGAAGTATAGTATGCCATTTGTAGAAGGGTGGCAGCAGCCATGGCAGATACATGCGGATTACTGGACGGCGGAGAATACAAATGCGGCGTTTCCGAGGTTATATAATGGGTATAGTCAGAACCTGGTGCCTGGTTCTTTTTGGGTGATGAATGCGGCCTATATACGATTGAAGAATTTGCAGTTAGGGTATACGTTCAGATTTACACATGGGCAACCATTGATCAGTAGTTTGAGGGTGTATTTTTCAGGGCAGGATCTGTGGGAGATCAATAAGATGAAGATCAGGTATTATGACCCCGAGCAGGCGGCGAATACGGGGTATCAGTATCCGTTTTTCAGGTCGTTTACGTTGGGGATGAATGCGATATTTTAGAGAGGGGTGGAAGTATAAAAAAAACGCATTTACCAAACGGTAAAAGCGTTTCTATTTATTGGGTTTGTTAGTATTGTCTAGTGTTCTTTTTTCCCTGCCAGCAGGTACAAAACCGCCATACGAACTGCTACCCCATTCTCCACCTGGTTCAGGATAATAGAATGTCCGGAGTCAGCTACATCAGAGCTTAACTCTACGCCGCGATTAATCGGGCCAGGGTGCATGATCACGATTTCTTTCTTCAGACTATCCAGCAGCTGGCGGTTTACACCGTAAGCCAGTGAGTATTCTCGCAGAGAAGAGAAGAGCGGTGTATTTTGTCTTTCCAGTTGTATACGCAGTACGTTTGCCACATCGCACCATTCCAGTGTTTCGCGGATGTCGTAGCTGACGTTTACACCCAGAGCTTCCTGCATGTGCTTAGGGATGAGTGTAGGCGGACCGACAACCGTTACCTCTGCGCCCAGTTGCTTCAGGCAGTAGATGTTGGACAGTGCTACGCGGGAGTGCATGATATCGCCGCAGATGGCGATTTTCTTTCCTGTTACGGTACCCAGCTTTTCCCTGATAGAGAAGGCATCGAGCAGCGCCTGGGTCGGGTGTTCGTTGATCCCGTCACCGGCGTTTACGATAGGTACATCAATGTGTTTGGATAAGAAGTGTGGCGCACCGCTGGCTGAGTGTCGCATGACTACCATGTCCACTTTCATGGAAAGGATATTGTTTACAGTATCGATGAGGGTTTCACCTTTTGATACCGAAGATCCTGATGCTGAAAAATTCACTACGTCGGCACCGAGGCGTTTCTCCGCCAGTTCGAAGGAGATACGGGTGCGGGTGGAATTTTCAAAAAATAAATTAACGATGGTAGTATCCCTGAGCGTAGGAACTTTTTTGATAGGTCTCTGTAAAACCTCTTTGAACTGATCAGCCGTTTGAAAGATAAGTTCTATATCCTGACGCTTCAGACCGCGAATTCCGAGGAGATGATTTACTGATAATGACATTTAAGATGCAAATATAAATGACCTGAATACAAAACCCAAAATCAATATCCGGACGGTGTGGTAAAATTATTCGAAATTGATGTTACACCTCCCTCATTCCCGACCAGACGTTATGCTGCTACTCAATAATAACATCATCATGCCCGTCACGATCCTTCCAGCGCACTTTCACCATTTCCGAATTGACCGCATCAATGGTACGCCCTACATAGTCAGCCTGAATAGGTAGTTCGCGGGTAAACCGGCGATCTATCAATACAAGCAGTTCCACCTCAGAAGGTCTGCCGAAATCCAGCATTGCATCCAGTGCGGAGCGGGTGGTACGGCCGGTGTACAGCACGTCATCGATCAATACTACTTTCTTATTTTCAATTGAAAAATCGATAGCGGTTTCGTTAGGCACATGGAGTGCTTTCCCTTTATTGAAGTCATCACGATAAAAGGTGATGTCAATTCTTCCATATTGGATTTTTACGCCTGGCAGCAGCTTCTGCAGGGTATTATAGATTCTGTCTGCCAGATAAATGCCTCTGGGCTGAAGTCCGATCAGCGCAGTTTTGGAGAAGTCTCCATGATTTTCGATAAGCTGGTGACAGAGTCTGTCAACAGTGATGGCCACTTGTGTACCACTCAGTATGGTCTTCAAAGTATGCAGTTTTAGGGGGTAAAAATAAGGAATATGAAAATACCGGGGGCCAAAAAATACGTATATCTTGCATACGGTTAACTTAATCATAAATTATATGAAGCAGCTTCTTATGTTTTCATTGTCCTTCTTTGTTTTTGCATGTAATTCCAAATCCCAGCTGAAAGTAGGTGATAAAGTACCGGCTTTTCAGCTCAAGGACCAGGATGGTAATACGTTTGATATCAATTCTGTGCTGGGAAAACAGCCATTGGTGATCTATTTTTATCCAAAGGATGAGACCAGTGTGTGTACGAAAGAGGCGTGTTCTTTCAGGGATTCTTATACGGCATTTTCCCAGTATGGGGCGAAGGTGATTGGGATTAGTTCTGATGGGGTGGCTTCGCATAAAAAGTTTGCGCAGCATCATAATCTGCCATTTACGTTATTGGCCGATACGTCTAATAGTGTGCGGAAGTTATTTGGGGTGCCGAAGACGTTTGTGATTCCGGGGAGGGTGACTTATGTGGTGGATAAGCAGGGAGTAGTGGTGCATACTTTTAATAGTATGAAAGATGGGGAGAAGCATGTGACGGAGTCGCTGGCGGCGTTGAAGGGGATTAAATAATGTATAAGGGCACTTCTTTCGAAGTGCCCTTATTATAACTTACGCTTCTTTCACAAACGGATACCCATACTCCGTAGGCGGTACCAGCGTCTCCTTAATCGTCCTTGCACTCAACCACCTGTACAGGTTCAGCATAGACCCCGCCTTATCATTCGTACCAGAAGCTCTCGCACCACCAAAAGGCTGTTGTCCTACCACCGCACCTGTCGGTTTATCATTAATATAGAAATTACCCGCAGCATTTACCAGCTTCTTTGTAGCCAGGTCAATTGCATAACGATCCTGTGCAATGATAGAACCAGTCAATGCATATGCAGAGCTGCTATCTACCACCCCGATAATTTCCTCAAATTTATCTGCATCATAAGTGTAGATCGTCAATACGGGGCCGAAGATCTCTTCGCACATCGTTATGTATTTCGGATCTGTTACTTCGATCACAGTGGGTTCGATAAAGTAACCTTCTGTCTTATTATAGTTACCCCCAGCAATGATCTTTGCAGCAGGATCTTTCTTTGCATTCTCAATATAGTTGGTGATCTTATTGAATGAACGCTCGTCGATCACTGCATTGATAAAGTTGCTGAAGTCTTCTACTGTACCCATTTTCATGGTCTTCAGTTCTGCCAGCAGACGGGTTTTTACCGCTTCGGCAATGTTAGAAGGCAGGTAAGCGCGACTCGCTGCAGAGCATTTCTGACCCTGGTATTCAAATGCACCACGTGCCAGTGCAATCGCAGTTACATCCACATCTGCAGATGCATGTGCCAGTACGAAATCTTTACCACCCGTTTCGCCTACAATGCGTGGGTATGCTTTGTATTTATTGATGTTCTGACCGATCGTCTGCCACATATGCTGGAACACAGCAGTAGAACCGGTGAAGTGAATACCTGCAAATTCAGGATGACTAAAACAGATATCACCCAGTTTAGGACCATCCACATATACGAGGTTGATCACACCAGCAGGTAAGCCGGCTTCGATCATGATCTGCATGAACACATGTGCAGCGAATACCTGGGTATCTGCTGGTTTCCATACGACTACATTCCCACACATCGCAGCAGATGTAGGCAGGTTGCCTGCAATCGCTGTGAAGTTGAACGGTGTCACTGCCAGTACGAAACCTTCCAGCGGACGGTATTCGGTACGGTTGTGAACCCCTGGGGAGCTGACAGGTTGTTGTTTATAGATCTCAGAGAGGAAATGCACATTATAACGCAGGAAGTCGATCAGTTCGCAGGCGCTATCGATCTCGGCCTGGTAGGCATTTTTGCTTTGACCGAGCATGGTCGCAGCATTCATGTGATAGCGATATTTAGTAGCAATCAGTTCAGCGGCTTTCAGGAAGATAGCAGCGCGTTGTTCCCATGTAGTAGCAGCCCACTGTTCTTTAGCGGCCAATGCTGCTGCGATGGCATCATTGATATGGGAGGCATCGCCCATGTGGAAATGACCCAGTTTGTGCTTGATTTCGTGTGGAGGGCGCAGGTCAACGGTTTTTCCTGTGCGGATTTCCTGGTTGTTGATGTACATAGGAATATCCGCCTGTTGCGCCTTAAAGGCAGATAGTTGCTTTTTCAATGCAACCTTTTCTGGCGATCCGGGTGCATAGCTGTAAACCGGTTCATTTGCCGGTGCAGCAAAATGAAAATAAGCGTTGTGCATTCTCAAAGAGTTTTTGTTGTAACGATAATAAGTAAAATTAGTGTCTTTGCGCGACAAATCACGGATGTCTTCAACACCGGGACTTCCCGCGGGGTTTGAATGGCCTAGGGCCGGATGGGGATGTATTCCATTCTGCCAAAATAAAACATTCATGAAAAGCGGTTATTCACCAACGGGGATGAAAACCATTTTCAGAAAAAAAAACACACCAGGCAGGTGGTCAAAAAACAATTCCCTAAATCAAAAAAGCCCCTCCTGCTGGAAGGGCCTTTTCACATTAAAAACATCAATTATTTTCTTTGGACATCATCAGGTAAGCTTTAATAAAGCCTTCCAGTTCTCCGTCCATTACAGGCCCAACGTTACCTACTTCAAAATCTGTACGGTGATCTTTGATCATCTTGTACGGATGGAATACATAGGAACGGATCTGTGAGCCCCATTCGATTTTACGCTTATTGGCGTTAGCGGCATTTTTCAGCTCTTCGCGCTTGCGCAGCTCTTCCTCATACAGGCGTGATTTCAACATGGTCAATGCCTTCTCACGGTTTTCACCCTGTGTACGGGCCTGCTGGCATTCTACGATGATGCCTGTAGGAATGTGCTTGAGTCGCACGGCTGTTTCCACCTTATTGACGTTCTGTCCGCCCTTACCACCGGAACGGTAGAATTCCCATTCCAGGTCGGCCGGGTTCACGGCAATTTCGATGGTATCGTCCACCAACGGATACACATAGACTGAAGCAAATGAAGTATGCCTGCGGGCATTCGCGTCAAACGGAGATATACGTACCAGACGGTGTACCCCGCTTTCAGCTTTCAGCAATCCATAGGCAAAGCTACCGTCGAACTCCAGGGAAGCTGATTTGATACCAGCACCATCCCCGTATTGCACGTCGATTTCAGATACTTTCCAGCCTTGTTTTTCACCGTACATACGATACATACGCAACAGCATCTCGGCCCAATCCTGGCTCTCGGTACCACCGGCACCTGAGTTGATGGTGAGTACTGCCGGCATCTCGTCTTCCGGTTCGTTCAAGGTAGACTTGAATTCCAATTCATCCAAAGCGGCCACTGCTCCCTGGTATGCAGCTGCTACTTCTTCTTCAGAGGCTTCACCCTCTTTCTGGAAGTCCAGCAGTACCGCGCTATCTTCAATAGAGGTTTTCACCTGCTCGTAAAGATCGACCCAGAACTTGTTGACTTTGATCTCTTTCAGAATTGACGTAGCCCGGGCATTGTCGTCCCAGAAGCCGGGGGCTAACGATAATTGTTTGTCATTTTCGATTTTGGCTATGCGGTCCTGGACGTTAAAGAAAACCTCCCAGGACATGGAGACGGTCCCTCATAGCTTTGAGTTGTTCTGCTGTCATAATGGTGGCAAATGTAAGGAAAAAGGGGAACAATATTTGTTGCACTCTGACATTATTCTTCGCCCTTAAATTAAAATTTTTAACTATCCATGAAAGACTCCCATGAAACCCTTTATTACAAGAACAGCGCGATTTTTAACACTATAGGGTATCTGATGGTCATTGGTGTGAATGCACTTGCCGCTTTGGGCATGATCAACGGCCATACCACCGCACAGGTGTCGGAAAAGTACGATAACCTCTTTGTGCCTGCGGGTTTTACCTTTTCAATATGGGGCGTGATTTACCTGGCATTGCTGGGGTTTATTATCTACCAGCTTTGGCTGGCGTTTGCGCCCGGATATGAGGAAATACTGGAACGATTTATGGAAAGGATGCGCGGTTGGTGGTTGATCAGTTGTATGGCAAACTGTTGCTGGCTATTTGCCTGGCACTATGAACTAATTCCATTGGCGATATTACTGATGCTCACCTTATTAATATCATTGCTGGCTATCCATTTAAATTTTAATATTGCTGCGCCGGGCGCCAGCCGTTCCGTGCAATGGCTGATACACGTTCCCTTCAGCCTGTACCTGGGCTGGATCTGTGTAGCTACGATGGCCAATATTGCAGCCCTGATGGTGTATACCGGCTTTGATGGCATGAGCGTTCCTATTACGGCTATACTCATCCTGGTAGCCTGTGTAGGCGCTACCCTGCTGGTAGTAAAGCGACATAATATCGTAGCAGGAATGGTAGCTATCTGGGCATTTTATGGTATCATTGCCAAACGGCAGAGTGAGGTAACGACCATGGCCCTGCCAGTGATCGTATGTTGCCTGACGGCGATCGGCGTTGTGCTGATTGCAGGCGTTAGGGAGGCATTTCATAAAAAGGCCGTTAAATAATTTATTACATTTGGAGACTAAAAAATCAACTCATGTTCCCAACGACAAATCCTGAAACAACACAAGCCTGGCAGGAGCTGCTGAAACACGCAGACAAGATGAAACAAACGCACATGCGCACTTTGTTTGCGGAAGATGGCGAAAGATTTAAAAAATTTAATCTGCGTTTTGAAAATATCCTGTTCGACTATTCAAAGAACATCATTACAGAAGAAACGCTGACGAAGCTGTTTGCACTGGCGAAAGAGTGTGGTGTGGAAGATGGCATTAAAGCAATGTTCAGCGCTGAAAAAATAAATGCTACTGAGAACAGAGCAGTGCTGCATACTGCATTGCGCAATTTCTCTGGCGATCCTGTGCTGCTGGATGGTAAAGATGTAATGCCGGATGTAAAGGCGGTGCAGAAGAAGATGGAAGAGTTTTGCGAGCGCGTGCACAGTGGTGAATGGAAAGGATATACTGGCAAACCTATACGTTATATCGTGAATATTGGTATTGGTGGTTCTGATTTAGGTCCGGTAATGGTGACTGAAGCACTGAAGCCTTACTGGAAAAAAGATATGCAACCTTACTTCGTGTCTAATGTAGATGGTACTCATATCGCAGAGACACTGAAGAAAGTAAATCCGGAAGAGACCCTGTTCTTAGTTGCTTCCAAGACTTTCACTACGCAGGAGACGATGACTAATGCGCTGACTGCGCGCAGCTGGTTCCTTGAGCATGCGAAGGATGAAAAGTTTGTAGCAAAACATTTTGCTGCATTGTCTACCAATGAAAAAGCTGTGAAGGAGTTTGGTATCGATCCAGCGAACATGTTCGAGTTCTGGGATTGGGTAGGTGGACGTTATTCACTGTGGTCCGCTATTGGATTGAGCATTGCGCTGACTGTAGGATTTGATAATTTCAAACAATTGCTGGAAGGTGCACATGCAGTGGATAAGCATTTCCAGCATACGCCGTTAGAGAAGAATATTCCGGCTATCATGGCACTGGTGGGTCTGTGGTATGGTAACTTCTTTGGCACTGCCACTGAAGCTATCTTAGCTTATGATCAATATATGCATCGTTTTGCTGCTTATTTCCAACAGGGTAATATGGAGAGCAATGGTAAGTATGTAGATCGCAATGGTAATGCAGTAAATTACGAAACCGGTCCGATTGTATGGGGTGAGCCAGGTACAAATGGACAGCATGCGTTTTACCAGCTGATCCATCAGGGTACACGTATTATTCCGGCTGACTTTATCGCACCTGCTATCAGTCATAACCCGATTGGTGATCATCATGTAAAACTGTTGTCTAACTTCTTTGCGCAAACAGAAGCATTGATGAATGGTAAGAGTGAAGAAGAAGTGAAAGCGGAATTAGTGAAACAGGGATTGAAAGAAGAAGAGATTGCACAGTTGACGCCTTATAAAGTGTTTACCGGTAACAGACCTACGAATTCATTCCTGGTGAAAGAGATTGATCCAAGAACGTTAGGTTCACTGGTGGCACTGTATGAGCATAAGATCTTTGTGCAGGGTGTGATCTGGAATATCTATAGCTTTGATCAGTGGGGTGTTGAATTAGGTAAGCAGCTGGCGAATAAGATCCTGCCTGAGTTGGTGAGTGATGCAGCAATATCCAGTCATGATAGTTCAACAAATGGATTGATCAATGAGTGGAAGAAGATGAAAAAGTAAGCTTCAATTTGAAACAATAATAAGAGAGGGGTTGGCCTATAGCCAACCCCTCTCTTATTATAAAAAAAAGACCTCTGGAAAAATCCAGAGGTCGTATAAGAAGTTTAAGAAGTCAATTTTAGCCTTCCTTACCACTTATCTACATCTTCACTATGTGAAGTAGCAGATGCAGTAGCGGCAGGTGCAGCAGCAGCTTCGACAGCGGCTTCCACAGCAGCATCAGAAGAAGAAGTTCCTTCTGCGCCTTCTCCATCTTCATCATCACGCACATAGTCGTGATTGTAGGCATCAAAATCGAAGTCGGGCATCAACTCAGTCTTCACGTAGTTGATGGTCTCTGTTAATGCATTCAGGAACTTGTTGAAGTCCTCCTTGTACAGGAACACTTTGTGCCTGTCATAACCATTGTCATTAAAGCGCTTTTTGCTTTCTGTAATGGTCAGAAAGTAATCATTTCCCCGAGTGGTCTTTACATCAAAGAAGTATGTTCTTCTTTTGCCCGCTTTCAATCGTTTAGAAAAGATACTGTCATTATTTCTTTCCTGCTGATTGGTATTTTCGTACGCCACAGTTGATAGATTTAAGTTGTTAACGAATCAAATCCTTTTTCCAATAAGCAACAAATATACTATTGTTTTACAAATATCAAAATAATTTTAAATGATTTTGAAAAATGATAGAAACTCAGCTTAGGTACTGGTTTTCAGGCATGTATAAGATTTTGATCCTTATTCCATTATAGATTCATCTTCACCAGATTGCTGCCGGGCGTATAATTCTGCATAGTGCCCGTTTAATGACAATAATTCTTCATGGGTGCCGGTTTCAACGATACGTCCATCATCCAGAACTATGATCTTATCAAACTCAAAAAGAGCAAATATCCTATGGGTAATAATTATAGCGGTTTTGTCTTTCAGGTATGCATACAGATTGCCAATGATCTCTTTCTCCGTACGGGCATCTACAGCAGACAGACAGTCATCAAACACCAACAGATTCGGATCTTTGATCAACCCACGGGCGATGGAGATACGTTGTTTCTGACCACCACTCAATGTCACACCCCGCTCCCCTACTACTGTATTGAAGCCTTCGGGAAATCCCAGTATATCCTTCTCCACCGATGCCTGGCGGGCTGCACGGCGTACGGTTTCTTCATTGGCTTCAGGTGTACCGAAACGGATATTGTTGGTGATCGTATCTGAAAACAGGAATACATCCTGTGGTACATAACTGATCTGTGTACGTAAGTCTTCCAGTTTCAGGGTTCTAAGATCCATACCATCCAGCATCACCTCCCCTTCCTGCGGATCATACATACGAATCAGCAACTGCGCCAGGGTAGACTTGCCGGAACCGGTACGGCCAATCACCGCTACTTTCTCTCCTGGTTTTACCATCAGGTTAAAGTTTTGGATCGCCTGTATACCTGTATGTGGGTAGGTGAAAGAGACATTTTTGAAGACCACTTCACCTTTTACATCGATGGATCTTGCATCGGGTCTGTTGTAAATTTCCGGCTTGATATCCAGGAACTCATTCAGACGTTTCTGACTGGCAGATGCACGTTGTATCATACTTGCCACCATCCCGATAGAGAGGAATGGAAACATGAGCATGTTTACATAAATCACAAATTCAGCGAGGTTACCTACCGTGATGTTGCCATGGATGACCTGTATACCACCGATAAAAATAGTGAGGAGTACACTCAGGCCAATCATCAGTGCCATGCTGGGTTGGAAGAGGGCATCTGTCTTTGCAAGACTGACTGAGCTGATCTTGTAGTCTTCGCTGGCTTTTTCAAAATGCCCGATCATCCCTTCTTCCTGTACATATGATTTGATCACACGGATACCGGAATAAGACTCCTGTGCAATGGAAGTGATATTGGATAATTGTGCCTGTATCTTTTCACTCTTGCGGTGAATGATATGGTTCACATAATATATAGTAAGTGCCAGAAAAGGCAGTGGTGACAAGGTATACAGCGTAAGCAAAGGGTTCACGTCTATCATGAGATATACGACGATCACAAGCATGAAGATGGTGCGGGTGGCATACATGATAGCCGGGCCTACATACATACGTACACGGGATACGTCTTCCGTGATGCGGCTCATGAGGTCACCGGTACGGTGCATCTTAAAGAAGTTGAGATCCAGCAACTGGTAGTGCTGGTAAATTTCGTTCTTGAGGTCAAATTCAATGTGGCGGCTCATCACGATGAGCGACTGCCGCTGAAGGTATAAGAAGAAACCACTCAGTAATGCGAAGATGAGCAGCATGACACCGTAGAAGGCGAGGACTTTGGAGAAGTCTGAGTGGAAGATGGTTTTAAGATTGGTATCACTGATCAGGTGATAGTTGTTGAGGTTCTGGGCCAGTAAATCGAAGATCTGGCGGACCATGATAGGTTGAAACACACTGAATACAATGGAGATGACTGTGCAGACTAATCCAAGCAGGAAGCGCCATTTATAGCGAAGAAAGTATTTATTCAGTACGGCGAGGTGTTTCATTGGTCTATCTTTCGTAAATATCCGTTTAGCAAATTCCCGTTTTATGCCAGCAGGTGCGCTACAAAATATATTAAAAAAGGGAGAGGTTCCCCTCCCCCTTTCTCTTATAAACTGTTCAGTGTTTCTATGATCTTTTTTTCGCTATCGGCTTCACTTATGTTTTGCTTCACGAATTTCTGACCTGTGATATTTTCGAACAGTTCGATATAACGTTCGCTCACGGTGTTGACGAATTCATCGGTCATTTCAGGCACCTGTTGGCCTTCTTTACCCTGGAATCCATTTGCCATCAGCCATTCGCGTACAAATTCTTTTGAGAGCTGTTTCTGTGGTTCGCCCGCTTTTTGTTTTTCTTCGTAGCCTTCTGCATAGAAGTAACGGGAAGAATCCGGTGTATGGATCTCATCGATCACATAGATGGTGTCTCCAATTTTACCAAATTCATATTTGGTATCTACAAGGATCAAACCACGTTTAGCAGCCAGTTCCTTACCACGTGCAAAAAGGGCGAGTGTGTATTTTTCGAGTCTTTCGTAATCTTCTTTACTTACCAGGCCCTTTGCAATGATATCCTCGCGGGAGATATCTTCATCATGACCTTCGTGTGCCTTGGTCGTAGGGGTAATGATAGGCGTTGGGAAGTAGTCGTTCTCCTTCAGACCTTCCGGCATAGTTACGCCGCACAGTTCGCGTTTACCGCTTTTGTAAGTTCTCCAGGCATGGCCGGTAAGGTTACCACGAACCACCATTTCTACAGGGAAAGTTTCACATTTTAAGCCGATGGTTACATTTGGCAAGGGCACAGCCTTTACCCAGTTAGGCACGATGTCCTTGGTAGCTTCCAGCATGATTGCGGCTACCTGGTTCAGCACCTGACCTTTGTAAGGAATAGGACGGGGCAGTACCACATCGAATGCGGAGATACGATCACTGGCTACCATTACCATCTCTTTGTCATCGATGGTGTATACGTCTCTTACCTTTCCTTTGTAAAAAGCCGTTTGCTTTGGAAATTTAAACTTTGGCTCTAACATGAATTATTACCTTATTAAAACAATTAACGAATATCCTTTATTCACCCGGCAAATATTGCCTGTTATGCATTCAGATGCGCAAAAGTACTTAATTAACTAAGAAAACTTTAAAAGCCGGGAATTATTCGCACCGGCAAACTGGTGGATCAGGTTTAAAATGTATTCATTCTCAGGGTACTGAGTAAGCCGGTCCTTCACGTCTTCTTCCATTGTGATGGCAGTATCGCGGGGGATGTAGCCCATGCCGTAGAACTTCCCTTTTTCCATCAGAATATAGCTCTGTTCACCTGCATCGCGCCCGGTATCGACGATGATAAAGCTCGGCTGCTGCATTTGCATGTGGATGATGGCGGCTTGTACCCGGAGGTTATAGTATTCCGGTCCTTCCTTCTTATCGCAGGCACCTTTACACTTGTGGCCTGTCAACGGTTTGCAGGCGCCATCGCCTTTCTGCAGGAAGCAGAGACGGGGGCAGAGATCGAATTCACGGATCAGCCCTTTAAGCATGGTATGGCCTTGTACCAGTAAAGGGAATGAGTGAAGTGGCCGGGTATACTTGCGGCGGCGTTCGATCACGAGGCGCAGGTAGCCCAGCTGGTCTTCAAAAGTGTAGAAGCCGTATTTGAATTCTACGTTCTTCTGACTCCTGTTATATTTTGGCCACAGCCGTTTGATCTCAATGCTTTCGAGAATATTGGCCATCAGTTCCGTACCTGTCACTTCGTGAGAGACACTATAGATGTTGCGCAAAAACTCCTGCCGCTGGCGGCTGGGATTATTGCCGGTAAAATGGCTATTGACACGCTTTTTTATGTCCTTGGCTTTGCCGACATAGATAACCTTCCCTTTCTGATCATGGAAATAATATACACCCGGGGAGGCAGGTAATTTCTTTACCTGGTCAGGAGGAAGGTGCGGTGGCAGGAACTGTTCCTTGCTGGTGGTTTTGAGTGCAGCTGAGATAGCGTTGTTCGTATCAAGGCTCAGGTAGAGGCCCATAAGACGAACGGTGGCAGCAGCATCGCCGGCAGCACGGTGACGCTGTTCTACATTGATTTGCAGAGAGCGGCAAAGGTTACCGAGACTGTAACTGGGTAAACCGGGAACGATTTTACGACCCAGGCGTACGGTACACAGTTTTTTGGTGCGGAGGTCGTAACCTGCCTGCAGCAAATGATATTGTAAAAATGAATAGTCGAAGTTGACGTTGTGAGCGACGAAGATCTTGTCTTTTAGCAAGGCAAATACTTCGCCTGCAACATCTGCAAATTTGGGAGCAGTGGCTACCATCTGGTCAGTAATGCCGGTAAGCGACTGGATGTAACGGGGAATAGGTACGCCGGGATTGATCAGCGATTCGTATTGCTGAACAATTTGAGATCCATCATAAATAAAAATGGCTATTTCGGTGATGCCATTGGCACTGGCGTGCCCACCTGTGGTTTCGATATCAACAATTGCGTACATAACTCCCTTACTCCGAAAGCAAAGATAGGGGGTGTGCAGCAATATAAAAAAGAGTTGTTAGTCACCAGATCGACATTCCCGAATCCAATTCACAATGAAACCTTCCTGGCAACTAACAACTACAAAATTCTGATTATTTTTTCTTCAGCAAACTATCCAGCGTCTTCACATGCGCCTGATGCGCCTGCAGCGTAGGCAGTGTCTTAGCAGCGAATGCTTTCAACTCAGGATCAGTTACATCATTGCTTGCTTTCTGGAACAGGTCCACTGCATCGTTATGGTCTTTTACCATCTCATCTACATAAGCCTTGTCGAAATCCCTACCGGTTTTCTTGCTGATATCCATAATATCCTTAGAATAATCTTCTCCTACACTATCAGGCAGTGTAATGTTCTTGGAAGCTGCAATCGCTTTCAATTCATCAGCAGCTTTAGAGTGGTCTGCTACCATCTGCTCGCCAAAAGCTTTTACCTGAGGGTTTACACCTTTTTCCTGTGCAATCTTGCCAAGCTGGATTTCTTTCATTCCCGCATCGGCAGCTTTTACAGCGAATTCAGAGGAATTCTGGTCTACCGGAGCTGCTTCTTTGTTTACCGCATTTGCGCTGTCTACAGCATCATCGTGCTTTGCTCCTGTGTTTCCTCCACCGCAGGATTGTAACATCCAAACGGTCATCAACGTGGCGGCTACATAACTTAGTCTTTTCATGTCTAACTTTTTTAGGTTCAACAATTATAACATGGGAAGAGGCAAAAAAGGGGCCACTGCGGACACGAGTTGCTATTTACCACTCCAATGCTTTGTTGGGAGCGGATTTTCATAATCCAACCTCTACTATAATGATTTTCAAACAATTGTAGACGTGTTTCTACAAAAAAGGAACAGTCGCCTTTGGTAGTGTATCAATTTCAATTTTTTAAATCAAAATTACCCGAAGATCGGAATGGGCCTGCGGCCGGCCCGACTAAATTCAAAATGATATACAACCTCGTCATTTTTATTTGGAACATTCATTCTGAAATTATATTTTTGCACTATCATGGCACGTAACAAAGCATTCGATCCTGAAGAAAGGCTGGAAAAAGCAAGAGACCTCTTTTGGCAAAAGGGGTACAACGCGACTTCTATGCAGGACCTTGTGGATGGCATGCAACTGAACAGGGCCTCTATATATGATACTTATGGCGACAAGCATGCGCTGTTCCAGCAATGTCTTTCTAACTATGCCAAACAGGCGCTGAAAGATTACAAACAATGCTGCCAGGTATGCTCCCCGGTTGCCGCTGTTGAACACATTGTACGAAAAGCCATTGCAAACAGAAAAGAAGGCCAGACCTGCCTGATGGTAAAGACTTCCTTTGAACTGGCATCTATGGACGAGGGTATCAAAGATCTTGTTAAGAACCAGGCATTGGAACTGATCTGTGTATTGCAGGAACTGCTTGAAAAGGCAAAACAGGTGGGAGAAATTCCTGCGGATAAAGACCCGGGTGTAATGGCCCGCTTCCTGTACAGCAGCTTTAGCTCACTGTGGATGATGGATGTATTATTCAATGATAAACAGTTGGTTGATCAGTTGACTGATCATATTTTAAGTAGCATTAGAAAGTAAAAAATTTTTGACCATTTCCAGAACGATCATTCTAATATGTATCCAGCATTATTAACACAAGCAACTATAGGCAAATACGCCCTTTCTAACAAAGTCGTAATGGCTCCGACTGTAACCAAACGCCGTGTCAGTGATGGGGTACCAAATGAGCTGATGGTGGAGTATTACAGCCATCGGGCAGGCGCCGGATTGATTATAGCAGAGGGCACCAGTCCTGTGGAAAGCGGAATGGGGCATGCACATATGCCAGGCATTTATAGCAAAGCACAGGTAGCAGGTTGGAAAAAGGTAACGGAAGCCGTGCATGCAAATGGTGGTAAGATCTTCCTGCAAATCATGCATACGGGCAGGATCTCTCATCCTGCAAATATGCCTGCGAAAACGAGGATCGTAGCACCTTCGGCAATTGCTGCCAATGGGCAGATCTGGACAGCGGCAGGTTATCAACCTTATGGTACGCCAAGGGCAATGAGTACAGCTGAAGTGCAGGAGATGGTGCAGTTACATGTAAAGGCAGCGAAACAGGCCATCGAAGCAGGGTTTGATGGGGTGGAACTACATGCGGCGAATGGATACCTGATGGAGCAGTTCCTTCATCCTGATACGAACCAGCGTACCGATAAGTATGGTGGGACTATTCCGAACAGGGTACGGTTTATTCTTGAAACGGTGGCTGCGGTGAGTGCAGCGATTGGAAAAGACAGAACAGGTATCAGGTTGTCTCCTTATAGTAAGGTGAATGACCTGCAACATCACGGGCAGATCAATGCGACTTATGAATACTTAGTGGATGCGTTGGATACGTTTTCACTTTCATATATACACATAGTAGATGGGCATAGTTCAGGAGAGCCGGAAATACCAGCGATTCTGCTGGCAGGAATCAGGGCGAGGTTTAATGGCCCGCTGATACTAAATGGGAATTTCGATGCACTGAAAGCAGAGGATACTTTGCGGAGTGGGTTAGCGGATTTTGTTGCATTTGAACAACCTTGTACCAGCGGGGTAAAATTGTCCGGTCCGCGGATGATCGCGGATTGTTTATCATAAATAATGTTTGGGGTGTTGTGGTTAGTCAGGATGAACGACCCGCTGTAATGGCGGGGTTAAATTACCCGGTCCGCGGATATGAGCGCGGATTGTTTATCATAAATAATGTTTGGGTTGTGGTTAGTCAGGATGAACGACCCGCTGTAATGGCGGGGGTTTAAATTGCCCGGTCCGCGGATATAAACGCGGATTGTTTATCATAAAATAAGATTGCTTGCAGCGAAGGAGAATCCCGGTGACGCCCTGTTGTCACCGGGATGTGTTTTTTTATTTCCAGTTGAAATACTGCTGTGCATTATAAAAACAAATATCCTGTATCACCTTCCCTACCCACTCCACATCGTTCGGTAATTCTCCATTCTCTATCTCCTGGCCAAATAACTCACAAACAATACGGCGGAAATATTCATGTCTTGGATAAGAAAGGAAACTCCTGGAATCTGTTAACATCCCCACAAAACGGCTTAGTAACCCCATATTGGACAATGCATTGATCTGCTTAATCATTCCATCTTTCTGATCTAAGAACCACCATGCAGAACCAAACTGCACCTTTCCTGCTACTGACCCATCATTGAAGTTTCCAATCATGGTCGCCAGCAATTCATTATCTGAAGGATTCAGGTTGTAGAGAATCGTTTTTGCCAACTGATCCTGGCTATCCAATCTATCCAGGAATTTAGCCAACGCCCTGGCCTGGGAGAAATCGCCGATGGAATCCCAGCCTGTATCAGGACCTAACTGGCGCATCATGCGTGAATTGTTATTGCGCAACGCACCGAGATGATATTGCTGTACCCATCCTTTCTCCCAATCCCAGATAGCCAGTTGTACCAATAAGGCAGATTTGATCTGACGGATCTCTGTCTGCGTCAGTTGTTGACCACTTCTTACTTTCGTAAAGATGTTATTGATCTCTGTATCTGAATAATCATCTGCATAGATTTCCTCTATACCATGGTCTGATACAGCACACCCCATCCCTGCAAAGAAATCGTGCCGGTTTTTAAGCGCTGTAAGCAGATCCTGGTAAGTGGAAATGCTTGTATTCGCAGCCTGTTCCAGCTTTTGGAGATACGCGTTGTATTTTGCAGGATCATCTACATTCATAGCCTGATCCGGGCGGAACGCAGGCAGAATAGGAATTTCAAAACCTTCCTCTTTTAGTTGTCTGTGATATTCCAATGAATCTGCAGGATCATCTGTGGTACATACCAACGCTACTTTCATTTTGCGCAGCAGGTTGCGGGTGGTATATTCTTTTGATTGCAACAGCTCATTGCAGGTAGCATAAATAGCTGGTGCTGATGATGCATTCAATATTTCATTGACGCCGAAATAACGTTGTAACTCAAGGTGCGTCCAGTGGTACAGGGGGTTACGTAAGGTATAAGGCACTGTCGCCGCCCACTTTTCAAATTTCTCCCAGTCCGAACGATCACCTGTACAATAGCTCTCATGTACGCCATTTGTACGCATGGCCCTCCACTTATAGTGATCGCCATACAGCCATGCCTGTGTAATATTTTCAAAGGCGGTATCGGCTGCAATTTGCGCCGGTGGCAGGTGACAATGATAATCAATCACGGGCATCTCCTTTGCATAGTCATGATACAACTTCCTGGATGTGGCAGTATTCAACAGGAAATGTTCATCTAAAAACTGCTTCATTATTACTGATTAAAATGTTTTTTTATAATGAGACTCCTCTCTTCCAGGGAATGAAATCATCCTGTCCGTTCAGGACTGATTTTGCGGGCAATGTACCGCTGGCCACCTGTATCACATGTTCCAGTATCCGCTCCCCGGCCTGCTGGATCGTCTCTTCCCCATCTATGATCGTACCGGTATTGATGTCTATGATGTCCGGCATTTTCTCAAACAGCTTTGTATTGCTACTCAATTTGATAACAGGGGTGACAGGGTTGCCGGTAGGCGTACCCAAACCTGTGGTGAACAAAACGATGGTAGCACCGGCACCTACTTCGGCAGTGGTAGATTCTACGTCATTGCCGGGGGTGCATAAGAGGTTGAGGCCGGGTTTCTTTACCTGTTTGGGATAATCCAGTACTTCTACCACAGGCGATGTACCGCCTTTCTTAGCGGCGCCTGCACTCTTGATAGCATCGGTGATGAGGCCATCCTTGATATTGCCGGGTGAAGGGTTCATGTCAAAACCAGAACCGGCATCTTCTGCCCTGCGTTCGTAAGTACGCATCAGGTCTATAAAGCGCAGTGCATCTGCTTCCTGCACACAACGATCACTCATTTCCTGCTCTACCCCACAAAGCTCAGGGAACTCTGACAGAATCACACTACCACCTAAGGCAACCAGCAGATCGGAAGTATAGCCAATGGCAGGATTCGCAGAAATACCCGAGAAGCCATCGGACCCACCGCATTCAAGACCGATGGTTAGTTTGCTTAAAGGCGCCGGCTTTCTTTCGATTGTATTTGCTTCTATCAAACCTGCAAAGGTTTGTTTAATGGCAGCGGATACCAATGCCTGTTCTGTACCAATGGTTTGCTGATCGAGGATGTATAAAGGTTTACTAAAGTCCGGAGAACGTTTATTGATCTCATCCTGCAGCATGGTGATCTGTGCATTCTGGCACCCCAGACTTAATACGGTGGCACCTGCTACATTTGCATGGGTGATGTACCCTGCCAGCAGGCCACAAAGGGTTTGTGCATCCTGGCGGATACCACCGCAACCACCTTCGTGTGTGAGGAATTTAATGCCATCCACATTTGGGAAAACCTTTGGTTGCTGGTAAGCAGTTTCGTTTTCTGTGTAGATGGTTTCGATAATACTTTCTTTGCTGGCGCCCTGTTGGAATTGTGTAGCCAGTTGTTTTGCAAAGGCGGCGTATTTTTTAGGACGGCCATAGCCCAAAGCATCTGTGAGGGCTTCTTTCAGCACTTCCACATTCCTGTTTTCGCAGAATACCATGGGTATCACGAGCCAGTAATTGCCTGTGCCCACGCTACCATCTGCACGATGATACCCCTGGAAAGTACGGTCTTTCCAATGCGCAATATCAGGCTGATGCCAGGCAGTCTTGCGCTGTGCTGCCAGCTGAAAATCACTGGCAGCATGTTGTACATTGTTGGTGCCTATCCTCGCACCGGCAGGCAGATCTTGTTTTGCCCTGCCTACGAGTACACCATACATGGTGATAGGATCCCCTGTTTTGAGGGCTGCTTCTGTAAATTTATGTTTGGCTGGCACGTCATCATACAGCGTGTACGACTGACCATTATCCTGTACGGTCTCTCCTTTTTTCAGGTCGGTTAATGCCACCACTACATTGTCGTGCGGGTGGACTTTTAAAATACTTCTTTTCATATCACGGTTGTTTCTGCAGCGACCCGTTTGATCAGGGTAGCAGCTCCTTCATTGATTAAATTATTCAACATGACGGTAACAGCCTGAGCGAAACCTTTGTACCTGGTTAAGTCTTCGCCCCATAAGGCTTCATTTTTCAGTACTTCCTGTACGAGCGCTTCAGGAGATAGTTGCGCCCATTTCTCTTTGAAGTATGCAGCATGATCATCCTGTATATCCTGCTTCATGGTGAGCAGATAAGCAGCAAAACCCATGGCCAGTAACGCAGGTACTTCATGTACATGCTGATAGTATTTCTTCAGAATGGGAATGACACGCATCTTCATTTTGCTCGTATACTGCATGGTGATACTGAGCCAGCGATGCTGGATGAAGGGATTGCGGAAGCGGTCCAATACGCTGATAGCAAAGCGATGCGCAGCATCTTCACGGATATTGATATCAGTAATAGCAGGCACGATTTCATGTTGCATGAGGGCAGCAATCACTGCTTCAAAAGCGGTATCTTCCATTGCCTCGCGCACCGTTTCAAATCCGGCCAGCTGTGCTAAACCACAGGTGAGCGTGTGCGTACCATTCAATAAGCGCAACTTCAATTCACGGAATACATTGATGTCTGGTGCGAGTACCACACCTTCATCTGCTTTAGCAAAAGATAGTATCTTTTTTACTTTTTCGCTTGCTGTTTCTATCGCCCATAGGCGATAGACTTCAGACATGATCATGAGTTGGTCTTCGTAACCAAGTTGTTTTTCTGTCGCCGCCTGTTCTTCTTTTGGCAAAGCACCGGGTACAATGCGATCTACGAGCGAGTTACAGAAGTGATTTTCCGTTTCCAGCCAGTGGATAAATGGTTGCTCCAAATGGTGTCGTTTCGCCTGTTCAAGGACGATATTTTTCAGTTTCGTACCATTGTCAGGAATGAGTTCTGTAGGGATGATGACCATTCCTTTCTGTTTAAACTGATAGCGTTTCAGTAAGAACGCGAGCAATTTTCCGGGGAAAGATGATGGTGGATCTGCATGAATATCATCGTCAGTTAGACTGATACCGACTTCGGTTGTATTGGATATAATGATCTCCATATCAGGGTTCTCTGCGCAGGCAAGTATCTCTGACCATTGCGATGCTGCGGAGAGCACCCGGCTGATGGAAGTATTAATAACATGTTCTGAAACAGGCTGTCCGGCATGGATCCCTTGTATACATTGTGTATAGAGATTATCCTGTGCAGCAAAGGCATCTGTACCACCTTTGTCAGTTGATTTGATCACGACAATGCGGCCATTGAAAATGCCGGCTTTATTAGCTTTATCTATGAAATAATCAGGGAGACCACGGAGAAGCACGCCGGTACCAAATTGCAGCACCCTTTCAGGAAGCTCCGGGAGGGCTACGTGATTTTTAGACAATTGCATATAATGAGTTTGATATTTTGAAGTTTGGATTGATGTGCAGATAAAATTTCAGGTTACCAGGATGATTATTTCTTTGCTTCCCGAATCATCCAATCTGCCAGATCAGTTGCTGCCTGATAATTTTCAAAATCAGGTGAGAGTCTGCGTCCATCAAGGTATTCATTGTAGAACCATGGATCGCCAACGGCAAAGACGGCACCCTTGCCTACTTTGGACACAGCCATGATCACATCTCCTTTATCATTGAAGATGGAGGTAGCAGGCGGCGAGAGTTTCAGCGTCGAGATCTCTTTGATGTAGATCTTCTTTGTGTGGGCAAAAACAGGGTTTCCTGCAGGCAGGTATAAAGCCCCCTGCTCAAATTGTTTTCCTTCTACATGGTTGCGGCTATCCTCATTGAAGTGAATACCGAAGCGTTCTGTAAGGGTGTTGAATTTTTCTATTTCAGCATTGCCTTTATCATTTTGCAGGATGACTAAGATACCTCCTTTCTTTACCCAGTCATAAATCACATCTGCATAAGCAGGCGTCATGAAATTGGGTTTTGCAGTTTCCTTTTCTGTATCAGGATCTACGATCAGTAAGATATTTGTCTTTGCCAGATTTGCAGCTGTAGGTGCAGCAGGCAACATGGCGGTATGCACACCTTTGCTGTGGAAGATTTCGCCCCAGAGGGAGTACCCCCCATTATCCATCTCATCCCATACATAATGCCAGATGGTGCCATTGCTTTTTACTTCATGGTTGAAGAAGTTATCGATGGTGATGGTGAGCCCTTTGCCGGTTTTAGGTATAGCCAGCAGGTCTATTTCATTGGCAGCCTGCATGTAGGCGCCTACACCTTTGGGATCGTTCTGGATCACCTTTTCACTCAGGTAGTATTCATAGCTGCCATCGCGGTAAGGGTCGCCACCTAAGCCACCTACGGTAACAGTACCTTCGAGGTTTACGCCGCCTTCGGCAGCAGGACGAATGAATTGTTTATTGATCCCGTTGAATCCTTTTTTTGCGATGGTTAAATAGGATTCAGGCAGGTAACCTAAGCGGATACCTTTGGCCAGTGTGTACACGAACATACTGCTTACAGAGGCCTCAAGGTAATTCCCTTTCTTTCCTGCCTTGTCCAGGATCTGGTACCAGACACCGCTGGCAGGATCCTGGTATTTCTTTACAGCCGCGGCGTAGCGTTGTAAGATCTGCAACAGGCTGTCTCTGCCCGGGTGACCGGCAGGATAATATTCCAATACATCTACGAGCGCCATGCCATACCAGCCCATGGCCCTACCCCAGAAATTTGGGGAGCGGCCTGTGGTCTTATCCGCCCATTTCTGTTGGCGGGATTCATCATAGCCATGATAAAGTAAGCCTGTCTTCGCATCCCGGCTGTTTGTTTCCATGAGCACGAATTGTCTCGTGATATCACGGAAGGCAGTATCCTCGTGGAATAAAGCCGCGTATTCTGCATAGAAAGGTTCACCCATATATAAACCATCTAACCACATCTGATAAGGGTAGCGCTTTTTGTGCCAGAAACCACCGGCATTTGTACGCGGTTGTTTGCGCAATTGTTCCCTTAGCTTTTCAGCGGCCAGTTTATATTTCTCTTCATTGGTCACTTTGTACAACAACAATAAAGCACGGCCGTTTTTGATATTATCGATGTTGTAATCATCCTGTTTATAAGTACGGATATTACCTTCTTTGTCAATGTACGAATCAATGCCTTCCTGGATAAACCGGAAATACTTTCCATCACCGGTGTTTTTCCAGAGGCCTGCAAAGCCTTCCAGTACTACACCCTGGTCGTAAGTCCAGTGAGGTGTTTTGCCGGTTTCCTGTAATGAGTCTTTCCATAATCTCATGACGGTAGTGGCCATCGGGGCAGCAGATTGCGCGTTGCCCTGCATGGTGGCAGCTACAACTAATAGAAAAATTAAGCCTGTTCTTTTCATTTTAGTCTCCCATTTTTATTGCTTTGCTATCCTGCACGTTCATTTTGCCATTGTCGGCAGTGAGCAGTTTTACGTTTGTCAGTTGAATGTTTTTACCTTCTATGCAATCACCTGCTTTGTCTGCTTTGATGGTGATATTATTCAGGTAGATATCACTGATAGGCATTTCTGGTAAGCCCCGGATAAAGATCGCCTTTGCCGCACCATTACACACCACATTGTTGATATGAAAATCCCTGAAGCGGGGCGTGCCATCTGTAACAGGGATCGTCTCCACCTTAGGAGCTTCTCTTTTCTCGCCTACCAGTACTACAGGATCTTTCGCCATGTAGTACATATCAAAGAGGATGGCTTCCGCAGGAATGTTTTCCATATTGATATTATTCACGTAGATCTTTTCTACGATACCACCGCGGCCACGGGTTGTTTTGAAACGCAATCCGATATCGGTGCCTAAGAAAGAACAATCAGATACATATAAATTGTTCGCTCCGCCTGACATTTCGCTACCGATCACGAATCCACCGTGTGCATGGTACACCGTACAATTATTCACGATCACATCGGCCGTAGGCACGCCTCTTTTTCTACCCTGTTCATCTCTGCCGGATTTGATACAGATGCCATCATCACCTACATCGAACGTACAGCCTTCGATACGTGCAAAACGGCAGGATTCAAGATCAAGGCCATCGCCGTTCTGTGCATACCATGGGTTCTTTGCATATACATTTCTCAGGGTGATGTGTTCGCACAATAATGGGTGCAAACACCAGGCCGGTGAGTTCTGGAAAGTTACGCCTTCCAGCAATACATATTTGCAGGAAGCGATGCTGATCATATTAGGGCGCAGGAAGTCTTTGATATCATTGTAATCAGCAGCGGTTTTGCCGGGAGCGATCACGCCCGCCTGCTGGGTTTTCGAACCTTTCTGTGATTTCTCAGACGGGTACCAGGTCTTCTGGTCTTCGCCGGTGATACCGCCGGAAGTGGTCAGTTTCTTCCATTGGCTTTCTGTCAGCTTATCTTTCTTGACAATGCGCCATGCATCGCCACCGCCATCGAGAATACCTTTGCCGGTGATCGCAATGTTTTCCGCATTGAGGGCAGAAAGAGGGGCCTGGCAGCGCATGGCTTTAAGCCCCTCGTAAGTTGTTTCTATTAAAGGGTATTGGGAAAAATCGGTTGTAAACTGTAAGATGGAATTCGGCGCCAGGTAAAGGTTCACATTGCTCTTTAATACAATCGGGCCAGTGAGCCATAAGCCGGAAGGGATCATTACCACCCCTCCCCCCCTGTTGCTACAGGTATCGATAGCGGCATTGATGCTCTGACTATTGAGGGTCACACCATCAGATTTGGCACCAAAGGACAGGATATTCAGCGTATCTCTTCTGAAATGAGGTTCATATACCTCTGGCAGATCAAAGCGGTATTTGCCTTCAAAAGCGGTCTTTTTCAAAAAAGGATCCAGCCCAATGTGTTTCTCATGAATTTCCTTTGCCACCAGGCCAGCTACGAGGGTAGCGCCGTAGGTGTTAAAGTGGGTATTGTCTGTCACCCCATCGGGCAATTTGGTGTAGTGCCCTGCCGGTGTGGTTTTAAATAGCTTTTCAGAACCCTGTACACCGTGTTGTACAATGAGGGCTTCACTGCTTTTATGCAGGTCGATGAGGGGTACTTTGTACTGTGCGGCCAGTGCCCTCACTACACCGGGATATTCCCCATGCTGGTCCACGAAGTTGCCTTTGTCGTCAAACTTACGTCGCATCACAGGTGTGATGAGTACGGGGTTGGCACCTTTGGCCCGGGCTTCTTTTACAAAGCGCAACAGGTTGTCTTTGTACGCGCCGTTCGGAGCTGCATAGCGGGTGGAATCTTCTTTCTTCTGGTCATTGTGGCCAAACTGGATGAGCACCCAGTCACCCTTTTTTAACTGTGCTAAAACAGAATCCCAGCGATGTTCATTGATGAAGCTTTTGGTACTCCTGCCATTCACGGCATAGTTCTTTACTTCAATGCCATCCAGGAATTGCGGGAACAGCTGGCCCCAACCTCTTTCGGGATTATCTTCCAGTGGTTTGCTGGACATCGTGGAATCGCCAATCAGGAAAATACGGGGTTGATCAGCCGGCATCCAGCTGATCAACGGTAACAATAATACCAGTAAGTAATGTCTTATATTCATCTGTAACAGTTTATTGGTAGCCAGGATTTTGAGTGAATTCAGTTTTGTTAGTTACGGCATCTATCTGATCCTGCGGAATCGGGCGCAGGTTGTGATAAGACTGGAAGTAGGTAGCCGGATCAGGGCTGTAGCTTTTAATACGTTCTTCCAGTTTGCCGGTACGTTTCAGATCGAACCATCTTAACTGTTCGCCAGCCAGTTCACGTGCTCTTTCATCGAGGATGAAGTCGAGTGTAATGTCAGCATCGGTGATGAGCATCTCGGCTTCATGACCGGCGATGGCGGCTCTTTTACGGATTACGTTGATGTAGTCAGCA
The DNA here is from genome assembly GCF_034087045.1 of Chitinophaga sancti. Classification (NCBI taxonomy): domain Bacteria; kingdom Pseudomonadati; phylum Bacteroidota; class Chitinophagia; order Chitinophagales; family Chitinophagaceae; genus Chitinophaga; species Chitinophaga sancti. Next base: position 4,113,616 of record NZ_CP139247.1, on the reverse strand, counting down.
GCTTTGCCATTGTTGCCCAGTTTGAACTGCGCTTCTGCTGCGACCAGGTACATCTCGGCCAGCCGGATGATGAATGCATCGCGGGCGCTTTCTTCTTCATTCATGGAGGCACGGGTAGGATCATCGAATTTCTGTAGAGAAATATAGTGCGTACGGTCTTTACCACCGCCGTTTGTAGCATATACCAGGTTCCTGTCGTACGTTCTGTACTTTTTGCCGGCGGTATCTGCGTTGGTGACTGCATATTTAGTGATCACAATCGCGGTATCGCCCAGTTTCATACCAGCTGGGGCAGTATTCAGGTTATTGCAATACCATACCTGTTTGAAGGTAGCTGCATAACGGGCATCTGCTTTTTCGTTGAACAGGTTCAGCAGGAAGAGTGATGGCATATACCTGTTGAAAGGACGGCCATTGGCTACGTCGCGCTGCATACCCGGCAGGTCATCGTATTTCATGATGAACATGAGGTGACCATTGTTGGCACCACGGGAGTGGCCGTTGGGATAAAGGGTGGCATCAACCCGGTCATCGTAGACCAGGTTTTTCATATAGTTCACAGCCCACACCACTTCCTTATTCTGCAGGTTGCTCATGCTCCAAAGATCAGCATATTTTGCCTGTAAGCTATATCCATAATTGTTAATAACAGAGTCAGCGAGTACAGCCGCTCTTTCGTTGAGATTGCGGGTCAGGCACATTCTGGCCAGAAAAGCCTGTGCAACAGGTTTGGTAGCGCGGCCATAGTCCGTTGTGGTGAGTGGCAGGTCGTTGACAGCGACATCCAGGTCACGGAATATCTGCGCGTAAAATGTATCTGCAGGCGTACGATTAGCTGTCGTCTGGACGCCTGTGGTTTCATCCACTGTGAAGTGTACGCCGCCCCACATTTCAACGATATGCCAGTAGTAGAATGCGCGCATAAAATGAAGTTCAGCATTGCGTGTCTTTTTGACATCGTCGGTATAACCTGCTTTGTCAATACGGCCAATGCCTGTATTGCACAGGTTGATGGCGGCATAGAGTTGTTTCCAGAGTCCGCTCATCACGGTATTGCTGGCCTGTAAATTTATATATTGGGTAATGTCGGGGTATTTATCGCCGGTACCGCTGGTCCAGAGGTCGGTCCCCATTTCAGAGATGCTGTAACCCTCTTCTTTGCCATACCACCAGCGGTTGTAGGTGTAGACGGCATTCACCAGTGTTTCAAAACCTTCGGGGGTACTGAATACCTGGTCGGTGGTGAGGCCCGATGGATTGTATTCTTCCAGCTGCTTGTTACAAGCGAGGCCGGTTAATAATATGAGGAGGAAATAGTAGCGTTTCATGGTTTACTTTTTTAGGATCAGAATTCTACGTTTAAGCCAGCGACATACATTTTGGTGAGCGGGTTGCTGAGGTCCCCGCCTCTTTCCGGATCATAGTCTTTCACTTTGCTGAAGGTGAAGAGGTTCTTGCCGGTGACGTACACTCTTACACTGCTGAGGTGTACCGTCTTCAATGCGCCTGCTGGCAAGGTATATCCCAGTGAGATATTCCTGATCTTCACAAAAGAGCCTTCCTGATAACCCAATGTTTTGATGAATGGCGTACCATCTTTTGACACACTGGAATTCGGTCTTGGATAAGCATTGGTAGCATGATCCGGCGTCCAGTAGTCCAAAGGAGCACTGTTTTCCAGACCCTGTGGATCGAATTTGGCGGCGTATTCAGAGTAGATGTACTGACCGATACGTGCGAATACATAGACGTTCAGATCGAAATTAGCGTAGCGGATATCGTTGTTAAAACCACCGCTCCAGGTAGGTACCTGTCTGCCCAGTACTACTCTGTCCTGTGTGTTGAGCGCACCGTCGCCATTGATATCTTTTACTTTGATATTACCGGGTTTGTAACCGTACTTAGCGGCTTCTGTGGCTTCATCCGTTTGCCAGATGCCTAGTTTCTGGTAATCATAATATACTTTTACAGGGTAACCAATGAACCATCCATTGGCAACGTCGTTGGTGTTGGCGTCTGCCAGCGAAACGATTTCTTCTTTGTTTTTGGAGAAGACGATATTGGAAGTCCAGGTTAGTTTGCCGGTACTGATATTCGTCGTATTGATGCCTATTTCAATCCCTCTGTTGCGGGTCTTTCCGATGTTCTGGATCACGGTGGTCACACCGGAAGAAGAAGGTAGCGTCCTTTGCAGCAGCAGGTCTTTGGTATGAGTATCATAGTAGTCGATCGTAGCGCCAATTCTGCCATTCAGCACACTAAAATCCAGGCCTACATCCGCAGTGGCAGAGAGTTCCCATTTCAGGTTCTTGTTGCCAACCTGGTTACCTATGCCATATGCAAGGGCAGCGTTGGTGTCATCGTAAGAGAATGGGATCTTGCTCAGGTAACTGGCGGTGGAGTATGGCGATACAGCATCGTTGCCTGCAATACCGTAGCTGGCGCGGAGTTTAAGATCGCTGAATACATTTTGTCCTTTCATGAACGATTCGTCACTGATCCTCCAGGCAGCGGCAGCTGATGGGAAGAACGCCCATTTATTGCCGGGGGCCAGTTTAGAAGAGCCATCAGAGCGGCCGGTGAGGGATAGCAGGTACTTACCTTTATAGTTGTAATTCACACGCCCAGTGAAGGAGATGAGTTTACTGGAAAGGTAGTTCGTACGAACCGCTATACCACTTACACTATTGGCAAGTGCATAGTAAAGCTGCGAGGGCAACAGTTGTCCTTCACCCTGCAGAAAGCTCGAGTCACGCTGGTCGGAGAGCAGGCTGGCTACACCGGTGATACCGATGGAGTGCTGTCCGAACTGGTGTGAATAGTTGGCTACGTTTTCCCAGCTCAGGTAGCGTTGTGCACCTGTGTTGTACTGGGAACGGGAGGTAGAGGCGGTAGACCTGTCGATGGAATTTTTAGCAGCAAAGATCCCCTGTCGGGCATTGTCCAGCGTTACGCCCAGGTTTGAGCGGAGAGACAAGCCTTTGAGTGGTGTAAGCTCTACGTAGGCATTGATGAATGTTCTCGTGACACGACTATTATTCTGGTAGATATTAGGCTGTTCATCTGCCAGTGGGTTGATGGCAGAGCCATTGTTGGGGAACAGTACGAAATTGCCGTCAGCATCGTACGGACCATTGAGGGGTACGATTTTGTTGGCCTGATTTAAAGGGTCGCGGCGCGCATCCTGGTCGTAGTAAGTAACCTGGCTTTGCATGCCAGCTTTCAGGATGTTGCTGATGGTCTGATCGATGTTCAGCCGGGCGCTGTAGCGACGGGTACGATCGAGTTTGAATAAACCTTTTTCATCAAAGTAGTCGAGGGAAAAGTAAACTTTTGTTTTGTCGGAACCACCTGTTACGCCTACCTGATAATCCTGTTGTAAGCCGTTATGAATAAGCAGGTCAGCATAGTTGGTCCAGAGGTTGTTTTGAATAGCATTCACTTCGGCAGCGTTGAAGATGAGTGCATCATCGGCATCGGAGTTCCAGCGGCCGGTGGTGTGGTAGGCTTCTCTTTTGAGGGCAACGTACTGAGGGCCGGTCATCATAGATGGATAGCCGGCTACTTCGTTGTTGCCCACGTAAGTGTTGAGACTCACCTTAGGCTTGCCCAGTGCGCCTTTGCGGGTGGTAATAATGATCACACCGTTTGCACCTCTGGAACCATAGATAGCGGTGGAGGAAGCGTCTTTGAGCACTTCCATACTTTGAATATCGTTGGAGTTGATGTCCTGAATGTTCTGGTATTGTACCCCGTCTACAATGTAGAGGGGGCCGTTGTCTGCGCGGATAGAGCGGTTGCCTCTCACGGTGACGTTGATTTTTGCGCCGGAGGCACCGGAGCTTTTGGTGATGTCTACGCCGGGGAGTTTACCCTGAACAGATTCCATCACATTGGTAGTAGGCACTTTTTTGAGTTCAGCGCCTTTGACAGAAACAACGGAGCCGGTGAGGTCTCTTTTCTTTACTTCACCATAGCCGATTACGACTACCTCATCCAGTTGTTTGTTATCTTTTGTCATAGCGATGTTCAGGCTTGTGTTTCCGTCAATATTGCGGGAGAGTGCTTCATAACCCATGTAGGTGAATGTGAGCACGCCCTGTGGATTGGGGACATTGATGGAGAAATTCCCAGAGGCGTCGGTTTGTGTGCCGGTGGTAGTGCCTTTGAGTTGAACGCTCACCATGATGAGTGGTTCGCCGGTGGTGGCATCGGTCACCTTTCCTTTGATAACATGGGTTTGAGCGAACGCCCAACTGACAGTGCTGAGCACGAGCCAGCAAAACATCGGTAGTTTTTTCATAACGTATCGAATTGTTGTGTGTTTTTTCAAATGGGTTATACAGACCTCATGGAATAAGCATTGTAACAGTGGCAATACAGGCAGGCACTGGTTTTTGTATCATATTGATAGGTTGTACCCGTATCCTTGAAACAATTCTACAGCTATAATTTTATTATTGGAAGGGAATGGGCGGATTTATTTACGCAAACGTTTGCGGGAATATTTTATCTTTGGGTTGTAAACCCTTTTACTCTATGAAAAGACTAATTTTAATGTTTTGCCTGGCAGGAAGTATCCCTGCCTTAGCTCAGTCTTACGACACATTGCATGTTAACAATCTGAGTGTAGGTGTAGGCACCTATATTAATTCGGCATTTCCAATGAATGTGGGAGCCAAGGCCAGGTTCAGTAATCAAACACATTTTGGAGATTGGTTTGATGATACGCCCTATGGCTATGGTATACAGATTGCAAGGCCCGCAGATCAGGGAGATAATCGTTTTCATTTATCATTTGTGAGAGCGGGCCAGTGGGTGTGTGGTATGGGTTTTTTAAGGGCAAGTAATACTTTTGCTATTCAGAACTCTTCTACGAATGCCAGTACTGGAGGTATATTTATTTCCAGTGCAGGGTATATCGGAATTAATAAACCTTCACCTATTGCAGAGCTGGATGTGAACGGGCGAATTTACATGAGTGGGAATTACATTTATATGAATGGGAATGGCACTTTGTATACTGATGCGGGAAATATGGCAATGTTTACAAATGGAGGGTATTTATTTACAAATTATGCAAATACTAAAACCCGGGCTCAGATTTCAAAGGGTGGTAATCTGTTTTTATATGATACTGCTACGAATGTCGTGAAAGCTGTGATCAATCCTATTGGGAGTTCTTATTTGAATGGAGGTGGGTTAGCTGTGGGAATGAGCACCCTGCCTACGGGTTACACCCTGGCCGTGAATGGCACTATTGGCGGTACCAAGCTAAAGGTAACGCAAAGCTGGGCGGATTATGTGTTTGCTCCGGGTTATAAATTACCTTCATTAGCTGAAGTGGAAGCGCATATCAAAGAAAATCACAAATTACCTGATATTCCTTCAGAGAAACAGATAGCTGCAGAGGGGCTGGATGTGGGAGAAATGCAAAAATTGCAGATGCAGAAGATCGAAGAGCTGACTTTGTACATCATTGATTTGAAGAAACAGCTGGAAGCGCAGCAAAAAGAAATCGAAGCGCTGAAAGCGAAATAATATTTTTTTTACAGTGGATTTCTATAAAGGGTTTGCCTGGCGGCAAACCCTTTATAATTTATTCTATCCTGAACCAATCAAAATCAGCATATCCTGCATCATTGATCTGACCGGGTCGTGTGCAGAAGAGCCCTACTTTGGCACCAATCCAACGTCCGGGTTTGGCAGTGAATGTTTCTTTGATTGGGGTGAAGTCTTTACCATTAGTGCTGTAGCTAAACTGGCAGATGGCGCCTTCGGTGATTTTCACCCTGAAATAACAGGTGCTGTCTTTTAGTGTTGTAATGATCTGTTGGCTTTCTGCTTTGCCTTTGTCGGCGTTTTTGCAGCTGCTGTACACGAGTTGTAATTCCTTTTCTTTTTTGAGGATGGATAGTGAAGCGTAGTCAGCCCCCATGATGATGAGGCCCGTGCGTTCTCCTTCTAAACCGGGATTGGGTGTGAACTTGCAGACAGTAGTCACTGTGAAGGTATCGTTGGGAAATTTCTGTAAGAGTAAGTTGGGTACATCCCAGTAGTTGTGCAGGGAGTCAGGGAGTTTTGCTGAGAAAAGTCTTAATATACCTTTTGCAGGAGAAAGCATGCCCCAGGTAGAGAGTGGATTTGCCTGCCATTGCCATTGAAGACCGAGGGTGCTGGTATTGAATTCATCGGAGTTGAGGGGCCTGCTAAAAGCATTGCAGTTCGGTGATGTTTTAAAAGTATTGCCAGTGGAGGGTGATGTTTTAACAGTATTGCCGGTAAGTGGCGTTTTAACAGTATTCCCTGCGAGCGGCTTTTTGTAAGTGAGCACCGGCTCTCCTTTTCCATCCCCATCTTTATCTATCCCAATCACAGGCCAGTCATTCACCCACTTCATGGGTTGTAAATGTACCACACGACCATAGGCATCTTTGTCCTGGAAGTGCAGGAACCAGTCAGTACCAGTAGTTGTGGTCACCCATGCTCCCTGATGAGGACCATTGATGGGAGTATTACCCTGATCCATAACGATCTTTTCTTCGTAAGGGCCTTCGATCTTTTTCGCTCTTAATACCAGTTGCCAGCCAGTACTCACCCCACCCGCGGGTGCAAAAATGTAGTAGTAGCCATTGCGTTTGTACAACTTTGGCCCTTCCAAAGTCGGGTTGGAAGGATGGCCATCCACGACAAGGATACCGGCATCTGTAACAGTAGTGCCTGCGGCATTCATATGATGCAGGGTAAGCACGCTCTTGATACCTGCACGACTCCCTGCGTAAGCATGAATGAGATACACCTGGCCATCCTCATCCCAGAAAGGACAGGGATCGATAATGCCCCTGCCTTCTTTTACCAGAATGGGATCAGACCATGGACCTTTGGGAGACTTTGCTTTTATCATGTAAATACCAAAATCCGGATCCGGGTAGTAGATATAAAATTCCCTGTTGTGGTAACGGATGGCCGGCGCCCATACCCCACCCCCATGCTGCACTTTCGAAAAGTGATCGTAAGGTGGCAGGCGATGCAGCGCATGACCGATGAGCGACCAGTTGACCAGGTCTGTAGAATGTAAAATGGGCAACCCCGGGACGCAGCTAAAGCTGGAAGCTGTCATATAAAAATCTGGACCAGCTGCACAGACATCAGGGTCAGAATAATCAGCGTTGATGACTGGATTACAGTAGGTACCGTTCCCAGGATCCTGTGCAGTAGCGTAAGTACAGAGCAGGGACAGGATGAGTGTACAAAGAGTGGATGGTGTCATTGTTTTTCAAATACGTGTGAATGTGACAACTAAAGTAGGGGAATTTTTTCTATTGAATGTGAGATACGGTTTTCAGGTAATGTTAAAATAAATTATATTTACGAAGACGTTATGAAATTCGAAGCAGCCACTATAAAAGATATTGCGAACGCACTGGGCCTTTCCACCTCCACCGTTTCACGCGCATTGCGCGACAGTCATGAAATCAGTATAGCAACTAAACAGCTGGTACTGGAATATGCTACCCGTATCAATTATCATCCAAATCCTATTGCACTGAGTCTGAAAGAAAAGCGGAGCAGGTCTATTGGGGTAATTGTAGCAGAGATCGCCAATAGTTTCTTTTCACAGGCAATTAACGGGATTGAATCCGTAGCAAAAGATAAAGGGTATAATGTAATTATTTCCCAGACGCATGAATCGTTTGAGAAAGAATTGATGACCTTACAATACCTGGCTTCCAGGTCAATAGATGGGTTACTGATTTCAGTAAGTAGTGGCACACAGAATCTGGAACATCTGAAGGCGCTGCATGACAGAGGATTTCCCATTGTATTTTTTGACAGGATTGTGGAAGATCTGCAAACGCATAAGGTGATGGTGGATAATTTCAGGGGTGCGTATGATGCGACTTTGCACCTGGTCAATAAAGGATATAAACATATTGCTGTACTGGCGGGACCGGAAAACCTGAGTATCAGCAGGGAACGAGTAGCGGGGTATATGGAGGCGTTGGCACAATCGAGAATGAAGCCATCGAAATCCATGATCAGGTATAGTCAGTTTGCCGGGTTATATATCGATGAGGTGGAGCAGTGTATGAACCAGTTATTAAAGTTAAGACCCAGACCAGATGCGATTTTTACAGCGTCGGATAAGTTGACGACGAATTGTATGCGCATATTAAATGCAAAGGGGATCAGGATACCGGAAGAGATGGCGCTGGTAGGATTTTCGAATTCAGATCTGGTGGAGTTGCTCAATCCACCATTGACAGTAGTGAGACAACCGGCGTTTGAGATGGGGCAGATAGCGACGGGAATGTTGTTACAGCTGGTGGAGAGTAAGAAGCCGGTGAAAGAGTTTGAACGAAAGATATTGGCAACGACACTGATTGTACAGGCGTCGACCTAAGATTATAAAAAAGAGAAGGTATCAAAAATAAATTAACGCACTACGCATCGCATAAAGGATGATCTGCCTTCACCAGGTATCCGAAATAGAAGAGGGTGAACTCATACTTTTGCGTTCACCCTCTTTTGTTTTATCAGGCGGTTTGTAAATTCAGTTTCGCTAATGCTACTGTCATTTCAGCTAAACGATTAGAGATCCCCACTTCATTATCATACCACGCTACAACCTTCACCAGATTACCAATACTGCGGGTCAGCGTACCATCCATGATGGAAGAATGCGTATTCCCTAAGATATCAGCAGATACCAATGGTTCTTCTGTATATTCCAGCACACCTTTGAGACTGGTGTCTGCATATGATTTGAAGAGATCATTGATTTCCTGTGCAGTAGCAGGTTTGATCAGGTTGACAGACAACTCTGCAATGGAGCCATCTATAACAGGAACACGATAAGAGAATCCGTCCAGTTTACCTTTCAGACCAGGCAGTACATCACCAATTGCTTTGGCAGCACCTGTGGTAGTAGGAATGATGGATTGGGTAGCGGCACGGGCTCTTCTAAAATCTTTGTGCGGACCATCCTGCAGCATCTGGTCCATGGTGAATGCATGGATGGTGCTCATGAAACCGGAGGTAATACCGTATTCTTTTTCCAGGATGTATAATAATGGCGCGATACAGTTGGTGGTACAGGAGGCGGTAGAGAGGATCTGATCGTCTTTGTCTATGATATCGTCATTCACGCCAACGACTACTGTTTTTACACCACCCGTAGCAGGTGCAGTGATCAGTACTTTAGATGCACCGGCTGTAATGTGTGCCTGTGCTGCTTCTTTTTGGGTAAAGCGACCAGTGGATTCGATGACCACATCTATCTGCAGCTCGCCCCATGGCAATTTTTGCGGATCCCTTTCACTGAGGAAAAGGATCTCCTGGTCGTTTACGATTATTTTATCATCATGCTGTACGATAGTGCCAGGGAATTTTCCATGAGAAGTATCGTACCTGAGGAGATGCGCCAGTAGTTTTATATCTGTGAGGTCATTGACAGCCACTATCTGAACATCATTTTTATCCTGTAATGCTCTTAAAGTCATTCTGCCTATTCTACCGAAACCATTGATGGCTACTCTCATAACTTAAATTTTAAAGTGATAAATGTCCACCTCATCACACAAGATGTGATGCAGTAGTTATTTTAAAAAATTTCATTTTGCTATTAATCAGCGAAAGAGGTGCGGAAGGTGCGCCGGTAATCGCTGGGGGTGACATTCATATGTCGCAGGAACACTCTTCTCATCGAGACCACACCTCCCAGACCGCATCTGGCGGCGATCTGCTCCATACTATAATCGCTGTCTTCCAGGTATTTTCTGGCAATCTCCACGCGTAGCTTTTCTACGAATTTGGCAGGCGTCATACCTGTTTCGCGGGTAAAGACGCGGGTGAAGTTGCGGAGACTCATGTTCAGGTGGTTCGCCAGTTCTTCCACACCGAGTTCTTTGTCAAGATTTTCCAGCATCCAGGGGCGCAATTTTCCCGCGAGGGAGTTGGCTACGCTATGGAGTTGGAGGAGGTTGGCAAATTGAGACTGGAAGCCGGGTCGTTTCAGGTATAATACCAGTTTGCGGGCAACCTGCAAGGCGACTTCCCGGCCATAGTCTTCTTCGACGAGGGCCATGGAAAGGTCAACGCCGGAGGAGACGCCACCAGAGGTGTAGACATTCCCATCTTTGGTATAGAATGGGTTGGTATCTACATGGATGTTGGGGTATTTTTCCTGGAAGGATCGGCTGTGTTCCCAGTGAGTAGTGGCATTTTTGCCTTCGAGTATGCCGGCTTCGGCGAGGGCATAGGTGCCGACACAGATGGAGCCGATGCGACGGAGGCGTGGATAGTTGTTTTTGATCCAGTTAATAAGCCTGCGGTCTCCTGATTGGAGGAGGGCCAAGGGAAAACCGGCTACGATAAGGGTATCGATGGGTCGGGTAATTTCCGCCAGGGTGACGGGGCAGGTCATGGTGATGCCACTTTTGCTGACAACAGTTTTTTCATCTCCATAGGCAGCAAGCAGGATTTCGTAGCCGGTGCCTTCGGTGCCGAGTCCTTCGTGGAGGATACTGTCGGCAGCGGCGAAGACGTCGCAGGGGGCTGCGACATCGAGCATGTAGGTACCAGGCATAGGTACGATGACTACTAGTTTTTTTGCCATGGAGGTGAATTGTTATATAAAGGTAAGGGGTTTTGATGGTGGCGTGAAGGTCATAAATGATACAATTCCGGCCAAGGAGGGTTTTAATCACCTGAAGAACGAAATGATATTCGCTGAAGGCATGCCTCCGGCAATGACAGGTTGATTTTACTCAGATTTAATACTTCTTACAGGCAACCTCCGGGAATGACAGCCTCATTTACTCAGATTTAATGCTTCTTACTGGCAACCTCCGGGAATGACAGCCTCATTTTACTCAGATTTAATGCTTCTTACTGGCAACCTCCGGGAATGACAGCCTCATTTTACTCAGATTTAATACTTCTTGCAGGCAACCTCCGGGAATGACAGCCTCATTTTACTCAGATTTAATACTTCTTACAGGATTAGTGATCGCAGCTTTCAAAGATTGATAACTAATGGTCAGCATAGCAATCAAAATAATAGACACACCTGCTAAAAAGAACACGCCCACACCAATATTTATGTGATAAGCATAATTATTCAGCCACTGGCTCATCAGCCACCAGGAAAGCGGGAATGCAATGAGGATCGCAATCAATATCAGCCTGATGAAATCTTTTGAAAGCAGCATCACAATATTCGATACAGAAGCACCTAATATCTTCCGGATACCAATCTCTTTGGTCCTGATCTCTGCATTGAATGTAGCCAACCCAAATAAACCAAGACAGGAAATCAAAATAGCCAACCCGGCAAAGTAACGGGATAAAGTCGCTACCCTCCTCTCTCCAACATATTGCGCCTTAAAACTTTCATCCAAAAATTTATATTCGAAGATATACCCCGGGTTAAATTGCTTATACAATTTACTCACTGCAGCTATTCCTTCAGTTAATTTATCTCCCTGTATCTTCACCAATATTGTATTTGCTTTTTGAGGGGCAAAATAAAAAATCATCGGTTGTATGGGATCATGCAATGACGACATATGAAAGTCTTTCACCACACCTATAATAGTAGACTTCTCTCCCCAGAACATGATATCTGTTCCAATCGGGTGCCGTAGTCCCATGGCCTTGATAGCGGCTTCATTGAAGATCACTTTATTATCCTCCCCTCCAAAATTCCGGCTAAAATCACGGCCTTCCTTTACCTGTATCCCCATTGTTTGCAGCAGTTCAAAATCAGCTCCCCGATCTATAAACTTCACGATCTCGTTTTCATTCTTTCCCGGCCATGAAATTCCAAATGTAGAACCACCTTTCTCTGACTCCAACATTCCGCCCTGCATACCACTGGCATTCACTACTCCCGGCAATTGCTTTGCTGCAGCAATAAATGCCTGTCCATTCTGCTGCAAACTACCGTCTATATCGAAATAGATAACATTCTCTTTATTGTACCCGACATTCTGAGTCTGTACATATTGAACCTGTCTATAGATCACGACTACCGCGATAATCAGTACCAATGAAATAGTAAACTGGAAAACCACCAATCCTTTGCGGGCGATCAACTCTCCTATCTGCGATTTCAACCGGCCTTTCAATACACCTACCGGATCAAATCCTGACAAATAAACCGCCGGGTAACTACCTGAGATCAAACCGGCTGCTACGGAAATACCCACGCCAATCAACACCAGCGATGGCGTAAAATGAATGACCAATTGTTTCTCTGTGATCAGGTTAAACTGTGGCAGGAATACTGCCACGATCAATGCTGCTAATAACAATGCCAATAATGCCATACACACTGCTTCGGCCAGAAACTGAAAGATGAGTGAATGGCGGGATGCCCCGATCGCCTTCTTTACACCCACCTCCTTCAATCTCCTGGAAGCCTTGGCGGTACTCAGGTTCATGAAATTGATACAGGCAATGATCAATATAAATATCGCGATGAGACTAAATAATCTTACATATACGATCCTACCACCTGCTACTACCCCATTCTCATAATTCCCATATAAGTACCCACTGGAAAATGGCCTGGTAAATAAGGTGAAGATGTTATCATTTGAATACTTTTTTAAATAATCTTTGATCTTTGCATCGAACCTTTCTATATTTGTCCCCGCTTTCAATGTCACATAAGTACTTGGTCCTGAATTCTCCCACCTTTGCCAATGCGCGCTAGTCCCTTCAAAATCCAGCGACATCACAAAGTCAAACTGAAAGGTGCTATTCGCAGGTATTGCACCCAATACTCCCGTTACCATGGCTGGCGTTTTAATGCCAAACAATTCCCACTCTACCTGTTTTCCCAATGCATTCTCTACTGATCCGAACAATTGCTGCGCCATTTTTTCAGAGATCACCACCGTCTGTTTTTCATTCAACACCTTATCTGCCTGCCCGGCTATCAAAGGGAAAGAAAACATTTTAAAAAACGAAGCGGTGGCCATTAACCCGGAAGTCTTCACCATCTTATCACCACTCCTGACCGGCAAATAAATCCCGTTCTTTTGCAAAGACATCACGCCTACTGCGTCTGTCACCTCCGGCAAATCCCTTTTCATCGCGGCTGGCAAAGGCCCCTGTACCCCCTCAGTTACCTGCACCACTCCATTCTCGGTACTCCGCTCCATCACCTGGTACAACTGCTCATTCTTTGTATGAAATTTATCAAAGTGAAACTCATCATTCACCCATAAATAAATCAGAAAGGTACAGGCTAATCCTGCAGATAACCCGAACAGATTGATCAGAAAAGACCCTTTATGTCTTTTCAGGTTTCTGAATATAATTAACAGGTAATGATGTAACATAAGGTAATTTTGAATGATAGCTACGAATAAGGTGCCCGTTATTATCTGATTGAAAATCAATACCATTAAATATTACCCTGTTCGCTTTCGGAACGCATCCTGTACTGAAAACGGACAGTTTACATATTTTAAAATATGTATATTACTGATAAGACCTTTCTAAAATTATGGCATTTGTTTCGTGCTGCAAGCTTGATTGCTAAAACGCTCATATGTTCAAAGGTATCTTTACTATAGCCTGGCGCAATCTTCGCAAAGACCGCCTATTTTCAAAACTCAACCTGTGGCAGGCTGGTGGTGTTCTAATGGTTACAGACCTTTGCCTATCGTATTCAAGTAGGTACGGATGTGTATTGCATAGCAGGTATAGCGACCTAATTGATTACATTCACGACTATCAGTTATCAAAGTATAAAGGCAGCACTGACCAACCCGGTAAAGAGCCTGCAAACTGAATAAACTATGTTTAAAATGAACCTGCGCCGGCTGATGCACGACCGGCAATCAACACTACTCAATCTTATTGGTCTCTCTACGGGGCTAGCCTGTGCTTTGCTAATATGGTTATGGGTACAAGATGAATTACAAACGGATCGCTTCCATGCAAACGGTGACCGTATCTACCAGGTGATGGTCACACAACAGCAGGGAAACCTGAAGAATACCAGTAGTGGCACTTCAGGGGGATTAGGTCAGGAACTGACACGTACTATTCCCGGTGTAGAGCAATCCGTGACCATGGCACCACAAATATGGTTTGAGCCTTTTAGTCTCAGTGTTGGAAATAATACACTCAGCGCTACTGGAAATTTTGTATCGAAAAATTTCTTCTCTGTTTTCTCTTTTGATTTATTAGAAGGAAATAAAAATACCGTGCTTGCTGATAAGCATTCAGTGGTAATTTCAAAATCACTGGCATTGCGGTTATTCCATTCTACTGAAAATGTAGTTGGTAAAACACTGACCTGGAAACTATTTGATTTTACGCACCCGGCTATCATCTCCGGGGTGTATAATGACATGCCTGCGAATAGCACTATCCGGATGGATTTTGTTTTAAACTTTGGTGCTTGGGTAGACCAGATACCTGTATCTGGTGATCTGGGAAACGGAAAAGGTCCATTCGAAACATATGTTTTATTGAAACAGGGCGCTGATGTACAGGCGGCGATGGGTAAATGGCCGTTTAAAATAGAACTCTCACTCCGCAAATTTACAGACAGATATTTACAGGAAGGCAGCAGAATGGCTTATGTACGTATGTTTTGCCTGATTGGTATTTTCATTATAATCATCGCGTGTATCAATTTCATGAACCTGAGCACGGCCAATGCCGCAGGCAGGATGAAAGAAGTGGGTATCAGGAAAGCCATCGGTGCTTCCAGGGCAAGACTGATCAGGCAGTTTCTCGGAGAGTCTTTGCTGCTTAGTTTTATGGCATTGCTGCTGGCGATTGGTATTGTGATGCTTCTAATGCCTGCTTTTAATGCGATTACCGGGAAACAACTGTCTTTAAAAATCGACTATGTGGTGGTGGCGATTCCCCTGATCACAGGCCTTTTAGCAGGGAGTTATCCTGCATTTTATCTCACTGGTTTTCATCCTGTCGTCACTTTGAAAGGGAAATTTTTACAGACTTCCGGCAATGCATGGGCCAGAAAAGGATTGGTGATCTTTCAGTTTGTAATATCCGTCGTGTTTATCATTGCAGTATTGGTCATCTATCAGCAGATAAAATTTATTCAACACAAAAGCCTTGGTTTTAATAGAGAAAATGTTATTTATTTCCAGGCCGATGGTCCTGCTATGGAGCGTAAAGATGCATTGATAACCGGCATCAGGCAAATACCGGGGGT
Source organism: Chitinophaga sancti (assembly GCF_034087045.1). Lineage (NCBI taxonomy): Bacteria > Pseudomonadati > Bacteroidota > Chitinophagia > Chitinophagales > Chitinophagaceae > Chitinophaga > Chitinophaga sancti. The sequence goes on along the minus strand of NZ_CP139247.1, from coordinate 4,098,408 downwards.
GGTGAATGCTTCCAGTATGATGCGCAATATCATTATGCCAGCAGGTATCCCTGATTCGCATATAGAGTGGGATGGCAAAAACAAAGATCAACAGATCCGGTTCACTCAGATGCTTGTCAACTACGACCTGCCAGAAACCCTGGGCATGACCCTCCTGAAAGGCCGTTCTTTCAGCAGGGATTTCAGTACTGACAACCAAGGTGTGGTGCTGAATGAAACAGCGGTAAAAGCCATGGACCTCAAGGATCCAATTGGGAAGACGATTTATACGGAGAATGTACCGGTACAGATTATTGGGGTTGTGAAGGACTTCCATTTCAATTCATTGCACGATGCCATTCAACCCTATATTTTCAGACTGTGGCCGGAATATTCCGTCATCACCATGGTGCGTGTACACGATGTACAAACGATTGATCGCATTGCTGCTTATTATAAGCAGTTCAATCCAGGATATACTTTCAATTACAAATTCCTGGATGATGCCGTACAGGCGCAATATAAATCAGAGCAGGTGATTGGTAGTCTTTCCCGCTATTTTGCAGGATTGGCGATATTGATTTCCTGTTTAGGATTATTTGGACTGGTTGCATTTACTGCTGAGAAAAGAAAGAAAGAGATCTATATCAGGAAGGTATTGGGCGCTTCTGTGAAGCAACTGGCGTTATTGCTATCCGGCGATTTTTTACAACTGGTGATGATCGCCATTGTGATTGCGTTTCCACTGGCTGCATGGATGATGGAAAAGTGGTTGCAGGGGTTTGCTTATCGCATTCAACTGCAGCCCGGCATGTTTGTGCTGGCGGCAGTAGCTACTTTGCTTATTACTGTCTGTACGATCAGTTTTCAATCTTTGAAAGCCGCGTTTTCAAATCCCGTGAAGGCATTGAGTGCCGAGTAGTGTATGGTGGGGTGTTGAAATGCAGGAGGGGTGTTTACGTAATCGGGGAAAATAGAATTGAGTTCGATTTTCATAAATGAAAAAATCGCTTTCACCTTTGGTAAAAGCGATTTTTCCCGGGTGCCGTCGAAGAAACATCGAAGAAGCGTCGAAGAAGTGTCGAAGAACGATCGAAGCGCCGTCGAAGAATCTTCGTTAGCGTTGTACCCTATATAATGTATAAGACTGACCTGCCTTTGTTTGCAACGCATACACAAAACCATGATCTGCATCCTTTGATTTTACAGCAGCTAACTGTGCATTTCCACCAGCTTTAATACGTTGCGGTACACGCAGCATACAGGTTCCATCTTTAGTGGCGTGAATTGTAACACTGGTAAGCTGACCACTTTTCCATTTCATATCTACAGTGTAACCACCTTGTGCCAATAAACCACTAATCTCCCCTGTATTCCAGACATCAGGAAGTGCAGGTAATAAGTGGAGCGTACCCGTCTGACTTTGCAGCAGCATTTGCGCGATGCCAGAGGTACCACCAAAGTTACCATCGATCTGGAATGGCGGATGCGCACAGAAGAGATTTGCATAAGTACCACCGGCATTATGCATATCTACACCTCCATCACCCGTGAGGTGTATTAATTCTTTCAGGAGTTTGTGTGCATGGTTACCATCCAGCAGTCTTGCCCACGTATTGATCTTCCATGCCTTACTCCAGCCGGTACCTCCATCGCCACGAATTTCAAGGCTTTTTTTGGCCGCAGCTGCCAGCTCAGGTGTTGTAATGGGAGAGATCTGATTGCCCGGAAAAAGGCCAAATAAATGAGAAATATGACGATGCTGAGGGTCTTCATCCTCCCAGTCCTTGTACCATTCCTGCAAATTGCCTTTTTTACCAATCTGCAATGGGTATAGTTTTGCTAATGCCTGTTTCAAAGAATCTGCAAAAGTGGCATCTTTACCTAAAACATCTGCAGCAGCGATCACATTCGTGAATAGATCATGAATTATGGAAAGGTCCATTGTGGTAGCCATAGATACGGCGCCATGTTCTCCCTTTTCAGTAATAAAGATATTTTCCGGTGAAGTAGCCGGTGCGGTCACCAGACGACCTTGTTTGTCCGGAACCAGCCAGCCCAAACTGAATTGTGCTGCTGCGTGCATTACAGGGTAAGCGGTATCTTTCAGGAAGGTTTTGCTGCCACTAAATTCATAGTGCTGCCAGAGGAACTGACAGAGCCAGTTTCCCCCCATCATCCAGTTGGCCCAGTTAGGATCACCTTTGCCAATATCGCCCACAGGATTGGAGATCGCCCAAATATCTGTATTATGGTGCGCTACCCAGCCATTCAAATGATAGAAGTTCTGTGCAGTACGTCTACCGGTCACGGCGAGTTCCATGAGCAGGTCATACAGCGGTTGCTGCATTTCCATCAGGTTACACTCTTCTGCCGGCCAGTAGTTCATTTCTGTATTGATATTAATGGTGTAGTTGGAGCTCCAGGGGGCACGTAGTTCTTTGTTCCAGATGCCCTGCAGATTGGCAGGAGCCCCTTTGGTGCGGGAACTTGAGATGAGTAGATAGCGACCGTACTGGAAATATAATGTTTCCAGAGAAGGGTCTTCCCCTCCTTCACTATAGCGGCGCAAACGTTCCTCCGTTGGCAGTGCTGCCACGGCTTCACTACCAGCGATTGTAAAGTGTACCCTGTTGAAAAACCTGGTGTAATCCTTTATATGACGGGTACGTAAGTCGCTCAGGGTACGGGCGGCGGCCTTTGCCAATTGTTCGGAAGCGATCTTATCTTCATTCAGACCATCTTTGTCAGGACATTTGTCATAGCCATTGAAACTGGTTGCACCGGAAACGATTACTGTGACATCTGTTGCGTTTTTGACAGTGATGCCGGCTGTATCTGTTTTAATTGTACCATCGACACTGATGGCTCTCAGTCTGACTTCGAAGCGCATACCGTTGCAACTGCCGGGTTGTTCATATATAATAGGTTCTTTATTATAATTGATATAACTGGGATCAACCTGAGAAGGTGCTTTGCCTTTGAGGACCAGGTCTTTGCCGTTTACAACGTTCTGATAATGCAGCTGACTGCTGGCGCTGAGCGTAAAGTTCAGCTGTCCTTTCTTACTGGCTTTCAGATGGTAAACGATTACCTGATCTGCTGCAGAGATGAACATTTCACGGGTATATTGTACGCCGTTGCTGGTAAAGCGGGTGTTCGACTGAGCGTTGTTCAGGTCCAGGTCGCGATAGTAATCCTTTACGGAATTAGCATCGATCTGCTGGCGAAGGTGCAGATCTCCCATGGGGAGGAATGACTGCGAGTAGACGCCCTGCATCTTTCGGAGCAGGCTATCGGCCTGGTGGTAGTTTTCGTTAAAGAGGGCCGCTCTTACCTGCGGGAGGTATTGAGGTGCATCCGGATTGACGTTGTCTTTTACCGGACCACCCGACCAGAGGGTGGCTTCATTGAGTTGAATCAGCTCGTCGCTGACTTTTCCAAATACCATTGCGCCAAGGCGTCCATTGCCGAGAGGTAGGGCCTGGGTCCACTCCCTGGCAGGAGTGTTGTACCAGAGCTTTAATGGATCGGCATGCTGTTGAGACCTGACTGTTCCGGCAGATAAAAGGAGCACGGATAGCAGTCCAATTTTGTTTTGTTTCATAAAGGGTGTAAAATAAAACTATATTGATCTAAAAGCAAGGTAAATGTAATGGAAAGAAACATGTCGCAAACGATTGCACAAAAAAGTTTGCTAAACCTTTGGTAATCATTTTAGCCCTCGTTACATTTGTTGTATAATTAAAAACAGCCACCCAAGGGGAAGTGAACAAGAAGAGAGGATGGTTGTTTCACGATGGAGATAATTACCTTATTACATATAGCAAACGCTGGAAGATTTTATGGACCTGAGTACCATAACGTGGAATTTTAGCACAAAGGTCGAATTCTTTCGACCTTTCTCTTTTTATATAGGTGATGGAATGGCCTGCAGCAGCAAGGAAGAGTGCTTTTCTCCGGCTGACGCCAGAAAGGCGGGATTGATAGTGACAAAGCTTGTTGCCTGTTCTGTTGCACAAAAACCTCCTGACAGAAATTAAATTGTATTCCCGACATTTAATTATATTACACCCACGTTTATGAAAATTTCTTAGTGTGACCATCCACAAATCGTTTTTATTCATCCTGCTACTATTACCATTTACGTTACTTTGGGCACAAACACCACAGTCCCAATACCAATTCACCCGTATCGACATCACCCAGGGCCTCTCCGCCAACCAGGTCAATTGCATCTATAAAGACAGCCAGGGCTTCATGTGGTTCGGCACCATGTCCGGCCTCAACAGATACGATGGTTACAACTTCCAGATCTTCAGACAAGATATCAGAGATACCACCACCATCGCCGACAACTTCATCACCAGCATCATGGAAGGCCCCGAAGGCCTTCTCTGGATATCTCATAGAAACGGACAAAACGTATTCAATCCGCAAATGGGAAACTTTCAGCGCGATCCGCGCCCGGCCCTCAGCAGATTTGGCGTACCTGTAGACAGCATCAATAATATTCTCAAAGACCTCGATGGCAACTTCTGGTTCGTCACACCCAAAGATGGCCTCTACCGCTACTCTCCTTCCAACAAAAAAACACTCCATCTCCTCCCGGGCACTCAAATATCGGATATGGCACAAGCTCCATCCGGCTTTTGCTGGATTATCCATACCAATGGCCTGCTGGAAAAAATGGATCCACATACCCAACAAATCGTTTCCAGAAATCAACTCCCTACCTCCACTACCAGTCCTTACCAGCTCATGGCAGACAAAGACGGCGACTGCTGGCTGTTCAGCAACAACGATGTACAGGGTATTTACTGCTTTAACCAACGCTCAAAAACATTCACCCACTACGATCAGAATAATGGTCTGAATAACAATATCGTTCGCGGTGTTGTACAGGACAACCAGGGATTAATATGGGTCGGCACCGACCATGGTGGCCTCAACATTATCGATAAAAAACAACAAACCTTCCACTACCTCACGAACAATAGTGAAGATCCTAAAAGCCTTAGTCAAAATAGTATTACCACCCTCTATAAGGATAACGCCGGTATCATCTGGATTGGTACCTACAAAAAAGGCCTCTGTTATTACCATGAAAACATGGTAAAATTCCCCCTCTACCAGCACCAGGCCTTTTCATTAAACAGTCTCCCCTACGACGACGTAAACCGCTTCGCAGAAGACGCCAACGGCAATATCTGGATCGGTACCAACGGCGGTGGCCTCATCTACTTTGACAGAAATAGAAACACCTATAAACAATACCTCCATAATCCATCCAATCCTAATTCACCCAGTGGCAACGTGATCGTCAGTCTCTGGATCGATCACCAGCAAAAACTATGGATAGGCTCTTACTTTGGTGGTCTGGATTGCTTTGACGGAAAACGTTTCATTCACTACCGTCATGATGCCAATGATACCAGCAGTCTGAGCGATAACAGCATCTGGGAAATATTTGAAGACAATCAGCAAAGACTCTGGATCGGGACTTTAGGTGGAGGATTAAACCAGCTCGCAAACAACAAATTTATTCACTATAACAATAAATTACACTCACCCTACATCTCCGCATTTCTCCAGGATAAAAAAGGAAACCTCTGGATAGGCACCGCTGAAGGCGTAGATGTGATGGATCAAAAGGGACATTTCACCCACTATGATGCCGATCCTAAACAACCCGGCAGCCTCAGTCATAAAAACGTTCTCTGCCTGTTTGAAGACAGTCAGGGGCAAATATGGATCGGTACAAGAGAAGGATTAAACCTTTTCAACCCCGACACTAAGCAATTTAAAATTTTCAGAAGAGAAGATGGTCTTCCCGACAATACTGTATTAAACATTTTAGAAGATAATAACCACACGCTCTGGATGAGCACCGCCAATGGTTTATCCAATATGCGCGCGCAACAACAGTTTAAAAATTACGATCAGTCAGACGGATTACAAGGTAGAGAATTCAACGAAAACGCAGCGCTCAAAACACGCAATGGAGAACTCCTTTTTGGTGGTGGCAACGGCTTCAATTTATTTTATCCACACAATATTGCTGTCAACTCAAACATTCCACCAGTCGTGCTTACAGACTTCCAGGTCTTTAACAAAAGTATGGCTCCCGGAGAGTCGCTGAATGGCAGAACAATCTTATCTGAAACCATCAATCAAACAAAACATATCACTCTAAAATATAAGGAAAACGAATTTTCTGTCAGCTTCGCTGCATTGAATTTCTTTCATCCTGAAAAGAACCAGTATTCCTATATGCTGGAAGGCTTTAACCACGAATGGCTCACCAGTGATGCAGGCGCACGCACGGCCACTTACACGAACCTCGATCCCGGTGAATATATCTTCAAAGTAAAAGCCTCTAACAACGATGGTATATGGACACCACAACCCCTGGAATTACGCATCACCATCTTACCACCATTCTGGCGAACACCGCTGGCATTCATCATTTATGCCCTGCTCATCATAGGCGCTTTAATCATCGGCAGGCGTGTTATTCTTGAAAGAGAAAGATTCCGTGCACGCATCGCACAGGAAAGACAGGAAGCAAGGCGCATGCATGAATTAGATTCGCTGAAGATCCGTTTCTTCACGAATATCAGTCATGAATTCCGCACGCCGCTAAGCTTAATCATTACGCCTTTAGAAAGACTACTGAAAAAAGATATCGAAGGCAATGTACAGCAACAACTCGTGCTTGTACAGCGCAATGCACGCCGCTTACTCAACTTAGTCAATCAACTCCTCGACTTCCGTAAAATGGAAGTACAGGAAATCAAATTATACGCTACAGAAGGTGATATCATTGCGTTCATCAAAGAACTCACCACCTCTTTCTCGGACCTGTCCGAAAAGAAACAAATTCATCTCGACTTCCAGAGCAATGTGCCAGCACTTACCATGCTCTATGACCCTGACAAGATTGAAAAGATCCTGTTCAATTTACTCAGCAATGCATTTAAATTCACCCCTGACCAGGGCAATATTTCCATTGACTTACAACTGCAACAAAACAGCTTGCTGGCCATCATAGTAAAAGATACCGGTATTGGTATCCCTCCCGATCAACAAGACCGTATTTTCGAACGCTTTTTCCAACATGACATACCCGGTTCACTCGTAAACCAGGGCAGTGGCATTGGCTTAAGCATCACCAAAGAATTTGTAAAACTCCATGGTGGCAGTATCAGTGTAGACAGCGCTCCCGGCATGGGTAGTGCCTTCACGGTCTTGCTGCCGGTGAATGGTATTCAGACAGCTACCAAAGGGGCTGCGCAACACACCTCTATTATGGAGCCGCAAATACCTGACGCCACACCTACCTATACAGGCAAAAAGCCCGTTATTCTCCTGATCGAAGACAGCGAAGATTTTCGTTTTTATCTCAAAGATAATCTTGGTCAGTACTTTCACATTATCGATGCGCCCAACGGCCTGGCTGGCTGGAATATTTTACAAAATACCCTGCCTTCGATCGTGGTCAGCGATGTAAGTATGCCCGAAATGGATGGTTTGGAGCTCTGCCGTAAGATCCGGCAACAGCCCCGTACGGCACACCTGCCTGTTATTCTGCTCACAGCCCGTGCAGCGGAGGAAGACCAGTTGGAAGCCCTTGACAATGGCGCGTCTGAGTACATTACCAAGCCATTCAACTTCGAAATGCTGTTGTCACGCATAAGGAATATCATTCACCAGCAACAATCCCTCAAAAAGACCTTCCAACAGCACATAGAAGCGCATCCGGAGGAGATTGCCATCTCCTCACAGGACGAACAGTTTATTCAGCAGGCATTACATATAGTAGAGAAGAATATTTCCAACCCGGACTTCTCTGTAGAAGAGCTGAGCCGTGAACTTTTCATGAGCAGGGTCTCTGTTTACAAAAAAATACTCACCTTAACAGGTAAGCCCCCGATTGAATTTATCAGATCCATAAGACTCAAGCGGGCAGCCCAATTGCTCGAAAAAAGCCAGTTAACCATCGCCGAAATAGCCTATGAAGTCGGCTTTAACAACCCCAAATATTTTTCCCGCTATTTTAAGCTCGAGTATGGTGTTTTGCCCTCTGCCTACAAGGGGCGCAACGATTAAGATAACCACTGTCAGGCATACCCCAACTCCAATCAGGCACCGGAATGATGTCCATCATTTCCCGCCAACCTACTTATCACCACCTTGCACTCAGAACGGAACGATATCCGTCTAACGCTTTAAATCCAATTTACCATGTATCACTCAGCAATCATCAGAAAAGGAATCGCCACATTACTGTTCGTTCAACTTATCATAGCGGCAGCATTTGCACAGAATAAAACACTGGTAGTAAGCGGCATTAGTCTCAAAGTAAACGGTACATCTACCCTTCACGACTGGGAAATGAAAGCTACTTCCGGAACCTGTACAGCTGACCTTACCTTCAGCCCTGCCGGCCAGCTGACCGGTATTACTGCACTCAGCTACACTGTTGGTGCAGAAACGCTGAAAAGTGAACACAGTGGCATGGATAGCAATGCATATAAAGCATTAAAAACTAAAAAGAATCCAAACATCACTTTCAAAATTACCACTTCAACTGTAGCTGCAGATGGTTCCATCAAAGCACAAGGTCAACTGACCATCGCTGGTGTAACCAAAGCAGTAGAACTGACTGCGAAAAGCACAGTAGCAGCCGGTGGTAAATCAGTCGTTATCAAAGGAAGCAAAGTTATCAATATGACTGACTTCCAGGTGGATCCTCCATCCTTCATGATGGGTGCCATGAAAACCGGTAACGCTGTAACTATCAGCTACGAGTTTACACTTCACCAATAAGTTACACTTCATCAAATATAAAACCACTAACCACTACATATAATTTTAAATCGATTGCCATGAAAACAAAAATGCGTCTGCAACATATAGTGTTGTTTTGCGTCGGCTTCTTCCCAATTACCTTAATAGCGCAGGACCGGAACATTCCAAACTGGAGACCATACGATAAAACTGGTATCAACGTTTTTGAAGGAGCAAAGGATACTTCCACCTACTTCAACGGTATCAAACCTAGAATCGGTGCTGGTTTTACCATGCAGTTCCAAAATCTGAAACACGAAAATCCAACTGCACTAAACAATACAGTAGGTTCTTATTCCAGCTCTACAGGATCTGTAGCTGGTAACAAACTGAAAGATATCACCGCAGGGTTCCAGACAGCACAGGCTAACCTGTACTTCGATGTACCGCTGGCTCCTGGTATCACCATGAACTTAACTTTATACCTGTCTTCCAAACACCACAATGAAACATGGGTAAAAGGTGGATATATCCAGATCGACAGACTTCCTTTCAGAAACGAAGTGCTTGATGGCATCATGAAATATGCAACCATCAAAGTGGGTCACATGGAAGTAGACTATGGTGATGCTCACTACCGTAGAAGCGATGGTGGCCAGACCCTCTATAATCCGTTCATGGAAAGTAATATCATGGATGCTTTTGCTACTGAAATTGGTGCTGAAGTTTACCTGAAACACAATGGTCTGTTCGGTATGGTGGGTGTAACCAACGGTATGATCAAAGGTAACGTAGACTCCCTGTACAACAAAAACAATGCTGATGGCAAACTGCACAAGTCTCCATCCCTGTTAGCTAAAGTAGGCTTTGACAAGAAACTGGCTGAGAAATTCCGTTTGCGTGCAAGCCTGAGCTACTATGGCAACCAGAGTAGCGGTAGCAACACACTGTATGGTGGCGACCGTTCCGGTTCTAACTACCAATACGTGATGGAAGAAGCTTCTTCTAACCCAAGCAACTCTAGCGGTGCAGGTACTCCACTCGCATTCTCTGGTCGTTTCAATCCTGGTTTTACCAAGAAGATCAACGCAGGTATGTTCAACGTATTTGCAAAATATAGCGGCCTCGAAGTATTTGGTACTTACGAAAAAGCAAGTGGTCGTTCTGCTTCCGAAGCAAAAACAAGAGATGCAAGCCAATATGCAGTTGATGCAGTTTACCGTTTCTTCCCTAAAGAAAATGTTTTCCTGGGTGTAAGATATAACGAAGTGACTGCACGCCCTGCAAACAGCACAGCTGGTACCGGTGCAGGTGCAATCACCTACACCCAGGATGTGAAAATAAATCGTGTTGCTGTAGCTGCCGGCTGGTTCATAACAAACAATATTCTGATGAAAGGTGAATATGTGGTACAGAAATACAAAGACTTCCCTACAGCAGATTATCGCTCTGGTGGTAAGTTCAATGGATACGTGATTGAAGCAGTGGTTGGGTTCTAATCTTTCAATGTCTGATAGTGTATCAATTTGAAAAAGGCCCTCCCCAAAAAGGAGGGCCTTTTTTACTTCTTTCCTCCTTGTAACAATGCGCACACTTACCTTCATACTGACAATTTTCTGCCTGCTGGCTTTTAAAACGCCAGTGCCCCGTGGAGTAAAATGGGTGGTACTCAACAACATCCTCGTTCGGGTAAGCGGCAGTACTAACGTGAACAAATTCAGTTGCGAAATCAAAAACTACCCAAACCGGGATACCCTCGTTTGCTACCAGAACAACGGTTCCGAAGTAGTACGCCTAAGTGGTAAACTCGAAATGGCCGTATTTGACTTCGACTGCCTGGACAAGATGATGACCCATGACCTGCGGGAAACCCTCAAAGCCAGTCAACACCCTGCCCTCCGAATTGCCCTCTTATCCCTTCAGAAATACCCTGCTCTCAATGGCAACTCAGAACAATTGTGCGGAAATGTTGCGATCGAACTGGCCGGGGTGACCAAAGAAATGCACCTCTACCTGACCACTAATACCGACGATCAGAAAATGATCCATATGACCGGTTCCAAAAATATCCACTTCTCCGACTTCGGCCTGGTACCCCCCCGGAAGTTTGGCGGCATGATCCGTGCCAAAGACGACCTGGTGGTGACCTTCCAATTCAATTTTAAAGTAATTGATTGATAATCAATACAAGGTTATCAAAACAGCCCCCTTAAATTTTCTTGTTAGTTAACATTTTGACCCCTAATTGAAAACATTCGCCTACCCTGAGTCTGGTAGCAGTAGGCTACATTTGTCCGCACTCGAACTTCGACCAACAAAGAGTAAAGACAAATTCCACAGATATGAAGAAAATCCGATTCCTACCGATTGTGATTGTTTCCTGTTGCTTTCAATTTTGTCACACCGACCGTGTAGAAAAATTGAAAGATGGCTTACTGATCAAAACAGAAGGCGATGTAAAACAGGTAAGATTACAAGTGATCAATGACAAAATTATCAGGGTCTCCGCCTCTCCTGAAGACAAAATTTCTACTACCCCCAGCCTGATATCGGTAGTAGGTAATAACCAGGATGTAAAATGGACATCTACAGAAGAAGGCAATGTAGCTACATTGAAAACCAATGCCTTAATAGCTACTGTAGACATTACCACCGGTGAAGTTCAATTTAAAGACGCCCAGGGTAACACCATCATAAACGAAGGAGGGAAAGCTTTTACGCCTGTAACTATAGACGGTAAAAAGCTTTTCCGACTTCAGCAACTCTTTGATTCTCCGGCTGATGAAGCTTTTTATGGACTGGGCCAGCCACAGACTGGTCTTATGAACTATAAAAACCAGGATGTAGACCTTACGCAATATAATAGCCAGGTAGCTGTACCCTTTGTTTTGTCCAGCCGCCATTATGGTATCCTGTGGGATAATTATTCCATTACCCGCTTTGGAGACGACCGCCCATATGAAGAGTTGGCCACACTTGATCTGACCGATAAAAACGGCCAAAAAGGGGCTTTAACGGCGACTTATGGCATGCGCTATCAAAAAGACAGCGTATTCCTGCAACGGGGAGAGTCAAAAATTGACTACTCCTTTATCCCGTCCCTCAAAACTATCCCTGCCGGTTACCCAATGGCAAAAGGCATCGTAACCTGGGAAGGAAAGGTAAGCCCCAAAGAAGCGGGCGATCAGAAATTTTACATTTCGGCTTCCGGTTACATCAGAATATGGATCGATGGAGTATTGATGCTAGACAAATGGCGGGAGGGCTGGAATCCTGGTCCTTCCGTCTTTAAAAAGACCATGCAAACAGGCGAACAGCATGACCTGAAGGTAGAATGGATCCCCGAATCAGATCAGGCCTTTATCTCCCTGAAACATCTCTCTCCCACCCCGGAACGCCTGAAAGATAAAATGGCCTTTACCTCCGAAGCCGGTGAAAAGATCGACTACTATTTTATATATGGTGAGCATCCTGATGAGATCATCAATGGCTACCGCACCATCACAGGCAAAGCCGCCATCCTGCCCAGATGGGCCATGGGTTTCTGGCAAAGCCGTGAAAGATACAAGACGCAAAAAGATGTGATCAGCACCGTTCAGGAATTCAGAAAAAGACAAATACCGCTGGATAATATCGTAATGGACTGGTCTTACTGGGAAGAAAATGCCTGGGGAAGCCAGGACTTCGATACTGCCCGGTTCCCGGATGCGAAGGGAATGATCGACTCCCTCCATGACCTGTATCATACCCACTTCATGATTTCAGTTTGGCCTAAGTTCTACAAGGATATCCCGAACTACAAACTGATGAATGACAAGGGTTACCTGTACACCAGAAGTATCAAAGACACCATCCGCGACTGGATCGGCAAAGGCTATGTATCTACTTTCTACGATGCTTTCAATCCGGATGCAAGAAAAGAATTCTGGTCTATCATAAATACACACTTATTCAGCAAAGGTATAGACGCCTGGTGGCTGGATGCGACCGAACCGGATATCTATTCCAACTCAACTATCGAATACCGCAAACAACTGATGAACCCTACTGCTTTAGGGCCATCCACACAATACTTTAATCCTTTCGCGCTCATGAATGCAAAAGGCATTTATGAAGGTCAGAGAGAACAGAAACCTGATCAGCGTGTGTTTATCCTTACCCGCTCCGCGTTTGCCGGATTACAACGTTATAGTGCTGCAACATGGAGTGGCGACATCGCAGCACGCTTCGATGAACTGGCCAGGCAAATTCCGGCTGGTCTGAACTTCTGTATGTCTGGTTTACCTTACTGGACTACGGATATTGGGGGCTTCTATGTAGAAGATAAATATGACAAGCCTGATCCACAGGGGGATAATTTACAGGAATGGCGGGAACTGAACACACGCTGGTATCAATACGGGGCCTTTTGTCCATTGTTCCGTGCTCACGGACAGTATCCATACAGGGAAGTGTACAATATCGCACCTGAGAACAGCCAGGAATATCAATCAATCGTTTATTACGACCGGCTTCGTTACAGGTTAATGCCTTACATCTACTCCCTGGCCGGACAGACTTATCATAACGGCTATACACTGATGCGTGGGCTGATTATGGATTTCGATCAGGATACTGCCGTTCGGCATATAGGAGACCAGTTTATGTTCGGCCCTGCCTTCCTGGTTAACCCGGTGTATGCTTACAAAGCGCGCTCCCGTGAGCTCTACCTGCCAGCAGGACAGGGTTGGTACAACCTGTATGATGGTAAATATACCGAAGGCGGTCAGCACATCACAGCTGCTGCACCACTGAATCGTATTCCACTGTATGTAAAAGCAGGCAGCATTGTACCCTTTGGTCCGGAGCTGCAATACACCGGCCAGCAACCTGCTGATACCATTACCTTATATGTCTATGGCGGTAGCAATGGCACATTCAACCTCTATGAGGATGAAGGGTTGAACTATAACTATGAAAAAGGTATGTTCAGCACTATCACATTTACCTATAACAATGCCAGCAATACGCTCCGGATCGGCAAGCGCACAGGTGAATTTCCCGGCATGCTGCAACAGCGTAGTTTCCGTATTGTAAAGATAGATCCAACACATCCAACAGCATTTGACCTGGCTGCCAACAAAGGCCAGCTGGTACAGTATAATGGCAATGAACAAATGATCCGTATAAAACTTTAAAACCAAAACCACAGTAACATTTAATACGTTGTGAACAACACAAAATTCGTCGACCATCAATTCTTACATCATCCAGAAACAAACATTCTAACATTATGAAAACTGCTTACAAAATCCACGATTTTGTGGCTGCATCCTGGGGGATCAGGGGCATACTGCTTATAGCAATGCTGCTGACCGGTACTATGACATTTGCACAGACCAACTCTCACCAGCTCGAAGGAAGAGTATCCACAGCTGGTAAAGATGAACCACTCACAGGCGCCAGTGTGCGCATAAAAGGCACGAACAATGGTGCCATTTCTGACATCAACGGCCGCTTTCACCTGCAGGTGAAAGATGGAGATTCCCTGGAAATTACCCTCATGGGTTTCAATAAACAGGTGATCACCGTAAAAGGACAAACAACCATCAACATCCAGTTAACCGAAGGCACAAAGACAATAGACGAAGTAGTAGTGATCGGTTATGGTACGGAGAAGAAAAAACTCGTAACCGGCGCCATCGACCATGTGAATACCAAACAACTGGAAGAAAACCACTCCCTGCGTGTAGACCAGGCTTTACAGGGTCAGACTGCCGGTGTGCAAATCGCTACTGTATCTGCCCAACCCGGCGAATCTATGAAAGTACGCATACGCGGTACAGGAACTGTAGGTACTGCCGATCCTATTTACATTGTAGATGGTGTGCAGGTAACGGACCTTTCTTACCTGAACCCTTCTGACATCGCCAGTGTTGACGTACTGAAAGATGCCGCTTCTTCCGCTATCTACGGTTCACGTGGTGCAAACGGGGTGGTACTGATCACAACTGTCAAAGGTAAAAACTCACCTACTAAACTGGCTTACGATGCTTATTATGGTGTGCAGAACCCTTCTCACAAAATGGCGTTGCTGAATGCACACGACTATGGTGTGATCATGAATGAAACTGCGATCAACTCCGGCAACAATGCGTACTTCACCACCGAAGAACTGAATGCACTGGGTAAAGGCACCGACTGGCAGGAAGCGATGTACAACAAGAAGGCACCGATGATGAACCATAGTATCTCTATGTCTGGTGGCAATGACCATTCTGTATACGCAGCCTCACTGTCTTATACCAAACAGAATGGTATCATTGGCTTTAAAGGACAATCCCAATATGAGCGTATCAACTTCCGCGTCAACTCCGAACATAAGGCTTACAAGGACCTGATCGTATTTGGTGAAAACCTCACTTATTCCCGCTCTGCAAAAAAAGGTGTGGGTGTGAGCGGTATTTATGACAATACGATGCATGGCGTACTGAATGTAAGTCCGCTCTTCGATGTGTATGACTCTACCGGGGCTTTCGGTAAGTCTACCTGGAACGTGGGTGAAGCTAACCCCGTAGCTGCCATGTACTATAAATACCAGAACAAGAATACCTACGACAACTTCATTGGTAATACTTACCTGCAGGCCACACCGATCAAGGGACTGAATATCCGTTCTGACTTCGGTATTAACCTGCAGTACGAAAATACCAACAGCTATAAACCCACTTATGAGCTGTCTACCACTGAATATAATGTTCACTCACAGGCCAACCAGGGTATGTCTCGCACTGCCATCTGGAACTGGGATAACACCATCAACTATGTACGCCAGTTTGGCAAGCACAACATCAATGCGCTGGTGGGTTTAAACTCCATGGAAAATACCACCTTTTATATCAATGGTTACAAACAGGACCTGACTAAAACAGGTCTGGACAATGCAATTATCAACAATGGTACGACAGACAGTACACAAAAAGTATATGGTTCCAGAGGTTCTTCTGCACTGCTTTCCTATTTTGGCCGTATTGGCTATAACTATGCGGAAAAGTATATGTTCACTGCCGTATTCCGTATAGATGGATCTACTGCATTTGGTGCAAACAACCGGTATGGTCGTTTCCCTTCCTTCTCTGCGGGCTGGGTACCTACCAATGAACCATGGCTGAAAAAATACTGGCTGGACTTCCTGAAGATCCGCGCCGGCTGGGGCCAAAACGGTAATCTGCCATCTGCTCAGTACCAATACCTGTCTACCCTCTCCACCCAATACCTGGGTTACTACTTCGGTAGTGGTGATGTAGCTTACGTAGGTGCGGCACCAATTAAAACTGCCAATCCTGATCTGAAATGGGAAACTTCCGAACAGGCCAACTTTGGTATCGATGCGGTGCTCTTCAGAGATTTCACGCTGACTATCGACCTGTATAATAAGCTGACAAAAGACTGGCTGGTAAGTGTGAACACGCCTGCTATATCCGGTGCCACCACTGCCCTCGTAAATGGTGGTGATGTGCGTAACAGAGGTATTGAAGTGGCAATGGGATGGGATCACAAATTCAATGAGCTCTCTGTAGGACTGAATGGTAACCTGACCGTGAACCGTAACAAGGTGACGGACATTCCTAACAAGGAAAAGATCATCAATGGTTCTACCGGCATCACCTATGCCAGTATGCCAGAGTTCTACCGTGCACAGAAAGGGTTCCCAATGGGTTACTTCTATGGCTACAAAACAGATGGTATCTTCCAGAATACAAACGAAGTCGCTGCTTACAAAGGTAAAGATGGTTCTCCTATCCAGCCGAATGCACAACCCGGCGATGTACGCTTCAAAGACCTGAATGGTGATGGCGTAATTGATGCGAACGATGAAACCATGATCGGCAATCCATTTCCTAAGTTTACTTATGGTTTCAATGTGAACCTGGGTTACAAGGGTTTTGATCTTACTGTTGCGATCTATGGCACACAGGGCAGCAATATCTGGGATGGTACACACGACTTCTCCAGCCCGCTCAATAACTATTCTACAGAGATCCTGGGTCGCTGGACAGGCGAAGGTACTTCTAACAAAATACCTCGTGTTACAGATGGTGCTGAGCTGAACCAGAACTGGATCCGCTCTTCTGACCTGTATATTAAAAACGGTTCTTTCCTGCGCATAAAGAGTGTGAACCTTGGTTTTGACTTCAAGAAGGTATTCCCGCAAATGCCTGTTCAACAATTAAGATTATACGTTTCCGGTACCAACCTGTTTACGTTCACAAAGTATAAAGGCATAGACCCTGAAATTGGTTATGGTCCTTCTTCCTGGGCTTCCGGCATTGACGTAGGTACCTATCCACAGCCTAAGACACTGTTACTGGGCCTGAACGTAAAATTCTAAAACATTCCACATGAAAAAAATATTCTTAGCAGCTATAGCAATCGCGTTCTTTGCCGCTTGTAGCAAGAGCTTCCTGGAACGCTCCCCTGTTGATGAACAGACGGAAGAATCTTTCTATAAAACACCGGAGCAGGCATTGCAGGCACTGGTATCCGTATACAATCAACTGGAAATCGGTGACTATGATAATATCCACCTCGTATCTGAAATAGCCAGCGACGACTGTTTTGGCGGCGGTGGTACCTCTGACCTGGTATGGAAACAATGGGACCGCTTCGAAGCGTCATCCAACATGAACCTGAGCCTCTGGCAGAAATATTATACAGGTATTTACAGGGCAAATATCCTCCTGTCAAAAATTGATGGTGTAAGCTGGGGTAGCGATACCACGCTGAAAGTACAGTATACGGCAGAAGCACGTTATCTGAGAGCATACTTTTATTTTGACCTGGTAAGGTTATTTGGCAACATCCCAATGACGACCGCTCCGCTCACACCCAGTGAACTGGGTCTGCCACAATCCGATCCTGCAGTAGTCTATGCGCAGATCGCAGAAGACCTGAAGTATGCAGCTGATCACCTGGCAGCTACACCTTATGCCAGCATCTCTTCTTCCGATTATGGCAGGGTGAACAAATGGGCGGCTGAGTCACTGATAGGTCGCGTATTTTTATACTACACCGGCTATTATAGTCAGACAGATCTGGCAGGTGTGATTACAAAAGCAGACGCCATTACTTACCTTGATAACGTGATCAACACCGGCGGTTTCGGATTGGTAGATAACTTTGCAAACCTCTGGCAGTCCTCACTCTCCAACTTTGTAGGAGAAGACAATAAAGAAACCATATGGTCTATTAAATTCACATACAAAGGGCTGGGCAACTGGAATCAGCACAATGGTAACCGTATGCAGGTAGACATCGCTATTCGTAACCAGGTACTGGATCCTTATTATAAAGGATGGGGTGCCGGTACCGTGAGCACAAGTCTCTGGGATGCGTATGATGATAATGATACCCGCCGTGGTGGTTCTATTATCTCTATTGAAAATGAAAACCTCACTGCTTACTCAAAGGGCGATCAGGCACAATACACCGGTTACTTCTGGAAGAAATATACACCCATGAATGAAGGCAATGCCGTGGATCTGGGTGGTGATTTCCAGATTGACAACTATTATGATGATGTAGTGATCCGCTATGCCGATGTATTGCTGATGGCAGCAGAGCTGAATCTCGAAAGCAACCTGTCTAAAGCACAGGACTACTATAACCAGGTACGCGACAGGGCTTTCTTAAGTACCAACTATCGTAAAACGCTCACTGCCGATGCAACGGGCAAAGCCCTCATCATGAATGAGCGCAGACTGGAACTGGCACTGGAAGGACAGCGCTACTGGGACTTACTGCGTCAGGGTATAGATGTTGCAAAGGCCGCGATCGACAATTCAGGTACTACATCTGATTTTACGGTGAGCTTCCCTTCTGCCACAAAAGGCCTGTTCAAAATTCCGGAGCAGGAAATCAGTTTGTCTAATGGCGTGTATCAGCAAAACGCTGGCTGGTGATTTTATAATTCCACAAAACTGTTAAAAATGAAAAACTATATTATACTGTCACTCCTGGTACTGGCTTTTGCTTTTACTGCCTGTACCAAAGAAGATGAGGAGAGCATGGGGTCTCCGACCGTAGCACAGTCCGGCCTGAAATATTCTGTTACACAGAAAGACGGGCACGATAATATCATCTACCTGAGTAGTGAAACCAGTGGCGGATATATTCCTTTCTGGCAATATACCGGTGGGTTCTCCAAGAAAATGCAGGATACCATCAATTTACCTTTTGCTGGTGATTATTGGGTCAAGTATACTATCTATACCCATGGCGGCCCTGTAGGCGATTCTACAAAGATCACCGTATCAGAGAACGACCCGGAATATTTCAGTAGTGCATTGTGGAACCTGCTGACAAATGGTGCAGAAGGTAAGACATGGGTATGGGCGGTGGATGTACCTACTTTGTATTGCTATGGGAATGGCCCGGGCGATGCGACTACACCGGCATGGTGGACGAATGGAGAGAGTTACCTTGTGTCACAGGGTGTAGCTGCTGATGAAATGACTTTTGACCTGGATGGTGCGAAGAACTTTACTTTTAATCATAATGGCACGAAAACCAAAGCCATCTTTGACCTGGATACCACAGCGCAAACAGTAAAGATAACGGGTAGTGATATTAGTTTGGGTGCGAAAACGACGTATACGATTGTGAAGTTGAATGAGAATGAACTGACGCTGGTGCAACAGGGAGATGGATGGAGAAATATCTGGTTATTCAAAAGAAAAGGATATAATTATTAAGGGTGATATACAGGGGCTGGTTGTATAACCAGCCCCTTATTTGTGTTTATTCATAACCGGGATTCTGGTAATACAGGCCCGGTTTTATTTGCATTTCAGATTGAGGAATTGGATATAATTCCTGTGTCACATCTATCGTTTTTGAATAGTTCGTTTGTAACCATGGGTTCATTACTTCCAAACACCTTCCTGTTCGTACTAAGTCGCCCCAATACAGTCCTTCCCATGCCAGTTCATGTCTTCTTTCAGTTTCCAATATTAGTCTGAATTCAGATTGTGATACACCGGAGATAACTGCAAGTCCTGCTCTTGTTCTGATCCTGTTCACCAGATTCAATGCTTCTGCTGTAGGACCACTGGTTTCATTCACGGCCTCGGCATACATAAGCATTACATCTTCCGGTCTTAAAATGGGGAAGTTAATACCCCAGTCAGCGCTGCTGAGAATAGACGCAGCGGCTGAGGAGTCAAGGTATTTTTTGAAATAGTTCCGCTTCGTCAACACACCTGATTTGTTTCTGTATATCGTATCCAGGATCACAAATTCCCGCATATCTCCTGCTTCAAAACTACTGATCAGGTCATCGGAAGGAAAACCCTGCATATAGTAGCTGCCGTAAGGAGTGATCTTTGTATCCATGTCCAGCGGAATCACTTCGCCCGGTACAGGATTGCCTAAGCCTTTCCCTCCTGACAGATATTGTACTTCGAAAAGATAGTATTTATTATCGCTGGCTGTCTTGAAGATCTCTGCATAGGTGGAGGCAAAGGTCCAGCCGCTATTCTCTGCATCCAGCACCTGTTTGAGTACATTGACCGCATTGGTATAGTTTTCTGTTTTGTAAAACGGATACCCTGCCATGAACAGGTATGCCCTGCCTAATAAACCTAAAGCAGCCAGTTTTGTAGCCCGCCCTTTATCTGTGCCACTATAACTGGTAGGTAATAAAGTAGCCGCTGTAGTGAGTTCGCTGACAATGAAGTTGTAAATAGTATCTGCACCGACACGGGGATAGTTGAGCGCTTCTGCTGAAGAAACCGTTGTTTCGATCAAAGGTACTGCGCCAAAGGTTTTTACCAATTCAAAATAAGCGAGTGCACGGAGAAACTTACATTCTCCTTTCATCCTGCTACGTTTGGTAGTATCTGCGAAAGAGATATTATCTATCTTGTCCAATACCTGGTTCGCTCTTTCTATCATTTCATAATCATTCGTCCAGGCGGTTTGCAAAGTACCTAAGGCAGCTGTGATTTCAAATGCAGAAAGGCTGAAGTAATCCCTCGCAGCATCCTGTCGGGCTACATAGTAGTTGTTGGAACGTACCTCGGACAGGTATAAATTATTCACGTCAGGGAAAGCGAGCAGCTTGTTGTACACCCCGCTCACGGCCTGCACAATGTCGTTCTCAGTTTTGTAATAGCTGCTTTCATTCTGATTGGAGATGGGCGCTGTATCCAGGAAATCTTTATTACAGGCGGCCAGTATGGCGATGCAAATGATTGCGATAATATATTTCATGTAACTTATTTTTTATAATCCGATATTAATACCCATGCTGTACGTGCGTGCGGTCGGGTAACTGGACCAGTCACTCAGGTAGTCGGACTGAAATGCTTCAGGAGAATAACCACCGGAGTAGTTGTCATGCATCCAGAGGTTATCTGCGCTGAAATATAGCCGCGCATTACGGATACCTTTTACAAAACCCGGGCGGAAAGTATACCCGATGGTGAGGTTTTTGATCTTGTAAAAAGCACCTGTGTAGAGCCACCGGGTATCGTATAAACTGGCGGTGGATGCATCGATGCGGGGTGTCTTTCCATCTCCGGGTTCACTCACGCTACGGAATCGGTTCACCCACACCTGCTTTGCATTGTAGTTACCCAGCCCGGTGGTCGGCCGGTCGATGTTACGGCCAAACATGCTGAAGATCTGGTTGCCCCATTGTCCCTGAAATAATAGAGACAGGTCAAAGCGCTTGTAGCTGAAGCGGTTGGTCATGCCCCAGGTGTAGTTGGGATTAGGATGGCCCACTTCTGTCATATCATTGGCATCGATCGTACCGTCTTTGTTCACGTCTCTGTATACAGGGTCTCCAATAATCGTACTGCTCCTTTTAGGCAGGTTTTTCAGCTGTTCTTCCGTTTGGTATACACCTATAGCATCGTAGAGCACATAGGTGTATAATGGCCTTCCTACGGCTATTTTTACCGTATTCTCCCAACCGGTGTAGATCGGAGTGTTGTCGTTGTTCAATTGTACAACCTTGTTTTTGTTCCAGGAAAAGTTGAAGGCCGTTTCCCAGCTGAAGTCCTTACCGCGGATGTTCCTCGAGTTCAGGTTGATCTCATACCCCCAGTTCCTGACAGAACCGATATTGGAGTTTTCCTTTGTAAAGCCGGTAGCACGGGCTACGGGTACGCTTAGTAACAGGTCTCTGGTGATCTTGTCGTAATAGTCAAAAGAGAGGGCGAACCGGTCATTCAGGATACTTGCATCGAAGCCGATATCGTTGGAGGTCGTCTTTTCCCACCTAAGGTTAGGATTGGTAATGCTGGTCACAGAGAAACCGGTGCTTTGTGCCTGTGTTTCTCCAAATACGTAGTTGGTGCTGGACACTAAGCCGATAGATGGATAATCACCTCCTATGCGGTCATTACCGGCAATCCCCCAGGAGTAGCGGATTTTGAGGTCACTCAGGATGTGTCGCAGGCCACTCATAAAGTTCTCATCACTGATCCTCCAACCGATAGAAGCGGCAGGAAACGCACCCCAGCGGGAGTCTTCGCCAAAGCGGGAACTACCATCCTGCCGGAAGCTCACTGATAATAAATACCGGCTGTTGAAGTTGTAATTGACACGACCAAAGAAGGAAGCGAGTGTGCGCTTTGATTCTGTCGTGCTGGATGTAGTCACGGTAGAAGAGCCCTGGTCAAAAGTGTACAGGTTATCATTGGCAAATACCTTGTTGGTTTGTGCAGTATTCGCCGCGTTATTGTTTTCTGTACTTGCACCGGCTATGAAGTTAAAACCATGTTTGCCCAGTTGCTTATCGTAGGTGAGCAATGCCTGAAAGAGGTAGTATTGTGTACGGGCAGTCTTGCGGGTGGCTGTACTCTGGGAACCTTCAGTAGCAGTTCTCCTGGCAGATGTCACGGAGGTTGGCTGGTAATATTTGTAATCACTGCTACTGCTGTTCCAGGCACCGGTCAGGTTCAGGCGAAGGCCTTTTGCCAATGCCGCATTGATATACATTTGAGAGAGTAACTTTGTCAGCTCTGTTTTGTTCATCGTTTTTTCCATCACTTCTACAGGGCTGATCTGGTCTGCTACCCAGCGATAAGCATCAGAGGTGATAGCACCGGAGTGTACACCGACGCCCTTCTCCTGTATGGGTGCTGTACCAGCTACAGATGGACCAATACCACTACGGCCATCGATGCCTGCACCATCTGTCCATGAAATGGAAGGTGATAATTGCAGTCCGACTTTCACCCGTTCGCTTACCTTAATTTCCATGTTGGAACGGAAGGTGTAACGTTTGTAACCAGTGTTTACCGCCATCCCATCCTGATCCATGTATTCGCCAGATAAGAGGTACGTTACATTTTCATTACCTCCTGAGGCAGAGAGGTTGTACTTCTGCATCCAGGCCGGCCTGAAAAATTCATCCTGCCAGTTCACATAATCGAGACTATCTGTACCGTACGCCCAGTAAGGATCATACATATAAGTGGTGTTGGCCAGATCATGTGTGTTCGCAACGGTGCCACCTAATTCGGAGGCACGAAAATCCATGTTATCACTGGCCGTATAGCTCTTTCCTTTTGTTCTGCCAAGGGCGACCCAGGAAGAGTCGATAATGTCTTTTTTGAATTGGATCCATTCTGTGGGCGACATCATGGCGACTAACTTTTCAGGTGCCTGCCTGGCATAGGTGGCGGAGAATGCAATGATGGGTTTTCCTGTCTGCCCTTTTTTGGTAGTGATGAGCACTACACCGTTTGAGCCTCTGGCGCCGTATATCGCAGCAGCCGATGCGTCTTTGAGCACATCTACAGATTGTATGGTAGCAGGATCGATATCGCCCAGGTCATCAACGGGTACCCCATCTACAATGTACAAAGGATCATTGCTGCCGGATACGGAGGCGGCGCCTCTTACCCTGATCTGTAGTGCCGCACCGGGTGTACCTGTAATGGATTGAACCTGTACGCCGGGCATCTGAGCGGCGAGTGCCTGGTCGATGCGGGTGATGGGGCGATCTTTGATCTGGGTTTCACCGATGGAAGCGACGGCACCTACCAGGTTCTTTTTGGCGACGCTGCCGTAACCAATTACGACGACTTCATTCAATCCTTTGTTTGCTTTTGATAAACGAATGGTGAGGTGTGGACCACTCACAGTAACTTCTTTAGGTTCATAGCCGACGTAAGAAATGACGAGTACGATATTGTCTGGTACATCGAGCGTGAATTGTCCCTCTGCATTGGTGGTAGTCCCTTTATTGGTGTTTTTCACCTTTACACTCACACCAATTAATGGTGTCTGATCGGCATCGTCCACGATTTGTCCTGTGACCGGGGCGAATGCGGCATGGAGGCATTGCCCGAGGAGGAGCAAAGCTGCCAATAATAAAATTTGTTTCATAACGCTTTCGTTGGTTGATACTAATTGAAAAAGAATAACCATGCTACCAGTGCGGTAGCCGATATGATGAGAATGAGCAATAGTTTTTCTAAACGTTTAAGACGCGCGAGCCGTTGTTGCTGGTAATGCGATTCCATGGGATAAAAATAGAGGCATGGAAAGGGGAGAACAATGGAGGATTGTACTATTTGATGGAAAATCTGGTATCTGTTGGCAAAAAAAAGCTTCTGCCTTCGGCAGAAGCTTTTTTTTGCGGGCGGCGAGGCGACGTGAGGCTGCGGAGGACGGTGGTGTGGGCCCACGGCCGGCTAAAAGGCAGACGCTGTATTAATCTGTTTTGAACGGACTCGCAGGCAAACCTGCCTTGTTATATAAATTTGTGGCAGGGTTGCCGGCCCATCCATATCTTACTATTGTGGGTTTTGAAATCGCTGGTGCTGATACAATCACCGTATTCCCATCAATCCGTGCATTTGCAAATACAAAATGCTGATCTGCACCTGCTATCGCAAACCCTTTCAATGTATCACCTTTTGCCATCAGCCCTCCATCTGTATGTTCAAAATATAACCTGATCTGTTTGCCCTGTACTTCCATTTTTGAAAATACCGGGCCACTATAGGCCACCTCTTTATGATACACTTTTGCATCAGCAATTAACGCTAACCGCAACCCTATCTCCTGCTTATTCTTCGGATGTATATTCCCCGGATCTTCCGGATTCGCATTATCTATCGCCACTGCCATCCCACTATTTGGAATGCTTAAATTTTCCAGCTGTGCCTGTCTGATCAACACGGTTCCATTTTCTCTCACAGGCAATGAATCTGGTTTGCCATAGTTCGCTAACTGCACATAATAGAAAGGAAAATCTCCCTGATGCCACTCAGCTCTCCAACTGGTTACCAATGTCTCCATCAAAGAGCGGTATATGTTTGGATTGTTGGCATTGGACTCTCCCTGGTACCAGATAGCTCCTTTAATGGTATAAGGTATCAATGGCGCTACCATCCCATTGTACAATACAGCAGGACTATGCTGATCGTGCTCAGGGTCAGGATCTTTTGGATTCCGGGGAGGATCTTTATGCTCCGCCTTTGCGATAGCCGCATCTGCATTCCAGCGCTCCATCGCTGTTTTATATTTTGCACGCGCTACAAAGCTGGTATCATACACGGCCTTTTTCTGCGCATACGCATCTAATAAATACTGGAAGTTATGGGCAGCTAATTCTTTTCTACTTACCCACGCTTCTGCCGTACTGCCACCATAAGCAGTGGTGAGCAAACCTATCGGTACCTGCAGCTGCTGTTGCAAATGCCTTGCAAAGAAATACGCGGCGGCAGAGAAGTGACCTACTGTAGCCGGTGAACAAATTTCCCACTTGCCTTTTACATCCGTTTGAATGGTATCAGTTGGCGTAAAGTCGGTATCAAAAACACGGATCAATGGGTAATTGGCTGCCGCAACTTCCGCTGCTTCATTGTACACGCCACACCAATAGCGATCCTCGCGTGCTACCGTCATATCCATATTTGATTGCCCGGAACACAACCACACTTCCCCCAAATAAATATCAGATAACCGTATATTATTTATCGCCAGTGTATACGGCCCCCCTGCTTTGGCAGTAGGCAGTACTGCCTGCCAGCGGCCATCTTTACCCACCGTGGTCGCAATAGTTTTATTATCCCAGCTATTCCGGATTGTCACCTTATCACCAGCTATGCCCCATCCCCATATGTTTACATCCGCATTTTGCTGTAATACCATGTGATCGCCTACTACGGCAGGTAACCGTAAAGCAGTAGGCTTCAATTCATCCGGACTATCCTTCGTATACAGGTTTACTTTCTTTGATGCACCCGGTCTGAACAATTCCTGTATCACAGGCAGCTTCACATCTACAGCTGGTTTGAAGTTGGCAGACTGCATATACTTCAATAAACTATACTTCAGCTGGCGGGTGACTATTCCTTCTTTATTCAGATCAATACTACTGATGATCAATCTTCCCTTCCCTACTTTCGCTTCCACGATCATTCCCAATCGCCTGTTCAGGAACCAGGTATCTATATTCTGTACCAATGGTGTCAAAGTAGCAGGGAAGTCAGACAGCTCCATGACCTGTGTATTATTCACCAGCTCCCACCATTGATAGTTGCTATAATAGTCTGTAGGAAAATCTGCAAATACAGGATGTGTAGGATTACATAAGATGCCTAATGTATGTGGCGGGCGCATCTTGAACCAGGAGGTATTCCAGAATACAGGTGTAAAACTCTGTACTACCTCTTTGCCCTGTTGTACCTTTCCTGCTGCCAGCAACAATACCTTTCCACCATCCTGCAATACCTTTTGTGCAGCAGCATCCAATGTATCGCAAACATAAATACCTTTTTCAGAAATATCCAATGTAGGCGTATATACCCATAACTGCCAGCTGTTGCTGATTTCCGTACCATCGAGACTAATTTCCACACTGATATTTCCTGTAAATTTTAAAGGCAGATGTAAATCACCTAAAGGGATATTATCACCCAATGGAATATCTGTGACCGGGAATGTACCTTGCTGCAATATCTTACCGGTTTTGTCTTTTACCTTCCAGAGAGGGTGCGTCGCCGATAAGGCTTTCTCTCCAAAGTTCGTTACAGATATAGCTGCATGCAAAGTATCGTTACTGGTGTATACAAATTTCTTTATCCTCGCCAGCAGTACTGTCGGACTACAAAAGTGCCGCCATTCTTTGTCACTGATATAAGGCTTATCATTCCAGAACGGATCCAATACACCTACCAATGCGGTACCCTGTCCCGGATAATCATTGATGGATAATAACTGAATACCCGCTAAACCCGGTGTACGTAAAGCTGCCTCTATTTCTGCTTTATAACATAACACCTGCAATTTTCCGGAAGCCATAAAGAAATCATGTGCCTGCGCACCCATATGATGCGCTGTGAGCTGATCACGGAATATCTCAAAGTTCTTTGCTTTGTATACACCTGCATATTTAGATATTTCAGTAAAGTCGGGATATACACACCACTGCCCCATTTCATGACTCACATAAGGCACATGAAAATCCCTGATGCGATCATAGTAATCAAAATCACTACCCGGCAAAGTGGACCAGCGTAAACCACGGGCGCCGGCCTTCACCATGTATTCATTATCCGGCACCAATGGCCAGCTATTACCTACAGAAGCGCCAGTATATACCCTTCTGCTATCCTTCTCTTTCCAATAAGCAATAAACTGTGTGAGGTAATCTACCTGGTGACCACCTTTAGGTTCATTGCCATACGCCAGCATACAAAAAGAGGCGTAGTTACCATATGCTTTTGCAATTCGGTTCGTCTCATCATAAATATATTGATCTACAGGTAAGCCATCTCCTAAAGAAGTACCATGGTTCGCCCAGCTGGGCCCTTCCGGTTGCAGGTAAAAACCAACTTTGTCTGCTGCACTGAAAGCGGCTTCTGGTGGGCACCAGGAATGAAAGCGCATGTGATTGAGGCCGTATGATTTTGCTTTCTGAAAGATGCGTATCCAACTTGCTTCATCCATAGGTGGATAGCCTGTTAAAGGAAAGACAGCATTGTCTACTGTGCCACGCAGAAATACAGGTTTCCCGTTTATGAAAAACCGGGTATCTGCAATTTTGAATTCCCGCATACCGAAGGTGACATTTTTAGTACTGGCTTCTCCTTCAACAGGTTTCATTTGAATCTTTAAATCATACAGATCAGGATGGAACTCATCCCACAATAATACATCATTGCCCATTGGATAATCAATCACAATAGCAGTGGTATCTTTACTCAGTTGAAAAGGAACTTCTTTTAATGGAATTTCCTTCAAAGGGGCTTTAATATTTTCACTCTTTGCTGTAATTAAAAATTGACCAGCTACAGGTGAATTTCCCTTTTTGCCAATTAACAATTTCAACCTGGCAATATGATGCTTCACATCCGGATACACCTGCACATCCTCCATCCACACCATCCCTCCCGCATTCAACTCCAACTTCCCAATCGTTCCATTCCAATTCCCCTGCGTATGATCCGTCAGACTATGTGAATCCGGCCCTACATTAATCTCCTTAATCCTATTATCAATCCGCACTAATATCGTATGCCTCCCCGGACTTAATAACCCGGACAGAACATACACATGCGGTGCACTCATACTATTCTGCATCCCGGCCCGTTGTCCATCTACATACACCACTGTTTCCCAGTGCGGCCTTTCCATCGTAAATGTAATTCTGCGATCCGCGTATTCTGCCGGAATATCCACCACCTTCTTATACCATGCCGGCCCTACATACGTCTTCGCCGGCGTGAGCCAGAATGGAAACTTA
This sequence comes from Chitinophaga sancti, assembly GCF_034087045.1. NCBI lineage: Bacteria > Pseudomonadati > Bacteroidota > Chitinophagia > Chitinophagales > Chitinophagaceae > Chitinophaga > Chitinophaga sancti. The sequence goes on along the minus strand of NZ_CP139247.1, from coordinate 4,069,883 downwards.
ATATTCCCCGGCACCCGGTATTTCGCCATTTCAGGATTGAAGTACCAGGAGCTATCATAGATACTCCCTGTCCACCGTGTATTCACCGACACCTCCTCCCCTTTATTATTTTCCAGCATAGAGCCCGGCAATTTTACGGTACTCCATTGTCCGGCAGAGTCGGTGGTGAACTGCCATTCTCCCTTCAGGGAAATCGTTTGTGATTTTGCAGACAGCATACAGCCTAGCAGCAGTGCTATCAATCCTGTTTGTTTCATATCAGTTGATGACTATCGTATTTTCTTTGGTAGCATCGATGCCTTCAATCGTATATACCTGATGGGTAGCATCGTATTTTCCTTTGCCATTGGCAGGAGCTTTCTCTACATGCACCCTGAGGGTAAAGGTTTTGGTGGGAGAATTATATTTCCCTTCAGGAGCACTGATGTGTATGCGGCAGCCGCCATTCTCTGTCCGCTGATCTATGTGGGTAATGGAACAGATCCCCTGCTGGTATTGCAGGCTTTTGCCATCATCAGTATATAGGTCGGTACTGCCTATGCCCGGGTAAACTTCCAGTATCACGTTGTCTATCACACGCTGGCCTACGTACTGTACAACCTGTTGTTTCGGGATAATACCGCCTGCTTTGATGAAGATAGGTACTTTGTCGAGCGGGCATACGGCATTCAGGTAACTTTTACCATCGTAATGTTTGCCTGTCCAGTAGTCGATCCATTCGCCTTTTGGCAGATAAACAACTCTTGTTGCAGCGCCTTTTTCCGTCACTGGACATACCATGATATGCTCTCCTAATAGGTATTGATCTGTGATGTTGTATACATTCACATCATCCTGGTATGCCAGTACAAGGGCCTGCATAATGGGCGTACCTGTTTTATACTGATGATAGCTGGCGCTATAAAGGTAAGGCAGCAGACTATATCTCAGTTCATCATATTGCTTAAAAATATCCGTCGCCTCCTTCCCATAGCGCCAGGGTTCTTTATAACCAGGATGATCCATCCCGAATAATAAAGCGACAGGACTCAGCATACCAAACTGCACCCAGCGAATATACAACTCAGGATCTGCAGGTTGCTCAAAACCACCCATACAATGCGCCCAGTAACCTACGCCAGATACTCCTATATTCAAACCTGCTTTGATCACAGGACCAAAGTACTGCCATTGACTGGGCCAGTCACCCGCAAAGATGAAAGGGAATCGCTGAATACCCGCATACCCTTCGCGGGTCTGGTTCAAACCACGCAGCTGGTTGTAAGCCCCAAACTGTTCGTACGCCGCCTTCGCATATGCTATGGGAAATACATTATGTAATCGCTGTGCTTCAGGGCCACCGGGACCAGTCTTCGCACTTTCATTGGCCAGCGCACCAAAGGCACTGCCTTCATCTGTTTTGAAGAACCGTGCTCCTATTGCCGCCACTTTCATCGCTGCATGGTTCCACCACCAGCTCACAGCAGCAGTATCAAAGTAGTTGATGAACTCACCGGGATTATTAGCCTCCGGGTAGGTATAATGTAATTCTCTGGCCGTGTCTAACAATTTAAACCGGGTGCCATTGTCTATCCTTGGGCGAATGTGCAGCCCCACCATGTTGTAATGCAAACTATACAGGGTGTCGAACATCGCTTTCGGGTTATGAAAGGTCTCTCTCCATTCAAAAGAAGTAGCCCCCTTTCCCCCATTCTTTCCAAACTGTCTCCATGTAGAATCCAGGAAGAGGATATCTACAGGAATACCCATTTTTCTAAATCTGCGGGCCAGTTCAATCACATACGCAGCAGAAGTCAGTTCCTCATGCCCCCAGGTACCTCCACTATAAGTGCCCACATGCAGACCGAGGGCAAATTGTGGCAGTAAGGGCGACTTGCCGGTCAACCGGGTATACAGATCCAGTATCCCCGTAAACTGAGGGCCATATATAAAATAATATTCCAGCGGCCCCTGAGCGGCAGAAAAGCTATATGCATCTGATTCCGTATTTCCCATATCCCAGGTGGAATTATAGGTGGTATGCAGGAAAATGCCGTAGCCTTTCGTACTCATGAAGAAAGGTACCGGACTATAATTCGCCTGCAGCACATTGTAAGCACCCACGATATGTGGCTTCTCTTTTCCCCTGCCTACTTCCATTTGTACTTTCTTACCGCGCTGATCCAGGAAGTCCATCCGCTCCCCAAAACCAAAGAAGTGCTCATCGGATTGAAGCACCTTTTTCACCCCAAGGGAATCTGCGTTTTTTTCGGAAGAAAGGAGCTGACCATTGGAGGAATAGACTTCCAGGTGGCCGGCAGCACTGATGATGAGCCGAAGACTGGCAGTGCTGAGTTCCAGCCTGCCCCCCTCGCTATTGACCCGTACATCCACACTATCCCAGTCGTACCTGTTCACCATCAATGACTCTTTGAAAGGCACCCCATAGCTGACCCTGAACATGGACGGTGTACAAAATTCCAGCTGAAAGGATTGCGTAGCGGTGTGAATTTGAAATGCATGCTGTAGCCGGGTAAATTGCTGTGCCCGGGCCGGCATTATCACATACAAACAAATAATCGTAACTATTGACCTGATCATACCCTCAAATCTATCTCCTATATCAATATTGTGCAATGGATTATTGTAGTAAATCCTGTAAATATGTGGTCAGCGGCATGGATAAATTGACAAAAGGATGGAAAAATGTGCGAAAAAGTGTTGCTAAGACACTATAGGATAATGAGTAAGGGTTATTTTTTTATATTGCTCATACGAACTGATTTCACGCTTTATAAATTCCATCCGGTTATTTCCACCGAGGCCGGCAAAGAAAAACGTTATGCGACTGCAACAAAACTTCCTCTTGTTATGCGGCTTTCTATGGCCGTCGTTAACCGGGCTATCCTTTTCGTCGGCCGGCCCGATACATCCTTATACAGATCCGTCCGGCAATATCAGGCTGGAACAATTAACCACTCATGACGGGTTGTCCCAGAATACCGTGCGATGTCTGCTCCAGGACAAAAAAGGGTTTATCTGGGTAGGGACCCTGAATGGGTTGAACCGGTATGATGGCAGGAAGTTTACCGTCTACCGCACGAACCAGGGAGCACCCCTTCCTATTAGTGACAATCGGATCCGGTCATTGTATGAAGATAAGTCAGGGATTATCTGGGTCAAGACGACAGAGGGACATTATCATTGTTTTGATCCTAAAAAGGAGAGTTTTGTCAATGTAATACCAGACAGCGCAGACCTGACCTATGATCATCTGTACGAAACCTCAAAGGGAGTATGGCTATACAGTAAAAATAACGGGTGCCAGCACAATGGCAAAAGATACGCACTGGGTGCCGTACATTTTATATTTGAAGACCCGCAACATGAGCAATGGATAGGTACGGATAAGAATTTATATAAACTGGATGCCCGGGGCAATGCGATAAAAATCTGTGAAGGGAATTTTATTAAAGCAATAGCGAAGGACCAGCAGTTGTATTTTATAAAAAAACAGGGGTTCATCATATATGACCTTTCAACAAAACAAACCCTGAAAAATGATTTAGCTTTCCTCCCTGCCGGCGTGACATTGACAGATGCTGCTATTTTAGCCAATAACCGGATCTTATTAGGTACCCAGCAGCACGGCCTGCAATTAGTAGATCTAAAATCAAACCAACTGAGTTCTATCATAAAACTCTTTGGTGAAGAAATACCCGGTCATATCGATATAGAAACAGACCAGGACCATGGCATTTGGGTCAATAACCATTCCGGCAATGTCTGGTACTTCGATCCTGAACAGGAATTCAGCCAGCGCATCTCCCTCATTCCTGCCAATGTCATGAAGGTCATTGACGATTGCCGGTATGTTTTTGCAGCTGATCACAAAGGCAAGGTATGGATCACCACCTATGGAGGCGGTCTGTATTGCTTTGATAAACTCAACAGGCAGGTACAGCGCTTTGTATACGACCCAGACAATCCCAATGGGTTAAGTACAAATTACCTGCTCAGCGTAATCGCAGATCGTTCCGGTTTAATATGGGTAGGCGCGGAACATACCGGTCTGCAAAAACTAACCCCGCAATCCCTGCATGTCACACATATTTTCCCGGAGACACAAACGCCTGAAAGGTATACTACCAATGGGGTGAAGACCATCTTCGAAGACAGCTATCACCGCATATGGGTAAGTACCCGCAATGGTGCGCTGTATCTATATAATGATCACCTTGAAAAGATACGCTCTTTAGAACACCTGCTACCCGGACAATGTGCCAATATCTATTGTATCACAGAAGACGCCCGGGGATACCTCTGGATAGGTACCAAAGGCGATGGGGTGTACATTGTACATCGTGATTCACTACAACAAAAAGCAAGACATTTTCTGTTGCCCACAGGTGACAACCGGCTTGTGTACACCATCATGCAGGACCGCCAGCAGCGAATGTGGGTAGGTACTTTTGGGAGTGGTTTATACCTCGCTACTTACAATGGCGGCAATTCGCTGGAATGGAAGAGTTTCTTTCACGATGGCGTAAACCCTGTCTACGTTCGTTGCTTAATGCAGGATCAACAAAACCAGATATGGGCAGGTACAAACAATGGTATACTCGTATTTAATCCTGACAATTTACTGGCGGGTCAAAATAATGTGACCACTTACCAGGCTGGATTAGGGAGTAATGAAATCAAAAGCCTTTGCGAAGATCATACCGGAAGGATCTGGATAGGTACAACCGGCGGTGGTTTCAGCCAGTTTGTACGAAAGAAAAGGAAGTTCATAAATTATACTACCGAACAGGGGCTTTCGCATGATGTTGTAAATAGTATGCTCGAAGATGCACAGGGAAACCTATGGGTGAGTACTGAAAATGGCCTGACCCGGTTTAATCCAGAGAAGAGCACCTTCGAAGTATTTTATTTTGCCAATAATGCACTGGGCAATTTATTTTCTGAAGGTGCCTGTTTTAAAAGAGAAAACGGGCAGTTGTTATGGGGTAGCATGAATGGCTTTTACAGCTTCTTTCCTGAGCAATTGAAAAACGGCAATGGCGATGCCCCTGTATTCCTGACAGGACTCAGTGTGGCAGGCAATCCTGTGCCTTTAGAAGAATCTATCAGTACAGCCAAAGCGATCACCCTGGAACCCGGACAGAAAGTATTCAGCATTTCATTTGCCTCACTGGCATTCAGAAACCCGCAGCAGAATAAGTATACCTATATCTTAGAGAATTATGAAGATGAATGGAATGCACCTTCCAGTTATAATGTGGCTACTTATCGTAATCTGCCGCCGGGAAAATATACATTCAAAGTAAGGGGTACGAATGATGATGGTACATGGAGTAAGCATGTAGCACGTATACAACTCATCGTACTCCCCCCTTTCTGGCGTTCGGATATTGCCATCGTCGGGTACCTTGCATTCATCATTTGTCTCATCATGGGAGTGCGTACTGTCAACAAACGCATCCATCGCTTACAACATGCGGTGACGTTAGAAAAGGAACTGACTGAATACAAGCTTAATTTCTTTACAGATATCTCACATGAGTTCAGAACACCGTTATCACTCATCGTGAGTGCGATGGAACAATTGCTTCCGGGCAAGCCAGCAGGCAAGCACCTGCATATCATGCAAAGGCAGGTAGCACAACTTATGCGCCTCGCAGATCAGTTACTGGATTTCAGGAAAATACAGCATAATAAATTACAGTTGCAGGTACAGGAAACAGAAGTAATCCGGTTTATAGAGGACATCTGTAATGGATTTACGGACCTCGCTGCGCAAAAGCAGATCACCCTCAACTTTCAGTCCAATGTAGATGCCTGTATGGCCTGGGTGGATCAGGGTAAGCTGGATAAAATGCTGTATAATTTACTCTCCAATGCACATAAGTTCACCCCTACCGGCGGGAGGATCAATCTGGAAGTAACGGTCAGCAATGACCTTTCCATCAAAGTAATCGACAATGGCATTGCTATTTCCGAAGAGAAGCAACATCTCGTATTCCAGCGGTTCACACAACTGACCTTCTCTCCCACTGGTACCGGCTTAGGCTTGTCACTGACCAAAGAACTGGTCACCCTGCACAAAGGAGAGATTAGTTTTGAGAATAATGCCGATGCGGGTGTGACATTCAAAATAAACCTTCCCATTCACAAACAGGCGTACCAGGCAGATGAAATCGCCCTGCAGGTGGTACCTAAAGAACCGGTGATTCCATTTATTGATGATACCGACACTTCAGCAATACCACAACCCAGTTCCAGGTACAATGTATTGATCATTGAAGACAATGCCGATATTGCTGCGTACCTGGCAACTACCCTGGGTCGTTATTTCCATATAGATACAGCGGCAAATGGCAGGGAAGGATTAGAACAAGCCATTGCACAATCTCCGGACCTCATTGTTTGCGATGTGATGCTCCCTGAGATGAGTGGATTAGACATTACACATAAGATAAGGAGTGAATTCCAGACCTGTCATATACCGGTGATATTACTCACAGCATTGTCCAGTGGGGAGCACCAGTTACAGGGTATTAATGCAGGTGCAGATGCTTATATCACCAAACCTTTCAGCACACGGTTCTTACTGACCACTATTATCAGGATTATAGAACAACGGGAAAAGATCAGGAAGCGCTTTGCGAATGATCCTGGTTTCTTTGCCGTACATATTTCGGAGAATGAAGCAGATCAGCAATTCTTAGATAAGATCAATGTGATCATTGAAAAGAACCTGGATAATGCGCAGTTCTCTGTAGATGATTTTGCACTCTCCATGAAAATGGGCAGAACGTTATTTTACAAAAAAGTAAAAGGGTTGACTGGGTATTCGCCAAATGAATATATCAGGTTAGTGAGGGTGAAAAAAGCTGCTGAGTTGTTGAATACAGGAGAATACACGGTGGCGGAGGTGGCTTATAAAGTGGGGATGAATGATCCGTTTTATTTCAGTAAATGTTTTAAGACCCAGTTTGGAGTGCCACCAAGTGTACATCTAAAAAAGGTGAAAGCAGCGGGATAACATGAGAGGAGGTGGATCATAAATAAAAAAAACTCCTCAGAAGGGTTAAAAAGACTAACTATCTACATTAGGTACCCGAATAAAATGAGGCCGCATCTTACTTAAGATACGGCCTCCTCATTTTATTTAACATCGATAGTTTCCGTAATATCATCACCGTTTACTCCTCTGAATGTCAGGAAGGAGGTGCCGGATTTAGTAGGTTTAAATTTGTAACTGGCAGAACGTTCCGGAATATCCATGGTACAAAAGCAGCCTTTGTAGACAGCTTGAACGGTTACGATATGGGCACCGGCAGAGTCCTTTTCTATAAATTTGTTAAACTGTCCACAGCCGTTATTAACAAGGAAATATACTTTGATGCTGTCGTTGACGTGTTCGATACGGGATATGGATACGATGGCATATTTGGTACATTCTCCTAATTTTTCAGGAGTGATTTTCTTGCTACAGCTGCTGAGCAGCGCTACGGTAAGAAGTAAGTAAATGGTTCGCATTTTATTTAAACGCATAAAAGGGGGATTTAGTTACGCAGGAGTGAAAATTTGCTTTGCAACTTTCCACTCCTGCGATGCAGACCCGCTGGTGCGGGTCGTTTAATTGATTCTTTGGAAGAGCGTTTTAATACTAATTACCGGATCCTGACTATTTTTGCACTGCCAATTAAGCCCGCTTTCCCGTTCACTTTCAGTACCCATACACCTGCTGGCACAGTACTGATATCCAGCTGTACCGCACCACTTGTATTAATCAATTTCTGCAATACAGGATTACCTGATTGAACATCTAATAAGGATACTTCCAACTGCTCATTCGTAGCACTATTAATATTCAATGTTAAAGTATTACCACTAACCGGGTTTGGATAAACAGTCAATGCTGTTGTAGCAACAAGCGTCTTACCTGAAGCTGCTACAACAGGTTTATCCGTTGCTGAAGCAACACCTGTCTTCGCAGACACAGCTGCAGGCCCTGACACAGCCGAAGCTATCGCTGAAGCACTACACACCCCCACATACGTCCATGGTAAACCATCTCCTACATTTAAATCAGGCTGATTACCCTGTGTCCACCACTTTGCCTGGTATATCTTCCCTCCATATGCCACCTGGTTACCGGCTACATATATACCACCCTGTGTCCAACCCGGAATACTGCCACAACTTTGCCCATTTCCACCACCATTGCCGCCATTACCAACGCAGGTTCCTACCACTGCCCACGTATCATTACCACCTGGAACGTCTGCACTACCTGCCCACCACTGATTTCTATACACGATAGAATTATACAGCACGATATTGCCTACCGTCGTATAATTCTTCGTCGCATCCCACGCCGGCAAATACGCACAACCTGCAAATGTCTGGCTATTCCATACGGCAAATGTTGTAGTCGTTACCACTGAATCCTTGCCATTCCGCAATGCCACTGCTGTAGCGGTATAAGACTTATACGCAGGTGGTGTCCAGGATACACTCGTTCCACTCAACCGCTGACCATCTATTTTAATATAAACGGCCGTCACCTCATTATTCGGATCATTCTTAGCCACTGATAATGTAAGGGGAGAAAGGCTGGTCACATCCAGTATACCATTTGCAGGAGCAGTAAATGTAAGCGATACGATCATGCTGCATTCCGTATTATCAATCACAAACTGGCTCATATTTGCACAACCACAATTACTGGCATTATTGCCACCATCCAACTCCAGGCTCACCCCTTTCAAACCGGTATAGCGGGTATAATGACCAATGCGGCCTACTACCTGTGTTTTTTCCGTACCACCCCCACATTCTACACCGCCATTAATAATATTCACCGTCGCACCAAACCCTGCCCTGATCCCGGCAGCCGTCTGCGTAGCTGTCGGTACCCATTTGCCGGGAATCATCACATCATGACAACAAGGCTTTGGATACTGCTCTGCCATCCAGAACCAGATCGCGGTTTCAAATGCAATCGCTCCGTCTTCAATTACCTTCTCCGGATTGGCCAGCAATACATTCTTATCACCGAAGATAAACTCACTCGCCTGACCATAGTTATAATTATAACTCAGCTGGATCGGTCCACGACCATGATAAGACTTGCCTGCAGCAGGCGGATATTCTGCATTGGTTTCATCCCTGTAACCAATATTCATAGTACCCTCATACCCTACTTCCTCCCTGAAATACAATCCCCAGGCATATTGACCACCCGGTGCTGTTGCCCAGCCACCAGTGGTTTCCTGCGAAATATTCGCCAGAAAAGCCATCAGTTCCCGTTTGCGTACTGTCAGGTCACCTTCATTCGCAAAGGTGCCATAATCCACTGTGGTGGTAATGATGTTGTTAGTAGAGCTGTTAAACCCATCTACCGTACGAATCACAATAGAAGAGCCGGTGGTTTTGTCCACACGGATCAGGCGATACAGGTTGGTAGCACAACGCCGTTCTACAATAATCTTTATATTGCTCATCCATGTCACGGCTTTGGCAAAGTTAGCATAGGAATAAAAATCCTTAGCAGCGGTCGTGGGCAATGTACCAGCACCGGTGCGATCGTCAGGATTGAAGCGGTGAGGGAAAAACGTATTCCACTCAGTGCTGTCAATAACGGATGATAAGGATTGAGAATGAATGGGTAGCAAATAGCAGGTGAATAGGATCACCCACACCATGCGGGACAACAATGTTTTCATAGATACAGTATTTTGGTTATTTTGAGTCTGGCGAAGATAGGTTTTTTATTATTTTGAAATCCGGCACAAAATCCGGCGTATGACCTAAAACATTTTTTTTCTATCTCAGAATACTTATTTTTATTCCATACTTTTCCACTTATGAAAACTATCAGACTACTCGTCATAGTATTAGCTATTAGTATGCATGCAATTGCCCAGGATAAAGACATTATTCATATATGGCCTGGCGATGTTCCCGGAGAAACTGCTCCGAAACACCCCGCTAAAACCACTCCGGACACTTCCAACCATGTAGTCCGTCTCACCGACGTGACCGACCCTACCCTCCAGGTATTCCACCCTGCCAAACCCAATGGTGCAGCAGTAATCGTATGCCCCGGTGGTGGTTATAAAATACTCGCTATCAACCACGAAGGTTATGAAATCGCCAAATGGCTCAATACCCTTGGTTTCACCGCTTTCGTACTGCAATACCGTGTACCTGACAAAGAACAAGGCGCCTTACAGGATGCACAACGTGCCATCCGCCTCGTAAAAAGCAGGGCAGCGGAGTATAAGATCAATCCTGACAAAGTAGGTATACTGGGCTTCTCCGCCGGCGGTAGTCTCAGTGCACGCATCAGTACACTTTATGAAGCAGACAGTTACAAAAAGATAGATGCGGCAGACAACCAATCTGCCAAACCGGCTTTCAGTGTCCTGATCTACCCTGCTTACCTGGACAAGGGAGAAAACCGCTCCCTTACCCCTGAGCTGAAAGTAAACACCAACACCCCTCCTATGTTCCTCTTCGCCACTGCGGACGATCCTTATGGCAACAGTGCCCTGGTCATGGCAGGCGCCCTCCGGGATGCAAAAGTGCCGGTAGAACTACACTTTTTACCAAAAGGCGGTCATGGATACGGCCTTCGCAAAGGCAACTTGGCAGGCGAAACCTGGCCATCGCTGGCGGCCAAATGGCTTGCTCCCTATGGCCGATGATGATAATCACCGGAACTACTGACACTGATCATATGCATTCACCCCACCGTAGCGGAATTTTACAGCTGTAAGGCTGATCTTGTAACTATGCTCTACGGTAACAACCTGTATAAAAAGGAATACGATAAAGAATTACAACGCTTTGAAGCGCTGTTCAATTTTGCCAGCATTGGCATACTGGTGACCAACCGGCAGGGTGAGATCGTGCTAATAAACGACTTCGCACTGGAACAATTTGGTTATCAAAGAGAAGAGCTCATTGGCCAGACCATTGAGCGCCTCCTGCCCATGCGCTTCCGGCCTAAACACGAAGAATTTCGCGACAGCTTCAGTAGCCAACCCCAAAGCCGCCCTATGGGTATCGGCATGGATCTTTTTGCACTCAAAAAAGATGGCTCTGAATTCTCCGTTGAGGTCAGCCTCAGTCAATACCAACATGAAGAAGGCTCTTTCGTTATCTCCTATATCAATAATATCACTGAAAGGAAAAAGGCGGAAGAAAAGCTCGAAAAAATGCATAACGAGCTGGAACAGAAGATCGCTGAGCGTACCCAGCAGCTCACACATGCCCTGGAACAACTGGAACTTTCCAAACAGGAAGTGATGATCGCGCTGAACAAAGAAAAAGAACTGAGTGAACTGAAAAGCCGCTTCGTTTCCATGGCCTCCCATGAGTTCAGGACCCCCCTGAGCACCATTCTTTCCTCTGCTTTCCTAGTTAATCAATATATAAATACAGAAGACCAACCTAAAAGAAGTAAACATATACAACGAATCATCTCTTCCGTGACCCTGCTCACCGAAGTATTGAATGATTTCCTGTCTGTCGGAAAAATTGAAGAAGGAGGTGTAACAGTCAGAAGCAACACCTTCGATATGCAGCTACACACCACTGCCATTATCCAGGAAATGCAGGATCTCGTACAGGAAGGCCAGAAGATCGAATATGAACACAAAGGCCCTTCCAAAGTAAAACTGGATCCTTCGCTGATCAAACATATCCTGCTCAATTTATTGGGCAATGCGATCAAATTCTCCGGAAAATATGGAGTGATACGCGTGAGCACCCTTCAGAAAGGACATATTATCAAACTCGAAGTAAGCGATTCCGGTATAGGTATCTCCGAAGAGGACCAACAGCATTTGTTTGAGCGGTTTTTCAGGGGCACCAATGTCAGCAATATACAGGGGACGGGATTGGGGCTGCACATTGTAAGTAAATACGCAGAACTGATGAACGGAAAGATCACATGTAAGAGTGAATTAAATAAAGGTACTACCTTTACTGTGACCTTTCTGCAATCTTAACTAAAACGCTCAAATGATGAAAACTATCTTACTTATAGAAGACAACGACGATATTCGGGAGAACACCGCCGAGATCCTTGAGCTTGCCAACTACAAAGTAATTACCGCCGAAAACGGCAAAACCGGCGTAGAACTGGCATTGGAACACCAACCGGACCTGGTGGTTTGTGATATCATGATGCCTGTATTAGACGGATATGGGGTACTGCACCTGCTGCAAAAGAACCCCGACGTACAGGATACCCCCTTTATTTTTCTCACCGCCAAAAGTGAACGTGGAGATTTCCGGAAAGGCATGGAAATGGGTGCGGACGATTATATCACCAAGCCATTCAGTGGCACCGACCTGCTGAATGCAGTGGAGAGAAGGCTTAAAAAAGCCGCTGTTAAGAAATTGGAACTTACGTCAGATATGGAAGGATTACAACAACTATTGACGAGTGCAACCGGGACGAACACACTTCAAACCCTCATGGAAGAAGGTAATACCGACCGGTTCAAAAAGAAACAACTCATTTACCAGGAAGGCAACCGCCCTACCAGCCTGTATTACATACAGAAAGGAAGAGTAAAAACCTACAAGGTGAATAATGACGGTAAAGAACTGGCAGCTAACCTCTATAGCGCCGGCGATTTCCTCGGCTATGTAGCCCTCCTGGAAGGCAGTAACTATCACGAAAATGCAGAAGCACTGGACGATTGTGAACTGACCGCCATCCCCAGAGAAGACTTTGAGACACTCATTAACAATAACAGGGAAGTGGCCCAGCAATTTATACGCCTACTGGCCAAAAACATCACAGAAAAGGAACAACAACTGCTCCACATCGCTTACAGCTCCCTGCGTAAGAAAGTGGCCGAAGCCCTCCTTTTCCTGAAAAAGAAATACCATGTAACCAAGGATCAGCCATTCTCGATCGACATCTCCAGAGAAAATCTGGCGACTATCGCAGGTACAGCTACCGAATCCATGATCAGGACACTGGGTGATTTCAGAGATGAAAAGTTGCTGGAGATTAAACAAGGGGTTATCACGATCCTGAATGAACAAAAGCTGGCGAACCTCGTAAACTAAGCATGATAAAAATCAGTTTTCCTACTGACCCGTATCCTGTTTGGCCAAACAGACGCTAAGTATCTTTGAACTGATAAGATTTTTAGCGATGGAAGACTTGCGCAATGCCCTTGACAGGTGCAAAAAACAACTGGCCGTACTGGAAAACCGGAATATCAACCTTAAAACCCAGTTAGCCAATATTTTACAGTATCACTTTGATCGTTCCCTCTTAGAAAAGCTGGAATATTTTCATACTGCTTTTCTTCAGATGGACACACGATTCGAAGCCCTGCGCAACGAGGTGGCCTTACAGCAAGCCTGGTTAACCCCACACGGAAGCGATTTTTCTAATGAGGAACATATCAGGCGTCACCAGCAGCACATGCTGGAAAAGCTGGAAAATATGGAAAGAGACGCGAGAAGATTGGGAATAGGATTTGATGAATATGTGACAGAAAATTTTCCGGTAAATCTGGTCCTGCAGGCGCAGGAAGTGAGGAAACGAGATATAAGGTGAAGTTTTAAACAAGGACCGCAGTAGCGGTCCTTATTTTTTTACAAACAAATTAAAAATAAGCACTATATTAGTCCCCATCTCTAGCCCTATGCCTAAAAAAAGATGGATTGAACTAATATCAGCCCTGCTGGTTTTCCTGTTTGTATATACCAGTATCAGCAAATTGCTGGATTACTCCGTATTTAGCAGACAACTCAGCCAATCTCCCTTCATCACCCAATATTCGAATATTATCGCATGGGCACTGCCCCTGGGAGAACTCGTGATTGCCGGTTTGCTATTGGTCAATAAAACCCGTTTACAGGGCCTATATTGTTCCTTTTTTCTACTCTGCCTGTTCACTACTTACCTGGTCGCCATGCTCAGGTACAGCCCTTATATACCCTGTTCCTGCGGAGGCGTGCTCCAACACCTCTCCTGGCAGGCTCATATCATATTTAATTCAGCATTCATAATCATAACTACCATCGGCATCCTATTGCATGTAAAGAAGCATCTATGAAGAACATTGTCAGGAACCGCCGAAAACCTGTAGAAAAGAGTAGGCATTTATCAACTTCATTAATCTTTAAGACCATGAAAAAGACCCTTAGTATCACCCTGCTCGCCGCTGTTCTGGCGGCCGGTTCCGCGTTTGCCAACCAAAAACGTGTAATCACCTGGATACTGTGGGAGGGTACCTTAGTAACGGGCCTCGCCAGCGATATTAAAATCCAGTATTGCCTTGGCGGGAACAGGATCGTATGTGCCATGGATATCGACAATGGCTACAACGTGATCTATCGCCCATAAGCCAACATTCCTAAAATTTTCAGGGGCTGATCCTATCAGCATCAGCCCCCCTTTTATATAACCAATAACCATGCGCAAAGCTATTTTAACGCTCTCCTTCCTCCTCCTCAGCGCCATCGCTATCGTCACTTTCCTGGTAACGTCTGCACCACTTCCCAATAAAGTTCGCAACGGATTTGACAGAACCATCCAGCCGGCTCACTTCCTCACCCCACTGGGCAATATGCCTACCGGCGACAGCATCCAGCTCGTAAGCGGCGCTACCGCCACCCAACTTTTTTTCACTACCACAGACCCTACCATCATTCTCTGTACTGATTACCATTTTAAACACCCTAAGCGGATCAGGATCACCCTCTCGCAGGGACTCCTCGATTCCCTGCAAACGTATTTCTACACTACCATCGATTCTCCCTTCGTACACATCTTTGGCTATAACATGCCGGCTATCATTACCCTGCCGCTCTACAGTGGCAATGCACAGGTCTTCCATCTCCCTCCCGGCGGCTTTTCCAAGGCCATTGCCATCGCTCCCGATCAGTTTATTCTACGCAAACTGGACAGGAAAATATCCGATCAGCAATTCCTGAAAGTTAATACCTCCACCAATACCATTACTACCGAAAAGAACCTCTCTATCCTGCACCAGGATGGAGGCGTGAGTACCGACGGCAGCCTTATTTATGACACCGCAGCCAAACAACTCATCTATACCTATTATTACGTCAACCAGTTCTTCAGCTTCGATACCTCCCTGCAAAAATTACAGGCAGGCCATACCATCGATACCTCCTCCCACTTCCGCTACCAGCTGGCCGAAGCCACTGCCCGCAAGGAACACGTGTTCACCAGCCAGGGACCTGACCCGATGATCAACAATGCCAGTTTTGTATACAAAGGAAAATTGTTCGTCCACTCCCTCCTGAAAGGAGACCACGAAGCAGAAGGGAAATTCAGCAACAATACTGCGATTGACAAATATGACATCCATACAAATCAATACCTGGGTAGTTTCTACCTGCCCCTGAAACCTGAAAAAGTACTCCGCATCAATATCTTCCACGGTAAACTGGTCGTACAATGCAGGGACTACATCTATAGCTTTGCTATTGATACCCGGGATTCTGTGTTAAATTAGGATCCTTGTCCCGCTCCTGCTGCGGAATGGGGTAATATGCCGCCCAGTCTTTCCAGAAACCGGGTTTCAAAGCACCCAGCACCTGACTCATAGTACCCATACGTTGCAGGGTAAACCAGCGGTCTCCCCATTCACAAAATAATTCTGCCCGTCGCTCCTGCGCTACGGCTGCCATACAGTTTGACCGGTCATTGACAATATCCAGCGTATTCAATCCTGCCCCTGCCCTGATCACATCCAGGTCGGCAATCGAACCCGTGAAATTATCCTGCTGTGCCCTCGCCTCTGCCCGTATCAGGTATTGCTCTGCAAAACGCAGCACCATCAGGTATTCTTTGTCTTCGCCGGTTGTAGCCCCACGCTTTTTATATTTATAAGGATAATAGTAAGTACCGCCGCCATATACAAAAGACCGTGTCCACGACGCCCTGCGCTGATCCCCATTTTCAAACGCCGCTACCATATCCGCTGATAATGGATAGTAAGATGCATCGTCATCCAGCGGGATAAACATTTGCCCAGGTAAGGTATAACCTTCACTGGTCCAGATCTGTAAAATTGCCTGTGGACTATTGTATAGAAATGCACTATCAGGTACACATAACCGATACATGCCGGCATCAATCACCTGCGATGCATAGTATTCAGCTTTGGCTGCATCTCCACCCTGCAATGCCACCCTCGCCAGCAATGCCATGGCCGCCCATTTATTGGCTCTTACATGCTCCGCTCCCGGATATTTTTCAGATAATAAGTTGATCGCACTGAGTAGATCCTGTTGCATCCATGCATAGATACTATCTGTTCGCATACGATACGCCAGCGCAGTTTGATCCACATCTGTCGTGGTTATATATGGCACATCCCCCCAGCAGTTTACGAGATAATAATAACACAATGCCCGCATAAACTTTGCCTCTCCCGTCCATTGCTGCACCCTTTCGGGAGATAGCTTTGTTGATTGCGACAACCCTTCCAGTACTGAATTACAACGATAAATCGCTTTATAATAAGCTTTCCAGATCAGGTTGATCTGTGCATCATCCGAAGGAATACTATTGTTCACATAACGCTGATAATACGCATTCAATGTTCCCCCTTCATCACCTGTCATACCATTGATCACAGACAGTAAGTTACCATTGTAATACATACCCATGGTATAATAAATATCTGCCACAGCGGCATCAGCACTGGCATCGTCACTAAATACGTCATCTGAACTCTGCTCACTGTCCGGCGTGGACACTGTGAGCAGTTTCCTGCACGAGACCAGGCTAAGCGCCAGTAATATGATTCTTACATACCTCATATCCTATAGTGTTAACTGCACACCACCCGTGATGATCTTCATCGGTGGCAGTGCCAGCTGGGTTTCAGGGTTTGCACCACTGTATGGTGTGATGGTGAACAGGTCCTGTCCTTCGGCATACACCCTGCATTTGCGCAGGAGCGCCCGCTTTGTCCAGGTCACAGGCAGTTCATAAGAGATACTGATATTCCGGAGCCGCAGGTAAGAAGCATCCATATAGGCAGCATTGGACAGTGTGAGGTTTGCACTCAGATCATAAGCCTCATTTCCCGGCGTGGCACTGGCCCGCTGCACATTGGTCTGATCGCCATAGTGTTGCCAGCGGCTAAGCGCTGCAATGGTTTCATTGCCCTGACCACCCGGCGCATTCACAAAGGTTTTGCCCTGCTGCCGCACATATTGCAGAAAGCAACTGAGCGAAAATTGCCTGTAAGTAAGATCGTTTGTAATACCCGCATAGTAACGGGGATCCTTGTTAGATATCGTTACAAAATCATTGGCGCTGGAAAGGAACCCATCCTTATTTACATCTTCAAACCTGGCGACACCAGTCTCCGGATTTACCCCCTGAAAATGATAGCCCCTCACAATGTTCAACGATTGCCCGATCACAAATGTATTCGCATAGGAAGATGCCGCTAACCCCTGGAATGACTGTAATTTATTGCCAAAGAATGTGGCATTCAGACTACTCTTCCAACCGAATTGTTTATTTCGAATGATGGTGGCATTCAACTCTATCTCCCACCCCCTGTTGCGTACTATGGCAGGCAGGTTCGCCTGGTAACTGGAAAAACCGGAGATGCCCGGTAACTGATACCCTACCAGCTGATTACTGCTCCAATTGTCATACCGTGCGATGGCAAAAAACAACCGGTCATGCAGAAACCCCAGTTCAAGTGCTGCTTCCAGCTTTCGGTTCTCCTCCCAGCTATAACCATCATTGGCAATGCGCAAAGGAGATAGCGTACTACTGTTCTGGTAATTTCCATTCACCCCATAGTTGCTCATATACTGGTAATCCGGTATCTGGTCATTGCCCGTAATACCACCACTCACACGGAGTTTACCAAAACTCAGCCAGGTCAGGCGCCGCATCCACTGTTCTTCTGAAAAGATCCATGCTGCACCGATAGCACCAAAGTCCCCAAACTGTCTGCCAGGTCCAAAACGGGAAGAACCATCCCTTCTATAACTCACATTTAGCAGGTACTTGTCCTGCCAGTTGTAATTCCAGCGGGTAAAGAAAGAAATGTACCTGTATTCCCCGTGCGTATCCGGCTTACGGATAATGGTATCCGCACCCTTCAGTGATCCTAACTGATTTTCATCTGCATAGCCCCTGCCTTCGGCAAACTGCCCATTGCTCAGGGTACGCTGAAAGGTGCCGCCGATCAAAGCATGCAGACTTCCCTTTGCAATACGTAAGGTGTAATCGGCCTGTGGTTCTATAATATATCCCGCTCTTCTGTTGTCCGCCACCCGTGTAAAACTGGTCACTGCATTTTCCGGATGCTGTGAAGATTGCGGGAAGGAAAAGGTCTGTTGCATATCAATACGGGCATACCCGCCACTGGCCTTCAGGTACAGCCCCGGCAATAACCGATAGCGCAATACGGCATTGCTCAGTAAATTACTTGTCTGGCTATTCGCATGTTGTATTAAATACGCTGCCGGATTATCGAGATAAGAACCCCAGAAGAACTTACCATTGCGGTCATACATAGGATAATCAGGAGGTAGGTTCACCAGCGAGAAAAGATCGTTGGAAATACTCTGATTATTATCTGTTGTAAATAAAGTCGTACTGTTGATCTCAAAGCGCTCATTTACATCGTGGTGTTGTATACTGAAATGCCCGCCCCCCCTTGCATACCTCAATGCAGCAGGCAATACGGAACCCTGCCTGTAATAGTTGCCTGCCAGTCTGAAAGTAGTGCGTTCACTGCCCCCGGAATAACTCAGTTGTGCATTGGTAACAGGCGCAGTGCCACCAGTCAGGTATTTCGGCCAGTTCATATTAAGGGTAGTATCCCATAGCAGTAAGTCGGGGGCTACTGCCACAGTAGGGGTAACGCCGTCATTACGATAAGCTTCCCTGCGCAGGGACAGGTATTGGGTGGTATTCAGCATACTGAGAGATCCTGCTGTACGCCCGGCGCCCTGGTAAATATTCAGGTCCAGGAGGGGCTTTCCCGTTTTCCCTTTTTTGGTGGTCACGAGTACGACCCCATTGGCCCCACGGGAGCCATAGATGGCCGTAGCATCCGCATCTTTGAGAATGTCGATACTTTCTATATCTGCCGCATTGATGCTGTTAAACGGGCTGATATACTTTATGGCGCCCTGTAGTTCATCCAGGTTATTGAGCGGGGTGATATCAAAAGGCACCCCATCTATAATAAACAAAGGGTTATTGCCTGCAGCAATGGAATTACGACCTCTTATATACACTTTGATTTCAGCGCCGGGCAGTCCATTGGTATTCATGACGAGTAAACCGGGGATCTGTCCCTGCAGGGCAGAGAGTGGATTCACCACCGGCTGGGTTGCGATCTGCTGCGCGGAAACGCGGTTCACATTGCCCGTGAGCAGGCGGCGGCTACTGGCGCCATAGCCAATTATCACGGCGGCATCCAGACTATTCACGGCTTCTGACAGGTGGATCACATGGGTACGAAAAGGTGTCAACACCGTATCCAGCGGAGCAAACCCCAGTGACGAAATATGTAATACCGCATTGCGGGGCAGGTGGCTCAGTTCAAATGCACCATCGTTTCCCGTAGTAATACCACGGGAGGTACCTTTGAGGAGCACGGTTACGCCCGGCACGGGTTGCTCTCCTTCTGTTCTGATGTAACCCTTTACCACGTAGGGCAGGGAATCCTTTGCAGGAACCGGCACGGGAACAATGTTGACATCCGCCGTTTTTTGTAAAAAGATCCTGTTATTCAGCAACGTCCAGCTAACGTTTCTACCTTGTAAAACGACTTGTAATACCTGTTCCCAGGGTACTTTTCGAAAGTGTACAGTTACTTTTTCAGACTCATCCAGGATAGCATTATCGTAAACAAAATAGTAACCGGTCTGCTTTGAAATACTTTTAAAAATAGCAGATAATGGAAAGTGTTTACCCACCACCGTTACTTTCACGCTGTGGTTAGCAGGTTGGGCCAGAACAGCGGACGGTAGTAAAAACAGGTATAAAACACAAAGGGTTCCAATAGCGCTACAAACATGCTTCGCCATCCTTGAGTTTTAATGTTGGCTTACTTTTGACAAGTATTGAATTGGTTGAGTTTATATCACAACGTAAATGTTTTCGTCCGAAGGAAGGCTTGTATTCCGGTATAAAACGGCAATACCCGCAGTGCGGAATAACCGTTTACCGGCAATGAAAGACACCCTCTTAATTGTTGCTACTAAGATATACCTTCTCTGCTGTAATTTGGTATGCTATACCAGAAGTTTTTTTCAGCCCGTCGAGGAATTCGGTGATAGGATGGTCTCTCTCTATCACACCTGTGAGCATTTTATGAATCAGGGTAGTATCTTCAAAAACCAGTGTTTTACCGTACCAGTGGCGGATCACTGCATCGATGGAACTCAATGGTTGATTATAATAAGTATATTCTCCTTTGCGCCATCCCAGCGTTATATTTTCATCAAATGCACGCACTATTTGTGAGTGTCCTGAAGCATACACAGTCTCCATACCGGGCTTTAACAACACAGCAGCTTCCTGGCTCCGGGTTGTACTCACACTTCCCTGTACCAGAGAGGTAGTGACCATACTATCAGAATAGGCATTCACATTAAATGCTGTACCCAGTACTTTGGTATCGATCGTACCCGTATGGACTATAAAAGGATGCAGGGGATCAGGGGCGATATTGAAATAAGCTTCTCCTTCCAGGTACACTTCCCGGGTGCCTCCATTAAAAGCGAAGGGAAAGCGGAGTCGGGAAAAAGCATTGAGATGTACCTGTGAACCATCGGCAAGGACTACCCTATAGTCTCTGCCAGTAGGAACCAGCAAGGTGTTCCAGCCATTGGCATTGCCGGTAGGCGTAAAAGTGAGTTGACCGGGTACGGGATGCAGCTTTACCTGTTGTGCTGCAATATCTGCACTGTTGTTTTCAGGCAGACGGATGGTATCCCCGTTTTCAAGAAGAAGTTTGATCATTCCCTCATTCAGGGAATTACTGGCAAATGAAGCAGGCGATGCATTTTTATGTGCCGAAAGCAGGAAAAATAAACCTACCGAGACAAGCACAAGCAAACTGGCCGCTGCCAGCCATATTTTTGAAGGTGATTTTTTAACAATCCGGAACTGTTCTACGGGTTCTTCAGGTACGAAAGAAGATGCCGGAATTTCTGATGGAGAAGGTGCTCCGGCCTTCAGTTCTCCATGCAAATGTTCTTCCCGCTGATGTTCTTCCTGCTGATGTTCTTCCCGCAAATTTCCTTCTTCCTTATGTCTTCCCTGCTGCTGTCCATCCATCTGATCTGCATCCAGCAAGGACAACACCTTTCCCCACGCCATTTCATTGTATACATCTGTCATAAAGCCGGGACCTGCGGCATGCAGCGCATCTTCCATTTCGTCGAGACAGCGTTGTACACTCGGATCCTCTCCGGCCACCTTATTCAGGTAGTCGAGATTTTCCTGGCTTATTTCACCACTCAACTTTTCTAGTATCAGTTGAAAGATATGTTCTTCGTTATGAATCATTGGGCTAAAAAGGAAAATTGCCACCAACAGCGGGCGACAGGTTTTTCGTTGGCATTATTATTTATTACTTACGAAGCCTGAGTGTTCTGAGGACTTCTCTGCATAACTGTTTAGCATAAAGGACACCGTTTTCCATTATTCTTCTAAACTGCTCCACCCGATCTTTTTCCGGGCCGGATAAGCTAAGTACACTATAGGGTGTCGGTAAAGGGAACTCAACGTGGCGGACCATCAGTAAGCCTGGATCGGCGGAAAAGCGGTCGTCTGAATCGCTCTTCTTTACCAGATTAACACAACTGTTGTGAACCATTTTATATAAATATCCACCCATAGAGTGGTCTATTTCAAGATAAAGCTGTTCCTCCCATACCTGTACAAATACATGTTGCACCAGCTGCTCTGCCTCTTCCATCACCGTTAGCATGGTTCTGGCCTTCAGGCACAATGGCTTATAATATTTCATAAAGAAATACTGATAAGCTTTCAAATCTCCGCCTTTTAGGGCAGCCAGCATTACCGAATCATCCATGTACTGCATACAGCGTAATTTTGGGAAATCGTTAACAGTTGTTACCGTAAATATCATATTTCCCTGATCTCCAAAACGTTAATACCATGTTAACAGGTATATTTTACGTTTTTTATGCCGCCCATGGCTGAATCCGTAATGGAAATTAATGTAGGTTTTACCTTTAAAAACCGGCATAAACCTACAATTTATTAACTGAACAAAGATCGCTTTATTGCTTAAACGATTTAGTTTTTTTAGGAGGTGTTCAAATAATCCAGGTATAAAAAAGCCCCTGCGGGGGCGCAGGGGCTATCAAATAAAGTCATTATTGTTGCGCCAGGAGTTGTAAAAGAATATCCACATCGATCGGTTTACTCACATATCCATTTGCGCCGGCCGCCAGACACTTTTCTCTATCTCCCACCATTGCCTGCGCCGTTACTGCTATCACTGGTACCTCCGCCAGTTCAGGGTCATTCCTCAAAATGGACAGCGCTTCATACCCATCCATTTCCGGCATCATCATATCCATCAGTACCACATTAATTCCTCCATCTTCTTTTAGGATCTGAATCCCCGCCGGGGCATCCACTGCCGTTAATACCTCAAAGCCTTTTGCCTTCAATACCAGTCTCAATGCGTAAATGTTACGCGAATCGTCGTCTATGATCAGGATCTTTTTCATGTGTCTTTTAAGCGTTACGAGAATTATCGTACAACCATACTCTTAATAAGGATACCAGCTGGTCTATATCTACCGGCTTTGAAATATAATCGGAAGCTCCCGCACGGATACATTTCTCTCTGTCCCCGATCATCGTCTTGGCTGTCACCGCCAGTATAGGTAAGTGGCGATACCTGGCTACCTGTCGGATCTGGCGGATCGTTTCATATCCATCCATTTCCGGCATCATCATATCCATCAGTACAATGTCTATTTCCCCGTTATTTTCCAGCTGCTGCATGGCTTCTTTTCCATCCAGCGCCGATACGATCTTCATTTTATGTTGTTCCAGTGCCTTGGTCAGGGAGAAGATATTGCGTACATCATCATCTGCTATCAACACCGTCTTACCATTCAGTACTTCCTTCAAACTACCCAGTTGCTTACGGCTGGGTTTCTGTCCACCTTTTTCCTCTACCAGGTGCAGGAACAGTGCTACCTCGTCCAGCATACGCTGGTACGAATGCGCCGTCTTGATCACGATACTGTCCGCATACTGGCGAATGCGTTGCTCTTCTGCACGGGACAGGTTCTTACCTGTGAAGATGATGATCGGCAGATTCTCAAGACCCGGGTTGTTCTTTACTGTTTCCAGCGTTTCGTACGCATGCTGGTCAGGTACCCCCATATCCAGGATCACACAGTTCACATCCTGCTTTTGCAGGGCGGTGATACTGCTGCTGATATTGCCTGTGATCTCTGTACTTACACTGAAGTTTTCCAGGAAGTATGCCAGCGCCTGTGCATGTTTCGGATTCTCTTCTACAATCAGTACCTTCTTGGGGCCTTTGCTCAGGGCTTCTTCCAGTTGCTGGAATATGCGTGGCATCTGCTCCAGTGCCAGTGGCTTATTGATAAAGTCTACCGCCCCTTTCTGTAAGCTTTCACGCTTCGCATCCATACTCGATACAATGTGTACCGGAATATGACGGGTGGCCGGATTAGATTTCAGGGCATCCATCACCTGCCAGCCACTCTGTATAGGCAGTACAATGTCCAGCAGGATCGCTACAGGTTTGTATTTCAATGCCCATTCCAGCCCCTGGTCGCCTCTTACTGCCACAATCCCCTTATACCCACGCTTACGGGTAAAGTCGAGCAATATGCGGGCATAATTCGTATCATCTTCTACTATGAGGATGATCTTATCATTCGCGGTTATATCATTTCTGTCATCAGGTATTTCTTCCGGAATATCAGTCGCGATAAAGTCAGCGTATTTATTAACAGGTTGCTGCGCATCCTGCCATACTTTTTCTGCCTCTTCCTGCGTAGGTTCCGATACCAGGTTCTTCTCCACTTCATGTGGACGCACAGGGATGATCACCATGAATTCACTGCCATGTTCTGGTTCTGAGTCCAGCTTCAGTTCACCATGGAGCAACTTCGTCAGTTCACGGCTGATGGAAAGCCCCAATCCTGTACCACCGTACTTGCGGCGGGTAGAACCATCTGCCTGCTGGAAGGCTTCGAAGATCACTACCTGCTTATCTTTGGGAATACCGATACCGGTATCTCTCACTGCAAAACGGACATAGCCCGGCTGGTCAGGCATCATGCCCACCTGCAGGGTCACCCCTCCTTTGGCGGTAAACTTCAGCGCATTGGAGAGCAGATTTTTCAGGATCTGTTCCAGTCGCATTTTATCTGTTTCAATTAGTGCCGGGGCATCTGCCAGGATGTTGACATTGAACGTGAGGTTCTTTTCTCTGGCGATCGGTGCAAACAGGGATTCCATGTCTGTACAGATCTCGTGTACCGGTACATTGGCCATTTCAAGGTCCATCTTACCAGCTTCGATCTTGGAGAGGTCCAGGATCTCGTCGATCAGGTTCAGCAAGCCCTTGCCGGAGCTCTGGATCACACGGGCAGATTCTATCTGATCGTCTACCAGGTTGCCTTCGTTGTTTTCAGCCATGAGACGGCTCAGGAGCAGGATGGAGTTCAGCGGGGTACGGAGTTCGTGGCTCATATTGGCAAGGAACTCTGATTTGTACTTCGTGCTCACTTCCAGTTCCTCTGCCTTCTTCTGGATTTCCAGGTTACGCTCTACGATCACCTGATTCCTGTCTTCCAGCATGCGGGAGCGCTCTTCCAGTTCCTGGTTCGCCTGTTGCAGTTCCTCCTGCTGTACGCGGAGTTCTTCTTCAGAGGCCTGCAGTTTCTGGGCCTGGGCTTCCAGCTCTGTATTGATATTTTCGAGCTCGGAGTGTTGGGTTTGCAGTTCTTCTGACTGTGCCTGTGTTTCTTCCAGCAGTTCCTGCATACGACGGCGGTTTTCGGCCGTGATGATGGCGAGACCTATGTTGTGGCCTACTTCTTCCAGGAACGAGATATCATTTTTCGTATACGGGGTCAGGCTGGCAAGTTCTATCACGCCTTTAATCCTGCCTTCGAAATTGATAGGAACCAGGATGATGCCAGCAGGTTTTATTTCGCCGGAAGCATAGCTGATGCTGATGCTATCAGGCGGCACATCAGAAAGTAAAATAGTTTTGGCACTGGCGGCACATTGACCTACCAACCCATGACCAAATTCGATCTCTTCTCGATCTGTCGTTGGAACGAAAGCATAGCTGCCGGAGAGCCACATTTTCTTGTTGGAGTCGTTTATATATAAAGCACCTACCTGGCTATGCGTATATTCAGCGAGGAATTCGATAATGTGTGCCGTGAGCACCTCTACCGTCTTTTCTCCCACCATTTTATTATTCAGTCCTGCTACCCCGGTCTGGTGCCATTCTTTATCGTTCAGCAGGTTGAAAGAGGTTTCAAGGGAGGCCGCCATTTTATTGAGCGAGAAAGACAGGCTGCCCAGACCATCTTTTTCTTCATCATTCACTCGGATAGCATAGTCGCCAGCCGAAATCTTTTCAGCAATATTTTGTATGATATCGATACGACGGGTGATTTCCCTGTCTTTTGCTTCTAAAGCGTGTTGTAATGATGTACGGAGTTCGAAATCCCGTTTTACTCTTACATAAAATACGGATGTGATCAGTAATGCAAGGAGGGCTGCGATCACAATAAGGATGGGTGTATAGCCGGACACACGGTTCAAACGTTCGGTACGTGTCAGTAACAGGGATTTTTCCCTGGCTTCCATCACCTTCACAATATTGCGGGCATCGTCCATGATCATACGACCACTTTGCAGGGTATCATAGCTGATATTCCTGCCCATTTTTTTTGCTTCTACTGATCTTTGAAGGAGTGCCTGTCTCCTCAAAATGAGGAGTCTTAACTGTTCTATTGAGGTTTGTTGTGGAGGATTATCCACAGTTAGTAGCCTTACCTGTTGCACACCTGCTATCGCACTGTCGTATGCTCCCCTGTAAGGATCGAGAAATTCATCATTGCCTGTAAGCAGGTAGCCTCTTTGTCCTGTTTCCCCGTCCTTCATGTAGGAGATGGTGTTTTCAAGACCCTGGATCACCTGGTTGGTGTGGTCTACCATTGCAGCACTTTCCATCAGGTTTTTAATACTGAAAAATGATGCGACGGAGCTGATGATCAGCAGGAATAAGGATAGGCCGAATCCAATTAGTAAATTTCTCCTGAAAGTAGAACTAGTTTTCATCCATTCGTTGTTGTGCGGTGTATAGGCCCGTAAATATAGTGCCACATTATATATAAGTTGCAAAAAAAGGGTGTATCCTGGATAAATAAAACTTTTGATAACTGGAATCTGGCTACACCAGGTATCCGAAAAAAAAGAGGGTGTACCTCACATTGGATACACCCTCTTTTTTGCGCGCGTAGGACCTGCGGCCGGCTTTATTTTTACATCTTTTCTAAGTAAGCTGCGAGTTTATTGATCGCACCTGCCACTATTATAATCTGTTCCTGTGCTTCTTTCCAATTTCTTTGCTCTATCGCCTCTCTCACACCCGGCACCGTTTTTACCCCATAACCGGTATAAAAACCCGGTGCATAAATAGCGTGTTTATACCAGTCTCTCCGTGGCAAACCATTCGCTACTAACAGCTGTTGTTCCGCCTGATAAAGTGCCTGGTTGATAGCCGCCTTGTCCCCTGTTCCTGCTGCCTTTACATTTGCATGGTTCGCTGCTGTATCCAGTGCCACCAATGCATTCTGCAAAGGAGAGAAATCCAGGTAAGGTACCTCCGCCTTTGCAACCGGCGCCTTTACCTTTTCCTGGGGATCTGCTGCCAGATCGTACTGGCGGTTTCGTATCAGTTCATTTTCGATAGCCGTATTTTCTCTCATGGTCGTCACCAGTGCATCCAGTTCCTTTACATATCCTGCAATAGTTTTTTGCAGATTGCTGAAGTTGAAAGGCAGTACCGGTGCATCGGCCAGCCGTAAGGCAGCTCTGCCCGCAGTTTGTGCCAGCGCTACACCGTAGGCAAATTCAGGATCACCGAAACGACGATAGTGATCCCAGCTATCAAAGATAGAGTGGTAATCACCCCCTTCATCTTCCCCTCCAAAACCGATATTCAGTGAAGGCACCCCCAGGTGCTGTAAGAAGGAGGAATAGTCAGACCCGGAACCCAGTGCACTCAGGGTAAGCTGTTGCTGTTGCAGCAGGTCTTTCTTTGCTTTGGCATTACCGGCTTTTAAAACATCTGCCGCTTTTTTACGTTCATAGATACTCACTTTGGTTTGCGGATCGGTCACTGTCTGTGCTATATCCGCCACCAATGGTTCCAGTGCATGCGAGCCACCTGCATACAAAAAGCCACGGCCGTTGCCATCGCTGTTGATGTAAGCCACCGCTTTCTGTTGCAGCTCCTGTGCATGATCTTCTACCCACTCCGTAGATCCGAGCAAACCGGGTTCTTCGCCATCCCAGGCACAGTACACCAGTGTACGTGCAGGTTGATAACCATATTTTACGAGCTGGCCGATGGCCTTCGCCTCATCCAGTTCTGCCGCCATACCACTGATTGGGTCAGAAGCGCCGTTCACCCATGCATCGTGGTGGTTGCCCCTTATCACCCATTGGTCAGGATATTTGGCGCCTTTTATTTTGGCGATCACATTATAGGCAGGTACTAATTTCCAGTCAAAAGCCAGTTCCAGGTGCACTTTGCCAATACTGGGACCTACGTGATAGGTAATGGGCAATGTACCTCTCCACGCCGCCGGTGCTACAGGGCCTTGCAGACTTTTGAGCAAGGGCTGCGCATCGTGATAACTGATGGGTAATACCGGTATTTTCAGGATGGTAGGTGCCTGCGTTCTTTCCAGCCTTTTCGCAGACGCCGTAGCCCCGGTACCCGGTGTGAGCGGGTCGCCGGGGTAAATTACCATGTCCATGACTGATCCCCTTTGCACCCCGTATTCATTTTTATAGGCACCTTTGGGATATACATCCCCCTGGGTATAACCGTCATCTGCCGGATCTGAATAGATGATACACCCGATCGCCCCATGTTCGTAAGCGACTTTAGGTTTGATACCTCTCCAGCTATGTCCGTATTTTGCAATGACGATCTTGCCTTTTACATCCACTCCCTGTCTTTCCAGCCACTCATAATCTTCAGGCAACCCGTAGTTAACAAATACGAGTTCCGCGTTGACATTGCCATCTGCGCTCCATGCATTGTAAGTAGGCAACTGTCCCTCCTGTGCAGAAGTGCCGTCCTCTTTCAATGCAGGTTCTTTTAGTACAGCTTTATAGGGAGTGGGACCCGTTAGTTCCAGCACTCTTGTTTTTGGCGTAGGAAACAACACCTGGTAGGAGACGATGTTCGTTTCAAAACCATAACTTTTAAATTTGGCAGCAATGTCTTCAGCCACGGCCTTTCCACGGGCCGAGCCTATATGATGTGGGTAAGCAGAAAGCGTCCTGATGTTATCTCCGATGGCTGCTGCGGAAAGCAGTTTGTCGAAGCGGGTCTCCAACTGTAGCTGTGCGGCAGATTCACTGCTGTTATAACCAGTGATTGGTTTTTGCTGTGCTGTCGACAGCGTGGCATAGCTCAGGAAAACAGACAATACACAAGTAATACTACGGGTTTGCATGTATGTTTTTTTTAGTTGATAAAAGGTAATAGCAAATATACTATATTAATTTAGTAGACTAATACTCTTTTTCAACATGGGCCAACGGCTACAAGGCCGGATTAGCGGCGTACTCGCTCCACAGTTCATCCACAGTCTTCCCGGTCAGTTCCTTCCAGATTCCGTCTGTGTAGGTGTTGGTGCGCATCGCCTTGTCCAGTTTCAGGACCATGTCTTTACGTTTGTTTTTTTCCAGCCAGATCAGGAAGCGGGCGGTCACACGATAAGCATTTTTGTAAGACTGCTTTTCATTGTATTCCGGCAGGGTCCATTTAGCGCCGGCATTGTCTACCCCCATGGTAGCGCGTACATAATCGGCAATGCCTTCGGTCAGCCAGCCTGGGTTATACTCCGGATAGGCCTGTACCACATGCATCCCTTCGTGTGTTACTACATCGATATCACCGGGGTGCTTCCGGAACCATTCCGGGTTGAAAGTGATCACTGAACCACTGGTAGCGGCAACGCCGTCGTAGGCAGGGTCGATAACGAAATCTACTTTCTTTACCGTGTGTTTGTTGTACTTCTTCGCTTCGGCCGGATAGACGGTGAAGAAGGTGCTGATCAGCCGCGCTTTGACTGTGGAGTCGAGGTCAGGACTCTTGTCGGTAAAGACAAGGGTGTAACCTTTACGGTTGATAGTTTCTGTTTTGTCCTGCGCCCGGGTTGATGCGGGGAGCAGGGAGGCGGATAGGCATAGCAAGCCTATAGTTCTTTTCAGACCTTTAGTTGAGTAGACCATTTTACGTGGGTGGTTTAGTATTTAAAATATGTGCCGGTGCTTAAACACCGGCACGCCACAAAATAAATAATTTATATTTTAATTTTCGGGAGTTTCATTATCCATTTTTTCTTCACTCTCTCCTAATTGTTCCGGCAAATGTCTGACCGCCGTTTCTACAGCCTTCACCTCCGGCAAAGTATTTTTCAGCGCAGGGCCCAGATTATAAAGTTTTTTCGCCTGCGGTACAAACCTGCTTTCCAGGCTGGCGACTGCATTATTATAATGCCCAACCGCCGACGTCAGACTACCTCCTATTTTTGTAAAATGCTGCACCAGTACATTCGTTCTATTGTACAGCTCAATCCCCGCATTCCTGATCTCTTCAATATTCTCCGCCACATGCAACTGCTGCCATACAAATCCAACGGTACGCAGTAATGTGATCAGCGTGGTCGGTGTGGCAAATACCACCCTGTTCCGGATACCATCTTCAATCAAAGAAGGATCTGCCTGCAAAGCCGCACCAAAAGAAGATTCTATCTGCAAATACAAAATAACATAATCGGGTGAATGACTCCACTGGCTCCAATATGCTTTTGCACTGAGTTTTTTCAGGTGATCCCGAACCGCCAGTGCATGTTGTGCAAACAGCGCCTTTCTCTCATCTTCATTATCCGTCTCAAACGCTCTCATGTAAGCACTTAATGGTACTTTCGAATCCACCACGATCGTCTTCCCCTCCGGCAAACGAATGATCATATCCGGTCTTAACTGCCCCTCATCGCTGTTTACAGACACCTGCTCATTAAAATCACAATGCTCTGTCATACCAGCGAACTCAACTACCCTGCGCAAGGCAATCTCTCCATACTTACCACGTATATGAGAGGTCTTTAATGCACTCACCAGACTATGCGTCTCCTTTTGTAACTTCTCTGTACTTTGCTGTACACCGAGTATGAACTGATTAATCTGTCCATACTGTTGCTGCCGCGTACTTTCCAGGTGACGCATATTATCGTCAAATCGCTGCAGACTTTCACTCAGTGGTTTCACCATGCTATCAATGGCCTGCTGTCTTTTTTCAAGATCCCCTTTGGCATCTGTGAGCTGTGTTTCAAGCGCCGCCTTGGCCAATGTTACAAATGAATTGTTATTATGCTTCAATGCCTCGGTAGATAATGCACTGAATGCATCCCTGAGTTGTAAATTAGATTGTTCAATAAAATGTTGTTGCTCCCGCAGCCGCGTTTCACGGGCTTCTGCGTCACTATGAAGACGGATATTTTCCTGCTGCAATATTTGCATCCGGGCATTCAGCTCTTCTGCCAATGCCTTTTTTTCCTGTATGTCCTGTCTTAACAGATCGACCGCCTGGTTACCAGAACCCATCTGACTCTCCATAACGGCTATGCGGGTTCTGTATTGGTGTATGATAAAAAGAAGCCAAACGATGATCGCTAACGAAAGCACGACAATGATAATAATCTCCATATATATGTAAAAAAGGGAATTTTGTGCAATAATAACGAAAAATTAGCGAGCGATATTTTTCGGCTATTCGGAGATTAAATACTAACTTTCATAGATAACTTTTACCCATTCATCCCATTATGTCTGATCTTTTTAAACTCATTCCGTGTAAGGGTATCTAAAAATACCGACAAACTTTAATTTAATTATAATTAGGTATTATAATGAATTACGTAAGTTTGCCCGCGAATAAATTTTAGGTTATATTTTAAAGGGAGGAGCCTTTTTTCAACCCTGAAAAATTTATAAAATTGTCAAATAGCAAATATTATCTATGAAAAAAGGATTATTACTGGCAGGTGTTTTATCACTGTTTATTGGAACGGCTTCCAAAGCGCAGACATTTCATTACGGTTTAAAAGCCAGCCTGATGTTTTCCAGTATTCAAGGAGATGGCATGCAATCAGGTGTGAAGCCAGGTTTCCAGGGCGGTCTGTATGCCCATTGGGATCTGTCAAAAGACGGGAAATGGGGCTTCCAGCCTGAATTACTCTTTACCCAGGCGGCAGCAAAGAAAGCAAATAGCTTTCCTACTTACTTCGTTTCAGACAGGAACACGTATGGTAATGACAAGTTAAGACTCAGCTATGTGACTGTACCTTTGTTACTGCGTTACAGTCCAGTCAAGAACTTTACCCTCCTCGCAGGTGGTCAGTACAGCTACCTCGTATATGCTGATGAAAACATATTCAAAGGCAACAGAGATGCACTGACCAAGAGCGATATCGGTGCGGTGGCAGGTGTACAGATTGCAGTATCTACCGTACATTTCTTTGGCCGTTATGTGTATGGCATCAACGATGTCCTGAATGTACATCCGGCTGATCGTGGCGATGTGCACTGGCATTCTCAGCAGATCACAGTTGGAATGGGCATCAACATTAAATAATGTCAATCCCTCATCATTCTGATCGTACCATATACCGGGCCCGTACTATTGTGCGGGCCTGCTTTCATTGTAACAGTTACCTGTTTTTTGCCCTTTGTTAACTCCAACGGTATCGGATATACAATTTCGTAGAACTTACTCGCCTTGTACTGGTTCAGATCTTCTGTCGCCACCTTCACCCCATCTACCAGGATATCAAATTTGCGGTAACGGTTATCCATTCCCCAGTAATTGCATAGTAAACTATTAGTGGCTGCAGGATCTGTTTTCATTGTGAAAGCCAGGTAACCATCTTCTTCTGTCGCTCTCCATTTACGTCCATGTTCTTCGCCATTCAGTGTCTTCTCACCACCAAAGTTGTGGTCTCTTTCCGGCTGCATCTCCCCTACTCTCAACATGTCTACTGTCTTTGCTTCTATCTGTTGCAGGCGTTTCTTTTCACCCTCATATTTCTCCTGTTGCACTGCCCAGGTTTGTGGGGTGAAAGCATCCCAGTATACGCTGTAATATTCTTTTGAAATGGTATTGAATGGCACCAGTGTCAGGTCTTTTGGCTGACCGGTTTGCGCAGTGTGAAATACCAGTGGCTCATCGCTTTTCACCCAGTTATTCGGATCGTTGTCTGCAGTGACGAGTACAGGAATACCCGTCACCGGGTCGGGTTCTGTATTGCCCAATACACCTGCTAAAACAACAGGGCCGTAGAACAGGGCGATCCTGTCAGGATTGTCCGGCATACTTTCTTTGTACACGTTCATGGGCAATTGCAACGTGATCTTATCCCCGTTTTTCCAGCTACGTTTTACGGTGATGTAACCATCTTTGCCCACTGTTACGCCTTTATCCGTTTCTCCATTCACTGCAATCTGCCAACCCGGTTGAACCCAGCGGGGTTTGCGGATGCGCACGGCAAATGTGGATGGTTCTTTTGTATTGATCGTCAATTCTACCTTATCATCTGCAGGCAGTGAAGTAGATTGTTCTATAACTACATTCTTCTCTTTCCATTGCAGGCGTGAAGGGATGAAGAGGTTCACATACAAACTACCATCGGCTCCCTGAAAGTAAATGCTCTCGCCATACTTCACATGGTTTTCCATTCCACTTCCTACACAGCAGGTAAAGGTGTTGAATGTATCACTGAATTCCTTACGGGTACCCATCCGCAAAGGAACAAAGTAACACATCATTCCATCCGCATGATTCTGTGATGCAAGAATATGATTGTATAAGGTTCTTTCATAAAAGTCCATGAAATGTGCATCCGGTTGGAGGGAGAAGAGGTGACGGGTTAGTTTCAGCATATTGTAGCTGTTGCAGGTCTCCATCGTATTGTCCGTAAGATAGTCGTTCAGCTTATCCGCAGGGCCCAGGTATTCGTAGTTACTGTTACCACCAGGTGCATAGCTGTGATGCTGTGTCACCGTGTTCCAGAAAAAACCTGCGATCACACTGTCTTTCTTTTTACCCGTCATTTCATAGCGACGAATACAACCGAGTACCTTTGGTATCTGTGTATTGGAATGCTTTCCGGGCAATACATCCAGTTGTGCCGCAAGTGAATCGAGAATGCGTACATCGTGGAACTTGTACGAAAGGTCCAGGTATTTCTTTTCTTTCGTGAGCGTGTACGTATTCACCAATACTTCATTCATACCACCGTATTCGCAAAGCAGCATTTTCTGGATCAGGGAATCCGGCAGGTGATTGATCTCCTTTGAAGTCCAGTCAGCCATTTTCTTTTCTACAATGAGTGCTGTATTGTTATTGCAATAGAGGTAGGCATCCAGCAGACCGGCCATGATCTTATGTACGGTGTACCAGGGAGACCAGCCACCATTCAGATCAAAACCACGGCTTTTGATTTTGCCGGCAGCTACCTGTGCCCATACGGAGTCTTCCCCCGGTATGGCACCCAGGTAGCCTGTTTTGCGGGCTTGTTGACATTCGTCCAGTTCCTGTACGATATAATTTACTTTGTCGAGAAAACGCTTGTCGCCGGTGGCAGCATATTCCATGGCACAGGCAGAGAGATAATGCCCTAAGGTATGTCCTGCCAACCCGGAATTTTCCCAGCCACCATATCGTTCTCCTTTTGCTTTCAATCCTGCATGTACCCGAAAGTCGGACAACAGCCGGTCAGGCTCTATTACCAGCAAAAAGCGTTCATCTGCCTCCATGGCCTGTTTAAAGGGGCCTGCGGCAATGCTCACGTCTTCCAGCGGAAACGTATAGGCCTGTAGTTTTACAACAGGTTTCACCTTCATCTTACCGTTGTCTTTCATGGGAGAGAAAGACTGTGCGGAGCAAAAAGCTACCGGTAGCAACAAGGAGAATATAGCGGGTATTTTCATGCGTCAAAGTCGTTTAATGGGTTAATAGAAGCGCCAGTTTGTTCGGTAATCCTGCGTCAATGCCGTTAACCTGTTAATAGAAGCGCCAGTTCGATTTGAAATCTTTGGTGATCGTTTTGTTTTCGAGGATCACCCTGATCATCTCTACGGGCAACATATTATTTTGCATAATCGCATCGTGGTATTGCTGGTAAGTCATCTTACCACTGTCTACCAGTTCTTTTTTCAGGGCCATAAATTGCAGACCACCGATCATATACGCAACCTGGTAAAGGGGACTGTAATCACCTTTGAAAGAACGGCGTACTTCGCCGGCGGCATTGGCTCTTTCATGCCCTACCCTGTCTACGAGGAAGTCGATACATTGTTGGGGCGTCCATTTACCAAGATGGTAGTTGAGGGAAAATATAATCCTGGCACAGCGATGCATTCTCCAGAAGAGCATGCCTACGCGGTCTTCGGGTGACTGCGGAAATTTCAGGTCCCACAGCAGCATTTCCCAGTAGAGGGCCCAGCCCTCTATCCAGAAAGGGGTTTCAAAGTGACGATACGTCTTATAACGGTTGGTCATAAATTCCTGTAATGCATGGCCTGCAAACAGCTCATGGTGCACGGTTGCACGGGAGAAGTGTGGGTTGTTGCCTCGCATACTCATGAGTTTATCTGCTTCTTCCATATCGTTCGTAGGATAGGAAATACTTAATTCCTCTCCTCCTGTAAAGAATGGATTCACCAGCTGGCGTTCAGGCGTCATCATGATCATGCGCCAGGTTTCTTCTGCCAGTGGTGGAATGGTCACGAGGTGATGGCCTTTGATGAAGTCTACAGATTCGTTGTAGAGTTTCATGATGGCTTCCGGTTGATCGCCGGCAGGTACATAAGTGTTCTTTACTTTTTCCAGTGCTTTGTGCCAGTCATCGCCAAAGCCCATTTCATGGCTGGCTTTCAGCATTTCTTTGTCACAGAAAGCGAACTCCTTGTTAGCGATATCGATCAGCTCTTCAGGAGAATACGGGATCAGTTCCGTTTGTAACTGACGGATCAGTTCTTCTCTGCCAATAGGGTGACCGGTAATGCCGCTGCCATCGTCTTTAGTACCCGGCGCCTGTTTCATCTTCGTTCTCCATGCATTGGCATAACTCGTCAATGCGGAGTCGAGTTGTGCATAGGGAGCAGGTATCCACCAGGTGAACAGGGGATCATAAGCATTGTAAAAGGTTTGAATGCTATGGATCGCTTCCTGCAGACCTTTGGTTACCTGCTCGCCTCTGCGCAGCAGGTAGATGTTGAGGTCTGTATTATTGGTTAACTGTTTTTCTTTTTCTTTGATGGCGAGGGCCATTTCTCTGTAGGTGCCTGCCAATGCCTGCGCATCCTGCCTGCCACCTCTTCTTCTGATCTTTTCAGCAGCGTAAATTTTGTCAGCTATAGGAAACCAGGGTGCCAATGTTTTTACCTGTGCAGTGGCTTCGTCCAGGTGGTAGATGTTCTCTTTGAGTTTTGTGCGGAAGAGGATGTAGTCGACTTTGCCATCTGTGGTGAGCGCATCGAAGTTGACCGCTTCCAGTTGGGTCAGGTAGTCGTTGTTGAATGTTTTAAAGCGGGCATTTTTTTCGGGTGATTCATCGATCTGGTAAAAGCGGTATAAGCTGCCCCTGTCTGCTTCGTAATGAATGAGCAGATCGCTGATATCCTTTTGTTGTGCCCATACGGGCATGGTAGTCCCCAGCATCATCGAGAGAATGAGTCTTTTCATGTATAATGAGTTTGTATATGTTAGAATCGGTCTACCTTGAACGGTGTAATATCCATGGATAACTGATCGCCGTTGATGATTTCGCTCACAAGCTTACCAGTGGCGGCACCCAGGCTGATACCCAGCATGGAGTGACCGGTGGCCACGGTGACATTCGGATAGTTTTTCAATGTACCGATATGTGGCAGACCATCTGCGCTGCAAGGGCGATAGCCATACCATACTTTATCCTGCGTGGGTAATGGAATGTCGTAAGCAGGGAAATATCTTTTCACTGATTCGAGAATACCCTGTACTCTTTCCATACGGGGAGGCGTGTTTACAGGGGTGATTTCCATGGTACCACCAAAACGGATCTTATTGCCATTCATCGGGGAAATAGCTACGCGGGCTTCGCTGAGGATCACGGATCTTCTTACTTTCCACGGCGCGTTTTCGTAGGTAACGGAGTAGCCACGGCCACCTACCATGGGGATATTCAGGTTTAATAGCTTTGCTAATTCCCCACTCCATACACCGGCAGCGACAATGATATGGTCAGCTTCTATATTGCCTTTGCTGGTGATAACGCCGTTTTTGGTAAACCCTGTCACTTCACTGTTACCTTCGAATGTTACACCTTTACTTTTCAGGTAGGTGATCAGGCTGGACATCAGCTGGTTTGGATAGAGCTGGGAATCACCGGGGAAATATACCGCACCGAGGGCGTTGATTTCCGTATCGGGTTCCATTTGTTGTAACGTTGCTTTGTCTATGAGTTGTGCATCGATGCCCAGTTCTTTAGCAGCTTTGATGGTGTGTTCGGCATGGTACGCGTTGGCTTCGCGCTGGAAGAGTTCCAGCATGCCGTTAGGTTCATAGCTGAATTCCAGGCCGGGTATCTTTGTCCATTCTTCATAGAGATGTTTGCTGAGTAAAGCGATGTCTCTTAAAGGGATGGCGGATTTCTCAACATGAGATGTAGTAGCGCTTTTGTAAAACTGAAATCCCCATTTTACGAGTGAGCTATTTAAAGATGGCTTGATGTAAAACGGGCTTTTTGAATTGAGCATCCATTTGAGCCCCTGCCATACGATACCGGGTGTAGCGAGGGGTACGAAATGGCTGGGACAGATATAACCGGCATTGCCATAAGAGCAGCCGTCGAGCATGTCTGTACGATCTACGATAGTGATATTGTGTCCGGCGGATTGCAGATAAAGTGCACTGGATAATCCGATGATGCCGCCGCCTATGATGATAATCTTCATTTTGTTTTAATTTTATTTTTGATTTGCCGCCTTACGGCGGCAAATCAAAAATTCCTTTGACTACATCGACCTTCGGTCGATGTAGTCAAACTGTTTACAATACGGTGAACCCATATGCATACGGATCATCCTCCGGATCTATTGATATCGTATTATATCCATAAATCCTTGCCCATCCCTCAATACCTGGTCTGATCGCAGGCATACCCCCTACCGTCGTTTCCTCTTCTATAGTACCAATAAACTTAGAACCGATGATGCTCTCATGAACAAAAGCATCTCCCTTCTTCAGTTTCCCTTTTGCATACCACTGTGCCATGCGTGCTGAGGTACCGGTACCACAGGGGGAACGGTCAATCGCCTTATCACCATAGAAAACAGCATTCCGTGCTGTAGAAGCCGGATCCAGCACACTACCCGTCCAGAGTACATGTGAGCAACCGTTGATGTGAGGATTATCAGGATGTACGAAAGTGTATTTCTCATTAATACGGGTTCTTAATTCACGTGCCCAGCTAATCAACCGGGAAGCCGTATAATGTTCCAGCCCCGGGAAGTTTTCCTGCACATCTACGATAGCATAGTAATTCCCTCCATAAGAAACATCTACTTTCAGTGGGCCCAGATCAGGGCATTCCACTACCAGATCGGTAGCCGCCAGATAAGAAGCAACATTGGTCAGTTTGACACTCTTTACTTTATTGCCTTCCTGTTTGTATTCGATGATGACCAGGCCAGCGGGCGCTTCCATGCGTACTATACCGGGAATCTTAGGAGTAATGAGCCCTTCTTCAATCGCAATGGTAATTGTACCGATCGTACCATGCCCGCACATAGGCAGACAACCACTGGTTTCGATAAATAAAACCGCCACGTCGTTCGACGGGTCATGTGGTGGATACAGGATACTGCCGCTCATCATGTCGTGTCCGCGCGGTTCGAACATCAGTCCTTTGCGGATCCAGTCGTATTCCTGTAAAAAATGGTTGCGCTTATCACTCATAGTGGCGCCATGGAGTACAGGTCCTCCACCAGCTACCAGCCGCACAGGATTGCCACAGGTGTGGGCATCGATACAAAAAAATGTTTTCTTCACGGGTGCTTGATTCTGGTTAATTTTTTTTCCTCATTGGTAAAAATACCGGGTGCATAGGAATGTGTACTCTCAGGTATTGATCAATGATGTGCAAAAATTAACATAAAATCAGTTAGGATGCAATAAAAAAAAGCCCTCCGGGGGCGGGGGGCGGAATATAAGCGGAATATAAAATAACTATTGGTTTTTGGGTAGGGCAATCCTGCCTATTTTGAGGTCGTGATAGTCATCGGAGGAGTCGATCATGAATTCGACCTTTTCTATCTGGTCGATATTTCCAAATACGGTATCTACATACCACAGGTAGCGTAGCGCACTGTCCACATCCTGGTCATAGCGAAGGGTCACGCCGAGAGTTTCGCTTACTTCGGTAACGATGAGCCGGAAAGACTCCATACTATTGGCATTCAACCCGATAATGGCCTTTACGGAGAGGAGTTTCTTTCCTTCTGCGTCAGCGATGAATTCCGAGGAAATATAAGGAACGTCATTGCTGATGTGAATGATCTTCTCTGAAGTAGCAATCAGGTCAAAAGTGCTATGAATGATGACTGGTGCGGTCAGTGAGTCTTCCATAAAAGGGTAATTTTTATAATGTAAGGTGTAAAAATCATGCCGGTAAAACGAGGGCTGACTAAAAAGGATACACCTCTCGGGTAGGTGGCGGAGGTGAAACTACTTTTACGCAATTCTCAGCACCTTCACGTTACTTTTTAGTCAGCCCGCGCAATGGGTCAACAATATCCTTATTTCTTCAGGGCGCCGGGATATACCAATCCCTCTGCCTCCTTTAAATCAATCCCTAACAACTTTGCCACCAGTGGTGCCACATCCTCCAACCCAATCTCCGGCAATACCACTCCACTACCCAAACCAGCTCCACCTGCCACAAAACCGGTTCTGATCTCTTTAAAATCAGGGAAGTAACCATGTGCCCCCCCTTTCGCCGGCTTCAGCAAAGGCCCGTCTGCATTGTTATTGAAACTGATCCCCTGCTCCCCTGTCAATGCCAGTAAGGCTTCCGGATCTGCCTCCATTCTATCGATGGTAGCTTTGTCGATCACCCTGAACAATTTCTGCTGTGTAGGCGGCAACCCTGCCAGGATTGTTTTCACCTGTTCCAGTGTTTTTGTATCCTTTGGATCTTTCAGGTGTAAAAAAGCCGATCCTCCACTGGCATGAAAGGTGGCCTTCCAGTTGCCACGATCGGCAGTAGTACCCTGCAAACCAGCCTGTGCCAGCCATACATTCGGTGCCAGACTGGAATGGGTATCTACAAAACCATGATCACCTGTAATGATCAGGGCCGCACTATCCTTAATACCTGCCTTTTGCAATGCCTCGATAATATCGCCAATAGCCCTGTCTGCTGCCGCAACTGCTTTGCGCACACCGGGGCCTTCACGACCTTCCATATGCTCAAATTCATCTGTATTTGGCAAATGAACGGCTATCAGGTTCGGCTTATATCTACGGATCAGGTAAGCCGTCATTCTCCCCAGGTTTTCATTCATACTCAGGTAGTGCAGGTCCATATCATTTGCTTCCAGCTGCCCGGTTGCATTTGCCTGAATCTCTTCGAACAATCCTTTTGGTGTGGCATCCTGACTCGTCGCCATTCTTCTGTCGCCCGGCATTTTTTCTAACCAGGTTTCAGGAATATTATAATCGATATCTGCACCTACAGTTACCGGCCATGACACGGCAGCCGTCTTTAACCCTGCTTTGTGCGCAGCCTGCCAGAGGGTCTGTGCCTTGATCTGGTTCGCATACTTAAACCAGGTTCCATTCAGTCCTTTTGGATCAAAAGGCGTATTGTATACAATACCATGTTTGGCAGGCATCACACCGGTGATCAATGTGGTATGCGAAGGATAAGTGACAGTCGGAAAAATTCCTCTCACGCCTTCTGCATACACACCGTTGTGCATCATCTGCTGCATATTAGGTGCCGGCCATGAAGCGTCCATGTAAAAATCAGGACGAAAGCCATCCACACTCACCAGTACCACGTACTTTACCTGCTGCGCCACCAGCTGATGACCGCAAAGAAATATTGCTATGGATAATATAAACTTCTTCATATTAATTAATAAATGGGAAAATATAAGGAGATGTCTTGTTCTCAACCAATACCTTGTTCATATCATACTTCATGGTCACAATGCCGGATGCGGTATCATTTGTAAAATCATCCATTCCTCTTGCCAGTGGTATGAAAGAAGGAATCTGCGCCACGATATCCGCATCACTCACATTCGTATTGTTCAGCTGCTCCGTTTGTGATACCGGGAATTTAATACCCAGGTCTGTCATACGGCGACCTTCTGCCATAAATATTTCCTGGCGCATGCGGTACAACAGGTACAACAGCTCATCCTGTGTAGTGGCAGCATCCAGGTCAGTAGCAGTCACCTTTGTACCTGATACGGTATAAGCTGTGATATTCCCTGCCTGACGATTCAGGATATATCCACTGCGGGTATTATCCGTTGCATCAAACTTCACTAATTCAGCTGTTAGTGGATAGTCGGTCCTGTTACCTCCGTTACGTGTTTCTTTGCTATCATTCAGCGATACCGCCGGACGGTTTGCGATGACAGATGTGAGCAGGTCTTTCAGCGTAGTCCGGGCAGTGCCCAGGTCATTGCCGGCAATCGCAGCTTCAGCTACAATCAGCCACGCTTCTTCTGCTTTCACGATAGTTACAGGTTTCTGATCAGACGATGCTAAGCCTGTGTGGTAATATTTAGGGTCCAGGAAATCCAGTCTTGGCAATGGTGCAAACTCATTGTAAGTAGAAGAGAATACATAAGTCTGCATATCATTCGTCACACTGTTTGTACCATCATACTTCACCTGTTGCAATAAAGTAGGCACACTCATGGTTGTTTTTGCGATGGCCACCGCACTGTCCGTATTGCCCAGAGAATAGAATGCACGTGCTTTCAGCAGTGTATACGCCATTTGTGCTGTACTACCAGCATCCGCCAGTGTAATGGCAGTATTCAGACTGGCAATGGCCAGGTTCAGGTGTTCTTCAGGCGTCAGCACACGACCTTTATCACTACCCGGTAAGCCTACAAACAGTTCCCCGCTCAGGATATGCGCATACCCTAAGCTATAATACATCTTCGCACTATCCGAAGCAGTAGAAGTAACGTCGCCCGGCAATACCTTGCTCAGTCCGTACTCCGCCATGGTACGCAGTACGGCGATCTGGGTCTGCATATTATTAACATCCGTATCATAATAGTCGATCTGCGGAATATCGAATACTTTACTACTCTGTGTACGGTTGTTATAGTAATTGTCCGATACCAGTTCGGAGCTTACCACTACCTGGTTCATAGTGAGAGCCAACTGTCTGCTCACACCGTTTACCCAGCTGCTGGCAGCACCGGCATTGTCTACATATACATCATCTGTGATATTCGGGTTCAGTACATTACAGGCACTGGCGCCGAGTAAAAAGAATATAAAGAGTTTTTTCATTTGTTTCCGGAATTAGAAGTTTAACTTTAAAGAACCCAGCCACTGACGTGGTGAAGAGTAAGTGGCATAAGAGATACCGCCGGTAGTGGCACCACCCTGTCCCTGTGCTGCACCACTGATGGTAGTTTCAGGATCAAAACTGGATGCACTGAAGTTCAGTGGATTCAAAGCCATAAAGCCAATCACTACAGAACGTACCCTGTTATTCAGCTTACTGCCCTTCAGCGTATAGCTCATACCGATAGTCCTTACTTTGATAAAGTCCGTCTTTTCTACAAAGCGGTTTGTAAAGTTCAGCCAGTTAGTACGGCCGTTCTTTGTAATCTCCGCCTGTGGAATACCTTCATTGGAAGCGCTGTAATAAAAGCGGAACTGACGGTCGAAAGAGTTTGCATAAGCCCCTTTCTGATAGTCTGCATTCGCAAATACTTCCAGGTCTTTAAAGCGGAAGTTCAGGCCCATGCTACCAAACAGGTTAGGAATAGTCGTGCCCAGGTACTGCTGTGCGGTCGTAGAAGCGAGTGTACCATCTGCTGCAAATACACCTTTATTCCCTCTCAGGTAACCAATGGCATACCCTTCCTGTACCACCGTCTGAATCGTTCTGGCACT
Organism: Chitinophaga sancti; assembly: GCF_034087045.1. NCBI lineage: Bacteria > Pseudomonadati > Bacteroidota > Chitinophagia > Chitinophagales > Chitinophagaceae > Chitinophaga > Chitinophaga sancti. The sequence continues at coordinate 4,027,347 of NZ_CP139247.1, read as the reverse complement.
AAAACCGTTGATATTAAATGCGGCTACACCACCGCTGCTTTGCACCTTATTATACAGGGTATTCACAGATGCATTCAGGCGGAGGGAAGTATTCCTGGTCTCAATAGGTACTACCACAAAGTTGAATTCAAAACCACGGTTCAGTATCTTACCTACGTTGTAGAGCTGAGATTGTGACTGTCCGCTCGAAGGCGTAGCAGGCACATAAAACAGGGCATTTTTTGTCAATGAATGATAATAACCTGCGGACACTAAGATCCGGTCATGTACAAAACCCAGGTCCAAAGCACCTTCTGTGGTCTGTGTCTTTTCAGGCTTCAGGTTATCATTACCCGGCTGACCAAAATACGCTGCCTGCTCATTCTGATAACCACTGAAAGCAATGGTACGCTGATTGGCAAAAGCAGTCGGCAGGTTCCCGGCTACCCCAAAGCTTCCCCTTAGTTTCGCAGAAGAGATCACTTTGGAGACGCCGTCGAACCAGGGTTCCGCAACAGGTATATAGGACAATCCTACTTTGGGATAATATTGCACACCAATGTTTTTACCAAATGCAGGATTCCCATCACCTCTTACACCCATATCGAGGAAGAGTTTATTTTTAAAGCCCACATTCTCCTGCAGGTACATACCGTAGTTCACCACCTCTAAATAATATTCATCGCTGGTCTTGGTAGCGGCACCGGTTATGATCTGTGCACCATCACGGATATTACTACCTATGTATTGGATCTGCTGATCTTCGTTGCGGAAGTACTGGCCACCGGCAGTGGTTACAAATGAGAAGTCTCTCCACTTAGCCTGGTACTGGCCATTCAGTTCCAGGGTGATCCCCATGTACTTTCTGTCCGTATTGCTCACGCTACCCTGATCTACCACTTTTGTATTCGTGGTAACAGACAGGTATTGGTTCGTTGTGATCACCTGATTGCGCATCACACGATAATCAATACCACCCGTTGCTTTGAACACGAGGTTCTTAAGGGGAGAATATTTAAATACCTGTGAAGTCTGGAAACGGTTTACCTTAATACTATTGTTCTGCAATTGTTCTGCTTCGTCTACATATGCTTTCATCTTCGCATAGGAAGCGGCAGACAATGTATCGATCACAGGACTGAACTTCGGACCGGTGATGGCGCTTGCACCACTCTCTGCAAACCATAATCCGGTATAGCCACCCTGGTTACCATTCCTGTTACGTTTGTAGTTATTATTGATATAGGTAAAGCTGCTTTCGTAAGTGACTTTCTTACCCAGCGCGGCCCGGAAACCGCTGGAGAAATCTATACGTTTGTTCCTGTTCTGGTCATAGATCTGTACTCCCTGGCTATTCATATAGTTGCCGGAAAAACTGTACCCAAAGTTGTCCTTACCACCATTGATCGCGAGGTGTTGTTTCTGATAAAAACCATTCTGGAACAGCAGATCTTTGGTACGTTTGAAGTGCAGGAAATCGGCGGTAGGCGTTTCAACCCCCATCTGTGTTTCGGCAGTTACGTCCGTTCTGTCAGAACCGCCTTTTTTTGTAAAGATCTGGATCACCCCGTTTGCTGCATCCGAACCATACATCGTTGTAGCAGCACCACCATTGATGTACTCGATCTTTTCAATATTGTCCATAGGAATATCTGCGATAGAGCTCACGGCAGCACCGGTAGCAGAACCACCACCGAGCTTGGAAGCAGTATTCAGGTTATCCATTCTCACACCATCCACATAGATGATAGGTGTAGAGTTTACAAAAGCGGAATTTACGCCTCTTGCACGGATGATGGAGGTAGCACCTGCCTGACCACCTGTAAGGCGGATCTGGGCATTTGGCAGACGTGACTGAAGGATCTGATCAATTCTACCCGAAGGTGCCTGATCCAGCTCCTTCGCACCAATAGATACGATGTTTGACGAGAGTCTTCTTTTGGAGATATCCTGTCCCTGACCGGTCACCACTACTTCATCCAGCCCCATACGGTCGGTTTCCAGCTGGAAGTTAAGCGGGGCAGCGGCCTGGTCGCGGGTCAGGTTGATTTCAATTTTCTTGTACCCAAGGGAATAGATCACCAAAGTGATCTGCTCCTGATCCTGCGGAAAACGCAGGGAGAATTGACCATCCACACCGGTAGCGGTTCCTGAAGAAGTACCTTTTATGGCAATGCTCACGCCCGGCAGCATTTCGCCGGTGGTTTTATCACTCACTTTACCAGTGATGGTGATCTGTTGCATGAGCAGGTATTTTTCCGAATAAGATACCTTGTTCAGCACGATATATTTCTCATTTACCTGGCGGGCTACCACCGGGTAAATATTGAGGATGTCTTTGAGCACATCGCTCACCGACTTATTATTCCCGTGGTAGCTGATCCTGCTACTATCGGGAATATTGTCCTGGTTGTACCCGATCACAAAAGCAGATTGCTTTTCGATAAGGGCCAGCACTTCCTTAATAGGTCTGTTATCGACCTGGAGGCTTACCTTCACTTCGTGCATAGACTGGCCTGAGCCGGTGGCTGCAAAGGAAATGACCGAAGAAAAAAGTATCAGAAAGCTCGTTAGTCTCATTTTCAGGGTAAATAGCTTTTTAAACAGGTTATAATAACCTGAGAAAATTTTTCGCATCTTTGATGTAGTTTTTAATGTGAGTTGAATCCGTTAAAAATGTGACGTACTGTTAGCAGTGCGTTATCTGCCGGGAGTGTTGCAACCACTTCCGGCTTTTTTCGTACTGCCTACGCCTGTTTAATTTGTTTTTGGCACTTGAATGATCACCTGATCTGATTTAATTGTGTATGTAATACCGGTCAGGCCGGCGAGTACTTTCAGTACTTTAGTAAGCGGTTCCCTCGAGAAACTGATTTTGTAATGCCCGCCGTTCTTACCTTCTCCATTCACGATGACAGGTATATTATATTGTCGTTGCAGCTCCTGCCCTATTTCGGCCATGCTGCTGTTATTGAAATGAAAGATGTTATTACGCCATGCACCCGGCATACCGGCATCGGTGTCAGTAATGTCTGAGGTACCGGTTTCAAGGTGATAGAGGAGTGCTTTGTTCGCCGTGAGACATTCGGCCATGACCTGTTTGTTCACTTCATTGGAGACCTTTACTTTTCCGGTACTTACCCCAATTGCCCAGGTATCTTCTCCCGGCCAGGAGCGGATATTAAAGGACGTACCCAATACAGTGGTCCGGATATTTCCGGCATGGATAACAAATGGATGTACAGCATCGGTAGCAACAGTAAAAAACGCTTCACCTGTGAGGGTAATGGTACGATCTTTCATACCAAAATCACCGGGAATCACTAACGAAGTACCGGCATTCAACTGTACGACAGTACCATCGGGCAGGCGGATCGTTTTTCTGCTGCCAGCGGGTGTACTTACCAATTGATCTGCATGAAGCGGGAGCGGTTTCTTTTTAGTGATGAAAAAAGAAAGCGTGGAACCCAGCAGAATAAATACTGCGGCAGCAGCATACCAGTAAATTTTGCGCACACGTGCAGGTGGATTGATTTCCTGTAATACGTTGGAAATTATTTCATCCTTCAGGCGTGCTTTATCATTATCAGATAAAGGTGTGTCATTAAAAGAGTTGTACCATGCTTCGACCTGTGCGGCTTCGGCTGGTGTAGCTTTGCCCTGCAGGTACCTGGATAAAAGGAATTTTAGCTGTTGATTGCTCATAACATACTATACATCTCTTCAGCAAAAAAGAAGTACCGGTGAAGTATGTTAAGGAATTATGAAGAGTATAATAAGAATAATGCCGGCGATATCGTTTTGTTCTTTCAGGTAAGTGCGGAGGTAACGTAATGTGATGGAAATATTATTTTTCACGGTCTGTTCGGAGAGGGAAAGGCGCAGGGCAATTTCCCTGGTGGAGAGTTGCTGGTAGCGGCTCAGGCGATATGGCAGGCAAAGGCGGTCTGGCATGCGGTCCAGGGCTTCATTGACCTGTTGTTCCAGCTCTTTGGTTTCGAGTAGTTCGATGGCGGAAAAGGTGGTTTGCTGAGGAACGGTATCTGCAAAAAATTCTTCATTATATATTGGGGTGTGTGGACGGCTGAAGTGATCAATGATGCAGTAGCGGGCGGCGGTGAAGAGGTAGCTGCTGAGGCGACCGTTTTGGTCGGGGGTGATGGTGTCGCGTTTTTTCCAAATGGTGATGAAGATCTCCTGTAGCATGTCTTTTGTATCGTCTTCCTGCTTCAGGCGGGCGTGAATATGGGCATACAGCTCTTCCCAATACCTCTTTACCAATGCAGCAAAGGCCTGCTGATCCCCAGTTTTAATGAATGCTAGTAGTTGGCTGTCCGGATACTTTTCCATATTAGGGTACAAACATACTCACCGGATGTAAACTGAATATTAAGTTTAAAAAAGGGCCTCTGTAAAAACAGAGTGCCCCTTCATCTCAACATTCCAAAGAATTTTTAAAAGGATTGATAGCGACTGCCTGCGATAGCGGTTCCGATTGGATTACCTGCTATAGCAGCTGTCAGTTCCGGATAGGATTACCTGCAGCAGGCTATTTAGTAATGACTAATTTTTTTGTATATGTCTGCACCCCACTCACCTTCAACACATACACACCGGGCGTCAATGCTTTGTTTATATTGACACTATTCTGCCCTTTTACTCCCTGGCGCAATACTTCTTTCCCCTGCGTATCATATATTGATATTATCAATGCTTCTTCACTATCAAAGTTGAGAAGACTTACATTAAACGAGGTAGCAGCAGGATTTGGATATATTATCACCTCTTTTGTAGCTATCTTTGCAGCAGCTGCCGCTGTGGCAGGGCATGCCACACTTCCTGTAAATGCCATCTGCGTATCTGTAAACCGGGTATAAGCACTGTTTACATCAGTATTAGAGGCATCACTGGCACCTTTACCATCACAATCAGTACGGCCATTATTTGTATGTGGCACCTGCAAATACACACCTGCCGTACTACAACTTCCTATTTCCGCATCGCCACCTACGGTTACGCCTGTACCAAAGGTCACCCCCCATTCCATCGCATCGCCTTTTATAATCGCATTGTTGCTTACGGTACAATAACTTAACAACGCATTGTCCGTTACCTGCGCCGTACCGGAGTAAGTACCATACCATACATTTGCATTGCCATTAATCACCACACTACCAGATACTGCCGCACTTTCCACCCATGCAAAACCATCTATCCTGGCCGTACCGGAAATATTGCTGGTACCTAATACGATGGCATTAGGACCTACATAAGCCGTAGAAGCCACTGTTGCCGTATTTGCTACCCAACCACCACCATTGGAGTGCGCATGTCCATTTGTTTTGTAAGCAGCGCGGAAGTTACTTTGATACCCTTCGGGTACTGCATTTGCAATACGCAGTTCATAAGGATAACGTTTAATCTTTGGCCATCCCGGCTCCCAAACATAAGAAGTATGTGTAGTGGGTGCACCCATCACAACCAGGTACAATTTTGATTCATTGCTATTGAGTTGAAAACTGATCTGGCTTTCATTGGCATTATTCAGGGTACCATAGCGGGAAATAGTGCCATCTGCCAATGCGGTGACAAAGCCATACCGCCAGCCGGCAGTACTGTTCACCTCAGTATGCCCTTTGAACTTTACGGTCACCAACCCGGTGCTACAGGTAGGATACAAAGGGATGATGTTATATCCATAATCCTGTGGTGCAAAAGCATCCGGTACCACATAACGGCCGGTAGTGGCATTGATCTGTGTGAGGATCGTATTTAACCGCCATACATAATGCGGTTCACTGCTGATGAGTGCATCCCGCTGTGCACGGATAATGCCGCCAAATCCATTCACTGTATAATCGGCCGTCGGTTCTCTTTTTACATATTCAAACATAAAGTCGTTCAGCTGTGATTGGGTCCATCCTTTTAAACGACGATAGGTGATTAAGGGATGTTCATTGGCAACCGACTCTTTCCAGAGTCGATTGACCATGGAGATGCCATCAAGTTGCTGGATAGTAAATAATAAACGGAAGGCGTCATAGTGGTGACGGGTGGAGCTATAGTGAAACATCGCTGTTCCCATCCATCTGGGCATATCGTCTGATGCAAAGCGGGGATAAATCTGGGTGCGCATAAAATTGGCATGTGTTTCCCAAAAGAACCCGGCAGGTTCATAATTGACATAACCACCACCGACGGTGTTTTCCTGGATGGAGATCATGCCCTGCAGGGAATGGGCGAGTTCATGGCTGATCACCCCTCCATCGCGGGTGGCATTGGGATGTACCCACATGGCCCCGATGGTGTTGTCGTAAGTACCACCAAACGCCCAACCGGTAGGACCATTGGTACCCCAGGTGTCGTTCATAACGATAATGATCTTGTACTTCCCGAGGTTTTTAGTGGAGGTGTCAGTACAGAACTTAATCTCGGAGATGTACTTCGTGTAAATCTTTTCCAGGGTGTCGCAAATGGACTGCGGGTTAAAGGCCAGGTTCGCATCGGAATAATTAGCAGGGTCAGTGCCTACTACACTACCCCAGAAGACAATGAAGTTCGTGGATTGATAAGACCGGGTGTACGACCAGGTATTCAGAGGGGCCGTTGAGAAACCGGTAGGTATAAATACCGACTTCTGGGCGGCAGAGATGCCTGTAATGAGCAGGCACCATACTAACAGTACATGTGTTTTCATGAATTGTGTTTTTAAATTGTAACTGGGTTTTAAGGAGTTATAGCATGAGGGTTTGCTATTGATAGGTTTTTCTAAAATTAGGAGAAATGAGAAGGGCGGGCGGTACGGATATTAACCCGTTCTGGTCCTATCATAACCATATCAAAGCTTCGACGCTTCTTCGATATAACTTCGATACTAACGGTGCAGTAACAGGGCACCAAAAGGGCACTTCATTATCCTCACGATATTAAGGTGCCCTTATAATGTACTATTGGTAGCGAAGCTGTAACGAAGATTCACTATAGCTTCAGCGGGGGTTTGCCCGCATATTAACACATATTAAATAAAATTATATATACACTTTTACAAAAACAGTCCCTCCATTTCATTATATTGTAAAAATCCAGCACCAAATATTATCAATTACTTATGGGATTTTTGGACCAATATGACCTTCCTCCCAACATTTGGGACGAGATGTACGATCACCAACAGATAAGGGAGCACTATCACAAAGTCTTTACTTCGCTGGAACAATTCGATGTCAGTGCTCTTCAGCAGAAAGACCGCCTTGCTGGTGAACTCTTTATGAATCAAGGCATTACATTTACAGTGTATAGTGACGATGCCGGTATTGAACGTATTTTCCCCTTCGATATCATTCCCCGCATCATAACCGGGAAGGAATGGGACCATATAGAATTGGGCATTCAACAGCGTTTAAAGGCCCTAAATCTCTTCTTAAAAGACATTTACAACGAACAGCAGATTTTAAAAGACAAGGTCGTTCCTGCGTCTCTTATTGCCACTTGTCCGCATTATACCAGAGAGGTATTTGGGATCAAAGTTCCCCACGACATCTATGTACATATTTCCGGTATTGACCTGATCAGGGGCGAGGATGGAAAGTTCTATGTACTGGAAGACAACCTCCGCACCCCTTCCGGGGTGAGCTATATGCTGGAAAACAGGGAAGTGACCAAAAGGATCTTCCCCGAAATGCTGGCATCCAGTCATGTGCGCAGGGTGAGTAATTATCCCCTCATGCTCCATGAGATCCTTTTACAAATGGGACCGGCACAGATCTCCAACCCCCGTGTGGTATTGCTCACACCCGGTATTTACAATTCTGCTTATTATGAACATGCTTTCCTGGCCAGAATGATGGGGATTACCCTGGTAGAAGGCAGGGACCTGGTCATCGATAATCACAAGGTATATATGAAAACCACGGAAGGCCTGGAACAGGTACATGTGATCTATCGCAGGATAGACGATGAATACCTGGACCCGCTGGCGTTTAAGCCGGATAGCGCACTGGGCATTCCTGGGTTAATGAACGCTTACCGCATGGGCAATGTAGCGATTGTGAATGCCATCGGGAACGGTGTGGCCGATGACAAAGCAGTGTATGCCTATGTACCGGCCATGATCCGGTATTACCTGAATGAGGAACCAATTTTGCCCAATGTACCGACTTACGAAATGAGTGATCCGGAACAGCGCAAACATGTTTTTGAACATATAGGGCAAATGGTGATCAAGCGTACCAATCAGTCAGGTGGATATGGCATGGTGATGGGTAATAAAGTGACTCCTGAGGAATGGATTAAGGCCAAAGCCGCTATTGAAGCAGATCCACGTAGCTTTATTGCACAACCGATCATCAAACTTTCTACAGTTCCTTGTTTTATTGACGGCACTTTTCAGGCCAGACATGTAGACTTACGCCCTTATGCTTTATGTGGACCACAGGGGGTACAGATCGTACCCGGTGGACTCACAAGGGTGGCCTTGCGCAAAGACTCCCTGATTGTGAACTCTTCACAGGGCGGGGGTAGTAAAGATACATGGGTTATTGATTAAAATTATTTTCATGCTAAGTAGGATTGCGGATTCACTATTCTGGCTGGCCCGTTATATGGAAAGGGCCGAAGGTTTACTAAGAGTTACCTCTACACATTATCTCCTTTCTCTCGACAAAGATGTGAATGGTGCGCTCACCTGGCAATCGGTACTTGAGACCTTTACCACCGCTTCACCAGCGGAGATTGAAGCGACCAAAGATCAAACTGCGGATGCGTTGAAACTGTTGCTCACCAGCAACAGCAACTCCAATTCTTTGAAAGTAATCATCAGCAAGGCAAGGGAGAATGCGAGAGGTATACAGGATTATATTACCAAAGAGGTATGGGAGGAAGTGAATTCCTTTTATCACCTCATCAATCAGCCTTCACTGGATAAACGGCTATCCAGCTATGAAGCGGCAGATATGCTGGACATGTTCACAAGACATAGTGTTTTGTATACAGGCATTACAGATATCACCATGGCCCGTGGCACGGGCTGGGCTTTTATGAATCTTGGGAAATACATTGAACGGTGTTTTGAGACCATCGTGCTGACGAATAAACACTACCAGATCAATCATTACAAGATCCATGAAAGCAAGGACATCATGCAATGGCGACAATTACTCCTGTCACTTTCCGGATATGAACTACATTTGAAGACTTACCGGTCTTCTGCGGATAATCACGATGTATTGCACCAGGTATTGTTCAATGAAGACTTCCCGCATTCGGTGGTGTATTCCTTAGGACGCATTGACCGGCATTTGCAGGATGTAACAAAGCGCAACTTCTCGGAAGAAAACGCTGCATTGATGCGTTGTTTCGGACGATTGTACAGTAAGGTAAAACATACTGACCTCGAAACACTGAATAATCATACCTTACATCCTTATCTGGAAGACCTGCGGGGTGAAGTACAGTACTTTACCAGAATGCTGGGTCAACAATTTTTTTCTTACGCATAAGTGTTTGCTATATGCCTATTTTCAGAATTCATCATATTACAAGGTACGAATACGACAGACCGGTCAAAGAAAGTGTGAACGAGATCAAGATCTTCCCTTCCCAATGCCCGGGACAGGAAGTCTTGCAGCATGACCTGTCTATTACCGGGCATCCGGATGTACAGACATTTACCGATTACTTTGGGAATAAAACGGGTGGGTTTAACATACTGGCCGCACACAAGTTGCTCAAGATAGAAAGCAAATTACTGGTAAGGACTACTGCCACTTCGCAGTTACAGTTGAATTTTCATTCAGGGTTTGAGCAATTGAAAGATGAGGTGCTGGGTGATCTGCAATTGTTAGAAATGGCAAGGACCGCGTCTATCAATGCACAGGATGTGATCAACGATATTCAGCAATCGATCTTTGCCCAGGGGAAAAGCGTGGCGGCTGTAACGGAACATTGTAGTGAATATATCTTCAGGCATTTCAAATACATCAAGGGGATTACAAATATTGAAACCACGGTAGATGAAATTCTGCACCACAAAGCAGGTGTGTGCCAGGATTTTGCGCACCTGATGTTGCAGATATTGAGAAGTTGCCAGATCCCATGCAGGTATGTGAGCGGGTATATTTGTCCGAATAAGGATGGGTTAAGAGGTGAAGGCGCTACGCATGCGTGGGTAGAGGTATATATACCCGGAACAGGATGGGCGGGGATTGATCCGACCAATAATGTATGGGTGACGAACAAGCATGTAAAACTGGCTGTGGGCCGGGATTTCAGAGACTGCACACCTGTAAAGGGAACTTTTAAAGGACCTGCTAAACAGCAGCTATCTGTATTTGTAGCTGTGGGGTATGAGGATGGATATGTATTTGAAGAGTTGAACAATGTACATCTACAGGGGCAACAGGAGCATACACAGAAGGAAGAAAGCGAAGGCGCCGGCCAGCAATAAGGTCATTACATTCGCCGGCCGCCTGCCAGCTATAAAAAAAATGGCGCTTGCTAAGCAAGCGCCATTTTTTTAGTTCCAAAAAGATAATACGCAGGAATCCCCAATAACACTATCAACAATCCCGGCCAGGTATTCTCCCACTTATACACCAGCAATGACAAACAAATAATCGTCGCTGCTATAATATATAGCATTGGAATAAACGGATACCCAAATGCCTTATATGGCCTTTCAATTTCCGGCCTTGTACGCCTCAGCCTGAATATCCCCGCTATCGTAAGAATATAAAAGATCAACACCACGAAGATCACATAATCCAGCAGCTGCCCATACCGCCCACTCAAACACAATAAGGAAGCCCATATACACTGACTCCACAACGCCTTCCCCGGCACCGCATTCTTATTCAACAACCCCATTTGCTTAAAAAACAACCCATCCTTCGCCATGGTAAAACACACCCTGGCTCCTGACAATATCAACCCATTCACACACCCAAACGTAGACACCATCAGCAACACAGCAATGATCACTGTACCATTATTTCCAAAGATGCGTACGGCTGCCGCCACCCCTACCCGATCATTCTCTGCAAATGCAATTTCGCGCAAAGGCAGCACTGCTAAGTAAACCAGGTTAGTGGCAATGTAAATCATCGTGACCAGCAATGTACCAAAGAACAAACTGCGCCCGATATTCTTCTCAGGGTTTTTAATCTCCCCCGCTATAAAGGTCACATTATTCCAGCTGTCGCTACTAAACAACCCGCCGACCATACTCGCCGCGATGGCTCCCAACACTGCAAATCCGGAATAAGATACCAGCTGCGCAGGCTCCAGTTTATTAAACCCAAAACCACTCTGCCAGTTCGCATCCCACACCTGCTTATTCGCCGCAAAACAGCCAAATACGATCAGTGCCAGCAAGGCAACGATCTTTGTCAATGTAAAGATCGTTTGAATTAACTTCCCCTCTCTTACCCCCCGCGTATTCACAAAGGTGAGAAAGATGATCAGCAAAATAGACGTGACCTGAGCAGCGGATATTTTTACAAACCCCAGATCTGCCAGTATATGCGTTTCACTCAATACAGGAAACCGAAAGGCCGTGAACCTGGCAAATGCTACACCTACTGCTGCAATTGTACCCGCCTGTATGACCGTAAAAAAACTCCACCCGAACAGGAACCCTGTCAGGTCATTAAACGCTTCTTTCAGGTATACATACTGTCCGCCAGCATGAGGAAACATTGCACTGAGCTCACCATAACTCACGGCCGCCGTAATGGTGAGTACTGCTGTAATAACCCATATCAGTATCAGCCAGCCGGCCGAGCCTACATTGCGGGTGATATCGGCACTCACGAGAAAGATCCCGGAGCCGATCATGGATCCTGCTACGATCATTGTAGCATCGAGCAGGCCAAATGAACGTTTAAATGATTTTGGTTGATCTGACATAGGTGTTTTTTATCTGGTAAATTCGTTATCGACCAGTCTCCATATTCCTAACGGGTTTGATTTTTTTAATGCATCGGGCAACATGCTATCTGAAAAGTTCTGAAAGCATACAGGTCTTACCCAGCGGCGGATAGCACTGGTACCCACACTGGTAAAACGACTATCTGTCGTAGCCGGATAAGGGCCACCATGCACCATAGCAGCGCATACTTCCACGCCCGTAGGGGCATTGTTCAATATTATCCTGCCTGCTAAAGTGGCCTGCAATGCGATCAGTGATTTGTAAATAGTCGTATCCTTATCTGTACCGACCACTGTAGTGGTGAGTTGGCCTTTCAGGCTTCTCAGTACTTTTCCCAGTTCTTCTTCATCGGTACAGGATACCAGCAATGAATACGGGCCAAAGAGTTCTTCTGCCAGGTGAGGGTTTTGTAAAAACTCAGCCCCCGTGGTGCGCGCTACGGCAGGCCAGGCTTCTGTATCAGTTGGTTCGGCTGTTTGTCCCACCAGCGTAACAGCTTCCAGTGAGAGTACGCTGGCACGTCCTTTTACATAGGCCGCATGGATACCTGCGTGCAACATCTTTGCGGGTGCACTGGCAGCTATTGCACCGCCTAACATATGTGCGAAGTTGTCCAATGCATCGCTTTGTATACCGAGTAACAAACCGGGGTTGGTACAAAACTGTCCCATGCCGAGGGTAATGCTTGCAGCAAAAGTTTGTGCCAGTTGTGGTCCCTGTGTGAGCAATGCATCCGGGTAGAATACAACGGGGTTCACACTGCCCATTTCTGCGAAGACAGGGATGGGTGTTTCTCTTTGTGCAGCGTATTGTAACAATGCTTTACCACCATTGAAAGAACCGGTGAATGCCACCCCTGTAGTAGCAGGATCCATGACCAATGCCTTGCCTGTTTCATAGCCTTCGTCGGCTACATGCTGCACGGTATGCGCAGGGAGCCCTGTTTTTTCAATGGCACTGGCGATGGCCTGGTAGGCCAGTAAGGAGGTGCGTGGATGTGCGGGATGACCTTTCACCACCACGGTTGCACCGGCGGCGAGGGCACTGGCAGTATCACCACCGGCAGTAGAAAATGCAAAAGGGAAATTGCTGGCGCCGAATACGACCACTGGGCCTACAGGCAATAACATCCTGCGCAGATCGGGCCTGGCGGGGGTATTTTCTGGTCTGGCAGAATCGATGACAGCTTCTACCCAGCTACCCTCTTTGATCAGGTCAGCAAATAATTTTAACTGGTTGGTGGTGCGGGTCAGTTCTCCATTGAGGCGGGCAGCAGGCAGATTGGTTTCTTCGCCGGCTGTCTCAACCATGATTGTTCTTTGCGCTTCCAGCTCTGTAGCGATGGTTTCCAGTAATGCAGCACGTACAGCAGGGGTTACCTGTCTGTACGTTTCAAAGGCCTGTGCGGACTGCTGCATAATCTTTTGTATCTGCATGCGATGTGATTATATTGAAATGTTAATATACGGGCAACTTCGGTTTATTGGCCAGTGCGGTATTGATCACAGCGAGAATTTTTTCTCTTTCCGCTCCTTCCAATGGCAGGCGGGGTGCTCTGACAGTTTCAGAACCGAGACCTACCAGTTGCTCAGCCAGTTTAATATACTGTACTAATTTAGGGTGCAGATCTAATTCAAGCAAGGGCAGGAACCAGCGATAAATAGCGAGGGCCTCCTGGATCCTGCCAGCTTTGGTGAGGCGGTATATTGCCACCGTTTCTTCAGGGAAGGCACATACCAGTCCTCCTACCCAACCATCGGCACCCAGCATGATCTCTTCCATAGCTAACGTATCTACCCCACAAAGTATTTTGAAGCGATCGCCAAACCGATTGATCATACGGGTCACATTAGAGACGTCTCTGGTAGATTCTTTAACAGCCTGTACGTTTGGAAATGCGCTTAATTGTTCAAAGATATCCAGGGTTACTTCGATCTTATAATCAACAGGATTGTTATAGATCATGATTGGCAGGTCAGTGGATGCAGCTATGGTTTTGAAGAAAGTAGCGGTTTCTTTTTCATCGCTTTTATAGCGCATGGGTGGCAGCAGCATCAGACCTTTTGCCCCCCATTTAGCAGCAGCTTCCGCCTGTTTTACGGCATCGGCGGTAGCGCCTTCTGCAATGTTGAGAACCACTGGGATCTTTCCCTGCACCTTTTCAACTGCATATTTTGTAAGGGTTTCTTTTTCAGCGATGCTGATGGTACTGGCTTCTCCCAGTGAGCCACCGAGGATCACGCCGTCGATACCGGCTGCTAACTGTGCATCCAGATTTTTGCCAAACAGAGATAGGTCGAGTTCATCTGATGGTGTAAACTTGGTGGTAAATGCAGGAAATATTCCTTTCCATTCAATAGCCATAGACTGTTTATTTTTTTTCCAAAAATATCTACTACGATGTAAGGGGGCCGCTCTGATAGTAATCAATTATTATTAAATTTTAACCTCTTTGACTGTGGGGTAGTTGCAATGCCTGTTGTACGCACATCTCCGAATATTGCGCGGGCGGCCGCCGGGCCGTCGGGGACGGAAACACAGTACTTTTAACGGGTGTAATTTAAGTTAATCCGGATTTTATCCATCATTGCCCGGATATTAACCTGTATGGGTTTAATATTATGAAATTTGGGTTAAAATCCGTAATATTGAGTGGACGAAATTTTAATTGTGTAATTAACACTCATTTCTACCTGATAGAAGGGATCAACCAAAATATTTAGATTTTTGCTACTGAAGAAGGGCCTTTTTACTTTTTACCTGTAAAACAATTTTTGCAAGTACCAGCTTGCGGTGACTTAAAATTTCTTTACGATGAAAGTGTTACAGTTTACTATACCTGTTCCGCTGGACAAATCGATCATTGTTCAAAAAGACGTTCTGCCTTTTTTCTATCCACACTTACACAGACATCATGAGATCCAGATGAGCTGGATTCAACAGGGAGAAGGCACCCTGGTAGCGGATAATAATATGCATGCGTTCAGGCCAAATGATATATTCTGGCTGGGGGCAAATCAACCGCATATCTTTAAGAGTGAGGCGTCGTATTTTCAGCCGAAAAGCAGGAAGAAGATCGTGGCGCTGGCAATATTTTTTAATCCGAATGGAGAGCTGTCTTCGTTGTTTAACTTGCCGGAGACGAAGTTACTGAAGAACTTTATTACGCAGAGCCAGTCAGGGTTTAAGGTGCCAGATGCACATAAGGCGGAAGTGAGTAGTAAGATGATGCAGATTACGAATAGTAGTGGTACAGATCAGTTGTTGCAGTTTGTAGACCTGTTAAAGCAATTATCCGGGTATGCGGATATGACGCCGCTGGCTACGGCGCAGAAGACGCAGCTGGTGAGTGAACATGAGGGGATCAGGATAGGGAATATCTATAATTATATTATGCAGAATTATGATAAACCGATCACGCTGGAAGATGCGGCGAAGCAGGCGCATATGACACCTCAGGCTTTTTGCAGGTTCTTCAAGAAGCATACGCTGCATACGTTTGTTTCATTTTTGAATGAGGTGAGGATTAATGAGGCGTGTAAGAAGCTGACGGATGGGGCGTTTGATAATATTGCGACGGTGGCTTATACGTGTGGGTTTAATAGTATTACGAATTTCAACAGGGTGTTTAAGACGGTGACGACACAGTCGCCGAGTGATTATATGACGAGTTATTTTCAGAGTGTATGATAATGATAAACCCGCCTAAGACGGCGGGTTTGTCTTTTTGTTTTTCTATTCTTTCTGCTTCCAGCCTTAAAGGAGTCATATTCCTCGTACCTACATTTTAATATCCGGATTCGCCCCCTGCTTCCTATGCGCCGCCCATTGCTCCAATGCCTTGTCAAAAAAAGATTGTACCGTCTCTCTATTCCCATCCACATACACCTTAATCAATTTATGATCATACGTCGTCACCAGCAAGTGCGGCGTTCCCACATGTACCGAACGGTACAAAGTATCCATTGTCCGGATATTCTCATAGTATGCAAAAGCAATCTCATCTTTCGACTTGCTTCTATCATCAATATAGTAAGTAGCTACCCGCTTGCTGGAAACAAAATTGCCGGCTATTCGCTTTCTGTAGTTGGAGTAAAATTGGTAAATGGTCTCGTCCTCATCCAGTAAATGCAGATCCCTGAGGCGCTGTATCAACCGCTCGCTGATCATCTTGTCCCTTTTGCTGGGCTGACAGGCAAACAAACAACATAAAAAAATGCCCCAAACATAATATTTCATGGTAAAGGAAATTTATAGAAAAGCATGGAGGCCTGAACCGACCTCCATGCTTTTGCGCTACAATTTAATAAATTTCCTGTTTATCTTCTTTTCACCGTCTTTAAACTGTATGATATAAGTACCCGGCGTCAATCCGCTCACATCAATCTTTCCACCTTCGGAGCGCAGGGAACTGGTTTGTCCGCTGGCTACGTTCACGATGATAAAGAGACCATCGCTTGTTATTCCACTGATATTAAGGTAATTATATGCAGGGTTTGGATAGATCTTAACCACCTTCGGAGGAGCAGCGTTGTAATTGGCTACCCTGGCAGCACCGTTACCGTACACTTCCAGTTCGAAAATTGAGTAACCATAGCCCGTAGTTCTGGCGGTGCCGTAAATCTGTACGTAACGACCTGCAGCTGTTAAACCGGTGTGGTCGTTTATGAGATCATTATTGCCTGTAATGTTTTTTACGGTATGCCAGTTGCCAATGGTGTCCGCCACCTGTACGAGGTAGTCTTTGCCTTTGGCATTTTCCCAGGTGATTTTCACTTCGCTGATATTATACCTTGCTCCCAGGTCTACATAGATCGAGGAAGGATCTTCGAAGGCGCTGGACCAGCGCGTATTCAGGTCGCCATCCACTGCTGCGGAACCAGGCATGGTCACGGCGTTTTCATTGCCGGATACCACTACGTTTTTATTCAGTGCCAGGTTAGCACTGCCACCATTGCTGACGGTGATACTCACCGGAATGGAAGTAGCCGTAAGCCCCGCATTGTCAGTCGCTTTGGCGGTGATAGAGTATGTACCGGCAGGCACATTGGTCCAGGTAAAGGTATAAGGCGCATCTGCATCCTCTCCTATTTTAGTACTACCCTGGTAGAATTCTACATTCATAACTGTGCCGGTAGAATCTGTGACTGCTGCGGCTATTTCAATGTTATCACCTGCGGAGTAAGTGGCATTGTTTGCAGGTGCACTCAGGCTCACCACAGGACCTTCTACGCTACCTGCCAGTGCAAAGGTGAGATAGTTCACATTGAAGTCTGTCGCATCCAGCGATACGCGCAGTACCTTCACACCTTTGGTCAGTAAAGGTGTGGTGATGGATACTGTTTGCCATGCCTGAAAACCACCAGTGGCGGGTACAGTGATATTGCCTGAGATGTTCTGGCCATCCAGTTCTACGTGCATCGTCTTGGCAGCGCCGGGATTGGCTACGCGAACAGACAATGTGTATTGGGCAGCAGTAGTTACATCTATGGTGTATTCCAACCACTCTCCTGCTGCTACATAGCCAATGTTATAACCACCTTCGGAGCAGTTTTCAAGATCTACATCTTCGGTAGTGCGGTATTGATTACCTGCATTGCCGGTAGAGTTGTCATGGTAAGCAATGCCTTCGCCACCGAGGTCGAAGTTTTCAATTTCGATCTTGCCAGGAATAGGCGTAGGAGTAGCGAAATAAGGATTTTGCAGATTTGCACCCAGGGCATAGTTTGCTGTAAAGGTGCTATCCTTTGCAGGAACACGGATTGTCTGAGCCGCAGCACCACCATTACTCCAGGATGCGAATTCGTAGTACTTGCCGTTCAATACCTGTGGCGTAACCGCTTCCAGGGAGATCGGTGTATTGACTACGAGTGTTTTTGTAAATGGCGCAGTGTTCTGTGCACCGAGAATGAGTTTTAATCCTGCGATGTTGGAAGCCGCGGTGATGTTTACTTTATTTGGAATGATATCTATTGAATCTACACCGGTACGACCTTGTGAATCGCTCACGGTGAGCATGATGCGTAACCATACATTCGGAGAAGTTTCCCCACCATTGTCGGCCACAAAAGTACCGGCAGTCACACCATTTGGTACAGCGGGACCGGGGTGATAGTGCTGATTGTTCGCACCATCCTGGTGATAGAAACGTACTTCCCACTGATATTTACCGGCAGGTATAGTGCCGTCTTCTGCATCGGTAGCAGTAGCTGCAAAGTGAACGGTATCGCCTACATTCCAGGTGAGTGTAGAGAGTGGTGCAGTAATGTGTGGCACCGGGCGGGCATTGAATGGCAATACAGTGAGTTTTGCATTATTACTGGTATCCCTGCCTGCACTGTTGCTTACAATACAACGATAATTAGCTGAATCGGAAGCGGCTACTGCTGCGATCACAAAAGTATCTGCCGTAGCACCGGAAATGTTCACTCCATTCTTTTGCCATTGATAAGTTAATGGCAATGCACCGGAAGAGGTAACGGAGAATTCAACAGGATCGCCGGTTACAATAGCCTGGCTTTGCGGCTGGTTCACGATCACAGGTAATTGTGTCGTATCATATTCCAACCGGTACAATGATCCGTTCGTGCCGTAGTATACAAAATAAATATTACCGTCCAGCCCTACGCTGGTGCCCAGTACACTTCTGAAATTGGTAGTAGAAAAGGTCGTAGCGCCGGCCCCGGGATTGGTGGCATCTACACTTTTGAACCAGTCAGCACACCAGTCGGAGAAGTAAAAACGATTCTTGTATTCGGCAGGATACTTTGTATTCGTAGGATTGAAGAATACACCAGAGGTGATGGCACAACCCCATCCATCATGCGGATAAGCGAATACAGGTGCAATGGTTGAATCAGGTTGTTCAGGTCCTGACTGGCCCTTTCCATCCCAGCCATAGTTATAATGTTTGGTAGAATCCGGGGCAGTGACGTCGTCAATTTCTTCATAGTTACCACCTACATTGACAACGAATATTTTCCCTGATACCGGGTCCAGTGCCATTTTCCATGGGTTGCGCATACCGATGGCCCAGATGCTTCTTTGCTGGCGGGAAGCATTGGGTGTGTTGTAATAAGGATTGCCGGGAGCAGGCTGACCATCGGCTGTGAGACGCAGGATCTTTCCGCGATAGGTATCCAGTTTGGTTGCTTCGGCTGGAGAGTTACTTTCACCGATGGCGACATACAGATAATTGTCTTTGAACAGGATGGCGCCACCATTGTGAAAGCCATTGATGATAGGATCGAATTCCATGATGCGGGTCGTGTCAGTGATCTGGTTGGCGGCGTTGATCGTTACGCGGTCCAGGTAGTGCACGGTGCTGGCAGCATTGGTGTAGAAGATGTAGAACTGGCCGTTGGTGGCAAACTGCGGATGCAGTGTGATGCCTAACAGCCCCTGTTCATTGGCAGTAGTTGTCGATACAAAATGTACGGTGGAGACTGTACCGTTTTGATAGACTTTTACACTACCGCCACGTTCGGCGATAAAGATACGGCCATCAGGCGCATGGGCCAAAGCAGTCGCTTCGTTGATGTTGTTGCCCGATAACTGTTTGAGTACAAATGCCGATGGCAGTTGACCAAAGGCAGCGCTGGCATAGAGGAACACCAATATAAAAATGGTGAGTAGGTTTTTCTTCATGAATAGGATTGTTGATGAATGAATATAGGAGGATCTGTTTAAGGCATGGTATGTCTTTGTTAATGGCGATTGTAAAATAATAAAGATATCGGATAGAATGCAAAATGCCGGGAATTCCCGGCATTTACGCAGAAAAATGATGTAGATATATACTATAGTCATTACCGGTGGCATAAGGTACCAAAGGGTACTCTTCTTCGACAGGTAGTCATTGATCTCCTGTAGCGAATGTTAATTTCTATCAGGTGGCGTCACCCCCAATAAATTCTTAACAAAGAAATCCCGCTTTTTCAGTCTGCCATACGGCCCGCCATCGCTATGGCCCATACCGGGCACCACCAGCAGATCAAAGTCTTTATTCGCTTTGATCAGGGCATCTACAACCCGGTAGGTAGATTCAGGTGGTACGTTGTTGTCTGCTTCGCCAACGATGAGGAGGAGTTTGCCTTTCAGTTTGCATGCATTGGTCACATTGGATTGTGCGGCATAGTGAGGCCCCACCGGGTACCCCATCCATTGTTCATTCCACCATTGCTTATCGACCCGGTTGTCGTGGCAACCACAGGCAGATACAGCGGCTTTGTAAAATTCAGGATGGAAGAGCAACGCGCCTGCGGCATTCTGGCCACCAGCACTGGTGCCGTAGAGGCCTACGCGGGTAGTATCAACGTAAGGATATTTTGCAGCGAGGGCTTTGATCCATAAGATACGATCCGGCAAACCTGCATCAGCAAGATTTTGCCAGCATACGTCGTGAAAAGCTTTGGAGCGGTTGGCGGTACCCATACCATCGATCTGAACGACAATAAAGCCTAATTCTGCGAGGCTTTGCATTTCGCTGAACGTCATGAAGGTCTTGGGTACAAAAGCGTCCTGTGGGCCCGCGTAAATGTTTTCAATGACAGGGTACCTACGTGTACTATCGAAGTTGCGCGGACGGCAGACTACACCCCATACGTCGGTTTGGCCATCGCGGGCTTTGGCGGTGAATACTTCCGGCAGGCGGACGCCCGTGGCGAAGTAATCGTGCAGGTCTGCTGTTTCTACTTCCATAATTTGCTTACCATCTGTCGTGCGATGGAGGGTGGTAACAGGGGGTAGATCCGGCCGGGAATAGGTGTCGAGGTAGTAGGTTCTGTCAGGTGAAAAAGAAAGATTATGCTGGGCATTTTCTTTGGTGAGTGATACGAGTTGAGAGCCATCGAAATGAATGCGATAGTAGTGAATATTGTAAGGGTCTTCGCCGGGGTTCATGCCACTGGCTTTGAACCAGATCTCTCTTTTCTTTTCGTCTACACTGTCTATGTCGCGTACCACGTATGGACCTTTGGTGATTTCGTTTTTGATCGTGCCTTTGATGGCGTCAATTAAGTATAAATGATACCAGCCATCTTTTTCGGAGGACCAGATAATTTCGTTCGTCGCTTCGATATAGTGTGTGAAGATGCGGGATTCGTAGATGAAAGTATTTGTTTTTTCATCAACCAGGTCGCGGGTATTGCCATTGGCGGCATCGACCTCTATGATGCGGAAACGCTGGTGACCACGGTCTGCTTTTTCGTAGGTGAAATAGCGGGGATCATCTTTGCGCCAGCGCAGGTATGGCTTACCGAGGAAGTCGTAGAGCGGTGTGTTGACTTTAGTCGCCTTTTTACCTGAAGGATTGAAAATAAACATTTCGAAGGAGGTGAAAGGATCACCGGGTTGTGCATATTCTTCAGTATCCAGGCGGGCACGGGTCTGGTCTGGGAGAGAAGAAAGTAAATGGTGGATGGATCCTATTTTTTCAGGACGAATGCGGTAGCCAACAAAGTACTTGCTATCAGGCGACCATTGCAATGCACCGTAAGGCTGATCGATATTGCCATCAGTGGTGAGTTGTACGGAGTCAGTGGTGCCGGCTGCTTTGAGAAAAACATTGCCGTTTTGTATAGAAGTCACCCATTCTTTGTTGGGAGATGATGTATCGGAGGCTGTGTTGTCATCGTGAAGAGACCAGCGGGAGATATTACGAAAAGCTGTTTGTGCCGTGCTGACCAGCGGTGTTTTTATCTGTGTACATTGGCCATTTTTGTATTCATACCATTGCTCTTTGACAGCAAATTTCAATGACGATTTCTCTATCAGCAGATCTGTGATCGGCAAGTGTTTACTATCAGATTGCTTTAAAGCAGCAGCTATTTTTTCGTGGTCGAATGCAGGTGATTTTGTGCCTTTGACAGCATCAACTAATATAAATTCGACAGTGCTGTCTTTTAAATAGTTCTTGTACCAGAATGATTTATTATTCGCCTGCCAATGAGGTTTGACGGTGGTTTTGTAAGCTTTGCCACGAATGATGGAATCGAGATGTGCCGCAGATTGGTAAGCGGTTTTTTCTTCAGCAGCAGAAGGCTGATAAGGTGGTAAGGATTGTGCCCATGCGAATGCCGGGAATATGATAATCAGCAGGAAAATATTTTTCATAAGGATAAATTTAAGGGATGCACGGTCATATGGGTTCGCAGATTTTAGCTTTTTTTGAGCGAATGTTGCGAAAAATTTCCTTTGCTTTCAATTAATGTTGACGGCCAGCTGAAAGGATAACCGGCTTGAGAGATTGATTAATTAGCACTATCTTGGGCATTCTAAATTTTCACGAATATGAATGCTTATATACCTGCTGGTGACCGGTATGATTCCATGCAATATAACCGTTGCGGGAAAAGCGGCATCAGGCTCCCGGCTGTTTCGCTGGGCCTGTGGCACAACTTTGGTTCCATCGATACTTTTGAAAACGGCAGAAAGATTGTACGTCGTGCCTTTGACAGGGGCATTACCCATTTTGATCTGGCGAACAATTATGGTCCTGTGCCTGGTTCTGCAGAAGAGAATTTTGGGCATATCCTGAAAAAAGATTTTACTGGTCATTTGAGGGATGAACTGATCATATCTTCCAAGGCGGGTTATCATATGTGGCCGGGTCCTTACGGAGAATGGGGTTCAAGAAAATATATGTTGTCCAGCCTGGATCAGAGTTTGAAAAGATTGCAGCTGGATTATGTAGATATATTTTATTCGCACCGTCCGGATCCTGATACCCCGATCGAAGAGACCATGGGTGCACTGGATACGGCAGTCAGACAAGGGAAGGCGCTGTATGTAGGATTGTCTAATTATACAGCAGAGCAAACAACGGCGGCACTGGCAGTGTTAAGGTCACTCGGTACGCCTTGTTTGATCCATCAGCCTAGGTATTCTATGTTTGAGAGATGGGTGGAGAATGGTTTGCTGGATGTGCTGGAAAATAATGGTGTGGGATGTATTCCGTTTTCACCACTGGCACAGGGATTACTGACGGATAGATACCTGCATGGTATTCCGGAGGGATCGAGGGCGAGTAAGCCAAGCGGGTTCCTGAAAGCGGAGCAGATCACGCAGGAGAAACTGGATAAGATCACTAAGCTGAATGAGATAGCGCAGCGGAGAGGTCAGTCTCTGGCACAGATGGCGCTGTCATGGTTGCTGAAAGACAGGAGGATTACGACGGTGTTGATTGGAGCGAGTTCTGTAGAGCAGTTGGATAATAACCTGGGGGCGCTGGGGAATTTGAGGTATACGGTGGAGGAGTTGGAGGAGATAGAAGGGATTTTAAAATAATAGGAAATTTGAGGAGTTGGAATAGAGATAGAAGGTATACTGAAATAATAGGAAATGGAGGTTGCAGCGTGAAAGCAATTTCGAAATTACATAAAAAAGGCTCCCTTGGTAACCCGGGGAGCCTTTAATTATTTACAGAAAAAATAAGCTTACAAATAAAAATGGAAACTATCACCTCTCAGCCCCACTCTCATCGCCTCAAGAGAAATCACTTCATTGGATGATATATTGCCGAGATTGGCATTACAACCTACCAAACGCAGGAAATACAATTGCTGATCCTTACGTGGCGCTTCCCAAATGATTTTCTCCCCGGGGATCTTTGTGAGAATCTCCTGTACCAACCCTTCTCTCACCTCACCTGAGTCACGATACAGCCCTACCGTACCCTGCTCTCTTGCTTCTGCAATTACATATGCAGCACCAGCATCCATCTCAGCTTTCATCAACTCAATCCACTTATAAGGAGGCGTGATGTGCTCACGGTCTTTATCTTTGGAACCTACTTCACTTAATACAGTGCCTAGTTTTGCCAGTTTTTCTATATACCCGCATTTTTCAGCGTGTGGGATATCGAGTGATCCGTCGGATACTTCAAAATATTTGATACCATATTCTTTGGCTACGTTCAGGTAGTCATCAAACTGGTTGCGGATGATAAATGCTTCGAGGAGTAAGCCTCCGAAATAGACGGGTACATTGAAGGAATGGAACAGGTCTATTTTCTCCTTCAGGTTTGGCGTTACGTAGGCCGTACCGAAGGCGAGCTTTACCATGTCTACATGTGGTGATGCAACGGATAAGAAGTCTTTTGTGTCTTGCAGGCTCAGTCCTTTGTCGGTTACCATTGTGATGCCATTAGAACGGGGCCGTTGCGTACGTTCGGGCATCTTATCCAGGTTGAAGTTCATTTTCCTAATTTTTTATCTTCCGGGGCAAAGGTATTTAAAAAATCAGGACATGTGAGGGAAAGTTTTGATGGATGGATGTTGACGTTGGATGCACCTTGCTTCAGGCGTTGTCTGGCTATTTCAGGTGTTGGGTAGCACCTTGCGTCAGGCGTTGTCTGGCTGTGTCTTGCTTTTGAAAGAGCCTTCGGTTATATTTAGGTTATAGTGATTGTAACTGTTTCTTTAATAATTCTATCTGGCCGGTATGGTACATGTCATGTAGGGCTACGCCATTGATCAGGTATTTGATATCATAGTCCCTGCCGCCTACCGGTGTGTCCAGGTCTTCGGGGCTAAGGTCATCGAGCGCGTCCAGCAGGTCTTCGTGTACGTTTTCCTGTGCTTCGAGAAGCTGTTGCCAGCCAGCGGCCGGGTTTGCTGCGAGATCATTGACATTGAGCGAATCTTCCTGATCGACGTCGTAAGTGATATTGCCCTGTAACTTTTGTATGACGAATTGTTTCCAGTGAGTCATGTGTTTTACGATAGCGGCGATTGAATTACGGTGGCCAGGGGGTTGTTGGAACGCCAGTTCGGGGGTTACACCATCAATGGCACTGCAAAAACTGACCCCTACCCAGTTGTCTCCATCATAGATCTCGGCATATTGCTGATGGATGTCGAGGTTGAGTGATTTCATAATTTGAGGTTGATATTGTAAAATACGGAGTATGAAGGGATTTCCCTAATAATGGTGTAACATTTAATATAAAAAATACGCTTTGCCTGCGGCAAAGCGTATTTCAATAAAAAAGAGTGGAACTCATTATGCCCCTGCCACTGCCGCAGGCGCCTCCGACGGCAAGGCATCCCCTACCATAGGCCCGTTTGCCGCCAGTTCGCTTCCTTCTTTCTTAGATTTGAATATCGGCCACAGAAACTGGGCATACCACTCTTCCTGTTTATAATGTTTGATCCCATACCCGGTAGGATATTGACGGGTTATTATCCCGGTACCAAATACCAGGTCCCAGATAAAGAACATATTCCCAAAATTCCCTTTATAATACCCAACCCCATCATCTGAAGTATCCGCATGATGCGCATGGTGGGTGGCAGGTGTGGAAATTACCCTTTCCATCACCCAACCTATTGGCTTCAGCCATTTGATGGTATAAAACGGTTTGTCCCATTTTATACTGGAATGCGCTCCTGTTGTAATCAGCGCTTTCACCCCTGTTACAAACAATACAGGATATCCTAACCCCAGGTACACCAGCGTTGTAGTCAAATAGATCTGTGAAAAGAAAATGGTATAGATCACATTCTGCCTGCTCGCCATGGCCATACCCATGTAAGGCGCGGAATGGTGTGTACGGTGAAATCGCCATAACCATGGCAACTGGTGATGCAACCGATGATACCAGTACTGTGTAAGATCATCCGCTACTGCTATGATGGCGAATCCCCACCAGGAAGGTACCCATGCAAATGCATTCTTCGCATCCGGCAGAAAACGGGGGAATAATAACAGACCGACGTAAGCCACGAAAGGTCTTACAATGATCTTTGGTATAATAAAGCAGACAATATCCAGCACCTTTTCATTCTTCGTCCAGTGATTTTCATAGAGTCCATAAGCAAATTCGATCACACCAATGAGCAGCATGATGACAGGTAGTCCCCAGCCATTGAGATTCCGAAAAATGGTTTCGATATGTACAAGCATGTGAATGAGTTTTTATTATTTGTTAATAGTTGTTGCCGGTTTATCTTTCCATGGCCGCTGACCTGAAATCTTAAAAGACAATAACATCAGCAAGACCGGCAATGCATAAATAAAGACACTGATAATGACATCTCTCAATATGCGTTTCTGCGTTACTACTGGCGTTTTCATATCCTTTGTTTTTTTTTAGTTAGACAATAAATACCTGACCAGCCATAATAACAGACCGATCACCCCCAGTGGAATGAGGAAAATGATGATCCCCACTAAGATCTTCCTGATGAGTAATAGTATATCCTGTACTACCATGACTTATCGTTTTACTTTTTTTGCATTAATTAACTTTCCTGTAAAAACATCTTCCCAGTCTATGAGCGGATAGATGTTGTATTTCTTCGCATCTTCCTCAAATTGTTTCTTCAACTCAGCCAGTTTTTCCGGGTACTTTTTAGCCAGGTTATTTTGCTCGTTGAAATCTTCATTCAGATTATAGAGTTCCCATTCATCTTTGTCAAAATCCTTCTGTACATCGTGCTTTGTATCAGCATACTCATTCAGATCAATGTAATCAGGATGATGTGCCGCTGCGGCTTTCCAGCCATCTTTGTACACGGCACGGTTGCCAAAGATGTAATAGTATTGTTCAGTATGACGGGATGGTGCTTTGGCATTGTCAAAGGAGTAAGCCAGTGACGTACCCTGTAAGGTATCCTGTTTGATGCCTTTGATCGCTGCAGGAAATGGCACGCCAGTGACCTCGAGTGTGGTAGGCAGAATGTCCGTTACGTAACCGTATTGGGTACGCAGCGCTCCTTTGTCTGTGATCTTTTTTGGATAGAATACAATGAGGGGATTGCGGGTGCCACCTTCTGCAAATGCATCCTGTTTCCAGAATTTGAAAGGTGTATTGGTCGCCTGTGCCCAGCCTAAAGGATAATTCGCGTCTGACTCAGGAGTGCCAATGAGTGCGATATTCTCTTCGTTGTATTTAGTGAGTTCTGCACGGGTGAGGTTCTTATTACCACGCGGTGTTTGTTTGCCGGAAACGACACCTTCGTCTGTACCTTCTTTGCTGGCGCCGTTATCACCAATTACTACATAGATGAGCGTATTGTCGAGCTGATTGATACTCTTTAAATAGTTGATCACACGACCTACCTGGTAATCGGTGTAGGTAAGGTATGCAGCATAGACTTCGAAGAAGCGTGCATAGAGTTTTTGTTCATCTGGTCTCAGGCTGTTCCATGCCTTGATACGCGCATTGCGGGCAGGCAGGGTGGCATTTACAGGAATGATGCCCAGCTTCTTCTGGTTGGCAAATACCTTTTGGCGGTATACATCCCAACCTTCGTCAAACTGTCCTTTGTACTTATCACGCCAGTCAGCAGGTACCTGGTGTGGGGCGTGTGTAGCCGCAGGTGCATAGTAAAGAAAGAAAGGTTTACCCGGCGCTGCCTTTTGCTGACGTGCGATATAACTAATAGCTTTATCAGTGAGCTGTTCACTGAAATGACGGCCATCGGGTTGGATATTTACATTGTCTTCTGCCAGTGCAGGTTTATATTGATCTGTTTGTGAGCCAAGGAAACCAAAGAAATGTTCAAAGCCTTTGCCGGAAGGCCAGTAGTCGAAAGGACCGGCATTGGAAGTATCTTCATCAGGTGTGACCCCATACTTACCAACCGCAAAGGTATTGTAGCCTGCATTCTTCAACACTTCGGCAATGGTACCGGAAGAGCTGGGAATACGACCATCCCAGCCGGGGAAACCCGCTGATGAAAAGTAGTGGGCAAAACCACCCATGTGTACAAAGTGCTGGTTTCTGCCCGTGAGCAATGCAGCACGGGTAGGTGCGCAAATGGCAGCTGTATGAAAATTTGTATAGCGAAGACCGTTAGCCGCCAGACTATCAAAAACAGGCGTGCGGATTAAACCACCAAAAGCACTGCTGGCACCAAATCCCACATCATCTAACAATACGAGCAATACGTTGGGCGCACCTTGTGGTGGGTGCACAGGTTCAGGCCACCACTCTTTGGATTCGGCGAGGGTGCGGCCGACAGTGCCCTGATAAGTTTGAGCCGTCGCAGCGAGCGAAGAGAGTATTACAGCAGCGGCTAAAAATTGTTTTTTCATTGATGAAGTTTTGTGAGTTTTACCAACCGGGATTTTGTGTCAGTTCGTTATTAATATCTATTTCAGATTGTGGGATCGGGTAGAGTGTATCTTTCACAGCAGCGCCTGTCTTGGCAGGATACACCCTGAGTGCATCGTACAGGTAAGTGCCTCCCCTTCTCGACAAGTCGAACCAGCGATTGCCTTCCTGTATGAATTCCTTTCTTCTTTCATGGAATACAGAATCACGAAAAGCTGCCTGACTCAAACCAGCTGTGAGGTTACTGATCTTTGCCCTGGCCCTTACCTGGTTGATAGCAGCATAGGCATCGGCTGTAGGACCATTGATTTCATTCAGTACTTCGGCCTGCATGAGCAGTACATCTGCATAGCGGATCACAGGATAGTTGATACCACTGATGGACTGATTCGTCAAAGGAGAAATGGAATAGTCGATGAACTTGGCGAAGCGCGCGGCGCCGAATTGTACATACTTGCCGGTGGCAGCATTATATAACTGTGTAAAGAACGTCACGTCACGACGGGCATCAAAGCTGGCGAACAATTGATACAAAGTACTGTCTGCAGGCTGATCGCCGGGATATACAGCGGGATTGAAAGAGCTAAAATTACTACTGCTCAGGGAATTGGTACTGTTCTTTGCGCCAAGGTTGGTACCAAATTGTACAGAGAAGATATGTTCTTTGCCATTCTTGGTCGCCTGCTGGAATACATCGAGGAAGTTATCAAATAAGGCGTAGCCATAACCACCATTGATCACCGTGGTGAGTTCTGTTGCGGCTTTTGCCCATTCTCTTCTGGTGAGATAAACCTTCGCAAGCAATGCATGGGCCGCGCCACTGGTTGCACGGCCTACATCAGCACCGGTGTATGTCTTAGGCAACAGGGTCGCTTCATTCAGATCTGAAATGATCTGTGCGTAGACACTATCTTTTGGACTCCGTTTTATCTTTTGTGCATTCACATCTATGCTGGTAGGATCATGCAGCACCAAAGGCGCATCGCCCCAGAAACGTACAATATTAAAATACAGTAAGCCCCTGATGAATTTAGCTTCGCGTACCAGTCTTGCACGAAGGGTGGTATCGAAGTCTATATCCGGAATATTGTCTATCGCCACATTGGCACGGCTGATACCGAAATAGTGTTGTTGCCAGTTCTTTTTGATACGGTCATTAGCAGGTACATATGTCGCAGTACCTAATGCACGTACATCGGTATTGGTATTGGATGGACTGAAGATCTGGTCATCACTACCGTTGCCTGTTAAGAGGTTCAGGTCACGGCCATAGATCACGAAGTCGCCGGCAGCATCGGTATTGAGTGTGCTGTAAACCGCTGCTACGGCAGAAACGGCGTCTGACTGCGTTTTATAGAATTGCGATGCCGTGACGATGGAGTTCGGATCTTCTTCCAGCTTGTTGCAGGCAGCAGCGAAAAGTAAAGAAAATATGATGAGTGATTTGTTCATGGTTGTTAATTTTAGAATGTCAGATTCAGACCAGCGAGGAAACCTTTTGTGCTGGGATAGGCGCCGTAGTCAATACCCTGCTTGGTATTGTCACTATCAAAGAAATTGACTTCGGGATCGAGGCCGGTGTATTTGGTCCATGTCCATATGTTCTGGGCAGAGACATACACCCTGAGCTGACTGATATGTAACGGGCGGATCACATCGCGGGGGATGGAGTAGCCTAAAGAAAGTGTTTTGAGTTTTACGTAAGATCCATCTTCTACATACCTGTCGGTCACCTGTGCTACAGGCGCGTTGGTGGCTTTCGCAACTTTACCATTTGGATTGGTTGCACTGTATCTATCCAGCAAAGTGGCAGAGGCGTTGAGGGATAGTGTAGGTATTTCCAGTTTTTGCTGGAGGAAGTTGAAGATCTTATTACCATAAGAACCCTGGAAGAAAACGGACAGGTCAAACCCTTTGTAAGCAAGGGTATTGGAGAGGCCGAAGGTAAATTTAGGCTGCGCACTGCCTAAGTAATGTTTATCAGCAGTGGTGATCGCACCATCACCATTTGTATCTACATATTTAGTATCGCCTACCTGTTGAGATACACCGGTAAGGTAAGGTACACCTTTCGCTACGTCTGCAGCGGTAAGCAACCCTGCGGTATTATATCCCCAGAAACTGCCGACAGGCAAACCAACTTTTACAATCACCGGCGATACATATCCTGTTGGCGCCAAAGGGAAGTAGTAATCGGTTCCCTGACCCAGGCTCAGGATCTTGTTTCGGTTCACAGCAAAGACAGCGGTGGTCTTCCAGGTAAAAGAACTGCTTTTGATATTATCAGATGAGAGACTCAGCTCCACTCCTTTGTTCTCTACGCTACCCACATTCTGCAATACACTGGAATACCCTGAATAGAGCGGGAATGGTACATTCA
This sequence comes from Chitinophaga sancti, assembly GCF_034087045.1. Taxonomy (NCBI): domain Bacteria; kingdom Pseudomonadati; phylum Bacteroidota; class Chitinophagia; order Chitinophagales; family Chitinophagaceae; genus Chitinophaga; species Chitinophaga sancti. The sequence continues at coordinate 3,997,002 of NZ_CP139247.1, read as the reverse complement.
GCAGCAGGTCTGTCGTTTTCTTATAATAGGCATCGAAGGTAAAGGTGAGGCGGTTATTGAAGAAGCCTGCATCCAGACCTACATTGTATTGAGTGGTGGTCTCCCATTTCAGATTGGGATTGGCGATCTGTGTAGGAGCGATACCTGTAACCAGCGAACCATTGAAGTAGTAATTGCTGGGTGACAGTGCTGCCAGTGAACTGTAAGGTGGTACTTCGGAGTTGCCGGTACGACCTACAGATGCACGTAATTTCAGGTCATTCACGATTTCACTGGCAGGACGGAAGAAGTTTTCCCTGCCTGCATTCCACGAGATACCAAGAGAAGGGAAGTAACCCCAGCGGTTATTCTTACCCAGTTTGGAAGAACCATCTGCACGCAGGGAGATCGTTACATTGTATATATGGTTGTAAGAATAACTGGCTCTTGCGAGGTATGAGTTCAATGATGATTCATGTGCATCGGAGGTAGAGAGTACAGCAGTACCTGCATAGTTCAGGTTATTGAATGTAGTCAGGTCATTGGGGAATTTCTGTGCGCTGGCTACGGCAGACTGGTCTTCCTGGTGCTGGGTAGTATAACCAGCCAGTACATTCAGGAAGTGCTTACTGCTGAAAGTATGATCCCAGGTGAGGGTGTTTTCATTGATCCAGGTAGATGCGGCAATACTACCCACAGATGCATAGCCCTGTGCAGCATAACCGGTGCTGTTGCCAGCTGGCGAACCCGCGTAGCTGGGAGAGTAATAATTTTGCTTGGTATTAATGAGGTCAGTACCGCCTGTAACTTTGAGGGTGAGGTCTTTGAGAATCTTGTATTCTGCGGAGGCGTTGCCGAGAATACGACGGATGTAAGTACGGTTAATGGTGGATTTAAAATCCTGAATAGGGTTGGTAGGAATTGAGGAATAAGGGCTGGCCGTATAATAGGTGCCGTTTGCATTGTAGACGGGCACAACGGGTGACACCTGTAATAAATTGGCGAAGGCGGTGCTCTGGAAGTTGATGCTGTTATAGCTATTTCCATAGAGTTTATCCTCGATGGATTGGCTACCGAATATATTGGTGGAGACTTTCAGTTTGTCGCCGATGTTTCGTTCATAGTTGATCCTGCCGGAGTAGCGTTTGAAACCGGTGTTCACAACAATTCCGTCCTGGTTGAAGTAGTTGCCGGAGATGAGGTACCTCGATTTATCGTCGCCACCAGATACAGAGAGCTCATGGTTTTGAATGGGTGCTTTGCGAAGCGCGGCGGATTGCCAGTCAGTACCGGCTCCGAGGGCAGCGATGGCAGAGTCGCTGTAGGTTTTGGCGCTGCCTGTGCTTGTATTCACATCATTGATGAGAGAGGCCCATTGGGAGGCATTGAGCAGCTTCAGTTTTTTACGCACCTGTTGCTGGCCAAAGTAGGTACTATAGCTAATTTCGTCACGGCCGCGTTTCCCTCTTTTGGTGGTGATCACCACTACCCCATTTGCACCACGGGAGCCATAGATAGCGGTGGCAGAAGCATCTTTGAGGATTTCGATACTTTCTATATCGCTGGGATTGATGGTAGAGAGGGCGTTCACCCCTACCCCGTTGGACGCGCTGGTGTTTACATTATCATTGTTATTATAAATGATAAAGCCATCGATCACGTAAAGAGGGGCGTTGCCAAAGCTGATGGAGTTGCCACCTCTTACACGGATAGTGGCGGTGGCACCGGGTGCACCGGAGCTCTGGGTGACATTGATACCTGGTACAGAGCCTTGCAATAAATTGTCGAAAGAAGCAGCGGGTTGTGACAGCAATCCTTTGTTCACGCTGGCGACGGCGCCGGTGAGGTCACTTTTGCGCTGGGTGCCATAACCTACTACTACGACTTCGTTGAGCTGGCTTTCGTTTTCGACCAGCGTGATGGTGAGTGGTGAGTTGGTGGCTTCGATCTCCTGCTTTTTGTACCCTATATAAATTGCTTCGAGTACGTAGGGAAGTTTTTGTCCTGTTTTGAAGAAGAACTTCCCTTTATTGTCAGTGAGCACCTGGTTGGTGGTACCTTTGATCCTTACCAAAGCCCCGATGAGCGGGGTTTGGGATTTGCTGTCTACGACAATGCCGGTGAGTGTGGAGTTGATGACTGGTTCATTCACTGTTTGCGCATACGACGTTACAGGTGCTAATCCCAGGGTGAGTGAGATGAGCAAGAGAACTTTTTTCATTAAATTTGTAGTTAGCGATTAAAAAATAAGGTGCCTGCCCAGCGATGTGAGTCGTTGAGTAGTGCGATAACGAGCCTTGTTAAAATCCGGCCGGTGACTGTTCCCGCAGTTACCGGCTTTCTTTTTTTAACACACGGTTGGTGTGCCTTTGTTATGTAGATGTGTGTGCATATTGCAGTTTTGAGGCATTCTTATGTCGTGCTATTGACATAGGAAAGCATGTGTCAGGATTATTATGCTGGAAAGGTGATTGAATGGAAGAAAATATCATTAGCGGCAACAACAGCGGTCGGCTGAGTTAGGACATCCTGGTTGATGATAAATGGTTTGTACTGTATTTGCCATTGTACAAAATAAATTACAGTGATATTGAGACAAAAATAGTAAAAAATATTAGTCCACCAAATTAGTGTACTAATATTTTTTTAGGAACTGTATAAATAGAAAAGCCTCCCTGACGGGAGGCTTTTCTATTTATTGCATTATTTTTTAAAAGAAGTCCGCTGTCCAGCTTCTCTCAAATACCTGTTTAGCCCCCAGTTGATTGATCCCTTCCTTTTCTGTAAGTTCTCCTGTAGCATCTACATTATCCGCTACACCACACCACGGTTCGATGCAAACAAAGTCTGCATCTATCGCCGCCCAGATACCCATGAATGGAAATCCATCAAATTGCAATGTAAGACCATGTGGTTTCTTATCGCTTTTAATAGAGATCGCATTGGAAGCAAGATCCTTAAATACCAGTGCATCCTTATAAAAGAGGGATTTCTTCAGGTCCAGGCGCTGGGTATGCTCCAGGAAAGGAACAGGTGTCTTTTCCACAAATCCTGCATCAGACAGGAGATATAAACGGGTATCTTCTACTTTATTAAACGCAAGGTAGTAATCCTCGTAAGTGACTCCTTCTTCCAAAGGCACTTTGAATGCAGGATGTGCACCTACAGAGAAATACATGTCTGCCGCACCTTTATTTTCCACCTGGTAAGTAACAGTGAGCTTTGCACCTTCAATTGCATAAATGACAGCAAAACGGAAATGAAAGGGGTATACTTTCAGGGTTTCTTCATTACTATTCAGTTCGAACGTAACCTGGGTATCGCTCTGCGAAGTAACAGCAAATACATTGTCCCTTGCAAAACCATGCCTGCTGAGTGTGTAATTTTTTCCTTCAAACGTGTAGGTATTATTCTTTATGGTACCCACTATAGGAAATAATACAGGGCTGGTTTTGGCCCAGTAAGCGGGGTCTGCATTCCAGAGATACTCCTGGTGCAGGTCTGTACGGGTTACCTTGCGGAGCTCCGCTCCTTTTTCAGCTATGACTACGTGCAACTGTCCGTTCTTCAATTCAGGCATATATTCCTATTTTTATGCCTGTAAATGTAAGGATTATTTTTTCCTGGCTCCCAATACCAATACTACGCCTACAACAGCTACAATACCACCCGCATAGGTAGGCCATCCAATCCATTTGTTTTCTTTCTTATTGATTTCAACGGGGCCAAGGTCAACTACTTTCTTTTGGGTGGTTACAGAGAAGCCTCTGATAACGATCATGGCAATACCAGCGATAATGAGGACGAGACCTAATGTTTTCATGCTTATCAGTTTTAGATAAGTAAAGACAATCGGCATGCCAGCAAAATGCAACAACCCATTTCTAACAAAAATGGAAGCCAACCTAAAAGATCATCCTCCGGCAGAAGGGTATCTTCTTAGTCAGCTTCCTTGCAGGTTTATTTGTATAGTCTATGAAGAATGTCAGAGTAGGGTTTGAGGACACACATATTCAGTCAACTGAAGCCTGTTTGCTTCGCGGATTGCCTTGAGCCCACCTCTAACATCTACCAGGTGGCTAAAGCCCCTGGCTTTTAGTATGGAGATAAACATCATGGAGCGATAACCGGCTGCACAATGTATGTAGTACAATTTCTCTTTATCCAACAGTTGCATGCTGTCATTGATATAATCCAGCGGCGCATGGATAGCGTCCATTACGTGTTCGCTTTCAAACTCACTTTTGCGGCGTACATCCACGATATGCTCCCCACCTGTGAGGGAACTGGCTTCTACCGTAATGACCCTGTCTATAGGCTTACCGGCCTCCATCCAGGAGAGCATACCACCTTTCAGAAAACCCATGGTAAAATCATATCCCACCCTGGCGAGACGGACGATCACTTCCTCTTCCCGGCCTGTTGGCGCTACGATGAGAATGGGTTGTTCTATATTCGGAATGAGGGTGCCAGCCCACGGAGCAAAGCTGCCATCAATACCGATATTAATAGCACCGGGGATAAAACCGGTAGCAAATTCTTCAGGATCACGGGCATCGAGAATGAGTGCACCTGCTTCGTCTGCGATAGCTTCGAAATCTTCTGGCAGTAATGCCTGGAGACCTCTTGACAAAACGGTACCCATTTCAGTAGCCCCTTCTTTGTTTAACCGCACATTTTCAGGGAAGTAAGCAGGCGGTGTAGTGAGACCGGTCGTTACTTCTATGATAAATTCATCGCGGGTCATATTTTTGCGCAAAGCATAGTTTGTCGCAAGCTGGTTAGCCAGCGTATCGGTGGTTTCGCGGCTCATATTTTTACCACAGGCACTACCTGCACCATGACCGGGATAGATAGTGATATCACCAGGTAATGTCATGATCTTGTTGCGCAGGGAATCGAAAAGCACACCGGCCAATTCTTCCCTGGTCATGTCTGTAGCCTTTTGGGTCAGATCAGGACGTCCTACATCGCCAATAAAGAGGGTATCTCCTGAGAACAGGGCCACCGGTTTATTAAACTCGTCGTATAATAGATAAGATGTAGACTCTGGTGTGTGCCCAGGTGTATGTAACACCTGGATAGTGCATTTGCCTAAGAACAGAAATTCATTGTCGTTTGCTACATAGGCGGGGAAACCTGGTTGTGCCGTAGGGCCATAGACGATGGTGGCGCCGGTAATAGCGGACAACTCCAGGTGGCCTGAAACAAAGTCAGCGTGGAAGTGTGTTTCCAGAACATATTTTATACTGGCGTCGGCAGTGGCGGCCTTTTGGATATAGGGAGCCACTTCGCGCAGGGGATCGATGATAGCTGCTACTCCATCGCTTTCGATGTAGTAAGCCCCATGTGCGAGACATCCTGTATAAATTTGTTCTATTTTCATGGTGACTAAGCTTGTATTGCAAAGATGCAATACGCCATTTTTTTAATAGATGACCAGGGTCATGCATGAGAATGATATAAATTTTACGGGAAAAATAGTGTGGATCACGGGAGCTTCTTCAGGAATTGGAGAGGCGCTGGCCGTATTGCTGGCACAGAAAAAGGCGCGGTTGATATTGACAGCAAGAAGGGCATCGGCTTTACTGGCTTTGTCAGCGCGATTGGATACTGCTGTGAAAGTATTACCGGCAGATCTGTATACAGCCGATGTTGCCGCATTGACCGCAGATGCATTGGCCGCCTTTGGCGGGATTGATATAGTGATACATGCAGCGGGAATGGGGCAAAGATCGCTGGCGGTGGAAACGCCGGTCAAAGTATACAGGCAGTTGATGGAGATTAATTTCTTTGCACCAGTCGCGATCACGGGATCTTTATTGCCCGTTTGTAATGCGCATATGGTGGTGATAGGGAGTATGTCGGGATTGATAGGATTTCCGGGGAGGACAGGGTACGCGGCGAGTAAACATGCATTAAAGGGGTATTTTGAAACGTTGCAGGTGGAGCAGGATGTGCCGGTGACGATTGTGAGTCCGGGTAGGGTGCAGACAAATTTATCACTGTCGGCGATTACGGCAAGTGGGGAGGCGCATGGGGTGATGGATGAAGCACAAATAAAAGGCATTCCGGTCATGGAATGCGCTGCACGAATATTAGAAGGAGTCGCAAAGCGGAAAAAACATGTAATTATTGCACGGAAGGAGAAGTATCTATATTGGTTGCATGGGTGGTGGCCATCCATCTACTATAAGGTTGCAAAAAAATACTCATTTACCAAAGGCAAATGAGTATTTTTTTGAGGCTGGGCCGGGCGGCCAGCAGAGAAAAAGAAGCTTTTAGCTTCAGCTTTATGCTGGCAATAATTCTGTTAATATTTCTTTGATAATATTCTTTCCAATTGGTTTAACAAGGTAGCCTGCCAGAAAAGGAAACTCCTTCGCTTTCTGCAAATCACTTTCATGTGTAGAACTGGTCAGTACATACACTTTAATCTGCTTGTCTGCAGGCAACGTTAACTTTACGTATTCCCGCAGAAACTGCCACCCATCCATATAGGGCATATTTACATCCAGCAGGATCAGATCAGGGAGATTATCCGGCTCATTCAGATTTTGTTTTATGTAGTTCAAAGCCTGTTCTCCATCAGTAAACTTATGGATCTTTTCCACCAGTTCCAGTCTTTCAAAATGCTGCCGCATGACAAATTGAAATAATTCATCATCATCAACAACGCAAACATTTTTAATCTTATTCATCTTCCTTCGTTATGTGTACCCGGTTATTAAAATAAACAAAGAAACTACTTCCTTTTCCTACTTCACTCTTTACATCCAAACTTCCACCGAAAGTCCGGATTTGATTCCGGACCATAAAAAGGCCCACTCCCTTACTTTCATAACCACGATGAAACTTCTTCTTATACCTGAACAACTGCTCTCCGTGCTTTTGGAGGTCAATACCTATGCCATTATCCTTTACCATCAATACGACCTGGTCCTCATCCTGCCAGGTACCAATAGTAATTTCAGGCGGAGCTTCCGGGCGGGTATAAGTTAATGCATTGTTTATCAAATGAAATAAAATATTTTCCAAATACGGGCGACAGTAAAATAAGACTGGAATTTGAAAATGCATATTCAATTGAGCATTTTTCTCCACAACCTGCTGATTGAGCGAGCTCCACAACTGACTGGTTATATCTTCCAGATCACATTGGGTAAAGGGCAGATCTGTATTGGCCTGCTGTGCCAGCACTTCTTTCAGGTCATTGAGGGTATTGATAATCGAATTCGCTGAATTTTTCATGTGATTGAGCAGGGCCTGCTCTTCCTCCATGTCTTTCAGTTCAGGTAAGAGCTCTACTGAACTGATAAGGGCTGTAGCTGGCCCCCGCAAGTTATGGGCAATGATCTGGTTGAGTTCGAAAAGTTGTTTGATCTTTTGCTGGAGGTCAATAGAAGTGGCATGTAGGATGATGTTTTTCTTTCTGGCTTCCGAATCAAGGTGTTTTAGTTCCGTCACGTCGATCATCTGAACGATCAGGTAACGGATGGTTTCATCGGGGTTCAGCATCGCCGAGCAGGCCAGGTACATATAGATATAATGCCCGTCATGATGCCGGTATCGTTGTTCTGCTCTGTAGCTATTGATCTTCCGGTCAGTGATCTGCTGGATCTGGGCGGTGGCTATATCCAGGTCGTCAGGATGAATGAGGGTGCGGGCACTCATGCCTAACATTTCCTCATGGGTATACCCCAGGGTATCCAATAGTGAGGTGTTTACATCCAGCCATTGGCCATCCAGCGATAACAGGGCGATGCCGGTAGGCGAATAGTCAAATACGCTCTTAAATACCTGCTGACTATCTTCCAGCTGGGTACGGGCCTCTTTGAGTTCCTGGTTCGCCTTGTATTCGGCGGTGACATCGTGTATGCTGAGGATAATGGTATTATTGGCAGTGCCGGGTTTGAGCAGGCGGATGCGGTACCATACCTGTTGATCTCCATCCAAAGGATCCTGCATTACCCTCACGACCTCCTTGCCGGAGGTAACCACTTCACGGATCAATTGCTGAATTTCCTTTTTTAAACGATCAGGCATGTAATGATAGGCAGATTTGCCCTGCATCTCCATCCAGGGCAGAGTCAGGCGGGCGCTCCGGTTCATCCATACATGCAGGATGATGCCATCGATTGTCATTTCGAGGATGATATCATCCAGGGAAGAGATGATGGTATTGAGCGAACGGTTGATTTCAAGGTAACCGGTCACATCTCTGAAAGTGAGGATATAGCCAGTCTCGGTAGATGTGTGCAAAGCCTTGCCGGTGACATGCAGCCAGCAGTCCTTTTTGTGAGGTACATCCTGCCGGATCTTAAGACCTACGAATTCTTTCTGCTCCTGCAACAGGCTTCCTAAAGCACCGGCAGACGTGCTTTTCCACCAGTCAGGATCCTCCATCTGAGCTTCAGAGATCTGCAGGATCTCCAATGCGGAGGGATTAAAGGCTACGATCTGACCTGCCTGGTTAATAGCGATATAGCCATCTTCGAATGCGGCGGCTATTGCGCCCCACCAATTGTTCACGGGGTTAAAGGTTTTAATTTGCACCATAGTTATTTTGGAACACTCCTTTAAGGTCGAGTGATTTTACTGCTAACGGTTGGACATGGATATGATTATAACAAAATATTAACAGCAATATTAAGCGAAAACTACAAGTTTGCCGCCAAAAACGAGTAATTCATCTCTATTTTCTGTTGAAATCCAGTTATTTTCTGTTTTTTTGAAGTGTTTTAATGGACGAATTAAAGAAATGACTGTTACACAAAATGATATAAAACCCGCCTGGTATACGAAAAAATGGGCTCAAAGTTTACTCCACGCGGTGGCCTGGGTTACCTTATTCACCCTCCCATATTTATTACGCCCTTCGCCAGACAAAAATCATGGACACAAGGAAGAAGATCCTCTCTGGCATATCCACTTTATCATAAATTGTGTGTTCCTGACCTTCTGGTTTTACCTGAACTCAAATGTGCTGATACCTAAACTGGTATATAAGAAGAAATGGTGGCAATATGGTGGTATATTGCTGGTAATGCTCTTTGTGCAGGTATTAGTGAGGTGGATATTTGTGAATATATTTATTTCGCCGGAGGAGTTTGATTTACGTCCTACGATATTCTTTAGCTTTTTCACCCTGCTCTTTATCCTTGCATGTAGTACAACCTGGAGGATCGTGAAAGACAAGGTAGAAGCTGAGCAACTGGCCAGTGACAGGGAAAATGAGAATCTGAAAACAGAGCTGAGCCTGTTGCGCTCCCAGGTAAGTCCGCACTTTATGTTCAATGTATTGAATAATATGGTGGCCCTGGCCCGGAAGCGGTCCGACCAGCTGGAACCTTCCCTTATCAAACTCTCTTCCCTCATGCGGTATATGCTGTACGAAGCGGATGAGGACAAAGTGGCCCTGGACAAGGAGGTCGATTATCTGCAAAGTTATATTGACCTGCAGCAGCAGCGATTCGGGGCAAAAGTACAGGTGAATGTAAACCTGCAACTACCGGAGAATGGGTATGAAATAGAGCCGATGCTGCTCATTCCTTTTGTGGAAAATGCCTTTAAGCATGGCACAGGTATGATACCGGATGCCAGGATTGATATAGAACTGAGAGCGAAGCAGGGTTTATTACAGTTCTCTGTAATGAACAAGTACAATGAAGAATATGAAGAGGTAAAAGATAACTCGTCCGGGATAGGTTTGACGAATGTGAAACGAAGGCTGAACCTGTTGTATAGAGATAATTACCAGTTACTGATCAATAAAAAAGAGGGATGGTTCGTTGTATCCCTACAATTACACTTGCATTAATAAAATACGAATATGGTATTACGTTGCATAGCAGTAGATGATGAGCCACTGGCGCTGGATTTATTGGAAGACAATATCAAACAGGTACCTTATCTTGAGCTGGTAGCAAAGTGTGCAGATGCTTTTGAAGCAATTAAGGTGCTGGAAGAAAATACCGTGGACCTGATCTTCCTGGATATCCAGATGCCGGGCTTGACGGGATTGCAGTTTATACAGAGTTTACAGCACAAGCCGATGATCATCCTGATCACGGCTTATGAAAAATACGCATTGCAGGGGTTTGACCTGGAGGTAACAGATTACCTGGTGAAGCCAGTCGCGCTGCCCCGCTTTATCAAAGCCTGTAACAAGGCGAAAGAACTGTTCCAACTCAGACAACAGCCATCTAACCCCACAACGGCGGCCCCTTCCCCGGAGTTCTTTTTTGTGAATGCGGATTATAGCCTGCTGAAGATCAATATCGGAGATATCATCTGGATTGAAGCCCTGAAGGACTATATCCGGATACATTTGACAGGTACTGCCAAGCCGGTGGTGACCAGGATGCCATTGAAACAGGTGGAAGAGCAGCTGAACCCGGCAAAGTTCATCCGGATTCACAAGAGTTATATCATTGCTGTAGCGCATATCACTGCAATCAGGAAGAACAGTGTGTTTATCGGTACCATGGAACTGCCTGTGGGCGATAACTACAGGGAGTCTGTGGCGGCGCTGACGGGTACTAAATAAGCTTATGCAGCTATATCAAAAAAGTGGGTTTTACCGGCTGGTAAAACCCACTTTTTTTGTCTGGCGTGCCAAACATGAAAAGAAGCTACCTTTTGTCGCTATATTTTTTCCTATTGTCTCATTTGGCTATGCATAATTAAATTCTACAATTAGTTTTGCCTTATCAGAAAAGAAGTTTATGCAAAGATTTTTTTGGCTAATCGCCCTGTTGACCTTTACAGTAGCAGCACATGCACAAATGCCCCCGGGGGGCACGCCTCCTCCGGGAGGTTTCCCAGGTGGTGGTAAACCTGTAGCAAACGGTCACCTCTACGGAAAGGTATTGGATAGTGATGGTAAACCTTTACCCTACACTTCCGTAATCGTATTTCAAAACAGGTATGACACCATTACCGGTACTAAAAAAGATGTGCTTGTGAAAGGAGCCATGACACAAAATAACGGGGATTTCAGCCTGGAAGGTGTGCCTACTTTCGGCCCCCTGATCCTGAAAATCTCGGCTACCGGTTTTAAACAATATGTACAGACCGTGTCTTTCAAAAAAGCAGGTAGTGGTCCCCCTTCTACAGATAAGGACCTGGGCAACATCAAACTGAGTTCCGATATCAGCCAGCTGAACGAGGTAACAGTTACCGCTGCCAAACCGCTCATGAAAGTGGATATGGACAAGAAGGTATTCGACGTGACCCAGAATATTTCCAGTGTAGGTGGTACTGCACAGGATGTGATGAAGAACGTACCTTCTGTGAACGTGGATGTAGATGGTAACATGACCATGCGCAATGCCACACCGCAGTTGTACCTGGATGGCCGTCCTACTACCCTGACCCTGGATCAGATTCCGGCCGATGCGATCGAAACAGTGGAAGTAATGACCGCTCCAAGTGCTAAATACGATGCATCAGGTGGTGGCGCAGGTATAGTGAACATTGTACTGAAGAAGAACCGTAAAACGGGTTATAATGGTAACATCAGAGCGGGTATTTCCAGCCGTGGCGGCCTGAATGGCGGCCTGGACTTCAATGCACGCCAGGGTAAATTTAACCTGAGTGCAAATGCCATGTATAACCAGAACAAAGATCGTACAACAGGTTACACTGACCGTACTGATTACTCTACAGACCCTAACCTCCATACACTGCAGAACAACGTACAGACTGGTGGCGGTGGATTTATGTTTGGCAGGGTCGGTCTGGATTATTTCATGAATAACAGAACGACTTTATCCCTCACAGGTACAAAAGTGCATGGTGAAATGTCACCAAAAAGTACGCTTGACATTTTTACAGACAGCCTGTACGACAGCGGTACTACCAGCTCTTATGGTCATCGTATTACAGATGGAAAAAGAGTCTTTAACGGGAATGGCCTGGAACTGGCAATGAAACACCTGTTCCCCCACGAAGGAGATGAACTGAGTGTAACGGCAAACTATTTCGGTGGTACCAACACAAATAATTCACTGTATACCACCAATTACTATACGGCTAAAGGTGGTACTTACACAGATGATGTAATTCAGAAGATCGATGGCGATGGTAAGATGCACCACATCACCGGACAGGCGGATTATACAAAAGCACTGAGTGCAAAATCAAAACTGGAAGCAGGTGTACGCGGACAGTTCAACTACACGCTGAACAAGAACGCTACTTACTATTACAATGACGAAACCGGTGAGTACGATCTGTCATCCAGCTCTACCAGCAACTACGAGAATCATGAGAGGATCCTGGCGGCTTATGGTACATTCAGCAGCAGCATTAAGAATTTCAGCTATAAAGTAGGTGTACGTGCAGAAAGTTCCAACTACGATGGTAAACTGCTTAACAACGGTGAGAAGTTTAGCAACAGTTACCCGGTAAGCCTTTTCCCAACTATCTTCCTGAGCCAGAAAGTAGGCCACAACCAGGAATTGCAGCTGAGTGTAACCAGGAGAATCAACCGTCCAAGCTTTTTCCAGCTGATACCATTTGCGGATAGTACAGATAAGCTGAATATCACAAAGGGTAATCCTAACCTGGTACCAGAGTTCACACAATCATTCGAATTATCTTACATGAAGACGTTTAGTAACAACAGTACCTTTATGGCATCTGGTTATTACAAACGTACTACACATACTATTACCAGCTATACTGATTCAGAAACAGACGAAGCCACTGGTACTTCTGCACTGATAAACACATATATCAATGCAAAGAACAGCTATACCACAGGTGCGGAAGTAACACTGGTCAACTACATCACTAAATGGTGGGATATGAATACAAACATCAATGCTTACAACTCTAAGGTAAATGCGGGTACTTCAGAGGTACAGAACAATGCCTTGTGGAGTGTGTTTGCAAAGGTGAACAGTAACTTCAAACTGCCGGCCAGCTTTGAATTGCAGCTGACAGGTACCTATCAGTCTAAAACCAACATGCCGGTGAACCAGCAGAAAGGTTTTGGAGATGGTCCTCCACAGATGCAGGCACAAAGTTCTTCCCAGGGGTATATCAAAGGTTTCTATGGTGTAGACCTGGCGTTGAAGAAGAGCTTCCTGAAGAGCAAGGCGCTGACAGCGACAGTGAGCGTGAACGACATCTTCCGCAGCAGAACTACGGATCAGGTATCATACAGCACTTATTTTACACAGGAGTATACACGTTTGCGTAACCCACAGTTCGTAAGACTGAACCTGGCATATCGCTTTGGTAAGATCGATGCTTCATTGTTTAAGCGTAAAGCAAACAGTACCATGGATACCAATTCAGGAATGCAGATGTAATTTTTTTATCGTAGGATATGGGGAAAACAAAAAGCAGCGGCTGGTCCGCTGCTTTTTTATTATCGGTCCAGCAGCGACATAAAGCCAAGCAGGAGGAGGAAAAGTACAGGTGCCAGTACGAGTAGGCCGGTGGCGAAAATGAGACCATCATGTATGGCTTGCTCACTTTGATGGGCAAATTCTTTATAAGTTCTGCGAATGACTGTTTTCCGGCTGAAATAGCATCGGTTTATCGAATAGATAAAGATGGTAAACCCTGCGGCGATAGCCGTCAGGAAGCCGTAAGACACCTGATCAAAGATCATAATAAAGCTGGCTATCACGAATGGTAATAGCACCATAAAACCCACCGCAGTCAGATATAAAACGGCATTCCCTCTTGCATACCGTTTTGTAAATTTTTGTGCCAATAAGTAATAATGGTAATACAAATAGCGGTATACTAATGTCATATACAGATCATCATATATGTTTTAACATAACGTTGTTGTGCTGTGTGTGTGTATTTGGTTGATAGGCCGAAGTAAAGAATTATTCCTGTCTTTTAAGGTTAATGAGCGGTTAACGCTATATATCCTCTGCATCGTAGACGATCACCTTTTGCCAGAGGGTAGAACAGTTTTTGATGAATGCCAGGTGTGCAGGATCGGTCTGATAGATGTCCTGATCTGCTTTATTTTTGAAGAACAGCAGCCAGGATACCTGGTAAGAGCGGTCAATCACTTCGCGGTTGGTGGTAGATGGCAATCCAATATGATGTTGGCGAATGGTTTTGGCGGTTTTCGCCAGCGTTTGTAGTCCTTCAATCAGCTTTGCTTTATCTTCCTGGCTGTCCGGGTTTTTGAGCCAGAAGTAGACATGGTGTACAAATACCTTTTCAGTTGGCTTAGCCATGAGCGCAGTGCCTGACAGGGAAGCGATACTGGTGAGAGCGGCTGTTTTCCCGGCGGTGGCTAAGAATTGGCGCCTTGTTTTTTTGAACATAGGGTCATGATTTTTAGTCCTTTAAAATAGGAAATATCTATGAGCCCAAAATTTATTTTTTGCAAAATGGATTTAGCTCAACGGATTAGCAGGATGGTGCCTTTTCTTACGACATCACCACAGATAGTTCTGGCGCGGATCATGTAAATATATGTACCCACAGGTAAAGGTTCGCCTTTGGAAGTACCGTCCCAGCAAGCATCTGGTGAATCTGATGCATATACGATCCGACCTACCCGGTTGAAAATATTAAACTCAAACCCGGAGGTTTCCCCCCAACGTTTTAGTCCAAAGCAATCATTTTTACCATCTCCGTTAGGTGTAAATGCCGAAGGTATGGGATAACGGGTGAAGGCGAGAGCGACATCCACATTGACGGTTATACTTTCTACATTGGTACAGCCATGACCATCCATAATAGTGACTTCGTAAGTAGTCGTTTCCAGCGGGGATACGGCCGGACTGGCGGTATGCGTATTGGTGATGCCGGGAGCAGTTTCCCAGGTGTAATAGATGCCTCCTGTTGCTTTTAAACTGATGCTGGCGTTGGCACAGTCAATGTCGCCTGATTTGGCAATGGTAGTCCTGGGTGTATCGTATACGATCACGGGTACCACGAGGGTATCGGCGAGCTTGCAGGCGTAGTCCCTGATGTAGACCTTGAAAGTAGTATCGTGCAGGGGTGAAATGTTTAAAGCCGTACTTGTGGTAAGCAGGGAATCATTTGATGTAAGCCATGCATATTCATCGCCACCGGCGGCGGTCATGATCACAGACTGACCGATGCACACAGCGGGTGAGTCGGGGGTGACCTTCAATACAGGCGTCGGAGTTACATTGATATATATTTTTTTAGAAGTACGGCAGCCGTAGATGGTAGATGCGGTAATGATGTAATTGGTGGTGGTGTCAGGGCTGGCAGTAGGGTTTGTGATGGTCGTGTTACTTAATCCTTTGGCTGGCGACCAGGTATAACTGGCAGGAATATCTGAAACGCCTGATAACTGGATAGTGGTGCCCGTACACATGGAGGTATCCTTGCTGGTGGTGATAACGGGAGAAGGATTCACATTGATCGTGAGCGAAGCTTCGCCTGTGCAGCCATAAGCGTCTGTTCCTGCTACGGTGTATTTTGTGGTGATGGTTGGACTGGCCACAGGTTGAGCGATGGTATCGGCATTCAGGAAAGTAGCAGGTGTCCATTTATAGGAGGTAGCACCCGTAGCACTGAGCTGCGTGGACCTACCTGCGCAGAGAATAACGTCGGGGAGCGTGCTAACTTTTACATCGCAGGGTGCAGTGAGAGGAATAAAATAGTCTTCGACTTCGCCATTGGGCGCATAGCCGGTGGGACTGGTGATAAGCGTATCGGAGATGCGGAAGCGAAAGGCGGATGGAGACACTTTGCCGGCAGGGAGTCGTGCCGGGATGTCTGACCATTTTAAAGTGGCGGTATTTGCTGTTATAGTATCGATAGCGATTTCATTTGCATCGAAGGTACCATTGCGGTTGAAGTCGAACCACGCGGAGACGTATGCGGTTGTAGTGGCGTATACCGGAATTGTGATTTCGTACTCCCCTCCTCCTGTATATGGAGGAAAAGTGGTGATCGCATCTTCGTCGGCAACGTCATCAGTGGCTTTTAGCGTGTCGGCATCGGGGACGATGGCACCTAAGTAGAAATTTGATTGTTGGGTGAGGGTACAAGGGATATAATTGAGTTCATGGGCGGCATAGCCGTAGGAAGCCGGCAGGTCTCCCCTGTCGAATCCTGCCAGGATACCGAAGATGACGGTGGAGGCATTTCCCATAGTGACTTCGGTCGTATCAGTACTTAACGCCATCGAAGTGCTGCAGGCATCTGTATAAGTAGTGCTGCCGGTACCGATGGCGACCATGGTAACGGGTATGGGAGTATTATTCCGGGTGGCGGTAAAGGACACTTTGAAATGCGCGCTGCTGTTGGTATTTAAAGAGCCTTTGATGGCTGGGTTATTGAAGTCATAGCCGGCGTAAGACATATAGTTAGGTACGGGAGTAGTACCTGTAACGTCGGAAAAGGTGGCGGTAACAGTGAGGCTATCACTGGTAATAAATGTTTTAGTGGCCCCTTCGGTAATGGTAAAACCGGCCCAGTTGCACCAGTAGATCTGCTCTTTGAGGGATCCTGTTCCGGTATCGGCATATTGTGCTTTTAGCTGTAATTGAGATAAAAGCAATGCCAGAGACAGGGAATAGATTTTTGGCATCGGGTATAGGATAAAGTTTTCAATGCATACAGGCGCTGGTTCTGGTTAAAAAGGGTTCAATATCACGGTAGCTGTATGTGTCGATGATGGTTTATGAGATAAGTAAATTATGATATTTTTTTATATAATAAAATATATTTTCAGGTAGGTATATTCTTTATGTGAGTATAACGGAGAGAGATGGTTGAAATTGAGGTGATTGGTTATTGTGCAGTATTTGGGAGGGAAAAAAGATTTGGAAAGAGCGGAAAAAGGTTGTTACATTTGCATACCAATATTTGAAGGGGAATAATACAAATTAGGTTTTCAAAGGACCAGATAATTTATTGAGGTAGCATCTCTGCTACCTCTTTTTCGTTTTAGGGGAATTGGAGGTATTTGTATCGATATTGTTACTTTATTTATTGTTCTGTTTTTCAAAAATAAAAGGCCCGCATCCTACGATGCGGGCCTTTTATTTTTTCAGCATATGCTGATAGCAATTATTTCTTAACAGCCTTCACTTTGAAGCCGATTTCGATATCCTTGCTAATCACCCAGTTTTCAGGGCTACCTTCAGTTTTGTAGTGGATACCCCATGCGGTTCTGTCAATCACGAATTTAGCAGTAGCAGTTACGTCGCCTTCAGACACAGTAACTACAGCAGGGAAGGTGATGTTCAGGGTGCTATCTTTCAGGGTCAGGTTACCGCTGATCAGATTAGTTGCACCTGCTTCCAGGCTCTTAGCTTTAGTGCTGTCGTAAGGAGCTACGGCAGTGATAACGAATTTAGCAGCCGGGAACTTCTCAACATTGAAGAAGTCTGCGCTTTTCAGGTGGCCATCCAGATCAGTGGATTTCTTATCCTTTTCAGTAACAGATGCAGGATCAGTGGTCAGGGAATTCATGTTTACTTCGAATTCACCACTGGTAATAGTGCCGTTTTCAACGTTCAGGGTACCGGAAGACACCTTGATAACACCCCAACGAGGAGCCATACCACCTTTGTGGGTAGCTTTCCAGTCAACGGTAGTAGCAGCAGTGTCGATGGTGTAAGCAGCACCGGTGGTAGCAGCAGCTTCCTGTGCTTCGGAGGTTTTAGCCTGTTCAGGTTTAGTACCACCGCCACAAGCGGCCAGTGCAAGCATTAAAGCAATAGCAGATACAGTTTGCTTCATGGTTTTCGATTTTTTTAATTAAAAGACAATGTATTATATCACCGAAATTAAATATTTGTGTTCTAACAACAATAGCGAAACCGGAAAAAAGATGAAAAGTACAACGACTTTTTACCGGGGAATGGACAATTTTCTGAAAATGATGTGATTTTTTTTAAATTTTAATGATTGTACAGCGAAATGACTAATGATTAATGTGGGATTTAATAGGAGGAGATAAAGGATGTAAATTTGTAACTCAGATAAACAGCAGTGGGTATTCGTTTAGTATAGCCATACTAGTTTGTTTATTTTACAATTTTAATGGGAAGCCCCAGCTGGATTACCGGCTGGGGCAATTTATTTAAGTTAGGCTATTTTTCTGGATTTAAAAATAAAATGATGAGTAGTGTATCATTTTGAATTTAGTCAGGCCCCGTACAATTAGCTACTTCTTTGCCTTCTGCGTCATGATCGTCTCATCCCCCTTTGAAATCGTCAATGTAGGTGGCAACTTCTCCTTTCCAATAACAGTGATCTCTACCTTGTAAGTATACGCCCCATTCTCAAAAGAGAAATAATGATTGCCTCCTGAGCCCTCACGTATCAACTTCCCATCCTGAATCACCACCTCCGGCTGATCTATGGTTCTGACATTCACTGGCCAGCTGGTATACCGGAAATTATTACTCCCCATATCATCAATTCGCACCTTGAATTTATCTGTCTGAAAAGCTAAAACCGGTTGCTTATAATCTCTTAAAGAAGGATTGATCTGGTTCTTATCCGCTTCTATCAGCGTAGCTCTTTTTGCCGCTTCTGTTTTCGTCTGGTAATTGATCCCTATCAGCTTTCCATTATCATCCAGCCATACCTGACCCCGATTCAGAGAGATTCCCCTCCACCCTCCTGAAGCCCAGTCTTTTGCCGGGTCAGAATGAGCGATTATATAAATCAGTGAATCATCAAACAGTTCACTGTAACGGGCAAGGAATTCCTGCTTATTATTCACAGCTGGCAACGGATATTGTCTTCTTAAAGGATATATGACTTTATCGGCGAGCGCCTGTTTATCCTGTTGTTTTACAAGCGTGATAAAGGCGGAAACGGCTTTGGGATTAGGATTGTCCTGACCAGAAGCATTTACGCCGGCATAGAGAAAAACGGCTAATAGTAATCTTTTCATAGTATTTGTAGCGGGCAAAGATATTGCACCTTGAGGGATAGAAGGCGAATTATATGCCAGATTTTTTCGTGAATTTATTATGAAAGTAAAATAACGGGATGTAGCGCAGCCCGGTAGCGCACTTCGTTCGGGACGATGAGGCAGCTTTTTGAATCAGGAAAGAATTATGAAGCATCATCCTCTGCTGCTGGCTCGCCCTACATCCTTCAACCAAATTCTTCTAATTTATTTTTATCTTTTTTTGTAAAAAAAATCAATAAATTTTATTAAATAGGGGAAATTTTACACTATTTAAAAGATTTCCGGATTGTTTGCAGACGTTACAGATAATAACACAGAGCTCCTTTCACTTGTAGCTGCGGGCAATGAAAAAGCTTACCGAAAGCTCTTTCACCTCTATGCTGATCTGTTACATACATATATACAACATCTCACAAAGTCAAACGAACTAGCCGAAGAAATCGTACAGGATATTTTCCTGCAAATCTGGACAACACGGGAAACTTTGGGCAATATTCACAACTTCAGGAACTACCTCTTTGTCATCTCCCGTAACCATGCGCTGAACATCATAAAAAAGATGGTTCGCGAGAATAAAAAAAGAAAGCTATGGGAATATAATGAAGAACTCCTCGCCACCCATCCTCCAGAAAATCAGGAACGTCAGTTAAGTCTTATAGAAGAAGCAATTGCCCAACTCCCTCCCCAGCAACAAAAAGTATGGATCATGAGCCGGCAGCAGGGAATGAAATATAATGAGATTGCGACTGCAACCGGCCTTTCCAGGGAGACTGTGAAAAAATACCTTCAATATGGTACCCAATCAATTATAAACTATGTAACCAAACATAAAGACCTTTTATTGATCTTACTTTTATTTATTAAAAAAAAATTCCCCACCTGATAGCCCCTTTTTCATTTTTCTGTTGTTCCTATTATAAAGTAATACTTTTTTCATGCAAACATCTTCCAGGCTTGAGGAGCTATTTCAACGGTGGTTTAATGGTCAGGCCAATCCCGCCGAAAAAGAAGAGCTGATAAACCTCCTCGAAAGCATCGATATAAATGGAACACTTCCTGCTGTACTAAAGGCAGCGTGGGATGATTTGCAGGCAGAGCAGGTATATACCAATATTCAAAAAGATGCAATTGTTGATAAAATACTTCAAAAAGCCCGGCCACCACTGAAAACCCGTACGCTCAATCACAGTTACTGGTGGTGGGCAGCTGCAATGCTTTGCATTATTATGGGTGCAGGTTACTGGCTTAATAGCCGGGTATCAACAAGACACACCGGGAATGCTATTGCAACAACAAAAGACGTTCCTCCCGGTCGGCATGGGGCTGTATTGACCCTTGCTAATGGAAAGAAGATCGTATTGGATAGCAGCGGCAATGGCATTATCACCAACCAACAAGGTACACAGGTCATACTCAGCAATGGAAAACTGTTGTATAACGCCGCCAAAGCCGAAGGAGTGAGCTATAATAATATTTATACCCCCCGGGGACGAAAATTCCAGCTGGTATTGCCGGATAATTCAAAGGTATGGCTGAATGCCGGTTCCAGCTTGCAATTCCCTACTGCTTTCACCGACAAAGAACGCCTGGTGAAGGTTACAGGAGAAGCTTATTTTGAAATAGCCAAAGATCCAGCAAAGCCTTTTTGTGTTTCAGTGAATGATCGCATGCAGGTGAAGGTATTGGGAACCAGCTTTAATGTCAATGCATATGGCGATGAAGCAAGTATGAATACCACCTTATTGAATGGCGCTGTATTGATCGAAACGCCGGGCCATAAACCGATGCAGCTAAATCCTGGCCAACAGGTAAGAGCAATGCCCGATGGCACCCTTCAGATGGAAAGTAATGTCAATACAGACCAGGTGATTGCCTGGAAAGATGGGTATTTTAACTTCGATGGGGCTACAATACAACAAGTGATGCGGCAACTGGCCCGCTGGTATGATATAGAGATCGTCTACGAAGGAAAAATACCAGACATCATATTCGAAGGAGAGCTCCCTACCTCACTTCAACTGTCACAAGTATTGAAAATATTAAATCAGGTTGAAATCAAATATCGTATAGAAGGGAAACGACTTATAATTTTGCCATAACCAAAAACTAAAATAACTACAACCAACTAGCCTGAAAAAAATAAGGGAGGTGTTCCACCACCCCCCTCTATGTAATTCCAGGTGACCAGTAAAACAGTCAGCAAGACTCATTTTTTAATCTACCTAAAATCGTTACAAAAGTATGAAATTTTACACCTTTTGTAAGTGTGCTTTTTATGTCCGTACAGTTCGTAAAGTACTATCAACCAAATTCAGGCACGGCACGGCCATAGAACCTGATCTATCCGGCAGCCGGAACTTAAAAACCTGGGGGAAAGCAATGAAACTAACTTCAATCCTCATGCTTGCTGCCTGCTTGCAAATCAGTGCAAAAACATTATCTCAGACCGTTACTTATTCAGGCAAACAAGTCATGCTGTCACAAGTGCTGAATGCGGTAAAGAAGCAAACAGGCTACGTTTTCTTTTACAACAAGAGCATCCTGCGCAATTGCAGCCCGATGAATGTTACGGCTGTTAATCAGCCATTGGAGACATTCCTGGATGACATACTGAAGGAACGGCATCTGGCCTATTCCATTGAAGAAAAGGTCATCATCATTTCAAGGTCAAAGGAGGATGCGAAACCCCAAAAGACCTCTTTGCCTGATAATAACCTGAAAGGAAGGATTACGGATGAAAAAGGTCATCCGCTACCAGGTGTTACAGTTAAAATTAAAGGAACCAATAAAGGGACTATCACCAATGCCGACGGTACATATAACCTGGCAGATATTCCCGATGGCAGCGTGCTGGAGGTGTCCTTCATGGGATTCCAGTCAAGGGAAATAAACATACAGGATAGATCAATAGTTGATCTCCAGTTGCAGCCCGTTAGCAAGGATATTGAAGGTGTAACTGTTGTAGGCTATACCAGCAAAAATGTAAAATTGTTATCGAGTTCTGTTAGCACCGTCTCTGGTGATAAACTGAGGGATGTAACCTCCAACGACCTTGCCAGCCTCCTGCAAGGCAAAGCGCCGGGTGTGACCGTATCTACCGGATCCGGTGACCCTACCACGGGCGCTACCATTCTGATCCGCGGACAAGGTACGCTGGGAGCCAGCTCCTCTCCCCTCGTTGTGGTAGATGGTAACATTGGAGGCACCTATAACCCGAACGATATTGAATCAGTTACTATCCTGAAAGACGCTGCTGCCACAGGCCTGTATGGATCAAGAGCGGCTAACGGCGTGATCATCGTTACTACCAAACAGGGAAAGACAGGCAGTTCAAAATTATCATTCAGCTCAACTACAGGATTTAACAAAGCTAATTTTGGGAAATTCAAACTGATGGATTCCCGCCAGCTGTTTGACTATCAGCAGACATTCACTAGTCGTCCTGATTCAGTATTAAATACAAATACGGATTGGTTAGACCTTGGTTTCAGAACTGGCATGACACAAAGCTACACCCTGTCAGCATCAGGTGGATCTGAAAAGACACAGTTCTTTGCTTCCGGCAATTATTACAGTGAAGAAGGCACACTGCTCACCAACAAAACAACTGTCTACAGCTTTCGTACGAATGTAACTCAAAAGCTGACTGACAAGCTGAAAGCAAGTGTACTTGTCAATGGACTGTTCACCAAAAACAATAATCAGCAAAGTAGCACATTATATGACGCTTACACTAATCTTCCATGGGATAATCCCTACTACGCTGATGGTACCCCCCGCCCGGGTAGCAGTGAAGGCTGGCTGGGCCGCGACCAGCATAACTTCCTGCATTCACTGCAATACAACCTTTCGTACGATAAGACTTTTGAAGGAACAGGCGATCTGAATATTGACTACGCAATTGTCAGGCATTTCACCATATCTTCTTACAACCGGGTCTACTTCAGTGCCTATAAAGCTGTAGATTACTACGATCGCAGATCACAGGAAGGCACTGCTGATAACGGTTATCTCTATAACGAAAACAGCTATTCCAGCCGGCTCTTAAGCTCAAACAGACTGCGATATGATAATAGTTTTGGGAAACACAACCTTTCGATACTTGCAGTTCAGGAAGGTGAAAAGTATTATTATGATGTGAACACTGCCACTGGCCGGGGATTACCTCAGGGTATGACGGCGATGTCTACAGCTACAGAAGTGAAAAACAATCCTACTGGTGGCAATAACCAATATTCCTTTTCCAAATACCTGACGCAAGCGGACTACAATCTTGCCAATAAATATTTCCTCGTTGCTTCCTTCGTCTATGATATCTCGTCAAAATTCGGGAATAATAACCCGGGTGGTAGCTTCTATCAGTTTGGAGCGTCCTGGATACTGACCAATGAACCTTTTCTAGCAGAGAATAATACGATCAGCTTTCTGAAGATAAGGTTGGGCCATGGTACGGTTGGCAATCCGCCCAGTGGCGATTACCAGGCATTGGGACTTTACTCTTACGATCAAAGCGCGAGCTATGCGGGCGAAGCAGGCTCCTATCCTTCTCAAAAAGGGAATCCTGACCTGACCTGGGAAAAGATCAGGGTCAATAACCTGGGATTTGATGTGTCGTTCCTGAAAGAACGGATTGCCCTCACCGCTGATGTCTATGACAAAAAAGCCAAATCATTATTGATGACAGTGAACCTCCCCTATACCAGCGGATATTCCTCTATCCTTGAGAATATTGGCTCGGTAAGCAACAAAGGCCTTGAACTGATCATCAATACAAGGAACCTCGTCGGTAAATTCAAATGGGAAACCAGTTTTAACATTGCTGCTAACCGGAATAAAGTACTTAAACTGAATGGCAATGATAAATTTGCCAACCCAGGTGCCCGCCAGCCGGTAGGACTTGGAGAAGATATGGATAAGTGGTATATGCGCAAATGGGCAGGTGTTGATCCGGAAAATGGTGATCCACTCTGGGAAAAAATTGAAACAGACCAGGATGGCAAACAGGTGGTGACCCAAACAAATAGCTATAATAAGGCGACCTTACAATATACCGGCACCTCTGCGGCTGCTAAATTCACAGGTGGGATTACAAACACATTCTCCTATAATGGCATCAGTTTAAGCTTCTTTTTCAACTTTGTAAGTGGTAACCAGGTATATAATAACTCCAGGCAATTCTTCGACTCAGATGGATTATATGACAGCTACAACCAGATGGTATTAGCTAAAGGCTGGAACAGATGGCAAAAGGCCGGCGACAAAGCCACACACCCTAAACCTTTGCTTGGCGGCAATAAGTCTTCTAACCAGCCTTCATCAAGATACCTTGAAGATGGAAGCTACCTGCGCCTTCGTAATGTGAGATTAGCCTATAGCTTTCCCAAAGACCTGCTCTCCAGGATCAATATCAGCAATGCAAGGATATTCGTAAGCGGTGATAATCTCCTCACCTTCACCCGTTTTTCAGGAATGGATCCTGAAGTGAACCTTAGCTCCGGCGAGTCCGGAACTAAATATCCTATAAGCAGGAAGGTATTATTTGGTGTAAACGTAGAATTTTAAAAACAAACACATGAAGCGTCATATTATATATATATTTCTTACCTGTTATCTGCTCACCGGCACTACGGCATGTAAAAAATATTATGAACCATCTACAGCCAAACTTGAATCAGCTGCACTGAACACTGAAGAGGATGTATACTCTGCTACGATCGGCACTTATGCAGTTCTCAAAAAAGCCGAATATGTGAGAAGCATGCATTTCCTTTCTGAGTATCCAGGTGATAATATCGCCCAGGCGCAGACCTCCTCTGATGACCTGTCTAACTGCTACCGATATACACATCTTGTAGATGGTAGCCATGCTACCAATGTATGGATGCAGGCTTATTCTGTTATCAATGCAGCCAACAAGGTCATTGCTTTTGTAAAAGATGATGAATCGGATAACCTCAACCAGCTAAAAGGAGAATGTCTTTACCTGCGTGCTATGATGTATTTCAACCTTGCCCGGGTATTTGGCCGTCCCTACTCACAGAATGGCGGAAGCAGCCAGGGTGTGCCTATTGTGCTGGAAAGCACTACTGAAGAATATCCTAAACGGAACACTGTAAAAGAAGTATATGATCAGGTGATCTCTGACCTCTTAAAAGCGGCAGACATGATGACTGAAGAAAAGAACAATAACTATGCTTCCCGGGAAGTGGCCGATGCACTGCTTTGTCGTGTTTACCTGTATATGGAAGACAATGATAAAGCCATTGAATATGCTGATAAAGTGATCAACTCAGGTCGTTATAGTTTGCTTACAGGTGAAAACTACGAACAATATTTTAGAGGTGTACCGGAAGATAATAATGAGACCATCTTCTGCATCCGGCATATGACAACAGAGAACCGTGACTTTAATGCTATCGGCTCAATGTACTATAGCGAAGGAGGGCAGGGAGTGACCGGCTGGGCAGAAGTCTATGCAAGTACCCAGTATATGGAGCTACTCAATAAATATCCGGAAGACCTGCGCCACAGCTTTATCTCCCCTTATACTACAGACGGCGTATTGTCATACCCTTATAGTACACCGGTATCCAATATTCGTTACAATACCCGCCTGAATCCCAATACACCTATGTACTATATAAATAAGTACAACTATCAGGAAGGTCTTGTGAACCTCAGCTCGCCGGTATATATACGCCTCGCGGAAATCTATCTGAACCGGGCAGAAGCGAACGCAAAGAAAGGAAATCTACAAAATGCACTGGATGATGTGAATGCTATCCGGTCCAGAGCCGGCCTTAGTGGAAATGCATTATACACACAGGCCAATTTGGACGCTGCCGGGAAAACAGTACTGGATGTCGTGCTGGAAGAAAGACAACTGGAGCTGGCTTTTGAAGGTCATCGCAGCTATGACCTTTTCAGGAACAACCGGCCTTTGAAAAGGAATTATCCGGGCACACACAGTCTCAATAATACCCCCTCCACTAATATTACCCAAACCATAGAAGCTACTGATAACCGGGTAATATTCTATATCCCGAACAGGGAAATTCAGATCAATGCAAACCTCACACAAAATCCATGATGTTTTAACCAGTTTAAAAAACAAATATGAAAACACAATCACATTTCATCAGCACCTTGCTGATAGCAGCTTTCTATGCCTGTAACATTTCCAGTAACAACGATCTGGAAGGATTATCATCGGTTGCTGCTACACAGAATGCTACTGCTACTGATACATTACATGTAGCACTGGCAGGCAATGCCTATGTTACCAATCTTCCTTCAGGTGCGGCTGAAGTGATCACCTCTTATGGACTCGGTAACTGGACCAACCCATCCAGCATTACCAGTGTATATGTAAGATTAGGAAAGACAGGTACGCTAAATGTGGGCCTGACTGCCAAAGTACCTTCAGGAACAAGTAATATCAAGGTAACTGTGAATGGTACACAATTCAATGCAACACTCACTGGCACATCCTATAGTTCCTATAACATTGGCAGCGTAAGTATAGCGGATACCGGGTATGTGAAAATAGACCTGCAGGGTGTGAATAAAACCGGTGGTTACTTTGCAGATGTTTCCCAGATTAACATCAGTGGTACGGCCACTACCAGCAATGTCGTATTTGCCAACGATCCGGATAATTATTACTGGTCCAGGCGCGGGCCGTCTGTTCACCTGTCATTTACACCTCCCTCCGGCAATACGGCTGAATGGCTCTATAGTGAGATTTCAGTACCTGCCGGGCAAGATAAAGTAGGCTCTTACTTTATGGCAAATGGATTCTCGGAAGGGTATTTTGGCATACAGGTGAATAGTAGCTCAGAAAGAAGAGTACTATTTTCTGTATGGGATGCAGATTCAGGTGCTACGACGCTCGTACGGAAAGGAACAGATGTGGTTGATAACAGCTTTGGAGGGGAAGGCACCGGCGGACAAAGCTACCTGGTATTTAACTGGTCTGCGGGTACTACCTATAAATTCCTCACCCATGCCAAACCGGATAGCGCCGGAGGTACGGATTACTCTTCCTGGATATATACACCTGAAACCAGTACCTGGAGGTTCATTGCTACCTGGAAAAGACCTTATACAGTCACCTACCTGACAGGTTTGTATTCCTTTCTTGAAAACTTCAATGAAACAACCGGATACCAGGGAAGAAAAGCAAATTATAAGAACGAATGGATCAGGAATACCAGCGGTACCTGGGTAGAACTTACTACTGCCAGATTTACGGCTGATGCTACCGCTACCAGTGATCAGCGCCGTGACTATGCAGGTGGGCTGGATAATGGAGTCTTTTACTTACAGAATGATGGGTTCTTTGCCAGGTACGTAAATTATAATACCAACTATACACGTACCGCCACCGGCACACCTCCTGCTGTAGATCTTAATTCACTTCCATAATTAAATTTCATATGATTCATCGGAGAACTTTTCTTCAGCAAACTGCTGCCGCAGGCATGCTATTCCCTTTGCTCAATACCCCTGCCAGATTATTTGCAAATGCCAAAAAGGAAAAGGTGAGAGTAGGCATGATCGGTGTGGGTGCCAGAGGACAAAATCATTTAAATCTTTGCCTGCGTAGAAAGGATGTAGAGGTGGTCGCTATTTGTGACCCGGATACGAAATGGGCCATACCCAAATCAAGAGAAATGATCAGTAAAGCTTATGACGCTAAAAGGAAAGTAGCAGAATACAGTGATGGCCCGGAGGATTTCAGGAAAATGCTGAAACGGGATGATATTGATGCCGTGATCATTGCGACTCCCTGGGAGTGGCATACCAAACAGGCGATTGCCGCCATGAAAGCCGGGAAGATACCTGCTGTAGAGGTTTGTGGCGCCAGTGATATCCAGGAATGCTGGGAGCTGGTTGATACCAGCGAATCGACCGGCATTCCCGTCTTCGCTATGGAGAATGTAAGTTATAGAAGGGATGTCATGGCTGTGTTGAACATGGTACGACAGGGACTTTTTGGAGAGCTGACCCATTTACAGGGTGGATATCAGCACGATCTGCGTAGTGTGAAGTTCAATAATGGCCAACAGCTCTATGGTGGTGGCGTAGAATTTGGTGAGAAAGCAATGTCCGAAGCCAAATGGCGAACAAATCATTCTGTTCATCGCAATGGCGACCTTTATCCCACGCACGGATTAGGACCTGTATCTAATATGATAAATATTAACCGGGGAAACCGTTTGATATCCCTTTCCTCCGTGGCTACCAAGTCAAGAGGATTACATAAATATATAGTAGATAAAGGCGGCAAAGATCATCCAAATGCAAATGTGGAGTTCAAGCTCGGAGATATTGTCAGTACACTGATCAGGACAAACAATGGAGAGACAATACTCCTTTCACATGATACGAACTCTCCCCGTCCTTATTCTTTAAATTTTCGGGTACAGGGAACTAATGGATTATGGATGAATGATATGGAATCCATTTATGTAGAAGGGAAAAGTCCGTATGATCAATGGGAGAAAAGTGGTTCTTTTAAAGACGAGAATAGCTATATGGGCCGGTATGATCATCCATTGTGGAAACGCTATGCAGCTGACACCTCAGGAGCTGGCCATGGTGGAATGGACTGGTTTGTGATCAATTCATTTATTGAAAGTATAAAGCGGGAGGCACCGTTTGCACAGGATGTGTATGATCTTGCTACGTGGTATGCGATTACTCCATTGAGCGAGCAATCGGTGGCAGAAGGGGGAAGTGTGCAGTATATTCCTGATTTTACAAGGGGCGCCTGGATAAACAGGAAAGCTAATTTTGCATTGGATGGGGAATGGTGAGTTGGACGTTTAATTGTAAGGAGATGATTGGGATACTCATTCGGATAGCTGAATCGCCAGGTGATAAAACAAGAGAAGCCGTCTCATAAATAAATGGGGCGGCTTTTCATTTTCTATATTTCTATAGCCCTTTTAGGTGCAGGTCAGAATAAATACCTATTAACTTTCTCCGCTTCGAATGTCGCCGTAATTACACTATAATCACCATTGAATATACTTTCTTACCAAAAGTACCTTTATTAACGCCTTCATTTCATTCCTGCCATTCCAATTATTATCTTTCCGCCATTACAGGTCTTAAAATTGAATATAAAATGAAAACGTTATTCACTTGTTTAACTGTGGGGATGTTAGGTTGCAGCACTCTTGTTGCACAAACAGTTCAACCGAATAACCAGGTACCTGCACGACCTGCTACGTTGCCGGCCATTTACCCGGCCCCCGTATCTATCGCGCTGGGAAAGGGATCTATCATGCTGGGTAAATCAGTTACCCTGGTTGCACCTCCGGGTATTGATACGGAAACTACAGCCCTGGCACGTAGCATACTTACGCAGGCGGGCGTTGAAACCATCACGGCGGCAAAACAGCTGCCACAGGCATTCGAAGGTACGCACATCGTACTCGGTACCGGCGATGCGGCGATCGTGCGCACAGCACTCACGAAATGCGGTGCTGTAGCAGACAGTAATACCGAAGGCTATACGATCGCCAGTGTAGCGACAGGCAACGGTGCACTCATTACACTTGCCGGCCACGATGCGGATGGTTTGTTTCATGCAGCACAGACTTTCCGGCAACTGGCACAACGCGCTGCCATTCCGGCACTCGTGATCAAGGACCATCCTTCTATGCCGATCCGCGGCACCATCGAAGGGTTTTATGGTAAACCATGGTCAATGACAGACCGGGAGAAACATCTTGACTTCCTCGCTACTGTCAAAGCAAACACCTATGTATACAGTCCCAAAGATGATCCATATGCAAGGGATCGCTGGCGCGATGCTTATCCTGCAGCTACTTTAGCTGAATTGGGTAAACTGGTAGCGGTAGCCAGAAAGAACCATGTCAACTTTGTGTATGCTATTTCTCCGGGTCCTACTGTGTGTTTCTCTGATTCAAGCGATCTGCATCAGTTGGAGCGCAAGTTCAGTGCACTTCGTTCAATTGGTGTTCACAGCTTCTATGTGGCCCTCGATGATATTGAATATACCAAATGGAATTGTGACCTGGACAAGACCACCTTTGGCCCTTCAGGCCCAGAGGCGGCGGGTATTGCGCAGTCTCGCCTGCTGAACGCACTACAGGCCAATCTCAGGAAAATAGATCCAACAGCTCCTCCGCTGATTATGGTGCCAACTGAATATTATGATGCGAAAGAAAGTCCGTACAAAGCTGCGTTGAGGAAAAATCTTGACTCGCAGGTGGTCGTACAATGGACAGGCACAGATGTGGTGCCGCCAGCAATCTCTATTGGGGATGCACGTGCAGCGACAAAAGCATTTGGACGCAAGACACTGTTATGGGACAACTACCCGGTAAATGATTATGGGGAATCTACAGGCCGGTTGTTGCTTGCTCCTTATGTACGTCGCGAAGCCGGCTTATCAACAGAACTGGCAGGTATCCTCTCTAATCCAATGAATCAGGAAGCACCGAGCCGTGTTGCGGTAACAGGGGTAGCTGCTTTTGCGTGGAATGACAAAGGGTATGATGCAGAACGTACCTGGCTGGCTGCGGCACGCGAGCTGGCAGGGGGTGATGAGCAGGCAACAGCTGCGTTGCTGACCTTCTTTGATACCCAGCATCTGGCGCCTACTTTTGGTAGTCAGCCATGGCAGTTACAGGCGCCCAAACTAAAGGCGATGCTCGATGGTGTACGCGATGCCATTGCAAATGGAGACGTTGCCACCCGTCACCAGGCAATTGCGGACCTGGTACAACGTGCTGCAGCGTTTGCAGCAGCGCCGGATATTATCAGGTCAGGAACTGTCGATACCTCCTTTGCCCAGGATGCACGTCCGTGGCTGGATGCGATGCAGTTATGGGGAAGAGCACTACAGCTGACCGCCGCAGGGTTGGATGCTGCTGATCATGGAAGTGCCGCAGCGGCTCGTTATTTTGCCAATGCGAAGAAATTTGCAGCTGAAGCTGCTGCATTGCAGACGATCCCTGGCGCTACCCGTTTTGGTGGTCCAATTAAGATTGCGGATGGTGTGCTGGATGTGTTTGTGGCGGATGCACCGAAGCTGATTGCGTATTAATTTAGATGCAGAAAAATAGGTACCGGGCAAATCAATGCATGTATTGGTTTGCCCGATTTTTATTCAGGCTGGTGGCAAGTTGGTAAGCTTGTCAGCTATTATTAAGGCTTATTAGAAGGACTGCATGCTGCAAAAGCAAGTCATCTTCTGATCTTTCTTTATATTACAAAAACCGTTTTATAGTTTCCTGGATACCTTCTTCAGTTTCCGGCACCAACCAGTTCAAACCACGGGTAATCCTTGCCTGCACACTTTCTACAAAAGGGCGGTAGGTGTCATTGTACTTTGCAAATGCAATATTGTAATCCTCATTTTCATGCAATGCATGTGCGATGATACTTGCCCCCTGCATGGCCAGACTCGTACCCATGCCAGTTGGAAAACCCGTTGTATGCGCAGCATCACCCACTAATGCCACACGACCATTTGTCCACGCAGGCATATGGATCTGACACACTTCGTCAAAATATAAATTGTTGGAATGCTGCATTTCATCCAATATCTCCGGTATCTTCCAGGAACTATCTTTGAAATTGTCTTTCAGGATCTGCTTATGTTGTGCATCATTCTTATAATCGTACGGTAACTTTGGCGACCGGAAAACGACAAACGCATTCACTACATTTTTAAATGGATACAACGCCGCTAATTTGCCTGGTTCACGGTAAATCACCGCTCCGGTTCCAGCTTTCAAACGAGGTGCTTCTACTATGGCAAAATAAGCACCGAAGAATTTTGAATACTTTTCCTCTTCCCCAAATACAAGTTTTCTTACGGATGAATGCGTACCATCCGCCCCAAATACAAAATCAAATTCACGGGGCGCTCCTTTTTTAAAAGTAACTGCAACGCGATCTTTGTGCTGCGTGATTGTCTCAATTTTATTATCAAAAATCAGCTGAACATCCCCAACAGGAATATTCTCATACAATATATCCACCAGGTCATCCCTGGTAATCTCAATATCACCACTATATTCCGCCTGTGCATTGATCGAAAAACTAACAATAGTTTCATTATCAGCATTCACAATTTCATCCGTATGCACCAGCTCTTTTGCCCTGATCTTATCCAATATCCCCATCTCTTCCGCCACCCGCAATGCATCACCCCGCACATCAATAGGAGAACCGCCTCTCCTTAACCCTTTTGATATCTCAATCACCGTCACTGCATATCCAAAATGATTTAGCCAATAGGCTAATGAGAGGCCTGCTATGCTTGCTCCCGATATTAATACCTGCTTTTTCATCTTACAAAAATGAATGTATCTTTATAAATAAAATAGCACGATAACTACTAAAAATAGTCGTAAAAATTATGTCAACTCAACAAGACTTCTTTCAATTGTTTGATAAAATAGGCTATAATATAGGTACTAACTACCTCCAGAATGTAGACATTCACAACTATAAAAGCTTTGACTTTTTTCCCGACCTGGCCATGTTCTTTGCTGCTTATACTGTAAAGAAAAACTTCTCCCGCCCCACAACTGCACCAAAATTTATCAACAACAGTATCTGCTTTTTCTTTAATAATCCATTTGACAACGATCACCCAAACAAAAATGAGAAGCCATTCATCCGCGTATTCCCCTCTACTTACACCTATACCAGTACTTTCAAAAAAGATTCCCGTGTAAAGATTGTCTCCGTGCTGATCAGCGCGGAATATTTAAAAGGATTTCTGAACAAAGATGTAGACCAGTTTCAATATCTCTTTGACACCAGCCATGACTTCTTTTTAGAAGAGATCATGACGGATGATATTGTCCGCACTATTAACGATATAGTAAAAAAAGAATCCCCAGGCGTATTATCTGACTACCACTACAAACTAAAAGCAATGGAACTGATCTTCCATCTGTTTAAAAGCCTGAGCAAACGCGAACAATCCGTTCACCAAAAATTGAGCGACAAAGACATCAAATCCATTTACAAGGTCCGCGATAAGATGATCTCCTCTTTAGAAAAGCCCACTGCTATTAACGAGCTGAAACAAATTGCTGAAATGAATGAATTGAAAATGCGCAAGGTCTTCACCCAGGTTTTCGGCATGGGGATTTATGATTATTATCAGCATTTCAGAATGCAGGAAGCGGCAAGACTGATCCGCGAAGAGAAACTATCCGTATCTGAAGCCGGTTACCAGATAGGCTTTGAAAACCTCAGCCATTTTTCCAGAACATTCGAAAAGTACATTGGTCAAAAACCTAAAAAATACGCTCAAAAAATTAGTTAAACCGGTTTAGCAAAATATTTTATACCTTTCGCCCCACTTATACCACACGAAAAAATGAAAAACAAGATGCTATTGCTGCTCCTTGCAATGCAGGCAGCAGTTTTTACCACGAATGCTCAGGTCAGAAAGACCTCTAACGGGATCATTGTGAATGCAGGCGGCCATCAGGTAGGATTATTTACCACTAACAATGCTGCATTTTGTCTCAGCTTAAACGGAGAAATGATTAAAAGCACTTTTATCGCATCCGGTAACAGTGCATCCTCGCCGTACACCGTAGTTTCGACCCCTCCGTTATATGGGATCAAAACTGCTTATGGCCAGTTAACCATCAATACCACTACCGGCACCTGGTCATTGTATGATGCAAAAGGTCAGCCGCTGATACAGAACGGTGCCTACCGCTTTACCGACTCTTCGGTTGAGATTGATCATACTATACAGGGATTACTGTATGGCGCCGGCAATATCTCTTCCAAAGACCTTACAAAAAGCCAGTCCGGTTCTGCTGTAGGCAATGGCGTAGCTGGCATTCCATATCTTTGGAATACGACAGGCTACAGTGCGTTTGGTGTTGCGGCCAATGATAATCAACCAGCTAGCTGGACTACAAATCACAACCAGTTAGCATGGAAATTTCCATCCAAAATTGCTAACCTGTACCTTTGGCCGGCGAGCACCATTTACGATGGTGCCAAAGGTTATGTAAAACTGACCGGGCAACCTAAACTACCACCCAGATGGGCTTTTGGATACCTGCAAAGTCAGTGGGGATGGGAAGATAGCACCTATATTTCGAATGTACTCACCAAATTCCGGACACTTCATCTACCTGTAGACGCCTTTATTTTTGACTTTGAATGGTACACCACTACACCTGATTATACTGTACCTAAAGAAGGACAGAAAGGTTATAGTGATTTCACTTTCAATCCAAAACTGTTCCCCCATCCGGCCAAACAGATAGCTGATATGAAAGCGCAGGGCGTGAAATTTATCGGCATCCGCAAACCAAGACTGGGCAATGATCAACGACTGGATACTGCCAGAAAAAACGGTTGGTTGATGAACCCACATACGGATAGCCGTGACCTGAACTTTAGCAATGCAGATCTGCGGCAATGGTTTGAAGACAGAACAAAACCTATGTTACAGGCAGGCGTAGATGCATGGTGGGATGATGAAGGCGAATCTTATTATACCTGTTATTATTGGTGGAATACTGCACAATGCAACTTACTGTCAACCGTACGGCCGAACTATCGCCACTTCACGATTAACAGGGCATTTAGCCCCGGCAATCAACGCTTTGGTTATTGTACCTGGGATGGCGATATACAGTCTTCCTGGTCTTCACTGGCCGATGTACCCAAAGACCTGTTGAACTTCAGTCTTGCCGGCATGTACTACGGTGCCTGCGACATTGGTGGTTTTCACGGCACGCCGGAAAAAGAGACTTTGGTACGCTGGTTCCAGGCAGGGGTGTTCTTCCCTATCATGCGTTCACATTCAGATTTCGGCACTACTGCCCGCTTTCCATTTTTGTGGGGGGATGATGGTGAAGCGGCCATACGCAAAGCGCTGGAGCTGAGATACCAGCTGTTACCTTATACTTACAGTCTCGGACACGAAGCATACAACAATGGCGCACCTATTATGCGACCGCTGGTGATGGAGTTCCCTACCGATACGACTGTTGCGAATATGACGGATGAATGGTTGTTTGGTAAAGGCGTATTAGCTGCGCCAGTATTAAATGCAGGTGGCAAGCGGCGGGTGTATATACCAGCTGATACGTGGTATGATTACTTTAGTGGAGAAAAAATTACAGGGCCAAAGACGATCGAAGTAAATAAGCAATTGGATGAGATCCCCGTATATGTGCGGGCGGGCACGATATTGCCGCTCAGTCCTGTTGTGCAATATTCAGAACAGGCTACTACAGCTCCGCTTGAAATACATATCTATCCGGGTAAAAACGGCAGTTTTAATATGGTGGAAGATGATGGTACTTCTTACAATTATATAAAAGGCGCTACAAGAACAACGGCGTTTTTATGGGATGATGCGACGAAAACCCTTAGCTGGAAAGTAAGTGGGGGGTATGCAGGTAAGCATGCTTACAAAATGATGAAGGCTGTTATAGGAAAAGAAGAGAAGAGTGGAATGATAGGGAAAGATGGCAAATTGAGTTTTTAAATAACAGAAAAGGGGGCGTGTCAACCTTCGGGACGGCCCCTTTTTCATTGAAAATAGTTAGTCTGTGTCATAATTTTGATATGACTCTATATGCTTAAAATTTTCATTTCGTGCTTATAGCAACAATCGTTTGTACTTAGAGTCTTAAATCAGTTTTCTTTACAGGCTTAAAAAGCACCAATAAGAGGTCGATTTTTGTAACTTAGTAATCTTATTGAGATGGGGGTAATGCCTCAAGCTCGCGCAGGCGCCTGAGATAATTATTTATCTGCGCCTGCTTTCTTTTTTTAAGCCACTCCTGATTATCCGGTTCCATATATGGCACTCTATTTTTGAGTATAAAATAAGTGGCAATGAGGATTTTGTGTGCAATGGCGATAAGAGCACGTTTTTTACCTCTTCGCACACTTAAAGAGTAATATCTTCTTTTCAGATAAGATTCCTTTGTATGTACAGCGGCCCAGGCCGCCTCCACCAGTGCTGTTTTAAGAGAACTGTTGCCATGATTGATACGTTCACTTTTCTTTTTTCCGGCACTTTCATTATTACCCGGACATAAGCCACACCAACTGGCTAAATGATGCTGATTTGGGAAGGCATGCATATCTGTACCTATTTCGGCTAAGATGGCTGTAGCTGTTTGTTTTTGTACTCCGGGAATAGTCTGAAGTAATTTTACTTCTTCTTCCCATTTTCTTAAGTACTGATCAATACGGTTATCTACCTGACAAAGCAGTTCATTTAGCTGTAAGATAGCAGCTTTAGACAGGTTGAGCATAAAACGGTGATGCTCATTAAGATTACCTTCTAAAGCAAGAATAAGTTCTTGCTTCTTGATTTTGAGCCTACTTTGGCCAGATTGGCCAATATCATGGGATCCTGTTCTCCATCAATAATAGCAGAGATCATTGACCAGCCGCTTATGCCGAACACATCACTGACAACGCTGCTCAATTTGATATTGGCAGTCTCTAAAATGTTCTGTAATCGGTTATATTCACTGGAGCGTTGGCCTATTACTTTACGTTTGTATCGGTACAATTCCCGTAATTCACGAGTGTATTGGGGTGGAATAAAACTTCCTTTTAGTAGCCCGCTTAGCAATAATTTTGCAATCCAGGCACTGTCATTACGATCAGTCTTATGACCCGGCACATATTTAATATGCCGGGCATTGACCAAAATAAGTTCAAAGTGAGGTTCTAGTATATTAAAAACAGGCTTCCAGTAAACACCCGTGCTCTCCATTGCGACATGTGTAATGCCCGATTCTTCCAACCAGGCTACCAGGTCCTTAAGTGAACTTGTGAAGGTGCTAAAAGTGCGGGTTTGTTCCTGCAAATTATCACCCCTGATGGTAGCTACTACATTCTCCTGGTGAACATCGAGGCCACAGCCACGACTCACAACCTGTTCAAAACTGATATGTGATTGTTCCATGGTAGTACTTTTGTCGAAGGTACCACCATTTTCATAGTCGTTTGTGAATTCGGTTCATGAGGGTTTTCTTTGAAAAATGGTTTTCATTACCCATTGGTGAATTCCCTTTTTCATGAATGTTTTATTCGGATACCTGATGGAGAATATTTTCGTACACTCATAGGCCACAAATATAAAAAAACACTCATTTACCTACAGGCTACACTTTTTACCAGATAGGCTAATTTTTATTTGCCAGCTTTCCTCACCTTTGTACCATGACAATCATTTATAAAAGTATCTCCGAATTTATGCGGGATATGGATATGCCCAAACCGCTCCATCCGCTGGTGGCCCTGGTCAATTATGACAAGGATCAGATCAGTGGCGACTTTACCGGGAAAAGGTTCATGATTGATTTCTACAAGATTGCATTTAAGAAAGATTTCAGCGGTCAGATGCGGTATGGACAGGCCTGGTATGACTTTTCAGAAGGCGGCATGGCCTTTTTAGCCCCCAACCAGGTGGTGACCATGTCTGGCGAAGTCAGTTGTCTGGATGGTTATCTGCTGCTTTTTCACGCAGACCTGATCCGGAATTATGCCCTGGGACAGCGCATTCAGCAATATGGATTTTTCTCATATGCGGTGAATGAGGCCCTCTTTCTGTCCGACAAAGAGAAAAAAGTGATCGGTGGAATATTTGAGAATATTGCGGATGAGCTGGATAATAATACGGATGCCTTTAGCCAGGATGTATTGGTTACTCAGATTGAGTTATTGCTGAATTACAGTAACCGGTTTTATAACAGGCAATTCCTTACCCGGAAGACCATTCACCATGATCTGATCACAGAGATGAATAAATACCTGGAAAGCCGGTTTACAGACCCACAGGGAGGTATTCCTACGGTTCCTGAGGTGGCGGCACAGCTACAGGTGTCTCCAAGGTATCTTACTGATATGCTTCGGTCACTCACCGGCCAGAGTGCACAGCAACATATACATGACCGGCTCATTGAAAAAGCCAAGGTGGCTTTGAGTACGACCAGGCAGACGGTGGCAGAAATTGCATATCAATTGGGTTTTGAGCACCCGCAGTCTTTTAATAAGTTGTTTAAGCGGCATACGAATCTCTCTCCAAACGTTTTTAGGAAGTCTTTTAACTAACAAATAACGGGATCTGATTTCAATAGGACGGGTACCTATATGGGATACGTATGCCTATGAGTGAATCTCTTTGCAAATATTTATAGAATATCATTTAACTAAGGGGCGGGTACCTTAATGGGATACACATGCCTATAAATGATTCTCTCTGCAAACGCTTCTTGAAAATCTTTCTAAACAAAGGGTGGGGTACCTTAATGAGATACACATGCCTATAAATGATTCTCTCTGCAAACGTTTCTTGAAAATCTTTCTAAACAAAGGGTGGGGTACCTTAATGAGATACACATGCCTATAAATGATTCTCTCTGCAAACATTTTCAGAAAATCTTTTAACCAAAGGGCGGGTACCTATATGAGATACCTATCCCTACAAATGAATTTCTCTGCAAACGTTTTTTGATAATCTTTTAACCAAAGGACAGGTATCTATATGAGATACTTATCCTTATAAACAAATCATATATGGAACAAATGAAAGCAATCCGCCTACATGCATACGGAGGTCCGGAAGTATTGAGCTACGACGATGCACCTATGCCGGAATTGAAAGATGGTCAGCTCCTCGTTCGCGTGCATGCCATCGGCATCAATCCACCAGACTGGTATCTGCGCGAAGGTTTTAAAATGCTACCTCCGGAATGGAGACCCAATATCCCCTTCCCTATTATTCCGGGTACGGATGTTTCTGGTGTTGTTACCGCTGTTGGCAAAGGTGTAGAGGGTTT
The DNA here is from genome assembly GCF_034087045.1 of Chitinophaga sancti. Classification (NCBI taxonomy): domain Bacteria; kingdom Pseudomonadati; phylum Bacteroidota; class Chitinophagia; order Chitinophagales; family Chitinophagaceae; genus Chitinophaga; species Chitinophaga sancti. The sequence continues at coordinate 3,958,284 of NZ_CP139247.1, read as the reverse complement.
TTCTGAAGGCGATGAAGTATTTAGCATGGTTCGTTTTCCCAGTGTGGGCGAAAGCGCCGCTTATGCTGAATTTGTAGCTGCACCGGCTTCGGACTTTGCACACAAGCCGGCGGGTATTGATCATATTCATGCTGCGGCTGCACCGATGGCCGGGTTGACGGCATGGCAATTCCTCATAGAACTGGGGCATGATGCACCAAATCCGCTTCAGGCCCACAAACACCATCCGGTTCCCCTCAATGGCAAAAAGGTACTCGTAAATGGCGCAGCCGGCGGTGTTGGACATCTGGCTGTACAATTGGCTAAATGGAAAGGAGCGCATGTTATAGCAGTGGCTTCTGGCAAACATGAAGCATTTCTACACTCGATAGGTGCCGATGAATTTATTGACTATACCAAACAAGCGCCTGAAGCTGTGGTGCAGGATGTTGATTTAGTGCTTGATACCCTTGGCGGTCCGGGTACAGGTCGTTTCCTAAAATCAATAAAACGTGGTGGTGCCTTATTCCCGGTATTTTTAGGCTTTTCTGACGCGGAGGAAGCTGCACAACGAGGAATCATGGTTTCTTCTACCCAGGTACGCTCCAATGGAATTCAGCTGGAAGAATTCGGTCGTTTGCTGGCGGCAGGAACGGTAAATGTCTCTATCGATAGCACCTTTCCCCTCTCTGATGCGCGGAAAGCACATGAACGGGCAGCTAATGGACATATCCAGGGTAAGATTGTGCTGACTGTCAAATAAAATTACAGGTATGAATACGAAGGAAGTACATGAATGCGCTGCTAATGGACATATCCAGGGTAAGATTGTGCTGACTGTCAAATAAAATTACAGGTATGAATATGAAGGAAGTACATGAATGCGCTGCCAATGGGCATATCCAGGGTAAGATTGTGCTGACTGTCAAATAAAATTACAGGTATGAATACGAAGGAAGTACATGAATGCGCTGCTAATGGACATATCCAGGGTAAGATTGTGCTGACTGTCAAATAAAATTACAGGTATGAATATGAAGGAATTAGCAGATAGGTTTGCCCTGCGGGAACTGGTCGATACCCTTTCCATACTGGGAGATAAAAAAGATGTTCACGCACAGGTGCAGCTATTTACTGACGATGGAATATCAGAAACTTTTATTGAAGGGACTCCTATCTTAAAACTGAATGGCCGGAAAGAGATGGAATCTGCTTTTACCAATTTCCTTAAAGACTTCGACACGATCTACCATTTCAATGGCCAGCAAAAGGTAACTATAGATGGCGATTCCGCTACCGGAACATGTTATTGCCAGATTACACTGATTGGCGCGAAAGTGAAGACGACAATCGGTGCCATTTATTACGATAATTACATCTTCGGGAATAACCAGTGGCTGATTGCAAAACGAATAGGCATATTCGAATGGCAGGAAAAACAGGCATTCTAACTTTTACAACAGCCATCTTAGCTTTAAAATAGCCATTCGAACTTTTGACTCCCATCTTAACTTTTAAAAATCCATTTTACTTTTTCTAAAAGCCATTTAAATTTTTCAAACAGCCATTTTACCTTTTTGCCAAATGGCAAATAATCCCAATTCCAGCCAGTCTACCTTCGCATCATAAAATTAAAAACGATGTCGAAAACAGTATTGGTCACCGGGGCCAGCTCCGGAATTGGTAAAGCAACCGCTATTTATCTGGCACAAAACGGCTACAATGTATATGGCGCTGCACGCCGTATGGAAATGCTCCAGGCCCTGCAGGCATATGGTATCAAACCAATTAAGCTGGATGTGACAAAAGACGATAGTATCGTTGCTTGTGTAGCACAAACCGGCAATATTGATATCCTCATTAACAGCGCGGGCCTGGGCTCCTACGGTGCACTGGAAGACGTACCTTTGTCAGAAGCGAAAAACCAGATGGAAATCAACCTCTTTGGTGTAGCAAGATTAATACAACTGGTACTACCTGGCATGCGGGAAAACAAGTACGGAAAGATCGTCAACATCTCTTCTGTAGGTGGTAAAGTCGGTCTGCCAATGGGCGCATGGTACCATGCCAGTAAATTTGCCATAGAAGGAATGAGCGATTGCCTTCGTAATGAAGTCAGACAATTTGGTATCGATGTCATTGTCATTGAACCCGGCGGCACCAAATCTGAAATGATGGGGATTGGTGGTAAGGAACTGATGCGCGTTTCCGGAAATACGGCATATAAAGGTCTGGCGAATAGCCTGCTGAAGATGTATGACGACATGGAAAAGAACTCAGCTGAAGCAATTGTGATCGCCAAACTGATTAAAAAAGGAATTGAAGCAACACATCCAAAAACAAGGTATATTGGAGGTGCAATGGCAAAACCCATGCTGTTCATGAGAAAAATATTGTCTGATAAATTGTTTGACAAATTGCTGATGAGTCAAATGAAATAGCTACACATGGAACAACTGATCAATTACCTATTACATTTTGGTCATCTCAATCAACAGCAGATTGAGATGATTACAAGCAAAGCTGTGCTAAAAACAACCAAAAAAGATGAATATTATCACGAAGCGGGTAGAATACCCCGTGAAATCATCTTCTTGCTGGATGGAATTATGCGGGTTTGCTACTACAACAACAAAGGCGATGAGATCACGAAATACTTCCTTGACGAAAATAACTTTATCGCCGATGTAAACAATTATAACCAGGGTATTCCTTCTACTGAGTATATACAGGCCATCACCGATTGTGAATATTTAGTCCTGTCTAAAACTGCCATGGAAGAATTGTCTATGACCATCATCAGCTGGGATGCGATTATTGCCAAAATAACAGCAAAAGGACTGGCGGAAAAAGTAAACAGGATCAGTCCGATGATGGCAGAAGATGCCACCGAACGCTACCTGATGTTTTTGAGAAACTTTCCTACAATGGCCAATAGAATACCATTATCCTATTTAGCTTCATATTTAGGTATCACTCAATCATCACTTAGCAGAATAAGGAGAAAAATCCGTTAGCTCTTCTCCCTGTCTCTATGACTATCCAATAGCTGCTCATCACCTTGTTCCATTGATTGCAGGATAACCTTCTCAAAATGTAAAATGTTATTTATTTCATACCATCTTTTAATAAAGATCAGTTCTTTATGATTGCCTTTGTTGCCGCATCGTGATGAAAGGTTCTACCGGAACTACATACTTATCCTGCGGTTCGTAAGAGCCTGCTCGTGCGCCAACATTCAGGATCGTTCTGGCATCTGATAATTGCTGGTGGATAAAGGCTTCAATGCATGGATCGGTCTGTCTGTAAATGACATATTTTTGCCCCGACTTGTCATAGTTGAAGGCTGGGTTATCAATTTTCATATACCACTAAAATAATGATTTCCGCCCTCATCTTCAAATTCTTCCACACGGGATAAACCAGCTGCCTGCAACAGTTTTTTGTATTCTTCTGCACCTAAAGACCTTGAGGTTTGTGCGGTCATTACATCCTGCCAGGCTACCTTTTGCAAAGGGGCGGTAAACAATAACTTTCCATTAGCATTTAACGCTGCGGCCATCCTGGCAATAAGTGATCGTTGTACTTCTTCATCCAATAAAAATATTACGCCAATAGCGATAATGCCATCATACTTAAAATTTAAAAACTTAGACTCCTCTACCGACTCGCATTCCACAGGTACATCCGGAAAGTTATCCTGAAAAGCCGCTACCATTTTTGCAGATGCATCTACTGCATACACCTTCAACCCCGCTTCCAGCAATATTTTCGTAACCGGAATGCCAGTGCCGCATCCCAAATCAAGTATTACTGCGCCTTTGGCAAAAGACTGCGCCCAGGCCCTGACTGTAGCCGAGCCAGTGGCCCCCCTGTGTCGGGAATATAATTCGGCTATATTATCATAGCCATTTGATTTATCTTTCAAAATGTTCCAATTTATCAATTTCCGTACCCCATTGCACCTCATTTTCAATCAGGTTAACATAGTGTCTCACCTGCGATAAAAAGTCCTCTCTGATCTTCTTCCAACCAAAATCAGGGATCCTGGCAGATTGAATACTTACTTTACTTTTCTTAAAAAATGAGAACATATCTATCTTTTGTATTCAACAACTGGAAGTTTTACCGGCATAGGATTCTCCACCACCCACTTCACTGCAATTTCAAGCATCCTGTCAGTATCACCCGATTTACGTTTTACCTCTTTCACGATCTTTTCCGTTTCATCATATGATACCGCATTCCCTGTACCTACAAATGTAAGAAATGCATCCGCCATCTTCTTGAAATCATCATCCCAGTTAATGCCACCATTCCCCTGCAACTCCCTTGAAATCTTTCCTGATATCCGGATCACCTCTCCCTGCACAGTGGCTGCCGGACCGCTGGATGGCACCAACATTGCCCATAGTTCATCATGCTGATCTTCCCAGCTGGCAGCCTTAGGAATAATTGGAGAGGATCCATCATGCATCTCACGCTTCGCCACCGGCTCCGCACCAAACAGGCTATAAAGTTCCTCCAATGCAGCGCTCACTTCTTCCACACTCTCTTTATTGAATGTGGCCCTGTGAAACTCAAACCGCTTCCCTATTTCAGCCACTAACTCCTTCATCTTTGCTGTGAAGGCCACACCCGCATCCCGATACAATTTCGCAATCGCAAGGGTTTTAACAATTTCAATATTGCTACACGTTTTCAACGCAGACTCTAACGGAGTCAAACCATATATATTGATGATATCTACTTTTGCACCATGGGCTAATAACAATGCTGTATTTTCAGGATTATGCGCCTCCGCAGCTGCATGTAGCGGGGTACCGCCGTAATTACTTGCCATATTCACATCGGCACCTAATTCCAACAGCGATGAAATATTCCCGGATCTGCTACGTGACCGACGGTGAAGCGGGGTATTTCCCCAGGTATCGGTAGCTTGCAAATCCGCACCCTGTTCTACTAACCATTGGGCTAATTCATGTGGACAATGATCAAATGCCAATGCAGTATGTTTATAAAAACTGCCACGGGCATCTATTTCGCATTTGGTGAATACATCTTTGAGCGCTTGTACATCACCACTCTTTAACAGGTCTTCAAACTCTTTGGGGAGTGTTTTTCTTTTCTTTGCCATAGCTGTAAATATATAACCACTATGGCGATAAACCAATACCTCCGGAAAGGGTAGTGTATCAATTTCAATTTTCTAAGAAAATCACCAGAATCTCCCGTGCAGTTGCCTGCGGCCGGCTTGAGTCAATTCAAAACGACACACGCCCCCGGAAAGGTATTGGTTTAATAACAATCTATTGATCCGATACGCTCAAGCACGCTATCCATCTATCCATCTATCTATCTATCTATCTATCTATCTATCACTCTAAGTATCAGTCAACCAGTCAACAAATCAATCACGATACTCTCAATCAATCTATCAAGATACTCTCAATCAGTCGATCAAGATATTCTCAACCAATCAATCAAGATACTCTCAACCAATCGATCAGATCCCCTCAATCAGTCGATCACGATACTCTCAACCAATCAATCAAGATACTCTCAACCAATCTATCAGATCCCCTCAATCAGTCGATCACGATACTCTCAACCAATCAATCAAGATACTCTCAATCAATCGATCCAGATACTCTCAACCAATCAATCAGATCCCCTCAATCAGTCGATCACGATACTCTCAATCCCTTTTTCAAGGGCCGTTTCTTTGATGCCGGGTACTTTCAAACCTTCTGCACGGAATACCGTGAGATCCGTCATTCCTAAAAAGCCCAGAAACGCTTTCAGGTAAGGGGCTACAAAGTCATTCTGTTTACCGGGGCCTTCTGAATATACACCACCTGATGACATGGCTACATACACCTTCTTGCCGGTCACCATTCCCGCCGGACCATTTTCATTATAGCCAAATGTGATACCCGCACGGGTTACATGGTCTATCCAGGACTTCAATGAAGAATGAATTGTGAAGTTGTACAATGGCGCACCAATCACGATAATATCTGCTGCCATTAATTGTTTGACAGCGTCATCAGAGTAACGTAGCAATTCCTTGGCTGCTGCAGTCAGTTGTTCGCCGGGTGTGAACATAGTCTGCAACAATGCTGGGGTAATATGTGGTATTGCCTGTTCAACAAGATTCACCTCTTCTACTGTACTGCCTGGATATTTTTCAATCACCTTACTGATGATCGCTTTGCTCAGTTTGGTGCTGTAAGATGTATCTCCCTGCAAACTTGAAATTAAATGAAGAACACGTTTCATAAGAACTATATTTTAAGGCCACAAAAATATTTGCGACAACCAGTAAATAGTTCCGACTTACCTAAAGGGAAGCACTTACATACAGGAAAGTGCTTAATTTTGCAGCATGATCACTGATGATAATATCCCGGGAAAAGAAGCGTGCGCAGACTCGCTGAAATATGTGCTGGATGCACTGTATGTTCTTGGCGGCAAGTGGAAACTACCGGTTATTTTAAGTCTTGTACAATCTGCGAAACGGTTTAATGAGATCCAGCATGCAGTGAGTGGGATATCGCCTAAGGTGCTGGCACAGGAATTAAAAGACCTGGAGTTAAATGAGTTTGTTACAAGGAATGTATACCCGACTACGCCGGTGACGATTATTTATGAAGCTACGGAATATAGTCATTCATTGAAAGATGTGCTGCGTGAATTGGGGGCTTGGGGGGAACAGCATAGGGAGCGGATCAGGAAAAGTTTAGCATATTCGAAGACCAGATAATGGTTCAGGAAGAACAGAAGATATGCAGGGATATATAACAGTTCAGAACGACCAGAAGGCATGCAAAGGATAAATAACTGTTCAGGACGAACAGAAGATATGCAAGGATAAATAACAGTTAAGGAAGAACAGAAGGCATGCAAAGGATAAATAACTGTTCAGGACGAACAGAAGGCATTCAAAGACTAAATAACAGTTCAGGACGACCAGAAGATATGCAAGGATAAATAACAGTTCTGAACGACCAGAAGGCATGCAAAGGATAAATAACAGTTCAGTAAGAACAAAGGCATGCAAAGACTAAATAACGCCTTAACAGAGGTGTACACGAGTATTATATTGTACAAATTATATATCCTATCTTTACATGAATCTTTTATGTAAAATATGAAAAACGGATTTAAGGTTATCGGCATTACAGTCAGAACAACAAATAAGGACGGTCAGGCAATGCAGGACTTAGGTAAATTATGGGGACAGTTCTTTGCTGAAAATGTATTTGAGAAAATACCGAATAAGCAATCAGGAGAAATCCTCTCTATATATACTGATTATAAAAGCAATTATACAGAAGAATACACCACCATCATCGGAGTTCCGGTAACTACGCTGGATGAAATTCCCGAAGGATTGACCGGCCGCGAATTTCAACCGGAACAGTTTCAGAAATTCACAGCAAAAGGTGCGATGCCTGCTGCGGTAGGCAATTGCTGGATGGACATCTGGCAGAGAGATGCGGAACTGAACAGGAAATACACCTATGATTTTGAAGTCTACGGTGAAAAATCTCAACAGGGAGACAATTCAGAAGTTGATATCTATATAGCGACAAAATAAAAAGTATGTCAATAACAAAAGAATCCGAATTATTCGGCATGCAAAAAGCGAGTGAAGCTGTTGCATATACATTGAAGGAAATGACGAACTATGCCAAACCGGGCATGAGTACTAAGGAGCTGGATGAATATGGGGCGAAGATCCTGGCAGACTTTGGTGCTAAATCAGCGCCTTATTTAACCTATGGATTCCCGGGTTGGACTTGCATTAGTGTGGATAATGAGTTTTGCCATGGTATTCCTTCAGAAAAAAGAATTTTAAAAGATGGTGATTTGATCAATATAGATGTTTCTGCAGAGCTGAATGGTTTTTGGGCGGATAATGGCGGATCATTTGTAATTGGGGAAGATGTGCATCAACATCAGAAACTGGTGGATGCATCGAAAGAGATTCTACGGAAGGCGTTGAATACGATCAGAGGTGGTGTAAAAATAGCGGATATTGGTTTACTGATAGAGACGGAGGCGAAGAAGAGAGGGTATAAAGTGATTAAGAACCTTGGTGGACATGGAATTGGTAGAGGGTTGCATGAAGAGCCGGGAGAGCTGCTTTGTTATAGAAACAAGGGAGATAAGAGACGATTTAAGAAAAATTCAGTGGTGGCAATTGAGACGTTTATTTCCACAAATTCATCTTATGCAACTGAGTTGAATGATGGATGGACAATGGTAGGTGAAAGAGGTGGATTTATGGCGCAGCATGAGCATACGATTGTGGTGACGGATGGGCAACCGTTGATATTGACGGAGATGAATGGGATATTGAATTAGGATTTTCAAAGCCTTCAGATCACCCGATCTGAAGGCTTTTCCTTTGGGACCGCTCACACCAGTAATTTTGGATCTCTCGCACCAGCAACTCCCCTCTCTCCTGTAGCGTTGCTTCGCTATATCACATACAATACAACTATCAGCACATGAAATGATCAAAGGTGGCAATGGCACGCCCGACATTCACTGCGGCCTACTCAGCTGACAAAAAAATAATCGTTTCATCCACTTGCTGCCATATTCCCTACTCACCTGACAAAGAAGAAATCGTTTCATCCAGCTTACTGCCATATTCCCTACTCACCTGACAAAGGAGAAATCGTTTCATCCAACTTGCCGCCATATTCCCTACTCAGCTGATAAAAAAGAAATCGTTTCATCCAGCTTGCTGCCATATTCCCTACTCACCTGACAAAGAAGAAATAGTTTCATCCAGCTTACTCAACCAACCAGGATCAATCGTTTTATCCTTTTGCGATTCTATCTGCAATCGCTTCAACGCCGGCAAAAAATCAGCATCTTCCAACGCTACTATCGCATCAAATAACAATGTCCCAAATTCACCCGTCAACAACTCCTCTATAATCACATCTTTTATCCCTGCATCCTTTCTAATGGCCAGCCCCACAATGGCTTCAAACCGCGTTTCCTCCTCCTTATCATTTACCCTGTTCCACAAAGCCGCTGTAATCTGTTTCGAGTCTTTCTCTATCTGCGAACCAATACCAAATGTCGCCCAATTCCTGATAGCACTAAATTTATCTGTCGTAAGTGCTACCATCGCATCGACCGCTACCTGATGTTCCACTCCAAGTAATGCATATACCACACCTAATCTTACATATTTATCCTCATGAGATTTAAATGCGGCTACAGCCTTTGCCTGAGCGGCATTCAGCGTATCGTTGTTAAACCGGATGGCATGTAGTACAGTGATGAGCAGATCTGTTGTAAACGCACTATCCAACAACGCACTATCCAACAATTCAAAATACAGTTGCAGCGACTGCTTTAAATAAGGCCTTACAGTCGATCCCAATTGTGCCAGAATATCAACAGCTACCTCCTTTTCCCGATCCGTACCCGTTTTAACCAATTGATAACATCTCTTAAATGTCTCCTCCCCACCCCTTCGGTGTAGCTCTCTAACATTATCCCAATATGTCTTTTGTGATTTATTACTGAGGATCCGGGTTAATAGTTCTTCGGCTGTAAAGTCTTTTCTTCTCATAAGGGCTACCAAATTAATAACATTAGTCCTAATTTTGCGCCAAATTTAATTGAGTTGGGAGATAAGATCGATTACTTTTCGGATGAATTAATAAAAGATATAGCCTTACCTGAACGGTTTACCTTTCCTTTTTTCTACGAACCACATCCTTTATCCAAACTAGCCGCTGCCGACCTCCAACAATATCTGGAAACGCAAACCGGGCTGGATCATAACTTCGGACTGACTGACGATACGGATGGATCCGCTATCGGCAAAATGTTCGGCGTACTGGTTGTAAAGGATCCAACCGGCAGACTGGGTTATCTCTCCGCCTTCTCCGGCAAACTCGCCAACTCAAATGACCACGGGAAATTTGTACCTCCTGTCTTTGATATGCTGTCTGAAAACAGCTTCTTCCTCAAAGGACTGGAATTCATCACTGCCATCAATGCCCGAATTGACGAACTGAATGCCGATGCAAATTACCTACGCCTTAAACTGGACATAGAGCAGGCAGCCATCACTGCATTGGCAGAAATTACCCATCTAAAGCAGCAATTAAAAGCTAACAAAGACACCCGTAAACAACTCCGGACTCAGCTAAAAGAACGGCTGAATGAAGCCGAATATGCTATTGCTGAGGCAGATATCATCAATCAGAGTCTGGCAGATAAAAGACAGCTGAAACACCTGACGGACAATTGGGCAGAAAGACAAGCAGAATTAAAAACCCAACTGGACCAGTTCGAGTCCATACTCGAACCCCTTAAAAATGAACGGAAGGAACGATCCGCTGATCTACAACAACAGATCTTTGAACAATACAGTTTTCTGAATAAAGACGGTCAGACCAAAAGTCTGCAGGCCATCTTCAGCGAAACACCTTTTGGCAAACCACCGGCTGGCAGCGGGGAATGCGCCATGCCCAAACTCCTGCATTTTGCTTTTGCAAAAAATTACGCACCAATAGCAATGGCTGAATTCTGGTGGGGCACTTCTCCAAAATCAGAGATCAGGAAACATAAACAATTCTACCCTGCCTGTACGGGCAAATGCAAGCCTATTCTGGCGCATATGCTGGAAGGAATACCTATCGACGACAATCCGTTATTGCATATAAAAGAAGATAGTCATCCGCTTGAAATCGTATTTGAAGATGATAGTTTTGTAGTAGTGAACAAACCCTCCGGTCTCCGCTCCGTACCCGGGGTGAGTATCGGTGATTCCGTATATAGTAGATTAAAACAACGCCTACTAGATACAGAACCGCTGATTATTCATAGATTGGACATGGATACTTCAGGACTACTCGTCGTCGCCAAAACCCAGGCAGCCCACAAGCATATCCAACGGCAATTTTTACAGCGAACAGTCAGCAAACGCTATACTGCATTGATTTCTAAAGTACTTGACCAGTCAGGAGGCATGATCGACCTTCCTTTGGGACCGGATTTATTAAACCGCCCCAGACAGCTGGTTTGCTTCGAAACAGGCAAGAAAAGCGTTACAAAATGGGAAGTAGTCAAAAGATTCCCGGACATGACTAAAGTAAATTTCTGGCCGCTTACGGGTAGAACGCATCAGTTGCGTATGCATTCGGCACATGCATCAGGACTCAATGCCCCCATTGTAGGAGACGATCTGTACGGCACCGCATCGGAAAGAATGTACCTCCATGCAGCCGAAATTGAATTTATCCACCCTGCCACGAGGGAAAAGGTGCGCTTCGCTGTCGAAGAGGGCTTTTAATACAATTGAAAAAGGTAGCTGATACAGCTGAAATCGAATTTACCCACCCTGCCACGAGGGTTCACCATCAAAAACACCTTTTAACCCAATTGATTATCAACCCCATTCCTACTCCCCTGATGATAATCATGGCCGCCAATGATGCTATTTTCAAAGACCCATGATCCACGTCAATAGTTTTGCTTCGGCAATGAGTGAGTTTTGAAGTAAGATTCTAAACTATAAACCTTCAGCTATGAAATACATTCAATTTATGCTTGTAGCCATCGCTCTGATGCTGACCAATATCCTTTCATCATCTGCTCAAACTGCTGCACCTGCTGCCGGACCTACTGTCAACTTACAGGCTACCAGTTATAAGTTCATCAAAACCGTCAACGGCAAAGAAGAGGCACAGCCAGTGGCGCCACTGGCTATCACTTCTGCCGCATACGATGTAAAAACTGCCGTTAATTATTACGAAGATGAGTACGATTCATACTTTATCTGCTTCGCGATACCCAACGGTCTCACACTGGCTGCTTATGACAAAGGTGGTAAACTGATCCGGACTGCAGAAAGATATGAAATTGAATTATTGCCTACTTCAGTAACCGAGGCAATTGCAAAGAAATATCCAGGTTGGACAATTGCTAAAGATGTATACCTGATCACTTACATCAAGGACCGGGACAATGAATCCAAATACAGACTGATACTGGAAAACGGTACTAAAAGAATTAAGTTAAAGGCAAATGACGCCGGAGAGCTTTTCTGATGATTTTTAATCAGACAATGTATTATTAAAACGAGGCCGTATCTCCAATAAGATACGGCCTCGTTTTATTCGGGTACCTGAGGGAAACTGATAATCATCTAAGCGATGCTCAGTGCGTTTTTCTCTGTGCGCTTTTACAAATGCCCAGGCTAAAATTAATCCGACTGCGGCACCACCGATTATCATCCATAAAAAACTAGTCGCCGCCTCCTGCCAGATAAACTGCCCCGTACCTACGGTTATCATGGCAAAGCGAAATATGATCAGGGAAGACGCATCATTCAACAAACTCTCTCCTTCCAATATCGCCGAAGTAGACTTCGGGATCTTTACAAATTTTGTAATCGCCGCCGTGCTGATGGCATCCGGTGGCGATACAATCCCTCCTAATAAAAACCCTAATGCGATCGAAAACCCGGGGAGGAAATAATTCGCAGCTACAGCTACCGACAAGGCGGTAAAGAATACGACAAGAAATGCAAAGCTGGTGATAATACGCCACCACTTTTTCATTTCTTTAAATGATACCCCCCAGGATGCTTCGAATAATAAAGGAGGTAAAAAAATAAAGAATATCAGGTCGGGATCTACCCTTACCGCAGGCAATCCGGGTATAAAACTAATGAGCAGTCCTGCCACTACCAGCAGTATAGGATATGCGATTTTTAGCCGGGTCGCCCACATTTCTAATATTACGACAACCGCGATCATCGCGAGAAAAAATGGAAGGATAGTGTGCATTCAGTTGATATTTAATTCCTTGACGAGCAAATATTCCCGAAAATAACGAAATAGGGCGGATAACAAATACAATAAAATAACTATATCCCAGCAGGGTCCAAATGGCTTTTTAAAAAAAACTTGTTTACATGCCCTACAAGCGCCCCCACAATCCCTGTAAAATGAGCTTACAAATCAGCGTCAATCTATAGCTCCATAATACTTTCTTAAGGTCATTATAAGGGCACTTTAAGGGCACCTCAATATCTATTGGATATTGAGGTGCCCTTAAAGTGATCTTTTAGTATTGATATAGTGATAAAGATTCACTATATTTGGATACTTATATTATTATTGATTTTATAAACCCCAAAACTGTTTGTTATGGCCATTGTAAAAGACAACATACTCCTCCAATGCGTACGAGGCTCCCTCGGCGATCAAATCACGATTTACGAAAGGAACGGGCAGATTATTATTGCCAAAAAACGCGGTCCTTCTAAGAATAAGCCGACTATAAAGCAGCTGGAAGCCAGGTATAAGATGAAGATAGCGGCGGCTTATGCGCTGGCGATCCTGAAAGATCCGGACCTGAAGGCTTATTATAAGTCACTGGCCGGACCGGGACAGAATGCCTATAATATGGCGGTAAAGGATACTTATGCGTCACCGGAGATTCAGAATATCAGATTCGAAGAGGAGACGGTGATCGTGACTGCAAAAGATGAATTCAGGGTTGCGGCTGTAGAAGTACGGGTGGTTGATTATGATGGTGTTATCTTGGATAGAGGCGCCGCTGTTTTAGGCAGGAATGGTGTAGATTGGTATTATAAGGTAGCCATTCAGCCACCGGGTGGTAAAATAATAGTAGTGGCGGTAGATTTGCCAGGAAATGAAACGGTCAGGGAAATGAAACTGCTATAAATCCGGCAGCAGCCCGGGGGAAAATACTTCCCAAAGCAAGCCCTCAGAAAAACAATCCCGAAAAACACCTCGGGAAAAGCCCGAAAATGCGCTGAAAATGCGCTGAAAAAAATTCCCCCGGAAGATAAACCTCCCGGGGAAAGATGTTATTTGAAAAAACTGATAAGGTTTGAGAAACAACCTGATAAGGCCCCCCTTATCAGCCTTTCTTTAATGTCAATACTGCAATTTCAGGCCACATCCCAATCCTGCCTTTTAAACCGAGAAAACCAAACCCTCTGTTTACATACAGGTATTTGCCCTGCTGTTCATACAGGCCGGCCCACTGCTTATATACATACTTTATCGGGCTCCACTTAAAACCAAATAATTCAATCCCAAACTGCATCCCATGTGTATGCCCTGCCAATGTAAGGTGTACATGCTGATGATGATCTATCGTTACCTCATCCCAGTGAGAAGGGTCGTGTGACATCAGGACTTTAAAAGAATGATCCGGCACATCCACCGTCGCTCTCTTCAGATCCCCATATTTATGAAAACCACCCTTCCCCCAATTCTCTACACCAATCAGTGAAATACTCTGCCCCTGTTTATTGATCGACACCGCTTCATTTAATAATAAATTGAAGCCCATCTCCCCATGCACCGCTTTTAAACGGTCCAGATTTGCCGCCTGCGCCTCCTTACTTTCCCACCTGATGTAATCGCCATAGTCATGGTTACCCAATACGGAAAACTTGCCATAAGGGGCCTGTAATTTCGTAAAACCACCTATCCAGGGATCCATCTCCGAAGCCATGTTATTGACAAGGTCACCAGTGAATAATAGCAGGTCGCTCTTTTGCGCTTCGACCATGTCAAGTCCTTTCTGTACGCCACCGGCATCGCTAAAACTACCGGAATGTATATCGGATAATTGTGTTATCGTAAAACCGTCAAATGCTTCCGGCAGGTCCGGGAAGAAGATCGTCTCTTTTCTAACTTTATAGAAATGCTTACCCTTTGTCAATCCAAAGAGGATCACGAGGAAGATCACCCCTGCCAGTGCCAGCGCCACCTCACTTACAATGACACTTCTGGCTGGAAAGCCACGGAATAAACGAACGATGTCTTCAGCTAATAATACCGGGGAGGAAAATAGCTTAGGGATAAAGCTGAGCATCATGGCACCCATCACAATAGCGATCAGGCGTTCTGATGTATGGCCGGCTCTGCGCATGAAGATGATAGAAATAATCGCACCGATCAGAAAAATATCGACCAGCCAGTAGGCAAAATGAATCATGGGATCGTGACTGATTGTCGATATTGCCTGGTAAAAATAAAGATCGCCCACCAGGAAGAGCAATAGCATTAATGGAAATCTTGCCATATAAAAGTAAAACCCGTTTTTTAGGTAGACGAATACCTAATGATAATATTTTAAGGGATGAGGGAAATTTTTTTCTTCTAATGGAATATCCGGTATTGAAAATATCGGATAGACCCATATACCCAAAATCCAAATAGCCGAAGTAAACTACTTCAGCTATTTGAATAAAGCGTTTCCGGAGGTAATTGCTACCTGTGAACCGGATCTTTAAATGGCAAAAATGGAATTTCCTGCTTAAGCAAATCGCTTCTTAGCATCCTCTGTAACAGGCGTAAAAAAGTTAACAAGGCTCCCATCCGGATCTCTGAATAACAAAGAACGATTACCCCAGGGCATAGTAGTAGGCTGTTGTACAACCGTTTCCGCAGGTATACGCTCATAAGCAGCATCTACATCATCTACCTTAAATTCAATGATCACTGATTTGTTTTGTGCCGGCTCCGCCACATTGCCACCAAAAAGTGCAAGGGTACGGGTACTACCTATCGCCAGCGCCGCACCGGCAGTTTTCAATTCGGCAAAGTCTTCCGTAAACCAGGTAAACTTAAGACCTGTAACATCTTCATAAAATTTAACAAGGCCCTGAATATCAGCAGTAATAATACGAATTGAGGAAAGATTCATGCGATAATTGTTTATTCTGGGTACAAAATAAAGGGCCCCGGGTGACAACCCTATGTCAGTAGCCTTCCCAACAATTTCAGTTTTAGGTCTACCTCATCTTTAAATAGTTTAAGGAGCTGGCATCTCCGGGAAATATCAAGGAGATCTATAACCCGGATATTCATCTGCAGTTTTAATTAACTTTGCAGTATGCCTGTTTCTATTATTCGCTACCGTACTCAAACACCAGCACAGAGAACGAAGATCATGTTGGAACAAAACATGTTCACCTTCCTGCTGGATGGTGAAAAAACGGTTCATTTTGCAGGCACACAGGTCACCCTTCAACCACATCAGTTTGTATTACTGGCTGCCGGCAACTGCCTGATGAGTGAGAAGATCGCGGCGGAGAATGCAGACTATCATAGCATCCTGATCCTATTCAGTAATCAGCTATTGTCTGATTTTTTTAACCGGCATACTGCTTTGTTGGGTACTACTACTAAACGATCAGCTCTTCATCCATTTCTACGATTTGACAAAGATGAATTTCTGGACAATTTCGTCCGTTCCCTTGATTGCATGCTCACAGATGACAAGTCATTTCATCCTGAGTTGCAAAAAATAAAACTGGAAGAACTGTTCTTATACCTTGCTATACATTATCCCGGGCAATTAGAGCAGATCAGGAACATGAGTTACGAAGGTGACGACGAACTTGCGATCCGTCAGGCCATCACCTCACATATTGATAGTAATATCACCGTGGAAGAACTGGCCTTTCTTTGCAATATGAGTCTTTCTTCATTCAAGCGTAAATTTGCACGCATCTATGGCAATAGCCCGAATAAATGGCTGTTGGAAAAGAGAATGGAAAGGGCGGCAAAGATGCTACGCCATGAACACCGCAAAGCCAGTGAGATCTATTATGAACTGGGTTATGAAAACCTTTCGAGTTTTATCCAGTCTTTTAAACAGGTATATGGTATTACGCCCAAGCAATACCAATTGAACGCTTAGCGATACTTTTAGAACGCCTGCCTGTTATTTACCCCCTGCATGTACGCCTACCTTTGGGCCATGAATAAAGCACATCTCCTCGACTTAGCCAGTTATAATATCTGGGCTAATTATAAAGCGATCGAATGGTTGCAACAGATCACAGATGCACAATGGGAACAGGTGGTAACCAGTAGTTTCGGTAGTGTACGACAAACGGCCTTGCACATAGCCAGTGCAGAGAAGATCTGGATTGATTTCTGGACAAAAGATCCTGCACCAGTGTTTATCTCTAATACATTTGCAGGTACTAAACAGGAGTTAATGGCTATCTGGGAAAAGGCGTCGACTGGTATGAAAGATTTTTTAACCACTTATCCATCACACGATCTGATGGAGCCTGTTACATTCAGGTATCCACGTGGTGGAGAAGCACAGTTACCATTTGTACATACGTTTTCACACATCATCAATCATTCTACTTATCATCGTGGGCAGTTAGTGACATTACTGCGCCAGGTGGGATTTACAAACCTATCTTCTATTGATCTTGCGACCTTTTACCGGATATAAAAATTGCCCCGCAGGTCGGGGCAAATTCCTATATTTGGCACATTATGTCACGCAAATTTGATACCCCAACATTATTAAATGAATTGCACCAGCAGGTAGATGTACTGTTGAACATTGCAAAAGAACAATTATTACCTGCTAAGGAAGAAGTGTTATTGCGCCAGCCTGCACCAGGCAAATGGAGTGCGGCGCAATGCCTGGACCACCTGAATGCATATGCCCGATTCTACATTCCGGCCATCGAAAAGGCGATTACGGGAAAATTGACGGGCAGTCTGCCTCCTTCTCCATCACCAGTATTCAAAAGTGGTTGGCTGGGGAATTATTTTACAAAGCTGATGATGCCCAAAGCCGATGGTCATCCGGGGATGAAGATGCAGGCGCCAAAGGGCTACAGACCACTCGCGGACCTTGATGCAAAACAAGTAGTCAATGAATTTATCAGCTGGCAGGAAAGAACAAAGCAGCTACTGGAACAGGCAAAACTTGTGCATCTTGAAAGCATCAAAATTCCCACGACATTAGGTAGCTGGTTAAAATTCTCACTAGGCGATACATTCCGTTTTACGATAGCACATGAACAAAGACATATGGCACAGGCACTGAGAGCAAAATATACGGTAAAGGTAGTATGAAAGGAAGAATAGTGGCAGGTCATATGACAAGAAATACTATTTTCGTAGTAGATTTCAACCAAAATTTCTGATAGAATGAAAAAAATATTGGGACTACTCGTTTTAACCCTGGCTTTTGCATGTAATAATAACAAGCAACCCAAAACTGCAGAAGACGTTTTAAACTACATTGACAAAACCAACTTAAACAAAGGTAGTGAGCATTTTCATTTAGACACACCTGAAGGATGGACTACGGATCGTAAGACGATTCAGGGGATTAATTACTACTATATCTTCTCTCCGCAAACGGGTGAAGTACCAAATCCCAATATTAATATGGTGACGGAGTCTATGCAGGGGGTGTCGCTCAAAACTTATATTAACAAATCACTGTCTTCACTGGAACAAATATTACCGGGTTCAAAAGTAGTGGCAAATGGAGATATTGAGGCAAATGGGATACATGGTGCATGGTATAATTATACGATGGAAATGCAGGGAGTGAAAGCGGATCTGATGGCGTATGTATTTCCGGCTGATGGTATTGCGTATGTGATTACAGGAATTTGTGCGCCTGATAAGAAGACGAAGTACAGGCCGGTATTTGATAAGGTGGCGAAATCATTCAAACTGGGTGAATAGTTAACAGTGAATGAATATAAGAAGAGCGTGTATTTTAAAAGAAAGATACACGCTCTTCTTATAAGGTCGACTTTATTTTTTTCAGAAAGCTATTATTTACTCGCCTGGATATCATTTAAACCCCTGACTATAAAGGGTATCAATTATATCTCTCCATGCTTTGCTATTTTCCAGTTCTCCATTACAGAGAAAGATCATCCCTTTTTTACTCCCCGGACTGTAGGATATAAATGAAGAAACGCCGTTTGCAGAACCGGTATGACAATACAAGATAGCGCCTTTATTCGTTGCATATTGGAACCAGGTATGAAACCCCTGGTTAAATTCATCAGGGGTCAATGTCTGGATAGCATTGCTATCTATCACCTGCTTGTTATTATAAATCCCCTGCCCCGTCCAGGCAATGAGGAAATGGGCAAACTGTGTGACATTTGTATGCAGACTACCGGCGGGGTAATCAGGAAATCCACCATAACCTAAAGGTTGATAGGTATGCAGCGAATCGGAATACCGGTATGGCATAGCAACCTGGCTACTATCTACATCATGCAGGAACCAACCGGTATGCGGCATGTCAAGCGGTTTGAATAAATGTGTTTTGCAATATGTGCTAAAGTCCACGCCGGAAAGCCTTTCTACAAGGTATCCAAGCAATGCAATCCCCATATTGGAATAATTCGTTTTGGCACCGGGTGGATAGGTGTAGAAGTTCTTTTCTTTGTCATAATGCCTGCCTTGTGTTGTGAAATAATCCTTTATAAATGCAGGTAGCGGAATGGTAGGATCTCCATGGTTGGTTTCCCAAAATTCATGCAGGTAGTCTACATTATCATCAATGGAAGATCGATGTTGTAATAGTTGTCGGAAAGTAATTGCTTTATTCGGGAATGCGGGATTGACAAGATGAAAATCAAGGTAATGATTAACATCGTCATCCAGCTTAAACTTGCCAGCTGCATACAATTGCATTAAAGCAGCGGCGGTGACTGTTTTTGATGTGGAGGCAGCTTCAAAAATTGTGTTAGGTCCTACGGGTATTTTCTTTTCTATATTTTGATAACCGTAGTAGCCCGTCCAGGTCACTTTGCCTTTCTCAATAGTGATCGCTTCAAAACCGGCAATATGTTTATCGGCCAAAAGGCTGTCAAGCAGTGTCTTTTGCGGATAGGCAATGAATGGAAAAAGTGTACAAACAATCAGAATACAGGCACTAAGTTTCATTTTCTTGAAGGGATGTATCGCCTAATTTATGAAATTTAATTTAACTCTATTCCGCCAGATGTAAAGTTCTTTTCATAACATAGTCGAAACATTGCAGGGAAGCGGGATTTCGTTAAATTCGCAACAACCTGAAAAATGGTGGATAATCTTGCGAAACAGCCACCAGATTGCAAAAAATTGAAGAAATTATTATTAGATACACCTGATGCATTGGCGGCGAGAAATGTAACGAATGATTAGGCCAACTTCTTCTTTCCCGTCAATAACTTAATCGCCAGGAACCCCACTCCTGCCATCACCAACCCAACCGCTATCTGCTGCCTTGTACTCCTTGCCAACCGTGGCCTTGCGTTTCCATTCGTACTCATTGAATAATCCACTGTGTTGAAAATATTCCCATCTGTCTTTGCAATCGGATCCGCCTTTTTAAAATACCCCCTCATCAATAAACCCGTAAACTTCACCATCAGTTCCGGTGCCAGTGCATGCCCCAACTTAAACAACTTTGGCACACCACCCGGATACCTGTTTGACAAAGGCCGTAAGATAGAAGCCTTCACAGCTTCCGCCACCACTTTAGGATCAGATACCGGCGGTGCATTTTTCAATACCTTACCCGTATAATTAGCCGCATGTTGTATACCAGGGGTATCAAGGAATGCAGGATACAGGTCTACCACATGAATGTCCGGCCATGCTGCCAACTCTCCTTTGATAGATTCAAAAAATCCCCTGAGTGCATATTTACTGGCTGTATAAGCACTACCATAAGGAACAGGAATATAACCTCCAATGGAAATATTATTGATCAGGATACCCGCACCCTGTCTTTTGAAAAATGGGAGTACAGCATGGGTGCCACTCATATAACCAAGCAGGTTAGTAGTGATGACCTGCTGATGAGTTTCCCACGGTGTTTCTTCAAAAGTCCCTGCAGCCAGTACACCGGCGTTATTTACCCACACATCGATACGTCCTTTCCATTCAAAGGCTTTCTGCGCCAGTTCCAGCATCGCAGTGCGATCTCCTACATCAGTAGGCAGCACCAATACATCAGCGCCTAACTCCCGGCATTCATCTCCCAGTTCCAATAAAGCGGTCTCATTTCTGGCTGCCAGCACAAGGTTTACTCTTTCCGGAGCCAGCTCAAGGGCAGTCGCTTTGCCTGCGCCACTGGATGCACCTGTTATTACGATCGTTTTGTTTTCCATATGATTGTGACTTCAAAAGCCAGGCCAATGGCAGCGGTCTTTACTGTTCGTTTTTTTTATTAACTTGTAGCGCAACCTATTCTATGAAGTATCAATACCTCGGCTTTGTAGCCGACTATTACCAGACGACCAAATCCAACGAAAAAACTATTAAAAAATTAGAAACAGGCTTCGGTGCACCCTTCCCTGAAGCGTTCAGAGAACTCATCCGCATTGTGGGGCCCTCTGCTGCGTTTAATATCGTCGCTTTCAGTGATGGTTCGTATGATGGTATGCAGGCACTACATGATATGGCAAGGGAAAATGCGGAAGAAGATGGTACCGACTTTATGAAGGATAAAAACCAATTCCCTTTCAGTGGTTCGGGCGTAACCGGGCAGTTCTGGTTTTTCAGACTCGATGAAGGAGATGACCCGCCTGTATACCAATACAGTCCTCCGCAGGAAGGAAAAGATCCTTATCGCAAACTGGCAGACCATTTATCTGTTTATCTGAAAACATTCTTACGATTTTCTAAATGATCTTTCATGATCTCCATATATACAAATGTACTTATCTTAGGGAAAATTAACCTAAACCACCATGAAAGTAAGGAGTCTCATTTTTGCTATCCTCATTATAACGGGGACAGTGCAGGCACAGGATACCGTAAGAAGCGTATATACAGGTAATAGAATTGACTCTATTTACTCTACCATCTTACAACAGGAAAGATTGATCCAGGTATTTACACCACAAGATTACAAGCCGGGAAGCAATACCCGTTACGACGTAATTTATGTATTGGACGGAGGCAACTGGAATACCGGTCTAATCAACAATGTACAACGATTTATAGAAGGTGAAGGGAGTGTACCACCCACCATTGTAGTGAGTGTATTAGGCATTGATCGTAACAAAGACCTTACACCCACCCATGTGGAAGACTGGCCTACTTCGGGTGGAGGCAACAACTTCCTGCATTTTTTCAAAGATGAGTTGATTCCTTATATCAATAAGAATTATCCATCCAATGGAGATAATACCCTTTGGGGGCATTCATTGGGCGGACTGTTTGTGATCAATGCCTTACTGACAGCACCTGATGTATTCAAATCATACATTGCTGTTGACCCCAGTCTGTGGTGGGACCATGGCTATATACCTAAAATAGCCCCGGAGAAACTGCCGGCATTGGCGGGTTCCAATCATACCTTATTCATCAGTGGCAGACTGGGTAGAGAAGCGGAAGCCATGAAGGTAACAGATATAGATACGATACTTCATCAAAAAGCACCTGCGGAACTGACATGGAAGGTAATTCAATATACTGATGAAACACATAGTTCTATCCGGTTAAAGAGCACCTACGATGGTTTGAAATTTACTTTCGGTTGGAATAAAAGCCATATTAGTTTTCATCCGATGAATGGGATAGTGATAAAAGGACAACCTATCAATGTATGGTCTTTTGGAGATACAACAAATATGCGTTATACTTTGGATGGTACAACCCCTACGATCTCTTCGCCTGCAATAAAAGGGATCGTGAATATTGATGATACTGCGAAGCTGACAATCAGACAATTTACCAACCGCGCACGCTATGATAAAATGAAATCAGGTGTGTTCACTACTGGTAAGCCCCTGAAAGCAGCGGCCAAAGGAGGAGCTGAGACGAGTTATAAGTATTACGAGGAGGATCTGAAAAAACCGAAACTGGCAGGGATCATCAAAGATAAATTAACGCTCCCGCGGAAGAATGATTTTAACCTCGAAGTAAATGGTTGGATGGAGGCGAAAGAAGCCGGGTATTATGTATTTGTATTCAATGCTGATACAGATTCACAATTCTATTTGAATGGTCAGGAACTGATCCGCTGGAAAGGGTCTTCCAGCGAGTTCACGTATACGTATATCGTACCGTTGGAAAAAGGTTTTTATCCGTACCGGATAAATTACATACATCACAATGCAGACTTTGGATTAAAGCTTACTTATCTGCCTCCATCAAGTTTAAAGCAGATCAATCCGGTATCACTTCCTTTTTATAATACAACGATGTTAGAGCGGTTAATTACTATATTTACATTATAACTGATTGGAGCTATTTTAGCTTTAAAATATTATAACCAATGATGTGGGAAAAGGAAACTGAAAAACTGAGAAAGATCATACAGGATTGTGGCCTCAATGAAGCCACTAAGTGGGGTAAGCCCTGCTTTGATTACGAAGGTAAAAACATCGTGATCATACAGGGGTTTAAAGACTATTGCGCACTCCTCTTTTTCAAGGGGGCATTGCTCACCGATCCTGATGGTATCCTTGTAAAAACTGGCGAGAATACACAGGTAGGCCGGCAGGCACGATTTACGAATGTAAAAGAGATCACGCAGGTAGCAGCTATTCTAAAGGCTTGTATTTACGAAGCTATAGAAGTAGAGAAAGCAGGGTTGAAAGTGGATACAAAGAAGACGCCGGTTAATATTCCTGAAGAGTTGCAGCAACAATTTCATAAACAACCGAAATTAAAAAAAGCATTTGAGGCACTCACTCCCGGCAGACAAAAAGCATATGTGTTTTTCTTTTCAGGGGCTAAACAATCTAAAACGCGGGAAGCAAGGATAGAGAAATATATTCCGCAGATTCTGGCGGGGAAAGGGATGAATGATTAAATTGAATACGGCATCTTTCGAAAGAAAAACTCCCCATATCCTGACTTCGAAAACCATCCATGATTAAATTATACACATAAAAGTTTGGAAAGTATCCGCATTTCACATCCTGAATAATTATGGGAATACCAGTAAAATAAGGCATTTTCCGGTCTTCTGTTTTAACATTTTAACCTACCCCCTTTTCTATAAATTAGTCCCCTTAACTGGCAATGACAATGAAATCTCTATCAGCATGGTCCAGGCGGGAGTTCCTAACCGCCATATCCGGCACAGGGGCAGCAATGATGCTAAACCCCTTATCATCATGGGCTATCAGTGACATAGACCCACGTGTAGCAGCTATCGTAGCAGCTACTTACGGAATTGATACACATAATCACGTAGACGTTCCTTTGACCAAAGAAGATATTCCTGGGCCCGATGTTGACCTGGCAGGAGAGATGAAACGCTCTGGTTTATCAGCCATTTGCATGACCTTTGCGGTTGACTACAAGAAATTAGATCCCAACGGAGAAGCCTATGATCGTTTCCTGAATGGCCTGACAGCAATGGATGCTGAACTGGCTAAAAACAAGATGAAACGGGCCCTGAACATGGAAGATCTGCGCAAAGCAAAGAAGAAAAAACAGCCAATTGTGATTCAGTCTGTTGAAGGCGCACACTGGTTGGAAGGAAAGGTGGAAAGAGTGGAAATAGGTTATAAACGCGGGTTACGTCATCTTACTTTATTACACGACAGCGATGCATCAGTGCCTTTGGGGGATGTGTATACGAATGAACCTGCATTTGGAGGACTAACTACGTTTGGTGCAGATGTGATCAGGGAATGTAACAGGCTAGGTATACTGGTGGACCTCGCACATTGCGATGGGAATACGGTGGCAATGGCATTGAAGGTGGCTGCACAACCGGTGTTTATTTCTCATACAGGGTTGAATACACAGCTGGGGAATAATCCCGGGATGGCGAAGATGATGTACAAAAGGCTCATCAGCAGGGAGAATGCGAAAGTAGTGGCAGATGCAGGTGGAGTGATTGGCGTGTGGACGCATCTGGCGGATACCCCGTTGGAGTATGCACAGAATATCAGGGCATTGGTGGATATTGTAGGTGTAGATCATGTGTGTATTGGTACGGATACGAAGATGACGCCTCCGTATCACAAGCCGGGTGCCCAATCTGGATTTGGCGGAGGACCGGGTGGTGAGCATAAAGGTGGTCCGGAAGGTGAGCAAAACAAACCTAAAGAAAATGGCCCTCAAAAACCCCGCGTCGGCGAACGCACCAATCTTGCATGGGCTGATCAAAATGTAGGCTTCTACTACGCAGTAGTGGATGCACTGCTAAAAACAGGTTTTAATGAAGAAGAAATAGGCAAAATAGGCGGAGGTAATTTCTGCCGTGTATTTGACGCTGCCACAAAAAAATAATAGTATTACCCCTGAAAAATGGGGTAATATTTCCTTCTCAAATGAGTTTTTTTTCAAACGAACTTTACTAAAAAACAATAATCCCTTTAAACGGTTATTCTTCCCAAACAATAGACTCCATTAAAAACACCTTCCCATTTTAAATCAAATCCCTATCTTCGCCCACGTTTTTAAGTTCTTTTCTTTCCCCCACCTAAAAAAGGTTCTGTTTAACAGCAGATTAATAGGGAATCGTGTGAAAATCACGAACTGTCCCGCAACTGTAAGTAACAATCACAGTTGCTGCCACCAATGTCCACTGATCGATATGATCGGGAAGGACGGCAGCAATGTTACAAGTCAGGAGACCTGCCTTTTTTACGCTGGCAATGCTTTCGTGGACTGAAGCAACGTCAAGGTTTGGAGTTTTAAATCCGGAGTGTATTCACTTACGGACCATCGTGTGCTTATACCACACCTCCATTCCTTCCCCACAAAAGCATGGTAAAGTCAAGGAGAATTATTATTTCTTCATCAACTCTATCAATGCAAACATCTACATTCACCTTCGCCGGTATTCTGCTGTCATGTACACTGTCCGCCGCCACCATGCAGGCACAATCTGTTGCTGACACTACTGTCAAACAATTAGCTGAAGTCACCATCAATCATGCCCAACGTTCCAGCATCAACAAGATCAATGTCCCTATCCGGGATCTCCCATTGACTACGACTGCTGTATCTTCCAGAACCATCGAACAAAGAGGCACTGACGACCTGGGCGAAGCTATGAAAAACGTGACCGGGGTACGTGCAAACAACACCTACGGCGGTTTTCAGCACTTCACCATCCGTGGTTTCAACAACTTTGTATTGCTGGTAGACGGTGTCAGAGATGAACGTCACAACATCAGCACCAGTGCGCCCAGCACCAATCTCGCGAATATTGAAAGGATTGAAGTGCTGAAAGGTCCCGCCTCTGTACTTTTCGGTCACTCTGCATTAGGCGGCATTATCAACATGGTGCGCAAACGCCCTACTACGGAGCAAAAAGCGGACTTCTCCGCCTCCTATGGTAGCTTTAATACCCGCAGAATGCGCGTAGGTGCCGGTGGTGCGCTGAGCAAAAACCTCTTCTACCGCGTTGATGCAGGATTATCTGCTACTGATGGTTATCGCAATGCCGCTGTGAATACCAACAATGCATACCTCGCATTGGAATACACACCTACTGCACGCGATAACTTCTACTTCACCGTTGGTGCCAACAAGGATCATTACGCTACTGACGCCGGTATCCCTATGCTGACAGGTAGCAAACCTGCTCCCGGTATAAATGTAAATACCCGTTACAACGACCCGGCCGATTTTCTGAAGAACACCACTACCAGCTATCAACTGCGTTATACTCACCAGTTCAGCGATGCTTTGGTGCTCTCTGATCAGCTCTCCTATTCCAATGATAATATCGATTATTTATCTACTGAAGAACTGACCTTCAATGAGTCACTCGACTCACTGACACGTACTTCTCCACTGTATTTCAATCACCTGACCAGGCCATTGCAAAATCAGCTGGAACTGACTTACAACGTGCATACCGGTCACATTGAACATAAAATCCTCGTAGGCTACTCTTACAGTAATTTAGATCGCAAAACGTATAGTGCCAACATATATGGAGATGGTCTGTACGCCACTGTTGCTGTACAGGATCCTATCTTAAATCAGGGGTATATCAGTTACACGCCTTACCAGTACAAGGCTTCAGAAGAAACCGTTCATGGGCTGTATGTACAGGAGTGGATAAAACTTTCCGACAAACTGAAAGGTCTTGTTGGCCTACGTTACGATATCTTCCGGGGTACTTATTTCACCAACAAGGTCGATAAAAACAGGAATGTAACGGAGAGAGGTGCGGAGACAAAGATCCCTACCGCGGCACTCACCTACCGTGCAGGCCTGGTGTATCAGCCATTGAAAGAATGGTCTGTCTATGGCTCCTACTCTACTTACTTCAAGCCAAGCAGAAGGATTGCCAACAATGGCGAGACCTTCGAACCGGAAGATGGTTACCAGGGGGAAGTAGGTACCCGTTATGACATTACCCATAACTGGTCTGTGAATGGTTCCCTTTACTATATGAGAAAGAACAATCAGGTAGAAAGCATTGCCGGCGGTGGTTACAAACGTGTTGGTGCGGCGGAGTCAAAAGGATACGAAATTGAATTGCAAGGTAGTCCGCTGGCAGGACTGGACGTGAATGCCGGTTATACCTTCACCCTTGCCAAATACCTCCCTTATGCTGACAAGTCGCTGACCAATAGCGTAGCTGGCAATATCGTAGCACTGGCACCTAAACATATGGCGAACCTGTGGGCGAACTATCAGCTGAAACGCTGGGGCGTTGGTGCTGGTGCCAACTATATGAGCGATACCTATACCAACAGTGCCAACACCTATGTATTACATGCTTACACCACCATCGATGCCGCACTGGGTTACCAGTTTGGCAAGGTAGGAGTGCGCCTGAATGTAAATAATCTGGCGAATGAGAAATACTTTGCAAACGCCATTTATTCCAACCAGTTTTACCCGGGTGCAACCCGCAATTATTTGCTGACACTGAAGTATGCTTTATAAGATGAAGTTCAAAGCAGTATTGCTCATACACCGGTACCTGGGGTTCGCACTGAGTATGATGTTTGTCGTTTGGTTTTTATCCGGGATGATGATGATGTATGTCACATATCCGACGATGAAATATGAACAGCGCTTACAACGGTTGCCCCAGCTTAAATTGGAGCAATGTCATATTATTCCGCCTCAGATCAAAGATGCAAAGCGTGTAAGACTGGGCATGCTGCTGGACAGACCTGTTTACAGGATTGACCAGCAGGTGATCTTTGCAGATAATGGAGATACGCTGCCGGGAGTAGATACGGCATTAGCCAGCCAGATCGCCACTGCTTTTGCGCATAGCCAACCTGCGTCTGTGGAGGTCTTACATGAAATAGATCAATGGATGGCAGCGCATCGTTCGCAGGGATATCTGCCGGATGTGTATAAATTTAAAATGGATGATGCTGCCGGCAATTATGTGTATGTATCTATGCATACGGCCGAAGTGGTGCAGATGGTAAATGCCAGACAAAGGCTATTGGCATGGCTGGGACCTATTCCTCACTGGATCTATCCGACTATACTGATCAGGAACAGACCTGTATGGAGTCAGGTGGTGATATGGGTATCATTGATGGGTACCATGATGTGTCTGGCCGGCATTATCATGGGTTTTGTGAGGTATAAAAGGAAGCGGGGTATGCAATTCAGTCCTTATAAAAAAGTATGGTTTAAGTACCATCATTATACAGGATTTATCTTTGGGTTGTTTGTATTTACATGGGTATTGAGTGGGTTGTTTTCAATGAGTCCGCTGCCTTTGGGAAAGAGTACAAAACCAAAGATCTCCATTCAGGATAATTTTGTTGCTTTACCTCGCAATTTTTCGGATGTAAAAGAAATCCAGTTTTTAGAAGTGGAAGGAAAACCTTATTACCTTGGCTGGAAAGATGGCCAGCATACACAGCTGGTGGCAGGTGACAAAGCGGGTAGCGAACCATTTGAACGATTCGATACCAGTATCTTTCATATAAAAGGGAAGAAAGAAATACTGGCTACTTACGATGACTATTACTATTCACGTAAATACGAAAAGCGACTTCCTGTTTTAAGGGTAAAAGATGGTGACACCTGGTCTTATATAAACCTCAGCACCGGCCAGCTGGTGCTGCAAGAGGATAATGGCGCAAGGGTGGAGCGGTGGTTGTATCATGGTTTACACAGTCTTGATTTTAGTTTTTTGGTTTATAAAAGGCCATTGTGGGATGTAGTCGTGTGGATTTTAATGCTGGGTGGTACAATGGTCAGTGTGACAGGAGCAGTATTGACATGGAAATGGTTAAAAAGGAAAGCAGGGGTCAGATGATCCCTGCCTTTTTAATATGTCTGACTGACTATTTCATTAATATTTCCAATTGACCAGTTCATGGTATGTCTAACTGGCCACTTCATTACATGTCTACCTGACTCCTTCATTTGTATGCACAATTGACCTCTCCATTATATGTCTAGCTGACCCCTTCATTTGTATGCTTAATTGACCTCTCCATGTATATGTCTAGCTGGCCCCTTCATTTGTCCACTTCGGGGATTTGCATCTTTTCAGTGGATAATCATGCTGATACCTTTGATTCACAATCAAAACAACTCATCATGAAAAATATATTCCTTGCCCTGCTCTTCTTCGCCACCTCCTTACAGGCACAATCTATCAAACAGATCCATGCCGGTGTATTGGATGTAGGTTATGCAGAAAGCGGCCCTGCCAATGGGAAACCGGTTATCTTATTACACGGCTGGCCTTACGATATCCATAGTTTTGACAGCGTCACCTCTATTTTGACAAATAAAGGATATAGGGTCATTGTGCCTTATTTAAGGGGATATGGCACTACTTCCTTCCTTTCTGATAAAATGCCCAGAAATGGGCAGCAAGCGGCCATTGCAAGCGATATTATCGCCTTCATGGATGCCCTGAAAATTAAAAGCGCCATTATCGGAGGTTTTGACTGGGGTGCCAGAACTGCGGATATCATTGCTGCTATATGGCCTGACCGCTGTACCGCCCTCGTATCTGTCAGCGGTTACCTCATAGGCAGTCAGCAAGCCAACCTCGCCCCTTTAAAGCCCAAAGCAGAACTGGCCTGGTGGTATCAATTCTACTTTGCCACCGAAAGGGGTCAGCAAGGTTACGCTTCCAATACAAATGAATTTAATCAACTCATCTGGCAGCTGGCTTCCCCTCAATGGCATTTTGACTCAGCCACCTATGCCCAATCTGCTGCTGCTTTTAATAATCCGGACCATGTAGCCATCGTGATCCATAACTACCGCTGGCGCCTGGGCCTTGCCAAAGGTGAAAAACAATACGATGCTATAGAAGCCAAACTGGCCACCGCCCCTGCCATTACAGTACCTACGGTGACCCTGGAAGGCGATGCCAATGGTGCCCCACACCCCGATCCGGCCCAATATGCGGCGAAATTTAAAGGGCCATATGCTCACCATACCATTACCAGCGGCATTGGTCACAACTTCCCCCAGGAAGCACCTGTAGCATTTGCAAATGCCATCATCGAAGCAAATAATTTATCTTTAAAGGAATAATTCAAAGGGCTATATGCATACTATAAAATCAGCAGCGGCATCGGTCACAACCTCCCCCAGGAAGCATCTATGGCCATCATCGAAGCAAATAATTTATCTTTAAAAACGAATGAAAGAAAATAAACTTAAAATATCACAGGCGACTATCTGGATCAGTTCGATCTTTCTGGGTCTGTTATCGTCCGTACCACAAATAGCACAGCAACATTTCAATACAATGGAAGCTATCGTAAATGCAGCCATTACTGGAATTTTTGCTGTGCTTATGTGGTATTTTAATATTTACATCCTGCGCAGAATGCCACAGCAAAAAAGCATCTCTTACACCAAACTCCTGAGCAGTCTCGCCTTTGGTATGGTAATCATGTTCGCCCTTGCCTGGATCCAGCAACTGATCCTCTCTCATATCAACTTCGGGCCTGTGATGCTGATGGTGGAAGTAAGAGGTATCCTCATCAACCTCGTATTCTACATGTTCCTGCACCTCATGCAACAGAACTACGAGAACCAGCATGTAAACATGGAACTGGAACGCATCAAAAATGACAACCTCGGCGCACAGTATGAATTACTGAAGCAACAGGTGAACCCACACTTCCTTTTCAACAGTCTGAACACCCTGAAGGCAATGGTCGAAACCGGCGACGAAGAAGCCATTGATTTCATCATCAAATTGTCCAACTTTTACCGGTTCACCTTAGAAAGCCGGAAGCTGGACCTCATTCATGTACATGAAGAAATGGAGATCCTGAATGCTTATCTCTTCCTACAAAAGGCCCGTTTTGATGCAGGATTTACTTTTACCAACGACCTGGATGAATCAATGCTAAAAACACTCATTCCTCCTTTCACATTACAATTACTGGTAGAAAACTGCATCAAACACAATGTAGTATCGCTGCAAAAACCGCTACATATCCGTATTTATGGAGAAGCAGAAAAGATCGTGGTAGAAAATCAGTTACAGCCAAAGGTGGGAGAAAATAACTCTCTTGGCGTAGGACTCAAAAACATCGATCTGCGGTAT
The DNA here is from genome assembly GCF_034087045.1 of Chitinophaga sancti. Taxonomy (NCBI): domain Bacteria; kingdom Pseudomonadati; phylum Bacteroidota; class Chitinophagia; order Chitinophagales; family Chitinophagaceae; genus Chitinophaga; species Chitinophaga sancti. The sequence goes on along the minus strand of NZ_CP139247.1, from coordinate 3,927,006 downwards.
AGCCACCTGTTACAAAAACATATTGACATCATTAAAACAGATACCCTCTTTCAAATCAAACTGCCGTTGATTTATGAATATCGTAATAATTGAAGATGAATTAAGGACCGCGAAGTCACTGGAACAAATCATCCTGAAAATAAAACCTGCAGCCAAAATAGTTGGCCAGTACCAAAGTGTGGAAAGCTCCGTAGAAGCTTTGTCTACTCACAACCAGCCCGACCTGATCTTTATGGATATTCAGTTGGCAGATGGCCTTTGCTTTGAAATATTTAAATCTGTTAGTATTAGTTGTCCGGTCGTATTCTGTACAGCTTTTGATGAATACTCACTCGATGCTTTTAAAAACAACGGGGTAGATTATGTACTGAAGCCATTTTCAAAGGAAGACATACAGGAAGCGTTGAGAAAGGTAGATGAATTAAAGAACTTCTTTCAGCAAAAGGTTATGCCTGACCTGGGTGACCTATTATCCAAACTGGGTGCGCCGGCAGCGGGCAAAACGAGTTTTCTTGTTTTCAAAAATCAGAAGTACACCACTGTACCTGTTGAAAATATTGCATATTTCTTTATCAAGAATGACTGTACAATTATCGTGTGTTTTGATAAGGAGCAGTTTATTATTAATCAGTCACTGGATCAGATCGCGGGGATGGTATCTGCCAAACAATTCTTTAGGGTGAACAGGCAGTACCTCGTGAATTTTAAAGCGATCAAAGAGGTAGAACCTTATTTTTTAAGAAAGCTATATGTGAAGCTGGTGATAGAGACGGCGGAGAAGTTGTTGATCAATAAAGAGAAGTCACATAATTTCCTGACATGGATGGAAGAGAGATAAAAGGAAGAGGATGCATCAAAAATAAATAAACCATTTCCCTGTCGTCCAGAGACACAAATGTGAAAAAACTACGCACTGAAGTTCAGTAGCAAAGCCTTCAGTCAGACAAACCCATTCCTGAGTCAAACATTCCAAAACATAAATTATTGACGGTTGATTATGTCCACCTGAAGGGATTCATCCTTACATTTGACCTGCCTGATAAATAATTTTACAACATGAAAAAGATCTATTTATTAGCAGCCATGACGCTATTACAATTTAAAGCGTTTTCCCAGGGGTTTATCGTCCTTGAGTTATTTACATCAGAAGGATGTTCCAGCTGTCCGCCAGCTGAAGAATTGTTAGCCAGTATAAAGACTGACAAACCGGTGTATATATTGGAATATCATGTAGACTACTGGGATCGGCTGGGATGGAAAGATCCCTTTAGCTGTCATCAGTTTTCAGAAAGACAGTACCAGTATAGTCAGTTCCTCTCCAGCCAGGTTTATACGCCACAACTGGTGATGAATGGCACCAGCGAATGCATAGGCAGTGATGCTGCGATTGTGAATAAAACTATTAATGCGGCATTGTCAAAAACAGCGACAACAACCCTGAATGTGCAGGGAAATATCCAGGGAGGGAAGCTAACTATCAATCAGAAAAATATATTAATCGCAGTGGTGCAGAAGCATGCGATGACACAGGTGAAGAGAGGAGAAAATGAAGGACGTACGCTCAGCCATATTCAAATTGTACGAAGCCTTCATTTAGTAAAAAATAAAGAAGCCATTGATCTGCCTGCGGGATTTAATACACAGGATTATGAAATCATCGCCATGGTCCAAAATCCTTCTACGGGTGAGATTACGGCAGCGTCAAAAGTAACACCATCTCTGTAGTAATATCCCCACCAGTCGTATCTATTATTCTATATCCACATACACTTTGGTCTATCTCTACCTCAGCCGTTTCTTTTCCAATCTGGTAAGAAGCGGCTGGTGTTGTGTATTGATAAATATTATCTTCTTCAGCTTCATCTATCATATGGTAGTGACCACAGAAAATCGTTATTTTTTTATGTGATCCTTTTAACAAAGCCTTCAACTCATCCCGACCTTGCAGCGCAGCACCTAATCCTTCTATCGGGGTATTGATCGCTAACACAGGATGGTGTACAAAAAGAACGATCTCTTTGTCTGTATTTAACATTTCTCTTAACCATCTCAATCGCTCCCCATCTATTTTATTATCAGAAGTATCTAAGATAATATACCTTATCGCTGCATCCTCTTTGATATAATTTGCAGGCTCTGGATAATATTGACTCACAGCAGCAAAGGTATCATGGTTTCCCAATACCATCCACAATGAAAACCCTCTCTGCGCAATTACATCAAAGAACCATTGATTCATTTCAGGGGAGCCAATATCCCCTCCAAATACAATCTCTTTAATTCCTCTCTCCGCTACATCATCTAAAATCATCCTAAAGTTCTTTGTATGGGCTATAGGATTATTGATATAACTGATGCCATTCCCTGTCTGCAATTCCTGTCCTAAATGACTATCTGTGATATATGCTTTCATACTTTAAAGGTATAAAAAAACCGCCTCAAAAATTTGAGACGGTTCTTTTACGGAACATGAGGTACGTGACCCCGACCATTATAAATGCAATGACGGCATCCACGGTAGCAGCCGCCCCCAACACAGCTAATTTAGATCCGAAGGCAAAAATGATATCGAAAAACATACCTGCAAAAACCCATTCTTTCAGCCTGTTCAACTTATTTGGAATGAGGAGCACTGCAATGCCGGATAATTTTGCTACACCCAGTATATAAATAAAATGTGGCGGATAGCCCAGTTGTAAGGTGATATTCCATACCAGCGGATTGTTTGTGAGTTCACAAATACCACTGGTACCAAACCATAATGATGTGAGGGCGATACCTGTCCAATAGATGGCGTTTACTGCTTTATGATTCATGTCGTTATTGTTTTATGATCCAAAGGTGCGGCAAACGGGGCCGGAAGGAAAGGATCATTCCCCCGGGTTAGACAATATGAAGGGGGAACCGGACATTTCATTTCATAAAAATTAAGTAAAATTGTATCATGGAACTAAATTTAGAATATAACAAAGCCATACGGCTGCTGGATGAGGGCCGGGAAGAAGAAGCCCTGCAATTGCTGGAAAAAGTACTGCTGAACAGTATGCAAAATGATGATCAGGTACATGTGGTCAGGAGTAGTGTAGTACTGGGTGAATATTTCTTTAATATAGGTGATGAGGAAGCTGCCGGCAAGAACCTGGAACGTGCGATAGAAGCGATACTGACAGATGAGGAAGCGGAGGAATTGGATTGGGAGTTGAATCAGGCGAGGGAATTACTGAATAATCTGTAAATATAATATTCATGAAAGAGGAGATTCACCAACGAAGATGAATCCATTTTCAGAAAAATAAAGCGCAAGGGCTTGAATCTCCTTGCTCTTTATTAATTATTGCAAACCACCGGAAGCTTTAATACTATCCCCTGTCACGCACCTGGCCGCATCAGAAACGAGGAAGGTCACGATAATAAACCGGTGAGTGTAAACTATGCCATTACGGAATATGGTCTTACCCTGGAAACTGTGATCAAAGAATTATCTCACTGGGGCAATACCCACAGAATACAATTAATGGGTAAGGTTTAATGACGCGCTTTCAACTTCAGGTAAATAAGGGCGATTAAAACAAATGTACCCGCCACTGCCACATACACACTCAGTGAGATCGCATGCAGGATGGCCATACCTCCTCCTGCAGCAGCTGCACCCAGTATCGCCACACCGGTAGCACCTGCTGCCTGCCGCACCGTATTCAAAGCAGCAGAAGCCGTACCTGACAATTGCTTATCCACGCTGGACAAAATACCCGTGGTCATCGAAGGCACGGCCAATCCCATCCCCATTGGAATAATCAGGAAAGGCAGGAACAACTGCCAGTAAGGCGTATCTTCCTTTGCAATCAACAAACCTGCAAACCCAATGGCGAACATCACCAAACCTACGAGTATAGGTTTACGAATTCCGTATTTATTGATAATCGACCCACTCATTAAATTGGAAATCACAAACCCGATCGTCAAAGGCAGAAACGCAAAACCCGCCGTCAATGAAGGATAATGCAATACATTTTGCAGGTACAGGCTCAGTATAAACACAGTGCCGTAATAGAATCCATTCAACAATGCCCCCAACAACAACAATACATTGAATGACCCTGAATGAAAAAGATACAATGGCAACATGGGATGACTACCTTTCTTTTCCAGTATGATAAACACAATCAATGATACGATACTGAGCAGACAGGCGCCGTAGATGAACGGATGCGTGATGCCTAATTTAGGGCCCTCAATGATGGCGCCAATCAGGGTAGTGATCGCAATCATCCAGGTAATCGTACCCGGAAAATCTATCTTCTTTTTAACTACCGCCGATTCATTTTTCGGTAATCTTACTGTCAGCAACATCCCCGCTATACACAATGGCGCATTTACAAAGAAGATATAACGCCAGTTGCTGACAGAAATAATAATACCTCCTGCAATAGGTCCGGCTGCAATAGCGGCACTACCTGCCGCCGTCCACAAACCGACCGCCCTTGCACGAATATCCGGCATATGGGCAAAGCTCTGATTTAGAATAGCCAGCGAACTGGGTATCATGGTAGCTGCGCCAACGCCCTGCAATACTCTCCATACTATCAGCATTCCTGCAGTACCTGCAAATCCACAGCCTACTGAGGCGGCGCAAAATATGAACATCCCCCACTGAAATACATGTTTGGCGCCAAACAAATCACTCAGGTTCCCTGCTGACAACATCAATACCGCAAAGGCCAATGCATAGGCATCAATTACCCATTGCAGTATGCTCATATCAGCTTTAAATGTCTTTGCGATTTCGGGTAAGGCGATATTTACGATGGAAACATCTAATTGTGCAACTACGAAAGCAAGGCTGGTTACAGCCGTGGTCCATCTGAAACTATTACTGGCGGTCATGATCAAAGGAGGGATTTCCTGATACGGCTTAACGACGACGGAGTAATACCAAGATAGGATGCGAGCATGGCCTGTGGCACCCTGTTCGCTAACCCCGGGTAGTATTCTATAAAATGCAAATAACGGGATTGCGCATCCTGTACCAGCATATTGCCGGCGGCTTTCATCTTACTTTCCAACACGGATGCTGTGATCCTTGCAAAAATATCTTTCCAGCCGGGCACCACTTTGTCGAGGTAATTGAAATCTGCTTTTGAGAACACGAGCAATACACAATCAGTCACAGCCTCTATATATTCTGAAGCAGGCAGTTCATCACGAAAACTACTGAAGTCGGCCGCAAAACGGTCTTCATATACAAAATAACGGGTGAACCCCTCTCCTGCTTTGTTATAATAACAAATACGGCAAACTCCTTCGGTTACATAACCTATTTCTTCGGATACTTTCCCGGCTTCGGAGAAACTCGCTCCTTTGGGCAGCTTTTTCCATTGTGCTTTACTTTTGATTTGCGCGATCTGTTGTTCAGTCAGGTACCCAAATTGAAGCAGGTACGTAATGAGTGGTTCCATTCCTGCAAAGTTAGGGTAAGGAGAGACAACCTGTATTACCAATTGACAACTTATTCTTTTACCAGTTGTGAGGCTTGTACCGGGGTGATCCGCCCAGTCACCGCCGGTTTGCCAGCTGAGTGTCTGCAAACCAGCGGGAGGCGGGGCATATATTGCTTTTCTTAAGGAAGCATCGGTGCATCATAATAATAGGGTAATTTTTAGCATGGGCTACATGCTAAAAATTTTACAACATACTATTCTTCCCCTTTATTCGTCAGTTTTGCCAACACAAAGAAAGCACCTTTGGTCACCACTTTGGCATGCGCAGGCAATTCTCTGACAGGAGTGATAGCGGAATATCCCACATCAGCAACACCTTTTGCTACCGGCCACTTTTCAAACTCATAGCCTTCTTTTGTTTCTTTTATCATCACAAATATATAATCCTCTCCTGCATGACTTACAATAGCGGCAGAAGGTACTGCAGGGCCTTTAATGGCACCGGTACTTACGACCGCTGTTACATTCATCCCTTCTATCAATCCTGATTTATCTCCATTCACCACTGCATGTACTGGAATTGTCTTGGTGTCATTTTCAAATGCAGTGCCTATAGAAAACACGGCTGCTTCGTACGTCTTGCCGGGATTGTTTGTCAAGGTGAAGGTAATATCCTGTTTGGGTTTCAATTTAGACAGATCCTTCTCATATACAAACAGGTCGAGGTGTAATTCAGAGTTATTGACTATCTGCGCTACGGGGGTAGCTGCATCTACATTCGCTCCTATCTCTGCCTTCACATTGCTGATGGTGCCACTGATAGGTGCAGTAATGGCAATCGTTGTGGTGATCTTGCCGGCAGACACTGCTGAGGCAGAGATCCCTAATGCAGACAGTTGTTGCTGCAAGGCATTTCGCGTAGCAGTGAGGGTAGCGATTTCGGTCTCTACCCTTTGCAGGTTTTTTAATGGCGCTGCATTGCCGGCTACTAATTCCTGCTGGCGTTGTTGTTCTATTCTTGCAAGGTTCAATTGGGCAATGGTAGATTGTAATTCCTCCTGCACCTTTGTCAGTTCAGGGTTGACGAGTGTTGCAATGACCTGTCCTTTCTTTACATAATCACCGGGTAGCACGGTCAGCGTTTTCACAATGCCACTGGTCAGTGCGGTTACTAATGCTTTGTTCTGATTAGGCACTGAGAGCATGCCGCTTAACTTGATCGCATCTACCAGGCTTTTCTGGCTGACAGTATCCAATTCAATGCCGACTGCTTTCATTTGTTCCGGCGTGATGGTGGCAACATTGGTTTCCGTTTCAGCAGCGTCGTCCTCTTCATGCGTTGCTTTTGGTTGAACGCAGGCGGATAACGTCAATATGATTAAGAAAAATACTTTCTTCATTTTATCTGTTTAAATAGAAGTTTAATTGAATGGCGGACTGATTGTATTGGTTCAATACATCCAGGTAATTTCTTTGTATATCGATAGCTTGTGTCAGGAATTGCGAAAGCTCTGCAAAACTGATTTCACCGGCCCGATAACTCAGGTTGGCAGCTTTGATGATCAGATCCGCCTGTTTCAAACCGGTGGATTCATAATAATCCAGTAACTCTTTATTCTTTTGCAACTGCTGTACATCCTGCTGACGCTCTGTTTGCAATGCTTGTTGCTGATAGTCGAGTACGGATTGCTGGAATTGTTTTTCTACCTGTGCCGCTTTGATGCTGTTATGATACGCACCTCTTCCAAACAAAGGAACACCGACAGTAAATGAGAATCCGGAATAAGGATCACGCATGCCATACAGGCGTTGTGTGAAGAAACGTCCCTGAAAATCGGGCATACGGGTTTGACGGGCTACCCTGATCTCCGCATTGGCAATGGCAATATTCTGTTCCTGTTGTTGAATAAAAGGATGAGTTACATCCAGACTGTCACCATAATCGACAGCGACCTTTTCAATGCCGGTACTCTTTGCTACATAAGCGGTATCAGTATTCAACAGTTTTTTTAATACCGCCTGCTGTACTTTCAGATCACGATCTATGAGTTGTAACTGTACAGTGGTTTCTCTTGCTTTTGCAATGGCCGCAATACTATCTAATCCGGCACTTTCACCCGTCTTTACTCTTAATACAGCGGCGGCTGACAAGGATGTATAAATACTATCCAGCCTTGTCCACAGTGCCTGTCTGCTTTGATAATACCAGAGCGCGTACCAGGTACTTTGTACTTCTCTTTTTATTTCAAGTGCTTTAATCGTGCGATTATATGCAACTGATTTAGACTGTTCATTCAGCAACTGTCTTTTTGCTTTATACAGCCCTGGCCAATCCAGGGTTTGAGAAAGCCCAATCTTCAGGATCCCTTTTGAATCGGTAGGTCGCAGGTCTTCATTCTCTGCAAAGATCCCGGTATTCGGGATGGTCGCAGCGGTGGCATTCAGCGTAAGGCTTTTTTGCAGTTGCAGGTCAGCAGATCTGATTTGCAGGTTTTGCTGTAATGCTTTGTTATACGCATCATGGAGGGTGATGGGTGATTGCGCATTTACTTTCATGGAACATGTACAACCTATTAACAGCAATATGGTCAGGGCCTTTTTCTTCATACTGATCATATACAACAAAGGCAACACGATCAGGGTCAAAATTGTCGCAGAGAGCAATCCACCAATCACCACGGTGGCCAGTGGTTTCTGTACTTCCGCTCCTGCGCCGGATGATAATGCCATTGGCAGGAAACCTAAGGAAGCCACGGTAGCTGTCATCAACACAGGTCGTAATCGTTCCATAGTGCCTCTTTTTATTCGTTCCAATACATTTGTCACGCCCTCTTTTTCCAGCTGGTTAAAGGTGCCGATCAATACAATTCCATTTAATACGGCTACGCCAAACAAGGCGATGAACCCTACACCTGCTGAGATAGAAAATGGCATTCCCCGTGTCAACAAGGCCAGTACACCACCAATAGCTGACATAGGAATGGCGGTAAAGATCAATCCTGCCTGTTTAAAAGAATGGAATGTAAAGTAGAGTAATACAAATATCAACAGCAACGCTGCTGGCACTGCTATGCTTAACCTGGCAGATGCCTGTTGCAGGTTTTCAAAAGTACCGCCATAGGTAAAGTAATACCCGGTAGGCAATTTATACTTTGCGAGTTTGTCCTGTATCTCTTCCACTACAGATTCCACATCTCTGCCTACTACATTGAAACCAATCACGACCCTGCGTCTTGCCGCTTCCCTGCTTATCTGGGCCGGACCATCTTTGAACGATACATTTGCTAACTGGCTCAATAAGATCTGGTTGCCATTGGGCAATGGAATAAAGAGGTTGGCCACATCATCAATACTGCTTCGGTGTGCACTATCCAGTCTTACAACCAGGTCAAACCGCCGCTCATTTTCAAATACAGAACCAGCTACTTCACCTGCAAAGGCAGCACTGACTATCCTGTTGATATCAGCGATGTTTAATCCATAATTGGCAATACGGATCCTGTCATATTCAATGGTGATCTGCGGCAAACCTGTTGTTTGCTCTATCTGCGGGGTGGACACACCCTTCACGCCCTGTATCACACCAGCTACTCTAGGTGCAATTGCAGCAAGGGTGTCTATATTTTCACCAAATATCTTCACCGCTACATCCTGCCGGATGCCCGTCATCAGCTCATTAAAACGCATTTGAATAGGCTGATTGGCTTCGAAAAACACACCAGGTATCTGTGCTAACTTTTCTTCCATCAGGTGGGCCAGTTCATTGTAATCTTTCGTGGTGGTCCAGGCTGATTTTTCTTTCAGCACTACGATCAGGTCAGTCGCTTCTGGCGGCATTGGATCGGTAGGGATCTCCGCACTCCCGGTACGACCGATCACCTCTTTTACTTCGGGAAACGTTTTCAATAACCGGGAGGCCTGCATAGATGTTTCAATACTCTGACTCAAAGAAGATCCCGGTGGTAAGATACAATGGAAAGCATAGTCGCCTTCCTGCAATTGCGGAATGAACTCCCCGCCCATTCTGGCAAATAATATCACCGCCATCACTGTCAGCGCTACTGCCACACTCACCACTACATACTTAAACCGGATAGCCTTGTCCAATGCCCTGCTATAAATCCGCTGAAAGTACCCGATCATCTTATCGGCAAAGGTGACCTTCTGTGAAATTTGTTTTGGCAAAAACAACGCCGACATCATAGGAATATAAGTCAGTGAAAGCAGCAAGGCACCTAATATCGCAAAGCCGACAGTCTGTGCCATGGGACGGAACATTTTGCCTTCAATGCCAACCAGTGTCAGGATAGGGATATATACTACCAAAATGATGATCTCTCCAAAAGCGGCACTGTTCCTGATCTTAGAAGCAGAAATAAATACCTCTTCATTCATCTCTGCCTGTGTCAGTTTTTGTTGGCTGGTGCGCCGGGCCAGGTGATGCAGGGTCGCTTCAACAATGATGACCGAACCGTCTACAATCAATCCAAAATCAATAGCCCCCAAACTTAGCAGGTTTGCAGATACATGGAATACATTCATCAATCCCAATGCAAAAAGCATAGATAACGGAATGGCAGATGCGACGATGATACCTGCGCGTATATTTCCTAAAAACAATACCAGTACAAAGATCACAATCAAAGCGCCTTCAACGAGGTTGCGTTCTACGGTGCTGATAGCGCGGTTGACCAGACTCGTACGATCGAGATAAGGTTCAATGATCACATCTTCGGGGAGGGCCATTTTAATCTGCTCCATTCTTGCTTTTACCCGCTTTACTACCTCTGCACTATTTGCTCCTTTCAGCATCATGATAATGCCGCCTACTACTTCTTCCTCTCCATTCAGGGTCATGGCCCCATAGCGGATCGCACTGCCAAATCTCACATTCGCCACATCCTTCATATAGACAGGAATGCCTGCGGGATTCTTAATTACAATATTGCCGATGTCTTCCAGCGAAGTCACCAACCCAATACCCCTGATGAAATAGGCATTGGGCTTTTTATCAATATAAGCACCACCGGTATTCTGGTTATTCTGGTGCAGGGCGGTGAAAATTTCGGAGATGCTTACATTCATGGCCTTCAGGCGGTCAGGATCTACAGCTACTTCATATTGCTTGAGCTTACCACCGAAGCTATTGACTTCTGCAATGCCCGGGGTGCCATAGAGTTGGCGGGCTACAATCCAGTCCTGCATAGAACGGAGGTCTGCGGCATTGTATTTATGTTCACTCCCTTTTTTAGGGCGTAATACATATTCATAAATTTGTCCCAGGCCGGTGCTCACAGGCGCCAGCTCAGGCATGGCAACACCTTCAGGTACCTGGTTCCTTACTTCCAGGAGGCGCTCATTGATGAGTTGCCTGGCAAAATATACATCCACTTTATCGTCGAATACGGCGGTCACGACCGATAAACCGAACCTTGAAACAGAACGGATTTCGATCAGATCGGGAAGGTTGGCAATGCTTTGTTCAACGGGATATGATACGAACTGCTCTACCTCCTGGGTGGCGAGCGTAGGGGCATTTGTGATAATCTGGACCTGGTTATTGGTAATGTCCGGTACGGCATCGATGGGCAGGCGCAGTGCGCTCCACACACCCCATACAATGAGTACGGCCGTGAGGCATCCAATCACCAGTTTATTGTTGATACTAAACCTGATGACTTTATCTAACATAATAAATAGTTTGTCTCATGGCAGGGTGCCATGCAGCATAAAATTGTGTAATGGTGGAGGGGAATTATGCCAGCCGGGGAGGTTGTAGTAATGAACGGGTGTAAGGAGTGGCCCGCATGGACTTGTAAGCAGCGATGTGCTTAACAGGGGGTATGGTGATGGAGAATTCAGGGGTGGTGGCTTTTGCTAATATGACACCTGATGTGCAGGAGGAGCAGGAAGCAGTGAATGGGGAGCATTCGCCTTTGTCTTTTTTTGAATTGCTGGTGGTGGTGGTTTCCTGCGCGCAACTATCCCATACACAGCAAGGTATGATGGTTTCGCAGAGAACGATGAGAGATAGTATGAAAACCAGCAAGAATTTCATGGGGGTAAATATAGGGAAAAATATTATTATTGGGTTACCATGATGTTTTTATCCCTGCTGGTAATAGTTAAGTAGACAAGTTTCATCATTCCACCAGGATAAGGTTTTTATCCATAGTTGAATAATCCGCGAATCCTTTTTCACCACCTTTATAGTATCCAGGATCCGGCGTTGCCAAAGGCGTACCTAATCTGAACTCAGGATTGTATATATAATATAACCGGCCCCAAGCAACTAAATCAGCCAATCCCGCGTGCAACAATTAGCCTGCTTCTACAAAAATTAATTAATCCGCTTTCACCTTCCACACCCTGTTCTCTTTATCATCAGTGACAAATAAATCTCCCTTCCTACTCACTGTAATTCCCACCGGTCTGCCACGCACTGTCCCCGCCACACTATCTTTTACAAACCCAGTCAAGAAGTCTTCTCCCGGGCCTGAAGGTTTACCATTTTTAAACGGAATAAAAATAACTTTATACCCTGATACCGGTTTTCTATTCCAGGATCCATGCTGCGTAATAAAAGCACCATGTCTATACTTATCCCCCGTATAAAAAACCACTCCAAGATTAGCGCTATGCGCCGGCAATGCCAGATCCGGCACAATGGCTTTCTCTACCAATCCCGGAGGCGCAGCTGGTACTCGTGGATCAATATGCTGTCCGAAATAACTATATGGCCAACCATAAAAACCACCTCGCTGTACATGCGTGAAATAATCTGGCACCAGGTCATTGCCCAATTCATCTCTTTCATTCACAATCGCCCACATATCATCTGTACCCGGCGCCCATGCAATGGTGACAGGATTTCGTATACCTGAGGCATATAATTGCAACCCACTTCCATCCACGTTCATTTCCAATATCGCCGCGCGTAATTGTTCTTTCTCTATTCCTTTCTCTCCATGATCATCACCTGACCCAACGGATACATAGAGTTTAGTATGAGATGGATTCACCAACAAATTCCTCGTCCAGTGACGATTCACTTTGCCAGCAGGCAGATCAGCGATCTTTATACCCCGCGCTGTGATGGCTGTAGCTCCCTCTTTGTAGGGAAATCGCCATATAGCGTCCGTATTTGCCACATAGAGTTGATCACCTATCAGCAACATACCAAATGGCTGATGCAGACCTGACAGGAAAGTGGTTCTTGTTTCAGGCACGCCATCATTATCCGCATCCCTGAGCAGGGTAATGCGGTTCGCACTCTTCTTTACACTATTGGAATGGGTGGCACCAATGATGGCCGCCCCTATCTTTTTGAAGAAACCAAAGTGGCTGTTGGACTCTGCTATCAGCAGGTCCCCATTGGGTAGTTCATAAATCCAGCGGGGATTTTGAAGACCGGCAGCAAATAAGCTTACCGTAAAGCCTGCCGGTGCTACCGGCTTTTCATTGTCCCCCCAGCCCTTTACCTTGCTGTATTTCGTAACAGATTTCGTAGCATGTGGGGGTGGTAATTGCTGCGCGTAATTAACCAGGGGCAAACACAGCAGCAACAATAATTTTCTCATAACAGTACATTTCTTTCATATTGTTATACAAAAGATCTGCCGCAATAAAAAGAGGTCGTATCATCTACTTATGATACGACCTCTTTTTATGCGAAAATGGTTTTCATTCCCCGTTGGTCAATTCCCTCTTTCATGAATGATTTACTCGGGTACCTGACGGAAATAGTCAATCCCTGAAGTAATGCTAAGAAGGCTTATTTATTTTTGATACGACTACTTTTTAATAATAATTCCATCATCGCATCCGCAGCCACCTGGCTCTTTTGCAATATAAATGCGCTCGAAGTCTTATCTCCTATTTCATACACAGATGCCTCTGTGCCATATGTTTTAAACAAATAACTGAATGAAGTAGAAGTCGGACCATCGCTATACAACGGTTTTATATTCGGTGTATACCCGGGTATGCTCTCCTTCAGTTTTCCGAGTCACTCCTGGTTTCTACAAAAACAACAGGCTTATTTATATCAACAGGGCACCTCCATCGACGGTTACCTTTTGTCCTGTGCTGTATGCCTGTTTCATGAGATAAAGATATGTCGGGGCGATGTCTTCCGGGGCTGCCACCCACCTGACAGGCAATGCCTGTGCAAAGGTATCAAACAGCTGTTCTCTTTCTGTGGCATTCATGCTATCCCATAAATTTGACCTCACCAGACCGGGGCTCACGATATTTACCCTCACAGGGGCCAATTCTAAGGCCATTACGCGGGTAAATCCTTCCATTGCGGCACAGATACTACTACCAATACTCCAGCTGATTGTGGGCTTTACAGCAGCAATTCCGCTGGTGAGGGTAACAGACCCTCCGGGGTTGATATAGGGAGCACCAAATTTCACAGCGGCAACGGCGCCCCAGTAGCGGATATCAAAATACCTGCGGCTGGCAGCCAGGTCCATGTCTTTGATGACAGATAAGGAGAGATTTTCACCTGCGGTGTACACGAGGTGATCAAAGTTGCCAAAGGTGTCAAAAAATGACTGGATGGCTTTTTCGTCACTCAGATCGATGGCAAATGCAGTGGTTCCGGGCGGCAATTGTTTCGCGGCGTCGTCTAATCTTTTTTGATTTTTAGATACGATTGTTACAAGTGCGCCTTCTGCGGCAGCGGCTTTTGCCGTGGCCAGTCCTAATCCGGTGCTGCCTCCGAGGATGAGCACCTTTTTGTTTGCTAAATTTTCCATGCTGTAAAACTAGCCTGCCGTATTGCCAATCTATTTACCATTTGGTAAATTCTTACGGATCCTGCTAAGGGATTGCTGGGTAATGCCAAGATAAGATGCGATATATCCTAATTGTACGCGGGCAGCGATATCAGGGAGTCTTTCAAGGAATAAACGGTAACGGGTAGTGGCATCATGGCCATGCAGCATATTCTTAAACTGTATCTTTTGTAATAACCCCTGGGTGGTATGCAAATCAAACGTCTTTTTGAAAGCTTCGTCTTCTTTGGATAACTGGTTGAATTCATCCTTCCCGATCACTAAGACTTCAACATCGGTCGCGGCCTGTATTCCCTCCAGCGCGGGTATTTGCTCCAAAAAGCTTCCCAGTATCGTACAGAAATAATCCTCCTTCAGGAAATAATGGGTAATATCATCTCCCTTGTCAGAAACAGACATAATGCGCACCACTCCCTGATTAATAAAATACAGGTGCCTGCAAATGCCACCGGGGGCAAATATGATATCTCCTTCGTTGAAGGATTGTGTTTCAAAACGGGCTTTCCAATCCATAGCTACAAATATAGTAACTTGCCTGCATGAGAACCAATGAACAGGATAATGCCTTATTTGAAGACGGGAAAAAGTTGAAACTGGCTGTAGCGGATATGTATTATTTACTATCCAGGAATTACCCTGCCAGGGCAGCTGTTGCATTGGTAGGCAACCGGTACGCACTCGTGAAGAAACAACAAACCGCATTATTGGGAATGGTATGTGGTGAACAGGAGTTGCAAAACAGGTTACAAAAAGAGCTGCGCCCTGAGCAATTGAAAGACAAGACTATTTATGTGGATGGGTTCAATATTCTCATATTGTTAGAAACGTTACTTTCCGGGGGAGTTGTATTTAAAGGACTGGATGGTTGCTATAGAGACATCTCTTCTGTACATGGCACTTACAAACAGGTAGCGCAGACTGAAGCTGTGTTATTGCTGGTGGGCCGTGCCCTGCAATCGCTGGGTGTGCAAAAGGTAGTGTGGGTTTTTGACTCACCTGTATCCAATAGTGGAAAGTTAAAAACGTATTGTTATGAGCTGGCGGCACTACATGAATTTCACTGGGAGATTATGCTGCATCAACATCCCGACCAATACCTGATTGACAACAAGGTGTGGGCATGCAGTGCCGATGCATTTGTATTGAATGAATGTACGGCATGGTTTAATCTGGGTGCGTATATGATACAACAGGATTATTTGGCGGGCAAGCATATTGTATCTGCCAGGTAAACCGGTATTAGGATAAATATCTGTAATTTAGTAAGAAACCACAATGAATAAAAGCAGGCTTGAAGCATTCAGTGACGGTGTCCTCGCCATCATCATCACCATCATGGTACTGGAAATCAAAATCCCCCACGGCACCAACCTCACCGCCATTATTCCCCTCCTCCCCATCGCGCTCTCTTACTTATTCAGTTTTATCTATGTAGGTATCTACTGGAATAACCACCACCACCTCTTCCACATTGTCAAAGAAGTAAATGGCGCTATCCTTTGGGGCAATCTTCATCTGCTCTTCTGGATCTCCTTGCTACCTTTTGCTACCGGGTGGATAGATGAGAACCATTTTGCCTCGCTGCCTGTAGCTTTCTATGGATTTATTCTCCTGATGTGTGGCGCCTCATGGAAGTTGCTGACAATTATTATTATCAAACATGAAGGACCTAACTCCCGGCTCAAAGATGCCTATAAAAGCGATTACAAAACCTATCTCTCTATTGCACTGTATATTTCCGGTATCGCTGTTGCCTGGTTCTACCCCATTATCAGTATCTTCTTTTATGTGCTCATAGCCGTTATCTGGTTCATCCCTGACAGGAGAATAGAAAATAAATTAAAAGAGCACTAATCAATTTCTACAAATTTCTTCGCTCAAAAGCGATTTATTCTTCTCTTTAATTTTTCCGGAATGCGTAAACCGGCAGACGCCCTATTGCCTAATTTTGGCACCGCCAGATTTGCATACAACTATTCTGACCAACCTGATATTGCACGAATTATATACCATTATCTATAATACTATACCACATGCTTAAAAGCACATTTTTTGTGGCAGTACTTTCTGTCTGCAGTCTCACTGTCATGGCCCAACATGGCACCATCACAGGCGAAGTAAGAACTGCCGACGGCAAGCCCGCCCCTTTCGTCGACATCACCCTCCAACCCGGTAATACCGGCACCTCTGCTGACCGACAGGGACATTATCAGCTGAATAATATCAGAACCGGTAAGTATACAATAGTCGCCAGTTTTACAGGACTGAAAGCACAATTTCAACAGGTAGAAGTAGCCAATGATCAAACCGTAACGATCAACTTCTCTCTTTCTGAAGATAATCACACCCTGCAGGAAGTTACCGTCTCTTCAGGCTATAATAAATTTGCAAAGAAGGAAACTGAGAACATCGCCCGTATGCCCCTGAAGAACCTGGAGAATCCGCAGGTGTACAATGTAGTACCAAAGGAATTACTTCAGGACCAGGTGATCGTGAGCTATAACGATGTGTTGAAAAATGTAACCGGCGTAAGCCAGGCATTGGTCAATGGTTCCAATTCCTTTAACCTGAGAGGGTTCTTTACCACCAGCTACCTGCGCAACGGCCTGCAGGATTACAAAGCTAACAGTATTGAAATTGCCAACATCGAACGCATCGAAGTACTGAAAGGTCCTTCCGCTACTTTGTTTGGTAGTTCCCTTACTTCTTTTGGCGGTCTGCTGAACAGGGTGACGAAGAAACCGTATGAGACCTTTAATGGGGAAATCAGTTATACTCTAGGGGGCTTTGGTTTAAGCAGGGTAACAGCCGATTTCAACACGCCCCTGAACAAAGAAAAAGACCTGCTACTCCGTACCAATATCGCTTACCACGATGAAGGTAGTTTTCAGGATGCAGGCTTTACAAAGCGACTGTTCATTGCGCCATCCCTTGTATATAAAGCCAGTGACAGACTTACTGTAACACTGGATGCAGAAATATATAACCAGAAAGCAAATGACTTCAACCGTTTGTTTCCGCAGGCTTCTTTTACCAAAACCAATCCACGACTGCTGAGTGTAAACTGGAAAAGATCTTACAGCAGCAACGACATCTATGGGAAAACGCCTTCTGTAAGTTTAAATGGTGGAGTAAACTACAAGATCAATGATCAGTGGACTTCACAGACCTCCTTCTCTCATACCAATTCTGAAGTAGAGGGCTATTGGAGCTGGAACAGTATTTTAGGTGATACCGCCGTTTCCCGCAATCCGGGTTATGAGCATAGCCAATATAATTATACCGAAGTACAACAGAACTTTAATGGTGATTTTAAAATAGGTAAGCTCCGCAACCGCCTCGTATTAGGGCTGGACTTCCTGAATGGTATCACGAACGCGACTTCTGCAAGCGTATATGGTTTTGACCAGGTGACAATTGCAGGTCATGACCCAAGGTATAATGAACTGACCATACCTGCTTTACAGGCGGCGCTGGCAACCGTTCCAAGCTCTAAAAGCAGGAGTGAACAAAGCATCTACAGCGCGTATGCATCCGATGTACTGAATATTACTGATGAACTGCTGGTAATGGCCAGTCTGCGTGTGGACCACTTTGTAAACAATGGTACCTACGATGCCAATAACGATACGACTACCGGCAAATATAACCAGACTGCCCTTTCTCCCAAGTTAGGGCTCGTATACCAGCTGGTGCCTAAACACCTGTCAGTATTTGGTAATTACATGAACGGTTTCAGCAATAATGCACCCACTCAACAACCAGATGGTAAATTCAGTTCTTTCAAACCAAGTCATGCGAACCAATGGGAAACCGGTGTAAAAATGGAGTTCTTTAATGGCAAACTGAATGGTACCTTCAGCTACTACCACATCAAGGTGGATGACGTGATCCGTACGAATGCTGATAGCTATTCTGTTCAGGATGGTGGTCAGCTGAGTAAAGGATACGAAGCGGAAGTGATTGCCAACCCGGTCAAAGGACTGAACATCATTGCCGGGTATGCGTACAATGATATCTATACTATCAATACAAATGCTGATGTAGATGGCCTTCATCAATGGACAGGTCCTGCACAGATGGCGAATCTGTGGGTAAGCTATCATTTTTTAAATACGGCAATACGCGGCCTTGGATTAGGGATCGGCGGTAACTATAACGGTAAGGCGTATATAACGCAGTCCCGTTCTTCCGGTGAGTTCTATCTTCCTTCTTATACTGTATTGAATGCCGTATTAAGTTATGAGCGTTCCGCTTACCGTATCAGCCTGAAAATGGATAACCTCACCAATGAAGTATACTGGGGTAGCTATGTAAGTCAGATGATGCCACGCAGATTCAGTACGACGGTATCCTTTAAGTTCAGATAATATCTTAAATTTAAAGGATAAACCTTCATCCATATGAGCAGTAACATCAAGAAAGAGGATATTAAACAGGAAGTCTTTGACCTGTATGACGATTATGCCCATAATCGCCTGAGCAGGCGGGACTTTATCGACAAGCTTTCTGTATTTGCAGTAGGGAGCATCACAGTGCCCGCACTGATGAGCTTTCTGATGCCTAACTACCAGGATAATGTACAGGTAAAACCTGATGATCCGCGACTAAAGACGGAGTTTATTACTTACAACTCCCCTAAAGGAGGCGGTAGTATCAAAGCACTTTTGTCCAAACCAGCAGATGCGAAAAAGCCATTGGGTGGTATCGTAATCGTACATGAGAACAGGGGATTGAATCCGTATATTGAAGATGTTGCAAGGCGTGCCGCATTGGCAGGGTTTATCACCATTGCACCTGATGCATTGACGCCATTAGGTGGCTATCCGGGTTCTGATGATAAAGGACGCGAACTGCAGGCGAAGAGAGATAAGAATGAAATGCTGGAAGACTTTATTGCTGCCTTTGAATATTTGAAGAGCGATAAAGATTGTAATGGCAAAGTAGGTGTGGTAGGGTTCTGTTTTGGAGGATGGATTGCGAATATGATGGCGGTGAAGGTACCCGGTCTGGCAGCAGCAGTGCCTTTTTATGGTGCACAGCCCTCACGCGACCAGGTAGCACAGATCAAGGCGCCCCTTTTATTGCATTTTGGTGAGTTGGATACACATGTGAATGAAGGATGGCCGGCTTATGAAGCAGCGCTGAAAGAAGAAAAGAAAGAGTATACGGCTTATATTTATCCGGGGGTGAATCATGGGTTTCATAATGATACGACGCCGAGGTATGACAAGGCTGCGGCAGAGTTGGCGTGGAAGCGAACGATAGATTTTTTCAAAGCAAAGCTATCATAAAAGTAGTTGTATAAAAATCTTTTCAAGGTTACTTCAGGGATTAACTATCTCCATCAGGTATCCGCATAAAAACATTCATCACTAAGGGAGTTCTCCAACAGGTATGAAAACCATTTTCAGAAAAAAGATGGGGCTGGCTCAAAACATCGAGACAGCCCCTTTTTATTCTGGTACCTGATGGAGAGAATTTTCGTACATGCAATTCCCGGAGCCTTCTGGCAACTTATGATACATCCCCATCTTTTTATGATAGCTTCCACTTACAACCGTCATAAGCTATCTAGCTAAGCGTGGGAAAATATCCTTATATTTTTAACCGAAATATTTTATATGGTAATGTAGGAGGATAAGTGATCTGGGAACAGGAAATATATAAATAGCCATCATCAGAGATACTATAACTATCCGGCCATAACAATTGCTTTTTGTCCTGCGCGATGTAATGCATTTGCAGATCTGGTGTGATCTTCACGATGGCGCTCTTTTCCAGGTCACCCATGTACAGATTGCCTTCTTTGTCTAAGATCATCCCATCGGTGGTTACAAACTTGCCCAGGTCTTTTACACTGTCCTGCAAGGTCTTCTTAGATGTCTTAAAGTTTCGAAGCAGATCGGTATTAATACGGTACAGCTTATCATCCGTCAATGGTTTGTAGTATAACCACTGCTGATCTGCCGTGAGGGCGATACCATCTGAATTCACGACCATCGTTCTACCATTCATTTCAAAGTGATACCCTTTTTCCGCCAGCACAGAATAATGATCATGTAATACCAGCCGGGAATCTCCTGTTTTTGTATTCAGCACTACAATTCCACCATTGGCGGATGTGGTCATATATGCATACCCATTCACATTGTCAATCCTGATATCATTCAGGTAACTATCCTTGCCAGCCACTGATTCGGGAAAATGATAGATCCTATCTATTTTATTGGTAGCCAGGTTTATTTTCAACACTTTATTGGCTCCCTGGTAGACAGGTCCTAAATTGATGCCTGCTGCATCTACGACCCACAAAAAACCCTGATCATCTGTCACGACGCTCTGTACACAGACAAATTTGTTTTGTCCATCTTCACCTTTTTTAAAACTATTCCAGGTAGTATCAGGATAAGGAACGGGCTCACCGTTCACCACTTCTACCACGGAATATGCGTGTTTTTCGCCCCAGTAAGGATAATTGGTAAATAACCGGCCATCTTTGGCCACCGCTACGCCCGTAATCTGGTAAGCGGAGTCTGCGAATACTTCCTCAAGCTGTGGCACTGCAGATGAAGTCGCAATCGTATCGGTAGTATTTTTATTCGTTTGTCCACTGTTGCACGCAGCCAGGAACATTCCCAGCACCAGAATATTCAATTTCGACATATGTTCTGCATTTGTTGATGCAGCAAATTTAAGGAAGTTGTGCCTTATGATCATGATTCCATCTTGGCACATCGATATCAAATCCAAAAAGATCCAGTGCTCTTGCGACTGTATGGGTTACAATTTCATCGACCGATTGTGGTCGCAGGTAAAAGGCCGGCACCGGGGGCATAATAATTCCTCCCATCTCTGTTACCTGTGTCATGCTTCTCAGGTGACCCAGGTGTAAAGGAGTTTCCCTGAATAACAATACCAGTCTCCTTCTTTCTTTCAGAACCACATCGGCCGCTCTGGATAAGAGGGAGTTGGTAATACCGCTGGCAATTTCTGACATCGTTTTTACAGAACAGGGGGCGATGAGCATCCCTAAGGTTTTGAAAGAGCCACTGGCAATAGCGGCTCCCACATCGGCGGTAGGATAAATTACATCGGCCATAGACATGAGTTCTTCATGCTTTATATCGGTTTCGTAGGTCCTTACCAGTTCCGACGCTTTGCTTACCACCAGGTGTGTTTCCACATCCTGTTCTTTGAGCAGTTCCAGTGCACGAATACCGTATTGCAGACCGGTAGCGCCACTGATACCTATTATAATCCTCTTTTTCATAAAATCAGTTTAAAGAAAAAGGCCAGCCGTTGCCTATAGCCCCGGCTGGCTATTTTGCTAATGGAAGAGTAACCTCCAGTAATGTGAGAATATCATTACCAGCAATAACGCGGGCAACATATTAGCTATAGGGAATTTCTTAATACCGCAGATCCTGAACCCTGTTACGAACATGATTATGCCGCCGCAGGCAGAGAAGTCAGCAATCAGCTGGGGAGTGGTCAAAGGCAGGATCACCCCGGCCAGTAAATACAAACCGCAGAGAATGATAAATTGCGGAATTACTGTAGTAGCCACAATAAAGCCAAGGGAAGTAGCAAATATGGCGGATGTGAAGAAATCCAGCATCGCCTTGGATATCAATACGGTTGGATCATGTGTTATACCTTCATTCAATGCCCCAAATATACCTGTACCACTTGCACTGAAGAGTACCAGTACAGCCACAAAATTCTGCAGGAAAGCCTGCGGATCTTCATTCGTTTTTTCTCTTGGGAAGATCTTCTGAATTGGTCCGTTGACACGGATAGCCGCCCATTCAATTCCCTTTTCAATTTTCAGCAGTTCACCGATCGCACTACCTACCAGCAGTGCCAGGATTACTGGTGGCAGCATGCTTACCTTGACCACTGAGTTAATACCCAGTGCCATGGAAGCTGCACCAAATGTCATAGGAAGAGCAAGACGGAGACGTTCAGGAATTTTGTTTCCCATAGTAGCCCCGATGATGGAGCCGGTTAATGTTGCGACGGAATTTATAATTGGTCCGGTTAGCATATGATTTTTTTTAGTGAGCTGGCCAAAGGAGCACCTTCAGCCAGCCCGTTTTTTTTCATCTGTTTATTTAAACCACTCAGGTAAATAAGGCGTTGCATCTACTTCTTTGAACTGCGCACGTTTGAATCTGTCTTTCAGATTCCATGGAACGGTACAGTCAAAGATAGTCTTGGTTGAAATACCCTTACCTAAAATCTTAGGATCGAATGAAGGGTCCTGTGAAGGATCCAGTGGGTGACAACGAACACCTGGAATAAAAATGGTGCTGATATCGCCCTGGTAACGGGTAGTCATTGCCCAAAATACGTCGTTGCTGTCAAAGATGTCTACATCGTCATCCACCAGGATCACCTGTTTCAGTTCAGAATAAGCAGCAAAGGCTACCAGCGCAGCTTGTCTTTCACGACCCTGATCTGTTGGTTTGGTTTTCTGAATTTGCAGTATGCTCATGAATTTACCACCACCGGAGGTATGTGCATACACGTTTTTCAGCAAACCAGGCAGTGCAGCTTCTACAGCGTTGTAAATGCTGGCTTCTGTTGGAATACCTGCCAGGCTGGTATGTTCTTCACCCGGACCTATCAGTGTTTGCATAATCGGTTTTTTGCGGGTGGTAATCGCTGTTACCCTGATCAGTGGCAGTGATTGGTTCGCAGGACCGTTATAACCTGGAAATTCAGGCATAGCGTGACCTGTGTTGGTGTTCTGGTCTTCTACTACTCTTACGTTTGGCAGAATTTCACCTTCAATCACGATTTCGGCCTTCGCGATAGCATGTTGGTTGATGGTAAGGGATTTTACCAGTTCTACTGGTTTCTTGCGCAGACCACCGGCTATGGACAGTTCGTCAAAGCCAAATGGTGTGGTAGGCGCTTCAAAACAGGAGCCGATCATGATAGCAGGATCAAGCCCCATGTTGATGGTAATAGGCAGTGGTTTGCCAGCTTTCTCTGCTTTTTCACGGAAGGCATCTATGTGTCTGCCTGGTGCAAAATAGATGGAGATGGAATCTTTGCCCTGTACGCAGAGGCGGTGAATAGTTACATCGCTGTGGCCTGTTTCAGGATCTGAGCCTAATACCAGTCCTTCGCAGAAATAAGGACCCGCATCTTCAGGTGTATTCGTTGGTGCAGGCAGGATCTTTCTCAGGTCAAAATCCTTGTCGGTAGCTTTGTACACTACTTCCTGGCAGGGGGCCCCTGCATTGGGTACCACTACAGGGGCAATGTAATTCTTTACAGCCTGACCCATGTATTTACCCAGTTCTACGCCTGGCGCACCCAACATAGCCGCTACTCTGTCTCTGCTAGCCAGCAGGCCCACCAGTACCTTAGCACCAGGATACCCCTTTACATTAGTGAACATCATGGCAGGGCCAAGGCGGGTAGGACGCTGTACGGTACCACCTGCACCTATTTGTTTGTATACACCTGCCAAGTCCGCATTTGGATCGATCAATACATCTGTTTCATGATATTGCTGAGGAATTGTTTTCAATAATTCCAATGCACTCCGCAAGTCATCGATTACTATGGGTTTGTTTTCCTGACTCATTGTGTTATTGTTTTATAAAACAAAGGTCATCCATCAAAATTCGCCGTGCTTGCACTATTGACTTATTAAATAGGACAATTCGAACCGGATTAAAATCAGTCCATCGACTGTCTGTGGTCAGAATGGAAGGCGCATGGGCCACTTAATTTTGAATTTCAAATGTATGCTATGCACGCGAACAGCATTCAGCACCATGAGTTCATTAATTACTCCGGGCTATATAGAGAAAAAAACACTCACAAAGAGAATTATATTTTTTGTGAAACAATTGAAAACAGAAGTAAGGATTTCAACTGGGAAGTAGACGCACATTTTCACAGTTCATTGTACCAGGTATTTTTTGTCGAAAGTGGGTACGCTACTTTTTATACTGCCGATGAGCAAATCTGTTTAGAAGCACCTTTTATGTGTTTCATTCCACCACTGAGTATTCACGGTTTTCATTTCGGTGCACATATAGATGGCCGTATTCTCACCTTCTCTGATTTTTATACGGAGACTCTGCATGAAAGATATCCGAATATTCTGCATGCGCTGGAAACCATCTTCGTGTTGAAAGGAGATGTATTGCCTCCATTCAGGGAATCATTCAATAAAATTCATACTGAATTCAATGAGTCTAAAGTAGGGAAAGAGATTATCCTGGAACACATGCTCTACTTATTAGTACTGCAATTCTATCGCTACTCCAACGAACAGCCTTCGCTCAAATCCGGGCACAATAACAATTTATATTATTTCAAGAAATTTCAGCATCTCATTAAGGTTTCCAAAAGTCCATTCACGAGTTTACAGGTGTATGCTGATCACCTGCACATTACCGCCAAACACCTGAACCGCATCTGCCGCTCCCTCAAACAAATGTCGGCACTGCAGGTGGTACAGGTGGAACTGATCCTAAAAGCAAAAGCACATTTGTATCATTTCAATTCCAATATTTCTGAGATTGCTTATGAATTGGGTTTTGATGATCCTTCTTATTTTACCAGGCTCTTTAAAAAACATACCGGGCTAACGCCCAATGAGTATCGCAAGCAAATTCCACTGGCCAGAATAGAACAGGATTGAGATCATTTTAAAAGCCGCTGCTTATCCCCTTCAGGATAAGCAGCGGCTTTTTGGGTAATGGTTAAATTAGAATCTGAATACACTATACAGGTGTGCGTACACCATGTTCTGGCTACTACCTGCCTGTTTTAAGTATTCTCCTTTGAAGGTTTCGTTCATATATGCACCAAATAGCAGGAATGGATTCAGCTGGTATTCTGCTTTCGCTACACAGCGTGTTCCTATTACACTGGAAGTACCAGCACTGGCGCTTCTGATTTGTATACCAGACATGGCATAGATACCATCTTCCCTGGAAGTACGCCACAGTTCCTGCACGGTAAAGTCAATGCTCAGTTTTGCTGTTGGCTTACAACCGAATATCGGACCTACTGCTGCGATGTTGGTATACCCCAGATCCGGCACCCAGCTCATACCTTTTGACCAGAGATAGTCATAGCTGTTACTCTTGTTGTCAGTTGAGTCTTTATCACCTGAAGCGATATCGATGCGGGTACCTACGAATGGTTTCCATTTTGCCTTAAAGGTATAGGCACTTTCTGTCGCCACATACCATGCATGGATCTGTTTTCCTGCATTGCTTTTACCTGTCTGACCTACCAGTTCTACATCGTAGTTCCAGCCTCCTTCTACACCACCGATGCGGGCGGACAAAGTATTTCTAGTGCCGTTGTACAGCGCATTGGCAGCACCTTTTTTATCGGTATAGATATACAGCAGTTCTGCCGTAGAATTTGGCAATACACCACCTAATTTAAGGGATACATGTGCAGCACCAAATTTCAGGTTCTTGTTGGAAGGGTCGTTGAAGTAACCGGCTTTGTCCTGTACTTCCTCCCCACCGATCACACCGAAATTCCACGCGCCCAATTTCACACCGATCCTACCTGCATCAAAAGAGTGACGGTTATTGGGTGGCTGTCTTACATCGAATAAACGTGCTTTGTTAAACAAGATCTCCTGGCGGCCAGCTCTGAAATATACTTTGCTGCCGGCGCCTAAGTTCACCGTATATTCAGCAAATGCCTGGTGGAGTTCGCCGGGGTTATAGTCTGTCAGAGAGGGATTATAATCCAGTTCGTAGGTAGTACCGGATTGTACTTCACCAAATACCCGGAGGTTAGTTAAAATATGGATATCAGCCCATAAGCGGGAGCGTTGTTGCCAGTCGAAGCCCTGGTCTTCATTGCCTTTACCATATTTTAAATGTTGTCTAAACTCCCCTCTGGGACGGATTTCACCACCGATAGTAATGTATCCGTTTTTCCATAGAGGAATGTATTTCAGTTTTGCCCATAGTCCGGTTCTTAGCTCCTTATTCGAGAGATAGCGGTAATCTTCTTCATAATTCAGTGGTAAGAATTTCGGAGCAGGCCGTTTTTTGATGGTATCCTGCGCATAGATGAGTAGTGGAAAAAACGCGAGGATACACAAGAAGGCTCGTTTCATCTTCAATTGTGTTGTTTAACAGTGCAAAGATGAAAATCAGATGGTTTTTCAGCTGGTAATAAACGGCGTATTAATAGGATAATCGGTCCAAAATCGTTAGCCACCTTTTATGTATGATTGAAGGCGGGTGAGGAGCTGAGATTTATCATTTTTAATGGGATTTCATAAGTTAGAATGATTATTCGACCTTCAGCACCCTGGTCTTGTCCGATACCCCATTTTCATTAATGGCTTCTATTGTAAAATAATAAATCTTCTCCGTATCCAGTGTTTTTAACCAGTATTCATTTGCATTGTACACCATGATATTTGTATACAACTTACCAGGTGCGGTACCATAGTAAATATTATAGGCATAAGCATCCGTGGCTGGCTTCCATTTTACCCATGCACTCCGCTTATCTTTTTCTGTACGCAGCACGATAAGGTTTTCCGGTTGAACGGGTTTGCGGCCTGATGCATTTCCAAATACCCGCAAACCACTGATGGCAAACTTCCCGGTTGGCATATGTACATTTTCCAGCCTGATATACCTGGCTTTTAAAGGCGTTGCGAATGCGACATAATCATGCGGCACATCCGTTTTATTTTTGCTTTTATCGATTAATGACACCCATTTCTTTCCATCTAATGAATACATCAATTTATACTGGTGATAAATATCCGTTTGCTTGCCTAAGAAAGTGGCATCCTGGTCTGCATAGTTTACCTGCACGGCATGTACTTCAGACACATTGCCCAAATCAGATTGTATCCACTCTCCTGCATCGCCACTGGCGGCACTCCAATAGGTTTTAATATCCTCATCTACCGCATTGTTGGCAGTATAACGTCCTAATGTAGACGATACCGTTACCGGCTTGTTATAATTCAACAACATCCACCCGGTAAAATCACCATTTGTATAATGCGGGTAATCGCCAAAGGCTGTATTACAATACATCATATCATCCTGGTCAAATCCTGCCGGCCAGATGCCGATCCTGCGTTCAAAATTATTCTTCACACTGATGCCCATTGTGCTCACATGCCAATATGCACCTTTGTTAT
Organism: Chitinophaga sancti; assembly: GCF_034087045.1. NCBI lineage: Bacteria > Pseudomonadati > Bacteroidota > Chitinophagia > Chitinophagales > Chitinophagaceae > Chitinophaga > Chitinophaga sancti. The sequence goes on along the minus strand of NZ_CP139247.1, from coordinate 3,899,593 downwards.
CTGTAAATGTAGCGCCATGCCCTGCACCTCTTGCAAAGCCACCAGCTTTGAATGACAATGGATCTGATTGTGGTGTGAAGTGATTCCCTAATGGTGCAGGGCCTACTATCACACCATCTGCATACCCGCTCATTTCTGTACCCGGTGCGCCATATTGCAGGTAATATTTACCATGGTATTTCGTCATCCAGGCACCTTCAATAAACGGATCCAGGAAGGTATTATCCATATGCTCTCCAAACCGCTGCCAGCCATATCTCCAGGGTTCCAGCAAATACATTTCCTGTCTGGTTCCGACCGGTTTAAAACTCGTACGATCCAGCTCCACGCCATATAATGGATACCGGTTACTACTCCCGTTATACATATACAAACGGCCATCATCATCCGTAAAGAATGCGGGATCCCAACCTCCAATTTCAAAAGAATCTACCAATGGTTTCCAGGCATTCTCCTTCGGCGAGGTGCTCATCCATAAAGTAAAGTTCCGTGTATAGGTTGACCCAAATACAATCATCGTATCTCCCACTACACCCACTGCCGGCGCACATAATTCATCGTATCCTGCATTCCAGGGGCGCAGAAACCGCCTGGATACAAAGGTCCAGTTCACCCTATCTTCGCTATACCAATAGCCCCATTGGTTCGTCGAAAACAAATAATAGGTTCCTTTGTAATTCACTATGACAGGGTCTGCTGTGGCCCTATGTTTTCCCCATTCCGCAAAGTCGGGAATAGGTGTATAGCCATAGTCAATATTGATTGGATTGCAATAAGTGGTGTGCTGTGCATGGCTCACCATGCTGATGAATAAGCAGATGGAAAGGAGTATCTTTTTCATAACAGATCAAAGGTAAAAAGAAAAGGGAGTGTATCATACTTTTGATACACTCCCTTTTATGCTGTTACGGTTGCCATTTAAACGCCTCAGGCGCTCATTCTTTTTATTGTGGCTCTTTATCTCCGCCTGGCAACGGTGGCGCCGGCACGACCGGGGGATCTATTATCGGTAATTCTCCCCAATCCAATATCCTCATATCTACATAAGCTGCTACCTTCACACCGATCGATTTGCCATGTTCGTTTATATACATCCAGTTATCATCATTACCTTCTCTCGCCATTACCGGAAAACTAAATGATACCTTGCCATCATACCCTGCCATTTCATTCAGCATGATATCTACATATTGGGGTTTCAATATTTCATTGCCATTCGTATCCAGGATACCGAACTTATCTCCCTGTTGTACCAGGTAACCCTTGCCATGTTTTTCTGGAGAGATATTATCGTAGTTCACCGGCAATATAATCCTGCCATTTAACCCTGCCAGACCTCTTCTGCCATCGTTTTTCATCAGCACCAGCGTCTCTGCATCTTCCTCTCCAAAGAAAGCTTCTTCTGAAAATCGCTGCACAATCTGCTGCGGTAAATCATAAATAACCGGTACGATTTCCCTGCCTGTTGAATCTACATAGCCGTATTTGTAAATGCGATTCGCCGTATCCAGGCATTGATACACTGCTGCTACCCCTTTGTGGAAATTAGAAATATAATCATACTTAGGCTGGATCACGAAATCTCCTTTCGGATCGATATAACCAAACTTTTTGTTCTTCATGATACTCGCACGGTGATTTACAAAATACCCCAGGTATTCAGGATAACCACCTTTTGAATAAGCGCCTTCTACCCGCTGCTTTTTCTCTATATCATAGATGAAACTCTTACCATGCTCCCATACCAGCAAAAAATGGCCTTCATATGCCACAAACGCGGTATCCCATGGCAGTTTTGTCAGCTCATGTGTACGGTTGTTCAATACTTCTACTTTTGATGTATCCTTCGCCTTTAAATAGGAATATACGGTGTCAAAAGGAATGATGTCTTTATATTTCACCGGACAAAGCAGCTTGCCTGAAATATCATACAATCCATTTAACCCGTTTTTGCTCACCTGCAGGATGGAGCTGTCTGTATAGTTGGAAATGTAATCGTACACGAGCGGAATGATCACTTTCTGTTGTTTGATATCAAACACACCCATTTTATCTTTCAGGGTCACTTTTACCAGCAGGTCATTCCCGGTTATGTAATGAAGATCTGTGTAATCGTAGATAGGTGGTACAATCGTTTTCCCTTCTTTGTCGATATATCCATATTTGTCACCTACCCCGATTGTGAGGTAATGTGAATCACCATAATAACTGAGGGTCGTGTATTTAGGAGGTACCAGTTTGCCGCTGGCAGGGTTATAAAAACCCATTAACTTACCCTGTACAATCGAGATCATCCTCGTCCCATCTTCCAGGGCCATTGTTTTAAAATGGCTGTATTGTGTTAAGATCTGTTTCCCGGTTTTGTCAAATGCAACGCCTTTCCCGTTTTTTTCTCCTAAAAATACAGCTCCATTACACTGTGGTTCCACCCAATAATCATAAGCCAGTGGAATGATGATCTTACCTGTACTATCTGCCACCCCATATTTTTCATTACGGACGATGCCCACTACCCCGCTGCTGTCACCGAAATTGTTAATGTCGTCATATACATGGTCAAGGATCAATTTGCCCTGTGCATTCACCAACCCCCATTTGCCATTTCTACGCTGCCCGGTATAGTTGCCCAGCTGTGTATCCAGACTTGACAGATCCTCTGTTGGCAGACATTCGCAGGTATCTATTTCTACTTTCTTTGTTCTGAGATTGATGCTGTACTTCCGGCCATCCTTATAGAGGGATTCTATCCATTCATCACTCCGCATATTGATATGCTCGTGATCGTATTCAAAGGGCACTAATATCTCGTTGTTGAAACTCATCACCCCCCATTTGCCATCTTTTTGGGCAAATACGTAATCACCTTTGGTGTTGCAACCATAACAGTAATCTATATCCTCGTAAGTATAAGGTACGGTCAATTGATCCGTTTCCTTATTGTATACGCCCCATTTCCCGTTTTCCTTTACGGCAAACCAGGCGCTGTCCAGTTGATTACTATCTTCAAACCGGAAGGGGAGTATAAACCCTTTGGAGGTATACAAACTTACTTTATTGTCTTTTTTCACCATCCATTGTTCTACGGATTGCGTGTCAATGGTATCATATTCGGGTGGCAATATCCATTTGCCTAACACCGTCATCACCCCCTGTTTGCCTTTTAAGCCTACCTGCAGAATGTCTTGTGGCAGGTAAACGGTGTCGATGTCGACCCAGCCTTCTGAGAGACTTCTATCATTATAAATGGTGTCAAAAGCTATTTTGCCAGTGCTGTCGATATAAATAGATTGTCCCTGGTCTATTACCCTGGCAAATCCCTGCACAAAGAGGGAGCCGCCTTCGTATTTTTGCTGTGCCCTAATGCTTCCGGTAAGGAGTAACAAACAGCTGGCTAGTAATCGGTATTTCATATAAAGAATTTGTAGGCACAAATGTCCGGGAGCAAGGGTATCTTTCCAAATAACCATGGTCACAGGAGGACTACAAGCGCGACTACAAAACGACTACAGGATTTATAAATAACTATTAATCAACTAAAAAGACATTAGTTATTAAAGGACGATCTTTTTTATTAAAAGGAAAGCCTGCCGGTATTGGCAGGCTTTCCTTAAATCCATCACTTTATGGTATGATCTGCCACAACTCCGCGTCATACTGATTCTCATACCACTGTTCCAGTTTCGTACCCGGGGTCTGGTTACTATACGGCACATTTAGCGCCAGCAAACTCCTTTGATTGATGAGTTTATAATATCCACCCCCCATATCCTGCACTCTCCAATGTTGCGCCGCATTCCCATTGTCCGTCCACTGTATCAGGATATTCCCCGCAGCTGTAGACGCACCTGCATTATCCAGGTTCAACCCTGACGCCACATTCGTAATCGTGTAATACCCATTACCCAATGAGGTAAATACCCACTTTTGTGCATTCGTTCCGTTATCCGTATACTCCTGGATTTGTAAACCAGCCGTAGAAGCGGCATTCGGTACATCCACACACTGTGAAGTCACTTTTGATTTGATCCGGTAAGTGCCATTCGCAATGGGCATTGCATAACCAGGTCCAATTGAAGGCGCCGGTACCGGTATTCCCTTTTCTATCGGGTACCCAAAGAAAGGCTCATCTCCTATCCAGCTAAACTGCTGCGCCATTACCCTTCTATCCCATCCACTGCCATCACTGTTTGCCGCATGGTATACAATCCAGTTCTGGATATTATCCGGTGACTTCACAAAAGAAGCATGACCGGGACCATACACATTTCCGAACCTGGAAAATACAGCCGTTGAATTTTTTGTCCAGGAAGCTTTGGACAACAGGTTCCCGTTTGTACAGGTGATCCGTCCCAAACAATAATCGTTCGTCCAGCTGCCACTGGCAGAATAAATAATGTGCACCGTGTTGCCGCTGATCAGGGAAGTAGGGCCTTCATTTACCGTAGGTGTACCTACCTGCTCCCATGAATAATCTGGTCTGGAGATTTCAACCCTGTCCCCATCGATGGTATAAGGGTTACTCATCTTCGCGATGTAGAGGTACTGGGATACGTTCGTCGTACCTTCCCATCCTGACCATACAAAATACAACTGACTGTTGTACACAAACGGATGTCCGTCTATCGCCCAACGATCAGTAGTAGCATTCAGCTTCGTCTTGAAACTGTAAGTACCGTTCAGTGGATTGCTGGCATCCGTGCCACCTTCCAGTACATACATACGGTGATTGGCATTCGTACCATCATCTGCAGCAAAGTACACATACCATTTGCCATTCAGGTAATGCAGCTCAGGCGCCCACAGCTCCCCGCTATATCCCGTACCGGATGGTGGTGTGAAAATGTAAGTCTTTGTCTGCTGTAAAAGGTTTTCAAGTGTAGCCGACTTTGTAATCCATAAACGCCCGCCGTCGGAACCACAATAATAAAAATACCCGCCAATGTTAATCACCCATGGATCGTAATAACTACCGTTGTCGAGTGATGGTAAAGGATTTGTAAAGATGACCGAAGTGCTGGCGGCGGTGACAGCTTTAAACGTGGAGGAACCTGATAGTCTTTGCTCAGATTCTGGCTTTGTACAGCCGTGCAGGAGTGTGAGCACGGTGAGGCCAAGTAGCAGAAGGGTTCTTTTCATGCCGGTTAATTTTGAGAGATAAATGAATAATAGGTATTCAAATGAAATATACAATTAAAAAAAATGCTTCTATCCTATAGACAGAAGCATTTTTTTTAATTATAACAGGTTGGAAATCAGTATGAGGTTATAGAACAGTCGAAGAAGCATCGAAGAAGCGTCGAACAACAGTCGAACAACGGTCGAACAAAGCTTATAGAAGGTTGATGCAAGACAATGACAACCATTAAGTTCTGATCTCTCTTCTCATAAATAACCAGTAAGACAGGGCAAAGCAGGCCACGGTAGCCGCTATCAACCCACTCACCTGCGGCCAGGTGATCAACAGGCTCTCTCTCAATGGCAAGGGTGATGGCACCGCCATCGCCATCTGCTCCATCGACAAAGGTCCCATACTCCTTACCACCGGCATTAACAACGTTGTCGTTCCATCTGCATACATCTGGCTCGGTATCACAAGCAGGAAGTTGTGCCTGATCTGGTTGTAGATCACCATTTGCTCCGGACTCAGAGTATTCGGATCAGGTAAGATTCCTTTTAGGATAATCTGTACCAGGATAGGATAAAACACCGTAAAAAACAACCAGATGGCAATCGCCGTCAATGCCGAAGTAGCCGATTGTTTAAACTTCACTGATAATAATATGGAGAGGTTTAGCCAGAACGCCACATAAATTACACTCAATACCACAAAGCAAAGTATGCGCACAAACTCAGCGCCTTCTATATGTACACCGGTGATCAGCATACCCCCGCCTACCATCAGCATGTTCAGTGAAAAGAACAGGATACTCACTACGATCAGTGATCCGGTGAACTTCGCATTCAACAACGAATCCCTGTATACAGGTTGCGCCATCAACCGGATCAGCGTACCATTGCTCTGCTCAGCATTGATCGCATCAAAGCCTAAAGCAATGCCCAGCAAAGGCCCTAAGAACCCGATGAATACATGAAACGGTGGTAATGACCGGTCTGTTGTGGTCAGTAATTTCAGGTAAAAATACACGGTATCCTGCTCCCGTACATTCTCCATCGCCGCCCTGATATTGGACAGCGATACATACATCGATCCTATCCAGGTGAGCAGGATCAACAGGGCCATAATGATGAACCGCCAGCTATGCACCTGGTCAGCCACCTCCTTCTTTACCATGACCCAAAAAGGACTAACGCTTTTTGAACCTGCCAAGGAATGACCTTTGGAATAAGCCAGTAGACTTTTCATTTTGTACCTCGTTTTCCTTTAAATTATTTTCAAAATAACGTTGATAAATTTCATCCAGACCATACGTCCGTTTTTGCACGCCGGTTACATCATATCCCTTATGTACAAAGTATCGTACAATGTCAGGGGTATTGTCTGCCTGCCCGGAAATCTCCACCGCTGCATCCACGATGTTTACTTTCGTAACACCCGGCAATTGCAGTAGGTCCTGTTCCGACAAGCCTGCTGCGTTTTGCAGCGTAACCTGTACTACGTGTGGATCAGCTTTGAACAGGTTAGCCGCCAGTGTTTCCACACTTCCGTCGGCTAACAGGTGTCCGCCTACGAAAATGCCCACTCTGCTGCAAACCTGCTGTACCTGGTGCAGGTGATGAGAAGATAAGAGAATGGTGATGCCCTGCTCCTGGTTCAGTCTCCTGATCAGTTCCAGGAAATCTTTTACACCTGCTGGATCAATTCCCAAAGTAGGTTCATCGAGAATGATCACTTCCGGGCGTTTGATCAATACATCTGCCAGTCCCAGTCGCTGTTTCATACCACGGGAAAAGGTGCCGGCTTTCTTGTGAATAGCGGCTTCCAGGCCTACGGAAATGAGCATTTCACGGGCAGCAGCTTCCACTTCATCTTCAGGAATGTCATTCAGTCTGCCGATGTATTTCAGGTTTTCCAGTGCAGAGAGTTCGTTGTAAAAACCAACGTTGTCCGGCATGTAACCCACCTTTCGTTTTACAGGAATGGGATGGCGGGAAGCATTCAATCCGCAGATGTGAGCGGTACCAGCTGTAGGCTCTGTAAGCCCCAGCAGCATTAATATAGTGGTCGATTTTCCGGCGCCATTAGGTCCCAGCAGTCCGAAGATCTCTCCCTGCTGAATGGTGAGGTTGAGATTATCGACGGCTTTCAAAGACCCATAGGTTTTGGATAACCCATGTATCTCTATAATTGGTTGTTCCATAATGTACTATCGCCTGCCATATTTACGGATAAGGAAATAAACAGCGCCCAGGGCGATCAGAATAATGACCAGACCCAGCCAGCCTGTCAATACAGAAGTCTTGACGGTGATACGAAAATCTGCTTTCGCATTGGCATTGTTATTCCTTACGGTAACGTTGGTCATGTAGTCGCCGGCCAGTGTTTTGTCTGGCACCTGCAGGGTCGCTACGATAGTGGTGTCGGCACCGGCTTCCAGGTGGAGGACCTTAGCAGGCGCAAAGGTGAGTTGCCATTGAGACGGATTCTGTGCAGAGAGATCCAGGTTGTCCAGGGCGATGGTGCCGGTATTTTTAATGACCAGTTGCAGTTCTTTTGTACTGCCTTCCGTTACATCTTCACTCAGTTTACCGCTTGGGGTGGTCAGGCTTACGCCATAGGTACCTTTGATCACCGCTTCCAGGTTCAGTTTCAGGGAATCTGAGCCGACCAGTGCGGTAACAGGGATTTCGTATTTACCTGGTTTGGTATCCAGTGTAGGAACGATTTCGATGGTAATATCTGCGGTTCTGTTGGAATCAATGTTTACAGAAGTCACCGACATTCCTTCTACCTTAAAATTCGCGTTCCATCCGGGAGGCAATCCTGCAAAGAGCTGGAATACCCTGGATACGGGTGCTACGTTTTTTAATTTGGTATTGTAGTTAAACGTGGTGTTGGCTGCGGCCTCGATGTTCATTAATCTGGCAGTGAACGGTGGAGAAGATTTGTTGACTGCCTGTGCCCAGACCTGGTTGCTGAATAATAATACGAATAAATACAGACTGCGCGTCATCCGGCGCTGATGCTTTGTTGTAGTAGCTGACATTGCCAATTCGAGATTAATAAATAATAAATTATATACTGGTTGAAATAATTGTTATTTACTTACCTATTAAAATGAAACGGCTGCCAATTTAGTAAACTCACAACATTTAAATGTAAAAAAATTGTGAAAATTTGAATCAGGCAGTCCGCTTATTTTCCAGGTGCGGCTGATACTTTCTACCCCATTGCTCCATCATCAAAACGACAGGTAACAGCTCATTTCCGAAGTCGGTCAGGTAGTATTCCGTACGCAGCGGCACTTCGGCATATACGTTCTTAGCGACAATTTCGTGGTCTTCCAGCTCTTTCAGCTGCTGACTGATCACCCGTTTGCTGGCGCCATTGATCATTTTGAGCAGTTCACTGGGCCGTTTTGGACCATGCTGCAGGTAACAGATGATAAACGGCTTCCATTTTCCGCCCATTACTTCCATCGTCACTTCCAGCGAACAATTATATAAACGGGGGATTTTCCTTGTATACATGTTTCAGACCTTAAAAGGTGATTAAATTATCACCTGGTGATTAAATTCCCGGTACTTGACTTTCGTTCTGTACGGTTTCAACTTTGCAATACAAAAATAAGGATATGCAAAACAGAATCGTACAGTTAGACAAAACTGGAATTGAAGCACTCAAGGTAGGCACTACAAGTATCCCCCAACCGGCAGCGCATGAAGTGGTGGTGAATATAAAAGCAGTGTCGCTGAATTTTCTGGACCTCATGATCGTGAAGGGTGACTTCCCGACCGGACTTCCTTTCCCATATACACCTGGTTGCGATGGAGCGGGAATAGTAACAGCAGTGGGCGAAAAGGTGAGTGAATGGCAGGTGGGTGACAGGGTAGCGCTGACCTATGTACAGAATTTCCTTTCAGGGGATGGGATTCCATTAAAAGATGCGGTACGTATTGGCTGGCAGATACAAGGAGTGATGGCGGATTATGTAACGGTGCCTGATTATGGCCTGGTAAAACTCCCCGATTCCCTCTCCTTTGAGGAGGCGGCAACCATGCCGGTAGCAGGGGTGACAGCATGGGAAGGGCTGATCAATATTGCCAAAATACAATTAGGCCAAACAGTGTTGGTACAGGGCACCGGTGGGGTATCGATGTTTGCCTTGCAGATAGCCCGTCAGGCAGGAGCCAGGGTGATAGCCACGACCAGTTCTGATGCGAAAGCTATGAGGTTAAAAGAATTAGGTGCAGATGCAGTGATCAATTACATCACACATCCGCAGTGGCAGGAGGAGGTGTTACGACTTACAGGAGGGCTCGGGGCAGATGTGACCCTGGATGTAGGCGGTAAGGATACGATCCGGCAATCATTGCAGGCGGTGAAGGTGAATGGACTGGTATGTACTGCCGGTGGGCTGACAGGGTCTGCGATTACACTGGATGTGTATGGAGATCTGAACTTGAATTTTAAGCGGATCGCAGGGTTTGCGGTGGGTAGCAGGGAGAGTTTTAAGGGGTTGTTGAAAGCGGGGATCAGGCCAGTGATTGATAAGGTATTTCCTGTTGAAGAGGTGCAAACGGCATTCAGGGAACTGGAAAGCGGTGGGCATTTTGGTAAACTGGTGGTGAGTTTTTAAATAAGAGATTTCAAAAAAAGGGATTTTCTGGAAAAAGGTTTTCTGGAAAGGGATTTTCTGGAAAGAGTGCTTTTTGAATAAAGGCTTTCTGAAAGGGCTTAAAAGAAAGATGGAGGAAGCTTTCGCTCCCTCCTCTTTAGCATTCCCCCAAAAAGTCAGCATTAATTATGTAAGGCTTTAGCTTCGTCGTTTGTCTTCTGAGGAACAATCCCCGGAGTCCTAAAGAACCCCGGAGTGTTCCAATTGGAAAAAGGTTTGATTATTTCTCATTCTCTGTATAGTATAATGCGAAATGGATGCCAATTGGCCAATAACAATGCAACTAATTGAAATTCAATGTATTTTAATTATTAAATAGGAAGGATTCCTTCCATAATCTGGAAATTTTTCCCTGCTGTAGAGGAAACAATATAATCTTGAAGACTATTTTCTGTGATTTAATAACTAAATGCCAATGCCGATTGCTACGCAATCGGCATTGGCATTTAGGCGCTGGCCTTTTAAATTGCCTGCAGCAGGCAATTTAAAAGGCCAGTAGTTAATTTAAAGCCATGCGGCCAGTTTATAGGACATGCTGCTAGTTTATAGGCCATGTTGCCAGCTTAAAGACCTGTTGATAATGCCCCTTTTATCTGCGCCAAAAACTCTTTTACTGATCTTGCCGTACCGGATGATGGGTCTACCACCGCACAATTATTCTTTACAAAATTCTTCACATCCGCCATCTGCCAGATACATGCACCACTCATCTCAGGATAGTCTTTTTTAAACCTGATCATCTCTCCCTTTATCTCCTCCACCGTCTTACTATTATGCGATGTGCCACAGGTACTGAACGATCCTCTGCACATAAATATCGGATATACCGGCTGTACTGGATTCATCGCATTCTTCCATAACCCGGGATTCGCATTCCTCCCTCCATCATAACATTGCAAATAAATCGCGTCCACTACCTTCGGATCTGTATTCTTCAACACAGTACTCCAAAACTCATTCACCCTGAACGGACACAACGTCATATGCATGTTTAATCTCGCCGCTATCTTACCCATCTCTATGATAGAATGACTATCATACACGGATTCATCATCTATACAAAATGCATCGGCACCCACCACTTCTTTCAACACTTTACAAATGGTAAACAATGTACTGTTATCACCCACTCCTGTCACCACACCCGGTACCTGTTTAGTTGAATCTACCCAATCTCTCATAAAATCAAACGTATTCGGTGGCTGATTGTACCATCTTCCTTCCAGCAGGATCTCAATCCTCGCCCCCTTCTTTAACGCTGCGACCCTTCTCAGGTAAGCCGTATCCCCTACCCACTTTCCATCATGGATCACGGGATGCTGATTATCATCCCCGGAATACAGATCTCCATCTCCATGAATATAAAAGCTGGATAACAACACGGTATTAAAACCCGCCTCCTGCAATAATGCATAGGTAGAATCATCCCCAGGATACATCCCCCTTCCGAAAATACTTAGATTTTTTGCAGGCAAAGGCGCCTGCGCAGCACAAAATAACGAACTTACCGTTAGATAAGAAAGCAGCAATAAGACCCTCATAGTATAGTAAATATTTATAAAGTCAAATGTCGGAACTTAATTCAAGCCTTTCAGACCACTCATACTGCTATACGACTAGCCATCAACGTTCATAAAATATATTATTCTTTATCAAAACCATAATCTCTTTCTACCAGGCAAATCCTCGTCTTATACTGCTCATACCATTTCTCCCGCCCCAGCTGCTGCGCAATCAGGTGATCCGCCTGTTGCTTCCAGTTACGGATTGCTTCAAGGCTCTCCCAATAAGAAACGGTAATGCCCACTCCATCGCGTGCAGGCTCCACGCCCAAATATCCTGGCTGTGCCTGCGCCAGTTCCACCATCAGGGTAGCAGTGTCTTTGTAACCTTCTTCTACCTCCGTTCTGAGTGATGTAAATATAACTGCGTAATAGGGTGGTGTGGGTGTACGGGCTATCATGTATAATTTAAATTATTCTTCCGGTAAGGTATTCAAATATCTTCGGCTAACTATATATCACTAAAAGTGCAACGAATCAAAAGGTAAAGCAGGGTCCTGGGGCCGGCTTGACTAAATTTATAATGATACACTTCCCAAATAGCATTTTAACCTTCTTTAACTTCCTCAGCTTCCAGCAACTCCGCCAGAAATCGCTTCGTCTTCTTCGCCTCCAACTTATAAGGAATTGTAAATAGTAAACAACCAAATACAAACATCCCAAAAGGTATTAACATCACAGGCTCAAACCCATCATTGATAGATGCTCCCAAAACCGCCACACAACCTACCAATACCATGAACAACCAGACGCCTGAAAATATCATGACGGCCAGATGAGGACTACTTTTCACCTTTATCTCCGTCTGCCCAAGAAAATTACTCATCTCCCCTTTGGTAACCGGCAGAAAAGAATTCTTGTAGTTAATGACTCTCGCTATTTCAAAACGAGGGCCTACTACCACACCTACATAAGGCTTGTCCGTCATATTCTTTTTTAGCCCATAACGTTGTACCAACAAGCTAAAAGGTTTCTTTGGGGGAGCCACATTGGCTTCCAGTCTCCGCCTCACTTCCCCCTCATTCAATCTGGTAGTCAGGGTATAACGATCGTACGGTAATAAGGATTTAATATTCATATTAGTCTGTTATTGTAATCCATACCGGACAGTGGTCGCTTGTCTTCTCCCATCCCCTCACTTCCTTATCCACGCCGCCGGCTATCAATCGTTTTTCTACATCCGGACTTACCAAAAAATGATCTATTCTTAAACCCGCATTTCTACCATACGCATTACGGAAATAATCGTAAAAGGTATAGATGGTTTCTTCCGGGTATAATTTCCGTAATGCATCTGTCCACCCCTGCGACTTCAGTAGCTCAAACGCTTCACGGGTTTGTGGCAAAAAGAGCGCATCAGTGACCCAGCTGGCAGGTTTATATACATCTTTCTCCGTAGGGATCACATTGTAATCACCGAGTATAATCACTGGTTTACCACTGTCCATCAATTCCTGTGCATGTGCATGCAGCCGCTTGAACCATCCTAACTTATAATCATACTTTGGTCCCGGAGCCGGGTTTCCATTTGGCAGATACAAACATGCAATGGTGATACCATTTACAACAGCTTCTATATACCGGCTATGCAGATCTTCAGGATCACCGGGCAACACTCTTCTTACTTCTTCAGGTTTGCCGATGCGAGACAGGATTGCCACCCCATTCCAGCTCTTTTGTCCGTGCCAGATGGCGGTATATCCTGCTTCGAGGATCGCTGCTTCCGGAAACTTTTCCTGTGGCGCTTTCAGTTCCTGCAAGCACACCACATCCGGCGTTGTTTCTGTCAACCAGCGGAGTAATACTGCCAGGTGGCCATTCACCCCATTCACATTATAAGTAGCTATTTTCATTTTCCTATTTTTCGTATCACTTTTTTAGAACGGATAATGACTGTATGAAAGATCCAGGTAATGAGCATCCCGATCACACAACCTGCCAATACCCCGCCTCCCCGCTCCAATGCCACATCCCAGAAGTATTTACCCGGTTCATGCATGGTGATGATCAATACGGCAATTGCCGCCGATCGGGTAGCAGGCTGTAATTTCAGTAATTCACAAGCGATGATGGAAAGGGTGACTCCTATACACATCATCAACAGATTTACCGGGTGGATAAAGAAGATCGTCAATCCAATGGTAGCCCCTACCAGGTTCGCCTTGATACGGGTTTTAGCCAGTGTCATCGCATCTTTCCTGTCTGGCGCCAATACCAGAATAATAGAGATCAGGGCCCAGGCACCGATGGTAGGATAAACGCGGTACAGGTAAAATCCAATCGCCGTGCCTGCTAAACATTCCAGGATGTAGAGTAATAAATTCCGTTGACGCTGCGTAATCTCCATATCACCAAAGGTAACTAATATGATAAAAACACCAGCATGCCACCCAGGAAATGCACCTGCTGGTCATTGTATAAATAATGCGCCGCATCCCGAAAATAAAGGACATGATTAACACCTATCACGGCCTTTAGTGCATCTATCTGCCCGGGTGAATACAATCCATCATCCATGCCATACATAGCAAACACAGGCACTCCCTGCTTCACTATTTTCGCGAGGACAGGCAGGTTATTGATGGTAGAATATTTTTCATGTTTCCAAAACTCATTGGCGGGGGTATCATTGTTCAGGTTTGCATAATGCTGGTACAAGGTGTCCGCATCCAGTTGTTTATAAATCGCCTGTGCAGCCGGGGTTCTGTTCGGTGTGGCAAAGAAACCGTTTTTAGAAGCCTGTTTAAAACACCCTCTCCTGAATTCAATGGAACTACGATCCAGTTTTTCTAACGCGGTCAGGTCTTTTAAACCTGCTGTATTATTATTGGAAGTATATATCTTTTTACAGGAGGCAATAATTGTTTTATATGTCTCCTGCAAATCGACCAGCGCACTCACCAGCACCAATGCCCGCACCTGTGCCGGATATTTTGCCGCATAACCTGTAGCTACAATCCCTCCAAAACTAAACCCGATCAGGGTCGCTCTTTTCACATTGTATTGTTTATACAGGTTATTCAGGTCATCATAAGATTGCTGAAAAGTATACGCTGCCTTCGCATCCACAGAACGACCTTCTCCCCTCCGGTCGTAAGTGATCACATAAAAACCCTGTGCTGCGAGTTTTGCGGCGGTAGTAGTTTCAAAATTAATAGCATTACTGCCCGGGCCTCCATGCATAAAAATAACAGCGGGGTTGTGGGCATCTCCAAATGCATGGGATACAATGGTTTGGGCCTTTGCACCCAATGTACAGCATAACAATAGTAAAGTTACAAATCTCATTCCCTGTAAAAAGTTGTACTGCAAAATAAGAAATACGCAGAAAGACTACGCTATTCGCAAATAATATTGTGACATGAAAAGAACAATAGTTGTGGGGGATATCCACGGCTGCTACCATGAGCTGTTGACCCTACTGGAAAAAACCGGCCTCCGGGACGAAGATCTGCTGATCTCAGTGGGCGACCTCGTAGACCGTGGCAACACATCCAAAGAAGTATGGCAGTACTTTATGGATCGCCCTAATACCATTACACTCATGGGTAACCATGAACGAAAACACCTGCAAGGCATTCACAATTACGCACAGGAAATTGTGAAAGTACAGATGGGTGAGCAATATCCTCATTTCCTGGCCTGGGCCATGAAATTGCCTTATTATTTTGAAACAGACGATGCGATCATCGTACATGCAGCTATGGAACATGGCCTGCCCCTGCATGCGCAAAGACAGGATGTACTGAGTGGCACGACTGCCGGTGAGAGATACCTGAAGAAAAAATATGCTGGTCACTCCAATCATCATACCGGCGTTACACCCTCCGTATACTGGACAGATCATTACACCGGTACGAAACCTGTCATCTATGGTCACTCCGTCACCGGCAATCTCCCCCGCATCGTCAACAATACCTACGGCATCGATACCGGCGCCTGTCATGGTGGTTACCTCACCGCCATCGAGCTGCCCCGTTTTATCATCCACCAGGTAAAAGTTGAAACAGATCACTGGAAAGAACAACAGGCGCAATGGCAAATACCTGTGCTGGAAAGTAAAGACTGGGATAACATGGAAATAAGCGCTATTCAAAAAGAACTGGATAAACTGGCGTACAAAGAATCGCCAGCAGTAAAGGAATATCTGGATCACAAACAATCTTATTTAACAGACCTCGATGCTTCGCTGGCGAAACTCAAAGAACAACTTGACCTTTTCGCTATTGCACACAGCGACCGTCTGCATGAATACCCTTTTAAAACCTTCCTGTACAAAAGCAGGTCGGGTAATTTGAGCGTAGCAGACCTGAGAAAGTCGCTGCATACACCGGCTAAAATAAAACAGCTACAGCATCTGCTTTCTGATAGCCTCCTTGTCAGCCGCAGTGACAGCCAGTGACAAGGCTTTCCGGAAATGCACCATGGCCTGTGTACGATCCAGGGGTGTATACAAATGCCCTAACAAAGCATAATAAAAATGATTATCCTGCAATGGTAACAATGTAGCAGCTTCTATCGCTGCTGCATTGCCCATAACCTTCGCCAATGCGAAGATCCTGTTCAGCGCAGCAATGGGAGAAGGCTCCATCAATACCAGCTGATCGTATAAATGTAATATCTGCTCCCATTTCTCCCTGCTATCTTCCTTGTGGGTATGCCAGTAAGCAATGCCTGCTTCTAAATGATATTTGGTCAGTACATGGCCCGTTGCACCCTGGTTCAAATAATACGTTCCTCTTGCAATCAGCTCCTGGTCCCACAAGTTCGTATCCTGGTCCTCATATAAGATCATCTCTCCCTGCTGATCTGCTCTTGCTTCGAACCGCGACGCATGAAAACACATCAGTGACAACAATGCATGTACCGGGGGCACAGCGGTGGGCGCATGCGAAGCCAGTAAATAAGTGAGCCGCATCGCCTCCAGGCAAAGGTCTTTCCGTAAGATCGTATCCTGCGAGGTAGAGTAATACCCTTCGCTGAATAACAGGTATAATGTAGTCAACACCGTATCCAAACGGTCACGCACAGCTTCGGCAGAAGGAGCGGTGATAGCAATATGATCTGCTTTCAGCTTGTCTTTGGCCCTTTGCAGCCTTTTGTAAATGACATCTTTATTGGTGAGAAACGCATCCGCTATCTCCTGTGCGCCAAAGCCACACAACAGGTTCAATGCCAGCGCTACCTGCGATTCCTCGGGAATACCCGGATTACAAACTGTGAAAATCATTGCCAGCTGACTATCATGAATACTTTGATCTGACAGATCAATATCCATTTCTGTTATATCCTGACTTGCGTTCCTGATCTCCGGACTTATCTTCTTTGCAAATAACGCATCTCTTTTTATATGGTTCAGCGTCTTGCGTTTGGCCACGGTATACAGCCATGCCACAGGGTTTGGAGGAAGCCCCTGCTCACTCCACAATTCTGTGGCAGAGAGGAAAGTATCACTCACAATGTCTTCAGCCGTTTCAATGTGTGCAATACCAAAAAGCTGACAGAGTACAGCAATGATCTTCCTGTACTCTGTCCTGAATAAATATGGGAGCAACTCCTGATCTTCCATTACACTTCTTTGGAGAGCATACGTACTTCCACAGATCCGTTCCAGGGGGCATCTAAAACCGGGCAGTCCTTCCCGATCTCAGTAGCAGCCGCCAGATCTATCGCCTTGATGATCACAAATCCACCAATGGATTCCTTGATATCCGGATAAGGTCCGTCCGTAACGATCTTACCCGCTTTGATCACAGCCCCTTCGGGCCTGAGGCGGTTGCCATGACTCACCAGGGCCCCGGCGGCATCCAGTTTACCCAGCCATTCCTGCCAGGGCTTGATACTCGCCTGTAATGCGGATGGAGAAGGTTGTGCCTCTTTGGAATTGTCTTTTCTGAAGATCAATAAGAACTCATTCATAGCATTAATTTTTTGCGGCGAACTGCCCGACTTTATAAGAGCCTACCGGCATGGGTGAACCAAATGCGATGTTCAAACGGTTGTAACTATTGATCGCCACAATAGCAATGGCCAGGTCTACCAGTTCTCCTTCTGAAAACTGTGCAGCAGCGGCATTATATACTTCATCAGATACATTGCCTGTGCTCACTTTGGTGAGGGCTTCTGCAAAAGCCAGGGCCGCCCGCTCTCTGTCTGAATAAAAAGGGGCTTCTCTCCATGCATCCATTAAATACAGACGATGTTCTTCTTCACCCATAGCACGCAGTTCTTTTGTATGCATATCCAGACAGAAGGCGCAACTGTTAATTTGCGATACCCGAAAATAAATCAATTCTAATAAAGATTTGTCTAGAGGAGATTTTGCCAGATAAGGGGCAAAACCGCTTAAAGCTTGCAGGGCATTGTTGGCTACCTGAAAATAGTTCAGTCTTTTTTTCATGATTTTGAGATTTTGCCCTTATAACAACCGGGGGTTTCTGAATTGGACAAAACCAATAGATATTTATTTTATACATTTGTAAATCAATAGATCCTATGAAAAAAAGTCTTCTTATATCCCTTTTCTGCGTAACCGCTTTTTTAACCTGCCATTCCCAACATTTTACCAATGGATTAGGAATAAGCATATTACATGACGAAACTAATTATTCTGGCAACAATCCTTACATTGGAATTGCCTACACACCGGGAGTAACATTCCTGGAAACCCGGAAATATGCTTTATCCATTACGGCACCTTTACGGGTGGGTTATGCATCAACTTATTTCTCCCAGAATTCAAATGATACAATAGTGATAGACGATTGGCAAAGCGTGATCGTACAACTGCCAGTACTATTCAACTTTGCCTATGGTGCGGGTTCATCCCAGAAAGCACCTGCCCGGTTCGGCTTTTTTGGGGGTGTTGGCTATGGTGTACAGCTGCGTTATTATCATGAAGTTTACCAGTTCAACGAAACCAAAAGTATTGGTACCAGTTCACCCTTCTCTACCGGTGCTGCGTTCAGTGCAGGTATCAGGTTGGCAGTAGGCAGAACATACAGAAGGAAAAACATAGAATTAGGTGCAGGTTATCTGTTGGGTATAACGGGTGAAGATCATAACATCATCAGTTACCATGTCCTCTTTAATTTCTAATTCTTCAAAGGTAATAATAGTGTGAAGGTCGTTCCTACTCCCGGTGTGGAATTTACCTCGATATCACCACCGTGATTGCGGACGATCTTCCTGCAATAAGCCAGTCCTACGCCGGATTGTATATGTGCAAAGAGGTCGAATATCTTCTCCATTTCCTGTTTTTCAATCCCCTTTCCATTATCTGCCACCCTGATTGCTATATAGCGTTTTTTCAGTACCACTTCCTCTCCGCTGATGTCAATTTGCAAAGGCCGCTCATGGGCTGCAAACTTCACTGCGTTGTGGATCAGCTGGTAAAATAGTTGTTCAATCTGGGCATTAATCCCTGAAATTACAGGAAGTGGCCCCACAGTCACAGCCTCCTGGACAGATAGTTGTGTACAAACATCATGGACCACCTTGTCCAGGTCCACGGATTCATACAGGATCTTGCTATCATTCAAACCGGAATATTCTGACAGGTCACGGATCATCATAGATATCCGCTGCGCATTGTTATTAATCCGCACAGCATATTCCTTTGCTTTTTCTGCCTTATTGGTATCCACAGCATCAATCAGGATATCACTGAATAAACGGAGCTTGCGCAAAGGTTCCTGCAAATTATGATGGGAAATAAACTGGTATTGCTTGTTCTCTTCGATACTTTCATTGAGTTGTTTGCTCATTTCAAGCATGGTTTCCTGGCTTTGCAAATGAAATGCCAGCAGCTCTGCATAGAGCTGGAACATATTGACGATCTTAGGTTCTATTAATTTTGCCGGGCGTGGATCGATTGCACAGAGGGTACCGAAAAACTCACCGTTTTTCAGCATGATAGGTACTGAAATATAACTTTGTATGCCATACATTCTAGGGGTATGGTGATTGCAATACAAGGCATCTTCTGCTACATGGTCTATCACCACGGCCTTTCCGCTATCCCTGATTTCGTCACAGATGGTAGTGCCCACTTCCAGTTCACCACCGGGTACCAGGCCGAAATTAATTTCATCTCTTACTCCACAGGCTATCCATCTATCCTTTGTCACACGGGCAATTGCAGAAAACCCCATACCGGTTGTACGGCAAATCACTTCCAACAGGGATGGTACGATAGCAATCTGTTGTACTTTCTCAATGTCGCTTGCAAAACTCTCAATTATTTCAGGCATGCATCTAAGTTAAGTCGCTTCTTATTACCAAACAACATGCCTGATGCAATGTTCGGTTCGGCTGTATCTCTTTTTATGATTCATTAGCAGAAACTGGTATATCTGGAAAAAGCCCTGTCAGTAAGGCTATAGAGGGTTCCGGAATGTGCAGATCTGAATGCATGTCATAAAGATTTGTCTTATTGATCCGGTTTTAGAATGGGTCATTCACGGCGGTCATGGAGTCATGTTTGCACCTTTTCAATCCATCGTGGTAATCGTGCTACCAGTTTACGAAAAACGGATCTTATCCCACAATTTATTTGACACCACCTGTTCAATCACCTGTTCCCTGTAATTTCGGCTGATGGGGATCCTGTGTTGCTGAATAAAGATCTCATTCCCTTCTATCGCCTCAATTTTATCAATGGCTACAATGTAAGATTTGTGCACCCTGATAAAGGCATTGCTATCAAGATTTTGTTCCAGGTTTTTCAGGTAGAGTAAAGTTACATATTTCCCTTTTACAGTATAAATGGTAATATAGTTCTGCATACCTTCCACATACAAAATATCCTCAAAATGGATCTTTTCATACTTGCTGCCGCACTTGATAAAGCAGTAATCTGTTGCAGCCTCCGCCTTCTGTACAGCGGGCCTGTTCACCAGCTGATGGTATTCCCTTGCCTTGCTTACCGCCTTAAAAAAACGGTCAAAAGTGATAGGTTTTAGCAGGTAGTCCATCACATTCAGCTGAAATCCTTCCAGCGCATAGCTAGGATAGGCCGTTGTGATAATCACCATAGGTGGTTTCCGGATGATCTTCAGGAAATCGATGCCATTCATCTTTGGCATCTGGATATCCAGGAAAATGAGGTCTACGGGATACTGATCCATCAGTTTCATGAGCGCTACCGGGTTTTCGCAGGTATCGATCAGGTGCAGAAAATCGATTTCCTTCACATAGTCCGCCATCCCTTCGCGGGCCAGGGGTTCATCATCTATGATTACACAGTTTATCATCGTTTTCAGGCTATTTTATGCATGATGGGCATACTTTGCAATATGGACAATTGTAAATTAAGTAATATGGTAAAAGTGGTGCTATTGCTATTTACGGTCAGGTTATACTGACCGGGATACATCAGGTCCAGCCGGCGCCGTACATTTTTCAATCCAATACCTCCGTAGTGCACTACTTCTTCACTGTCAGCACCGGATACGCTGTTTGCCACGGCCAATTGCAGTTCCTGACCGTTTATCTGCAACTCAATCTGTACCCAGTTTTGCTGATCAGTATGCTTTGATACATGCTTAAAGGCATTCTCTACGAAGGTCATCAATATAAACGGGGCAATGCCCAGCCTGGCATCGTATTGTGCCGGCAGCTGGATATCGACCTCTACATTGGCGTTCTGCCGCAGTCTTTCCAGTTCTATTCCATTTTCAAGGTAAGCAATTTCTTTATTCAGCAGGATCTGCTTATCGTTACATTCATACAACTGGTGCCTGAGCAGGTCAGAGAATTTGGCCAGTGAGGCAGAGGCCATGTCCGGGTTCTTATGGATCAGGAAGAAAATGGAATTGATGGTATTGAAGAGAAAATGGGGGTTAAACTGGTACTTGAGGTAATTCAGTTCGGTTTCCAGTTTCTCTTTTTCCAGTAACTGTTCTCTTCGCCTGGTTTGCAGCCAGCTTCTACCCAGTTTGATGCTCATGGCCAGGGTCATAGCAGCAATAGCGCTGGGCAGGGAGTTGGCCAATATAATGCTCAGGAAACTATCTGTATGAAAGAGCTCCTTCACAGTCGTACCTGCCAGCGAAGCAGTTAGGTAATACCCCGGTACAATACAACAAGCTGTTAACAACGTAGTCGCTACCAGCAGGATGACATAGGTCGTATATTTTCCCTTTTCAAAATACTTAGGCAATAGAAAATACAAATTGAAATACACTGCCAATATTTCCCAGAATACATAGGTAAAATACTTTGGAAACATGGTGGTGGTAAATATGATGGTCGCTGCTTTGATGGGGTTCCCCACGGCCACTGTCCACCATATAAACTGGTAGAGCATCCAGAAGGGGATGTGGTAAAGTTTGTATTTGTAGAACCAGTTACGCATCTATCTGAAGTTACGCAAAAGGTGGGTTATTTCCCGACGCCGTTACATGAATGACATGAAATAATTGACGAACTGCATCTCCTGCATTTTGTAGATTGCCATTCACCTGCGAACAGAATTTTTATAGCGCACTAACCGGCATCAGTTGGTTGCCTGATTTCATCTGGCACAATTCCTGTAGTTACTTCAGTAAAAATATTGAACTATGGATATTATTATTCAATCCCTCGGATTTAAAGCTAGTAATGCACTTGAGTCATATATCCGTGAAAAGCTGAACACGTTAAAAACAGACAAAATCGTACGTGCAAACGTTACATTATATAAAGGGCCGGATAGTACGCCTGAAAATAATTATTGTGAAATCAGGCTGGAAGTACCCGGTCAGGATCATTTTGTAAAGAAAGTGAGTCCTCACTTTGAACCTGCTGTGAATGAGTGTGTAGATGTGCTACAAGCACAGATAGTGAAGGTCAGGGGTAGAAAAGAGGATGGCAACAGGCACCAGGATAAGTCAAATATCCAGGATGTGCTGCTGCAGGAGGACAGTGATAACAATGAAGATGTAGAATTGGAAGATGTAGTGAAATAGTGTTTTTTTTAAGTAGAAAGGGGTGATAAAAAGGATCTTTTTATCGCCCCTTTTGCATAACTTAAAGTTATAACCCATTACCATTTTCGATTTTCATTTGCCATTGCTTCGCCGGACATTTGTGAGCAAATGAAAACAATTAACAAAACATTTTTAGACCGGACAGTTAGTCTTACAACAAGGGAAGTCATCTTTCTGCTGGCATTCGTATTTTGCCTTACACCGCTCATCACGCCGCCGGTGGCTTTATTGATGGGGTTAATCATTGCCCAGTTTGTCGGGCATCCATATTTACATTTAAATCATAAGGCGACCCATTTGTTATTGCAGATCTCAGTAGTAGGATTGGGATTTGGGATGAATGTAACGAGTGCGCTGCATGCGGGGAGTCAGGGGTTATGGTTTACCGTAGCGTCTATTATGGGTACATTGGTATTCGGAACGCTGCTTGGAAAATTGTTAAAAATTGATAAAAAGATAGCTTACCTGATATCTGCGGGTACGGCGATTTGCGGTGGGAGTGCGATAGCAGCGATTTCTCCTGTAATCAAAGCTGAAGAAAAACAGATATCCGTGGCACTGGGCACGATCTTTATCTTAAACTCTTTTGCGCTTTTTCTTTTTCCTTTTGTTGGCCATTTGTTAAATCTTACGCAGACACAGTTTGGGCTGTGGAGTGCGATTGCGATACATGATACCAGTTCTGTAGTAGGGGCTGCCAGTAAGTATGGAACAACCGCCCTGCAGGTGGCGACTACGGTGAAGCTGGCGAGGGCGTTATGGATCATTCCGCTTTCTCTGCTGAGTTCTGTTGATAAGAAGAAGGTAAAGGTGCCTTTATTTATAGGGTTCTTTATCGTGGCGATGGTGTTGAATACGTATATACCTATTGTACAGGAATATGGTCATTATGTGGTAGATATTGCTAAGGCAGGATTGACGCTGACATTGTTTCTGATCGGGTGTGGATTGAATGCAAAGGTGTTGAGGGCAGTGGGGATCAGGCCGTTTGTGCAGGGAGTTGTGTTGTGGGTGTTGATTGCAGGGGCGGCGTTGTGGTCAATTGTTAGTTTTGTTTAAATAACGCGCAGGTGAGTTTCCTGCGCGTTATTTAAGTGTTTAATCAAAAACAGGTTGCGCAGGCAATGAATATTTCTTACCGGCATTCGCTTTCTTCAGATAATCCATCAACACACTAAAATAAGCAACCATTGGCTTCGCACTCATATCAGTATGCAGGTCATCTTTCAGCTGTTGTCTCCAATCAATACTGGCGCCAGGGCTCATCACCTTTTTCAGGAAATCACCCACGGCTTTATTTCCCCAGTAGTTAGTGGCATGTGGATCCTGGTGCAGGATATTATCAGCAATGTAAGCATGAAACTGGAATACCAGCACACTCGCAATAGAGTAATCGTAATACTGGGCGGGATCATCATTGATATGCGTTTTGGTCGCGGCATCACAATACTCCTCTCCTCTCTCCGTAGGTGGTACGATCCCCTGGAATTGTTTTACCAGTTTCCACCATGCCTGATTATACTGATCTTTCGGGAGTTTTTTTGCATACAGATTATATTCAAACTCCGTCATCACCCCACTGCTCCATGGCAGACTTACTACATAACTCAATGCTTCTTTTAGCAATTTCAGTGTATCATTGGTCGTCGTATTCTTAGGAATCAAATTCAGATTTTCAAGGAAAGGCTTTTGTAAAGAGGCTAATCCCATCATGGTACCAAAGGCTTCATGAAAGCCCCTATTGGCGCCACCACGCAAAATTACGGGGATCTCCGGACGGCTGTAAGACATATAATAATAGATATGTCCGAATTCATGTAACACCGTACTCCAATAATCGGTGGTAGGGGTAATGCTTTCTAAAGAACGCACATCTTTATCCAGGTCCATATGCCATGCAGAGGCGTGGTTATTCTTGGTGAACGGACTATCTGCAGGTACCGGGTACAGGCTACTCTTTTCCCAGAAAACAGGGGGCAGTGCATCGAAACCGAGGCTCTTGTAAAAGTCTTCACTTTGATGTGCCATCCATTCAGCACCATGTACTTTGAGGATAGAATCGATACTCAGTCCTTTTACATCCACCAGGGAGGACCAGTCTTGTCCCCAGCGGTTAGGCAACCAGTCGGCGGGAATATAATCAGGTACGGGTTGTTTATATCTCTCAGCCAGGGTATAACGTGCCCAGGTATGCAGTTCTCTATACAACGGCCATATTTCTGTTACAAACTGGCGGGTCAGTTTGATCATTTCATCTTCGCTCATGCCATATTCGCGGGCGTTATAGTCGAAGAAGTCTTTATAGCCCAAAGGAGTAACAGAAGCATTTCGCAGGAACTGCAGGGAATCCAGTCCGTTTTTTAGTGTCTTACCTACTTCTTTGCTGGCGGTCCATGCTTTTCTTCTCTCCTGCAGGTTGTTGGAAGATTCCAGTATTTCATCGATACGTCCGGTAGTAACGGGTTTGCCATCGAGGGTAAACTTGAATCCATAGAGAGCAGATAATTGTTTGTTGGTGGCGCTGATACGGCGGGTTACGATATCGCCGGCGGTAGCGGGGTTATTGCCTGCGTTGAAGAGGATGACTTCGAACTGCCTTATTTGTAAGGGAGTGAGTTGTTCTTTTAATTGCAGGTATTTCTGAGCAGAGTCAATGTTTGCTTTGCTACCGGTATATTCAGCCAGCACCTTATCGGCGGCATCAGCCAGCTGCTGGCTCACGGTATCTCCTTTTACAATACGGGTATTCAGCGTCCATTGGGCCAGGTTGTCTTTGTAGATGAGGTCCTGGAATTGTTTGTTGTAGCCATCCAGGTAGGTCTGGGCTTGTAGCTGGACAAGCTGGTGGTTGTTTGTGCCGGTGGACTGGCAGGCTGCGAAAGAGAGCAGGGCGCCGGTGGCGACAAGGGTGATACGATTCATAAAAGGGTAGATTTTGCGGAGTGAATTTAGGGAATTTTATTTTGTTCAGGGAAATGGCGAGGGGGAGGTGGGGGGAATGGAGGAATGAACAAAATGAACAGAAAAGAAGGGTGTAGATTTGGGATTATGAGAGGGGGAATTATTGAAGGATCGAATGGGGAAAGATTATTTTACTGAAAAGCTAAATTATAGAAAGACTGAATGGGGAAAGATTATTTTACTGAAAAGCTAAATTATAGAAAGACTGAATGGGGAAAGATTATTTTACTGAAAGACAAAATTATTAAAAGACCAAGCCAGGAAGGATTATTTCATTGAAAGATCATTTTATTAAAAGACCAAACTATAAAAGATTATTTTATCAGAAGACTAAATTATTAAAAGACCAAACTATAAAAGACTATGGCCTATAATCCAACTACAATTGCCAATTATTTTATTACTACGTATGGATCACAATATGTACCGATTACTGTTCCTCAACTTATTGGTTTAGTATACTACTCATATGGTTGGTACCTCGCGTTTTCTGAAGGTAAATCCACCTTAATTAAGGAACCGCTGGTATGCAGGAGAACCTGTGCTACATTTGATTCATTATGGGAGAATATGCTGGAATCCAGATTGAATCTTTATTATAAAAAACTGCCTAATCCACAGGGAAATCAGACTATTTCAAAGGAAGACCAGCATTTATTGGACCGAATATGGAATACCTATGGGCATTATCATGGTCGTATCGCTACTTTAGCATTTTTCACTGAAGATAATCCATGGAGAAAGTCAATTATAAGGGGTTACTCAATAGTGCCAATGTTGAAGGTATATGAACATTTTAAAAATAAATTAATCAAGGCTGGTACCACTGCAGCATAATTAAAGTAATTAATGGATACAATTATCATCCATAGTTTGGAAACCCATCCACCAGTTCCGGATCAAAACCCTTTTTACGAAGTGATAGATGGTGAAGGTAATCCACCTTCAGACTCAGAATTTGAAGCTATTCGGCTACGGCGATATTCCACTGATACAGATCTCAGGAAGCATATCACGTATTCATTCATTATCAATATTACATGCTGGTTGTTTACAGTAATGACAGTGCTTTATTTTAATAATTTCTTATTACAATTGCACTTGTCAGATGCGGTATTGATCACGCTATTGACTACTTCTACACTGAATGTAATTGGTATGATGACAATTATTTTGAAGAATTTATTTCCAATACAGACTGAGAAATTAAAACCTCAGTCTGTATTGGATTAATATTAAGATGTTGTCAATTTTAAAATCGGTGATGGATCAAATTACCAAATCTACCCTCTTAGTATCAATACCAAATCCCGTCCACATTATCCTTACCATATCTGCCATTTTATTATCAATACCAAATCTGCGTCCACATTATCCTTACCATATCTGCCATTTTATTATCGATACCAAATCTGCGTCCACATTATCCTTACCACATCTGCCCTTTTATTATCAATACCAAATCTGCGTCCACATTCAACCCTAAAACCGCTGTACCAAATACTCCTCCTCCAAATCCAACTGCGCCAAATGCTTTCTGATCATTTCCTCATCCATACTATCCTTCTTATTCATCTTCCTCAATATCCCCCGCTGCTCATTGATCAAATCCGTCAACACCACCTTATACCGGTCTATCTTATGCGACACCATCTCATTCCCCTCCTCCGAAGCAATATAACTATTCGCAAACGTCACATCCCCCTCCAACCTCGCCTTCAACGACTTCAACAGATCATTGCCCTCAATCTCCTCCCCATACTTATTATTCAACAAATCCAACGCATACGACGCCATCTTCTTCCTCATAATCGCCTCCTGCTCATGCTCCGGCATAAAAAACCGATCCTCCCCCAACTTCACCCACTTCACCACCAACGGCAATGTCAACCCCTGAAACACTAACGTGATCAAAATAACCATAAACGTAATAAACAATATCAGGTCCCTCATCGGAAACACATGCTCCTTATCCAGCATCAACGGTATCGACAATGCTGACGCCAAGGATACTACACCCCGCATCCCCGCCCATCCAAACACAATCGGCAACCGCCACCCGGGATTATTATCCGCCGTCTTTATATACTTACTCACCACCTTCGTAAACAACGCCGCTCCCATCGTACACAATAACCTCATCACAATCACCACAAACGTAATGATCAACCCATACCAGATCGCCCTTCCCAAAGATATATCTCCCATTTCCTGCACAATCACCGGCAACTCCAACCCTATCAATAAAAAGATAATACCATTCAATACAAACCCTATCGTAGACCATACGTTCACCCCCCTGATTCTACTCAGATGCGACAGGAAATGATGACTCTTATTCGACATAAATAATCCACCCGTCACCACGGCCAATACCCCCGAAAAATGCATGCTTTCCGCTGTGATATACATCACATAAGGCGCTACAAATGTCAACACCGTATCCATACTCGCATTCGTAGGCAACCATCTATGAATCGCATAAAAGATCATCCCCACTGCCAGGCCGACCAATATTCCCATCGATATCACTAAAAAGAAACTCGTCACCGCCTCATGAAATACAAATTTCCCTGTCGCCACAGAGATCAGTGCAAACCTGAACACAATCAAACTGGAAGCATCATTCAACAAACTCTCGCCTTCCAGTATATTCACCAGTGACCTCGGTACTTTTACTTCTTTTAATACGGTCGTAGCAGCTACCGCATCCGGCGGTGAAATAATCCCTCCCAATAAGAAGCCCAATGCCAGCGTAAAACCGGGAATGAGGTTACTCGATACAATCGCAATCACGCCCGATGTGAGGAGTACTATTAAAAATGCAAATGAACTCACAATACGCCGCCACCGCCAGAGTTCTTTCCAGCTCGTATGCCAGGCGGCTTCATATAATAATGGAGGTAAGAAGATCAGGAAGATCAATTCAGGATCGATACTGATCTTTGGTAATCCAGGGATGAAGCTTATCGCCAACCCTCCGATTACTAATACTATTGGATAAGAGATTTTTAGTCGCCCGGCGATCATCACTAAAAACAGGATCACGAGTAAAATTCCAATGTAAACCGTAAAGGTAAAATGCATATGGGCGAACGATTTTGGTTTGAATGTTTTTAAAGAAAGCTGGAAGTAGCAGGCAATGGATTGCTGGTATGCACAGATACATAATTCCTGAAAAGGCTTAACATAATTCCAGAATAGTCATAAAATAATTCCAAAATAGCCTTAATAATTCCAGAAAAAAATCATCCCTACTTCCCGCCAATATTAACAATCTTCTATTAATACCTATCTTTGACTCTCATGGAAGCAATCATCTTCTGCGGCATTCAGGCCAGCGGCAAATCCACCTTCTACAGTGAACATTTTTTCAATTCACATGCCAGAATATCCCTGGACCTCCTGAACACCAGGAATCGGGAAGACATTTTCCTCCACGCCTGCTTCAGTACCCACATGCCTTTCGTGGTAGACAATACCAACCCTACCCGCGCTGAAAGACAGTAATACATCACTTTGACCCAAAATAGAAAATATAATATCTACACAGAAAGCGATGAAATCTCCCTCCTCTTTGACCTGCATGAAAACTCCTTTTCCAGGAAGATCCGGAAATATACCTCCATCCTCGCCGGCGAGGCCAGCGCTAAAATCTCTTTACAATTAGGGCATATTGGAGCTTTCGACTGCCGTATCTGTGAGTTGCCAAATGCACAACTGGTAGTAGATTATTTCCGCTGGCGCAATGAAGACGCCCACCGTAATGCCCTTAGTGCTCACTGCTATTGGATATTGAGGAAAAATGGACAGTCGGCCAATGCGGCAACAAAGACCATCAATCATTTGAGTACTGCCCAGAAGAATGAATTGCTCTTTTCATATGGAATTAATTTCAATGAATTGCCAGACTGGCAAAAGCGAGAAATTGGGATATATTGGGGAGAGACGGAGAAAGAAGGAATCAATCCGGTGACCGGACAACAGATGACTGTACAAAGAAGGACATTGGTCGTGAATGATGTACTGCCTATGCGGGATGAGTATAGCGCATTTATTGAAAAGTTGCTAAATGAAAGAGGCCATTAAGTATCTACAGGATTTAAGGTGCTAAATGAAAAAGGCTATTAGGCATCTACAGGATTTACTTTCAATCCCGAATTGGTCCAGGGCCTTTACCAAAAGGCTACCTGACTCCATCTTTAATACTTAAAATCAATAAATCTCAGACAATCCTTTTTCCACTCACATACCTACTCCCCTCCACTATAAACCTATACGGCAACAACGCATCCGCCCCCGCATAATCAACCCCTATGCGGGGTGTCGCTACCACCTTCTCAGGCACATACCCATCCTCCGCCAGGTAAAAATCCTCCGAGAACAAACTATACCCCGTATGTATTTTATCAATCCCCAACGCCTTACTCACATTCCCCGGCCCCCTTGTCAGTGTAAAATCGGCCTTCGCCTTCCCTGTCCGTTTCAACATTTCCGGAATTCCCTCCAGCGGCTCCGCCCCTCTGATCAACACCGCCTCCGGAATCTCCGCCTCATTCGTCACTATATTAAATAAGAAGTGGATCCCATAACACAGATATACATACGCATTGCCCGCCGCCCCAAACATCACCTCTGTACGTTGGGTGCGACGCCCACCATAGGCATGACTCGCCTTGTCTACCACTCCTCTATATGCTTCCGTCTCCACAATCCGCGCTGTCGTCAGTACCCCATCAAACCGGGTTACTATGATCTTGCCCAGTAGCTCCTTTGCTATCGTCAATACCTCAGGCCGGTTGTAAAATTCCGCAGTCAGTTTTTTCATAGCTATGAATGTAAATAAAAAATCGCCTTCCCCAAAAGGAAGGTGACCAATAAGAAATATACACCCGGTGTAATTCATGCAAGTATCAAACCAAATGAATAATATCCGCTTCGCAAATCACTATAAATAAAATTACATCTCTTCGTTGTACACTATTTAAAAAATACTATTTTGCAATCCTTTCCCATTACTTACTATGCTACATCAACCGATCACCCGCAAGCTCAACGGGCTTGACCATCTTCGCGCATTTGCCATCACCTTCGTATTCCTTTTCCATTACAACCTATTCGGCCACCCAAACTGGATTTACACAGTCGGTAGCTTCGGCTGGACAGGCGTAGATCTCTTCTTCGTGCTCAGTGGTTTCCTCATTGCCGGCCAACTATTCAATGAAGATCCGATCTCTTTAAAGACCTTCTATACCAAAAGGGTCTTCCGCATCTTCCCCGCCTACTTCCTAATTGTAGCACTGTACTTTCTATTTCCGTACCTGCGGGAGCGTGATACCCTCCCTCCATTATGGAAATTCCTCACCTTCACCCAAAACATTGGCCTCGACCTGAAAAACACCGGCGCCTTCTCCCATGCCTGGTCCCTCTGTATCGAAGAGCAATTCTACCTTCTCTTACCTATATTGATCATCTTTTTCAGAACCTACCGATTGACGCAAATCGCACCCTGGTTCATCGCGTCCCTATTCCTCGCTGGTTTTGGCGTTCGCTATTACTGCTGGAACCATTTCTATTTACCCGCTACCACCGATAACTGGATGGTGTGGTACAAATGGATCTACTACCCTACCTTCTGCCGGCTGGATGGCTTGCTGGTAGGTATTAGTCTCGCCGCCATAAAAGAAAAGCTATATAAATACAGTACCCCGCTCCTGGTAGCAGGACTACTCATACTGGCAGGCGCCTACATCCTGTGTGACAACGAAGACCTGTTTAATGAATCCATTTATGGTTTCCCCCTGATTGCCATTGGCTATGGTTGTATTGTAGCTGCTGCCGCCAGCCCTGCATGCTTCTTATATAGACAGGGTAGCTGGATCACCCGCTCACTGGCAGCGCTGAGTTATGCACTGTACCTGAGCCATAAGATAGTCATTCATGTGACCCAGAAGATCGTCTCGCAATGGGGGATTGATAAGAAGAGTACAATGATGTTTGTAATTTGTACGATCACCTGCCTCACGGCTGCATCGCTGCTCAGGCTCCTGGTTGAAAAACCATTTTTGAGATGGAGAGATAAAATTCTTGCAAAATGACCCGGTACCTTATTTTCCTGTTTTTAATTTGGGGTTGCACGCAAAAAAAGCAAATGCCAAAGCGCGGGCTACCACCAACAAAACCTGCTGCTGTAAAATATGTAAAGGTAAATGGCCTGCAGACTATTGGAGAGTTTGCCGGGAAGATTGACGCTGTCTGGAAGTCACCCCCATTTACACCCCATCCACCAATGCCTCTAAAAATGAAATAAGCGCCTGCTGCTCCCCCTTATCCAACCCCAATGTATCAGAAGACAACGTCTGATGCATCACCGGCGTCACGCCCCCCTGATTGTAAAAATCAATCACCTGCTGCATGGTACTAAAATTCCCATGATGCATAAAAGGTGCCGTAGCAGCCGCATTCCTCACGGTAGGCGTCTTAAAAGCACCTTCATAAAAGGTAACAGGAAACACCGCTATCCTACCCCTGTCGGTATCTGCCACCGGATGCTGCAGATCACTGTACAGGGGTACTCCTAATATTTCAAATTCTGTTCTGTTAAATAACGGGGGCGTCAGCCCATTGAACAATGGCGCAAAATGACAACTCCCACACCGGGCCTTGCCCATAAAAATGTTAAACCCATGCTTCTGCTGACTGGTCATCGCTGTTCTATCCCCCTCTATATAATGATCAAAAGGAGAATTGAACGGGGTCAATGTACGAATATAAGCCGCCAGCGCCCGGATGACCTTCGCCTTCGGCATTTGCATTCGCGCCACGATACTATCATCCGTTCCCCCCATCTCGGTCGGACTATGCAATACCACATCTATCTGCTCTTCCAGGCTCTTTGCCCGGCCATCCCAGAACTGTGCATACTGGTAGGTTGCATATAATAATGAAGGCGTATTCCTTGGTAGAAAACCTCCTGACAAAGACACGTTCTGCGGCATCCCATCTGTAAAATGCTTTTCCGGTAAATGGCAGGTGGCACAACTGCGCTGCATATTGCCAGATAGTTTTTTCTCGAAAAACAACCGACGTCCTAGTGCCGTATCGTATCCAATCTTTGGTGCACTGTTATCTGCGTTACGTATTACATCCCCCTTACCATCGACTGTAATATCCGCTCCCTGTGTAAAGGTTTCTTTCTTAAATGCATCCCGCCCACCATATATCGCCGTTGTATTCAGCGCTCTAACTGTATGCGTCGCTTCTGCATTTGAAAGCATTCGCTGCACCGGCATGGCATAATCAGTAATAAACGTGAGGCGATCAAAACTATTAAAATCAGGATGGTCATGCAAATAATCAAACGCATTTGACATCGCGGAGCGAATACTATCTACGCCCACCACATGCCGCAATGCATCCATCGCCGCCGCAGCCTCCGGTACCCCACATTGTAAGGAAGGCGCATCATACCCCGTTATATACAAACTCTGTATCCGGATCAATTCTAACTGGATACTCTCCATCACCTGCGCATCCGTAGCCTTAAAGTTATATAACAAAGCAGGCAGACCTGCCGCTGTTTCAGCAACGATGTCTGCCTGCTGCATCAGTTCTTCTTTCGATGCATGACTATATAATAACGCTTCTACTTGTTGCAATCCTACCGGCTCTTCATACTCTATATAAGGTTCCTCTACCTCATACTTCGCCGGCGTATTGAACACATACGCTTCGCTCACAAAGAAGTATTCAAGGAAAAATGAAATGCGTTTATAAGCAATCCTGCATTCCTTCAATGCTTCTTTCGCCTGCTCCACAGTAACCGGATCTTTCACATCATACTTTTCAATGGCAGCTTTCAAAGCGCCTGCTTTTGATGCAAATACGACCTGCTGCTCTTTGAAATACCGGATCGCCTGCTCCGGGTACCCTTTTGGTGTTTCACCTACTATCCCCATACACAACAACAAACACAAACCGGTGAGCACCTTTATTCTCTTCATCGCGCTGTAATTGTAAAGGTATCTTTTACACAACCTTCCTTATCTTCTACAGTATAAGTGCTGGTTCCTTTTGCCACCCTGATCGTTATTGACTTAGTCGCCTGCCCCTTCTCACTCCACTTATAGTTACCCACAAATGAAGCCGTCAGTGTCAATGACTGTCCCGCCCTGGCTTTGATCTCATTGTGCTTATCCACTTCCTTCATCATCGTGAAATGATCGCGGATCACCCCATCTGCACAGATCCATTTCAGATCCAGCCGGTTGTTTTCAATCTCTAACAACGAAGCTCCACCATTCGAATCATTCGCATATTGCATCGCCTTGTGGGGATAGGTCTTTTGTCTGCCACCCAGTTTACCTGCCGAACCACTCACCACATACACCGTTCCTGCATTCAGTGAATCTTTTACATACGGACAGCTATTCTCACTACCATCATACAACCCTGAAGAATGACTCAGGTTATGTACCGCAGGATCAAATGAATCCATCATGCCATAATGTCCTTTCATGAGGCGGGAACGCTCGTAATCATGGCTATGTCCGCAGAGGATGAGGTCTACACCATTCCGCTCAAGTATACGGATAAAGTTCTCACGGATGCTGATCAGCTCATCTGCTTCGTCAGAGTTGTGAGAGCCCATGGTATAAGGAGGATGATGCCAGTAAGCAATCACCCACTGTTTATTCTTATTCGCTTCCAGGTCACGTTTTACCCATTGTACCTGCGGACCCAGTGTATCGTACAGACGATATTGATCTGCTTCTTTACCATAGCTATCCAATGAAATGAAGTGTGCATTCCCGATATCAAATGAAAAGAACGCCTGGGTGTGAGAAGGTACGCCACCATCTTCTGCTTCTGTCGGCATAGAGAAGTTCTGATAATACGCGGTCTTGTGCGTACGCATCGCTACTTCTACCGCACCTGGAAAATCATGGTCATTGTAATCATGGTTACCCGGGGTAGGATACAAAGGGTGCTGTTTTAACAGGTCGTCTTTATATACATTGAAAAACTTTGTCTGGAACTCCTGATCCGTACCACTGCCATACGCATTATCACCTAAGAGTATCCACGCATCCATATAGTTATTACCCAGGTAATTGAGTACGGATTGCTTTACATTACGCTGGTTTGCGGAGTTATTGCCACAATCTCCAAATGCCCCAACCCTGATCAGTTCTTTGCTACCCACTGCCGGCAGGGTATAGAAGTAGTTGTTCGCATCGCCCTGCAATGTATCGGCAAATGTACCTACTGTATAATAGTAACGGGTATGAGGTTGTAAACCTGAAATACGCACGATGTGTTCTGTCGTAATTGTAGAATCATCTTTTAAGAGATCCCATTTGTTCACGGTCGTACCAAAGCGTACACGGCTACGTGTGGCTACATTTGTACGCCAGCGGATTGTCATAGCGGTAGGTGATCCTACCTGTAAGTAGGGACCACGGATCACAGTGATCGGGTCTTCATCTCCATCACTGACCTGGGCACGTACATTTAAAAACGCACCAAATAATAAACAAAGCAACAGCCATCCCTTCATTTGCATTTTTTTCTGCGAGGTAATCATAATTCTGTTTAATTCTGGTAATTACTATATGATCTTTACGTTATTTTTATCTATGCAATCCCTTCTTCCGCAAATACCCCAGCAATTCCTCCGGCCTATCCGTCTGAATCACATTCACCTGCTTTTTCTGCAACAGGGAATCAAACCCCTTCTCCCCTAAATCATCATAATCCCCCAGTGCATTCATCCACACTCTCATATTCGCTTTCCGCACCACCTGCATCAAACTATCCGTATAAAAATCATCATCCCCGTGCAGGATTGCATAACGCCCCTGTTTTACTACCGCCATTGTCTCTTCAGCATTATGCACCCTTGGCATCACCGGTATATTCGGATCTATTGCGCTTACAAGATCCGCATCTTTATAATCATATACAAAAAACAACACCTGTTTTTCCATCCCCATGTCGCGTACCAGTTTACAGGTCGATACCATTGCACTCCGTGTATCTGCTTTAAAATCGATATCGATCATGATCTTCCCTTTCGCCATTTCCAACGCATTCTGAAATGAAGGAATTCGCGCTGATGTAATGACGCCTTCTCTTTTTAAATGTACCCCCTGTAATTCAGAAAAAGTAAGATCGGCTACATTCCCATGTCCATCCGTCTTTTTCTCAATACTCTTATCATGCATTAACACAAGTACCCCGTCCTTTGTTTCCCGAACATCTAATTCAATAATGTCAATACCTTTATCTATCGCTCGCTGGATAGCCGGCAGAGAATTTTCAGGATACTCCTCATGATCGGCGCGATGAGCGGCGACCAATACATACTCATGATGGTGATAGAAATCCTTTATAATATTATCTACAGGCGCCATTAACAGCAGTAAAAATAATAGCTTATTCATTACCTGTTCCCATTTTGTTTTAGATAATTGATCAATGCCCCCGGGTGATCGGTCTGCAAGCCCTGTACAGGGGTATCCAACGCCTTCTGCCAGCGAAGCGGACCTTCATCCTTCGCCTGCACATCCAGCCATATGGCTACATGCCGTTTTTTGCAAACAGCCAGCATTTCAGGGGTATATTGCCCAATGCTGCCATCGATCACTGACACCGGGTATTCGTCAAAAAACGCATTCAGATCCTTCACTTCATCAGGTACACTCGTCATCAGTGGCATATCAGGCGCCACTTTGTGCCATCCTTTCAATTGCTCAAATGTGTTGCAGAATACAACGATGTGCTTTTGCATACCTGCTTTCTTAATCAATGGATATACGATAGCCGGATCTGCATCTTTAAAATCAAGGTAGATGTTTACCTTTTTCTTACAAAGCTTCAATACCTGCTCAAAGGAAGGCACTTTGTCTGACAGTGCAGACAGTTCCCCATGACTAATATATAATCTCCCATCCTTAAACGTCCTCAAATCTACCTCTACATAATCCACTCCATCTTCTATTGCACGGGTATATGCCGCCAGTGTGTTCTCCGGTAAAACAGTGTGATCGCCTCTATGGGCGATCACTACATGTTTATGCTTTACGACAGGCAGCAATGCAATCAATAGCATTGAAAAAAACTGCATAGCTAATTATTTATCATTTTAAATACCACATCTTCGTTGTCAGTACATCCGCACCTTGTCTTGCTACCGCTGCATTATACTGATCCAGGTTATAAGACTGCTCTGTAGTAGGATACTTATACCGGGAAGGGATCTCAGATATAGCAGCCAGCGGGCCTGTTACAAATACAGGATACCCCGTTCTTCTATGATCGAACCAACCTTCTGGTCCTTTCAGGAAATTCGCAATCCACTTCTGTGTGATCAGCTGTACCAATGTACCATTGTATTGTACAGAAGACTGTGCCAGGTAAGTCGCCTTATCAGTAGCAGATACACCATATGCATCCAGCGATGCGCTGATACCTTTGTTATATAAAGAGGAAGCCGTTTCACCACTCACCGTTACTTTGCCACCCTGTACTACCTCCGCCAGTATAAAACACTGCTCTGCATAGGTCATCATACTTGCCTTCAGCAGGTCATTCTGGTTGGAGTAGAAGATGGCTGCCATCTTTGAGATATGCGTCTCACCACCATTATAGTCATAAGGAGAAGAAATCGCATTGGGTACACCTACATACAGGTTTGCATCTACAGTATAACCTGTTGTACTTGATACAGGTGCTACCCAGATCGGTAACCTGGGATCGTTCAGACGCAGCAGTGTATCTACGATCTCTTTACTTGGTTTATATTTATCGATCTCTGTCGTCTTGTTGTTCAGGTTACCACCCGGCCATGCATCGGAAGCATTCACACCTAAATATCTCAGTGCCGCATCGTCGCTATTGCTGTCGAACAAAGGATATTTAGAAGGATTGTCCACTATATTCTGCATTTCAGTATATGCACTTGCTGACTTATTCGACATACGTAGCAGCAAACGCAGGTGCAGTGCATTGGCAAATTTGCGCCAGTTCAGTGCCACACCGCCATACAGGATATCGTAGTCTGCATCGATGCTCAGCGTTGTAGCCGCCAGCGTATCATTTGCAGCGGTAAGTGTGGCCAGCAGCGAAGGATAGATATCCTCCTGCTGATCGTATTTGGGATGTACTATACTACTGTCTTTAGATAGTAAGGCCTCACTATAAGGTATGTCGCCATATAGGTCTGTAATATAAGCGAAGTTGAAAACCCTGAGGATGTCTGACACGGCAGTATATTGCAACATACTATTGCCGGCTGCCAGGTCATGAAAGGTTTTATTGTAAGTCAGTGCGCCGTAATACCCGTCCCAGTTATTGCCAGACCACCCAAACAGGTCATCACCTTCGTTACGTACTTTAGTGATGTACCGGCCTGCTTCTGCAGGCTTGTCCAGGAATGCATCGTCCTGGTAGGGATATGCCGTCTTTACCAGTACTGTCGAAAGCAGGTATTGCGGATTCACAGTGGTCGCCGTATTTGGATCCGTGTTGATTTCCTCAAAGTTCTTTGTACATGCACTTAACAGGAACAGCACTCCAATGGCATATATCTTTTTCATATAGTTGTCGTATGAATATTAAAAATTAAGACCCAGTTTCACACCATAAGAACGTGTGTAAGGCAGTGACCAGCTGGATGTACCAGGGGTGATGCTACCGCTCTTGATCGTCATCGCAGTTTCAGGATCATATCCGCTACCAGCGGCTGTCCAGCTAAACAGGTTGCGTGCTATCAGTGATACACTCAGGTTAGAGACCGGCAGTCTGCCAGTCTGCTCCTTGCTGAACAGGTATGTCAGGCTCACTTCGCGCAGCTTTACATATGTTGCACTGAAGGTGTTGCGGGCGTGCATTTTCCAATAGTAGTCACCGTAGAAACTTTCAGGATCTGTAACATTGGTATTCTTAACATAGTTACCATTGCCATCTGAGATATAACCATCTTCGATCATACCATCTGTACGGTCGGTCGTACCATCGTTCCAGCTCAGACCTCCATGTTCTGTATCACGGCCTTTCAGTGTATTTTTAGTACGCCCGTCAGACAACAGGTTCATGAACATATAAGAGAAGAACTGGCCACCCTGGCGGTAATCGATCAGGGTATTCAGTGTAAAGTGACCGTAGGTAAAGGTGTTCGTGATACCCAGTGAGAAGTCGGGATTGTAGTTACCGATCTTCACGAGGCCGGTTGCATACTGGCTATGACCGGTTTCGTCCAGCAGTTCCTTGCCTTTGTAAGGACCATCGGGAACGGTTGTCCAGGTGTAGCCGTACATATTGCCGAGTGACTGACCTTCACGTACCTGGTACTGCATACCTTCTGCAGAACCCTGCAGGTAAGAAGTAATACCATCCGCCAGTGCGATCACTTTGTTCCTGTTGCGGGTAAAGTTTGCACCGATATCCCAGATAAATTTACCGGAGATCGGCGTACCATGTACTGCTACTTCCCAGCCACGGTTACGGATTTCACCGGCGTTGATGATGCGTGCGCTATAACCGCTGGCCATGGTAGTCGGGATCTGGATGATCTGGTTACGGCTATCGGTGGTATACCACGTAGCTTCTACCGCTAACCTGTTGTTGAAGAATTTCAGATCCGTACCAATCTCATAAGAGGTAGCGATTTCAGGCTTCAGGTTGTTGTTTTTCAGTGTAGTGCTGAAGGTCGCCATCTTCACATCGCCCCAGTCAGGAGAGCTGAAGGTAAAGCTGTTGTACAGGCTGTAAGGATCAGTATCCTTACCCACCTTAGACCAGTTCAGTCTCACTTTGGCATAAGACAGTGCGCCGTGTTCGATCTTCAACATATCAGACAACACTAAGCTCAATGAGGCAGAGGGATAAAAGTAGGAGTTGTGATTAGCAGGCAGCGCGCTGGACCAGTCATTTCTGGCACTCAGATCCAGGAATGCAAAACTCTTGTAAGACAGTTCACCCATAGCATACAAACTGTTGATGCGTTTGGTAGCCTTGTAAGAAGAGTTGGTAACAGTACCTGCAGCAGCATTGGAGATGTTGTATACTCCTGGCATTACCAGCTGACTGGCCGCCTGTGACTGCGTGTTAGAATGCTGGTCCATGCGGTTAGCACCTACGCTTACGAAAAATGCAAAATCGTGTTGAAGACTTTTCTTATAGTTCAGGAGGAAGTCTGTGTTCTGCTCACTACCAAAGAGGTTACCGATATAATAGGCACCATAAGGATTCTGCACAGCACTTACTGCCCGCTTGCTTTCGTCGGTTTCAGTATACCAGTCGAGACCTGTACGACCCATTAATGTTAAGCCCTTAGCCAGTTCCATGGTCAACTGCACATTGCCTGTTACGTGATGACGATTGTAGGCATTGGTCAGCTGATAAGCTACGAAGTAAGGGTTATCTGTACTACCCTGATCCTGTGACCACTGCTGCAGGCCTTCTTCACCACTCTGCCAGTAATTTTTCAGCAGTTCGGAGTTGATGTTTGCCGGCATGGTATACAGGATATAACTGGAGCTACCCCTGTTGAAAGTAGGACGGTTATTACTGGTATTATTCGTATAAGCAATATTGGTAGTCACCTTTATTTTAGGACTCAGATCATACCCTGCGGCGAGGTTGATGTTGTTGCGCTGCAGCCCGGTATTTGGTGTGATACCTTTATTTTGCAAATTTGTATAAGAGAGGCGGAAGTTGCTACCCGTGATGGCTACGTTGCTGGTATAGGTAGAACCGGTTTCATAGAAATCTTTTACCCTGTTTGGATAAGCGATCCAGTCGGTCGCTACCTTGTCGCCGTTGGCATCGGTAGGGCTATTCCATTGAATATATTTGGCACCGGTGTTCAGTTTAGGACCCCATGAAGCGGTAGACAGGGTATTGGCAGGATCTACAGACCCTGTGGCATCACCTGCACCATATTCACTCTGGAAGTCAGGGAACTGCCAGGCTTTATCATAGATAGCGCTGAAGTTTGCGCTTACGTTCAGTCCTTTTTTGTTTTTACCATTCCCGCTTTTGGTAGTGATGAGGATCACACCGTTTGCAGCACGGCTACCGTACAAAGCTGCAGCGCTGGCGCCTTTAAGCACGGTAACGGTGGCGATATCGTCCGGACTTACATCGGAGATAGGGCTACCGTAGTCAACAGTCACCTGGCCTACAGGAACGGTTGGGCTTCTGTTAGCCGAAGCGACAGGTACTCCATCCACCACGAACAAAGGCTGGTTATTATTAGCGATAGAGCTGGCACCACGGATGGTGATCAGCACAGAACCACCGGGGTCAGAGCTGGCAGAGCGGATGTCCACACCTGCCACTTTGCCGGAGAGGCTGTTTACAATGTTCACATCTTTTACAGTGCTTACTTTAGAACCGTCGAGGGTAGCGATAGAATAACCCAGTGCTTTTTCTTCACGTTTGATACCTAAAGCAGTCACCACTACGGCAGAGAGATCCTTTACATTGGGCATGAGCTGAATGTTCAGCATAGCAGCAGTACCCGCTTTAACAATCTTGCTGGTAAAGCCAACAGCGTGCACTAATAAAGTGGTAGGACCATTTACTTCGATGGTATAGCGGCCCTGATCATCAGCCATCACAGATTTGTTGGTGGTTTGATCGGTGATGATAGCACCGGGTACAGGTTCGCCTTTATCGTTGGTGATGGTACCGTTGATGATTTTGTGATCATCGTTGGTGGCTTTGTGATCATCGTTGGAAATGGTGATCGCATTAGCGGTAGTAATACGCTGGATCGCGTAGTCTTTATGACCCAGTTCAACGATAGTAAGGCCCAGTGGTTGGAGGGCTTGTGCTACCTTGCTGGCATTGAAAGCGCCCTGTTGCGGGAACTGTTCAAGGTATACAAATTTGTTAGCGACAGTCGCGCTGTTGTAGTTAAAATTCACATGAAAAATGTCTTCCATTTTCTGGAGTGCTGTAATCAGCGAGACCTTTTCACTTACATAGTTATAGGCGATCGGAGCAGTGTGGGCCCTTACCTGCCAGACTTCCAGCAATAGGAGGACAGTCAGGACAACGTACCTGTTCAATTTGCGTTTCATAAAAAATTAATGCGCTTTCTAGTTTACGAAGTAATAATAGCTTATTCGAATATAATAGTATGATTAGCCTGGACTATTAACTGGTCATTGTACACTGACCGAATAGCTGCCAGGAGAATGTCTGTATTGTCTAAAGGACACGAGCCGGAGAAGCGTTCCATTTGTAACCTGGTGCTTTTCCACTGAACATGAAAACCGTAATTTTCTTCCAGTATGGCGGCGACTTTATATAGTGGTGTATTTTTAAAGATCAGACGGCCGTTCTTCCAGGAGGTGAAGGTCTCTGGATTGATACGGGTCATGATTTTGTTGGTGGCATCGAGGTGGATCATTTCACCGGGAGTCAGATTCAGGGTGCCGGCGTTTTTCGCCCATCCTGCACCGGTTACATTTACCTTTCCTGATTCCAGTAATACTTCAATATGTTGTTTTCGATTATAGATGTTGAATGCGGTACCGAGAACGGCTACATCCATGCCACCGGTATGTACTTTCAGGCCGTGGTGTTCACCGCTGAAGTAAGCTTCCCCTTCGATCCATACCTCATGCCCTTTGTATTTTAAAGTAGAGTTGGCATTTAGTAATACTTTAGAACCATCCGGCAGGTTTACTTCTTTCGTCATAGCGATACCGGTGTGAATGGTGGTGCTACGGTTATTGAATAATATTCCTGTAGTGATAAGTAATAACAGGGATGCAGCGGCGGCAGTCCAGCGGTATAGCATAATACGGCGTCTGCGGCCAAGTGCGGTATCGAATCTATCCTGCATGTCAAGCATATCATCGGGAGAAGGTCCGTTTTCATTAACTTTCAAAAGAGAAAGTAAGGTGAAAGCGGTGTTCACATCATCATGACGATCCGGGTGCGCTGCAAGCCATTGTTCCCAATGTGTGCGGGCTTTTTCATCTGACTGATCGGCCCATGCTCTGAAAGAGGGATTGGTCATCAGATCCGCTACTGTATATTGTTCCTGATCCATTGTTATTAGTAAGAGGGAGGAAGTGAATCGAATACCCTCAGGAAATTTTAAGTTTTTTTTTGATGATAGTTGTTTGATTTCTTGTGATGGTATCTTGTATCTTTTTCCTGACTGATTAGTATTAATAAGTGATAGAAAGTGATTTGGATACGTTAAGAAATTATGATCATTTTCTTGTGATGGTATCATGCTTTTAATACATGAATGATCGCTATTTATAAGAGGGAGGAAGTGGTTTGAATACCCTCAGGAAATTTGAACTTTTTTTTCGATTCCAGCAGTTCAGTGAGTTCTTTATTTATCATGATCACAACTCATTCCAATCTCTGAAGGCTTGCGCTTAGTAAGAGGGAGGAAGTGGTTTGAATACCTTCAGGAATTTGAACTTTTTTTCGATTTCAGCAAATTAGTGAGTTCTTTATTTATCATGATCACAACTCATTCTAATCTCTGAAAGCTTGCGCTTAGTAAGAGGCAGGAAGTGATTTGAATACTCTCAGGAAATTTGAACTTTTTTTCGATTTCAGCAAATTAGTGAGTTCTTTATTTATCATGATCACAACTCATTCTAATCTCTGAAAGCTTGCGCTTAGTAAGAGGGAAGAAGTGGTTTGAATACCTGAGGAATTTGAAAATTGATTTCTCGGCTACAATAATTCAGTGAGTTGTTTATTTCTCGTGATGGTATCACGCATTTCATCAAGTGCTCTATAGATGAGGGTTCTGGCGTATTTCACTTCTTTCATAGACATGATTTCAGCAATACTTTCGTAACCGATATTTTCGAAGAAATACAAATAAATAGCTTCACGCTGACGGTTGCTTAGCCCATTAATAACGTGCTGAACCACCT
This sequence comes from Chitinophaga sancti, assembly GCF_034087045.1. Taxonomy (NCBI): domain Bacteria; kingdom Pseudomonadati; phylum Bacteroidota; class Chitinophagia; order Chitinophagales; family Chitinophagaceae; genus Chitinophaga; species Chitinophaga sancti. The sequence goes on along the minus strand of NZ_CP139247.1, from coordinate 3,856,379 downwards.
GCTTGCGATTATGCAATTCCTGTTGTTGAATGATGGGATGATCGGCGGAGAGATCTAGGTAAAAGCCGTAGCTTTCATCGTTGCCCAAATCCTCGGTGGACCTGGCTTTCTGCTGGCTGATAACACGCAGCAGTTTACGACGTACAGCAATCATAAGATAGCTCTTTAAATGCTGTACATTATTACGCCGGGAACGGCTGGTAAATAGCTCAATAAAAAAATCCTGTAATACATCTTTGATCAGGCCCTTGTCGTCGGTAAACCTGTTACAGTATTTGAATAGTATAGGGAACCAATAAGCCCACACACTGTCGAATGCCCGCTTATCCCCCTTGCAAAACTGCTCCCAAAGTTGTATTTCATCGTTTTGTCCCACTGCCATACGACTTGAGTAGGTGCAAAGCTATTCTATAATGAGATGGGAGTATATTAACTTTTTGTTAACCGAGGGTAATCCGTATTTTTACGTTCAAACCCAACCATTTAACCTGGATGCCATCATTAAAGAATAATTGTTTATGTCTATGCCTGCTATTGTCCAGAAGACAGGTAAAATCTATGGCCAACCCGCTGATACGGTAACGCGGCAAACACTGAAAGCTGATTATATCACCAGATTAAAAGGTACGAATGTACAGAAGTCGGTATTTTACACTACCAGTGGTGGGTTCAGTTGCGGGAATTTAGCGTGAAGGCCATTACCACCTGATTTTCAGTCCTAATTCCTTCTTCATTGTCAGCAGTGCTTCTGCATTTCCTTTTGCATCTTCTACCGGATGATGTGTATGCTTTGTTACCCGCAGGTGTTTAAAGTTCTTAAACATATCCTTTTCCATTCCTTTGAAAAGGCTTCCTAAATTCTGCGAACTATGACCAAATGGATTAGTCCCAATAAAATGATGAAAATACCATGCGATGAACATACTATCAAAACCATTATTATCACTGATCAGGATAGGACGATCCTTTCCACAAACCGTTTCAATCCAGGTTTTAAATTCCGCCATCACAATTTTGGGTTCTTTAAAAGTCATTGTTTCTTCCCTGCTAAAACCAGATACAGCGAGTGCTTCAGGAATATACTTTTCAGAGATAGGAGCTAGCTGACCATAAAAGGTCTGATCTAATTTTTCGTTTACGAGCACGGCACCAAATGAAATCATGGAAAAATCTCCGGGTATAGGGCCATCGCTCTCGATGTCTACCATAATGTAAGGCATGGGGTTATAATTTAATTTACTAAAATCTGCGCAAGATACGGCAAAATGTGTAAACTGACAAAAGGTATGAGGAGGTATATTGCAATATGACCAGATATTTGAAGCATCTTCTTAACAGGCAGGCTTACTTAAATTGCAATATCCAACGATATCTGACACCTGTTCTGATCATCCTTTTCCCACTTATTTCTTCTGTTGCTTTTGCACAGCATCCCGGAGCAGTGGTATTGTCTGCTGCAAAATTTAAAACCGGTGATACTGCTGTATGGGCTTCTTCGTCGTTTGATGATCGTTCATGGGGGACTATTGTCCCAGGTAAGGTTTGGCAGGAACAAGGCTATCCTGATTACCATGGATATGCGTGGTACCGGTTTCATGTTCGGTTACACAAGAGCGGGCATTGGAAAGACAGCTTACGGATATTTCTTGCGCATGTGAATGATGTGGATGCTACGTATTTGAATGGTGTATTAATTGGTAAAACAGGCACTACGCCGGAGGATAAAGGTGGGTATGTAAGTAAATGGCCGAATGTGCGGTCGTATCACTTAGCGGCTGATCATCCGGCTATCAAATGGGATAAGGAGAATGTGATAGCGGTGCGGGTGTATGATGGCGGTGGCACAGGAGGAATATTTATGGGACAGCCGTTTGTAGATATGTTGGAGAAGGTGGATGGGATCAATGTAAGTTTGGGTAAGATAAAGAATAACTATGGCCTGCGAATAGAAGGGACATTTAGTTATTCAGTTTTAGATGAGGGCCGGGAGATCAAACATGCTGCTATTCCAACAAGTCTTGCTCCCCTCGAAGAAAAAACCTTCCCAGTTGATGCACCTCAGAAAGATGGCATTGTATTTAAATACACATTCAAAGAATCGGGCACAAATCTAACCACGCAAGGACAGATAAAAGTCCCTTACATGCAAACACCGCCGCCAGGTGCATTCCCGAGAATTAATAATGCGTTAGTATTAGGTGCACGTCCGGGTCATCCTATATTATTCCGTATCGCAGCTACAGGCGCCACACCTTTAACTTATAAAGTAACAGGATTACCCTCCGGTCTTTCGCAGGAAGGCGCCATCATAAAAGGATCCATTGCTGGTGTTGGCCACTACCCTATTCAAATACAGGTATCCAATTCCCATGGCACTACTTCAAAAACCATCCTGGTAAAAGTCGATTCTCTTTTACAACTCACACCTCCCATGGGCTGGAATAGCTGGAACTGCTGGGGCCTGAGCGTAAGCGAAGACAAAGTAAAAAGCGCTGCACAGGCATTGATTGACAAAGGCCTCGCAGATCATGGCTGGTCTTATATCAACATTGACGATGGCTGGCAGGCAGCAACACGTAATACAGATGGGAGTCTATCACCCAATGAAAAGTTTGGAGATATGAAAGGACTCGGTGACTGGCTACACAATCAAGGCTTGAAATTCGGTATCTACTCCTCCCCCGGCCCACTGACCTGTGGTGGTTATCTGGGTTCATATCAACATGAATTAGCCGATGCAAATGCCTATGATGCATGGGGAGTCGATTATTTAAAATATGACTGGTGTAGTTATGTACAAACAGATACGTCGCAGGCAGCTTATATCTATCCGTTCAAAATCATGCAACAGGCATTGGCGTCGCAAAACAGGGATATTGTGTACAATCTCTGCCAATACGGAATGAAACGTGTATGGGAATGGGGACCTTCAGTAGGTGCACAAAGCTGGCGTACGACAGAAGATATCGATGATACATGGGAGAGCTTATATAATATCGGGTTTAGCCAGGGACCACTGGCATCGTATGCAGGACCAGGTAAATGGAATGATCCGGATATGATGATCGTAGGTCAGGTAGGTTGGGGAGAAAGCCTACATCCATCCAGACTAACACCTGATGAGCAATATACCCATGTAAGTTTGTGGAGTTTGTTATCCGCACCGTTGTTGATTGGTTGTGATATTCGCAAACTGGATAGCTTTACGTTGAATTTATTGACGAATGATGAAGTGATTGCCATAGATCAGGATACATTAGGGAAGCAGGCGATACGGGTGAAAGTTAATATATGGGTGAAGGAATTATCTGATGGTAGCAAAGCAATTGGAATATTTAATTTGGATACCGTATATCGTGATATCACCTTATCATTTAAAGATGTAGGACTGCCATCAAAAGTATTATTACATAATGTATGGAGACAGCGTGATGAAAGATTTTGCACAGATAGCTTTCATACTAGAATACCACCGCATGGGGTAAAATTGCTAAAAGCCATTCCTGTTATACAAAGTACAATTGAGATTAAAAGTGTACGCTCTAAAGATACGATCCCGTCTACCTTACATGGCATCTTTTTTGAGGAAATCAGTCATGCAGGAGAAGGGGGATTATATGCAGAAATGATTCAGAACAGGGGATTTGAAGAGAGTCGGATACCAGCGGGGACTAAACTGGTAAATGGCATGTTGGAAGCGCCGCCTACAGCATGGAAAATGGAATGGCCGTATAAGAATGACTGGCCGGCGTGGTCTGTGAAAAGGGATAGTCATGACGACAAGTTAGTATCCGGGACTGATTCAAAATTAATTTCACCCAATGTTTCCCTGACTGTAGATCACCCTTTATCAGCTGCTACACCACACTCATTAAAACTACAAGGCCCTGCCACCTTAATCAATGAAGGCTTTTGGGGTATCGCTGTAAAAGCTGGTGAAAGCTATCAACTATCATTCTATTTAAGAGGGTATAAAGGTACTGTCACAGCGGGTATATCATCCCACGATCATATTATCGCTTCACATCAATTTGATATTGCTGCTAATGATGACTGGCAAAAATACGAATGTGTACTTGTGCCTGACAGCACTGTTGACAAAGCAAAATTTGTTTTAAACTTTGGCTCGAAAGGCACCGCATATGTAGATTTCGTGTCGCTATTCCCTATCAACACCTTTCACAACAGACCTAATGGTTTACGCAATGATATTGCTACCCTCATCGACAGTCTGCATCCATCCTTTGTAAGATGGCCGGGGGGCTGCTTCGTAGAAGGCATCACCATCGAAAGTGCGCCTAACTGGAAAAACACCATCGGTAAATTAGAAAATCGCCCTGGTACATTTAGTCCCTGGGGATATTGGAGCAGTGATGGATTTGGTTACCATGAATACCTGCAATTCTGTGAAGATATCCATGCAGATGCATTGTTTGTGTTCAACGCAGGTACATCCTGCGAATACCGTAGCGGCACATCAGTACCAGATTCATTATTACAACCCTACATCCAGGATGCACTGGATGCAATAGAATATGCCACCGGCCCGGTTACTTCCAAATGGGGAGCATTAAGGGCTTCCAACGGGCACCCCGCTCCTTTTCCATTGAAATATGTAGAAGTGGGCAATGAACAACATGGCCCTGTTTATGCAAAGCGATATAATCGTTTTTATGATGCCATACATGCAAAGTATCCAAACATTACCATTTTAGCCAGCATGGGCATTGGTGATGTAAACAGGCATACCTTAGACAGTATGCAACATGTACAACGGGTAGATGAACATGCTTACAAAGATGCTTATTGGAGTATGCGGAATTTCGATCACTTTGATAAATACAAACGTGGTGACTGGGATATGTACGTAGGCGAATACGCTACTAATGCAGGCGTAGGCACAGGTAATATGCAGGCAGCGATAAGTGATGCGATTTATGTACTCAGCATGGAGAAGAATGCAGACCTGGTAAAAATGTCATCCTACGCTCCGTTATTAGTAAATGAAAACGATGTAGACTGGCCGGTAAACCTGATCCATTTTGATGCAGCGAATAGTTATGCGCGTATTTCTTATTATGCTATTAAATTACTCGCAGATAATAAAGCGGATTTCAATTTACCTACCTCAGTTACTGTTGCTGCTGATAATGACGCCCCACTTTATTCAGGAGGTATTGGTGCAGGCACCTGGGATACAGAAGCTGAATTCAAAGATATCAAAGTAAATGGTCAGGCATTTGAGCTTTCAGAATGGTCATTCCCAAGAGGCACCTGGAAAGTTACTGATTCTTCTATTGCGCAAACTGCGGAAGGTGCTCAGCAACTGGCAGTATTAAAAAACCACGCTTTCGATAGTTACACATTAACACTGAAGGCACGCAAAACAGGTGGGGTCAATGCGTTCATGATCCCGTTTGCAGTATTGGATAGTAATACTTATTTACGGGCACATATTGGTTCCTGGTGGAATAGTCATTGTGTATTTGAAAGTGTTACGAATGGGTATGATGTGGCTGGTATTTCAGATCAAAAGAAAATGACTCCTTTGGAAACCGGGCGTTGGTATGATGTAAAATTGGACGTGGGCAAGGATACGGTGAAGTGCTTTTTAAATGATACATTGATTATGCAATATATCCCGCCGCAGAAATTCTATAGTATAGCGGGGAAGGCGAAGAATGGGGATGTTATTGTAAAAGCGGTAAATGGGTATGCTTCATCAGTAATGGCGGATATTAAACTGGAAACAGCGGGGAAGCATGTTTTATTAATTAGTTCCTTATCGGCTCCTGCGAATGCGGAGAATAGTATGGAAGCGCCGTTGGAATATGTACCGGAGACGGTGGTGGGAGATTCTTTGCGAGTGGTATTAAAGCCGAATTCGGTGAATGTAATCAGGATATTACATTAGTCAAGACTGGTACTATCCTGTGCTTATAAGAAATCTTCCGCCATAATTATATGGAATCAAAATAATTAAAGCCTCGCCGAACAGCGGGGCTTTAATTATAATATATTATCCACCTTAATACTGGCAAGCGTAAATACTTTCGCCTGCGACCTTAGCAACACTATTTAACCTTTAGTAACTCCACCGGCACAGGATTGTTCTTCATGAACTCCTTTGCCTTCTCAAACTGTTTAATAAAAAACGGGCACTTCTGTGGATCGGCAAGAGCTATCTCCTTTTGAGGGGATAAAGATTCGTCCGCTTTTATATAAGAAGATTTCTCTGTATTCATAGTATTACAAATGTAGGATTACTAATAATCTGTTCCTTATTCATTTTCATTCATTATGGTGAGGAACCTGTTGGAATTGGGTTAATAAAATTTGTATCTTTGTGCCATATACCTATGCATATTGACTCCACTCTTCAAATAGGCGCTTATCATTTACAACACTGCGAAGATTATTTATTCCATGATCATATCGGTACCGACAGATTGCTATGTGCAGTCATGGATGGATGCACGATGGGTACGGATAGTTATTTCATTTCTACTTTAGTAGGGAAATTGCTACGTAAGATTGTAAAAGAACGACATTATCTTGAGTTTTTTCAGCCATCACAATTGTCTTTGCGTTTACAATTAAAAAGTATTGTACAGCAATTATTTAATGAGCTGAAATTATTGAAGAATCAATTGCAATTGTCGAAAGAGGAAATGTTGACAACACTTATTATTGTCCTGGTGGACCCGGATGATGGAGTAGGTTTGGTGGTTGGCGATGGAGTGGTGAGTATAGATGGTCAGGTAACTGAATTTGAGCAGGATAATAAGCCGGATTATTTAGGTTATCATTTGCAGGAAGATTTTGATGGCTGGTATGGTAAGCAGGCGTTTTTATCAATTACTAACTGGCAGGATATCAGCATCTCCACAGATGGTATCAGTTCTTTTATGGCATTAGAAGGCGGAGAGACGGATCTGGATCCCGTTTCTTATTTATTATCTGATACCAGGTTGTTGGAGAAGAAATTGAAATACCTCGAACATGAGGCAGGATTGAGACCTACGGATGATCTGGCAATCATTAGAGTGCGCAATTCTCGTGATAGTCTACCAGCTGAATAGGTTTGGATAAAATCAGATCCGACTAACTCCTTGAAATGGTCCAGCCATCATCAAAGTGCGCAATTCTCATGATAATTTACCAGCTGAATAGGTTTGTTTTCAAATTCAAATCCCTTATAAGCAACCAGTATTTCATCCAATACCAGCTCTATTTCTTCGTGAATAATGGATGATACCAACCGCTTGCGCAACTCCTGAAAATCCGGCAACCCTTTCAAATAAGTAGCCATGTGTTTCCGCATGGCAAATACCCCCATTTGCGGCCCTCTCCATTCGATGGATTTACGTAACTGAAGCTTACAGGCGGCGATTCTTTCTGCGAGATCCGGACCGGGTAGTAATTCGCCCGTGTTAATATAGTGCTTTACCTCTCTGAAAATCCATGGATACCCGATGGCCGCACGGCCAATCATTATCCCATCAATTCCATAGCGATTTTTATATTCCAATGCTTTCTGCGGACTATCAATATCCCCGTTTCCAAAGATCGGGATCCTGATCCGTGGGTTATTTTTCACCTTGCCAATCAGTTCCCAGTTGGCCTCCCCTTTATACAACTGACACCGAGTCCTGCCATGAATGGCGAGGGCTTTCACCCCTACATCCTGCAGGCGTTCCGCCACTTCCTCAATATTTTTTGAATCTTCATCCCATCCAAGGCGGGTCTTTACCGTTACCGGCAGATGGGTGGCTTTTACACAAGCTTCCGTGAGGCGCACCATAAGGTCGATATTTTTTAATACCCCTGATCCTGCTCCCCTGTTCACAATCCCCTTGATCGGACAGCCAAAGTTGATATCCAGCAGGTCTGGCTGGGTCATATCGACGATTTTAGCCGCCATAGCGAGCTTGTCCTCATCCCCCCCAAAGATCTGTACGCCAACCGGTCTTTCCTCTCCAAATATGGCCAGCCGACGACGGCATTTCTCGGTATCCTTTACCAGCCCTTCGCTGGAAATGAATTCCGTGTACATCAGGTCGGCACCATTCTCTTTACACACCACGCGAAATGGCGGGTCGCTCACGTCTTCCATAGGCGCAAGAAGCAAAGGGAAATCGGGCAGCACTATTTGATCGATCTTAACCATAGGGTGCAAAGGTACAAAATACGTCGTGACTATAATACCAAAACGACATCATAAGGTCATTACAAGTACATCTATATATCGATTCGATATTGAGGTGAACATTTAGTGATGTATTAGTACTCATTTGGTATTATAGTCTCACTATAGATCCAGCCTATGTATTAATATTGTTCTTATAATCCCAAAATTGTTTGTTATGGCACTTGTAAAAGACAACATACTCCTCCAACTCGTGCGAGGCACGCTCGGCGATCAAATCACGATTTACGAAAGGAACGGGCAGATAATCATGGCGAAGAAACGAGGCCCGTCAAAGAAAAAGCCAACGAAAAAACAGCTGGAAGCAAGGTATAAGATGACAATTGCGGCGGCTTATGCCAAGGTAATCCTGCAGGATCCGGCGCTAAAGGCTTATTATCAATCGCTTGCAGGACCTGGCCAGAATGCTTATAATATGGCTGTGAAGGATGCTTTCCGGTCTCCGGAGATTCAGAATATCCGCCTGGAAGAGATGGATGTGGTGGTGACGGCGAAGGATGAATTCAGGGTGGCGGAAGTGGAGGTACGGGTACTCGATGCTGCAGGCAGCATATCAGAAGGAGGCAAGGCGGTATTGGGCCGGAATGGCGTGGATTGGTATTATAAAACGACGGGGTTACCGCCTGGTGGTAAGGTGGTAGTAGTAGCAGTGGATCTGCCGGGAAATGGTACGGTCAGGGAGCTGTTGCTTGAATAATGCGGGTGAATGCGGACGATGGTGATCACCACTACAATAAGAGAAGACTATTTTATTAGCCATCTCATTTCGACACCGTAGATCCATCTATCCTTTTCCACGCCCCCGTCTTCACATCTATCGTCCAGGGCTGAGGCTCCGGCAGGAATAGCTTTCCATCACCTATCTGCAATGGCATCCAAAGGTAAGCGGAATTCCATTGTTCTTTAGGCTTCCAGATATCTCCCATAAATATCACCGTGGTATCTACTTTCAATAACATCGTAGATTGTGAGCCGTACGTTTTCTTTTCTGGTGGTGCGATGTCTTTAAACTCCGTCCACGGACCTTCCAGGGTCGGTGCAGTAGCGTATTTATTGGGATTAGGGTCCCAGCCTGTGAGCCGTGAACCAATGGAATAATACAGTCCTTTATAATGTACAATCGCCCCACCTTCCATTGGTGCTTTCACCAGGCTCATATCCTTCTCCACATCCATGTAATCATCCGACAACTTCGCAATGTGAAAGCCATTCGGCCTGTCTTCAAACACTATATACGCCGTACCATCATCATCGATGAACTGCCCGATATCACGACTTTCGAAACCCAGCGGGCGAAAGCTCTTTACGTAAGTATAATTGCCATCGGGTTTATTGCTCACCGCAATTCCCACACGGGCGAATTTATAACTACGATCATCGAGGTGAAAGTACATGACGTACTTTTTAGATTTCTTATTGTAATATACTTTCGGTCTTTCCAATACCCAATGATGTCCGAGGTGCTCAGGATCAGACAATTTTAACACATCCCCTTTGGAAGTCCAGTGCATCAGGTCTTTACTTGCATAACAACTCACATAACGATGCCCGGTATCCAGTCCCTGCCGCCTTTCTTCGCCATACCAATAGTAAGTATCTTTGATCCTGATAATACCACCACCATGTGCCTGAATATGATTGCCATTGTTATCCGGCCATGGAGCAGCAGGGTGGATCTGTGCATGCAATGATGTTGTCAGCGTGAGGAGGATACAGGTAAATAAATGTCTCATGGATTATAATTGTCAGTAAGACAAATATACCACAAATAAAATTCACACCATAGTGCTTCACCCAATATAAAAAATTTCACAAGGTAAAAAACACCGCACTATCTATAAAAAACCAGGATAACCACCCATCCACCAATTCCCCTGTGGCACTGGTTTTCATCACCTGAAGAGATAAAGAAAATGATACTACATGATGCCCATAGTTTGTAAAACAGATTGCCCGTATTTTAGCTGAATCTTCTTAAAATTTGATAAATATAAACAAGGAAGCTTTGCTTTTATTATTTTTATATAAGCAAAAGACGCACTAATTTTTTTATCCAACTATAGTACCTGAACTATTGAACTTATCATTTGATTAAAACGTAAATGTCAACCAAACCGGCGAAATGATGATCCTGTTATTTTGTTATTCAATCACATGTGAATGATGTCTTGGCTATACCCATGCTGACCGGGTATAAGCAAATTTGTATTTAAAAGATTGCAAAACAACTATTGAAAGTGACGCGGCAACGCGCCTTATTGTGATGCTTATTAGCTACCGCGATTCCCACTCTGAATCGCGGAGAGGAACTTATTGCCAACACCTACTCAGGTTCTTTTTTTAAACCAAAATCTAAATTCAGACAATTATGAAAGGAAAATTACCCGCGCTCCTTTTGATCTTTCTATTGAAGATCAGTCTCCTCGTGGCCCAGGACACCAGAAAAATTACCGGAAAGGTCGTCGGTATTGATGATGAACCTATACCGGGAGTTACCGTCGGTGTAGTCGGAACATCCTTTGGTACCGTCACCGGTCCGGATGGCACATTCTCCATCAGTGTGCCTTCTAAAGCTAAAACACTGGTATTACGCAGTGTTGGTTTTAAAACGGAAAATATCCAGATCACAGCAACTGCACAACTCAATGTTGTGATGAAGCCCGCTGCCAGCGATTTGTCAGAGATCCTTGTATCGGGAGCTTATGGCACACAACAATCTAAACGGTCTACTTCCTACAATGCACAGGTAGTAACCGGTGAACAGATTAATACTATCCGGCAAAGCGATTTTAGCAATGCACTAGCCGGTAAAGTAGCTGGGTTGCAGGTCAGGAGCCAGTCTGCCGCCAAACTGGGATCTAATGCTTCTATCCGGTTAAGAGGTGTTACCGGCTTTTCAACCGGTTCAGACAATTCACCCATTTACATTGTGGATGGTACAATTATTTCAAACATCAATAGTATCAACCAGGATGAGATACAGGATGTGAGCATTCTGCAAGGCCCTGCAGCCGGTGCATTGTACGGTTCAAGAGGTGCGAATGGTGCGGTAGTGATCACTATGAAAAAAGGCGCTAAAGGTAATGGAGTGGGTGTACAGGTGAATATGGGGATCCAGGTAGACAATGTTATGAACTTGCCGCGTTATCAGAATGAATATGCCGGTGGATCTTCTGATACACTTATTCAATACCATTATACAACAGGGCAACCGGAAGCATGGCAGGCGCTGGATGGCAAGTATTATCATGACTATGCAGATGATGCCAGCTGGGGTCCGAAGATGAGCGGGCAGGAATATATTCCCTGGTATGCATGGTATGGTGGCACTAAATACTCCTACAAGACAGCCGCCCTTACACCACAGCCGAACAATGCAAAGAACTTTTTTAACAAAGGGATTACTGCCAATAACAGTGTATCATTTTCGAACAACAGTGATAAGCTGAACTTTAAACTGGCTTATCAAAACCAGTACATCAAAGGTATGGTACCTACGCAATATCAAAAGCGCAACAACCTGAATGCGACTGGTACCTATGCCATTAATAACCACTTTTCGGTAGCTGCAAATATTACCTATGATAATACTTTTCTTTTTGGCGAAGTGAGTGATGGTTATGCCAATGCAACGACGGGAAGTTTTAACCAGTGGTTTCACAGGGACCTGGATATTGGTATTATGAAGGAACTGCAAAACCTGAAAACTGATAACGGGGTATATGCCAGCTGGAACCACCTGAATCCAACATCTTACAGTGCTTCAGATCCGGATAATTTCTATTCAGGCAACTACTGGTATAACCCTTATACCTATCTGAAAAATGTCAACTATAATAAAAATACTGATCGCATTTTTGGGAATGCTTCCTTTACTTATGAAGTAAATAAGGACCTGAAATTCACAGCTACCTACCGCAAACAACAAGAGATACTTTGGATAGAAAATATGCGTAGCTCAGACCTGGCTATGAGTGGTGGACAGACGGGAGAGGTCGGTTATTATTATACCTATAGCGAAAATAATAACAGGCGCAATATCGAATTGCAGGGTAGTTACAATAAAAAGATCCATGATTTCTCTATCAATGCGATGGCGGGTGCTGACTTTTACAAGTACCTCATTAAAACAAACTATGCTGCTACGAATGGAGGATTATCCATTTATAATCTATACACGATCAGCAACTCTGTCAACACGGCATCATCCGGCAATGGCAGATCAGAAGAAAAATACCGTGCTTTTTTCGGCAACCTGAACCTGGGGTATAAGAACTTCCTGTTTTTGAATGCGACTGCCAGAAACGACTATTTCAGTACACTACCTGCTGATGATAATAGTGTATTCTCTAAATCAATCGGGGGCTCATTTGTATTTTCTGAATTTACTAAAAGCGCGTTGCCATTCCTTAACTATGGTAAGGTAAGAGCCTCCTGGGGTGAAGTACCCAAAGCATTAGGCACTACCAGTGAAACATTTGGTGCTTACAGGTATCCGGGATCACTATATGGTATTCTGAATAACAAATGGAATGGTAACCTGCTCATGTATACGAACGCAGCATTGGTAGATTCAAAGATTCACGGGGCTGCTTCGCAATCATTTGAAGTGGGCATGGATCTGGGTTTCCTCAAAGACAGGATCACCGTTGCCGCTACTTATTTCAAAACAAAGGATAAGGACTTTCCTTATACAGTGACCATCAATGGCGCCAGCGGATATGTATCTATGTTGACGAATATAGGCGCTGTTGAACGTAGCGGGATGGAATTTAGTTTGAATGTGATACCCGTGTCTACAAAGAATTTAAAATGGTACCTGACATCTAACTGGTCTCCACTTATTAAGAACGATGTGGTGGAAATCAGTAAGGAATACAATATTAATCAAACGGCGAGTCAGGGTACGATATGGAGTACCAGTTTCCCTTCACTGTACCATGTGGCGGGTAAGCGCTGGGGACAACTGATTGGCGGTGGTAAAGCGTATGATGCCAAAGGCCGCCCGTTGGTAAATGCCAGTGGAACGTCATTTGTAAATAATTCTACCTACAATTATGGAAGTGTTTTGCCTACACATACAGGGGGTGTACAGAACTCATTTACGATCATGAAAAACTTTACGCTCAGTTTTAATATAGACTGGCAATTGGGTGGCAAATTCGTTTCCTTATCTGAAGTGTGGGGTACGTTCAGTGGTTTGACGGCAAGAACTGCCGGGCTGAATGACAGGGGAAAGGCTAAAAGAGATGCGGTGGAAGATGGCGGAGGCATGCATCTGAAAGGGTATACAGCTGATGGAACCGAAGTAGATACTTATGTAGATACACATACCTACTATCAGAACATGTTCAATAATAAAATCTTTAATGAATTTGTATACGACCTGACGTTTGTGAAGCTGCGTGAAATTTCTGTTGGTTATAATGTACCCTTGAAAAAGCTGGGACTAGACAAAGTATTTAACAGCGCCAATGTATCGCTGGTGGCACGTAACTTATGGTTGCTGTATAGCAAGACAGGTGGTGACTTTGATCCTTCAGAGATTGCCAATGTGTATGGGGAAACAGCTAACCTGCCTGGCAGCAGAAGTTATGGAATGAATGTGACACTGAACTTTTAATTCAAAATCGACAACAATGACAAAGTATATATATTGTTTTTTGATAGCCGGTTTGTTTTCCTGTAGTAAAGTAAAAGACTTCGGAGATACGAACGAAAACCCAACGGCGGTGAATACAGGAGATGCGGGAGGTTTTCTGACCTATACGCTGGCATATACTGCATCGACTAATACTACTCCGGGGATTTATGTGCAGTATGCCATGGAGTCACAATACCCGGGTACTTGTTATTATTCAGACAACTCTTCTTCTTTCACCGGGTATTATTCTGCTTACCTGAATTATTTGCAGCAGATTATCCGAATGGGGTATGCTGGCAAAACGACTAATAATATGGTGCAGGTCGCTAAGATCATGCAACAGTATTATTATTTGAATATTACGAATTACTGGGGGGATGTACCGTATAGTGAAGCATTGCAGGGGGATGCGAATACTAAGCCGGCTTACGATAAGCAGGAGGATATTTATAGCGGTATTATCAGTACGATCAGAGGTGCGGTAGATTCTATTGATGCATCGACCATTGATGGGGACATTGCATTTGATGGTGATCCTGATGCATGGAAGCGGGTCGGTAATTCTATTATTATGCTGGCAACGATACAATTATCGAAGCGCTACCCGGAAGCAAGTGGGGTGGCCGCGACAGCTTTTAATACAGCGCTTGGCAATGCAGGTGGGTATATATCTGCAAATGATGAGAATTTCAGAATTGTTTATCCGGGAGATGCTTATCAGAATATTTGGTACCAGGCATATTATTCCCGTTCAGATTATGGGGAGAGTGAAACGATGACAGACCTGATGGCATCGTTAGGAGATACGCGTCAGCATGCTTTTGGTGGTGCGACGACGACTGCGGGGGATACGACATCGTCTGCTTTGGGATTGCCTTATGGTGTAACGAGGACGGAGATTGTGAACTGGACGGCGGCGCATACGGGTTATGCGAGGATATTACGGGGAGATCTGCGATTGCAGACAAGTCCGATAGTATTGATATCAGCGGCATACATCACGCTGGTTCGGGCAGAAGCAGCGAATCTGGGTTGGACGACAGAGAGTGCGGGGGCTTTATATGCTGCGGGGATACAGTTGTCTTTTGATGATTGGGGGGAGGATATGCCGGGTGAGTATTTATTGCAGGAAGGAGTTGCATGGGGCACTGATAATGTGAAAAAGATAGCGATACAGCAGTTTATAGCGGTGTATCCGAATGGTTTGTATGCGTGGAATATATGGCGGAAGACGGGGTACCCGGTGTTGACACCTTCGGTCAATGCATCGAATGAGAGTGGGGAGATACCGAGGCGGATTAAGTATGCGACATCAGAGGCGACGACGAATCCGGATAATCTGGCAATTGCGGTGGAGCGGTTGGATGGCGGGAATACGGATGTAGCGAGGATGTGGTGGGATAAAGAATAACGCAGTACGATTTAGATAAAATGACGAAAATGGAATCAGTCCTGCCAGTCGTGGCGGGACTTTTTTTGGGGTTATTCAGGGTCACCACTTGCCAAAGTAGCATTCGTGTTTATTTATATTTATCGTGCAGACCGATACCTTGTGCTATGAGTGTGGCTACTTTTTCTAATCTTGCCTGTTTGGTTTTTTCTTGTTTTGCGGTGGCGATGTGTTCTGCGAAATCCCGTTGATTGGTTTTATTTAGTTTTTCAAATTTCTCCTTTAGTGTGGGGTTTGTGTTTAACAGGTCTTGCAGTTCTTTTGGAATAATCAGCGGCTTGTTTTTATCAGCAGTTATTTTGATGCCTTTGGCTTCATTGGTCACTGCTTCGGCTACGTAATCTTTGATCAGTTTTTCATCAATTTCTTTTACGGAGGCGAAGCGCATGGAGCGCATGGCTTTGGTACCTTCCTGGGCGTTGATCAATACATTTGCTTTGTCTGCTAATAAGGCTCCCTGGAAAAACCAGAGTCCGCAGTAGGATTTGAAGTCGCTGATGCCTACGATGTTTTTGCCATTGGAAGTGTAGGTAGGTTTGCCCCATTTGAAGGTTTCTTCCAGGCCGGTTTTGAGTAGGATCCTGCGTAGGGTGAGCAGTTCATCTTTCCATTGGGAGAGGTGTGCGAAGAATTCATCAGGGGTGTTGATGGACATGACAAGATATTTATGTAAATATAAAAATATTTTTGTGTTGATATTTATAGTACCTACAGGAAGCCAATCTTTTCTGAGCTGGCCAAATTTGCGTAGCATAACTACCATATAACTAATGCGACTAATAGTATTATTAAAATTTTCCTCAAACTACCATTAGGTTTCAAACCTAGATCTTAGTTTTGCAAATTCGATAAATTCAATTGAATTGGTAGGTGGTGGGGTTTCTACCGTCATACAGGTGATGGTAGTGTTGAGGAAGGACTTTATGTCATAATGAATTCTAAGATTCTCTCTCAGATCATGATAATTGCCAATTGCAGAGATACCCAATACCATTTTAGCATCATCCGTGTAAGATAAAATAGCGTGGGTAATGAGGGAATTTACATCCAGATTTGTTAAATAAATAATTTCCTTTTCATTTGGATAATGTTCGTAGAATTTTAGAACGATTTCAATATCTTTTCCATCGATATTGTTTATTGAGGGGATGAAATAATCGGCGCTTGTAGGTTCCCTTTCCGGCAGGTACCTGTCCAGAAATTGGGTAACGAATAGAGCGTCGCGTCTATCTACTAAAAAATATTGATCTATTAATTCGGGCATTAGAATAAAATCAGATCTAAATTACATAGAACTTTATTGAGGAAAAAACCTATTTGTTTTCCATTGAGGGCTTGAGAAATTCCGTGAGGCAATGCATATCGATGGTATCCAGATTGGTGAACATAGTTGGATAATGGGGTGAGTTAATTGAATCCTGTAACTGCGGGGACGTATATGGGTGTACTACGTAGATAAACTCAATGGCTTTTGTATGGAAACTATTGGAGTTATCCTGATATATGTTCATACTTTTTTTGGAAAGTACTTACAGACTCTTGCTCAGCAGTGGATGTATTTGTACTGCTGGCAGGAAGTGATAAACAAAAAGCTGCTAAATCCGGCTATAGAGTTGGGTCATATACAAAACAAATGGTACACTGTTAGCGTACCATTTTTATATATTTCATTCTGAAAATCAATTTATTTTCTCAGCATCCCTAATTTAATATCTTCTCGGCGATCCACTTCAGATCTGCATCTTCTTCTCTCTGCGTCGGGTTATCCCTCATTCTCCTGATCACCATTTCCAGTTCCTCATCCAGTTTAATAGGCGCCTGTTTTATCAAGCCGGCCATAATACTAAACTTCCATTCATCATCATTGGTCGAAAAGACCTGCAATATTTCATCTTTGATCTCATTCACATGTGGCGCCAGATATTCTCCAATTGGTCTTGATACATGCCAGCGAAGATCCTGCACCCATTCCAGTAGTCTTGTTACGTCCATGCGGACAACTTCAAATGGTAACTCTTCCAAAATGCTAACGGCCTGAAGGTCATCTTTTGCCTTAGGAATATAACTTTTCATGATTGGGTTATTTTTTATTCCAATGTCTTTTACTGGTTATAGTATAAGAGCGTCGACAACGAGAATGCTTAGAAAGCGATTCCGATCAGAAGGAGGGTGTACTTTCCTCCTTCTGTGAATTTTTCTTCGGCAATAGGTTTAGTATGACAAATACTATTGTAACCCGGTAAAAGAAACATCACAAAAATAACAAGGATATTAGTGGGGGAAAAAGTACTTAGTAATGGTATGGTATGATTCTCGTCATGAAAATATTCAAAATTTTGATAATCAGGAATCAGATGTCAATAAGGCCCCATTATTGTGGTACTCCCTCGGGTAAAAATGACCTTTAATAATTAAAAATGCTGTGAGGATAAGATTACGGACTTACCTGGCATCGGATTGAAAGGAAAACAGTCATATCATATCTATACGATTTTGTACTTAAGGTACACATATGTGTGTGTTTAGTTACTCCATTTACTATTATCATAGTCAATGCTATACCGCGTCCCTCCAGGAGCAATCCCTTTCAGGAGAAGATACTTCCCTTCTACCCGCTCGATTTTATTACCTACTACTTTCAGGATCCCTAAGGTATCCATTCCGTGGTCGTTTTCAAATATATTCAGCAGGCAGAGTGCGTTATCACCTGTATATTCACCAAAGGCATTCGGTGATGTACATTTTGTATATCCCAGGCAAAAAGGGATAATATTTTCTTTATTGGTAATGTCAAAAAGATACAACAGCTCACAGTATTCAGTATGATTTCCGTAGAATGAGTTGCCTAAAAGGGTTACGACGTAGCGCTTATCATTTTTGCAGGTAAGGGAGTAAAAACTGACAGATTCAATGAAGATCGGATTTGATGAAGAGGTCAATTCCCTGCCATAGTAAAGGCTATCCGGATTAAACCTGAAGGCACCTATTCCTATGTACTTGCGCTGCCCCTCCTCATCGTAGGGACGAAGGACTATAGGTATATCATACTTATATGTCAGGACTGGTCCGCCTGGTTGGTTATGAAAATTGTTTGCCGTATCTACTTTAATTGTATCTACTTTAATTGAACCATGAGAGAAGATCTTATTATTGATATCATAGGTAATGAAGAGCGTATCCTCATTCTGATTGTGAATCTTATTGCGCTCACAGGCAACAAAAGGAATGAGTAAAATGATTAATAATTCTTTCATGTACTAATTTGTATAGATCATTCATAATGCACTATAATCTTTGTTTCTATAGACTATTTTTCATGTAAAGTAACCCTTTCTTGAATAAATCAATATAATGCTCTATCGGCTCAGCCGTACCTACCCCCAAACCTTTCCGCTTACTCTATCAACAATATAAGCAGTATTACCAATTATCAGATCGGAATAATCACGTGATTCATAAAACTTTTTTGAGTTATAAGAAAAGGGGATTGCGGTGTTTCCTCTTTATTATTTGATCAGGTTATTCATCATAGAAGTCGCTTATAGGCATTACTACAAATTTCCCCACACTGCTTTCCATTCTTTGAACTGCGAAGGCCGGATCCAATAACGGGCAAAATTCCCGTCATGCAGCGATAGTAATTCTGTATCGACAGTTTCTACAAACTTTTCCCGATCTCCTTGCAGAAGTCTGGCCGCTCTTTCATTAATTAAAATTCGTGCTTTTTCAGGCGGCAGTGCGTTCACAACTATATCACTCACCAGGCCACGGATATCATCACGATATTTAAGTCTGAATGTATCGGGTTCACCTAAAGACTGGCGTAAAGCCGCATAACGAAGCGCAGAACGTTCATAGGCCCACATAAATACATCCTTTAACAGCTCCACCCGATTCAGTTCATACACTCCCAGCGTGCCCTGTATATAAAGCTCATTGGGTACATCCACAAACGCCAGTGGAGATAAATTATGTTTATTCAATGGTAAGTTAGCAGTAAGACGCGAAACGCGTTTATTTACATCGTCAAAAGGTTGGAGATAAGGTAAGTGTACCATGATGAAGAATGCCTGTTCAAAAGGATTCTCAATTGCATCTGCCTTTTTAAGAATCGCTTCTAACATCTCTTCAATTTGCTGTGGAATACCCAGCGGAGTAAAAACAGAATGCCCAATAGCTACACTATTTTTCTACTTTAGCCTTCGGATATATTCAAATCATAGAACTACTATGCGTCTTGATTCTAAATACAGAGCCACAATGCCAGACATATTTCTGAACCGATGTTTGTCGGCCATGGATACGTTCTTGTGACCATGACCTATAAATGCCACTCAAAAATTTGTATCTTATTTCCTGTAACCCTTCTTAATATTTCTATTGCCTTCAAAACATCCTTTTTAAAAATTTGTGTCATTAATATTTTTTCGGTTCCATCTTTAAGTTTAAATCGAATAGTATTCGTTACTGTGTACCTTACAAACAAGCTACCAATCATCTCTATCAATATGAAATTAGCGCCATCTCTTTTAAGATCCATTTCAATAGATTCTATATCACTAAACAATATTGAAGTCCTATGGGAAAACAGATCAACAGGATGTTTAAAAGTATGTTCACTACTATCTCTATTGACCCTTATTTGAGAATAACTATTATTATAAAAAGCAATTAAAAAAACTAAGAGAACTATAGTTATTAGAACCGGATTCGCACTAAAATCTTTGCCGACATAAATAGTTGCCCATAATATTATAGTGTAGTTTAAAAAGGTTTTTAATTTATCTAAAGATGATTCAATGAAAAAAAGTGGTTCTCTATTTTCTGACATTTATTGTAGTTTTTGTGTTATCTGTTTTAGCGTTCTGATTATTATTCATTTGACTCGTCAAATTTAATGATTGAGCCTTAAGATCGTTACCATTAACAAAAAGAAAATTAAACTATTTATCACATCTGTTTTAAGTTGGCTCGTTGCTAAGTTTACCATCGCATCATTATGTCCTGAAACAGAAGCATCGCCAGTAGGTACGGCATTAAGCACATATCCAAGTAACCCAGCTATCTTTGGCAAGCCAGCTTTAAGGCTAACTCCCAAAACTGCAATTCTATTACCGTTCCTGTGTATTCCAGCACAATTTTCACATCGAAATGTGGATCATATTAAAGCTACCAATTCGCAATTCGCGCTCTTTTAACTTCTTGACTTCTTTCAATGGATACAAATAGATCATATCATTAGAACAATAATAACCGTTTATTTCTAGAACTGATTTCATAAATACAATTAAGATTTTTTTGAGATCTTTATGGCATGTCAAACCGCGAAAACATAACTGATGATCAATGATCTTTAATAAGTCCGCTTACACCAGTTTCACAGATACGCGAAGATGGTAAGGACATCCACGTATACACAGTTGTCTGGAGGTTATCAATGGTATCCTATGGATACCTAGAACCAGAGCCTCATGGATTGATCTACCAGAACGTTTTCAATCTTCGTCTACCTGCTTCAGGCGTTTCAGCCACTGGAGTAAGACTGGCGTATTTCGAAAGATCCTCGAAACGCTGGCACAGGATCTTGAATCTCGAGGAGGAATCAACTTATCAGAATGTTTTGAGATGGCACCTTTGCAGGTAAACATTCGATCTGGAGTGTCTTCCCAAAGTGTTTAATAGATGCTACATTTGCATCCAGCGACACCCAATTTTCCTATCTGAAACAGTAGCGAGAACATTACCCAAGTGGTTCGTTAACTCAAAGAACTTCTTACTTCTTCTAAATGTGATATTTTTCACATACCTACCCCAATGATACTAGTTGTCGGTGATGGTATTGCATCTTGTACATTAGATACCAATGTTGGCATCCCTAGGCTGCTTGAACTATTCCATTATTAAAAGAAAGAAAAAGGGGAAGGCATTCATTTTATTTATGAGACGCCTTCTTGTTAATTTTTAATCATTTAATTCCTTGAATTACCTGACTAAATGGTATTTCACCCGTCGTTTCAATTCCTTTTTGGGAAATGACATGGGAAGTAGTATCAAGTTCTAAAAGTAAGTTATACCAATAATCACCTCCCATACTTGACACTAGATTCATTTTTATTAAAAGAAAAGTTCGGTCTGATTTTTTAAAAATCCCAAGACTAGTAGGTAACATTAAATCTCTATCGGTTATCTTCGAGGCCAACTTAACATTAGACCCATTTACTATCAATATTTCCTTATCATCCTCATTTTTAAATAGGTTCAAAAAATTAATTGGCTTTCTTGTAGAATCAACTACATCAATTTCACTTTTAATGTATAAACTACAAAAGTTGCCATGAATTGAATCTTCAAAATACAGCACCTCACTTGTATCATTTAAAGGATATACGGCAGGGTACAATTTTTTTTCGGTGTATGACTTATCATACGTACCACTTTTTGTAGTATCTGGCATTTCTACATCAGTATTAGCACCCTTAGAATTGCTATTAACATCCGTAGTATCAACTATAATGCTATCTTTTGAATTCATGTCTGAACTTTGTCTATTGCCAGAACAAGAAATAATGCCAATAAAACATCCCAATAAACTGATAATAAAGCGTATCCTCATAATTTACCTGTTGGACTAATTGATAATGAATAGTTTGTCGACTTATAAAATAATGTAAAGCCAAGATAGTATTCCTGGGCAGAAGTAATAACCGGATTATAACTGCTCATACTTGAAGTATCGAGTGACATTCCTATTTTCCTGTCCGAACCTTTAGCAAGAACGTTACCCAAGTGGTTAGTTAACTCAAAGAATTTCTTTCCTCTTGTAAATGTAATATTTTCTCTATAACCTAACCCAATGATACTGTTTGTAGGTAATGGTTTTGCATCCTGTAAATTAGTTGCCATCCCTAAACGGCTTGAACCATAGGGATTAGCTTGTATCTAAGTGAATTGCCATTATTAAATGATGTATCACGATAAGTATAGGTAATCAGTATATTTCCCGTAGCGCCACGTAAATAGAAATTTTGAACTGAAGCTTTCGTTTGCTGATCACTGAATTACTGATCCAATTTCCAGATGTATCATAGGCATAGACGATAGAAGTGGTGTCATGCTTATATTTTGGGCCTATTTTACCATATACATTCTACTTAATACGATCGCCCCGGCACGGATATCAGGAACCATTACCAATATTGGGGTACTTATAAATGCCTTTACCTCTTAAGTTTACGCAGTTCCTTTACGTGGTACTTCAGTTCAGGAAACTTTTTCACCAAGGTTAAGATCAGAAAGAGGGTTTAATAAAACGGTTCCACATCTATTACATTTACACATTTCAAAGTCAGGAAGCTCCTCCCTCCAAACATTTTCACATATTGGACATTCTAATTCAAACTCTTCTTTTAAAAATGCTATAGCTTATCCGGGAACACCAGATTAGTGCTCTCTAAGCCTTTATCAATAAACGGTTACATTGTCTTATGCGCCTGACTCCATAAATACTGGCAACTGCATTTCGTTTTCCAGTAAATACCGGCAATTGCTACCCCATTTCTTGAATACCCAGTTTTTGATTCCGCCCTGGTATATGCATAATCATTAGGAATTTGTACTATAAATACACTGGCAATGTTATTTTTACAGGTACTAACCTATCTCTACACCTTCCGGATTTCCATTTAGGCATTTTACATACCACCTTTAACAACTCCTTTTCTGCCAATGTTAAGTCACTTTGCTTTTTGCCTTTAATTCGGGCAGCAATTATCGAACCTTGTTTATTGACTACAAATTGAATTTGGAAAGAACCCTGAAAATCATCTTGATTGGGGTAATGAAAATTCTTTGCTATAAATTTCATTAATTCAGGGGAACCTCCAGGATATTCGGGCTCTTTATCTACATAGGTATAAACAATCATCTTTGCTAAACTATCGTACTCGTGTGGGCAAGCTATCGCTCTTTGCTTTTCATGGCTATTATCGAACATATTATCCGATATAAATAACGGTAATAAGAAAATAATGCATAATTCTTTCATATAGACTATTCATTTTTTGTTTGGTACAGCCTCTCCAGGCGAATTATACCAATAATTATCTTAATATTTTCCAGCTTGCTTCAGATTTTCTTCCATCAAAGTGAGTTTGGACGTCAGGTTATGCCCAGTATAGAACAGATTGTGCGTGCAGCGATTTATAATGAGATGAAAGGCTTGGATTACCGGGAATTGGGAATATGCACAAAGCGATTCACGTATTTGCGAGCAGTTTGTAAAGCTTGATTACCAACAAGGATTCCTTATTTGTTTCCATACTTTTTGCCGGATTGCAATGTTTATTCTCTATGATTTGCTCGGGTTATTCATCATAGAAGTCGCTTATAGGCATTACTACAAATTTCCCCACACTGCTTTCCATTCTTTGAACTGCGAAGGCCGGATCAAATAACGGGCAAAATTCCCGTCATGCAGCGACAGTAATTCTGTATCGACAGTTTCTACAAACTTTTCCCGATCTCCTTGTGGAAGTCTGGCCGCTCTTTCATTAATTAAAATTCGTGCTTTTTCAGGCGGCAGTGCGTTCACTACTATATCACTGACCAGGCCCCGGATATCATCACGATATTTAAGTCTGTTCACCTAAAGACTGGCGTAAAGCCGCATCACGAAGTGCTGAACGTTCATAGGCCCTCATAAATACATCCTTTAGCAGCTCCACCCGATTCAGCTCATACACATCCAGCGTGCCCTGTATATAAAGCTCATTGGGTACATCCACAAACGCCAGTGGAGATAAATTATGTTTATTCAATGGTAAGTTAGCAGTAAGACGCGAAACGCGTGTATTTACATCGTCAAAAGGTTGGAGATAAGGTAAGTGTACCATGATGAAAAATGCCTGTTCATAAGGATTCTCAATTGCATCTGCCTTTTTAAGAATCGCCTCAAACATCTCTTCAATTTGCTGTGGGTATGAATTACGACAAATTTACGACATTCTAGGACTAAATGTGTCGTAAAACAGGTTTATACGACAATTCTTCTTCCTAAATTGTCGTATAAAGCTTGCTTTCGGAACGCTTATTATTAATAATATTAATATTTGGCGTAAATTAAAGGAGACCATAGCGAATGCTATGGTCTCCTTATATGCTTGAAAGCCCCTCTCTTGTCCTTCGTATCCTTATCAAATGTGATCCTGTTTACCATTTCCCGCATCCGGCTTCTCACTTCTTTCCCGTATTTTTTTTCAATCGCATCAGGATTTAACGACGATGTGATATGGGTAAAGGTACCGTAGCGTGTGAACAACTCATGTCTTCCTAACAGGATCTTTTTCATTACCTCGCAGGTAATACGATAGTAATGTCCGGGTTCTTCCATGCCCAGATCATCGAAGCAGCATATACGGTGGTTATAACTATCTTTTCTTTCAGGGTCACCGATGTATTTGTCCAGGATAACAGGACCTTGTCTATTAAATGCGGCACTGACCCTGTCGCAGTTTTGTAATTCGTAGTTTAGCGGCGCCGGAACCAGGAGTTGCATTAAGCGCATGATGTGTGTTTTGCCTACTCCTACCGGCCCACCTAGAAAGATGCCTTTATGCAGGTCGATGTTAAATTCGTTGGCCACTTCTTCATCACGGAGCATCCAGGCGATGATGGGTATCAATACAGGGAGGTCTTCGTTGTTTATATGGAAGTGTTTCCCGAATTGTTCCCTGCCTTTTTCAGCCAGCAGGTGCAGGATTTGTTTGTAGTTAAAAAGACTGGTCGTAATCCTCATTGTTGTTGTTAGATTTTGAGACGTTTAACATCCATTTATGCGCGAGTGGTTGCCAGTGTTGCACCGGGGTATTGCCGGTGAGCCAGCTGGTGGCTTCATGGTGATACCAGAATTTTAGTGCCTCTTCTCTCGGATAATTGTGTGTCGAGAAAAACTTCAGTACTTCTTCCAGATTGGGAAGACCATTTGACACATCATTTGATATAGTTTTTATATTAGTTTGTAATAAGTGTCCTTCCAGAGAGACCATAGCATTCTCCATTTTCGTGTTTTGTGGTCTGTTTAACAGTTCTGTGAGTCCATCTAATGGAATCATGGATATAGTGGCCGGGCATTGTCTTTGCGCAGACGGATAATAGACCAGGTATTGATGTGCATGCAGTTCCTTGATGCAGCGGTAATAGGTAGATTTTGCTTTGATCTTTGCTGCGGACATTATTTCGTCGCGCCGGATGTGAAATGTTTTTCTAAACCCCAGTTTATTCCAGGTGTTAAAGAGTGCCATGTAAAGGGAATAGTGGTATGATACCATCCATTTCTCCTTTGCGGCCTTATCTAAAAAGGCATTGAGATGAATGATGTAATTCATGGGATGTATGTTGATGGTTTTAGGATTGCAGTTCTTCCAGTTGGCCTTGCAGCCAGCGTCGTAGCATTTTAGTGATGGGTGGATTTCCCGGATCAAAGATCACGTCGTTTCTGACCAGGATATCTTTTGTTGTGCTCTCCATATTTTTCAGAATCTTTATTTTTTCATCTGTCAACACCGTACTTTCAATCTCTGCCGTGATGGAGGAGGTGAGGTGGTGCATAAAAGTGATTTCATTAAAATTGAGGTAAAACAAAAGCCCGTATACCTGATCTTTATGCAGGTTTTCTCCCTGTGTGTTAATGAGAGCCATTAGTTGGGTAACCAGGTTCCAGATATAGTCATGTTCGTGATAACTAAATCGGGTATTCACCTGATTCCATAATTTGCAGATGGCGGCATACATAATGCGCCATAGTTTTTGTAAGTGTTTTCCTTTCTCTTCCATCCATTGTGCGATGAGGAGCACCTTGTGGTGATACATTGATTTTTCAATTTCTATATAGATCAATGGTGGTGCACTGGTTTTGTCGAAATGGGATGGATATTGAAGCTGCATTTCCTTTAGCAGGCGAAAACATTCATAGCATACATTCTTATTTCTGGCAGCAGGGTCATCATATGCAGATGGTTCTTGTGGATCCAGATCACCGAGCCATGATAGTGGGACCTGGTCGAATATTTGTCTGACCTGCTCCTGCCAGGTACGCATGTATCTTCTTAATACAGCATCATCTTTAGCGGATAGCATAAAGTCGGCTATTGCGTCTTGCATAAATGTGAGCGTCTCCTGGAGATTATCATATGCTGCGTCTTTGAGTTCATCGGACTCACAGAGGTATTCTTCCACACTGACGCGTAAGTCGTGGAGGGGGAAAAATGGAAAATTCATGGTGTTTGTGTTTGTGTATAAGTTTGGGGTTGGGTTTAAATTTGGGCATTCGTTTGCGCTTGAATTTGTGTTTGTGTTTTAGGGTTTGCGTTTTCTACATGAATGATTTTTACGGACTGACAGTATACCGGGATACCTGGTTCTGCTATTTCTCCATTTATGAATGAGAGGCCAAGCAGGATAACGATGGGTTCTCCAACAGGTTGGGGCATTGGTATTGTCAGATTAAAAGCATTTACAGGATCGCGGTTCAATGGAATAAGCGAAGACTGTGTTGATTGCATGTAGGCTGAATAGCTATAAAAATCCAATGCTGCAGCTACCGCTATTATTCTGCAATGTGTAGCATTGGTGGGAATTATTACCTGTGCGGCCGGAATAAAAGACGATATGTCAATCATAATTTTTGTGTAGTCCTGCACATTAATTGTATAATAGACATCAAAAAAATCTGACAGGGCATACTGCGGATCCAGGTCATAGCCTATCAAAGGACGCAGGCCTGACATACTTATATGTCGTTTTCCTGAAGTATTGGACGAATCATTTTTGAGTACTTCCCGGTAAAGAAATCTTTGAAGTAATCTAAATCTGCTGCGGTCAGGTTGCATATAGACAGGGCCGCAATAACATACGGTGAGAATGAGTTTGGATGCACGGGCAATGTGAATCAATTCTCTATTCATTTTTCTTTTTTTGGATACACGTTTCCCCTTACGCCTGTTGAGGCGTTGATCGTTTTTTAGCATAGCGTAATTGTAAATTTTTGTGATTTAAAAAAGTTGTGATATGAGGTGTATTGAATTATCCGGACAGTGTATTTGTTTAGGTTAAAGTATTAGATTAATTCTATAGAATAGAGAAACATGTTTTGATGCTATGCCTACACAAACCTAATAA
This sequence comes from Chitinophaga sancti, assembly GCF_034087045.1. Taxonomy (NCBI): domain Bacteria; kingdom Pseudomonadati; phylum Bacteroidota; class Chitinophagia; order Chitinophagales; family Chitinophagaceae; genus Chitinophaga; species Chitinophaga sancti. Next base: position 3,828,902 of record NZ_CP139247.1, on the reverse strand, counting down.
AAAAGATTCATGCGCGCAGCGCATACCTATTTTTCTTTTTTTTGCTTCTTTTTTTTCTTAAAACCACAACGCCTTAGAAACACTTATCCACATTGGCTTTTAGCCATTATTACATAGATGCTTTTGTAGGATAAATCATTATCTTTGTTTTGCCGGAAAGAAGCGGAATCAGGCGCTGCAGAGGTGCAACCTGCCAGGAATATTTCCGGACATCGGAGCATTATAGTTCTTTGAATAACAGACATAGCCGCCAGCAAAAAGAGCATTACGTTAACTATCTGTATAATTATCGTTATTAAGTGCATATCGCCGATATATTAGCTTTATCGTCATTAATTTCATGTTGCTAGTTTTTGTTCAAATACATTTGGTGATAAATATCCAAGTGACGAGTGCAATCGTTTGGGATTGTAATACATTTCGATATACTCGAAAATTTCGGTACGGGAATCTTCAGCAGATTCAAATGCACCACCTTCCATTAGTTCTGCCTTAAATCGGCCAAAATAGGATTCCATGTGGGCATTATCATACGGGTTATCAGCATCACTCATACTTTGGATGAGTTTATGTTTATTGATAAGCTGACGAAATTTAGTCCCGGCATATTGACCACCCCGATCAGAGTGTATGATCATTCCTTCGGGAATCGGTCGTCCTTTAAGGGCCTTTTTTAGCGATGTGATTACCAGAGACTCTTTCATGTGGTCCTGCTCTTCCCAGCCCACTATTTTACGTGAGTATAAGTCCATCCATACAGACAAGTAACGGAAGCTTCCATCTGCCATCGGAATGTAGGTAATGTCACCAACCCAGGTTTCATTTATCTTACCTGGGAAGCCTCGTTGTTTATATACGTTCGGACTTATTAAGTAAGGATGACGACTATCGGTGGTTTTAGGCACAAAAGATCGCGGTTGAATTGCTTTTAATCCGTTCTTCAACATTGTCTTTCTGATCTTAAAAACGCTCGTTTTAACGCCTTCCTGGTTAAGAGCTTTGAGGATTCTTCGAGTGCCGTATCGACGCCTGTTTTCTTTAAAAACACTTACTATCTGCTCCTCTAACCTCTTGCTGTCAGGGTTTGGTTGATAGGTCTTCTCTTTCTTCCATTCGTAATAACAACTTCGGCTTATTGACAACACATCGCAGAGCAATTGAAGTGGATATTGGCCTTTTAAAGTATCAATAAACGCATAGATCTTTACTGATTCCCCCGGCTGAAAATTCCCAAGGCTTTTTTTAGAATATCGCGCTCCTGTTCAGCGCGACGTAGCTCTGCTTTCAATCGCTCATTTTCCGATAATAAGTCTGGTTGGCCTGATACCTCGTTGCCGCCCTCTCTGGGCGTTTGACGGGTGGCCTTCTCTGCATTCTTCCATTGATAGACCAGGTTCTCCCCAATACCCATGGCTTGGGCTACATCAGAAACTGAACGTCCTGAGGATACCATTTTGATCACTTCTGCCTTGAAGGTGGCATCATACTTCCTACGCGTCTTTTTTGTCTTTTTCGTTGTCATTGCTTCGTAAAGTTAAGCAAATTGACTGTCCGGTTTTACTGGTGCATCTCAATAAGGTCATTTATTTTTATATTTGTGCTGCCACGTAAATTAAACCCTAAATAAAAATAAGCATGAAAATTAAGAACTATTGCAAAGTGGCGTTAATGTCGCAATTGTCGTTAATGACGAAATTGCACGTATAATAGATTCAGCGATACATCCTTGTGATATCGCAAAATTAACTGATCAATCTCTTCGTAATGCGCAAAGGCTATTCAAGGATTATCGTGACGGCAATCATAAACCGAAGAAGTATAAACCTACTTTACGCGAGTACTGTAATTTTTATACTGAGCATGACCCGGCTTATCTTGCTTATCGATTGCTGATGCTTAATTCGAAGAGATAAAAACCCCCATTTATTTATGACTGTAGATTTATTTGTTCGCAAAAGTAAAGGGCTTTTCACGAAGGTGAGTAGCCAAGTCGTCATACTGGTAGAGGCCAGTGGCGGATGTTCCAGGATCATTACAAGAGAGGGTACTTACCTGGTAAGTAGTAACCTCAGCCAACTGGAGGAACAGCTACCCGTGGCACTCTTTTGCCGTGTACATCGTAGTTACATTGTGGCATTAAAGTCTATCACCAGTGTGACTGAAAATAGTGTTAAAGTTCTTGACAGGGAAATTCCCCTGTCAAGAACTTATGCGGAACAGTTATTTAGCCGTTTGTTGATTATTTTGTAACGCCCTCCTTTCGTTTAACTCCTCTTTCTATAATTGCCAACTGTTAATTTTCCCTTCGTCAAAAGATTTTTCATTTTGGTGTGGATTGTCGTGTTAATATTGTTGTCGTAAGGCGATAGTGATCCAGGCTGTGCCCGGGATGAAGGAGAGGCACCTTTTGTTCCACTGGATGACTGTTCGTCGAACAAGCATCGAAGAAGCGTCGAAGACGTGTCGAAGGATGATCGAAGAAAGGTCGAAGAACATTCGAAGCGCATTCGAAGAATGGCCTTTCATTATTGTTGAACCTCAAAAAAAATTTTATGGCAAAGACAGATAACCTCTTATTGAAGGAGTCTTCCGGATCTATTGGGAAGATTATGACGATCACACAGAAAAAATCAGGTAAGATGCTGATAGGGAAACACAGAGGGAGCAGCTCTGTGCCACCTTCGGAAAAGCAGCTGGGAGTGCAGGCAAAGTTTAAGGAAGGTATCATCTACGGTAAAGCGGTGATGGCGGATCCGGCTTTGAAAGCACTGTATGCGGCAGCGGTGAAGGGTGATCAGTCAGCGTATAATCTTGCAGTGAGGGATGCTTATAAAGCACCGGAGATCACGAAGATTAGTACGGATCTGTATACAGGTTTGATTGGGTCTACTATCACGGTACGTGCAGTAGATGATTTTAAGGTGGCAAGTGTGAGAGTGGCGATTTATTCTGCTGTGGGTGATTTGATGGAGCAGGGTGATGCGGTGTTGGAGGCGAATGGGTTGGATTGGTTGTATACGGCGACAGTGGCGAATGATGCGATAGCAGGGTGTAGAGTGAGAGCGGTAGCGAAGGATCTGCCGGCGAACGAGGCGGTGTATGATGTGACGGTGGAGTAAATAGGAAAGGCGTCTCGCTGGTGCGAGACGCCTTCCTTATTTCCAAAAATAATTAGCAATATTCCATCTAATTTTATTTCCCTGCTATTATAGAATCAAATGCTATTTAGAACTAATTTCATAAATGGTATTTAGATTTTTGAGATCTTTATATCATGTCAAGACGGGAAAATTTAACTGATGATCAATGGGCTTTAATAAAGCCTCTTATTCCAATAGTAGCAGTACGTGAAGATGGGAAAGGCCGTCCTCGTATACATAGCGACAGAGAGGTTCTGAATGGAATCCTTTGGATTCTAAGAACTGGGGCTTCATGGATTGATCTGCCAGGACGATTCCCTTCTGGTTCAACTTGTTTCAGGCGATTTAGTAGCTGGAGTAAAAATGGATTATTTCGACTAATCCTTGAAACCCTGGCCCAGGACCTTGAAACAAGAGGAGGAATCGATTTATCAGAATGTTTTATAGATGGCACCTTTGCGGTGGCAAAAAAGGGGGCCCAGGTGTTGGAAAGACCAAGCGCGGCAAAGGTACGAAGCTCATGGTTATTACTGACGCTAATGGTCTTCCACTCGCCGTGCACACGACTTCTGCTAGCCCACATGAAGTCACCCTTGTCGAAGCTACCATCAATGAAACTTTTACGGTGGGACAGCCCACAAGAATTATCGGGGATCGTGCCTATGACAGTGATCCGCTCGATGAAAAACTTGCATTGAAAGGTATTGAGCTGATTGCACCACATAAAGATAACAGAGTCAAACCTGCAACCCAGGATGGGCGGCAACTTAGAAGATATAAAAGAAGATGGAAAATTGAACGATTCTTTGCCTGGTTGAATAAATTCAAGAGAGTTATTACTCGATATGATAGAGCTATTGAACATTACGAATCCTTTGTCCATATAGCTTTCATTAAAATTATTCTAAGAAGGTATTTATGAAATTAGTTCTATTTATTCGAATCTGATCAAATAGAGTTAAATGGAATAACTATTACTTGAATACTTTTCACAGGTTTTCCATTCATTAATGCAGCCCGCCTGGGTTTTATTTTATTTACAAGGTCTATTGCAGATGTGGTGCATTCAGGACAAACGTCAATAGCTTTTATTACCCTTTTTTCAATGATATTCCCTGTCTCATCAATGTACATTGCAATAAAGATCTTCCCCATTATATCCTTATTTGTTTTCCATATTAGGTTCTCATCCAAAAAATATAAGAATTCCTTCTTCTCTTCAAAGAGTAACGCCTGCTTTTCTGGCGCTTTACATACTTCAATCTTGTTTCCTAGCGAATCAATATAAAAAACAGCCTTCAGCTTTCCCTCCTTTAAACAGTTTATCATATACACATTTTCATAAATATCCTTCATTTCCTGACAAACCGATGCGTCAGATTTATTCTGAGCATTACAGGAAAATGCAAACAAACACATCAGGATAAAACTACTTTTGATGCAGGTCGTAATTTCGTTCAGCTTCATTTTCCCTATTTTTAATTTGAATTTCAAGCATCTTGTTATTTTCAGGTGAATCAGACTTCAGGGATTTTATACTTCCATGAGAATGCGGTAACTTTCTGATCTTGAAAAGAGTATGTCCATATGCTTCGTGAGCAAAAGTAGAGGCCATCTTTTTGGGTGCTTTTTTCTCATCAACTGCCGTTACATCATTTACAACAACCTGCACATGGCCATTTACCGAAGTACCCTGTACGTCTGCCCCTTCATCTGGATATAATGTCACTCCGAACCACCCACTCCATTCCTTTTCAGTGGAATAGGAAGGATATGCTTTTGCAACTTGCTCCTTTGTCACTCCTTTACCCATAATCTCATATATCTGTTCAAACTCACTTTGATACGTTGCTATACCCATATCCTTTATTCCTCTGGATGTTTCAAAGGTACGACTTACTATTACGTCAATAATTCTTTCATCATTTACCAACTCTATCAGGGAAGAATAATTTCCTCCTACAGTTCCCAGTTTTTCCATCCCTTGTTTCAAATAAGCACCATCGATAAATCCTTTATCATTCAGTCTGACAAAACCAGCTTCTTTAGGAGTAAGTCCTGTAACAATTATATTTAATGCAGCTTTATTAGCAGGTTTGACTTCCTTTCCATCCGGGTCAACGAAAGCCATAGGAATTTAAACAAAATGTGTAAGGTGAAACAGAACTGTATTTCTCAACTAATGGATCTACACTCAAAAACTTCCCTATCCTCGGATCATATCCCCTGGCTCCAAAATCTAACTGATTCCCTTCTCCCTTAACCTCATTATCATTCTCCTTGCCATTAAACCCATACCTATACCCCTTCGCTGCTATACCATAACTTATTCCACTTTCAGTTCCAGGATCGGCACTTGTCTGATCTACAAACAGCGTAGTAAACTCATCACTAGTTCCACTTGCAAACTCCCCTTCAAAACTTATCACCTGCGTAGCCATATAAGTTCCGGGAGTATTATTTGTCCGCTGAGTGACTGTCAGGGTCGCAGGGATGGTATCTCCATTCATTACAACAGTACTACCCGCAACATTCTTTCCTGTGCCTATATGCCCGCCTCTACCAGGCATCAACATACCAAAAGGATAGTATTCCTGGGCAGAAGAAATAACCGGGTTATAATTACTTATTCTGGAACTATCAAGGGACAATCCAATCTTCCTGTCAGAAACAGTAGCGAGAACGTTACCCAGGTGGTTAGTTAACTCAAAGAACTTCTTGCCTCTTGTAAATGTAATATTTTCCCCATAACCTAACCCTATGATACTAGTTGTCGGTGTTGGTGTTGCATCCTGTACATTAGTTGCCAAGGTTGTCATCCCTAAACGGCTGGAACCATACAGATTGGCTTCTATCTGACTTAACTGGCCACTATTAACTGATGTATCCCGATAAGTATACGTACTCAGTATATTGCCCGTAGCGTCACGTATATAAAATGTCTGGACAGTATCTTGCGTTTTGCTGATTACTGACTTACTGATCCGGTTTCCAGCTGCATCATAGGCATAGACAATAGAAGTAGCATCATGCTTATATTTTGGCTATTTTACCATACACATTCCACTTGATACTATCCACCCCGGCGCGAACATCAGAAACCATATTACCAATACTATCGTACTTGTAATTACCAATTGACTGATTGGCTTCTATCTGACTTAACTGGCCACTATTAACTGATGTATCCCGATAAGCGTAGGTACTCTGTATATTTCCCGTAGCGTCACGTATATATAATGTCTGGACAGTATCTTGCGTCTTGCTGATTACTGACTTACTGATCCGATTTCCAGCTGCATCATAGGCATAGACTATAGAAGTGGTATCATGCTTATATATTTTGGCTATTTTACCATATAAATTCCAGAACAGTTCATCATTTGATAATGATAAACAAAATGCATTCATCGCAATATAGTTCCCGCTAGCATCGGCTTAAAACAAAAGAGTGTAATTGCCTTATTCAAAAGGCCATGGTGAATATGTCACCGTGACCCGTCCACAAAAATTGCAACTAATGACATTTCCTGACCCAGTTTAAACTATCCGGAAACGGCATATTTATTTGCTGAAAATTTTCTGGCACCAGTAATAATTCACAATTGGAGGGATTTTCTTTTTCATAAATTACAGGAAAGGTTTTTCCTACAAAATCATCCGCATATGCTCTATTTACCTCACGTACAACCTGTGAAAAACTATATTTTACCCCACCAACATAAAAGCGACAAATAAAATTGGTAGCTGACGACCTGGCAACCATTGTGTAGTCGTAAATTTCACCTGTCGTAAATATTTTATTATTAAATAACCGTTTTCTGTCCTGCTGCACATAATAATAAGCTATAGCACCCAATAATACTATAACTACTACAGGAAAAATTTTTCCCGGACGTCCATGGTTTATTTTATCAATAAATTTCAAAAAGCCCATATATTCGTGGATTTGATTTGCCACCTCAATACCCTTCCTTATATCCAGTTTAGGTTTGTAGGTTCGAACTTTTGCCGCCGGCTTCTTTCAGATTCTACCTCACGGTGGACACCCTTGCCATGGGCTAACACTTCCTACTGTAAACCGTGTTCGGAACTTCCACCATAGAGCTGACAAACATGCCTAACACAAAAAATAAGCGCCCCGCTGTGGCGAGGCGCTCTACAGGTTAAATCGGTTAACTAAATTTAGCATTCATTATCCGATCTTTATACTCTATCTAAATACTTATTTAGGCTTCAGAAGCAGCTATTTACTCTAAAGATGTCATTTAAATGTACAAGCAAACTGTTTAAACAGCAAATCATCGTAATTATCCCAATAAATAAAAGGACTATTCCAGCTCCACTTCCTCTTATTATATATTCTTTATCTCTAGCCGCACGGGCAATTTCGGAATTAACAAAATACCTTACTAACCTAATCTTTCTATAAAGAATTAATTTTTCAGGTTTTACCTTAAAAACATGGATCATTGCTAAAATCCATCCAGCGAATAAACAACTTGTCGCGAATAAGATAAAAATAAAAATATCATTCCATTTTAAGGGAATTATTGACCATTCTTTCATAGATAAGCATCTATACGAGAAGCAGGGTTTTTCTTGGCCGTAAACCAGCTGCCCTCCGCTGCATTAAATGTTATAGCATCTCTGCCTGTTTATCGCGCATAATAATACCATTGGCCTTCAAGACTCTTATAAGGTGTAGATGCTATGAAAGCACTGTCTATTGGTTGAAATAGATATGCAAAATAAAAATTCCTTTTTTTAAAAATAATTCCATTTAAAGAAGGTGAATAAGCCACATAATCAACTTTTAATTTAAAATAAGCTTTTACAACATCAAAACCATTTATTGAGGGAAAATATGCATCATCTACATCCTGCAAAAGCTTAATCTTATCCAGCCCATTTCGTGATATTGTTCTCACGAAAATGTTATTTCCTTCTTCGTAACTGATAAAGTCGTATAAAACTCTATTAGAATAAATGTAATGGAAACTTACTGAGTTAGAACGGTCTGTATTGGCAATCTCCCAATCTCTGAATAATAATGGATTGGTCACTTTAATTCTATTATAGACTTCATTCAAGTTCTCTTTTGATCTAATTTGACTACATGAGTAAATAAACCCAATAAGACAAAAAATGTATTTACATTTTTTCATAGGAAAAGATTTATTTTTTCTTGGGCCATTCGAATCCTAAATGGATAGAAAATTGATCGTCATCAGAATCCAATTCAAACCCATGTGTAAGTATATTATTAGCATTTGCTCCAAACTTAGCCATCCTTTCACCGAACCCTAACTTATTCGCACCCGCGCCCCAAAGGAAGTTACCAAAATTGAATCTATTATGTGCGTAAGTCCCTGTTTGAGTACTTGTTATATATAAATAGCCATCTCGTAACCTACTCAATACCGGTTTCCCATCGTCCTGGAAATGAACCTTTGCTGATACAGAATAGTCCGTCGTGCTTCCTTTTGAGCCAGCACCATTACTTTGTTCCCGCATATAAGAATACTTTCTATCTTGGTTTGCCTTATTGTAAACACCTGATTCTTTAAGTATCTCAAAAATATCCTTATCAGGTACGATGATTACCAATGTTATGTTTCGCGCCAATATGTCACCAGGATCATGTTCTGGATCAGCAAATTTAAAATTTAATGGATTTTCATAATACGTTTTCCCATTTTTAGTATATTCTTTTCTATATATAAGTCCGGTGTTCTCCCTTTTTCCATCATCTGCAATTCTTAAAAGAGTGCCATTCGGCTTGAATCGAAAGCTTGTATCCCCCAAAGGATCACCAAGTAAAACAGGGTTATTAAAAAATGTGACATAGCTACTTACGGATATGTCTGGCTTAGGGTCCAAATTCCATCTTCTTGCAATCCTCGGATCATACTCCCAAAACTCGGCTGTATAGCTATTCCCTTCTCCTTTCATCTCATCACTTCTTTCTTGCCCATTGAACCCATACCGATACCCCTTCGCTACTATACCATAACTTATTCCACTCTCAGTCCCAGGATCAGCACTCGTCTGATCCACAAACAGCGTAGTAAACTCATCACCAGTCCCACTTGCAAACTCCCCTTCAAAACTTATCACCTGCGTAGCCATATAGGTTCCCGGAGTATTATTTGTCCGCTGAGTGACTGTCAGTGTCGCAGGGATGGTATCCCCATTCATTACTACAGTACTACCCGCAACATTCCTTCCTGTCCCTATATGACCTCCTCTTCCAGGCATCAGCATACCGAAAGGATAGTATTCCTGAGCAGAAGTAATAACGGGATTATAACTACTTATACTGGAACTATCAAGGGACACCCCAATCTTCCTGTCCGAAACAGTTGCAAGGACATTACCCAAATGGTTCGTTAACTCAAAGAACTTCTTTCCTCTTGTAAATGTAATATTTTCTCCATAACCTAAACCTATAATACTCGTAGTCGGTGTTGTTGTTGCATCCTGTACATTAGTTGCCAATGTTGTCATCCCTAAACGGCTGGAACCATACAAATTGGCTTCTATCTGACTTAACTGGCCACTATTAACTGATGTATCCCGATAAGTATACGTACTCAGTATATTGCCCGTAGCGTCACGTATATAGAATGTCTGAACAGTATCTTGCGTCTTGCTGATTACTGACTTACTGATCCGGTTTCCTGCTGCATCATAGGCATAGACGATAGAAGTGGTATCATGCTTATATATTTTGGCTATTTTACCATATACATTCCACTTAATACTATCCACACCGGCACGAACATCAGAAACCATATTACCAATACTATCGTACTTGTAATTACCAACGGACTGATTATCAATATCATTTCCATAATTAGCTCCTCTTACTAAGTCTGTTACATAAGAAAGCTTATTTGTACCAGGACGATAATGATAAGTCAGGCTATCCATTCCTAAAGGCGAACCTGCAAAGGTTTTATTACCATTACGATTATAAGTCAGGATATTACCATTTCCATCATAGGTAACCGCTTCTTTGAAATCTGAAAGCGCTGTGAAGGCATTGGTCCAGGAGTTGTTTAAACTATCCAGCCCTTTATTGGCGACCATACCTGTAAGGCGGTTGAGGACGTCGTAGGAATAAGTATATTCCAACGGGGTGCCAAGTGTTGAAATGCTTTGGCTGATAGCAGAGATATTACCATTGAATAACGGACTATTGCCAACTGCCGCAGCAAATGGCTTAACGGAGGTACTAACAGGTGTATATTCTCTATTACCAAAGTAGTGGATACCGAATCCAAATGCATCCTTCGCTACCAGGCTACCACTGGCACCGTCACCTCCTATATCAAATGTTGGTGTGAGCGCGGTACTGTTTATCCCTTTCAGCCACCCTTGTAATGTATATGCATAATCAATACCCTGTACCTGTTGCTGACCTATCACTGCACGAGCCAGCGGACCATGCTTATAGTATTCATACCAGGCGTCATTTTCCCAATAGATACTATCATGACTGGTTTCAACATTGGTCAGGCGGTTTTCCGCATCATAGCTATAACGATGATAAAAGGCATCCTTCTTCCCTGGCTCATACGCTACAAAATTAACCTTACCACTAATTAAATCATACTCATAATTAATAGTCTTGAAGCGGTTACCATTTATAAGCATATTTCCATGCTTGTAGTCCTGTAACAGGGACTTCACATTACCATGGATATCATAACTATAGAATGTACCATTCGAATAATCTAATCCATCTGTAGTATTCAGAGATGCAGCATCATCAAACATGGCCATCCACGAAACCCTGTTTCTGAGATTATCCTGCACCAGCACGGTATCAGATGCATAATAAGCAATATCATAAACCGTTTTTGTAATCTGCTTACGGGTAGCTGCCGCAGCGTTCAACCAGCTTGCTAAACTTTGCTCACTTCGGCTAATTGTACTAGTCATGGCTGTAGCACTCGTTAGCTCTCCTACCTCAATCGGCCTACCCAGTGCATCAAAGTTTGTATAACTATAGTTTTTTGCTAAAGATTGTTTCGCATTCTGAGAAACAACCGCTCTACCTAATTTATCATACCAGTAATTAGTAATACTATCATCAGGTGTTTTCTTTGAGGCAATCTGATTCAACGTATTATACCTATACTCCGTCGCCATCTGATGCGCAGGCACGAACCGTGTACCCGCCCTTCTTGCCGCTGCCAGATTTGCCTTCCATGTCGCACTCCGATCTATCACCACACCCGCTGGCGGAATTGTCCTCGTCAGGTTCCCCGCCTGGTCATAATAATACAAAGTATACTGATACTCACTGGTACCATATCCTAATGTAAACAACTCACGCAGCCCGCCAGCAATCGCCGTATCACGATAAATCTTATCAAAATTATTCTTCAGGACATCCTTGTAATTATTGTATAGATCATACCCCTTGCTATATACCAGGAATGCACTATCAGAACAATTGTTGATTGTATCCTTGACTGTTGTAAAGATAGTCACTGACTTTCCACATAATAATATAGTATCAGCAACTGGATCAGAGACATTAGAAACCCTTGCTATGACAGTACCTCCGCCGCCTGTCGTATCACTGATCTGGCACTGGTTAGTCCTGAAGTCCATATACTCCCAATAATGCTTATTAAAGCCCAGTCTCACGTTCATATAGTTTTCGAACAACTGGTTCTTCTTCATCTGCACGCTATCTGTTGTCTCTCTTACTGGGGCATTACCCGGATATTTGGCTATATAACTATTATACATTGTATCAATTACCTTACAACCTATACAGATATCTCCCGTATAGCACTGTAATGCCGGTGGAATAGTAACAGGAGAGGTAAGGCTGATGCACGTGCGGGTACCATTACATGAGCTCAACAAGGAATCCAGGTTCGCCTGGGTCATATGGATACCTCTCGTAGCCGTCAGGTAAGCTGCAAATGTGAGGTTTGTTCCTTTTGCTGTGTATTCACTCTTCAGCGCATTCAACTTAGTACACTGACAATCGGCTGGTTTGCTGTATAAGGTGATGTCGTAATAAGCGGGCTGCTGATCGTAAGGTGCCGGTGAGGTAATCTGGTAAGCATTGCAGGTATAAGCAGGGAGGTTTTTACCCGCATAATAGGCATCCAATACTGCCTGGAAACTTTTGTATGTATTACACCTAAAATTCTATGATTTTCTCATTTTAAGTTGGCTCAATTTTTAGTATCATTGGATTGAAATACAATAATGACATTAAACTCAAAATATGCTCAATTACAAATTCATTTTAAAACTCTCTCTCTTTCCATTAATAATGCTCTATGCTTGTGGGGGCGTTTTAGGACACATTGAAAGATATAAATTTGAAAACATTTCACCTTCACGACTACAAACGGTTGTTGCTAACTACCTGTCTATTCATAAAGAATATTCAAGTGATAAATTTAAATCTGTTGAAATTGTACCCGATACTTACGAATATTACATTACTATCAGGGATGGCTCATCAGTATACAAAATGGCTTATATCTTTCCCAAATATGATCCTCCTTATGACACAATAGCAGAAATAACATTAACAACTGCAGGACCAATAGATAAACCACTTAAACTATCCGGGGATTTGGGATTTTTCGAAAAAAGAAAGTATCAAAAATTATTTAAAGAGTACTTTATTGAAAAAATAAAAAGAGAGTTATAAAAAGGGGCAGATTATTCAATCTGCCCCTTTTTATTTTTGCCATTTTATGGAACTAAATTCATAGATGATCGAAGTATTCTGTCCTGCTCGCTGGCTGGCATTTTAGGAACGTCTCCTTTAAAGATCCACCAACTATTAATCATCCCAAAGAACGTAGATACTTTTGAAGCCCGACCAGCAGTTCTCTCTGTTACTGGTTTTCCAGTAACATCATCTGTTTGGCCACTTTTTTGCTTTTCCACTACTTTATTCGAACTATTTATCAGTTTTCGGTCTGCGCTTTTAACATTCATATTAAAAAATGCATCCGGGGCTCCGGCAGCACCAGCTTTGTCATAATTCACATCATGCTCCAAAGCAGCTGCATCAGTTTCATCACTAGGTTCTCTACGATAATCAGGATACTCATTTCCATCAGCTCCTATATATTTAGGGTTCGTGCCCCCTATGTAAATTGAACCAAAAAGGTTTTTATAAAAAATAGGCATAAATTCATTATCTCCTTTTACATACGCCCCTGTATAATCCCTGCGAATATCCAGTCGATTTCCTTTTTCATCAAAATACTGGTATTGCACCATTCCTTTATCTTTTGGAGACATTAATTTATTAGTCCTCTTATCATAGATCTGTACTTTAAATGGAGTTTGACCATTCTTCTCCGAATTTGAAGAATATTGCAAGACCATCTGTTTATTATCAATAAGTTTTAAGAAAGTGGCATGTCCATTTTCAAATTTGTATTGTATAATCAATTCTTCTAAACCATCAAGATCTGTAGCCCAAATTGGCTTATTACCTGCAAACTGATAGGGTGTATAAAATGGATATTCTTTAATGAGTGGATCCTGGCTAAGGAATTTACCTATCCTTGTATCATAAATTCTCATCCCATAATCCTGTTCATTTCCTTCACCCTTGACCTCATTATCATTCTCCTTCCCATTAAACCCATACCGATACCCCTTCGCAGCTATACCATAACTTATTCCACTTTCAGTACCAGGATCCGCACTCGTCTGATCTACAAAAAGCGTCGTAAACTCATCACCAGTTCCACTTGCAAACTCTCCTTCAAAACTTATCACCTGCGTAGCCATATAGGTTCCGGGAGTATTATTTGTCCGCTGAGTGACTGTCAGTGTCGCAGGGATGGTATCTCCATTCATTACAACAGTACTACCCGCAACATTCTTTCCTGTCCCTATATGACCTCCTCTTCCAGGCATCAGCATACCGAAAGGATAGTATTCCTGGGCAGAAGAAATAACCGGGTTATAATGACTTATTCTGGAACTATCAAGGGACAATCCAATCTTCCTATCTGAAACAGTAGCGAGAACGTTACCCAGGTGGTTCGTTAACTCAAAGAACTTCTTTCCTATTGTAAATGTAATGTTTTCTCCATAACCTAACCCTATGATACTAGTTGTCGGTGTTGGTGTTGCATCCTGTACATTAGTTGCCAGGGTTGTCATCCCCAGACGGCTGGAACCATACAAATTGGCTTCTATCTGACTTAACTGGCCACTATTTACGGATGTATCCCGATAAGTATACGTACTCAGTATATTGCCCGTAGCGTCACGTACATAGAATGTCTGGACAGTATCTTGCGTCTTGCTGATCACTGACTTACTGATCCGGTTTCCAACTGCATCATAGGCATAGACTATAGAAGTGGTATCATGTTTATATATTTTGGCTATTTTACCATATACATTCCACTTGATGCTATCCACACCGGCACGAACATCAGAAACCATATTACCAATACTATCGTACTTGTAATTACCAACGGACTGATTATCAATATCATTTCCATAATTAGCTCCTCTTACTAAGTCTGTTACATAAGAAAGCTTATTTGTACCAGGACGATAATGATAAGTCAGGCTATCCATTCCTAAAGGCGAACCTGCAAAGGTTTTATTACATTTGTAGTCTGAGCAGTACTATCGCACAGCGCATTACAGGCATCGATGGCTGCTTCATAAGCCGTCCATGCAGCACCCCGGCTGGCGGCAGTATCCTGGATCTGACCAATGCTCATATAATTAGCCCGGAAGTTATCCCAGCTACCAATACTTACAAAACATGCCTGGCAGGATGGTAAACATTCCGTTGTAGACTGCAATGCTCTTTGATCATTGATAAAATCATCCAGCGTTTTACATAGGGATTTGGCCATGTAAATATTGTCCCGGTAATAAGCAAGTGCATCACTGTTCACTACAAGACGCTTCGTGATCAGGTAAGATCCCGAAGTCAACGCCAATGAATCAGTTACATCGATATTTTGTACTGTTGAATTTGCAGTGGGATCTGTACCTGCTGTATAGTTACGGAATACTCTTTCATAGGCTTTTTTACCAGGTAAACGCTGGTTATTTGCGTCGTCCGTGATAGTAATATACAGATCGTATCGTACAGGATAGTTAACGATGACACCATTGCAATCCGGCATCTTTACAGAAGGTGTGTTCAAATTGTAGTGGAACGTATAAGTAGCATCAACTGATACTACCTTGCTCTCAACTATTTCAAGTGCCAGGTCTTTGAGTTGATTACTACCCTGACGTGACAATGTATCCAGGTAAGTCAGCGGTGTAACACCTGGCAATGCGGAAAGATTTGCACTATCCGGACTTCCTGCCAGCGCTGTTGCAATTGTTCGGCCATGCATGTCAACATACGTTATTGCAACATTTTTGTGAATGTCAAGGACCATTATAAAATCTGAGAGGCTAACTAAATAGCTAGCCTCTTTTCCCTAAAAAAAACTTGTAATATTATAGTTTTATCATTCCGATTTACCCTTCAAACTATCTAACCATTTGATATAATATGCATGTTGCTCATCAACTGTAGCTACAATACTTACATCATCAACCGGATCAAATATTTTACATATATTTTCCTTAGTTACAGGCTTACCCAACACAAGTTTGTATGCATTTATACCTATCATCATACCACTTGAAGGATAAACATCTAACCTAGCGCCATTGCACATCAATTTTATTTCTAGCAATTCTAATTCTCGCCTCAATTTTATCAATGCTAAAAAAGGGTAATATTCATGTGTTCTGATATTAAAATCTTTTGATTTAAATGTCAATTCCACCTGTTGATTAACATTGGAAAAAAATAAATTAGATTCAAAAAAATCTTTTCCATTAAAGTATTTAATTGAATAGTATTTCATATAATTATTCAAGTAGCATATTAGCTAATACCAGGATCAACAACTGGATCTAAATTCCATCGTCTTGCTACCCTTGGATCATATTCCCAAAATTGTGCAGTGTAACTATTTCCCTCTCCTTTTATATCATCATCTTTTTCCGGCCCATTAAATCCATACCGATAACCCTTCGCTGCTATACCATAACTTATTCCACTTTCAGTCCCTGGATCGGCACTCGTCTGATCTACAAAAAGCGTCGTAAACTCATCACCAGTTCCACTTGCAATCTCCCCTTCAAAACTTATTACCTGCGTAGCCATATAGGTTCCAGGAGTATTATTCGTCCGCTGAGTGACTGTCAGTGTCGCAAGGATGGTTTCTCCATTCATTACAACGGTACTACCCGCAACATTCCTTCCTGTACCTATATGCCCGCCTCTACCAGGCATCAACATACCGAAAGGATAGTATTCCTGCGCAGAAGTAATAACCGGATTATAACTGATTATACTGGAACTATCAAGTGACACTCCAATTTTCCTGTCCGAAACAGTTGCAAGGACATTACCCAGATGTTTCGGATCAATGATAATGGGTTAGAAATCCAGCCTATATCCTTCTGCCTCATCTCATGTCCATCACTATCCTTCTAAAATATTTTGTAGGAAACGCCAGCTTTGTTCAGTTCCAATATACTAACGAAAAAATTGGTAGTCCAGAATTTCATATTGTCCTTTATCTGGCCAAATTGCAATACAGACACTATTATTATATTTCTGAATTTGTAAATCGTAACAGCAAGCATCAGTAAGGTTTTGCCATAAACCGGCTCCTGAAAATCAATAAACATTTTATTACCGCTGGCAATGCCCCTGATAGCGGTGGTATCCTCACGTTTTACTGCCCTGGCTAATTCCGAGGCAGGTGTATCCTTAAACAACCTGTAATCCGAACCCAACAGCGTACCGGAAGCATCCCAACAAGCTGACAACATAGAAATTAATATTGTTAAAGCAAATAATCCTTTTACCATTGTAATGCATTACACTTAACCTTGAAGAAATCACAAGCTATTAAATAGCATTCTAAGACAACTGACAAATCAATTTATCCAGGTACTTATTAACACCCACATCTTTCCATTCACCACGCTCTTTGAGATTCACCAATTTTAATATAAATTCCTCTCTATCTTTCCAATAGGGTAAATTCATTTTATCAATATGGGCAAAGTTCATCTTGTGTAAGTATTCATTTACATCTGAAGTCAAATAATCGATAAAAATATGATTCTCATACTTAGTGATAAGATTACCTCCTATTATACAAACTCTGTTTAATGGCTTAATACTTTCCATAAACAAATTTGCATATTTTACAGCAATCCCTCCCCCCTTTGTATTCTCCAAACATCGTAGGTGAAAACTCGCATCACTAAAACCATAAAGTGGATCATTAACATTAATTACAAAAGCTGGAAATGAATAAGCCTCATTTTCGCTTTCTATTTCAAGATTACAAATAGGACACCTAGTTGTGCCCGGGATCAATATACTCATTCTTCATTATTTTATTTTGGTCTTACAACACTTATTTCTCCTCCATGATAAACATATTGTTTAGTTTGGCCTAATTCTGTTAAAGCTGTGGCGTCGGTACTACTTGGTGGAGCAGAAGTAGGATGGGTATGTCCAAATAATAATTTAACCTCGCTGCGCTTAAATATTATACCACCAGGTCCACCACTTACTAAAGCACGTTCTCCATTTGTCAATGTGACAACAGCATGTTCATTTCCTGTAGTCCAGGTAAGACCCTTTGCTTCATTAACAATATCTTCTAATTTTTCTCCTCGTTTAATGATTCTCTCAATACTCATAGGAGCGCTCTTCCCTCCTGCGGCACTTGCTACTGAAACAGAGGCTTCAATACCACTAACTTTTGAAAAGCTAAAAACTTTCAGAAGTCCGGCACTACGAAATAAACCATATCCGCCCTCAATAACTGCGGCAGTAGCAGTAGCTGTATTAACTCCATCCTCCAATTTAGAAAACGCATTTCTAACATTCACATACTTTTCTAACTCATAATCAGCTTTGTTACCACTGACAGAAAGAAAGGGAACTATTGATGGATTGCGTTGAACAAACTTTGCTAATGTAGTAGCATCAACATCACGAACATCACCTAAAAGCCCCATATCTGTTCTCGTCAATCCACTATGCGACTTTGGGTTATGAGGAAAAAATTCACGATGAACTTCTTCAAGTTTATGATTATTAATTTGATAAATTGTAACAAAGTAACGATTTCTACCTGGTGCAGGTTTATATACCCAATTACTCGTCAATAAATTAAAATAAATTTCATCATTTCCATCAGCATCTATATTAATTATAGGATCGTTTTTCCCATATTGATACGGCGATAAATCCGATTTTACAACCTTATCTACGGAAAACCATTTTCCTATCCGTGGATCATATACTCTTGCGCCAAAGTTTAACTGGTTCCCCTCTCCCTTCACCTCATTATCATTCTCCTTGCCATTAAATCCATATCGATATCCTTTAGATGCTATACCATAACTTATTCCACTCTCAGTCCCAGGATCGGCACTCGTCTGATCTACAAACAGCGTAGTTAACTCATCACCAGCCCCACTTGCAAACTCCCCTTCAAAACTTATCACCTGCGTAGCCATATAGGTTCCCGGAGTATTATTCGTCCGCTGAGTGACTGTCAGTGTCGCAGGGATGGTATCTCCATTCATTACTACAGTACTACCCGCAACATTCCTTCCTGTCCCTATATGCCCTCCTCTACCAGGCATCAACATACCGAAAGGATAGTATTCCTGGGCAAAAGTAATAACCGGGTTATAATGACTTATTCTGGAACTATCAAGGGACAATCCAATCTTCCTATCTGAAACAGTAGCGAGAACGTTACCCAGGTGGTTCGTTAACTCAAAGAACTTCTTTCCTCTTGTAAATGTAATGTTTTCTCCATAACCTAACCCTATGATACTAGTTGTCGGTGTTGGTGTTGCATCCTGTACATTAGTTGCCAAGGTTGTCATCCCTAAACGGCTGGAACCATACAAATTGGCTTCTATCTGACTTAACTGGCCACTATTTACGGATGTATCCCGATAAGTATACGTACTCAGTATATTGCCCGTAGCGTCACGTACATAGAATGTCTGGACAGTATCTTGCGTTTTGCTGATTACTGACTTACTGATCCGGTTTCCAGCGGCATCATAGGCATAAACGATAGAAGTGGTGTCATGCTTGTATATCCTGGCTATTTTACCATATACATTCCACTTGATACTATCCACACCGGCACGAACATCAGAAACCATATTACCAATACTATCGTACTTGTAATTGCCAATTGACTGATTATCAATATCATTTCCATAATTAGCGCCTCTGACCAGGTCTGTTACATAGGAAAGCTTATTTGTACCAAAACGATAATGATAAGTCAGGCTATCCATTCCTAAAGGTGAGCCTGCAAAGGTTTTATTACCATTACGATTATAAGTCAGGATATTACCATTTCCATCATAGGTAACCGCTTCTTTGAAATCTGAAAGCGCTGTGAAGGCATTGGTCCAGGAGTTATTTATACTATCCAACCCTTTATTGGCGACCATACCTGTAAGGCGGTTAAGGACGTCGTAGGAATAAGTGTATTCCAACGGGGTGCCAAGCGTTGAAATGCTTTGGCTGATAGCAGAGATATTACCATTGAATAACGGGCTATTGCCAACTGCCGCAGCAAATGGCTTAACGGAAGTATTAACAGGTGTATATTCTCTATTTTAAGATTATCCTGCACCAGCACGGTATCAGATGCATAATAAGCAATATCATAAACCGTTTTTATAATTTGTGTACGGGTAGCCGCTGCTGCATTCAACCAGCTTGCTAAACTTAGCTCACTTCGGCTAATTTGATATAATAGCTTATGGATAAAATGGCTAAAACATATACTCTTACCCATTTTATCTTTAATAGTAATAAAAAAATTTAGTTCTTAACGATTAGGTTGTCATGGCTTATAAATTTCCTCCATAAAAAATTCGATTTCAGCTAAATTTAATTCACCATCATATTTAAATATTGCTATGCACTTGTCAGTCGTGAAGAGATGATCTACCTTCTGATAATTACCTATGGCAATATATACGTGACATTGAAACCCAGCTTGCAGATCATCAACTACCCTATAAGTATATATTGTCAGTTTTTCATTTGGAGAAACAATATAAGGCTCCTTTTTCTGCAGACTATTGTTATAAGCCCAAACCTCATACTTAGCTCCCACTTTAATCAAATTTAATCCATCTTCCTTTAATGATAGATATTCAATTAGGTCACTTTTCATTTTATCAATCTCAAAAGTCTCTTTCAAAATATGCTGAATTACTTCAAAATGCTGTAGCATACTAACAATAATTGATTTAATTCCTTTTTAAAAAAGTATCAGGAATGCAAAAACAATCCTGATACAAAATATTATTAAGTTATTGAGATATTAGACTGTATCGAAATTAAGATTTATAACATTCATGAATTGTAAATACAACATCATACAAACTTAAATCGTCATTAAATTTAAATAGTGCTAAGCATTTGTCAATGGTAAATCCAAAATCATTTTCTTTAAAATGACCAATAGCGACATGGATATGGTAGTAAAAATCGATATCATATTCATAGAGAGCTTTATACTGAAAAATCGTGAAATTATCATCTAACGAAATTTTGAATATTTCGTTTTGCTGAGAAGTTAAATTATAAGCTAGCAATTCATAATCCATATCGACTTTTAAAATTGCATAATCATCTTCCATCTTCGATAAATATTCAAACAACATACGTTTCAAATTATTTACCTCAAATTTTTCTCTAATAACTTTTTGAATTATTTTAAGATTCTCTTTCATAGTTACCAATGAGTCATTCTACTCCCCTAAATACAATAATCGGTATTTCTTTGCCATTTTCAACATAAGTTTCCAAATTTCCATAAAGACGATAGTCCATCCAGACAGACAAATAATGGAAGCTCCCATCAGCCATCGGAATGTAGGTAATGTTGCCCACCCAGGTTTCATTTAACTTCTCTGGGAAGCCGCGTTGTTTATGTAGGTTTGGACTTATTAAGTATGGATGACGGCTATCAGTAGTTTTAGGTACGAAAGACTTAGGCTGAATTGCCTTCAATCCATTTTTTAACAATGTTTTCCTGACCTTATAACCGCTCGTTTTAATCACCTGATGGTGGAGGGCCTTAACCACCCTTCGAGTGCCAAATCGACGCCTGTTTTCCTTAAAAATGCCTACGATCTGTTCTTCTATCGTCTTTCTGCCAGGATTGGATTGATATGTCTTGTTATTTTTCCAATTATAATGGCAGCTACGGCTAACCGACAATACGTCGCATAGAATTTGAACAGGATATTCGCTTTTCAGGTTATCAATGAACGAATAAATTCTCACTGATTCCCGCGGCTGAAAATTCCCAAGGCTTTTTTTAAGATCTCGCGTTCTTGCTCTGTACGACGTAGTTCTGCCCTCAGACGTTCATTTTTCTGATAATAAATCTAATTGGGTAGGTCCATCGTTGATAACATTAATTGTAGCTTGCCTGGAAGCCTTATCTGCATTCTTCCATTGATATACTAGGTTTTCCCCAATACCCATGGCCTCGGCGATTTCAGATACTGAACGGCCGGAAGCTACCACTTTCATTACTTCTGCTTTGAAGGTCGCGTCATACTTCCTGCGTATCTGTTTTGTTCTTTTTGTCGTCATTGCTTTGTAAAGTTAAGCAAATTGACTGTCTGGTTTTACTGTTGCATCTCATCCATCGAATACTGAACTGTCAATTCTTTTCTTGGAAACTGAGCTAACAATACTATTATTTTCCTTTTCTCACCTTGCTTATCATTTGTATTCCAATGACCAACACAATGTAATGAGGCATACCTATGTATTTAATGGTAAAAATAACTCCTCAAAAATACTACACCTCTCAACGCTATTATATTTTACCAATGGGGAAATCTGCACATCTTATTAACAGCCTATACAACTTTTTTTGGAATAAATGACCTCTGAGGAATATGGGGATGCCCGAAGGTTTACGTACATAGAATGTCTGAACAGTATCTTGCGTCTTGCTGATCACTGACTTACTGATCCGGTTTCCAGCTGCATCATAGGCATAGACGATAGAAGTAGTGTCATGCTTATATATTTTAGCTATTTTCACAATACATTCCACCCGGAAAGGTGTCAAAAAAATGGACCATGCCAATTAAAAATTGGTGCATGGTCCTGAATCAGTTGCTAATTATATTTGGGGATAGAGTAAAAACCTAAATGAGTCTATAACCTCGATTTTGAAATTTACACATTTAATAAAATAATCCTTCTCTTTATATCACTATGCTAGTTCAATTACTTTGTTATTGTCGTTTGTTTGTAAAGACAGCACATTGCCCTTAATACTAAAATCGTCTATCAGGTCAAATAGTTCGCTCTTTAGAATCTGACCTCTGTAATCTATCACTCGCATATAGGCTTCTTCTAATAAAAGTAACCTTTCATCGTTAATTAAATAAAGCCCGACTAACGATGTGGTAATCTCGAAAGAAGTCTTAATGCTAAGATTTTCATCTATTAAATAAATATTCCTACCTGTATCCAATACAATCATACTATTCCAAAACAGGAAATTTAAATTATCTTCACTCTTATCACTACTAAAAGATAAAACAAACTGCTTTTCCCTCGTTAGTGAATGACAGCAAACATAACAGTAATAATTATCACCAGACCCGTCCTCAATAGATAAACTTCTTTCAACTTTTTGGTTATTATAAAAGGTTGTGGCTTCTTCGACAGAGGAAAATCCAAACGCTTTTAAATATCTATTTTCAATGATTTGTTTCATATTATTTCCCGCCAATTAATTTAACAGTTATTAATTTATTTCCATCCCATATACTTTCTACTAAAATACCTCCGCGGGGGCCCATTAATAAAGATTCTCGCAAGTAACGACCATTAGCTTGAAGTATTGCTTTACTACTATAATAAGCTCCTTGTAAATGGGCATTCAGTAAAGACCGTCCTGCTGCATTATCAAAAACACCTATACTTTCAAGTTGTCGTAACATCCCTGTTGAACGTTCAATATTATGTGCATTCCCTGTTGCCTTACCAAATACGTATTCTAACTTCGTTCCTATCTGTGCTTCCGTATTAGAGTAAACACCTGCAGGTGCAGCAAAATCCTTTGTAAATTGCCATGCACCAATAATAGCCTGTCCTCTTCTATGTCCACCAGCTCTAATATCTTCTCCCCAGTCTTTCAAAGAAGTAATTATTCCTGTCCCTATGAAACCCGCAACTCCATACCCACCACCATTATCTTTATATTGCTGATAGTTTTCCCGGGTATCTTTAAGCGGAGTTCCATCTAAAACGTTTTTTGCTGCCTCCGACATTGGTTTTCCTGTACTACTTGAAACCCAACCATAAATGTCAAAAATAAAATTTTGGCTATACTCTGCTCCTTTAGAGTTTAAATACCATTTCTTATCATTATCCCATGTATAGGCACCATCTTTATTTTTAAACCCAGATATTACCCAATTAGGCTGCCCATCATTTCCAGTATTAGTATAGTTCAATGTCGCCCCTTTTCCAGCGAGAACAAAACCACCTGTTGGCGTAGTTCCGCCTATATCTACTTCACTATGAGTATCTCCTGGCTTTCCATTTTTAGGGCAGGTTGCACAATCCCCATTAGGATCACTCATTGTAATAGGATTACTGTTAAAAGTAGCATATTGGCTAATACCAGGATCAACAACTGGATCTAAATTCCATCGTCTTGCTACCCTTGGATCATATTCCCAAAATTGTGCAGTGTAACTATTTCCCTCTCCTTTTATATCATCATCTTTTTCCTGCCCATTAAATCCATACCTATACCCCTTCGCAGCTATACCATAACTCACTCCCGTTTCAGTACCAGGATCCGTATTTGTCTGATCTACAAACAAAGTTGTAAATTCATCTGCTGTCCCACTTGCAAACTCCCCTTCAAAACTTATCACCTGCGTAGCCATATAGGTTCCCGGAGTATTATTCGTCCGCTGAGTGACTGTCAGTGTCGCAGGGATGGTATCTCCATTCATTACAACAGTACTACCCGCAACATTCTTTCCTGTGCCTATATGACCACCTCTACCAGGCATCAACATACCGAATGGATAGTATTCCTGGGCAGAAGTAATAACAGGATTATAACTACTTATTCTGGAACTATCAAGGGACACCCCCGTTTTCCTGTCCGAAACAGTTGCAAGGACATTTCCCAGATGGTTCGTTAACTCAAAGAACTTCTTTCCTCTTGTAAATGTAATGTTTTTCCCATAACCTAAACCAATGATACTAGTTGTCGGTGTTGGTGTTGCATCCTGTACATTAGTTGCCAATGTTGTCATCCCTAAACGGCTGGAACCATACAGATTGGCTTCTATCTGACTTAACTGACCACTATTTACGGATGTATCCCGATAAGTATACGTACTCAGTATATTGCCCGTAGCGTCACGTACATAGAATGTCTGAACAGTATCTTGCGTCTTGCTGATCACTGACTTACTGATCCGGTTTCCTGCTGCATCATAGGCATAGACTATAGAAGTGGTATCATGCTTATATATTTTGGCTATTTTACCATATACATTCCACTTAATACTATCCACACCGGCACGGACATCAGAAACCATATTACCAATACTATCGTACTTGTAATTACCAATTGACTGATTATCAATATCATTTCCATAATTAGCACCTCTTACCAGGTCTGTTACATAAGAAAGCTTATTTGTACCAGGACGGTAATGATAAGTCAGGCTATCCATTCCTAAAGGCGAACCTGCAAAGGTTTTATTACCATTACGATTGTAAGTCAGGATATTACCATTTCCATCATAGGTAACTGCTTCTTTGAAATCTGAAAGCGCGGTGAAGGCATTGGTCCAGGAGTTGTTTAAACTATCCAGCCCCTTATTGGCGACCATACCTGTAAGGCGGTTGAGGACATCGTAGGAATAAGTGTATTCCAGCGGGGTGCCAAGCGTTGAAATGCTTTGGCTGATAGCAGAGATATTACCATTGAATAACGGACTATTGCCAACTGCCGCAGCAAATGGCTTAACGGAGGTACTGACAGGTGTATATTCTCTATTACCAAAATAGTGGATACCGAATCCAAATGCATCTTTTGCTACCAGGCTACCACTGGCACCGTCTCCTCCCATATCAAATGATGGTGTGAGCGCGGTACTGTTTATCCCTTTCAGCCACCCTTGTAAGGTATATGCATAATCAATACCCTGTACCTGTTGCTGACCTATCACTGCACGAGCCAGCGGACCATGCTTATAGTATTCATACCAGGCATCATTCTCCCAATAGATACTATCGTGACTGGTTTCAACGTTGGTCAGGCGGTTTTCAGCATCATAGCTATAACGATGATAAAAGGCATCCTTCTTCCCTGGCTCATACGCTACAAAATTAACCTTACCACTAATTAAATCATATTGATAATTAATAGTCTTGAAGCGGTTACCATTTATAAGCATATTTCCATGCTTGTAGTCCTGTAACAAGGACTTAACATTACCATGGATATCATAACTATAGAATGTACCACTCGAATAATCCAATCCATCTGTAGTATTTAGCGACGCAGCAGCATCAAACATGGCCATCCACGAAACCCTGTTTCTGAGATTATCCTGCACCAGCACGGTATCAGATGCATAATAAGCAATATCATAAACCGTTTTTGTAATCTGCGTACGGGTAGCTGCCGCAGCGTTCAACCAGCTTGCTAAACTTTGCTCACTTCGGCTAATTGTACTAGCCATCGCTGTAGCACTCGTTAGCTCTCCTACCTCAATCGGCCTGCCCAGTGCATCAAAGTTTGTATAACTATAGTTTTTAGCTAATGATTGTTTCACATTCTGAGAAACAACCGCCCTACCTAATTTATCATACCAGTAATTTGTAATACTATCATCCGGCGTTTTCTTTGATACAACCATACCCAGCGTATTATACCTATACTCCGTCGCCATCTGATGTCCCGGCACGAACCGTGTACCCGCTCTTCTCGCTGCTGCCAGATTCGCCTTCCAGGTTGCACTCCGATCTATCACCACTCCCGCTGGCGGAATCGTCCTGGTCAGGTTCCCCGCCTGATCATAATAATACAAAGTATACTGATACTCACTGGTCCCATATCCTAATGTAAACAACTCACGCAGCCCGCCTGCAATCGCCGTATCACGATACACCTTATCAAAATTATTCTTCAGCACATCCTTGTAATTATTGTATAGATCATACCCCTTACTATATACCAGGAATGAACTATCAGAACAATTGTTGATTGTATCCTTGACTGTTGTAAAGATAGTCACTGACTTTCCACATAATAATATAGTATCAGCAACTGGATCAGAAACATTTGAAACCCTCGCTATGACAGTACCTCCGCCGCCTGTCGTATCACTGATCTGGCATTGGTTAGTCCTGAAGTCCATATACTCCCAATAATGCTTATTAAAGCCCAGTCTCACATTCATATAGTTTTCGAACAACTGGTTCTTCTTCATCTGCACGCTATCTGTTGTCTCTCTTACTGGGGCATTACCCGGATATTTGGCTATATAACTATTATACATTGTATCAATTACCTTACAACCTATACAGATATCGCCCGTATAGCACTGTAATGCCGGTGGAATAGTAATAGGAGATGTAAGGCTGACACACGTGCTATTACCATTACATGAGCTCAACAAGGAATCCAGGTTCGCCTGGGTCATATGGATACCTCTCGTAGCCGTCAGGTAAGCAGCAAATGTGAGGCTTGTTCCTTTCGCTGTGTATTCGCTCTTCAGCGCATTCAACTTAGTACACTGACAATCGTCTGGTTTGCTGTATAATGTGATGTCGTAATAAGCCGGCTGCTGATCGTAAAGAGATTGTATATGATGTAAAGGTTGGATAAGGAAATAAGGCGCCTCGTAGGTTGCGAGTCGCCTTAAAAAAGATAATAAGACCTGATTAATTGGGTTTTATTATCTATAAGTTATTATTTTTTATCTCGGAAATCAATTCAACCGTTTAACAACAAGACTATCAATTGCAATTTTCTTGATGTAGTTACTTGTTTTTTATCGTATGTTTCAACAAATAAACATTTCTCTATTCTGAAAGATTATTTCAAGCGGATTTTTATTCCCTGTACTTTCCTATGATATGGCCATATCATAGGAAATAGATTTAATTTCCTTCAGAAACCAAATTGGATGATAAAAGCCTTCCTTGATCATATTCATCTATTTTCATGAGCTTACCATGACTATCATAATATTTCCATATACCTGTTTTTATAGGTTTAAATTCTCCTCTTTTTATCAGTCTACGATCCAATGTTACAGGATCGGTGGCCCAAACATCAATCGTATCCTGCTTTATTGCGTCCTGATAATACCCACTAAAAACAATTTTTTCGCTTGCCTTTCTATATCTCTCAAGATACATAGCACCCTTACAACTTTTTACAACTACTTTTATGTAATAGGCTTCTCCTTCTTCTATAATAGCTGTATCTAAAGACGTTTCTAACTTAAAATCACTGCCGATTTCTTCAAGAAGTATATGTTGCGAACAAGGCTTAACATTAGTTTGAGCCATTGATATATTAACAAATCCAAATAAAAATAAAAACTTTCCCATAATTTAAAGATAAAACATTAATAATATGAAACCAGGAATATTGCATACAAATATAATATCCTCCGCTTACGGATCTCCATCCACTTAAAAAATCATCAATTTGATTTTTGGATCCATCATAAGAATCTAACTAGTTAAATGTCACACTATATCCTCCTCCTTTAGGCGATGATCGAATCCGAGTTGTATATCCAGGAAGCTGTATGTGGCTTAGTAATAAGAACACTCTTATAAATTTGCATCTCTTATTGGAATAATAAAAGCAGGTTCCAAGGAACCTGCCTTATTGATAATTAATATTCAATTTTTTAGTCTATGCCGGAATCCATGTTAATTTATTACCTGCAGCAGCCTTTAATTCTGCGTATCTATTCTTCGCAGTAGCAGCATCTAAATTAGCCTTTTTTAATGTTTGCTGAATTTCTCCTTTAGCCAATAAAGCGAATTAAGTAAAAAATCAATAATCTTTATTAAAAAACTAAAGTCCGTCACATGTACTGGTGTCGGCAGGATTGTTTTCGATGAATTTTTAAGCCAAGTAAGTACAAGCAAAATTTGATGCTTATTATTCCAGTAACTTATTTCAAACCAATCTTATTGAATCAAATTCCTCTGCTACAATATAAGTTTTTCCTATAAACATTACGGTAAGAGGAGATAAATTCAGTTCCCGGTTAGACAATATATTTGTTTTAACACTATGCTTTTCTAGTAACTCCGCATATTTTGACATAAGCCGTTGAGGCCCTTTCGCAAAAAGTCCTGCGCCTGATTTCAATAACTCATCGAAGTTTACATTTTGATGATTTAAAAACCTATCTACCTCCACATAATTTTCAAATAATTCATTATGTACCAGTGTCAAATCCCAATACAACTTAAATACATCTGCCGGCACTCCACTAAAATATAAATTCGAAAGTGGATCCTGATGTTCCCACAGTAATGCATGTTCTGTTTCAAATCCAACATTAATAGAGGTCTCTGCTGAAACAATGGCTACCTTAAATCCTTTCAAATTTACTTGCCATCTCTGATCTACCCAATCCTTCTCATCAATGTAGTTGACGTATTTAAATCGAATGATCACATAAGGTATCTCTGCTTTAAAATCAACTTCCTCTATAAATATGGTCCTATCATCAGGATAGTATTTATTTAACTCATTTAATAATTCCATTTTCTTTTATTTTCCATAGTTAGGCAATTTGGATTGTGGATCATATAACCACTAACCACCAACTGTTTTCTTTACAATTATTGCGATCTTTGCTAACTGATATTTTTTATTTACCCCATGAATCACCCAATAGCAAAGATGTAGTACTTCCTGCCATAGACTCTATAAACTAAAGTGTTGATAGATAAAACAAGGAAGCAAAGTGCTATGGGCGTAATCAAAGAACAATACATTACAGTAGCGGTGAAAGTAAATGGGATAATAATGGAGCGACTGAAACTCAGACGTGTAATTTACAAATCTAAAGACAGGAAAGTATATGTATATATTACTAATGATTTTACGTTACCAGCCTCTAAAATCGCCACCATTTATAAAAATCGCTGGATGATAGAATTGTTATTCAAACAGATTAAGCAAAACTTTCCGCTACGATATTTCTGGGGTGAAAGCGATAATGCCATAAAAACTCAGGTATACTGTGTACTGATCGCTCAATTGCTGATGATCGTAATCAGAAAGAAAGCGGCAACGAAAAAGTCATTTGCTAATATGATTACAGTTATCAGATTGCATCTGATGAGCTATGTAGAGCTGTTGGATTTTATTAAGGATACCTACAAAGCGTGGAGAAAAACGCACAGTGCATCGCTAGTCTTTTCTCCATAGTAAAATCTGGGGGGAGCTCCCCTTTGTTTTGAAACATTCAATTTTTAACCTGCAACCTTTGTTGATAAAGGGATCCGGATTATTTTAACCCGACTTTAGTCGGACAATAATGATTAATAATTAATAATATAAAACTAATCTAACCTTTCAAATATCTACTTCCAAAATACTATTATTGTCTAAAAGTAGCAGTGATTTTTTGTGCGGTATGCGCTTTTCTCTGGGGAACGGTTGTCTTTATCTGGCTAGACTTAACACCATTCGCTATAAGCCTTTGCTTTATATATTCCGCTCGCCTTCTAGCCAATTCCCCATATGTAATATTTGTCAATGGAACAATATCCGTAAGTTTATCATTCGGTCCCATTAAAGCATAGCCTTTAATCTCAATTCTTATATTTGTCCCGGAAATTTGTCTGGCAATATTGAATGCTATGGTTTATGACTGATTAAAGTTTACACCTGCCGCTCTAATCCTTTCTTCTTTTAATGCCTGAGAAGTTTTGTCTGCTGTCAGACTGGAGCTTTCCGCGACAATGACCAAACTTATTTCGTAACCTTAATATCAGCCCTTAAAATATCAAGCATTCCGTCGCAAGTATTTGACAACGGGAAATCAATACTAGAATCGTAAAAATCTTTTAGCACATAATGAATAAAATAGAGATTTCTGTTGGGTAACTTTAAATAAGGTTGCCATGTAGTGTTATCACTTGCCAACTCCATTACCCAAATAGCTTTTTCATGTGTAACAAAATATTCCCCCACAACGGCGATAAAACAAAGAAAGTAATTATCAAAAAAATCCTGATTCCTATTTTTTCTTATCACCTTGTCAACCTCCATAATCAAAGCCTTTCCATCAAGATTATCACTAATACCAAATCTGTGCTTAAAATCCAATACTAAGCTATTAACATGTTCAGGAAATCTATCTCCATATGGGTTTTTATCAGATAACAATTCTTTGGAAGTTGACATCCCTATTTTTGAAATTGTATATAGCAATAGAGCTTTATCCGGATAAATCGCATAATTTCCAGATTGAGCCACAACAATCCTACTATCAGAAAGTTGATATGTTACCAGATTATATTGTTCATAAATTTCTTTCACAAATCCTTCAGATTGACTATTAGTTAAAGAATCAAATTGTTCTTTACTAATAGGAAAAACCTCATAGAAATTACCATCAGCACCTTTAATTTTAAATGGCTTTTTTTTCATAATAGATTCTTTTTTACTTCTCATCTCTTTTAACCCTGTTTGATTTACACTTCCATTGCATCCCAAAAATATCATAATTACACAAAAAAGAATCGATGATTTACAAATCATAATTTTACAATTTTTTCCAATTTACATTAACAGCCTTTCCATCAAAGTCATCATCTCCGAATAACTTCCTATCGGGATCCAAACTAGGAACTAAACTTTTGGGTTTGTACAAATGGATAGATTGAGTCACTTTAAGAGTTATATCATTTGGATTCGTAAGTCCCATATTCGTATCGGTATCAACAGTAAACCTTTGAGAAACAGCTACATTCTTTGATTTCGCATAATTTATTATATCTTTAGAAATTACTACATCCCAAGGTGTAACAAGTACCAGCTTTGCGGCACCATAGTCTGCTGCTTTTCTTCCAGTTGGCCTTCCATTCAATGTTACACCACCTACTTCAGAAAGAAAATCGATAAATCCAACTATCTGATCGTCATTGAATTCGGGTTTTAAAGAAATTCTACCTGTGGTTGTATATTTAATATCCGTAATCACAGAATTAGGAAATTCATACACATCCTTATCATACATAGAGTTGTCAACATAAGCTATCTGGCCATCAATTGCATCTGGTACAAAATATTTATCTGGTGCTGTAATAAGGTATGGATATATCTTTTTGGATTTTCCCGCCAAATCTAATGACCTTAGTGCTGCATCTTCAAATATTCTTCCAAGCCGAGGTAAATAATTTGGATTGACATTATTATCCTTTGCTACCCGCCTAAACTCTTCGCTAGTTACTGACCCATTCCCATACAATGTTAACTCCTTCAATGCCAGCCAAAACGGAGGATAGTCCGGTGCCATTCCATCAACATCGACAAATATCACGGGGCTATTAGCAGCGAATGAATATGGTGTATTATGGTACTTCTGAGACAGAGGGTCCACACTTAAGAAGCGTCCGATCCTCGGATCATAAATTCTTGCTCCGAAGTCCTGCTCATTCCCCTCACCCTTCACCTCATTATCATTCTCCTTCCCATTAAACCCATACCTATACCCCTTCGCAGCTATACCATAACTTATTCCAGTCTCACTCCCTGGATCCGCACTCGTCTGATCTACAAACAGCGTAGTAAACTCATCACCAGTCCCACTTGCAAACTCCCCTTCAAAACTTATCACCTGCGTAGCCATATAAGTTCCCGGAGTATTATTTGTCCGCTGAGTGACTGTCAGTGTCGCAGGGATAGTATCTCCATTCATTACAACGCTATTACCCACAACATTCCTTCCTGTCCCTATATGCCCGCCTCTACCAGGCATCAACATACCGAATGGATAGTATTCCTGGGCAAAAGTAATAACCGGGTTATAATTACTTATTCTGGAACTATCAAGGGACACCCCAATTTTCCTGTCCGAAACAGTAGCGAGAACGTTACCCAAATGATTCGTTAACTCAAAGAACTTCTTTCCTCTTGTAAATGTAATATTTTCTCCATAACCTAACCCTATGATACTAGTTGTCGGTGATGGTGTTGCATCCTGTACATTAGTTGCCAAGGTTGTCATCCCTAAACGGCTGGAACCATACAAATTGGCTTCTATCTGACTTAACTGGCCACTATTAACGGATGTATCCCGATAAGTATAGGTACTCAGTATATTTCCCGTAGCGTCACGTATATAGAATGTCTGGACAGTATCTTGCGTTTTGCTGATTACTGACTTACTGATCCGGTTTCCAGCTGCATCATAGGCATAGACAATAGAAGTGGTGTCATGCTTATATATTTTGGCTATTTTACCATATACATTCCACTTGATACTATCCACACCGGCACGGACATCAGAAACTATATTACCAATACTGTCGTACTTGTAATTACCAATTGACTGATTATCAATATCATTTCCATAATTAGCGCCTCTGACCAGGTCTGTCACATAGGAAAGCTTATTGGTACCAGGACGGTAATGATAAGTCAGGCTATCCATTCCCAAAGGTGAGCCTGCAAAGGTTTTATTACCATTACGATTATAAGTCAGGATGTTACCATTTCCATCATAGGTAACCGCTTCTTTGAAATCTGAAAGCGCTGTGAAGGCATTGGTCCAGGAGTTGGTTAAACTATCCAACCCCTTATTGGCGACCATACCTGTAAGGCGGTTGAGGACATCGTAGGAATAAGTATATTCCAGCGGGGTGCCAAGCGTTGAAATGCTTTGGCTGATAGCAGAGATATTACCATTGAATAACGGGCTATTGCCAACTGCCGCAGCAAATGGCTTAACAGAGGCACTGACAGGTGTATATTCTCTATTACCAAAATAGTGGATACCGAATCCAAATGCATCTTTCGCTACCTGGCTACCACTGGCACCGTCACCTCCTATATCAAATGTTGGTGTAAGCGCGGTACTGTTTACCCCTTTCAGCCACCCTTGTAAGGTATATGCATAATCAATACCCTGTACCTGTTGCTGACCTATCACTGCACGAGCCAGCGGACCATGCTTATAGTATTCATACCAGGCATCATTCTCCCAATAGATACTATCATGACTGGTTTCAACGTTGGTCAGGCGGTTTTCCGCATCATAGCTATAACGATGATAAAAGGCATCCTTCTTCCCTGGCTCATACGATACAAAATTAACCTTACCACTAATTAAATCATATTGATAATTAATAGTCTTGAAGCGGTTACCATTTATAAGCATATTTCCATGCTTGTAGTCCTGTAACAGGGACTTAACATTACCATGGATATCATAACTATAGAATGTACCACTCGAATAATCTAATCCATCTGTAGTATTCAGAGATGCAGCATCATCAAACATTGCCATCCACGAAACCCTGTTTCTAAGATTATCCTGCACCAGCACGGTATCAGATGCATAATAAGCAATATCATAAACCGTTTTTGTAATCTGCGTACGGGTAGCTGCCGCCGCATTCAACCAGCTTGCTAAACTTTGCTCACTTCGGCTAATTGTACTAGTCATGGCTGTAGCACTTGTTAGCTCTCCTACCTCAATCGGCCTACCCAGTGCATCAAAGTTTGTATAACTATAGTTTTTAGCTAATGATTGTTTCACATTCTGAGAAACAACCGCCCTACCTAATTTATCATACCAGTAATTAGTAATACTATCATCAGGTGTTTTCTTTGAGGCTATCTGATTCAGCGTATTATACCTATACTCCGTCGCCATCTGATGCGCCGGCACGAACCGTGTACCCGCCCTTCTTGCCGCTGCCAGATTCGCCTTCCACGTTGCACTTCGATCTATCACCACTCCCGCTGGCGGAATTGTCCTCGTCAGGTTCCCCGCCTGGTCATAATAATACAAAGTATACTGATACTCACTGGTGCCATACCCTAATGTAAACAACTCACGCAGCCCACCAGCAATCGCCGTATCACGATAAATCTTATCAAAATTATTCTTCAGGACATCCTTGTAATTATTGTATAAGTCATACCCCTGACTATATACCAGGAAGGCACTATCAGAACAATTGTTGATTGTATCCTTGACTGTAGTAAAGATAGTCACTGACTTTCCACATAACAATATAGTATCAGCAACAGGATCAGAGACATTAGAAACCCTCGCTATAACAGTACCTCCGCCGCCTGTCGTATCACTGATCTGGCACTGGTAAGTCCTGAAGTCCATATACTCCCAATAATGCTTATTAAAGCCCAGTCTCACGTTCATATAGTTTTCGAACAACTGGTTCTTCTTCATCTGCACACTATCTGTTGTCTCTCTTACTGGTGCATTACCCGGATATTTGGAAATATAACTATTATACAATGTATCAATTACCTTACAACCTATACAGATATCGCCCGTATAGCACTGTAATGCCGGTGGAATAGTAATAGGAGATGTAAGGCTGACACACGTGCTATTACCATTACATGAGCTCAACAAGGAATCCAGGTTCGCCTGGGTCATATGGATACCTCTCGTAGCCGTCAGATAAGCAGCAAATGTGAGGCTTGTTCCTTTTGCTGTGTATTCGCTCTTCAGCGCATTCAACTTAGTACACTGACAATCGTCTGGTTTGCTGTATAATGTGATGTCGTAATAAGCCGGCTGCTGATCGTAAGGTGCCGGAGAGGTAATCTGGTAAGCATTGCAGGTATAAGCCGGGAGGTTTTTACCAGCATAATATGCATCCAATACTGCCTGGAAACTTTTGTATGTATAAGTGCTACCTGGTGCTACTGTACTCGAGCCAAATGGATGGGATATATCAGAACCCTGTTTACATACTTCTACTAACCTTGGTAAGATCACGTTAGTAAGAGTAGCTGAATCAATACAACCAATCAATTTACTATACCAATCTGCAATGTAAGCTCTACAATTCTGGGCATAAGATGAATCCATAGACACACGTACTGAATCTGAACCCTGATTTTGATTCAGGTAAGAAGGACCCTGCTCGCTGACTGCCTTATCTGCTACATAAAAAACTGGTTGGAATCCTGATGCAATGAGTGTAGCAGATGATATCTTTGGGGTACCGGAACAGGAAGCTGCATCAATCACTGCATCAATCAGGTTATGCTTTTCTGTCTTATAGCTCTCCCTGAATGCACGCCATGCCATATCCAGATCTGCAGTACAGGTCAGCAAACCAAAAGCAGTTGTTGGATGAATACCGGTCTGATAACACGTTCCATCGGAAGGACACTTCACACGAACCATCGCCATAGTATACATGCTTACAGCAGCGGGATTGCTCTTCATGTAGTTTTGCATCCGGCTATTCAAACCATCCTTAATACTGGTATATTTTATCGGATCGACATTAGCGGTAACGATTGTAAAATTACCGGTAGAGGAGTCTCCCAATGGGTTCAGGTATCCCGCTGCTACTGCATCCGCATAGGTATCTATTTTTGAAACTTTATCATCCCAGTCATAACTTGACTTATACTTAATATAAGTAAGGTATTTACAATATTCAGGGTGATATTTCAATAATGAATTTGCCCAGGAAGACTTAAACTTACTTCCAAACTGTGTGGCAGTCAGTTTTTGCGGAATTACCCATGCTCCTGTCTGTTCATCATATACTGTATCCTTTTTACCATTCTCATCCAGATATACAATCAGGGTATCCTGGTATGGAGGCAGTTTAACATCGGAATCACTATAGAAGATGGAGTAGATATTTTCACTCTTTTCCGGCACTGCATATTGTCCTGACGGTGCTGTTACATCCAGCAACATCTGCTTCAATACATTTGTAGTCTGAGCAGTACTATCGCACAGCGCATTACAGGCATCGATGGCTGCTTCATAAGCCGTCCATGCAGCACCCCGGCTGGCGGCAGTATCCTGGATCTGGCCAATGCTCATATAATTAGCCCGGAAGTTATCCCAGCTACCAATGCTTACAAAACATGCCTGGCAGGATGGTAAACATTCCGTTGTAGACTGCAATGCTCTTTGATCATTGATAAAGTCATCCAGTGTTTTACACAGGGATTGGGCCATGTAAATATTGTCCCGGTAATAAGCAAGTGCATCACTGTTCACGACAAGACGTTTCGTGATCAGGTAAGATCCTGAAGTCAACGCCAATGAATCAGTTACATCGATATTTTGTACTGTTGAATTTGCAGTGGGATCTGTACCTGCTGTATAGTTACGGAATACCCTTTCATAGGCTTTTTTACCAGGTAAACGCTGGTTATTTGCGTCGTCCGTGATAGTAATATACAGATCGTATCGTACAGGATAGTTAACGATGACACCATTACAATCCGGCATCTTTACAGAAGGTGTGTTCAAATTGTAGTGGAACGTATAAGTAGCATCAACAGATACTACCTTGCTCTCAACTGTTTCAAGTGTCAGGTCTTTGATTTGATTACTACCCTGACGTGACAATGTATCCAGGTAAGTCAGCGGTGTAACACCCGGCAATGCGGAA
Organism: Chitinophaga sancti; assembly: GCF_034087045.1. Taxonomy (NCBI): domain Bacteria; kingdom Pseudomonadati; phylum Bacteroidota; class Chitinophagia; order Chitinophagales; family Chitinophagaceae; genus Chitinophaga; species Chitinophaga sancti. The sequence continues at coordinate 3,791,969 of NZ_CP139247.1, read as the reverse complement.
AGATTTGCACTATCCGGACTTCCTGCCAGTGCTGTTGCAATTGTTCGGCCATGCATGTCAACATACGTTATTGCAACCTGGCCATTTGCATCCTTTACGGAATTTTTAAAATAGTGTGTTTTATCTCCTACATCCGTACCAAATAATAAATCCAGTTCCTCCTGGCTTGGGCTGCCGTATTGGTAACGGGTCTCATGATTGCTACCCAATTTAAATACATCGCCTACCCCGCTCTGCCTGCTGATCCTGCCTGTATTATCCTGTGTATATTCTGTCTGGGTAAATGCATATCCATTCGAGTTTGGCAGGTAACGGTTCACGCCCTGGTTGCTCTCAGGGTTGTTTGCAGAATAATACTGGTTAGCACCTGATAAAGAAGACATCGCTGCTGCACCGCCAGTCAGATAGTCACTGGCGCTAGCCAGGGAATCATATTGGTTCTTGTCATACTCAGCTCCATTTGCAGCGTTATTAAAACTCCTGAAATATTTTACTGCATTACTTAATGTAGGTGCAGGCATTACCTGGATAGCAGGCCGCCCCTGGTAATCATACATTGTCTCTGCTACGATAGCCGTATTCGTACTATTATCTTTGGTAACCGTCTGACGACTGTGTAAGCTACCATCATAATAATTGACTACGACCTTACGTTTTCCTTCTTCTGCAAAGCTGATGGCAGATTGCCAGTTGAGAGAGCGTTCGTGTCCGCTATAACCAAATTTTCCGAATCCAGCACTGTATTTGGAACTCCATACAGTTTCCATTCTCACGTTATTGGATCTTTCCTGCACAGACCTTACCCTATAAAATATAATACCCGGCTCGTCGAACATGAGTGGTATATTATAGCTGGTGCCTGAAATGGTCACACGGGTAGCGTTGTTACGGAATACCGCCTCTGTATCCAGTGGTGTACCATATCTGAACAATGCGGTAGAATCAATATGGGTCCATTCCAGGTCATAAGCATCTGCTCCTTCCACTGCTGACCATTGCACCGTCAGCTCATCACTGGTATCCACCAACTGGGCGCCATTATTTGAAACACTGGTGACCGCATCCGTACAAGCCAGTTTATATACGGGGCGAACGTACATCTCATTTTCCAGTGTCAATGCAGGAAGAATGTCCTTCTCCGCAGTAATAGTTACACTCAATACCTCCACCTTTACCTTATGCGCATTGCTGAATACAAAGCTGGACCTGCTGGTATAAGCATCGGTAGATTTGTAGTTAATGGTCAGCGTCTGTGAAAGGGTATCGGTTTTAAAGTCTGGTTTGGTATATGTAATCCTCACCTTCACAGAAGCTGTAAACTCCGAAGGAAGGTAAAGTTTTGAATATTCATTGATCTTTAAGGTAACGACGTTTTTTACGCTATAAGGCGTATCTAGTTTTGGTAGTTTAGTTACGTCGAAATATGTGGCATCTGTCACCACAATGCTATCATTCACAGCGATCTTGTTGCTATCCAGTGTTTGCCGGAGCACGGTGACTGACTGGGCATGGCTATCCATTGCTGTGATCAGCAATAATAGTAGCACGCTAAAGATGCCGGTATATTTTTGCAATAATTGTCGCATAGGGCTATTCTTTTAACAGGGCGTTTCTGCTTTCTGAAATTGTTTTTATTCCTCTTTCCGTTTCTTTCTTTTGACGAATCAATGTACCATCATCATCATACTCAAAGAAGGTTGCATAGTTATTTTCGTCCAGTTCGGCCATCAGCCTTAAATTACCCGGATCGTATGCAAAGGATTTCATGTTCGCATTGTATGGGTGAATGCGGAGGTCATCCAGGTATACGACTGTACTATTCAACGATTTCAAATAGATGGATAAGGTGGTACTTCCGGCAGGCAGGGATACGACCTGCTCATAACGCTGCCAACCTTCGATGATAGCGCCTTTAGGAATAGCAGTATAAGTAGTATCACTATTGCCGGCACGTTTTACTACAATGGAAAGGCGATTGTTCACATAGGTCTCGCCAGTACATGGTTGTGCTTCTTTTACCCAGCAACTTACTACGATCTGTTTGCCTGCTATTGGTGAGAAGATTGGCAACAGGGCATCCTGGGTCGCCTTTACACTTTTTAAAATATTCGTACTGGTGCAGAGATTCGTGCCTGTATTAAAAGTCAGTCCAAGGGAAGTACTATCGGCCTGTTCAACGGAGGCACTGATACCAATTGTTGAGTCTTTGGGTATACGTATGCTGTATTTGCCGGTATGTGGCGCTTCGGTAGTGATATATGATTTATACCCCGAAAAGTCCAGGTTACGACCTATGCTACAGCCTTCATCACAAGCAGGTACTCCATAATAATAGTCTTCAAAGCCTTCGTAGGTGGCTTCTCTGTAGCGCGCATTTTGAGTAGCGGCAATGATCATGGCGTCCTGGTAACCGTACAGGCCAGCGGTATATCTGTTTAAAGGATCTCTTGTTTCCAGTTCCAGCCCTTTTTTGTTATAGAGGGTTGTCTGGCTATTCCACACCCAACGGGTAGTATCCTGCTGAGCAGTCAATTTTTTGTTAACGACTTTCCAGAATGGAGCAAAGGCAGATATAGTTCCCCCGGTTCTGAGCACTACTTCGGTTGTTGTATTTGTTTCAGCACGATTACCATAGTAGACATAGCTTTTGGAGGGACGCCAGTTACCTGCCAGCCCATAAGTATACGCATTCACACTGGTGTCGGTGACAGCACTGTAACAGAGGGCGGAAGCGGCTGTTGTGCAGGTGTAACAATTGCCAATGGATAGTGTAGCGATGGTGGTAGTACTACCGGAAAGATGGTAGGTCACTGTTTCGCCGGTGCCGGTGCAGGCATTACTTAGCAGATTATTGAAAGTTACAGAGCTGGTAGCGTTAATATTGACTTCACAATCACCTATTCTGGCATTATAAGTGGTGCCGGAAGTAGCTGTAGAGGTAGCGTAGAAGTACTTATTAATGTTCTTATATAGGATTGCACACCTGGTATAAGAGACATCGTAACCAGCAAGCCTTGCATCTCTGAGGAGAGATGCAAGGATGATGTGGTCCGTTTCTTTTGTTTGGAGACGGTTGGATGCGATCAGATAGTCGAACAGTGGCTTGAGGCATTCGCAGGTACAGGAGGATTGTCCGTACAGGTTGGTGCCTGCCAGTATTAAACAACTATAGATCAGTATGAGAATATATCGTTTCATATGTTTAATCAGGAGTGTTAAGAATTTAATTACGGATTCCAAATTTCAATGGTAATTGGCGGGCCGGTGATATGCCATGTTTTCCCATTACTATCAAAAGTTTCCGTAGCACCTCCATTTATAGATACATTTGAAGTACCAGACATAGTTTTCAGGGTAATTGTCCACATCGCCTGACTAAGAGGAATAGTTAATTGAACATCGTCAAAAATCTTCGTAGTCGCAGTCCCTCCTTCGGTTTGATAAGTGATACTGCTATAAGTTGAAGTACTATTCGCCTTTGTTCTCATTACCAGATGTGTTGCATCCAGACATATCCCCTGCGCATTCGCTGTGGCTTGCAAAGCGCTCAAAGAACTGGCACCTGCTTTATCCTGAGCATCTAACTGAGACACATAAGAATAAGCCAGATTTGCAGCTATCTGTTTTGAAACTGTTGATCCTACATAGCCTGAATCACAGCCCTGTTTGGTGGCATAGAGCGAAAATGCATTGTTATATATCCGTCCATTCCTTGACACTGCTATATTTATTGGCGTCGTCGTCGTAAATGATGAATCGGTAGTACCACTGGTAAGTGTATGTTGTACAGAATCCTTCGTAAATGCATAACATTGTTCCATGGCAGACATATACACGGTGTAAGATCCCTCAGGAATTGCCTTACATATTGGGAACTGTGTCACCTGTTCACCACCACCTAAAGTATAAGACACACCTGTTTGATTGTTTCTAGCAATCATCTGGAATGATGGCATATCCTCAGAATCCGGCTTCTTATTTACAAAGAAGTTACAAGTCAGGCAGTTTCCATGTGCATTTGCATAAGCCTGTCCATTCGCGGCCGTATCAGCTGCAGCATCTGCATCAGCCTGCGCCTGGGTAGTTTCACGATACGTATCATACGCCACTGTATAAGTGGTTGTATCCGGTACTGTACCTGAAGGACAATTATTCCTCACATAGTTTCTGCTCATAGCGGCATTCGGATACAAACATGGACTAAACCTGGAAGCATACACAGGGCCAAGAGAATCCAGTGCTTTCTTTGCAGAATCATTTGCAGCCTGCTGACTAACGGTAGAAGAATACATATCACGGTCGATATGATAGTATACATAATTGGACACTCTACCAGTGGCACACTGTGCCTTGTACCACGCGCCGGTACTATCGTTACCGTATACATGTACGCCACAGGAATCCTTACTATACAATGCATAAGATTGCGTTATACAACTTGTAACTGAGTCCTTTTTCTTTTTATCCGCCACTTTCCAGAACTGACTGAATTCCGTAGCAGTTGCATTTAACACACCAGCGTTAGCATTAATGACCAATGCAGTATCACCAACGATTGGATTATTCAGCATCGTTATTTCTCCTGCTACTGCAGCGATATTCCTTCTGCCGGAACGGGTCACTTTCATCGTTACTTTGTTGCCGGTAAATGGTGCTCCATCCTTCGTTACAAAGTAAAGATCCGGCGTACCACCGCTTATCGCATTTGCATCAACAGCATAGAGTCTGCTTAAAGCGGGCCATGTTGCGATTTCAGGATCACAATCCGTACCACCTGTCTTTTGACGGGTATATACCAGGATCTCATCACCTGCTGCAAAATATTTGACAATAGTTGTATCAGGTAACCCGGATACGATTTTACCCTCGCGGATAGTTACGTTATCGGCGGTAGCACCAATATTCTTATAGGCGCCACTCATACCATCATACGCCCAACCCGCAGGAACTGAAAAATGATATACCGGATCATTAAATTCATTTTGTGAACTTGTCAATACCACATCACCCGTTTCGCCATCATAAACAAGATTGCGGCTTACGACCCGGCTTCCCTTGTCTTTTACAACCACACTATCCAGCAGGCCATGTCGGTTCACTATTTTTGTGGTACCGAGTACACGGAAGATCGTTTCTTCCCGTTGAGCGATATTGAGTAAGCTCGGTATTATAGCAAAGAAAGCTCCTACCAACCAGCCGTCGGAGTTAATATTCAAATTGTAGGCATTGGTAACTGAACGTTGCTGACGCATACTCATCATGAGCTCCACATCTTTACCTACAGATGCAGAAGCATCAATAAAACCCGTATCATTAATGACCTTTACGGTATTATTTAAATGCTTGAAAGTTGCTGACTGATCATCTACATGATAATAATTCTCAGTGTAGGAAATTTCGTGATCAGGGTCAGCTTCACCATACACTGCCTGAGATTTTATCTTACCCTTCATGTCATTCAACTCAACTTTGAAACCCTGACTGACACCCATATAGTGCTTGGCATCAATTTTCAATAAGTTGGCCAATGTTGGCTTAAACCTCTTCTTATTATCTCCTATTGGCGTCTTATCTGTGAGAGTCGGGAAATCGTAACTGGTATAGAAACGGGTTTCCGCATACCCATTAGCTGAACGTTTATTTTTGGTGTTGATAGACCGTACTCTTACTTTACTATAACCTACAGCAGGAGCAGGGAAAAAAGATTCGCCCAGTGGCCTTTCTACATATCCGCTGCTCACAGGCGCTAATACTGCCGCCTGTTCCTTGTATTGCATAGGTAAGCGCCATGGGTTTTCCTCACTACCAATTGAAGGCTCCCAGGTGGCTACACCACTACTGATAGTCACTGAATCGCCAACTCCCCTAATAGACCGGGTAGTTGTATAGATATATTCCTGTCCATACACTGCCTCTTTTTGTTTGGTCATCGCATTCCAGTTGTCAAAGATGGAGACTCTCTTTACACGCAGGCCACCTCCATATTTCTTCAGATACGGGTTAGCCAGGCGAATAAAGGATCTGGAAGTATCAAAAGATTTCGCCCAACCTTTTATTCTTGCATCTGTATCAAAACCTGTGAGCATCTCTGTGAGATTAGTCACCTGTGACAGTAACATTTTGGCCCCATCCAATGGCGTCAGGTTATCACCTGTCTGAGAGCCAGGATATGCTTTGGATGGGAGGTTCAGACGAAGGAACTGCATAGCGGCTTTTGCTACCGGATTATAACCACCAGACACTACTTCCCCTGCTTTGTTGACTGTTTGCAGCTTCAACCAAATGGAGAACCCATTATTATAATAGCCATAATTACCTGGCTCTATCGTAGCATAACAGTTTACGTATTCACTACCACTACCAAATTTATCGGTAGGCATTTTTACAAATACCTTAAAGAACAATGTATCCATTCCTTCCAGGTAGCGGCTATATAGTTCCTGATTACTGCTCACTGGTTTGGGAACGTTGATTCCTACATATGTAGGTTCATTGGTAAGACTATACAATTCATTTTTCAGACTGCTCTGGGAGCCTGGTATACCAGCACTGAAACCTGCAATCCGGAATAACTGAGCGGCACGCCTGTTCTGAACAAATGCATAATCGTCACTTTCGTAATCAACTTTCATTGTTGCACCAGAAGGAAGCTTGATCTGATCCAGTGTCCACGCAGCAGCATTTGTAGCAGCCTGTGTACTGTCCTGCAGTGCATACGGATATTCTGCATTATTGAGTGCCCCGGGATTCTGGGAAGGATTTTTATAGTTCCCCCAGCGATCGTAATAGTTAGTCTGATAGGCCGGATTATTGGAATTATACTTAAATACATAAGCATTTTTATCCTTTCGCTGATTACCATTATAGGTAAACCATAAACTATCAAGTGTTAGTTTCCCATTGGCATTATTGGGGTTCACGCCTTTACAAAGGGAATAACTATACCTGAAGTGTACCGTTTTGATAGCTAATGCATTGTTGCCATAGCTCAGGTAATCTGATTTAGAATATAACTTGATAGAATCTAATTTCTTATGCTGACCAACTGCCTGCACATTTCCATTCTCATCCATACCCGGCAGGTCTTCGCGATTAGACACCCAAAAAATAGCCATCATATTCTTGGACTCAATAGAGTTCAGATACCACAATTCTTTCTCACCATATAAATAGCTACCCTTATCATCCCTGTTATCTGTTTGTAAACCCTGGTTATAATTTGCTTTATTATTATAAGGTATACGCCATTTTTCAGGGTTATTCTTATCGGCTATTTTCGTATAGTTAAAGCGAATGGCATCTCCCGGGTCATCAGGTGTAATGCCATCTCCGGTAAGGTCGACATAATCAGGTGAGAGGATCGCTGATAGCAGGAAGCTATGTGGATAAGCAGGCATTTCTTCCTTACTGAAGTAATTATCATTACCATTCGGATTGCCGACTGCATTATCTACATTAGGTACATAACCTACCAAACCAGATGCCTTATCCCCTTTGTTTGCATCTACAGAAAAAGTGACGTCCTTTTGCAGGAAATTGTATACAGGTACACCATATATATAACGGCGGCCATCTGCATTTAGCACATCTATTTCGGAGATATGATTTTTCTTGCGGAAAGTATTTACACGTTTTTCTCTTACTATGGCACCATCACTGGTTGGGAAAGAAGTCTTCGTCGATTCCAGGTATAAATTCGGCGTTGGAATAGCCTGTGTAGCCTGGCCAGCAAATCTCCATTGCAATCTGGCAATTGCTTTCTCCTTCTTCTGGAAATATTCCATTACTAACTTGTAGTTTTCCCCTGCTACCAGGTTTACTACAGCGGTATCTTCATAGTCAGCAGGTTTACCTGTCCAGTTCTTAATGATGAGAGAGTCATTGAGGTATAAGCGAATCCCATCATCAGTCCTGGTAGAAAACACATATCTGCCTGTGACATCTGTTTTCAATCTGCCGGTCCAGCGAACAGAGAAATTAGTATTTACTTTAGGTGCTCCTGTAGGTTCTGACGCCTGAAACTCGATGGTTGAACCATAGTTGACAATCTTATCAGTTTTGGAGAATAAAAAACGTTCAAAACCTTGTCCGCTGTAGTAGTCTCCTCTCAATCCCTGTGAATCAAGATCAGAAGGATAGGTCATATCGCAACTCTGCAGCGGGAACTTGTTTTCACCGTAGTTATCAATATATTTAGATAATCCTGCAGTACTGGCTTCTTCGGCTGTCAGGTAAGAAATAACCTGTGTACGTTTATCACGTACTGCTCTACTGGAAGAACGGCTGGTTACAGTAACTGTTTCTTTCAGAGAATCGTTCCTGTATTTATCCAGCAGATTTTTTGCGTAAATATCAGGATCACTTTTGCTGGATTGGTATAATCTGGTCACGACTACATCATCCCCACCTAATGCATTCTGCCAGCTCTTATCGTTTACTGTAGTTTCACCCGGGTTTCTGAAATAAGAAGCTTCGTATAATCCGTTTGAATTTTTAAATGGGGCAACGGCTGCCATCGCATTCAACGCCGTCCATGGACCATTTTCAGAGTTGGCACGTGTAAGGTTAAAATCGGCTCCCCAGTGGAATGTTTGTCCAAAACCAAGATCGATGCTACCACTGATGGACCCATCCTTTGTTTTCATCTGGTGATCATACACATAACCGATATCACCTCTATATGCGCGGAACATTCCACCTGTGCCCTCCCCGGAAATGGCAAATACATCATATGTGTAAGCTGGAATACCAATGGTCGGAATTGCCGGCTTTTCACGATAAGGCATTTCCTTTTCGATGTTATAATCCAGGAGTGAGCTGGGTTTACCATTAGCATTCTGATAGTTCAGGTAACCGAATGCGGGCAATATAAGGGCAGTATCTGCACCTGCAATTTCCTGCTTAGCATGGTTATAGGCTGCACGGATATATGGGTGATATGATATTGCTACAGAACCCACCTTTGCGGTAAAACTAAAGGCAGTACTTGTATAAGGGAAAGTAATTTGTGGGGTGTATGCCTGACGGGCAAAAGATATACTTGACTGAAAAGCGCCACTGGTACCTTTAGTAGGATTATTTTTACCGGTTGTGCGGTATAACCTGTCTCCTACGGAAAATTGCAGGTCTTTTAACCCTGCACGGGTATTATAAGACCCAGATACGGAGGCTGTCGCAGCAGCACCGGTATTCGTTTGGCTTGCCTCTTTTACACCTTGCTGATAGAACAGAGATACCCCTGATGTAAGACCATCTGTAGAGCTATTCGTCAGGGATAATCCCCCTGACAGTCCGGGGAATGTCTTTGAACCCGCGTTCAATCCGGGGGAAATAGAAGATTCTATTCCATATCCCCTATAGTTGTTATAAGTAAAGGCTATGCCGAAATCCAAAGTTCCAATAGATGAAGCGTCACTGGCTGACCTGGCTTGATCACTAGGTGTTCCAAATAATTCATACCCTGCTCCCAGGTTTACACCCCAGGATTCTGTTTCCTTCATATATTGTACTTTTCGAACACTATCGGCACCGTTAAATTCATCCGGTAATCCACGCATGTTACGTGTGATAGTACCTGGATTGACGTTCCAGCCCAATCCAACCCAACTTGGTTCCTGGTCCATGGAGATGCCACTGTTATATCCCAGTGCTATCGGGTAACCGCCTACATCCATCAAAGGCACCTTGTAGGAGAAATCGCCGGAAAAGAGATCTACTAAATTATCTCCATTCACAGAGGTGAATGCCTGGGTTTCAGGTTGGCCGGGACCGCCGATATCTTCAGGTTTAGGTTGCAAACCTTCTGAACGTGGTTGCATTCCTTCTGCCTTCGGTTCAAGGACTTTTGAATTTGTCTGAATGATCGCCGGGTGGTGTGGGGCATTATTAACGACCACCGGCATTAACTTCTTATTGGCCTTGTCGGGAACAGGGACAATGGCTCTGACAGGGTACCCACTTCTTACCGCCGCCAGTGCATTCATTGGCAGTACTGTCTCAATGTACAGCAGGGCCAGCATGACTGCAGCAAATGTCTTTTTCCCCCTTGCAGCTACTTCCAGAATCATGATTGATAATTATTTCTTAGGTATAGTATTTTAAAATTTATAGTCCAGGTGTGCCTACGAAAATGCTATAGTCTTCATATTCAGGCGTCACTTTAAATGCATCCCCATCTTTATAAAAGAAAGCCTTCTCATCAAAACGGCTGCTATTCAATGGTATGTCTTTATAATTAAAGAAGCTCGCTTTCACCTGTGCATATTCCTCATATCCTTCCGGCACTTCATTCTTCATCTCGTCACCCATCAACAAGGTTGTTTTCAGGATATACTGCATGGATAACAATCTTTGTGAGACGGTATCTATTGTTATAGATAACTGTTTGCAATTGCCTCCGGCAGGAAACGAAACATTGATAATTGTATTTCGTTTCTGATAACTGAATGTACTATTAGTCGCTCCTTTCAGTAATGCATTCAATGTCTCCAGCGGATCAGCAGGAGAAGCTGATTTACTGTTCGCGGCCAGGTACATGAGCTTATCCTCTTTAAATAGTACAATGCTATATTTAGCATTCCGAATCGTCTCAGTATTATCCAGCGTACTACGATAGTTCTCTCCGCTTATCTCTATCTTTCCCTTCAGACTATCCAGCAATGTTCCGGGTGTAGACTCATTGGAATAAGTATAATTCACTTCAAAACTTACCGGTTGTTGCTGGCTTTTGGCCTGCACCCGACGAAAGATATTGATCGCTTTCGCAATAGCTGCAGTATCCTGTGCCTGTACAGACAGAGCAGCAGCTATACTAATAATTAGTGTAAGGAAGTACCTCATTTATAAACAAATTTTATCTGCCAGTATTCACGTCTGCCGTTCTTTAAACGGAACAGGTAGGACTGACCAGTGGTGAGACTTACTTTTTTCAGGTCTACTTTTAAGTTGTTCATACCACGGTCTAATGAGAGAGTGGCTGTCTTCACAACACGCTGACCTGCATCTAAGGAAATGATTTCATATGTCACGGTAGTATCGCCGGCATCGTTGCTATAGCCGAACTGTAATGCGCCGGAGCAGGCTACACTTGAGCCATCCAGTTCCCTTTTCAGTTGTACATAGGCATCCTGCGTCACTACTATTTTTTCATTGGGTACACCCTTGATCTTAAATGTCCAGATGTCCGTTTGCGCGGCGAACTGTGTGTTGTTCTTTACAACCACTGTCCAGGCATAGTTCTTCGCTGTATCCAGTGCTATGGCGGAAGCAGGGTAGTTTAAGAACTGATCTTTTAAATGAGTGGTGTGGTACACCGGAATATTTGATTGGATCGCCTCGGCAGGAGATTGACCATTCCTTAATTCTACGATCGTGAAATCGTAGTTCAGATCACTGAAGATCGTGATTGGAGCAGGAGGTATCCAGGTGAACTGGGGTAAATTCCCTTCTACTACACTTTGGTCTGCCGGATTATTCAACAACGGCGGACTTACCGGTTCCACGGCGAATGGCAGACAATCCTCTGCAATCAGGGAATATGCATCACCTGATACCAGGAATACACTGTAACAGGCGGTGTAAGTGCCTGCCATGAGCAGACCATTCGCATTTCTGTCAGCAGTAGGTGACAGGTATTCGTAGGTAACAGGCGTTACATCTGCTACCTGTAATTGTTTGGCACCTTTGTTTAACATTATATTACGGCTTACACCTGTCAATACCGGTTGGTTGGACTGGGCGTCTGTGACACGTAATTCAACACGCACCCAGATGGATGAAGAGGAAGCAGATACCAGTAAGATATTCCATAACTGTGCTTTTTGCATCACACCGGTTGGGGGTAACTGCACTGTCATGTTTACCTGAGCGGTTGCCTGAAGAGATAGCAACACCAGGGCTATCAGGATAAAATGTCTCATTTAAAATGTTTTAGTATAGGTGATTCGACCAGTATTATTTGAAACCAATCGCTTTTCAGCTCCTGGGATAAATCCTTTATCTGCCATGACCTCTATCTGTCCGAAATATGGGATAGCGACACGAGCCGTACCGGTATAGCCCACATTCCTGAGTTCATAGGTTGTTTGATAACTATATTTCAAGCCTGCGCCAATGTCCAGCCAGCTTTTGACTTTATACAACACAGTACCATCCGCACCATACAGGTCATAGTCGCCATTCATAGCCGCTGAACCAGTGCCCTGTACGGTAAATTTGCCCATGAACATCGTATGATTCAGCAACAGGTTCTTTGTGTTGTAGTATACATAGCTGCTATCATCCTGCTTGTTGTAGAAGCGGGTGTAGGAGAGCATTGTATTCATCATGACACTATGTACCTTGTAGAAATGGCTCATTGTTCCAACCATCGTGTAGAAAGTACTTTCTATATAAGTACCGTCACTGAGTTTTGTCAGCTGAGAGGTGGGATAATATCCCACACTCACTACAGGGTAGTGTTTGATCCTTAATGTAGCCTGTATGCTTTTGAAAATGGTATTGCTTTTATAATCGGCCTGCTGGTACTGACTCGTATAATCATTTCTGCGTACAGAGGCGGTGACTAACAATTGCTGTTTAAAGAAAGGCTGATCTACACGCACGGTCCATGCGATTTGTTTGGAGCCTGTTGTATAAAGGCTGAAGGACTGAAACCCTGCTCCCATTACCTTGTATACACCGGTGAGTTTAGTACCTGTCTTTGTTATCAGTGAATTCGCGCTCAGGGAATAAGCTTCATTGGTATGATCACTGAACATACTATGGCCGGATTGCTGATAATAGGGTAAAGAAGACTTTGCCACTTCTCCGGTCATATAGGTGTGCTTCGTGATCTGCCAGCGGCCTTCTACAGCAACACCCATGATATGATAGTTAGGAGTGCTCGTACTATCTGCACTGGTATTCAGGTTGTAGAGTTGCTTTTTACCCATGTAATAGGTAAAGAACAGGTGATTGCCTTCTTTCATGCCGTAACCGGCTCTTATCAAAGCCAGGTATTGACGGGGAGCACCGCTATTTACAACGTAATTTCTGAAACGATAATCGATCGTACCAGCAGCAACTGCCACATAATAAGATGGGTTGAACTCTGCCTGCACACCGGTGATACTAATGCCTTTGGCAGTTAGTTCAGAGTAGTCAGCCATGGTACGGCCGAGGCCTATAGAGCGAATCGCCAATAAAGTCTTGTAGCCTTTAGGCAACACGGTGTCTGGCAGGTTCATTTCTTTCAGACGTTGAGAAAGTTCCGCATTGTTTTTACTGCTCATCAGCTTTTCAATCACATCTCCTTTGAGGTTACCTGCCTGTGCCTCGTGAGCATGATAAGTGCTATCCATGATGCGCAGGCGGTTCTGCAGGGAATCTAACTGACGTTGGCGGGCTGCGTAATAGTTTTCAAAACTTGAGTCGGAAGGCAGATGGTTAGTGGCGCTGTCTTTCGTATCCAGGCGGCCCTTATAACGAAGCAGTACATCCCAGGAAGGTGCTTCCGGCAATGAAGGCACCTTTGGAAGGGAATCCAACCCAGGTGTGGGCAGGGTATCTCTTCTTCCGTATAACTTCCGCTCGCGTGCTTCTACTAACCGTTGTAACTGGGCAGGAGAAGATAGCCAGTCTTTTAACTGGTACAATTCCAGGGATTTTGCATTCAGCTGTTCCTTTTCTAATTGTAATTGTTGCAACTGGCTTATTTGGGAGGCATCCCATTTTTGCAGTTTATCATACAACAGGTTCTTGAAATCCCGGTTAGTGTATTGCATATTCACGCCTGTGATATTGCGGAACAGGGTAGAATTGCCCCTGGCAGTGGTAAATGCAACACGCACGGGGTATTGATCCCTGATAGTGAGGTCCAGATAGGTCTGTACAGTATGCTGGTAAATATCTTTTTGCTGATATGGGGTATCAACGCCGGATTGGTAGTAATAGTCATACATAACATTCCCATGCACCTTCAGGAAAGGCTTGCGGGGTGGTAGCGACCGGGTGGTGGTGTCATAGTGTTTATTACCATATAAGGGTATCAGGTTAACATTGCCACCGGTGTCAGTTGCCATTATATAAGACACTTCGCCGGAAGATTGTTTAATACCACGGGGGAAAGCAACTATGGGTCCTTTACCTGGAGCTCCGGGCAGACTGGTACTACGTTGTAATTGAGCATAAGTTACCAGGCTCCCTGCCGTGAGGAAGAATAATATAAGGTATAGTAATTTCAACTTGTTTACTTAAACAGTTGTGATTGGGAATACGAACATATAGGTATTCTTAAATCAGAATGGGTATTAATGCGTTCTCGATTGGGTAAAAATTATGACATAGATATTTTTTTGGATTAAAAAATGGGTTAAGTAATTCACTGACAGATAAAGGTTAAAATGGAATGCTGTGTGACAAAATTAGAGAATAAATGGAGAATACAAAATTTATTGGGAGGAATTTTATTAATGATTGATGGTGGGGGCCGGAAGTGGAGAGTTTTACTTATAATAGTGTGCACGCAAAGCATACACACTATTATAAGTATTATATTGTAATGACATTACCTTTGAATCAATTTTTTCAATTCATCTATTGTTTTTTGCTGTTCTATCAGATACAAGGTTAGTTCCTCCACCTTCTGTAACAACAGCATATTCATTTCACCCACATCAACTCCATTTTCCTTTACCTCTTTTTCGGTAGGGATTTCCGGCAGGTGGCGATTTTCTTTTATGTACCTGTCTACTTCATACAAATTGGGTAACTGATAATTAGGAGCAAATACGAAATCAGCCCATGCTCCCTGTGTAACTTGCAATTTTCTGGCACCAATCGCACCTTCTACTGTCAATTTGTATTGGCCTAAAGTAGTAGTGCCAGTACCAATTCCCAGATTACCACTTGCATCCAGCCGCATTTTCTCGGTTCCATCGTTCGTACTGAATGTCATAAAACCACCCTGTACGGAATTTCCTCTGCAAAAGTTAATAGCACTGTTTTTATACCCATAAAAATAATGTTCAATCGCAAAAGAAGAACTATAATGAGGTGTAGAGTTTACAGCATGCACACCTAACATTGTCCCCCGGCCGTAGTAATGTCCTTCAGGTAACCTGGAAAGAACTGCTGTAATAGTATCTGCGATTGTAGTACTGACATCCAATGGGGCCCGGGGAGTTAATGTACTGATCCCAAATTTTCCTTCGGGAAGAGCTGTTATACTATCAGGAAGATACACCGTTCCATCGAATTTATTAACATAAGGAACGGTTTTAATACTGGTTGCCTCACTAAATAATGTTGTATCTGCCCATGTCCAGCCAGCGAAGTTGGCAGCAGTTTCAGATGCAAGTCCAGACCCCCAGGCACTGACATGGAAACGTTGGTAGTTAATTTTTGAATCAATAAAAATAACCACTTTACCATTCTCCTGTGCCAACGTGATAGGCGGACTATAAGTACCACTGTTAGAGGCTTTAGGGTATGTAAAAGTGTTACTGTTGAAATAAAAGGTCAGCTGAATATTAATAGTAGCTGCATTGCCGAACCCAAATCCCTGGATGAATAAAGTGGGCATCATATTGGCACCGGCACTCGGCAGATTCGTCATTATTTTCACTCCATTTTTGGGAATAGCAACTGCCGAATAATTCAAACAGTCATACATTTGCGCTTTCGCAAATACATTAACAAGACAAAGGGATAAAATTAATAATAGTGATCGCATGTAATTTGGATTAAAAATGAAGTTATTATTGTCCCAGGTTAAATAAGCCTTTAAAATTGTTTATTACAATAGAAGAGAATATCAATTAAGCGAATAGTCAAACCTTTTGTACAGCTGAAACTTACTGTATATTCAAATACACGATTCAGCCTATAATGCTTTACAAAGCAACAGGAAGTCTGCTGGTTATCGGAATATCTGGTCATGCAGACCAACCTATTTGTTTTTTCGTATGGGCCATATTGCTTATGGTTGGGCAATAAATGGAGTTCCTTACATAAACGTTGATAGGCATATCAAACCAGCGCATTGGATTGTGAATGCGAATATTTAGGGATTTTTAAATAAAACGGGTGTTAATGCTTTCTCGATGGCAACATCATGACATAGGTAATTGTTTGAATTAAAAAATTGCTATGGGTCGTTCGCTGACAGATAAGGTTAAACAGAATGCTGAAGGGAAAATTAGATAATAAAACCAGATTACAAAATTTTTCACCGGGATTCCAGATTACTAATTAAAGGATTCCCTAAATTCCAACGGAGACATATTCGTCTTGGATTTAAAAAACTTTCTGAAGGATTGAGGATGTTCAAATCCTAATTCATAAGCGACTTCATTTACAGATAAACTGGTGGTAGAGAGCTTTTGTTTGGCTACTTCAATCAGTTTGTTTTGTATATGTTGCTGGGTACTTTGGCCAGTAAGGTTTTTAAGCAGGCTACTCAGGTAGTTGGGAGAGATGTTTAAATTTTCGGAAATTAATTGTACAGTGGGGATACCATTAGCTAATAGTTTTTCACTTTGAAAACAGGTATTGAGCAATTGCTCTAATTTATCGAGGATCTGGTGGTTGGTGATTTTTCTCGTGATGAATTGACGATTGTAAAACCTATCCGCATAATTCAGGAGTGTCCCGATGTGAGATACGATGATTTGCTGGGTGAATTTATCGATGTTAGCATGATATTCCTGCCGGATATTATGAATGATGTTTATGATAGTTGTTTCTTCTTTATCAGATAAGAAGAGCGCTTCGTGCGCAGCATAACCGAAATATTCGTATTGTTTGATATTCTTTGCCAGAGCAGTATTCCAAAAGAAATCCGGGTGAATAAGTAGCATCTATCCGGATTTATTAGGCTGCTTTTCAGTTGGGACTTCGATATTGAAGACCTGACCGGGAGCGATGAAATACATGATGCCTTTGTTGGCGCCGGTGATCAATACATGTTTCATGATGGGCGATTTTGATATGGCAAAGGTCTGGGTTTAGATTTTGATGGCTATCGCCGGGTCTATGATTATTGAAGCCGAATCTCTTAAAGGATGGTGGCGGCTACTATATTTCATTTTCTTAGGGAATGGAGCAAAGATAGTTCGCTTGCGCATAAAAAACCAACAATCAGCATTCATGTACTGTCCATTAATTATCCAGTTAACAGACTTTCCATTTATTAAAGACCGCTCTGAGTTCTACCATTTATTGACTCCATTATATAAATAGCTATCAATTATATCCTTTTTCATATCGTAGGCAAAGCTTGCAGTGTGCTTCTTTCCCTTTAATCCCACCTTTCTATATAAATTAATTCGTCCATTACTCTTACTCATTCTAAAATCAGCCACCCCTTCAAATATTTTGTACGGCCTGGATGCAGTGCACCCCTCCCCTTTTTCCCAGTGAAATAATAACGCTACTGTATCACATTTTTTAGTTTTATACAAGACTTCCGCAAAAGTATTATCGTATGCTGAAAAGGCCTTTATCCTGATCATCGTACCATCAATGCTACATCCAGCCGTAATATCTGATTTTATCGTACTTATATTTTTATTCTGAATGGTGGACTTGGTTTTGGGAATATCAACAAGTTTTGTTGTTCCTGGCAGCGCCATTATATCACAAAGAGAAATGGTTTTCTTTATCCGCCTGGTCTTTACAACACTTCCCCATTTGCTATGACCATCTTCTACAGACCGATGAATCATTTTCTGATGCTCATCATATTGAAACTTTGCTGTAACACGCCCCTTGTTGTCCTTCTTTATTCTCCGATACAGGGAAATATTACCCTGGGATTTTTCCCATCGGAAATCGAACACGCCGTCCTGTAACCTGTAAGGGTCTGAGTAAAATAACCTTTTCTTTTTGTCAAAAAGATACAATATAGCCAGTGTATCACATTTCTTACTTTTATAAAGCGCTTCTGCATACGTATTCCCTTCTATCAAAAATGCATTCATGCTCACAAATGTCCCATTGATTTCAAATTTCTTTCGGATCTGCTCTTTCAGCGCATTTAAATTTTTATTATTTACAGTACAAGCCGCATTGGGTATTCGAAATTCTTTCGCTACAACGTAGAACCGGGTTGAAGCACAAAGGTTAATTTTCTTTTGCTGTGCACATACATTAAAAACACTGTGAAAATATAGACAAAGGATAAAAAGATGTTTCATTATGTTCTGCTGATCTTATAGGGATAAGATGCAATATAATAATTACGGTTATCAAAATATGTGAAATTCATGGGTTATGGATGCTAAACTTTTTCACCAATCCATCAAAATCCAGCCAGTTTCGCCATGCCCATTGTATTGCACGTGCGCTTTCGATGGCTTCGCCGGTGAGGGTACGTTCCTCTCCTTCATCGGTTGATAATCTTTCGGGGGAGAAAGGAACAAATGTGTGAAAGAATTCAAGGTAATTGGGGATTTTCAGGGATTCCTTTTTAAAGTTAACAGTACAACCCATTTTCATTTTGCTTGTTTTAATTCACGCCCGGAGACGGCTTCGCTCTCCCATTTTTGCTGGATCTGGTATAGCATGGAAAAATATGGGGCCAGTACCAATGCCATGACACCCAGGTATATACCGTAACCATTGCCGGTTACATAATCAACGACTCCCATGAGGGTCCAATAGACCAATACCGCCCAGTTGAACCGGATCGCCCACTTCCACTCCATCCATAATGACAGGATGGTAGCTATCATGACAATAACACCCAGCACGCTTCGAAGGATCATCAGGAAAAAACTTATTTCACTGAGACCCAGCAGCCCGGTTTGACGGTAGAAATAGGAATACTTATAAATAAAGTAACACCTGGCGACAACCTGATAAACACAGAATAGTGCGAAGGTGACAAGATAGATCTTGAGGAACAGTGGCATCAGGGCACGGCGGCGTTGTTTTAAGCCCGTTTCGAAAGAGTCGTCAAATATGGAGGGTTGTTCAGGCATATTTTTTCAGGTTGAAGAACCACTTTGAATTTACGGGATTTATGGCATAAAATTCATCCAGGCAGATATCTAATTTTCATCTTCAGGTCAAACAATTATACTGGATAAAAACCATTTGATAATTTTTTATAGCCCTCTTTGAAGTCGGGTTTGCTTTGTTTAAAAGTATAACTTTATATCTATGAAAATATTGTTAACTGCTTTTTTCATTTTATTTTCCCAGGAGTTGAGTTTTACCTGGCACCAGCAGGAATATGATGCGATCATTGTAGATCCTACAAAGGAGGTGATTCGTATGCATTGGCTGGATGATAAGGGCATCCCTTATAAAAATATTGCTGCCGTGAAGCAGGCATCAGGAAAAGATATTTTAATGATCACCAACGGAGGGATGTTCCAACCCGGGAATGTACCCGTAGGATTGTATATAGAAAATGGGAAGACGATCCGGCCATTGGATACCGCACAGAACAAACCGGGTAATTTTTACCTGTTACCGAATGGGGTATTTTATACAGATAAAGAAGGTGCGCATGTATCGACTACATCTTCCTTTAAAAACAAGGATATCAGCTATGCGACACAGTCAGGACCGATGCTGGTGATTGATGGAAATATTCATCCGCTGTTTAAGCAGGGATCAGAAAATGTAAACCTGAGAAGTGGTGTTGGGATTATGCCAGATGGGAAAGTGGTGTTTATTATTTCGAAGAGTAACCAGACGAATTTTTATGAATTTGCCAGCATCTTTAAGGAGAAGTTTGAGTGTAAGAATGCGTTATATTTAGATGGGGTGATTTCTAAGATGTATTTAAAGGGGAATAGAAAGGAAGATGTAGGAGGAGATTTTGGGGTGATGATTGCCGTGTCAGCTCAATAAAAGATGAGTGCGTTTTCCTGATACTTCCAGCAATAACAGGCTATCCCTAAAATAAAAGCCGGCTCTCAAAAAAGAGCCGGCTCAATATAATTTTACAATACTGCTTTTCTCTTCTTCACCACATGCGTCGCATCCTTCTGTATCATCAACTCCAGCAACTCATACCCGCCATTCGCCTTTCTATGCGCAAACTCCCGCTCCTTCTGCGTAACCGGACTCGCCCAGAACAGATTCACCTTATCTCCATACATCTCCGGCAGTTCTATCGCTTCGCCATTATACAATGCTGATGACAACACCATACTCTCATAAGGCTCCGGCAATTTGGAAGAACCAATCGTATGCCCCTCTCCCAACCAGCTAATATGCCTCCATGGAATATCGGCCATAGTTGCAATGCTCTCCGCCATCTTCATGATCTCTTCTTCAGAGAATTCATTCTTGTCTACTGCCAGCGCCAGCTCCATCCTGCGGTAAGCTTCGGAAGTATCGTTGTACAGATAAGACACCCATGGCATAGGACGAATACTCGCTCCCATGGTTAAAAAATATACAATATTATCCTTTTCAAATTTCCCCATCGCCATTGGTGGCCATTCATTGTTATCTATCGCAAAGTATTGCAGCATCTTTCCAAACCGCTGCTCATAGCTATTAATAAAATTCTCCTGTATCACCGGCCATGCGGGAGCCTCCACACTACTCCACTGATTACGGAATGCCACCGCCTCTCCTACACGGGCAAACTGCTGATTCGTACCCGGATCACCTAACGGCAATACCAGGAAATCTTCACCTTCCACACCTATACAATCCGCAGCATAAGATACTGCTTCATCTACATACAGGCTCCATCCGGGAATCACACCGAGTATTTCACCCTCATATAATACGGCCGCACCGTCATCTTCAGGCAACCATACAATCTCTAACAATTCTGCTTTCAACGGTTCCTTACCATCCGGGTGGTTACAGTACTTGCGCTGTAACATCGGCGCTGTACCATTGTGCATTGCTGCCACGTCCTTTACTTCCGGCGCGGGCAACAAATTGCGTAGCCAGCAGGCACGCATCTTATACTTTTTACTCTGTAATTCCGCAGGGAACAGGTACAAATAAGCTGTACGATCATCCTGCTCTACCGATGCATACATGGTATGCCTTCCATTCGGTTGTTCTATCAATACCTGAGGTTCCTTATTCATAATTGCAAGATATATACTTATCTCCAAACATGTTACATTTGCCGTATGGATAACCCTTTCTTTGTATCTACTGACAAATCGCAACTGGATCTCCCTATGATCCATGAATTTTTAAGTAAACGTTCCTATTGGGCCAAAGATCGTACCATTGATGCCATACAACGATCTGTTGACAATTCTCTTTGCTTTGGTGTATACACCGGTTCCGGCAAACAAGTGGGTTTTGCCAGGGTTGTAACTGATTATACTATTTTCGGCTGGCTGATGGATGTGTTTATCACAGAAACACATAGAGGACACGGTCTAGGTAAGATGCTGCTGCAAGCGGTTATGTCTCACCCGGAATTACAGACACTGAAAAGATGGGGATTGGTGACGAAAGATGCACACAGCTTGTATGAAAAGGCGGGATTTGTAGTGGTAGAAAACCCGGAGAGAATGATGGAAAAACTGGGATAAGAAGAAAAAGAAGCGGTAGAAGAATGATGGTAAAAACAGGATAAGAAGGAAAAGAAACAGTAGTCAAATCATGTAAAAACTGGGATAAGAAAAGAAAGAAGCGGTAGAAAAATGATGGTAAAAACAGGATAAGAAGTAAAAGAAACAGGAGTCTAATCATGTAAAAACTGGGATAAGAAGAAAAAGAAGCGGTAGAAGAATGATGGTAAAATCAGGATAAGAAGTAAAAGAAACAGTAACAAAATCATGGAAAAACTAATCTGAGAAGCGCATGTTTCAATAAGAATGCTGCCCAGGAAAACCAAAAGAAATCATAAAATATCTGCGCTAAGGGATATTTAAATTAAGACCTGACAAGCATTTAAATAATTTACCGTACCTTTGCATTACTTTTATTCTCTTCCTCTATAGGTTTGCGAGTAAGGCGGGTAACGTATCAACTGCAATGATAGCCTTACCAAAACATTTATCATTAAAAATATAAGATTTTGTCATTCGAACAATTAAGGCTCATTGAGCCCGTGCTGAAGGCGTTGAAAGAAGAAGGATACTCTGAGCCAACTCCTATACAGCAACAATCCATTCCATATGTATTGGACAAAAGAGATCTGTTGGGTTGTGCCCAGACCGGTACCGGTAAAACAGCCGCTTTTGCCATTCCATTGTTACAGCTGCTGTCAGAAACGACGCCCGCTGTACAAAAAGGCCCAAGACCCATCCGCGCTTTAATCCTCACTCCTACCCGCGAACTCGCGATACAGATCCAGGAAAGCCTGCAGGCTTATGGTAAATACCTTCCCCTGAAACATCAGGTGATCTTTGGTGGCGTATCACAGGTACCACAGGTAGATGCACTACGCAGAGGCATAGATATTTTAGTAGCGACCCCTGGTCGTCTGCTTGACCTGATTAGTCAGAATATTGTCACACTCAGAGATGTTAAGTTCTTCGTGCTGGATGAAGCTGACCGTATGCTCGATATGGGATTTGTACACGATGTACAACGCGTGATCATCAAATTGCCTGAGAACAGACAGACTTTGTTCTTCTCTGCAACTATGCCGCCGGAAATTCAGAAACTGGCCGCCATGATCCTGAAAAATCCTGCGAAAGTAGAAGTAACACCCGTATCTTCTACTGCTGAAACTATCACACAATCTTTATATTATGTAAAGAAACAGGATAAACGCCACCTGCTCCAACACATCCTGAAAGATGATGCGATCAAAACACTGCTCGTATTTGCCCGTACAAAACATGGCGCGGACAGAGTGGTGAAAGACCTCGTTAGATTAGGTGTGACTGCTGAAGCTATCCATGGTAATAAATCACAGAATGCGAGACAACGTGCATTGAGTAATTTCAAGAACCGTCAGACCCGTGTACTGGTGGCTACCGACATCGCTGCCAGGGGGATTGATATCGACGACCTCACGCATGTGGTAAACTTTGAATTGCCGAATGTACCTGAAACCTATGTACACCGCATTGGCCGTACCGGTCGTGCAGGTGCGAACGGTATCGCGATTTCATTCTGTGAAGAAGAAGAAAAACCATTCCTGAAAGATATCCTGAAACTGATCAACAGAGAGATCCCTTTAGTAACGGATCAACCTTTTCATGATCCGTTAGTAGGGATGCAGGCTGTGAAAGCACCCATTCAGCAAAACAGACCAAAGAAGCCACAAGGTGGTGGTGGCGGTTTCCACAGAAACAGGCAGGGTAGTGTAAATGCTCCTAAGAAACATAGACCAAAGCCTCAGGCTGCGAGATAATATTATTTTCAGAGGTTCGCCATGGCGAACCTCTGAAATATCTTTTTAACAGTTGGTATCTCAAAGTCTTTCTAACAGCTGGAACCTCTGAAATATCTTTTTAACAGCTGGTATCTCAAAGCCTCTTTCTAACAGCTGGAACCTCAGAAATATCTTTTTAACAGCTGGTATCTCAAAGTCTCTCTCTAACAGCTGGAACCTCAGAAATATTTCTCCAGCGTTAACCCATATGTAAATATTAAGTTCTCCCTTCCCGTTCGCGTTACCTTATTATATGTCATCGACGCAGTGATCGCTATCCACTTTCGCAAAGCAAAGGCTATATTATTCACCGATTTCAGGTTATAATCACTTATATCAGTAATATCTGGCTGAAAAAACTGTGTCCCATCTATCGTGATCATATTGGCAAAAACAAATTTGTAAGATATACGAACTGAGTTGCGTACGGCATCGTATACATCATGCAATGTATCGTCTATAAAGAGATCCCCCTTTTCCCATATGAAACCATCACTTAATGAGAGATAAGCGGTTTTCCTGTCAAGGAAATTATAGGCTATACCCGCACCCGACTGAAAACGATCGTTTATTTTCAACGAGAAACTTTTATCATAGTTCGCAAGTCCCCAGTAATAAATTTGTTTCACCGCACGAAAGAGACTGAAGTCAAGCGATGTAGAGAAATCATTGTTCGTGAGTTCACGGTTCGACTCTCCATACACCCAGCTGCCAAACCCGTTCATTACAATCTTTTTCCTGCTCACACCGACCTTGAACATGTTGCTCAACAGGTAAGAATTGCCTTCGTTGGTCTTGTTGATAGAACCCGTAGAAGCAAACTTCCCATAGTAGTGTACCGAATCGCTAAACTGTGCAAAAGCAGTTCCGCATAAAAATATAGTGAATATTGTGATGATTATCCTTCTCATAAAACGATGCCTTACGCACAATTAATATGCCTAAAATCAATACCTTATATTAATCCAATGCGCTTGGAATGGTCTATACCTTCTTCACTGTGTTCGAAATAACATACAGCGATCCCCTTGTCCTGCATGGCCTGCACGATTTCGCGGGTAGCAATGGCTTTGCTGTTCCGCACTTTGCGCAGGTATACAGCAATGATCTGTGTACCAAAGTGATCTACCAGTGCTTTGTAAATATTGGGATCTTCCTGCGTATCGTCGCCGAGTAAAACGAATCTCATATCAGGATAATGCTTGAGGATACGGGTGATGCGGGTGAACTTTGTTTTGTGTTTGTTTTGTCCGCTCTTTAATAATTGCCGGAGAGGTTTTAACTGGTTTAATAAAAATACACCACCTGGTAAACCATTAAAGCGGATGAATTCTCTTATATATGCATACAGGTTCCATTCACTACTGGATACATAAAAGAAAGGATTGGTGGCATGGCTTAGTAACTGGTAATGTCGTACCACTCCTTCAAAAGGTTTGCGGGTACGGGCATTGCGGGTAAACAATACCTGCAGGCGCTTCACAATCTTTGCAGAGTGGGAAACCAGGAAAGTATCGTCGATATCAGAGATGCAGCCAAACTGTGTGTAATGTGGAATAATAACTACACCGGTGGTCTCCGAAACAGGAGAATCCACTACATCTACCATCCTTACCTGTACATTGTATATTCCTGCTTCCGGCATGCGGGCAGGCCGCCATTGTAGATGGAAGAACCCATCTTTCTCCGTTATGGCCGTGACTGCTACCCCTTCCCATTCCAGCATGACTTTGATGCCTGCCACAGGCCTTACCCAGAAGAGGCGTAACAACGCAAACATATTGACCGGAAAGAACCGGCTGTAGCGTGTAACAGGCCTCGGACCAATGCCAAGTACATGACCGAATATTTCGAGGTATTCTGCCCCTCCAAATCCATTGTATACCCTGATATGAGGACGTGTCTCCATACCGAGCCTATGTAGAATTTTATTCCATACTGTCATTCAGGCGCTGATTTTGTAATGATAGCATATAAATGGCAACCTATGCGGCTACTCTTTGTGATCAATCCTGTTTCGGGCGGCAAAAAGAAGGCCGATCATGCTACATTGATAAGGAATTTTTTTAACGAACGGGCAGAAACGATTGAAATATGCATATTAGACGGCCCTGCATCGGAGCAGGAGCTGAAAAAAACAATTCAATACTGGCATCCGGATCGTGTAGTGGCTGTGGGTGGTGATGGTACAGTGAAAGCAGTAGCCTCGCATTTATTACATACACAGATCCCTATGGGTATCATTCCTGCCGGCTCTGCCAATGGCATGGCTGCGGAACTGTCTATACCCACGGAGTTCGAAAAGGCGATGGTGGTGGTATTGGAAGGAAAGGTACAGGTCATTGATGTGATCCGCATCAATCAACAGGAGATCTGTATACACCTGGGAGATTTAGGGCTAAATGCCCTGCTGGTAAAGAACTTTGAACAGAGAGGTATTCGTGGCAAACTGGGCTATGCGCTGTCTTCGATTAAGACCTTATGGCAAAAGCAGTCTTTGCAGGTACAAATCAGGAATGCAGAGGTACACCTGTCGAGGGTGGCCTTTATGATTGTGCTGGCAAATGCGAGAAGGTATGGAACAGGGGTGAATATAAATCCGGATGGCAATCTCAGCGATGGGTTGTTTGAGGTGGTGATCATCAGGAGACTTTCTTTGTGGGAGTTATTTAAGATGATCAGAAGATTTAAGCCTTTTGATCCGAAGAAGACGGAGGTGATACAGGCAGACCAGGTGACGATTATGACGCGTAGAAAAGCGCATTTTCAGGTGGATGGGGAATATTTAGGGAAGACCAGTTCTGTGAAAGCGGAGATAATGGCAAAAGCACTGCACGTATTGGTACCGGCATAATACTTTTGCAGTGCCGGATAATACATTTGCGGCGCTGCATTATACATTTCAGGCACCAGCAAATTACTTTAGGGACGCCGCATATTCCCTTTGTAGCGCCTGCATAACTCCCTTTCGGCGCCACATCTTACCCTTGTATCGCCCACATAACGCCCCAATATTACCGCTCTTCAAATTACACCCATATCGGGCAAAATACTACGTGCATTTCTTCCCTCCACTTTCTATTTTGTTTGCATAAATCAATTTTATGCGGCGATTATTTTTAGCCCTGGCAATATTGGCAGGGAACTCCCTCTTTGCACAGGATGGTTATGTATTTAAGGAGGGATTTAGGAGTGGCGCCTGTCATCAGTATGGCAGAACGGCTTTGTTTACGGATCAATTGGCATACGCCATGAGCAATGGCCCCCTGCAGGCACCAACGAATGGCAGTCAGTCATTTGATGGAGAGAAATGGCAGACAGTGACTGCCGGTGAGGATGGCGCCTTTTCCGGAAAGGCGCTGACAAATGGATATATCTATGTAAAGTACAATTCTCCGAAAGCACAGACAGCGATTTTAAACATCACCGGCCACCAGATGGTGTATGTGAATGGTGTGCCACATGCGGGTGATATGTACCGCTATGGATGGATGTTTACACCCGTGCAGTTAAAGCAGGGGGTAAATGAGTTCTACATTCGTACCAGCCGTGGCTGGGGGCGTCAGGGAATGCGTGCACAGCTCACTTTCCCAAAACAACCTGTGTATATCAGTGTGGCCGATTCTACGATGCCGTTTGTGGTGAAGGGTAAAGATAATAGTGGTTTGTGGGGTGCAGTTGTGGTGATCAACACGTCGGACAAAGCACTGAAAGGCCTACAGATAAAGGCGACAATACAGGGCAAGACCCTCACCACTACCCTGCCTGAAATCGCCCCACTGGCCACACGTAAAGTAGGATTTATGATGGATGCTTCTGCTGCGGGTAATGATAATAACAGTGTGGCACTGACGCTGAGCAGTCAGAATAAAGTGATTGACAGTAAAAACATGGCATTGAAGACCGTGAGTGCAAGCGAACATTATAGCAGCACATTCGTAAGTGGAATTGATGGTAGTGTTCAATATTATGCGGTATCTCCACAACTGAACCCGACGGGGAAAGCACCGGCTTTGTTCCTATCTGTACATGGTGCAGAAGTGCAGGCGATCAACCAGGCGAGAGCATATAAATATAAAGACTGGGGTGTATTGGCTGCGCCTACAAACAGGCGTCCACGCGGTTTTAACTGGGAAGACTGGGGCAGACTGGATGCACTGGAAGTGTTGAATATTGCAACCGCAGAATTCAAACCGGATCCTGAAAGGATCTATCTGACAGGGCACTCTATGGGTGGTCATGGTACGTGGATCTTAGGGGCTACTTTCCCTGGAAAGTGGGCGGCAATTGCACCATGTTCAGGGTATCCGACTTTGATGGGATATGGTTCTGCAGATGGATTGATTCCTGATTCACCGAAGAATAACACGGAGCAGATCCTGCTGAGAGCGAGCAATCCAAGTAATACTTTTAAGTTAGCGAATAACTATAAGGCTGGTGGTGTGTATATTTTGCATGGGGATAGTGATCGCGTAGTGTCTGTAGATTATGCCAGACAAATGAAAAAGATACTGGCAGATTTTCATCCTGATTTTAGTTATTATGAATATCCGGGTGGTGAGCATTGGTATGGGGATACCTGTGTGGATTGGGGTCCGTTGTTTTCTTATTTTAAATGGCATACGATTCCGGCAGATAGCAGTGTGAAGGTGGTAGATTTTACTACGGCAAGTACCGCGATCTCTTCTAAGTATCATTGGGTGCAGGTATTACAGCAGCAGCATGCGTTGGAATATAGCAGGGTACAGTTGCGTCGTGCAGGAAACAATATCAGTGGAACCACCAGTAATGTGGAAGTGCTGGCATTGGATCTGAAAGGATTTGATGGTGAAATTGTATTGGATGGACAGACAATAAAATATGCTTCTCATGGAGAGATATTGTATTTGCAGCATGGATCTCAGTGGACCATCGGAAAGGCACCAGCAGAAACAGATAAAGGTATTGTAAGAAATGGTACGCTGAAAGAAGCATTTAACCACAGGATGGTATTTGTATATGGCACAGCAGGTACGCCTGAGGAAAATGCATGGTCTTTGAATAAAGCGAGGTATGATGCAGAGACGTGGTATTACAGAGGAAATGGTGCAATAGATATAGTGGCGGATAAAGATTTTAAGGCTGCGGATTATGCTGATAGAGGGGTGATCATTTATGGGAATGCGACTACGAATAAAGCATATGGATTGCTGTTGAAAAATTCCCCTGTGCAGATGAGCAGAGGTAAAGTGACTGTGGGTGAGAAGAGTTATACAGGCGATGCATTGGCAGGGTATTTTATGTATCCCAGAATGGATAGTAAGGTGGCTGCTGTGGCGGTGATAGGCGGTACTGGTCTGAAAGGTATGAAAGCGGCGGAAGCGAATCAGTATTTTGCGGGAGGAAGTGGATTTCCGGATTATATGATCTTCTCTGCGGAGTTGCTGAAGGGGAAAGAGACAGAGGTGAAGACAGCAGGGTTTTATGATAATGAGTGGAAGTTGAGTGTGAAAGATGAAATAACAAACTAAATAAAAACATTCAGGAAAGAGGGAATTCAACAACGAAGAAGAAAACCATTTTCAGAAAAAAAGGGGATATATCATAATAACAGGAAGGCCATGAGAATGGCATGTACGAAATTCCCGCCTTCAGGTACCAAAAAAAGGGTCGTCTCAAAGTTTTTAAGACGACCCTTTTTTATTACCGCAATGGCCTGCGGCCGGCTATGTAATTCTCTTAAATTCCCACAATCTGCCTATTCCATCTACCGGCATACAGGATACTGACAATGTATTTCCAGGTATCTCCCACTTCATGTCCTTCATTTTACTATCCGGAGATGTAAACAGCAGCAAAGCTTCTTTATTGATCACCTCCTTATTCTCCGCACTATTTATCAACTTGCCCATTACGGTCGATAATACATGAGGTGGCTGTTCGCCGGAACTATCCAGATCGAGCAGACTTGCAGCAGCTGTATTCACCCAACCGGAATGGCCATCGTTACTAATAAATACCAGCGCCTGTGGAATGGTATGCATAATAGCAGTGAAGCGGGACATAGTAATATTAACTATACGCTGGGTATGCGATTGCTGAAGAATTTCCTTAAACCGGCACCGAATAATTTCCAGGCATTCCCGGGCACTGGCATCGAATGATTGCGGCTCACTCCACCCAAAGAGGATAAGCGCATTCACACCCGGCTCTTTTACAGGCAAAATAACGGCAGAAGAGAGCGCCTGTAATAAATCATCGAGGGCATTCCTTTCAGGGATCTGTGACCAGTATATTGCCTTATAATGATGTTGTTCCAACAATGCTGTGAGCGGATCAGGGTTCAGTATCAGATCATTCAGGTAAGACGGGCTCGCTGCCTTTACTTTGGCAGTATAGGCATCCTCGAAATCAAGTTGCAGTGAGATATAGGCCCCCAACAACTCCCGTAACAATGATATGCTGAAGGGAAGGAATGAAGTCGTATCCAGGTTCCTGTCCCAATCACTCGTCTGACTAATAAATGTAAGCGCAGTTCTTTCCCAGCGTGTCACTATAAAAGGCTGTTTATATAAAGGACTTAATAATATTGATCACCTCATCCGGTGCACTCACATGGGGAAAATGCCCTTTGGTATGCACAATGGCCAGCTGGCTGTTAGGTATATGCTTTAACATATAGTCCCCTACTTCACTGGGCACAGCCGGATCGTCTGAACTCTGTACGATCAGGGCAGGTATGCTGGATTTACCCAGGTCACTCCTGTGATCCATCTCAAAGATAACTTTTGCTACAGACAATGCAATATCTGCACGAATGGAGGATAAGCTTTTGGCAAAATTTGCGGCCAGCTCTGGTCTGTCCTGGTTTTGCACCACGAGCTGGGCAAAACCACTGGCCCAGGCGTAGTAATTGGTACTCATAGCGTGGTATAATTGTTCCAGCGCTTCCATGTTAAAACCGCCTACATAGCCGGTTTCAGGCTCATTCAGGTAACGGGGGCTGCTGCCCAGCAGCACCAGTTTATTAAAGTAAGATGGATATTTTATAGCGGAGAGCAGGCCAATCATACCGTTTACAGAGTGGCCTACATAGATCACGTTTTCCAGTTTTAACTCCCGGAGCAGGTCTCCCATATCAGTTACATACCCCTGAATAGAGCTGTAGCGGGAAGGGCTGAAGGCATTGATATCTGCCTGACCCCCACCTACATTGTCGAAGAGCACGATCTTATAATCCGCTTCAAATGCCTTGAACAGTGGCGCAAACACTGTCTGGTCAGAACCAAAACCATGACCGAAGATGATGGTTTGTGCGGCATCTGTTTTACCAATAACGTGAACGTTATTCTTCTCCTTTACTGTGTGCATATAATAATAACGGGGGGTTGCATCCGGTTAGCTAAAATAAGGAATTATATGGTTAAACAGCTTTACATGCTTTGAGGAATTCTACTACAAGATGTGTAAAAAAGCCCATAATGATTATTGCTAAAGCCTTGTTAAATCACATGGCATAGTTTATGTTTTTTTAGGTGCAGAGTCAACTTATATTTTCATTTTAAAAAAAAAGACCGAATATGATTATGCTGAACCATGCCAGCAGCCGTTTGTTAGCCGCGTTTGCATTTGCAGGACTTGTAGCTTTTTCTTCCTGTAGCAAAGATGACGACGATACTGCGATTGAACCTGATGCAACTGTTAAGATTGTGAATGTTTTCCCCGATGCAGGTAGTGTAGATGTGTACAATGGATCCAGTAAGATTAATTCTTCTGCTATTGCTTACAATGCATCTACTGCTTATCTGAATGTAGCGAAAGGCGATGCTACTTATGATTTTAAGAATACCGTTAGTGGAAATGCGGTATTGTCTCTGCCTGTTAAATTTGAGAGTGGCAGTTATTCACTGTTTGCAACTGGTAAAACCAGCGATAACAGTACGACTGGTATTCTGACGAAAGATGATCTGGGTACGCCGGCATCTGGTAAGGCAAAGATCCGTTTTGTGCATGCGAGTACAAATGCTGCACCGGAGAACTTTTTTGTGAGCGACAGTTTGTTGTTTAACAATGTGGCTTATAAGTCTGTGAGTGAATTTAAAGAGATGGCAGCCGGAACTTATACTATTAAACTGTCTAACGCAACGAGTGGCGAAACAACGATTAGTAAGAGTGATGTGGTGCTGACAGCCGGAAAGATCTATACAGTAGCGGCGATTGGGTTGGTGAATAATAATGTACTGACCGAACAGCCGCTGGCGATAAGTGTGATCGAGAATAATTAAAAGAGCGTGCAAAACAAAAAAAGCTCACACCGGTGGTGTGAGCTTTTTTTATTAAGTCAGGTCTATTACCATTGCAGGTCAAAGCTGCTGCCACCTGTGATAGTGAATACAGCTTTATTGCTACCCTTGTACACAATCGTACCTTCATAGCTAAATGATTTACCGGTAGTAGTTATACCAGTGATCTTCACCGCAGCAGTACCAGAAATGATCTGCAGGGTGGTTTTGCTAACTGTTACATCAGTAGCAGAATATTTCAGTGTGCTATAGAAAGAATTACCGCTACCATCTTTTGAGATCAGGGAAGCCTTATTGTCAAACGCCTGATTGAATACCAGATTTTTACTTGCATCATCCAGACCGGTGATAGCGAAAGTAGCAGCTGAAGTATCAGCCACAGAGATCTTGGAAGTGCCCAGTGATGTCTTTGCTGCAAATGTAAAGTTGAATGACTGGTACTGATCAGCAGCACAGGTGATCACAAATTTGTAAGTGTAATCAATGCTGAAAGTGGTAGACGCATTTGCATCAGAAGAGAATTGGAAAGAATCCTCGTCGGTATAACCGCAATCATCACCTGTTGTCTTTGCACTTTTACGTGCACCCAGATAGAGAGATGCAGTTGTAGCTGCAGCTGAAGTCTGAGCTGCTACACCACCATTGGTTACTGCAGAATTTACTACAGTTGCTACTTCTGCCTGGCTTACCGCTGGCTGGCTGCTTTCTTTGTCGTCCTTTTTACAAGATGGCATTACTACAGACATTCCGGCTGCTACACACATGAATAACAGGGCAGCTTTACTGCGCAACAAGGGGTTGCTCATTCTTTTCATAGATGAATTTTGTTTAGTTTAGAATATAGTAAAAAGGAGTAAGTAATTTTTATGTCCCCCTTTTTGCATGCTAATATATAGTAAAATATTAATATAAACGACTGATATTGATCCTTTATTGTGTATGTGAAGAAATAAAGAACTGCTTATCAAATAGTAAGCATAAAAAAGCCTCCACCAGAAGGCGAAGGCTGATTGTATACTTTTGTCACAAATGTTTATTCTTTGATCCAGGACACGGTGTACTTCGTATCGTTCAGTACCAGTGATGCCGCATCATTACCTGAGAATGTCAGTGTACCTGACAGGGCGAATGATTTACCACTGGAGCTTTCACCTTTGATATTTACTGTAGCAGTACCAGATACGATTCTCAGTGTTGATTTATTAATATACATATTGGTAGATGTAACTGTCACTGTGCTGGTGAACTTGTGCATCTTCCCAATTTTGGACTGCTGTGTACCTGTACGGATATATGTCTGACTCGCCTTGTAGAAGGTACTGTCGTCTGACAGGCCGGTTACTACAATTTTGTTACTCACGCTATCATCAGAAGACATGCGTGGGAAATCATACAGTGCTCTACCAGCAGCCTTGAATTCATATTGTGTAGGTACACCTTCTGTACAGGCCAATACCCAGCTCCACGTAATGCCATAACTCCATGTATAATAGGTAGCCGTATCTGAATTAGCGCTTGTCAGCGTTTTTGAATACGGAATATCACACTGGTCTGACAGTTTGCCTGCCTTGCGCTCACCGTTTGCGGCAGATACAACACTCAGGGCTGTATTCGTCTGCACAACCAGACCGCCACCTGAACTGCTGAAAGACTGGCTGACAGCTTCTGCCATTTCATCGGAAGTGATGACGCCATCATCTTCATCCTTCTTACAGGAAAAAACCATTATGGCCAAACCCGAGAGCATTAAAAGGGAAAGGACCGTTTTACGCACGCGTCGTGTTTTCATAGAATCACATTTTAATAGGGAATTATAAATAGGTACTGCTAGATAGTCATTATTTTCTTAATATAAAAGCATTTACCGTCAATAAATTGGAAATATTTTATTATATGTTAGCTTCTATTTTGCAAATGATTGAGAATCACACATTCATCCAATTTTTAAATTCAGGCACCCGTGCCTTACTGATTAAGATCTGTTCTTTTGGCGCTGGATGGACCTTTAGGGTCAATCTGCCATTGAAATAAAATTCAACTTCCTGGATAGCACCACGTTGTACAATAAACTGCCTGTTGGCACGGAAAAATACCGCAGGATCCAACTGTTGTTGCAACTGTTCCATCGTAAAGTCGATGATGTATTGTTTATTATCAACTGTGCCGGCATACACCAGTTCATTTGCCGTGTAAAACCAGGCGATGTTGCCCGCAGACAAGGGAATGAGCTTATCCCTGTTGTGAACAAGAAAGGATTGTTTGTAGGATTTGAATTGTGCCGCCAGTTGCTGCATCTTACTATTATCGCGCAGGCGATTGTATTTCTGTAAGCTTTGTCTTAACTCACTTTCATCAAATGGTTTGAGGATGTAATCAATACCGTTTGCCTTGAAAGCCTGTAGGGCATAGTCATCGTAAGCGGTCACAAAGATCACAGGGAGCGTTACGTTCACCTGGCTAAAGATGTCGAAGGACAGGCCATCGCTGAGACGAACATCCATAAACAGGAGTTCGCATTGCTGCATGTTGTCATTCAACCAGGCCACGGATTCAGCTACACCCGGCAGGATAGTCAATACGTCTATTTCCGGTGCAATGTCCTGGAGCATGTGCCGCAGATTGCGGGCAGTGGCTGGTTCGTCTTCTATGATCGCTACGCGTAATGCCATATGTTTATTGCAAAGGAAGTGTTACGATAAATGCCGTGGCTGTTTTCTCGATACTGATTTCCTGCTGAAGGAGGATCTTATATCGTTCGTTTAAATTCGATAAACCTATGCCTGTTCCGGGTTCAGGAAAATGAACCGGTTGTAGGTTATTCTTTACTATCAGCTCGTTTTCTTTGAATATAATTTCCAGCAGTAATGGTATCTTATTATGCTTGAGGGCATTTTCTACCAATGGCTGAAGTGACATGTGAGGAAGAAGGCGTTGAAGCTGTTCTTCCGGTATATTTATATTGAGTTGAAAACCTTCTTCATGACGCATTTTCAGCAACGCAGCGTAGGCGTTGATAGCGCTGATCTCTTCTTTTAAAGGTACTAAACCAGTATCTTCTTTTTGCAATGAATAGCGAAAAAAACGGGATAACTGGTTGATGTAATATTGTGCCTTGACAGGGTTTTCACGGACTACCCCGGAAAGACTGCTAAGGGCATTGAAAAAGAAATGCGGTTGGAGTTGACCTTTGAGTAAACTCAGTTCGGCTTTGAGGTAAGCATTGCGAAGCCGGTCATTTTCCAGTTCTTTGAAACGGGATTGACGCAGGATGTTGACTACGCGGACCTCTATCAACACTAAAATAAGTGTAAGTGTCAATTTAATGCCTAAGCCACGACCGGGCAGGAAAAAGCCGGCGCCGTACAGGTGCTTTTGAAGGGTAAGACCGATGGTGAAAAAGAAGAGTAATGCTAACAGGTTTAATAAGTGTGTGATGACTTTGTTGATCTTAAAAGTATCACTGATGTAAAAAATAACGAGACAAAAGATAAGGTTAAAACCAGTTTGGAAAATAACTTCAGATAAGTTGAAGGGTACAAAGCGGGAAATGGGTGTGTTTTCTCTTAGTGTGAAGAGTTTAGGTATGTTGAGTGCCAGTGTAATGAACAGTGAGCTGTATATGTAGAGTTGTCTTCTCATTGATGGCAAAATTGCAGTATCGCCCTGCTAAAATTATAGAAATAAAGGTGAAGCTGCAAAATTGAGGGGTGGACTAAAAAAAGAGGGTGTATCTGATTTATGATACACCCTCTTATAAATTTACAATTCTCTGATCCAGATGTTCCTGAAGCTTAAAGGCTCGCTCTTATCGCCATGTGCCTGTAATTTGATCGGACAAGCACCATGTGATTTTTCGTAAGAAGCCTTGCCTATGTACTTAGTTGGGCCTTGCAACGCTGTATTATTTTGTACCAGTATACCGTTGAAGAACACGGTCACACGGGCAGGACTTTGAACAGAGCCATCACTATTGAACTTTGGCGCTGTCCAGATCACATCGTAGGTCTGCCATTCACCTGGCTTTTTGTTCGCATTTGCCAGTGGAGGCGTTTGCTTGTAGATACTACCTGCCTGACCATTTACATAGGTCTTATTGTTGTAGTTATCCAGGATCTGCAACTCATATCCATCATCACCAGGGCCTGTGGATGCTAAAAACAGTCCGCTGTTTCCCCTACCCTGTCCGGTACCTGTTATATCCTTTGGTACCCGCCATTCAATATGCAGTTGGTAATTCGTAAAAGACCTTTTCGTTTGTATATTTCCGGTATTCTTTTCCACAGTCAGGATACCTCCGGATACCTTCCAGCCTGCAGGCTGGGAAGGATCTTTGACAGAAACCCACTGGTCCAGGGTTTTGCCATCAAACAAAATAATTGCGTCGGAAGGTGCGTCTGTGTTAATCTTACCGGGGGTTACTACAGCAGGGACTGGTTCCCACACTTCTGTGTCTTCGGGTTTGGTCTGCGCAAATAACGTGGCTGAAAGCGCAACAGCCGCTACTGTTGCTAGCGTTTTCTTATGCATGATCACTAAAATTTAATTCTCTAAATTAAAAAAGCTATCGACAAATTACAATCCGGCTATCATATTTCTTGTAAAGTAGCTATCTCCTTAGTATCTTCATTAAATATTATATGAATAGGGTACAATGTCGACATGGAATTAACTGAATTCATATCGGGCCTAATCAACGAAGGTAATGTATCTGTGGCCGCTGATCTGCTGACTTTCGGGGAAGCCGACCTGCGCACAGCTGCTATTCACCTGCAACAATATTATGAAGACGACTGCCGCGAGATGCCTCATACCGCACCCGACCTGGATATGGATGCTGCACTCTGGGCCGCAGGCCACCTGTACACAATCGTACAGTTCATTCTATTGCGTAACCTGGATGCCGCTCTCCTCGAAACCCATTTACCTGCATATACTGGTGAAAGAACCCCCGCAGCTATTTATTCGGCAGACCTGACCCTTCGTTATCTGCCAGATCTGTTCCTGCTGGCTAAAGGACTTTCGCCCACTGACCCATTGATCACCCGGTTTTACCAAACCGCTCATCAATGGCCATTTTCAGCAGCCGCCATTCCTTTACATGAACAGGTAGACCTGTCTGCCATTAATGACCATCCATCCTTAAGGCAGGCATATACAGACAGGATCATCCAGGCAAGAAACCTGTCTCAATGCCGTCTTCCTGAAAACCTGCCATTTGTACAAGCAGCCCTGGGATCACATGCTGCCTTACTCTGGCCTCAGTTCGATACAGTTTTTAATGAAATTATATTATGACCTTACCCACAACCCCGCTGGTAGATAAGCTCAACGATGTCCTACAGCACCTGAAGAAGACTTTTGTTGGAAAAGACGACATCATCGATCTGATGGGCATCTGTCTCACCGGCAGGGAGAATTTATTCTTATTAGGCCCTCCGGGTACTGCTAAAAGTGCCATGGTGCGCGCCCTTGCCAACTTACTGGAAGGTAAAACTTTTGAATACCTGCTCACCCGTTTCACCGAACCAAATGAGCTCTTTGGTCCTTTTGACATCCGCAAACTGAGAGAAGGCGACCTCGTGACTAACACAGAAGGTATGCTCCCCGAAGCGAACCTGATATTCCTGGACGAACTCCTGAATGCCAACAGTGCTATTCTCAACAGCCTCCTCATGGCGCTTAACGAAAAGATCTTCAGAAGAGGAAAAGAAACCAAAGCCCTCCCTGCCCTGCTCTTTATCGGCGCCAGCAACCACCTGCCTGAAGACGAAGCATTGCAGGCACTTTTTGACAGGTTCCTGCTGCGGGTACATTGTGACAACGTAGATCCTGCTGACCTGGAAAAGGTATTGCAGGCCGGCTGGCAGCTGGAACAGGCAGACTATGCTACCCCCGCAAAAATCAGTGCGGAGGAAATAAGGGAACTGCAAAATATTACGATCGCCATAGACCTGTCTGCCATCAGAGGGTCCTATATTACATTGATACAACAACTACGCAATGCAGGCATCCAGATCTCTGACAGAAGAGCGGTAAAACTACAACGCCTCATTGCTGCCAGCGCTGTGCTCTGCAAAAGAGACACCGCTATCCTTTCGGACCTGTGGGTGCTGCGCTATATCTGGGATACGGAAGAACAACAGGAAATCATCGCTGCCATCGTCAATGCGGCACTGGCAGTTGCGGAGGAACCGCACACCTCCACTCACCCAAGAGCCACTATCAACAGCGCTCCCGACGCAGATGCCATTTACAGGGAAGTTCAGCAAATGACCACACAATGGGAAGCTGCCGACACCTCTCCTGCCGAAAGAGCACTGATCAAAGACAGGCTCCGCTACCTGAATGACCGTTGTGAATGGATCAACAACGATACGCAGAAAAACTTTGTTTTAGCGCCGATAGATCATTTGTGGGAAAAGATCATGCAGACTAACTGATGACTGAAAGTGTAATTACATTAGCACCAGCCGACGTAAAGGTATTGGCCCAACTGCGCACCAGAGTTGACCTGGTCGCAGCATGGCACAAGGACCAGATATGGGTAAAAGGCATGGCTGACAATGCTTTTCGCCAGCTGCCCGCATTGCGCACCTGGAAACTGGATGCTGTGAACCGCCTCTTTGCCCCCGGGGCAATGACGCCGGATGAGACTTTGCCTGTACTGGAATGGCAACCCCTGACCGATTTTATTGCCGTGCGTCTGCCGGCTTCCGGGTTGCCCGCTTTTGCTACTACCAAACAGCTTGTAAAATTAGCTCCCTGTACCACTACAGATGAGAGCTTCGCTATACTGACAGAGATGCGTACCCTGGAAACATATGTATCCACAGCACCACAGATCAGACTACGACACCTGCGCTTTGCAGCTTCTGCACGCGGACAGGTGCTGGTAGCCGGTGTGCCGTTGCCTTCTGTACCAGGTACTTCATATACACTGAAAGACAGGATACTGATGCCGGCAGGTTACGATTTCGATCCACCTGTTATCCGGCCATTGGTGGCCGGGAAACTGGAAGGATCAAGGACGCATTTTTTGCTCTTTCATGTGAATGGACAATATGAAATGATCCCGGATACATCCTTTGTTCACGTCACCCGCAGCGCCGTCAGGCTTACTGCCGAAACCCTGACCCATGTATTATAAACAAACCCTTGAAACCACCGCCTACTTCAAATCGGCCGACGATTACTTCTGGCATTGGGCAGATGAGGGGGAAGTGATTGAATGGCAGGATGGACGTACACTGATTTACAGATCATCGCTGACAGAAATACTGGCGGAGTTGAAAGATTGTTTTCCTCCACTGGGAGCTTTGTTGCTCTTGCTGAATGCAGGCAAAGAAGATAAAGCCCGTCTATGGCAAACATTACATAACATTTATCAAAAAATACACCTCCATGTCAAGGATGAATATGCCTGGATAAATGATGCTTATAACCTGCTGGATATACTGGGCAGTCTACCTGACCTTAACTGGCTTGGAAACAAAAAAATCCACTTATTACAAACATTATGTTCTGCTGTTGCACCCACTGTAAGCAGTGACGTAGCGGGGAATATCCTGGATAATTTCAACAGTGGTAACCTGGATAAAAATATCCTGATTCCTGTGCCACTCAGCAAGTTTATTGTGGAAGCAGACCTGCAATACCTGGCAGCTATCTACAAAGCAATCGGCAACAGGGAAGAATTGCTCCTGAAGTTGCAGACAAGTGTGAGCGAACTGCCCAAACCATTGCCGGTATTGATTCCAGAACCACCACAGACAGATCTCCTGTCTGAATTGGCCAGCGATCCGGCTACAGCAGGTTTTACAAAACTCACCAGGCAAATGATTGCCGCACTACATATTCCCATGCATGTACAGGGTAGTAGTGACCAGTTGTTTGGCGGTGTGTCTGATATCAGTAACAGGGGGAATTTTGACAGGTTATTAATCAGCGAATTAGCCCATGATGAGCTGTCGCTGATGGTGCGACTCGCGAATAATGAAGCCTTGTATTTACGCAGGGAACAACTCCCTGCCGACTATCAGCCGGAACGTTTCTTACTGGTAGATACCAGTATCCGCATGTGGGGGACTCCCCGCTTGCTGGCCATGGCTGCAGCATTGGCGTGTTCGCTTCAAAATAAAAAAGGAGAACTGCCCGCTTATGCTCTGACAGGATATGACTATACTCCTATACAACTGAGCACCAAAACAGGTGTAGCCAGTGCACTGGAATTGTTATCGCCTGAACTGCATAGTGCAACAGGGTTAACAGCTTTTGCAAAAAATGTTTTGCAAAAACAACAACAGGAGTTTTTCTTAATTACTGATGAAACGCTGTTTCACGCAGCACCGTTCCAGGAAGCCTTTGCAGCGATCCGTAAATTCAATGGTTACCTGATACTGGTAAACCGTGAAGGCAGGGTACAACTCTTTCATTACAATAAAGGGCACCGGCATTTGTTGAATCATGCCATGTACGACCTGGAATCTATTTTTACTGCGACAGACATGTTGCCTGCCAACTATAGCCTGCCGGCATTTTTACATCAGCAGGAAGCGCCTTTGTATTTTCCATTCAGCACCATGCAACTGCATTATTATTACTATAATGCTATGCAGTTTGGCGGTGTTGTAGTTACAGAAGACCAGCGGTTACTCTACTGGAAATCTATTGCATTCGGGGCAAATGAAATATTCAGAGATCTTCCGAAAGCCGGCACCTATGCCTTCGGGCATAGTGAGCAGGGTACTATTTATGTATTGCTCTATCACAACGAAGCGCTGTATTTATACTACCTGAATACAACCATCCAGGCCGGCTCACATCATATTATCGGTCAGCGGCTCACAGGTACTATCGTGATCGCTTATGAAGATAAAACCTTCTACATCACAGATGCAAATGATACGTATACACTCTCTGTAGATACGCTGTTTATTAAAGCTATAGGCAGATGGGATGGCAACATGGTGCTTTCTGCCAGAGCTGATCATTTACGTGCTTTGAAGAAGATCATCAACTGCGGGTACAATATGTACAGACAGGTGAAGAGTATCAAAGTAAGTCCTTCGGGCAGACTGGCCATCAACCACATGGAGCTGCGGCACAATGCAAATAAACTGTCGCTGGAAAGCTGGACCACGGTGAACAATGTTATTCCCAACCTCAACGGCCAGGAGAGTACCATTCCCGGCACGCAGATCCGCATTACCAGGTATGTGCTGAATACGGGTATTGAAGCATGGATGGATTCAAGGGGATTATTGCACCTCCGTAGTCAGGATCCAAATGTGCGTGAGATCACGCTGGTCGTGATACAAAATAAACCGACTGCCTGCTGGGCGGCTGATGGCGCGTATTGCGGGTACCGGTATTTTATTGGTGACAACCACGACCGGCAGGTGCCCGCACATACTTTTTACGAATCATATATACAACCATACATAGATCATCTGAAATGATTTTGCAGCTAACATATGATCCATCCGTTTGTCATCCTGTACTCGGAGCTTACATCAGGGGGAATACCCCTGCGGAGTGGTTTGGGGAAATTCAGCGATGGGATGTACCTCCCGGCTCACTGACCTGCATGCTACTGCCGGAAAACAAATCCAGCATGGAGCCTGCGGGTATGATGGTCGTATTTCATCCCAAACATATTCCGCATCTTAGTCAAATCGCACATCCCTATACGATTATCGGAAAGAAGCTGCTGATACCTGTTCATGCTAAGTTACTGCCCACCCTCAGCCTTAGTGAGATGGCGGATCTACTGGTGTGGGAATGGCAGGTGATGCACCCGAATCTTGGTTTCTTTGGCTTTACGACGGCAGACCTTGTATCACTCAGCGATCTGCTGCAAATGCCGGCTGTCATTGACCATTCATGGGATATGGCACATCCGGGTATGCCTGCCATGGCGTCTCTGCGCATGATCAATGTAAAGCGGAAGGAAGATGATACACCCCTGATAGATATGCTGAAAAGCAGTGTAGATATAAAGCCCCTGAATGAAATACCCATGGCGGCACCACCGCTGAAAGGTTTCAAAAAAATAAAAGCATTCCTGCTCAAAGCATTCATGTCGCTGTTAGGTAAGCGGGGTAATAAGGGGCAAAGCAGTATGTACCAGTGGATGCAAAACCAGCTGGAACACCTGCAGGAAAAGAGGGACAAAGAAGTGGAACGCCTGCTCAATATGTTCGACGAGAACCTGGGCGAAGCGTTGCAATACGCCATACCGTTAGGCTCGCAACATGCCAGCAGAGGTGTAGCGCCCCCATCGGCCTCGCTCTCGAAAAGGAATACGCATTTCAGCCTTGGCAACCTGGCTGGTGGCGGTGGCCCGGTAGATGCATGGAACGTAAACAGGTACTATGAACAGCTGCATAAAAAATACATGCGTGCAGCACTGCAGGCATTAGAAAATAAAGACTACAAACAGGCAGCTTACATCTATGCACACCTCCTGCAGGATTACAATCTGGCGGCAAAGGCATTGGTACAGGGCGGATTTTTCAGAGAAGCCGCCGCCCTGTACAGGGATTACCTGAACAGGCATTTGCCCGCAGCAGAATGCCTGGTACAGGGAGGATTACTGCTGGAAGCTATCGAAATTTACAAAGAACTGGAAATGTTTGAGAAGGTGGGAGATCTGTATGGAAAACTCGAACAAATGGACCTGGCCAGGACCTATTACAGGAAGAGTGTG
Organism: Chitinophaga sancti; assembly: GCF_034087045.1. Classification (NCBI taxonomy): domain Bacteria; kingdom Pseudomonadati; phylum Bacteroidota; class Chitinophagia; order Chitinophagales; family Chitinophagaceae; genus Chitinophaga; species Chitinophaga sancti. The sequence goes on along the minus strand of NZ_CP139247.1, from coordinate 3,749,677 downwards.
CAGCTGGCCCAGCAACAAAATGAATTGCTGAAAGCGGCCGAGATCCTGGAAGATAAACTGAATGCTCCTGACGAGGCTTTGCGATTATTGTACAGGGGATGGAATGGCTATAACCGTGCCGCTGACCACCTGGAACAATACTTTGAGGTGGTGAGCAGACATACGCCGGAGCAACTGCCTTTGCACATCAGAAAAGTGTATCAGAAGAGTAACCCGGAGCAACTGACCTTGTTCCTGCAGGTGATGCTTTTTGTAAACAATAAACACAGCAATCCTGCTGTAAAACAAACTGCCACCGATCTGAGCATGCACATCATCAGTGACCAGGTGAAACAGGGTAATACCAGGCACCTGTTTTTGCTAAAACAATTCTTACCGGAGGATAAGCAATTGCCTGCGGACCTGTTCCGATACAAGAGTACAGTGGCTGCACAGCCAAAGAAAAAGGTGAACAGCAGACGGATCAACCTGCCTACAGGGATTACCTGGGCAGGGATGATACGGCATAACCAGCAATTGTTCATCATCGGCATCAATGCACATTCGTTTTACCTGCTCAGGATCAGTCCTGACTTTGAAATAGAGCAATATTCATGGACTACCATGCAGATGCTCCCCATGTTTGATTATATCGTGAGTGGATTTCCGGAAACAAACCGCCTGATGATCTACCTGAGCATGGAAAATGACTTTGAAGATCAACCGAAAATACTACCCGCGAACCTGCATTTCAAATATGGCATGAGTGTAAGCTTCCCGAACTTCCTGCAGCAACATGTAGTAGGGTTTGTGGTCAAGATAGCAGGGGCTGTGACGCAGTTTGGCCTGAATGAACGGGTATTGAGCATCTGGCATTTTTCGGGAGATGGGGAACTGGACAGGCAGTATACCTGTACCATGGATGATTCAACCATCCTCTGCGATGACAGACCTTACCCTACCCCGGTCTATCAATGGAATGATTTCTATTATTTCCTGCTGGAGGGGGTATTGTACTGCTCGGATGACCTTGGTAACTGTACCAGGCTACAATCGGCGCCACCCGTAAACCTGCTGGCTGCGGTACCAATGGTATCGACAATACTGTTTGGGCTGACTAAAATGGGGATTGTGACCATCCAGATCAATAAACAGCAAATGTCCATCGCTGGTGCACCGGTGCCCGTATCTCACAGGGTGGTGGCCATGGCGTTTATCCCGGGAGGACACCTGGTGGCAGTAGGTGATCAGCTGGCGAGTGTGTTTAAAGTGGAGGGGGCCATGTTGACCCTGGAGCACGAAGTAGCGCTGGAAGAAGAACCAGAATCTGTGATTGAGGGAAGTGTAAGAGGTGAATTTATCCTGTTGGGAAAAAATAAGGTGCTGAGTGTCATGGACGTAAACAATCTGTAAGATATTAACAATTCATATAAGCTTTCTATCGTAAATTTGAAATACCTGCTTTGGAGGCATTTTTGGACAATTTAAACCCTGAATTATGGAAAATAAACTCATTCGCGAAGCCTATAAAAACTACTGGCTTGAAAACGGGAAAAAACCGGTTTCTGTCTACCTGTTCTGTCAGCAATTAGGTCTTTCCGAAAGCACTTTTTACGACAGCTATGCATCCTTCGATGCCGTTGAAAAAGACATCTGGTTATCCTTCTTTACAGATACACTCGAAAAACTAAAAGCAGACGATACCTATCTCGGCTATTCTGCCCGCGAAAAGCTGCTCACCTTCTACTTCCTCTGGGTACAGAAGCTGAAAGAAGACAGAAGCTACATTTTGCAGCAGAAAGAACAATTCCATATCCCTGGCTATCATGAAAACAGGCTGGAAAAGTTCAAAGATGCGTTTTATGAATACGCGACAGACCTGATCAAAGAAGGCTATCAGTCTGGCGAAGTAAAAGAAAGAAAATTCATTTCCAGTCAATACGTACACGGTTTCTGGGTACAGGCACTCTTTGTGCTCAACTACTGGATCAAGGATGATTCAGAAAAATTTGAGCTGACAGATGCTGCGATTGAAAAAGCTGTAAATCTCAGTTTCCAGATTATCAGCTCGGGCACGATTGATAGTCTGCTGGACTTCGGCAAATTTATGTTCACCAGGAAATAGAGGAGATAAAAGGTAATGAAAGAGCAAACTAATATTCCTACGGGAAAAGTGGAAAGAGCGAGTCGTTTTGTGACCACAGGATTGAAAGTTGGAACCAATTACCTGAAGCACTATACCAAAAAACTCATTGATCCCAATATCAGCAGGGAAGAACTGCATGCAGACAATGCAGAAGACATTTACGATACCCTCAGCAACCTGAAAGGCAGTGCACTGAAAGTAGCGCAGATGTTAAGTATGGACAAGGGCATGCTGCCCAAAGCCTATACCGAGAAGTTCGCCATGTCGCAGTACAGCGCCCCACCCCTTTCTGGTCCGCTGGTGATCAATACCTTCGTTAAGACATTAGGCAAAACCCCCGCACAGTTGTTCGATACTTTCGATATCAAGGCAGCTAATGCCGCCAGCATCGGGCAGGTACATAAAGCCACCAAATGGGGCAGGGAACTGGCCATCAAAATCCAGTACCCCGGGGTAGCGAACAGTGTGAAGTCTGACCTCCGCATCGTAAAGCCATTTGCCATGCGCATCGTAGGCATGAACGAGGTGGATATGGACAAGTACTTTGAAGAGATTGAGACAAAACTGCTGGAAGAAACGGATTATAAACTGGAACTGCACCGCTCTGTAGAAGTATCTACCTTGTGCGCACATATTCCGAACCTGGTATTCCCGAAGTATTACCCGGAACTCTCCAGCGATAAGATCATTACAATGGACTGGCTACGCGGCTACCACCTGAAGGAGTTCCTGTTAAAGAACCCATCTCAGGAAGTTAGAAATAGCATCGGTCAGGCACTGTGGGACTTCTACCAATTCCAGGTACATAAGCTGAAAAAGGTGCATGCTGATCCACATCCGGGCAATTTCCTCATGAGGGAAGACGGTACGATCGGCATCTTTGACTTTGGTTGTATCAAGGAAATACCGGAAGATTTTTATGTCAACTACTTCTTATTGACAGATAAAGAAGTATTGAAAGATGATGTGCGACGTAATCAGATCTATACCAGCCTTGAAATGATACATCCTTCGGATTCGGAAAAGGAGATTACATTTTTCTCCACCCTGTTCCAGAAGATGATCGACATGCTCACACTGCCATTTACCTTACCTGAATTTGATTTTGGCGATGAACGTTATTTCGGGGAGATATATGCTTACATGGATTATGTAGCTAACCTAAAAGAGGTGAAAGAGTCGAAAGTTGCGCGAGGGTCAAGGCATAGCCTGTATGTGAACAGAACCTACTTCGGCTTGTATTCTATTCTAAGCGATCTCAAAGCGAATATTAAAACGGGGCTTCCTGCGCTATAAGCAGGGCCCCATTTTTTTTCGTACCTTTTAATTATGAACATTCTTATCATCGAAGACGAGCAGGCGCTACAAGAATCAATCACACAATACTTAGGCAAACAGGGCTACATTTGTGAAGTAGCTACAAACTTCAGAGAGGGCATTCAGAAGGTCAACGATGCCGAATATGAATGTATAATTGCCGATATCAGCCTTCCTTATGGCAGCGGATTAGATATCGTAAAGGAACTAAAACAGATCCGCTCCGATGCGGGTATTATCATTATCTCCGCCAAAGATTCATTGGAAGATAAACTCCAAGGTCTGGGCCTTGGCGCCGACGATTATCTCACCAAACCTTTTCATTTATCAGAACTGAGTGCACGGGTCAATGCCCTGCTACGCCGCAAACATTTTGGCGGCAATACCAGTATTATCTTCCAGGATATACAGGTAATTCCAGCTTCGAAAACGGTGCTGGTGCACCAGAAACCGGTGGACCTGACAGCGAAGGAATACCAGCTTCTCGTGTACTTTATTGCCAACCAAAAACGTGTCATTACCAAGTCCGCCCTGGCATCTCACCTGTGGGGCGATGAATATGACATGGCAGGTTCTTATGATTTCATATATTCACATATCAAAAACCTCCGCCGCAAACTGATGGATGCCGGTGCACCAGATCATATCAAGACGGTGTATGGCACAGGTTACCGGTTCGAATAATATGAAACTACTTACCAAAAATACCATCTGGTTTTTACTGATCATGCTGCCCCTGCTGACGACCGGCGGCATTTATCTCTATCATCAGTTTGATAAGGAACTGGAGAAAGAGATGGATGAGGAACTGGTAAATGATAAGATTCAATGGGAGGTCTATTTTAAGTCGATTCCTGATAACAGTCCTGTATTTGGTATCACAACACCGGAGTTCAGTATTCATCCTGCAAATGGGCCTGCAAATGCACAACCGGTACTCCAATCAATTATGCAGTACCAGGAGATCGAGCATAAAAAGGTACCGTATCGCCAGCTGGAACAGGTGATCAGTATACGGGGTAAATTTTACCTGCTCACGATCAGAAAATCACTGATTGAAAAAGACGACCTGATTAAAAATATTGCGCTGGTAATGGCACTGGCTTTTATTGGGTTATTATTGTTTACCATATTGGTGAACAGGTTGATCAGCCGCAGCATCTGGCGGCCATTTTACCTGTCGTTGGATAAGATGGAAAAGCTGCAATTGGAACAGATGCACCACCTTTCTTTTCCGGATACTTCTGTGACTGAATTCAACAGGTTAAATGAAGTGTTGATAAATGCTACCTCCCGCATCTACCATGATTTTGTGATCATGAAAGAACTGACAGAAGATGCTGCACATGAAATGCAGACACCGCTGGCGATTGCGCAAAACAAGCTGGAACTGCTATTGCAGGATGAAGACTTACAACCGGCGCAGCTAAAATCTATCGCACAAACGCATGAGGCTTTGCAACGGTTGTCGCACCTGAATCATGGCCTGTTATTCATGGCTAAGATCGGGAACAAACAATTTGTGGCAACCAGCGAGATCAGCATCAGAACAGTGCTGGAGAAACACCTGCGCTTTTTTGACGAACTGATACGGGATAAAGAATTGCTGGTAAGTACAGATATTTCAAACGATCTTTTACTATTACTACATCCGTTACTGGCAGATACCCTCATCAGTAATTTACTGGGCAATGCCATAAAATATAATTACCCCAAAGGCCAGATCACCATACAGCTGAATGAAAAACAGTTCAGCATCTGCAATACCAGTGAATACCCCCCTATTCCCTCCACTCAATTATTCCAACGATTTAAGAAGAATGCATCCAACCTGGAAAACAGTAACGGATTGGGATTGGCCATTGTGAAAAAGATCACGGATACAAATAACCTGAAGATATATTACCTGCATAAAGGGCAGGAACACCATTTTATTCTTCGCCCGGACAGGCATCATCATTAATCCAGATTTTCCACAGGATCGCTCCTTTTCTTTGTTTCATGAAGGTCACAGGGTTTATTTTATTACTGGCCACGGGTCCATTATTCGCACAGGACACGACTAAAGTTGTACAGATTCACGAGATAGTCGTGCACTCTACCCGTACCAATAGCCGTATCGGGGACCTGCCTATGAAAGTGGAAGTATTAGGCCTGGAGGATATGCAGGAAGAAAGCGGTATTAAGCCAGCAAATGTGGCCAGTTTGCTGGGCGATCTATCTGTGATCCATATACAAAACACATCGGCAATCAGTGGAAATAATGCCATCCGCATGCAGGGGATGGATGGAAAATACACCCAGCTATTGAGGGATGGCCTTCCCCTGTACGAAGGGTTAAGCGGCAATTTTGGCGTACTGGCCATCCCCCCGCTGGATCTGAAACAGATTGAGATTATAAAAGGATCTGTGTCTACGCTGTATGGGGGTGGCGCGATTGCGGGGATGATCAATTTTATTTCCAAGACCCCGGGCGACAAACCATTATTGAATATTTTATTGAATCGCAGCACGCTCAAAGAGAACAATGCCAATTTATATTATTCACAGAAATGGCAAAAAACAGGTTTCACATTTTTTGGAGGTGTTACGCATCAGAATGCGACAGATGTGAACAAGGATGGATTCAGTGATGTGCCACAGTTAAGACAGTACCTGGTGCATCCGAAATTCTTCTGGTATATCCATCCAAAAACGACCTTTACTGCGGGGTACCAGGGAACATTTGAGCAACGCTCCGGTGGTGGTGCCTACTACACAGAAAAGAATAATAGTAATCGTAATAGCTTAGACCTACAACTGACCCACAAGGCGTTCACCATTAAAAGCAACGCCAGTCTCTATCATCTGCTGCATACAGAGGGAAATTTCCTCCTGCAGGGCAAACAATTGAATACCTATACAGAAGCCAGTTATAAATGGCATGGTGTAGTGCTTGGTATAAACAATACCAGCGAAGCCTATACCAGGGATAACCACGACAGCAGCCGTATTAGTAATTATACCTACAATACTGTCGGCTTCTTTGCACAGGATGAGATTCAACTCACAAAGCAGCTGATGATAGAAGGTGGGCTACGCGCAGATCACCACAATGTATATGGCTGGTTCCTATTGCCAAGACTGGCCATAGTGTACAAACCCATTCATGATCTCTCTGTTCGCCTGAGCGCAGGTACGGGGTATAAGACCGCCGCAATCTTTACAACACAAACACAATTGCTGGGGTATAAGACGCTCGCCGCTTTGCCGGATGGGTTGAAAACAGAGAGAAGCAAAGGACTGAACTTCGATGCGAACTATCATACTACCCTTGGTGAACTGGACCTGACATTGAACCAGGCCTTCTATTATTCTCATGTGCAACATCCAATACTACCTGTATTAAGAAGTGATAATTTATATGAACTGCAAACCCAGGCCGACCCGCTACATAGTGCAGGAACGGATACATATGTGAGATTGGAAATGGATCATGTGGAATTGTACATGGGGTATAATCATACCATTTCAAAAATTAGTACAATGTACGTGCCTTTTGCACCACAGGATAAATTTGCGACTACACTCGCCTATGAGATCGAAGATAAATGGCGCATGGGGATAGAGAATAGCTGGAACGGGCATCAGTATTTATACAACAATGAGAAGGCGCCGAATTACTGGTTCTGGGCAGCCATGGTATCAAGACAAATAGGTGATCATGTCACACTGGTGCTGAACGGAGAAAACCTCTTTGATGTAAGACAAGGTAAACATACCCCATTATATACCGGAACAGTGAATGATCCTTCTTTTGTACCGTTGTGGGGGCCTGTAGATGGCAGGCAAATAAATGTATCTGTTAAATGGAACCTGTAAAAAACAAAAGGCCGTCTCACAAGTGAGACGGCCTTTTACAATAAAATACAATGCTCATTACTTCACTGGTACTTCCACATGGGTTTCATCCCACTCTACGATCATCTTACCAGCAGGCAAAGTGATAGTCAGTTTTTCAACCGGTGCAGCTGTTTTAGTCACCTTAGCTTTTGCTTCCAGCACGTTGTGTACTTTGATAGAATCATACTTGTAAGCACCCCATTGTTTCAGTTCGCTGTTCAGTACAAATGTCCACTCTGTTTGAGTTGGGATAGCGAACAGGGTGTAAGTACCTGCTTTTACGGCTTTGCCACCGAAGCTACCATCTTTAGCAAATGTGATTTCAGTTGCTTCGTTAGCACCCAGGCGCCATACTTTATCATAAGGAACCAGGTCTCCAAAGATCACTCTACCTTTTTTAGAAGGTTGACCATAAGCAACTTTTACATTTTTTCCTTCTGCAGTTACCCGAGGGCTTGCAACTGCCTTTTTTTCCTGTGCAGATACAAGGCTGCCAGTACCGGCCAGCAATGCAAAGAATAAGAGGAATTGTTTCATAAATAGTAAAAAATTTATGGAAAATTAATGTATAATGCGGGAGCGGTTGTTACCGCCTGTGTATTATTTACCGCTTTCGCAAATTGTCTTCAACTGTGTCAACCCCGCTTCCAGCTGTGGCCCTGTGAGCCTGTCTGCCAGGAAACCACGCAGTTTCCACCATGGCCAGTAACCCAGGTGTGTTTCTAAGCGCCACATGATAGCAGTTGCTTTTCCATCAGCCGCAGGCTTGATTTCGAAATAAGCATTTACCGGGCGCATGGCATTGAAGGTCATGAGGTATTTGATACCACTGTCAGGACGACTTTCTTCAATACTTACCTTTCCGGTTATACGATCTTCATGTTGCATACCGCTAAAAGTAAAGTAGGCGCCCTTACCTGCAGGAGGGGTTGAATATTGCTTATCCTGTGCAGTTTCATCGGCAGCCCATGGATTCCAGGCCGACCATTTACTCAGGTCATTTAATTGCGCATACACAGTAGACATTGGTGCATCTATGACACCAGAACGTTCTACAATCGCTTTAGAAGGTAATAATAAGGATAGCAAGAAAAGCAGCACGCCGAAGCAAACTGCGCTAATCACGGCTAGTTTAATTAATCGCATATGAACAATTCCAGACTGTTAAGGTTGCAAATCTCGTTCTATTTTGGCAAAAGGAGGAGAATTATCTTAATACCGAATCGAGTTTGGCCAGTCCTTTTTCAAAATCCCTTCCTACCCATTTGTCCATCAGGAGTCCCATGAACTTTTTGAAGGGGTTACGCCCCAGTTCTGCCGTCATGGTCCAGGTCACACTGGTACCACCGGGTACCGGTTCCAGTTTAAAGGTAGCTTTGGCCAGTCCCTGCTCCATAAAGTGCATATCTGTGGCAATGAACTCATCCAACCGGGAATTGGTGATCATCATGGCCCCCTTGCCGATCTGCCGGTTTTGGCTTTCCCAGCTGTAGGCTGCACCTATCCCACTCTCAGTATCGGTGTACAGGAGTTTCATATGAGGATCTGCCTGGTGCCAGGGAGACCAGTTTTCCCAGTTACGGACAGTATTGATCTGTTGAAATACAGCAGCAGGAGTGGCGGAAATGACCCTGACACGCACAACCTTCACAGTAGCCGGTAAAAACAGGCTAACTATGAAACACCCAGGGATGATCACAGCCAGAGCGCCCAGGAGAATAAAAAAGGCTTGCATCCCTAAAAGTTACCAAAAAAAAATGACTATTCCCACCGGAAAACTCTCACCGCCACAGCGTAAATAATCACACCCCATAGTGTAATCACACCCAGCTCGAGGCCCAGGTTCCAGAGGTGCTGTCCTTCAAAGGCCACTTTCCGGAAAGCATCGTTCAGGTAAGTTAGTGGCATAATGCGGCAGATGACCTGCAACCAGGTAGGAAATACATCGACAGAAACAAAGGTACCTGCCAGGAGGAACTGGGGCAGGGTAATGATATTGGCAAACAGCGGAATCGTGCTCTCGCTATTGGCGAGACCGCTCACGACAAAGCCAAAGCCCATGAACACCACCACACCCAGCGCAGTCAGGATCAGCATTTCAAAAAAGGTACTCCACCCGTTTACCAGCGTGAAGCCAAAAAAGAAATAACCGATCGCAATGATCAGGATCGCGCCGGAGATCTGGAATACCAGGCGGGCCAGGGATTCACCCAATACTATATGTAAGCGCCGGATCGGCGTAGCGAAGAAACGTTTTAATACCAGCGTCTGTCTTAAACCGAAAAACAGGAAAGCAGTGCTGAATACGGCTGCACTGAGCAGGGAGAAGCTCAGCAAACCAGGCAATATGAAATCGATAGTAGTATATCTACGGCCAGGCAGCGTGATCATGGGTTCAACCCTGGCTACAGAAGCATGGCTGTAATATTTGGCATCTGCATTACGGATCACACCATTCAGGATAGCATTGAATACCCCGATCTTTTCAACAGCAGCGGTAGAGGTATAGACCTGGATAGAGTTGGACGGTTTATTGTCTACAGCAGGTAGGTCCTTTACTTTCAGAATAGCGGTGACATGCCCTTTTTTCAGCTCTGCCTGCAATTCTGCATTCGTCTTGTCTGTTACCAGTTTCAGGCTCTTCTCCTTCAATAATTGCTGGTACAGGTAACTATGGGTATCCGTCGCACTGTCCACACCTACTTTTACAGATACAGTGCTATCCCCGATAAAGCCAAAACAAAGTAAGATCACCAAGGGAAAACCTAAGCTGAATACTACAGCCGAGGGGCTTCTCAATATTGCTTTCAAACTTGCTTTTGCCATGGCCAGCAGAGCTGTCCCTTGACTGTATTTCACCGCCATACGCCTATTTAGTTGCTAGAAAATCGCGTAAAACTACTATTGTTTTACCTAAGTTGTATAAAAAAACCTGCCACAACGGGCAGGTTTTAAGTAAATTTTAAGTGCCGATACTATTTGATCTCAATATCATAGGGAATTCTGGCCTGTACCTGGCCACTCATTTCTTTGATCCTCTTCACCTGCTCGTACAGGCTATAGTTCTCACCCAGTTCATTCTTTACCATCCGGGATTGCATATCGCCACCCAGACTTCTCACTACCTTTTCAAGGCCTCCCTGTGGTTCAGGATATTCCTTTACATTGAAAGAACCGGCATGCACCATCTTCGCAGCACATGCAATGGCGTCCTGAATACCACCGATACGGTCTACCAGACCTAATTCTTTTGCCTGTACACCACTCCATACACGTCCCTGTGCAATGCTGTCTACCACTGCACCACTCAGTTTACGGCCATTGACCACCCGGGTCTTGAATACCATGTAAGTCGTATCAACGCCATTCTGGATGAAACGTTTTTCATCGTCTGTCATAGCACGGCTGGCAGTACCGAGATCAGCATACTGTGCGGTTTTCACACCGTCGAAAGTGACACCCAGTTTATTCTTAAAGAAATTTCCCAGATTTGGGATCACGGCAAATACACCAATAGAACCTGTGAGGGTATTGGGCTCTGCAAAGATGGAATCGGCCATGCAGGAGATGTAATAGCCACCGGAAGCGGCATAGTCGCCCATAGATACGATCACTGGTTTATCTTTCTTAGCCAGGGTCAGTTCTCGCCAGATGCTTTCTGAAGCAAGTGCGCTCCCACCCGGGGAGTTCACCCTGAATACGATAGCTTTGATATCGTTGTCCTGACGGGCTTCCCTGATCAGTTTGATATAGCGGTCACTGCTGATGACAGTTTCTTTTTCGCTATCGCCACCTACTATGCTACCCTGGGCATAGATGAGGGCGATTTTGGCGTCGTTGTCCCTGAAACGGTGTTCATTGGCATTTTCGTAGTTGCTCAGGGTCACGAAGTTCACTTTGTCAGTGCCGCTCAGGCTCAGACGGGATTTGATTTCATCCATCACCTGGTCGTCGTAGCGCAGGCCATCCACCAGTTTCAGGCGGGCGGCATCTTCTGCATTTTGGATAGCGCCGTCATTGGCGTATTTGTGCAGGGTAGCTGTATCGATTTTACGGCTCTGACCTATATTAAATAAGAAATTGCTATACAGTTCACCCAGGTAAGCATTGGTCTGGATGCGGTTTGCAGGGGTCATTTCCGTTTCGCGCAGTGGTTCGGTGGCGCTTTTGAAACGGCCATCGTAGAAGATCTGCGGCTGGATTTCCAACTTTTCCAGCAGCCCTTTCAGGAAGGTGACCTGGGAATAAAAGCCATTGAAGTCAAGCCCTCCTTTTGGATGGAGGTATACTTTGTTGGCCACGGAGGCGACAAAGTAGCTCTGCTGACTCATATTCTCGCCATAGGCATAGATCCACTTGCCACTGGCTTTGAAGCGCTCCAGTGCGTTTCTGAATTCCTGGTTGGTTGCAAAGCCGTTGGCATTGCCTTCCACTTTCAAGTAAATACCTTTGATATTATCATCGCCGGTTGCATTGTCAACCAGCCTGATGACGTCAAACAATCCGGGAGTGCCACCATCTCCTTTTTTAGTGAACATGCTGAGTGGGTTGGCGACTTTCTGTTCACTGAGCTCCTGGTTTGTTTCCAGTACCAGAACGCCATTAGGGGAAATGACAACCTTATCGGGCGATATAGCGCTTCCGATCAATCCCAGGAGAATAACGATTCCCAAAACACCTACGACAATGAGTGCTAGTAGGCTGGCCAAAAAGATCTTAAAAAAACTACGCATATTTTGAGATTAAGGAAAACTGCTTTTTCCAAAAATAAAGATTATGTCTACTTTTGGGCCGTTGAAGATACATGAATAAAGCAATATTACTTATAGGTGGTAATCTGGGCAACCGTACGGAGAACCTGCAACAGGCTGTGATGCAAATAGATAAGCGGGCGGGAACCGTTGAAAAAAAGTCGGGATTGTATGAAACAGCTGCGTGGGGCCATGTGCAACAACCAGACTACCTGAATCAGGCTTTGCAGATAGATACGACACTGAGTGCTGAAGAGCTGTTGGATACCGTACTCGATATAGAACGGCAGTTGGGAAGGGTACGCCAACAAAAATGGGGAGCACGGGTCATAGATATAGATATCATCTTTTATAATGATGCGGTGATCGATTTGCCGGCGCTGAAAGTGCCACATCCGCAGATGGCGAACAGGCAGTTTGTACTGGTGCCGCTGGTGGAGATTAGTCCCGATTGGATACATCCGGTATTACATAAAGATGTCAGCGCTCTGCTGGCGGAGTGTACCGATACATTACCTGCCCAAAAATTTCAGTTACAGGAGCAAGCCAGATGAATTATAAATACATTACAATTGAAGGAAATATAGGGGCTGGTAAAACGACGCTGGCTACAAGACTGGCGAAGCACTTTGGTGCGCAACTGATATTGGAAGAGTTTGCGGATAATCCATTTTTGCCTAAGTTTTACGAGAAGCCACAGCAATATGCTTTTCCGTTGGAGCTGTTTTTTATGGCCGAGCGGTATAAGCAGTTGAAAGATATGTTGCAGACGCAGGATATGTTTAACAACTTTTTTATATCGGATTACCTGTTTATAAAGAGTTTGTTGTTTGCAAAGGTGACATTGAAAGATGAGGAATATAGCCTGTACCAGAAGCTGTTTGATATTATTAATCCGCAGTTGTTACAACCGGATCTGCTGATATTTCTGAATGCACCGATTACAAAGTTGCAGCAGAATATAAAGAACAGGAACAGGTCTTATGAGCAATCGATACCTGATAGTTACCTGGGTAATTTGCAGGATGTGTATATGCAGTATATTAAGCAGCACCCGGTGAAGACATTGATGGTGGATACGACGAAGGTAGATTTTCTCAGGAGTGCTGAAGACTTTGAAAGGTTGTTAAAAGCATTAGAGGAAGATTATCCACCGGGTATAAATTACTTTTAAAAGAAGTTGCTATAAGCCAAATAAAAACGCTTTTGCCAGAGGCAAAAGCGTTTTTATTTGGGGGGATTTTTCAGGATCGCTTGCAGCGATCCTGAAAAAATAGATATAGCATTAATTGCGTCATAAATAATAATCAATTACTCCGTAATCACAGATATAGAGCTTCTCTATTACGTAATAAATAATATTGCTTTGCCCTATATATTTAAGGCGGTTATATTTACGCTAATTTGATGATTAATTTAGTTTTGTTTACTATGGGGCTGACTGTCTAGTCAGCCCATTTTTTGAGCAATAGTCTGTGCAGCAATATAGCCACTACTCCATGCATGCTGGAAGTTGAACCCACCTGTAATGCCATCTACATCCATTACTTCACCGCCAAAGAACAATTGCGGCAATAATTTACTTTCCATCGTATTCGGATCGATCTCTGATAATTTGATGCCCCCACAGGTAACAAATTCTTCTTTGAACGTGGTCTTCCCTTTTACAGGGCATTCCATGGCCACCAGTTGTTTGATGAGTTTATTCTGTTCCTTTGAAGGCACATCGGCCCAGCGGGCGTCTTCGGCAATGCCTGACTGCTCCAGCATAAATTGCCATAAGCGTTGGGGCAGGCCAAAAGGATTTTTGTTGTAGATCTTTTGTCCGCCCAGTTCGAATCGCAGGCTTTGCAGGTCCTCCCGCAGGCTGTTTTCATTGTGATCCGGCAGCCAGTTGATAACAGCGGTAAACTGGTAGTTAAGATCTGCCAGTTCTCTTGCCCCCCAGGCAGAGGTCCGTAAAATAGCGGGCCCGCTCAACCCCCAGTGGGTGATGAGCACAGGGCCCTGTTCCTGTAGCTTAGTGCCTGCAATCTTCACAGCGGCGATAGCGCTGACACCCATGAGTGAGATAATTGGATTGCCCGGCATATTGAAAGTAAAGAGCGACGGCAAAGGAGGAACGATTTCGTGACCGGTTTCCTGCAACCATCCAAACTTATCAGCCTGAGGATACCCTCCAGCCGCTACAAATACAAACTTTGCTTCGATAGGTGCTTCGTCCTGCAACAGCACTTTCCAGCCATCGGAGGTTTGTTCCAGGCCGCTTACAGCCGTGTTGGTTCTGATCTGCACCCTGTATTTATCTGCTTCCTTCAGGAGACAATCGATGATGGTCTGGGAACTATCTGTAACCGGAAACATACGTCCATCGGGTTCTGCCTTGAGCGAAACGCCTCTTTCCTGAAACCACTGGATGGTGTCAGGCACAAAAAAATGCCCAAAAGACTTCTTCACAAAATGCTGTCCTCTTGGATAACGCTTTGACATATATAATATATCGGGGGCATTATGCGTGACATTGCACCTGCCGCCGCCGGATACTTTTACTTTGGAAAGCAGCTTGCCACTCTTTTCTAACAGGATGACTTCCAGTGATTTTGCCATTCTGGCGGCATTTACCGCACAGAAGAAACCAGCTGCCCCACCCCCAATAACTACTAATCTATTGTCTTTCATTTATTTATACCTGATCGTTAAACTGATATTTTCTTAACCATTTTCGGCCTGCAATATCCTAAGAAAGTTTATAACAATTTAGTTTATAAAACACTAGCCGTATTTTTTGTATATGTTATTTTTTCATATTATTTTGCATATTATATTTTTGTATACTATATTGTCGCAAATAAGTTTCCACATGCAATCTGTGAAATCTAAAACTAATCGCTTAAAGTGGTTGTTCCCATTATGTCTGATGGGTATTACAGCAGCCCTTGCATTTTATCCCGCCGATGAATGGCAGGATAAAATTACGCAAGCCCTTGAACAGTACAGCAAACGCTTTCCCCAGGAAAAAGTTTATCTGCAGGTAGACAAAGATTACTACGGTGCTGGTGAAACCATCTGGTTTAAGGCCTATGTACTGTTGCAAGGCCAGCCTTCTCTCTCTGCAACGAACCTATATGTAGAATTAATCGATAAGAGTGGGAAGATTGTTCAAAAGAAACTTATTTCTATAGGTGGTGCTACTGGTTCAGGTGCGTTTGTAGTTCCGGAAACCATGCCGCCGGGTCAATACCAGATCCGTGCTTATACTGCCTGGATGCTGAACTTTGATGCAGAGTTCTTGTTCTACAAGGACATCGAAATCTTTGATCCGGCTCACCCGGGCCAATTGCCGGTTAAACCGGTTGGCAATGACTTTTCTGTTCAATTTTTCCCTGAAGGCGGTAATGCGATCGTAGGTGTGGGCGGTCGTATTGCATTCAAGGCGATTAATGATCAGGGTTACCCTATCGAAGTGAATGGTATCGTACAGAACCTGAAAGGGGAAACAGTTACATTACTGAAAACAACGCGCGACGGTATGGGCATGTTTGACCTGACCCCTGCAGCCGGTGAAACTTACAAGGCAATCGTTCAAACCAGCAAAGGACAACAAAAAACGGTACTGCTGCCACAATTAAAGACAGCGGGTGTGGGACTTAAAATATTCAATAAAGGTACACGTATCTTCTATCAGACTTTGCCGGCTACGAAAGATAATCCTATATATAACAATATGTTGGTTGTAGCACAGATGCAACAACACGTGATATATAAAGCCAAGCTGAATTCAGCTGAAGGCCAGTTGAGCGGCTTCATTCCTACTGCCAACCTGCCATCAGGTATCGTACAGTTCACCATCTTCACTGCAGATGGTATGCCAATCGCAGAGCGTCTGGCATTTGTACGTAAACCTGATCAGCTGCAACTGACTTTACAGAATTTAAAGATCAACAATCAGCCAAGACAGAAGAATGTACTGGAAGTAAAAGTGCCTGATACCATGCTGACCAGCCTGTCTGTATCTATCACTGATGCGGACAATGTGGTGATCAGCGATGATCAGAACAACATCCTCTCTAACCTGCTGATGACTTCTGATCTGAAAGGGTATATCGCCAATCCGGCTCAGTACTTCAGAGATATGGATCCTGCTACCCTGCAGGGCCTGGACCTGGTGATGATGACGAATGGATGGAGAAGGTTTACATGGGAAAAAATTCTGCACAACTACCTGCCAGAAATCAAGTATCCTTATGAACAGGGACTGCTGCTGAAAGGTATCGCAACCATCAACAAGGGTACTGCTCCACTGTCAAATGGTAAAGTGGATTTCATCCTGAAACAGCCTGTTGATACTTCTACCGCATTCTCTTCTGTTACTACGAATGATAAAGGTGAATTTGCCATAGACCGTCTGCAGTTCGTAGATACCATCAACGTATTCTATCGTGCAAACGATCCGAATAAAGCCTGGAAAGACGTGAACGTGAAGTTTGAGAATCATTTCTTCGAGACGCAGTCTTCTGCTAACATGCCTTATCCTTTCAGAGAGCCACAGCCTATTGAAAACACTGTGCTGAACAGCTTCCTGAATACAGTAAATGAAAACAATGCAGTAACACGTTCTATACAGCAGAAACCAATCTTCCTGCAGGAGTATAACGTAAAGGATAAACGTCTGAGCAGAACCGAAGTAGTAGAACAACGTTATGCTACCGGTATGTTTAACGCGGGTGATGGTTATTCATTTGACCTGACCAAGTCTGAAAACGGTGCAATCAACATCTTCCAGTACCTGCAGTCCAAAGTACCGGGTCTGACGATCAATACAACAGATCCTACTACCCCGGCTATGCAATGGCGTGGTGGTGCACCGGTACTGTTCCTGAATGAAATGCCGACGAGTGTGGCAATGCTGAATAACATCAACATCCAGGATGTGGCGTTCATCAAGGTATTGCGTCCGACTTTCGTAGGTGGTTTTGGGGGTAGCAGTGGTGCGATTGCGGTGTACCTGAGACGTGGTGGTGATAGCAAGTCAGACGTAGATACACATGGATTTGAAAAATATCGCAAGGCAGGTTATGATATCGTAAAAGAATTCTATGCACCTGATTATACTGTACGTAAAGAGATCCATATATTGCAGGATAAGCGACTGACACTGTACTGGAATCCAAACCTGGTAGCAGATACCCTGACGCATACAGCACGTATTTCTTTCTACAATAATGACTTTACAAGAAGATTCAGAGTTGTGGTAGAAGGTATGGCTGAAGATGGAACACTGGGTCGTGTGGAACAATTGTATTAATAAGTAGTATACAAATAAATAGAAAGGGTGCGTCTCAAAGTTTTGAGACGCACCCTTTTTTTCTGACAATGGGTTTCATTCCCCGTTGGTAAATTCTCTCTTTCATGAAGGTTTTTATTCGGATACCTCTGATGGAGAGAATTTTCGTATATGCAATTCTCATGGCCTTCCTGTTACTTAGGATACATCCTCTTTTCATTGAAAATAGGTTTCATGCCTGTTGGTGAATTCCCGCTTTCATGAATGTTTTATTCAGATACCTAATGGGTCCGGGTTTCTATTTGGTTGATTCCAAGAGGTTTTAACCAGGATACAACTTCTTTTTTGTAGCTGTCTGCAGGGAATTTTGTTATATTTATTGCGTATCGTTTCGTAAATACAATCTTCCCGGAATGCAACACATGCCATCTATCGCCATAGATATGGACGAAACCATCGCAGATCCCATTACAAAAGCCCGCTCCTGGTATTACCGGGACTACGGCACCATCTTTACAGAAGACCAGCTCAGGGGTAAATCTATCTCTGAAGCCGTACCACCTGAACACAAAGGCATCATCCACCAATATCTCAATACCCCTGGTTTCTTTCGTGACCTCCCCGTATACCCGGATGCTCAAAGGGTGATCGAAGAACTGAACAAAAAATACAAAGTATACATCGTCTCTGCCGCCATGGAATTTCCGAATTCCCTGATGGACAAGATCAGCTGGCTGCAGGACCACTTCCCCTTCCTCACCTGGCGGCAGTACTGCCTGTGTGGCGACAAAAGCCTGGTACAAACGGATTACATGATCGATGACCTGATCAGGAACTTCCAGTTCTTCAAAGGCACCCCCCTGCTCTTTACAGGACCTCATAATATCCATATCGAAGGGTATAACCGTATATTAAACTGGGAAGACGCGGCCGCGAAATTACTCTGACCGGCATCATTCCTGTAACAGGATATCACATAAACAGCTAATTATTATCTGATGATCAGAAAGGGACTATTATTGTTACTGCCCATCCTGGGCCTCTATTGGAATACAAGCTATGGACAGCACCTCAAAGCGGGATTTGACCCCAAAGAATATGCAGACATGCTCGCTATCTGCTTCCTTAACGCAGATACCCCGTGGACCAAAAAGATACCACCCCCGGAGGACTCCAAACTCATTTACCGCTCCAAAGAAACAGGTTTACACAATCGCTGGGACCTCTGGACCTACCATGGCAATGTGGCCGTGATCAGCATCCGGGGCACGGTGGGCAACAAAGAATCCTGGCTGGAAAACTTCCATGCCGGCATGATCCCCGCCATTGGTTCCTTTCAGCTGAACGATAGCACTCACTTCAACTACCGCTTTGCCAAAGACAGTAATGCATATGTACATGCGGGTTGGACACTGGCCCTGGCCTCAATGGCAGGCGATATCGTGGCAAAGATCAAAGACTGCTACCGGCAAGGCATACATGATTTCATCCTCACAGGACATAGCCAGGGTGCTGCGATCACCTTCCTGCTCCGTTCCTATCTTGCATACATAGACGATCCGGCTTTCCCAAAAGATATTACCATCAAAACCTATAGCAGTGCTGCTCCCAAACCGGGGAATTTATACTATGCGTACGACTATGACTTTGTGACGCGCAATGGCTGGGGATTCAGAATTGTCAATACGCGTGACTGGGTACCGGAAGCCCCTTTTTCCTTGCAGACCACCCGCGATTTCAATAGCCCGAATCCTTTCCAGTATGTAAAAAAGTCACTGCGAAAACAATCGCTGCCTGTAAGAATTGTGCTGAGTTATATGTATGGCAGACTGGATAACAGCAGTAAAAAGGCTAGCCGGCGCATGCAAAGAGTTTTGGGCAAACGGCTATATGGTATGGTGAAAAAAACATTGCCTCAATATAAGATGCCGCCTTTTGTAGGCAGCCATAATTACGCCCCTGCCGGCGTACCGATCATACTCGCTCCCACAGCGGATTACGACACGCAATTCCCCTTCGATGGCAAGAACATTTTTCTACATCATGCCTACGATCCGTACCGCTATTTGCTGGAAGCAGACTACCTGAAATGATCATATTAAACCGTACAGAATCAAATCAAACCGCTTAACACGGAATTAACTAAGCACTTAACTTCGGATTAACCAGGTTCAATGTTTTTAAGCGGTATGTTTGTGTCGATAAAAGCAAAAGCACGTTGTCCTTTACTTCCATGTTCCTGCTACCATGCGCAGGGTAGCAGGACTTGGGGGTTAGGGGTTAAGATTGTCATGTGAATTAACTTATTGTATTATTATATAGGGGGAACACATCGGGATTCATGTTATCCGGAATCAAAAACCAACTAAAAAAAAGGGGCTGCCTGCTGGGAGCCCCTTTTTGATGTGTATGGTGCGAAGGTTAGTTCTTTAATTTAAAATAGCCCTTCAATGCAGGTTACCTTTCGATGCGGGTTACCCTTCAATGTAGGTTCCCTTTCAATGTAGGTGCCCCTTCAATGCAGATTAATCCTTTAATTTATGAAGGAAGGTGCTGAGTTTAAATAGCAGTTCATCCTGCAGACCGGCTCTCAGCTTTGCTTCTTCATCGGTAATACCGAGTTTACGCATCCGCTGGTAATAGCCATAGGAGCCTCCAATCAGATCCAGGCATTCCTGGATCTTTTGTTTTACTTCTACTTCTTTACTCTTCTTTTCAAATTCCTTTTTTGAGAGGATTTTGTGCAGGTAGAATACGCTATCTCTTGGTTCTACCCATTGCTGTCCACGCTTGTGCTGGGGTTTATAGACTTCCAGGTAGCAATTGTCCAGTGTGAGTACATCGCCCAGTTCTGTCCGAAGATCGATTACAGGGGGGTGTTGTTTACTCTTTTTCAGCAGACCGCTGATCTGAGCCCCTTTTTCGCCGGCACTGACCAGTACCATGTGCAGGGCAGCCATTTCCATGCTAATGGTGATCTTGGTAAACCGGCTGCCAGCTTTCAGTTTGCCGATCAGGCTTGGATTGGCATGCTCATCAAATACGATATCTTCCACCAGAATTTTGCTAACCATGCGGTAGTTAGGGGTATAGCCTTCTGTATCAGGGGTTTCCTTTTTAGAGGCTTTTACCTTTTCCTGGCGGCGTACGGACTGCAGGTAATCGTCCATCATGCGGAGGTCCTGCATGCGGAGGCGATTGTACAGCTCGTGATGGGTGTAGTTGACAACATTGTTCAGCGAGAGCAGGTCATCCCATACATCGCCGTGCTGTGCTTTTTTCAGTTCTTCCAGCACTTCTTCGGCTGGCATATTACGACGATATAATATTTCCGAGATCAGGAAGATCGAAAAGTCATTGACCGGGTATCCCAGTTCCGGCAACAGATCATAGGGGCTGCGTTTTTGATCGGCAGCCTGTTGTAACTGATCGAGGTCAGACACCACCGGGGCCAGCAGATATCTGCGGGCTGCCGCTCTCAGCTTCTTACTCACATAATCAAGCAGCTGATCGCTCAGCTGACGATGACTGGCAAAGTCATGCAATATCTGCACAAAACGCTTTGATGTAGGCAAGCCGAACTGTAGTAGAATATCATTTTCCATCTCCAGCACAACTGCACCACCGGCCTCTTCCCTGCCGGCCTTCGTCCGCAAATCCGGTTGCTGACAACGCTGATAGTACTCCTGTAATTTCAGTTTTAGCTTATCCATATGTTTTTATCGATTAGGTAAAAATTAATACACATACCTCTCCTGGACCAGTTCGCATGACAATGCCATATGACAAATGTCCATGTCCCGGTTTTCGGATACAAATAGTTGTTTTACAACGAATTAAATAATGGGAGTAGTATTGTGAATTAAATGGGAGAATGCAAATCTAACCTTTTTTGGTATTGGAGCCAAATGAGTAAACGGCTCAAAATATTTTTCGTGTGAGTCTGCTTGTAAAACAAAAAGAATCAACTATTTTGGACACCCGGGCGAACTAATATCAATAGCATATAAATTATTTTTTATATTTTGCCTGCCGGAAGTATTTCCATGCCAAAAAGACGAATCATGTGAGACCTATAGAGCGAACAAATTAAGGCGGAATACCACAACAAGATCAGAAACAATTACAAACAATCTATAAACAGCGCATGACTAACAAGCCTACTGATTTTACCTGGAGTACGGATCCTAATCCGCACCATGTGAGAGTTAGACAAATCCTTAAAGAACACCCGGAGATGAGGGAACTCGTAGGAAAAAATCCATACACCATATTCCTGATTCTTGGGCTCGTAGGTGCACAGGTTGCCATTTCATACTGGGTAAATGATCATTCCTGGTGGATGGTATTTGGCGCAGCCTACCTGGTGGGTGCATTCATCAGCCATGCCCTGTGGGTAATGATTCATGAGTCCAGCCACGGTCTTATCTTCAAAGGTAAATTACCCAATATGCTGGCTGGTATGATTGCCAACCTGCCACATATCTTTGCCAGCTCTGCCTCTTTCCAGAAATATCACCTGAAGCACCACGCTTACCAGGGTGAACATGACCTGGATGCGGATTTGCCTGATTTCTGGGAAGCCCGTCTGGTAAGCAACAACCCACTGAGCAAAATGATGTGGTTCCTGTTCTTCCCGGTATTCCAGGTAACCCGTACTGCCCGTTTGAACATCGAACTGTTTGACCGTTGGGTGGTATTGAACTGGGTGATTCAGCTGACTTTTGATATAGCTATTATTGCGCTGATCGGTCCAAAGGCGTTTGTATTTATGCTGGCCAGCTTCTTCTTCTCAGTAGGTTTACATCCGCTGGGTGCACGCTGGATACAGGAACACTACCTGACACTGGATCCTGTACAGGAAACGTATAGCTATTATGGTCCGCTGAATAAAGTAGCGTTCAATGTAGGATATCATAATGAACACCATGATTTCCCTTCCATTCCATGGAACAAACTGCCTCAGATTAAATCAAAGGCACCGGCTTATTATGATTCATTGCTGTCACATCAGTCATGGTCTAAGCTGATATGGTTGTTTATTTTCAATCCAAAGCTTTCATTGTATTCAAGAGTGTTGAGGAAGGAGAAAGTGAAGATTGTGAAAGAGAAAGAAGAACAGGTATCTCTTTAAATAAAAAAGTGATATATATATAATAAGGGAGTGTATCAAAAGTATGATAAACTCCCTTATTATTTTGACAAATCTCAGCGTCTCTTTTAATATTTCCCAGCTATCTCAAATAAATACCACGCCGCATCCGGCAACCATTACTCCGCCCATCTCCAGTCATAATCCTTCCTGGTCGTCGCTACGATATATTGAAGTCTATATCCGCCATATCCTCCAAACTTCAGATACAGTTTTTATAATTATCAAAGTGTTAAGTAAAGAATACATGAATGAATGGATGACTTTTATTGGCGAATTGCTTTTGAACCTCCTGCAGAGAATTTGACTGAATCACATAAAATCTTAATAATATATAGCGTTAGAAAAGACTACAAGAATATGTGGTTTTGCATAACCCGCCAGGTCGTAACTTGTAATGGATTCCCATAACCCTCGGGAAATATTTTCATCCTGTTAAGATATGCCTGATCAAAAGAAAAATGATGCTGGTAAAATGAGTGGATTCAAGATCTACGCCAATATGATTATCCAGCATGCAGACATTCCCAAAAAGACGATTATCTTTAATACGATAGTATCTGGCCTTGTTAATGCAATTTTATTATCCACACTAAACAGTGCGGCCAATTCGGCAGGAGAAGGTACCGTAAATATCCGCTACCTGGTAGCCTTTGGCATTGCGCTACTTATCTTTTTCATTACTAAAAGATATATCCTGCGGCGGTCTGTTGAGATAGTCGAGAACTCCGTATATAGCCTCAGGTTGCGAATACTGAATAAACTGCGGCAATGTGATTTGTCATCCATGGAATCTATCGGGAAGGATCAGATCTTTACACGTGTTTCCAACGACACCAACTTCATTTCTCAATCAGCGGCAATGATCATCAATGGCTTTCAGGCAGCCATACTTGTTTTCTTTGCATTAATTTACATTGCGATCCTTTCTGTCACCGCTTTCCTGGTTACCATCCTTGTGCTTGTGGTAGCTGTCTCCTATTATTTCAGAAGACAAAAAGATGTAAATGAGGCAATGATGCTAACCAATAGAAATGAAGCCGCGTTCTATGATCATATAGAGAACCTCGTGGAAGGATTTAAGGAAATAAAAATAAGTTCATTAAAAAATGAACAATTATATTTTGATATTAAACAAACTGCACTGGAAGGAAAAGATAACAAAGTAAAAAACGGTTTACACTTTGCAGTAGGATTCATGTTTTCTGAAATGGTATTTTATTTATTACTGGCATGTGTGGTATTTATGCTCCCGCAATTCCTTACATTGTATGCCGGCACCCTCACCCGCCTTACAGCATCTATCCTGTTCATTATAGGACCGCTGGAAAATATTGTCACCACGATTCCCCTGTTCATTAAAGCTATCCACGCTACTAAGAACATACAACAACTGGAAAACAAGATTCAATCATTACGGAATCATGATATCACTCAAAAGAAACAACCACTCCCTCCTTTTGAGGAGCTGAGGCTGGAGAAAGTTTGTTATGAATATATAGATGAAGAAAACCAATCTTCCTTTTCTTTAGGCCCTATCGATCTTGTTTTAAAGAAAGGAGAACTCGTATGTATTGTAGGTGGTAACGGAAGTGGGAAATCAACTATGCTAAAAGTACTTACCAATCTCTATCATCCCAGCTCCGGCCGGATACTTTATAATGGAAAAGATATTTCTCTTTATGACGATGAAGAATACAGGTCCGTTTTCTCAGCTATTTTTACAGATTTCCATCTGTTTCCAAAGATATATGGTGTGAAAGACCTCAATGAAGAAAAAGTAAATGAGTATATCAACTTGATGGCACTTTCACATAAAACACATTTCCAGGGATTAAATTTCAGCAATGTAAGATTATCCACCGGACAGCGGAAACGGCTCGCCTTAATATGTGTGTTGCTGGAAGATAACCCTGTTATGATCCTGGATGAGGTAACAGCGGACCAGGATCCTGAGTTTAAAAAGTTCTATTACCTAGAAATACTATCCTCCCTGCGTCAAAAAGGGAAGACGGTTATGATGGTTTCTCATGATGATAAATATGCAGAACAATTCGATAGGATTATAGAAATGGAATATGGTAAAATTATTTCAAAATAGTCAATCGATATGTATCAGCACTTTTCTCAATTATCCAATATCAACGAGGTGCTACTGCAGCGTACCTTGTTATCAAACCAGAAAATTGTTTTTGTTTCAGGCACTAAACAGGAGGAGGTAGTTACGCATCGACAGTTTGTGCAGGAAGCACAGCTTTTACTAGGATATTTTACAGCAAACGGCATTCGTAAAGGAGACGAGCTGATTATCCAGCTGGAGGATAATAAAAAATATCTTATAGCACTTATCGCCTGCATCCTGGGCGGTATTATTGCCGTTCCACTGGCGACCGGTTCCCAGCACGAACACAAGCAAAAGATCAGGAATGCCTGGCAGATCATGCACAAACCATTTCTGTTTACCAATAAAGCTACAGCTACCAGGCTGGCCCAATATTTTACTGATCATCATGAAGCAGATAAAATATGGTGGCAGCAAATTCAGCCATCCCTGCTTTTCTGGCCGGATGAATTTGAAGAAACAACAAACACCATAAATACAAGTGCGGCACCGGATGAAACAGCTTACCTGCAGTTTTCCTCCGGCTCTACGGGTAATCCGAAAGGGGTAATGATGTCTCATTCCAACGTGTTACATAATACAGATGCAATACTGACGCTTTCAGGCGGTACCCCGGCTGACCATACAATTATTTGCTGGCTTCCACTTACGCACGACATGGGGCTGATAGGCTGTTTTTTCACGGCCATACTGGGAGGCCTCAATCTTGTAGTAATCCCTACCACATTGTTTATCCGTAACCCCCTGATCTGGATGGAAAAAACCCACCAGCACAGGGCAACAATCAGCTATTCCCCGAATTTCGGCTTTAAATACTTCCTCCAGGAATATAAGGCAAGAGAACACAATCCTGATTGGGATCTCAGTTGTATGAAAGTGATCTATAATGGAGCAGAACAAATATCCAAACCTATTGTAGATGATTTCGCCGCATCACTGAAAGACCAACACCTCGGTACCGTAATACGACCTTCTTATGGTCTGGCAGAAGCCACCCTGATCGTTAGTTCTCACAGACTGCAGGCTCCCATCATTTCTGTATTTGCTAACAGGTTAAGTATAAAAGAAGGCTGTGCCGTTGAATTTGTAACGGAAACAACTGAAAACTCACTGGAAATCGTAGCCTGCGGTAAAGCCGTTAACTATGCAAGCTTCAGGATCTGTGATGAAAAACACCAGGTATTAAGTGATGGATGGGTTGGACAGATTGAGTTGAAAGGCCAGGCTATAACAGCGGGTTATTATAAATGCCCCGACGATCAACTGTTTTCGCCTGATGGATGGATAATGACAGGTGATTCCGGATTTATTCATGATGGAGACCTGTACGTTGTAGGAAGACAAAAAGAAGTTATTATTATTAACGGCCTTAACTATTATCCTTATGATATGGAACGGGTGCTGGATAGCGAAAACAACCAGGCTTTCTCCATTACCAAAACAGCTGCCGTTGGCGTGCCGGATGAAACAAACAGTGAAGCCCTCGTTATTTTTGTACAATCCAGGCTACCGGAAGAACAATTCCTTCCCATTGCAGCAGAAGCCAGGAATATTATCCTGCAACATTTCGGATTAATTGTAAAAGATGTAGTGCAGATAGGCCGTATCCCGAAAACAACCAGTGGTAAACTGCAACGCACTAAACTGGCAGATGAATATATTGCGCAGAAAAAAGTACCCCATGCTCCACCCGTTCATAAAAAATATCTGCCACTGCTGAAGGAACAGATATCCGCATTATGCAATATGCAGGATATACCATATGATCTGCCATTGACAGATCTAGGATTTGATTCGTTGAAAAGCACCGAACTGATAAACAGGCTAAACAACATCACCGGGCTTTCACTCAGACCTACCATCGTATTTGAATATACCACCATTTATAAACTGGCGGAATACCTCGAAAACATTACACAAAACAATATCGTATCCTCACCGGTAAAGCCGGCAACCTTTGAACCGGTTGCTATTATCGGTATGAACGGAATCTTCCCCGGAAATGCTGATAATCCTGAAAAATTATGGGAGATGCTGATGAATGGCATTGACCCCGTAGCAGAAATACCGGCAGCAAGATGGAATGTGGAGCAGTTTAAACCCGGGAAACAAAAAGGACAGGGCAACATGCTGACCAACCTGGGAAGTTATACCTCCCATCCGGAACTATTTGATGCCGGCTTCTTTGGTATATCTCCAAAGGAGGCAGTATCTATGGATCCCCAGCAACGGATGCTACTTGAAACGACTTTCCTTGCCCTGGAAAACGCAGGATATACCCTTCCCGAAATCCGCAATACAGATACCGGCGTTTTCGTGGGACTGAGTCATAGTGAATATGTACGCGCACATATGTATGCAGACAATCCGGAAAAGATTGATCCCTACTCACTCACAGGTACAATGACCAGCACTGCGGCAGGCCGGTTGTCTTATTTCTTTGACCTCAGTGGTCCCGCAATTGTGATCAATACCGCCTGTTCCTCTTCTCTCGTAGCAGTACATTATGCCTGTCAAAGCCTGCAATCAGGAGATTGTTCGATGGCCCTTGCCGGCGGTGTAAACCTCATCCTCACACCGGAAACCACCATTGCACTTTCAGAAATACAGGCATTGGCTGCTGACGGAAGGTGTAAAACATTTGATGCAGATGCTGACGGGTACGGACGTGGAGAAGGTTGTGCCATGATTGTACTCAAACGGCTGGATAAAGCACTTGAAGATGGTGATACAATATCAGGGATCATCAGAAGCTCTGCTGTGAACCAGGATGGGAAAAGTAACGGCCTTACTGCCCCTAACGTTGTTGCACAGCGGCAGTTACTCAGCAAAGCCATCCAGACAGCAGGAATCGATCCGGAAGAAGTCAGTTATATCGAAACACATGGCACCGGTACTCCACTTGGCGATCCATTGGAAGTACAGGCCATCCTGGAGACCTATAAACCCGGACAGCGAAAACACCCCCTCCTTATTGGCAGCCTGAAATCCAACATCGGCCATCTGGAGGCGGCAGCTGGTATTGCCGCAATGGTAAAAGTCCTGTTATCATTCAAACACGGAATCCTACCACCTGATTTACATTTCAACAAACCTAACCCGCTTATACCCTGGGAAACAGGTAATATAAAAGTAGTCAATGAACCCACAGACTGGCCCGCCGGCAAAAAAAAGATGGCAGGAATCAGTTCCTTTGGTTTCAGCGGCACAAATGCCCATCTGATAATTGAATCCCCTGAGCTAATTACCTCCGTACCACCTGTCAGAAGCAGTTACATATGCACGTTATCTGCACACACACCGGATACATTGCAGGAGATGGTTGACATATTACTTTCTGCCCTGGAGCAGGAACAGGATAGTATTGGTGAATGCTGTTATAATTTAAACAGGAGAAACCACCTGCTGGCCTACCACTGGTATTGTGTTGCAGATAACAAAACACAACTGTTGAGTGCATTAAAAACATTTGAGGCCAGTCAGGTACACAAAACAAAACAGCTACAACCACTGCTGGCTTTCCAGTTTACCGGGCAGGGTTCTCAATATTCCGGCATGGGAAAAGAACTATATGAAGCTTATCCCGTATTCAGAAATGTTTTAGACGAATGCGACCGGATCTATCGTTTATGCAATAACGGAATATCCATTACAGAGATCATTTTAAAGGATGACCCGGAAAAACGGATAGATCAGACGCGGTTTACACAACCAGCTCTTTTCTGCCTGTCCTACGCATTGTCTGCTCTTTATAAAAGCTTTGGTATTACGCCATCCATCGTACTTGGCCACAGCATTGGTGAAATTGCCGCCTCCTGCATGGCCGGACTATTTTCCCTGGAAAGTGGCATTCAACTCGTGAGTGAAAGAGCACGCCTGATGCAGGAATTACCGGCAGGTGGCGGTATGCTTTCATTACAGATACCTGAAGCAAAAGCCAGGGAACTGATAGCTGCACAAAACTTTCAGTTACATATTGCCGGTGTGAATACCGCGGAGCAAACCGTCGTTTCAGGAACAACAGATCAACTGGAAAAACTGAGGGTATACATGAAGCAACAGGATATTCTTTGCTTTCCGTTGAATGTATCCCATGCCTTCCACTCACCTCTCATGCAGCCAGCTGCAATATCTTTACTTGAAACAACAAAACACATCCCTTTTCATACAACCACCATTCCTGTTATTTCAAATATAACAGGGCAACTACTTACTACAGAACAACAAGCCGATCCTGCCTACTGGTCTGAACATATGCTACAACCGGTAAGATATTTGGATTCCCTTCAAACATTACAGGAAACCGGGTGTACGATCTGCCTGGAAATTGGCCCCCACCCCATATTAACCAATATGGTGAAAGGGTTACCAATGCAAACAACGGATGCTGTTCCTTCACTCAAAAAAGGGAAGTCTGCCGTAAAACAATTCCTTGAAAGCCTGGCACTACTTCAACAATCCGGCATACAGGTTAACTGGAAAACCGGGGAACCCGGATTTCAGTTACGTCAGCAGGCAGTAATAACTTATCCCTTTCTGAAACAAGCATACTGGTTGCCGTTGACGATGGGAAGATCCCAGGCATCCCCCCTACCGGTTAAACATATTTCTGAAAACCAGAACATACTGGAAGTTATTTATTCACCGGTAACAGCCTTACTACCGGAAGAGCAGACAACCATCACTTCGATGCTGATATTGTATGATGAACTAAAGGCAACTGCTCTCAACTGGCGCCGCCAGCTCTACATACAGGGTATTACCGCGGTTACAGCCCACATTTCAGCTATTCCTGTCATACCTGCAGGTACCACAGTCTGCTATCTGTCCAACCCTTTTGATGAAGAGTTACCACTCATCAGTGAGCAGGAAGTATTGAATATGCTGCCCCTGATAGAAAAGATCAGTCATACAAACAACTCACGATTGATCATTGTTACCAATAATGTACACCAGGAAAATACACTTGTCAATCTCAGCGGCAGCATGTTATGGGGTTTCTTTCTTTCCCTGAAAACTGAGCTGGATTACCTGCCGGTGAGCATCATTGATGTAAATGAACTGAATTACGAACCCGCGTTTACAGCTATTTCCAAACATCTTATTCAACTGGGATTACAACTGGTTATCAGGGATGGTAAATGGTTCGTACCAACTATGCAGTCAGTGTCTGTAAATAAACCACAAAAAGAACTGATCATACAGGCAGGCAAAGCATACCTTGTTACAGGTGGAATGGGCAGTATCGGTAAACAGGTAGTAACCTGGCTGATACAGAAAGGTGCTACAAATATTGTAATTACCGGCAGAAGCACCTTATCGGATATACAACATCAACAGTTGCAACTATGGCAAAGTAAAGGATGTATCATTACTTATCTTTGTTGTGATATCAGTGACCAGGAACAATTTGCCCGGTTATTGGCAGCAACCTCTATTCCTCCTATTACAGGCGTGATTCATACAGCAGGTGTCTTAAGCGATAAATTACTGATCTCACATACACCCGAAAGCTTTACACCGGTATTTCCGGGGAAAGTACAGGGTGCCTGGAATATACACCGGTTAAGTAAAGACTGGCAACTGGATTTCTTCATACTCTTTTCTTCCACAGTGTCCTTGCTAGGTAATACAGGACAAAGCAATTATGCTGCTGCTAATTACTTCCTGAATGCATTGGCCTGTTACCGCAGGGAAAGACAACTCCCCTGCACAAGTATCTGCTGGGGCCCATGGCAGCATTCTGCTATGACTGCCGGACTCACTGCACAATTTGAACAACTTGGTATCCGTTCTTTTGAAGGCCCCGAAGCCCTGCAATCAATGGAAAGTATAATCAATGCAGCTCCCGTATATGCCATTATTGATGTACTACCGGCAACAGCAACACAATCCTTTCCCGGATGGCTGCACCCATACATTCCTGCTCATTGGGTGACCATTAAAAAGGAAGCATCCACAACATATATAATACCCACGGACAAAGCCGGTATGCGCAAGCTGCTGGAGGAAACTGCCAGGGAGATACTTGGATTAAGAGCGGATGAATACCTCAATACAGACAGACCATATTTTGAAACAGGTTTTGATTCCCTGATGCTGAATAAATTTAAAAACAGTATTACCGCTACAACAGGTATTCAAATCCCGATATCACATTTTTTTCAATATCCGTCACTATCATCACTTGCAGATCATCTGTTCAAAGATTTAACTATTACGCCGGTATCCCTGATTGAAGAAATCAGCCGGATTTCAGATGAAGAAATAGCCCACCTATTAAACGCATATACCGTATAATGAAAAAATACTACGTAGGTTTATCCAGCACCTTTCATGATTCTTCTATTGCAATTCTGAATGACCAGGGAACAGTGCTTTTTGCAGAAGCAACAGAAAGAAAATTACAATATAAACGGGGATTAAGTTGTCCTGCAGATAACTTTGATATAGGCCGCATACTGAAGAAATATTGTGATAAAGATGCTTCGTTTGTTATTGCAACTTCCTGGAGTGAGGATTACCTGCAATTACTGAACAGGATGGAAAGGATGAACTTTTTTTCTGAAAAATCACTCACTAATCCCAAATTGCAGCTACCTTCAAAATATATCTTTCCCAAGGCGTCTATTTATACTATCCTGAAACTGCAACATCAATATCTGAAAAATGCCGGAACAGGTAGCCTGCTGGCGATTCAACAACAATTTTCCGGCAGTGCTGTGAGCTTCAGGAGTTATCCGCATCATCATACACATGCAGCATATGCCTGTTACAGTAGTCCTTATGAAGATGCTGCATGTGCAATTATAGACGGTTATGGAGAAGGTGGTTCTATCTCTCTTTTTCATTATCAGAACGACCAGTTGAAAGAAGTGAGCCTGCATAAAGGTCCTCAAAGCCTCGGATGGATTTACGAGATGATTACCACCTTGTGTGGTTTTGACTGGTTTACCGGTGAGGAATGGAAAGTGATGGGGCTTGCACCTTACGGCAATATTATTCCGGAGGCGCATAGCTTATTGAAAGAACTCTGCTGGTACGACAATAAGCGATTACATTATCCGGATGATGAAAAAATCATCACTATTACCAGCAAACTACAGGCATTTAAACGTTTACCGGAAAGTAGTCCCTGGTCAGCAGCAGACCTGGCTTTTACAGGACAAACATTTTTTGCAGAGCTGACAACGCTGCTGCTGAAAGACCTTGAATCCATGAAACTTTCTTCCAACCTTGTAATTGGAGGAGGATGCGGATTAAACTCGTCCTTTAACGGAACGGTCACTTCACAAACCGGGTTTGCCCGGTTGTTTGTGCCCTCCGCACCGGCTGATGATGGCAATTCCATTGGAGCTGCCATGCTAGCCTTAAAAGAGGATAACCCCGCCATTCGCTTGGGCAGCAAACCTTTCTTCTCTCCTTACCTGGGTTCTGTTATACAGGAAGATGCCATTAAAAGAATGTTACAGCTGGGAAATATCAGTAAGATCAGACACCTCCCACTGAGTATTCACAAAGAAACAGCTGTTAAACTGGCAGAAGGCAAGCTGGTGGCATGGGTACAGGGACGCGCAGAATTCGGACCACGATCCCTGGGAAACCGTAGTATACTCGCCGATCCAAGGCCGGCAGACATGAAAAACCGCATTAATTCGAATGTGAAGTTCAGGGAAGAATTCAGACCATTTGCTCCTTCCATACTTCATGAATATGGACATGATTATTTTGAGAACTATGAGGAAACACCTTATATGGAACGTACCCTGATATTCAAAGAAGCAGTGAAAGCAAAAATACCGGCGGTAGTACATGCGAATCATACCGGTCGCCTGCAGACAGTAAAAAAGGAGTGGAACAGTGCTTATTATAAATTGATTAAATCATTTTACGATATTACTGGTGTACCTATCGTATTAAATACAAGTCTCAATATCATGGGCAAACCCATCCTGCATTCCCTGGAAGATGCCATCGGCATGTTTTATACTACAGGACTGGATGTGTTGGTGGTAAATGATTATATGATTGAAAAATAATCAAACTATCCTTTTTTACCAGCCCCAATGGCGGGCTGGTAAAAAGAATAGTTTTAAATGGATATGTTATTAAAGACTTCCCGGTATACCGCAAGATTCAGTTGCAGATAATCCGGATCCAGCATAGCGGCATGTGAACCATAACCATTGTAAACTATTACCCTGCCTGCAGTTATTTCCTGCCAGGCCTGCTGCCGTTCTGTATTATGCCTGTTTTCAACAGAACTGATATAATAGATATCTGCATTAATATAACCACTATCACAAAGCTGGTGGATAAACCTGGCAGAATTTTCAATATGCCTGCGCATCATTCCTTTTGTCGCCACACTGCTGTTTAGTACCATGGCTCTTGGATCTGCCAGATATTCATCAGCAATCTGACGGATCGTTTGTTCATCTATAGGTGAAGCTTGTATAAATCTCCTGGAGTCAAGAAATACCAGGGCTTTTACAATTCTTCCGGCAGCTTCCAAAGCGGAGGTTACATGATAACTCAAACTGCCTCCTGCAGAAAAGCCACAGAATACCAGCTCTCCTTCTGGTTGTAATAACTGTACAATAGCTGCCATCTCCGCAATCGTATCGCCTTCAATAAAGTTAATGCCGATCACCCGGAAATCATCCAGATAGGTTGCCAATCCTTTAAAGCCAATCGCATATCCTACAGCCGGCGGAAAAAAGAAAACCGTTTTATCCGGGTTACCGTCCTTCAATATTACATAACCGGATTCTACTTTACTTTTAGTTCCGGAAATATATTGCCTGATCGTATCTGCAAAATCTTTCAGTACTGGGTCATGATACAACTGAATAACCGGTAATAGAATGTCATATTTTTTTTGAACAGCACTGATGATCCGGAATGCCTTAAGGCTGTGTCCCCCGATTTCAAAGAAATTGTCGGCTGTTGAAACCTGTATGCCCAGTTCACTTTCCCATAATTCAACCAGGTAAGATTCCAGGTCATCCTGGGGGGGGATATTCACGGTGCCATACATAGTGTTTACAGGAGAAGGTAACTTTTCCCGGTCAACTTTTCCATTGCTGGTTAGTGGAATTTTCTCAACAGGAATATAATATGGAGGGATAAAATGTGCAGGTAAAGTTGCTGCCAGGAACAACCGGAGTTCACTGGCCGTTACCACCTGATCCTTAAATACAATATAGGCTACCAATGCCGGCATTCCCATTACGTTTACCGCAATAACACAAGCCTCCCTGATAGCGGCATGTTCCTGTAAGCGGCAAACAATTTCACCAGGTTCTATGCGATAACCACGAATCTTCACCTGGTTGTCTATTCTCCCCAAAAATTCGATATTTCCATCCGGCATCCATCTGCCCATGTCTCCGCTTTTATATATTTTTCCTATGCCGGTTATTGGATCAGGTATAAATTTCTGACTGGTCAGTGCGTCTTTTTTATAATAACCCGCAGATACACCATCCCCTCCCACCAGTATTTCACCCGGTACTCCTGCTGCACAAAGCTGCATCTGTTTGTTAACGATATATACGGTTACTCCTGGTAGTGGTTTACCGATACAGGACTCTCCGCCGGCATGCAGGATTTCCTGATCGGTTACCTGGTGCCATGTAACATGCACTGTTGTTTCGGTAATACCATAGAGGTTGTAAAGTGCTACCTTATCATGTCCTTTGATGGATAACCAGCTGCGTAATTTAACGAAGTCCAGGATGTCTCCTCCAAATATAACCAAACGAAGTGCTGTATTTTCCAGTGTCGCTGTTGTGCTGATCATAATTTCCGTCAGCTGATAAAAGGAAGCCGGTGTCTGGTTAAGTACAGTTACACCTTTGTTTATGATGAGATCAAGGAATGTGGTACCATCTCTTACCTGTTCCCTGCCCGGAATATATAATGAGCCACCATTTACCAGTGCACCAAATATTTCCCATACAGAAAAATCAAATGCGGGGGAATGCGCCATCATCCATTTATCTGCTGCTGAGAAATTGAAACACGCTTTCTGCTGCAGAAACAGATGACTCAGATTGCGGTGCATTACCTGGCAGCCCTTAGGCTTTCCGGTAGAGCCGGAAGTATAGATGATATAAGCAATATCGTCTCCGTATATATCAGGAAATACTGCATCACTATTATGCCCAGGCAAATCTTCCATCAGTATGAGCGGGAAAAGTTGTTCCGTCTGATCCTCAATAAATCCTGCTCTACTGATAATGACCTTCACTTCGCTATCGGATGCGATATACATTTTACGTTCCGGAGGATATTCCACATCTACCGGCACATAAGCAGCCCCTGCCTGTAATACTGCAAGAATAGCAATCACAAAATCCGCAGAAGGTGGCAGGCAAATCAGTACCCGGTCTCCTTTCCTGATCTGATGGGTTTTTATCAGCCATCCGGATAGGCGGGTTGCTTTTTGCATCATTTCAGAATAGGAGAGTATTTCTTTTTCATCTTCAAGTGCGGTCTTATGAGCATGAATCCGTGATATATTATCAATGGCTGTCAACAGGTTAATAGCCGGATTAAAATCACCGGCAGATTGTCCTGCTTTTATCAATGCTGCGCGTTCTCCAGCAGATAGCATATCCAGTTTTGCAACCGGCAGGTTATCAGGAGCAATGATGGCCTCCATTATATGCAGCAGGTTAGACGCTGTTTTTTCTATCAGTGCATCTGTATAGCGATGACGGTTATACATAAAACTGATCATGAAGTTTTCTCCAGGATAAATCACAACGGCCAGCGGATATCCTACCTGCCCAAATCCTTCTTTGGAAGTGATTGTTATTTCAGATTCGTCTACAGTACCAAGCGGATAATTCTCAAACACCATCACATGATCCAGTAAATCTTTTTTAAGTGCACTACACGACTGAATTTCTGCCAGTGAAAGATGCTGGTGCGCCTGTATTGAAGACAGGTAATTCCTTATGCCGGAGAATAATTCGCTGATACTGGTGTATTCATCCCAACGAATACGGATAGGCAGTGTATTAATAAAAAGGCCTAACAGGTCTTCCATCCCTTCCATATCTGCCGGCCTGCCGGAAACTGTTACTCCAAACACGACATCTGCCGTATTGTTATATTTCCCTAATAATATCCCCCAGGCCACCTGCATGAATGTACTGGGCGTAATTTTATGCTGACGACAGAATAACGCTATTTTACCGGTAAGTACTTCCGGTACTGTTAACGTATATTCAGCCCGGTCATATACCGTGCTGGTAACACTTCGGTTGGTGGCGGGCAGTGCTGCCACCGTTGTATAATCTTCCAGGTATTTTTTCCAGAATGAAAGTGATGCGGTATTATCTGCAACTCCTTTCCACTCCAGGAAGCGGGTAAAGGAGGTATACTTTTTCCACACAGGTGTAACACCTTTACACAATGCTTCATAACATTCCATCATCTGCTGCACAATAATCTGGAAGCACCAGCCATCCATGATGATATGATGATAGGACCATAACAATTGTGATTTCCCCTCCTGCAGAAATAGGGTAGCCCTGAGCAAAGGACCTGCTGTAAGGTCAAATCCTTCATTGATCCAGGCTGTTTTTGTGTGGCTAACCTGTTCTTCACTGTACTGCTGTAAGTCCACGATGTTCAGCACAGGTGCATGACCATCAGCAATTGTGCAGTAAAGTCTGAAATTTTCATCTTCTGCAAAACGGAGCCGCAGGATATCAAAATGTAATACTGCTTCCTGAACGGCCCTTTGCAGATGATGCGGTTGAATGTTTCCCGTTATTTCAAAATGCCTGATTATATTATTGGCAGCAGAGCCGGGAAATGCTTTATAATGGAAATACATGGCTTCCTGCATCGGCAATAATGCATAACGCCTCTTCTCAGGTTTCAGAAAAGCAGCAAGCGCCTGCACATTGGTATATTCAAAGATATCAGACAACTGGCATTTCAGTCCCTTTTTATTTAACCTGGCTATTATCTGAATAGCTTTAATAGAATCTCCGCCTGATTCAAAAAAATCACTTGATGCTACAATAGTAAGCCCCAGTATTTCAGACCAGGTGGTTGCTATCAGCGTTTCTGTTTCATTCATAACAGCATTGCTACCAGCTACTTTATTGATTACCAGGTAAGGATCCGGCAATGCTGTATAATCCACCTTACCATTCGCAGTAACCGGTAATGTATTTATCCTCACAAAGAAAACAGGGAGCATATAATCCGGTAGTGTTTCAGATAGCTTTTTACGCCATAACTGGCTATCAATTTCTGTCGGGGATAAATAGTAACAAACAAGTTCTTCTCCAAATGACCGGGAAGGAATCAGCTTCAAAAAGATGTCCGTAACACCCTGCTGCTGTAATGCCCTTTTTATCTCTTCCAGCTCAACCCTATGCCCGTGTATCTTAACCTGTCCATCTTTTCTTCCATCCAGGAAAACTGTTCCATTCCCCATCAGGTAACCGGTATCCCCCGTATGGTATACACGTATCGTTTTTCCATTCAGTACGATGTTCCTGAATTTCTCCTGGTTCAGATCGTCCCTTTTATAATATCCTTTGGCCACCCCTGCTCCTGCAATAAGTATTTCACCTTTTTCACCGGGTACACAAAAGCGCCCCTCATCATTCACAATATATACTTCATTTCCACTTACAGGCTTTCCTACAACAGGTTTATTTCCGAAAGACACCAGGGCTTCCGGAGTAATGAGATGAAAGAGCGTACCAATTGTTGTTTCAGTAGGACCATAGTGGTTCACAAAAGAGATGTCCTTTTTGATCCGGGAAAAGCGGGTAAGACCGGCTGTATCAATTTTTTCTCCTCCTGAAAAGATTAGTCGCAAAGCGGAACCTGCCAGTTCTTTTATATTCTCCGCCTGTAATAACAAATAAAATACGGATGGTGTAAGTTTTAGAAAAGTAATTTCCTTCTCCCGGATATAAGAGACCATCCATTCTGCTTGCTGCCGGTGTGCTGCTGGAACGATATGAATGGCAGCACCTGCCGTTAAACACCCCCATAAACTTGTATAGCCAAGATCATATGCATAGGATGCCTGCAGAATACTCTGATCTGTTTGGGTAATATGAAATGTCTGTTGCAGCCAGTTGGTATAATTCAGCAAATTTGCGCCTGTAATCATTACTCCCTTTGGTTTTCCTGTAGTACCGGAAGTATAGATCATATAAGCTGTTTCTGTGCCGTTAAAATCACAAACAGGTAATGGTAACCCATGATCCTGACAAAGCCCGGACAGGGCTGTTACTGATAAGTGAGGCATTTCCTGTATATCTGAAATAATACATTTTACAGCTACATCCGCCAGTATATGCTGTATCCTGGCAGGAGGATTACCACTGTCCAGGGGAACATAAGCAGCACCTGCTTTCATTACTGCCAGCAGCGCAACCGGCAGCCACTGATTTTCATTCATCATTACGCCTACAAAATCGCCTGCTTTTACATCGTGCCTGTGCACCAGAGAAGCTGCTGCCAGATCAGAATAACGGTTCAATTCATCATAAGTAAGATCGCCCGACAAAGAGCGCACAGCCATATTTCCCGGCACCCGGGCAGCAACAGCACGGAAGACATCCACAACATGAAGGAAAGGTGCAGGTGCGACTTCCCTTCCGGCAGCTACCTGTTCAGCAAAGGTCTGACGAAACAATGCGGTGCGTCCTGCCAGGCCTGCATGTTCATGTAATACGGATACGTACAGGCTCAACATCAACCGGATATCTTCCTCCCTGAAATAATCAGGATTATACCAGTATGAAATTTCCACAGACTTTTCCTGTTCTATGATCTGGCATTTCAATTTTTCTCCCTGTATCCATTGAAATACTGTTTCTAAAATATTATTGGTATGAATGTACCCAAACTGATAATCATATATTTTATCAGAGGTAGTGTATAACTGAAACGTTTTAATATTTTGGAGGTTATGATCCACATATTGAAAAAGATCAGGCTGGTCTTTTTTAATGGTAAAGGGCAATACCTTACTCAATAAGCCTATCGTGGAACTTAATTCATCAAATTCTCTTCCATAACATTCCAGGCCAACAGAAAATAATTCACTATCCGTCAGTAACTGCAATACTTCCAGGAAGGCCCCCAAAAAGATGGTTTCAGGAGTGATGCCTGTATGATTTGCTTTATCATACAATTGCTTGCATAACCGGAGAGGAAGGGACGTTGTACAGACTTCCGGCTGGCCAGCCTGCTTTACGGAAGGAGTTTCATTACGCAATATCAGTTCACCATGAAGGTGTTGGCGATTCCAGAAAGTAAGTGCTTCTGTGGCATCATCACTATCCAGTAACTGGCATTGCCATTCTGCATATTGCAGGTAGCCGATCCCCTCTTCTTCCTGGTGATCTTCTTCCAGCATATGCAGCAGCTGTTCCTGTAAAACCATCAGGCTGACTACATCTGCAGCCAGCGGATTCGCTTCCAGCAGGATCATGGTACCACCGGCAATCTCCTGCATGGATATGTACAGCTGAAACGATTGACCGTTATTTTCAGGCGACTGCCGTTGTGTAAATAGTACTTTCGTTTCACCACTCATGGATTGTAACCATTCTCCCTCATCACTTTCCTTTAGTATCAATCGAAAAATATCATACCTGTTCAACAGCGAAATAAATGTATCCTGAATATGTTGTTTTGTATAATGACCGGCAACTGAAAAAGACAATTTACTATAGTTAAAACCTGATGGGGAGGATAACAACAGGGATTGCTGCTGGGGAGATAATCTGTAGGTAAGTGCAGTAGTCATAAAATATTAAAGAGGTTTATATTGGATCAGATCAGGATAAAAACGTTCGGCTTTTCGCAAATACGCATCAAACTCTATTTGCATACTCATTGGGTTTGCAATCCATTGCCTGGTAAGCCTGGCTACATCCGGAGCTATAGGTAGTGGTGTTCCTGATTGCATGGCCATCAGGTTAGTGGTATAAGCCTGCTCTGCAGCAATCATCAGAATAGCAGCAGACTCAAGATCTGTTCCCATTGTTAGCGTTCCATGATTCCGGAGTAAAAGGGTATGGTTTTCCCCGGTTGCATGGAGCAATTGCTGCGCCTCGTTATCTGATAATACCGGACCATTATATTCATCATATAAAGCATGATCCTCAAAGAACATGCAGGATGTCTGGTTGATGGGCGCTATAGGTAAACCGAGTGATGTATATACGATGCCGTGGGGAGAATGGGTATGAACAATACAATGAATGTCAGGCCGGCCTTTATGCAGTGCTGAATGGATACAAAATCCTGCAACATTAACAGGATAATCGCCTGCTACAACATTGCCTTTGCCATCTACGGTAATGAGGTTATCCGGGGTTACCTCTTCAAAAAACAATCCGAATGGATTTACCCAGAAAAGATCTTCCTGTCCAGGTACTTTTAAGGAGATATGACCACTGATTCCTTCATCCAGTCCCTCCATAGCCAATATCCTGTAAAGGCCTGCCAGCCGGTAACGCAGCCACTCTTCGGTTTGAGGTCTTGCTTTCCGTCCAAAAAAAGCAGATGTATTTCTGCGGGCATTGGTTATAGCGCCGGCAGGTGTAACCTCCGGTTTCAGAGAAATAGGGTCAGACATTGCCACCAGTACCTTCCGGTTACCCGTAAATGGTCTTCTTCCATGTGCGAAACGCATATTATCCAGTAACAACACATCATTGTTCTGCCAGGGAAATATAATCGAAGCTTTACTATAGGCAGCTGCAATAGCATCCAGGTCTTCTTTGCTTAACACACTGCCATCTCCCAGGAAACTGTTCCTGGGTACGTTTGCTGCTCCTAATAATTCTATCAGTGATGTCCTGGTGACCTCATCCAGGCTCATGATATTAAAAAGATGCGCCTGGTTAAACCAGACTTTCTCTCCCGATAAAGGATGTACTGCTACTCCCTGAACAGTATAGGATGTTTGTAATACATCGTTTTCTTTCCAGCTGAAAGTCATCCCTTTCTTTTTACAAAGCATCTCCACTTCTTCCCTGCTATCCGTACCAAAAACCTTCTGCCAGGGCAGATCTATATCCTTGTGGAATGTTCGCACGTAACTTACTCCCAGTTGTTCAAATTTATCTCTCAGGGCAACCGGCATCAGCCTGTATACCAGTGCAGCATCTGCAATAGGCGTTTCCCCGCCGGAAACAGCCGCTTCCCTGCTGTAAAACCATATTTTACCCGGCCACGTATCTGTATAGGAATGTTCATTATGCAGCGGAATATGCCTTTCTTTTGGATATTCGGTAGAAGTGTATACTTTATCATTCACCTTTGTTCTTGGCGTTGATGGTTCTGTATAATCCAGCAGCTTCCCTGCAAATGACTGGCATACCTGTTGAAAATCATCTTCATTGCCAACTTTAAAGCCCCTGAAAAGAACAGCACCGTAAGTGGTATATAATTTATCAACCTGTGGTTTATTGGCAATTAACCAGTCTTTTAACGTGGTATTATTATCATTACAGGATAACACGGCATACTTTGTATGTTCTGTACCTCCCTGCATAATTTCCTGCTCTACGGTTTTGCCGGCTATAACAGGTTTTGGAACCGCACGTTTCAAGGATTGTAAAACATCTTCTTTTTTCATCTGTTCAGTTTTATTTATGATACACCTTTCAAATGTTTCAATAGCTCATGGGAACGGGATTTCAGGTTGACAGCAGATTCATCCCAACCGGTTAAAAAAAGCGATTCCACCTTCACGTCGTCCAGTTCACAAACACGTTTCAGCATCATTTGCCATTGATTCGCATAAGTATGAATCACCGTTTTGGTATACATGCTTGTTTTATATTCAACATTGAGTGATAAACCTTCCCCGAATGGTTGCACGGTAAAACTGAGATCAAACTTGCTTCCTTCCATTTTCACTTCTATCTCTTCAACTGCAATATCACCGGCATGTATATCCAGCGAAGAAAAATCGTTATATACAAACCGGGTGTTGATATAATTCCCTAACTGTATCGCTCTCTCTTTTCTGAATAAGGCAGACAACTCATCAAATGGAATGGCGGCATGTGCCATATCAGCAGCCATACCTGCTGCAAAATGCTGTAAGGCTTCCCGGAGTATCACCTGTTTATCAATATTTACTACCACAGGCATCATATTCACAAAAAATCCTACAACAGGCTCCATCGCACTGTTCGTCCTCCCGGATACAGAGGTGCCAATTATAAAATGATCATTGCCCGAAAGCCTGGATTGCAATAATGCAAAAGCAAACATCATTAGTTGAAATGTGGTGCATTTCCTTTCCTGGGCTGTTTGTATAACCAGACGTGAAAGATCGTCAGGCAGAATAAAATTCGAAGTGGCTCCCAATAAATTGTCTTCAGTTTTTACATGTGGAAAAGCGGCCTGCCGGATCTGTGGTCC
This sequence comes from Chitinophaga sancti, assembly GCF_034087045.1. Classification (NCBI taxonomy): domain Bacteria; kingdom Pseudomonadati; phylum Bacteroidota; class Chitinophagia; order Chitinophagales; family Chitinophagaceae; genus Chitinophaga; species Chitinophaga sancti. Next base: position 3,707,608 of record NZ_CP139247.1, on the reverse strand, counting down.
AATTCTCGACAACCAGTATGCGGATGAGTCTTGCTGATTCCTTCCAGACATCCATTGTGCAAAATCTACATAACGTAAAGAAAGTGGAGGCAACGAATAATGATCTCCTTTTAGTTTTGCATTGTAAAGCAGGATCAATTCTGATAACAGGATAGAGATAGACCATCCATCCGTAATAATATGGTGCAGGTTGAATACGATATAAAAATCCTGCGGATTATTTTGCATGATCATCACACGGAATAACGGCCCCTGATTCAATATGAACGGCTGGTTACAGAAATCACCTGCCAGGGATTTAAATTCCTCTACGCTTTCAACACCATCTACATAATGCAGATAAGCAGCTGAAAGCAGTGTTCCTGATAATTTTACTACAGGACCATCATCATACAGCACTATGCTTGCTCTCAGCTGATCATGACGCTGCACAAGGTAATCCAGGCATTCTTCAAGTAATGGTTTGTTTAAAGCAATCATTACCCTGAAAGCGGTGGTCATATTGTAAGAGATATCCTGCGGTTCATTTGTCTGAAGCAACCAGAGCCTTCTCTGCAAAGGTGAAACCGCATAAAAATCGCGCTCCCCAGCCATTGGAATATCCTGATCAGCCGCTCTTTCAAGGGAGGTGATCAATGATGCCAGGTCGACCAACCGCGGGTTATTAAATACATCGTACAAATTGAGCTTTACTTTGAGCCGCTCCCGTATCCTGTTAATCAGTTTAATCGCTAACAGACTATGACCGCCTGAAAAGAAAAAGTCATCTTCAGGATGTACTACTTCAAGCCCCAGTGTTTCTTTAAATAACAGGGATAGCTGTTGCAATACAATGGTATCGGCAGTTGTATCCCTTGTAACGATCAATGGCACAGGCGTTTCAATTGCAGGCAGTTTAACTTTGATGAAAGTATCCAGTTTTATAATATCTCCCTCCAGCAGTTCACAGAAAGTATCATACAATAATTGCGGGAAAGCCGCATCCACTTTTCCGGTAGCATATATCACAGAAATAAAAAAAGTTTCGTGTTGCGCGGTAACTTCAATACTGAGATCAAATTTAGCATCCGTCTCAAGCTGCTTGTCCGGAAAATCCCGTTCATCGTCATCCTGTGGTAATACCACGTAATTGAAAAGAATATTAAACAGGGGTTGTGTATTACCGGAGCCTGCTAACTTCTTATCCATCAAAATATGTGAAAGCGGATACCATGCATGTTGCATCAATGCTGATAACCGCCTGCCTGTTTCCCGCATATATTCCCGGAAGGGAACAGCCGGTAGCAAATCTGCCCGGATGGGAAGCGTGTTTACCATAAACCCGGTAACATCTTCCATCCCGGCAATACTCCTGTTGGAAACAGGAATACCACAAGTAAAGCTGGCTTGTTTTGTTAAACGGGCTAATACTAACTGGAACACAGATAATATTACGGCGAAGTCTGTTACACCCAGATCTGCCGACAATGACCGGATCTTACCGGCGACTCCGGCAGGAAATACATCCTGTAATGTATTTCCTTCAAACAATGAATCACCGGTAATAGGTGCTGCCGGCAACTGTAATGAAGCCGGCAATGCTTCCAACCATTTGGCCCACCACGCTTTGTCGTTTGCATATTGCTCTCCCGGAAGATATGTTTGTTCATACCATCTTACCACATCATGAAACTGTAGGGAAGGCTGAGGAAGTTCTTCCTGATGATATAACTGTATTAATTCCCGGAGGAATAAAGTGTTGGAATACTCATCTGTGATAAGATGATGTATATCCATTAAAAGGAAGAAGACACTATGCTGCTGCAACAGATAAAACCTGCACAATGGCGCCTGATCAATAGCTATTTTTTGCCTTTGCTGCCGGAATAAAGCTAATGGATCTTCGCTATCCGGCTCCAGGTAAGTTAATCCTCCCGCTATAATGAATGCATCAAATACTATATCTGCAGGAAGTATCTGCTGTTGCACATTACCATCAATTTGTAGAAACCTGGTACAAAGAACTGTATGTCTTTTCATCAGCTCTTTTATAGCCTGCAGCAAAAGCTGTTCATCCGGTTTTTCTTCCAGGCGTATCAGGCCGGGAACATGGTAAGTACAACCAATATCAGGCAAACTTTCCAACACGTAAATACTTTCCTGTGCAGGTAGCAGTGCCAGTGCATCCGGCGCAGGAGAAGCTGTAACAATAGTTGCGGAGGATGGTTGCAGTTCTTTTATGAAAGCCGACAGATCTTTCAGCGTGTTATGTGTTAATATATCCGGTAAGGAAACCTGTACATCAAAATTTCTTCTGATAGCAGATAACATCCTGATAGCGGTGAGGCTATGCCCGCCATTGGCAAAGAAATCAAGTGCAGGGTCTACCTGCTTCCCGATCAGTTTTTGCCATATCTGCCTTAATTCAAACTGTACTGCATCTTCCTGCAAACCGGCAGTGGCAGGCACTTCATCTTTCAGTAATAAAAGTACCTCCTTACGGTTAATCTTTCCACTGCCTAATCGCGGTATATGTTCCACACACTTAAAACCAGAGGGGATCATATATGCCGGAAGCCATTTGGCCAGTTGTTCCCGGATGCTAAGCAGCGGTATTTCATCTCCTGTATAAAGAGCATATAATATGGAAATTCCAGCCGCCTTTTTATGCAACAGGACAACGGCTTCCCGCACTCCTTCCAACAATAATATTTTTGCTTCAATATCACCGGGTTCTATCCGCTGGCCATTGAATTTAATCTGCTGATCTATTCTGCCCAGGTATATGAGATTGCCGGTATCACTCCACATCGCAAGATCCCCGGTACGGTACATCCGTTCGCCTTTTACAAAAGGATCTGCCATAAACTTTTCCCTGGTCAGTGATTCTTTACCAATATAACCACGTGCAACGCCGACACCTGCAACCCAGAGTTCGCCTGGTATCCACGGTGGCAGTAACCGGTATTGTGCGTCAAAGATATAAGCCCTGTCATTCAGCAAAGGCTTTCCGATTGGAATATATTTATAAGTTTCCGCTAAAGGAGAACAAACAAACCCGGTACAATCCACAGTCGCTTCCGTTGGTCCATACAGATTAATCAGCAGGGTGTTATGCTGCCGGTATAAGTAGTCATTAAACTGTTGTACTGCTCCAAAGGATAATGCCTCTCCACTGGAAAAAACATATTGCAGAGAAGCGCAATCACTGGCATTACCTTCCTGTAAAAGCATGTCCATAAACAGGGACAACATAGAAGGTACAAAATGAATCACTGTAATCTGCCGCTCTTTGATCGTGCGTATCATCTCGTCTGGTGCACTTTCCTTCCCTGCAGCTAAAAAGAAAGTATTGCATCCGGAAAACAACCAGTGAAATAACTCCCATACAGAAACGTCAAAACTGCTGGTGGTTTTTTGCAGGATGCAATCCATTTGTGACAGTGGATACTCTTTTTGCATCCAGTATATCCTGTTCACCACAGCTCCATGCTCCACCACCACTCCCTTAGGGTTACCGGTAGATCCGGAAGTATAAATAATATATGCCGCATCTGCCGGTTCCAGGGCAACCACATCAATGCCGGATACATGCGGCTGTTGAATAGCAGATTCAATATCTATGTAAATGTTATCTGCGCCAGTACTAAAAGAAAGTTTACCATACCCAAGCACCACCTTTGCCCCCGCATCCTGCATCATGTAGGAGATACGTTCTTCTGGTAACCGCATATCAATCGGCAGGTAAGTGGCTCCACGTTTAAAAACCCCCATGATAGCCACCATCAGCCATACAGACCGTTCGCAACAAATAGCCACTACATCCCCTTTTTCAATGCCGGCGCCGGCCAGTGCAGACTGTACCGCATTACTGTACAGCTCTATTTCCTTTACTGTAAACCGGTGATTTTCATCTTCAAGAATAGCCGGCGACTGACGATTTAGCTGCGCGTAATAAATCGATAAAAGCGTTTCTTCTGCCGGATAATCGCCCTTTGTATCATTGAAACTATTGATCAGTTTATTCGTATGGACATCCCCCCAAATGCTGATGTCTGAGAGCCGTAAACCATGACTAACAGCTGCTGCTACCTGGGTAGCCAGCAGTTCAATGTGTTTGAGCACCTGCACCATAAGTGCATCCGGATACCTGTCCGGGTTGTAGGATAGTCGCCATAAAATACCCTCTCCTACAGATATATGAACAGATAAGGGATAATTGGTACGATCAAATACAGTTGTTTCAAATACCTTATCATCGCGCTGGTTTTTCACTTCATCAAACGGGTAATCTTCCACTGCCAGTATATGATCAAACAGTGCACCTTCTATTCCTGCCGCATGTTGAATTTCCACTACGGAACAATACTGATAGGGAAAGCTGCTGATCAGTCTCCCCGAAATATCCTTAAAATACTGATCCAGTAATAAGCTATCTTCTACCTGGAATGCGAATGGCATTGTATTGATACACATACCCACCACACGTTCGGCATCAGGGATGTCAATTTCACGTCCGGACACTGTTACACCCGAAACAACTTTTTGCCGGCGGCTGTATCGCGATAATAAAATTCCCCATATACCATATAAGATGGAATTAACGCTTACGCGGAGTTTTACTGCTGCCTGTTTTAATGCATTTGATACTTCCGTGCTTAAAACAGTTTGCAGGGAAACCTGCTGCATGCTAACGGAGGGCTGCATAAAAACGGGGGTTAAAGAAGCCACCGTAAAATCCGGTTCAATATCCAGGTGCTTTAACCAGTAAGCCGTTATCTCTTCCTGTTTCTGTGTGGCCAGCCAACCCGTAATACCCGTAAAAGAAACCGGCTTACCAGGTTGAAACTGCAGCCCGTTCTTTTCTGCGCGGTAATGACTGATCAATTCATGCATGATAATCGCATAACTCCAGCCATCTAGAATTATGTGGTGAAATGAAACCACCAGCTTTGAAACATCGCCCAGTTGTAATATCGCTACCCGGAACAATGGTCCTGACTGCAGCTCAAAAGAACGTAACCTGTCCTGTTCAAGAAATGTATCAAGGTATGCCTGCTGTTTAGCCGGTTCATCCTTTTCCAGCGGGTGAACACTTAACTCCGGTGTCATACTTTCCAGTATCACCTGCACTGGCCGAACACCCTTATCAGCAATAAACTTTGTACGTAATGCATCATGCCGTTGAAATATGAAGGCAAGACTTTTTTCAAAACAGACTTCATCTATTTTACCAGGCAGGGTAAAACAATATTGCTCAAAATAAGCCTGATCATCCGTCTTTGCCAGGGAATGAAATAACAACCCTTCCTGCAGGGGTGTTAGTATTTGTATACTTTGAATATTATGCTGCATCGTTAAATTGAATTAAGTATCTCATCCAGCTCCCTTGCATTAAGCCCCTGGGTATCTATTCCGGATAATGTTCTTTTAAATGAATAGGTATCACTCCGCAATTCGGTAATATATCTTTCAAGGGTAAGTATGTATAGCTGCAACAGCTCTTCAATGGCAGACCTTGTATAAACTCCCTGGTGATAAGAAATATCAATGCATAAAACACCATCTGTAATAATCAGTGTAAAGAAAACCGCAGAAGGCATATAAATTTCTCCCCCGATATCCTGTTGAAAAGAGGATATTTTATGAATGGAAAACGGAGTATTATCCAGCGTATCTCCTTGTCCCAGGTAATTGAAAGTAAAAAACGGCTCATTCCCATTTTTAAGCACATTTTCTTCCGTCAGGTATTTAAGACAAAGATACCCTTCTCCATTACCGGGTATTTGTTCCATCGCATGAATGGTTTGCTGAATGTTGCCCGCTACTTCAGCATCCGGCATGCCGGAAAGCCTGATTGGGTATTTCATGGTAAACCAGCCAATCGTTTCTGCAAAAACAGCAGCATCACCGGTACTACTTCTGCCATGAGATTCCAGGTAACAGGTTATTTCGTCCATCCCATTCCACCTGCAGATCGTTTCAGACAGGCAGGATAGTAAGATCTCTTCGATCGATATTCCCATTCCATGCAGATCCATGTGCAGCAACTGACCTGTTTTTTCTGCGGGCAAAACACCACTTCGCAATTCATAGTGACGGAATGTCTTTTCTATGTGTCTTTCTGCCGGCCATTCATCTTTTATGCTTTCACTCATCTTTTCCCAGTAATCCTGTTCAGCGACAGAGATCTGCTGCACCCGCTGCTTCAAAGCAACTGACCACTGGTAATAGGACCCTGTAGCTGAAAGATGAAGGTCTTCCGGGTTGGTCATCAGGTACAGCCGGGATAACTGTTCCAGTAAGATTCTCCAGGATACGCCATCTATGATAAGATGATGTGCTAAAAGGAAGATCATGTCTTTTTCGCCATCGCGGAACAACAAACAGCGAAACAAGGGCCCTCTTTCCAGGTCAAACCGTGCCTGCCAGTATCGCATCTGTTCTTCCTTCTGCTCATCAGCGTTGGAAAGCACCAGGAAACAATCATTTCCAGGCATGTCCGCAGGTAATATTTTCAGGGTGCGTACATTGTCTGTTATTGGAAAAGTAGCGCGTAACATGGCATGTGAATGCCACAATTTAAGAATGGCTTTTTTTAGCCGGTCTTCATTCACCCGCTCTCCCGCATCCAACAGGATGGACTGATTATAATAATGAGGTTGTGTAATGTTATCGTTGAAAAATTTAATCTGCAAGGGTGTAAGTGGTACTTCCCCTGTGATGGCGGCATCTGCTTCAGGATGCGGATCATTTTCTTGCAGGTAGTTCACCAGCGATGCGATCGTTGAACACCTGAGAATATCCCCCACCTGCAATTTCCATCCTATATCGCGCATCCGTGCTACAACCTGGATAGCTTTAATGGAATCTCCACCTATACTCAGGAAATGATCATGTATACCTATCTGTGTTCTTTTCATTACAGTCTCCCAAACACCTGCCAGCAGTTTTTCCAGCTTTTTTTGTGGTGCTACATAATGATGCATACGCCCGCGTACTTCTTCGGGAGAAGGTAGTGCAGCCATATCCAGTTTACCATTTACATTCAGTGGAAATTTCTCCAGCGCTATCAGGTGAGGAGGATGCATGTATACAGGGAGATGGATGTTAAGCTGTGCCTGTATTTTATCTGTCAATAATTGTGTTCCTTCATAATAGCCTACCAGTTCCAATTCATTATCTGCATTCATACATGCCATTACAAAAGCATCATTCACACCGGCCACCTGTCTTATTACAGCCGCTATTTCACCCGGTTCTATCCGGTAACCCCGGATTTTGATCATCTGATCATTCCTGCCTGTATAACGGATGTTACCATCCGGCATCCAATAGCCTTTGTCGCCGGTACGATACAATTTGCTGGAAGTACCGGCAACAGGAATAAACCTGGCTGCTGTTTTTTCGTCATCCCTGAAATACCCGGCACCAACTGTTTTTCCACTGATATAAATTTCTCCCTCAATACCGGGTGAACACAACTCCATATCCGTGTTAAAGATGAATGCACTGGTATTACTGATAGGTTTCCCTACCAGGATTGTATGGAATGTTTCAGGCACTTTCCATACAATACAGCCTACCGTACATTCCGTTGGACCGTATTCATTATAGATATTCATCCCTGGATTTAGGGCCCTCAATATTTTAACATCACTTTCAAGTAATGCCTCACCTCCTACAATACAGGTATTTATGTGAGTGGTATGCACATCCAGATATGGTAAAATCCGTATGTGCGATGGTGTCAATTTAATCGTATCTATTCCGGATAATCCTTTAAAGGAATCACTGATAAGTTGATTTATGTAATCCTGTTCTCCAAACACATATAAGGCAGCTCCTCTCATCAGCGTGCAGAAAAAAGAAGTAACGGTAAGATCAAATGCCAGCGTTGTAAATAATGGCATTACTCCCTCTGCAGCATCATTGAAATAATAACTGTTTGCCCAACGGGTATAATGCAACAGGTTATCCATCGTAATCACACAACCTTTCGGCAAACCGGTGGTTCCCGACGTATACAATATGTAAACGGGATGATCAGCCCCGCATACCGGTAGTGAGCGCGACAAACTGATTACAGCAGATTCCATTAACAGCTGATCAAAGGATACCTTTTTCAGCATCGTATCCATTGTACTGTCTGTGATGAGGAGTTTTGCATCAGACTGTTCCAGGATATACCTGATCCTTTCCTCCGGGTATTGCTTATCTACCGGGATATAAGTAGCACCACTAAAAATAATTCCCCAGATAAGCGGCACCACTTTATCTGTGCGGGAAACATGTACTACTACTCTATCGCCCGGAGAGATATCAAATTGTTCCATTAACGTTTCCGATAATTGCCTGGCGCGAAAGAACAGTTCCCTGTATGTCATACTACCCTGCCCCCAGATTACGGCGTTACTTTCAGGGAAACGGGTAACCGTATCTATAAAAATATCTGTCAATGTTTCCTTATCATATAATATGTCAGTTCCAAATGCCAGCTCATCCAGTATTTTCTTTTCTGCATCCGGGGTTAACAATACAGGAATATTTATTACATCTCCTTCCTGTTCTGCAAAGGCATTGATATACTGCAGCAGGGTTTGGCTGATCCAGGCAAGTGATACTGCGGATATTGCCTGTTCATTCGCCTGCAATAATACTCTTGTTGTATCAACCCTTTCTTCCGCAAAAAACGAAAGCACAAATGGTTCATTAACAGATAAACTATCGATGCAGACCGGCATTTCTTTCATCACCGTATCAGGAAAATGTATACGCTCCAGGTATTCAAATGAACAGGAATGTGCAGGCATCCCTTCCGGATTAAAATATTCCCGGTATACTTCCAGACTCTCTCTTTGTTCTTTCAGGCTTAATATATCCTGCTGCTGTTCTTTTCGTATATGATAACTGATTGCTTTGGCAAACGGGCCGGGAATTTCTCTGAACTCCTCAAAGTTACGCCCGGAAGAAACCAGGAGATGTGATCCCTGTTCCTGCTCCTGGTATAAAGCGAGCAGGTTTGTCCAGGCCCAGTACCAGATATCACATGGCCGAAGGTCCATTTTGAGCGCGATAGCGTTCAGCTCAGTTAACAGATCATCCGGGAGGATCACTTCCTGTGTAATATAGGTTTGTCCGTCTGCATGACCTTCTTCCAGCGTAAGGGTACATGCTCCTGTACCCTTTGTCCATGCAGCTTCCAATCCGGCGGGAAGACCTTCATCCGGAGGAGAAAGTTGCTCCAGCCATTCCACATATTGCACAAACTCAGGAGATTCGGCGTTTATATCGGCTGTGGTGATCAGTTGTTGTGCCAGGTACCGTATAGACCAGCTATCCAAATATACAGCCGGCGAGACGATGCCAAAATAAACCGGTTGTTCCTCAGTTGTCTGAAAGATGATCAGCCTGATGGCATCACTTTCTTCTTTTGTAAACATATTCCAGTTATCCGCGATGTCCTTTTCATCTGCTGTAATTAACTTTACTGTTGTGTGGTCTGCTGTTGTTATCTCCTGGAACGGGAGTAATACATTGTTGTTATAGGTAAATGTAGTACGCAGAATGCTATGCTTATTTACCAGCTGGCGCCAGCGTTGTACCAGATCATGGGCAACAGGAACATTTATACGGAACAATGCATAATGAAATAGTTTCTTTTCCCTTGAATGCCTGAATATTCTTTTCTGTACAGGAGATATATGAAAGGTACTCATAAATGAAGATGCTTATCTCTTAGTTAAAAATGCTTTTATATTTGATGATTGTGACGCCTGTACAGTTGCATTCTCCCTGTTGCTGATGTCCTTCATCAGCTCCGCAACCGTTAATGAGTCATCGTGTACAGGTGCAAGCAGCAGCTGCTCCAGCCTGTTGATACCACGCCTTATGTTTGATTCACTAAAAAACTGCCGATCAAACAGGCATTCCGCCATCAGTGCAGCGTAATCTGTTTTAAAATGCAATTCCACGCTGAATTTCCTTACCATATTTATAGACGATTCAAAAGGCAATACAGCAATATCTGGCAGGGATTTTATCTGTTCACCATACTGTTCCGAAAAATCATCTATATGAATTTCCATGGTACCGCGTGCTATATTCTCTTCCGCAGCTGAAGGAATCCATTGTGCGGTAAATGCGACGGTGTCATTCGTAAAACGGGTATACTGACGTTGTACTTCCTGTAATAATGTAGCCAAACGCATACCAGGCTGCCTGGCAATAGTGAAAGCCACTACATTCATAAACACTCCTGCAGTGTGATGCCAGCGCGGATCGAATCTTCCGTGTAAAGGTGTATAAACTGTAAGTGCAGCGGATTCTCCAGCTTCCATGAAAGACAATGCCTGCAGGCCTGTGATTACAGCAAATGAAGACACTTCATATAACTGTGCCAGGGCACGGATACTTACCAGTACACTTTCTGAAAACAGATGTTTAAAATAACCCTCTCCGCTTTTACCGGTTATTTCCTTTAATATTCCCGTACCTGCAAGCCTTTTACGATCAGGAACAAAAGGAGATACCTTGCTTATTTCATCTGCGTAATTATTATAGGATATGATATTTTCATTTTCAGTGGATGCATGATAATATGCAAGAATTGAAGTAAAAAGGATTTTAATGGTCCATGCATCTCCTATAAGATGATGTAATTTAAAAGCAAAGAGATAATCGCCCGCACCATATTCCCGGAGGTAACAATAACATAAGGGCTCCAGTGTAGGATCTATAGCAATGGCAGACAATTCCTTTACGAAAGTCTCCTTGTCCTGCCCATCCATATGATCCTGAAACTGCACCTGTGTAACTTCAATTGCAAATGGTTTGCATAAAAGCCCGTTGCCTGATAACCGGAAACGGTAACGGAGTGCGTCCTGTTCTTCCAGGACTTTTGTGGTTGCTTTTAACCAAAGGGATACATCCAGCGGACCTTTCAGTTCAAAAGCACCTGTCATCAGGTATTTTAGTCCACCCTGTAATTCCATATCAGCCCATACATGCTGCTGCATGGGAGTAGCGCTGATCCATCGGTCCTGTCTCTCTTCCTGAAGGTCGGGATCCTTTTCTTTGGCTTCCAACAACGATGCCAGTTCATGCACCACCGGATACCGGTACAAATCACCTAATGTAATGCGCTTCTTTTCCTGCCGGTAAATCGCTGAAATCAATTTTATCGCCATCAGGCTCTGCCCCCCGGCTGCGAAAAAATTTGTAAAACGGTCTGCAACGGTAATTCCCAGCAACTCCCCGTACAGCTCACATAACAGTATTTCTGCTGCGGTTACTGCCACCGTTTCATGATCAGGTATGTGCAGGAAGGGAGAAGGTAAACCTGTAATATCTTTCTTACCGTTGATGTTAAGTGGTATATGCTCAACCGGCACAAAAAATGCAGGTACCATATAAGATGGTAAAACAGTCCTGCATGCAAACATCAGGGCATCCGTTGTATAGTCAGCATACTCTTCTTGCAGCACAACATATGCCAGCAGGACCGGATGTTGTGCTGTTTCAAATGTATGATATACAACTACCGCATCTTTCACAGCAGGAAGTTCCAGCAGGCAACGGGTCACTTCTTCCGTCTCCATCCTGTTACCATTAATTTTTATCTGCTGATCCCTTCTGCCTATAAATTCCAGCAGTCCTCCGGGTAACCATTGTACCCAGTCACCCGTGCGGTACCAATGCTGATGGTCTTCTTCATAAAAATGTTTCCCGGTTTCCCTGTCATTGTTGTAATAACCTTTTGCAAGTCCGGGCCCTGAAATATGTAGTTCACCGGGTACACCCACCGGCACCATCATGCCGTCGGTATCTACTACACGAACTTTTACATTTACAATAGGCGTACCTATTGACATGACAGTATCTGAAGGATTAATTTTTGTAAAGGTGGTACATACCGCATTTTCAGAGGGACCATAGGCATTAAATAAGGTATGCCTGGCTGCCAGGGCCTGCCCGGTTTTTACAGGTAAGGTTTCACCCGCCGAAATTAACACCCGCAAAGCGGATGGTAATGCGGATGGCAGTGCCTGCAGGTAAGCGGGAGTGATGGTTGCTACTGTAATAGCGTGTTCCGTCAGCCAGTCAATAAATAAAGGCTGGTTGTGCATCAGACCGGGCTCCGGAATGTGTAGTGCCGCCCCTGAAAAAAGTGCCATAAATATTTCAGACAGTGAGGCATCAAATCCTGGAGATGCAAACCATCCGCAACGGTCCGTTTCCCGGATACCAAAACCTTCGGTTTGTGCTGCAATCATGTTCATGAATCCACCATGCGTAATAGTGAGCCCTTTGGGGACACCGGTGGTACCGGAAGTAAAAATCATGTAGGCCGGAGATTCCTGATTAATGACTACAGGTGCGTCATAATTATAGAGAGGACGGTTGGTCTCGGGAACCCTGATATCTATTCCTGCCAACAGGAAAGGCATACCGGATGTATTAAGTACCAGGTTCACTCCTGCCTGTTTGAGTATGGAATTAATCCGGGGTTCCGGATGTTTTGCATCTATGGGCAGGTAAACCGCGCCGCACTGCATAATAGCCAGCATGGTTACAATCGTTAATTCATTACCGGCTGCCAGTACCGGCACAACCTGTTCCGGTTCAACGCCCCAATCAGTCAGCAGTTCACTTATGATACCCACTTTCTTTCCCAGCATTTCATAGGTGGTACTTCCTGATGGCGAAACAACAGCTATACGTCCCGCATGTTTCAATGATTGTTCCTGGAAGGAAGAAATGATTGTCATTCCAGGTAAAAGTGCTTTACAAGGACCTGAAGCATACGCAAATAATTGCTGTTGTTCTGCATCGTCCAGCATCGGTATTTTACCTACGTGGAGTTGGGCATCAAGCATTAGTTGCCTGGTAAGTTCCATGCAATGACGGGTCATGCGGTGTATAAATTCTCCTGAATAAAGAGAACTGTTATAGTCTACTGCCAGGTACAGGTTATTGTTATGCAGCGAAAAATTGAATGCCAGTTCCACCTTGGCATTTGTACGGTAATTGTAGTCCATCTTTTCAAGCCGCAAGCCTCCTTTCTCTATCACATTTCCATGTTCCCGTTCCTGGAAATTAACCAGTGCATGAAAAAGAGATTGCCCCTGCATCTGGTCTCGGCTAACCAGCTCCCTGGCCAGCCATTCATAAGGATATTGTTTATGTTGTAACGCTTCAGCCAGTTCTGTGGCCCAATTATCAATTAATTGCAACGCATCCGCTGCAGAATCCAATGTATTTTTAAGCAGTATAGTATTCAGGAAAAAGCCTACCTGTTGTTCAAAAACCACATCCAGGCGATTATCTACGGGTACAGCTATTACCCGTTCTTTCACCCCGCTGTAACGATATAATAACAGATCTACGATACTCAATAACGCAGTGAAAAGTGTATGTTGATGTGTATTGGAAAATGCCAGCAACCCGGCTGTCAGTTCCTTTCCAAAGTCAACGGTATAAGTGTCTGCCATATCTTCCTGTAACCGTGTTGTTTTGCCTGGAGCAGGAATACCGGATGCAGGAACCGGGGTATTGAACTTATGAAGCCAGTATGCTGCACTATGCCGGTGCGCAGCGTTCAGCTTATTCTGCCATGCAGCATACTCCTTATATTGCAATGGCGCTTTCAACACATTGACGGCATGGTCAGCTTCATAATAAGTAAACAGCCGGTTCAGCAGGATATCTTCCGATAATCCGTCTGCAATAATATGATGCAGGTTAATGAGCAATAACCAATCTTCAGCAGCCACTTTGTAAACAGCTACCCTATATAGGGGTAATACATCCAGCGCAATATACTGCTGACCATGATCCTGCAAAATTTTCCCTATATCAGCATCCCTGGCCAGTTCTTCATAATGATACTGCAGTGTATTACCTGGATGAATCTGCTGTTTTATTCCGCCTGCGCCGGTATCAACAAAGGTGGTACGCAGGGATTCAAACTGCGTAATCACTTTTTCAAATGCAGCAACCAGTCGTGCTATATCAAAAGGCCCACTGATGCGGTAAGCTACCGGCATATTATATGCAGTGGATAGCGGTGTGGCATGATGTTCCGTCCAGATACGCAATTGTTGTCCGGAGAGCTCATACATTTCCTGGGCAGGAAGTACTATGGGGCCTTCTGCAGGAGATGATTTTATATGATTTGTTATCTGAGTGGCCTGTTCTGAAATAACAGGATACTCAAAAATATCCTTCAGGGTAAGCGTAGTGTGAAACTGTTTATTTAATCTTGCTACCAGTGCAGAAGCTTTTATACTCTGCCCGCCGGATGTAAAGAAATGATCATTCCTTCCAATACGGTTTACCTGCAAAATCTCCATCCAGATAGCAGCTATTTTTTCTTCAGTTTCATTGATGGGAGGCTCAAAAGTTACAGCGTCTTCTTTTATTGTGAGGGTGTGCAACCGCAACTGTTTTTCATCTGTTTTCCCATTAACGGAGAGTGGCATATTTTTTACCTGGTAGAACTGTTGCGGTATCATGTAAGCCGGTAGCTTTTCACTGAGGGCTTTCAGCAACTGTTGTTTATCTATAACGGATGTGGCTTCATAGAAGGCAGCCAGTACAGGTTCATTCAACTGTTGCTCTACCAGAATATGCGCTTTTACAATTCCTTTTATACGGGTGAGATGGTATAAAATTTCTTCTGTTTCAATCCGGTATCCCCTGATCTTTACCTGGCTGTCTATTCTGCCAAGGAAAATGAGTTCTCCGTTTGGTAATCTTCTCACCAGATCCCCGGTACGATAAAACAGTGTATTTCCCAGCGTAATAAATTTTTCACCAGTGAGCGTGGTATTATTCAGGTAACCTTTGGCAATGCCGTTACCATAGAGATAAAGTTCTCCCATCAACCCACGCATCAAGGGTTCCTGCCGGTTGTTAAGAATCATTGCCCGCATACCGGCAATAGGATTACCAATGGTGATCAGCTCATCATCCGGCTGTATTTTCTTTACAATGCATCCCACAGTAGCTTCCGTAGGGCCATATTCATTATACAGATTTATTTTTTCATTCAGTCCGAACAGTAAATCCACCTGAGAGTGAAGCAATTGTTCTCCACCTGTGATCACAAGTTGAATGGATGTGCTTTTAATATCCGTATGTTTCAGCAGGCTGATATGTGAAGGGGTCAGTTTTATGCTATCCACTCCATTCACTCCGGAAAAACATTCCTGCAGTATTACATCTGCCTGTTTGGTTTCAGGGAATACCACGATACGTTTCCCTTTTACCAATGGTAAAAAGATAGTGGTAATGGTAAGGTCAAAAGACAATGGTGTGAACCAGGGAAAATTACCGTAATCATTATTTTTCAGGTAATTATTATTACACCAGTGTATATAATGCGACAGGTTTTCCCTGCTGATCATACATCCTTTCGGCTTACCGGTTGTACCGGATGTATAAATGATATAGGCCAGATCTGTTCCCTGCGTTTGGGGAAGTGTGATGGCGGTGTTAATTTCCGTAGTATTGAATAAGCTGTTTACCGTACAGGTATTACCTGGGATATGCCGGTCACCCGGCAGTGCGGTCAGGATAAGTGCGGGTGATGCATCATTCAACACGGCATGAATACGTTCGTCCGGCTGGGACATATCAACAGGAAGAAAAGCAGCGCCGGTTTTCAGAATGGCCAGAATAACAGCAATAAGGTCTGCACTCCTGGATGTACATAATGCAATGATATCTCCGCGCTGAATACCTTTCTCTGCTATCAGGCATTTAGCCAGCATATCCGATTGCTCCTGTAAGGAGGTATAAGTATAACTTTGAAGATCATCCATAACCGCTGTCTTAGCTGCATATTTATGACAGGCGGTATTAAACATCCCGAGGATATCCTTTTGTGTGGGATCCGGCTTTACCGGAGTAACAGAGAATGTTTCTGTGAGCTGGTTTACATCCGTGAGGTTGTCCGGAAGAGCTGTTCCTTTTTCAAATAACCTTTGCAACACAACGTCCAGTTGTTCCACATCAGACTTTTTAAAACAGGCCGTGTTATAATTCCACCTTGTTGTGATGTGGGTATGATCTTCCAGTATATCCAACTGTAAAGCGGCACCGGGTTGCAGTACCTGCCAGTCATCCAAACTAACGCCTTCCGGCATTTTCACATACTGGATAATATAAGGAGTGGTATGAATAAGGTCATGACTGATATACTCTGCTACAGATTGAAGTTCTGACAGTAGGTTACCGGTTAAAGTCCTGAGTTGATGGAAAGAACATGTTTCGTCAAAAGTAAGCTGTAAAGGCACTACCTGGTCAATTAATCCTACAGTCTGATCCAGTTCATCATATATACGTCCGGGTAAAACAATACCTGGCCGTACCACGTTTTTATTGGTAAAATGACTGAGTAGTATAGCAAAAATCGCATAACAATATTCCCTGGTTATAACAGAAGAGAGTGGAATGGTATGTCTGCAGGTGGTTTCGTATTTCCCGGCAATAACAGGTGCAGTGCGGTGAAACAGGAAAGGGGTAAAATCAGTCTGCCCGGATAACTGTTTGTTACACCAATCCTTTACAGCTTCAGGTACTTCTTTTAATGTATCGTGTTGCCAGCTTACATATTGCGAATATGCAACGACCGGAATGGCGGCTATGCGTCCGGAAAAGAGTTCCTGAATAGCCACGCAAAGCTTTCCCATACTATGAAAATCAACTATACCTGATGGAAATTGCAGATATGCATTCCAATATCCTGCTGTTGTATCAGGAGCAGCCATAAATACGCAACGCATTTCAGTCTCATGCGGATAGTTTCTGCAATGCAGCAGGAAATCGGTGGCATTACCGGGATGGCTTTCCACAGCGATATGATAGCCAGAAACATCATCCGGCATTATTCTCTGCAAAGGGTATACAAGATTGGCCTGTTCTACAAACCTGGTCGAAAGCGCCTCATGCTGTTGAAAAAGGCAGATAATCATTTTTTTCAGCACCGGAACATCTACCGGGATAGTAGTTTCAAACTTCCAGTTACAAAAAACGGGGAGTCTATCTCCACCTGTTTTGAATATCACTTTCTGCTGTTCAGTAAGGGACAGGGTAATCGCGTCCAATAAAATACTTGTCATTGTATAAATAATTAGGCATGTTCCCCGAAAGGCTGCATCATTACTACGTTAATTTCTCTTGCTCCTGTGAATGAATTACGACCGTGTGCCACCAGCATATTATCCATTAACAGGATATCCTGATTTACCCAGGGGAAATACACACATTCATCCCGGTAGGCTTCGTAAATAGCGGTAAGAAAAGCAGGTTCAATGGGAGACCCATCTCCATAATAAGTATTGAAGGGCAGCTCGTCCATACTAGCAAATGCTGTACGGATTTCAGGGGCCAGTGCCATGAAGTTGAAGAAATAGCCATGATTAAACCAGATCTCTTCACCTGTAACAGGATGAATACGGATAGCAGGCCTGCACCATTTTATTTCCAGGGCATCCTTTTCCAGCCACTTAAAATTCAGTCCGTATGTTTTACAGTGCTGTTCAACGACGGCTCTATCTTCTGTCTGATATACTTCCTGCCATGACAGGCCTACTCCTTTTTGTAACAAACGGCGGTATAAAATACCTTTCTGTTTAAAACTGCTGATAAGTGCATCCGGCAGTCGCTTTAATACTTTTCTTACATCTGCAATAGGAGTTTCTCCTCTTTCCAATGGTTGTTTTGAACAGTAAAAGGCAATCTTCAGCGGCCATGTATGAGAGTAGGAAAGTTCATTATGCATATTGATCACCTGGTCTGCCGGGTGCTCTGTGGAAGTATATAAATTGCCACTGATTTCAGTACGGGGAGAAGAACGGTCTTTATAAGACATCAGCTCTTCCCCGAATGCTTTCATCACTTCCTGGAAGGCATCTCTGTCCGGCACATCAAATCCTCTAAAAAGAATGGCGCCATATTTTTTTAAATCTGTCCCGATATCTGCCAGGTGATCTCCTATCCATGAACGCAGGGAGATGCCATCTATAGCCGGCTTATATACCATGGGAAAGTGACCAGGTAACATCGTTTCCCGCTGTAATATATCTTCGGGCAGATCAACGGTTTTAGGTTGTATATTTTTCAGGGAAAACTGGGGTCTGTTAAATTGCATAACGAATATAATTATGGTATTTTGTTGGATAAAAGGCCGGTGATATTCTTTTTGCGGTGTGTTTGAAGTGCATTTGATTTTCTTTGCTGTTGCATCTCTCTGATGGATGCAGTGAGTGCTCCAATTGCCTGATCCTGCTGGTCTATAAGCAATTCAAGCAGTTGTTGCCAGTCGCTGATCATTTCCTGTATCAGCACATCAGGATATAGCGTACTATCATAGACCAGTTTCAGCATAATATCTTCATGACCTTCATCAAAGCGGAACTCCATTGGATATTTCCTGGGATCTATAGAGAGGCTTCCGCCTAAAGGGCGAACAGTGAGATCATTAAATTTCCGGTCATTATGATGGCGTTTTAACCGGAAGTTCTGCAGTGAAATTTCCACTTCAAAGAATGGGAATGTACTGCTACGGTCCCAGCATTCATTTTTCAACAGTTCAAATGGATAATCCTGCTTTTCATACATCTCCAGCAGCAGGGTTTTAAGCCGGTTGAGAAAATCAACTGCACTTTCTTCACTCCTGATATCAATACGTAATACCAGTATATTGAGGAAGTGGCCTATCAGCCTGTTCCATTTATTTTTACTTCTACCTGTAACAGGTGTTCCTGTTGTGAGATCTGTGGCGCCGGTATAACAATGTAATAACAATTGTGTAACAGCGGCTACTACAATAAATACACTCAGGTTCAGATCAGCCGCCAGTTGCTTAATTTGTGAATACATTACACCGCTTATTAAAAGCGTTTCTTCGCCTTTTCCCTGGCTACCGGTTACAGCCGGCATATTCATCGGGGCTATGTTATTTACCTGGCGATGCCAGAAAGATTTCAGTTGTTCATTGGTAGCTGTATTTTGTTCTTCTTCTATATATTGACGGTATTGAATAGGCTGTGATGGATCTTTTTTATTACCTGTTGTCAGTTCATTATAGGTATCGATCAGCTCATTGAACAATATTTCCATTGACCAGCCATCGCAGATGATATGGTGAATGGTTACTGATACGATATAACGGTCCTCACCGCGCCGGCATACAGATACTTTCCATAATAATTCATTGGCGGTGTTAAATGGCTGGCTGTTCAACTCAAATAATACTTTCTCTGCTGCTGATTCGTCTTCCGGTAAGAAGATCTCGCTGAGCGTAATACGGGCATCTGGGCGCATTTGCTGCCGGGGTATCCCATCTTCCTCATAAAAGGACATGCGAAGAATTTCATGCTTCTGAAGCAGCAGGTTACATGCTTCCTCAAATTTTGCAGGAAGAAATGGACCTTCAATCAACAAAGTTTCTGAAAGATTAAATGCGGATGAATCAGGCTGTAATTTCCAGGCCCACCAGATATTTTGCTGTGCATAGGAAAGACTTGAATTTACTACCGGTGCTTCAGTGCGGATCAGTTGTGCGGCCAGTAACTCATCAAAACTTTGCTTCACTGCATCAATAAAATAGCGGATATCTTCCTGGGTATGTGCAGTTGACACGTAACAGTTCCTCCCCTCCCATATGTAAATATTCTTTGCCAGCAGTTTATAAAAAAGCAGTTCATAATTTCCTTTGAGAACAAACCGGAAAAGCGATCCGAAATGAACCATACTTACCGGAAGATCTTTCTCTTCAAAATACCTGTTTAATTCACTGCAGATCTGTGCTGTTTTTTCTTCCAGTGATACATAGATATCAGGATTTGCTTCCAGGTAATCAAGCACCTGCATTCCGGCTTCCATGGCCAGCGGATGATGGCAGAAGGTACCAGCCACAAATGTATTGGTCACTGAAGGGTAAGAAGGATCACCATAAGACCAGTGACCACCATCGACGGCATCCATAAATCTCTTATTCCCGGCTACAATACCCACCGGTATTCCTCCTCCTATAATCTTTCCATAAGTGCTGAGGTCCGGACGGACCTTTGTAAAAGCACGAATACCATTGATAGCGAATCTGAATCCGGATATTACTTCATCAAAGATCAGGGCTATGTTATTGGCGGAAGTAATATGCGAGAGTTTTTCAAGGTATGCTACCGGAAAGAAATCCGGTCTTCTGCTCTGCACAGGTTCTACCAATACAGCGGCTATTTCGCCAGCCAATGTGAAAATATGTTCCAGGTCCTGTTCATTACCATACCGCAGCACAATTACATCCTGACTAACGGTGTTGCTTACGCCGGGTGCCAGTGGCTCAGCATAAATTCCTTTTCCAGGTCTGGCCAGGATGCCATCAAAAGTCCCGTGATAAGAACCGGAGAAAAGGACAATCTTATTTTTACCGGTGGCAGCCCTGGCCAAACGAAGTGCTACCATTACAGCCTCTGTACCGGTGTTATAGAATGCCACACGGTCATTTCCCGTAATTGTACAGATCCTTTCTGCGAGCCTGCCTGCCTGGGGAGATAATGCTCCTAATATCAGCTGACGCTGTAATGTATACTGTAAGGCTTCATTCACAAAAGGAGGATTATAACCAAACAGGTGTACTCCAAATCCCATTGTAAAGTCCAGGAAACGATTGCCATTTACATCCCATATATGTGCGCCAGCGCCTTTTTCTGCCACTAGTTGATACACCATATCCTTCCACTTCGGTTTGAAGCCGGCAATATTCCTGTTATTGGCAAAATAGCGGCGGAAGTGTTGTGTTATCTCACGGGATCCTCCGCTCTTCTCCACTACCTCATTCACCAGTGCCATTAGTGCCTCATCCTGTTCATTCGGTTTCTGATCTGAACTAACTTCCGGTTGTTTATATGGAACATAGGCATTATCATCAGCACGTTCCTCCACATAAGCGTTTGCCGGCAAAGAAACCTGCAGGAATTCCTTTAGTTTGCCAGGTGTATTGACCCGGTCGTAGAATGCTGAAATTTCAATATTGATATGTTTATCATCCAGGATCATTTCCCGCATGTGCATCACCATGATAGAATCAAGACCAATACTGAAAAAATCATCTTCGTCGGTAAAGGCATCTGTACTAAGTTCTGTGATTTCACAGATGATCCTGTTTACATACAATGACAATGATTCTGCCGAAACATTTTTCACTTCAGCTGCAAGTGCCATAGTGGTATCCTCCTGTTCCGGGTGAATAAATGCGCGGTATAAAGCGGCATCAATCCAGTACATCTCATGATCAAACTGGTAAACCGGTATGGGTACTTTTGTGCCCTGTATTGAAAATGCAGCCGGGGTGATCATTTTAGAATCCAGGTAAGTATGTGCATCTTTCAGCAATGTTGTTGTATCTGCACCAGGCGCTACCAGCAGGCGCTCTTTAGTATTAAATGATTGCAGGAGCTGGATAGCAGCCTGTTTATCAGTGGCAATAACTGCCAGTTTCTCTTCAAAATGATCCCGGCAATGTAATGCGGAAAATGCAATATCAGTGAATGCATATGTTGTATCCTTCAGGTAAAGCACATATGTTTCCACCAGTTTTTTTAAGGATCTTACAGATTTTGCAGACAGCATTAACACGGTTGCCTCACCGGTTTGTTTTCCCTGATTTGCTTTGTGTGCTGATTGCAATATCATATGCACATTTGTTCCGCTAAAACCAAAAGCACTCACGGCAGCAAATCCGGATGCACTGGCAGGTAGATCCGTAAGCGTAGTGATTACTTTTACCTGGTCGTTCCAGCGGATAGCGGGATTGGGTGAATTATAGTGCAGGCTGGCGGGTATTTTCCCGTGATAAAGGCATAAAGCAGTTTTTATCAGGGAAGCTACCCCAGAAGCGGCTTCCAGATGTCCAATATTAGTTTTAACACTTCCTATATAAAGCGGATGATCTTGCCGCGGTATTTTGTTATATACGTGTTGAATGGCTTCCACCTCAATCGGGTCGCCCAGTTTGGTACCGGTACCATGTGCTTCCAGGTATAATACTTCACTGGCAGAAACACCTGCCTGTTCGAGCGCTGTATGCAGCAATCTCTCCTGTGCCAGACCGTTTGGAGCAGTCATCCCGTTACTGGCACCATCCTGGTTTAATGCAGATCCCCTGATGATAGAGAAAATATGGTCTCCATCTCTTACGGCATCTTCATATCGTTTCAGGATAACAATACCACATCCCTCACCGCGCCCATATCCATCAGCACTTTCATCAAATGTTTTGCAACGGCCATCGGGAGATAATGCCCTTGTTTTAGAAAGGCAAATATGCCCTAAGGGAGAAAGCTGCAGGTTGATACCCCCTGCAATCACGAGGTCTGTTTTGCCGGCCCGTAATTCCTGCATACCAAGATCTACAGCTACAAGAGAGGATGAGCAGGCCGTATCTACGACCATATTGGCTCCGGTTAGTCCTAACTGGTAAGCAATTCTTCCGCTGGCAGTAGCGGCAGCAGTACCTGTAACAGAATAAGGAGATATTCCTTTTCCGTAATTTTCTGTTGAAAAATATTTATAATGATCGTCGGACGCGGAGAGGTATACAGCTGTACCGGTGCCCATCAGGCTTCCCGGGCGGATATTAGCAGATTCCAGCGCCTGCCAGGTAGTTTCCAGCAGTATCCTTTGCTGCGGAGACATATGTTTTGCCTCTGCAGGAGTAATTTTAAAGAAGGCAGCATCAAATCCTTTTACATCGGCCAAAAAAGTGCCACTGTTACAATAGGACTTACCCGGTGTATCAGGATTTTTATCATAAAACCAATTTGTATTCCAGCGATCTGCCGGTACTTCAATCACAGCATCCTGTTCATTACACAGATTATTCCAGAATGCGGCGATACTGTCCGCACCGGGAAAACGACAGGACATGCCAACTATAGCCACGGGACCATTTTCCTTTTTCTCCAGGGATTCAATCTTTGCTTCGGCCGTTCTAAGGCTTTCGTATAACTTCCTGACAAGGTCAATATTTTCCATCATCTTATGAATATTTTTGAATTTCTTTATTGATCATTTTCAGCAATTCGGCATCACTCATATCTGCTGTATAACTATACCGGAGATTCTCTTTAACTGTTTTTATCACTGTTACAGGTTGCGGTGTTGATAATTCATTGATGTGGGTCGTTAACAAACCTGTAGCCGGGTAATTGAAGATTGTATTTGAAGTTATGGTTGTGCCCAGGCGTTTATTGATTCTTTCCACAAACTTCAGGAGTAAAATAGAATCCATTCCCATATCACTAAAACTCCTGGCGGGATCTATCTCCTCTTCTTCGGGAATGACTAATACATCTTTTACAAGGAGTACCAGTTCATGGTGAATAAGGCCCGCTCTTTCAGCGTTATCAGTGATCAGCACCAGGTTGGGCAATGTACCGGTATTGCTTGCTGTTACAGGCTTCTGCTGTTGCATTCCGCGTAATGTATCCCAATAACTTTGCGCGCCTCTTATTTCCATCATCTGTAAAAAGCGGGATTGATTTAACTGTACATAAATCCGCTGATCCTGGCTTATACCCAGCAGGGAAGCATAACTTCTTCCAACAGTATCTGCATGCACAGTCAGCACGCCGGATTCTTCCAGCAGGCTGGTGGTATTACTATCTTTCAGCACCATATTACTATTCTTCCAGGGTCCCCAGTTGATGGTTGCAGCAGGAATACCTTTTGTTTTTAAATGGAGTACAAAAGCATCCATATAAGCGTTTGCAGCAGCATAATGCGCAAGCATGGCAGAACCCCATATTGCCGCTATGGAAGAATAAGTTACCAGGAAATCAAGCTGATCAGACGGCAGATGCCTGCTGAGGTACCTGATACCGTTGATTTTGGGAGCTCCCACCTGCAACATATCATCTATGGTCATATCTTTTAGTAAACAACGGCTGTTTGTACCGGCGGCATGTACGATCCCTTTAAGCGGCAGAGCACTGCTTTGCAACCATTTACCAAATGCTTTTACATCTTCTTCACAGGCAACATCCAGCTGTTTATAAATGATACGATCATTTTTATGGTTTGCGTTTGCAGATCTGCCGGTAATAATTACCTGGCCGGCTCCATTGTCTCTCAACCAAATGGCGATATGTTCACCCAGGCTTCCGTTGCCTCCTGTAACCAGGTAGGTGCCTTCTTTATCCAATGTCACTTTTATTGGGGGTATCGGTGTGGCAGGTGCAATAACAGGATACCAGTATTTATTGTTTCTGAAGGCTGTTTCCCGGAAATATGACTGCTGCACATAGCGATTAATAAAATTCATATCCGGAAGATCATTGTATATATCCAGCACCAGCATGGCAGGCGATTGTAACTCCAGCGATGCGGATCTGATAAAGGATGCAAGACTGTGTTGTAATGCAGATAAGGGTGCAGTTCCGTTTACATGGAGGCCCTGACGGGTGATAAAAAGTATAACGTCCGGCGATAAAGAAAGTGTTTTTAAAGTCTGAAAGAGTTGAATGATATGTTTAAAGGCTGCGGACAGGGTATATTCATCATTTTCATCCTCTTCTACCCATGCGCTGAGATCGTATACCAGGCAATATTGCTGATAACGTTGTGTAGAAAAAATATTCTCCAGCCGGCATAGGTGATCTATTGAGATAGAAAAAGCGTTTTTACCGGAGAGAAACGATTTCTGAAAAGCCGGAGTGCCTCCATCTGTTTCAACATATACGTATGCCATATCATTTTCCGGTTTTTTATCTGCAGCCAGTTCAACCTCTTTCCATCTAACGGCATATCCGGCAGGAACAACAGGTCCGGGTATTTTTCCCAGCCAATGGGGTTTTAATTGAAAGTCTGGTGGCGGGATGCATTTTTCAACCATTGTATGTTGATGTTCCGCAACAATACAGTGGGCAACAGTTCCCGTAAAGCCGAATGAGCTAACACCACCAATTATACGTTTTTCATCGTTACTGAAAAGGTATTCTTCTGCATTAATATGAAAAGGCATCTGTTGCCAATCGATATGATGATTAGGAGTTTTAAAGTGGAGGGAAGGGGGTATTTGTTTGTGGTATACATTCAGGCAGGCCTTCATGAAGCCAGCCAGCCCGGCTGCTGCTTCCAGGTGTCCGAAATTGCTTTTCACAGATCCGGCCACTATTTTTTCCCTGTTATGGCGTTCTCCGAAAGCGAGGCGCAGTCCTTCGGCCTCTACGGGATCGCCCAGGGGGGTACCTGTACCATGGGTTTCCACGAAGCGGATATCATCGGCCTCTATACCGGCAGCGGCAAGTGCATGTTTAATTACTTTTGCCTGACTGGCCGGATCGGGCACGGTCAATCCTCCGCTGGCGCCATCCTGGGCAACTGCAGAACCTTTAATACAGGCATAAATGCGGTCGCCATCTTTTTCAGCATCTGATAATCGTTTAAGTACAACAGTAATGCAACCTTCGGAGCGCACATATCCATTTGCACTATCATCAAAGGCCTTACAACGACCATCGGGAGAGAGCATACCTGCTTCAGTAAGGCTGGCCTGCAGGTAGGGTGATAAAATTAGGTTAGCCCCGCTTACCAGTGCGAGGTTACATTCATTGCGTTTCAGGCTGGCCGCGGCCTGGTGTAATGCCACCAGAGAAGAAGAGCAGGCGGTATCTATACTGATACACGGGCCATGAAGACCCAGGCAATAGGATATCCGTCCGCTGGCACCGCTGAATGAATTACCGCTGCAGACATAAGGATTTATTCTCAGGGATTCATCCTGTTGCATAATGTGCAGGCTATAGTCAAATGCGCTTATACCCGTAAAGACACCTGTATCCGAACCTTTCAGTGTATCAGCGGGGATGCCTGCATCAGCGAGTGCTTTATGAGCAAGCATGAGGAGATGTCTGTGTTGAGGATCTATATATCTGGATTCTGCCGGTGATATATGGAAAAAGTCATTATCGAACAATGTAATATCATCTAGTAATCCGGCATGGGGCATACATTTATTAAACAGGTATTCCTTTTGTTCCATTTCCTGCCAGCGGGTTAACAAGCTGTAATTTGTTACCAGGTCTTCTCCCGCAAGCAATGCATTCCAGAAATCGTTCACTGTATGAATACCACCTGGCAGATGGCAGGCCATCCCAACGACAGCAATTTCTTCCATTGAATCAGTACTGATTAACTGATCTTTTAATTTTCTTTCGAGGTTTCTGATAATGAAAAATGATTTTTGCAGACTGCTCAGTGATTCATGGGATACTGACTTCATAATAGATAAATTAGACGTAGGGTAATTGAGTGCATATAACATAACGATGGATAAACTGACTTATCTTTTTACTGAAATCCGGAGATTCAAGCAAAAAAAAGTGGCCTCCGTCGAGGAATTCATGAATACATATTCCGAGGGTTTCTTTCTGCCATGAAAGCAGCGCCTGGTTTTCAGCAATTCTATCATTGCTGCCGTTCAGCAATACAAATGGAATATCGAATCTGTTGCTTTCACAATACTTATAGGTATCATTCAAACGCAGATCATTTCTGATTACGGGCAGAAAAAAAGAAATAAAATCAGGATTTGTGAGAAGGCTAAGGTCAATGCCTCCCATAGCCGACAGGTGTGTAATTAGTTCGCCGTCTGCTAATTTGTGTCTTTCCATGTTAACGGGAGCTTCACAAGGGCCGCTTCTGCCGGTGAAGAAAACCAGCTCAGGCAGTCCTGAGCCGGATGTACGTAAACACTTTATTGTTTCATAAGCCACCAGTGCTCCCAGGCTATGACCCAGGAAAACCATCGGCAGATCATGTTGTCTGTTAAGCGTAATAATATCCATACAATCCTTTGCCAAAGACGGGACATCCTTTGCGAATGGCTCATTAAAACGTTTTGCTCTTCCCGGGTAACAAATTGTAAATGTGGTACCTGCTATCTGCAATTTTCGTTCTAGTGAGCGATAGGACAAATCGCTTCCACCGGCATGCGGAAAAATAAAAAGCTGTACGCCATTAACATCCATGGCAATAAGGATTAGGTAGATGTAAAGGACATTATCCTTTTTTTACAGGTTGAAAGATCATCAGCATGATCAGTACCAGGAATGGAGAGACGATCATGGCCAACCAGAAGGTTCCCCAGAAGCGTGTACGTCTGTTAGCTCCAAGGATGGCGCATATCAGGCTAAGAATGATCCAACCGATAAAGAAAGGAGTAAAAAGAATGTTCACCATAATATAGTGCTTATATGGTCTCTTCTTTTCCCTCTTCTGTTAAGGATTCAGTTTTTGAGGTAAATGGTTTTGTAACAGTTTTTTTAACTTTACCTGCAAATTCCTTTCCTTTATCCAGTTCCTCTGCAAAATAGGTTTTCATATCAGAAGCTTTTAAATCCAACATTGTTCCTCCACCTGCAAAGTGTTTATCGAATACCTGTCCGATAGCATATGTTGTGGCACCGGCAATAGCAGGGAATGTAACAGCTCCGACAGCAGTACCTACAACCGGGATGAATTTAATGAAACTGCCGATAGAAGCCATTACGAGTGCTTTACTACCTGCACCGCCAACCAGGGAAACGATAATAGATTTACCCAGATCATTAGAAAACTGCACATTGTGGTGGGCGGCCAGTTTGCTGATCATGGAAAGTTGTGTAGCTGTAATTGCAGCTACATCTACAAATGGAATAGGTACTGCACCTACACCCATAGAAATGAGCACGTGTTTCTTGATGATTTCCTTAGCGGTTTTACCCGTGATGACCGTTTCCTGCAATTGTTGATTTTCTGTCATTAGTATGATTTTTATAGTGATAAAAAATTATTTACGGAATTATAACTGGTAGTCGTTGTGCTGTCGTATCCTGACCAGCAGCCATCTGATCGCTTAAGAGAATGGGTAATCCCTTGGCGCCACTACCCATGAAAATCAATTTTGAGTTGGGGGAGGTACCTATTTTTTGTGTTACGTCAAGTGCTTTCCATAATAATGGAGAGATTTTTGAAACAGAACTGAATTCTCTCAAACCCTGGGCTTCTATGCCTTTCCGTGTACGCTCTTTATCTTCCACAGCCAATCTGTAATTATACTCTTCGTTTAACTGTTGCTGACGATATACTGATTCAATGGCTTTGTTTACAGAATCGGGTAAGGAGATACTTGTTATATAATAACCTTCAATAATGACCTGATCTTTAGCTAGTATCTGAGAAAGTGTGCTTCTGCTATTCTTTTCAACAACACCTCTGTCAATCATAAAAATTTCTTCCGGTGTAAGGCCTGCAATCTCCTTCCTCATCATTGACTTCACGCTCGGATCAACAATAAGCTGCTCATAACCGGGGCCGATTTGCTGATGGAGTGAAGGTAATAAACGTACATCCGGCTTATAGAGAACAGAATGTAATACATGAATAGTAAGTCCGTTTGCACTAAGTAAGTATTGATCAAAATTTATTTTATGAGTACGAACATTATAAACGATCATGGTATTAACCGGGCTGATTATATGTAATCCTTCACCGTATGTTCTGCTCATATCTGTACCGGTAAATATATTATACAATACACCAGCTTCTCCTGGCTTAATGGTAATAAATATCCTTTTTGAAAAAAGTGCCACCACTAATAATAGCAACAGCAATATAATGCCTGTATTTCTTATTATCAGACCAGTGTTGAATCCTCCAATTTTTTTCTTCATGTTGTTATATCTGTATAACTATTAAACGCATCGGATGTACAGGGCATAACTTTAACGCTGCTCATTTTTTAATTAAATGATACCTGCAATAATTAATGGAATTTTCCGCAGAATTTATCTTACGGTAGCATGTTGTGTCTGTTTTTAATTTATTTTTCTCTAACGGAGAATTAAATATTTAAGGGCTAAAATAGTGTTTACATTGTATAAAAATTGACTGATCATATAAATCAATATTCTATTGTAAAATATAAAATCCAACAATCAATATATTTAACTCACTTTTTCATATTTTGCTCATAAGCTAAACATAGCATTTTAATATTTGTTCTAAGGATTTATAAAATTTCCCCAAATGAGTTTAACAATATTAAAGATCGTCTGTTATAATTATGACATCTACCTAGCATATTTGTCACCTCAAAATTAAATTTCGGATTTATACAGGTTATTTTTACCACATAAAAGTGTAGGACGCTAAGATCTTTGTTCTGCATGGGTTCGTAATACCGGAAATCGACAAAACAACTAATCCAAATGCCTAATACTTACTTAACGACCAATCGCATATATCAGATTGGAATTATTGATGAAGACCCCCAATTTAGCGACAATTTAATGAGACATTTCCTGCAGGATAAACAATTTTCTTCATGCCTGCATTCGCTCAATCTGCGTAACGCGATACAGTTACTATATAATACTCCATCTCTGAATCCTGATCTTTTACTGTTAGACATTTGTTTGAATGAGATTCAAAAAGAGGATACGATTAAGACGCTAAAGCAGATAAAACCTGAAATGTTGATTGTAATACTTACAAAGGATGAGAACAAACACCTGATTAAGGCTGCATTTGACAGAGGGGCTGATGGTTATCTTCAGAAATCAGAGAACTTCAGCAGTATTTATCATAAGATCCTTAATATGCTGTTATATGGGCAACCGGTAATGAGTCAGCAGATATTCAGGTATATGGTTGTCAGAAATGATCTTCCTCAACCTGCTGTAAAGGAGAAGCTGACAAAAAAAGAAAAAGAAGTCGCGCAAATGGTATTGGAGGGATTATCTCACAAAGAGATAGCTGCCAGGTTACATCTTAGCCTGAATACTATACAATATCACATGAAGAATATTTACTTTAAACTTGATATTAAAACAAAAACAGAGTTGTTTAAGATGCATTTCCATAAAACCTAACAGTGCGATTATTTCGCATTGATAATCTTTCCTTCTGCGATAATCAGCCAACGACAGAAAAGATAAACACTACATCTTTTCTGTCGTTGACTTCTTCATTTCATTGGGTATTTTTCATGCATACTGTCATGGCTAATGCAGCTATTGATAAGCCAAGTCCGTAGCAATAGCTACACTGGAAACTGTGCCAGTTATGTTCGTCTATGGTAATGCCACCATGAGACTGGTCTTACGACTGCTTAATGTGATATCTTTATCTTCTGCACGGATCAACCTATCCTTCGCCAGCTTGCCGGGACCCGGCGCGCTGCGCCAAAACGATAGCAGGAACCCTTATTTACCTGCATGCGCGCTAAGTAATCCGCCCCATAAGTAACTTCGTCCATTATTCTTCTCAGGTATTGACGATAATCGATGCCGGGTTTCTGCTGTAGTAATGCGTACGTCTTGAACAGACGATAAGCCGTCAGTGAGATCTGTTGAGGATTGAATAGGTTGAAAAAGACAGGTCCGCTGTATACTGCCGAACCTTCATAGACTGTTTGCCCGGTATTAGCGGCAATCAGTTCAAATTTATCGATGGACTGTTTGGAATCTGCTTTAATTATAGCATGTTTGGGAAGATTATAGTCGTACCCCACATGATTAGTGATCACCTGTACAGATTGTGCAGCTACACTTAACGGGAGTCAATAAGTGAATAGCCGGAATAGGGTCCTGGCTATTTTGGACAATATTGAATTTACTGCTTTTTTTCGGGAGGGGCATATATATTATAACCATATAATATACAACATTTACTACAACAAATTTCCACATAAAGATTAATTTTAGTCCTTTCTATGCGGTACTATTTTTTTATGCTGGTATTATGTATGGCCAGTCTGACAGTGAATGCCAACGATACCACTTTACATGCAGGAGTATATAGGAACAGTGATAACACCTTTACCTTACGTTGGAATACAAATGACAAAACCCTTACCAACAGTCCGCGTGTAGTAGGGCTGGGATCTTCTACCCTTGCAGGTTATTTATTATCTTATCCCGATCGTCTCGGTGATAAGATCAGTGCATGGCTCACAAGTAATACATCCAGTCCTACCTGGATCAACCTCGCTGTGGCAGGGTATGCCAGTGCGAACCTGATGCCGGTTTCCAAAGGGGGTACGACAGGTACGAATATCGATAGTGCGCTGAACAGTAACCCTGATTTTATGTTCATCTCTTTGCCTACAAATGATGTGGCAAATGGGTTGACGAATGCAGAGATCATGGCGAACTTAAGATACCTGGATGTACTGGCCCTGAATAGTGGTGTTCCTATTTTCTGGGAGACCACCCAACCACGTACAACCTTCAGCGCTACTTTGCAGACACAATTGAAAGTGCTGGCGGATAGTATCCGTGCAGCATGGCCTACCCGGTATATAGAGGGGTTTAATAATGTTGTGAATACAGCTGCCAGTACTGATGCAGAGATCAATCCTGTGTATGGTGCAGGTGATGGGGTACATCTGAATTCGGCGGGAAACCAGTTTATTGCTGATAGTTTATTTGCACGCTGGCAACAATACTTTCAGGCAGGGACAGGGATATATATTATTGAGACATCTTCGGACGGGAGTACATGGAGCACCTTTGATACGGTGACCGACACCGTTAAAAAGACTTATTCTAATACTTATACGACTACACAATACTTCAGGGTGAGGACTCAATATACGGATGGGACTTATTCTACCTATTCCAATATTGTGACATTGACGGCTACCAGCACTTCGGCCAGTGTAAGAGTACGGAATACCAACAGGATCCTGGTCGATTTAGGGGGGGATGGTGTGAATACTGTTTTACCAAGTGGTACGGCTATGGGCCAGCCAACAGCTTCCCCGGATGCATATGGTAATTACTGGAATAACTGGTATGGTAGTGGCGGATCGGCGGGCTTCAGGGATGGCGCAACTATTAGCCAGCTCCTTACTACAGGTGATAGTACGACAACGATTTCAATGAAAATTATAGGTACCCCGGATGGAACTTATAATACAACAGCTATAACCAGGGGGATTAATAATAACGGGGTTTCTGTAGGTGTGGATGATTATCCTGCAACTGCCTTGTCAGATAATATGTTCCTGTATAATTCTATCAATCCCAATGGAGTGATACTCCGCATTAAAGGATTGTCGCAAAATAAGATCTACAATTTCAAGTTGTGGGGCGCGAGAGTGGATGCAAGTAGTACGCCAAGGATCTTGGAAACCCGTTTAGGAGCTGAAGACTGGAGCGCAGCTAAGAGCATTGAGACCAGATATAGTACCAGTGCCAGTCCGGAGTATGACAGAGCGATCAATTACACAGGCGTTTCCGGAGTAGATTCGCTGGATATTTATTTAAGAGTGGGCACCGGGAGCACCTTTGCGTCTCTGAGCCTGGTAGATATCACTTTTGGTAAGATAGATACGGTAGCGGTGTGCGAAGGAGGCAGTGTTACATTGAACACCAGCGCCAGTGCATCTGCTTACCAGTGGCAGCAAAATACAGGCAGTGGGTATGTAAATATCAGCGGGGCCACTTCGGCCACCTACACATTGAATAATACCTTGCTCACATGGTCCGGTTATCGCTATCGTTGTGTGGCGAATAATGATAGTTCGGAGGTGCACTATCTATTAGTGAATGCTACAATCACGCCCACTATCACCATTAGCGGTACAACTGCTATGGTACAGAACACAGCTACCACATTAAGTGCTACTATCACTAATGGCGGCACCTCTCCTACCTACCAATGGATGGATAGCACCAGCACGCATACATGGGCAGGCATCAGCAATGCAGTCTATAATACACTCACTTATATCCCTGCCAAAACAGGCGATAAGATCCGTTGTATACTCACCAGCAATTTAACTGGTTGTCTTACGACCTCGCAGATAACCAGCAACGAGCTTACATTTAAAGTAGATGTTATTACCACTGATACCGTGACTGTGTGTGAAGGAACAACATTGACATTGACTTATAACAAGTACGCTTCCTCCTATCAATGGCAGCAAAATACGGGGAGTGGGTATGTAAATATAAGCGGGGTAAATACAAGCAGTTTAAGCTTAAATAATGCCTTACTATCATGGTCGGGCAACCTGTATCGTTGTATGGCAGATGATGACAGCACGGCTGTGCATTATCTAAAAGTAAATGCTGCTGCTACACCTGTCATCACCATCACTGGCACTACTTCCGTAAGACAATATGTATCTACTATTTTAACATCCGCCATCGCCAACGGTGGTAGCTACCCATTCTACCAATGGATGGACAGCACCAATACACATACCTGGGCTAACATTAGTGAAGCCACTGCCGATACTATTAATTACACACCAAAGAAAACAGGAGATAAAATTCTTTGCCTGCTTACAAGTAGTTTAACGGGTTGTATCACAGCGTCACAGGTATCCAGCAATCAACTTACTTTCAATGTAGATGTGATCACTGCTGTGGATCCGGATCCAACGGTTACTACAGGGCCTCGATTATATCCCAATCCGGCATATACCTCTCTTACTATCGACCAGCTATCTAACTGGAAGTTATTGGAAATATACGGTATGGATGGAAAGACCTACCTGCGTAGAGAGGATATGCTCACCAAAACAAGTCTGGCATTGTCAGTTTCTCATTTACCAAATGGCATGTACGTAGTGGTGCTTACAAAAGCCAATGGTATTACTAATGTGATGAAGTTTATAAAAGCGGATTAATTATTGAAGTACCCTTTCATGATCTGATCTGTCGTGAGATGAACTGTTGCGACATTGATATGACCCAATCCAATGAAGTTTATAAATCAGATTAATTCCTGAAATACTCCTTCAGAATCTGCTCTGTCGTGAGATGAGCCGTCGCGCCATTGATATGACCCAATCCAATGAAGTTTCTAAATCAGATTAATTCCTGAAATACTCTTTCATAATCTGCTCTGTCGTGAGATGAGCCGTCGCGCCATTCAATGAATCCAGCTTGGACTTTGTAAGCACTACCGGATCCATCGTCACCGTCTCCAGCATCTTTTGCACCACCGGCTTCTTCTTTACTGAAATCGTATCATTCAGATACTTCTCCATCATCAATCCTGCAATCGGCGCCGCAAAGGTGCCCCCATAACCAGAATTCTCCACAATGACCGCCACCGCTATCTTCGGATGATCTCTCGGTGCAAAAGCCACAAAGAATGCATGGCTCTTCATCTTCTTCAATTGCCCGTTTACGATGCCATTGTTCTCTGCCGTACCTGTCTTTCCACACACGATCACCCCTTCTATCTGTGCATTTCTACCCGTACCACTTTCCACCACATCTTCCATTCCCAATATCACCGACTGGTAAGCCGTATCTTTTACATGCGCTACCGTATGTTTATCCCTGAACTTCTTCAGCACATCAGAAACATCATTATCAATACTATTCACAAAATGCGGCAGGTAGTAAAATCCTTTATTTGCAATGATACACATCGCATTCGCCATCTGCAAAGGCGTGACCGCCACTGCGCCCTGTCCCATTCCTACATACAACTCTGAACAGGAATTCCACTGCCCATGATACCGCTTATTCATGCCCACGGTATCAATCGCATACCCCGCATATTCTCCCGGTATATCAATGCCTAACCGGTGTCCCAAGCCAAATGACGTCATGTATTCATACCACTTCTGATGCCCCTTTTCTACCCCACCCCATTTCTTTGCATCCACTTCCATCCTGTACAGGTTCACAAAGTAAGAATTGCAGGAGTGCGAAATAGCCAGTCGCAAATTTGCTGCATGGCCTGCTTCACTATGCTCACAGGCAATTCTTCGCCCGCAGGACAAATAAGCACCATGACAGGGATAACCAAAATCAGGAGTAATGATACCTTCATCCAGCGCTACCAACGCTGTCAATGGTTTCATGGAGCTACCCGGTGCGTACGTACCCTGAATAGCCCTGTTAAACAATGGCTTGGTCGTATCACTAAATAGTTTATTAAAATTGCGTGCCCTGTAAGACCCCGTCAATAAGTTAGGATCAAATGAAGGACCACTTACCATTGCCAATATACCACCTGTTTGCGGATCGATGGCGACAATACTACCTATCTTGTTATGCATCAACCGCTCACCCAATACCTGCAAATCAATATCCAATGATAGACGGAGGTTCTTGCCCGCTATTGCCGCAGTGTCAAATTCACCTTTCTCATACGCCCCCTGTGTGCGATTCAGGTTATCCTTCACAAGGTATTGAATCCCTCTTTGCCCCATCAGAATGTGCTCATAGGTTTTCTCCAATCCTGTCATCCCCAGATAGTCACCCATGTTATAATCTTTATAAGCAGGGTTCAACTGCATTTGTGGCGAGATCTCACCTATGTAGCCCAATATATTGGCAGCACCACTATAAGGATAAGAACGGATCTGCCTGGGCATCAGCTCAAAACCCGGTTGAAACTGGTACATACTTTCCTGCAACTGCCCATATACATCCGGCAATAACAACGGTGCAAAAACCGACTGTCTTACCCGGCCATTCCTGACAATTGCCGCCACGATGCGTTTCTTAAACTCTGGCATATCAATCCCTAAGATCTTACACAGGTAAGCCGTGTCAATTTTCTTTACATTCGATGGAGTGACCATCAGGTCGTACATCACATCGTTGCGCAACACACTTCTCCCCTTTCTGTCAAAGATGATTCCACGGCTGGGATAGACGACTTTTCTCACTACGGAGTTGGCATCTGCCAGCTTGGAATATTTCTTATCAATTATTTGCAGTATAAATAAACGGGAAACAATCAGCAGTACGAGACCGATAAAAATAAACTGGATGACACGCCTTCTCGGCTGGTTATAAATGGACATTTTTAAACAATGTGCGGTTTTTTCTGATAGATGGTTATTCTTTGTTGGCAAAGGTTTTCAAAGGTACGTGGGGATCGTGGATAGTAATGATCAGAATAGGAAGGATGGTTATTATATAATATGAAAGGCGAGTCTGATCTGACTCGCCTTTTTTTATCATAAGTGGAACTTAAAGTATTGTCTTAGCCGTTGTTGAAAATATGCTTTGTAAGTGTCTTCGTAAGTATGACTTTGCCCCGGCAATACGAGCATGTCAAAGTCTTTTCCCGCCTGTATCAACGCATTCACCATTCTATAGGTAGCCGCCGGATGCACATTCGTATCTACCTCTCCGGTCACTAATAATAAATGCCCTTTCAATTTCGAAGCGAGTGCCTGGTTCAGCGCTACATGATACGCAAAACCGGAATCGATTCCCTGAAAGGTTTCACCCCAGGTACGGTTATATATATTATTATCATGGTTACCGGAGGAGGCCACTGCTACCTTATAAAAATCAGGGTAGGTACATATTGCCGCTACCGCCATCATTCCCCCGCCGGAATGACCAAAGATACCGACACGGGTGGTATCAATAAAATGATACCTGGCAGCCAGTTGGATGATCCCATGCCTGTCATCGTCCAACGCATAGTCACGGAGGTTGCCATAACCATATGTATGATATGCTTTATTGCGGTAAGGCGATCCACCCCTGTGCCCCATACAGACCACGATACTCCCCGTCTGTGCCAGGGCGGTATTATTATACCTGTCCAGCACTGTAAACGAGGACCATACTGTTTCTGTCTGCGGCCCCGGATATACCTGTGAAATGATGGGGTACTTTTTAGTACTGTCAAAGTCAAACGGCTTCCACATCAGTCCATAAATATCCGTTACCCCATCGGCAGCTTTGATGGTGAACATCTCCGGTCTTTTCCAGCCATATTTGTACAACCGGCTCAGGTCTGGTTTCCAGATTTCCATCTGCCAGTTGCTACTGGTACTTCTGATAGTAGTGCGGGGATCCATGTCTATCCGCGAATAGTTGTCAACAAAGAACTGATTGCCAGGCGCCATGAACACCTCATGGTTGGCATTTTCAGGCGTGAGCAACCGCAACCCTTTGCCATCGAAATTTACGGCGTACACAAAGGAGTAGTTAGGATTGATACCCTGTTCCCTGCCATAGCCATAAAAGTATAGTCTTTTTGAGGCCGTATCTACTCTTAGTAACTTGCCCGCTGTCCAGTCTCCCGCTGTAACTGCACCCTGCAAATGACCGGAACCATCATATAAATAATAATGGCCCCAGCCACTACGGTCTGACCACCAGAGAATATCTTTGCCATCATTGAGAATTGCAGCGGAGAATACATCATCATTAATAAAAGGACGGCTCACCTCATGGATCAGTACCTGCACTGTACCTTTCCAATCTACTGCACATAAGTCCATTTCATCCCTTGTACGCTTCTTCCGCAGGAAATACACTTTAGCACCGCCATACAGCACTTCCAGCTCCTGGTCTTTCCAATCGCCCGTATTTACAGGTAGAAAGGTTCCTTCCGAAGCATCGCCCAGGTATAACTCATACTGCGTCACATCCTTATCGCCCGGCAGTTCATATTTATACGTCTCTACCCTTGGGCGGGGAGTAGACAAACTATGCACGACAGTCATTGTACCAACCTTACGCCGATCCTTTCTGACTACGTAAAATTTTGAAGTACCTTTTATCCATATCGCCTCTGTATTTGATTCGCGCAAAGTACCAGTGTCAGCATCATTCATGTTAAAAGAGTGATATAACTCCCCATCAAAAGACAACTTTAACATAGAACTATCCGAATTTTTCCGCAGAAACAGGTTATGGTTCTTCGCCACCAGCTGCCATTTCTTATCTGGTGATAAACCATTACGCCAGCCGGAATGAGGATAATCATGGGGGATGGCGGGTACCAGTTTCCCATTCGCCAGGCTATAAGAATAACGGGCTTCTTTATAATAGATTCCCATATCATTGCTACCAGGCATTTCTACTTTGATAGCTGCCGTATCCACAGGTTGGTGCAATAACTCCTGTAGCAAGCCCCCCAGGTATTTTTTATCAGAAATACACTGACGGGTGCCGCGCTTCGCATCCACCAGGTAATAGTCCTTGTCCGCACTAAACCAGCATTTATCAGTACCCTTTACAAAAAAAGGAATAACGGTCAGAGATCCCATCTGTTTGGCCAGATTTGGGGCATCATAATAAGTATCCTGTGCATACAGACTACCAGCAAGTAAGACCAGCAGGCCTGTTTTAAAAATACGATTTAACATGATCGACGAGGAAATGGTTTTGAGAATGAGCGGCTACGGTATGAATGATTTCTTCCCAACGCGGATATTCCTTCTTTTTATAGGATGGAATGAAAGACAGGTAAGCAAATATAATATCCATATTCGGACTACTGAATTGGGCTATATGATCTGCAATCAGGTTGGTAACAAGCTGTGCATCTCCCTGACAGGCGGCTTCGGCAATGTCCATCATGATCATCAGGTCTTTTTTATCTGGCACCTGTGTGTGTTTGATTTGCTTACGATAGACAATAAAGTCTTCTTTTTGATACCCGATATCTTTCTGGTAATAACCTTGCAGGCAATAGCTGGTAAGTTTACGGAATACGCCTGAGATCTTGAGATTGATAGAATCAATGCCTTTTACTTTGGCAAAGTCCTGCCAGTGTTCTACCAGGTATGTAAAGTTTGGGCTATGCATATCGGAGAGCTCGCGGGTAAACTGGTTCTCTCCATACAGAAACCAGTTTTCAGGCAGCAGCTTCTGCTGCGCGGTAAGAGATTGAGTGTATTCTATATTGAGTTCCTTTCCCCGCTTTATTTCCTTGTTCCTTATAGTTAATACAATGTATTCCCGCATTAACGCCGGGCTACGATCTCCCGCCTCATACCTGCGGAAGATCTGTGCCACCCTGTTATCAGGGTCCATTCCTTCGGATACCTTTTTGAGAAATTCTTCTGCTGGCATGCCTCCAATGAATTTATACACGAGCTCTCCTTTCTCATTTAATAAGAGATATGACGGATATGCTCCTACCCGGTATTTTTTGCCGACTTCCGGACCTTCTCCCTTTTCCATATCCAGCTTTAAAGAGATCAGCTGCGTGTTAAAAAAGTCGGCTACAGTATCTTTTGTGAATACATGGGTCGACATCTCTTTACAAGGACCACACCAGGAGGTATAGCAATCTACAAATACAAGTTTATGTTCTTTTGCCGATCTGGCCAGCAGATCAGATAACGGTGTATGTTCAAAAGCGATCTCCCTGTGCTGGGCCATCAGCGGACTAAACACGCATGCCAGCAGTAAGGAATATATGACATTCTTCATAGTCAGGCTTTTATTTTATTAAAAAATTCATGTTCTGCTTTCAATTTCATCAGGCGGAAGTTCTCCCTGGTGAGCATATCCGGATGCGTGTTTGCCATGTCTTCCAGTTTCTTCATCGTCGTGATCATATAATAATGCAGCAGTACATTGGCATCATTTAAACCAGTACTGATATTTGCTTTGTAAGTAGCCTGGGCAAGCTCGTATACAAATTTTGCCTGCATCGTACGTTCTTCTGTATTCAGCACCTTTTCTTTACTGAAGGAAAAGAACACTTCTTTATCAATGAAATTAAAAATCTCATTTGCATCTGCCACCTGGTCAAGTTTTCTTATGTCAATAAGTGATTTCAGAATCGCAATCTGCATGTGGGTAAATGACTCCTCTACGCTGATCACACGACCACCAGGAGTACCATTTATTTTCATCCACGCAGCAGGGCCGCTGAATACATATTGTTGTAAGAAAGCCAATGCCTGTTTTTGTACAGCAGCATCTGCCTTTATCTTTTCTTCTCCCAGCGAAAGTGGCTTGCGGCATACCCCACCAATCAGCGCTGACACATCCATACAGTATTTCTCATAGCTGATCAATGCCGCACCATACAGGGATCCATTGCTTTTAAAAAGGTCTTCCGTACCATCCAGTTGTTTGCTGATAGTATCCAGTTGCAGGAACACGCGCTGCAAATTCTTAATGGCAAGTGTTGACGCCATGATCTTATCAGCAGCAAGGTCATAATGCTGTGTAAGCGGGTTCAAAGAATCTTCCGGCAAGTACGTAGGTGCCGGCCCTTGTCCGTATCCCCATTCGATCGCAGCAATGTCTGCTTCACCAATGCCCGGCATCAGTGTACTCACAGGTACGTGATCTTCGGGTTGAGCTACATAGTTAAATTCTATGTCATCCATGATAGAAGCCGAGAAAGCATGCGTCTTCATCCATGCGGGATTCCGCAGTTGTGCAGTGGTATAAGCAGCACTGCCGCTCAGGTTCGCACGTAAGCCCAATGCTTCACCTACGGTTTGGGTCATGAGCCACCTTAAAATCTCACCCTGGATCTCCGGGTTCCTGATATCTTTTATAATTCTTTTATCATTGGCGCCACATTGCAGCAAGTATCGTAACATCAGTTGATCCGTTACCGCTTCGGTCACATTAATACGGGCTGCGAGTATTTCACCTGTTTCAGGATGCTCAACGGTCGCAACGATGGGTGAATTATATGTATTACCCCAGTTCACCAGCATATACCCAGGGCTTAACTGCTGATCCTGTACAATCTTTAATACATCTCCATGAAAAGCTACATTCCATGCCAGTACTCCCTGCTCAATATACTTTCTGAAAAAAGCAGGAATATTCGGGTCTAGTGCTACACTAATTTTATTACTGATATTCCATTTATGAATAAAAGATGTTTTGCGGGCGGTATAAGCTGTTCTACCATAGTCCATGAAGCTAAATGTTTCAAATGGAGATGCTTTCTCTGCCAGTTTTCTTGGCATCTTTTCGTCAGGCAATTGCTGGAATACAAGTTCTATTTCGTAAGTATTGGCATTGTCCATATCCCGGCCTGATACAAAGTCTTTGTTAAAATCTGTCTGAGACCGTTCTACTGTAAACCGTACTGCCTTTTCTGTAGTTTTAATATCTTCCACCACCGAACGCTCCGGATCGGGATGACTCAGGAAAGTCAAATCAGGAAATGCAAACCAATCTCCTCCTTCAAGAATCTGACGGGAAATCTCGATAATATACCCCCCTTTCTTTCCTGTTGCTACTATTGAATAACCGTAACTGATAGGCAATAAACCCGACCGTTTTATTACTGGTTCCATATCCCCATTGATATCACCGCTGGCACCTTCATTAAAACTAATACGGGTTACATTCAACGAGTTATTGATACCTTTACTGAACCGGATAATACCTGCTGATTTTGCTATCGCAGAAGAATATCCTTTCCTTACATATCCCATTACCAATACATCTTTTTCCAGTGCATTGTCTGGTATTTCCAGGTAATAGTGTTTATCCTTTTTGTAGATAGAATAATCTCCTTCTATCTTCTTCATGCCATCCTTATAAAACTCTTTATAGGATTTCGGTGATTTATTTTGTGCAGTAGCCAGTGCTACATTAAATAGCAGACAAGCTGTTATCAGTGGTCTTCTCATATGCCAATATTATTTATTTACCTGCTGCCAGTGAGGAAGCATTTCCTTTTTCCCAAATGGTAATCATATCTGCCAGTGACTCCCAATGTGCTTTCAAGAGCACGTCAGTACTCATCTGTAATTCTTTCCTGCTTTTTGTACCTATCTTATCAATTATAGCCAGCAGTTGTACACTTACATCATCAGAAAAACCTGAAGATGATGCTACTATTGACAATGATTTTATGAGTAATGTACGTTGCAGCTCCCTATTGAATTTACTGGTAGCAGGTTTACTGAATATAACTGTATATAATCTTTCGTACAGTTCCTTTGTAGCATAGCCCTTTGGATTGACCACCAGATTATCATTTATATGGCTGTATGACATGATCAAACGGGACAAAGTAATATTGAAAGGCTCCATACCATCCCTGTCAAATTCGAATGCAGCTTTCCTCATAATAGCTGTATCAAACAACCATTTGGGATACTCCAACAAATATTCCTCCAAGAAAGCAACAGCCGCTTCCTGTCTTGCCCTGGGTACCGGCTCGTAAGAGGGGAAGTTTTCCTCAGGCTTTGCTTCCCTGTTATTATACCGTCCCCCAACCTCAACCAATGCATGCAACAGGTAATTATGATATCGACCTAACAGGCTCCTGTATTGCTGTCTGTAATGGGCAGGATCATTCTCAGACGTCTTCATCCATTTATTAAAATGCTGCATGGTAAGCTGGAGGTTTTTAATACCCAGTTTGCCGGCTTGTACCGGGTCACTCCCTACATCTTCCGATTGATAACGTGGATCCATCTGGTCATTCTCTCTACCAAAGCGAAGGCGAATATCTTTTCGCTTTTCCGTCACCCAGCG
Source organism: Chitinophaga sancti (assembly GCF_034087045.1). Taxonomy (NCBI): domain Bacteria; kingdom Pseudomonadati; phylum Bacteroidota; class Chitinophagia; order Chitinophagales; family Chitinophagaceae; genus Chitinophaga; species Chitinophaga sancti. Next base: position 3,665,381 of record NZ_CP139247.1, on the reverse strand, counting down.
TTCCAATGAATCGGAAGTCGCTTTTGGTGTTGTAAATTGTGGCAGGTAACGATATCCCCATTCAATCGCAAACAAATCATACACACCAATACCGGGTACCAACAGGGTGTCTGGCATATGATCTTCCGGCTGTGCAGTATAATTGAATCGCATATAATCCATTATGGATGCCCCAAAACCATTCTTTGCCACATAAGCCGGTACACGAATACTATCTACTTCATAAAATGCGCTGCCACCAAAGTTGTGTTTTAACCCCAACGTATGCCCCACCTCATGAGTGATGACATTCTGTATCAGCCGGCCCATCACATCATGGCTCAGCGGATAGTGACGAGCTGCTGTATCGGTCGCAGCACACATAGAAAAATACCAGCGCTGTATCAGGTCTAACACACTGTGAAATACCGCGACTCTACTACTGATGATCTGACCGGACCGTGGATCGCTTACATTGGGACCAAAGGCATTCTCAATAGGAGAACCTTTGTAAGAAATATAAGAGAACCTGACATCTTCCATGGCATAGGTACTATCTTCTTCAGATGGTTCCGGCAACGCATAAATGGCATGTCTGAAACCAGCTTTTTCAAATGCCTGTTGCCAGGCATTCACCCCTTTTATAAAATAAGGAACCAGGTAAGCAGGCGTATGCTTATCGATATAAAACACAATCGGATGTTCTGGTTCTACCAACTCTCCTGCCAGGTAACGGGGCACATCTGCCGGCTTAGGGTGCAAGTCCCAGCGGATAGTCAACTGTACCATCCTGGGATTAGTTGCATAATTATCGTAGTCTCTGATTGTCTTTGTAAAATAACCTACCCTGCTATCCTCAAAGCGCTGCGGCATAGGGTGCAGCGGCAATAATACCCAGGAAGCACCGACCTCCCATGCAGAAGAATTTTTGCTTTCCCCTCCAGGACCATAAGTACGCAGAGACCGAAAATTCATGTTAGCAGGAAAGCAACGAATACTTAGGATGGAAGACTTGTCTGCTTCAAGATTACCTAAGCTCAACTCTTTCTTTGCTCCTTTCAATGCAAAGAGATCTCCATCCCCAGTAAGTGTCTCTGTAAAATCAATCAGTACAGCATGATCACTCTTTGCCATTACAGGAAAAGACAATAATACAGGCATCAAAGTATTGTTAGCTACCTTGTAATAGATGGTGGTTGAATCCTGTGCATTCTGAAATATAGGTTGTACGATATTGAGTTTGTCCCCTGCTTTCACAAAGCGGATCACTCTTTCAAACACCGCATCTCCGGCATAACCGAATCGCTTTTCGGGCTTACGTTCTACCTGCGCAGCACCTTTTACAATCGTAATAGCAGAGAGGATATCACGTCCATTAATACTATCCGGCACTTCCATGAGGTAACGCCCTTCCTGTATATAGATATTACACATTCCCTGGTGACGCACAGCCGTCGATTTAATAAAACTTTCCATAGATGGAATACTATCAGCAGACTGTGCTGACAATGACAGGGGGGCTGCATAGAACATGCAGATAAGGATTAATCGATTTAAAGTCGTCATCTTTCTTCAATCATTGCGGGATAGCGGCATTGCCGATGGCCTGCAGGTCTACATTATAGTTTGTGATGAAATAATTCCGTACGATGTTATACCGCTTTTTTATTTTCCCACTGGTATCCTTGAGGGGGTTGAGAATACCTTTATTGCTGTAGGATGATGCTGCTTCTGCCTGGTTTAGCATGGTTTCGGAACAACTCACCATCGCCAGCATAAATTTTTCCCAGTCATTCTGTGCAGATGCGCTGTAATAGGTAGAAATGGATCCTGCCGCATAAGCCGCTGCCTGGGTGGTAAACTTCGTTGTATAGCTGGTAAGCTTTGTAAAATCGTCTGTAGCAGCAACAGGTTTTGTTGCGAAGATTTCTGCCATAAATGCCTGCGATACTTTCCAGATGAAATAACCGGAATCTTTTGCGGTCATATTTTCTACATTGGCATTACCAAAATTAACAGTGATATTGTCATAGTTGTACCATGCAGCAACCTCTTTATAGTTCAGGTAAAAAGTAGCTGGGGTTGTAGAAAAATCATACCCCAAATAAGAAGAGTCTACTTTGGAACAGAGCAGGATCTTCACAGGTAAAAACTGCTTCAGGAACTTATCGGAATAATACCTGAACCAAAGGCGCTGTATTACTTCCAATTGTTTACCTACGTACGTTTCCTCAGCTTCAATAGCCAGGAACCCCACATTCCAGTAGGCACCTGCTGAATCATACCTTGCATTTTTCCAGCCGGTTGGTGTCCAGTAGGCGTCCCTGTCTGTGAATTGATACAATAGGTAGGTGCCATACTTCTTATAATAATCCAGGATAGTCGTATCATAATCATGACTACCTTGTGGTAATGTATAAACCAGGCTCGCAGAAGGGGTGAGCGTTTCTTCCTGCTTCTTACAGGCAACCAATGCCAGCAAAAGGAATATATAGATTGCTAATTTCATTTTTAACGGGCGTTTTGAGTCAGTTTATTATTTCTCTCTAAAGCAGTAACAGGAATAGGTAATGCATACAACGGACTGTTTGCCGCCAGTGTATAGATGGTGCTATTCCCGTCTGCATCAATGAAATTGTGAGTCACAGACAATCCCAACCGCTTGATATCTGCCCATCTGAAGTTTTCTTCAAGGCATAGCTCTCTTCTTCTTTCTGCCAGTGCAAAACTGATAAGCGAGTCAGCATTCTGTATATCGATCGTGGTATATGGAGAAGAAAACCTGTTTTGTCGCAGGGTATTCAGGTATTGCAATGCGCTGGTACGATCGGCTTCCTGGCCGCCGGACTTGAAGCGACGGGCCAGTCCTTCCGCTGCATTGAGGTACATTTCTGCTACACGGATCCCTTTATCACCGCCTTTACTGTTTAAACCAATCTTGGAACTACGGGTGTTATAACCAGCTCCTGAAACGGTAACTTTATAAAAGTAAAACTTATACCGCAGGTCATTATTTTCATACAGCTGGCCCAGTTCATCAGCTACTTCGTAAGGTGCATGCATGCCCGAATAGCTAATCGGAGAAGGGAAAAACGTGGTAACACCACTGGGATTAGACCCATATTGAAAAATCACTTCTGCGCTCTGTGACTGATCATATATATATAATGAACCGGAGGAAGAAGAGAGGCTCATATCAGTCAACTGGGAACGTTCCGCCAGCACTTTTTCAGCATAGTCGATCGCTTTGTCCCACTCCCCTTTATACAGGTATACCCTGGAGAGTAATGCATAGGCGGCTATGTAACCTACGCGATAAGCGTTGGGCGTTTTATAGTTTGCTTCCAGCAATGTCGCTGCCTGAGTAAGGTCTTTTTCTACCTGGTCAAAAGTCTCCTGCAGGTTACTGCGGCCAATGTGTTCGTCACTCACTTGCATCGACAAGATCAATGGCACACCAGGCGTAGATGCTGCACTGGCAACATATGGCGCACAATACAACTGCAGCAGCTTAAAGTAATAAAACGCTCTCAGCAGCAAGGATTGTCCTACCAGTGCATCCTTGTCCTTCTGTGTTCCCGATACATTGTCTATATAGTCAATTATGATATTACAGCCTTTAATTTTGCTGTAATATCTTGCCCAGGCATTCAGAGCCGTCGCTGCTGTACCCTCGGAACCATCCAGCTCTTCAGCATCATATTTGAATACACCTTGTCCATTCTGGTAATAGCTGGAATAAGTGGTGTTCTGTTCTCCTGTCGATTTGCGGGGCATACCGTAACTACGCACATCATCTGTGAGCAAGTCAGAAAAATCTTCCAGGTTAGCTGTATAAGGATAAGCATCACTGATCATCAGTGCATACAGATCATCAGTAGTAGTAGGCTTGATCTCGTCCGGGCTCGTCTCCTTCAGGAACTTCTTGCAGGAGCTGAATAGCAGGCAGATGGGAAGAAAATATATAATAAGTTGCTTCATGTTCGTACTGTTTGACAATTAAAAACTAACGGAGGCGGATAAGGTATATGTGCGGGTACGGGGTTGCGCACCGGTAGCCACTTCGGCATCCCTTCCCTTATAGTCTCTGCTCACAATAGAGAATAGCTGCGATACGCCACCTGACATGTTCAGCGTTTTGCACTTCAGTTTCTTTATTACCTGTTCAGGAAAACTATAGGCCATAGACAGATTGTTACATCTCAGTGTGCTGGCGTTTACTACACGTGCGGTACTGTAGTTATACATATCATATACCAGGGCATACTTGCCATTCGGCAACTTTGTATAGGGAATTCTATTATCAGGCAGTCCGGGGAAATTGGAATTTGTATTATCGGGCGTCCATCTTTGCAACAGTTCAGCAGAGAGGTTTTCGTCTTCTCTTGGCAACAACGGATTTAATCGATACGCCGCTTTCAGGAATCGCTTGCCTCCTACCTGCAGGTAAAGGTCTGTAAAAAGCGTAAAACGCTTATACCGGAAACTCATACCCAGGCCACCTGTAATCAATGGATCCAGCTTACCCATATAGCGCATATAACTGGTAGGATCATTCAAAGAATCGGCACCTTTAGGTACGGCAAGATTGATGATTGGTAAACCATTCTCAGGGTTTATACCTTTAAAATCAAAGGCCCAGAAACCGGATACGGGATAACCTTCTTTGTACAAAGTGCCGCTGGCAGCCGTAGTGTAAGAATTCAACTGTGTCCCTGTCTTTTTAACCTGGTTGAAGTTCTTAGCTGTATTTGCACTTACCGTCCAGGTAAAGTCACGGGTACGGATGGGTACGAAGCTGGCGCTTACTTCCAGGCCGTGGTTGATCATAGAACCACCATTGATCGGCATGGTTTCAACCCCGTATTCTACGGGCACTGCCAATTGGGTAATGAGGTCTTTGCCTTTCTTCCAGTAATATTCAAATGAAGTTTGTATCCTGCCACGGAAAATGCTGAGGTCAAATCCCAGGTTAACTGAAGTGTTCTTCTCCCAGCGCAGATCCGCATACGGTAATTTGCTTAAAGTCAGCATCGACTCACCGGTAAACTGGTCTACTGAAGCACTGGCAGCACCTGTAGGTGTTTTGATAATCAAGTCAGGGCTGATACCTGCTACAATGTTACGCTGAAAACCATAGCTGGACCGCACACTCATATCAGACATCCAGCCACTGTGGTCAAACCATTTTTCTCTGCCAGCATTCCAGCGCACACCACCTGCCCATACAGGGTTGAATTTTTCCCCTGTAAACTGACCAAAACGGTTAGACGCATCAGAACGTACACTAGCATTGACAACATAACGGTTGTCGTATACATAATTGACAGTTGCGTAGAGACCTACATTATTTACCAGGTTATCTGTGTATACATGCGTATTTTCAAGTAAGAGTGGATTAGCGGTCCCATTTGCAGTATATGTTAATGGCAGGCTAACAAAAGATTTACCTCTGCCATAGAGGAAACCCAGTGTACGTGCAGACAATCCTGTAGTCTTGCTGCTGTTGGCCTCCTGTCCGATCATGGCCGTAAGCGCATGTTTCTGTGCAAAGAGATGGCTATAGGAAAGACTGTTACGCCAGTTCCAGGTAATGTTACGGCTATCGTCATCATTCAGTTCTCCGCCTACAGGCATTTTACTGTTGATATACGCAACATCAGTAGACTTTGCAGTACCATAGTCATAATTCCTGATGCCGGCAATATACTCAGTACGTTCTGTTGCATAAGATTCTCCATTGGTACTGCTGGTACTGTAGCCAAATAAAGTCTGAAATACCAGCCCCGGAATGATTTCATAGTTTACATCCATGCTGGTATTGGCTGAGAGCGTGCTGGTGCGGAGACCAGTATTGTTCCTTTCATTGATGATATTATATTGAAACCCACTGGATGCAGTATAAAAAGACAGATCACCATCGGTAGTATATGCTTCAATAGCCCTGCTGGTACCGGAGGCATATCCATAAGGGTTGACCTTATAGAAGCCGTTGATCACCTTGTTGCTGGCAGAGAGACGCAGTCCTACATTCAGCCTGGGAGAGAGGCGGGAATTAATATTTATATTACCAGTATAGGCTTTGCTATCATTACCGATGGCAGTACCATTGGTAGTATTGTACCCAAAGCTGGCATAGTAGCGGGTGTTCTGGTTACCTCCTGAAATGCTCAGGTTATGGTTCATGCTGACAGCATTGCGGAAGAGCAGTTTGAACCAGTCGGTATTGACCGTTTCCATTCTTGCTACTTTGGCATCAAATTCTTCGGCAGTAATCTGTTTATTCAGGTATTGAGAGAGCGCACCGGCATAGCCGACATTGTTACTGATACTGTTGGATACAAGTCCGCGTGCATAAATTTCTTTGGATACGGCCACTCTTTGTTTGGAGTTCATCATCTCCAGGCGGTCATAATTTACTTTGTCAGTCATGCTGGTATTGAGAGAGTAACTAACGGTAGCGGGTCCGGACTGCCCTCTCTTGGTATTGATCACGATTACGCCATTTGCCGCTTTTACGCCATAGATAGCGGTGGCAGAGGCATCTTTCAGTACTGTGATTTCATCGATGTCATTAGGGTTAAGCCAGCCGATGGAATTGCCTACGAAGTCCCGGATATAATCAAAGTTATCTCTCGTAATATCACCCAGTGAATTCAGGGTAGTGGCTTTGAATGGCAAGGGATCCTGCTGGATGATACCATCTACCACCCATACCGGCTCCTGCGAACCTAATAAGGTAGAGGTACCACGTACGCGGATTTGCTGTCTTACACCAGTAAGGCCGGAAGTGTTGGTAACAACTACACCGGGGAGTTTACCCTGTAGTGCCTGTTCGATGCTGTTCACACCATTCAGGTAGAGATCCGCAGATTTTACCGAACTCACAGAACCTGCTACGCTCGATTTACGTAATACCTGGTAACCTGTTACAACGGTTTCATCTAATGAAGTGACTACGGGTTCGAGGCCGATCAGCATTTCGCCGGATACCATGCGGGTATAGTTGCCACCGGGTGTTTTCTCCATCTTACCCATCGTCAATGCATCTAACCTGGATACAGGGATTTCAATACGGCTATAACCAATATAAGAGACAATGAGGGTTTCATTGCTCAGAACATTGATTGAGAAATGTCCCTGGGCATCGGTGAGTACGCTCACGGGTTTTCCTTTTACAGTCACCGTGGCACCGGCCAGTGGCTGACCGTTTGGCGACATGACCACACCATTGACAGGGCCGTCTTTTTTCATCTCCATGGGGAAGAAGTCTACCTTGCGGGAGATGACCACAGTTTTGCCCTGGATGTTGTAGTCAAATGGTTGGTTTCGCAAAACCTGCGGCAGGGCGGTGTTCACTGTTGCGCCAGACAACTGTATGTTTACAGGAGCGGCGTTTTTAATGTCAGCATCATCATAAAAGAACACATAGCCTGTTTGTTCTTTGATGGCTTCAAATACTTTTTCAAGCTTTACGGACTTTCCGGTGTAATTGATCAACTGAGCGTTTGTATTGGCACTCAGTTGCAGGAAGGCGCCGATTAAAATAGCAGTTGTTAGTTTCATGACTAACATGATTTTGGTTGAGAACAGCGGTCTCTCCTTAAAAACGGAGCCGCAATACGCCTTAATTTGCATACTTTTGCAATGTTTAGGTGGTGGTTTTAAGCTGTAGAAATTTCTTAAGAGATCGCCTGAATATCAACCGGGGGCAGGGTCCAATCTGAATCCCCGGTTTTTTTATTCATTCAATTCTTTGTTCCTGTTTTCTGCAGGACTGATTTTAGTTGACGGTCGGTATTATCCCTTCTTAATGTTGCATGAAAAAAAATTGATGGTTGGTTTTTTTATTCTGTGATAATAATTTCCCTGTTGTTGATTTTATAATGAATTTTCATTGTTTCAAGAATGGCCAGTACCTGCTGCAGACTGAGATCACGGCCGATCTCACCTGAGAAGGAACGGGTGGATGGAGCACCTTCGAAGCGGACGGTTACATCATACCAGCGAGCCAGTTGGCGCATGACGGCGGGGATGGAAGCGTTATCGAAATGGAAGAGGCCATTGCGCCATGCGGTGATGGCGGTGGGTGCTATTTCTTTTAACTGCATGGCCCCATCAGCTTTGACAATTGCCTGCTGACCGGGATGCAGGATGGCTTCGTTTTGGTTGTTGCCTGCCTTTACAGCACCTTGAATTAAGGTAGTGGCGATGTAAGGTTCATCTTTGTAGGCGTTAATATTAAAAGTAGTTCCCAGCACCTGTACCCAAGCTCTGTCGTCGATGTTCACTTTGAATGGTTGATTGACAGCATAGGCAACATCAAAATAGACTTCTCCTGTAATGCTGACTTCTCTTGTTTTGCCGTTGAATGCAACGGGGTATGTGATGGAGCTACCGGCATTCAGCCATACGCCGGTGCCATCCTGCAGGAGGACATGAAAGGTTCTGCCATTGGGAGTGTGAATGGTATTGTAGACCATGTTTCCTCTGTTGTTCGAACCTTCATAGGCCAGTAGTCCTTTGTTTAATTTAATAGCAGTGCCCTCTTCTTTACCCAGGTTGGTGGACTGTAAGGTATCGAGGTTGATTTGCCGGCCATCACCACGGGTAAGGATAGCGCCGTTGATGGCAGGTGTAATAGTTTTAGCAATAATAGCCGGCTGGTGGTTCTCTTTTAACAGATTGTATAATAATACACCCATTAACAATGCGATGGCAGCTGCATATGATAGTATGCGTTTAATGGGGAAGACCTTGCGGATGACAGGTCGGTCGGTGGCCAGAATTTTACTGGCAATGTGTTGGTATGGTTCCAGGTTAGTGGTGACATGCTGATTGGCGAGCAGGAATTCCTCTCCCACTTCTTCCGCCATGGGATGATTGGGATGGGTTTCGAGCCAGGTAAGCAATTCGTCGGTTTCTTCCAGGGTGATGGAATTGTCGGCATAGGCTTTTAGTAAATCAGCTAATCTTTGGTGGTCCATATTTAATTGACCCTTGGAAATGGAAAAGGGGGGTATAGGGGGGAAAATATTTTTTATGGTGATATAGGGGGAGGAGGTTTTTATGATAATAAGGGGGAAGGAGGTTTTATAATGATATAGGGGGAGGCGTTTTTATGATAATATAGAGGGAAGGAGGTTTTAATAATGATATAGGGGGAGGAGTTTTTATGATAATATGGGGGGAGGTTTTTTTTATGATAATATAGGGGGGCGGAGGTTTCTATAATAATATAGAAGGGAGGAGTTTTCCGGCGGCGATAAGTTTTTTCCTTACTTTTTCAAGTGCGGTGGCGAGGGTTTTCTTCACGTAGTCGTTGCTCAGGTGCAGTGTTGCTGCAATTTCTCTGGTGGTTTTACCTTGTATGCGGCTCAGGTTATAAATAGTGGCCTGGCGGGGCGACATTTCGGCCACAGCGTCCTGAATGATGCGTTTAGTTTCATTGAAGGCGACTTGTTGGATAGCATTATCATAGCTATCATCGTCTGCGAGGGAGAATAAATCTTCCTGCAGGCGATCACGCAGTTTTCTTTTTCTGAGCAGACGGTAACATTCATTGATCACTATTTTCCTTACCCAACCTCCTGGGTTGGTGATGTCAGGGATGCTGTCCCTGTTGAGCCAGATTCGCAGGAATGCTTCCTGGAGGGCTTCTTCCACGTCTTTCTCAGATTGGAGGAGGCGCATCATAGCGCCGGCCAGTAAGGTCATGAAATGCTGGTAGATAATCGTAAATGCTGTTTCGTCGCCTTCTGCTACTTTTAGAAAAAGGTCATTCTCGTCCATTCCATTGTATAGAAACTGATTGGTCATCCTTTGTGGTACAAGTATACCTAATTTTTGAATGAAATAAAAGACGGCTCATTGCTGAGCCGCCTGGTGGTGATACCCTTTGAAAGATCACCTGAGGGGAAGGTGGTTTTGGAAGTATGTTGGTGGATGGAAGATTTGTTGTTGAGGAGGTAAACTTAGACGCCCTGTGTGTTTTTAAAAGGATTATTTAAAGGAAGGTAGTGCAGGTGGGAGGAACTGGGGTAGCAGGGAAAGGATAAAAATATAGGACTCCATATCAAACGCTTCATTTTAATCTTCCTGGAGCCAGTCTAAACATAAGAATCCTTTCCCCTACCTCCAACCTAAAACAAATTCCTCCCCCTGCCGCCATCCATTCTCCCAAAACCAAAAGGCCGCACCTTGACAGGTACAGCCTTATTTGAGAAGAATTTACCCGTAACTTAATTAACAGCATCAATCGCCTCGCGTAGTGCCTTCGCTGCAGCAGCAGGATCCTGAGCAGCATAAATCGCCGCACCAGCCACCGCAACCTGTGCACCGGCTTTAATCACCGCCTGTACATTCTGGAGATTTACACCACCCGCGATAGATACCGGTGTGTTAGCTTTTGATGCTTCATCTATCAAAACCTGAATTGAATACCCTGGTGTCCATTGTTCATCCAGACCTGCGTGCAGTTCTACGAAAGTAGCACCCAGTTCAGCTGCTTCTCTTGCTCTTGTCACACGGTCAGGAGCGCCGATAGTATCTACGACCACACCTTTACCATGTGCCTTTGCAGCTTTCACTGCACCTGCGATAGTCGCATTACCTGCTACGCCTAATACAGTTACCAGGTCAGCACCTGCTTTGAAAGCGATATCTGCTTCCAGTTCACCTGCATCAGCAGTCTTCAGGTCAGCAAATACGATTTTATCAGGATGCGCTTTTTTCATTGCAGTGATTACACTGACACCCATATTCTTGATCAGGGGAGTACCCAGTTCAATGATATCTACATAAGGAGCTACTTTACCCGCCAGTGCCAACGCTTCTTCAGTAGTGAGCAGATCTATTGCTACTTGTAATTTTGCCATATTGATAGTTTAAATTTTTTGTTTTATTTTTTCTATGAGGAGGTTGTTTTATCCGAAGGAGGCTATTCCATGTTAGCATGTTATTTCTATAATTTTCACGGAGATGTAACCCTGTCCAACAGACATTACTCCATGTTAGCATGTTGTTTCCACATAATTTCAGCAGGGATATTACTGAACTTCCATAGTGTCTGGAAGACAGCATCCCCTACAAACAACACATTTTGTTCAAATAGGCTACCTGCATATTGTTCAGAGATCGCGCCGTGAAAATCCTGTTTCTGTGCCGCAGGGATGATCACCACCAGTTGTGCAACATTTGCCAGCGGCGATGTATTTGTAGTAGACAACACAGCTACGCGGGCACTTACGCTATGTGCTTTCTCTGCTGCTTTTACAATAGCGCTGGTAGTACCAGAGCCGGAAGCTGCCAGTAACAGATCATCCTCCTGGATAGCTGGTGTAGTGGTCTCTCCTACTACATGTACATTCAATCCAAGATGCATGAAGCGCATCGCGATGGCGCGCATCATCAGTCCGGTTCTGCCTGCGCCTATTAAAAATATCCTTTTTGCCTGTTGGAGCATGAGTGCGAGAATGGCCAATTCATCAATTGATATTTGAGTGGCCAGTTTTGTATTTTCTTCCAGGATCATGGGCAGGTCGGCGCGTAATCGCTCTGCCAGTGCGCTTTTATCAGATGTGAACATGTGCACAAAATTAGGTGTTATAGTACCGTCTGCTTTATACAATCACCGCAAACACTTGGATAATAAGGAAATGTGGGCGATCCTTTTTCCCTAAAATCCCACCTAATGGGAAAATTATCCAATGCGGGGTTCGTACCTTTACAAAATGAGAGTCGAAGAGAATAATGTGCAACTGGACCGGGCGTTGTTATATATCCGTAATCTGGATAGTTGTCCGCCGAGTTATTTATATGATCCTGCGAGGAAAGATTTCTTTGAAGTATTGTGGTTACAGGATGAATATCCTTTGCACCAGACTACGCCAGAGCTGGCGGCAGTACGTGGGCAATGGGTATACCTGATGCCGCCGTATAGGATACATCAGTTAAATAAAGCGGGGAAGAAGGGGATCTTGTTCTCTTTTAAAAGAGAGCTATTAGAAGAAGAAGATAAAGAGTTTGCGCTGGATGTATTCAGGATCTTTAATATCAGTGGAGAGTTTACGATCATGCAGTTGACACCTGACAAGGTGGAACGGTTGAATAAGGTATATGAACTACTGGAAGCCGAATACAAAGACAACTCCGGCAATCTGGCGATGATCAAGTCATTATTGAAAGTGTTCCTCTTACATCTTATAAAGATGAAGAATGAGGAGTTCACCTCACTGAATATAAATCAAAAGCGTGCATATGAGTTCTTATTATTGCTAGAAGATCATTACATAGAAGAACGGAATATGCAATTCTATGCAGACAAACTGGGGTTGAGTGCAAAGCGGTTGAACCAGGTGCTGAAAGAGGTGCTGAATGCAACAAGTATTCAACTCCTGCATGACAGGCTCATTTTAGAAGCGAAGCGACAGATTATACATAGCGAGAATAGTATAAAGGAGATCGCATGGGTGTTAGGATTTAAAGACAGGCCGTATTTTAGCAGATTCTTTAAGGTACATACCGGGCAGACGCCGGAGGCGTTTCAGAAGCATGTGAAACATCATGTAGAGACGTTGCAGAATACATTGGTTAGTTAATTATTTTAACCCTGTAGCAAGTAATAATAAATAGAAAAGGACTCCTTATTCAGAAGTCCTTTTCTACAAGGTGGGTCGTTGGCGGGACGATAATCGAACACTCCGACCCTTTATTTACTTGGATTGAACAAGTCAAACACGCAATACACCTTGATTTTCAACTCTTTAAAAAAAACAACAACAATTTATACTAAAAAGCTATCTTCATTAGCAGAACATCATCTAAGTTGACCACTCAATTCTTATACCTAAGCATTCTTAATCTTCCCCAAACTCATCTATCGTGCAGATCTGGCCAAAGATATGCTGAGCGGTACCCATCAGTTATTTGGATATTAAGGTAAAAATACGATCCGGACCGATCCGGCGAATCCTACTTATACGATACAGGAAGTACACAATATGGCAAAGGTGTTGAGATGGACCTGCAAACCAAGGCGCTGAAAGGATTAATTATTCATCAAACAACGCTATTCTCAATATCTACTTTAGATCCCGTAAAAAGAAAATAGACTCACACCATAGTTATCCGCAATTTTCACCGATTTAGCACCACCCATCACCTTATATATTGCAGAAAAATCAATCGTCTCTTTACCTCTGAAAAGGTCCGCAAGATCAGCCTGTAAAGTGATCTTCCCATTATCCGATTTTCCGGCCGGTATCTTTACCTCCTGCACACGGATAGAATTTGCTGCAGCTTTAATTCCACCTATATCAAATGATATTTTCCCTGTAGGCGACTGCGGTGAAGTACCTTCCAGTTTCAGGAAAATATAACCACTATTCCAGGTCCAGAACATTTTATTAGCAGGATCAAGCGCCCCGGTTTGTGCACCCGATACATTGCGGGCACTATCTACTCCAAGAATAAATTTAATGCTGGCGATTTTTTCTTTGGGAAAATCTGCAATTGTGATGCTGGTACTGCTGTTATCTTCAGCATTGACCAGGTAATAGGCTGCCGGCAATATGATCTCATGACCATTAGCTGTGACCATACTAAAATTGCTTACATAATATTTCAATTTTGACACAGTAAAGGTGTCACCATGTTCGTTGCGATATTTTTTATTGTTCAATACCAGTGGCACACCATTAATCATATGCTTAAAGGAAATAGTCATTGTCCTTTTTGCATGCGTTGAATATCCACTAAACTGCACAGCCAATAAAACAATTAAAATGAATAAACGTTTCATACTATCCTTTTTTAGATTTAAATTTCCGGCCTAACCATATGAGTGTGCCAGTAACTGGCAGACTGGCGGCAAAGAGAGACGCAAGAAAAGCGATCACCTTTCCGGGAAGCCCACCTATAGCACCCACATGCATGTCAAAATTCATCCGTTTGATCTTATCTGCCGGAGTTGCATAGGCATATAAACCATTGCCAAAACCACTTCCCTTCCCGTTTACTTCTTTACCTGAATACTGATCAAAGTACCTGGTATCGCGCCTGTAACGGGTGGTATGATCAGGGTTAAAATACAACGTGATTACATCCTCCCGTTTCACAGGAAAGTAGATCACTACACTGTTGGATTCATTTAAAGGCACCTGTGCCATCTGACGCATCCAGATACTATCGACCATATTTTCAACCGGCATTGGCTTCCCGGATTTCCCTTTATGCGTCATGACCATTTTACGACCACCAGAACTTATGAAATATACTGATCTGGCAAACCATTGATAACCGAATACAAGACCGGTCAGACAAATGATCAATAAAAACAGGACGCTGTAAAAACCCAGCACATTGTGCAGGTCATAATTGACCCTTCTCCACCTGGCTGTCCATCGGATGGTTAAACCCGCAAGCAGCTGGTTCCTTTTTTTGGGCCACCATAATATAGTGCCAGTGATAAGCAGGAACAGGAACATTAAAACGGCAGCAGGGACAATCACTTTACCAATATTTTCAGGCAACCATAGGTAATAGTGTCCTTTCAGGATAAAGCGAAAAAAGTCCTTTTTCATATCCATAATACCCAATACCCTACCGGTATGGGGATCGAGGTATACCACTTCTGATTCCGAGCGCTTTTTCGCACCCTGCATATTGACTGCTACCGGATGTTGAATACCCTCCCAGGTAATGTAGGCCGCCTTTTGCCCATGGGCTGCACGCGCCTTTTCAGCCAGTACGGAAGGGGGTAATAAGGAGCCGGCAGAAGTAATATTTTGGAGATAAGGATTGGTCGCATACCTTATCTCATCTTCAAATACAAGTATGCAACCTGTAACACTGACAATGAAAACAACTATTCCCGAAACCAGGCCCAGCCATAAATGCAGCTTTCTGATCATGGTTTAAAATTTTAATGCCAGTGAACCTGATATGCGCAAAGGCATTTGCGGTGATAAACTCAGCCAGTAACGTTTGTCTGTCAGATTATCAGCTTTCAGCGCGATACGGTACCTGGATCTGTTGTAAAAAACAGATGCATTCAGGATTGTAGCTGCCGGTACGTTCAGGCTATTGGCGTCGTCATAAAAGGTCTGACCATAGTAGTTGGCACCCAATCCGGCGCCAAGGCCGGCTGCAGCGCCCTGCTGTAGTGTATAACTGACCCAGCAGTTTGCTACATTGAAAGGTACATTGGCCGGACGATGACCTTCTATATCCGCATCAGCTGCTGTATAACGGCTGTCATTGTAACCATAACCAGCTACGAAATTCAATCCTCTGGCAGGAGTCGCGATCATCTCTATTTCAGCCCCTTTGCTACGCTGGGTGCCATCCTGGATAGAGAAGTCTGGTTGTTCCAGGTTGGTACGCAACACATTTTTAACCTCAATATCATAATAACTAATACTGGCAGTCAGCTTTTTTTCGAACAGTTCTGCCTTTATACCTCCCTCCCACTGATTGGCCTGTTCCGGCTTGAACGCTTTACCATTGGCATCTTCTCCCGTCTGGTTGGTAAAGCCATTCATATAATTGGCGAATAATGACAACTGATTTTTTACCACCTGGTACACAATACCCAGCTTAGGTGACCATGCACCCTGATGATAGGCGCCTGTAGTAGCCCCTGTAGTAGACTTATAGGAACCACGGTTGTCGTAATAATCATATCGCAAACTTAACATCACATCTAAACGGGAAGTTAATTCTATGACATCAGATGCATATGCTGCGTAAACATTGGTTTTATTAGCAGAGGGGGATACGGCCAGCCCTTTTGCCACTGCGAGTAACTGTTCCCTGTTCACATACGGCGTCGCTGCTTTTCGGAAATTGACAGTATCATAAATACCTTTGCTGGCGTTGTTATAAAGGAAATACTGGCGCTGCAGCACATCCAATCCCAATAATACGCGGTGCCGGATACTTCCTGTATAAAAATTACCTGTGAAGTTCTGCTGAATATCCATTGCTTTGGTGTCGTAATTGATCTTACCCGTTCTGCGCTGGATCATGCTATCGTTCATGACATATGGAGTAAAGGCCAGCCTGTCGTACTTATTATTGGCCCAGGATACGTTGGTTTGCGATGTCCAGTTATCATTGATACGATAATTGATCTGTCCATAGTAGCTTACCGCCCCTCCTTCCATATAAGCTTCGTTGGTAAAGAAAGATCTTTTATAAATGCTGTTCAGCTGCCGTACGTCCGTGACGCCGGAACCTGAAATAATATTATACAGGGGAACCTGTGTGGCATTGCGGTGGTAATATTCAGCTTCCAGTATAATCGTCGTGCGATCATTCACCTTGTACGAGATAACAGGATTGACCAGGTAATTATGGGCATACCCATAATCCTGGAAAGATTCTTCCCTGTGTGCTGCAGCATTTATCCTGAGCAGCAGGCTGGAATCTTTGTTGACTGGCGTATTCAGATCGGCAGTGAAACGATTCAGTCCAAATCCGCCGTTGGTATAACTTACTTCGCCGCCAAAGGCTTTAAAAGGGCGTTTTGTAACCCTGTTCACCAATCCTCCATAAGAGATCAGGCTACTGCCGTATAAAGTTCCTGAAGGACCTTTAATGACCTCTACCCGTTCCAGGTTAGCAGGGTCTATATCCATGTACAAAGGACTTGTAATACCATTGCGGATATATCCTGATTCGGCAAATCCCCTGAGCATATATACGTTTCTACCGTTATCGACCCTGGCACCGGGCGCAGCACCGGGTGCATTGCGCATGGCTCCTGCAAAATCAGTGGTGACCTGTTCCACCATCAGCTCTTTGGAGATCGTAGCATACACCTGCGGATTTTTTAAATTTTCCAGCGGCATTTTGGCCACATAAGGAGACTCCTTTTTGTAAAATTTGTTTTGCCTCGCGCTGTTGACTGTGATTTCCTGTAGTTGTGCGGCAGACTGGTCGAGTGTTACGACAGATAGTGCCGTCGTTTTTCCGGCTGTCACCTGTACCTGCCGGTGTACAGGTTTGATACCGATGTAAGAAAAAATAATTTCGTAATTACCCGCAGGTAATTTTAACTCAAAGTAGCCCTCCTCAGAGGTAATGGTCATAAATTTTGTGTCTTTTGCAATGATACTGACACCTTCTGCTGGCTGACCATCTGATGATAACACCTTCCCTTTGATAGTGCCTGTAACTACAATGCCCTGTGCATTTGCACAAAACAGCAACAACATCACAGTTAGCAATGCTTCTCTGAACAATTTCAACATGATTCCCGATTTTTATTTAAAACAAATATGTCACATGTACCATCGCACGGTTACCCGCTTTTACCTGCAGGTTAGCCAGGTGCTGAGAAATCACCGGCTGAAAGTTAGCGCCTGCCGATATACGGCCAAATGTTGCCTCTCCACCAATGGTCCCCATCAATGAATAACCTCCGGACTGATCGATGGTATATTTTTTATTTTCTGTGTCTTTGACGGCGGTCTCATAGAGTATACCGGCGTTTGGAGCGATAGATACTTTATTATTGATCCTGAATTTATAATAAGCCAGAATATTGCTGCTGAACTTATTACCATACCGGTAATCATACTTGTTACTGGTGTTCATTTTATAACTCAGGTTCATATTTACCCCAAAGTCCATAAGTCGTACATCATACATCAGATGTACTGAGAAGTCGGTGCTGGCTGTACCTAACTGGAAGTTATTCGGTGTATTTTCATTCTCTTCATGTTCTGTCGATTCATATTTTCCGGTAGGCACTTTGATACCTGCGCCCACCCAAAGGGATTGTACCAGTAGCTGGTCATTACCGGTGGTGGTCCGGGTATCTAACAGTTGATAATAGCCTACTACGGCAATGTCACCAATACCTGAACGGTGCATAGTTACACCCTGATTTTCCCTGCTATTAAAATTAACCGGCACAAATCCCAATACCCGGAACCGTTTACCAATGTTCCAGCCACCCCACAGCTCTGCTGTCTGGTAGGTTTCATCTGTGGTGAGGTAAGAAGTGGTTCCCCCCACGCCAAGATGAGACCGTAGGGTTTTATATTGGTAACGTAAGCCCAGAAAACGTTTTTTAAAGTCGGGTAGAATGCCTATATAATAACTGCCCACACCGCATCCGCAGATGTCACAGGCACGTACTATGTATGATGCCATTAACAATATTACCAGCAGCGTCAGTTTCTTTTTCATAATTACTGTGATTCTTCTGAGAATCGTTTATCTGTGATAAATGTTTTATCGTTGAGGGTATTCAGAAATGCCAGCAGGTAAGTTTTCTCATCTGCGGTGAGCGGTATCCCCAAAACACCATTTTGTTTTAGCAAAGGGTCGAGGGTCGTCATATCCTGCACTTCGCTGTTGTAATGCTCTAATACACCAGCCAGTGTGTAAAACCTGCCGTCATGCATATAAGGCGCCGTATAGCCAAGATTACGGAGGCTGGGCACCTTAAATTTGTACATATCAGCAGCATTTACAGTCACATCGTACCTGCCCTGGTCATTGTTCGGACCTACCCCGATACCATTGTTCCTGAAGCTATAATCAGTGAACAGTGGTGCAGGATGACAGCTGCTGCATTTCTGTTCAAATAGCACATAGCCTTTCTGTTCGTCCGCAGTGTAAGTAGCTCCCCATCCATTTTGTACAGAGTCGTATCTGGAATGGTTGCTCACCAGCATCACCATGAACTGCGAAAAGGCTTTCATCAACCGGGAGGTGGTGATCTCTTCACTGCCATAAGCATTTTTAAACAGCGCCGGGTATTCTGAAGTAGCTCTGAGTTTATTCATGACATTTTCCACAGTTTCATCCATTTCTACCTCGTTGGTGATAGGTGCGATGGGTTGAAGATCCAGGTCAAATACCCCACCGTCCCACATGAATGAAGTATTCCATGCAAGGTTCATGATGGGAGGCGCATTTCTCTTGCCCAGGCGATCGTCAATACCATGACTTACATCATGACCGTGGTGGGTGAAGGCAGATGTTTGTAAATGACAGAAACCACAGGAGATAGTATTATTCCGGGACAGGCGCGCATCATAAAATAGTTTACGGCCGAGAATGAACCCATCTTCGGTGATTGTATTATTGGCAAGGTTGTATACAGGCTCCGGGAAATTGGCTGGCTGTTCAAAGCCTATAAAGGCCGAAATTTCGTCTTTTTTGTCACAGGCGTACAGGAAGACCACAAACGCCAGTAAGAGCCGGTATTTAAGGCTAATTTTCGGTATGGTCATGTGTAAACATTTTCTGGTAATTGTTAGCCACATTCACACTATAATCGCTGACCATAATAGTAGACCATTCTGCAAGGCTGATATTGGTGGTGCCGTTAAAGACCTTGAGTATATCTGCCATGAGGTGAATGTTAGGGACACGGCCATCTACTACTTTGGCAGTACCGGCAGCTGTGAGGTCTACTGTGATCGTTTTAATGTTATTGAAAGTAACAGCATTATAACCACCAAAACCACCGATATGGTAACGGAATTTATGCTGACCACTGGCATCGATCGGAGCTGCATCAGAAGTTCCCTCCATTTTCAGGAAGATGTAACCGCTGTTCCATCCCCAATACATGCCCTCATCCATACCGCCGGAAGGATCGAGTACACCTGTGCGTTTAGAAATATCCATCGTGCTGCGCAGGCTGTCTACCCCAAGTACAAAGGTGAGGGAGGTATATTCTCCTTCGGGAACATGGACTTTTACGAACTGACTTGTGCCATCTTCTTCTGAGATGAGGAAATAACTGCTATCCTGTGGCACGGTATAGGTTTCACCGCTACTGTTCTTTACACTGATATTGCTTACAAAATATTTGAGAATATCCACAGAGAATTTTTCTCCTGCGGCGTTCGTATAAACACCTGTGCCCAGCTGAAGATTTCTATCTCCTGCAATGTTGTCAAACTGTATAGAGAGGGTGCCTTTTACACTGCTATCCGGCGTAACGGTTTCTTTGCTACAGGCAGTGAATGCGATAAGGGCCAGTAAGAATAATTTCTGCTTCATTTTATGGTTGTTTAAAAGCTGTATTGTGAATAAAGGCGGTATCTGTCAGTGTATGCAGGAATGCGATAATAGCAGCCTGGTCATCTGAGCTGAGTGGTTCTTTGTTCAATAAAATAGTATCGGTAGTTGGCGAATGCTTTATACCATTGCTATAATGTTGTAATACGGCAAACAGGTCTGCAAAGCGGCCATCGTGCATATAAGGAGCCGTAAGGGCGATGTTTCTGAGTGTTGGTGTCTTGAATTTTCCAAGGTCGGCAGAATCGTACGTGATCCGGAACCTGCCCTGGTAAATTCCTTCCAGTGCATCGCTGGAGAAATCGCTGTCAATACCATTATTATGAAAACTATTGTCAGTAAAGAGTACTCCGCTGTGACAGGAACGGCAGTGATTATTAAACAAGGTCAATCCTTTCTGCTCCTGTATATTCAGTTGCTGTTGATCATAGGCAGAGTTAGCCGAGATTAGTGTTCTTTCAAACTGTGACAGTGCTTTCAGAATATTAGCGGTTGTAATTTCACTATTGAAAGCTGATTTGAACCGGCGCACATACTCCGGTACTTCATTCAATTCGGAAATGAGTTCGTACAGGTTCTGGTGCATTTCATCTTCGCTGGTAAGGGGGCCAAGGGCCTGCGATTCCAGGTTGGTAGAGCCTCCTTCCCAAAACAGGCCGTTCGTGGCCCAGGCAAGGTTAATGAGTGCAGGTGCTGACCGGTGAAGCTGTTTGCCTGATACGCCGATATCGCTCAGCGCAACCCCGTCAGTAAATGCCAGGTTTTGCTGATGACAGCTGGCGCAGGATAGTTTGTTATTACCGGAAAGCCGGGTATCATAAAACAACAGGCGTCCCAGTTCAATCCCCTCTTTAGTCAGCGGATTGTCTGGTGTAGCTGGCAAAGCAGGGAAATACCCCGGAATGCTGATGACAGCTGCCGGGGTATTTTGTGTTTTTGAACAGGCGATTATGGCCAGTGTAAATATGCAGATCAATATTCTCATTTGGCAATAGTGGTGGCGGTGATAGCCTTAGTGCTGTAGTTGTCTGCAACCTGTGTCATCACGGCTGGCACTGAAGCGCCTATTGTCGGAGTGGTTGCCAGATCCAGGCCGTCAATGATCTTCGTAACATCCACAGAAAATTTGATATTTGTTGTGGAAGCGGCATTGATGGTAACACTGCCGGGCAACGTAATGGTGATCGTACGGTAGTTGGTATTCAAACCAGTTTCTACGGCTATAGCAGTGCTGTTACGGGTACCTTTCAGGGAACTGAAGATATAGCTGGTGTGCCACATCCAGGATACATTCGTCATACCGTTTAACTGGGAGAGTTCGCCTGCCTGCAGACTTAAATTATCATTATATACGGCGTCTATACCGATGGAAAAAGTAATGCTCTTATACGTTCCGGCAGGAATGTCGCTAATGGTCACATCTTCTCTTTTTGTGGCAGGATATTCAAAACTACCGTCCTGCACAGCGATCGCATTATTCTCTTCCAGCAGGTAATAAGAAGAAGGCACTTTATAGGTGTTCCCATCAGTATTGGTAAGCGTTACATTACTCACCCAATAGCGCAGCTGCGTGAAATTGTAAGTAGCGCCATTGATCGTGACATCCTTATTTAAAGTAAAATCGTCGCTACCCACCTTTGAGTCGAAGGTCAGTACAGTCTGACCATTCAGCGTATCAGAGGTGTCTTTGTCATCATCTTTGCTACAGGCCGAGAATAATATAGTTGCGAACGACAGCAGAATAGAAATTTTCTTCATGAATGATTGTGTTTGAAATTGGGCAATAGAATATTATCATGCATTCGGGTGAATGCAAATCAGGTTGAATTTTTATGATATAAAGATTTCCTGCTTATCCGCAGCGTTGACTGCGCATAAGAAAATCAGGATCATGCTTTTTCAGCCGCCGGAAAGAAATGATTCAATTCCGCATACTGAAAAGACATGAACATACCGGAACAGGTACCGGCAGGTACTGCATTTAAAACTGAAAAGTAAATTTTATGGAACAGACACTAGGCTCCCGGGGGATGAAATATAGATGTAGAGCCACTTATAGGGTATCCTATGATAAGAGGTGTATAATATGCTTTTGAAATAGTAATAACAGGTGAAGCTAATGTAATAGTGGCCAGGCCAGGTATAAAATGTTCGCTTTTATTTTCTGCGCGACGTTCAGGGTTTTCCTGGTTTCTCTTTTCTTCCTCATTCAGTTGTTTCCTCATCTGGCAATGACCATTACAGTGCATCTGAGGGTTATTCCTGTTGATACAAAGGTTTTTGGCTATATATTCCTGGTTAAGGTAAAATTCAAACATTACCAGATAACGGCCCGACAGCTGACAAAGCCAGAGCAGCAGCAGGAAAGCCGTTATTAGTTGTTTGCGCATTAAGTTCCTGAATTTGTAGAATTGTATGCAAGTTATATATAAATTTCGAAAAGAAGGTGGCAAAAGTCATACGATTGCACACTCACTTAAAAATAATATTTACAGCAATGTACCCATTATTGATTTTGAATGAAGCATTACCTTAAATTTATTATATTTTGGTAACTGCATAACTCAGGATATGAAAAGTATGCTGCTCAAACCGGCAACATACTTTTCAAAAAAACAGCTTACTTTACCACTGCCAGCAAGTTCCTATATCCCGCAATCAACACCCCGACCGTAATCAATAAATAAATCAGCGCCGACCTGGATAAAGGACTCCATCCAAATCCTGCGTACTGCTTTGGCACGAACCTCGGAATAGCATCCACATCGTCATTATTAAATGTGCGATACGTAGAATCATACGCCATTTTAGGATAATAAAACCTTTGCGTCACCTTCCTGAAAGTATCCACATCTGTACTAAAGCTGTTAAACTGGTGCCAATGCGTGCCCGCCAGTGTCGTCAGCTGCTCCTGTAGCATCAAAGCCGGACTTGCCAGCTGAAAACTACTGATCGCCTCCTGCTGCCGCTCAATCTGCCCATACAATTTCCGCTCCGCCACTTCAGCCGCCGCATCTTTAATCTCCTGGCTCTTATACACAATCACTCCATATCCATACACCATCCCTGGCGTAACTATAGATGCCTGGCGTATCATTGTACGTGGATTATTGAATACATCCTTCGTCAGTTCCTGCCCATCCTTCTCAAAATAACTGTTCAACGCCTTCCTTTCCTCAATCACCATCGAAATTCTGCTTGGAATAGGATACATCTTATTTAACCCGATCTGCAAAACATTTGGTACAATGATTCCCGTAAACAACCAGATAAAGATCAACGTCATCGCATTCACGGCAGAACTCATCGAAAAGCTATTTACCAGCATCGACAATGAAAACCAGAAAGCAAAATACAGCGACACACACGCCACCATCCACCACCAGTTATCCGAAAAAACAAATGCACTCCCTATCAAAACCATTAATACGGGAGTCACCACCAGCCAGAAGAAAACAGTAAACAACAAAAATCTTATCCCCACTCTTGAAAAGATCAACCTCGCCAGTGATTGATTGCTTGTTTTCAATAATACCCATGTACCCTGTTCCTTCTCTGAAGAAAGCACATTATAGGAGAAAATAATAATGAGCAAAGGAAACAGGTACACCACCACAAAAGAAAAATCAAAGTTTCCAATGAACTGCAAAAAACTATTCTCAATCTCCCCGTCATACGTCAGGTATTGCTTCTTATTGATATACACCTTGTAGTAAAAAGGCTGAATATCACTTTGTCCGATACTCAATGCCTGCAAAGGGAATGGTTGCTTGATCGCAAACTGCGGGCCCTCATTCCTCGCAGTATTATAAGCAAAAGTAGGATCGTCCCAGATAAATCCCGGGTACACCATAAGATTCGATTCAATACGATGTATCCTTTGCCGCAGACTATCCGTAATCTCAGTATCATACTGCTTAATTTTCTGAATCGTCCCCAGCTGCTTTTTATACATACTGCTTCCAATCCACAAGGAAGCCAGCAAAATAAAAAAGATGATCGTAAATAAATATACCAGCACCTTATTTCTGAGTAGTAACTTTATTTCATGTTTAATAATAATTCGTAGCATCACACAGACATTTTACGGTAAGAGAAGATCATTAGCCCTATAGTCAACACCCCCCAGCAAACCAGTACTGCCATCGCACTCCATGCTGCTGAAAAACGCATACCGGTACCAGGCGGCTCATATTTAAACTGTGGCACCGTTTTCCAGAAATCATTAGAAGCTTCCACATGATCCTGATAAAAATCATCAACAATAACTCCCACCTTCCTGCGGTGTATCTCAGCCTTCTCTGCAAAATCATTGTGCGTGTTCATGTCTGTAGCAGTCATATGCATAGAAAAATCCCTGAATGCCAGAAACGGGGAGAATATCGCCAGCGAACGTACTAATCCATCCTGTCTTGCCTGGTTCTGCTCCACCGCCGAATACGCTCTATCCATCACTTTTCCATCAGATTCTTCAAAGAACTCAATAGTGATCGGGATAAAAAATACCGGAAGCCGCTGAATACTATCGACATGATACGCCGCCAGGGTTCTCTTCAGCAATTGCTCCCGGCGTTGATCTTTCGTTCCTTCACCTTTCACGCCATATTGCATTTCATTGAAAGTCCTATGCTCAAACTCAATAGAAGTAATAGAAGGGAAGGTCTGCTTTGATACCTCCGCAGATAACCGTGGGGTCAAAAATACTCCTGTCAGCCAGAAACCGGATAAGATCACCAGTGATAACGTCGCACTCCTTGTGAGGAGCGATACAGATACCGCAATACTGGTCATAATTATCGCAAAAAGACAAAGCCCCACGACAAAGATCAGGAAGCTGGGTAATACTGCCCCGAAATGCCCGGTACCTGTCAGCAACAACCCAAAAGCCGCCAGCACGATAATACCTATGATCATAAAAACAACACTCAGACACGCCAGCAACTTTCCCATATACAACTGTAATTTCCCGGCCTTAGAGCTCAGCAACATCTTAATCGTTCCATTTTCCCACTCTTTGGAGAAAATGTTATGACATATTAAGAACACAAACAGCGGAAAGATAAATTGTACCAGGTAAGCAATATTGAAGAACCCAAAGCTCTTCAGACTCGTCGCATCTGTCACCTCCCTGAATTTTATAATGCCCCGCTTATGCGGTTCGAGGTAAAACGAATTGCCGGTATAATCCTCAATCCCATTGTCAATCATCGCCAGATCAGCAGTAGGCTTATATGCATAAAAACCAAAGTGAGCACCTAAATGCGGGTTTTTATTTCCCTGTGAAATAAACTGCTGATAAGTCACTTCCTGCGATTCCTTCAGCAACCGGCTATGGTTTTTATAATAGGTATATCCATTATAAACTGAAAGGATCGTAAGGATCAGCAGTCCGCCAATCATCCAGGATATTTTGGAAGTGCGGAAGATCTCTTTCAGCTCCTTTTTAAAAATAATCCTGATCATTACAAATTTTCTTTAACAACATCAATATAAAGCCTGGTCAGATCCGCATCAGAAACATCTGCTGCATGCATCTCATGCCGTAGTTTGCCTTTATGCATAATACCAATCCGGTTCCCGAGATTCTTCGCCATCAACAGATCATGGGTCGCCATCAGGGTAGATACGCCCTGTTCACTCAGCCGCATAATGATCTGTGAAAACTCATTGCTGGCGTGTGGGTCCAACCCTGAAGTAGGTTCATCCAGAAAGAGTGCTTTCGCTTTTTTCACTAACGCAATCGCGATCCCAACCTTCTGACGCATCCCTTTAGAATAAGAGTTGACCCTTTTATCAAATGCAATGCTTTGCAGCCCCGCAGTGTGCATATAAGCAGTCAGTTCATCACGGGTGTATTTAAACCCGGAGAGCGCACTAAAATATTCCAGGTTCTCCATACCTGTCAACGTAGGATAAAGATTCACAATCTCAGGAATATAAGCGACCATATTTCGTGTGGCAGCATTATTGACATCCACTTCCTGTCCGTCAATCAAAGCCCGGCCTCCCGTAGCAGGAATAAATCCAAGAAAGATATTGATCGTAGTGGATTTCCCGGCTCCATTAGATCCCAGCATGCAGTATACTTCACCTGTCTTAATCTCAAGATTCAATTTATCCAAAGCGGTATAATCGCCGTATTGTTTTGTTAAGTTCTCTGCTATTAGCATAAAGTTTAAATATTATAACTGATAGATAGGCGTCCGTTAATGCCGGGCTGTGGTACCCAGTAATAAAGCCCGTTTCTATACCATGGTGTTGCAATCAGGTGTTTGTTCAGCAGGTTATTTACCAGCAGGTTTACCTTTAACTTTTTATACTTATACCCCACCCCTGCATCTAACCGGAAATAATCCGGGGTTTTATGCTGTGTAGCAGTGGCATATCGTTCGCCACGCTGCCCCTGGTACTGGTAACCCAATGAAAAAGACAAGGCGCAGGGTAGCTCATAGTTCAGCCATGTGTTCTGTACATGTTTTACATACATCGGCGTACGCGTATTGATGAGTGCTTTGCTCACATCCTTTTCTACTTTCGCATCATTGAAGGCATAGTTAATGATCACATTCATCCCTTTAAACAATTGTCCCATTACATCAATATCCACCCCACGGGCAACCGTTTCACCTACCTGCACTTTGTACAGGCTGTTATCGGGGTCAGTCTGCATGATATTGCTCCGCTGAATATCGTAAAGTGCAAACGTTGTATTCCACCTTCCATTCATCCAGTTCTTTTTCATCCCTATCTCTGCACTGCGCCCTTTCATTGGCTCAATACTTTCCCCGGAGCTGGTCATACCTGCCTGTGGTACGATCGTTCTGTCATACAAACCATAAGCAGTAAACCCTTTCAGAATGGTATAACTCAATCCAACCCGCGGTGTAAACACCTTATCGTCAGCAGCTGTCGTCACACCAGACACCACGTTATTTGTTTTGATAGACGTATACCTCACACCCAGTGTCAATCTTACCTTATCTGCGAAAAACGACAGTTCGTCCAGTGCATATAACGAGTAATAATTGATCTTTTGCCGGGTATTACCATTTTTCACGCCACCAGGCGTATGATAACCCGGGATGTCCGTCCCATACACCGGGTTGTCAATATCCAAAGGATAATAGTTGGTATCATAGGAAACATAACTATCCGCAATAAATTTCTTCTGGTTCACATCCACACCGGCTAGCAGCTGGTGCGTCACCAACCCGGTAATAAATTTCCCGTTAACAAAGGCCTGTTCGGAGAATACCTGTGTTCTGTCCAGATCGTATTTGGGATTGCGCAGCAGTGTACCGGAATCCGCTGTATTTACGCCGGTTACCCACATATATATCCCTTCCTTATCATCTCTCATCCATGCCCCTCTGAGTGTAAAGCGCCAATTGTCACTAAAGCGATGAAAGTAGGTGAGGAAGGCTGTATGGTCAGATACATGATAGGGAGGCAGACTCTTTTCTGAAATCGTAAAGTCATTCGGCAGCGTACCAAACCCTTTTGGTGACATGACGATCGGACTCATTAAGCCATATCTGAATTGCTGAAAGGTATATTCCGCCGTAATCTCAGTTCGCTCACTCAGGTTGTATTTCAGCACTGGTGCAATGAGGAATCTTTTATTAAAATCATACTTCACAAAGGAGTTGGCTGTCATCGCCATTGCATTCAACCTGTATTGAAGCTTCTTACTTAAATTCCCATCAAGGTCAGCCGCAATCCGATAAAAATCCCAGCTCCCCAGCATTACATCCACCGTCTTCCTTTCATTTCCGGTAGGCTGCTTCGTCATCACATTGAAGGTCCCTGCAGGGTCTCCTATATTGCTCATAAAGAGGGATGGTCCTTTGATAAACTCCACCCTGTCTATGATCGAGACATCTTCTGGTACAGGTCCCCTATAAATAGGCGTCAGGTCGATCCCATTCCGGAGAGTAGAGATCTGTCCCCCTCTCATAAACATATAGGGGCCGAGGTTATTAGACACCTCTTGCCTCACCACCCCACTTACATTCCTGGAGACTCCCTCTGTCATATTAAAACTGGCCTGGTCCCGGATCACGTCCTGACTGATCTCCTGGATATTCTGTGAGAGGCTGACCAGTGGCGTCTGCAGGCGTAGGGCGCTGGACACCGTATTGAGACTATATGGCTTATAGTATTTGGAAGAAATACTGATTTCCTTCAGCTGGGAAGAAAACCCAATAGTAGTATCCTGTGCTGCAGCAATAGTTGTGCATAACAGGAATGCTGTTGTGATCTTAATAGCAGGTTGCATTTTCGAATAGTTATAAATGGGAAATAGCATCCCATGTCACTCACGTGACCATAGTAATAGAAATACCAGTCCGACGACGCGAAGCGCTTCATCAAACAAAAGAAAAAGGGAATAGCTATAATCGTGGTGGAGGATAATCAATGTCGGGGTAGGCGACAGCGCAGGATGCATTAAATATTATAAAAGTTTGCGTCAATGCTATAGACGGCTTTAAATCATAAATCAAATTGCTTTCCGGTCTATGCACCAGGTCATCCATACCTGCCTTTTGACCATTGCTGCCAGTCTCCTTACCGGTTTGATTCTCAGCTTTCTGCACCTCTCTACTCACATGGTTATTTCCATACAAGTGATGCGCAGTCGAAAGGTGGTCCTTCTCCCAAAAGGTATGGGCAACTAAATCAGCCACCAGCGGCATAACAGGAGCAAGTATAAAAAAGGTGTAGGAAAACAAAACAACATAAGACAGATCCTGCATCAGTATTCCTTTCAATGACCTACTACCAGCAACGGAAGTAGCTCTTTCCCCCGATTCATTCAGGTCGTACATGAAAAGAAACCAATATATTCTTTTAATCAAGATCGCAGTATATGTTGTTAATTATAGTAAAAACAGCAATGTTTGACGAATAATTGCCAAGCAGGTTTAAGTACCTGCTATGAGTATGTAAAAGTATTACTGTTCCTGAAATAATACAATCTTTTAATAAAAACAATTCAGACACCCTAAAAATTGTACATAATTTTCCCGATGACTGCCTGCTTTTTTCATTTTATCCCCTTCTTATCAGATTCAATTCAGACCTTTCTTCAGCGCCTCGGATTCTCATAATTATTTGCAGATTTCGTTCATAAACCGTGATTTTATTGGCGGACGTACCCGGCTTTAAGGTGTCTCTATATATCTCTACCAGCTCCAGTCACCCTAACATTCACACCTTTACATTAAAACAAAAGTATAATCCGTACTTTTGCCCTGCCTTTTTCTGATTTTCAGAAAAGTATTAAGAGGAAACCCAGGTATAAATCCTGGACAGAACATTTGCTGTAAGTTTCTCAATGGTCAGGCAAATCTCACGTCATTGTCCCCCGGAGGATGGAAGACCGCCAAAGCCAGAATAAAGCACAACATTATATTGATAAAGGAGTAAATGTTCGCATAGTTAACTTTGATGATG
Source organism: Chitinophaga sancti (assembly GCF_034087045.1). Taxonomy (NCBI): domain Bacteria; kingdom Pseudomonadati; phylum Bacteroidota; class Chitinophagia; order Chitinophagales; family Chitinophagaceae; genus Chitinophaga; species Chitinophaga sancti. The sequence goes on along the minus strand of NZ_CP139247.1, from coordinate 3,635,900 downwards.
AGGAATCTTTGGAACAGGCCATGAAAGGTATCGCCAAAGTTTTATTAATTCCTACCATTGCACCTCAATCAGCAATTTGACAATATGCTTCATGAACTAAAGCTATCTGATAATCAAGTAGATTATATAATTACAACCGCCCGAAACCATATGACATCAGAATTAGAAAACCGGGTTACCGAGTTAGCTGGAAGTAAAGAAGCTTTAAAACAGGTAAACGAAGAAATCGAGTCGTTGGAGATGAAATATAAAAAATAAGATCAACGATTATACCTATAATAGGTTCAATAATCAAAGAAAAAAGGACTCCTGTGTACAGAAGCCCTTTTAAAGAAAATTCCCGTTAGGGTGGATGATGGGGTTCGAACCCACGACCCCCAGAACCACAATCTGGTGCTCTAACCAACTGAGCTACAACCACCGTTTTTCTCACACCGTTTTTAACTGTGCGGGGCGCGAAGATAATAATATTTTCAAAATTGCAATAATTTTTCCTTCTTTATTCTACATTTTCAAAAATACCACAGACTTTACCTTTTTTTTTCCTCCTTAACACCACCCAATAAAACCTATTATCAACCGTTTGTTGTGCATTGACAAACAGCGGTAAAAACAACCATAAGGAAGGAGGCAGGTAAAAGCTTCTTCTGTTGTATAAAAAAAAACTCCAGCATCAGATCTTTTACCTACCACTTTAATAAAAAGATACAATATTGAACCCTGCGCGCTTTGCGCATTTTCTATATCCACCTCTTATTAATTCCCAATAATCAGGAAGCAGGGTGCCTAAGGGCGTCCATTTGCAACAAAATGTCGTTATAATGGTAAATGGTTTCCTCATCTCTAACCATAAGTAGTATTCTTCGGATCTTCCCTTCTATTCCCTGAATGTGTCCCCTAATGGTGGCTGAAACAGCGCCATTTTTAACTTCTTTTATCATCGTCAGCATAGAGCTGATATAGTTCTGCTGTAGGAACCGGTGATAACTACTTACGGGTTGCGCACCAGACAGGTCGTTCCATATACCCTTATTCATATCTGCTAAGAAATCATGCAGGCTATAAGTTTTTTCTCCATACAGTGCTTCGGCATTGTCCAGGTTAATCAGTTTCTGTGGAACCAGCAGTTCGTTTAGTACGTCGTTAGCCATTGCCTGAGTGAGTACACCGGCATCCGGAGGCCAGACCAGGTCAATAATTGCATCAGGTGTAAGCCATTCAGGTTCCTTTGCAAATAACTGTGCGTTTAAAAAAGCAACCGCTGCCTGTTGTTTAGCTTTAGGAATTAAATTAAATACAGGCACACAGTCTGTTGCTGTTATGTTGTCATAAAATCCCAGGCCGATCGTGTTGATGACGTGACTCTGATATTTGGCAAACTGCGATAAAAAAGCAGAATATTCCCTGCGTAGCCCGTTTCCGGATCTTTTACCAAACTTATCGTCCGGCATGCTCGTCCATGCATGGAGTTGCGTAATCACCCGTTTCAGATTTTTTATACCATAATCATTGGCTGTCATTACATCTTCACTCAAATCCTCATCCTGGCACCTGGAATCAATCAACCCAAAAAGAGCCTGTTCACCATAATACAACCGCTTATTATTACGCAGGCTGTCAGTGGTCATTTTAAATAGCATGTCAGCGTCAGCACGTGCATCCGCTAGCTGTGGAAATAACCGGTATCCCCATTCAATCGCCCATTTATCATAGTCCCCTACCCTTGGGAATATACCTTTTTCTGATATACTATCTTCTGGTTGTGCTACATAATTAAAACGCGCATAGTCCATGATAGAAGGCGTATGTCCGTGTGCTTCCACCCATTTTTTGTTACGCAGGCTATCTACCGGAATAATGGACGACGAACCAAAATTATGCTTAAGACCCAGTGTATGCCCTATTTCATGAGAAGATACGAAGCGGATCAGTTGTCCCATAAGCTCATTGCTGAATTGCTGATGTCGGGCTCCCGGATCGTTGGCACCAGCCTGAATCATGTACCAGCTGTGAAGTAATGTCATAACATTATGGTACCAGCCTACATGTGATTCGATAATTTCACCACTGCGGTAATCATTGACCGAAGGCCCTTGTGCATTTGCCAGTAAAGATGGTTTATACACTATTACACTGTAACGGGCATCGTCCATACTCCAGGCGGTATCATCTGCAGGCACTTCTTTCGCGATGATGGCATTCCTGAACCCTGCCCTTTCAAAAGCTACCTGCCAGTCGTTAACGCCCTGAATCAGATATGGCACCCAGACTTTTGGTGTAGCCGGGTCGATATAGAATACAATAGGTTTTACCGGCTCCACTAACTCTCCGCGCATATACTTATCTATATCCTCCGGCTTAGGCTCTAATCTCCAGCGGTTAACTTTTAATACCATCGCTGCCCGCTGCGGATCTTTGTCATAATCAAAATTGAAAGGCGTAAAATAACCTACCCGCGGGTCATAAAACCGCTCTCTCATCGGGATGACCGGCAGCAATAAAATAGAGGTATTGAGTCGTAATGTAGCAGTGCTATCTCCCTTTCCGGTGCCGTAAGTTTTTATCGTTTGAATTTCCAGGTTAGTTGGGAATGACCTGATCCTTTCAATATAAGACTTGTCTGATTGAAATTGAGAGGAATTTAAACGGCCCACCAACAAAGCACTATTTCCTGAGAATAAGTCGGTCACGTCGATAATAAACGATTTGTTGTCACGTCCATAAGACCTGATAGCAAATGCGAAGTCAAAACTCGAAATGGTATTCCTGCTCAGTACATTGGCCATACCGTTGGGAGTGGTATCCCGCGAGCGGTCAAAAGAAAAAGAACTACTCAGGTATATTTTGTTATCGCTACCTTTTAAAAAGACAATGGGAGTATTACCAATTTCGTCACCAGCATACCCCTCTTTTATTTTATCGACTGCTGCAGAGGCCTGCAGAATACGGTTGACAAGATGAAATTGTCGGTTTATAAGTGAGTCACTGATTTCCAGGTAATATTTCTCCTTTACCTGGTAAATGTTAAATACGCCATGACTGATTTTAGCATCAGCTGGTATTAGTTTGTCGAATGGAACGATTTCATTAACAGGTGTCGAAGCAGCTGCTCCTATTATTCCTCCCTGTGATCGCCCAGCTAAAGGAAATGCAATCAGCAGCAAAAGCAGGGATAATATTCTTTTATCAAGCATTTTTGAATAGTTTAACATAGATTAATAAGTCACCTCGCTATCATCATCACCATTTATTGCCTTATAAAAGCTGCTGATACCTTGATTGTTTCCAGGCAAAACAGGCATTGCTGGCGTCGTCCTTTTAGGATCTGTCAGATTATCCAGTTTTGCAATAATATCTTTATAATGTTCTTTGGTTTTGCTATCCTGGCTCAGGTTGGCAGTGGTAGTCACCTGATTTTTCAGGTTTATCAAATGCCCCCTGACGATGGCTATCGTATTCATTGTGGCTCTGTCGCGCGGGGTATTAATCACCTTTTCCATACTCTGAACATAGGTTTGCTGTAGGCGGCTGCGATAGCTGCTCACGCTTTTAGAAGTACCCAGTTCAGACCAGATAGCCTTATCCAGGTCATGTAAGTAAGAGGTTAGATTATAAGTGACTGTTGGTCCAAAACGTTCGCCCATTAAATTCACGTTCTTCAATAGGTCCATGCTAAGCAAGGAGTTTCCAAGCAAGTCAATTCCAGGTTGGTAAATGAGATTATTATATGGAAGCGCCAGGCACTTATTCTCAATTTCCTTCGTCAGCAACCAGTCCGGTTCCTTGTCAAACACATTGGTGCGCAGGAATGACATGGCATTTTTTTGTTGGATAACAGGTACACCCTGATATACTTTCTGATCGGAACCTGGCCCTTGTGGTGAATAGTAATAAGTGCCGAAAATATTTACCACATTTTTAAGGTACCTGTTAAAAAGTTCATTCACCGCGTACGCTACGCCAGCTAATCGGCTATTACCATTAGGACTGTAAATCTCACCTGGAAGGAATGTCCAGCCGGGTAATGCAGGGATGATTCTCTTCAGGTTCTGAATACCTAATGTAGCCGCTGCAACTGCATTGTTTGCTAAGTCGTGCAGCTGTGCCCTTGGATCCACTACAGTTTCATTATTAAGGCCTCCGTAAACCAGTCTGGGGTTAGCCTTTAAACTATCTGCGATCAATTTCAATATTAGTTTCTGTTCGGCCGCTGTACCTGCTATGCCGGGGAAATAGCGGTAACCAAAATAAACAGCCCAAATATCATATTCTCCCAGTTGTGGTAAAATCCCTTTCCTCGAAATATGATCAGATGGCTGTGCAACAGAATTATATACATCATCTTCCATGATCGTTGTACTAATGCCATGGTTTTCCAGCCAATGCATGTTTCGCAGACTGTCTACCGGTACGGTAGAAGAACCTGCCGCATTTGGTAACAGGCCAAGGGAGGAACCTACCTGGATGGATACCGCACGTTGTAAAAGTTCCCCCATCAGCTGATCATCAAATATTGGTTTTCTTGCACCGGTATCAATGGCGCCGGCATAAGCTATATATGAGTAATACAGGTTACCCAGTACGTTGTGCTCAATGTGAATAGTTGCATGTATGATTTCTCCGCTCCTGGAATCTGTTACCATATTTGACGAAACGGTACTACCTATAGATGGAGTGTAAGTAATGGTGTTAAACCGGTTATCCTCGCTATCCCAGGTAGTATCATTTCCGGGTGTTTCCAATGCATAAATAGCCTCTTTAAAGCCCGCATGTTCAAATGCTTTTTGCCAGTCGTTAACAGCCCGTATCAGATACGGCACCCATTTTTTGGGTGTAGCGGGATCAATATAGAATACAATAGGCTGAACAGGCTTTACCAGTTTACCATTTATATAGTCCTGTATGTCTGCAGCCTTTGGTTCCATCCTCCAGCGGTTAATAATACCTACCATTTTAGCCCGCTGCAGGTCCAGGTCGAAGTCGATAAGGGTATAGCTTTTATAACCTACACGTTCATCCTCATACCGGCGGGGCATTGGTATTGCGGGCAACAGCGTGAACGACATATTTACTTGTGTTGTCAACGAATTGTTGTTCTGTGTTGAATAAGTCTTCACCGCACTTACAGCAATATTCATAGGATAAGCATGCACCGACTCAACGTAGGACCGGTCACTTTGTAATGACTGTGCGTTGAGTATTTTTTTGATATTGCCGGTGATGATGCCCTGATCTCCATTCAGGTAATCTGTCATATCGATCACCATAGCCGAGTCTTTTCCATAAGCCTTAATATCCATTACATACAGAACCGGCTGAAGGGCATTTTCAGATAATGCCTTCTTCAGGCCGGCATTAGAGGTATCATAGGCAGCCTCATTGTAAATTGGCTCGGTTATGAACAAGCGGTTGCCTGGCGCTTTTGCAAAACTGATCTGAGCACTACCTAAATCGGCGCCGGCATATGAATCTTTTCTTCTTGCCAGCATTGCAGGAGCTTTTTCGAGCCTGCTAATGATCTGGAAGTCCCTACCAATAAGAGAATCAGGAATTTCGAAATAGTATTTATCTTTTGTCTTATAAACAGTAAATAACCCTTTGAATACCTGGGCGTCTGCTGGAATCACTTTGTCAAAAGGTTGCACATTTCCAGGTCCGGCTATTGAATCCGTTTTGGGTGAAGTCTGACTTTTTGTTGTGGTATCTGATTTTTTATCAGCCGTTTTCTTTCTCTGCGCGTGCGCTGGCATGATTCCCAATAAAAGGAATCCCATAACCATACTTATTGTAATTACGGATCTAAATGGATATTTTAATTTTATAAACATGATAATTGAATTATTTAAATTGGTATACATGCCTGGTGTATCGTTATATAGCAAGTGTTTCCTGATGTGATTGGCTGAAATACGGTTAATATAAGGCCTGTCATTCCTGTTATTCTTCCGTAACTACGTGTAGAATAACAGGAATGAAGGGAACCCTCCAGGTATAATTAATACCCGGGATTCTGCGTTAAAGCAGGATTGCTTTCAATTTCATCGATAGGCACTGGGTATAGTACAGCTGTAGATGTCCATGTAGCAGGTTTTGCTGCTGCCATCACTGTATTGGCAAGGCCAGTCCTTTTAAGATCGAGCCAGCGATGGCCGTATTCCAGAAAAAGCTCCACACGACGTTCCTTCAAAATAGCAGTCAGGAGTGATGCCTGTGTACCAGCTGTCGTATTGGCTAATCCAGCCCTGTTCCTGATCACATCCAGGTCTGAAGCAGCATTGGAAAGATCATTCAGTTGTGCACGTGCTTCCGCCCTGATCAGGTATTGTTCACTTAAACGGAACATGACACTATATTCAGTTGGTTGTTGCGAATAATTATAATCCTTATACTTGGTACTGTAATAATAGGTGGTTCCATTATACACAAAAGAATCAATCCAATGGGAATAACGAAGATCTCCACTTTCAAATGCGTTCACAAGACTGTCTGTAAGCACATAGTTGGATCCATACAATGAACCATACTGCAGGCCATTGCCGTAATAATATGCATCACTAAATATTACCTGCCCTGTAGCGGTGGCCGGGTTTAGTGCAAACATACTTTCCTCACTTTCTTTTAAAAATATGTTGCTGATATCGTCACCCTGTAACAGGGAATACAAACTGCTGCCAAGGGCTATCGTGGCCTGTTTTTCCGCATTGGTATAGTCGTCGGTATATAAATATACCCTGGCCAGGAAAGCGGCAGCTGCATATTTGTTAGGGCGGTCCCGTTCATTACTGTAATAGGAATAATCTTCAGGAAGGGCATTTTCTGCTTCCAGCAAATCTGCTATTATTTGCTGATAAACGGTAGCCGTGGCAGTGCGTGCCATTGTTGCATTCACTTTCACATCTGTAGAAGTGATCAGGGGAACGTCACCAAAAAAAGAAACCAGGTAAAAGTGGCTCAGCGCCCGCAGGAACTTTGCCTCACCCGTCAGTCGAACTTTGATAGAGTCACTCATTCCGGTGGAGACTGCTGCGCCTTCAATGATGCTGTTAGCCTGGTAAATCGTCTTGTAAAGTCCTGTCCACAAGCCCGGGATATTATAATCCGAAGGTGTTAAAGTGTTATTAGCAAAATTTATGTATAAGTAGGACGTGTTCGTTGGGTCCGTCTCGTCTGCCGATAGACTGCTGTAATAGCCAATATATGGAAATGCCTGCAAATTGATCATGTTGGCATAGGTACCCGTTATTACGGATTGTGCACTGGCATCAGTGCTAAAAACCGATGTACTAAGCACTTCTGTTTTCGGAGCATCCAGTTCAACGAGTTTTTTACAACCTGATGAGATGACAGATAAAATAAACAGGCATGTGATTGTTGCTTTCATCTGATGATAGTATTGACTGATTCCCTTACGTGAGGAAGATTGTAAAGTTGATTTTTTTTGTTTCATGGCACTTAGAATGAAAATTGTAAACCTGCATTAAATACTTTCAACGGCGGAACATTGACAGGACCCGTTTCAGGATCAATTCCCCTGTATTTGTTGCCTGATAATGTAAAGACAGCCAGGTTCTGGGCCATGATGTTTGCACTCAGGCCAGCCACTCTTAATGCCTTTGCATATCGTTTAGGAAGGTTGTAGGACAATGCCATATTGGTGAGTCTTGCATATGAGCATCTGTTCAACAATATATCAGATTGTTTGAGCCTGGAAAAATCATTGGAATAGGAATAAGTAGTGAACATTTTAGACAGATCCAGTTCGCGCATTTTGTCGATAACAGCTTTAGGTAAATTAGCCAGGCCACCCGGAGGAGCCGAAATGTATTTCAGCAGCCCCTGATCGACCGCGCCAATGGTGAACTGGAAAAAAACATCTAATTGAAGGGCTTTATACTTCCAGGTATTAGAAAGTCCGCCATACATTTTTGTAGCTGAACTCCCCATATAAAGCATGTCACCTTTCAGACCATTGATGGCTGGATTCAGTGTATAAGTACCATCATGGTTCACATCTGTATAAGTAGGGGAACCATTTGCATCAGTACCTGTATAATGGAACAGGTAAAGGCCACTAACGGGTTTGCCTATTTCATAAGAGTTTGCATAAGGGGAGCTTCCTAAGTTTGGAAAGGCGATGAGTTTATTCCCGGCAAACGAAACGTTGGCTGATGTCGTCCAGGTAAAGTTAGCCGATTTAATATTTTTTGTGTTCAGGGTAAACTCAAGGCCTGTATTTTGCACCAGGGCAGGCGAGTTTGCAACATAGCTGTTAAAGCCTGTCTGGGAAGCAAGTGGGAAGCTGAGCAACTGGCTATTAGTCCTGTTGCGGTAGAAGGCAGTGGCTAAAATTATTCTGTCTTTAAAAAAACCGAGATCCAATCCTAATTCAAGTTTATGGGTGGTTTCCCATTTATAGTCCTGGTTCGCCAGTCTGACAGGTGTCACACCGTTTGAACCCGCGTAATAGCTGCTGGAGGTGGTACTATAAGTAGATAAGTAAGCGTAATTTTCAACTGCATCACTTCCTACTACACCGTAGGTACCGCGTAATTTTCCAAAATCAAACCATACAGGTTTATTTTTAAGAAAGGCCTCTTCGGTGAAGATCCAGGCTAATCCTACGGAACCGAAATTGCTATATAAATTATTCAGGCCAAACTTGGAAGAACCATCCCGGCGGAAATTGGCCGACAGTACATATTTACTGTCCCACAGATAATTGATACTGCTAAAAACAGATGCATAATTGTAGGCATTGTATCCGTTGTGAATCACATAACTACTGGCAAGGGCCAGGTTAGACAAGTAAAGGTCAGAAGGAAATCCATACGCCTGGATGTTATAAGGTTGTTCATTCACTGTTTTTTGTAAGGTTCCACCTAACAAAGCTGTCAGGTTACCTTTGCTAATCGTAGTATGGTAGTTCAGCTGAGGTTCTACAGCCAGATTTTGTGAATAGGATTGTACAAAATTTGCACTAGGCTGAAAATACGTTAACAGCGAAGCAGGTACAGCCGAGCTGGGAGACAAGGAGGTCTGTGTAGATTGTGTTTTATTATACCCGATATTAGTTTGAAAATCAAGGCCAGTTAAGATCTTATAATTTAAACCCAACGAGGCATTAGTTGTCATCATTTTGTTCTGGTAACTCGCATTCAGGTTTAATAGCGGATTAGTAACATTAGGATAGGTGCCGGTCCACGAATATAATTTCCCATTTTCATCCCGTAATGGGAAGTTGGGGGGCAAAGAAAATGCATTGGTATAGAAATCCGTACTGGCCAGGTTGCTGTTAAGCGCCCCTATAAGGGCAGAGAGTGTAGTACTGAATTTTTGATCGGGGGTACTATAGCTAAAATTAAAATGTGTGCTATAACTGTTGGAAGACCTGTGATCGTCATATACAGAGTTCTGACGACCATAACTACCAGACATCAGAAAGGTAAAACCACCACCGCCGCCGGAAATAGAGGCACTACCGTTAAATGTTTTTGCGGGCGATCCGATTAACACTTTTTTAAAATCAGTTGCATTCGTCTGGCTCCACAAGGTCAGGTCTGGTGCATTGCCAGAGGTAATGGTCAATCCATCATTGGCAAATGCTTCCTTTCTGAGTGCCAGATAATCAGACAAGCCAAGTACCTTTAATTTAGTAGGAACAATACTTATTCCCGATCCTGCAGATACCGACATTCCTATTTTCCCCGGTTTACCTTTCTTGGTCGTGATCAGAATGACGCCATTAGCCCCACGGGAACCATAGATAGCAGTTGAACTGGCATCTTTTAATACGGTGATGCTTTCTATTTCACTGGGACTAAGGGTTGAAAGTGGGCTACCATTACCGTTAGGTCCTGTGAGGTAGTTATAATTTCCATTGCCATCGTTGCTAGAGGCCTGCTGATTGACTGCAGCGCCCGGAAACGGCACTCCGTCAACAATATAGAGTGGTACGTTTTTGATAACGTTGGTAGCATTGTCCCTTTCTGAATTAGGATCCAGTGAGTTCTGACCACGTACCTGCACGCTTATGTCAGATCCAATTAAACCGCTTGACTGGGTAATTACTAAACCTGCGACCCTGCCTTCCAGCGCTTGCAGAATATTTCCTACCGGCTGTTTCCCGATGGTTTCACTGGTTACTTTAACAGAGGATCCAACATCAAAACGCTGACTGGTTTTTTGACCGTAGGCAAGCACATTGATCTCGTCCAGTTTACTGATATTGGGGCTTAATCTGACCGTCCCAATATCAAACCTGTTCTTCACCGCTACTTCCTGTGCTGCATATCCCAGGTATGTAATTACAATGATTGCATCTGCATTTACACCGGGTAGGGTAAAAGAGCCATTAGTGCGGGATACCGTAAAGTTTTTAGTTCCTTTTACAGTTGCCGTAGCACCACCTAGTGCTACCCCCATCTCACCAACGATGACCCCCGAAATCCTTGCAGGAAAACTCGGGCTGTTATCAACCAGATTATCTGATGCTTCTTTCCTTATGACAATTATTTTGCCGACGATCTCATATTGGAGGCCTGTTCCACCCAGACAGACGCTCATTGCCTGATCTATACCGGCATTATTAACCTTTACATTAACGGTGATGCCATTCAAGCTGACATCGCCACTTACAAATGCAAATCCTGTCTGTTGCTTGATTGCTTTAAATACTTTGGAAAGTGGTGCGTTTTTAAAATCCAGGCTGACTTCATTCTTTCTTTGTCCGGATGCAGCACTAAATACTGCTAACAAGAGCAGAACAAAGGTTAGCCGTGATCGTAGACGAGTATAAAGTACAGTTCGAAAATTTTTTCTACCCAATAGTAGTAGGTCGGCAATTAATTTCATTAATTTGCTGATTGAATTGGTTAATAAAATAGTATGAATGCTAAATGTGGCTATGGAACCCCCAGAGTCCATAAAACCAATTGTCTTGCCGTGATAGTGCTTCCGACACTATCACGGTTTTTTTCGGCCATCTGCCGGATTTACAAAAAAATTGTGGTGCCTGCTGTCAGCTCATTTGATGAATTAAAAAATTGATTGATGATTTTATTGGTTGGTATTGATTATGCTGCCTTGATAATTACTTTACGTCCCTCGATTCTGTAATTAATCTGAAGTGCTTTTAGAATCATGAAAACTTCTGAAAATTTGACGTCCCTGTATATTTCCCCATCGATAGTCTTTTTAGGAATGCTGCCCTCATATATTACTTCCAGGTCATACCATCTTGCCAGTTGCTTAAGTACGAGATCGATACTTGCGTTGTTAAAATGGAATAATCCATTTTTCCAGGCCAGAACAGATTCAGTATCTGCAGATTGAACCTTGATTTGATCATTCCCTGTTTCGGTCAGCGCCTGTTGTCCCGGCGTTAAGGTGACAGCATTTTTATTTACCTGGACTTTGGCGCTTCCTTCCAGTACTGTCACTGCTATCGCCCCATTATCGTTGTAGCTATTGATATTAAATTCAGTACCGATGTCTTCTACTACCTGTTTGTCTACCTGCACTTTAAAAGGCATCCGGCTATTATGCACCACTTCAAAATAAGCTTCCCCGGTGAGTTTTACTACCCGTTCAGATCCACTGAAAACCACTGGATATTGCAGGCTTGACGCTGCATTCATAAATACTTTGGTGCCATCCGGCAATACAATATGGAACTGTTTCCCATTCGGTGTAGTAATGGTATTGTATGCTGTGGAGCTCATCTGACATTTGTTTGATGAGCTGTAAACGACAATGCTGTCACCATATTTTTTTATTCTGTCCGTGTGTTCAATATCTGGTTTAATTGTGCCCCCCTCTCCCAACTGAATTTTTTGTCCGTTAGCCAGTGTCAAAATTGCTCCGTTTGAACCTGGGAGTGCATCATTGTGAAGAAGACTCGCCTCCTGGGGACCAGCTTTCTTGTCGGGCATATAAAAATAAAAGCCGACACAAAAGAGTAACAGGACAGAAGCCGCGGCAGTAAGTGGAAACCATAGTCGCCGAACTGGTTGCCTGTTTGGTTGTATGCCAGTTCGGTTCCTGATTACTTCGAATATTTCAGTTTTAATGACCCTTTCTTCATCTAAAGAATCGGCTTCCCATACCTTATTGACTAGCTGTTCTTGTTGATACCACTGGTTTAGCAACTGAATTTCACTTTGAGTAGCAGTACCATTCAAATATTTATGGACTAATATTTCTAACTCATCAATTTGCATATGTTTAACATTGGCTATAATTATAAGTAGGATAACCAGGGGCTTAACCCTTGCTCAGGTTAAAATAATTTTAATTTTTTGTTAGCTTTTGTATTCTATGGATGAAAACCTAATAATTAATAGTATAAATCACATACTTTAACTAAAGATATTCGTTAGATGATGGACTTTAATAATGTTAGGGGGAGGTGTGGAACAGGAGGGTTGAATCAAAGATTGTAACTATATTACAATAACTATGCTAGCACCTGCTACAAAGAATGCAGGTAAAGAAGAATAGGCAAAACTGCCAGTGATTTGCGATTTTTAAAATTCGATCTTAGCAGTTTTAGTCCTTTAGTGAGATGGCCTTCTACCGTCTTTTCAGAAATGTTCAATTTTTCTGCTATCGCCGAATTGCTCATGTCATGAATACGGCTATAAGTTACGATAAGCCTGCATTTTTCAGGTAGGGAAGTCAAAAGGCTGGTAAGATATTCCTTCATAAAAAGTGCCTCGATTCCTAAATCTAATTCTGCTTCTTCTCTTTCTCCAAATTTTGCTGATGCCAATACACGTCGTCTTCTTTCTTTTTCAATGAAGTCAAAGAAAGAAAATTTCACTGCTGTGGCTAAATAATTGTTTAAATTTTTAATTTCCAGTGAATTTCTGCGATTCCATAGGCTGATAAAAATTTCCTGGACAATTTCCTTTGAGACACTTTTATCATTTGTGAGATTGAATGAAATGGCCAGGAGTTTATTCCAATATCGTTCATATAACATAGAAAATGCAGCATGATCGTTATTAAGTCTGATTAAATCAAGCAAGTATTCATCGGACTCATATTGAAGATTCTTCTTACCCATTTATTGCCAATTTCAGCAGAAATGTATATAAAAAGTATAAAAATTCAAAATATTGCGCATTCGGTAATATATCAACACTCCTAATTCCAAATAAAATATTGATAATAATACACAAATGATATATTGCTTATTACCTGGATATTCTTCAAGATGCCGCTCAATATAAACTTATGGTTGATTTTCACGGTGCTACGGTACCTAGAGGATGGTCCAGAACATTCCTTAATTTAATAACTACAGAGGCTGTTTATGGAGCTGAATGGTATAATAATGGTTCTACAATGACAACGAAGGCAGCCTGGCACAATACAGTGCTACCTTTCACTCGCAACGTTGTAGGTGGAATGGACTACACGCCGGTAACCTTTACTAACTCACAACATCCTCATATTACGACTTATGCTCATGAATTAGCATTGGCAGTTGCATTTGAATCAGGATTGCAGCATTTTGCAGATAGCCCATCCGGGTATCTTCAATTGCCTTTACCTGCTATGAAATTTTTACAGGAAGTCCCCGTCGCATGGGATGATACTAAATTAGTAATAACTGGATTCATTTAAACCTCCATTTAAACTGATAAGCCGTTGGACGCCGTTTATTAGTGGCATGTGAGATTAGGGGAAATACCTTCACTGCCTTTGCCATCTATATGTATAATTGCCGCATGGGTATAAAGCCACATTGCCTGACATTGAAATGTTTTTAGATCGTCTTCGCATTTCACGGATGGAAATTAGAGAAAGGATGTGGCGATAAAAAGCGAATTCCTAAATCTCATTGTCCTAGTCATCAGAAAAATCTTACTACTCAGGAACCACAATTGGAATAACATTCCCTTTTATCCAAATCCTGTTCACATTATTATGTTCATTAGTGACTACATCAATTTCTTTCGAGAATAAATATTTCCGGTAAGCAGGGTTATAACACACCGTTATCCGCCCCTGTTTCCCCGTTTTGACCGGCGCTTTTGAAAAAGTAATAGCCGTACAGCTACATCCGGTTATAACGTTTTCAATAACCACCGGTGTTCTTCCGGTATTGCTGAAAATAAAAGTATGCGTCACCTTACCATCTTTCTCTTTTATATTTCCGAAGTCATATTTTATTTCACGAAATACCAGGCTGTTGTTGGCTGTTTGTGCATTAAGCTGCGGAATAGAGACGCCTGTAAAAAAAAGAAGAATATAAAACCTCATTTCGAATATATATAATAACCTACAGTAGAATCGGATAGCTCCATGCAATTCATGAAACTATCCGATCTATAATCACTTATAACATAAATACATCAAACTCAGTCAGGATAAGAATAGTTGCCGACTTCCATCCTGTGATTTTCAACTTCAGATATTGCGCATTGATAGCAGAATAAAACTGAATGTACTGATATGTTGCCGCTGTTGACAACGTAACATTGCCCTGCGACACCCAGGTAACTCCATCTGTACTGGAATAAACAGTCATTGTTTGCAAAGAGTAGCTGGTGCTATAGCTATTAAGGCGGATGCCTGTTATATTGGAACTCACGGCGTTCATATTCACTGTTAACTCACACGCTGCCGCAGGATTTACATACCAATACGTTTTCGTGTTTCCATCAAACATATTTTCCAATGTTCCGGCGGTAGGGATGGTACTAAGGGTGGCAGACCAACCTGTCCTGTCTCTTAGTGCTGTTCCGGCAATACTGGTCGCATTGTTCACACAATTAGAAAAAGCTACATCAACAACCAGGAACACAGACTTTAAATTACTACTCACCTGAGCGCCTGCTGCAGACGAGATCTTAACAGGAATCATGTATGAGCCTACTCCCAATAATCCCAGTTTAGCAGAATCAATAGAAATAGTGATGCTATCATTCGATATTGTGGCGCCTTTAGGAATCGTTAATTCAGTCTTATCCATGTTTAATGTAACACCGTCCGGAAGACCTTTGTAGCCAGCTGAAATCAGAGAGGTATCTATTTCAAATTTCACCTGAATGTCTGTGGTAGCTTCCAGTGTACACTGTGCAGCAAACTTCGCAGTTATACTGCTTACATCCGAAATAATACTTTTTTGCCCGGTTTGGGTAACATTGAATTGAAAGCTGTTTTCAGGCATATTGATCGGGCTCCATGAATGTACATTCATATACACCATATTTTCAGCCGATCCTGTTACATCATATATTTTGTCTTTGCTGCATGACTGGAATATGAAAACACCAGCTGCAGCAAAACAAAATGCTATATATTTTGAAATTGCAAACATTTTCATTTTCGTAGTTTTTATTGGCTACATTTATTATTGTCGTCATAGAGCCAGTTCACATAACTGCTTTTATTATATTGAATCTCATTTTGCCATACCTTGCTCCAATCCATATTATACCCATGCCCTGTGGCATCGTTAAACACAAATCCCTGTCCTTCATTAAACTTCCAATAAGCTACCAGATCTGTAGCTCCAGGGTCTACACCACATAAGCCCACTGCTATTTCGCTGGCTGTAAGTGCCTTTTTCCAAAGCCGGACTTCTGCAATCCGTCCCAGGAAACGTTGTTTATAAGGGTATGAAGAAGATGGTGTTCCGCTATCATAATAAGACATGCCTAACTCCAGACGCTGGAATGAAGTACCACTTGTTCCTGTCAGTTCAGCATCCTTCACACCATTCACATACATGTAATAATGATTGCCATCGAAAGTGACGGAGATAGTATACCATTGCCCCGTATTAAACCTGGTAGTTGAAACCAGGGCACCAGCCGGCGTCACCCATTGAAGCGAGTTTATATCCAGTCCATTTTCACCAAAGCGAAGCAGGTTTGTAATAGATTCATCTTTGGGACCAAAATTCGACAACCTGCTTATCGGCTCACTACCCGCATGCCATCCGTTGATGTAGCATTTTATTTCATAGGTATAATTCGGGAGATCAACTGGTGCATCCGCATAATAATTCCCGTAAAAATTAACGTTAGTCATGTCCACTGAGCTAAACTCGATAATTCTGGATACACGCAGGAAGATCGTTTTTGATGCCCCCAGTACCTGAATATCTGCACCGCTCACAGTACGAATGGTTACAGGAATCATATAAGCACGTCCATCCACAAAATCCTCTGTAGAAACAACACGAACCGTAACGCCTGTTGAAGATGCTGTACCTGCATGAATGGTAGCCTTTGTAGTATCCATAGTAACAGATGATGCGGGAATAGCATAATAGCTTGTTTTATTTGCCTTATTATAGGTACTTACCAGCGCTGTATCTATTTCAAAATTGACAGTCACATCTTTCGTCACTTTTCCTGTTGCTGATGCAGTTACTACATAAGAGGCAGGTGTATCTTCCACGGTAAACTTCACAAGTGGATTACTTTCCGTTCCGGTAACCAGGATAACTTCTTTGTTATAATCAAAGTGATCAGGCGTGCATCCGCACAGGAGGAATATGCTTCCCAATATGGGAATAATTAGCTTTATATATTTTTGTATGCTCATTTCATCAATACTTTAAAGTGATTAAACCGTACATTATCTGATAGCCGGATTGGTTATCTGAATGCAACGCCTTACATTATAGTAAGTAATGCCGGTGCTTGAATAATAATCCCTGTCAAAGTAAAAAGCCCCAAAACCTCCTTTAGCTCCCTGTGTAGGGTTCCAGCGAGCCATTCCTTCAAGAGAATACATTTGGGTGCCTTCTTTGGTAAAGGTATTCCCATCCACTTCGGTAAAGGGAACCCCTCCATTCGCGTAATTCTCTCCAAATGTTTCTGTCACTATAAATTTTGAAGGTGAAGTCCAGTTGATCGTATTAAACTGGCTCTGCAGCGTAGCGGCGGAACCAGCAGAATAAGATTGCCTCACGTAATAATTCACATAAGGATCTGTTTCTTTAGGCGGCGCCTGATTGTAAAAGTCCACGCAAAGTAATTTGTCAGGATACTTTCCCAGCGGTCCAAAGTATTGACCGATATACTGAACAAACTTTGTAAAATTATCACCTTGCAACCAGTCACCTTCGGGTTCATAGTCCAGATCTACCCCATCTATTTTGGCATCCAGTACCTGGTCAACCAGATATTGTGCAAAAACATTAATTCCGTCATCCGTATGATTGGCGCTCAGATCATATTTAGTTCCATCTTTCAGTGTGATCACACTATTCATCCTGACAATGGTAGGCGCTACAAAACGGGTTCCCTTATTATTCTTAGCATCCCACATATCCTTATAAGCTATGGGCGCATAGTCATCATTAGCGGGATCATTTCCGGGAATCCCCATCCATAAAGACACAATGTCGATACTGTCTGGAATACCAGCAATCCGTTCTCCCCAGGATGCCGGATCTTTATAACCGGAAACGCCTTCTACCGGCGCATAGGCCGCATACCAGCCAAAAAATATAGTATGATTTGACTTCTTATATTCTCTCAGGTTCTTATAATACTGTGCATTATACGTAGTCAGATCCTGAACAACCAGGGCTTCCGGATCTGTTTTGCAGGATGAAAAAAACACTGACAGGGGTATTAAAAAAAGGAAAAATCTTATCCCTAATATTTTTATATTCATTTCGACGAATTTTAGCCATTGATTGTAATACATTCATTATTTTTTATCCCACCAGAGTTTGGAACCGCCATTATCCTGACCGCCCAGTAAATTAACACCTGTAATAACGCCTACGGCATTGTTCGTATATTCTGATTGTGGATAACGAATACGGCGCACTTGTTTATCCGTATTAATGGTACTACCACTATTATTAGTTACAACCGGGAGCAGCCTTGGGTAGCCTGTTCTCCTAAATTCAGCCCATGCTTCAGGGCCGTCCGGATACATAGCTATCCATTTCTGAGTGATGATCCGTTCCTGGTTTGTTTCAAAGCTGGCACTGCTATTCCAGGCAATCGTTATAGTACCTGGTGCAGCGGTACTGAAATCTGAGCCGGCGGCATTGTCAGTAAAGGCAGCTGGCGTGCTTGTTGCATCTGCGATATAATTTGTCGCACTGCCAGCGTTGTTTTCCGCAAAAGAGGTCTCAATACCCTGTTCATAAAGAGACTGTGCAGATCCTCCCATATTCCAGCCCCAAAGTGCCCCTTCCGCGCGTAAAAACCAGGATTCTGCAGCCGTCATCCACACAATACTCGTACTTTGATCTACGTTCAGGTTGGAAATATCATTGCCTACATACTTAGACCAAACTGAAGTCTGTATGCCAAGCCGCACGCCATGATATTTACCGTCTGTAACCGCAGGAACAAAATAGGCTGATAAACGGGGGTCTTTATACCCATTCAGATAAGCATCCATTGATGCGCTCATGCGCGCTTCACCCGCATTAAAATTATAGGCGATATCGTAAAGCGGATGATGGTATGTTAAATTGGATGTATGCTGCAATGCTGCGCGGTCAGTTACTTCAGAAATAAGCCCCATCTGGTGATTCACTGATTTCTCAGCTTCTGTTTTGGCGAGTGCAGGATTAACATATACAATACGCATAGCCAGGCGCAGGCGGAGTGTATTGGCAAATTTGATCCACTTTGTAACATTACCGCTATAGATATAATCATATCTTTTAAAAATGGTGGCGCCTGGATTACCGTTTGCATAGTTTGTCAGCACTGTGATAGAAGAATCTAACTCAGTCAGAAACTTTGTATATACATCTTCCAGTGAATTATAATCATTCTGCAGTGAACCACTTCCGTAATTAAGATAAGGAATAGGACCATAAGCATCTGCTACGCGATGCATACCCTCCACTTTCACGATGGTGGCAAGTGCTGACACTTCCTCAAGACCATCTGCATCCGCCGCTGTCACGATGGATTGCCAGGCAGGCATAATACCCGAAAAACCAGCAGTAAATGTTTTTTCAATCCAGCCAGTAATGAAATAGTAGGATCCATTATGGATGCCGTTATACCAGGTACCGGTAGGCGCGTAATAACCGGCGTAAATATCCGAGGTAAGCCCCTGGCCAACTTGGTAGTCACTGCTCAGATTCTTACCGTCGTCAAAGATCACTACATTCCTTTCCATCTGCGTAAAGAATGCGCCTGTTTTTAAATTATCGTAAGAGAGCATATCCTCTGTCGCTTCATGCTGATTGGTGTTATAATCTTCAAAAGATTTCGTGCAGGAATTTAGCATGATCAGCAAAGCTCCTGCTACAGGTATGATGCTGTTTCGGAGAAAGGTCTTATGTTTTATCATAGCTACCATTGAATTAAAAGTGTTAAAAATGAACTTTTAAGGAAAAACCAATACTACGGAGGCTTGGCAGCATAAAGTAATCTACGCCCTGGTAATAGGTACCAGTATTAGCTGTTACTTCCGGGTCGTAAGGCGCCTTGTTGTAAAGGAAGAATAAGTTACGACCTACCAGAGAGAGATTCGCTCCATTGACCCAGGATTTCCATTTTCTCAGTGGCAGGTCATATCCTACGGTGAGTTCACTTAACCGTACGTTGGTGGCACTATAGGTGTACATAGAGCCAATTCCTCCTGTTACGTTTCCAATGGTGGTATAATAATCCTTTGCAGGGATACGCTTTCCATTTACCAATGCTCCGCCAGCATCTCGCGCACCTGCAGATGCTTTTGATACGCCAAATGCATCCAGTATGGCCTGGGTATTAGATACCACAATGCCACCAACCCTGGCTGAGAAGAGGACATTCAGAGAAATGCCTTTCCAGTTAAATTGGTTGCCCCAGCTGAGGTTGTATTTTGGACTCGCGTTCCCGGCGTAAATAAATGTATTAGACGCCGCTACAACTGTCTGTGATGTGGGATCAACGTAAATCGCGCCATGTTCGTCTGTTCTCAGTGTATTGACGTAAATGTCTCCCATTGAGCCTCCTTCTTTCAGCATCATCTTATAACTGCCTGTTCCCCCCATATCAAATTCAGTCAATGAAATCACCTCTCCTGTTTTGGGGTTCTCCCAGCCATCAAGCAGGCGCACAATTTTATTCCGGTTTAGTGAATAGGTGACGTAAGAATTCCAACCCACACTACCTATTTTTTCATTTAACCTGGCTGAAACTTCTATACCCTTATTCTCAACACGGCCGGCATTGACAATTACACTTGTATAACCGGAAGAAGCTGACAGCGTTGGCTCAAAGAACTGGTTATAGGTATTGGATTTATAGACAGTTGCGTCCAACTTTAACTTGTTTTTGAAGAAGGAGAAGTTCATACCGGCTTCCCATGATTTGGTCCGTTCAGGTTGCAGATTCGTATTGGGCATACGGGTCTGGGTCTGCGGATAACCGCTGGTAACGATATAGGTTGGGATAGTCAGGAAAACATTCGGTTCATTACCTACTTCTGAATAAGACATCCTTACTTTCCAGTATGGCATCAGATCAGACCCGATTCCCAAAATATCGGTAAGAATACCAGACAAACCTACTGACGGGTAAAAGAATGATTTAATGCTTGAATTGGCCAGTGTAGACGACCAGTCATTACGGCTGGTAAGATCCAGATAGACCATCCCTTTGTACCCTAACTGTGTGCTGGCGAATATAGATTGCTTCTGTTTGTGATACCCGGTTTGTGATGCTTCAGAAGTAGAAACATTTACATTGGAATATGTAAATAAATTCGGAACTCCCTGCAATTTGCCACCATACAGATCCTGATCAAACTGAACATCTTCGATATTCGCACCAACGTTCGCTGTAAGCCCAAACATCTGATGATGGAAATATTTATTAATATTCACCAGAAATTCTCCGTAGATCTGCCGGGTGGCTTGTTCATTCAGTGAATAATAGCCGTTATCTGAAGCAAAGAGCGTATTCGTAGAAGCAGCAAACTTTTTCTCATAACGGTCACTGCTCTTATCCATTTTGGCACGACCGGAAAGATTGATCCAGTCCGCCAGTTTGTAGTTCAGGGAAGCGTTAGTCATGTAACGATCCTTATGATTGATGAAGTTATCCCGCTCTGTGATCCAGTAAGGATTTTGCATGGATAAACCCTCATCCCCGTAAGGCCAGAACTGCACCTTAAAATTGCGGGATGCATCATAACGTTCAAACACCTGGACTTTGGAGAAATCATCTCCCGGAGGAAAAAGATACGCTTCTACCAGTGGATTAAAATACTGCCCCTGAGATATCATGTTCTGCTCTTTGACGATACTGTTCATGAATCCAAGATCCAGCGTCAGTTTATCATCCAGGAAAGTAGAAGTATTCCGCACAGAGAAATTATAGCGCGTGTAATCATTGTTATGAACAATACCCGTTGCATTCACATTACCTGCTGACAGGTAAGTCTGATTTTTATCCGAACCCGTAGAAAGACTCACTGAATTGGAAAAATTTATACCTGTCTGGAAAAAATCCTTAGGTTTATAAGAAGAGGGAGTTGTGAGCTTGTCTCCCCAGCTGTTATAACTACCCTGTTCAGACGGCCCGTAGGTATTCTGAAAATGGGGTAATATGAGCGGTGAGGAATAAGTAGTGCTATTAGTCAGATCAAGAGACGTTTTCTTCTTCTGTCCCTTTTTTGTTGTGACCAGCACCACACCATTTGCTGCAGAACTACCATATAAGGCAGCTGCCGCCGGACCGGCTAATACGGAAATGCTCTCAATATCATCCGGGTTTAAATTTGAAACACCATCCCCGGTTTGTCCGGCTCCTTCAAATACACCGGAAGGCTGTTGGCTGGCAAGGTTCATCATAGGTATGCCATCAATCACATACAAGGCGTTATTATTACCGTTGATGGATTTCAGTCCGCGCATAACCACACGGGAAGAACCACCTACGCCAGCTGAGGAGCTGTTAATGGTGACGCCTGCAACTTTACCATTCAGGTTATTGACGAAATTGGCATCGTTTACTTTAAATGCATCCGCACCGGTCAACTGCTGTACATTATAAGAAAGTGATTTGGATTCCTTCTTAATACCGAGCGCAGTTACTACTACCTCATTCATGCCAACGGATCCATCTTTCATAACTGCATCCACTTTTGCTCTGTCGGTTACAGGAAGTTCCTGTTTTTGCATGCCTACATACGAAAACACCAGTACAGCATTGTCAGGAACGTTTGATAAAGCATAATTTCCTGTCGGATCAGTAACAACACCTTTTGCAGTTCCCTTGACAGACACAGACACGCCAATTATAGGATTTCCATGGGCATCTGTTACCCTGCCCGCTATTTTTTTGCCGGGTTCAGGTCCATTATTATATTCTGGGGAGAGCACTATTTGCTTGTTAATAATGCGATAACTGATGTTCACTTTAGCAAAAAGCAGGTCCAGCACATCTTTAATGGAAGCATTCTCAACTTTGATTTCGGTCTTTTTCGTAACGTCTATTATCTGCCTGTTATACATGAAAACGTAGCTACTCTGTTTTTCAATCAGTGTTAATACGTCTTCTAATGCGGCATTTTTAACATTCAGGGTCAATCGTGTTGCCTGCGAGAAACCAGATACGGCCGTTAGCTCAAGGCCAAAGAGCAATAACAAAAAGACAGTTGGCTTTATAAGACGTAACATCTTAGCATAACAAACCCTTTCGGATTTACTGATCCTATCAATTTTTTTCATACTTTTGAAGTAGGTAATTTTTTACAATCAATTAAGTTTCAATTCGTGTAAGTGCAGGCAATGTTAGCGCATTACCTGCATTTCGTTTTTTTACATACGCAGTTGTTTTTTAGAGTTTAAGATTCCTTTGCTTATTCAGGTATATGTGGACTTGTCCTGTTACATAAGATCCGTTTTCCATAAATCGCCCTTTTATATATTCACATTTTATAGGAGCAGAAAATTCCAGTAACTGCAGGATCTGCTCCAGATTTTCATACTGGAAAGTGGCATTATAGCGATAGCTGCCCAGCGATGGGTCTTTCATATCAATAGATACGTTGTACTCTCTTTGCAGTATTCTAAGGATCGCATCAATAGGTGTATTTCTGAATATAAATTTCCCATCCCGCCAGCAAACGAAACGATCGGGTTGCTCGTCTTTAATGGCAAGGGTTTTCTTCGTTTTATCGAAGTATGAAACCTGGTCCGGCTTCAAAAACTGTTCCCCTTCATCTGTTTTTAGAGATACTTTTCCTTCTATTAATGCAACTGTGACCAGGTTTTCATTAACATATGCATTTACATTAAAAGAGGTACCATACACTTTTACTTCCGGGCCGGCATTTTCTACTATAAAAGGAACCTTACCTTTCTGGACTTTAAAGAATCCTTCTCCGTCTAAATGCACTCTTCGTTCGTTATTCTGGAATAATGCCGGGTAGCTTAGCCGCGAACCTGCATTCAGCCATACTTTACTCCCATCCGGCAGATCAACCTCCGCTCTTGTTCCCATGGGGGCCTGTACAGACACCATCTGATTATTCAAATGATCTGAAATGTGTGCATAGGCAGATTTGATCCGGCTATTATCAATAGTCAACCACACTGTATAACTCAGTAAGCCTAATATTAAACATGCGGCAGCAGCCTTCATCCAGATAAAGAAGCTTCTTCTTTGTGTCAGATTTTCCTTTTCCTTAATGCGGTTATCAACCTGGCTCCATAGATAGCGGATTTCTTCGTCGCTTATCTCCGGTTCCCGCATCGTAAGATCCTGGACCATGGCCAATGCCTCATCAAAAGTGCCGGCATCCTCCGGATGGTATATTTTCCAATTATTCCAGTAGTTTTCATCTTCTACCACCCTACCTCTTGCCCATTGTATAAAGCGTAGATCGGCAATTAATTGCTGAAATAATTCCTGATTGAAAAAATCCATGTCCTAATCTGTTTATAACAAAGAGTAGGAGAAATCATTTTATACTCACTTCAGTGAAAAAAAAATTTAAAAATTAAGAGAGGGATATTTGTGGGTTATAATAATTCTGTGGTTAACATTTCTGGGTGGTCATATTGCTCCGGATCTTCTGGAGTGCCCGAAAGAGCAAATTGCGAACAGACTGTAGGTTCATGCGCATGATCTGTGCAATATCCTCAAATTCCATTTCCCGGTTAAATCTTAATAAGATGACTTCCCGCTGCCTGTCAGTTAGTTTTTGAAGGCTCTGACCCAGCAGCAGCCTTTTGCTGGAATCATTTTCTTTCTGCATTATAAAATCTTCCATTGAAAAATCAAACGGCTCAACACCCATTAATTCAGCCCGGTCTTCAACTTTTAGCTTTTTTATATGCTGCAGTAGCTCATGCCGAAGTGATACAAACAAGTATGCCCTGATATTATTGACTTTGATGAGTTTTTCCTTTCTCGACCAGATATCTACGAAAATGTCCTGGATAGTATCACGCACAACTTCTTCCATGGGTATAAGTTTCACCCCATAATAGAAAAGCTCTCCGTAAAGCTTACGGAAAATTTCGCCCAAAGCGATATACTCTCCCTCCTGAAACCGCTTCCAAGCGGAATCTACCAGGTAATATTTACCCTTGGATATATCCATTTTGTATTAGACAATCTAAATTAAAAGCCCTGCTGTGGCTTTCGTTTCTCATATGATAACGTTATAAAATTCTTTTGAAAGGATACATTTCAGCATGGCGTGCCCATGCTCAGATTATGATGTCTTAACTTCTTTAGCTTTTTCATTTCCTGGAATCCGTAAATTAAACTCTCCCCCTTTCACCCTCTATGATGTGAACCACTTGCAATGCCGGGCGATGCAAATGATAGCCATATCTGTTATGATTATTATATTTTATGATGATTGGTTGTCAAATATAGATTTTCATTTTAACGTTGGCATATTTCAGGTATAATCATTACTGCTGACAGTAAGCAATTCTATTCCAATTTATAAAAGTAAAAAATAAAAATTATAAAAATATCAAATTATTTTTCCCAAGGAGGGTTGTTGTATTTTTCCTACAAATAGTAAAAGAGAGGAATTGCTGCTGGCTATTTTGATTTCTTTTCCCTTACCAAATTCCTAATAATGAACATATCCATTTTACCGTTAATCCTGTTACCTCAGTTAACCAGTTACGCTCAAACCAACAAATAGAAATACGACAGATATTTAGGAATCTGGTCGGCACCGTACAATTGACCAGCGAAACACACCCTGGATTTTACAGAGTTTTTTCATTCCGCAGTGTCAATAATTCACTGATTTTAACGCATTCTACCACTATTATTGACAGATAATTGATACACAAAATTTGTGGTACTTCTCCATCAATCTCCGACCCGAAGGTTGTAGTTAAAAATCAACCTCCCCACTTTATTCCGACTGACGACTACCTGCCACCTACCTGGTAAATACCGGGATCTATATTATTATACTGGCAGTTTAATGACGGCAAATTTGTCAGTACTGACAACAGTGTTTAAAAAATCAGGGGAAATTTCTTTCTTGCTCTTATTCTCACATTTTCTCCTTTTTGTCAATACAACTTCACTAATGCCTGGTAAACATCTACCACCCTGTGACACGGCATATACATTAATTATTGTTCCCATTAACCAAAAATTAATTGAGGTCAAGAAAAGTCAGGTAATAATAGAGCAACAGTCAAATAGCTTAGCTATGCTTAAATACGTGGGCGTTGGAGAAAAAGGCAGGAATATTTCATAAAAAAGGATTGTCACAAACAAAAAAAAGGACCTCTTATTCAGAAGTCCTTTTTTCAAAAAGGTGGGTGGATGATGGGGTTCGAACCCACGACCCCTAGAACCACAATCTAGTGCTCTAACCAACTGAGCTACAACCACCGTTTGAATTGGGATTGCAAAGATAAGTAAAACAATTCTCTACTTCCAAATATTTTTAGAACTTTTTTTCCCTCACACACCTAATCCTCACCTTTCATCATTTTCCATTCCCTATTCCCCCCCACTACTAATATATTTGTTACGGTCTCAACTTTCTTTCCATGCGGTATTCCCTGTTAATAATAACAGCGGTCCTGGCCACCTGTTATGTTTCTGTAGTAGCCCAAACCACTAACAAGCTGACCGGCAAAGCTATAGACGCCAACACCGGTAAGCCCGTTGAATATGCTTCCGTAGTCATCCTACAGGAAAAAGATTCTTCCGTGCTCACAGGTATGTACACCCAACCAGATGGAACTTTCAGCTTCAATTCGCTGCAAACCGGCCACTACATACTCCGTATCTCCTTCATGGGTTACGACCACCTCTATAAAAACATTACGACCAATAAACCGTTGGGCACCCTAAAGCTCACCCCCACCGGCAAAGTCCTCGCTACCGTCGAAATCAAATCCGAAAAACCCGCATTCTCTATGCAGATCGACAGACAGGTATTCGACGCCGGCGCTTTCGTAACCGCCGAAGGAGGTACAGGCACTGATATTCTAAAAAACATTCCCAGCGTGGACGTGGATATAGACGATAACGTTACCCTCCGTGGCAAAAGCGTCACCATCTATGTAGACGGCAAACCCTCCCCCTTTGGAGATGCTAAAACGGCCCTGCAAATGATTCCCGCAGAGACGATCGACAGAGTTGAAGTAATCAACAACCCCTCTGCCAAATTCGACGCCAATGGCGGTGGCGGTATCATCAATATCGTGCTGAAAAAAGATAAAGCTATCGGCTACAATGTCATGTTCAACGCCGGCATAGCGACAAGAGGACAAGTTAACGGAACGGCAAACGCCAGCTTAAGATTGAAGAAATTCAACTTCTTTGGTAACTACAATGGCCGCTATGAATCGACCACCGGCTCCGGATATAGCTACCGCCAGAACCTGATCGCCGATACTTCCGGCTCCTGGTTCTTTACACAGGATAGCCATAATAAGAACACCAGTCACCAAAACGGCGGCCGTATTGGACTCGACTATTACCTCGGTGAGTATAATACTTTCACCCTCTCCGAAGGCTTTAGCAGTAGCGGCGGTAATAGCGAAGACAACATTTTGCTCGATTACCTCAACCAGGTCAAAGACCCCGTCAAATCAGGTGAAAGACATAATACCAGCAGGAATAAAAATCCCAACAATAACACTGCATTCAATTTTCGCCACACTACCAGCAGGCAGAACGAAGAGTGGACTGCCTACGTGAGCTATAGCAACAACAAAGGCAATAGCAACAGTAACTACTTCACAAAGTATAACACTGCCACCAATCCCGATCTGCAGGCGAATACCGGCCGCTCTCAAAATAAGTTCTGGAACATCCAGACAGACTATACCACCCCATTCGGGAAAAAAGGTAAATTCGAAACAGGAGGTAAAGTCACGCTACGGAATAACAACAACGACTATAACGCACAGGTCTACAACTGGGACTCTATGGAATACCAGACCAGCAGCCTGCTTTCCAATACCTATTATTATAAGGAAGACATTTACGGTGCCTACGTCAATGTATCCAACGCCATCGGCAACCTCGGTTACATGGTCGGCACCCGCGTAGAACAGGCTTATCTCAATGGCTACTCATACACCAAGGATACTTCTGTGAATAATAAATTCTTCAACGTATTTCCCAGTGTATTCCTGAAATACAACCTGCCACATAACCAGGACCAAAGCCTGATCTTCAACTATTCTACCCGCATAGACAGGCCGAATTTTGACCAGCTACTCCCCTACGTGAACAACTCCGACCCGCAGAACATCCGCGTGGGTAACCCGGCTTTACGCCCATCCCTGACCCATAAGTTCGAAATGAACTACTCAAGATATTACCCAGGTTCAAAAGATTTCCTGAATACCGGGGTATACTATTCCCAGGCCAATGACGACATTGACCGCATCAGTGTGTTGGATACCACTACCGGTATCACCACGACCAAACCTATGAACCTGGCGACTGACAAAGACTGGGGAGCTAACTTTACCTACAACCTTCACATCCTCAAAGGCTGGAATGTATCCAGTAACCTGAACCTGGAATACAGCAAACTGACCGGCGCCGCCATCAGCAACGAATATTTCTCCTGGGGTATCAATGTGAACTCAAATTGCCGCCTGCCCGGCCGTTTTAATATACAAATGAACGCACACTACCGGTCACCCCGCGTACAGCCACAGGGTACCTTCAAGGCAATGAACGGTATTGACATGGGGGTGCGGAAAGAAATGCTGAAGAACAATGCACTGGCCATCTCTCTCAATATCTCCGATATATTAAATACACAACAATATAGCTCCCACTACGAAACTGACGCCTTTATACAGGACTACAGCCGTAAGAGGATGACCCGTTTTATCAGGTTGAACATCCGTTACCGTTTTGGAAAGATGGATCCAAACTTATTCAAAAGAAAGAAGAAACAGGAAGATCTGGAAGAAACGCCGGAAATTGAGGACAAAAAGCCACAAAACGAAAGGTTATAACCCCCTTCATCAGGCTTTTTTCCCTGCCAGCATCGGTACAAACGAGAAATTGTCAAACATCTCCTGCTCATAATCTGACTCACTTACCTTGGTAATGCGCAACATACGTTGCACTTCCTGTCCGCCGACAGGAATCACCATTTTGCCACCGATCTTCATTTGCTGCAACAGGCGCTCCGGGATCTGGGGGGCCGCTGCGGTGACAAGTACCTTGTCAAAAGGTGCATAGGTAGGTAGACCTTCATACCCATCTCCATAAAAGAACCGGAGATTAGGATACTTTGCTTTAAAAGGAAACAGCTTTACCTGGTCAAAGAGACGTTTCTGACGCTCAATAGTGAAGACCATCGCCTTCAGTTCTGCCAGTACACAGGCCTGGTAAGCACTACCGGTGCCTATTTCCAGTACCTTTTCAAATGGCTTTACCTCCAGCAACTGTGTCTGGTAGGCCACTGTATAAGGCTGGGAAATAGTCTGCCCCTCCCCGATGGGGAACGCCCTATCCTCATAAGCAATGCTTTCGAATGCCGTATCCAGGAAATAATGCCGGGGAATGTTGTTGATAGCTGCTAAAACGCTTTGGTCTGTTATGCCCTTTTGCAGGATAGTATCTACCAGCTGCTTGCGTAATCCTTTTTGTTTATAGGAGTCTTCGTACCGCCTCATGCACACAAAAATAGGCAATACCCCCCACTTTCAATAACCTATGGGAATTTCTATTTATCCCCATTACAGTTGAATATGGTGCAATAATTGCATATCCTTCCATCTGGCGCCAAATTGTAGCGCCAAATTGTAGCGCCATATTTCAGGATTTTAGCTTTAATTTACAATCTTGTTTCTGACACAATTTTCAGACAAACCCAATTTTTTTATGGATAATGTAATCGAAAGTAAGGTATCACAATGGCTGAACGGCCAGTTTGATGCGGAGACGGTATCCGCTATCAAAAAATTGCAGCAGGAAAACCCCGATGAACTGGCTGATTCCTTTTACCGTAACCTTGAATTTGGCACGGGCGGTCTACGCGGTATCATGGGCGTAGGTACCAACCGTATGAACAAATACACAGTGGGTATGGCTACTCAGGGTTTTGCCAACTACCTGAAACAGGCTTTCACGGATGAAATCAAAATCGCGATTGCACACGACAGTCGCAACAACAGTCGTTTCTTTGCCGAAGTGGCTGCCAATGTTATGGCTGCAAATGGTATCAAAGTATACCTTTTCGAAAGTCTCCGCCCTACTCCGGAGCTCTCGTTCACCATCCGTCATCTCAAATGCAAAGGTGGTATCGTACTGACAGCGTCGCATAATCCTAAAGAATATAACGGCTATAAAGCATATTGGGACGATGGCGCCCAGCTCATTCCGCCTCACGACAAGAACGTGATCCGCGAAGTAGAGAAAATCGCCAATGTGGAAGATGTGAAATGGTCAGGTGGTGAAGCAAATATCCATCCGATCAGCACTGAAATAGACGAAGCTTACATGCAGATGCTAAAAGGCCTGAGCATTCAGCCTGAAGCAATTGCGGCACAGAAAGACCTTAAAATTGTATATACGCCTATCCATGGTACTGGTATCACCCTGGTGCCTGAGACGCTGAAACGCTTTGGTTTTACCAATGTACATGTGGTAGAAGAACAGGCGACTCCGAATGGCAACTTCCCAACCGTGGTATATCCAAACCCGGAAGAATCTGAAGCCATGAGCATTGGTCTGAAGAAGGCAAAGGAACTGGATGCCGCTATCCTGCTGGGTACCGATCCGGATTCTGACCGCGTAGGTATTGCTGTGAAGGACCTGAAAGGGGAATGGATCCTCCTGAATGGTAACCAGACCGCCGTACTGCTCTTCAATTATATTATAGAAGGCCGTCGTGCAAAAGGATTGGCAGGTGCAACGGATTACGTATGTAAAACCGTGGTAACCTCCGACCTGATCGACGTATTTGCTGCCAAAAACAATGTAAACTGTTACAATGTACTCACTGGTTTTAAATGGATCGCTGAACTGATCCGTACCAAGGAAGGAAAAGAACAGTTCATTTGTGGTGGTGAAGAGTCTTATGGCTACATGATCGGTGACAATGTGCGTGACAAAGACGCGATTGCTTCCGTAGCCCTGATTTGTGAAATGGCTGCCGTAGCTGCGGGCCAGGGTCGTACCCTTTACCAACAGCTGATTGACATCTATATAAAATATGGTTATTACAAGGAAAACCTGATCTCTATCACCAAGAAAGGGATGAAAGGTGCGGACGAAATTGCTGATATGATGAAAGGGTACCGCGAAAATCCACCTGCTACGATTGCTGGTGTGCCGGTAGTAACTACTTACGATTACCAGCTGCAACAGGTGAAAAACCTGAAGACCGGTGAGATGAAAGCTATCACCCTGCCTAAGTCGAATGTGCTGCAGTTTGTGCTTGAAGACGGTAGTAAGATTTCTGCCCGTCCTTCTGGTACAGAGCCGAAGATCAAGTTCTATTTTAGCGTGAACCAGAAACTGGAAAGCGCGGAAGGATTTGAGGCGGCTACGCAGGCACTGGATGCAAAGATCCAGCAGATCATTCAGGATATGAAACTGAAATAAAAAGGAGGTTCTGTCATAAATAAAACCTCTGAGAATCGAATAAATAGAAACCTGGCTTCATTAGGTATCTGAACAAAAAGAGCGTGTATCTTCTGATACACGCTCCTTTTTTTATAGTCTATATTATTATTGTAAGTAAGCAGACTGAATCACCTCTCCTGCTACGTCTACCATTACCATCTCCTGGAGTGTTGTAGATAAAGAATAACCCACAAAATCCACTGACAGCGGGAAAGATTTATGTTTACGGTCTACCAGTACAGCCGTCTGGATCTTTTTTGGCAGGAATTCCAGTAACGGTTTCAGGGCGTATAGCATTGTTCTGCCTGAATTGGCGACATCGTCTATCAGTACTACTACTTTTCCATTGAAATCCAATGATTCAGAGAGATGCACCTTGTCAGGATGTTGTTTATCCAGTTTTAGTTCAATGAGTTTTATTTGGATGGGAGAGATCTCTTTCAGGATAGCCGCGATTTTTTTGGCGAGAATTGTGCCCCGGTCCCAGATACCAGCCAGTATGATGTGCTGTTCTTCACTGTTATGCTCATATATTTCGTAAGCAATACGTTTGATTTTTTTATCGATTATATCCTGGGTGAGGATTACATTCTTTGATTCCATGTCAAAATTAATTGAAGGGATAAAAGTAGGGATTTTTTAGGTATGGTGGAGGGATAGTGGAGCTATAGTGCTATTAGTTCACCAAATGGGCACTAAAAGGGCATTAGAAGGTCACTTCAATATCCGGGGGATAATGAGGTGAGCTTGTGGTGATGGGTTAGTGAGGTATTAGTGGCGAAGGAGGGTTAAAGAAGAGGCGAAGGAGGGTTGGTGGAAGGAGGGTTGAAGGAGCGTTTAAGGAGTGTCGAGGGAGAGGCTAAGGAGTGGGGGAATTGTTGGAGGAGTGTTGGAGAATTGCCGGGGACGTGCCCATTGGGTAGCGGGTTAGCAAGATGTTAGTGCCGGCATTCTGCACTTATAGTATTATAGTTGCGTTAATATTCTATGCCTTTTTCCCTTATATTGCAATAGTCAAATCTGATTTGAAGTATGCATATAATTCAGGAAATCCTGTTTGTATTTGCCTTTGCCATTGCTGTGTACCTCTTTTACCGCAAAGCCAGGCAGATCAGGCTTAATATTTTGCTTGGAAGAGATGTGTCATTGAATGATCGCCCCGATCTACGTTGGAAAAATGTACTTCTCCTTGCCTTTGGGCAGAAAAAAATGTTCCGCAACCCGTTGGTAGCTGTGCTACACTTCTTTGTGTATGCTGGTTTTCTGATCATTAATGTGGAGATACTTGAAATTATCCTGGATGGGATATTTGGTACTCACCGGTTATTTATGCCGCTGTTAGGGTCATTATATCCAATATTGATAGGGTGTTTTGAGGTACTGGCGGTATTGGTACTCAGTGGTTGTGCGATCTTCCTGGTCAGGCGTAACATTGTGCATGTGCGCCGGCTGGCGATGCATGAACTGGATGGCTGGCCAAAGTCAGACGCGAATTATATCCTGGTAACGGAAATTGTGCTGATGGTGTTGTTTCTCACCATGAATACGGCGGACCAGGCATTGCATCCGGAGGTGGGACCATTTTTAGTATCCGGGGCTTTCAGGGGGTCTTTTGAGGGGTTGTCTCCTGTTTCGCTGGAGGCGATTGAACGCACCTGCTGGTGGCTGCATATATTGGGAATTCTGGCGTTTTTGAATTACCTGCCTTATTCCAAGCACCTGCATATAATACTGGCATTTCCGAATGCTTACTTTAGTGACCTGCGTCCAAAAGGGAAGATGGAGAACATGCCAGCGGTACAGAAAGAGGTGACCCTTATGCTCCAGCCTGAGCTGGCTGCGGCAGAACCTGCGCCGGCAGAAATGCCGAAGTTCGGGGCGAAAGATGTACCTGACCTGACATGGAAGAATATTCTGGATGCGTATAGTTGTACAGAATGTGGGCGGTGTACAGCTGCTTGTCCGGCGAACCTGACGGGGAAGAAATTGTCTCCCCGCAAGATCATGATGGATACCCGTGACCGTGCGGAGGAAATAGGGAAGGTAGGGAATACGGAAGGTAAAACACTGCTACGTGATTATATCAGCGAAGAAGAGCTAAGGGCTTGTACCAGTTGTAATGCCTGTGTACAGGAATGCCCGGTCAGCATCAATCCTTTGCACATTATTCTACAACTGCGCCGCCACCTGGTGATGGAAGAATCCAGTGCGCCACAGGAGTGGAATATGATGTTTAGTAATATAGAAAATAACATGGCCCCCTGGAAGTTTAGTCCTGATGACAGGGATAAATGGGCGGTTGAAATGAATGCATAAACTGATAATTCCATGCAAATAAAAACGATGGCAGAATATTTCGCCAGTGGCGAATCGCCGGAGATTCTTTTCTGGGTAGGATGTGCGGGGAGTTTTGATCAGCGTGCACAAAAGATTACGAAGGCGTTTGCAACGATCCTGACGAAAATTGGGGTGCGGTTTGCGATATTGGGGAAAGAGGAAAGTTGTACGGGAGATCCGGCGAGGAGAGCGGGGAATGAGTTTATATTCCAGATGATGGCACAGAATAATATTATGGTGCTGAATAATTATGGGGTACAAAAGATAGTAACGACCTGTCCTCATTGTTTTAATACATTGAAGAATGAGTATCCGGAGTTGGGAGGAAATTACGAGGTGTTGCATCATGCTTCGTATTTGCAGCAGCTGATAGATGCGGGAAAGATCCGGTTGAAGGAAGGTGGGGCTTTTAAGGGTAGGAAGATTACCTACCATGATTCCTGTTATTTAGGGAGGGCGAATGAGATCTATGAGGCGCCAAGGAAGGTATTGGAGGCGTTGGATGCAGAGTTGGTGGAGATGAAAAGGTGTAGGAGTAATGGGTTGTGTTGCGGGGCAGGTGGGGCGCAGATGTTTAAGGAGGAGGAGAAGGGGAACACGAGGATTAATTTTGAGAGAGGGAAAGAGGCGGTGGAGACGGGAGCGGCTGTGATTGCTGCGAATTGTCCTTTTTGTATGACGATGCTGACGGATGGGGTGAAGGAGCAGGGGAAGGAGGAATCTGTAAAAGTATTGGATATTGCGGAGCTGATAGCTCAGCAATTGGAATAGTAGGGATTTATATATTTAAAATAAAACCCGGCTTTACCAGCATTTTGTCTTTAGTAAAGACTCAATAGCTACTGGATTCCGAAGTATAGCTGCTGGATTCGTATTGATGCTAATCTTCGGACCCTTTGGAAAGACTGATTTTCGTCAGTTTATGGAATCAGGAATTTCGTAAATTTGCGATATGGATATTCGACAAATACTACCAACTGACTTTAACCCTGCCTCGAGGGTTTGGATATATCAAAGCAACCGTCCTTTTTCTGAAAAAGAGCAAGCGGAGATTGCTGAACAACTGGATCAGTTCACCGCTCACTGGCAGGCACATGGGGCTCCTGTGAAAGGTTGGGCGAAGCTGCTGTTTGAACAGGCTATCCTGGTCATTGCAGATGAAACAGATACACACGTAAGTGGTTGCAGCACTGATAGCTCAGTAAGAGTGATCAAGAGCATAGAACGCCAGTACGAAGTGAACCTTTTCGACCGCCTGTTGCTGGGTTTTGTACTAAAAGACAAGCTGCAATTGCTGCCGATGATGCAGGTCCCTTATGCACTGGAAAAAGGGTATATAGATGAAAATACTATCTACCTGAATAATACGGTGCTGACTTTAAAGGAATTAGAAGAAAACTGGCTTCAGCCATTAAAGAATAGCTGGCTGGCAAAGAAATTTGCTATTGCACAGTAAGTGAATACAAAACGGGCAGTTTCACCAGCTGCCCATTTTATTTGTTATGAATGTTCTTGAAATAGATGTAGATATCATCTGTCCTGCTTGTTCCCGCAAAGCTTTGTTAAGTGCCAGCTGTGAGATCACAGGTTATATGTTCAGACCCAAAAAGATTATTGGCAAAGCTTCCTGTATACATTGCGGATATAGTCATCCTAAACTGACGGTTGTAAATGCGGACTTTTACTATCAGTTTCCGGTTGGAGACAGGATGTTTTATGCGAGGAATAAAGAGAATCTGAGGGAGTTGTTGCGCTTTTTTAAAGAGGGGAAGAAGTGGGATAATGAGTTGTGTTTTGATTTTCCTGCAACGTTTTATGTGCATAAGGATGAGATTGTGAAAAAGATAGAAAGCCTTTTGTAAAATATTATTACATTTGAAATAGAAGCGGGAATAGCTCAGTTGGTAGAGCATTAGTTTCCCAAACTAAAGGCCGCGGGTTCGAGTCCCGTTTCCCGCTCAAATTGAATCCCTCACTTATGCTGGCAGATACCATGTGCTGATTCTCCAACCCAATAATATCAAAATTACTCACTTAAGAAAAGACTCGCTTTTTGCTACAGCTTTTATGCTTTAGCTATTTTAGATGTACTTTAAACTCATGAAAATCAAGCAACTTCATATCCAAAACTATAAATCTCTTGTAGATTTCAAATTAGAAAATCTACCTGCTTTTGCGGCAGTCGTTGGACCAAATGCCAGCGGTAAGAGTAATATTTTTGAAGCGCTTGAGTTTACAAATTATGTCTGCAGATTTCCATTTGAAGCTACTTCGTTTTTTGGGGGACTAAAAAACATTTATTCTTATCAGGCAACGCCAGGCAAAAAAATGAGTTTTTATTACAAATTTGACAATGATATAAACATAAATTTCAGCCTGGGAATCACTCCGCAAAGGAACCTTGATGGCTTTGAGGACGTTTATAGTATTGGTCAAGAGCCGATATTGGATTTAGGAAAAGAAGAGAATCCGTTTCTTTTTTTGGATATAAGAGACAAAAACAAACGAGATAATTTTCTTGAAGTAGTAAGACAAAAACATCTAACATACAATAATGAATTTGAAATATTCATTGACAACTTTTCAAGACTACTTGTTGGTAAAACCTTCCTTAACAGGAGCTTTCAGTTACAATCAAGACTTCACACGAATGCATCAAATCTGTCCCAAATTCTGGCACAAATCCTTGATAGCGAAAAAAAGGATGATTTTTTTGAATGGCTACGAATACTAATTCCTGAATTCAGAGACATTGAAATCAGGAAATCTAATATTGATGGTAGTTCTGAATTCTTCTTGTATGAAATGACTTCAACCAGACCATTTTCCAGACACTTAATATCTGACGGTACTTTCAATATACTTTCGTTAATGGCAGCTGTATTTCAGAATGAAAATCCCCAGTTTTTATGTATTGAGGAACCGGAATATGGGCTTCACCCACAAGCCATTGAATTATTGGTGAATTTTTTAAGAGAAAAAAGCGAAGAAAAAGGACACCATATCTTACTTAATACACACTCCCAAACACTCGTAAGATGTCTGGAACCACATGAAATTATACTCGTAAATAAAGTAAATGGAGCGACTATTGCCAAACAACTCACTGCAGATAATGCTGTGAACATCAAAACTGATGAAGCATGGCTTTCTAATGCTTTTGGAGGGGGTGTTTTATGATCAATGTTGGCTTTATGTTGAAGGGTTTACTGAAAACTTCCTGCTCAAATCTTCTGACACTAATATCCCATTGAAGGAAGCATCTTTTGAGATTTATTACGAGAGAAAAGGGGGAAGACTGGATAATAATAAATACAAGCGATATTTTGAAATACAAGGGAATTATTAAAATTACTGTTTAGCCATGCGTCAATTATTAGCCGGAATATTATTTTTAGTGACTGCTTGTAGTACCCAACCATCTGTCACGGCCTCAAGCAATACGCATGATTCTGCTACAACACAGATAACATTCTCCGGCGATTCCGGTTATCTGACTATGGAAGAAATATTCCCCTTTGTTCTGCAAAATAAAATAATTGATACAACAAACAGCGAAGGCCGCTGGGCAAATATTACCGCCCGGGATACCATAGGAAAATACTATAGATATAAAGATGGTTATATCGCCTGCATTGTGAATGTCAACCCTCCTTTTGAATCACTTATTCTATTCCAGACAAACGCTAATGGCAAGGTTGAAAACATCCAACCCTATTATCATGGAAACTATTGCAATTGCTGGAATGGTGAATTTGGTTTTGGTAAAATAAAGGATTGTTTTTATTTACGGATTTGTGGTACGGGTACAGCGTTTACGTCAAGTACATTATATATATTCAGAGAATTGACTAAGCAATCAGAAGGACAGGGTATTTATGAATATATATGGAGAGGTTCAAGTACAGAGCCAGATGGATATAAAATAATGGAGCTATCATCATTAGAGCTGGATAATAATAAAATCCATGCTTCATATGTAGAAACAAAAGGTAATAGAGGAAACAAAGCATCTAAGAAACAAACCGGGCACTTTGCAATAAATTACACCCTTACAAATGAAGCATGGATCCCGGATGATTGTATCACCCTTGATTCACATGTCATGAACTACAATTAATTCAGAGACGCAGCATACAGCTCCGCTGCCTTCATCCTCAACTCCCACAACTCCTCACCCGGCATATAAGCATAGTGCAACAACGCCAGCACATACGCCACCTTTGCATTCAGTACATTCCCACTCCTGATATCTTCCTGCCAGTTCCTGCCTTCTGCCTGGTATGCTGCACGCATTCTTTTAAACAACGTATCACACATTTCATCCGGCAACCATTCTGCCAAGGCATAAACACCGGTGAGACTACCAATCAATTCTCTCTCCTCGTTCTCCGCCTGCGTACTGGTACCATAATAAAAAAACAGGTACACTGTAAATGCACCCAACGCTAACGCCAGTATCAGGTAAAATGTAGTCTGATCCATCATCCAAAAAAGAGACGCCAATGCCGTTACCGCCAACATCCACATACGGCCATAACCAGCCTTTAAACTGGTACTGTTTTGTTTCAGATAGATGCCCTTCCGGGTGCCCCAACCCGATTCGGTGACCAGTAATGAATCTCCCTCTACCGGGAACAGCGGCATAAAACAAAAATGAAAAAACTTAGTCTGGATCTCCTGGTTATTGTAGCTCTTCACGCCACCAAGAAACTTCGTTCCAAAAACAAAAAACATAGGTATAGGTATTAGGATTTTAACAATAGCTCTATATGTGCATATAGCTCCGCAGCTATATGTCTCAACTCCTGACTTTCGATGCTGTAATTAGCTCTTCACATCACCAGGAAACTTCCTTCCAAATACAAAAACATAGGTATTAGGATTTTAACAATAGCTCTTTACATGCATGTAACAATGCTATTGGACCACCAAATACATAAAATTTACTCTGGATCTGTTGCGATTTGAACTTCCTGACACCACCCATAAATACAGTACCGATCAGCATAGGGTTATAGGGTTTTTTAGGATTAATTTGTATTGTCCGCTTATTTCGGGTGTAATATTAATAATTTTTATTAAGTAATATATAAAAATAGGGAGAGAGGGCATTTTAAGCCCTCTCTCCCTATTATAAATTGCTGATCTTAAGCGATCGCCGGTGTCTTCGCTGCCCGCATTCTCACCACAGCTATCACTGCACATGTCAGGATCGCTGACATCAATACGTATCGCAGCGACATATCTCCCGACGTTGTCATTTTGCCCGTGGTTGACAATACATAACTCGAAAACGATGTCACCACATACACCATCCCTCCCATCAAACCACTCGCCAATCCTACATTCTGCGGGAACACCAGCATACTATGTGTGAAGAGATTTGTAAACAAAAACCCTGAGCAGATGTGGATCACAAATGCAAACATCACAAACCACCACAACTCATGCATCACAAACCCTGTTACAAACAACATCACTGTCAATATAAACTGCGTAAACCCAGCTACTATCAGCTTCCTGTTGAAATCAACATTTATCAGCCGCTTGCTTACGATCCCACCTACCATCCAGGAAAATCCTAATATCAGGGTACAATATCCAATCACTACTGAATTGAAATGGAAGCTATTTTCTATCACAAAAGGTCCTGCAATATTAAATACCATCACCACTGAATAACTCAAGCCTAAGATCACGATGCCCAGTAAGAATGTACTATTGCTCAACATATGCGCATAGTTATCGCGGATCTTTTTCAACTCAAGCGGCTTTCTGTGCACCAGCGTCTCTCCACTGAAACTCAATTCCAATACAAACATGATAAACGCGTAGATCGCAAGAAAGTAGAAGTTAGACTGCCAGTTCAGGTACTGCTGTAAGAATCCACCTAAAAACGGCGCTACAATAGGCCCTAATGACCACGTAATGGTGAGATAACTCAAATAATGCTTGCGCTCCTCCCCTTCGTACAAGTCTACAAAAAACGCGCGCTTGCCGACTATCACAAATGCCGTAGCCGTACCCTGCACGATGCGTAGAAAACAAATTAACGCTATACTGTGGGTAATACCTATTAATAATGAAGACAACACCAGCACACCCAGTGATATTACCGCCGGTCTGTACCTGCCGAGGCTATCCAGCAGACTGCCCACAAACATCTGGGAAATACCATAACTCATGAAAAAACAAGTCAGTGTAAGCTGGATCTTATCTGCTGATACCCCCAGATCCTTTGCCATAGCAGGAAATGAAGGCAAATAAATGTCTGTAATAAATCCCGATAATGGGATGCAAATGAACGCTAAAATCGTCGCAAACCGCTTTCTGCTTGCCGAGGCACTTTGTAACATATCCTTAATTTGACAACAAAATTATAGCAGCTGGGAGGATCTGCTGTTAAGAGAATCAAAGCAATAATTGCAAAAATCAAATATGGACGATCCGGGTAGTCTGTCGATATTGTAATGGAGTAGTGCCCGTAGATTTCTTGAAAAAGTTATTAAAATGCGCCGGTTCTTCAAACCCAAGACAGTAGCCTACTTCTGAGATATCCCATTGCGTATTCAGCAATAACGTCTTGGCTTCTTCTAGGATCCGGTTCTTTATAATGGAGGTGGTCGTATTGCCTGTAATACTCTTGATTACATAATTCAAATGATTCACATGGACATTTAAAGCCCCGGCAAAGTCTGCCGCGGAGCGCATTGTCAATGGGTTTTCAGGTGAATCCAGTGGGAACTGCTGGTGCAGCAATTCATCGAAGTTCCTGAGCAGGCGGGAAGAAGCAGAGAGTTCGCCGGATGAAAGACTGTCTGCAGGCTTATCTACCAGCAGCGCATGCATCATCAGGCACAGTAGGTTGCGGATCGCTTCGTACTTAAAGGCATATTCGCCATGCGCCATTTCCAGCATCTGCTCAAAGTAAATCTTCATCAATGCCAGTTGCTTATCATCCAGGAAGATGACGGGCTCCGCCCATGCCTTGAATAATGGAGAGCGTTTGAAGATATCAAACTGGTAATGTTCATTGAAGAATTCCTGGTTAAAAAGGCAGTAATAGCCATCCTGATCTTCCGAAATACTGGTCCAGGAATAAGGTACGGAAGGACAGGGAATCAATAATGCCGGACGGTCTACCAGAATCGAATTGCCCCCGTAGTTGATTTCGCCGACACCGAGGATGAGGGTGATCTTGTAGAAGTCCCGTCTGTTATAAGGGGTCTTGAAATTACAGTGCTTGCGTACGTTGACATTAAAATGAGATTTCCCTTTTCCTACATCTGTAGTACTGAAGGGGAATTGTATAAATGACCGTTCCCGGTAAAAATCTCCTAATGTCTCCAATTGCTCGCTCATGATACAAAGGTAAAAAAAAAGAGCGTGCACTTCAAAGTAAGATACACGCTCTATTATTTCGGAGACTTTATGCTGTTCTAAGGAGTTGCAATTAAGTTAACTTCCTGATTGCGCCAGTGGCACAGTAGCCATCGGTACTATCACTGCATTGTTATATCCACCTTCAAAATGGGAGTAATCCAGTTGCTTTGTATACCCGAGTACACGTCTCAGCAGGGCCTTTCTGCACCATCTTTTCCAGGTCGCCGCTTTTCGTTTTACAATCACTTTCAGCGTGTTGCTCTTCTGCACATCTATCAATCCTTCATTCAGCAACTTGATATGATCATAAAAGATATCATCGCGGGTGATACGGATCAGGCCATTGCAGGCCATATAACTATACATACGCTTCTCAAACAGTTCTCCTGCATAGTAAGGATACTTTTCAGAACCGTAGTTATAGCAATTATAGATATCTCCCTGCAACCTTTCGGCTTCTACCAGGAAACACTGGTCAGAAAACCCGGTGGAGTGGATAAAATGATTAGCTGTTTTGATGATCTTCAGTTCTGCCTCATAGGTAAAATCCGTCCACATGGGGTTTGCTACGAAGATGTACCGGTTACGTTTCATCTCTTCAATAGCCTCCCATACCCATTTACCACCCGCTCCTTCCTGCATCATACAATCGCAGGTGAAGTAGAGTAAATATTGACCCTTACAGAAGTATGCCGCTGTAAGGGGACCTATACTATAGTAATATCCGTCGAAAAAATCGAGTTTGAAGCTTTCCCTGGTCATATTATACTTGTCCAGGATTGCATCCATATGATCTTCAGCAAAGTAATAGGCATCAATGACCTTGCGGTTCATTGCACTGATCGCATATTGTTCTACAGTAGCGCGGTCTTTTACATTGTTAATGATTAGAATTTTCTCATAAAACGTTAGTTCGCATCTATCTACCATTTGTTCCAGTCTATCTCCTTTCAATACTCTTTCCCAGTCATTTTCATAACAATTTGTGAAAAATGACACGGTTGATTGGCCTCCATTGTTTTCACTCATAGAACTCTTTAAATTGTCGTAGGTTGATAATTAGGTTAAGAATGTATCGTAATATACGTAAATATTATTATCTGTTTAACTACTTCTTAACAAACTCATGTACGCATATTTGCGAAATTCACTATGGCAGGGCATTTGCATTTAAAAAATTATCATGATCAGGTTCATATTCATCATTTTCATTATCTTTTTAACAGCTTGCTCCGGCGGTAAGCATTCATATCGTTCTCAGCAGCCGGCGTCCATTCAATGGAATCCCCTTCGCAAACTGACCTGGTCAGATTATAAAGGCACCCCATACCGGGACCAGGATACCAATATTGCCGCGAGAACAAATTGCCGTTTTGGTATTAAAATAAATGGGTTAAAAGTCGACGTAATCAGTGAATTTATCCCGGAAAGGAGCAATGTACGGCCCGGAAAGGAAACGGCGGCTTTACTCGCGCATGAACAATTGCACTTTGATCTTTGCGAAGTATATGCGAGATTATTGAGAAAGGAATTACGCAGATCTCCCCTCACTACAGCCAATATAGAAGCTGTATCAAGAGATGCTTTCCTCAAGTATTATGATGCCTATAAGGAAAGGCAAATCATATATGACAGCGAAACTCACCACGGGCTTAATCAGGAGAAACAAAATTTATGGAACACACAAGTCGCCACTGCACTCACAGATCTGGTTGCGTATGCTGAGTAGTCATACTCATCGATAAAAGATTAGCATTCAACGATTACTCCAATTGTTGGGGCAACAAAGTTTTTTGCATTCCGTTAAACCTTCAAAAACATCCCTAATTTTAAAAACTAAGTAATGCAAAGAAACCTTATTAGCGTCTCAACAATGGTGTGTGTCATGCTGATGACCCTCTCCTGTAAAAAAGACGATTCAACTGCGACCCAGCAAACGGCATCCCTCAGTGCCACTTCTCAAACGGTGACTGAAGCAGCCGGAACAGCAAGTATCACGGTAACCCTGCCTGCTACACAAACCAGCGATGTAACTGTCAAGGCTACATTGGGAGGTACAGCTATCCTGAACGGGGACTATCAGCTAGCTACAGACACAACGTTAACCATTGCTGCAGGTAGTACTTCAGCTACTTTGACTTTTGACATCTTTGATGATGAAGTGGTGGAAAGCAGCAAGACGATCAATGTTACTTTCAGTAGCAGCAATGTTAAGCTGAGCAACTCTACTGCTACTATCACTATTACAGACAATGATACGGATCAGTCCTCAGATGGCCTGCTCTCTGAGCTGACATGGGATGCAGGTACGTTGGTAGATATGGATCTTTATCTGGTGAACAATTTAACGACGACCAGTGATGGTTCTATAGACACTTACAATGTATTGTCTGGTTCTACTAACAGCACAGGTTTTGAATCTTACCTGCTGAGCAATGACCTCGATGATGATACTTATTATGTAGTGGTTGCTTATGCAGATGGCTCCAGAGAAGTAAATTATGAACTGACTATGAAAGTATCCGGTAATACCATTCTGGAAGATAGTTATAACT
This sequence comes from Chitinophaga sancti, assembly GCF_034087045.1. NCBI lineage: Bacteria > Pseudomonadati > Bacteroidota > Chitinophagia > Chitinophagales > Chitinophagaceae > Chitinophaga > Chitinophaga sancti. The sequence continues at coordinate 3,592,585 of NZ_CP139247.1, read as the reverse complement.
TCCTTGCAAGTGAAGTGGGATATGGTTACTTCTATGGTCCGCTTACCAAAAGCGGTACAGCTTATTCAGTTGGCAAAGCGTCGAATTCAGTGTTGTGGGATGTGAAATTGTTAGTGCCGCATTTGTATAAAGGGAAAATTGCTAAAACTAAATAAGTGCAGTGGGGGAAACTCGAAGTAAAATCAGGCACAGAGATTTGATTAAATAACTACCAGTATCCGAATAAAAAGGGAGTGTATCATTCTTTTGATACTCTCCCCTGATTATTATTTCTCATAATACTCCAACGTATTATTCGTATATAAGTTTGCTTCAGACTTCCTTCTCCGGGTCAGTCCGTCCAGTACTTTGCCACCGCTTGTATTCCATTTCAGGAACTCAGCTGCGATTTTAGGATCTTTGGGGTTCGCTTTTACCAGCTTTAATAAGGTACTGTCGCCCAGCCCTTCTGCAATGCCGTTGTTGTTCATATCGCTGCCTACATTGTAAGCGAAAGATACTAATGCATCGAATTGATTTTGTTTTAACACAACGCCTTTGGTAAGTTTGTTTACATCATTTACGAACCCTTTTACAATCACTAAGAATAACTCATCCGCGCCATCCTGTGTCAGTACATCGCCTTTCAGTACAGGGGAATCATCGATATAGCGGGTATTGCCCCAACCGATTGTCCACACACCCTTGCTATCCTGGTATGCCGACAAGCGGCACTTTTCATAATGCTTTATCAGCGTTTCTCCGTTAGCTCCTAAATTCATTGGTATAAGTATTTTCACATTAAAGATATACCAAATATATTTAATATTCAAGAATATGAGGGTTGTCCACTCTTAACTTATAGTGTCAATCAAACAATAATAATTCCTGTCTTCCCTCAAATTCCAAATATGAAACCTGTACTGATAGCCTTTATCTTGTGTATAGCCCTGTCATTGAACGCCCAGGTGTTTTTTGAGGATGTGGAGTTTGTTACTGCGGGTAAGATTGTGACGAGTATAAGCGGAGAGCTGTTTAAAATATTGTATTCCTGAAAAGCCAGCTGACTGGAATTATAAGAGTTTGGGGAAATAAGCTTTCATAAGTTTGAGGAATAGGATAACATTAGTTTGAGGAAATAAGCTTCCATTATAGTGGAGGGATAAAGCCGGGCTATTACACCCGGCCTTTTACATCAGGAATAGAATGGGCTATTTACCACCTTGTGCCGCCCAGTTGTCCAGGTAGTCTTCCAGTACATACAGTGGCATATCTCCATTGGCTAACAAGGCATCGTGAAATGCTTTGAGACTGAATTTATCACCGAGTTGTTGTGCATATTTATCACGCAGTGCTTTTATTTTCAGTTCTCCTGTTTTGTAAGAGAGGGCCTGACCGGGCATGGCCATGTACCGCTCTGCTTCTGCTACAGCGATATCTTCGCTTACCGCTTCGTGCGAGAGCATGTATTGAATGGCTTCTTTTCTCGTCATCTTTCCCGTGTGAATGCCAATGTCGGTCACGATCCTGATAGCCCTGTGAATTTCATTATTCAATGCGCCCATTTTTTGATAAGGGTCAGTATAGCAGCCTAACAGTGCTCCCAATGATTCACAGTACAAAGCATATCCTTCTGTGAAAACGCTGAAACCCGGTTGTTTGCGGAAGCGGGGAATCTGCTCATTTTCCTGCTGTAAAGAGATCTGGAAATGATGACCCGGTACTGCCTCATGTATAAAGGTTGCTTCCAACCCATAAAATGTAACATTGAGCTTAGTTGCATCTCTGACAGGCACATAGAAGATAGCCGATCTGTTTTCCTTCAGATTGCCGGTTACGTATGAGGGGCCTGCCTGTGAAGCTTCTCTGAAAGCCTCTACCCTTTTGATTTCGAAAGCAGTGGCAGGTTGGAGACCAAACAGTTCATCTACATGAGGTTTTATTTTTGTGTAGATGTTGTTATAGGCCTGCAATACTTCGTCCGGTGTTTTAAAGGGCATGAATTGCGGGTCTGTTTTCAGGAATTGGAAGAATTCAGAGAGGGTGCCTTTGAAGCCTACCTGCGTTTTTATTTCTTCCATTTCGGCAGTAATTCTGGCTACTTCATGTAATCCGGTTTGGTATAGTTGCTCAGGTGTTAAACCTTTGGTGGTGGTAAAGCGATTGAAATAATATTCGTATAGTTCCCTGCCGTTTGGGAGTGCATTCAGGCCATCGTGGTCCTGTGCAACGGGGAGGTAGGTATTCTTTAAATAAGCTATCAGTTTATCGTAGGAAGGGAGCAGTTTTGTATTGATCACTTTTGTATACAGTGATTTTAATCGCTTTTTTTCTGCTGAGGAAAAGGATGTAGGGAAATTATTAAGTGGTTTATAAAAAATACTTTTGGCGGTATCTCTTACTGCCAGTGTTTCCAGCTGGGGGATCATTTTCAATACCAGTGCTTTGGGCAATACCATTTTGATGGCAATACCATGATTGAAATTTGCGATGGTGGTATCCGTCCATTCTTCAAAGGCAGTCATTCGCTTTGCCCAGTTTTCATAATCCTTTACTGTTTTGAATGGCTGTACACTGCTGCCAGAGCCATATTGGCCCATGTTCAAAGCAGTACTGTAAAACTGTGTCATCGGAAAATATTCTGTGTGGAGGCGGATGCCTTCCAGCATATCATGCAGGTTAAATGCGAGAACATCGTAGGAGATGCGATCAGGTTCGCTTAAGGTAGTGCGATCGATGGCCTGCAATTGTTTTTGATATGAGACGAAGAATTGTTTTCTCTTTTCGTTGGTGTTAGCGCCTTCTATATCCAGCTGGTCGTCAAAACGGTGATCGCCGCTGTAGATGGCATACTCACGGAACAAAGGCAGTGATTCCTGGTAGTATTTTTCGAACAATTGCTGTATTTGTCCGTAGGTGCAAAGCATGGGTGACATCATCAGTAGCGATAATGCAATTGTTTTCAGGTGCATAAAGTGTATGTTTTAGATCAATGTTTTTTGCATCCAGATGGTGCAGGCAAAATGGCCGGAGTCTCCTAATGGTGCTGTTAAATGGCGGAAACCATTTTTTTCATACAGGGGAATGGCGTTGGTGAGTTCAGGCATTGTTTCGAGGTACATAGCCTGGTAGCCCATTTCTTTTGCGCCGGAGATGCATTGTAGTAATAGCTCTTTTCCAAGGCCTTTTCCACGGGCTTTGGGTAGTAGATAGAATTTTACCAGTTCTACACAATCATTGTCTAATCCTTTTGTGGGGAAGATACCTCCGCAACCTACGATTTCGTTGTCGATTTCAACGACCCAGTAGTTGGAACCGGGGGTTTGGAATGATTCGTATAATGAATATAACTGTGGGTCGTAATAAGCGGTGCCCGGGCGGTCTATGCCGAATTCTTTTAAAACGGTTTGGATAACTGCGCCTAAGGTCTGGTTGTCGTTGAGTTGTATTTTTCTGATTGCCATGGGGCAAAGGTATGGAAGGATGGGGTGAGAAAATTGTATGATATTAGCGTGGGGGGTGGGGGGAGGCAAATTGGGATTGGACTGGGAGATTGGATTAGGAGATTGGATTAGGAGATTGGATTAGGAGATTGGATTAGGAGATTGGATTAGGAGATTGGACTGGGAGATTGGATTAGGAGATTGGATTAGGAGATTGGATTAGGAGATTGGATTAGGAGATTGGATTAGGAGATTGGATTAGGAGATTGGATTAGGAGATTGGATTAGGAGATTGGATTGGGAGATTGGATTGGGAGTTGGCCTGCGGCAGCAAGGAAGATCTATTTTTTAGGCTGATGCCTGTAGAGCAGGAATGATTGCAGAGGCTCGTGGGGGTATAAAGGAAAAGTATTTTTTAGGCTAACGCCTGTAGAGCAGGAATGATTGCAGAGTTTCGTGGGGTATAAAAGAAAAGCTATTTTTTAGGCTAACGCCTGTGGAGCGGAAATGATGGCAGAGGTTCGTGGGGTATAAAAGAAAAGCTATTTTTAGGCTGATACCTGTAGAGCAGGAATGATGGCAGGGAGGAGTATATTTTTAAGCTTTCTTGACGAATGGGAAACAGAGAGGTTTGCGCTTTAGCTATTTTCAATTTATAATTTTTCATATTCCTTTGGCAACATCCCGGTTATCCGCTGAAACGTCTTTGTAAAATGCGCCTGATCCGCAAACCCACATTCATATGCAACCGATGTCAGTGAATACTGACCACTGCGGATCATACCCACCGCCCTTTCTACTTTTATGCGCCGCAGGTACTCTCCTGCTGAACAATTAAAATACTTTGAAAAATACTTTGAAATCGTAACCGGGTGCAACCCTAACTCCTTCGCCAGTTGCGGCAATGACAAGGGCTGATCCCAATATTCCTGCATCACTGCTTTTATCTTTGGCACCCATTCAGGAAATAGTTTCTCATCCGGCTGTATCAGGCTGATACAGATCTGCTCCATCGCCATCTGGCTCTGCGCATCATGCAGGTAATGCTCCTTCATCGCCCTGATCAATCCTCTTGCATTTAACTGCGCCTCCGGGTCAAACATCAAGGCCGCAGCCGGTATTTCCAATTCATATTGTTTAAAAAATTCCGGTTCCAGTTCAAGATTAAAAATCCGCGTACCTTGCGCATACCCCACATTCTGGTGTGCAATACCCGGATAATAATACAATCCCTCTCCCACTACATTGATGCCGGACTGCCCCTTCACCAGCTCTTTACTACCACCACAAAGTATATGTGAAAAATGCGGATTCGCATGATAATGCCATTCAGAAGTATACCCCGTGGCATAAGTCGTCTCGGTGGTAATAATATGGTTAAAGACATGTTCCTGAACCGTCCGGCCCACGTACGTACCTTTCTCCATCTGAACAGGGCTTTGTGGCATTATCATTTATTCCTTAATTGATTATTACAATAAATATAAACAATCCCACATAGTTGACCACTTGAAAATTATTTTTATCCAAACCAATGTTGCAACCTTTTTTTTTCTTAGAATTGTAGAAGATTTGGGACAAACTTTTCTACTTCTCTCATAATTAACAGGATCTGACCCCTTATTCTCTGTAACTATGAGCACTCATCTGTTCACGCACTTTATCCCCTCAACACCGCTGCAGGCGGCCTTGCATTTTTTTGAGTATAAGTCAGGGGATGTTATCGGATTGCTGCCTTTACTAGGCATATGGAGTTTCATTTTTGTATTGATCCTCATGCTATACAAAATTGAAAGTTACAAAAAGAAAGAATTCCTTCTACTCAACCGCATTCACGAACAACAGGAACATGAACTGAACATCCAGGAAGCAGAACGCCGCCGTATTGCCGCTGACCTGCACGATGAAATAGGCAGTAGTCTCGCCGCTATCAAAATCAACCTCCAAAGCCTGCACTACAGCTCTGCACACGATGAACAACGTGCTACTACGCTATTGGAACTGGTAGACCAGACCAGTCAGAATGTACGGAGGGCCACGCACAACCTCATTCCCCCTCATTTCGAAACCACTCCCTTTACGTCTATATTGCAATCGTATTTTTCTTCCCTCGATTCCCGGAACACGATCGCTTTCCATTATTATTGCAACGCCTATCAGCATCACTTTACCACCAGACAGGAATTACTGCTTTATCGCATTGTCATGGAACTTACGCACAACATTATCAGGCATGCAAAGGCATCGGAAGCCACCATACAGGTGCTCTTCTGCCCTACTTACCTCGAAATTATGGTAGAAGATAATGGCATCGGGTTTTCTACTACTACTCATCAGGGTATCGGTTTGAGCAGTGTGCATACAAGGGTCAGATCGCTGGGAGGAAATATTCACATAGACAGCGGAAGATGTGGTACAACCATCATCATTCATATACCTGTAAGCTGCTAACATGCCTGTTAACATTATGCTGGCGGATGATCACCGGCTTTTTACCACCGGAATCCGCACCCTCTTAAATGCCGACCCTGCCCTCAGGGTCACCCATATTGCCACCAATGGCCAGGAATTACTGGATCTGCTCCGCCTCTGCCTGCCCGACATTGTACTGATAGACGTAAACATGCCTGTCATGAACGGTCTGGATGCCACCCGGTTGATCAGGGACCTGTATCCTAAGGTGAAAGTGATTATTATAAGCGGGTACAACGACGCCCACCTCATTGCCGAAGCCATGCAAGCCGGCGCCCGGGGTTACCTCCTGAAAGATTGTAATGCTGACGGCCTTTACCACACCATTCACCTCGTGAATTCGGGGCAGACCAGCTTCCCTTTCCGCCCCCACCTCCCCGGTCAGAACTTCGAAACCGACAACGCCTTCTTGCAACAATTTAACCTCACCCGCAGGGAAAAAGAAATTCTCCAGCTCATTAGCAGCCAACACACCAACCAACAGGTGGCCGACCACCTACACCTTAGTATATATACTATTGAAACCCACCGGAAAAATATAATGAAAAAACTTCAACTCAAGACCCCAGCGGCTCTCATGAAGTTTATATTGACTCATCCATGCCATTCTGTCATTTTCGGATTTTATTGCTTAGTTTTGCTATCCTAAAATGATAAGAAAAGAATGCTGGATCAGGTAACAAAAGTGCATGACGAAAACCGGCAGGGCGAGGCTTTCGCTCCTGAGGCTGCAGATATTCAGACTTATACCAAGAAATTCTACATAGAAAGTTATGGTTGCCAGATGAACTTCAACGATAGTGAAATCGTGGCTTCCATCCTGAAAGAAGAAGGTTTCGGTCCTACCCGCAATGTGGAAGAGGCCAGCCTGGTACTGCTCAATACCTGTTCTATCAGGGAAAAAGCGGAAACGACTGTGCGTAAAAGGCTCACTGAGTTCCAGAAGGTAAAGCAACGTAATCCTGAACTCCTTGTAGGCGTACTTGGCTGCATGGCAGAAAGACTGAAAGCCAAACTGTTAGAAGAAGAAAAACTGGTAGACATGGTCGTTGGCCCGGATGCCTACCGTACCCTCCCTGCCCTCATAGAAGAAGCCGAAACCGGCCAGAAAGCAGTGAATGTACTGCTGAGCCGTGAGGAAACTTACGACGACATCAGCCCTGTACGACTGGATTCGAATGGTGTAACTGCCTTTGTATCCATCATGCGTGGTTGTAATAATATGTGTTCCTTCTGCGTAGTACCTTTTACACGTGGTCGTGAACGCAGCCGTGACTACCGCTCTATTCTCCAGGAAGCTACCGACCTCTTTGAAAGAGGTTATCGCGAAGTGACCCTCCTGGGTCAGAACGTAGACTCCTACTACTGGGTAAACCCTGTGAACGACGCTGAAACTGTGACTTTTGCCAACCTGATGGAAAAAGTAGCGCAGATCAGCCCACTTCTCCGTGTTCGCTTCAGCACCTCCCATCCGAAGGATATTACGGACGAAGTGCTGCACATTATGGCGAAGTACGAAAATATCTGCAATTATATTCACCTGCCGGTTCAAAGTGGCAGCAACAGGATATTGCAGCTCATGAACCGTACTTATACCCGTGAGTGGTACATGAAAAAAGTAGACCGCATCCGCGAAATACTCCCCGACTGTGGCATTTCTACCGATGTCATCACCGGCTTCTGTACAGAAACGGAAGAAGATCACCAGGATACCATGGAGGTAATGGCGTATTCCCGTTATGATCTCGCATATATGTTCTTCTACTCTGAGCGCCCGGGTACCCTGGCTGCCCGCCGTTACCAGGACGATGTACCGGAAGATGTGAAGAAGAGAAGACTGGCTGAAGTAGTGGAACTGCACAGGGGTCAATCGCTGGCAAGTATGCAGCAGGATGTAGGCAAGACCTTCAAAGTGCTGGTAGAGGGTACTTCCAAAAGGTCAGCAGACCATCTGTTTGGAAGAACCAGCCATAACAAGGTGATTGTTTTTCCTAAAGAGAATTTCCAGAAATGTGACTACGTTTGGGTGAAAGTAGATAGCTGTACCTCCGGCACCCTGATAGGTACCGCTACAGGAAAAGCATAAGAAGAAAATAAATTGGATCACAGCCGGGACTGATACCCTCAGCCTCGTAAATTAAGGATATGGATAACATACAGTCCATTAAAAACAGGTTTGGCATTATAGGAAATTCACCGGTACTCAACTACGCCCTACAGGTGGCCGCCCAGGTGGCCAATACAGACCTGACGGTATTGATAGTCGGAGAAAGCGGCGTTGGTAAAGAAGTGTTTTCCAATATTATCCACTCATTAAGTGCACGTAAACATAACCCTTTCATTGCTGTCAACTGCGGAGCTATACCCGAAGGAACAATCGATTCCGAATTGTTCGGACATGAAAAAGGATCATTTACAGGTGCTGTCGATAGCCGTAAAGGTTACTTCGAAACCGTGAGCGGTGGTACCATCTTCCTCGATGAAATCGGCGAAATGCCATTAGGCACACAGGCCCGCCTGCTCCGTGTACTGGAAACAGGTGAATTCATCAGAGTAGGTTCCTCCAAGGTGCAAAAAACAGATGTACGCGTGATCACGGCTACCAACCGCGATCTGCTGGATCATACCCAGGATGGAAAGTTCAGGGAAGACCTGTACTACCGTCTGAATACCGTACCTATCCGGGTACCCTCGCTACGTGACAGGAAGGAAGATATTCCCCTGTTGTTCCGCAAATTTTGCCTTGACTTTGCCGAAAGATATAAGACTACTTCTATCCAGCTGGATGAAGAATCACGTAATATCCTTGTCAACTATCCATGGAGAGGAAATGTGCGTGAACTGAAGAATATGGCGGAACAGATCTCCGTACTGGCCCATGATAAACTGATCACCGTTCAGGAACTGAGAAGATTCCTGCCAGAAGTACCGGAAACGCCTCGTCTGCCTATGCTGGCAGCGCCACAGGCCAAGGCAAACGGTGATTTTTCGAACGAAAGGGATATCCTCTACAAGTTGTTTTTCGACATGAAGAAGGATGTGACAGAACTAAAGAAGATGTTCTTCGAAGTACTGCAGAATCCTAACCTGGCGCATAGTGCCCCGGCCAATTTCCAGGATAGTCATGTGCTACACAATTTCCATCCTCAGCAGGAGGTGAATACGAATATGACATCTACGGCGATTGCTGCACCGCAACAACCGATCATCCTGCAGGACAATAATAAGATAGACCACCACGAAGAAGTAGAAGAGACACTGTCTATTGCCGACAAGGAGAAGGAACTGATTGTAAAAGCGCTGAAAAAACACAAGGGCAAAAGAAAAGATGCCGCGCTTGATCTGGGTATTTCGGAGAGAACATTGTATAGAAAACTGAAAGAATACAACATTAACGAATAAAGTATTGCAATGACCAGATTATTCCAGGGGATAATGGCCATCAGCCTGTTGCTGATGATGGGGGGATGCTCCGTTAAATACTCCGCCAACGGCGCCAGTATAGATCAGGGGGCAAAAACAGTGAATGTACGGTTCATTGATAACAGGGCGCCAATTAATAACCCGACCCTGAGCCAGAACGTAACTGAAAAACTGAGAACGAAAGTCACTTCACAAACAAGGCTGGTACAGGTGAATGAAGACAATACCGACTATGAATTCAAAGGAGCGATTACAGGGTATGCTTTCAGCAATGCGGCTGTAACCAATGTGGACAAGGCGGCAACTTCCCGTTTGACGGTGACCATCAGCATCACTTTTGTAAAGAGAGTAGGTGATAAGAAAGGATGGACCCAGGCCTTTACCCGGTCGGCTGACTTCTCGGCCACGCAGTTGCCCAGTTCAGTGGAAAACAGCCTGTTAGAAAATACAATTCTCCCCCAGGTCGTGGATGATATTTTTAATAAGGCCTTTGCAAACTGGTAAAATGTAGCTTTCGTATTTAAATTTTTTTCATACTTTAGCAGCTATATGACCGCAAACAGGATCATTCAACATATTTTCCAAACGCCTGATATTAAGCAGGTAAACGAGCCGGATATAGATTGGGTTATTTCACAATATCCATACTTTACGGCGGCCAGGCTATTATTAGCCAAAAAACAGTATAGCGAACAAAAGAACCTGCTGGCGCCGGCTGTAAAGAAGGCACAGCAGTTTAGTAATAATATGCATTATTTCTATCGGTTTATTACTACGGATGAGGCAGTGGCAGCACCTGTGGTAATGGAGCCGGTAACTTCGATAAATGAGGAGACGGTTAATGAGGTAACTGAGGAGGAAGCGGGGTATGAGGCACGTGAGCAGGAAGCAGCTTATGAAGCGCCTGAGCAGAATGCGGGGTATGAGGCACATGACCAGAAAACAGCTTACGAAACACCTGATCAAAAAGCAGCTTACGAAGCACCAGCCTATGAAACTCGTGAGCAAAAAGCTGATCCATACGAAGCTCCAATAGAAGACGAAATAACGACATTTATTGCTGATGACGAGCTCACCGTGACACCTGATAATGTAACAGTTACAGAAGAGGTACCAGAGCCGGAACCAGAAATAATAACCGAACAGACAAAAGCAGAAGAGCCAGAGATGGAACCAGAACCGATTATAGTAGCGTCCGACCTTCCGGTAGCCATCACAGCTGAAGAAGAGCCAATTAAAATATTCCCGCTGAACATGCCGGCGTTGGATGATAATTCTACCCTTACATTCCAACCACTTTTTTCAGATGATTATTTCGCCTACAAGCGCCTGAAAGATCCTGAAAGAGCAGATGAACTGAATGAAAAGGGCAAAGCGGAGATGAAGAGCTTCACCTCCTGGCTGAAAGAGATGAAAAGCAGCTTTGCTGATAAGGCCAGTAAAGACTGGTACCGTCAGCAGATCAATATTAGTTATCAGGATGCAGATCCTGAAGTATCTGAGGCTGTAGAGAAAATGGCGATGAATTCAATCACACTTAATAATGATATGGTCACCGAGACGCTGGCTGAGGTATGGGCGAAGCAACGCCAGTATAGTACAGCGATCCTGATATATCAAAAATTAAGTTTGCTTAATCCCGCCAAAAGCGCTTATTTTGCGCAAAAGATCAAGGAAATACAAATTCTAACAGACAAAAATTAACACATTTATAATATGTTATTGATTTTCGGTATTTTAATCATCCTGGCCTGCGTGCTGTTAGGCTTTTTTGTGCTGGTACAAAACCCAAAAGGTGGCGGTTTGAGCGGCACTTTTGGTGGTTTTGGTAACCAGGTAATGGGTGTGCGCCAGACTACCGATGTACTCGAGAAAGGTACCTGGATCCTGGCTGCTATCATTGCTGTACTTTGCATGACCTCTTCTATCTTCATTTCAAAGGGGACTGTAAAACAGCAGGAAAAGTCAGTGATCGAGCGCAATGTACCAGCTTCCGGTGGTATGCAGCAGCAACAGGTGCCTGCTCCACAGGGTGGTGCTACTCCGCAATCCAAATAATCTGGCTAACTAAGCTATTAATAGAACCTCGCCAAACCAGCGAGGTTTTTTGTTACCTATCCTTTTTATGGCAAAGAAAAAGACCAGCAAATCAAAGCAACAGCAACATAAAAGCCTATGGATCAGACGCGCCCTGGTGGTCGTGATTGCCCTGGCCGCCGGAACGCTTGTTTATTTTGGATATCGCCTTTTTGGCCCTAATACCCGGTCATTTGGCGATAACAAATTCTTTTATGTCCGCACCGGCAGTACCTATACCGACGTTCTCAATGGACTCATGGACCAGGAAATCATCCGCAGCCGTGGCAGCTTTGACTGGGTGGCACGGGAACTGGGCTACCCTGACCGTGTTAAGGCAGGTAAGTATAAGATCAACAGGGGCATGAGCAATTTCGAAATTGTAAAACTGCTCCGCTCCGGCCGTCAGACACCCGTGGTGCTCACCATCACCAAACTCAGAACAAAACGAGACCTGATCCATAAGATCTGTGCAAACCTGGAGGCAGATTCTGCTACTTTCCAGGCACTGATCAATGACAATGTATACCTCAGACAGTTTGGACTGGATACCAATACGGTGATGTGTGCCATTATGCCAAACACCTACCAGTTTTACTGGAACACTTCTGCAGAGAATGCATTTAAGAAGATTGAAAAAGGAAGAGAAGACTTCTGGACGACAGAAAGAAAAGAGAAAGCACAACATTTGAACCTTTCCATAGACCAGGTGACCATACTGGCTTCTATTATAGAAGAGGAATCCAATAAGAATGACGAAAAACCATTGATTTCCAGCGTATATTTGAACAGGTTCAGAAAAGGAATGCGATTGCAGGCCGATCCGACTGTGAAATTTGCCCTGCAGGATTTTGCTTTGAGAAGAATCAGGGAAGGACATCTGCAATTTGATTCTCCTTATAATACCTACAAGTATGCAGGGTTGCCTCCGGGTCCGATTTGTACCCCATCCGTAAAAACACTGGAAGCGGTGCTCAATACGCCCGAGACAGATTACCTGTATTTTTGCGCTAAATCTGATTTTTCTGGTTATCATGCATTTGCGGCCACCTACGCAGAGCATATGAAAAATGCCCATTTATATCAGGCAGCCCTGAATGCAAGAGGTATATAGTGGCTTACCTGCTTAGCTATGAGAAAAATAGAATCTATCATACTTGCAATCAAACCTATCAGCTTCCTTATCCACAGGAGTAAGGGGATTGTATTGCCCGGTTTTGAGGGCCTGCCCCTCTATGATGTAATCCATTATTTCTTCAGGGAGATCAGGAATAAAAGTCTCGGAGAGAGAGCTGCCGCCATATCGTTCAACTTCCTGCTGGCGATACCACCGTTCTTTATCTTCCTGTTTACATTGGTGCCTTATATCCCCATGAATAATGTAGAGGCGACCCTGTATGAACTGGCGGAAGATGTGACCCCGAATTACAACACTTACATCATAATGCGGGATATGATCCATGACTTCCTGTATACACATCATAACGGGTTGTTGTCGATCTCATTTGGGATGAGCTTTTTTGCGTCTTCAAATGCCGTAATGGGGGTAGCCCGTTCGTTCAACAGAAAGCAACCTGGATTCAGGAAACGGAAGTGGTGGCAGAAAAGATTACTGGCGTTGCAACTGACCGCAATATTAGTTTTTTTGCTGTTGCTGACGGTGGCATTGATCATTGCGCAGGGTACGGTGCTGCATTATATATTTGATACACTGGGCATTAAAAACAAGTCGGTTATTTCACTGGCGGAGACAACAAGATGGGTATTGATTATCTTCCTTTTTTATTCTATCTTGTCTGTATTGTACCGGTTCGTGCCAGCGACAAATAAGCGTTGGAAGTTTATTACGGCTGGAAGTACCCTGGCCACGATTTTAATGATTTTGGTGACTATTGGCTTTTCAGTGTTTGTGAATAACTTTAGTAATTACAATAAGATTTACGGGTCCGTTGGGACGTTGTTAATATTGATGATCGCGGTTTATTTGAATTCCTTGACGTTATTGATTGGTTTTGAGCTCAATGCGAGTATTAAGTATCTAAAGGAAGCCCACCACTCATCCAATAGATTAAATTAATTTAATACATAAGTATTACCTTAGCCCAACTGTTACCCCGTAAACCTATATTTATGATGAAGTCTCACTACCTAGCGCTATGCTTTGCTCTCACCGCCATGCAGGTGAGGGAAGTCCCTTTGGAAATAGGAGCGCCTATCCCTAAAGGAGATCAGGCACTCAAAGACATTTCCGGAAAAGAAATTACACTCAACAAAGCCGTACAAACCAATGGCCTGTTAGTGATGTTTTCGGGCAATGACTGCCCGTATATTGAAAGGAACAAAGCCAGAACCATCGAAATTTGTCGCTACGCCCTCACCAACCAGATCGGGGTTGTCCTCGTGAACTCAAATGCCAATGTTACGCTGGATGCTATGAAAGCTTACGCACTTTCTCAGCAATTCAACTGGTATTATGTAGCTGATCCTGGTGCAAGTATGGCAGATGCGTTTCAAGCTGCTCATATGCCGGAGTGTTATCTTTTTAACCAAAGCGGTATGCTGGTGTATAAGGGAAGTATTGATGATAGTCCGGGTAATGCGGAGGCGGTGAAGACAAGGCATCTTAATAACGCGATCAATGATTTATTGGCAAAGAAATCGCCAAAGGTGAATACTACGCCTTCGCTGGGGTGTAATATTAAGCGATTTTAGAAAATTGACTCAATCGGGGTTTTTATAAAAAAATAGCCGCGATTGAAAGCTGATACCGTAGGTATCAGCTTTCAATCGCGGGGAGGCAAGGCCTGCGGCCGGCTTTAAAAATTGAAAATAAGTTTTTAAGGGGGTTAGAATACCATGAATACCGCATTGCCAAACAGCAATTTCCCATTCTCCCAGAAACTGCGGAAGAGGGGATCATCTGCCAGCATTACCACCTTACCATTCCCGATTTCCTTCACACCAAATAGCAATCCATCTTTCAGGCGCTTGCGGGTTTCTGTTCCTACAAATCCACTGAGGTAATTATCCTTTTTCAGTATACCTACATTCCAGCCATCACTATCCATAAATTCATACAACCTGTCATCCTGTTTCAGGGTATAATAAGTATCTGAAAATCCAAATGCCAACGGATGCGTATTATCCAGTTGTACCCTGTAAATAGCGCCCGGAATCGCCTGTTTGATACCATCTCTCTCCCTGTTTCCATAACTCTTCAGGAGTGCATATTCATCCTTCTTTTCATCCAGGCCCGGCATGGCATCTTTCTTCACTTTGATACCCCACTCCTGCTGCGCTACCTGGAATAATGCATCCTGCAATGCAATCAGTTTTCCTCCATTGCTCACCCAATCTTTCAGTTTGTTTGCATTCTCCTTATCGGCGAGGAATTTATAATTACCATCCGGCAGGATCAACACATCCACATCTTTCCAGTTCACCTGGTCCAGGTTATTTTGATCAATGATGGTAAGCGGGTAGCCGATCTGCTGTTCGAAATAATACCAGATCTCACCTGCTGCCAGTGAAGATACACCGCTTCCCATTAACAATCCGATTCTCATTGGTTTGATATAATGAACTTTTTCAGATCCAAAGTCAACGCCTTTATCTACAAAACCTGTACTAGCTGCATCCAATGTCACACCCACTGTTTTAGCCAGTCCGGTCACCATCACATCAAAGCCCTCTCCTATCCCCTCATTCCCTGATCTTGTAATGATCAATGTGCCGGCAGAATAAGATTTACCACCTGCTGTAAAAGGGCCTTCTGCAAATCGTACTCTTATTTTTCTTTTCAATAAGGCGGAAAGAAAACGTACATCCCTGATACTATTCCATTTGGCCAGATAGGCATAACTACGTTCTGAATTCATGGGTGCTGTGACCGGTATCAGTAAGGTATCGCGCTCTGCATTCAAAGGTTCTTTCACTGCATAGGATTGTAAGCCATATGTATAAGGCAATGCCCACGCTGTGATATCATAAGTAATAGAATCAGTAAGGCGGCTATCTGGTTCAAACAATACTTTCAGCAGGTTAGAACGGGGTTGCATGGCATTGATCACCATATCTTCTTTATCGACAGCGAATCCTTCTGTCTTACCACTGAAGTAGTTGAAACCAGTGGCACGCGCACCATTTGCACCATACCCGAATTTGATATTATTGCGTTTCAGCAATATGGCCAAAGCAGCTAATTTTTCTGCATTACCACCGGATTTGATCACATATGTTTTATAAGGACCATCGGGGTTATGACTTGCTTCGTAGAAGTAGCCGGAGAAATCTTTCAGCAGCTGCTGGCCCTGACCTGCAGCCACTTCTATGGTAGACATACCGGTGGTAAAGTGGTGTGCAATACGCTGTGCCAGCGTCAGTGTATCACCATCCTGTTTCAGGGCCATGATACCTGCGCGGCCGCCACCACCTTGTTCATACGTCATACCGATGGCGCCATTATACGTAGGATATGTATCGCCATAGCTGGGATAAAACATATCGAATGTTTCTTTCGTAAAGTACAACCAGCCTTCTTTATCAAAGTACTTCGCATTGTTCTTACCGATCATCTTCAACATATCTCTCTGCCATGGTTTGATGATATCGTGCAAAGGTTCTGCTGCAGGGGCAAAGTAATAAGGTGCATCGATGCTTTGTTCATGAAAATCCACATGTACCTGTGGCATCCAGCTGTTGTATTGTTTCATCCTTGCCTGTGATTCAGTTTGTGTTTGCCATGCCCAGTCACGGTTCAGGTCAAAGTAATAGTGGTTTGCCCTGCCACCTGGCCAGGGTTCTTTATGCTCCCTGCCGGACAATACCGGATCGGGTATAATGGTATGTACCTGGTTGTAGTAATTTACATAACGCTCACGACCGTCCGGGTTCAGACAGGGATCGATGATCACCACAGTATTTTCAAGCCATTGCTGTTGCTGTGTATTGCTCTTATTGGCCAGTGTGTACAGGGTTTTCATCGCAGCCTCTGTAGATACTGCTTCATTTCCGTGTACATTGTAACTGAGCCATACGATGACAGGATCATTGTCCGCCACCTTTGCTTCTCCACTCACCAGCTGCAAATTATGCTGCCTGATCTGGCCGAGCCTGGCAAAGTTCGCAGGCGAAGTGATGGTCGCCATCATCAGCGGCCGGCCTTCGTACGTAGTTCCATATTGTTCAAGCTGCATATTGGGCGTAACGGCGGCTACTGCCCTGAAGTATTCCAACACCCGGTAGTGTGGTGTAAAGTGTGTGCCTAGTGGATATCCAAGAAACTGATCCGGCGAAGGCAGTGTTTTAGCAGAAAGGGAAAAAGTTGTGGCAAGAACTGCATAAACCAGTGTCAGTAAACGGTATTTCATCTGTTGTAGAATTACTACATGAAGATAGGAAATATAAGCATCACCTGCTACCGTCTCCCAACAAACCGAAGTACTGCACACAATCCAGCTGCCCATCTTCGCGGTAATAACGGAACTCACCTATACGACGATCACCCCGCCAGTTGCCGGATTCTGATAGCATACCATTGCTGTAAAAGAGTTGACGCGGACCTTCCAGCCTGCCATCCCTGCGGAAATAAAGCTCCTTCAGACCACCGGATCTGAAATAGATCTCTACCCGTTCCCTGTTGGGTGCTGTCGATAATGTAAATACGCGTTTGTATACGGAGCCATCTTCATCGCGCATAATCTGTTTCAAGGTCGCATTGTCGGGTTGCTGGTTATTACAGTGCACTGTAATCATAAACAGCAATAAAGTGCCCGTGCATTTTAAAGCTGTTCTCATAGGTTATTATGTCCCTTACAAACATATATAAAATATCAATAACTCAAAATAGCACGAAAGGGGGGAGCTTCGTGCTCCCTCCCTGTTACAAATTCAGTTCTATCCTGGCAAATAAGAACCGGCCATTATACCCGAACTGGGTGGCACGGCGGCTATATCGGAACTGGTTATTCGTTGTATTGGCTGGATTTTTTACCAGGTCAGGGTACACGTCCAGTACATTGTTGGAGCCGATGCTTACTTTGACCTCTTTTGTAAGCCGGTAACCTATGGCCACGTCTGTGATCACTTTGGCTCCGTAGGTCTGGTAGAAAGCAGGATCATTGGTTGCTTCTTCCACGCTACCGAAATGCACATTTCTTACAAACAGGTTCAATTTATGGATGGTATATGCCAGTGTGAGATTGACCTTTTCCCGTGGTACGCTCCGTTCTAAATAAATACGGCTGGTACGGCTGAAATAGATATTCTCCTTGCCTTTCAGTTTGGGAGAAGAATGAATATCGCCCACCTGCTGGGTGTAACTATAGGTCCCTGACAGGTCTGCACGGAAAGTACCTTTGCCCAGCCGGGTACTGTATGTAGCTACGAGGTCGACACCCTTTGTTTCTGAGTTGATGGCATTCGCAAAGAAAGCTGCCCTGTTGGCATTTGCGAGGGAGAGTAGCTGGTAAATTTCCTTATCTACTGCAGAAGCGGTATCGGCATTGCTGCCGGAAAACTGATCGGTGTATACGATCCTGTCATTGATGCGGGTATAGTATCCATCCAGGGTGAAACTGAATTTGCCTGCAATGGTGGTGAAACCTGCACTCACGCTCTTTGACTTCTCTGGCTTGAGTTTGGGAATACCGAGCAGTTGTGCCGGCCGACTGTCGTTTGTAAAAGTGCCAACTTCATAAGCTACGCCATCTACAAATAAAGTACTTGTAGAAGAATAATACTGCTGATGTAAAGAAGGTGCTCTGAAGCCGGTGCTGGCCGATCCACGGATAGCAGTGCCTTCACTGAGTTTGTAACGGGCAGTGATCTTACCGTTTGTCGTGCTACCGAAATCATTGTAGTTTTCAAAACGGATGGCTCCCCCTAATAAGAATGCCCTGCTTAAATTGGCTTCTACATCCAGGTATGCGGCAATGGCCGATCGGGTGGCAGTGATCGCATTCTCTGGTCTGAAACCGGGAAATACCTGTGCACCACCGGCTCTTGCGGAACCATCAGGACCAAATAATGTATTGATCGGGCCTTGTGGATCTGGAATCAAAATATCATGACCATTGGCATCTACACCTATTTTGGAGGCACGGCCATAGTCTGTATAAGAGTTCTCTGCACCTGCTACCAGCTGGTATTTTTCAAAGCGATGTTCTGCACCAAAAGCGATATCAAAAATATCTACCCTTCTTGAGAAATCAAGGTTCGTGGTATTCTGTGCGAAGATCGGTCCTCCACAGGTGAACTTAGTAGGAGATGCATTTTCCAGCGATGCATTCAGCGAATGCTGTACGGAGAAATCAAATTCATTTCTGCCATAGGTATTGCTAAAATCTACTTTCCATTCACCGAGTGTTCCCCTGATTCCCGCGCCGAATGAGCGATCATAAATATCGCTATTGATCTCTGGCAGGAACCCCAGTGGATAGATGTCTATCACATTGCGGCTATCATTGGGCAGGCGGTATACACCTGCTGCATTACCAGCCCTGTAACCAATGCCACCAAAGAAGTACACTTCACCATTGTTTTCCAACGGAATTTTTGCATTCACAAACAGCTGTGCACTGCGTAGTTTTGACTGTCCTACCCGCATGCGGATATCATTGCGGGTGATGTGATTGGCTACGAGAAAACTATCTGTCTTATCTACACCACCGGGGTACGCTTTGTAGATCGTACCTACCCATGCACCTGAGCGATTGGTATAATTCCTGAAATCATAGGAACCGCCGAAGTTGATATAGCCTCCTTTATTACCAATGGGAATACCATAATTGACGGCGGTTTGCACAGTTTGTCCATCTAAATTGTGGTCTGCCTGCGAAGTGACATTCCCTCCTGTAGTAACGTTGATGCCTAATTGATTGACGCTACTCTTCAGGATAATGTTGATCACACCTGCAATGGCATCAGAGCCATATTGCGCCGCAGCGCCATCTCTTAAGATCTCAATACGATCGATGGCGGCAGTAGGAATAGAATTCATATCAGTACCTACTGCACCACGGCCAAAGGTGCCGTTTACATTCACGAGTGCTGTGGTGTATCTTCTTTTACCATTTACCAATACCAGTACCTGGTCAGGTCCTAAACCGCGCAGGGATGCGGGATCAATGTGATCAGTACCATCTGCCACTGTTTGCACCCCGGAGCTGAAAGAAGGTGCTACATAATTCAGGATCTGGTTTACACTCACCTGTGGTGCGTCTTCCACTATGCGCTTGATGTCTATCACATCTACGGGCACGGGTGTTTCTGTCTGACTACGTGGCAAACCGCGGGAACCCAGTACTACCAGTTCATTCATGGTCGTACTTGCCACCAGGGAGATGTTGAGTTCGAAGGTACTTCCGGCTTTTACAGTAACAGGTTGATGTTGTGTTACAAATCCCACGTAACTCACCAGCACGGTGTAATTGCCGGGGATGGTCTCCAGCGAAAACCGTCCCTGGGCATTGGTATAACCACCTTTGTTGGTACGTTCGATCTGTACGGTAGCCCCGGGTAATACAGCGCCATTGCCGTCTTTGACAATGCCTGTAATGATGCCTGCTGTCTGGGAAAATGTCAATTGTGTCGAGACGATTAATAGAGAAAAAAGGAGCAATAGCCCCCGAAAATGGTTAACTGGGTAAATCATACGAAGTAGATTTTGGGTTTTATATTTAGATTTGTTCTTTGAAGTTGGCGAATATGGGTTATAGACTATAGGCTGTTAACCAAAATACTAAATTGATCGATAAGAATAAAATACGTTTCAGATGCGCACAGTATTACTCACGCTTACGTTGTTCTCCTGCACCAGTATTTATGCGCAGGACGACGCAATCCACTACAAAATTGAAAAAGAAACAAATGCTTCTCATGGTGCCGTTGTCTCGGCCCATCCCCTTGCCAGTCTGGCTGGGATTGAAGTCATGAAACAAGGTGGTAATGCTGTAGATGCTGCAATTGCAACCCAGCTGGCGCTGGCAGTTGTATATCCCGCCGCCGGTAACCTGGGTGGTGGTGGATTTATGGTGGCCCACCTGAAGACGGGTAAAAACGTAACGCTTGACTATCGGGAAGCGGCACCAGCAAAGGCAACCAGGGACATGTACCTGGATGCTGACGGTAATCCTGTCAGGTCGCTCAGCATCGACGGTCACCTGGCCTGTGGTGTACCAGGTACTGTAGCCGGCCTGTTTTCGTCCCTGCCTTATGCCAGATTACCTATGAAGAAACTGATTGCCCCGGCAATACGGCTGGCCGAAAAAGGCTTTGCGATTACAGCTGCTGAAGCCCGTAGCCTCAATGCGACACAGGCACAATTTAAAAAACTCAATACCGAAGACAACGCATTTATGCGCGACACTCCCTGGAAGGAAGGAGATATACTGATCCAGGAAGACCTGGCCAACACACTGAAACTAATACGAGACAAAGGTCGTGAAGGTTTTTATGAAGGTGAAACTGCCCGGAAGATCGTAGATGAAATGGAAAGAGCCAATGGCCTGATCACATTAGAAGACCTGAAATCTTATCGTGCGGTAGACAGAACACCGGTCGTGTTTAAATATAAACAATACGACATTGTCACTATGCCGCTGCCAAGTAGTGGTGGTATTGCGCTGCAACAGCTTATGGGCATGGTGGCTCCTTATCCTTTAGCTTCATGGGGCTTTCATTCTGTGAAATCTATACAGCTGATGATAGAAGCAGAAAGACGCGCTTATGCTGACAGGGCACAGTTCCTGGGTGATCCTGATTTTGTAAAGGTACCGGTGAAACAACTGACTGATGCTACTTATATCCGATCACGCATGAATAACTTCGACTCAACCAAAGCTGGTTCCAGCGAAGTTGTAAAGGCTGGTAGCATTCATGAAAGTGATGAAACCACTCACCTCTCTGTAATGGATGCCGAAGGAAATGCAGTATCTGTGACCACTACATTGAATGGTGGTTATGGTTCTAAAGTAGTAGTAGGCAGTGCAGGTTTCCTGCTGAATAATGAAATGGATGATTTCAGTGTAAAACCAGGCGTACCCAATATGTATGGCCTGGTAGGTAATGAAGCCAATGCCATTGCCCCTGGCAAAAGAATGTTGAGCTCCATGACGCCCACCATTGTTTTAAAAAACCAAATGCCCTACATTGTAGCAGGTACACCGGGTGGTTCCACAATCATCACTTCAGTATTCCAGACATTAATGAACCTGCTGGAGTTTAACATGTCTCCGAAAGACGCTGTAGATGCGCCTAAATTCCATCATCAGTGGCTGCCGGATGAAGTAGTGGTAGAAGAAGATTTCGAGAAAGCACCATTGCCAGACCTGGAAAAAATGGGGTACAAGATCACGACAAGAGGACATATCGGTCGTACTGAAGTCATTAAAGTAAACGCAGATGGACAGATGAATGCTGTTGGCGATAAACGCGGTGATGACAGTGCTGCTGGTTATTAATACATACTATTATGCTTGGAAAGATCTACCTGGACAGCGCACTTGAAAGACTGTCCTACTACAAATCACTGGGCGACAAAACCATCGCCCAACTGACAGGTGAGCAACTGCTGTGGCAACCGGAAGGTGAGCCTAACAGCATTTACCTGATCGTAAAACACCTGAGCGGGAACATGCGTTCGCGTTGGACAGACTTCCTGACATCGGATGGAGAGAAGGCATGGAGAAACAGGGACAGTGAGTTTGAGAATGACGTCGCTTCGAAGGAAGCCATTATCCAATTGTGGAATGAAGGCTGGACAATAATACTGGATGCTATCGGCAGTCTTACACCGGATGACCTGGAGAAGAAGGTATTGATCAGGAGTGAGCCACATGTAGTCGTAGATGCCATCAACAGGCAACTGATGCATGTACCGTATCATGTAGGACAGATTGTATATTTAGGAAAGATCCTGAAAGGCGACAAGTGGTTGAGTCTGAGCATTCCGAAGGGCGGCTCACAGGCATTTAATGATAGTATGATGAAATGACTTTTTGCGTTACTGGCGGCTGCCAGTAACGCAAATTGCTTTAACTTGTTCCCATAAAATTATTCTCCCGTGAAATATATCGCTCTATTAGCCATCCTTTTTCTCTGCTCTTGTGGCGCTGGCGACAAACAACTCCTCCATAAAAAATGGAGAGTGTACGATGTAGTTGTTCCACCCGGCTCCGGTTATGACATCACGCAAATCAACCAGGCGACTGAACTGAAAAGAGGCTATTATACGAACGTGTTCTACCAGTTCCTCGACAACAACCTCTTCATTGCTACGATCGATAATAAACCTGATTCCGGCAAATACAAGATGCTCAGCGCCGGAAAGGTCATCTCCATCACTGCTAATAACGGAGATCGTACTTACGAGAACCTTGTCACCGTTGTTACCCTCGATGATATGCACTTCGATATGAAAGTGAAATCAGGTGATTACTATTTCATTTTGAAAACAAAGGCTGAATAAATGTATTTGCACACAAATTCGACTCCTGACAAGGTAACCCACATCAGCGGAAAAGAATACCTTTTCTTCTCCGGCTTCTCTTACCTGGGGCTGCACGCGCATCCTCATTATAAAGAAGCACTCCGTAACGGCATAGACCTGTACGGAACCGTATTTGTGTCTTCCCGCATTGCTAACTTACGCCTTGATCTATATGAAGAACTGGACGATACACTTGCTGACATGCTCAAACACCCCGCAGCAGCTTCCTTTTCTTCCGGCTACCTCGCCTCGCAGGCAGCGGTGCATTACGCTGCCACACAGGGTGAGCTTTGCTACTCTCCTACCACACATCCCTCGCTCCGTTTAGGTAAAGCCATTATACCCAATCTGACATGGGAAGAATGGACAGCACAAACGATTGAGAAAGTAAATGCCTGGCCGGATCGCACCTTTGTGATCGTGGCCGATAGTGTGAATCCACTCACCAGCACTATCAACGATTTCAACTGGCTGAATGAAATTAATAAAGAAGTGATGGTAGTGATTGACGACTCTCATGGCTTTGGTGTATTGGGACCCAACGGTAATGGTATTGTTCATGTACTGCCACAGCACCCGCCACTCCGCTACCTGCTCTCCGCCTCGCTGGCCAAGGCATTTAGCATACAGGGAGGTGTGGTCTCGGGTAGACTGGAAGACATTATCGCTATAAAAAAAACACCCGCTTTTACAGCCGGTACTTCATTGATGCCAGCCAGTGCCTGGGCATTTCTGCAAAGCAAAAAACTACATCATCATCAACGGAAACTGATGCAGCAAAGCATCGCTGAGTTTGCAGCGATGACGGCTGATATGCCTCAGCTACATAATCCTTTTCAACTGCCTATCTTCCTGGTGAAAGCGCGTATTGAAAAAGAGCTGGAACACAAAGGAACCATCATCTCCTCTTTTGGCTACCCTGATCCGGATAGTCCACCCATTAACCGTATTGTCGTAACTGCACTGCATCAAAAACCCCAGCTGGAAACATTGCAACAGCAATTAAAACAAGCCTTCAAAACTGCCTGATCATGTTCACAACCTTACTTTGCCTGTTAACGACCTTTTTGCCGGCAGCACACAAAGATTCGTCTTCCCTGCTCTGGAAAATCTCCGGCCATGGCCTGTCTAAGCCATCTTACCTGTTTGGCACCATCCACATGCTCTGCACCGACGATCTTCCTTTTTCTGTCGCCATTGGCAAAGCGATGAAGGAGACCAAAGCCTTCTATATGGAATTCAACATGGACGATACGGAAGCCATGACCCGCATAGCCGGTGAAATGATGATGCCTGAAGGTTATTCATTCAAAGCATTGTTATCTCCTGAAGATTATACAATACTGAGCGATTACTTTCGCGACTCAGTCGGCACATCATTGCAGTTATTAGACAAGATGAAACCCATGCTCATTATGAGTATGCTATTGGAGAAAACAGCTACCTGTCCGAATCCTGTCTCCTGCGAAAATATGCTCCTGCTACTTGCCAAAGACCAGGGACTCACCATACATGGACTGGAAAATGCGGAAGATCAGATCGCGATATTTGATAGTATTCCTGATAAAGAGGAAGCAGCAAGTCTTGTAAAGCAGGTGAAAGATATGGCAGCTTCCAGAACGGAGTACCAACAATTGCTGGATGCTTATTATAAGGCTGATCTCAACCAGCTGCTTGGTTTAATCCTGCAGGAAGAAGATGTGGTCCGCTACAAAAAGCTCATGCTGGATGATCGTAATAACAACTGGATACCTGTTATCACCAAACAGATACAGCAGACACCTTCATTCTTTGCCTTTGGCGCTGGTCATTTAGCCGGCAAAGGCGGGGTCATCGCACTGCTCCGAAAAGCAGGTTACAAGGTAGAGCCGGTGGCGTTGTAAGCATCATCCAAAATGGCCGTTTACATAATTCTTTGTCAGCTCCTGTTGAGGAGAATGGAATATCTGTTTGGTATCGCCATATTCAATCAGTTCGCCCAGGTACATAAAAGCGACTTTGTCTGATATACGCTGGGCCTGCTGCATATTGTGGGTGACGATGACGATGGTATAATCCCGCTTCAGACTGAGGATGAGTGATTCTATTTTATTTGTGCTGATAGGGTCCAGTGCAGAACAGGGTTCATCCATCAGGATGACCTCGGGGCGCAGTACCACCGCTCTTGCTATACACAATCGTTGTTGCTGCCCACCGGATAATTTTACGGCAGGTTTCTTCAATTCATCTTTTACTTCATCCCACAGGTAACTTTCTTCCAGTGCCCGCTGTACCAAACCTGGAATTTCATGTTTGGAAAACTGATGGATACGCAGTGGATAAGCGAGATTATCAAAGATGCTTTTGGGCAAAGGATTGGCCTTCTGAAACACCATCCCGATCCTTCGTCTCACTTCATTGACAGAGAGCTGGTGGTCATAAATATCCTGGTTATCCAGTAGGATCTCTCCCTTAATCTTTGCATCAGGCGATAGATCATGCATGCGGTTAAATGAACGTAGTAAGGTAGACTTTCCACATCCGGAAGGCCCGATCAGCGCCGTCACCTTGTTTTCAGGGAAGTCGATGTTCACCTGTTTCAGGATCTGTTTATTACCAAAATATAAATCCAAATGGTGTGCTGACAATTTGATCTTATCCATAATCAATCCTGCGTTCTTTGTTTAAACCTGAAATAAAAAGCGACCATGTTCAGGAGAAACACGAGTATAATGAGCACAACAGCCGTTCCATACGCCAGGGGCCGTACGGCTTCGATAGACTGGTGCTGCGTGCACAACATATACAGGTGATAGGGCAATGCCATGAACTCCTGATCCAGGGCTGTTGTCATGCCATTGATATAAAATGCGGCACCGGTAAATAAGATAGGTGCCGTTTCGCCTGCGGCTCTTGACAGGGTCAGAATAACACCTGTGAGAATGCCTGGCAATGCCTTGGGTAAAACTACGTCCCTGATCGTTTCAAACTGTGTGATACCCAGTGCCAGCGTAGCTTCGCGCATACTGACAGGCACCCGCTTCAGCGCCTCTTCGGTGGTAGTAATAATATAAGGCAATGACAGTAACCCTAATGTAAGACCAGCAGCAAATACAGAAGTACCGAGCCTGAAGGTCTGCACAAAAAGCGCCAGCCCAAACAAGCCATAAATAATAGAAGGAATACCAGACAGGTTGCGGATAGAACCCCTGATCAAATTCGTCAACATAGAAGGTCTGGCATATTCATTCAGGTACACGGCACAGGCTACACCGAAGGGCACAGAAAATAATGTCGTGATAAAGGTGAGTAACAATGTACCGGTAATAGCTGGCAGAATCCCTCCTTTAGTCATAGCAGCTACCGGGGGCTGGCTCACAAATTGCCACGATAATACAGAAAACCCTTTTGAGAAGATATCCCATAGGATGACGCCCAGAAACAGGCAGACGATGAACGTACTTCCTGTCAATATTAACCAGTTAAACCATTTTCTCATGCCTGAAATTTTCTCAACCTGTTAGCGGCATATTCCCCAACGAGGTTGATGAGTAAAGTAATTAAGAACAACACAGCTGCGATAGCAAATAGCGCAAAGTAGTGGGTAGTGCGGTAAGGCACCTCTCCCATTTCGATGGCAATGGTAGCGGTGATGGTTCTGATAGAATCCAGGAAACCAGTGGGCATCTCGGCAGTATTGCCGGTGGCCATGAGTACTGTCATCGTTTCGCCCAGGGCTCTGCCTAATCCTAGCAACACGGCAGCGATCAATCCCGGGTAGGCAGCGGGTATGACCACTTTATACAGGGTTTGCCATTGATTGGCGCCCAGCGCCAGCGAAGCTTCGCGATGACTACGGGGAATGGCATTGATCGCATCTTCACTAATGGTAATGATGGTAGGTAATGCCATCACTGCCAATAAGATAGAACCATTCAGGGCATTCAATCCATTCGCAATTCCGAATATCTTTGCAATACCTGGTCCTACCAGGGTAATACCCAGGAAACCAATGGCCACAGAAGGAATGGCGGCCAGCATTTCGATAACAGGTTTTAATATGACCTGCAATTTTCGTGGCGCCAGTTCTGAGAGAAAGGCGGCACATAATATACCCAATGGCACCGCGATGATCATAGACCCAAAAGCCACCAGGCCCGTGCTCACGAGCAATGGAATGATGCTATAGGCATTCTTGGAATTATCCGGATCCCACTGTGCCCCAGTAAAAAAGTCGATGGGAGGTACATCGAAAAAGAAGCTCACACTGTTGTAAAACAACATAATGAAAATACCTGCCAGCAAGGCAATGGTGAGTAAGCCAGTCGTTTTGAACACCTGTTTCATGAGCCAGTCCATCCTTTCCCGCCTTTTCATATGCATAAAGATCATTTTTTGGGTAGAATAAAACAGTTTGAAAATCAGTATCAGGTTATAGAAGCATCGAAGAATAATCGAACAACCGTCGAAGAACGGTCTAAGAGCAGTCTAAGAACGCTTATAGAAATGTAATACATTATCTATTTTCCAACTGGATAATACCCTCCTGTCTTGATTATTCGCTGGCCTTCCGGGCTTTGTTCGAAAGCGATGAAAGGCCGTACATGTATTGAATCTTTCGCTCTAAAGTATTGGAACAGGGGGCGCTGGAAGAAGTATTTTCCTTCTCCGATTTTTGCAGCATCCAGGGGCGACACCGCATCAACTTTGTCTGTAGTATACACCGGTAATACTTTTATCCCTTTGTTAGACCCGGCGCTTACATAGCCGGCACCTACATAGCCTATGCCGGAGTGATCTGCACGAATGGCTTCCACGATCTGTGCATTACCATTCATTTGTTTTGCGCGTGGAGAGAAAGCGATATGCAAACGATCTTTTACAAAATCATGGGTTCCGGAATTACTTTGACGCCCATAAATGTTCACCGGCAGGTTCTTTCCAGTAATCTGCTCCCAATTCCGGGCCCTTCCACTCAGCACATCAGCCAGCTGTTGGGTACTGATAGATTCCAGTGGAAGATCATCCGCTACGATAAAGGCGATGGCATCCTGTGCAAAAATGAATGAATCGAGAGCGATGCCTTTTTCCCGGAACAAGGCCACCTCTTTATCATTGATCCTCCTGCTGGCATTGGCAATATCTGCCGTGCCATTCAGCAGGGAGGCGATACCCAATCCGGAACCACCACCGGATACGGAAACGAATAATGAAGGCTGGTAATGATGAAATGACTCTGCAAACTGTACGGCAAGGTTAACTTCGGTATCTGATCCCTTCACTTTCACTGTCTTATTGCCCGAACAGGATAACAGCACAATGCCCAGGATGAGGAATGAATACTTCATATTGATAAGATATCAATTCCCACTCCAAAAACTTTAACAACTGTATTAACTTACTATTAATTAAACTTGTAAAACAGGGGCATGTCGCTTAAGAAAAATTGCTAACCTGATCGCTCCAAGAGCCCGGTATTATCAACTTATTCAATTAAATTTGCCGCTTAAACATTGCTGCGCTGAAAAAGGTACGTAAAATAATCACGATTGTTCTCCTTAGTATATTGGGTTTGGCTATCCTTCTGGGTATCCTGATCAACATTCCTGCAGTACAGAATTTCCTTGTTCAGCAAGCAATCACCCGACTCTCGCAGCAGCTGAAAACAAGGGTAGACCTCAGGCATGTGGATATCCGTCTTTTCAACAGCCTTCGCCTGGAAGGTCTTTATATTGAAGACAGGCACAAAGATACTTTGCTGTATGCCGGTACTGCCCAGGTAAAGATCACCGACTGGTTCTTCGTACAGGATAAGCCGGTGCTCAAATACATCGGCCTGGATAATGCCAGCATCAACTTAATTCGTACCCGCAAAGATTCTCTCTGGAACTACGAATTCATCATCGACGCCTTTGCCAGTGCACCTGATACATCGAAAACAAAGAAACCTTCCGGCGGCGTATCGTTTGACCTTCGTAAGGTCGACCTCACGAATGTCAGGATCAACCAGGTAGACCAGTGGATTGGTGAAGACTACTACGTAACTGCCAAACAAATTTACCTGGATGCCAAGAACCTCGATCTGCAGCAACACAATATTGACATCCAGGAGCTGAAACTGGACAAGCCATCGTTTATTATTTCCAGTTATAAGTCCTCCCCCCTGCGTCACAAAAAACCCAAAGCAGACAAAGAGGAGCTGACAGATACTACCGCTATTCCTGAGCTTCGCTGGAACAGCGCCAACTGGAAACTGCTGGTCAAGGAAGTCTCCATCAAAGACGGCCTCTTTGGCGTAGACGACCCGGATGATACCACAGCTGTAACAGCCGGTTCTTTTGCACCGAATCATATACGCTTCCAGAAAATAAATCTACAACTCACCAATACGACATTAGTAAAAGATAGTATCCTGGGCGACCTGACCTTCAGTACTAAAGAACGAAGCGGATTTGAAGTAAAGAAACTCTCTGCACGGTTTAAGATGTCGCCAGTGGAAATGGAGTTCTCTCACATGGACCTCCTGACAGCCAACAGCCACCTCCGTGATTATTACACCATGCAATATGCAGATATCAGTGATATGAATGATTATATCAACCTGGTATACATGCGTGCACATATTGTAAACAGTAAACTATCTTCTGACGATATTGCTTTCTTTGCCCCGGAACTGAGCGACTGGAAAAAGGTAGCCACGCTCTCCGGCGATGCCCGTGGGCCGGTGTCAAACCTGAAAGCGAATAATATAGAACTTTCTGACAATGCAGGTACACATCTGAAAGGAGGTCTGGAAATGCGGGGGTTGCCTGATATCGAAGAAACCTTCATCGACTTCCGTGCGGACGAACTGACCACTAATGGCGGAGAGATCCTCAGCATTGCCCCTTCCCTGCGCAACGTGGAGCCACTGCGTATTGACAAACTGAGCAACATCCTCTTCCAGGGTAGCTTTACAGGGTTTATCAATGACTTTGTGGCCTATGGTAAGTTTCAGACCAACCTGGGTAACCTGAATTCTGACCTGAACTTCAAGACCAGCAAGGATGTGCCGGTATACTCCGGTAGTCTGACCATGAATGATTTCAATATGGGTACCTTGCTGGATGTACCCCAGCTATCCACCGTGTCGCTGAGTGCGAAGGTAAACGGCGCCGGTTTCAACTTTAAAACACTGAATGCAACAGTAGATGCGGATGTACAGAAAATTACGCTCTACGATTATACCTATACCAATATCAGGACGAAGGGTGAGATGAACAGGAAGTTCTTCAACGGTTCGCTCGCAGTGGGCGACCCTAACCTGGATATGGACTTTGCCGGTACCATTGACTTCAATGCGCCGGTGCCCGTGTTCCGTTTTGATGCTGATATCCGACACAGTAACCTGAAGGCCATGCGCCTCACGGATGACTCGCTCACTTTCCAGGCAAAAATGGACCTGAACTTTGCGGGTAGCAATATCGATAACTTCGATGGTTCTGCCCGTGTGTACGATGTATCGCTGTACCGCAAACTACACAGGCTGGAATTTGACTCACTGAATGTATCTACACACCTGGAGAACAATATCAAGGTACTGGCTATTCAGGGTAGTGAGATCACCGGGTTTGTGAAAGGGAACTATAGTTTTATGGACCTGCCGGATGCATTCAAACTGTTGCTCAATAAATACTACCCCAGCTATTTCCCTACAGTACCTGCCAAAGAGATTAAGCAGGATTTCTCCTTTTCATTCCAGATGGGAGAAGTGGATAAGCTGATCAAAGGTTTCACAGACAAGGTGACGGGGTTTGACCAGTCAAAAATAGATGGGTCGCTGAATACGGTGAATGGCAACCTTTCGCTGAATGTATTTGTGCCACAGGCTGGCTATGGCGGGTATATGGTGAATGACCTGCAACTGAAAA
Organism: Chitinophaga sancti; assembly: GCF_034087045.1. Classification (NCBI taxonomy): domain Bacteria; kingdom Pseudomonadati; phylum Bacteroidota; class Chitinophagia; order Chitinophagales; family Chitinophagaceae; genus Chitinophaga; species Chitinophaga sancti. The sequence goes on along the minus strand of NZ_CP139247.1, from coordinate 3,561,815 downwards.
GCTCCGGTAATTTTAATAAAATTGACATCAGTACAAGTATAGGCAGGGTGACCAGTGGAGACAAGGTAATACTACAGCACCCATTGATCCTGGCCAGCTCCGGCAAAGATACTTCTTACCTGAAAGTAGACCTGCAGGCACAGGACACCACCTCCCTGGATGGTTTTTATGCCAGGGTGATCACTGTATCGGATGGGGTGAAAATCAGCTTCCTGAACAGTGCCTTTACCGTAAATGAAAGACAGTGGAATGTGACACCGGGCAATGAAATTTATTGGAGTAAGAACTTCCTCACTGTACATAACCTGAAGGTAACGCGCAATGAACAGAGCGTGTCCGTAGAAACCAACGAATACAACCCGGATGAATCTACCTTCATGATCACCCTGAAGAACCTGAACCTGGCCGATGTAATTCCGGCGCAATTGACGCCTATGCGTATAGAGGGACAGGCAGACGGGAAGATCCTGATCACAGACCCGATGCGGAACCTGGATATAGATGCGGATATTGTGACCAAAGAATTACGACTGGACAATGACTCCATCGGGCTGGTATCTTTTGCAGGGGGATATAGTCAGGGCACCGGCGAAGCCACATTTGAACTACATAGTGATAATGCCGGTAAGAACCTGGATGCAAAGGGAAGTGTGGGATTAACGAAAGAAAATAATAACCTGGAAGGTACAGTAAACATGAAGGGTGTAGACCTGGTATTGCTGGATCGCTTTGTAAAAGATTATGTGACAGATCTGAAAGGGCAGGTGAATGGCCAGATCAATGTGAGTGGCACTACAGAACTGCCTTCGGTGAAAGGAAACCTGAAAGTAGATAGTGCGAAAGTAAGGGTATTGTACCTGGGTACAAATTATACCATTCCTAAGTTGAACATCAATATAGATGATAACCTGATTGAGTTTGGCAACTTCACCATCATTGATAAGAACAACAGTAAAGCAAATGGCAGTGGCTATATTTCTCATGACCATTTCAATAAACTGAACTTCGACTTTGATGTAACGGCGAGGAACTTTGTGTTCCTGGGTACAGGTGCGGCGGATAGTGATCTCTTTTATGGAGATGTGATTGCGGATGGAAAGGTTTATTTCCAGGGTCCGTTAGAAGATATGGTATTGAAAGTGCAGGCAAAGCCGGATAAGGGTACCCATTTCTACCTGCCATTGTCGGATAGTAAGGACATCGGGAAGTCGGATTACATTACCTTCAAAACCTATGGTACAGAGATGAAGGAAGAGAAGCGGAAGAAGAAGGATAACGTGAAGCTGAATGTGAAACTCGATATATCTGCTACCCCTGATGCACAGATAGATGTGATCATGGATGCTGCGAGTGGTGATATGATTTCTGCCAATGGTACCGGGAACCTTCAGATCAATGTAAACCTGGATGGAGACTTTACCATGTTTGGAAACTATGAGATCAACCTGGGTAGTTATAATTTTACCTTGCAAAGGCTGACCAGCTGGAAGTTTGATATCGATAAGAGCAGTTCAATCACCTGGAATGGCGATCCGCAGGCAGCGAAGGTAGATATCCATGCAAAGTATTCTTTGCCAAAAGTGAGTTTGTACAACCTGGTAGGAACGGCTTCTACCACAACAGATAAACTGGCGACCCGTACAGAACGGGTGGATATCCTGATTAACCTGCGTGGGGAGTTGATGAAACCTGATATTTCTTATGAGATCAATCTGCCGGAGGTAGGGTCACTGGCATATGAAAGTGGTGTGGCAGCGAAACTGAAGGAAATCAACCAGGATCAGAATAAGGCCCTGCAACAGATGGCAGGTTTGCTGCTCTTCAACCAGTTCCTGCCTGAAGATCCGAATTCGGCAGGTGCGAGTGTGGCGATCACAGGTAAGAATAGTGTGGGACAGGCATTGAGTGCGCAGGCACAGGCGATATTGAATAATATAACCGGGGCACTGCTCAAGAACAGTGGTATTGGTGTGAATGTGAACTATCGTGCTTATAATATTGGGAATGTGGATAATACGGCGATGGACCGGAACCAGGTGAGTGCGGGTATTACCAGTACCTTATATAATAATAGGGTAAGGTTGTATGTGGGTGGTGATTATGACTGGGGGAAAGCGTCTACTTCGTCGAATACGAACCGGCTGGCGGGTGACTTCAGGGCAGAGTACCTGTTGACGCCGGAGGGCAGGTTCCGTATCAATGCATTTAGTAAGTCGGATTATGACGTATATAATTTAGTGAACAGGAATAAGGCGGGTTTGGGGTTATCTTATGTACGTGAGTATAATAAATTCACCGAGTTGTTTAATGAGCGGGCGAGAAAGCGGATGATAGATAGTATGAGGAGGGCAGAGATGCTGCGGTTGGAGGAGAAGGATACGGTGAAACCGGCGAGGGATACAACGCATTAATAGGGATACAACGCATTAAATAACAAAAGGGTCCTGCCAGAGGCAGGACCCTTTTGTTATTTATCCTTTCAGGATCTCGTGACCCATTTTATCTCTCTTTGTTTTCAAATACACTTCATTATGCGGGTTAGGATGAATTTCGATCGGCACATTTTCTACCACCTCTAATCCATATCCTTTCATCCCGGCTCTCTTTTTGGGATTATTTGAAATCAACCGCATTTTGGTAATATTCAGATGCCTCAGGATCTGGGCACCCACACCATAATCTCTTTCATCCATCTGGAAGCCTAATTCGAGGTTTGCCTCCACTGTATCTCTACCTTCTTCCTGTAGTTTATAGGCTTTCAGTTTATTCAGCAAACCGATACCTCTGCCTTCCTGGTTCATATATAATATAAGGCCTTTCCCTTCCTGTTCAACCATTTGCATGGCTTTGTGGAGTTGCGGGCCGCAATCACATCTGAGGCTATGGAGAATATCGCCGGTTACACAGGAAGAGTGGATGCGCACCAGTACGGGTTCATCTTTCTCCCAGTCTCCTTTTTTCAGTGCCATATGGGTTTCGCCGGAATTCAGTTGCTTAAATGCAATCAATTCAAAATCACCATATTCAGTCGGCATCTGTACGCGTACCTCTTCTTCGATCAGGGATTCCTTTTTGAGCCGGTATTCGATCAGGTCTTTGATGGAAATCAGTTTCAGGTTAAACTTCACTGCTATTTCCTTCAGTTCCGGTAGTCTGGCCATGGAGCCATCTTCGTTCATGATCTCCACCAGTACGCCGGCAGGCTCAAATCCTGCTAACCGGGCCAGATCGATGGTAGCTTCGGTATGTCCGGTGCGGCGCAGCACTCCTCCTTTCTTAGCTTTCAGGGGGAAAATGTGCCCGGGCTTCCCTAATTCTTCAGAACGAATATTAGGATCGATCAGGGCCTGTATTGTTTTTGCCCTGTCATGGGCGGAGATACCGGTGGTACAACCGTGTCCGAGTAAGTCGACAGAAACTGTAAAAGGTGTTTGGTGTAAAGCTGTATTATCACGCACCATCATTTCCAGACCGAGTTCCTCGCATCTTTCTTCAATTAGTGGTGCACATATTAATCCACGGCCGTAACGGCTCATAAAGTTGATAATCTCCGGAGTCACATTCCTTGCTGCTGTGATGAAATCGCCCTCATTCTCCCTATCCTCGTCGTCTACTACTATGACCAGTTTACCGTTCTTTATATCTTCTATGGCTGATTCTATTGTATCTAACATATCACTGTTGTTATATTGATTGCAAAGTTAGGTTAAAAAGAGGCATGAAACATTGGACTAATCCCGGATTTTACGCCCTTTTGACAGCACAAAAAGTCACCTTCCAGCGGTGTTGGAAGTCCAATATTTCCTTAATTCCTCCCAAACACGCTCCCATCAGTTTAATCCCCTTCATTCCTTATCACATAATAAATATAAACATATAAACATTTGTCAGAAAACTAATATAAAAACAGCCCTTGCCCGACAGAGAATTAAGTATTTCAACAAATCATTATTCGAAATATTAGAATTTCTTACTCTATTAGTTGAACAAACTACATTTAAAGGCTGTTTTCCCATATAGTTTCGAATTTACAGAACCATCTACTCAATCTTTTAATATGGCTTAACAATTTGTTAATTTCAAGTTAAAATTTCTAAGTAATTTTTTTTAACCTTTGCGGTCTTACAAAATCAAACTGCTCAAATATGGGATGTAAAAAACTACTGTTAACATTCATTGTCTTGTTTAGCGTTTGCTATTCTTTCGCGCAGGTAACAACAAGTGCTGTTACCGGTCTGGTGAAAGATGCAAAGGGGGAAGGCCTGATTGGGGCCACAGTTAAAGCCATTCACGTTCCAACCGGAACCGTTTATGGTACCACAACACAAGAGGGAGGTCGTTACACCATTCCCAACATGCGTGTAGGGGGTCCTTACACCATTACAATTACCTATGTAGGCTACCAGGAACAAAACATTAAGGACCTGTATCTAAGCCTGGGTACTGCATTGACCCAAAACGTAAAACTTGAAGATGGTAGCAAATCTCTGAACGAAGTAACTATTACCGGTCAAAAAAGCAGCATCATCAGCTCAAACCGCACGGGTACGCAGACCAACATCAGCCAGCGCCAGTTGACTGAATTGCCAACTGTAGGCCGTAGCATCCAGGATTTCGCCCGTTTGACACCGCAGGCTGTTGCTACTTACAGCAGCTCGAACGGTAGTCCACTAGGTATTTCCTTTGCAGGTCAGAGCAACAAATTCAACTCATTCACTGTGGATGGTGCGAATGCAAATGACGCATTTGGTCTGACAGCTACAGGTACCAATGGTGGTCAGGCGAATGTAAACGCTGTTCCACTGGAATCGGTGCAGGAAGTACAAATCGTACTGTCTCCATATGATATTACTCAGAGTAACTTTACGGGTGGTGGTATCAACGCTGTAACAAAGAGTGGTACTAACCAGTTCCATGGTTCTGCTTACTTCCTGAATCAAAACCAGAGTTTTGTAGGCGAAAATGTTCAGAGCAAAACCAAATACCCTACCTATAATAATACTACATGGGGTGCCAGCCTGGGTGGTCCAATTATCAAAAATAAATTGTTCTTCTTCGTAAACGCGGAAAGAAACGATACCAAAACACCACTTGGTTACAATCCTGCTGATGCTGGTTCAGGTTCTAAATTCAGTACTGCAAGACTGGATTCTATCCGTACTTATGTAAAAGATACTTATGGATTCGATCCGGGTAGCTATACTGATATTAACTCTGAATCATATGCAACTTCAGTATTTGCTCGTATCGACTGGAACATCAGCGAAAAGCATAAATTAACCTTCCGTCATAGCTATGTTGATGGTAGCCTGTACAACATTTCCCGTAGTGCAACTACTATGACTTTTGCTAACAGTGGCTACTATATGCTCAGCACTACTAACTCGACTGTAGCTGAACTGAACAGTAGCTTCAATGCTACTACTTCAAACGTACTGCGTGTGACCTACAACCGTATCCGCGACAGACGTTCTACTGTTGAATTCCCATCTGTATATATCACTGAAGGTGGTCTGAACTACAACCTGGGTGCGGATTACTCCTCTCCACGTAACTCACTGAATCAGGACAACTTCACCATCGTTGATAACCTGACTATTCAGAAGAAAAAACATACCATCACTGTTGGTACTGACAACCAGTTCTTTAACACAAGCAACGTGTTCCTGCAGTACTACTATGGTTACTATACTTACAGAAACCTTAATACCTTTTTGAATAACTCTGCTGCGCCTACTACTTATGCAGTTGGTTATTCTAATAAAGGTGGTAATGACCTGGCTCCTGGTAAGATCCGTGCTGGTCAGTTCAGCTTATATGGACAGGATATCTGGGATATCAATGACAGGTTCAGACTGACTTATGGTCTGCGTATCGACCTGCCGGTATTCTTCAACAAACCTGACGCAAACACTGGTTTCAATGCTTCTGACATCGCTACTACTTATGGCATTAAGAACAATACTATTCCAAAAACAAGGTTGATGTGGGCTCCAAGAGTTGCATTTAACTGGGATGTAAATGGCGATGGTACGACTCAACTGAGAGGTGGTGCCGGTCTGTTCACAGGTCGTGTTCCGCTGGTATGGATCTCCAATGCATATTCCAAAACTGGTGTTGCATTCACATCCTTCAGTGGTACTCCTCCTTCAACAGTACGTTTCAACTATGATCCGGCTGATACACACCTGGGTGCTTATATTCCTACTACCGCTGCTGCTCCTACTGAAATTGACGTTACTGACAAAAACTTCAAATATCCTCAGGTACTCCGTGGTAACCTGGCTATCGACCAGAAACTGCCATGGTGGGGTCTGATTGGTACAATCGAAGCTTTGTACACCAAAACGCTCAATAACATCCTGTATAAGAACCTGAACGTTGGACCTCAGACAGGTCAAGTTACTTTAGGTAACACCACCAGACCCTGGTACAACTTTGCACGTGCAAACTCTTCTTATACTGATGTCATCTATCTGACTAACACCAGCAAAGGTTATTCTTATAACTTAACTGCACAGATTCAGAAACCAATGGATCATGGATGGTCTGGTAGCCTGGCTTATACTTATGGTGCTTCTTACTCTATGAACGATGGTACCAGCTCTACTGCTTATTCCAGCTGGCGCTTTGCTTACAACGTAAATGGTATGAACAACCTGAGTCTGGCTCGTGCTAACTTTGATCCAGGTCATCGTGTGGTAGCTAACGCAAGCAAAACTTTCCGTTATGCTAAGGGTCACCTGTCTACCACTATCGGATTGGTTTACCAGGGTTACACCGGTCAGCGTTACTCTGTAATGTTCAACAACAACATTACCGGTGATGATGCTTCTGGTAAAACTGGTACAAACAGCTTAGCTTACCTGCCTACAGACGCTAGCCAGTTCAGCACGCTGACACTGTCTGACGGTACTGTGGTAACGCCTGCCCAGCAGTTGGCTGACTTCCAGGCATTTGCTGCCAATAACAAATACCTGAGCTCTCACATGGGTCAGAATACAGAGCGTAACGGACTGAGAATGCCATGGGAAAGCCACTTCGATCTGAAGCTTGCACAGGATTTCATCCTGAAAAATACACACAGAATTGAAGTTGGATTCGACATCCTGAACGTAGCTAACCTGCTGAACCGTAACTGGGGATGGTCTTATTACCTGAGCAATCAGTCAGTATCTCTGTTCACAGTAACATCTCAGAGCACTACTCCGACTTACACATTCAACAAGAACCTGATGAACAACATCAATGGTACACTGAGACCATATACAGTGAATGACTACCTGTCACGCTGGAGAGGTCAGTTGAGTGTTCGTTATAACTTCTAAGAATTGCTAAAAAGGTCCTGCAGATTGCAGGACCTTTTTACTTATACCCTAATTTAACCCATACCTTACTTTAACCCGTATCAATTAACCTATACCGTTTAACCCATAGCATTTAACCCATACCATTTTTCCTATATCATTTAACCCATTATTTCACAATCTATATCGACTTTTTAACTCAACCTATACATTTAAATTTCCATCTCACATGAAAACAAAAAAAAGCCTATTGATTCGCCCCCTGTTGCTGACAGGTCTGGTATTGGCCATGTCATTCTCTTCCTGTAAGAAACAGGAGGCAACAGACACCTCAACTACCACTACAAAAGACTGTGGATGTTCTTCGATGGAAGCATTTCCCAATATTAAAGGGGAGCCCGTTACCATTACCAACAAAAAGACCGGGGAGCAATACAGCCTCATTAAAAAAGGAGATCGTTATCTACTGGACGATGACATGGTGCTTGGCGAAAGCCAGGTAAAATTCCTGAAAGGAGAAACTGATGACGCTACAGCCCGCACCGGCAGGGCCAATTTCGTAAATCTCTGGCCGAACAGGATTGTGTATTACTCCATCAATGTCGGATTACCTAACAGCTCCCGGGTTACGGATGCTATTGCCCACTGGCAGGCCAATACCAACATTCAGTTCGTACAACGTACCAACCAGGCAAATTATATAGAATTCATCAAGGATGATGGATGCTATTCCGATGGTATTGGTATGACCGGGGGAAAACAGCTGATTTCACTGGATGACGGCTGCTCCTGGGGAAATGCGGTTCATGAGATTGGCCACGCCCTTGGCTTCTTCCATGAACAAACACGGGCAGACCGGGATAACTATGTTATCATCAACTGGAGCAATATTGAAGATGATGAAGATCACAATTTCCAGACATATGCAGCCCGTGGATATCAGGGGTTTGAATTGGGCACATTTGACTGGGAGTCTATTATGTTGTATGGTCCTTACTTTTTCAGTAAAAATGGAAGTCCTACAATCACCACACTGGGTGGAGGCACTTACTATTATAATTCTTCTGTTCTCTCATCTGGTGATATTCAGACGTACAATTACATGTACAATCCGGGGATTTATGCCAAAATGGTACAGGTACCTATCGAGTACCAATGGAATGATGGTCCTAATTACCTGAATGTATATGAAGCTGTAGATGTATACATCAGGTTTTACTCAGATGCAGCATGCACAGTACCTGCCAACCTGTCTTTCCAGACAAATGTTACCTGTTTAAGCTCCAGATATACCTATGGTGGCAGTGGTGGTGCAAATTCAGAAACTGTAAGTTATCATAAGCTGGCACCAGGTTCTAATTCCTATAAAATCGTTGACCTGTATATCAAGCAGGCCTGGGAACAGGAATATGGTAATTACAGAGAAGGCGGTTATTATCAGGATATAATCCTGCAGAACGGTGTAGGCTACATTGCGAAATAAAGTAGAAAATACTACCTGACAAAAAAACGCTTCGGCCTAACAGCCGAAGCGTTTTTTTATTATATTTATATGAATGCATGAACAATATTACAAATGGAAATCCCCTCATCTCGGCCGTGAATTCGAGATGCTGGTATTCGGAGAGGAAGGCTATCCCCTCATCCTCTTCCCTACCTCTATGGGGCGCCATTATGAACATAAGGAAAGAGGCCTTATTCATGCATTACAATGGTTCATCGACCATCAGCTCATTCGGGTCTATTGCCCTGATAGTATAGATGCCCGGAGCTGGTACAACAAACAGGTCTCCCCTGCTCAACGCACCCTCAATCACATTGCTTACGACAACATGCTGCGCCATGAGGTGCTGGAAAGGGTCATATACGAAACCGGCGTTTACCGCGTAGCCGTAGCCGGTTGCAGTTTCGGTGGGTACCATGCATCCAACTTTGCCTTCCGCTACCCGGAGCAGGTCTCTTACCTTTTTAGCCTCAGCGGCATTTTTGATATTACCTCCCGCCTGGATGGTCATTATGATGATAATGTCTATTTCCATAATCCCATGGATTACATGCGGGACAATCCGCACGAAGCCCTCTGGCGCATGGGAATTATACTAGGCGTAGCCGACGAAGATATAGCCCGTAACCAGAATGAACGGATGTCAGGGATACTCGCTCACAAAGGCATCAGCCACTGGCTGGATATAAGGCCCAATCAAAAACACGACTGGCCCGTATGGAACGAAATGTTACCATATTACCTTTCCCTTATAAAATAAGCTGGCGAAATCCATTGGCGCGAATATTGATCCTCATCCGCTTTTATTGTAAACGGAATCATTGATACACTCAACGTAAAAACATTTTTCAGGATGAAAAAAATAGGCCTTCTCTATGGTCAGGAAAACAGTTTCCCCCAGGCATTCATTGACCGCGTAAACGCTAAAAATGTCAACGACATCTCTGCCGAATTTGTATCTATCGACAAAGTAATACAGGGTATTCCAAATGAATATGCTGTGATACTGGATCGTATTTCGCAGGATGTTCCTTTCTATCGTACCTGGCTCAAACAGGCTGCACTGGAAGGAAGCGCAGTGATCAATAATCCATTCTGGTGGAGTGCAGATGATAAATTTGTGAACAATGAACTAGCTGCACGTACGGGTGTAAATGTTCCTAAAACTGCGTTACTCCCCTCCCGCGATCTGCCGGTAAATACTACGGATCAATCGTTCAGGAACCTGATATATCCTTTTGACTGGGAAAGCATTTTCGCGCACATTGGCTTTCCTGCTTATATGAAACCTTACAATGGCGGAGGTTGGAAACATGTGTACAAAGTCAATAGTCCTGAGGAATTCTTTGCACAACATGCGCATACCGGCCAGCTGGTGATGATGCTGCAGGAAGAGATTGAATACGATTCTTATTATCGTTGTTATTGTATTGGCGGCAAGTATGTACGTGTTATTCCTTACGACCCGCACCAGCCTCCTTACCAACGTTATCTTGATAAGGCACAGGGAGATGATGACCTGGAAGGTGTGATCATCGAACAGGTGGCTAACCTGAACCGTTACCTGGGGTATGATTTCAATACGGTGGAGGTAGCCGTGCGTGCAGGGATACCTTATGTGATCGACTTCTGGAACCCTGCGCCGGAGGCAGATGAAGCTACGATCGGAACAGAGAATTTTGAATGGGTGGTAGAGACAGCGGCGAATTATGCCATTGAAAGAGCGCTGAGGCAGTTGCCCGGAACGGATAACCTGACATGGGGAGCATTTATGACCCATGCAGTGCCGGGAAATCAGACGGCGATAGTACCAGGTGCGAAGAAGACGGCAGCGAAAAAATCGGCGACGCCGGAGGGTGCTGCGCCAGTTGAGAAGAAGGCTACTTCTAAAAAAGATCCTGCTAAAAAGGAACCTGCTGCTAAAAAAGAAGCAGCACCTAAAAAGACAACTACTAAAAAAGCAAAGGCCAAAGAATAGGTTGTTTGTTTGTATACAACCGGCCTGCATTACCAGCTTTCTCCCCTCAGCCGGTATGCAGGCCTTTTTGTTTCTATTGGCGTCAGCGTAAAATAGAGCACACTCCCCTGCTGCCGCAGGCCGTTTTCTATATTCTTCTTATCTTGCTTCCCTAATTACATTACCATCTATGCTCCGGAATTTCACATTAGGCATTGAAGAAGAATACATGGTCATGGACCCCCGGACCCTCGAACTATGCTCCCATGAACAGAAAATTGTAGAACAGGCCCACAAAGTCATCCCGGAAAAAGTAAAAGCCGAATTTCATCAGGCAGTCGTAGAAGTCGGCACCCATATCTGTGCAAACATCGATGAGGCCCGTGCAGATGTAGCACACCTTCGTAAAACGGTGGCTCAGATTGCCGGCGACCTGGGGTATAGTATCGGCGCCTCCGGTACCCATCCGTTTTCCAAATGGGAAGCCCAGCTCATTACAGACCATCCCCGGTATTTCGAAATTGTGAATGAAATGCAGGACGCCGCCAGGTCTAACCTGATCTTTGGGCTGCATGTGCATGTGGGAATGGAGAACAGGGAAATGGCCCTGCATATCGCAAATTCTGTGCGTTATTTTCTGCCACACGTATTTGCCTTAAGTACCAACTCTCCTTTCTGGGAAGGTCGGAATACGGGCTTTAAATCATACAGGGTAAAAGTATTTGATAAGTTTCCCCGTACCGGTATCCCTGATTATTTTGCCAGTATCGGAGAATACGACCGCTATATCCAATTACTTGTCAAGACCAAGTGTATAGACAATGCCCGCAAGGTATGGTGGGACTTACGTGTACATCCTTTTTACGATACGGTAGAATTCCGGATCTGCGATGTGCCGCTCACCCTGCAGGAAACCTGTACCATTGCCGCCATCTTCCAGGCTCTCTGTGCCAAGATCTATAAACTGCGCATGCAGAACCTGAACTTTATTATTTACAACCGCGCACTGGTCAATGAAAATAAATGGAGAGCCAGCCGCTATGGTATAGATGGCAACCTCATTGATTTTGGTAAAGAGGCGGAAGTGAATACCCGTTCACTCATTTTTGAACTGCTGGAATTTGTTGATGATGTAGTCGATGAACTGGGTAGCCGTCATTATATCGAGTATACAAGAGAAATACTGCAGAATGGTACTGGTGCTGACAAACAGCTGGCTGTTTTCAATGAAAACAAAAACATGCACAGCGTGGTGGACTTCATTATTAAACAATTTCTCAAAGACTGCTAGCACATGAAAGTAGCTATACTTGACATGTATGAAGGCGTTCCGAACGAAGGGATGCGTTGTATCAGGGAAATACTCGCGGCGTATGCTGTGCGTCATTCACTGGTATTGCAGTGTGATGAGTATGAGGTACGCATCGCTGCCCAGGTACCTGATCTTTCGTACGATATTTATATTTCTACTGGTGGTCCCGGTTCACCGCTGGATAGTGAAGGCAGTGAGTGGGAACAACGTTATTTTGGTGTGATGGAAGCGTTGATGAAAGCTTCCAGACCGGTGTTATTAATATGTCATTCCTTTCAGCTGATGTGTCGCTACCTGAAGCTTGGAAATGTATGCAGACGCCGATCACCTGCATTCGGTGTGTTTCCTGTGCATAAAACAGCGGCAGGTGAATTTGAACACCTTCCCGATCCTTTTTATATCGTGGATAGCCGCAACTGGCAGGTGATTGGTTTAGACCATGCTCGCATGGAGGCTATAGGCGCTTCTGTTTTGGCGATTGAAAAGGAACGACCCCATGTACCACTGGAAAGAGCGACCATGGCCATACGTTTCAGCCCTCATATGATCGGCACACAATTCCACCCGGAAGCTGATGCGACCGGGATGCGGATGTACCTGCTTCAAAAAGAAAAGAAAGACCAGGTGCTCACCAACTATGGCGCGGAAAAATATTACAGCATGCTGGAACAACTTTCAGATCCGGATAAGATCATGCTCACATATGATACGCTTATTCCTGCATTTCTGGACAATGCCTTATCTATTCAATCATGATCCCTTCTTTACGCAAATATTATAACGAAAATTTTACTGCGGAGAAATACGCGGCATTTATTGAATCAATGGCAGCTGCTGCCGGCGAAGCCCCTGCTTTTAAAGTAGCGGAAACGCCCGTGTTTGTACCTGCTGCACTCACGAAGCAATTAATCGATACCAGCGAAGCGATCATTGATCTGATTACACAACCTGGCTTCAAAGCCAGTAGTGAAGCATCGTTTCCTCCATGTATGAAAGTACCCGGCGAAAATGAGCATGCGCATTTTGTGATCATTGATTTTGCTGTGTGTCAAAATGCAGAAGGTGTGTTGCAACCACAGCTCATAGAGCTACAGGGGTTTCCTTCACTGTATGCCTTTCAGGAGCTGATGGCCAAGGAATTTAAACATCATTTCCAGCTCCCTGATACAGTGAATAACTATTTCAATGGGTATGATGATAATAGCTATTTAGCGTTATTGAAAGAGATCATTGTGGGTCCTTATCAACCGGAAGAAGTGGTATTGCTGGAAGTAAAGCCACATGAACAGAAAACCCGTATTGATTTTTATTATACACAAAAGGTACTGGGAATACCTGTTGTTTGTATTACAGACCTTGAGCAGAGAGGTGATCAATTGTATTATAAGGATATTTTAATCAAACGCATATATAACCGTGTGATCTTTGATGACCTGCAAAGGCAGGCGGCATCATTGCCTGCACATGTGTCTTTATTCCAGGATTTTGATGTAGAGTGGATCACGCATCCGAACTGGTTTTACAGGATCAGTAAGTATACCCTGCCTTTTATTCATAATGAGTTTGCACCGGAGAGCTGGTTTCTGCATGCAAAGGAGTTGCCGGCTGATCTGGAGAACTATGTATTGAAACCGCTTTTTTCATTCGCTGGTCAGGGGGTAGTGATTGATGTAACATTACCAGATATTGCCTCGATTAAAGACCCTGAGAACTGGATCTTACAGCGAAAGGTACAATATGCCCCGGCCATTGAAACACCTGATGGGCCGGCTTATTGTGAGATCAGGATGATGTATATATGGAAAGATGGAGCGGAAAGGCCGTTATTGGTGCATAACCTGGCGAGGCTTAGTAAGAGTAAAATGATAGGCGTAACGAAGGATAAATCGCATACCTGGGTGGGCGGTACCTGCGCATTTTTCGAACAATAAAACATTCATGAAAGAGGGATTCGCCAACGGGGATGGAAACTCTTTTTCAAAAAATAAAGGCTGATCTTGCGATCAGCCTTCTTAATGCTTTTATTTCCCGAACTTCTCCTGCCAGTTCAACATACCACCGGTCAGGTTCTTTACATTCTGAAATCCCATTGTTTCCAGGATCATTGCTGCCTGGCCGCTTCTGCCTCCGCTTCTGCAATACACGATCACTTCTTCATCCTTCAGATCTTCCAGCTCATCTACCTGCATGGCTCTGATTTCGCCCAGCGGCAACAGGATACCTCCGATATTAAATTCTTCATGCTCATGAGGTTCCCTTACATCGACGATGTGCAGGGATTCGCCATTGTCAATACGTTGTTTCAGTTCTTCAGCAGTTATATTTTCCATCGCTGTAAATTTTATAAGTTAAACGATTATGGGGTATACTACTTTGTTATTCCGGTTCTTTTGTAGAGTCGGTTGCACCTTTTACCGGTGCGGTAGGCGACAACCAGACATCCACTACTTCTCCTGCTCTTACCATGCTCAGCTCCTGCAGTGAATTTCTTGGCATTGGATCCTGTTTGATCACAAATGCATTGGCAGTATCTGTTACAGAAGGATCTACCATCACTGTACCCAGGTTCAGGTTTCTGCCACTCAGGGTCACCTTGGCTTCCTGGAAGGTCATCCCGATCAGATCCGGTACCGGATTTTCGATACTACCTGTACCGCTACTCAGTACCAGCGTGATGCTGCTACCTTCGGGCACCTGTCTACCGGCTTTTACGAGTTTACCATTCAGCAACTGCTGCAGTACGGTATTGGTAGCAAAGTCCGGTTTATAAATTGTATCTCCTACATTCAGTCTGCGGCTATGCAGGGTCATTTCTGCACTACGGAAAGTGAGTCCTACCAGGTCAGGCATATCTACCATTGGCGGCACTACCTTATTGATAGTCAGATAAATAGTTCTTCCAACTTTTACTATCGCACCTTTAGCAGGGGTTTGTTCCCATACGGCCAGGGCAGGCAAACTATCGATAAAAATGGAGTCTCTTACATCTACGTTAAACCCAGCATCTTCCAGCTGTTTGGTAGCGTCTTTCACACTCTTACGGTATACGTCAGGCACGGTTTGGGTATCTCCATGCTTGGTAATTACCCCCAGCAGCAGGAAGAAAATCAGCCCCAGTACCAGGAACAACCCTACCACAACGGCCAGGTTGAACCCAAAGGAGCGTTTTGTAATTTGATTGAACACAGATTATATTTTAACTTAAAGATAGCGTAATCTTATACCGCTTTGTTATTTCCTCAGGCACTCTTCAATTAATGTGCCGTAAAACTCCTGCAGGGTTTTACCGGCAGCTCTTACCTGCTGAGGCACGAGGCTGTTATCGCTCTGGCCAGGCATGGTGTTCACTTCCAGGAAGAACAGGCGATTGTTTGCCTCTTCATAGATGAAGTCTGCACGCACAATACCCCTACAATTCAATTTGTTATACAGTTCTTTGGCGGTATTCCTGATCTGCTCACACACGTCGTCCGGAGCTGGTGCAGGGGTGATTTCTTTGGTCATACCCGGCGTATATTTCGCCTCATAGTCAAAGAATTCTTTGCTGCTCACGATTTCTGTCAGTGGCAAAACGTTGATTTCGCCATTCACTTTATATAAGCCACAGGTTATTTCCCTGCCTTTTATAAACTCTTCGATCAGGATCTGTACATCTTCTTTGAATGCCTTGTCGATAGCTGGTTGCAGTTCTCCGGCTGTATTTACTTTAGACATACCAATGCTGCTACCCCCTTCTGCAGGCTTTACAAATACAGGCAGTTTCAGCTGCGCTAATATCTGTTTGGTATCGTATGGCTGGTTACTGAAGATATGCACAGATTTGGATACATTTACCACATTCAGGGCAGCCACTACTTTATTGCAATAGCTCTTATTGAAAGTCAGGGCGGAGGTGACCATGCCACAGCTGGTAAACGGAATACCCAGCATCTCGAAATATCCCTGCAGGCGGCCATCTTCGCCAGGTGTACCGTGAATACCGATGAAAACGGCATCAAAAGTTACCTTTTCTCCTTTGATAGTCAATGAAAAATCGTTCTTATCCACGGCTATCGTCTGCCCGTCGTCCCCCGTATAATTCCAGCCCTCTTTTGTAATAACAATTTTATACACATTGTATTTGCTGCTATCCAGGTTTTTCTCAATTGTTACGGCACTTTGTACGGAGATAACGTATTCTCCTGAGTATCCGCCGGCAACAAGGGCGATATTCTTTTTCATATGATAATTAATAATAAGCGGATAAAGTTAATAGAAAAATGGGGGATGTAAACTTTTTTACTCCAAAAAGAAGGGGAGAAAAGGTAATTAGCCTTTTCTCCCCTTTTAGGTTCGGTATGCGTGCCAGCGATTTACGTCTGACGACCAGTTACCGATAATTCCTTATGCTTCCTGATTAAATATGTAATTTCTCTTTCTTCGCCAGCAGCTCTTCTTCAGACTCCTGGTACATTTCGTCTGGTACACAACAGTCTACCGGACATACTGCCGCACATTGTGGTTCTTCGTGAAAGCCTTGACACTCAGTACATTTATTTGGAACAATATAATAACTGTCAACAGCTATTGGAGCGTTACGCTGGTCGGCATCGATAGAAGATCCATCCATCAGCACATAAGAACCCTTAATCGTAGTGCCATCGGCCATTGCCCATTCAACACCACCTTCATAGATCGCGTTATTTGGGCACTCAGGTTCACAAGCTCCACAATTAATACATTCATCTGTTATTTTGATTGCCATGTTATAAACTTTTTGTTTAAGAAGTAAGCCATTAATTTTGCAGACAAAAATAGAATATCTCCCTTTAAAAAGTAAACTATTTATATAGATTCATGAGCAGTACAGAAAAAGTAGCCGCCCTGGTACGTTTAGGTCAATACCTGACAAGCAATGATCCAGCGCTCCTGGCAGTAAAGGAAAGAGCTTACCAGGCTAACGGCTGGTTCACCCCGGAATTCATAGACCTGGCCATCAGCCAGATTGCTGAGAATTTCCTGGAAGCCGCCCGCCTCAACAGCTGGATCAATGCCTACCCGGAATTGACTAAGAACAAACCTGCCCGTACAGTGGGCATCGTTACCGCTGGTAACATCCCTCTTGTTGGCTTTCATGACTGGCTCTGCGGTTTCGTGAGCGGCCACAATGTACGCCTCAAACTGTCATCAAAAGATGTAATACTTATGCAGCATGTGCTGGATAAGATGAAGGAGTGGCACCCTGAATGGGCGGAGCAGACTACAGTGCAGGATATGTTGAAGAACTGTGACGCTTATATTGCAACAGGCAGCAACAATTCATCCAGGTATTTCGAGTATTACTTTGCCCAGTATCCGCACATTATTCGCCGGAACCGGACTTCCGTAGCTATCCTGACAGGTGAAGAAACGCCTGCGGAACTCGAAGGCCTGGCGGACGATATCAGTATTTACTTTGGACTGGGTTGCCGCAATGTAACCAAGGTGTTTGTACCGGATGAGTATGATTTCACCCGGTTGCTGGAGGCACAGAAGAAGTATAGTTATCTTGCCGATCATAATAAGTATAAGAATAATTACGACTATAACCTGGCTTTGATCCTGCTGAATAACAGTCCTTATATGTCGAATGAGAGCATGTTATTGCAGGAGGCGCCGCACCTGTTCTCGCCAATAAGTGTGCTGAACTATGGGTATTATACCGATAAGGCCACGCTGGCGGCGGAGTTGCAGGCGAATACGGAGTTGCAATGCCTGGTAGGAAGAGGGTTTACACCTTTTGGAACGGCACAGCAACCATCGCTTACTGATTATGCAGATGGAGTGGATACGCTGGAATTTTTGAGTAAGCTATAAAAATATTCATGATAGGATTCCCCAATGGGGATGAAGAAACGACTTTCTGCAGAAAAGGACCGCCATAAGGGCTGTCCTTTTTCTTTTTACATAACATTTTGTCGGGTTCAATCGTTAATTTGTCAGTACCTCCGTTACTTTGTCACCCATTCTATTAAGATGGTATTAACCTTTCATATAATAAACTGTTAAAGTAGTAACAACACTGGTTGAATGAATCACTTACCCCCTTAAATTTGTATCAGAGGCACTAAAATTGTTATATTCCTTATATCAATATTTTTACTTTCAATAAAACTCAAAAAAATATGAAATTCCGGCAAATTGCGGCAACTGTTCTTATCAGCGCGGCCACTGCCTTTGCCAGCGTGTTTGTTTACAGCAAATTTCAGCCCCGGCAGGCAGGTCCCTATCAAAATGGATCAGACAACATTCCAGTAAACTATACCAGCTACATGCCTGGTACAGAACACAGAAACATTACTCCTCCCACCGACTTTTCAGCAGCAGCAAAACTGGCTGTTCCAGGTGTGGTTCACATTAAGACAAAGATCAATCCCCGTCAGGTTACAAACAACCTGCAAAGAAAAAGAAGCGTACTTGAGGACCTTTTCGGCGATGACTTTTTCGGGGACGAATTCCAGGGTGGCGGCGGCGGACGTAAATATTATATCCCCGGCCAGATGGCTTCCGGCTCAGGTGTACTCATCTCCGACGATGGTTATATCGTGACGAACAATCACGTAGTGGACGATGCGGATGAGATCACCGTTACGCTCAATGATTACAAAACTTACAAAGCAAAAGTGATCGGTACCGATCCAAACACCGACCTCGCAGTAATCAAAGTAGATGCGAAGAACCTGCCTTACATGCTGTATGGCAACTCTGACGAGGTTGAAATTGGTCAGTGGGTACTTGCTATCGGTTATCCATTAAACCTGGAAACTACCGTAACTGCGGGTATCGTGAGTGCAAAAGCTCGTTCTATCGGTATCAACAAACAGGCGAAAAGAAACGCTATCGAATCTTTTATTCAGACAGATGCTGCTGTGAACCAGGGTAACAGTGGTGGTGCATTGATCAATACCGCAGGTGAACTGATTGGTATTAACTCTGCGATCGCCTCTCCTACCGGTGCCTATGCAGGTTACTCTTATGCGATTCCCGTGAACCTGGTGAAGAAAGTGGTAAATGATATCATGAAGTATGGTAATGTACAACGTGCTTACCTGGGTATCAGGTACCAGGATCCGAATTCTATTCCTGAAGAGAAATGGGGTGACTATGGTATAAGAAGAGATGTGAATGGTGTGGTCGTGACAGATGTGGTAACAAGTGGTGCGGCGGCAGATGCAGGTATTCAGAAGGGTGATGTGATCACTGGTATCAATGGCGTCAATACACCTTCTATACCACAGATGACGGAGCAGATCGCAAGATTTAAGCCAGGTGATAAGATCAGTATCAGCTACCTTCGTGGTGATAAATCACGCACTACGAATGCAGTACTGAAGAACATTGATGGTAATACCAGTATTGTGAAAGCAACCGTGATCGATGCGCTGGGCGCGGATCTGGTGACACTGGAAAAAGGTGATGCGGCGAAGATCGGTATTCGTGGTGGTGTATATGTAGATAACATCAGCAGCGGTATACTGAAGAAACAAACGAATATGAAACCTTCTTTTATTATTATGAAAGCAGGAGACCAGGTGGTGAGTTCAGTGGAACAGCTGAGAGGAATATTGGAGAAACAAAAGAAGGTGCAGCTGGAAGGTGTATATCCTGAGTTGAATGGTGTGTACTATTACAATATTGATTTGACGAATAGTACTGATTTCTAATTATCGTTTTTCATATAGGTTTATAAGTTAAGGAGAAAAGAGCGCTGGTTGAAATACCAGCGCTCTTTTGTTTTAAGGCCTGCGGCAGCAAGGAAGATCTTCATCTGTTCGGCTGACGCCGATGGAGGAGGATATTTCAGCAAGGGCGTTAGCCTGAAAAGAGCGCGCTTCAAGAATCAGGTTTTCAACTTGATCCCGCCTCCATGCTGCCGCAGGTCATTTCCAATAAAAAAAAATGCCCGGCTTCCGCCAGGCATCTATATTTTTTTATTAATAGCCATTACAGATTAATTACTCCTTTCAACTGCGCAAAAAACTCATCTTTCTTACGGGAGCTGATCGGTATATTCTTCTGATCACTCATCACCACTGCTGTTCCCAGGCCTTTTATAATCTTCACGATATGATGAATATTAATCAGGAAAGACTTATGTACCCTATAGAATCCTTTATCACTCAACATTTCCTCATATTCCTTCAGTGACTTGGATATCAAATGCGATACATTATTGATCAACTGGATTTTTGTATAACTATCAAACGCTTCGCAATAAATGATATCCTTCAGATCTATCACATTATACCCATCATTCACAGGAATCACTATCTTGGAAAACGCGTTGTCATTGTTCTTTACATAATCCTTCAGTATCGACGCCAGCTCATTTAACCTCCCTTTTTTACTCTTCTTTACTTTTTCCAATGCATCTTCTACCTCACTCACCTTAATAGGCTTGAGCAGATAATCTAATGCGGCAAACTTAATTGCCTGCAAAGCATATTCCTGAAACGCAGTGATGAAGATAACTTCGAAGTTCAGCACAGGGAACATTTCCAATAACTGGAATCCATTATGTGGCGGCATTTCAATATCCAGAAACAGTACATCGATCTGGGTATTTTTTAGCATCTCCGCCGCGTCATGAATGTTCTGCGCCTCCCCTACTACCGTAACATCCTTACAGTAATTTTCAAGAATATTTCGCAAAATGTGGATGTTGCGGACTTCATCGTCTACGATCGCAGCTTTTATATTACTCATAACATCTTAACAATGGGAATCAGAATTTCAACGAGCGTACCCTCTTTATTGCCGAAACCTGACTTAAATTTATCAATAATTTCTAACTTTCCAACATTTCCATTAAAAGATTTTATAATCTGCAACCGTTCCCTGATCACGCTCAGGGCTGTAGATTCGTGCTTTATGAGGCGTCCGCTCTTCAGTTCATTTGCCCTGTCCCAACCTATTCCATCATCGTCTACAGAACAGTATAGCATATCCTCTTTCAGCATCAGTCTTACCTCCAGGTTCCCGCTGCCGTTTTTGGGTGCAAGACCATGTTTGATCGCGTTTTCCACGATCGGCTGTATAATCATAGGCGGTATATAGATTGTATAATCTTTCAATGCATCTTCTATGGCAAAGTGGTACGTAAAGACATTTGCAAATCTAATCTTCTCCAACTCAATATAACGGGTGAGGAAAGCTATTTCTTCATCCAGCGAAATATAGGATTTCCGGGAGTTATTAAGCATTTGCCGCATCAAGGTAGCGAAATCTGCTAAGAAATTCAGGGCCTGCTTTTCTTCCTTCTCCATTATCAGGTGCTGCACGCTATTCAGGGAGTTGAATATAAAGTGTGGATTCATCTGGTTTGTCAGGGCTTTGGCCTCCAGTTCTGCAATCCTTCTGTTGTATTCTGTCTTTCGTTTTTCCCCGTCTTTGAACCGCAGGAAGATAAACCTTAAAATAAATGCAACCAGCAGCAATGCCAGCAAAATCACGATGCCCCTCGCCCACCATTGCTGATACCACCGCGGTAGTATCGTCACAGTAATGGCCACTGGCTGGCTCCATTCACTCTTGTACTTCCTCGCCCTGATCTGCAATTCATAGGTATCTGGCTGCAGGTCGGGGAAAGGTACGATATTCGACATTGTCGTGATCCAGCCACTGCTTGTATCGCTGGAAAAATTATACTGGTATTCCACCAGATCCGGCAGATCATAGGCGATCGCACCAAATTCGACTTCGAACGATGCCTTGCGCTGGTATAGTAAAGTGATCTTTTTTGAAGGCATATAGGTACTGTCGCCATACCTGATATGACTCAGGTATACCGCAGGAGGCACCGTATCTACCGGCATATTATTGTCGTTGAAATAACTTAACCCGTTGGAAGTTGCGATGTACAATATCCCGTGCTGGTAATAAACTCCCCGGGTATCGTCACTCATCAAACCATCGTTACTGGTAATATTTCGGATCAGGGTCTGGGTATGCACATCTATCACAGACACTCCTTTGTTGGTAGAAACATACAACCTGCCTACCCCATCATAATATAGCTGCTGACAGATATCGCTCACCAGATTATCGGCAGAGCCAATATGCTTTACGACACGATTGTTCTTTAATACGTATAAACCCTGATCTGCTGTGCCTATCCACAGGTAGCCATCTATATATTTCAGGTCTTTGACCGGTTGGTGCAGTTCTACATCCGTACCCGGAATCACCACTTTGGCCGATCCCTCTTTGCCATAGTACAACCCGGAGCCGGTACCTACATAATAAGAGGAGTCATCCACACTGGCGATAGACGTGATCTGAACATCCGGCACCTCTACTGTATAGTTCTCACCGATCACCTGGTCTTTGGACACTGCGCGGATCCTGCCATCCGGCCCTACGTCCATATCCTTCATATTCCTGATAGATCGTAATACGGATACCCGTTGCTGCAGGGTATTGAAAGTAAATAGTCCATTGTCCGCACCGATCAGGATCTCATTTTCTTTATACGGTAAAATACTGAGTATGCTGTTTCGTCCACTGGTGGTATCCAGGTTAAAGCGCCGGATTGTGTTGTTTTTATCGATGGTATTGAGCACTCCTGCATTCTGGCCTACCAGCAGGATACCGGTTTTGCTATCTTTGCAGATGCTGAAGATAGAGTGGGAATACAGCCCGTTTGTATTATCGAGATAATTAAAGTAAAAATTTTTGTAGGGAATATTGTACACGCCATCACCAAATGTAGTGATCCAGATATTGCCATCACGGTCTTTCAATACAGAAGTGATGTAGTGATTGTCGAGCAACTTCACCATTTGCCGTGCACCTTTGAAAAAGTCTTTCAGGTAATACAATGCACGGGGAGTACCAATCCAAAGGTTATCCTTGTCGAGGCATACGTTACTTATTTCATCGTTAATACCCCAATCCGGGCCATTAAAGAAACAGGTGGCTTCCTTATTATTATAGGTGTAAATAGCATTTTTGAGAATGACGATCGGGTTCTTTCGGATCCTGCCAATGAACACATCATCATCTGCGGAGTATGGAGAAGAGAGGAAGATCTTTTGTGAAATGTTATTGCCATCTTTCAGGGAGCCCAGGTTAAAATAATTCTGGAGGGGTTTGAAGATGGTATCGTTGCGGAGGAAGTAAAAAAGATCGGTGCGGCCCGGTTTATAATCTATTTTCATGCCGCTGTAGCGGATGATCCTGTTATCTGTATTGAGAAACCATACAAAACCTGCATAGTCTTCAAACATGTACTGCATATACTGTCCGTGAGCATCGATACGCAGTGAGGAGTCATTTGCACCGGAGTGAATTTCGTTATTGAAGTAGAAAGAGGGCAATCCATTCAGGGTCGAGAACCATACCCTTCCTTTGGAATCGGCAGATAATTTTACCACATCATTGTCAGTAAGACCATCTTTCTTAGCGTAGTTGCGGAAACGTTTACCATCAAATTTGCTCACGCCTGTGGGTGTGGCGAACCAGATAAAACCTTCTTTATCCTGCACAGCAGCATACACGGTGGCATTGGCCAGACCATCCTTTACATTATAGTTGCGGATCATGAGCCCCTGTGCCGATGCATGATCGCATAAGCACACAGTCAACAGTATCCAACATAGTATGTAACGGACTGCAGGCATTGAACAAGGTCAGATTTTGAATATTATTTATCCGAAGGAAAACAGGACTGATCATCAGATCAGCCCTGCGCCATGAATATCTCTGAGTAGAGGAGTTAACAGGCAGCAATCCAGCCTTATCAACTCATCATTTAATAAGCTCTCGCGAATAGTACACGCTGAGTAGAAGGTTTACCGGTCAGGATGCAGGTACCTGCTTCCTGGGGATTGTTCAAAGGAATACAACGGATAGTGGCCTTTGTACGCTCTTTGATTTTTTCTTCTGTTTCGGAAGTGCCATCCCAGTGTGCGGAGATGAAACCACCTTTATCGTCCAGCAGTTTTTCAAATTCTTCCATCGTGTTGGCAGGTGTAATGTGCTCATCACGGTAGGCTTTCGCCTTATTGTACATCTGCGTTTGGATATCTTCCAGCAATGTGCCGATATATATAGCCAGGCCATCCAGTGACTGACTGGATTTCTCTTTGGAGTCACGGCGGGCTACTTCAGCCACATTATTTTCCAGATCTCTGGCACCAATAGCGATACGTACAGGTACTCCTTTCAATTCGTACTCGGCAAATTTCCAGCCAGGACGGTTGTTGTCTGCATCATCGTATTTAACACGGATACCTGCTTTTTTCAGATCGCTCATGATATCGAACACTTTCGCATCGATCTTTTCTTTCTGCTCTGCACCTTTATATATAGGCACGATCACTACCTGCAGTGGGGCAATGCGCGGAGGCAGTATCAACCCGTCATCATCACTGTGGGCCATGACAAGGGCACCAATCAGGCGGGTAGATACACCCCATGAGGTAGCCCATACATGTTCCAGTTTATTTTCCTTGTTGGTGAAAGTTACGTCAAATACCTTAGCAAAATTCTGGCCAAGGAAGTGAGAGGTACCAGCCTGCAGTGCTTTTCCGTCCTGCATCAGCGCTTCGATACAGTAAGTATCCAGGGCACCGGCAAAACGCTCAGCAGGAGATTTTACACCTCTTACTACGGGCAGTGCCATATAGTTTTCTGCAAAATCTGCGTACACTTCCAGCATCTGCTCTGCTTCTGCGATCGCTTCTTCAGAAGTAGCATGGGCGGTATGCCCTTCCTGCCAGAGGAATTCTGCAGTACGGAGGAACAAACGGGTACGCATCTCCCAGCGCACTACATTCGCCCATTGGTTAATGAGCAACGGCAGGTCGCGGTAAGACTTGATCCAGTCTTTATATGTATTCCAGATAATTGTTTCGGAGGTTGGGCGAACGATCAGCTCCTCTTCCAGTTTTGCAGCAGGATCTACAACTACACCGGGGCCGTCAGGATTCTTCATAAGCCTGTGGTGAGTAACTACCGCACATTCCTTTGCAAAGCCTTCCACGTGATCTTCTTCCTTACTCAGGAAGCTTTTGGGGATGAACAACGGGAAGTAGGCATTCTGATGCCCTGTATCTTTAAATTTTTTGTCCAATACATCGCGCATTCCTTCCCAGAGCGCAAATCCATAAGGTTTGATAACCATACATCCCCTTACGGCAGAATAATCGGCTAAACCGCCCTTCAGCACCAAATCATTGTACCATTGTGAATAGTCTTCGGAACGGGCCGTGATCTCTTTACTCATTTAAAATTTGATTATATAATTGTCGATTATTTTTCTCATTTACAACAACTTGTGCAAGCTGTCCTACTTATTACACAATAATTAGATATTGTGGCGTAATATTTGTGTTAAATATATTACCAAAAGGTAAAATGTCACAAACCTACATGAAAATCAGAAACGTGCAAATAGTTTAGTAAAATATTATGAACGGTTTAGGAATCTTGTAACGTTTACCGACATTTGAACGTTAAAATAGTGTAAATTTATAGTGTAATTCAGGCTAAAAATTCCGACAATGAAATCAGCTCCTTACCTCGCTGTACTGACGCTAATGATATTAAGTAGCTGTTCGTCAGCATATAAAACAACCCAAACACCGGATGATGTGTATTATTCTCCGAGAGTTAAACCTGCCTATGCTTCCTCAAATAATAATAACGGTGGTGACAACGTTCAATATACTGATAGTGAAGATGGGGGAACATATGTTAATTATGACGATGACCAGGGGGATTATGCACGCCGCTTAAGTTTGTTCAATGACAATGCTTATTCCGGTGGTTTCTACGATTATTATGGCACACCTGGAGTTTATTCCAGCATGTATGCCAATCCGTATTACGGTTATGGTAGTTCTTTCAGCCTTGGCTTTGGTTATGGATACGGCTATGGTTCCGCATTCAGCCTTGGTTTTGGTTATGGCTATCCTTACTATGGTTATGGCTTTTATGATCCATTCTACTATCCTTACTACGGATATTATGGTTATGGATATCCATATTATTATGGTGGTTACTATGGCGGTTACTACGGTGGTCATGGCTATGGTTACGCCGGTGGCTACAGACGTGCTACACGCAATACCTCATTTGCTACAGGATCATCAGGAGGTCGAGTAATTGGTAACAGCGGTGGTCGTACTACAAGAACTGACTATCGTCCTTCCAGGGTAGTGAATGGCAATTCCGGCAACAGTGGTGGTCGTATCAGCAACGGTTCTGCAGGATCTTACCAGCCAAGACGTACTTATTCACCATCATCAGGTGAGCGTACTACCACGGTTGACAACAGCGGTGGCCGTACTACCAGTCAGCCATCCAGGTCATCTTATCAGCCTGCAAGGTCTTATTCACCTCAACCTTCTTATCAACCACAGCGTTCTTATTCACCAGCTCCATCCTATAGCCCTGGCCGTACCAGCGGTGGCGGTGGTGGTTCCTTTGGTGGCGGCGGCGGCGGTGGTCGCGTAGGTGGTGGCGGCAGAGGCCGTAATTAATCTTAAAAATGATTTGATCATTGATATTCTTAAAAATCTACCCTGGTCAAAATAGGCCGGGGTATTTTTTAACCCTTAATTCTACCATATGATGAAAAGAATGGTGTTAGCCATTGCTATGACAGGAGCCTGTTTCTCATTGCAAGCACAAAATATTGACGACGCTTTACGTTTCAGCAGCGGCGCTCCTTCAGGAACAGCCCGTGCACAGGCCGTAGGTGGGGCCCAGGGCGCATTAGGCGGGGAAGCCTCTTCCATGTACATCAACCCTGCTACAGTAGGTTTCTTCAGAACAAGCGATTTCTCCTTTACGATCGGTGTTCCTTCTATATCTTCTACCGGCACTTACCAGGGCGAGTCATCCAGTGATTCCAGAACGAACCTGAATATCTCTAATGCCACCATCATCTGGGGCGGTAAAAGAAAGAAACCGGGCAGTAAATGGCAGAACTTTAGCGGCGGTATCGGTGTAAACCGTACGTCAAACTATAACCAGCGTACTTATTATACCGGTGATATCCATAATTCTTCTCTTTCTTTAAATTATTACCTGGCAGCTGATGCAGCAGGCATTACCAATCCGAATGCACAGCTGGGTGGAGATCCTGACCAGACCATCCTGGCTCACTCCTCTGCCCTCGCTTACCAGACATACCTGATCAACCCTGTTACAAATTCAGATGGCTCTTTTGCAGGTACATTCTACTCTGCTGCCGAAGCTACTGACAACAGCGTATACGTACGCCAGGAAAGCACCAGCTTTGAAAGAGGTGCAAATACTGAATTTGCAGGTTCCTTTGGTGCTAACTACAACGATAAGTTCTACATCGGTGGTGGTATTGGCGTTCCAAACGTGCAATACAGAAGAGACCTGACATGGAAAGAAACGAACCTCAATACCGTAGCTACAGACCTCAATTACTTTACTACCACTGAAGTACTGAGAACTTACGGTACCGGTATCAATGCAAAACTGGGTGTTATATACAGACCGGTTAAGACTTTGAACCTGGGTGCAACTATCCATACGCCTTCCTGGATCTGGCTGACAGATGAGTACCATACTGATATGACCACATCTACGAAGTCAAACGGCGTGAATTCATTCTCTTCCCGCGACAGCCGTTATGATGGTCTGGATGATGAATCCAAATACACCATCCGTACGCCATGGAAAGGTATTCTGAGTGCTACCTACCTGTTCGCTCCATCTGCCGATACCCGTAAGCCTACAGGTTTCATCAGCTTTGATTACGAATATGTAGACTATGCTTCCATGCATATGCGTTTCAAAAACAATGATGGTTTTGACCGCGAAACTGAGACTGACAGGAACAATTCGATAAAGGATACATACCAGGCAGCGTCCAACTTCCGCGTAGGTGGCGAGTTGAAACTGCATACCATTGCATTGCGCCTGGGTTACTCCTACTATGGCAGCCCTTACAAGATCAGCAGCCTGGAGGGTGCACGCTCTTACTACTCCGGTGGTATTGGCTACCGCAACAATGGCTTCTATATGGACTTAGCGTTTATCTATGGTTCTTCTACCAATTATAACCAGCCATATACCATGCTGGCAAATAACATGAACTATGTGACACCAGATGCTGCCAAGATTGAGAAAACTTCTTATACGGGACTGGCCACTTTCGGTTGGAAATTCTAAAGTTTTTATAAAATTAGAAAAGCGCTTCTGTTAATAGCAGAAGCGCTTTTTGTTTTCAGCCAAATGATATACTTTTAATCCCATACTTATTTTCCTTATACATGATGAATATCCATTCCTATACCTTGCTAATTTTGTTATTGCTACACTCCGTTTATGCAAAATCACAAGACGACCCGGACAATATCGAACTAGCCAATTCCTCCGAAACATTCGAGTTTCAATACAATACCAAACAAAAGCAGGTCACGGTAAAACAACTTATCCATAAGGACTTTGTCTGCAACAGTTTCCGCGCCACCATCCCCTTCTCCGAGCCCTACAATAACCAGGAAGAAATCACGGACCTCACGATCCTGACAGACGGCAAGAAAAACCGGACGATCACGCCCACTTACGATTACCTGAATATTGACGAATACTTCTACTCTGACCAAAAAATCTGCTACTTTAATATACCCTTTTCCAAACAGGGGGCACACAATGAAGTGAACATCGAAAAAGCCATTCGTGATCCCCGCTACCTGACCACCGTTTACCTCACTGACTACTACCCTTCCAAACAAAAAACCATCACCATCATCGTACCCCGCTGGATGAACATCGACATCCATACTTTCCATTTCGAAAATCAGCACATAAAAACGGAAAAGACGTACGATAAAGACCGGGATGCGGACATCTATACTTATACCGCCACGAACCTGCCGGCCATGAAGAAAAGCTCCATGAGTCCCGGGCCAAGCTGGATCTACCCTCATATTCTGGTTTGTAGCAAGCGTGCAGATTATAAAGGAGAGCAAACCGTTTACTTTAATACGACTAACGACCTGTATCAATGGTGTCATAACCTGGCGTCGCAGCTGCACCCGGATACGGCAACTTTAGGGGCGAAAGCCAGGGAAATTACCGCTGGTATTCCAGACAAATTTGACCAGCTGAAAGCTATTTTTTACTGGGTAGAAGAAAACATCCGTTATATCGCATTCGAAGATGGTCTTGCGGGGTTCCGTCCTGACGAAGCCCACGAAGTATTGCGCAAGAAATACGGAGATTGTAAAGGAATGGCCAACCTTACAAAAGAGCTGCTCGTGCGTTGTGGTTTGGATGCAAGACTCTGCTGGATAGGTACGAATCATATTATGTACGATCATAGCATTCCTTCCCTGAATGCAGACAATCACATGATCTGTGCCGTACAATACAACAATAAATGGTGGTTTCTCGATGCGACTGAAAAGTATATGCAACCCGGCATCTATGCAGAACGCATCGCCGGCAGACAGGTGATGATTGAAAACGGAGACAATTTGCTGTTAGAAAATATTCCTGTCACCACACCGGCACAAAACGCCCGCCTGTTCAAGGAATTCCTGACCATAGAAGGGAACAGTATGACCGGCAAAATAAAATACAAATACAATGGAGAAAGCAAATCTGACCTGCTGTACAACATAAACCTGACAAAAAAAGACAGGGTACAGACATCACTGGAAACATACATCACCAACAAGAATAGTCACTATAAGATATCCAATGTCACCACCACCCAGCTGGATCAGCGGGATGGCGACCTGGAAGTGAGTTTCGATCTGCAATATCCCGATGCCGTATCGTCATTTGGCAAAGAGATGTACATCGATATCGACTACAACAAGGAATATAACAACGCCGTGATCGATACGCTGAAACGTAAGACAGACATCCGTTTCGACTGCAAAAATAATTATATCACAGAGACAGAGCTGCTTATACCTGCAGGGTATAAAATGACTTCGCTGCCGGAGGATCTGCATATTTCATCACCTAATTTCATTTTTGACATCACCTACAAAGCCACCGGCAATAAGATCACTTACCGCAAGCAATTGCAGATCAATAACACTTATTTGCAAAAAGCCGCTTTCGGGGACTGGAATAAAGCGGTATCCGCATTGTCAAAAAAATACCTGGAACAAATAACCCTTACCCAACAGTAAAATAGAACAACCTATGTATAGAAGCATTGTCATAACGGCCCTGCTATTCACCACAGGCCTGCATATTCAGGCACAGTCAAAACAGGAAAGAGCCTATCAGGCAGAAGCTGATGAGGTGAAAAAAGAAATACAGGATGCGAAAGATCCTGCCTTTGCACAAACAGTCGTGCCTGAAAAATACCAGAACGAATCGGCAGTGATACTTGCTGTAAAGTTCTCGCTGGATGCGGATCATAGCCGGCGAAAAGATCATATTACCACGACCTTGCACGAGCGTGTTAAGATCCAGGACAAGGCAGCGCTGGAAGAGTATTCTGAATTCAATATCCAGAAACTGAAGAGCAGCAGCTGGGCCCGCGGGTACAAACTGGTATCCTTTATGGGGATTCGTGTGATCAAGCCAAATGGCCAGCAGCGCGATATCGACATGAATGATGCTGTGAATGTAAAGGATGAAAAAGATGATAAAAAACAGAAGATCGCGATTGCTGACCTGCAGGTAGGCGATATCATCGACTATTACGTACGGATCAATAAAGATGCGGCCAGCTGGTTTACGAATCCTGATCCATTGGATTACAGTGTAGGTGAGAAATACCCGATGCTGGACTTTGCGCTGGACATCAGGGTTTTCAGGAAAATGGGGGTGTCATGGAGATACCTCAATGATGATTCAAGTGTGTTGAAGCGTACAAAGGAAGATGAAGACTACGTATTCTCTATTCATAAAAAAGATGTACCTAAAATTACGGATGAGCGCTGGTTATATGCCAATCGTAGTCTGCCGACATTAAGGTTGACTTACAATGGTGCGAATGACATGGTGAATGGGGTGAATGAAAAAGATATCAAGGAATACCTGACTTACCATATCATCAGTGTAGGAGCGCAGTATATGGCGCTGCCTGCCATATTGAAAGAGTTTCCGGATGTACTGAGCAATTACAAAAAGGTACATAACAAAACGGATATGTCGAAGAGAGAAATTGCGGAACTGGCATATTATTACATTCGTTATGCAGCGCTTTACCGTGAGCAGGTTAGTTTGGGAGCGGATATAGAAGTAGGCCAGAACAGGAAATTATATTCACCAAGGTCTCACTTTGTAGCCAATGCATTTCGTCAGTTATTATTGAAGTATGATATTGATACAGACCTGGCGGCGGCGGTGCCACGTAGTGTAGGTACGCTGCAGGATGCGGTTTCACTGGATGACCTGGAATATTTTATCATTGCCAAGCCAGATGATCAACCCATGTATTGCTACCTCGGATCAATGTTTAGCTATCCTGATGAGTTACCGACCGGGCTGGAAGGACAGGAAGCATATGCGGTAAGTGTGACGGGGAGTAAAGGGGAAAAATCATCCAGTTTCAGAAAGATCACATTGCCTGTAAGTACTGCGGCGCAGAATGTGGATGCAGAGAAACTGAATATCAGTTTTAATGCAGAGAACCTGCAAACGTTGAATATTGACAGGATGATACGTGCGAAAGGGCAATATCGTTACCAGTATGTAGATATGTTGCTGTATGAAGATATGTTGGAAGAGGAAAGAAAAACATTGAGCATGTCTACCACATTCGAGCGTGACCTATCAGCAGATAAAAGGCGTTTCCCTGAGTACAAAGCGGCCTTTGCAAAGGCACGGAAGGATATGGATGAAACGGTGAAAGATAATATCTATACAGATTATAGTATTCAGCCTACGGCGGTGACTTATTATAAAGTGGCGGATCAGGGACTGGAGAAACAGAATAAGCCGTTTACCATGCACCAGTCATTTTCTATGGATGGTTTTGTGAAGAAGGCGGGGAATAATTATATGTTGGATATTGGAAAACTGATCACAGGTCAGATAGAATTGACGCCAGAAGAAAGGAAGCGTACCTATGATGTGTATATGGCGTTTCCGCGGACGGTGACTTACGAGGTGTGGGTGAATATCCCGGAGGGGTATACATTGGAGGGTGTAGAGAATCTGAATAAGTCAGTGGTCAATGAGACCGGGCAGTTTGTGAGTAGTTCGAAGGTAGAGGGGAATAAGCTGGTGGTGAATATTACGAAGAGTTATAATCATCAGCATGAGCATGTGGGTGCGTGGGGGCAGATGATGGCATTTATGGATGCGGCAGCGGATTTTACGAAGCAGAAGGTGTTGCTGAAGAAAATATAAATGCTTGGGCTACGGCCCAAGCGTTTTTTTTATATCTTCCAATAACCCCTCTCCTCTTTCATACCACTTCATTTCTTTATCTTTTTTAAACCAGGTCATTTGTCTTTTTGCATACTGCCTGGTGTGTATGTTTACTAATTCTTCGGCTTCATGTAGGGTGGTCTTGCCATCCAGGTAATCAAAAATCTCCGGATACCCCACCGTCTGCAAGGCATTATGACTTCTGAATTCCTGCACGGATCGCACCTCTTCTACCAATCCATCCTTCATCATCTGCCGCACTCTTGTTGCTATATTAGCATGCAACAGTGGTTTCTCCAACTCAATCCCCGTCCTGATAATTTCAAAATCCCTGTTGGTTTTATTTCCCGTACGGAATTCCAAAATCGACTTTCCGGTAGTTTCAAAAACCTCCAGGGCTCTCATTAATCGTTGTGGGTTCTGGATTTCGCCCACGACATAAAAGCGGGGATCTTTCATTTTCACTTCCTCCTGCAACCACGTCAATCCCTCCTGCTCATACTGTGAAATAATTGATTGTCTAACTTCCGCCGGTGCAGCAGGTATATCATCAATTCCTTCACAAAAGGCTTTTATATACAAACCTGTGCCGCCGCAAAGCACGACGACATCATTGTTTTTCCACACTTCCTCCGCGTATTGCAATGCTAACTTCTCAAAGATACCTGCATTCACTTCTTCACGAATGCTATGAGAATTGATAAAATAATGAGGTACAGCCGCCAACTCAGCAGCACCGGGCTTTGCCGTGCCGATACTGATCTCTCGGTAGCACTGCCTGGAGTCTGCTGATATTACGGCGGTATTAAAATATTGCGCTACCTGTACAGCCATCGCCGTTTTTCCGGCAGCCGTAGGCCCTGCTATTACGATTACTTTCTTATCTCTCATGTAAATTAATACATGTCTTCACTGCCAGCGTCCTCCATACCTTCCTCATCTGCTTCACTGTTTTCATCCTCCTCTCCTTCTTCGCCAAATCCATCTTCGCTCATTCCTTCTTTATTCAGGTCATACTTCTCCTCCATTTCCACAAGCTTATCACCTACCAGTCCCTTTGTACCGTACTGGCTAGGTGCCAACCCTTCTTTCCTTACACATAGCGGATAGGTCACCCTTGAATTTTCATCTTTGGATACCCCTATCAATTCCACCAGGAATGTCCAGTTCTTCGCAAAATCATATAGGTATATAAACTTCTGATTAGGCGTTTTCACTGCTACCCCAATGACAGTTTCTTCCATCAGTAATGGATCGACCTTGCGGACTACATTGTCTTTTTCGAGAATGATCTCCCTTCCCCGTTGCCAGTTATCGTTGCTACGGAAAAAAGTCGCTTTATGTTTATTGTCAAATTCGAATGACTGCAAAATGACTTGGTGGAATTGTAAAAATGTCTGGTCTGGTTTAATGGAAATATCCCTGTACACACTTTCGTCTTCTTCCCAATAAACTCTGAATTTCAAAACAGGCATGACAATAAAGGATTTTATTGAATAATTGGATGTTTCGTTTCTGGTTTAAAGCTAATAATACATAAATAGCTATTATATATCAATCATCAAACCTTAACTCAGAAACATTCACCACTTTACTAAATTAACAATTTTATTTAACTGGTGTCAAATCCATCTCTTTTGCCTTTTCCAGCAGAAAGGCATAAGCGGCATCGTAGGTATTGGGTATTACCCCATCCAGGATGGCTTCGCGGATGGCACTTTTCAGATCACCAACGGTTCTGCAGGGCGTCAGGTTAAAGGTTTCCATGATCATCTCACCAGTTACCGGAGGTTGCCAGTTACGCAGGCGGTCATTTTCCTCAATCTCCTTCATGCGCTGTCTTACCAGTTCATAATCATCGAGATATCTCCGTACTTTGGATACGTTCTTCGAAGTGATATCTGCTTCACAGAGCATCATCAGTGCTTCAACATCCTCTCCTGCTTCGAATAGCAGGCGGCGTATGGCAGAATCAGTGATATTCTCTTTCGTCAGGCTAATAGGCCGCTGGTGCAGTTCTACCAGTTTCTTCACAAAGCGCATAGGTTCATGCGTAGGTAGTTTCAGTCTTGAGAAGATGCGGGGAACCATCTTGGCACCGACCATCTCATGTCCGTGAAATGTCCATCCATGACCCTGCTCATAGCGCTTGGTGGCTGGTTTACCGATATCGTGCAGCAGGGCAGCCCAGCGTAACCAAAGGTCTTTTGTATTCCTGGAAATATTATCGACTACCTGCAAGGTATGTGAAAAGTTCTCTTTATGCCGCTTGCCATCAACCGTTTGCACACCAGCAAGATCTACCAGTTGCGGGAAGATGATCTTCAACAACCCGCTCTTAAACAACAGGTTCAAACCTACAGAAGGCACAGCAGACAACATGATTTTATTCAGTTCGTCGGTAATACGTTCCTGTGAGATAATCTGGATGCGGTCTGCCTGCTCTTTGATAGCCTGAAAGGTATCGTCAGCAATGGTAAACTGCAATTGGGAGGCAAAGCGGATGGCCCTCATCATACGCAGGGGGTCATCGCTGAAAGTCTGGGCAGGTGCCAGCGGGGTACGGATAATTTTTGCATCCATGTCCGCCAGCCCATTAAATGGATCTACCAGGCTTCCATAATCTTCATCATTGAGGCTGATAGCCAGGGCGTTGATAGTAAAATCTCTGCGCAGCTGGTCGTCCTCCAGGGTACCCGGTTCCACGTCGGGATTGCGGGATTCCTCTCTGTAACTTTCTTTGCGGGCGCCTACAAATTCAACTTCAAATTCATTCCACTTTACCTGAGCGGTGCCATAGGTTTTAAAGAAGCTCACTTTAGCATTATCAAAGTAAGTAGCCACTTTGTGTGCTAAGGCAATGCCATCTCCTACGCACACCACATCCATATCTTTGGTCCGGCGGTTCAGCAGTTTATCACGCACGAAGCCCCCGATCAAATAGCAGGGCACGCCCAGCTCCTGGGCTGCTAACGCTATCTGCTCCAACACTTTGCGTTCCTGTAAGGTACAGGGTATGTCAATAGGCTTTCTGCTGATCATATTTAAATAAAACGGCAAAAGTAGCTTTTTTTAGCCGATAGTCCATGGTCTCCTCATCAGGGTGTGCGTACTACTCCCTTATTACTTGTAAGGTACCGTCTTTCAATAACTTAACAATACGGGATGGCTGTCGGGGGGTAGTATCTTCCTGTCGGTAGGATACAACATAATCCACGCCATTTTTTACGGCAGGGTCAATGTCTGCGTAAAATGCGGGGGAAGGTTGGCCGCTCAGGTTGGCGGAGGTGGAAACTAAAGGTTTACGAAGACGTTTTACCAGGTGACGGCAGAAGGGGTCTTGCACGAGGCGGATAGCCACGGTACCATCTTCGTTGATGACGCTGGGAGCGAGGTCGAGGGCGCCTTCGTAAATGACGGTAGTAGGGCGGTCGAAGTTAGCGATCAGATCGGCAATGGATGGATCGGGGTGAGCGACGTATTTGAGGAGGTCTTTTACGTCGGCGAGGAGGATGACGAGGCTCTTTTTTTCCGGGCGTTGTTTGAGGGAGAAGACTTTTTTTACGGCTTCTTCGTTGGTTGCGTCGCAACCAATGCCCCAGATGGTGTCTGTTGGGTAGAGGATTAGTTTTCCGGTTCTTAGGGCGGCGAGAGCGGCCGTTACGTCGTTTTCGAAATCAGTGGTCATGTTTTATAGACTTTGGAACGGGAGGATGTTTTGTTTTAGTTAGTGAATTGGAGGCTTTGGTATACTTTAATTGGTTAGGAAGCCGATCCTTCTGATTTACAAGCTTTGGTATACTTCCATCAGTTAGGAAGCCGATCCTTCTGATTTACAGGCTTTGGTACACTTTCATTACCTCTGCGGCACATTTTTCTCTTGTAAATTTTTGCGCCTGTCTCAATCCCTTTTCTTTCAGCTCTTCCATGAGTGCGGGGTTATTAGCCACCTCTCTCATAGCATACGCTATTGTTTCAGGATTCGACGGATCAATATAAATCGCCGCATCCCCGGCGGTTTCACCAAAACAGGAACCACTGGAAGTGATCACGGGTGTACGGCACCACATTGCCTCCAGAATAGGTATACCAAATCCTTCAAAGAAAGATGGGTAAATCAGCGCTTTAGCTCCCTGGTACAAAGCAGGTAGATCATTATAAGCGAATTTTACCGTATCATTTACGAGGATAACGCTCTTTTGCAACCCATTGGCAGCAATAAAATCCATTACCTTTTTCTTATAACTACTGCCACCACCCACAACAACCAAAGGAATATCTACCTTACCTTTCAGCTGCACCATAGCTTGTAGGATACCTAACAAATTCTTCCGCTCAATCAACGATCCAACATACAGGAAATACTCCTTCGGAAAGTTGTATTTCTCCAGCATTTGTGCAATTTCCGCTTTGCCATGTTGTACACCAAACGACTCATCACAACTTTGATAAGCGACCGCGATTTTGTCTGCCGGTGTGTTATAATACGTAATCAGATCCTGTTTGGTTTGTTCACTGATCGCAATGACCTTATCGGCGTATTGGCAGGCGTATTTAGCCTTTTTACGATACGTCTGCACATCAATGGGATTGTATTGTTCCGGGTTGCGTTCAAAGATCAGGTCGTGCATGGTAACGATACTTTTGACGCCGCTTTTATGAATGCCGAAAGGGATCTCGTGACTTAAACCATGATAGATATCAATGCCTTGTTGCGCCAGTTCACTCACTACAAATTTGCTGCGCCAGAGGCCTTTCAACAGGCGATGCAGGGGCTTTTGAGGCAATATGGTGGTGATATTGCTAAAAGCAGCGGTGTTGTACATACCCGTTAGTTTGGGTGCGTACAGGTAGTAATTGTGCTCCGGGTAATAGGTAGCCAGAGAACTGATCAGGGTCCGGCTGTAATTGCCGAGACCTGTGTTATTCTGGAAAGCCCGTTTGGCATCGAAAGCAATATTCATAGAATGGTTTAAAGGGGGATAAAGGTAATAAATAAAAAATTGGGAGGTGGGGAGGTAAAGAGGTTGAGGGTGTTGGGAGGTTAGGTGGTAAGGGAAGGTTGAGGGTGTTGGGAGGTTGAGGGTGTTGGGGAGTAAGGAAGTTGAGGGTGTGGGGGAGGTTGAGGAGTAAGGAGGTTAGGTGGTTGGGAGGTTAGGGCATTAACGCCTTCATTGTGGTTTTCAGGCTAATCAGGAAAAGCATCAGTGAAAAATTCCCCCCTCTTTTACTATGTTTGTGAAAAATTTCGATACACAATGGAGCTACAAGAACTCATCCAGGCTGCCTGGGGAAACCGCAGCCTGCTACAGGAATCTACTTACAGCGATGCTGTCAAAGCTGTTATTGAAGCTGTAGATAAGGGAAAGATCAGGGTAGCAGAACCCACAGGAGAAGGCTGGAAAGTCAATGAATGGGTAAAGCAGGCCATCCTGATGTACTTCACCATCCAAACGATGGAAACCATAGACCTCCCACCATTTGAGTTCTATGACAAAATGAAGCTGAAATCCAACTATAAAGATCTGGGTGTTCGTGTAGTACCTCATGCGATTGCACGTTATGGTGCATTCATTGGTAGAGGCGCGATCCTGATGCCATCTTACGTAAACATCGGTGCATACGTAGACGAATGTACCATGGTGGATACCTGGGCTACAGTAGGTTCCTGCGCACAAATAGGTAAGAATGTACACCTGAGTGGTGGTGTTGGTATTGGTGGTGTACTGGAACCACTGCAGGCTAGTCCGGTGATCATCGAAGATGGTTGTTTCCTGGGTAGTCGTTGTATTGTGGTAGAAGGTGTGATAGTAGAAAAAGAAGCGGTGCTGGGTGCGAATGTAGTATTGACTAAGTCTACCAAGATCATTGACGTAAGTGGTGCTGAGCCGGTAGAGTACAAGGGTCGTGTACCGGCACGTAGTGTGGTAATTCCTGGTACATATACTAAGAAGTTCCCAGCTGGTGAATACCAGGTTCCTTGCGCGCTGATCATTGGTCAACGTAAAGAATCTACAGATCTGAAGACGAGTCTGAACGATACGCTTAGAGAGTTCAATGTAGCTGTATAAGCTGGATGGCTCTTGAAAAGAAAGGCTGACCTTTTAGGGGGTCGGCCTTTTTTGTGTATGCATGGTCGGTAGGTTGAAAATTTTCTATATAAATATTTGGAATATTGGGAAAAGTGTATACCTTTGCAATCCCTTAACACGGAATCAGTTGCCCAGATGGCGAAATTGGTAGACGCACTGTGTTCAGGTCGCAGCGCTCGCAAGGGTGTGCTGGTTCGAATCCAGTTCTGGGCACATAAAAAGCAAAACCCGCTCATAGAGCGGGTTTTGCTTTTTATATTATTCTACAATATTTTGTAAGTATTTCAAAGTCAATCTCAAATTGGTTCGATCTAGTTCCCAAACCAAGTTTATTTTCGAAAATATTGTTTTTCATGGAAATTTTGAACTCCCTATCTTAGATAATGATTATGTACAATTGAGCAAATGAAAATATAGAATATGGTGTAGATTCTGGAGGATGTTGACCCACTTCTCTGAATTATGTTGACCCACCATTCTGGAATGATAACCCACCTAAAAGGTGAATCAAATTCTGGGATGTTGACCCACCTCTTTTTTGAGATTTCATAGGTTGATATGCCCGAATTCTGGGATGTTGACCCACCTGGAATTTTATTTTTTTAAAATTCACTATGTCATTCTGGCATTTTGACCCACCCTGCAGGAGTAAATAGTAAGAGCTTTTTGTATTATATGCTCCTTAAAAATATGGGAGCATGGGACAAAAGCCAATAGCAATGGAACAATTAAAGTAACTTTTACAGCTTAAGAAGGATGGTGTAGGTATAAGGGAAATGGCTCGTCGGTTAGGCATTAGCCGCAATAGTGTGCGGAAATATTTAACCTTGCTTACGAATGAGAATGATAGCACTCAAAACAATCAAAATGATGTAGCACTGGCGGAACGAGCTTATGGTAACGAAAGCATGGCTCATGATGCACAACGGTTAGAGCAACTGATTAGCCATTTTAAGGATATACAGCATGAGCTGGGAAGAACAGGTGTTACCCGTCAATTACTTTGGCAGGAATATTTACGGCAAAATCCTGATGGATATGTATATAGCCACTATTGCCATCATCTGAATCAATTTCTTAAGAGGCTGGATGTTGCCATGCACATGGATTATATTGTTGGAGACATCATTATGATCGATTTTGCAGGCAAAAAGCAATCATATATAGATACAGATACGGGTGAAAAAATTGAATGTGAAGTATTCATTGCAATCCTTCCATTTAGTGGTCTTATATTTTGTATGTCGGTTCATACTCAACGTACAGTTGATTTTATTGCCTGCATCAATGCAATGTTACTTTTCTTCGGTGGTGTTCCGATCACGATCTTATGTGATAATTTAAAGACTGCTGTAATAAAGCCGGACAAATACGAACCAGTATTTACTGAAATATGTGGCCAGTTAAGTGAATACTATGCAACTACTTTTAGTGCGACCAGGCCGTATAGCCCAAGGGATAAGGCAATGGTTGAAAAAGCTGTAAATATAATATATAACCACATTTATGGCCCCCTTAGAAACAGAGAGTTCAACAGCCTGCAAGCTCTTAATGCAGCAATGTATGATCAGCTTATTCTTCTCAATAATAAACCTTATAGAAATACCCCTTATAGCAGGTGGTACTATTATGAGCAACATGAGAAAGCATGTTTGAAACCACTTCCATCCACGCCCTTTATTGTTAAAAAAGTTGTCCTGCTGACTGTCCAGCGTAATTATCATATTCAGCTTTCTGACGACCATCGCTATTACAGTGTACCATATCAATACGTGGGGAAAAAAGTTAAGGTGTTATATGATAAACATTCCGTAGAAGCATATTTTGAATATCAAAGAATAGCTATTCACTTTAGGAACGACCAGCAAAAGTCTTACAATACTATACCTGATCACATGCCACCCAATCATCAGCGGATGCAGCAGATAAAAGGCTGGAACCGGGATGACTTACTAGCTCAGGCAGCTCGTATTGGGCCATCAACGCAACAAACAGCCGCAAATATCCTGGAAAACAGCATTTATATTGAACAAAACTATAAAGCCTGCTTTGGCATGTTGATGCTTCAGAAAAAGTATGGGGCTGACCGCCTTGAGCGAGCTTGCAAAAGAGCATTGCTGGGCACACGCGTTAATTACACTATGGTCCGAATATCCTTGAACGGGGCCTGGATAGATCAGAGGAATCAAGAGATAACTGTATTAATCACCATGGACTAATTCAGGGGATAGGATCACTATAAATAAAAAAGTCAAATGATGAATGCACACAAACACTTGAGCAAATGAAACAACTTCGCCTGCAGGGAATGTATCAGGCTTATAATGCTCAACTGGAATTACCTATGAATCAACAATTACAAGGACATGATCTTATTGCTTACCTGGTTCAATCAGAAGAACAGAATAGGAGCAATGAAAAGACTGCATACTATTTAAAACTGGCAAAGCTAAGACTGCCTGTAACAATAGAGCAAATAGATTGCAGCCCCGGACGGAATCTGACTAAACAGCAACTAGCTGTTTTAACCAGTAGCGATTACATAAATCAGGGGCAAAACATCTTAATTACAGGAGCGACAGGCTGTGGCAAGAGCCACCTCGCCTGTGCTCTTGGCCATCACGCATGCCTGATGGGATTTAAAACGACATATTTGAATATGAACCGGCTAATAGAGAAAGTAACACTCTCTAAACTGGATGGATCATATATCAAATTACTGAATCATCTTGAGCGACAGACTCTCATTATCCTCGATGACTTCGGACTGGCACCGATGGCACAGGAGATCCGTCTTACTTTACTTCAGCTACTTGAGGATCGATATGGAAAGAAGAGTGTAATTGTGACATCACAACTACCTGTCGCGAAATGGCATGAGTATCTTAATGATCCGACCTTGGCCGATGCAATCCTTGACAGATTGACAGCAAATGCACACAGGGTAGAATTAAAAGGAGAATCACTAAGACGAAGAAATAAATAATCATTGTATTTTACATAGCATTTAGCTCTTACTTTTATTACCTGCTACGCAGGTGGGGCAACATCCCAGAGACCCGGGTCAACATAAACAGAATCTACAGAATATGGGAAGTATCGAATTCTATTATGAATTATCCTATAACGCAGTATTTGTCATACAATCATTGAAGATTGGTGATCGTGAAACAGGCGATGAGCTATATAATAATGTTATTAAATGGAAGTGTCTAAAAAATAATACAGCCGCTTATCTGATAATTATAAAGACAAAGGAGGACTTGTTTAACTTCTTTCAAGAGGTTAAGATTCTAGTTATGAGAGGGATGTTGATACCCATCTTGCATTTTGAAATGCATAGCTCTGAGCAAGGTATTCAATTAACGAGTATGGAAGTTGTTACTTGGGAGGATCTTGGACTGTGGTGCAGGGAGTTGAATGTCTTAATAAAAAATCAATTGGTAATAAGTATTGCAACTTGTATGGGGGTATACTTCTATAAAGCAATCGACATTTTGAAGCCAGCTCCATACTGGGGGTATATTGGTCCTAAAGATAAAATATCTGGATTCTATTTATTACGTGATTTTACCAACTTTTATGACATTTTCCTTGAATCCGGTAATTTGGAAGGATCCATAACTTCATTAAATAATGAGAGCACAAGATTTGAATATTTATTCATGAATGGCGACGTGCTTTTTACTCTACTTTATGAACAGCTTGATAAAATCCCATATAATAAGGAGAGCAAATTCCACAAGTTAAAAGGTTTCACTAAGAAGCAATTTCCTTTGTTGAATAGAGCACAGAGAAGGTCACAGTTAAAGAAAAATATTGAAGAGCATGATCCAATAGCATTTAAGAAAAAAGTAAAAGATCACTATTTAATGAAAGATTGAGTTAAAATATCCAAAGTCGCTAATAATTTTATGTTTTACCTCACCTAAGCTCACCTGGATAATTTCTATGACAACAGATTCAGGCATATTCCTAAAAATTGGATCTTGGGGCTTTATAATCTGATTTTCTGAACTGGTTATCATCAAATCAAAAAATCTATAAAAATCAATGTTATAGTAGAGGCTAAAATTTGTATAAGCGAAAGCATAGTTATTTGTATCTCACTAAATCAATATCACTGCACTTGATCGCCAGAAGAACCGTTATCAATTAGCCCTGAAAGAGCGGTTATAAAATCTGAAATTTTCGTCGGATCAATATACTGGTCGTTCATTATGGGTTTTACTGTCCCTCGTAATTGGTCTGCTTCAAACCAAACACCAAAGCCATCTATTTTGGTATAAAATTGCCTTCTATCTCCCACATCATAGCAGGTAACGCCATAAGTTCCTTCCGGTACAATAACTTCGCAGTATTGAACTAACGTTTCCTCTTTAAGCTGTTTGCGAATTTCGTCATATATGAGCTTTGCCGAATCCAGGTTTTGAAAAAAGAATATACCATGCCCATAATGATCTGCCCAAAGGCGGTAAGCAAGAACAGCGATACCCCAAAGATGGCTATGATTGTCAACAATTATATGTTCTATGAAAGCGCCAATACGGTCGTCACTATCAGGATGCCCCCCTCCAGAAAGTTCGGATTTCATAAGTAGTAGAGTACATAGAGCCGCAAGTACTCCAAGTTCAGCCGTGTCTTTATTAATTGTAGTCATGCCATCTTTTATCAATTCGACACTGCGGGCATCAGCCTGTATTTCCATGTCAAGTTCGGTTAGGTCTAAAGCTGCATTGTCAGTAACATGATCGAGCTCGATATGTGCCACTTCATGAGCGATAACGAAATTCATCGCATGCAGATATACGGCATTCACCTTAGTAATCGTGTCATGCATCTCATCCGAATAGTATGCCGGATTAGGTAAACTAATATCCCAAGGATGATAGCCTTTTAATAGACTTTGTGCATATTCCATCAATTTCATGGCAGTTTTCAGTTTCTCCATATCGACACCATCCATAACATCATCATTTTCTTCATCTCTGTTTGCTTGTCGTTTTACGGTCATTTCGGAATGATACACGACAAAACAATAACACATACACCAAAGGTACATCTGAAATCCATCATACAGCAATACCATGCCGACTCCCGCCGCTGGTCCATTCGTCGCAGGGTATTCACTGTCACTAAATTGAATATTACTGGGATCCAACTTGCCTTCCGCAGCTGCTTTACGGAGCACCGCAATAAAGGAAGGACTTAGTCTAGAAAGTTCCTGGTAAACATTACCGCGCAATACGCGAATCGGATTTTCATTAAGGTTGTCTGGATCGGAAAAGAAATTTTTCATTTTATTTTTTAAATATTGGCTTTAAAAAATCTACGACAGCAATTCAAAACTTATTCATGATGGACATATAACTCATTCCAATCACATATTGGCCATACTTCCCTGAAAGACTGTTTCTAGAACACGCCCTCGCTACGTCCTTCCAAAATTGTAATGAGAGAAACATTACGTTGGGCCAAATTTTATCAATTGCATTGATGACTTTAACGTAACACAATTTATTCGAGTTATTGAAATTTTATTTAATCTAAAAAAGGAGACGCTGTAACTTGCAAATACAACTAAAATAAATTATATGAAATATCTTATAGTTGTTGATTTCCAATCCTAACCATTGAGCATCTATTGAAGATATATATGCATGCAATTTCTTTATAATCAACACAAATTGGTTCGAAAACCTACCGTTACTGAGCACAAAAATAATAAGACCCGCTCTAGGAGCGGGTCTTATTATTTTTTACTATTTCTTCTTGTTTTACAAGTATTTCATATTCAAGCTAAAATTGGTTCGATCAAGACGAGGTGACCTTAATTGACAATATGGTCCGAGGTTATTAATGACCGACTGTGCGATCAAATCTGAATTATTACATCTAATAAATGCACACTTAATTCTCAGGTTATCACCTGTCACTTTTAGATAGGATCTCCCCAACAACATCAAAGGGTAATGTATAGGGTATCCTCATGCTCAATGTCTCGTTGGCAAGCGTAATCTCCATAGCCCCCTGAACACCCTCGTATACCTGCATTGGTCTTTTTTTTAACAGCACTATCTGCGGACGTCGAAGCTCGGGATCAGGAATTTCATGGTATTCACTCCATTCCAGCACATTTTCTTCATCAATCTTATATTGTTTATTATCTGCCGGAAAGTTCACCGTATTGTTTAACGTATATGCCTGAAATACGTCCAATTGTTCCTTTGTGAAAGGAATACCTATTTCATCTCCCTGTTCATCGACATCAAGTAGATACCACATAACCGTAAATGGACCACTGATCGATCGTGAACCAAACTTAAAA
The DNA here is from genome assembly GCF_034087045.1 of Chitinophaga sancti. NCBI lineage: Bacteria > Pseudomonadati > Bacteroidota > Chitinophagia > Chitinophagales > Chitinophagaceae > Chitinophaga > Chitinophaga sancti. The sequence continues at coordinate 3,516,966 of NZ_CP139247.1, read as the reverse complement.
TGGGTGAATAGCGTCTGAAGTGTATATATGCTTTGCATGATGGAGTACGATTTTGTTGGATGATGATAATTGTAATGTGCTACTGCTGATTACACTAAAAAAGAGGCATTATCAGCGATACTACACAATTCCATAGCTGATCAGCAATGCATTCAGCCTGGACAGGTCAAGAGGCAGGTTCCGCTCCATACAGACATCCCCTATAAATTTGCTAAAAGACATACAGGACTGTTCGGCGAACTGTACTATGTCCGTTATGTTTACTTTCTGGTAATTCATCGTTTGCTGATAAGCCCGTAGCAATCCTATGTAATCCAGCGTACCATTAGCGAAGTAGCTTTCGTAGTTGATCAACGTATCGATCTCTACCAGCGTCACTGGGTGCACACGGCTGAAGTCAACACCCTCAAACTCAGGCTTTGCCTTCAATTTGTTGATCTCATCTTCCATCCAGTAGTGTACCCGGAAATTAAGGCCGGCAGCGCTATACAATGAATCGTACACTACAATAACAGGGAAGATCTCCACAACAGCCGGATCGTAGTCAGTATCGCCTGCTATCTGCATTTTCAGCACTCTTTCGATATTGGCCGCTACCTGTACCACAGCTTTACCCAGACGGTCCGGCTTCGGCGGCACAGAACCCCTACCGTCTGTTTTCAGCAGCTTCTCTATTTCATCAATATTGTACGACAGCTTGGTTTCTCCGGGTATGAAGAAGTCCTTCGACTCATGCAGCACCACTGTGTTTCCTACTCTCAGATAATAGTCAGGTTCCCGTATCATTCCCGCTGCTTTCAGCACCTTTCCCGTCAGCCGCACCGTAGCCGTCTTTGGATACAACTGATCCAGGACATCATATAACAGTACTTCTTCCGAGAAATCTGCCCGAATATGGCCCAGGAAACTGCCACTCAGCAGTTCCGGACGCCTTTGCTGCAAATCAGACAAGAGGAAGATGGTCCCGTTAAACAGCTTCTTTATCAGGAATAACGGAAACAGGGAGATATACTCTCCATCATCAATACGTTTAATGGGCCGGGAACGGAGCGACAGGTAGTCATTTTGCTCATCCAATACGTCGTAGTCAGGCGTGATAGCCACCTTATCCAGAAAAGCACAGTTTTCAGCGTATAGATCATCTTTAGGAACCTGTATGACATTCCAGCCATCCTGTCCTTTGGAGCCAGCCACGATCGCGAGACCAAGCAGTTTAAAATAGTCCTTTTTGCTAACCCCAAATTCAGCCAGAAAGGCCTGGAACAGGGGTTGGTACTTTGGTGTAGCCTCCAGGAAGTCCAGCAATCGGATGGCCTTGTAAAACTGGGTATAGAAAAGCTGCGAATAATCAATATTGAACAAATCTGCCTGAGAGAAGGACAAACTAAGTGTTACCCTTTGGAGGTAATTGTCATCCTGCACCAGTCTGGTGATTTCTGCCCCTTGCTGATAGAAAGCCAATACATCATCATTGAACAGCAGATTGAGATGAAACAGATGAATGGTCACGCCAGCATCCTCCGCTACCTCTTCCGGCAGGTCCGGATTGTTTTCCAACCATACAAGCAGGTTCAGTAATGCCTCGGAATTGATCAGGTGCAAATGCTCTCCTGCATGGAAATTCCTGATTCGCCTTAAATGATCGTAAATGTAGGTGAAGGAAGGACTTTGCTGGTAAGTGTGGTTTCCATTAAAGGTAAACCATTGCGCTATCAGCTCTTCCAATGCTATATCCTCTTTTTGTTTGACCGGACTTAAATACAGCGCAGCAAACTGGCGCAATCTCTTGCTACCAATCCGTTCTGCATAATGCCGTTTGGTTGACAGCGCTTCATTGGGGTATATATCCTTTGAACCCAGCAACCGCGAAAGCGATAGATGACTTTTCATATATATAGACAAATAATCGTGAAATTAAAGATCGCGAAGGTAGGGAAAGTTAGCACAACTACGAAGACACTCGTCGCAAAACCTTTGTCAGCGAGGCATATAGTCTAAAATGTGCAACAAAACATATCAATATATGGCTACGTGACCAAGAGCTTTTACAATTGGTACATGTGGACCAGTAGATAGCGAATAGGAACCAACTGTCTCTCCTTTAAATAAAAGAGCTGCCACCATTGGTGACAGCTCCTTTATTTATCATCCGTTACACTTATTGCTTAACGACTTTGTAGCTTACCTTCCGCCCGTTGTTGGTTTGCATGGTAAGGATATAAATACCAGGGCTGGCATTGGATAAATCTAATTCACCGGTAGCGCCTTTCACTGTCGCCTGCTGACAAATCCTGCCATTCACATCAGCGACAGTTATTACCGCACTTTTTACAGGTTGATCGAACTTCAGATATACAACGGGTAACCCCGTACCTTGGACCAGACCGCCCTTAACATAAGGTCTTCACTTAGACAGACCTTGACTACAAAAATCTTTATATAGCGTAATAGTATAAAGTTACGTTAATCATTATCCTTGACGGAGCAAATTTGGTGTAATCGAAATGGCAGAGACGGGCAAATGAAAATATGTAAATAATATATCATTTCTGTTTGTGGGTTCAAGCGCTTAATAACCGTAAATTAATTAATATCAACAGTATTTGGTTCGAAAACCTACCGTTACTGGGCACGAAAGCCTTACAAGTAATTGATTTGTAAGGCTTTTTAAATTTAGTGAGTGTCAGATTTTCATGTTTCTAAATCTTATATATCAGCATATTTAGATGTAGCCCCTTATATGCTAACTTCATGTAAAATGATTACCCAGTTCACATAATCCTTTCAGAATTAACCAGAATTTACGATGTTTGCCGTTCATCAAGACTAAACACAATGCATACCGCTTTTGGTGAATATTTCCCTGAAATCGCCAATAGAGAGACCAGGGTCCTAACTTTCATGGATAAAAACCTATGGGGCCTTCCAGCCGGATCTTATGCATTAATTGATCTTTATTGCACTGATCTGGATTGTGACTGCAGAAACGTTTACATCAATATTGTTAGTGAAAGATCATCCAGTCCAATTGCGACAATTACCTATGGTTGGGAAAGTCTCAAATATTATAAAGAATGGATGGGAAACGAAGAAGATGATAAAATGCTCATTGAATTCAAAGGACCAGCATTAGTAACATTTGCCAACCAATCAAAATTTGCAGGGAGCTTCCTTGAAATTTTTCAGGATATATTGAACAATGACAAAGACTATGCTAATCGGTTAAAACGCCATTATCAGTTGGTCAAAGATTATATTAAAGATAAACCTGTCCGGAGATGATTTATGTTTTTCATATTAAATTGGAGGAAACGGAACCAGAAGTTTGGAGAAGGATTGTAGTTCCTACCGATTATACCTTCTACCAATTGCATAAAGCCATTCAAGGTGCATTTGGATGGGAGAATAGTCATCTTTTTCAATTCTCTCAATCAGGATTCATGGACAATATTTGTTATGGCTACCCAGGAGATGATATTGATCCGGAAATAACAACTATTGATGCCCGAAAAACTAGGATAAGTAAAATATTCAAAAAGGCAGGCCAGACATATTGTTATATCTATGATTTTGGTGATGGATGGACCCATCAGATATTGTTGGAGAAAATCGAAAAGAAAGACATGTATGTTCCTTATTGTCTTGATGGAGGTGGTGCTTGTCCGCCAGAAGACGTTGGTGGAATTTCCGGCTACTACGAAATGGTGAAAATACTAAAGAAAAAACAACATCCGGAAAAGGCCAGTTATATACAATGGCTTGGGTTGGTAGAAGGTGAAAAATGGGACGCAGAATTTTGTAGTATTCGAGAAATAAACAAACGATTAGTATTATTGGAAAAATAAACAATATCTGCAACCTTTTCGCCTCCTTTTGATACAGGTTGACATCTTGCATCATAATTCGTACATTTATTACAAAATTTCACTATGGCTGATTATAAATTCGATAGAACTGCATTTAGGATGATGACATTCCAAGAGGCAGATGCTGCAAATGTGTATAACAAAAACGTTTCTTATCCAGAACGATTACGCCAGGCATACTATCTCATCTCTCAAGCCTATGGTTTTTCTATGACCAATCAGCCAAAATTAGATAAAACCTTCCATTCCTGCAGAAAACTTAGTCATTAATGGGTACAATTTTCAATGATGATTTCCGGGATTTTATTCAGGCAATGAATCATCAGAATGTTGAATACATTCTGGTTGGAGGTTATGCTGTTATCCTGCACGGTTATAGAAGAGTTACTGGCGATATGGATATTTGGGTTAATAGAACCTCAGACAATTATCAAAGACTGGTTAAAGCATTTGCCGAATTTGGTCTCCCGCTATTTGACATGACGGAATCTAAATTTCTTGATGTAGAAGTAGCAGATGTTTTTTCTTATGGCCGTCCACCTGTTAGTATTGACATAATAACAAAATTAAAAGGGGTAGAATTTTATGATGCATACCCACAAGCACAAGTTTTCAATGAAGAAGGATTAGAAATCAGATTTATTCATTTAAATAATCTGATAGAAGCTAAAAAAGCTGCCGGTAGACATAAAGATCTGGACGATATTGAAAAATTGACTGGCGGCGAATAATTCAGGTCAAATTTAACTCAACTTATTTATAATCAATGCCAGTTGGTTCGAGAATGTACCGCTACTGGGCACTTGGAAAGGTTGATAATCTATTGATTATCAACCTTTTTTCTTTTATGCTTGTCGTAATTGTCGTGTGGAAATTTTAGGTAACGGATAACCTGAATCGAATGAATTCTACATCTCTAACCCCTCTCATCGCATTTCTAAACGATTTAATCTTCACGTTAAACAATTATTCCGTGGCTGCATTGGCATCTCTGTTGTTTAAGAAGCTGAGGATCCCCAGGTAATATTGATAGCACCTAATTGAATTGGTACCATTTTATTGGAATTTACGCTCTGTAATCATTAGCAGTTAAAACTGATTAATTGCTTTACTGTTAACTCTTGTAAAAGAAATAATATATGTCGATCGTTGGGGATTATAAACAGGATCAAAAACACTGAACCATATCTATAGATTTCATTTATAAAATACAAACTAGTGGGTATTTTTTTGAATATTACTATTACCTAGATTTACAAATCATTAAACTCAAAAAATTGCAACATGAACTATTATCCACTACATTGCACTCTTTAAAGAAGGCATTGCCTGTAAATCATGCAAACGATCATATAACAAGGAAGACCACAACAAATTCTGTCTATTTATGGAGCCGGTAATAATAGATTAATAAATAAAGCCCTAGCATAATACTAGGATTTCATTTATTAATCTTCCGCTACTTCTGCTTTATTATCTTTTCCTTCTATATTATTTTTTTCACCTATTGTATAGACACTTCTTCTATATCCGTTGCTATTATTAGTCATTAAAAAGTAGATAAAGTGCATTGGAAATGCAAAAGAAGTCAGTAAAACACATGCGGCGTATACAAATCTGAAATATACGCATTGGGCTGATGATTTGATAATCCAGCTTAGTTGGCACGCTGATGGAGATACGTCAGGGAAAAAAAGTAAATCTAAGATTACGGGAGAATTGGCCTTGTTAGATGTCAAGATCAATGAGGAGAAAACTTATTGTATTTATTTGGGTAAGGTAGAGTGCATTAAATTCTTGGTATCACTTTCAGGAACCTATGAGCCGTAATGGCAAAGCTAGTCTCCGGGGACAGCCTAAAGCAATAAAAGCTATATGCAATAAGATTAGAGCAATTTTTATATAATTTAAGTCCCAGCAGCTATACAAGATTGTGAAACTCATCATTCCAGCACTAAGAGGATTACTGAACTACTTCAGAATAGAAAACTTAGGAAAGACTTTTAACAACATGAATAACGGCTTGATAAAAGAGATGTGCAGACACCTGATCCGAAGTGCTGGAAGAAAAGGGTATGGCTGAAATAAGTGGATTACAAAAGTACTATGGTCTATATACCTTGCATACTCAGATTTTGAAGCGCCTTGTTGAAAAGCGTGACCAGGAGTGAAAATCAAATAAACCGATGAAGAAGATTAATAGGGTAAACGTCTGCTGTAAACCGGCATGCACAGTTTGATGAGGTAGTTAGTGGAAATGCAGCCTATTAAGCCGGAACACCACTACTTGATCTACAAATCAGAAGTTTCTCCCAAACTTAGATTTTGAATTGATGATATGATAAAAGCAAAGAAGGGGAAAAATCCTGTTTTTAGTGATTGTCAATTATAATAACTTGCATACAGTTACCAAAGAGTGAAAATAAAAATAGTTAAGAAATTCGATAAACATTTCTTAACGTTATTATCACACACATGCATTTATTGAGGTGGGTCCAGTTAAATTTTAAGGTAGAAACTAACACTAAAAAATTCAACCTATCCTTAAAGTTTAAATAATACGGCGCTAATCGGCAAATGTGACGTTGTCATTGAACAACTTAGAACCGTCTACACCAGGTAAACTAATTTAAATCATTCAAGTGATTGTTATGTTATGAAATTGCTGCATACCGCCGATTGGCATATCGGCCAATTATTCCATGAGTATGATCGAACATACGAGCATCAACAATTTTTAAATTGGCTGGTAGAAACCCTGACCAATGAGCAAATAGACGTATTGCTTATCAGTGGAGATGTTTTTGATCTCTCTAACCCTTCTGCCAATGCGCTAAAAATGTTTTATACATTTTTAAATCGCGCTGTGAAAAGCAATCCAGGATTGCAAATCGTAGTTACAGCCGGGAACCATGATTCTGCGTCCCGTTTAGAATCTCCCACTCCATTGCTGGAATCCTCCAACATACATATCATAGGACTAATAGAGAAGGATACAGAAGAAAACTTTGTATACGAAAAATTGACTATACCTCTAAAAGACAAGCAAGGTAATATAAAGGCATGGTGCCTGGCAATACCATTTTTGCGGATGGGAGATTACCCGGTAATTGCGGATTGTGAAAATCCCTATACAGAAGGCGTTACGGCCTTATATAAAGCCGCTTATGAATACGCACTTGAAAATAAACAGCCCGGACAAGCAATTATTGCGATGGGGCATTTACATGCGCAACAGGCGGAAATAACGGAGCAGGATAAAACGGAAAGACTGATAATGGGTGGCGTGGAATGTATTTCCGCTTCAGCCTTCCATGAGGATATTAAATATGTAGCATTAGGGCATATTCACAAAGCACAGCGAATTGGAGGAAAAGAACATGTTCGTTATTGCGGTAGCCCGCTCCCCATGTCCTTCTCCGAAATTAATTATAAACACCAGGTAATTGTTTTTGAGCTAAACGACGAAAACATTACTGCACTAGCCCCCATCGACGTTCCAGTAGTAATCCCATTATTACGTTCCCCGGCAGTGCATAGCAAACTTACTGAAGTACTTACTGCATTAGAGCAGTTGCCCAACATCAACAGTCAGGCAGAACCAGCACCTTACCTTGAAGTAAGAGTACTGCTGGATGGTCCTGAGCCAGCTCTCCGGCATAAAATAGAAATGTCTTTGACCGGGAAACATGTGCGTTTAGCAAAAATAGATGTCAGATACGCCAGTTCAACAACTACTGATACTCAACCAGAAATGGTGGCAAGTCAAAATTTGAATGACTTACAACCGCTGGAAGTTTTCTCCAAAGTATACCAATCAAAATATAACAATACTGTACCACCAGAATTGCTTGAAATGTTCAATGCAATCGCTCAGGAAGCAACCCTAACCGATTAACGAGATGAAAATACTTGCCATTCGCATAAAAAACCTTGCTTCACTGGAAGGTATTACTGAAATTGACTTCACACAGGAACCACTTTGTTCTGCCGGAATCTTTTCTATTACTGGTCCTACCGGGGCAGGTAAGTCTACTATATTAGATGCATTGTGCCTGGCACTTTATGCCAAAACGCCGAGATACAAGCAAGCTGAGAGTGGCGTTGACATATACGATGTACAGGGAGCTTCCATCAGCCAGAATGATGTACGTGGTATACTGCGGGATGGTACAGCAGAAGGGTTTGCAGAAGTTGATTTTGTAGGAGTAGATAACCAGCCTTATCGCGCGACCTGGATGGTAAGACGAGCACGAAACAGGGCGGATGGAAACTTACAGGCCTTTGACGTGGCGCTTAAAAATATCAGTACAAATTCACCTGCTCCGGGAAGAAAAACTGAACTGCTGACAGAAATTGAGCGCCTGGTGGGATTAAGCTTTGAACAATTTACCCGTTCTGTATTGCTGGCACAGGGTGATTTTACAGCCTTTCTGAAAGCAGGAAAGGACGAAAAATCAGCACTCTTAGAAAAACTCACAGGTACGCACATCTATTCTGAAATATCCAGGCGCATTTATGAAAAGCACAGGGAGCAGGCGCAGCAACTACGGGATCTCAATTCACAACGGGAAGGGATCCAAACAATGACCAGTGAAGAGTTAACTTCCCTGCAAGAACAAAAGGACACAGTTGAAAAAGACATACAAGCCCAGGAAAAGTTACTACTTGAATTAAGCAAAGAGATTTCTTGGCATGAACAATTAAATAACCTGCAATCCAGATTAGACGCTGCAAAACTTGTCAGTGAACAGACCTTTGCGGTTAAGCAGGAAGCCATTCCCCGCGAACAGCAACTACAGCAGATTGTAAGTGTGCAATCTGTAAAACCGGTAGTTGCCCAATTAAATACCGTACAAGGTCAAATCAATGCGAAGAGAGTCAGCCTGGAACAAATTAGGGTTCAGCTAAATGCATTACAGCAAAAAAAAGATGCGCTCGACATTACGCTACAACAAACAGAGGATAACCTCACAGCAAGAATAGCGGAAGAAGAGGCAGCTTTGCCACTTTTAAATGAGGCAAAGACACTAGATGTACAATTGGCAGAAAAAGAACTCCAGACATCCCAGGCCCAAACAACGTTTAATACTGCGAGCCAAAAGTTGCAACAGCAGCAGCAACAACTTACGCAGAAACAACTGGATGCGGAACAGTTAGAAAGCAAGGTTAAAGAATTACAACAATGGAAAGAAAGCAACACTGCCCGCCAGCCGATTGCGGAACAACATAGTCTTATTATATCTAAGCTGAATGATGCAGGTATTCTGCTTGAAACTCAAAAAAACCGTTTTTCTCTCGTGCTGGCCGCGGAGGAAGAAATCAAGGTGCAAGAGCAGGAGCGGCAGCGATTGAGCAATGAATTTGCAACCCTTCAGACATCATTACAGCAGGCCAGACAAGAATATGAAAGTCAGAAAGAAGAATTTTCTGTAATTTCTATTGCCAGTTTAGACCAGCAAAGAAGCGCCCTTGATGAAACAATTGAAGACATTATTGCAGCAGAAGCACACTGGAAAATACTAAGCAGCGCTATTACAGAACAAACTAAGATTACAGAACAACTTGAAGAAAACAGGAAACAACTAAAAGCAGATATTGAACAACTTGGCAATACGAAAGCATTACTTGAAACTAACGTAATACAGCGAAATACTTCACTAAGTATGCTGGAGAAAGCCCGCCTGGTTGCGGCAGAAAACGTTGAAAGTTTGCGTACAAAATTGGTAGCTGATGAACCTTGTCCTGTTTGTGGCAGTACCTCTCATCCTTATGCCGGGCTTAATACCCAATTGGATCATGTGCTTAAAGAGTTGGAAATAAGCCATCAGAAAATAGAAACAGCTTATACAGACACCCTTACTACACATAGCCGTCTGACGCAGGTATGCGATCAATTAAATAAAACGATAGCTACTCAGGAGAAAGATCTTTCATTAAAGGAAAAATCTGTTAAGCAGTTAGAGGACATATGGGGCCGGTTTAAAATACATGCTTCGGCTTCATCAATAGCCTTTGACGAAAGAGCAACATGGCTACACCAAAAACTACAACAAGAAAAAGACCAGCAACGTGAGTTACGGGATACAATATTGTCTTATAATAATAAGAAAGAGCAGCTGGAAAAGCAAAAAGGCATGCTTGATGAATCTGACAAGCAACTTGTCAACATTGCAAATGCGTTAAAGGATACTGAAAGAACACTGAAATCTATAGAGGAACAACGAGATAATCATAAACTAGAAAGAGAAAAAGCAGAGACTGGTCTTGAAGATCTTCAGCAAAATCTAGCTGTCTATTTTACCTCTGAACAATGGTTCCAACAATGGAAAAAAGAAGCTGATAAATTTGTACTACAGATTCAGGAGTTTGCAGCACAGTGGATACACAACATCCAACAATTAGAAGAAGGCTTACAGCAAAAGGAAATACTAGCTGCCACGTTGAAAGGTATACAGGAACAACTAATTCATCTATCAGAAGAAACAAGTCAAAAAGAGCAAGCGTTATTAAAAATACGGGAACAATGGAACGATCTTTCCGGGAAAAGGAAAGCTATTTTTAATGGGGCGCCTATATCAGCTATAGAAAAAGGTTTCAAGGACGCAATTATTAAAGCCCGGCAGGTATTGGATCAACAAAAATCAGAAAAAGAAATTCTGCTGGCTAGTCTCACCCGTACCACAACTCAGTGTGAAGAAACAGAAAAAGAACTATCTGTACATTCAGAACAGGAAACATCCTTTAAACAGCAAATTCAAGAATGGCTCAATTCCTACAATCAGCGACATTCAGCCAGTCTATCAAAAAATGAATTAGATCGCTTATTGTCTTTCACACCGGATTGGATAGAAAAAGAGCGCTTAGAACTACGTGCCATAGATGATGCAGTAACCCAAGCGAAATCAGTATTGGCGGAGCGGGAAGAAAATCTAGATAAGCATCGACAAGAGTGGATGTCAGAACGCACGGCTGAAGAACTGATAACATTACATACAGAAGCCAAATTACATCATGAGCAAAATAATCAGACTAGTAACGAAATAACCTTTCGACTAAGGGAAGATGCCACTAATAAACAACGCATAGGAACGCTCTTACAATCTATAGAAACGCTATTACTGGTAGTAGATAATTGGGCAAAGCTGAATGAGGTTATTGGTTCTGCGGACGGAAAGAAATTCCGCCAGATCGCCCAGGAATATACCCTGGATGTATTGCTCAGTTATGCAAATGTTCATTTAGTTATTTTAAGTAAGCGCTACGTCTTACAACGCATACCCAATTCGCTAGGTTTACAGGTGTTAGATCAGGATATGGGTGATGAAATACGTACCGTTTATTCTCTTTCAGGTGGAGAATCTTTTCTTGTATCGCTCGCACTTGCATTGGGGCTGGCATCGCTTTCTTCCAGTCGTATGAAAGTAGAATCCCTGTTTATTGATGAGGGGTTTGGATCACTAGATCCGGCAACACTAAATATAGCAATGGATGCATTAGAGCGCCTGCATAATCAGGGGCGCAAGGTTGGAGTGATTTCCCATGTACAGGAGATGACGGAACGGATACCGGTGCAAATAAGAGTTAGCAAGCAGCAGAGTGGGAAGAGTAATGTTGAAATCTTAGGTGTATAAATCAGAGATACTTCCTCAAAAAAAGAATAGTAAAATAGTCATATAAAAAAGATCTACATGGCAAAACAGCTTTTACCACATACAGCAATTTCTACCTGGAGTGGCTTTCTTTATCAAGGACGCGTTGCACTATACCATGTACTTAAGCTGTTAAATGAAAAAAACGAGCCCCAGCTAAATGAATTATATGTTCAGATTGATTCGATAGAGGATTTTTCAATTATAACATATAACGATAATGCCGAGGTAACACCTATTACAATACACCAGGTAAAGGCTATAAAAAGTGAGCTGTACTCAACATATAAAGAAGATTTTAAAAAACTAGAAACTAAAAAGATTAAATTAGGGAACTTAAATGTAAATGCTTTTTTTCACCTTGCTGTGAAAAATGAACAAACAAAAGACGAGATCAAAGCAAGACATCCTCAGATCGAAATTTATTGCTATGAAGATAATGAAGAATTTTGTCCCTTAAATGAAATAGACAGTAAGATAAGAAATCAACTGACTCTTGCATTAGTTAAATATAATATTATTGGACATGATAACGTAAGGACTATTGAGATCTTATATGACGTATTAGAGAAAATAGTTTCAGACAAAGTTGTTCATATTCATTCATTAAACCATGGTGGCATAAAAATAGGAATCGCAGCGTATGAAAATCCAATTCCATTAAGTGTATTTCTAAATGTTATTCGTGAGGACATTTCTGCCAACATTCAAAACGAGTCCTATTTTGAAAGAAAAATAAGAGCAAATTTAAATCGGTATTACCAAGAATATTGCTTCGAATCAGACAGTATTGGAATCGAACCGAGCGTAAAAGATAAAATGGATCATTACTTATACTATTTTAATGCTTTAAGCTCAAAAGAGTTCAAGTCTTTTTTACAGAATATCCGACCTCATAAAAAGATTCATTTCAAAAACTTACAAGAATATACAGACGGAAGCTTACATGAGGATGAGATCAAGGATGCTTTTCTTGTAATTCTATCGGAACTCAAAGAATCAAACAATAACCATGGGGTAGGATGGAAATGTGATAATAAAAAAAATTACTTCCCCACCACAATAACATTATCTAATAATCTTCAAAATAAAAAAAGGATAAGCGAAAGGATTTTAAACGTAGCACTGTCCAATATGATAGACGTTCCATTTAATTCTGATTACCTGGTTACTACTGAATGTAATGTAGAGAGTATTCAGCTTTTAGCAAATAAAATCAGTGATGTTTCAGAGCCTGACAGTGATAAAATAATTAATTGGAAAAAATTAGCATTAATCGATTTAGAAACAGCTAAAATTAAATTAAATGGATAATATAGTTAATAAAATATTCGAAGAAAGAAATCACGAAAGAAAAGAAGGCTCTGGTTTTATAATATTCTCTCTTAAGGATCACTATAATTATTGGATTGTAATAAACAGATATGAATTAAAAAGTGTCCTAGAGGAACAAATAAATCTTTTTTTAGAAGCTAAGGAAATAATTGGTGATGCACAGTTTGATAAAAACGCAAACCTATTAATTCTAAACAAGGTAAACAGCATTGATACTGTCAACAAAGACCATTTGCTGCAAATTGAAGAAGATCTGTTCCATTTCAAAAAAAACATTATTTATTACACGGAAGGTGAATTGGATAAATTAAAGCACGTTTTAGATCCATCTAATATAGCAGCATCTATTGAGTCCATGTTGCTGCAAGATATTGTTTTTGAGCAGCATAAAACCCGATTTGATGTCAATGAATACCAGTCACTACTTTATCGGATAGCACATAAGATCCCATTTCTAAAAATAAATATAACACAATTAAACAACCTTGATTCACTAGAAGAAATAAATCAGAAGGCCATTCGTGAAAGTAAGCTAAATGATCTATTGCAGAATGATTTCTTTTCTATTACTGATGAAGAACTTACCACATTGACTGACGATTTTATATTGCAAAAATTAAAAACAACACAGTCATGAAAATAGATAAGATAAAAATTTCAAACTTTAAAATTTTTAGAGAATTCGAAATTGACTTTAGTTCCTCTGACACAATTGTTTTTGATGGGCCAAATGGGTTTGGCAAAACTACCATTTATGATGCTATTGAATTGGTTTTTACAGGGAGAATAAGGCGATACAGTGCTCTGAAAAAGGATCTGATTGATGGAAGGCAAACGTTTTCTGAAAATCCATTTTACAATGAAAATGCAATCGGCGAGAATATTACAATAACCGTTCAACTGACTAAAAATGATCAGACTTATATTTTGGAAAGAAGTGCTGAATCAAATGATATTGATGGGAGCCTTGATTTTTCAATATATAAGCTCCATACGAAAAATAGTTTCGAATCACAAGATAGATTATTAATTGAAGATGAGGTTACATATTTGACCAATTTATTTGGGAAAAACTACGATTCCAACTTTCAATTTTTAAACTATATAGAACAAGAAGAATGCCTTTTTTTACTGAAGCATTCCGACAAGACAAGAAAGAACTACATTGGTCATCTTTTTGATTTAAAAGAGTTCGAAGCTAAAATAAAAAGAATAGAGGATTTAAAAAAAAGAATAGATGCTATCTGTCATCAAACAAAGAAAGCTGAAATTGACGAATTACAACTAGAAGTAGGAAAGATAACGGAAAATCTCACCTTGGGAAACTCCACTAGTCAATATATAAAGTTATTTATTAACCGAGATATAGATTGGGACAGAGATAATCTGGATATAACAAAGATTAACTACCAAAGTATAGCGGAAACTGATGGGATATTAGAGAGGCTGAAAGTTTTCATTTCTAGAAAAGAGATTTTCAGGCGGTATCAAATCAATAATGGCGTTAATTATTTACTAGAACACGAAGAACAAGTAAAGTCCTTATTCAGATTTAAAAAGTTTCTTGATAGGAAAGATGAATTTCGCGCTTTAAAAACCAAAAACATAAGCTTACAAACCTTAATCGAGCAGTTGAATAAGCTGAGTAATACTAATCTTGAAGGAACCATTGATATTAATATTCACTCCTTTATTTCGCAAGAAATCAGGGAGCGTTTCGTTAAATCAAAAGATGAATTACGGGAGAGTATTAATGAATTATCAGGACTTGATAAGATATATTCGGACATTTCTGCTTCTAGGAATCAATTAAAGGATAAACTTGACGCACTTAAAAATATCGGAAATTCAAATGGTGAATGCATGTTGTGCGGATACGACTGGGGATCTATAGAAAACCTTTTAAACCAAATCGAACTAAAGTCCATCCAGATTAAGGAGATTAATTCAGAGAAGAGTAACCGATTTAATGAAAGTTTTTTATCATTCAAGTCGGGCATTGTTCAAGAACTCGTCGAAATTATAGAGCAGGAACTTTCTACAAATACCTACGATATTCCATTTGTTGAAGAATTGCTTAATACCGAAAACAACAGTTTAAATAACATATTAAAGACTTTTGACTTTCTTCAATTTGACTATTCAAAATATCTCAGCGAGAATCAAAACTCTAACGCAGTTCTTTTAATAGACGAGTTTAAAAGGGAGCTATTATCATTAAAGACTGACATAGAGGAGCTGTTGATAGAACCTTATTTTAAAGACTATTTTGCTCAGTATTTTGACAATAAAATCGAATCAATCGATTTTATTAGTGTGGAAAACATTGAAATGAAGAAAAATCACTTACATTATCTGTGGTTATTAAGTCAAAATGAACTTCTAAATACCAAGAACAAAGAACTAGCGGATAAAAGCTTGAAATACAAGGATGCTAAAATAGCATCTGATCAACTGAACACATTGAAAGGAATCTATCAAAAATCATTAAAAGAGTTTCAGAAAAAGATTATCAAGGACATAGAAATAGTATTTCACATATACTCCGGAAGAATCATGCAATCCTTCCAGGGAGGCTTGGGCCTTTTCATTTTTTCGGAAAAGGAAGGTATCCGTTTTCAGTCCAATCCTTATAAAACTTACGATGCAGTATTTTCAATGAGTTCAGGTCAATTATCTGCACTTATCATTTCATTCACTTTAGCATTACATAAAAAGTATTCCCAAAATAGAATAATTCTCATCGACGATCCAGTACAGACTATGGATGAGCTGAATCTATATGGATTTGTCGATCTACTCAGAAATGAATTTGGAAATAATCAAATAATTATGTCTACTCATGAGGATATGATGTCTGCATTTATGAGATATAAGTTCAAAAATTATAATTTATCTGAAAAGCGAATTAACCTAAAGGAAATGTTACAGGGTGAGTATTGATGATAATTTGCAAGAAACATATTAAATACTACAAATTCGATAAAATTGAATGATTAATTAAACAATTATATAACCAGGATAAGAAAAAAATTAATATGGAGAAAGGTCACGATCCTCGAGAATTTATCCGAGGTATTCAGCAAATACTTATAAATAATACAATACGAATTGGTTTTTTATTCGGTGCAGGTACCTCAATGGCTGCTCCACTAACCAATAAAGATGGCAAAGATCAATTCGATGAAAAAAACAGGCGTAAGCCTTTGATTCCTGGAGTTTGGGCGATGACAGATCACATTATTTCGTCTATAACTGATGAATCTTTTCAAAAAGCATTATCTATCATAAAAGAGGAATTGGAAGATGCCGAATTAGATGAAGAAAAGAAAAAATCAGTATTTATGCTGGAGAATATTATTTCATCCATTGATCAGAAACTTCGAGTTATTGGCAAGGGCACTTTATGTGATTTAAACAAAGATAAGTTAAAGGAATTAAGGACTCTTTTTCAAAAGGAAATTAAGGGTTTAGTAGCTGTTCACAATAATGAGGATATAAATCTTAATGCGTCTTGCCGCTTACATCATAATTTTGCACGATGGATAAGGTACGCTGCCCGAAAGCATGCCGTTGAAGTTTTCACTACTAATTACGACTATCTTTTTGAAATAGGATTTGAATCGCAACATTTACCCTATTTTGATGGGTTTGTTGGCGGTTACAAGCCCTTTTTTGATCCGATAAGTGTTGAAAACGATCGCTTGCTTCCTCAGTGGGTAAGGCTTTGGAAATTGCATGGCTCATTAGGTTGGGGATATGACTCTGAAGAAAGAAGGATAATAAGAAGTAGGGAAATCAGTGACGATGGCATTGTAATATATCCGTCAATGCTAAAGTACGATGATTCCAGAAAACAGCCATATTCCAGCTATATAGAGAGATTGTCGTCCTTTCTAAAGAAAGATGACGGAGTTTTATTTATTTGTGGTTACTCCTTTGGAGATGAGCATATTAATGACACAATAATGAATGCCCTAGCACAGTCAAAATCCACAACAATTATAGCATTGGTTTTTGATGAAAACTTGAACGAGAAATCAATTCCGGTAAATATTGGGAGACGCTCAAATAGAATAATGGTATGTGGGAATAAGAAAGCATTAATTGGAGGCGCATTTGCCGATTGGATATTGAAAAGAGAACCTGCAAAAGAAGACTTTGAATTTATAGATCATTTCTTTGACCGTGATGCTCCTACTCCTGAAAATGATAAAGGTAAAGGAGATGAGCAAATGAAAGCTACCGGAAGGCTTAAACTGGTCAATTTTATGGATTTTGTCGAATTCCTTATTAAATTATCTTATCCATCTAAAGAAATGGTATCATGAGGGAAGAAAAATTCTATACAATAATTGGTCATGTGAAAAGTGTGAATGGAAGTCGCTTATCCGTTAAGCTGTCAGACGATTTTAAGTCGTCAATGCCTATTATCAATGGAATAGTATACAGAATAGGACAAATTGGTTCTTTTGTAAGAATACCTTTAGGATATGCACATTTATACGGTATTGTTACACAAGCAGGGGCTGATGCTATACCTGAGAAGCTAATAGGAAATTCAAATTCAGAAAGCAACCATCAGAGTTCCCGATGGATAACTGTAGTACTGGTTGGAGAACGCGTACGATCCAAATTTGAGCGTGGAGTAATTCAATATCCTACGCCCGATGATGAAGTGCATTTAGTTACCATTGATGATCTAAGAATTATATACAGTGAAATCAACGAAGATAGTTCCTTAACAATAGGCCATATCAGTGCCTCGGAAAGTTTGCCAGCACACATTGATCTGAATAAATTTTTATCCAGGCATGCAGCTATTGTTGGCAGCACAGGAAGTGGGAAGTCTAATACAGTATCTGTTATTTTGGAAGCAATTGCTTCCAATAGTCGTTATAAATCTTCAAGAATTCTTTTAATAGATCCTCACGGAGAATATAATGAAACTTTAAAAAGATATAGTAAAGTATTTAAAATAAACGCTGATAAATGCAAATTGGAGGCAGAACTTTATATTCCGTTCTGGGCGCTACCGTTTAACGAATTATTCTCAATATTTCCCGGAATGTTAAAGGAGAACGCATTGGATATTATTCGTTCAGAAATACAGGAAAGGAAAATAACAGCGTCGAAGCTATTAACTAAAAAACCAAAAGAACATTCGATTAATGCGGATAGTCCTATACCTTTTAGCATAAATAACCTGTGGTATGAGTTGGATGACTTTGAAAAACAGGTTTATAACAAGGTTCAAGTCTCTGGAAATTGGGAACTACAACTTGTCGAACGTTTAGAACAAGGAGATCCTGATAAGCTGATCTCAAGTAAACATCAATCACCTGCTCCCGGTGGAGGGAATCCAAATTTGAATAAAGGAGCTTTGGGAATACTTACATTCTTAAATGGGATGAGAAATAGGATCACTGACGATAGGTATAAATTTCTATTTAACCCAGGTGATTATTTGCCGTCTCTTAATGGCAAATCAAAAAGAGACTTGGATATGCTTTTAGCAGATTGGCTAAATCATGACAAACAAATCACTATACTAGACCTATCCGGTATTCCTTCCGAAATAATGTCTTCGATTTCAGGAACGATCATTAAAATTATATATGATTCTCTTTTTTGGGGCCAGGAGTTAAATGTTGGTGGTAGAAAACAACCTATTCTTATAGCATTAGAAGAAGCACATAGTTACTTAAAAGCGGGAGAGGATTCGATTTCCTCGCGAACAGTACAAACTATTGCTAAAGAGGGAAGAAAATATGGAGTAGGTTTATTATTGATTACACAAAGGCCTTCAGAACTAGATGAAACTGTTTTAAGTCAATTAGGAACATTAGTGGCGTTAAGAATGACAAATTCTAAAGATAGAGCTCATGTCGGAAGTGTTATGCCAGATGACTTAAATGATTTGGTCTCTCTTCTTCCTAGTCTAAGAACCGGTGAAGGGCTAATTATGGGCGAAGCTGTTAAGATTCCGTCACGAGTAAAGTTTGATAAAATAGCATATGCTCCCAAAAGCAGTGATCCACTGGTATCTGAAAGATGGATTTTGGAGAAGCCTGACTCAAAAGAATACGAAGAATTAATTCTAAGATGGAGAAACAGAAAATTACATTAACATAAAAATAAATAAAATGGAAATTGAAAAAATTCATGTATCGTCCTCAAATATTGAAGCCATTGGTTATCATGAAGATAGTCAAACTTTAAGAGTCTGGTTTTTGAATGGATCAATCTATGATTATTCTGGTGTAGGATTGATGGAATTTGAAGCCCTAAGAGATGCCCCATCTATCGGATCATATCTTGCAAGAAATATAAAAGGTGCCTATCCTTATGAAAAAGTAGGTTAAGAATAATCTTGAAGAGATTATTCTTAACCTACATCATTAGAGTAGGGAGGATTTATTATTATTTATCAACCATCTCACTATCTGAACAGCGAACAATCGCAAAAATTGTTGTATAAATTAGTATATTTGTTCTGACAGGTGAAGAAGGGTTAAAAAGAGTGACGAATAGGCACACTTTTCCAACGCCTAAAAAACAGTGTCAATAACTTGACACCCCGCGACTGTAAGATATTAATAACCAAACGGATAGCATTCCACTACTGGGCACATAAAATACAAAACCCGCTCGTAGAGCGGGTTTTGTATTTTATGTGGTTTTGAAAGTTTGATTGAATCAAATAAATTGTGGGCAAGAAAGTTTGACATTACAGAAGACGTTACTATTGTTAACCGGCTAATGGAAGTTATTAAAGAATAAGCATACACGTGAGTTTTGATGCTACAATATTATTGTTTTTATGAAATATATCCTTTGCATACTGATCACACTTGTTAGCCCAGTTTTAATATTGGGTCAGAAAAAGTTCAATGTAACCTTTGTACTTCCGGATAGTGCACATGTCAAAAAGATGAATTTTTATTATTATGATTGCATACAAAGGTCATATATTCCTGTTTCTGCTACTTATACTAATAACACGGCAACTATTTCTCATAGCTATAATACTGTATATGCGAAGATTTTCATAGATTATAATTTTGGTAAAAGAAGGCCCTTTATGTCAATAGTTACTACTGAGAAACCGGCTTCAATAACGCTCATGTCACCTATTAATGAAGATGATCCGTTTAACAATGCTAAAATAATAAACGCACATGATTGTAAACAGGAGATTTCAGCTATGACAGCCTATATCAAGGAACCTCAAGAACGATATAATCAAATGTATGATTCCATTACACCTGGATGGGCTCCACATGATAGCCTTGCTTTTGAAAGGCTTGAAGAAGCCAAAATAGCAATTGAAAACAAACGATTGGAATACATAAGGAAACACTCATATTCTTATTATTCTTTTTCACTGTTTGAAAAGTTTTCTATTAGTACCTTATCTCCGGATCTTCTTTTACAACAATTTGCAACAATTTTTCCAGCCAGATTTAAGAATAGTGAAGAGGGGGCCAGTGTTAAGAACTATTTATTAAACAGAGCTATTTTGGAAGATAAGAAAAAAGCCTTATCATTTACAGCCACAGACATTGATAGTAACAAGATCATATTGAATGAAATTTATAAAAAAAAGCAGGTATTGCTTGTATTTTGGGGCACCTGGTGTAAACCGTGTATAGATGAGATTCCTTTATTGAGAGCAATAAGAAAAAAGTATCCGATAGATCAATTAGAAATAATTGCCATTGCCACTCAATCGCCGCCTGAGAAAGTCCGGCAATTAATTAAAGAGCAACAATTGGACTGGACTCATATTGTTAACAATAATAGTATCAATTTACTTTATCAGGTCATTAGTTATCCCGAAATTTACCTAATTGACACTAATGGGAATGTTAAATATAAAAAAAGCAGTTATCCAGATATTAATTTAGAGAATTTAAACAAAACAATAGACATTGGCTTTCGGTCCATAAAAAAATGATAGCACGCCACTAACCGAAGCCATTCACTTTTCTTTGGAGGGAACAACATTATGCCCCAGAGCATAAATAAGCCTATAACGTTTTACTTTTGCATTATTCGTCTTTTTATAAGCATCAAACTTAATCCTCAGGGCACCTTATCAACCAGCACCAGCATATCTATCAGTTTAGAGAGACTAGCCCGCTAATTGGTGTAATACCCTATTAAGGAGCTTTATACCGGATAAAATACGGTTATAATTGGCATCAACTTGGAAGGAATCTATTTGCAAATGACAATTAATGAACAGGAGGTGTTTGAAGATTGTCTGCCGGATAATGTAAAATCATACCTTTTAGAATTATCTCAATTAGGCAAATTCGAAATAAGTGATGATAATAATGATTTCCTAATAATGTGGCCATATGAGAGCTTTTCTATAATTGACATTGCTACTAATGGCAATATTGCTTTTCCCCTGATGTATAATCTATGTCAGGAACTGAATAAGTTTGAAAATTAATGACAACATGCCTGGTAGACTTAATTATAGGGTTCATTGAAGTTTATTTCATAAAGGGTTCATTGATCATTAGGAAAGTGCGTACCTAGGAATAGAAGAGCTAATACTCTATTTAGTATCGTATTGAAAAGCCAATTTAGAATATTAATGAAATGTTACAATCATATAAAGGGATTTTAATTGACGAATTTTTTATAAATCATCTATCTGGTTTTTACAAGTGATAATGCCCAAAAAACAAGCGCAACAATCTGCTAATACTTTCTTTCTTCTACAATTTCATCTTTTATTCGCTGCCTTATATCGATTTTGGCGCCCGTAAAAAGGAAAATTGTTGTTCCGTATTCTCTTGCATTCGGATTGGTGATAGAATCAGCTGCCACCCCAGTAAGGAAATAAGCACCTGTTTTTTGCAGTTCATCATCCCTGTCAAAATAGTCTTTCACTCTGATCAGGTTTTCATACCGCTTATTCAGCACAAACCAATTGATATAATCGGCATTAAATGAAACTGCCTGTATACCTTTTTCTGAATAATAATTTATGGCGCCTGCCTGTCCATAATTATCACAAAGCACCAGGGTCTTGCTCGGAGTGGGAAGCTGCGCATAGATACTATCCACTTTGTGTGCCAGTTCCTTCCATCCAAGCATGTCTGCAAAGTCCTGCGGTAAAGGATGGTCTTTACCATCCTCCCAGCGAAGACGTCCTAATCTTTTATATTGTTGCTGGTGTTTCAAGATATATTCGGGACCATTATTTGGGAAAGCAACCTTGTACATTGGAAAGAAGACAACCAGTGGGATAATTATTACAAAAGGGCGTAAATATCTTTTCCAGTCTCCTGACAATGCCCTTGAAAGAAAAACAGCGCCAAAAGCCATGTAAACCGGATATACTCCCATGGCATAATAATCTTTTGCCCTAAAGTAGATGAAAATAGTTAAGGTGAAGATGAATGTCCAGAAGAAGAGCCTATATTTTTGAAACGGCTTGTATAATACCAAAGCACCTAATCCAGATAAAATTACAACAGCTGCACCAAAAAAGAATAGCACCTGGGATTTTAAAAAGGCCGCCCTGCTTACATTCACCAATTGGTAGCGCGATAACTCTTTCATGTGGCGAACAATCGGAAAATCGTTGATGTATTGCCATAGCAGATTCGGAAAAATAAGTACTAATGCAAGTAAAGCTGCCAGATAAAATCCCTTACGGGTAAACACTTTTCGTTGAGGTGATAGTACAACGGCTGGAAGAAGCCCAAGGAGCAGGAATACTATGTTGTATTTATTCAGGAATCCAACGGCGAAAACAATGGCGGCAAGCAACAGCCATTTCTGCTTTTCGGAATTTATATATCTTATAATGCAGTAGTAAAAGGCCGTCCAGCTCAAAACATCCAATGAATTAGGCTGATAGAGGGTATTTAAAGCTAAAATAGCTGAAAATAAAACACAGGTTGCTCCTGTAGTTAAGGCGAACAGATCTCCGTCTAATTCTTCAATTGCCTTCCATACTATCAGGATAGTCAAGGCTCCGAATAGCGCAGGAAAGAACTTAATCCAGAAGATTGTATTTCCTAGTAGCATGATCAGGAAGGAAATCCAGGAAGTCACGGGAGGTACTGATAAATAGCCCCATGCCAGGTGGTGTGCCTGATCAAGATGTAAATATTCATCCCGTTGTAAATCATATTCAGGACTTATCAGAATATATTGCAATAAGAATTTTAATATTATGAATCCGATTAAAACTATTGTTCTCTTTTTCATAAGCTATTCATTAATACGAGTTTGTAATAAACGACATTTATTACAATTGTCATGTGAGCTCTTTATAAAAAATTGAAAACTAATATTCCGATACTGATACGGAATTTTATTCCAAAACTGGTGCGTTTCATACACTAAGTTTGGATTGCGCAAAAATCATTGTATTCTCTTTGTGAAAGTCCAATTGAAATGCAAAGGAACATCTCGGCAGATATTCAGTATCGCCTTATACTAACGTCAGAACAAAAGTATTGCATAAATGCATTTTCATCGCAGGTCAAAGAATTTAACTATAAACAATCCAGGAATTTGCGCTCACATTTTACGTAATTTCCTGATAACTAAAGCCATTTGGTTCGAAAACGCTCCACTACCAGGCACTTAAAAAACCTGCAAGTCAATAACTTACAGGTTTTTATTTCTTCGGTTGTCAGAGAATTACATACACTGTTATGGTAGATTTTTAATCGCCCTGCTGTCAGCAATTACTGGTATTTAAACATTCGCTTGTAGCATCTTTCCTCCTGCATATGATTCTAACTATCCTAATAGATTTATCTCATACTGAGAATCAAATTCACCGTGTCACGAATTTTAACGACCTGGTTTCTTCACCAGCGATAATAATCATCTATTATTGGGCAATCCATCTGATGCACAACCATACATGGCGTTTTTCATCAAATGAAACCTGTTACCTAACCTCTTACAACAGTCAACTCTACACCTGGATACCAGTGGCAGGACGCTATACTCAATAATTTTTATAACTTCCAGCCCCCCAGACTGTTATAGATGATTGCCTTTCCAGACAGTGTGCCTGGGGTTATTTCAATCATCTTCTTCATGTACTTTATTTTATCCCCTTTGACCAGGGACTGTGAAATTATTTACCATGGATTATTAACTATATGCTCATCTACATGGGTAAAAAAACAGCCGGTGGGGCCATCATCCTCCAGGCAGGCTAACCATACTGCTGGTCTCGCACCTTGTTCTACGGTATAAGGAGCATTCGGGCCACCTGCATCTGTTTGAGTAAGACCGGGATCTGCACTGTTCACCTTAATCCCTTCAGGTCTCAATTCCCTGGCTAATAAGACGGTGAACATATTTAGAGCAGCTTTCGATGCAGCATAGGGAATCCGGGCCGGCTTAGGACCATTCTGGTGGAGGTGTTCGCTGGATATAGTCACAGACCCGATTGATGAGGACATATTAACAATACGACCAGCTTTGCTTTGTCTTATTAATAGTAAAAAAGATTGCGTTACACTTACCTGTGCCAAAAAATTAGTTTCTAAAAATGCCTGTAATTGTTGCTGGGTTACAATACCTGGAGAGTCTTCATCAGTTGCTTTAGGTAAGATGGCTGCGTTATTGACCAAAATGTCTAAATACCCAAATTCCCTCTTGACAACTTGTACAGCATTCTCAATACTGTTGGGATCTGATATATTAAGCAAAAGAAATATTGCATCGATTCCTTCGGCGATTAATCGCTCTGCAGCTGCCTGGCCGGCCGCTGCATTTCTGGCACCAATTAATACTTTGATCTGCTTTCTGCCCAACTGACGCGCGATCTCAAAGCCCAGTCCCCTGTTAGCTCCGGTAATCAAAGCTATTTTTTGTCGTAATTCCATCTTGTTTTTTGGGCAAGGTAATACCGTCAAATGTGGTTTACGCTTGTCAAATGACAAGAAATTACAGATCTGCCTGCCGCGTTTTTCGGCGAATCCGGCTCAAGCTGCTATCAGTTACACTTAAATAAGAGGCAATATATTTCAAAGGAACTCTTTTAATCAGTTCCGGCTCGCTTTTTAAAAAGTGAAGATACCGCTCCCCTGCGTTAAGTCTTACCCTAAAAAGATTGTGTTGTTTGTAATTTACAAGCACCTTTTCATATAGTAATCGTCCAAATTTTTCAAATTCAGAAAAATTTTTGAATAACAGATTCAATGATTTCTTATTTACATAAAGGAGGGTAGTATCTTCCAATGCTACCACGTTTGTCTGACTGACAGTTCCGCCGTGGAAACTTACCAGCTCACAGGTGAATGAACCTTCTCTCAAAAAGGAGTTGGTATATTCGTTTCCCCGTACATCACATGAATAAGACCGAAATAATCCTTTATAAACAAATCCCCACCAATCACCATACTGGCCTTCCTTAAGCAGGTATTCCCCCTTGTAAACTATACGGCAATTGAAGGAAGATGCAATGTTGATAGCATCCTGATCGGAGACCGGAATGTAAAGGCGAAGTTGTTTGGTGAGCCAGCTGCAAATTTCTTCTTCTGACATGATTAATAAAAAGTTTATCAAAACTAAATGCAAAGGTAGGATATCAATAAAAGGAAATGACCTCATTCCTTCAATCCGAAAGATTATCTGTGAGGGATAAAATTTTAAAGATAAATGCGTAGCCCCAAAAACCCTGGCAGTTGATAAAAGGAACCCATAATTGTTCTATTTTCAAGGACATAAATTAATCATTTAAAGAGAAAAGTGATTTTGATTTAATTTTTCCTTAATTTAGAAACATCAAAGACACAATGGTATAAACGAAAAAAAGAGAACGGATTATAAGAATAAATAATTTAATTAAACCTTTGAAATGACATAACTGGCTATAACAAGGTAGCCCAGGATTGGCCCCAGAAGTTGTTCGTGAAGGAGTAATATTTTCTACCCCAGGGTTACCTTATCTATATTATGTACGATTAAACATTAGTTCCATGAGCATTTATTCCACCTTATCCTAATTGTCAATTATGCAGGCGCAAGCAATATCCAGCTTAGCCTGGCAGGTTATTCCATGTTAATAAATTGCAAAAACTGTTTTGTGAACGTTTAAAATCTACACAGCTTTAATTGCATTTAACCCCCTCCTTATACTAGATAACAGGAATGGTGGTTGAATTATAACTCCATACACACATTCTATTATTCACAAAAATTAAAAATTATGGATGGTTTTATCGGCGAAATCAGAGCTTTCGCACTCAACTACACGCCTTCTGGCTGGGTGCCTTGTGATGGCACTACTTACACGCTTCTGTCTCAACAGGCCTTATATGCAGTAATAGGTAACTATTATGGTGGCACGCCGGGTCAAAACTTTAAGGTACCGGACCTGCGGGGAATAACACTGCTGGGAAAGGATCCGGCAGCAAGCGGGTATAATGTGGTAGGCGCTACAGGTGGTGTTGATGCGGTTACCCTTACTGGAAATACCATGGCTGCACATAATCACCAGCTGAAGGGTGTAACACGTACCGGTAACGGACAAACGACTGCAGCGCAGTCACAACCAGGCCCTACCGTTTATTTAACCAATGCTTATGCGCTTGGTACCAGTAAAGGCGTTATAGCCTATTCGAACACTGTTGACCTGAATGTGCCATTTGCGCCGCAAACGATTAGCTATAACCGGCTTACACCAGCCGTTACGCCTCACTCAAATGTGTCTCCCTATCTTGCACTCAACTATTGCATTTGTGTGGAGGGTTATTTCCCAGTCAATGGCAATTAAAAATCATTGTTTAAACTCACCTCAAAAACATTACTATGGACAATTACCTTGGCGAAATCCGCATCTTCCCATACTCCAGAATTCCTTCGGGATGGCTGCCTTGTAACGGGCAGGAATTACAGGTAAGCGGTAATCAGGCATTGGCTGCATTACTGGGACAAACATATGGAGGAAATGGCTCTACTACCTTCAAATTACCAAACCTCAATGGTCGCACGATTGTTGGTTATGGAGCCAGTGCAAGAGGTCTGAATTTTCAACTGGGACAATCCGGTGGTACAGAAAAAGTAGCCCTTACTGATCCCAATACTATACCGCCACACATGCATACAATGTATGGCAGCAATGTATATAACATTGGCGGGCCTAACAACAATTACCTGGGAAATCCAAATGTACCTGCCAGCAGTACTCAAACTGCAAAAAACACAGCACAGGTCAACCTCTACGCGCCTCCGGCCACCCCTACCGTAAATTTCCCGGATGTGATCACCAGCGCAGGAACCGCAACCCCGCATGAGAACAGGATGCCTTACCTGGTAACGAATTATTGTATCGCATCTGTAGGGCTTTGGCCTTCGCGCGATTAACAGCCTTTATTTAACGTTAAAAAACTGATCATATGGATTGTTATATAGGAGAGATCCGCGCGTTTGCGGGCAATTATGCGCCTGAGAACTGGGCGTTATGTAATGGAGCTGCATTGCCCATTGCTGGTAATGAAGCATTGTACTCCCTGCTGGGGGTAGCATATGGCGGAGATGGTGTTACCAACTTCAAACTCCCCGACCTGCGTGTGAAATTACCAGTTGGTGCAGGCACCATCAGCACGCAGGGAGGCACGGGCAACTATGTGCTGGCAGCTGGCGGAGGTGCTACCACGGTAACACTTACTGCAGCTAACCTGCCACCACATACACACACCTTCACAGGTATAAACACTCCTGCTGTCAGCAGCTCGCCTGCCAATAATATGCTGGCAGCTTCAAACGGCAATAACAGCACAGTGACTCCTCCTTATCCAGACGTAAACCTTTATACAACTTTGCCTTTGCCGGCAGGAGGCACAACCACACCGAATGCCACGCTTGGAGCCAGTGCTATAGGTAATACCGGTGGTAGTCAGGCACACCAGAACATGATGCCTTACCTCGTTGTGAACTTCATTATTGCGACCAATGGTTTATATCCTCAGCCGGCTTAACACAGAAAATGTGTATAGCCATTGTTTCAGACAGTGACAAGTTCATACCACCGACATACACACTTGCGAGACAGGGTCAGCAAGTGTGTATTTTTCTGGCTCCGCAGTAAATAGCAGTACATTCAATCCCCACAAAAAGAACTTTTATGAAAATTATATTAACACCGGCATTAGCTTATTTATTACAAACTGCTCAAATGAGGTAGCTGTGTATGCCTCGGGGGTACGTGGAGTAGCATAAGCGCCATTGGGATCACCCAAGGCCTTAAATAGATCTATTAATTCGTTTCGTATTGTTTCTCCAACCCCCCAATTGTTTAAACGGGATTCGATTTCCTCAAAGGACTCCTGTCTGTAACGTACTGGTTTTTCTGTTAATGAAGATAATCGGCGTGCAACATCGCTAAGGGTTAAATTTTCAGGTCCCATCAGGTTGAGTTTCCAATGCCCTGCCCAGCTCTCATCCAGCAGGTATTTTGCTGCTATATTCCCTACATCCTCTGTACTTAAAAACGGGATGTCATGCAGGGCGTCATAAGTAAAACTAAATTCTCCCTTTTCTTTTATGCTTTGAGCCTGCAGTAGAAAATTTTCCATAAAGTAGCCGGGCCTTAAAGCAAGCACATTTACCCCCAACTTATCAAATGCTTCTTCCATTATACCGCAATAACTAATAGTGCCCAGGTTAGGTTTTGTGCTCACCCCAAGAGAAGAAATCAACACTACTCTTTTGATGTCATTTTGTTGAACAGCGGCAATACCTGCTGTAGTTATTTTATCATACCACTCCTTTAGGCTTGGAGCAGCCGCAACCGGGGGTACAAGCCAAAGCAAGGCATCGGCATCATGAGTAGCCTTAATCATCTCCGCCATATCACCCAGATCTGCAACCTTAGCAATTGCCCCGGTAATATTTAATTGGTTTAATCTATCTATATTCTGACCAAGTAGTATTGGTATAGCGCCATTTAATACAACCTGTCTGGCAGTTGCACTTCCAATATTTCCTGTGGCTCCCGCAATAGCTATTTTCATAAGTTATTTATTAACGTTAAACATATCCAGGGTTGCCTGAGCTCCGCCAAATGCTTTAAGTGCAGGTAACGGATTAGAGTATTCGCGATAAAAACTGAACTTGCCGCCCTTCAGTTTGAAATACATCACATAATCCTGTTGATACAATATTCCCGTAGAAAGGATAGTGCATTCTCCGTGTGCTTCTGCCCAATAAGTACCTTCCTCCTGTAAACGATATACCCTGATATCTGAAAACTTCAGGTGGGGCATGTTCTTCAATCCTCCTTCCAGGTGATTACGATATGCCTCCATGTTCTGTTTACCCTTTGCCCCAATGGATGGGGCATAAGGAAATTCAATTGTTGCATCGTCATTGAAAAGTGCAGTAACAGCCTCTGCCCCTACTCCAAAAGCTTTCAATAATGCCTCATATATCTGGTATCCCAAAGAATTATTTGCCATATTCTAGATAATTTATCCAAAGCTAGGCACAAAAGTATATATTTGAAAGTAGGCACCTGAAAGTATAGTAGGAACTTTAAAGTAACATATGAGCGCAGCAACACAAGCATCAGCTAAGAAAAATGAAAATTTTTTAAAATTGCAGCAAACGCTGATGGTAAAATCAACTTTAGATGAAAGTTGTATCCTCAATCAGGCTTTAACGCTGATTGCTAATAAATGGACATTACTTATTTTGGTGGCACTGATGCAGGGAACTAAACGCAACAGCGAGTTGTTGCGGCAAATCAAAGGGATCTCTCCAAAAATGCTTACACAAACACTAAAAACCTTAATGGAATACAATATGGTAAAACGAAGTGTTTATCCAGAGGTACCTCCGCGTGTTGAATATGAGTTAACTGAATTTGGGGAAAGCACGGCTGATCCCCTGATAGCACTGCTGCAATGGTCTATTGACTGGGAAAATCAAATAAGTAATTTATATAATGCGCATTTGAATTTTACTTAATTGCTACTAGCCTGATCAACGTCACTCCGTAATACTACCTGGTAAGCAAACTCTTCAAACAATATTCGTGCATTAAATAAAATAATGCGCTCGCAATAAGTCTAAAAATTGTTGGATTGAATTTAGAAATGCTATGAAACCTTCATGAGCGTTTTTGAAGGAGCTATATTTCATTGATTAAGATCTGAAAATGTAAAAAACGTAAGTTGGTCTTTGTAATGCCTCCACCTCCAATAGGCAAATATTATTTCAAAATATTTGTAATGAAAATGATTGTATCTCCCCCTGCGTTATTCATATGCAATCATTTCTCGCAAGCACAAGATTTCAGTGCATACAAAAGGAATTCTTTACAAGCGGTTCTGATAAATAGCTTATTTCACCTGGCGCACAGGAATTATCATCTACATACACATTGAGCCATACAGGCAAGTAAATTGAGCCATAGGAAAAATCTGGCTATCCATAAAAAGCTCATCTTTACATCGTTAAAAATAGCTAAAATGAAAATGATAAATCTCGGCATAAATGGCCCGCTTGTTTCTAAACTGGGATTAGGCTGCATGCGCATGTCTTCAACCTGGGGAAGACCGGCGAATGACGAACGTGAAAGTATCGCTACTATTCAATCCGCATTAGACAACGGTATTAATTTCCTGAATACAGGGGACTTTTATGGTGCCGGACACAACGAAATCCTGGTTGGCAAAGCTATCAAAGACAGGAGGCAGGATGCGTTCATAAGTGTTAAGTTTGGTGCTATTTTCTACGGTGGTCATCCAATCGGAATGGATTTGCGTCCCATCGCTATTAAGAACTTCATCAATTATTCATTGACCCGTTTGGGTATCGATACAATTGATCTTTATCAGCCGTGCAGATTAGATGGCAGCGTTCCACTGGAAGATGTAATTGGAACGGTGGCTGACCTTATCAAAGAAGGAAAGGTACGCTATCTCGGCGTTTCTGAAATCACGGCAGATCAACTTCGCAGGGTTAACAAGATACATCCCCCAGCGGCATTGGAAATAGGCTATTCATTGGCAGATCGTCAGATTGAAAGCGATCTGCTTCCTACCGCAAAAGAGTTGGGTATAAGCATAGTAGCATTTGCCAATACTGCCGAAGGCCTGCTTACTGGGGAGATGAAGGCCCCACTTGCAGATAATGCCTATCAGCAATTCTTCCCGCGTTTTCAGGGAGAAAATCTGATAAAAAACCTGGAGAAGGTTGAAGTACTGAAAGAAATGGCTAAAGAAAAAGGATGCACACCGGCTCAGTTGGCAATTGCCTGGGTGAATGCACAGGGAGAACATATTATGCCATTAGTAAGCATGAGCCGCAGGTCCCGTTTGCCAGAGAATATACAGGCAATGGAAATTGTATTCAGTAATGATGAACTGGATATTTTGAATAATGAATTTTCTCCAGGTGCAATACTTGGCAATACATATCTCCAGCGGTAATATCTTTGCATAATGATAAATCCGAGTGAAATAATTCCGGGAATACTGTTTTATTCATATAGCTCTACCATAAAGAAGGAGAAAGTAACATTTATGAATCACACCACTTTGGTACTGCAGGTGTCAGGGCATTTTGGAATGGAAACAGCTACCGAAAGATTTTCCATCGGGGCAGGAGAAATGTTGCTTATTCGCAGGAATCAATTGGGAGAACTCACTAAAACACCCTTGAATGGCGAGGCTTACCAAACCATCATTATTTGTCTGTATGAAGATCTGCTCAGGCAGATCGCGCTGGAAGAGCAAATAGAAATAAAGGAGAAATATACCGGGCCTTCTAATATTTCTATTTCAGGGAATGATTTTCTGCATTCCTTTTTCCAATCCGTGATTCCTTATATACGCCATTCGGAAGAAAAGATAACCAATGCCGTAGGCATTTTGAAGGTAAAGGAGGCAGTACTGCTACTCCTTCATACGATGCCTGAACTCAAGAGATTCCTGTTTGATTTTTCTGAGCCGTATAAAATGGACCTGGAAAAATTTATGCTTAATAATTTTCACT
Source organism: Chitinophaga sancti (assembly GCF_034087045.1). Classification (NCBI taxonomy): domain Bacteria; kingdom Pseudomonadati; phylum Bacteroidota; class Chitinophagia; order Chitinophagales; family Chitinophagaceae; genus Chitinophaga; species Chitinophaga sancti. The sequence goes on along the minus strand of NZ_CP139247.1, from coordinate 3,485,114 downwards.
TTAATATCCCTGTTGAAAAATTTGCCCAGCTTACTGGAAGAAGTCTTGCAGGATTCAAACGTGACTTTCGAAAGATATTTGATATGTCTCCCCGGCATTGGCTACAGGTTAAGCGGCTTACAGAAGCCCGTTATCTTATAGAGAAGAAGAACAGGAAGCCATCTGAAATCTATATTGAATTAGGGTTTGAAAATCTTTCTCATTTCTCTCGTTCTTTTAAAAAACAGTTTGGTAAGTCTCCTACAGCGTAATAAGATATATTTTCCTTCAAAATTGAATTATCAAAAATTGATCATTATTCATCAAAGAGGATATAATTGAGCATGAATAAAGGTAGACCATGTAAAATTTCATTTCCTGCTTTGGGCAGATTTGGGGAAAATAATGCCGGATCATGTCAAGTTTTGTCTACTATACGCCATATAGGTGGAAAGCTCTAATTGGCACTTATGAAATAACTTCATCCTGTATCTACTCAGAAAAAATATTAGTTGTTCTAACTTGTTTTATTAAAAATAAAAATTTAACTTAGGTATATTCTTTAAGGATTTATCAAGTTGCCCGGATATATTCAACCTATAGCTACATTTACGACCCATAGCGAACTAATTTAATAATTACCTATATGTACCCTAATTCATGTAACCATTGAATTACTTGCTGTACAATAGATCCTATCTCCTTTCGGTAATTACTCCTTTTTGTTTACACTTTAAATCAAATTGTATGTCGACATCTTCAAATGAAGTAATGTTCCCTTCCGCAAACACTTTTCTTATCAACTCCAATCCAATTTTCCTGATTACACGTAAAGGGGAACGTGAAATTCTCGTTTTTGATGCTAAAATGGAAGTAAAAACATCTGACCCTAAAAAAAATGAAGGAGGCAACCGCCATGTGGGCGTGGATGTTAAGTACTGGGAAGCAAAAGCTACCAGTAAATTATTAGGTTGTGATATCGGATTCAGAATCACAGACCTGGGCGACAATAGTAAAGTTACCGCCCTTCAGTTAAACAAAGACTTCCCTTCTAAGCTCGAATTCAACATGGAATACGAGGTAATGGTAAATGGTGAAGTAATCAAATCCGGCCTCAGTGGCTCTGCTGAAGGTCAGATCAACAGCTTCCCGCCAAAGCCCAATGATATGTTCCGTGTAGCCGGGAAAAGCATGACACTGGGAGAAGACACTACTGTTGATGTAGTTGCCTGTGCCTGTTAATGTAGTCCAAAATCATTCTTACAGGTAAATCAGAATTTTTGAAGACCATTTTAGTCTGCATTACCGGGGCTGTCGCTGCGGTTGTAATGCCTTCTTATGTCCTGCAGATAAGGAAAGAATTGAATGCACGCGTCTTCATCATGGTATCAGATAATGCTACAAAGTTTGTCACTCCATATGCATTAAAAATACATTCAGGTAATGAAGTATTTACCAACACTTACGATGTAAGTGATGATACCCTCGTGCCTCATATCAAACTTACACAGGAAGCTGATCTCATCATGATAATGCCTGCTACTGCTAACATCATAGCAAAAGCTGCCAATGGCATTTGTGATGACCTCATATCTACTACCATCGTAGCTGCCAAGGCCCCGGTAATTTTTGTTCCCTCTATGAACGAAAGCATGTGGTATGCCAGCTCCGTTCAGCGCAACCTCAAAGTGCTGCAGAACGATGGACACTACATCATGGAACCCCGTCGGGGGATAGAGATTGAAGGAATGAAAGAAACGTTTGGCGTCATGCCACTATTAAAAGACGTTATCTCCGTTATCAATCATGTATTGAGTATGTCTAATCCTTAAAATCTTAAACAAATGAAAAGAAGAGATTTTGGTAAAAACATGGCCATCTTCCTTGCTGGTGCCCCATTAGTACCTGGCGCATTCTCCTTCCCCAAAAAGGAAAAAATGAAAGTTACCATAGGCGAATCCCAGGAGACATTCCCTACGACTGCCGCCTATTACACCAATACAAATCCAACTTTTGCCATCACTAAGAATGGACACACAGAAGTACTGGTGTTAGATGGCACGCTCCACTTCACAACTAAAAATCCCGGAAAAAAACGTGATGGCCTCCGCTATATTGACATCACACTCGATAGCTGGAACGGTAGCGCATACAGCAATTTACTAGGTAAAGAAGTTCGCTTTGAAGTAACCAATACCCTTAAAAGCGGCGTAAAATCCCACTACCTCAACCAGGACTTCCCTTCTACAATGGAAATGAATTTCGAGTATAATATTTATTTCGATGGTGAGTTAGCCATCAAAGATGCATCTGCCAGGGCCTGCTCACAACTGAACACATTCTCTGCCACAAGCGCTAACCTGTACCAGATAGAAAGTAATAACCTGGTTACAAAAAATAATAATATCGAAATCATCTTTTGCGCAGCATAAAATAAATTTAATGGAATTAACTGAAATCTTCGACCAGATGAGAGTTCAGGTAGAAGATATGGATCCCATTCAAGCTAAAATGAAGCTTGTAATGGGAGATCATATCTTCCTTATTGACGGCACAGGGGATAAAAATATTATTAGCCAGGATGATGTTGAGGCTAACTGTGTCGTTAAAACGGATCTGAACACCTTTTATAAAATGAAAAGCGGAAAGCTCAATCCCATACTGGCATTGATGGAGGGAAAAATCAACATTGACGGGAGTATGGGACTGGCCTTTAAAATGAAATCCTTACTTGCTTGATTAATTCCTATGGTGAAATTCAGATTCCATGTGTTGTTCATCTGTATGTACCTGCTCATACATCCTCAATGGATGCATGGACAATACATTAATGAAGAACCTTTTGCGCATACATTCTCGATTGTAGCATTTGATCCGGAAACAGGAGATATGGGTATAGCCGTTCAGTCCCACTGGTTCTCTGTAGGTACTACAGTAGCATGGGGAGAAGCCGGGGCCGGTATTATCGCTACGCAGGCTGTGGTGAATATTGGCTTTGGACCTAATGGCCTGGCCTTGCTGAAAAAGGGTATATCGCCAGACAGTGTATTGCACAAACTGTTGCAGGCAGATCCTGCCAGAGATATAAGACAGTTGGCTATTCTCGATACCAATGGCAATATCGCTGTCAATACTGGTAAAATGTGCGTAGCGGAAGCCGGTCATCAGCAGGGTAGGTTTTACTCCGTTCAGGCAAATACCGCTGAAAGTAAAGACGTGTGGAAAATGATGGCTGCTGCTTATGAACAAACGGATGGCCCGCTGGCCGCTAGAATGATCGCTGCTTTGGAGGCCGCTCAAGACGCCGGTGGTGATATCCGGGGAAAGCAATCAGCATGCCTGCTCGTTGTAAGAAAGAAGCCTACCGGAAAAATATGGTTAGACCGTAAAGTTGATATCAGGGTGGAAGATAACCCCGATCCTATCAAAGAACTGAAAAGGATCTATACCATTAAAACAGCCTACGATGCTGTGAATTTGGGATACTACTACCTGGAAAAAAACGATCCCGACGCTGCTGATGAAGCCTTCAATAAGGCTGAAAAATTAAATCCCGGTAATAGCGAGATGAAGTTCTGGTATGCAGTAGAACTTGCTAATAAAGGAATGGATGATCGTGCCCTCGATGTGTTCAAAACAGTGTTCCGCCAGGACCCCGTCTGGAAAATTAAAATGCTGCCCCGTATTGTAAACGCAGGCGTACTGAATGTACCATATGAGCTGTTAAAAAGAATTGAAAAATTATGATCTACAACCTGTTCAAGGTATCCTACGAAGAAGCCTCCCTGCAAAAGAGAGGATTTTTTGTAAAGGATGCCCATGCTGCCAGCTTACTGGAAAATATAGGTATTGCTTTCCTGGATGGTTACCATCATTGCCTGGATATTGATGACCAGGCCGTGTTATGCCGATCGCTGGACCAGAAGACAAACCTGTTCAGAGGTTTTTCCTATGAAGGTGCTGCTATGGGCATGGCTGTGAAAGATGCTTTTAAGGCCAAACAGAACAAGTGCATTCCTGATTTTCTCAGTGGTAAAGGCAACCATCATATATATATGCTGCATGTTGGTATAGGATGGGCTTATGCCAGACTGCCTTTTCATGTAGAAAACATATTATCCCGTTATGATCCCCTATTAAGATGGCTGATCATCGATGGATATGGATTCCACGAAGCCTATTTTAAAACTGAAAAAATAATCCGGCAGCAAATATTGCCTAAACTCTCCCAGGCTGCCACACATGTTTTTTATCAGGGTGTAGGGCGTGCTCTTTGGTTCATCTGCGGTACAGAGGTGGATAACGTGGCAAAAACGCTCTATGCATTCCCTACCCATTATCATGCCGATCTGTGGGCTGGTGTTGGACTGGCTGCTGTATATGCCGGCGGTGCTCAACCAACCGAATTACAGCGCTTAAAAGGCCATACGGGCCCCCATCTGCCCTTCCTTTTACAGGGTGTAGCATTTGCAGCCAAAGCCAGGGAAAGGGCTGAAACGGTCACCGCAGATACTAATAACGCCATTGCCGCTATCACTGGTTATAGCCTGTCCTCTGTAGCCGAAATAACCGACCGGGCACTTCTGAAAGTGGATGCGCAACAGGATGCTTTTACGCAATACTACTCCTGGAGAAAAATGATCGCTGAAGAATTATACTCAAAGACCCTAATCGCTTAATATGATTAACAATTACCTGATCAAAGCACTGGCCGTCATCGTCGTATGTGTATGTTTCATTTTTGCCAGAAAAGCGCAGCTTACACCAGCAGAAAGAGCAACGCTGGCCACTGATTTCTCCTTTTCGAGAATGGACCTGCCTGTGACAGAAGGAACACCGAAATTAATCCGGAATGTACACCCGCAATATAAAAATATAGCCGCATGGATCTCTTCCGTAGGTGCTGCGGTGACGATTGCCGATCTTGACAATGATGGCCGCAGTGATGATATCATACACGTAGACCCCCGGTTTGATGCAGTGCTCATCTCTTCTATCAAAAAAAGGGAGCCACCTGTAAGACTGGATGTAAAGCTCCTGCCTTATGACTCAGCTACTATGGCCCCAATGGGCTCCCTCACTTATGATTTCAATGCTGATGGCAAAACCGATATACTCGTCTATTACTGGGGCAGAACGCCTGTTATTTTCTACGCCGACAGCATTGGCTTCAAAGAGACTGAACTGGTGACAAGCGGTGAAAGATGGTTCTCCAATGCAGCTACACTCGCTGATTTTGACGGCGATGGCAAAGTGGATATCCTCATCACCAACTACTTCCCTGATGGCTCCCGTGTACTGGACAATGTAGCACCTGACCAGGACCAGACCATGCAGCACTCCATGTCGAGAGCAGCAAATGGCGGAAAAAATCACTTCTTCCTGTGTAAAGGTGTTGAACTGCAAAACGCTGTCTTTACTGAAGATAAAACATGGTCTGATGGTATCAAAAACCCGGAAGACTGGACACTGGCTGTTGCTGCTGTAGACCTTAATGGTGACATGCTACCCGAACTATACCTGGCCAATGACTTTGGGCCGGATAAATTCCTGCTTAACCAGTCGGTTCCCGGCCGGTTAAAATTTAAGCTACTGTACGGTGAACGTAAACTGACTACAACTGCTTCCAGCGTTTTAGGCAAGGACTCATATAAAGGAATGGGCGCCGGAATAGGCGATATCAACAGCGATGGCTTACTGGATATCTACGTCAGCAATATTGCCGCTGAATATGCACTGGAAGAATCGCATTTTGCTTTCATCAACACTGGTGAGATAGACAAATTCAACAGAGGTATTGCACCCTTCGTCAACCAAAGTGAAGAACTGGGTTTATCAAGAAGTTCCTGGGGATGGGATTCGAAATTGGGAGATTTCAACAATGATGGTGTCAACGAAGCCATTCAGGCAACCGGTTTTATGAAAGGTACTGCCGATCGCTGGCCGGAGCTGCAGGAGCTGGCTTTAGGTAATGACGATCTGCTGGCCTACCCGGCTTCATGGCCCAATTTCATACTGGGAGATGACCTGTCCGGGCATTATCACCATCCTTTTTTTGTCAGGTCCGTATCCGGTCAATTCTATGATCTCGCTGCTGAACTGGGTATGGATGATACACAGATTTCCCGTGGCATCTCAGTGGGTGACCTGGATTATGATGGAGACCTGGACTTTGTAGTCGCCAACCAATGGGAGACTTCCTATTACTACCAGAACAACTACAAAGGTAAGAATGGCTTTATCGGCTTAAGGGTTTTGCTACCGGTAAATGATTCCTGTTTAAGACCCGCTATTGGCGCCATTGTCCGCTTATATGAAGGCACCCAGTTAAAGCAAACCAGCTTTGTCGATGGTGGCAATGGTCATTCAGGCAGAAACACAACTGATATCTTCTTTGGCCTGAAGAATGCCACCACAAAGCATATGCATCTCGAAATAAAATACCTGGACAATAGTGGAAAAAGCCAACAGCAGGTATTTGCCGCTAAAGAAGGCTGGAATACGATCACCCTATCAAACTAATCTACATGGAAAAAGTGTATAACCCGCTTCCCGCGTTAAGAAGATTTGCACTAGCTATCACTGTACTCAACATTGCCGGACATTTCTTCCTTGGTTTTGAACAATCATGGGCATATCCGCTGGCAGCATTAGCGACCACCTATTCACTGGAATTGTTGTATGAATACCTTTTTGCAACCGCTAATCATAAGCCCCCCCGTTTTAGCGGTAGCTGGAAAAATCTTGTCAACTTCCTGTTGCCAGCACATATTACAGGGATGGCCACTTCTATGTTGTTATTTGCCAACAGCGATTTATCACCGATAGTATTTGCATCTGCAGCAGCTATTAGTTCAAAAGTGATTTTCAGGATCATCATCAATGGCAAATCAAGACATTTCCTTAATCCTTCCAATACAGGCATTGCACTGACATTGATCATGTTTTCATGGGTCGGCATTTCACCCCCATATATGTTCACGGAAAATGTGACTGGCTGGGGAGATTGGATCATTCCTGCTATTCTGGTGACAGCTGGAACATTCCTGAATTTCAAATTCACCGGCAGAATACCACTGATCCTTGCCTGGCTCACAGGCTTTGTGGCACAGGCCGTGCTAAGAAGCATCTTCTTTGATGTATCACTGACAGCTGCTTTACTACCGTGTACAGGTGTGGCGTTTCTGTTATTCACATTTTATATGATCTCTGATCCTGCCACTACCCCTTCCGGTATTATCGAACAAATGCTGTATGCATTTTCTGTAGCCATGGTGTATGGTTTGCTGATGATTTTCCATGTGGTATTCGGGTTGTTCTTTGCGTTGTTTATTGTATGTATCCTGAGAGGCATACTGCTCAGTATTCCAAAGGTAGGCGCTGCTAAATACGCATTATCGCCCCGGTTAAATATTTCTTCAAGCGGGTTAACATATGAAAAATGAAATAGCGATTATCGGAATGGCCTGTAAATATCCTGATGCAAATAGCTACCAGGAGTTTTGGGGAAATATCCTGGCGCAACGAAGAGCCTTCCGGAAAATTCCGGATGTGAGATTGAACGCCGCGTATTTTTCAGATAAGGATGATGATAAAATACGTACTGTTATGGCAGCCGTATTGAGTAATTATGCCTTTGACAGGAAGAAATATAATATATCAGGAGAAGTGTTCCGGGGCACAGACCTTACCCATTGGTTGGCCCTGGATGTAGCCTCTGAAGCTATGGAGGATGCGGGTTTATTGCAAAATAACCAGCTCCCGAAAGACCAGGTAGGCGTGTATGTAGGGAATACGCTGACAGGGGAATTTTCCAGAGCGAATACAATGCGTTTACGCTGGCCTTATGTACAACGAAAGCTCATGGCCAACCTGCATAAACTGGATCTGAACCCGGATATGCTGGCGACCTTTATGCAGGATATGGAGGCAGATTATAAGTCTGCTTTCCCCAGAATGTTCGAAGATTCGTTGGCGGGCGGTTTATCCAATACCATCGCGGGGAGAATATGTAATTACTACGATTTTCATGGTGGTGGTTATACAGTCGATGGAGCCTGCAGCTCTTCTTTGCTGGCGGTGATAGATGCCTGCCGGCATATTGCCGCAGGAGATAATGAAGTCTGTATTGCCGGAGGCGTAGACCTGAGCCTGGATCCTTTTGAGCTGGTAGGCTTTTCAAGAGCTGGTGCTCTTGCCTCGAAGGAGATGCTGATCTATGATAAAGATGCCAATGGCTTCTGGCCGGGTGAAGGATGTGGTTTTGTGGTCCTTTCCACGCTGTCTTTTGCGATTTCCAATAATTTAAAGGTCCACGGTCTTATCAAAGGATATGGAATTTCTTCTGATGGACAGGGAGGTTTGACACGCCCTTCTGTCAATGGTCAGACGCTGGCCATGGAAAGAGCTTACGCCAAGGCAGGTTATCAGCCGGATAAAGTCGCTTATTTTGAAGGACATGGAACAGGTACGCTAGTCGGTGACCAGGTTGAATTACAGACCCTGCTTGGCAAAATTAGAAACACAACTTCCGCGCATTATATCGGTTCTGTAAAAGGTAATATAGGACATACAAAAGCTGCTGCAGGTATTGCCGGGTTTATTAAAATCATAAATGTCGTTAAAAACCGGATCATCCCCCCGGTGACCGGTTGCCGGAATAAAAATAACTTACTGGATGGCACAGCCCTGAACCTTCCATTTAAAGCCATCCCTTATGCGGAGAAGGAAGCGATGAGAGCAAGTGTGAGTGCAATGGGGTTTGGTGGTATCAATACACATATCACTATAGAAGAATATCAGCCCACAATGCCGGTTCGTGTAGCGATTCCTGCTGCCCCGGACACCGAGCTATTCCTGTTTGCAGCCACCACTCCGGAGTTACTGCTGGCGCAACTGGATATGGTCAACACTTATGTTGGGGCGTTGTCTTTTGCAGAACTGGGTGACCTGAGTACGCACCTGATGAAACAATTACAACCTGCTTCATTCAGAGCAGCGGTAGTAGCTGCTTCGCCGGCAGAACTCTCGATGAAACTCGGCAAATTGATACACCTCATAACGCAGGGGCATGATTTTATAGAAAATAAGGGATTTTACTACAATGCAGGCACCACTAAATCCCGTATCGGGTTTTTATTCCCCGGTCAGGGAAGTAAACGATTTGCTACTGCAGGACGCTTTAAGCAAATAGCTATACCTGAAAGTTATCCTGCCGGCAACGAAAACAGTCAGCAGCTGGATATGATCCAGGCTGGCATTGTCGGTACATCGATGATTGGATTACGCATCCTGGAACAATTAGGTGTGCAGGCCGAAGTGGGCATAGGACATAGCCTGGGCGAAATATCAGCATTGCACTGGAGTGGTTATCTGCGTGAAGAACAAGCTATACAGCTGGCCCAAAAACGGGGTGAGATCATGCAAGATACCCCAGGTATTGACGGCTTAATGCTCATAGTTCCACTACCAGCTGACCGAATTACAGTGAAGAATGTGGAAATTGCAGCTGTTAATTCACCTACACAAACAGTCTTATCAGGTACTGCTGATAATATCAATGCCTGTAAAGCCTACCTGCTGTCACAAAAGGTCCCTTCGATGTTATTACCTGTCCGTTATGCATTTCACAACAGCAGGATGAAAAAGGTAGAAGATCGCTTACGTGAAGTGGTCAGCGAACTGTCCATGCAAAAGCCTTCCCGGAAGATGATCTCTACTGTCAGCTCCTCAGATGATATGAAAGAAAACCTGATACGACAGCTGAGCAATCCTGTTTTATTTATGCCTGCTTTTCAACAGGCTGATGATTTGGTGGATCTATGGGTGGAGGTAGGAGGAGATAAAACGCTTACACCAATTGCCAGAGATCTTACGAAGAAACCTGTGGCTGCCATTACGATGGATGGTCAAACCACACAGGGATTGTGTGAAACAGCAGGCCTGATCTGGACTGCCGGTACAGATATACAGCTTGATATCTTCATCAAAGACCGGCCAATTAAGCAATTTGACATCAACTGGCAGGCCAGGTTCATAGCCAATCCCTGTGAGGACGATACTTCCATCACTGTCGGTAATATGCCAGTAGAAGCGCCTCAACAGGATACCGGACTACTGGCATCTTTCAGCGCATTGATCGCACAAAAGCTGGAATTACCAGTAGCAGAGATTGATATCAATGCCCGCTTTCTGGATGACCTCCATTTGAATTCCTTACAGGTTGGCCAATTGATTGCTGGATTTGCTTCCAGCCAGAAAATTGTCATGCAAGGCATTCCAACCGAATATGCCAATGCCAGTATTGCGGAAGTGGTAGCTGTATTGTCTGTATCCCAAATGAATGATGCACCGCGAACAGATCAGTTGCCGGGCATTGAGCCATGGGTACATTTCTTTCATACATCATATATCAACACACCACTTAAAGTGGACTCCCAGCCTGCGGCTGATGGTATATTCCTAAATCTTATTGGTTGTTCACATAGCGATGTGTTGGACATGCTGCCAGCCGTTTTAACATCTCTGCAGGAGAAGGATCTGCTGGTTATTGTACAGGATCGCCCATTGGTAACCGGATTTGTCAAAAGCCTTTTCCTTGATAAAAAAGGACTACGCTGTGTGGTTATCAATACTGATGTAGTACCAGACGCAACTCTTATCAACAGTGAAGTAAATGCCAATAAAGGCTTTACGGAAGTAAAGTATATAGAAGGTGTTCGCTATACACCCATGTTCTGTCCTGTATTTAATTATCCTTCCCGTGGCCAGGTGCCGCTCACAGAGAAGGATGTCATATTAGTCAGCGGTGGCGCAAAGGGTATTACAGCGGAATGTGCTTTATCATTAGCTACCAAATATGGTGTAAAGTTATTATTGATAGGTCGTGCAACCAATGACGATCGCCTTAGCCAAAGCCTGGAACGATTTGATGCAGCGGGTATCACTTATGAATACCACAGTGTGGATATCTGCGACGAAAAAGCGATCAGCAAAGTGATACAGACAGCTAGTGTTAGATTGGGCCCGGTCACAGGCGTTATACATGGCGCAGGCAGGAACATACCTACTCCATGGTTCAAATTAACTGCTAATGATTTGCATGCCACTGTTAATGTGAAGATAGATGGGTTCCGAAACCTGGTAAACAGTGACCTTAAATTACTGATCACTTTTGGATCAGTGATAGCAGAAAGTGGGATGAATGGTAATGCCGACTATGCACTGGCCAATGAATGGCTGAGAGAAGAAGTTGCTAATTATGCTTCTACTCATCCAGCATGTTTCTCTTTGAATGCGGAATGGTCTGTGTGGAGCGGTGCTGGTATGGGAGAACATCTGGGAGTGATGGAAAACCTGATGCAACAAGGCATTCAACCAATCAGCCTGGAAAAAGGCGTCGATATATTTATGTCGTGGATGGAAAATTTCCCTTCCGGACATAACCTCATTATCTCCGGGCGTTACGGTAAAATGGAGACGCTGAAGACACCACCGCTTACGTTGCCCTTATATCGTTTTCTGGGACATGTGCGACTGTTATATCCCGGTATTGAACTAATAACTGAGTTTGAACTGTCTGCTATCAATGATTTGTACCTGAAAGACCACATGCTCAACGGGGGATATGTGTTTCCTGCCGTCATGGGGTTGGAGTGTATGCGGCAGGTAGCTGCTGCTTTTTTCCCTGCAGAGAGCAATTATATCTTCCTTGATACAAGTTTCAGTTACCCGATCATATTGGAAGAAGGCGAGACACAAACTATTAGAGTGATCGCTTTACGCTTATCGCCAGATGTGATAAAAATTGTACTTAGAAGCAGCGCCACCGGTTACGGCAAAGATCATTTTGAAACATATATCACTGTAAAACCGGCCGCGATCAAGCCATTTATTCTTACCGACAGTAATATGCCGGATCTGAATGTCGCTGAAGACCTCTATGGTCAGTTGCTTTTCCACCGGGGCATTTTCCAGGTGATTGATCATTATGATGCTTTATCTCCTTATCAATGCGGGGTAACCTTACAACCGTCTACCAACGTCAACTACTTTGGCGAGTTTCTTTCTCCGGAAATACTCTCCACTTCTCCTGTAGCAAGAGATGCTGCGTTACATTGTATACAGGCCTGTGTACCTGATTACAGATTATTGCCAACAGGTGTGAAAAGAATATATACGGTCAGTACAAAAACGGTTCACCGCATCGAAGCAAAAGAAATATCAAAATCAGGCAATCTATACACTTATGACCTATTGCTGCTGGATGAAGAGGGGCAGCCCGTGGAATATTGGGACCAGGTAACCTTCCAATCTTTCACACCACAAAAAGATCCTGTACTTCCTTTGGTACTGATTGAAGTCATTGCCCAGCGACGTATGGATGAAATCAGCGGTCAGCAGGATAGCACGGACTGGCGTCGACAGGACTACATTCTCCGGCGCTATGATGGCAAGCCCTCTCTCAAAAATAGCTTTGTTTCCAGGACCCACCTGCAAGACCTGACCCTGCAGCTACAAGCTGATTATAAAATAGGTTGTGATCTTGAAAAAGTAACTTCTTTTAAAGAAACATTGCTGGGGAAAGAACGTTATGAGCTGGCCCGGTTTGTCAGTACCCATACCGGAGAAGAGCTTTCCGTAGCCGGAACCCGCATCTGGGGAATCATGGAGAGCATTAAGAAAGCGGGGCTTAATCTGCTGGAAACAATCCTGTTTGAAAAAGAAGAATCATCTGCTATACATTATTACAAATGTGGCCAATCCTCCATCCTGTCTATCGCTTTCAAATTAAAGGAGGTGGAGGGAAAAGCCGTATTCACAGCAGTATTAGGTGATATCCATAAAAACGTCTATAGTGAAAAGATTTGAATACTTCCATACTGTCACCTTTGAAGAAACAAATGTAGTCGGGAACGTTTATTTTTCTAATTATGTCAAATGGCAGGGTACCTGTCGGGAACATTTTCTGCTGGAAAAAACACCACAGGTCCTACAGGATATGGAGAACGGTCTTGCGCTTGTTACCCTGAGCTGTAGCTGTAACTATGTGGGAGAGTTACATGCGTTCGACAAGGTCCTGATCGCAATGTATCTCATCAGTATATCTCAAAATAAGCTAAAGCTAAAATTTGAATATTTCAGAGGAGAAAACATTGTCGCGCAGGGTACACATGAAATAGGTTTCTTTACCAGAAAAGAAGAACGCTTATACCCGGCCCATATACCCGAATACATTGTATCTGAGCTGTCATTTTATACCCTTGCTGAATGAAAATTAGCACTATGAAAATCATATTTACCTGTTTACTATTAATAACTTTACAACAAGTCAGGGCCCAATCCATCCTGAGTGGGAAGGTGTTGGATGAAAGTGGCAGTCCCATTGAGCTGGCAACGATCACCCTGTTGAAAACGACAGATAGCAGCTATATTGCTGTGGCGGTGTCAGATACAAATGGTGCTTTTTCATTTAAGGATTTAAAAGAGAAAGACTATTTTATCCGTATCACCCATCTCTCTTTTGAAAAAAAAGAAATGGTTGTCACACCGGGAGTAAGCATCAATGTGCTATTGGGAAAAAGTTCTGCTCAATTATCTGAAGTTGCTCATCATGCACGCAAACCACTGTTTGTAAAAGAAAAAGACCGGCTTATATTCAACGTGGAGAACGGCATTATCAGCTCATCCCAATCAGATTTAATTTCCTTGATTCGTAACTTGCCAGGCATATTTATAGACAATCAACAAAACATCTTGTTAAATGGTCAGGAGAAAGTGCTGGTAACCGTCAATGACAGATCTGTATATATGAAAAGAGGTGACCTGATGCAGTACCTGAAGACAATTCCTGTCAATATTGTTAAAAGCATAGAGGTGATCGCACATCCTTCCGCAAAGTACGATGCTGAAGGTACGGCAGTTATCAATATCAGGACAAAAAGTAAGATCGCTACCGGTCTGGCAGGAAACCTGAGTGTAGGAACAGGGTCATCTTTGGGATATGATAAATATTATCCCAAACACAATGCTGGTGTCAACCTTTCATTAGGACAGCAATGGTATTCATTGTATGCCAACTATAGCGTAAATTATAAGGAGTCGCTGGGTGACATTCATGAAAAGCTATCATTCTACCAGAACTCCTCACTGGAGCAAAGTGTATTTTTTGAGAACATCCCGGATAAGGTACATAACTATTCAGCGGGCATAGATATAAAACCTACAGCCAGGCAATCCATTAGCCTCTTTTACAGTGGTAGTAATAACAGCAAAAAAGTCGATCAGGTCAATGCGATCCGGCTGAAAACCAATGATACAATTACCGACGTCAGCTCTACTGCTATCGAGCATTATAGTTCCGGGCAGAATGCTGTGAATCTGGTATATCGCAATAGTATAGATTCTGCGAACACTATTACATTTAGTTCAGATTACCTGTCCAGTCACAAAAATAATCTGGGGGATTACTACAATGAATATACAAAAGGAAATAACTGGCAGGAGCTGGTACGTAACAATTCTTTTACGAATATCATGATATGGGCTACCCAGCTGGATTATGCAGTAAATCTGAAAAAAGGGACAAAGTTAGATGCAGGACTTAAATACAGTCATGTGGCTACAAAGAACAATGTGGAATATAGTGACTATATCAACAATGAGTTTAAAATGGATAGCCTGAAATCAAATGCTTTCAGGTATAAGGAAAATCTTATAGCAGCTTATGTTGAAGTTAACACACATATCAAAAAGCTGGAGATAAAGGCTGGTTTGAGATATGAGGATGACAAGGTAAATGGGAATTCAACGGTCAATCAGTTTCGTGTTTCGCGGGATATGTCCGGACTTTTCCCCAGTCTTTCTTTAATTTACCCGCTCAACAAAACCTGGGAAGTCGGGGCTGCCTATGCTAGAAGAATTGCCCGCCCTAATTATGTGGATATCAATCCTTTTGTTTACTATGTAAATCCTTACGTGGCATTGGAAGGAAATCCTTCGCTATTACCGGCATTTACAAACAAAATCACCGTGAATGCACAGTGGAAGCAAATGTATACAGCAGCCCTCACCGTATTCCGTACGACCAATTACTTTACTACCGCACAATTTCAAAATGTAGATACCAAAGAACAGAAGCTGAAACCGGCCAATATCGGGGACCTTACTAATATAGATTTGAATATTTCGGTACCATTAGATATTACAAAGTGGTGGGAAAGCTATTTTGATGTAAATTTAGCTTACCAGAAATTTGCTGAAACCGGAGCGAAAGTACTGGGCTATCCGGACAACTCACGTGTTACCCTCCAGTTGTTCACCCAACACTCTTTTGCTTTGCCCAAAGGATTATCACTGGAATTCAGTAATACATTAATAACACCATCCGTTCAAGGCCAGTTTAAGTTTTCAACAATCTGTTCATTTTCAGCCGGCGCCAAAAAGACTATATTGAAAGATAAGATTGAGCTAAAACTGAGTGTGAGCGATTTCCTGAAAACCTTAAAGTATGTAGGAACGTTGCAGGGCGTCTACTGGAAATCCAATTACCAGGAGAAAGCAGACAACCGGCAACTTATACTGACGTTAAAATATAACTTCATCAACAAAGGCAAAGTAAAAGTGAAGAAGCCCGCATGGATCAGCAATGACGAAAAAACACGTATGAAATAAACCATCTGTTTAAATATGAAGAAAGTATCAGGATTGTTTTTATTAATGTGGATATTCATTTCATGTAACAACCAAAAATCGACAACTATGAGTAACGACAATGAGGCCCTGGTAAAACAGTATTTCGAGCATTTTAACAACCACGACTGGAAGAAGATGGCCGAAATGTACACGCCCACAGCTGAATTCAAGGATCCCTCATTAGGAAATGGATTAGTGAAACAGACCATCGCCCAGGTTATTGAAAAGTACAGTGGCTTGCAGCAGGCATTCCCGGATGTCAGGGATGAGATAGTAAAAATGTACCCATCAGGTGATCAGCATGTCATCGTAGAGTTTGTATCCAAAGGCACTGCCCCGGACAGTACCACGTTTGAATTACCTATCTGTACAATTTTTACATTCCAGGACGGCAAAATTTCAGGAGATTATACCTATTACGATAACTTCGGTGAAGAATAAATAGTATTTCCGCCTGACATCTACAGAAAAAAGATCGCAGCAATGCGGTCCAGGCAATTCTTGCCCCAAAAACACGCGCAATATGATACATAAAAATTGGCTGGCACCGCTGGCTATCCTGTTTATCTTAGTCTGCTGGCAGGTGATTTCTTTATTAAAGATCTTCCCTGAATATGCATTCCCCTCTCCCCTGTCCGTGGTGAAAAGTTTCCAGGAGGAGCTCTCCTCCGCTCGCTTATTGAATGATATTGTTGCCTCTTTATGGAGAGTCGCCATCGGATTTTTATCGTCAGCATGCCTGGCTATCCCTATCGGGTTGTGGTTGGGAAGGAACCGAAACTGGAATACGGCCATACTTCCGATACTCAATTTCTTCCGTTCCTTATCTCCACTGGCATGGATCCCCTTTGCAATATTATGGTTCCATATCGGTGACAAGCCAGCTATCTTCCTGATATTCCTGGCCACTTTTTTCCCGCTTACCTTATCAGTAATATCAGCTGTTGCTACGATCCCTGATATTTATTTCCGCGTGGCCAGAGATCATGACTTTAACAGTACCGAATTGCTGTTTAAGGTCACGTTGCCGGCTATTATGCCGCAATTACTGACTTCCATGAGAATTTGCTATGGTATCAGCTGGGTGGTCATTGTAGCCGCTGAAATGGTCGGTTGTCAGGATGGATTGGGATATGGGATATGGGATGCCAGAAACGGCTTACGACTGGATACAGCCGTCTGTTATATGATTACGATCGGGACCATCGGTATGGGCATCGACAAATTATTCCAAAGATTTACAAAAGCTGATAATTTAAAATGGGGTTATGGTAAACAATGATCACGCACATATTTTACTGGAGAAGGTTTCTTTTACATACGGCAACATGAAAGTACTGGACAATATCACTATCGAGGTCAGGCGTGGGGAAAGGGTAGTGATTGTAGGCCCTTCCGGGTGTGGAAAAACGACTTTGCTCAACCTGTTAACGGGGTATCTGCAACCTGCCAGCGGTCGGGTAAAGGTTACTAGTTCCGTACGTACGGTCTTCCAACAGGGCGGTCTGTTTCCCTGGCTGACGGTGGCTGAAAACGTGGGTATTGGCCTGCGTCACATGAAAGATATTGTACGTCGGGATGCAGAAATACAGGACCTGATCAATCTGGTCAATCTGAAGGGCTTTGAAAAATATTATCCCCATGAGTTGTCCGGCGGGATGAAGCAGCGGGTGGAACTTGCCAGGGTATTGGCAGGTACTTCAGATATCATTTTCTTGGATGAACCTTTCTCTTCCCTGGATTATCTGTCCCGCATGGAAATCAGGAAGGAACTTATCCGATTATTGGATAAGCGACCCAAGACACTCGTCATGGTGACCCACGATATTGATGAGGCAGTGCAGATTGCGGACCGGATCATCATTTTGACAAGCCGCCCTACCAGTGTTTGTCATGAAATGTATGTAAATGTAGCCCATCCAAGGCATAATACCCAGCCCGAGCTGCTGGAAGTAGCTGCCCATGTAATGGAGAAAATTCTTGTATAACCCCTGAAATATAAATTATGAAAAAGATACTATTGGGTATAGGACTGGTAGTGGCCCTGCTGGCTATCCTGCGCTTCCGTGTCCTGCCATTGGAAAAGACAGCTTCCGGCACTGCCAAGAAACTGCCGCAGGAATTACAGTTAGGCTATCTGCCTGTTACCTGTCATCTGACCTGCCCGGTGGTAGACTATGCCACCAAAACTTCCGGCGCAGCCATTCATTTCAAGTCTCAGAAGTTCTCCGACTTCCCTACCATTGCAAGTGCTATACAATCTAAAAAATTACAGGTTACCTTTATGTTAGCCCCGCTGGCTATGAAACTCAGAGAAGACGGCGTGCCGGTAAAGATCTGCTACCTCGGTCACCGGGATGGCTCAGAACTTGTAATACCTATCAATAGCAGTGCTAAAAACCTGCATGATCTCAAAGGAAAAAAGATCGCTATTCCCAGTCTTTACAGCAATCAGCATTTTGTATTATTGAAGCTGCTGGAGAAGCAGGGCCTATCACCAGATGATCTGCAATTTGTACCATTACCACCACCTGATATGCCTACAGCGTTAGCCGCCAAGGCCATAGACGGATATTTTGTAGGTGAGCCTTTTTGCGCAAAAGCGGAGAAAGAGGGAATAGGGAAGGTGCTCTATTACGCCAGGGATATCTGGCCTAATTTCATATCATGTGTCTTGGTCGTACATGAAGATCTCATTAACAATCAACCAGAAGTAGTAAAAGAACTTGTGCGGGGTATAGCAGAGTCAGGGGCCTGGGCGGAGATCCATCGTGCCGATGCTGCAAAAATCATTTCAAGATATAATAGGCAGGATTCCTCACTGCTGAATTATATTTTGACATCCACACCCAGACGCGTATCATATGTTCGCCTGACGCCAGATGAAAAAGAACTGCAGGAAATTTATAATGTAGCCCAAAGAATTGGGTTGCTGAAAAAGGACCTGCCTGTTAAAGAAATGTTCACTACGGAATTTATTCCTGATCATGTTTTGCCTGCGAACATTGTGATGAATAAGTAACATGGCTGACCGGATCTGATGTTAAAGCAGTACTCAGATTGCATCAGTTTTTCAAAATCAATAACACCTGGTTTAACTTACCGGCAGGGATCTTTATGTATTTTACCACCGATTTCCCTACTTTCTTCCCGGGTTTCCTTTTTTCCCTCAGGATCTGAAACTTAAATTTGACTATTATATAAACCAATATTTTCTCAACTTCCCAAAAGGGGAAAAGAAGAAACTTCAAATTGCTCACATTCCCCTATCTTTAGTAATAATCATAACCTATACGACATCTTCAAAGGACACGATTTCTAATTATTTCCTCAAAACCAAAATGAACACGATGAAAAACACTATTATTGCACTCCTTTTCCTTACGGTTACAGGCGCCGTCCTACTATGGAGCGCATGTAAAGACAATAGCAAGAAGCCTACTGTACTTTCACAAAACAAGACCGCCTATTCCACCATTCAATTACCACAAGACGCATTATCTTCCTGTACCGTCCCACAAGACACATTTAACACATGGTTCCTGACAGGCAAAGCAACAGAAAACGGACATGTTACTCCCGCCAATAGTATCACGTTCGGTCATCAAAACAATTGCGACTTCTACCAATGGTCCGAACGCATGTTCTTATGGGTCACGTCTCCTAACACCGGCGAGTATGGATCTACTGGAAGAGTACTGGAATCACCGGTATTTTATACGGTCGCTCCTGATACTTCCGGAGGTATGACACTGATTAAACATCTTCCGGGTACCATCCTACCGGTAGTCCCTGCTCTCAGAAAAAATGGTCCCAACAGACTGCCCTTATTCTCTGACAGGAAAGGCCATCTATTTGAAGTGTTGTTCCACAAAGCCGGGGAAAAAGTGCTGGTAAAAAACAGTTCAGGCAAAATAATTGAACTAGGCCCTGTCGGGAAAGATGCAAATGGGATTATTCTTTTAAAAGATAAACAAGGGGCAGTCATTGAAAAACCGCAATTCGTTACTAAGCTTACAAAGCCCCAAAACGTCATCCATGCATTGGCTACCCCCAATGGAAATGTTTTCTTTGATATGAATGGCAACCAGGTAGAAACAGAATTGGCACAGGCTACACAAGATGCACTAATGGCACAAAATGGCTCGCTCGTATATTATATAACATTTGTCAATGACGTGTATGCTTATTTCCTGGCCGCCGTGCAGGCTAAATATATGTCAGGTTACCAGTTCCCAACTACCCCCTCTGACCTGGATAGCATTATGACTTACGCAAAACAACAAGGCTACAGTCTGCCTCCTGATTCCAATGCACTGGCCATTGAATTAAAAACTTCGTGGATCATTGCAGATAGCCTCAGCGACGCAAGTGGTTTTGTCACAATAGACGCGATCATCCCTACTTACAATACCAGCTCCCCTTCACAATGGCCTGTCACCGGTCAACAAAAGGTAAAACTTGCATTGGTAGGCATGCACGTAGTAGGCAGTGTGGCTGGTCACCCGGAAATGATATGGGCTACATTTGAACATAATAGCAATACACCTAATCCGTCTTATCAATATATCAATACCAACAAAGTGGTAAAAACTGTTCCAGCAGACAAAGGCAACTGGCTCTTTAACGGCAATACTTCTCTGCCGGCGGACTCCTTCAATAACCCTCACATGACTGCTGACAGCGTTAATACACTGTTTGCTGAAGCACCTTATACAACTATCAGCGCTAGCAATACACTGCGTCTTTTCCCTTTCGGTGCAGCTTTTAACCTTGTTCCCAACCAACAGGATACCAGCGCTTCCGCTTCTAATACTGAAGTAATATCAATCAACAATAATATTATGGGTATGATCCCCGGCAATGATATTCGCAAAAACTATGTATTTATTGGTGCCACATGGACGAATAGCGGCACTGCTCCTAATGGAAACGTCTATTCCTCTGATACCTCCAAAGGCAGCGCAATAGGTACCAGTCTGCTGGCAAACAGTACCATGGAAACTTATCTGCAAGGAACTACTTTCAGCTGTTTCACATGTCATAACAACAACAATTCCCTGGCACCTGGCGCCCTAAGCCATATTTTTGATTCTATTAATCCAGTTAAAAACATATTGAAGAAAATGAAATAACGGCAAACATCAGGAGCCTGAACAACTCCACCTCCTTTTCCATCATAAAAATGCTCCTAAAAACTGTTAGTTTTTAGGAGCATTTCATATTATAAACCAATCCTTCATTTTAATCGCTGTCTTTACCTTGCCTGGTCCGGTTGCTAATCTGTTGCATTTCTTGCTAACACCTACCATCCGCCTTAATACAATACCGGGATTATACATCAAACTCATTACGATGTTATCCTCAAAGAACTGATCAATCCTTCGGTAATTTCACAATGATAATACAGCACAATCGGGCTACCCGGAAATGTTCCTGACAATTCTGCTGTTAGTAAAGATGTAGCGCCTTTTTCCTCATAGGCTATTGGATTCATCGTTGTTTTATATTTCCTGTTTGCTTCGGTAATCCATTGCTGTATTTCTTTTTTTCCTGTATGCATTTTGCCTTCGTCATATACCACCGCTGTTTCAGAAAAACAATTGGCGTAAGCGATACTATCAAAACTGTCCTGTGCATGAACTAAATCTGCTATTACTTTTGGTAAATTCATTGTATCAATATGATAATTATTAAATCGTAGGGATTGTTCCTCCGTCAATGATGAATTCTGTTCCGGTTAGATAATTCGCCCTGGATGAAACCAAAAAGCCAACCAACTCGGCCACTTCCTCAGGCTGTGCCGGTCTGCCGTAAGGTATTCCTCCTAACGCGTCCATAATGCTTTGCGTGGCTTGCTGCATAGTGGTGTTTGAGCTTTCTGCTATCCGTTCTACCATGCGGGTGGCAGCTGTGGTCATGATCCAACCTGGTGATACGGTCAACACCCGTATGCCTTTGGGAGATACTTCTTTCGACAACCCTTTGCTGTAATTGATGAGCCCTGCTTTTGCCGCCGCATAAGGTAAGGTGGAATCGAACAAAGGTAATTTCCCCTGGATGGATGCAATATGGATAATTACGCCGCTTTTCTGTGCCAGCATTTGTGGTAAAAATGCCCTGTCTAAACGCACTGGCGCCAGCAAATTCGTTTGAAGCGTATGTTCCCAATCTTCATCGCTCAACACCGCAAATCCACCACCAGGGGTTTCAGCGCCACCAAGATTGTTTACAAGTATGTCAAGCCTGCCATATGTTGACAAAACCTCCTCTGTCACTTTCTTTGCTCCTTCGGATTTACTGAGATCTGCTGCAATAAAATGAATTTGCACATTCGGCTCTTCCGGGGCTTTTCTTGCTGTAGTAATTACTTTAGCACCCGCATTTAGCAATCTTTCAGCGATGGCTTTCCCCGCCCCTTTTGTGCCACCTGTTACCAATGCGATCTTACCTGATAATTCGTTATTGAAATGGAATCCGTTTTGCATATCTTAACATTTGTACAAAATTGTACCATCGTATCACTATAAACAAGTACGGAAATAGAATTCATATAGGGATAAATTTATCCCTGTATGAATGCGGAACATCAGTTATTTTTGTTATTATGTATGAAAGAAAAATTTTACCGAACCTGAATTGCGGACTCGATCTAATTGCGGAGGTCTTGTATGGAAAGTGGAAGATAAGGTTATTATGGTTTATCAACGAAGGGCACCGGCGGCCAAGTGAACTCCAACGGAAAATTCCGGATGCTTCCCGGAGAGTCTTAAATATGCAGTTGAACGAGCTTGAGCAACATGAACTTGTTTCAAAAATAATACACCCGGTAGTACCTCCCAAGGTTGAATACTATCTTACCGATTTTGGGAAGACTTTAATTCCCATCATCTCCGCTTTAGGCCATTGGGGTGATGAAAATGAAGACCGGCTGAGAAACCTGATACTGAGATCACACGAAAAAACATCGTTAAATGATAAGGAATGAGTATCTCCGCAGTTGATAACATCATATCCTTCCATTGACTTCAATCTTTCAAAACAGCACTGATTTCTTCGGAAAATACCTTACTATTGTTTGGTAAAAATAAATTCCACCCGCCACTGTTTACGCACGTCTGTATGAACGTAGTATTAAACTGTTTAAACTAAATCCATAATAACCATGAATAGGTTGATCCTTGCCATTGCAGCTTTTTGTATGGCCTCTATGTCTGGGCATACTCAGGCGATTGTTACCCATGCGCCTCAGGGTTTTGATTCCCTGCGCAATGAGATTCTCCACGGAAAAATCGATACCATCCAGTACCCGTCCAAAACAGTTGGTACTACCCGCAAAGCCATCGTGTATACGCCCCCCGGCTATTCCAAAAAAACCAGATATCCTGTATTGTATCTACTGCATGGCATTGGTGGCGATGAGAAGGAGTGGCTCAACGGCGGCACGCCGCAGGTGATCCTGGATAACCTGTATGCTGCCGGCAAACTAGCGCCCATGATTGTCGTTATGCCAAATGGAAGAGCGATGAAAGATGATCGCGCTACAGGCAATATTATGGCACCTGATAAAGTGCAGGCGTTCGCGACTTTTGAACAGGACTTGCTACAGGACCTTATCCCCTTTGTTGAAAAGCATTTCCCGGTTTTTACTGATAGAGAACACCGTGCCATTGCGGGTTTATCTATGGGTGGAGGCCAGGCGCTTAACTTTGGCCTGGGTAATCTGGACCGGTTTGCCTGGGTTGGCGGTTTTTCTTCCGCTCCTAATACCCGAAGCCCCGGGTTACTGGTGCCTGATCCGGAAATTGCAAAAAGACAACTCAAACTACTTTGGATTTCCTGCGGCGATAATGATAACCTGATTAGCTTTAGTAAACGTACACATGACTACCTATATGAAAACAAGGTGCCACATATTTATTATATAGAGCCGGGTGTACATGACTTCAAAGTCTGGAAAAACAGCCTTTATATGTTTTCCCAGTTGCTTTTTAAGCCTGTTAATCCGAATACGTTTACACAATATACACTGCTTGGTTCGCCTGCGGCTACTAATGTACGCAATGCCAGTTTCCCACAGGTATTGCCTGACAACCATGTCGTGTTTCGTTTGAAAGCCCCACAGGCCCAAAGGGTACAGATCGATCTTGGTAAAAAATATGATCTGATAAAGGATACTGCAGGCTATTGGACGGGTACGACTGATTCTATCGGTGAAGGCTTCCATTACTATTCACTGTTGATAGACGGTGTCGCCGTTGCTGATCCGGCCAGCGAAACTTTTTATGGAATGGGTCGTATGGCTGCTGGTATTGAGATACCTTTTGCCGATGGCGCTTTTTATGCTATTAAAGATGTGCCTCATGGTGATGTACGGATCAAGCGCTACTTCTCAACGGTCACCAATTCGTGGCGTCGTTGTCTTGTATATACGCCTCCAGGATATGATAGTGCTATAAATGAGCGATACCCGGTGCTCTATCTGTTGCATGGCGGGGGCGAGGATGAACGAGGATGGAGTGCGCAGGGCAAGACAGACCTGATCCTCGACAACCTCATTGCCGCACAACAAGCTAAACCTATGCTGGTGGTGATGATGGATGGCAATGTATCTTCAGGAACCTTCAATGAGCAATCGTTGAGAACTTTTGAAAATGAACTGATGCGCGTTATGGTTCCTTTTATTGAAAAAAATTATCGTACAATAGCCAACGCGGAACACAGGGCATTGGCAGGCCTGTCCATGGGTGGTATACAAACGCTTTATGCAGGTGTTAATAACACGGATCAATTTGCTTACCTGGGCGTGTTCAGTTCCGGTTGGTTTGGTGGCAAACAACCGGCGGCGGAACAGCAATATGCTTTTATGAAGGAGTCAGCCAGCAAAATCAATGGTAACCTGAAACAATTCTGGATCTCTATGGGCGGCAAAGAAGATATAGCCTACAACAACTGCAAGAATATGCTGGCAAAGTTTGATGAAATGCAGATTAAATATAACTACAGCGAATATCCTGGCGGCCATACCTGGCCGGTATGGCGTAATAATCTCTACAAGTTTGCCCAATTGTTATTCAAATAATGCCATTTCAACAAGACGCAAAAATTACATTATTGTAAATAAGTGATATAACCGGCTAGTGATCAATAGCATTTGGCTCAAAAACCTGCCGTTACCGGGTACTTGGCGAAAATGGATGTATCCAAAATAAATAAACCTCTTCAGAATTACATAAAGGACTACTTATCTCCATTAGGTACCCAAATACAACGAGGCCGCATCTTACTCCTGATACGGCCTCGTTCTAGTATTAGGTCTGCCAGATCTTTGCCGGGCCTGCTTGTTATCTCTAAATATTACTTTTAGTTCTAAACGTCGAAGTGATTAAGTTAAAAACCTGGGAGATTATAGGCATCAGGCTGTTCGTGGTTGATTCGGTATCCGATAATCACCTGCCATCTATCTGAAAGATTCACCCTAAATTATTAGGCAAAATATTCAGTAATTGTTCCAATGAAACTTAATTCCCTGACAGTATCCGGTTTTACAAGGTAAGCATTGGCCCCATCCCTGTAAAAACTTTCAATCACCTCATCGCTTTGTAATGCACTAAACATAATTATCGGAAGCCCTTTTAACTCCGACATTGCGCGGATCTCCCGTAAACAAGACCTACCATCTTTAAATGGTAAAAACACATCCAAAAATAATATGTTAGGAGCATTTTCCACTATCGTTCGGATCAGCTCCTCCCCATCATTTACTATGCTAACATTTATTTGATTGTCAATCTCATTAACAACATCCATGAAAACAACATTATCGTCCAGATCATCATCAGCAAGCAGACTTCTTTTTACAGCCTGAGTAAGGTTCGACAATTTGTTTATATAGCACATTAGTAAATTAAACAAAAACATAATAAACCTATGAAACAGCCAATGTGAATATCAAGCACAATAGACCATATATATCTTGTGACTTATCGGTACATAATAAAATATCAAAACCGCTATCATGTTTATTTACCGAATCATTCATTAAACAACAAATTTCCAGTATATTTACTTATATACTCTTTTAAAACTGTCAATAGATGCAGTCCTTTTCCTCCTGACCTCCTATTTATTATCTGCAAAGAAGCTCCCTATATGCTGTATTAAGATTAATACTGACAATAGATATTATTTATGAAAATTTTACTAACCGGTAGCACAGGTTATATTGGCAAAAGATTACTCTCCGTACTCCTTGAGCAAGGTCATGAAGTGTACTGCCTGGTAAGAGATCGCAACAGGGTAAACCAGGAATTATATACACCGCATATTATTGAAGCAGACCTGCTGAAACCCATATCCCCCGGGTTGATCCCTCGTGATATAGACGCTGCATATTACCTGGTACATTCCATGAGTAAAAAAGGGGATTTTACTGAAATGGAAAAACGCTCTGCAATGAATTTTGTATCCGCTATGAATTACACTTCCGCCAGACAAATCATCTACCTCGGCGGAATTGTAAATGCAGATAACCTTTCCACACACCTGCATTCCAGAAAGCAGGTGGAAGAAATACTCGCAGATTGCAAGGCAAGCATTACAGTATTACGCGCTGGAATTGTAGTTGGCTCAGGAAGTGCATCCTTTGAAATAATCCGCGACCTGACAGAAAAACTACCCGTTATGATCGCTCCTGCATGGCTCAATATACATACACAACCCATTGCCATCCGAAACGTAATTGAATTCCTGACAGGTGTACTCCTGAAAGAAGAAACTTTCGGAAAAACTTACGACTTGTATGGTGCGGATAAGTTAACATATAAAGAAATGCTCCAGATCTTTGCTGAAGAAAGAGGATTGAAAAGATACATCTTAACAGTGCCCGTAATGACACCAAGACTTTCGTCTTATTGGCTATATTTCGTAACGTCTACCTCCTACATGCTTGCCAGAAACCTTGTCGATAGTATGAAGGTAGAAACTGTTGCACGCCCCAATAACCTGGCAGAAACATTAGGAATCTCCCTTATCAACTACCGCATGGCTATCAGGATGGCCTTTGATAAAATAGAACAGGATATGGTATTATCTACCTGGAAAGATGCCCTCAGCTCTGGCAACAATCTTCATAGCCTGCCATATCATATCCAGGTGCCTCAATATGGTTGTTTTAAAGATTGCCGATACCTCAAAGCTGAAAACATCCAAAGTTCAATTGATAAAATTTTTTCTATAGGAGGAAACGTTGGATGGTACTACGCAGATTGGCTTTGGGAAATCAGAGGGTTTATAGATAAATTATTTGGCGGCGTCGGACTTAAACGTGGAAGAAAACATGCAACACGTCTGGCAATAGGAGATAGTCTTGATTTTTGGAGGGTGCTGTATGCGGATCATACCCGAAACAGGTTATTGCTATATGCAGAAATGAAATTACCAGGTGAAGCATGGTTAGAATTTAGTGTCTCCGATGCAGGAATAATTCGCCAGGAAGCCACTTTCAGACCTGTAGGGCTTACCGGACGTTTTTACTGGTACCTGATGCTCCCATTTCATTATTTCATATTCCGCGGCATGCTCCGAAAAATAGCAACAACCTGATAAATTTAAAAAAGTCAGGAATGGGTAGGTTGCCGGCATTCAGATATCCATCTTTCCCTGGCAAACAATTCGTAGAAAACAATCTGTGATCCGATCAACTTATCCATAAAACACATCTTCTACAATACCAGGTCCTTGATTTCATAGCCTGGTTCAAAAACTTACCCTACCAGGCACAAAAAATGCAAAATCCGCTCTAAAAGCGGATTTTGCATTTTTTAGCTATTTACTTTATTGTAAGCTTCTCATTTTCCAATCTATATTGGTTCGCTCAATGGTCAGTAAACCAATTTATTTTTCATCACTATTGTATGAACTGATTGGCGACGCACATCGGAGCTATTTCCACTTAATCGCAAAAAGGATAAAGCGGACAAAGTTTCAACTTCGCTTTCTTTATAGATTCGTAGCTAACTTCAAACTCTTCGGTATTGTTGGCTTTAGGTGTCTGTGCACCTTTGATTTCTGTTAACAATGTCCGGTAGCGTTCCAGGATCTTAGCCAGGTTTTTACTTGATCCATCGTGCTGGTACGCCTCTGTTGCTTTCTGTGTTAACGCATCAAATGCCTTATTCGCGTTGTCGTTAATAACGACATTCGCCAATATCTCACGTTTGGCGTCAGCCAGCTTTACATTCAATGAATCTTTAGATTGCGCTTTGGTTTGCAGGCAGAAAAGCAGCAGAAATCCACATAATAGTTTGTACATTTTCATAAGATTTAGTTAAAAAGGAATTAAATAAGTGCGGTATATGCAGACCCAATAGTAGCATCTGGTGTTTTACTTTTGACAAGCACTTAATCCCCGAAGTTGTAAAAATACCAACTACCTGCTAACTTTACAAAATCCCTTGCAGTTCGGGTTCCAAATTTCAGGATTTAATGATCGGTCTGCACAATCGGCTTGTTCCGATAGAATGGTGATTTTTAGTTGATACCGAACCTCTTTCATAAGTTCTAATTGGAGCATTCCCAGATCATCCGCTGGTTGCCTAAATTTCTAACATTTCCAAAAAACATTCCCTGAAAACTTTCCCGAAAAAACATTCACCGAAACATTCCCTGAAACATTCACCAAAACATTCCCTGAAAATATTTCCCGAAAAACAACCACTTCAATACCCGCACCTTTCATCTTCGCCCAATATCCAACTTAGTATGATCCCGCCCTATTTTATCAAATATTGATGCACAAACATTGGCTTGCACATAACAACCTGTATGTCAACCGACGAAATTCATCTTACCTTTGTAAACATGATCAATAGAGCGGCTATATATACAGATGGAAGCTGTCACACCCAAAGTGGCCAGGGAGCATGGGTTGCCATCATATTGACTGACGGGGAGAAAGTGGTTTTGTCCGGCAGCGTACAAGACACTACACATAACAGGATGGAATTATCCGCTGTTATAGAAGGTATAAAATATGCTCAAAACAATTTTAAAGGCATCCAATACCTGTACATTTACTCTGATAGCCAGTATGTAACAGGATTGATGGAGCGACAATATAAACTTAGCAATGCAAACTTCACCACCAGTAAGGGGACTTTAATACGTAATGCTGACTTGGTACAGGAACTCTATATCCTGGGGGCACAGATTCAATTGATATTTACCAAGGTAAAAGCGCATCAAAAACAGGGTATTGATATCAATTATAATATTGATGCAGATAAACTGGTCAGAAAGATCATGAGAGAAGAGCTACGCAGAAAAGGCTTTTAATGGACTACCTCCATCAAGCTACCCGAATTAAAAGAGGCCGTATCTTATTAATGATACGACCTCTTCTTATAATAAACAAACTTAGTCAGATACTTACTTCTCCAGCCATTCCCTTGCATTTACAAACGCTGTCAACCAAGGAGATACTTCATCCTTACGTCCGTCAGGATAATGCGCCCAGTTCCACTGAAATATGGAACGTTCTATATGCGGCATCATTACCAGGTGCCTGCCTGTTACATCACACAGCATAGCCGCGTTAAAACCAGATCCATTTGGATTAGCCGGATAACCGTCATAACCATATTTACCGACGATGTTGTATTTATCTTCTTCATATGGGAAGTCAAATTTCCCCTCTCCATGTGAAACCCACACACCTAAAGTACTACCCACAAGATTTGACAACAGTACCGATTTATTCTCCTGGATTGTCACCGATGTAAAGATGCTCTCATGTTTATGGCTGTCATTATGCAACATACGTGGCTTTTCTCCATGATCCAGGTTGATTAATCCCAGTTCTACAAACAACTGACAACCGTTACAGATGCCCAATGAAAGGGTATCTTTACGACTAAAGAATTTTTCGATTGCCTCCTTTGCCTTCGGGTTATAAAGGAATGCTCCCGCCCAACCTTTTGCAGATCCCAACACATCAGAATTGGAGAAACCACCTACAGCTCCTAAGAACTGAATATCTTCCAGCGTTTCACGCCCTGATATAAGGTCGGTCATATGCACATCCTTTACATCAAACCCAGCCATGTACATCGCATTCGCCATCTCCCTCTCAGAGTTACTCCCCTTTTCACGCAATACTGCGGCCTTGATACGGGGTTTTGTACCATCAATGACAGGTCTCTTTCCCGTAAATCCAGCTGGGAACGTAAATTTCAGCGGCTGGTTCTTATAATTTTCAAAACGCTCTTTTGCTTTTACGGTACCACATTGCTTTTGGTCCAACAGGTAGGATGTCGTAGACCATACATCCCGCAGGTGGTTGATGTCAAATTTCCAGTCGCCCGTTGCATGCTTCACCGTTAATGCAGCTGTTGCAGTCACTTCCCCTATCTTATGATAAGCAATGCCAGCTTTTTCAAGTAATGCTTCTACCGAAGCGTCTGCCTGGAAAACCACCCCATTATTCTCTGCAAATAAGATCTTAATAATATCCTCCTCTCCCAATCCGCTCAGGTCAATATTGGCACCCAGGTCACGATCTGCAAAGCAAAGCTCCAGCAGCGTCACAATCAAACCACCACTGCCTATGTCATGACCTGCCTGTATACTTCCGGCTTTGATCAGCTGTTGCAGGGTGTCGAATGCCTGCTTAAAAGTAGCGGCATTCACCACATCAGGTGTCTGGTCTCCAATCTTATTTACGATCTGCGCAAAAGAGGACCCTCCTAATTTATATTTATCTCCTGAAAGATTGATGTAATAGATACTGCCACCACTTTTTCTTAATACAGGCTCCACGACAGCCTTAATGTCATCGCAATGGCCCGTTGCTGATATAATCACAGTGCCAGGTGCAATCACTTCCTTATCAGGGTATTTCTGCTTCATGGATAATGAATCTTTCCCTGTAGGGATGTTGATGCCTAATGCGATAGCAAAGTCGGAACACGCTTCTACCGCTTCATATAATCTTGCATCTTCACCTTCGTTCTTACATGGCCACATCCAGTTGGCCGATAATGATACACTGGTAATGCCATCCTTCAAAGGTGCCCAAACGATGTTGGACAACGCTTCTGCAATCGCATTACGGCTACCTGCAGCTGGGTTGATCAGTGCTGACAGCGGGGCATGCCCAATTGAAGTAGCAATACCGTGCTGCCCCTGAAAATCCAGGGCCATTACCCCACAGTTGTTCAATGGTAACTGTAGCGGGCCGGCACATTGCTGTTTAGCTACACGGCCACTCACACAACGGTCCACTTTATTCACTAACCAGTCTTTACTGGCTACAGCTTCCAGTTGCAGCACCTGTTCCAGGTATTGCTGTAATTTTTGTACATCGTAGGTTACCGGCTGGTAGCTGCGGGTAATGGTTTTATCCCGCATGTATATTTTCGGAGAACTGCCAAACATGTCAGCCATGTCCAGGTCCATTGGCTTCGCCCCTGTAGTGGCAGACTTAAATGTAAAACGATGGTCGCCGGTGACCTCCCCTACTACATACATAGGAGAACGTTCACGTTCAGCAATACGCTGCATGGTTTCAATATTCTCCTGGCCGATCACGATACCCATACGCTCCTGTGATTCGTTGCCAATAATTTCCCTGGCAGAGAGGGTCGG
This sequence comes from Chitinophaga sancti, assembly GCF_034087045.1. NCBI lineage: Bacteria > Pseudomonadati > Bacteroidota > Chitinophagia > Chitinophagales > Chitinophagaceae > Chitinophaga > Chitinophaga sancti. The sequence continues at coordinate 3,453,797 of NZ_CP139247.1, read as the reverse complement.
ATCGCCTACTGGCAGTTTATCGAGGTCAATCAGCCCACCCGTTTCTTCTACCAGTTCTGACAGGCAGTTCAGGTGTCCTCCCGCACCATGGTCGTGTATAGATATAATTGTATTATGATCACTTTCTACCAGGCCACGCACTACATTCGCTACACGCTTCTGCATTTCAGGGTTAGAACGCTGTACGGCATTTAACTCTATTGCTGAATCAAATGCACCTGTATCTGCAGATGAAACGGCAGCTCCGCCCATACCAATACGGTAATTGTCACCACCCAGGATCACCACCTTGTCATGAACGGATGGCTTCAGTTTAGTAGCCTGACTCGCTTTGGCATAGCCAATACCACCTGCCTGCATTATCACTTTATCGTAGCCAAGGGTCATCCCATGCTCTTCATGCTCAAAAGTGAGCAGAGAACCAGTGATCAGGGGCTGTCCGAACTTATTTCCGAAATCAGATGCCCCGTTTGACGCCTTGATCAGGATATCAACAGGGGTCTGGTACAGCCATTTACGTTCCGCTACCTGGTTTTCCCAATCTCTGCCTGTAGTAAGACGGGAAAGCGCCGTCATGTACACTGCTGTTCCTGCCAACGGAATAGATCCCTGACCACCTGCCAGCCTGTCTCTGATCTCACCGCCAGCACCTGTGGCTGCCCCGTTAAAAGGTTCTACGGTAGTCGGGAAGTTATGTGTTTCGGCTTTTAATGAAATAACCGATTCGAATTCTTTAACCTCATAGAAATCAGGCACATCCGGACGTTTTGGTGCAAATTGCTGCACCATAGGGCCTTTTACAAAAGCCACATTGTCCTTATAGGCAGATACAATACTGTTTGGATTGGTTTCGGATGTTTTACGAATAAGCTTAAACAGGGATAATGGTTGTTCCTGCCCATCTATCACAAATTTTCCGTTAAATATTTTATGGCGGCAGTGCTCAGAATTTACCTGCGAAAAACCAAATACTTCAGAATCCGTCAGTTTACGCCCCATTTTCAGGGACAGATTATTTAAATAATCAACTTCTTCCTCACTTAATGATAAGCCTTCCTTTCGGTTATAGGCGGCAATATCCTCAATTTCGATAATTGGTTCTGGTACAATGCTGATGGTGAAGATATCCTGGTTCAATTCAGCATATTTCTGCAACAGCATAGGGTCAAAATCGTTAAAGTCAGGATCTACCCTACTGTAGGTTTCAATACGTGTGATCCCTTGAATTTCCATATTCTGGGTGATTTCCACCGCATTCGTACTCCAGGGTGTAACCATAGCCGCACGGGGCCCCACATAATAATCTTTCAGTACTTTTTCCTGGTGTAATTGTGCATTCCCGAACAGCCAGCACAGCTTTGAAATATCCGAGGGTGTTAGCTCCTGTGCTTTCTGAACCCCAAAAATTGTATTAAAACTATTTGAAAAAAAATGGATCATACCTGGTCAATTATTTGCAAAAGTAAAATAAAATATGCCAAATTACCTTTCCATTTAAAGGTGGTGAAATCGCTATTTATTTTTGCTAAAATTTTAATGGTTTTAGCTTTCCCTTTAAATTGACAAAAGCAGGTAAAACTTTCCACCCTTTGAGCTATAAGATATATGATGCCCGCCTCCGTCCTTCACTAACCAGGATTTGATAAATATTGCATATTGTTAGCCAATGATCGGGGATCATAAACGGAACCTTTCAATAAAACAATAAATCAATCATATCGGACAAATTTCAATTTTTTCTTGCCTGCAAAACTTACATGCAGGAAATAATGCATCATGAAGAAGTTGTGATTTAACCTGGCAGGATCTCCTTAGTAATTCCTTTTTCAGGTGATCGCAATCTATTCAAGAGAAGGCTATCATCGAATCATTACATTCCAGGAATGTGTGAATGATACAACGATTTTACATTATTACGTAACACTTTCAATTAAACAATCATTGACCTTTACCTGGGTTCAGTATAATCCACAGAAGATGTTAACCAGCCCTTGAACAATTAATATGTAATAGCAGTGTTAATTTCTTCTAAAATAAAATATCAAATTAAATCTACCAGATCATGGGTAAAAAAAAGCGCTTATTAAAGGAAAAGCTTACTAATGCTGTAAAGAAAGTATTAATAGCTTATAATGTTTCTCTTATTAGTGAAATTACAAAGGCCGTTGAAAAATCCATCAACCAGATTGTAAGTAAAACTAAAAAGAAAATAAAAACCAGTAAGAAACCAGTTGTTGCCATAACTTAATATTACAGTTCTCATATTCACATTTTTAAATAAATACTATGTTTTACGACGGTTATCATTTTTGGGGAATGCACCTGGTATGGTGGTTTGTGTGGATGATTTTCATCTTCTGGATATTCGCTATCCCTTACGATATTCCCGGGCAGCGAAGAAAGAGAGAGGCGCCACTCGATATTCTAAAAAGGCGGTTTGCACTTGGTCAAATCACTAATACTGAGTACCAGGAAAAGAAGAAAATACTGGAAAATGATTCTTCCAATTTGTCCTGAAAAATTATTAAATATAAATCAGCAACCCACTATTTATAACCATAGCACTGCCAGGAATTGTTTACTGTACAAATATTGTTAAATAACAGGCCATATGCCTGATAACAAATTGTCAAATAAATGGATAAACACAAAAATATACCTGATGCCAGCGAAATGAATAAAAAGGAAATTCATTTCATTGTTGAAATCATTGAGTATATGCCCAACTCGGTACTAAACAGAATTATTTTAAAGAAAGATACTGGCAATATAACAGTCTCTGCCTTTGCAGCAGGAGAAGAATTGGTAGAAAAAACACTTCCTTTTGATAACTATATTCAAATAATAGATGGCGTTGCTACAATTACCATTGATAATAAACTATACAAATTAGCCCAGGGACAGGGAATTATTATACCCGCGCACTCCACACATTGCTTTAGTGCTGATGAACAATTTAAAATGATTTCGACAATTATTAAAAGCGGTTATGAAGACTAAACCCCTGTTCGCCGCAAGTATGCTTTAAAATTCAAGCATCAGGACTACCGTGGGTAGGTATTCTTATAAGAATTTGGCCTGTCATTTGTGACCTATAAGTGTCAATAAGCCAACATAACTTATAAACATTGAGATTATACATCAAATACATGGTTAGCATCCGTTGTAAGATGGTTGTTAAAGAAGCATTTAAAGAATTAGGTCTTCACTATGTAACTGTAAACTTAGGAGAAGTAAATGTATTGGAAGAAATCACTCCAAAGCAAAGAGAAAAATTAAAGGTAATTCTGCTAAGATCAAAGCTCGAACTGATAGACGACAAAAAAGCTATTCTGATTGAAAGTATAAAAAATGTGATTATCGAAATGGTTCACTATGCTGATGACCTGCCTAAAACAAATTTCTCTGATTATTTAAGTAAAAAATTAGGCTATAACTATACCTACCTGGCAAATATTTTCTCTGAAACACAAGGAACCACTATCGAGCATTTCATAATAATGCATAAAATAGAAAGAGTAAAAGAACTGATTATTTACGACGAACTTAACCTCTCTGAAATAGCTTACAAACTCCATTATAGTAGTGTCTCACACCTATCCCATCAGTTTAAAAAAATAACAGGTTTAACCCCTACCTATTTCAAAACCCTGAAAAATAAAAAGCTTAACCTACTCGAAAATTTATAAAAGATTTTCCAGCTATCAGTACAGCATAAGTTAATGCCCGGACCTGTGAATTATACAAGTTAATTCTATAATAGTATAATTATAAGGAACACAATTAGGTGACCTTTACTAATAAGGAACCATGGCAGGCATAACTGCATTAACAATGGGTATCGGATAGGATAAACTGAATAAAGGAAGTAGCAAAAATGGTACGGTCCCACATTCAAAATTGAAAGGGAGCTGTACACTGATATCAAAAAATTACAATCATGCAAATCAATATAAGTAGTCTGATAGGCTATCACCTGGAAGCCACAGATGGTGAAATGGGAAAAGTAACAGCGTTTTATTTCGATGATGTCACCTGGACGATTCGTTACCTGGTTGTTGAAACCGGCAATTGGTTGTCTGGCCGAAAAGTATTGATATCTCCCGATACCATCCTTAAAGAGTCCGGCAAAACCGGCTTATTCAGTGTAAATCTTACAAAATCGCAGGTAAGCAACAGTCCGGCTATTGATACAGAGAAACCGGTATCGCAGGATCAGGAAGTTGAATTATTCAACCATTACCCCTGGCCAAATTACTGGGAGGGTGGATTTTCTGCCAGTGGTGTTTGGGGGATACTCGCCCCTACTTCTTCAACGAATATTACCTTTGAGACAGATACACACCATCCTCTTTCTTCAGCCGATAGCAATACGCACTTACATAGTACAAAGGTTGTTGCAGGGTATGATATTCATGCTACAGATGGCGATATCGGCCATGTAAAAGACTTTATAATAGAGGATCATACCTGGAAAGTAATATTCTTTGTAGTGGATACACATAACTTTTTCCCCGGAAAAAAAGTATTGTTACCTGTCAGTAATATCCAGGCGATACAATGGAAGGACTCCAAAGTGATAATAAATATTACACTGGAGGAAGTTAAACAAAGCAGGTTATTTGATATAGCGGAATTCACCCAATAGTAAAGAGCACTGATGAAAAATAAAATAATCATAACAGACCATAGACCTATCCGACCAGTTACCGAAAGCCGGACATCCCCCCTCCGGCTTTCCTTCTTCTACAAATTCAACCGCCCTTGCGCTGTCTCCGTAGCACCACTCCTTTCCCTCGCCGGCATTACCTTCTTCCCGAATTTATAATACACACTTACTACCCCTCTCCTGCTATCATATCGGCTATATCCGTACGATTTTAAAACTAAACTTACATTTTATAAAGGCAAATTAACTACTCGTCAAGAAAGTTTCTATATCCTTACACACCACCCTGGTTTAGGACTCATCATCACAAAACAATGCGCCAACGTGATCATAAACGGTATACTAAATAACGCCGAAGAATTAATCTCCGGCGTTAGTATTCAATTATCTTCATCTGAACAATACCCATTTATCCAGGTTCCCCCTCTTACTGACACACCGGCGTTACCACCAGCAATGTCAACGGTACCTGGCGATATTTCTTAAACACATCAAAATTCAATTCAGCAGGTAAATCCTGGAAGAACCTTTCATCGGCCTGCAAAAACACATTATCCTTCTTGATCTTGAAAAATATCTTACTCCACTCTTTTGTCACAGCCACCTCCTCATTCTTGTCAAACAGTTCCCCTATGGTGGTCCCGGCTCCATATCCTGATGTTGTAATCAATTTAGCAGAATTTGTTGACAACCGCTGTACCTTACCTCCATTGATATCTGAAGTTTCCATCAGCAGGTAGGAGCTATCTTTCAATGTAGCCTTTACATAATACCATTTCCCCTTCTCATAATCCGTATTGGTAGTATCAACCCTTGCAGGGGCTAGTGTTTTAATGACATCGCTGATACTACATAAGGAAGTAGTCCCTAAAAGCTTGTCTGTGATGACAAGTCCCTCTGTATTTACATGTTTCTTACTCTGAATGCTGGTGCAGGCAGTAAAACATAACGTGGAGAGGGCGAAATAATAGAATAATTTCATAGTTCTTTAATGTTAATTAGTCACTAACGTAAGAGTAATAATTGGCAATAACTATGTTTCTCGTCAGTCCGGGAGTTGATTTTGTAAGGAAAGCGAAAATGCACGCTTGAATTGATAGAAATTGTTAACCCGGGAAATTGCCCCCTAACCAGCTGGCAAATTTATTCCCCACCCTGATGAAAAAAACAAAAGACCGCCCTATCTTGTAAACGACATCGGTCGTCAGACAAAACACAAACGTTATGAAACGGATTATTCTATCATTCGCAGCGGTCTCTGTATTTTTTCAATATACAGCAGCACAATCCCCCTTATATACCTCCGTAGATCCTTTCATCGGCTCCGGTGGAGATGGACATATCTTTGTAGGCCCATCTACCCCCTTTGGCATGGTAAAACCAGGCCCGGATTGTAAAGGCCATAGCAACAGCGGATATATTGCGGATAAGAAAGCCCCCCTCCTGGGCTTTAGCCAGACCCATGTAAGTGGTACCGGTGGCGGTCCCAAATACGGGAACATCCAGATCATGCCTTTCTCCGGCGATTTTGATTCCATCTACCAGGAATCCCCCAGGGGTGAGGAGATCGCCAAAGCCGGCTATTACAGCATACTACTGGAAAAGTGGAAGATCAAAGCAGAACTGACCACCGCCGACAGAGCCTCCTTCTATCGTTTTGTATTTGACAAAAAAGGAAAGAAAGCCATAAAACTGGATGCCGGTTTCTTCCTCGGTGAACCGTCTACCCCCGATCCGGATGCACGCGAGGCACAGCAGTTCGTAGGCGCTGAAGTAACAGTAACGGGCAATAACGAGATAAGGGGCTACACCCGCATCAGGGGAGGATGGAATAACGGTTCAGCCTATACAGTTTATTTCACCCTGTTGTTCGACCATCCTTTCAATACCTTCTCCACCTGGAAGAACAAACAATTATACCCCGGGAAAAACACCCAGTTTGACTCCGGCGAAAAGACCGGGGCTATCGCCTATTTTGATGGCGCAGCCGGAGATACGATACAGGTAAAAATTGGCATCTCCTACATCAGCGCAGAGAAAGCCCGCTATAACCTGGATCAGGAAATTCCTGACTGGCAGTTTAACAAAGTACTGGCAGCCACCCAGCAAAAATGGGAAAAGCTACTTAACAAAGTAGAGATCGACCAATCCGCTACACAGGAGCAGCGCATTATGTTTTATACCGGCCTGTATCACACCATGCTGATGCCTGTGGACAGAACCGGAGAAAATCCTTTATGGATCTCTAATGAGCCTTATTATGACGATTTCTATGCCATATGGGATACCTTCCGTTCTTCCAATCCATTACTCACCCTCATTACGCCTTCCAGGGAAGTCAGTATTGTCAATTCCCTGCTGAACATCTACCATCGTGATGGTTACATGCCTGACGCACGCAGTGGTAATTACAATGGCCGTACACAGGGAGGTTCCAATGCCGATGTGCTGATTGCCGATGCCTATGTAAAAGGACTTCAGGGCATTGACTACAACCAGGGCCTGCAGGCGATGCTGAAAAACGCCGACGTGCCCCCGGGAGGAATTGAAGAAAAAGAAGGCCGTGGTGGATTGACGGATTATAATACCCTGGGCTATGTATCTACACGCTTTGTAAGAGCAGGCACACGTACGGTAGAATATGCATACAACGACTATTGTATCGCCACCGTTGCAAAAGGGCTGCAACAGGATAGACTGTACAACCGTTTTCTAAAACAATCTGATAACTGGCAGAATCTATGGAGACCCTATGAGAACAATGGTGCTACCGGGTTTATACTCCCCCGGAATTCCGATGGAAGATGGGTGGACACCATTGACTGTAATGTGCTGAATGCGCCTGTCAAAAAGATGGAATACAATCCGCTGGCAGTAGATTATCCGATGTGTGTATGTTGGTGGTGTGCATTTTTTTATGAGGCCAGCTCATGGGAATATTCTTTGTATGTACCACACGATGTGAAAACGCTGATCAGCAAAAGTGGCGGAGAAGAAGCATTCAGAAAAAGACTGGATATATTCTTTAACAACAAGTACTACAATGTATCCAATGAACCCTCCTTCCTCACGCCCAATTTATATCACTGGATAGGCAGACCGGATCTGAGCTCTATAAGAATCCATCACATTATAGACAGCAGTTATAATACATCTGCTGCCGGTTTGCCCGGTAATGATGATTCCGGCGCGATGTCTTCCTGGCTGGATTTTCATATGATGGGGCTCTTCCCAAATGCAGGACAGTCTTATTACCTGATCAATGCACCGTATTTTAGTAAGACGGTAATTCATCAGGAAAATGGAAAGGATTTTGCCATCATCGCACATCATCTTTCAAAAAAGAATAGTTATATCAGGTCGGTAAAACTGAATGGGCAGGATTATGATAAGTCCTGGTTAGAGCACCAGGATATTGTAAATGGAGGAGAACTGGTACTGGAAATGGGAGATAAACCTTCTACATGGGGTACACAGGTGAGGCCACCATCAAAATAAAAGACTATTGAAAAGCCCCCGGAATATTCGGGGGCTTTTCAGTATTAAAGCTTACGCTCCTGTGCCAGCTCGTGGGGGCTTATTCAGAACTATTATTTTTTAAGCAGATGGCGTATAATGAATGCCTAAGGATTAGAAATTGGATTTAAAACTGGTCAGTAAATGCTCTTTCCATCAAATCCTGTTCCCGCTTAGGCAACCCTTTTTTCACCGCAATTCTTCGCCAATTACAAACTGCATTTAATACCTGCTCAATTATTGCTTCAGCCTTATGATTGGATACCCGAAAATATGTAATCACTGATCGTACTAAATCCAGGTCCAAAGAATTATCGTCATCTGAAATATTCAGCGTCAGGCCAGTTCCATCCGGAAATGGGTTCACGTCATATACCGGAGAAAGTATCCACCCTTGTTCCGTTAGGAGGAAGCCATGATTACGCAAATGGTCATCTGTATTTTTCATACAAACATTCAATACAATTCTACGCCAAAGCTCTTCAAGATCTTCGTTTACATTTGCGCCATTTCTTATAAGAAACGCAGCCAATTCCAGGTAACTTACACCAGTAGTATAGTCCGCACCATCAGTATAACCAAGCATGGTCATTGCTGATGCAAAATGAGTTCTTTCCCCATTCGGATTGCGATCAAAGCGTTGACTTAAAAAAGTATGATACTTATTGGAAAATTTCTGAGCTTTACATGGTGCCACTTTTACCCCTGCATTCATAGCTATTTCCATTGCGACAGCTTCCCACCCACCAATGTCAACTATATCACCGCCACTTGGAAATTTAGCAATCCATAATTGGCCATTTGGATCTTTTACACTTGCTTTAGGGCGTGCACCACCCAGTGAGGATCCTGGCGCCATCAGCATATTCAACCATTTTAATGCTTCATCATCATCAAAGTCATCTTGTTCTAATTGAAGACTAGCTTTTTCAAGTTCTCGCAATGACGTCCAGGGCGGTGCCGCTAATTCTTGTTCCCCACTAACAAAACCACCATCCGGGTTTAATTTAAACCGTAATGCACCTATGCGATGTTCATCGTATACGCCTAATAAATAGTCGGATTCGAACAAAGTTGCTTGCTTACGATTCTCTTTCCTTGCTATGATAGCTTCACATCTTTTCATTAATACCTGGCCCCATCTGTCTGGTGAAGAATCGAGAAATAAACCGAAATTTAGTTTCCCGCCACCTCCATACTGACGTCCTGCATAAAATTGAAGATCGGGGTCTAACACCTGACCATTGCCAGATGAAAGCCATTTTTGTTCATATTCGAAAGAAAAAATTTCTTTACCCTTGTTATGTACACTATTTAAGGTGCCCATAAGTAATGGCGCTCCATTCAGCCCATCCCAATCTGCGTATACATATATTGTCTTTTCATTTTGCATGATCTCCTGTTTACTTTGTATTTCGTTTAGGAGCTCTTTGAGGAGTTACCAACCCGGCATCCTGTAACTTCCGGCCAAGCTGATCATCTTCAGCAAGTTTAAGAAAATCTTTCTCTAAGCCTAATACGAACAAAACCATAAAGTAATTGCCGATCGTTACAGAAGGTGATCCTTTTTCAATTTGCCATAGAGTAGCCCGGCTCAGTCCGGCCCTATCAGCTACTTGCTGAGCGCTTATTTTTCGCCTTCTTCGTGCAAGGTGAATGTTCTGTCCCATTTGCTCCATCACTCGGCGAGCTCGTGGTAACAAGGGGGAGGATTCTTTCATAATGTTTAATATTATTGACAAAATAAGCGTTTTTGTTTAATATTATAAACATTATAATTTGGGTACGCCGCTTTTACGTACGTGATCCTTTTGAGAAGCTTGTAAATATCCTTGCTCATATAGATTAAAGGAGAAAATGTTTAATATTACACTCCACCAACAACTTTGGCTTAATCGATCACTATGAAAAAGCCATGGATATAAGTGATAGACTGTATGAAAATAATCCAGGCGAAGACCATGCAAATACAAATGTAATTGCCATATGGAAACATCAGACAATTGGAATTAACGCAACATGAAAAAAGGCACATCAGTAAGGCTACTCACCATACAGGAAATCATGGCTGCTGCCGGCACTAAACATGGCAAAGAATTCAATATTTTTAACAACGGCGAACTTGTAATAGAACCGGAAATATCCATTCCATTTCTTTTAGACCATTATACAATTATCCTTGTCACAAGTGGAAAATTGAAAATGCGCTTAAATCTTGTTGAATACGACATCCCTGCTAATTCCCTTATCATCTGCAACCCCAATATAATTTTTGAGTTCTTAAGCGACATGCATCAATGCGCTTTCATCGCCGCTGATTTTAGCACAACGCTATTGGCAGAAACTGCGTTGAATAAAAAATACATGGATGGATTTGGTATTTACACAAGACAACATATACCCGTTCATTGTCTTAGTCCTACAGAAGTCCGCAGTATTAAAGCTATTATGGACCTTCTCGCCATCAAAAATAAATTGCCCAAAGAACACCCTTTTATCAGTGAACTGCTCCTTAATCTATTCAGGGTATTATTTTTCGAAGTTGCCTCAGTACTGCATGATAAAATAGCGGCCCAACAAATTCAGTTAAACGGTAAAGAGGTACTGGTCAAAAAATTCTACGCAGAGCTGACATCCAATTTTAAAAAAAGAAGGGATGTTGAATTCTATGCTGAAAGATTAAACGTCACACCCAAATACCTCACTAAATGTGTGAAAGAGATGTTTGGTAAATCAACCAGCGAGGTCATTACCCAAATGGTCATTGTAGAAGCCAAATTTATGTTAAGCGACCTCTCAGACCCTATCAGTAAAATCGCAGAAAGGCTAGCATTCAGTGACCAGTTCTTCTTTAGTAAATTCTTTAAAAGAGCCACCGGTATCAGTCCCAGTGAATATAGAAGCCTGGTGTCGGTTTAATTACCCCAAGGAGTGAAATAGACATATACTGGAGCAATATGGCCATTTGTTGACACCACTGCAAATTGCAACTTGCAATAGAAAAAAGCAATGTTATGGCCAGAGCTAAATTAGCAAGGAAATCTACATCAGTTGATATGACAGCGATGTGTGACGTGGTGTTCCTTCTCCTGAATTTCTTTATTATGACGACCACCTTTAAACCGGATGAACCTGTTGCAATCGTTACACCTTCCTCTATAAATACATCGCTCTTACCTGATGCGGATGTAATTTTAGTCAGTATCGATAAAAACGGACGTGTATTTTTCGACATGCAGGGCCAGGGCCAACGGCAAAAGTTAATTCAGGATATCAATGATCAGTTTAAACTGGGATTATCAGATGCGCAGATCATTAACTTTACAATGGGGGCATCAGTAGGAACAGATTTTAACCATCTGAAAGAATATCTTTCCTTAAAATCAAATGACAGGAAAAAATCACCGTTGGAAAAAGGGATTCCAACTGATTCAACCAATAATGAATTAGTAACCTGGATTGAATACGGCAGGGCCGCTCAGACCAGTAATATTAAGCAATTGAAATATTGTATCAAGGCGGATAATGAAACACCTTATCCGGTAGTGAGGAGAGTACTGGAAACTTTTAAAGAGAAAAATATACAACATGTGAATCTGGTCACGAATCTGGAAGCAGCACCGGAAGGGACGGCAGCGGCGGCAAAGAGTTAATGTAGGTAGCTTTATGATTCGACACAAGTAATTACTCAGACAGGTGTCCAATTCACAAGCAGTCGAGCAGACTGCGCTGGCTGGTTCAACACAAGCATTCACCCAGACTGTGCTGGCTGGTTCAACACAAACATTCACCCAGATAGCGTTGTCCAATTCAACATAAGCATTCACACACACCCTCCACAAACATTTGTTTCTGTTTTCTAAGATTACAGGGACAAATGTTCCCCTTATTTACTCCAATCTCACTTCCCTGACCGTTTCATTCCCCGGCAAATCCACCGCCACCACTATTATCTTACCACCCGGTGGCTGACTGGCTACCTTATAATACCAATCCACGCCATTCCTGCCTAAAACAGCGGCGCCTCTATCCACGATAACACCATCAGCATCTACCACCCGTACTTCCACTGCTGCTACCCTAAATTCATCCTTCGCAGTCACTACCACAGTCTCTTCTTCGAATCTGATATTCTGAATCTCCGGGGACTTATAAGCATCCTTCACCGCCATATTATAAGCATTCTGCCCAGGCCCAGCCAGCGACTTATAATAAGCCTTCAGGTCCGGATCTTTCAGGATCGCCAGCGCATAAGCCGCCGCTATCTTCATCTTATACCTGGCTTCCAGCTGCTTTATTGTCGGCTTATTCTTCGACGGACCGCGTTTTTTGGCAATAATAATCTGCCCGTTCCTTTCGTAAATCGTGAGTTGATCACCGAGGGAGCCTCGGATGCATTGGAGGAGTATGTTGTCTTTTACAAGAGCCATAACAAACAGTTTTGAGGTTATAAAATCAATAATAAATATAGGTATGCTAATATAGTGAATCTTTATCACTATACCAATACTAAAATATCATTATAAGGTCACTTCAATATCAAATCGATATTGAGGTGACCTTATAATGACCTTATAATGTCCTTATAGAAATATAGTTATGTTATATTGTATTTGATTTGGTAGTACTCCGCACAGATGAAAGTTCCAATCTAAAGAAAGGAGATTATTCTGTAGGCGTAACGCGCCAATATTGTAGTACAATTGGGAAGGTTGATAACTGCCATGTGGCGGTCTATGCGGGGGTAAGTGCAGAAAATTATTACGGTTTAACAGATAACCTTCCGGAAAGCCGGACATCTTACCCTAAGCGCTGTAAAGTCACGGGAGTACCCAAAGAAAGGTATAAACATAAAACTAAATTTGAACTGGTAATAGATATTGTAAAGTACCAGATAGAGATAGGCACCAGCTTTGATTTTTGTAGGAGCAGATGGACTATATGGCAACAATCACCAGGTCAGAAAAGAATTGGATAATATGGAAGTACTGTTTGTGCCAGACATTCATAGGGATCACCTGGCATATTCAATGACTGAGTAGTTGTAAACCTAATTTATCTATACATCCTCATGTATCAGAACAAATCACAAAATTACATTTATTTAAAGGCCGTCCGAACATCTTCCAGCTATCAAGTATGATTTCTGATTTTATTAAGATTCGCTGCAATTGCAAGGGCCAATAATCCCGGAATCTTTAATCGGGTCAATACCTGAATATAGCAGCTAGTCCCGTACGTGTTGTTGGCATATTTTCAGGAGGCATAACTATTACTTGTCCACCCATTTTGGTTACCAGTTCACCAATGTCATCCAGCAGGTCGTCTGTTTGAGGGTCGCTCAAAGTTCCTATATGAATAGCACCGGTAGTACTGTCGGTTATATTACCTGCAATTATAAAATCCTCCAGAAAGAGCAAAGTATCCACATTGGTCGTTGTTCTAAATATCACCTGCCTGAAAAGTGCTTGTCTATATCCTGAAAGAATCGGGTGAGCAAAATATATTTTTGAAGACGTAAAAACCGATGATTATTCTTAACCATTAAGGTTCTTCCTTTGTGGAACGGGTAACATTCCAGCCATTTCACTAATAATATTTATCAATTCAGTTCCAGACGGAATAACGATTTTCGCATTAGACATTAGAGAGTTTTCAACTGCTTCTAACTTTCGTAACAACTGGGCGTTCCCTGTAAAGAATTCATCAGCAGCTACATTCACCAGTTTAATGGCTTCGGCTTCGCCTTCAGCATGTAAAACCTTTGATCGTTTATAACCTTCAGCTTCTTTTATTTTAGCCCGTTTTACTCCATCTGCTACAGTTTCAGCAGCAGTTGCATAGTCAATGGCGGCAATCTTTTCATTTTCTGCTTTTACCACTTTATTCATAGTTTCCTGTACGTCTGAAGGTGGATCAATTTGTTTTAATTCAGTTCTAACAATCACAATTCCCCAGCTGGCAGTTTCATTTTTAAGAGTGGTGTGCAACTCCGCATTTATTTTCCCTCTCTCGCTATTAGCTGACCTTAACGTAAGTGTGCCTATAATGTTTCGCAAAGTAGTACGGGCAAGGTTTACAATTTGTAATTTATAATCGTTTACATTATACAGTGAACTTTTTACATTTTCTTCTTCTTCAAGCACCCTGAAATATATTTGAGCATCTACACTGGCATTCAGATTATCGTTTGTGATAATTTCCTGTGGCTGTGCATCGACCATTTGTTCTGTAATATTGACTATAAATATTCTATCTATGATAGGAATTACCCAATTAAAACCAGGATGCGCGAATCTAGTATATTTGCCAAGCCTTTCTATTAAACCTCTGTGCGTTGGTCTTACGATTTTCACTCCTGAAAAGAACAGTAATAATATTGCCCCGATCGTTATTAATAATATTTGTGTAATCATCATTTTTGTTATATAGTGTTGATTAAAGAATTTATATTAATTTAAATGCCCAGCTTTTAGTTGTGAAGTTGGCTTAAATTAATCAGGGAAGTATTACAGCATTCTGGTAAATATTTACATAATTCACACATTTGAATCATAATGTGTGAATTATGGAATTTCGATTTTGGGAACGGGAAATGAATAGATCCTTATGCCAGCCTGCTGCTTTTTAAGCTTCGATCAGGTTATTTATATGTTGAAATCTCAATTCTAATCCCTCTTCAATAATTATTTGCGCCATTGGAAACGCTTCATCAATTTCTTCTCCTTTCAGTCTTGTTATTATTTCAATGCTCACTGGTGGCCGTCTATAAGTAGAATACATCAGCTGCAATATCCGTTTCAATGCAAATACGGGTAGAAACTTGGGATGTGGCGGCGAATGTTTTTTTAGTCAAGCGTTCTGGTTAAATTAGTGGGCTGGCCCCAAAAGTGTCTGAACTTTTGGGGATATTTTATAGTAGGTGGTCTTTGTTTCTGAAAATGGTTTTCATCCCCGTTTGTGAATTTCCGCCTTCATGAATGTCTTTATTTTTCTGGATGTTCTTTTATGAAACTACTTCACATCCAAATAGAACCCCTGTGGATGCTAAACAGGAGTATATGCAACGATTAACCACAATAGCAACCGGTATTTCAATTTACTGAAAATGCTTCCCCATCGTATCCTTCTGGTGTTTCCATAACTCCTGAAAGATCGGACTATTATTCCGAAGATGTTCAAATGTCCCTTCATCTGCAATACGCCCCTGATGTAACACATACACATAGTCAAATTGTGGCAACAGGTGCAGGCGATGAATAGAAGAGATCACCGCCTTATCTGCAAATGCCGCAAACAGCTTATTGTAAATCATGACTTCCGTCTTAGGATCCACACTACTGGTAGGTTCATCCAACAATACCACTTCACTCTCGCGTGCCGCGAGTATACCTCTGGCCAGCGCCAGTCGTTGTTTTTGTCCACCGGATAGGTTCACCCCTTTTTCACGGATATCCGATTCCAGGCCCATAGGCAACTGGCTGATCACATCTGTAAAATGCGCACTTTCACATACTTCTTTGATATCTGCTTCGCTGAAAGGCAGGCCCAGGGTCACATTGTAGGCAATGGTATTCTCAAAGATCTCAGGTTCCTGTGGAAAGAGGGTCACTGTTTCATTGAGTGTATCCAGGTCGTATGTCTTTTCATCTACTGTCAGCTGCATACCCGGGCGCGGCTCATATAGTCCTCTCAATAATGACAGGAGCGTACTTTTACCACTACCA
This sequence comes from Chitinophaga sancti, assembly GCF_034087045.1. Classification (NCBI taxonomy): domain Bacteria; kingdom Pseudomonadati; phylum Bacteroidota; class Chitinophagia; order Chitinophagales; family Chitinophagaceae; genus Chitinophaga; species Chitinophaga sancti. The sequence continues at coordinate 3,437,885 of NZ_CP139247.1, read as the reverse complement.
CTTTCTCCTATCAGTGCAATCCGTTTACCACGGGGTATACGGAGGTGCAGGCCATGCAGACTTTGTGGTCCATGTTCGGCATCGTATTGTTCCCTGTGAGAAAAGCTCAGGTCTTTTATCTGAATCTCCTGCCAGGTATGCGGCAGGTCTGTATGTGCATCAGGGCGGTGCTGTTCGTTGAATGCGCTATCAATATTGGCGGCAGTTTGTACGGAGGTATTGTATTGTGTAATATCAGTATACTGCCAGGCAAAATCATAGAACACGCTGGTGAATTGGTTCACATATCCCAACAGCGTAACAAGGCCGGCTACATAAAATACCGATCCCTGTTTCCAGTTTTGCAATACGTATCCTACCGCTATTACGCAATAAATAAGGGTGATCAACATATCAGCCACAAACCATTTCCATTCATTGATCCGGACATTCTTTTTAAATGGATGTAGTATCAGGGCTACTTTTGATAATAAGCCAGTTTCCATGCTCTTTTCCAGCCGCAGGGTAATTACCGTCATGATATTGGAAAGACTATCGAACAGGGTTGAAGACACCACATGCTCTCTTTCATTCACCTCATCCAGTGTACGGATAAAAGGCTTGTCAAATTTAAAGATCACCCAGATGGTGATGGCACCGAGCACAACACCGATGGTACCGAATAATGGTGAGAAATAAACGATGGCAATGACAGAAAAGATCAGTTTTCCTAATGCTCTTAAATACATAAAGCCATGATCGAAAAAGGTTTTCAGGGCTTCGTATGCCTTACGGATACGATTGATGGTGGCACCACTATGGTGGTCCTGGTGCCATTTTACGGGCAGGTGCAGTACCTGGTGATACCGGGTTTGGAGAAAGTTACGGCTCAGGTTAAAAGCAAGTTCCCGTTCCATTACACGGGCAGGGCCATGAAAGCACCATTCCAGCACTTTGAGTCCGAAATAACTGGCAGCATAAAGGAAGGCAAAGTGTAATACCTGCTGGGTATCCTGTTGGATCTTGTTGATAAACCATCCCAGTAGCATTGGGTATAATGCATTAATAATGGCAGAAACTGTAAACATGGCATACACCAGTACATATCTCCTCCTCTCCTTTCGTGCGTAATGCCAGGCAGTGCGCAGCAGGGAGATATATGGGTTAGCCATAGCGATAAAATTAGATAAGATGCAAAGATATAAAAAATATTGTGCTGTATATTTGCGGCACAAACAATATGAAATGGAATCAAAAGATCCTTTACACGGTATTACGCTTGAGAAATTGCTTACCCAACTGGTAGATGCTTATGGGTGGGATGAGTTGGGTTACCAGATCAGGATCAATTGCTTTATTAGTAATCCTTCCATTCAATCTTCACTCAAGTTTCTTCGCAAAACACCGTGGGCAAGAACAAAGGTAGAAGAGTTTTATAAAGATGCGCTGAAAAGCGGGAAGGTGAAATAATTATTACATCTTTCCTTACAACTAATAAATCTTTCTTTGGAATTAATGCTCCTTTCTTTGCGATTAATGCTCCTTCCCTTGCAAATAATACATCCCCTTCACAATTTATACTCACCCTTCGCAATTTATGCTCCCTCTTCGCAAAATGCGCTGCGCTAAATCCGTAAAACTCTCTGCGCAAACCCCGTAAAACTTCCTTCGCAAAACTCGCCAACCACTGCCTCCTCTCTCCGCAAAACGGCCCCCATAAAAAACTCCATACACCCAAATAAAACCCCCACTCAAAAAACAGCTTTTTCAAACCTTCAATACACCCGAGGCTGCAGCGAATTGCACTACATTCATAATAGAGCAAATTATTGACCAAAAAACCCTACGCATGAGACAAGTTTTACTATTCGTCGCTGCATTACTATGCAGTACCCTATCTTTTGCCCAAAACTACTGGAGACCCCACACCGACGGCGCCAGAATTACCCCCGACAAAGCCGTATCCCGACTCGCATTTCCAGCAGAATACAAACTATTCGACCTGGATCTGACACCCCTGCGAACCGAGGCATTCAGAGCTGTCGGCAATACTGCCACCCATGGAACCATCATCTCCCTACCCAATGCAGACGGCCAGATTGAACAATTCGAAATCGTTGAAGCTTCGAATTTCGAACCTGCCCTGCAAGCGAAATTTCCTGACATCAGAGCTTTCTCAGGAAAAGGTATCACCGACAAGTCCGCTATTTTAAAGCTGAGCATCTCCCCACAGGGAATACAAACGACCGTATTCCGGGTGGAAAAAGAAACTGAATTTATCGAACCCTTTTCTGCCGATCACACTGTGTACAGCGTGTTTAAAAAGCAGCCAAAGGCATTACCCTGGAAATGCGGTACGCCCGATCAAAAACTGGCTACTGACCTGAGTAATAGTGTTGCCGCCCGCTCTACCGGTGACCTGAAAACATTACGCCTGGCTCAATCCGTGACCGCTGAATACTCCAATTATTTCGGCGCTACCAGTTCCAGCCAGGTTGCATTGGTACTTGCCGCTGTCAATGCCACACTGACCCGTTGTAATGGCGTGTATGAAAAAGACCTCGCGCTCCACCTGAACCTGGTCTCGAACACGACCAATGTATTTTACTACAACGCCTCTACCGATCCGTATTCTAACGCCAGCTCTGGCGCCTCCGGATCATGGAACAGTGAGTTACAAAGTACCCTCACCTCTGTAATCGGCGCTGCCAATTATGACATCGGTCACCTGTTTGGTGCATCTGGTGGTGGTGGTAATGCCGGTTGTATTGGTTGCATCTGTGTCGATGGTTCAAAAGGTAGTGGTTTCACCTCTCCTGCCGATGCAATTCCCCAGGGCGATAACTTCGATATCGATTATGTAGCCCATGAAGTAGGCCACCAGCTGGGTGCCAACCATACTTTCTCTTATGGTAATGAAGGTACCGGCGTCAATGTGGAACCCGGTTCCGGTATCACTATTATGGGTTATGCTGGTATTACCAGCTATGACCTGGCACCACACTCTATCGATATCTTCCACGCCGTTTCTATTGGACAGATTCAGACAAATCTTTCCAGCAAGACCTGCCCGACCACTACCAGTATCTCTGCCAATAACGCAACTCCTGTAGTGAGTGGAGGTAGTAGTTATACCATTCCTATCAGTACCCCATTTGCGCTGACGGGTTCTGCTACCGATGCGAATACCAGCGATGTGCTCACTTACTGCTGGGAACAGATTGACAATGCCTCTTCTTCACAAACAGGCAGCAGCAGCGTAGCCAGTGCGAGCAAAGCATCTGGTCCTAACTGGATTTCATTTGCACCGACTACTTCTCCTACCAGGTACTTCCCAAAACTGGCCACTATCCTGGCAGGTAGTTTAGTATCCGGACCATTGACCGGTGGCGATGCAAGTGCGAATACGGAAGCGCTGAGTTCTGTGTCAAGGACTTTGCATTTCCGGTTAACTGTAAGGGATAATGCACCTTATAGTTCTACTGCACCCGTGTCTGTCGGTCAGACGAATTATGCGGATGTAACGGTAACCGTTTCGAATACATCAGGACCGTTTGCAGTAACAGCGCCTAATACCGCTGTATCATGGGCAGGCAATTCATCCCAGACCATCACCTGGAATGTAGCCAGCACCACCGCATCACCAGTGAGCACAGCCAATGTAAAGATCTCCCTCTCTACCGATGGTGGTACAACCTTTAGCACACTGGTGGCCAGTACGCCGAACGATGGTAGCCAGGTGGTAACAATTCCAAATACCCCTACCACTACTGCCAGAATAAAGGTTGAAGCTGTTGGCAACATCTTCTTTGATATTTCTAATACCAACTTCACCATCACTGCCGGTACCGGTTGCGCTGCACCAACAGGGTTAACCTCCTCTTCAGTGACAACTACATCCGCTACCGTAGGATGGACAGCTGTGAGCGGTGCGGCATCTTACAAAGTAGATTACAAAGCTTCCTCATCCAGTACCTGGATCAGTGCAGCGACTACGACAACCGCTACTTCTGTAAGCCTGACAGGTCTTACACAGGGTACTACTTATGACTACAGGGTAAGAACCACTTGTACCAGCGATACCAGTGTGTACACTACTGCGCAGTTTACCACCATCTCTACAGATAGCTGTAATGTGCCTACTGCACTGACAAGTTCTTCTGTAACATCTACCGGAGCTACTGTAAGCTGGACGGCAGCAAGTGGTGCAACAAGTTATAGCGTAGATTATAAACTGAATTCGTCTTCTACCTGGACAAGTGCGGCGACAGCCACTACTGCTACCTCTGTTACCTTAAGTGGATTAACAGCTGCTTCCCTGTATGACTGGAGAGTAAGAACCAATTGTGCAAGTGGCAGCGGTTCATATATTGCAGCACAATTTACGACCCTCACGGCTTCAGGTTGTGCGAATACATTGGATAATTCTACCAATGGTACGACTTCAGGTGCGGCTACCATTCCATTTAATACAGATGTTACTGGTCTGATCAGCCCAAGTGGAGATGTGGATTATTATAAATTCGTGATCACTACCAGCGGTACAATTACCATTACCTTAGGCACATTGCCTGGTGATTATGACCTGAAACTGTATAACAGCTCAGGTACACAGCTGAATGTTTCACAGGCATCCGGTACGACGAGTGAAAGCATCAGTCGTACAGTCAGTGCAGGTACTTACTATGTGCAGGTATATGGTTACAATGGTGCGAATAGTGCGACTACCTGTTACACCCTGCGGGTAGCATTAGGTACTGCCACCCGTTCTGTTGACATTACCACCGATCAGGACAAGGTGCAGGTATATCCAAATCCTGCCAATAGTGTGGTGAACATTAACCTTGCTGGTGTGAAAGGAAAATCAGAAGTAAGCCTGTTTGATATCAACGGCCGCCAGGTAATGCGTCGTGAAGTGAATGCGGCAAATGCACAGCTGGATATTTCTTCATTAACTCCGGGTGTGTATATAATAAGAGTGAAGAATGGAACAAAAGAAGTGAGTATGACGAAGATCGTTAAGCAATAAATATCTTCAAGAGGTAATATGCCCCCAAAAAGCTAGATGCTTTTTGGGGGCTATTTTTTATTGACACATCTGCTTTTTTATTATTTTTGAGAATGCACCTTTATAGACATCCCTATAAATGTTAAAAATCTAATTGAGAAATGAAATACTATCGATTGTACATGTTACTCCTGCTGAGCGCATTTATGCAATGTACCAATGCTCAGAAAAAAGTTTTGCTAAAGGGTTCACTGTCGCCGAATAAGGTTTACAAAACCGAAATGAGTAACCAGATGAACATGGTCATGAACATGAGCGGAGACTCAGCGATGATGGAACAATTAAATGCCAGCGGCATGAAAAGCCCTATGACCATGACGATGAACCAGGGTATGTTTATGACCACCAAAACCGGTGCCACGCAGGCAGATAAGAAGATCCCTGTGACGATGACCTACGATAAAATGAGCGTGACCACCAATATCGGCGGACAGGAAAATACACAGGATACCAATCCGTTTTCAGGTGCAGTGATAAAAGGTACAACCGAAAGTGATGGAAAAATAAAGGTGGATACGATTATAGGTAACCTGGATGAAGGGATGAAAGCCAATCTGAAAACCATCGTCAACAATATACAGGCGGCGATCAAATTTCCTGAAAATGAATTGAAGATCGGTGATTCTTTTGACCAGGAGACACCGCTGGTAATGCCTATTGCGCAGATGGAGGTGAAGATGAAAGTACATGCTAAGTATACGCTGAAAGAGATTAAGGGGAGTAAAGCGATATTCGATCTGAAACAGGATATTGCAATGGATATGAGTATGACAGATACGCCTTACAAGATCACAGGTACTGGTAGTGGAACAGGTGTGATGATCTTTGATATAGACAAGAAGATGATGGATAAGTCTGATGCAGATACGAAGTATAAGATTGATATGGAGATAAATGGAATGAAGATGGATATGGATTGTAATGCGAAGACGAGTGTAAAAATGGAAGTAGAATAATGAAAGAGCGGTTGCCTCAAATATGCTATGATGGTTTGGAAATACCCTTCACCGAAAAAGGATCAGTTACACGCGTAGGAATATTTTGAGGTTCGCGCTCCAAAGAGATAAATTTATTAACGTCTGAATTTAAATAAATTCAGACGTTAATAACAACACAATCAAAGACAATACTTATCCCGCTCAATTACAACCACTTAGAAAAACCTGACCACCATCATGGTTTAATAATTGAACCTTGCCAGTCTTAATTCTCAGGCTGTTATTTCATCCGATTTCCCCTCAAAAATGGCGGCTGAATGCCATTTATTTTCGCACCTCTGTTGACAAGTTTTAAAGAGCTTCTTCCCCCGATCAGGTATTTTACACCCCGAAATAACCCATTATAAGCCATGAATTACGTTATCAAAAGAAACGGTGAGTTTGAACCTTTTAAACCCTTTAAGATAAAGGACGCCATAGAAAAGGGATTCATCGGTGTGAATAAAAAACCTGATGAAACAATCTACCAACAAGTTACCGCTCAACTGCTGCACAAAGAAGTGTGGTCAGTAGAAGAGATCCAGGATATCATCGAAAAAGAATTGTTTGCACACAGCCATTTTGAGGTAATGCGGGCTTTTATGCTATACAGGCACACCCGTAAATTGCAACGGGAACATGTACATGGGCTCACGCCATCTACAACGCTGGTGGATAGCACGCAAACAATTGAAGAATACATCTCCCAGACTGACTGGCGCATCAATGCCAATGCGAATACTTCTTATTCCAACGCAGGACTGGTAAACAATGTAGCGGGCAAGATCATTGCCAACTACTGGCTGGATAAAGTATATGCTAAGGAAGAAGGTTATGCACATCGCAATGGTGATATTCACATTCATGATATCGACTGCCTTACAGGATACTGTGCCGGATGGAGCTTGCGTTCATTATTGAACGATGGTTTCAATGGCGTAAGAGGACGCGTGGAAAGCCGCCCTCCGAATCACTTTCGCGAAGCACTGGGACAGATGGCGAACTTCCTCGGTATTCTCCAAAGTGAATGGGCCGGCGCACAGGCGTTCAGCTCTTTCGACACCTACCTGGCTCCGTATGTTTTTAAAGATAATCTTCGCTATGAAGATATCCTGAAAGCAGTGAGGAGCTTTGTATACAACCTGAATGTACCTGCCCGCTGGGGACAATCCCCGTTTACAAATATTACTATCGACTGGACGGTGCCGGAAGATCTGAAGTTACAGTTCCCGACCAAAAAAGATATACATCTCTTTGATGGCATCACTGATCCGGCTATCCTTCAAAAGGCAAAAGACAGGGGTGTAGATCAACTCAGCGAACTGACCTACATTCATTTCCAGCCTGAGATGAACCTGATCAACAAAGCGTATTATTCCGTGATGACAGAAGGCGATGCCAGTGGGCAACCGTTTACCTTCCCGATCCCTACGGTGAATATTACGGAAGACTTTGACTGGTATGGGGAGAATACAGATTTGTTGTTTGAAAACACAGCACGAATCGGGTCTTCTTACTTCCAGAATTTTATCGGTAGTCAATACATCTTTGATGACAATGGCAATCGGGTAGAAAATCCGAATGCTTATAAACCCAACGCAGTGAGAAGTATGTGCTGCCGCTTACAGCTGGATCTGCGTGAATTATTAAAACGCGGTAATGGGCTATTTGGTAGTGCTGAAATGACAGGAAGCATTGGTGTAGTGACCATCAATATGGCCCGCCTGGGATACCTGTACAAAGGAGATCAGCAGGCGATGTACAAGCGATTAGATTTCTTACTGGACCTTGCTAAATCAACGCTGGAAAAGAAAAGAGTCTTTATACAGGATATGTTCGACAGGGGATTATTTCCTTATACCAAACGCTACCTCACACATTTCCGGAATCACTTTTCTACCATTGGGGTGAATGGGATCAATGAAATGATCAGGAACTTCACGAATGATCAGGATGATATTATTTCTGAAACAGGTCGTGACATGGCAGCTGCTATACTGGAACACATCCGTAAAAAAATGACGCAGTACCAAACGGAGACCGGCAACCTATACAACCTGGAAGCCACGCCTGCAGAGGGTACTACGTACCGGTTTGCGAAAGAAGATAAAAAACGCTTCCCTGAAATTATACAGGCGGGGATGGATAATAATATCTATTATACCAACAGTTCACAGATTCCGGTGGATTATACCGACGATCCATTTGAAGCACTCCTGCTGCAGGATGAACTACAATGTAAATATACAGGAGGCACTGTGCTGCATTTGTACATGAGAGAGAAAATCAGTACGCCTGAAGCATGTCGTAATCTCGTAAAAAAAGTACTCTCACAGTTTAGGCTGCCTTATATCACGGTGACACCGGTGTTCAGTATTTGTCCTGAACATGGGTACCTGTCAGGTGAGCATGAGCATTGTCCGATATGTGAGGATGAAAGCCGGAAATGTTTGGTATATACACGTGTGATGGGCTATCACAGACCGGTAGAGAGTTTCAATATCGGTAAAAAAGGGGAACATAAACAAAGAGTGCATTTTACGGAAATGACCCATTGTGAGTAAGCCAATACATAGTATTACGCCCTTTACATTACTGGATTATCCGGATAAGACAGCCTGCATACTTTGGTTTGCAGGCTGTAATATGAGATGTTTGTATTGTTATAACCCGGGGATAGTGGAGGGGAAAGGGAAGCTTAGTTATGCCGATGCGTTGCGTTTTTTACGTAAGCGGAAGGGGTTATTGGATGGGGTGGTATTGAGTGGTGGGGAATGTACCTTGCATAAGGAGCTGGTGGCATTTTGTGCACAGCTGAAAAAAGAGGGAGTTTTGGTGAAGGTGGATACGAATGGGTCTAATCCTTCTTTAATGGCTGATTTGATGAAAAATGGATTGATCGATTATGTTGCGCTGGATTACAAAGCACCTGTTTATAAATATGAGGCAATTACCCAGTCTTCATTATATGAGAATTTTGAAGCGACGTTAAGATTGTTACTGAATGGGGTGGTACCTTTTGAGGTGAGGACAACTGTACATACTTCATTACTGAATGAAGAGGATCTGCAAAATATGGTGGATTATTTAGCGGAGCAAAAATTTAAGGGGAAGCTTTTTATCCAGCATTTTATAAACGATACAATTACGCTTGGTAACCTTGCCAATACTAGCAATAGAATTGATCCTGGTAAGGTTTCCAGGAGTAATTGTATCGGGTTGGTATTAAGAAACTAAGGTTTAGTATTAAGAATAAGATGCCCTGAGCCGCATTCATCAGTAACAATACAGGTCAATAAAATAAGCAAAAAGTAAAGTTTGAACTTCATAAATGAGGCTTTACAGGTTTGGGTTCCTATAAAAATACACTCCCCAGCCAATTAAATAATACTGAATTATTAGCAGTAAATATCAGCGCTCAATCCTTAAAAAGTGGCCCTTTATTAACATAAACCATTGACTACCAATAAAAACACCTCCTCAATTGCACTAATCTGTAAGAGTTATTATATTTGTAACTGAATCTATACTATGAAAATGCAGGTGCAGACCACAACATTATCTGGAAACCATATTTCAATTCTTCAGCATCTATATAGATCGAAAGATTAGAAAGTTCCATTTACCTAAGCATTTGACCTGGTTAAACAACTAAAAACTCAACATGGCTGAAGAAGCAAAGCTGGAAAAAGAAATACTCGCCGAATTAAAGAAAGATTACCCAATGACGAAAGAGTCTACGAGGGAAATCAATCTGGGGCATTTCTCCTCTTTCCGCAACGGTGATAATTTCAAAATTACTTACGCCTGGAAACTCACTAATTCTTTACAACAAGTAAGTTTTGTAAAATATCGGAACGTGGCCAAAAAGGATAAATCCAGGTATGCAGGCGTATGCATTGAACTAACCCACTTACTGCCTGAGTTTAAGATCACCGCCAATACTGAAAATGATAAATTCCTCAATTTATACCTCCCCAATTCTGTCAAGGTAAAGGCAGTACCAGCATTTAATCACAAATACATACTTGAAGCTGCTGACGCAGGTACGATAGAACAAACGATCGGTATTGAGTTTTTTAATAAGATGATGAGTGTTCAGGACCTGAATGTAGAGGTAAAAGATCATAAATGCCTGATCTATGGGGTGTATCCATTTAACTATGATAGTTGTAAAGTGATGTTTCAGTTAGCCGAGGATATTGTTAAAATGGATCAGCCTAATCAAACTATACAATGAAATGTTTCTACATCCTGGTAGAAACTATTGGATTTGCAGGTGTGACCCGGCGACTGGTTGTACAGGTTAAGATTTTGCAGCTGTTGCGCCGCCTTCGGTAGCCACCGATGCCCTTCCGCGGAAGACAGATAGCTATCTTTGTTCCTTGCAATATCTTTGCTTCCAACAGGCTTCCCCGATACCTGCAAATGCACTAAAATATCGGTTATCTTTATTAAAAAAGTCATCAATGTTCTATATCAGCGAAATACAGACCGCGCCACCGGCCGAATTCAAAACACCCCTACAGGAACTGGTGTATAATACCTTACAACACCTGCAGGTACCTTTTGAACGCGTTGATACAGACGAAGCCATCACCATGGAAGACTGTATACTGATCAATGAAAAACTCAATGTGCAGATTGTAAAGACACTCTTCCTCTGCAACCGCCAGCAAACAAACTTCTATCTTTTCATCACAACAGCAGACAAGCCTTTCGTGACCAAAGATTTCAGCAGCGCCGTAGGTATTCCCCGCGTATCATTTGCTTCTGTAGAATTATTGAACAATCTTTTAGGCACACCGGTAGGCGGCGCCACCATTTTCGGCACCCTGCTGGACAAGGAAAATAAGGTACAGGTACTCATAGACAAAGACATACTCAATGAAGAATGGTACGGTTGCAGCGATGGTACACCCAAAGGCTATATGAAAATTAGCAGGGAATGGATACTCAATGACTTTCTCCAGCATACCAAACACACACCTACATTTATAGAGGTATAAAAAACTTTCGCCCGCCCATAAGATCTTTGGATTACCCGCTTCATTTATTCCTTTTACAGCAAGCGGAGCATAGCATAAATTTTGCTATTCTTGTTATAATACGCTGCATATTGTACATTGCTTTCCAATTCGTACTGGGTAAGCATAGGTAAACATATAAAACTAAATGCATCTCTGATCAATATCAGATGCAATTAGCCTTATTCTCCCTAAATTTGTCCCCGGATTATTGAAAAAAGCATCGATATAATGAAGAAACTGCCCGGATACATCTTATCCCCCCTCCATTATTTATTCTTTGGTGGATTCCTGCTGATTTTCCACCCCATCCAGTGGCTCTGTCTCAAATTAGGAGGCTATAAAGCCCATAAGACCTCTGTTGATATTCTGAACGGATTGCTATCCAGTACCTATATGATCCTGGGCTGTCGTGCCCGCTTTGTCAATCACCAGGCATTGCCCACCGACCGTCCTATTATTTTCGTGGCGAACCACCAGAGCATGTACGATATTCCACCATTGATCTGGCACCTTCGGAAGCACCATGCCAAGTTCGTTTCCAAAATTGAACTGGCCAGTGGCATACCCAGCATCAGTTTTAACCTTAAATATGGTGGCGCGGCCAACATTGACCGCAAAGACAAAAAGCAATCTATGGGTGAGCTACTCAAACTCGGTGCCCGTATGCAGGAAAAGAACTGGTCTGCCGTTATCTTCCCCGAAGGTACCCGTAGCCGGAAGGGAGAAATGAAGCCTTTTATGACAGGGGGTGTTAGCATCCTGCTTAAAAAAGTTCCTCAGGCACTCATTGTTCCTGTCGCTATTAATGGTAGCTGGAAGTTTTTCAGGTATGGAAACTTCCCATTGGGCACCTTCGAAAAAATGAGTTGGACCGTACTCCCCCCTATCGAACCCGCCGGTCGCTCTGCAGAGGTGGTTTTGCAGGAAGCAGAAGACGCCGTTAGGAATAGTATTGAAAATCAACACTAAATTTTACTTTTTTATCCTGCAATTTTATAGACTATTCCGTCTATATGGGATTATTTTATGCCCATCATTTACCACTACAATAAAGAGATTGGAATTTATGGTAAAGATGTAAAATAAAAACCGAAGGCTGGAAAGCCCCCGGTCACTCATTAGCTCTTTAACGAAAAAACGCTCATTTAAGCTTCCTGCAACAATGCCAAAGCCTTCGGAAATAAAATGTTATTCTCTAAATGAATATGTTGTCTTAAATCTGTATCGAACTCCTGCAATTTCTCAAAGAGAAATCTGTATGAATTACACGCACCTTCCGGCACCTGGTAATTATTCGTCAACCGCCGCCATTCTTCCAGTGATTCTCCTGATGAACTATGTTCTTTCATCATACATTCTACCGCACCTTTTACATATGGCAGCCCTGGTTCGCCAGCAGCCATTTGTTTGATAGCCGGGAACAGTACCTGTTCTTCTTTTTCCAGATGATCCAGCAGGTCTTCTGCTTCATGCAGCACAGCAGCTCTTAGATCAATCAGCTCAGGATGCGTATCACCATGATGCCCTGCTACCTTCTGTGCAAACTCCCAAATCACTGGCAATGCTTCTTTCACATATTTATGGTGTGTACTCAGAATGTGTTCTGCCAGTAACTGAGGTGCTAATACACTAAAGTCGTTCGCTGGCTGCTTCGCCTTTAACGTTGCTGTTTCCAGGGCTGTCCACAGCTCTTCTTCTGTAATACCACCCTGTGTTGCCGCCTGCGCAATGGTCTGACCACCACCACAACAAAAATCGACACCAAAACCTCTGAAAACATCGGCCATGCGATAGTCCTTTCCAGCCATTTCTCCGACTGTGATTACATTATTTCTTACCATGTTGAAATTGTTAAATTTGATTACAAGTCTTTTCTATTAAATCGCCGCAGCGCCCAGCATAACGGCCATCCCATCCATAATAACAAGAGTGTAAAACCCGTGAGCATACCACCCACGCTTCCGAAAAATGAGGCAAACACCGCGCCTGTATACCCCATCATCGCAGCACTATCCAATCTTAATAAAACTATAATTCTACCCAGATCTATCGGGTTCAATGCCCCCATCACAACGGCCGGTTTCTCCAACGGATAGTCGCTGAACTGAAATAAGAGAAAAAGCACCAATCCATCATACAACAAGGAGAAATAAAACCACGCCAGTATCGCTACCCCAATGCCTCTCGCCTTGTCACGCATGATCACAGATCCTAAAATGGCCAGCGCAGAAAAGATCACTGTCAGCGCCATACCTACTAATATCAACAATACCGCCGTCATACTCCCGTCAAAGATCATCAACGGTACACCCACTCCTACTACAAATGCTATCAGCAATGACAATGCTAACCCGATATAGACACTTAATAATATCTTCGTTCTTCGCAACGGCTGACAAACCAGCAACTCGATAAACGCCGATGCATTGTAATAATAGATCGTTGAAAAAATAATACTCACCAGCGGCAATACAATCAGCACGATATTCAATAAACTCAGTAATGCTTTTGTGCTGTTGTCTGTGAGACAAAGTAATAACATTGACACGACCAATAGCAGTACTGTATAGCTTACCAATATCCTGTTGCGTAAGATGTCCAGTACTACGTATTTAATAATCTTTTTCATAGTCCTTCATTTTCCATGACAAATGCTATTACATGTATTGTGTACTTATTAACCTTCTTCATAGTCCTTCATTTTCCATGACACGTGCTATTACATGTATTGTGTACTTATTAACCTTCTTCATAGTCCTTCATTTTCCATGACACGTGCTATTACATGTATTGTGTACTTATTACCCTTCTTCATAGTCCTTCATTTTCCATGACACGTGCCATTGCGCGTACTAACTTTTGCTCCCCTGTCTCCGCCTGCAGCTCTGCCACCTGCTTATGAAACTGTACTTTACCATCCTGCAGATACGCCACCTCATCTACCAGATCATCCAGTTCGGACAAGATATGTGAAGTGATCAACACCAGCTTTCCATTCCTCGTCTCCTGCAGGATCTTGTCCTGCAAAATCCCTGATGCTACCGGGTCCAATCCTGCTGTAGGTTCATCCAGCACCAACACTTCCGGATTGAATAAAAACGCCAGGCAAGCACTTACCTTCTGCCTTGTACCACCAGATAATGTCCGCATGCGCTTATTAGCCAGCTGTGGCAATTTAAAGGCATGTACCAGGTCTTCATCCAGCGTTGTAAACTGCCTGATATCCTTCATCATGTCCACCACCTGTGCAATAGTCATATTCTCAGGATAACTGCTTACCTGCGGCATATAACCAATATTGCCCCTGTATTCACAACTACCTGATACGGAAGCTCCTTTAAAAGCAATATCTCCTTTATCAGGCACCACCATTCCCAACAGACTCTTGATCAATGTAGTCTTCCCACTACCATTAGGTCCTATCAAAGCAATACTCTTTCCTTCTTCAAAAAAAAGATTGATATTATCCAATGCCTGCAGCCGGCCAAATCGTTTGTATATATTTGTAAAACGAATCATAACGAAAGGGGTTTCATAATCGGTGCACGATCCACCAGGTTCACAGGCGTGATACCCGGCATTACTTTTTCCGTCCGGTCCAGCAAACTCACCATGAAACTGTGAAACAACATCATCACAGCCGGGTTCTTATCTGCCACCATTGCATACAAACTCACCGGGTGATAAGGCACGTCTCCTTTTCCATCTCTGTTCAGATCATACCCTTCATATTTGTCCCAGTAATTATTATCAAAATTGTTTAGTACCAGCGAGCCATTCGTTGCTACATCGAATGTGTTGCCGACAAAGTTATTGCGGGTGATCCTGTTCTCAGAACAACTTGCCTGCACCTTCATAGCCCAGCCATTTGCCTTAAACACATTGTCCATCACCTGCACTCTCGTGGTACCTTCCATATAAATTCCAACCGTATTGTCTTCAAAGTGGCTCTTCTCCATTTTGCTGTCCGTAATCTCTTTCAGCAATATCCCGTACGCACCACCACCCTGGTTGCCAGCGAATGTATTCCGCTTCATATCCACACCATGTGAAAACATCACAGATACGCCCGCCTCGTTGTGATCAAAAATATTGTCTTCATAGTGGTCATTGTGCGAAAACATAAAGTGCAAACCATACCGCACATTTTTAAAACTATGATTCCCTTTGATCAGTGAATTCGTTACAAACTCAAAGTAGATACCGTCTCTGTGCTGCGTAATTACATTCCCTACCAGTTGCATACCATCGCAGTGCCAGCAGTGAATACCGTTGCCGGATTGAATACGCTGACTCGCGTTGGAACGCAGGGTATTGTTTTGTATGGTACAGCTATCAGACTGCTGGCAGTAAATGCCAAAGAATGTTTCTTCCAGTACATTGTTTTTGATCGTCACATGCCGCACATTGCCCAGTTTAATTCCTGCCAGGTCTTTCCAGTCAGAAAAACCGGAATGCCTGATCACAAATCCATCTACCGTTACATGACTGGACAGTATTAATATCACTTCATATTTATTCTCTCCATCCAGTACAGGCTTGTTGATCCCTTTCAGATAAATGGCTTTATCAATCACCAGCCCTTTCTCGTAGTAAACGCCTGCGGGTACTACGACTGTATCGCCTGCCACTGCCCGCTGCAAGGTTTCTTTTACAGATCCTTTCACCGTCAATACCCCGGCCCATGCCTGTAAAGGCAACAACCACAAAATTATTATCGATATAGCTCTTTCCATGTGAGTGATTCTCCGTTAAAATCCTTCATATGCACACTGTCTGCAAACGCAGCAATGTCACTACCCATTGGAGAATGAAATGTAGTACTGTGCAATAACCTGCTATCTTCCGCTTTGATCCATTGTCCATCAGTAAAGTCCAGCAACCAGATCCCGCCTGCTTCCTGTCCGCCAGCCTTTAAAGCCGCCAGCAAACAATGCACATCGTCATACTTAAAAACCTTTCCCTTCTTTGTTACGACCTCTGCACCAAAACGCTTGTCTGTAAAACCCATTTTACAAAAGTCGCAAGCATCCTGTCCATACCTGATAGGAGCAGGACCTGAACTACAACTCTGTAATCCCAACGTCAACCCTGCCACTACAAAGAAACCTTTCTTAAATTTAAATGACAGCAACACCAACAACACGCCTACACCAATAAAGATCCATCCACCTACATCGGGAATAGAATAAGCCCCGAAATTCAACAACTGTTTATAACCCAGTAATGGAGGCTGATACGCCATGCCCGGTACCCTGATCGGCGCTTCGGGATCCAGGTGGTGACCATAGTTATATTCCCATCTGTAAAAATCAACCATCGCAACAACCGCTACCAGCAGGAATAACGCCACCCAGCCATAATATACTTTCCTGTTATTCAGCGCACATACTACAAAGCCCAGCACAGCCAATCCACCCAGAATAAAAGGTAAAATCTTAAACTCAATAAAATCTTCGGTGTGCAATGTTTGCATTCCTATGTAATGGTTCAATCCATTCACGATATCCACATCGCCGCGTAATCCATTAGCAGCAATTTTCAACGTCAGGCCTTCCGGGTATTGGGGGGCGGCCAGCTCTATTTTCCAGATAGGAAAATAGAGCACTGCCACCATTGCCAATGAAAGCATGAAAATGACTGCCCGAAATCGGGTTGACAATTTTCTTTGCATAATGATCAGTTTAGTTTTTCGCTACTGCACTATCAGGCAGGTTAGTACCGTACTTGAGCGGTGTATTTGCACCAGCTTTAGATACTCTTACATAACCCTGCATTTCCTGATGCAGCGCGCTACAGAAGTCAGTACAGTAAATAGGATAAACACCTTCTGCATCTGGTACCCACTTCAGTGTACAGGTTTCGCCAGGCATGATCAGGATCTCTGCATTTGCAGCGCCTTTCACAGCAAAGCCATGTGGAATATCCCAATCCTGTTCCAGGTTAGTAACATGGAAATATACTTCATCACCAACACGTACACCTTCGATGTTATCAGGCGTAAAGTGGGAACGGATAGAAGTGATATACACATGTACCTTGTTACCTTCACGAACTACCTTGGCTTCTTTCTCACCCTTAGTGACATAAGGATGTTTGTTTTCCTCGATCTTGAAATACTTCACAGAGTTATTCTTAATCAGGTCAGCAGGAAGCGCCTGTGCATAGTGAGGTTCACCAACGGTAGGGAAGTCCAGCAACAGTTCCATCTTATCGCCTGAGATGTCGTACAACTGTGCACTTTGAGCCAGCTCAGGACCCGTAGGCAGGTAACGGTCTTTTGTGATCTTGTTATATGCAATCAGGTATTTACCAAAAGGATGTTTGGTATCACCACCTGGAATACACAGGTGACCTACAGAATAGTAAGTAGGTTTTCTGTCAAGTACTTTCAGGTCTTTGAGACTCCATTTCACCACTTCGGAAGAAACGAAGAAGGAAGTATACGCATTACCCTTTCCGTCGAACTCAGTGTGTAATGGACCAAGGCCAGGTTTCTGTACTTCACCGTACAGGGCGGATTCGTATTTAACAACAGGGATACCCTGGTAGTCGCCATCAAAATCTTTCTTCTCAATTGCCGTCATCAGCTTAGTGAAAGAGAATACAGGAATGAGTGCAGCCAATTTACCACTACCTACGATATATTCACCACTTGGGTCGATGTCAACGCCATGTGGAGATTTAGGACAGGGAATGAAGTACACGAAATCATTAAGTTGAGATGGATCCAGTGTCAGCACCTTTGTTTCGATAGTAGAAGTAGCATTGTGAGTGGTTTCATTATATACGTTGTGTGCATAACGGGAATTCTTCAATGTACCTTTGTTTTTACGGATGAATTCTTCCGCTTTCTTCCAGTTCACCGCCATGATGAAATCCTTATCACGCTGAGAAGCGTTGACTTCAAGCAGGGTATGTGCCTGTTCTACATTGTAGCAGGAGAAGAAGAACCAGTCATGGCTTGGGCCTTTACCGGCATGGCTCAGGTCAAAGTTGATAGCAGGGGTCAGCAACTGGAAAGCCAGAGACATACGGCCATTGCTGGAATCAATTTTGATAAAGCTCACTGTACCGTTGAAGGACTTCTTGTAATCAGCGATAGGAACGTCCTGATTGTCACCAATAGGAACGCTGAAACGGGTACCTGCTACTATGTATTCGGTGTTTTCTGTACAGAAAGGAGAAGAGTGGTTACCGGCGCTGTTAGGCAGTTCGAGGATCTCTTCTGTTTTGAATGTAGCGAGGTTGATACGTGCTACCCTAGGCGTGTTGTTGGCATTAGCGAAGAGCCAGCGACCATCGGGGGTACCATCTTTCTGAGACAGTTCCAGGTGATGTTGGTCATCCCAAGGCAGAGAACCGTGAGAGGTTTCCAGCATAGGTTTAGTTTCTTCGCTGTATCCATAGCCATTTTCAGGCATTACAGAGAATACAGGGATAATCTTGAGCAAACGGCCTGAAGGAATACCATAAACAGACACCTGACCATTAAAACCACCGGAAACGAAGTTGTAGAACTCGTCGTATTTACCCGGTGCAACGTAAACCTTTTCAGCAGCACCTGCATTGATAGCGCCGGCTTCATTACGTGGTTTACAGGATGCGAGTGCTATGATAAGCACCGCTATTGAACATAACCGCATAGAATAACTATTTAGATGAATCATTGTTACGCATAAATTCAAATACGTTTCTTGTTTCCTCATCAGTCAGGTGCTGGTTGGGCATGCGAACCATGCAAACTGCCAGCATAGCCTGTGCATGAGGATCTTTGTCGATCATCTCGTCAGTGTTGGTGACGAAGTTCATGATCCATTCAGCGGATTTTTTCTTCGTAACACCTTTCCAGCCGGGTCCCACCAGCTTTTCGTCGGTTAGCTTATGGCAGGCGGCGCATTTTACTTCGTACACGGTTTTGCCTGCGGCAATCATTTTCTGATCTAATGTGGCACTGAGGGCTACATTCGTAAATTTCCCTGCCCCTTTGGTGGAATCGTACGCTGATGCAGAATTGGACCCCGCAAGACTATTGTCTTCAACTACAGGTGCCGGGGATTCCTCTTTGGGAGGTTGGCTGTTATTTGAGCAGGCCCAGGTCAGCCCCAGGAGCACTGCTGTGTAAACGTACTTTTTCATTTATTAAAGATTGTGTTCTGACAATTCCTGAGTACAACATTACGCTACTCAAAGGTGCGTGGATATGATCCAGATCATAAAAACGGTCTTGATGTTAATCATCAGAAAAACTGTTTTCAATCATTTATCGGGATGACGGGCAGGGCTAGCTTTGGAATAGTTAATAAAATCGTTCACAATGATTATCCACACCGACCTGCTGCGGGAATGGGGTGCCATCCGGTTAACAGCGGAAAAAGGCCGGGTTATCTTTACCGAGGGGGAAGAAGCGCATTATTACTACCAGATTGAATCGGGAGAAGTCCGGATGGTGAATACGAGCCTGAATGGGAAGGAGTTTATACAGGGGATATTTGTAGCAGGAGAGTCATTTGGAGAGCCGCCGCTATTTACGGGTATGGGTTATCCGGCAGCGGCTGTAGCTGATAGTGATAGTGTTATTTTACGATTGCCGAAGCCCACGTTTATCCGGTTGCTGAAAGAGAATCCGGAGATACATTATGCATTTACAACTTTGCTGGCGATGCGGTTGAGACAGAAGTCTATTTTGTCAAGGGAGATGACATGTAGTGAGCCGGCGGTATTGATAAGAGGGGTATTGAAACGGTATACGGTGCCAGAGTTATTGCAGGGAAGGTTACGGGTAACGTTGACAAGGCAGCAGATTGCGGATATGACAGGGTTGAGAGTGGAAACGGTGATAAGAACGATCAGGGGGATGTATAAAAAAGGAGATTTGTTGGTGAATAAGGGGAAGGTGTATGTGTAAAGACATATGGAGTGATTTTTCAACATTGCGATTTATTAAAGTGTATGTCTAAAACCATTAAGAAATGGGCATATTTGTCCCTGGTGAATTTACTGATAGTATCTATCCTTGGAGTGATACTAAGATATAAAGGCGCCTTTTCACTGCCAGTGCTGGATTATAAATATCTATTGCACGCGCATTCTCATTTCGCCTTTTCAGGATGGGTGACCACGATATTATTTACCTGTTTTGTTTATTTGATCCCTTATAGGAAAACATATGCTTACCAGTTCTGGCTGAACCAGGTAGCCAGTTTCGGCATGTTGGTCAGTTTTACGATACAGGGATATGGACCTGTGTCAATTGCGTTTTCGGCATTGTCTGTAGTATTTAGTTTTTGGTTTGCTATTGCATATCTGAATGATATTGCTGATATCAGTTTTCCTCCTTTGGTAAAGTCTTGTTTGCGGCTGGCGATTGCGTTTTTGTTAATTTCCAGTGTGGGGCCTTTCATGCTGGCGTTTGGCAAGGGGGATATGGTGTATTATAACAATGCTATTTACTTCTACCTGCATTTTCAATACAATGGTTGGTTCACCTTTGCAGTGATGGCATTGTTCTTTTGGGCGGCGCCGCGATTTCACATTTACCTGGCACCTAACTTCAGTAAGGTGTTTGTTATATTGATGGCGATTGCCTGTATACCGGCGTATTGTTTGTCTATGTTATGGTCTCATCCGGCAGGGTGGATTTATACAATCGCAGGGGCGGCAGGGCTGATACAGTTAGCGGCATTGGTGTTTTTAATACTGGCGGTACCGGTGATAAAGCATTTACATCCGTTGTGGGTATTGGCTTCACTGGCGTTTATCATTAAGATTGTATTGCAGGTGTTGACGTTGGTAACAGCCCTGGGAAGGTTTGCTTATGGGTTCAGACCGGTGGTGATAGGGTATTTGCATTTGGTAGTGTTAGGGTTTGTGAGCTTTTTGATTTTAGGGTTTTTGATATTGAATAAGTTGGTGAAGGGGAATAAGGTAGGGTTGGTGATATTTATTACGGGAGTGATTGCGAATGAGGTGATAATGATGACACAGTGTGTGATGGCTTACTTTTGGGGGAGTGGTACGCCGACGGTGGTGTATTGGTTGTTTGGTGCGGGCGTGGTGATGATGACGGGGATTGGGGTGATGGTGGCTAAGGGCAGATCCTATTAAATAAAGGGATCGTATCAAATTCTTTAAATGCATAGGTATAGAATATTGCTACAATTACAGAAGCAAGATTTCCCATTAAATAGTAGTCATTGAACTTATTGTTGTGGTTGCGCTGTTCTGCTTCCAATAACATCTGCCATTAAAATAAAATGTAATTGTTTTTTCATCTTATTTCACATTTAATGAAATCACCCAACTTATTTCACATTTAATGAAATAAAAATATAAATTTCACAATAAATGAAACGAATTAATTTTTACTTTTTGTCAATTTGTGTGGAATGAAATAAGGAAAAGTGGAACTTCCCATATTGTAGCTGCTGCGAAAAAATGGGATAAATGTCAAAGTAATATTACATCAACGAGATGTTTTGGGTCGGTCTCTCCACAAATCCTAACATCAGGTTTTACTTCCTTGTAGAATACAGCTACATCGTCACACTAGGTTTAGTTATTTTTACCTTCCCTTTTTTATTATGGATAGGAAAAAAATGGGCTATCCGTGTAAACTGGTTCTTAAGTGCGCTATTCCTTCTTCCTATTATACTAGTTCAAATCCGTTATCCTTCAGAAAAAACCTTGAAACTTATATAAAACAAGAAGACCCCAGTGCTGTCGACAATCCCGAAAGCTTCTGGGGGCTTGTATTGAGAAGAATAAATTTATGACACTAGCGCCAACATATGCTGCATCGCATCCGGCCCATGCAACACCTCCGTCTGCTCCAACGTCATCGCTGCTGTAGCCGACGCCCGCTCCCTCATCGCTCTCTCATACTTCGCAATCGCCGCAAGCATATCCTTCCCTTCCGTCAAACAACGACTCAACTCCAACGCATCCAGCATCGCCATATTCACTCCCTCTCCTGCATAAGGAGGCATCAAATGCGCCGCATCCCCCAACATTGTCAAATTAGCCTGCGCCTCCCAATCCTGGTCCAATGGCATACAATATTGCGGCCTTGGTATCACACCTCCTGACACATTCGCAATCAAACTTTCATATATAGGCGCCCATCCTTTGTACTCAGCCTTAAACCAATCCAACAGAGTACCATGTATCCCCCAATCCGCCGCAGATTGAAACCCTGCATAAAAAGACAACGTCCCATCTCCCTTCGCACTTACGATCAGCGTCTTACTATCCCCAAAGATGAACAACTTCCCTCCCTTCACCAATTCAACCATTTCAGGCACTTTTTCAGAGGCATCATACACACTTCCTTCTACCGCTGTCATCCCAACGAAAAACGGCTTTATCGGGGTTAAAAACGGCCTTATTTTAGAATTCGCCCCATCAGCACCCACCACAATATCCGCATACGCCGTCGTACCATTCTTAAATCGCAGTAACCACCCGGCTCCACTTCTCTCCATATCTGCAAACTGACTATCCCATACCACCGTATCATCAGCCAGTGATTCGAGGAGGATCTTTCGCAAAGGCCCCCTGTCTATCTCCGGCCTGTTTTCCTCTTTCTCCCCTGCATGCTCGTCCACTATGATATTCGCATCCTTATCCAATATCCTGATCTTATCAGCCCCCGGACGATAATTCGCCATAAACGCCGGTATTAACCCAGCCTCACGCAATGCCGCCAGACCTGACTCTTCATGCAAGTCTAAGGTCGCACCCTGCACCCTCGCATCCTTATTGATATCTCTCTCATATACTTTTACTGACGAGACACCCTTTACCTGCAATAGACGCGCTAGCGTCAATCCTCCAGGGCCTCCACCTACAATGGCTATTTTTTTCATAGAATTTCGTTTTTGACAAGACAAAGTTCTGTAACGGCATCCGCATAAAATAGCTACTTTTAAGCAAAAAATAGTCCTAATCAGTCAGAAATGATCTTCGAATTCAATTCTCATGAACGCATTGGCGCCCTGCGCGCCTTTGTGAAAGCTACCGGCAGCACTATCATAGCCAAAGGCCATATCGTGCTCCCTCCTTCCCTGGGCAATGGTTATATGAAAGGCTTTGACTTCGGCCCCAACCTCCGTATGATGCTCCATCATTACGAACTCAAAGAAGAACTGGTTTATAGAAGAAGCCGTATGGGAGAATCACCCGATACCCTCACCCTCGCCTTCCATAACACCCAACCCCGCAAAGGAGACATCCGCCTCCTCCCCGCCGTTCAGCTACCATCTCCCAACCTTCCCATGGAAGTCATTTTTCCCGCCAATACCCTCATCACTACCATCATGATCTCTATCGAAGGGGAACTACTGAAGGAATTGCTAAATAATCATTCTCTCTTACAACAACCCTCATACCTCTATGAAGAGATCATTTCTCCTGAGATTCAAAATGTAGCTGCCCACATTATTACTCCCCAGGCGCCTGCAGCATTATTAAATTTCTACCTCCGCCTCAAAGCTGAAGAGTTGATATACCTTTTCTTTGTAGATTTACAAAAACGGCAACACACCACTTCTTACGCACTGAATGGAGAAGATGTAAAAATCATTTATCGTGTAAGAAATGAAATTATAAAAGACCTGAGTATTACACCCGATGTCAAAGCACTGGCACTACAAGCCGGTATGAGTGAAAGTAAGATCCAACGGTTATTTAAACAGATCTTTGGGGATAGTATCTACAATTATTACCAGGCGCTGAGAATGAAGGAAGCTGCGTACCTGATTAAAGAACAACAACTATCAGTGTCGGAAACGGGGTACAAATTAGGATTTAGTAATCTCAGCCACTTTACAAGATTGTTTGAAAAACATATAGGGATGAAACCCAAGAAATACTCCTACACGAACTAAAATAAAAACGCCTATGCAAATTAAATCTTCGAACAAATTTATAGACCTATACCTCTTTACGATAGGCTTTACCATTATCTTCATCCTCATCGCTTTCCACATGCATAAATTCAGGTGGGTTGCGCTTATTCCGGGATTTGGCATTATACTCTGGCTGGTGGTATTAAAACACCGATTTGCTACCTCCATAGTAATAACCGACAATACCTTAACTGTAAAATACTTTCAGACGTTCAGAAAAAAACACGAATCCTTTCCCATCAGTAACTGCCAGTTTAACCTATACATGCATACGCGTTTATCAAGGAAAAATCCTTCGAAAAAAACCTACCGCTATGAACTGACTATCTCCACAGAAAATATAGTCAGATGGAAATTCTACACAGATGAAGGATTTCGCGTCGAAGACTTTCAAGCTTTATTACAAAAAACTACTCCATCCCAATGAATGCCTGCCAATTTAAACTGGGCAAATGCATCCTTCAGGATGGAGACTACTAAATTTTCATTTTATATTTCTACACAGCAAATCCCTGATAAAAAAATCAACGCTAAAACCTCCCCAGCAACTCCTTCATCAGCAAAACTCCATCACGCGAACCTCACCTACTCTCCCCTAGCAAATCCTCGGCAACTGCTCACCCGGCAAAAAATTCACCACCCTATGCCCACCTATCCTACTCTGCAACACCACCTTCCCCGCATGTTCCTTCGTCACCGTTCCAATGATCGCCGCCTGCTCTCCTCCCTTCATCCCTCTCAATACCCCCAACAATGTGGGCGCCACCGCCTCACTTACGATCGCTACCATGATCCCCTCATTCGCCACATACAACGGATCCAACCCCAACATCTCACAAGCCGCCGCCACCTGCTCATTCACTGGCAAACTATCCTCATTCATCATCACGCCCAGCTTCGTCGCCTCTGTCATTTCATTCAACACTGACGCCAATCCACCCCTTGTCGGATCCCGCAAAAACTTTATCTGCTCGCCAAAACAATCCAACAACTTTCCCACCATCTCATGCAATGGCCTTGTATCACTACACACCTCCGTCTCAAACTCCAATCCCTTCCTTACACTCATAATCGCCATCCCATGCGTCGCAATCTCCCCACTCACGATCACCACATCACCCGGCACAATCCTGTTATGATGAATAGCCGCCCTCGGATGTATATGTCCAATGCCCGATGTATTTACAAACAACTGATCTCCCTTTCCTCTCTCCACCACCTTCGTATCGCCTGTCACTATCGCCACTCCCGCTGCCTGTGCTGCCGCCTTAATATGCTGCAACACCTCTCTGAATAAAGAGATCTCCAACCCCTCTTCGATGATAAATGACAATGACAGATACCGCGCCATCGCCCCACACATCGCCAGATCATTGACCGTACCATTGATAGCCAGATCCCCAATATTCCCACCAGGGAAAAATAAAGGAGACACTACATAACTATCTGTACTAAAAGCCACCTTTCCATTCAATGAAAAAGTAGCCCCATCATGCTGCTGATCCAGCCAGTCATTTTGTAATAAATCAAACACCTCTGTTTGTAACAACTGATGTGTCATCAATCCACCACTACCATGACCCAGGGTAATGATTTCACCAACACCAGAAGAAGGTAAAGGACAAGTTAACTGCATACTGAACTTTTATATTGGTAATAAGCGGCACATGCCCCCTCGCTGCTCACCATCGGCGCCCCTAAAGGATGCTCTGGTCTGCACCTGCCTCCAAAGGCAGGACATTGAACCGGTTTTTTATGTCCCCGCATTATATCACCACTAATACAATCAGGGTCTTCCTTTCTTACAGGCAAGTGTATATTAAACTTTAACCTTGCATTATACTGTTTGTAAGCGTCCTTCACTTCATACCCACTATCTGGAATGTCTCCTATCCCTCTCCACATTCTATTGCTTACATCAAACACTTCATGGATCGCCTTCATCGCCATCGCATTTCCTTCACGGGCCACCATGCGTGCATACTGATTTTCTACTTTGTATGTACCTTTCTCCAACTGTGATACCGTCATCAATATCCCCTGCAGCAAATCTGCCGGTTCAAACCCTGTCACTACAATAGGTACTTTATATTTCAATGCAATCGGATCGTACGCTGTTGTACCCATAATGGTACATACATGTCCTGCGGCCAGAAAACCATCTATTACATTAGATGGATCACCTAATATCGCTTCCATCGCAGGCGGCACCAATACATGCGAAGAGAGGATGCTATAATTAGCAACACCCCTTGCCGCTGCCTGCACTACTGAAAGCGCATTCGCAGGTGCTGTCGTTTCAAAACCTACTGCAAAAAACACCACTTCCTTTGAAGGGTTATCAATTGCCAGCTGCACCGCCTCTAAAGGAGAATACAAGATCCGGACATCTGCCCCCGCTGCCTTTGCATGCAGTAAACTCTGCGATGATCCCGGCACTCTCAACATATCTCCAAATGAACAAAAGATCACATCCGGTAGCTGTGCCAGCCACAATGCCTCATCCAGTACGCTTACACTCGTTACACATACCGGACAACCCGGACCATGCACCATATTGATCTGGGGCGGCAACATATCGAGCAGACCATTCTTCACCAGACTATGCGTTTGTCCTCCACAGATTTCCATCAGTGTCCATGGCCGTGTTGTGACACGGTACAATTCATGCAGATATTTTTTTACCAGCTGTGGATCGCGATATTCACTGATGTATTTCATAACAATTCCTTCAGATCACAAATGTATTTACCGACTTACTTCTTTACAGGAAATAAAAAGATCTATCTCACAATAACTCCTCCAAATCTCCCATCTGCTCCAAATACGAGAAGATCTCCTTCGCCTCTTCCTCATTCACCACTCCAATAGCCACTCCCACATGCACCAACACATAGTCACCCAGCGCCGCTTCCGGCACCATACAAAGACTCACTTCTCTTGTTATGCCACTGAAAGAGACTTTGCCTTTTCTGAACAATGCATCTTCTCCTTCATGAATGGCGATGACTTTTCCCGGTATAGCCAGACACATAATTAATCGTTTTGTATACTAAAGCAAGCCAGTTGTCCGGCTGCTATACATTCATCATTTGGGGAGAGCATCCTGTGAAAGTGTCCCTGCATCATCCCTGATAACAAAGGACTCTGAAATACCCCGCCACTAAACGCCACCTTCTCTGTCTGAAAATGTCTTTTCAATTTCGTTACTAAATGTGCTAAAGAGTAATATACTTTATAAGCAATCTCCCGCTTATCCATGCCTCCCTCCATATCATCCATCACACCCAGTATCAAAGGTCGCCACTGTATCACTTCTCCATGAATCGGCATGTCATAATAAGTATGCGTTACTACATCACCAATACCCGCTTCCATCTTCATCACGGCTTCTCCTTCATATGTATTGATACCTGTTACGCCCAGTATCGCCGCCACTCCATCCAGCAAACGCCCCATACTACTGGTCTTTAACGCTATATGCCCGTGTAGCAACTGATGATAATACCGCCATTCCTGGTCAGTAAAATAATGCCTGATTATGCCGTGCCGTCCGGGGAAGTTTTGTAATAAAGCCAATGCCGACAACCGTGGTTCTTTGTTCATTTTGTCTCCCATTAACTGAGGAAAATAATCAAGGTGTCCCACCCGCTTCATCTGGCCTTCTTTATATACAAAAACTTCCCCACCCCATATCTGTTCATCTTCACCATAACCGGCACCATCCCATATAATGCCCAACACAGGATGCCGTTGCTGTAACAGGTTATTTTCTGCCAGTACAGCTCCAAAATGCGCTTTGTGATGCTGTATTGTCGTCAGTGTAGCGCCGGATGCCTCAGCCATTTGTTTGCCCAGTCTGGAAACAAAATAGCCTGGATGCATATCCGTCAGGATCTGTACTGGTCGTTTATGTAATAGTTGTAATAAGTTCTTTAATGTCTCTTCAAATCGCTCTTCTGTTTCCAGTGTACCATGGCTACCCAGGTACTGACTGATCAGCCAGTAGTCTTCGCCGGTCAATGCAAATGTGCTCTTTAATTCCGCCCCCATGGCGAGAACGCCATCTCTGCTATGCTTGTGTAAATACACTGGAGCCAGGCCCCGTCCTCCTCTCAGGATGATACGGCGCCCTTTCGATGTAAAGCAGATCACACTATCATCCTGTGGAAATACAATTTCTCTGTCAAAGCTCAGGACCAGGTCTGCTATTCCAACCGCATCCTCATCTTTGTAAATAATAGGCACACCATGACCATTTGCACTTGTGGCAATGAGTGGTTTCCCATATTTCGATGAAATTAATTGTAATAAAGGTGAATAAGGTAATATCACACCTAATCTGTCCAGTCCCGGCGCTAAGCCCTCAGCGGGCTTTTTGAGCTTACACAATACCACTGGCGCTACAGGTCCTAATAATTCAAGCGACTCCTGCGCAGTGAGGTATACATCTTCTGCAGCCCGCTCAAGTGATGGATATAATACTGCAAAAGGTTTTTGTGGTCTGTTTTTCTTAGCACGCATTACCGACGATTGCGACACATCGCACAGCAGCAAATAGCCGCCGATCCCTTTCACCGCGACAATGCCGCCTTTGCGCAGGCAATCATCTACTTCCTGTAATGAGGGCCCTGATACAGGCACACCACATTCAGGACAGGAATTCGTTTCGCTATGGAAACGCCTGTCAGCACTATTCAGGTATTCTTCATTGCAATCATCGCACTGCTGTAAGTGCGACATACTGGTATGCTCACGTTCATAAGGCAACGCCCGTATGATCGAATACCGTGGACCACAATTTGTACAGGTAGTAAATGCATATTGATAACGCCGGTTAGAACTATTATTCAGTTCCTGCCTGCAGGTATCGCAAAGTGCAATATCCGGCGTCAGTAAAAGACTGGTAGCTGAAGCAGCTGTACCAGGCAAAATCGTGAAGGTAGTAAAGGGAAACAATGGCGCTGGTCGCATATGGTGATGGGTAATCAGGGCATGTACGGGAGGTTGCGAAATAATAGTGTTATAAAAATGAGCTGCTTCTCCTGCCGAGGCGTTGAATGCAATATGGACCCCATCCGGACTATTGCTTACCGCTCCCAGTATATGCAGGTCTTTTGCTACCCGGGCCACGAATGGTCGGAAGCCAACTCCCTGTACACGACCGCTGATATGGATATGATACGAGTTCACGATTTTTTTGATTCCAGCCATTGATACCATTTATCCAGTCCCTCTCCTGATGTACAACTCAGCGTAATCACTTCCAGTTTTGGATTAATCCGCTTTGCATTGGCAATTGCCTTGTCAAGAGAAAAAGGGACATAGGGCAATAAATCTATTTTATTAATTATGCACAGATGAGATGTATGAAACATATCCGGATATTTCAACGGCTTGTCATCACCCTCTGTTACACTCATCACGACAACTCTTTCTTTCTCTCCCAGATCGAACATCGCAGGGCAAACCAGGTTGCCCACATTCTCTATAAATAATACACCATTATCATGCGGATGCATTCCCTGTAAGGCATGCATTACCATATGCGCATCCAGATGACAACCTTTACCAGTATTGATCTGAACTACTTTGGTTCCTGTGGCATGTATCCGGTCAGCATCACGGGTAGTTTGCTGATCTCCTTCAATTACGCTAAAACTCACTTGTTCTTTCAGGTCCGTCAATGTCCTTTCTAATAATGTCGTCTTTCCTGACCCCGGTGAGCTGACCAGATTGATCGCGAGTATGTTCTTTGCATCGAAAAAACCACGATTCCTTGCCGCCAATAAGTTATTCTCATATAAGACGTCCTTCTCTACAGCTATATGTTTTTCATCATGAGCATGAGAATGTGTATGAGTATGTGTATGTGTATCGCATCCACAAGTAGCGCACATAACTTTCAATTTAATAAATGATCAATGAACGTACCTTCAATTCCTTTCCCTGTGCAATTTGTATCAGGTGACTTCCGCATCCTGTACAGGCATCATATACTTCATTAATAGCAAATTCCTCCCCACACTCCAGGCACACGGCCTTTCCTTCGATCCGGTTTATGTCCAGCGTAGCGCTTTCAAGTAGTGTACCTTTGATCGCCTGTTTCCATGCCATATCAAAAGCAAATAGCTCGATCGTCGTGAGGCAACCAATATCCAGTGTTACCTCTTTGACGGGTGCCCCCTGTGCATATTCCGAGACTACATCAATGATGCCCATTACTATGGACAACTCATGCATTCCCCGTGTTTCTCTTTGCTCTTATTATTAATCCGACAGTCAGCAGTATCACCGGCCATGTAAACATAGCATGGTTCCATTCTGTAAAGTAGTGGATGATTGTAAAGCCTTCAGTCGTTCCATGACCGGGATGTGCCGACGCCATAAGTGGCAATAAAATGATTGAGAGTATTAGTGATCTTTTCATTGGGCTCGTTTGTACCCTCAAAGTAAAGATTGAATTGCCGCAAAAAGGGTAACTAGGATCAGTCTTATTTCTGATGGTTGTCATCTCCGGCCCCTGCCGTTTGCGGTAACTTCAATGACGATAAACATAAGCTCATGAGCCAGCCTTTAACGTATTACGACGAAATGAAAAACAAGGGCTACAGCCGGCGTGACTTCATGAAATTTGCCACTATGATGGCAGCCTTCATGGGGTTGGAACGGTCTGCAGTCGGCCAAATCGCTCAATCGATGGCCAGCAAGCCCAGAATACCGGTGATATGGTTACATTTCCAGGAATGTACCTGTTGCAGCGAAAGCTTTATCCGGTCCTCCCACCCTATTGTTGCCGATATTCTCCTGGACCAGATATCGCTTGACTACACAGAAACCCTGATGGCCGCGTCCGGTTTCCAGGCGGAAGAAGCGATGCACAATACCATGACCAAATATAAAGGAGAATACATCCTTTGTGTGGAAGGTAGTGTGCCTGTAGAAGCTGATGGTGTATACTGTATGATAGGGGGTAAAACCTCCATGCAGATCCTGGAAGAAGCCGCAGCCGGCGCCAAGGCAGTGATTGCCTGGGGTAGCTGTGCATGCAATGGTTGTGTACAGGCTGCAAAGCCGAACCCAACCGCTGCCACCCCTATTCACAAACTCGTGAAAGGGAAACCTATTATTAAGGTACCTGGCTGTCCGCCAATCGGCGAGGTAATGGCCGGGGTGATCGTTCACCTCGTCACCTTCGACCGTATTCCTCAACTGGATGCTTTGGGCAGACCAAAAGCTTTCTATAGCAAACGCATTCATGATACCTGCTATCGCAGACCATTCTTCGATGCCGGATTGTACGTGGAAAGTTTTGACGACGAAAACGCAAAGAAAGGATACTGTTTATATAAGGTAGGATGTAAAGGTCCGGTTACTTACAATGCCTGTGGTGTCACGAAATGGAATGGAGGTACCAGCTTCCCTATCCAGTCAGGCCATGGATGTATAGGATGTAGTGAAGAAAACTACTGGGACAACGGACGCTTGTACGAGCGCGCTTCTGCATTTGCTGGCTTTGGTATCGAAGCCACTGCCGATGTGGTAGGCGGCATCGCTCTCGGAGCTACCGCAGCCGGTGTATTGGGACATGCTGTGATGACGAACATCCGCAAAAAAGACAACATCCATATGTTGGAAGATGAAGGCAGAAAAGAAGAAAAAGAATTGGATCACTGAGAAATTCCACCATTATGAATAAAAGAATTGTCGTAGATCCTGTCACTAGGATTGAAGGACACCTTCGTATAGAAGCAGAAATTGAAAATGGGAAAATAAAAGATGCTTACAGTAGCGGTACCATGGTGCGCCTGCTGGAAGAAATACTCCGGAACCGTGATCCCCGCGATGCATGGGCTATTGTAGGCCGTGTATGCGGTGTGTGCACTTCTGTACACTCGCTCACCTCCGTAAGATCTGTAGAAGACGCTTTGAATATCACCGTCCCGCCCAACGCTGAACTGGTACGCAATATTATGTATTGCACGTCTTTTATGCATGATCACGTAGTCCATTTCTATCACCTCCATGCCATGGACTGGATTGATGTTGTGAATGCGCTCAAAGCTGATCCGCAACAGACATCTGCTCTTGCGCAGAAAATATCCAAATGGCCTAAAAGCTCTCCAGGTTATTTTAGTGACTTGCAAAAGAGAATTAAAAAACTTGTAGACAGTGGCCAGTTGGGTATTTTCTCCAATGGGTATTGGGGTCACCCCGCTTACAAACTACCTCCCGAAGTAAATCTGATTGGTCTGGCTCACTATCTCGAAGCACTGGAATGGCAGAAAGAAGTGGTGAAAGTACAGGCCGTATTTGGTGGTAAGAACCCACACCCTAACTACCTCGTAGGGGGTATGGCCTGCGCCATCGGTATGGACGATGTAAGCGGTATCAATGCAGAACGGTTGTCATTAGTAAAAAGAATTTTAGATGAAGCCAAAACGTTCATCGAACAGGTATATATTCCTGACCTGATGACCATTGCTTCTTATTATAAGGAATGGGGCAGCATCGGTGGCGGTCTGGGCAACTTTATGGTGTATGGCGATCTGCCATGGAATGGCTATCGCGATGTATCCTCTTACAAGTTCCCTCCTGGTGTGATTTTAAACAAAGACCTCAGCAAACTCTATGAGGTAGATTTACGCAACGATGGCGATGTACAGGAATTTATAACACATAGCTGGTACGAATACAAAGGGGGAAAAGATATTGGGTTGCATCCATGGAAAGGAGAAAGCAAGATCAGGTACACAGGTCCTAAGCCACCGTTCGAACACCTGGATATGACTCAGGCCTATAGCTATTTAAAAACACCCCGCTGGCAGGGACATGCTATGGAAGTAGGCCCGCTGGCACGTGTGCTGGTAGGCTATGCCAGAGGTCGCGAAGAATTTAAAGATGTTGTAGACAGAGCTTTGAAAACACTGGATATTCCTGCTACTGCACTCATCTCTACTTTAGGTCGTACAGCTGCAAGAGGTTTTGAAGCTTCACTGGTGTCTCAGTGGGCATTGGACTTCTACTATCAACTGGTAGATAATATCAAAAAAGGAGATACCCGTATGGCGAATATGGACATGTTCAACCCGGATACCTGGCCAAAGAAAGCCATTGGTGTAGGACATGCCGAAGCACCACGTGGTGCACTCGCCCACTGGATCAATATCGAAGATAAAAAGATCTCCAACTACCAGCTTGTAGTACCTACTACCTGGAATGCATCTCCACGCGACAGCAAAGGCCAGCTTTCTGCTTATGAATCTGCATTGGTGGGTACACCGGTGGCAGATGAAAAGCAACCGCTGGAAATACTGCGTACGGTGCATTCATTTGATCCATGCCTGGCATGTGCCGTGCACCTGTATGATGAACATGGTAATCATATCAACAGGGTGAGTGTATTAGAAGCATAAATGCGAACTTATGGCTAAGAAATATGTCCATATACACCGGCTCAGACGTGTGTATACATGGGAATTGCCGGTACGACTGTACCATTGGCTCAATGCATTGGTAATGGTGGCGCTCATCGTCACCGGCTTTTACATTTCCAATCCACTGGTGATCAGTAGTCACCAGGAGGCGTCGAACCGGTTTGTAATGGGATGGATGCGAGCTATCCATTTCATTGCAGCCTATGTTTTCTTCTTCAACTTTATCTTCCGTTTGTACTGGGGTTTTGTGGGTAATAAGTATGCTAACTGGAAGCAGTTTATCCCTACGGGAAAGTTCTTCTTTAAAGAGATCTGGCAGGTGTTGAAGATCGACATCTTACAACTCAAAGGAAAAGAGCACCTGAGTGTGGGACACAATGCACTGGCGGGGCTTATTTACTTCTTTACTTTCATTGCTTTTGGTATTCAATCACTCACCGGCTTTGGGTTGTATGCGTCTATGAGTAACTGGTGGTTCCCTAAATTATTTTCATGGGTACCGGCTATTCTGGGTGGAGATATTATGGTAAGACAGATTCATCACTGGACCATGTGGTTCTTTATATTGTTTGTGGTGATACATGTGTACCTGGTATTTTATCATGATTATGTGGAAGGACGTGGTGAGACGAGTAGTATGGTGGGTGGATGGAAATTTATTGAAGAAGAAGCATTTCAGAAAGATAAACAAACAGCTCCTGACAGAAGCATGTTAACAGATGAGAAAAAGTAAGACATTATTATTAGGAGTTGGGAATTATCTGATGGGGGATGAAGGCATCGGTGTGCATGTGGCACAACGGTTAGAGATATCGCAGGATATTCCGGGGATTGATGTAATTGATGGTGGAACCGGTGGGTTTCATTTGCTGGAATATTTTGAGCAATATGAAAGGGTGATATTGGTGGATGCGACTTTGGATGGGTTGAAGCCGGGAACGATCAGGTGTATTCAGCCAAAGTATGCGAGTGATTTTCCGCCGGAGATCAGTGCGCATGATATTGGGTTGAAGGATTTGGTGAGTGCGTTGCAGTTGTTGGGTAAGATGCCGGAGTTGTATTTGTTTGTGGTGAGTATTGAAAGTATACAACAGCAGGGGATGGAGTTGACGGAGGAGATTGAGGGGTGCATACCTTTGTTGTTAGAGGAGATAAGAAGTGTTGTTTAGTAAAAAGCCGGTCAATGTTTTGACCGGCTTTTGTTTTTATTTATTTTCTATTTTCCTTTTCAATTCTGCTACTTCCTGTTGTAATTTAAGATTCGCTTTGTGTTCTTCAATCAGGTACAAAGTCAGCTCTTCTATCTTTTGCATTTGTAATTTCTGCATTTCGGCGACGTCCAGTCCTTTTTCTGAAATTTCTTTCTCTGAGGGGATTTCAGGTAATCTGTGATTTGCCTGGATATGGGCTTCTACTTCTGCTAATGAAGGTAGTTTGTAACCGGGATTGAATACATAGTCTGCCCAACCGGATTGTGTAATTTGGAGTTTCTTTGCACCAATGGTACCTGCTACTGCGAGTTTAAAGTTTCCCGTTATTGTAGTACCGATCAGCAGATTTCCATTCTTATCCAACCGCATCTGTTCCGTACCATCATTTGTCAGGAAAGTTAGATACCCCCCAATCGTATTACTACCTTTATTAAAGATAATCCCACTATTCAAAAATGCTGCATATTTACTGATCAAACCAAACATTGGTATGTTAGTCCCCGAAGCACTATATGATTTCACGCCAAGATACGTACCATCTGCCACCGTATTGCCCGGAGCCAGCCTTCCTAATACCGAGGTCACCGTATCAGGCAACGTTGTGGCCACATCCAGTGAGGCCCTTGGATTCAGGGTACCTACTCCAAATTTGCCCGCACTGGTAGCAGTAATGCTATCCGGCAAGTACACCGTACCAGCATAGTTATTCCTGTAACTGACAGTCGTCACCGGACTTGCGTCCGTTATCAACGCAGAGTCAACAACCGTCCAGTTTGAAAAATTTTCCGCTGTCTCTGCAGTCAGCCCTTTCGCAAAAGCCCGTACATGGAAACGCAGATAATAACTTTTGTAATCCAGGAATATTGAAATTTTCCCATTCTCGTTTGCCAACGTAATGGGAGGATTTGATCCACCTGCCGTAGCAACAGAACTCTTATAAAAGACGTTATTAAAAACGTACCATGTCAGCGTCAGATTCAAGGGGGAACTTGTTGAATAATCAAATCCCTCTATAATTAGTGTTGGCATAGCAGAGCTGTTTGTAAAGGGAATATTTGTTTTAATCTTTGCCCCATAGGTAGGTGTCTGATTAATAGAAAAGGAACAAATATCCTCATAATACTGCGCATGCACTGACAATACCAAAGAACAGGTAAGGAATAAAACCAGTAAAAATGATCTCATAATAGAAGATTAAAAAGTAAAATGTGAAGATTGGGTTTACACTCCTTTTATTAATACGGGATAAATCTAATATAAATCGGCACTTTTGAATTAACTACTCACTATGACATGTTTTACAAATTTATCAATAAATAACAAAATCACAAGTTCAAAATTCAATGCCTTGCAAATTCCCCGAACAAAACATATCTTAGTCACGTGCTGTAAACGACACTAACCCAATTCCACGACTTACCTATCATTTTACATATTGAAAAAGCTTTCTATTCAAGAAGTACTCTTGTTTCCAAACAAAAACCCGTTCCATCATGAAAACACATTACCTAATCCCCCTGGTAATCCTGCTATCCGTACTTTCTGCACAGGCACAACGAAAACCGCCCCGTGTAGCCGGTAGTCCATTCACGTTATCTGCCGTACCCGATAGCCTCTTCGTCACCTCAGAGAACATGTCTACCTCTGAAAAGGTCGCCCTACAAACCCTGCAAGGCGTCATTGCCCAGACGAAACCAGAAATCCTGCGGGACACCTATGGTCACCGTACCCTGGTAGAAAACGCCGGTATTAAAACCAATACCACGTACTACAACAACTTCGCAGGTCTGCTGGCCCACTATGCCAACCGCCTGGCCGGTTACATCCTTTGTAACCCAAAAGACAAATCTACGAATGCAGCCATCTCACTGGCCGGTGTGATGAATGCTGTCGCCATTCCTACCGACATCGAATCTGAAGCCATCAATGCTGGCCTCACCAAACTACTGGATGTGACCACCCACGACGAAGCCTGGGTGCTCGCTAATTATGGTAGTCTCTTCAACAAGAACGTAGCTACCTACCAGCAAAGTTCTGATGACAGGGTCTACTTCATGGGCGACTTTTCCAGCTACAGCAAAGCTTTTCAGTTCTGGTCTGATACTGTCACCGGTGTGCTGGCCAACAATGTGTACAACCGCATGAACAAAGGCGCTGCCTATTTTGGCTGGGGGCCATCTGAGTACAATACCGTAGAGCAGTTATCCCTGCATACTGCTTTGATACTCCCATCTGACTGGGCGCCGAATATGTCTGCCCTCTCACAGGTCCCACCTAAAAAAGATGGCTTCCAACAAAAGCCGGCTATCAAACCATACGAGGTAGTACCGAATGTACACACCGTATGCTTTGTCATTACTGACGGCGATAACCTGCAATGGTTACTCGGCACTTCGGACAATACCAACAACTGGGCAAACCCTAACCGTGGCCACGTGAACCTCGGCTGGACCATCTCCCCTTCTTTGTCTGAAGCCGCACCGCTCATGTACGAGAAGTATGTTGACAACTGTCTCACTACGCCTGATGGTCGTAATGTGCTTATTGCAGGCCCTTCTGGCAGGGGCTACTTTTTCCCCGGTCGTGTGCCTGATGCCGACCTCACTACAGAATGTAACCTGCTCAATAAATACATGAAGCAGGCAGACCTCCGTATCGTGAATATCATCGATGCAGATGACAGTGATAACGATCCTACTCCTTACCTGAAGCAGGATAATATCGATGCACTTTTTTACTATAGCTACGGCGCCAACTACACAGGCAGAGCCGGACAAATAGACTGGTACAAAGATAAACCGTCTATCGGTGGCAGGTATACACTGTGGGGTACCTTGTCCTCCCCCGCTTCGCTGGCAAATACGCTCAATACAGCATCTACGAATATCAACTCACAGGATGGCTATAGCCTGATTTCTGTACACGTATGGGATAGAAGTGTAGATGATGTCATTGATTGTATCAACCGGCTGAACAGCAATGTACGTGTAGTAGCCCCTGATGAATTCGTGTGGCTCATCCGCAAAAATATCAAAGGATTAAATGTTGGACAAGGTAATGGATTGCGTGCTGACTTCTACAGCGGTTATCACCAGGATACACTCAGGTATACCCTGTTTAACCAGAACATAGATGCGGACTGGGCGAACCTTTCTCCCAACAGTCAATACCTGGGATATAATAATTTCTCTGTAAAATGGTCCGGACAAATTCAACCTTTGTATTCTGAAACGTATACCTTTTCCTGTTATTCCGATGATGGAGTGAAGCTCATTGTAAATGGACAAACCCTCATCAACGATTACGAAACACAGGGCGCTTATACCCGCACGGGCACTATTGCGCTCACAGCGGGTCAGAAATACAATATTGAATTACAATATGGAGAAGGTGTTGGTGATGCCTTCTGCCATCTCTCCTGGGAAAGCGCTTCACAGTCTAAACAGATCGTTCCGGCCGCGCAATTATTCAGCAGACCAGATACCAGCTCAGGACCGGTCACCTTATACCAGGATGTGAATTACACGGGCTTCCATGCAGGATTCAATATCGGAGCTTATAAATTATCCGGTCTGAATTTAAAGGGCATCAACAATGAAGAAGTCACTTCTGTAAAGATTGCCAAAGGTTACCAGGCAGTACTCTACTGGAATGACGAATTTGGTGGTGACAGTCTTGTTCTGACCCGTGATACGGCTTTCCTGAACAGCTGGAACGATAAACTCAGTTCTTTGCGGGTACGTGCTAACGGTGATCCTAACCTTACAGGTTCTTATACTTTAAGAAACGTAAAAAGCAACTACTACATGGATGTACGTGGTGGTCTTGGCGGCACAGGCAATGGTGCGAGTCTGCAATTATGGACGCCTACCGGTGCGGCAAACCAGACTTTTACTTTCAAACATATGGGCGATGGTATCTACTCCCTCACCGCGTATCACAGTGCCAAAGTACTGGATGTGGCCAATTCCAGCACGGCAGACAATGCATACATATGGCAATATACAGATCAACATGCCACGAATCAGCAATTCATTGCGATCGCTGCAGATAGTGGATATTACAAATTCATCAATGTACTAAGTGGAAAAGTGATCTCCATTGAAAATGAAAGTACGGCTGCCGAAGCACGATTGGTGCAAAGAGCAGATACCGGCCAGTTGTCATCCAGGTGGCAATTGTACAAAGGCGCCACTGTAGGTAATGGTAATGGCCTGACCGGTAACTATTACAATGGAATGAACTTCGATACCCTGAAACTATCCCGGATTGATCCGAATATCAATTTCGACTGGGGTGAAGGTGCACCTGCTCCGGGACTTACAATCGACCACACCTCTATTCGCTGGACGGGTAAGATTGAACCTCGCTACACGGATACATATACATTCTATATCACCAGTGATAATGGCAGACGTTTATGGATCAATAACCAGCTGGTGATAGACAAATGGATGAATGACTGGGACATTGAATATAGTGGCACGATTGCGTTGACGGCTGGCCAGCAGTACGACTTTAAGATGGAATACTTTGAAGACTATGGCGGAGCAAATGCAAAGCTGTCATGGTCAAGTAGCTCACAGGTAAAAGAAATCATTCCAACCAACCAGTTGTATACAACCGGTTTGACAGGCACAGCACGGGTAGCGGCGCTACAACCGGCTACTACGGCTACAAAAGTGATGATTTATCCAAACCCTACATCTAATGATGTACACCTGCAATTTAATGCTACACAGGCAAAGGTGACGATCTTTGATTTACTGGGCAGACAGGTGATGCCGGCAAGACCGGTGCAATCAGGAGAAACGTTGAATATATCTGCATTACCGCAGGGTGCTTATCTGATTACTATTGATGCGAATGGTACACGAACGACAAAAACGGTCGTAAAGAAATAGTTTAAAAAAAAGGGGTGGTGAGACGACTAATAATTTCCATCAGTCCCTAAAAAAGACAGGCTGTATCGAATTTTTGATACAGCCCGTCTTTTTCTAAAAAAATGACTTCTCAACAAAGCCACCAACTTAAATACACCTGACATTTGTACAAAAACAACAATGCAACAGGTACTCGTCACCGGTGGCACAGGATTCGTAGCAAGTCACTGTATATTGCAACTCTTACAGCAAGGATATCAGGTAAAAACCACCATCCGCACACCTGATAAAAAAAACAAAGTACAGGATATGCTCCGTACCGGTGGCATTACAGACTTTCAGCATATTCAATTCATAGTAGCCGACCTTACCTCCGATTCGAACTGGTCATTAGCAGTAGCGGACTGTGAATATGTTTTGCACGTCGCCTCTCCTATCTTCCTGCGTGTACCCAAAGACCCTGACGAAATGATCCGCCCTGCTGTGGATGGTACTCTCCGTGTGCTGAAAGCAGCCAGAGAGGGGGGTGTAAAACGGGTAGTCATGACCAGCAATTTCGGTGCGGTAGGATATAGTCACAAAGACCCCACTACATTGATCACAGAGCAGGATTATACAGATCCTAATGAAAAGGGGCTCTCTGCTTACAATAAATCAAAGGTGATGGCAGAAATGGCTGCCTGGCAATTTATTCGTACGCAAGGGAATGGTCTTGAGTTTTGTACGGTGAATCCGATGGGGATTTTTGGTCCTTCATTGGGGCCTGACCTTTCCAGTGGTTTTGAATTATTACGCAATATTATGAATGGCGAAATGAAAGCCATTCCGAATATGGTACTCGGTATTGTGGATGTACGGGATGTGGCAGATTTGCATATCAGGGCTATGACCAGTGCGCAGGCCAATGGAGAAAGGTTCCTGGCATTAGCGGGTGGAACCATGAGCCTGTTGCAGATTGCGCAGTTCATAAAAGATAAAATGCCTGCTGTGGGGGTTAAAATATCTACAAAACCATTAGCTGACTGGAAAGTAAAAATCGCTGCGCTATTGGGTAATCAAAAAGCAAAAGCAGTAGCACCGTTATTGGGCATTAACCGTAATGCCAGCAATCAAAAAGCGAAAACGGTTTTAGGCTGGGCTCCCCGCAGTAATGAAACTGCTGTATTAGCGGCGGCAGAAAGCCTGATTAAATATGGTGCAATTCAGTAAATTTGGTCATGCTCATGAAAATCGATCAGATCAAGTCCTGCTACATTGGTCCTCATATTTCACCGGAAGCATTTATTGCGGAACATATTTTTATTTATTTACTGAAGGGAAAGATGGAGGGATATGATGGGCATAAAAGCTATACGCTATTGCCCGGACAGTATTGTATTGTCCGCAGGAATCATCTCGCGAGGTATAATAAACAAAGAGACGAGGGTGTATTTGAAAAGATTGTTGTCATTTTTGACGAAGCATTTCTGAAAGCGTATTCGAAAAAGCATGGGGTGAATAATAGGAGTTATGTATCCGATGATGTATTTATTCATTTGAACAAAACGGATCTTATCCCTCAATTGTTTTTACAACAGGAGAATGATTCGACAAGGGAACGGTTATTAAGTATTCTATTAAAAGCCAATCCTGGTGTAGAAAATATTCTCTTTGACTTTGGTACGCCTTCTAAAATAGATCTGGAAAGTTACATGAACAGGAACTTTCGGTTCAATGTTGCGGTTCAGCGATTTGCTTATCTCACAGGCAGGAGTCTGACAGCATTCAAGCAGGATTTCAAAAGAGTATTTAATGATACACCTGGTCGCTGGCTGGTACAGAAGCGATTGAAAGAAGCGTATTTTTTAATAGACAAACAAGGGCAGCGGCCTTCGGATGTATACCTGGAAGTTGGGTTTGAAGACTTATCGCACTTTAGTTATGCGTTCAAGAAGTTATTTGGTTTCCCACCTACACAATTGAGGAAGTGATCTGGTGGATACGGGGATCCTCTCCGGAATCATAGTTATTACCCAGGTATTCATTAAGCGGTTTGTCAGTTTTAGGTTTCACTTCTGCAATGAGTGGCATGGCGTAGGCAGTCATGACTTTTGAGGGAGGTTGCTTCAAACAGGATACTACCTGTAACAGGGGAATGGGTAGTTTAGTCGGCAGAACCGAAATGCCCGACCCATTATGCCTGTCAGTTAGCAGATCATGCTTTAAAAACCCCTACAGTTCCGGGGAATTAGGTAAAAAATTACTTTATCATAAAAAACAATTCAAAAAAAAAATCATGTCCCGAACTTTTTTTTATGGATTCTGTTATATTTTCCATATAATTGGTCTTTCGACTAATATTTCAAATTGGGGACGAATAATAATATCATACTATACTCAGAGGACAACGTTTATTTTACTCTTATATCTATTATATTTAAACGTACTTTATAAACGCCTGTAAGCGCACACAGGTCTATGATGAACTAATTCACATAACTGCTATTTATGTCAGTTTTTCAACTGAATAATGG
Source organism: Chitinophaga sancti (assembly GCF_034087045.1). Classification (NCBI taxonomy): domain Bacteria; kingdom Pseudomonadati; phylum Bacteroidota; class Chitinophagia; order Chitinophagales; family Chitinophagaceae; genus Chitinophaga; species Chitinophaga sancti. The sequence goes on along the minus strand of NZ_CP139247.1, from coordinate 3,395,879 downwards.
ATATTCTTTGGGCACACTTGAAATAAAAGAGTTTGCAAGCGATCTGTCATCATATGGTATACCTTACCAGGAATGTGAGCATTGGCTGGAGGTAGGCAATTGTGAATTGCGGAATAATTTCACGCTGTATATCTCAGTGCTTTCGCAACATGCCCAATCATTATTACATCAGGTAATCCCTGTATTGAACCTGCATGCTGTATCGTACCGGTTGCTGAAAAACGACAGACTGGTGGATCAGAGTAATGGATTGACCATGGGTATAAAAGAAGCGGGCAAGATCATCATGATCTATCCAAAGCATGCGAAACAGGCGATGCAACTGGTCCGCGAACTCGAAAGCGTGACAAGCACCTTTCAGGGTATTACACCATATGACAGTCTTCGGTTAGGCAAGGTGTTATATACAGCATTGGATACCGAAATCAGGTACCATATACCTGCGGCCTACCGGAATAAGCGGCGCAAGGGGATTATCGGGAAATATTATATACCGACAAAGTTATTACGGTTTAACCCCAAGGGGGATATCTATTTGGGGGTGAATATAAAGCAGTTTGTATTTTCACATTGTATCATTAAGCAGGCGAGAGCAGGGTCATTTATAGATAGGTATGGGCGGGAATCGGCGCATAAGTTATTCTGGCAAAAATCAGTACTGGAAGCCGTACAACATGCATTGCCCGTACCACAGGTCATAGATTTTTGCAGTAAGGGGGAAGATCATTATTTAGTGACGAGTTATATAAACGGACAAGTATTGCCGGAGCGATTGAAAGATGTGTACAGGGATCGCATCTGGCGTGATTTGGGGTTAGCTGACAAAGTAAAGATCTTAAGTTATTTTTTGCAGATAACGGAAATCCTCAAACGATTACATGAGCTTGGATATTTACACAGAGATGTTCAGATTAATAATTTTATAATCAAGGAAGATAAAGTATACCTGCTGGATTTTGAGTTAGCGTATTATATGCCGGCGGGTACACCCGATCCACCGTTTGGCTATGGAACGGCGATGTTTATGTCGCCACAGCAAAGGCTGAGTGAGCAGCCGGATCCGGCGGATGATATTTATTCAATTGGTGTTGTATTAGCATTTATGATTTTGAATCCTGGAGATCAGGAGAGTTTTTCAGGAAATATTTATAATGCGCTGGTAAATGCAGGATTAGAAGCAGTTTTATTAGATGTAGTTACTAATTGCCTGGACCCTGATCCTGCCAACAGACCGACTCTTTCCTCAATAATAACCTTATTAAAGACAGGCGTCATACCGGAGAAGATAGAACTGGTATAAATAAAGACTATGAAAACTAGAACGCTGTTCTTTAATGCAGTAAGTTTACTGTTTATTACTATGTTTGTGTACGCTGCTGTAAGCAAGTGGATGGAATTTAATGTATTTGTTTCCCAGATGCATAAACAGCCGTTTCCTTCCCAGTTTTTGCCCCTGCTGGTATGGGGAATCCCTTTGACCGAGTTATGTGTATCATTGCTGTTGATGTTGGAGAAGACCCGATTTACGGGACTGAAGATTGCGACGGGTATGATGATACTTTTTACGGGGTATATTATCCTAATAAAGTTAAGATATTTTGGGGAGATCCCCTGCTCATGTGGCGGCGCCATCGTTCAGTTCACGTGGGTACAACATTTGTATTTTAATTTGTTTTTTGTTATAATTGGACTAGTTGCTATCCTATTGTTTAGGAAGATTAATATATTCTCCCGGTAACCAATAAAAGTGTATTAGATTGGAATGACTATCACGGTCTGGATTTCGGTTCGGATAGGGATGGGTATGTCTGATACTAATTACAGCTTGACGTTTTTCTGTCACTTTTAAACATTTAATCTTATGAACAAAATGAAATTAGCATTCGCAGCGCTGGCTGCTTTAATTGGTGTGGGAGCAGCATATGCGACTAAAATCAAACCCGATGTAAGAGCAGAGAATCATTATTGGATTACTATTGGAGGAACTACAGTATTATATGGGACGACGGCACAGGCTGAATTAAATTGCCCGGGCTCAGGCATTACCTGTTTAAAAGCCTTAGACAATCCCAATCTTGTAGCAACCAGAACAAATTAATAAGGGACTTACAAAAAGAGCGTGTATCAATTAAGATCCACGCTCTTTTCATTCGGCTACCTGGTAAGGCAAGGTTCGTATTTATGCGATGATCAGAAATTTTATTTATGATACATCCCCAATTAATTATATCCAGGATTTTGTGTAAGGTTTGCATTTAACTTAATCTCTACACCTGGAATTGGATAAAGCGTATCTACATCCGTCCACGCTGGCTTTCTGTTTAACAAAATGCTTGTTGCAGTTTTATTACGTTTGAGATCAAACCAACGATTTCCCCATTCTGCAAATAATTCTATTTGCCGTTCTTTTTGAATGGCTATCAACAAACTGTTACCGTCAATACCAGGATTTACAGCCGATATCATGGGCAGCCCTGCCCTATTTCTAATACTGTCTACATCTGCTATAGCTCCTGGCAAATCACTTAAGTGAGCTCTTGCTTCTGCACGGATTAAATATTGCTCAGCAAGACGGAGCACTATTGTATATTCACTTACTACATAGCCAGAACTAAAATTCATCCGTAACTTATATTTATACGGAAAGGTGTAAGTAACTCCATTCACTACCTTCGTACCGATCCAGCTACCTGCTCTTTTATCGCCGGCTTCAAAAGCTTTCAGCAAATAATCCGAGACGCTGTATTGTGGTAAGGAAGTGCCATTGGGACTGGGTACGAACTGAGCACCTTCAGATGTATTATATCCAACTTCAACAGGCATAAATTGTAATATAGCTTCCTTACTATCTAAGAGAAATACCCGGTTAAGATCGTTTTCTAATCCATAAGGGCCGGCATTAATAACCTGCGACGAGGCACTTTCTGCATCTACCCAATCTCCTTCATACAAATATAATTTTGCGAGCAGGGCTTTAGCTGCCCATTTGTTAACCCGTACCCTTCCATTACTTGGATAATTTTCAATCAGCAATCCTGTCGACTTTAGCAAATCTTGTTTTATCTGTGAAAAAATAACACTCGTAGCAGTTCTTTTCAATTTTGCATTTGCCGTATAATCGGTAGAGGTCACCAACGGCACATCACCAAATAGCTGTATCATCTGAAAGTAAATCAGCGATCTGATAAAATAGGATTCTCCCAACAATTGATTACTTACATCTACTGACATGGAAGTACTATTGGTTATTCCCTCAATAATAGCATTTGTCTGGTAAAGTAAGCTATATCCATAATACCATAAGTATACTCTATTAAATGTGCTTGTAGTTGATATTGAATTGTTATAAAATTCCAGCATCGTATTGGCCAGGTTAGTGGGCTCTATTTCATCGGCAGACAGACCACCACAAATGGATAGGCCTCCATTTAATATATTGGGAGAGTATACCATAATTTTAGCGTAGACACCACTGACAGCAGATAATGCAGATGTATCATGGGAAAATACATTTTCCCCAACTACACTATTATCCGGATCTCCCACATCTATTAATTTATTACAACCAAGGAGCCAGATCGGTAACAGTATAACAATATACTTTTTCATTATGGGGAATTTATTAAAATTGCACTTCCAATCCTGCCGTTACTATTCGTAATGTAGGCAATGAGAAATAATATGGTGTTTCAGGATCTAATCCCTTATACTTAGTAAGAATAAATAAATTTTGGCCTTGCAAATAAAATTTAAGATCAGACAATTTTAATTTCTTTACCACATTCTTATTCATTGAATAATACAATGAAATGTTCTTCACCTTTATATAAAAATTATTCTCATAAACTGCATCAGAAGTATAAATATTATAGCTTTGGTTTTCTCCATTCAGAATATTAGCAGTCACAAATCGTTGGACATTGGTCTCATCTCCGGGATGCTGCCATCTATCCAGTACCCATTTAGGCTGATTTGCCAACACTCCCGGTGCAAGCATATTATAATATGCAGAGTAGAAATAATTAGGCACCGTCTGTTTTCTCACAGTGAGAAATATATCTAACCTGAATGCCTTATACTGAAATGCGTTTCCAATACCACCATAGAATGTGGGGTCAAGATTTCCTTCATTTTTATAATCCGGATCACCCAGTGCACCATCCTTGTTAACATCTTCAAATTTATAAAGGCCGTCAGTTTTATCCACACCCAAATTATGATAATGTTTCAATACATTCAATGGATATCCTACCGAATAATAGAGGGAATAATCATAATGACTTATATCAGGGAATACCACTAACCTGTTCTTCGGAAAGGTCATATTTGCATTTACTCTCCAGCTAAAATGTTTTCTCCTCATCACTTCAGCCGTCATATCAAATTCCCATCCTGAATTCCTTACCACGACCCCTTCATTTTTGATAACATTCAAAAATCCGGTTTGGGCTGGTAATCTATAGGCTATTATTTGTTTATCATTCGTATTATTAAAATAGGCAATGGTAGTAATTAACTTATTATTCAAAAATCCAAGCTCGATAGCCGTTTCAATTTTCTTACTTCTCTCCCATGAAAAATTGGTATTTAATAATGCATCAGGAGTTAATGGAATGATCCCTTGATATGGCCTAGGGTTGACGCTAGACGACCAGGTATCCAAATATCGGTAATCCCCAATTTGATCATTACCTGTGACCCCATAACTACCTCTCAACTTTCCGTAGTCCAAAAATTTTACATTATTCATTACAAAATCTTCATTACTAAACAGCCATGCCCCTCCTATTGATCCAAAATTCGACCATCTTTTTCCGGGTCCAAACCGACTCGATCCATCTCTTCTCGCTGAAAAATTCAGGATATAGCGATCCTTATAATTGTATATCAAACGTCCGAATAAGGCCGCATACTTGTATTTCGAGGAATACTTACTTAACAGAGCTGTTTTACCCGCTGCTGATATATCATCCAATCTTCCATCATCCGTAAACCCATCTGCATCTATCACCATATTGGTATTCGAACTATATTGCCATGTAGTTCCTACCAACGCATTCACCTTCCCAAACCCAAACGTCTTTGTATAATCCAACTGCGGTTCCAGAATATAACTCTTTATCTCCTGCGTCCCAAACGTAGCAGATCCATTTGTCGCCGAATCTTTATTCGGGTTGATGGAATAAACCGGTACCTGCGAATTCTCATTATCCCTATACCTATTCAACCCTGCAGACAACAGGAATCTTAAACTATCCACAATCCTATACCCCAATTTCATACTCCCCAACAAATTTCCGGACTTTATACTATACTTCTTATACAAATCCGCCAAAGGATTACTTGACTCCGCCCCATTCTCCTGCCATACCAACTTTCCATTATCATCCCAGGGGCCAGGTGCATTCGGTGGCGCCACCGTACCTAACAAGTTGCCATTGAACATTTCATTCCGATCCTTTCCATAATTTCCATTCAAATCCGCACTCAACCTTTTATTCTTAGACAAATACGTCACCGACACATCCCCCGTACCTCTCAAATAAGGCATATCTATCGGAAACACCGACGTCCCTTTCAACACACTCCCACTCAACCGATACTGTACCACCTTACTTCCTCCACTCAGTGCCATATTCAAATTCGTTAAGTTGGCCGTTCCACCAATTATCATCTTCTGCCAATCCCTCTCCCGGTTCTGATTCCACGCCATCAGATCCGGCGCATACCCTACGCTCCCTTCCTGGTTATCCGGCGTAATCCCATCATTTACAAACGCCTCCTTCCTCATCGCCATATATTGGTCTTTTGAAAGCAAATGGCTTGTACCAGGCACCTTTCCTATCCCCGTACTCAATTTCAGATTCAACGACGCATTCCCTACTTTCCCTCTCTTAGTCGTGATCAATACCACCCCATTCGCACCTCTGCTCCCATATATCGCCGTCGCATCGGCATCCTTCAAAATCTCTATGCTCTCAATATCCTCCTTATTCAAATTATTAAACGGGCTAATCCCGCCTGCATCAAAATTCTGCACAGCAATCGATCCTAACAGATTGATAGTCTTGCTGGAAATGTAAGGCACTCCATCTATGATATATAAAGGATCCGAACCATTTGCAAAAGAATTCCTTCCCCTGATCTGCACCGTAAAGCTCGTTCCATTTACCCCACTTGACGGTGTCACTGCCAATCCGGGAATTCGTGCTTCCAAAGCACCTAATAAATTTACCACCGGCTGGCGGGAGATCTCGCTGGAAGATACTTTGCCGATACTGCCGGTATTCGTTCTCCGGGTGGTAATACCATACGCCATGATCACCGTCTCATCCAGCACATTATTCGCCAACACTAATTTTATCCTGATAGAATCATCAATATTCGCCTCCACCCCGGCAGGCATATATCCTGTATATGTAGCATACAGGACCACATCTTCCTTTTCCGTCATAAAAGTAAACCTTCCCGTCTCATCCGTGGTACCACCCAGGTTCGTTCCACTGATCCTTACTGTTGCTCCAGGTAACACCGCTCCTTTCTCATCCATCACAATACCCGTTACGACATTTAATTTGCTGGAAATTTTCTTTGCAATCGAATTCGGTGGTAATGGAATTAATGGTCCTGACCGGCTAAATACCACCATATTCCCTCTGACCGTCCAGGTAAAACCCTGTCTGCCCAACAATTCAAACAATATTTGTGTTACTGAAAAGTTACTTGCGTAAATAGAATAATGATCCGTTACATCCAGCTGATTTGCGGAAGCAATGAAGTGCAAGCCGGTCGTGGAACTGATCAGCTTAAAGATGGCTTTTAATGATTTATTGGACACCGAAAGATCCATCCTCTTATTCAACATCTCGTTCACATCAGACGGAGCCGGGGTTTGCGCGAATGCAGGTATGCTTGCTCTCAGTAAGAATAGCAGGCATAGTACTACATAAAAAGCACCATTGGCCGCAAAAATTCTTCTCATATTTGATAAGGGACCTTACTGGCAAAAATCAGAGGATAGATAATTTGGACAACAGCACTGGGGCATAATAGACAACTCTGATCGCCAAAAAGTATGATAATATGAGTGGAAAATTAATCATTTTTATACTCATAATGACATTCTGAAAATTTAACTATTTTTGGCAGGAATAATTCCACTAAAACAAACCCCAATAATAATAATGAACCAGATTAATCAGGATAAGTAAATCTTGTACCTAAATCCGAATATAATGATTCAAGAGCAGGACGTAAAGCTATTTCAGCTTATTAAAGACGGAAACGAACTCGCATACGCTGAGATATATAACAAATATCGCAGGGATGTGTTCGTGGCTGCCTTCCGCATCCTGCGTAATATTCATGATGCAGAAGATGTGACCCAGGAAGTATTTATCAACCTGTGGAATAAAAGAAAAGACATTGAAGTGAACACCGCAGTCAGGGCATACCTCACCCGTATGGCTGCAAACAGTTGTTTGAACAAGATAAAGCATGACACCAACCTTACCAGGCGTAACCAACAGTACTCTGACATGAACACAGAGGTACAGTCCCCTGAAAAACCTGAAAATGAACAAATGGAAGACATCACCCGGCTTATGCAGGAACTCCCTGACAAAAGCCGCCGAACAGTGGAAATGGTATATATGGAAGGCCGCCCGCACAAGGAAGTGGCCAAAATTGAAGGTATTTCTGTCAATACCGTGAAAACTCAATTGTACTCCTCACTGAAGATTATCCGCAATAAACTACAGTTAAAATAATTTTTTTCTCCTCACTCATACTTTTTGGATTTTAGGATTGTCTATAATTATATCAACTATGGATATTGAAGCTATTGACATACAAACCTTGATCGTGGCAGACATTCTGGGAACGATCACACCGGACGAAAAAATTCAACTGGACAAGTTGATGATCGACCGGCCGGAGCTTCAGTCGCTGTATGATGAGATCCGTGAAGACATGGAAAAAGAAAACCTGGTCACCTACGCAGGTGGCAGCATCTCAGCAGCAGAGTTGATTATCAATGCCAAAAGGCGCGTGCGCAACCGGTATATCCGCGTATTTGCCGCCGCTGCCTGCTCGATTGGTCTTGTTGGTGGATTGTCTCTTTATTTATTGACCCAACAACAACCGACGGCCCTGGCATCATGGGAAGATGGTAAAACCATTTTATTGAAAATAGGCCAGCAGGAAATTAACCTGGAAAACAATGCTCCCACAAATGTGAACGGCATAGCATTGCATCCGGAAACCGGCTCGCTCACCTTTAGCTCTTTGAATAGTACTAATCACGATTTGGGTGTGTTGACCGTGCCAAAGGGCAAAAACAATTATAAAGTCATACTGGCTGACGGATCAGAAGTATTATTAAATAATACCTCCCGCCTGTCTTTCCCGTTGAAATTCGAAGGGACCAAAAGAGAAATCAGTATAGATGGAGAAGCTTATGTAAAAGTCGCCCCTAAGGCAGGTCAGCCCTTTATCGTACACCTTCCTCTGAACAGGCAGGTAGATGTATTGGGTACAGAATTTAATGTCAATACGTACGATAACGGAATCGCCAGAATTAGCCTTGTACAGGGTAGCGTAAAAGTAGCCGAAGGCGAAAGCAATGCGCTCCTGGTTCCGGGCAAAGCCGCTACCATCAACTCTACGTCCATCTCCATCAGTGAATTTGATGCAGATGAAGTACTGAGCTGGAGACAAGGTATTATCGTATTTCCTGATAATGTCACTATCGAACGGATAGCAGAAGTAGTAGGTAGAAATATGAAAGTGAAAATGATTGTAGAAAAGTCTGCTGCCGGCAAGAAATTTATTGGTGTAATCCTGGATAAGAGCAAGCCGATTATCCACCTGTTGCAACAACTGACTGACACAAAAGAAGTGTCTTATAATATTTCAAAAGATGGAGTGATACATATATTGTAAAATTCCTTCTCCTATGCAAACCCTCAGCATTCATTGATAACGAGATAGTTCCTCATAATAACCACGCTTGCCCACAACAACAGGGCAATTATATAGCTTTCGTCGTTTGTTAACCCTCTTTTTTTACGACAAAGCAGCAACCCGAATCAGAACGGGAAGCAACGCAATAGAAGGCCACCTTCCCGGGTTGGCCTTCATCTTTTTATAGGGATACTCCCTACACAACAATTACTTCCACCCCCATGTTCTCCAGGTCCCGCATCATGGCAGGACTAATCCCATCATCTGTAATTATCTGATCTATATCCCCTAATGGGCAAATCTTCCCAAACCCACGTTTGCCAAACTTCGAAGAGTCAGTCACTATGATGGTTTTCTGAGCCGTGCGGATCATGGCCTTATTGAGTAGTGCTTCCATCATATTGGAAGTGGTACATCCCTGTTCCATATCAATACCATCTACCCCGAGGAACAACTTACTACAGGTAAAGTGATCCAGGATTCCTTCGGCATAAGTGCCTGTAACAGAAGTAGATGTTTTGCGTACGATCCCTCCCAGCTGCACAATCTCTATATTAGGTTTGTCCAGCAGCGCCATGGAAATATTCATGGCGGAAGTGAGTACGGTGACCCGCAACTCCGGCGGTATCGCTTTCGCTACCTGCAATACAGTGGTGCCCGATGCGATAATGATCGCATCATCCGGCTCTATCATTTCTGCGGCCCGCTTGCCAATGAGGATCTTCTGATCCGCCAGGATGTTCTCTTTTTCATTGACATTCCTATCCTTTGTATAGGGGTTAGCCCTACTGATATTTCCATGTGTGCGAAACAATAATTTCTTGTCCTCCAACATCTTAAGATCCTTACGGATAGTTACCGCCGAAACATCCAACGCCTCAAACAGATCGGCCACCCGAACATTCCCTTCTGCCTGCAGGCGTTCCAGGATATAAGCGTGCCGTTGTGACATAGATTCGAATTTCATAACTATGGCCTGGTATTAAATTGGTAAATAGTAACTGAAAAGTAATGCAAGGTTGACTTTTTTCCTAAAAAAAGCTTAAATCTCAAGAAAAATTTGGAAATAATAACAAAACGAAACAACTTTATAAAAGCAAAAGAAACATTTAGAAAGTTTCTTTTAGTTTAAACTCCTTACTTTATGAACAGATTGCAGTTAATATCGGACCTATCCTCCACTAAGTCATGGGATGTTATTGTTATTGGCGGCGGCGCAACAGGTCTTGGCACCGCGATGGACGCTGCTACCAGAGGGTATAAGACCTTGCTGGTAGAGCAGGCAGACTATTCGAAAGGCACTTCGAGCAAAGCGACCAAACTTGTCCATGGCGGCGTGCGCTATATGGCGCAGGGAGACCTTGGCCTGGTAAGAGAAGCCTGCCACGAGAGGGGATTATTACTGAAAAATGCACCTCACCTGACAAAAAACGAAACTTTCGTTATTCCGAATTACTCCTGGTTTAATAATATTAAGTATACACTCGGTCTGAAATTTTACGATTTACTGGCCGGTAAATTAAGCCTTGGTGCTTCTAAGTATATAGGCAAAAAGAAAACTATCGAAGCCCTGCCTACTATCAGACAGGAAGGGCTGAAAGGTGGCGTAGTATACCATGATGGCCAGTTTGACGATAGCCGTCTGGCGCTGAACATAGCCCAGACCGCCATCGAAAACGGCGCCACCGTGCTGAACTACGTGAAGGTAACCGGCTTATTGAAAGATAATAATAAGAAAGTGAGCGGCATTATTGCGAAGGACATCGAAACCGGCGAAACTTACGAAGCAACAGGCAAGGTAGTAATCAACGCTACCGGAGTATATGTTGACAACATTCTGCACATGGACCGTCCGGATGCTCCACACATGGTAAGACCAAGTCAGGGGGTACACATCACCCTGGATCATTCTTTCCTGCCTGGCGACAATGCCCTCATGATCCCTGAAACAGATGACGGCCGCGTATTATTTGCTGTGCCATGGCATGGTAAACTGATCGTAGGTACAACCGATACCCTGCGCGATCATCCTGAACTGGAACCACATGCACTGGAGCAGGAAATTGAGTTCATTCTCAACACTGCTGCCAAATACCTGACAAAAAAACCTACCCGCAAAGATGTGCTGGCAGTATTTGCCGGTCTGCGTCCACTGGCTGCACCAAGTAAAGATGGTGCTAAAACAAAAGAAATATCACGTAGTCATAAGATCATTGTATCCGAATCAGGACTGATCACTATTACGGGGGGTAAATGGACTACCTTCCGCAGAATGGCACAGGATACAATAGACAAAGCCATTGAAACAGGTGTGCTGACCGCTAAGGAATGTAAGACAGAACACCTGCCTATCCATGGTTATGTACAACTGAGCGACGAGAATGATCCGCTACGTTTTTATGGTGCAGATATAACTGCAATCAACAAACTGGTTGCTGAAGATCATTCACTGGGAGACTTGCTGGTGTCTAACTTTCCGTACAATAAAGCAATGGTTATCTGGGCCATTCGGAATGAGTATGCACGCCGTGTAGAAGATGTGCTGGGACGCCGTCTTCGCTTACTATTCCTGGATGTACATGCAGCCATAGCTGCGGCACCAGTCGTAGCACAAATAATGGCAAAAGAATTAAATAAAGATGCCGCCTGGATACAGGCAGAACTCGCCGATTTTGCAATACTTGCGAAGGGATATACGCTGAATTAACCAGCGTATTCCCCACCACGTTATACTTATACAATTTTAGAGCATCCCCCGAGGGAATCAGGCGGTAGCTTTGCTACACGCCACTTTGGAACAAAATTAAAAAACTGAGGTATGAACAAGAACGAAAAATTCATCCTGGCCCTCGACCAGGGTACCACGTCATCACGCGCTATCATCTTCGATCACAATGGAGAAATAAAAGCGATCGCACAAAAACCTTTTGAACAGATATTTCCACAACCGGGATGGGTGGAACACGATGCAAACGAAATCTGGGCCTCCCAATCTTCTGTGGCGGCAGAAGCCATCGCGAAAGCGGACCTGAACGGTACCAACATCGCCGCCATCGGTATTACCAACCAGCGTGAAACCGCCGTGGTATGGGATCGCGAGACGGGTACACCTATCTACAATGCGATTGTATGGCAGGACCGCCGCACAGCAAAATACTGTGATGAACTGAAGGAGAAAGGTCACACCGACATGATCCGTGAAAAAACAGGTCTGGTGATCGATGCCTACTTCTCAGGTACCAAAGTAAAATGGATCCTCGACAACGTAGCTGGTGCAAGAGAAAAAGCAGAGAAAGGTGAACTGTGTTTCGGTACGATCGACAGCTGGCTGGTATGGAAATTTACCCGTGGCCACATGCACATCACCGATGTAACGAACGCTTCCCGTACACTGCTCTTCAATATCCATACCATGCAGTGGGACCAGGAACTGCTGGACCTTCTTACTATTCCTGCCAGCATGCTGCCTGAAGTAAAACAAAGCAGTGAAATATATGGCGAAACTGCCACTACCCTCTTCGCATCTAAAATTCCTATTGCAGGTATCGCCGGCGACCAGCAGGCTGCCCTGTTCGGACAGATGTGCGTAGAAGAAGGTATGGCAAAGAATACTTACGGTACAGGATGTTTCCTGCTGATGAACACCGGTCACAAACCTGTTTATTCCAAAAACAACCTGCTCACGACCGTAGCATGGAAGATCAATGGCGAAGTAACATATGCGATGGAAGGTAGCGTGTTCGTAGGTGGTGCAGCCATTCAATGGTTGCGCGACGGGTTAGGTATCATTCATAACTCTTCTGATAGTGAAACGCTCGCTGCTTCTGTAAAAGATAACGGCGGCGTATACTTTGTACCTGCACTGACAGGTTTAGGTGCTCCTTATTGGGATCAGTATGCACGTGGCGCCATCTTTGGCATTACCCGTGGTACAACCGCCGGCCATATTGCCCGCGCAGCACTGGAAGGTATTGCATTTCAGGTGTACGACCTGCTGAAGAGCATGGAGTCTGACTCCGGCAAGCAGAGTACCGAGCTGAGAGTAGATGGTGGTGCGGTAGCGAACAATGCACTGATGCAGTTCCAGGCAGATATCTTTGGCAGTAATGTAGTACGTCCGAAAGTGCTGGAAACAACTGCACTCGGTGCTGCATACCTGGCAGGTCTGGCGGTAGGCTATTGGGAAAATATTGACGAAGTGAAGAAGCAATGGTCTAAAGACAGAATATTCAAGCCTGAACTGGATAGACAGAACACTGAAAAACTGCTGGCCAACTGGAAGAAAGCCGTAGAACGCACCAGAGGCTGGGCTAACGAATAATCAATAAGAGCGCCTGACTCCGTAATCTACTTGCGGAGCAGGCCATACTGAAACTAACTAAATTTCACCTATTCCACTTTGAAAAAAATGTGTACGATGACCTGTTTATGAAAAGACCTGCACAATAGTTTCAGAGGAAATAGCACCACTAAATTAATCATCAAGTTATGACACCATTTATTTCAGAATTTATAGGTACAGCATTGCTCATTCTTTTGGGCAATGGTGTGGTTGCCAATGTCGTGTTAAAGGACACGAAAGGAAATGGAGGCGGATGGATTGTGATTACAACAGCATGGGGATTGGCCGTATTCGTTGGTGTGTGTGTAGCAGGCCCCTATACCGGCGCACATTTGAATCCGGCTGTGACGCTGACCATGTTAATACTGGGAAAAATCAACCTGGCAGTAGCAGGTGTATACTGGGCTGCACAAATGCTGGGTGCCATGCTTGGCGCATTCCTGGTATGGGTATTTTATAAAGACCATTTCGATCTGACCGAAGACGGACCTACCAAACAGGCTGCATTTTGTACTGCGCCTGCTGTGAGAAACCTGGGCCGCAATTTCATCAGTGAAGTGATTGGTACATTCGTACTGCTGATCACTATCCTCTACTTTACCGATCCAAAAATAGGAGATACTACACAAACTATCGGCATGGGTTCCATGGGTGCTTTGCCAGTAGCCTTCCTGGTATGGGTGATTGGCCTGTCACTGGGTGGTACTACCGGTTATGCAATCAATCCTGCCAGAGACCTGGGACCAAGGATTGTACACGCCTTGCTGCCGTTTAAGAAATCTAAAGCTGGTGCAGACTGGGGTTATGCCTGGATACCAGTGCTGGGCCCTGCATTAGGTGCAACGCTGGCGGCTTTATTGTTCATGTATTTAAAATAAGAATCGTTATGAGAAAGTTATTGATTGCAACCCTAACGGTTGCATGCGGGATATTCTTTGTCCAAAATGTAAGCGCACAGGATAAAGACACAACGATGGTGAAGGAGAAAAAATATGAGCCGTTTGGATTGAATTTGCAAGTGAGGAATTTATACCTGTGGCGTGGATTCAAGGTGTCTAATGCGCCGATCTCTGATGTGGATATGTATTACAAATCAAAGAATGGACATTGGCAGGCAGGATTTTGGGGAGGTGCAAGTTTCACTGGCGATTACAGGGAGTTTGATTACTATGTGAAGTACATGAATAAGGGATTTAGTGCGGCGATCTGGGATATTAACAACTTTAGTAATTATCCAAATGCTGATCTGTTTGATTATAATAAAGCAACGACTTCACATTTTGTGGATGTAGGGGTGGCTTATACTTTCCAGAAAATGAAGTTGCCGCTGACATTGAGCTGGAATACGATTGTGCTGGGTAGAGATACTTATTATAAGGCGGATAGTAGTCTGGCGAATGCGTATTCACATTATGTGCAGGTAGATCAGGTGTTGTTTGCGGATGAGGTGTATAATGTACATGCGTTTGTGGGCGGTGGATTTTCATTTAGCGGAGATAAGAATTTTTATGGGAACCATCCAAATGTGGTGAATGCAGGGATCACGGTGAATAGGGACCTGACCATATTTAAATATCATATTCCTATTTCAGCGACGGCGATGTTCAACCCGGAGAAGAAGTATGGGGCTTTGCAGCTGATTGCAAATATATTCTAAGTTAGAGGTTACAATAAGATCTAAATCGGAAAAGCTCCCCCGCTCTGCGAGCGGGGGAGCTTTAAAATTGACTTTGTTCATAACTGGTGGTGGTTTGCTATCCCATGAAAATAAACTAACTTAATTTTGTAAAAAATGAAAACGAATGATACCCATTGGCATATCCTCCGACAATTCATGCTCATCCACTCACCCACCCCACACCCTGCTCGCTGCTGACATAGGCGGTACCAAATCAAACCTGGCACTTTACAATTACGACGGCAGCAAGCTCACCCTTACAAAGGAAGAAAAATACCCCACAAAAGATCTTCATGGCCCCGACGACCTCATTAAAAAATTCCTTGGCAATGCTCCCACTCCCGATCGTATTTGCCTTGCCGTAGCAGGTCCTGTTCAGGATGGGAAAGCAAAGATCACAAACGTACCCTGGGAAATAGATGCAGCACAGCTATCCGCACAATTTGACAACCCTCCTGTGTTCATTGTCAACGACCTTGAAGCAAACGCTTACGGTCTTGCTACCCTGGAACAAATCGATATTCACCCATTACATACCGGCCAGCCACAAAAAGGGAATATTGCATTGATATCTCCCGGTACTGGTCTGGGCGAAGCCGGATTATTCCGGGACGGCACCCAATACTTCCCCTTCGCAACCGAAGGTGGTCACAGTGACTTTTCTCCCATTACGGATCTGGATGACGACCTGCTGGTATACCTACGCAGAAAATTCGGGCATGTAAGCTGGGAAAGAGTGCTCAGCGGCCCCGGCATCGTGAACATCTTTAACTTCCTGAAAGAAGAAAGAGACATGGACGCCCCCGGCTGGCTGCTGGACAGAATGGCCGTACACGATGTAGCTGCAGAGATCAGTGAAAATGGCGATTCTGTTGCCATCTGTGTAGAAACCATGCGCATCTTTTTCCGCTACCTCGCCACCGAAGCCGGTAACCTTGCCCTGAAACTGAAAGCCACCGGGGGGATCTATATCGGCGGCGGCATCGTCCCCAAAAATGTAAAGAAAATTGATTACGGTGCTTTCATGAAAGCATTCCGTGAAAAAGGCAGAATGAAACCCCTGCTGGAAGATATTCCCGTACAAATCATCCTCAATGAAAAAACGGCGTTGACAGGCGCCGCATGGTATGCCATCAATAAGTGCTGAGTTATATTATAATTTTTCCCTATTTTTACTCCAACACAATCAATCACATACCTATGAAAACCGCATATTTCTTACCGGTGCTGCTATTAAGCGCCTGGTGTAAGGCGCAGGGACCCTATCCCTATACCGAAAAAGGCAAATGGGGCCTGACTGATAAGAACAAAAGTGTGCTGCTAAAACCACAATTTGACAGCATTGACGTATTCAGAAACGGCTACGCCCGTGTAGAAAGCAGTAAAAAGGTAGGACTGATCAACACCAATGGTGCTGTGATGGTCGCTCCTTCTTATACTAACATTACCAACGCCTTCCAGGACTTTACCGCCATTGCCAGAAATATCAAAGGCTACCAGATCATAGATATCCGCAGTGACAAGCCGATCGGCGGCATGTTTACAGACGTTTTACCGGAAAGATCCAGCTATTCCAAGGGTAGTTATTACTTCGTGAATAAAGACGGGAAAATGGGCATCTTTGACGCTCAGAGCGGCAAACTACAGAACGGTAAGGCGCCTTACAACCAGGTAACAGGCTTTAACGACCCCGCACTGGAACAATTTGCCCTTATCACCATGGGTGACACTTACGGTGTGGTAGATGTAAGCAGCGGCCGGGAAATCCTGAAACCTGAATATGAAGATATTGAAGAAGTATACGCAGGTAATACCGTGTATGTAGCCGCTAAAAAAGGCGATGACAAGGTTTTTTATTTCGATGCTAACTTCCGCACCGCTTCTCCGGGCAATGTACAGGACAAACCTACTTCCGCTATGCCTGTAGAAGGCGAAGTGCTGAACAAGAAAGCCAAAGACATGTACATCTATAAACTGGGTAATAATAAATGGCGTGTCGTACTCGAAAACCGTGAAACCAGTAAATACAAAGGCCTGGATAGTACAGATCTGAATGGGTATACCCAGCTGGAATACCTGTCTTATTACCCAAATGATAAGAGCTTCCCTTCCAGGATCAAAGCGGTGAAGGATGGCAAAACAGGGGTGATCGATATGACCGGTAAGGTGCTTATACCATTTATCTATGACGATGTACATTTCAGGGAAGATATGGTGGGTCGCTATGCATTTATCGAAACCTACCTGGACAATAAGAAAGGGGTAGTGGTAGCTGCTACCATGAAGGAACTGAAAAAGCCGGTGCTGAAAGCGATCCTGGATGAAGATCATGACAGAAATGCCCTGCTGGTAGAGATGCCGAACGGACAAAAAGGTTATATGGACAAGAATACAGGAGAGATATTTATTCCTGGTATAAAGGAGTAGTCTGCTCCCGGCCCAAACGCTTTTGTATGCAGCAAAAGCGTTTGGGTTATTGTTTTAACCGCCTGAATTCAGAAGGCGTATACCCCACATTCTTCTTGAAAAACAGGTTAAAATTCGGCTGGTCAGAAAACCCCACACAATAGCTGATATCCTGCACGTACCAGTTCGTTTCCAACAGTAAATGCTTCGATACTTCCAGCAACCGGTTCCTGATATGTGAACTCACATTCTGTCCTGTATGCCGCTTCAGCAGGGTATTCAGATAATTAGGGTGCAATTCCATAATGGCAGCAAACTCCTTCACTGTTCTCATCCTGATAGGTGATGCAAACCTGATATCTGCAATGGCCGTATCCAGCAATAAGAAAAACTGGTTTACATGGTTGAACTGGTCTGTGATGTATAGCATAATCATGTGGGTTGTGCGAACAAGGCAAAGATGCATTGAATCAGGACATGGTTGTTTGTAGAATCACGTCCTTTTGTTGGCTGTTTAATGGATTTTTCAGATAAATAGCTGATCTATTACAGCACCGCTGGTCAGTAACACGCTTCTTTCTATCAGGTGTTCTAATTCCCGCACATTACCCGGCCAGTGATAGGCCATCATTTTTTCCTGAACGTTATCTCCCAGCCGCATAGCAGGCTTGCCTGACCTTCGTGTAAAGCGTTGCAGAAAATAATCTGCCAGTTCAGGGATCTCCTCTTTCCGTTCTCTTAAAGGAGGTATTACAATAGGAAATACATCTAACCTGTAATACAGGTCTTTTCTGAAACGGCCGGCTTCCACTTCTTTCTTCAGGTCGCGGTTAGTGGCGGCAATGATGCGGAAATCGACCTGGATAGGACTTTTGCCACCAATGCGCTCTATTTCCTTCTCCTGTAGTACACGGAGTAATTTAGATTGCATTGCCAGCGGCAGCTCTCCTATTTCGTCTAAAAACAGGGTACCATTGTGGGCTATTTCAAACTTACCGATACGACGTTCAGTAGCACCGGTAAAAGCACCTTTTTCATGTCCGAATAGTTCACTTTCAATGAGGTTGTCGGGGAGGGCGGCGCAATTCACTTTCACCAGCAATTTATCTTTGCGGGGAGAATGATTGTGAATGGCCCTTGAAATGAGTTCTTTGCCTGTGCCTGTTTCGCCGAGGATCAACACCGTACTGTCTGCAGGAGCTACCTGCGATATAAGGTGAAATACCTGTTGCATTTCGCGGCTGTTACCAATTATATCTACAGCTGCTATTTCTTTTTGCAGGTGCTGTCTTTGCTTATAGCTTTCGATCTCCTTCAGTTGGGTGGCTATGCGCTCATTAGCGAGGATGTTGGCCAACGCGATGGAGAGCTGGTGAGAAACGCCTTTTATAAGTTGTAAAACCGGGTCGGGGAAGGTGTCTGTCTGTTCTGAAAATAAAAACAGGCAACCAATTTCCTGTGTTGCGCTGCGCAAACGGATGCCTGAAAATTCCACGATACCCGTTTCCCGGAATAATGGAATATAAGCAGGAGGCGATTTAGCCTGTAAGAGCTTTCGTACATTGAATACCTGTGGCTGTTCGGCAGCCATGACAGCTTCGAAGATATGATCGCTGCTTATTTTACTGTGTCCACTGCATTGAAATGCAGGATGGTGCCTGCGCCGGCCTTCCGAATAATAAAGATATGGTACCAGGGACTTACCATCTTCACCAAAGATATTGATGACGATGTCATTGAAATGGATCACTTCTTTTAACCGCTCCCGCAGTACCCTGAGAAAATCGTCTTTGTCACGAATCAGGGCAATGTCATTACTGAGCGATAAAAGAAATTCCACCATCATGTTGCCTTGCTTCATGAGAATATAAGTTAATCATGAAAAAGCAAACAAAGGCCATTCCAGTAAATAAAGTATTGTAATTTAGCTAGTTAGTATTTTAAACATGAAAGGCAGCTTACGATATTTCGTAGATTTTGACAGTTTTACGAATAGTCGTAAAAAAGGAGGTTATTGTTTAGTGGCTTTGCTGCCATCCCAGGTATAGATTTCTCTTTCTACTTTTTTGCTTTCCACCGTTTCTCCATCTTCGCCGTATTGTTCTGATACTTTCAGTTTCAGGATCTTACCGGGTTGGCCATTCACTTCCTTTGGAAAGATCAGTGTTTCGGTATAAGCAAATGCACCTGCATCGACGATGTTGGTTTTGCCGGGGAGCGTGAGCAATTTGCTGCCATTCCAGCCAAAGTAGTAGTAATCAGTTGGTAAACCACAGGCATCGCCACTGAAGTTGAGCCGGAAGATCTCTTTTACACTATCCAGCCCCATTTCTCCCAGTAGTTTGCTTTCGGTGCTTCTCGCATTTTCACCACCACTCACCGTCCATTCTTTCATGTCCAGTATACGATGGTCTTTATCCACTGCTTTGACACGCACTGTCAGGGATTCTTCTTTTTCGGATACAACCGTTCTTTTCTCTAACCCGTATACGAAACTGACATCATCTTTTGTAAATGTACCCAATGAGAGCAGGCCTACCCAGATATATCCTTTCACCTCTTTGCCCCCGGCAGTATAGTGCGTTTTCAACCAGGCAGCGGTCAGCCCTTTCATAGTAAGCGGAGATGCGGTCATCACTGAATCGGCTACCACTTTACTACCTGGCAATAAAGAGTCTACTATGGTACCCTTTACCGAAGGTGTGCTACGGATATAAGCCTTGTCAGCATATACAGAGAGGGAAGTACCTTGTTCCAGTTGCCAGAGGGGAAAATCTAATCTGTCAGCTGTCTGCGCAATAGCGGGCGCCATAGCTACCAGTAATAATGAGGTAAGGAAGATGTATTTCATATGAGGAGCAAAAATATGTTTTTTTATCATCATCTTTTTTATACTTTACCCATACATTATTAAAACAGGTCTCAATGAAGAAAGTCATGCTGAGTGCACTCCTATGCATATGGGGGGTGGTATTACATGCACAGGTCAAAGTCTTTACCAGGTACAATTATTATCTCACTGAAAAAGAAGGCAGTATCATTTGCATATTGCCCGATCAGGCGAATTACAAACTCAATTTATCGCTACGCAACGAAAAACTGGCAATCACTGCTAAAACAGAAGGGCAGCGGCTTTCAACTCAATTCAACCTGGATGCATTACCAACGGGTACCACTGCCTTGCATTATGTATTGGAGAAAGATGGCGCTACTGTGCAGAAGGGTGACGTTAACATTGTCAAACTCGCACCAAAAGCAAATGCTGTACAGATAGACCAGCTTACAGGCGGGTTAATTGCCGACGGATTGCCCTTTTTCCCCTTTGGATTTTATTGCGTTCCTGCCGGCGATCTGCCTGAAAGAGAAGTGACACATGGATTCAATATGATCGGTGTATACCAGGGCAACCTGCCTGAAGGACTGGCAGAACGTAAAGGTTATATGGACCGTTGTGCACAGGTAGGTGTGAAAGTTCAGTATGGTGTGAACTCCCTCATAGGCAGTGGGCATAACGGCGATAAAGGGCTGGATAAAACGGAGGAAGAAAAACTCGCTTTATTAAAAAGTGAAGTGCTGGCATTCAAAGATCATCCTGCGCTGTTATCTTATTATATCAATGACGAACCGGATGGACAGGGGCGTCCACCTGCTATACTGGAAGCGGCGTATCAGCTGATCCACGAACTGGATCCTTACCATCCTGTTTCCATTGTATTTATGATGCCGCAAAAAGCAAATGATTACAGGAACACGATGGATATAGCGATGACTGACCCCTATCCTATTCCGGGTCCTGCTGATAAGGTGATGGACGACCTGACCCAATATACAACTGCTTATCAGTATGAAAAATCAGTATGGCTGGTGCCACAGGCATTTGGCGGTCAGGAAATGTGGAACAGGGAGCCGACAGGTGCGGAGATCAGACTGATGACCTATATGGGATTGATTGGAGGTGCAAAGGGTATTCAATACTATGTACATGCACCGGGCAACCTGAACCCACAGTCTGTTTCTGCATGGTCTGCCGCCAGCAATGTGGCGGTAGAAACTGCACAGATGACCTCTTTTTTATTATCTGCTGATGTGGCGCCTGCAATACATGCAGATGATCCAAAGATCTTAACGAAAGCATACAGTTATCAGGGAAATACGTTGCTGATTGCGGTGAATAATGAGAATAAACCCAAAGCATATACCCTGACTACTTCCTTGCAGGAGAATGCAACTGCACGATGCTGGTTTGAAAACAGGGAGGTCGCTTTGGAAAATGGGGTTGTGCATGATATCATTGATGCATATGGCACAAGGGTATATTTAATTCTTAAGGATACCTTATCGGCCATTCCTGCAGATAACATGACCCTGAATCCCAGCTTTGAGAAGATTGTGAGTCCAGGGTTGCCGATAGGTAGCAATGTGACCAGCACCAGTCATCGTAAAGCGGATGTAGGCGCTTCATTTTTTGTAGATCCCCGTCAGCATGCAGATGGTATGTTTAGTCTGCGACTGATCACACCGGTAGACAGTGGTGGCAATAAAATCAGGCTGATACCGATGGTGATGACGAAAGGTAACAGCTATACCGTATCTATCCGGGCCAAAGCCAAAGCACAGGAACATATGCCCACGTTCCGCATGACTATTGATGCCATGGAACAGGATCATACGTATACACTCACACCTGAGTGGGAAGCATACAATTTCACTTTTCAGGCACCGGTATCTTCTACCACGGCTATTTTGACGTTGGAACTGATAGAGCAGGGTACCGCATGGTTTGATCTGTTCACAGCCAGTCCTGACCCGGTGATCACTTATAAGATAAATGACGACCGGACGGCCACGGTGAACATCAATACTAATTCCAATAAAGAGATCCGGTATGCCATCAATCAATTGCCGGATGCACAGTCACCTTTGTATACAAAGCCAGTGGCAATGCATGCAGCCGGCACTATTTCGGCGGGTATTTTTGACCATGGCAAACAGATAGCAGGCTCCAATACTTTTGTGCCTGTAAACCTGGCTTTGGGCAGGAAAGTGACCATTGCACAACCTTTTGCGCCTCAGTATGCAGCGGCTGGCGATAGTACGCTCACCGATGGCAACATGGGCACTACGGCTTTCAAATGTGGTAAATGGCTGGGATTTAATGGCAAAGATCTGGATGCTACTGTAGACATGGGTAATACCACACCTATGAAAAGAGTGATCGCCAGTTTTCTCTGTGATCCTAACAGTGGCATTTTCCTGCCAAAAGAAGTGGCGGTATATACATCCAGGGATGGGAAGAAATATAAACTGGCAGGTAAGGTATATAACACCAGGAATGTGCGGGGAGAGCCTTATTTACAACAGTTTAGCATACCGGTGAAGGGAAATGCAAGATATGTGCGGATAACAGGCAAGGCCTTTGGTGCCATACCGGAAGGATACCTGTTTGTCGGGTCCACTTCGTGGTTATTCACTGACGAAATCCTTGTACAATAACACTTTAGCAAGGGGATGTACCATTAGTTGCCAGAAGGCGCTGAGAATTGCATGTATGAAAATTCTCTCCATCATGTACCCGAATAAAAAGGGGCTGTCTCGAAGTTTTGAGACATTCCCTTTTTATTCACATATTAAATAAATCTATCTATCTTTACCCCGTCATATACCTATGAAACAATGAAGAAATCTTTCCTGATTATCCAGTTCGTAATCATGTTGGCTATAACAGCCTCTGCACAATTAACGATGGTATCCCAAAGCCCTCTTTTCAAAGAACCGGTTTCTGGTTACGCCCGTATTCTGCACATGAAAAATGGCAATACCATTTTTCTGCAGATCACCAGCAGAGATGGGCTGTATGTAGACATCTATGACGATGACAATAAACCCAAAGCACAGACTCACCTGAGTACGAACTTTGGTACGCTCCTTGGCAGCTGTGTCAATGCATTATTTGAAACGAACAACGACCTCGTGCTGTTTATTTCAGAAGTCGAATCCAGGCAACCGGTACTATACCGCATTGTCATCGATGGTAATACCGGCAATATCAAGAGAGATGAGAAAATGGCTATGACAAACCGTTATGCTTACTTAGCTCAGCCATTCATCACCCAGTACGACCCTGTTACCTCCTTCTTTGTGCGCAAAGATCCAAACAGTGATAACTATGCGCTGGTGGTACTACACAACAATGACCAAACGGTAAACGGCAACCTGGAAATGATCTGGTATAATGGTAACCACAAGGAGCTTTCAAGAGCCTATTACGCTAACAGCGATACCCGCTATAAAAATATCAACTACCTGGATATGGTCGTACTGGGCGATGAGAAAGTATGTCTCTTCGCACACCTCTTCAATCAAACGCAGGTAGGAGATAAAAAAGGTCAGCTCATCATGGCCACCCTTTCCAAAACCGTCGATACACTTACACTCGACAAACTGAATATCGGTGTAAAAAAAGTGATCGACAGCGGGCTTGTAAGGTATAACCCTGTTACCAAAAAAATCTTATTCATCGGTTATGCACATGCAGAAGCTGGTGATGAAGAAAAATATGCAGGTATCTTTGGTTTCGTAGATCCTACCAGACAAACACCTGATAAGGAAATAGACATCTTCCCGGCCAAAGCCAATGAGAAGACAAAGGCCCTTGCAGGCAGAGCGTACACAGGTATGCCACAGAACATCTTTGTACGCAGCGATGGCGGTTTCTCTATTATCTATGAAGAACTGACCCGCAAAGAAGTAAAACCACTCAATGCCGCTTCTTATTTGTACTGTGTGAAGGACTGGCTCGCAGTGGCATCTTTTGATGTAAACGGACAACCCACGTATAGCTGCGTGATACCAAGACATGCGGAGTTGCGTAACTGGGAAATCAATGCATTCAATACAGAGAGAGTATCCCGTAGCGCCCAACCCCTCATCAAAAGTGAACAATACAGAGGTTATACATGCTTCCAGTATAAAGACAGGGTGTATGTAACCATGAACAATACAGAAGCCAACATGAAGAAAGCTGCCAAAGGGAAAGGAGAAGGTTTCAACAATGCGAGAGACACAGATGGATACTATTATATATGCGATGCCAACAATGAGCTGCCGGATTACGCACCGCTGTTTGGTTTAAATATTAATAAGGATGATGATGGCCACCCGCTGGTGATGGGCGTATCAGACTACGACAGTGATAAAGGCAGGTTTATTACCCTGAAAATGGATAAAACTGCGGATCACAGAGGTGTAAGAGTAGTATGGTTACAGCCCTGATCATAATCAATGCCTAACCGGCGTCAAGCTGCCTGTCCGACCGACAGGCAGCTTTTTTTTGCCCTAACCGGAAAAGGTGTTACCACTGCCTGAAAAGGTTTTCTCCACTGTCTGAAAAGGTGTTACCTCTACCTTAAAAAGGTTTTCCCCACTGTCTGAAAAGGTGTTACCTCTACCTTAAAAAGGTTTCTCCCCTATCTGAAAAGGTGTTACCTCTGCCTGAAAAGGTTTCCCCCTATCTGAAAAGGTGCGGAAAATTTTTTTCCTACATTTATGCAATTCTGATTTTTTCAGCATCATACCTCCAAACTGACTACCTTGAAATATTTTTTACTCCTATTATTGCTACCCATATTATCAACCGCCCAGACAAACGAGGATTATATCCGGCTGGTGAAAAAGGTGGATACCCCACGTACTTATTTTTCATTGCCCAACAGCAGTGCCAACAGAGATCAGGTGCAGGTGCAGGGAGATCTTTCGGACCCTGCATCCATGCGCAGGATTACAGTAGGCAGGAATCAGATATTGGTGATCACCAGGGCCAGAAGCCTCACCTTTTCAGGCAATTTTACAACCAGTGCAGCGCTGAGCCAGGCCAACCGTCTTCCCGCCCTGCAACAGCATTACGCCCAGGGACTCAATAATCAATATATCGGTCCGGAAACAGGTACCCTGTTCAGTTATGGACCTGCTATTTCTTCGCTTGAATATGATGGCAGTAACTATGCCTGGGACAACAACGGACAACTGGTGACGAAAGGCAGCGGCAACGGAAAGGCCGCCAATGTATATAATAACAGTATCCTGAGAACAGGCATGACCGTTACAAACGACATCTCTGTCAAAGTAAGCTATTTCGCGTTAAGGGGCAAACCATGGGACCTATACTTAAAAGCCGGTCAGGAAAATGATAAAAGTATTATCAGGCAAAATGATAACCTGCGCCAACATGGAGGACTGGCACTAAGTCATGAGATAAATAATAAAAAACTCACCCTTAAATATGATTATGGGGTAGATAGGTTTGACTATGCTAACAGGAACAGATTGCTGAACAGGGTGTATCAATATTCACTATTGACACCTGTGAGTTTTCAGAATGCACAGGGCACAATGATCGGCAATACGCAGCGTAGTTATAGCAAAGGTGCAGACAATCCACTGTTTTTACTACAGGATCATGATAATGGTTATAGCAGACGATTCCACAATGCCAGTTTTAAACTGGAAAATAACACGGAACAGATTTCATATAGTCTGACACCATCTATTCAGGCCTATCGTACTACCAGTACAGAAGCTTATGCACCAGGTACTACCGGGTTCACAAATGGCAATATCACCCGCAGACAGCAAAATGACCTGACTTTCCAGGCAAGGGGCAATGTAAGATTTGAATTGCCGACGATACTATATAAGCAGACATATTCCTGGATTAACCTGAGCTATAACTATGCACATGTACACACAGATATCTGGTACCTGGGATTATTGCCGGAATATAAATATAATCGCAGCACACATGAACCAATTCTAAGTTATAATACAGGATTACGCACCTATACTGACTGGGAATTCAACATGGAACTGGGCAATAAAGTATACATCTCCAATACTGCAAACAGACAAAGTTTTTGGCTGCCTCTTGCTGCTCTCAGCGCAAAGAAATCAATGAAGATCGGAAGCAAATGGTCCTCAGCTAAATTAACATCAAATCTACATCATTTCAACAGCGAGTTGCCCATCAATCAGTCAGTAGCAGCTATTAACCTGTTCAATTATTCCACTACGACGGCAACTGGTTTTTTGCCTATCATGGAAGCAAGCCGCTTTACCGGTTTACAACCTGTTTATCACCGGGAATGGTCCAATGACCTGGAGGTTAATTATAGCGCCTTCAACCTGAATGCATC
Organism: Chitinophaga sancti; assembly: GCF_034087045.1. NCBI lineage: Bacteria > Pseudomonadati > Bacteroidota > Chitinophagia > Chitinophagales > Chitinophagaceae > Chitinophaga > Chitinophaga sancti. The sequence continues at coordinate 3,369,301 of NZ_CP139247.1, read as the reverse complement.
CTATTATATACGTGCTACCCGTCATGATGTATTGCCTGTGATCAGTAACAATACGATCCTGCTCCAAAATGTAGCAGATCACGTTACCAATGGGTTGGAAGTTCAACTCGCACATGGCAACAGGTTCCGGATAGGTGGAAAAACGATCAATTACCGGAACACCCTTTCGTTCAGCACGTATAAAAACCGTATTCAATCAGTGAGCGATGGGTATAACTATACGCCTACTGCGGGTTTCAGTGATGTATATACAGCTATTGTAGCAGGCGCCCCTTCCAATGTGATTGTGGGTAGCGCCTACCTGCGCGATGCCAATCATCAGATTGTGACGGGCACAGATGGCAATCCTGTTGTAGATCCTCAACTCAGGGTATTGGGTAATCCGAACCCGGATTTCATGCTGGGCATGGGCAATTATCTCTCTTACAAATCGCTTTCGCTCAACCTAAGCTGGATGTGGAAAAAAGGAGGAGAAAAGTGGAATGGTACAGCTGCCATGCTCGATTATTACGGACGCTCTGCCAGCTCTGCCACACAACGAAAATCAGAAACTACGCCACAAACACCGGTAGCGGAAAACTATATAGCACGTGCAGATTTTATCCGCATCAATAATATCTCCGTTTCGCTGGACCACAGCTTCAGAGGGTATGTGAATAAACTGAAGGTAACGGCATATGTGCGCAACCTGCTGATCTGGACACCTTACAAAGGCGTTGACCCCGATCAGTCATTGCTCGAACCGGGCAACACCACCGGCCTTGATTTTTTTAACCTGCCAGCGACTACCAACGCAGGTATTGAAACATCCATTTCATTCTGATACCATGAAGAAAATAATAAGCTCCATTATATTTTTCCTGTTCCACCTGTCTGTACAGGCACAGGTACAGGATTATGCAACGTCCAAAGAAAAAGTGTACCTGCAAACGAACCATGTGTACTTTGTACCGGGAGAAACAATCTTCTATAAAGCATATGTAGTAGATGCGCAAAAAAATACACCGACACTGACCAGTACTATTCTCAATGTAGATATCATTAGCCCGGCAGGCAGTGTCCTTGCCCAACTGAAACACCCTATTACCATTGGTTATTGTGAAGGAGGGTATAAATTTACCGACGACCTGCCCGGAGGTATTTATAAGATAAAGGCATATACCACCTGGATGCAGAATGAAAAAGACAGTACATGGTTTACAAAATCTGTTACCCTGCAAAAAGTGATCGCCCCTAGGTTACTGCTAAAACTGGATTTCCCTGAAAAAGGCTATGGGCCGGGCGATACTATCCGGGCAAAGTTCTCCGTACGCACGCCAGACAACCAACCTTTACGAAATTATACCGGCCAGTTCACCATCAATATTGAAGGTAAGCAGTACAAAGCAGATAATTTCAAAACAGATACCGCCGGCAAGGCCACCATCAGTGCAGTACTACCTGCATCACTCAGTACGAATGACGGGTTGCTCAATGTAACGATCACCAACAGTGGTTTTACTGAATCTATTTCAAGGAGTATCCCTATTGTGCTGAATAACATTGACCTTCAGTTCATGCCGGAAGGAGGCACTTTTGTAGCGAACCTGCCTACAATATTAGCATTCAAAGCAATTAACGAATATGGCAAACCTGTAGACGTACACGGTACGATCAGTGATGACAAAGGCCAGCAGGTGGCTACATTTGCCAGTTATCAAGGAGGTATGGGCTGTATCCCTTTTACACCTGCTGCAGGCAGGAAATATTACGCACTCGTATCTGGTAAAAAATATCCAATACCGTTGTCCACCCCAACCGGCATCGTACTCAACATGCTGCATAAGAATGGACAACTGTATGCCAAAATAAGTTCGACTGCCGCAGAAGACATTACACTCACTGCCACTGTGCGGGAACATGTTTATTACACGACCAATGCCAGCATACACAGCGGAGCGCAATTAATTAAAATCGATACGGCAGATTTCCCGACTGGTATTGCCAGGTTCACCCTGCGTGACAGCCGCCGGCTCAAAGTAGCAGAGAGAGTGATATTCCTGAATAAATACAATGTGCTGCATGTAAACATCACGACAGACAAAACCAGTTACCAGCCAAGGGAAAAAGTAAAAATGACCCTTACCACTACGAATGCCGAAGGCCTGGCTATTCCAGCCAATATGTCCCTGACTGTTATTGACGATAAGCTGTGGACCATGGCTGATGACAAGCAGGATCATATTCTTTCCTGGTTGCTTATGAGCAGTGAACTACGCGGTAAGGTAGAAGAACCCCAGTTATATTTTAAACAGGATGAACCCAAAGCTGACAGTGCGCTTGATATGCTGATGCTGACGCAGGGTTACCGTTACTTTGCATTTACAGATATCGTCAACAACGGTAACAGGCTTGCTTTCACTCCTGATAAATTAAATATCCTGAGTGGTATGGTGACAGATAGTAAAGGCATGCCAGTAAAAAGTAAACTTTACCTGTTTAATCTAAGCAGGCATACCGGTGTAGTGAGAAGGATCCCGGCCAACGGTCAATTCTTTTTCTCTGATGTAGACGCCGGCACTGATTATTGCCTGATAGGCGAAGCAGAGAACCATAGAGATACACTCAATATCAATGTTTCTCAAAATGGTATTGGTTTTAATAAACAGGAAGCGGGCATGTTTAAACCGCTGAAAACAGGGTTGAAAGAAAGTGTTGCAACATATCCTTCATTGGTCATCAACGACCTGAAATGGGCAGATGATAGCAAAGCCCTGAATGAGGTGGTGGTAACAGCATTAGGTATCAGGAAGGAAAGCAGGGCATTAGGCTACTCTGTCAGCATTATAAATGCGGAAACACTCCTGACTCCCGGTTCAATAGCGTCGGCATTGAATGGGAAAGCAGCAGGTATAAAGATTACAACAGCCCCCAGCAATCCCGGAGACGGAACCAGGGTCCAGATACGTGGCATCAATTCATTAAACACGAATAGCCAGCCATTGTATATTGTGGATGGTGTACCAACTGAGCTGACCGATATCAACCAGTTCAATCCAAATGATATAGAATCGCTCACTGTATTGAAAGATGCCTCCGCCACAGCTTTATATGGTGCCAGGGGTGCAAATGGCGTGATATTGATCTCAACCAAAGATAAAAGGTATGCAGACAGGATTCGCATATCACTGGGGAAATCGTATAACTACTCCTTTAAAAAAATCAAAACTCCGGGTCTCAATGAGATCTTTACACAGGTGCCTGTTTTCTATGCACCTAAATACCTCACACCGGAAACCAATGAAAGAAATGATTTCAGGGAAACGATCTACTGGAATTCTACCATACAAACAGACAGAAATGGTAAAGCCAGTGTAGAGTTTTATAATTCAGATGCCAGTACCACCTTTAGAGCTATTACAGAAGGCATTGGCTACAATGGTGCTATTGGCAGGGCAGAACAAACCTATGCCGTACACGATGCTGTGAGTGTGGATGCCAAAATTCCGCCTTATATCAATGCAGGTGACAATGTGAAGATCCCCATCGTGTTAAAAAACTATGGCTTCAGTGACATCGTGGCACGTGTACATATCCAATTGCCTCCTGAGGTAGATGGCGATACTACGCTGAAAGAAGTACCTGTGACAAAAAATGGAGATGCCCGGTTGTATGTCGAAGTAAAACCTCAACATGCCATGTCTGGCAATATCCGGATCAATGTGAATAACCAGGCGATCTTCCTGCCATTTACGGTCGAAGAAAAAGCATTCCCTATGCATGTGGTCTTCTCCGGAAATCAGTCAAAGGATACGTCCTTTACTTTTTCTGGTGTGGGGGGATTTTTCAACCCGGAAATGTCACTTGAACTACATACCGTAAGTGCACAACTCATGGATGGTATAAAGAGTATGCTGCGTGAGCCCTATGGTTGCTTTGAACAAACATCCAGCAGCACCTATCCGAATATCCTCATTTTGCAGTTGCTGAAAAATGCCGCCAAACGGGATGATGAGCTGGAAAAGACAGCAAGAGGAATGCTGGAAAGAGGATACGACCGACTGATCAGTTTCGAGACTTCAGAGAATGGGTTTGAATGGTTTGGAGCTGCTCCTGCACATGTGGCACTCACTGCCTATGGATTAATGGAATTCACTGCCATGAAAGATTTTATACCTGTAGACAAGGCGATGCTGGCCAGGACAGAAAAGTTCCTGTTGGACCACCGGGATGGCAAGGGAGCATTCAAACCCTCTCCGGGAGGCTATGATCAATTCCGTGCCGTACCTCCTGCTGTTGCCAATGCGTACATTGTGTATGCGCTGTCACAAACAGATGCAGGAAAGCAGATTCCATTAGAATATGCAACAACCCTGAAAGCTGCGCAGGCAAGCAACGATGGCTATCAGTTAGCTATCATGGCACTGGCGGCAGACAACCTGCATAAAACAGATGATTTTAATGACCTGATGCAGCGATTGGATAAATTGTTCAAAGACGGCCAGGTAACCGCCCGCACAACTGTAGTCGGTTCACAAGGCATATCCCTATATGTTGAAACAATGTCCCTGTACGCTATGGCATTGATGCGCGAGCCAGCACCCCGTAAGGCGCGGATTGCGCAACTGATTTCCACCATTCTTACCAAAAAGAGTTATTATGGATTTGGCTCTACACAAGGTACTATTATGGCCTTGACAGCAATGGTGGCTTACAGCAATATGGAAAAATCAGTTGGGGATGAGAAGGGCACTATTACGCTGAATGGGCATGTTCTTCAACCGGGTGCAAGCGTATCTACGATGTACCTGAATCAAGAGAATAACTTTGCTGTGAAATACGCGGGTCCGGAGGGAATACCTTACACTTTCCGCTGTGATTATTTTACCAACATTCCTCCTACCAGTGACAAGGCTGTAGTGAAATTCCAGACCATGCTCAGTTCACACAGCGGGAAAGTAGGTGAAACCCTGCGCATGAATATCAATGTGACCAATACCAGTCGTGAAGCACAAGGGATGGCTGTGGTAAAAATCGGTATTCCCGGGGGATTATCCTTACAACCCTGGCAGTTGAAAGAATTGATGGACAAAGAGCAGGTAGCCTATTATGAGATATTTGACAACTACCTCGTATTCTATTGGAGAGGTATGGAAGCAAAAGAAACGAAGAAAGTAGCGCTGGATCTCAAAGTAGAGGTACCGGGAAGTTATCAGGGTAAGGCAGGTGCGGGTTACCTGTATTATCAGCCAGAAGATAAGTACTGGCAACCGGGAGAGACAGTAGATATTATTCCTTAAAAGAGGGAACCTTATGGCCTGGTCATGGTTGGATTTTCTTCCGGCCATGACCGGCTTTTTTTTGTGTTAACAGCAATCAATTTGCAGCCTTTCTGCATAACTTTAGTCAGAAGATACACCATTGTTACTTTGTTACCCCACACCCCAATTAAGTCTATGCATATAACCCAACACAGCACCTCGCTCGCCACGGCACTACAGTGCCCCAATTGTGGGCGGTTATACAACATCGGCGATGTACAATCTTACGCTACCTGCTGTAATCAGCCGCTTTTTACCCGTTACAGGCTGGACCAGCCTTTGCACCAGGTTGTTGACATCAATTACCACACCATCTGGCGATACAACCGGTTACTCCCCGTTTTTGAAGAACAAAACATCGTTAGTCTGGGCGAAGGCGGTACGCCCTTGTATACCCTCTCTGCCCTCAGCCATCAACATGAGGTGAACATCCAGCTCAAGGATGAAAGCGTGAACCCGACCGGCTCCTTCAAAGCCAGGGGTATCAGCGTGGCTGTGTCTAAGGCCAAAGAGCTGGGTATCAACCATTGTATCATTCCCACAGCGGGTAATGCCGGAGGAGCGCTGAGTGCTTATTGTGCCAAAGCTGGCATGAAAGCGACGGTGGTCATGCCCCGCCATACGCCGCTCACCCTGCAGACAGAATGCCGCATGTATGGTGCAGAGCTCATTCTTGTAGATGGGCTGATCAGTGATTGCGGGCGGCGCGCCCAGCAACTGGTAGCACAAACCGGTGGTTTTGATATGTCTACGCTGAAAGAGCCTTACCGGCTGGAAGGCAAGAAAACTATGGGGTACGAGATTGCCGAACAGTTTCACTGGCAACTGCCTGATGTCATCATCTACCCTACCGGTGGCGGCACCGGATTGATTGGCATGTGGAAGGCATTTGCCGAAATGAAACAACTGGGTTGGCTGACGGGCAAACTGCCCCGGATGGTGGTAGTACAATCTGCGAATTGTGACCCGGTGGTACAACTGTTCCAGCAGGGCGCCATTCCTACCGATTTCTGTGCTACGCCTTCTATTGCCTACGGGCTGGCAGTACCTACACCATTTGCCAAAGACCTGATGATGGATGTATTGCAACAGAGCAATGGTACAGCACTCACCGTGACAGAAACAGAAATCACTATCGGGATGCGCAACATTGCGTCAACAGAAGGGTTGTTATTATCACCGGAGGGCAGTGCGACTTATATGGCCATGCAGCACCTGGTCGCAGATGGCTGGATCCAGGAAGGAGAAAATGTGTTGTTGTTTAATACCGGGTCCTGGTATAAGTACAGATCATAGTTTGCTGTCGATCAGTTTCACCAGTTTATTGAACTCCGCTTCTTCATAGCCAAAGCTCTGGTAGATGATCTTGCCTGCAGGATCAATGACTACATTCCTGGGAATACCGTTTGGTGCGAACAGGGAGAAAATGCTTCTGTCCAGGTCGGGGAGCAGGGGGAAAGTAAATCCTTTCTTTTCCCTGAACGGGTCTAGTTTTTCCCAGCCCTCTTCCCTCCCGAATACAATAAAAGCAAACTTTGGGTTGTCTTTGTGTTTTTCCCATACCTGCTTTTGTGCGAGCGGGAGTTCCTGGTTGCAGGGAGGGCACCAAGTGGCAAAGAAGTTGATCAGCACATATTTACCCTTATAATCCCTGATATTGGCTTTTTTACCCTTTTCTATCTCAAAGGAAAAGGAAGGAACCTGTTGGCCGATAATGGTCCTGAAATCACCAATTGGTGGGTCTGTTTGTTGGGCAAAGGTATGGAGGGAGCAGATTCCCAATATGAAAAGGAGAAAAGCGTGCTTCATGATGGACAAATATATAACTTTGTAGCATGCCTATTCCGGAAAAAATACTATCACGCAAGGATGAAATCACGGCAGTATTTATGCAACTGGTGGATGCCCACCTGGATGACCTGCTACAGGGCCGGACAGAAGAACGGTACAAACCGAGTGACTTTGCAGCCCGTATGCATATTGCACCGGTACACCTGACGAATACCATCAAATTAACATTGAATACTTCTCCCTGTGAGATCATGGAAGACAGGGTCATTCTTGAGGCCAAGAAAATGTTGGAAACTACCACACTCAGCGTAGCGGATATCGGGAATACATTTGGGTTTCCGGAGCCGACCAACTTCAACCGTTTTTTTAAAAACCTGACGGGTATAACCCCACTGCAATATCGCAAAAGCAAAATACTGAAGTATTGATCATTTTCGCTGGTCTGGTTGTTGATACCTTTGTTTTACAAAAATCGACATCATGATAGCATTTATCACCGGCGGCAGCCGTGGATTAGGGAAGGATATGGCATTGAGCCTCGCTAAAAAAGGCGTGGATATTATCCTTACGTACAACAGTAATAAAACAGAAGCAGACGCTGTAGCTGCTGAGATACAAAAACTTGGACAACGTGCAGCTGTATTGCAATTGAATACAGCGATTGTTAGTTCCTTTGATCACTTCATCACTACATTTACAGCTATCCTGAAAGATACATTTCAGGCTACACAATTCAATTACCTGATTAACAATGCGGGCATTGGTCTGCACGCCAGTTTTGCAGAAACAACAGAGGCGCAGTTTGATGAGATAATGAATATTCATCTCAAAGGACCGTTTTTCCTCACACAGAAATTATTACCACTGCTGGCTGATGGTGGAGTGATCATCAATGTGTCTACAGGACTGGCGCGGTTTACGATTCCGGGTAGTAGTGCGTATGCGGCTATGAAGGGAGCAATAGAAGTATTGACACGTTATCAGGCGAAGGAGTTGGGTAGCAGGGGGATTCGGGTGAATACGATCGCACCGGGTGCGATACAGACGGATTTCGGTGGTGGTGTGGTGAGAGATAATGCTGAGTTGAATAAGATGGTGGCAGCTAATACGGCATTGGGCAGGGCTGGTGTGGCAGAGGATATAGGTGAGGTTGTGGCGTTTTTATGTAGTGATCAGGCGAGGTGGGTGAATGCACAGCGCGTGGAGGCGAGTGGGGGGATGTTTTTGTAAGTCGACACTGGATGAGTTACGAAAAAGACATGCCAGGTGTAATCTCGAAAAATAACAAAGCGGGGGCATTTCACATTTCGATGAACTGCCCCCTCTTCCTTTAATGCTCTATCGCCTCACCCTTCCTGAAACTATACAACAAATAAAATAACGCAGGCAATATCAATATACTTCCCAACAACAACGCCATACCCAGTGAATGAATCGTCTTCTCCTGTCCGGCATGCTCCAACAAAGACAAATACTTCCCTCCTTTTAAGATCACAATATTCGGATAGTGCCGGATCGTTATCGCCAGTAAGATCATCGTGACCTGAAAACCTGCCAATACACGAATGATGATAACCTTACCTTTTTTCAGCAACAAATACCATAATAGCACAAGTGATAATACTGCCGTAATAATGGCAATGATCCCGATCGGATTATCAAACATCCATTTATCCAAAGGGATGTTCTCTGCATGTGCCGCCCAGAATACCAATGCCCCAAATACCGCTGCCGCCACATTCATCTGCCTGGCCTTCCTGATAAAACGTACACGACTGTTATCGTCATCAGTTTCGCCAATGATGAATATAGCCGCGAGATAACCACAGATCGCTACGGTAAAAAATCCAACTGTAACAGAGAACCAATTGAACCAGGTATATACATACGCATGCAGAAAATCATTTGCCCCCGGATCTATTCTACCAGATACCGCACTACCTGCGATCACCCCCAAAAAGAAAGGCGTGACGAAACTGGAATATACAAAGATGCGGTTGTACACCTTTTGCATATTATCCTTCACAGCATCGTAGTGTCTGAAGGTAAATGCCGTACCACGGGCAATGATGCCAAACAGCATGATCACAAGTGGTATATGCAGGTGTGTGGATACGGTCGTATAAATTTCCGGAAAACCTACAAACAATACCACGATAGCAATGATCAGCCACATATGGTTGGCTTCCCATATAGGCCCGATGGCCTGGTACATGGTATTGCGTGTATATGCCTTGTTCTTTTCCGAAGTAAATAATTCTATGATCCCTGCACCAAAATCAGCTCCTCCCAACAATATATACAACAGGATGGCAGCCCATAAATAAGCCATTACTACAAATATCATAAAGCAGGCGTTTGAATATCATAAATCTCAGGTACCATGCGGATCTGTCTGTACAACAGGAATGTCACGATCAGGGACAATGAAATATACACTGCTGTAAAGATGTAGAAGGAATAAACAATCCCCGGCATGGGCGTCACTGCATCAGCCGTCCGCATCACACCATTTATAATCCATGGTTGTCTGCCGACTTCCGTCACTGTCCAACCAGCTTCTACGGCAATGAATCCCATCGGTGTGGCGATGACGAACAGGCGTAGCAACCACGACATTCTGAGCCAGCTCTTTTTCTTGATAATGGCTACGAAATAACAAACGGAGATCAACAGCATCACCATCCCCAATCCCACCATGATCTGGAAGGCGTAGTGTGTAATTGCAACCGGGGGCTGATCATTTTCAGGTATCTGATCCAACCCTGTTACAGGGGTATGGAAATCATTATGCACCATAAAGCTCAGTAAACCGGGTATTTCAAGCCCATATTTCACCTCTTTTGCCACTGGGTCTGGTATACCCCCAATTACCAGCGGAGACGCTGCTTCGGTCTTAAAATGGGCTTCCATAGCAGCCAGCTTTGCAGGTTGTCTGCGTGCAACGTCTTTTGCAGAGATATCTCCGCTCAGTGGTTGCAGCAGGGCTGCTATACAGGCGAATAAAGCGGGTATTCTGAAAGCGGTGGTATGAAAGGCGATGTTCCTTTTTCTTAAGATCATGAGGGCATGGATACCAGCTACAGCAAAACCGGTTGCAGCAAATGCCGCAATACACATATGCAGTGCCTGTGAAAACCAGGCGTCATTGAACATCGCTTTGATCGGATCTATATTCAGGTATTGTCCATTTACGAAATCGAATCCTGCCGGACTGTTCATCCAGGCATTGGCAGCAACTACCAGGATACCGGATACTAACCCGCTGATACCTACAACCACACCGGTGATCCAGTGAAACCAGGGATTGAATCGTCCCCAGCCATAGAGGAAGAAACCGAGAGCGATCGCTTCGATGAAAAAGGCGGTACCTTCTAAGGAGAAGGGCATGCCGAAGATCGGGCCGGCGTGCTTCATGAATTCAGGCCAGAGAAGGCCGAGTTCGAAGGAGAGTACGGTGCCGGATACAGCGCCGGTGGCGAAGAAAATGGCTACGCCCTTGCTCCATGCACGGGTGATGTTCTTATAGATATCATTGCCTGTGCGGATGTAGAGGAAGTGAGCGACGGCCATAAAGAAAGGCATGACCATGCCTATACAGGAAAAGACAATATGAAAACCTAACGATAAAGCCATTTGTGATCTGGCTGCTAGAAAATCGTTCATTGGCGCAATGAGTTATTACGGGTCAAAGCTACTAAATCTACATTATGAGGGGATGATAAAAGTCATATTAGATTATTCTGACCTGCGGCAGCAGGGAAGATGGGCTTATCTACTCCGCCACTATCGTCCTCGTCTGCACACTATGCGCACTAAAATACCCCAATGCTCCCCCTGTTATATTCGTTACCGGATTTGCCGGCGTAGCACTCTGTCCCTCTCCTGTCGCACCCGCATCCAGACTATACCAGTATTTATACACCACGGGATCTATACACTGCATCTCTACCGAGACCGTATCCCCCGCCTTTATCTGCTTATCATCATCATCACTGTCACTACTGAACGATACCAGCTGTATACTCAAACTCTTCCCATCTGTATTCTCATCATTCCTTACAAATATAGTACTCTCCTGCACCCCATTGTGCCACTCCACAAAATGATAGGAATTCCCCTTCCCTTCCGGATCTGTATAATACACTGCCGGCACCCTTCTGGTCTCGCCAAACACCACCCTATCTACCAAAGCCAGGCTATCAAAATGCACCTCCCGCGGCATGGTGGATACCGCCGTAAATGTATCCGTACCTATCTGCACATACATACTATAACTATGCCCCACCCTTCCTTTGAACCCCGTAGTTGTATACACCCCGGCTGTAGCCGTTTCCTGCAACTCATACTCCGTCGCATTATCAGCAGTAATAGTCACCGTAGCCCCACTTACTCCTTCAAAGGTATTATCCTCATTAAAATCCATCGTCTGTGATATCTTCACACTCACACCATTCACATCATCCGTGACCACCCCCTCTATCACATATTTCTTCGCCGCATTATTCAAATCAATATCGATCACCTTCTGACAGGCGCCAAAAACAAATATGATCGCGATATACAACAACTGTTTCATCTCCACTAGAATTTAAAGTTGTATGAAATAGAAGGTACAAACCTGAACAATGACGTCCTCACGGCCTCCGTCTTATTCGGATCATCCTTACTCTGCCTGAAGGTAATGGTATACGCATTCTCTCTGCCATACGCATTATACAAACTGAAAGCCAGCTCTGAAGAATACCTGCCCCGCTTGCGCAACTGCTTTGTCGCTCCCAGATCCAACCTGTGATAAGCCGGCATACGATAGCCATTCCGCTCCGTATAGTAATAATACACTGTATTATTGATCAGGTATTTACCACTGGGAAAAGTTACTGCATCACCCGTATAATACACCCAACTGGCACTCAGGGACCATTTTTCATTCAACTGGTACATGCCCACTACTGCAATATCATGGGTTCTGTCCTGTCGCGCATTATACCATTCCCCATTGTTAATCCCATCTATCTTCCTTTGTGTCTTTGACAATGTATAACTCACCCATCCGGTCAGTCTGCCAGTCTTCTTTTTTAACAGCCACTCTATGCCATACGCCCTCCCTTTCCCAAATAACAATTGTGTTTCAATCGCATCATTATTCAGCACATCTGCCCCATCCCGGTAATCGATCTGGTGCTGCATGGTTTTATAATAGGTTTCTACTGTCAACTCATACTTATTCCCAGCCAGGTTTTTATAATAACCCAATGATACCTGGTCTGATATTTCCGGTTTGATAATGTTCGTACTCGCTACCCAACGATCGGTAGGACTGGAAGATGTACTGTTTGCAATCAGGTGCAGGTTTTGCACATTGCGTGCATAAGAAGCTTTTACTGAAGAAATATCCGTGAGCTTATAACTAACTGCCAGCCGGGGTTCCAGGTTAATATAGGTTTTCACAAACTCGCCACTCTTATAATGCAGCGTATCCAGTATATTCCCATCTGCATCTATATTAAAAAAATCACCGGCACCCAGTATACTGAATGCCGTAAGGCGTGCGCCATACGATAAATCTAATTTATCCGTTGCCTTCCACACATCAGATACATACACGGCATTCTCCCATGAATACCGCTGTTGCAAACGGGATGAATTAAAATTAGATAACTGTGAAGATGTGATCTCTCCCGGGCGCATGGTATGATAAATCGTATTGAAACCAATACGCAGGTTATGTCGCTGGCTGATATAATATTGTAGTTCCTCCTTCAGGTTCCAGTCACGGATCTGCGAGAAGATATTCACATCGTTCGCCCCACTCTTTACATTGATCTTATAATTGTAATTACTAAAGATCAGGGAGGTGTTGGAAAACATTTTGCTACTGTAAATATGGTTCCATCTCAGGGTACCAGTGCTATTCCCCCATTTCAAACCAAAGTTATTGCCCACAACCAGGTTATCCGCCCCGAAATACCCGGAGGCAAACAAACGATCCCGTTTGCCCAGCTGGTAATTCAGCTTGGCATTGAGGTCATAAAAATAAAGGCTGTTATTCCTGATAGAGGAGTCATTTGATAAACGCAGGAAAAGATCTACATACGTTCTTCTGGCAGATACTAAAAAAGAAGACTTGTCCTTTTGCAAAGGTCCTTCTATATTTACTTTGGAAGAGATCAACCCAATGCCCCCACTCACATTATAATCCTGGTTATTGCCGTCATTCATCTTAATATCCAGTACAGACGAAAGCCGGCCACCGTATTGAGCAGGCATGCCTCCCTTGTATACCGTCACATCTTTGATGGCATCAGAATTAAATGTAGAAAAGAAACCAAACAGATGCGAAGCATTGTACACGGGTGCTTCATCCAATAAAATCAGGTTCTGGTCTGCCGCCCCGCCCCGTACATAAAAACCACTGTTGCCATCGCCGGCTGATTTAATACCTGGTAGTAACTGGATCGTTTTCAACACATCCTTTTCTCCCAACAGTACCGGAATATTCTTCATCTCCTTTGTCGTCAGTTGTTCCATACCCATTTGGGGGGTACTAAGATTACGTTGCCTGGTATTGGCAGTAATCGTCACCGACTTCAATGATTGTGCAGCATCGTCCAGCGAAATATTCCTGATCGTATGCCGTGTCAGCGCAATTTGCTCCTGTACCGGTTGCAACCCCACCGTACTGAACTCTATGGTATAGGTCCCTGTGGGCAGGGTAAGGGAATAAAAACCATACTCATTGCTGACAGTTCCGATGGATTGACCTGCTACGTGCACTGTAGCACCAATAATGGTTTCCCCGGTTTTCTTTGATCTGATGGTTCCGCTGATAGTAAATTTTGCCTGTGCAATCGCTCCTAAACATGACAATAACACACAACAGGTAATGATAAGAGACTTACTCATATTCATTTATGTGGCAGTGCTTCCGCGTCCGAAAGTACTGCCTATCGGGTTTTATTTTTACAAGGCTTCCTGTTGCAGTTCCTATTTTCCAAACTCCTTCGCGGTAGAAATGATTGCGCCATCCTGCATTTCAATAGTACGGTCAGAGCGCTCTGCGAAATCATTGTCGTGCGTTACTGCTATGATCGTCTGGTTATATTCGTGCGCCAGTTGTTTAAATGTGTCAAATACGATCTGTGAATTCTTTGAATCAAGGTTTCCGGTCGGCTCATCCCCCATTATAATCAGGGGATCATTGATCAGGGCCCTGGCAATAGCGACCCTTTGTTGTTGGCCTCCTGATAACTTGGAGGCGGGTTTCAGTGCCTGATCCTGTAGTCCCAGCAGGGTCAGTTTCTGGTAAGCCCTCTCCTCTATTTCCTGCCTGGAATACTTTCCTAACCGCAATGCTGGTATCATCACATTCTTCAGACAGCTAAATTCGGGTAAAAGATAATGGAACTGAAACACAAATCCAATCTTCTCATTCCGCAGGGCGGCCAGGTTATTTTGCCTTTGGCCGGTGGTTTGCTCCCCGTGGATGTGCAATTTTCCCTCATAATCAGTATCCATCGTGCTCAAAATATACAGTAAAGTGGACTTTCCACTCCCCGATTTTCCTACCAATGTTACAAATTCTCCTCTATAAACTTTAAAAGAAATATCATTCAGCACCCTAAATTTTACCGGGTCATAAAAATACTTCCCGATATTTTCTGCTTCCAGCATGAGCTCTCTTTGCATAGTCGTAATTTTTACCGCCTGAAAATAGATACCGGGTCTACGTTTGCCGCTTTCTTTGCCGGAATATACCCGGCACCCAGGGTCACGATCAGTCCGAATATCAGCCCCCTGAAAAATACGGACCACTCAAAGCGAATAGGGAAATAACCAATATCCCCGCCCACATAGGTCCTGGACAACTGGAATACCAGCAATGCCGCCAGCAGTACACCTATCAGAATGCCGATCATGCCAATGATCATGGCCTGTTGTACAAATATGCGTACCACATCCCTGCCCCGGAAACCCATGGCTTTCAGAATGGCTATATCATTGATCTTCTGGGTGATAGTCATATTCAGGATATTGTAAATACCAAACCCGGCCACCAGCAGGATGGAGAGCGCAATGACCGTGATCATGATCCGGCGCATATTGGATGCCGCTACAAGTGTGGCATTGGCAGCTTTCCAGTCTTCTGCTTTATACCCTGTAAGGTCAGAGAACTTCGCTGAATAATTCGGGGCATTGTCCGGGTTAGTGACGGAAACATTGATATCGCTTACATAATCGGCCCCTTCCTGCAGGAGTTGCTGGGCAGCGCTGATATTGATGTAAGACTTGGTCTTATCGACCTGGGAATTGTTTGACTGGAAAAGGCCCACTACCTTCATCACCTTGGTCACATTCCTGGAAGAAGTAATGGTAATGTTATCTCCCGGGCGCACACTCATCTTTGCTGCAATACCTACTCCCAGCAGTATCCCATTAGGGGTATTCTTCAGGTCCTGGATAGAACCTTCCACTACGGTAGTTGCAATATTGAACATCTTATCAGCCTCTGCTATCCTTACACCATAGGAACTACCTGTGATCTGGGATTTGCCGTTATTGTAAAACACACTGACAGTGACCTGAGGTGTTACCATCGTTACATCCGGTTGCTGTCTTAGCAGGGATATAATTTTCTCAGGGTCTACGATCTTGTCACTCTCCGGCACTACGCTGGGATTTATGATCACAGGTATGTTGTTGCCCTTCTCTGGCAATAAAGGCAGACTCATCACCTCATCTTTATACACCCGGATATGTGCAGTACTTCTGAATACCAGCTCTGTCGATTTCTTATCAAATCCCACCATCATCGAGTTCATGAAGATGTAGATCGCAATCCCGATCGTCACCCCCAATGCCGCTACCAACGTCAACTTTTTCTTGGTGACGATGTAGGTCATGGATATTTCAGAGTTGATATTATGACGGTATCTCATCACTTATTTTTTTTCTGGTACCAGTTCATCATTTTCTGTAAGACCGCTGGTCACTTCTACCCAGTCGTTGGATATAATGCCGGTCTGAACTACGATTGCTCCTTTCCCTTTCAGCGTTACCTTATTGCCATAAGATAAATAGCTACGTGGTATGACCAGTGCATTTTTCTTTTCGCCGACAATGATGTTGGCTTCCAGTTGTGTGCCGGTGATCCTGAAATCAAGACTGTCTGTAAAGTATGCCTTTACGATGAATGACTGGCTGGAAGTTTCAAAAGCTGGCAGGATCTCATGCACAGTGCCTTTGTAAATATGTCCTTTGTTGGTATTCAACTGGATGGCGGCTTCTTCACCTACTTTTACTTTTGCCATATTGGTTTCGTCCACATTCAGGCGGGCATATATGAGCTGTGGGTTCGCGATCACGGCGATCACATCACCTTTACGTACATAATCGCCCAGTTGTTTTTTCTTCTCGTATATCTGTCCGCTGATCACCGCTTTGATCTGGTTCTGTTCCTTAATCACCTGGTTCACGTCACTCATGGAGCGCTGTGTTACTTCCTGTTGTCTCGCAGTTACCAGTTGTGTATTATACTGGTCTTCCAGTGCTTTCAGGTTGGCCTTAGAAGTAGCGAGGGTGAGCTGGGTATTTTCATATTCCAGTTTAGATACACTGTTGCTTTCCATGAGACGTTTGTACCTGTCTGCCTGCAACTGATCCAGGCGGAGTTTTTCTCTGGCAGCAGTGATATTGGCACTGATCTGTTGCAAAGCAGGCGCTGTAGGCAGGGTATTCTCTCTTGCAATGTTGTGGAGAGCGCCGGCGCTTTGTGCATTGATGATGTTCTGGCTGTTGTCAATTACTGCCAGTAGCTGACCGGCATTGACCATGTCTCCTTCTTTAAAATCCAGTTTGATGAGGTAACCATCTGTTTGTGCAGTCAGGTTGTTCTGATCATCGGCTTCGAGCACACCGGAGGCAAATACCATTTCAGTCAGGTCTTTGTGCACAGGTTTGACAGGCGCCGTTTTCTGACCACAGGCAGAAAAGATCAGGCATGCAGTGAAGATCCCAATAGTTTGCTGTATGTTCATTTGACAATATTATTAATCATGATCTTTGATTTTGCATAGTCGCTGTTAGCCTGTTGGGATACAGCATTCAGACTATTGTTCAACCAGTCGTTAAAGGCGGTGAACAGGTCCGTGGCAGAGAGAATCCCTTCTTTATAGATATTCAGGTTTTTGTAGTAGGAATCTTCTTTTAGCGCGGCGATTTCACCCGCCAGCCGGGCGCTTTTGAAAGCCTTCTGATATTCGAGCTGCAATTGCTGGTTGTTCACACTATCCTGACGGGCTGCATGTTCAAAATTATTCTTCGCTACAGCAACATTGATACGATCATAGCGTACAGCTGCCACCTTGCCTACATCCGGTATAAGCGGAATCGCGACTTTAACGCCTATATAGTTGCTGTTGATCCATCTGCTGCCATCAAAAGGATGGTTATTGGTATTCTGCTGCCATCCCAGGCTACTGAAGAGGGTCACCGTAGGGAGGAACCAGCGTTTATTGGCACGGAGGTCTGCTTCCTGATATTTTAACTGCCACTCAGATTGTAACTGGGTGAGGTAACCTGTAGCGGTAAGGCTCGCATCGAAATTACCCTGGTCAGCGGTTTCCTCAATAGAGATGGGGGTACTAGAATCAATATCACAGAGTAGTTTCAGGCTGCTGTATTGTTCTTCCAGGTTCACTTCCAGTTGTTGCAGTTTATCCTGTATGGATAGCTGGTTTGCTTTTGCATTGTTCACATCCTGCTGCCTGGCGATACCCTCCTGTTGTTTGTTCACCATGATGGTAGTGAGCGTATCTGCATTATCAAGACTTTTCTTCGTCACCTTGATCTGCCATTGATAAGACAGGATGTTATAATAAGCACCGGCCACACTTTCGTACAGGCTTTTCTTATTGAGCAGGTTCGTGGCATTTGTCACCTGTTCGCTGGCACGGGCCGTTCTGACCTGTGCCATGGAAAAGGGATTGAGGATGTCTATCTGCGGTGCAAAGTTAGCGCTGGTTACATATTGTTGTCCAAAGGTCACCTGTCTGTAGGTACCCGAAGGCCCCCCAAATATTTCTGCAGGAATAAAGGTGACACCTAGTTTGGTATTGTCGGTGCTGGTGAGATTTGCATCGCCCTTGATCTTCCATTTGTCAAGTTTTGCCGCCAGGGTCTGGTATTTATTCATCAGCACCTGTTGGGTGGCATTTTTGAAAGTGACGCTATGCGCATCAGCGTATACAAAGACTTCATTGAGCGAGCGAAAGGATAGTGTGCTCTGGGCTCCTGCTGTCAGGCTACAACTAATGAGAAAAATGATTAAAATCCGGCGCATCAGGCAATTGTTTACGACAACAAATATTCAAAACAATCAGCAACTGTAAAAATCGGGTTTGCTGAAGTAGACAAATTGGGGGATGGATTAGTCTTTTATGAGCCATTCCAGGAACTCTGTCGCCTTCTCTTTCCTGATCGTTACCGCTTCATTGTATTCCACGAGGAGATTCAATAATAGCTTCCTGCCCAAAGATTGAGAAACATCCCGGATGGCCTTTCTGTTCACCAGGTGCTGCCTGTCTGCCCGGTAAAAGCCGGGTCCTACAGTTGCTTCCAGGTCATCCAGCGGCTGACTGATAATATATTTATGTTGTTCAAAATCAATGAGGGATACCTGGCCATGCTGGATATAAAAAAGGGCGATATCTTCCGTTTTGATGGGAATGATCTTATCCCGCAAACTCACCAGCAGCCGGGAGGTAGCGGTAGGCTTTTGCAGTAATTGAATAAGGGTGTGATAATCCGGAGAAATACCCTGGCGCAGACTTTCATAATGCGCAATGGCATCATTGATCAGGCGCTGTCCATAAGGCTTCAGGATATAATCAATTCCATTATTTTTAAAAGCCTGGATGGCGTATTCATTAAAGGCGGTGCAAAAGATGACGGGGACATTGAGTTTTAACTGATGAAAGATTTCAAAACTCAGACCGTCACCTAGTTGAATATCACTGAAGACCAGCTGGCAGGTATTGGTTTCAAACCAGGCCACGGCTTGTTTTACAGAAGGGAGTATTTTTACGACGTTCCATTCTTTACGTGCGATGAGAATATAATGCAGTAATTCTTCTGCCAGGTTCTTTTCATCTTCAATGATCACTACATTCATTTGCGAATCATTTTTATACTTACACTAAATGTTTCTCCGTCGTTATCGACAGTGATGGGTTCATTATACAGGAGGCGGTATCTTTCTTTCAGGTTTTGCAGCCCTGTTTTGGAAGACGCATCCAGCAGGAATCGTGGTTGTATATTATTAGTTACCTGTAGCATAGTATCATTATTGGTAACAGATATTCTCAGTGGTTCTTCCTCTGTCATGGCATTATGTTTCACTGCATTTTCCACGAGAATAAGGATGGCGAAGTAAGGTACATAATAGTCAGAGAATTTTTTATCAATCTGTACATCGAATTGTAAGGCGGAACCGAACCTCATCTGTTGCAGGGAGATATAGTCCTTACAGAGGGCCAGTTCTTCTGCTACAGTGATGGTATCAAATCGTTTATTCTCTAACCCCAGCCGCAGAAAACTGGATAATTTCACCAGGTATTCATCTGCGATAGCGGGATCCTTCCGGATCAGGGCTTTGGCAGTACCAATGGCATTAAAAAGAAAGTGTGGATTCAGCTGGTTGACCAGTAGTTCGTACCGGGATTGGAGGTTAGCGAATTTCAGGTGTTCATTTTCAATGTCCAGTTTCTTTTTGGTCCTGTTTAATAATATAACTACGGAAATAATATATATCATGGAATTGACAGCAATGATATTTACTACCCTGTAAAGGAAAAAAGAAGTTTCGGATATAAATATGTTCAGGTTATGTCTCCTGCTTACGAAATAGGTAATAGTTGTAATGGAGATCATGAAGAATGTAGAAATGAAAAAACGGGTTTTATGCAGGCGTGTTCTTCCGATGAGCAGAATATGAAACAGCCAGGTGATAAAAATGCCGACAGAGGCGCCGGGAAAGGCGAGCCACATATGACTGATATTCACATTTCTGACCAGGTATACGGGGGTCACCAGCAGCATCGCAATGACCGGGGAGGTGGTAAGCGCCGCGCGGAATAAGGGCCAGCGTTCTTCTTTGGTAAGTTTAGTACTAATAGTGTGAATTTTATATGTGAAGATAAAATGAATTAAGTCCGGGGACAAAAATAAATCTCTATAAGAAATCCAGTGCACGACCATAGTGCTGCTTCGCTACCAATTCGTCACTAAAAGGGCACCTCAATATCCCTGGGATATTGAGGTGCCCTTTTAGTGACCTTTTAGTACCCTTAAAGTGATATAGTAATACTATATTCCAGGTGGCAATTAGTTATGCACACATGTGTTTAACTTTCTCCCCTCCATCCTCCCCAATCAAATACCTTTGTAGGGGTATCATAACGCCAAACTTCGCTGTTTATTCCTAGCCAATACCATTGTTAGGCATTAAAAATCAAGACTTTTAGAGCATGCAGAACTTTTTATCAGAATTTAAGCTACAGACCGGCTATTTAAAGTACCGTCCTGAATTAAGCAGGAAGGAAACCTGGGAAGAAGCCATCCGGGAGCGGGTCATGAAAATGCACCGTGACAAATACGCACACCTGCTTGATAACAAGGTGTTGTCGGAATACATGGATTTTGCAGAAGATGCTTATGTTGATAAACTGGTATTAGGTTCTCAGCGGGCATTACAATTTGGCGGGTTCCCCATCCTGCGTCACAACTCCAAGATGTATAACTGTCTGACCTCTTATTGCGACAGGGCTGAATTCTTCAGAGAGTCCATGTGGTGGCTGTTGAGCGGTTGTGGAGTGGGTTTTTCAGTACAGCAGCAGCATATTGCAAAACTCCCTGAATTACAGGCACGTGACAAAGGAACCAAAACCTTTATTATTGAAGACAGTATAGAAGGCTGGGCAGATGCGATTGGCGTATTGCTGGCATCCTATTTCAGGGCAGACAAAAAGTTCCAGACCTATTGGGGATATGAAGTAAGACTGGATTATTCCCTCATCAGACCCAAGGGTGCATACATCTCTTCCGGGTTCAAAGCGCCGGGTTCTGATCCGTTGAAAATAGCGATCCAGAAAATAGAAGAGATCGTAGAACAGTGGTTGAAATCACAGGGCGGTACCATGAGAAGCATTCTCGCATACGACATCGTGATGCATGCTTCAAATGCAGTACTGGCCGGTGGTGTAAGAAGAAGCGCTACCATCTGTATCTTCAGCAAGGATGACGAAGAAATGCTGAATGCCAAAACTGGTAACTGGTATATCACACAACCCCAACGTGCACGCTCTAACAACTCAGTCGCTCTCCTGAAATCAGAAACTACTTACGAAGAGTTTCAGTCCATTATGGAATCAGTAAAAGAATTTGGTGAACCTGGTTTTGTTTGGCTGGATGATCTTGAAATTCTGTACAACCCATGTGTGGAAGTAGGGATGGTACCTAAGCTGAAAACAGAAGATGGATGGGTATCCGGCTGGCAGGGATGTAACCTGACAACGGGTAACGGTGCGATGTGCAAAGATAAGAAGACGTTCCTGCGCATGTGTAAGGCGCTGGCTATCTTAGGTACATTGCAGGCAGGTTATACGACCTTCGATTATGTAGGTAGTGTAACAGAAGAGATCTTTAAAAACGAAGCCTTATTAGGTTGTGCTATATCAGGTTGGTTAGATAATCCTGATGTACTGCTGAACAAAGAAACGCTGGCAGAAGGTGTACAACTCATCAAAGATATCAACAAGGAACTCGCTGCTGTATTAGGTATCAACTATGCAGCACGTACTACCCTCAGTAAACCTGATGGTAATGGCGCTATCATTCTCGGTTCTTCATCAGGCGTAAAACCGGTGGAAGGCAAACGCTGGATCCGTTATGTACAGGTAAATCCGGATGAATACGGTGTAGAATTCTTCAAGTCACAGAATCCGGAACTGGTAGAGAAAAGTGTGTGGGATTTCAATGGTCGTGACTATGCCATCGGCTTTGCCATGGAAGCAGAACCAAAGGCCATGAGCAAGCATGATGTATATGGTGTGAAACACCTTGAGATCGTAAAGTTCATTATGGAAAACTGGGTGTATCCGGGTACCAATATAGAAAGATGTGTAATACCATCTGTACGACACAATGTTTCCAATACGATTTCAGTAGATAACTGGGAAGATGTAACTGATTATATCTATGTCAACCGTCAATACTTTGCAGGTATTTCTCTGCTGGGTATGTCTGGTTCACTGGAATACAATCAGGCGCCCTATTCAGAAGTGTTTACACCGGAGGAGCTGATCAAAATGTATGGAGATGGTGTGATCATGGCATCAGGTCTGATCGTGGATGGTCTGCATGCATTTGACCAGGATCTTTGGAAAGCCTGTATGTATGTGCTGGACAGGAACCTGCCACTGGAAGGTAGCCGTGAAAAGATCTTCTATCAGAAAGACTGGATCAGACGTGCAAAAAAGTTTGCGAAGAACTACTTTAAGAAAGATCTGAAAAAGATGACTTATGCATTGAAAGATGTGCATCGTTATTATCGCTACATGACGATCGTGAAGAATGCAAAGATGATCGACTGGAGCAAATATAAAGAGGAATTACCTGATTATGTGGATGTGAACACCCTCGGTGCGATCGCTTGTGCAGGCGGTGCGTGCGAGTTGCCACAGGCACAATTGACAGTATAGAACAGTGGCAAGCCTGCATATATAGGTTACAACAAAAAGGCCTGAGCATTGCTCAGGCCTTTTATTGGAAAAAGGGTGTATCAGTTTACCATAATGTTGGTCCTTAAAGCTATGCGATGATTCCCTTGATACAACCACCAGTTTGTGACTTGATCCACTCTATTGCGGCTTAGATTCAAATATATTACTTGATCCATTCGGCGTAAGAATCGCTGGTTTCGTACAAAACCAGTTTAACTAACTCTACATCTTCGGGGAACCCACCTTGCAGTTCCTGTTTGATATACAGGATAATGTTTTCTGCGGATGGTTCGATGTCCCAGATTTCGAGGTTTTCCAGCTCTCCCAAATTCGGATTTGCTGCCAGGTAAGCTTTGGACAGAATAAGGCGGTGATCGAATTTATCAACCACTTTTTCATTCACCAGTTTTTTCAGGTCTTTAAAGTCCATCAAAATTCCCGTGCCCCCCAGGTATCCTTCTTCAGGTGTTTTACTGCTGACAGTTACATGCAGCTTATAGGAATGCCCGTGTAAGTTCCTGCATTTACCGGCGTATCCATGCAGTGCATGTGCCGTTTCGAAGTTGAATATTTTAGTGATTTGCAACACTGATCGTTCTCAAATTTTTGCAAAGCTACTGCAAATAACAATCGACATTCATGATTTATGTCATTTTAACAAATGGGTTGATTTAAATTATCATATCCTGATGCTATATTCACAAATCTGATATACATTTCATTAATTGTAAAGTTAACACTATAGCTCCCTGGTATCACCTTACGTCTACTGGCCTGATCGATTGGACTATCGACTCCACGGTTTTTGCATCCGGTACCTGGCCCAGCCGGATCAATACGTGTGTTATGGACTTTGCCGGCACCTTACGGGCGCCTGAATGTGTGTACATGAATGGCAAATACTACCTGTACTATGCCTGTTCTACCGGTGGCCGGGCCTTATGAAGATAAAAGCGGTACCAGCCTGTTCTACCGGTGGCCTGGCCTTATGAAGATAAAAATGGTACCAGCCTGTTCTACCGGTGGCCGGGCCTTATGAAGATAAAAGCGGTACCAGCCTGTTCTACCGGTGGCCTGGCCTTATGAAGATAAAAATGGTACCAGCCTGTTCTACCGGTGGCCGGGCCTTATGAAGATAAAAGCGGTACCAGCCTGTTCTACCGGTGGCCTGGCCTTATGAAGATAAAAATGGTACCAGCCTGTTCTACCGGTGGCCGGGCCTTATGAAGATAAAAGCGGTACCAGCCTGCTCAGTGGTGGCAGAAGTACATGGTGTGATGAAGAAGATAGTTATTCAATAAGGTTTTTATTTATAATCAACAGGCCGGCGATTTCATTCTCCGGCCTAATTGTTATTTAATGCGGCAAGTGCTTCAACATTATCTTTATCCAGGTTCACAGCTCTTTCAAAACATTTATTCCCTTCTTTCATTTTGCCTTCATCTTTGTATGCCTTTCCTAACAAATACCAGCTATAAGAATCGGCCGGGTATTTTATTACTACATCTTTTGCTACACGCACTGCCTCTTCATTCCGTTTTAATTGTATCAACATTGCTACTGCACTGTTCCAATCTTTACTATCAAATTGGGCTGTATCTATATCAATATAATTTTTCAGGCAGTAAAAAGCGGGGATATATTCTTTATTTACGCCTTCTAAAATTTTAGCTGCCTGCGCTTCTCTACCTGCCAGTATATTCGCCATGGCTATTTTGGACTGCATCCCTTTCCATCCTTCCAGCATTGTAGTGGCCTGTTCCAGCAATGCGATTCCTTTTCCCATATTCCCTTTTTTCAATTGAAAGATGGCCTGATTCAACCTGATCCTCCCATAATGAAAACTCAATAACCTGCTCAGGTCTTCAAAAGGAGTCAATGAATGATCAACTCTTACATCTATCTGGTTGTACCATTCATTGTGCGTGCCTTTTACCATCAACGCCGCAGATTGTTTGCCGGTGATCATACCACCCGCCTGTTGTCCTGCCACTAATGCTGCCAACAGACGTTCTGCCAGGGTGCCTTTAGTCCGTTCAAATACGCTGCCCATACTATCCAGCACACCGGCTGCCAGTTGATTACCTATTACTACATAGTTCTTACCGCTTTTTGCACCCGCTATTCCTTTCCAGTAATTCAATTCTTTTCCAACATATGCATAAGTATTTCCTTCTTTATCAATCCCGGCCACCTGTCTCAATCCGGCATCTTCATCATGTGCGCTTGTATATTCAATAGCTTCTTTTAATGGCATTTTTTTCAACTGCGCCAATCCATTTATACCATATGCCGGTTCCGTCTCCGCAATCACAGAAAACGCGCCCACTCCCGGCTCAATATAAATAGTGGAATTTCCCACATAAATATTATTCGTGGCCACCGCAATTCCCCACTCCGCAGCAGCAGGATCATAGGCCGTAATTGAAAAGGTGGCATTGATATCCTTATTTAGTAAGAGAGCCGGCAAATTTTGTCCGAATCCAGGGATGGTCAACAAAAGGAAAATTATAGTTCTCATACCTGAACAAAGTATCCATTTTATAAAAAAGGTTGCATCCTCACCGCACCTTTATTTATCATCACGCTATTCTTCATCAGCCCACCGTCAACTTCCCCACATCCACCCACCTACAAATCAAATATTCTATAATTTATAATTCCTTTACCAATGAGGCTACCGCCGGTCACTTTCTACTTGCAGATTCAGTTTCTTTCCTCACATTTGATTCAAGTAATGCGTAATAATTCCCTATCAGCCTAATGCCCAACTTTCATGCGTCTGATTATTAAAAAAATCCTGAAAAGGACAGCTTTACCGCTGTACCTGAAATTCCGCGGCATCTGCTATCGTGGCACAAATGTAACCTGCCCTTGCTGCAATCATTCGTTCACTCGTTTTCTCCCTCTCGGCGTTGACAGACGCCCGGGACAATGTCCGCGTTGCCGCTCCAATGAACGCGATCGCGCACTCTGGCTCTACCTGCATCGACATCCGGGATTTATTGCGCCTGGTAAGAAATTGCTTCATGTTGGTCCTGAAACAATTTTCTACAATTATTTCACAAAGATCAAAGGGCTACAATACACGCCGGCAGACAAATTCGCCCGGATGTTTGAAAGCACTTACCCTGCAGACACTATCTATCTGGACATCACAAACATGCCCGAAATTCCCGACAATACGTATGATGTGATCCTCTGTAGCCACGTGCTGGAATATATTCACGACGATGAACGGGCCATGCGCGAACTACGCCGGGTACTCAAACCCAATGGTACTGCACTCATCCAGGTGCCAGTCAGACATGGTATGAAATCTACCTACCAGGATGATTCCATTACCTCTCCCGCACAGAGAGCTATCGCATTCGGAGATCCGGGGCATATCCGGTTCTATGGAGAAGACTATGCCGACAAACTGGCTTTACAGGGCTTTAAACCTGATTTCATTCCTTTTACAACACTGTTCACAGCAGAAGAGATCAGGCGTTATGGCCTTGTGAAAAATGATGAATTTCAACTGACCTGCAAAGGGGAATTGTACCAACAACTCGCCGGTGTACCCTTATTGCTGCTTTCTATGCTCGCCTGATATAAGCAAGTAACATCGCGTAGGGCGATGTTACTTTTTCTCATTATCCGCAACTAATCATATTTCACCTTTTATGACTGCGGATATACTTCCCCTCTGGCCGTTATATTCGTTAGCCACTTAAACCTTTATAATGAAACGTTTTGTTAAACACCTTGCTGTTTCTCTCACTTTTTCCTGTACAGCACATGTTTTACACGCGCAGACCAACTGGCAGCTACAACCTGTAGCCCTGCAAACCCGCTGGGCCAAACTGGTATCTCCCACGAACGCACTGCCTGAATATCCACGTCCCCAGATGGTCCGTGACAACTGGCAAAACCTGAACGGACTATGGGAATACGCCATTACTGACAAAGACGCTACAAAGCCTGTAATTTTTGCCGGAGAGATCCTGGTGCCTTATCCTATCGAATCGGCATTATCGGGCGTTAAAAAGGCTGTATTGCCCTCGCAACGGCTTTGGTACAGACGTACCCTGCCCCCTATTTCACGGCTTGAAGGAAAACGGATCCTCCTCCACTTCGGCGCCGTGGACTGGCAAAGCACCGTCTATGTGAATGGTAAACAAGCCGGTACCCACTCCGGTGGCTACCAGAACTTTACTTACGACATCACCCGCCTGCTGAAAGAACGCGACAATGAAATACTGGTAAGCGTATGGGATCCTTCTGACCAGGGCATCAATCCCCATGGCAAACAGGTTCTGGCTCCCAAAGGCATCCGCTACACGGCTACCACCGGCATCTGGCAAACTGTATGGCTCGAAACCGTACCTGACACCTACATCTCATCTCTCGTGGTTACGCCTGATGTAGACGGCGGTTTCCTTTCCCTCACCGTCAAAACCGGTGGCATGACTGGAACCTATAAGGTAGCGGCATTCGCCAGCACCAATGGCAAAATTATCAGCTCCGTCAAAGGTAAAACCAATGAAACCATCAAAATCCCTGTTCCCAAAGCACACCTGTGGAGCCCGGAAGATCCTTTTCTCTATGACCTCTCTGTAAAACTCATTCAGAATGGGGATACTTCCGATGTCGTTTCTTCCTATTTCGGCATGCGCAAAATCGCTGTCAAAAAAGATCCAAAAGGACAGGAAAGGATTTACCTGAATGATAAATATACCTACAACCTTGGTGTACTCGACCAGGGTTTCTGGCCGGATGGTCTTTATACCGCACCTACTGACGATGCCCTCCGCTTTGACATCGAAGCCATCAAAGCCATGGGATTCAACACCATCCGTAAGCACATCAAAATAGAACCAGCCCGGTGGTACTATTACGCTGATAAGTTAGGCATGCTCGTTTGGCAGGATATGGTGACCTGCGCCAGTCTGAAACCTGAAGCAAAGGAAGCTTTTGAAAAAGAAAGCGCTGCTAACGTAGCCCAACTTTACAATCATCCTTCCATCATTTCATGGGTACTCTTCAATGAAGGCTGGTTTACCTACGATCAGCTCCGCCTGACCAAATGGCTGAAGAGCACAGATCCTACCCGTCTTGTAAACGGTCATACCGGCGAAAACTACGAGATGGATGGACAAGAAGTTGCAGAAAAATGGGCCAATGCCGACTTTGCAGACGTCCATGACTACCCGGGTCCCGGTATTGCTCCGGCTCTACCCGGCAAAGCAAGGGTATTGGGTGAATGGGGTGGCATCGGTGTACCTGTCAAAAACCATGAATGGGATGCTGTAGCCGGTTGGGGATATGTAAAGATCACGCCTGCAGAGTTAAGTTCCCGCTATGCCTCCATGGTTAAAAAACTAAAAGAATACGAAACACAGGGCCAGTCTGGCTCCATATACACTGAACCCTACGATGTAGAAATTGAGGAAAATGGCCTCATGACTTACGATCGTGAGATCATCAAAGTGCCGCTCGATACCCTGCGTAAAATACACGCCGCCTTTATTCCACAGACATTCAATATGGATCTGGGGCTTAAAAATGCAGATACGACTTCTATACCCGATCCATTCCGCCCGCAATTCCTCGCTATACTGGAAATGGAAGCTGATGCGAAAAAGACGCACGACTGGCAGCCGATGACGGAAAGCGTGACCGACTACCTGAACAAAGGCGGTACCAGCTTCTCCCCTACCAAAATCAGTAGCATGGCGCAAAAGGTATTCAATGGCACAGCCGATACTGTCTTATTAAACCAGGCCCTGAAATGGATGGAAAGAGTGGTGGAGATAGAAAGGAATACGTTTACCATGGGTACTTATGCGAACCTGTTGTATAGGCTGGGAGATAAGGAAAATGCCCTGAAATGGATGGTAAAATCAGTGGAACTGGCGCATGAGGAAGAGATACCGGAGTATCAGGCGATTTATGACAAGATGAAGAAAGGCGAAAAAACATGGAAATAAAGGGGATGTTCTATAAGGTTTGTTCGATGCTTCTATAAGCTTTCTTCGACCTTTCTATAAGCTCTGTTCGATGCTTGTTCGACGCTTCTTCGATGCTTCTATAATTGAAAAGACCCGGCTGTATAAGCCGGGTCTTCTTAATTATTTCCTTTTCTTCTTTAGTTATTTCCTTTTCTTCTTGGCCCCTCTTGTCTTAGGCTTACCATATTTCATCTGCATCTTCTCCTTATGGGAGATCTTTACATTCACTTTCTTGTTCTTTTCCTTCTTCTCATGGAAAGCAGGTCCATAAGTTTCCAGCTTGGGTAATGCCACCAGGAAGTTCTTCATCTTCACCTCCGGCTTTTCATCATCTGTCAGTACATCAGAGATTTCCAGCTCTTCCGGCAATGGTTCCAAAGGAATCTCATAATTCATCAAGGTCTGAATTCTTTCCAATGCCTCTTTCTCACGTTCTGTATGGAAAATGATAGACTTACCATGCTTGTCCGCACGACCGGTACGACCAATCCGGTGCAGGTAGCTCTCCGGTACCTCAGGTACATCAAAGTTCAGCACATGACTCACATCCTCAATATCAATACCTCTCGCGATGATATCTGTTGCAATCAGGAAGCGGTATTCGCCTGATTTGAATTTCTTTACCGTATTAAAACGATGGTTCTGCTCCTTATTGGAGTGAATGACACCCACCCGCTCAGGAAACTTCGTTTCTAACTGTTCATACAGCTGGTTGGCCAGTTCTTTGGTAGCGGCAAAGATCAGCACCTTGCTCATCTCCTCTCGTGTTTTCAGCAGCAGTTCCAGCAGGTTCACCTTCGTATTGAAGTTCGGTACCGCGTACCCTGTCTGACTGATATTCTCACGTGGCGTACCCACAGGTGCAGCTTCTATCGTTACCGGTGCATTGAAGTACACCTCCATCAGATCCTCTACTTCCGGGGTAATAGTCGCCGAAAAAAGCAGGTTTTGCCTTTTAGCCGGCAGTAAATCCAGGATATGTTTCAGTTGCGGACGAAAACCAAGGTTCAGCATTTCATCCACCTCATCGATCACCAGTCGCTTAATAGCTTTCAGTTTCAATGCACCACTCAGCACCAGGTCTACCAACCGGCCAGGGGTCGCTACTACCACATCCAGTTTTTCATTGGCTGTCACCATCTGTGGGTTCATATTCACCCCACCAAAAAATCCGGCGACCTCCACATTCATATAGGGTGTCAGCTTCTTTACCGCCTCCACTACCTGGGTAACCAGCTCGCGGGTAGGCACTACTACCAGGATCTGGGCATAGCGCTCTTTGGAAAACTTCCACTGCCGCAAAGCCGGCAGCAGGTAAGCAAAGGTTTTACCCGTACCGGTCTGTGCAATGCCACATACGTCCTGACCGGACATGACCACAGAAAAGGCCTTCGCCTGAATGGTGGTGGGCGTTGTATAGCCCAGGTCACTCAGGGCATTCAATAAAGGCTTGCTGAGGTTTAGTTCATCAAAAGTCATAATTCGATTCAAAATGAACCGCAAAGGTACTGAATCTATTTCTTCTGATAACTTCCGGCCAATTTCACGAGGGATTCCGGATCATCCGTAATGATTCCATCTACGCCCAGGTCTATCATCTTTTGCATTTCCTGCGGGTCATTTACCGTCCAGGGCAATACCTGCACCTTCTTGTTGTGGGCGGTGGTGACCAGGTCCTTGTTTACCAGCGCGGAATAAGGACTGTAGATGTCCGGGGTAAAGCCTAACTTCTCAATATTCGTATCGAAACTGTCCTTTCCGTATACCAGCAGTGCGAGTCTTTGTTTTGGGTATAGTTTGTGGATCACCTGCAAGGTCCGGATGTCAAAAGATTGTATGGTCACCCTGTTCTGGATACCTTTGTCCCTGATCACCTTCATCATCAGCGCCACAAACTCATCCGGCGCCGGGTGAAAAGTGCCATCCCCGTCAGGAGAGCACTTGGTCTCCATGTTGTAATACACCGGCTTCAGGTGATGCGCTTTTACGTAAGCTTCCACGCTGTCAATCAGTTCGGACAACAGCGGTTTATACGTTTTCATCTTCACCTGCTTTGGAAAGTCTTTATGTGGTTTGGTACCGGCATCATATTTCCGGATGCTGTCATATGGCATGGTGTACAACTTGTAGGATAGTTCACCGGCCTTTTCGATATCCTTTCCTTCCGGGGTCCGCATAAAGTCAGCCGACATATACAGATCGTGCGACACGACTACCTTCTTATCTTCAGAGATCACACAATCCAGTTCCAGTGTCCGCGCACCCAGATCTATCGCATGCTTCATAGCAGGAATGGTATTTTCCGGCATCAAAGCACGTCCGCCTCTATGTGCCTGCACATCAATCTGTGCAGCTGCTCCCAGGGAAGCCAGCATCAAAAAACTACCTAATAACCTTTTCATAGTTTTATTTTAAAATCCACATTATACCATTGATGTCGTCTACATTGCCGTATTGTACGATCGCTGCATTGTAATTGGCTGTATTTGCAGACTGATCCTGTGACAGGTACTTATAGCGCATAGCGACCATGTTGTTGTTACCATTTCCTACACCGGTGCTGAAGGTGGGTACTTTCGTTCTTCTCCAGTTAAAATACGGCTCTAAACCACTGTTACAAAAGAAAGCAATATACTTCTGCTGTAGTATTTCTGTTAACCCATCATCATTATTTCCTGCATATTTAACATTGGATTGTGCATAGTAATTTTCGAAATTCACATTCACAGTTGATTGTACATAAGGGCCCGTGATAGGTATGCCCAGTGGCAGTGAATAAGCTGTCATCGCACCTGCCTCAGGTACGCCATAAAAGCTCCAGGATGCTTTAATACCTGCTTTGTAGTAGGCTTCTGCATCTCCTGCCACCCAGCCTCTATTGATACCTTCTGCAATGTTGAAGCACATTTCGATATATCCAATGATAAAAGTATTCTCTGCGGTATAACCTGAATAATACCTCCATCTGTTGATATAGCTGATCACGCCGGCACCATTCTGCGTAGCCAATACACCCATATCTGCACCAATATCCCCACCTTTAAAGGAAGAAAAATCAGTAGGACTGCCACCGGAAGATACAACACCCGGCGCAGGATCTGTGGTAACAAATACCCTTGGATCTTTCAGGGTGGTCAAAAGTCCTACGTAGGTAGATGCACTGTTGTTCAAAGAACCATTCGCAAAGGATTCCTTGTTCAACGGATACTTATTGGTTGGGTTCAGCCATACATATTGCAGATTGTCGGACATGCTGGTCATGATCGGATAGCTGGCAGGATTATTTACAATCGTTGCAAACCGCTCAGGTATTCTCAGGTCTTCGTCTGTATTGGCTTTTTTGCTTAAGTGAATCAGTAATCTTAATTCATACGTGTTCACTACCTTCTGCCATTGTTTCAGGTTATTGGAGAAATACATATCGCCCGATAACGTTTTATCATTTGCTGCGATTAAGGCGGCGAGATCTGTATTGGCGCTATCCAGCCAGTTCAGACATTGGCTGAATACCGTCTTCTGATCATCGTATTTTGGTTTCAGGTTGGTGGCGCCTTCCAATGCATCCGTCATGGGAATATCACCCATTTCAAGACTCATCTTCGCAAAGAAATAGGCCCTGAAAAATTTACCCAATGCGGCATAGGGATTCTTCGCAGCCGCACCAGCCACCAATGCCTGTTTTTCCATATTGACTACATTCGTCAGGTTCAGGTACAGGTTATCACCCGATCCGAAGTTATACTGGTTATTACCAAAGTAAGAGTTATTCTGTAACTGGTACTGACTGATCCTGTCCAGTTGTCCGCCCGGTGCATCGACAATACCGGCCAGCAACCCATTGAATAATAAGGAGGCCTGTACTGAGGTAGGCTTGTTATTATTCACATACAGATCTTCGAAACTTTTTTTACAACTGCTCATACCAATGATAGCAGCTGCGAATATGATGAGCTTTTTCATCCTTTAATTTTTAACAGGTTTAAAACACAACATTCAGATTAAAACCAAACCTTCTCGTAGTAGGTGTTTGCAGACCGGAAGCGGCGCTGGCTGTATTGTACTGTTCTACATCGATACCTTTGTACTTGTTATCTTTATAGAAATAGAGCAGGTTCCTGCCCACCAGCGATACGTTCACATTGCTGATGAAAGTCTTATTCAGCCATGGCTTTGGTAATGCATATCCAATCACTACCTCTCTCAGTTTTGCATAGGTTTTGCTCGTCAGCATACCTTCCTGGATCTGGCCATAATACTGGGTAGCCCAGGTTTGTACTGTGCTGGTCGATGTATTCGGCGCAAACTGCAATTCACTGTAGTTGGTGATCTTTCCGAAGTTGTCATACTTAATAGCTGCCCCATTGGAGACCCGTACACCCTGGCCTACATAGGTACCTTTATAACTGCTCACCCCTGCATTCGCATCATCATCCAATCTTGATTTCCCAATCGCGCCTTCTACTGTAGCGATGTTAGCACCACCCTGCATAGTCAGTGAATACAACCTGTTACTGATCACACCACCCACATTTCCATCAAACTGAAAACTGAGTGACAATTGTTTATACCTGAAAGAGTTGTTGATTGCCCATTGAAAATCCCCGTTCATATAACCCAGGAACTGGTTCACAGGGTTCTTCAGTGGTTTTCCGCCTGCATCGTATACGATCTGTCCATCTGGTGATTTCACAAAACCGGTGTTGTATAATTTATCCGTTCTGTCTCCCTTTTTGAAGAAGGTATTGTAATAAGTCTGACCCGGAGGCAGCTCAGCATACACATCTTTGTAGGTAGACCAGTTCACGAGTACATCCCAGGAGAAGTCTTTTGACTTGATGGCGGTACCATTCAATGTGAGTTCATACCCTGTCTTTTTTGTCTTCAGGGCGTTGATATAATAGCCGGTGTATCCTGAAGCAGGGGATACAGCATTCTGCAATATCTGCGGACCATCTATGTATTGAAAAGCAGTGGCGCTGAAGCCCAGCCTGTTTTCCAGGAAGCGGATATCAAATCCTTCTTCAAAGTTCACACGATTGAACGTCTTGATATTTGGGTCAAAAATATTAGTGGATGAAGACGCGGCAGTTACATTATTATAAGGCTTGGAAGTGGCGTACACAGATTGTAAGGAATAGTCAGGACCATTATATGGGCTCAGGTAGTTGATACCATATTGTGAAAAGTTAGTCGTCAGGGTGCCTGCAGTAGAACCACTTAACTGTGTATAGGTATTATAAGGTGTAGCGCCGATAGTAGCCGCAGTGGCATCACCATGTACAGTAGCATAGGAACCACGTACTTTCAGGAATGAAATAAAGCCGGGCAGTTTAATATAATCAGAGATCACAGAAGCGACAGCTACACTTGGATAGAAGTAGACGTTACTACCTTTTGGTAAAGCAGATGATTTATCTACTCTTCCTGTGAATGATAAAGTAGCATATCTGCCGATGCCCGCATCCATAGAGGCATATGTGCTCAGTACCCGCATGTCTGAATTGAAGTTGTTCGTCATCAGGGCATTCAGGGAGTTACTGAAGTTATATACCTTGGGAATTACGAGATAGTCAGTAGAAGTAAAGTTAGAGCTATACGTGAACTCTCTCCAGTTGGCGCCGACCAGACCTGTCAGGTTCAACAGTGGCGTAACATTGTAGTTATAGTTCAGCATTACATCTGTATTGCTTTCAAACATGTTCCTTCTGTCTTCACGGTAATCACCCTGACCCAATGTTCTGGCATAGGTATAAGCGCCCCACGGCATTTTCTCAGTACGTAATAAGTTGTAGGTCGTGACCTGTGTACGGCCGGATACATCTAGGTGTTTATCCAGTTTATAGTTGGCAGAGATATACCCATTCACATCTGTCTTGTAGTGACCACGCAACCAGTCCTCCACCATCATCCATGGGTTATTGTAATGTACGTGCTCAGGGAAAACAATTTTCACATCCTTATACCCCGGTTGCCATTTGCCCCTGATGTCAGGAGAAGTAACGCTCCACTCATCGCCTGTCCATACAGACAGATCGTACACAAGGCTGTTAGGGCCATATGTGACGTCAGGGATATTGGGTGTATAAGTACGGCTGAAATTAAAATTCGTATTAAAGGTCAAACGGTCAGATGCCTTGTAAGATGCGGTAGCGTTGAAGTTCACAATATTCACGCCTGTATTTGGAACGATGCCTTCCTGGTGAGATTGGGATAAAGAAAAACGCATCGCATATTTCTCACCGGAAGCAGACAAGGAAATGTTGTTGGTCGTTTGAAACCCTGCTCTTAAAAAGCGTTCCAGGTTGCCTTTTCCATTTACATACCCCCTGTTCAGATAAGGTGCTGGTTTGATATGTCCTTTATACACCTGGTCACCGAAAGTAGTGGTGTAGATATTATTTGCATCGTACTCCCCATCATACTGCGGCAGCAACTGACCACGAAAGCGGGGTCCCCACAGCTGGTACTGCGCATCCTGCAAGCCACCACCAAATCCATCAGCATAAGCATACAGTCCATACATACCACCACCGTATTCATGTTGAACATGTGGCACGGCAATGAATCCTTTATCAAAGGAGTTGGTAGAATTTACTTCTACCACGAAACCGCGCTTAGGGTTTGCCTTTTTTGTAGTAATAAGGATGGCACCATACTGTGCACGGCTCCCATACAAAGCAGCGGCAGCAGGGCCTTTCAGCACACTGTAGGATTCAATATCGTCAGGACTGATATTCCAGGTATCGCTGCTGATAGGTACCCCATCCACAACAAACAAAGTGATCTGGTTACCGCGCATCACCAGTGAAGGTGTACCCATTAATTCAGGATTGGCAGCAACGGATAAACCGGCGACCTTTCCTGTAAGGCCGGTTACGGGGTTGGCATCTCTGGCTTTTACCAGGTCAGCACCTTTTACTTCCTGCACGGCGTAACCGATCTTCTTAATTTCCTTTTTCACACCCAGTGCAGTAACAACGACTTCATTCAATCCTTTTGCATCCTCATGCAGACGGATCATGAGGGAATTGTTTCCTTCCTGTTTAATTACAAAGCCTTTATAACTACCGGGCGCATAGCCCATGAAAGTAAAGCTCAGATCATATGTTTCTCCTACAATTAATTTTTTGAATTCAAATACGCCATGTTCATCGGACAAAGCAGCATACTTTTGGTGTGTGCGCTGGTTTTCGGCCTGCACACTTACACCGGGCAACAGGTCGCCTTTATCGCTAAGCACACTGCCTGTCAGCGCCTGTGCCCAGGCAGTCTGACATACAAACAGGCATAGCAGCCAGGTGGCAAATTTCAAAGTCGTTTGTAATGGTCTCATACATAATGTTTGTTTAGTGCAAAAGGGAGCCCTTTGCAGATTGGTATATCTGCATTTCCCCATTATCGTAAGGGCGATGTATTATTTATCTGATTATTACGGTATCATTTACCTGTGTCACTGTCAGTCCGTTCATCTGGCCGATTACATGCAGGATAGTTTGCAATGAATCTGTTGGCATGACGGAACCTGTAAAGTAGTGATGCCTGAGGGGACCCGGATCATACCGGATCACGCTGTTGTATCTTCTGGACAATGCATCCAATACTATTGCTACAGGTGTATTATTGAATACAGAATCACTGGTGGCTACCGTAGGTACAACGAAATCATTGTATACTAACTGTTGCCCTGGCTGCATAACTACTTTTTTCATTGATGCCTGTTGAACCGCTATTTTACCGCTATATAATGTTACAATTACCTGTTTCTGGTGTTGGTCTATATTAAAGCTTGTACCTAATACAGTTGTCGTTACAGGGCCTGCATATACCATAAATGGAGCATGTGCATCTTTGGTCACATTGAAGGTAGCTTTACCTTGCAGGTATACTTCTCTTTCTTTGTAACGGATACTGCCATTTTTAAATAAGTACACGGTGGTACCGTCTGCCAAAAAAATGGTATCTTTTTTATGCTGGTCATTTTTATACACCTGCCATTGTGCAGTCTTATGTGCAGGTGTGTGCAATGAAGCCATCATAGCAGGTTTGCTATTCTTTTTTTGAAAGAGCCCTAAAGTTGCTAATACAGATACAACCGCAGCAGCAGCCGTCCACATCCACTTTTTCATACGCGGTCTGCGTACGGTGTACTTTTCAATCTGATGGTACATCGAATCGCTCAGACCAGCTGGCAAAGCTGTATCCGCATCTGTCCCGTCCCAGTCCTGTTGAAGAAATGCATCTAACACATGCGGGTGCTCATGCAGGTAATCAGCTATGAACTGTGCTTCTTCTGCTGTACAAAGTCCTTTCAGGAACCTGTCTAATTGCGCGTGAGTTATCTGCATGTATAGTTGACTTCAAAATTGTTTACGCATGCCGGCATCGTCATCCCCTGCTGTTAACATTTACTTAATACAAATGAGTAGCAGGATGAGTAGCTGCATGGATTTTACCTGCCGCAAAGCTTTGGTAATGTGGTCTTCTACGGTTTTTACACCAATAGATAAGTGGAGGGCGATTTCCTTGTTGGTAAATCCATGGATTAATCTTAACTGAATTACTTTTTGCCTCACGGGGGGTAAGTGGGCAATGGCAGCATGCAGGTAATCCTGCTGCTCATAGGCCAGCAAAGCCTGTTGGGTACTGGCTGGTTGCAGATCGCTGAAAGAATCCTGTAATTGCTGCCGATGGGCATGACGACGCAGGTGGTCTATCAAAACGGAATTAGCTACAGTAAATAACTTTGTATCGAGTGTGCGGTCTTCCTTTAAAGTTTGACGGTATTGCCATAATCGGATAAATGTTTGTTGGGTCAGATCTCTGGCTGTATCATGTGTGGCATTTCTTTTCAGAAAATAGCGGTAGACTTTTTTGTGTGTCAGGTCATAGACCTGTTCGAACACCGTCTCATTGCCATCTTTCAATTGTAAGATCAACATGTTGCAACAGTATGGTGGTTGCAAGTTGAGGATAATTACTGACTCCTTAAATTAACTTACTGTTAATACTTCCTGTCAGTCGTATAGCGTACTATTTCTTCCAATGCATCTTTCACTTCTGTATTATCAAAAGTATCGAGTATGGCCAACGCCTCGTCTCTGAAGGCATACATGCGTTCAGTTGCATAGTCAAAGCCACCACATTCCTTTACTACTGAAATCAGGTAAGCAATTCTTTGCTTGTTGGTATTCTGGTGCCTGATGATGTGTAATAATTCTTTACGCTGTGCAGGGGAACAATTGGCAATCGTATAGATTAAGGGCAAGGTTACTTTCTTTTCCTGGATGTCATTGCCTACTGGTTTGCCGACATCTTCAGTGCCATAATCAAACAGGTCGTCTCTGATTTGAAAGGCCATTCCTACTTTCTCTCCGAACAATGCAATCTTTTCAACTATGGTTTCATCATTGGTGGCGGAAGCGGCGCCGGCTCTACAGGCTGCCTTTAGCAGCGCTGCCGTCTTTTGACGGATGATGGTATAATAAACGTCTTCTTTTAAATTTAACTTTTTCGAGCGTGTCAGCTGTTCCAGCTCACCGATGATCGTCTCTTCAATGGCGTCCGAAAATATCTTCAGGATCTTATGATCGCCTATCGAGAGAGATTGCAGCATGCCGTTCGAAAACATTACATCGCCCACTAATACAGCCGTGCGGCTCTTCCAGAGGGCATTTACCGAGGCTTGTCCTCTCCTTTCCGCTGCATCGTCTACGATATCATCGTGTACAAGCGAGGCATTGTGCAACAGCTCTACCAATACAGCGGCCCTGTAACTTTGTTCGGTGATCTTGCCCGCCAGGTGGGCGCTCAGCAATACAAATACAGGTCGTACCTGCTTGCCGGAATGTCGTAGAATGTAGTCAGTGATCTTATTAAAAAGCGCACTATCACCCTGCATCCATTCGCGCAAATATTGGCCAAAACGTGTAAGGTCCCCTGTTAGTATCTTCTTCGCTAATTGCATAAAGTGCCCCAAAGATAATAAATTCTGTCAGCAGGTAAGCCAATCTCCATCAGCCTACCTGCTGACAGCCATTCATATCATTTTGCACCGTCGATGGTACTCTGGCGATAGTTCGTTACTACCGGCTTGAATTTTACATGCTCTATCTTTAGTACTACAGGGTTTGGCCACTTGCGATCAGTGTAAAAACGCTGTCCGTTTACAGCACTGATGAAAAGCCCTACAGGGGTATTCTGTGAATAGATACCCGCATCAAAGTTTTCTTTATATTCTACCAGCTCACTGGCATAGCCTAAAATGGACACTTTGGTCTGGGCATTTCCCTCCAATGTGTGAAACACCATATCTTTTCTTTCTCCATATTTCCAGTCCTTACCGCCCTGTACAAAGGCATAGACGGTCGTACTATCCCCACCACGGGTGAACCATACATTGCCTTCTTTGGCTATATGCCAGGGGCGTACGCCTGTCACAGCTTCGTTATTGGCAAACTGCCACAGGGCCAGTTCACGCAGCAGCGCTTCCTGTTCTATCTGGATTTCTCCATCCGGTTTGGGTCCTACATTCAGTAAGAGATTGCCCCCTTTAGCCCTGGTTTCAATGAGCATATTGATCATCTCTGTGCCGGATTTCTGAGGGTCGTTGGTAGGTTTATACTGCCAGTCTGTACCCATGGTAAAACAAGCCTCCCATGGACCGGGTAAAACTGCATCAGGCAGCTCCTGCTCCGGCGTATTCATTTGTCCGCGGGTCACTACGATGTTCGGTTGCAGTTCCCAGGCGTATTCTTTCAGCCCTTCGGCAGGACCATCGAAGAAGATAAAGTCGATCTTACCGTAATTACTTAAGAGTTCTTTCAGCTGCGACTTGTCAAGTGCCATCAGCCCCGGGTTCTTTTCAGGAAAGTGCTGTGGCAGCTGCATTCTGCCTACGGGAATATGATGCTGATATAAGTAATTAAAATCCTCAGGTGAGAAATAGATACCGATCGCGATACCTTGTTTGCGGAAGGCATCAAAGATGGCTTTGGTCGCATCTTTTTTGAAAGGCGTATTCATAATATTGAAAGGCGTAGTCTTTGTATCCCACATACAAAAACCGGAGTGGTGCTTGGTGGTGAATACCACATATTTCATACCCGCGAGTTTAGCGAGCACAGCCCAGTCGTCAGGATTGAATTTATGTGGGTTAAACGTTTTGGGCAATTCTTTTGTAAACCGCTCCAGGTATTCGTCGGAGGCACCCGCCATACTATGGCTGATCACAGCGCCCAGCTGGGCATCCACACTCCAGTGAATAAACATCCCAAGACCAAGGTCCATGAACCATTTCTCTTTTTCAGGGTCGTTGCTGGTTTTTTGAGCGGAAACGTTAAAGGACATGACAATACAGGCTAAAGCCAGGCATAATTTTCTCTGCATAATAAATCCAGTTGATAAGCAATGGATAATAATACAAAGAAAATCCCCGAAATGCAAGGGATTAAATACCGCTGGCTAAGATTGTGATGGCCTCGTCCATTTCCTGTGTAGTCAAAGATGCAAACCCAATCCGGCAGGCATTTTTCACCATATAAAAAGAGCCATCGCTGATGTAAAGACCCTGCTTTGCTGCATGTGCCGACAATGTTTTTAAAGGCACTTTGAACTGCGACCAGATGGCCATGCCACCCATAGGTACAGTATATTCTACTGCCCCCGGCATACATGTATCCAGTAGCGTAGTCAGGTGCTGTAACCGGGTATGATAGACCTTATTCGCCTTTTTCAGGTGGCGGGACATGTCTCCGTTTTTAATCAGTATCGCCAGCGCATCTTCCATCAGGTGGTTGCCTTTCAGGTCCAGTAATTTGCGGAGGTAGATGCCTTGCTGGATAAAGTCTTCCGCACCTACCAGAAATCCGATACGTACAGAAGCCGCCAGCGATTTGGAAAAAGAGCCTATGTAGATCACTCTTCCATCATGCTGCCCGCTGGCCAGCGGCAGATAGGGAGAGGAATTATAATGGAAGCCATAGTCATAATCGTCTTCGATGATGGCAAAATTGTATTGTGCTGCCAGTTCCAGCAGGTGCATTCTTCTGGCAGGACTTAAGGTAACGGTAGTCGGATGATGGTGATGAGGAATGACATAGAGCATGCTGATAGGATGCTTTTTACAGATAGCGGCAACGGCGTCGGTATCTATGCCCTGCTCATCCACAGGTACGGTGAGGAGGTTCGCACCCAGGTGTTGGAATAACTGACTGGCAGTGTTATATCCGGGTGTGCCAGCGATCACATGGGCACCTGGGGTAATGGTAAGGCGTGCGGCAATGTAAATGGCCATCTGGGCGCCATGGGTGATGAGGAGGTTCGGGATGTCAGCTTTGATACCTCTTGTTTCAGAGAGGTAGTCTACCATCGCTTCCCGGAGACTGAGAGCGCCGGCTGTGACAGTGCCAGTAACCGGGTTTTTGTATTTGAATTTCAGGAGACTTCTGTATTCCCGCATCAGTAAGTCCAGCGGTGCTAAACGGGTATCCGGCCAGCCATCGTCAATAATGAGGCGGAATGGAGTATGCGGAGGGTAGATACTACCCTGGTAATTGGATGTCAGCACATTGAAGGGAGCAGACATTTGTTTGCCATAACCACTGGCGCCTTCCTGTTGCCATTCACGGGGTTTCAGTTCCGGTAGATTGCCGGCTACATAAAATCCTTTCCGGGGAGTGACGAGGATCCATCCCTGAATTTGTAATTCACTGTAGGCAGCGACGACGGTTTTGCGATGTACATCCAGCGTTTCAGCCATTTCACGGGTACCTGGAAGGGCCGTTTCGGGCTTTATGATTCCGTTCCTGATATGTTGGGCAATAGCATTGGCAATCTGCCTGTAGACAGGCAGGGCTAAGGTTTTGTTCAGGGGGATGAGGGTCTGAAATGGCAGCATCTGGACTACTTTGTATTTTAAAACTGGGATACAAAGATAGTCCTGACAAGCAGTAATTTTGATAAATAAACCAGAAAAATATGCACATCCATTACAAAACAGACACAGTTCCGGCTACAGCGGATATTATTGAATTATATGACAATGCGGAATTGAAAAGGCCGACAAAAGATGCGGGGAGGATGGCGGAGATATATAAAAACTCAACCCTGGTTGTATCTGCGTGGGATGGGGAGAAATTGGTAGGGGTAGCGAGGTCATTGACTGATTATTGTTTTTGTTGCTATCTGGCTGATCTGGCGGTGAATAAGGATTATCAGTCGACGGGGATCGGGAGGAAATTAGTGGCCTTGACGCAGGAGGTGATAGGGCCAAAGACGATGTTATTGTTATTGTCAGCGCCGACAGCAATGGAGTATTATCCAAAAATTGGGATGACCAGGTTGGATAATGCATTTTATATAGCAAGAAAGGAATAGACTACTACGTAGCCTTTACATTCCGTAGAACTACGGATTATTTTCCGTAGTTCCCCTCTGGTGCTCTTCCTTCCGCCATTTTATCTTTGTATCAGTTTAGTTCTCATCAAAGTTGATGCACCTGCTGACAGCACCAACAAAGGACCGACGGCTAGTAATCGTCGGTCTCTTTTTTTTTGAAAATGGTTTTCATCCCCGTAGGTTAATAACCTCTTTCATGAATGTTTTTATTTGATATTCTGTACTTGCATTAATATTCTCCACTGGCACCACCGCCACTGGCACTACCCCCACCAAAATCAAAGCGATCTTTGCCTGGTGCACCTGTCCTGAATGATTGTGAGATCACAATCGACTCAATCTGTAAAGCTTCCAGCGTACCTTTCTCATCATCTTCCTCAGAAGTAAACCCATGCTTTGGCTCTTTGAGGTATTTGATAATGCCATAGGCTAATAGGATCATGATCAATCCACCGAGTGTCATCGCGACTTCCAGTGGTGCCACGCTATGGTAATATCTTACAGTAAACACAATAGCTGCTACCAATATCATTCCCACACGGATCAGGATCTGGTTTTTATTTCTGATTCCAAAGAATAAATACACGAAAGGAATCACAACAGTCGATATCCAGAAGATCCATCCCATTGGTAAAATAACCACATGCCATCCGGGTTTGTCGTTGTACAACGATTCATAAAACGATCTCACCACAAAATAGTTTCCTCCTGCATATAGGGTCAGCAATGCCAATGCCTGCATCCCTTTCATTACACTTTTATAGTGCCTGCATGCATCATCCTGAGCCAGCTTTTTAAACAGCCAGTACATGCCAAAAGAAACCCCGATTATTATAAAAGGCAACATTAACAAGAGCGACTGCAGG
Source organism: Chitinophaga sancti (assembly GCF_034087045.1). Lineage (NCBI taxonomy): Bacteria > Pseudomonadati > Bacteroidota > Chitinophagia > Chitinophagales > Chitinophagaceae > Chitinophaga > Chitinophaga sancti. The sequence goes on along the minus strand of NZ_CP139247.1, from coordinate 3,326,174 downwards.
GATTCTACCAAAGTATACAACAAGGCCAGTTGTGCCACCCAACCCATTACCTGGTCAGCAAAACGCAGAAAAAACCAGGTAGCAGTTATAAAAACAAAGATGCCTGTTCCAACAGGGCTCATACTCACACCCAATAACAGCACCCCTCCTATCAAAGCACTTCCACACATCCACATCAACGCGGCATCTGTACCTGACTTATAATGTTTTTTATCTTTCACCAACAGTTCCAATACGATAAATGAACCTGCTGCAAAAAAGATATTAATACCTCCAAACACATTTTCAGAAGCTCCTCCCAACATGATTAAACACAGGAACCCATAAGAAAAGATACCTATTATCAACGTTAGTATAAACAATCCTACCCGCAAGTACATATTAGGAGTATACAATACTACCGGATAGGCAGCTTTAATAGCGGCCAGTTCCTCCTGTGTGATCAATTGTTTCCTGAAAGCCTTTTCAGCTTCAAGGACAATCTCCCTGTTATCCAGCTGTTGCTTATTGTAGGCTATCATGTTTGATCTTTTTATTTGAGTTAATGAGGAATACAATCAGTCCAATAGCAGAGGCGATGAAATACAGGATACCTGCGTAAATACCACCCTCGCTCTCTGTGAGAATGAGCAATCGTACTACTACATAAGATAACCCTATATAACCATATAAAGCCATCATCAGCAGAAAATAAAATGACTGGTGTTTCAATGCCTCCCTGTATATATAGCAACTAATGCCGATCTGAATTATGAACCATACCAGATAACTGGCATTTTCTTCATTATAGTAATTAAAATGAGATTTAAACATCGCCGTTACACATGCCAGCAACACCAGGTGCATACCGAAGTTGCGGTAGGTAAAACCGAAATGAGGTTTCTTTCGCAGATAGTGGGTAAGGTAATCCATCAACAGCAAGGCGGCCCCCAATATCAGTCCTGTAATGATCAGGCGTGTATCTATATACATCGTACCTTTCATAAATGTCAGTGGCGATACATTTACACCCAGCCATGCAGCGAGGTTGGTAATAGCCAGACTCAAAACGCCTAAATGATCAAAGTAATAAGCGCTGAAAAACAACACTGTCAAAGGAATAAATGTAGCCGTACCATAGTGGAACTTAAATACGCCATACGCCCCTTGCAGGTAGGTGATAAAGGTGATGAACAACAAACATCCTAACAGCAGAATGTAATCGAAGAATGGGTTGGGAGCTGGAACCTTTCCCCATGAGAAAGGCAACTTTCGCCGGAAGCAATAATAAAAACAGCCGGCACAAGCCAATGCAATTGCTAACAGTACGACCTGGTGGCCAATGGTATCGATATTCTTGTAAACAAGGACACCCAATCCCCCGCTTAATAACAGTACTCCTAAATAAAGAATGGTTTTCAATTCCCAATGGAGGCTAAACAATTTTTCCCCGGCGGCAGCATGGATGTTGGACATTGACCCGGGGGAGATCAAACCATCCTGCTCCAGTTTCCCGAACATGCGAATATTCATTCAGGAAAAATATAACATTAAATTCATATAAAAAAGGATTGGGGGAAGGGTGTATGCATTAATGTGAAAAATTACCAGCCTAATTTCACTTTGAAATTCATTGACTTAACTTGCAAACCAGCCATGATAGCTAGTTTGGATAAAAGAAAGATTTTATTCACCTGTAAATATGACTTAGCTTTGCCACCGCAAAACCAGCGACCACCCCAGATATATCTCATCTCTGAGTGTACTAATGCCCGCTCAGAATAACCCTAAAACCGGATATGTCGGACGCTGTAAATTCAATTGACCTTCTGTCTGAGCTAGTCTGTTACATCAGCATTAAAGATGCTCCGCTGATTACGCAGGAAGAGTTTGAAGAGCAGAAGAACAAAATTAAAGACTATGAAAAAGACATTCAAGTTGCCATTTTTAACAAGGCAGTGTTATTATCGTCTCCTCAACATTACAATGACTTCATATCGTCATATTCAAGAGTATTATCTCATCTTGCAAACTGCCTGACAGAGGCCCTTCCCGACGTTTCCGAAGATACCGGCGAAGGCTCCTTCACGGTGTATTTATTAAATTACACATTACAGGCGGTTCAGAGATTAAAGCTATTTATCGATAACCGCTTCTTCCATACATCTGGTGGAATACCGGACCCCGATAAACCCCTTACCAGAGAAAAACTCAAATTGAATATTGCTGTATCTGTTATTGCTACGCTGATGTCTGCATTTGTGCGGTCGGGCGATCATATTTCTATAAAACAGGAGACAGCGATCATGCGTTTTGCTATACAGCTGTTTAGCTCAAAGCAGGCGGATGAGATAGCGTTTAAAAGTTTTCAGAATCATTATAGGATGCCTGAGAAAGCAGCGATAGATAAAGCGTTAGAGATATTGAAAGGGATGACCAAGTGGTTGAGGGAACTTTAAGAGGATAAGGAGTTATGAATGAAACAGTTGGCAGGGGTTGTACAGGCCCTTGCAACTGTTTTTTCCGGAGAGAGGGATGTTACTTTGTGCCATTTAAAGTTATGGACAAGGAAATATATAATTTCACCTTCAATAAGGAAGATGCAACTTTTCAGTTTGATAGTATTGGGCCGAAAGGTAAAATAAGGAAATTAATTTCATATATCCTTTTCGATAGAATGGATGATGGTACACCTGTTCTAAATTTAGCATTTGGCGATTTAGAAGGTGATGACCAAAATATCAGCGATACAGTTGTTTCAAATAATTCGGATAGAGACAAAGTTCTTGCGACAGTAGCCAGGACTGTATTGCACATAATTGATTCGTATAATAAAGTAGGAATAATTGCTCAGGGTAGTACTCCATCACGAACCCGATTATATCAAATTAGTATCAATGCTTACAAAGAAGAAATTGACGAGCATTTCGAAGTCAAAGGATTAACGGATAAAGGATGGGAGATATTTAAAAAGGGTACAAACTATTCATCATTTTTAGCAACTAAAAAAGTTTAAAATTTTAAACCATGAAAAAAAAATCAGTATTTTCTGAAGTCTTAAACAAAAAGTATAAAGCAGTTGAAGGAGGGGTAAGCATTTCAATAGAAGACATACGCAAAAGCCCATTTATTATTAAAAAGTTGGAAAATGCTAAAGCTACATTGAAAAAATATCCCATCCCAATGCACTTATTCAAATAAAAAACAACATAGCCTCACCCCTGTGAGGCTTTTTTTCACCCCTAATACCCACATTATCAATCACCTACCACCACCTACGCACCCCTCCACAACTACTCTCCCATCCTCCCATCCCCTTTCTTTGCATAAAACCCAAAATCATGAACAACAAACAAAAACTATTCACCCTTTCCCTCCACCAGCAGGAATCCAACTGGTACAAAACCCTACACCTACGCATCATCACCAAAGGCAGCAAACCATCCGCCTTCCGCCTCATCATGCTCCTCCTCCTCAACTACCGCCACATCCCCAAATATTCCAACTTCCACATTACCATCAACTGTTCCCAACTAAACAGTTATCCAACCCCCACCTTCGATAAATCATCCCTAAACTAACCTCAACCTCTTCATTTTTTGCCACATTCATATTTATCAAACAAGCCGGGTATTCCTACCTGGCTTTTTTTTATCAAAACAATCCCCTGATTATCAAAACACAACTAAGGGTTGCACACCCACCCACAACTATTCTCACATTGAACTTTTCAATTCCTTTGTAGCGAGTTAACAATTTCAGATCTCTTACATCCGATATTTCATTAGGGGTTAAATGTATATCAGACATGTCAGGTATTCTTGCCAGACATCCTTCATTTTTCACGCATAAGTATTAGCCCGGCAATCTTGCCGGGCTTCATTTAACCAGACCTAATATGAATAATTGATTTGCAGAATCTATTTTTATTATTACTTTTAAATCACCAGCCCAAAACATTCCTTATCTATATTATGCATAAAGTTCCACATAGTGACGTTGATTTGCTGAAACTGATCGCCCGGGGAGACCGGCATGCATACCAACTTATATTCGAAAAATACTGGACCTCCATCTATAATACCGCCCTCCTCCTTACCAAATCGCCCGCTTTTGCCGAAGACATCGCACAGGATGTATTCACCATGCTTTGGGAAAAACGCTCCTCCCTTCCCGCTATCGAAAAGCCCGAAGGCTTCCTCTTTATCACCGCCCGCAATATCATCTATTCCCGCCTGCGCAAACTAGCCAGCGACAAAGCTTATAGACAATACATCCAACATTGCTTCCAGGAGCAGCAAGCCCCCACTGCACAAGAACAAGCAGAATACAAAGAACTGGAACAAACCATTCTCAGCACCATTCACAATCTCTCCCCCCAACAACAAAAAGCTTTTACACTAAGCCGCTTCCAGGGCATGCAACATAAGGAAATCGCCCAAAACATGGGGTTATCCCCCGTTACTATCAAAAGCTATATCGTCCAGGCAATCGTCACCCTCCGCAGGGCACTGGCCAATCACCCCGCCCGCTCCATCCTCATCCTGTGGGCACTTTCCTTCCTGCCATAATTTATTTTCAAAACACCACCTCCCTCTGCCCAGGTTGTGCGTCTTTACCTTGTTATGGATCAGAAAACCTTTTCAATCCTTTTAGAAAAATACCTCAGGGGGAGCATCTCCCAGGACGAAGTCAACAGCCTGCTGAACTCCCTGGAAGACGATGCCATGCGACTACAATGGGAGCAGGCCATCGCCGGCATGCTTGCAGCGCAAACGCAGGAGAAAAATATGCTACCAGGGAATACGCAGGGAAAAAACATACTACCTGCCCATATACAAGAAAAAAATCTGCTACCTGCTCAAACGCAAAAGGAAAACCTGCTACCTGCCCAAACCCAGGAGAAAAAACCACATAAAGTAATACTTTACGCCGTAGCAGCTACCTTATTAGCCCTCCTGGCCACCAGCATCCTCTACCTCACCCACAATAACCAACAACCACCCATTCAAATTGCCACCATGCAACCTCATACAATTGCACCCGGTGGTAACAAAGCCATCCTCACCCTCGCCGATGGCAGCCAGATCACCCTCGACAGCGCCAACAACGGCGCCATTGCCCACCAGGGCAACGTCCAGGTCATCAAACTCAACAATGGTCAACTCGCCTATAAAGCCGACGCAGCCGGCACAAACGAACTGCATTACAATCGCCTGGTCACACCCAGGGGAGGACAATTCATGATCATCCTGCCGGATGGCTCCAAAGTCTGGCTCAATGCCGCTACATCTCTCAGGTACCCTACCGCTTTCAGCGGAAATACCAGGGAAGTACAACTCTCCGGCGAAGCCTATTTTGAAATTGCACCCAACGCCCACATGCCTTTCATTGTCAGTGTAAACAACATGGAAGTAAAGGTCTTAGGTACCCATTTCAATATCATGGGCTACCCCGACGAAAACAGCACCCGGACCACCCTCCTGGAAGGCGCCGTTCAGGTACAACACAATACCGCCAGCGTACGCCTCCACCCGGGCCAACAAGCTTCCCTGCAAGGAGAAAATATGACTGTAAAAAAAGATATAGATGTAGATGAGGTAGTCGCATGGAAAAACGGCTATTTTCATTTCAACCATGAATCACTACCCGGCGTAATGCGCCAGATAAGCCGGTGGTACGACGTAGAAGTTATTTATGAAGCTAATATACCCGAAAGGGAATTCGGGGGGAAAATCGAACGCAATAGCAGCTTAAACGACGTTTTGAAAATACTTGAACTCAGCAATGTTCATTACAAGATCAAAGAAAGGAAAATTATAATCACCTCTTAAATAAGAAAATACATCGTCTTATTCAATACGAAAATCATTATTTCCACCTAACAATATCAACCGTTATGAAAAAATAGTACTTACTGCCCGACCAAAAAATAACCGGAGCTGATTGCAGTCTGCTCCGGCGAATGAAAGGGCAAACCTGATGAATTGCTTTCTCAAATTCCACAATCCTGGCCCAAAGCCAGGAGGGGACATTATTTACCCTAACAAATCAAATGTATGCATTTAAATTCTAAACGGCGACTGTACCTCAAAACATTCCTTGTTATGAAGTTATCCGTAATTATTTTGCTATCAGCCTGTATGCAGATCTATGCTAAAGGATATGCCCAGTTTGTATCGCTTTCTGAAAAGAACGCGTCACTGGAAAAGGTTTTCCACAATATCGAAAAACAAACAGGCTATGTCTTTTTCTATGATCACAAATTGATCGATCAGGCGCCAAAAGTTTCTATCGATCTCAGAAATGCGCCGCTGGAAAAAGCTCTGGACCTTTGTCTGAAAGACCAGTTGTTATCATGGTCTATCATAAATAAAAATATCGTTATTAAACCACGGGAAGCACCTGCACAACCTGTGCATCTAACGCCACCGCAAGATACCCTCCTGAATATAAAAGGTAAGGTGGTCACCGACAAAGGCCAACCCCTGCCCGGCGCCACCGTCATGGCCAAAGGCACCAGCAATGGCGTGGTCACAGATGCTGAAGGTAACTTTAGGATTAAAGTCAAACGCAATACCACCATCGTCGTTTCTTTTATCGGTTACAAAAGCCAGGAAGCTGAGATCACTAACGACCAGCCACAAAACTTTAGCCTCGCCGAAGCCGCAACCCTCACGGACGAAATTGTGGTAGTTGGCTATGGCACTGTAAAGAAAAGTGATCTCACCGGCTCACTCAGCCAGGTAAGATCTAAGGATATTACCGCTTATCCCTCTACCAATGTCATGCAGGCACTCAACGGCAGGGCAGCCGGTGTACGCGTCATGCAAAACAACGGTGCCCCCGGTGCCAGCGTAAGTCTGCGTATCAGAGGTACGAACTCCATTTTAGGTGGCAATGAACCCCTCTATGTGATTGATGGCTTTCCCTACAATGGCAATCCGACCTTCCTACAGAACGCCGACATTGCCAGTATTGAAGTACTGAAAGACGCGTCCTCTACCGCTATCTACGGTTCCAGGGGCGCCAATGGCGTAGTGATGATCACCACCAAAAATGGTAAAAAAACCAATATCACATCTGTGGAAGTAGATGCCGGTTACACCATTCAACGTGTATCTAAAAAAATGAAGCTCATGAATGCACAGCAATACGCATTACTATACAATGAGCAGGCTGCAAACGACGGCTTATCCCCCTACTTCACGCAGTCACAGATTGACAGCCTCGGACATAATGCCGGCACTGACTGGCAGGACCTCGTACTTCGTAAAGCACCACTGTATAATATTAGCGCGACGGTGAACGGTGGTACAAACAACACCCGGTTTTCACTGTCCAGCTCTGCCTACTTACAGGATGGCATTATCAAAGGCAGCGACTACAAACGTTATAACGTGCGTGGTAATATTGAACATGATATCAGCAAGGTGCTCAGCGTCTCTTTAAATACTATCCTGACAAGACTCAATAGCTCACGCAAAAACTCTTCCCTTGGCAACAGAGGAAGCGATCTGATATCAGGTATGTTAATGGCGCCTCCCTCACTCACTCCTTATCTGGCGGATGGTTCGTACAGAAGATTGAATACGGCTTATTCCTTTATCTCTAATGTAATCGTCAATCCGTTAGTACATATCTACGAAGAGTCAGACATGATCAAAGGTGATCGTGTGTTATCAAATGCAGCCTTAACGATCAAGCCCATTACAGGACTCACCATCAGGATCTCCGGCGGCATCGACAACCTGAATGACCGCGTTGACGCTTACAACAACATAGAACCTACCGTCAATTCTGTTGGCTATGCCAATATAGAAACCACGCAACAGACAGGCCTCCTGAATGAGAACGTGATCACCTACCAGCGTGCGTTCAATAAGCACTCCTTTAGCATCATGGGTGGCTTCACTTATCAGGATAATACCAATACTACACTGAATGCTTCCGGCACTGGCTTTCTCAGTGATGTATCTGGTACCGGCGATATTGAAAGCGCTTCTACACCAGGCATTCCAAATAGTAGTTATTCTAAATGGGTATTGCTCTCTTACCTGGGCAGAGCGAATTACAGCTATAATGACAAGTACCTGTTCACTGCCAGCATTCGCCGGGATGGTTCTTCCCGCTATTCAAAGAATAACCAGTGGGCGAACTTCCCTTCTGCCGCCATTGCCTGGAAAGTGGCCAATGAAGAATTCCTGAAACAGTCTAAGGTGATCGCTGATCTAAAACTAAGAGCCAGCTATGGCCTCTCTGGCAATACATCTATTAATCCATATCAGACATTGAACCAACTCGGCGCAGGCAATACTATTTTTGGCGATGCCGCTTATGTAGCCTATTCTCCCGGCACTACACTGCCCGGAGACCTGAAGTGGGAAATCACCCACCAGCTGGACATTGGCGCAGATATCGGCTTCCTGCACAATGACCTCTCCATCACGCTTGACTATTACAAAAAGAAAACAGTAAACCTCCTGAATACCGTGCAATTACCGGCTTCCATGGGGTATACCACCACCCTGCAAAATGTAGGTGAAATACAAAACAAAGGTTTCGAACTCGGTATTGACGCTGCCATCCTGAAAGGTCCCCTGAGCTGGAATGTAAATGCCAATATCGCCGTGAACCGCAACAAAGTGCTGAAACTGTACAATGGCCAGGATATCTATGGTGATGCCATCTATACCGGCTCCTTAAACGACTATGTCAATATTCTCCGGGAAGGACAGCCACTAGGCATTTTCTACGGATACAAAGAAAATGGCTACACCGCCACCGGCAATCTCCAATATGTAGATATGAACAAAGACGGTGCGATCACTGCTGCTGACAAAACCTACATCGGCAACCCTAATCCTGATTTTACATACGGCCTGAACTCCGTACTAAACTGGAAAGGCTTTGAACTCACGATCTTCATACAAGGCTCACAGGGTAACAAAATCATGAACCTGAACAAAGCCGTTTCTCTCGACCTCGGTATGGGTCTCAACCTGCCGGCAGAAGTTTACGAAAGCCACTGGACCGCCGAGAACCCAAATGCCAAATATCCAAAGATCAGCAGGACACTCTCTGCCAATATCTCTGACAGGTTTGTTGAAGACGGCTCCTACCTGCGCTTTAAAAATATCCAGATCGCATACAACATACCGGCCAAACAACTCGGCTGGAACTGGGTGAAATCTGCTCAGATATACGCCAGCGGCCAGAACCTGATCACTTTCACAAAATATTCATGGTATGATCCGGAAGTGAATGCCTACGGTGGTTCCAACTCCATTCGGCAAGGCATCGACTACTCTGTTTATCCAACATTCAAATCTGTAACGTTCGGTATCAGATGTGGCTTCTAAAATCATTTAAAATATCAACCAATGAAACAGTCAATTCTCTTTCTATTCATTATATTCCTGATCACTTCCTGTTCAAAAAAACTGGAAGAACATCCAAAGTCTATTGCAGCAGAAGTATTCTACAATACCACCAGCGAAGTGGAAGCCGGGCTTGATGCGATCTATATTCCTATCAGGAGAGTCAGCACTATCGGTGCATTATATCTCTGCCAACAGGAAATATATTCAGAATACCTCTATGGCCGTGGCAGTCACGCACCACTCAATGACTATAATGGTCTGGACAATACGAATATGACCCGTATCAATAGTATGTGGACCGACTTCTATGAGTCTATCCGTGATGCTAATATCGTGATCGAAAAAGCACCACTGGGTAAGTCACTGACTGCAGATGATCTGAAAAAATATGTAGGAGAAGCCCGCTTCCTCCGTGGTCTCTGCTATTTCTACCTGGTGCGTAACTGGAATGGCGTACCATTGCGTACAGAAAATAACATGGATTCCATCAACCTCGCGAGAGCCACTGCAACGGATGTATATAACTATCTCCTGGCAGACCTTGAATGGGCAGAACAAAACTTACCTGACAATCCACGTTTGGTAGGCGCACCTTCCAAATGGGCTGCTAAATCAGTACTGACGGATGTATACATGACCCTGCATCAGTACGACAAAGCGAGAGACAAAGCACTGGAAGTGATCAACTCCGGCAAATACTCCCTCGTAAAAGTAAATGTAGCGGCTGATTTCGATAAGTTATTTGGTCCTGACATCTCCAATTCCACAGAAGAGATCTTTTATCTTAAATATGCGCGTACCCCTTCAGGACAAGGTTTCCCCTATCCTATCTACGCGCATTATCCTAACTCCGGTTATTACCCGCCCGGCGGCTATTATACATTCTACAGTGACTCTGAACAGAACAGCTTTGTAAAGAACTGGGACAAGAATGATCTTCGTTACGCTTATGACTGGTATGCACAAACCTTCGGGCTGGGCGCTACGACTATCCTGTTGAAAAAGTTCAGTGATAAAAGCGCTGTCACCGCCGGCGGCAATGATTATCCCATGTATCGCTATGCAGATATCTTATTGTTCTATGCCGAAGCGGTCGCACAGGCAGAAGGTACCCCCTCCGCTGATGCACTGGAAAAACTCAACATGGTACACCGCAGGGCTTATGGCAAAGATCCACTCACTGCCGATGCTTCTATTGACATTCAGTTGACGGACCAACAATCATTCATTGACCGCGTCGTGCAGGAAAGAGGGTACGAGAATTGTGGAGAAGGTAAAAGGTGGCTGGACCTAAAACGCCTGGGTATCGCCCAACAGGTGATAGCCGCTGTAAAAGGCAAAACCGTTACAGAACGCCACCTGCTCTGGCCCATTCCCACTGTGGAATACAACTACAATACTGCCATTAACCCAACTACTGATCAAAACCCTGGATACTGATGAGAAAAATAATAGTATTGCTTTGCCTGCTAACGACCGGAAAGCTCTTCGCACAAAACATACGGGAAGTAGACATTTGTATTTACGGCGGTACTTCTGCTGGCGTAATAGCTGGATATACAGCTAAAAAAATGAATAAATCCGTACTCATCATCGAACCCGGCACAAGACTGGGGGGCCTCACATCCGGTGGCCTTGGTTACACAGATATTGGTAACAAATATGCCATTACCGGCATTTCCCGGGACTTCTACAGACGTATCGGAAAACACTATGGCCGGTTTGAACAATGGATTTTTGAACCCGGTGTTGCAGAACGCACCTTCCAGCAATATATCAAAGAAGGTGGTGTAGAAGTCCTGTACCAACAACACATCACAGGTGCTAAAAAAACAGGCAACCGTGTCACGGAAATACAAACGGGATCAACCATCATTCGTGCAAAGATGTTCATTGACTGCTCTTACGAAGGAGACCTAATGGCAAAAGCCGGAATCTCTTACACCGTAGGCCGTGAAGACAATGCGCAATATGGCGAGACCTATAATGGTGTACAGCTCCGCGAAAAACACCAGTTCCCCGATGGTATCGATCCTTACAAAGAACCCGGCCAGCCAGCCAGTGGCTTGCTCTGGGGTATCAGTCCGGAACAGGTAGAAAAACAAGGTGCCGGTAATAAAAAAATACAGGCGTATAATTTCAGGATCTGTCTGACCAATGAGCCTGACAACCTGATTCCCATTACACAACCGGCAGACTACAATCCTGCGCGGTATGAACTCCTCCTCCGCGTAGTACAGAAATTACAACCTAAGAATCTAAGCGGCATGTTGAAAATAGACCTCATGCCCAATCACAAAACAGATATCAATAATAATGGTCCTTTTTCCACAGATATGATCGGTATGAACTATAACTACCCTGAAGCTGATTACGCTACACGGGAAAAGATCACAAAAGATCATGAATTGTACAACAAAGGACTACTTTACTTCATCGGTCATGATCCCCGTATGCCTGAACATCTGCGCAAAGAGATGTTGCAATGGGGGTATCCGAAAGACGAATATCCAACGTCCGGCAACTGGTCGCCACAAATGTATGTACGCGAAGCCAGAAGAATGGTTGGCGCTTACGTAATGACACAGGCCAATTGCGAAAGCAGGGAAGTTGTGAAGGATGGTATCGGTATGGCGGCATATACCATGGACTCTCACAACTGCCAGCGGATCGTAGAAAATGGTATGGTCAAAAATGAAGGCGATGTGCAGATCGGCGGTTTTGGCCCCTACCCGATTGCATATCGTTCTATCATTCCAAAACCGGAAGATTGCAGCAATGTATTCGTACCTGTGTGTATGTCTGCTTCGCACATTGCATATGGCTCTATCAGAATGGAACCAGTGTTCATGGTACTGGCCCAGTCAGCTGCCGTAGCCGCCTCTATAGCGATAGACAATCGTCAGTCCGTACAGGATGTCGATGTTTCAAAGCTACAAGCCCTCCTGCGCCAAAAGCCGTTGGCGACAGACGCCACACCTGAGATCCTGGTAGACAATGATGATGCTACCCATGTGATCATAAAAGGCGACTGGCAAAAGGAAACCAAAGGTGCGTATGGCCCCACTGTGTTTATTTCAAACAGTGCCGGCAGCATTCGCTATACACCCGAAGTAACCCGCACCGGTACTTACAAAGTGTATACCTATGTACCCAAACGCACTGATCTGCCAGCCAGCACGCATATCCGTCTTTCTGCAGATGGCAAAACTACCCAACAGGTCTCCTACACGCCTGCCTCCATTAAAGTGGAAGGACAGACTTCCGGTGAATGGGTGGACCTCGGCACTATCAAACTGACCAAAGGCAGTAAGGCATTTGTAGAAATCACCAACGAAGGCAAGGATGGTGAAGTGGTAGCAGATGCCGTGCTATTTTACCCTCAGTAAATTAAAGTCCGGTAAGAATACCGGACCTTGTTCCCTATCAATCTTAGATTTGTTTGGATAATGAAATATCTTAGTAGTAAGTCCGGCAAGATTACCGGACTGTCTGATAGCTGCGAAATCTAAAATTATGTCTGATAGGACTACCAAACATGGGATTTGTTATCACATAAACCCTCATTGAGAATTCACTAGAATCGATGCCTTTATAAGCAAATAGCAACAATTAATGACATCAGAATAGTTGCAACAGGTGGCGCAACCATTCGTAACTAATTCATTATAAAATAATTAGGGCTGGCAATATTGCCAGCCCTAATTATTTCCCTATCTTAACGCATGCTTTTTCATTTCCGCCATCAATTTCCTCAGCTAAACGCCTATTGGGACAAATACCTTCCCTATCAGCAACGGCTTGAAATACCTGCTAAAACCGTCCTTCTTGATGAAGGTAAAAAGTCGCAGCACTACATCTACATCGAAAAGGGCCTTATCCGTACCTACTTCAATAAAAACGGCGAGGATATTACCGTTCAGTTCTTTTTTGAAAATGAAGGACTTTCCTCGTTCGACAGCTTTATCAACAATACACCCAGTCCCATTACCATCGAAACCATAGAACCTTCTGTCGTTTACCTGCTTGCGAAGGAACATGTAAACCAGCTTCTCGATGATCTTAGCCACGAAAAGGGCTTTATACAGATGATCCTCCAGATGACCGCGCAGCGCCAGACACACTATATCAATGAATTTGTCTCCCTCATCAGGGATACACCTGAACAGCGCTACCAAAACCTGGTCAATGACCGCCCTCACATCATTCAAAGGGTACCGCAGCACTACATCGCCTCTTACCTGGGTGTGAGCAAAGTACACCTCAGCCGTATCAAAGCCAAACTGGCCAAAGGTAAATCTCACTTCTGACAGTTGATAACATATGTTATCGTACAGCCCCTTTCCCTGCCCTAATTTTGTGTTATCAAAAACGAGATAACATGAAAGCAGCAGTATTATATCAACCAGGAGAATTGCCTCAATACACAGATTTTCCTGCACCAGCACCTCAGAACGAAAATGAGATAGCTGTTGATGTCAAAGCAGTGGCCATAAAACACATCGATAAATCAGTCGCATCCGGCAAGCACTATTCCAGTGAGGCACCTAAAGAAAACGGCCGTGTGATAGGTGGAGACGGCATCTGCCTACTGCCCGATGGCACAAGGGTATATGCAGTAGGCGCCAGTGGTATGCTGGCTGAAAAGGCCACTATTGAGAAAAACATGATTGTTCCCGTTCCGGATACACTCGACGACGCTACCGCAGCAGCACTGCCCAACGCAGTCATTGGCGCAGCCATGGCCCTTCGTTTCAAAGCTAATATTCAACAGGGAGATACCGTCCTGATAAACGGCGCCACCGGTTTTACTGGTCGCATAGCTGTACAGATTGCTAAGCATTATGGTGCAAAAAGAGTGGTGGCGACAGGTAGGAACCTGGCCTCTTTAAATGAATTATTAACACTTGGTGCAGATGAAATTATCCCTCTCTCTGATGATTTTCACACCCAATTAAACGGCCCTTTCGATATTGTCATTGACTACCTCTGGGGGCATACTGCCGAGAAGATCCTCTCCACCCTGAAAGGTAAAGGCAGGTTCACCCACAGCACCCGCTATGTATCTGTTGGCAGCATGGCAGGAGATACCATTACATTATCGTCCGCTATCCTTCGCAGCGTAGACCTTCAGCTATCCGGTTCCGGCCTGGGCGCATGGCCTAAACAGCAGGTGGGATTACTCTTCTCAGAGATCCTTCCTGAAATGTTTGAACTCGCGGCCAAAGGCAAACTGGTTGTCTCTACCACCACCGTAAAATTAAAAGACATCTCTACCCTCTGGGATAAAGATGTCTCCAACGGCGAACGCCTGGTTGTAACAATATAATCATCAGCACCTAACATTCGGTGGGGCCTGAAATCACTCCATCTTCAGGCTCCTCACCGGATTCATCATGGCCGCTTTTACACTCTGGAAACTCACGGTCAGTCCAGCCACTATCATTGTCAATCCAACAGCGCCTACAAACATCCCCGGGCCTAAGGCGACATGGAATTTAAAATCTTCCAGCCACGTACTCATCATCCACCACGCTACCGGTGTCGCCAGACAAAACGCGACCAGGATCAGTACGGCAAACTCTTTCCCAAAGATCCACAGGATTTCTCCGACACTACTACCCAATACCTTCCTGATACCGATTTCCTTTGTTTTCTGCATCACCATAAATGATACCAATCCATACAGTCCCAAACAACCAATAAAGATGGCGATCACAGAGAAAATACTTACTAACCGTAGCATCGTTTCTTCTGTTTCATAGAATTCTGCGATCTGTTTATCAAAGAATTTATAAGTAAATAATTTATCTGGGAACCTTGCTGACCACAGCTTTTCAATGACTGGGATAGTCGTGGTCAATTGCCCCATATTCAATTTAACGGCGAAGTTCTGGTAGAATTTTCTGAATGGTGTAATCATTACTGCGCCTATATCATCATGCAATGAGCGTATATGAAAATTCTTTACCACACCTACAATGGTAGCCTGGTTGTCACCATTAAATTTTATCTGCCGGTCTATCAGTTCCAGTGGGGATTTCAGGTTTAGTTTATGGATAAACATCTCATTCACGATACATTCTCTTGCTGCAGAATCAGGAAATAAATTACGGCCTGCGATCAACTGTAATCCAAAGGTCGATACATACTGCTCATCTGCAGCGCGCACATCGACGGTAAATGGTTCATCTTCTGCATCGCCAACCATATGAATATTTGTGTTCCAGTTACTCCAGGAAGAAGGCGCTTCAAAACAAACAGACACGTTCTGTATACCTGTCTGTCGCATGAGCTCATTTTTCAGCGTCGTTACATTTGCATCTAAAGAATCTGCGCCCATAGGCACCATAAGGATCGCATCTTTATTGAACCCAAGATCCGTCTGCCTGGTATATTGCATTTGTCTGGTGATGACCAGCATGCCGATGATCAATATTAAAGTAATAGCAAACTGGGTCACGATCAGTATGCGTCGTATATTGAAACTTCCTACCTGCTGCATAGATACCTTTCCTTTCAATGCCAGTACCGGCCGGAATCCTGACAGGATCAGACCGGGGTAACTGCCTGCAAAAAAGGTGACTATCAGAATCATACCGAAAATAAAAGCAAGCAGCTTTATATCAATTACACTAGCTAAACTCATTTTGGCACCAAACAATGAATTCACATTTGGTAACAACAATACACCCAGTACAACGGCTACCAGCGTGGCCATTACTACAATGAGACCAGTCTCCATCAGGAATTGCCAGAATAGTTGTAGTCTGAAACTACCCAGTGCTTTTCTGATACCTACTTCTTTGGATCTTCTCAGTGCCTGTGCGGTTGAGAGATTGATAAAGTTCAGACAGGCGGTTACAATCAGGAACAGACCTGCAAATACCAGGATCCAGAGGCTACGTTTTTCCATGGTACCACCATAGCGTGCATCAAAGTGCCGGTCTTGTAAAGGGAGCATGTGGTATACATGTTTATTCTTACTTCCCTTTCTGTTCTCACCGTATTTCGGAAATTGTTTTTCCAGGTTGGCTGTTGATACACCGGGCAGGAGGCGTACGTATGTCTTTAATACACTTGTAATACCATTCCAGTTATGTTCTTTACCTACGAATTCATCAAGGTTTTTTACACTTTTGAAAGAGATGAAAATACCTGCACGCTGGTCGGTATTGCCAGGCAGGTTTTTCAATACACCGGTTATCCTCGCGTTCAGCCTGTTTTCAATTTTGATTACTTTATTAATGGGGTCTTCATTGCCAAAATATTTCTTTGCCAGTGAAGTGGTGATCAATACCGTATTAGGTTCTGCCAGCATGTTCTTACCAGTCAGCAAAGGAAAATTGAAAACATCGAAATAGGTAGGATCTACAAATGAGACGCCTTCATCCTCAATGAATTTATTTAGGTCGTAGGAGACAAGGGTTTCGCTGTATGTGGCGGCACGGGCTACTACGCCGGTTTCTCCGAAATCCTGTCTGTACGCTTCTGCGAATGCGGGAGGTACGCTGCCTGTGTAAGAAACAGTTTCTCTGTGTTGTTCGGTTACGAACTGGTAAATGCGGTTCGCGTTTTTGTGGAAGTTGTCGAAGCTGAGGTGATATTTTACCAATACAAAGATCAATAGACCACAGGTCATGCTGAGGGCAAGGCCAAGGATATTGAGGAGACCGTATACTTTGTTCGAGAAGAGGTTTCTGAAAGCGATACGGAGGTAATTCTTAAACATTGGCTGGGTTTTGCAGGCAGATACTCAATAAAAATGCCTTTTGTGAATGAATTGAGAATCAATAACCAATTATTCTAATAATGTTCGGTTTCAAACAAATATTGTTCACAATCGGACATAAATAAATTAAAATTCATATATTACTATTCATTGAAAAACCCGAAACTCAAAATAACCTATACCTCCTGTATGCTACTAAGATTTGTTATATCCAACTACCTGTCCTTTGATGCAATCACCGAGTTTAACACCTTTCCCGGGCCAGGCAACAGTCATCCACATCACATTTATGACCAGGGCAAAGTAAAGGTGCTTAAATCAACGGCTATTTATGGCGCTAATGGTGCAGGAAAATCCAATCTCATTGATGTGCTTGAGAATCTGCAATGTTGGGTTAAAGCTGGCTATATCAGTACGAGTAATAGCCGTCAAAAATTCAGGTTAAAAATAGAAAATCAGGACAAACCATCCTCATTTTTAATTGAATTCTTTACCGCTGAAAAAATCTTCTTATATGGCCTTACTATTGATGATAACAGCGTTCTTGAAGAATACCTGTATGAATCGGGTATTGATAAAGCACCATCTCTCTTATTCAAACACCATGAAAATAAACTCCGTCTAAACACTCATATAGAGGCATACACCTGGATCACCACTCAATTAATTATTATCCGTCATAATACCGGACTCATTGAGTGCCTGCATGAACTTTGCACCAATCCGGCTTTCTTTTCATTTAGCAATGAATTACTCAGAACATTAGATACCGGTATTGATTTTCTCACACTTAAAAAAACACCGCGCACTGAGTTCATGGCTGAGTATGATCCTAAAGATGAGCATCCGGAACTTTTACTTGAACCCCGTAAGATTTTCACCGTTAATAACCGCAGAATATTTACTACCAAAGAGAATGACCAGATAATTATTAATTTAATAACCGCTTTCCATCACAACTTCCCTTTCGATCTCATGGAAGAATCCACAGGTTCAAAAAGACTGTTGGAATTGATGCCGGTATGCTGGTCAATGATACACAGCCCTGTCACTATTATAATAGATGAAGTCGAACAAAGTATTCACCCTGTACTGATTATCGCATTGATAAAGAAAATCATGCACTACTCAAATACAAAGGGGCAGCTGATATTCACTACGCATGAATCAAATTTACTCGACCCCGATATATTTCGTAACGATGAAATATGGTTTGCTGTAAAGGATCAGGAAACCGGTGCTACCGGACTTTACAGCCTGAATGATTTCATTATTAACACCAAATTGGATATCCGCAAAGGTTACCTGATCAATCGCTTTGGCGCCATTCCTTTCACTGCCCCTCTTGAATTATTAAAATGGTAAATCTATGAATATTGAAAACCTATCGTATGCAAAACATCCTCCCTACCGGGATGCATCCCGCATTGTAATAGCCTGCGAAGGCGCACTGACAGAGCCGAATTACTTCAAACATTTCGAAGCAGCTTCGCCCAAACTGACAGTGACTATCGCAACTGATAACCCTACACTATCAGCTCCGAAATGGGTACTTGCGCGGGCAGAAGCACATGCTGAAAAAGTAGGGCTGGCAGAAATTGATGAAGTATACCTTGTGATGGATGTAGATCATCATGATGAAAATGTATTCAGAGAATTATACGAAATCTGTAAAGGAAAGAACTGGCAACTGGTATTAAGTAATCCCTGCTTTGAAGTATGGCTTTATATACATTTCAAAAAGAAACTCCCAACCATTCGTATGAAGCCACAGGAATTGAAGCATATTCTTCCAACCATAATCAAAGGTGGCTATCAGCCGGAAAAAATCTTACCTTATACAAAGAAAGCTTTAAAAAATGCGGCTTCTCTTGAGAAAAACGCAAACTATTTTTTCCCTGCTGACAATACGACCAAAGTATATATGCTGGTTAATAGACTTATCGAAATAATGGGGGAAAATTATTTCCAGAAATTGATCTCAAATAAAAAAGGATAAGCCACTTAGGCTTATCCTTAATTTTGCCATAACAGGTAAAAAATACTTTTACCAGCCGGCTACGAATGGAAACATTACCATGCCATTCGCCGATAAGACCAGCTGGTCTTAACGATTGACGACTTTGCTGTTCACCGCAGTGAACAGCTCACATTTTTTTCCCATGTGAGTTTAGTTTTTAATACCCAGTGAGCGCAATGAAATCAGGAATTAATATGTCAATATCAAAACCATGGTAGGTACAGAATTCGCATAGGTTAACTTGTTCTCCTCTTTCTTTTCCGAGAATAACATGTAAGGAATCTATCCATTCTTTTGCTTCACGAAGGGTTAGGTTAAACAATTGGGAGATGATGTGCACCTCCACTGATTCTATTGCCCAATCCGGGCCAATAGCCAGCATTGAATAAGGTTTTTAAATTAAAAACAATTGTTATGCTATGGCTATAATAAATATAATACTTTCTCATCAATTAACAAAACAAAATAATACCACAAATCTCATTAAATTCTATTCAACAATCACTTCTTCCCCTCATCAAAGCTACGATAAGGTAACTTTCAATACTCTCTATAGTAAAACAAAAGCGGGCAGGAAAAACTTCCTGCCCGCTAATATTAAAATCAAAAATTGCCAATAAAATACCCCTCACTAATTTCCCCAATTCACCTTTATATCATGCGCCGCCGCATACTTCTTCCCCTCCGCAGTCAACACATCAAACAAAGAATCAAACCGCTCCCCATACTTCGCATCAATCTCCTTCCCCAACGATAACACATCTTCCTGCGTACCGCCATCATCACTCATCTTCGCCAGTGCCTTGTACTCATTCTTATATACCGGCAGCACATACTCAAACAAAGCCTCAGACGTCCTCAGCATCCTCTTCGTCTCGTCCGTCTCCTTCAGATCCTTTACTTTCCCCAGCGTCTTCTCTATATACTGTACCTTCCCATCTATCATCTTAGTCGCCGCATTCGGACCATTCGGCAAAGTACCATTGTATTTCACATTCTGGGCAATCAGCATTTTCGTCAATGCATCACTTCCAAAATCGTTGATAATATTAGTATTCAGTACAGCTGTATCAAAATAATTCTCCGGAGTTGGGTTTGAACAGGCTGACATGCCCACCATGGCCGCCAGTATTAATAGTTTTTTCATATTGATGATCACTTTATAAACTGAACGCCGTTTACATCAATTTTCATTCCATTTATCCATAGAACCATCTCTTTTAGTACTTCCGGGGCAAAATCTTCTTTCAATGAAGCTGGTTCCTTCATGGTACAGGTTACACAATGCTGGAACAAATGGTTCAATCCCGGCACTTTAATCACCTTTACCCTATGAACATATTTTTTATAATTACCCAGGTTCTCATCTGCGTCCACCATGATATCTTTATCCCCATTAAAAGCCAATACCGGCACTTTTAATTGCTTCAGCCATGGAACCGGGTCAAATCGGATTTGATACCTGTACCACGGCCCTGTCGCCTGCCTGACATAAGACTCCAAAGGGAAAAAGAAGTGATCCCGGCTCCTGGCATATACCGAATCCTGTGCTCCCTTTGCCAGATCAGCCGCATTCCATGCTGCAAAAGCCCCCCTCAAATGCTGCTCCATATCCGGCGATGCCGCATACGCATATGCCGTATCAAACATAATATTATTAATAGCATTGAACCGCTGCTGCATCAATACAGGAATTCCCGCACCTGCCACAATCGCCCTGTTCTGTGCCTGCAATGCCTTCAACCCGGTTGTAGCCAACCCTGCCAGACTAATCACAAACCTGACGTCTTTGCTATTTACAGCCGCCATATAAGCCGCAGCTCCCCCTTCACTATGTCCAACCAGACCTACACCTTTCACGCCTTCAATCGCCTTTAAAAATGCAGCTGCCGTTACTGCATCTGCCGCAAAATCTGCTGTTGTCGCTTTTTCATAGTCACCAGTAGTTGTACCAGTCCCCCTGTCATCTACCCTTAATACAGCTATTCCATTGGTACTCAGGTATTCAGCGATTACTTTGAACATTTTGTGTCCCGCCATGGTACCGTCGCGATCCTGCCTGCCCGTACCCGATACGATGACCACTGCCGGAAATGATTGCTTCCCGGATGGTATTGTTAACGTACCCCCAAAATGTATACTGCTATCCGCATTGTAATAATCTACGGTTTGGGAATTGTACTGCCCCATTCCCTGTATACTGATTAAAAGGAATATCAATAATAATCTCATGTCATTTATCTTTAAAAAGAAGCAGCGCTCCCCCGGTTAAGAAGAAGCGCCTGCAACCGGGGTTCATCACTCTTTGTTATCAATTATCAATTATCAATTATCATCTTGCCAGAGAAACCATGGTTTCAATTTCATCTGCCAAACCGCTTGGACTTCCCATATATCCTATCTGTGCAAATCGTACCTGCCCTTTTCCATCTATCACCACCTTAAAAGGAATACCGGATGTCTGGATCAGTTTCGCATACTTGCTGTAAAATTCATCTCCATTATCAAACAACACTTTAAAAGGATATTTCTTCTCTTTTATAAATTGCGCTACCTTTTTTTTATATTCCGGATCGCGTTCCTGTGTATCTATATAAAAGAACACCACATTACTGTCATTCTTAAAATGCTCCTGTGCCAGCTGCATACCAGGCATTGCTGCCTTACAGGGTGCACACCACGTAGCCCAGAAATCCATCACTACAATCTTGCCTTTCTGCGCAGCCAATGAAACCGTTTTCCCTTCCAGGTCTGTCATCTCAAATGGCACTGCTGCTCTATCCATTTTACCTTCCAGTACATGCGCACGCAGTAACTCCATTGTATGTGCGTCTTTCATGGAATTCAGGTAATCATCAAATCCTTCTGTGTCCTTATGCGTTTGCAGGTATTCCTTTTTCATCATGTCCAGCATCTGTGCCGAAGCCTGGTTCATGCGCACACTGCTGTGCAGTACTTCCGTCAGTTCTTTTTTCCTGCCGGCTTTTTCCAGCAAAGCTGCTTCCAGCTGATTCAATGCAGCATTACTATATTGCAGATCTTCCTGTAGTTTTAATGCCAGTGGCAAAGCTTCCTTTTCCCGGCCAGTCTCTTTCAGGATGGAAATATGTGTGATATAGTCATGCTTGAAAAGACCGTCTATATAAGCTTCAAATTCTAATGGCGTATAGTAATAATATTCGGCTGGTTTATGCGCTTTCAGGTAAACCAGTTTGTCCATAATGCGCTGTGAAAATGGATACGCCTGCTTTGCAGGCATGGTCTTCCAATCTGCATAAGGGATTTCTACCATCTTGTAGTAGGCAAATGCCAGCTGGTTCAGGTTAGTGGCATCAATATATTTTGCCAGTACAGCGGTATCTCCTTTTGCGATTGAAATAGCAAAGATGTTTCTCCACACGCCCCTGTCATAATCGATCCCTGCCAGGTCATCCAGTTCTTTGTCAGGTGTATAATTTTTCAGGAATTGTTCAGACAGTGCCAGTTTTTTATCTGCATCCCGTTCATTTACGATGGCTTTGTAGTCACCCAGTTTCTTTATTATCCCATTTGGATATTGAGCGCTGATAGCCGCGCGGATAGAATCGCTCCTTTCTTTCCTGAGGAGATAGTGCTCGTTAATCAGTGCCAGGGTAAATAAATCCTTCTGAGAAAGATTAGGTGCATGCAACATATAAGAGGATGCCTTATTAATGGAAGAAGAATTTTCCGGGTTCATACCTGCCTGCCGCTCCATAGCTGCCCTTGCTTTTACATAAGGCCAGATAAATGTTCTGCCCGCGCTCCAGTAACCGATCTCCTGCCCCATCCAAAAGAACATGGCAGAATCGCCGATACTAAAATCTTTGTAATAACCAGGTATCCCCATCTCATAATTCCGCGCACGCAGTGAACCATATCCGGCATAAGCACCTTTCGCCTGCCGCCCCGGCAATGAACCCATTAGTATGTAACCGGTATCATGCGCATTATCAACAGCATCACCTGCCCTGAATTTAAATGCCCATAGTCCTTTATCGCGGGTCAGGGGCACTGTAGCTGTATATCCGCTGTCCGTTTTTGTCAATGGTAAATCCAGTGCATTCCAGTGATAGGTTGTATCATATATATATACAGACCCTAGTATCGGCTTGCCTGTTTTCAACAGTGAGGAATCAGGCCGATACAACAGGTGAACGGTATCTCCAATGCCAGGTCGTTCTGGTGTCATCTTCAACCTTTTCTGCGCCTGTGTGCTGGTAATAGCACACAGGGCAAGCAGAACAAGGCCACTAATTTTCATTCCTTTCATTATATAATCACGGATTTTGTTCTATTGCAGGATTTAATCCTATCACATAAGTCGCAATCGGGAATACATACCTGTTACTGGATGGGTCCAGTGTATAAGTCTGCCCCTGCCAGGTACGTGTAAATGTTTTTGTAAACAAAGGATCATCTTTCAAACGACGCTGATCCATCCATGGCAGCAGGCGGCACATGAACTCACGACGACGCTCTTCTACCACTTTTACAATCGCATCATTTTTATCGGTAGCTGTCATGGCTACATAATCAGCTGCCTTGAAACGTTTTTGTCTCAGCACATTTACCTGATCCATCGCGCCACCGGCATCACCTGCCCGTGCCAGACTTTCTGCTTTGATCAGGATCATCTCAGGCACAGATGTACCAATGTTCCTGCTCTCATAATTGATCTGCTCACGGCAGAAATACCGGCCTGTATAGTTACTTCCAAAATAGCTGGCTGCATCTCTTGTAAACAGCTGGTAACGCATATCATTGGTGCCCAGTAAATTTAGAATATCATCGCTCAGGCGCAGGATGAAGGGAGAATACGTAAAGCTGCTACCAGCCACTTTTCCGAATATGATCTCCGGATCATTCTTCCTGTATGGCATAGTGGTAATTGTACCCAGGTCATTCAATGTACTCTGCAATGCCAGTGTACTATCTGCATACAACCCTGCATTTACATAATCACTTTTCAATAAGTAGAAACGCGCCAACAGGGAATATGCCGCCGCCTTATCAGGCAGGGTATTGAAATCACTCGCCTTCGGTAAAGAGAGCAATGCCTCTTTCAGGTCTGTCTCTATCTTATTGTATATAGTAGCTACTGAAGAACGACTCACTTTCTGGTTCAGGTCCTGTGTCAGCACCAGCGGTACACCCAGGTCTGAAGATGCTGTCCCGCTATTGTAAGGCTTTGCGTATTCATTCACCAGGTTCAGATAAGCGTCAGCCCT
Organism: Chitinophaga sancti; assembly: GCF_034087045.1. NCBI lineage: Bacteria > Pseudomonadati > Bacteroidota > Chitinophagia > Chitinophagales > Chitinophagaceae > Chitinophaga > Chitinophaga sancti. Next base: position 3,301,811 of record NZ_CP139247.1, on the reverse strand, counting down.
GTGTGTCAAAGCTTCGGCCATCAATTCTGCCTTTGCAGAATCAGTTCCCCCCGTACTGGTGGGCACCTCATTCATAATGATATTACAATTATAAATACGGCCGTAATAATTATCCCAGTCCGGGTCATGACTTGTAGATAGTTCAATGATCGGCGACTTCCAGGTATACACATTCCGGATAAAGAAATAGTCGCTGTACCCTTCTACCGTCGCCTGCTGTGCACTATCCACGATGGCGACATCCGCAGCAGCCAGGTCCGTCATTTTACCACCATACTCAAAGGTGGAAGTATTGTTCAGTATATAACGGTAATTGTCAATCGCACTTGGTATTAAACTACCCTGTGTTTTTATATCTGTATATTTACTACAGCTGCTGGTCAGTGCAAGACCACCTAACAACAGCATTGAGAGATATTTTTTGTTCATTGTAATTTTAAATTTTGGTTAGAAGCCTACATTCAACATCAGGTTGTACTGCGGTGTAGCCGGCAGGTGCAGTACGGTGCTGGCCAGTACCGGTACGTAATCAGGATCAAGACCTAATTTGTTTTTCTTCCAGATCAATCCCAGGTTACGCACGGCACCACTGATTTTGATATTCTTTGCAAACACCTTTCCTGCCATTTCTGAAGGCAACTGGTATGACAATGAGATCTCACGCAGACGGATATAATCACCAGGCTGAATATTCACATCGGAATACGCATAGCGAAATACTGAAACGGATGCATAAGAACCTGCTACACCTGGTACGATGGTTTTTGCTTCATCACCTGCATTCTGCCATCTGTTAGCTATATCTCCAGAGGTATTGTAGTAAAGCTTCCTGGAAGTAGGATATTGTGTGGCAACCGGTGCACGGAATACTGACCCAAAACTATAGGTAGCCATTACAAACATGGACCAGTTTTTATACCGGAAAGTATTCTGCCATGAACCATATACAGGAGCCGTTCTGCGACCGGCATATTTTACCGCGCCCATATCTGTCACCGTCTTGTTCGAACGTACTTTATTACCATCCTGATCGTAGATCATGGTCCAGCCTAAACTGTCAAGACCTGCATTTCTATAGGCAAACACCGCATCAGATGCATATCCCTCTACTATACCGGAAAAGCTGGAATAAAATGAGCTGGTTGGTTTCAGCTGGCTGCTGGTTACCTTGTTTGTATTATAGGAGAAGTTCAGCCCCATGTTCCAGCCAAAACTCTTTGAATCCACAATCGCACCATTGATACCCAGATCGACACCTCTGTTGCTCATGGTTACACCATTGCGGTAGATGGAGTTGCTGGAACCCAGTAAGGTAGGATCCACTTCCAGATAGTATATAATGTCGGTACCTTTCTTGTTATACAAATCGATCGTACCACTGAGGCGGCCATTCAGCACACCATAATCGATACCAAAGTTAGTCACATAGGTATTCTCCCATTTCAATCCCGGGTTGGCAGGAGAAATAATTGTAGCAGTTGGTAAACCTGTCTGAGAATCGGAACTTCCGAGTGATATATTTGTAAACGGACGGAGCTCCTGGTTGATATTACCATTGATACCAAATGTTCCACGCACACGCAGTGAATTCACCCAGTTCACATTCTGCATAAAGCCTTCTTTGATTACATTCCACGCCAGGCCTGTAGACCAGAATGGTTTTGCACGGTATTTCTTTTCCAGACCAAAGTTGTTGTAATCATCATAACGTACGCTACCAGACAATGTATATTTACCCTTGTAAGTATAGGCAGCATTGCCATAGTAGGATAAATAGCGCTTCAGGTAATCGGTCTGAGAAGGATAACCTCCCAGGTAACCACCGGAATAATCCATCGTCGCATAATAAGTACCATATGCCGTAGTGGTACCGATACCCGTCTCCGGATTATATCCATAAATGGTATAGCTGTTGGCAGAGTTCAATGTCTGCCTGGCCTCCATACCTGCCAGTGCACTGACCTGGTGATCCTCTTTTATAGTTCTGTTAAACGTTAGCTGGCCACGTACACTGTAGTTATTCATATTGTTGTTAGTCGCCTGCAGTACACCACCGTCAGGGAAATTATGTGTCAGTGTCGTGCCAGACATCACAGTACCTTTGTTGTACAGGTCTCTTACATAAGCGCTGTTCTTATTCTGCATGTTACGGATGGTGAAGAAGTCACGCTCCTGCATATAGGCGCCGTTAAAATTCAACCCTTTGTAGATAGGAATGTCCAGCGTCAATGTACCTGAATAGTTATTATCACGGGTATACTTTCTATTCATTTTCAGTTCATCGAGGTAGTTGGTAGACCAGCTTCTGTAACCCAGGTTTTCCAGTGAATCTGCATAATGCTCTCCGATGGTATAATAGAAGTTGTCATGAATATCATCGTATGGCATAAAGGTGTTCGAGCCATTCAGCAGTGGGTTCAGGCCTATACCGTTATTGGCATAATTAAAGAACGCACCCTTCAGACTTACACCCAGTGTGATTTTCTTCAGAATTTTAAATTCCTGGTTCGCCACTACATTAATACGTTCGCCATAGTTACCAATAGTGCTGGTATTTTCTTTGGAATACGCGCCTGATAAATAATAGGTATGTACATCTGTACCACCGCTTACTGACAGGTTGTAGTTTTGTGCATTGGCGGACTGCATGAGGTAATCACTCAGCTGGCTATAGTTATTTCTTTTACTCAGCTCAGCAACCTTTGTATCATATTCACTCTGTGTAATACGACCTGACTTCAGCTGAAATGCAAGGTCTACACCTTTGTCTACATAATACTTAAGACCGGAAGTATAGGGATTATAGGACGAAGCAGTTACGATACCTTTATCAACCAGTTCCTTATCGAATGCCAGCGCCTGTGCACTATTCATCAGTTTAAGGTAACCAATATCAGGGCGTGCCTGGGTGCTGTAGGCTACTCCGAAATTCACTGCCGGCGTACGTAAACGGCCTTTTTTAGTTTGAATCACGATCACACCATTGGCAGCACGTGCACCCCAGATAGAAGCAGCAGCAGCATCGCGCAGAAAAGTGATCTGTTCAATATCGTTAGGATTCAGGGTTTTTAGATCGAACTCAGTTGGGAAACCGTCTACGACTACCAGTGGAGAGGTTTCACTCTTCAGGGTAGTTGTACCACGGATATTATAATTGTAGTTATTGGCCCCGATGGTACGGGTATTACTTGCAGGAGCAGGGGTTACATTGTCGTACACAAAGGAGTTATCACCAGCAGTTAACTGCATTTGCAAACCAGGTACCATCCCTTCCAGGCGATTGATCACATTCGCTGAAGGAATTTTTTCCAGCTCCTTCGTAGTGACTACGCCAAAGGAACCTGTTGCACGCTCTTTAGGCAGGTTTACATAACCGGTAGATACCACTTCAACCGGCTTCAGGTAACCTGTTTTATCTTTCAGTGCCACTCTGTAATACACTGCATTATTTACAGGCAGCACCTGGCTCTCATATGCAATGCAGGATACCTGGATCTTAGTAGCGTTCACTGGCACATTGATGGTAAAATCTCCCCCACGGCCTGTTACAGTCATGTACTTTGTACCAGGCACCATAATAGTTGCAGAAGAAACAGGGGCCATTGATTCATCGGTTACCACACCAACCAGCATACGGGTCTCTGTACCCGATGTATCAACAGATCTGTTAATCTGCACCTGTATCATCTGTACAGCAGGCTTCTGGGAAGCTGTCTGTTCGGAGACAGCTTCTTCAGGAGCCACATGGTTGGTTTTATCCTTTTCTTTAGTTTTATCAGAAGTACCGTAAATAGCATACTGAGAGCCGCCCAGTTTCCTGAACTTCAGGTTGTATGGCTTCAATACAGCAGACAGGTAATCTTCTACCTTCTTAAAACTGTCATCGGCAGGGTTATCCACCCGCTTATTACTGACCAGTTCATCTTCATAGATAAAGGAAACATGAAATAGCCTTGAAGCTTTGTTCAACGCTTCTTTCAATGTGAGTGTTGGTTGATTTTGGCTGGCTACGGCAGCAAACATCTGCAGGCTGATGGCAAGCATCAGACAACAGAAGGCCGCAACCTTTTTCAGATTGATCATGCCTGTAAGCAATTTTGATTTACAAAAAATAAAATGGTAGCGTACCTGTTTCGAAACTTCAGTTTAGCTGTCCCTTGTCCTTAAAATTAGTTGGGTGTTACAATGATGGTTGATCCCTGCTGTGTCACTTTTGCATCTAATATTACAGCAAGCGCGTTCATAAGAACTTCTTTGTCGGTCATTTCGATTTCTCCGCTGATGGTCTTTTTTAAGAGCGAAGAATCAGTTGCCTGAATCTGGTAGCCCCAGTCGTCTTCCAGTACACCAAAAAAGTCGGCTACAGGGGTCTGGTCCAATTGCAGCTTGTGCTGCTGCCAGCCCGTTACTTTGGACACGGGTACTTTCTTTTGTACTAAATCCTTTTGTTCACTATCATAGCGGGCCATATCACCCGGTTGGGACAGGATCAGTTTTTTCTCAGCAGAAGCAGCTACCATTATTTTGCCTGTATTTAATACAACAGCGGTAACCCCTCTACGGTTGCGAATGTTGAAAGATGTTCCCAGTACATGTACGTCCACGCCATTGCTGTGTACGTCAAACTGCTGGTCTACATTCTTCTTCACATTGAAAAAAGCTTCTCCATCTATCCACACTTCTCTGTTGGTCCATTCTTTTTTGTACATGATAGCTGAGTGCCCGTTCAGGGTCACTTCTGTGCTGTCAGGCAGATACACGGTTTTAATTTCTCCAAAGTTGGAGGTTATGTTCACCTCTTTGTTTCCCGGGCGGAAGATCAGCCAGGAAGCGGCGGCAATAACGCCTACGGCTACAGCGGCACGGGCAATGTATACCAGCGGACTTTTGCGCACATAGATCTTATTATTACCTATATTATTATAGATCTCATCCCACATTTCACGTTGTTGCAGGGCCGTTGGGCGCTCATGCACGACGTACAGGCTACGGGCTATAGATACGGCGGCATCCACATCGGCAGCTTTGTGGGGGTAGGCAGTCACGAATGATTGCCAGAATGCGGTATTAGCTGCGTCAGGGAACTTAACCCACTCCAGGAAGTAAGGTGATGTAGCCAGTTGGTGGCTGGTATAATTACGATAACTATGTTTGGAATGGTGCATCCGTTCGTTCTGTTTTAAGGCCCTTTGAATATATAAAGACAAAAAAGGGGCAATTGTGCCCCACGTTCTTTAACTTTTTTTTAATTTTTTTTATCCTTTCAGGATTGTCAGCAGCAGTGCGGTGCCTGCGGCCCCACCCATCAGCTCTTTCAGCGCAGCCAGTGCACGGGCGGTGAGCTTGTAGGTACCTCTTATCTGCATGTTCATCAGATCCGCAATTTCCTCGAAAGAGAGGTTTTCAAAAAAGCGGAGGTAAATGATTTCCCTTTGCTTGCTGGTGAGTTGGAGGAGGGCTTCCTGTACTTTCTTTTGCAGGAAGGCCTGTTCTTCACCGGCGATCAGGTGAGTATCTACGCCTATTTCGAAATGAAATTCCGGCTGTTCATCCGTATAAGTTGTATTCGCCCTGGATTTGAGTAAACGAAAGAGGTGGTTTCTGAATGATTTGAGCAGGTAGAAGCTATAACCGCTTTTTACCTGCAAAGACTGCCTGTATTTCCACAGGGAGATAAAAGTCTCCTGCACAGCGTCTTCTACCAGGTGCATATCACTGGTAAATTTCCTGCCATAACTGTACAACTCATCGTTATATTGAAGGTATAACGCTTCAAGACTGTTTACATGACTTTCACGAATGCCATCCCATAATGATTGTTCTCCTGACAAACTGAGCAGATTTTTATGATTGTATTTTTTTTATCTGATTATAAAAAAAATATAAAAGATTTTTCCCCTTGCTGCCGCAGGCCATATTCGATTCAAACCAGCCCCTTCAAAATTAACATATTATACGTACAAATACCTTTTTTTCCCCTTGCAATCAATTGCGTTCACAATTTATTTTGTTGATTACCAACATAGTTATACCTTTAAATCGCATGCATGCAATACCAATTTTGTCACTGTGAATGGCACTAATTACACATCACCCCAAACACTGATACACTAGTTAAGGCAATATTCACTTCCATATCTTTTCGTTTCCTGACAGCGGTCCCGATCACTGCCGCGATAGCTGGCTGTCCCAATTGAATTCACCCTGAATATTAAGACGCATATTTTTAGTTCACTCCCAAAAAACACCACAGGAAATGTCTAACATTAAGATTTCCGATCTGGTAGCTGATTTACAAAAATCCAGCACCCAGTGGCAGGCAAGAGAAACCATTATTTCTCAACTGCCTACCCCACAGCAGAAAGCCCTATTAGGCGTAGTCGTAAACCAGGCAGAACTTGCAGCCGTAATGGGCAAGAAAGCCGCTGCTGCTCCTGTCGCTAACTTTGCACAGGAAGTAGACTGGCGCAACAGAAACGGTAATCACATCACCCCCGTAAAAGACCAGGGTGGCTGCGGATCATGCGTTTCCTTCTGTACCACTTCCGTAGTCGAGGCCATGGCTTCTATAGAAAAAGGACAACTCCTGAATCTCTCTGAAGCTGACCTCCACTTCTGTTCTTCCCACGGTGCTAACTGTGGCGGATGGTGGCCTACCGATGCTTTCAATCAGATCAAATCACGTGGTATTCCGGACGAAGCATGTTTCCCATACGCAACCGCTTTCCCGGATAATAATATCTGGAAACAACCTCCTCACTGCACCGTAGGCCCTAACCGCGATGCAAGAGCTGTAAAAATTACTAACTCTACCACCATCGCAAATGTCACTGAGCGCAAAAACTACCTGACCAACAATGGTCCATGCTCTGCTGTCATGCACGTATACGACGATTTCTTCGCATACGCTGATGGTGTATACAAACACGTAAGTGGTGTGGACAATGGTCTCCACTGCGTAACAGTTATCGGTTTCTCTGAAACTGAAAAATGCTGGATCTGCAAAAACAGCTGGGGTTCCGGTTGGGGTAAAGGCGGATTCTTCAAAATAGGTTATGGCGAAGCCGGTATCGATACTGAATTCCCATTCTGGACTGCCAGTGGCGTAAAACTCCCTACTCCTGCTCATGGCTGGTATGGCTATGAAAACCTGGGTGGCCTGCTTTCTTCCAGACCCAATGCCGTATCGTGGGCTGCAAACCGCATCGATGTGGTAGTAAGAGGTATGGACAGTGCCGTATATCACAAATGGTGGAATGGAACATCCTGGAACGGTTATGAAAACCTGGGTGGTCAGATTCAGGGCGCTCCTGCTATCTGCTCATGGGCCAATGGCCGCCTCGATATCTTTGCTGTAGGTCTCAACCATCACCTGTACCACAAATGGTACCAGGGTGGCTGGAGCAACTGGGAAGATCTCGGTGGTATGCTCTCTTCAGAACCTGCCTGTGTAAGCTGGGGACCTAACCGTATCGATGTTTTTGCACGCGGTATGAACTCCTCTATGTGGCACCTCTGGTGGGATGGCGCATGGCATGGATGGGAAGACCTGGGCGGCGTGATCACTTCTGCACCGGCCGTATCTTCATGGGCGAATGGAAGACTGGATTGCTTTGCCCGTGGTCAGAATAACCACCTCTGGCACAAATGGTATGATAAAGGCTGGAGCAACTGGGAAGACCTGCAATCAAATATGTTCGGTAGCCCTGCCGCCGTATCATGGGGTCCAAACCGCATAGACGTATTCTACCCTGGCCAAACCTACAATATGATGCACAAATGGTGGGATGGTCACAACTGGAGTGGCGACGAAAACCTTGGTGGTGTGCTCTCCTCCGATGTGGGCGTTTCCTCCTGGGCCGCTGGCAGATTGGACTGCTTTGTGGAAGGCACCGACTCGCAGATGTATCACAAATGGTATGTATAAAATACCTCCCCATAAATCGCTTCTGCCTCCGGGCGGAAGCGATTTTTTCCTAAATTATATCCCATGAACGCTGAAATCAAAGAACTCACCCTTGGTACCTCCCTCCCTGTTGTGCTTCCTGGCCTCGGCACTGCCGGCTTTCAATGGTTTGTTACAGTCTCCAATCCTGACTGTGTAGAAGTAGTACGCTACAACTATACCGTCGATACCATGCGCATGGAAGCAGGTAATAGTCTCGATGTTGTATTCATGATCCACTCCAAAGCACCCGGTCAGGCCACCATCATATTCGAACAAAAAAGAATATGGGAAAAAATGAACCCACCCCTCAATACCAAACAACTCGATATAACCGTAGTTAGTCATTAGAATAAAAAATATATTTAAGCCTCCCCACCCTTTTCCCTTCTCGCACAGTATTTATTTAGACGCACTATATCTATTTCCTGCTACGGCCTATGCCGTCGCATATTTTCATTTATAGCTAACCTATAATGACCATTCATGAAGCACTTCTTTACCCTGATACTGCTGACCGCGTTAACCGGTTGGCAGTCCCTATTTGCCCAGACCTTTGTCCCTATTCCTGTCTCCGGCTTTAATGCAGACATTGTAGCAGAAGCCGGGAACAGCGCACTGGCTGCAACGTCTACAGTCATTGATGGTAGCAATCACGTGATTCATACTACAGCTTTCGCTACAGCTAACGGCGTATCCGGAGGAATTACACCTACCGGCAATTTTGTAAGTGGTACCAAAACATGGCAGATGGCCGCCTTCAATGCAAACAACGCTTTGTATATGGCAGTACCCGCGAATGCTGTGCCCAATACTGTTGGAACAGGAACACTGACACTTACTACACCAGCCATCTACAGCAAATTAAGTCTGCTCGCATTTGCTACAGAAGGTACCGCTACGGTTTCTGTATTGCTCACATTTACGGATGGTACTACTTCCAATGCAGGCACCATCACTATCAAAGACTGGTTCAATGGTACACCCGCTGTAGTGACCGGCTATGGCCGCATCACACGTACTAACTCCCCCATGACAGTGGATGGATTGACCACCAACCCCCGATTTTATGGTTTTGATTTCAACATCCCCTGTGCGGTACTCGGTAAGTCACTGGCATCTATTACGTTTACTCAGTTAGCCGCCACTGGTGGTACTTCGAGAGCGCTCATCCTTGCACTGGCGGGTGTTCAATACACACCTATTGTTTACAGCAGCACACATACTAATGCCGTATGTGGTGGTGCCAATGGTACACTTACGCTTACAGCAACGAATGGTTCTACCCCTTATACATTCAGGTGGAATACCACGCCGGCACAAACTACAGCTACTGCTACAAATGTACCTGCAGGAGCATACATCGGCACACTCACCGATGCGAATGGTTGTGTATTCACGGTGAACGATACAGTGGCATTAATCTCTTCCGCCACGATTACAGCGAGTGCCAGTGCTGCGGCTGTTTGTGCAGGAGATCCTGTTACATTGACGGCCACACCAGTCAGCGGCACGGTCACCGATTATTCCTGGTCGCCGGGAACCCTCACCGGACAAACAGTTACGGACAATCCAACGGATACTACCTCTTATATTGTATCCGCAAAAGATGCTTTTGGATGTATCATAAAAGATACGGTGGATGTAGCAGTAAAGCCAACGCCTACATCATCCTTTACTGTCACACCTGCTATTATTTGTCTGGGTGGTACGAACACGGTAACCTTCGATGGCACGGCGACTACAGCGGCTACTTACAACTGGAATAACTTTGCCGGCGCCACTGTACAAAGCGGTGCAGATAGCGGGCCTTACCAGATCTCATTTCCAGGTGCAGGTAATTTCAATTTGCAATTACAGGTCACAGCTGATGGTTGTGCATCTACCGTTACTACACAACCGGTGACCGTATCTGCCCCACCACAATTAAATATCACTGTAAGTAAATCACCCATCTGCGCAGGAGAAACGACGACCATTTCCTTTTCTGGTACTGCTTCTGCTGATGCTGTACCCACATGGGATTGGGGGGGCGGAACTGTACAAGCAGGTACAGGCTTTGGCCCTTATGATGTAAAATATGCGAACACAGGCTTTATCAACCTGACCGTAGTGGATGGTGCGTGTACAGCGACAGCCATACCTGATACCGTCAAGGTAATTCAACTACCCGTACCTGCATTCACACCTGACATCACACAAGGCTGTGCACCTGCTGCCATTACCTTTAACAACACGTCGCGCAATGCAGATAGTTACCAGTGGACATTCGGTGATGGTGCAACCTCTGTGATGGAAGATCCTTCACATACTTATAATAATACCGGCGTATATACTGTCACACTCACTGCTACCGCACAGGGCCAATGCCCGGTCACCATTACAAAGACATCGCTCATCAGCATTGTTCCCATGCCCGTTGCATTGTTTAGTTCAGCACCGGGACAAAACATCACGGTTGAATTCAAGGATGCGGATTTCTTCTTCACAAACAATTCTCAGAATGGCGGCAGTTATGAATGGGACTTTGGAGATGGAACCAGTTCGGCTGATTTTTCACCTGAACATAAGTATGAAATGACCGGCGACTTTCGTGTTACCCTCTATGTGACCAATGATATCGGCTGTACAGACAGCATCAGCCGTGCTTACTACAAAGTGATCCCCGACCTGGTGCTTGAGATTCCCAATGCTTTCAGCCCGAACGGCGATGGCATCAATGACCGTTGGGAAGTAGATGGACTCAAAGCCCGCCCGAATGCGACAACCGAAATCTTTAACCGCTATGGCCAGATTGTATTCAAAGGTATTGGTTACTCACAATGGGACGGTACCTGGAAAGGACAGTTGATGCCATTCGGTACGTATTACTATATCATAAAACCAGCCCCCGGGGAAAAGACTTATTCCGGATGGGTGACCCTGCTTCGTTGATGTTAGTCCATAATTATAATAATATATTTCCATGACACGAATCTACTTCGCCTCTCTTTTCTTACTACTCTGCCTATGCAAATCCTATGGGCAAACGTATACCCCCGTACCGATTACCGGGTATGCCATCGATGCCTTTGCAGAAACAGGTACCGATGCATCGGCAGTGACCACTGTCGGACTTGACCTCCAGCTAAAAGTATTGTATACAGCTACCTTCGCAGCCACGAATAGTCTTGCAGCCGGGTTACCGGATAACGGGACGATTGTAAATGGTACGCGTACTTACCAGCTGAAAAACTATGATAGTTTGAATGCAATATTTCTTTCTGCCAATGCAACTGCACCGGGTAGTGCCACTACAGGTACCTATACATTGCTCACACCTGCGGCTTATTCCAAGATCAGTATACTGGCATGGTCTACAGAGCAGTCCAGTACGTTCAATGTGACACTGCATTTTGTGAATGCACCTGATATCAATGTGGGTACATTCACAGTGGCAGACTGGTTTGGTGGTAGTAACCCTATGATCAATGCCATTGGTCGTATACCAAGATTGACAGCGCCTCCTTATACTGTAGAAGGATTAAGCAGCAATGATCCACGCATGTATGCAGTGGATATTCCTGTGCCCTGTGATAATCAAGCACAGTTATTATCGTCTGTTACCTTTGATTACATCGTTGGCGGTGGTGCGGATTCCCGTGCTGTGATAGCAGCTATATCTGCGGTGCCATTTGTACCGTTGACAACAACGGCGACCACGGTACCTGCTACCTGTGGGTATTCCAATGGTAGTATTACGGTAGCTGTAAGTGGAGGTACTGCGCCAATAACGCTGGCATGGAATACAAACCCGGCCCAGTTTACCAATACAGCTACAGATCTGGCTGCCGGCGCGTATACAGTAAGTATCATGGATGGGAATGGTTGTGTAACGCAGTTTGATACCACGCTCTCGCAGAACTCACCGATCACGATTGCGGCAAAGGCAAGACCTGCGGCAATTTGTGCGGGGGCATCTACTACGATATATGCAGTGCCTACAGGTGGCCAGATTGTAAAGTACACATGGGAACCCGGTGCCATTGGTGATTCCAGCATGATCATCACACCTGCGGCATCTACACAATATACAGTGACGGCAGAAGATGCTTTTGGTTGTATTGTAAAAGACAGTGTTGAAATCACGGTGAATGCACAACCAGATGCACCTGTTGCTACAGCGCCTTCAGTATGTCCGGATAGCACAGCAACGTTACTGGTCACTAATCCTGTTGATAGCCTTACATATAACTGGTACCCCTTGATCTCTGGTGGTGATAACCTTGGTTCAGGTGAAAGCTTTACAACACCTGCTATTATTGGCAACACATCTTATTTTGTAGAAGCAGTGAATGGTTCCTGTGTGAGTCAGCGTACGCAAGTGACAGTGATCCCATTTGAAAAAGTAGATGCGCCGAACATTAAAGCAGATAATACATCAGGCAGTACGATCACATTTACCTGGGATCCGGTACCAGCTGCTACCGGTTATCTCGTATCTGTAAATGGCGGTGCATATACCGATCCTAGTTCGGGGCCAACAGGTACTACCCATACAATCACGACACAGATGATAGATAGTGTGACGCTCACAGTAGTCGCACTGGGTGCACTGAATTGTGAGAACAATGCGAATAGTCTGACAGTAAAGCTGAAAGCAGATCCGATTTATGTGCCGAATGCCTTTACGCCAAATGGAGATGGATTAAATGATATCTTCAAAGCAGAAGGCAATACAATTGCCGCACTGGATATGATGGTGTTTAATCAGTGGGGAGAATTGATTTTCCATACGACAACGTTAGGCACCGGCTGGGATGGTACTTATAATGGGAAGAAACAACCGACGGGGGTGTATATGTATACCATCCGGGTGATACAAAACGATAAAACGATCATTACAAAGAAAGGTGCAATCAATCTGTTGAGATAAATAAAAATTCATTTTGTCGGCCATGGCCGACAAAATGAATTTTCCTGCGGAGAAGGATCACTTCCGCCAAAGGCGGAAGTGATCCTTCTCCGCTATCTTTTTTAATAGTCCTCCCCCCCTTTTTAATCCCCCCCATCCCCCGTACCTTCGCGCTCGTAGAGAAGCAACTTCTATTTCCTCACGTTTATTAATTACAAAGAAATGATTCCAGCTAAAGGATATGCTGCGTTTGACGCCCAGGCACAGCTAGGACCTTTCAATTTTGAAAGAAGAGAACCAGGCCCTCACGACGTACAATTCGACATCTTATATTGTGGTGTATGTCACTCAGATCTGCATCAGATCAAAAACGAGTGGGGAAATTCCATCTATCCAATGGTACCCGGCCATGAAATCGTAGGCCGTGTCACTGCGGTAGGTGCACATGTAAAGAAATTCAAAACCGGTGATCTTGTAGGCGTAGGTTGCCTGGTAGACTCCTGCCGTGAGTGTGAAAGCTGCGCAGATGGCCAGGAACAGTACTGCCTGAATGGTTCTTCCGGCACTTACAACAGCTATGAGCAGGATAAGAAAACCGTTACCTACGGTGGTTATTCCAACAAGATCGTAGTAAGCGAAGACTTCGTATTACTGGTATCTGACAAACTGCACCTGCCTGCAGTCGCACCATTATTATGTGCAGGTATCACTACCTGGTCTCCACTTCGCCACTGGAAGGTCGGTAAAGGCCATAAAGTAGGTGTACTGGGTCTTGGCGGCCTCGGCCACATGGCAGTGAAATTTGCCGTGTCCTTTGGCGCAGAAGTGACCATGCTGAGCACCTCTCCATCCAAGAAAGCAGATGCTGAGCGCCTGGGCGCCCATCACTTCCTGCTCACCAGCGACCAGGAACAGGTAAATGCTGCGAGGGGCAAATTTGATTTTATTATCGATACCGTATCTGCAGAACATGATTATGGTATGTACCTGGGACTGCTCAAGACCAATGGTGTACATATTTGTGTGGGTGCACCTCCAACACCGGCTTCTGTGCATGCTTTTGCACTGATCGCAGGCCGTAAGTCTATCACTGGTTCTATGATCGGTGGTATTCAGGAAACACAGGAAATGCTGGACTATTGCGCCGAACACAACATTGTGTCTGATATCGAACTGATTGAGATGCCTTATATACAAAATGCGTACGACAGAATGCTGAAAGGCGATGTACGTTACCGCTTTGTAATTGATATGGCAACACTGTAATAATTAAAATAAGCAGGCTAAAAGCCTGCTTATTTTAATTCCCAAACACCCTACCACTCATCCCCTCATTCCGCCATCCATATATTCCATTTTTACAACCCAGCCCTTCCCCAAATTTTAAGCGCTTTTTAAGGAAACATTAATTCTGGCCGAATTGTCACGGTATTTTAACAAAGTGACTTAACTATTTTCAAAATCTTTGAATTTTACAATTTTTTGTTTGAATAGCACAATAAAAATCGCCCGGATTCTTACCATCTTTGCGTCATGATTGCAATTTTCAAAAAGTATAAGGCAAAAAGGATCCACGTTTCTCAACTGGGTCCTTTTTGTTTAATACCCACCTTCAAAATTGCTTCAAATTTTAAAACGAATCTTGCAGCTGTATGAAAGTACTGCTCATTGAAGATAATATAGAGCTGGCTGCCAGCATCACTAGTTTCCTTGAAAAAGAAGGATATCTGTGTGAGGTAAGCTACACCAGCAATGACGCGCACAATAAATTAATCTCATTTCAATACGACTGCATCCTGCTCGATATCACTTTGCCGGATGGAAATGGTCTTGACCTCTTACAACTGATCCATGCCGAAAAGCTCGACAGCTGTGTGGTCATCATCTCCGCAAAGAATTCACTGGATGACAAGATCAATGGATTGGAAGGAGGTGCCGACGACTATCTGACAAAGCCGTTCCACCTACCCGAATTACACGCAAGACTAAGAGCAGTATACCGGAGAAAGAAACTACAAGGCAGTAATATTGTCACTTATAATGAGATCCGGCTGAATACAGATACACTGGAAGCGTTGGTTAATGATACAGCACTTGACGTAACCCCCAAAGAGTTCGACCTGTTGTTGTATTTTATTGTGAATAAGAACCGAGTACTTTCCAGGCAATCAATAGCAGCACACCTGTGGGGTGATTATACCGACAACCTTTCCAATTTTGATTTTGTGTATCAGCACGTGAAAAATTTACGTAAAAAGATTCATGCAGCAAATGGAGGTGATTATATCAACACAGTGTACGGATTAGGCTATAAGTTCAATACAACCGCATCATAACAAAGGTCATGAAACTCGTCAACAAATTTACTTTATGGTATCTATGTATCACGCTGGCAGCAATGCTGGCAGGTATAGGCATTGCCTACTATAAAGTGAAAGCAGAGATAGATGAGGCAGAAATAAGCCGTCTGAAGGTCTACAATGACCTCATGGCCCAGACTATGCGCAACGGCGTAAGTCCGGATACTTACCTCCGTGGCAGACCCGCCGAAATTAAAATACTGAACAAAAATGAAGTGCCTGTAAATAAGTATGAAGTGTACGAACATACCTTCTACAACTCGCTGCTTAAACACAGGGAATGTCGCCTCACGGTTACCTCCTATTATAATATAAATGGCACCTACTATAGTATCGGTTCCTATAATTATATTACGAAGGCAAACGAAATCCTTACGGGACTGGCCAGCTCCTTTATCTGGATCTTCTCCATCCTGTTCCTGCTCACAGCATTGTCTGCCAGGTTCGTATCCCGTATCATTCTGGCACCGTTCAACAGAACACTGAAAAAAATACAGCGCTTTAATGTAAAACAGAAACAAAGACTTTCATTGCCGGTACCCAATGCCAAAGAGCTGAAAGCCCTCAATAGTTTCTTAAATAACATGACAGACAAAGCACTGGATGACTACCGTGCGCTAAAAGAGTTTACAGAGAACGCCTCCCATGAATTGCAGACTCCACTTGCTATATTGCGCAGCAAACTGGAACTGCTCACAGAATCATACCTGCATGGCAAAGACGTAGACACCGTTATGTCACTCATCAGTGATATGCAGAATGCCATCGAGAAATTATCAAGGATCAATAGCTCCCTGACACTGCTGGCCAAAATGGAGAATAATGAATATGATGATAAACGCACCATCTCCTTCTCCGGCCTGGTAACAGAAACATTAAACAGCTTTTCGGAATTGCTGGATATGAAATCCATTTCATTGTCCACCAATATAAATAAAAGTATCGCTCTTCAGCTGCATCCCGCCCTTGCAGACATTCTCCTGGGCAACCTGATGAGCAATGCCATCCGTCATAATATCACTAATGGAAAGATAACCGTCGGCCTCACCAGGGAAAAATTTGTGATCAGTAATACAGGTGTCCCTCCTGAAGTCCCTACCAGTGAACTCTTCCACCGCTTCAAAAAAGGCAACAGAAGAAGTGATTCCATTGGTATCGGTCTCGCAATCGTAAAACAGATCTGCGATCTCAACCACTTCACCATCCAGTACGACTACGCCGAAGGATGGCACACTATTCAAATTATTTTCGATGAATCAATAAGTACTTTAAAGTCAGCGACTACGGAGGAAGTGCTCACGCCACGTCCAAAGCTCCTACATTGAAGTACTATGGTCTAATGTTCAATTATCATGCAAAGAAAAAAACTCGTCTGCCTCTTTCTCCTGCTCCTGTACGGACCAGCGAAGATGGCGCACGCACAGGTGTTGACGCTAAAGGATGCAGTGCAGACAGCCCTCGCCAACTACGGGACCATCAAGGCTAAAGCCAACTACTTAAAAGCCTCCCAGTCAACAGCGCAATCCGTGAAGCGGGAATACCTTCCTAACGTGAACGTAGCTGGACAGCAGGATTACGGTACTATCAACGGTATCTATGGTCCCTCCTACGGTTTGAATGGTCTTGCCGTTGCATCATCAGGCCCTACCCTGGCACAGAACAACTGGAACTCCGCTTTTGGTGGATTATACCTGGCTAATGTAAACTGGGATTTCTTCTCCTTTGGCCGTATTAAAGAAAAGATCAAAACCGCACAGGCCACTGTTCAGAGAGACTCTGCTGACCTGACACAGGAAAAATTTCAGCACGAAGTAAGGGTAGCTGCTGCTTACCTGAACCTACTCGCTGCACAACGCCTCACCCGTAGCTGGAAGAACAACCTGGACAGGGCTGATACCTTCCGCGCTGTAGTCGTGACACGTGTGAACAATGGACTGATCGCCGGCGTAGATTCATCCCTTGCCAATGCAGAAGTATCCAATGCACGTATCGCCTATACTAATGCAAAAGACAATGAGCAGACACAGGCCAACAACCTGGCAGTACTCATGGGAGTGCCGGTACAGGAGTTCGTACTCGATACGGTGTTCATCAAGCAGATCCCTTCTTCTGTTGCAGATTCTGCTGACATCGCAAACAACCCTACCCTGAAGTACTATGAGCAACAACTCAGGGTAAACCAGGAACAGGCTAAGTATTTGCAAAGACTGTATTACCCCACCTTCTCCTTCTTCGGTACGATGCAAACAAGAGGTTCCGGGTTTGGTACCAACTACGCCGCAGATCAGTCAGATTATACACATGCTTACTGGGATGGTGTGAAGCCCAGCCGTAGCAACTATCTGCTGGGAATCGGCGTAACATGGAACTTAACTTCTATACTCAGGGTCAATAAACAGGTATCTGCCCAGCAATTTACTGCATCAGGTATACAGGATCAATATGATCTCGTAAAGCAACAGCTCACCGCGCAGTTAAAACTGTCAGAAACCAGAATGAAGAATGCACTGAACAATTACATGGAAGCGCCCATCCAGGTAGCATCAGCATCTGATGCTTTCAACCAGCGCACTGTATTGTACAAAAACGGGCTGAATACGATCGTGGATGTGACACAGGTGTTATACACACTGAACCGTGCAGAAACAGACCGTGACATCGCGTACACGAACGTATGGCAGGCATTGCTCCTGAAAGCAGCCGCCAGTGGTAATTTTTCTCTTTTCATAAATGAATTCTAATTAGATGAACCTGATAAGATCAGCATTACGTAAACCTATCACCATCCTGGTGATCGTGGCCGCCATGTTCTTCTTCGGTGTGGGCGCGGTTAGGACCATCAAGGTGGATATCTTTCCAAAGCTGGACCTCCCGGTGATGTATATATCGCACCCGTTCGGTGGTTACACCCCTACCCAGATGGAAGCATTTTTTGGTAAACAATATGTAAACATCCTCCTCTATGTAAATGGTATCAAAACCATAGAGACGAAAAATATACAGGGCCTCTCACTCCTGAAAGTGAGTTTTTATCCGGGTACTAACATGGCACAGGCACAGGCGGAGCTCGCAGCCTTCTGTAACAGGGCCCAGGCCATCTTCCCACCTGGGTCGCAACCGCCGTTTATTCTTCGCTTTGACGCCTCTACCCTGCCTGTTGGTAACCTGGTATTGAGTAGCAAAATCAGGAATAACAACGAACTGCTGGACCTCGCTAATACTTATGTGCGTTCGTCCTTCACACAGATCCCAGGTCTCTTGTCGGCTCCTCCTTTTGGTGGTAACATCCGTACCGTGGTGATCAAAGTGGATCCTACCCTGCTCCGCTCCCACAACATGACTCCTGACCAGGTAGTTGAAGCCCTTCGCCTCAACAACCAGGTGTCTCCTTCCGGTAATGTGCGTATTGGTGAAAAGAATTATATCACACCAGTAAACACGACCATCCATACTATAAAAGATTTCGAAGATATTCCGCTCTTCAGGGGTGGTGCCCAAACACTCTTCCTCCGCGACGTTGCGACGGTGGAAGATGGTGCAGACATCACTGCCGGTTATGCACTGGTAAACGGACGTCGTTCTATCTACCTCTCCGTGGCAAAGAATGGTGATGCCTCTACATGGGATGTGGTACAAAAACTGAAAGCAGCGATTCCAAGATTCCAGGCACTGTTGCCAGATGACGTAAAGCTGTCTTTTGAATTTGACCAGTCCGTATATGTAATCAACGCTGTAAAGAGTCTGATCAGTGAAGGTACAATTGGTGCGGTGCTTACAGGTCTGATGGTATTACTCTTCCTGGGTGACCCACGGGGTGCACTCATTGTAATCCTCACGATCCCCACCTCTATCATTGCGGCAGTACTCTGTCTCAAGTTAGCAGGGCAGACGATCAACATTATGACACTGAGTGGTCTTGCACTGGCCATCGGCATATTGGTGGATGAAAGTACCGTGACGATAGAAAACATACACCAGCACCTGGATATGGGTAAGCCGAAGGGCCTCGCGATCTGGGATGCGTGTAAGGAAATCGCCTTCCCGAAACTCCTCATCCTTTTCTGTATCCTCGCCGTGTTTGCACCGGCATTTACCATGGGTGGTATCCCAGGTTCATTGTTCCTGCCACTGGCGCTTGCAATTGGTTTTGCGATGATCGTTTCTTATTTCCTGGCGCAGACCTTTGTACCAGTAATGGCCAACTGGCTCATGAAAGAACATGGTCATGGCACTCCACAGGATTACAAACCTGATGGCCTGGAAGACGATACCTGGGATGAAAAGAAAGTACTTGTTGAACATCCGCATGGTGGTCACGATGCGCCGCTGACTAAATTCGATAAATTCCGTAACCGTTTTATGCGTTTCATGGAGCGTATCCTGCCAGCGCGTAAGCTGATCGTTACCGTATATATTATTGGCGGTCTGGGTCTGGTGGTATTGTTGCTGAACCACATTGGTCGAGATGTATTGCCACATAGTAATGGAGGTCAGTTCCAGCTTCGTTTGCGGGCACCGGACGGTACCCGTGCCGAAGTAACAGAAGCTAAAACACTGAAGACGATCAATATGATCAGAGACCTGGTAGGCCCTGAGAATGTGTCTATCACCTCGGCTTATATCGGTCAGCACCCGGGTCTCTTCTCTACTGCACCTATCTACCTGTGGATGGCAGGTCCGCAGGAAGCAGTTATCCAGGTAGCCCTGAAAGAAGAATATAAAACGAATATAGATGAACTGAAAGATAAGATCAGGGCAAAACTAAAACAGGTAGAACCTGATGTGCGGCCATCATTCGAACCAATTGAACTGACTGAAAAAATCCTGAGCCAGGGTTCACCTACCCCGATCGAGGTACGGTTCTCCGGCAGAAACAGGAAACAGGCGGAACAATATGCAAATAAAATGATCGCGCGGCTGAAAGAAATCCCTTTCCTCCGCGACGTACAGCTGGGACAATCTACCAGGTACCCTTCCCTGAAGATCGAGATTGACCGTTTAAGAGCATCGCAACTGGGCATTGATCTGGCGACCATCTCCCGTACCATCACGGCATCTACATCATCTTCCCGCTATACAGAGAAAAACGTATGGGTAGATGAAAAGCAGAACCTGAGCTATAACGTACAGGTAGAGATCCCGGAAAATAAAATGACAGACATTCATGCCATCGAGGAATTACCATTACTGCCCAACAGTGCACGTCCGGTATTGGGCGATGTAGCGACCATCACACCAGATACTACACTGGGTGAAGCAGATAACCTTGGTGCGATGCCTACCTTGTCAGTAACAGCTAATCTCAATAACATTGACCTGGGTACGGCGACTACAGAAGTGAACAAAGCGATCAAATCACTGGGCGAAATGCCACGTGGTCTGAACGTAGACCTGGTAGGTCTCACGTCAACGCTGACAGATACGCTGGATAGTTTGCAGAATGGCCTGGTTATAGCGATCATCGTGATCTTCCTGATGCTGGCGGCCAACTTCCAGTCCTTCAAGGTATCGGCGGTCGTACTGGCATCCGTACCTGCGGTACTGTTAGGTTCGCTCTCACTGCTTATATTAACAGGTTCAACCTTGAACCTTCAGTCTTATATGGGTATCATCATGTCTGTGGGTGTATCGATATCCAACGCGGTATTGATGGTCACAAATGCAGAGCAGTTACGCCGTCATAATGGCGATGCATTGCTCTCTGCAAAAGAAGCAGTGGCACTGCGTCTGCGTCCGATCCTGATGACGAGTTTAGCGATGGTGGCGGGTATGATCCCAATGGCGAGTGGCCTGGGTGAAACCGGTGACCAGACATCTCCGCTGGGTCGTGCGGTAATTGGTGGTCTGATTGCCTCCACCTTTAGCACCCTCTTCTTACTGCCACTTGTATTCTCATGGGCACAGGGTAAGGCAAGCACGAAGTCTGTATCACTGGATCCGGAAGATAAAGAAAGTAAAAACTATGTACCATCCTTGTATGAATAGTCATATGAAAAAGAATATAATAATATTACTGTGCAGCTTACCCGCAATGCTGCTGTTGACCAGTTGCGGACACACAAAAGGTGAATCAGAAAAAGAAAGTGCCGCAACTGAAGCTCCGGCTACACCAGTAGTTGCCATTCAGAAAGGAAAGCTCTCGTCTACCCTGAAGCTGCCGGGTGAGCTGGTTGCTTTTCAGCAGGTAGATATCTATGCAAAGGTGAGCAGTTTTGTAAAGAAGCTGAATGTAGATGTAGGTTCTGAAGTAAACACCGGCGATCTCCTGGTGACCATGGAAGCTCCTGAGCTGACGGCTCAGCTGAATGCGGCTGATTCCCGGCTGAAATCACAGGAGGCGATTTACCTGGCCAGCAAAGCGAATTACGATCGTTTATATACCACCAGTCTTACACCAGGTACAGTGTCTAAAAACGACCTGGATCAGGCAAAGGCGAAGATGAATTCAGACCTTGCTAACCTGGAAGCAGCCAGGTCTTCTTACAGAGAAGTGTCAGATACCAGAAATTACCTGGAGATCCGTGCACCATTTGCCGGTATCATTACGGCACGTAATGTAAGTGCGGGGGCATATGTAGGTCCTACCGGTAAAGGTTCTGAATTGCCTATCGTAACACTGCAGGAACAGCGAAAACTGCGTCTCGTTATCTCAGTGCCTGAGTCATACACCAGCTATCTGGGTAGCAACAGTGAAGTGAATTTCACAGTAAAAGCATACCAGGGTAAGCAGTTCACCGCTAAGGTAAACCGCCTGGCCGGTGCGCTGGATGCAAGACTGCGGTCACAGCGTATAGAAATGGATGTGACGAATAATGACAAAAAGCTGTTGCCGGGTATGATTGCAGAAGTGAACATCCCGATGAATACAGCGGATAGCGCGTTTATTCTGCCTAAGACCGCGGTGGTGAATTCTACAGTGCAGGTGTTTGTGGTGAAGGTAGAGAATAACAAGGCGGTACATGTGCCGGTGTCTACGGGTCGTGAAGTAGATGGTAAGATAGAGGTGTTTGGCGATCTGAAAGCAGGTGATATGATTGTGGCGACAGCGACAGAAGAGAACAGGGATGGTCAGGAAATAAAGAAGACAGCGTTACAGAAAGATAAATAATCAGATAGGTACCGATTGGTTAAGATGACTATAAAGGAATAAATACTCAACAGGTTAAGATATTGATAAACGGAAACCATCGGGGAATAACAGAAAGAATAGAAGGAACGAAAGACTGGAAAAAGCATCGGGAAGGGAAGCATCTCAATTGAGATGCTTCCTTTTTTTTGAATGAATCAATCAGGGTAAAAAAAGAGGGTGCCCCGAAAAATCGGAACACCCTCTTTTTACTAAAAGTAAAAATTTACTGAATCACTATCTTCTTCGTATAACTCTTCCTGCCATTCGTGATAATCACCACATACACCCCGGCAGGCAAATCCTTCACCTCCAGCGCAATCCTGGCCGCATTATCTTTCCGCTCTGCCACCACTTTCTTATTCACATCTACAACTGATACATATACCGGCTCCTTCCCATCATACTTACCCACATTCACGGTCAGCATACCACCTTTCAATACCGGATTCGGATATACCGTCACATCTGCACTCTCTTTTTCTGCCGCCGCCGTTGTCACCGCTTCTACTTTTACTGAACTTACCTTGTCATTCCAGGTGCTTACATCCAGCAATGATACATCTGAGGTAAGTACCAGTGATGCACCGGAGAAATTGTCATCTGCATACAAAGTCACCTTATAACCAGCTGTTACTTTTACAGATGTAATGTCGTCATTGATAGCACCATAGGCTTTTAAAGCCGTCAGGTTATAACTACCAACTGGCAATGAGATACCATAACCGCCATAATTGATGTCCTGGTACATGTACGCAGCGATCGTCACTGGTGCATATGTGATTGGAAAATCAATCTGTGCCTGGTTAAATTGGCTTTCGTACGTGGAATTCCAGCCGAATGCGGTGGTTGCCTGTGATTTCAGACTTACGCCAGCCGCAGCGCTCCAAAAATGAATAAACTCACCCATGTTGAGTGAACGGGCATAATCGCTACCGCTCTTGGGGAAATAAGAAGATAATAATACAAAATACCTGTTCAGTACTTTGCTGCCACCATACTGGCTGTAAATAGGGTAAAACCAGTCGCGGAACCAATGTGTACCGGCAACAGGAAAGTTGTCAGTCGTATTGGTAAATGTGGTATAAACCCTGGCCGCATCGCTGGTCATACCCAGACCATTGTATACGTCGTAGATGTAGATTTCCGCCCACTTGCTATCTCCCCATATGCCGAATGCAGGAGAGTTATGCGCATTTTTGGAATCCCCTTCTACGATATGACCTACTTCGTGCGTGAGCAGGTCATGATCACCACCTGTGGCACTTGTCCATGGACCCGGACCTACGTCTGCCACGTCGCGGTTGTCATGACTGGCATCGAAATAACCGGAAGGGTGCCCACCACTGTACTTGTTGGTATGAAGTACGGCAAATAAATGCGGATCGGAGCCAAACCAGCCATAGGTCTTCTTGGTGTACCGCCATACATCGCCCATGTATTGGTAGGGCCAGGTAACAGCAGTGCTTACGTCACTGTCGTAATACACAGCGACATCGTTGTCGTAAAATACCCGTGTCAATAATTGATTGTGCTCAAACCAGTGCTCCTGCCAGGTAGCAGGTGGCGTTTGTGCATCTACCCGGTTAAAGGCTGAGCAGCCCATCAATAAAAGCGCATACAGTACTTTTCTTTTCATGGTTATTGATTATAAGGGGGTGATAAAAAAATCGTGGAAACACAGGACCGGTCATATGCGCAATGACCGGTCCTGTAAGGATACCTTTTACAGTATCAGGACCTGTTTTGTAAATATCTGATTGCCATAGGTGATCACAACTACATACATCCCGGGGACCAGGTTACCAGTGGAAATACTAACGCGGGCAGTTCCCGCTTTCTTATTTATTAAAGTTCGTTGATAGATATCTTTTACGAATACCTGCAAGGGGGATTTTCCGTCATATCCTGCTACGTTTATGGTCAGTTCAGTACCCTTGCTGACAGGATTGGGATATACGACCAATCCCTTTTCGGTTTTCAAACTTACCACACTATCTGCACTTGCTGCTATTCTTGCAGCGGATACTTCTCCCCATGAGAAAGCTTCCCATCCCTGTGCGGTCGTACGGGTGCAGGTCATAGCGGCAGCTCCATTTTCGGAGGAGACATATAAACCGTTATTTCCACGTAAAGATACCGTACCATCCGAATTTTGTATCCAGTCAAATTTCTCCCAATCGTCCGCCACGGCACGGTTACAGTTCATGGCCTGCTCTCCGTTTTCAGAAGATACAAAATATCCGCCATTGCTTAATGTAATTTTTCCGTTACCACCATCACCCACAAGGAACTGGTTCCAGCCGGCAACTACGGTTGCATTGCAATACATAGGATTGACGTTGCCTTTTGAGCTTACGTACTGACTGTTGTTCCCTTTGAACCAGATGGTTTTGCCAATAGGAGCTGTGGAAGTATTGCCGTTATTAACGACATCCCTGATGTTTGTCAATAATGAATTGGCACCTGTAGCATCCTGGGCGATTTCCCATATCATGATGCCAGCTCCTACATTGAGGGCAAGTGTCGTCTTGTTACGGATAGTGGTAATGCCATTGTAGCCGATATCTCCATAGCGGTCAGCATATGGGTCAGCACCCATGCTTAAGAGGTTGGCAAAACTGAAATCGCCACTCCAGTCACGACGACCGTAAAATGGCACGCCCAGTACCGCTTTTTCTTTTGGTAAACCACGGCCCAGCCAATAATTCATACATTGAACGGCGAGGTTGTAGGTGGAATGATCTGGTGGGTTATCATCATATGCCATGATGTTGAGCCAGTCTACCACCGGAAACAAAGTACTTAAAAAACTATCATCACCGTAAAGACCGATTACAGCTGCTGTAGCGACACGACCATTGGCATGCATGGCGGTGGCCAGCTGGGACATTAAGGTCACAAATGCAGTGGCCTGGGTACCGGCGTTGGGGTATTCCCAATCGAGGTCTACACCATCTAAGTTGTAAGTGTTACAGAAGGCCACCATGTTGTTGACAAAGGTGGTTCTGCCACTGGATGTGAGGGAGAAGGTGCGGAAGCCAACGTCTCCACCTCCACCACCTACAGAGATGATAACCTTTACGCCTGCGGCATGGGCGGCTGTGACGAGGTTTCTTAATCTTGTAGGATCGTCCGGTGCCTGCAAACTACCGTCGGAATTAGGGATGAGGAAGGCGTAGTTGATGTGGGTCAGTTTGCTGTATTGGATAGCGCTGACACTTCCTTCCCAGGTAGGGAAATAACCGATTACCTTGAATTGGGAAAAGGCGTGTATGGTAAGGGTAAGGAGGATTGCCATGAGACAAAGGCTCCTGCGGTATAGTGATTGCATGTGCTATTGGTTGTATGGTCTATTGGCCAGTGGTCTAATGGGCATTAGATTATTGGCCTCCGAATGATTAACTATTGAATTTTTGACCATTGAATTATTAGCCATTAGATTATTTGCCGTTAGATGATTGAATGATTGAACGATTGATTATTGGATCAGTACTTTTTGTGTATAGGATTTGTTACCATTGGTCACCATCACCACATACAATCCGGCAGCTACATTTCCAGTGGTTAAACTAACCCGTGCGGTGTTTGTTTTTTTGTACAGGATCACCTTTTGGTTCACATCTACGACGGCTATTTGCACAGGGAAATTGCTGTTGTAATCCTTTACTGTAATATTGAGATTACCACCTTTTGCGACAGGGTTTGGATAAACAAGCAACCCTGTTTCAGTGTGCGGGGTCAGGACTGCATCTTCTTCATTTGCCACACCTGCTTCATTCGTCTTTCTCGCAGCCGCCACCGGCACTATCCCAAACTTAAACTGTTCCCATCCCTGCGGATACGTTCTGCTACAAGTCATCTCTGCCGCACCATTTTCAGAAGAAACATACAACGCATTACTACTCCTTAATGATACTGTACCATTATCATTTACTATCCAGTCAAATTTCTCCCAATCCTGCGCTGTCGCCCTGTTACAATTCATCGACTTTGTACCATCTTCAGAAGAAACAAAATACCCGCCATTACTGAGGGTCACTTTGCCATTTCCGCCATCACCTATTAAAAACTGGTTCCAGCTTTGTACTGCTGTGGCATTGCAATACATCGGATTCACATTGCCTTTGGAACTTACGTACTGACCGTTATTTCCCTGTAACCACACCGTTAGCCCTACAGGCGCTGCGCTGCTCACTTCTCCCCAGGAGAAAGCTTCCCACCCACTGGCGGTAGGCCGGTTGCAGGTCATAGCCTGTGTACCATTTTCAGAAGAAACGTATAACCCATTGCTGGCTTTTAAAAAGATCGTTCCATCTGTATTTACGATCCAGTCGAACTTTTCCCATCCCTGGTATACATTCCGGTTACACGTCATGGCCTGTGTACCGTTTTCGGAAGAGACGAACAGTGCACTGTTCCTCAATGCTACCTTGCCATTGCCGGCATCCACTACGTAGAATTTATTATAGGTGCCTACTGAGTTACTATCACACCACATAGCACCACTGCCCCCCCTGGAACTCACGTATTTTCCATTAAAGCCTTTCAGCCAGATCGTTTTACCGACAGGCCCGTTAGCAGCTTGTCCGGGAGCTACAGCGGCAATTGTGTTTGTGTTTTTGATATTATTAGCAAATTTGATGTTGTTCAGCACAGCAGCCATATTACCTGCGCCATCCAGTACAGAAGGACCCGTGAGCCTTAGCAGTGCAGCATTTTCACCAGCCGTGAGGCGCTTGTAAGTCCAGTGACACCAGCCTACACCGATACTATTCATGGCAGCGATATTGGCGGAGAGCCAGTCATTGCTGTTTTCGCCGGTTTCGCCTACCCATACCGGTACATTATACGTATTTCTCCAGGCAACGATATTGGCAAGGTCAGAGATCTGGTTAGGATCGCTGTTACCTACAGTGACGTCGGTGGAATTCCAGTAACGGTGTGAGTTATACACAAGGTTAGTGGGGTTGGTAAAAGTATACGGCTGCATACTACCATAGTTATTACCATAGCCGTTCCCTTCTACCATGAGGAGGTGGGTATCGCCTTCGGCACGCACCGCGTTGATCAGTCTTTCGAAAATGTCATGTACGGTTGTGTTGCTGGGTACCTTGTGTGGTTCATTGATCAGGTCATAAAAAGCCACACCATCGTTATTAATGTAATGACGGGAAAGCGCCTGCCATAAACGAACGGTCATGTTGCCATAGATGGCCTGGTTGTACAGGTCATTGCCCACAAAGCCATCGTTGATGTTGTGGTCCAGACCTTGTGAGCCAGGGGCGGCGTGGAGATCGAGGATGACGTACATGTTGTTGGCAGCCGTCCATTTCAGCAGACTATCAGCCAACCGGAAACCTTCGGTGTTCGTGTCTGTAAACAGGGTATTGTTGTTATACCATGTGGTGAGTGCACTGATGTACGTGGATACAGAACTGGCACTGGCATTGGCACGGATCACTTTCAGGCGTTCTGCCCTCTGGGCAGTGGTGAGAAAGAGTTCGTAGTGCATGGGTAGCCGCACACAGTTAAAACCGAGGGAGGCGATGTAATCGATGTCGGCTTTGGTGATAAAATTGTCACGCCAGGATTGGTAGAAGGCTTCTACCTGGGCATCGGTTTGCCCCTGGTCGTAGAGGTACTTTTTGACGGACCACTGAGGGCCGTCGCCGCCTTCTTTCATCATATAGCCTTCCTGGAGGAGCCAGGCACCGAGGCCGACGCCTTTCAGGATCACTTCCTGGTTGGAGGCGTTGACGATTCGTTTGCCATCGGCATGGAGGCGGGAAAGTTGGGCGGTGGCTGGTGTTAGCTTCAGACAAGCTAACAGACAGACAATAACGAGAAAGGAGTGCTGTACGCGGCGGAGTTGCCCGTACAACCGGTCTTTGTAATGGATCATCATAGAGGGTTTGTTAAATGGTTTTTTGAATAAAAAATGGTACAGCGCTTAGGTCAGATAAGGAGTCGTTTGGGAGGGAATATAGTACCAGTCAGGAGGGAAATTTCTTTAATATAATAAAAAGCCGGATCGTTGGTCGATCCGGCTTTTTGAATGAATTAGAAGTATAATAACTCAATGATTATAAAGGATGATAACTCAATGATTTAGAAGGATAATACCTAAATGATTCAAAAGGATGATAACTCAATGATTCAAAAGGATAATACCTAAATGATCTACAAGGATAATACCTAAATGATTATAAGGGATGACACCTAAATGATCTACAAGGATATTCCCCCCGGCGCAAGCCGAAAGAGAGATGACTGCCTTGTTGCCGCAGGGCAATCCTATTCCTCTATTAACTTGATCCCTGTTTTTGTAAACTCAATCTTTCTTGCTTTGTAAAGACTTCCTGTTGTCATCTTAAACGTTTTTTTACTCATACTAAAAAACGAGTAGATCTCCTCCGGATCGGATTTATCATGATAAGGCAGATAGCCGTCGTTTTCTTTTAGTAATCTTAAGATCTTCTCCCCTTCATTCTCTACTCTCTTATACCCCATCTCACCCGCAGACACATCCAGCTTATTCTCCTCCTTTACCGCCTTCACAAACCCCTTCAGTTTATCTCCGATATCCACGGTTCCAAACACATCTCCATAATGTAATAGTCCTGTATGTTTCTGATTTACAATACATACAAACCCCAGATCCGTTCTTCTATATATAATTAGTTCTACCGGATCCTGCTCTTTTACCGTCAGCTCCTCATTACTCAGGAATGGATCTAATTTTTCTGTAGCTGCGACCCTACCGGTACGCTCATCCAGGTAAATTTTGACCAGGTAATCCTGTCCGATCACCATTTTGGTCATCTGTTTACTTGCCGGTACAAACAAGTCTTTCATCAGTCCCCAATCCAGGAAAGCCCCCTGTTCGGTCACTCCTGTACACTTCAGGTTCACAATATCCCCTACTATACCATAAGGTTCCTGATTCGTGGCTGTAAGGCGATTCTCCGAATCATGATAAATAAACACCCTGAGCTCATCCCCCCGTTTTGCGCCTTCCGGTACAAAACGTTTTGGCATCAGTATCTCCTGCTCCACACCATCGAGGAACAAGCCGAACTCACTCTCCTTCTTCACTCTTAAAAGGTTAAATTCACCTACCTTATACATGTAATATTATATTTGGATATTCGCAAAGGTAAGTAGATTTGTGGTCAAACGCAGGTTTATGGCCTTACTCAAACATATCAATCCATTCTCGAAAACAAATGAAGATACCGGGTTCAGCGCTACGATCAGTAGTTATGGGGATCGTTTTATCAATAAAGACGGGAGTTTCAACCTCCGGAAAGAGGGTAATCGTATATGGGACAGGTATTCCCTTTTCCATATTATGCTGAACCTGCCAATATGGGCTTTTGTGCTGGTAATAGTGGGGGCTTTCATTGTGGTGAACCTTATTTATACAGGTATTTACCTGCTGATTGGGGCAGCGGAGTTACAGGGGATTAGTTCACATAATGCGTGGGGGATATTCAGGGAAGTCTATTATTTCAGTACAGAAACATTTACGACAGTGGGGTATGGCCGTGTCAACCCGGTAGGTGACGGGGCTAATTTTCTGGCTTCAATTGAGGCGATGAGTGGGTTTCTCTCATTTGCAGTGGTGACGGGGTTGATCTATGGACGTTTTGCCCGGCCAAAGGCGCATCTGGCATTTAGTAATCATGCGCTTATTACCCCTTTCAAGGGTGGTAATGCATTGATGTTCAGGTTTGCCTGTTATAAAGATGGGCATACGCTTACTGACGTGACGGTGCAGGTAAATGCGGCCATGCGGATACATGAGGAGGGGAAACAAACGTATCGGTATTATGAGTTACCGCTGGAAAGGCATAAGATCCAAAGTTTGCCGATGAACTGGACGGTGGTGCATGTGATAGATGATCAAAGCCCGTTGTTAGGGTTCACAGCGGAAGATATTAAGGTGGCGGATCTGGAATTGTATGTGTTGATCAAAGGGTTTAATGATATTTATTCAAATGTGGTGCAGCAAAGGACTTCGTATACTTTTCAGGAGATAAAGTATAATCATAAGTTTGTGCCTATGTATAGGGAGACGGAGAAGGGGACGGTATTGGAGATGCAAAAGATACATGATACGGTGGAAGTGGACGTAAATGGGGGGAGGATGGCAGTGAGTGCGGTGAGCTGATAAGATTTGATGGATATGCCCGTGAGTGGTGGTAGTTGAGAGGGCTTGATGCATTGACCGTGAGAGCGGTTAGCTAAAGGATTTGGTGGATATGCCAGTGAGTGGTGGTAGTTGAGAGGGCTTGATGCATTGCCAGTCAGTGCAGTTAGCTAACATTTTTATTCGCCCTGATCATTTCAGCGTACCCCATTTTTCTTGCGAGCCCGGTCACTGCCATCGCAATTCTTTTTGCTTTTGTACCCGGGGTTTTGGCACTTTCAATCCATTTCATAAAATAATTCCTATGGCCCTTAGGGAGTGTATTAAAAAAGGCCAAGGCATCCGGTTCATCTGACAAGCATTCCATAAATTCAGGAGAACTCACCGGATCAGGATTATCATCTACCTGGATCTGAACCTGCAACTCTGCACCTGCGCGCTTGCCCACACCTTTTCTCAGATCGGCATTCATCGCCATGATAAAATGTCCCTCACCCATAGGTATCAACGCGATACCTGCTATCTCAAATTTATCGAGCTTGCCTTTTACCCTGAAGGACTGCTTGTACCCGGGCTTCAGTTTTTCTGACAACTCAATGGGGATTTCGATATACGACCAGCCGGTCTTCTCCCCCATTTGTTCGAACTTTTTGATAGTGGCTTTGAATTTTATCATGCCGTAAATATAAAAAAAACGGTTTTGCCTCACGGCAAAACCGTTTTTTAAAATCAGGTTATATTGCTCGGTCAGTTTTCTTCACACCGAATGTAGCGGAAGGTTTGCTGCCCATATAAATTTCCATCTTACCACCTTTCATTACATCCTTATACAGGAAGAAAGACTTATTATAGTTTATACCATTCAGCACTACTTTCTGGATATACTTGTTCTCTTTACTATTGTCTTTTACCACAATATCAAATTTCTTATTCCCAGCTAATTTAATCACGGCTTCATCCATCAATGGAGAACCAAATACAAATGTACCGTTCATTGGGTTCATCGGATAGAAGCCCATTGCAGACAATACATACCATGCACTCATCTGCCCTGCATCTTCATTACCACACAATCCATCAGGCGCATTGGTATAATATTTCGTCATTACCTCTCTCACAATTTCCGCAGTTCTCCAGGGGCTACCGACCGCTGCATACAGGTAGCTTACGTGATGACTAGGCTCATTACCCTGTGCATACTGGCCAATCATACCAGATATATCAGGAGAGCTACCTTGTCCCAGGGAAGAAGACATATTAAAGAAAGAATCCAGTGTAGTTTGAAATTTCTTTTCACCAAACAGGTTTACGAGCCCTTTTGCATCCTGTGGTACCAGCCAGGTATATTGCCAGCCATTACCCTCGCAGAAGTCATTTGAACGATGTTTTGCTTCCAGCGGATCAAATGGTCTTTTAAAGCTACCATTTGCCAGTCTACCTACAAAATGCCCTTCTGAAGCGTCCCAGTATTGCTTATACAAACCCGCTCTTTTGGTGAAGTATGCAGCGTCTTTTGTTTTACCCAGTTTCTTTGCCATCTGTGCCACACCGAAATCAGCGATCGCATATTCCAGGCCCCAGGCTACAGATTCAATCGTCATACTATCCGCAGGAATGTATTTCAATTCCTGTACAAACTGTAAGCCGCTTACTTTTCTCATGGCAGTGTTCCTCACAGCTTCATATGCCAGTGCTACGTCCGCAGGATCGATCAGGCCTTTCTGGTAAGCATCAGCAATAATCGGAATAGCAGGATTACCAATCATACAATCAGTTTCGCAACCTTCCAGTGGCCATACCGGCAGGCGTCCCTGCTGTTGGTAAATCATCAGCATGGAGTGCACTATATCTTTTACCAGTGAAGGATCGATCACAGACATCAAAGGATGCAGACCGCGATAGGTATCCCACAGAGACATGCCGGTGTAATTTGTGAATTTCTGGTTGGTGTACACTTTTTTATCGGTGCCACGGTAATCGCCATTGTGATCGTTGAACACAGAAGGGAAGAAATGGCTGTGGTACAGGGCAGTATAGAAGGTTGTTTTCGTTGCATCATCTGCAGAGAAATCGATCTTGTTCAGATCTTTATTCCATGCCAGATCAGCAGCTGCTTTTACCTGTTCAAAGTTCCATCCTGGTATTTCGGCAGCGATGTTGCCCAGTGCATTCTCTTCACTCACCGGAGAAATACCTACTTTCAGGTAAATGTCAGCATTTTTAGCTGCATCAAAATACATCACGGCCTTTACACCTTTACCTTTTACGGCACCACCGGCTACTCCGTTATTAAGGTCGTAAAGATTTAACTGTGTGATAGGCTGAGATGTTTTGATCGCGAAGAACAGGCGTTGATCATTGGCCCATCCTTTGGAGAAGCGATAACCTACAAAAGTGGTATCATTTATTTTTTTAATAGTTGTCTCTACCGGAGCATCCCAACACATGGCAAATTCCAGGTCTATCAGCAGGTGAGCACTATCAGTATTATCATAATGATAATGGTGAAAACCTACTCTGGTAGTAGCTGTCAGCTCCGCCTTTACCTTGTATTTGTCGAGGTATACAGCGTAGTAACCTGGTTTTACCACTTCGCTGGCTTTTTTGAAATTGGAGCCATAACCGGTGTTCATATCCAGGCGGTGAGCGGGTTGTAATTCCAGGTGACCGCTGGCAGGCACGATCATCAGGTCATTGAGATCTCCGATACCGGTACCACTCAGGTGGGTATGCGTAAATCCAAGAATATCTTCACTGATGTAATTGTAGCCACTGCACCAATCCCATCCATTGAACTGATCCCAGGTCTGCATGGTTTGGCTGGGTCCGAGCTGCACGGCGCCGTAAGGCACGTTTGCACCAACGAACACGTGTCCATGGCCACGCGAGCCGATATAGGGATTAACGTATTGAGTAAGTGGTTTATCCTGTGCATGACCTGCCAGTGGCAACAGGCTGGATACCAGTAAAAAAGTTGAAAATAACATTGAAACTGTGCAATTCTTCTTCAATTCACATTAAATTTAGACCTGTTTATAAAATAAGTTGGCAAATAGCTTTCAAAACGTGACTATTGCCAAAAATAATAAAATAATCAGCAAAATATGTTAATCTGCGAAACAGCCCGACTGATTGTACGCAAGTTTACTATTGACGACGCTCAATTTATCTGTTCGTTGCTCAATTCTCCTACCTGGATCCAGTTTTTGGGTGACAGGAATATTCAGACAGTGGCGGATGCCCAGCAATACCTGACCAATGGCCCGTTGGCAAGTTATGCGTTGAGAGGGTTTGGATTGTATTTGGTAGCGATGAAAGATAGTGGAGTGCCCATTGGGATGAGTGGATTAATAAAAAGAGATGGGTTGGAATATGTAGATGTTGGTTTTGCGTTGCTGCCGGAATATATGGGACAGGGATACGCGTACGAGGCTACGAAAGCGGTGATGGATTATGGATATAATACGCTGCAGTTGCCACATATTGTGGCAATAGCGAGAGCGGATAATAAGAATTCACTGGCGTTGTTGGCGAAATTAGGGTTGAAATTTTCTGAAACGGTTATGTTGGCGGGGATTGAGCATCCATTGAGTTTGTTTAAATAGTGTGCATATTGGGTTTGTTAAATAGCGGATTCATTGAATGGTTGTGCATTCATTGGATTTGCTTTTAATAGCAGATCTTTTGAATGGCTATGCATTCATTGGATTTGCTTTTAATAGCAGATCTTTTGAATGGCTATTCATTCATCGGATTTGCTTTTAATAGCAGATCTTTTGAATAGCTATACATCCATTAGATTTGCTTTTAATAGCAGATCTTTTGAATAGCTATGCATCCATCGGATTTGCTTTTAATAGCAGATCTTTTGAATAGCTATGCATCCATCGGATTTGCTTTTAATAGCAGATCTTTTGAATGGCTATCATTCATCGGATTTGCTTTTAACAGCAGATCTTTTGAATGGCTATCATTCATCGGATTTGCTTTAAACAGCCAGCTCTCCTGATTCTTCCAATGGCAATACTGTTGCTTTAACCTCCACGGCAGCGGCAGTAGGCATTACTGGTGGCAAAGGTCCGAATATCAGCGCCTGATAAGGCGCCAGGGTTAAGTTCCCTCCTTCCAGTTCAAAAGTCAGCATATTATTGACTAAAGGTTCTATATCCGTTTCCATCAGGAATGGCAGCTTGTAGACAATGGTTTCTTTTGAAAAATTAAGCACCATTAAAAACATTGTCTTGTCCAGCGTACGCGTATACGTATATACCTGTGGATGCTCCGCATCATACAACTGATATTTCCCGTAAACCAATACCGGCTGGTGTTTGCGCAGCAGGACGACCTGTTTAAAAAACTGTAGTATAGACCGTTCGTCTTTTTCCTGCGCAGCTTCATTAATGAAGGTATAATTGTCATTTACTTTGATCCACGGCGTGCCATTAGTAAAGCCTGCGTATTTACTATCATCCCACTGAAAAGGTGTACGACTGTTATCCCTGGCCGCCATTTGCTGATCCAGTAAAAAGCGGGTGGTATCCTCCCCTTTGCTTTGCAGGTATTTGTACATATTGATGGTATCGATATCCTTATAGTCATCGATAGATTCAAAGCGGATATTCGTCATGCCAATCTCATCGCCGTTGTAAAAAATGGGCGTAGCGCGCATAGTGAGCAAAAAAGTAATCAGCATTTTCGCAGAGATCTCTCTATATGTTTCGATATCGCTCCCCCAGCGGCTCACCATTCTTGGCTGGTCATGATTGGTAAGATAAATAGTACCCCATCCACCTGTTTCGTAAATGCTATCCCAGCTTGTGTAGAGGCTTTTCAGTGCTACAAGGTCAATACCTTTTGGATCAGGACGTTTGTAGGCATCTTTGAGATAACCCAGGTGCATGCCTTCAAAATGGTAGAGCATGTGGAGTTC
Organism: Chitinophaga sancti; assembly: GCF_034087045.1. NCBI lineage: Bacteria > Pseudomonadati > Bacteroidota > Chitinophagia > Chitinophagales > Chitinophagaceae > Chitinophaga > Chitinophaga sancti. The sequence goes on along the minus strand of NZ_CP139247.1, from coordinate 3,266,401 downwards.
TTTCCTGTTTTCTTCAACAAAGTGTAAAGCCTCGTCAATCGTGATTCCTGCAGCTTCGGCGAGGGTAGTGATATCAGTACCTTCGAGCACTTCCTTATTCATCTCCTGCAGGTAGTCATGCAGATGAGGTCCATGTGCGTAATACGCGCCCCAGTCGTGGGTCCTGATCTCCGGCCAGGCGGTATCTTTACTAATGTAGCAAATAGCATCCAGTCGGAAACCATCTACCCCTTTTTTGATCCAGAAGCGCATAATATCGTATACTTCTTTTCGCACCTGTGGATTTTCCCAGTTCAGGTCCGGCATTTTTGCAGAGAAGTAATGAAGGTAATAGCTATCAGTCGCTTTGTTGTAAGTCCATGCCTGGCCTGTTGGATCAAAATGACTGAACCTGAAAGGTGGTTTCCCTTTTTCAGCGGGCCACCAGTGATAGTAGTTGTAATAACGATTTTCTCTTGACAGGCGGGCTTCTTTGAACCATGGATGTTCATCACTGGTATGATTCACAACCAGGTCCAGCAGCAATTTTATTTTTCGTTGATGCAGTCCTTGCAATAAGGTATCGAACTCCTGCATGGTGCCATACTCTTTCATGATATCATAATAGTTGCTGATATCATAACCATTGTCATCGTTGGGAGAGCCGAAAATCGGGTTGAGCCATACGGTGTCTATACCCAGGCTTTCAAGATAATCCAGTTTCGATATAATACCCGCCAGATCGCCAATTCCGTCATTGTTACTGTCTTTAAAGCTACGGGGATATATTTGGTAAATGATACTTTCTTTCCACCACATAGGAATTATTTTTCCTGGTGAAGGTGCAATTTTTAAGCCGGTCATACTGTAGAAATATAACATCGTAAACCCACTGGCATATTATTTTCAGTAAGTTGTTAAAACTGACTTCATTGAGAACTACATATACATTTACCGGATCTACTATTCTTGACAATGGAGCCGGATTATTTAGTGTTTGGGCGCCCTTCAGAGAATCTGTTGCATTGTCAGTGATAACACCGGAGTCCGCCACGATCCCCATGCAACGGGATGACGATGGCTATTGGCAGGTAGTGGTGCCTTCGGTTACACCTGGTATGACTTACAACTATATACTGGATGGGCAGTTGAAACGTCCTGACCCTGCATCGCGTTATCAGCCTGAAGGTGTACATGGGCCGTCAGCACTGGTAGAGGACAATTTCAAATGGTCTGACGAAGGGTGGAAAGGACGCGAGTTGAACGAGATGATTATCTACGAATTGCATGTAGGAACTTTCACACCGTTGCAGAATTTCAAGGGTGTGCTTTCAAAGCTCAGTTATCTCCGCTCATTGGGGATAAATGCCATCGAGATCATGCCCATTGCTCAGTTCCCCGGTCATCGTAACTGGGGGTATGATGGTGTATATCCTTATGCAGTGCATAATACCTATGGTACACCGAATGAACTGAAAGCGCTGGTAAACGTTGCACATCAATATGGGATTGCAGTGATACTTGATGTAGTATATAATCATCTGGGGCCGGAGGGAGCGTACTTTTCAGATTTTGGTCCATGGTATACGGAGAAATACAGAACACCGTGGGGTGCAGCGATCAACTTTGATGATCACTATTCAGATGCGGTGAGGGCGTATTACATCCGCAATGCGCTGATGTGGCTGGAAGAGTTTCATATAGATGGATTGCGGCTGGATGCGGTGCATGCCATCTGGGATAGCAGTGCGAAGCATTTTACAGAAGAACTGGGTGAGGCGGTGACAGCATTGTCGCATGCCACAGGCAGGAAGAAAATTCTTATAGCAGAAATAGATTTCAACAATCCAAGGTATATCATGCCAACAGATCAATGTGGATATGGTATGCATGGACAATGGGTAGATGAGTTTCATCATGCGCTGCATGTGGTGCTGACGAAAGAGAAGGATGGGTATTATGAAGATTTTGACGGATTGCCTTCGCTGGCGAAAGCATGGAGAGATAGTTATGTGTATACGGGGCAATATTCACCACATAGAAAGCGAAAGTTTGGGGTGATGCCACAGGCGATACCTTACGACAGGTTTATTGTGTTTACACAAAATCATGATCAGATAGGTAACAGAATGTCAGGAGACCGGTTGGCATCACAATTACCATTGGAGGCGAATAAACTGGCGGCAGCGATGTTATTGTTATCTCCGCATACGCCGATGTTGTTTATGGGAGAGGAATATGGGGAGAAGCGGCCATTTTTGTATTTCACGGATCATGGGGATGAAGATCTTTCCAGGGCGGTGAGTGAGGGGCGTAAAAATGAATTTAAAGCCTTTTCATGGGCGGGCGATGTACCTGATCCACAGTCGGACCATACATTTTCGCAGTCCATTCTTTCGTGGCCGGCGCCGGGACCGTTATTAGAATATTATCGTTATCTGATAGCGTTGAGAAAGACGAGAAGAGCGTTGTTGAATACAGATAGAGATAATATATGGGTGAACATGCCGCAACCCGGAGATGTTATATTATCGGTAGAACGTGCGGGCAATGATGACCGTTTGTTGTTACTGTTTAATTGCAGTGAAGAGCAGGCGGTGTTTGTGCATAATCGTCCTCATTTGTTACATAAAAAGTTTGATTCTTCTGTCGCTATCTGGCAGGGGCCTGGGCCTACGGCGCCGGATGAAGTGAAGGAGGGTATTGCTATTACTTTACAACCATACTCAGCTATAATTTATGAGATCTTATAATCCGCCAACCGCTACATATCGTATTCAGTTTCATGCAGGGTTTACATTTAAGCAATTGAAAGAAATCATACCGTATTTGCATGCACTGGGTATCTCGACTATCTATGCGTCGCCTATCTTCAAAGCGGCGCCGGGGAGTGAGCATGGATATGATGTGACGAATCCGCATTGTATCAATCCGGCTATCGGAACGATAGATGAGTTACGAGAAATTCATGTGCTTTTGCGGGAGCATGATATGACCTGGCTGCAGGATATAGTGCCGAATCACATGGCTTTTCATGCAGAGAATACGCGATTGTATGATGTAATGGAGCGGGGGCCGCTTTCTCCTTACTACGCTTATTTTGATATTGACTGGCATCATCCTGATTTTGCGGGCAAGCTGATGACACCTTTTTTGGGAAAGCCTTTAGAGGATTGTATTCGTGATGGGGAGATAAAGTTGGGGGTATCTTCGGCAGGGTTTACAGTGAAGTATTTTGAACAGGTGTTTCCGTTGTCGGTGACGGCGTATGATCTGATGAGTGAGCAGCTTGCTGACAGTGATGCAATGCCGTTGATTAAGTTGTTTTCATCATTGTATCAGCGGGCTACTGCGGGAACCTCACTTGATGACTGGAGCAATCAGAAGCTGGCATTGATGGCGGAGGTACGGGATCTTTCGATGTTGCAGGCATTGATGGATAAGGTGAATAATAACCTGGGGCTATTGGCTAAAATTTTAGGGAAACAATATTATCAGCTGACGTATTGGGGGGATGCAGATAAGGCAATCAATTACAGGCGGTTCTTTACAGTGAATGAGTTGATTACGTTGAGGATGGAGACGCCCGAAGTGTTTAATGAGTATCATACATTTCTGCATCGTTTGTATAGGGAGAATCTGGTGCAGGGGTTGAGGATTGATCATATAGATGGATTGCAGGATCCTGGGGGGTATATAGACAAATTGCAACAGTTATTTGGGAGTAAATGCTATATGATAGCGGAGAAGATATTACAGGAGCGGGAGAGTTTGCCGAGGGAATGGGCATTGCAGGGGACGACGGGGTATGAGTTTCTTTCATTTACGAATCATTTGTTGAGTAACCGGGAGGGGGTGTTGGCGCTGCAGCAATTTTATCAGACGCTGGTACCGGGAGAATATGATAAGCTGGTTTTGGAGAAAAAGAGGCTGATTTTGGAGCGATATATGGGTGGGGAATGGGATAATCTTGTTCGGTTGTGTTATTCGCTAAAATTGGCGGATGCGCGGGTTAACAGGGATTTATTGAAGGAGGCGATTGGGTTGTTTATGATTTGTTTGCCGGTGTATAGGTTGTATTTGAGGCCGGATAGTGGTTATGGGTTTGGTGGCGGTTCGGGGAGTGGTGCTGGTTCAGGCGCAGGTGGAGGGTTTGGTTTTGGTGGTGGGTTTGGGTCGAGTGGTGGATCGGGTGGTAGTTCGGGTGGTGGGTTTGGATTTGGCGGTGGGTTTGGGTCAAGTGGTGGTTCGGGAGGCAGTTCGGGTAGTGGGTTTGGATTTGGCGGTGGGTTTGGGTCAGGTAGTGGTGCAGGTTCAAGTGGTGGTACGGGTGGTGGTTTTGCTGGTTTTGGCGCTGGTTCGGGTTATGGATCAGGTTATGGCTCGGGGGCTATTTCAGGGTATGGATCAGGGTATGGCTCCGATGCAGGTCAGGGAGATGCATCCCTTTCAGAGCAGGTAGCTTTTACATTTGCGCGCATGCGTACATTGAACAGATCGGCAGAATCGGCGATATTATTATTGGAACAATGGTGGGAGCAAAATAAGTTGCCGTTTTTAATGCGGTTGATGCAGTTTACGGGGCCATTAACGGCAAAAGGTGTGGAGGATACGACTTTTTATGTGTACAATGCCTTGCTGTCGCATAACGAAGTGGGTGATAGCCCGGTTGCTGCGCCTGTCAATTTCCATCAATTAATGATTTTCCGTCAGCAGCAGACGCCGCATTCATTAAATACGACAACTACGCATGATACCAAACGAGGGGAAGATGGGCGGATCAGGTTGAATATGTTGAGTTTGTTTGTAGACGAATGGAAGGACCTGATTGGGCAATGGCGGGAAATCAATCAGCCGGCACCGCTATTGAATGACGAGTATTTTATTTATCAGAGCATTATCAGTGGGTATTCAGATGGGATTTCTGTTGAACGGCTGCAACAATATGTAATCAAAGCCCTCAGGGAGGGAAAAGTAAATTCAAGCTGGGCTTCGCCGGATGAGGAGTATGAACGGAACGCGACTGAGTTCATTTCCAGAATATTGCAAAATAAACGCTTTTTAGATACCCTGGTGCCCTTTATAGCAAAGCTGGATAGCTATGCATATACCAGTTCACTGGCACAAACACTGGTGAAGCTAACAGCCCCTGGAATTCCGGATACCTATCAGGGTACAGAGTTATGGGATTACAGCTATGTAGACCCTGATAACCGCCGGCCGGTGGATTATGGAATACGCTTTGACCTTTTAAAATCATTAAAAGACCTTTCTGGTCCGGCATTGTTTGACTATTTGGGGAGTCATCGTAAACAGGGTGCAGAGAAACTTTTTCTCACTTACAAAGCGTTGCATTGCAGGAAGGATTTTCCCAACCTCTTTTTAGAAGGTGATTATCTGCCATTGCAAAGTAGTGGGTCAAATGTGTTGGCATTTGCGAGAGTATACCGGCAGGAATGGGTGATTGTGATTATTCCCCTCCCCGATTTACAACCGGTAGTTGCTTCGATCTTATTACCTACGGGTGCACCGGAGCGTTGGAAAAATATTTTTTCGGAGGAAGTAATTGAGGTAAAAGGCAGTATAGGAGCGGAAGTAGCGTTAAAAAACTTTCCAGTAGCGATGTTAATTCCAGAAAATAGCTAAGGAAAAATTTGGAGGAAAAGAAAAAGTGCGTACTTTTGCAATCCCTTAACACGGAATCAGTTGCCCAGATGGCGAAATTGGTAGACGCACTGTGTTCAGGTCGCAGCGCTCGCAAGGGTGTGCTGGTTCGAATCCAGTTCTGGGCACAAAATGGCTCTGTAATCAATTGATTTACAGGGCCATTTTTAATTTCTGCTTGTCAATAATTCATAGGTTTTAACGCATTCTACCACTATTATTGACACATAATTGACAAGCAAAATACTACCTATAACTTACCTTCACTATGTAGGGAGCATCAAAGATTTTTTTCGAAAAAGAGCTCTAATGAGAAGATCAAAAAACTAACTGTCCTTTCTTATTGAATACAATGTATGACGGCAAACCTTTATGCCACCAGCGTAAACGCCCCATTTATACTTATAATTATTGATATTTCTTACCTTACATAACTTTTAATTAAAAGTTCTTTGTTGTTTCATACTTAAATTATTATCGAATTATGAATTGGAATCAACTTCTTTTAAATGAGACCTTCAGGCCGAGAAGTCCCCTTAAATCATTTGACGGTAGAGATCATTTTGAAAATGACTATAGCCGAATTATTTCTAGCTCATTTATTCGACGCTTACAGGATAAAACCCAAGTTTTCCCTTTGCATGAAAGTGATTTTATAAGAACGCGTCTCACTCATTCCCTGGAAGTATCTTCTATAGCTAGATCTCTAGGAAAAAGTGTAGAAAAAGCACTAGTGGAGAAGAAAGAATTAAGCGCTGACTTATCAGGTCAAATTCCCTCGCTATTAGCGGTAGCTGGCTTAGTTCATGACTTAGGCAATCCACCTTTCGGACACTTTGGGGAATCTGCAATAAGACATTTTTTTGATGCTTTTTTCTCGAACACTACCTTGAATGAGAATTGGACTTCTCAAGAAAAGGAAGATTTTTTAAAATTCGATGGAAATGTTCAAACACTAAGAATTTTACGAAAGCTTCAGTACTTAGGAGATGATTTTAGCTATAACCTTACTTTGCCGACTTTAGCAAGTATCATTAAATATCCAAGGAGTTCTATCCATGGTAATAAAGGAAAAAGTACTGGTAATATTGCAGACAAAAAATTTGGCTATTTTACTACTGAAGAATTAGACTACAAATACATCAACGATAAACTTGGTTTACAGAATGAAAGACACCCCGTTGTCTACTTACTCGAAGCAGCCGATGATATTGCCTATTCAGCTGCTGATATAGAAGATGGTGTAAAACTAGGAACTTTAGATTTTGAGAAAATCTATGAAATATTTGAGAATGTATTAAAAGGAGGAACTGGCTTAGAAGAAAAGACCCTTGCTGAATTAAAAAATATTTATGGCGAATTTAAGCATGCAGGTCCCGACAGGTTAAATTTAACCGTTAATAAATTTAGGATATTCACACAAGGAATAATGATTCAAGAGACTATTAATGAGTTTTTAAACGGCTATTCCACAATCATGAATGGTAACTATAAAACAGAATTAATATCAAATTGCGCAGCTAAAAACATTAGAAAAGGGTATCAAGAATTATCTAATTTAGTATTTAAACATAAAGGAATTATACAAGCGGAATTAGCTGGTTGGGAAGTGCTTCAAGGGTTATTGAAAATTTTCGTCCCAGCTTCATTGAACAAAAAATTTTGTGCTAATGGTAATAGTTATGAATCAAGACTATATAACATGATTTCTATTAGTTTAAGAAATATGTTTGAGAACCATACAAATATTTATTCAGGAACCAATCAAGAATATAGAAAATTTCAACTTATAATTGACTTCATAAGCGGAATGACAGACTCGTATGCATTAAAATACTATCAAAGATTGAAGGGCATCATATTATAAAATGATTTTAAAAGAAAGTCAACAAAAGAATGAATTTATTAAGCTTTTCCTTGCGCAGTTTGAAAAAACTCGCAAGGAGAATCCTTCTTTAAACAAATTTATCTATGAAGTAAGTCTTTTCAACAATATATATATTGTTGGCGGATTTCTCCGCAATGTTATTAATGAAGATACGCCACGAGATCTAGATATGATTATAGGTATGAGTAAAGGCGAACTAGACGATGTTATAAAAGCCTGTTTCACTGACTTTGACGAAAACCGCTTGGGGGGATATAAAATAAAATTAGAAAAAATAGCTATTGATGTTTGGAGTATTGACGATAATTGGGCTTTTAAGGAAGATCTTATTAAAAATATAAAAATTAATCACATTGAAAAAATAGCTCAAGGAACATTCTTTAATTTTGACTCATTAGTACTCGATCTTCATAAACTTAAAAGCAGTTTTAAATATTACAACAGCTGCGCAATTAACAAAGAGTTAGATATTCTAAAAAAGAATTCAAAATATAAGAAGCTAAATCCAACAAGAGAGGCAAACGTATTACGTGCTTTTTACCTCCGAGCTAAGTATGGTTTGTCATATTCTCCACAATTAAGAAATTATATGATTGAACAATTAAACTATTTAGCTCAGGTAAATTCTAATCCATTACCCAAATTACTGCAAACTTTGGATAAATATAAAAAATATCAAGACCTGTTATCAAAGGCATCAATTGAATTTCTAATCAATGAAGTATATAATTATCCAGATCAAAAGAAACAAGATGATAAAAATGATACGCAACAAACACTTTTTTAAAAAAATTAGGAACTATTTCATGAAGTATGTAAACTTGGAAAATCGAGGATTTTAACTAGCTAAATTCGTACCCAACTCCCAAATATAGTAAAGAACTGATTAAGGATCATGCCCCAGTTTCTAATGGGCTTCACTGCAGTCCAAAACTGCCGTTTTGTTGAAATGGATCAACGTTCAGGTTTAGGGACAAATTAATAAGCTTACAACAGTTAAACGTCAGATGTACGGAAGACGTAGTTTCGATCTATTAAGACGCAGGCTGATATTGAATTTTGATTAAACTTATAAAGTGTCTTTTATCACCAAAATTGACGAAAAGCCGGTATGCTACGTTATGGGTGGACCAATGACCTCCGTTTTAGACACTGTGTTAATGCAGAAGAATGATGGTTCTGTAAAAAGTTACTTGTTACTATCATAACTTAGGGACGAAAGCTAAAATACAACGGCCACCAATAACCATAATGCTTTTCAATAAATCACGTCTTGAATTTTTATATTCGTATAAATAGGTCATATGAGACAAGGCTCTGATGCCACCATCTTCTGGAAAAAATATAGCTTGTTAAATACGTCTGCATATTTAACAGAAAAAAAATGTGATAAAAAAAATTATTGCCGATTCTGCAAGGGAGATTCTACACAAACAGTCTTTTCGGAAATCCCCCTATTACCAGAATTGCTTGGCAAAAACCAGGTGCATACCTGTGAGGAATGCGATAAATGCAACGATATATTTAGTGATTATGAGTCACATTTAGCTACATTCATTCGTCCTTTTATGACCATACTAGGGATTAGGAGCAAAAATAAAGTTCCTACTTTTCAATCCAGATCCATTGGCGGAAATAACGGTTCGGTTACCAGGATTAGCTACCATGATGAAAGTAATCGTAAATTATACGTAGGTCTAGATAAGGATTTAATAATTGATAAAGACAACCATATGCTGAGCATTCTTTTCAGATATCCTCCTTATATTCCGACTAAAATTTACAAAGCGCTAGTTAAAATCGGAAGGTCCTTATTACCTAAAGACTTTGACAGTCATTGTTCGCATATTTATCAATGGCTCTTATCAGAACACGAAGATCTGGACTATGTCAGATATGGATTTATGACAACACTCAATGGTATGTACTGGCCGAGTCCTTCAGCGGAGTTATATCAGGCAAATCGTTTACATACAAAACAGGAAGAATATCCAGAATACACACTTGTTTTAAGGTTTGCTAACCAAGTGTTTCAGATATTTTTACCCTTCACCGATGTTCAAAGGCGTATTCATAACAACAAACGTACGCTATGCTTAGAACTGATGCCGGCAGCGATTTACAATTTTTCAAATGGGAAGCAGAAAGTTTACCAAATTATACCTTTCGAATTTGGATGTAATTATCCGGTAACTGATAACAGAAAGCTACAATTTAAATTTTCAGAGATGCAGTCATACCATACAAAAGAATAATGCAGCTCCATAAGCTGCGAACATCCAGACCTTGTTATAAGAATGTAAATGTCGGCTTCATTTAGCCTCTCTTCAACTCAACAACCTGAGCGGTAGTTTATTTAGAGGTAAAGAAGGGATTAGAACCCATTTACTATTAATATAGCTTAATTACTTATATTTACTTCGATAGGTAGAAAAAGTAAGGAAGTTTCCAAAACTGACCATTTTTCTGTGAGTTCTAACTCTTTGACAAGCATTCGACATACAATATCCGCAACTAATTGATAATCATAACCCACGAACGTTCCAGTTCTGGGCACTTGGCTAACGCCGGGGATAGTATCTCCGGCGTTATTGTCTTATTCCACACCCAACTCCCCTCTCCTGAACTATGGATCAAGTCAAATTCTTGGGCGAAAACTGAAAATTCGCTGCTTTGCAATTCATAACCCAATACATTTAATTCCTTTCTGAGACTCACTTCTATATTCAGTGTGTCATTATCAATATCATCCTGAAAGATAAGTGTTTCAATGGTCCCGGAGGGATTATAGCGATGAAATTTGGGAAGATTGATTAGCAGCTCAAGCTATTTTAAAATGTAAAGACCGGAGATATCTCCGACCTTTTCATTTTACATTTTTCAACTTACCGGACCATTACCGTATGCAATAACACCTTATTTATACCACCATGCTCCTGCCCCGGTTGTCCTCCTCCTATACTGATCACTGTTTTTCCGCCAGGTTGATATTGTTTTCCATTGTCATCAACCAGAGAAAGATCTTCTGTCGTTAATGTGAATGATACTTTTTTACTTTCACCATGTTTCAACGATATGCGCTGAAAACCTTTTAATGCCCTTACAGGTGCATTTGCCTCCCCGGGGTGACTTACATAGAGCTGTACCACCTCATCCCCATCAAATTGCCCTGTATTAGTCAACAATACACTGATACTAACTGGCGTCCCTTTGCGGACACTTTCTGCTGCCTTTAGCTCATTATAAGAGAAATGAGTGTAGCTTAATCCATATCCAAATGGGTATAAAGGCTTCCCCCTGAAATAGCGATAAGTCCTATTCTGCATTGAATAGTCTGTGAAAGAACGCAGATCTTTATCTGATGCATAGAACGTCACAGGCAGGCGTCCCGAAGGATTATAATCACCAAAAAGCACATCCGCAATAGCAGTACCTGCCCGCTGCCCTCCATACCAGGCGTTAATAATTGCAGGTAGCTTCGCCTCCTCTTCAGGAATAGCAATAGCGCTGCCAGTCATCATCACAAAAACGACCGGTTTACCGGTTTGCTGTAAGGCTTTCAGCAGCGCTGTCTGGACCTTGGGCAACATAATGGTAGTGCGGTCTCCACCGTCAAACCCGGGCACACTTACAGGCATCTCTTCTCCTTCCAGTTGCGGTGAGATACCGCCGGCAAAAATGATGGCATCTACATCCTTCAGCCTTCCTGCCAAAGCAGCAAAGTCAGTTTTTACCCTGTCGCCGGCTTTGACCTGGATAAAGGCATTGCCCTCATTCTGATGAAATTCCACCACGATTTTGTAGCTGCTGTCTTTCCTGGCAGATAATATAAAGGGTCTTGCACCCCAGCGGTTCTTTGTCCAGGCATCAACGATCAAAGAGTCATTGATAAACAGGCGATAGCCGTCATCTCCATCTATCTCAAAATTCATTACCTCCGTTGCTGCTGCTTTCAGAAAGGTGGTGTACCTGGCTGAATAATGGATGGTCTTCAGGTTAGGTGCAGGTGTCTGTCCTTCCGCCCAGTAATGGTCAATATCCTTTTCAATGAGGGTCTGCAGGGGTGTACCTTCCAGCCGCTCATTGTCAAAATACGCTGCCTGCACACCCGGACTCCCATTAAAGGATAGCATAGCGGTAATATCCCGGTAATTCAGCAGGGTATCGTTAGTATGATTGATCGCCTTTTCGTAAATAAGTGTTACATCCGGACCCAGCTTTTCCCTGATGCCTTCCACAACGGTCACAACCCGGGAGGGGGTTCCGTTATAGTTGCCAAGAACTGCTATTTTATTATCAGCATTGGGCCCTATCACCGCTATCTTTTTTATCTTTTTACTAAGCGGTAGTACGCCTTCCGAGTTTTTAAGTAAAACAATGGATTCTCTGGCCATTTTCAGGGCATGGGCATCATGCTCCGGGCTTTCCAGTACTGAAGCGGGCGTTTGTGCATACCTAACCTGTGATACCGGGTCGAACAAACCCAGCCGGTACCGTATGGTGAATAATCTACTGAGAGAAGTATCCAGCTGCGCTTCGCTGATCAACCCGGTTTTTACTGCATTGATCAGCGAATAGTAGACCGAGGTGCCGCACTCAATATCTGTTGAATGAATGAGGGCATCTGCTGCTGCTGCAGTAGCATCCTTATGGGTCTTATGGTATTTGAAAAAATCATCCAGCGCCCAACAATCGCTGGTTACATAACCGGTGAACTTCCATTGCCTTCGCAGAATGCTGGTCATCAGCAGATCATTTCCACAGCAAGGCTGACCATCTACGGCATTGTATGCACACATCACGCCGGCAACACCCGCATTGACAACCAGTTCATGAAAAGCAGGCAGGTAAGTATCCCAGAGATCATGCAGCGAAGGATGAATATCATCGGAATGCCTGCTGGGTTCCGGACCGCTGTGTACAGCAAAATGTTTGGCGCAGGCAGCAGCCTTCAGGTATACAGGATCATCACCCTGCAGTCCGCGTACAAAGGCAGCTCCCAGTTTAGCGGTCAGGTAGGGATCCTCTCCGTAGGTCTCCTGTCCTCTGCCCCAACGGGGATCACGAAATATATTGATATTGGGTGTCCAGTAGGTTAACCCCATATAGCGTTCATTGTTCTTTCCTTCAGCGGTAGCCCTGTTATGAATGGCCCTACCCTCGGTGGCCGAGTAATCTGCCATCAGGAACAAAGCAGCAGTATCCCAGGTGGCTGCCATGGCAATGGCCTGCGGATAAGAAGTAACGTGATAAGGAGTACGGGCAACGCCATGAAGCGTTTCATTCCACCAGTCATAGGCAGGTATACCCAGATGGGTGATAGCAGGTGCCGCATTGACCATTTGCCCCACCTTTTCTTCCAGCGTCAACCGGTGAACCAGATCATTAACACGTTGCTCCACAGGCAGCGTGTGATCCCACATAGGAAAACTCTTATACTGCTGGCCCAGGGAAGATCCGGCAATAAATAATCCAATAAATACGATTAGTTTTTTCATAACATGAGGGTTGTCTTTAACGGAAAATAAGTAAAATTGTCAATCAGACAGTCATTAAACTTATTCCAATTAACCCAATTGACAAACTTATTTATGTTAACCCGATTAAGCATTTCAGCTGCATGCACAGATTGGCAGACAATTTTCTGCAAAGAAAAAGTATTCAGTGGATGAAAAAGTTCAAAAATGACCGCTGTTTATTTTTAGAAGTAGGTGACTACTCTCTATATCAAGTCGGCTTTTGCTTTTGCAATCTTACAATCTTTGAATGTGATTTCAAACATACCACCGATTTTATTGCCAGGAAACTCACCTGTAAATTCCACTTCAAAATGAGCTTCATTGTCCGAGATGATGTCTAATTTAACAAGTCGGGTTTGTGTCTTGTAACCAATAAAATAATCTTCAAAATATGTTTTAATGGCTTGGTGTCCTTTAAAAATCTGTCCAACCGAAGGATCGTTAAGTATGGCGTTTTGATGCCATTGTTCTACAAATTTTTTTGTTTCATAAGCGTTGGCAATTGTAAGCCAGTTTTGTATAAATTTGTTGATGTTCATTAGGTTTAATTTAAAGATTGCTTATATTCCAGTGGTGTGACACTCGTTTTCCTTTTGAATAATTTGTTGAAGGATTGTGAATGTTCAAACCCTAATTGATAGGCAATTTCTGATACTGATAATTGCGTGGTTGCTAAATATTCTTTTGCCTTTTCAATTAGTTTTTCGTGAATGTGGTGTTGTGCATTTTGTCCGGTTAAGGAACGAAGCATATCGCTTAAATATCTTGGTGAAACGTTTAAACTCCCTGCCAAATATTCTACTGTTGGAAGTCCTTTTTGCGAACTTTCATCTTTGTCGAAATAATCATTTAAAATTTGTTCCATTTGGGTAAGCAAATTGTGGTTTACCGCTTTTCGTGTAATGAATTGGCGTTTATAAAAACGGTTGCTATAATTGAGTAAAACCTCAATATGCGAAACCATTACATCCTGACTAAATTCGTCAATAGATGTGTTTAGCTCATCTTGTATATTTTCAAAAACAGATAAAAGCGTTTGACGTTCTTTGTCGGAAACAAATAACCCCTCATTGGCTGCATATGAAAAAAAGCCAAATGTTTTAATTCGTGTTGAGATTGAGTAATTGCGAATAAAATCGGGATGAATAAGTAGTGTATAGCCTGAATAATCAGTATCCTCTTCGGCACTTGCTATAATTTGGTTGGGCGAATAGAAACACAAACCGCCTTCATTAAAATCGTAATAGCCTTGTCCATATCTGATTTTCCCCGTAAAATTAAATTTGAATGAAACTTTATAGAAATTGAGCAACAACAATTTGGGCATCTCTTCATCGGGCAGTTTTATATCGGCATAGTTTACCAAACTTACCAATGGATGTAAAGGCTTAGGCAAGCCCAATGCTTTATGTAACTCTGAAATAGAATTAAATGATTGTGGTAGTCTTTCCTGTTTTCCCATTGCTACAAATTTACAAAATGCATTATAATGTCCTTTCAAAAGGTGACTTAATATGAAGTGACTGCCTCAATTTTATTCTGAAATTGTCTGCACCTTCTTGCAACCGTTCTTGAGCTGTTTGTTCAGCATCCCTACCCGCTAAATATCTTAATTGATCTTTACCATCTGTTGCTGCTTTATATACCACTTCTGCTATTTCTTCTACTTCATTAAACTGAAAAAGCTGCCCATTACTGATAAGTTTGCCCATACTTTCGTTTAGAACCTCATATTCCTTACCTCCAGCAAATTGCATTGCATTTACAAAATTACTTTTAATGCCTCCTGATGCCACGGTTTTAATTCCAACATTAAATAGAGCAAGGTCGTATGAAATGCTTTCGCTAAATCCTTCTAATGCCCATTTGGTAGCGTTGTAAACGCTAGACAAAGGGCAAGACGAAAATCCAAAAACAGAGGTGGTTGTAATAAAAAGCCCTGCTTCTTTTTGTTTGAAATAGGGAATAAAAGCTTTAGTAACTCTGATAACGCCTGTAAGGTTGGTTTCTATTTGTTGCAAAATTTGTTCATCAGTTGCATACTCCAAAGCTCCTCCTAAACCATACCCTGCATTGTTGAAAACAACATCCACGTTCTGGTGGGCAATGATGCTCTTAACTGTTTCATTAATCTGTGAAACATTGGTGACTTCCAACGAAACCAAATTTATATTTTCTAATTGATTGAGTTCTGTTTCTTTTGCGGGGTTTCGCATTGCAGCAATTACATTCCAACCTTTTGATTGAAATAATTTAGCTGTTGCCTTGCCTAAACCTGCCGATGCACCTGTAATAAATATTGTCTTTTGCATTTCAATTTATTCTAATGATTATTAACCAATTGTTTCTGCCAACTCAATAAGGTTGCCATCTAAGTCAGCAAAAAATGCAAGTCTTTTGCCGATAACGGGTAGGTCGAAAGGATCGCCAATAATGGAAACATTTCTTCTTTTTAATTCGGCAAGTGTTTCATCCACACTATTTACATTTAAACAAAAATGATGATAACCAGCAGGGTGAAGGCTTTCGTTTAGGTCGGTAAAAATGTTTTGTGGTTTTGGGTTAGCTCCTGCCAATAGTTCTATCCAAAAATTGTCATCCTTTGGAGGGGCCAAATAAGCCAATTGAAGGTCGCCAAAAGGCCATTCATGAATAACCCGAAAATCTAGTTTTTCTACATACCATTTTTTACTGGCTTCAAAATCAGGAACTCTAAGAGCTACGTGTGCACCTCGAATACTACTGAAAATACTTTGGGCATTTTTAGCAGGGATTTGAATTGTTGTCTTGTCCATTTTATAATAATTTTTATGGAACAAAATTCTGCAAATGGTTACGATTGGTTGTGTCTTAAATGAGTATTGTTGTAGTTGAAATGACGTTTTTCTTTATTACTTCCTGTCATGATGTTATGGCTGTCGGTCGTTGCCATTGCCACTAACATTACATTTCCGCTATTATACGCTACTTTTAGCGGGAAACAATATTTGCAAGTTATCATTTTTGAGCTTTTTATCCCAAAAAAGCGTTTATCACCGGGTAGCGCAAATACAACTTAGGTTAGTTTTAAATCATCTAATGGGCTAATAATTTTTAGTAAGTCTTTATTACTTGTATGTAAATAACGAAGCGTAGTTTTCAGATCATTACGCCCTGGCAATTTAGGTAGCATATCTTTCGCATCCAATTTCCAGCATCATGACCATTTGGTTCATATAAGAAAGCATAGATTTACTATCTGTCTTTGCCACTATATAGCTATCTATTTGCGTCATTTTTGAAAGGATGAAAGTTTGTGAAAATTGAAACCTCTCTAATAATGCAGGTAAACGTTTACAAAATCATCCCACGTCCCTCTACACTTACTCCGCAAGCCTACAGGATGCAGAAGTAGTATTATAAGGTACTTTATCAAATTTTATGCTTTTTTTACCTTTTTCAATTCAGTGCGGTGATTTTCTCCCCACTTAATCATTTCATCTACCAATGGTTTCAGGCTTTTACAGTAGGGAGTCACTGTATATAAAACAGATACAGGTAGCGAATCATATACTGTACGGATCACAAGCCTGTTTTCTTCAAGATCTTTTAACTCCTTTGATAGTACACGGGTAGTGATACTCGGAACAGCCCGCTGCAAATCACGGAATCTGTTATTACCATTATTAATAGCTATAAGGATAGGCAATTTCCACTTTCCACTGATGACAAACAATGTATCCTGTACGTATTTTATTTTTTCTTCAATGCTTAATTCTTTCTTTGCCATACTGGTATACTTTAAGTAACTGGCATCAAAAGTATATCAAAGTACTGTTAATTTTGTAAAAAATATAATAATGCAAAAGACAGTATTTATCACAGGAGCCACCAGCGGTATTGGTAAAGCTGCCGCAATTACCCTTTCCCGGCAAGGCCTACAAGTTATTATACAAGGAAGAGATGTTAAAAAAACAGAACAAGTAAGGCAGGAAATCATTACTGAAAGTGGCAATAGGCAAGTAAGTGCTGTTACAGCGGACCTGTTCAGTATGCAGGACATTCGTAAAATGTGCGTACACATACATGAGCAATGTTCTCGTATTGACATCCTGATCAATAATGCAGGTGGCCTGATGAGTGATGCCAGGGAAATCAGTACAGATGGTATAGAAAAAACTTTTGCTGTGAATGTGACAGCGCCGTTTCTAATTACTCATCTGTTGTTAGATCTACTTGAAAAGAGCGATGATGCCCGTATCATTAATGTTGCATCAAACTCTCACCAGCTTAATGCACAACCTGACTTTAAAGATATACAACTTAAAAATGGATATAACCCATTACGGGCGTATGGCAATGCTAAATTATTCCTGATCTGGAATACCCAGCACCTGGCTAATTATCTGGCGCAGGAAGGTCTTGCTCATGTAAAGGCATATTCACTCCATCCAGGTGCAGTTGCTACCAGCTTTGGAAAAAATAGTAACCTGGGGCCTTTGTTAAATGTGATAAGCAAACTCGCCCGGCCGTTTTTCCTTAGCCCGGAATCCGGGGCAGACACCATCGTTTTCCTTGCAACTACCACTACTGTTCCGGGTAATTCTGGTGATTATTATGTAAAAAGAAAACCAGCGAAGAAAAGCAATAAATATTTTAGCCAGGAACGGGAAGATCTTATCTGGAAGTATTGTTTACATCAAATCGGCATTAATAAATACATTTAAATATTAGAATATGAGCACTATTTTAGTGAAAAAAGTTTTTGGACATTGCTGCTCGTTCTTTTCCCTGCAACCAAAACTGGTCTCGCGCAAACGAAAAATAATATTGTATTTCAATTACACCATACCGGGCTGGCAGTTCACGACCTTGATAAAATGGGAAAACGTTGACAACAACACAAATCACTGGCACTTTACCAGCACACTACTTATACAATTTGCATTTCTGCGGCCTCTTCTAGCTAAGTCTTTCTGGCAACTTCCCCTTTTAAGATTGCTATTCCGGCTACCTGGTTTAACATCCATTTGACTGAATGTTTGCGGTACGCCCCTCCCCGGGCCAGGCGAAACCCACTCCTCCATGCAGGTATCTTTCCGTTTGTAGATAAAAAGTATTCACTCCCTGGATCCCGACTCCTGCGTAATAAAAGAATTTATCGACGTGTTCCTGATATTCACCAAACTCACGATACTCTGTGTGTAAAGCAAGCAATTCCCTCATTTCCTCATTATGTATACGGAAGGCCTCTGTGCAAGCATCCTCCAGCGAAAGATTATATTGTTGCTGCAATACAAAGACCAGATTAAAAACTTCTGTCCCCTTCGCCATTTCTTTTGGCAGGGAATGAATGTCATTTTGCCATGCAATAACCAAAGTCAGATGAGATATGATCTTTTGAACGACAATATGCTCAAAGATATGTCCTGGCAGCACAAGGCCCGATTCAATCTCTCCAAAAATCAGATACGGACGCATAAGAACGGAATATTCACGAATGGTTTTGAAAAGAGTGAGCGATGGTGGGCGCTGGGCTATTTTATAAGGATACTCCAATTCAATCCCATATCTGACGGATTGATAGAAATAGTAAACAAATCGTTCGAACCATATTTCAGGCATTAAAGCACGGAATTCATCCCTGATCAATGCCATATGTTGATAGATTGCGTTTTCTTCGGGCCTTGGTTGATCGCCCTTTAGAATGGCTGTACAACGAATCCGTAGCTGTTGTATTTCCTCAAGAGACGAATTTTCCACCTGGTCGTCGAAAGCCACATATTGGAGCATGAACCTATTGCAGGGAATACTTTGCTCATAGGTTAAGTCTGGCCACATACGGGCAGTGCAGATATGCAGCCTCATTTTTTTGTATTTTTCCCGTTGTTCTTCAGTCAAAAAAGTGTAGTCATTATCAATCCAGCCATCCATATCTTTCCCCATTTGTTCTGCATGTGGACTAATAAGGTTCGGCCAGGGATAATAGCCATGTGGCAGGTAATCTTTTGAATTAAATTCTTCTGGTTTCATCTTGTTTGAAGTTTGAGTTTTGTAGATTGTAAAATGAATAACTGTAACAGGTTTATTCCAATTTAATATCTACCTTATACCTGGTTGAATTTTTCTCTTAGTTCCGCAGCATTCGGGAAAGCAGTTCCATTATACCGGTCCAGCCTGGTAGATACATTTTTCCAGCCGCTGAGCACCATGCTCATATAATGCACCCAGTTAACCACAGCATCCTGCCATATCCCAAAGTCGGGTAAGGAAGCCTGCAAGGTGACAAATTCTTTCAGGTCTTCATTATGCAAACGCAGGTCTTCCAGGCACGCTTCTTCCAGCGAGATTCCGTACTCATGCTGGATCACCTTTACAATGTTATAATAAATACTACCGGTTGCTTCGTCTTTAATCACCGATTGCACCTCGTTAAAGTAGGTTACCAGGTGGCAGGCAAGTGCCTGCAAGCGCCGGATCACCGGATGTTGGTGGATTTCTGGTGGTAAGATTATTTCTGTTTCGACTTCTGTTAATTGCAGGAAGGGATAGAGACAAATGGAATCTTCTCGTAGGGCAATACATTCTGCCACAGTAGGGAAGGTCTTATTCCTTTTGTAGGTCAGCTCCATTTTCAGACCGGTAAAATACCGGCTGATCATTTCCGAAAAACGAATGATCGATTCCTGCGGGATAAACTGCAATAGTTCCTGACGTAGCGATTCGAGCAGATGGCCTAAAGGGATTTCTGCTTCGTTAGCTCCTATCTCACCATTCAGTATAGCCACTGTTCTATTGTGGACATGCCCGATATCCTCAGGAGTTCCTTCTTCATACAGATCGTCGTTGTACAAGGTCCAGAGCATAAGCCTGCATATGGGCTTCAGCCGTTCAAACGAAGCCGTAGGGAACCAATGAGAGGCGATGTAGGCGGTTTTAGTATTCTTGTACTTTTTTCGAAGATCTGGATTTTGCTCATACAGCCATAAGTATTCCCCGTCTATCCATTGCGTTTCTGTAATTTCCTGCAACTGGTCCGCATAGGGGTTTTTAAGGGCCGGGAACGGATAATTGAATTTAGTGCGAAGCAGTTCAAGTGTGTTCATGGATGAGTAGTTAATTGAATGGATGAAATAGAAATAGAATCTGGTCATTGGTTAAAGCCCCTATCGTCATAATCTATTATGAAATTATTACAGATTATTGCAGTAGAGCTGCAGTGATGTATAGATAGACTGATCCTGGAATATATTCTATCAGGCCCTGTGTATTTCTATGTAAAATATCAATATAGGTCGATAGGTAAGAAATAATGAAATACAGCACCTGCTGTATCCTTTATTGACTCCATGCTCATATCGGATGTAAACCGGCAGAAAATTGCATATGAAAACGCGCAAAACATTTTCGAGATTAAGGCAACATAAGCCATATCACGATCCATTAAAAAAAATATACCCGCCAGCACGTGAATATTTAGTCAGTACAGATCCCACTGCTGATAGGATTTGATCCCAATTTATAAGCTAAGCCTGAAAGCCTTGTAAGAATTTGAAGAAATTGGTTCGCAAACACGCCACTACTAAGCATATAAGAAGGGAAGGTCGGAGAATTCTCCGACCTTCCCTTCTTATATGCCTACGGCTTTTTAATTCAACAATTAATCTCTGTCTTTGCCCTGTCTGATCCAGTCGATATACCAGTATTCACCAATATGTGTGAGTGAAACCTTCATGTCATATCCTGCTTTCTCGAAAGTGGATTTAAATATACCATGTCCACCTCTTTTTAAGGAGCTCCAATAACGGCCAAAAAAATATCCTGGCTTATTTTTACGCAACAGTAATTCTTCCTTTACAGCTTGTGGATTGCTGCCATAAAATTTATCTTCAATAATCTCGTCTGTATGCCCTGTTTTGGACAATTGCTTTTTGATAGATTCAAACCACTTTTTTTCATGGTTAAGATAGTCTTCAGAAAATAAATCTAATGACTTCAGGTAGGCCAGGTATTCGATTACGGATCCATCATTTACAGCTTTAATACTATCACCATTTATAGTGAAACATTTTTTGTAACCATAGAGTTTTTCTGCGTTTGCAGTTTGTTCCAGCAGCGTATATAACTCTTTTAATTTATCAGTATCATATTTGATTTTTGACTGCGCTGAGGAAGAGTAAGAAAATACCGTAATAATCGAAATGAATAGAGTACAGAATAATTTAAATCTCATAGAGTTATTGTTTTTTCTTTTTTAATTCAAGATTACCAGGAGATGTAGAATCAGAACCATCACGGAATTCACCACGCAAGGTGAGCATTTTGTTTGATTGCCTTATTATTTCATATGGCGTAGGATCAAAGCCATCATCATCGGCGATGATCAGATAGGTTTTCATTTCTTTGGTTTTGATCTTCCACTTAATGGCTTTCTCTTTTTGTCCAACAATATATTTGCCGGTACCATCAGCATTAAAATCATACTGAATATTCAATGAAGATGCACTTGCTTCTTCCTCGAATTTGCGGGAAGATTTGCCATCTTTATTAAGATCTATAGGGCTATCAAAAAGCAAAGAACTGAATACGTAATGTCCGGGAATGCTTTCTTTTTGAGTTGTTTGGGCAGTACAATTTGCAGAATATAACATAATTATACCTGCAAGTATAGGGGATACTTTCTTCATGAAATGCTGTGTTGTCCTTTTAGCAGGAGCAAGATACATTATAATTAATAATTATACAATGTTAATTTATTGTTACTGCACCAATAATTTACCAATTATCTCACATACCTGGTTCGAATTTGCCTGATTCTTATATCAGCTAAATCCTTACTCAAAAAACGGCATCCCTGCTATCGCATACTTTCTCATTCCTTCTTCATTGATTTCTACACCTATGCCAGCCTTTTCTGAAACAGTGATGAAACCGTTATCCACCCATTCACCGTCATAGGATACAATCTCCCTGAACATAGGTTGTGTATGAAAATAACTCTGCCATTCCAGGATCATGAAATTAGGTACTGCAGCGCAGACATGTGCTGAAGCCATAGCGCCCAGAAAAGAGGCTACCATATGTGGTGCAAACGGCACATAGTAAAGGTTAGCCAGGTTCGCAATCCGCTGGCCTTCGCCTAACCCACCACATTTTTGCAGGTCTGGCATAACGATATCTACCGCACCTGTCTCAAGCATTCTTCTGAACCCATAAGCCAGGTATTGGTTTTCCCCAACGCAAATAGGTGTACTGGTGGAATCAGCTATTAATTTATAGGCTTCTATATTTTCAGCCGGTACGGGTTCTTCCAGCCACATCAGGTTCAGGGGTTCCAGTCGTTTGGCAATGGTATGGGCAGTGACTGCATCATAACGACCATGCATATCTGCACAGATATCAATGTCCGGACCTACTGCCTGACGGGCAGCTGCCAGTTGATCATACATACGTTGCAGTTCTGCCGGACTGGCTGTCCAGTTATATAGATCATATTTATTGGGATCGTTTACCTGATCCAGGTCGAACTTGATGGCGTTGAATCCCATTTTTCTGGCATTAAGGGCTGCTTCTGCAAAATCATTGGGTGTAGGCAAATTACGTTGATACAGCGCGGTATCACAATATACGCGTACCTTATCACGGAACTTACCACCCAGCAACTGGTAAACGGGAAGTTGCAGCGCTTTGCCTGCAAGGTCCCACAACGCTGTTTCTATGGCCGACAATACTGCTATATACATCCCTGCCTGGGCACCCTGAAAAAAGCCTGATTTACGGATATCTTCAAACAAGCGGTGCACATTCAGCGGACTTTTCCCTACTATCCGCTCGCCAAAATTCTTTACCAGGTAATATGTGCCGGCTATAGCATCCACTCCTTCTCCACAACCCCAGATATCCTGGTTGGTGTAAATCTTTACAAACAAACTACCTCTAATATATCCGCATTTTACTTTTGTGATCTTCAGATCAGCAGGTGCGGACGCTTTGGGCGTGCGGTCAACTGCTTTTTCATAAACCTGGCCAAAAATGGACAGTGGAGCCAGCACGCCGGCAATGGCGGTCTGTGTTATAAAAGACCTTCTTGAGTGATGGGTTTTCATTTACAGGTGTTTTATTGGAGAAGCATATTTTTGCTGCAGATTGCCGATTGCTTCAAATTCATCGAACAATTTGGCACTTAACTTTTCAAATATGCAGAAGTAATCAGCATAGATTGTATGATGCTGTTTATTCGGTTTAAAAACATTGGGAATATCAGCCACTGGTGCTACATTATCCAGTGATGTATAAATTCCCATTTCGGTAGCACTTAACAAATAGGCACCAAAGCTCACACTATGAAATTGTTGCCTTACCTGCACTGGCTTACTGAATATATCAGCAATCAGCTGGCTGCAAAAAGGAATAGTACCAAAACTACCATTTACTGAAAGACTGTTGATGGTTTGCTGTTCGCTCAGGGTTTTACCGATGCTGTAGATTTCATACAAAATACCTTCTATTGTAGCCCTTATAAAATGCCTGCGTTCATGTTTAATGTTAAGTCCAAAATAAGCACCGCGTGCATTCGCATTCCAGATGGGCGCACGTTCTCCTAAAAGATAAGGCAGGAACAACAATCCATCTGATCCCGTTGGCACATTGGCGGCTTCTTCCATCAGTTGCTGTATGCTGTTCTCCATATCAAACGGATTGGTAAATTCTCCGAATTGCCGGGTGAACCATTCAAAAATATTTCCTCCATTATTCGTAGGTCCACCTGATACATAACAATTATCAGTAAGGAGGTAATTGAAGAACCGCATTTGTTCATCTTTCAATATATTTGGCCCCATTACCCTTACAGCACCACTGTCTTCAATTGTTATGCTGGCTTTCTCTTCTCCTTTTATGATGCCGTCGCCTAAAGTAGCCAGGCAACCATCACTGGAACCAATAAGTATCTTCGTTTCTGCAGACAACCTTAATGATTGCTGATACGCGTTTTTCAATTTACCTGCTTTTGTAAACACAGGCACCAGCACTGCTAATTGATTTGCGGTAATACCTGCGTACTGTAATGCATCATCTTCCCAATGCACGGTATGAATATTCAATAAACCTGTGGCAGAAGCAATGCTGTAATCTATCATATACTCACCGGTGAGCTGATGAATAACGTAACTTTTGATGGACAGGAACTTGCTGGTATGCCTGAAGCGCTCCGCATCACGATTCCTGATCCAGACTATTTTCACCAGAGGCGACATAGGATGTATAGGCGTACCCGTTAACTCATAGAGCTTTTTCCCCAGCTGCGAATCACGTAACTCCTGCGCTTCATTTTTGGCCCGGTTATCTGCCCAGGTAATAGCATTGCCGATGGGATTCCCATTCTTATCGACAGCCAGTACGCTGTGCATGGATGCACAGAAACATATACTGGCCACTTTGTATTTTTTCGGGTGTATATATTCGTTCAGCATATTCTTTAGTACATATAAAGTTGTAATAAAGATCTGTTCGGGATCCTGCTCACTGTGATCAGGTTCGGCATGAAATGTAGGATAGTGACCCTTCATAGAGCCAATGATGCAGCCACTGAGATCATAGGCAAATATCCGTATCCCATTTGTTCCTAACTCAATTGTTATGATGCATTCCATATTACTGGATATTATATATTACGCAAATGATTTTTTCTGAATTCGCTGGGACGGTAACCTGTTAGCTTTTTAAAAGTGGTTGAAAAATGTTGGGAGGAATAAAATCCCGTATCCAGCGCTATATTAGTTACCGTAATATCTGCCCGCTTTAATAATTTAATAGCCTCTGAAATGCGGATATTAATCAGGTAATTAATAGGTGAAAAACCTGAATAGCTTTTTACTTTTTCCGTGAACAACGTTGTGCCCATACCTACCAGACCAGCCATCTCTTCTACCGTCCACTGATGCGCCAGATCCTGACGCAACAATACTTCCAGCTGCGTAAAAGTTTTAGGAAAATCACGGGTAGAATGTGTTTGTTGAGTCATTTTACGGGTAATCTGTATCAGTAATTCATCTATCTGGTGATTGACACGAGCCTGAAAAGCTACTTCCATCTCTGATAATTCCGTATAAATACATTTAATAATCCTGCCCACTTCGTTGAAGCGACTCAATGCAGGCAAATTGTTTAATGATAAGATCTTCCCGATGGCGGCAGCCTCACTATCAGACAATCCACTCCATTTACCTGGTTGTATATGCCCATCCTTCTTAGGTAAGGCCAGGTGTATCCAGGTGAAAGAACCGATCTTCAGCACGTCATTGTCACAACCAAATGGGATATCAGGCATGATCAGCGCTACATCACCGGGATAAAAAACATAGGGTTGATGATTGATGTGCCACTCAAACCGACCCTCAATTATATGATATATACGTAATCCTTCCATAATCGTGGTAGGAAACATATTCAGCTGGATGGAGCCATTCTTCTTCATGCCCAACTCCAGAATATGCGGAAACAGATGCATTTCTGCCGATTTCCCATGTTGTAGCACAAATTGATTCATATGGGTTATATACAAATTGTCATGGAATCTTAATTCGCTGCATAGGCTTCTATAAAGAAAAGGAATTTGTTCTAATTGCACGTACAAAATTCACCTCCGTTTTATTTTGGAAGTTTTTAAATGTAATACCAGATAATTTGTAGCCCTAAGAATTCCTCACCCCCACCAAGTTGCGTTATGAAAAAGTATTTCTACTGTAGTGCATCCCGCTTTGCGAGGTGCTGGCTGTTTGTCATTTTCAATTTAATCAGCTCTGTTACGTATGCACAAAATATCACAGGCATTGTATCGGATAATAAAGGAACAAAAATGCCGGGGGTTTCAGTGGTAGTTAAAGGCAGCTCGCTGGGAACCACTTCTGATAACACCGGCAGATACAACATTCATGCTGCTGCTAATGCTACACTCGTGTTCAGTTTTATAGGATTTAAAACTACAGAAGTGAAAGTTGCGGACCGCACGGTGATAGATGTATCTATGATTATTGATAACCAGAACCTGGGTGAGGTGATCGTAACCGCCCTGGGTATTAAAAAACAGGCACGTAGTCTCGGATATGCTGCAACCAGCGTCAAACCCGAAGAAATAAGTGTAAACCGCAGCAGTAATGTCATGAATGCATTGCAGGGTAAGGTGGCCGGAGTAAATATCTCCTCGCTCGGCACAGGCCCTGGCGGTACTTCAAAGATCCGCATCCGCGGCCAGTCATCCATTTCAGGACAGAATAATCCGCTGATCGTTATAAACGGTGTTCCGGTTGACAATACGAATTTTAACGACAATACCATTGGTGTAAAAGGTGGTGGTGTGTTTGCTGATGGTGGAGACGGATTGTCAAGCATTAATCCTGACGACATTGAAAACATGACCATCTTAAAAGGGGCCCCGGCATCTGCCCTTTATGGGTCACGTGCCAAAGATGGGGTGATCATGATCACAACTAAAACGAAAGGGAAAACCAAAGGGATCGGTGTTACTTATAACCTGAATTATACGAACGATACACCACTTGACTACACCGATTACCAGCATGAATACGGTCAGGGTGAAAACGGTGTTCGTCCTACTGCGCCCAATCCTACTTCTGGCCAATGGTCGTTTGGTGAAAAATTTGAGCCAGGTATGACGCAAGTCCTTTTTAATAATTTAACTGTCCCCTATACACCACAGGGCAGCCGCATAAAAGAATTTTATCGCCATGGGCAAAATATTGCCAATACAATTGCCTTTGAAAGCAGCAGCGATAAAGGTGGTTTCCGGATGTCATTAAACAATACCAGTAATCAGGGTATTATGCCCAATAATACGTTTAACCGCAAATCCATGAACCTCGGTTTTAGTTACAATCTGTCTGAACAATTTCTGATAGCAGGTAACGTAAATTATTCACGGGAAATCAATACAAACCCTCCCAATATTGCCAACCAGGATAATTCCATTCCCACTACGCTGATGGCGATGTCTACCTCTATGCCATTGCATGTGCTGGATGAAAACAAATATAATGCAGCAGGTGATGAATACAATTGGTCAAGGTTCACCAACCGCACCAATCCGTATTGGGTAGTGGCAGAACAATTCCACAATATAAAACGGGATCGTATTTTCGGTAATGTAACCCTGAAATACAACTTACGCCCGTGGCTGAGTGTACAGGGCCGGTTTGGGCAGGACTACTGGTCCAGGGATGAAGACGTAAACAACTTCCCGACCGGTCAGGCATCCAGGGCGGCCGCACCACCGGGTTTTGTAAACGGTGTATATACGCAGGAGTCTCGCCGTTTCCGGGAAACCAACCTTGACTACCTGGTAAATGCAAATAAAAAATTCGGTGTGGTAGAAGTGAACCTGAATGCCGGTGGTAACCGCATGCGCAAAAGGACTGACGCCAACAATGTAGTTGTAACCGATTTTATTACCCGCGGAATATATACCGTACAAAACGGACGATCCAAAGACCCGGTGTATACATTGATAGAACAGGGTGTGAACTCCCTGTATAGTTCTGCTGAATTGAACTTTAATCAAACTTACTACCTGACCGGTACCCTGCGCAACGACTGGTTTTCTACGCTTTCACCGGAGAACAGAAGTATTATGTATCCATCTGTTTCCGGTAGTTATATTTTTTCTGAACACCTCACTCATGTTAAATGGTTGAATTTTGGTAAACTCCGGTTAGGCTATGCCGAGGTGGGCAGCGATGGAGATGTAGCTCCGTATTCCAACCAATTGTTTTATACTCCTAATGCCAATTTCATTAACAACCCTAATGGACAGCCCGTGCCTGTTGGCACCAGTGCTATCAGTAATAATGTGACTGGCACTACCTTACCTAATGCTAATCTGAAACCTAGCCGTATCGCCGAAGTAGAAGCCGGTTTGGAAATGCGGCTCTTCAGCAACCGTGTAAATATTGATCTGGCAGTTTACCGCAAGATTACCAGCGACCAGATTGTACTGGTGCAAATCTCCGATGCATCTGGTTATCTGAACACGCCAATCAATAGTGGTAAAAGCCGTAACCATGGGTTTGAAGCTATGCTGAACCTGGTACCAGTTAAAAGCGCTGACTGGAGCTGGGAATTTACCGCCAATACCTCTTACAATATTACCAAAGTACTCAGCATTATTACTAACAAACCTGGCGAACGCATCACCACCGGTACACATGTATTTAACGGGGAAACCAGGCATGTAGTAGGCCAGGAAATAGGGCAGATTGCCGGCTATGGATATGCGTATAATGAAAAAGGCCAGCAAATATTTCAATCAAACGGTTTGCCACAGCGTAGCACCGACTTTAAATTATATGGCAGCGCGCTGCCAAAATGGGTAGGTGGGTTTTTGAATACTGTCAATTACAAAGGATTTAGACTAAGTGTTTTCATAGACTACAAACTCGGTAATAAAATGCTGTCGGGCACCAACTTCAATGCAGTGCGGCATGGACTGCACAAAATGACGCTGGAAGGACGTGAGGGTGGCGTAAAAGGTGCCGGTGTAGATGCGGGTGGCAATCCCAATAATGCCGTGGCAGCTGTGCAAACCTATTGGGAACACCTTCGTTCACAACAGATCATCGCTCCTGTTGTATACAACGGTGGTTACTGGAAATTGCGGCAGGTGTCCCTGGGTTATGACCTTACCAAACATATTCCGGCCAGATGGCCCATTAAAGGGGTAAAGCTTGACCTTGTAGCCAACAATGTATTGCTATTAAAAAAGTGGGTTGATAATATTGATCCGGAAACATTTGGTTTTGGCTCTGACAACCAGATAGGGCTTGAATCTCCCGGATTACCTACCACCCGCAGCCTTGGATTGAATCTGAATATTAAACTCTAGTCATGAAAAAAATCATCTTTGCAATATTATTATTCTCTTCCTGTGAAAAGGGATTGAGCGATCTGAATATAAATGGAACAAATTCCACTTCACTCGACCCTGCCCTGTTACTGAACCAGGCCATTATCAATACCTCTTTCCCGGTGAAATCCCTGGTATTCGATATTGGAATTGTACAGCAAATGATATCACCTAATGGTGGTGTGGTGGCGGGTGCCAATTTTAACCAGGACAGTCGCGATATAACCACACAACCCCTGTGGACAGCTTACTATCAAAGCGTGATCAAAAATACCTATGATGCCCTTACCCGATCTAAAGATCTGCCGAATAGGAGCAATATGTATAACATGGTGCGCATTTACCAGACTTACGTATTTATGATCCTGACAGATGAATATGGAGACATCCCTTATACAGATGGTGGCGCTGGGTTAGTGAAAGCCGCTCTGTTTCCCAAATATGACCGGCAGCAGGATATTTACCCATTACTCATTCAGGAGCTGACGGAGGCCGCCGCAGCACTTAATACAACGGCGGTTATTGAAACCGGTGACATATTGTATGCCGGCAATGTAGCTAAATGGAAAAAATTTGCCAATTCCCTGTTGCTGAGAGCCGGTATGCGATTGAGTAAAGTAGATCCCGCCAGCGCACAAAGTATCGTGCAGGCAGCTGTAGCAGGCGGGGTAATTACTGATAATGCCGACAATGCATATATACGACATGATGCCAATTACACTCAACCCATTGGCAATACATTGAATGGTGGTGAGGCGGCCAATTTTTACCTTGCCAAACCATTTGCAGATCAGCTGAAGAACACTGCCGACCCGCGCCTAACCGCCATCGCCATCAGGTATGTGGGTGCTACCAGCGGCGCCGGACAAACTGTAGCAGTAGGCACTACGGACCCCACTCAACAAATTGGAATGCCTATTGGCTACGACAACGGTACCATTGTTGCTGCAGCCGCAGCTGATGGTCTGGCCAGCTTTTATGACTATAGCCAGGTTGACCGTCGCAGGATGCTCAAAATTTCTTCGCCTGTGTTCCTGGTGACTGCCGCACAAACCAACCTCTTACTGGCAGAAGCCCGTTTCCGGGGCTGGATCACCACCGGCAGTGCTGCTCAATATTTTGCTGACGGTATTAGTGCCCATATGGACCAAATGGTAGTCTATGATATGAATTCTGCTGTTAGTACAGCAGCCCGTGATACTTACATAGCCGCCAATCCGCTTACAGCCGGCCATGAACTGGAGCAGATCAATACCCAATACTGGATTGCCTCCTTCCTGAATGGTCCGGAAGCCTTTGCTAACTTCAGGAGAAGTGGTTTCCCTGCGCTCACGCCTAACCCATACGGGCAACCTAATAATCCGGATGTGCCCAATGGCACTTTTATTAGGCGACTCACCTATCCTACTTCCGAATTGAGTGTAAATAGCGAAAATGTGAACGAGGCCATTTCCAGGCAGGGACCTGATAAATTGAGTACAAGGATCTGGTGGGATAAATAATAAAAATAACTGGTATGAAGTTAAGAGTTGCACATTGACCCGGGCAGGGACATTATCTCTTATTTTTTGTTGTTATCTTCATCAAAATTTATTCAATCAATCGGCTGATATCCGCATACTTCGTTATCTAAGAATTGAACCATGATAGATATATCTCATGCTGAGAATCAAATTCACCGTGTCTCGAATTTTCAAGACCTTGTTGCTACACCATTTACCGGGGAAGTTAATGCCATCTGCTGGACCCGTATACTAACAGGTGATTTTTCTGAGATTGTTAAAAAAGTAACGCTAAGCGGAAATATAACGGTCATTGAAGAAGAGGAACTTTGTGAACTTCAGTTAAGTGAACAAGGTCAACTTGCCCGTGAAATTCTATTAAATGACCTGGAATTATTGAAAGCTCATGGCGCATCGCCACTCCTTAATGTAATCAAATACTATGACCAGGATGACTCCTACCCTTTTTTCCCAACTGATGTTTACTCTTTTCATGTAGATCGCTCCCCTATACCAACCGATACCTTTTTATGCACTTACTATGGCGAGTCAAGTGAAATATTGCCAAATTCTCAAGGCAAAAAGAAAATACTTATTCCTGAAATACGTGATGAACTCAAAAAACTTTATCATGGACCAGATGAAGGTTTTGATTCATTCCTAAGTGAACATTTCTTTGATCTGCACTACCAGGCTGAACCTGATGCGCGTATTATAAACTTAGGCACTGGTAACCTATGGAGGTTAGCAGTTGATCATCCTGAAAGTCAGGTTCCTCCTTGTCTTCACCGTGCGCCAAAAGAAAAATCCGGACAGAATAGGTTGTTGATGATCTGTTGAGGCAATTCATAAAAAAAGCACACAAATACGATATAAATTCCCTCTAACGCTTAATTGAATCTCTATTTCTTTTGAAATCCCCTCCAAATTCCGAAGGAGATTTCAAAAGAAATAAAAAATTCATGCTTCATGTAACGATACCAGGAACTATAAGGATAAATAATAGCAATCACGTTATTCTCTAATAGTTGTTTTATCCTCCATTGATAGGCGTGCTATCTCATCTTTGCGCTTAAAGCTCACACCACTGTGCTGCTTCATATAAGTAAATAATTCTTTGGTCGCCTGTACCATTTGAGGAGTGCCCCCTATACGATCGTGAAAACTGATAGACATCTGCCTGCGATTATTTTCGGCTTCTTCGTATAGCTGATCAAATTCCATTTTCACCTGGCTTAGAAATTGTTCTGTCGAAAAATTTTTCCCCTCGATTAATAGGATATCGTTACACCGTAGTGTGTAAGGAACTGTCACAAAATCTTTTCCGTTTACCTTTTGTATAAAAGGTTCATCACGGCTCAAATCGTCAATATGGTATAAAAAACCCAATTCCTGTAAAATCTTTAGCGTGTTTTCGCCCCGGCGAAGCCAGTTTGCATTATAACCTACCGCAGTAAAGCCTGTTACCTGTTTAATTGCATCTACTCCGTCTTTGATGAACTTTTTCTCCTCCTCATAAGTCATTGTATATTGGGTTGACCAGTTCATACCATGTGCTGCAGCTTCATGGCCCCGGTCAACAATTTCTTTTGCAAGCTTAGGATTTTTAAGTACTGCACTACCTACCATATGCGAAGTAACTTTGACCCCTAATTTGTCCCAATTGTCCAACATGCGGAGAATTCCCTCTTTGTATCCATATTGATACCATGTTTCAGATGGCAGATCCCTGTAACCTTTCTGCATATTTTGAGGAAATGGACTTTCAGCATTTTCAGGTTGCCCACCAGCTTCGAACTGCATAGAAACCGAAATCACTAACCTGGAACCATCAGACCATTTTGATCTTTTGGGTTGAGGTGCGGAATCTGAATTTGTTTGCGGTTGTGCTACAGCTGGCAACGGAACCACCCCAGCCAGCAAACCCGCTGTTGTGAGTAACCCGCTTTGTCGGATAAATGTTCTTCTACTATTCATAATTCTAGTATTTCCTTAATAATTTATCAAGAGAAATATTGTTACTGGCTATAAACTGCAACAGCATAATAAGTACAAGCGCATGAATAATTTGAGAAGGAAGGGCTTCCCAGTTTTCAATCATACAAGTACCAAATATTAGTAGTAGCATCACGATAATGCCCGCTAGTATAGATTTGTTGGAAAACAGACCAAGAATCAAAAGAAGACCTATCATAAATTCTGCTACTGGTAACATATAACTAAAGGGCATAACCAGGCTTTGGGGCAACATTGATTTTGCAAAGGTACTGGTCATCCACTGGCTAAACCCAGCAAGTTTGGGTAGCCTGACCAATCCGTGCCCAAAAAGACTAACACCAGCCACCAGGCGTAACAGGAGATAACATAAATCAGTCATAAACATAATTTTTATACAAATTTCTACTAAAACACACACCCGAAACAAGGATATATGCAGGAAAAAATTGTAAAATTGCAGGTGTGGAAACAAAGAATTTATATACTACGTACGATCTGGAATTATTAGAAACTTACAATTACAGTGCAAGGGTACATAAAAACACCTTCTTTGAGATGGTATTTGTGCTGGATGGTACCGGGATACAAACGATCAATGGGCATCAACTTCCTTATGCACCTAATAAGTTGTTTCTCATTTTCCCACAGGATCAACATAGTTTTCAGGTTGATTCTTTTAGCCGGTTTTTCTTTATCCGATTCAGTAATGACTACCTAAAGCTACAAACAAGTCAAAACATTAAGGATTTAGAATATATTTTCAACAGTTATAATCACTTGCCGGGATGCATTCTAAAAACTATTACAGATAAACCATTCATCAGAGCTGCCGTTGAAGCATTGATCAGGGAAAAAGAAACCCAATCTCCCCACCAGGAACAGATCACACAACAACTTATCAATACCATTATCTCTTTTGCTGCCCGTAACCTTACCTTACAGGAAATAGAAGTTTTTAATGGAAATATAACCAATATAATGCCTGTAATAAACTATCTGCACCAGTTTATCTTTCAACCTGAGAAATTAAAAATTGAACAAATTGCAGCAAAATTTAATCTATCGCCCAATTATGTCAGTGAATATTTTAAAAAGCATACGGGCGAAAGCCTGCAACAATACATTACGTTGTATAAAATGAAATTAATTGAAAGCCGCCTGCGGCTTACCGATATGCGAATAAATGAAATTGCCTTCGAATTTGGCTTTACCGATCAAAGCCATCTGAACCGAATTTTTAAAAAGTACAAAGGCGTGGTACCATCTATATATCGTAAAGATCACAATCCCTCCCAGGCAAACCAGTATTAAATGAAAAAGGGTGAAAAAATTCCCGATCCGATTAAAAAATTTCCACTTTGGATATAACTATTTCCGGCGGCCTGTGCACTTTTGCATTCTAATTTAATTTTGTAATGGGAATGCATCTGAGGAAACTGTATTCAGTTCTTACGCTAATATTATCACTTTTCTTATTTAATAAGCCTGCCATCTATGGAAATGATATAGACGACAAGCCAACAGGTATTTCTGGTATTGTTGTGACTAATAATGGAGAACCTGCTCCAGGAGTAACAGTTATTATCCAGGAACTGTCAAAAGGGGCGATTACCAATGAAAATGGCCTATTTAATTTCAAAAATATCCGGGGCGGTACCTATCATCTGAAAGCATCATTAATAGGGCTGGAAGCTGTTGTTGTAGAAGTGAAGGCTGAAGAAGGCCGGGAAAACTATATTAAAATTGTTTTAAATACTTCTTCACAGAAGCTGGAAGAAGTTGTGGTAACCAGTGGTGGCAACCGTTTTGGGAGAAAAGAAAGCATGGATGTTTCCAAAATGCCACTGGGCAATATGGAGAACCCACAGGTATATACTGTTGTAAGCAAAGAGCTGATGAAAGAACAGCTGATCACTGACTATAACAGCGCTTTTAAAAATGTACCAGGCGCCGGTATCGCAGAAATAAGAAACCAGGGTAGAACAACCTTTATCTCAAGAGGTTTTGCGACACCTCAGCTCGTACGTAATGGTGTAAGCAGTTTTACCTACACAACTATTGATCCGGTAAACCTTGAACGTATAGAGGTGATCAAAGGACCATCTGCTACATTGTTCGGTAGTACTGTATCTTCTTTCGGAGGCCTGTTTAACAGGGTAACAAAAAAACCTTTTGAGAATTTCATGGGAGAAGTTTCATATTCTGGTGCGAGCTGGAACCTGAACCGTCTCACTATGGATATCAATTCCCCGCTAAATAAAGAGAAAACCGCATTGTTGAGGGTTAATACAGCTTTACATAGTGAGAATAGTTTCCAGGATGCAGGCTTCACCAGAAGCTTTTTGATTGCCCCCAGTTTCTCATATGCTGTGAACGACAGACTGACACTTTCCCTTGATATAGAGTTCGGTCTAAATAAAGCCACTTCTCCTACCCGTCTGGCGCCTTATGCCAGTGGAAAGGCGAAAAGCATCGTGGATTACCATATTCCTTACAAGCTTTCTTTTGCGAACAATACTATCAACTATAACAGCCAGCAGTATAACATCTTTGCACAAGCGAAATATATACTTTCCAAAAGCTGGACTTCTCAGACAATTGTTTCGAGAACACGATCTTCTTCTGAAGGATATGTTGTGCAACTGACAATGACATCAGATACAACATTGCGCCAGTCTGTAACCAACCAGGATTATCCTTATTATGGAACCGATATTCAGCAAAATTTCATCGGCGACTTTAAAATTGGCGCATTAAGGAATAGAATTGTTGCTGGTCTGGATTATTACAGCCTCACATCAAACCGGAATGATGCTACTGTAAACATGACCCCTATTGATGTCAGAAAGCCCGGTACAGCATATAATAACTTTACACGTGAAAAGGTAAGGCCGCTCTTTGCAAATGCTACATATACCAATTATGTATCCGGAAGAGAAGAAACCTATAGCGCTTATGTGTCTGATGTACTGAACATTACCGATAAATTACTGGTAATGGCCAGCCTGCGGGTAGACAGGTATATGAACAAAGGGGCTTATTATCCTGCGCAGGATTCAACAGCAGGGAATTATAATCAGACAGCGCTGTCACCTAAATTCGGTGCCGTATATCAGGTTGTTAAAGATAAGGTCTCCATCTTCGGTAACTATATGAACGGGTTCAACAACGTTTCGGGATCTGACTTTGAGGGTAACACTTTTAAGCCAACGGAGGCTAATCAATGGGAAGGCGGGGTGAAATTAGACCTCAACAAGGTGAGTGCAACATTGAGCTACTACAATATTTCTGTTACTAACGTGACCCGTGATGATCCGGACCATGCTACCTACTCCATTCAGGATGGTACACAGTTAAGCAAAGGATATGAGGTGGAAGTTATCGCGAATCCAATAAAAGGTCTAAACATTATAGCTGGTTATACTTACAATGATAGTAAATACACAAAAGCCAATGCTTCTATACTGGGACTGAGACCCACAACCGCCGGTCCTCCTAAAGTAGGGAATCTGTGGATCAGCTACCGCCTGGCTTCCGGAGTAGCCAAAGGACTTGGTTTCGGTTTCGGGGGCATCTATGCCAGTGAATATTACCAGACAAATACCACTTCTTTTAAGTTTAGCATTCCATCTTATACCGTGTTGGATGCGGCTGTTTTCTATGACAAACCGAGCTACAGAATTGGGTTAAAGGTGGATAACCTGACCAATGAAAAGTACTGGTCATATCGTCTGGCAGCGCAAAATCCTACTCGTGTTACCGGTAGCATGACCTTCAAGTTTTAAAAGAACTACTTACAAACAATATCAGGGGCTGACCATAATAGTCAGCCCTTTTTTTTGATCAGGAAGTATACGCTATTCTACTTCCTCTTTCTCGAAGTAGCGTTTAAATAACCTCCTGGCTTTGATGGCTAATAGTTTAAAAATGCCCGCTGCGCTTTCAATGCTTCGTCCAGCGATTGCTGAATATAGGTTATACCGGCTACTGCATCTGGCGTGGAAGCCCGCTTTCCAACTTCTTCAGGATTGGTAAAGTCCACATCTTCAACACGTTCGTTCATCCACCAAAGATTACCAAACGGGTCTAAAATTCTGCACACCTTTTCACCGAACCATAACATGGTAATGTTAGTAACTAATGTTGCACCAAGCGTAATTGCTTTTTGACTGGTAGCTTCAATGTCTTCCACATATAAATTCAGAAAAACCGGCGTAGGCGCCCATCCTGCTCTTGCATCAAACAACATGACCATGGCATCTCCTATCTTAACCACCACATGAATGATTATGCCATCAGCATTCACTATCCTGCTATTCGGAATTTCCTGCGCACCAAAAGCCGCTTCTAAAAACTCAATTAATTTAGCCGACGATGGTGATATGATCCATGGCGTTACTGCCGTGTAATGATCTGGTATGCGCTTGATATTTTTTTCCATGTTTTTATATTATGACACAAAGGAAAGGCAGGGTAATGACAACCCTATGTCAGGAGTGCAATGATTTTTTATTGCCTTCCCCGGATCAGTCAGATTTGCTATTCAAGGCTAATCCTTTAACTTTGAGCCATGCAACCGAAACTTCAGGAACTTTATGGAAATATAGATATCTACCTCTTCGACCAACTACTTAAAGGTACTTATGATAATTGCAAAAAGGTGCTTGATGCAGGCTGCGGAGGCGGACGTAACCTGATCTACTTCTTAAGAAACAACTATGATGTATACGGCATTGATCCTAATCCCAATGCGATATCAGCTGTTAAAGAATTATCACAAATACTATCCCACACTAACCCTAAAGAGAATTTTGTAGTTACTTCAGCTGAAAACCTGCCTTTTGAGAATAATTACTTTGACCTGGTGATCAGCAGCGCAGTGTTGCACTTCGCCAACACGACTGAACATTTTGATAATATGATCCACTCAATGTGGCGGGTGCTGAAACCCGGCGGCTATTTATTTGTAAGACTTGCATCGGATATCGGGATTGAAACGCTGGTACATAGCATGGGCAATGGTCGCTATCGTTTGCCAGATGGCAGTGAACGTTTTTTGGTAAACCTGCAATTGCTGCTTCAATATACCGAAAGACTCAACGCCTGGCTTCATGAACCTATAAAAACCACCAATGTGCAAAACCTACGGTCCATGACCACCTGGTGTTTGCAAAAAATATAATAATAACCCACACACAAAAGAAACCGTTAGCCCAAACAGGACTTCCCGGTTTTTTGTTACCTTTATTACGACTTGTTTGTTGATCCGTTATTGCTGCACTATCATCCAGGAACCACGTTCATTAAATAGCATAAATATGAAAACACCTATGTGCATGCTGGCTTGTCTTATCCTGACCCCCATGCTTTTATTAGCCCAGCAAAAACTGGTCTGGGAAGAAAATTTCGACGGCCCCACCCTTAATCCACTGAACTGGACCTATGAGACCGGCGATGGTTGTTCCAAAGGCAATTGCGGCTGGGGCAACGCCGAGCTCGAATATTACACCAGTAGTAGCAACAATGTAAGAGTGGAAAATGGTCACCTTGTCATTGAAGCCCGCCGGGAAGCTGTAGGCGGCAAACCATTTACCTCCGGCAGAATTAAAACCAGCGGACGCGTGGCCTTCCGCTACGGCACGCTGGAAGCCAGGATCAAAGTACCCCAGGTAGGTAACGGCCTGTGGCCAGCCTTCTGGATGCTGGGCAGCACGGGCGGCGAATGGCCCCACAATGGAGAAGTAGACATCCTGGAAATGGGATTTGCCGGCGCCATTGCTGCAGGGAAAGCCAATAGTACGCTTAGCTCAGCTACCCATTGGTGGACGGAAAATCCAGGTGGCTATACCGGCCACGCAACCTATGCCAAAGATACCGTCACGCAAGGCATCAATCTCAACGATGACTATCACCTGTATAAACTGGTATGGGACACCGCCTTCCTAACCATTTACCTGGATGGCAGCCCTTTTTACAAAATCGGGATTAATGGCGGCAATGGACTGGATGCATTTCAGCAACCATTTTATATACTACTCAATCTCGCAGTAGGTGGCAACTACCCCGGTATCTATTCTGAAAATGACGTTACAGCTCCATTACCGGGCCATATGGAGGTTGATTACATCCGGCTTTATCAGGACATCACCAAAGGAGATAAGCTGATCCTGAGTACCAATGATGCACCTGAAGGCAATTTTGGTATTTTCACTGACAACACGGTTGTAAATAATCAGGTCACCCTGGGCAAGGATGCGAACCTTTATTATTGGAATAATATTTCCAACATCTCCAACCCGGTTCCTTTCGAAGGCAGTCATGTCTGGGGCCTACACGCCGCCGCCGGTAATTGGTTCGGACTGGGTGTAGCCAATGACAACAGGAATATGGCCAACTACGCAACCAGTGGCAGCCTGAAATTTCACATGAAGACCAGCTATACCGGCACGTTCAAAGTCGGCATTTCTACTGAAGCAGCAGAAGGCTGGATACAGTTCAACGGCACAAACGAACATGGATTGGTACGCGACGGACAATGGCATGAAGTGACAATACCTGTCAGTGAATTTGGAACTGCCATCGACCTTATGACTGTAAATCAGCTATTCATGCTCTCCGGCGATGCACCTGCTACAGATGCTGATTTTTATATTGACAACATCTACTATACCGGCGGCGTATCTGACAACCCAGCTCCTACCGTAGCTATCACGAACCTCAGCAACGATACCCTATTCACCACACCGGCTGCCATTCCTATCATTACCAATGCCAATGACAGCAATGGTGCTGTAAGCAAAGTAGATTTCTATAATGGTGAAAATTATCTGGGCACAGACAGCATTGCGCCCTTCAGTTTTACATGGCAGACCAGTACTCAACAGGTAGCGACACTGATTGCCAAAGCAACAGACAATCAGCATAAACTGACTACCTCCAAACCTGTCACCGTATTCATTGCTGCACCAGGCAACACACCACCAGCTATCAGCATCACAGCTCCTACTGCCAATACCGCTTTGATACAACCTGCTGATGTAACCATCACCACAGCTATATCAGACGACGGTACTATCTATAAAGTGGAATTTTATAATGGTGCCACATTACTGGGTACAGTCGACAAAGCGCCTTATTCATTCACATGGAGTGATGTTGCACAAGGTACTTATACCATTACAGCAAAAGCCTTTGATAACGGAAAACTGAGCACCCTATCCGCTCCTGTTACATTTACGGTCCAGAGTAATGTCATCACGGCTGATAAATACGGCATTTACACCAATGATGCCGGTATTGCCACTAAACTGACTTTCGGACAGGATGCCAATCTGTATGTCTGGAATAACCTGACTACCATCAGCAACGCGACTCCTTATGAAGGTACCGATGTCATGGCATTTACTGCGGCAGCAGGCAATTGGTTCGGACTTGGTGTTGCGAATGACCTGAGAGACCTGTCTCATTTCAGCAACGGCTACCTGAAATTCTGGTTTAAGACCAGCTATACAGGATCATTCCGCTTTACGGTCATTGCTTCAAACGCAAGTGCCGCCATTGAATATGCAGCCGGGGAACAGAAACTCGGACTGATTCGTGACGGACAATGGCATGAAGTAACTATTCCTGTGAGCAGCCTGAGTGGTATCGATCTCACCGCTATTACACAGGCATTTACCTTCTCTGGTGATGCGCCTGCAGCAGCTGCAGATTTTTACATCGACAATGTATATTACACCACCACTGAAAACGAAGTATATGGCGATAATCTGGCATTGAATAAACAGGTTACCGTATCTTCTCTGGAAAATGAGGTGTATACAGGTGCAAATGCTGTCGATGGTGATACGACCACCCGCTGGTCCAGTACCTTCGCTGATCCGCAATATATTACTGTTGACCTGGCAGCTGATTACAACATCAGGGAAGTGAAAATTAAATGGGAAACAGCAGCAGCACAGAATTACATGATACTTACTTCTACCGATCTGAACAACTGGGATACCATAAAAACAGTCACAGGAAACTCCACATTGAATAATGACCTCACCGGTTTATCAGGTCATGGACGATACCTGCGGGTATATGGTACCAGCAGAGTAACGGTGTATGGTTATTCCATTTTTGAACTGGAGGTATATGGTAGTCTGCACACAGCCAGTGCCCTTACCTACAGCAAAGCTGCAACTCCATGGCAGGTGAGCATATATCCCAACCCGGTAACAGGCGACCAGCTGCAGGTAAAAAGTACCCAGCTTCCTAAACTACTGCGGGTGATGGATGTGAATGGTAAAGTTGTAGCTGTGAAACTACAAACATATACCGCAGATGTAAGCCAATTGCCACATGGCATGTATATCCTGCAGGTAATAAATGATAAAGGTGAAACACGGATCTTGAAATTTATCCGTCAATAATCTACTTTGGGGGGACATTACTTTTTACTGTTAATACCATTTGTAGAAAATGGTGCTCTAATACTTATGAAAATAGAAAAATAACACATAAAACCTTATTACTTTTAAGGTTTTAATGCCTGCTTGTATTTCAGTTAAATATATAATTTAGGTTGTCCGCTTCTCCAGCAACGATACCCCAAAAAGCGCCACAAATATCCCCAATGTTAAAATCATCTCGAACCAGTATTCGTAAGGTTTCACCCATATCTCATCCAGCACATTCCATCTTCCCATAATCTCCACGAAATTCCAGAATATTATTACCGTTGGGATAGCATATCGGATGGCATAACCCATTTGTTTTACCCTGAATAAATTGCGAATCAGGAATAATGACCATAACAATGATCCGAAAGCAATCAGGTAGGTTACGGG
Source organism: Chitinophaga sancti (assembly GCF_034087045.1). Lineage (NCBI taxonomy): Bacteria > Pseudomonadati > Bacteroidota > Chitinophagia > Chitinophagales > Chitinophagaceae > Chitinophaga > Chitinophaga sancti. Next base: position 3,225,122 of record NZ_CP139247.1, on the reverse strand, counting down.
ATGACGATCTCCAAAGAAAGTATGATCATAAGTGAATAGTAATACCAAATAGAATGTCCAGAGTAAGGCTATTAATTCTACTGTGGTAATAACAGCAAAGTTCTTTTGCGCTTTAATGGGTTGAGTACGGGAAACTGGTATCCTTAAATGAGTCTGCAGCCAGGAGAAGAATACACATCCTGTTTTTGCGCTGAACAGGATCACCTGTTTTAATCTCCTTATGGGCAAGGTTATCTACACCATCCAACACCTAAGCAGCCCCGTTTTCCACCTGGTAGTGGCTTTGCCAAGGAGGGCATGAATATTGGCTCATTTAGTTATAAATAATAATCAAAAAAAATTTATGGCAAATACCACAGGTGGAAAACCTACAACTGAAAAAAATAATAAGTCCTTAGCAAAGTCTACCGGCAAAAACGAAAAAATGGGAAATAACGAATTCCATAAATTCTTTGTTGACGAATTAAAAGATATTTACTGGGCAGAAAAACATCTTGTAAAAGCTTTACCTAAAATGAAAAAAGCAGCTACCAGTACTGAATTGGCGAGTGCATTCGAAAAGCATACACAAGAGACACAAACTCATATCGAAACGTTGGAACAGGTATTTGGCCTATTAGGAGAAAAACCAGCTACGAAGAAATGTGATGCAATGGAAGGTTTGATAGCTGAAGCAAATTCAATAATTGAGGATACCGACAAGGATACTATGATCAGAGATGCCGGTCTGATTCTCGCAGCACAAAAAGTAGAACACTACGAGATTGCTACTTATGGTACACTGAGAACTTTTGCTCAGAACATGGGCCATTCAGATGTCGAAGATCTATTACAACAAACGTTGGAAAATGAAAAAGCGACAGACGTTGCTCTGACTGAAATAGCAGAAGCAAGTATTAACGAAAATGCCAGCGAAGAATAACGAACATTGTTTTTTCTAATATAGCGTTACTCCCGGAGCTTGTATCAAACAATGGTACAGGCTTCTTTTTTGCCCTGATAAATCCCTAATAAAAAAAAAGAAACCAGAAATAAATCCAGCCTCTTTTCTTCTACCAAGAATTGCATATATCCTCAGTAATTAAACGCTCCTTTTCGATGCAGAAGAGCAAATAGTCTGTATCCGCAAAAAGATGGCAGGCAATAACACCCTATCAAAATATCTTATTACGTCAGCATATGGTCCAATGCTACCCCTATACCTTTCAGGCAACTCAACAGCAATGGCTGTAGATCGGGATGCCATTCTATGCAGTCTAAAGTCCTTTTTCTGGTAAAACATAAGTATAAAATTTATTGTGAACTTATATATAGTGCCCCCAATATCGTTCCCCCATTATTACAAACGCAAAAAATAATGGGGAACCAGTCAGTGAAGAAGCCTGCCTATAGACAACCTGGCAAATAAAATAGGAAGCAATTATATTTTTATAAAGATATATTTCGCAGTAATGTCGCTGTTATTATTGCCCAAAACGGGAATTCAGGGATTTAATCAGTCCTGCGCCTTTTTCTCCCACTTCCTGTAAATGCACGCCTGTCAATCTAATACTTTAAAATTATCACAGCAGCTTAAACCGGGTATATTTTTTGGCTATATCCTTTTAACTCTGTAAGTGTTAAAACATAATTTTTCTTATTTCACGCCTTCACGAGTCTCCAGGAACACTATCATTATAAATAATTACGTATGGATAATTTACCAAATAGACAGCCAAAGGCTGACTTAATATGCTTTTCACATTTACGCTGGAATTTCGTATTTCAGCGGCCACAACATCTAATGACGAGATTTACCGGATATATGCGCGTCTTTTATGTAGAAGAATATGTTATCGATACCGTAGAGATTCCTTTTCTCCAGGTGAATAACATTGATGAAAATCTCTGGATTGTCACGCCACATTTATCTGAAGACTTAATCAAAGAAGAGAAAAATATCATCACAGGACTCATTGAGCAATTAATGGAAACATACCAGATAACCAGATTTATTAGTTGGTATTATACTCCTATGGCCATGAATTATAGCCGTAACCTGCAACCTGAAAAAATGATTTTTGATTGCATGGATGAATTGTCGGCTTTTAAGTTTTCACCACCGGAGCTAAAACAACGGGAACATGAATTACTAAATCGGTGCGACATGGTATTTACTGGCGGAGATAGTCTTTTCCAGATCAAACGTAATCAGCATGATTCTGTGTTTCTATTTCCAAGTAGCATTGACTTTCAGCACTTTTCATCAGCACGGGCTTCCCTTCCGGATCCAGAAGATCAGCGTGATATCCCATTTCCAAGAATGGGCTTCTTCGGTGTCATAGATGAAAGATTTGATATCGCCCTATTAAAGAAAATGGCTAATAAAAGACCAAACTGGCATTTTATTATGCTGGGACCAATAGTTAAAATCGATCCGGCTTCATTACCCAATAATGCAAATATTCACTACCTGGGCCTGAAGACTTACGATCAGCTCCCAACCTATATTAGCAACTGGGAAGTAGCATTAATCTTATTCGCACTCAATGAATCAACCCGGTTCATAAGTCCTACGAAAACGCCTGAGTACCTGGCAGCAGGCAAACCAGTTGTATCTACCCCAATTGCAGACGTAGTTAAAGCATATGGAGTAAAAGACCTTGTACAGATAGCGACCAGTGCAGAAACTTTTATAGTAGCCATTCAAAAAGCTATGGACAACCAGAACAATCATAAATGGAAAAAAGCTGTTGATGCAAATCTGGCAGCCAATTCATGGGATCTTACCTGGCAAAAAATGGCCACACTGATTGGCATCGACTTAGTTAAAGGTAATCAAGAGGCTCATTCTAAAAACACTAAAATATATGTATGATTATGTGATAATCGGTGCCGGTTTTGCAGGAAGTGTACTTGCTGAAAGACTCGCTAATGATGGTAATAAGAAAGTTTTATTGATCGATAAACGCAATCATATAGGCGGGAATGCATATGATTTTTACGACGATGCAGGTATACTTATTCATAAATACGGACCTCATATTTTCCATACTAATTCCCCGGAAATATTTAAATATTTATCCGATTTTACAAAATGGCGGAGTTATGAACACAGGGTCTTATCGGCTGTAGATGGCCAGTTGCTACCTATGCCCATTAATCTGGATACTGTAAACCGACTATATAATCTCAACCTCACCAGTGAAGAACTTGTCACCTACTTCGCTGAAAAAGCAGAAGATGTTGACATCATTAATACCTCCGAAGATGTGATAGTGAGCAAGATCGGACGGGATCTGTATGAGAAATTTTTCCGTGGATATACCCGCAAGCAGTGGGATGCCGATCCTTCGGAATTAAGTGCCATGGTAACTTCCCGGATTCCCGTTCGCACAGACCGGGACGATAGATATTTTTCAGACTCGTTCCAGGTAATGCCATTACATGGTTACACCCGTATGTTTGAAAATATGCTGACCCATCCTAATATCAATATCATGTTACAAACCGACTATCATGATATCAAGGATGCGATTGTATATAAACAGCTGATCTTTACAGGACCTATTGACGAATACTTCGATTATTGCTATGGTAAGCTGCCATATCGTTCATTAAAGTTTAAACATCAGACACTGGATCAGCCAGCTATGCAAAGTGTAGCAGTCGTAAACTATCCAAATGAACAGGAATATACACGTATCACCGAGTACAAACATCTAACAGGCCAGGTTCATGCCCAAACTTCTATTACTTACGAATATCCCTGCTGGGATGGAGATCCTTTTTACCCTGTTCCAAAATCAGAAAACCAGGAACTATATCGTAAGTATGCAGCGCTGGCCAAAGAAATTCCGGATGTACATTTTGCCGGCAGATTAGGAACATACCGTTATTACAATATGGATCAGGTAGTAGCACAGGCCCTCACACTTTACAAAAAGCTTATCACCAATGATTCTCTGATAAGGGAGGCGATTGCAGAGACATTACCATAAACCAGATAATGAAACAAAATAATACAGGTCCGGAAATATGGGCCGGAATTGAATGTACTATCAATCGTATCGGAAATGTCTATCATCAACAACTGGAGAAAAGTGGCCATTTAAAAAGACTGGATGACCTGGATAAATTTGCAGCATTAGGTATTAAAACAATCAGGTATCCTATTTTATGGGAGCAGATAGCCCCGGGTAAACTGGAAGATGCCGACTGGAGCTGGGCAGATGAACGCCTGAACAGATTGCGTCAATTAGGAATTTGTCCTATCATCGGGTTCGTGCATCATGGCAGTGGCCCAATACACTCAGATCTTACAGACCCTGAATTTCCGGTTAAACTTGCTGCATATGCAACTGCCTTTGCAGCAAGGTATCCGTGGATTAAATATTACACACCAGTTAATGAACCTTTGACTACAGCAAGATTTAGTGGTTTGTATGGTCACTGGTATCCTCATGGGCATGATAATTATATATTTTCCACCACATTGATCAACCAATGTAAGGCCATTGTCCTTTCCATGCAGGCCATCAGGAGAAAAATACCTGATGCAAAATTGGTGCAAACAGAAGATCTCTGCAAAATTTATAGCACCCCCATGCTCGCCTATCAGGCAGCGTTTGAAAATGAAAGACGATGGCTGAGCTTTGATCTGTTATGCGGAAAAGTAAACGAAAGCCATCCTATGTGGGATGAACTTTTATCTTATAATATTTCCCCGGACACTTTAACCTGGTTCACTGAAAACATATGCCTGCCGGAAATAATAGGGATCAATCATTACCTTACCAGCAACAGGTTTCTGGATGAAAATCTTAGTCTATATCCGGATCACTTTCATGGTGGTAACTCCTACCAGCGCTATGCAGATGTGGAAGCTTTAAGGGTGCCCGATATCGAATCCTGCCAGCTCTACTCATTATTAAACGAGGTGTGGAGCAGATATGGGCTACCAATTGCGGTAACGGAGGTACACCTGGGAGGCCATAGAGAAGAACAGTTACGCTGGTTAAAAGAATGCTGGCAAACTGCACAGCAATTATATACTGAAGGTATAGACATAAAGGCAATCACTGTATGGTCACTTTTAGGTTCATTTGACTGGAATAGCCTTGTGACCCGGAATGATCATTTTTATGAATCAGGCGTTTTTGATATAAGCAATAATACCCTTAGACCTACGGCCTTAAGTACGATGGTGAAAGGCCTTATTAATGGGCATAATTATGATATGCCATTACTGAATAAGCCTGGTTTCTGGAAAAGAGCAGACCGGTTTTTATTACAATATCAATCCGAACTGGTGCTTTCCGGTTTCGATGATGATATGGATGATGAGCCGGTAGCACCTGTTCTAATAATTGATGCGGATAATGATATATCAAATGCCATTGCTACCTGTTGCAGATCGAGAGCAATACCTTATCAGATGGTTTCAGTGCAGGGGCCAGATCCAATAGATTACATGATGGTCAGGGAAATGACTGAACGATATAAGCCATGGGTAGTGATCAGTACTATTGCACACAATACGAATTTTAGAAAGCACAATTTGGATCTGATGAATCTTGCTGATATTTGTGTGCAGAATAAGAGTCAGTTACTTGTCTTTTTATCTGAAAATGCTGAGCATACTATAGGCTTATTGAAGATAATGCCGGATGCAATGATAGTAGATCATTTACAATGTTCTGGTGAATATAGTCAGGCGCAGGTGAACAGGTGGATAGATCTGTTGATTGATAAAGCTTTTGGGAGCTATTAATACGGCTTAATAAATAAAAAAATAACGGCAAAGCAGATGAACACCTGCTTTGCCGTTACTATATAATCCTTTATCAGCCCGGTTGCAGTTGGCTTACCTGGCTCGTTTGCTTAGTATTTACCACTGGGGCCTGCAAAAATTTCCCTAACATAATCTCTGCTGTCTGCAAAGCTCCTTCCACCCATCCCTGTGCATCAGAATACGCTTCTCCACAAATGTACAATGGTGTGCCAGCTATCGGATTTGTAATCTGGTCTCTTACCTCCCAGCTCTTCACGCCGATATTCCAGCTATTCCATCCACCACCATACGGATCTTCACCCCAATCACGGAAAGCAGCACTCTTTACCAGTGGCGTATAATCCAATCCATGCATCTGTTGCAACTGACGTGCTACTTCATCCACCATACGACGAGGCGCCTGGTATTCATCCCATGTCTGATTCAGCCGCCCTTGTGCGGGTAATGCAGACTTTTCATTTTTATCATCATCCCCGATAAATGGATCTGCCACCTTTGAATGCGAACGGCCAGCCTTCCAGCCTTCAGACCGCTGAGGTCTTAATCCATCCCAGAAGCCAATATTATTACCATCATCATAACTAGCCAGCAACATTGCTCTGCCATTCACGGATGGCGTTCCATCGCTGTTTGGCCAGTAGTATGTTTGTCTTACTGGCAGGTCAGTTACGGAACGACCTGATTGTACCGGAACGAATTTACCACTCGCATCGGTAAATCCAGCTATTCTCCACCATGGATTTGCATAAGTAGTGAAGAGTTTAAACAGTGGTCTTGGTGTCACACTTTTAATCAATGGCTGGATCTGTTGTAACAGTGGACTTTCTGGCTGTAGCAGATCAAGCGCACGGCGCGGCATAGCCAGTATCAGTTTCCCGGCAGTAATAGTTTGTCCATCATTAAAATTCAGTGTAAACTGTCCGTTTGTATATTCAAATCCACGGAGTTGTCGTTCCAGGCGTACTTCTCCTTTATCTTTTTCAAACAGCTCTGCCAGGGCAATTGGCACCTGTTGGAAACCATTGGTAAAGCCTTTGTATTTTGGCGTCATACCAAAGTCTGACAGGTACCACGGAATAGCATCACTTGCATTCCAGTTCACCAGTGTAGAATCATAACCACCAGCATCCATACTGAACTGGTAACCTTCACTGCTGATCACCCTGTACAGCAGGTTCCAGAAACCCCATTGGTATAAAGGTACTCCATCAAAATACGCGTCCTTTGTCATTTCACGACGTTCTTCTTCCTTCAGATCCGGATTAGTAATACCTGGTACTATCTGTTCAATGGCGTTCACTATGATTGTACCCGGGCCATTCCCCTTTTCCAGGAATGACATATTGTAAGGTACTTTATCCGGCCTTGTTACAAAGTCAACCAAACGCAGGTATTCACCGCGCAGGTATGCCAGGTTCTGAGGTTCATCTACAGGAAAATCATAGAGTGTGATCTTTTCCGCAGGTGGTAATTCTCCATTGAGGGTATCAATCAGGTTTACGATCAGGTGCTGGGTATTTTCCAGGATGCGCATACCACCCAGTTCTGCTGTCATGTTAGGTATTTCAGGTGGTTTCACTGACAGTAAACGTCCTCCTATATGATCGCTGCCTTCGAATACAACGATCTTCTGATCCGGGAATTGCTTTTTCAGTTTCCAGGCGCTATATACTCCGGAAACACCGCCACCTACGATAGCGATATCGATTTGTTCGTTTGCCATAAGGTTAATGGTTTTAGAAGATTGAAGGAATGTTGGATGGTAAATGTGCATTACCTGCAGACAACAGTTTTGCTTTTACCGTATCCTGGTGGAAATAATCCAATACCGGTTGATTGCTGTAATATGCGGTGATTGTATCTGATGTAGTGGGAGCTGTTGGTGTATTGCCAGCTATTCTCATATCCAGTATATAAGAAGTGGTTTGCGTGAGCACATGCTCAATGCCTCTTCTGATCGCGTCTTTCACTGCTCCCGGCGTTTTCACGACTTCTCCGTTCTCACCGCCAAATGCTTTGGCCAGTGATACGAAATCAAGTTTGGGCCTTTCGAGACGCAGGTATGGAGGGTCCATCGTTTTGGGTTTCCAGCCATAACCGGGTGCACTGCCATAAGCACCCACTACCTGTTGTAAACCCAGTTGCAGGGTATGATACTCCTGGTTGTTTGTAATGATATACAGAATAGGTAGTTGCTCATGTGCAGCTGTCCAGAAGGTCTGTGGATAGAATAGCGAGGAACCATCTCCCACTGCATTGATCACCAGTTTTGTACCCGTACCCTGTGAGGAGGCATTTTCCAGTTTAATGCCCAGGGATGCCGGCATTGACCAGCCTAATGAACCTCCGGCTACACAGTAATAGCTTACTGGTTTTGCACCATTGGTACTGAATGGCAGATAATATTGAAAAGGAGCACCATCGGATACAGCTTCATGCACATATACGAAGTTATCCACCAGTTTCCTTTCTTCAATTTCCTCTTTCAATGCTTTAGCGATTACTACAGACCATATATCTTCCTGCTCCATCGCTTCCAGCAAATATTTATCCCAGTCTGCCGTTCTTTTTACGGACAACAACCGCATCCGTTCATTTCTGGCTGCAGCACCTGCGGGAGGAGTTGGTTTAATATAACCATTCAGGATAGGCAGTGTTGCTTTAATATCACCGAAAATCGCTGATTCTCCGTAATAGTTCTTCGCTATATCCCACGTATTGTTGGTCAGGTATACCTGTTTCAGTTCAGGAGGGAATAATGGTCCGTCGGAATATTTATATACCGCCAGCTGTGCCTGTGCCCCAAATCCAACCAGGAATGCCACATCATGATCTTTGAACACACCCTGTATACCCGCCTGACTACCGGGCAGTTCTCCCTGCCAGTGATAATCATTATTAGGAAAATTAGCCACACTGCTAAAACATTGCAATACGACAGGTGCTCCCAGCAGTTCAGCCAGTTCCTGCAATTCTGTCCAGGCATCAGCATAACCAACTGCATCGCCTGCTACTATCACAGGATTTTTAGCTGCTGTGAGAATACCTGCAGCCTGTTTGATCGCCGCATCATCTCCAGTAAAATGTGGGGAAATACGGGTCACACCTTTCACCTTATCTTCATCTCCAATAGCCACCATGGTAAAGTCCCATGGAATAGATACGAACACAGGCCCATTAGGCGGTGCCATGGCTTCTTTAAAAGCACGTTGTAATACTAATGGAATTTCATCAGGGGTACGCACTTCATGCGCCCATTTTGTGTACTGCCTGGCAAGGTCTACCAGGTTAGATGCCAGTAAAGGTTCCTGGGTGACCAGTTCATTTTGTTGCTGGCAACAAAGGATCACCAGTGGCACCTGAGAACGGTAAGCATTGAACAGATTGCCTATGCTATGGGCAATACCCGGTGTAACGTGAACAACCAGTACACCTGGTTTACCTGTCATCCGGGCGGATCCCATTGCCGCACCAATGGCAATGTTTTCATGAAGACACTCAATATAGCGCACATCATTCTCCGGGTAAGAAGTACCATCAATAATTGGGATTTCATTGGTGCCCGGTACACCGAAAATGTAATGGATACCCAGATCTTTCAGGATATCGAATACATAATCACGTGTCCAGCGTGTGGTCTGGTCGAACGCTTGTTCGATTACATCTTCACTGGCCTGGCGCGCAGCCTGAGCCATTTGTTGTGTTGTCATATGATGGAATTTTGGAGTTTGGTTCTTTAGGGCTCTTGTTGTGGAATTTTTTTTTGGTATTACAAATAATAGGGTAATGGCATTCTAACTGCTGAAATAACAACTGTTCACTTCCGATTGTTTAGGGCTGGTTGAAAAAATTCGGTAGGTATATAAAAAACAACACCCACTCGATGAGCGGGTGTTGTTTTAAATTAATTATATGACTATACTATGGGTACACTTTCTTTTATTTGTTGTTGTTCCAGGTATGGTTTCCTGTGGTTTTCCAGGAATTGCTTTTTAGCATCCCTGCATGAACTCACTCCACCAATAAACTTTAACGTCCTGATATAATACCAGGCAAAATCTACCTGTCCTGTCAGAAAGCCTGATCTTGCACTGGCAGGATATAGATGGTGATTATTATGCCATTCACCAGCCACAATACCAGGCCACCACTGATTGATAGATTTATCTTTATGATTGAAATCAAACCCGGATACATGCTTCGTTTCACCTTTCGCATGGCCTTCATAATTAAAAGTTCTCACACCCACTCCCCACACAAAAGCACCAGCCATAATGGACACCACCAGGTATACACCACCTATAAAATAAAATATTGTTAACCAGAAAGCCAGGTTACCCAAAGTAGATAATACCGCATTCAAAGGATGCGCAATTGAACCCCACTTCTGATAAGTAACATAATCATTCGCTTTCACACCGGTATGACTCAACATTGCTGCAGCTTTATAATAATCCTCCTCACTGAGATCTTTCGCAATAGGCTGATGATTGGCATCTGCCAGAAAGCAATATAAAAAACCTGCCTCTGCATTATAAGGATCTCCCGGCTCATCAGACAGTGCATGATGCACATGATGAGATACGATATACAGCTCTTCCGGTATCAGTTTAAATACGAGGTTTTGAGTAAAAAACCGCCAGAACTTATTACTAAAAGTATACGCCTGATGTGTGCCATAGCGATGATACCAGATAGTGCCATGCGTGCCCATGAAAATCATTCCATACACAAAAGCAACCAGCAAATACCAAAAATTAAAGTCGTGTATCTCTTTCCAGACAAATAAGAAAAAGAACGGAGCAAGACCTAAAGTGCTGAACCATGAAAAGAATGGTAACCAGTTTTTTCTTGAAGCAAAAATGTTGATCCTGCTAAAAAACTCGGTGAATAGTTGCTTTGACGTAGGTTTTACCAGTGCACCATCGCTGGTTCTCCACCCGTATCCGGGAGGAGCTAATACATTCGAAATAAATGACATTATTTAATAATAATTTCTAAAGTGAAAACAGTTGTAGGTAATGCTCAAGGCTAAATATATCGATTATATATCATTTTACATATTATATTTCTAAATAAAATATTGAATGATATTTTTTTACGCTTTATTAAAATATTTACTCACCTGGTTCGTCAATAAACTGGTATGAAGAAATTTATCACATGCCTGAAAATAGCGCTTTCAGTGCTATTATTATTGATAATCACAGTGTTAATATACATGAGACACCCACTATTCGGAGAAAAACCTTCGGGAAAGAGATTAGAATTGATCAAACAATCGCCGCATTTCAAAGACGGACAGTTCCAGAACATTCACAATACGCCGCAATTGTCAGACGGGTATAGCATGGGAGGTGTTTTATACGATTTTATGTTCAAAAAACGGGTACGCCTGCGCCCTGTAGATTCATTACCTTCTGTTAAAACTGACCTACTGGCCCTTGCCCCCGATCAGGATGTATTGGTTTGGTTTGGTCACTCCTCTTATTTTATACAGGCAGGTGGAAAACGTTTCCTGGTAGATCCTGTGTTTTCCGGCAGCGCTTCACCCTTACCCGGAGGTACCAAAGCATTTAAAGGTGCAGATATTTACACGGTTGATGATTTTCCGGCAATAGACTATCTCTTCATTTCACACGACCATTATGATCACCTGGATTATAAGACCATACTGGCACTAAAAAGCAAGGTGGGCAAAGTGATCTGCGGACTGGGAGTAGGTGGTCACTTCGAAAGATGGGGCTATACACCTGACCAGGTCGTTGAGACTGACTGGTGGCAGGATGTGGATCTGGGAGATGGATTTATCGTACATACCGCTCCTACCCGCCATTTTTCTGGCAGAAGCTTTTCCCGGAATAATACCCTCTGGCAATCTTATATATTGCAAACGCCGGCCATGAAGATCTATATAGGTGGTGATAGTGGTTATGATACTCATTTTGCAGAGATAGGAAAGAAATTCGGTCCGATAGATTTCGCCATTCTTGAAAATGGTCAGTATGACCTTGCATGGAAATACATTCATATGCAGCCGGAAGAAGTCATTCAGGCGGCAAAAGACCTGCAGGCAAAAAGACTACTCCCCGTACATTCTTCTAAGTTTACATTGGGAAATCATCCCTGGGATGAACCTTTACGAAGAATAAAGACCATTGCAGATATTCCACTGGCTACGCCTATGATCGGTCAGCTAGTTGACCTGCGGAATGATAAACAGGAGTTCAGGGAATGGTGGAAAGGAGTGAACTAAAATATAAAAAGCTTCTTTAATCAGGACGCCTGCACAATTCAGGCGTCCTGATTGGAATCACTGCTTAATTATCTTCTCACGGAATATTTTCCCACGATTGTAAATTGCTGATGAACATGGCGGTGTAACTGGTACGTAATTCATTATTACGGTTAAATGTCTGGTACTTATTCTCTTTATACCTGCAGAAGTATTCCATACGCTGGATCTGCTTTTCAGCCTTTAATAACAGGGTATTGTCAATAGACGGCGCACCGGCACTTGCGGTCAACGCTACCAAAGACAACAGAACGGGAAAATAGAAATGTTTCATAGTAGGTAATTTGGGTTATTGCAAAAATGTTGACGATAGAATAAAGAAAATAGAAATAATAAAGTGAATTTTTATGGGTGTTATAACGAGTTATAAGTTTTAAAATAACATCCAGGAACACACGGCTACTCATTAGCATACCTAACCAATTTTAACATTCCATATACAATCTGAATACTAAATTGCACGAAACCCGGAAACGTCCATACCTACAAAACGGAACCCAACATATGCAGAAAAGTTTTGCTGTACTGGCTTTAATATATTCTACCTTTACTGGCATGCAAGCCCAGGCCCAGCATAAGTATACCGTTAGCGGTATCATTCGTGATAAAACTACGGGCGAAACTTTAATTGGCACTTCAATACGCATTCTTCCACAGGCGAAATACAGCAGTACAAGTAATAACTATGGATTTTATGCGATCGTTGTTCCTGAAGGCGATTATACAATGGTGATCAGTTATACAGGGTATAAAGCAGACACCATTTCTATCCCACTTACAAAAGATCTGATACGAAATGTGTCGCTTATTCCCACCAGCGGACAACTTTCGGAAATCGTCATCACCTCTGCAGCCAGCCATGACAGGCTTTCTACTGCACAAATGGGTACGCAGAAAATAAGCACCGCCGAAATTGCAAACGTCCCGGTATTTCTTGGGGAAAAAGATGTCATTAAGACAATACAACTGCTTCCAGGTGTAAAATCAGGAGGTGAGGGCAGTGGTGGATTCTATGTACGAGGTGGCAACATCGACGAAAACCTGCTTTTACTGGACGAAGTACCGGTATACAATGCAACACATCTACTCGGTTTCTTCTCTACCTTCAATTCGGATGCAATCAAAGACCTCACACTTTATAAAGGGGCCAGTCCTGCAGAATATGGCGGTCGTCTTTCTTCCGTCGTAGATATCAGAACCAAAGATGGTAATAACCAGGAATTCCATGGTAGTGGCGGTCTTGGCATCATTGCTTCTCACTTAAACTTCGAAGGCCCTATTGTGAAAGACAAAGGTTCTTTTATGATCAGTGCCCGTCGCACTTATGCAGATGTTTTCCTGAAGCTGTCTAATAATGAAGATGTCAGGAATTCTAATCTTTACTTTTACGATGTGAATGCTAAAGCTAATTATAACCTGGATGATCATAACAGGATCTATCTTTCATTTTATAATGGAAAAGATAACCTAAAACTATCTGATCAGTTAGCACTCTATTATGGAAATACAACAGGAACCTTCAGGTGGAATCACAACTTCAATAGTCACCTGTTTTCCAACACCACACTTGCCTATAGCGATTACAACCATCACATAGAGGTGGCAGATAATTCAAGCAATACAAAGATCATCTCAAAGATCAGGGACTTTTCCTTCAAAGAAGACTTCCAGTATTTCATGGCGGGTGATGATAAAATAAAATTCGGTGTCACAGCCACCCATCATACCCTCGACCCGGGTATGGTAGATGCAAGTAAGAATTCCAGCTATAACTCTGAAACATTAGATAAGAAGTATGCATTGGAAAGTGCAGCCTATATAAACCATGAAAAAGGTTTCGGCAAATGGAAAATCAATTATGGTCTGCGGCTCTCTGTCTTCAATGTATTTGGACCCGGTACTTTTTATAAATTTAATTCCGCAGGCGATGCAACCGATTCTACAAAATATGCAGCCGCAGAACTTGTACAGACTTACATAAATTTAGAGCCACGTGCTGCTGCAAGTTATCAGCTCGACTCTGTGAGTTCACTGAAATTTGCCTATTCAAGGAACACGCAAAACGTACACCTGATAAGTAGTTCCGCCTCTACCAGTCCTACCGACCTTTGGATACTGAGCAGTCCGAATGTGAAACCTGAAATAGCAGACCAGGTATCCCTGGGCTATTATCGTGATCTTAGTCATGGTCGTTATGAGTTCTCTTCTGAAATTTATTATAAACAACTGCAAAACCAGATTGACTTTAAAGACGGTGCATCATTAACTGTCAACAACTATGTAGAGTCCCAGTTATTATACGGAAAAGGCAGGGCTTATGGACTGGAACTCTTTGGAAAGAAAAAAACAGGCCGGCTCACAGGATGGATCAGTTATACACTTTCCCGTACAGAGCGACAAATAACTGAAATCAATAACGGAAGCTGGTATCCGGCCCGCCAGGATCAGACGCATAACCTTGCTATCGTATCCATGTACCAACTGAGCAGGAAAGTGACACTGTCTGCTAACTGGGTATACAATACAGGTAATGCAGTGACTTATCCCAGTGGTAAATATGAAATCAACGAACAGACGGTATTCCTGTATTCTGAACGAAATGGCTACCGTATGCCGGCTTATCATCGGCTGGATGTGGGTGTAACCATATATGGCAAACAAAAGAAACGCTGGAATAGCAACTGGAATTTTTCGGTCTATAATGCTTATGGGAAAGAAAACCCTTACATCATAGAATTCAAAAATGACCCTGCGAATACTACCCGTACCATCGCTCAGCAAACAGCACTTTTCCGCTGGGTACCTTCTATTACTTATAATTTCTCCTTTTAGTATGAAGACACACCTTATTGCAATTCCTATCATCATATTCTTCGCCAGCTGTACCAAAACGATTGATGTCAATCTCAGAACGGCGGCTTCCCAAATTGTGATCCAGGGGAATATTACAAATCTCGGCGGCCCGTATTATGTGAAGATTAATAAATCAGTATCGTTTGATGCAGATAATACTTATCCCGCTGTTTACGGGGCCATAGTCAGCGTTTTGGACAGTAATACCAATGTGAGAGACTATTTTACACAGACGGGTAATGAAGGGTATTATGCATCCAATAAACTCTCAGGACAGATTGGTCATACTTACAAGTTATCAGTGATCATTGACGGGGAAGAATATAC
This sequence comes from Chitinophaga sancti, assembly GCF_034087045.1. NCBI lineage: Bacteria > Pseudomonadati > Bacteroidota > Chitinophagia > Chitinophagales > Chitinophagaceae > Chitinophaga > Chitinophaga sancti. The sequence goes on along the minus strand of NZ_CP139247.1, from coordinate 3,209,874 downwards.
ATCCAGTTCTACAATGCCGGATTATGTAGGGATCAATGAATTGACCTTCACACATACCAAAATTTTTAATCAGGTAAGGAATTTACCACAGGTGAACTTTAAAGATCCCCAAGGCGTTACCAACTACTACACTTTTACATTGCTGGTAAATAATGTTCCTTACAAAGCATTTTATGCATTGGATGACAGGTTGACAGATGGGAATATGATCAGGCAACAATTGTATATGGATAGTGCATACATACAAATGAATGATCTCGTGACGGTGGTGATGGCTAGTGTGGATAAGAACGTTTATAATTATTACAATGTACTACAATCGAATAGCGGCGCTTCCAGTACCACACCTTCAAATCCACCTTCTAATATATCAAATAATGCTTTGGGGTATTTTGGTGCGGAGTGTGTGGATGTGAAATCTGTGACGTTCTAAAGAAAAGCCGGAGACACAATCTCCGGCTTCTGTGCTACTCTTACAATTCATCTGCCACAGGAAAATCAATTTCCAGATCCGTTAAATTGTGAATATAATTACTGATTATTTTATCCCCGATCACTATTACTACATCGATCATATTAGCTTCTGTATAGCCAGCTGAAAAAAATGCGGCTATACTTTCAGCCGTCGCTTTTCCACGATTAATTACAACTGCTGCGGTAAACTGCGCCAGGGCATCCAGCTTGCTATCAAAAGTGGCCCTACCTCTGCGAATCTCAAGGATCTGTTCATCTGAAAAACCGTTCATTTTACCCAATACAGTATGTGCCGACTGGCAATAACGACAGCCATTGATCTGACTGGTCACCAGATTGATCACTTCTCTTTCTTTTGCTTTCAAACTACTTTTCCTATTTTGTAATGCGAGGTAATCGCCAAGCGCGGTATCATTTTTTGCGAAGTATGCATAGAGGTTAGGAACAAAACCCAAACCTTTTTGCAGGTTATCGAAAATGGCCTGGTTGCCGCTTGTCACCTCTGATCGGGTAGGTATGCTAAAAGTGCTCATGATATATATTTTTGATAATGCAAAAATGGCAACATACGAGCTACTGAAAAATGAAGTAGATTAGGAAAAAAGGTTGAACTAGTTCAAGATGTTGTATATTGCTACGCCAATTATTAACCCTGATATTTGAAATTCAATTACTTGCTAAGGATATCTGACTAATCCGGTTTCAAATATGATCATGCCGGATCTCAAAAACTAAGTGGGTATAGCGCCATTGGTCTGAATGGCAGAAAGGAAGGGGTGATTGAAGCCTAAAGCGCCATGGAAAGAATTATAAATATTCATACTTATTAAACATCCCTATGCAAACCGCAAAATATTCCGCCAGTGACATACTCGATCAATTAGACACCTGCGCAAAAGATTACAACTTCCCCGTACTTGACAATGGATATATCTACCCTGTGGTATCAAGACTCTCTGTATTCGGTAATTCAGAAAGATGGGTAATAGCCGTTGAAGTGGTTGGCTATCACTACCGCTTTAACGGACATAACGGCGTGGAGAACTGTCTGTACATCTATGGTAACAGCCTCCCCTTTTACCCGGGATTAAATAACTCAAACGTACTGCTCACAACAGCTGACAGCGATGAAGGTCCTTCCTTTATCACAGATACATTTGGTACCCTGAATCCCGAAGTACATTCCATGCTGCTCAGAGACGAAAAAATAAGTATACCAAAAGATCCGACCTTCTATGCTTCGCGGGATGTGGAATTAAAAAATCCGCCTGCTGTAAGAGTATATGAATTTATGCGTGCCAGTCTTCCTGAATACAAGGCAGCGTTTCTGGCCACTAAAGAGGAAATATACGATTGCTTTGGGCAGGATATTCCAATGATCATGCAGTTGGATGAATGGTGCCATCCGGATATTATTGAGGAGGAAAAACCTTCTGAGAATGAAACGTTTCAGCAAATTGCGACCTTACTGGAATCAGGAGATATGTCTTATTACAAACCGACAAAACCGGCTAACAATCATTGGCGTAACTGGCCATTTGGAGGCTGCGCATAATATGCCCCCGGGTATTTTTTACAAAGAAATTGGAGTAATGGGCATTGCTTTCCCGTACTCTGTTTGAGAAAATACCGAATTAATTTGCAAACGCCGGAGATTGTATCTTCGGATTTTTTGTTATATCTTTTGCCCCATGAAGACCAATAATATTTCTGTATTTACAAAGATCGCCACCCGTTCCCTACTGGCATGGCTACGCGTTGTTATCCCCGGTTTACTCCTTTCTGTTGTAGGATTAATTGTTTCAATCTATATAATAGGATCCCAGCCGGGACCTGGCTATGCTGGCGCACGTGTTGGTGGAGTGGGTGCAATCCTGGGTATATTTGTGTTGTTTAGTGTTGCATTCTGGTCCTGCTTATTATTTGTGATTTCACTGGCAGGGTTTGTGTTGTTCCCTTCACTGGCTTCGGGATATACCATTAAAACAGCGTTGTTCCTCGTGTGGGATAATAAGCTGGGCGATTTTTTTATTGATAAAATAAGCAATTATCTGGATCGGGTATGGCTACGTGGTGAAAAGCAAATTAATGCGAAGGAATCCATAAAAGCACTGAAACTGGAAGTACAAAAAGATACGAATACCAATAAATTGCAGAAGCGGTTATTGAATTACCTGCTGAAGAGAGTAAGACTGGATGACGTAAATTGGCAGGCGCCGCCAGCAGAAATAAAGCAAGCCATACTTGAAAAATTCAAGGTATACATTGGTGAAAAACTAATGCCTTCGAAATTGGTAATAAGACTGGCAATGATATTGCCAATAGTGCTAATGATACTGGCGTTAATTTATGACAAATAAGAAGCGTCTTTCTTAATTCTTTACGCGTTCCTTTGCAGGGGATGATACGGGGAAATTTTACAATACCGCTACGAAATAATACCGCATCATTCGAACAAAGGCAATCCTTTTTAAAAATAAACTACCCCTGTCCCACTAAAAAACAATGGTGGAATCATAACGTAAGCGATATGTACATCAATTAATGATGCGTCTGCGGGTGCAACAGCTTATATAGCTCCTGTTGCAGATCTGCGTCTTTAAACTTATTCAGTTTCTCAGTTTCTATTTCATAGAATCCTTTTTTGGTACCTAAGGTTCCAATTACGAAAGTGTGACCTGCCTGAGCAGGCTCACCTGTTTCCGGGTGCTTTTTTGAAAGCGCTACTACTACATCTTTTGACTTTGACATACGGTGAATGTACCGATAATAATCAGTATATGTCAAATGATTAACATCAGGCTATTTTATGTGGGTATCAGTTAACCCACTGCGGATAGCTTTCAAATAGGTTTTCTTATTAGATTTCGTAAGAACAATAGTCTTACATCCGTTAAATCGCACAAATGCCTTCAAAGACAGGATCAACTTGTCAATTACACTTTCATCAATATCAACATTCTCAAAATGCAGGTTATGCACAATCAGCACTTTTTGCTTGCGGTCGGCTTTGGCATCCATCCTTGCTATAAAGGTGTCACCCGCCAATATCGGCAATGAGAAGTACCCATACACCCGTTTGGGCGCAGGCACAAAACATTCAACCTGGTAATCAAAATCAAAGAAGTCCTTCAATCGGTGACGGAACACATTGAGAATATCGAATGGGGAAAGAATAAAGACTTCATTGGATATCTTCACCTCCTTTTGCTGGTCAGGCAGCATATAGTAAGGGCCTTTCAACCCTTCGACAGCTACCTTTTTCACCTCCCCGGTCTGCACCATCTTTTCAAGCTCCTTTTTCACCAGATTCCCTTTCACCCTACGGGCTCTCCAGGCCATTTCTTTGACTCCGGAAATTCCTAATGCACCCAATGTACGGCGGATCACATATCGGGCAAATTCGGCCTCCCCAGGCATCGTTTTGTCGGTTTCCAGAGGTACTAAGTTGAGGGGTAGATCATACACCTTATGAAATGATTTCGTACGGCTGATCATCAGCTCTCCGGTGAAATATAACCGCTCCAGCGCCACCTTTGCCGGCCGCCAATCCCACCAGCCGGAACTGGCTTCCTGACGGTCATTTTCAAAATCGCCTACCTTCACAGCGCCATCCCTTTCTACCTGGTCCATTATCTGCTTCATCAACCTCTCTTCTGCCGGTGTAACAACCCTTCCATTCGTCTTAAAAGCTGCTTTTACGGGCAGTGAAAAACGGAAGTCATGCATAGGCATAAAGCCTGCATCTGATGTAAAATATTCAAAGATGCGGCCGTCTTCACACAGGTCAGCCAGCCATTCATTTTGATAGTCAGGTATGCGGGCGGCCATAACGTGGTGATGGGCACGTTCTACTACATAGTTCGTATCCAATTGTACGAAACCTAAATGGTCGATCAATTTGTAAACAGCCTCCGGTCCCTTCCCAAATTGCGCTTTTCGCGCAAGTCCGGCGGCATTCAGGATGATCTTTCTGGCCTGTTTTTTTGTAAGGGTAATGGATTCCATAACACTAAAATAAAGGAATTTTAATGCCACTCCTATAATACTAACTCAGGAGATGCTTTTACATACAGCCATGGAAGATATTAATACAGTTGGGAGGGATTAAAATAAGACAATGCTTACGACAAGCAACGTTTTATCCGCTCCATTTTTTGGGGTGCTATGAGTTTGGTAAATACTACCAGACTAACGACAAAACATAATCATTATCAGCCTTTGCAGCTGCCATAAAATCTTTCAGCCCGGTAAATTCTTTTGCCAGGTGTTTTCTGGTAAAGGCCCTATCAGGTGCACCATCTTCGATCCATACATTGTAAGGATAAATATCATTCTCGTTGAGCTCCTGTGGGTCGTATAATTGATGGAATTGCTCGATAGATATATTGTTTAAAAAAGCGTGCATGTTTGCTACAACTTCCCCATCGTTATAATAAATGGCGGTGCTTTCAAGATCCAGGTCTTCTGACAACATCTCCATGCTGTCAGGATCCACTTCTCTACCTATATAAGTTTCAGGATAAAACAATTGCTCCAGTAAGGATTTGGTTGTTTCATCCTGCTCTTTGGATAAGACAAATTTAAGTCCTTCAAATGTTTGTGGAAAGACGATATTTTCTTTGGAAATTTCTAATATAGTGGTCCCTTCCGGATTTGCTTTCATTACCTCAAAATTCTCCTGAGAGACGCGGTATAATGTGATACTCTGACTCATACCGCAAAATTATGGAGGCAGGGATAAAAGAAAAAAACTTTTTTGGTTATCGTCTGCCTCCTATATTGTTATCGTCTGCATCGATTATTATTATCGCCTCTTTGTTTGCTATTATCGTATCCTTTCTTTATAATCATCGTCTGCCTCGATTGTTATTATCGCCTCTCTTGTTTGCTATCGTATCCTTTCTTTATAGTCATCATTTGCCTCTATTATTATTATCGCCTCTCTTATTTGCTATTATCGTATCCTTTCTTTATAATCATCGTCTGCCTCGATTGCCAGTTCTTTTACCACCGCTGGCAGGTTTGCTTTTCCCGGGCTGGGTAGTTTTCTTTCCTCCACTTGCCGGTTTACTTTTACCAATTCGTTTCCCTTCACCAGCAGGCTTACTCTTACCAAATTGCTTTCCTTCTCCCACAGATTTACCTTTCCCCAATTGCTTCCCTTCTCCTGCAGGCTTACTCTTACCAAACTGCTTTCCTTCACCATCCGCCTTCCCAAACCGTTTCCCCTCACCATCCGCTTTACCCAACAGCTTTCCTCCTCCCACTAACCTACCTTTCCAAAACCGCTTCTCTTCTCCACCTGCCTTCCCCTTCTCCACTGCTTTCCCATCTCCTTCTGACCTGCCTTTCCCAACCGACTTCCCCTCACCATCTGCCTTACCTTTACTCAATCTCTTACTTTCACCATCTGCCTTACCTTTACCCAACCGCTTACCTTCTCCATCTGCCTTCCCCGCCTTCATCTTATGCCTATTCGGTATCAACGCCCCAAATCCCTCCTCTTCCACCGCCTTTTTCTCCTTCTCATTCACCTTACTGGAATCCGCTATACTTTCATTCAAATTCGCCAGCTCTGTTTCCGTCAAATGCCTCCATTTCCCTAACGGCAGCTTATCCAGCTTCACATTCATAATACGCACACGTTGTAACCCAATCACCTCATATCCCAGGTATTCACACATCCTTCTGATCTGCCTGTTCAGCCCCTGCGTCAGGGTAATCCTGAAAGTCTGTCGCCCCATCATCTGCACCTTACAAGGCAATGTTCGCGTATCCAGTATAGGCACCCCCTTAGACATCTGGTCTAAAAATGCAGTATCAATCGCCTTATCCACCTTTACGATATACTCTTTCTCATGATTATTCGCTGCCCGCAGGATCTTATTGATAATATCACCATCATTCGTCAAAAAGATCAGTCCCTCAGAATCCTTGTCCAGCCTCCCAATAGGAAAAATCCGCTTTGGATAATTCACAAAGCTGATAATATTATCCTTGATATGCAATTCAGTCGTCGTCGTTATACCCGGTGGCTTATTCAACGCCAGGTATACACATTTTTCCTTCTTTGCCGCAGTGATCAGGCTCCCATCCACTTCCACCGTATCTCCCGGTTTATAACGGTTACCCAAAGACGCCGGACGATCATTCAGCAATACCCTACCGGAAGTGATGAGTTTGTCCGCCTCACGACGTGAACAATACCCTGTATCACTGATAAACTTGTTTAAACTAATTGATTGGTCCAATGATGTATCAATTTAAATAGCGGTCAGCGCATGCCTTCCGAATGCAAAAGTCGGTAATTACAAGGGATTTTCCTGCTAAACGGAAGGATCTACCTTTGACCCCCCCCCATAATGAACTGCCCCTTCTGTGACTGCACCGCCAGAAAGGTACCTACTCCGGAAACAAAACAGATCTTAGCTGGATTCAAAATTTACCCATCCGGCTCAATAATAAAAATCTAAAAAATAGCATCTTCGCAGTATATTTACATAAATATTCACAATTCCCTGGAAAAATCGGACAAGTTTATACTTTTCCGAAGTATATTAACAACGTGAAAGGAACTTTACAACACAAAATAAACAGCGGAAAGTCAGGCATTGTCTTTTACAGCCTCACCCCGCCCAAAATCACTACTGAAAGTGAGAAGGTGGCAGTTATAGCCGGCGGCCAGATTGATCGTTTAAAAGATCTCGAGATCGATGGTCTGATCATATACGACATTCAGGATGAATCACTTAGAACCGATAAAGAGCGTCCTTTTTCCTTTATCCCTACTATATCGCCCGAAATATATAGCAAAGACCTGCTGACCACCCTGCCAGTACCGAAAATCATATATAAGAGTATTGCCAACCATACCAGAGAGATGTTTGCCGACTGGTTATCCCGCAATACCGACCTGGAAGCCACTGTATTTGTAGGTGCCTCCTCCCAGCAACAGTTACAGGCCACCAACTTCTCCCTCTCCGATGCCTACCAGGTAAAAAGAGAGATGAGACTGGATATCCTTTTGGGTGGCGTAGCCATTCCGGAGCGGCACACTAAAAAAGGAGATGAACACCTCCGGATGTTCAGCAAAATGCAGAACGGTTGTAACTTTTTTGTATCTCAATGTATTTACAATATCAACGAGACCAAAAATGTAATGTCCGACTACCATTACCATGCATTAAGCAATGACACCCGGCCGGCACCGGTCATTTTTACATTGACGCCCTGCGGCTCACTGAAAACACTTCAGTTCATGGAATGGCTGGGCATCGAAGTACCTAAATGGGTATACAACGACCTGAAATATTCAAAAGATATCCTCCAATCATCTATCCACACCGCTACCAATATAGCCGGGGAAATATTGAACTACGCTGCCTCCAAAAACCTGCCTGTCGGGTTCAATATCGAGAGCGTATCCAACAAAAAAGATGAAATAAATGCCGCTCACGAAATCCTTGAAAATGTCCTGCACCTCGTAAAACCCATGCGTAATGAGGTGGCAGGAGCCAAAAAAGCTGTATCTGCATATTAGGCATTCAGACTTAACTTAATATTCATATATATATTTTCTCTGTTTTATCTTTCGTCTTTACCTTGCGCCCTATGTGGTCACAGTCCAACACCAGGACGTAAACGAAAAAGAAAAAATAGATGAAAAGAATCACTGTGCTTATGATGAGCGCCGCCCTGTGGAGCGCTTGTAATGCTAACCATGAAAGTAAAAACCAAACCGTTGGCGATAGCCTCAAAGCAAAACCCGCAGTTTCCAATGCAAACATCATCCACCTCTCTGGTAGTACTACCATTGCGCCTTTGGCACAAAAAGTAGCAGGCTACTTCCGCATGAAGAATGATAACTTTGATATCAATATCACCGAAGGTGGTAGTAGCGTAGGCATTGCTGATCTGGAAAAAGGTGCAACCGATATCGCCATGTCATCCCGCGACATGAACGAAAAAGAAAGGAAGCAGTTTCAGGAAACAAATCACCCCATCACCGAAGTAAAGATCGCTGACGATGCATTGGCTGTAGTCGTACATCCAGGCACCGGTGTGGAAAAAATCACCAGAGAACAACTGGAAAAGATCTTCTCAGGTGAGGCGAAAAACTGGAAAGAACTGGGTGGAAAGGATGTGAAGATTATGATCATCTCCCGCGAGAGCAGCTCCGGTACCTACGAGTTCTTTAAAGAAGCTGTCATGAAGACGAAAGAGTTCACCACATTAGCGGTGTTCCAACATACAAATGGTACTGTGCTCAATAAAGTAAGCACGACTGAAGGTGCAATTGGTTATGTGGGTCTGGCGTTTATCAATGATAAAGTAAAGGCATTGCCTGTATGTTTTGATGGCAAAAACTATGTAGCGCCCGATATTAAACATGTAAAGACAAAGACTTATCCGCTGGCACGTCCGTTGTTCTTCATCTATCAGAACAGCAGTGCAGCAAAAGTGAAGACATTCGTGGATTACCTGCTTTCTGCAGATGGACAGAAAGAAGTAGAAGAAACCGGATACGTTTCAATTAAATAATTAACAAAAAGGTCGGGAGCAATTCCGGCCTTTTTCTATTCCACTCAGTAATAAAAGAGCTTTCACCTGGATGGGTAGGCTATCACCTGCCCAAAGCAATGTTCGGGCAGGTGCACAGCTAATGCTTTAAAAAGCTTCCTGATTCACAGACGTTTCATTCTTTTGTCTGGTGATCTTTTGCAGACTGATGTTCTCGCAAATAGCGTAAACTGCATAGAAGCCCATCAGCATAAAAATTGTTATTCTGCTGGTATGTGCTCTGTTCACAACGGCATAAATTGTTATACCAGCCAGGCAAAGCATCATACGACTAATCATTGCACCGTATACCCGAAGCATAAATACACTGTTACTTTCGGCTTGTACACCTTTACGGCTCATGTTGTAGGTTACTGCAGAAAGTGCAGCTAAAGCAAGGTTGCCAAAAAGTAACACATTGTGGTGAACTCCATTGTCTAACAACCAGGCTTTCCAAAATAACAAAGTGGCATTCAATAAAATAAAAAGTCCTATGACTCTAAAGTAGAATCTGTCACTCATTTCCAGTTGGGATCTTTGATAATTATTCGAAAATTCGGCCGCGAAATTACTACGAAAGCTAAAAAAGACAAAATGTTCAATGACGAAAATCATAAATTCTCCTATTTTCTGACATTCCTTTTACATCCGGAAGTATTATTCACAGTTCCGCCCGCCAGACGGCACTTATTTGGTATTATGTAAAATGAGTATATTCGGAACATGAAGAGCCTCCTTTCTATCAGCTTTAAGATCACCCGACTTGAATATGCGAAATACCTGATCGCCTATATGTACAGAAGACCCACTGTTATTATTCTGGGAATATTGGGACTCTATTCTCTGATTATGCCCGCACTGGTAGATGATGGCTTTCTTTTGAATTTCAATAAAGGCTTGTACCTGTCGATGCCTTATGCACTGGCAATGTTGTTTTATCCGATCATTATCACAGTGATAGCGGTATTGCAGCGATACAGAAATGCGTTTCTGAAACAAGAGATGCTGTATGAGTTTGATGATGAGGGCGTACACATTCAGGGAGAAGATTTTAAAAGTGATCTGGCCTGGTCACATATCCGGGAAGCAAAAGAACTAGCGGGATTCCTGATTTTAAAGCCTTCTAAACGCGAGGGTTACTTAGTGAAGAAAAATGTACTGGGTGCTGACGAGATCACCTATATTAAAGATAAAATAGCTGCGGCTAAGAAATGAAGACGATTTTTGAGATGATCACGCTAAAGGATGCCATTGCATTATACAGCATTGATGAGCACATGTATGAAAGCAGGGAAATGTTTGAAGATCAGGTAGAAACTGATACTCAATTTTATCTGCATAAAGGAGACCTGGTATTGGATGATCATTTTATGATGGAATATGATCAGGAGATACATGGTTATATCATCGATGGCAACCTACGCGTAAATGGCAATATCATCAATGAAGAAGGAGACTACGGCCCCTGCCTTTATGTAAAAGGAAATGTAGAATGCCGGAGTTTGCTGATAGGAGGCTCGCCTACGCATATTGAAAGTAATGTGACTGCCGAAGAAGTGATTATGCTTCACTATAACCATGGCTGGATGAAGTGCCCGGGCGTATTTACTGCACCTGTCATGATCGTAGAGGATTATCATTTCATTCCCGCACATAAAAATATCAGTGGCTATTATTATAACGCCGAAGACCCGGCAAATACAGAAGAATATGATTTCGACAATGATACTTTCTCTTCCGGATTAGAGGCACTACTGGATAATAAACTGACCACAACCTTCGAAGAACTAAGATACGATCTGGCCGCTGGTGAATATGTATTACAACCTTCTCAGAGAGACATTCATTACTGGACCCAAAAGGTCAACCACAACTACCGCGACCTGAAAAGAGTACCTCCCGAAATGCGTACACTTGAGTTTTGCATGCAGGTAGCTGAAAAATCCATCTTCGCATTGGAACACTTTCCACCTGCACTCTTCACCCCTGAACTGGCAGATCAGATAGTGAGCAAAAATGGTATGGCATTACGCTTTATTCCTGAATCATTGATCACCCGGGAACTCTGCTACAAAGCTGCCGCCACCGGGGCTATCATCGATCAGGATATTCCTGAACGCTTTTATGATGCAACACTCTTCCAGGTGCTGATCCGCCGCGATGACTGGCAAATGGCACGTATACCCCCCACTTATATTACAGAAGATCTGCTGGTTTTATATGTACAAAGTGGCAATGGCGGATGGCTGGAAAAATACTGCAAACTAGCTGGTGTATCTAAAGAACACGTATTGCAAAGAGTGATCGATAGCGGTATTGAATATGTAGGAAACATCTTTAGCTGGTTCCTGACTGAAGAAAGATATGCCTATTGCAAATCGAAGTATGGTCATACAAAAGAATGGGCGGAGATCACCGAAAAGTATAGAAAGAAATTAGAAAGAATTCAATAGCACAAGTTTGTAAAGCACTTATTATCAATTTCATGAAACTCCGGCGCCCGGATATCTTTTGAATACATCACACCTGGCGGATCAGTGATCCACGCAGTGTATTGCAGTGCCAATGCCAGCTCCGACATTGCCGTTGCTGCATATAATACCAATTTTCCCAGTCGGAATGAGCCAGGGTTTTATTTCTTCCACTTGCGGGCTATTTTAACAGCGGTTTCTATCATATAGGGGTCCCATTGTTCAATTTCCCAGTCGGAATGAGCCAGGGTTTTATTTCTTCCACTTGCGGGCTATTTTAACAGCAGTTTCTATCATATAGGGGTCCCATTGTTCAATTTCCAGTCAGAATGAGCCAGGGTTTCATTTCTTCCACTTGCGGGCTATTTTAACAGCAGTTTCTATCATATAGGGGTCCCATTGTTCAATTTTCCAGTCAGAATGGGACAGGGAGGAGTGTTGTAATAATTGCATGGCGGCGGCATAGGAAGGGGCTGTTTCCAGGATGGAAGAGAGTTCCATTTGTTGTTGGTAGAGTTGAAGGTCTTCTATAGCAGGGCCTGTAGAGAGTGGGAGTAATGGAAGAAAGGGACTGACCTCAGTTTCATGATTGGATTTATGTACAATCTCCTGCATCTTCAAAAAATCATTATAAAACCCCACCCGGCTAGCCTCCGTAGCGAGTCCATTTCCCAATTGTTCCAACACAACATATTTCAGATATGGACATTTCCGCATTGTCATTTCAAGCAACTGAAATACCTCTGCCGGCACTCCTTCATCATGTGTATCTCTTCTGATAGTCTGGTTGCCTACATCGTCCCAGCTACCGCCAGATATGTGGATTTCCCGGACCTTATTTAATGGATACAAGGTTATCAGATCTTCGAAGGCCAGATCAAAGTTATGAAGCTGGCAATAGAGGTTATGCAAATCAAGGATGATAAAACCGTTCACGGGTTCAAGCAATTGATCCAGAAAGGCGCCATGCCGTTTGACTTCGTCCAGCGAATACGAAAAGGCGAGGTTCTCTAAACCTACAGGGCGTCCGCAGGCGTTGTAGATTCTTTTCAACCTGTCTGTGCCAATGGCGAGCGTCGATGCAGAATAAGGGATATTTAACGGTGCCCCATGGTGAAAATCTTTTCCGGTCATGAAGCCAAAGTGTTCCGTGATGTGATCAAAGTTAAAGGCAGTGGATGTCTGCTTTAAATGAGAGAGCCAGGCTTCCTGTTCTGGTAGCCATTTCCCTGAAAAGAGAGAAAAGAAGACACCATGACCGATCAGGCGATTTTCATCGCTAAAGGCTGTCAGCAGTTCCCTGAACCAGTCAGGTACTTCTTTAATTTTGTATAAGGCATCGAATGACCATTCAATGGCTTCAATACGGGATTCTTGCAGCAGGGGCAAACATGCAGCGAGGATGTTTGCGTCCAGATTACAGGCGACAGCAGATAATACTTTGGGCACCGGTTAAATATCAATGTTCAGTAAATAAACCATTTCAGGGAATGAAGTCATTTTAGGGGATGAGCATATGGCATGTAATGACTCAGTTCATGTAATGGGCCTATTATACTTATTTGACCCATTTTAGGTATTGCCCTCTTTCACGTAATTACCCCATTGCATATAATACCTTATTTTAGGTATTGCCCCCTTTCACACAATTACCCCATTGCATTTAATACCCTATTTTAGGTATTGCCCCCTTTCACACAATTACCCCATTACATATAATACCCCATTTTAGGCATTGTCCCCTTTTACGCAATGAATTCATTTCACGCAATAAACACATGCATGCAATGCCCCATCACACGTAATCAACCCATTCCGCAAGCGGGGCAATTACCCAGATTTTCATCTGGCTTAGACACATTTTGTTTGTTTTCCTGATCGTTTTTGGGTTTAGGCGCTTCGTCTTTCCCACAGGAAACGACAGTAGTTTGAACGGCGATACCAATCATGATGGCGCTAAGAAGCGATTTAGAAAGTTTCATTCCATTAGTAATTTAAGAGATAATTATTGTCCCGGCTACGGCTCAAATCAGAATATATCGTGGGTGTTATCGATTATTAAACGGGCATGATCTCAAAAAAGTTACAATGATTTATATAATATCCAAATCACAGGCTACCTGGTAAGCGGGCACGAGGGGACGGAAACCTGTCTTGCGACGAATTTTGGACGTATCCATGATGTATGCAAATGGGTTTGATAGTGGTTCATTGGTGGGATTTGCCAGCCCCAGTTCATAAAAACTCATAGGTGCATCATCCCCCAGGTTGAAGATTTCACCATTCAGCCCATCTGTATTTAATAATAGCAATAAAGCTTGAGCTACATCAAGATGGTGAACCATGTGTAATCTGGCAGCGGGGTGGGAATTTTCTTCCTTTACCATTAAGCGCAAGTTATCCTGCATTGCTCCTGCTTGCAAGTTTCCCTGCGTTGCCTTTAGGTCCGGGTTTTCTTCCTTTGTCCTTAAGCGCAAGTTATCCTGCATTGTTTTCAAATGAAGATCCCCATCACCATAGACAAAACCTAATCTTAATATCCGCACATCCTTATGCAAAGAAAGCAGTGCCTGCTCTGTCGCAACTTTACCAGCAAAGTAAGCATTGTCTTCATGTACATCCGGCACATCATCTTCTTTAGCAGGACGACCGTAATCCTTTCTGTATACTTTGGCGGTGCTTACGAAAATGAACCTTTCAACATTCGCAGCAATGGCTGCGTTGACCAGTGACATTGTCCCTTTTAGATTCGTATCATGCATAGAATTATAAGCCGCAGCGATGTGAATGACAGCATCTACACCAACTACAGCAGGCGTTATAGTAGCCGGATCATTTAAATCACCGGTCATGACTGATCCTACACCTGCGGCTTCATCACCACCTAATCCACTTGCATTTAAAGTGATGGGCTTACGTACCAACACACGAACATCGTACCCCTTTGCTATCAGTCGCGCTACAAAGCGACTACCTACTTTACCGGTGGCGCCGGTGACTAAAACTTTTTTCATGGATAATCATTGAAAAGATGATAATGATTGTTGCTATGAAGTATAACACAAATGGACGGTAATAATAAATAGTGCCTGCACCCAATGGAATCAATGCCCTCGTGCAGGATTGCAGACTTTGATTGACCCCTTGTAATTTTCCCTGATTGCTTTCATCAACTGATTGTGATAGTAGGCTATTATAAGTAGGATCAAATAATCCTTCGCCAGCAAGGATACAGATGACAGCGGGAAAAATAAGAATTACAGAAGATAAAAACATACTTCCTAAGATGAATATAAATCCCAATCCTAAAATGATTAAACCCATCCTACCAGTAAGCTTCTCATTGAAATGTTTCAAAAACCAGGGCAACAATATTGCCCTCGAAATGATTTCACACACACCAGCCAAAGTAAGTATGCCACCTATATAAGCCGGTCCCCATTTGAAAATATCTTTTAAGAAAATGGTAAAATTGAACTGGAATATTTCAAGACCTGCGTAAAACAATATACCTGCAATCAGGAGCAATTTTATTTTCGTGAAATCCTTCAAATGTGAAAAAACATTGAAACTATCAACATTCAATTTTTTTGTACGCTTTTCTGCTGACAATGATTCTGGTAACCAAAAATACACAGCCACTACTGAAAGGGATATAATACCCGCAGTCATAAAAAATGGTAATGACAAGTCAATAGCTCCCAATAATCCACCTAATGCAGGACCTGTTAACAAACCTATTCCCATCACGGCGCCCATATATCCAAACCATTTTGTACGTTCTTCAGGTGTGGTACTATCTGATATAATGGCAAATAACGTACTGATATTACCTGCTGTCAATCCATCTATTATTCTTCCTACAAAAAGCACCCACAACGAACCACCAATACCAAACAAGACATAGCCGATGACAGAACCCAGTAAGCTTATGATCAGGATATTTCTTCGTCCATACCGGTCGCTCAATGCGCCTAGAATAGGGGCTGCAATAAATGTACATACTGCAAATACTGATAGCAGGGCACTCATGCCTACAACAACTTGTTGTTTAGGTAAATATTGGCCTACTAAAAATGGTAGCAGCGGGATAACGATGGACATACCTACCGCATTCATAAGTACAATTGCCAGTAGAATGATTAATCTGGCTTTCATTGGTGCATCTCCTCCTAACCGAATCATTATCCTGGTTTTTACTTGTAAATCTCTTTATACCTGAATCATTAATCTGGTTTCACCCGTAAATCTTTTAATGATGAAATCATTCCTCTAACCTTCACCCGTAAATCTCTTAAAAAAAGAAAACCCGGTATCCGCCATAGCCCGTTCGTTCCTATCTGTCTCCGCCTGCGCAGCGCCAGCATACACAAACATCTTCCGCTCATAATCTTCAATCGCAGCCGCAACACTTTTAAACTTCCCACCGGTAATATTTTCCGCTAATATCATCGCATCCATCAATCCTGTGTTCACTCCCTGCCCTGCAAAAGGCGGCATTAAATGCGCAGCATCTCCAATCAATGTAATAGGCAATGGGCGATCAGTCTTCCATGGAACATCCAATGATATTTTTCGTGTAGGTAACCCTGCAAAAAATGAAGTAGCACGAAATAATTCCCTATAACATTCATTCCAGTGAGGGAACATATCTGCAAGAAAAATGGCTACACTTTCCGTATCCTTATAATCTAATAAAGGGACATTCCTGCAAATGACATTGTAAGTAAGCGCGCCATTATTACGGGGATTGGCAACGATTTGTTTCCCTTCAGCTGCGGTCATTAATATATCATGATCACACAACTCGTAGAATGCTTTACATTTTATCTCCGGTTGATACACTTCGCCCTGGATAAAATAGGAACCAGTATCTTCAACTACAGCATCCGTTACATATTTTCTGACATTTGACATACCACCATTTGCACCGATTACAACATCGGCAGTGGCAGTATTGCCATTTTCGAAATGCAGGAGCCATTGGTCATTACGCTGATATTGGCCGCTATCTTGTCCGAGATGTTGACCACTATCTGATTCAATCCCCTGGCCGCCACCTGTTTTAATAGATTTGCCACCACCCACCTCAATACCTTGACCACCACCTGCTTTAATAGATTTGCCACCACCCACCTCAATACCTTGACCACCACCTGCTTTAATAGATTTGCCACCACCCACCTCAATACCTTGACCGCCACCTGCTTTAATAGATTTGCCACCACCCACCTCAATACCTTGTCCACCACCTGCTTTAATAGATTTGCCACCACCCACCTCAATACCTTGACCGCCACCTGCTTCGAGGCCAACAAACTTCCGATCCCATATTACAGTCCCACTCCTAAGCCCCTCCAATAACATCTTCCTGAGTTCATTCCTATTTATCTCAGGCGCGTCATAATGCGGTTTCACTTTAAAAAGTAGATTCCCCAGCTCGTCAGTAATACTCCTACCCATAGCATTCGCCCTATCAAAATACCTATCCAGTAAGCCAGCTCTACTCAAAGCCAGCTGCCCTGAACTTTCATGCAGATCAAGCGTACCTCCCCAGATCCTTGCCTCCGGGTCTTTATCTCTTTCGTAAACAGTTACATCTATACCATGTTGCTGAAGCAAGATGGCCATTGTCAGGCCAACGGGACCTGCGCCGAGGATTGCTATTTTCATGGCCCAAAGTTCAGGCATCTATTAGAGACAAAATAGCTACATTTGACTCAAAAATAGTCGTATCAGACTTTTTACATGCATGTACTTCATACACTCGCTCACCTATTTGGAACAACAGTAAAGAATAGAAGACTAGATATTCCGGCACAGTTTGGTAAGGGATATGTGGCCGGATATGTCTTTAATGACCATATCCGGATGATGATTATGAACTATGAACTGAAGGAAAACCTGGTGATTGAAAACCCTGAAATCAATACTTCCAGGAATATGATCCTTTTTAAGTTCCAGCATATTTTCGCTGAAACGGAAAAGCAACCGTCTGTGTTAATAACTACAACAAGTATGAATACAGATACTGTAATCCCCATTCATACAAATACCTCTACCATTAACATCGAAGTTGATTCAAATTATTTAAAGAGCTTGTTTGATTTGTCTGCAAAGTCACCGGTATTAGAAGGACTATTACAGAATACACAACCTTTGCTTTTTGAACAAATGATATATCCATCCTTGCAGGATATTGTCAATGAGATTGTATACGAATCTGTGGCGGAAAGTTTCAAACTATTTTTCCTGCGGATAAAAGCGGAGGAACTGGTGTGCAGGCTATTGATGGAATTGGAGAAGAGAGATGAAAAACAGTTGTATGCCTTGAATAGCCGTGATATAGCTACCATTTACAAAATAAGAGAGGAGATGTTGGAGCAGCTGGATACACCACCGGTGATAAATGATTTAGCACTGGCGGCTAATATGAGTCCGACAAAATTGAAATCATTATTTAAACAAATATTTGGGAATAGTATCTTTAGTTATTACCAGGATTATAGAATGAAAAAAGCGGCGTTGTTATTGAAAGAGGGGAACCTGTCGGTATCGGATGTAGGGTATCAGCTGGGGTTTACAAACCTGAGTCATTTTTCAAGAGTGTTTCAGGAGCATATCGGTATGAAGCCTAAACAGTATAGCCGGTCTTAAATTATGTATAACCCCAAATATAAGGCGCCAATTAAAGCGTGTAGTATTAAAGAATTTCGGAGATATTGAATACCTTTTGGACTTTGAAATAATGCATTAGGATGGCCGTCAATGAATACTGATACCCTATGCAATCTTTCCAATTCTTCTTACAACCATACTATTTAAAAACTTCCAACAAATAAGGAACCACAAAATACAACGGTGTAGTTAACACCCCACCTATTTTCCCAATCACATAATAATAAGCAACTCCCCTACCCAGCTCCTTCCCTTCCAGCTCTGAAAGCGCTAATGTAAGGATTGATATAGATAACATTGCCTCCGCTATACTAAGGATCAGTATTGCCGGAAAGCTCACAATCTTCAGGGATAACCATAAACTAATCATCAACAACAACATCCCTACTGTAATGACAGGCCTGATCATCTTACGGTTCCGCTGTATCAATACAGTAGTAATAAGTATGACCACTATAGGTATCAATGCAATCACCCAAAAGTAATCGTAATTAGATGCTGTCAAAGCATTTAAGGATGAATTGGAAATAACTATCTGAATCCCTGAAATAAAAGAATAAAATAAAAATAATACCAACCCGGCACGTAAATTAATATTCAATAAATGATATTGCCTCCTGGTGAATAAAATGAACCCTGTCAATCCCACCAGCACCAACAATATCATCAATGGCATATTCAACTCACCTACATACTGACATCGCTCCAATCCTGCATACAGACAACAAGCTCCCACAGTCAGTAGAATCCTTGCCTGCCAATCCTCATCCTTTTTATCAGATTCGTTTTTCACAAATACAAATACCAGCAGACAGGCAATTATACCCAGCGGAATATTTGCAAAAAAGATAAAGATCCATGAAAATTCATCTGTTATATACCCGGCTATAGGATCCCCTAATGCTGCTCCCAGCCCTAGTCCCGTCAGTACCAATAGCTGAGACGTAGCACGTTTCTCTATCGGCCAGCTCTCTGTAAGAATAGTATGTGAAGATACCAGCATTGCACCTGCAGCCAACCCCTGTAGGAACCGCCACACTATCAGCAGATTCAGATTCGTGGCATTACCGCAGAAAAAAGAACAGACTGTAAAACAAATCACCGCCCATCCTAAATAATTCCTTCGCCCCAGCTGTGAAGACAGCCAGCTGCTAAATGGAACTATGATAAAAGTACCCAGTACATAGACAGTTGTAATCCTGCTGACCTGATTTAAGGTAGCGCCCAGGTTTCCCCTTATATCATTGTAAGCAACGTCTATACCTGCATAATTAAATCCTGCCAGCGCAAGACAGATCATAGCTGTCAGTGAGACAAACCATCGGCGAAAACTATATTCCATAGATATCGTATTATTAAATTTCATGCACATCTTTTTATTCCCTAATAGTGATGCTGGCTGCTTCCAATTCCAGGTAAAATTCATGCGCCACCTTACCGGTCAGCGTCTCGTCCCTTATAACAATTTTCATGGGTTGGCATTAACATAGTAAATTTAGATAATATTTACAATAATACCACAACTGATTGCAATCATTAAAACCCCTACATTTGTAGCGTTAACCATTTAAAACTTTGTTATGCAACTCAAAAGAACCTTGCCACTACTCACAATGGCTTTGCTGCTGTTTTGCAGCTTCGCTCCGGCTCCGGCCATTAAACACATAAAACCTTTAGGTATCTGTGATTTTGCTTTTGAAAATAATACTGTTTACACGGTTGCTGACGGCATCTTCTACACCAGCAAAGATAAACTGGTATACAGCAATGTACTTCCAGGCACTGGCTCCGGTGGCACGATCATTGAATTTGACGACGCAGGTGATACCTTTACTTATTACATCACATTCGCCACCACTCCTACTACACCGACCGTAGTACATGTGTACTTTGGTATTAATATCATTACAGAAGTAATTCCCGCAGGTGTTACTTCATTCAGAACGACCATACCTGGGCCACTTCCTTATAGTGGTATCGTGGTCACACTCGATCCTAAATAATTACCAATATATAATATGAAAAGACGGATCTTCTCAACAGTATTCCTGACAATGGGCCTGGTGGCCGCAAAGGCACAACAAAAAGACTCATTAACAATTAACAGAGAGAAAATTAACCAGTTAGACAAAGAGATCGTTCACCTGCTGGGCGAAAGAATGGAAGCTGCCAGAGCGATTGGTATTTACAAGCAGGCACATAATATGGAAGTGCTGCAATCCAATCGCTTCAATGAAGTATTGCAAAAGGCGATAGAAACCGGTAAAGCTGAAGGTCTTTCAGAAGAATTTATCAGGGCACTTTATGAAGCGATTCATAAAGAAAGCATCAGGCAACAGGAAGCCCTGAAGAAGAAGTAAAAAAGAATGCGGCTGCTTATGATTACACTGCTGTCGACTCCTATGCATGTACGTGTATTAGCCGCAGGTATACCGGTCGCTTTCCAGTGGATTATTAATGGACTTGTTACATGATTGTTTCCTTCAGTATTGCATACCTTTGGTGGTAATACATGCTTTATTTTTGTTATCTTGAATGCGTGCCCGCTCGTATTTTTGATCAGCTAATTGCCTGAGATCAGGAGCAAATCGCTGGAGGTACTGGAAAAAGAGTGTAGGAAACAGTAAATTATGTCATACGAACTTATTTCGACAATGAGGAAGGATGTAGTGATGGCGGATGATGAAGCTGCCTATATCCTTTCTTATTTTAAAGAACAACAATTCAGGCGGAATACCGTGTTACTCCATGCGGGAGAAGTGGCGCATGAAGTATTCTTTGTGACACAGGGGAGTCTGCACCAGTTTTATAATGATGAAGCTGGTAATGAGCGCACCTGTAATTTTACCTTTGAAAATGAGTTCGCGACAGACCTGGAGAGTTTTTCCAAAAAGACGGTGTCTGCTTCTACGATCAAGACCCTGACGCCTACCACCTGTCTAACAATCACCTGTTCAGATCTGGTTCCCCTCATGAAGGAATCAAGGGCCATGAATGACTTTTTCTTTCTGCTGGTAGAGCGTATTGCCGCTGCCAGTATTCGTCGTACAAAAGCCCTGCTGTCTTCTACCCCGGAAAAACAGTTCCTGGACCTGCTGGAAGAAAAACCGGAAATTATTCAACGCGTTCCGCAGCGCTATATTGCTCAATACCTGGGCATTGCACCTGAGAGCCTGAGCCGGATCAGAAAACGGCTAATTCCGGCTAAAAAACCTTAACCCGGATCATTATTTTTCACCTCCTACAGGCTATACATTTGCATAAAACAAATTGATATGCAAACAATACTAGGATCTGGTGGTGCTATTGGTACCCCACTGGCACGCGAACTGAAAGCCTATACAGATAAGATCCGCCTGGTAGCCCGGAAGCCGGTGCAGGTGAATGGGGATGATGAGCTGATTACAGCTGATCTGACAAATGCTGCGGATGTGGACCGTGCCGTAGCTGGTTCAGAGGTGGTGTACCTTACCGTAGGCCTGGAATACAATATCAAGGTATGGCGCCGCGACTGGCCAATAATCATGAAGAATGTGATCGATGCATGTATAAAGCACAATGCCCGTCTTGTATTTCTGGATAATGTGTACATGTATGGTAAGAATGAGATCCCCCATATGACAGAAAGCTCAACCATTGCACCACCCAGTAAAAAAGGCGAAGTGAGAGCAGCCTTGCACCATATGCTCCTGCAGGCAAAAGGATTGAAGATGGCGATTGCCAGAAGTGCGGATTTTTATGGCCCTGGTGTGAAGAATGGGATGCTCACGATTACCGTACAGGAGGAGTTTAAAAAAGGTAAAAGGGCTTACTGGCAGCTGGACGATACTAAAATTCATACCTTTACTTATACCCAGGATGCGGCTAAAGGCACTGCTATTATAGGAAATACCCCTGATGCCTTTGGTCAGGTGTGGCATTTACCTACTTCTTCCGAGAAAGTGACAGGAAAGGAGTTTATTGAAAGGATAGCAGGGATCATGCAGGTGCAACCTAAGTATTATATCCTTGCCAGGTGGATGATGGGATTAATGGGGCTCTTTGTGCCAATTGTGAAGGAAATAAAGGAAATGTCTTACCAGTACGACCGGGATTATATATTTGATAGCAGTAAATTTGAAAAGCGCTTCAATTTCAAGCCGACCACTTATGCAACAGGACTCACTGCAAGTGTAGCCAGCTAATATTCATTATTTCTTCTCTTTTAACTAATACCTGCTCTAATAATCGGCTAATATCCCAATTATATAAAGCCTTTGTTACCTTTGTTCTATAATTATTCGTTATGGACGTATACGATAGCAACATACTACGGCTGCTTAAACAGAACTCCCGGATTACGGGTGCAGACATCGCCAGAAAAATTAATCTTTCTTTGCCGGCGGTGACAGAAAGACTGCGTAAACTTGACCGTTCAGGTGTTATTGATCGCTATACCATAAAGGTGAACAGGGAGCAATTGGGGTTGCGGCTTATGGCATTCATCCATGTATGGATTGACCATACAAAGAACCACCCTATAAAAGACCAGCTATTGGCTATGGAGGAAGTGATGGAATGCCACCATGTGGCGGGGGATGCTGATTTGTTGTTGAAAGTGCTGGTGCACGATACGGCGGCACTGGAGCAATTGCTGGTGAATAAGATCAAGGGGATAAAGGGAGTAACGCGTACAGCTACTACGATTATCCTGAATACTTACAAAGAAGAAATAAATGCCAAACTATGAACCTGATTGAAAAATTTGAAAACTGTACATTGCCGAAGGCGGAATGGACACATGAGAACCATTTTGTAATGGCGCTTTGGTATTGCATTCATTATCCATTGCCAGAGGCGGTGGATAAGATTTGTAATGGGATAAAGAGGTATAATGAAAGTGTGGGTGGAGAGAATACGGATGAATCGGGGTATCATGAAACGATTACCCTGTTTTATATTGGAAGGGTGGCGGATTATGTGATTACGAACAGGGTGAGTGCTTTTACAGAGAAGGTGGTGGGGGATTTTTTGGAGCAGGATTTTGTGGAGAAGGCGTATATATGGAGGTTTTATAGTCGAAAGTATTTGATGAGTAAGGAGGCAAGGTTACAGTGGAAGGCGCCGGATAAGGGGTAGTGTTTGTTATTCCAGGTCAGGGAACTACAAAATAGGGTTCCATTACCGCGCTGAAAATTCGCAATTCGCGAATTGCGGATTTTAAAAGTTTTCATCATCATTTTCTCATGCTCAGAAAAAGCCATTTACCTATCAAAGCCAATAAATAATGCAGAAAAATTCTTATTTACTCCAACCTCACCTCCCTCACCGTTCCATTCCCTGCCAAATCCACCGCCACCACTACTACCTTTCCCCCGACCGGCAAACCTACCGCCCTATAATACCAATCCACACCATTCCTGCCTAAAACCGCCTTCCCCCTCTCCTGCACCACACCCGCCGCATCGTGTACACATACGTCTACTTCCGCTACCCTGAATTCATCCTTTGCTGTTACTACCACATCTGTCTCTTCGAACCTGATATGCTGAATTTCCGGTGACTTATAAGCATCTTTCACAGCCATATTATAAGCATTCTGGCCAGGTCCGGCCAGTGACTTATAATAGGCCTTCAGCTCAGGATCCTTCAGGATCGCCTGCGCATAAGCCGCCGCTATTGTCATCTTATACCTGGCTTCCAGCTGCTTTTTCGTCGGCTTTTTCTTTGACGGACCACGTTTCTTGGCCATTATAATCTGGCCATTCCGTTCGTAAATCGTGAGTTGATCGCCGAGCGTGCCCCGGACAAGTTGGAGGAGTATGTTGTCTTTTACAAGTGCCATAACAAACAATTTTGAGGTTATAGAAAACAATATAAAACCTTCGCCCGAAATACAGTGCAGCTTTAATACTAATTGAGTACTAATACGTCACTAAATGTGCACCTTAATATCGGATCGATATATAGATGTACTTATAATGATCTTATGGTGTACTTATGGAAATAAGGCTATAGTATAGTTGAATCGAACAAAAATCATCATGTCAACAAAAATTTACTGGATCACCGACACCATCGGTATCATGCCAAGGCCTCGCGGCAACGAATGGCTGGAAGACGAAATCATTGCCTTCAAAAAACAAGGAGTGGATGTAATCGTATCTTTGCTGGAACAATCTGAAATAACTGAATTGGGTTTACGGCAGGAACAACTGCTCTGTGAAAAACACAGCATACAATTCATCAATTTCCCCATTCCGGATAGGTCTTTGCCTCCTAAAGGCAGTCAAACAGAAGCATTCATTCAAACCTTGACAATACCGTCTAAAATCGTCATTCACTGCCGCATGGGTATAGGTCGGTCTTCCATCATTGCAGCCAGTATATTACTTTATCAAAATAATAATCTTCATGAAAAAGGGAATTCCCCAACGTACGTGAAAACCATGTTCAGAAAAAAAGCCACTGAAATCATCTCCCACATCAGCCACATCCGTGGTTTAAAAGTACCTGATACAGAAGAACAATTTCAGTGGCTCAAAGAAAGAGAACAATTACTTTACAAACCTGTTCACCACCTTATTCAACGTCAATCCCTGCACAATGACAGAGAAAACAACAATGATATAACTAGCAGATAAGATCAGCTCCTTATAAGGCGATTCCGGCAGTGACAATGCCAATGCCACCGAAATACCACCTCTCAATCCTGCCCAAACCAATATAGTCGTATTGTTAAAATTTGTCTTCAATGAACGTCTCATGATCATTGAAGGCACTGCTATACTGACACCTCTAGCAATCAATACAAACAACACCGCTACTAAACCTATAAACCAGTAATGCCCGATAAATGGCAACACCACTATCTGCAAACCAATCATCACAAACAAAATAATATTCAGTAATTCATCGATCAGTTCCCAGAAACGATGCAGGTAATCCTGCAATTCCTTATTGCTCTTGGCTCCAATAGAAGAACTACCCAACATCAAACCAGCCGCTACTGCTGCCAACGGTATTGATACGTGCAGATAACTACCCAATATAGAGATCATCATCACCATAGAAATCGATACCAGCACGGATGTCTGGAACTCCTGGATTTTCTTGGTGAGATAACCCGTTACAACCGCCGTAACGGTACCTAACGCCAGCCCTCCAAATACTTCTTTCGCAAATAAATCTAATGCATGGGTCATAGAGAAAGTCGCTTCCTGTGCTGCCACTTCACCAATGGTGACAAAGAGGATCAGACCTACCCCATCATTCAGTAATGACTCTCCGGATATGATGGTTTCCAGCGAAGAAGGGATTCTTGACTTCTTCAATACAGACATCACCGCCACCGGGTCTGTAGGCGATATCAATGCCCCAAAAAGAAAGCAATATACTAGTGGCAGATCAATCCCCAGCAATGTCGTCGTAATATCCAACAGCAACCCAAATATGATGGTAGAGCCGACCACTCCAATCGTACTCAAGACCAATACCGGTCGCTTCTGCTCCTGTAGTTTCTTATATTCAAAGTGAAATGCACTGGCGAATAAGAGGAAGGCTAACATGACATCCAGCAATGTTTTTGTAAAATCAATACTGTGCATCAACTCACGTATAAAATTGAAAGCTGTAGGAAAAGCCTTACCTGTCACCAGTATAAAAATTGAGAGCAGGATAGAGACAAACATCACGCCGATAGCACCAGGCAGTTTGATAAAACGGATATTAAGGTATGAAATCAACGCACTGATAGTGATCAAAGCCGCAATGAGTGTAAATGTATCCATTCAATTGTTCTTTTGTTAAGCGGTCAATATACGAGATTTTTTCCTATCTTTCCCATACTATGCACAACGTGAATTTCGAAGGAGGTGGGACTACATTTATCTTATTTATTTTTCCTTTAATAGGATTGTTTTTAGAACACAACACCGCTCACAGCAGGATATACTGGACCCTTGGTATTTCTGCCTTGCTGCTGATCCCCATCTTCACTCCCTGGCATTACATCATTCCTTATGCTTATCCGATATTATTGTTAATATTACTTGCTGCAGGTTATGCGGTATTTCTACAAATGAGTGACAATCAAAGAGTGAAAACTGTGATGAGTGTAGTGATAACAGTTATGTTGTTTTTAATACTGGGGTTTCAGAATGTTGTCAGTAGTTTTGCTGCGGGAAGTAATAAACGTATCGTAAAAAAATGGACCTTCAAAAATTACAATGTTGAATATACGGTTGACCAGGGATTTGCGGGGCATGCACTGATCGGTTATGAGCTGAGTCAACACAAATTTATCTTCAGCAGATATATAGAATCAGCCATGGGAAAAGATACCACTACCAATTGCATGATTCAATTTCCAGTACATAAAATTCGTTTTGATAAATGTAATGGTTCACTTGAAACCTTCCGCTAAGCACTACATCAACATATTAAATTTAATACATACATTTACCCCTGTACATTCTATTTTACATGAACCTATAACCGCCCCTACCTATCTATGGAACTTACAACCTATTTCTCAGACCGCCAAAGACTTACATTAAAAAGCGTTTGGATACCAGGCATTATTTTAGTCATACTTGGCCTCATTGCCACCTTCCTCCACAACGTAAATGGCGCATTCATGTGGGTGACATCGCAAGGCACCTTTACCGTTGCGGTAGTATTCACCTCCATTAAACTAGCCATTGCCTATGGATGGGAACATATCATCAGCAAGAACTACAAAAAAGCCCTCCTTACTATCGCCGGCTTCATCATTTTAAATATCAGTGTCAACTGGTTGATAGATCGGATGTATGGTTGGCTTCCCGCTTATATTGACGGCACGTTCATTGGAATTATATGGAGTATTCTTCAGGTGATCGGTGTCTGCTTTATATCAGGGAAACGAAATTTCTGGCAAACTGGTCTGGTAGCAGGTCTCATTATCTGCTATACTTCTGATTTCCCTTTCTCACCACTTTCCTACGTTCGCGTATCTCCTTTTAATTTACAGTTTGTATTGGAAGACTTCTTCACACCATTCCTGATTTATGGCTGGATCTTTCTCGCCGAAAATTATTTCAGTGAAAAAGGGTACAGCAATATCCTCACTTCCAAAATACAGGTGGTAAGCGGTAAGGAATATCGCATGCTTTATCCTTTGGTTTCCATTTCCTGCTGGGTAGTCATATACCATTCAGCAGTTTTGTTGAAAGCCTATGCACAAAATGATTATTTCAGAAAAGGATACAGTGGTTTTCAGTCTCCCGCGGTCCTCACCAACGCGGTTACCTTTGTCATGATTGTAAGTATCTTCTATATCACCGCTACTATGACCAGGAATATTGTGATCAGCAGAATGAACACGATTGCTAACAACAATGGCTGGTTGTACCTCTTACATTTCATTCCTTTTGTGAATATTATTGTATGGTACAAACTGTACAAAGCGACACCAAAACACGATAGCAAAAGTGAAAATGGAATATTTTACCTGATAAAACGTGATGCTGCTATCAATAATTATATTATTGGAATAGGTGCATTATTCAGCGTCTGGGGCTTATGGGTTGCATTCAGTGCTACCCGTTATGAAACATCAGCAGTTACCGGCTTTTTATTTCTCGTCATGTTTGTTAAGCTGGTTAATTATTTCCTCCTGGATAAAGGTAAGAATGCAATCATCTCACTGGTTGTTCTGGCTACCGCAGGTTCTCTCATCCAGTTTATTGCTGCAGCAGGTATAGGAAGACCCACATTTGCATTATTCATGGCTTCTGTGCTGTCTTATTTCTTTTTGATAGAAATCTTCCATCCTGAATTAGAAGAAGCAGATGTTGCTGAAATACCTGCATCAATTATCGAATAAATGAAAGAGTATCTCATAAATAAAATGAGATACCCTGTTCCCTTTATTCACCTTCAGCTGTCACATGAAATGCGACATCTATATTACCTCTTGTTGCATTGGAGTATGGACAAACTTCATGCGCCCTTTCTACCAGTTCTTTTGCCTTTTCAATTTCCACACCTGGAATATTCACACTCATTTCCACAAACAGTGCAAAGCCCACGCCTTGTTTCCCAATGCTTACTTTTGCTGTCACAGAAGAAGTACCGGTTTCCACTTTTGCATTCCTGATCATAAGGTTCAGCGCGCTGTCAAAGCAGGCTGCATAGCCAGCTGCAAATAATTGTTCAGGATTAGTAGCTCCACCAGGACCACCCATTTCTTTCGGGATCCTTACATCCAGTTCCAGGATGCCATCTGTAGATTTAACATGACCATTCCTACCACCTGTTACCATTACTGCTGTTGAATACAAAGCTTGTTCCATGATTTAATATTTTAAATGTGTCCTACTTTATTTAATAATTTATGTAATGTAGCACGCAGCTGCTTCAGTTCTTTTTCACTCATATCCATTTCACAGGCCAGCTGTGCGGGTATTTTTTCTGCACTCTTTTCCATCTTTTTGCCGGCTGGTGTGAGGGCGATATTTACTACGCGCTCATCCTGTTCGTCTCTTGACCGCTTTACCATCCCTTTTTCTTCCAGTCGCTTCAGTAATGGAGTCAGGGTACCACTGTCAAGGAATAATTGTTCACCCAGGGCTTTCACTGTTATCACGCTATGCTCCCATAGCACCATCATGACCAGGTACTGAGGGTAGGTGAGGTCCAGCTCTTCCAGCAATGGCCGGTAGAGTGCGGTGATCTGCCGGGAAGCCGCGTAGAGCGGAAAACAAACCTGATTTTCCAGTTTCAGCAAACTCATATCTTCTCATTTGGTTTACCAAAATTAAATTGTGCACAATTAATTTCCAAATAAAATAATAAGATTTCATTTTCAACCGGCCACAGGCTATTGTCCTAAAAAGGAAAGAGGGTGTATTTGTTAGATACACCCTCTTTTAATTCGGATACCTGGTAGAACCAGATTCCATTTATGCGATTTTAAGAAATTTCATTTATTTAGGTTACACCCTCTTTTAATTCGGACCTGATGGAACCACATTCCATTTTATGCGATTCTAAGAAGTTTCACTTATTTAGGTCACACCCTCTTTTCTTTTTGTATATAAATTCTTTATTGTTCTGTCGTAATCCCTTTACTATCCGTCGCCATCTTCATCTCAACCGGTGCCGCCGCCATTGCTGTATGTTCCACAACTTTCTCACTAATCAATTTCCCTTTTTCATCATACTCCTTCACATATTCCTGCCCCTGCCCCATCTCATGCAATGTACTCACGATGCCATTTGGATAAAACTTCTTTGTAATCACTGAATCCTTTCCTTTCACATATTCTTCCTGCAATAACCTCCCGGTTGGATCAAACTCCCTCGTCAACATCACCTTTTGCATCTGGTCTACCTGTTTCCACTGCTGCAATTTTCCATCTGGAAAAAAGCTTCTTCTCAGGTTTGCACCATTCCCCAGTTCCTTGTAAGTATATTCCAGCGTACCCTGCTCATACTCCCTCGTACTATCCAGACTTCCATCCGGTGTGTAAAAGTTCTCACGGATCAGGGCCTTATTCTTAAATACCTTTTCCTTCTGAATATACCCTTCCCTGAAATCCGCTTCTGAAATGAGGATCTTATTATCAAATACCTGACGCTTACCATTCAGTTTGTTATCACGCAACTCCATGGTAATCATCAGAAATGACTGATCATTACTGAATATTTTCCTGGCTGTTCTGTCCAATGTACCATTATTATCCACATAGAAATAAAACCGGCTTTGGTCAGGCCATTCAGTCACATAATATCCCTCTTTCAGGGCAGAACTATCCCTGTTTAATACGGTAATTGTCTTTACACGACTCCTTTCTTTCTCCTTTCTAATTAGAGTAGACCCGTCTAATGACTTATACTGTTGCGCATAACCACTTGATATCGAAGCACATAAAACCAGACCACAAAAAGTCAGCTTTAAATAGGTTAGGGAGTAATTCATTGGGTAAATATATAAATAATTAGTAATAAGGCATACGTTAATTTTATTATTACCCTAATATTCAATTATAAACGAGCCTATAACAGGGATACTAATATGTCATTTTTTTGGGGGGTATTTCTATAAGGGAAAAGCAACATTGAAATAATTTACGTTCCGATTTTGATTAATAAAAATCTCCTATCTTAGAGTGCAATTATGAATGCAACACATTTAACCCTATGGGAAAAAATCGAACAATTCCCAATCGACGACGGGACAGCTACTCTCCCATTCTCAACCCGACTTGCCAAAGAACAACGCTGGACTAAAAAATTCACACTAAGAGCCATCCTTGAATATAAACGTTTTATATTCCTCTGTTGTGTACTGGACAAAGGCGCCTCTCCTTCCAAAATCGTAGACGAAGTATGGCACCTGCACCTTACCTATACACGCTCTTACTGGGAAGCTTTTTGCCGCGATACTTTAGGCAAAGAATTACATCACATCCCCTCTTCCGGTGGCTCATGGCTGATCGAAAACAGCTTATCTTCGACAAGGCTGTGAAGTTTTATAAAACACAGGATATCCCCATGGTCTATGCATTGAAAGGGCCAACCACTATCCGGCATTTCACTGATGCCGCTTTGCTCACCGCCGCATTTGGTACTACGATTACCGAAATATACCGGCATGAAAACAGGGAGATATTTCCCAACAGTAGTAATAGCGGTAGCAGCTGTAGCAGTAGTGTTAGTAGTTGCAGTGGCGGTGGCAGTAGCTGTGGAGGCGGAGGATGCGGGGGTTGCGGAGGTGGTGGTGATTAATCACCTGAACCACCCTGTAGAAAAATACAACACCCATCCAATAAATAACAATTGTAAAGGCACTCTGAAGTACAAATAACTATACCCCGGTCCTTCATGGTTCGCCATTTCTATATTTAGGTTGATGCTGGCTGCATATATATTTGCAGGCAATAAAACAATAAAAAGAATAACCAACAGGTTCCCTGCAATATTCCTTAAAGGAGGAAAAAGCAACATGATCCCCAGTGCAATTTCCACGATCCCACTTATATACACTACCGCTGTTTTGAAAGGGATCACGGGTGGCAACATCATCACCATCCCATTTGTAAATTTAAAATGTCCGAAAGCCGTCAGTAGCAACATACAGCACATGGCTACATTGCCTGCAAATAACAGCGACCATTCCCGTGTTGATAACCGGGCAATGATCAGCGACAAAAAGAAAGTAACTAATAATACGATCAAAGGTTTCATAACACAAATTTGGTTGATTCACATTTGAACGAAAATGATGTATGTTAGTTTCCCAAAACCTGCTTTCTGATCCGGCTTAAACTTTCAGGCTGTATACCCAGGTAAGAAGATAAATGTTTCACGGAGATATTACTTATTAATGCCGGCGCTCTTTTTAGTAAACCCACATAACGCTCTTCTGCAGTGCGGGATAATAAGTCCATCTCCCGCCTCAGCCGTTTTATATACTGATACTCAGCCATCAGGCGTCCAATCCGCTCTCCATGATGAGAATGTGCATAGAAAGACTGTAATTCCAGGTAGTTAATGATGACGGCCGTCGTCTCTTCCAATACTTCTACAAATACGGTACTTGGTTCCCGGGTAATGAGGGAATAAAAAGCGGTCACAAAATCGCCTGCAAACTGAAAATCTACCGTAAATTCTTTGCCATCCCGGATAAAATAATGGCGGGTAGCACCTGAGTTTAAAAAATAGATCTGGCTTTCTACTTCCCCATCCCTGATCAGGAAGTCACCTTTTTTATACGTTTTGAGGTGCAGGGTCTGCGAAAACTCCGCCCATTCTGTATCGTCGAGTGGCTGAAAACTGAATACCGCGGCCTTCATCTGGTTGAAATCACTCATAGTATAAAAATAGCAAATTCAATTCGATGTGCCAGCCGCAGCGGCATATTATTTGTACCCTTTCCACAGTAAAACTCAAACTTTATGGAAAAACGCGTACTGGGCGTTGTATTCACCGTATTAGGCGCCCTTGGATTAATCATGGCTGCTGTGAGCTTTGTGAATGCCGGCGGCGGCACCCGGAGTGTAAAGATGATTGTCATCTACGCACTGCTGGGTATGGTATTCTTTTTCTCTGGTATGGGACTGATCAGAAATACAAAAGACCGTCCTTCCTGATCAAATGGAAATCGGGCTCATATATCCACATCAGTTATATAAGCATTATTGCCACCTGCCCCCGCATGTTTATGTAGTGGAAGACGAACTGTACTTTTCCCAATACAACTTCCACCAGCAAAAAATATTGCTGCACCGGGCATCTATGCAGTACTATGCCAGCCGGCTCAAAGCTGGCGGGCACGTAGTACATTATATAGAGGCGCAGGATAAAAGAGCACAGGCACATCATTTATTCGAATACCTTTCTGCTCATCACGTTACGGCCATTCACTACATCGATACTACAGATTACCTGCTGGAACGCAGAATACAGCGCTATGGAAAACAATACAATATCATCCTGCACCGCTGCGCTTCGCCTAACTTCATTGGCGATCTGTCTTACTTTGATAAGAGTAGTAAATATTTCATGGCCTCCTATTATAAATCTGAGAGGAAGCGATTAAACCTGCTGATGAATGGTAATCGTCCTGCAGGTGGGAAATGGAGCTTTGACACGGAGAACAGGAAGAAGATGCCGGCTAATGTTGCAGTGCCGGCTATGCCCATCTTTCATTATGATAACTATGATGCGGCGAAACATTATGTACAGAAGCAGTTTGGGCACAACAGGGGAAAAATTACCCAATTCAACTACCCGGTTACACACAGGCAGGCAGAACGCATGCTGATCTTTTTCCTGAAAGAAAAATTACCCCATTTTGGGGAATACCAGGATGCTATGGTTAAGGAGGAACATTACCTGTTTCATTCTATTTTATCCTCTTCATTGAATATCGGTTTACTCTCTCCTGAAACGGTTATACAGAAAGCGATTAGTTATGGCAGCAGACATCGTATTCCGCTGAATGCGCTGGAAGGATTTATCAGGCAGGTGATTGGCTGGCGGGAGTTTATGAGAGCAGTGTATACGAAGGAAGGGGTGAAACAACGTACGACTAACTTCTTTGGTTTTACACGAAAAATCCCAAAATGCTTTTATACCGGTGAAACTGGTATTCCCCCTATTGACAATATTATTCACAATTTACAGGAGAGGGCGTATGTACATCATATTGAAAGATTGATGGTGTTAGGGAATTTCATGCTGCTGTGTGAGTTTGATCCGGATGAGGTGTACAGATGGTTTATGGAGCACTTTATTGATGCGTATGATTGGGTGATGGTGCCGAATGTATATGGCATGAGCCAGTTTGCGGATGGAGGATTGGTGAGCACAAAGCCTTATATTTCTTCTTCCAATTACATATTGAAAATGAGTGATTACAAGCGGGGACCCTGGTGTGAAATATGGGATGCGTTGTTTTGGCGGTTTATGCATGTGCATCATGAATTGATTAAGAACAATGCAAGATTGGCGATGTTGAAGATTCCGCCGGCGAAGCAAAAACATTATGTGGAAATTGCGGAGGAGTACCTGCAGAAAATTTGTGAGGTGGTGGTGACGGTAAAAAAGTGAGATAAAATCTTTACTTTTACGTATATATGAGTCAGTCTCAACTCTCCCGTCACCTTACCTTACTGCAAGCCACTGCCATCAATATGACCGACATGGTCGGCATCGGTCCTTTCGTCGTACTCAGCGTAGTCGCAGAGATCATGCACGGTCCCTGGTTCCTTTATGCCTGGATTGCCGGCGCCCTCCTCTCCTTCATCGATGCAATGGTATGGAGTGAACTTGGCACTACCTTCCCGGAAGCCGGCGGCAGTTATAACTTCCTGAAAGAGAGCTTTGGTCCCCGAACCGGTAAACTGATGAGTTTTCTCTTCGTATGGCAAACCATGATCCAGGCGCCACTCGTTATTGCCTCTGCCGCCATTGGTTTTGCACAATATACCATGTACCTCTACCCGCTTGGTTTCTGGGAAACCAAAGCCGTGAGCGGAGCCGTCATCATACTCATTGTATTCCTCCTTTACAGAAATATTGAAACTATCGGCAAGATCAGTGTCACGCTCTGGATAGGCGTATTAGTAACTATGATCTGGATCATCGGTGGTGGTATGGCGCAAGGGCATTTCCTTGAACCTATTAAACATATCAACGATGGTTTTAAGTTCAACATGGCATTTGCCGCAGCATTAGGGGCAGCCAGTGTAAAATCAGTGTACAGTTATCTGGGCTATTACAATGTATGTCATCTGGGTGGTGAAATCATTGCTCCTCAAAAGAACATCCCGCGCAGTATGTTCATCTCTATCGTGGGTATCGCGGTATTGTATCTCTGCATGAATATCAGTGTGGCTGCTGTATTACCACTTTCACAAATAGAACAAAGCAAATTCGTTATCAGTGAATTCATCCAGCAACTCGCAGGCCCTACCGCGGCTATGATTGCAACGGTATTGATACTCTGGATTGCATTTGCCTCTGTGTTTTCTGCAACGCTGGGGTATAGCCGTATTCCATATGCAGCGGCAAAAGATGGGGCGTTCTTTAAGATCTTTGCGAAGTTACATCCTACTAAGAATTTCCCTTATATCTCCCTGTTATTTCTCGGGGGTGTCGCCTTTGTATTCAGTATGTTCTTTAAACTGAAAGAAGTGATTACGGCGATACTGGCTATGCGTATTATGGTCCAGTTTATTGGTCAGGCTATCGGGCTGCTGGTATTGAATAAGCGCAAAGGGAGGAGTTTTGTAAAATGGAGAATGCCACTTTACCCGGTACCGGTAATACTTGCTATCCTCATCTGGATAGCGATCTTCGCATCCACAGGCTATATGATGCTGGCAGGGATGGCTGTCACTTTATTAGGCATCCTCATTTACTTTGTCAAAAACAGGATCAACGCAGGCCATTAGCCACTTTCTTTTGATCTCTTAAGTCCTGCACCTGTACAGCCGCATGTTCATTGGCCCAGTTTTCCAGCGCAGCCAGTGCAGGACCCAATGCCTTGCCCTTTTCAGAAATGCGGTAGTATACTTCTGGTGGAAATACCTGTCTTTCCTCACGAATGATCAATCCATCGGCTTCCATCTGCTTTAAGTGTTCCAGCAAGACCTTCTTGGCTACTTTAGGAATATTGCGCCATAGATCCGTAAACCTGATTTCCTGCTGGTGAAATAAATGAAACAGGATAATCGGTTTCCATTTCCCCGACAGGACCTCCAATGCTACATTCAACCCGCAATGTTTAAACGCTGTATAATTCATGGTTACAAAAAAGTATACTGGTTACCTTTCTGTCAACTTCATTTGTTTTTTGCAAATTCCGCTGACCTTCGTCCTGTCAAAATTAAATGAATTACCATGAAGTTACAATTGCTGCGCAATGCGACACAGGTGCTGACTGTACATGACAAGCAAATTCTGATAGACCCCATGCTGGGCCCAAAAGACGCTTACGATACCATCATGATGACAGATAATGGGCTTCGCAATCCACTGGTAAACCTAGCTGTAGATCCCCGGGAACTCATCAAACAGATCGATGCGGTGCTATTGACACACCTCCATAATGACCACTGGGATCCTGTGGCGAGGGAATTATTACCTACACATATTCCTCTCTTTTGCCAGGCAGGTGATGAAGATAAGATCCGGGAAGCAGGGTTTACAAATGTGACGCCAATAGTGGATTTTGTTAAATGGGAGACTATCACCATCAACAGAACCAGCGGCCAGCATGGCACCAGCGAAATAGGTACGCTGATGGGCAAGGTATCCGGTTATGTGATCAACGATCTTTATATAGCCGGGGATACCATCTGGTGTGAGGATGTAAGAGCCGCTATTGATAAATTTCAGCCCAAACACATCGTACTCAATGGCGGTGCCGCGCAATTTGTAAAAGGCGATCCGATTGTGATGAGCATAGCCGATATCCAGAAAGTACGTGCTTACGCACCTGACACCCAACTCATCATCGTACACCTCGAAGCGGTGAATCATTCAAAAGAAAACCGGGCACAAATAAGATCCGCCTTTCTACATCAAAATGTAAGGGTACCAGATGACGGGGATTTTTTTTATATTTAATAGATGAAAACATCCACCTCTTATGAACGTGCCGCTATGCCCCAGGGCACTGCCGCCGTACTTGATACCCGTACCGTAGAAAATGCCAACGCTAACCTCCTCGCCGTTTTACAACCCGGATTATCTGTCCTCGATGTAGGTTGTGGCAGTGGTACTATCACAAAAGGTATTGCAAAATATGCAGGTAAAGTAACTGGTATAGACAGAAGTGAAGAACTCATTTCACTGGCAAAAGTGAACCCGGGCAATGTCACCTTTGAAGTAGCAGACATCCTGGATTACAAACCAGTTGAGAAATTCGATATTATTACCACAGCACGCACCCTGCAATGGATCGCTAACCCATCCGTTGTCATTAAAAAGATGGTGTCTCTGTTAAAACCCAAAGGACTGCTCTGTGTACTTGATTATAATCATGAAGCCATTCGCTGGGACCCGGCTCCGCCGCAGTCCATGCTGGACTTCTACGCTGCCTTCCTGAAATGGCGTGCAGATGCAGGAATGGACAATGCCATTGCTGATCATGTGATAGACCTGGTACATGTACAGGCATTAAAGATCACCGTCACGCAACAGGATGAATATGCCGAACGTGGGATGGAAAATTGGGATACACATATCTCCCTCTGGAAAAAAGTGGCGGAGACCAGGGGCAACCAGCTCGTAGCAGATGGTTACATCACAGAAGCAGCGCGACTGCAGACCATAGCAGAGTACGATGTATGGGCCAGGGAAGAGGCAAAGAGCATGCGCCTGTACCTGAAGGCGACGCATGCTACTTTTTAGACATTCAGCATATTCATACTATGTGAATCGTACCGGTTGCCTACGGCCACACCGAATGATTCCAATTGTGTGATCTCAGCTGGTGATAATACTATTTCCGCAGCGGCGGCATTCTGTTCAATATACTTAACACGTTTTGTACCCGGAATGGCGGTAACGCCTTTAGAGAATACCCATGCCATTGCCAGCTGTGAAGGCGTAATTCCCTTTGCAGCGGCAAGGGATTGGATGGCTGTTACCAACTCAAGATTTTTATAAAAATTCTCTCCCTGGAAACGTGGGATATATCTTCTGAAATCATCCACAGGAAAATCGTCCGGGCTCTTTAATTCACCTGTAATGAAGCCTCTGCCTAATGGTGAATAAGCGACAAATCCGACTCCTAATTCGCGTATTGTATCCAATACGCCATTGGACTCCGCTTCTCTTTCAAAAAGGGAATATTCGGTCTGTAATGCAGAAATAGGATGTACTGCATGAGCCTTGCGGAGTGATTCAGGAGATACTTCAGAAAGACCGAGGTATTTTACTTTTCCTTCTGTCACCAGTTCACTCATTGCGCCTACGGTATCTTCGATGGGCACAGTAGGATCTGCACGGTGCAGGTAATAAAGGTCTATGTAATCAGTGCCGAGGTTTTTGAGTGAACGTTCTACTGCTTTGCGAACATATTCAGGACGGCCGTTGATCACGCTCCAATCCATCTGGTCATTATCATCGATGTAGAAACCGAATTTAGTGGCGATCGTGTATTTTGCCCTGTTGCCTTTGATGGCTTTTGCCACTAATCTTTCATTCAGGAGAGGGCCATATGCATCAGCAGTATCCAGCCAGTAGATGCCGAGTTCAAGGGCACGGTGAATGGTTGCGATGGCTTCGTTCTCATCCGCTTTACCATAGATGTCGTTGCCACCGATAGTCGTCATTCCCATACATCCCAGTCCTTCCACAGGCACTTCCAGTCCCTGGGTGCCTAATTTTACGCTTTTGATTGCCATAAGCATGCTTTGTTTTATGACATCAAAATTAGGATGAACCTTCAGGGAGAAATTATACTTTTCAAAGGATTAATTTAAAGTTTCACTTCCTTGCGGACGGCTAAGGGAGTTATTCCCGCATGCTTTCTGAAAAAGCTATTAAAATAGGAGGCGTATTCAAATCCCAGCGTATAGGCGATGTCCGCCACACTCATGTCTGTGTGTTTTAATAATGACCGGGCTTCTGCCAGGATACGGTCATTAATGTGCGTGGTGGTAGACTTGCCTGTTACTTCCTGCACGGCAGCGTTCAGGTGGTTGACATGCACGGCCAGCTGGTCGGCATAGTCGCCTGCTTTCTTAAATTGCAGGGTAAATTGGGGAGGGTCTACGGGAAATTGTCTTTCCAGCAGGGTCAGGAATAGCTGGGTGATCCTGCTGGCGGCGTTCTTAGGGGGTGCGTAGGCTACTGCCGGCTCCATTTTGATGGCTTCATGTACAATGAGTTGCACATGGTTGCGGATCAGTTCATGCTTATAGATATATTCGCTGTCTGCCTCTTCGCGCATGCGGAGGAAAATGCCTTTCAGGTATTCTGTTTGTGCAGGATTCAATAGATAGACAGGATCTCCACCCGGTTTAAACAGGCTGGATTCTTTTAAGGACTCCATGCGCCCGCCTTCCAGCAAAAAAGTTTCTGTAAATACACAGAAGTATCCGGTTACTTCTACATCCGGGTTATCTGCCCAGCTATAGGGCACCATGGGATTGGTAAAGATCAGAGCAGGCTGGTCAAATTTGATATTCCTGTTGGCGTAAAACAACTCCCCTCCTCCTGACAGGATCAGTGAGACCTTGTAGAAATCACGCCTGTTGTAGGATGAGAGGGTGCAATTGTTTTCTCCGGTAGCAGCAACGCGGAAGGTACCTCCGATTTGCTCAAATCTCAGTAGTTCATAATTTGACTGTGCCATGGGGTAAAACTACACATTTCAAAGGGAAATGGAGGCTTCAAATTAAAATGGGTAAAAGTTACTTTTCTACCTGTGTAATCAATTTATACTTTGTAAGGATTACTTTTCTGCAGGGGCAATCAATTCAAACTGGGTAAAGGCTATTTTTCTTCTTGTTTTAAATCCTAATTTCTCATACACCTTTACTGCCCTTTCATTAGTAGCCGTTACATGCAGGAATGGTAATATGCCGGCATCCAGGTTCTTTGTCACGACATGAGCCACCAGTTGCTGTGCATAACCCCGGCCGGTGAATTCCGGATGGGTCACTACCGCACTCACTTCTGTATAGCCATTCATGCGCATGCGCTCTCCTGCCATGGCCACCAGTTTACCTGACTGGAAGATGCCAAAGTATGCACCCAGTAATGGAGTTTGTTCATAAAAAAAACCTGGCTGCACAAGATTGACCAATGTCAACATGTCAGCCAGGTCTGTATCCTGTAATTTTACTACGTCAGTTTGTGGCACCCCTGCTTTTGCCTCGCACACCATTTGTAAACAATCTACCTGCTTTACATATTGCCAGTTTTGCGGCAATACAGGAACATCGCCTACTGTATACATCTTCTCTCCCACCGTAAGCCAGTCGTGCAGTTCATTGTATGGCGCGGCTTCCGGGTGTTCGGCACCCATTAGTTGTAATACGCCTGGTTTGTACCGTTGTACGGTAAGTGTGCCTTGTGCCAATGTGCAGTGCACTGTCTGCAATGCATGCCAGACAGGGTTATCTAAAATTGTCATAATAGGACGATGGTAAATACTATGCCATAAAAAATGGGCTGCCCAGGACTGAAGTGCGCCAAAAGTGTCTAACTTTTTGGGGCACTTCAGACTCCAGGACAGCCCATTTTTTATTAGGGCACCTGTTGGCAGGTAGTATTTAAAGAAATTATCAGATTAGTATTTCCACAGTTCAGAACGTGGAGGTAGTTTCACCACTTTCTGATTCTTATCGTCAAACAGTGTGCGGAACACGAAAGAAGATAAATTGAATGGTCTTACGTAGCTATCTTTCGGATTGATGGCTTTACATCTTTCCAGCAGATACAGTGCGCGGGTTACCTGGTCAGACAGCAACGCACATGTTACGGAGTTTCTTGCACACAAGTTCTTTACATTCTGGCTAACACCCAGGCGTTGCAGGATCTCCTGGTATTTCTCTAACATTCTTGCCAGTACAGCTTTGTTTGCAAGAGATGTTTCCTGTGTTTCCAGGTGCTCGATTGCATAGTCAGTACTATCTACCAGTGCTTTGATTTCCTGGAAACCATTCTCAGGATTCTTTACATCATACAGGTAGTAGAAGTTATTCGGAACTTTATAATAACCATACGCATCATTCAGCCACTGTGACATGGCGCCGGTCATTTCACTGAAGCGCTCATTGTACAGGCGATTGATAGTGCTGCTTCTGAATTTATCCAGTGCTTCGTAATACAGTGTATCGTTACGGAATGGAATTACGCCAGTAAAGTTTGGATTAGGGCGCACGTAGTTCTCGTGAAACTCCTGTCTGAATTCCCGGCCTTCATCAATTACGATCAGTGTTTTTTCGATTTCACCAGCTTTGTTCACCACTTCAATTTTGATAGGGCAATAATAGGTGATGGTGGATACATAGCCATACCTGTTATCGCCGACAGGAACTTTGCGTATTCTGCCAAAATCAACGCCGGTTAAGCCCGGAGAAACGATCCTGAAAGTGATGTCAGGGGTTTCGCCTTTCTTCGCACGCATGTATTTACCAAAGATGTAAATGCTGTTGTGCAGATCAGGTCTGTCATTTGGCACCGTCATGATAGCGAATTTCTCTGTTTCAGGCATTTCCCTGATCAGGGCATCCTGCCATATTTTGCTGGAAGCATATTTGGATTTCAGCTGCAGGTCGTCTTTCTGACCTTCGGGAGAAACCAGCAGGGTGTTAGGTCTTTCGTACAGTGCCAGTGTTTGTGCATACAGGTCGCCAGTGTGGGTTTTGTAGTTGTCTATCAGGGTTTTGATAGCGACTCTTGATTCTTCGTTGTTACCATCCTGCAGGGCATAATAGTAAGGCATCAGTTCACCAGGAGCGGTCTTCAGCAAACTATCAGCATAGTGATGGCTGGCAGCAGGGCCATTCTTTGAAACGTCTGCAGCGACTGCAAATTCTGAGAAACGGGTGTAGATCTTAAAGTTTGCTCTTACAACCATGTCTTTGATGAGTACATACAGGATAGCTTTGTGGATGTCGATCCATCTGTCTTCCAGTTTCTCACCTTTTTCAGGTTTGGATTCGTTGCGGTAGTTGGGCGTGTTGAGGGTGTTAAACACCTCATCATTCAACAGAATTTTGTCAGTGAGCTTTACGGTTTCCTTTAGCTTATCTTTTTCGTTCCCTAAAAAGAAGGCCATGTTAGGTTCTAACAATTGTTTGAATTCCAGGTACTGAGACTTGGCGGTGTTCGCAAGATAGGTACGGCTTTCAGCATCAGTATAGGCAAAGATCATTCTGAATCGTGCGTCGTAATCAAGCATTTTGAACACGATGTCGGATTTTGTTTGTTCTCTGTCTTGAGCAATTGTCCCTTTGGAAACTGTTAACAACGACAAAAGAAGGGGCAGCCAGAATACTGCTGGTCTAAACTTAATCATAGGTAAGGTTTATATTGAATTATTGTCCGCTGGGTTATCGATAAAATGGGATTAATCCGGGCGCAAATATAGTATTATTATTTCACATATCATATCATTTCTATCAAAGTGCGGCAGGTGAATACTATATATAGAAAATAAGAATCCCCTACCTTTGTGGACTATGTTATTTCCTTCATTGTTCAATACTATTTTAATACTGACTGTGCTCATTATCGTAGCGGTGTTGAGTATCATTACGAAAAAGCTCACTGTTGCTGCGGGTATAGCGGCGATTGTGGTGGGATGGGTTATTTTTGCGGGGGCTGGGTATGTGGGAGAGTTACAGTTATTTACATTTTTTGTATTATCAGTATTGGCTACGCGTCATGGCCGGTTTTTGAAGGGGAAGGATCATGGGGAGATACGGGATGTGTGGCAGGTATTGGCGAATGGCGGGGTAGCGGCGATATTGGCGGTATTGGCGATGATTGATTATAATCATACAGAGTTGTATACGTTGATGATTGCGGGTTCGCTGGCTGCGGCTACGGCAGATACATTGTCTTCTGAGTTGGGGATGGTGTATGGGAGGAGGACGTTTAATATACTGACATTCAGGAGGGAAGAGAAAGGGTTGGATGGGGTGATTAGTATAGAAGGAACGTTAATAGGGGCGTTTGGTGCTTTTA
This sequence comes from Chitinophaga sancti, assembly GCF_034087045.1. Taxonomy (NCBI): domain Bacteria; kingdom Pseudomonadati; phylum Bacteroidota; class Chitinophagia; order Chitinophagales; family Chitinophagaceae; genus Chitinophaga; species Chitinophaga sancti. Next base: position 3,167,506 of record NZ_CP139247.1, on the reverse strand, counting down.
TCATTGCGTTCATTTATATGTGGGACAGGAGTTTGTGGATTATAACGCTGGCGGGTGTAGGTGGGAATGTGATTGATTCGGTATTGGGGGCGACGTTAGAGCGGAGGAAGATGATAGGGAATAGTACGGTTAATTTTTTGAATACGTTGGCGGGAGGGATGATTGCGTGGTGGTTGTTTTAAGAAGGGGCTAAATGTATATCGGAGGGGGTTATGCACAAATCCGGTGGTTCTTATCCAGCCAGCAGATAAAAAAAACAGGTCCATCTCTAAAACCATGAACCCGCTTGGTATTATCCACTCGCAATTCAAACATTTCAACTAAATTTTGTATTGATCTGCGAAATCTGTTATCAGGATATTTATATATCGGAATAACTGTTGGTGCTAAACCTGTTTTTGCCACTTTTCCTCCTGTAGCTAAAAGGTTTTTCCAATTATATTTATGCAATTTGTTAATGAAATTCCAAAATGTCTTCATATCCTGTTTACTCCAATCAGAAAAGCATTGAAAATCATGTTGAATGAATTTGATGGAGGCAATAACATGCGCACGATCCCCTTCCAATTTCCATCCATTAAAATCTTCCATACTCATTTGAGAAAATTCATCGGGCTGCTGTGCAGCTGAGGCTTCTTTTTTTGGAATGATACTTTTATTATGATGCTTTTTTCCCATTGTTCATTCTTTTTTTATAGTAGTCAATCATATCTTTATGGGTAATTGCTTTATCTACTTTTTCGAACATATCCAATCCCTTTCGTGCTTTTTTCCACGGGAGCTCTCTTTTAGTTAATTCTTGTAAATAGCCAGCAGAGTGTTCTCCATAAATAGTATATACCTCTTCCAGCAGCTCCTCTATTTCAGCAGAAAAGTCTGTCTTTGTCCAATCCTTGAACGAATCAATGGCAGCAGCCCGGGGAATATCCTTGAATCTGCGATAAATACTGGCAACTACAGGTCCATTTGGCCATGACTCTATTTTTTCTTTAAACAGTGGCTTGCCATAAATAGCTAAATGCCATGCCTGTGCGTAGTAGATTAATTTCTGCAATTTTAAATGGGATATCGTATCTCCTGCATTTGTATCAATACGTCCCAAAAACCAATTAGCAATTGCATTTGCATCATAAATCATTGTAAACAATTTTTGTTTTAATAAAGTAATTAATTTTCGCAAATCTAACCAACAAAACCCAATCCACAAGCGGGTTCCATTAGATAATCAACTTGATCATAAGCGAATTATTCTGATCAATTAATTAAATAAATAAAGGCAAATCCGTTTCAGATTTGCCTTCATTTATTGCCCTTATTTTAAGTTACAAATACTATTTCATTATTTCTTTTTTGGGGTTGGCTTTGGCAACACACTATGAGTATTAGCCCACTCTCTCCACAATCCTTCCAGCTCCTTCACCCGTAAAGGCTCCTGTGCAGCCAGATCATTTGTCTCGCTCCTATCCTTTTCTAAATTGAACAAATGCCACGTACTATCATTACTGGCACTTACCAACTTCCAGTTACCCACACGCGCATATCTCGCACCAAAATGTTCATTGAACAATTCCTCATGCCCTGTCACCAACTGCCCTTTAAATGAAGGCACCAGGCTCACCCCATTACCGGCCTGGATCGCATGACCATTATAATTAGCAGGATACTTAGCACCTGCCATTTCAATGAATGTATTCATAAAGTCCATTACATGCCCCACCTGTTTGCTAAAACCACCTTTCTTTGCAGTGATGCCCTTTGGCCAGAAAGCAATCATCGGTGTATGAATTCCCCCTTCAAATGACTCTGCTTTCCAGTAACGGTAAGGCGTATTCGCTACATTCGCCCAACGAGGTCCTATGCTGTAATACGTGGTCTCAGGTCCCGGCATCGCTTTCTTATCAGCATACTCAATCTTCCTGCCATCACGTGTTTCATTCGGTCTGTCAAAACCAGGACCATAGTGATTACAGATCTCTGCACTCGCACCATTATCACTCAGGAACACGATCAATGTATTGTCTAATTGATTCGTCTCTTTCAAGGCTTTGATTATCCTGCCAATCCCCTGATCCATTCTGTCAATCATCGCGGCATGCGTAGCCATTGCTGCTGCATCCCATTCTTTGTCAGGATTTGACGCCCAACTCTGCTCATCTTTAAATCGTGGAGACAATTTAGTAGTTGCGGAATCAATCAGCCCCAGTTTTACCATTTTTTTATAACGGGCTTCACGCACTGCTTCCCATCCTCCTTTATAAGTATCCTTATACTTCGCGATATCTTCCGGCAATGCATGTAATGGCCAGTGTGGCGCATTCTCCGCTACGTACAGGAAAAATGGTTTATCATCATCTGCATACCCTTTGATGTAAGCTACCGCTGTATCTGCAATCGCATCTGTATGATAATAATCTTTAGGTACTTCTTTGATGGGTGTAGTACCACTTACCAGGCTAAATGGATCATAGAAATCCACAACTCCCCAGATGGTGCCAAAGAATTTCTCAAACCCTCTGCTGGTAGGATATTGCGCTATGGGTGAAAAAGCAGGATAAGTCGTATGGTGGTTCAGCCAGTTCAGTTGTTCTTTTGGATCAGGCTGACCATCCGTATTGGATACATGCCATTTGCCAGACATGGCAGTGTGATACCCTGCAGCTTTCAATACCTCTGCAAGCGTCACTGCATTCTCCGTAATATGACCGAGATAGCCAGGCTCATCCTCCGCATCTGTCATCTTACCAATGCCTGCCTGATGATTGTACAACCCTGTCAGCAACGATGCCCTGGTAGGACAACAACGTGATGTATTGTAAAACTGTGTGTACCTGATCCCATTCTCTGCGAGGTAATTGATATTCGGTGTATTGATCTCACCACCATAACAACCTACATCCGAGAAACCCATATCATCAGCGAGGATCACCACAATATTCGGTCTTATTTTCTTTTTGGGTGGATCGGCTTTCTTAAAGCCTCCAAGAGAAAACAACAGCACTACACCTGCACAAACAGTCACTGCACTAAAAATTAGCTTTTTTCTATGCATACTCTCATTTTAAAATTACCAGTTGGGATTTTGTGTCAGATTAGGATTCAGGATAATCTCCTGTTGTGAAATCGCCCACAGGTAGTCACGTTCCGGGTTAAACGCACGTACAAAACTATTATTCACAACGGTGGTCAGCACGCCGTCTTTCACATAGGTCATACCCTTAATTGGACCAGGCATCACATTCTCAGCAGTTCTCCATCTTCTGATGTCAAACAAATGAATTCCTTGTCCACGATCACTTCCACATTGTTCTCTGCAGCATAGCTGAAGAGTGTTTTGAATGTAGTTCGGCTTAAAAATAGTAAAATCTATTTTTTAAAGGGAAATCTTATTTTTCAGGGATGGATCTTCCATATTATCAGGTCAGCGCAACAATTTAGGTGCGGATTTATAAAGGGTAATAAACAGGTGGTGTAGGTAAAGGAGTTGCATTAATTGCATCTACCGGATAAGGGCGTAGGCAAAGTTTTCAAACTACTCTCATTTGCCAGATAAAAATGAATCGAGGTGGGTTTGCATCAGGTAGCGTTATTTATCAATGATCATTCAATGGTAGTCCCCGGCGCTGAAACTCTTTCCAATTAAGATACTCATCGCCCCGGCGCTGTTCTTTCATCGTGATACAGTCATCTACCGGGCATACCAACTTACACAGATTACAGCCCACACATTCATCTTCTTTAATAGCGTATGTATTATAGGGATTGCCATATGATAAACTAATTGCCTGATGCGAACCATCTTCACAACTGATATAGCACAATCCACAATGGATACATTTATCCTGATTGATATTCGCAACAATATGATAATTGATATCCAGTTCCTCCCATTGCGTCAAAGTGGGTACTGACTTTCCAATGAAATCATAAATGGTGGCAAATCCTTTTTCATCCATCCAGTTATTTAATCCTTCACAGAGGTCCTCAATAATTCTAAATCCATACCGCATAGCGGCTGTGCACACCTGTAAGCTGGTGGCGCCTAGGAGCATAAACTCCACTGCATCCCGCCAGGTACTGATACCCCCAATACCAGAAATGGGTACTTTTGAAGTAATCGGGTCCTGACTGATCGTCGTTAAAAACTTTAATGCGATTGGTTTCACCGCCGGGCCACAATAACCACCGAAAGTAGATCGGCCGCCTACATTTGGATTGGGAACGAAGGTGTCTAAGTCTACACCTGTTACAGACTGAATGGTATTAATGAGTGACAATGCATTCGTACCGCCGGCTACTGCTGCTTTTCCCGTGGGTACCACTGAATGTACATTGGGGGTTAGTTTTGTAATTACGGGGATATGGGCGGCTTCCATGACCCACTCTACGACCATTTTTGCTATTTCAGGGTCCTGGCCTACGGCAGCTCCCATGCCACGTTCTGTCATACCGTGGGGACAGCCAAAGTTTAATTCTAATCCGTGGGCGCCGGTGTCTTCAACTTTTTTGATTAATTCATGCCAGCTGTCTTTGTTGTTGTCTGCCATGAGAGATACAACCATAGCCCTGTCGGGGAATAAGCGGATGCATTCTTTAATTTCTTTTAGATTGAGGTCCAGCGGGCGGTCACTGATCAGTTCAATGTTATTCATGCCCATTATACGATTGCCATTGTAATCTATGGAGGAATATCGGGAGGAGACGTTTTTTACCTGGCTGCCGAGGGTTTTCCATACGACACCACCCCAACCGGCTTCAAAGGCGCGGAGGACATTTACCTGTTTATCTGTTGGGGGCGCGCTTGCCAGCCAGAAAGGGTTGGGGGATTTGATGCCTAAAAAATTGGTTGAAAGGTCTGCCATAAGTTAATTTTGAAACAGATAAAACAATAAAGAGTTTTGCGTATCGGCGATCATGGTCTGTTTTTTTAGAACAGGTAAACAATAAGGAGTATTGCGTATCCGCAATCATGGTTTATTGTTTAGAACAGGTAAACAATAAGGAGTTTTTCTTTCCTGCGATCATAGTCTGTTTTTTTAGAACAGGTAAACAATAAGGAGTATTGCGTATCGGCAATCATGGTTTATTGTTTAGAACAGGTAAAACAATACGCTATTCACCAATCAGGTATTGCAATATTGCCTTCGCTCCTTCCTTCCCGGCCTGCACCGCATCTACCACCTCCTTCCCCCCATTCACACAATCTCCTCCTGCAAACACCCCAGGCAAACTAGTAGCAGCATGTTCATTGATCAATACTCTACCATGATCATTATCTATCTGCGGAGATGCCATTGTATAGGGCAACTGCCCCGTTGCCTTAATCACCATATCTACATTTAGTGTAATCAACTCTCCTGTACCCACCGGTAATTTCCTTTCATCTAACCGCATCATTTCACATACTAATTGTTTCACCTGCCCATTCTCTCCTGTAATTTCTTTTGGCGCTGCCAACCAGATAATATTACATCCATCCAGTTTTGCGATATTTAATTCTGCTTCGGTACAAGGCATTTCTGCTTCGGTTCTTCTATATACAAGAGTCACTTCTTTTGCACCTAATCTTTTTGCCTGCGTAGCCGCATCAATAGCTGTCATGCCCATACCAATCACAGCTACAGATTCACCTACCGGCACTTCAGGATAGCCCTTTGTACGGATCTCATAGATGAAATGAATTGCATCTACCACACCATCTAATTGCTCACCAGCTATCGATAACTGTCTTGCCAGCCCTACACCATATGCGAGGTATACGGCGTCAAATTGCTGTTGTAATGTTTCTAATAATACATCTTTGCCAAGTTGCATATTGTATAGCACATTGATACCGCCTAATGAAGTGATATAATCTACTTCTTCCTGACAGAACTGTGGTGTTACTTTATAAGCCGCAATCCCGTACGTCATCAACCCTCCACCCTTGCTTTCCTTTTCGTAAATTGTTACATCTACCCCCTCTCTCGACAAGGCATGTGCGCAACTCAATCCCGCAGGACCTGCGCCAATCACTGCCACTTTTTTTCCATTGGAGGGCTGCCGGGTAAACAATGGCCATTTCTCCCGGATAGCCCGTTCTGTGGCATAGCGTTGTAATTTTGCAATCGGGATAGCCTCTTCTTCCAGGAGATTGTATACACAGGCACCTTCGCACAACTTTTCTACAGGACATACTTTTGAGCATCCTCCCCCCATGATATTGGCAGATAGGATGGTATATGCCGCTCCTTTCAGATTTTCTGTTGTAATCTGCTTTATAAATTTGGGTACATCGATACTGGTCGGACAACTTTTCGTACACGGCGCATCATAGCAGAACAGGCAGCGGTTTGCCTCTACCAGCGCAGCACTGTGAATTTCAAATGGAGGGTGGATGTCGCTGAAATGCGCATTGTATTCTTCGGTGGTCAACCTGTTATTACGAAGAGACATAAGAATAATTTATAGTTCAGTAAGCTTGACACATGTCTCAGATGGTATTACGAATAGCCATTACTATGATCTACAACTCTGTAAGCTTGCCATATGCCTCAGCCGGTATTACGAATAGCCATAACAATATTCTACAACTCTGTAAGCTTGCCATATGCCTCAACCGGTATTACGAATAGCCATTACTATGATCTACAACTCTGTAAGCTTGCCATATGCCTCAACCGGTATTACGAATAGCCATAACAATATTCTACAACTCTGTAAGCTTGCCATACGTCTCCGGCCTTCTATCCCTGAAAAACTGCCATACACTCCGCACCTCATCAATCATCCCCAAATCAAACTCTGCCACCAGCAATTCATCCTTATCTTCTGAAGCCTGTGCAAATATCTGCCCACGAGGATCCACGAAATAAGAAGACCCATAAAACCTCCCTAAATTCCACGGCTTCTCTTCACCTACCCTATTGATGCATCCCATAAAATACCCATTGGCCGCTGCATGCGCAGGCTGTTCCAGTTTCCAGAGGTATTGAGAAAGCCCTGCTACCGTTGCAGATGGATTGTATACGATCTCTGCTCCATTCAACCCCAATACCCTTGCCCCATCCGGGAAATGACGATCATAACAAATGTAGATCCCCACCTTCGCATAGCGCGTCTGAAACACAGGATATCCTAAATTTCCGGGCTTGAAAAAGAACTTCTCCCAAAAACCAGATGTATGTGGTATATGATTCTTTCTATATTTCCCTAAATATTTCCCATCTGCATCTATGATCGCTGCGGTGTTGTATAGTACGCCTGCCTGCTCCTTTTCATACACCGGCACAATGATCACCATATTATATTTTGCTGCATAGGCTGCCATTCGCTCTGTAGTCGGCCCAGGTACTGGTTCGGCAGATTGATACCAATCACTGTTCTGACCTGGACAGAAATAAGGTGTATTAAAAATCTCCTGCAAACAAAGGATCTGTACTCCCTGCTCTCCGGCAGCTTCTATAAGTGGCACATGCTTTTGAAACATCGCCTCTTTGATTTCTTCAATCGTACCTTCGCCTTCCGTTTTCGGTAAACTCATCTGGATTAACCCTGATTTAATAATACGTGACATGCGATTCTATGATTTTGGTTAGATAATGCCATTAACTTTATTTCGGTGGATAAACTGCCCGGCGCCTTTGGGTAACAAACAATCGCCATTCTCTATTGCGACCTGGCCACGCAGTAATACAGTCTTTACTTTGCCCGTAACAGGCCAGCCTTCGTAACCGGAGTAATCCACATTCATGTGGTGGGTACTGACTGATAATACGTGTTCTTCAGTCGGGTCAAAGATGACGATATCAGCATCGCTGCCTATACCGATTGTTCCCTTACGGGGAAACATCCCAAAGATCTTAGCAGGGTTTGTACAGGCTACTTCTACAAATTTGTTCAGTGTGATTTTTTTTTCATGCACACCTTCACTATATAATAATTCCATCCTGTTCTCTATCGCCGGATGACCATTGGGGATCTTTGAGAAATCATCTTTTCCCATGAGCTTTTGGCTCCACATAAAAGGGCAATGATCTGTCGCTACTACATTTACCAGGCCCTGGTTGATACCCGCCCAGAGGGTTGCCTGATCCTTGGGTTCTCTCAGTGGAGGACTCATCACCCACTTCGCACTTTCAAATCCTCTTTCATAATATGATCTATCCAATACTAAATATTGAATACAGGTTTCTACAAATACATGCTGGTTACGCCGGGTTGCATTGCGTACTGCATTCAAAGCGCCTTCGCAGGTAAGGTGTACAATATATCCGGGGCAACCGGTATAATTAGCAATATCTGCAAAGCGGCCGGAAGCCTCTGCTTCTGTTACTTCTGGTTGTGAGATGTAATGATATCTTGGAGATAGATTGCCGTTCGCCCTGTTCTGTGCTACAAGGTAATCGATCATGTCTCCATTGGTGGCGTGTACGGTTACCATGCCTCCATGTTTTTTTACTTCCTGCATGAGTGCAACCATCTGCCGGTCGTCTATCATTAAGGCACCTTTGTAGGCCATGAAAGTTTTGAAGGAGGTGATGCCTTCTTCCTCGATCATGGTTCTTATTTCGGCTTTTGTATTTTCATTGAAATCAGTAACTGCCATGTGGAAACTATAATCACCTACAGCGGTGCCGCGTGCGCGGCTGTTCCAGTCATCCAGGGCTTCTTTGAGTGAATGGCCCTGGGTTTGTAATACAAAATCAATGACGGTGGTGGTACCGCCGAATAAAGCTGCCCGGGTACCTGTTTCATGGGTATCGCTGGAAAATGTACCCATGAAAGGCATAGCCAGATGGACATGCGGGTCGATACCACCGGGGAATATAAGTTTGCCGCTGGCGTCTATTTGCCGGGTAGCAGTGATGGGTAGGTTCTTTCCGATTGCAGTGATCACTTCTCCTTCTATAAAAATATCAGCCACGTAATCATCGGCAGCTGTAATGATTCTTCCGTTTTTAATCAGCAGTGACATACTCGATAGATTTTATTGAACGCATCATCAGTGTGTAACCAATGCCTGAAACAAAAAAGCCCACAAACCATACATAGCTATATATGCCAGTTACCCATGCAGGTAATGCATCTGAAGGCATAATATCTCTTCCTTGTTAATCAGCAGTGACATACTCGATAGATTTTATTGAACGCATCATTAGTGTGTAACCAATGCCTGAAACAAAAAAGCCCACAAACCATGCATAGCTATATATGCCTGTTACCCATGCAGGAAATGCATCTGCAGCAATGACATGTATGGTGGCCAGGAAACCAGGAATATTCGGTGCAATACCCAATAATAATGCAAGTAGCGCATACCTGTTGTACCCATTAGCATAACTATACCGGCCATCATGCTGGTACAATTCATCCAGTTCCAGGTGTTGTTTGCGCAGCAGGTAGTAATCAGCAATCATTATACCTCCTACAGGGCCTAACAAACTTGAATAACCCACCAGCCAGGTAAATATATACCCTCCCGGATCAGCTACCAGTTTCCATGGGAAGATGAGAATACCAATGATACCGGTAATAAAACCTCCTGTACGGAAACTGATCTTCGCTGGGTTCAGGTGTGCAAAGTCATTGGCCGGACTTACTATATTTGCAGCAATATTCGTAGCCAATGTGGAGATAGCGACCCCTATCATGGCGATGCTTACCAGTATTTTATTATCAAACTTACCAGCCAGCACTACCGGGTCCCAGATTGTGGTACCATATACTATAGTCGTAGCTGATGTAACCACTACCCCTATAAATGAAAACAACGTCATAGATGTTGGTAATCCTAATGCCTGTCCTTTTACCTGTGCCTGCTGACTAGTTGCATAGCGTGTGAAATCAGGGATATTCAATGAGAGGGTGGCCCAGAACCCTACCATACCCGTGAGTGCAGGTATAAAGAATGCCCAGAAGGCACCTGCATTTTGAAAACGGGAAGGCTGGGTGAGAATAGGTCCTAATCCACCGTTTACTGCGTGGATGGCCCAGTATAATAAAGCCAGTGCTGCAACAGGTAGGAAGATCGCTTTGAATACTAATAGTTTTTTGATGCTGTCAATGCCTAAATACACAACATACATATTCAATATCCAGAAAAGGATAAAACAAATTGCCGGACCTGTGGCCAGTCCCCATGAAGCAGGGAATAAAGCAGGCAATTGTTCCAATGCCGGTATCCACAGTCTTAGCATCTGATAGATAGCAAAGCCGCCAATCCATGTTTGTATGCCAAACCAGCCACAGGCTACAATGGCACGTAGTAATGCAGGGACATTTGCGCCTTTGGTGCCGAAGCTGGCGCGGGCAAATACAGGGAAAGGAATGCCGTATTTGGTGCCGGCATGACCATTTAAGATCATTGGTATCAAGACGACTGTATTGCCTGCGAAAATAGTGAGGATCGCCTGCCACCAGTTCATGCCACCTTCTATCAGCGAACTGGCCAGCATGTAGGTGGGAATGCACAGGCTCATACTGATCCAGAGAGCTGCGTAATTCCAGGTGTTCCAGGTCCTGCTGCCTGCAGGTACGGGTGCCAGGTCTTCACTGTACAAATTGGTAGGCATATGAATAGTAGTTAGTTCTCAGATTACGTATTGGTTAGTGGTGTAATAAGTAGTAGCAAGGGTAAAGAGACTTTTCTTAGAAAATATGAGACTTTTCTTAGAAAATATAAATCCACTGATCAGTCTTTTGCCCTCAGGTTATTAAATTGTCTTAACCGACCTATTGCTAAATTGTCTTAACCGACCTATTGCTAAATTGTCTTAGCCGACCTATTGCGTTCAGCTCACATACTCATCTGCTATTCCCAGTGCATCATCAATTATCGCCAATCCCTTATCCATCTGCTCTTTTGTAATACTCAATGGTGGTGCTATAAACACATAATTCCACCGTACAAATGCATACATCCCCAGTTGTTTTATCCGTGCTGCCACCTTATTCATCACCACCATCTCCTCCGGCTTTGCATTAAATGGTGCCATCGGCTCTTTTGTATCCCTATTCTTCACCAGCTCTATACAACCTAATAACCCAGTCGTTCTGAAATCTCCGATACAAGGATGTTGTGCTTTCATCAGTTCTACCTGTTCTGTCACATATTTCCCCATATAAGCTGCATTTTCCAACAGGTGTTCATCTTCATATATCTTCAGTACCTCCACACCTGCTGCACAGCATACCGGGTGTGCAGAATAAGTCAATCCCAGCCACAAAGTCCTTTCATCAAAATGCGCCGCTATCTGATCACTCACTATCAATGCACCCAATGGCAGATACCCGGCTGTAATCCCTTTGGCTGTCGCGATCATATCAGGCACTACTCCGTGTACATCGCAGGCAAACCATTTACCTGTTCTCCCAAATCCACTCATCACCTCATCAGCTATAAGCAGGATACCATGCTTATCACAAAGTGCTCTTATCTTTTGCAAATAATCAGGCGGATATTTTATACAACCGGAACTTCCACTTTCCCCCTCCATCAATATAGCCGCAACATTTTCGGGTCCTTCAAATTCAATCACCCTTTCCACATGGCTCACACATTCCCTTGAACAGGAATTCATCTCCTTTCCCCATGGGCAACGATAACAATAAGGATCTTCCACATGCACAAAGTTTGGGGCCTGCTGGGCATCTGCTGCCAGTTTACGGGGATCGCCCCCGGCACTCATCGCCACATAAGAAGCGCCATGAAACGCACGGTAGCGGGTTATGATCTTATGTCTGCCCGTATAGAGTCTGGCTAGTTTCACTGCATTTTCAATGGCACTTGCACCACATACTGTAAAGAGCGTTTTAGTGAGATTACCCGGAGAAATAGCGGCTAACTTCTTCCCTAATTCCCCCCTCGCCTCCGTCACACAACCGGGTGTTACATAGCTCACCGCCTGCATCTGCCGTATCACCGCTTCAGTGACCCGCTGGTTACCATGACCAATATTTACATTTATCAATCCGGACGAAAAATCCAGATATCGCTTATCATCATAATCATACAGGTACACTCCCGCTGCATGCTTTACAGCAATAGGTTGCAGGCCTTTCTGCCTGCTCCATGAAAATAGTGTATAGTCGAGATTATCCTGGATAATCCCCTGTGCGGTTGACAGGTCAACAATAGCTGACATACAATAATTTTTATCAGACTTGAAATACTCCTAGCTCATCCAGTTAATCCCTTCTTCCGGGTTCCATTTGGTCGTACTTTTCTTTAGCCTGGTCCAGAATTCAATTGAACTTTTTCCAGTGATATCGCCCACGCCGAATTTACTTTCATTCCAACCTCCAAATGAGAATGGCTCACGGGGTACGGGCACGCCTACATTCACACCGATCATTCCAGCACTTGCCCTCTCCGCTACATAGCGGGCCATGCTACCATTTTGCGTAAACACAGACGCGGCATTGCCATAAGGGCTTGCATTTTCTATATCAAGTGCTTCATCTACGGTGGAAGTGCGAAGTATACTGATCACAGGTCCAAATATTTCCTCCTTCGCTACGGACATGTCAGGGGTTACATAATCAATGATGGTGGGTCCTACATAAGTACCGTTTTCCTTACCCGGTACAGCTGCGCCTCTGCCATCTACTAATATGCGGGCGCCATTCTTTTCTGCTTCTGTAATATACTGCTCTATTCTGTTTTTTGCATCTTTATTAATCACCGCCCCTAAATTTTTTCCGGGAATGATTTTCTTCGCTTCCTCACAAAGAATGGCGATGATGTGATCCACATTTCCTACGCCCACCATGGCAGATGCCGCCATACATCGTTGTCCGGCGCAGCCACTCATAGATGCAGCAATGTTTTGTGCGGTCATATCCGGTTTGGCATCCGGTAGTACCAGCAGGTGATTCTTTGCACCACCCAGTGCCAGGCAGCGCTTCAGACTTTGTGTAGCACGCTGGTACACGATCTTCGCCACTTTGGTAGACCCTACAAAAGAAACAGCTTGAATGTCAGGATGATCACAAATGGCATTCACGATTTCACTATCGCCATTCACGATGTTAAAAACCCCATCCGGCAACCCGGCTTCTTTTAATAATGAAGCGATCAGGCCCACACTCAATGGCACCTTTTCCGATGGTTTAATGATCATGCAATTGCCCAAAGCCAGTGCATTGGGAATCGTCCAATTCGGTACCATGGCCGGGAAATTAAATGGTACGATAGATGCCACTACCCCAATAGGAACATGGGATGTACGGCATTCCACTCCACTGGATACCTCGAGTACCTCGCCTGCTATAAGCTGTGGTAGTGAGGTGGCGAACTCTGTCAACTCTATACATTTTTCTACTTCCTGTACAGCTTCTCCATACGTCTTCCCATTTTCAGCGCTGATCACACTAGCGAGTGTTTCCAGATTCTTCTCCAACAGGAATTTGTACCTGAAAAAGACCTGCACCCGTTCTTTAATAGGTGTGCGGCTCCAGCCCGGAAATGCCTTTTTGGCTGCCTGTACAGCGATGTCCAGATCCGCGGCTGTGGAGCAGGGCAGCTCTGTCAATAATGTACCGTCAATTGGAGAGATGACGGGAATTGTACGGTCGGAAGCGATCCTGGTAAAACTTCCGTTTACAAAATTCTGCAATTGGTCGTATTTCATTTGCCTTGGGGTGTTTGGGTAAAAAGTTGTGAGTGGGTGGTCAGCCACTGACATTTTTAATACGATAAGATCAATTTACTAAAAAAAATGTACATTTAATGCATACTTTCTGAAATTTCTGCATTTTCTTGCATTATAACCCTTACTATGGCGAAGCATAAAATACCCGAGAAGTTACCAACTCAACTGGATGATCTTGATTTTTCGATTTTATCATTCCTCCAACAGGATGGAAGGGTGTCGTTTACCGTGATTGCGGAGAAACTGAATGTATCCATTGGTACCATCAGGACCCGGTTTAACAGATTGATTGAAGAAGGGACCATCAATATTATAGGCAGAGTGGACCCGGATAAGGTAGGATTCAGATCTTATGCACATATCGCAGTGTACATCCGGCCGGCCACCTTCAAAGAACACGTAGCCAGGCAGATTGCACAACTACCGGAGGTGAGTTTCCTGGCTATGACATCAGGCTCATATGACCTGGAAGTCAATGTTATGTGTAGAGATAATGATCATTTAGTACAGTTCGTCAACCAATTATCAGAGATTGAGGGGGTGTACCAGACCAATACGACGATCTATTTTAAAGTCTACAAGTATGCCCAACCCGATCTGATGCTGCTGAAGCAGTAATCTTTTTTTACGCTATTTTAACAATCTCCCCCGGCTATTCTCGTTAATTTTGCATGCAGACGAAAAGATTAACCAATGATTGTTTTAGACACATTCTACAACCGTAAACAGGAGATCGTGCACGGCATTATCCACGCCGTCGGCATCCTCTTTGGGCTCAGCGCCCTCCCGGTGCTGACCGGTATTGCTGCTACTCATGGAAATACCCCGGGTATAGTAGGCGCCGGTATTTACAGCTTTTGTTTTATCCTGCTTTTCACCTGCTCTACCGTATACCACCTGGCCCAGGATCAACAGGTAAAAAAGCTCTTTGTGGTATTGGATCATATCAGTATCTATTTCCTCATTGCCGGTACATACACACCATTTTTACTGGTGTTTATGAACAATGCATTCGGGATTACGCTGCTCTGTATTTTGTGGGGACTGACCGCCGTTGGTGTCGTTTTTAAATCCTTCTTTACAGGGCGGTTCAATATCCTGAGCACTATCATCTATCTCATTATGGGATGGATTATGATTGTAGGAGGTAAAACATTTTTTACTTCCCTGCCTGTGCCTGTGATCACCATGATCGCTATTGGCGGTGTTTTGTATTCTATCGGTGTGTACTTTTACCTTTGCGAGAAAAAGACTTATACCCACGCCGTATGGCATTTCTTTGTGCTCGCAGCTGCTATTTGCCACTACGTAGCTGTACTGTTATCCGTATAGAATTATTACCTTGGCATTTTAAACCGAATGTTATGAAGAAAGCCATGCTTCTGCTGCTGGTAGGCATGACCGTTATACAGGTGAGTAAAGCACAGGATAAACCACGTTTCTGGGATGATGTACAGACGATTAAACACTATGACCAAATGTACGCCCCGCCTGCTAACCCGATCGTTTTTGTAGGAAGCTCTTCTATCCGTAAATGGGAAGATGCTGAACGAACCTTTGCCGCCTACGATGTGATGAACAGAGGTATTGGGGGTGCTGTGGTGAATGATATCACCTTTTACCTCAACGATCTGGTATTTGCATATCATCCACGCGAGATCGTGTTGTATGTAGGAGAAAATGATATTCCGGATGGTGCGGTTGCTGATACAGTACTCGATCGTACGAAAAAGCTGATCACTGCCATCAGGGCAAAACTGCCGGAAACGCCGATCACTTATATATCAATTAAGCCAAGTCCATCCCGTGATAAATACCGGGAAACTGTGAAAGAAGCAAATGCACTGATTCAGGAATACCTGAAAACGCAGCATAAGATTACATGGGTAGATGTGTATACGCCGATGTTGACAAAGGAAGGGAATTCAAGGCCTGAGATTTTCCAGAGTGATATGCTGCATTTGAATAAAGATGGGTATGAGATATGGAAGAAGTTAGTTCAACCTACGCTGGTAAAGAAATAAATAATACGCTCAAAAGAAATCCCCGCATAGTCAGCGGGGATTTCTTTTGAGCGTATTTTTATAAAGAGACCTTTATCTTAAAAAACGCTACTCTCCTATCTTTTCTAATGGTAATTTCAACCCACCCATAATCACATTCGCTTTCACCACCTTTCCTGCTGCATCTGTCACAAACTCTATCTGCCTGTCCGTACCATCACTGTAATAAAATTTCTTCTCTGATTCAGGTATCAGCTCTATATCATCCACCCCATTTACCTTACGGTATAATTTACCTTCTTTCCTGATCAGCTCTATTTTATTTCCAACAAAATAAGTCCCCACATAATTATCTATCACCGCATTATTGATAGCCGCCGCCTTGTGAACATAAGGATTCACAACTGGCATATTCAGCATGATACCTGCCAATCCACCGGCTACATATTGTGCATTGGATTCATTGTTGGATAATACGATCACATTGAAATCGCCATCTTTATACCAGCTGATCACTGACCGGTATCCGGGAATGCCCCCACTGTGCCAGATCCTGGGATGGGTATCCAAACTGTCGATCATCAGACCATAACCATAATGGCCCATATAAGCGGTGGTCATTTTCCTGGTAGTAGCTTCGGACAATACCTTATTGCCAAGCAATGCCTGATCCCAGGCCAGCAAATCCCCTACGGTTGAATACATGCCACCAGCAGCATAAGGACCTGACATGGTATAAAAAGGTATATTATAGTCTTCCCAATAACCATGTGTACGGTAAGGCAAGAGGGTATCAGGACGATCCATGCCGGTATTTTTCAAACCCGCTTTGTCAGTGATCTTTTTAAGGTAATTCGCAAATGGCTCACCCGTTACCTTTTCCACTATATATCCCAACAGGAAATAGTTGGAATTGCTATATGCCCATTGAGAACCGGGTGTGAATAAGTAGGGTTGTGACTGGAAACTTTTAATAAAGTCAGCAGGGGCTACATCCAATACATCAGCATGCAAATCGGTTTCTGGCAGAGAGGTATAATCTGTAATACCCGTTGTCTGGTTCAGCAGCATGTGTATTGTGACCTGGTTGCCCTGTGGATAATCAGGAATGTATTTGCTTAGTTTGTCATCCAGGCTCAGTTTACCCTGTTCCTCCAAATGCAGGATACAGGCCGCCGTGAATTGCTTGGTGATGGAGCCGATACGGTATTTACCGGCTACCGTGTTTTTCACATGCCATTCCTTATCAGCTTCGCCAAAAGCACTGCTGTAAATGACTTTACCTTTCTGCGCTACGAGTACGCTGCCACTGAAATGGGAGATGGTGGCCTGGGCACGCATATAAGCGTCCAGCTTTAATGGATAGTTGGTTTGCGCCTGGGCGGCAAAGGGTAACAGGAGGAATAAAAGTATCTTTTTCATAGATTGAAGATACGATTTCAAATAAATGAAAAAGCTTTTGCCTTCGGCAAAAGCTTTTTCATTTGGAAGATTTCGTTCTAAGAACTTTAGAAAATTCCTTTCTAAAAAGAACCGCTGTTTTATTCTAAAGTTGTAAATACCACTCTACCAATATTCATACGTACACGTGCGCTGGAACCATTGCTGGAAGTATTCAGAATTTTGAATCTCACCGCAGTACCCGCTGCTGCACCAATTGTAAAGGTCTCTGTATTCATTACTGACACTGTGCTGCTGATTGCACTACCTACCTGGGTCCAGGTTGCACCTGCATCATAAGAAGCGAACAGCGTGAAACCATAGGTCACACCATCACCGGTATCATAGCTTGCACCTGCGTGATCGATGGCTATTGTCTGCACACCGGTCAGGTCAAAGTTCATCATGATATAACCATCGTCTGTGCTACTGTTAGTACCTCTCAGACGGGCTGTATTTGTATTACCGCTGGTGAATACGTCCTTCACTGTAGAAGTACCGGTTACCGCTATCAATGACTGGCTAAACTGCCATGAGCCTACGTCCTGTGTGGTTGCTGCATCTGCATACCCTGTTTTACCACCTTTGCTGAAGTTTTCAGTATATACTACTGTGCTGGTACCACCACTGCCGCTACCTGAATCACTACCACCGTCGCTGCCACCGCTACCTGAATCACTACCACCTGAGGAGGATGAAGTAGATCTGATCACGTCTGTAGTATCACGGATATTTACTTCATAACTGGAGCTATTGATGTTCAATACACCTGTGTAAGAAGATGCTGCTGTAGGGAAGGTGGATGATGCGAAAGAAGCACCTGTACGAACAAAGGAATTCACTGTACCTGTTGCATCTGTCACGACTACTGTACCTGAATAAGTACTGCCTGCTGTATTGCTCAGGGTAACTGTTTTAATGGTCACCAAAGTACCGGAGAGCGCCGCTGCCTGCGCCTCGAGTTCTGTAATGGTCAATACCTTTGGCGTGATGCTCATGGTATCGCCGGTTGCTGTAGCACTATCCAAAGGAATGTTGTTCAGTTCCAGCTGACCATAATAGCTGGTCAATGTCTGACCGCCTATTGCAATCTTCAGTTTCTGTCCCTGTGTAAAGCTATGTGCTGCTGTGAAACGTACAAGGATACCTGACATATCGTTACCTTCCTGGAGGTACAGGTTCTGTGTATTCACGTTACCCTTTGCACTATTGGAAATCACATAACCAGTGATATAACGACCTCTTGGTACTGTGATGTCTGCACTGCTATACAGGTTACGCAGACTATCGATGCTGATCTGTTCTACACTGTCGCTGGCAGTTGTACCATCGCAACGAACACCTGTCATATCAGCTACGTCATCCAGTGTACGGATGTAGAACTGTTTGTCAGAGTTATAGAAAGAGTAGATACCTGTGATGGTACCTTTACCCTGTGCCACCGTTTTATTTGCAAAGCTGGCATAACCGCTGGTACGAACAGAGAGCGTATTGGCAGAGCAATCCTGCAGGGTTACGTTTGCAGTTGTTGAATTTACGCTGTCAGCATATGTTGAACTCAGGTAGCTGTCTGCAAACTCCACATCCTTGATGCTTACGAGCATGCTCTGGTAAGTGGAAGACAGTTCGCTGATGGTCACTTCTACCGGCTCCACCACGTTGCCAGTGCTACCCACGGTGATGAAATCATCGATCACAGAGCTGGAAATACGCTGTGGCTGGTTGCTGCTGTTTACACCCAGCCCCAGTTCCAGCAAACCATTGTAAGTACCCAGTGTCAGACCTTTCAGGTTGATAAAGAGTTTACGGCCTACAGGATAGGAAGCATACAAAGAAGATTGATCGATTTCGATTTCGATACCTGCGGTTGCATCCTGCAGGGTGATCTTTTTATACAGGTTATCTTCCTGGTCGTTACCTGTCACCACACCTACTATAATCAGGCTGTCGGTAATTTCTACCGGCGTACCGGTATACATTGCCTGCAATTCTGCAATGGTAGTAGTCGCCTGAATGTCTGGGTCAGTTGCATAAGGAGGTTCATCGTACTGGCGCTTACAAGCTCCAAAAGTAAGGGATAATAAAAGCAGCATCCCCAATAAGGTACGGTAAGAATGCAATAAATTTCTCATTGTTATAGCTGATTATATTTTTAATAATTAAAGTCTGAATGCAAGGCTGGCAAAGAAATTCGTGCCGTATGCATAATAGAATTTCGGAGGAAAAGTGCTCGCGTCTTTATCTGTATAGTTAAAACGCAACTGCTCATAACCACCGCTGATCAGGTTCCTGTTGTTCAGCAGATTGTTCACACCCAGTGTAAATACAATTGATGCAGAACGCCCACCTACATGTGTATACCAGGTCTTTCCACCAAAAAGATCCATGGTTACCTGCGATGGCAGTTGCTCCTGATCCAGGATGGAATGCCACTGTGAAGAGTTGTGCTGAACATCTTCTGTCGCTCTCTCCGTACGTCTTACCGGGTTAATCTCCAGCCACATCTGGTTGAAGTAGTTCGCATTCACATTTACAAACCAGTTTTTCTTACCCTGGTAGTTCAGCCCTACGGTGTAGGCTTCCTGAGGTGTCTGACCTACATGATAGTTCTTGGTGTATACTGTTTCTGATGTGATCACATCAGAGCTGTTATCAGATGTTACTACCGCATGCTGACGGGAGTCGTAGAAATAACGACCGATGTTCGCAGCTGCAGTCGCCTTCAGCCCTTCGTAGACAGGTACTTCGATACCGAACTCCATACCATAGTTTACCTTGTCTATATTAGACAATGCATAGTTTACAAAGCTGGCATAGCTATCATCGTAATAGCTCATGATGTCCATACCATCCTGGAACAGGGAGTAGTAGGCATTCAGGCGAACTTTTACTTTCTCCGCATTCATGACGTAACCAGCTTCTGCGCTATATACCTTCTCTGCTTTCACATCGCTCTGTGTACCATTGTGGTTACGTGGAGAGATGAAGATGTTCTCTACATAAGGAGAGCGGGTGGACGCTGATGCATTCAGGAATACATAGTTACGGCCATCGATCTTGTAGGTAGCACCTGCTTTGAAAGCGTAGTTATTGAAGTTGAAGGTTTCAGATTTACCTTTTGAGTTAGTTGGATACAAACCATTCCTGATATATCCTTCGCGGAACATAGATGTATGGTCATATGCGCCGGATACAAAGAAGTCTACATGGTCGTAGTGGAACATACCCTGTAAGAACACTTTCGCATCGTTTACGTTCATAGAATAGTCGTAACCATATTTATCCTTTCTTTTCAGGATGCGGTTAGGATTATCCAGGTCAAACTGTTCAACATCTTCCGTGCTGGTATTGGTCTGTTGTGCGAACTTATTCACATTCACATAGAAGTCGCCCCCCAGCAGATCGTGTACACGCTGGTAGTTGCGGTCACGCTGGTGGTTGAAGTAGATACCAGCGGTGAGGTCGGCATGTTTGTTCAGGTTCTTATTGTAAATAGTATTGAAGTTAAATTTCCTGGTCTGTACAACTCTGTCCTGCAGGATGTACAGGGAACGGTTGCCCGTTACACTGTTGCCGGTGATACCGTTTGCATTTTCAACAGTCTCTTCATTGATACGGTTGATGTTGTACATCTTTGTCCAGTTGATCTGGCGATAAGATTCATCCGTACGATATTTATTGGCAATGTACTCAGCAGCAGCGGTGCTTTCCTGGTAGCTTGGCAGGTTGCGGTAGTAGTCAGGTCTTGGATCTGGTGCATTGTACCAGTCAAGTCCTGTACGTGCACGCTCACCATAAGAGAAAGCAACGGCAGTATTCAGACGGCTCTTGTCGTCGATCTTCCATTCATGACTCAGGATGGCATATGGCTGATAGGTAGTGGTATAATTTGCACTACGCTTTTTGCCATCCTGCCATCCCCATGAAGAGTTGTAATAATGTGAACCTGCGAGGTCGTACATCTCTTTCGTAGCGGCGGACTGACCACCATCAGCAGTTGGCGAACCGAAGGTCACGAAAGACAGCATGTGCTTTGCATTGATCTTTTTGTCTGCTGCGAAGAAATAAGATGCACCTTCGTAAAATGTACCCTCTACATAACCATCTTTGGAATAACGACCGGAAGCTGCGAGAGAAAAAGCCCACCCTTTCTTGCTCATACCTGAACTCCAGCTGGCCATAAGACGGTGATTGTAGTTACCACGGGTTGCTGCATAGCTGACACTCAGTTGCTGACGCTGACGGAAAGCACGTGTGTCAATGTTGTTCACACCTCCGATATCGCCTAAACCGAAATCAACCGGGCGCAGACCATTGGCACTTTGCCTGTTTCGCATTACATCGTTCAGACCACCCCATAAACTCCATGGTGTGAAGCCATTAGTAATGTTTTTTACAGGAATGCCATTGATATATGTTTCAAAATAATCGGCATTATAACCTCTTACTTTGAACCTTGCAGCATTGAAATTTGCCACGTTTGAAAAATACGGATCCCTTCCTGCATATAGAATGGAGGAGATGTTCTGACCGGCGGCATTGCCATTGTCAGAGTCTGTTTCATCAATAGAAATGATGGGAATGTTGGCCTTTACATCCTCTCTGATCAGAGAATCCCGTACATAGGCTGAATCACGAACCTGTGACCTTGCACTGGAAATGAACATACAAAGGCATCCCACCGCAACTATTCTGTTGTAAATAGACATAAGGATTTACGAATGGTGTTTGTTTAAAAAATAAATGCAATAGAATCCCCTACCCGGAAATGAATCCGTTTATTAAAATGTATTTGCTATGTGCGATTAGTTCACGAAAAATGGATCAACAGCATGTTCACATATGTTGATAGTTACTCTAAGCTCATGACATAATGCTTCCCCTGCTTATTTATGTTTTGTTTTACTAGCGGTCGCAAAAGTATACGATTTTTGAAATTACAAAATATTGTTAAATTCGTTTCATCGCATTTAATAATTTATTAACATTCTTAGGGCTTACTACCTAGAATGCTTGTACTTTCTTTGCACCCGTTTTTATATCGGAATACGTGAACTAAAATAATCCAAATGCCATCGAGAAGAGCTATCAACCAGTTGATTTTCTTATCCTTGTGTCCTCTACTATCCCTATGGGCACAGAAAAAAGAATACAAGGTGATCAACATCGGGTTTTACAATCTTGAAAATTTTTTCGACACAATCCATCAGGAACATGTAAACGACTATGAATTTTTACCAACAGGAAAAAAGGGGTATACGAGTGAAGTATACCAGGACAAAGTAAAGCACATGGCCAGTGTTGTAACTGACATGGGCAAACAATTTTCACCGGATGGCGTGGCTGTTTTAGGTGTGGCAGAGATTGAAAATGAAGGAGTTTTGAAAGACATGATCAATACAGGCAAGCTACCTTACAAGATCGTACACTATGACTCTCCTGATAAACGCGGTATCGATGTGGCATTGTTATACAACCCTGCATATTTTACTGTTATAAGTAGCAAGTCACTCACAGTGCAACTTCCAGATGGCTATCCCACCCGTGATGTATTGTGGGTGACAGGGAACCTGGATGGTGAAGTGTATCACATTTTTGTGAATCACTGGCCATCACGTCGTAATGGAGAAGCTGCTTCTGCACCGGGACGTGCCATTGCAGCAGGTGTGGGCAGACATATTATAGATAGCCTGTTCCGGATAGATCCGAATACAAATGTGGTGTTGATGGGTGACCTGAATGACAATCCTACTAATGAAAGTATGACCAGTGTATTGAAAGCAAAAGGTGATGCGGAGAAATTGAAAGAGAATGAATTGTTTAATCCCTGGATGGCGTTTTTCAAAAAAGGGATTGGTACACTGGCATACCAGGATTCATGGGCATTATTTGATCAGATTGTGATGTCTCAGCATTTATTGAATAAGGATGATGGGCATTATCACTTTTACAAAGCGAATATTTTCAAGAGAGACGATATGATTCAGACTTCTGGCAGATATCAGGGGTATCCTAAGCGCACTTTTGATTTTGACAACTATATGGGGGGTTTTAGTGACCACTTTCCAACTTTCATTACTCTTATAAAAGCTAATTGATGCAAGCGAAAAAATTATTATTGCCAGCTGCGTTCTTATTATTGATCCTTGCTGCCTGTGAGAAACAGGGAGATGTGGCGGTAAAACCGGCTGCGAGTACACCAGACACAATTCGCTATTCAGGTGGAGGGTCTTCTGCTGATACATGCGGGACTTATACTGCTAATACAAGTGACGATAGTCATATCTTATTAGGAAACCCCTCAAGTGCACAACCTTGTATAGAGTTTCCGGCCAACTATTTAATTGACAGGGATTATTGGGTTGGATCTTATAATAGTTTACGTGGCGGACCGAATTGGGTGAGCTGGCATTTGCAGGCGAGTGATGTGGGAAGTTCCGGAAGAACGGATGATTTCAGGGCGGATACAGAGTTGCCTTCAACATTTTACCAGGTGCAGAGTACGAGTTTCACCAGTTCAGGATTTGATAGGGGACATAACTGTCCTTCAGGAGATAGAACGAGTTCTGTTGCTGCGAATGAGGCTACTTTCCTGATGAGTAATATGATTCCGCAGGCGCCGAATAATAACCAGAAGGCGTGGGCTACGTTTGAGGATTATACAAGGAATACGCTGGCGGGGAGTGCGAATGAGTGTTTTATTATCATGGGTAGTTATGGTACAGGTGGTACTGGTTCTGCGGGTGCGGCAACTACGATTGATGGTGGAAATGTGACTGTGCCAAGGAAGGTTTGGAAGGTAGTAGTAGTGATTCCTGTGGGAGATAATGATCTGAGCCGTATCACCAGCAGTGCTACTGTTGTGGCGATTGATACACCGAATGATAATACGACGGTATCTACTAACTGGAAGGAATATATTACTACTGTGAAGGCGATTGAAGATTCTACGGGGTATAGTTTGTTGAGTAACTTACCGACGGATGTGCAAACGGCTTTAAAGGCTAAGGTATACGTGCCATAAATAGCGAAAGCATTGAGAATTTCCCTGCGGGAAATTCTCAATGCTTTCGGAGGGGCGAACGGTATTAAAAATTCAGATTTAGATTTTCTTGAGGAAAATCTAAATCTGAATTTTTAATACCGTTCGTTTTTTATATAATGTTTACATCGATTACGCCTTCTGCATTTGTGAGTTTTGCGATGCAGTCATCGCTTAGATGGCGGAGATGGAGTTTCTTGCCGGCTTGTTTATACCGTTCAGTTAATTTACCTAATGTCTGAATCGCACTCATGTCTGTAACGCGACTATCATTGAAATCTATAATGACTTCTTCCGGATCATTGTCAATATCGAAGCTCGCATTGAAAGTGCTGATGGCACCGAAAAACAGCGGGCCATTTACTTCGTAATGTTTGATCCCTTTTGCATCGATATAGTTTTTTACCTGCAATTTATGCGCACTTTCCCATGCAAAAACAAGCGCTGAGATTACCACGCCTGCAAGTACAGCCAGGGCAAGGTTGTGCAACCATACAGTGATAAGGGCCACGAGAATACCAATGATGACATCGTGACGGGGCATTTTGTTGATGATGCGGATACTGATCCATTCAAAGGTACCGATAGCTACCATCATCATTACACCAACCAGCGCTGCCATGGGAACTTTTTCAATGATGGGCGCACCAAATAAGATCACCATCAATATGGTGATGGCTGCAATAATGCCGGAGAGCCGCGCTCTGGAACCAGCGGAGAGGTTCACAAAGGTTTGCGCGATCATAGCACATCCACCCATGCCGGTGAAGCATCCATTTAAGATATTTGCAGAACCCTGCGCAATGCATTCTTTATTATTCCGGCCTTTGGTGCCGGTAATATCATCTACTACATTTAATGTAAGGAGCGATTCTATTAAGCCTACACCTGCCATTACAAGGGAGTACGGGAAGATGAGTTTTAATGTATCAAAGGTCCAGGAGATAGCTGGGATATGGAATGGAGGAAAACCGCCGCTGAGCGCTGCGATATCTTTTACGGTTTTGGTGTGTATCCCAAAAACGAATACGAGCAGGAATATGATGATGATGGCGACAAGTGATGCAGGTACTGCTTTCGTCAATTTAGGAAAGAAGAAGACAATCGCGATGGTTAATAATACCAAGCCAAGCATGATGTATAAAGGAGAACCTGACAACCATTCTCCACCAGCTAATTTGAATTGTTGTAATTGTGCTGTGAAGATGATGATGGCTAATCCATTTACAAATCCATACATCACCGGCTGAGGTACGAGTTTAATAAACTTCCCTAATCTAAATACTCCGACTAAGATTTGTATAAGTCCTGCCAGCATAACAGCGGCAAATACATATTCGATACCATGGGATTGCATTAATGCAATCAATACGACGACTGTCGCTCCTGCACCACCCGATACCATACCGGGGCGCCCACCCAAAACGGCAGTAACCAGGCCCATGATAAAAGCGGCATATAAGCCAGTTAATGGAGAGATATTGCAAAGGACAGAGATTCAGGAATCATGGTCATGGCTACCGTAAGGCCAGCCAGGATTTCGTTTTTGTAATCGACTTTTTGCTTAAAGTCAAATAAATTCAGGTAGGCCATGTTGATGTATTATGCGTGCGCGGGGCGCAAAGTTACTCGATTTTCCCCGGGATTCAATTAATTTCGCATAATGCCTGCATTAGCAAACATCTTCTTTAACCTCCTTAAGCACCACCGTGGGTATATTCATCAACAGATTGCACTCGCTACAGCAGACTTTTTGCCTGAATTATTGAATAAACCAAGCAACTCCCAGATGAACATTTATCACCGGAAGTATTATTTGAAGTGATCAACCTATTACTTGTCTGAATGAATGCTGATATTCTTACCTGAAAGTACAAACTGGCTATCGCCCCTGTAGGCGATAGTTTCAGGAAATCTAGGCCGGGTAGCTACATGCGCCTTTACCACTTCAAAGATGAAAAAGTTATAAGCATTGATGAGCTTACGATCATGAATTTTACATTCAAAGCTGGCAAAGCATTCTTTTATTAATGGTGCTTTTACGATGCTGGCTGCCTCGGCAGTGAAGCCTATTGCTGCAAACTTATCTGTATCTGCACCCGTACAGTTCCCCACTGCAACTACTTTCTTAGCGATATCAGCAGTAGGGATGTTGATCACACATTCTCCACTTTTATTGATCAGGCCGAAACTATAATTACTCCCTGA
This sequence comes from Chitinophaga sancti, assembly GCF_034087045.1. Lineage (NCBI taxonomy): Bacteria > Pseudomonadati > Bacteroidota > Chitinophagia > Chitinophagales > Chitinophagaceae > Chitinophaga > Chitinophaga sancti. The sequence continues at coordinate 3,141,182 of NZ_CP139247.1, read as the reverse complement.
GATCATACAACCAATCAGGGATGGTACAAACTCCATTACAGTGTACCATCCCATTGTCATAATATTTTGCTTGCCTTTGTAAGCAGATGTAACGAGGACTGTAGGTGTGGGTTCTAAGAATCTCCTTACATCCTCTACCGGAAAATCTTTTTTCATTTTAGTTTGAATCTTGTCTTTGGCCAGAACCTATTACTCCTGTAGACTCATTTGTCGCATCAGGTAAATTCTCTTTTGTCAACACAGGCTCATTTGGATTGGGCCTGTCTTTGTATTTACGCCCTGTGATCAGATCACCATCTCTCTCCCCATTATGCTGGGTGATATACTCCCGCTCATTCAACGAAGCCTCATGCTGCGGCAGTTTCTCTCCTGCAGTATTATGACTTGGCTCATTGGCTTTACGTGCATTAGCTGCAGAAATCTTTGAGCCAAGCAGATCATTCATCCACACATGTAATTTAGTTTTATTACCGGAAATAATTTTCCGCTCACCTTTCATCAGGGCTTTAAATCCATCCTGTGCCACCATCTCAGGAGAAGCCAGGTTCGTTTCTCTATAAGTGACAGTATCCTCCTGCCCTGCTTTGTGGAAAAAGTCTGTATCTGTAGCTCCAGGTAATAAAGCTGTGATAGTAATATTTGTATCACGCAGCTCATCTGCCAGGGCAGCACTGAATGACAGGACGAATGCTTTGGTAGCAGCATATACTGCCAGCAATGGCATTGGCGTAGTACCCGCCTCTGACCCTACCTGCAGGATCTTCCCTTCGTTGCGACGCACCATGTCACGCAGAAATACCTTGGTGAGTGACACCAGACCGATGATATTCAGATGAATGATATCAATGTCACGCTCCAGGCTGGTATCTACGAATGGTCCCCATTCACCTTGCCCCGCATCATTGACCAATACATCTACAGTAATACCCATTTTCTTTGTTTGTTCGTAGATCTCTTCAGCAGCTTCCGGTGCAAATAAATTCCTGGCTATAGGAGTGACTTCTACCGTGTAACTTTTCATCAACTCATCTGTCACCTCTTTCAATCGTTCTTCATTTCGTGCTATCAGGATCAGGTTGTAACCATCATTTGCAAAGCATTTCGCCAATTCAAAACCAATTCCACTGGTAGCGCCTGTTATAAGCGCATACTTGTTTCTATTCTCTATATTAACAGGTTTCATAAAGTTATATTTTTATCCTTAGTGAAGTACAAAGATGAGGCCACGTGATTGCTTAGACTGGTAGGATATTTTAATACTGAAAATGAAAAACCGGATTGATTATGATGGATAAAATGCTTGAGAACGCTTACCATTGGCTCGTTCTCTATGGACCCAGAATCGCACTTGCATTGTTTATTCTATTAGCTGGACAATGGGTGATACATATCATTAAGAGGTGGTTGTTAAGAACCCTGATGAAGCATCGTGATAACACCACACTACGCCCATTCCTCACAGGATTGATCACAACAGTATTACAGGTATTTTTATTATTGGGTGTCATGCGATTACTGGATATCCGCATGACCATCTTTGCTGCTTTAGTAGGATCTATTGGTGTAGCGGCCGGTCTGGCGCTTTCCGGTACGTTGCAGAACTTCACCAGTGGTATTATTATATTATTACTGAAACCTTATAAAGCAGGTGATACGATCAATGCGCAGGGACAAACAGGTATTGTTAGTTCTATTTAGTTATTCAATACAATCATTATCACTACTGATAACAGGGCCGTGATTATCCCGAATTCCAAGTTATCAAATGAAGTCATCATCAAATTAAACAGGCTGTATCATAAGTTTGATACAGCCTGTTTTTCCCTGGTTATCCAATAGAAACAGCTTGTCTTTTTTAAGCAAATCTCAAGAGCTCATTTTTATGTGAAATAACTCTTACATCATTTTCTCCTTCACATTATTGCAAACAGTATGGAATAGATTATCCCAATCCGCTGTAAAGCGATCTATATTAAACCGCCTGAGCGCCATCTCCCTTGCCGCTTTTCCCATCCGTGCAGCCAGCTCAGGATCATTCATCAGCAATTTCATTTTATCAATGAGAAAATCTATATCTGTATGGATAAAACCATTCACCCCATTTTCAATCACCGTGACCAGTTCTGTAGTAGCAAGCCCTATAACGGGTAATCCCTGCATCATCGCTTCGCATACTGCCAGCCCTAAACTGGTATGCCGTACCGGATGAAAGAGGTAACGATATTTACCCCTGAATGCAGGCAACTGCGCAAACGCTACTTCGCCCCCTCCTATCGCATCGTTGCCCATACCTGCCAGGTCTACTGGCACCTCCTTCGTTACATGCTGAAATACATCCCAACCCAGTGCACGACCTCTTTGTGACAGGTGATTGATAACGGTGACACCTTTACCCAGTTCTCCTGTGTAAGGAATATCTGAATCTGTAACACCATGTTCTATCACGGTAACAGGAGTACGGTTATTATCCCACATCAACCTATTATAGTGTGTTACATGCACGAGACAGATGCGACGATCATTAACCGTATGGCGGGTGCCAAACGGGCTTTTGAGCGGGGTATTGTGTTCCAGGTATACTCTGGGTAGCCTGCGCTGAGCAGGTGTCAGGATCTCGTATTGATCTACAAGATAATTCTTGACTGACTGGTACATGATGACATCAAAGTCATAACTCTTTACCATATCAGCCGGTATCTCTATTACATTGCTTCCATATGGGAATGTCCTCCCACGACCATAATAACCGGGTGTACGCTCATCATTTACCGGGATATATATATCATAGTTCCCCTGTGACAGATAATACAAATAGCTACCATGAATATGCCATGTAAAGATTTTCAATCTGGATTCAGAACCAACCCGGGTTGTCATACAATGAGAAATTTGATTTTATAGTAAGTGAATTTGTCCCAATTTTATTGAGTGGAAATAACCAAGCATACAGGTGGTAAGTTCGTCTGATAGTGTTAATGCCTTTACCAGTAATAACAAGAAGCAAACCAACAGTACGCAATGGGTAAGGAACGCCTGTAATGGGGGTATTTATTCATATGAAAGTACGTCTCAGCAGCAGGGTTTGGAAGTGGCTGAGCAAGTTGTTCCCCAATTATAGGAACCATGGGAACAAATGAAGCAATAGCACAGATCGCCGGGATCCTTTACCTACCTTGAAGAAACAGGTTGGTAAGTGAATGTAGGTACCAGGAAAACCTATTTACCTGATTGCTCATGATAAGCCTTTTCCCAGTCCAATAGGGCTGCTTCTATTGTATTACCTTCCCCAAATACTGACTGGTCTGTACCTGCCCCTAATACGCAATAATACATATCGCCGTCTGTATATACGTCTGGACGAAAATTGAGAACAGGTGCAGGTAGATTCATAGAAGTGAAATCTACCTGTACCTTTTCTTTATCAAGAGATGTGTGCTTCATATTATAATTCATTTCTGTCACCGCCTACGCTGTACGAATTGTTTTCTTCATCTTCTGCACCTGTGCTTTCATTGTCATCATCCAATTCACTACCAGGTACATCCAGGTCTTCACCTGATAGCTGACCGGTTTGTTCTTCCAGTAATTCACCCTCATCATCTACATTATCCAGTTGGGCGCGTTTCAGATCACCAGCGCCTTCATCGCCAGGTGTGACGTTTGCACTTGCATATAGATCCTGTCTTTCCTGACGGGATACATTGCTACGTTCATCAGTGATCAGTTGTTCATCGTCTGTTTCAATCGCATCTTTTGGACTGCCATTCAAATCGTCGAGTACGCCATATCCCTCTTCATCATCGGAGGCGGGGGTAGGCACACGGCCAGCATTTGGCGGCAACGGCTCTACATTTTCCTGACCGGGTATATCATTTACTTCAGGCATGTCTATCATTGTCGTTTCTGATTTCATACGATCCTGATCATGCTTTGAATCCTGTATATCAGTTGTATTTGTTTTCTTGTTTACCATAACATTATTTTCTTTCTAAATAACAATAATGAGGCCATGCCATTTTTTGCATGATTCCAGGTTTGCACTACCCATTTAAAATAAATTCACACTCTAAAAATTTCATTTTATGGATAAGACAAAAGAACAACCCGAACATCCATCTCAAAAATAAAAGCGGATGAAGCCGGCAAATAACTGGCCCTCTATTTGTACTATCCTTACTATTCACTAAAACTTCATTTTATGAAAAAGTCAAATGATCAACATCCTTCCCAGGATCAACAAAACAGGCAAAAGGCCTTTGATGATCAAAGACGCAGAAGAATGCAGGAAGGTGATAAAAATGAAAGGAAGACTGCGGATACAAACAAGACGGACAACAGTAACAACACGTTACAGCCGCAGCACAAACCACTTAAATAGTGTTTTTTTCTAAAAAGCAGACAGGCAGTATCATACGACACTGCCTGTTTTTTTTTGCATTTGTCATTTAGGACATCGGCGGATAAAAATGAATTGCTTCTTTCCCAGAAAACGATCTGTTTCTTTCCATAATTTATAATCGTATTCAATGAGTTCATTGAGTGCATAATCCCATATGTTGTTATCGAAACGACATTCTCCGATAAATGTACCTCCGGGTTGCCTGCTCAGGTAAATTTTAATCCAGTAGAAATCTTTGTAATCATGATCGGGTTCAGTGATCTCTCTTTCAAATACTTCTTTGATAGCGGGATAAAGAATGTCGGGAAAAGTGTTGTCCTGGTGCCCGTCCATATCATCCATGAAGGCACCCTGCACCTGCAGGTGACTGTAGTTGAGATGGAACTCATCGCCGGTGGGACTTTTGAGTTCATAGACAGGCTCATAATAACCAAGCAGACATTGGAAGAAGCCAGTGAGGAAACCCCTGAAAAAGGTGTAGGCTCCCTGTGACATTGATTCTTCGGGATCGGTGCCGATAGCAGCCATTTCTTCATACATGATATTGTCTCCCTTCAGGCGGATCAGAAAGGCCAGGTGATATACTTTTACATCATTGCCGTGGTCCTGTTCCCCTAATACGTTACAAACAATTTCAAGCTCGAGTTCCCGCAAATGAACGGTATCGTTTACAGCTTCGATGGTGAGGGTAACAGGTACTTCAAAATCAAACGATTGAATAGCGTTTGCCAGATGGGTTGCCAGAGTGGGTACAAGTACATTCGTTTCCATGCGGGTTTCCAGGTTAGTTTCGACAAACTTATTAAATTTTTGGCTATTAATTGCCGTGGTTGGTGCATGGCCCCCTGCCAGAATATGCTTAAATTGTTTGTTCAATTAAACCCCATTGTTATGATTAAAACTAGCAAAGCCTTCAGCGGATTTTCTGTCAATGATATTCAAAAAGCGAAAACCTTCTACCAGGAGAAACTGGGGATGGAAGTGACGGATGGACCTATGGGGGTGATGGAACTGCATATAAATAACGATTCAAAAGTACTCGTGTACCCTAAGCCTACGCATACCCCAGCTTCTTATACGGTATTGAATTTCCCGGTAGACAATATTGATCAGGCTGTGGATGAGCTGAGTAGTAAGGGTGTCCGGTTCATAAAGTATGGCGGGGAGTTAAATACAGATGATAAGGGGATTTTCAGGGGTGGCGGGCCATTGATTGCCTGGTTTGAGGATCCTGCAGGGAATATATTGTCGGTGATCGAATCGCCGGAGAAAAGCATGTAGCACCCCTGTTGGTAATTCACTGCCGGTGTTCGAATCGCCGGAGAAAGGCATGTAGCACCCCTGTTGGTAATTCACTGCCGGTGATCGAATCGCCGGAGAAAAGCATGTAGCACCCCTGTTGGAAATTCACTGCCGGTGTTCGAATCGCCGGAGAAAGGCATGTAGCACCCCTGTTGGTAATTCACTGTCGGTGATCGAATCGCCAGAGAAAGACATGTAGCCAACCCTTCCGGTCATTCACTGTCAGCAATCGAATCCCCCCGGGAAAAGCATATAATTCCTGAAAGGCGTACCTTTGCGCCCATGGATTATTTTAAAAAGCTGCTGGATCTGCTGAAGACTGAAAGAGAAGAAGATCGCCAGTCGTATATTTCACTCACGGAAAAAACATCTGTAGCCGAACGCCGCGCCAATGGCCTCTCCTGGTACCCTATTGCTATCAGGGGAACCGAAATGAGCCGCGGTGACTACCTGACCGTCGAAGTAGAACGTACCACCCACCAGGACATCTCACATCAGCTACGCTTTGGCGTATCTGCCGTGCTGTTCTCCAACCACGATCCTAAAAAAGATAATATAGAAGGCACCGTCTCCTACCAAAGCGGTAACCGCCTGAAAATCACCTTACGCACCGATGAGCTCCCGGAATGGGCAAATGACGGAAAATTAGGCATCGACCTGTCTTTTGATGACAACAGCTACGATGAGATGCAAAATGCCTTAAAACAGGCATCAGGAGCTGATAAAAACCAGCTCGTACAAATCCTGACTGGTGAAAAGTCGCCTACCTTTAATAATGAACTGCCCAGGTTCACCCATCCCCGGCTCAATGCCTCCCAGCAGGACGCTGTGAACAGAATTCTGGCCGCCAATGAACTGGCTATCGTTCACGGCCCTCCGGGAACCGGTAAAACCACGACGCTCGTTCAGGCTATTAAAGCCCTGTATGCACAGGATCGTAAACAGATCCTCGTAGTCGCCCCCAGCAATACGGCTGTAGACTTACTGAGTGAAAAACTCTCCGACGAAGGCATGAATGTACTCCGGGTAGGTAACCCTGCAAGGGTGTCTGAAAGACTCATGTCGCTCACCCTCGATAGCAAAATGGCTGAACACAACAGCATGAAAGAAGTGAAGCGCCTGCGCAAACAGGCGGGTGAGTTCAGGGACATGGCGCATAAATACAAACGGAACTTTGGAAAGGCCGAACGTGAACAACGCAAAGCCCTCTTTGATGAAGCACGTAATATTATGAAGGCTGTGGAAAACACAGAATCTTATATTGCTGAAGACCTTATAAATAAAGCTCAGGTGATCACGGCTACTTTAGTCGGTGCCAACCACTATACCGTGAAGCAACTGAAGTACCATACCGTAGTGATTGACGAAGCCGGACAGGCACTGGAACCTGCCTGCTGGATCCCCATCCTGAAAGCAGAGAAAGTGGTACTGGCCGGTGACCATTGCCAGCTCTCTCCAACTATCAAATCGGACGAAGCCGCGCGTAACGGTCTTGCACATACATTATTGGAGAAGTGTACGGAGTTGCATCCTGAAGCAGTCGTATTGCTGGAAGAACAGTATCGTATGCATGCGACTATCATGGGCTATTCTTCTGCTATCTTCTATCAGGATAAACTGAAAGCACACGCTTCTGTAGCAGCACACCTGCTCTTCTCTGCAGATAGTCCTTTGTCTTTTGTAGATACAGCTGGTTGTGGTTTTGAGGAAAAGACAGAAGGTACCAGTACCACAAATCCGGAAGAAGCTGCGTTCCTGTTTAAACACCTCTCCCAGTTTGTAGATACATTGAACACACATTACAAACCTGCGGATTTCCCCAGTATTGCGATTATCTCTCCTTATAAGCAACAGATACAACTGTTAAAAGAGCAACTGGAGCATTCACCGGCATTACAGCCTTTTGGAAACAGGATATCCGTGAATACAATCGATAGCTTCCAGGGCCAGGAAAGGGATATTGTGTATATCAGTATGACGAGAAGTAATAGTGATAACAAGATCGGTTTCCTTTCTGACATCAGGCGTATGAATGTGGCGATGACAAGAGCCAGGAAGAAACTGGTGGTGATTGGAGATAGTGCCACGCTATCCCAGCTGCCGTTCTATGCTGACTTCATTGCATATGCAGAAGGGAAGGATGCTTACCAGAGTGCGTGGGAATTTATGGATAGTTGATTAATGCCCCCCACAGGCATATACAAATAAACGAGGGAATATACATTTGATACCCGAATAAAGCGAGGCCGTATCTGAATTTATGATACCCCCTCGTTTTTTTATTTCAAGTTTATAGAAGTATTACCTACACAAATCACGTATTAATACGCTAGGCGTTTCTTTTGGGGACATCTACCTTTGTTTCACCACAACAAAGCTAAGTTTCGTCACCCCAAAAAAAACGTCATGGAAAATCTGAAGATTCCCGGTCTGTCAGCGGAGCAACTATTTACCCGCCAGACCTTTTTATTGCAGTCATTCATTTCACAGCCTGCTATCACCAACACCAACACTACATGGGAAGAACTTTCCTGCGTAGGCTACAATCCTTCCAAAGGCAAGCTGGAAGCGATTGTAAGCATCAAGCAAGCCACCGGTTACAGCGGAGGACTCTGTACCAATGGCTCTAAAGAATACGTCCGCTTCTTTGTAGACTTCAAAGATGGCAGCGGTTTTCAGGATATGGGATACACCAGCTTCAAGGTAGCTGACATCTCTGAAGCACCTGCGGGTCCGCAACATCCATTGAAGTACATGACATTCCTGTACATCAATGATGAGAAATACCGCCGCTTCCTCGCCTGTAACCAGGCCGTGATACCAACTGTAAGAGCGGTATTATCATGGAACAGCATCCCCTCTGCTAACCCAAACGACAAGCCATACTATGGCAATGTGAAAGATGTGAATATTCAACTGCCCCGCAAAAAGTTCATCATCTGGAATGATATCTTCACCGCCCTGAATGTGAAGGAGAAACCAGACTTTCTGGCGAACATTGACCTGCAGGCAAAAGTTGAATTACCAGCTTTAGCTCCTGTGCCACCTTTAGAGCAATTGTACACGACCTACAAGCGAGCACAGGTACCCGATCACCGTACGTTTTACCCTTCTGTAATAGCGAAGATCAGTAACGGCACCAAGCTGTATAAAGCTGCTTCGGGCTATAACCTGACAGATATTGCGCAGCTGAAAGTAGATATCAGCGCTATCTCCAAAATCATTCTGCAGCCTGTAGGACAAGCGGATGTGACCTTTGAAGAATTGACCTGTGTAGGTCTGAATACCGCACAGGATACACTGGGCGCTGTAATCAAAGTAAAGAAGAACAGCGGTTTTAGTGGCGACATGTGTCATGCAGGTTCGCAGGAGCATGTGGCTTTCTGGGCTGACTGGGACAACAACGGCACCTTCACCCAATACCTGGGTACTGCCAGTGTAACCGTTCATGATATCAGCAATATTCCTGAAGATGGTCTGTATTATAATGTAGACCTGCCCATTAATCTGAAAGGACGTATTAAAAGCTGTACAACACCGAACATTATCAGGGTACGTGCAGTATTGTCATGGTCTTCCCTCCCTTCTACTACCAATCCGAATACACTGAACACCTGGGGTAACAGGATAGATGCAGTGGTACAGATCCGTCCAAGCCAGGCAGCGCATGTAGATGCGGAACTGACACTGGTGGGTGGTGTGGACCGCGATGCCATCGATCCGGCCAGCTTCCTGGTAAATGCAGCATCTGTTTCACCCACAAGAAATAATAACCGTCCTTATGGTGGCTGGGTGAGCTTCCATGGTATCATTGACCGTAATGGTTTCAATGGTGAGATTAAATACAAGATCGAGTACAAGCAATTTGGTGCAGCTGATTCTACTTATGCCCCGGTGTCTACTGCTGAAAGTTTTGCAATGATCGATTTCAATCCTGATCCGAACCTGGAATACAGCGATGCGCAGCACCCTGCCGATGGCTGGTTTATTTACAAAGCAAATCCGGCACTGGGTATTTACAATGAATACAATTACCTCGCAGGCTGGAGCACTGGTGGACAGGCGGACGGTAATTACACGATTCGTTTCTCACACACGGATGCATCGGGCAGTGTTGTTCACAAGGATACCTTCTCTATCGTGATTTGCAACGAGCCAATAACGATTAGTCCTACTGCGAATACCACACTGGATTTCAGCAAAACGCTGGACCTGATCATCATCGGCGGCGATTGCCATTGCTATGATAAGACAGAAGCGAAACACATCATCAATGGTGAGCTGCGTGCTACACATCCATTCTTTGCAAACTGGGATTTCAGTCTGCAGCCGTCATCGCATACAAATGGTGCAGCACCTACACCACTGAATCACTACTACAATAGTATCGGTGATACGGGTGATAGCAGTCTGCCATGGTCACTGGATGTAGCGAATATGGATACCTGCGGATATGCATTGAGTATCTCAGCAAATACAAGGGTGATATTGAACAGTAATACACAGTTCCCATGGTATGGAGTGAAGGCTGTGGGATTCTCTGTATCGCAGAAGTGCCCTAACGCATAGTTGCTATTAGTAGTTGTGAAAGTAACAGGCCACATCTGCCCCACAGTTTGTTCTAATAACTGTGTGTGACGCTTGAAAAATTTTCGCCTTGTGAACGAAAGTTTACAAGGCGATTTATTAACCCTACAGCCGGCTCAAATCGTTCCTCCCAATTGCCACTGATCACTTCGTATTGAATACCATATTTCTCCAGTACGTTTCTGTGTGATACTCCCGAAGGCATATTCACCATCCATCCGGACAACAGGAGAATAAGTTCTCTTTAACGTCATTATAAGGATACTATAAGGACATTAGAAGGACATCTATATATCAATTGGATATTGAAGTGATAATTAAGTGACGTATTAGTACTCATTTGGCGTTATTGTCGCATTATTATTTGAAAGAATTCTTTTAATATTGAACACATAACCTCAAAATTGTTTGTTATGGCTATTGTTAAAGACAACTTACTCCTCTATGCCGTCCGGGGTACCCTTGGAAAGCAATTCACGATTTACGAACGGAATGACCAGATTATCATTGCGAAAAAGCGCGGTCCATCAAAGGGAAAACCGACAAAAAAGCAGTTGGCAGCGAGGTTTAAAATGCGCGTTGCGGCAGCTTATGCGAAGGTGATCATCCAGGATCCGGAGTTGAAAGCTTATTATAAGTCGCTGGCAGGACCCGGACAGAATGCTTATAATATGGCTGTAAAGGATGCTTATAAGTCTCCTGAGGTGCAGCATATCAGGTTCGAAGAAGAGACGGTGGTAGTTACTGCTAAAGATGAATTCCGGGTAGCAGAAATGCAGGTACGGGTGATAGACAATGATGGTGTCATTCTTGAAAGAGGTGCTGCTGTATTAGGCCGGAATGGCGTGGATTGGTATTATAAAGTCAATGTGTTGCCGCCAGGAGGAAAGGTGATTGTAGTGGCGGTGGATTTACCGGGGAATGAAACAGTGAAGGAATTACTAATCACATAAAAAAAGCCGCCTCATTGATGTATGAGACGGCCAGTTATTTATTATTTCACCTGCAATAGATACTTGTGCATATCATCACCGGGCTTCACTCCTATTTTTTTCAATTTAGATAAATAGTAGCTTTTTACATCTTCCCATTTGTAATACGGATAACAAGTAGTCTTTACAGGCAATGCAACTTCTCTCTCATTCAGTAAAACTTTGAGGAGGAATTGCTTTCCATTGCTGTAAATGATCCATTGAATATTCGCACTCAATGGAATAATATTCTCTGCCTTCCAGTTTTTATCAAAATCATAAATACTGGCAGCGGGTACGCTTGCTTCCCTAATTCCCATCAGCGTAGCTAATGGAGAAATCGCTTCTGCATGCGAGAACCTTAACACCGCATCTTTATTCAGCTTCCCTTTTGTCAGCGCATCGGTAGAGGTAACCAGATCCAATAACAAAGGCGCTGCAATTCTTGATTGTATACCTAATGTATCCAACCCTGCACCTTTTTCAAGAAAATCTGCCGCATTGTTTATTTTGTTCAGCCATTGCAACTCTTCCTGTGTAAAAGCTTTTCCGAAATCGAAATGCACCTTTGCCTGCTGCATTTCCATCACCAAAGAAAACTGGATACTGTAGAGGTCATATAACCATTCTGCGACTGCTGTTTGTTCTTTTTCTGGCAGGGCAGTCGTAAAGATTCTTTTACAGATGTCACCCGCTATTTTCCGGGAGAGCGGGTCTTGCTGCAATGAATCCACTCTCTCTGCAATCACCTTTCCATCTTTAAATGCATTATACGCAGGTGAAAGATCATAAAACCGAAGCACATTCTCATTCGTGTCCTGCACCATCTTAAACGCTATCTTTCCTTTGTAATCTGCAAATGCTTTCAGGAATCCATCCGCACTCTGTCTTGTTCTCTTTTTATGCGTTACCGCTATCGTTACTCCACGACCTTTGAAAGCAGGGGCCTCCCTTTTTATTAATCGCTCTGCTATGGCATGCTGCTCCGCATCGCCCAGCAAACTGATATTCTCGTAATTATCCTTCTCTATCTCCAGGAACTGTGCTGTCATCACTTTGAGACTATCACCCAGTGGTGTCAGTGCCGACTTATTAAGTAACGCCAGCAACTTTACATCACTCCCTGCTTTCGTCATAAACCGCGCTCCATGCCTGCCTGTGTAATTCACATACGCTGCCGTATACCCTTTCGGTACCGGTGTATAATTCGCCTGCTTAAACGGATATGGTGTCTTTGTGCCTGTATAACCCTGCCCTACAGCAGTCACACTCAACAATAAAAAGAATACGATCTTATACATACTCATTATTTAGAAGCCAAACTTGTAGTATAGTGTTGGTTGCCGGTTCCATCAGACTGATAAGCACCCATATCCACACCCGGTTGAAGAATAGTAGCACCATAAGTACCCCCTGTCGTTACCTTCGCCTGTGCCTGGAAACTATCTGCATCACCCTTTCTCAGACCAGGAGAACCCGGGAGCAGTGACCAGTTGTAAGACTGTGCCGTAAGGATCGTCAATGGCATTTTTGATATATCCAATGGAGGTGTCACAGTAGAAAAATCAAACTGATCTACATCGTATGAACCAAAGAGAGGATTCTTATCTTTTACTGATGCGCTGCTAATGTCGGCACTACCTGCTCTGGCCACACCATCAGTTGAATTGAACTGTTTGATCATGTACTGTGCATTGGCATAATAATACTGGTTGTTATGCGCAATGTGTGTAGTATCCGCATCTGATGTAACTCTCAGTCCAAAGCGACAGTTTACGATTATGTTGTTATAGATCTTACCCTGCGCACCTTTTTCATAGTTGATAGAACCACCACGACCTGACTTTACCTGGCGCATACCGCCATTCAGTATCGTGTTATTGTAAACATACACATTTGTCTGCACAGTCGCACCACCACTGTTAGAAACTTTGAAGGAATTAGTAGCAGCGCCGATCGATACATTGTATGCCACATCGCCTACAGTACCGGCTTTCATGTTCAGCGACTCACCACCTGCTTTACCACAGGCTTCAAAAGTATTACGCATAAAACTGATGTTACCATGCAGAATGCGGATACCATCGTCCGTACTACCATAGAACCAGGAATCTTCTACAATCACCTGGCCATCGATATTTGTATAACTGAGGAAGTTACGCGGATCGCCGGAAGCAAATACCGCCGGATCAGCTGCATCACCTGCAGGACCACCAGCAAATTCCAGGTGTGTCCATTTAATGATTACATCACCACTGCTTTCGCCACACTGAATACCACCCCAGAAACCAGCACCGATATTCGATGTGGTACGCAGGCTATCCAGTACGGTAATGAAGTTGTTATTATCTTCTGTACCTAAACTGATGAATGTACCATTGCAAGTGATCTGCGGACTGGTAGCGGTGGTTTTACCATCACCCAGTGCGATCAGCCTGGTACCTTCCTGCATGAGTAAAGTATCGCCCGCATTGATCGTAATATCAGAGCTGAAGTAATAGGTGCGACCTGATTGAAGCGTTCCTTTTACAGAACCGGTCAATGTATCGGACGTAATAGTCTGGCCTACTGTTACAGAAGCCGTAGATACCTTTACAGATTCTTCTTTATGACAGGCACTGAAAGCAACTCCCAGTAAGCCTAACAGCAATATATTTTTTGTTTGCATTGTGATCTTATTTTGTTGGTCTTATAATTTGAATTTTACACCCAGCAGGTAGTTTGCACCATAAGTATCTTTACGAACAAATGTGTTCTTGCCCAATGTCTGGTAAGGCACACTGCCTGTAATACCACTTGCAGTATAAGGCTGCCTGATCTCCAGTTCGTAAGGTGTATTCAGGATGTTGTTCACCTTGGCATATACAGCAAAACGCTTGCAGAATCTCTTTTCGATAGAGAAGTCCATCTGTGTAAAACCTTTCTGCCAGATATCGTTATCCAGGAACTGTGATACGGTGTTGATCCTTCTGCTGGTATAACCCAGTGCCAGCTGTGCGTTCAGACCCAGTTTGTTGTCATCTTTGAACAACAGGGAAACGTTTGCCACGTGTGCAGATTGGCCCTGCAATGGTCTTGTCTGATCTACCTGTTTCTGAGAAGTACCGGTAGATGTGCTATAATATAACGTTTTCGCAGTAGTGATCGCAGAGTGTGTATACGTGTAGTTTGCTCTTACACCAAACTTGCGCAGGTATTTGGTTACATCCAGTTCAAAACCGTAGTTGCTGGCTTTACCAAAGTTGTCCGGCATGTAGTATACATTGGTACCCACGTTTTCCAGTGCGTATTCAATCGGGTTGTTCAGTCTCTTGTAGAATACACCTGCCAGTAACTGATCCAGTCCTTTTGGATAGTATTCATAACGGAGGTCAAAGTTATCGGCAGTGGTTCTCTTCAGGTTAGAGTTACCTTTCTCCTGGTAGTCAGCATCCGGATCGCCACCTGTGTGTGGGATCACTTCGTAGAAGTTAGGACGGCTGATAGCGGAGTAGTAAGATAAGCGAACTGCCTGATGCCTGTCGATAGTGTATTTCAGCAAACCACTTGGCAATACGTCGTAGTAGTTGATAGAACCGGTTTTGCCAGATACCGTTTTAGGTACGGCGCTGTTCCAGTTCAGTTCAGTATGCTCGTACCGGGCACCACCTGTCAGTTCTATCCTGCGCCAGGTGATCTTTGCCATGGCATAACCCGCACCTACGTTTTCAGTAGCGTCGTAGTTGAGCGCATTGGTAGAAGTACCTTCGCCATTGAATACAGTGAAGTTGTTATTGTTGATATTGCCGTCGTATGTCTGTGTGCTTGGATCGGTAGGGCGAAGGGTGTAATTATCGTAGGTGCTGGTCCTGGTTTTGTTGCGGTACATACCACCTACAGACCAGTCAACCTTTGCAGCTGCGATATCAGTTTTATAAGTAAAATTCAGGTAACCAGCTTTGTCCTGGTCTGAGTTGCGGGTGAACTCACGGGTAGAAGTACCATCCAGATATAGAGGAGATTGAACCAGTGCGCCAGTGGTTGCATCCTTGCTTACACCGGTGGTGAGGCTCAGGGTAGCTTCGTCAGGTCTGTTGTCAGAAGCTTTGCTATATACAGCGGACCAATCCATGTGCAGGTGTGGCAGGATCTCGTGGTTACCACTCAGGGTTGTGTTGAAGATCTGCTGTACATCGTGGTAAGTTCTGTAGCTGTTGCTGATGCGACCTGTTCCTTCGCCGGTACGGCCCAGTATCAGGTTGGTATCTGACTTGCTTCTGAATTCATTCTTAGCCAGGTTCATGTAGGCTACATATAATTTGATCTGGTTCCTGTCATTCAGTTTCAGGTCAAATTTGGTATGCAGGCCACTACGCTGCTGCTGGATAGAGTAATTCCTGGATTCGATGCTGGTTACTTTTGCATCGCCGTTGTTCATGTCTGTTTCAGTATCGAAGAAAACAGAATTTACATTACGGTAGTTATTCTGATAGCTACCTGCTACGATAATGCCCAGTTTATCTTTCCATACACGACCGCCTGCAGACAGGTTGAAGAGGGTATTGATCGGATTATGTTTGGTATTGTAAGTGAAGGCGCTGTTTGGAAAATCCTTCATGGTAGCCTGATAACCGGCAGCGTTGGTAGCACGTGGAGATGCATCCAGACTAGCGCTGTGATTGAAGGTCGTGAAGTCCTGATGTGCAAATTTATCTGCATAACCCACAGCGGCATTTGCACGGAAGGTGAGTTGATCAGGGGCATCTTTCATCACCATATTGATTGCACCACCAATCGCATCGCCCTCTCTGTCTGGCGTGAGAGATTTGATCACTTCCAGTCTGTCCAGCAGGTCAGCAGGGAAGATATCCAGTGGTACGTAACGGTTTTTATTGTCAGGGCTTGGGATCTTGATACCATTTACGAGGGTGTAAATGTACCTTTTGTCCATACCTCTGATGATCGGGTACTGGCCCTCACCATTGGTGCTTCTTTCCAGAGAAACGCCGGAGATACGCTGAGAAACGTTGGCTACAGAAAGGTCAGGAGAGATTTCGATGGTTCTGGCAGCAACGGAGTTCATGACTACGTTGGCTCTTCTGTCGGCCTGCATGGCGGAGGCGGCAGTCGTTTTATCGTGCCTGCCGGAGATGTCTACGGCATGGAGCGCGCGTTCTTCTTTTTCCAGCGATACTTTCAGCGTTGCGCCGGCAGAGATGGTACCTGAGAAATGTTTATATCCTACATATTTTACATGTACAGGGTAAGTACCTTCAGGAATGTTTCTAAAAATGAAGGACCCATTGAGCCCGGAAACTACAGATTGTTGTTTTCCTCCGGCTTCGATGGTGATGCTGGCACCTGTTAAAGGCTCGCCGGAAAGTTGATCAATAACCTGGCCGGTCAGATTGATCTTTTGAGAAAAGGCTGAAAGTGTCCCAACAATCAGCATAATGAAAAGAAAGAATTGTCGCTTCATTGTAGCAGTTTTAAAAAGCTGCTGCAAGTTGAAAAAAGGTGCGTTTGAAACCGAAAAACAGGCGTGAACAAAATGTAACAGCGTGAACAGGAGCGTATACAAGACGGCAACAAGGTGTTTTAAGTAATTGTAAATCAATAGTTACATTCTACATTAACAAATTGTTACCGTAACAGGAACGTAGCATATTTAGTTGCATTTGTTTACGGCCCGTTTGGTTTGTTAGAGTGAATGGATGAATGCGGAGAGGCTTTCACCCTCCTCCAAACCCAACTTTTTGCGCAACCTATACCGGCTTACTCTCAAACTATCGGGAGAAATAGCCAGCAAAGTGGCCATATCTTTTGAGTTCATATTGAGTTTTATAAGCGCCGCCAACCGTACATCATTATGACTCAGATCTTCCTTCTTCTTCCGGAGACTGGCAAAGAAATCCTGGTGGATCTGTTCAAATACATCCCGGAATTCATTCCAATACTCATCATGATTAAAACTTACATTGATCTGTTGGAGCACCTGTTGAATCTGTTTCTTCTGATCCCGTTTATCATCTTTCGCCATTACCTCCAGTTTTCCCTTCAATTCTTCCAGCAACTGGTTTTTCTGGATCATGTGAAGGGTATTGGAGGCCAGTTCCTTTCCTTTTATCTCCAGTTCCTGTCTTAATTTATCTTCCTGCAGGTCTTTATTTTCCAGTGCCGTTTGCATCAGTTGCTGCTGTGTGGCATGCATTAACCGCTGCCGGCTCAGGACCACGCGGCCTAATACCAATAATAATATAATAACAACGATGGTGGCGATGGTGATAATGATGTGGATATCCCGGGTATGTTCCAGCCCAATGATCTCAGCATCTTTTTTATTAATATCAAATAAGACACTGAGAAAGGCGGTCTGCCGGTTATTTTCCAAAGAGTATATATCTATGGTAGCTTTGCGGGAGAGTTCTGCGTATAAATAAGCGCTGTCCTTTTGCTGCATGAGGGCGTAAGTTTTGCCTAAATCCCTGTAAGCGGCCCCTTTTTCATAGAGGTCATTGGTTTTTTCGGCCAGTAACAGCGCCTGCCTGGTACGAATGAGGGCTTCATTGTATCGGCCTGTCTTGCGGAAAATGTCTCCGAGGTTATTGAGCACTTCTATGCTGGCTACACTTTCGTGGTCCTGTTCATAGAGGTCGTATGCATGACTATAATAATAATATGCGGAGTCGAACTTCGTGAGGTCTTCGTAAATACTACCGATATTCTCATAGATCTTGGCCATCCCCTGCTTCTTGGCAAGGCTGCTATATTGCAACAAAGCCTTGCGCTGGTAAGAAAAAGCACTGTCATATTTAGCGCTTTTCTCATATAAGTGCCCTATTTTTCCATAGGTCACTGCCAGTCCTTCACCATCTCCGGATTGCTTATAGATAGATAAGGCCTCGTCATATTCTTTACGGGCGATGGGGATCTGCCTGTTATAATAATATAAGATACCCATATCATTCAGGTTGGCAGCGAGCAGGTCTTTCCGGTTTTGTTCTCGGAAGATCTTATCCGCCTTGAGATGATATTCCAAAGCTTGTGGATAATTGCCCAGGTAATAACAGATATTACCCATCTTTTGAAGAGAGATGCCTGTGGTGACATGATCTTTTTCTTCAATAGATTTACTATATACTTCCTTCAATTTCAAAAAGGCAGAGTCGGGAAATTCCAGCGTAGTCTGTTTCGATTGATCTACCTCCTGTGCAAATGCACTATTCACTGCCAATAATAAGCACAATAAGAAAATACGCATACTGCTGGCAAAGAAACACCTTTAATATTAAGTAATTGTTAAGACTTACTATTCAGGATATCCCTGATCATTTTGCGGATTTCCAAACTTACCTGGGCACTCTTTTTTAATTCTGTTTTTGTGAAGATAATACCTGCTACATGGTGTACTTCATCCTGCCACGGATGGGTACCAAAAGCACCGGGACTGCTTGTTTCCAGTATTTTTCCATCAGTGCTTACCACATCAATCCAGTTGCCGATACCATAGCGTACTGGTTTTTCCGGCTGGGGAGAAAACGGATTCCGGGGGTAAGGGGTGTTCTCTATTGCTGCACCATTTGTCTGGTCCTGTAGCATGGTAGCGATGGCGGCTTCGCTTAATACCCTTTTATTATTATAGACGCCTTTGTTCACAATCATTTCAAGGAAGTGCATGTAATCAGTAGCCGATGTTCTCACCCCACCTGCAATCATTGGATTACGAAAGCTCATAATAATATAATTCGCATTCATATCGCAGGGGTTCCCTATTTTCTCATTGAAGAGTGCCTGCCATGATTTGCCGGATATCACTTCAGCAATTCTACCAGCCACCTGCATACTTACGCCGCCATAGTTAAAGTAGGTACCTGCAGGATGAATCATATCAACATAAGCGGCAATGGAATCGACCGCTGTTTCGAGGGTCATAAAAGGTTTACCTTCATAGTGCTGATCGCTATTGCCGGGAAAACCGGATGTGTGCGAGAAGAGCTGACGAATAGTAATATTCCCTTTGTGATATTTTGTAAAAATGGGCAGGTATTTGCCAACGGTATCTGTCAGGGATAATTTTCCTTCATCTACCAATGACAGGATCACGGCACCTGATAGCCACTTAGAACAGGAAGCAATGAGTCGTTTATCATCTACATGCAGGCCCAGTTCTTTTTTATAAATGACCTTTCCATTTTGGGATACCATTACGGCTACGCCATTATCATAAGCATCTGTATGCGCTTCGATAAATTTATCGACAGCAGAGAAATCGTATTGTTGCCCACAGACGATCGTACTGTACAGGCAGAGTAGGATAATCATTATTTTGCTCATAGTTCGAAGGTACATGATCAACAAGGTCTGCTATTATTTTTCCCCGTGAAGCTGTTAAATTTCGCCCTGAATTTCGTTTTCTTACAATACAGGCTCCTGTGAAAGTTGGAATTTTGAGATATAAAAATACAAACAATATGATACTGATTACAGGCGCTACCGGCAATATCGGTACTGAACTCGCAAAACAACTGGCTGCACAAGGAATTGCATTTCGTGCATTGGTCAGGTCTCCTAAAACCATTGAAGGGGCAGAGACTGTCATTGGAGATATGAGTGATAAAAATAGCCTGGCAAAGGCATTGCAGGGTGTAGAAAAAGCGTTTTTATTAACCAACTCATCAGAAGAAGCAGAACAGTTACAAAGTAATTTCGTAGAGGCCGCTATTGAAGCGGGTGTGCAACACATCGTAAAACTCTCCCAGTTTGCAGCAGCCAAAAACGCTCCTGTTCGTTTCCTGCGTTACCATGCAGCGATTGAAGAAAAGATCATTCAATCCGGTATGGCCTATACATTTTTAAGACCTAACTTATTTATGCAGGGGTTATTAGGCTTTGCAGACCTGATCAAACATACGCATCAGTTTTATGCAGCCATTGGCGATGCTGCGATTAGCCTGGTAGATATCAGGGACATTGCAGCAGTAGCGGCGATTACACTGACCCAACCCGGGCATGAAAATAAGATCTATGATCTGACAGGACCGGCAGCTATTACCCATGCAGAGATGGCAGCGTATTTATCGGCAGCGACCGGGAAGCAGATTTCGTTTGTAGATGTACCTGCGGCAGCCATGCGCCCTGCATTGATACAGGCAGGGTTTCCGGAGTGGCAGGCAGATGGACTGCTGGAAGATTATGCACACTATGCAAGAGGAGAAGCGGCGGAAATAAGTGCTGCAATTGTTGATGTGACAGGCATCCCTGCCCGCGATTTTGCTTCATTTGCCAACGGGTATGCCACGTTTTTTGCCGCATAATTCACCGCCATTTTTAGCTGTTTCACCCGGATTATTGCCTGTTGTTTTTCCTGTATGCATGACCTTTACAGCATGCATACAGGACATTACAGAGGCGGCATATTGATCTTTCTGGCAATATTGATCATTGCAGAAATCATCTGGAGCTGGAAGAAAGATAAAAAAGCTTACCAGTTGGATGAGACGATCACCAATCTGTTGATACTGGCAGGGTTTCATTTTTCTAAATTGATCTTTGCCGGGTACCAGTTGTGGATCTTAGGATTTGCAACGGATCTTGCTCCTTTTCATTTGCCACATACGTGGTATACTTTCATACTTACTTTTATTGTTGCTGATTTCATCTATTACTGGTTTCACAGGAGTTCTCATCACTGGGCACCGTTATGGGCCTTTCATCTTATTCATCATTCTTCACCGTTGATGAACCTCACAGCAGCTTACAGGCTGAACTGGTTCAGTGCATTGATCAGTCCTTTATTTTTTGTACCTGCGGCATTGATTGGATTACCGCCCGATTTTATTGTTCTTTCCTATGCGTTGAATTTATTGTACCAGTTCTTTTTGCACACGGAAGCTGTAGGTAAACTGGGACCTATTGAAGGGGTGCTGGATACACCTTCTGCACACCGGGTACATCATGGGACCAATCCCCTCTATATTGATAAAAATTTCGGCGGTGTGTTCATGATATGGGATAGGCTCTTTCATACTTACCAACCGGAGACAGAGAAAGTTCGATATGGATTAACGACCGGGTATATCAGTAAGAATCCTTTTGTACTTGTCTTTCACGGCTTCATTGCTTTATTCAGTCATAAAATAAAATTAAAACCATGAAAAAAATCTTCATTGTATTATCTATGTGCATCAGTTCATTGGCCATGGCGCAAACTGTTCCGCAAACGAACAGGGCTAACCGTCAGGCAACGGCTACACAGAATTCGACTAACAGGCAAACTACCCGTACTTCAAATGCTGACAACAGGCAGGCTGCTACTGCGGATGGTGTAGTAACAAAAGAAGAAGCCAAACAAACGGCAACGACCAATAGCGCTAACAGGCAGGCTGACCGTACGACAAATAGAAGTAACCGTGCAGCTACTGTGCAACAAAACAGGAATAACAGAAGAAATCATTGATATCCAAAAGGGGATGCTTACCACATCCCCCCTTTTTTTAGTAATTTTTTTTAGTAACAAAATAATAACCCTCCTTCCAATCCCTCCTCCCCGCTAAATAACGTAAATTTCCAGTTTGGTAAAACCCTTATAAAAACCCAACTTAATGAAAGCCCATCTGTCGTATCGCCTGCTATATATATTAGCAGCAGCACTTATTGTCGCATCCTGTCAGAAAGAGCAAGCACCTACTCCTATCGCTAACAAGGAGAAAACTGTAGCAGCAGTTACTGCAACTGCCACTACAACCTTAAGCGAGTCTTTCGAGTCGGGCACTAAAACCGCCTATGCAGTTGGCAACGTTACGCTCAGCAGTGGTAGCTGGAGCCTCAACGACGCCCTCATTGGCACACTGTCTACCGATGCTAAGAATGGTTCCCAGTCCGTTCGTATCCGCAACACCGGTACCCTCAATATGAACTTCGATGCCACCGGCGGGGCTACAACTATCTCCATTGCACACGCTGCATTCGGCTCTGATGGCAGCAGTACATGGCAACTCTGGATCTCTACCAACAGTGGCAGCTCCTACTCACAGGTAGGCAGTACTGTGACCAGTTCATCCACTACCCTATCTACTGCTACCTTCACCGTGAGTGTTACAGGCAGCTACCGGCTCTCTATCCGCAAAGTATCTGGCGGTACCAACAGGATCAACATCGATGATGTAGTTGTTTCCACAGGTACTTCGACCGGCGGTGGCGGTGGTACAACCGGCGATAACAGTCACCTGCTGTTAGGTAACCCAAGCGGTGCTGTAGCCAGCGCTGTGTACACCACCAATTACCTGTACGATGCTACTTACTACATCGAATCTTACAACAGTGTAAGAGGTACTCCCAACTGGGTTAGCTGGCACCTGAACAGTTCTGACATTGGCAGCACTTCCCGTCAGGATGATTTCCGTGCTAATACTGCATTGCCTTCCGGCTGGTACCAGGTAGGTTCTACCAGCTATTCCGGCAGTGGTTTTGACCGCGGTCACAACTGTCCTTCAGGTGACAGAACTTCTTCTGTTGCTGCAAATTCTTCTACCTTCCTGATGACCAACATGATTCCACAGGCACCGAATAATAACCAGGTTACCTGGGAAGGTTTTGAATCTTACATCAGAACCCTCGTAAGCGCAGGCAATGAATGCTACATCATTATGGGCAGCTATGGTACAGGCGGCACCGGTAGTAGCGGATCTGCCTCTACGATCGATGGTGGCAATGTAACTGTACCAAGCAATATCTGGAAAGTAGTGGTGGTAATTTCTAATGGTAACAGTGACCTGAGTCGCATCACCACTTCTACCAGGGTGATTGCAATCAATACACCGAATAATAACTCTATTGGCAGTGACTGGAAGAGCTATCGTACCAGCGTAGACGCTATTGAATCTGCTACAGGTTATGATCTGCTCTCAGCTGTATCTACTACGATACAGTCAACGATCGAAGCGCAGGTTGATAACCAGTAATTTTATTGATAAGAGAGGAAGGCACGGAGCAATTTATTAATTGAAAATGTCTCCGTTTGAAATAAAAGGAGGTTACAGAAAATGTATATTCTGTTTACATAAATATGCTCTTCAGTGCTTTGCAGTAAGGCCATAAACGCTGCTACCAGCAGGTAGCAGCGTTTATTCCCCCGGTTTCCCTAATTTCGCACTCAAATGAGTGCTGTTTTTCTGATTACACCACCCTTCACACAGCTGAATACGCCTTATCCGGCCACAGCTTATCTGAAAGGTTTCTTAAATACAAAGGGGGTCTCCTCCTTTCAGGCTGACCTTGGCATAGAAGTCATCGTGGCCCTGTTTTCCAAACAAGGTCTGGAAAAGCTTTTTGCCCATATCAACCAGCTGGAGATCCCTCATTCAGAAAATATCAGCCGCATCATTGCCCTGCAGGACGACTATATCGCCACGATCGACGATGTGATCGCATTTTTGCAAGGCAAGAACCCTACCCTCTCCCATCGCGTGTGCAAAAGGGATTTCCTCCCCGAAGCCAGCCGCTTTGCCCAACTCGAAGACCTCGACTGGGCATTTGGCTCCATGGGTAACCAGGACAAAGCCAAACACCTGGCCACCCTGTACCTGGAAGACCTCTCCGACCTCATCATGGAATGTGTGGATGAGCACTTCGGCTTTAGCCGCTATGCCGAAAAACTGGGCCGATCGGCCAATAGCTTCGACGAACTGTACACCGCCCTCCAACAGGAATATACTTATATCGACCATATCCTGATCGACCTCCTCAGCAAACACATGGAAAGGGAACAACCACAATTGGTGGCTATTTCCGTTCCTTTTCCCGGCAACCTGTACACCAGCCTCCGCTGCGGACAGTGGGTCAAGAAACACTATCCACAGGTAAAAGTAGCCATGGGTGGTGGTTTCGCCAATACAGAGCTGCGTTCACTCAGCGATCCAAGGGTATTTGAATTCTACGACTTCGTTTCCCTGGACGATGGTGAAGCGCCGATTGAACAACTCATTGCCCACATCAATGGTACGCCCACTGCTGACCTGAAGCGCACCTTCACCCTGGTAGACGACAAGGTTACCTATATCAACAACGCCAGTTGTAAGGATTATAAACAATCACAGGTAGGTACGCCGGATTACAGCGACTTCCTGTTAGATCAATATATCTCTGCGATTGAAGTAGTGAACCCCATGCACCGTATGTGGAGCGATGGCCGCTGGAACAAGCTGACCATGGCCCATGGCTGCTATTGGGGCAAGTGTACCTTCTGCGATATCTCGCTCGATTACATTCGTGTATACGAACCTATCGCAGCTGCCATGCTTTGTGACCGGATGGAAGAGATCATAGCGCAGACAGGGCAAAACGGTTTTCACTTTGTAGACGAAGCCGCACCTCCTGCCCTGATGCGCGCACTGGCACTGGAAATTATAAAAAGGAAACTGAATGTAAGCTGGTGGACGAATATCCGCTTTGAAAAAAGCTTTACCCGCGACCTTTGTCAATTGTTGAAAGAGAGCGGTTTAATTGCGGTATCCGGTGGCCTGGAAGTAGCATCGGACAGGTTGCTGGCGCTTATCCAGAAAGGTATCACCGTAGCACAGGTAGCGCAGGTGAATAAACACTTTACAGAGGCAGGCGTGATGGTACATGCTTATCTCATGTACGGCTTTCCTACTCAAACTGCACAGGAAACTATCGACTCGCTGGAAATGGTGCGCCAGATGTTCCAGGCAGGCATCTTACAATCTGCTTTCTGGCATCAGTTCACCATGACTGCACATAGCCCTGTAGGTCTGGAACCGGAGAAATTCAGTGTGAAAAAGGAAAGCGATGCCATCGGCTCATTTGCAAATAACGATATCATTCACATTGATGAAACAGGTGCAGAACATGAAACCTTTAGCTTTGGATTGAAGAAATCACTGCTGAACTTTATGC
This sequence comes from Chitinophaga sancti, assembly GCF_034087045.1. Taxonomy (NCBI): domain Bacteria; kingdom Pseudomonadati; phylum Bacteroidota; class Chitinophagia; order Chitinophagales; family Chitinophagaceae; genus Chitinophaga; species Chitinophaga sancti. The sequence continues at coordinate 3,116,030 of NZ_CP139247.1, read as the reverse complement.
ACGGCATCTGTCTGACCGATCCACTGCAAAAGTGGTTTGAGTTCAAAGTGCCAAAGACAAAAGTAGCGCCTGACTATATTGTGAAAGCGCTGGAAGAAAACGAACTGGCCACTGCCAAACCTACTGCTAAAATAGTATGGCTGGGCAAAACGCCATCCGTAGAAACCATGACTAAATCCAAGAAAGGGGCCACCTGGGAAATAGCCCTCCTCACTTTCCAGGGTAAAAAAGATAAACATACCATCAGCGTAGACCCTGACAAAGGCCAATGGCTGGCAGGTATGCTGGAACAGCTGTCTGTGCGGAACAGCAAGACCTATACACTAAAAGAAGTAATGGACCATTATACGGCTGCCGGACTGGAAGACTTTGAATTGTTCTGGGACAATAAGCCAATCAATACCTTATATAAATACGGTTTGCTGCAATTATAAAGCGGTTCCAAATATGCCTCATTTATTTTAAATTTGATATGTACTCAAAGCTTTGAATGAATGCTTGCGCCGTCCTATGAATTATCAGCCGTGTTTGCCTATGCCAGAAAGTTTTCTCTGGAACGGAATCTCTATTATATTGATAGTCAATTACTCCTTTTAGGCATCCTCGAAACCTGCACGACCGATATCGCCATCGATACCCCCGATCGCGAGAAAATGATCTTTTGGCTCAAAACCCTTTCATGGGAAAAAGCCGGGGAGCATCCTCACAAGGATACCCTGCCCCTCACTGCTGAAGCGGAAAGAATGCTGGAAAATGCCGTCTTTTATCAGAAACGATTGGGAGACAAACATTTAAATCCGCAACACATCATTCTCTCCATCTTAACGATAGAAAACCGCTGTCAATATAAACTGCAATCTTTAGGTATTGTGTATGCCTCGTACATAGACATACTGAAGGCAGACAGGAATATCGATGGGGAAATACCGCTGCATACACCCAGCATCAGGTTGCCATTTACCGCCAGGTATTATCCTCTCCTCCACTGGTTGTACAGTGCTAAAAAGAAGAAACACATCATCGAAAAATACTTCAGGGAAGCGCAGTCCTGCCTGCAATATAATGAAGGTAAAAAGTGCCGTACCCTTTGTCAGCATATCCTGCATATAGACCCGAACCATGTGAACACACTCTGGCTCACAGGTGTGTCATACAGGGCGGAGCGCAATTTTGTACAGGCACTCCCCTACTATGAAAAGGTATTGGAAAAACACAGTGCGCATACCGGGGTCATTGCCGAAGTAGCACACTGTTACAGTGAAATGGGGAACCATCATCGCGCGCTGCAATTGTACAACTATGCCCTTTCTCTCAATCCGGGATCTTCTGAACTGCTGAACAGCATTGGATTTACCTGCATTCACATGCAGCTGTTCGTAGAAGCAATCTCTTATTTCGATCAGGCCATTGCTTACGATGAAACCTGTGCTTTTGCTTATAACAATAAGGGCTATGTGCTGATGCGACTCGGGCACCCGGTACAGGCAGAAGAACTAATGTACAGATCCTTACAGTACAACAAAGGTAACGCGTACGCCTACAGGAACCTGGGTATCCTGTACACAAAACAAAAGAACATCGCTGCTGCCAGAGACATGCTCCTCACAGCAAAGCGCTATTATTTCAACCGTAAATATGGGAATGAAGTAGATGAGTTGCTCCGCAAATTACCCGCGTACGAAACTGTATAACCACTGTATACCCCTGTCATAAAAGTCTACCTTCATGAGGTATTTCCTGTAAATGAAAATGCCTGCAATAGCGGTAGAAATGCCCGCCAGTACATCTACTACATAGTGGTGACTGAGGTAGACTGCAGCAAACCATATACCTACCGTTATGATAGCAAATACAACCTGGAAGAAACGGTTTACATGGTGCCTGGAATAATACAATACGATGAGTGGATATGCAGAATGCAGGGAAGGCATGGCTGCAAATACATTCGAGCCTTTGCTATAAATAGAATGGAAAATATTTGATTGAAAGAACGCGTCAAAGCGCGCTAACCCCGCAGTATTGCCCGGTGTATTGGCGATAAACTCAAATCCATGCAGCTGCACATACCATGGTGGCGCTGCCGGAAAGGTATAGTATAACACAAATCCCAACAGGTTTACAAAGAAGAAGGTAGCCGCAAAATGCAGTAACGCCAGTCTGTCGGTAAAAAATAAATACAAGGCAAACAGTAGTGGCACCGGCACCCAGCACAGGTAAAAGATCCCTGTCATTACATCGATCCACGACTGGGAATGTGCCAGCCAGTACTCATTAGGGGTCAGTATTTGCCCGCCCTCATGAATGCCGAATAAGTTCTTCTCAAACTCATATATATCCGCTATATGCACCTTAAAGAACATGTAGTTCGGTGCGGCTTTCATATAGTCGAATATGATCCAGTAAACTAAAAAAATGGAAAATCCTATAATGAACCTACGTGTACCCCAGGATGCGTAATAGCAGCCATTAAAAATGGCAATCAGCCACACCTGGTCGGTTTTGAAGCCAACCAGGAGGGCAGAAAGTAACAGGTAGGCTATACTTGCAAGTGTAGTAAATATGATCTCTTTTCGTCCAAATCGTGTCTTACTGTTAGTCTCCACTTTCCTTATAGCTGTTCTTCTTTTTGAGGAAAATTTGATCCGAACACCCTATCCCATAATGCAGAACTTACGCCATATCCTTTATCTGCATTCTGATAATGGTGTTTCATATGGTGCTTTTTCAGTCTCTTCCAGAAAGCGTTCCTGAAATTCAGGTGATGTAATGCGTAATGGGAAATATCATAAAACAGGTACCCCGTCATAAAACCGGCAAAGAAACCATACAGGTAATTAACAGGTATGAGTGCCCTGAACAGGAAAAAGAATCCTATTGCCAGCGGAACGCTCACCGAAGGAGGCATTACCAGTCGCAGCGCATCATTTGGGTAATCGTGATGCACACCATGAAATATAAAATGCAGCCTCAGACCCCATTTGGATTTAGGCACAAAGTGAAATACAAATCTGTGTAGTACGTATTCAGTCAAAGTCCAGAAAAACAGACCACCCAATGCTGACAGCAGGAACACCGGCACCCCTGCATCTGTATGGGTCAGTCCATAATAACATACATAACTGATCACAGGGATATACAGGATCAGTGGTACACTGAAATGTACCTTGGATAATGCCTCCATAAGCCCATTCTTAAACATGGGTACTGACTCCGTTGAATTGGAAACATATTGCTTTTTCATCACTCTAAATCTATTATATGTGGTGTTTTAACTGACTTAAGGTTTGATCTGTTCCTTAACTTCTTTACCAGTCACCATGTCTTTCCCTTTCAGCTCAATGTATAGTACATTCGGATGCCAGAAGGTACCGCCATCGATCTCTATATAAATACGGTCCAGCACAGCCAGTGAATTTCCGATCTTAGCATACACATGGTAATCGGGTTGGCCGGTAGGTTTCATCAGGTACAGGTCTTTTTTTGCATAAGCTACGGAATGTAATTCATATTTCCCCTGTCCCAGGTCCTTTACTTTAATTCCGTAGGCAAATTTACGTTGTATATAGTTCAGTGGCTTCTTTTCACCTCCATCTGCATAACGGATCCAGTATACATTTACCGGGTCATCAGCATCCAGCTTACCATCTACTATATTCAGGTCGTATACGATCGTATTAGTGTTGGGCGTACGTTGAATATAAAATAACTGTCCTGGTTCATTGGGCGTTGGAAAATTAGGCTCTTTAAATGCCATCGCCGGCAGTAACAGGGCTGCAACCAACAGTACTTTTACAGTAGTGGCCGCACCTCTGATCACCCTGGTTACCTGGTCCTGTTTGTCCAGTGCAATCTTCGCATCGCGCATTCTGCCGATGGCAGTAATGTTCGTCATTACCGCCATGATAAACAGCGGGAATGTAAAGATAGAAATGGTTTCAAAAATATGGAAAGGGATACCTGGTACAAACAGTTTGTAATCGCCACCGATAAAGTGGGCCGTGATACCGCAGGTGATCGCTGACAAAGAGATCACTACGATACGTTCCGGACGCTGCATCAGGCCACCTTTGCATTCAATGCCCAGCCCCTCTGCCCTTGCACGGGTATAGCTCACCATCATAGAACCGATCATGGCTACAAATGCTGCCAGTGAACTCAGGAAATAATGATGTCCTACCAGGTAATAACAAATACCCAGGAACAGCACCATTTCGCTATACCTGTCCAGCACCGAATCGAAGAAGGCTCCAAAGCGGGATCCCATATTGCCCAATCTGGCCACCTGTCCATCCAGCATATCAAACAGACCTGCGAAGAGGGTCAGCGCACCAGCCCAACCTACATACGACAGGTCTCCCCTGTTTCCTTCTTCCACGCCGGTCACAAAGATGATCACCACCCCTATGTTCAGCAGAAACCCTACCAGGGTCACGATATTAGGCGTAAAGCCTATCTTTATCAACCCTTTCACTACAGGATTGATAACCAAATAAATCAATTGTTGTAACTGGTCTCTCAATGACTTTTTCATACTCAGACTTTTTAACCTTGCTGTTAAAAATCGAACCGTACACGTGTTCTGATACCCCAGTTGGCTACTCCAGGATTGTTCAGATAAGTGAACCTTCTTACAAGGTCTACACGGAACAGTTTAAAAATGTTAGAAATGCCCACACTACCCTCTATATAAGGTTCTTTGCCCAACGTATATGTAAAGGATGAACCGTCAGAATATTTTGAAAACTGAATCAGATCCGGATTGTTGGAAGGATTATTTTCAGAACGTAAACCTCCATACAAAATCTTTCCAGCGAGCACTTCACGCCATTTCAATTTCTTGAACAGCGGAATTTTGTTAAAGATAAAACCATTAAAGTTATGGTCGATGTTTAATCCTATATAGTGATCACTCACAAACTCCAGGAAGTTCATGAGGTTGTAACTTTCCAGCTGGTAAGCATACGTCTGGTTCGCTCTGTGAATAGACAGTAATGGATAAGGCAGGTGATTACCAAAGATATTACCACCTTCCAATACCACTTCGCTGAAGCCCAGCTGCCCCAGGTAACACATCTTGTAAATGTTCAGCGTTACGTTCTGGTAATTGTATGCGCTGTTCGCAATTCCTTTCACGCCTGCGATACCTCTCAGGGTGAAGATAGGGTACTTGTTTGGCAGCGGAATACGGAAGCTTTTGCCCTGATAGAACTTTTCATTTGGCGCCCAGCGCAGTTCTGTGCTAAACTCTGCCGTAGTCAGGTCATTAACAGGTGTATTCGGTTCGCTTCCTTTATAGTATGCCAGGCTACCGGCTGGTGATTGTATCCAATGTTTGAATCCAACCTGATAACTGAAGTGGTTAGTAAACTCCTGCAGGAAGGTCAGATTGAAGATCTTGTTATACAGCCACTTGTCGTTGTTACCACGTTTGAATGACAGCAGGAAGTTATCTTCCTGAACAAACTGTAATTCCTGACCGGGGATCTTTGTTTCGTGCTGATAATTAGCTTTCAGTGCTACTACCGGCCAGTCGTAAATAGACTTATGGTTAAAGGCGTATGCACCACCCACGTAATACTTCCATTTCTCATCTTTTAAACCATAGGCGGCATAAGATTCGAAGTACAGGCTTTTGCTCAGCTTAGGAGTGGTTCTGCCACCCAGGCGGGGGCGGAAACCTTCAACCGGGTTGAAGCTATAGAAAGTATTGACCGGACCAATTTCGAAATAAGGACCTGCCTGCTTGTAACCTGCCAGCAACAGTGTGAGGATGTCAGCAGTACGCTTGAAAGATTTCATGTGTTGCAGACTGTCGATATTGGAATACACTTTAGATTCCGCAGTAGACAGGGAATCGTGCCTGTTCTGTACCCAAAAGTCATCTCCATGCTGCACTGTTTTCTCATCTTCTACTACAGCAGGGCCGTTGTAAAATTCTGATGGCTTCGGCTGGTTGATGGCCATATCCCTGATAGATACAGTACGCTCACCGTAGATACCGCTACTCCCTTTGAAGATGCCGAAGTCGGCCATCAGCGTTTGTTTGCTGGTATAATAGCGGCCATCGGTGGTCTTCTGGAAATCAAAGTACAGGTGGAAATCTCTCACCCAGTTCAGGTTAATTTCTTTATTCGCAGTCATATCCGCTTTTTGCACGGCATAGTTACCGTCTAAAGTGATGAACAGTTCCCCTTCCAGCAATAAGTCAGTCTTGTTACGGGGGTAGAACTCCAGTTTAATCAGCTTGGTGCTGTCTGGTGCTACGATGGTATCAGCGATATAGAATTTATAAAAAGTAGGTGCAGAGTTGGCAATCGGGCTCAGGAACTGGTTTGTGAACAGCATCAGCTGGTTATCGTAGATATCTACGTCCTGGTAGATGTGGTTCAGGTATTGGCTCAGGCCCCTGTTATCAATAAAGTTTTCGAAGCTCACTTTCTTATCGCCCGTCACGATAGTCTTCTTTTTCTCCGGATCACGGCGATAGTATACATCGGCCAGTTTTTCTTCCAGGTAGATAGGCAGAATAGATTTGCCTGCGAACTTGGTGGTATCCTGGTTCTCAAAAATGAATTTATACTTACGGGTCAGACGACCGTTGCTAATCTTTTCAGAGAGGTTACTCAGTGCGAATTCCAGTTTTTCGTACTGGTTGTATTGGGCATAGTCAAAATGCGTCATCCGGTTTTTTTCCCTGTTCTCGATTACGAGGCGGATCAGCTCCACAGCTGGGTTATCCTTGTTGCGATAACGCTCTTTTTTCTTTTTAACTACAAACTCATTCAGGTTCTTGGCTGTACTTTCCAGCTGAATATTAATGGTTTGAACAATACCGGGAGTAATTTTCCGGGTTACACTCTTATAACCCATGTAAGCAAAGCGGATACTATCTCTCGTAATAGATACATCCAGCTGATACTTGCCATCTGCGCTGGTACCCGTACCGATGGAAGTGCCAGGAACAAAAACGTTTACAAAAGGCAGCGGAGCCCCCGTGCGGCTATCAGTAATAAGCCCTTTCACGGTGGTGGTCGTTTGTGCGAATACCGAACTAAAGCCAGAGACGAGCAATAAAAGAATTCCGGATACTATATTTTTAAATCCATTCATTAACCAAAATCATTTAAAAACAAACCGCTTTTGCATTCCATAGTTATACCCGACGGCGGTAATAACCGATGCCATAACCACAGCCACGCGCTGATCTATAGCGGTATAATTTGTCAATACCCAAAAGCAGGTAGTATTGACTATCAGGTTTCCGAACCAGACAATGATATATTTAATGGCTTGCCAGTTCCACTTATCGTTTCCCTTTTGGTATACCCACTTCCTATTGATTATAAAGTTGGTAATCCCTCCACAGGCCACTCCTGTCACATTGGCAGCTACACCATATCCTTCCCACATATATAATAGTAAAAAGGATACCGAAAATTGCACTCCGGTCGCTACCAGTGCCGAAGCTTGTGCTTTAATAAATCGCATATGGTCTACAATTGTGCAAAACGCGTACCCAAACCTTCTAAAACAGATGTATGGCCAGTTGCAACAAAATATTGGAATAGATACCTGCTACAATATCGTCCATCATTACCCCTAGTCCTCCCGGAAGAGCCTCTGTGCGCCTGATATATAAAGGTTTTACTATATCAAAAAAACGAAATAATACCAATCCGGCCAACATATATGCCGGAGTGACAGGCACGAACAGGACGGTTACGAACATGCCGGCGACTTCGTCTATTACCACTTTTTTGTCGTCTTTGCCCCAATATGGTTCTACTGCCGTACCAGACCAGATTCCTAACAAGGTGATGGCTACTGTAAACAGCACCGTCCAAAAGTTGCTAGGATGGCCACCAGCCAAAAACAGGTACCAGACCAGAGCGGCGACTGCAGCTGCAACCGTTCCTCCGCCCTTACCAATGTATCCAATGCCAAGGCTGGTGGCGATTAATTTGTGTATTCTTATCATTCAGTATCAAAAATTCCTTCGTAATAGTCCAGTCCCAGATGCGTGATCAGATCTTCACCCATCAGGTAGCGCAAGGTATTTTGCAGCTTGATAAGCTGTTTGAAAATATCATGTTCAGGACGTAAGCCAGGGGCAGTCTGAGGAGATTTCAGGTAGAATGAAAGCCATTCCTGTATGCCGCTCATGCCTGCACGCTTAGCAAAGTCAATAAATAATGCGAGGTCCAGTACGATCGGTGCGGCCAAAATTGAATCACGGCACAGGAAGTTTACTTTAATCTGCATTTTATACCCTAACCAGCCGAAGATGTCGATGTTATCCCAGCTTTCCTTATTATCCTTGCGCGGCGGATAATAGTTAATACGGATTTTGTGGTAAAGGTCACCGTAAAGATCAGGATATTCTTCCGGACTTAAAATATCTTCTAAAACACCGAGCTTGGAAACTTCCTTGGTTTTGAAGTTGTCAGGATCGTCTAACACCCATCCATCGCGGTTTCCGAGGATGTTGGTGCTGAACCAGCCTTCCATACCCAGGGCTCTCGCCTGCAGACCCGGCGCCAGAATTGTCTTCATCAGGGTCTGACCAGTCTTGAAATCTTTACCTGCAATCGGGGTCTTGGTCTGGTGAGCCAGCTCTACCAGGGCCGGAATGTCGCAGGTCAGGTTAGGTGCACCGTTGGCAAAAGGTACGCCCAGTTTTAGTGCCGCATACGCGTAAATCATACTGGGAGCAATTCTTGCATCGTTGTCTTTCAATCCCTGCTCAAATGCTGCCAGGGAGTTGTGCACGTCTGCTGCCTGATGGTAAATTTCAGTAGAACCACACCATACCATTACGACACGGTCACAGTTATTTTTCTGCTGGAAGGTTTTGATGTCTTCCATCACCATCTGTGCCAGGTCATAACGCGTCTTGAAATCCTTTACATGTGTGCCATCCAGGTTTTTAACAAAGTTTTTGTCAAAAGCTGCCTTCATCGGAACGATGGCTTCCAGCTCGGGTTTAATTGCTTCAATCTGAAACCTATCTAATACTTCAGCTTTTACCGCTGCTGTATACACGTTATCTTCATAAACATCCCAGCCGCCGAAGACGATATCTTCCAGCTTGGCTAAGGGAACAAAATCTTTGATCAATGGATTGTTATTGTCTGTTCTCTTACCCAGACGAATGTGTCCCATTTGTGTTACCGATCCAATTGGCTTGGAAAAGCCTTTGTTAACAGCTAACACCCCAGCTATGAAAGTGGTTGCTACTGCGCCAAGGCCTGGCATCAGTACTCCCAGCTTCCCGTTTGCGTCTTTAATTTGATGTTTCATTTTCTTTTTGCCTCTTTGTTTTTCAATTAGTGAACGTTTGTTATAACCAGTGGTTCCCGGTATACCAGTCCAGTGTTTCCCTCATTCCTTCCTCGAGGGAGAAGTAAGGCTGGTACCCAAGTTCTCTTTGTATACGTATTATGCTACAGTTCCAGTTTTGGGCAGTCAGCTCATTTAACCGGTCCCTATTTAACAACGGCATGCCCTTACTTGTTGCCTCAGCCATTACAGCTATCCACCGGATCAATGTTAATGGCATGTGAATACGTAGTGTTTTGATGCCTAACAATCGTTTCGTCACTTTGGCCAATGCATAACGATCATAACTATTCCCGTCAGAAACATCATAACAGGTATGTATAATTTGTCCATTGAGCGCGCAAATGGCAGCCTGTGCCACATCTTTTACATAGACAAAACTCAACTGCTGGGGGCCTTTTCCCATATAGGGTTCCAATCGCCAGCCATACGTTTTAAACAACACAAACAGGTCCTTGTCCCGGGGGCCGTAGATGGCCGTAGGGCGCAATACTACCCAGGGGATCTGTGCATATTGCTTCAGGAGGTTTTCTGCCAGCAGTTTACTCTTACCATACAGCGTCACGGGTGCGGGCGATAATTCATCCTGCTCCGGCCATTTTGCTTCATAAGCTTTTGGCCCTACTGCTGCCAGACTACTGAAATACACAAACCTGTTCAGTTCAATACCTGATTGTACGATTGCTTTCAGGAGGTTTTCTGTATACGTAGCATTGACCTCGTTGAAAGCGGCTTCGTTCTTAGCACGGGTAGCGCCAGCAGCGTGAATGATATCACTATATTGCTGTTCCTGTAGCAAGGCTGCCATGGCAGGTACATTGCGAAAATCCAGGTGCACGAAAGAGATCTCCAGATGTTGTAAATGTGTTACATCACTAGAGGGCCTTACTCCTGCGTGCACTTCCATTCCTGCTGCCAGTGCAGCGTCGATTAAATGGAAACCCAGAAACCCGCTTGCACCTGTAATCAATACCTTTTTACTCATATCGCTTTCTCGTAAATCCTGTATCGCTTGTATGGTACGCCGTTCACAGCCTGTATTGCACTGTTCATCAGGTCATTCTGTTCAAGTATCCAGGAGGCTTCTGCCACATTGATACCCTTACGGCGACATTCTTTGATGATGCGGCCGTAGAAGACTGCTTCCACTCCCAGCTTACGAACAGGTTCCAGCACGCCCAGTGCTATTACCCGTACACTTTTGATCTTACCCTTGCCCAGCAAGAGTTTGAAAAGGCCCGTAGGCAGTAATCGTCCTCTGCGGATCTTGATCAGCACCTTGTTCAGATCGGGAATACAGAGGGAAAAACCTACTATCTGTCCATCCCTTTCTGCCACGATACACAGATCCGGATCCATTATTAATTTCAGGTCCTTAGCCAGATACGCGAATTCATTGTCTGTCATAGGAACGAATCCAAAGTTCTTATCCCATGCTTTATTATACACTTCTTTGATCTTCGCTACCTCATCGTCGAACTTCTTCAGGTTTACTTTGCGTATGACGATATTTCGCTGGGCGAGTCTGTTTTCCAGCATCTGCATCATACGCAGCGGTTTATCTTCTACGGCTTCGGCAGTTACCTGCCATGCGATCAGTGTCACATTTTCTATCATCTCAGCGGCCTGAATCAGGTCTATGTAATAAGGGCGATTGTAAGTCATCATCACGACTGGTGCACTGTCAAATCCTTCGATCAGTAGCCCACAGGTTTCATTGGTAGAGAAATTCACTGGTCCGATGATGGTAGATAATCCCTGTTTCTTTAACCATTCTGCTGCTGCATTGAACAGCGCATTGCTCACAGTCACATCAGGGATACATTCAAAAAATCCGAAGAAACCATCGTTGGTGCCATTGAACGCGTTGTGATTACGATTGTTGATAGCGGCTATACGGCCTACTATTTTTTTGTCACGAAAAGCGAGAAACAGTTGTATTTGTGAATGTTCGTGGAAAGGATGCTTGCCCGGCGTTAAAAGATCGCGTTGTGCAATAAACAACTCGGGCACATATAAGGGATCATTGCTGTATAGGTCATGCGGGAAGTCAATGAATAATTTCATTTGCTGTTTAGTGCTCACCGGTTCGATAACGGGTGCGCTTCCTCTGACTACAGTGGTTGTGGCGGTAACGGAAGGTGTCTGTATGGTGTCCATTATTATTTGCTTTAATTGTTACAGGCGTTATTGCAGCACTATATTCCCGTTATGTTTTTCTCTTAAAGGAATGCCTTCTTCTTTGAATGCTTTCACTAACATTTCCACGGCTTTTTCAATCTGGCTGAAGGTATGTGTCGCCATCAGTGAAAAACGGATCAGTGTAGCATCAGGAGGAACGGCAGGTGGCACGACAGGGTTCACGAAGATCCCCAGTTCCTGTAATCTTTTGGTAATGCTGAATACCCCTTCTTCATTGCGGATGTAAATAGGAATGATGGGGGTTTCAGATACTTCACCCGTGTCAAAACCAGCATCTTCCAGCAGTTTGCGGGCATACTCTGTATTGTCCCACAATCTCTTGATATGATCAGGTTCTGATTCAATAATATCCAGCGTAGCCAGTACACTAGCCACAGCAGCAGGGGTCATGCTTGCGCTGAAGATCAGTGCGCGGGCAGTGTGTTTCAGGTACTCAATAATGGTATTGTCAGCAGCAATAAAGCCCCCCAGGGAAGCAAAGGATTTGCTGAAAGTACCCATGATCACATCAACCTTGTCAGTAAGACCAAAGTGAGAAGCGGTACCGGTACCATTCATTCCTAAGATACCCAGACCGTGTGCATCGTCTACCATGATATTTGCACCATAGGTATCAGCCAGCGATACGATATCAGGCAGTTTAGCCAGATCGCCTTCCATGCTGAACACCCCGTCTATAGCAATTAAACGCACCGCTGTTGATGGCAATGCCTGTAGCTTGGCTTCGAGGCTGTCCATATCATTGTGCTTGTATTTGACCACCTTGGAGAAGGATAAACGGCTACCATCAATAATGGAAGCGTGATCCAGTTCATCCAGCAGGATGTAATCATTGCGGCCGGTCAGACTTGACAAGGCACCCAGGTTGGCTTGAAAACCAGTGCTGAATACGATGGCGTTTTCTTTGCCTACAAACTTTGCCAGCCTCGCTTCTAATTCCAGATGTAAATCCAGGGTTCCATTCAGAAAACGCGACCCCGCACAACCGGTTCCGTATTTTTCTGTCGCCTTAATAGCTGCTGCTATTACCTGAGGATGGTTTGTGAGCCCGAGATAGGAATTGGATCCAAACATCAGTACTTTCTTACCCTCAATTTCTACCTCAGTGTCCTGACCGGAAGAGATAGGTCGGAAATAAGGCCAGATTCCTCTTTCTTTTGCACTGTTTACCCGGGCTATTCCCGCCATCTTCGCACGTAACATTTTACTCATCTTTTTGCTCTAATTCGGTTGTTGTAACACAATACCTGTGCAATTTCAGATACTGTGTTTTATGACCTGCACCTTTTTCAGATCATAATTGACAGTATTTAATACTTATGACGACAGGCTAATAGCCAGGCATCACACCACTGAATGCAGCGTTTAAAAAAAAAGGTCCAAAAGCAGTATGCGAGTTGCGGTTTAAGCACTATTCACGAAAAATCGTAAATGGTTTTATTTATTAAGTATGTTTGAAAACAAAATGGTGACTATCATTATTCAAACAATGTCCTAATTTGGTGGCCCAAAAACAGTATGCGAGTTGCGGTTTAAGTAGAGTGATCCGGTAGCCCGGACCTTACGATTGACGGCACCAAATTAGGAATAAAAATTGAATTAAGATCAAAAAAAATCTAAATCATCAAGAATCACAATCAGATAGACAAATAAAATTATTTTATACGTTCAATTATTTTCACATTAATTATCAATTAGTTATACAACAAAAAGACCGAACCCATCCAATTGGCACAGTTTTTATATAATATAATTAAACTATTTGTAATTTCACTTCCCTAACGATCTAAACAACATCGTATGCACCTTTCAAAAACCATTTCTGCACTGCTCCTATGTTTTGCTATAGCAGTTTCCGCCAGCGCGCAGGATCAGGAAGCAGATTCTACCGGTTTACCCGGGGACAATTTCAGTTTACAGGGAGCTTTGGATTTATTTAAAAAGGCAGGATCACCTGAAGAATTCGAAAAATTATTAAACACACAGGATAATAAAATCAATAACCTCGACCTGAATGGAGACGGACAGATTGATTATGTGCGTGTTACAGGAAAGAAGCAGGACGATGTACAGATATTTGTACTGCAGGCCCTGGTATCGCCCACTGAAAGTCAGGACGTTGCCGTGATCTCTCTTGAGAAAACTGCTGATGACAATGCAGTGATCCAGATAGAAGGGGATGCTGATATTTATGGTGAATCTACCATAGCAGAGCCATTGCCTGAGGCCGACAATGTATTTAATTACAGTCCTGCCAGCCACGGTCCATCCGTTTCAAGCCCCGAGGGGATTATTGTAAATGTGTGGTTCTGGCCATGTGTTCGCTTTGTATATGCACCGGCTTACACTGTATGGATCTCACCATTCACATGGGTAGCACATCCGGTATGGTGGCGTCCATGGCGTCCAATGCCTTATTACGAATACCGTCCTTACTGTGCACATTACCGTACCCGCTATGTAGTTGTACCTACCCGCAGAATCCAGCCTGCACGTGTAATGTACAGACCTACCCGCATGACTTCTGTAACCGTGATTCAGCGGAACAGGGTTGTGGTGGATAACTATCGTAATAACAGGAATAGCGGCAGGGTAGATCGTGGTGGAAATTATGGCGGCAGAGGCGGTTATACACCGGGAAGGACTAATAATGGCGGTGGCAGTTATACACCGGGCAGAACTAACAATGGTGGTGGGAACTACACCCCTGGAAGAGTGAACAATGGCGGATCTAACGGTGGCGGTAACTATACCCCGGGCAGAACCAACAATGGCGGATCAAATGGCGGTGGTAACTACACCCCGGGCAGAACCAACAATGGCGGCGGCACCAGGCAATCTGTAGGAAACGGCAATAGCGGCGGCAGACAATCCAGCGGCAGCGGCAGATCATCTAACAATGGTGGCGGTTCACGCGGTGGTCGCGTTTCCAGAAACTAATATATTTCCCAGCAGGTAGTTTCCCTCAGGAAACTACCTGTTCTTTTCTTTTACAAAATGCCAGATGCGCCGTTTTCTCCGGCAACTCTACCAACCCCTGATACTCAAACCCCGCTCTCTTATTCAACACATGTATCTTCTCATTTCTCGCATCCGGTTCCACTATCAATCGCTCCACCCTCGCATCACTAAATAAAAACGCCATTATCACCTGAAATACCTGGAAGGTAAAATCCGGTATCCGCTTCTCCACCGGCGCCATCAGGATATGAAATCCGTAATCCCCCGGTAGCGCATCATAATACTCCCCTATCCTATCTTCCTGTGCCTTATAAAACTCCACCAGAAAAGCCGGCTTGTCATTATAAAACCCCAGAAAAGGCTGTACATGCGGCAAAGCGATCAGATCGGCATACATTTTACGCACTGTCTCTATCGTACTATGCTGTAATTGCCAATACACGGCATACTCCCTGTTCACCCAATCGTGAATCAAAGGAATATCAGTATCCAATACCAATGGTCTCAGGAAAAACTCACCGGAAGAAAAAGACGTGCCTGCATCAGCACTTAAAAAAGCAGGTAATTGTTGCGTCATAGTGGAATGGGTTATAAACAGCAAGCTAAAACAATTCAAAAATATCCATTGCTCAAAAATGGAATTTATTTTGCGGAAGCCCAGCTGATTGCATTCCTGAATAGTAAAACATAAGTCGGGTTATCAAACAATTCAGGCGCATGCCCCATAAAAATATATACATTCCGTGCTTTCATACGTGGGTTCGTCCATATCACCGGATGATCACCTTTCAATATAGTATTCACATGTGCCAATACATGCACATCCTGCCGCGGACTCCTGTCATATGAATACCACTCTTCTTTCTTCACTAAAAATGAATCAGGCACACCCCGCATCACCGGATGCTTCGCATCTTCCACCACCACCTCTCCATCCGCAAAATCAGGAATATAATCCTTCCACCTGATATTCCCCATAAACCGGTGAAACCAATCCCACATAGGATACCCATCAAACTCACCCAGTAGTGTAGCATGATGAAAACCGATCCAGCCACCTTTGCCTTTGGTAATGTATGCTTCAAATGCCTTCACTGCCGCTGGTTTCCAGGCATAAGGTGCATAATCCAGTTGTATAAACAATTGATACCTGCTTAAAAAGACTGCATCAATCTTATCTGTATTCTCAATATAATCGATCACGAAATTGCTGTCTTTTGCCAGCTGATCCAGCCACACCTTTGCTCTTTTAGTGTAAGCAATATGATGTCCTCCATTTTCAGCCAGTGCAAGCACATGCAATCGCTGTGCCTGCACCGTACTGCAATAAATTAGAAGTATCATGATTGCTTTCAACATAGTTACGCTTTTTTTGCCTTCCCTAATCCAACTTTAAATTTATCTGGCGTACCTGTCACTTTAATATTCATAAACCGGATCGTTTTGTTCTTATCCCTGTACTCAATCGCATCTTCCTGATCCGGATCCACATCTTCTTTTTTCCTGCCAAACAACCCCTGCCATCCTGCACTCGTTACCACCTTCATGGGCACTCTCAGGTAATACTCCATATTGAAATCCAATCCCTGCTTACCTGAAATCTCTATAAACCCAAGTGATGAGTTGATATTCATTTTAGGAATTTCCAGTACGCCATTCTTCAGGGTCAGCTTATTCTTCAACGTATCAAAGTTGATCTTGTTCAGGTTCTTGTCTTTAAAGTAACTTGCCATCGCCTGCATCGGGGTAAAGTTCACCAGACTACCATTCCTGATATCCACATCCAGTGTAGCTTCTGAATCTTCCAGCCTTGGTGTCAGATCCGGATGCATCAGTACACGGCACCTTACCTGTCCAAACAATCTTCCCTTCACATTCTTATTGATCACATAATCCTGTCCAAAGTAATCCAGCTTCAACATCATCTTCTCAATGTTCACGTCATTGAAACGGATCCTGCTCCTGAACATAATTTTAGCCGGATCAGAACCATTAAAGTGACCTCTCATCCCAATGGTACCTTCAGCAATATTCATTCCCAGGGTATCGATATACATATGATGGTTACTCTGCATCCGCATCTTTGTCGTAAAGTTCTTTATCCACAGATGATGGTACTTCACCTTTCCTACTTCCGCATTCACGGTAATATCTGTAAACGGTACATTGAAAATGTTGAACGCACTCTTATGAATAGAATCCGTTACTGTATTTCTCACGGTTGTTGGCGCTACCAGCGGCTTATCCTCTTCCTCTTCCACACCTGAAAATTTATAATTCGTGAGCTGATCCACATCCAGTTTTTCAGATTTGAATGTGAAGAAATTCGGTTTCTTCCGCTGGGTGGTATCAGATCCTAAAAACAAACGGCCACTGATATCAAAGTCACTGTTACCTATTTTTCCTGTCAGCGTGTCGATGCGTACAAAGCGGTTATTACCATACATGATGGTACCATTGATCTTTTCCAGTGCGATCGGGTGCACTTTCAGTGATCCGGATATATTCGCAATATGAAGTTTAGCAAATTTGAAGACAGAATCATACTTCATATCACACTTGGCACGAAGCCAGATATTACTGGCTACCTCATGCTGATAATCTTTTGGCACATAGTTTTTGCTAATTCTTCCCAGCAGGTCATTCATGGCCAGGTGTTGTGATTTCAGGTCAAATGCTACCTGTGTTTTTCCTCTCTTTACCTTATCAAACCACAACTGGTAGTTGATCACTCTCGCACTCAACTTCAGATCCGTACTATCAATCAGGCCACCGAAGTTACGCATCAGCAATGCAGTATCATTGATCGCCACTTCTGTACCAAAATCATGAAATACATGTGGGTAGTATTTAAAGGATGCATTCAGTTTCTCCATTTTGAAAGTGCCTTTGGGCAATGGAGCAGGATGCAGCAACTGGTTCACAGATGTTTCGAGAGACAAGGCGATGTTAAACCCATTGATCTCTTCCTTTGCTTTTCTTGCTTTGGCAGAATCAAAGGCCAGCACATCGCTCATCAATACCTTATTGCTATGTACATTCAGCGTCACCTTTACTGGTTGCTGGTGCTTGTGGAACACTGCAGGCAGGTCACTCAGTGAGCCACTCAACATGATGTCAGAATGGCCTACGCGCAACGCCAGACTATCCAGCGTTACCATGCCATTCTTCATGTTCGCATGCAGGTTCATATTGCGCACCATATGCGGGTAATTCGGAATCCAGAAGGTCAGCTTGCTCACTGTCAGTTCACTCTGTATACCTTCTTTCAGTTTACCGAGCGAAGCTTCCGGCAGTTGCATATCCACCAGTTCCTTGAAGTTCATGTTCAGACTGATGTGCCCTGTTACCTTCTGCAGGTCTTTGATACCCAGGAAAGCACCGATGAATTCGAGTTCCAGTTCTGAATTCACCTGCATCACAATCTTTGGATCGGTGAAGTCGCGCATCACAAAGTTGCCTTTGAACACACCTTTATCAGGCAATGCGCTCATATTCAGAATGTGCAGCTCAGAGGTTTTGAGCGAATGCTCAGCACCATTGGTATAATATCCTTTAAAGTTAAGACTGTCCACTTTCTTGTTCGCATCCGGGTTCAGGAAGTAAGCATTTTCACAACCGAAGTTGACAGAGATGAGTGGCTTTTCGCCATCGCCCAGTTTACCCTTCATGACGCCTTTGAAAGAGATCCGGCCGTCGTATTTAAATTGTTTCAGTTGCTCCGTCACACTCGCAGGTGCAAAAGATAATAACAGGTTGATATCAGGCTTGTCTCCTTCCAGTTTCACATCAACCAGGTTGCCCTGAGACATATTCAGGGAACCTGTTACACTAAAGCTTGCCTGTTCCAGTTTCAGTTTGCCCACGGGCAGGTTCAGTAACTGATGTTTGCTATCATAACTCAGTTGCAGATCTGTCTCAATATTTTTATGGCGGAAAAGCACAGTGTCAGACGGGGTGGTATAATCAATGACCTGCTTACCTTCCATCGTTGCCTTGATCAGATCCCCATCCATTCTGAACGAGGTCTTGATCTTGTCGATATGTGTGGCCGCATGCGATCCCATCACCTTGTCGGTATACGAGATATCCAGGTCTCTCAGAATAATCTTTTTGATATCCAGCTGCATAGGTGCCGAATCACCGGAAGAAGTAATAGTCGAATCCGACTGAATACGGTTGGCCTCCACGATATCGATCTTCCCATTTTGCTCTTTAACCAGGTGCAGGTAACCATTTTTCACCACCAGTACCTTTACATTATATTGCTGGCGGATGATGTCTGGCAGACTAAATCCGACAAACAATCTTTCAACCTGGTACAAAGGTTTGCCAGTATGCTGTTTGTTAGCATAAAATGTAACATTCTTCAGTCCAATCGATACGTACGGAAAGTTTTCAAATGGGGCGATATTACTGCCCCCCACAACGAGATCACCGGGCAGCTGCTTATTCAGCTCCCTGAGTGCCATTTGTGTTAATCGTTCCTGCTGCGTGTACAAAATAAGAGAGGCGATCCCTAATAATGCCAGCATAGAACCCAATACGATATATAGGATACGAAAAATGCGTTTCCGTGTCTTCATGCTTCTTTAATGATGTGTAAGTTGAGACTTATATAATTATGCAAAATTAACCAGAACCATATAAAATAAAAATATTTTATATGTATATAAAACGCTTCCCGGCACAGTATTCCTCCAGTAATTACCGAATCAGTAAAAAGTACCATAACACCCCCTTATTTCACCATCATATACTCATGAAATCCGGTAATTTTGTACAATCAATAACAACAGCACAATGGCTCGCGCTACAATACCGGTTTACGACGTTTGTACCATCGACAAAAACGGGCAACCGTTGCACCTTATGGTAGAAGACTTTGCCGGTTACCTCGACAAACACTACCAGGCAAGGCATCATCCGCACAGGCACGCCTTCTATCACCTGGTGATGTTTACAAAAGGTAGCGGATCCCACACCATCGACTTTGTCAAATTCGATGTTCAGCCCTTCCAGATCTACTTCATGGTACCAGGACAGGTACACAGCTGGGACTTTACAAGCCGTACAGACGGGTATATTATACATTTCGCCGCCGACTTCTTCCGCTCATTCCTGCTCAATCCAAACTACCTGGACCAGTTCAGCTTTTTCAGTGGCAACAGTCAGCAATCCGTTTGCGAGTTGCCGGGTTACGTTCACCCTGAAGTGACCGAGCTGTTCGAAAAACTGCTGCGGGAAGCAAATCAGCATCCCCAACTCAATTTGGACATGATCTGCCTGCGGTTGCTGGAGCTATTCATTACCGTAGAGCGACATACCTCCCGGGGGGGACCCACTGCCCTGACATTGCACACTTCCATGCAGCTCCGCAACTTCCAACAGCTGATCAATCAGTACTTCCGTACTAAAAGACTGCCAAAAGATTATGCCGCTTTGTTGTACATAACGCCTAACCATCTCAATGCATTGTGCAGAGAATTGTTGGGTAAAACAGCCGGCGACGTCATCCGCGACAGGATCCTCCTGGAAGCTAAACGCCTGCTAACCAACGCGGACATGAGTATATTGGAAATCGCGTACGATCTCAACTTTAAAGACAACTCTTACTTCACCCGTTTCTTTAGAAATTACGAAGGGATCACTCCCGAAGAATTCAGAAAGAAATACATTACTCAATAATATGTGTGCAGAAAAAATCGAGAAACAGCCTAATTTATTCCTTAGCATCTGGAAAAACAGATGCCCAGCCTGCCGTAAAGGAAAGCTCTTTAAGACGGATAATGCATATGATCTGAAGCACTTTACAGAAATGAACGATAGATGCCCGGTGTGTGGAGAAGATCTGCAAAGGGAAATAGGGTTCTATTTTGGAACCGGTTATGTAAGTTATGCCCTCACCGTAGCGATCAGTGTGGCTACCTTTGTGGCCTGGTGGGTACTCCTTGGGTTTTCCCTCTATGATAACAGAATTTTCTGGTGGATTGGTGTGAATGCGGTGTTACTGATCCTTTTGCAGCCACCTATCATGCGCATATCCAGAACCATCTGGCTGGCATTCTTTGTCGGGTATAATCCTGAAATAAAAACAGGACACTATCACCACTAATGTGGTTTAGGTCCTTAGGTCAGCTCAGAATATTGAAATTTAAAATGGTTATGTGAACAATAATTTAACGAGAAGCTCGTTTTTGGTTAACAGGCAGCGGGTGTACGAATCCCGCTGCCTTGTCATCTCTGGGGTTTGTTCAATAAAATCTATGGCCTCGTGAATATTTTTGATTAGTATATCGTCATTGTTGTAGCCCTTCGGCATATTTCGCTTTCACATTTCCCTTTCGACATCACAAAAGTACAGCCTGTTCTCCCGGAAAAAAATCCCGGAAAACAGGGGTTTTCTTAGCTGATCATATTAAAAACAATCTAAATCCAATAATCTCAACCAATTAGCTATATTTATAAAATATTTTATATATTTCCATCCGGATGGGAACATTATTTACTTACAAGCGGGTACTAAGTATACTCATAATCATGCTGTTAATAGCTAACAGCGTATTTATCACCAGCTGCTCCAGGTCCAAACCGACCTATCTGGATAGTCTTCAGAATGCCATTCGTCGGGTACCTGACGAAGCATCAAGAGTGGAATTATTCCTCCGGCTTGCAAAAAAATTGCAAACCACCGACAGCGCTTTAGCCTTCTCTTACATACAACAGGCACTTAAACTGGAAGAAAAACGGGACAACAAGCTCGGCATCGCCAGTGCTCATCTGGCCCTGGGTGAATGGTACCGCACGTACCACGACCCTCAGGAAGCGGAAAAGTACCTGATCCTGGCCAAAGAGGCCCTCAAAAAGGACACAGCCAGGGAAAGCCGCAAGCTCATGGCCATGACACGGATCAATCTCGCCATGGTCATGGGCGACAAAAGCTATACCCAGCTACAGGTAGAAGAATACCTGAAAGCCATCCCCGTACTCGAACAGCTTAATGAGCCCAAAATACTGGGGGGCACCTATCAGAGCCTGGGGGATATCTTCTTTAATAAGGCACAATACAAAACCGCCACTACTTATTATAATAAGAGCCTGGATACCTACGCAGATTCTGCAGCGTTTACGGAAGATATCATCAGCCGTCACCTGAACCTGTCCAGTTGTATGTTTTACCTGGATAGCCTGTCGCAGATGCAACAACACCTCGCAGACGCCAAGAAGAAACTGGACTCCATGCCTGGCGACTCTTCCAACCTGTGGGCTTCCTGGTTCGATTACCAGGGGCAACTGGATCAGAAGCACCAGATGTATGTACATGCTACTACGATGTTCAATAGCGGATTGTCCATCGCCCGGCGCTACCAGGACAATACTACAATCTGTCAGAACCTTTATTCCCTGGCCAAATTGTACAACCGCCTGGGCCAGTATGATATAGCCATGTCATTCATGAATGAATATACCACGCTGGCGTCTTCCCTCAGGGATTACCCACTGCACATGCTGGCGCTGGACCTCATGGCGGATATTGCTTACAAACAAAGTAATTCAGATCAGGGCTACCGTTTCCTGAGACAATATATTACCCTTTCCGATAGTATGCAGGAGCAGGAAGTCACGGCCAAACTGCACGAACTGGAAACCCAGTTCCAGACCTCTGAAAAGGAAAGGCGCATACTGCAACTGCAACATGAAAACGAAAGACAGGAATTTGCCCTGCAAAAAAACAGGTTGTTGATTTCCCTGATGATCGTGATTATGATTTCGTTATTAGTCGTTGCAGGTTTGAGTTATCTGTTCTACCGAAATGGCCGCAAACTCCTCACACAACAGGAGCAACTGCACCAGTTCGAAGTAGACCGCATCCGCCAGGAACACCACATTTCCCTTTTGAGCGCCATGCTCGAAGGGCAGGAACAGGAACGTACCCGACTGGCCAGAGATCTGCACGATGGATTGGGTGGGTTGTTATCTGGTATCAAACTTGAGCTATCTACCATCCCTACCATAGATGATATTGAGATCAAGCATGACAAAGTAAACAACACACTACAACGACTGGACGGCGCCATGGACGAATTGCGTCGTATAGCGCGTAGCATGATGCCTGAAATCCTGATTAAATATGGACTGGGTGAAGCAACAGTAGAATACTGCCGTGGCCTTAAAAAGACCGGAGTTAATAATATCGTCTGCCAGGTATACAACTTCCATACAGATAGTATGAAACATACCCGCCAGGTTGTACTTTACAGAATTATGCAGGAGCTGGTCAACAATGCTATCAAGCATGCCGACGCCTCCCAGATCCTCGTACTCCTTCAGCAAACCGGCGATACCATCTTTCTCACAATAGAAGATGATGGTGCCGGCTTTGACACCACGCAGGGAAATAAGCTGAAAGGCGCAGGCCTCGCCAATATTCAGGCCCGTGTAGACTTCCTCGGTGGAAAAATGGAAATTCAATCAGAAATAGGAACAGGAACCACCATCACAATCGAATGTGCAACAAGCGAAAAAAATGATGCATGATAAAGGTTATAGTTGTTGAAGACCACCCCATTATGGTGGAAGGACTGAAGAACATACTACGTTCTGACCTGACCATTAATGTGATCGGGGATTATGGCAATGGAAAAAGTGTACTACAGGCATTGGAAGAAAAGGAGCACCCGGATGTCATTCTCATGGATGTAAACCTTCCGGATGTGAGTGGCATAAACCTGACCACTGAAATAAAAAAGAAATACGAGGATATCAAGATCATCGCTCTCAGCGTACATGATGAGCAACCTGTGATTCACAGTATGCTACATAACGGGGCCAGTGGATATGTGTTGAAAAATGCGCTGGGTAATGAAATCATCAAAGCTATCAATACTGTGATGGATGGAGAAGAATACCTTTGTACAAGTACCCGCGAAGCACTGAAAAGCGCTGATCAGGACCTGCTCAAAGCCATCCCCCGTATTACCCGCCGTGAAAAGGAGATCCTCCAGCTCATAGGCAAGGGGCTCACTACTATTCAGATAGCAGAACAATTATTTATCAGTACCCATACAGTAGAAAGCCATCGTAAGAACCTGATGGAAAAATTCGGTGTGAACAATACGACTTCGGTTGTAAAACTCGCTGCTGAATACAAACTATTGTAACTGGGAATACACCTGCAGCTTCGCGGTATCTGTCACGGCTATGCTCTTGCCGGATACAGCGATGGCCTGCTCCTGTATCAGTTCACTCATCACCCTGAAAGCCGTTTCGTACGTGGTACCTGTATAAGAAGCCAGATCCTGTCTGCTTAATATCAGGTCTATATTCCCCTCGGCATCCTGCCCAAATTTTTCCAATAATAATAACAGGGCATACGCTACTCTTCCCTTCACCGGCATATTCACCAGGTTCCGCATTTTCTGCTCTGACTCCTGGAGTTCAGTGGCATAGAAGAGCATCATAGCATACAGAAAATCATGGTTGACCTTTAGCGAAGTCTGGAAAAAATCAATGGGGATAAAACAAACTTCCACAGCTTCCAGCGCGGTAGCCGATACAGGGTAAAGTAAGGTTGTACCCACTCCCCGATGACCAACAATGTCTCCCTTGCGGGCAAAGCGGACTATCAATTCCTTCTCCTCTCCCCAGTGCTTATGCACTTTTACAGAACCACTATACAAAAAGTAAATGCCCTGTACCGGTTCGCCTTCCTTAAATAATAATCCTCCTTTTTTGACAGTATAGGTTTGTTTGTGTGCCTGTATTGCAGGTTTCCATTCGGGTACACAAAGCTTACAAAACATACAGGTGGCGACGTCGCAACCTGGTTTATCTTTCTTCATCGTTCTTCTTTTTGATCAACGCCTGCACTTTGGCAGTTATGTTACGCAAACGTACTACTTCTCCGACTACTATCACAGCTGGATTTGCCATTCCTTCATGATGTGCTTTATAATAGATATCCTTTACGGTACCGAGTACCATTTTATCCCTGCCTGTAGTGGCTTCCTGTATGATGGCCACCGGCAGATCCTTCTTACCATGCTTGGAAAAGATTTCCATGATGGCTTCCAGTCTGCTCATCGCCATTAATATAATCACAGTAGCAGTCGATCGGGCTGCCAGTTCAATATCTCCTGAAATATCGCCGGTCAGTGTAGTGCCGGTTGTTACCCAAAAGCTTTCGGTCACCCCCCTGCTGGTCAATGGAATCATCTGTGATTCCGCCGCTGCCAGCGCACTGGAAATACCGGGAATAACGTCCACTGGTATACCTGCGGCATTCGCTGCTGCAATTTCTTCACCTGCACGGCCAAATACAAAAGGGTCCCCCCCTTTCAGTCTTACTACATGCCCGTGGCTAAAAGCATACTCTACGATCAGGTGGTTGATCTCCTGCTGAGACAAAGAATGGCATCCATATCGCTTGCCTACAAAACGCAGCACTGCATCCGGCCGGGCATAACTCAGCAAAGCCTCGTTCACCAACGCATCATATAATATTACATCTGCCTGTTTTAAAACATTAATGGCCTTTAGCGTAATTAGTTCCGGATCACCCGGACCAGCACCTACCAGGGATAATTTTGCCATGCTTCCTCTATATTATAAATAATTATATTTGATACAAATCATACTATTCAATATAAATTTACAATCATTATTCTTAATTTTATGATGCAAGTCATATAAAAAGGAAGAAATTCGATAGTCAGTCAGGAAAAAGTTATCATATTAACTATTTCGTAATAAATAACCTTCTGCTTCTTATCAACCATGAAAATAGTAATCATTGGCAACGGAATGGTGAGCTATAAGTTTTGTGAGAAAATAATCTCAAAGACACACACAACACCACCTCAGATCACGATATTTGGCGAAGAGCCCCGTCCGGCTTACGACCGTGTTCACCTAAGCGAATTTTTCGCCGGCAAAACTGCGGATGACCTCCTCCTCGCACCTGCTGACTGGTACAGCAAAAATAATATTCGGCTGCATACCGGAGACCCTGTTCAACATATAGATCGTGAAAATAAGACCGTTCACTCTTACAAAGGTATCAACGAATCTTATGATTTTCTCATATTCGCCACAGGTTCAGCTGCTTTTGTTCCTCCCATCCCCGGTGTTGACAAAAATGGTGTATTTATATACCGTACCATCGAGGACCTGGAACTAATGCGCGACTACGCCCCCAAAGCAAAGCGTGGCGTAGTGATAGGCGGTGGTCTGTTGGGCCTGGAAGCAGCCAAAGCCATGCTGGACCTCGGCATTCCTGACACCCATGTCATCGAATTTGCGCCAAGACTCATGCCCCGGCAGATTGATGATGCCGGCTCCCGCATTCTCCAATCCAAACTCAGCCAGCTGGGCCTGGAAATTCATACCAACAAGAACACCTCTATTATATTAGGTGATGATACCATCACGGGTTTACAATTTTCCGACGACTCTATCCTTGAGGCAGACATGCTTGTGATCTCTGCAGGTATCAAGCCCAGAGATGAACTGGCAAAACTGTGCGGTCTGGATACCGGCCACAGAGGCGGCATAGTAGT
Source organism: Chitinophaga sancti (assembly GCF_034087045.1). Classification (NCBI taxonomy): domain Bacteria; kingdom Pseudomonadati; phylum Bacteroidota; class Chitinophagia; order Chitinophagales; family Chitinophagaceae; genus Chitinophaga; species Chitinophaga sancti. The sequence goes on along the minus strand of NZ_CP139247.1, from coordinate 3,089,970 downwards.
CAACGACCAGCTGCAAACCACCGACCCGGCCATCTTTGCCATTGGTGAATGCGCCTTACATAATGGTATGGTTTATGGCCTCGTTGCCCCCGGCTATGAAATGGCGGATGTAGTCGTTTCTAACCTCACCGGCAGCAACAAAACCTTTACCGGTTACGACATGAGCACCAAACTCAAACTCATCGGCGTAGATGTAGCCAGCTTCGGAGATCCTTTTACCGGCCGTCCGATTGTATATGAAGACACCATGAAAGGCATCTATAAACGTATTAATGTATCTGACGATGGTAAAACACTGATAGGCGGTATTCTCGTTGGGGAAGCGGAAGCTTACAACATGCTCCTGCAAACCGCTAAGAACAAAGTGGTGCTGCCCCCCAATCCTGAAGATGTACTGCTCGGCGCCCGCGGAGGCAATGCTGAAGCAGGTGCCGGGGTATTAGGCCTGCCTGACGAAGCCATCATCTGTAGCTGTGAAAGTGTGACCAAAGCCACCATCTGCCAGGCAGTAGAAGCAGGTAATGAAACACTGAATGATGTAAAGAAATGTACCAAAGCCGGTACCTGCTGTGGAGGTTGCGTACCTATGGTCAAAGACCTCATCACTTCTACCATGAAGGCACAGGGCAAATACATCCGTAATGTGATCTGCGAACACTTCCACTATTCCCGCCAGGAATTGTACGACCTGATCAAAGTAAAACACCTGTATACTTTCGATGAAGTACTGGACACTTACGGTCATGGCGATGGCTGCGAAACCTGCAAACCCGTAGTCGCCTCCATCCTGGCCAGCCTCTGGAACGAACTCATTCTCGACAAAGGCAATGACACCGTTCAGGATTCCAACGACCGTTTCCTCGCCAATATCCAGAAAGGTGGTACCTACTCAGTAGTACCCCGCATTCCCGGTGGCGAAATCACCCCTGCTAAATTACTGGTCATCGCACAAGTGGCCCTTAAATACAATCTCTACACCAAAATCACAGGTGGTCAACGTATAGACCTGTTCGGAGCTCACCTCAGCGATCTGCCTTCCATCTGGGAAGAGTTGATCGCTGCGGGCTTCGAAAGTGGCCATGCGTATGGCAAAGCACTGCGTACAGTAAAAAGCTGTGTAGGTTCTACCTGGTGCCGTTTTGGTCTGCACGACAGTGTAAGCTTCGCTATTCAGATAGAAGAACGCTATCGTGGTTTGCGTGCACCACATAAAATTAAATCAGCTGTATCAGGTTGTATCCGTGAATGTGCTGAAGCCCAGAGCAAAGACTTTGGCATCATCGCTACCGAAAAAGGCTGGAACCTGTATGTAGGTGGCAATGGTGGTTCCAAACCACAACACGCCATCCTGCTGGCTTCGGACCTGGACAGCGACACCTGCATCCGCTACATCGATCGCTTTCTCATGTTCTATATCAAAACTGCAGACCCACTCACGCGTACGGCTACATGGCTCAACAAGCTGGATGGTGGCATTACCTACCTCCGCAATGTAGTCGTGAACGATAGTCTGGGTATTGCAGGCCAGCTGGAAGCAGAAATGCAATCCCTCGTAGACAGGTACAAGTGCGAATGGAAAGAAGTGGTTGACAATCCAGAACTCCGCAAGCGATTCAATCACTTCGTAAACGCCCCCGGCGAAAAAGATCCTACCGTAAAATTTGATCATCTCAGAGAACAAAAAAAAGCTGCCGAATGGAAATAACTACCAACACTCAGAAAGATTGGGTACTCGCCTGTCACACCACCGATGTACCTGCTAACGGTGGCGTATGTGTAAAACTGGGCGATGAACAGATTGCCCTGTTCTACTTTGCCCGCCGAAACGAATGGTATGCTACCCAGAACCTTTGTCCGCACCGCCAGCAGATGGCCCTGAGCCGGGGTATGACCGGCACGCAGGAAGGCGAACCCAAAGTGGCCTGCCCCTTCCATAAAAAAACATTCTCGTTGAAAGACGGACGCTGCCTCACGGATGAGCATGAATGTAACATCACCACTTACCCCGTGAAAGTGGTTGAAAATAAAGTATATATAGGAGTGTATAATGCGGCGATGGTTATGTAAATTACGATAGAACCTGTCATGTATTGAATAATAACAGTGTAACAATCGTAATTCACACCACTCAACCAGAATTTATGAAGCTACTGTTCCGCGCCGGAGCATTCTCCATCGTACTTAGCGCTATCTTCTACCTCCATGCAGATGCGCAGTTTTCTATCGGGGCTCAATTAAGAACACGCACGGAATACCGTGATGGACAAGGGGCACCACTACCACAGGGATCAAACCCCGCCGTCTTTACATCTCAGCGTACCCGCCTCATGACAGGGTTTTCCGGTTACCGTTTCAAACTGGGTGCTACTATCCAGGATGTAAGAGTATGGGGCCAGGATGTATCAGTGATCAACCGCACCACTACCCAGGACCTCAATGGCCTGATGGTACACGAAGCCTGGGCAGAAGTAATGTTGCTCGACACCGTTTACAAAAACAAAGCCCTGAACCTAAAGGTCGGCAGACAGGAAATTGCCTACGACGATATGCGGCTGCTGGGTAACCTGGACTGGCTGCAACAAGGTCGTCGCCACGATGCAGCTATCCTGAAGTATGAAACAGGCCCTTTCCAGTTACACCTGGGTGGCGGCTTTAATCAAAACAAGGAAAACAGCACAGGAACGATTTATAACGAAACGCCTCCTGGCAACTACACAGCTACCACTAACGCAGGTACCATGTACAAAGCCATGGAATTCCTCTATGCCGGTAAGAAATTTAAGAAGGGCAATATATCGTTCCTCTTCTTCGCCGACCAGTTTTCTAAATATCACATCGATACTGTGGCAGGTGTGGCGACTAAAACATATGAACAGGCGACCTACACCCGCATGACCACCGGACTGTTTTACACCAACACATTTAATAAGTGGACGGTGACAGCTTCGGGTTATTACCAGTTTGGTAAAGGCGCCACTGGCCTGAAACTGAACGCAGCTACCCTGAATGGTAACTTCATGTACCAGGTATCCAAACCATTCAGCGCAGGTGCCGGTGTAGACTTTGCCACAGGTGGCACGTCATCGGACGGCAAGACCAGCAACGCCTTTGACTTCCTGTATGGTACCCCTCATAAATACTGGGGCTATATGGACTACTTCTATGTAGGCAGTCCGTTTGGCAACAGGGGCTTACAGGACTACTATATCAAAACGAAATTCAAACCAAATACCAAATGGACACTCACCGGCGATATTCATGAATTCCTTGCCAGTAGTGAGATACCAGGGTATGATACCCGCCGTTTTGGGGAAGAGCTGGACATCGTAGCCAACCTTGCCCTGACGAAGGTAGTCAGCTTCGAAGGTGGTTATAGCCACTTCTGGAGCACCAATGCATTAACATCCGCAGGCGTTAAAAATGTTGCAAACGCTAAGAGTAATAGTAACTGGGCTTACTTAATGATCATCATCAAACCGGATTTTATTTTCAAGTAAAGGATTAGGATACATCGTTCGCCAGCCATAGCTAAAAGTACGCTTTCAGCTAAACGGTACTGCCATGCCATCACTTAACCAAAAAACTCATTGCACTATGTCGCAAAACAACCAGCTCAAAACCCTCCCGCTGTTCTCACTGAATAGCATTAACATGCGCACATTTCACATTACGTGGCTCATGTTTTTTGTTTGCTTCTTCGGCTGGTTCGGTCTTGCACCGCTCATGCCCACCATCCGTGAAGACCTGGGCCTATCTAAGGCACAGGTAGGCAATATCATCATCGCCTCCGTATCGGGTACCATACTGGCACGCCTCATCATTGGCAAACTATGTGATACCTGGGGGCCTCGTAAAACGGCTATCCGGCTACTGATTGCTGGTTCAATACCGGTGTTTTTGGTAGGGCTGGCCAGGGACTATACCACTTTCTTACTTTTCCGCTTAGCCATCAGTGTGATAGGCGCATCCTTCGTAGTCACACAGTATCATACTTCCATGATGTTTGCCGCGAATATCAAAGGCACTGCTAATGCAGTAACCGGTGGCTGGGGCAACCTGGGTGGTGGGGTAACGAACATGGTGATGCCGGTTATCTTCGCAACGATTGTGGGCCTGGGGTTCACCAAATCTGAAGCATGGCGGTATGCAATGATCCTGCCCGGCATCATGATGCTGATTGTAGCCTTCCTCTATTCACGCTATACAAAAGATACACCGGATGGTAACTTCGATGAGATAGGCCATCATGCGAATAAAACAAAAACTGATTATTCCATACTTGCTGACTGGCGCATATGGGCATTGACATTGGCATATGCAATGTGCTTTGGCATGGAGATCACTTTTGACAATGTGGCTTCTTTACACTTTGTCGATACATTTCATTTATCACAGAGCAGTGCAGGTTTCTGGGCAGGCGTGTTTGGCTTCATGAACATCTTTGCCCGTGCCATGGGTGGTATCGTATCGGACAAAGTAGGTGCCCGCTTTGGTCTCAAAGGCAAAGGTCGTCTGCTCGCCATCGTATTATTACTCGAAGGCATTGGCCTGTTGCTCTTTGCACAGGCTGGTAATCTCACACTGGCGATTATCTCTATGCTCACCTTTGCGCTCTTCCTCAAAATGGCGAATGGTGCTACCTACGGCATTGTACCTTTTATCAATGAGAAAAACATTGGACTGGTCAGCGGTATCGTAGGTGCAGGAGGTAACCTGGGCGGTATGCTCTTTGGCTTCCTGTTTAAGTCTGAATCCATCTCCTACATACAGGCATTCACTTACATTGGCTACATCGTAATTGGTGTATCGCTCATCGTGATGCTCACAAGATTTATCAGTAAACCAGCTAAATCATGGCTTCATACAAAACAACCTGTTGCTATTGCGGAGTAGGATGTGGGATCGTCGTGCACCAGGACAGGCAGGGAAAGATCCAGGTAGAGGGAGATAAAGATCATCCTGTAAACAGGGGCATGCTTTGCTCCAAAGGGATGAATCTTCACTATACTGTGATGGACACCAGCGACCGGTTGCTCTACCCTGAGATGCGCTACAACCGCCACTTACCCAGGCAACGCGTATCATGGGATCAGGCACTGAATCGCACTGCCGCCGTGTTTACAAAAATCATTCAACAATATGGCCCGGATGCAGTAGCCTTCTACGCATCCGGGCAATGCCTTACAGAAGAATATTATGTAGTCAATAAACTCATCAAAGGATTCATTGGGAGTAATAACATAGATACCAACTCACGCCTTTGTATGAGCAGTGCCGTTGCTGCTTACAAACTGGCGTTGGGCGAAGACAGTGTACCCGGTGCTTACGATGACCTTGAACTCGCTGACTGCATCTTCGTAGCTGGTGCGAACCCTGCATGGTGTCATCCTATTCTCTGGCGGCGTGTAGAAGCTGCGAAAGCTGCTAATCCTGATTTGAAAATTATCGTCAGCGATCCCCGTGTTACACAGAGTTGTGCTATGGCAGATCTGCATTTGCAAATTCATCCCGGTACCGACATTGTATTACATCATGCCATTGGCCGTGTATTAATAGAACAGGGACATATAGATCCACTATTCATTCGCGATCATACAGATGGTTTTCAACAATACAGGGATATCGTGATGGAACGCAGCATAGCAAGTGCTGCCGAAATTTGTGATATACCTGAAAATGCTATCTACGAAGCTGCATCACTGATTGGAAATGCATCTGGCTTCATGACTCTCTGGACCATGGGGCTTAATCAAAGTGTAGTTGGTGTACGCAAAAATCTCAGCCTGATCAATCTTCATTTGATTACAGGACAGATAGGCAAACCCGGTGCAGGACCTTTCTCCCTCACGGGCCAACCCAATGCCATGGGGGGCCGTGAAGTGGGTGGCTTATCTAACCTGCTGCCGGCACATCGTGTATTGGATAATCCGGCGCATCGCAAAGAAGTACAGGCGTTCTGGGGTGGCGTGCCGCTATCAGAAAAACCCGGTCTCACCGCCACAGAGATGTTCACAGCACTCAATGATGGTAAACTAAAAGCCATCTGGATCATGTGTACTAATCCGTTGGTAAGCTTACCTGATGCGCGATTGGCAGAAGCAGCTTTAAAGAAAGCAAAGTTTGTAGTGGTACAGGAAATATCCAATCGCCCTGAAACCTTGCAATATGCTGATGTGATCCTTCCCGCCGCTGCCTGGACGGAAAAGGAAGGTACCATGACGAATGCAGAACGCCGCATCAGTTATCTCCAAAAACTCACAACACCTCCCGGCGAAGCGCTGCCTGATTCAGAGATCATCTGTCGCTTTGCAATCAAGATGGGCTTCCATGGTTTTGATTATGAAAATACTGCCGCTATCTATGATGAGCATTGCCGCCTCACAGCGGGGACCAACATCGATGTAAGCGGCTTAAGTTATTCTACTTTACAGGAAAAACGTACCGTGCAATGGCCGTACCCACAGGGGGAAAAAGGATTTGGTACACCGCGTCTTTTCACAGATCATACTTTTTATACCCAAACCGGCAAGGCAGCGATTCACTCTTTTCCTGACGGGAATAACTCTACCCCTCCTGATCCTGAGCTACCACTCATTCTTACCACAGGCCGTATACGCGACCAGTGGCATACCATGAGTAAGACAGGTAAAGTGAGCAAACTAAAACAACATATTCCAGCGCCACTATTAGAGATCCATCCTGACGATGCAGCAGAAAGAGGCATCAAAGTGGATGATATCGTTGAGATTTACAATGCTAACGGCAATGTACGTGTGAAAGCACAGCTCAGTACCAATATCAAGAAAGGAGTGGTCTTCCTGCCTATGCACTGGGGCAAGACACTCAACAGTGATCTGAACAGGGCAAACAACCTGACCCATACGCTGGTAGATCCTATTTCCAAACAACCTGACTTAAAATACACCGCAGTACAGGTACGGCGTTTTCAAAAGCCTACACAACGTATCATTATTATCGGTGCGGGTGCAGGTGCCTGTGGTTTTGTAAAGTCGTACCGGACGATGAATACAACAGATGAAATCACTGTATTCAGCAAAGAAAACTTCCCTTTCTATAACAGGGTCATGCTCCCTGACTATATAAGTGGTACCCAGCAATGGCAACAGCTGGTAAAGATGACAGATGAAGAAGAAGCTTCACTAAAAGTGAATCTGCTCAGAGGCATCAGCATCGTAGATATAGATCGCAGGCACAAAACAGTCACAGATAGCCTGGGTAATGAACACCAGTATGATATCCTTATTCTGGCGATGGGTTCAAGAGCAGCCATGCTCAAGGGTGTACCACCATTAAAAGGTGTATTCACTATGCGCAACAGATTGGATGCCGATGCGTTTATCAAACATATCGACCCGGCCAAAGGAAAGGTGATGATTGCAGGTGGTGGTCTCTTAGGCATCGAACTCGCAGCTTCGCTCAGAGAGATTGGGATAGAAGTAGGTGTACTGCAACGTACCTCCCGCCTCATGTCCGCACAATTGGATAAACTGGGTAGCCAGTTATTGTATGAAGAACTGAGTGACAGAGGAATTGAAATATTGTACAATGATGAAATAGAGCGCTTCACAGGCATACAAGCATTAGATGGTATCAGGTTGAAAAGTGGCCGGCATGTACCTTGCCAGGCAGTCGTACTCTCCATAGGTACCACCCCAAATATAGAGCTGGCGCAGGCTTCACAGCTCACCTGCAATAGAGGAGTGATTGTAAATGATTACATGCAAACCAGTGATCCTGCAATATTTGCTATCGGAGAAATCGCAGAGTTCAAAGGTACGCTCTATGGTATTACAGCTGCTGCAGAGCAACAGGCGGCCGTGGTAGCGAAGTTCCTGAGTGGAGATATCAGCACTTATTACCAGGGCTCACTCTTCATGAACATCCTGAAGATGCATGGCACGGACCTTTGTTCCATGGGCACTGTAGAGACACCAAACGACCCGGCCTATGAAGAAGTTGTATTCATCGATAAGTCCAAGCGCTATTATAAAAAGTGTGTCATTCACAATGACCGGCTCATTGGCGCTATATTAATAGGTGATAAATCAGAGTTCCTGGAGTTCAGGGACCTGATAGCCAATAAGATTGAATTATCAGAGAAACGATTAGCCCTGTTACGGTCCAACAAGAAGGCGACTCCTGTAATCGGAAAGCTCATTTGCAGTTGTGGTAGTGTGGGAGAAGGGAACATCAAAGAGAAGATCAAAGAAGGGATGCACACGCTGGAAGGCATCTGTCAGGCTACAGGAGCAGGATCTGGCTGTGGTAGCTGCAAGCCGGAGGTAAAGGCGATCCTTGAAAAGATATTACAACCATGCTAAAGAAAACACAGACCATACAGATCAATTTTACGGGTGGAATTATTTCTCCCGGCTACCTGCTGTCTATCTTAGAAATCGCGGAAACAGCGAAGATATCGGAGGTACGTTTTGGACAGCGGCAGCAACTGATCATAGAAGTATCTGCTCAAACGGCCCGATTATTCGAGGATCATGTCAGTACCACACCCAATATCATCAGCGCTTATCCGGCCACCGGTATCTTCATTTCCAATACCTGGCTCTCTGAAGGTATCTATAAAGATGTCTTTGAAATGCTGAATTGGGAGTCGAAACTCAAGATCAATGTCTGTGATAGCCGCAATACCTTTACTCCTTTCTTTACAGGGCACCTGAACTGGATAGCAGGTACGCAACCCAATTACTGGCATTTGGTATTTCGCTATCCGAAGAGCACCCAGCTCTATGCATGGCCGGAACAGTTGTACACAAATCACATCGGTGAATTGAGCAGACAGCTGGAAACACAGCTGCTGAACCATGAACCGATTCAGGGTGTAGCCGTGGAGAAAGACCTGCAATTACCAGACTTTCACCTGCCTTACTATGAGGGTTTCAATAAGTACGATCAGTATTACTGGCTGGGTATTTACCGCCGGAATGAATACTTCCCTGTTTCATTTCTGAAAGGGCTCTGTCATATCTGTATGGAAACAAAGACCGGCCAACTCTATGCTACACCCTGGAAATCATTGATCATCAGGAATATTGAGCAGGAACACCGCCCGCTGTGGGATTATTTATTAGGGAAGTATGGCATCAATGTACGACATGCCGCCAATGAACTGAACTGGCAGATACCAGATAATAATGAGGATGCACTGGTGCTCAAACGCCACATCATCCGGCACTTTGATAATGCGGATGTACGTACTTACGGGCTTTGTTTCAGTGTAGGTCATCATTGCTTTGGGAGCATCGTCATCACACAGCAGGAGGCGAAATACAAGACAGCGCTCAAGGGACAACTCCGTTACGATATCAGCTATACGCCGGACTTCAATCCCAACTCTGGCACTCTGATCAATTACCGGTCCGGGGTAGCCAAAGAACATCTGGGGCCCTACATCACTTCACTCTGCAAATACTTTTACGAAAGACACAACACCAATGATCCGCTGCCGGGTTATGTTGCAGCACATACGGTAGCTATACCACCTGTGGAAAAATACGTGCACCAGTGTCCTGCATGCCTGAGTATCTATGATGAGCAAATGGGGGATCCTGATCAGTCAATAGTGCCCAATACCACATTTGAGCAATTGCCAGCACACTATAAGTGTGCACTCTGTGATGGGCCCAAAGCGGATTTTAAACAGGTTTCGTATGCTACACTTACGGCATAAATAGCATTCCACCGGGAGTTTTTTCCTTGCTACTGCAGGCAATATCATTGCTTTAACAATACATTTGCATTTTTCCAATACCACCACTCGCAGTACCTTCCACACCATTCTCATCCTTATAGTCCTATAAAAAGAGTCAAAAAACCCTGATTTCACTACAAAATGCGATCATTAAGTATTATTTTTGCGCTGCAAATCGCGTAAAAAAAATAATATGTCTCCTAAATCGGCGCCTGACATCGTACTGATCGGTGCGGGCATAATGAGTGCAACGCTAGGCGTATTGCTGAAAGAATTACAACCGGAGCTGACAATAGAAATCTTCGAACGACTGGACGTGATCGCCGGAGAAAGCTCAGATGCCTGGAACAATGCTGGTACAGGCCATTCTGCTTTCTGTGAGCTGAACTACACACCAGAAAAGAAGGACGGATCTATCGACATCGGAAAAGCGATCAAGATTGCAGAATCTTTTGAAATCTCAAAAGAGTTCTGGTCGTTCCTCGTGCAGGCAGGTTGCGTAAACTCGCCGGGCAATTTCATACAGAGCGTACCTCACATGAGCTTTGTATGGGGAGAGAACAACGTAGAATATCTCAAGAAACGTCAACAGGCGCTTTCTGCAAATAATCTCTTCAAAGGCATGGAATTTTCCGAAGACCCTGCGGTGATCAAAAACTGGATCCCCCTGGTAATGGAAGGTCGTGACCCTAACGAAAAAGTAGCAGCTACCCGTATGGAAGCTGGTACTGATATCAACTTCGGTGCCCTCACCCGTTCTCTCATCGCTTATCTGCAACAACAACCTGGTGTACATCTTCACCTCGAACACGAAGTGAAAGACCTGGAACAGGGCGAAGATGGTAGATGGAGATTGAAAGTGAAGGATCTGAAAAATGGTAAAAAAAGAACATTACAGGCGAAATTTGTATTCATCGGCGCTGGTGGAGGTTCCCTTCCACTGCTGGAAAAATCAGATATCATAGAAGGTAAAGGCTTCGGTGGATTCCCTGTAAGCGGACAGTGGCTGGTTTGTAAAAACCAGGCAATTGTTGAAAAGCATGCAGCTAAGGTATATGGTAAAGCTTCTGTAGGTGCACCGCCAATGTCGGTACCTCACCTCGATACCCGTATGATCGATGGCAAGAAGGCATTGCTGTTCGGACCTTATGCAGGTTTCTCTACCAAATTCCTGAAAAAAGGTTCGTGGCTGGATTTACCCCGCTCTATCAAGTTCAATAATATCCGTCCGATGCTGGCTGCTGGCCTTGATAACCTTCCTTTGACAAAATACCTGATTGACCAGGTACGTCAGTCACCGGAAGAAAGGCTGGAAGCATTAAAGGATTTTCTGCCTGAGGCGAAGATGGAAGATTGGGAACTGGAAGTAGCCGGACAGCGTGTACAGGTGATCAAGAAAGATCCGGAGCATGGTGGGATCCTGGAATTTGGTACAGAAGTGGTAAGTTCCGCCGATGGTAGTATTGCTGCATTGCTGGGAGCTTCTCCTGGTGCAAGTACAGCGGTGTCTATTATGTTGGAATTGCTGAATAAGTGCTTTAAGAAGGAGTTGGCGACAGAAGCATGGAGGAATAAGTTGCTGCAGATGATTCCGTCTTATGGGAAGAAGCTGGCGGATGAACCTGATATGCTGGAACAGGTGAGGTCATGGGCGAATAATGTTTTAGAATTGAAATAAAATAATCATGAAAGAGGGTATTGAATTCCCTCTTTCATAATTGTTTTATTCTTTTTTATATCAAGGCCTGTTTTTCAACATAGAAAGAAGGCCCCTTTTATTCATTTGATAAAAAAGCCCCTACCATACTGCTGATATCTTCTGTACAATAGGTATTCTAAATATAGCATCTACTATTGGATCACATACCAACTGCCGCAACTTTTCTATACTGATACCCACTACAAACACTACGATCCCTACACCCAGCAAACTGCTGAACAATTCCACATCATTATGTATAATACTGTCCAGATACACCACAAAGTCACTTATCACAAAACAAACATTGCGCTGCTCATGTATCAGATACGTTCCAAATACCAGCGTAGAGATTGAATTAATAAATCCACTTCTAATAGATATATTCCTGAATGTATAAAACAGGGATACCGCTGCCAGGATGATGAACGGACTATTGTAGTTATACACATTCCATGCCTTATCATATTTCCCCATTCTGAATGCTGTATAAGCCAGTGCAAAGGTCACAAGACAGCACAGGATATACCACAACCAGGGCACTCTGATTACCGGCACATAATAACGACAAAAATAAGCCAGTATATAAATAAAGATGAAATTACAGATCCCAAATCCCCGATCGGAAATGAAGTTCCCCGGAATGTATTTAATATTACAGAACACCAGCAGGATGAGCAGTATCCATATCAGCTGTCCTTTACTCATCGCATTCAGTCCTTTATTCAATATCGGAGATATAGCATACAACACTAAGAACACCGGGACAAACCACCATCCTTTATAAATAAAAAAGAACGTGGTAATAAAAGTGCCCTTATCAAAAGGTGCCTGCCCTGTAACTACAAACAACAGGTACAATAGCACAGAATACACCAGTGCCTGGAAGAATAATGCAAAGAATGATTTTACTTTGAACCTGATCTGAAAATAGCCGGAGATGAAAACATAAGTATTCACAGCCACAATCAGAAAACTATTCAGTAATAACTGGAACGCTGTAGAAGAAGTAGGTATATACCCCCCTGTGCCCAGCTCTCTCAATCTTAATCCTCTTGTCACCACATGATGCATTATGATCATAAACATAAGTAGTATACGCAATAGTTCAATATTAGAGTCTCGCTGAACTTTTTCAATTTTCATTGGAGCAGATTATTATTATGATGAATGTGAAAAACAAAAAAATAGAGGATATGGAAATATCCCCTTTGTTTTAACCTTATCTTATTGTTTCTAAGAGACTTTTTTTACCTCAACCCCGCTGCCTTATACGGTATCCTCACTACCACACTCACACTCTTTCCCGGCTTTATCACCAAACTAAAACTCCCCTCATGCAACGCCGCCATATAAGACATCAAATAACACACCGGCTGGTTGAGCAATTCGTTATCAGCATCCCTGAAATAGTTTGCATTGAAATTTCCCCTGATCTCAAAATAGCTTTCTTCAAAACTAAATATAAGCTTAGGCAACTGATGACTCATTGAATGCCGGTTCATCCAGAAATAAAGATTCAATACCAACTGACGGATCACAAACTCATCTATATAAGCATCAATCCCTTTTTTTACAGATGGTAACTCAGTGACGGGTTGCAACACTTTATTATATGGTTCATCCCGGATCAACTGATTCAAAAATAAATGCAGGCTCGTTTGCTTCCTCTTAAATGCAAAACTTTTGTTTAGCATATATTGTACTATCCGTACATTTTGCAGCTGGAAGTCTAATTCGATCACCTGCGACTTGATGGCCTCCGTCTGACGTATTATTCTTCCTTCGACTTGCTTCCCATCATATAACGCGATCAGCTCTACGCTGGAAAGAATACTCGCTACAATGGATTTCAACTCGTGAAAGATGTCCTCAATAAGCCGGTTGTCCTCAAGGAAATTTTGTACTGACACAGAAGTTTTCATTTACAACGCTGTTTACAGGCTTCCTAAAGTTGGTTATCGGCTTATAATAATGCCGGAGTGTAAAACTAACACTTAATGCCTGTTATTTGCTATTAACATTATTACTTATATTAGTAAAATATGGCCAATCTGATGTTTTTTTTCAAGGTAGTATCATGCTAGCTTATAAATAGTATACAACCCAACTGCCGTTCACTATATTCAAAAAAGTTAAAACGCATTTTTATCTCCTCTGATGGTATTGAATACTGTCAGGAAAATGATCTTCAAATCAAAATACACCGACCAGTTTTCCATATACCAGATGTCATGTTCTATTCGCTTACTCAGATGCAGATCGTCTGTAATCTCCCCCCTGTAACCGTTTACCTGCGCCCAGCCCGTAATACCCGGTTTTAAGAAATGCCTGATCATATACTTCTGAATAATCGCCGAATATTCTTCTGTATGCTTCAGCATATGCGGTCTCGGACCTACAATCGACATATCTCCCCACAACACATTCAGGAATTGTGGCATCTCATCGAGGTTCGTCTTTCTCATGAATTTTCCCAATCTGGTAAATCGCTTGTCATTTCTCGTCGCCTGCTTACTGTTCGCATCATTGTTTACATACATACTTCTGAACTTCAGACAACGGAATGTTTTGTTATTTCGACCGGTTCTGTTCTGGATAAAGAATACAGGTCCCCTGCTTTCCAACTTCACCAGCAGCGCCAGTAAAGGTATCAGCCAGCTCAGTAAAAAGACCGTCACCCCTAAGCTGAATACCAGGTCAAAGAAACGCTTCCTGATCCTGTTTGCAATATCATCCAGCGGCTCTGACCGCAGTGAAATAATAGGAATGTTATCCAGGTAATCAATGTAGATCTGCCTGTTTACAAACATCCTGAAATCAGGGACAAAGCGAAAACGGATAAAATGTTTCTCTGCTTCATGGGCCAATGTATACAGGTAAGGAAACTGCTCAGGTGATAAAGTAGAATAGATCTCCCTGATGTTATTTGACTGTGCATAATTGATGCACTCCTGCAAGTTGCCGATAACGGGATAATATGACAGCTCATGTACATTGTTGTATTCTTCAAAATAACCCTCAAAACGGAGATTGCTCTTTCTACCCAGCAGGTTATCAACCAATTGCTTGGAAAGGTCGTTATAACCCACGATCACCACCTTCCGCTCGATTTCCTTGCGCCGCATCAGGTAATGCGTCAGCATATAAAAGAAAAGCCTGTCTGCCAATACAATGATGAGGAAAAGCGAACAATATGTAATGATGAAGATTCGGTTATAGGCTTCTTTATTTAAAAATACAAATAACAATATTAAGAGCAGGTAAAGCAAAATACCCTGAATCGTTTTCCTGGCTATCTTTTCATAAGACATCTGCTGACTCATAAAATAAATACCCGTAGTATACAACGCAATAACCCACGCAATATTTGAAGCGAGTAAAAAAGTATCTCTATCCAGGTGTACTGGTACCTCTTTTTGTTGTAACCAGTAAGAAACAAAGAAGAAAAAAGCATTCAGACAAAAGAAATCCATAATCAGGATCTGAATGCTGCATATTTTTAAATAACGGTTCAACATAAAAAATAAGTTTTATCCTACTACTACATGTTCTTCGAATCGCCCCATAATCCTCCCGACTGCCAAATAATTCTCTGCGTACGCTCTGCCGTTTCCTGCTATCACGCTCACATCTTCACTCACTGACCGAAGTATCCCTTCGTTGAGGGCCTGTTGATCTTCTGCATCTACCAGTATCCCCATATTATGTGCAGACACCAGGTCATGCAAGCTCGTGCCGCTATTGGCCGTTATCAATGCCAGACCACCCACTGCTAAAATTGTCGTAAGCTTGCTTGGCATAACCAGGTCACTGGCATTTGCTTTTTGTATCACAAGATGTACATCGGCCATATTCAGGAAGTGATTAAACCGCTCAAATGGTTGCAAAGGGAAAAAGATCACATTCTCCAATCCCATCTCCTGCGCCTGCGCCACTAACCGCTCTTTGTATGGTCCTGACCCACAGATCAGAAATTTAAGATGTCTGTCTCCCCTCAATGCCTGTGCGGCCAGCAGAATGGATTCCAACCCCTGTTTCTCCCCGATCGCACCTGAATACAACACAATCTTATCCGTCGCAGCAAAGCCGTATTCTGTTTTCAACAACAACCGCTCTTCAATAGGATGAAACTTGTTTACATCCACCCAGTTCGGAAAGAAGAAAATATCTTTCTTCGCCTTTTCCTGGATCTTCTTCATCATACCATCCGAAATACTGCCCACCATATCTGCCTGCCTGAAAATATATCGCTCCATTTTGAAGAGTATATTGATCAGCTTTGGCGAAGTAATCAGCTTCAGGTCTCTCGCTGCTTCTATCTGCATATCCTGTATATGATAGAACACTTTCGCACCTCTCAGTTTCTTATAGATCACCGCCAGCAATCCCAGATGGAAAGGAGGAACTACCGTAATCACAACATCATACTTCTTCCGGGGCAACAATGTCAGCAACTTAAAAAATGCAGATACGGCAAATGAAAAGTCGAGCATGATCCTCGTTTTGCCCGTAGGTTTTGCCGGCACATATTGCGGACATCGGTATACCGTCAGGTTGCCCTGTTTCTCTTTCGTATACCAGTTCTTTTTCCTGTCGTAAGGTGGCTGCACCTTCCACTCCGGGTAATATGGGTAACTGGTGATCACTGTACAGTCATACCCGTTATCCGCCAGCCATTTCATCATCTCACCATTGTATTTCCCTATCCCGGTAGGTTCCGGTGAAAAGTTCCCGCCTATCAATAATATTCGTTTGGACATATCTATGCTAAAATCTCTCTTTTACGTACTGAAATAGCAGGGTTCCCTGCATAAACAAGCCAGGCATCCATATCCTTCGCTGCGACTGACTTCACCGTCAGTACAGCATGGGAGCCGCATACAATACCAGGGCACACTACTGACTGCGCACCAATCCACACCCCATCTTCTATCCTGATACCACCCAGTCTGTAAGGAAAATCACTACGTTTGTAATCGTGATTACCCGTCAGCAACATGGCCCCTTGTGATATACACACATGATCGCCAATACGCACCTCATCCAGATTGTCGATCCAAACACTCTCTCCAATCCAGCAGTGATCACCAATTTCGAGCTTCCACGGATATTTGATCCTCACCTTGGTCTTGATCACAAGACCTTTGCCCACCTTCGCGCCAAATGAGCGCAACAGCCTCCGCTTAATGCCATAGGGCCATGGCAAAGCACTGTTAAAAATGTAATAGTTAACCAGGTACCATAATCCGATTTTCCACTTGGGTCCGGCTGCATAGTTGCCTGTGTTAAACCTGGATAGATCTGTGTTCATCGGTGTATGAAGTATTTGATTTGTTTTGAAAAAAGCGGCATAAATAAACTCCAGCTATTGCGCCAGTCGTATTGAGCAATACATCGTCAACATCAGCGACTCCACTTTCTGTATAATACTGTATGATTTCAATGGCAAGGCTTAACAAAAATGCTAATACGGCTATCTTCACTACACGCTTCATATTGAATACCTGCATCATCACAAATGCAAATGGCAGGAACAACACGATATTACCAAACAGGTTGCCGAAGAAATAGAAAGCATGGACCAACCACGTACCTCCATGTGTGTCAAACAACTCCTTCACACTATCCACGATCGGGTGTAATCGCAATCGCTCTGCATCTGACAACTTCACTCCTTTTCTCCACGGCGCCCAAAACACGATATAAAACAGCCCCACGAAATACGTAATACTATAAAAGGTCCTTTTCATTAATTAAGCACGATATTATAATCCTCCTTCAGCACAGCAAGCATCTTTTCTTTCCCTTTATCTCCATTCAGCTTCCGTTCAAACTCTTCCAGGTTCACATCTACCAGTAGGCGATACCAATACCCCTGCATAAAGTGAAACACAAATCCATGATACCCGTCCATAAATCCGAATCGTAAAATGTACCTGTACATGAAGTAAAAGGAAGCCCGCATACCCGGTGATAAAGAAGAATATACCCGCTCCTTCAGGAACCGTTTTTTCTTCGCCTGCGTGCTCTCCATTTCCAGCAATCGCTTATCTGCACTCAGCAGGCCGTATTTAATATTCAGCAGGTCAACCATCTCACGGATGGCATAGTTATTATGCTTGTTCACCCACCAGTGTATCGCATTCAGGTTGTAATCCACAATGTGCTCTTTGAACTGTGCTGTCTTTCCTTCGGACAGTACAATATGTTCATCCATCCACCGCTGCTCTATACTGCCTATTCTATTTCGCCAGATGCGCAGCAGGTTGTGTGGATAGAAACCACCATGCCTGATCCACTTGCCTTTGAACAATACCTTTCTGCGAATGTAAACACCACTTACTTCTGCTGGCAGTCCCTGTACTTTTTCATTGATCTCTGCAATCAATGCCGGTTCCAGGTATTCATCACTGTCCATGCGCATTACCCATGACGCCTGAATACCACAGTTATCCAGTCCCCATTGAAACTGCTGCGCATAATTCACCCATGTGTGCTGAAACACCTTTGCACCATAGCTCTCTGCAATCGCTACCGTACCATCCGTAGAAAATGCATCTACGATATAAATCTCATCCGATACCTGTCGCATGCTTTCCAGACAGCGACCGATATGCTTCTCTTCATTGTATGTAAGAATAATGACTGCCAGATCCATATTATATTACCTTTTTCGCTGTTCCTGAACTTTGATACAAGGTGACATAATCTCCTGCCAGCTTGTTCTCATTAAAATCCCTGTTGATGATATCCTTCGCAGTAGCCGTAATGCGGTTGCGTTCCAGCTTATCGTTGTAAGCCAGGGTCAGCTTCGCTCTTACCTCTTCAATGTCTTCAATACCTGTGATCCATCCCAGCCTGTTTTGTTCTACATAGCCAGACAAGCCCACATTGTTACTGATCAATACCGGTGTACCTACGTACAAAGACTCGATCACTACAATCGCAAAGTTTTCATTGTGCGAAGTGAGGGCAAACAGATCTGTATTTGCAAGGAAAGGGAATTTCGTTTCTGAATTCTTCCAGCCTACCCACTCTACATGATCTTCCATATTCAGTTTAGTAACGATCGATTTCAGTTCTGCCACATACGCTTCCTCACCTGAACCTGCTATCTGTAATTTATATCTGAAAGGCACTTGGGATAAGGCAATGAGCAAAATGTCCAACCCCTTCTTAGGATCTACACGAGACAAAAAGCTGATAGTAAATACTTCATTCTCCTGACGGGGACAGTCTACCACTGGCAAGTCTACCAGGTTAAAGATCTTTGCCCCCTGCCAGCCGTTATGGATGCGCAGACACTCATTCCACTCCATAGGCGAAGAAGTATGCAGATAAGTATGCTTGAGTAAACTTTTGCCGATTACATTGTGCAATACTTTTTTCTTTGCCTGGTTCTTAGCCGTCAGTACATAATCGCAGAACATACCATGCGGAGAAAGTACCGGTTTGATGCCTCTCAGTCTGCACATGAGCGAAGCACCTAATACAAGGAAACTCCACCATGAATGTATATGTACCACATCAAATGACTTCGCTGTTTTCCAGGTATGTTTCCACAAAGCAGGAGATACATGTGTATGATCGCCTGTTATTCTTGGAAAGTAGTACACTGTTACACCATCCACCTGCACAGGTGTCTTTAAAGGCACCTCTAATTCCTGATGACCGTTCGCAGTTGTAGTGAATACAGTCACCTCATGCCCAAGGCTTACCAATCTCTCAGCCAATCTGGCAATCACTACAATGGGCCCGCCGTATATAAAAGCCGGCTTGTAAGAAGGAACAATAAATAAGATTTTCATCATGATGCTTTTGCGCTGATCACCGGCATGGCTACAGCTGCTTTCTTACGTTTTTTTATCAATAAGGGCATAGCCACTCTTTTCTGAAAATGTATTTCCAACAGGTAAGCCATCACTAAGGTCAGCCCTGCAAAACAGATCCATGTCAGTGCACCGGGTCCCATGTGGTGCTTTACCAAACCTCTAAAGGCCATAACTTATTTTGCGTCTTCATGCAGTACAGGCTTGGGTGAAGAAATATGTCGGATGGCGGTCACTGCATTATCCGCCATTGTATCCATGGTTAATTCTTTCCTTACATAAGCGCGGGCATTCTCGCCCATTCTGCCTATTTCTTTTTCTGTTGAGAGCGACAATGTATCTACACATTCCGCCATGCTCTCGAAGATCATTCCATTGTGACCGTGTCTGATATAGCTGTATTCCACACATTGCAATACAGACTCAGAACGTTTGAATGTAAATACCGGCTTACCGTAAGACATCGCTTCTACAATTGATAAGCCCACCCATCCCGGCTGAAAATAAATATCCGCCATGCTGAACAACTCATCCTTCACCTTTCTGTCATACAGTGCCCCAAAATCATGAACATGTGTATACCCGGAGAAATCTGGTTTCAATCGGCCATCACCGATGATTACAAATGCGAAACCTTCAGGTGACAATCTTTCTATCAGCTCTACCAGCAGATCTACCCGTCTGCCCGGCTCATTGAATCTTGCACAGTATATGAGCACCCGTTGCTGGGTTATACCATATCTTTCTCTCAAAGATTGCTTATCAGCCATATTCAATTCGAGAATGGCATCCACACCAGAGATCGTATTATTTAATGCATGTCCATTCATCTTCGGCATAAACGGTTTCCACACTTCTAGTTCTTTCTTTGTATAGAACCACACACCATCAGACAAGCCAATCATCCAGCGCAGTAACAGGTGCGGTTTCTTTTCTTCCTTCACATATCGCTTTACAGAAATTCCATGTCCCCACAACACAATTTTTTGTTTGATGAAAGGCTTCAGTAACAGGATCAGCCAGGTGCTCAGGTGACCAAAGTTCAGCATCAGCACCAGTACTTTGTATTTCCTGTTCAGCAACGGGAAAGGATTATACAAAACGAATGGTCCTTTCATAAATGCACGCAAAGGAATAATGCCGGTATTTCCCTCTTTGAAATGATGCTTGCCAATATCGGCCTGCTTCTCATAACAATACAGGTCCATTGGCAACTGCTCCTTCAGCATGTTGAAAAACTCCTCCCTGTAGTGAGGTATATATGGTTGCAAAATGCCGATCATGTTAAAAGTTTAATTGCCCATCAGGTACTTTCTCAAAATGTCATTCTTTGATAAGATCTCAGAAACACCAAAGCTGAGCAGGTAAGTCACAATAATGGATCCCAGTGTCAGTACCAGTCCCTGTACAGGATGATGGATGAGCTGCATGCCTGTTTTAATCCCTTCCAGAAACACACCATGTATCAGGTAAATGCCCATTGAATTCCTGGACAATGCCATCATACCCGGATAACTACCATTTACCTGGAATAGCAGCAATGGAAACAACACCGCTACAAAAGCCAATCCAGTCAATACATGTGGCATAAACAGCTGTGCAAAAAACAACGCCACTGCCCATATTGGTACCAGTATGTATAAGCTGGTGCCATACATCTCTTTCACCTTTTCATAGTTGATGTAAAACAACATCCCTATCGATGCTGAAATCAGCGAAGGCACAAAGTACAACAGGATATGCCTGGTAAACCAATCGGCCTGCTTGATATCAGAAGGTGTATACCATAACACAATAGCAGATATGCACACAATAAAGAAGATGACCACATTTGCTATCTTCCGGTTTCGCACAGCCACATTCAATAAAGGAAAAAACAGGAGACTGAGGTAGAAAAGGTTGGGCAGGTACCACAACTGGTAAGAACTGCCTTTGAACACGAACGTCTCTATCCACTTCATTTCAAAAGGCTCGTGTATAAACCTTGCTTTAAATATTCTAATACCCAGGTAAATCAGTGTCCACAAAAAGAAAGGAATCATCAGTCGCTGGATGCGGGTCACCAGCATTTCTCTAAAGTTTCGGCGCCCCTTTCCGATGATCTGCCAGGCAAAGAGAAACATTGAAATGGCGATAAATACCGGTACCGCATAAGCATTCAACGGGTTCAACCTTTTCGTCAGTATACTACCGGCACAACCATGTATCCATACAACACTTAAAGCGGCGATAGGCCTGATAAAATCAAACCCCGTAATGTGCTGCCTGTCGTTCATGTGCGGAGGGGGTGTCTTTTGATTTAATAATATCACTTACATCGAATCCATAAATTTGCCTGCTGCCTTCATGAATGGAATCAAACGCTACCATGGTACCGTCTCCTTTCCATCTTGGGTGCAAATCACAGTGCAGACCACTGCGTGTGAAAGCCATCTGCTGAGGAGAGAATGCTTTCAACACTGTCTTGTCCACACCCTGCAGGTATGGCATAGATTTATCGAGGTCAGGCTGTTGATCCAGCATCTTATAAGTGCCAAGATCTACGCGGCGCTGTGTACTGTATTGGAATAAGAACAAGGTGCGGATGCCTTCGCTGTTGGGATAGGTATCACAGATCATCCAATCCCTGTTAGCAGGACAGAACATCGGATGCCCATCTTCAGTAATTACATCCTTTGCCAGCAAAGAGTGCGGCGCACCTTCTGCATCTGTAAACAACAACCAGTTAAAACCTGGATTACTGTTCACACCTGGTTTAGGCTTATATAAAATCTTCTTGATTATTTTTTTCGCCCTGCCTACCAAACCAGTTGGAAGCATGCGATATAACAATGAACTACGCAGTTTTTCCACACTACTACCTGTACGTCCCCATATAGCAATATGGTTATCATCCTGCCAGTCAAAGTGGCTCAGAAAACCGGTTGCCAGACAATGCAGTTCAGAGCCATCCGTATTGATAGTCATGAGGCGCGTGGTCTCACCACCATCTTTCAGTTTATATCTGTGCAAGAAGCAAACACGTGTCTGTGAAGGGTTCAGTAACAAGTGAGTGAAGTAATGGTTATTCCCCAGGTTCGCATTCATCTGGTAGTTCGCTACCTCTGCTACAGAGATGATCATCTCTTCTTCCCCTGTGTATACATTGTGCTTCACGATACCAGAATCAGCAGGTGCATCTTCACCTGCATATGCATCCGGCAAACCTGTGTAACCATAACCACCTACTCTGAACAACCGCGCATAGTCCAGACCAAACGCCCAGCCATCATCTGTAATCACATGGGTAGGAAATTCCAATGGTGTACATTCACCTGTTTTTGTATTATAGATTTTAGAACGCCATGCATGATTGATCTTATCATTTACAATGAAAAGATCTGATTTACCAATCCACTGCTGGCGTGCACCCTGTGGATAATTGTATGCATAAGTCTCTCCCATTTTATGATACTTTCCTTCCTTGTCCAGGTACCCGATATCACAGGGTACATCAGGATTTGGCGGTGTTAGCATATCATCGATCCTTAATGCAAGTAATTTATCGCCAGCATTGTTCCATGCGATCAGATCATGGAAACCGAAATAAAAGTTTCCTTCTCCCTTAGAAAGTAAAACAGCTTTATGCATACATCGGTTCTTTTTGTAGTATCCAGTTGGAAAATTCACGGGAACGGGTTGTCCAGCTATGCGCTGTAACGTCCAATGGCACACGCTCCAGCTGCTGCCGGACAAGCCCCGTAATCAACTCTGCCAGGGAACCCGGCTGAGTATTGTCGAAGTAGTACCCTTCGTTACCAAATATCTCTTTCGGCTCACCAATATTGCAGGTGAATACCGGTTTATGAAAAGGAATGTACATGTAGATCTTGCTGGGACAACGCGCCCAATCCTGTACCGTATTGTTCAATGGAGAGATGAATGCATCTGCCAGTTCGAAGTAAGAACTCAGCATGGTCTCAGGTACGTAACCCAGGAACTCAATGTATTCTTCAAGACTATTCGCTTTCACATAGGCTTTCGCCTCATCCAGGTGCCGGCCTCTACCCAGCAGCAATAATTTGATATCAGGTGTTTCTTTCACCGCTTCCTTCACCGCTTCCAGCATGGTGAACAGACCATAGTTCTTCGTCATTGTTCCCATATAGATGAGCACCGTTTTCCCTGCATACTTTGCCTGCAGGTCATCGAGGTGTAGCCTGGGAGCATCAATCACTTCTGTACTATAAGCATATGGAGAATACAACACAGACATATTGCGACGCATGAATTGTTTAGATCTCTTGCGATAGAAAGTTTCAAGATAACGGCTGGCACAAATCAGTTTATCTGCATATATCACAGACAGTGATTCAATAAAGTGTGCCATAATCTTTTTCAATCCCTTATTATCAGGAATACCTGATTGTAGTTCAGAGTGTTCAATCACCATCTGCGGGTTGAAGCCCAATGCACTTTTTCGAATCCAGTTACGGAATCCAAAAGAGCAGAAATAAATATAATCAGGACGAATCTCTTTCAGCAGCATGATTTTTTGTTCCACCTCACCATTCATGTTGGCTGGTTTATAAAAATATACAGCTACATTAGGACCACACTCTATGCTGGCTCTTTCCCTGTTCTCAGCACAGTCCATCGCAATGATGGAGACCTCCCATCCCAGATCAGCTAATGGATTGGCCATTCCCAGGGCGCGCTTCATAGTAGCTATCGTCGTGATATCCCCCGTTGTCAGGAAGCAGATCTTCTTCTTCATCGTCTTCTTCGTTTTGTAATGAATGGTAAATGGTAATTATGAATCCGATTATCAATGGTAGCGTATTTCGGATATGTGGCAAAGGTGAGAATGGGAATACCCAGAGTAGCTGAACCGTAAAGTATACAAGGATCGGGTAGTAAGGAGTCTCCATAGCCCGCTCATTCATGATAAGTGAAAACGCCCGTTTCATGACCAACCAGAAAATGTAGAAGATACAGAGAAATGCAATGATACCTCCATACAACCAAGCCCCCAATAATATAGAGTGACTGGGTATCACACCACTGTTATTCAGTGCTTCCATTCGGCTTCTATCTCTGTCTAGATCTTTAAACATCAGACTGCGGTAATGATTGTTCTCATCTACTGCCCAGGAGCCATGTCCAAGCCAGGGTGCATCTTTTATAGCTTCGATGGCTACAAAAAATTCACCTCGCCCCTCTCCGATCAAAGCAAATGGATTGTAAGGATTATCTGCATGTGATAGCTGATCATCGGCATGCTTACCTCCAAATTCACCAGACAATACGGCATTTACATAAAATATATACAAGACCTGGAAAAGAATGCCCACAAAAATGGTTAAGCCGATTTTTCTTGCAAGAGTCATATGCATAAGCACCCTGCGGAAGTGAATGATCAATCCCCCAAAAAGGAAGAACATCCCGTTCGAACGAAAGTCAAGTGCCACATTGGTAAGTCCATACGCCATAATAATGGCTACGGTGAGCATATCCTTTCGCTGATTATACGTGTAAAACGTAATGATTAAAATAATATAGTTAGTAATTGGTGCAATCCTGAACTTAAAGACTGAATAGTCCTCCATCATAGAAGATGTATCCTGCTCCAGACTCGAACTGCCAAAGAGAATCAACCTGACTACCTCGGCACACATAAAGGCGATAATTATCCGGGGTGTGTCGTCGAACATCCTGAACATAAATGTAAAAACCACCAGGGATACCCCAATCGCCGCCCAACCTCTTAGCATGTTGTTCATGCTATTGTTATTAATCACATCGCTCAACATTTGTATGGCGAGGAATATCAGCAAAGCTACCTGTATCCTTTTCACGTCAGGATTATTGTGGTATAGTTGTTTGGTACGGCTAAAATTCAATGAGTTGAGACCTGCATATACTTCACTCATAATAAGCGTACCCACAAATGACATCTGCACAGAACTGAGCAGAGAGTACAATACGATTTTTATATTCGATTTGTTCCTGGATAAATTCATGCGCTGATTATGCTTTTATATAGTTCAGTTACTTCCTGTGCATATCGTTCCCATGTGTGGCCGGTGCGAATCGTTTCTGCTGCTTTGAGTCCCAATTCCTTTCTCAGTGCCGGTGCTGCGCTTAGTTGCAGGATAGCAGCTGCCAGTGCATCGGCGTTATCATCGGGAATCAAAAAACCGTTTTCCATGTGTGTTACCGGCGCCCCGCTGTTTACAGTGGTGATTACCGGTAGTCCTGCTGCCATCGCCTCTTTCACGGATTGTGCCGCGCCCTCTACATATGTCGGGAAAATATACAGATCGCTCTTTGCGAGAAATGTCTTCAGCTGATCTTGTGGCATTGAACCATGCAGGGTGATACCCGGATGATTCCTGAACCAATCCGGAATAGCCAGTTCGTTCGATACATTGCCAATCACATCCAGTGTGAAAGGAAAATCTTTTTGAATAAGTTGTTCGATAGCCGATACGATCAGGTGAGCACCTTTGCGTACACCGAAGTTGCCTGTGAAAACCAGGCGGATCGTACCTGACTCATAAGATTGTTTTAGTGAATGAAAGCTCTCATCGATACCCAGGTGAATCACTTTGATCTTATCAGCAGCAAAACCCTGTGCAACAAAAGTGTCTTTCACATAGTCTGAATTCACCAACACCACATCTGCTTCTTCACAATCTTTCAACACATTGTTCCAGAAGCCATCGGAGATATTGATGAATTTTGATTCTTTGCTTTCGCTTAGTAGTTTGTCCAGTTGTCTTTTAATTTCACTGGGGTGCGCAATACTATGGTCTACGACAACTTTCATGCCCTGTGCACGAGCCTTTTTAATAGCACCTGCGCGGCCTGCACCACTACGTACATGAAAGATCTGGCCATTGCGGATGTACTTTTTTGATTCAATACCAAAAACTTTCCATCCCATTCTTGCCGCTTTATCTCTCGTTAAAAATTTCTTTCTGGTAAGGATAAAAAGAAACTGTATATAAAATTCAGAGAAACTGCAGGTGCGGATCAGCTCTCTCGGAAATCCCTTGGGAGAGCGCTTTCGCAAGCCGTAGGCAAGGTTGCTCCTGCCTACCAGTTTGCCCATGACATTGATAACTTTGTCAGGAAAGTGCTTCCCAGGTACCCAACCTGTAATCACTTCCACATCTACTCCCTGCTCTTTGATAGCAATGGCGGACTGTATCAGATGTAATCTGCCCTGTCCTGTCGAAATAATACTCTTCATATTTGATCTAGTTCCTTGTGAGCAAGCGTTTAACTCCGTTGACAACGGGGATTTTTTCAAACAGCAATCTTTTGATCTCTGCAAATGTATCTGGCATAGTAAGGTATATGCCACCCATATAGAATCCTGAACCGATTACAGAAATAAGGATCATGGCCGTGACCGGGTTAGCACCCAGATAAAGGAATCTGAAGAAATACCAGCAACTACCATAGCAAAGCATCGCTAAAGGAATCGGTATCACAAATACCTGCACGGTTTCTTTCCAGGTACCACCCAACAGTTTAAAACCATTGTATAACCAGATGGGACTAATCAATATATAAAAAAGCGATACACCTGCAGCCGTGCCATGCACCCCCCAAAGCAGTGTACCCGATAAAACCAGAATCACCATGACTATCAGTCCATAAAAGGATTGCCTCGCCATACCGGCAAACATCCCTTTTAGCCTGTAGGGTGTAGACCAGAGCCATGCTACCGCACGAAAAGCCATACCTATAGACAATATTTCTACCAATGCAATGGTCTGTACCCATTTTGCAGAGAGAAACACCCGAACGATCCAGTAAGCAGTAGCACCCTGCCAGATGGCGAAGGCCGCACCAAATACAGACAAATAGGTCACACTTTTTTTGAACATATCCTTAGCCCGCTGGCTATCTTTAATCGAAGCCAGGCTTGGAAACAATACACTGGGCAGGTTATTTGCCACAAAGCCAATCACCTGTATCGACAGGCTAAAGGCCATATAATAAATACCTACTATGGTCTTACTCACTAAAAGCCCAAGTACGATATAGTCTGCCTGATCCATGACTCGCTGCACAATGGAATTTATTAACGACCACGAACTGCTTACGGTAAGGTACTTCCAACGGCGCAGGTGTAGATTAAAATGAATATTCAGGTGTGTAACACGGTATTTTACAATTAGGAATGTCACTGAAACAACAAGTGGAGGTATTACAAAGCTATATACTCCAAACCCTATAAAAGCCAGTGCTACCGTCATAAACATCGTCAGCACTGTCTCCATGATCCGGATAACAGAAAGCGTTTTAAAATCTAAATCTATACGCAGTTTTGTCAGAGGGATCACACTCAATGCGTCCAATGGTGTAGTCAGTGCATAGAAAGCAACCAGGACGAAAATGTTATGATCCTTGTACACTAAACTTCCTATATAACCCATCACCAGCAAAAAAATACAGGAAACAAATCCGAATACCCATGAGATGCCAAAGGATAAAGGAAGCCAGTTTGTAAAGGCCTTCTGCCGCCTGATTAATACATCGTTCAAGCCAAACTGCTGAATGATCAGACCAATGCTGGTGACGGTATACACCAGGCTGATAAGACCAAACTGCGCTGGCTCCAGCATCCATGCCAAAACGATCTGACCTAAGATGGAGGTTAACTTTGTTGCTCCAGTTTGCATCAGCATCCAGCTGATGCTGTTAAATACATGTGTTCCTGAAAGATTCTTTTTGCTCAAAATTAAATAGATGACTGAATGAATGAAGATAATTTCTCCGCTTCTGAATCAATGATATCAAGATTAGGATACATGATGCCATTGTTCTTTTTATGATCAAAGCCTAGTCTGTTAAAAATACCCGCCCTCGGACTATTGGTCAGCAATCGGGCAGGCTTACCAAAGGCGAGACTTACTGCACAGGAATGTACCCTGTCTGATACCGTGAAGTCTGCCGATTTATACAAGGCCAGGTAAGAAAGCAGATTATAGCTCAAAAACGAATTAGGTAATGCAAAATTGATATGGTTAAACTTTGTAGACACTTCCTGGTTAACTCTGACAATCTTATGTCCCTTTATAGCTTCCTGCACAGGGCGAAAGCGGTTCAGGTGGCGGCTAAAACGGTGATTGAGCCCACAAAATGTCTTTTTACGCTCCAGCTCTATGTTCCTGATCTCAACCTCTCCATTTACTTTGTAGACTGGTTCCAGTTCCCTGTAAAAACTGCTGATAAAAAATTTGAAATTTTTATCCAGTGTATCTACAGGCAACATTTTATTCACCAGGAATGCGGTGCAGATACCATTGTAAGAATTCTTTACATAATCTTTGAACTTCAGATAAGTATCCTGATCGCGGGATGATAAGAACAACGGCTGATATTTTTGAAAAAATTCTCCCGTTTCAGTGCGCAAAGAATCAGAGATACCTGCACTTGATACACTAACGAGTGCATACTGCTCCCCTCTTTCTTTGATCTGTTTGATCTTATCTTTATAATTGGTCAGTATCTGGCGAATTATAGGACCAGAGAAAATATGCAGATCAGCAAATTGATAATTCATCAAGTGAAGGGCATTCTTCTTTTGCCAGTCGCTCTTCGGGCGAAATGCTCTTAAGATCGGTCCCTCTTCCATTAATACATTGGCTTCCGGATACAATTTTTTAATTAATACAAAAAGTGCACTCTGGTAAAACCCATCACCGATGTTATTCCAAGTAGAATTTTCAACTAAAATTTTCATATAGATAGATATTTAATTCACCATTGCCGGCATAACTTCCGGGTGGCTGATTAGAACTCGCTTAAAGGTTGACGTAAAAGATTTTTCCGGGAAACAATGTAAAGCATATGCCAACAAGTGTGACAACAGCGACAGCCAACAATACAAAGGTTTTTGATATAGCTATTGTTAGTTTACAGTAATATTCAGTTAGCTAAAAAAATGCAACATTAAATTATAATAATAACATAGACAATCAAGGATACCGTCAGTAAAACAGATCAAATAAAAAAGCAGCATATCGAACCCAAACCTGCACACAGAAATATCTCATGCAAATACTTTACCGATCACACTATACGAATTGCCTGAATGAACTTTCTTCTTCCTCTCAATTCAGGTAGGAAGCATGCCCTGTAGCTACGTACAGGGCAGCCAACCCACGAAGGCCGTCGAGAAAGGAAAGACCTGTCTTAACCGGTAATAACTTCGCAATTATTATATTTTAACCGATGAGATGTTCAAATTGTGCAACAGACTCTTTGCGGAACAGCTCAACATCTGCCGCTACCATTTCTTTCACCAGTTCAGGCAGGTCGTATTTAGGCTGCCAGTCCAGTTTTGTCTGTGCTTTGGTTGGATCACCGATCAGTAATTCTACTTCTGTAGGACGGAAGTACTTCGCATCTACTGCTACTACTTCTTTACCGATTGGCAACACAAATTCCTTGTTACGGCAGGCTGTTACAATCGCCACTTCTTTTTCACCCTGGCCGGAGAATGCCAGTTCGATACCCAATTCGTTGAAAGCCATTTTTACAAAGTCACGTACAGGTGTAGTAATACCCGTTGCGATCACATAGTCTTCAGGGGTATCCTGTTGCAGGATTCGCCACATCGCATCTACATAATCTTTTGCATGACCCCAGTCACGACGTGCATCCAGGTTACCGAGGTACATTTTGTCCTGCTGACCGAGCGCAATCGCAGCTACACCACGGGTGATCTTGCGGGTTACGAAGGTTTCGCCACGCAGCGGACTTTCGTGGTTGAAAAGGATACCATTGCAGGCGAACATGCCATAGGCTTCACGATAGTTCACCGTGATCCAGTAAGCATATAGTTTTGCTACTGCATATGGGCTACGTGGGTAGAAAGGTGTTGATTCGCGCTGAGGAACCTCCTGCACCAGACCATATAGTTCTGAGGTGCTAGCCTGGTACACGCGGGTCTTTTTGTCCAGCTTCAGGATACGGAGTGCTTCGAGAATACGAAGAGTACCGATACCATCAGCGTTGGCAGTATATTCAGGAGTGTCAAAGCTTACTTTTACATGGCTCATAGCAGCCAGGTTGTAGATCTCGTCAGGTTGGGTTTCCTGGATGATGCGGATCAGGTTAGTGCTGTCGGTCATATCACCGTAGTGCAGTTTGAAACGCACGTTCGGATCGTGGGGGTCCTGGTACAGGTGGTCGATTCTATCCGTGTTGATAAGGGAAGCACGGCGTTTGATACCATGTACCATATATCCTTTTTCCAATAAAAGTTCTGACAGGTAGGCGCCGTCTTGTCCGTTAACACCGGTGATTAAGGCCACTTTCATATTATATAGTTTTTAAAGAATTTAAAGTTTTTTATTTGGTAATAAATTCGATCTCTGTCGGCTGTGCTGTTCCTATACCGTAAGCCACTATTCCTTTCTTCTTCAAATAAGGCAAATCATAAATATTCCTTCCGTCAAACACCACAATTCCTTTCATCCTATTCCAATCCGGTAACCTGAAATCATTCCACTCCGTCACCAGTACTACCGCATCCACACCTTCCACTGCATGGTACATATCCTCGCACCATATCACCGTATCGCCCAATGTCTTTCTCGCTTCTTCCATTGCCACAGGATCAAATACTCTTACCACTGCACCCGCTTCCAGCAATGCATTGATCAGTACGATACTCGCTGCTTCGCGCATATCGTCCGTACCGGGTTTAAATGATAAGCCCCAGATACCAAATACGACTCCGGTCAAATCACCATCATAATGATTTGTGATCTTGTCGAACATCACCAGCTTCTGATCATTATTCACGGCTTCCACCGCTTCGAGTATGCGCAGTGTATGCCCATAATCTTTACCGGTTTTCACCAGTGCTTTCACATCTTTTGGGAAACAGCTACCGCCATAACCAATACCAGGATATATAAAACTGGTACCAATACGTGCATCAGAGCCAATCCCTTTTCTCACCATATTTACATCTGCGCCAACAAGGTCACAGAGGTTAGCAATATCATTGATAAAAGAAATTTTCGTTGCCAGCATCGCATTTGCTGCATACTTCGTCATTTCTGCAGATGCGATGTCCATGAAAATGATCGGTCTTCCATTCAGTAAAAAAGGTCTGTACAGTTGTTCCAGTATCTCTTTACTCTTACCACTGTTCACACCCACCACGATCCTGTCAGGTTTCAGGAAATCCTGTACCGCAGCTCCTTCTTTCAGGAACTCAGGATTTGAAGCCACATCATAATCCAGGAGTTCATCGCGTTTAAGTACAGCCTGTTTGATCTCCCTGTTTACTTTCACCGCCGTACCTACAGGTACAGTAGATTTTGTCACCACTACGAGATAGTCAGTCATAGACTGTCCTATTTCTTTAGCCACCTGTAATACATATTGCAGATCTGCACTACCATCTTCACCCGGAGGCGTGCCTACTGCTATAAATGCAACAGCAGCACCCGGAATCACCGCTGCCAGGTCAGTACTGAAAGACAGTCTGCCATTGGCTACATTGCGGGTCACTATTTCTTCCAGTCCAGGTTCATAGATGGGAAGAATACCACGATCGAGGTTCCTGATTTTTGCTTCATTTACATCCACACACACTACTTCTGTTCCTACTTCTGCCAGACATGCGCCGGTTACCAACCCTACATATCCGGTACCTATTACGATTACTTTCATCAGATTACTTTGATTAACAATGTGAGCAATAAAAAAACTCAGCTAACGGCCATATGACGTTTCCTGAGGAAATCCGCGTATGCTTGTACTAATCCTTCTTTCAGTTCAGTCGTGTGTTTCCATCCCAGGCTATGCAGTTTGGAAACATTCATCAGTTTACGTGGAGTGCCATCAGGTTTTGATGGATCAAATACAATTTTGCCATCATAACAAACTACTTCTTTCACCGTTTCTGCCAGTTCTTTGATGCTCAGGTCTTCGCCCGTGCCAATGTTGACCAGTTCTTTGCCATCGTAGTGCAGCATCAGGTATACACAGGCAGCAGCCAGGTCGTCGGCAAACAAAAACTCACGACGTGGGGTACCGCTTCCCCATACAGTTACACTGTTCTTGCCCGCTTCTTTTGCTTCGTGGAAGCGGCGGATCAGGGCAGGTAAAACATGTGAGTTTTCAGGATGATAGTTATCACCAATGCCATACAGGTTTGTGGGCATCACACTGATATAATTACAACCATATTGATCACGGTAAGCTTCGCAGAGTTTGATACCTGCTATCTTGGCGATGGCATATGGTTCGTTCGTCATTTCGAGAGGTCCTGTGAGCAGGCTATCTTCTGTGAGTGGCTGTGGGGCCATTTTCGGATAGATGCAGGAGCTACCCAGGAATTGCAGTTTTTTTACACCGTGTTTGTAAGCAGCATGAATAATATTGGCTTCCATCATCAGGTTATCGTACAGGAACTCTGCACGGTAAGTGTTGTTCGCATAGATACCACCTACTTTTGCAGCTGCGAGGAATACGTAATCAGGTCGTTCGCTTTCAAAAAACTCATTTACAGCGGCCTGGTTACGCAGGTCCAGGTCTACAGAGCTACGGGTGAGCAGGTTGTTGTACCCTAAAGTCTGCAATCTTCTTTTGATTGCACCGCCTACCATGCCGCGGTGACCTGCTATATATATTTTATCGTTTAGTTGCATAGTATTTATTTAAAGTAATTCAGGTCTGTTTTCTTTTACCCACTGGTGCAGTTGTTTCACTTCCTGGCCTTTCCCTTTTTGCAGAATCAGCAGGGCTTCAGGCGTGTTCACCACTACTACATTTTCCACGCCTACGAGCGCAACCAGTTTATCTTTGCCAAGGACCATGCTGTTCACAGGGTCGCTCTGGATAAAGACAGCCTGGTGATTGCTGTACTGGTAGTGTTTGGCAAGTGCATCTGCGAGTGCTTCATATCCCCCTACGTCACTCCATTCCATTGTACTGGGTACCACTTTTACAATATTGCTTTTCTCAAGTACTGCATAGTCAATACTGTCAGCAGGAATTGCTTCCATGGTAGATAGCTGGATGCGGCCTGTTTCCAGGTATTCATCAGCAGCAATGGCAGCAGCAGTGTAAATAGCTGGAGCATATTGTTGCAGCTGTTCCAGCAATACACCTGCTTTTCCACAGAAGATGCCGCTGTTCCAGAGGTAGTCACCACTGTTGAGCATTGCTTCGGCAGTTACGATATCCGGTTTTTCAGTAAATCGTACTACATCGTAAGCATCGTATTGTATATACCCATAGCCTGTTTCAGGATAGGTAGGCTGTAGCCCGATAGTTACGAGGTGATTGGCAGCAGCCAGTTTCTCTGCCATGAACACATTCTGGGCATAGATATCCGGCGTACCAATAAGGTGATCTGCTGGTGTAATGAGGAGAATTGTTTCCGGATCGGCGACGAAGGCTGCTAAAGCAATGGCAGCAGCGGTATTTCTACCTACAGGTTCAGCAATCCAGCGTGCATGTGCAGCACCGGAGTTTTGCAGCTGATCTGCAACGGTAGTGACCTGTTGTTCATTTACAATGGCCAGTACACTGTCGCAGGCAAACGCATTGCGTTGCCAGGTCAGTTGCAGGAGGCTCTGGCCGTCAAATAACGGCAATAGTTGTTTAGGCGTCTGTTTGTTAGACAGCGGCCAGAGGCGGGTACCAGACCCGCCACAAAGGAGAATATGTTGCATGGAGAGGGGGGGTTAAAGCGAAACGTTAGAAGGCTGTTGCCTGAATTGATTGCTGTTGAGAAGCACCAGTTCGCTTTTCCTGACAGTAGCGGTAAGGGCAAATCCCATGCTGTATAATACAGCTTTCACCGTATTTTTTCCTGACTCCACTACCCTGCCACGCTGATGCATGAGTGGGCCAGCAGTGATCTGTATAAGGTCGTTTTGATGAATGGGGAAACTTTCTACTTCCACATTGTCATATTCATGCAGGAAACGCTTGATCAGATCAATCTCATGCTCAGGAATACAAGCTGGTTTACCCAGCCAGTATACAAAGTTTACAATACCCGCCGTTTCACGCACGGTCGTTTTCATCGTCTCTGGAATACGAACAAATACATAAGATTTAAAAAGCGGCTCTTCCACCACTTTTTTACGATCACTCCACTGATGAGTAACTCTGTTGATGGGACAATAGGTTTCGACCTGTTTACGAATCAATGACTCTGCAACTTTCTTTTCCCATCTAGGTTTGGTATACACGGCATACCAGAAATTCTGACTCTTTTCCATGGGAATGGTTTTAACGGTTAAAAAATCGAAAATGCATTTGGGGGGAATTTATAAAGACAGGGGGGGGGCATGGTCTTTTGATCAGAAGGCATGGCTTCGCCTCCTCAGTCCCATGAGTGTCTTGATGGATGTCTATATCTCTAAATGTTTATCTGTATAGGATCAGAACGTTGTGGTGTGTGTGTAACGCAGCTTATTTAAAAAGCCGGTTTAATCCTTTCTTCTTTATTGAACCGTTCTGATGTTCGTCGGTATAACCATAACCATAACCATTGCCATAACCATAGCCGTAACCATTGGCATAACCATAGGAGTAACCTGGTATACCCCGCATTTTGATACCATTGAATACAATACTCAGTTTCCCAAGTTCTTGCGAATGATAAAATTCGTCGATCATTCTTAAGTGGAACTTAGGCGTACGCTGGTGGCGTACCACAAACAGGGTTGCATCTGTAAATGGTGCCAGCAGGCGGGCATCTGTTACCGGACCTACCGGAGCGGTATCGATAATAATATAATCAAAAGTGGCACTAAGCGAAGCTAACAACTGTTCCAGCCTGCCATTCAGGATCAACTCGGCAGGATTCGGAGGAACCACCCCGGATGATAGCAGATAAAAATACTCGTTCCCTTCCACGGGTTTCTTCAGAATATCACCGATTACCGCCTGATCGATAAGGTAATTGGTGATACCAGGCGTATGTGGTACATTCAGCATCTTACTTACCTTTGGCTTTCGCAGGTCAAATTCCAGCAACACAACCTTCTTTTTTATCAAAGAGAGGCTTATAGCCAGGTTGATGGCAATAAAGCTCTTTCCCTCACCTGATATGGAAGAAGTGATCATAATGGTCTTATTTACCCCGTTAATGCCAATATAGCTGAGGGATGTACGCAGGGCACGAAATTGTTCCGCTACTGCCGTACGTCGACCATCAGTGATGGCTATCGGATGGGCTTTGTCGTCCTGCATGATTTCGCCCAGTATCGGTGCATTTGTAGCCTTTTCGATGTCAGCACTGAACAATACTTCCCTGTTGAACATATCCTTGACAGAAATAAATCCGGCTACCACAGCCAAACCGCCTAATACTGCAAGACCAAGTATCATTGATCGTCTTGGACTGAACGGGAAGGAATCTGCTTCTGCTGCATCTACGATACGGCTGTCTGAAATAGCCGCAGCATATTGCAGGGCAGTTTCTTCTCTCTTTTCCAGCAGGAATGTGTAAATGTTATTTTTGATCACCTGCTGACGACTGATGGTCAACAGTGCTCTTTCTTTGCTGGGTACTGTTCTGAGAATGCTGCTATACTTCACATTATCTACCATCAGCTTTTGCTTGCCTGCTTCCAGGTTTGAACGCAGACTGCGCACATTTTCCAGGATGGCAGGTGTCAGCTTCTTTTTCTGATCCTGCAGACTGGATAACAGCGGGCTATTTTCACCCGTCGTTTTCTTCAGACGTGTGAGCTGCATTTCGATTTCAGAAAGCCGGTTCACAAGTTCCAGCAACACAGGATCTGTTAAACCAAATGTAGCAGGTACCATATTTTCATCTTCTTTTCTGCCCTTTACATAATCTTCGATTGAATTTAAAACGGACAACTGCATGTTCGCTTCTGTCAGTTTAGTATCATTCTCCTTTACACTCTCCAGGAACATCTTACTTTGTTCACTGATATCGACCAAACCCTCATTCGTTTTGAACTTTTCGATTTCACCTTCTACCAGCCCCAGCTCATTGCTCACGATCCGAAGGCGTTCATCTACAAATGCCATGGTTTTAGCACTCATCCTATTCTTATCATCGATGGCTGCAGCATCGTATACCTTCATCAATTCATTCAGCACAGCTTCGCCTCTTGTAGGTATCACATCACTGTATTCCAGGCTGATCACGTTCGCTTGTTTATTAGCCTGTCCTACTTTGAGATTAGCCATCATTTGTAAAGTAAGTACTTTATCTCCGGAGACATGCAAAAAATAATTGTGCCTGACATCACCTTTCACATTGCCAGGCAGGAAAACCATCCTACCCCATTGTGTTTGAACGGTATCACCCATGTGATAGGTAATATTACCTATAGACACCTGTTGGGTAGCATCATTTACTTTGAGCGGTAACTTTATGTCCTCAAGTGGCGCTATATGATCTGGTTCCAGAAATAACATTCTCACGGGTGTCTGCTGATAGACTACCACATCCCTGATCTTGCCATCATCAAATACTTCGCCGTAAAGATTCAGGTGCTGAATTACTTGTCTGGCAAGTGTTTTAGACTTAAGTATTTCGATTTCATTATCTATTTGCTTACCCGATCCGAAGATATCCAGAGAAGAAAGCACTGAGCCCTCCATACCCTTCGTATCATCTTTTATGAGCAATGCAGCTGTCACTTTGTATACAGGAGTAGCATATCTCAGGTATACAAAGGCACCAGCTAACGCAATCAGACCAGCAAGCACAAATAATGGCAAGTAAGGCTGATAACGGCTCCTAAGCAGATCCAGCAGATCAGTCTGATCTTCCTGCTGTTTACGAATATCTGTTTTCTTTCTTTGCATGTAATTCAGCCAACTATTTAATAAAAAATGGGGTTAATAAGTACATTACAATCAGCACGACCTATCTAATCTCGTCACATGGTTTTCCGATAAATCAAAGTCGATATATTTTCATATTCTAATTGAAGACTAACCGGTCTAAAATAATTACCACCAGTGAGAGACTACTAAGGACAATCGGTATTATCTGACGCGCCGTATTGGTGCTTGCCACCTTTGCCTTATTAGGTTCCACATACACTACATCGTTAGAGTTCAGGTAATAATAAGGCGATGATAAAAGTGAGCGGTCGTTCAGGTTAAGCCTTTTCACAGTTCTGGTCCCATCATCACTTTCACGTATCAGCATTACGTTCTCTTTCTTCCCGAATACCGTAATATCGCCTGCTAATCCCAGTGCTTCGAGAATAGTGACCCTGTCACTTCCAACGTTTACTACCTGGGGCCTTGCGACCTCGCCTATAATGGTTACACGATAATTTAAAAACCGAACACTCACCACCGGGTCTACGAGCAATTTACGTTCCGTGAGTTGATCCCGTATTGATTTTGACAGCTGGGCCTTGGTTAGACCTGTGACCTTTACCTGGCCCAATACGGGATATTGTATATTTCCCGAATCGTCTACTAAAAATCCGGTTGCCTGAGGGCCGCTGCTGGCGACACCTCCCACTGCGGCCATACTTGGCGTGTTGTAGATAACTGCATCCTCCACGTTCATTGAGCTAACAGTGATTTGCAGAATGTCATTTTTCTGAATAACCGGCTCAAGATTTCCTTTTATGGGTGCCAATACAGTGTCAGGTAAGTCATGAAAATATACTGACTGCTTTGTACTAACACAAGACATAAAGAAACAGCAGATAAGGACCGGGAAAAAAAATCGGGGTAAATAATCCTTACTTAAAAACATTGTTCCAATTTATTATTTTAAGGTTTTTTCTTCCTCGCTTTCCGTAGTACAATATTAGTTTATCATGCCCTAAAGCACTATTACTTACTAGAGTATAATTCGATGATATACCCAAAACGCGCCTACTTATGATAGTAGTGCTTATTCAAGCCACACGATTTATCATGCGAAAAACTGATTTGAACAAAATCCTGCAAAACATTTAAATAAAAAGGCTATACAAAGACTTTTCGACCAGATTTTTGAAATCAACTCCGATTTTGTAGCAACATTCAGCTTTTGATATACTTTTTTGAGATGTTGGTTGACAGTAAAGACAGTAACAAACAACTTGTCTGCCATCTCCTTATATGAGTAACCCTCCTTGAGTAATGCAAGTAGTTCATATTCCCTCTTTGTCAGCTTGTGTCTTATATCTTCTAAGGGATCTTTATTAATATGGTTAATCAACATATGTGCTGCTTTGGGTGACAATGTGCTTCCCTCACTGATGGCATCTAATATTGAATGATAGATTTCCATCAGACGACTGGTCTTAATGATGTATCCATTAGCACCTTTTCGAATCGACTCTATAACATAATGCTTTCCATCATGCCCTGATAAGACGATGATTTTAGCGTCAGGATATATACGGCGCAATTCATGCATGCCCTGTATACCCGACTCTCCTGGCAGCGAAATGTCTAAAAGGATGACATTGACATCTGCTTCTTTAAAGGAAAGCTCTCTAAACTCCTCCATTGATTTACAAGCAAAGATAACTTTACACTCTTGAAAATCTTCGAGAAACTCTCGGTAATTATTCAATTGAAAATAGTTATCCTCTATAATTCCGATGTTGATCATAGGTCATTAATTAACTTGGTTTTTTTTTCAATATGACATGGTCTAATAAATTTTATATGAACAAAAATGATTCCAGAATATTGGTCTCGGATATGAATTTTTAATTAATAATTAAACAGAACTTTATATATTATTCTTAATCTTCCACTATCCTACTGTAGCTATTTAAAAAAAATCTATGTATCTATTTTAATAACATCCTGTGACAAAAAATTGTTCAATCCAATATTACAGGCAAATTATGACTAATCTCTTTTAAAACACAATTCAACTTTAAAATTAGGGGGTAATTACCTATCTTGTTTTAGAAAGATGATTTCAAAGACACGAAATTGTGATTAATATATCATTAATTTCCATGTAAACAATTTTCTACAGATCGTGTATACCACATTTCATCAATTGCACGTTAACCATAAACACATGAAAAATATAGATACTACTTCATCTAATGATGTTGCGAACTTACTTAATAACGCAAGCAATATTATTGCTATTACGTCACATGAATTTAAAACTCCGCTGACAGCCATATCCGCATCAGTAGAATTATTGGCGGCAAGACTACACAGCAACCAACAGATGGATGCCTTCTATGAGAAAAATTTATCACGTATCACCACCGAAATTTTCCGCCTCAATAATATGCTGGATGAGATGCTTACCATCAATACCATTATGTCCGGTCGTATGACTCTGAATAAACAAATCATAGATGTTGTTCAATTGCTCATAACATTGCGATCAAATTACTTTGCAGATCCGGAAGATACCCGTAGCTTCGAACTTATTGTTAGCGGTATACCGCAGTGCATTTATGCAGATCACAATCAGATGAACAGGATCTTTATGAACCTCGTGGGCAATGCTTTCAAATTTTCAAGAGAGAAGCCTCCAGTGGTTGAAGTTGATTTTGATCATCACCAGGTAGTGATCCGGGTTATAGACGATGGTATCGGCATTCCAGCCAGTGATTTGCCACAACTATTTCAACCCTTCTTCAGAGCAAGTAATGTCGATGAAATTGCCGGAACCGGGTTAGGGTTATCAATTGTTAAAACCTTTGTGCAGGAAAATAATGGCACTATTACTGTGGATAGTATTGCTGGTGAAGGCAGTACATTTACACTTACCTTTCTATATCATTCTGATTCTCTATAGAGAAAAGCTATGCAACATACCATCTTATTGATAGAGGACAAACCAGGCTTGAGAGATACAATACAAAGCCTGCTGGAATTACATCAGTATCAGGTCATCACCGCCGCAAACGGGGAAGAAGGCATTCACATGGCCACTGAACACCTGCCACACCTGGTGATCAGTGATATTTATATGCCTGTTTTGAATGGTTATCAGTTACTGGAAGCCTTTCAGGCGAATGAACAACTACGCTATATACCTGTCATCATACTTAGCGCAAGATCGGCCACTGAAGAAGTAAACCTTGCCCTTAAAAAAGGCGCAGCGGCCTACATTAACAAACCATTCCTGTTTGCCAATCTGAATGCCAGTATCCAGCAACTGTTACAAACCACTAGCGGATCAGCACCACTGACCCTCTGAACTCTTTATGTTCATTGTTCCTGTCATTGAAGGTGCAGATATATGCAAATGCCTGCTGATCCTGTATAACACCTTTTACACTTCCATCCCACCCTGCCTGCGGATCATTGGTACGAAATACCAGGCCTCCCCAACGGTTGTATACACTTAGTTCATAATGCGTGAGTGCATCGTATACTTTTGGTTTGAACAGGTCATTGTTACCATCGCCATTCGGACTGAAGGCAGTCGGCATGACCACGATACAGTTATGAAAGGGTGAAGTGATATTAGCACTACCACCAATCTCACAACCATTGGTATCTGCTACCTCATATATATAGTGCCCTGCTCTCAGTGAGTAAAGAATGCTGTCCTGCTGCCAGGTACCGCCCTCTATCCGGTATTTGTAAGGCTGTGTGCCACCTTCAATCTGTAAAACTATTTTTCCATCCTGTGTTTCACCACAACTACAGGGTTTTATGGTTATTCCTTTCAATGCAAGAGGTTCGGGGTCGCGCAGCAACGCCGTGAGGGTATCGGTACAGATCTGTCCATCCTTTACATACACCAGGTACCTGCCTTCATCTAACCCTGTAAATACCGA
This sequence comes from Chitinophaga sancti, assembly GCF_034087045.1. Lineage (NCBI taxonomy): Bacteria > Pseudomonadati > Bacteroidota > Chitinophagia > Chitinophagales > Chitinophagaceae > Chitinophaga > Chitinophaga sancti. Next base: position 3,048,972 of record NZ_CP139247.1, on the reverse strand, counting down.
ATCGCCTACAGGTGCATTATCATCCAATACAAACCGGTAAGGAGGCATACCACCTGAAACGGCTACATGAATTTCTGCATTATGACGACCGTTACAGGTAGATGGAACCGTTGTGAGTGTTGTAGTCAGGTCAGACATGCCCACTGTAACAGTGCCTCCCCCCGTCGCACCATTTTCGGCTGTGACGACTACCGTATATTCACCGGGTGGTAATTGATTTACCCTGGCCGTTGTGTAATTGCCCGGTGTCCAGAGATATGTATAAGTAGTGCCATCATCTACCGGCGTAACCTGGATAGTACCCGTACTGGCATTGTTACAACTTGGTGTAGCCGACAGCGTAGTCTTTATCACCTGCCGGATGTTGGAGAAATTATCAATCAGAACAGCTGTACCTATATCACTCTTTGGGCAGGTCTGTGAAGGATCTGCCCAGATGGATATATATTTATAATCAGCTGTTGGCTCAAGTATGGCATAATACCGGCTCCAGGTAGTATCTGTAAACGGACCGGACGACCAGAGTCGCTGTGCAGTATCCGTAGGACTATTGCCTCCATAAATGGTGAGGTTACCATTGCAGGCAGCCTGCAGGTATTTTGGAGAATAGGCCAGGTCTACAGAGATAACATAGGCCAGTCCTTTTTGCAAAGGAGCAGAGAGTAGCTGTGCAAGACCTTCCCTGTAAGCAGGACCGCTATGCAGGCCAGCATAAGCTTTACCATCGGAGGGCCGCTTAAAAATGTTGAGCGGGCCGGGTAATACATCGGGCGTGTGTGACGCCGCTACCCAACCGGTAGGCACACTATCCCTTCCAATATTTCCTTCCATTGACGGGTTGTTCAGCTCAATTACCTGGGCATTGGCAATCTGAAGCAAACAAACATTCACTGTTAAGAAACACAAAACACGGGTTATCACACGAGCTATATGGCTATAGCGGTGCGCTACCCGTATTCTTGTAAATACAGGCAATGACATAGGATACGATTTTTAAATAACGGATGAAAAGCCAACAACATTCTATGCCCGTGGTATTGGAGCAAGGAATCATTCATTTTCATAGGTCAGGATGGAGGATAATTGGGAGGTGATCCCAATTTCAGCATCCTTTATAAGGTTTATTGGCTTATTGCATTCTCAGGTAAAACAAATATACAATATATTTAAATACAATATATGTTAAGAAGTGATTTTCTTGAACTGACGAGATTGTTAGTATTCCCTTGTTTGAGTAATACGGCAAATATAGCATAGCTTTTAGGCTATCCCGGAGGTAAAAAATATATGATCCGCCTATAAGCCGTAGATATCCCGCCCCTATATAGATGCGGGATATCTACGGCTTATAGGCGGGTTATAGGCGGCTTATAGGCGGGTTATCTCCCTGAAAGTAATATAGAAACCTTATAGAGACATATCTTTCCAGCGATACATTTTAAATAAACGTAAAACTGTACCTTTAACTTTTCGCTTCCCCTTATTTTTGATAATTTGCAAATAAAGCCACCTATGCCAGGCATGAAGTAAGTATGAAGAAACAGACGCAGTTCATAACAAGCACATACTTCATTTCCCTGATCAAATCATGGTTACAGGGCACCAAAACACGACCTGAAATCATATCTGAGACTGCAGACGTATTGCATTTAAGTAACATCGCATCGACCGATGTTACTTACCAGCTTATCAGCACTGCCAGGGAAATGAATGAAGATTTTTACACCGATATCGTGAACCACATCAATTACGATGCGGATACGGTTCCTACACGCGCAGGACTGATACACCACCTCAGTGCCCTGCTGGCGGAAGAAATTACACTGGGGGAATTAATTGAATGGGCTACCTGGACCAACATCGGAGAAGATGAGCTGAGTGCGGGTATCTTTGAAGATTTTACAGTGGAGTATTTCTGCCTGGATTTCCTCCGGGCCAATGACGATCTTTTCTCGCCTCAAATGTGCAGGCGGGTATTAGAAATTCTGCAATACACAGGCGCTTCGCCTTTACAACAGAAGATCGCCTTAACATTATTACCAGATCATGAACTGGATGATTTTAAGGAGTTTTTATCGCAGTATTCTCAAAAGCCTCCCTCTATAACGGTACTAGATCAGTACCTTATGAAAAAATTTGGAATGAATCATGAGAGTTTCCCATATATGCAGGAACTCAGTTCACCGGGAACAGGAACAGCAACTTTAGTGAATAGGGTACAATTAATCACCACTTAACCAACCATGAGGCTACACCCTCTTAAAGCCGAATTATCCAGTCTCCCTAATACTTCGAAAGTGCCATGCTCATGCAAGCGGCCAATATCTTCTGTTGCTATAAAAGAACAGGAATAGATATTCGCAAGGTCGATTACATTGATCACGCCGGCAGCTTTTTCAGTATAGAGCTGGAAGGGGTCATTTTCATCCCTGACCAGTACCTTCATCCATGGCGGGGTGTTGAAAAACCCCTGTCCATAACTGTATGCCTGGGAGAGTAACTCGGTCATACCATATTCTGCATGGATCTGGCTGCACCCCAGTCGTTCCTTCAGGAAAACGTGTACCTGGTCGCGGGTCCATTCTTCTCTCCTGCCTTTCATTCCACCGGTTTCCATGACGATGGTGTTTTTCAGTTGAAGGGCATATTGCTCTGCAAAATCCAGCAGACCAAAGGTGACACCGATCAGCAGGGTTTTCTGACCACGGGCTTCCAATTCCTGGAGCTGGCGATATAATTTATCGTGTTCATACAGGTAAAAACCGCTGGCAGGATGACCGCTGCGCTTTACCATGTCCTGTACCATGTAAACGAGGGAGGAGTGCTTTCTTTCCAGGTAAGAAGGCAGCAGGCCGACAACCACGAAATCCGTAACCGGACCATAGAACCGCTCGAAAGCAGTGAGGAAACTCTGTTCGTAGATAGCCGCTTCTTTCACCAAATGTCGACTGTTGATCGTCTGGGTGGTACCACTACTTTCAAAGATCAGCTGGGGTTCAAAAGTGCCACAGGTAACCTGGTGAGTTTTGAAGAACTGAATAGGGAGGAAAGGGATTTGCGCCAGGGAGCGCACATTGCCCGGCTGAATGCGCAAAGCATCTGTGTAAGCACGATATAATGCATTTTCACGATACTGAAAACGAAAGGTCTCAAGGGACAACGCTTCCAGGTCCGACCCGTCAGAAGAAAATATTGCTGTTGTAGAAATGCCACTCATATACACTGATTAGTAAAACCTCACAAAGTTAGGGGGAAAGACGTAACAAAAAATGAATATTGGACGTTATTACAATCGGAACGCACTCCTGCCGGAGGCAAAACCCCTGTTTTGGAGCGTATTCCGTTAAGGAGAGCAACTCCGTATATTAGCAAGAGTTAAAAAAATAATGTAGGTTTGTTATATGAAGAAAATAGCTTTTTTATCCCTCATCTCTTTACTGGCCATCAACGCCTGTAAAAAAGATTCTCTGGGTACTAAACCAGTGATTACGTTTAAATCATATTCTTCTTCCCCCGTATCCGCATCTACCGGTATGGACGTGACTTTCGACGTATCAGACGGAGATGGAGACATTGAAAATACCTTCAATTTCGCCGCTATTTACGACACCGCTCCTGAAGATACCGCCTTTGACGGAAGGCCAATGCCAAGTCTGGATGCGCACAAGGGTACCAAACTGACAGCCGAGGTGATCCTTCACCTGACTGCGACCGACTTCCCGCAAATCGGGGCGAACCCGGTCGCAAAAGATAGCGTACATTACCTGGTATATATTCAGGATGATGCCGGTAATTACAGCGATACCATTGTAACACCTAAAGTACAGGTGGTCTACGAATAATAGTTCAATACCTTTTTATATATACCTTTTTAAAAAAACGCTTTTGCCTGTGGCAAAAGCGTTTTTTTATGTTTTTTTCCCCGATATTTAGTGTTCGCGCGTTATTTAACACCTTGATACAATGGACAAAACCACGGAACTCCAAAACAAAATAGCCGAAGCTATGCTCGGCGGAGGCGAAGCCCGAACCGCCTCGCAGCATAAAAAAGGAAAACTTACAGCCCGTGAGAGATTACAATTACTGATGGATGAAGGTTCTTTTGAAGAACTGGATATGTTTGTACATAATCGCAACCGTGGTCTGACCACCGACCAGGAAAATTTTCCGGGAGACGGCGTTGTCACCGGTTTTGGCACGATCAATGGCCGGCTCGTCTATGTTTTTTCACAGGATTTTACTGTCTATGGGGGCAGTCTTTCTGAACCCCATGCCCGCAAGATCTGTAAGATCATGGACCTGGCTATGCAGAATGGGGCACCTGTAATTGGTCTGAATGATAGTGGCGGTGCACGCATACAGGAAGGTGTCGTGAGCCTGGGTGGTTATGCAGATATCTTTTATCGCAATACCCGGGCCTCGGGTGTCATACCACAAATATCGGCCATCATGGGCCCCTGTGCCGGCGGTGCTGTATATTCCCCTGCTATTACCGATTTTATCCTGATGGTGGAACAGACTTCTTATATGTTCGTAACAGGACCGAATGTGGTAAAGACCGTTACGCATGAGGAAGTTACTTCTGAAGAACTGGGTGGTGCACATACCCATGCCTCCAAAAGTGGTGTGACACACTTTAGCTGCGCCAATGAAGTGGAATGTATTCAAAACATCCGGCAACTGCTTACTTATGTACCGCAGAACTGTGAAGAAGATGCACCGAAATACCCTTATACACCTGCAGATGAAAAGAGAGCAGCACTGAATACCATTATTCCTCCAAACAGTAATCAACCTTATGATATGAAGGACGTGATCGCTGAATTGACGGATATGGATAGTTTCTTTGAAGTACATGCGAATTATGCAGAGAATATTATAGTAGGCTTTGCCCGTATTGCAGGCAGGAGTATTGGCATTGTGGCCAACCAACCGGCACACCTGGCGGGGGTACTGGATATAAAGGCTTCAGTAAAGGGAGCCCGTTTTACCCGCTTTTGTGATGCATTTAATATTCCACTGCTGGTACTGGTAGATGTACCCGGATTTCTGCCAGGAACAGATCAGGAATGGAATGGGATCATTACCAACGGAGCAAAACTACTCTTTGCACTCAGCGAAGCCACCGTACCTAAAATTACGGTGACTACCCGCAAAGCTTATGGTGGCGCCTATTGTGTAATGAACTCAAAGCATATCGGGGCCGACCTCAACTTTGCTTTTCCGCAGGCAGAGATTGCAGTGATGGGACCAAAGGGCGCGGTAGAAATTATTTATAAAAAAGAAATTGATACAGCTCCAGATCCTGAAGCCAGGATGAACGAACTGGTGGCAGAGTATACAGAACGGTTTGCCAATCCTTATTTAGCAGCAGAAAAGGGATACATTGATGAGGTAATATTGCCTGAACTGACAAGGATCAAGCTGATCAAAGGGTTTGCGATGTTGGAAAATAAAGTAGTGACGCTGCCACGCAAAAAACATGGAAATATTCCATTGTGATTGCTGTAAATTGCATCCCACTATGTTCAGGGCATTTACTAACTTTTTATTGTTCTCGTCGGTTTACGTCTCGCTCTGTGCCATATTACTTATATGGCAAACGAACACCTTATTGAATTTACATCCGGTCAATATTGACTATTATAAATTCGCATTTTTCTCGACGATCTGTAGTTATAATTTTCACTGGTATCTTACGCCTGCCGAGTATTCATCTTCGCCACGATTGCAGTGGGGAGTGCGGCATAAGAACCTGCAACTCGTCTTCGCTATTATCGGCGGCATAGGTGCTGCCATCTGTTTTTGGGACCTGAAGGCCTACTGGCTGGAACTCAGTGGCGCCGCCTTTCTGACCTTTTTGTATTCTGCTCCTAAAATTCCGATTCCTCCTTTTACCTGGCTGCGTAAAATTGCTATTGGTAAAACGATCTTCCTGACGTCGGTATGGGTATATGTCACGAATGTACTGCCCATCTTTTTGTCAGGCGCACACTTTACCACGCAGGCTGTACTTTATATCGTACACCGGTTCTTTATAATCTATGCATTGTGCATACTGTTTGACTATCGGGATGTAGAGTCGGATAAAAGAGAGGGGATCCGTTCACTCATCACATGGCTTAGTAAGCCGGCGTTGATGAGATTGTATTTCTTTTCATTGCTGATATCGGCGCTGTTTGCGTTTTTGGTATGCAGGGATATTATTACTTTTTACCTGTTGACACCAATCGTCATTACTGCTTTACTTACTAAATATACACTCAACACAAGATCGGATTATTACTATTACTTCGTATTGGATGGGCTGGTTATGTTATCGGCCGTACTACACTACATAGCAGTGGTTGCCTGATAATTAAGGTCTATACACGTAATAGCTTTTCCTTACTTTTGTGCCATAAATTACATTAACAGCATGTCAAAAAAGCAAAAGTCCGTAATAAGCAAGGACGCGCTTACGTTCCTGCGGAATTACCTGAATAATCCCTCCCCTACTGGTTTTGAGAAGGAAGGACAGAAACTGTGGCTGGAATATCTGAAGCCTTATATTGATGAGTACTTTGTAGATGCATATGGTTCTGCGGTGGGAGTGATCAATCCCAAAGCACCCTTCAAAGTCGTGATAGAAGCACATGCCGACGAAATTTCCTGGTTTGTAAATTATATTTCTCCTGAAGGGTTGATTTATGTGATCCGCAATGGTGGTTCTGATCAGCAGATCGCACCATCCAAGAGAGTGAATATTCATACTGAAAATGGTACTGTAAAGGCCGTGTTCGGATGGCCGGCTATTCATACACGTATGCGTAGCACAGAAGGCAAAGAGCCACAACCTAAGGTAGACAACATCTTCCTGGATTGCGGTGCACGCAGCCGTAAGGAAGTGGAGGAACTGGGTATCCATGTAGGTTGTGTGGTGACGTTCGAAGATGGTTTTGAAGAGCTGTCAAATGACTATTATGTATGTCGTGCGATCGATAACCGGATTGGTGGTTTTATGATTGCAGAAGTTGCACGTATGCTGAAAGAAAAGAAGCAGGAGCTGCCTTTCGGTCTGTACATCGTAAATGCAGTGCAGGAAGAAGTTGGTTTGAGAGGTGCTGAGATGATTGCAAAACGCATCAAGGCAAATGTTGCGATCATCACAGACGTAACGCACGATACCACTACGCCAATGATCAACAAAAATATTGAAGGTGAAATCAGGTGTGGTTCCGGTCCAAGCATTACTTATGGTCCGGCGGTACACAACATTCTCCGTGATCTGATCATCAAGACAGCGAAGAAGAATGATATTCCTCACCAGCTGCATGCAGTAAGCCGCAGTACCGGTACAGATACAGATGCATTTGCATATGCGAATGATGGTACACCTTCTGCATTGATCAGTTTACCGCTACGATATATGCATACTACGGTAGAAATGGTGAAGAAAGACGACATAGAGAACACTATATTATTGATTTACAACACATTACTGAACATTACACCAAAAACAAACTTCCTATACCTGTAATTAGGTGTTTAGACACCTAATCCATTCATACTCCGTAGTTTGGCAGTATGGATTAAATGTATAGATTTGCTACTCAAATTACATTATTATGCAAGATGTGCAGATCCGTCACGACTGGTCTATTGAAGAAATAAAAGAGATCTACAATACGCCCTTACTGGAGCTCGTTTTCCGTGCGGCATCTGTTCACAGACAGACGCAGGATACGGCGGAAGTACAGGTATGTACTTTGCTCTCCATCAAAACCGGTGGTTGTACCGAAGACTGTGCTTACTGCCCCCAGGCAGCGCGCTATAATACCGACATTAAAGTACATGGCCTGATGCAGAAAGATGCGGTGCTGGCATATGCGGCAAAAGCGCGCGAAGCTGGTTCTACCCGTTTCTGTATGGGTGCTGCATGGAGAGAGGTGCGGGATAACCGCGACTTTGACCGTGTACTTGAAATGGTAAAAGGTGTAAATGAAATGGGCATGGAAGTATGCTGTACGCTTGGTATGCTTACGGAAGATCAGGCGCAGAAATTGGCGGATGCAGGCTTATATGCTTACAACCACAACCTGGATACTTCCGGAGAGTATTATGAGCAGATTATTACGACCAGGACTTATGATGATCGTTTGAAAACGTTGGATAATGTACGTAAGGCAGGGGTGAGTGTTTGCTGTGGAGGTATTATTGGTCTGGGTGAGAGCCATGAGGACAGGATTGGTATGATCCATACGCTGAGCAATTTGCCGGTGCATCCGGATTCAGTGCCGATCAATGCATTGACACGTGTAAAAGGTACGCCACTGGAAAATATGCCGAAGGTACAGTTTTGGGATATGGTGAGGATGATTGCGACAACGCGTATTTTGATGCCGAAAGCGATGGTGAGGTTGAGTGCGGGACGTGCGGAGATGAGTATGTCTGAGCAGGCGCTGTGTTTTATGGCGGGTGCGAATTCTATATTTACGGGTGAGAAGTTGTTGACGACGGCGAATCCTTCATTTGAGGAGGATCATATGATGTTTGAATTGTTGGGGTTGAAACCGAGAGAGGCGTTTAAGGGTGAGGAAGTTCAGGCGGCGATATTCTAAGTAATAGCGCTTAATTTAAACTAAATATTACTTAAAATCATTCCAAAAAAAATCGCTTTTCCCCTTTGGGAAAAGCGATTTTTTTTGGGGCGGGATTCTATCAGCAAGCTCCGCTTGCTGATAGAATCTCGTAAGCGAGCTGATTGAATTCCGTAACCTCCTTGATAGAATTTCGCAAGCGAGCAGAAAGAATTTCGCGATTATAGGAAGTAATTTATCCCTAACGCATATCCTTTCATTCCCAAACCAGCAATCGTTCCTTTACACACAGGAGCAATTACAGATGTATGTCTGAACTCTTCCCTTGCATGCACATTACTGATATGAATTTCTAACACCGGCGTTTTAATAGCCGCTATTGCATCTCTGATGGCAATCGAGTAATGTGTATACGCACCTGCATTCAACAAAATCCCATCATAGGTAAAACCTATCTCATGTAAAATATCGATTATATTCCCTTCGGAATTATTCTGAAAATATTCCAGCTCTACATCTGCAAATAACTGCTTAAGTTTTACGAAATAATCTTCAAAAGATTCATTTCCGTAGATACCCGGCTCCCTTTTACCCAATAAATTCAGGTTAGGGCCATTAATGATTGCTATTTTCATTTGTACAAATTACTAATTATTCTTGTCCCCATCTATAGGTATCCTGCTGAATGCCAGCCAGATCAATGACCCTGTCTACTACAGTTGCAGCTACTTCCTCTAATGTGGAAGGTACACTGTAAAAAGATGGTGTAGCCGGGCAAATGATCCCTCCTGCCTCTGTGACCGTAAGCATGTTTTTAATATGGATCACATTGTAAGGGGTTTCCCTTACTACACATATCAGTTTGCGACGTTCTTTCAGCACCACATCGGCTGCCCGGGTGATCAGGTCATTGCTCATTCCTCCGGCTATCCGGCCCAGGGTGCCCATGGAACAGGGGCAAATGATCATCGTATCATACCTGCCTGAGCCACTGGCAAACGGTGCCATGAAATCCTGCTGGGTATAGGTTTTAAAGGACAATATCTTATAATCGTCCGTACCCAGTTCCGTTTCCCACACCGTTTTGGCATTTTCCGTCATCACAATGGCCACGGCTTCTGTCTGCGCAGCAGCTTTTTCAAGCTTCTGCAATAACTGACGTGCATAAATGGCCCCGCTGGCCCCGGTAACTGCTACAACTATACGGTGTTTCATACTTACAAAGCTAGGTAAAAAATAAGCGCTACTTTCAAATACAGACTATCTCTTAATAGTCCCCCAACTGATAAAAAAAATACCGGCCTTGTGGCCGGTACTAATTTCTTTGGATAAATAGCTGCAAGCTAATAACTCTTAATTTGCATGTGATACCAGCTCATCCATTATAATGGCACTATGGCTCTCATCATACACACATTTCCCATTCTTTATCAGCAACACCTGGGGAGATTCATGCTCTACACCATAAGTCGCTGCAATTTCATCTGATATTTTCCGATACTTAATAAGGTCCAGATAATAGAAAGTCATATTCTCAGGCGCTTCAGCTCTGTCGAGCCTTGATTTCGCTACCGCACTGATGGAACAGCGGGTGCTGTGCTTAAAAATTACAACGGCTTCCGTTTCAGATGCTTCCTTGATGGAATTTAACTGATCTTCATTAGTTAAAGGAATCCAATTCATTAACAATCTTTGCTGTTTGTCGCATGGCCCACCTTGCCTATCTTCATCGGACAGCCCAATTTGTTTTGAGACGCACACGAAGTGAATAAAGTAGCAAAGATACAAATAAGCGCAGCGCCGCCCAAAACTTTGAATGATACTTGCATAAAGGGATGTTTAAGTGGTAAATGAAATTTCATAGGGAAAGGTGATATCACTTTTTTAATCGCCATTTTTTGACGTTACTTTGCAAATATAAAATTTATATTAAAAATTTTATTGATAATATCAGCCCTTTTTCCCGTTTTACATAAATATAACGCAAAATACCGGCAACTGTTTTATTGCATATGACAAAAGTACATTTTATTGCTATAGGTGGTAGCGTGATGCACCAGCTGGCAATAGCACTGAAGATAAAAGGTTACCAGGTGACAGGGAGTGACGACGAAATATTCGAGCCTGCTCTCAGCAACCTGCGCCAGGCAGGTATTCTGCCTGCTACCATGGGGTGGGATGATTCCCGCATTACCCCAGACCTGGACGCTGTCATTCTTGGTATGCACGCCCGTGGCGACAACCCTGAACTACTGAAAGCCAAAGAACTGAACCTCAGGATCTACTCATTCCCCGAATATATCTACCAGGAAAGTTTGCAAAAGAAACGTGTGGCAGTCGGTGGCAGTCATGGTAAAACCACCACTACTGCTATGATTATGCATGTGTTACAACAGGCAGGCCAGGACTTCGATTACCTTGTAGGCGCACGTCTGGCTGGTTTTGCACAATCCGTGAACATCACCAGTGCACCCACCATCGTGATGGAAGCAGACGAATACCCTGCCTCTGTGATCGAAAAGCGCCCGAAGTTCCATTTTCTCCACCCACATATCGCTGTTTTAACCGGTATTGCCTGGGACCACATTAATGTGTTCCCTACTTATGAGATCTACCTGGAACAGTTCTCTATCTTTATCAAAACCATGGAAAAGGGCGCGACCCTGATCTATAACGATACCGATCCTGAGCTGGTGAAGCTGGTAAATGCCGAAGGCGGTCACCTGAAACTGGTCCCTTATGGCGTACCTCCGCACCAGATCAACAATGGTGTGACCAGCGTTACCTTTGGTGGTCAAACCAAAGAATTGGAAGTATTCGGCGACCACAACCTGCTGAATATGCACGCTGCCAGACTGGTTTGCAACGAACTGGGCGTAGATGATACTACGTTTCTATCCGCCATTGCTACCTTCAAAGGGGCAGCGAAGCGACTGGAACTGGTAGGCAAAAATGATCATTGCGCTATTTACCGCGACTTTGCCCATGCACCATCCAAAGTGAAGGCCACGATCGAAGCCCTAAAAGAACAATACCCATCCCGTCAGCTGATCGCTGTACTGGAATTACATACTTATAGCAGCCTGAATGCCGCCTTTATGGTGCAGTACCAGGGTGCTATGGACAAGGCAGATGTGCCTGCCGTATTTTATAGTCGTCATGCCCTGGAAATCAAGCGTATGCCAGATCTGCAGCCGGAAGGCATTGCACAGGGATTTGGCAGAAACGACCTCCAGGTATTCAATAACAGAGAGCATCTGCAGGCGTTTCTGGACGCACAAAATTATCAGAATGCAAACCTCCTGCTGATGAGTTCAGGAGATTATGAAGGAATGAACGTACCTTCGCTCACAAAGTATTTATAAAAATCAGTCATGCCATCACTGCAACTTACAAGGCCCCTGGCCGTTATTGACCTTGAGACAACCGGTACCAATGTGGCCACAGACCGTATCATCGAGATTGCGATCGTTAAAGTAATGCCCGACAAGAGCATTCAGAAAAAAACAAGACGCATCAACCCAGGCATGCCGATCCCTCCAGCTACTACTGCCATTCATGGAATCAGTGATGAAGATGTGAAGGATTGTCCTACATTTAAACAGGCTGCGAATGAACTGAGACAGTTCATGGACAATTGCGATATAGCCGGATATAACTCAAACCGTTTTGACATACCGCTGCTGGTAGAAGAATTCCTCCGTACCGGACTGGAATTCGATGTAAAAGGACGTAAATTCATCGATGTACAGAAGATCTTCCATCTGATGGAGAAGCGTACCCTCAGCGCGGCCTACAAATTCTACTGCGATAAGAATCTTGAGAATGCACATAGCGCGGAAGCCGATGCACTCGCTACTTACGAAATCCTGGAAGCCCAGCTCGACCGTTACGAACAGTTACAATCAGAGGTGGAACCCCTGGCTGAATTTACCAAAGAAGAAGAATATGTTGACTTTGCCCGCCGCATGATCATGCAGAACGGCACAGAAGTTTTCAACTTCGGAAAGTACAAAGGCAGGGCGGTAAGAGATGTGTTGAAGATTGAGCCTCAATATTATGACTGGATGATGAAGGCCGATTTCCCTTTGAATACCAAGCAAAAACTCACAGACATCTACCATAGTATGATGTTAAAAAAGATTTAATGTTTATAAAATAGGGAACATATTTCCCGATTATTATAATTTCGCAGTCCTAAAACAACACTTAGCTGATTGGAAAAGCTTGTCATCATTCCGACCTACAACGAGAAGGATAATATCAGGAAGATCATTGATGCAGTATTCTCACTGCAGGAGGACTTTCACATTCTGATCGTTGACGATGGGTCGCCGGATGGAACCGGGAATATAGTAAAGTCCTTACAGCAGCAACATCCGGGGGAGCTCTTCCTTTCGGAAAGAAGCGGCAAACAAGGGTTGGGTACTGCCTATATTCATGGGTTCAAGTGGGCGTTGGCCAAGGGATACCAGTATATCTTCGAGATGGACGCGGACTTCTCCCATAACCCGAAAGATCTGCCAAGGCTTTATAATGCCTGTGCAAGAGAAGGTGGGGATGTAGCCGTTGGCTCCCGCTATGTAAAAGGTGGCAGAACCGAAAACTGGCCATGGGACAGGGCTGTGCTCTCCTACGGCGCTTCTGTATATGTACGGTTCGTGACCTGGATGCGTGTAAAAGATGCGACCGCCGGATTCGTATGTTACAAGAGACAGGTACTGGAATCTATTAACCTGGATGCGATCCGGTTCGTTGGATATGCATTCCAGATCGAAATGAAGTTTACTGCCTGGAAACTGGGCTTTAAGGTGAAGGAAGTGCCTATCACCTTTATAGATCGTAAGGAAGGATATTCCAAGATGAGCAAGGGGATTGTAAAAGAAGGGATATTGGGCGTGCTAAAGATTCAATGGGAGAGCCTGTTTAGGAAGTATGAGAGAAGAGTGCGGAACGAACAGTTACAGGAGCAGGAACAATAGAGAATGCTGATATCGCTGCCTCAGCCTATTGGCAGCGAACTGATACAAAAATGAAAAAACCTTTGCTGCAATTACACCTGTCAGTCTTCCTGGCAGGTTTTACAGGCATCCTGGGGAAGTTGATTTCCCTGAATGAAGGATTGCTCGTTTGGTACCGACTATTATTCACTGTCATTTCTCTGTTTATTATATTTCGCTGGAAGGGAATGTTGTCGCGACTGTCGTGGAGACAATTGGTGCCTATTGGATTGAATGGTGTGGTGATTGCTATGCACTGGCTGTTCTTTTATGGGAGTATTAAGTACTCGAATGTAAGTATAGGTGTGGTTTGTTTTTCATTGACAAGTTTGTTTACAGCGGTGCTGGATCCGATTATCAGCCGGCGAAAATTTGATGTGAGAGAGTTGCTATTGAGTGGGATTACCCTGGCAGGGATTGTGATGATTTTCCATTTTGATTCGCAGTATCATACAGGAATTATAATGGGGATCGTGTCATCAGTTTTTGCGGCGTTGTTTACCATTGTGAATAAGCAGTTGCTCATGCATTATGATTCACCTTCCATTACGTTTTATGAGTTGTTGGTAGGATTTGTGGTGCTGTCGATGTTTATGCCGATGTATTTGGGAGTGGTGAATCAACATTTCTTACTGCCGTCTACGACGGATCTGATTTATTTGCTGATATTGAGCTGGGCGTGTACGGTGTGTATGTATATGTTACTGATGGCGGCGTTGAAGAAGGTGAGTTCGTTTACGACTAATCTGACTTTTAATTTAGAACCGGTTTATAGTATTATTATAGCGTTTGCGTTATTTCAGGAGAATAAGCAGTTGAGCTGGGCTTTTTATGCGGGGTTGGGGTGTATTATTCTTTCGGTGTTTTTGCAGATGCGAAGAGTGATAGCAAAATAAAAGAAGCCGCCTTTATGAGGCGGCTTCTTTTATTTTAATAATGTACATACCCGATCAAACCCCGAGCCTTAGTACCAGATGTCACTGATATACTTCCTTTGAAAATAACGGTGTAACTGCGTTGTACAGTAAGGTTCGCGATATTCCCGGTAGTTAATGCCATGGTAGCAAATACAGACCTACCTGACAACGGTGTATCTGACGAAGCAGAACGGGTTACATAGAGCGTATCCTTTACGTTTACATTGTAAGCGACCGGGATGTAATCACTCAGTTCACCGGGACTAAGTCCTGCCACTACCACACCATGTTTGGCGGAGTAGAGATCAACGGTTTGACCGGTGGTATCGTTTAAGACCGTGTGAATAAAACGGATATCGATCTTGCCGGTATCAGGTGTAGGGAATGCATCCTGTGTAAAGATCTGCCCTGCACTGGTGAGAATAAAAGTATAGTATTTACCAGCTTCGAAAGTGTCACTGAAGCTTTGTAAACTGATGCTGTCACCGACTAAAGTACCGGGTTTAAACAGCTCTACTGTTTGTGTACCAGGGTCAATAGTGAGATAAGAATTGACACCTGATACAGGGTAGATACCATTGTAAGTGATGGCAGCACCATTCACTTTAGTACCTCCCACATAGATATTGAATGTATCCAGGTTTGTTGATACATGTACTACTTTTAAATACGCTTTTCCACTTGTTCCTTCTTGCGTAGCATGAATCGTGAATTCCTTTTTACAGGCTGTGATCCCCATCAATAAGGCCATACCTGCTAATATGAATCTCCGCATATCAAATATTTTTATTGTTGTGAAAACCAGCATTCCTTCGTGTGATAATCCAGTTCCAAAGCACCCAATGCTGTCAGTGCAGGAATGTTGTACAGGTACTCTGAGTTGTACCTTGGACGACAACGGTAAGTCAGTTTCTGGTTGTTATTGATATACAGATCAGCAGCGCTGAGCGGCGTCCATCCTGCATATACCTGCGCCCCTGTAACAGGGTCGAGGTCTGTGTAGTGGAATCGACGCATATCTACCCATACTTCATTTACACCAAAGCAATACATAGCAATGTACTTTTGCAGCATGATATGTGTGAGGGTCAGGTTTGCCGCACTTGTAGGTACCACACTGGCATTGGCCATGTAAGTGGCTTTTGCAGTAGCCGTCATTTCCTTGCCTGTAGGAATGTTTGTAGGATAATCCAACATCATATCCATGCTGAGAGAGATCGCGTTTGTATAGGCAGTCAAGGCAGTAGCCTTATCACCTTTGCGATAAGCCGCTTCTGCTTTCATGAATTGCATTTCTGTAGCTGTCATTACCGGCCATGGAGAATCATCTGCATAGAGGTAACGTGGATTCAGTGATTTGGAAGAACTATACTGACCACCCCAATAGTTGCGTGGCAGATCGGCAGTATCTAAACCAGTGCTACCGGTAGCGCCATAGTTAGGACGGATACCTTTGAAGGTACCATTGAAATTTTCACGAATCAGGTAGTAAGCACGGGGATCAGCCACTGGGAAGACGGTGTTGTTGCCACTTTCAAGGTTGGCGATATACTCGCCCTGTACAAGAGAACCGATGTTTGCACGGAAAGGACCAAAGTAGTTTTTAGTCGCGCTGGTTGATGCATTCGCTACTCTGTAAATGGCATTATCTTCATTGCTGCTCATGGCCAGATCTGCATACTTGATTACAGAATCCGGCTGGTAAGTAGATTTATTGGAGAGATGATTGTAAGAACGGGCAAGAACACCATATACAAACTTCTTCCACTTATTCACATCACCATTGTAGAGGTAAGCATCGCCTTTGGCAAGGTTGGTAGCGCTTACATTATCACCAGTCATGTTCAGGTAAGTGAGTGCACGAAAAGCAACAGCCCTGGCAGTATCGTATACTTCGGCCTGTGAGTCGTAGTCAAACTGATCCTGGCTGGTGTTGAAGGCTTCTTTCAACACTACTTCACCATATTGATCCGTGAGACTGAGCCATCCCCAGGCACGCAGTGCATAGGCGACACCTACGTAATCCCATTTCTTTTGTTCAATCCCCCACTCTACTACCTTGTTCAGGTTTTGTCCCATGCCATAATAGTGGGCAGCCCACAGGTTCCCCATGATGTCGCTGGAACCCGTAGCGCCTCCCATTTTGTCGTATTGGTTGCCATTAGCATTTGCACACCAAAATTGTATATAACGCCCGATGTAATAGTTATCTACTACGGTTCCATAGTTCGTACCATTGGCCGTATAACTGTTGACCAGGTTAGAGATCAGGTTGGGCAATAATGTTTCGATCGGTTGTTCCACATCCGCATTGGGATTGGTGTAGGCATCATCAATCAGCTTCTTACACCCCGTACCCAGCATACCTATGATAGCGCCGAAGCAGGCATATTTCAACAATTTATTCTTAGTCATACCTGTAGTTTTTTAATTAAAATGAAACCCTTAAACCAAAGTTGGCACTCACCGGAGCAGGCAGGTTGCCATAGTCAAATCCAAAACCACCCACGCCTCTGTTGGCAGATGTATTACCATTGCTTACAGGGTCTGCGCCTCTGTAGTTGGTGATCAGTACCAGGTCATTGAAGGTGGCGAATGCACCTATGTTGCTGATACCTTTCCACTTGCCAAAGTTGTAGCTGATGGTCAGATCGCGAAGGCGGAACCAGTTCACATCTTTCTGTATGAATTCTTCTTCAGGCATATTTGTATAGTAAGCCTGCTGGCGATAAGGGAGTACTACGATATTGTTTTCTGTAGGCTTGTCTGTGTTCTGCAATCCATCGTTCAGCACACCTTTGATGATACGGGCAGTTTCTCTGTCGGCAGTCTTGATGCCTTTACCTTGAACGGTCAGGTACATGTCGGTAGCGTCAAATACATCACCGCCAACTTTCAGGTCCCAGAGGAAACTCAATGTCCATTTTTTATAACGGAGGGTATTGTTGATACCCAGGGTGAAGTCTGGATTACGATCACCGATCACGCCGAAGGTAGCATCGACAACAGGGAGGCCTGTTAAAGGATTGATGAGGATATCACCTTTGTTGCTGCGGGAATAGTGATAACCTGTGATAGTAGTCGTTGCACCGCCTTTCTTGAGCCCCCCTCTGGCATTGCCGTACACCCAGGTATCAGCGATGTAATATTCAGTGAGGGTGCTTGGGATGGCAAGCACCTTGTTGTACATCTTGTTAAAGTTCAGTGTCAGGTCCCATCCAAAATCTTTTTTTCGCACGGGTGTCGCAGAGATCATGGCTTCGATACCTTTATTGCGGGTAGAGGCCGCGTTCATGGTATTCAGGATAAAACCGGTAGCATAGCTGGCGCGGAAGTTTTCAGCGATCTGGTCTTTCACCAGTGTATTGTAGTAAGAAACTTCTGCATTGATTTTACCATCGAACATCCTGAACTCTGTACCTATTTCAAAGGTCTTTTGTCTTTCCGGTTTCAGGTTAGGATTCGCATTGGTATACCCATATGAATATCCACCACCACTAGCCAGGTTATTCACAAATACAGACTGGTTGGCATAGGGTGAAGAGAGTCGTGCGGTACTCGCCATGGAAGCGCGTACTTTCCAGTAGCTCAGCACCTTGCTGGTTTTCATACCTGGAATCACTTCACTTGGAATGAAGCTGGCGCTGATGCCTGGGTAGTTATAATTGCGGGAGGCGGCTGGCATGATGCTCGTTGTTTCGAAACGCTGTGTGAAGCTCACGAATGCGAGATCGCTGTAGCCGATGGCTGCTTCGCCGAAGTAAGCGATATTCCTGTTGATGCTCATGTTGTACAGGCCTTTTGCATTTCTGAGCAGGCGGGTACGGGTGGTGGGATCTGTATTGCTGCTGTCTGTACCCATAGGGTCAGTGAGGTTGGTACCTCTTACGGCATACATACCTGTTTCATTATCCTGCCACATGGTACCGATCATTAAGCGACCGTTGAACTTCTTGTAACTCTTGGTAGCGGTTGCAGTGATGGTGTGGTTATAACTCCAATATTTCAGGTAGTAATTTTCCAGTGCACCATTTTGTGCGGCAGTAACATTGTAGGAATCAGGGTTGTATAACATATAACCGTCGGTGTGATAGGCATCGTAACCGAAGCGACCTGCTACTACCAGCCATGGGAATGGATTGATGTTGATACCCAGGGTCGCGATGTAACGGTTATTTTTATCCTGGCTCAGGTTACGTTCCACACTGAATACGGGGTTATCTACTTCTGAATTCGGAGAGTTGCCCGCTACGAGAGTAGCTTTGCCACCTGTAGAATCCTGCCAGTCATGGATATCATGATCGGTAGGCCAGAGGTATAAATCCAGCAGGTAACCGCCGGCACCTCTCAGGGGTTTGTTGTTCACACTGTTGATTACAGAGAAGCTCGGTGTGATTTCTACATACTTACCGATTTTGGTAGTATTGCTTAAGCGCAGGTTGAGTTTCTTGTAATTATTGTTAGGGATCACACCATCCTGGTTGATGTAAGATGCAGAGAAACGAAAACCGGAATTCTTCACACCAAAGTCAACACCGAGGTTATGGCTTTGGGTAAAACCGGTTCTGAAAAAGTTGTGCACGTTATCATACAGTTTTGTGGTATCGCTGTATTTAGGACCAAAGAAGGTGCCACTACCAGACTGGAAGATGGAGCTATACACGCCGTCATTACCAGTGTTGTAGGCATTGGTCACTTTATTGAAGCGGGTGATCTTTTGTGTACGGAAGCTATTGTCATAGCTCACGTGAATGCCTTTTCCTTTGCTTCTTTTGGTAGTGATCACGATGGCGCCGGAGCTGGCCTGGCTACCATACAATGCAGTGGCTTCAGGGCCTTTCAGTACGGTGATGCTGGCGATATCAGCAGGGTTGATGTCGGCAGCGCGGTTGGTGTAATCACTGTTTTTGTTTGCCATGTCGGATACGAGGCCGATACCTGCACCGCCATTGGAGCTTTGGTTCAGGGTCTGGTTGTCAACGATGATACCATCTACGACGAACAGTGGTTGGTTGCTCAGGGAGAGAGAGTTGAAACCTCTGAGTACGATAGAGGAACCGGAGCCTGCCTGTCCTGTGGTAGGTGTGATGGTCACACCGGCTACCCTGCCTTGTAAAGCATTGACAAAGTTTTCACGTTGGGTGGCGGCGATTTCATCACCACTTACACGCTGTACGGAGTAACCGAGTTCACGGGCATTACGCTTGATGTCCATGGCAGTGACTACCACTTCGCCGAGTTCACCATTGCTGGGTTTCATCACGACTTTGGAGGCATCGCTGGCATTGATTCTTACTATGCCATAGCCGATGTACGAAAAGAGGAGTTGTTGATCTTTTTCAGCGGGAATGGTATAGTGGCCGCTGGCATCGGTTTGGGTCCCTTTTTTGGTGGTAGTGTTGACTACAGTTACACCAATCAAAGGGGTTTTCCCGTCTTCTGCCAATACGGTACCTGTTACCGGCGCCGTCTGACCAAATGACTGTAATAATGAGGATAGAAGCAGGACTATCATCATTCCGGCAAATTTTCGCATAGCATTGATTTTATGAATAAATAGGCAAAAGCATCCCTGCTGCGCAGATAGCGCAGTTTCAACAAACCAGAATAAACTGAGTGATACTTGTGTACCTCAGTAAATGAATACCCTGTAGCTACATAGTGCTATTGTTTACGATCAAATGTGACTACGGCTCAGATGAATGAAAAAGTTCAATAGTTAAAGCTGGTTGATAAAAATTCTTACATACTGGTATACTTACCCTTCACCATAAAACAAATAAAAAAACCGCATATTCCCGCATTTATTTGGCCAATTTATGCAAATATGTTTATTGATTCATGCATAAAGCGGCATTGGGGAGAAAATACTATTATTTTTATTTAACCTTTCATACTTTTTACGGGATTCGCGAAGTGTATTTTTTTTAATTTGGTAGTCATATGAAAAAAATGATGGTTACAGCCGTTCTATCCGGCATATCTCTTCTCACCTATGCGCAACAACCAGCAAAAAAACCGCTCGATCAAAGTGTGTATGACAGCTGGCAAAGCATTGGCACCAAAGTCATCAGCAACAACGGACAATTAGTTGCTTATACCATTACACCACAGGAAGGTGATGCTTCGCTGGTGATCTATAACACAAAATCAAAGAAACAAATTTCGGTGCCCCGTGGTAGTACACCGGTCATCACAGAAGATAACCGGTATGTGGTGTTTGCCATTAAACCCACTTTTGCGGCTGTAAGACAGGCAAAAATTAAAAAGAAAAAACCGGCAGAAATGCCGAAAGACTCACTGGGGATCTTGTATCCTGGTGCAGATACTGTATACAAAACAGGTACCATCCGCAGTTTCAAAACACCTGAAAAAGGCAGCGGTGTACTCGCTTACCTGCTGGAAAAAACACAGGTGGATACGAGTAGCGGCAACCTGGTGATTGTATCGCTCAATAAACAACAACAGGATACCATAAAAAACGTACAGGATTATGTGATCAGTAAAACGGGTAACTACCTGCTCGTAGAACTGGTGGCAGATAAAAAAGATTCTACTACACATGATGCCTTGCTGCGCTGGGATGTAGGCGCGAGAAAAGCAGATACACTGAGCAGAGGTTTTGGGAACAGAACACAACTTTCATTTGATGATGCAGGTAAACAAGCGGCCTGGGTAAACACCCGCGATAGCGTAAAAGCACTGCAACAGTTCTATGAATTGTATTACTATACTGCTGGTCAGGATACGGGTGCGATTGTGGCGGATAGGAACACCAAGGCGTTTCCGGCAGGTTGGTCTGTGAGTCAAAATGGTAAAGTATGGTTCAGCAAAAATGGTGAAAGATTATTCTTTGGTTCTGCACCTGTTCCGCCTGCAAAGGATACAAGTATCGTAGAATTTGAAGTGGCAAAAGTAGATATCTGGAATTACCTGGATGATTACCTGCAACCGATGCAGCTGAAAAACCTGGAAAAAGATCAGCAGAAGAATTTCCTCGCTGTATATTTTCCTGATAATAAAAAAGTATTGCAACTCGCAGATAAAGATGTGGATAATGTGAAGGTTGCTGATGAAGGGAATAGTGATTATGCAATTGCCTATACAGACAAAGATCAGAGAGTGGCGGTACAGTGGACAGGCGGTACGTTGAAAACATCTTACCTGCTGCGTATTACAGATGCTTCACGCAAACTGATCATCAAAGACCTGGATAGTGCATCTTATATTTCTCCTGATGGTAAATATGTGATCTGGTATGACCTGAATCAAAAACATTATTTCACATACGAAACTGCAACAGGTACTACGCGTAATATCACTTCCAACATCCCTGTTCAGGTATATGATGAAGAAGATGATCAGCCGGAAACACCGGGTAACTATGGTATTGCAGCATGGCTGGAAAAGGATGCAGCTGTGTATATCTACGACAGGTATGATATCTGGAAAGTAGATCCTGCCGGAAAGCAGGCGCCAGTAATGATTACAGGTGGTACGGGCAGACAACAGCATCTTGTGTTCCGCTATGTGAAATTAACTAAAGATGAACGCTTCCTGAAAGCAGGTCAGCAACTGGTGTTGGTGACTTATAATGATATCACAAAAGAAAACGGTTATTATACGGCAGAAAGTACAAAGAGTAATTTGAAACCAGTAGTAATGGGGCCTTACAACTATACAAAACTGGTAAAGGCAGATAATGCGAATTACTATTTGTATTCAAAAGAAAATTATCAGCAATCTCCGGATGTATATGGTGGTAGCGATATTCCACATGCTGTACAACTGAGTCATCTCAATCCACAGCAGGCGGAATATAACTGGGGTACAGCTTCTCTCTTTAAATGGACGGCTTATAATGGTCAGCCGGCTGAAGGTATTTTGTACAAACCGGAAGACTTTGATAGTACGAAGTCTTATCCGGTGCTGATGTATTTTTATGAGAAATTGTCTGAGCAATTATACTGGTATATTCCACCTGCACCGACACCTTCCAGACTGAATATTTCTTTCTTTGTGAGCAGAGGTTATCTGGTACTGGTACCTGATATTCATTATGAAAAAGGGCATCCGGGCAAAAGTGCGTATGACTATGTAGTGAGTGGAGCACGTGCATTAGCGGCACATTCATGGGCAGATAGTACGAAGATGGGTATACAGGGGCAAAGTTGGGGTGGTTATCAGGTGGCTTACCTGATCACTGCTACTAAGTTGTTCAGTGCAGCATGGGCGGGTGCGCCAGTGGCAAATATGACGAGTGCTTATGGTGGTATCAGATGGGAAAGTGGTATGAACAGGCAGTTCCAGTATGAGCGGTCTCAGAGTCGTATTGGTGCTACGCTGTGGGAGAAACCGGAATTGTATATCGAGAATTCCCCCCTCTTCCACCTGCCAAATGTTTCTACTCCATTGGCAATCATGGCAAACGATGCGGACGGTGCAGTGCCCTGGTATCAGGGTATAGAGCTGTTTACAGGTATGCGCAGACTGGGGAAACCAGTGTGGATGCTGAATTACAACAATGAAGCACATAATTTGATACAGCGGCAGAATAGAAAAGATATTTCCCGTAGGGAGCAACAGTTCTTTGATCATTTCCTGAAGGGGGCACCTGCGCCTGAGTGGATTTCGAAAGGGGTGCCTGCGTTGGATAAGGGTAGAAACTGGGGTTGGGATGTAGAGAAAAACTAATGTCCGATGCCGGGCAAAACAGTTGTTAACTAACTGATTTCAGGGATACAAATCAAAAGCAATAAGGGCCGCAAATTGCGGCCCTTATTGCTTTTAGCCCGATTTATCCGTTATAAAGTATTGTGTCTCAGTTCAATCAAATTATTTTTTTTTATATACTATCTAAGTTCTATGTTTGTATCAGAAATGAGACCCTGATTGGAATGTGATTGTAACCGACTAACCACCTAACATGCTGATCCTATGAACTTCCGTATCTACTCCCCGGCGGCATCGCTTGCCCCTTATGTAAAGCATTACTATCATTTACAGAATAGCAATGATGGCTTGCTACATCTTCCTCAGAACCTGTTTTCTTTGGGTGACCTGTATATGGTTTTCTTGCAGGAGGGTGAAGTAACTTTTCAGCCTGAACAACATGCTTCTTTTACACTGCCTAAAGCAGCTGTGGTAGGACATTTCACCTGTCATCATACCATCAAGGTACAAGGGCCGGTAAAGATGACGGTTGTACAGCTGAATGCTTATGGTTGTTATAAACTGGCCGGATTGAACATGTCCGCTTTTAACAATTATTATCGTGATTTGCTGAAGCAGGATAGTGGGCAGTGGCAGCATTTGGTAGAAGCGATACAGCAAACTACCAATTTTATGCAGTTGGATGCTGTGCTGGATAAGGTGTTTATTGATATGATGTCTACACAGGAGCATCCTCTGAAGCAGATGGATGAAGTAGCTGATTATATGCTGCGTCATCAGGGGCATGTGAATATTGAAAGGTTGGTGAGGAAGTTTAAGATTTCCCGTCCTACATTGGAGAGGAAGTTTATGGAGGTGATTGGGATAACGCCACAGTTGTATGCCAGGATGTTAAGATTCAGAGATGCGATGAGGCATATGCAGCAGATGAATGTAGAACAGTGGCAGTCGTTTATTACGAAGAGTGAGTCTTACAACCAGGATTTGTTTAATCAGGATTTTCAGTTTTTTAAGGGTTCTGAGAGTACGATAGCGAGGATGCCGGTGGCACAGACGATGGCGGTGGCGTAATTTTACGATAGCCTGAATGTTTGTATCATAGACGATGGCGGTGGCGAAAGTGAGGATTGATTTTACGATAGCCTGAATGTTTGTATCACAGACGATGGCGGTGGCGAAAGTGAGGATTGATTTTACGATAGCCTGAATGTTTGTATCACAGACGATGGCGGTGGCGAAACGATAGGAATAATGCTTCTATTCCCCTGCTTGAATTTTTGCTTGCGCAGATAATTTTTACTATACAATTAAAAAGGTGTCTTGTTCGAGGCACCTTTTTTGCTTTCTTTGTAGCTCATACTGATTTCTATGATGCTCAACCATAACCACAACGCCGAGTACTGGCGTGAACATTTGCAATTGGAATCTCATGTGGAAGGCGGTTCTTTCCGGGAAACGTACCGGGCGGCTCTGAAAGTGCCAACGTCTGTATTGCCGTCTACCTTTAAAGGGGAGCGGAATGCTTCGACGGGGATTTATTTCTTGCTGGAATTTGGGGATTTTTCTGCTTTCCATAGAATAGCAGCAGATGAGATGTGGCATTTTTATGATGGGTATACACTCACGATATATGAGATTAAGGCAGAGGGGGCACTGGTGGTGCATCAGTTGGGGAAACATGTGCATTTGGGAGAAACGCCACAGTTGGTGATATCGGCGGGGAGTTGGTTTGCTTCGAGAGTAGAGGTGGAAGATGGGTATACATTGGTAGGATGTACGGTAGCGCCGGGGTTTGATTTTGCGGATTTTGAGTTGGGGGACCGGGCGGAATTGCAGAAGGCGTACCCTGCGCATGCGGGAATTGTGGAGGAATTAACCAGATAACTGAAGGTTTAGGGCTGAATTAATCAGCAAGCTGATAGTGAGGACTGAATTGACCAAATCAATGATGGCTGGTGAATGAGCTAACCGGGTAATTGAGGATTGAATTTATCAGATCAATGATGGTTAAATTAACCAGATAATTTATGATTGCCAATATGAAAAAGTTTATACGGTTTTTGATATTAGTAGGGTTTGCATTATTACTCTTCTGGCTGGGAAAACAGTTTGGGAGTAAGAATGTGAACCAGGAGATATTATCAAACAGCATGATTGTAAGGGAGATTGCGGAGCTGGCAAGTTTGGAAGTGCAGGGGAATGCGACGATCAAGAGGAGCAATGTGGCGAATGATGGGAGTTGGATGAGTAATATGAAAAAAGCATTTGTAGAGAATACAATTTGGGTGACGGTGCCTTATGTGGCGAAGTATGGGGTGGATGTGGATTCCCTGAATTTTAAGGTGGAAATTTCTGATAAAAAGATTGTGGTGAAGTTGCCGGAGCCGAAGTTGTTGAGTTATGAGTTAAGGGTAGACAGGATGGAGACGGCGAACAGGAAGGGGTGGTTGTTGTTTTCGGATGACGAGACGTATACAGATGTGCAGAAGAAATTATATACAGAATCGAGGGGGCAATTGGAGGGGAATAAGTTGTATGTGAATCAGAGTAAAGAAAAGGTGGTGAAGATTATCAAAGAATATTATAAACCGTGGTTAAAGGATCACGAGTTAATAGTGGAGTTTGATGGCGAAAAGGTCCCTACTCTCAATTAGCAAAAAAATCAGGTCGGGCTTTGCCCGACCTGATTTTTTTGCACGGGCGGTCACTGCTGCCACTGGCCAAAGGCCAGTGGCAGCAGTGACCGCGATTTTTAGGCGGCATTATTGGCGATGTATTTTACTAGACTTCGTTTGGCGATCGGTAACAATGTTTCATTTATAGGAAATGCCAGCTTCGTATCCACGCGGTACACAGCAGGATTCGGCAGTTTCTTCCGTTTTTTAATAAGAGTAGTTTTGATATGTTCGCAGGAATGAACAAGATCTTTAGCAAATGACTCAAGGTACTCTGTGTGAATTCCCCTATACCTCTCATCGTGCCGCTCAAAAATGCTTAACCTGTACTCATATACCAAAGTCTCCTGTTGCCGGCCATCACACAAAAAGAAATACCCCTCCTGAGAATCCAGGGGAATTAGGCCTACGGGGGAAATCTGCAGACTGTCCTCTACAAATTCATAGATTTCAGTACCATCTTTGATGGCAGTATTCATCCGGAACATAGCGAACTGAATAATATTTTCCAGCTCCTTCATCAGCTCATCATCCGCGATGATCTGCTCATACAATAACTGTAGACGTTCAATATTCACAGCGGTCAGTCTCTTGGGAAATTGTTGTTGCAGGTACTGCTTGTTGTCCCTGAAAGATACCAGGTTGTTGTAGTGAAAAATGAGGTCCCCCAGCTGCGGATACAGCTTGTTTTCATTAAAATAACGGTTGATTTGTTGAAGATAAGCCAGTAAAGAGTACTTTTTCGACTCAAAATCAATATAACCGTCTGCAAACCAAGTTTCGCTCAGACTCTTCATATTAAAGATAAATTAATGGATTATCACACTTAATTTACAAAAAAAAGTGCATATTCCACCACCCATTTTTGTGGTATCCATGGGGATTCCAGGGTCAAAATGACCCCCAAAAACTCCTATCAGGAAATAATTTTGAGGGCTGATGCATTTATTGAACTTATTTCTTTAACTTCAGTATTATTTTTCATTTTTTTAATTTTTTAGTCATGAACATTTACGTAGCCAACCTGCACTACAGGTTGAACGATGCGGACCTTCACCAGATATTCAGCGAATTTGGCGAGGTAACTTCTGCAAAAATTATCAAGGACCATGAGACTGGCCGTTCACGCGGTTTTGGTTTTGTGGAAATGCCAAACCAGGAAGAAGGTAGCAAGGCTATGGATAGTTTGAACGGTACTGAAATCGAAGGCAAACAACTGATGGTAAACGAAGCAAGACCTAAACAACCGAATAATAATTCAAGAGGTGGTGGATTTGGTGGAAACCGCGGTGGCGGCGGATATGGTGGCGGCGGTGGCCGTGGCCGTTACTAATTATTCTGTTGGCCCAAAGCTTATTTCGGTCAAGAAATTAAAGGCTCCCGATTCCGATTGGGAGCTTTTTTTGTGCCCTGATGCCAACAAAAAAAAGCGCTCCCACCACAAGGTGAAAGCGCTCTTCGCTAAAAAGGTTCGCCATCAGCGGGCAATTGAAGCCGAGGCAAAGCCCATTAATATTCCCGATGCGTATCGAAATGCTCTAACTCATGCACTACCGCACTTAAGAAGGTAGAACCCAATGCCCCATCAATAATTCTATGATCATAAGACATTGACAGATACATCATATGACGGATCGCAATCGTATCACCATGCTCCGTCTCTATCACCACCGGACGTTTCTTTATCGTACCCACCGCTAGTATCGCTACCTGCGGCTGATTAATAATAGGTGTGCCCGCCAGGCTACCAAAATTCCCCACATTCGTGAGGGTGATGGTACCATTCTGGGTATCATCCGGCTTTAATTTATTATTACGTGCAGCGTTTGCCAGCTGGTTTACCTGCCTGGTTAATCCCACCAGGTTCAGTTGGTCCGCATTGCGGATCACCGGTACAATCAGGTTACCGGAAGGCAGTGCTGCCGCCATACCCACATTGATATCTTTCTTGATAATGATCTTATCACCTTCGAGAGAGCTATTTAATAATGGGAAGCGTTTGATACATTTAACCAATGCTTCTATGAAAAGCGGTGTGAAAGTGATCTTCTCTCCTTCTCTCTTTTCAAAGTTCTTTTTCTCCTGCTCTCTCCACCTAACAATATTCGTTACATCTGCTTCTGCGAAGCTGGTTACGTGCGGGCTGGTCTGCACGCTTCTCACCATGTGATCAGCGATCAGCTTACGCATACGATCCATTTCAATGATCTCTGCAGTACCATTGTAAGATACAGAGTGACCATTGGAAGTAGCTTGTGTTTGTGGTTGTACCTGCACCTGTACCTGGGGTACCTGTGATGGTGGTTGTGATTGTTTTTGTGGCTGAGGTTGAGCCTGAGCTTGTTCCTCTGCTGGCGCTTCTGCGGCCCTGGCCGGCATTGGCGTAGCGGTAGGCACAAAACCTTTCGCCTTGGATTCAACGTAGTTGAGTATATCTTTCTTAGTCACACGACCCTCAGTGCCCGTACCCGGAATCTTCTCCAGTTCGGCGAAACCGATACCTTCCTGCTGTGCGATCGTCAGCACCAGCGGAGAATAAAAACGAGGACCAGCAGCAGTTGTAAACTGTGGCTCATGTACTTCCTCCTGTGGCGTTACCACCTCCACTTCGGCCTGTTGCTGTACAGGCGCTTCAGGAGTGGTCGCAGTGGCTGCGGCTTCCACATTCGTGTTGATACGTGCTATCACAGCACCTACCGGAACTACATCATTTTCTGCGTAGAGTATCTCGGTAATTTCGCCATCGGCGATAGAAGGTACTTCGCTGTCTACCTTATCAGTGGCAATTTCCAGGATCGTCTCATCAGCTTTTACCTGATCTCCCGGTTTTTTATGCCAGCGTAATATGGTGGCTTCCATTATACTTTCTCCCATCTTGGGCATTACCAGTTCTACAATGGCCATAAGATTGCGTTTAACTATTTGATAGAAAACAAAAGTATGAATTAAATACTAATTATCAGGAAAGGGGAAGATGCATGCAGCCTTTCTGATGAACATCATTTTACTGAATGATCTTCCGCAGCTCATTCATTGCATAAGCCGCTGTCATCTGTATATTCAAATACCGGTCATATCTTAACTGAAACTTCACAGCAACAGTTTCATGCGCACTACCTACGCCTACCCATACCGTACCCACAGGCTTCTCCGGCGTACCACCATCAGGCCCCATGATGCCGGATACGGTTATCACATAGTCAGTTTGTAAATGCGCCAGCGCTCCACGCACCATCTCCTTCACCACTGCTTCACTCACCGCTCCATTTGCCGCCAGTGTTTCAGGTTTTACTCCCAGTATACGGGTTTTGATTTCATTCGCATAGCTGATCACACTCCCTTTGTACCATGCGGAACTACCCGGCACCAGTGTTATACTATGTGCTATAAAGCCACCAGTACAGCTTTCAGCCGTACCCACGGTTTTACCTTTTTCCTTGAGCAACTGACCAATCACCTCTGCCATCGGTTGATCCTGGTCTGTCACCACGATGTCTGACAAAATATCTTTCAGCTGGTGAAACTGCATTGACAATGAAGCCGCTGTCGATAATTTATCTTGTCCATGTGCCGTAAGCCGCAATTTGATGGTGCCATACGAAGGCAGGTACGCCAGTTTGATATTAGCAGGCAACTGTGCTTCGAAATCCACCAAACGCTCGGCTACAAAAGACTCTCCCATTCCAGCTATGATCAGTGTCTGGTGCACGACCACCGGTGTCTGAAAATATTCTTTTAATCGTGGCAACACATGATCTTCCATCAGACCTTTCATCTCAAATGGAACACCCGGCATGGATACGAACACTTTTCCATCCTTCTCAAACCACATACCCGGTGCGGTTCCCCGCTTATTATGCAATACAGTACATACATCCGGCACCAGTGCCTGGTCCATATTACGTTGTAATGGAGGCAGTCCACGGCTTTCGAAGAACTCCATCACCTGTTTAAAAGTGGCTTCATCCCTCACCATTGTTCCACCAAAATATGCTGCCAGCGTAGGTTTGGTGATATCATCTGCGGTGGGGCCCAGGCCTCCCGTGATCAATACGATGGGCGACAGCGCGCTCTCGTCGTCCAATGCCTTTACGATGGCTTCCTTCACATCGCCAATCGCCACCCGGCGGTGCACCCATATACCCATGGCATTGAGTTGCTGCGCCATCCACGCCGAATTCGTATCTATCGTCTGTCCGATCAGTAATTCATCGCCAATAGTGATGATACTGGCTACTACCTTTTGCCCTTCCATAGTATTGTTATTATTACAGGCTATTCAAAAAAAGGCGCTAAAGCCTCCCGCATTACCGGAGGCAGGCCATATTTCGTTTTGGTGTCTGCATGTAAAAATACGAGTGTGGTCACCCCTACATTCAGCAACTCGCCCTTTTCGTTGTACAATTCTGAATGGAACCGGATCTTGTGATCTACGGGCATCTCCTTCAGTATAGTCTTCACGGTTATCAGGTCATCATAGTATGCCGGCCGTATGTACTTTACATTCAGCTCTGCCACTGGCATGATTACGCCTTCTTTTTCCAGCTGGGCGTATGTAAAGCCCAGTTTACGAATGGCTTCTGCACGTCCTACTTCATAATATAAGCCATAATTCCCGTAATAAAGGTACCCCATCTGGTCTGTCTCTCCATATCGTACCCTGATTTGCGTCGTCTCTATAAACATATCTTTTCTTTAACTTTCTCATTTACAGCACTTATTTACCAATTGCATTGTCCAGGCTGAACTTTCCCGGACCACTGAACAGGATCACCAGGAAAGGAACAAGGTACAATATAGCTGATTCCTGCTCTTTCAGTGACTGATGACCATGGATCATAAACAATGCCACACCCATCGTAACTATCACAGGCACAGTAGCTAAGCGGGTAAGAAGACCTATTACTACCAGTCCTGCACAGAACACCTCTGCAAATACTGCTAAGCCCAGGGAAATAGCGTGACCTATATGCAATGGATCAGGAAATGTATCCTTCATCCCCGAAAATCCTTTTAATTTAGAGAGCCCATGATTCCACAGCAACAGGGCGCCAAAGCCCACGCGCAGTAACAAAAGAGAGAAATTGATAGCACCATTGGATGCTTTGGAGGAAAACAGTTTGCTCATATGTCAAAAATGGTTTGATCTTTGCACAAATATAAATCTTTGATTTTTTGATAGTGTATGAAATTGGTGAAGTTGCATCTGCCTTCGGCAGAAGATATGGAATACAAGAACAGATCGGGAAGATCAAATTTGTATTTCCCTTCAGCAGAAGATGTTGAGTGTAAGGGGGAAGGGCTTTGAATCTGGCAGCACATCATTCCATGTTGTAATCTGCAAGGCTTACGCAGTTTATTAATTAAAAGCAATAACTATATTTGTCCCTGTTTTAGTTTCCCTGAAAGCATTATTTATTGATCCTTAACAGAAAATAATAACTGTAAGGGATTCGTTTAAAACGCATATTAAAGTTTATAACAGGTTAAAAGCATGCAATTCATAAAAAAGTTTCTTGTTCCCGGACATTTGTTTCTCTATCTGGCTACCTGCTGTATCCTGGCTACTTCGGTCGCCAACGCCCAGCAAACCCGCATCTACACGGAGCCGGATAAAGTCTTCAAAGACGCCCAACAACTTTTCCAACAGGAAAAATATGCGGTGGCCATGCAATTGTTCAGGCAAACACTTGATAATATCGGTTACTTCCAGGAGACCAGCCGTAGCCTCGTAAAAACAGACGCCCAATATTATTATACCGTCTGCGCCCTTAAACTGGGCAACGCCAACGCTGAAAAAGCTGCCCTGGAATACATTGCAACCTACAATAACAATGCAAGGGAACAACTCGTCAGCTATCAGCTGGCTAAATACTACTTTCACCAGAACAAACTGAAGGAAGCCATTCCCCTCTACGAAAAAGCAAACATCGAGAACCTCTCCAACAACGAAATAGCTGAAGCAAAGTTCGAACTCGCCTATTGCTACTTTAATGTGAAAGACTTCAAAAAGGCACAGCCACTGTTCCAGTCGATTAAAGAGCTTCCTGGTAAATACTACATTCCGGCTAACTACTACTACGGTTTCATCGCCTACTACAATCACCAGTATGCTGAAGCACTTACCAGCTTCCAACGTGTAGTAAAAGAACCAAAATACAGCACTGTCGTACCTTACTATATTGCCGAAATTTATTACTTCCAGCGTAAACCTGACCAGGTGATCGCTTATGCTGAACCACTCGTAAATGCAGGTGGTCAGTACTACGAAGCGGAACTGAAACAGTTACTGGGTCAGACTTACTTCGAAAAAGGTAACTATGCAAAAGCACTGCCTTACCTGCAGGAATACCAGGACAATGCAGAAGAAGTACGTAAAGAAGATATCTACCAGCTGTCTTTCAGTTACTACCAGACAGGTAACTACGCAAAAGCGATCAATGGTTTCAAACAACTGAGCAGCGAAAAAGACTCACTGGGTCAGAACTCTATGTACCTGCTGGGTGACTGTTACCTGAAAACAGGTCAGAAAGCCAACGCACGTAATGCCTTCGCCTTCTGTGCCCGCAACAGCGCTAACCCTGGCCAGCAGGAGATTTCCCGTTTCAACTACGGTAAACTCTCTTACGAACTCGGTTATGGCGACGTCGCTATCTCTGAACTCACCAGCTTCCTGAGCACATATCCGAATTCTGCTTACAAAAACGAAGCAAGAGAAGTACTGGTCAGCGCATTCCTCAACACCAATAACTACAAGGATGCGATGGCGGTCATTGACCAGATCCCTGACAAGAACCCTACTGTGCTGAAAGCGTATCAGAAAATCGCTTATGGCCGTGCGGTAGAACTGATCAACGACCAGCAATTGCAGGATGCTGACAAACTGCTGGACATTGCCATTAAGAATTCTTACGATAATAATGTCGTTCAACTGGCTCACTTCTGGAAAGCAGAAATCGCCATGCGGCAGAACAATACCGATGGTGCTATTACTCACCTGAATGCTTATCTGACCAGCAATGCACCTTCTTCTGGAGAAGCGAATCCGCAGACTGCAAGCTACAACATGGGTTATGCGCTCCTGAAAAAAGAAGATTATACCCGCGCCCTTCAGCACTTCGAAGCTGCGCAACGTACCACAGGACCTAATGCTGCCCGTATCACCAACGATGCTGCGCTTCGTGCTGCAGACTGTTACTACATGCTGAAAGATTATTCCAAAGCACTGTCCCTGTATGATCGTATCATTGCCGGCAACCAGCCTGGTTCTGACTACGCTACTTATCAGAAAAGTATCATCCTCGGTATTCAGGGTAACGCAAATGAAAAAGTGGCCCTGCTGAAACAACTGGGCGATAAATATCCTACCTCCGGTTTTGGTAACGACGCTGATCTGGAAATCGCCAATACTTATCTGGCAGAAGAAAAATATACTGAAGCCATTCCTTACCTGGAGAATGTGCTGAGCAAGCAGCCAAACGGCCCGAATGCACCAAGAGCATTGCTGAAACTGGGTCTCTGCTACTTTAACAGGGATGATGAGACCAAGGCACTCTCCTATTACCGCCAGGTGGTAGAAAAGTACCCTAACTCTCCTGAAGCAAACACCGCACTGGCCAGCATCAAAGACATCTATGTAGGCCAGGGTAAAACCGATGCTTACGTAGCATTGCTGAAATCTACCGGTCACTCTGTATCTACCAGTGCAGAAGATTCCCTGTCTTATGCTGCTGCTGAAGCTAAGTTCAGCACCGGCGATTGCACAGGTGCTACAGCAGCGTTCAACAGTTACATCCAGCGTTTTCCTGACGGTCAGTTCATACTGCCTGCTCAGTTCTACAAATCAGAATGCGCTTATAATAATAAAGATTACACTGGTGCATTGCCTGGTTATGAGTTTGTATTGTCTAAAAACGCCAGCCTCTATGCAGAACGCGCTGCACTGCAAGCTGCCAATATCAACTACTACCAGAATAAAAATTATGAGAAATCACGTACTTACTACCTGCAGTTACAAGACCTCTCTACCAGCAAGGAAAATACCTTCACTGCTACAAGAGGCCTGATCCGCACCAATTACCAACTGAAACACTGGGATGAAGTAGGTAACTACAGCGAATTACTGTTGTCCAGCTCCAATATCAGTACAGACGACCAAATCATCGGTCACTTCTACCTGGGTAGATCTCAGCAGGAACAAGGTCAGTACGACGAAGCGATGAAGGAACTGAAAATAGCTGCTGGTCTGACAAAATCAGAAACCGGCGCTGAAGCAAGATATAATATTGCGGTTTGCCTGTTGGCTAAAAACGACCTGCCTGCTGCTGAAAAAGCAGGCTTTGATGTGATAAAAAATACACCGGGGTATGAGATGTGGGTTGCAAAATCCTACATCCTGCTAGGTGATATCTACGCCCGTCAGAAAGACTATTTCAATGCCAAGGCGACTTACCAGAGTATTGCTGAAAACAGCTCTATCGCTGAGCTGAAAGCGGAAGCAAAAGATAAACTGGCGAAGACTGAAGCTGAAGAAAAAGCCGCATCAAAGATCAAATCCAATAAATAATTACGAACTACGACCATAGCATGAACTCATATATCAAACATATTCAACGGGTTTTAACAGTTACAGGCGCAGTAATGCTGGCACAGCAGGGTATTGCCCAGGACAAAAACCTGAAACAGGAAACGATTGATATCATTTCAAATTACCGCCCGAAACTGCGGGATGCGGCTAAACTGAACCTGACAGCCTCTCTGCCTGCTTCTGATACCACGCGTCCTAAATATCAGTACCAGGTACCTGCGCTGAACCTTTCCTTCCTTTATCAGCCAGTACCCCTGAAACCACTGGCTTTGGGTAAGGATACACTGGCCACCCTGCAGAACAACTTTATCAAAGCAGGTTATGGTAACCTGAGCACACCACTCATACAGGCTGGTTTTGGTAGTGGCAGACAGGATAAGTACAATTTCGGTATCTATGGTAACTACACTTCTTCCAAAGGGAGTATCAAAAACCAGGATTATAGTACACTCAATGTACTGGCATCCGGTACTTACTTCTCCCCCCTACTCGAAATCAATGGTAGTGTAGGTTATGATCGCAACCAGTTACATTATTATGGATATGACCATGCGGCCTACGACTATAGCAAGAGCGATGTAAAGCAGGCCTTCAACCAGTTCACCGCACAGGTGGGTGTGAAGAACAGGCCACAGAATGACTGGGCGTTTATGTTCCAGCCTTCTGCAAAGTTCATTTACTATAGCGATGCTTACAACCGCAAGGAGCCAACTGTGATACTGAAAGCACCCGTGAGCAAACAACTGTTCGAAGATATTTTCCTGCGTGTGGAAGGTGTGTTTGACCTCTCTTCTTTCAAAGCAAAAGACAGTGCACAGTTTAATAACAATGTTGTAGCAATTCATCCTGCACTGGAAATCATCAAACCAAGGTTTGTATTGCATGCAGGTGTGAACCCTACCTGGACTAACAGTAAGTTTTACCTGTTGCCAGACATCGTGAACGAGTCACACATCATTTACAAGAAAGTGATCCTGAGCAGTGGCTGGATTTCTTATATCAATAAGAACAGCTACCGCAATATGACCAATACGAATCCGTTCTTCACCAGCTATGGCAGCGGTATCCTGAATACCCGTGTGGAAGAGAAATACACAGGTATCAAAGGTACCCTGGGCAGCCACTTCAACTACAACACCAAGTTTGCCGCAGTGACCTGGTACAACATGCCACTGTTTGTAAATGACAGCCTGGATGGTAAGACTTTCTACACCAGGAACGAAGCTGAACTACGTGCTTTCAACCTGCATGGTGAAGTAGGTTATATCCAGGAAGAGAAGTTCCAGCTGCGTTTTACTGTAGACTGGTTCAATTATACCAAACAGAAGACGGAGGTGAAACCATGGGGACTGGTGCCATTCCAGACCGAAGCGTTTGCTCAATATACATTTGCCAGAAAACTGCACCTGAATGCAAATGCATTCTTCCTGGGCAGCAGCTATTACCTGGCAAACGGCGATTTCCAAAAGACCAAAAGCGGTTGGGACCTGAATGCAGGTGCCAGCTATGACATAGGCAAGAACTTCAACCTGTGGGTGAACGCCAATAATGTGTTCAATACCCGCTACCAGCGGTGGTATGGTTACAACACCTACGGTTTCAACATAGTAGGTGGTGTAATGGTTAAATTTTAAAATCGTACCATTGCAGTCTGTGAGGCTATCCTTCTCCCACGGGAAGGATAGCAAACACAGGCATATTTATTGATAGAGAGTCATTTTACAAAGGAATATCTTTTATAAAAATTGGTACTACAGCAATACATACAGGACACTTTGTTCCGGAAGGAACCTTGTATTCTCCCCAAAACAGGCATCTTTTCGGTGCAACATATTCCAGCACGTTATAATGTGACAACCAAGACACTTGAACCACCGCAAGAGGTGATCCGGTTCGAGGATACCTGGGGAGATGAAGAGCAACTGGTGAAATGGATTTCACAGAGAGAGCATCTGGTCAATAATATTGCCCGGATGAAGATGGAGAAATATGTGGAAGAGGTACAGGCCATGCTCAAATCGGGTCAGACCTTCGCTATTCCGGGCGTAGGACAGCTGAAAGCCGATATGGCGGGGCAGGTGATCTTTATAGCTGAATACCTGCCGATAGAGCTGGAAACCCTGATGGTACAACCTGTAATCAGGACAGACGTGAGTCACCGTGTAACGATCGGCGACAAGGAGTTTGTGAACAACCAGGTGGTGAACCACTTATCTGCTTCTTCAGAAAATGCAAAGCCCAATCCGGGATATACCGCAAATACAGATTATCCTCCTTATCCGGAGCCGGCGCAATCTTCCTTCCGCTGGTGGTGGGTGGCTATACCTGTAGCCGTTGTACTGGCCGCAGGCCTGGTATGGTGGCTGATAGCAAAGCAACCCCAGGAAAGCCAGGAGCCCGTGATCTCTGCAGACAGGAGTGCTCCTGTCACAGTAGATACCACACTCGTGCAGGATTCCACTACCCGTACAGACAGCAGTCAGCTACAGGCAGCGGCATCTGCTACGGCTACCAATAAAACATATTATGTGGTGGTGGAAGAATTTCACGACCTCAAGAAGGCCACCAAAAAGCTAAATTTTCATCATAAAAACGACCGGGGTTACGTAACGCTGCAAGCTGATTCCAATGATACCAGTTTT
This sequence comes from Chitinophaga sancti, assembly GCF_034087045.1. Taxonomy (NCBI): domain Bacteria; kingdom Pseudomonadati; phylum Bacteroidota; class Chitinophagia; order Chitinophagales; family Chitinophagaceae; genus Chitinophaga; species Chitinophaga sancti. The sequence continues at coordinate 3,011,899 of NZ_CP139247.1, read as the reverse complement.
TACAGACTGTTAGTGCCTTTCAATACCCCATTGGCTGATACAACGAAGTCAAAAGATTCTATCCAGAAATTCTTTGGGGTACCTAAACGTCCTATTGTTTATTAGGACTTTATATCTCTTTTGCTACTATCTGTAATCCCTCTTCAAAACTGTGTGGGTGATAGCCCAATTCCTGTACGGCCTTATCAATCACGAAACCTGTCTTGGCAGGGCGCTTAGCTGGCTGTGTAAAGGTTTTGGCATCTACTTTTTCCAACAATTGTGAGTTTAACTGGAAGTAACCTGCTGTTTGCACAGCCATTTGGTAAGGAGTGAGTGTTTCACCACCAGAGATGTGGAAAATACCACCTGCCTTTTTATCGGCTACCAGTTTGCAACCAGCTGCCAGATCCTGTACCAGTGTAGGTGTACGCCATTGGTCATCTACCACTTTCAATTTCTTTCCCTGTTCCAGATTCGCTTTTACCCAGGTAATTATGTTACTACGCTTAGGATCTGCGGCTACACCGTATACCAATACTGTACGTACAATAGACCATTCCAGATGACTATTATGGACAAGCCTTTCTGCGGCTACTTTGGTAGCGCCATAGTAACTGAGGGGGTTCACGGCATCTTCTTCTGCATAAGGGCCTTGTAGGCCATCAAATACAAAGTCAGTGGAGAGAAAAATGAAAAAGCTTTTGGTTTTTTCTGCAGCCTGGATGAGGTAGCGGGTAGCGTTAACATTACAGTCCCAACAGGCATCTTTGTTTCTTTCGCAATCGTCTACCTGGGTCATGGCAGCCGCGTGGATAACGATATCTGGCTGATGCTTCTGTAGTAACTGATTAACACTGGAGGACTCTCTCAGGTTAACCGGCTCGTAAAGGTAACCTTCCTGTTTAGGGAGACGGTTAGCGCCCCTTCCGGTGGCGATGACTTCGTAGCGGGAATCCTGTAAAAAGAGGGGGATGAGGTGCTGGCCCAATAATCCGTTACTGCCTGTGATTAATACCTTCATATTTATGCCTTTTTCTAAAATTACGAAGAAAAGAGTTTGGTTAAAAAAAAACGCTGATGTCAGAGACATCAGCGTTTTATGAAAGAGGCCCAGGCCTTCCTTTAATTCTTAAAATGCATTCCCAGATTATACATTATAAAAGCCCATATATCCGCAGATTCCTCTATCAGCTTGCCTGTTGGCTTACCAGCTCCATGGCCTGCCTGCGTGTCTATACGTATAAGCGTTGGGTTAGGCCCTGCATTGTCCGCCTGTAGCGTAGCAGCGAATTTGAATGAGTGTGCAGGCACTACCCTGTCGTCATGATCCCCTGTAGTTACCATGGTAGCAGGGTAAGACGTACCTGGTTTCAGGTTGTGCAGTGGTGAGTATTTGATCAGGTATTTAAACTGGTCTTCCTTATCGCTGGTGCCATACTCCACACCCCATGCCCATCCGATGGTAAAGTGCTGGTAACGCAACATATCCAGCACTCCTACTGTAGGTATGGCTACCTTGAACAGATCCGGGCGTTGTGTCATCACCGCACCAATCAGCAATCCACCATTTGAACGGCCATGTACCGCCAGTTTGGAGGTATTGGTATATTTTTCTTTGATCAGGAACTCTGCAGCCCCGATAAAATCGTCAAATACATTCTGCTTCTTTTCGAACATACCTGCTTTGTGCCACTCCTCGCCGTACTCCGCACCACCACGCAGGGTTACCTGTGCATAGATACCACCCTGCTCCATAAAGAACAGATTAGATACGCTGAAACCCGGGGTGACCGGGATATTGAAACCACCATAACCATACAGCAATACAGGATTGTTCCCATCCAGTTTGATCCCCTTCTTATAGGAAAGGAACATAGGGATACGAGTACCATCTTTACTATTAAAGAATACCTGTTTGGTTTCATATTGGGAAGGATCGAATTTCAGTTCAGGTTTGAAATAGGTCGTAGACTTACCGGAAGCTATATCATATTTATATACCAGAGCCGGTGTCACATATGAATTAAAGGTGTAATAGAATTCCTTGTCTTCTTTTTTACCACCGAATCCACCTGCGGTACCTATACCCGGGAGTTTGATCTCCCTTTCCAGGTGACCGGCATAGTTTAACTGGTATACACGGTTGGCAGCATCCTGCAGGTAGGTAGCAAAGAGTTTTCCACCACCGGTACCCACATGCATGAGGGTTTCCTTGCGTTCAGGAATGATCAGTGTACGGGGACCCTCTGGATTTTTGGTATCGATCAGCTCTACTTTATAATTAGGTGCGCCCTCGTTAGTGATCACAAATAGCTTATCGCCGTCATTGTCTATTACATTTGGCTCATGATCGAAGCCTTTGATCAATAATTTGAACGTCTTTTGGTCAGGATTTTTCATGTCCCAGAACCATATCTCATTGCCGGAAGTCCCTTCTGACGCGTTTAGGAGCACGAATCGCTCATCTTCGGTAACAGTTGCCTGAAAATTGCGAAGTGGGTGATCTGAATCAGCGTGGATCAGTACATCCTTATCCTGAGAAGTGCCTACCTTGTGATAGTAAACTTTATGGAATTCGTTCTTTTTGGAGAGTTTGCTGGATTCGGTAGGTTCGTCATAGCGGCTATAGTAAAAACCATCTCCTCTCCATGAAAGACCACTGAACTTGAGCCAGTTCAGGCTATCCGGGAGCAAAGTTTTGGTAGCTACGTCCATAATATGGGCCTGTTGCCAGTCAGAACCAGCCTTTGCAATTAAATAGGCGGCATATTTTCCATCTTTGGAAAACTGTACGGTGCCTAAAGCTGTTGTACCATCGGCGGAGAGTTTATTCGGGTCGATGAAGACTTCGGGAGTAGCGCCCGGGGTGGTAGACTGCCTGTAAAGTACAGACTGGTTCTGTAAACCATCATTTTTATAGAAGTACAAATAGTTACCTCTATGATCCGGTGCACCAGTTTTTGGATAATTCCATAACACTTCCAGACGATTTTTTATAGCGTCGCGGAAAGGTATCTTTGCAAGATAATCCTGGGTGACTGCGTTTTGTTCTTTCACCCATGCTTTGGTTTCCGGGCTGTTATCGTCCTCGAGCCAGCGGTATGGGTCGGCAATAGTGGTACCATGGTAGTTATCTGTCACTTCGGTCTTCCGGGTTTGCGGATAAACGAGGCCTGGCTGTTGAGATTGGGCTTGAGCTGTTGTCATAGTCGTAAGCAGCAATGAGGAATTAATAAAAGTGAAAATAAAAGCAGGTAGACGTTGCATTATTGCATTTAAATTATACATATGTATATTTTTTTAAAAAAATACTCTATTGGTTAACTGAAATTGAAAATTTTCTTTAATTCATCAGAATACTATTAGAAAGAATATCCAAAATGTTATTTTTGTGCGCCAATTAAATATTTTTCCGGCAATTTAACCATAAGGAATGTGATAATCAGGAAAAGAAGAGGACTTGCGGAAAGAGATTGTTAGAATATTCGGGATATACCACTATGACACATTTGGGGTATAAACTGGGCGAGAACAGGTTCAACGTCGGGAATTCCCACATAAAACAACGTAGAGAGGGAAATATAACATAACTATGAAAAAAGTTAACAACATTGCGGTCCTTACATCAGGCGGAGACGCGCCGGGCATGAATGCTGCCGTTCGTGCGGTTGTAAGAACGGGAATTTACAATCAGCTGAATGTTTTTGGTGTCATGTATGGTTACAGGGGAATGTTGAAGAACGAAATCTTTCCTTTGGAGTCTAAATCTGTTGCCAACATTATACAACGCGGTGGTACAATCCTAAAAACGGCCCGTTGTAAAGAGTTTTACGAAGCCGAAGGCCGTAAAAAGGCATACGAAAATTTAAAGAAACACAACATCGACGGAATAGTAGTGATCGGTGGCGATGGTTCTTTCAATGGTGCGTACAAGTTGAGCCAGGAATTTGACATTCCATGCATTGGCCTGCCAGGCACAATTGACAAAGACATTGCCGGTTCTGATTTTACCATCGGATTTGATACAGCTGTGAATACTGCGGTAGATGCGATTGATAAAATCCGTGATACAGCAGATGCGCACGACCGTTTATTTATCATAGAAGTGATGGGGCGCGATGCTGGTTATATTGCCCTTCACAGTGGTATTTCCACTGGTGCTGAGCACATTATGACTCCTGAGCACATTATTGATGTACAGGACATTATCTTGGAACTGCAGGCTAACGAACGCCGCAAGAAATTAGTTAACATCATCGTAGTAGCAGAAGGTTCTGCTGCTGGTGGTGCAGAAGCGGTAGCACGCCAGATTAAGGAGCAATGTCCTCAACTGGATACCCGCGTAACCATCCTCGGACATATACAACGTGGTGGTAGCCCAACCTGCCAGGACCGTATCCTGGCCAGCCGTATGGGTTATGCAGCTGTTGAGGCGCTGTTGAATGGCACTTCCAATGTTATGGTAGGAATTGTAAACAACAAAATCCAATATACACCTCTGGAACAGGCCATCAAAGCCAAAGAGCATATCGATCCGGAATGGTTTAAAATTGTAAAAATACTTGCGAGTTAAAATAAGAGCTATGAGTACACAAGATATATCTAAACACAAAACGAAGATAGTTGCCACAGTAGGACCGGCATGCGACACTTACGAAAAATTACTGGCACTGGTAAAGGCTGGCGTAAACGTGTTCCGTCTGAACTTTTCACATGGCTCTCACGAGGACAAGCTGCGCATCATTGGTTACATTCGCCAGATTAACGAAGTTGAATCTTTCAATGTTGCCATCCTGGCTGACTTGCAAGGTCCTAAACTGCGTGTAGGTGAAATCGCTAACAATGCACTGCCACTGACTCCGGGTATGATCCTGACTTTCGTAAACGAGAAGGTAGTTGGTACCGCTGAAAGAATATACGTATCTTATGCAGACCTGCATAAAGATGTAAAACCAGGCCAGAAAATCCTGCTGGATGACGGTAAGATCGAAACTGTAGTAAAAGAAATCACTGCTGCAGGTGAAATCAAAGCTGAAGTTACCCTGCCAGGCGTTCTGTCTTCCAAGAAAGGTTTCAACCTGCCAGATACCAAAGTATCTCTGCCAGCACTGACTCCTAAAGATGTGGAAGATCTGGAATTCATCATCGACCACGACTGTGACTGGGTTGCCCTGTCATTTGTAAGAGATGCTGCTGACCTGCAACTGATCCGCAAACGTCTGAAAGAACGTAACTCCAAGATCAAGGTTATCTCTAAGATCGAAAAGCCTGAGGCTATCGCAAATCTGAAAGAGATCATCTGGGAAAGCGACGGCGTAATGATCGCCCGTGGTGACCTGGGTGTGGAACTGCCTGTTGAGCAGATCCCAATGATCCAGAAAGATATTATCCGTAAATGTATTCATCGTGCTAAGCCGGTAATCGTGGCTACCCAGATGATGGAATCCATGATCGACCGTACCCGCCCTAACCGTAGCGAAATCACTGACGTAGCTAACGCAGTACTGGAAGGTGCTGATGCCGTAATGCTGAGTGGTGAAACGGCAACTGGTCAGTTCCCTGAACTGGTAATCCAGACTATGCGTAAAATCATCGGTGAAGTAGAAAAAGAAGAAATCATCTACAACCGTAACCTGATCCCTCACCGTCATTCTCCTACCTTCATCAGCGATGCACTGTGTTACAATGCATGTAAAATGGCTGAAGACCTGGAAGCTAATGCACTGGTTGGTATGACCCAGAGTGGTTACACCGGCTTTATGCTGAGCAGCTACCGTCCACGCTCTCCACTGTTCGTATTTACTAAAGAGAAATCTTTAGTGAATCAGCTGAGCCTTAGCTGGGGTGTACGCGCCTTCTATTATAAGGAAGAAATTGGTCTGGATAACATTATCAATGACCAGATCAGCATCCTGAAAGATAAAGGGTATCTGAAAACTGATGATATTGTGGTAAATACCGGTTCTACGCCTGTAGCAGAACATTTACCTACAAATACTATTAAAGTATCCAAAGTACAATAAGCTATTTTGTATAAAAACAGGAACGGCTCCCTTCGGGAGCCGTTCCTGTTTTAGGGAGATTTTATTTTAAAAATCCAATACAATTCTAGTAAATAAACGCATACCATTCACACCCATCTGCACCGGATCCCAGGCACCACCTGCTTCGCCATCAAAAGCTGACAGCTTCGCCCCTTTCACATAGCCTAAATCAGGATGTACATTAAATACGTTATCCACACCTACAAACCAGTTGATATGCCTGTTGAATTTATAACCTGCATATACATCCGTCACTACCTTTCCCCTGTACACAAATAATTCAGGCACTGTCTTGCCACCTTCATCCAGTTCTACGATCGGGTTGATACCTGTACCAGCCAGGTCGCCGGAATAACCGTAACCATACAGTTCTACCTTGCCATAATAAGTGAGGTGTGAACCAAAGCTGATTTTATTAACACCATATTCCAGGTTCAGACCCATTTTCACCGGTGGTGCAGAAGCTTTTACAAAGCGTTGCTCACGGTCGCTGAAGAAGGATTGACGGTGTACATACGTGTCATTTAATTTGGCAGGTACATTGATATTGTCGATGGTCATGTGCTGGACATTGCCTGTGAATAATCCACGGAAATGATGATTGCTCCAGCGTTTATTATAATCAACGACAAGGTCTACCCCATAGTTGGAAGTGTTCACCGCATTTGCAAAGAACTGTGCGTTGTCGATGTGTAATTCGTTTAGCGTATTGTATACTGCTGCATCCAGCGTGGTATCGCTGGCGCTGAACTGACCGGAGAGAACGATACGGTCTTTTACTTTTACATAGTATCCATCCAGGGTTACGGTCAGTATTGGCAATGGTTTCCAGGTGAACCCAAGACTGGCGTTGATGGACTTTTCCTGTTTCAGATCAGGGATGCCTGCAGCTCTTGTAATCGCGTTGTAGTTAGGTGCGATCTTCACTTCGGTGATCGTGCCACCCTGTACGTTGGTGTATTGGGAACTGTAGTTGATTTGCTGTAAGGAAGGCGCTCTGAAACCAGTACTAACTGATGCACGGATGTTGAAATCGTTCGTGATTTTGTAACGGGTAGCCAGTTTGTAATTGGCGGTGAAGCCGAAGTCAGAATAATTTTCTGCCCTGATGGCGGCGCCTACCAGCCATTTACTGGTCACATCCAGTTCTGCATCTACATAGGCAGCGATATTGCTACGATTGGCCACTACCTCATCGCTGGGGCGATAGCCAGGGAAACCCTGGGAACCGGTGGCTTTATAAAAAGTGGGATCGTAATTGGTGTAAGAGGCTTCTTCGCCTGCGTAGATGCTATACCTTTCGTAACGGTATTCTGCACCAAATGCGAGGTTCAAATTTGAGACCGCTTTGGTGAAAGTTACATTCGAGGTGTTCTGTAAAAAGGAGAACCCTCCATCGTCAAAGTGGGTAGGAGAGTTTGCACCCAAAGAAGCATTGAAAGTTTTATCTCCATAGAAGTGGAAATTGTTTCTGCCCAGGGTATTGCTCACATCCCAGGTCCAGCCTTCTCCAAATTCACCTTTTACTCCTACAGCAGCAGAGATGTCACTGACATGGGTCTGGATGTGGGGATCGAAAATGGTGTCGCCCGGTACGGCATACATAATGTCTTTATGGAAGATCAGGTTCCCGTTATCATCAGTAGGAAAACGATCCGGATGCCCGCTGAAAGAACGGGAATAGGCAAATGCATCGGAGCTCTTATAGTTATATCCACCAAATGCATAGAGGGTGGTATTGCCTGTACCAAAAGGCACTTCCAGGTTGATCATGCCACCTCCATTTACACGGGAGCCATCGCCGGCACCTCTTCTCACACTGTTCACAGGCAGCCCATCTTTGTGACTCAGGTTCGTATCGAGGTTCTGCCTGTAGGTTTTACCCTGGATGAGGAAGTTGCCCGAAAAGTTGAGAAACCCGCCGTTTTTATCCAAAGGAAGGCCATAGCTGAGGCCCAGGGTACCGGTATTCCCATCGATGGGTACACCGTACTGGTATTGGGATTGTTTACGGCCAAACCAGGTATTGTACTTATGGTCATAATAACCGGCATAACCTGCGGTCACATTGAGGTGGTTCACATCTTTTTTGAGGATGAGGTTGATCACCCCTGCAATGGCATCGGAGCCATATTGGGCAGAGGCACCGTCGCGAAGAATTTCGACCCTGTCGATGGCAGCTTCGGGGATGGCATTGAGGTCAGTGCCTGAATTACCACGGCCACGGGTACCGTATACGGCTACGAAGGCTGTCTGGTGACGTCTTTTACCATTTACAAGCACTAAGGTCTGATCAGGTCCAAGGCCCCTGAGGGTGGCGAGGTCGATCATATCAGCACCATCACTCCCACTTTGTTTGTTGTAGTTCAGGGAGGGAGCGGCCATGTTCAGGACGGCGGTGAGATCTGTTTTGGCAGTAGACTGGGATGCCTGGGCAATGGGTATGACATCGACGGGAACAGGCGTTTCCGTTCTGGCACGCCCCGTACCCCGGCTACCTACGAGTACGATCTGGTTGAGCTCCGAGACGGCGGAGACCAGTTTTACATCGATCACAGAGCGCCCATTGACGGAAAGGGCCTGTGGGGTGAAACCGATGGCACTTACTTCCAGTACATCATTGGCTTTGGCCTCGATGGTGTATTCACCGGACTTGTTGGTTAAACTGCCGGAGTTACTGAGTCTGACCCTTACGGTGATTCCTTCTAGTGGGGCACCGGTTGTGGCATCTGTTACTTTTCCGGTTATTTTCTGTTGGGCGCTGGCTACAGTCAGGCAAAGGCATAGTATTGCCATACAGTACACGATCTTGGTTGACATATTTACAGGTTTGGGTGATTAATTTAAATATACCCAATTTGTCGCATACTATTACTACTCACATAATTATGAGTATTTTTGAGTACCAATCGCTTTAGTCAATCGACTTATATCTGATATGAATTTAATCAGACAGGCAGAACAACAAATTTTCGCAGACTTCATCCAGGTAGAGAATGTCCCCGAAATTATGCATTCCTATATTGTTCCCCATGCAAGAAGAACGGTATACGGCAATGCCCGCGTATTTGTATTTAAGCAATTGCTGGAAGCAACTCCTTTTCGTGTATGGCAGCATCACGTAATCACTTCACAGGTGACAGATATTCATCCCCATGTAGATCATCCTGGTTTGCACCTGGCTGTTACGCTTTCTTCGCTCAATGTGCATTCTGCCATGCGTGGCGGAATACCAGAGCATGTGCAACAGGGAGATCTGAATTTATTTTATGTAACGCATGAAGAGAAAGCAGTGTCTATACATCCAGGTACGCATTGTTTTTTAAACATTGAATTCGGTGAAGCACAACTACCATTATTTGCGGAACCTACATTTATTGAACAAACCATCCTACCTGCCATAGCTGAGAATCTACATGGTGGTGTAATTAATGCAGCACCTGTAGCACTGGATGCATATGCTTCGTTGCTACTTGAACAGATACGAAATCCATTGGGGTGTAATGAATATGCACGTAGCAGGTATATCAGCAAACAATGTGAATTATTGTTAGTGCATTTCTTTGCACAGTTACAATATCCGCCATTGGAATATCAACCATTGACGAACGAAGATATCAATAGTATTGATAGTGCGAAAGCATATATCAAAGCGAATACAATTGGTGTGCAAATTTCGGAATTGTGTGAGTTGTTTGATATCTCTGAGGAGAAATTACAATATGGATTCAGACATTTATATGGCACCAGCGTAGATGCATTCGTCATCTTATGGCGACTGGAAAAAGCGGCGGCATTATTAACATTGCCGGAGATTGATTTGCAGCTGGTGGCAGATGAAACAGGGTATAGCCATGTAGCTGCATTTGTGAATAGTTTTACCCGGTACTATAATTGCGCTCCTGATCAGTTCAAGCAATTATAATCCTTACTTTTATCAAAACTTTATTCACATGAGTACCTTTAAGAGTATTAACCCATATACACAGGAAACCATTGCTGAATATACAGCGCACACAGCATCAGAACTGGAAGAGAAACTTGTTAAAGGTCATCAGGCATATCAGGCATTGAAGCAGACTTCACTGGAGCAGCGTGGTGCCTGGATGCAAAAACTCGCGGATGTGCTGAAAGAGAAAGCCGATGAACACGCTGCGATCATCACCCGGGAAATGGGAAAAACACTAAAAGAAGCAAAAGCTGAAGTATTAAAATGCGCAACCTCTGCTGAATATTATGTACAAAATATTGGTAGCATGCTGGCCTCAAAAATCATCAAATCTGATGGGCAGCAGAGCTATGTGGCATATGAGCCAAAAGGTATAATTCTGGCTATTATGCCGTGGAATTTCCCTTACTGGCAGGTGTTCCGTTTTGCCATTCCTAATATTCTTGCCGGCAATGCAGGTATACTCAAGCATGCCAGCAATGTAAGCGGTTGTGCACTGGCCATTGAGCAGGTATTTTTAGAAGCTGGCTTCCCCGAAGGCGTATTTCAAACCGTGCTGGTGAATTCCAAACATATAGAACCACTGATTGCCGACGATCGTGTACAGGGTGTGACCCTCACAGGTAGTACTGCTGCAGGTCAGAGCGTAGCCGGGCTGGCAGGAAAATATATTAAAAAGACGGTATTGGAACTGGGGGGCAGCGATCCCTTCATCGTGTTGAAAGATGCAAACCTGGAAGAGGCAGCACGTACAGCTGTGAAGGCCCGTTTTCAGAACGCCGGTCAGTCCTGCATCGCTGCAAAGCGCTGGATTGTAGACCAGGCAATAGCTGACGCATTTACAGAACAGGTGACCACACTCATACAGCAAATGAGCCAGGGAGATCCTACCTTGCAGAAAATTGACATGGGGCCAATGGCCCGTCCGGATCTGGCAACGGAGTTAGGACATCAGTTACATCAGAGCATAGAACAGGGTGCGAAACTGATCACAGGGGGGCAGCGTTCGGGTGCGAATTTCGCTCCTACCCTGCTCAGCGGTGTAAAACCAGGCATGACAGCCTTTGACGAAGAAACATTCGGCCCACTGGCTGTTATCATTCAGGCTGATAATGAACAACATGCTGTTGCACTGGCGAACCAGACGCCCTATGGGCTGGGGGCTTCTCTCTGGACCAGCGACCTCGATAAAGCGAGAAAACTGGCTGTACAGATCGATAGCGGCAATGTATTTATCAATGCCATGGTGCGCTCAGATGCCCGTCTGCCTTTTGGGGGCGTAAAACAGTCGGGATATGGCAGGGAACTTTCCCTGGAAGGCACACATGAATTTTTGAATGTTAAAACGGTTTACATAGCTTAGCACCCTGAAACAACGGAATCGATAAACAGGCAACAGCATCTAAACTAAATGACACGGAACAACTACGCTCCCTATATCACGATTGCCCGTGAAGCATGGGCAAATAAAAGTGATGAACTCATGGAACACCTGATCAAAGATCTGGATAAGCTACATGGGTTAAATGAGCCGCTAACAAAGGAAGAGGTTACACAAATATACGTGCCGCTGTCACGATTGTTAAATCTGTACGTAACAGCTGCGCAGGAACTGCATGCAACAACGAATACCTTTTTGGGAAGCAAGGTGACTAAAGTGCCTTATATTATTGGAATTGCAGGAAGTGTGGCGGTTGGGAAAAGTACTACAGCGCGTGTATTGCAATGGTTGCTGGCTGCGTTTCCCAATCATCCGAGAGTCGCGTTGGTAACGACAGATGGTTTTCTATATCCGAACAGGGTATTGGAACAGAGAGGGATTATGAATAGAAAGGGGTTTCCGGAGAGTTATGATATCAGGAGGCTGGTACAGTTTCTGGCGAATCTGAAATCAGGGAAAGAAAAGGTGGCTGCGCCGCTGTATAGTCATTTGGAATATGATGTGCTGGCGAATGAAATGCAGTGGGTAGAATCGCCGGATATTGTGATTGTAGAGGGAGTGAATGTGTTGCAGGTGAGGCCGAGGCCACTGGGGTCACCGGAGCCAAGTATATTCGTATCGGACTTTTTTGACTTTTCTATTTTTGTGGATGCAGAAGATAAGGATTTGGAGCAATGGTATATAGAGCGGTTTAAATCATTGAGGACGACGGCGTTTGCGAATCCGGAGTCTTATTTTCACAGATATGCACATTTGACAGATGTGGAGTCAGAAGAGATTGCGAGGAAGATATGGAATGAGATCAATAAGCCGAATCTGGTGCAGAATATATTACCGACAAGGTTTAGGGCGAGTTTGATATTGGAGAAGGGGAATCATCATTTTGTACAGTCGTTGAAGTTAAGAAAGACTTAAAACTTGCAGGCTGTTTTTTAATTGTTGGGAATGCTTTTCGCAGCAGTATTGAAAACTATATTAAAAGAATATTTTGAACGGCTTTGCCTGATGGCAAAGCCGTTTTTGTTGGTGCTTTTTTTGCATACTTTTAGGTTAAATAAACAAGTACAATGAAAAAAATCCTCCTTCCCGTTACTGCCCTTATTATTTTGGTAGCATCAGCGTTTACGGTTCTCTCCGGGCCAGATTATAAGATCGCTGCTGGTTATGCTGTAAAGTTTTCTGCTGCTGGCGCCAACGGTATTTTTAAAGATCTGAAAGGCAAGGTAGTATTTGATGAGCAACATCTGAATACTTCTAAATTTGATGTGACCATTGACGTGTCTAGTATCAATACCGGTAATGGATTGAAGAATACACATGCGAAGGGTGATAAGTGGCTGGATGCGAAGAAATATCCGACGATTGCATTTACGTCTACAGAGATTACGAAATCAGGTAGTGGGTATGTAGCGAAAGGTGAGTTGACAATGCATGGTGTGAAGAAGCCGTTTTCTATACCATTTACATTTGTGAAAACCGGTAGTGGTGGAACTTTCGCAGGGAAGTTTGATGTGAACAGAAGTGATTTTGGAGTGGGTACACCGGGTGGTAAGGTGGATGATATTATTAAGATGGAGGTGAATGTTCCGGTGAATTAATTTTTTTTAATACAGCTGGCAGTTACATTTTAATCATATTTACACGCTTTGCAGGAAGAGATACCGGCCGTATCAGGATGGATATGGATGGTATCTCTTTTTTGATAGAGTTGACACGCATTAGGCATTGCAGATATGTACAAACATATAGACATATCAGCAAGAAGCAATTTATTTTTGATGGTTGGCCCAGTTTTTCAATACCGCAATTGCATCATATAATACCCCTGCCTCTCCCCTGAAATCCCCCGAACCTTTTGGCTCGCCAGTCTGTACATCATACCATTCATAAAAGCCATGGTGGATAAGGGCACGATCCAGCATCGGGCTGAGTTCATCGTAAGCTTCTTTGACAAAGCCATGCTCAATGAGGGCTTGTACCATTCTACCACCAAACCAGGACCAGTCACCCGCATTCTGGTACACATAAGGTTTCATGTTAGGAAACTCCTTTTCAGGATAAGGCGGGTAGACGGTGATGCCAATGGTGGCATATTTCTCTCTGGAAGCAGCCCTAAGCATTTGCTTATTAATGCCGGCGATCTCTTTCGGAGAGTGAAAACCCGCAAGTATTGCGCAGGCAGAACCACCCGTATAGAGGATTTCCTCTTCTTTGAAATCGGGAGAGAAAGGGCTGCCATTCAGGTAGAGATGTGGCAAATACTTACCAGTGCCAGATTGCCAGAGGTATTTGCGAACGTTGGTTTTGAGTTGGGTGTATTGGGTGAGGTAGGATCTGTTTTTTGATAATTCCGCGTATTCTTTGAGTGCAATAGCGTACATCGCATTGTCATAAATATCAATAGACCACTTTGTATGGTCATTGATCACCACACCCCATCCTTTTTCAGGTTGTACATCTCCCCAGTCAATAGTAGTAGCACCTGTTACAAGGTGATATTTAGCTGACCAGCGGGCTTTGTGTACATATTGCAATGCTGCATCCAGGCGCTGTAGCACGGTTTGGTGATCGATGACGATGTGCAGGATGCTTGTATCGTTGGTATGTTTGATGTATTTGTATACAGCCTGCACCAACGAGGATTCCTGATCTGTTTCCACGGTATTTTTGTGGGCGGCCCATTCAGGGGCGAGGGCGGAGTAGATATAATCGTATCCTGCCTGTGCTTTTTGTTTGGAGATCATGCCGTCTACGACATTACCATCTTTGCCCTGCATTTTGAAGAAGAGAAGGAGCATTTCTTTCACCTTCTCTTTGTCATGGACGGCGAGAGAGCCGTTGATAAAGGTGTTGAAATCCCTGATCCAGACTTCCCCATAGGAGGTGCCGGCGGTGAACCCTGTGAGTAGCCGCAGGCACCTGGCCTGAATGGTGTCGAGGCGGTGATCTGCCATTATTTTATTGGCCAGTTGTTTGTTTTGAGCGCCGGATGATAGCACGGCAAGCATGATAAAAGCGAAGAAGAAGACCTTTTTTCTCATAGTATGTATATACATACAAACATAATGATTAATTTTGGCAGATGGAAATAAGTATTGATCATCAGAATCCAGTTCCTTTACACATACAGGCGGAGCAGTTATTGCGCAACATGATCAGGGATCCGAAGTACGCGGGCGGGCAGTTTTTGCCCAATGAGGTGGAGTTGGCGAAACAACTGGCGATATCGAGATCTACCTTGCGGCAGGCGTTGAATAAGCTGGTGTACGAGGGATTGCTGGTGAGAAAGAAAGGTGTAGGTACTAAAGTGGCCGATTTGGAGAAGATCAGCTCTAAGGCGAAGAACTGGATCAGCTTTACACAGGAGATGCAGGCAAGAGGCTTAAAAGTGCGGAATTTTGAATTGCATGTAACGTGGGTGTTGCCGGATAATGATGCGGTGGCATTTTTTGGTATTCCTGCTAATCAGAAGATCTTGAAATTAGAGCGATTGAGAGGAACGCCGGAAGGACCGTTTGTTTATTTTATTTCATGGTTTCATCCCAGGATAGGGTTGACAGGAGAAGAAGATTTTAAGAGGCAGTTGTATGATATCCTGGATAAGGATTATGGAGTAGTGGCAACATTGTCAAAAGAGGAAGTGAGTGCAAGAGCAGCAGATAAATTTGTGGCAGCGAAATTAGAGATCGATGCAGGAAGTCCGGTTTTGTTCAGACGGAGATATGTGTATGATAAAAATGATTTACCGATTGAGTATAATATAGGTTACTATAGAGCGGATAGTTTTGTATATACTGTTGAAAGCAGGCGGGAGTAGGTGGGCCTGCGGCAGCAAGGAAATAGTATTGTTTAGTGATGGAAAGTTCTTTTTTGTTGAAGACGAAATTGTTTAAGCTGATAGCAATTTCAAAAAAAATATAAAGCCCCCCTGCGCCAGCAGAGGGGCTCCTTAAAAGGCATAATTTTCATTTAGCAAATCATACCACTACTTTACCCATTCATTAATATGGGATGCGTTACCCATGGCAATTTCACGGGCTGAGATAGTGAATGCAACCGTCATCGGGTTTTGATTATCTGAATCAAAAGTTTCTTCAAACTTTACCAGATAACCTTCCTTGAAGTTTAGCGATTTCAACTTTGCATCTGAATCTCTCTTGTAGAAAGTGATAGTACCATCCTTCCTTTCGAAGTTGTTCACCATCCACTCGAACAGATCAGTGTCGCCATTAGATTCAACGATTAAACGGATGCGGCCACCACGGGTAATTGCTGAAGGGCGACCAGTTGCATCTACTTCTTGGGTGAGGTCGTAGCTACAGTGTTTAACAACCAACTGTTTCCCTGCTACTTCAAACACGGATTTGAATGACATGGGTTAAATGTTTAAGGTTTACAATAAAGAATTAACAATTAAGGGCTATTTATTTATTTATATAATTATGATGGTTAAAATTAAATATAATTCCGCGTATAGCCAAGCCTAACAGGCCTTAAAACACCACTTTAACAAATTATATTTTTAATCATTTATCATTAATGAAATGTATAAAATCATTACCTGCTTCTCATTAACTGCCTGTTGTAATCCAGCTCGCTCCTGGCATTTTCCAATTCTTTATTCAGATCATTGATCTTCTCTTTCAGCTCGGCAATGCTCTGTTGTGCATTCGATAATCCACGCAATTGCTGCTTACTTTGTTGCAACAAAAGACAGTTCTGTATGATGTTTGCATACAAGCCATAATGCGTTACCGCATCCTTAGGTATAGAGTTACGCATACTCACCAGGTCCTGTGCAATGACCTGATCCATATAATTCGCATTCTGGTTTGGCAGGTTGATGGAGTCTAAATTGTTTCTTACTCTTTCCAGCTTACCCAGAAACTCTCCCTGAAATGCCTGCTCCTGGCGGAATGTAGCCAGCTCCTTGCGCAGCTCTGCATTCTCACGGCTTGGCACCTGGAAGTTGAAAAATATGGCCAGTACAAACAGACCTACTGTAACGATAAAAAATAACAGGAACCATAAAAAAGCGGATAATCTTTCCTGCTTGTTCAGTACACGCATGTGATATTAAATTGAGTTGAAAATTATGATCAATCTGTGAAAAACCATTTCCTGGTTTTATGCTTACGTAAATATTCTGCATCCTCTGCTGACTCTTCTTTTACGAAGATGCCACTGTCCATCTTACGACCGATGTAATCCAGTCTGCTCAGGCTCTCGAACAACTTATTGATCGCACGTACAAAAGGGATCATAGGTTGAAGACATTCTCTTACATCTATGTGTTTGTAACGGATGTTCGCACAATTTACCATCAGCGCTTCCAACTCACCCTGCTTCAGTTCACACCATTCTGAAAAGTAATTCAGCAATTCTTCTTTACCTGCACTGGCACGTTGATCGATCGCATTCTTCATGGTACGAGCCAGTCCAGCTATCACTTCCAGCATTGCTGCAGGTGTTTGATAAATACCTAACCAACGGAACTGTGAAATACGTGTGCCCAGGTATTGTACTAATCTTTCTGTGATGTACAGTACTACTTGCGCCAGATCATTGTTCTGATTACGTGCATATACTTTCTGTACAATGTGCACACCATAGAGTTCCAGCTGACCAAGAAACTGATCCAGCTCCTGGTGCAGGTCTGCCAATGCAGGATGCGCATACACCATCGTACATGGTGGTATATAATCATCATCTATTTGCGGCCGTCCATCTACAATGTTGATACGCCCCAGTACCATCTGATAACTGCCTAACTGTCCCTGTGGCAACTGGGACGCAGGTGTTACATACAAATGATATTCTGGTGTGCCATATGGTAACCGTGGTGGATCTTCATGCAGCAATGGTTCTCCGCTTGGCTGACGATTGAAGGGGTTTACCTGTATGAGAATATAGTAAGCATTTTCTGCATGCTGTGGATCCCAGTTAAATGTAGCTTCTGGAAAAGTAGTAGCGTATTTCAGCGAGTGTACAGTGTGTTCAGGAATTTCAATTCTTGCGCCACCTGGGGTAACGGCACGACATTCAGTGAGTTTCACTCTCCATTGTTGTTGGTTATCGGTCACAAACCAGCAACGTAATGATTCTTTACTATCTGCTTTTGCAGGCAGCAATCCGTAGTTCTGCGCATGCAAGCCGCTGGAAATAGCATCCCTTATCTGATCCAGCATTGCGTTTTCTGTTTCAACGAAATGCTGCTTCTTTATCTTCATACCATCAACCCAGTTGACGGGAAAATATTTAAGCGGTTCTGCCATGGATGAATAATTTAAAATGTAGGGATTAATTGATAATAATTCTGTTACAAATAATGACACTGTTTTCGCGCATGCCATTCATGAATACAGCTTTGTCAGGATCGAGGGTTTTAGCTGTACCCAGCCAACCTGATTTGAGGTGAAATACCCAGCCATATGGTTGTCCGTTTGCATCCACTACGTCAATCGGCGTATTGGGATAACGGTCGTTATAGTCATTGATGAAATGATAGAAGAGATCGCCCAGGTCCATTTTGATAGGCGTACGTGCACGGAAGTATGTGCGGTCATGATCTGTTACTTTCTTCTCCAGTTCGAAACCTATTACAATCAGGTCGCGCATATCATCTTCATTCACTTCGGGCAATTCCTGGTAAGCAGGATATTGCCACCACTTGAAAATTTTGGCAGGAATGGCCATCATCTTTTCGAAAGTCTTATACACAAATGTAGGCAGTGCGAATGCGAACATACAGGTAAGCAGCGGGTAAAATGAAAACTCTCCTTTTGCAAAAAGATGCTGAATGAGAATGAACCCGATCCCACCAAATAACCAGATAGCCACAATGAATGCCAGCTCTGAGCCAAACGAATCTTCACTCCCCCAGAAACGCGTATACATGAGGTTACAATGTACTACGCCTAAACCCAGGAACCATACTTCGTAGAAGACATACTGGCTCATGGAATTCTGGTGTGTAAAGAGGAACGGAATAGAGCTGATGACAGCAAATACCAGTACCATGATAGCCAGGTACCAGAGTGCCTTTTTCTTATATAGGGAAAAGTTTTTAATATAACGGCTCAGCAGTCCCACTATCAGGGAGCCGATAGCCATGAATGCCGCCAGTACAATGTAGATCTTAGCTTTTAGTATCATAGTCTTATTTCCTCGGAAAGGGTTAAACCTGTTGGATGAATCTGGGGCTGGAATACTCCGCTGGGCCCGGAATCAAACCATAAGGGTATATTACATGCAAAAATAGTTCCATTTAATGCCTACAGGTAAAAATTGTACCCTCCTAAACCCTCTTTTTCCTGAGTATCAGCCATAAAGACTTCCTTCTCATCGGGGTGAGGCTCCAGGATGGTCTCAACATCTACATCAACTGGCACCAGGAAACTAAAACAGGTCTCCAGCAGACGGCCATAAGGCTGCCACGGGAGGAAGTCGTGTACCCTGTGCTGTTGAAGGGGGCCAATGGTAATTTTCCATACAGGCATATCTGTATAAAAGAGATCGCCAGTCATCGCATCCAATCCTAATCTTGAATCACCTAAAGGCACCTGGCTGCCTGTTTCTACAGCCGTCGGCATATCTTCCTGTACAATTTTTACAGGCTCATCCAGAATGGCCTGCAAATACAATTGTACCAAAGGCAGGTTACCTGCTATGCGGTAGATATATGGCAACAATTTTACCAATTTTTTCAGGGCCGTTTTTGGCAAATCAGACCGTATGCCCCAGAAGGCAAGAAACAGTTCATCTGCATCTTTTCCAAACGCATCAAAGAGTAAATGTTTTTCTTTCTGTTCAAGAAAAACTCTTTGCAGGAAGAATTCATTTTCAAGGGGACGAAAAAACTTTCTGGCTTCCTGTTGCTCTTTTTGCTGACGCTTGTAGTTGAGCACCATTTCTCTCACTGAGCGCTGTTGCTGCTGCGGCGTGAACTGGTGGAAGATACCCTCCGGCAAACGATCGTACAGTCCATCACGGGAGAGGGTAAGCGAAATGAATGGATGATAAGGTTGCGAATCATCCAGTTGAGCACTTAAGATATCTTTATTGAAAGACCGTACAAATACGTTTTGATTTTGTACAGCAATTTCTTCGGCACGCACATGATTATCCAGTAACTCTCCCACTACTACTTCGGCACGTACATCATAATGCAATTTGCTGATATGGTCGATCACTTCTTCCAGCACCGCGGCTTTTTGGGCATTATTTACCATACGGGTTAATTTAGGTTTTTCTTGATCTCTTATTTTTCAGGGTTACATACTAACAAATATCACCAGATTTCACGGATTCAAATGTTAAAATTTCAACTACGAATGTAGTTAGTTTATTAATTTATCTAAAAAAATATTTAAAATTGCAGAAATACGAGAAACCTATGACCCCAAGAAAGTCCGCAAATGAGCGAAAAGTTACTACGTATAGACCATTCAGCAAGATAACAAACCATATCGACCCAATGGTACTGTACACATTCCTTGCATTACTGGGCATCAGTATCATTATACTGGCCTTCCAGGCCACCGGCCGCGAAGATTGCAGCCAGATAAGTATTGAACTTGCAAGCCGGAACAATGCAGGAAAACACACTTCTTTTAGTACAGGAGAAGTGATCACCTTTAAAGCTGCTACAAACGGAGGCAGCAACAGCGGGCTCACCTGGGATTTTGGTGATTCTACTGCCACTACCAGTGGCTTGCAGGTATACCATGCTTTTACAAAAGCCGGCACTTATATGGTGACCCTCACACATAGCAAGTGTACCTGGCACCAGGAAGTAATTATTATCAATGCTTTAGCAGATAATACCCCTGCACCAGCCGCCGACCTCTACCCCACTATCGATGGTCCGGAAGAAGTGCTGGCAGGCCGTCCTGCTACGTTTACAAATAGTACTGGCCATGCCCGCACATGGCAGTGGCAACTGTTGCAAAGAGGTGCCGAAGTGCATAGCGGCCGCGCTGTTACATATACATTCTCTTCACCCGGCGAACGCATTTTGTCTCTCATTATCAATGGCGATAGCAGCAAGATGGTGACCAAACATATCATGGTGTTCCCTGCTCAAAGCAATCACAAAGTGGAAGACTTTAAACCCATGCCGTTCCCTGAAGAAAACAAAGTGCCGGAGCCTACTCCGCAACCAACGGCGCCTGAAAAACCGAAGGTACCCTCCGTATCAGACGATGAATTTAAGTTCATGCTGAGCCAGGTGGTAGATAAACAAAAGAATGCCAATGACTTCTCTCCTTACCTCTGCGATAATCTGAATGCAAGGGTATTGCTGAATGATAAGGATACGGACTCTTTCAGTCATTTCTGCTCACGTATCCGTGGTAAGAAACGATTTAAGATTGAACTCGTGAACCTGATCAAAGATCAAAACGGTTGTGTGAAGGAAATACGTGTACGATACGACAAGAAATTCTTAGGCATTTTTTAATGATTGATTTTCTCTTTAATGATTGAAAAATGAAACAGCAGTATTATAAACTACCCATGGATTTTTCCAGAATTTTGCAAAAGCAGGATCTGCCGGATGTGAATCTCGAAGAATCGGTAGCACAGCATATCCAGTTGTTAATCACAACCGTACTGGGAGAGAACAAAGACGATCCCCAGTATGGTTGTCAGTTGTGGGACAACGATTTCGATATCAGGGCTTCGAACAATGAAGTGAAAGAACAGGTGGAGCTGTCGATAAGAGCTTCTATCAACAGATATGAGAAACGGTTGACACAGACGAGAGTAGTGGCGCAGATCAGTCAGGAGGAAGTGATGGGGATGACTTCTAAAAAAGTAAAGAAGAAAATACGGGTGACAGTGACGGGGGTGTTGGCAAGAAACAAAACTGATTTCAATTATAGTAGTTTCTTTTACGTAAGTCCATTGTCATATGATTAAAAAAAATTTCAGTGTGGAATATGCACCAGATTTAATTGACCCAAAACCTTAACCCTTGGCTAAAGAGCAAAAAGAACGAATCAAAGACCGGATGCTGAAAACGGCCGCCAGGCTGTGGGGATACCCTGATGCAGAGGTAGAAACCTCCTTTGATCCCATTGTACAGTTATTACTGGAAGCCTGCGCCAGTGAACTGGAAAAAATATCAGGCGAAGCAGAAGTATCTCATGCCCGATTGGTAGAACGACTGGCCCAGATCATGATGCCGGAACCGATCACCAGCAGCCAGCCGGCCTATGGTATTCTGCATGCAAGTTGCAATGAGCGAACAGCAGCGCTCACACCCGATCACCAGTTTTTCTATTCACTGAGGAACGGCTTCAATAGCCAGGACCTCTTTTTTATGCCCCTGGCACATCATCGCCTGTTCCGCGGACAGGTAAAATATAGCGTGATTGGCGGTAAACTGTTTGAGACCAGGGACCATTGGTTCAAAGAACAGGTCCTTCAAGGCAATTTACAGGCCGATACACCGCCTAATCACCTTTGGTTGGGTCTGAGTATGGAAGGAGCCGTAACCTCCGCAGAAGGGCTCTCTTTTTTCTTTGATCTGCGAAACGTACACCTGCAGGAAATGTTTTATCATTACCTGCCACTGGCTAAATTTTATATAGGTGAAACACCTTTGCAGGTTAAAAGCGGCTATTTTCATAGCAAAAGCGCCGCCCAGGAAGACCTGGAAGCCATCATGGAACCCGCCTTCGATACCAATACCAGGTATAGTCAGCAGGTATTACAACGATTCAAACAACATTTTCTGACGGTCACCAGCACTGAGCCACTACCGGCAGCCATGCCCTTCCCTCCTGCCCTACATCATGTGTTTGGCCAGGGTAGCAGCAGACTGCAACAGGAGATCGTGTGGATCAGGATTGAATTCCCTGAAACTATTCGTCATTCCCTGCTGGAAGACCTGTTCTGCAGTATCAACAGCTTCCCGGTCATCAATAAAAAACTGAATGAACAGTCACAGCGACTGAACAAGTACCTGAATATTATGCCGCTGCATACCAACGATATTTACTTTGATGTGAAACGTGTGTATGATGTGGCAGGCACCGATTACCATGTGCGTAACTTTACGACCAGCGGTGAGATGCAGGAAGGCGAGCTGGTGATCAGGAGCAGTGGTATTGGCCGGTTCGATTCCCGTGAGGCAAAAGAGATCATTGCTTACCTGATTGAAGTGATCCGGGATGAAAGTTCGCTCTTTGAAGAAGTGCGGAATGACTATGTGGCGAGTAGAATGCGGGAACTGCATCAGTTGATCGCATCCCTGGAAGAACAATTACAGCCTACCAGCAACAGGGGGAATATTCCTTACCTGATGATCAAGCCAAAGGAAAATGCAGATTATTTGTTTTTAGAGTTTTATACGACCAATGGTAGTACGGGGAATAATATCCGTATGGGTAGCAGGTTGCAGGAATATGGTAGTGTGCAGTTACAGCCGAATTCTATCTGTATGCTGTCGAATACACAGGGTGGAAAAGACCGGTTGAGTATTGATGAAAAGATCAACCTGTATCGCTATCATTTGCTTACACGGAATAGGATTGTGACACCTGAAGATATCAAAGCACTGGTCAGGTATGTGATGGGGAAAGAGCTGAGAGAGGTGAGCATTGTGAAAGGGGTGTCAGTAAAACCCGGTGCTTCAGAAGGATATAGCAGAACGCTGGATATAAAAATCACTTTATCTAAACCAGCGAATTTGTATGCAGAAGGAAGTTTGTTGTATATGAAAGATGAGATGTTACAACAATTGAAGGAGAATGGGACAAATAATTATCCGTATAGAATTTTCATGAATGATGTATTAATGTGATTAATACTATCCTTTTCAATAAAAGCGCTTTTGCCTGCGGCAAAAGCGCTTTTATTGAATGTAGCTATATTTTCTGTAAGCGAACTTCTCCTCCTGCTTTAAGCGTTTCGGGCGAAACACCTTTCTTCCCTCCAGCATCGCACAATACCACCATGTTACCAAAACCAAGATCTACATAGATACGGTTACTCACCAGCCAGCCCCTCCCCGACAGTTTTGTTTGCTTCCGGATATAGACACCATTTGCCTGCAAATCGTCCAACAACAATATACTTACCAGCTGCCCGTCTTCAAAGCTTGTACTGCTCTGCATCTTAGCGGCCAGTGTCGTGATAGCTGTTTTTTCTGACTTACCGCCGATATTGATTTTGATACTTCTGAATCGTTTATCTGACTCTACCGAAGGTCCTGAATTAAAAACAGAGGCATTCACCGTTGTCTTGTTGAATACATTGTATCCAAATTCAGGAATGTACACTTCAGGATATTCGAACAATTGCTTGATCGCAATGATCTTGTAAATGTACTGTGCCGTTTCGCTGTTCAGCATCAGCTGATAATAATCGCTGCTGCCCTGCTTACGGATATTGCGCGAGATATTGCCCGCACCACAGTTGTAAGCAGCAGCGGCCAGTGTCCAGGAGTGTAACTGATTGTATAATTGTACGAGGTATTTACACGCTGCATGTGTTGATTTCAGCAGCTCATTCCGCTCATCATTTGAATTACTTACGTCCAGTCCCAAAGTAGTAGCGGTAGCCGGCATCAGCTGCCAGATACCCTGTGCACCTACGACGGAGGTAGCATTGGTAAAGCCACTTTCCACCACAGGTAAATATTTAAAATCTTCCGGTATATGGTATTGCTGTAAGATGGGTACAATGAGCGGAAAATACTGTTCTGACCGGGCTTTCAGCGCTGGCAAAAAATTACGGTGACGGAGGTGGCCCTTAATCACATCCATCAACCGGTAATTTACAAAGTCCCGTTCCATGGGCACAGATTCGCCACAAAAGGCCACCTGCTGTGCAGACAGTACTTCTGTGATCACACAAAAGGTGCAAACAAGGATTATATGGAGATAACGCCGGATCATTTAGTGATCATGTATTTTGGCAAACCGCTCATTGGTACATACAAAACAATCTGGTTCTTTGTGGCTGCATTGTACATGATGAAGATGAGCTCATCGGACTTCTTCAGTACAGGTGCAGGTGTTACAAACACTACGTTTTCTTCATCTCTGCCGCCAAAAAAGGAAGGCCCTTTTCTATAGGCGATTGGCAAATGATGCAGGGTGGTTGTATCAGTATGCACTTTATGCATGATCGTTACTTTCTCTACCTGGTAGGGTGTACCACCCTGGTTCTTTATCCTGAAACACAAATACATCAGGTTGTTCAGACTCATCGCCTGCGAAAACGTGACCGTAATATCTTCCGAAGTGGTTTCATACTGCCGCTGTACCTTTCGTTGTTTCATAAAGTCTGTTGCGATGTTTCCTACTGTTAAGGTATCGACATCCGGCAATGGTGTGTTATTATCAGCTACGGGTTCCGCAGTGGTAGCGGCTGTTGAAGTGCCACCTCCGGCGCCTGCCCCACTAGTAGGTGTCTTTGCCGTAGCACCGCCTGACAGGTTGTACTTCAGTTTTGACAGTTCTACCTTTTCCCGGTAGGCCAGGATCATGTAAAAAATATTTTCTCCTTCCCTGATTACCAGATTGGTCGGGCGTGGGTTTGCCACTACCGGCCGGATAAATACGACATTTCCATCTACGATGCGATAGTCGTAATCTGAATTTTTTCCATCTCCGATTTGAAAGGTACTGATGGAAGATCCACAGGTAATAAGGGTGACGGCGCCTTTCGTCGTGATAATACTGTCTGGCTGCGCTTGTCCTGAAGCATTGCTCCATGACAAGAAGCAACAACAGAAAACGCCTAATAGCAATTGCTTCATCTGACTTTTTCCTTGCTTTTGATTTTATGTTTACACAAAAATGCTCCCGGCTTAAAAAACAGGCTCCCCCTCCAGGAGGGGGAACTACAGTTTGTTTATCATCAATAAGTTGAATCGCGGGTAACCATTTTATGCTTTGTCCTGCTCATATTCAGTATTCCATTCGTTCGCATCTTCCCCTTTGTGACCATCCATTTTGATGAGGAAGTTCTTGGCAGGGAAGTATGGTTTCAGGTGTATATCGAGGTGAATACGGTCTTTTTGTAAAGGGTCCTGTTCGAAACGGCGGATGTTGAAATCTTCGATCAGTTTATCCGGCCCAGTGATGCTATCCAGGAAGCGGATGATCTGTTTCATCAGGTCTTTGCGGGTATTGGCATTGAAGTTTTCAAATGCACGACGGTTCAGGAAGTCCATCAGTACTTTGGTCACGTAGTCAAATACACGAACGACAGAGTAGGTTTGTAAACCGATATTATCTCCATTGAACAATGTCTTTGCACTGAAGGCCATGACCTTGCCGTATTCCTTTACCATTGGGATGAGGCCCATTTTTTCAAGGCTGGCAATTTCACTTTTCTTCAGTTCAAACTTCACACCATCTACTTCGTTGATACCACCGAATTTCTTACCGGCAGTTACCTGCGACATGAGGGTTTTATAGATCTTACCTGCCAGCGCGCCGGAAGGTGGAACGTATAGGTTATCCTGCTCATTGATCTCGTCGAACTTACCACGGCCTACGAGCCAGTTGGCAGTCATGATCACATTGGAACGATGCACTTCGCCACCGGTCAGGTTCGCCAGTTCAAACATTTCCATTACGTCATCCGGAGCATCCAGGTGAGAGAAGTCTGTGACCAGCATGGCTTTGTTTTCATAGGCGATCTTCGCCCATTTTTCCAGCACCTTGTTGGAACCCAGGTAACCAGGCAGGATCAGTAAACTGTAGTTATCACGCAGATCGAGACGATCGTAGTTAGCAACCAGTTCCTGCTGAATGGCGTCAATGAAGCGGGTATTGTCCAGGTCTTTTATCTGATCGGCCTCCACGTTGATGAAGGAGATGTTTTTCACTTTGTCAGACTCAGTATTTTTAAAGAACAGGGCCACGTTGCGGTAAGAAGTTTCCAGTTCTTTGGTAGCTTCTACAGCTTCGGCCAGGTTATGGGTCAGAACTTTGC
This sequence comes from Chitinophaga sancti, assembly GCF_034087045.1. Classification (NCBI taxonomy): domain Bacteria; kingdom Pseudomonadati; phylum Bacteroidota; class Chitinophagia; order Chitinophagales; family Chitinophagaceae; genus Chitinophaga; species Chitinophaga sancti. The sequence goes on along the minus strand of NZ_CP139247.1, from coordinate 2,985,528 downwards.
CTGCCTGTTCGGAATGTTCAGTACAATAGGTCACCATATCCGGGAGGTCCTGTGCTTCGGTGAGCACTTTTTCCCAGAGTTCCAGTGTTTTTTTCAGGTAGTCTCTTTCTCCTTTTTTGGAGCTTTCGGTCAGGAAGATATTGCGGCGGGCTTTACGTTCGGGATTGAGGTTTTGTACGCCTTCGATGGTGCCTTCCAGCAGATCAAATCCGCCGTATTTGGCCAGTATATCGAGATTTTCCTGTAGTGATGCGGATTGTTTTTGTCCGGGCGCGGTTTGCAGTTGTTCTTCCTGCTGTCCCCCCTGTTGTTTTTGTAATTCTGTCATGGGTAAGAATTAATTGGTACGAACTACTTTTTCAGATCTGCCAGCAGCTCTCTGATGGAACCCAGCAGGGCTTCTCTGGCTGAAGGATCTGCCAGTGCAGCTTTCAGGATCTTGTTTGTTTTCAGGTGTTTCATGATCCTGAGATACTGTTCTTTCTCAGTAGAGAGATCGTTCAGGAATTTGCTCTGGGCAGTAATACCTTTCACGCCAAAATCACCCAGGTTATGGAATTCCAGGTTTTCAGGTATGGTACGGCCGTCGGCATCGTGATAGAGCATGTTTACAGTGGGTTTGTAATGCTCAAACACATCTTCTACAGAAGTTAATCCCTGTACTATCTCCGGTTTAACAGGGGTTTGCTGGGTCAACTTTTCAGCAAACAGGGTCCGGTTATGGGAGATTTCAACAATGGCCTCATTGGCGTCGAGCTTCACCTCGGTGCCGCCAATTCCGTAATTATCATTCATAATAAATGGTTTTTACTACAATAAATGCGCTATGGTTCTACATTCTAAGTTAACGAATATCCCAGACTAATCCGCCATTTCCGTCCACGTCCAGTGCTACTTTCTGGTGTGGTTGCAAACTCCCTTCTATGATCATTTTTGAAAGCGGTTTCCGCAGTTTGGCACGGATCACTTCTTTCAATGGTCTTGCCCCGTACTGTGGCGAGTATCCTTCTACTGCCAGCTGTTCCTTTGCAGCAGCAGACACTTCGAGTTCTATTTGTTGTTGTCTGAGCAATTGCAACAGGTGTTGCAAATGGATGTCAAATATCCTGACTACATTTTCGGCTTGTATGGGTCCAAACGGCACGATTTCGGTCAGACGACCCAGGAATTCAGGGCGGAAATTTTTTGCCATTATTTCCATCAATTGTTGTGATGGCGGGATGACTCCCTGCCGGAAAGAATGAGCAATGATTTCACTGCCTATATTGGAAGTGAACAGAACGAGGGCATTGGAGAAATCGCCTGTTTTACCGAGGCGGTCATGCAATTTACCTTCATCCATGATCTGTAAAAAAATATCGAATACTGAAGGGTGGGCCTTTTCAATTTCATCAAACAGTACAACAGCATAGGGTTGCTGACGGATCTTATTTACCAGCAGACCACCTTCTTCATAACCAACATAACCCGGAGGGGCTCCATACAACAATGCGGCTGAATGTTCTTCTTTGAATTCAGACATATCAAACCGGATCATGCTTCTTTCATCCTGAAACAAAAAATTTGCCAAAGATTTGGCCAGTTCTGTCTTCCCGGTACCTGTAGGGCCAAGAAAGAAGAAGGAACCGATAGGCTGTCCGGGCCGGCTCAGGCCGGAACGGGATTCCAGGATGGCATCAGATACGGTTTTCAGGGCGTGGTCCTGCCCTACCACACGCTTGCGCAACTCCACATCCATGTTCACTAACCGTTCACGTTCACTGGATTGGATCTTTCCGAGGGGAATGCCGGTGCTTTCTGCAATCATGGTAGCCAAATCCACGGTTTTAACCGCATTGTGGACTTCCATGACGTGGTGATCCAGTTGGGTCAGCATATCGCCTAAAACAGCCTTTAAAGTCGCAATATCTTCGATCTTAGTGACTTCCTGATCAATATGCAGCCTTGTGGTGAGCAAAGCACTTAACCGCTGCATACATTGCTGGTACCACCATTGTAGTTCCGTACGATCGTCTTCGATAGCTTCAAATTGCTTACGCAGATCATCTACTACCTGCTTACCTGTATCTTCGGTAGTACGAATAGCCGCCAGCGTACGGTCTAATAAATTGATTGCACTATCCGGCAAACTACGTTCTTTGAGATAACGGCGTGACAGGCGGATAGCTTCTGTAATCACTTCATTATCCACTGTGAGGTTGTAATAACTTTCATAATCAGGCATCACTGCTTTGATCATTCTCGCGGCCAGGGTTTCATCTGGTTCAGCCAGGTTCATGGTTTCAAAACAATGACGGAGCAGGCTATCGGGTTCTATCATTTTGCGGAAACCTTCAGGGGTGCAGGAACCGATCACGATGAGTTCACCTTTGCCAATAGCGGCTTTGAGCACATTGCCCATACCACCGGCAGAGCCGGGTTGCTTGTCCAGCAAAGTATGGAGGTTATCGATGAATAACACATGACGACCTCTCTCCTGCAAATGGGAGATGATTTGCTGAAGCCTGTCTTCCAGTTCATTTTTATAGGCAGCACCGGCTATGAATGCGCCATAATCGAGTGCGTAGATATCAGTTTGTTGTAACTGTGCAGGAGCTTGTTTTTGCACGATGGCACGCGCGAGTGCTTCGGCCATACTCGTTTTGCCCACACCTCCTTCACCTATCATGAGAATGCTGGAACGTCCCTTACGGGAGAGGATTTCCAGCATGGTACGTACTTCAGCATCTCTGCCTGCCAGTGCATGCTTCATTTGCAGGTACTGGGGGTCAGTGAGGCGATAAATGTATTTCAGTTTTCCTGCGGCAGCGGGTTGTTTGGGAATGCCATTCAGGTTTGGCTGCGGTACATCTTTAATAAAATGCGTGAGCAGCTGTGTACGCTGTACAGGAAATGATTTGAGTTGTTCGAAAGTAAAACCTACACCCGGGGTACTGATAGCTACCAGCAAACACCAGGCATCTGCCATATCCATATCGTATTCCAGGCGGATAGAATCGGCTTCCTGCAGAACATTTCCGGCATTGTCATCGGCCTCAGGCTCATCCGGAATACGGGCACCTTTTGGCAAACCATCCAGTCTTACTTCGGCCCATTCTTCGAGGTAATACACATCGACCCCCATTGCCTGTAACGGGGCAGTGAGATTTAATTCTTTATGCAAACATGCCAGTAATAGGTGTGCAGGAGTATATTGCACATGCTGATGTTCTTTGGCGAGGGCCTGGGCAATACGTATGGCAGCCTGCACCTCCGGAGCTTGAATTGTATAAGTAGCCAGGGTCATTTGGGTGATTCAAGGTTTTTCTAAAAATATTATCCTATCAAGGGTTAATACTATTTTGGGTCATTATTACGCCCTAAAGATACGCGAAAATGTATATAAATTATTTATTAAGCGGTTTATCATTGCCCTTTTGCTCATAGCTGTTGAAACGATAAAAGTTTTGCCACTTCCCTGTTTTTATTACGGTAATAGTTAAACGACTACAATTCAATCAGATTTAATCACAATGTAATTCTAATACACATACATTTAAATCATCACTTAATAATTAATCATTAAACGATAACCATTAATTTTTTATTTTATTAACAGGGGTAGCGGATGTAATTTTAATCGAAGAAACGTCGAACTAGCATCGAACTAGCGTCGAAGAACACTCGAAGAATACTCGAACAACATTCGAACAACATTCGAAGAAAGCTTAAACAACATTCGAACAAATGCCTGACAAAAAAAATTTCCAATATCTCACAGAATAAATATCTTCGTGGTGACCATATTTCTCGTTAATCCGGCAATTGAAATTGATATAACCCCAATTCATTGCCTACACCATAAATTTATTGTTAAAAACAAAACCTTCAAGGTATGTCATTCAAAGCAGTAATGCGATTAGACGGTGAAGAAATCAATGTACTGGACTGTCAGTTTTCTTTTACCCAACACACAGATCATAATGGTAAGCCCGCCGCCCGCCCCATCGGAGGCTCATTGACCGTTCTGCTTGAGTCAGACGGCGACACCAATCTGTTTGATTGGATGATCTCTAATACGCAGACAAAGAGTGGCAGTATCATCTTCTATCGCCGCGATGCTATGTCCAAAATGAAAGAGCTCAAATTTACCGATGCCTACTGTGTAGAATATTTTGAGCATTTTCAGGCAAGCGGCGAAATTCCTATGCAGGTAAAGCTGGTACTCTCTGCCAGGGAAGTACAGCTTGGTAGCTCTACCTTCCAGAATCCATGGCCACAGGCTTAACATAATTACGTATGGCACAGTGATCTTTTTTGCACTGTGCCATACGTTTTTTTGGCCCAAAAATGGTATCAAAGTCTGACAGATTTGGTTTGGGAAAGTAACCTAATACTGTATGAGAAGATTTATGATACTTTCGGGGTTGCTATCTGCAATATCCGTTCACGTTATATATCAGGTGAATGTCACGCCAGGTGTCTGGATACCCAAACAATATCCTGAGATGCGTAAAGCACATGCGCCCAAAGATGACTATTGGTGGTCTATTGACTTTGCTACTTTTCTCAGCCCGGGCTCTGCGCGTACAACAAAGGCAGACAAGTTTACAGCCCTACGGCACAGACAATTTTCCGCTTACGGTAAAACACACGATCACCACACCCGGCCGTACAGAATGGGTGCTGGATAAACCTGTGTTCAATGGTGTGCAGGTCACGCTGTTTGAAAAGTTTAGCCATTAGTACTAGAGGAGAAACAATAACAATATGAATGAACAGCATCTTATCGCCCGAACAGTTCTGAAGAAAAAACAATAACTGTATGAATAAATAGCATCCAAACTCCCTAACAGTTCTGAAGGAGAAACAATAATGAATAAACAGCATCCAATCGCCTGAACAGTACTGAAGGAGAAACAATAATGAATGAACATCATCCAATAGCTAAACCACTACTAAAATAGAACCAATAACTGTAGCATGAATGAACATAATCCAATCGCCCAACTGGTGCTGAAAATCCAGCAGGCCTGGATGGACAAAGTCGCTAATAAACCTACATTCAAATTTGTACGTGTGCTGATCAGGCCCGAAGAATCGCGGGTGTATGAAGGATTTTGTAAACTGGAATCGACTGCGAACGGCCGGTTACCAGAGGTGTTTGTAACACAGCTGACAGCATTCACAGATACCGATACTTTCAGTGGTGCATTGATAACAGATTGGTTAGCGGAATATGATAAGAGTTCATCCATCATTACACAAGCAGCATTTAAATGGGATGCACAGCCTTACAGGAATTCTGTTTTGAATGATGAATTGTTATTAAAAATGCTTGCTTCCTTTCGACATGCATTGTCACGTGATTTAGTATTAGCACTGATTCCCAGAGAAGTCAGCAATACACTACATCTAAAAAAATGGATCAGTAATTTATTAAAAAAAGGTATTCCTGATGGTGTAAAAATCATGCTCATTGATCATGTAGGCAATGAACAATTCACCATTGCTGATAAACAATTTCCCGGTATGATCTGCAACCTGCATGTGCCCATGGATCTATCTAATGCCATTCAGAAATTAGCAGGACAAGGCGATCCGAACAATCCTGAAATTATGCTGCGAAAATGTGTATTTGAAATGGGAAATGCACTGAAGGATAAAGATGTGAAACGACTGCATAAGTGGGGCCAGCAGGCATTAGATTGTACACAGCGTAGCGGAAACAAAGGATTGTTTGCTACCGCACATATCATGTATGCAGGTTTGCTTTTCCATTTAAAACGGGAACCACAGATCCCACAATTATTAGAAAGAGGATTACGGATTGCAAAGCAAGGGATGTTGCAAAAAGATCCTGCCTGCTTACCACTTGTTATACAATTTTACGGTTACCAGGCAGCCTATGCACAAATCAGGAGACGATTCTCTGAAGCCATTCCTTTATATATGCAACAGGCAGAATTTGCGGAACAGCAAAATTTGCCAACTTCAGCACTGAATGCCTGGTACCAGGCAGCAGAGTTGTGCAGGCGTAAAGACGCTGGCAGACATTATGATGTGTTGGAAAGAGGCTACAAAGCAGGCGCACATTTATCGGATGATGAAATCAGTGCCTCTCTATATATCTATATTCTACGTGACTACTACGAGTATGCGTTTGCAAATAAGCTGTCTACTATAATAGAAGATATAGATGTTAAAATGCACCGTTTATTCGGTCCGGAATGGAAGGCGGATGTAGATAAAGTCAGGAAAACCCGCGCCCCAATGTTACTCCCTACCGAAATTTCGAATACAAATAATTGAAAATCAATCATAAAAAATATTACCCTACAAAGTTGGTGGGGTAATAGAAATTCCATTATCTTTGTGTTGTTAATAACAGGCAATCATCTAAAAATTTAATCACATGCCTAACAGAACAACATCAGAAAAATTCAATGGCCAATTTTGTTCTACACCCCCAAATGCCTGCTGTTGTATGTGCATGTGACACTAGCCTTTTATACCGTTTCTTAAAAATCGAACTACCATTAACAAATCAAATCAACCTTACTAACATGGCCACTATCAATAACAATTTATACAGATACGCTGACATCGCTCCTGAATTCGAAGTTGAATTTTTTCCTAAAAGAAGCCAGGACAGAACACCGATCAAACCATTACAGGCAGGTGAGACTTTACCTTCCTTCCATATACATAAAAAGAACATCATTGCTACTTCTGATACGCTCAAAACATTGAATGGTTCTCTGCCTGTAACACAGGTAATTGACCGTCCACTGGTACTGGCATTCCATTCTATTCACTGGAATAACTATGGTAATACACTGCTGGAAAAACTGCAGGAAGTATATGCTGATATCCGTGTATTAGGTGGTCAGCTGGTGGTAGCAACGACTGATGATAAACAAACTTTTGAAAACGCTACTGCACAGTATCAGCTGCCATTTGCTACGATCTTTGATCAGTACAATGGTATCGCTAAGAAGGCAGGTTTATATGCTACGACTGACCCTATCTGGGATAGAGTAGCAGGCGTCGAAGCAGATGTACCGGTTCCGGGTATTTATGTGCTGACACCTTCTCTGAAAATTGTGTATGCGAGTGTGGACAAGTGGTTTGACCAGCCATTTGCAAAAGAAGCCCTGCTGGAAGCTTTGGTAGCCGCTAGCCAGGAACAGGAACATGCAATTGCTATATAAGACTATACATATATATATTTGAGCAGTAAAAAGCTTTTGTCTTTCGACAAAAGCTTTTTTTATGTATATTACTATCATGTCTACAAAACGTCATGATGAAGATGCCTCCACCTGGACCACCGTTGTCTGGACGACGTTGCTGACTATCATTGGTTTTGGTTTTGCCTTGCTGCGGTATATGCAATTTTACCACAGTTTCGACGCAGGTAGTTTTAACCGGCTATCCAGGGTAGAACTTTTCATTTACCGGGCTACCGGTCAGTGGGGCCTCATCGCTATTATGCTCCTTATGGGTTTTGTGGGCCTGTTCAATGCGATTATTGCTTTTCGTGAAGTAAGACGCAGGTAACCTGTGGTGGATGGGCAAATACCTGCCAGGCTGCTTCTGATTCTGCTACTGATAAATCATTGTTGAATACTACTATACGATAACGCTGTCTGTACTCCCTGCCATATTCCAATCGCCACTGCTTCATTTTCGTCGGACTATAATTCAACATCAGTTCCCCATGTTCTGCTTTATCATCCCATATCCGCAAAGGTTGCGGTGCGTCGAAATTGTCAGGTGCACAGAGGATTAACATGCCAGAACGACCTTTAGCAGTATTGCCTGTTATTTTTACCCAGCGGGCGCGGGTACTGTCTGTATTATTGCGGGTGGTACCCCCATCGGTGATCAAAGTGGTGTTGCCTGCTTTCCAATCGGCAGTGGCTCTTAAGCCAAAACCGCCACCGTACCGGTATTGCAACAGGGTTATGCCATCTGTTACAGCGCAATTCAGTGTTGAAGTGTAATCCCATATATAACGGCTGGTATCCTTACCACTGTAATAGACTTTTACATCCAGCAATTCATCTATGGCTGGCTCCTCCCCAGCTACATGGCGTTGCAGTGCTTTGAACCCTCCCCATACGTTGCCCATGGTTTTACTTACAAAACTTACAAATTCCACCCGGCCTTCTTTCTTTTGCAGGTTCCAGAAGTCAACTTCTTTTCCTTTGAAGGAAGTGTGCGTCCAGGGATTCCAGATGCCATAGTGATGATAATGATCTTTGGGCTGTATATTGGTCAGGATCTGGCCATTGGGGGCATATAAAGGATGGATAAACCCACTGCGCTGATAAATACTATCTACCCCGGGAGGTGCTTTCATCACAGATGCATGATATTGTAAACGCACCTTGTCCAGGTCTGCGATTGTCAACACCCCGGTGCTATCAACAACAGACCAGATAGTATTGGTCATTAGTTTTGATCGGTGCTTCTTCTCTTCCAGCTCAAATACACGTGTTTCTCCGGGTTGGGTATTACCCCTCAGCAACATCCAGATCCTGCCGGGTTCGACCTGAAATGGGGTTTGAATGCGTTCTTCCCCTTTGATCTCTACCAGCTGCAACTCTTCTCCATCCAAAAAAGTATCGAAAGCGGCACTAACGGGTAAATTCGCACAGGAATATGCTCCTGCTTTTACTGTAAACCGGGCTACCTGCTGTGCCTGCAAATGGATCGTGCAACACAGCAACAACAAAATAAGGGTACTATTTTTCATAACGGATTATTTCAGGATTGCACCTGTACCCGGCCTGTCGGCATAGTAGATCTTCCCATCTATGATCTTCACACCATCCGCTACATCTTCCGCCAGTAACAACGGACCATCCATATCTACATAATCCAGGTAAGGCAACAGGTGAGCCACTGCCGATGTACCGACCGTACTTTCATTCATACTACCCGTCATCACTTTCAATCCCAGTTCCCGTGCTTCGGCAATCATCCTGCGGGCAGGCGTGATTCCTCCACACTTGGTGAGTTTGATATTGATACCATGGAACAACCCTTTGCAGGCTGCTACATCTGACTCCGTGATACAGCTCTCATCGGCGATCAATGGCAGTGCAGATTTCGCAAATACTTCTTTCATACCTTCCCTGTTTTCAGCAGGCATAGGTTGTTCGATGAACTCTACGCCCAGTTCCGCAAAGGCAGCGGCATTGCGCAGGGTTTCTTCCACACCCCAGGCACAGTTCGCATCGACTCTGAAGGTGGCATTTGTATGTTTGCGTAGTTCTTTTATGATAGCAATATCATCTTTTGTACCCAGCTTGATCTTGTAGATGGGCCATGGAAATTCTTCCAGCTTCTTCACCATGTTCTCCACGGTATCGATGCCGATGGTATAATCCGTCATCGGGTTATGAGAGATATCCAGTCCCCACACTTCATACAGTTTCTTACCCTGTATTTTCGCATACAGATCATGGGCTGCCAGGTCCAATGCACAGAGTGCAAAGAGGTTATCTTTCAGCAGTGGATACATAGTTTCCCAGAATGCTTCTGGTGTGGTGAGCTGATAGTTTTCGATGAGGGCACGGTGGGCATTGATATCCTCCATGAGCCGGGGTACGGTCATGTTATAATAGGCATTATCAGCAGTTTCTCCCAGGCCACTAAATCCATCCTGTTCAAGGGCTACGACCAGTAATGGCTGTACATCTTTGGACTTGCGTGAGATCGTGAATGTATATCTAAACTTTAATTCGAATGGATGTAGTGTCAATTGCATAGGATATAAATATAATAAAACATTCAAAAAAGCAGGCATTCTCCCACAGTAATGAAACCCTTTTTCAAAAAAACATTCAGGATAACGGGTATTCACTCACGATAACGAAACCATTTTACAAAAAGCAGGCATTCTCCCACAGTAATGAAACCCTTTTTCAAAAAAACATTCAGGATAACGGGTATTCACTCACGATAACGAAACCATTTTACAAAAAGCAGGCATTCTCCCACAGTAATGAAACCCTTTTTCAAAAAAACATTCAGGATAACGGGTATTCACTCACGGTAACGAAACCATTTTACAAAAAGCAGGCATTCTCCCACAGTAATGATGAAACCCTATTTTCAAAAAAAAAGGGCAGTATCTGGTGATACTGCCCTTTTCAAACTATTTACGCTAAAAGCTTATTTCACTTCTTCGAATTCTGCATCAGTTACACCTTCATTGCCAGCTGTGCTGCCATGAGGTTGTTGCTGACCGTCCTGTGGTTGTGCACCACCTTCCTGCGTAGCTTTGTACATTTCTTCAGAAGCTGCGGTCCATGCGTTGTTCAGTTCAGCTACAGCTGCATCTACAGCTGCTACTTCCTGTGTTTTGTGCGCTTCTTTCAGCTTGCCCAGGGCAGCTTCAATCGGTGCTTTTTTATCTGCAGAGATCTTGTCACCATATTCCTTCAGTTGTTTTTCTGTCTGGAATATCAGGCTATCTGCCTGGTTCAGTTTCTCGACCTTTTCACGTGCTTCTTTATCGGTAGATTCGTTCGCTTTTGCTTCAGCTTTCATCTTTTCGATTTCTTCCTTGCTCAAACCGCTACCTGCTTCGATACGGATGTTCTGGCTCTTACCAGTTCCTTTATCTTTTGCAGTTACGTGCAGGATACCGTTCGCATCGATATCGAAGATCACTTCGATCTGGGGAACGCCACGTGGTGCCGGAGGAATATCGTTGAGGATGAAACGGCCCAGTGTACGGTTCTGAGCAGCCATTGGACGCTCACCCTGCAGTACATGGATCTCAACACTAGGCTGGTTGTCAGCTGCGGTAGAGAAGGTTTCAGATTTCTTACTTGGGATAGTTGTGTTAGACTCGATGAGACGGGTCATTACACCACCCATAGTTTCGATACCGAGAGACAGTGGAGTTACGTCCAGCAGCAGTACATCTTTTACTTCACCGGTCAGTACACCACCCTGGATCGCAGCACCAATCGCTACTACTTCATCAGGGTTTACACCTCTGTTTGGTTTTTTACCAAAGAATTTCTCTACTACTTCCTGAATTTTAGGAATACGGGTAGAACCACCTACCAGGATCACCTCATCAATTTCGGAAGCACCCAGGTTCGCATCTTTCAGTGCTTTACGGCAAGGCTCCAGTGTTCTTTCCACCAGGTTGTCGCTCAGCTGCTCGAATTTAGCGCGGGTCAGTTTTCTCACCATGTGCTTAGGCACGCCGTCTACAGCGGTGATATAAGGCAGGTTGATTTCAGTTTCCTGAGAAGAAGACAGCTCGATCTTTGCTTTCTCTGCTGCTTCTTTCAGACGCTGCCATGCCATTGGATCTTTGTGCAGGTCAACTGCTTCGTCCTTTTTGAACTCTTCAGCCAGCCAGTCCATGATCACTTTATCGAAGTCATCACCACCTAAGTGTGTATCACCATTGGTAGATTTTACTTCAAATACGCCATCGCCCAATTCCAGTACGGATACGTCGAAGGTACCACCACCTAAGTCAAATACTGCGATCTTGCTATCCTGGTGTTTTTTGTCCAAACCATAAGCCAGTGCAGCTGCGGTAGGTTCGTTGATGATACGGCGTACATTCAGACCGGCGATTTCACCAGCCTCTTTTGTAGCCTGACGCTGAGCGTCGTTGAAGTAAGCAGGAACAGTGATAACTGCTTCGTTTACTTCCTGACCCAGGTAATCTTCAGCAGTTTTCTTCATTTTCTGAAGAATCATTGCAGAGATCTCCTGTGGTGTATATAATCTACCGTCGATGTCAATACGGGTCGTATTGTTTTCACCTCTGGCTACTTTATAGCTCCAGTGAGGAATTTCATTAGACACCTCGTCAAAATGGCGTCCCATAAAACGCTTCACTGACATAATGGTGTTAATTGGGTTTGTGATAGCCTGACGTTTTGCTGGGTCACCTACTTTTCTCTCCCCGTTTTTCAAAAACGCTACCACGGAAGGGGTCGTTCTACGCCCTTCATCATTTGCAATTACTACCGGCTCGTTACCTTCCATTACGGCAACGCAAGAGTTGGTAGTTCCTAAGTCGATACCTATTATCTTTCCCATAGTTTATATAATTCTCGATTGTAGTTGTAGATAGATTTGTCTTCATCGGGCTATAAGTCAATCTTTATGCCAACGGGATATGACATGCAATTATGTCAGTCGAGGTTGTCAGTATCGTAGAGGGCCCTACCCATAAAGGTTCGGCATAATATTTGAACCCTTTGACGAAATTTTTAACCTTATATTATGAAAAAATCTATTCTTGTTGTACTGCTGTTAGCCTGCGCTGTAGCAGGTGCCAAAGCACAAACCCTCACTTTCGGCGTTAAAGGCGGTTTAAATGTAGCCAAACTGACAAACATTGATAATTCACATACAAGAGCTTCGATTTACGCAGGTGGTTTTGCCAATTTTGCGCTGAATGACATGTTTGCCGTGCAGCCAGAACTGCTGTATTCCGGTCAGGGGTACTATTACAGGGATGCATTTGATAATAAGTATACGACCAAACTGGGTTACATCAATATCCCCGTGATGTTCCAGGTACACCTGGTTGAAGAGTTCTTCCTCGAAGCGGGGCCACAGGTAGGCTTTCTTGCATCATCCAAGGTAAAGGCTGGTAAAGTGACCGTTGATACCAAAGATGACATGACAACAGCTGATTTTGGATTAGGCTTTGGCCTGGGCTACCAGTTCCCCATTGGTGTAGGTGTAACTGCACGCTATATGTTTGGGCTGACGGATGCATATAAGAATGCGACAGAAACACATAAGAACAGTGTAGCGAGCATCGGTTTGTCTTACACTTTCAATAAGAAGTTTAAGTTATAATATATCTATTTTCACAGAAAACGCTCCCACCTGAGGTGGGAGCGTTTTTTATTTTACCTTTGCCGCTCGCAACAATGTTTCAGCATGAGTGTAGTATTTAATATAAAAACGGCTGCGGCCAAGGCCATCAAGGCCATTTTTGATCAGGAAGTTCCTGCTCAGGGTATTGCCATCAATTCTACCAAACCTGAATTTGAAGGTGAATACACCATCCTTGTGTTCCCTTTTACCAAATTCAGCCGACTGAAACCAGAAGAAACCGGCGATAAACTGGGTGCTTACCTGGTAGCTAACTTTCCTGAGCTCATTGCTGGCTATAATGTCATCAAAGGATTCCTGAACCTTTCCATTGCTGAAAAGTACTGGGTGCAGGACCTGCAACAACGCTTTAACACCAGAAATATTGGCAGAAAACCAGCCAATGGTAAGAAGGTGATGGTGGAATACTCTTCCCCTAACACCAACAAACCACTGCACCTGGGTCACCTGCGTAATAACTTCCTTGGCTATGCTGTATCCGAAATCCTGAAAGCCAATGGTTATGAAGTCATCAAGGCAAACCTCGTCAATGACAGAGGTATTCATATCTGTAAATCCATGCTGGCATGGCAGATCTTTGCCCATGGCGATACCCCGCAAAGCACCGGTATCAAAGGCGATCATCTGGTAGGCGACTACTATGTGAAGTTCGAAAGTATTCTGAAAGAACAGACTGAGCCGATCATGACAAGAGCACTGGAAAGTGATTTCAGAGACTTTAGTGGTGAAGACCTGGACAAAGTACAGAAACTGGTCACTGCCGCACAGAAGCCTGAAGTAAAGGCGGATGCAGAAAAGATCAAAAAGATCAACGACGATATCAAGGAACTGGCAAGGAAACAAACAGAGATCATGCAGCAGGCAAAGATCATGCTGCAACAGTGGGAAGCCGGTAACCCTGAAGTACGTGCCCTGTGGGCTACTATGAACGGCTGGGTGTACGAAGGTTTCGATAAAACTTACAAACGCCTGGGCATCAACTTCGACAAAATGTACTATGAGAGCAATACCTACCTGCTGGGTAAAGACCTCGTAGAAGATGGTCTGAAAAAAGGTGTGCTGTTCAAAAAAGAAGATAACTCTGTATGGATTGACCTCACTGCTGATGGGCTGGATGAAAAACTCCTGCTGCGTGGCGATGGTACCTCTGTATATATCACGCAGGACCTGGGTACTGCCCGCCTGAAGTACGAAGACTTCCACATGGATCGTAGTGTATATGTGGTAGCAGATGAACAGAACTATCACTTCAAAGTACTGCAACTGATCCTTCAAAAAATGCAGGAACCGGGTGCGGATGGCATCTTCCACCTGTCTTATGGCATGGTCGAATTGCCAAATGGTCGTATGAAAAGCCGTGAAGGTACCGTAGTAGATGCAGATGACCTGATCGATGAAATGATTGCGACTGCAAAGATAAATACCAACACCGATAAACTGAAAGACCTGAGTGATGACCAGCTGGATGGTCTGTATGAAATGATTGGACTGGGTGGTCTGAAGTTCTTCCTGCTGCGTGTGGATCCTAAGAAGAAAATGGTATTCGATCCGGAAGAATCTATTGCGTTACATGGCTTTACCAGCGCATTTGTGCAATATGGTCATGCACGTATCAAATCAATTCTCCGTGATGTAAATCCTGATGTCACAAAGCTGGAAGGCTACTGTCATAAGGGCAGCTTGTTGCCATTGGAGAAGGAACTGATCCTGCTGAATGAGCAATATGAAACGGTACTGGAAGAAGCAGCGATTGAAATGAGCCCTTCCGTAATTGCAAATTATGTGTATAATTTGACGCAGACTTTTAATAGTTTCTATGCTGAAAAAGTAGATGGTGTGTATACGTATTCTGTAACCAAAGCAGAAACGACTGAAAAGCAGAAGTTGCGTACGCAGATCATTATGCTGACTGCCAATACGATTAAGTCCGCGATGAAACTGTTGGGTATTGATGTACCTGAGAAAATGTAAATATTTCTAAAAGAGTACGTAAATATATATTAAAAGAGGCCGTATCTAAGTACGATATGGCCTCTTTTAATTCTGGTACCTGATGAGGATAGGTAGTCCAATAAGTAATTTTGAAAAGCATGATACAACTTCTTTTATTCTAAGCCTGCAGTGATTATAAGTTTGCAGTCGCTTGGTCACACAACATCCCTCCTTTCTTTGTATCACCGTTACCGATATATGATTTTCCCAGCATAAACCTTGCAAAAGCGTTTTCTGGTTGAATGTTTAACAATTGCTGCCAGTAAGTGATCGCCTGCTGATAATCGCCGTTGACATAACTATTCTGCGCGATTGCCTGAATGGCTGCTGTATCCTTTGGACGTAGGTCCAGACAGCGATGCAGGTGGCGAACGCCTTTGTTATATTGTTTGGATTGCATACAGGCTGTACCTATGTGAAGATAATAATCTGCATCCCGTTTGTACCCATTGTCTGCTGCTGCTTCAAATGCCGATACGGCTTCGGCAAACTGCCGGTTATTAAAATAGATCACGCCTAAAGCATAATAGAAAAGTGGTTCTTTGGGTTCTTTTTCTATAGCTGCTTTGATGGTATGCAGGTAAGAGCTGTCGCCACCTGGACCTTCACTATGATAATATGTGATAGCTGGACATAAGGGTGGAAATTCCGTTTTGCATGGAATCAGAGAATAACGCGTGCGGCTGTAAGTGGTATGCACAGTGAGCAATGCCAGCACAAGCATACATAGGATACGGATATACAACATAGGTTTGAGTAGTCCGTAAAGATAATCAAATTCTCTCTACTCCATATCTTCTGCGGTGAATCCGAATGGCAGCAGGTATTGTGCTGTCTGCAGAATGTACACTTTTCCACTCTGTCCACTCATAATAATACGGATAGGTTTATGTTGCCTGTTTTCATATTCAGAAATGGTCTGACGGCAGATGCCACAGGGAGAAATGGGGGCGTCGTTCTTACCACCGTTCTTGTTGTTATAACTAACAGCAATGGTATCGATGCCTACGCCGGGGTATAAGGAAGACGCAGTGGACAGTGCAGTTCTTTCTGCACAGATGCCTACTGGGTAACTTGCGTTTTCCTGGTTGGTACCGGGTACGGTTGCCCCATTTTCTAATTGAATGATGGCGCCTACATAAAAATTGGAATAAGGTGCATAGGCGTTTTCTGTGACTTTGCGGGCTTCGTTGAGCAGTTTTTCATCTGCCGGGGAGAGCTCGCTACTATCTTTGTATGAGGTATATTCGAATGTGAATTTTTGTTTGTCCATGCCTGAAATTACGAAAAAAATGGATGAAAGGCCTGTAGCCAGCTACTTTGCACGATGATCATAGCTCAATGCCTCGGTCGCTTTCCACTTTCCATCGACCAATAGCCAGACGATCGTGAATCTTGCCACACCTGTCTGGTAACGGGGTTTGTCTTTCTCTGTGACATAAAAGGCATGGTCACCATTTTCAATAGCACCATAGAGTACGCCATTGTTTGCCAATGGAAAGACCTGTAGTGTACCGGGAACTAAAAACCTTTCTAACTTATTCTTTTGTTTGCAGATGCCGGTTTGCATGCTTTCGATAAAGGCTGCTTTGCCAAAGGTGATACCACCTTTATCATGATAAAAACGAAAATCATCTGCGAAGATGTCATTGTAGGGTGCCAGGTTACACGTGTTGAAACCGATGTCGAAGATCAGGCTGTCACCCGTTTTGATGGCTTTATAAAGGGCGCTGGTATCGGCTACCTGTGCGAACAGATGACTACTGATCAAACAAAAACAACTAAGGAAGAAGGCTTTCATGTGTTACTGATTTTATGACACAAAGAACGGAAAGCAGGCAAGGATGACGAAAAAGAACTGACGAACTGAAGGAATACACTGACAAAAAGTAAAAAAAATAGCAAAGCCATTGCCTGCGGCAATGGCTTTGCTATAAGAATTATAATTGAACTACTTAATTGTTCTGAACAAACGGCTCCAGCGGATACTGCCTTTACCATAACTCATCCAGATCAGCCACGCTTTACCTACCACATGATCTTCCGGCACAAAACCCCAGTAACGTGAATCCAGTGAGTTATCGCGGTTATCCCCCATCATCCAGTAATAGTTCATTTTGAATGTATAGGAGGTAGCAGGTTGGTCATTGATAAAGATCTGACCGTTTCTGTTTTCCAGCTTATTGCCTTCATACACGCTGATAATGCGATCATAGAAAGCAATAGTAGTCGCATCGATCTTTACTGTTGCACCTTTTTTAGGAATGTACAGCGGACCAAAATTATGTTCTGTCCAGTGGTAGTGTGCAGTATCATGAGGGAACACTGCCACTTCTTCAGGATTTGGATTTACAAATGGTACGAGGTTCGTTACTACCGGCCAGGACTTCAGGGTCGCTGCTGCTGCTGGCGTCAGGTTGTACCTGTACTTAGCAGAATCGTAAGGACCATCTGTACCTGCGTCGATATCCATTTCATCCAGGCGGGAAGGGTTCAGGGCATCACCAGTAGTGGTTACCCAGTAACGGCGCTCACTTTCTGGTGGAATAGGCGCCTGCTGCCCGTTGATGAATACAACTCCGTCTTTTATAGTGAGGGTATCGCCTGCAACAGCCATACATCTCTTAATATAGTTCTCTCTTTTATCTACAGGGCGGGAAATCACGTGATTCTGCTCCCACACTGTTTCGCGGCCATAAGCACGCACCATCTGGTAGTAGCTCTGGTCCTGATTTTCCAGGGCCACAGTATCTCCTTCAGGGAAGTTGAACACCACTACATCATAGCGTTTTACATCAGAGAATCCAGGTAAACGTCTGTATTTCCAGTGTACTGCTTCAGAATAGGCTTTGGAATACTTTGTAAACGGCAGGGTGTGATGGGTAAATGGTACTGCCAGCGGCGTCATTGGGATACGTGGACCGTAACTGATTTTGCTTACAAACAGGAAGTCGTTCACAAGCAAAGTTTTTTCCATAGACGGGGTAGGAATGGTATATGCCTCAAAAATAAAAGTGCGGATCAGGGTAGCAGCGATGATAGCGAATATGGCTGCATCAAACCACTCTCTTATTGCAGATTTTTTCTTCTTTGGCTGACCCTCGTTATTCTTCTTCCAAAAAGCCAGGTTCATTCAGATGTTGTTTAAGATAGTTAATTTTACAAATATAATATTCTGTTGTTTGCAAGCTACTGAATAACAGATAAAAGTTTTCTTAAAATATTTTAACATTGTTTAGTTCAGCTCTTTTTTTAGTATATCGGTAATTTCCTTTGCCCGGTTATATACCATAAAGTGACCACCATCGGGGATCACGTAATCCGCTTTGACAGTACTGATCGGTAAAGTTAGGTCTTTACCGCCATGGATGTGCACCAGGGAGGAAGGTACAACTTCATTTTCCCAACCGATGAGGATCTTAATGGCCCAACGGAGGTACACAAAGTCCGTATTCCTCGCATAATCCAGTAGTAGTTCCTTCTCTGCCGGTGATTCCGCATTCAAAAAGAAGGGGATCATCAGGTCCCGGTGCTTTCCAAAAAGGATGGCATCCGGCAAAGCCAGTAATGACAGCAGGCGGGTACGTCGTACCAGGTTGAAATAGACAGGGCGCTCGGCGGTAGTCTTGATACTGCTGATCAGGATCACTTTGCTCACAGGGCGCTGGCGGGCTATTTCGACTGATAGAATACCTCCCAGAGATACACCCACCAGGGTTATATCTTCATCGGCAGGGATATGTGCTGTCATGCGGGAAGTGTAGCCGGCAAGGGTTTCATCCGGCAGTGGGGTGAGCCAGGGAATAAAATGGACGATATACTGATCCGGAAAAGAAATGTTCTGAAACACCCGTTCATCGGAGCCCATACCACTTAACAAGTATAGGTGTTTGGCCATGGTGATTAACAAATTGGAAAAAATGCTTCTGCCTGAACAGCAGAAGCATTTTTAAATATTATGCATTCACTTTCTTCTTTTCTCTGTTAGGAACTACATAGTCCACTACATCTTCAGAAGTGATGGTCTTGCCGGAAAGAATGACCAATCTCGCTACCACGTTGCCCAGTTCACGGATATTACCGGACCAGTTGTGGTTTTGAAGCGCTTTCATGGCATCCTTCTCGATACCTTTCTTTGCCATACCGTATTCCTGACAGGCACTTTCCAGGAAGTGTTCTACCAGGGCAGGGATGTCGTCACGACGATCGTTCAGAGATGGTACGTGGATCAGGATCACGGAAAGACGGTGATAAAGGTCCAGACGGAAGTTCTTGTCTTCCACTTCTTTCAGCAGGTCCTTGTTGGTAGCCGCTACCACACGAACGTCTACGCTGATTTCCTTATCGCCACCTACACGGGTGATCTTACCTTCCTGCAGGGCACGGAGTACCTTGGCCTGGGCGCTGAGGCTCATATCGCCAATTTCATCGAGGAAGAGGGTACCACCGCTTGCCTGTTCGAATTTACCGATACGTTGCTTTACGGCAGAGGTGAAGGAACCTTTTTCATGACCAAAGAGCTCACTTTCTATCAGTTCGCTGGGAATAGCAGCGCAGTTCACTTCTACGATAGGGCCGGAAGCGCGGTTACTACGCTCATGAAGCCAGCGGGCTACCAGCTCCTTACCTACCCCGTTTTCACCGGTTACCAGTACGCGGGCATCGGTAGGCGCCACCTTTTCGATGGTTTCTTTGATCTTCAGGATAGGAGCTGACTGGCCGATCATTTCCTGGGTTCTGTTCACTTTGCGGCGGAGTACTTTGGTTTCTGCCACCAGGGTACTTTTGTCCATCGCGTTGCGCAGGGTGACTAACAACCTGTTCAGATCCGGAGGTTTGGAGATATAATCATAGGCTCCCTTTTTCACGGCATCCACCGCTGTATCGATATTGCCATGGCCTGACACCATCACAATGGGAACATCCGGATTTGCTTCTTTTGCTTTTTCCAGAAATTCCAGCCCATCCATTTTAGGCATTTTAATATCGCAAAGGACCGCATCATACTGCTTTTCCCTGAACATCTTAAAGCCTTCAGCGCCGTCAGCAGCTTCGTCTACCTTGTAACCTTCATAGCTTAAGATCTCCGACAGTGTTTTGCGGATACTCTTTTCGTCATCTATTATCAGAATGTTGGCCATATCTTGGTTTTAGTGAACAACAGGCAAAAATAATATAAAAAAGGATTGGGTAGCAAATCGGGTTTCATCGATCAATTTGATATTTATCTACTACTTTTATGGACTTTTACGTAATTTCAGGTAATAGGAAGATTCACTATAGGCCTGTAATTCACTTGCATATGCAACAACTTTTAGAAGAATTAAGGAGAAGGCATCAGCAAGCTGCTGCAACCGCCTATCCCTCGACTAGCGCTGTAAACGAGTTTGCGAATAACTTTATCAACTGGTTATTTCCTGAATATCAGGGGAAAGTAATGCCAGATGTGGTGTTGTTAGAAGAATATGCGCATATGTTGCAATCCTCATTGCAACACCTTTTACAACCCATGCAACCACAATTGCCTGCGGATGCTGCAAAGCTGAGCCAGCAATTTATGGCGCAGGCGCCAGATATTTATGATTCACTGAATAAAGATGCAGAAGCATTGTTGCAGGGTGACCCTGCCGCTACCTGCCTTTATGAGGTAATCAGGGCATATCCCGGGTTTTATGCGATTGCATTTTACCGCATAGCCCATGCTTTACAAAAACTGCACGTCCCCCTCCTGCCCCGTATGATCACGGAACAGGCGCATAGCCGTACTGGTATCGACATTCACCCTGCTGCGGTCATCGCTCCTTACTTCTGCATGGACCATGGCACTGGTATCGTGATCGGTGAAACCACTGAAATCGGGGCGCATGTAAAACTGTATCAAGGTGTTACATTAGGCGCCCTGAGTGTAGACAAGGATATGGCGAGGAGCAAAAGACACCCGACTATCGAAGATCATGTTGTAATTTATGCCGGCGCCACCATTTTGGGTGGAGATACGGTGGTAGGTCACCACAGCATTATCGGTGGTAATGTATGGCTCATCAAAAGCACAGACCCTTTCAGCAGGATCTACTATAGGGCGGACGGGAGTATGAACACAGTGAACGTGTGATAAAATTATATAACTGATGCAAGGAAAAGGAATATTGGATTTGGTAGGTAATACGCCCATGGTAACGCTGAAGAACATCAGCGCCAATCCGAATGTGACCATTCTGGCCAAGCTGGAAGGCACCAATCCGGGAGGTAGTGTGAAAGACAGAGCGGCCTATGGCATGATCAAAGGTGCGCTGGACAGAGGGGAACTGAAACCCGGTATTAAACTGATAGAAGCGACCAGCGGCAATACAGGTATTGCACTGGCTATGATCGCTAGCCTGTTTGGCGTGGAGATCGAACTGGTAATGCCGGAAGATGCTACCCGCGAAAGAGTGCTGACCATGGAAGCCTTTGGGGCCAAAGTGATCCTCACGCCTAAGGAGCAATCTATGGAAGGGTCTATTGATTATGCCAATGCCCAGGTGGCCAAAGGCGGTTATCATATGCTGAACCAGTTCGGCAACCCTGACAACTACAACATGCACTATAAAACCACAGGACCTGAAATATGGAGAGATACCGAAGGTACGGTGACCCATTTTGTAAGTGCTATGGGTACTACAGGTACCATTATGGGTGTGTCTAAATACCTGAAGGAGGTGAATGAAGCAGTACAGATCGTAGGTTGTCAGCCAACGGATGGGTCAAAGATACCAGGTATCCGCAAATGGCCGGAAGCTTACCTGCCAAAGATCTTTGATCGCCAGCGGGTAGACAGGATCATGGATATAGCGGAAGACGAGGCAAGAGCCATGACGAGGAGACTAGCCAGGGAAGAAGGGGTATTTTGTGGCATGAGTAGTGGTGGTGCGGTGTCTGCGGCAGAGCGGTTATCGAAGGAGCTGGATAAAGGAGTGATTGTTTGTATTATTTGTGACAGGGGAGACCGTTATTTGTCTTCTGACTTATTTGGTTGAGAATTTTTTAGAAATTAAATTGATTTCGCCTGATGAAATTAATCTGACTTATTTTATTTGGTTTAATTAAAAAGTTATTTGGTTTAAAATAAAAAAGCCGCCTCAATTGAGACGGCTTTTTCTATTTCCCTGAAATAAATTACTTCTTCATGTACATTACTTCCTTCACCAGTTTCACTGTTCTTTCGATATCCGGCAGATACAGTTTCACCAGGTTTGGTGCGTAGTGCATTGGAGCATCGACAGCAGTGATACGACGGATAGGTGCATCCAGGTAATCAAAGCCTTCTTTCTGAATTCTGTAAGAGATCTCAGAAGAAATGCTGGAGAATGGCCACTGTTCTTCAACGATCACCAGGCGGTTGGTCTTTTTAACAGACTCCAGGATGGTGAACCAGTCCAGCGGACGGATGGTGCGGAGGTCGATCACTTCAGCCTCAATACCTTCTTTAGCCAGTTCTTCAGCTGCACCCAGTGCAACTTTCATCATTTTATTGAAAGAAACGATGGTAACGTCTCTACCAGCGCGTTTGATATCAGCTTTACCGATTGGGATGATGTATTCTTCTTCAGGCACTTCACCCATATCACCGTACATCTGCTCACTTTCCATGAACACAACCGGGTCGTTGTCACGGATAGCCGCTTTCAGCAGACCTTTAGCATCGTATGGGTTGGAAACAGATACCACCTTTAAACCTGGGATATTTGCATAGTAACTTTCAAAAGCAGTGGAGTGCTGAGCACCCAGCTGACCAGCGGAACCGTTAGGGCCACGGAATACGATCGGGCAACCTACCTGTCCACCACTCATAGCGAGCATTTTAGAAGCAGTATTCAGGATCTGGTCCAGGGCCAGTACGGCGAAGTTCCAGGTCATGAATTCCAGAACAGGACGAAGTCCGTTCTGAGCAGCACCTACACCGATTGCTGTGAAACCCAGCTCGGCGATAGGGGTATCAATCACTCTTTTTTCCCCAAATTCATCCAGCATTCCCTGGCTAACTTTGTAGGCTCCGTTATATTCGGCTACTTCCTCTCCCATCAGGAAAACCCGCTCGTCACGGCGCATTTCTTCCTGTAAGGCTTCTCGTAAGGCTTGTCTGAAAGCTATCTGACGCATGCTGTTACTCTTAAAGTTTGAAAGATAAATGCCTTTGGCTTTTCCCAAAGGCAGGGGCAAAATTATTGTTTAATGGTGAAAAAAGCAAAGATTAATTACCTCCTCCCCGACCTACCGTTAGGGAGGAGGTAATTAACTAAATAATATAAATTATTTATATATTAGTGCCGAATTATCCTTACCTATGTTTACCATTACCGTCCTGGCTACCTGCTTTCTCGCAGCCGTTTCCTGCAAGATTAAGAAGGTGAAAGCCCCTGTGATCACCCAACTGATGTGGTATTTCCATCTCACCATGCTATTTTTTGCTGTCCTCTCCGTGATCTTACTGATCAGCGGGTACGGTTTTAAAGGCACCTATACGGAACGGGTATTCTTCACTCTTTATGCTGGTTCTGCCATTATATTATATGGTCTGACCCAACCTGAAGTATCCGGAAAGCGGGTATACCTGGCGGCATTTTATGGTTTTCCCTTTGTCATGGCAGTCGGGTTGCTCCTGCCGCCGTTGCGTACACTGGCGGTTATTACCGGTTTAGGGTTATTGTCTGACTCCCGGATGGAAAGGTACCGGATCGATGATGATTTTGCCCTGCAAACCAAGTCAATAGACATTATAGACCGACACCCGACATTTAGCCTGGTGCAGGATAAGTTCTTTTTATTTGAAAAGATCACCAGCGATGTGATTATGCCTGAGAAAAATGTGCTGGCGGTAAAGATGGAAAAAAGAGGGAAGGACAGCGTGTGGTTGCACCTGAATATGGTGGAAGATGCAGGGAAGATGGCCAAACTGGATACGACTTTAAGTTTATACAGATAAAAGGATCTGCCTTTAAAAAAAGAAGGATCTGCCGGGTGGCAGATCCTTCTTTTTTTATACTCTTTCGATGATGATAGCACTCGCTCCTCCTCCCCCATTACAGATCCCGGCTACACCATACTTCGCATTATGCTGATGCAAAATGGAATTCAGGGTTACTACGATCCTTGCTCCACTACACCCGATCGGATGCCCTAAAGCCACCGCTCCACCCCACACATTTACTTTGTTCATATCCAGGCCCAGATCCCGCTGGTTCGCAATCGGCACACAGGAAAATGCTTCATTGATCTCAGCAAAATCCATCTGGTCAATTGTCATACCTGCTTTCTTCAGTGCATTATTCACCGCCTTTACCGGTGTAGTGGTGAACCACTCCGGTGCCTGCGAGGCATCTGCAAAGCTGATGATTTTTGCCAATGGCTTCAGACCGAGTTCTTTCAGCTTCTCTCCACTTACCAATACGAGGGCGGCCGCTCCATCATTAATATTGGAAGCATTTGCTGCTGTAATGGTACCGTCTTTCTGGAATGTGGGTTTTAGTGTTGGGATCTTTTCGAAGTTAACCTTTTTATAATCTTCATCTTCGGCGACTGTAACGACTGTTTTTCCGGGGATTTCTACTGGTACGATCTCGTCTTTAAAGTATCCATTCTCAAATGCTGCTGCGGCAAGTTTGTAACTACGCGAGGCATATTCGTCCTGTTCCTCCCGCGATATCTTGTATTCAGTGGCACAGATCTCAGCGGCATTGCCCATGTGAAAATCTTTGTAAGGATCCCAGAGCCCATCGCGGATGATGCCATCCGACAAGGTGCCATGGCCTAACTTATACCCGTTCCTCCCCTTATCCAGGTAGTAAGGTACTGCACTCATATTCTCCATTCCACCAGCCACAACCACATCATTATCACCCAGCATAATACTCTGGGCGCCCAGCATGATGGATTTCATGCCGGATGCACACACTTTATTCACCGTAGTACAGGGTACTGTATCCGGTAAACCGGCATAAATACTTGCCTGGTTGGCAGGTGCCTGTCCCAGGTTGGCACTGAGTACATTGCCCATAAATAATTCATTGACAGCACCTGGTGCCACACCGGCTTTTTCCAAAGCGGCTTTGATTACAATTGCTCCCATCCGGGTAGCTGGCAGAGTCGACAAAGCGCCATTAAACGAGCCTATGGGGGTACGCACAGCGGCGACTATAAATACGTCTTTCATTCCGTGAATTCTTTAAGATTGATTTGGTGACTATCAATCAAATATAACGGAATCAGAAACGGTATCCAAACTTGTTGTTCCTGTTAGGCCATTACCCGCAGTGCAGGCAAAAGGGATGTGCAAATGAGTAATGTTCTTTTCATATTAAAAACGATATCCGAATCTTACTTTAAATGGAATGTCTGGCAATGCGCCTCCGCCGTCATCGACATGGAACCAATCATCGCCTTCTTTATAACCTGTTTCCGGCGGCGGCCCCTGTGTATAGTGCTTCCACTTCCATTTCAAGCCTACGCCAACAGATGCTTCGAAGAAAAACTTTTCATCCTTGCCACCAAAGTTAGACTGAAATCCAAAACGACCTCCCAGTGCAAACACCTGTTTCTGCTGTTCGTATTTTACCAGTTCTTCATACACCTGCGTTCCATTTTCAGCATGAGGAACGATATAATTCTCGTAATGATTTACCTGCTTATATAATGCCTGTGCTGCAAAGAACCATTTATAATGTTGATGCCTGCCAGGGAAAAAATACTTTACATCCGGTGTGATGCGAAAGCCATAATTTTCTCTGTTGTATTTATTCATGTTGTATAAAATCCACTGCCCTTCCAGCGCAGCACTTATATTATTTTTGATACGATATTCAAAACCCAGGGCAGGTCCGCCATCGGGTTCTGTAAAGGAGACTACATTGACGAATACGCGTAACCCTGTTAATTTTTGTTGTGCTTTCACCGTAGTCATACAGCATAGCAGCCATATGAGAAAGTAAATTTGTTTCATAGATACATCAGTTTGAAAGCTGTGAAATCAATTTTGGGTTCTGAGGATTGGAGATGTCATAACAATCCAGTGAGCTCTTACTCCTGCCATACAGCTTTGTACCGGCGACCTGCAGGAAATAATACACCTTATCAGGAAAGGTGGTTTTCACCAGGTTCGTGGCCAGATCAATTACGCCCAACCCCTGGCTCTCCATGGAGGCATATACCGTATTTTCAGTCACTGCAAATGCACTTACATTCTGAGCAGCCAATGCCGTGGGAGTGCTGGTTGTAGTGTTGCCGGTAAGGGTGTACATCCTCACATGATCATCCGGGTTATCGCCGGTACAGGAGTAGCCTGGTTTATCAACCACGAATGCTTTATCGTCATATAAGGTCACCTTGTTGCAGGCGCTCCATTGCCAGTAAAAACCAGATGCATTGAACCCTCCTGAAGAAACATCATACACCACGGTACCATAATAATTATCACGGCATATGACAAGGTTATCATTGTACAGGTACATGGTGTCTACCGTCATGCTCAGGTTTTCACGAGCGGTTTCCACAGGTGCAGCAGGCTGAGAAAGGTCATAATTCACGACAGCATCATTGTCTGCAATGTACAGGTGATTGCCATTGATGACAATGCCTGCCTGGGCTACTGATTTGGAAGATGCAAGGTAACGCAGGTCGGCGGGTGCAGCATCTACGGCCATCAATACGGGTACTATCAGTATGAATATATAGCGTATGTAAATTTTCTTCATTATCGACGACATTTTGCGGAGGTTCCGGTAAGATCTTCACTCAGTTTCCAGGACACGATCGTGCCTTTGGTAGAATCGGCGCAAATAAATAATACGCCTGTAAAGGGTGGATAATCGTTCAGGTGCCATGCTTTGGAAATGCGGTTCGTTTCCTGCAGATTATTAAAGCTATTCAGGCGAATGGTGACCAGGTCATCGTAGTTACTGACGTACAGGTAATCACCTTTGATAGCGGCTGCGCGGAAGCCGGGGATGCTGATGAAAGCCAGTTTTTTAGGATGGGCAGGGTCCTGGTAGGAAATAACATGTAAGCCTTCGTCCTTCTCTTCTTCCAGTACATAGTCGCCGGAAGTGTAGAGGTTTCCACCATTGATAGTGGACTGGGGTGATAGAAAACGAACCAATTTTGAGTTAGGGTCTGCATTATAACCGGGCTCGTAGGGAGTTTTACTGGTGTCCCACTCATTGTCCGAGCCACAGGCATTTAAGAGTAACAGTACCCCGAACAGCGTACAGAATAACAGTCGGGTAGGCATAAAGATTTTTTAATAAAGCGGATCATTGGCGGTAGATGTTACTATTCATTTAAGATATTAACATGTCTTTAACTGAATTGGCCTGCGGCAGCAAGGAGGATCGCAATTATTCCGGCTGGCGCCGGTGGAGAGAAGGCTTTGCCGTCATCCTTTCATTCAAAAAAAAATGCTCCTGCCTTTCGGCAGAAGCACTCTTTAGTTTGGCGGGAGATTTGACTAAATCACCATCCTGTGTTGTTCGGCAATGCTGCCGTATTCACAGAAATTTCGGACTGTGGTACCGGCCAGAGATAATCGCGGGGATTGGTAAATTTCCTTGTTTCAATCACCACATTGCTACCATAATCAGAACGGGTAGCATCATAATTATTCAGGATACCATGCGCGACTCCCGGCATCACTGTCTCAGCTATTTTCCAGCGACGGATGTCGAAAATGCGGTTGTCTTCCATTGGGAACTCCACATGTCTTTCACGACGTACCACTTCTCTCAGTGCTGCCTGTGTAGGAGCAGTCGTTGCCGTTACTGCAGGCATACCTACACCCGGACGTTGTCTTACCAGATTGATCGCATCATATACAGACTGGTCGATCTGGTTCAGTTCGATCTTTGATTCTGCATAGGTGAGCAGTACTTCTGCATAGCGAATCAGCACCATGTCATTGTAAGAGTTACTATCCCAGTTACCATCAATATCGGTAGGTACATATTTCTTATAATAATAACCAGTGAATGAGGCATTGTTTTTACCCAATGCATCCAGGCCATTCTTATTTGTTACATCAATCACCACACCATTCAGGGTATCACCCGGTGTTACGACCACCTTTCTCAAACGTGGGTCACGATTTTTGAAAGGGTTCGCTGCATCATACAGCGGTGACTGATCGATCGGCAAACCATCTGTACATTCATACGCATCTACGAGTGATTGCAGGGGCACTACCTGTGACCAACCACCCATTGAAGGACCACCTACCCAGGTAGCCATTGCACTTGGATGTGTTGTCTTTACATAACCAGCAGTTAAAATGAGTTCCAGGCTGTTCTTGTTTGAACCATTAAACAGGCTGTTGTAGTTCGCATCGATCTGGTAATAACCCAGGTCCATCACTGCCTTTGCAGCAGTAGCCGCATTAGTATAATCACCTTCATACAGCAGTGTACGTGCTTTCAGTGCTAACGCTGCACCACGGGTAATTCTACCCTGGTCAGCAGTACCGTAGGATATAGGCAGATCTGGTGCAATGGCATCCACTTCGTCTACAATCCACTTGGCAACAGTAGCGCGTGGTGTACGTGCAACAGAAAATTCAGCTGCAGTAGGTGTATGATCTCTGAACACCACATCACCATACAATCCGATCAGCTGCTGATAAGCATATGCACGGATAAAACGGGCTTCACCTTTCAGACGTGCTTTCAGGTCAGCATCCATAGTCACCCTGTCTATATTATCCATCACATCATTGCAGGTGGCAATCATATGATACAGGTTACTCCAAAAATTCGCGAAAGTACCTGTACTGATAGAAGCACTTCCATTACCTACCAGCCTCACATCACTTGGCCAGTCGCTCCAGCTGTAACTATCATCTGTAGCACAGGAAATGAAGATACGGTTATCCACATCACCGAGACGGGTATAACAATTATTCACAGCATTGGTGGCATCTGTAGCAGTAGCCCAGTAAGTTGCCTGGCTGGTACTGGATTGTGGCTGATCGTCCAGTTGTTTATTACAACCGGCAAATGCGATTCCACCCAGCATGATTAATATCGATAATTTCTTCATGGCTTACTAAATTTAGAATGACACATTTAATCCGAAAGTGAAGGTCTTTACCTGTGGGTAATACCTGCTATCGTTTGGAGACTCCGGATCTATATCATTAGGCAGTGAAGAGAAGGTAAGCAGGTTAGCACCACTTACATACACACGGCATCTGTCAAATCCTGATTTACCCAAAATGTTGGATGGCAGAGAATAACCCAGCTGTACTGTTTTCAGACGCAGATATGCACCACTCCTTACCCAGTAGGAAGAAGCCTGGTAGTTCTGTGTAGTCGTGAGCAGTCTTGGGAAAGCAGCACCTGTATTGGTAGAAGTCCAGCTATCCAGGTGTTCTTCTCTGAAGTTACCATCGTTGCTGATAGGCGCTCTTTCTATGGGCATGGTCATGATATCTACTTTACCTACACCCTGGAAGAATGCAGAGAAATCGAAGTGCTTGTAAGATGCACCCAGGTTGAAACCGTATGTAAAGCGAGGCATGGTATTGCCGAGATACACCATATCACCACCTTTGCTATCCAGCGCCTGCGTGATGGTACCATCACCATTGATGTCTTTGTAGATCAGGTCACCAGGGCCAGTGGTACCAACGGTTTGCTTAGCATGGCCAGCTACCTGTTCTGCTGTCTGGAAGATACCTTCTGATTTATAACCATACAGCGCATTGATTGGCTGACCGGTTACAGTACCTGTGTAAATGTAGTTGGTGTTTGCACTGATCTGGTCAGTACCTTTTACATCCAGGATCTTGTTGTGTACATCAGAAATGTTGAAACCAACATTGTATTTAAATCCTTTGTCACCGATTGAGTTATGGTAGTTCAGACCCAGTTCCCAACCTATGTTCTGTACTTTGGCAGCATTCATAGCTGAAGGGCTCAGACCTACAGAAGATGGAATAGGCAATGTCATTAGGATGTTGTCTGTCGTTCTGTTATACCAGTCGAAAGTAACATCCAGTTTTTTCAGGATCGTTGCATCCACACCGATATCGGTCATAGTGGAAGTTTCCCATGTCAAACCACTGTTTGGATAAACAGATATACCCGCAGTTGGATTCAGCACACCACCAAAAGGATAGCTGCCATAACTATAGGTAGTCTGGTAAGGATAGTTGTAAGAAGTAGGATCACTTGAATTTACAACCACCCTGTCATTACCCAGCTTACCCCATGAACCACGTAATTTCAGATCATTCAGCCAGCTTATATCCTGCATAAATGATTCCTGTGATACTCTCCAACCCAGTGAGAAGGAAGGGAATGTACCCCACTTCTGGCCTTCAGGGAACCGGGAAGAACCATCACGACGAATGTTTGCTTCGAACAGGTACTTCTCATCGTAGTTATAGTTCAATCTGCCGAAGAAGGACACCAGGTTGTATTCCATAGCATAACCTGCTGTGCTCTGACCGGATTGTTCACCACCATTGAGTTGTGTGGTACCAGTTGCGAGATTCTTTCTGAAACCGTTCAGGTAATCGGTGGTTTCATTCAGTTGTGAAGCACCGCCTAACAATTTGAAATAATGTTTACCGATTTGTTTGGTGTATTCTGCCAATGCCTGGAAGTTTTTGAACCAGTAGCCCTGTGCTTCCTTGGTCAGATCGTTCTGACCTAACTGCAGAATTACGGAATTAGTAGGATGATCCGTATAATAATTCAACGTTTTGTCGCGGAGGGAGTTGTAATCAGACTGGTAGTTCACTGCTGCGGTACCTGTCAGTTTTAATCCTTTAACAAGGTCGTAAACGCCTTTGAAATTGCCGGAGAAGAGGTTACTCTTGTAGTTGTACAATCCACCTTCCTGCTGTAAACGGATGGGGTTCTGGCCACCTCTTACAATAGCCCAGGTACCATCTTTATACTTGTTCACCGTAAGTGGGTTGATCACTGCACCCTGGCCAAACTGGTACCATGCGGAACCAGATACGCCCTGTGGTTCATTTCTGTCATTCATACGGGCAGAGATGTCTGCACTGAATGTCAGTCGTTTGGTCACATTGATATCTGTGTTCAGACGAACGGTAATTCTGTTGAAGTCCATGTTGGTGATCAGACCTTTCTGATCGAAATAGTTTGCAGAGAAATGGTATTTCACATTTTCAGAACCACCTGCTATACCCAGGCTGTGTTCCTGTTGAAACCCGCTACCGGTCAGGATTTTCTTGAGCCAGTAATTGTCGGGGTAAAGATCGGTATCGCGGTTAGGGTCGTCGTAGGCAGAGATCTGGGAATCAGAATAAACCGCAGCGCCACCAGTGTTGATAGCTGATTGGTTTACCAGTTTCATGAAGTCCTTTGCACCTACATATTTTGCAAGACGGGCAGGATTCTGCCAGCCAAAATAATTGGAATAGCTCACTTTCGCTTTGCCGGTGACACCTCTTTTAGTGGTGATGAGGATTACACCATTTGCAGCTCTCACACCATAGATTGCAGCGGCAGCAGCATCTTTCAGTACAGAATAGGTAGCGATATCATTGGCATCGACATCGTTCATACTCATCTGCACCCCATCTACCAGCACCAGCGGATCAGTGTTGTTCAGTGTACCGACACCACGGATCTTGATTGTACCCTGGTCAACACCAGGCTGACCGGATGCAGTGGTAACGGTTACGCCCGGAGCAACCCCTTGCAGTGCTGTAGACACCTGGCCTACAGGTTTGGCGCTGATTTCCTTACCATCGATGGCGGTTACCGCACCTGTGAGGTTTACTTTTTTCTGTGTACCATAACCTACTACAACGACTTCAGACATGCTTGTCACATCCGACATCAGTTTTATATTGAAGGTCGTGGTACCATTTACAGGTACTTCCTGTTTTACATAACCGATAAAAGAGAATTCCAATACAGCGGTGGCATCCGGAACATTCAGTTTCCATGCACCGGTAGCATCGGTAGTAGTACCAATGGTAGTACCTTTTACCAGTACGGTAACGCCAGGAATGGGTTGACCTTTATCATCGGTCACCACACCAGTAACGGGTATGGCTCTCAGCGAGGTAGCAGTAATGGTTTCAGGAGTGATGGATGAAGAAGCGATTGTGTTTAAATCACCGTTGGAAGTAGTTGGCGTAGCAGGTTCATCATCTTGTGCAAAGATGATATAGAAACCTTCTCCGAGTTTTTTATAACGCAGTTTGTTAGGAACGGTAATAGTTTTCAGCTCATCTTCGAGGGAAGCTGTGCTTTCTTCTACGTTCGACAACTGCAATTTGGCCAGCTTGCTTTTGTACATGAAGTGTACATTGTACTTGAGCTCCAGCTTGTCAAGAACTGTTTTCAGCGATTTAGTCTGCGTTCTTTCGAAAGGAGCAGTGCCGGATTTCCCCAGCATAGCCAGGTCCTGGGCACTGGCAGGTATGTTGTTTAAACATACCATGCCCATAGCCGCCATAAAGGCACTAACGAACTTGTTCATGTGAGTGTGGTTTGTGTTACTGTTTTAAAAGACATAAGAAGCCCTGCTCCGCTATTGAGCAGGTGTGCTACTGCCTTTAAGCATGAATGAAATAAAAGCGCTGTTACTGTTGCATGCTGTTGTACACCAGCATACATCTCTTACGCATTGGTTGTTTTTCTTACTTTTTTTCTATTATTACTCTGTTGTTTTCCTTTTTGATCTTTACATGAAATAGTTCCGATAAACCTTCCAGCAACATATCCATGTGCTGACCGGGTACAGTGCCGGTGAACTGTTGGTGTAACAGAGAGGAGTCCCTTATCTCTACAGTTACGCCATAGGTATCTTCCAGTTGCTGTGCCAGCTGTGCGAAGGTGGCATTTTCAAAATGAAGATTGCGCTTAGTCCAGGAAGTATAGGTGAGTGTGTCTGTATGCTTCCTTTGTACAGTCTTCTGTTGCTGTTTGAATTCGACCAGGTCACCTGGCTGCATAACGATTGCTTTTTCTGGTTCTTCACTGCTATGCAGGCGGACTTTGCCTGAACTAAGTACTACCTGCATACGACCATGTCTGTCGATGAGATTAAAGGTGGTACCTAATACTTCTACCTGCATCCGGCTGGCAGTATTGACCAGAAAAGGCCGTGGAACGGGAGATTTCTGAACGGAGAACCAGGCTTCTCCTTCTATCCAGACTTCCCTGTTTTTTGATTGATCCCAATTATCATAATAGCGTAATGTACTATTGGCATTCAGGGTGATCACTGATTGATCTGGTAATACGACGGTACGTAGTTCTCCATAAGCTGTATGAATTACTTGAAGCTGTTGATGATGATAAAAGAAAACTCCTGCATAGGTCATCACTATCAACCCTGCGGTGACAGCAGCTACTTTTAGCATAGTGTAGATGCGGCGTCGTGGCTTGTAAGCGATGCTATTCATTACCGTTTCGTACAGTGCCGGCGATGCGGTGACATCACTTCCTTTTCCTTCTTCCAGGTCCTGCATGATCGATTCTTCCAGGTACTTTTTACCTTCATCCGTAGAGAACCAATCCAGAACAATTTTATATTCTTCTGGTGTGCATTGATCCTGTCTGAACTTTTGTAAAAGATGCTGGTCGATAAGCGGCTTCATATATAGTACTACACCTGAGGTTTAAGAAAGTATTATGTCCAGGAAAAAAAAAGTTTGTAAACGATTACAGAGAGGAGAAAAAGAAGTTTTAAAACTGACTTCAGGGTCTTGCTGGCCTGTGAATATTGGAACTTTACTGTATTGATACTCAATCCTAAGCGCTGGGCAACTTCTTCATTGGTGAGCCCCTGCTCGGATCTCATTTTAAAGATATGTTTCTTTTGGGCAGACAGGCTGTTGATAGCAGTATCCACCGCTTTTTTATAATCGTTGAATATGACAGAAGATTCGGTTTCCTGGTGAATTTCGCCTGCATTGTAGGTGATTTCATAGTTTTTGACAAGCATGCGCTTGTTATTCCTGATGAGGTTCAGAATATAGAATTTGAGGGTTTTGAACAGGTAGTTGCGTACCCCCTGCAACGGATCGAGTGCGTCTCTGTGTGTCCACAGTCTGACGAACGTTTCGTGCACAGCATCTTCAGCAGCCGCTGCGCTTTTCAGGTATTTGAATGCTACACTGTACAGTAACTGGTGATAAGTAGCATACAAGTCCTCAAATGCGGAGTGATCGCCGTTCTTCAGACGCGTGGCCAGAATTTGATCGTTGTTGATTTTTGATTCCATTCCGAGTTAGATAAAATTAGTCTGGTTATGGAACTTTATTAAATGTAAAATTACCCATTACAGGTATTTTTTTATCAGATAGCAGGGTTTGGGGTTGATTATAAAGGCATTACTCCTTTTTTTACGAAGGATAATAAAACAATAGCAAAATTCTTCTCATTTATATATAGGATTATTAAGGGTATATGAGTCAATTATGCAATATCGTATCGCACCCGGCCAAAAATGACTAATTTGCGGTGTGATATCGCAAGCAACCATACAACAGATTCTCGCCCGCATTGACATTGTAGAGATCGTCGGCAATTTCGTGAAGTTGAAAAAGAGAGGCGCCAACTACCTTGGCCTCTGTCCTTTTCACAACGAAAAAAGCCCGTCTTTTACCGTCACACCCAGCAAGGAAATCTACAAATGCTTTGGTTGCGGCGTCAGCGGAAATGCTATCAAATTCCTCATGGAGCATGAAAAATACTCCTATGTGGAAGCCCTCCGATGGCTGGCTCAACGCTACGACGTTACCATAGAAGAGACGGAAGTCAGCGCAGAAGTCAAGCAACAGCAGCAGCTGGCTGACAGTCTGTATATTATAAACAACTTCGCCAGGGAATACTTTTCTAATACACTTTTTAATACCGATGAAGGTCAGAACGTAGGTCTCAGCTATTTTGAGGAAAGAGGTTTCACGCAGGAAACCATCCGCAAATTCCAGCTGGGATACAGCCTGAACGTATGGGATGCCTTTACCAAAGCCGCCCTTGCCAAAGGCTATAACCTGGAATACCTGCAAAAAACAGGTCTGGTCACCATCAGGAATGAACAACCCGGCGATAATTACCGTGGCAGGGTGATCTTCCCTATTCATAACCAGAGTGGTAAAGTACTAGGGTTTGGTGCGCGTATTCTAGTAAAGAACGACCGTGCCCCCAAATACGTCAACTCCCCGGAAAATGAGATCTATGTCAAAAACCGGGTATTATATGGTACTTACTTTGCCCGCCATTCTATCGACAAACTGAATGAATGTCTGTTGGTGGAAGGTTATACCGACGTCATTTCCCTGCACCAGGCCGGGATTGAAAACGTGGTGGCTTCCAGTGGTACCTCCCTCACACAGCACCAGCTGCGCCTTATCAAGAAATATACTAACAACCTCACCATCCTTTTCGATGGTGACAATGCTGGTGTAAAAGCGGCATTGCGTGGTTTGGATATGGCTATTGAGGAAGGATTGAATGTGAAACTGGTATTAATACCTGATAAGGAAGACCCGGATAGTTATGTACAAAAAATAGGCGCAGACGCCTTCAGGCAATTTATTGCAGACAATAAGCAGGACTTCATCCTGTTTAAACTGCAAATTTCCATGCAGGATGCGGGTACTGATACGACCAAGAAATCCCAGCTGGTAAATGAAATTGCGGAGACCATCGCCAAGATCGATAAGACCGAGGACTTTACCAAACAACAGGATTATATCCGCCAGTGTAGCCAGGTACTGAAAATTGATGAACAAGGTCTGATCAACCTGGTGAATAAATTCATCAGAGAAAAATTCCAGAAAAAGGAACAACTGTTTACCAGAGACCAGGAGAAAAATACCTCTCCATCCGACGATGATCTTTCTCCGGAAGCTATTGCTGCCATGGAAGCCATGGAGAATGGTGGTGTAGTGTCGGACAACTTCTTTAACCCTGATGAACGACAGGAAAGAGAACTGGTGAAAATACTGCTCCGCTTTGGGGATAAACCATTTAGTGAAGAAGATAAAAATACTGTTGCCGACTATATTTTCCACCTGCCTTATGATTTTGAATCACTGGCAGATAATGAAATTGTAAAACGAATTCTGAGGGAGTATAAGCAAATGTATGATGAGGATAACCTGCCGGATAAGAAATGGTTCCTGTATCATGCCGATCACGATGTAACGGCTATGGTAGTACAGATCATGGAAGATAAAGAGGCAGAGCTGAGTCCGAAATGGAAAGAAGAATTTGAGATTGAAACGGTGTATGGAGATAATGCTTACCTGAAGGATACGATCTCTACTACGAATTACCTCATGCTACGAAAGATACGGAAGATGATTATGGAGAACCAGCAGGAGCTGGAGCGGGCTACGGATTTTGAGGTTCAGATCAATTGTATGAAAATGCATAAACACCTGAAGCAGTTAGAAAATGAGTTGACGAATGGATTGGGGACGGTGATATTCAGATAATTTAAAAGGCCGGGGCAATTGCCCCGGCCTTTTAAATTATTTCTCGCGTTCCCACACCTGGAAGGTCAGCGCATGTGCATGCCGTTCATCCTTCTCATGCCTTTCATTCTTCACCAGTTTCCACCCGGTCGGATCAAATACAGGGAAATAAGTATCCCCATCCACTTCCGCATGCACCCTTGTCAGGTACAATCTATCTACGATTGGCAAAGCCATTTTGAAGATCTCCCCTCCTCCTGTTATGAAAATCTCTTCTGTACCAAAGGTTTTCGCCTTTTCAATACCCGCTTCCAGTGAAGGCACCACAATCAAACCCGGGCTGCTATAATCCTGCTGACGGGTGATCATGATATTCGGTCTGCCTGGCAATACCCTTCCTAATTCTTCAAATGATTTACGCCCCATGACAATTGGTTTTCCCATTGTCGTGTCTTTGAAATATTTCATATCCACAGGCAGGTGCCATGGCAAATGATTATGAATACCGATTACATTATTTTCTGAAGCAGCAACGATAATAGAGAGCATGTAGATAATTTAATGGGAGGAATAATGACTTATACAGCTACCGGCGCTTTGATATGAGGATGGAACTGGTAATTTTCCAGCTCGAAATCTTCAAACTCAAAGGAGAAGATATCCTTTTTGTCAGGATTGATCTTCATTTGTGGTAGTGGATAAGGAGTGCGGCTCAGCTGCAGCTTTGCCTGTTCTATATGATTGCTGTACAGGTGTACATCGCCAAAAGTATGTACAAAATCACCTGGCTCCAGGTCACATACCTGTGCGATCATCATGGTGAGGAGCGCATAGGAAGCGATGTTGAAAGGAACACCCAGGAACACATCTGCACTACGCTGGTAGAGCTGGCAACTGAGGCGGCCATCTGCTACATAAAACTGGAACAGGCAGTGGCAGGGGCTGAGTGCCATCTCTGGCAGGTCTGCCGGATTCCATGCCGTCACGATAATACGACGGGAGTCAGGGTTCTTTTTGATCGTGTTGATCGCGTCGCTGATCTGGTCAATGACTTTACCATCTTTTGTTTCCCAGCTTCGCCATTGTTTACCATATACAGGTCCGAGGTCACCGTTTTCATTGGCCCATTCATCCCAGATCCTTACGCCATTGTCTTTCAGGTATTTAATATTGGTATCGCCCTTTAAGAACCAGAGCAGTTCGTAGATAATGGATTTCAGGTGCAGCTTTTTGGTGGTCACCAACGGAAAGCCTTCCTGGAGATTAAAACGTAACTGAGCTCCAAAGCAGCTGACGGTTCCTGTACCAGTACGGTCGGTTTTTACGGAGCCGTGGTCCAGAATATGTTGGAGTAAGTTGAGGTATTGTTCCATTCGGCAAAAATAAGGAAAAAAGAATCGCTTCCCGTGGGGGGTGGCTCCAATCGTTTTTCGATGCAACTTCGATGTAACTATACTACCACTTCATCATTAAAGGGTCATCAAAAGGGTACTAAAAGGGCACCTCAATATCCCAGGGATAATGAAGTGCCCTTTTGGTGTCCTTATGGTGCACTTATAGCACACTTATAGCACTATAGCTGTACCGAAGCTATACTATAGGTATACCGAAAGCAAAATGGGTGGTAGTGCTGTTACAGTCAGTAACAACAACATAGTTGTCATTTTAGGTTTCATAAATGGGATTTCTTCTGATACGACCCATTTATGAAATGTTACAATCCCCTTCTCTGCATTTCCTTACGCAGTAATCCCAATTCGCGGCCCATTTGTCCGGAGATGGAAGTATTTTCCTGTGCACGGCGAATGAGATAGGGCATCACATCCTTTACAGGACCATAAGGCAGGTACTTAGACACCCGGTAACCGGCATGTGCCAGGTTGAAGGTAATGTTGTCGCTCATTCCGTACAATTGGGAAAAGCTGACATGTGGGTGTTGGTGAGGTAGATCTTGTTGTTCCAGCAGCCGGGCTCCCAGCATACTACTATCTTCATTGTGTGTGCCAATGAAAACGGCGAGTTTATCCAGGTGTTGCATGCAGAAGTCTACCGCGGCGTTGTAATCCGTATCGGTAGCTGCTTTGTTCGGTTGGATGGGGGAAGGATAGCCCATATCCTGCGCACGTTTGCGCTCTTTTTCCATATAGGCGCCTCTTACCAGTTTTGCACCTAACAGGTATCCCTGTTGTTGTGCCTTCTGGAAGGAAGCTTTTAAAAACTCCAGTCGATCGTGACGATACAGCTGGAAAGTATTGTAAATGATCACTTTTTCTTTGTTGAACTGTGCCATCAGTATATCGGCCATGTCATCTACCGGTTGCTGTATCCAGCTTTCTTCCGCATCGATGAGCAGTCCTTTGTTGTATTTAGCAGCAGTCGCAGCAATGGTCTGGATTCGTTTTGTCACCCTGTCAAACTCGGCTTTTTCCTCATTGGAGAGGGTTTCGCCGGCATGCATTTTTTCCAGCAGGGAAATACGGGCAAAGCCGGTTACCTTGATGGCGATGAATGGAATGCTGGATTTGTCGCCGGCATATTCGATCGCCCGAATGAATTCCGGTACTGCATGGTCATAGTTCTCTTCCCCTTCCATGGCTTCTACGCCATAGTCAAGTGCCACGCCTACGTGGTATTTGTCCAGGGATTCAGCGGTACGGGCAGCTTCTTCCAGGCTTTCACCTCCGCAGAACTGATCGAAGATGGTGGTTTTGATGATTCCTTTTACGGGTAAATGCATCTTAAAGGCTAAGGGCGTAAGGGCTGCTCCCAGCTTTACCAGCCAGGGTTTGCCGATGTTACTAAACAGAAAGTCAGCTTTTTTCAATGCTTTATCCGTTCTGGATTCAAAGGCGATGGCGGTATTCTCGAATGACAAAGGTTGCTGCTTTTCCATGGGGCGCAAAGTTAAGGTCCCGCCCAACATCCACAACGGAGGGGGGCCCCTGCTTTTAGTCAGGTTTAGATAATATCAAAACAAGTGAAGTTTTAATTAAATAAATTGATAATAAAGGATCATTTTTTATTTGATCCCAATGGGGATACGGCCTATAATTTTTTCTTTATTTTTATACCTTCATCAAAATCAAAATTCCCAGTGCCTTTAAACAAAAAGTCCAGCATATGGCTGTTTATCATTCTCGTTCTTGTCTTAGGCGCCAATTTAATTGGCAGGTGGTATTTCAAACTGGGGAAAAAGCCGGCCCTGGCATCATTCAGAGAGGCGCAGGTCAATTATACCGCTCATGAGGGGAGCATGGGTACCCGTACCTCCCTTACACTGCCAGATAGTACTGAGATATTGCTGAATGGGAATTCTACCCTGCTGGTACCTGACAACTATGCACAAACACATACCTTATTGCTGGATGGGGAAGCCTGGATCAGCACTAAACATGCTATCAAGCTGGTTACCAATATTCTCACTATCACCAATAATGCCCCTGCCAGTTTCAGAATTCGCTGCTTTGAAGCACAACAGGGGGCAACTGCTTACCTGGGTAGCGGTACGGTACAGGTAGCTAAATCCTACCATTCTACTACTGATAATCAGGCAGAAACGCTAGGTATAGGCAATATGGTGCTGGCGAACAAAGAAATAGACCTGATGGAAAAGGAGACCTACCAGCCTGCAGAACTGGATCATTGGCTGAAAGGCGAATTGACCTTTTCCAATGTACCGTTTATGAATGCAATGCATACACTGGAAGAGTGGTATGGTACGGAAATTTATGTAGATGGAGATGTGTCGGGGTTACCTGCTGTAAATGGAAGTTTTCCTGATCAGTCACTGGAACAGGTGTTGCAAACGATGCAAAAATCAATGTCTTTTTCCTATCAGTTCAAAGGAGACAGGGTGAAATTGAAGGTAAAGTAATATTCATTAAAATCTGTTTTTAACCCATGGATGCATTCATGCACTTAGATGCGGCGCCCATCGCTTTGAAAATGGCAGTTTCCACTGGCATCGGCATGCTGGTGGGCATGGAAAGAAAATGGTCTCAAAAAGAGGCGGGTATCCGTACATTCTCAATAGTAGCCTTACTGGGTATGCTAAGTGCCGTGATCAGCGAGCAGTTTATAATTATCTCCATGATTGGCGTATTTCTGCTGGTCATTGCTATTAATGCACGGAGTCTGCTGACGGAAAAACAGGTTGAAATCACGACCTCTGCTGCCCTCATTGTTAATTGTGTGTTAGGGATTCTCGTGGGATTAGGCCATATCTTCACCCCTGTGGCTGGTGCGATTGTAATGACAATGCTGCTGGCCTGGAAATCAGAACTGAATAAATTTGCCGGGGGATTGCTGCCATCAGAAATCAGAAGTGCCATTTTGCTGGGATTGATCGGCTTTGTCATTTATCCTATCCTGCCTGATAA
The DNA here is from genome assembly GCF_034087045.1 of Chitinophaga sancti. NCBI lineage: Bacteria > Pseudomonadati > Bacteroidota > Chitinophagia > Chitinophagales > Chitinophagaceae > Chitinophaga > Chitinophaga sancti. The sequence continues at coordinate 2,944,842 of NZ_CP139247.1, read as the reverse complement.
ATATATTGATCGCTGGGAACTTTTCAATCCCAGTGATGCCTGGATCAGCATCATTGCCATTGCGGGTATTGGCTTTGTGAACTATGTATTTCTGCGGATCTTCAGTACGAGTGGATTGTACCTGGGTGCGGTATTCGGAGGATTGGTGAACAGTAGTGCCACCGTGGCAGAAATGAGCTCGCGGGTGCAAACATCAGGTCTCAGTTCGAAAATGACGACACTCTGCATGCTGACCACCATAGCCATGTTTGCCCGTAACCTGGTGATTGCCACCTTATTTTCTCCGGCCTCTTTATCGTCTACCCTGATTCCATTACTAGCCATGTCTATAGTGGCCGCTCTTTTTATATGGAGAGATAAGATCCATCAAACCCAAATGACGGAGGATACCGGCACGCTAAAACTTGCCTCTCCTATTTCATTGCCTAAGGTATTATGGTTTGGCTTATTGTTCATCCTGATCCAGGTAGGTGGCACCTTGCTGACAAGGGTATTTGGCTCATATGGTTTACTGGCTACCGGTGTATTTGGGGGATTGGTGAGTAGCGCCAGTACGACGGCCGCAGCAGCTACCATGGCCATGCACAACAGAATAAGTCCGGCGCTGGCAGGGAATGTAGCAATACTATCCTCGCTGGCAAGTGCAGTGGTAAACCTGCCGCTAGTCTGGAGAAATATCCAGGATAAAGGAGTGGTGAGAAAGCTTACGATAGAGTTGCTGGTTGTGCTGGGTGTAGGTATTATTTTAGTGATACTGGACAGGACCTTCCAGCTCTCAGAAATGCTTTTGAAATTATAGGTTAGTTTTCCTGCATCCAGTTCTGCTGGAAGATATCAGCGAGATCATTTACCAGCGAAGGTATGCCATCGACCACCACTGTGATCTTATTACTCACACGGTCCTGGGTATCAAAAGCCGCATATTGCAGGGTAAATCTTTTCCCCAGTAGTTTTTCAGGTATACCGATGATGATCGCCTCATCCCCGAAATTACCTATTTTGTACAGGATCCTGGTCCCTACTACCTGTACAAAGTACCCCGCCAGGAAGCGATCCTGTGGATTAGGATAGATGTATACGTACTGGTTACCCACCATACAGTGGATACCGGTCAGTAGAACAGGAGCCTCCGGACTGGCCGAAGAAACTGGAAATCCTCCTCTGGAACAAGTACCATAACCCACATCCAACACCTCATTTTCATCTACGTCCTCAAAGAAGGATATCAGCTTATCAATATAAAAGGCAAGAATCATAAACATACTTGCCACTGCGCCGAACAAAATAAATTTATCCATTGAGGAAGGTTGTACTACAAACTTACAGTTGCTAACAATGTTTTTGGGGACGAACTGCTAAACGGCGGACGAAAGAAGCATTTAAAAATTGACTACTAAGATATTATAAAACTATCAAGTTAAAAGATGTTTGATAAATGGTAACATAAGGGAGGGAGGAACTTAGCTAAGTTCCTCTCCCACTTTCTTTAGAAGTGCTAATGTTTTTCTCACCCCTTCATCTTCGGACAATTGGTTGCCCTCGTATTCTATACCGATATGACCTGTATAACCGGCCTCTTTTACGATCTTCAGCATTTTATGATAGTCTGTTTCTACGCAGTTACCATTTGCATCGAAATCATAGGTTTTGGCACTGGCGCCTTTCGCAAAGGGCATGAGCTCTGTGACCCCTTCATAGCGGTCATATTCTTCCAGGCATTTAGTTTTTGCCCATGCTTCAGGCGTATTGGCTTCAGGTTTTGTTCTGTTCAGGCAGAAGTTGCCAAAATCAGGGAGGGTACCACAGTTAGGGCGGTTGATTGTTTTCATGACACCAGACAGCCATTTACCATTAGATGAAATGCCGCCATGGTTTTCTACAATTACGTTGATATTATGGGTACTTGCGAATTCTGATAATTTAGAGAGGGATTCTACGACTGCTTTGGCTACATCCTCCGGCTTACCTTCGCCGGCAGCGTTGACGCGGATGGCGTGACACCCCAGGTATTCTGCGGCTTCCACCCATTTGTAATGATTCTCAACCGCCTGGTGTCTCTTCTTTGTATCCTGATCGCCCATTTCTCCTTCACCATCACACATGATCAATACACTCCTTACACCATTGTCGCTGCAGCGCTTTTTCAGATCAGCCAGGTAGCCTTTATCTTTTGCTTTGTCCTTAAAGAACTGGTTCACATACTCTACTGCCTCAATGCCGAAATCCTTTTTGGCTTTCACCGGGAAGTCAAGGTGGCTCATCTGGTTCGCAAATAATGCCTTGTGGAAGGACCATTCTGCCAGGGAAATTTTAAAGAACAAAGATTTGGCCGTACCCAGCGCTTCCGCTTTGGTGGCAGCGGTGGTATCCTTTGTATCTGATTCTTTTGTTGATTGCCCATTATTACAGGCAGCCAGAATAGTTGGAACCATGCCGGCGCCCATTGTATACAATGCCAGTTGACGAAGGAAATCCCGACGATGAGAGTGAGAATTCATATACGTGGTTTTGATTGATGAAAATGGATTCCGGCCCCGTTTTTGAGACCTGCTTATTCACTAACAATTTATCAAATTAACAGGACAAAAGAAAGATGACCAAAGATTATTTGTAAAAATTTCGCCGAAAGGCATACTTTTTTCGCTTTAAGTTATTATCTTTTGCCTCTCATTCCCGTTTGTCTTTATTATAGATTCCACCACGTGACACCGAAAGGTGGCTTATATGATAAAACTAGCGCCGTACTACTTACGGTAGTACGGCCTCCACGTTATTCTTCAGGGGGATGCCTATGCCACCAGCTGGCCAGCAAAGACCCCGTTACATTCATCAACGGGCCGAACACGGCCGGCGCCAACCCTACCGTTGCTATCTTACCCATACTTTTCGCTATCGCAGATGCCAACCCTCCATTTTGCATTCCTACTTCTATCGCTATGGTACGGCAATCCTGCTCCTTCATCCGGATCAGCTTACACAACCAGTAACCCAGTCCATAACCTGATAAATTGTGTATCAGTGAACTAAGTATCAATAATAAACCTACATCCAGCAAGCTATCCCGCCCATGGGCAGTAATGATCACAATGATAAATCCAATGGCAGCCATGGAGATCTTAGGCATCACATTGTCCAGCCATTTCGCCCTGCCACTCAAAAAATGATTGAAGACCAGGCCCGCTGCCACCGGCAGGATCACCATTTTAAAGATGTCCCACATCATATGAGTGACGCTGATATCAATATAACTTCCCGCCAGCCAGCGCATGAGCAATGGTGTCACGAAAGGCGCCAGCATCGTGGAAATAGCCGTAAGTGTTACTGACAATGCGAGGTTCGCTTTTGCCAGGTAAGAGATGACGTTCGACGCCATGCCACAAGGCACGGTGCCTATCAATACCACGCCTGCAGCGATTTCCGGGGGAAACTTAAAGAGATGCGCCAGCCCCCAGCCAATGAAAGGCATGATCGTGAAATGACAAAGTACACCTGTCAGTACACCCATAGGCATTTTGATCACACCATAAAAATCACGGAGACTCATGGCTGTTCCCATGCCGAACATGATGATCTGTAATAAAGGTGTGATTAGTTTTGCAAGGTCGTAATCCCCAACATGGGTAAAATATTGCGGATAGTATAGCGAAGTTGTCACAGCGGCAAAGATCATTAACGTATACACGTAGCCGCGAGTTTGTGGTTTTCCCGAAAATAATATTGCTAAAAGTACCCAAAAACCAATAATATAAGGGCCGAGATGATTCATAAGTGGATATTTATTTTTTACCAGGTTCGTTTTTCTAACATTTTGTCCAGCTCCTGCCTGGTCATAGGTGCTTTACCCGCCTGCTTATGCTGCCATTCCAGAAAAGCCTGCCTGATAGCATCTGTCCAGTTATTGTCCAGTTCTCCGGGAGTATATTTTCCAGTCTTCAGCATCTCAAAACTAAATGCATCTTTGACCTGTATAAAGGCAGCGATAGCAATTACTTTTTCTGCGAGATGCGCAGGTACGAAAATAACGCCTTCTTTGGAAGTTAGTACCAAGTCACCCGGCAGTACAACAGCCTTTCCTATACGAATAGGTACATTCATACCAGACAACATTACGTTTTTCAAAAAGGATGGATCCCAGTCTCTCACCAGCGCATTAAAACCCGGGATCTCTTCCAGCCCATCCAGGTCACGGGCCGATGCATTGAAGACTACACCATTGCCAGAGCGGGCATAGATGGCATTTCCTAGTGTAGAACCGATCAATGTACCATCTGCAATTTTACCGAATCCATCCGCCACATATACATCCCCTTTCGTCAATTGTTGGATGGGCCATGAATTACTATTGCCTTTCCAGCCTTTTTGTTGTCCGCGTTCTTTCAGATGTGCTTCTATATCCGGTCTGGCCGGAATAAACATGGCCGTGACCGCTCTACCTGCCATCACGCTATCCGGATGGATCATTTTAAATCCACCTTCAAACTGGCAATGGTATCCCTCTCCTTCCAATATCGTCCATACATCATCCAACCCTACCTCTTTGGCCAGTGCAATCACTGCATCAGGAATACGGGGACGGCCGTCCGGAAAGCGTTCTCCTTTCCAGTCGGCCGTTAAAAATATCAGTTCCTCTTTAGATATTGTCTGCGCGGCAACGCTATTCAGCAGCAGACAGAGTGGAATCAAAAAAAACAGTTTCATATTTTAATTTTCGGTTTGTACTGAGATACTATCTGCCAGACCATTCAGGTCATACACGACCTTACCCGCACGGATGGTGACTTCGCAGGCGATCCTTTCTTTCCCTTCCAGTTTTACACCCATAGGATCTGCATAGCCAAACTGTCCTTTCTCTAATCTTAATATAGCAATGTCCGCCACGGTGTTTTCTGAAAGAGCACCCAGTTCTTCATGACGAATGGCTTTTGCAGCATCATCTGTAGTAGCTTTGATCAGGGCATTAAAACTCATGCCCATTGCCATGGTTTTCGACATCACATTCAGCAGGTCTTTCATGGCAGCATTCATACTGCCTGTGTGAATATCCGTACTGATCGTATTAGGCAGGAATCCCGCTTTCATAGCCGGCATAGCGATCTTGTAGGAAAAGCTGGTGCCACCATGCCCCACATCGAAGAGGATGCCTTTTTTACGCGCAGCCCAGATGTAATCAGGTACTTTTCCATTTTCATCTACGATAGGCATACGTCCTTTTACATTGGCATATACATGGGTAAAGATATCGCCGGGGCGCAGGTGTTTTTCAAACAATTCATTGAGAGGCAAAGGTGGATTACTACCTCCAAAGTCAATCATCACCGGGGTTCCCGTCATCTCTCCTGCCTGTACCGCTCTATCTACGGGTGTCCATTCTGCACCTTCAAAGTGTGCCACCTTGATCCCTACTAAATATTTCTTATACTGGCGGATGGTCAGTGCTGTCATCTTTGCATCCATATCATTCGTATCCTGTTCATAAGGCCCACCACGCATACCACCACCTACAATATTCAGAAATGCCAATACCCTCGTTTGCGAATGGCGGATGGTCTGATCCAAAAACGTTTCAAAGCTGCGCCATCCCGAGCTACCAGCATCTACTACAGTCGTCACACCGCAACGGAAAGTAAAGCCATCTGGTGCTACGGCACTGTAACTATTATTTAAATACCTGTTAGGCGTGGTACCAATGAAATTATGTGTGTGAATATCAATAAGCCCCGGCGTCACGTACATTCCTTTTGCATCTATGATGGTGGCGGCTCTTGTAGCATCGATGTGTGGTGCTACCTTTGCGATGGTATCTTCTCTGAGTGCAATATCCATGACTGCATCAATATGATTGCGCGGGTCAATGACGTGCCCGTTTTTTATGAGGAGGCTGTATTGTTGTGCATGCAAAGCACTCCCAGCCAGCATGAGAAATATTAAAAACCTCATTTCTGTTACTTTAATGTTAAGACCTGTGTGGTAAAAATTAACAGGGAGCCTTGAGGCTCCCTGTGGGTGACTAAACACACTCCAATTTATCAACCATGCGTTTCTAACAAAGCTTTCTCTGTGAGCGCTTTTTTCAGCGCTGCGGCTACTATCTTTTCCTGTCCGGGTACCAGCATCCAGGTAGTGATGGCAACGGCATGCTGGTTTTCCCCATCAGCTATTTCTATGGATGGAGAACCGCTTCTTAGTTTCTCTTTTAATTCTGCTGCGGTAGCAGGGATCTTTTTGGGATCCCAGCTTATATGCAGGGTAGGCACGTGATTGGCGATAGCCGGTACTTTCACGGTAGTGGTCACACCACCTACGGAAGTTGCTGCATCGCCAATCAACTTAATTTGTGCTTCCCACATTTTCCATTCTTTGTCATGATCGGTAGCCAGATAAGTTTCCAGCGCTATCAGCATACCGAGTATTTCTTCTTTGTTTACTTTCAGACCACGGCCAATGGTATTCCCTCTTGGAGGAGCACTGAGGCGCGCTGCCTGAATGTATTTCTTTCTGCCCAGCAGTAAACCGGCACTTTGTGGGCCACGAATACCTTTACCACCTGAAAAACAAACCAGGTCATACCCCATGTTCGTATACTTCCACAGGTTTTCCACAGGAGGCACGTCTGCCGCACAATCTATCATGGTAGGGATGTTGTGTGCCTGTGCTATTTTCAGGAACTCTTCTACCTGTACCGGTCCATCAAAGTTATTTGCATTCAGGAAATACATCAGCGCAGTCTTGTCGGTGATAGCGCTGATCAGTTCTTCTTTGGTATCTACATAAACGATCTTCAACCCTGTATTTTTCAAGGCATGTGCATATGCGATATCATGCTTGCGCTGGATGATCACTTCTGTTTTCATACCAGTACCTTCCAGGTGTGGCAGCTGTGCTACTTTTTTTTCATCCATGCCTGTGAGCACACCGGCGGCTCCCAGGGTCATGGCAGATGCACAACCAGAAGTAACTGTAGCATATTCACATTTCAGCAGTTCTGCAATGCGGGCGCCTACTTTATCCTGTAGCTCATCGAGCAATACAAAATCTTTCGAAGCATAGTTGATGGCATTCATCACTTCAGGACGCATGAGCGATCCTGTCATTGCTGTGTAGGTGCCTGCCGCATTGATGAAAGTGCGGATACCCAAATCTTTGAAATAATCTTTTGCTACAGCAGGTGCTGCGGCGTCAGTTAATGGCAATATATTAGCACTGCCTGCGAAAGCCCCGAATACAGGGATCACAGACATGTTTTTCAATAAGTCTCTGCGGTTCATGAGTAGTAAAATAAAAAAGTGAGGAAGAAAGGGGGGATCGCTTTAATAAGCGATCCCGTAGAGAAGGGGGAACTATTCTTATAGAGATGCAATGCAGTCCATCTCTACAAGAGAGTCTCCCGGCACTCCTCCATAAACAGCTACGGTAGTGCGTACCGGAGGGTTAGCGCCAAACCGGCCTCTATATACCTCATTCATGGCCTTGTAATCGTTCAGGTCATGCAGGAATACGCTTACTTTCAATACCTTGTCCATCGAAGAACCTGCCTTTTTCAACTGTGCTTCCATTTCTTTCAGCACATGATCTGTATGTGCCTTAATATCGCCTTCAAAGTGGGCGCCGATACCTGCAATGTATACGGTGTTGCCATGCACTTTGAAACTGGAAAATAAAGGTACTTCCTGGTCATAAACTACATTTCCATTTTCTGTTGTGGCAGGCAGTGTCGCCCCGGCAGCCTTTGCTACGGCACTGATACCGGTCATACCAGCTGCGGCGGCAAACATTTTTTTCAATACGGATCTTCTTTGGTTTTGCATGATTTCAAAAGTTGAGAGGATTATTCTTTATCCCACCATATGCGGGTTGTCATCAGGTTTGCGCCTTGTCTGTCTACCGCTTCCTGCAGGCTTGCTGCGTTCACGCTTTCTTCTGAAGGTGGATACAGGAGGCGGCGGGGAATGGTACCACCAGTAATATTGCCGGAGATATTCACAGGCGTGAGTGCAGGGTAGCCCAAACGGCGCCAGTTGGCATGAATCTCCTGTTCATCGAGGAACATGGATACATAGTATTCATTGCCGATCATTTGTAGCTGTTGATCTGTGGTACCAGTAAGGGTATGTGCTGCCTGGTAAGCTGTGATTTTACTTTCAGCAATCACCCCTGCACTGCCAAATTGTGCCCAGTTGCGCATAGAAGCACCAATGGCGGCAGAGAAAGTAGTAGCTGCGTCACCGGAATACCAGCCTCTTACAGCCGCTTCTGCCAGGTAAAGATTTACTTCTGCAGCACTCATCACAATGATAGGTGCAGTATATTGTAAGATTGTTGACGGATTTGGTTCTGAATAATTCACGAAGCTATCTGGTTTCAGCAGCAGCCCATTGGGCATACCGAATTGCAATGCGGTGCTGGTATCTGCCTTTCCATCCTTCCATACGATGGCCATTACATTCAGGCGGGGATCATTATTATCTTTCAGCAAATTGATAAAAGTCCGGGCCAGTTTACCACCTTCTGTATTGCTCGTACCATCTGCCACCGCGTAGTCGTTGGAAAGCAGGGCAGCCGCTCTTGGATTCCTGTTCAGCGATGTACCATCTGTATATTTCATGGTAGCAATGTCTGCATCATCTGTAATAACACCACCTGCAATTGCCTTCTGTACCCAGGTCTGTGCAGATGCTGCATCGACTTTTGACATGCGCATACCCAGGCGCAGCATCAGGGAGTAAGCAAATTTCTTCCACCTGGTTACATCCCCTTCATAGATATAATCACCTGCGCCAAAAGTTGTTTTGGAGGCATCGAGCGCCTGAGCAGCTTCATCCAGTTCATTCAGCATATCGGCATAGATGTCCTTTTGTGCATCGTAACTGGGCGTAAAGTTGTTAGTCGTATATCCCTGTGCAGCTTCAGAATAAGGAATGTCGCCATAGAGATCCGTTATGCGGTGCATGATGAATACGCGCCAGATGCGGGAGATGGACAATTCATTGACTTCTGAAGAATCCAGTGCATTGATAACGGTCGCTATTTCATTTACAGCTCCGGGAAATCCGGTTGTAAAGTAATCGTAGGGATAGGTACCTTGTTGAAAATAATATTTGTCTCCTATACCCGGTACGTCTTTGTATGTAGCAAATTGCTGCATAGATCCCCCACATGCCAGTGCATCTGTGGCAAACCAGCTGTTGTTCAGCGCGTCCAGCAGTGCTTTGCTGAACATATATTCCGGTACTACGCTGCTGGATGCATCCGGGTTCACATTCATTTCCTCAAAGCCCTTGTCACATGACTGGATCAGTAATGTAGCTGCTATGGCTGTATATATAAGAAAGTTAAATCGCATTTTCATAATTCGAGTGTGTAACATGAACAATTAGAATTTAGCCATCAGGTTCAGACCAAAACTTCTGGTGCGTGGAATACCAAACGCTTCGAAGCCCTGGGCATTGCTGTTTGTGTAGCTGGATTCCGGATCAAAGTTGTCCGTATTCTTGTACAGGATAAGCAGGTTACGCGCTACGAAAGACAGGGAAGCGCTCTGTACGATCTTCAGATTATGCACAGGTAACTGGTAACTCAGTACTACCTGGCGCAGTTTTACGAAGCTACCGTCGTACATGAACTGATCTGTATAATTCTTGGTATTGTCGTAGTAAAGACGCAGATTAGATACCGGGATGGTGTTGGTATAAGCATTGCCATTCTGATCAACGCCACTCAGTTCCAGACCGTTTTCACGACCTTTCAATGTCTTTTTGTGCAGACCAAAACGGGTAGCATATACATTCATTACAGAGAATACCTTGTTGCCGAATTTACCGTCTACCAGTACATCGAGTGACAGGCGTTTATAATGGAAGGTATTGCTCAAACCCATGGTCAACGGTGGTACACCGTTACCTAAAGTCTTCAACGCACTCTTTTGCTCGTACCCGGTAGCGCTATTGTAAATAGTCTCCCCTTTTTCATTTTTCGCTACGCTATACCCTTTGATCACACCATAGGGGCTCCCTACGGAATTGTGTACGAATGCCCAGCTACCTACGCTGGTAGCCATCTGGAGGGTAGTGAGACCAGCTGCCAGTTGTTCTACTTTGCTCTGGTTGTAGGCCACATTATAGCTCACATTCCAAGTGAAGTTTTTAGATTTTACTGGTGTACCGGTTAACAGTACTTCAATACCCTTGTTCGATAATTTACCCACATTCAGCAGTGCATTATTATAGCCGGAGGTGGTAGAGATAGCCGTAGTTACGATATCGTTCGTCGTATGCTTGTTGTAGTAAGTGATATCGAAACCGATACGGTTATTCAGGAGCTGTGCTTCAACACCTACTTCGTAAGTAGTAGACGTGAGTGGCTTGAGGTTGGAATTGGTGACCAGGTTTGCACCGTTCGACTGTGTGATTGTTTGTACAGGTTGACCTTCATGTCCACCCTGTACCATACTATAACTCTGGTTCAGGATGTATGGATCAGGCGTTGCACCACCTACCTGTGCCCATGAGGCGCGTACTTTGGCAAAGCTGATAGCTTTAGGCAGCTGCACTGCATCAGAAAGGATGAAGCTGCTACCTACAGCAGGATAAAAGATATGATTATTCTGAGGACTTAATGTTGAAAACCAGTCTTCACGACCGCTGAAGTTCAGGAACACGACAGATTTATAGTCCAGGTCTACCGCACCAAAAATAGAGTTGGTCGCAACATTGTTTCTTGTAGGCGTAGTTGTGACAGTACTCAGGTTGGTATAGCTGTAGAAGAATGGAATAATGAACTGTGTACCGGTAATGGCTGTTTGATTTGATTTGTATCTGCGTGAATTTCCACCTGCAAGTACGTTCAGCCCGATTGTACCGGCGAGTTTGGTATTGTAGTTCGCCGTGAGCATAGAGTTGGTTTCTGATACTGCATTTCTTATGCCGCTGTATTCACCTGCAGCACCTGTAGTATAAACTGTACCAGTTGGAATGATACCTACATAGTCGTAGTTGAAGAAATCGCGGCTGATATTTCCTTTTACATACAGGTTCTTGAGGATGTCGTATTTCACACTAGCCTGACCAATGAAACGGTTTTTGGTATCATTGTTTTTGAAGCGGTTCACAACGAAATAAGGGTTGGAAGCGTACGCAGTTTCATTCCATTGTATTTCACGACCATTTTCATCATAACCGGGATCCAGGGAGCGGATGTCCACTGTATTCGCGATCATATAAACGCCCCAGTTAGGGTTGCCGGTAGCATCCCCGGAACTGGAGCGGTTTGTGGCATTCTCTACATTATATTGCGCTATTGCTTCGATGCTGATCCTTTTACCCAGGACAGCGTTCAGGTTCAGGTTCGCAATTTTCTTGTCGAACTTTGAATTAGGAACGATGCTTTTGCTGTTGGTATTAGAGAGCGAGAAGCGGAAGTTCAGTGCTTCATTACCACCGTTAAAAGCTACGGTGTTAGTATAGGTAGAACCTGTACGGTAGAAATTCTGGATATTATTTTTTTGTGGGGAGTAAGGATGTTCTTTACCGTCGAATGCGATATAATTCTGACCATCCATTTTAGCACCCCAACTGCGACGGCCCCAGGTTACTGCCTGTGACTGTGAAGAAGGTTTTACACCGCCATCACCCTGGCCATATTCATATTGCCAGTCAGTAAATACAACAGGTGTTTCTGCGGTGAAGGTAGAATTGTAATCTACCCCAACCCCCTTTCGGGCACGACCTTTTTTGGTAGTGATGAGAATCACACCATTTGCTGCGCGGGAGCCATAGAGTGCAGCAGCAGTACCTCCTTTCAATACGCTAATGGTCTCGATATCATCAGGGTTGATGCCACCAATACCATCACCACGGTCTACGTTCTGACCACCACCACCGGTAGTAGGGCTTCCGCCTGGTGTGGTGTTATCAATAGGCATACCGTTTACAACATAGAGTGGTTGGTTATCCCCATTCAATGAAGTGTTTCCACGAATGATCACGCGGCTGGAACCACCAGGGCCGCTGGCCAGGCTGGTAGCGTTCACACCGGCAATTTTACCGGTAAGTGCATTGGCAACGTTCACCTCGCGGGCCTGTGTGAAGTCACTACCCTTTACTTCGGTCACTGAATAGGCCAGTGCTTTTTTATCCTTTTTGATACCCAATGCAGTCACTACTACTTCGGAGAGTGCTTTGTTGGATTCAGCGAGTGTTACATTTACCAGGTCAGCAGCACTGTTGACAGTGATCTCCTGTTTATCAAAACCGATGGATGAAACTACCAATACTATAGGTAGTGTAGCATCTTTTAAATTTAGTTCGAAATCTCCTTTATCGTTGGCAACAGTTACGAGAGCGGGATTACCTTTTACTGAGATGGTAGCGCCAGGTACAGGTGCGCCATCGGGGCCGGTAATTTTCCCCTTCAGTTTATCGGCAAAGAGTGCGTTGTAATTGAGAATAGTCGTATTTACGTCCCTTGTATAAATAGAATACTGAGTTTTGTTGACCCGGCTGTAGGCAAGCGCGAAATCAGACAGTAATAATTTTAAGGCAGCTTCTGCCTCCATTGTTTCTGCTCTGTCTACGACATCAGCGGGCACCATTTTACCGTCCAGCAGTCCTTCCCTGTATGCGAAACGGATATTTTGCAGCTTTTTCAGCCTTATCAGTGCATCTTTCAGTGACATTGTTCCTGCCTTGTGGTATGGGATATTGTCCGTCTGCCTCATGGAAGCATACATCGCGGGCGTCTGTGCGCTGACAGGTGCAGCAATACCTGGTAGCAGGGCACAGGAAAGCAGCCCCAAAATGAGATTTTGGTTTAAAATGTTCATTAGTTTTTTTTTACGTGTACTGTTTATACGCGCTTCCTCCGCGTACTCCCTTTTACTTTCCTGATGTGATGACCAGTTCCTTTTTGGATGGCTGATCGATTGTTACGTTTAGCGTAGTAGTAATTACGGTTAAGAGTTCATCAACATTCGTTACGTTAATATCTCCTTCAATCTTTAACTTTCTGAGTGAGGCATCAGCTACTTTTACGGTATAGCCATAGTTATCCTGCAGTGTTTCTATGATCTCACCTAAAGTGGCGTCTGTAAACGTAAGCTGTATCTCTGTCCAGCGCTTTATCTTCTCGGGCTTATCTAACTTTCTTGTTACTATTAAATTATTGTCTGCGTATTCCACATAGTCACCAGGCAACATAACGAGTGAGCGATCCTTATTATAATCTACTTTGATCTTACCTGTAATCAATCCGACTTTGGTTTTGCCATGACGGCTTCTGACATTGAAGGACGTACCCAGTACTTCAATACTAATACCATTGCTATGTACTATAAATTGTTGGCCAGGGCCGGTTCTGTTGATATGTTTTACATCAAAATAGGCTTCACCATCTATCCATACTTCTCTTGGTTTAGTGTCACTCCATGCTTCATTGAATGATATGGCCGAAGATGCATTGAGTGTTACGGTACTATGGTCAGGCAATGTCACTGTTCTCATTTCGCCATAGCCAGTTGCTATCTGCTCCATGTGATTGCGGAAGTAATGGTTCACTATCATATAACCTCCGGCAGTCACTACCAGGGCCACTGCTGCTGCACGCACCCAGTTGTTTAACCAACGCAGGCGGGTAGGGCGGGCACCCTGACTTTCTATAGTCGCCGTAATCCTTTCGAGTACACGGGCTTTGCTATCTTTATTGTCCCAGAACTCCTGTGACCGATAGGAACGGATCACATTTACAGCAAACTCAAAGTTGGCTGCTGCTGCAGGATATTGTACAGGGAATTCGCTCCAGAATTGTGCTGCTGCAGGGTCTTGTTCTTTGCCTGATACCCATTTGATAAAAGCATCATCGTCCAAAAAATCCTGTAGTGAATACGCTAAATATTTATCATTGTTCATCACGCTATCCCCTGTTTATTGGTATTATACATGACATATTGAAAATTATCCCTCCAAAACCGGAATTTTTTTTGAAATATTTTTCAGCAGGAATAAAAGGCCGCATATAAGCAGCCAGGTTTGTTTGTTGGAGGCCTTTTGCAGGTTGTCGAGGGCTTTATATAATAATTTATAGGTAGAACTCATATTAATGTCCATGATCGTGGATATCTCTTCGTAGGACATGCCTTCATAAAATCGCAGGAAGATGATCTCCTGTTGCCTGGCAGGGAGGGTATTGACCAGGTCTATTACCTGCTTACGCAGTTCCTGCTCCTCCTGCCGGAAAGATGCATCAGGAATAAAGTTGACAGTAAAGCCAGTCCCTTCCCCATCCAGTTCCACAAATTTTGAAAGGGACTGGATCTTACGGAATAAGGTAGAACGGAATGCTTTGTACAGGTAATTTTTTACAGATACAGGTTGACCCAGTCGCTGGCGGGTAGTCCATATTCTCACAAAGAGATCGTGCACTACATCGTGGATGAGGTCTTCATCCCGCGTAAACTTACGGCCGTAGTTGTTCAATAGTTCGTAGAACTCTCCATAAAGAGCGGTGAAGGCATCCCAGTCCCCCTGTTTAAACGCATTCCACCATAACACATGACTCTCCGATTGCATAGACAGTTGATTTTGGAAGACGCCTAATAATACAAAAAACTGGTCAAATCTTCAAGATAATATTTCGTTTGTACAGGATCCAAACGGGTATAAGCATGAGTAGTACCAATGTGATAGCTGCTGCCAGTGAGGCATTGAGCGGCGACAGGAATGGCATGAACAGGGAGGAAGGTATACTGTGTATTCTTGGTACCAGTCCGGACAGTACATATGCCGTGATGGCGTTCCGGCCAAATGCTACAAATGGCGGTGTAATGCTTTTATATCCCTGTACGTCTATGAGCCAATAGCAAAGCGCTAATCCCATGCTGGCCAGCCCTGCTGTAAATAATACGAATGAACTGGTCCACAATTGTTTGTTGATCGGGAAAAAGCCATCCCATACCAACCCTGCCAATACTGACAGGAAGCCTGCTGTAAATAACCAGGCAACCTTATCTGCTTCAGGCTTATCTTTTCTCCTGACCCAATCACCCACCATAATCCCCAATAAACCGGTACTGATCGCAGGCAATGTGCTTAAGAGTCCTTCAGGGTCCCAGGTGCGGGATTGCTTCCAGAGGTGATCAGGGGTGAGGATCAATCTGTCTACCCAGGCACCTAAGTTGGTTTCCGGTTCCAGGTTGGGATACCCCACACCCGGTACAGGCACAAGGGTCATGAGCAGGTAATAGCCTACTAACAGCCCGCCACAGATCCAGATCCTGGTTTTGCTGCTGGTTTTCAGGTACAATAATGATATGATGAGGTAAACTACCGCAATTCTGGCCAATACACCCGGTATACGGACGTGTGCGAAGTCGAACTTAGGGATCAATCCAAAAGCCAGTCCAATGCCAAATATGATGGCCGCACGGCGAAATACGTGGAGGATGAGTGATTTATGTAAGGTAGGGTCTTGTCTCCTGCTGCTCAGGGCAAACGATACTGCTACGCCTACCATAAAGAGGAAGAATGGGAACACCAGGTCTGTAGGTGTGCAGCCATTCCATTTGGAGTGCTCCAGGGGGGCGTAGATGTGGCCCCAGTCTCCGGGATTGTTTACGAGGATCATACCGGCTACGGTAACGCCGCGAAAAAAGTCTAAGGAAAGTAAGCGCTGTTTCATTGAATGAAAAATATAAAAAAAATGGGAATCATTATAGTGATTCCCTTTCTCATTTATTCTTTCTGTGCTATTTGCATTTTGACGAGGGTCGCCCTGTCATAAAATACAAGCTTAGTTATTTTCAATGATTTTTCGTCTTCAAACTGAATATCTACCTGGTAATAATCCGGGAATTTATCTTTCGGCGCGTAATACCGGCACCTGAAAAACACCGTACTATCCGTCTTCATGGCTGTTACCGCAGGGATGGTCATTTCTGCCACATCCCGAATACTTTCTGCCGCACCTTTCATGTTCGACTTTAGGAGATCGTCGTATTGTACTTTGTTCTGGTCCAGTAATTTTGCCGCTTTATCGGGTTTTCCATCCTGGACATACTCCATAAAGTTTATAGCGACTTCCCGCTGGTCTAAATTTCCTATGTTCTGGGCAAAAGCGGGTTGCAATGCCAAAAGGCATAGCACCATAACGAGTAAATAGTTGTTTTGCATAAGAAGGGAAATAAAATGATGGTTGAATTTGAATATGACTCCCTGGATTAGACAGCCCTTGCACTGACAGGTTTAAATTTATCCGTACTATTGTTATGTCTAATTTAACGAATTAACCTCATAAAAGAGAAATATATAAGGCCTGGGCAAAGGGCCATGCCGATGCTGCCAGAAGAAAAATTATATGAATAGGGGTATTTGTTCTTTTCAGTTGTCTACCTTTAGACGCAAATTACCATTGGGCTATAGAATTTGTGAAAGAAAAATTATCAGATAATCATACAATTGAGCAATACTTCTTCGAGTATTTCGGGGATCTGCATCGGTATGCTTATACGTTGCTAAAGGATAATGAGGAAGCGAGAGATGCGGTACAACAGGTATTCATGCTCCTATGGGAGAAAAAGGAAACGCTATCTATTAAGCAGTCAGTACGGGCTTACCTCTATGCCGCTACGCACAATCACTGCCTGAACAGGATTAAAAGCCTGCAAACCCGGCAGCGGCATTATAAAAGTTTTGCCACAGGACAGGAACATGCTACCTGGAACAATGAAGAGCAGGTATCCGTCCGGGCCCTCAAAAAAGAAGTTTTGTCTGCCATGGAATCATTGCCTGATAAGTGCAGGGAAGTATTCTATAAAAGCAGATTTGAAGAGAAAACTTACGCTGAGATCGCGAAAGAGCTTGACATATCCGTTAAAACAGTTGAAGCTCACATGGGTAAGGCTCTCCATGCTTTACGTACAAAATTATCAGACAAAACGTATTTCTGGATATTAATCTCGTTTCGTTTATTGACTGAAATTCAAAAATTCTTTCACTGATTATGGCAAATATTCAAATCACCGACGAGCTCCTGTCCAGGTACTTCGCTGGGGAAGCCTTCCCTGAGGAAGCAATGGCGATTGACGATTGGAAGATGAGCCATGCGGATAATGCCAGCCTTTTCCAGGCCAGCTGGGATGCGTGGCACATAGCCAGTGAACATCCCTATTCACTCCCTGATTTACAGGCGGTATGGCAACAAACCAGGCCCCGCTCCAAAGTACGTGGGCTTGCATGGGTGGCAGTGGCAGCAACTTTGCTGACTGCCGTTGCATTGTTATGGTTACAACTACGTAAACCTGCTACCATCGAGATTGCTGCAACCCTACAAACGGTGACACAAACACTACCGGATGGATCTGTGGCAAAGGTGGCTCCTGGTGGCAATATCCACTACACCAACCGTACTATTCAATTGAAAGGGAATGGTGAATTTGATGTGAAGTATGACCCCTCACATCCGTTTATAGTGAAAGCAGGCCCTGTGCAGGTGACGGTATTGGGGACCGCCTTTCATGTAGCAGAAAGTGATTCGCTCATCATGGTAAAGGTGCGTTCGGGCAAGGTAAAAATGCAAAAAGACAGTAAGGAAGTAATAGTTACCGCTGGCCAGATGGCATATTACAAGGCCGGTGCTTTAGTGCTTGAAAACTATCATTTTACTTTTGACAACAACACACTGGGCAGTATTGCCGAAAGACTGTCTATGGCATATAATAAAAAAATTGTGTTGCAAAATCCTGCTATGGCAGCTTTAAGACTAACCAGCATATTTGAAGACAAAACCCTTGACTATATGCTGGAAGTGATCACCTCTACGCTCAATCTAAAATACACTTATCGTAACGCTGATGAAATCCTTATTGAAGAAGAGTAAATTCTTCTATGTTATATTGGATATCAGTTGAGATCATGGATAGGTACCCGTGCCTCCGTTTTCTACAACCTCAGCAAAAAAACTCACTCACTATTCATTCTTATATGCCAGCATGGCTTCCCGACCATAATGATCCGCTTTGCGTGTAGTTTCCGGCAAACGAAATTCTGCTGCCATTTTCAACACAATTTCTGTAGCTGTAGCCAAACTGATTTTATGCCCCGGTGATACAAACACAGGATTAATACCGGGTTGTGTACGCAGTACATTGCCTATCGTTTCTTTATTATCTTCCGCCAGTAAAGGAGAGATGCTACCACGGTCTTCCCCTGGTGGTTCGAAATCACCAAAAAAGCGGGTTTTCCCACATCCTAATGTCGGAATATCCAATACCACACCGAGGTGGCATGCCAACCCAAATCGTCTCGGATGCGCTAATCCATGGCCATCACAAACGATCAGGTCAGGATGTAGCTCCAGTTTTTTCCAGGCCTCCAGTAAGACAGGCATTTCTCTGAATGAAAATAGACCAGGGATGTAAGGGAAAGTAACGTGCATAACGTGGGTGGCAACGGCTTTTACCTCCAATGTATGAAAGTCCAGTACAGCAATAGCACCAGCTATCAGGTCGGTTTCTTTATCATATTCGACATCTACGCCGGCTATGAGTTGTAGGTTTTCGGGTAACTGATCTGTTAGTACCAGTTGTTGACGAAGGGTGTTCTGTAGGTCAATAGCAGCTTGTTCTGTTAGCATGGTATAAAGGTAAAAAAGGTTGTATCAAAATCCAGATACAACCTTTTTATGCGGGTGGGTAGGATATTCTGGTATTAGTACCCGGTGTTCTGCTCATATAATCCCCCACTGGCAGAAATCTCCGCAGAGGGTACCGGATAAAGCACATAAGCTGGTACTACTGTTTCTACATTGGTTACAGCATCTGCCGCAATCCATGCATTCATCGTAGTCACCGCCATACCTTCACGTACCAGATCATTCCATCTAAGGCCTTCACCTAAGAATTCTTTTCTGCGCTCTTCCATCAGTTGCTCAATGGTTACATCGGACAGGTCACTCAGGTAATTATTTTTATGTTTTTTTAACGGACTGGGGAGATGAGGGAAATTAATCAAATGAAAACGCTTTTGCCAAAGGCAAAAGCGTTTTCATTTGGTGGGGAGTTTTATTTTAAAGAAAAGAATTGATTATTTTCTTTCATCGTACACACCGAATTCCGCGATTGCAGGGGGTGCACTACTTTCTTCAATTTTTATTCTGACTTTTCCACCTCTTACAGCATCAAATCTGTGTATTCTCACACGACCCTGTTGTACACCTGCTGGTAAGGGTTTCCATACACCACCATCGTTGTATTCCAACTGGTACTTCTTAATATGCTCGCCATCTTCTACAATGGTCACCATATTAAAATCCTTCTCCCTGTCAAAGTCCACTTCATACCAGGGTTGTTTCACCTCAGCATTTGACTGCCAGCTGGTACGGAAGTTATCATCATTTGCAAAGTCCATGATATTCATATCATCACTCCAACTGGAATTACTGTACTGGAATTTCGCAAAGTTTTGTGCAGTAATGGGTGCTGCACCTTTTGGCAAAGCAGGTAATGGACCTGCCGGTTTCCACATCTTTCCCATCTGTGTCAATGCAGCAACTGCATTATCATCAATCAACCCTTCACGGTTAGGCGCTACATTCAGGATGAAGTTACACCATGCTTTATTCAATTGAACCAGGTTGTCATTGACCAATTTTACAGGATCTTTCACGGGTGTGGTTGGGAAACTTTTTTTCCAGAACCAGTTCTGATTAATTGGCAAACAGGACAATGCAGGCAGTTGATTACTTTCTTTTGAGATGTGCTGACCGGCCCCCTGTTCATAAGATTTGATATCTGTGTAGAACAGTGCATCTGTTGGATATTTCGCTGCATTCAGGTCCATGAGCAGGCAGTTTGGTTGCAGTGTCTTTACCAGATGGTAGATGTCATCAAACGGTACATCTTCGTAAGAGATGCGTGACCATGGTGCATCCCATCCATCTATAATCAAAGCCGTGATCTCCCCGTAATTGGTAAGTAACTCTGTGAGTTGGGCTTTGATCATTTCAATATCCTGACGGGTAATGCCGTGGGGACGCAATTTATGATGTGTATCTAAAATGGAATAGTACAACATCACTTTCAATCCTTTTGCTCTGAATGCGGTTACATATTCTTTTACGACGTCACGCTTCAGCGGACTATTCATAACATTGTAATCTGTTGTTTTGGTATCCCATATACAAAAACCACTATGGTGTTTTGTAGTCAGGCAACCATAAGACATATTCGCGGCTTTGGCAGTTGTAGCCCACTGGTTACAATCCAATTTAGTCGGATTGAAGGCAGTAGCAGGCGTTTCAGGGTCAGGCCAGTCCTGATCCATGAAAGTAGGAATGTTAAAGTGGATGAACATACCGAACCGCAGATCAACAAATTGTTGCTGTAGTGTGGATAACGATTTTGATTGTGCGCTTAAAATGGCTGGTGACAAACACAGTACCCCTGCCAGTAAGCGGGAAAAGAATTGTTGCTTCATATGAGACCTATACGTGGTTAAGAAGACCAATATAATATAAGCATGGCGCACTGTACCTACCCTGATAAACTAATACCATGATTGGTGAAATTGCCATCAATCTCATCATTTTAACAAATTTACAGGTATAGTTCACCCCGCCAAAAAAGATTGTGGCAAGGTTTTGGAATATTACCAGTGTGCAGGTACCAAACTTGAGAGTTATTTAATTAAAATAAAATTTATATGAAACTAAGGATCATATTGTTGGCAGCATCGTTGCCTGTATTATTGTTTTCCTGTGTAGGTACAAAGAAGTACAAGGCTTCGGAGGCCCGCTATGTTTCTCTGAATGAGAAATATGCTGCACTGCAGGGGCAATTACAGGATTGCCAGCGTAGTCTTCGTGATTCCACTGCTGCTTTTGAACATCGCAGAAATATCACAGACGAACGTACAGAAGGGCTGAAAAAGAACAACAACGAGCTGCTTGATCAGCTAAAAAACCTGTCTGTGATCAGTAATTCACAGGCTGAAAGCATCAAGAAATCATTAGATAATATTGGCGCAAAGGATGCCTACATCCAGGACCTGCAGTCAGCGATTGCCAGGAAGGACTCCCTCAACATGGCATTGGTCATGAACCTGAAAGGAGCTATCGGCGATCTGAATGACCAGGACATCAACATTAAAGTTGATAAGGGTGTGGTTTACATAGACATCTCTGACAAACTGTTGTTTGAAAGTGGTAGCTATGACATCACTGCGCGTGCAAAAGAAGTATTGGGTAAAGTGGCCAAAGTGCTGAATAATCAGCCTAATATCGAGTTCCTCGTAGAAGGTCATACCGATACCAACCCGTACAAGAAAGGCGTACTGCTGGACAACTGGGATCTGAGTGTGAAGAGAGCGACTGCTGTAACCCGTGTTTTACAAAACGATTATGCAATCAATCCAGCACGTATCACTGCTGCCGGTCGTAGCGAATACGTTCCGGTAGCCAGCAATGACACACCGGAAGGACGAGCTGCCAACCGTAGAACAAGGATTGTGATCCTGCCGCAACTGGATCAGTTCTTCAAGTTGTTAGAAAAGAAGCAATAAATTGATGGCTGAGGATCACGAAAGTGGTCCTCAGTTTTTCTTCCCCCAATACCAATAATCATCTGAAATCTAATTGCATTTAAAATATCCATTACTTGAAAAAGTATTCTTATATCGCTATACCACTTACATGTAATTTTTCACCCCCTGTTACACATCCTGCAAAAAACGCTTTACCTTACACTATGGTGGGCAATAACCAGTACCTGTTACAAAATGTTTTGCTAAAAAATAGTTTAGCTATTATTAACGTTATAAGATGTAATGTTTATTATTAGTATAAAAGAATTATCCCTTTGGCGAGTGTTCTGGTATGTGTTGTTTGTGTACATGCTTTTAGCGTGTATTGCCTGTAACCCCGGTCAACAGAACAATGTTGATCACCCTAAATTTTTCGAAGCTGTCATCCGCCAGGCTGACAGTCTGGGTACAGATCCGGACAGGGAAAAAGAATTGCGCTACCTGGATTCTGTATACGCCCGTTTTCAACATGCGGGTCCGGGCGATCTATACCGTAAATACCTGTTCAAAAGAAACTACTATTACGACAAAGACTACTCAAAAAGCCTGATCTATTGCGACAGCATGCTGTACGTAATGAAAGATCTCAAGGACGATAAAAGGTATACGAAGTCGTATGTGAACGCACTTTTGAATAAAGGGGATGTGCTGGTAGCACAAAAACGGCTGACTGAAGCTTTCGAATACTATTACAAGGCAAAGCAAATAGGTGAAACCACTCATGATACTGCTTTCCTTGCTGACTATTACAATCAGCTAGGCATGATCTGCTACAGGCAGGAGAAATACTCAGAAGCTGCTAAGTATTTCAAAACTGCCACACACCTTCGCCTCATTTGTGGTGAGCAGGATTTCCCGGCCTTTTCCTTTATCCAGGAGAATATCGACAATACTGCGCTTTCCTTTGACCGTGCCGGCAATTATGACAGCGCCAGTCTTTATTTCCAGAAAGCCCTCAGCTATATCAGTGAAAACGAAGGCAGGTTCAGTATTGCCGCCAATGAGAAGCGCTATATCGCGATGGCAAAAGGTATTATATACGGCAACCAGTCGTTCATGTACCTAAAAAAGGGAGACACCGCCAGTGTTGAGCCCCTGCTTCTTGAAAGCATCTGTATCAACAATCAGCCTGGTTATGCCAATGACGACGCCTATTACACACAGCTCCGTCTCGCGAATCTCTACATCAATACCAACCGGATGCCGGAGGCATATAAGATGTTGAGTAAGATAAAATCGGCAATGGATACTATCGCACTTCCGGACAGAGAACTGCGCCTCAGGTGGCTCAAAGCAGAAGAAACCTGGTTTGCAAAAACTAATCAACCTGATAAGGCATACGCTTTCCTAAAAGAATATACCTACATCAAAGACTCGCTGGACAACCGCAACCGGAAAATTCACGAAGCAGACATTAGCAGGGAATTTGATAACGTAGCCCGTCAGCAGGAAATCATTTCACTCAAAAATGACGACCGGCTCAAGACCATCCTTTTAGTCATCACCAGCCTCTTCCTCGCATCAGTGATTGTCATCGCCTTCCTGATCTGGAAAATGTGGCTTCGATCCAAGCAGAATCTGCAACTGGTGGGTATTCAGAATGCCAGGCTTACCACTGCCCTGCGTACCCTGGAAAGCAGGGATCAGGAAAATGCCGCGCTGCTCAAAGTCATTATTCATGACCTGAAAAACCCTGTGGGCAATATCGGTGCTATCGCCGGCCTGCTATTAGATGGCGAAGAGTTCGATGTAGCTCAGCGCAAAGCCATGTACCAGATGATCGCCAACGCAGGCAACCAGGCATTTGAAATCATTAATCAACTACTCGAAAATAAAAACAAAGGACAACTGGCTGGTCTGAGATCAGAACTGACAGATCTCCCCCTCGTTCTGATGGAATGTATCGATCTGCTACAGTTCAAAGCACAGCAGAAAAGACAACGCATCAGGGTAGGCCGCATGCCCGCAGGCATGGCCTATCTTGACAGGGATAAGATCTGGCAGCTCTTCTCCAACCTGATCGACAATGCCATCAAGTTCAGTAATGAAAGATCCGTGATCAATATCAGTGCTACCCGGACAGACAATACCTTTACCATTATGATCAAGGATAAAGGCATTGGTATTCCGCCGGAATTAAAGGACAAGATCTTTGAGATGCACACTTCTGCGGGAAGACCGGGTACAGCCGGTGAGCAGTCCTTTGGACTGGGGTTATCCATCTCCAGAAAAATTGCAGAAATGCACAATGGCCATCTGTGGTTTGAGAGTGTACCAGGTAAGGAAACAACCTTTTATGTAGAGCTCCCCTGCGAGCCCAGTAAGCAACCTGCTGTCAAAGGTGCGCGTCTGAACGTATAGTGTTGGTTATAAAACGGCTTCCAGTGCCTCGCGCTCCATCAGTTTTCGCATGTTGATGATGGCATACCGAACCCTGCCCAGGGCGGTGTTGATCCCCACGTTGACGGTTTGCGCAATCTCTTTAAAACTCAGATCTGCATAGTATCGCAGTATCAGTGCTTCCCGCTGTGTTTCTGGCAGGCGATCCATTAATGCCTGTACGGCGGTATTGGTTTCTTTGATAATAATGCGTTGCTCCTGGCTGATGTCTATACGGCTATCGCCACTGGTAATGTCATCGTTGTAGATGAGTGCAAAGGCAGGCCGTGCATTCTTCTTCCGGAAATGGCTGATACAGCAGTTGTGGGCGATTCTCACTGCCCAGGCTATGAAACGACTATTGTCCAGATAATGTCCTTCTTTGAGTGCATTAATGATTTTGATAAATACATCCTGGAAAATATCTTCCGCCAGGTGCCGGTCCTTTACCAACAGCATGATGGTTGTAAAGATCCTGTTTTTGTGTCTGTACACCAGTACCGAGAAAGCACTATCGTCTCCCGATCTGTAGAGTTTTATTAATTCTTCATCTGTCAATTCACTATATCTTTTCATGGTATGATTATTAGATGTTGAAAAAATTGGCCGCTCTCGATAAAGCAGCCCTGTTACTTGTGGTTTTGATGGAGATGGTCATTAGTAAACTAGTTCTTCAGATGCAGGTAAGCTTTTACCTGTTCGTAATTGTTCCAGTCGATGCCTGCTTTACGTGCAGCTGCTTCGCCACCTGGAATGATCACATATCTGTATTGGAAAGCCTTGTTTCCATTATCGTCGGTATAAGTGCTAAAATCAGAATTGCTGTAGATTTCAAAGCCACCTGTAAAGATTGATACGTTGATAATATAGCTGCCATCGAAGTAAGGCAATGGCATTACCACCAGCTGGCCGCTGCTTGTATAGTATTGAGTATATACTTTTACATCACCACTATTCAGTATGTCTGCTGTGATTTTTGGAGCATCTACATCTACAAAGTAAGTGGCATCGTCAGATCCCAAAGTGAATGTTGCATCCTCCCAGTCAGAGTAAATGATACCTGCATTTCCAGCCACACCTGTGTCACCTTTTTCACCCTGTGGACCTGCAGGACCCGCATCACCTTTTTTACAAGAAGTCATTCCAAGGGTAAGGGAGAACATACATGCCACGAATAAATAACCGAAAACCTTTTTCATAAATTAAATTTTGATTGTTTGTTTTGATAGAATTGATTTTAATTATTTTATCTCCATCTGATATATTGACGTTCGCTTCGCGAACGTGGGTTAGTGGGCTGTGCCTGCCGGCCGCCCGAAATGAAATGAATTAGAAATTACGCGGACACAGATCACCAAACCTGTTCCCTATTAAGAAACCAATCAATATCTCATGCGATCCTTTACTCACCGTATTCAATGATGAGGTGGTATAATCATAGGAGTACCCGATATTGATTGTCGAATTGATATTCACACCAAACATGGCTGCAAATCCATCAGAGATGCGGTAAGAAGCTCCTAACCACATCCTGTCGCGATACTGAAACTTCGTATTCAGGTCAAAGCTGACAGGTGCAGCCGTAATCATCCTCACCATCACGGAAGGCAATACACTGATATCATCATTGATAAAAGCACGATACCCTCCTGAGAAAAATAAATGTGGCACCAGCTTACCTCTGTACAAAGAATCACCCACTACTTTTCCATTGTCATACGCGATCTCCTGCGGAATGATGTTCTGTACCGCTGCACTGATATAATAGCTGCTGCTGTAGAGCATCAACCCTGCATTCACTTCCGGCCGCCACTTGTTCAACTGTATGCTTGCTGCCACCACCGGATCTCCCGCCTGCTCAAAATCCAGCTTCGAAGCATCGAGCGACACCTGTTGCACTCCCACTGAAACTCCTGCACTCACACTGGTACGTGGCGAAATAGGAATATGATGTGCATAGGTACCTGTGATGGAAAACCGGTTCAGCGGACCTGTTTTATCATTCAGGATCGTCATCCCTACACCTGCATGCGCAGGCGGTGTAGTATACTGTTGCCAGTAAGCTCTGCCTCTTGGATTCTCTCCGGGAGGCGTCAAACCTGTGATACCCGCTTCAGCATAATCACTCTTACGTAATGGTCCATGCACAGTGAGATAAGAAGTAACCGGGGCACCGTTCAATCCTGCCCACTGATGGCGATGGCTCGCCTTTACATCCCAGTAGTTCTCAATTCCTGCTACAGCAGGGTTGATGATAAACGTGTTGAGAATGTACTGGGTGTAGTGCGGTTGTTGCTGTGCGTAGCTGCTGGCGGACCAGGCCAGCAGCAACAACAGCAGGGGTAATCTTTTCATAGTTTACTATTTAATCACTTTGAATTCCGTCCTTCTGTTCCTGGCCCTTCCTTCAGGATTATCTGATCCATCCGTATTGGTATTAGGCGCTATCGGCATGGTAGCCGCATATCCCTTCCAGGTAAGACGTTCTGCTGACACACCTTTGCTCACGAGGTAATCCACACAACTCTTTGCACGTGCTTCAGACAGTTTCCGGTTCAGTTCATTGGAACCTTTGCTATCTGTGTGTGCACTCAGTTCTATCTTCACTTCAGGATGTGCCTGCAGCATGGCAACCAGTTTATCCAATGAAGGGAAAGAAGCCGGTTGCAGATATGATTGATTGAAATCGTAGTATACATTGTCCAGTACAACAGGTACCTCAGCTGGCGGAGGCGCTACAGCTACAGGTGTTTCGGTTACTGGTGGCGGCGGAGGTGGTGGTGGCGGTACGCTCTTTTTCAACGTAAACAACTCTAAGCAACAGCTGGCAGAACGATCGGATGACAACCATACTGACTCCAGGATATTATCTTTACTACCCTTGCTGGTAAAGTAGATATCATCTTTCACAGAGTTTACAGGATAACCGAAATTCACCGGTGTTGTATAACCACCTGCGCTATCTTTTGTATAGAAGAAATCATATCCACCCATACCTATTCTCCCATCTGTAGAGAAGACCAATAAGCCGGAAGGGCTATGGTAATAAGGAGCCTGTTCATTGGAAGCGGTATTCACCACAGGGCCTAAATTTTTTGTAAAGAAAGGAGTACCGTCTCCATTCAGTTGCGCTTCCCATATATCCAATCCTCCTTCACCACCTGGCCTGTCACTGGCATATAATAAGCGCTTGCCATCGGCAGTGACAAATGGTTGTTGTGCACTAAAACCTGTGGCATTTACGATTGAATCCAGCAATACAGGTTCTGCCCAGGTATCACCATTTTTATGACTGCTATAGATCGCTGCTTTCTTATTTTTTACCCAGCGGGTCAGGAACATAGTATTGCCATCCGGGGTAACAGTGATCACGCCCTGTTCTTCACTTTTGGGTTGTGCCAATGCCAGTTTGGAAATGCTGTCTGGTACTTCGCCACTGAACTTTGCGCCATATATCCTGTTGGTATACACATGATTCTTTGCAGCATCATTATCAGGTCTGGTAGAGGTGAATAACAACAAGGTATCGCCCAGCCATACAGGGGCATAGTTGGCACCTTCAGGATTCAGGTTGGTATTTCCTTTCTCAACAGTAAATAGAGAAAGATCAGGGCGCGCAAGTTGTATAATGATGAAGTGAAGGTTCTGTTGTTCACGCTTTGCATCATCACGGTATTTATCATCTGCCTGATAAGTATCGAGGAAATAAGCGAATGCTTTTTCTGCCAGATCATAACGGCTCAATGCACGCAGTGATACGGCATAATAATAAGGTGCTAATGGATATTCTGTTTTTTCAAACTCCAATGCCTCTGCATACCAGGGCACTGCTTTGCTATAATCATGCAGTAAGCGATAGCTCTCTGCCAGCTTATAGATGGCCTGGTGTTCAGAGCTTACAGATACCTGCTTTTTGCTGGCTACCTGTTGTGTATTGTAGGGTTTATAAACGGCATTGCTGACGATGGAACGGTTGCCTGCCAGATATTTCTCATAATACTGTGCAGCAGAATTGTAGTCCGCGTTCCTGAAATAATAGTCAGCAGCCTTGAGGTAATTGTAAGCAAACTGGGCTTTGCCTGCCATTACTGCACCTAACAGTGCTGCTGTGAAGAAGATCTTTTTCATGGTTCTTTATTAGATTTTAGAGACGTGGGCACACAAATTCTACTTCAGGTGTTTTAAAGAGTTTTCTGCCTATCCAGGTCAGCGAGAGTTCGAAGCTGTTGGAGCCTCTGGCTATCTTGCCCAGATCGGAATTGTTGATATCATAGCTAACGCCAAGGGTAAAGCCGCCATAGGTAAAGCCTGCATGAGGAGCAATGGCATCTTTGAAACGATAGTTCACGCCCAGCAGGAAATCAACAGTCGGTGTTACATACATCTGACCGTATGCGCCTATCATCTTTTCTTCTGCATTACCCTGATGGAGATATAATAAATTCGGTGTGATACTAAAGGTTTCATTGACCGCTATTTTCACACCGGCATGACCTGTAAAGCGCATAGGGAAACGTGCATCACCACTGGCACTAAACTGATCGGTAGGACGTGTAAGATGACTCACCCCGAAACCACCGAAGATGTTATACTTCTTACCTGGCTCTGCATCGTAATACAGTACACCAGCACCGGCATCGAAGGAGGTAGCAGATGTTCTGCCTAAGACCTCTGCACTTGGAGTGCCCGGGTTATAACCAGTCACTGGGTTCCACTGGTCACCAAAGGTGAGTTTGGAAGCATCAAAGCGGCGTTGGATCAAACCGGCCTGTATACCGAATACCAATCTGTGTGTTTGATTAGCACCCAGCTTTACACCAGTATAAGAGGCACTGGCATAACCGGTCGTATAGTTATATCCACCATCACCAGCGGATTGATTCAATACACTGACGCCAACATTGAATTGCTTATTGGTAGTAATGTCAGCGGCTACACCATAGGTAGCAAACGGACTGCTGATGTTTCCCCACTGGGTACGATAGATAGCCGACACACGGTAATCGCCGTCAAAAGCACCGGTCAGTGCGGGATTCAGCCAGGAGGGGTACACATAGTACTGGGAGAAATGCGGATCAGATTGCGCATTTGCCTTATCAGCCATTACAAACAATAGCGGGCAAAGCAGGATGAAGGTGATGATATTTTTCATTGCGAGTTAATATTTGCTTATTGAAGTATCGTAACGTACCCGGTGAGAGGTGCGAACCCGTTTTTCAGTTTGATGATGTAGTAGTAGGTCGCCAGTGGCAACAGCTTGCCATTCCACATACCATCCCATGGCGCATCGTAGCCGACGGAATAGTATACCCTTTGTCCATACCTGTTGAATACTTCGATGGTAGCACCTGGATAATCAGCGAGGTTGGAAATCACCCAGCGATCATTGATACCATCTCCGTTTGGAGAGAACGCATTCGGTATTTTCACAGGTTTCAGCACTTTTACTTTCATCTGGTCCTGTGCACCACAGCTACCTTTGCCGATAGCGGTGAGTGTGTACACCTGGTCTGCCATTGCTACCAGCCATGGGTTCAACACATTGGCAGACGAAAGCCCATCACCCGGTGACCAGCGAAATACCAGTTGGGTGCTATCGTTGGCCGTTGCATTAAATTGTATGAGGGTACCCTGTGGTACAACGAAGTCGTCGCCGGCATCGATCACGGGTTGCAGGTATACCACTACCTGGCTGCTTACAGGCGTAGATACACAGCCTGCGCCGTTAGTAACGGTGAGCTGTACGGTGTATTCACCTGGCGTGGTATATTCTTTCACCGGGTTACGGCTGGTAGAACTACTGCCATCACCAAAGGTCCAGCTCCATGTCGTGATGTTATCACTGGCATCTGTACTCTGATCAGTGAATATGCTTTCAGTACCCTGACAGAGTGTATCGGGTGATACGGAGAATTGTGCCACCGGTTGGGTAAAGAAGGCGCTTAACACTTTGTCTTTACTGCTGCTGCAACCATATTTAGTAGTAGCGGTCAGTGTCACCGTATAGCTGCCTGCCTGCTGGTAAACATGCGTTGGCGAAGCAGTCGTACTGGTGGCTGTGCCATCACCAAAGTTCCACTGATAGCTCATAGATGATTTATCAGGTGTGGAAGTGCTATTAGTGAATTCAGCAATCCCTTCCGGCATACAGATATGCTGTGGTAGTGCAAAGTCTGTAGTCGGATTAGGATGTACAGCTACTGTGTGGGTAGCGGTATCACTGACGCAACCATTGTCACTGACCGCTACCAGTTTCACAGTGTAGGTCTTCCAGACAGTGTATGTTTTGTTGAAGGTTGTATTATCAGTATGGCTCTCGCTGTTACCATCACCAAAGTTCCAGTTCCAGGAAGCGATGTTACCTGCTGAGATAGTGGATTGATCACTGATCACCACTGGCGCTCCCAGACATACATCTTCGGCCGTAAACGCAGCAGCTGGTTTTGGATTCACTTTGATAGTGGCAGAGATAGAGTCTATGCAACCACTGTTGGTAGTAAATACATACCAGATGGTGTGTGTGCCTGCACCTGCGGTCGTTGGATTGAATGCCCCGGCAGTACTTGTACCCGGACCTTTGTACACACCTGTGCCAGTTACACCATTGGTTACGGCAGCTTTTGCTACATCAATTGTTCCTTTCTGATTGACGCAGACAGAATCCAGCCTGGTGTAAGTGAGTTTTGGTTTCAGTTTAAAGACGGCAGTTACAGTCGTATCTTTCGTACAACCATTGGCTGTGGTCGCACTGTATTTGATTGTATAAGTACCAAATGAAGTGTATGTATGTTGTGGGTTTGCATCTGTGCTGGTGTTTGGATTGGCAGGAGTAGCCGCTGCATCACCAAAGTCCCAGGTATAGGAGCCCAGTGTTTGTGCATCAGGTACCGTGGTCGTACTGGTGAACTGTACGATGCCATCTACTGCCAGGCAGTTGTCAGGATAGGTAAAGGATGGAACTGGTTTGGCGTAAACAGTGACTGGTTTTGTTACCGTATCGCTCACACAGAGGTCGCTTACCTTTACAATATGCCTGATATTGTAAGTGCCGTATGTATCATAATGTTCAGTCTGCGCGGCGGCAGTCGGATTGTTATTGACAGTGCCATTGCCACCATCCCAGTACCAGCCTGCTATAGGTGCGCTACCAGCAAAGGACGACTGATCGGTAAGCGTTACATCACTGCCTTCACATACACTTTGTACACTGATATTGAAATCGGCAGTAGGTCTTGGATAGATGGTGATAGATGCAGTGCTATCAGCAATACAACCTTCTTCTGTAATTACACTCAGCTGTACACTTTGTGTACCTGGTGCAAAAGCATGTGTCACATGCTGACCACTATCTGATACAGGTCCGGCAAATGTCCATTTCCAGCGGTTGACATCGTATCCGTTTCCGCTTGTGTCTCCTGTAAAGTAGACGGAGTCTTTTGTACAACCGGTATGTGTATAAGAGAACTTCGCGGAAGGTTTTTTCTTTACTGTCACAGAGATCTTCACCTGTTCGGTGTGATCACATTTTTCAATCTCAGGATTGGTGTTTGTAATGGTAATATCGTAAGTGCCGGTATTACTGAACTGGTAAGTGCCCGGCAGGGTGTATTTGTAATAAGGTACGCCATTCACTATTTCCTGACCAGTGCTAACCGGATTAGTGACCACCACATCATTATTGGGAGTGATCGCACTACCCAGCTGACTTATTTGCCACACCATATTTGTAGGATGGTAAGCCAGTAATACAGACAGTTCTACAGGTGTATTGGTACAGGTAAAATCGTTTTTTACATTGGCAGTATCATATTGGTTATGGATCGTACCCACTGCATTCAGGTTATTGATCATGGTACCCGCATTGTACCCATAGCTTTCCACGGAGCCTAAACCATATGTTACAGCAGTAAAGGCAGAATCGCTGGAAACAAGACATTGAGCCTGAGCAGCTGACCACCGTTTAATGACTATAGAATAACCCGGAAGATTAGGATGTGCATAGGTATAATTCCACGCATTATTTAACCCGTCTATTTTCAATGATTGGGTACCTGCTGTAGGAATGATCAGGGTGAGGTAATTTGTGGTAATATTCTCCCTGGTATTGCGGTAGAAGCCAATATTTTTGATGGCCTGTTCTATCGGACTGAGGTACACCATTTCCGGGTCTCCATCGCCGGAGGTGTTTGGGCATGCCCCCTCAGAGGACATAAACTGCGCGACCATGACTGGTTTATCGGCTTCTATATAATCGGCCGTACCACTCGTAAAACGGTAATAACTATTCCCGGTCAGGCCGGTCAATACCACACCATTCCTCTTTACCACCGTAATGGGATCCTTCACCAATACTTTATAAATGTTGGTCATAAAAGAGGACGGACTGGCAGATGTGCTGGTGGGTGCCAGCAGATAACGCTTACCCCATGCCTGCGAAGGGAAAACCTGCTGCATGTTGTTGTCGCCACTGCCTCCGGTACCTATTGTACAACCAATGGCTGTACGGCTACTGCCGGAAAATACAGCAATAGGATAACAGGTATCACCCGGATTTGCAATAGAGCGCACTTTGGTTCCCGTTAATTCAACTCCTGAGCTGCCATTTGTACTGCCTACTACCTGGTAAATCTGTCCCTTATTCAAGGTCACCGTAAAAGGTACATTGGCCATGTTGCCGTTACGGGTCAGTGCTGAAGGTGTGATTTCCACTACCGTACTATCATGGCTCGCGATCACATACATCCAGGAGAAACAATCTGGCAGATAATTCTGCTCACTATTCAGCGATACATAATAATAACCCCAGGTATTCACAGGCAACAACGTAGTGGCGCCGGAAGATGCAGAACCAAATATGTGGCCATATGCAACAATAGGTACATTGCTCACGATATGAATGCCCTTGTACCTGAAGATACCTTCGCCACCTGTACCACCAAAACTGGGTGGCACTGAATACAAACGCGCATCGTAGGTTCCGCCTTTCGGTATAAAATCGGTCGCAATCACCGTATTGGCGGGTATAGAATAAGTACGACTCCAGCCAAGACTATCTACGGACACAGTGACTACAGCAGGTTGTTCAGCACTCAGGTACAATACCATCTCCTGTGAGTTGGTCCAACCGGGTTCCATAAACTCATGGTGCCCATAGGCTGTCCAGAACTCTGTTCCTTTATTGGAAAGGTTTTGTGCATGACCTGATAATACAATGATGAACAGCGAGACCAATGTGAGCCACAAGGAGCGCTGTATGCTGCGGCTGTTGCCCCCACCCGTAGGTGGAGAGCAATAGCAAGCAGTATAATTTAAAACAGGATACTTCATGGGATAACTATTTAATTAGGCTTACCTGATCAGGTTCACTGAACCTTTTCTATCTATCGCACTACCATCTATCAGTTTCAGTTTTACCACATAGATGTATACTCCTGAAGGCTGCGCCTTACTCTTGTAGAAACCATCCCAGCCTACAGACTGGTCATTTGATTCAAAGACCTTCTCACCCCACTGGTTGAACACCATAAAGTGTACTTCGCTGATAACGGCACCATATACTTTCAGCACATCATTCAAACCGTCACCATTTGGAGAGAACGCATTTGGTATATAGATACCATCAGTGAGTGTAACTGCTGATACAGGATCGGAGATCTTGTCTTCACAACCTTTTACTTTCACGATCAGCGTTACTTCCTGCACTGGTTTCAGGCCTGTAACTATATGTTCTGTACCCTGTGCACCAGATGAAGGTGTAGCCCAGGTATTACCACCATCGATACTTACCTCGTAACCAGTTGCACCAGGTATTGCATTCCATTTGAAACGGATGGTGTTTACACCGATGCTATCCACTTCTACTACAGGTACTGTCAACTGTGGCAAAACATTTACGGTGGCGGGTGTGCGTGAGGTGCTTACACAACCATTCTTCATTGCCTCTACATAGTAGATACCAGGCGTTGTTACCGGATTGATGGTAAATGTATTGCCGGTATCCAGCAGGGCCCCACCTGTTTTCGCATTGTACCAGCTATAGGTTACACCGGTTTCAGGATCTTTCACTGTGAAGGTCACAGATGAGTTGTAACATACTGTGAAGCTATCGGTCACGAGTTTCGCTGCAGTTGGTTCATTCGCTACTACTTCTTTTGTTGTATCACCGATACAACCTTCGGAAGTGATGATGTGCAGTTCTTCAACATAGGTACCTGCGGCAGGATACTGCCTGGTTACTTTTTGTGTAGAAGCTGTCGTACCATCTGCGAAATTCCATTTCCAGGTATTGATGGCTGCATTGTTTTCGGTGGTTACACTCCCTGTCAGCTCTGCGATATCAGCTACGCAACCGGAGTAATCCACACTATAATCCACTACTGGTTTCCTGATCACCTTGATGGTGAGAATCACCTCTGAAGTATTGTCACAGCTTTCGATCTCAGGATGCTGCATCTTCATTGGTATGTAGTAGGTACCTGGTGCAGTGAACATGTAATCACCTGTCAGGTCATATTTATAATAAGTCTTTCCATTTGCAACAATGCTATCCAGTGCTACAGGGTTTGTTTGGATCACATCGCCTGCAGGCAACAGGTTGCTTACCTGGCTCAGTTCCCATGTGATGGAGACTGGCTTGATCGGCAGCATAGCTGTGAAGTGGAATGGCGTACCGGCGCAGGTATAATCAGAACTGCTGCTGGAGCCATAGTTATTGTTAAAGGAGGTAGTGGCATTCAGATTTCTCACCAGTGTACCGGCATTGAAACCATAGCTTTCTACACTACCCATACCATAGGTGACTGCGGTGAAGGCAGAATCGCTGGTTACTATACACTGAGCAGAAGCAGCTGACCATCTTTTCACCACTACTGAATATCCTGGTTTATTAGGATGTGCATAAGTGTAGTCGAAGAGGTTACTGTTATCAATCAGGAGAGATGGTAAAGCACCTGTAGGGATAATCACGGTGAGGTAGTTGACATCTATCGCCTCCAATACATTGCGATACAAGCCTACCGCATTGATACCCTGTTCCAGCGGACTTATATAGAACATTTCAGGATCACCCATTGAACCGGTATTCGGACAAGCACCTTCTGATGCCATGTACTGTGCTACCATGATCGGTTGATTAGCTTCCAGGTAATCGGCGGTATTGCTCTGGTATTGATAGTAGCGTCCATTGATTAAACCTGTCAGCGGCACATTATTCAGTTTCACAACGGTAGCGGAGTCTTTCACCATTACACGGAAGATATTCGTAGAGAGTGTAGCAGGATCATCAGAACTGCTGGTAGGCGCTGTGAGATAATGCATACCCCATGCCTGTGACGGGAAGTTTTGCTGGATCGCATTATCACCTGAGCTACCGGTTGAGCCATCACAACCCAGGGATGTACGGCTATTGCCGGAGAAGACCGCTACCGGATAACATTTACCTGCTGAGTTGGTGATTGATCTAACCTTACTACCAGACAGGTCATATCCTTCTGATCCACTCATGATCGCACCCAGTACCTGGTACACCTGGCCTTTATTCAGTGTTACAGTGAATGGCACCTTCGCAGGTTTACCTGCCAGTGTAGGTACGGATGGTGTGATTTCAACTACTGTGTTATCATTGTCTGCGATAATATAGAACCAGGAATAAGAAGTAGAACTATAGTTCTGACGGGATGTGAGTGCATAATATTCATATCCGTAAGTTCCTACAGGCAACAGCATGGTTGCACCGGAAGAGGCAGAACTATATATGTGTGCATAGGCTACGATAGGCTCGTCACTTTCTATGCTGATACCTTGTTCATACAATCCTTCACCCAGCAGACGTGCATCGCTCAAACCTGATTTAGGGATGATATCTGATGCCAGTACTGAGTTGGCGGGTACTGTATATTCTTTCCTGTAACTGGTACCATGGATCTTCACTACTACATGTGCTGGTTGTTGTGCACTCAGGTACAACACCATGTTCTGCGAGTTATCCACATTCATGTAGTACTGGTGACCATAGCCTACCCAGAAACGGGTACCTCTGTTAGAACTATCCGGTAGTGCAGGGAAGCTTGGTACATCAGGTTCGCTGCCTTTCAGACCGGTATACCTGTCGAGGTATGATAACTGATTTTCAGAGATCGTCTTGAAGTCAGTATCGACCTTACTGCTATCATTCACCACCCAGGCGGAGTCATTGTTCGTTCTACCCAGGTGAATTGTTTTTTCATCTGTGAATGTACCCTGCCATGAAGGCACATAGTATTGTTTGAAATCAAAGTTGCTGTACTGTCCACTTGCATCTACATCGGTGTAGAAGTACATAAATTCCTGCGTTGGCGTCAGGTTTGGCGGCTTGATACCTGAGTAGCGTTTCAGCGTCAGGGATGTAGGCACAGCACCTGAAGCAGCCCAGGTAACTTTCGCTACAGTATCTGTACCGAACATGAATGTCTGGGTAATACCCGGAGATGGAGCAGCAGGTACAGGTGTTAACAACACGGGTTCTACAGCTGGCAGGAATTCATATGCACCCATGTCAGGTACACCTTCTGCCAGTGTTTGTGGGCGGTATGCACCATTTATATCATGTGCATTACCTCTTACCTGTACACCACGGCCATGAATCGCCCATACTTCCGGGTTATTCAGATCTGGCAGCAGGTTATTATTCCCTGCTTCGAATGCAGGTTTGTATACGATGGAGTGTACATCCTGATCAGCAGCTGTGACGAAATCATTCAGTGTCGTATAGTTCACACCGGTATTCGTGTTTCTGATCAGGTTCGTACCAGATGTATACAGTGTATTGTAATCACTGTTGTGATACCCCACACTGGTTGTATACATGGCATAACCGCCTCCTGTATGAGAGAAGATATTATTTCTGAAGAAGACATTACTATATCCGGCAGAAGCGTGACCCAGGTAAGCAGCGATATTGTTGGTAGCTGAAGTAGCGGCACTCTGAACAGTATTGTTATAGTACACACTATTTGCATCACTACTGCTATACAGGCCATAAGAACTGCTGCCTGATGTGGCGATGTTGATCACATTGTTTACGTTACTCACGTAAGTGGAATACTGGTGGCCCAGACCATACATGGTACCGGTATTGCCTGTTGTGGCAATCACCCTGTTTCCATCCATCTGCGCAGTATCCGCCTGCGATGCCTCACAACTATAGGTGTAGATACCATAGGTTGTGGTGCTTGCATTGTTGATGCTTACGATGTTATGGTTAGTTTTGAACGCACCGTCATCGGAGTAGTTATAGATACCGTAAGCTGTGCTGGCCAGCGGTGCAGTCAGGTTTACATTGTTACGGGTAATAACGATATGATCTACATAAGATGAATAGATACCATTTACATAGGCACCAGCTATAAAGTTGCTGTCAATCACGATGGACGTTGCCAATTCACTTGTACCTGTACCTGAGAAGTAAATACCACTGGCCCCATTCTGGATGGTATTACCGACGATGGCATTATTGTTTCCTTTAAAGCTGGTTGCATAGACACCTACCATATTCGTACTGTTCGAAGTTGTAGAAGGCATACTCAGGATGTTGGTGAGTAAGCTATCGTACGCTGTAGTACCAGCCAGTTCCACTACTCTTGCATAGGTGGAGCCAGTCGCTTTAATGGTAATGTTCTTATAAGTCACATAGCTGGCACTATCCAGTTTCAATACATAGTTCGCAGCCGAAGTTGGTGGGGTAGTCAGTGTAACTGATACAGGATCACCTGTCTGACTACGGAAAGTGACACGGCTGGTATCTGACGCACCTGGTATTTTACGCATACGGATCCGCTCAGTATAAGTGCCAGGCACTACATCGAAGATCACCCAACCGGCTATACCACATTCCAGTGCTGTCACAGCCTGTTGGAAGGAAGTGAAGTTACGGCTGCCTGTACCTGCAGGATTGATGGTGTACAATCCTTTTACCAGCGGAGCATTCATCGCCACTGTTGCGATTGTGGAGAAAGCGCTGTCGGTGCCACTACATACGATCTTACAGCGGAAGTAGTTGAGCATACCCAGCTCCATTTTGTACTGAGATACATAGAGCGTATCAGATACATTGATCCATGGGCCAGTAGCCGTATAAGAAGCCTGCCACTGATAAGTCATGCGGCCACCCGGTGTATTGTTTGTGAGATCGAGGGTGATCTGGG
Organism: Chitinophaga sancti; assembly: GCF_034087045.1. NCBI lineage: Bacteria > Pseudomonadati > Bacteroidota > Chitinophagia > Chitinophagales > Chitinophagaceae > Chitinophaga > Chitinophaga sancti. Next base: position 2,906,720 of record NZ_CP139247.1, on the reverse strand, counting down.
TACCCATACAGATATTGCTGTTTGGCGTTACTACCGCAGTACCCGGATTTAGCGGAGACACACATGGTACGATGTCTATTTCATAGGCACCGATATCAGGTGTGGTCGTGCTCCTTGTTTTTTGTACGATATCGTTGGTGATACCTAATGGGATACCTGTATTATCCAACGGATAGATCACCGGTGTCAGGTTGCCATTTGGCGCATCCGCATAAACAGGGTCTATACTGATGGTAGCTGCATCCTGACCGGTAGTGCTTCTCCAGTCTGCCAACGTAGCCTGGTTACTGTTACTGTAACCGATAAATTTATTGTTGCCACCACCAGCTACATAGTAGTCATTGTGGTCAGCGAAGAATTCTGTACCGGTCGATGACAGGTAAACTGCATACTTATAGTTGGCACCAGAGTTATTGATAGTAATAATGTTATTCTTGAAATTAATACCAGTGGTTGTACTGGACTGATAGTAGCCTCTTGAATAGTAAGAAGAGCTACCACCTGTATTATCCAGTGAAATTGTATTGTGGTAGTAATTGATATTTGGAGAATTGTAGTTGTAGAAACCATACTGGTATCCTGCACCGGTAGTTTTGTACATGATATTGTTAGCTACCAGTATAGGCGTACTTGAATTGGAAGACACACTACTGAAGTAAATACCATAGAAGTAATTGGTAGAAGTCGGTGAGCCGCCAAATGGATTGGTGAACCTGTTCTCCAGTACACTCAGGTTCGTGTTTTCACCGTAAGCATACAATCCATAGTAATAACTCACATTGGTACGGGTAGGTCGTTGTATGGTGTTGCCTTTCAACAGCGTACCAGAAGTATATTCCAGGTAAAGACCATAGTAGTAGAATTCCTGCAGAATATTGTTCCTGATAATTGTTCCATACACAGGATCACTGCTGCCACCTACAATTGTCACGCTATACAAACCACCTGTCACGGTATTGCTGTCAATCACATTGCCTGTACAACGGGTAGCACCAGTAGTAGCCGGATCAGAGTCAGAAGCATTGATCACGACACCGGCGTAGTTTGAATTATAACCATCCGTAGTATTCGTAATGATGTTACTATGTCTTACCACATTGCTATCAGCATGATCGATGAATTGTACACCATACCCGTAGGTACCTGTACCGGTTGCATCGATGTTCAGACTATCGAAAATGATATGGTCTGTGTGCTTCAGTTTTATAACTGCGCGCTCATCGGTGGTATTGGAGCTATAGTGGATCGTGTTGCCATTACCCAGGAAGGTGATGGTATTGATGGCAGAAGTACCTCTTACAGAGTCGAGCGAGAACTGTTCTTCATAAGGTGTACGACCTGCTACAACATTGAATACTACAGGGCCTGTAATACCACATTCCAGCGCGGTTTTCACAGCTGCAAAGCTGGTATAGTTGGTAGCGCTGGCTGGTGAATTCTTATCCACCGTATAGGTATTTGGTGGCAATGCAGGGTTCACAGTCAGCAAAACGGGTGTGGAATAAGCGGTATTACCACTACAGGTCACTGCTGTACGATAGTACAGGGTGGCGGTAGACACAATCACCGTATCAGGATAATTGATAGGCGTACCTAGGTTTGTCCATGGTCCTGCAGCAGTAGTCGAGTACTGCCACTGGTAGGTTTGTGTTAAACCATTGCTATTGCCGTTCAGGCCTAAACCTACATTCGTACCCACACATACCGGATTCTTGTTTACAGTCGATGTACCAGGCACTGGTGGTGCAGTACATGGATCCGGTGTAAATTCATAGGCACCCATATCCGGTGTAGATGTACTACGGGTAGTGCTGTTGATATCTGCTGCGATACCTACTGGGAAGCCTCTGTCATTTACTGTCTGACTGCTTGGGGCATAATTACCATTCGTACTGTCCTTATAGATAGGATTCGCTGCCAGTGAATTGGCATCCTGTGTTGTAGCAGTTTGCCAGTCGGTCAAAGTAGCCCTGTTAGCGGAATAATAACCGGTGTAAGCATTGGCAACTGTCGCCGCCAGGTAGATATTGTTATAATTGGATACGATATCGCTTGATGTGGTACCAAAGTAAATACCATGCTTGATATTCTGTCCACCACGATTGATGGTGATCATGTTGTCCCTCAGGTAAACACCTGCTGCCTGGGAAGTCTGGTAGAACCCTCTTGTTACATAAGAGCTACCTGGTGTAGCAGATCCATCCAGTGAGAGGGTATTATGATAATAGAATATATTGTCTGAAGAACTGTTGTAAAATCCATAAACAGAACCACTACCTGTGAGGTTGTAGATCAGGTTATTGCTCACCACGTTCTCCAGGGTATTCAGCGCATCTACGCTGGTAAAGTAAATACCGTAGAAGGTACTGGTACTGGTGGGGTTACCACCAAATGGGTTAGTAATCCTGTTTGCATTGATGTTTAATTTCGTACTCAGGTTCGTCACATAGATACCATAGAAATTATCCACAGAAGTACGTGAAGGACGGCTGATCGTATTCTTCTCAAATGTGAGGTTGTAAGCTCCATAGATATACATACCATAATAGTAGAAATCCAGGAACTTGTTGTTGATCACCTTATTGCTGGCATTTGAGGCCGTCGAGCTGGCTACCAGCGTCATGCTATAGTAACCACCCGTCACGGTATTATTGCTAAAAGTATTGTTGTCACAGCTGGTGGAGCCTGATCCGGTAGCGGATGTAGCAGATGCACTTACGACGATACCTGCAAAATCTGATGAGGTAGAAGTCGTATTAACAAGGATCTTACAATTATTGATGGTATTGTAATCTGCATCATTCAGCAATTGTACACCAAAGCCATATTGGCCGGAAGAACTGCCTTTGGCCTGAATGACCAGGTCATTGAAGGTGATATAATCTGCACCATTCAGTTTGATCACTGCTCTTTCTGCACTCGTTGTACTGAGGTAAGCGATCGTATCATTGTTGCCATTGAAGGTAACTGTATTCGTTGCTGAAGCACCCGGAACCGGTGTCATAATCAGCTGCTCATTGTATGCAGAAGCCGAATTGGCCACTACATTAAATACCACTGCACCGTCAATACCGCACTTGATATAATTGTATGCGTCATTGAAGGAAGCAAAGTTGCCTGCACCTGTTGGCAACGCTTTATTGATAGTGAAAGTACCATGTACTAACGATGGACTAGTGACCTGTACGCTCGTAGAGTTCGCCGCATTACTGCTGGCAGTACAGGTAACCACGCAGCGGTAATATGAAGACACAGTCTGCGTGGTAGTAAGTGATGACAATGTATCATTGGGAATGTTTGTCCATGTGCTATTGTCAGTAGAGGATTGCCACTGGTATTTCAGACCGGAAGCAACCGTCACACCACTGAGTGAAAGTGTAAAGCTTTCATTCAGACATACTGCTGAAGCACTGCTGGCTGCAGTACCGGCTGTGGGAGTACCGGTACATGCAGCGGCAGGAGTCCAGTTGAAAATAATGTCAGGACGGGTCGTCGATGCTGAGTTCACCTGTGAGGTGCCACAAAGACTGGTGCCCGCATCCTGGTAATATGTATGGGATCCATTGAACGCAAGACCTGTCGTGTAAGGGAATACGGGGTTATGTGTATAGGAAGCTGCGCCTCCACATACCTCTACCAGGATATTGTCCGTACCATTCCAGAAGAAACCTGAAGGAATGGTGAAAGAGTTCAATCCCACCACCGGCATATAGTTCAGTGGTCCGTAAAAGTTATTACCTACTGGTTCATAATATGAGTCAGACAATGAACTCACCGTAGTGCCGACTATTTTAATAGCATAGTTCTCGGCACCGTCCACATCGCTTCCTACAGATGTGGCGTTGAATTTCAAGGCATTGATCATACCAGGGCCCATGCCTTTGGCAGTCAATTCAGAGGCTCGATAAAGATATTGGGCCCGGGTAGCTTGATACCAGTCTTGTATAGGACATGGATAAGATGTCGTAGAGTTACTACCGTTGCCCAGACCGATGGTAATATCAGTCTGTGCACGCAGGCCAATGGCCGGCAGCAACAACAATAACAGGTATAAGACAGCCCCGAGGCGTACAGAAACAGGCTTGGTTCTCATATGGGTTCTCTTTTTCTATTATTTAGGGTTAATGCATTAGAATAATTGCCAGCTGATCCAGGTACGGGCATCCTTTACATTCACCATGTCATAGGTATTGTAGTCGCTGGTTTGTACAAAGTAGTAACCGGTACTTTCTGTGAACCTGGTGATGATATTTGATATGGTGGTGCTACTGTAATCAGGGATGGTATACCATGTGCCGCCATAGGTGAATGTGGCAATGCCGCTGGTGCTGAATTTTGCTTTAAAGGCCGGTCCGTAGTAACTGTTTTCCATGATTCCATTAAAGTCATATCCACTACTCTGGAAATTGGGATAGTATAACAGGTACTCAAAACCGGAGATAGATTTGAAGTCGTAATAGTCATCCTGGCCATCTACATGAATTCCTGCATCAGAGTAGTAATAGTCAGCTGCGTTTATAGCTGTATTGTACCAGCGGGAGCCAGCGGTGCTGTCTACGATATAGGGTTTTTTATCACTGTTGATAGTAACAACTCTGCCATTGACCTTCAGGGTCATGAGCTGATTGTCTTCCGACCAGGAGACATCATCAAATCCATTAATGGTTTCCCCGGCATCGGTAAATGGTTTGTCAAAGGAGACGCCAGTGGGTGTTAAGTAATAACCGGCACTGAATTTTACGTTAGCATTTACGATTTTGACGCTCTTGAACTGCTGGTTGATATAGATGTCGTAGTCACCTTTACCAGTATGCAGCTTTTTAAAATAAGTAAGAAACCGGGAAAAATAATTAAAATCCCAGTTCCGTTTTCTATCGTAATAATCCTGTGCCTCTTTGGAGGTAGCTTTGACGAGCACAGCTTTACTACCATGCAAACGTCCTATAAGTTTAATTGTATCACCGTCGCTGCTCATGCTATCGAGTATGAACTCAAAATCGGATAGCAACCCGCCGCCATAATAACCGCCGTTAATACCAGCGTCGGGATCGCAGAGTATATGAATATAATTGTAGGTATCAAATAATAAACAAGGTTGCTGCAGGGCTTTCAACCTGTAACTGCTTTCCTGCATAACGGAGAGTGTGGATGAATCCCAGTCAGCATACATCTGTACACGATTTGCTGTATCGAATTTGAAATAAAAACTAAAAGGTACAGTGGATATAGCCGAGGGATATACAATCCCTTTCCATCCATATTCGGCACTGGTAAGCGCAGCACTGTAGGTACTGAGCACTTTATTAATTCTTTCATCGGGCGATTGTTTAAATACATTATCATCCTCCTTTTTACAGGCGGCAAAGCATAATGCAGTCAAAAAAATATAGAGGTATAAATTTGTTCTCATAAAGCATCAATAAAAAAGTGCGTTAATACTGTCTCTGGTTGCTTTCTGCAAAGCGTAGAAGTCTACATCGTAAGCGGACTTGTAGTAGTTCACCACCATCGCTTCTTTCTGCCGCAGGGCTGCTACGGCCTGTGCCTGAGTAGTGCCGTTGTCGCTGGTCTTATCCTCTATGCTGTTTACAATCCTGTCAAATCCTTCTTTTCCTTCTATCAGCATAGTGGCGATCATCTCTACGAAATCCTCATTCTCACTGCTCATGGCATACGGCGTCACAAAACCATCCTGGTGTGCATCGGAATCGTAGATATTGTTCCAGTTTGCTGTATAGAGCCCAACACTGATCTTTTTAAACTCGGTTGGGTACATTATATTCTGGTGGAGAATATGCCCGAATTCGTGCTCTATTACGTGAAAGATCTGCTTCACATTAGAAGTATCACCTAACTGGTAGCCATCCATTTCTTTGGTACGGAATTCATTCAGCAGGTACATCACTACCTTACGACCACCTTCGGCAGTACCCAGGGTGATAGTACCGTTGTCATTCCAGCTGGCGCTGCCAGAGAGGATGAAAAATTTGGGAGAATACTTCTTGAAGAAAAGTTCTCCGGCATATTTTATATAATTATCTATCCATACTTTCATAATTGCCTGCATGGCAGGAATCACTACTTCTTCTTTAGGCGGTACCAGTGTTTTGGTCACATCAAATTCAAACTGGTCCCATTTGTACTTCACCTCTATGTTGTAAGGAACAGTGAGGGAATCATACAGCCATTTGTCTAAAGAATCCTCGACCCAGGTGTCGCCACCCAGGCCGGGGATGTCTTGCACACCACTTAGATCATCGTTATCTTTTGAACAGGCTGCCAATGCGATCACCAGCAGGAAGAAAAAGAGTGCGTTTAACGGTTTCATATATGCGAAATATTTTTGGTTGTTATCTGGGATTCAAAGCGAGACCTGCTGTCTGGGCCGACAATGGCAATTGCAATACACGGCGGTTATCACCGGCCACTATCGAAGTCTTAGCGCCATTGATATCATAGTGATTTACAGTGATGCCGTACCGTTGTATATCAAACCAGCGATGTCCTTCCTGTATAAACTCCGCTCTCTTGAAACCAAGGATGGTGTTTAACAAAGCGTTACTACTGCTGGAAGTATTATAGAAGGTCTCTGCTTTGGCAATGGTCACCGCATGGGTTGTGGCGTCATAGTTTACGATACGCTTGCTGGCGAAGAGGTTCAGATCATCCAGCACATCGTTCGTATTACCTAAATAAAGATTAGCCTCTGCCCTGTTGAACAATACTTCTTCTGTTGTAAACAGCGGCACCATCACATAAGGATCACCTATAGTCGCATTCACAGATGCCTTTACGAAGTATTCTGTCAGCTTTGGTACAAAGTAGTCGCGTGTACCATAGTAGTATATTGGATATGTGTAGCTACCACCTGTTACATTGCGACCCAATGCTACGGACTCTATGGAGTAGTCCATGCCAAAGCGATACTGCGCTACATAACGACCATACAGGGACTGGGTTTCTACAAGTAGCAGGTTACATTTTTCAGTAGCCCGCGCATAAGTTTCCCACAGCACAGATGGCGTCATGGTTCTGTAAGTGGTATTCCATGGGCGCATGTAACTGGCCAGGTCATTGTTAGGGAAAGTTTTGTTGGCAAACTCCACCACCTTTGCATAATCTTTCTTAAACAGGTAGAACCTGGTAGCAAAGGCGTAAGCTGCTGATTTATTGAAGTGGTAATGAGGAACGTCGTATTTTTGGTCGTTGATCAGCGGAATGCCTGCCAGTAAATCACGTTCAATCTTATCATACACATCGGCAACCGTGCCACGGTCGTATTGTTTGAATACCACCGTTTCAGGCTCCGTTACATACGGAATACCCGGATCAGTAGCTGCTGTGGCAGCGTTATAGAATCTGGAGAAGAATGTCACCAGCATAAAGTGTGCATATGCTCTTGCTACCAGCGCCTCTCCTTTTTGCGCCTGGTACTGGGTGGTGTCAGTAGCGTTTTCACATGCCTTGAGTGCATTGTTGCAGGCAGCAATAGCTTTGTAGCAGGATGTCCAGTACCACTCAGGAGAATCTTGATTGATGTCGTTCACATCATTGAAGAAATATGGATCTTCATTTGTCCTTTCTATCACCCCGGCCCCTTTGTCTGTTGCATTGTCAGACATCGCTTCACAAAACACGATGTAGTTGGCCTGCGGATATGCAGTGCCTAATAACTGAGATACCTTTTGCGGTGTATTTAACTCTGTCCAGGTACTATCAGGAGATTGGTCCAGATATTTACTGCAGCTACTCATAGCAAGCAGGCCCAGACTGATCAATGATACCCGTGTAAAATTTTTCATGTTAGTCTTCTTCTTTTTAGAGTCCTACTTTTAATGAAAGTGTGAATTGCTTTTGGATAGGTTGTGCTACACCACCCGTGTTGAAGAATTCAGGATCCTGTCCTCTCAGCTTACTGTCTGAATAAATAAGCCATGGATTGATGGCAGCACCTGTTACGGACAGGTTTTTCAGCCCGGTCTTTCTGACCAGGTACTGTGGCAGCTGATACGTGAGGGATACTGTTTTCAGACGGATCATATCGCCTTTGGCCACTCTATCGGTCGAATAGTTATAGTTGTTATAAGGATAAGTGCCGTAAATCACATTTTGCTCCAGTGCATCGAGTATAGAAGGTGTTCTTGTCACCGTCTCATCGCCCGGCATTACCCAACGGTCGTAAAACTCTTTGGGCATAGCATCCAGGTCAGAGTAGTTTGTCTTGAATGCAGGGTACAGACGGATCTTGTTGCCCCACTGGTAAGTGACAAATACATTCAGGGATAAATTCTTATAATGGAAAGTGTTAGATAAACCGCCGTTCGCCGGAGGATCTACCGGTCCCTCATATACGAGATGAGAAGTATTCAGGTCCTGCAGGTACACATCTGCACTGATATCACCATTCTGGTTCAGGAAACGGGGATAACCATTTTTGGGATCCAGTCCTTCGTATTTGATAGAGAACAATCCTCTTACAGGGTATCCTTCTTTATTACCTCCTTCAGGCACCACCAGGTCAAAGATGGACGGGATGTTCTTTGCATTCGTGATCCTGTTGGTATTGTAGCCAAAAGTCACATTCGCTTTCCAGCCCCAGTCCTTTCTGCGGATCACATCGCCCCCTACCATCACTTCAATACCTTTTGAATCCATATCTGCATAGTTGGCTGCTTTGTACAATTCACCACCGATACCGGACGTTTTGATCAGGCTGATCAGGTCAAAGCTCTTTTTCCTGTATGCATCGATAGAGAAGTTCAGTCGTCTGTCGAAGAAGGTACCATCCAGACCAATGTTCGTTGTATACATCTTCTCCCAGGTCAGGTCGTCGTTTTGCAGGTGTGCAATCTTAATGACAGATTCTACTTCATCGAGGTGTCCACGGTTGGAATTTACTGTCTGGTATACAATGTTGGAGTTGGTGGCAGGTCCCATGCTGGCAGTGAGTCCATAACTAGCGCGTAGTGCGAGGTAATCTACCCATGTAGCTGGTTTCATAAATGCTTCTTTATCGATGTTCCAGCTACCAGATATACTCCAGGTAGGTAACCAGCGGGCATTTTTAGAACGACCCAGTTTGTTGGACCCATCGTAACGGGTAGTACCAGTCAGGTTGTATTTCTCTTTGAATGCATAAGTAGCCGTGGCATAAAATGCTGCAAAGCGATCGTAGTCCTGGCTCATACCATAGTAAGGGAAATTGCTTTCGATCGTTTGCTTCAGAATGCGTGGGTCAGTGAACGCCACACCTCCGTTATCATACTGGTAACCATAACCGGTGTTGGATGAGTTTTGCCTGTCAGCATACTTTACCTGCTGCCCTACCAGGACATTCAGGTTATGCCTGTCTGCCACATTGAGGGAGTAGTTTAAGCTGTTACGGAAATCATAGTTCACCAGCAGGTCTTCAGTACGGTTGTAAAAACCACCATAGGGCAGTACCACTTGTGGCAATGCATCAGGGTTGTCCGGATCGCGATATAGGAACTTGTTGTTCTCTGCAATGGTCGAATTACCATTTGCACGATATGCATTTGCCATATTACTGTTCTCAGTGATCTGGTGTTCACGTGAAGACTTTACATAGCGCAGTGCGCCTACGAGTTCATAACGAAGGTTCTTCATGAGCTTCCAGGAAAAGTCGCCCTGAAGGCGCAAGTCCATCATGTTTATTTTGAGATAGTTGTTTTCAACCTCAGTCAGGATGTTAAATGGTGCAAAGTTTCTTCTGAAGTATTCTCTGTTACCGCTTTCATCAAAGGCTGTCAGCGTACGGCTGGTGTTCAGTGCATAGCTGAATGGGTTGATATCAAAGTCGCGGTCATACTGTCCTTCTACAGGGTTGCTGGTACGGCTCAGTGCACCGGGTGCTTTTTGCTGACGTACAGAGCCTAAGACAGAGAAGCCGGCAGTAACCTTGTCGGACAACTTATAGTTGTTCCTGAAGTTGAGTGTGTACCGGCTTACTCTGTCGGCTACTGTCCAGCCATTATCGTGATAATAGCTGGTGGAGAAATAGGACTGAGACTTGTCTGTACCAGAGGAGATACTGAGGGAGTGTTCCTGAATAAAGCTGGTACGGAACAGGATGTTGAACCAGTCAGTATTGGCAGAAGCATATCTCAGCAGGAACTTCCTTTTCGCCTCCGGGGTGTTTTCTAATGGGAAGTTTCCATTTTCATCCGCATTCAATTGCTCATACATCTTTCCATAGACCCCGTTATCACCACGGGAAAGAATATCTGAAGTCAGTGCGCCTTTGCGTTCCAGTTCTGCCAGTACTGACATTTGCTGGGCTGAGTTCATGATATTATAATTACCATAATTTGGTTTCAGCTGTGTGCTATAGTTACCGCTGTACATGATAGATGGTGTACCTATCTTTCCTTTTTTGGTAGTAATTACCACTACCCCGTTCATAGCGCGGGCACCATAGAGAGCGGTAGCGGCGGCATCTTTCAGGATGTCGAAGCTCTCGATATCGTTGGGGTTCAGACCAGCGACAGAAGAACCCATCAGCGTAGTAGGGTCGCCACTGGAGAGCTGATCGTTGGAGATGTTTACCACATCTTCCAGCACTACACCGTCTACCACCCACAGTGGTTTATTGTCACCATTGATAGAGGTAGCACCACGTACACGGATCTTTGGGGCAGAACCAAATGTGCTGGATACGTTTTGAATAGACACACCGGCTACGCGGCCTTCCAGCATGCGGCTCACATCGGGCATACCGTCTATCTTTGCGTCTTCCATTTTAATGCGGGTAGCAGCGCCGGAAAACTTGCTCTTATCAATGTTCTGAAACCCTGTTACGACTACTTCCTGTAGTTTTGTTGTTTTTTCTTTCAGGAGCACCGTCAGCAAATCACCGCTAAAGGTGGCCATCGGGATCTCCTGTGGTTCATAGCCAGAGAGGTTGATGACCAGAACGGCATTTGCCGGAATATTTTTCAGCTCGAACACACCTTTGTCATTGGTAGTAGTCCCCCTGGTTGTCCCTTTGATCATCACTGCTACACCTGGCAGTGGTTCTCTGTTTGCGGTGAGCACCACACCTTTAATGTCCTGTGTGCGGAAGGCCACAGAATGACCAGTGCTGGTAACGCTTGAATTAATCTTTTTGTCTGCCTGACGGATGATGATACGATCATACAATACGGTATACGACAGTGAATAAGGTTTTAATAATCTATTGAGGAGCGTTCCTACCTTTTCGTTATGAGCATTCACATCGACCTTGTCGATGGCTGTGACAGAATTGCCTGCGTATATAAAAGATACGTCGGCGAGATTCCCGATCTTGTCCAATGCTTCTTTTAACAGTACATCTTTTAACTCAAGGGATATTTTCTTCTCCAGTGCATCCTGTATACCAAAACCGGCAGCGTGTATAGATAACAGTAACGCCAACACGGTTAGTTGAAGGAATAGGGTCGCCTTTTTAAACATTGATCATAAATTGTTTTGTGCGTTTCAGGAAATAGAGTGCCCATTCCGGCTCTTGTGAAGCCAGGGCAATAGCGCACCTGCTGCGGTGCAGTCATAGTCTTTTATGGATTAACCGATTTTTCGAAAATGGTTACCCGGACGGCGTGCGTTTAGATTTCGTCATGTTTTTGCGATTCATTTTGGTTGTTGCAATGTTTGCTTTTCACAGTAAAATGGCTAACCTTGGTTGGGTTTCACAGCGATTACAACAGGCCGATTGTAATCATGCAGTACAGGGTCAGGATGCCTTCCTGTAGCGGGATTGCGTACTAAACCCCGTTCAGGCATTCCTTCACAGTACAAAATGCTAGTCCTATCCTCTCATAAGGTTGTCTCGGTTAACTGCTTGTGTCTCTTTTTCCTACTTCATTTTACTACTGGCAGCTGCCTCCACTGATGGTGAATCCGTTTCCGGCGCTGTCTTTATTGATTCTGGCGTTCAACGATAAAGCTATTACGTTTAGGGCTTTCTCAGGTTCATCAATAGTATTGAAATCACCATAAAAGGCGCAATGCTGTAAGCGTTTGTCTACTGTAACATTAATATTGTAATACCTTTGCAGGTCGTTTACCACTTTTATGAGCTCAGTGCCGTCATATACGAATCGGCCCTGTTGCTTCTGTAAATAAAATCTCGCATCATCGGAAGCATCTGACATTTGCAGTTGGTCGGTAGTTTTGTTGTATACGGCCCTTTTATTGGCGGTGAGGATCACTTCCTGACCATCATTACGATCTCCATCTATAGCCTGTACCTGTACCATTCCTGTCAAAACCACTACTTTTGCTTCCCGGGCATCCCGGGCTTCAATATTAAAAGAAGTACCCAGTACCCGTGTATTTATTAATGGAGACGCGACGATAAAAGGATGTGCATTGTCGTGCTGTACATCGAACAGCGCCTCTCCTGACAATGCTACTTCGCGCTCCGCTTTACCATAATCTCCTTTATATTTCAATGAGGACCGGGGTTCCAGGAACACCTTTGATCCATCTGGCAACGTCACTTTCTTTCGTTGCTCTCCTGATAATACAATCAACTCCTTTACAGGCGGATGTGATACCTTGTAGTATCCTATTCCTGCCGCCAGTATCAACATGGCCGCTGCCGCTGCCCTCCACCATAGTCTTCTCACAATTGGTTGTGGCTTTGCTGCTATGCGCTGATGGATATTTTTCAATATCCTCTCAGAGTCCTCCCTGGCCAGTATTGGCTCGGCGGTAAACAGGTCCGCATTGAATTCCGCTGCGGCAAACTCCTGTAATTCCGTAAGATCTTTTTCATTCAAATATTGCAGAAACCACACTCTGTCTTCCTGTGTCCAGTTCTTATTATGCAACAGATGTTTGAAGTATTCCTTCCTGTTCTGCACTATTTTGATTGCTTATTTACACTAAATACGTGGAGGTGGTATATGTGGGTGGGTGGTTTTTGAAAAAAATTTACATATTCTTAATACTAATATGTTGGGTAAAAAGAATTGTGAGAAGATACAGTTGTAAATTGCAGATATTACGGTGCATTTTTATGCAGGTATATACGAAAAAAACCAGGCCCTCCTCTAGAGAGGGCCTGATCAAGATAGCTTAAAGGTTCTCCTAGTCGTGGTAATTCAGGAAAAGGAGGAATAACACTATGTATTTATGTTCTTTGTTTTTTTGAATATATTCATTGAGTTTAGCCATTGCTATCGACAGATGTTCCTTCACCGTATTCCGGGAAATATTCATCTCTGCTGCTACTTCATCATATGTCTTCCCTTCCAGTTTACACATCGTCACAATTTTTCGCTTTTTGGGAGATAACTGTGCAATTGCCTCTTCGAGCAACTGATATTGCTCTTCATATACATTCTTATTATCCAGTCCCAGATCTTCTTCCGGATTTATATTATATAGTTCCTTGTGAATGGTTTGCTCGCGCAGCTTGCGCCTTACATAGTCTACCGATAAATTAAAACTGATTACAAATAACCATCCTGCCACCGACTGGGTAGCATTAATTTCCTTTCTCTTCTCCCACAATTTGGTAAACACCTCCTGGAGAATATCCTCTGTACCAATCGGTTCCTTTACAAACTTGAAAATGTTACGGTACACCGCCTGGTGATATTTCCAGTACAGCGAATCAAATGCACTTACATCGTCCTGTTGTAACAATACTACTAACTCGGCATCTTGTGTATTCATATCACGACATTTATATAACCCGTATTTATCTAATACAAGCTATATGGCTGTTTAAATGGGTCCGGGTTTCAATACAATGGCTCCATCAATCCGAGAGATAAAATAGTAACATTTCTTTTTATTGTGCACTATTTTATAATAAAAAAATAAATTAAAACTAATTGAAATGTGTTTACCCTTGTAATATCGATGCAAAGTAATGTACGTATTAAAAAGCAAAACCACCAGTTAACAAATGTAACCGGTGGTTTTACTATTGGCAGGGTTTGCTCGTCACAACGCAGCCACGCTGCAACTGCATCCTATACCTTTTTTGCTTAGCAATTCATCATCAATATTTTACAATCTTTCTTGTTTCTGTTTCCACACCATTGAATACTCTCACAAGATAAACTCCAGGAGCTGCTTTGGACAGATCTACCTTTTCGCCGCTTACAATACGTTTTGGCGCCAGGATAGTCTTGCCATCCAGGGTGTAGATGCTTACATAGAGGTAGCCATCCTTAGTTGGCGCTTTCACCTGTACTTCGTTGGCAGTTGGGTTAGGCGTTACAGTGAGTGATGTAGAAAGTTTAGTCTCTTCCGTTACACCGTCCTGTACTTTTTCTGCCGATGCATCAGCAGGAGCAGCAGTACGGGCAGCAGATGCTGTAGAAGCACGTACTACCAGGGAAGTAGTCCAGTCATTCAGGTTCACGGTAGAACCGTCAGACAACCCTACTGATACCAGGCAGGACCAGTCGCCTCTAAACAGGTAAGCCTCGCCGGCGAAGTTAATGTCCTTATACAGGATCACTTCGTAACCGCTTGCAATCTTCATAGATGAAACATCATCGTTCGCTGCACCCAGCGCAATCAAATCCGCCATGTTGTAGCTACCTACACCCAGCGTAATCGCATAGCCACCATAATTACAATCTTTATAGATAGTAGCTGCAGCAGATGAAGGCGCAGGAACCGTACCTGTAATCTGGTAACTACCTAGTGAAGCATAGTTGGAATAACCGGTAGTAGCAGGATCCAGATAACCTGTACCGGTAATAGAAACGTAATATGTACCTGCAGAAAGGGTCGCACTCAGGGTAGCAGGCAGACCAGAAGGATTACCTGTTGCTACTACAGTACCACTACTGTTGTACAACGTAGCCAGGATATCCAGATTTGGCTGACGGGTAGGTGTAGCAATGCTCAGAGACAGTGCACCACCTCCTGTTGTAAATGAGAAGAAGTCCAGGTCGCCTGTACGCTCAACCACACCACTTTTATTAACGGCACCAGAAGTACTCACTCCCAGTGAAGACGCAGTAGCAATGGTTCCACCATAATCATCTGTTCTGTAACCTACACCATAAGTAGCGCTGGAAATTTTAGCCAGATCATCTTCAGTGTTGTTTGCATACTGGTATTCACCTTTACTCCATTGTACAACTGGTACATAATAACCAGCACCCATGATAGGCGCCCAGGTACCATTACCCAGGTAGTAACCTTCTGAAGGAGAAGTACGGCCATCATGACCCAGACCAAAGGTATGGCCTATTTCATGAGAAGCTGCATCACCAGCCCCCTTTACGCCACCATTGAAAACCCAGCAAGGTGTTTCGTTACCCCAGTTGAAAGAACCGATGTAGGCCACCCCACCACTGCCAGGCGCAGCTGTGTTGGTAGGAGTGAAGATGCAACGCATTCTTCTGTTAGCTGGATATGAATTATACACTGCTTCATCATTGGTGATGTTCAGTTGGAATGGGCGGTAGTCTTCACTTACCAGTTCCCATACTTCCAGCTGTTCAGCATCACTCAGGTTAGCAGCTGCTGCATTGATGGTCACACCATTGTTCCAGTAAGAACTGGTTACAACCTGGCCATCGAAATCGAGCAATACCACACCATTAGCGTTTGGCAGACTTTGCAGAGAGCCCAGTGCAGCTACGCTGCTGGTAGCTGTAGCAGATGCTACCTTAGCACCACCTTGTGGAGCAGGTGCTGGTGTATAATCGATACAAAGAATAGAATCCAATGGTACCTGTTTCACATAGGCAGTACCGTTTTCAGTATAATATTTATAACCAGTTTTGGTTTTACGGAGAATCACGAAACCACGTACATCTTCTCCTTTAACTTCCAGGTAGAAAGATGAACCAGCTACACCATCAATCTCACCGGCCATGAACTCCTCTGTTTTATTGTCTGTACGACGGGAGTTTACTTTACCAGTCAATACCGTATTTGGACCTACTTTTAATTCTGCTGCGCTGGTCAGACGAGCATTAGAAGATTTTGCCTGTGCTCTGATATCGTCGCGAAGGCCAGCGGGGGAACCTAAGCGATAAGGTTGTTGTTGCCCGAAAGCAAGTGCCGCCGACATCATCAGCATAGTTGCGCCAGATAGAAATTTTACAATTGTGCTCATAAGGGTTTACGTTGATAGATTAAAACAAATGCTCCTTTACAGTTTTGTAATCTTGAACCAGTTCAGGTTCCATCCTCCGGCCTGGGCGTAGATACCGAAGTTGTACGTACCGGCATTGATGGTTACGGTATGGGAAACCGTCGTCCAGTTCTGCCAGCCACCTGTGGATGGTATATCCAGGTAACCCAGGACAGTAGAACCTGCATTCAGGTCAAGAGAGAGACGACCACCACCACTCAAAGAAGCTACACGGTATTCAATTTTGTAGGTACCGGTAGTAGGAATGGTGATGCTGTTGTAAGCCATCCAGTCACCTGTGTCGATGTAACCAACGTTTGACCCACCATTGGTATCAGTAGTAGTTTCAGTTTGAACACCAGACATAGAGCTGTAAGATTCTGCTTCTACCTGTTTGGTAAATGAACTGGTACCACCATCCTGGTATACTCTTACATAATCCACATACATTTTAGCAGGGAATGCAGCATTATTGATGGTGAAACCAGGCCAGTTACCGCCAATAGCGAAGTTCAGGATGATGAAGAATGCCTTCTGGAATTCTTCAGTACTGCCTACGTTGTTAGCGATATTGATTTCGTTGTACTGAGCACCATCTACAAACCACCTGATATAGGTAGGGGTCCATTCGATGGAATAAACGTGGTAACCAGTCACGGACACAGGTGTGTTACTGCCGTAATCGGCATGACCACCATTGGTACCTACCCAGTGTACAGTACCGTACACGTTGGATTCGATGTTAATGTGTTCCATGATATCGATTTCGCCGCAGGCTGGCCAGCCTACAGAACCGATGTTGTCGCCCAGCATCCAGAATGCAGGCCATGAACCAGAAAAAGAGGGCATTGCAATACGGGCTTCAATTTTGCCGTATGTCCAAGATTTTTTGCCCTGAGTCTTCATACGGGTGGAAGTATAGCTGGCACCGCCGTAGCTCTCGTTTTTTGCGGTAATTACCAGCTGACCATTTTCGATACTGGCATTTTCTGCCCGATAGTATTCCAGCTCGTTATTGCCCCAGCCACCGGCGCCGGTCTCGAATACCCAGTCAGAGCCAATGCTGCTGGTGAATTCGTCTGCCCACACCAGTTGCCAGTTTTGTGCCATGGCAGTGCTACCTGTCAGCGCTAACATAGCGGTTAACAATAGAGGGAATTTCAAGGATCGAATCATAATTGAGGGTTTTGGTTTTAAATGGTTAATAAAAAATCGATATGGTATATCTCTAGCCTTATTGTTTTACAAACTTTTGCGTGATTCGTTTTTCACCTTTTGTATAGATCAACAGGTATGTACCTGCTGGTAAACCTGATACCGCGATCTGCTGTACCCCACTCTTTACATTTAATACCTGCTTGCCATTCAGGTCGTAAACAGTGAGGTAACCGCCTGGTTGGGTGTAATCACCTTTCAGGTGCAGATCGGTTGCTACAGGATTAGGGTATATAATCACACTGCTCTCATGCGTATCGGCAGTGGTTATGGATGTAGTAGTTTCAGCTGCTGTGGTCTTAGCTGATGATTGTTTGGTGATCTTAATCCAATTCAGATTCCAGCCACCCGCCTGTGCATAAATGCCCAGTGCATAAGTTCCAGCTGTTACACTTACTGTATGAGAAATCGTGGTCCATGTTTGCCAGCCACCAGTTACCGGAACATTTAAATATCCCAATACAGTAGACCCTGCATTCAGATCGAGGGATAACTGTCCGCCAGTGCTTTCGCTGGCAACACGATATTCAATTTTATAAGTACCTGTTGATGGGAAGTTGATATTGGCATAAGCCATCCAATCGCCGGTATCGATATAACCCACATTTAAACCACCATCCGTATCAGTTGTAGTTTCTGTCTGTACACCTGACATAGATGTATAATTCTCTGCCTGTATCAGTGTGGAAGTACCACCACCGGTGCCACCCTGTAATACACCCAGTTCAGTATTGATAGCGGATACCAGTGAATAGGTACCTGTTGCATCGCCTGAGAGTTCCCAGATCATAATACCACCACCAGAATTGTAAGCCAGGTCAGTTTTAGCTTTGATGGTAGTGATACCATTGTAGCCTACACCACTATAAGTATCGCTATATGGATCAGCACCTCTGGCTATCAGCGCAGCATAAGTTTCCCAGGAAGGACGTCCGTAAAAAGGTACACCCAGGATTGCCTTTGAAGCTGCCAGGCCCCTGCCCTTCCAATAAGTGATGGCCTGCGATGCATAAGTATAAGTAGAGTGATCGTAGTTGTTATAATCGTACGCCATGATGTTCAGGTAATCTACCTGTGCGAATACACTGCTCAGAATGCTTTCACCACCTGTACCTACTACTGCGGCCGTCAGCAGTTTGCCCTGATTGTGCAGAGCTGTGGCCAGTTGTGTCATGAGGGATACATAGTTGTTGGCAGATGCACCTGCATCAGGATATTCCCAATCCATATCCACACCATCCAATCCATACTGATTTACAAAGCTGAGCAGGTTGTTCACAAATGTGGTGCGATAAGTACTGTTGGCTGCAATGGATTCAAAACCGCTGTCATCACCATTATTCCATCCACCTACAGCAATCAGCACTTTCTTTCCGTTCGCATGTGCGAGAGAAACCAGGCTGGAAAGTTTGGAAGAATTTTCAATGGCCTGCAAACCACCGGTAGAGGTAGGAAGCAGGAAGGCATAGTTGATGTGGGTCAATTTGCTATACTGAATAGCATTCACATCACCTGACCATGAAGGCATATATCCCACTACTTTGAATTGCGAGAATACCTGAGAAGAAGAAATAAGGGTTGCAATGCTGAGAAATGCAGCCCTTATCCATTTGTTTGTTTGCATATGGTTTATTTTGAGGGAGTGAAAAAATTAATGCTTGATAAACTGACGGGTGGTACGATTACCATCTTTGATGATGACCAGTGTATACATTCCCGGTATTAGCCGGGATATATTGATAGTATTAGAATTTGGTTTTAAATTAATCACCTGATTACCTGTTACATCATAAACCTGTATCAATGCACCTGTCAGGTCAGCATTGATCTTTAATTCATTTTGTGCAGGGTTGGGATAGATATTAAATACTGTCGTTTTGGGAGTAGCTGCCACTCTCGCTCCTGATACAGGTGTAATACTCCACCAGTTCAGGTTCCAGCCACCAGATTGTGCATAGATACCAAAGGCATATGTACCGGCTGTAATATTCACAGTTTGCGATACAGTTTGCCAGGTTTGCCAGCCACCGGTTACAGGAATGGTTTGATATCCCAGCACAGTAGCACCTGCATTCATATCCAATGATAACTGACCACCTGTTGATTCACTGGCCACCCGGTAATCTATACGATACGAACCGGTCGTTGGAATATTAATATTTGAATACGCCAGCCAATCGCCGGTATCGATATAACCTACGCTCAAACCACCATCTGTATCCGTAGTTGTTTCTGTCTGTACACCTGACATTGCGCTGTAACTTTCTGCCTGAATTTTAGTAGTTGATGCGGATGAAGTTGCAGCTACTTTGAGTGAACTGATGATATCATTAAAGCTGTTATTCACCAAACAGGAATTATTTGCATTCACCAGCAGGGAACTGCCACCATAATTATCGTCTGCATACACCGTGGTCTGGTAGCCACTGGCCAGCTGAATAGAAGAAATATCATCATTCAGTATACCATGTGATTTGAGTTGTGACAACGTATAATTACCAGTTGGTAAACTAATTCCTAAACCACTATAATTACAATCTTTATAAAAAGTAGCCGCAGCCGTATTCAGACCGCCACCGCCAAATACACTATTCACAGCAGATGCATAACCAGCAGTTGAACCTGAGTTGTCAATATCATCATACAACCAGATAAAACCACCGCCCAGTTTACTACTACAACTACTCTTCCATGAATTTAATGTACTCGTCACCTGTGTAGTAGATTTTTCTGCATCCCACAAACCTGCGTAAACAGGAATAGACCCAAAGCTCCAGCTGCTACTGCAGGGACTATTGCCAGCGCCCCCTGAATAACATTGCAGATCAACACGGGTAACTGTACCTGCCAGCTGACTATTCGTATTTGTCGCTACGCTAGTCCAGTAACTGGTATTGGTATAAGGCACCAGTGTCACCTTATAACCCAGGTTACCCAGCATCACAGCCAGGGCAGTAGAAGAGCTTACATCATACGTGCTTTCATCATCAAAAGCAATCGCATCTACAGCAGGAATAGCATTTTTCAATGCCTGGAAATTTTTGTACAGGATACTTGTGCTACCTGTGCCCTGTGCCGCAATCAAACTTTTAATATTTGCGAAGGTACCGGAGCCCCATGCGCTGATGCAAAACTCAACCCTGTTGATAGTGGTAGGGGCAGACTTGAGCAGGGCAATATCATTTGCAAAATTAGGATAGGTGCTGGCACCCACATAAGATCCATTTTGCACTAACGGGAATTCGGCATTGAAGTTAAAGTTACCGCTGGCATCGATATGTATGGTCCATACCACTACATAAGTAAAGCCTGAATTTTTGAGTTCACTGATGGAGTAGCTTCTGTTTTTATATACAGGTCCACCAGCATAAATACCTGATTGAGCAAAGAGCGCAGTATGAACCGAAAGCGCCATAAGCAGCAATACGATACAGTTCTTAGCATTCATAAAGAATGATTTTAGCCTGTTAATAAATGAGGATTAACGTGGAAAGAAATGAAGAATAAATTGGTAGGAGTGTAAAAGTTTAGTTCATGCAGGTTCAGTTTTAAAGAGTGAATAAAGCCGCATCGGAGACCGCCCCGCTTAGGGGGCGGTTCCTGCGGTGAGGGAAAAGTAAAAAATCTTACTGCAACAGTTTTTCAGAAATTAGAATTAGGAACTACGGGAATTTTAATCTCCCGTAGTTCCTAAGGATAGATGGAGCTTATCCGCTCAGTAAATTACATTTTAATCACCTTCGCAGCACCATTGCGACCTGTTTTTGCATTGGATGTTTTCAGTATCCATGTACCCTGAGGTAAACGGCTAACATCCAGTGTAATCACCTGTGCACCTTTGGCGCCAGCTACATATTCTTTTCTGATCACAGGATTGCTACCATTGATGCTCCACAGTTCTACCCAGATCTTTTCACCAGCAGCAGCGGTTAGGCTTACCTGCAGGTTGTTGCCCGTAACAGGGTTAGGGAATACGAGGATCTGATCTTTGGCAGTTGTTTCGGCAGCAACTACTGTTGTATTGGTAGTTCTTGCAGCAGAAGCTGTACAAGCACCCAGTGGTTGCCACCAGTAGTCAGCAGTACCAGGCGTAACATTGTACAGGCCATTAGCAAGGCTTACATACAGATAACCGTTGTACACTACTTTATCACCTGCGTTGTACACAGAAGGATATGGCTGGTAAGTAGCCACACCTGCACAGTTTCCGGTGCTGGTAGATCCGCTTACGGTGATGCTTACAGCAGTGCTGGTAGTAGTGTTCCCACTGTTGTCAGTAGCTTTTGCTGTGAGGGAATAAGTACCTGCAGCTACGCTGGTCCAGCTGTAAGTGTAAGGTGAAGCAGTCACAGTACCCAGCAGTGTAGAACCATTGTAGAAGGCTACGCTCGCGATAGTGCCATCAGCATCAGATGCAGCAGCGGTGATAGATACAGTAGCAGGGGCAGTATAAGAGGCACCTGCAGATGGAGAAGAGATGCTTACAGTTGGTGCAGAACCAGTACCGGTTCCACCAGAGCAATCACCTGTATATGTCCAAACCTGGCTATCGCCGGAGTGGGTATCAGGTTGTTCACCCTGTGTCCACCATTTAGCAGTATAGATCTTACTGTTATACACCACCTTGGTGCCACCGGTGTAGATACCGGTAGCAGTCCAGGCAGCGATACCGTCGCAAGTACCGCTACCTGTGCTACTTGTTACTACAATGCCAACAGCTGCAGAAGTTGTTACTGCGCCGGCGTTGTCTGTCGCCTTCGCAGTCAGTGAGTAGCTGCCTGCTGCTACACTACTCCAGGTATAGGTATAGGGACTGGTAGTAGAGGTACCCAACAGTGTAGAACCGTTATAGAATTCTACCTTGGCAATAGAACCATCGGAATCTGTAGCCGTAGCTGTAATAGTCATAGAAGCTGGTGCTGTAAATGAAGCATTGGCAGCTGGTGAAGTGATGCTTACAGATGGTGACTGATTACCGCCGGTAGTACCAAAGAAGAATGGATAATAGTTGCTGGCGAATTCTTTGTTATTCACCGCATCCCAGTTGATAGACCAGGTCATGATACCACGCAGACCGGAATAACCAGCGCTGTTACGTAAGGTATATGTACCACCATAGGACTGACCCTTTACTAAATAATTCAAAGCATTCAATACAGCTGAAGGAGCAGTGTATCCGCTACCTGCTGCACCCGGAGCCGCTGGCAGACCGAAGGCTACCTGGTCAGGACGCAATGCAGGGAATGTCTGGCTGGTACCGGAAACAGGGAAACCTGTCAACAGCATTTCTGTCATAGATACGATAAAGTCAGCTGTAGCAGAGCTATATACTTTATTATCCAGGGCAGTTACTGAACCAGTATTGTACAGCTGTGGCTGAATCCAGGACAGCTGATCTTTCAGACCATAAATGATAGGCAGGTAAGCACCTACCAGTGGAGAGTAAGTAGCACCGTAAGCAGTCTGTACATAATATGTTTCAGGCGCCATGGTCAGCAAGCAATTTTTACCCTGTGCTGTACGATAAGAGATGATTTCTTTACATGCAGCGATCAGGTTTACCACTTTCGCGGTAGTAGGCGCTGTAAAGTTATTATCCCCGTTATCCAGCTGGAGGGAAGTACCGCCTTCGATATCCAGGTCGAAACCATCGAAGTTGTAGTTGTCCAACACAGCTTTCATGCTGGAGATGAAGCTGGCTTTAGCTGTAGCAGAAGACAGCAACAGGGTTCCGTTTTCACCGCCGATAGACAGTAAAACTTTTCTACCCTGTGCCTGTAAAGTTGCAATGTCAGATTTAATTTCACTTTCAGAAGTAAGGCTTGCATCAGGAGTGAAGCTTACTGTAGCATAGTCAGTTCCGGTAGTAGCAAATGCAACTTCAATAACATTATACCTGGAATCTACATCTTTTAGACGGATGTAAGGAGCAGAAGCCAGGTTCCAGTCATGCCAGTAACCTACCAGTACCTTACCGGAAGTATTGTCAGAAGTAGAAGATTTAACGGTAACGGCGACTGCGGTAGAAGTGGTAGTAGCACCAGCATTGTCGGTAGCAACGGCAGTGATGGAATAGCTACCTGCACTTACATTGCTCCATGAATAAGTATATGGAGCAGCGGTCACAGTTGCGAGCAGCGTAGCACCATTATAGAATGCTACTTTGCTGATAGAACCATCGCTGTCAGCAGCAGAAGCTGTGATAGAGATAGATCCACCGGCAGTGTAAGAAGCGCCACCAGCAGGAGAAGTGATGCTCACGGTTGGTGACTGGTTGGTAGTACCTGTTCCGTTTGCAAATACAGCATTCAGCTTATTGACCAGCGGAGAGGTAGTAGCAGGGCAATAAATCAGTTTACCTTTTGCAGTCGTACTGCTGGTCATATTCAGCATATCGCCGAAAACCTGCCATACAATCACACCTGCCAGGCCATTGTCATTGATATATTGTGCTTTAAGGCCAATAGACTTTTCGTTGTCATAGCTAAGGAAGTAGTTGCCTTTCGTCATGTAAGGCACCTTCGCATTATCATCCCAATGATCAGTCCAGCCAGAACCGGAGCCGGTCTGCTGCAGGATGTAGCTATAATTTGGTGTACCATCCCACAGGTTCAATGCCCAGTTGGTATAGTCGGCACAGGTAGAAACAGGACCATCCGGCTGTACGGTTTCACTACGTTTGGTAGTTGCACCATTCAGCGCGGCAGTACTTGTACATACTACACCACGACCATAGAAAGGCGCACCGATGTTCACTTTAGACATGTTCACACCCAGTGCTTTCACACCTTTTACAGTAGCGTCGATAGAGAATCCGGAATATTCAGCACCCGGATAATCATACAGCGGAGCATTGTGTCCTGCAATGTTTGACCAGCCACCATTATAGTCATAGGTCATCAGGTTGAAGTAGTCCATGGATTTATTCAGGCGAGTCCAGTCGAAACCTGAAAGTTTGGAAGGAACAGCGGAGAAAGCCGCAGTGATCAGTTTACTTGAACCGATAGCAGCTCTCACAGCTTCTACGAGGGTAGCGAAGTTTGCATAGTCTGCCTGGCTGTAGTTTTCGATGTTCATACCAGGTCCGTTGGGATATTCCCAGTCGAAGTCGATACCATCAAAACCCATGTTGATCAGGTCCACGCAGTTAGCTACAAATTTAGCACGCATAGTAGCGTTAGCGGCAGTAGAAGGATAGTGCTTACACATACTCCAGCCACCGATAGAGGCCATACATTTGATGCCTTTCTGGTGACACAGGTCAATCAGACCTGGTGCGCCACCCTGTTTTGGAACGCTTAACGGAAAACTACCGGACAGACCTGTATTCACATTCGTCCAGCCACTGCCTGAATTACGGTATCCCAGTGTGTAGGCATAGCTGCCATCTGAGATATAATAAAGAGGGGCGTCCAGTTCTCCTTTGAGGAGGTACAGGTCCCAGCTGCTGTAAATATCCTCATTTATCAGAGCGGCTGGTTCCTGAACGGCGCCTACCTGGTAAATGTTTTTGTTGCGGAAGTCACCACTATGGAGGGAACCATCTTTGGCTACGCCAAAAAAGGAGAAGTTGAGGATGGTGTACTGGGAGTAGTCCACGTTCAGCTGGTTGTAGCCACCTTTGGGAACAATACCCGATACATCTTTCCAGGCATCCCATTGGGTGATATAGCCTATCACCTGTTTTTTGTGGTTTGCTGTGGTCGCGGTTACAGAAGGGCTTACCTGTGCCCTGGCCTTACCGAGGCCGGTTATTAGCAGAAGGAAAAGAATTGCATGTCTTGCATAGGTGCATAGCCATGCATTACGAAAGGTAAAGTTTACTTTCATTATCGCTGGATTTTTGTAGACGATATGGATAGGACTGTGCCACTCACATTATCTACCCTGCTGTCTGGCTGGTGGGAGGGTTCCACTCAGGCTGAAATGGCAGTAGCGGGTATAGGCACACGTCTGACTCTCTGACGGATATGCTTTATTGTAATTACAGGGCCGGGTTTTCAAGGTTTTTCGGGTGCTGTAATAATAGGGCAATAAAGCCTGTGTTTCACAGAATAGAATTATTATTTATTAATAATGCTATCGGCTTGGGTAGGTGAAGCGGTCTACCCTGGCCTGATATTTTATGTTCTTTTAATGCATATGGTTATAAAGTCACTATATAGGAGTCGGGTCATGCGGGAAATGGTACTATTGCGAATTTCTATTTTTTAAAAAAAAGAAAAATTCAGGTATTGGCGGATGCCGAAGGCAGTCGCCAATACCTGAAAAGGGGATTTCTGGCGGGCAGTCGCCGGCCAGAAATCCCCTGAAAAAAAAATCCCGGTCGGCGGGCGCCGACCGGGATTTCTCTCCTTTATGTCTATCTTAATTCTTACGTAATATTTTCAACATGGTACGTCTGCTAAACTTATACTGTTCTTCCGTACAATTTGTTCCTCCTTTACAAGGATCGTTCGGATCTTTACCAATGTTTTCATAATACAACCTGCTGCTAGCCACACCTTTCTTAATCAGGTAATCAATCACCGCATAACATCTCATTGCAGACAGATCCTTATTATAAGCATCAGAACCACGGCTATCTGTATAAGAGGTGATCTTCAGTTTCCAGTTAGGGAACTGGTTCAACACCACTGCTACCCTATCCAGCATATCCCTTGACTTAGTAGTCAGAATCGCACTGTTATAATCGTAGAAGAACATCAGTTTTTCCATCTTATCGATGATGGCGTTATCCATTTCGCTGAACTGGTCTTCTGAATAATCTGACTTCGTTTCAGGAGCGGGTTCCTTCACTGGTTCTGCCACTGGTGTGACTGGTTCTGCCACCGGCTCAGGCAATGTTGCTTTCGGCTCTGGTCTAACCGGGCGCTTAGGCGTTGATTGCCTCGCAGCTGGTTTCTTCGGATCTGCTTTTTTCACTGGTTCAGGCGCAGGCTCCTTTACTGGTGCTGCCGGTTCTGGTGCCGGAGTAGAAGGTGTTACACTTGGCTCAGTATATGGAACAGTTACCTGTTGCATTGGACTGGTCACCACAGGTTCTTCTTTTTTGGCAGGTGCAGGTGCCGGAGGTGCTGGCGTTGGTGCAGCAGGCACTGGCACAGGAACAGGCACTGGTACTACTGGTGCTGTTTTCCCTCCTTTATGGTGTTTGGAAGATTTCTCCTCTTTTTCCTTTTCTTTCTCCTTTTCCTTCTCTTTTGCCCTTTCAGATTTAGAAGACCCTTTCTTAGTTTCGGTAGTCTTTACCTCATCAGGCTTTACCACTGGTTCTGTTGCTGCAAGCACCACCGGTGCTGGTTCATTGGTTACAGGAGGGGCCTGGTAAGGCGCCATACCACCATCGCCATTAAAACGTTCAGCAAAGTGAGTATCCATGAAACGATAGATATCATCACTACCACCACCACCAGGACGGTTAGAGGCGAAGTAGCCTTCATACATATTCGCTTTCATGATGAAACCCAGGTCATCTCCACCGGAGTTAAACGGCCAGCGCAGGTTCTGCAGCTTGGTCCAGTTGCTACCGGTACCAGTTGCACGGTAAATATCGAAACCACCCATACCCGGATGTCCTTTACTGGAGAAGTACAACATACCCGCTTCGTTAAAAGTAGGGAATGCTTCGTCAAACGGTGTATTGATAATAGGACCACAGTTTTTAGGCTTGCCCCATTTACCATTCTTTTGTTTCTCACTATACCAGATATCCATTCCACCCACACTACCTTTTCTGTCAGAAGTGAAATACATCAGCTGACCATCACGGCTCAGGGCTACGTGACCGGAAGAAAAGCCTGCTGCATTGATTTCTTTCAGCGGTTCCAGCGGCGCCCAGGAGTCACCTGTTTTATAAGACCAGAACACGACCATAACACGCTCACCGTTTACAGGGCCACGCTTTGTCTTATTCGCAATATCCTGCTGCCAGGAGTTCAGTGTTACGTAGACAGTATCTTCTCTTGGATTAAAACATACAGGGCCGACGTGATAAGGTATCTTGCCCAATAGCTCTGGTAATATCTCTTCTACATATGTATTAGCAACACCCTGTGCATACTGTTTAAAGAGGTATGCTTTAAAATAGGGTTGCCCTGTGCGCGTATCAATCTGCGGTGTTTTTTCCGGAGCATTGGAAATTGCCATTTTCCGGTAACCGTTTGATACGAGCAAAAGCCCCTGCCTGGTTACACCACTTACGTAGTCGGAACCGGAGGAACTCAATTCTTTAATATCTTCCATCGCCATATCGACACGATCTGCTTTCCACATAATGGCGCTATCACATCCTGCGCTCATTACATTTTTTAATCGTAAACTATCCGGCTTGGTAGTGACAAATTTTGCTATCTGTACTTTTGCCTGCTCATATTTCTGCAGGTTCTTTAGTGTCTCTCCATATACCAGATGTGCAACGTTAGGACAGTTAGGTAAGGCATCAAGTTTTTTGAACCAGTTAGCAGCTTCTTCATAGTAGCCAACTTCGCGGTAACACATTGCTATTTTTTGCAGCAACTCGATGTTAGTCTTATTACGGTTCTTATTTGCCAGTTTCGAATATAAGGAGCCGGCTGTGGCAAATTCCTGCCTGTCGTAAGCCTCGTCAGCCAATTCACGTACACTCTTAGATTCCTGTCCAAAGAGTGTGACAGGGACGACTAAAAGTGCACATAATAAAATTGCGTAACAACGTAGCATATTAATTCGATGATCTTAAGATTAAAAATACCGGGGATTGGAAGTACTGTATTGCTTAGAATTAAATAGGATGCCGATTGAAATTTCATGGCTGCCGCTTTGCATGCCAGCCAATTTATTTAAAGTCATATCATAGGAATAGCCGATACGGTATTTGCTCGTAATGTAGTACTCTAATAT
The DNA here is from genome assembly GCF_034087045.1 of Chitinophaga sancti. NCBI lineage: Bacteria > Pseudomonadati > Bacteroidota > Chitinophagia > Chitinophagales > Chitinophagaceae > Chitinophaga > Chitinophaga sancti. Next base: position 2,878,510 of record NZ_CP139247.1, on the reverse strand, counting down.
AGCACTTGCTGCGTTGGTAGATTCCACTGCTGTAGCAGTAGTAATCGCTTTGTTTGTAAACACGCCTACGTTAGTTCTGTAAGATCCCCCGATCCACAGCAGATTATCGATGTACATCATCAGGTTCAGGTCTAAACCTGCAGGACCTGCGAAATCACTCTTAAACATAACAGAAGGTTTCAGTGAAACCTGTTCCGACAGGCTGTACATATAACCTGCAGTCAGGTAAACAGATTGTCTTCTGCGAATACTTTCATATGTATATCCTCTCCATTTATAACCACTGCTGGTAAATTTTGAAAAGAGGTCCAGTGCAGATACACCGAAATAAAAGGTAGGAGAATAATAGTAAACACCTACACGGGCATCAGGAGTTGTTTCCTTTGCAGTACCATCAGGGATGATACGGTCACCGGAATCCAGGTATTCGAGCGTAGTACCATCCAGACTATACTGGGTAGCACCCACACCGATACCGAAGCAGATACGTTTAGTATCTTCATCATCCAGGCGGATACGGTAAGAATAAGATCCATAGATGGAGATAGCGCTCTGTGGGCCCAGTTTATCTACCATGGCCTGCACACCCAAACCAACATTTGCATCTCTGTTTGGGCGCTTCAGCGGACCATCGAGTGAAACCATACCTGTTTTAGGTGCACCAGGATATCCACTCCACTGATCGCGGAAGGTTGCATTCAGATACATTACATCTTTATAACCGGCATACGCAGGGTTTACAGACAGGCCATTAAAGATATACTGGCTGAACTGAACACTTTGTTGTGCCTTGGCGCCTGCTCCCAGACAAAGTAATAATACTACAGTAAACCAATTTTTTCTTGTGTACATATTTGCACTTTTAGAAATACAGTTCATTCAATTATCTAATAATCATGACCCACCCCTTGTAGGTTGTATAAGTGTCAACACCGCCGGTGGTATTGTGTAATTCAATTCTATAGAAATAAGTTCCTTCTGCTAGTCCTGTTCCTTTCCAGTCGTTCTGATAGTTATTGGAGTAATAAATCTGCGCACCCCAGCGGTTGAAGATATACAGCTTGGAGTCCGGGTATTCATCAAGGTTTCTGATGTAGAAGTAATCATTCTTACCGTCACCATTTGGCGTTACCACATTACTTACAAACAGACCCGGCTTGCCACCCTGAACGGTTATACTTGTAATTGTTTTGCCTTCACAACCACTTTCATTCGGGTCACAGTTCATTGTATTCTTGATAGTATCACCGTTGTTAACAGTTGCAGTACTTGTAATCGCTGAATACGCAGTCAGATCTTCATCAGCAGTTACAGTATAACGTACATAACTGATGGCGCCTGCTACCAGGTTACTCACTGTCCAGTAGACAGTTTGAGTTTCAGTATTCAATGGGTGAGTAGCACCATCATAACCTTGTGTATAGGTAGTACCTGATGGAACAACCACGTTGATCTGTACCTGTGGGATAGTAACACTACCGGTATTGCGCGTGTATATATAATATGTCAGTACATCACCGGAGCTTACGTATGTGCTGGCATTTTCATTCAGTACGATCATCCATGTATCGAAACTGGATGATTTGGAAATGGTATTGGAAGTAGAGGCGTTTGAGTTGGAAGCAGTATTCGGATTGCTGGCGTCGCCTGTTGCAGCGGGATAAGTTGCAATCTTTCCTTTACCATTGCCATTGTCTACATAAGCAGTGTTGGTAATGGCAGAGGCACCGGTGAGGTCAGTAGAAACTTTGACCCGATATGCTTTCGTTACATCTGCACTATTTACGGGCAGACTTGCAATGGTCCAGGTAACCAGGCCATTCGCATCAGCAGTAACAGAATTGTCTGCATCTACGAAAGTGGTATAAGCAGGCACATATGCATAGATAACCACGTTACTCAGGTCTATAGACCCCTTGTTGCGTACGTGTACAGTATAAGTGAGCACGTCGCCGGCAGTCACAGTAGTGGTAGGAGATACACTGAGCCATGAAACAGAGTTAGCCCCATTATCTACAGGTGTAGAGAGTGCAGGCCAGGTAGTGTAAGTACCACCCATAGTACCTGGAGTTGGCAACAGACCATTTCCATCTCCTGCATCTACATAGGCAGTATTTTTAATGTACGCAACACCTGTCAGATTGGAACCTACAGTCACCGTCAGATTTACGTAGGAGCTATTACCTGCTGCGATACTGGCGATTGTCCAGGTAATCTTGCCATTAGCATCTGGTGTTACACTGCTGGTAGCACCATAAAAAGAGGTGTTTGCAGGCAGCGTATCGACTACGGTCACATTCGTGAGGGCGGTAGTACCATTGTTCTGTACATAAATAGAATAGGTGATGTTGTTACCACTGGCATATGAGTTATCTGCTCCAGTTGGGGAACCAGCGGCGGTTATCCATGTAGAAACAGTACCTGCTGTGGGGCGGCCGCTATGGGAAGCTACATTCGTAGCGCTGGCTGGAGTCCAGGCCAGACCTGCAATAAGCAGCATCAGGGCCAGAAAATAATCTGAGATTTTTTTGGCGCCAGTGTGAATCAGGCCTACTCGTTGCTGCCTGAAAAATGGCAGGGTAAAACGAGCGGAATTGTAATGTTTGCGCATAGGCATAGGATTACTATAAACTAGTGGTAAGTTTCGAATATTTGTCCCAATGATTTGCTGAGTTACATGCACCTACTTTGCTCCCTCTCCTTATTATATATATAATGTACCCGCACAGGTCTGAGGCGGTAAGTGGGCGCCCTCAGCAACTCGTTCAGAGCGGTCCAGATCTGATATAATGCAGCGTTTATCATTGGTTATGGTTTTTTGACTATAAAATCCCGATTGTCAAGGATATAGTTAATTCGAATATAAAAATATCTATATTTATTGATAAAACAATATTTTTTAGAAAATTAATACCCCACAAATACTACCATTTGGTTATTATAAATCAAACTATTACAAATTTATTCACTCTTCATACCTGGCAGCTCCCATCCAAAAATCAGCTCTTCATTTCCAATTAATGAGTAGTACTCACCTTCCCCCTTTGGCCTCATATGTACTCTCCGCAAAGGATTTATGGAAATCTTAATATGTTCTCCTCTATAGTTTTTCAGATAGCCATAAGAGTAAGTTCGATTCTGTTTTCAGATCGTGTTTATACAAAATTTGACTCATTAGAAAATGCGTACAATGTGGATAACTTTTTTTAAGCCCAGGAGGATTTAAAAGAACACCCTTTTTTAATATGATATTATTTTAACATGTTTTTATAATTACAGATCATCCACTGAGAACTTTAAAAATTAGTATATTTACTAATGCATTTGTGGCCCGCTTATTTGTTAATGAACTGGTTTATAAGCAAATGGTCCAATTTCTGTACAGTAGATGACGGCTGTGTTCCCATAGCAACATGAAGATGAGGAAGGTTACATATAAAATAAGGCCCGGTGTACCTATGGTAAACCAGGCCAGTAAGTGGTTATAAGGATATTGGTGTGTTTAATCTGATACCCCGTCAAAGTTGGCAAATCAAGCTGGAAGCGGGATTTCTTTTCATTTTTTCATCGTTTAAAATGAGTATCAGCACATCTATTTTTGAGTACTAGCGCTTATTTTACAGGTATGCGATAGTATTCCTTGAAGCCACACCCGTTATTTCATACATATTTACGCAGAAGAAAGACCACTCCCATATCTTTTTAGAAAGAAACCTGACTATATCAACTGATGGAGGCAGATCCGACAGGCACTAAAAAAGCCCGTTTCTATCTGCATATCACCGGAGGTAAAAACTTAATATTAACCAAGTAAAAGATGTATACGATTACACCGTTTTTTCCTGGCGTTATGCGCTATCAAGACTCAGTTCCTGTCCCCATTTATTTACCCAGGCATGAGCAGGCAAATCTTTGAAGTTTCGCCTGTTAAATTTTTCATACCTGTATATCAACTTTTCTAATGAACACTGCAGTCTATAAAATATTACTTGTAGATGAAGACCAGGTATTTGTAAGGCAAACGCGGCAGTTACTTGTATCACAATCATATGACACATACACAGCCGCGTCAGAGGAAGAAGGGATCATCATCTGTCAGAACCATCAACCAGACCTTATCATTTGTGGTGCCCACTTACGCGGTACCGGAGGCCACCATTTTATTATGGCCCTCAGAAATGATCCGGCTTATGATCACATCCCGCTCATATTTATCAGCTTGCGGGATAACCGACAGGAGATGCGTATGGCCATGAACCTCGGCGCCGACGATTACCTGGCCAGACCCTTCAGGAAACGGGACCTGCTCCTCAGCATCCGCTCCCGACTGGGTCGCTTCGCCAAATTTAACCACGTCAGACCTCCTGAAGAAACCAGCACCGTCTCTCTGGCCAATCCCAACACTGCTCAGCAAACTTTGTATCACAGATTGGGTAAGGCAGAAAACAGAATCATTAAAATGATCGCTGAAGGTAAAAGTACCAGGCAAATGGCTGACGAACTGGGTGTGTCTATCCGCACAATCGAGAATCATCGCTACAGAATTGCCGGAAAACTAGGTGTTTCCGGTCGTAACGCACTCACCGAATTCGTGATCAGGAACATTATCCAGCAACAAAAATCTTAATTCCACTGTAATTGGTTTTTGCTTAATCATTGCAGGTCCAACTAAATATCGCTGATGTATCTTGCTTCAGCGATGTTTAGCTGCATTTTTTAAAAATTGACATTATCTTAGTCCCACCACCATCCTACCCACCATTGTAAACCAGATAATGCATGTGCAAACCATCTTTACTAACAGCTTTTTATTTATGCTTCGCCTCCATGGCCTATGGCCAACATTATACCATGGAAGCCGTTACCGCTTACCCCTTTCCTTCTGAACTTACTGCTTCGGCACAGGGTTCCAGAGTGGCATGGGCTGTAAATGAACAGGGAAAAAGAAATGTTTATGTGGCCATCGGGCCCGACTTTTCTCCCCGCAAACTCAGCAACTATACACAGGATGATGGACAGGAGATCACCAGCCTCTCCATATCTGACAATGGTAAATGGGTCGTGTATAGCCGTGGCGGCGATCATAGTGGCAGAGACGGTTTCAACCCTGTCAATCCTGCACATGATCCTATACCTCCAAAAACTGAGATCTGGTCTGTTCCATTTGATGGCGGTCCTGCCAAAGTATTGTCGGAGGGGGATTTTCCAGCCTTGTCACCTCACAGTGACAGTGTTGCCTTTGTAAAAGGTGGGATGGTATACATCGTAGCCGTCGATGGCTCTGCACCTGCAAGGGTTTTATTCAGTATCAAAGGTACCAGTAGCTCGCTCGAATGGTCGCCCGATGGTAGCAAACTCGCTTTTGTATCTGATCGTAGTGGTCATAGTTTTATTGGTGTTTATACAAATCCTACCACTTCTATTCAATGGATCTCACCCGGGTTTTCACAGGATAATTCACCCCGCTGGTCGCCGGATGGGCAACAGATTGCCTTTGTCCGCACACCGGGTACCGGCGGTGCTACAGATTCTATCCTGCCCCGGCGTCATAAACCATGGGAAATAAGAACGGCCAGGATCAGTGACGGGAATTCTACGTTATTGTGGAAAGCACCTACTACATTAAGTGGATCTTTTCCTACTACCGATGGCGGGACCAACCTACACTGGGGAGCTAATAACCGGGTAACTTTCCTGTCTTATCATGATGGATGGCCTCATCTCTATTCCATTCCAGGTACTGGTGGCACCCCGCTTTTACTCACTCCCGGCGACTTTATGTGCGAACAGATCTCGCTGACGGCCGATAAAAAATGGCTGGTGTTTAGTGCGAACAATGGCCCCTCTCCACAGGATATAGACCGGCGCCACATAGCCCGGGTACCGGTTGATAAAGCCGCCATGGAAATGCTCACTACCGGTGATGGCATTGAAACTTATCCTGTCGTAACAGGCGATGCACAAACCGTGATCCTATTTACTTCCAATGCACAGCAACCGCTGCTCGCCGCAAAGATGCCTTTTGGAAAGGGGAAACCAGCATTGATAGGCGCCTCTCTTCTTCCTTCAGATTTTCCATCTGCAAAACTGGTTACACCTACACAGGTGATCTTCAAAGCACCTGATGGAACACCTGTTCATGCCCAATTATATCAACCTGCAGGTGGCCCTGCCAGGAAGCCAGCCATTGTATATGTACATGGCGGACCTCAACGCCAGATGGTATTAGGCTGGCACTGGATGGATTATTATTCTATTGATTATGCTTTAAATCAATACCTCGTAGATAATGGTTTCATTGTTTTGGCCATCAATTACAGGTTGGGGATTGGTTATGGCTATGAGTTTCATAAACCCGCCAGTGCAGGGGTATTAGGTGCTTCCGAATACCAGGATGTGAAAGCTGCAGGAGAATGGCTGGCGGCACAATCGCAGGTAGATACTAAAAGAATTGGTATTTATGGCGGTTCTTATGGTGGCTTCCTCACGGCCCATGCACTAGGCAGGGACTCAAAATTATTTGCAGCCGGCGTAGATATTCATGGGGTACATAACCGGATGCAATTCTCCCCACCGCCTACGGCTACCCCTGCACCAGATGCTGATACTGCAGAGAAAGTAGCATGGCAATCATCGCCTGTTGCACATGTTGATACATGGACATCTCCTGTGTTATTGATTCATGCAGATGATGACAGAAATGTAAACTTCAATCAAAGTATCGATCTCATTAATAGGTTGGAACAAAAAGGTGTGCATTACGAAACACTGAGTATTCCAGATGATACACATCACTGGATGAAATACAGCAATGAAGTCAAGATTAATAAAGCCGCGGCTGAATTCTTAATAAGGCAGCTTGGTAAATAATGGAAAACGCCCCTTACATGGGGCGTTTTCCTATCTTTCCTAAATGTGTATCTGCAAATCCTGTTACATACTTTAACCCATACCCAAACACCCTATCCATCGAAGAATGCGCAAAAAGTATAATTCCTGCAAACAACCAAAACTCACTATGCAACATCCATCCTAAACAATAGATCACAAATGCTACTGCCCGGTGATGTACAAAGTTATATACATATGCGCCTGCTTTTGGCCCTGCCAGGTATGCTAACATAGATAAGTCAGGCAACAACAGACAAGCGGGGAATAGCCACCAGATGTAGGCCGACTGTAGATGGAATGATACAAGCGCAATGAAAAAGAATGCGACTTCTTCGAGGGTGATGAGTGTTTTCATCTATAAATTTAAGCTAATTCCTGTAGGATATTCGTTGGGATTTCTACGTTTCATCACGCAGGCTGCATATTAGTCGCTATTCCTATTCTGTTCCAACTATTTATCACTATCGTCGCCATGATCACCTGGGCAATCGTCTGGTCATCTAATACCTTTGCTGCCGCTGTATACGTTTCATCCTTTACATGACCTTTACTAATTTCCGTTACTTCCTCTACCAGTGCCAATATAGCTCTTTCTTCTGCTGTAAAAAAAGGAGTTTCCCTCCACGCTGATAATGTATAAATCCTTTGCTCTGTCTCGCCTAACTTTCTTGCATCTTTTGTATGCATATCCAGACAATACGCGCAACCATTAATTTGTGATGTTCTTATCTTTATCAACTCGCGTTGAATAGGTGTCAACTTTGTACCATGTACATATTTCTCAAAAGCCATCATCACTTTGTAAGCTTCAGGTTCTACTTTACTAATGTCAATTCTGTTTTGCATGTCAATTTGTTTTTGTTGTTGACACAAAGTTGGGGTAGAATTGCCCTTGAAAATCTTGAACTAGTTCAAGATCTTTTTGCCCTGATCTTGCTTAAAAACTCTGCACTAAACCCCAGGTAAGAAGCTAACATGTATTGGGGAATACGCTGTATAAACTCCGGGAACAAACTATTAAAATGATTATATCTTTCCTCTCCACTCGTGGTAAAAATATACTTAATCCGCATCATAGAAGCCGCATAAGATCGCTGTAAGACCAATCTGAAATACCGCTCCATTTTAGGTACCTGCCTAAACAATTCATCTTCCTTTTCCTTATCCAACACCAGCAATTCAGTAGGCTCCACTGCCTGTATAAAAAACTCCGAAGGCTGTCTACGCTCCAAACTATCATAATCCGCTATCCACCAGTTTTCCAGTGCAAAATGCGTAATCTGCTCTGCGTCGTTTTCCCCGACGATATACTGCCGCAACAATCCTTTTATTACAAAATATCTTCCTGTACAGATCTTTCCCTGTTTGAGCAAATGTGTTTTCTTACTCACTTCTTCATATCTCATGCAGGATAATAACAGCTCCTGTTCCTCGCTGTTTAATTCTACAAAGCGTTGTACATGTTGTAGCAGTCTTTCCATAGTGATTCAAAAAGAAGAGAGTGTATTTAAGGTCTGGCTGTTTCCACCAGGTACCCTAATAAAAACAGACTGTATCGTAATGATGATACAGTCTGTTTAAAAAAGTTATTCATATTTAGCAGGCGTACCCTTAGCTGGTGTTGCCTCTTTAATAAATTTCCTGAGGTTCTCTGTAGCAGTAGCCAGATCGTCTTTGCGCAGGTACATCATATGTCCACTTCTATAACCTTCCCATTTGATACGGCTTTTCAGTTTACCGCCTGGATCCAGTTGCCAGATGCTATACTTTGCATTGAAATAATCACAGGCTCCGTCATAGTAACCAGATTGTACCAGCAGGTGCAGGAAAGGATTCTGTGCAATTGCCTGACGCAGGTTTTCGCCAGTTTTATTATTCTGATTATCCCATGGCCATACCTGTCCGAACATGTTATATTTCAGATCAGTTTTATATTCCAGTTCATCACGCAGGTAAATGTTGATAGCAGGGGTAAAAGCCTGTAACCATGCAGTCAGTTCTGCATTGTAATCAGGTCTGCTACCACCATTTTGCTTATCCAGACCTTTGTATCTTGAATCGAGGCGGCCAATGGTATAACCCTGGTCACGCAGTAATTCTTTCCAGAATAAGTTATAGGAAACGATGAGGTTATTTTCCAGGAACACCTGTGCAGATAATCCACTGTAGCGGCTCATACGTTGAGCCAGTGCTTTCCGTTGTGCATCATCCAGAGAGCCGCCTTTTGATATAGCAGGCACCAGTTCATTGATGGTAAAGTTTTCTACTTCCGGCAATACATCATTAAGATCTTTGGATTGCAGGTCTGCAGGGAGTTTTTTGTGATACCATGCCGTAGCCGCATAGTAAGGAAGGCTCAGTGCCTGATCCAGCGGACCACTGCGTTCAATACCTAAATCGGTTGGAGATACGAGCACGACACCGTTCAGGTACATCCATTGTTCATCCTGCAGTTCCAGTGCTAAACCAGATACACGGGTAGTACCATAGCTTTCGCCGATCAGGAATTTAGGAGAGGCCCAACGGCCTTTGCGGGTTACGAAAGTATTGATCCATTCTGCCAGGTATTTGATATCTGCATTTACGCCGTAAAAGCGGGAACCGGGAACATCTTTGCTCACAGGGCGGGAATAACCTGTATTCACAGGGTCTACGTAAACGATATCTGCCACATCCAGGATGGAATTTGGGTTTTCGCGCATACCGAATGGCTGCACAGGATAACCTTCATCATCGATGTTGAGAAGACGGGGACCGGTATAACCAATTTCCATCCAGACAGAAGGGGTGCCGGGTCCTCCGTTGAAAGAGATAACCAGTGGGCGGTTTGATTTATCCTTGATGTCTTCCCTTTCGTAATAAGTGTAGAACACACCTGCCAGTGGGCGGCCATCTTCGTCCCAGATAGGCATGCTGCCTGCCTGAGCGGAGTAAGGAACGCGTTGGCCTTTGATAGTGACTTCGTGATGGGTCACTACAGCGGAGTCGATTTTCAGGATCCGGCTGGGTGAAATGGGTGCGTCGTTTTTAAATTCTTTATTTTGTGCGTTTAAATGGCTGAGTATGCTGCATGACAGCGCCAGTGAGAGACAAAGGATTTTGGTCATAATTCAGGTTTAGAGAGCGTAAAGATAAAAAGTTTTAGCCCTTGGGTGGTTACCTTCCATATAATTGGCCGGGTTTACAGGGGCTTTTATTTGTTACGTCTTATTAACTGATTATGATTCCGTTTTCCATTTATCTCTGTTTGATTAAGTATACCTTTCAATTCATCTCCGTTTCTATCTCGCTTCCGCCCACACAGCCACCGATCCGGCTCCACAGGTAAATTCTGCCCAACCATCCTCACCCACCGTAATCTCCTCTTCCCGGCTACCCGTTATATCCCTGAATTTTTTCCCTGCATGCCGTTGCCCTATTTCCATATGTTTATTCCCCTCTTCCCCATTCGACATCACCACCGCACAACCAGCACCTGCATGCTCCTCATCGCCCTCCCTCGTCCAACCAATACAATTCGGATGGTCAAAATAATCCCGCTGCATACCATACGCATATTGATCCCTTGCCTTAATCAACTTATCCAGGCCTAATACCGGTGCAATCGAAATATGGCAATCATTCCCCTCTCCATCCTTATCAGTATACTCTGCCCCATACAGATCTGCATAAAATACACATGGATAACCATGCTCTCTCAACAAGATCAACGCATACGCCAATGGTTTAAACCAATCATCCAGGGGGGCCTCCAGCGCCTGCAAAGGTTGCGTATCATGATTTCCCGCTACCGTCACCGCCAGAAAAGGCTTGGTGGTCACCAGCGAATCATCCAGTATTTTACTCAGATCATAATCTTTTCCACTCTTTGATGCATGATGCAGGTTATGATGCAGAGAAGAATCAAACAATGACATTCTTCCCTCTGTAGCATCTATATATTTCAATAATAAATCCAGGTGCCCAGGTGCCCAATACTCCCCTACTGCAAACATTTCCCGTCCTGTATGTTGCCGCATCTGCTCCAGCCATTCCTTGAAAAAGTCAGGGGTAATGTGCTTTACTGCATCCAATCTGAATCCATCGAATTTCACAATATCATAATACCATTCTCCCCATCTCCTAAATTCTTCCCTCACCTCGGGATTACGGAATTCCACATCGGCACCCATCAAATAATCGAAGTTGCCTTTTTCATCATCCACGACCTCTTCCCAACCTTCTCCATATTCGTTCTGAATGGTAAAGATCCCGCTCTCCTGCGTATCTGCAGCATAGTCGATACCTGTAAAACACCGGTGATCCCATATAAACTGTGAATATTGTCCTTTCCTGCCCGGAAAGGTAAATTTGGTGTAGGCTTCTATTTCGTAAGGCTCAGAAATGAATTTATTCCTGTTTTCCATATCTACCTTCCGCACTGTCACTTTCTCTGTTTCATCTGCGCCTATCATATGATTGGCCACTATATCCACATACAGTTGCATGCCTGCATCATGTATGGCTTTTGCGGCGGCAATATATTCGTCTTTGGTACCGAATCTGGTACGTACAGATCCTTTCTGATCAAACTCGCCCAGGTCGTACTTATCGTAAGTGTCATAACCATGGCTGTTAGCGCCATCGGCTCCTTTATATGCAGGAGGAAGCCATACGGCGTTGATGCCCATCGCAGCCAGGGCTTTGGCATTCTTGCTTACTTCTTTCCATAAACTGCCATCTGCGGAAGTATACCAGTGGAAATACTGGATCATCGTACCGTTTTGCATATCTTTTGCTATCCATTTGGGGATAAATAAGGTAAATCAAATCATATGCCACCACAGTTTGGATTGATCAGCTCTTTACTGCCGGGAATACTTTCAGAGATCAATCACAACCCCCGGTCCGGGTAAATAACATCCTACTCCGTTGCTGCCGGGGTTACTTTCACAGATCAATCCCCCCTGCCTGGGTAAATAACATCTTTCTCCCTTTCCTTCGGGTTTACTTTCAATGACACAACCTTCCCCCCTTTCACCACTGCCTCCACAGTCGTTTTATAAGGCGCATGCAATTTGAAAGATACATCCCACTCTCCCGGCCATGCGGGTAATAAATAAATTTTTCTGTCATCCGTTTGTAGCAGCATTTCCTGCACCCCTATCATGGCTGATCCTCCCCAATTATGATCCGGTGTCCAGTCAAAACCCGGGCCCCAGAATGTAGAAAAACGATGTGGCCCATCTTTAAATTTCCATCCACTTAATTTTGCCGCATCTGCTGTCAGCCCCAATCTGGCAGCAAAGATGGAATACTGTTTCCAACCTGTATAATCCCATTGCGCCACTGCCTGAGGATCGTATTTATAAGTATTAATAGCCGTATCCAATCCATGTTTTCCAATGCCATAAATCCCCCAGGGAAATACAGGATAAAGTTGTGGCGTTTCCCTGTTCTGAATCCTGTCCCATTTCTCTGCTGGCAAAATGGTGGTATGACCTTCATATTCACCTAAAGGAATGGGTGGCAAATGCGCCAGCATCGTATCCCATTTTGGATCAGGTGCAACCAATATTAATCTTTGTAAAATCGTCTGCATCGCTGCTATCACAGTAGTGGAATTATAAGTTAGCTTATACGTCTCCGCAGCAGAAGTAGGATAAAATATATAATGCCCCTGTGCATCGAATTTGTGATAATGTGCATCATAAAAAGACAAACAACTATCTATAAACGGCAGGTATTTTTGTAAATTCACACCATCATATCGCTGCTCATCCAACATCATCAGACAAAACTCAAACACCGTTTCCCATTCGTACTCCAACCATTTATTGTATTCTACACCGGGGTCAGTACCAGCCGGTCTTTTCGGGTGGTACTCCGTTACATTGGGCAGACCAAAATTTTCTATTTGCTCCGTAAAGCACGCCCCGCCATGGTTCCAATACACCCTGCTACGCAAAGATGCATTGTGTAATATGCGCAGGTAAAAATCAAATTGTGCTTTCAACATATCTCCATCTCCGTTTTTCAACATGGGGAAATAAACCAGTCGTTGATTTTGCGCGGTCATGGTACCTCCACCCCATGCCCTGAAGTCAGGGGAAAAATGTTTACTGCTATCTACATAACAAGGATCAAATGTGAATAAGCCGCCGTTGAATTTTGTAGGCCATTCACCATATGCATTGCAGGCTAACTGATAACGGAATAGTTCATAATTACGGCCTATTGTACGAACAGCAGCGTCTTTACTATCAATATGAATATAGCTACGGGTCCAGAATTGTTTCCACCATTTGATGCTGCGTCGCCGCTCCAAAGACGACTCCATTGATGTCTCTACCGATACAGGCCCTGGTTCCTTTATTAATGCCCGCAGCCCTTCTTCCCATTCCTTTGATGTATTCGTCTGTGCTACATGCAGTCCTATTGTTATTTCCTGCGACTTTACCGGCCTGGATGTTCTCAATTCCCACCCCCGGTATTTTGTATCTGCATATTGACCAGCAGTACGATCCCCTGCTACCATTCCTTTCCCCTGCATAATTCCTCCAAAAGTATTATGCCGGATTGGGTTATATAACTGATCCTTCACAGCAGACATTCCTTCCATCCGCACTGTATAATCAAAAATATCCTCCTTATCATCTCTGTTGCGATGATAAAACTGTACCCTGTTTTCCACAAAAGAAACAGTATCCTTATAAGTCGTAACCGGAAAAGGTTGTAATACCTTGTATGAATTAGCCCTGCACTCTACCGCATCAGTAATAACATGATCCTCATATCTCCATGATTCATAAACAGCACTCATCCGCACGGCTGTTTTACTTTCCATACTCACATGCACCACCGGGTGAAATACATCTACCCACAATACGATGCGTACCCCGCCTCCACTTACAATCACGCTCCCATCCTGCAAGTGCAACTCCTGCGTGAAGTCTCCCTTGTCAAACGGCCTGCCTTCTACACGTATTCTTACCCTTCCCAACTTAAGCATGGCATTATTCTCATCAAACGTACCGCTGCGTGATAAATAAAATAGGAGATCTCCCTTTTCTACCCACACATTCAACCCAATATCCCCACCTCCACACGGCATAGATTCGCCCGCATGCTGGCTTTGGGTATTCCACACCAGCTGCGCATCCGTTTTCAAACAGGCAATCAATAAACAGGATAACAAAAGTCTATATAACATGGAATTGATTGTAAATGCTACACTTAAAAATACTGCATAGGTTTTCAAAAATAAAATCTCATCTCTTATATTGTTATGGTCTGCCCCCCATTTGTCCATCCATCCAATTTTGCCCCCTTCTATGAGCAAGCGGCCGGCTTGACTAAATTCAAAACGGACCCCAATAAAATACTTTTTTGTCTTTTATTAATTCCACCCTATCTTTGCCCTATGTTTTCAAAAACCTGCGAATACGGCATCAGGGCAATGATCTATATTGCACAGCAATCCAAAAACAACGTCAAAGTCGGCGTAAAGGACATTGCTGCGGGTATTGACTCCCCTGAATACTTCATCGCCAAAATCCTGCAGGAACTCACCAGAAAAGGCTTACTCCTCTCCTTCAAAGGCCCCACCGGCGGCTTTTACCTGGATGACAAAGCCCTTCAATGCTCTATCGCCGACATCGTCAAAGCCATTGACGGCGACAAGATATTCTCCGGCTGCGGACTTGGCCTGGATTACTGCTCAGAAACCAAACCCTGTCCCATCCACCACGAGTTCAAGAGAATCAGGGAAGACATGGCTAATATGCTGAACAACACCAGACTGGACGAGTTTCACGAAAAACTCACCAAAGACATTGGGTTCCTGAAACGCTGACATTTTTTTTATACTAATAAAAGACAAAAAGGTATTAAATTATGCTAACCGATATAACAACCGAAGAAGACATACAACTCATGGTGCATACCTTCTATGCCCGGGTAAGAGAGGACAACACCATAGGTCCCATCTTCAACGCCCGCATCAAAGACTGGGATACCCACCTGCAGAAACTATGTAACTTCTGGAGTACACTCCTCCTCTATACCAGAAAGTACGAGGGCGATCCTATGAGTGTACACCGCGGAATGGCCATCGACACGATGCATTTCAATACCTGGCTCTCCATTTTTCATCAAACCATAGATGAACTGTTCGCCGGCGAAACTGCACAGGCAGCCAAAAACAGGGCACAAAAAATATCGGCCGTCATGCAACATGCAGTGACCCGCCCGGCATAATACCACATCTCTCCTTATTAAAATTTAATAAAATGACCGTACGAAAACTATGGATAGGCCTTGCCATGGTCTTACTATCCAGCTTTGCCGTCTTAATTTACTTTGGCAAAGACATCTATCACCAACTCCCTCCTATACCGGATAAAGTCACTGACGAATCAGGCAATGTCCTCTTCACAGGACAGGATATCCGCGATGGACAAAATGTATGGCAATCCATCGGTGGCCAGACTGTAGGCAGCATATGGGGCCACGGTAGTTATATCGCTCCAGACTGGACAGCAGACTACCTGCACCGCGAATCAACCATCATGCTGCATGCACTCGCCATTGCAGATCAAAAAGACTATACACAACTGCCTGACGACGTACAGGCCATGTACCAGCAAAGACTCAAAAACACGATCCGCAAAAACACATTCGATGCCACCACCAACACCATCGTATTTGTACCTGCGAGAGTAGCCGCTTTCAACGAACTCTCTACTTATTACGGCAACCTGTTTATGCGTGAAGGAGATCCTGCTTTCGCAAAACTCCGCGAACAATATGCGATCCCTGGACATACCATTAAAGATCCTGAACGCATGCGCAAGATGAATGCATTCTTCGCATGGGCTACCTGGGTTTGTATCACCGAACGCCCTGGAGGTACAGTGAGTTATACCAACAACTGGCCCGGTGATGAAATCGTGGGCAATGTTCCTTCCTCCTCTCTGCATCTCTGGTCTGGATTCAGCGTGTTATTGCTGTTAGCATGTACCGGTCTGCTTATCTTTTACCACGCACGTAATGCAGAAGAACATACGACTACGCTACCTACTGAAGATCCCTTACGGCATACCGTGATTACACCTTCCATGAAAGCTACGTTAAAGTACTTCTGGATCGTGAGTGCACTGATCATCGTGCAAATGCTGGCAGGTGTGATCACGGCCCACTATGGCGTGGAAGGGAATGCATTTTATGGGTTACCGTTAGATAAATTTCTGCCTGCTTCCGTATCACGTAGCTGGCATGTTCAGTTAGCGATCTTCTGGATTGCCACTTCCTGGCTGGCTACAGGGCTGTACATAGCTCCTGCTGTATCCGGCCATGAGCCTAAGTTCCAGCGCCTGGGTGTAAATATCCTATTTGCAGCATTACTGATTGTTGTAGTAGGTTCCCTGATCGGACAATGGCTGGGGGTCATGCAGAAATTAGGATTGGTAGACAACTTCCTGTGGGGACATCAGGGTTATGAATATATAGAACTGGGAAGAATATGGCAAATACTGTTGCTCGCAGGACTGGTGATCTGGTTAGTTTTAATGCTGAGAGCATTGTTGCCTGCATTGCGGAAAAAAGATGAAAGCCGCCACCTGTTGACCCTTTTCGTCATCGCTTCTATAGCGATTGCTGTATTCTATGCAGCTGGATTGATGTATGGCAGACAAACACATATGGCTGTTGCAGAGTATTGGCGCTGGTGGGTAGTGCATCTGTGGGTAGAGGGTTTCTTTGAAGTATTCGCCACAGTGGTGGGTGCTTTCCTATTCTGCCGACTGGGATTATTGCAAATCAAACCTGCTACGACTGCGGTACTTTTCTCTACGATCATCTTCCTCTTTGGTGGTATCATTGGTACCTTCCATCACCTGTACTTCAGTGCTACTCCGATCTCTGTACTCGCACTGGGTGCGACTTTCAGTGCACTTGAAATCGTGCCGCTGGTAGTGATAGGTTACGAAGCTTATCACAACTACACATTAAGCAAATCCACACCGTGGATCAAAGCTTATAAATGGCCGATCTATTGCCTGGTAGCCATGTGTTTCTGGAACTTCCTGGGTGCAGGTATCTTCGGTTTTGCCATTAATCCTCCTATTGCGCTGTACTACATACAAGGTCTGAATACTACGGCAGTACATGGTCACGCTGCATTGTTCGGCGTGTATGGAATACTGGGTATTGGTCTGATGCTGTTTGTGCTGAGAGGGTTATATCCTGACAGACAGTGGAATGATAAACTGTTGGGCTGGTCTTTCTGGCTCACCAATGCAGGCCTGCTTGTGATGGTGACGGTAAGTATGTTGCCAATGGGCATTCTGCAGGCAATCGCTTCTATACAACATGGTTACTGGTACGCCAGATCTGCGGAGTTCATGCATACTGATACCATGCAGACACTCCGCTGGTTAAGAGTGCCAGGCGATATATTGCTGGCGGCTGGTGAATCCCTGCTGGTGATTTTTGTAATTGGATTAAAGACCGGGTGGTCTTTAAAAGAAGAGCGTTAAAAAAAGAGGTAATGCCTGCTGCGGGTTCTCCTGCGGCAGGCTCTTTTATTTTCTGAGAATTAGTGAATTCCCTCTTTCATAGATGTGTTATGGTTGATGTACAACTTCGTATCATAAGTAATCGTCACTTCTCCATACCGCTGATTCACCTCAAACAACTCCGTCAGCGCTTTCATCATCTCCTCATAATTTTTCTGCCCCGGTTGCGGCATATAAGAAGAACTTAACACCTGCCCTTTCAACCCCTCAAAGTCCAGCTGCTGACTATGCCTGAAGTAGTGTATTGCCATCGTAGCAGGTGCAAAAAACGCTGTCAGTTCCGGCTCATGTGCCTTCCTGATCTCATGATAATCCGTTCCATATTTCGCTTTAATATCTTCATACCCTTTATCAAACGGAGAATCCAGCGTACGCAAATTCCACAGCAATGCAATATGCCCACCAGGTAATAAGATGCGATCAAACTCTTTCCGTGCCAACACAGGATCTATCCAGTGAAAAGCCTGCGCCACTGTAATAAGTTGTACTGACTGATCTGGTAAACCAGTCGCCTCTCCTGAACCATCGAGAGAAGAAAAATTGGGGTAGTCATTCAACTGTGCTTCTGCCGACTCACGCATCTTTGCATTCGGCTCTATTGCATACACAGTCCAACCTTTTTTTAATAATAATTCTGTCAGAATACCTGTACCGGAACCAATATCTGCCACTGTTGCATCACTGGTCAATCCACATTTTGCCTGCAAGAAATCAAGTAACGAATCCGGATAGGTAGGACGGTATTTTTTGTAATTGTCTACCCTGTCTGAAAATCTTTCTTTGGAGTTAAACTTATCTAAAGACGCCATATACTATCAGGTTTAATAGTAAGATATACAGTGCTCCCCTTTTTAGTCAGTACATCAGTAGGTGTTCTGACCAACAGGGAACCTCCCGGAACCTTTACACGCACCTCATACGCACTTCCCATATAATCTACTGCTTCTACAATACCTTTGATACCGGATTTATATGCAAACTGCAAATTCTCGGGGCGAATAAATGCTTTCTCTTCGCCTGTAAGCTCCAACACCTTCGCATCTACCAGATTATATGGACCAAACAACGCTGCCGTATATTCATCCACAGGATGATTGTATACATCAATCGGCGTGCCTTTCTGCACAATCAAACCATCTTTCACCACCAGTATTTCATCTGCCCATGACAGCGTATCCTGTGGATCATGTGATACAAGCAGACAGGTCAGGTCCAGCTTTTCACCGATTTCCCTGATCACCGTTTTCAGGATCTCTTTATGTGAGTAGTCCAGGTTGGAGAAAGGTTCATCCAACAGGAACAATGTAGGATGGCCAATTAACAACCGGGCCATAGCCACACGTTGTTTTTCCCCACCTGAGAGCTGATCGGTCCGTCTCTTCATCAGGTGATTGATCCTGCATATGCTATAGAGTTCGTCTGCTTCATCATCCGTCATCTTATTGGCATATTCCAGCACCTGCTCTACCCTGTAGTTCAATCTCAGTTCATAATGCTGACTCAGGTAAGCAATACCAGGTTCGCCGGGAAGCAGTCTTTCGTGTGGGCCTTTCACCCGCGTACCCTCAAATCGTACTTCTCCTTCATCTGTCTGCATCAATCCGGCTACAATCTTCAGTAAGGTACTTTTCCCGGAACCGGAGGCACCTACAATTGCAACCTGCTGGTGCTTCTCCTGCGAAAAATCAATACCCTTTAATACCCATTCGCCATTCTCCTGTTTACGGATCCCTGTTGCTGTTAAAAAACTCATAATAAACAAAAGTAAAAGAAATATACAATTAATTGCCCCCATTTTACAAACCCTGCGGTCGCTATTTGGGGTACTTTTATCCTCTCAAATTGATGAAAGATGAAAAAGATAACTATTGGAAAAACAGATCTGCAGGTTGCTCCTATCAACTTTGGTGGTAACGTATTTGGCTGGACTTTAGACGAAAAACAATCATTTGAAATATTAGATGCTTTTGTCAATGCCGGCTATAACTTCATTGACACTGCGGATACTTATTCCTGGTGGGTAGAAGGCCATAAAGGTGGTGAATCAGAAGCTATCATAGGTAAATGGATGAAAGCGCGCAACAACCGTGATAAGGTTGTCATCGCTACCAAAGTAGGTTCTCAGAACAAGGAACATAAGGAAGATGTGAGCAGGGCACACATCCTGAAATCAGTGGATGAGTCATTGCAACGATTACAAACAGATCATATCGATTTGTACTATACACACTTTGATGATAATGTGACACCAGTAGAAGAGACATTGTCTGCCTACGATGACATTATCAAAGCTGGTAAAGTAAGGTACATTGCGGCTTCCAACCTTACACCGGAGCGCCTGACCGAATCACTGAAACTGGCAGAAGAAAAAGGTTTACCCCGTTACCAGGCTTTACAACCACATTACAACCTGGTAGAGCGTGCGAATTTTGAAACAAAATACCAGCCTATTGCACAGCAGTATGGTTTGAGCGTAATGCCTTACTGGTCGCTGGCAGCAGGTTTCCTGACAGGTAAATACCGTTCTGAAGAAGACTTAAAGAAGAGTGTGCGTGGTGAAGGAGTGAGGAAATACCTGGATGCAAAAGGTATTGGTGTATTAAATGCATTGGACACAGTAGCAGCAAACCATAATTCTAAACCTGCAACTGTTGCATTGGCATGGTTGCTGGCGCAACCAACCATTGCAGCGCCGATCGTGAGTGCTACAAGTCAGCACCAGCTGGATACGCTGGTGGCAGCACCGGCTTTACAGCTGGATGCGGAAGATCTTGGATTGCTGGATAATGCCAGCAAATAATTGTTATCGGCTTAGATAGCTGGCTGCAGCCAGCGAATGCCAGCAAAGTGGTAAACTGGTACCCGCAAAAGCGGTAAAGTGATGTCCACAAAAAATTAACGTTTTGTTGAAAGACCACCCGCAAGCCAATCTGACGCCCAAAAAAATCGCTTCTGCCAAAAACAGCAGCGATTTTTTTTACCTGGTAAAGTTAAATTTCATTTACTTTGTAAAACAAAGCACTTTCATTCATATGATAAAAAGCAACCAACGGAGCGCTCATTTTGAGCAGAATGCCAACAAACACCTCAACTCACTCACGGTAGAGAGCGCCGGCCGGGTAGTGTACTACCCCATCAAAGAAGCCGCTCCCATCCTGCATCCCCGCTATGCCTATGTATTATCACTGCAGCCAAAAACAGTAAATTGAGCATGAATAACCTGACCATTATGTTGAAAAGAATTTCCCCACTCGAAAAAATGCTGGGTATTGCCATTGCTTTTACGATGGCACTCCTGGTAGCACGCGTTCTTCGCTATCATGAATATTTCTATTTATTCTATACCTGGAACACATTCCTGGGTGTATTACCCCTCATATTCAGTCGTAAATTGGCCGGATTGTCCGGTATCAATCTCCGTACTGTCGGTGTGCTGGCTTGCTGGCTGGTATTTTTCCCCAATGCGCCGTACATGATCACAGATCTCTTTCACTTTCATGAAAGACCACCTGTGCCACTGTGGTTCGATCTCCTCATCGTCTCTTCAGCAGCCTGGAACGGCTTGTTGCTGGGAATCATTTCTCTAATGCAGGTAGAACATTTTCTGTCCCGGCATGTGAAAGGGCTGTGGGTAAAAGTGATCGTGGTTGTTAGCTTTATTCTATGTGGGTATGGAGTATATATTGGCAGGTTTTTGCGGTTCAATAGCTGGGATGCTGTGACTAACCCGGAAGCGTTGTTATTCACCATAGCGCATCATTTGTTCAAACCATATGATCATATGGGTGCGTGGGCATTCAGCATAGGCTTTGGGGGGATGTTCGGCATTATTTATTACACTTTGCAGCAACTGCATCATCATAAAAAAAGCGTCCCTCAAAACGAGGGACGCTTATCAATATCCTGCAGTCAGACTACCTTAGTGTCCTGACTTTACTGATGTCATTTCCAAATTCTTAAACCGCTTCATACAATACACACCAAAACTCAGCACTACTCCATAACAAACCAGCGGAACTACCAATGCATATTGTACCCCAATCGCATCTGCCAGTGCACCCTGTATCACAGGCATAATCGCACCACCCAGAATCGCCATCACCAACAGAGATGAACCCTGACTGGTATAAGTACCCAGCTTGGCAATCGCCAGTGTGTAAATATTGGAGAACATGATGGAGTTGAAGATACCGATACCTACAATGCTGAACATCGCAATCTCTCCCTTGTTAATGATAGCAGATGCCAGCAGGAACATATTGACCAGGGAGAAAATCACCAATGTACGGGCAGGAGCGGAACGGCCCACCAGGAATCCTACAAAGTTGAGTGCAATAAAGATCAGGAAGAACGCGATCTGGTCAAATGGCATACCTACCAACAGGTAAATCACCACAAATACCGCCAGTGCTGTTACCAGCATATACGCTGCTTTCTTTGCCTGGCTCATGGTATGGCTCAGGGAGATAGCACCTACGAAACGGCCTATCATTGCACCACCCCAATACAAAGCCAGGTATTTTTTCGCTTCAGTTTCCGGCAGACCAGCGATATCCTGCAGACCCAGGAAACTGATCATAAAGCTACCCACGGCTACTTCACCACCTACATAACAGAAGATGGAAAGCACACCTCTTTTCAGCTGTGGAAACTGTAATACACCCAATCCTTTCGGTTGGTTTTCTTCATCTACTGCAAATGCAGGCAGTTTTACACGCCAGATCAGCAGCGCTACAAGCAAGAGGATACCTGCAAAGATCAGGTAAGGAATTCTCGTTGCTGCGGCACTGAAACCACCATTGGGATCCTTGAACAGCTCAAATATCAGGTGACCACCTAATATAGGCGCTATCGTAGTACCGAATGAGTTAAACGCCTGTGTGAGGTTCAACCGGCTGGAAGCACTGTCTTCCGGCCCCAGCAGTGATACATAGGCATTCGCGGTAATCTGCAATACGGTGAAGCCCAGACCTAGCACAAACAATGCGCTCAGGAACAGACCATATACACCATATGTAGCGGCTGGCAGGAATAATACGCAGCCCAGCGCTGACAGGATAATTCCAAAGATTATCCCCTTCTTGTACCCCACTTTATTTACAGGGTCCCCGTTGTAATAGGAAATAATGAAATAGATCAGCGAACCGATAAAATATGCGCCAAAGAACGCAAACTGCACCAGCATCGATTTAAAGAATGTGAGCTGGAATAACTCTTTCAGGTAAGGGATCAAAATATCGTTCATACACGTGATAAATCCCCACATAAAAAACAATAACGTGATCGTGATCAGTGGAATTGCATTGTTTCCTTTTTTATGATTGTTCATAACCCGGACTTACGTTTCATTGTTAAAGTTGGCAAAACACAAACATACGCCTATCTGAATCATTTTTGGTCAAAAAAAGGGCAAAAACTTTCAAAATCATATAAGTTTCCTTGCCATGGAAACGAGAATCAGGCAATTCCCCGTGTTAGATCATCACTAATGTTAAATCTATTTATCTTTGTCATATGCGGAATACTGAGATTGAAAAAGCCAGCGAGGCGTTATGGAAAAATGCCCTACCTCACCTATCTGTCGACTGCGTGGTTTTTGGCTATCACCAGGGCAGTTTCAATGTACTGCTGGCAAAAATGAAAGGAGATAACAGCTGGATACTCCCCGGCGGTTATATTCAAAAAACGGAATCGATTGATGATGCAGCGAAGCGGATCCTCTTCGAACGAAGTGGTGCAGAAAAGGTGTTTCTGGAAGTATTTGGGGTATTCGGAGAACCTAACCGCTCCGAGGATTATTTTGCAGCGTACGATGATAACCTGTGGCATAAGATGCGCTTTATTACCATTGGTTATTATGCGGTAATAGACCAGTCGCAGGTCACTCCTGTTCCTGATATGTTCAGTGATGCCTGCGAATGGATGCCGGTTTACGAATTGCCCGAAATGGTCATGGACCATCGCCAGATCATCGATAAGGCCCTTGAAAAACTGCGGGATCAGCTGTATCACAAGCCGATTGGGTACAACCTGCTGCCGGAGATCTTTACCTTGCCACAACTGCAAGCCCTGTACGAGAAGATTATGAATCAGAAGTTTAACAGGGGGAATTTTTACAGGAAGATTATGAAGGAGAATATCCTGATTAAACAAGGGGAGGCGAAGACAGGAGGTGCGCACAAGGCGCCACATCTGTATAAGTTTGATCCGTCGATTTATACTAAATAAAAATAGGGTTCACGTGCTCAGGGAGATGACAGGCTTTTGATTAGCCATGTCACGGAGATACACATGCCCTTAATCATGATCTGATTGCTGTTTCTACAACGTCAAATAAGTGAATTCGTACCAATAATCTAATTCCCTTATCACACTGATTCACCTAAACAGGTGGCTTCAAATCAGGAATAATTAATTTCCTCATCACAGATCCCCCCGGATAAGTAGATTTATACCCACATCTTTTTACACAAATACACGTAGTAATATCTCCATAACCGGACTGGCACAGAAGTAGCTGTACATTTACATATGACAACTATTTCACAACGTAGTGCCGGTATACTTCTACATATTACTTCTCTACCCGGGCCTTTTGGCGCCGGCGATCTAGGCCCATCCGCTTATCACTTTGCAGATCAGCTGCACCGGGCCAGGCAATGTTATTGGCAGGTATTGCCTGTCAATCCTTTGCATCCGGAACATTTGTCGCCCTACAGCCCAATCAGCAGTATGGCAGGCGAACCATTACTGATAAGCCCGGAATTGCTGGCAAAAGAAGGGTTACTCACCCCTGCCCAGCTCAGCAAGTGTCACTTGCCTGTTTCAGACAAAGTTGATTTTGCAAAAGCTATTCCTGTCAAAGGAGCTTTACTGGAAATCGCTTACCTGAATTTTGTACAGACACAAGATCAATCGGCCTTCGAAAATTATTGCAGGGAACAGGCATATTGGCTCGATGAGTTTACAGATATTCAACGTGAGAAATGGTATCAATTTAAATTTGACCAGCAATGGGCAGCGCTCAAATCCTATTGCAATGACAAAGGAATTCTACTCTTTGGGGATCTCCCCTTTTATATGCATGGCGATGCCTGCGATGTAAAGGCCCATCCTGCATTCTTTAATCTCAATGGTGTAGGTGGGGTACCACCGGATTATTTTAGTGAAACAGGGCAATGCTGGAATGTACCTGTGTACGACTGGGATGCGCTCAAAGCAGATAATTATAGTTGGTGGATACGAAGAATAAAACGCAACCTGGAAAGATTTGATATTATTCGTCTTGATCACTTCCGCGCCTTTTCTGCTTATTGGGAAATTCCGGCTGGTGATACCACGGCTGTGAATGGACAGTGGAAACCGGGTCCGGGAGCGGGTTTGTTTGAGAAATTTAAAGCACTGTTTCCAACCATGCCTTTTATTGCAGAAGATTTGGGTACTATCGATGCACCTGTGAGGGCCTTGCAGGAACAATTCAATTTGAAAGGTATGCGGGTGTTGCAGTTTGGTTTTGGGAAGGATATCCCGGAGAGTGATCATGCACCGCATCATTTTATTTCGAATGTGGTGGCGGTGACGGGTACGCATGATAATAATACATCTCGTGGATGGTATGAGGAAGATGCGGATCGCAAAACAAGATTAAACTTCCGGGAATATGCAGGGTTGAAAATAGTGCCTGAAAAAGTGGCGCGTATTTTATCAAGGATGGCTTATTCTTCTGTAGCAGATATTGTGATTTTGCCTATGCAGGATGTGCTGGAGCTGCCTGGTGATGCAAGGATGAATCATCCTTCGGGGAGTAATAAAAACTGGAAATGGAGAATGATGCCGGGGCAGTTTAAAAAGAAGAAAATTAAACGATTGAAGAAGTGGGTGAAGATGTATGGCCGGAGATAACCATGACGGTTTCTGGGAGGTATGAGTGATTAAAATACACTGCAATTTTCCGAGAAACTACTTCCCTAAAAACATAAGAGGCACGTAAAATTTACATCTTACGTACCTCTTGTTATTATTTAGTGACCACCTTATAACGCTGTTATCTGCCACTGCTGATTCGCTCCGCTATTCCAGTTCCACTGTATAATACCCGCGCCATTTGTCGTAGACGACGCATTCACATCCACTGCAAATCCACTATTCCTATTCAGTATTTTATAATACCCAAACCCAATATCAATCACCTGCCACTGCTGGTTCGTACCACCTGAATAATCATACTGAATAATTCCTGTACCCGCAGTCGTAGAAGCGCCATTTACATCCAGCGCCTTTGCGCTATTCTTATTGATGATAGACTGGTAATTACTACCCAGTGCATTGAATGTCCACTGCTGATTCGCACCACCCCAATAATCCCACTGGTCAATAGCAGCGCTATTAGCCGTAGATTGATTGTATACTTCCAATGCTTTACTGCTATTCTTGTTAATAACCTTGTAATAAGTACCGGAAGTAAATGATGCATACGGAGGAGTAATAGTTCCTGTACCCCATGCGTATTTCAGGCGGGTCAGACCAGAAGTATTGTTAGTCGTCAATGCAGAACCGGTGGAAGTAAACATGCTGTAAGTATCACCTGTTCTTAATCCTGGCCAGTATACACAACCTACACCCAGATCATGAAGTGAGTTGGTCATGCCTTGCAGGTAAGTGTTGTTTACATTGGAACCCGGTGCTCCGGTGTAATTCGTTCCATCTGTCATAACCGTACCAAATTCAGTGACGATCGTCCTGGTTGGATAAGACAATGATTTGACCGGTTGCTCCCAATCAGCAGTGGTAGTTTTGCTGGATTCAAACCAGGTGTAGTCGTGGAAAGAGAGCAAACAACTGTCAAAACGGGTATCTGCGCCAATGGTATTCACATCGGAAGAATACCCTACCCCATCTAATACAAACCTGTTTTTAGGTACGCCCGGGTACCGGGTTACAAATGTATTGTAGAGCGTCTTCAAATCATTCGCACTATATCCATGCGGTTCATTGAAACACTCAAAATACACCAGTGTATTAGATCTGTAATTAGCGACAATCGTGTCCCACATTTGCCAGAATGTGCTGGTGTTGTCAATCAGGCCATCGCGGGAGGAAGATCCTTCCCAATAGCCCAATAATACTTTCATGTTTTTGGAGGTCGCTTTGTCGATAGCGCCTTTGTAAGTAGACCAGAAAGAACTCACTACTGTGGAAGGATTGACCGGTAGCCGCACGGTGTTCGCGCCGGCGGAAACAAAGCCGTCAAGAATGTAATCGGCCTTTGTTTGCATACTGGCGTAGGTATCAGTAGAGACAGTGCCGGAGAGGATTAGTGCATCATCGGCAAAATTATCCCTGCTATCCGCCCAGTTGACGCCCTTGAAATCACTGGAGGCAACGGCTACAGCTACTACAGCAGCGGAGTTGTTCAATTTGAGTGACGACAGATCTGCCTGCTCTTTATTGCAGGCAAAGGCAAGCATTGCGCTTGCAATAAGGGTTAATTTGGTTTTCATAAACGTGAGAATTAATTGTATAATTTACAATTAAAAAATTGTTTTGAAAAATCATTTTATTGATGGTAACCCGGATGAATTATTAACGTTTTCTATTTGTAGAGGTAGAAGGGGGAATTATTTCTTATCTATTTGAGAAATCAATTACCATAGGTTTCCTACATTTGAAAAATGCAAAACGATCCGGACTTCAACAAACTCGTCTTCGACATCGCCCGCTCCATCCCCAAAGGCCGTGTCACCTCTTATGGCGCCATCGCCAAAGCCCTTGGTAAAGGCAACCTTTCCCGCATGGTAGGCCGTGCTATGGGACTTGTAAATGAAGAAAAAAAGCCTGTCCCTTTTCAGAGAGTAGTCAATAGCCAGGGATATCTAACCGGTGATCCAAGGCATATTGCTGTTCGCCGAAAGCTTTTGGAAAAAGAAGGCGTGGAAATAAAGAATGATAAGGTGGTGAATTTTAGAAACATCTTCTGGGATCCTTCTGAAGAAATTGACTTATAGACCCGCTAATAAAAGGTCGTTGAAGAAACCGACTTTTAAAAACCAGTGTAAGAAACAGACTGTAATTCTCCAATAATTATAATCTTTTAACCTTTAGCCCCGACTTTTAAACAAACCAATTGCGCCTTTTAAACAAACCACCACTACCCTACAGCGTCTAATTTTGCTATCATAAATTATACGCACATGCAACTCGATTCTTTTAGAACACTCGGCCGGTCCGGCCTCAAAGTAAGCCCTCTCTGCCTGGGAGGAATGACCCTCGGTGATGACTGGAACTGGGGTGCAGACGCCACTACGGCTGCACAACTCATCAATCAATACATCGACCTTGGCGGTAACTTTATCGACACCGCCAATATCTACACCAATGGGCACTCCGAAAAAATAATCGGCGATACCATAGGCAAATACACCTCCAAACGCAACCGCATTATTATCGGCACCAAATGCAGCGCTAATAGCCTGCCAGGCAATCCTAACAGCGGTGGTGGCAGCACCCTATCCATCCTCCATAATGTACACGAATCCCTTCGCAGATTACAGACAGATTATATCGATCTCCTCTGGATTCATCAATGGGACTGGAATACACCTTTTGAAGAAACCATGCGTACCCTCCACAACCTCGTCACCAGCGGTAAGGTGCGGTACATAGGCGTCAGTTACGCCCCAGCCTGGAAGATTGCCCAAGCCCAGACTACCGCTATCTTAAAAGACTGGACACCCTTCATCGGCCTGCAAATAGAATACTCTCTACTGGAAAGAAGTATTGAAGATGAACTCATACCCATGGCCGCTGAACTGGGTTTAGGTATCACCCCATGGTCGCCGTTAAAAGGAGGTATCCTCTCCGGAAAATATCAGGGCGGAAATACAAACGACTCCCGCCTGGGTAGCAGCTACCAACTCAGTACACGAGAAATAAATGTCATTGAAAAGGTACAAGAAATTGCAGAGAAACATAACACCTCTCCTGCAACCATCGCCCTCGCCTGGGTATTGCAAAAACAATCCACTACCTCTATCATTCTTGGTGTTCGCAAACCTGAACAACTGGCACAAAATATCGCGGCTCTTGCAATCACCCTCACCCAACAGGAAATGGCAGCATTAGACGATATTTCAACGCCACCTCCTACCTTTGTAACAAATTACAAAGAATATAGCCGCAGGTTTGTGCACGGTGGTATTGAAATTAATGGTCTAAAAGCTGCACCACTGCCTGCTTTTCAACAAATGACACCCGGTAAATATTAAGACATGGAATATAACGGAGCCCCCATCAAAGGAAGTGTATTTCTATCCTGTTCAAAGGAGAAGCATTACAGTCGTGAAGTGGTCCTCTCACAGCATGCCCTGCTGCACATCTTTGATGGGGAACTTCGTGTTCATTACAGCACTCAGGAGAAAGTGTATACCAGCGGTGATACGGTCCTCATTCCCCGCAATCACCTGTGCAGACTGACCAAATACCCAGTGGATGAAAAGCCGTTTAAATCTATTTCTATTTTATTTCCTGAAGAGCAATTAAGAAAACATTTCAAACCACATACAGGAAATAAAAATACCAGTCATCTTAAAATCACGCCCCATCCACTGCTGGAAAGCCTTTTTAATTCCCTTCTACCTTACTTTGATATGCAGGAAGAGCTGCCTTCGGACCTTGCCACCATTAAGATAGATGAGACCATTACGATCCTGAAAAAAATGGATCGGCAAACCAGTCAGGTGCTGGCTACATTCGATGAACCGGGAAAGATTGACCTGGGAGATTATATGGAGCAGCATTATATGTACAACCTGCCATTAGAAAAGTTCGGCTATCTCACAGGGAGGAGTTTGACCACTTTTAAAAAAGATTTCAAACATATCTATCAGACTACACCCGGGAAATGGTTAACCCAAAAGCGATTAGAGCTGGCGCATTACCAGATTTTTGTACAAAAGAAAAAGGTGTCGGATGTATACCTGGATGCGGGGTTTGAGAATTTGTCACATTTTTCTTTTGCTTTTAAAAAGCAATATGGGTATAATCCAACAACTTCCAAATAGCCAAAGAGCGCTTTTACCTTCGGTAAAAGCGCTCTTTGGCTGGGCCGGGGTCTGCGGCCGGCTTATTAATGTCAGCTTATTAAAAATACTGATATCTTAAATATTACCGCGTTAACACCACACTACCTGATTGCTCTATATGCTTCCCCTCCGACGTCACCGCACTGATCATATACACATACGTTCCTAACGCCGCCTGCTGCCCCTTCTTCATACCATCCCACCCGGTATTCGCATCATGCGATTCAAACACCAACTGTCCTACTCTATTATACACCCTCATCACAAACATCACTGGCAAATCAGAAGTCTTCGCCCTAAACACATCATTCTTCCCATCCCCATTCGGTGAAAATGCCGTAGGCAACAAATAATATATCTTACAATCAGGACTCAAATTCAAATGTACCTGTGCCGTACCCACACAGCCACCAGCATCTGTACCCGTTACTGTATAAGTTACATCCCCCTTGAATGTAGCCAGAATAGCAGCACCGGTAGCAGCAGATAAATTCGTAGCCGGACTCCACTCATACGTCGATGCACCACTCGCTCTCAATGTCACCGTATCATTGATACAATACATCCCTGCGGATGGTGTCACCTGCACTTCCGGCGCCACTCCTACTGATACCACTTTTTCTACCTTCGTTTCACACTGACCATCATACGCCATCAATAAAACTGTATACTCTCCCGGATCATGCCACAACACCTGATATGGACCCGGATCATCCCCACTCACACTCACCGCATTATAAAAATTCCAGGTATAAAAGGCTGTCTTCGATTCCGCAGGTATCAGTGTCACTGTCATTGGTGTACCCGAACAACCACCACTCGTTGTAAAATCAGCGATCGGACTTTGCTTCACTGTCACCGTCATCGGTGCCCGTGCACTTTCACATCCATCCGTCTGACTCACATAATACGTTGTCGAACCAGTTACCAGTGTTGAAGGTATGGGTGCTGTTGAAGAACCAGTACCACCAGTAGCAGCCGTATACCACAGTAAATTAGTACCTTCTGCTGTAAGTGATGTTGCTGTTGAATACTGGCATATAGTCAACGGCGTTACTACTGGTGATGTAGACGTAGAAACCGTCACCGTCAGTGCTGCACGATCACTTTCACAACCTGTAGTCTGCGATACATAATAGGTAGTAGCCCCCACTGATAATGTAACTGGTATGGGTGCTGTAGAAGACCCTGTGCCACCTGTAGCAACTGTATACCATTTCAAATTCGTACCCGTCGCTGTCAGTTGCGGCACTGACTGGTTCAGACAATAATCCAGGTCACTCACCACTGGTGGTTGTGCCTGTGCCAGAATCGTTACTGACAGTTCTGATCGTTCACTCTCACAACCACCCGCATCCTGCTGTGTGACCCAATAGTTAGTCGTACCTAAGGCAGCTGTATTTACCGCAGGTGCAACAGACGTACCTGTACCACCTGTAGCAGATGTATACCACAATAAGTTTGTACCTGATGCTGTCAACGCTGGCGCTGCCACATTCTGACAATAAGTAAAGTCATTCACAATTGGTGGTGTCGCCTGACTACCTATGGTCACTGTCAGTGCAGAACGGCTACTTTCACATCCTGGATTCTGTGTCACATAATAAGTAGTGGTACCATTTACAGCAGTAGATGGAGTGGGTGCTGTTGCAGATCCTGTACCACCGGTAGCTGTCGCATACCATAGCAGGTTACTACCGGTCGCTGTCAATGGTGCGGCTGTAGACCCGATACAATAGGTTACATCTGATACTGCTGGTCCCGCAGGAATTCCGTTTACAAGTACCTGCAGCGGCGCACGATCACTTTCACAACCCACCGTCTGCGATACATAATAATAAGATACGCCGATCACTGTTGTAGCCGGAACTGGTGCTGTGCTGAGCGCCGTACCACCTGTAGCGGTTGTATACCATTTTAAATCCGTACCTGTCGCTGTCAGTGCCGATGCTGTTGCATACCTACAGTAAACTACATCTGTTACCAACGGTGCCGCAGGTTGCGCTCTTACATAAGCTGTCACCATCGTACGGTTACTCTCACACTCGCCGGCCATTGTTTGTGTCACATAGTAATAAGAATATCCTGAAGCAGTCGTAACCGGGGTAGGTGCCGTTGAAGATCCCGTACCACCTGTTGCTGCGGTATACCATAGCAGATTATCGCCCGTAGCTACCAGTGGTGTAGCATCCATGTTCTGACAAAAGTATTGCAGGCTGGCCGTAGGCGCAGTGGAGATCGTCTTTGTAGATTCATAGATACCCATATCTACAGTCTTCACTACACGTGGGTTACCATCATAATCCGTCGTGCTGCTACCCACAGCAGACAGGATGGTTGCATCTATGACAGGAGAACAAGGTGCCACATGAAAATCATAATTCGATGCATCTATAAATTGCGGATCGCTGTTGATATTGTTGGCAGGCAGCCCCGCATCATCCACATAGATATCGCTGTCATGCCAGGTGATATTTGCATCACTAAAGTTGGAAGCTCCATACTTAGCACCGTTTCTCCACACGATGGCAAATTCTATATAAGGTCCGCCAGTCGCTCCATTCGCCAGGGAGTTGTAGGCCAGGTTTTCGCCATTCGCCCAAAACACTACATTGTCCATCCATGGCCTGTGTGCCGTAGTGGTGCCATCCAGTATATTGGCAATTACCGAACCTTGCCCGGAAGTTACTGTGTTCCCAATGAAGATACTGTTGTCAGTATAGTCATTCCCCCAGCAGGCACCCTGGTAGGTTACAGAGATAGCCCCACCCGCTGTATAGGCGGTATTCCCTATGAATATGCACTTAGACACCTTGGTAGCCAGGTAAGGTTGGGCGCCACCCGAAGTAATGCCTAACACACCTAACCCCGCTCCATATATCGCATAGTTATTTGTAAATGTGCAATTTGCGACAATCGCCGCCACAGCCGATGCCGATGCATCTGCATACAGGCTCACCCCCGCCCCTGTATTATACTGATTCGCCGTCAGGGCAGGAAAACCATAATCCCCCTGACCATCCCTGATCGTAACCCCATCCACAGTAGCGTTGATGATACGCACTACGTTGTACGAGTTGTCCGACGCAATCCCCGGCGTTCCGATATCCCCACTCAGAATGGTGACATTTGTTTTCCAGTTTCGCTGCGAAAGCAACACCTCTGTACCGATGAACCCTCCATAGATCACCTGAGAAGGTTTCGGGGAAAAAGCAATCGTTCTATCCGTTGTAGTAGCAGGCAGGTAAGTACCCTGCGCCACCCAGAATGTATCTGCCTGATTTCCTGCCGCTAACGCTGCCGACAAATCATTGTAGGCCGTCGCCCAACTCGTACCGGTACCGGGCGTAGGATTGTTGATGTTGACATAAATACGATTGAAAGAAAATGCCGCTTGCACAGGAAACAATGCAATTATCACCCACAGGCACAGGCTTAGTAGTTTAGACATTTGTTATCTGATTAAGATTCAGGGTTGTGGTAATGCTTCTAAAAAGCTGGCGGTCCCCTCCTGACAAAAGTATAATAATATTTAGATTAAATCATATTTAATATACCCGCCATTTGCCTGATCAACCGGGACTTTGGTTGTGAAATCAGTAATATTTGCTACTCCAAAAGGTCAACTCTCTCTTGGATGTCAGTATTGGGATGGCGAATGATATTACGAGAAGGAATGTGGTTGAATTATAGTGGGTTGAATTATTATGACAGGTACAACCCGGATAGCAGATGGGTGGTGCTATCGTTTAGTTTTAGATTTGGTGGGGAGATGAAAGAGAATTTTGAGAGACCATATCTTATGATACGGCCTCTTTTGTTTTTAATAGATTGCCGGAAGGATAAATTCTCCCATCATTTTATCCACCTGTCCATGTGCATAAGGCATATTATAAGCGTTAGCTGTGATCACAATCACCATATCTTTGAAGATATAAATCTTATTTCCTCCATTGCCGGAACAATAGTAAGTCTCATATTTACCATATTTTTTATTCCAGAACAGGTACCCATAAAATTCATTCTCTCTGCCAGTGATGGGCAATTGATGAGAAAGGCTTTTCTCCACCCAACTGGCAGGGATGATTTTTTTATTCACATATGCTAATCCAAACTTCGCAAAGTCAAGACTGTTCATACGAATACCACCAGCAGTGTTGGGCGCATGTTGCGGGGTATATTGCCATTTGTAATTGGTGATTTGTAATGGCGCGAAGAGTACTTTATCCGCATATTTTTCTAATCCTCCCGGAATGATTTTATCAAGTGTGCTTCCTAATAGCATTACACCGGCAGTGAAGTAATGCCATTGGCCATGGTATTTAATAGTATCTACCGGAAGGTTCAGCCAGTCTACCTCCGGCAGGGTGTATTCTGTGTCGGTCAGGGTGAGTCCGTTTTGCTGTAAGCATTGGTTAGTCTGACCGTAAAATTGTCCTGTCTGGCGGGCGATCATGGTAGTAAGATAAGCAACTTAATCCAGGTGTAAGATCCCTTGTGTTGAAATTAACCTTTTATCCAGTTACGCAGGCTTCGGTAAGATCCTATCATTACAGGGTCATTAACAGGTCACCAATTAGGCATCTTATTATCCAATCGATAATGAGGTGCCTAATTGATGACTTTATTTTACCGAATTGGCAGCCTCTTCATATAAAAGTCGTAAATTCAGTGTATTGTTTTAACCTCAAAATTTAACCTATGGCTATTGTAAAAGACAGCAACCTGCTCCTGCAAAATGTGCAGGGCACACTAGGCAAACAGTTTACTATCTACAAGCGAAACGGCCAGATTATCATTGCCGTAAAGCGCGGAAAATCCAAAAAGAAACCGACTCAGAAGCAACTCGATGTGAGATGGAAAATGAAGGTAGCGAGTGCATATGCGGTAGCAATTATCAAGGATCCTGAGGTAAAGGCTTATTATCAGTCATTGGCTGGTCCGGGGCAGAATGCGTATAATATGGCGGTGAAGGATGCTTTTCATTCGCCAGCGATACAGGATATTAAAGTGGAAGCTACAGATACAGTGGTAGTGACGGCGAAGAATGAGTTCCGGCTAGCGACAGTGAGGGTGAGGGTGCAGGATGAGAGTGGAAAGGTGGTAGAAGAGGGCAAGGCAGTGCCGGAAAAGAATGGGGTGGATTGGAGGTATAAGGTGGCGCAGATGCCGAAGAAAGGGAGGATAAGGGTGTTTGTGGAGGATTTGCCGGGGAATGTGAGTGAGAGGGGGTTGCTGTTGGGGTAGAGGTTATAGTATTGCCAATCCATGGAAAAACGATTATTCAACCGGAAAACCACTTACAAAAACAACCTTTTACGGAAAAACGATTACAAATTTATCTTTCTGGCAAATGCCCGAATGATATTGCCTATTTATGATAACAACCTTTGAGCATGTTTGACCCTCCACAAAAAAGGCCGGAGAAATAATCCCCCGGCCCTTCACCTCGTAAAAATTAAAACCGCGATCAATTCCAGCCGCCGCCTAATGCCTGGTAAATATTCACCACCGCATTCATCTGCTGCTTCTTAGTCTCGATCAGCTCAAATTTTGACTCCAGTGCATCACGCTGGGTCATCAAAACCTCTAAATATTCCGCTCTGGACGACTTAAACAGATCATTAGAGATCTCTATACTCTGTGTCAGCGCATCCACCTCTTTCGATTTCAAATCATAACTCTTCTCCAGATTACCAATCTTAGACAACTGATTCGTCACCTCTCTATAAGCATTCAACACCGTCCTCTCATAATTATACACCGCCTGTATCTGCTTGCTACTCGCTGTCATATAAGAAGCCTTTATCGCATTCTTATTCACCAACGGCGCCGCCAGATCCCCAGCCAGCGAATACATGAGCGAAGCCGGCGTAGAGAACAAATAAGACGGACTATACGCCTCATATCCAATACCGCCACTCAAACCCAATGAAGGATAGAACCTCGCCTTCGCGACCTTGATATCCAGTCTTGCCGCTGCTAATTCCAACTCTGCCTTCCTGATATCAGGACGATTAGACAACAGATCTGCCGGTATACCTGCATGCACGATCGCCGGCACCTGCACACTAAAAGCCTGTGTATTTCTGGCAATCGGCTGTGGATAACGGCCTAACAGGAAGTTGATCTTATTCTCCGTCTCTGTGATCTGCTGCTTAATATCATACTGCAAACTCTGTGTATTCAACACCTCCGCCTCAAATTTCCGTACTGCCAGCTCTGTTGCCTTCGCCGCTTCTTTCTGCAGTTTTACGATACCGAGTGCATTGGTTTGAATTTCGATATTCTTCTGCACAATCTCCAACTGGTTATCCAGCGCCAATAACTCATAATATGAATTCGCGATCTCGGCAATCAGGTTGGTCACTACAAAGTTCTTCCCTTCTACACTGGCCAGATAACGCACCACCGCTGCTTTCTTCTGATTGTGCAACTTGTGCCAGATATCTACTTCCCAGTTAGCGTACAATCCTACCAGTAAATTGGGCACCGGATCAGGCATTGAATGACCTTCGCGGATCTCCGTATTTTCTTCCATCGCACCGATGTTGGTATAGCGTCCTACTTTATCCACATCTGCACCCACCTTCACGCCTACTGATGGTAAGTATTCCCCTTTCGAAGCCCTCACCTCATTGTTCGCGATCTGAATTTC
This sequence comes from Chitinophaga sancti, assembly GCF_034087045.1. Taxonomy (NCBI): domain Bacteria; kingdom Pseudomonadati; phylum Bacteroidota; class Chitinophagia; order Chitinophagales; family Chitinophagaceae; genus Chitinophaga; species Chitinophaga sancti. Next base: position 2,842,325 of record NZ_CP139247.1, on the reverse strand, counting down.
CTGCAAGGTGATATTCAACTCCTGATTGTTCTGCAATGCAGTATCAATCAACGCTGCCAGATAAGGATCTGTGAAATACTCTTTCCACTTCACCTTGCCGGTGTTGGTAGAATCCTGTGAGTTACTGAAACTCGCAGGCAGGTTTTTGTTTTCCTGTTTATCAACAATAGCCGGGATCTTACACGCTGAATAAGCCAGCGAGAGACAGGCGATCCCTAAGCAATGGTATATCTTTCTCTTAAACATTATGGTCAAATTCTTCAGTTAATGGATTCTCTTCTTCATTCTTCAACAGCTTCCGTTTCTCTGCAATCTTGCCGAAGATGAGGTACAGCCCTGGTACTACTATTACACCGAATATGGTACCGAATAACATACCACCCGCAGCTGCCGTACCAATCGTACGGTTACCGATCGCCCCCGGACCTGTCGCATACACCAGCGGAATCAAACCTGCGATGAAAGCAAAGGAGGTCATCAGGATCGGACGGAAACGCGTTCTAGCACCTTCGATTGCCGCATTAAATATGCTATCGCCTGCCCGGTGTCGCTGCACCGCAAACTCCACAATCAGCACCGCATTTTTACCTAACAGACCAATCAACATCACCAGACCTACCTGTGCATAAATGTTATTTTCCAGCCCCATTAATTTCACCAACAGGAAGGAACCAAACACACCTGCAGGCAGTGACAGAATCACTGCAAACGGCAACATGAAGCTTTCGTACTGCGCGGCCAGTACCATGTATACGAATATCAGACAGATCAGGAAGATGTAGATCGCTTCATTACCACGCCCTACTTCATCTTTTGTCATCCCCCCCCAGTCAATACCATAACCTCTTGGCAATGTCTGCGCGGCCACTTCCTGTATCGCCTTGATCGCATCACCACTGCTATATCCCGGAGCCGGCGCCCCCTTGATAGCTGATGAGGTGAACATGTTATAGCGGGTGATCTCGTTCAGTCCATAGAACTTCTCCATTTTCATAAATGCAGACATCGGCACCATTTCTTCCTTGTCATTCTTTACATACAACTTCAGGATGTCTTCCGGCAATGCCCTATATTGTGGTGCCGCCTGCACCATTACTTTATACAAACGACCGTAGCGGATAAAACTGGTTTCGTAGTTACTACCTACCAGTGTAGACAGGGTGGTCATTGCATTCTGGATAGTGACACCTTTCTGCTGTGCTACATCGTTATCGATCTTCAGCATGTACTGTGGATAAGACGCACTATAGAAGGAGAAGATGGAGGTCAGTTCTTTACGTTTCTGCAATGCATCCACAAAATCCCTGTTCACCTTTTCAAACTTCTTATAATCGGCAGTACCGGTTTTATCCAGCAGACGTAAATCCAGGCCGCCCGCGGCACCATAACCAGGTACGGCTGGTGGCTGGAAAAATTCAATGGTAGCACCGGGAATATCTTTGGCTTTTTCTTCCAGTTCACGGATGATCTCTTCTGCCGATTGCTTACGTTCTGACCAGTCTTTCAGGTTGATCAGACAGGTACCTGCGTTGGAACCCGTACCTTCTGTCAGGATCTCATAACCTGCCAGTGCTGATACAGAACTGATACCGTCGATCTTCTCCGCGATCTTCTGTAAGCGCTCTGCGATTTCATTTGTTCGTTCCAGTGATGAACCCGGAGGCGCCTGGATGATACCATAGATCATACCCTGGTCTTCTGCCGGAATGAAACCCGTCTGCAAAGTAGAACTGATGCCCCAGGTGAGCAGACAGAAGCCGATCAGCATACCCCAGGTTACGGTGCGTACGTTTACGATCTTCTTCAGCAAACCAGTATAGCGGCCAGTCAGCCTTTCGAAACTTCTGTTGAAGGCATCGAGACCTTTCGTCAACAGGTTCTTTTTCTTCGGTACACCATGGTTATTTTTCAGGATCATCGCACACAATGCCGGTGTCAGTGTCAACGCCACCACACCAGAGAGTACGATTGATACCGCCATTGTAATAGCAAACTGTCTGTAGAACACGCCCACAGGACCTGTCATGAAGGCGACCGGCACGAACACCGCCACCATCAGGAAGGTGATTGCGATTACCGCACCCGCAATTTCATGTACCACTTTTTTCGTAGCCATATATGGCGAGAGGTGTTCTTCTTCCATCTTAGCGTGCACGGCCTCCATTACCACAATCGCGTTATCCACCACTATACCGATAGCCAGTACGAGTGCGAAAAGCGTGATCATGTTCATCGTCAGACCAAACATACCCATGAAGATAAAGGTACCTACCAGCGATACAGGTACCGCCAGTGTAGGGATCAATGTAGAACGCCAGTCACCCAGGAAGATAAATACCACAATACCAACCAGCACGAAAGCTTCTACCAGTGTGTGTATTACCTTTTCGATAGAGGCGTCGAGGAACTTGGATACGTCATAACTGATGGCGTAATCCATACCAGCAGGGAAAGTCGTTTTCTTCAGTTCCTGCAGTTTCGCTTTCACTTCTTCGATCACCTTACTTGCATTACTACCATACAACTGTTTCACAACGATCGCGGCAGAAGGTCTGCCATTCAGGTTGGAATAGATATCGTAGAACAAGCTACCAAATTCAATGTCAGCCACATCTTTCAGACGCAGCAATTCGCCGTTTGGATTAGCACGAAGAACAATGTTTTCATATTCTTCTTTGGTACTGAAACGACCGGAGTATTTCATTACATACTCAAAAGCCTGCGACCTTTTACCAGAGCTTTCGCCGGTTTTACCAGGAGAAGCTTCGAGCGACTGGTTACCCAGTGCTTCCATTACTTCTTCGGAAGAGATCTTGTATGCCAGCATACGGTCAGGCTTCAGCCAGATACGCATGGAGTATTCGCGTGTACCGAGAATGCGGGCGCTACCCACACCCTGCAGGCGGGTTAACTCAGGCATGATGTTGATATCGGCAAAGTTGTACAGGAACCTTTCATCCGTCTTTGGATCTTTTGAATACAGGTTCAGGTACATCAACATCGCAGGTTGCTCGAGGGAGGTGAGCAGACCTTCACGGATCACCAATGGTGGCAGTTTGTTCAACACCTTGGCAATACGGTTCTGTACGTTCAGGGATGCCGTGTTTGGATCGGTACCCAGGTTGAATATAATCTGGATGTTCGCTTCACCGGTGTTGGTCGCGTCAGAAGTCATGTACTTCATGCCGGGTACCCCGTTGATGGCTCTTTCCAGCGGAATGATTACAGTTTTTACCAACAGCTCACCGTTCGCACCCGGATACTCTGCGGAAACCTTTACGGTCACCGGCGAGATAGCAGGGAACTGTGTGATGGGGAGCTGGGTGATACCCAATATTCCTAAAAAGACAATTAGGACGGATATGATAATTGAAAGGACGGGCCTTTTAAGAATATTACTGAACATTTAAATACTTTTTGGATACTTAGACTATTCAGCCTTCAGTCTCAGATGCGAGATTACTTTAGCTGGTTCCTCAAACTCGTAGGTGATCTTGTCGTTGTCTCTCACCTTCTGCACACCTTCGAGCAGTATTTTGTCAGTTTCGGACAGTCCGTCTCCTACTACAAACAGGTCAGGCATTTCAGCAGCTACAGTGATTTCCTGTGATTTTACTTTGCTATCCTTGCCAACGATGAATACATAGTGTTTGTCCTGTATTTCGAACGTTGCTTTCTGCGGAATCACAACGGCGTTTTTCAGCGGTACAACCATCTGTATTTTACCGGTTTCTCCGTGTCTGAGCAGTCCTTCAGGATTAGGGAAAGTAGCACGGAAAGCGATGTTACCTGTTTCGTTGTTGAATTCACTTTCGATGGTTTCAACGTTGCCGGTGTGTTTGAACACTTCGCTGTTTGCCATGAGCAGGTTCACCGGCATCTTGCCTTTTTTCTCTTTCACACCTTCTTCATAGTTCAGGTATTCAGGTTCAGATACGTTGAAGTACACATACATCTGGCGGTTGTCAGAGAGGCTGGTGAGCAGTTCACCTTCATCTACCAGGCTACCCAGTTTCAGTGGCAGGCGGTCGATGATACCATCAAAGGGAGCTTTGATGTCGGTAAATGCCAGGTGTACTTTGGCCAGGGACAGTTCTGCTTTTGCTTTGGCCAGGTTAGCCTGCGCCATGGCCAGTTCTGCTTTTGAAACGACATTTTTGTCAGCAAGGGATTTGGTATTCTGCAGTTCTATTTCGGCTGCCTGGGCTTCTGCCTGCGCTTTTTCCAGTTCTGCTTCATACACTTTGGGCATAATTTTGAACAGGAGCTGGCCTTCTTTTACAAACTGACCTTCATCTACGAAGATGTTCTGTAAGTAGCCTTTTTCCTGGGCCCTGAGTTCGATGTTACGAAAAGAGCGTATCTGAGATACGTATTCCTTTACAACGGAAGTATCCATTTTTACTGGAGTGGTAACGAGGTATTTGGTTTCCCCTTCCTTTTCTTCCTCTTTCTTTGATGATTTACAGCTTGCAAAGCACAACAGTGCATACAGGCCCGCGACGAGCATTGAAGTTCTCTTCATAATAAGGATGCGATTCTATGTTTTTAAGTGGTGTGCGAATGACAATACACTTCCGTATCCTGTGGACGTGGAAGTGTTCAGTAATAAATGGTCTGGTTACTGGTTGGCAATAATATATCAGATGCGTAGCACGCCGTATCTTATATAAAGACTTTGGGCAGTACTCTCTAAGGGATATGAGTTGGAAAGAAAATACGGGTGGGGGGTGTCAGCAGCGGGTGGGGAGAAAACAGTGGTAAAGTTATTGCCGATGGTGAGGTGCTTTTTGAAAGCTGTCATTTCATCGGTATCATCCTCATTATTGGTCTCGGTGAACTTTAAATTTAACCGCTCAAAGCTGCGTGGGTGATTGCGGATATTCAACATATCATCTCCCTGCTCCATGAATATGAGCATCCTGTCCGACGACGTCGAGACATGGTCCCGAGGCGTAGTGGCCTTCAGGTGACTATACCCGGTGAGCAGGATACAGAGCGAGAATAAAAATCTTATGAATAGCTTCATCATCCAAACCAAAAATAGAGAAGTTAAATAATACATGCAAAGCTGGCTGGGATGAGTGGTAAGTGAGAAATGAGGGTTGGGATCAGGGAACACAGTACCGCAGGTGGTTACACGGTGTTTATTAAAAAGTCCTTAAAAGATTCTGAACGGGTCCAAAAATGGGTATTTTCTGTTTTTTCTGGATGGGTTTAGGGCAAATTTTTCCGGATAGCGTAAACATAATTCCCAAATGTTAAAATTATGTTAGCGGTGAATATTCACCTTTGCGGCGCAAACTTATATAGCGATGAGATCTATTCTATTACTTATTTCAGCATTACTGATACTATGTACCGGCGTATTGTCCGCCAATGATTTAGATGGAAATGGTACCATTAAAGGGAAAATTGTTACCACCGACGGTAAGCCAGCAGGTCTGGTGACGGTAGTGTTAAAAGGTACCAAAAAATCTACCATTACTGAAGATGACGGTACTTTTGTACTGAACAATGTAAAGCCGGGTACTTATACCCTACAGGTAAGACTGGTAGGTTACAGTACGAAGGAGGAAACGGTGACCGTATCTTCTGATGCTACCGCACAGGTAACAATGACCCTGGAGGTTTCTGATACCCAGCTGCAGGAGGTAGAAATTGCTACCGGCCGTGCGAAGTTTGGTAAAAAGGAGTCTGACCAGGTAGCGCGGTTGCCGATAAAGAACCTGGAAAATCCACAGGTATATAGTTCAATTTCTAAAGAATTGTTGAAAGAGCAGGTGATCACCAACTTCGACGATGCGTTGAAGAACACGCCGGGTCTGACTAAATTATGGTCATCTACCGGTCGTCCGAGTGATGGCGCGGGTTACTTCTCAATCAGGGGTTTTGCAGTACAGCCTACGATGATCAATGGTGTACCAGGTTTGACAAATGGTGGCATTGATCCTGCGAATGTGGAAAGAATTGAAGTGATCAAAGGCCCAAGCAGTACTTTGTTTGGTAGCAGCTATATTTCTTTTGGTGGTTTGTTGAATATTGTAACAAAGCGTCCTTATGATCATTTTGGTGGTGAGGTTGGTTATACCATTGGTGGTTTTGGCCTGAGCCGTTTTACTGCTGATGTAAATGCGCCGCTGAATGATGATAAATCTGCCATATTGCGTTTGAATGCTGCTTATCATACAGAAGGTAGTTTCCAGGATGCGGGTTTTAAGAAGTCTTTCTTTATTGCGCCAAGCCTGGCATTTAAAGCGAATGATCGTTTGTCATTCCTGCTCAATGCGGAAATTTATAATAGCGAGGCGACAAATACCATGATGTTGTTCCTGAACCGTAGCCGTCAGCTGATAGCGAGAACGCCGGAGCAACTGCATATGAATTTCAATAAATCTTATACCAGTAATGATCTGACCTATAAGAACCCTACTGTAAATTTCTATGGTCAGGCGAATTATAAGATCTCTAATAGCTGGACTTCACAGACGAATTTGTCAAGAAGTTCCCGTAAGAGTGATGGGTATTATTCTTACATAATGTTCCTGGATGCAGGAGCTGTTGCACCAAGTGATTCACTGGCCAGCCGTTATGCTTACTACCAGAACTCTACTACGTTGACGACTGATATTCAGCAGAACTTTATTGGTGATTTCAGGATTGGCAAAATGCGTAATCGTGTGGTATTGGGTCTGGACTTTAATGATCAGAGTACGACTAATAACAATAGTGCATCTCCAAGATTTGATATCGTAGATGTTACCAACCCTAAAGATGCAAGCTATGGCACACTGAGCAGGGCGGCAGTGGATGCAAAGATTGCAGGTAGTACCGGTTCAAAAAATGGCAACAGTTCACAGGTGTATAGTGCATATGTGTCTGATGTGTTCAACATCACAGATGCGTTGCTGGTAATGGCGAGTGTACGTGTAGACCGTTTTGAAAGCAAAGGAAGCACGAACTATTTAACCAGTACAACTACCGGTAAATATGGTCAGACAGCGGTATCTCCTAAATTTGGTATCGTGTATCAGGTAGTGAAAGAGCGGGTGAGTGTATTTGCTAACTATATGAATGGTTTCAAAAACGTAGCATCAGTTAATAACTATGGTATTCCGGGTTATCCTGATGTGTTGAAACCACAGCAGGCGAATCAGTGGGAAGGTGGTGTGAAACTGGATGTACTGGATCACAAACTTGGTTTTACAGCGAGCTACTATGATATTAAGGTAAGCAATACGAGTCTTTCACAGACAGTGACGTATCAGGACTCCGCGTATAATGTAACTGTACAAAATGGTACACAGGCAAGTAAGGGTGTAGAGCTGGAACTGGCGGCGAATCCGGTACCGGGGTTGAACATTATTACAGGTTATAGCTATAATGATAGTAAGATGACGAAAGCGTATTATTACCAGGAAGGAAGAAGGCCGGTATCTGCGGGTCCGAATACACTGGTGAACCTGTGGGCGAGTTATACTTTTGTGAAGGGAGATCTGAAAGGATTAGGAGCTGGTTTTGGAGGTAACTATGCGAGTGATAATGTAATTACGAATGATAGCAGAACTGGTAGATTTACGCTGCCTGCTTATACTGTGCTGAATGCAACCGTGTTCTATAATGCGGCGAAGTATCGGCTGGCATTGAAGGTGGACAATGTGGCGAATAAAGAGTATTTCACTGGATGGACTACTTTGGAGAAGCAGATGCCGAGGAGATTGGCAGCAAGTTTTGCGTATAAGTTTTAAGTGTTTAGATATTTTCGATAGGAAAGGCTGCCGGTTTTGGCGGCCTTTTTTATTTGGGGGGGTACCAGACAATGATTATCACATGCTTTCTATTAAATAAGCTATCAGGAAGATGCTGGCGATCATCAATGTCAAAACCAGAACGTATAAAAATGTAGATGAATGTTGATAACTGTTGGTGCTGATCTGTCTTTCTGTTCTTTTGTACCTGAGTAAGGATAATAATAAACTGAGCGCCCCGGTAATGACCATTAAGATCCCTATGGGAGCGGAATATCCATACTGATGTATGGTGTTTGGTTTGCCTAAGGCCAGACTGATCTGTTTTACGAACAGGGAGAATTTCACTACGACAAATCCGAATGCCATGATGCCGATGCCAGTTCGTACCCAGGCAAGTAAGGTACGTTCATTGGCGAGATGGTCTGTGGGATTACCTTTTCTAGGTTCGTTATTCATGTCTGATCAGATTTTCTGATTAAAGTTGATGCTTGTTTTTCCGGTGGAGATGAATGGATGGCTTTGCTGTTTAAGAGGTCATATATTTGTTGCAAAAAATGTGCTATATAAATATGAATTACGAACGCAGTGCGTTCGTAATTCATATTATGATTATAAAAATCTACTAAAGAACTCATACGTCCTTAACATCTGATCTATTCTTTGCCGGTTATCCCCACTCCTCACCAACTCATGACTTGCCCCCGGATGCCGTACATACTCCACCTGCTTACCTAATGTATTCATACTTTTAAATAACATTTCACTCTGCGATACCCCTGTTCTCAAATCATTCTCCCCATGGAAGATGAGTAAAGGCGTTGTAATATTCTTTACATAGTTGATGGGGGATTGTTCTTCCAGCACCGCTTTCACACTATCCACATATGGGAACCCGCCAAAGTAATTCTCCAGCATCTTCCCCGCATTTCCCTCTCCAAAAAAGGTCTTAAAATCATACACCCCACGTTGACAACTTGCTGCTCTGAACCGATGATCATGCCCTACTATCCACGCAGTAAGGTAACCAGCATAAGACCCACCACTGAGGAAACGTTTTGTCGTATCTATCCATCCCTGTGCCTCTGCTTTTGTAAGGGCCGTCAGTACATCGCTGGATGGCCCTACACCCCAGTCACGGTAATTCGCCCTGATGAATTCATTGCCATAGCCGCCAGAACCTCTCGGATTGCAATAGACTACGCCAAATCCTTTGCCGCAGAAAAACTGGAACTCATGCCACATACTCGCTTCACCAGGTCCCCACATGGCTGAAGGCCCTCCATGCATATCTAATAGTACCGGGTATTTCTTTTGAGGATCAAAATTCACAGGCTTCATTACCCAGTATTCCACAGTCAAACCAAGATTGTTGGTAAAAGTGAATTTTTGAGGAATAGACAATTCCCGCTCACTCAGCCAACCTGTATTGAGTTCCGTAATCGCTTTCTGAGATTTTCCATTCAGATCGGAGATGAAAACTTCTGAAGGGTCCATGATCCATGTCTTTGAGAAAATCAGTTGATTGCCGCTGATGTCAAATTCAAGGATTCCTTCATCTTCTGTAGTGAGCTTCGTGACCTTCCCGGTTTTCACATCTGCTTTGTATAAACTGGTTCCACCATTATTGAGAGCCGTAAAGTAGATCGTCTTCTCATCTGCAGAGAACTTTGTCTTTCCTTTTAAACGATCCAGTGGAATACGTACAGGAGCTGCTAAGGTAGCTAACGGGCAAATCCACATCTCCCCTATATCTACTTTCTTTTCAGTAGTGCGCTGAAACACCAGCCATTTTCCGGAAGGAGATACTGCTTCTAAAAAATAGGAAGAATCCTGTGCATGTAATAACTGCGTCAGGTTATTGCCATCTGTACCTACAGAATAGATCTCCACCTCCTTCATATCATCCGGATGTTGATGGGCTTGCATATTAGCAGATACCACTATCTTGTCATTTCCTGCAAAAGCAGGATTTTCGTAAGAGAAAAATCCATGCGTCAATTCTCTTGGTGTAGCACCTGCAGTTGTATCTATGATAAAGATATGCGACAGATGCACTTCCGGATCGACAGCGGTCTCGCCCTGAAATTTAGAATGGGTGATGACTTTCGCTTTTTTATCTTTGGCATTATCATACAGATACGCCCTGACTGCACGAAGGTCGCCATCGGGGTTAGGGTTGGTGGTATCTGTTAATAAATCTTCGTTATGAGCAAAACCAGGTGCCCCATCATTCCAGGAAGGCACCATTCGGCCTGGGTTTAAGACTTTATCATTAACTAATTCCTGTAGGGAGATTTCAGTTGTAAATACCAGCTGCCTGCCATCAGGACTCCAAACCGGGGCACCTGCACCATATACAAAATCCGTCAACTGACGTATCTTGCCATTGGCAGTGGTGTAAAGAAAAATTTGTGGTTTACCTTTGACTGCTTTTACAAAGGCAATCATGTTACCTGAAGGGCTATAGGCCGGCGAAGAAGTAGCCCCTGTGTCCAGCAATTGTGCCTTGCCGGCAAGGTCGGAAATGTACACCTGTTTCAGATAAGTGTAATCCTTCTTCTTTGCCGTATCAGGAATAATGCTGGTCACTGTGTATACAGCATGTTTTCCATCAGGGCTTAACTTCACCTCCGATGCTCGTTTTATCCGGAGCATGTCAGTGACTGCGATGGGTTTCTTTTGGGCAAAACCTGCATGGATAGCAGTCAAACAAAGGATCGTCTGGATGGCCGTTTTAAGTTTCATAAGCGATTTTGGTTGTGTGTTGTGCTTATGAAAAATAGGCAATAAATATAATAAAACAAAGGAAGGCCCATTTAAGGGCATGAAATAACTATTCAGAGAGCAAGGTATTTACTTCCGTTACCAACGGTAACAAAAGTCTTACCCATATCTTTATTAAACCCCTACCTCCGCACGTACTGTACTCGTAATCTTTTCAGGCAACCTTAAATTCCGTGCATAGTTAGCCATCGCCTTTTCCTCTCCATGAGAAAACACCCCATTCTTCACACATTTCTTCAACGCCTTCTCATACCATATCTTCCCCACCCGCTCATGCAGTTCCTGTACTTTCTCATTGCTCAATCCTAATATCTCCTGCAAATGCTGTAGGCTATCATCGTCCTCATACCCTACCTGATGTTTCCTCAAAATGAAGTTCAGATATGCGGCATAAAACTCCTGCATATTCAATGGAAACATTTTGTTGATATCTACCTTATACTCCACACCAATTTTCAAAATCATCGCTCTATTGATCTGCTCCATCGGTGTAGTTGCCAGTAAATTATTCACCGCTATGATAGCATTCTCATCCGGCTCCTGCTTAAACAGGTTTTGAAAAAAACTTTTATTTACTAACGGTACTTTCTGATAAGGAGGTTGTGTCGTCATGCTATTCATATTTTCTGGATGTTTCATATTCAGGTTCCCTTCCACATACACCACCGTGGTGCGAACAGGTGCCCCGCCCTGTAGAATAAGAGGTACTCCCATCACAACACCTCGTCACATATCCCGTCACTTTTTTTATTTCAGGATTGATCTTGTCATGTAGAGTATTGGCTTCTGCACTTCCTAATTCCATCGCTCTTTTTAAATCTTTTACCGCCTCTTCATCATCTCCCAGCTTGTCATAACACAAAGCACGCTGATACAGCATGGATGCATCGTCAGGATGGTCTATCATGAGCACGGTCAGAATATTCAGTGCATCCTGATACTTTTTAGATTTCATGAGTCTGGACACACTTGCCATTCTGGCTTGCTCAACAGCACGGTCTACCTGGGCTGTTTCTTCCGGTGAAGTGGCCAGTGCGATAGCATGATCATATCGTTTGTCAATTTCATCGAATGAAATATTGGTTATCTTCTCCGGATTATTCAATAGTACCAGGTCTTTACTCAAACTGTCTTTACGAATGCTATCCTGCACCATAAGCAGATGCTGCGCCTGCGCCTGAGCAGGATCCATTTTGGAAGCCGCCTGTTCTTCTGCCGGTTGCTTTTCCGACGCTTCAACTACTACAGGTTTATCTCCTGCTTTTATATCATCCCCATTATTTACTATGAGTATAAAAGAAGGTATCAGCAACAAGCTATATACTGCCGCTTTTATAACGGATGTAAAAGTGAAACGTAATTTCCGCTCTAACCACCGGTGCACTGGCAATAACAGCCCTGTAGCCATTATAAAGAACAATATAGCCAATGGTGGGTGAGGAATACTACCTAATGCCAGTATATACAAGAATACCGCACCAGCTGTAGTGAAAAACTTTTTTGCAAAAGAGGTTTGATCTGTTGTGTGTCCGCTTACGAAATATTCAGGTATTATTTTCGCATTTTCAGGGATCAGGTTGGGAATGTATTTCATAACGCGTTAAAATTAAATCTTACTTCTAAGAAATATGTTAATAAGTGGTTAACGATCAATATTGATCTGACATGTGAATGGTAACCACCTTATTATGAAAGCAATAATCTTACTGGGCACGCTCAAGCATAGCGGGGTCCCGAATACGGAGGTAAAGGTCTCCTTTTACGGCGTTGTCTGTGTTGTGGGAAGGGCAGGATACATCAAGAGATGAGTTGTGGAAAAAGTATGAAGATAAGTATGCTTCTCTGACTGATAAAATGATTACACAATTAAAAAGGTATACATCGTAAATAGACTCAGCATTAAAATTAAAAGAGCGTGTATCAAAAGTTACACGCTCTTTTAATTCGGATACCTTGATAGAGCGAGGTTCCTGTTTATGAGATTCTAAGGAGTTTCATTTATTTATGATAACCCCCTTTTCATTTTTAGAAGCCATTCTTAATTGGCGTGATCATAAATGTAAAGTGATAATCCTGGTAATGCAGGAGGTACTTTTCTAGCGGCAGCCTTCCCCAGCTGTCGATACCACCCAATCCCATCTGTGCTTTATCAATACATATATTCGTGATTGGTTCTGGTTGTAGTAATTCACTATGCCGCTGATGTTTTTTATCTCCATCGTCCAATGCATCTATTGAATAATTTAATGCAGATATAGAGAACGCCGTATCACTGGTAAAACGTAATCCGTTTCCTCCCACCGTCATTTGATTCCACCAGCGTACATCTGTTTTGGTACCTGTTTCCTGTGGACGGATGTAAGGATAGAACTGTTGATCCACGGTTTGTGAATATACACCCAGTTGTGCTGCACTGTTTCTATCGATATAATTTTCGCCCGGACCGCGGCCATAATATTTAATGTGACTGACATCTTTAGGCATTTGCAGTTTCATACCGAAGCGGAACATATCTGATACTTTCGCACTTTTATCGGCTTTCAGGTCTTGTGTTACCTTTATTGCCCCTTCATTAGAGATCTCGTAAGTAAGTGACAATTTTCCGGATACAGCCGGCATATCGTAGCTGGCCTGAATAGTAATAATTCCATCTTTACGTTGACTATTAAAAGAGGTCAGTTTCAATTCAGGGTTTTTCCACACACGGAATCTATGTTGCAGCCCTGCTCCGAAGTCATTGTCTGTCGGTGCACGCCAGAAATTAGGAGACAGGTATGTACCTTCTTTCAACATAGACTGGCCTGCAATCACATATTGATTCAGAAAGCCATTATGCCTATCGAATTCAATATGTATTTTATTGTTTTTAACAATCAGGTAATTTTCATCATTATCCTGCACATGCAGTGAATCTGCACGATCATTCCCTGCTAATGCGTAATTGAAATTATAGTCAGAAATATTCAATTGGTTTTTTGCCACTATAAATCCTGCCGGAAGCAGGGTTTCTGCTTTTTTCAATTTGAAGCTGATGTTCAATAGTATTTCTTTTCCTGAAGGAAGATCATAATCCAGGTTGAATACTTTTTTCTGGTGAGGGGGTACATCGAGATTCAAAAGAACGCCTGACTGTAATTTTTCTCCATCTGCCAGCAACTCCCATTCAGCATAATAGTTATCCAGATTACGGAAGAAATTTTCATTGTAAATCGTTACTTGTCCTTTTGACAAGTCTGCCGCAGATGCCCAGATATTCTGGTAAAAGTAACCTACTTCATATGCATGCGGATTAGGTCTTCTGTCAGGGGAGATGAGACCATTATCCAGGAAGTTGTTATCAGAAGGATCATATTTATTGAAGTCGCCACCATAGGCGTAAAAGGTATGACCCTGTGCATTTTTTATATGTAGGGACTGATCTACCCAATCCCATATAAAGCCACCCTGGTACTTAGGATATTTACGTACCAGTTCCCAGTATTCCTTGAAATTACCATCTGAGTTGCCCATTGCGTGTGCATATTCACATTGGATGAGCGGTTTATTGATATTACCCTGGCTGTATTTTTCAGATGCTGCCGGAGATAAGTACATCGGGCAGTAGATATCTGTAAAATCGTTCGTGCCGGCTTGTTCAAATTGTACAGGACGTGTTTTGTCATCTTCTTTAATCCATTTGTAGCAGGCTTCGAAATTTGGGCCGAAACCGGCTTCATTCCCTAACGACCATATGATCACAGCAGGATGATTATAGTTGCGCTGTACATTACGTTCATTACGTTCCAGGTGAGCTTTGGCATAAGCAGGATTTTTGGCAAGGGTCTTCTCGCCATATCCCATACCATGGGATTCAAGATTTGCTTCTGCCACCAGGTAAATACCATACTGATCACAGAGGTCATACCACAGATTATCGTCAGGGTAATGACAGGTACGGACTGCATTTACGTTTAACTCTTTCATCAATCGAATGTCTTCCAGCATACGCTGTGGAGATACCGCATAGCCAAAGTCAGGATCCATTTCGTGACGATTCACGCCCTTTATCAATACTGGCTGACCATTGATCAGCAACTGGGCATTTTTGATTTCTACCTTACGGAAGCCTACCTGCTGGCGGATCACTTCCGTTACTTTATCTTTTGTTTTCACTGTTACTAAAACCTGGTACAGATAAGGATTTTCGGCTGACCACTTCTCGGGGGCATTCACTTTCAATGAAAGCTTTTGTAAACCTGTACCTTTAGATTGTGTACTGGTCACCAGGTTCCCTTTTCTATCAAATAACTGTACTTCGGTCGCTGCATCTCCTTTAAGTTGCAGGTTCACGAGCAGGTTAGCATCTTTGTACTGATCATCTAATTCAGGTGTAATCCTGAGATCTTCCACATGTACATTACCTCTTGCAAAGAGATAACAATCCCGGCCTACACCGGTGAGTCGCCAGAAATCCTGGTCTTCCAGATAACTACCATCACACCAGCGGAATACCTGGAAAGCGATCAGGTTAGGTTGGCCAGGCTTGAGATATTTAGTCAGGTCAAACTCCGCTTCGAGCTTGCTGTCTTCACTATAGCCTACATATTGCCCATTTACCCATAAGTACATATTGGAAGTAACAGAACCGAAATGAGCGATAATCTGTTTTCCAGACCAGGATGCCGGCACGGTGATTTCTTTGCGATAAGAGCCAACATGGTTCTTTTCTGCAGGAACGACAGGTGGATTCAGAGGCGCCTGAAAATGCCATGGATATTCGATGTTGGTATACATCGGATCACCATAGCCGTTCAATTCCCAAATACCGGGAACAGGCATCTCTTTCCATCCCTTATCATTAAACCCTTGTTTGAAAAAGTCCGTCGGACGTGCATCGGCGTCAGGTACCCAATTGAATTTCCAGTAACCATTCATGGTAAGGAAGTTCGCCGAGTGCTCTTTCACGCCTTGTCTGGCGAGGCTTTCATTTTCATAAGGAAAAAAGTTTGTATGCATTGGCAGGCGGTTTACCGCATTGACATTTGGGTCCAGCCATTCATTAGATTGCGCATACAGATTGTGTGGTTGTAGAGAGCAGCAAAGCAGGGTTGCGATGATGGCTACTCCGTTGAGACCGTTTTTCATATTTAGTATTATTATATTGGCATGGCGATAAATATAATAAAAGTATTGGTTAGGCCATAGACGAAACCGATACTTTTAGTTTTTTATTAAATTACCGATGGGATTGAGTTATTGGAGAAATTTATATTTTTGAGGGTATGAAAGAACAATTGTTAAATAAATTAAAGGAGAATTCAATTTCGTTTAAAGATGTGATTGAGTTTATTGAAGCGGGCTATACACATCAGGCTACGGCTTTTAAGAATGGAGAAGCGTATAATGAAGCGACACAGAACCAGGGAAGTGCAAAGGTGTTTGCGTTTGCAAAATTGAATGGGTGGAGTAAGGAGGATACGCTGTTATTGTTTGCAGAGCATTATCAGGCGGTATTAGAACATCCGGAAGCTACGGATCATCAGAATATCAGGCAGTTTATGAAGCATGGCTGGGATGGGATTTCGTTTGAAGGGACGGCGCTGATAGCGAAATAAATCAGGGAGGGTGTCTGACAGACACCCTTTTTTTTTAGCTTTCTACGGTGATGTATGAAAGATCACCGTCTTCGTCGGTCGTGATAACGAGGATATAATTTGTAAAGTCTTCGCCGAAGGTATAATCATATACAGCAAACTGGTGACTATCCGGGTAAAAGACTATCCGGATCGGATGGATCTTCTTTAATAATTGCTCGTCCATATCATCTGTTGCGTTGACGCCCAATTCCTCGATTTCTGACTCTTCTTTGTGAAATTCAAAATAGAAACGTACTCCATCTTCAGCGTCTTCATCTGAATAATTTTCATCGATGAATTCTTTTGTTTTTAATAAGTGTTCATCAATATTATCGAGATATTTCTTCAAAATTTGTAAACTGGAGAGTTCGATGCGCTTATCTGCAAAGTTGAGGTCTAACCTGATATCGTGGCCGGCTAACCTAATTTCTGTATCATAACTATTTTCCAGCGCGTCGGAATCAATGGATCCAAAGTAGGGTAAGGTGAATTGAGGCATTTGACAATCGTATTTTTTGAAAAGATAGTCAATCTATCCTAATAAATAAAAAGGGTTCATGAACGAGATCATGAACCCTTTTATTTCTAATATCTGTTTTCTTGTAGCTTTACATATATGCCTTTTTATTTACCCGCTGCTTCCAGTGGCGCTGTTATTTTTCTGAGAGTGTTTGCATCCACCCCTGGATAAGCTTTCATTGTTTGTATACAAGGGAGAATTTCGTTATTTAATTGCTCAACCAATGCTACTGTTTGCTCAGGATGATAATTGATCATACCTGGAATAGCAGACAGTGCCAGGATACAATCTGAAGTATTCGCAACCCAGTCTATCCTGGCAGTTTCATACTTCATATCTTCTGTAGATTGTGATAAGCGGGATAATATCAACGCTGCTTTGTAGAGCAGGTCTTCTTTTCCTTTGCCTGCAGCATTAGGTATTACTTTTACCTGGATTTGTTCTGCACAGGAAGTAGCAGGGATACTTATAGTAGCCATCAGTCTGTCAGCTGAATATGTATAGGTGGCAGGCTGACCATTGACAGATATACTGGCAGGAGGAAAGATAGAAGGATATTTTATTTCGTAACTTCTACCTGCAGGCATTCCTTTATAACTTCCTTCGCGGGGAGAGATCGTCAATACCATCGCACCATCCGCAGCCACTACATTTCTGATAGCAGTGAAGCTGTAACCTTTGTCTTTGTATTCTTCAGAGTTCCCATCATCTTCATATAACTTCGTAGCACCACTACCACCAGGTATTACAGTCAATATCAGCGTGTCTGATTGCTTTTGCAGGTTTTTAATATTTCCATACATCGGAATAATACTTCCTGCTTTGATAAATACGGGTACCTGGTCCAGTGTGTATTTATTTTCTACAAATTTGTTTCCTGTAGTCAGGCCACCGGAGAAATAATCGAACCATTGACCAGCAGGTAACCAAACCTTTTTACCTGCAAGATGTGTGATACTATCTGCTTTTGCTGTAATTGGCGCCACGATCATATCATCGCCGAACAAATACTGCTCTTTGGCTGTATAAGCTTCCGGTGATTCCGGATAGTCGTAGTACATAGGACGGCAGATGGATACACCTGAATCAAAAGCTTCGTGTGAAGCCGTGTAGATATAAGGATTTAGTGCATACCTGAGCTCGTAAGCTTTCAGCATCATTTTATAGTGTTCAGGGAACTTCCAGATCCGGCGTTCGTTGAAAGCACTCTTTGAACAGTGGGTTCTGAATATCGGGCTGAATGTACCAAACTGGATCCAGCGGAGGTACAATTCAGGATCAGGATTATCGGCTACGTGGCCACCGATATCATGACTCCAATAGCCATAACCTACGTTGCTTGCAGTAGCTGTAAAGTATGGCTGGTAAGCCAGTGAAGCCCAGGTACTGCGGCTATCGCCAGAGAAACCGATCTGGTAACGATGGTTACCTAAACCACCCCAGCGATGGAATAAGAGTGGTCTGCCACCTTCTCTTTGCTTGTCGGTGAAGAAGGTATAGTTTAACCACCATGTATTGCTCAGGCCTATCAGGTTGCGGTTTTCCAGCCATTGCTGCCAGTCTAGCCACCAGAAATCAATCCCTTGTTTTTCGATAGGATGCAGCACGCTATCAAAGTAAATTTGCGCCCATTTTTTATCTTCTATTTTGAAAGGGATATTCTTCTTGCCGGTGGTATCAAAATCATAAGCTTTGGCGAAGGAATTATACTGTGCTTCCATAGGAGCGATACCGGAAGCCGGGTGCAGGTTCAGAGCGGTTTTTACACCCCGATGATGTGCCCAGGTTAAAAATTCTTCCGGTTCAGGGAAGAGGTTTTTATTCCAGGTATAACCTGTCCATCCTGTAGGTTCGCCCATCATATCTCTTTTCCAGTCTTTGTTAAGTCCCCAGGTATAGTGCCAATCCATATCGATAATCAGTACATCGATGGGGATATTGTAGGTGGTGAAGTCGTTGAGGAGGCCTCTGAGTTCAGTGTCAGAATATGTCCAGTACCGTGACCACCAGTAGCCGAATGCGTATTTAGGTGGCATGGGGATCTTTCCAGCTACGCGGGTGTAATCGTATAAGGCTTTCTTATACTCATGCCCATAGCCGAAAAAATACCAGTCTTGTTTGTCACCTTCTTTTCTTGTGGTAGCCCAGTTCCAGTCTTTGTCACCGTCGAAGAGGAGTTGATTGGAATCGTCGATCAGGGTCCAGCCACTTTTAGAAAGGAGGCCGTCTTCCAATTTTGCATCACCGTCGGTTTGATCGAGGGTACGGGTGGTGCCTTTTAGATTTAAAGAATCTTTGAGACCGGGTACCCAGTCAACTTTACGACCGTTGAGGGTGAAAGTGATCTTCAGGTTGTCTTTGGAAAATTTGCCTGCGTTCTTTTTGTAGCGCAGGGTGAGTTGGGTGGTTTTTATTTCGAGAAATTCGCCTGCATCCTTTTTTTGGAAAGGGGTGACAGGGAGGTTCCTGTTGATAAAAACGAGAGAGGCTTTGTCCTCGAAGGCTGCTTTTTCATTCCATTCCATGCGTATGAGGCTGGGCGTGAGAATGGTAAAGCGGGCGGAGCCGATGGTCACTTGTGAAGCCGGGTTGGCGACAGGGTTTTGAGACCGGGCGGAGAGGGAAAGCAGTAATAGGAAACCTGAGATGAGTCTGTAATTCATATTCATGACTGACGCGGAAATAATAGTAAGGCGGGAAGATAGGGAGATTATTTGGGGAGGGGAATGATGGCAGTCAGCGGGTAGGGAGATAGTTATCCTAACCCGCTGGGTCAGGTTATCAGGAGTGAGTTTGTGAGATGTGAACAGCGCTTAAGAAATCCATGGCGGCTTCGAAGTTGAAGCGTTTATCTCTTACTAAATGCACCTTGTATTTGAGTGGGAGATAGCTACCGAATTTTGAAAATGCAAGCATGAGGGGATCATGCTGAACAGCGCTCTCCAAAACGGATGCAAGTTCATCATAGGCCTTCATGGCCTTTTGAATAATCAATTCAAAGTCACCGGCCTTAAATTCGAACATGCTTTCATCTTCCCTCAAATTGTATTTAATATTAGCAGCGTTAAACAAAAAAGCCAGGCTACGATTGACTTTGGTGCCATGAAAAGAATACCAGAACATATCCTTGATCTGTACTTTCAAAGGGCGATCCGTTTCAAGATTTTCAATTGTATATAATTCAAAATCCAATTTTAATTGACGAATTGCTTCTTTTGCATCTTCACTAAGGTTGGGCATCTTTTCCTCCCTCACCAGCAAGCGCAGCATCTGTTCGCGGATTTTGGGATGTATATCAGCACCTGACCCCGAGAATAAAGGCTTCTTCCCATCCATAGCAGGAACCACGGTTATTCTCTTTGCGGGCAGATCTACATCTACTATTTTCCAGATTCTGGCTGCCAATAGCATATTGTTATCAACTATAATCTGGGAAGAAAATGGGACTTCTCCTATAGGCTTATCCTGACACCGGACTTTCAACAAAGTATCAGTTTGGAATACGCTATAAAAGTCTTTGGTATTGACGATCTTCTCCCCTTCTACCCCTATGATAAGCTTGCCGCCTATACATTCAAGCAGATCTGTTTGGATCAGGTGGCGTAATATTTCCCTGATCTCATCGACTGTTATGTATTTAAATGCAGTATTGATGGATAATCTATGCACCAGTTCTTCCTGTGTACACTCCGAAAGCTGACGAACTAATGCCAATGCCTGATGTAGTAAGATATCATAAGGCTTTTCAGTATATTCAATTGGTTCCACAAATCCTTCCCCTTCAAACAAAGTCATACAGGCAACTGACTGTAGCAGGCTCCATGGATCGGTGGCATACAATGACAATTTACTTGTTTCATTTCCTCTTCTTCCACTTCGCCCGATTCGTTGAATCAGGCTGGCGATTGAATGGGTAGCATCTATTTGTACTACTTTATCTACAGAGCCAATGTCTATACCTAATTCCAGGGTAGAGGTACAGGCGATGGTAAACGGAAAACGGACATTGTTCCTGGCGAATTCTTCGATGTATTCGCGCAACTCTTTATGAATGGAGGAATGATGGGAAAAGTAATAAGGGTGCCCTCCTACTTTCTGTGATAACTTATGCAGTTTTACAGCGACTTCTTCTGCCAGACCTCTCGCATTGGGGAATATGAGTACTTTATTATTACATACATTCAGGTACAGATCTTTGATTAAAGCGAGTGGTAATTCTGCCCCTTCCTGTTTGAAATATCTGAATTCTGTTTCTATTACCTTACTTGTGGTATCACGTAAGATCTTCGTTGTATTTTCAGGACCAGCCATCTCCTTTGCCTGGTTGTAGCTGCCAATGGTAGCGGACAAGCCAATCACACGGACATTGCCGGCATTTAATTCACGTATCCGAAAAAGCAGTGACTGCAATTGCTTTCCCCGATCCGTTCCTAAGAATGCATGTATTTCATCAATCACAATAAACTTCAGGTTACTGAATAATACCTTTGCCTTATAAGCCGAATTCACCAACATCGCCTCTATCGACTCAGGAGTTATTAATACAATTCCCCTCGGATCATTTACCAGCTTTTCTTTCAATGTGCGATTGGCCTCACCATGCCACCTGGTCACAGGTACATCGAGATATTTGCATAACTCTTCTACACGGAAAAACTGATCGTTTATCAACGCTATTAAAGGAGAAATATACAATACCTGCACTCCCTGTTCATCAAAATTCACACTGGAAAGAATAGGCAAAAAAGCTGCTTCAGTTTTCCCGGAAGCGGTACGGGAAGCAAGGATCAGGTTATCTTCAGATTGTAATACTTTCTGAATAGAAGCAGATTGAATGGGACGTAAACCCTCCCACCCCTGCTCTCTTACATACCGCCGAATCGGTTCTGATAATAGTTCGTACACGATTATAATTCTTCTATATCAGCTAATAAGGTTTCATTGGGTCTTTCATCCTTCACTTGTATATCTCCAAACAACTGTTGCTTGTTAATATTCGGATTCTGACGGATAATACTCAATACATTGAGAAAATCGCGAATCACTTCACGAGGTGTTAAGAACTCATTTGCACCCGGCTTATTATATAACTCTTCCATAAATAACCGAACATCCTCATCACTCACATCCATTGTAATGTTATAATTCAATTCAAAGACCGCCTTCAACTTCTTGAGCAATACAAAGATTTCATTATTATTCAGCGGCAACAACCTGATTACCGGCTGCGCAAAATCGCGCACCAACTGGCTTTCAAATTTATTAGTTTCCAGTCTTGATTTTAACGCCTGGTAACTGAACAGCCCTCTTCTTGGATTCTCCAAAAACTCAGCCGTACCGGCAAAGTTGATAAACAGGTTACTCACCTTACCCTGGAAACAATCATTATAGATAGAGAGGATCTTTTCATAATTTTTTTCACGCATCGCAGATGTGGATATCTTGTACAAATTGATCGCCTCATCCAGATTGATCATAAAACCACTATACCCGATACTTACAAACAGCTTCGTGAAATTCTTCAGCATATCATAATAGTTCAGGTCATTGATAATCTCCCGAACACCTAAGTCCTGCCTTGCTTCAACCTTTGTTTTATATTCTCCTTTCAACCATTTCAATGCATTCCTTCTCAGCTGCTCATCATGCCTGATAAAGCCTTCATAGTATTTCATGATCACATGTGCAAAATCAAATGCACCTACTTCTGTGACTTCATTCACCGTCTTCAGAATATTTCGCTGAATCAGTTCTATATATTGATCATTGCGGATCTCAGTAGGAGATATTCCATTTTCCTGCGCAGTATGGATCATGATCTGCTCGATCCATTTATCTAATAAGGTAGGCAAAGCACCACCTTCAGGCTTCGTCTGGATAGCGATATTGTCCATGATAGCGGAGTACAATACGACTGCTTTTCCATCATTTGCATACAGACGGTTATCAGGTGTAAAGTCCGCATTTGTTACTACGAATTTTTGTTTCAGGGCAACGGTATTGAGCAGGTGCATCATAAAAGACTTACCCGATCCAAAATCACCAATCCAGAATTTCACTATGCTGTGGCCATTCTTCACATCTTCCAGCGCATGCAGGAAAGCATCTACTTCTGCTGAACGACCTACGGTGATATGTTGTACGCCAATCTTTGGCACCACACCACCTAATAAGGAATTAATGATTGCAGTTACTTCTTTGGGCTTAATATTTAAAGACATTTAGGAGAGTATTTGTGTATAATAATTAACGTTGATAGTATATTGATCGTCATCTTCTTCGATGAGCACATCATCCAGTACTTCGTAGCAGGTTTCGTTGATACTGTCGAGCAACTGGTTTTTGAACAGACCTTTTCCCAGTGCAAATGCTTCTACATCACTTGCGCTCACCTGGTAGTCGTCAGGAAAGAGTTTTAAGAACTCCACCTGTAGCGGGCTTAAAGGGGTTGCCGTTTCGGGTAAGGGTTCCTTCTCCGGTTCGGGAATGAATATGACCTCTTCTTCCTGCAGGTAACCATTTAAAGTTTCGACAGTAATACTGTGGGCTTGGGTAGCCATCTGGATCTGCTCATGATCCAGCTCTATTCTGCGACGTTTAGGCTGGCAGATCTTGTCTACCAGGGTCAATGCCCTTACCAGGTTCTGGTCTTTGATCAAACCATTGACGATGGTCAGGAATTCGGTCAATTGGGATTCATCTGTAAAGAGCTTTTTCTGGATGGATTTATTTAGTTCTTTCTGATCAAATTTGGGCGATTTGAGGTCGTGGTAAATATAATGGAGGTAAAATTTAAGCGTTTCTGGTTTGTCGTATGGTGCCAGGAACCGGGCAGCTTCGTAGTAGATGTTTTCCCTGGCGGGGTTGCGCAGGTTCTGCGTTCCCAGGCGGTAGAGTTCTGTGACTGTTTTATCCTTTGAATAAGTGGCGGTGATTTCATTCATCCTGTCTTTCCAACGGGTGGTGGTGGCGGCATTTAGTTCCAGTTCAATCTGCTCGTCCGTTTCCCCTATGGTAGGCTGGAGGTAGGCCACGATTTCGTCTACCAGAGGGCCTAGTTTGCTGTTAAACTGGTCTTTGGCTGGGGTACTGTAGCTGGTATATTCAGCGGAGATCTTACGTTTATGTCCCCAGGTGGTTCTTACAATGGCTTCCGCCTTTTTATAGATGGTATAAAAGGCTTCTGCCTCGGCGGCCTGCTGGATATAAGTATTATCGTAGCCGATGAAGTATTCGGGCGATTGTAGGGATTTTTCCCGGATGCGGGTGATCTCCTGTTCAAGGCTGCTCTCTTCCTTTTTCAGGCGTTTATTGAGCGATTTTACAGTAAGCAGGAAAAGCTTGACGATGGCGATTTCACAGCCTTCAATACTGTTAAAGGCGTTGCGAAAGCAATCGAATGAATTGAGCCATTTAATTTCGTCCGGGTTGAGGTTCAGTCGTGTCTCGTATTTTTTGCCCAGTTTGATGTCTTGCAGGTATTCCGGTTCCTGGTCAGGTCCGGGTTGGTTGCTCTGGGTCGGGATTCGAAGATCTGCGGGATTGACTATGTTTGAAACATCGATCACATCCTTATCGGGATTTTGATAGTTCGCCATAGAGGAACAGATATATGGGATTATAACATGACAATTAATTGTCTTCAGTACGAATATGCATTTCAAGTTAAGAAAAAGCTGTGTATTTTATGACTGATTTCTATTTTTTGTTCAAAATAGTACAGCCCGGCAAGTTTTGTATTGTATTTTTACAGATATAAAAACCTATGTTTTGTAATGAAAACGACCCTTTCAATTTTATTGATTTTTATTTGTTCGTTAAATGGATTTGCACAGAAAAAATGGATGTCAGAGGTTCCCAAGCAGATCATTATAGTAAGAAGTACTAAAAGCTACGAGGAGGCATTGACAGCGGCGAAAGATGCAGCCAAGAAGCTAGGGAAGAAATTAGATTTGCGGGAGTTGGGTCCGAATGCGAAGACAGGATTAACGTTGAGTGAGGCAGCGTGTAAGACAGGAGGTAGTGATGAGAAAGATTTCCCTTATTACCCGGCAAGGGGAGATGGGAATGCCGATAATGATGATTATATATCAGTGGAATATTCAAATGCGTATAAGAATCTTTCAGGCGGATATTATATTGTGGTGGCAGGCATACAGGATGTGGAAGCGAAGAAGTTATTGGCAGAGGTGAAAGCGGTGTTTAAAGATGCATATGGGAAGCGGACAGTGGTGTGGTATGGCCCGATGGATTAAATGAATTTTTAAGGAGGCTTGGATGCCTCCTTTTTCATTATAGCACGATGGAGAATTTGCGTGATCTTTTAAGTGCCTTTTCGATTTTTTACCTGGGTTGATTTCAAAAAAAGAGGGGGGTCTAGCTCATCTGTTTTATAATCACATAAAAAAAACATAATAAACAATTGATTATCAATAATTTACCTTTCAGTATTGGAGGTAAAAAAGGCGTCTCCATTACGAGACGCCTTTTCCTATTTAGCTCTTTTGGATTCATCTTCCGCACCTGATTTCCACTTACGGGGTTGCTTTTTCTGATTGCCAAAGTTCCATGCGAAGGAAGCTTTCACGAACCTGTTTTCAAATCTGTCTTCCGCATATCTTCTGATTCCACCGTAATCAAGATGAGCACGAATAATCATCTGATTAAAGATATTCAGACCGTTCAGCGTGATTGTACCCCTGTTTTTAAGAACCTTCTTTCGCAGTCCTACATCTAACTTCCACATGGCATCGTCTTTAAAAGTGCCATAGTTAAATGGTCCTATGATGGAGCAGGAAACATCTACCATCAGGTTAGCAGGTAAGGTGAAAGTCTGTTGTGAATAAAAGCTGTAAGAGGTAACGTTGATATCTACGATTCCACTCTTCTGCCGGCCTTTGAGACTGTTATTGTAAAGGTTGAGAGAGTTGTAACTATTCCACCAGTTAAAGAAAGTCCAGCTACCAGAGATATCTATAGACACACGGCGCTGTGTACCCAGGTTAGCACGCTGGTATATTATTTTTGAACCATCCACAGTATCAATGACCTGGTTCAGCAGATTGCTGGTGTGGGAGTAATTAAGACTGGTGGTTAGGAACTTATTGAATATGTGCATCAGGCTCACCTTATCAGTGTATTGAGGCACAAGGAATGGATCTCCCCTATCGTACAGGAGGATGGTCATCCTTGTTTCAAATGGATTTAAATATTGATAGTTGGGTCTGTCAATGCGGCGACTATACAATAACCCAAATGTATTGGTCTTATTGATATCATAAGATACCATTGCTGAAGGAAACAGATTCACATAGTGTCGTATATTTTCCGTCTTTATATTGCTTTGTAATGGAATGAGGGTTCCCTTTGAGTTTGTTTGTTCCAATCGGAGACCTGCCTGCCAGGAGAACCGTTTGTATGATTTACTATAGTTTGCGTAGACAGCATTAATATTTTCTTTGTAGTCAAAATGGTTGGTCTGCGAAGTATCCATTTTATCCACTCCATTCTCCACATTATAAAAACTGAAATCATTGGCAGCCTTCACAATACTGCTTTTCCAACCTGCTTCAAAGAGACCTTTAAGGAGCTTGACGGAATAATCAGCCTTTAGTGCATAGATGTCAATACCGGAAGAAGAAACGTTTCGCAGGTCTTCATCTCTTATCTTCTTATTGTCTGTGGTATAAAAGGCATTCGGCTGGAAGGTATTGTTATCATAGTTAAAATGCAGGTAGCTTCCGTCTATAGTCAACGTAGTACCTAAAGTATCTTTATAACGATAATTGGCATTAGCAGAATAATTGCTGGATTTTACCCTGCCATGTATGCCAGAGGTCAACAGAGAATCAATCAATGCCGGCGTAACGCCGATAGCAGTGTTCGTAATGCCATCTGAACGATCACGGGAGATGTTGCCACTGAACATGGCCCCCAGTGTACTTTTACTATTGATGGTATAGTCAACACCTGTTCGCAGTGAATAAGCATTTGTTTTACTATCGCTATTCAGGTTATCAGAGTAATAGACGGTATTATCATCTGCCTGTGTAATAGTGCGGTCAGAAGTGAGCTTACGGTTGTATTGCTCATTGGCTGCAGTCAGGTTGAGGAAAGAGTTGAGCCGGTTATTACCATAATTCAATGAAAGGTCGTTGTTGTATTTTGGGCTTAATCCATATGTGAATGTAGTAGATGCAGTACCATTGAGTCCATACTTATCATTCTTTTTTGTAACAATGTTGATGAGTCCACCTGCTCCGGAGGCATCGTATTTTGCTGATGGATTACTGATCACTTCCATGTCACTTATCTGAGTAGAGGACATTGATTTTAATAGTGTACTTAGCTGTTGCGCACTCAGCTGCACAGGGCGGCCATCTATCATCACTGTAGCAGAAGATCCCAGCAATATGATGTTATTCTGATTGTCGACGACTACACCAGGCAATTTTTTTAGCAGATCAAATGCATTGAATCCGTTTTCATTGACAGTGTTTGCAATATGAAAAATTAACTTTTCCTTCTTCATTTCAATCATTTGCTTACGGCCTGTGATCTTTACTTCCTTCAGGTCTTTTGGCGATGGTGGAGGAAGAGAATCTTTTCGTTCCTGGGCTTTCATATTGGCAGTGTAAAAGAACACAGGAATTACGTAGGGTAAAATCAGGATCTTCATTTAGTTCGGGTTATTTTGTCTTAAAATGGGTTACATCACAGGTGTGATATATAGATTTAGATTTCGGTTGCCTGGAAAGATAGATAAACTTTTTAATAGAGTTACAAAGGCGTCTACTCAAATAAAATAAAATTCTGCAAAAGAAAAAATTTAAAAAAATGAGTACTTGACAATATTATTTTCCTATATTTGGTTACAACAATTGAAAAAGGAAGTTTACTTAGCGCGGATTTGTTTACTACTCAAAATAACATGAGAACCCAAAGGACCCTTTTCAGAATCCCCCATTTTAATTACTAATACAATAATTTCATTAACCTGGCTTTAC
The DNA here is from genome assembly GCF_034087045.1 of Chitinophaga sancti. Classification (NCBI taxonomy): domain Bacteria; kingdom Pseudomonadati; phylum Bacteroidota; class Chitinophagia; order Chitinophagales; family Chitinophagaceae; genus Chitinophaga; species Chitinophaga sancti. The sequence continues at coordinate 2,814,649 of NZ_CP139247.1, read as the reverse complement.
CTGCAAATTCATCTCGAAGCACAACTGGCAACTTGTAAGAGGAGGAAAATGTAATATTTCCAATAGTAATCAATATCCCTGATTGCAATAACCTCTATTATTTATCAACAACGATACAGCTCTCAGATCCGCAACCGGCGCTGAATAGGAGAGATTTTATCACAAATTTTGAACTTGTTAGCCATTAGCAATGGCAGGAAGGCTGTTTATATCATGCATGTCAACCCGTTTATTTAACCTGGAATTAACCCATTCGTATGGATAAGAGAGCTATTCCACTTTTTATAATTGAAGAGCACCATGAAGCATTTTATGTATGGAACTATGCTGCACAGCAGCAGCTGATACCGGCCTCCCACAATAGCTTGCTGCATGTGGACGAACATTCGGACATGTCTGCAGGAAGATTTAAACGCACTATATATGCGCTAAACGGACATCTTGAAGATATCAGAAAGTATACTTATTCTGAATTAAGAATTGATACATTTCTGAGTGCAGCGATTGTGAAAGGACTCATTGATAAACTTTGCTGGGTAAAGCAAACGCACAATGGTTCTACAGGTGAAGAGATCCCTATGTATGTCAGCTCTTATAATAACGAGGGTAAGAAACTGTCTATCGCCAGAATGCCAGCGGCTGATGAAAATGCGCCCATACACCCCTTTGTTTTTTCGAGAGCTCTTGTGCATGAAATGCCGTCAATGCCCAACCTGCTGCTGGATATAGATCTCGACTTCTTTTCCTGCGCAGGTAATCCATACAGACAACAGTTACTTTCCATAGAAGTCAGTCAGGAACAGTATGATGAATATACAAGCAATCCTTATCACATGCTGAACTATCATTTCACAAGAATATCAGCAGATAAAAAGGATAACAAGTGTTACTTCATCATTAACGACTATGACGAGATCTATCTTGATACCACTTATGTGAGTGAGGATGTGATCAGAGAGAGGATTGCCCTGTTTGTTTCTGAATTGCAAAATAAATCAATTACCCCCAATTTGATCACCATTTGCAGATCACGCCACAGTGGCTACACCCCGGCTGATCAATGGGAATTTATTGAAACAATGCTCATCACTGAACTCAATAAGATCTATGCGTTAGACGCTATTTCATATCATTCCATCTGAACCTTTTAGTATATGAGGACCAAATTTAACTGGCTGTATGCCTTTGTGGCCATACTATGTCCAAACTTTCTGTATGCGCAGTGGAATGCTGTATACTACAAAACCACGATAATAGATACAGCGTATGATATCAGAGCTGATAAAAGTTATTCTAAAAACAGTGCATATCCATTTCCTGAGTATTATTATTTCTATCACATCAATAGCATTAACAGTGCGATTGATTGTAGCGTGGCATTGAATAAAGCTGATTTTACCACTGGCAAAGATGAGGTACTTGTATTGGAGAAAGAATTAGGTACACAGGCTCGCCTGGATAGCAGTAATATAGCAGCCAGTACGCGTTTCTATACAGCGGGTATCCAACGTTACTATATATATTTCTACAGTGTACAACTGCACAAATGGTACAGGAAAACATTTGAGCCATCGTTTCAGGGATTCCAGATACCTGCTACTTTAGCGATTAAAGACTGGGATAAGGTCGTAGCAGGCAGTACTCCTGACAAAGACCAGCTGGCCATCACTGTAGTGCCAGCCAATAAGGACTGGAAGATGATCGTGGGCGATCTTGTAATAGGTAACCAGGTTAGTTATGAATACACAGCCAATGTTCCTTTCTTTAAAGGCCTGACAAACAACGATGAGCAGGAAGTCTTTAATCTGAATAGCAATATTGTTCATCCAATACCTGGTACTGTGAATGGCAGTGGTCTTCCTGCGAGGATCTATATAAAGGGAGGAGAAAAAGAAGATAAAGCTTTATTGAAAAAATTATTGACTGCCTGTGTTGAAAATTATCCTTTTTATGCGGAAAAGAAATTATCAAAGGTTGTCGTGCTGAAAGAGATGGATGCCATCTTTGATAGCGGGAAAGATTATTGCACATTGGTAAGTGCGCTTACACAATATGTGCAGATAACATTTGACGATATGCACTTTTACCTGGAAAATAAAGGTAAGTGCCCTGCAAATAGTGTTGCCCTTTCGAAGAGCCCGGTAAGGATCATGGACATTCAAAAAAAATATACGATTGCTGCAAACTTTGATACTGTTGCCTACCCCTTTCATCTGAATGACGAAGTATTAGCAATCAATGGAAAACCAGTGCAACAGGTATTTGATAGTCTGGCACATGCGAAATATGGGAACACGGAAATTTCTCCTGTGAAAACCAATCTCATAATTTCAGCAATTCTGGATAGAGCACCGACAGACTCTAGCCTGCTTACGGTGCGACACAATGGAGTGATAACATCCTCCGTAATCCATTATAACAAAAAATATGCGATTCCAGATAATTTCAAACCCATCCAATCTGAATACCGTAGCTATCCCAATAACATTGCCTATTTCAGGATCAATGCCTGGGAACCTGCTGTTTACCTGCAATTCATCAATCATCTGCAGGATTTTAAACAAGCCAGTTCACTGATCATTGACCTGAGAGGTAATGGTGGTGGAGAGCTTTCTACGGCCATGCAGTTGTATTCAGCTTTTATTAACAAGCCATCACTTTATTTTAATTATGTTGACAATGCTCAACAACAAAAAGCTGTCAGTATTCTGCCACAAAAAGACTATCAGCTTTCTTCTGTGATGCCCGTGGTCATTCTGGGTGATGCAGTTACAGCCTGCGCATCTGAAACATTTATCAAAGCGATGAAACAGCGGGGAAATACCCATTACCTTGCTACGTCTCCTACACCCGGGTCTGTCGCTTCCAAATACGATATTATACTCCCTTCTTCGCTGATCGTGCATACAAACAGTATAGAATACAAAAGCTGTTACAGCAACCCGCAGGACATCATTGAAACCCATGGTATTAAACCAGATGTGACAGTCAACATTACACGTGTGGAAGACCTGCGTCCTTACAACGATAAAGTAATGCAGGAAGCTATAAGATATTTATCTGCAGATAAGACGGGCATTGCCGAAAACCGTCCAAAAGAGTAGGCCCCATTATTAAAACACAAAATCATGAAAGAATCAACTGAAATGCAGCGCCAGCAGCTGGTTGCTCCTGTAATCGAAGCCGTTATCATATCTCCTGTAGAAGGTGATTGCACTACCAGAAACACTTGTGGTTCTGAAAACAGCAACATCGGTGGTAGCGAAGACATCCTGTTCTAAGCGATCATTTTTAATTAAAGTATTCTCCATCTTATAAAAAACAAAATCATGAAAGAATCAACTGAAATGCAGCGTCAGCAGCTGATTGCTCCTGCAGCTACTATTACTCCTGTTTCTCCTGTTGAAGGAAGTTGCGAAACAAGAAACAGCTGCGAATCTGGTAACAGCAGCATTGGCGGTGGGGAAGAGATCCTGTTCTAAGAGATCTTTCCCCTTAGCTATCGGGTAATGCCGAAAACCGTTTTAAAAAGAGTAGGCATCATTTTATTTAAAATGTAAGATCATGAAAGAAGTAAATGAAATCCAGCGTCAGCAGCTGGTAGCTCCTGCCCTCAGCGATGGTGGAGCCTCTTTGGAGCCAACTGTACCTGAAGAAGGCGATTGCACTACCAGAAATAGTTGCACAAGTGGCAACAGCAGCATCGGCGGTGGGGAAGATATTCTCTTCTAAGCGATCCTTTCCCTTAGCTATCGGTAACGCCGAAAACCGTCAAAAATGTAGGCACCATTATCAAAACACAAGATCATGAAAGAAGTAAATGAAAACCCTCGTCAGCAGCTGGTTGCCCCTGCTACCGATGGCATTGCCGCTATAACGCTCAGCGTACCTGAGGATGACAATTGTACCTATCGGTTCAATTGTGGTTCTATTAACAGTAGTATAGGTGGTGATGAGGATGTTCTCTTCTAAACGATCATTTTCCCCTAGCTACCGGGTCATGCAGCCCGGTAGCTTATTTTGAAAAAATTAATACAGATACTATGCAATATCTTAAATCGAATTTCTACAACGTACTTGTGCCTATTGAAGAAGAGCAACAATGGTTGTTGTATAATACGTTGAACGGTGGCCTGGAAGTATTGAATGATGAGGAAGGTAAGCTACTTTCAAGTATCCAACAGGTAAGTATAGAAGAAATAAATGCCTCCCCTTTCCTCTCCTATCTGAAAGGACATGATTATCTTACTGACATCAGTGAGCCAGAGCGGGAAAATTTCATCAACAATTACAGGAATGGTAAAAAGCATTTGCATGTAAAAGAGACATCCAGTATCAGTCTTACAATAGGAACAACGATTACATGCAACATGGGTTGCCCTTATTGTTTTGAATTTGAGAAGCCTAATAAATCACTTCGCGGGGAGGAAAACATGGACGCTATTGTGAATTATCTGGAGGATATGGTAGCAAAAGCTCCGGTAGACAAATGGACTACGCTTGGTGTGGTATGGTATGGTGGTGAGCCATTGGTCAATGCTGGTGCTATTGAAAAGTTAAGTCCGAGGTTTAAAGCGTTTTGTGAGAAATATGGAATGACATATGAAGCTAACATCATTACTAATGGTTTGTTACTGACTGAAAAGGTATGGAAGCTGCTGGAAGAAAATGATGTGCACCATCTGCAGATCACTATTGATGGTCCTGAAGAGACACATAATAAAAAGAGACCTTTGAAGAATATGAAGGGAGAGAATTATAAAAAGATCTTATCGAATATAGCGATGGCACCGGATTGTATGGATATTACTATCCGTATTAATGTGGATAAGGAAATTGCACGGAGGTGGGATGAGTTCTTTACTGATCTGTATAATTACGGCATCTGGCCTCATCATTTTAAAAATGTGCATTTTGCACCGTCGTGGTTAAGACCTTATGCAGAGATCACTGAGAATGCCGCTAATGATTACCTGACAAATGAAGAATTCTTTGATGATCTGCAGGCCTTCAGATTGAAACAAGTGCAACTGTATAATAAGTGGGCAGTGACACAAGGCATGAAGCCAGCGAAGCTACAATGGAAATTGCCGGCGTTACAGAATGATTGTGGCACATGGGTGTCCCCATATAACGTGGTAATAGATCCGCAGGGGTATATACAGAAATGCTGGGAGACTATTCACGATGCGAGTAATCATATCCATCATGTGTCAGAAGGTTTTAAACCAGAGCTATTCTCAAAGTACGAGGCGTATGATAAAGTGTCGCTGAATGATATTTGTAAAAACTGTCAGATCTTACCGGTGTGTGATAAATTGCCTTGTGCTTTTGAGGCGATTAAAGAGGGAAAACCTGTATGCTCTTACTGGAAAGAGAAATTACCGGGGAGTTTGAAAGACCAGTATCTGATGTTGAAAAGACACCCTGAAACAATGGCTGCTCCTTTTAATATAAAGGTGATCAATGACGGCCATACTAATAAATAATTATGACCTGGAAAATACTACGCAGGTTTTTATCTTATCTGAAAGGTTATTGGAAAAAGGAAGTCTTGTTATTACTACTGATGTTGATCAGTAGTTTAGGTGGATTGGCATCTCCTTATATCCTGAAGATTATCATTGACCAGGCGTTCCCTTCACATAATTACCAGCTATTAGTGCAGGTGTTGGTGGTATTGACAGGGATCTATGTAGTGAGAATAGCGGCGGCTTTCTGGTCGGATTATCTATATTCATGGGTGAGTACGCATATTGTAATGGATATCAGGCAGGATCTTTTTCGCCGGTTTATTCACATGCCTATGCAGTATTATCTGAAGAATAAGACGGGAGATATTGTGTATAGGATACATAATGAGGTGGATAGTATTCAGTATATTCTGACCAATAGTATGCTGCGTTTGCTCAATAATGTACTTACCATTATTGGCTTGATAGTGGCGTTGTGCTGGCTGAATTATAAATTATTTTTACTTTCTGCGTTGGTGTTTCCGTTGATCTTTTTTTCATTGTTCTATTTTACTCCGCGTATCAGGAAGACGGTGGAGAAGTGGCGGAAAAATGAATCGGATCTGCTGGGATATTTTTCTGAATGTTTTCAGAACATAAGATTGGTGAAGAGTTTTAATGCGCAGGCGCATGAAGAAAAACGATTGTTTAAGAAGTCGTATTTACTGACAGAGACGACTTTGGAGAATACAATTTTTGTTTCGCTGAACAGGAATGTTTTAACTTTTTTTATTGCGCTGGGTCCCGTGATTGTGTTGTGGTGGGGAGGAAGAGAGGTATTGTTGTCAGGAATGACGACGGGGACTCTTGTGGCTTTTATGCAGTATCTGATGCGGTTGTATAGTCCGGCGACAGACATGTTCAGTTTGCATTCGGATATGGTGCGGGCTTCGGTATCTATGAAGCGGATTGCGGAGGTATTGGACTACCCTTCGCATATTGAGGAGTATGAGGAGAGAAAGCAGTTGGTACCCGGGGTAGTTCAGGAGGTGAGTTTGGAGCATGTTTATTTTCAGTATGATGATGTGGCGGTATTGGAGGATGTGTCTTTAAAGTTAGAGGCGGGTAAAAAGTATGCATTGGTGGGTGAGAGTGGGTGTGGGAAGAGCACGGTCACAGATCTGATTTGTCAGTTTTATAAGCCGGGGGCAGGGAGTATTACGGTGAATGGGAGGCCGATGGAGGAGATGAATCCGTATAGCTGGATGGATAAAGTGGCGGTGGTTAATCAGGAAAGTTATTTATTCCATGATGGGATATTGGAGAATATAAAATATGGGCGGAATGAGATAGAGAGGGATGAGGAAGCAGATGAGGTGATGGCGAAGGTGGGCGTGAATTTGCAAAATGAAAATAGTAAGAGTTTGTCTGGTGGGCAGAAACAGCGGATTGGGATTGCGAGAGCGTTGTTAAAGAAGGCGGAGGTTTTCATTTTGGATGAGTCGACATCGGCGATGGATAGTATTGGAGAGCGGGAGATATTTGGGAATATAAAGGAGTTTTTTGAAGGGAAGATGTTGTTATTGATAAGCCATAGGGTAAGTTCAATTATGGCGATGGAAGTGGATGAGGTGATATGTATGAGGAAGGGAAGGATTGTGGAGAGGGGGGGATTTGAGGAGCTTTGCAGGCGGAGGGGATATTTTTGGGAATTGTTCAGAGGGCAGTTGGAAGTGATGGGGGAAAGGGTGGAGATATGAGGGAATAAAAAAGGTTCATAATCGATGATTATGAACCTGGTAATTTTGTGGAGCTGGCGGGAGTCGAACTAATTTGTCCAATAATCCCTCCGATATAATAACATGCTATAATTTGCATAATATACTTTCGTCTCTATAATGGGCAAAGTAACCTAATTAGTCTCTTTTTTCCTAAATAATTTTCCCAATCAATTCTGCCGCAATAAATCATCCCATAATATACAGATTATACTTATTTGTTAAAGAAATGTTAAGTGTTGGGTTTGGTATATCATTTGACCAATTTGAAAGCAAAAAAGATATATGACACCTGCCTTAGTAAAATTTCAAAAAAGGATGGTATACACTGATATAACTTCCGATCCATTAATAGGAAAAGTTAACGATTGGCTTATTTCACTCATAGGAAGTTATGTTTGGGATGCATACGACCTAGAATCACAAAAAAGAATGGAAGAAAAAATAAATGGCTGGCTAAAACAAGAACTTTCTACCATTCAAAAAGTCCATTTTCTTAAAGATGATTCTAAATTTTATAAAATTGATTATTTAGAAGCCAGCGTGCAAATTAATAAGTTTGATTCTAAAGAAAACCTGTATGAAATTATCTTAACTCTAACTTCAGACTGGTATACTATATTAGATTCATTGGGTAACAAAATACTAGTTCACAAAAAAACAGATAAAGCTATTGAAAACGAAGGGTTTAAAGAAACATTCTTCCTTACTTTACCTGATGATATTTCCTTTGGTGCTTATAAAAAACCATAAACACACAAGAGATTATAGAAAGGGGAGACTTGATATTGCTCCCTTTTTCGTTTCTTCACTCATTAGCTGATTTTAACAACTTCAATATAAACCGAACTGACCGCATTAGCTTTCTTAATATCCACACCGTACCTACGCATAAACGCATCAATTACTTCTTTACCTCCGTTTGTGATTAAAGGTGAACTATATTGAGAAGGAAAATCAACCGTCATTCCTTTTTCTAATCGCACCCCATTCACAGTTCTTGATGACTTAACAGTAGCTTTAAACAATGCCATATTTAGGAATTTTATTGAATGATGAATATATAAATTATTCTATTAAATGTCAACTAATTGTAATCAGTTTTAACCCCTAAATGCTAATAAATCAAAAAATATCATTCTTTGAATTACCTGGTTAGCTTTTATGTATGAATCGAAATTTGGAGCTAAAAAGTATCAAAGAATTGATTTGTATGTAATGTATGGTTAGTGGAAATTATTTGCTTTAGGAAATTTTTAATAAAACCCGTCACAAATATGATAATATAATAAGGATAATTATTCCTTCAGTTAATACCTAATCTATTAACCCCTTTTTAACCTGTATAAAGGGTATGTCACCAAACTCCCTTATTGTTAGTAAGATAACCATATAGAGATAATTATATAAAAGAAGTAGATATAAGAATATGATATAGATAAATAGTAGAAAGTAATATATAGATATACATTATTGATTGTGAATAGATAGTTAAGGAATATTAAAAACCGGCTTTTTAACCTGGATAATTACCATTGCCTTAAAACACCTTACAACCGTGGATAATTAGCATTTTATTCAACTCCTTAATTTTATTTAATTTTTGCATAGCTCATTATTTAAGAATTAATGAAGCTACTCCCTACTGCACATTGGATTGAAGGAGATATATTTGATAAATCAATTTGGGATAACATTTTGGATCAATATGGAAAGATTGATTGTATTATATCTAATCCTCCATTCGGTAAAATAAGCAAGTCAGATAGCAATAGAAACTGGTTAAAGTACACTGGTGCTGAAATTGATATTGCTAGTATTGAGGTAGCATTAAAGCATAATGACAATGTATCAATGATTCTCCCAGCTAATAGTTGCACATTCAGCTATTCAGGCATGCCATATTATCAAGATAGAGAGAATAAGAAAATTGAAAAGCTAAAAAAAGAAACTGGATTGTCATTTGTCATGTGTAATCCTGGAATAGACACTACTGCTTATTCTCAATTCAAGAACACCAAAATCACAGTTGAACATGTTGACTTTATTGTTGAATAAAAAGTTGAAAATTTAATTTTAAACAGCCATAAAATATTTTCAAAAAACGTCTGAAACACTTACTGGTATTGATTAAAATAAATTAATTGTTATTTGCTTTTTGTTTTTAGAATCGATATATTTGATTATAGGGTTGAGGGAAAAACAAAAAAAATATTTCAACACTATTTAAAAATATGTCGTGGTTTAAGTACGAAAGAAATTGCTACTTAAACTATCAGCAAAAGAGGTAATTTATTTATTGTAGTATAAAACAATGCCCCGTTTATTCATATTCGGGGTACTTTTTTTAAACAAGAAATAAATAATTAATTCCGGAACTACAATAAATAATATATTAATGCAAGAAAAGAACTACAGCTTCATTTTACCAGAAGGATTGATTGAGACTATTCAATCAACATTAAAAGGAAAAGGACAATTTAAATACACAAAAAGAGGGAAACTAACACAGGATAGTATCAATTTGCTATACAAGTACCTGTATGTACCAAATTATTTATTGGAAAGCAAGATAGATAAAAGAGACTCATATAAAAAAAATGGAGTAGCTATCAATTTTACTTTGCTTAAAGATACACTTAGCCTATCAAGCGAAGAAACTAAAGCTATTCTTAATTACTTTATTAAAGAAGGGATTATTGAATTGGTTAATCAATATGTGTATTGGGGATTTGGAAGCAAAGAAAACAAATCAAGAACTTATCGTTTTACAGAAGAATGGGATAATAAAAAAGTATATAATCATGAATGCCCTAACGATTCTACTTTCATTAAAAAAAGATTGATTGAAAAAAATTGTTCAAAGAAACAAAAAACATCAAAATCCCTTACAAGTATAGCAAATGATGATATTGTAAATTATCAAATGAAAATGTTTGAAGAATCGGTAGGCGTGCATCAAACTGTACATGATTACTTTTCTTCGATGAAGGAAGAAGTAAGGTTTGATGTTAACCATTTCTATTTGCATTCAATATTAAAAAAAGAAAATAAATTCAAAATAGCCAGACCTGTCAAAGATTCTCGTTTGTATTCTCCTTTAACATCAATCAAACGTGAACTAAGACAATACCTAACACTTGATGGTAAACAATTGATTGGTTTAGACGTAGTTGGTTGTCAGTTGTTGTTGTCTGCAATTGCCGTAGAGAATTATTTCAAGAGCAATTACAAGGGTGTTGAATTGCCTGATGACATGATTGAATACAAACAAATATCTGAAGCTGGTTTGTTGTATGAAAAACTAGCAGAACAGGAAGGAAAAACATCAATGCTTCAAAAAGATAGATCAAAATACAAACAACGTCTTTACAAATTATTTTTCTTCAGCAAAAATAGCAAGAGGCCAAACAAGCTACAGCAAGCCTTTAAAGCATTATTCCCAAGTGTGTTTGATATGATTGTAGAAATTAAAACTAACCATAATTACAATGAGTGGGCTAAAATTATGCAGGAAGTAGAATCTGTTTTGATGCTGGATTCCGTTAGCAAAAAGTTAATTGAAAGAGGTATCAAATTTTTGAACTTACACGATGGCATTTATTTTTCAACTTTAGAAGATTTAAAAGTAGGAGAAGAAATATTGATCAACACATTCAAAGAAAATGGTGGGGTAAATGTTAAAACAAAAATTGAACAATACGAAGAACCTACTGAATTCAAAGAAGAAGAAACAGATAGTAATGTAACTAAGTTTGAATCAAAAACTAACATCAAATTGGAGAAACATTATTTCAAATTGGGTGACACTTATTTCAATGTGAAAAAACTTACAAGGAAAACAGATGCAAAAGGTAGTAAGAGTAAGAAGTTGAGTATGAAACAGTTTATCAAACTATATGAGCAAAAGAAAGCAGTTGAGCAGGGAATTGATGAACAAACAATTGAATACAAAGAAACTAAAATAACAAATATGATAGAATACAGCAGCATGGTTTTTAAATCAAGGTGGATTTATCAACAATTCATTGAGATTGAAAAATTAACAGGTATACAATTAGAACCTAGTAAAATTGATATATACAATGAATATGATTTCAATGACGAATGGGCATTTCGTTTTGGTGGGGAATATTCGTCTTCAATCCGTAACAAACACACTAACATGTTTGTGTCGTATGGTGGGTATAAACAATATCCTATCGAAGAATTTGTACCAGACATCATATCACTAATCAAAGAAGAACAACTTCTTATTCAATCAGTTGCAGCTAAATAATACAAAAAATGGAAAAGCAACAATTAAAAGTAATCGTACATAATAAAAAAGAAGAAGTACCGGAAACAAAAAAGTTGAAAAGTGTTTGGGGGTCTAAAGAAAGAATAGAGTGGCTTAGGCAAACACCTAAGTCTTATCAAACGAAAATAATTAACATAGACGATTACAAAAACCAGTATCAAAAGTGAATTAACAAACAAATAAAAACAAAAAAATGAAAACAGAATTAGAAAAACAATTGCAGCAAAGCGACGAGTATTATGAATACATTGATGGATTAATCAAAAAATTCGAAATTGAAAGTGATGAAGAATTGGAAGAACTACTAAAACCATCCCCCCTACAAGTATTGACTAGCAACAACATGACAATGCGAACGTATAAGGACATTCAGAAACAATTTGAAGAAGAAAAAGCGCTGCACTTAGAAATGTACGGTCCTGATTACAGAACAATTGAGAGGGAATATGATGATATAGACATTGATTCCTATGTCAAAAGTTTTCAGGAGGAAGATGAAATAGATGAAGAAGAATACAAAGCATATCTGATTAGTATTCACCAGGAGGAAGAACCAATCAGGGAAGAAATATTAATCTTCAATTCCCTCTAACATTTCATTTGACTAAGAACCACGACTATTTAAGGTTAACCCAATAAAAGGAAAGCACTCATTCATATTTAAAAATAAAATAACAAATATGAATGAGCTTGAATTTCCCACAAGATTTAATAATTGGAAGAACTGTTGAAGCCCAATTGGCAGCACTTTTTGAATCAGCTAACTACACTACCATCAACACTAGAGATAAAGAAGATTTTCCTGATTTTGATTTGATTGTTACACACCCTGAAGGCAAAGTAACCACCATTGAAGTGAAGTATGATAAAATGGCTTCACATACTGGTAATGCAGCCGTAGAGTATCAAAAATTAAAAGACAATCAAATAATTCCATCGGGTATATCAGTTTGTAAGGCTGATTTTATTGCTTACAAATTTAATAATGATACCAACTATTATTTTATTCCTCCTTCTGATTTGAAAGAACTAATCAACAAAAAGAAATACACCCGAACAGTAAACGGTGGTGATGACAAAAGAAGTGTATTAGCGTTATTCAATTTACCTTCTTTCAAAAATAATTGTGAAAAACTTAATTACTCCGTTCTGAAAAGTATAGGATAGTAATATTTAAAGAATAAACAATTAATAATGGAAAAAAAAGAAGGATTTGAAAAGATACAACAGTTACTCCCAATCATATATCACTACTATCAAACTAAAGAAATACCAGTAACATTTGATGAAGAAAAAAGAAAAATACTCACAGATGTATATTCCCGTTTCGTATTGCCTGGTGCTATATTTTCAGGATTCAATTGTAAATCCTGTATCGTCAGCGTATTTGAGTTGATCGAAAGTTTTTGGAATAGAGAATATCCCAAGTATCAACAAGAACAACAAAAAGAAGCTAATACAGGCAATTTGAATTCAACCAAAGAAACTATATCGCAAAAAGAAATTAAACCTATTAAAAGGGCTAAGAATAGTAAGAAGTAATTGCTGATTTAATATTTCCGATTGAGCTGTTTCATTTTATGGAGCAGCTTTTTTGTTTTGAAAGTATTTAAAAAGAGGGCCAACCCAATCGTTTTTTACGCCCCCATACGAAATTAATATCAATGCGAAGTAGTCAATTCAAACAAGGTAATCCCGGCAAACCAAAGGGAGCAATTAGTAAAACAGCAAAGTATATACGCGATTTTTTGGCTGATGTAATGTTGGATAATTTACCCCAATTACAGGCTGATTTAGACAAGATGAAGCCAAGGGATAAGTGGGCTATATTAAAAGGACTAAGTGATAAATTCCTTCCGGATTTAACACACACCGATTTAACATCTAGCGTAAATGGACAAATCAAGTTTGTTGTCGAATATATAGATGAGAAACCAGTATACCAAACAATTGAATTAATCAATGATGATGAACCAAAATTGATTGATTCAGAAGTAGTGCGTTTTGAACAGTTAGATGAAGTGAATAACCTGGTACATGTCTCACCCAGAACCGAACCTAATTCAGCCAAAGATTAATTTAACATTGTTTATCAATTAGTTATAAGTATAATAGTATTATTTATAATTAATTGGTTACCTAATTGGTTACAAAAATCGACGCTTTTATAAGATGTTAAAATAATAATGAATATATAAGTTAACCCCAATTTTTAATGTATGAACAGGAAATAACCCAATTAAGAATTCAATTAAAACGACCACATGTTAACCAGCAAAAAGTAATTGATTGTAATAGTAGGTTTATTGTATTGCAGTGTGGTAGAAGGTTTGGAAAGTCAACAGTTGCACAAATAATAAGTGTCAAAAAATTACTATCATCCCCTAAATCATTTGTAGGTTATGTAGCACCAACTTTTGACCTATGCAAATTGTTTTATAAAGAGATAATTGAAACATTACCTGCTCAATTAATTAAATCTGAAAACAAGGCTGAATTACAGATTGAATTAATTAATGGTTCTTTTGTTAAATTCCATTCAGGTGAGGCTTTGCAATCATTTAGAAGTAGAAAGTATCATTTAGTTATAATTGATGAAGCAGCGTTTATACCTGATTTGAAAGATGCTTATGAACAGGCTATTAGGCCAACATTAACGGATTTTAAAGGTCGCTGTATTTTCATATCAACACCTAACGGTAAAAATTATTATGATAGCTTATTTGAGCTTGGTTTAAGGGGTGAAGATGGTTTTACATCGTTCCATTTTACCAGTTATGATAATCCACATATAGACCCATCTGAAATTGATTTAGCTAAAGCGACCTTACCAGAAGCAGTATTCAATCAGGAGTATTTAGCCTTATCTGGTGAAAATGCCGGTAATCCTTTTGGTGGTATGAATACTATTAATAAGAATGTAGTATCAAACCTATCCACTAATGAACCAATTGTTTTCGGAATCGACTTAGGAAAACAGAGTGACTATTCAGTAATAATTGGCCTTGACAACGATAAGAAGATGTGCTATTTTGACCGATTTAGGTTTGATTGGAACATCACCAAGCAAAGAATCAAATCATTGAATTTAAGGTATCCTAAAGCCCGTTATATAATTGATGCAACGGGTTTAGGTTCACCAATTGTAGATGACTTACAATTAGCAGGAGTTAATAATCTAGTTCCTTTCAAATTCACTGGTACTTCTAAACCTCAAATCATACTTGAATTGATATTAGCGGTTGAGAAAGGTGAAATAACCTACAATGAATTAACCGCGAAGGAAATGTCTGTATTTGAGTTCACGACAACGGTATCAGGCTATATTCGTTATTCGGCTGCTTCGGGATACAACGATGATTGTATTGCCTCATTAAGTTTGGCAAACAGCTACCATAAACATTGCAAGAGAATATCGGATTGGAAGCTATATAGATGTTAATGTCACCAAAACACCTCATTGTTAGTAAGATAATTGTAATGAAGAAAATTGTATGAATAATATGAATGATAGAATATTTAAAAGAATAAACAATTGAATGAAGGATATTGAATTAATAATAAAGAACTTACCTACAAGCTGGAAGGAATTAAAACTTAGAGATTATTTGAAAATCGTTGATGTTAGCCTAATTGAGTATACTAATGATATATACGAAGCGGATTTTGTTAAACTAGATAACGCTATTAGGGTTTTATCTTCTCTTACCGGTTTAACTGTTAATGAAATTGAAGTTCTACCCGTATCATATGTGAATCAAATGGTTGCTAAGATTGCTTTCATGGACAAACTGCCATCAGAAAGGATTAAACCATCTTTCAAAATTAAGAGAATTGAACAAATCACCTTTGAAGAATATGTTTCCTTCTTAAACTATACCAGTAAACCAGAATTAATATTCCCTAATCTGGCAAATATCATAAAGCAATTTTCAACTACTCCATTTACAGAAGAAGAAATTGAGAATTTAAACATGGAAGATGTTCTTGCTTGTTTTTTTTTGTCAAAGAAGCAATTAGGAAAATCATTGACCAATTTAATACTACAAACAGTGAAGAAGTTAATGAGAATAAAGGCCAAACAAGTAAAGGTTCATTTGCTGAAGAAGTTGCAATGGGGAAAAAAGAATATCAACATCGATACGGATGGTATTGGTTAGCAAAAGAGGTAGCCGACTATTGTAACACTACCTTCTTTGAAATTATGAATAGATCAGCATTGGAAGTAGTGGGTTTAACCTTAATTATACAGAATCAAATAGAATATAAGAACATGAAGTAATGGCACAATCATTATCATCAGCCAGTAGAAGAGCAATACAACAAAGCAGAATTGACCAGTTGGGAAATTTAGGTACTTCAAGAAATTCATTTGAAGCGGTATCGGGCGCTTTAGAAGAAGCTATTGGTGACTTCATATCCCGCGTAAAGGATAATATCAATTCTTCAGGTTCTTCTACTACTGGTGCTATTCAAGATATAGAAATGAAGGTAGAAGATAATAGTATCAAAGTGTATGGTAATGATTACTTATTGTACCAGGATAGAGGGGTATCAGGGGTTAAAACTAAACGTAACACCCCTCACACTTATACTGACAAAAGACCTACGATTCAGCCAATTATTGACTGGATAACCACAAAGAATATTCAATTGCGTGATGAAGAACGTTATCATGGAGAGCCTAGCAGATTCGCACACCTGGATGATGATAAGAAAATTGAAAATGCAGCATGGGCAATAGTTAACAAGATTTATTACCACGGCTTTGAAGGGAAAGGTTATTATTCAAAAGAAATTCCACAGTTAATTAATGACCTGAAAAGTCAATTTGCCAACTTTTGTGTTCAACAAATCAGCCAGCAAATTGATGTTAGGCAAGATGCTACGAGGGTAATAATTAAATAAGGTTAATATTTCCAGATATAAGTTCGGACAGTAATGCAATCGATGCCTCTGACAGATTGCAGAGCATACGGAAATCAAAAAATAAGTCTTTCGTATCTATTTCATGGAAGTAACGAAACTCTTGGAATGTCAACCTATTATACTGTAAACTTTTTCTTATCTTTTCGATGTGGCTTAGCCCATCCGAATTTACATAATCGGCTATGTTGTTTGTTGTACCTGTTTGCCCAACGAATATATTAAATTCGGGATACTTGTAATTCGTCGCAACACAACTAACAATTGAATTCTGGTAAGAGGAGGGTAGCTCATCAAACAATTTTAACAAGTCGTGTCCTTTAACTGTTCTTCCTAAATACATCAGAAGCCCTTTAAATGCTAATTCCAGAGAGAATGATATATTGGTTGCCGCGAATGGAACTTTAGTTATTACTTTATTAGATTCAATTTTGGCCTTTTCAGAAAATATGTTTTCATATGCAAATTTAATACCCTCACTTAAGAATTGCGCGCTTTGATTGAGTATGAATAATGGGCTATTTATCTTATCTTTTGGTATATCCATATGTTTTATCTTTTTCCAATTTCTTTTAGTATTTCGTCAATTTCAAAGTCCAAATTTTTTACCGCTGAACCTAACAAAGATTTATTCAGTATTACCCAATCCCCTTGTCCATTTTTCCAAGCAAGTAAATCAGAAGTTACGCCCATATGACTAGCCTGAATATTACAATAGCCAAAACTACTACGTTTTAAATCAAAATAAAGTTTAACCTCGTCATTCATTACTGTTCTTTCAAAGTTTTCCATACATGATATTTAAAATGTAAAGCTAATATAACGAAAATGGCACTAACAATTTTATCAAACCCCTATAAATATACCCCTTCAAAAAATAATATTATCTGGTCAGTATCTTCAGATGCATCCAATATAATCTACTTTACTGTAGTTGTATATGAAGCGGTAAGTAATAATGTAATCAGTAGTTTAAAGATATACCCACAGCCAAACAACCAGACAGGTGCATATATTGACCTGTCATTAATCTTACGCTCATATGCTAAATGGGAGTTCAAACCAATACATGTACCAGCTTTAGAATTAGTAGATAACTTTGAAAAGAATTTCTTTCCTTATAAAATAGTAGTAACTGAAAAGCTGTCATCATCAGGTAGTATTATAGATGGTGCTAGTTACATGTCAGATACTTGTTATGTGTTTAATGGAAAGTTAGACCCAATTACTTTTAAGACTTATAATCAAAATAAGTATGTAGCACAGGCAGGACGTATTGTTAACTTCTTGACTTCAAAACCAGATAATGTGAAGGTGAATGAATCTTCATATGAAAGTTTACATTATCTACAGCCTGATTCTGGATTATGGTGTGCTGGTAGATATGAATTCTACGATAATAACAATAACCTGCTATACACGCATTATGAAGGTATAGACCAAGGTGATGAAAGAATATTATACAGACTTAATTGTAGCCTTAAACATCTTAAAATAGCTGTAACAAATGTCAACTTCTCTAATGTTGCCTATTATGATGTTGCGCTAGTAGATTATTCACAAAACCCGCTTACAGTAAACAGAAGATTTGTTATTGAATCATTACCCTGTCACCTGGAGCCTGTTAACTTGTTTTTTGTTAACCAGTTTGGAGTATTTGAAACATTACAACTATTCAACCCCATTAGTACATTGTCTACAACTAAACAGGCAGTGAAGAATAGCCCATATAAACTAAACAGTGAAGGTAGGATTGCAGACTACGATGATAAACTATTCAACATTATAGACGAAATACTAACAGTTAGTCCTGAACAACAAATCAAATTAAGTACCAGTATCCTTAATGATGGTATGTTAAAATGGTTATCTAATCTATTAACCAGTGAGCAAATAATTATGCAAGTATTACCAGATTTGTATGTTCCGGTATTGTTATCTGACAGTTCATACGAAATGTCAAATCAAAAGTACCAGACAGAGCCGAACGTAAAACAGTTCACGTTTACATTGTCAGATGGTTTTACCCCAGATTTTATTTTTGTCAATGCATCAAATACACTTCCAGCTGTAGTTAGTACTGATGGTGATTTCTATACACGTAATGCTTAATATTTAAAGAATTAAAAGAATGCAATCATATCATATCGAGAAAATAAATTTTGCAAGTGAATTAGACCAGACTACACAGATACTTATCGACATTAGAAAGACAAGTGACCCGGATGTAAGTAGTAGCTATACCAATTTGAAGACGGTGAATGTAACCACTACTGGCCAATTGGTTACTCCTGTCAACTTTGATTCAATGTTACCTAATACTGATTATACTATTAGATACAGAGACACTAACAATACTGTAATATTCACCGAAGATAGAAAGAGTACTACCCCAATTGTAGTAGGTGATTTTTTGGACAAAGTATTTACAATAATGGCCAACCAGCAAATAGTTACATCTAACGAAACAGGGTTGTTAGATTCTTATTTACCTGAAAAAATTGGTTTTCTGTATCAATTGAAGGGTAATTTTAGAGATATTTTAGACCAGTTTGGGAATTTCCAATATACCGTTACTGATGAAAACATTGGTATTGGATTTCAAAAGTGGGATAACGAGATTGGTATAAGGTTAACTTCAAATGTTACTGCCTTATATCCAGACCAATCAGACAGCACAGGTAATAATCAGGCTTCAATACTTGGCCCTGATGGTACTAGAAGTTATTCATTAGGGTTCTGGTTTTATCTTACTACTGATGAATTAGCACAAACTGGTGTAGATGGTAAGTTATGGTTATGGTATACAGGCACACCAGCAAGGCACATAGGTATATATATGGATACTACCACAAAATACATCAATTGGGTACATGTAAAAGATGGAACGACAGAATCAATTATACTTGACCACGCTGTAATTGCTAACAAATGGCACAGAGTATTTGTTAGGAGAGATGGTTCAAATCCTTCTGATAGTTACAATAATCAAATCCTTATGAAAGTTGATAGTGGTTATTATTCCCCATCGACAGCTACATACTTTTCATCTTCCACTAATTTTGCAGGTGATGTTAACGAGAAAATATACTTAGGATTTGGAAGGCAAGATAGTAACGGCAATCTGATAGGAACATCAGGTACATACAAATATTTCTATTATCGCGCATCTCTCACTGACAATAATTTGAGAGAGAGAATATTAAATCCTCCTTACCCTACTGTAATAATTCAGGACTTGGATGGAAGTAACTCTTATACTGTACCTCCTTATCAATTCATCACAGTAACCAACAACAAAGTAAGTTGGGTAGTTCCACACGATGTACCAACGGGAAATAAGAGATGGTTTTATAAAACATATTCCAATGAGAGAACACCAGTCAACGTTACAATAGTTCCATTTACTAAGGTGTCATCTACTATTGATATAAACTTTGAAAATGAATCAGCTTTTGAAAGTAATAAGAATCAATTGGTTAGTAACTTTGGTGCATTACACAAATCATGGGGTGGTTATGCCAATGGTGGTGTAGTTGGTGATAACATATATTTCCAGGATGGTAAATTGGTTTTAGAATGTCATGGTGATAACTATGATGGTAATATTCAAGGAGTTAACAGAGATGGCACACCGAAAGTACATACAATCCAGGATGACCCAATTTACGGTAACGACCCAAGGTACGGACTACCTTGGGTAAGGAGAACAGGATGTTGTATTGTATCTAATGAATATCTTGGTTTTGGGCGATATTTAATCAGAACAAAAATACCACAGAAGTTAGGTGTAGCCCCTGCTTGGTGGACTTTTCATTATGAAGAAGTTTATTCAGAAACCCCTGATTATGAATTACTATTAGCTGAAGGATTGAAACGTGAGGGCAACTTTAATGATGGTTATTACTTAGTTAGAAACCACGAGATTGACATCGAAACTCCTTCGCATCTAGTTATGGGTATTTTCAATGGTTGGTTAGAAGTTGAAAGTAATGTTATCTTTTTTGACATAAATCCACAATATCATATAGGCATCCAAAATGATACACAATCATCAACTAACAATGGTTTATGGAAATATAATGGTACTGGTAATCCCAATTTAAGAACCAATTGGACTAAGGTAAGCACGGTTATTAATCCGGTTTATATTCCTTCATTTGATAATTTTAAATGTAATACTTGGATAGGTGAAACTGGTAGTGGTTCTGGTTGGAGATATAAAGATTCAACAATTCCTGATACACAAAATGATGAAGTATATTTAGCTAATCTTACACCAATAGGACAATTTGCAAATGATGATGCATTCCATGATTATGAATGGAGATGGTACAAAGACAGAGTAGAATTTTATTTCGATGGAGTATTGAAGCAGACTAATACATCCTTCATTCCTGATATACCTGGACGATTAACAATAGGCCCTTGGTTCCCTTCTGGTACATCAAGCAATGGTTCATATGCCCCTTGGTTGCCAGACCCTACTAAAACATGGGCTGGAAGTCCGGCTGATTGGAACTATCAAAAATTTATTGTTGAAAGGATTTTGTTTGAACCTTATACTGACACTAACGCCAACGGCAGTAATAGATTAATTGGTGAATCATATCCTTTTGACGGAATTAAAACAATTACTTTGTAAATTGTTGGGAAAATATCCCTAATGGAGAAGAAAATAACAACAATTGAGGAATTATTAAATTTAAAGTGTAAGGATGAAGTAATCTTATACCCCACTAGATCAAAGCCGGTAGATTTTTTTCCATCACCCTACCCTATAACTGAAGTACTCACAAGAATAATAGAAAAGAATGATTTGGATTTACGTCGAATTACCTTTCAAGGAATTGATGTTTATATACAAGATTCAGAAGATAAAGAAAAGATTGTTCCATTTGAAAGACAGTCTTTAACCTACGCTGAAATTATAGAATCAGGTAGATATTGGATAAAATAGATTGCTCACATAATTATAAAAGAAAAGCCGTCCTTATTATTAGAACGGCTTTTTATTTTTAAGCAAGCATTAAACTTTCGTATTCGAATTGTTTTGTATTCATTTCATATGGATTTCCAACCGTACACGTTACCCATCCTTTATGAACAATCATTACTTGCATAATACCATAGATTTCAAATTGCTTGGGGTCTCTATGCCTAACCCAACTTCCGTTTATCATAAATCAAAAAATTACACCTGAATTTAACGATTTTTTTGCAATTACAGAAATAAACTATTTAAAACATAAAGCGAATAAATGTATTCAATCTATGTTTTAGAGACAACAAAAGCACCAACTACTTCACCTCTATATTCAGGCGTTAATGATGTAAACGTTAATCCTTATAATATTGTAGCAATCAGAACAACAGATTCTTCAATGTCAATTAGTGCCGGTCAGTACCTTAAATTTCAAGGGAATTATTATAAGATATTGACCAGCAATTACTTTTCATACTTTCACTATTACCAAATTACTATTGATGGTAGTATCCCCGTTGATTATTATGATGCAGCTAATTGGGCTATATACTCTAGCCTGGAAGATACCATAAGTAACTATGGAAAATTAGATGTAGAAGATATTGAATTGTCAACCGTATTTGCTGTGTCTGATATTAGCGACATTAGTAATAGGAAAAACCCTGCAACTAAAACTATAACATTAAAAGGAACCCAGACTAATAATCAGATATTGGGTCATCTATTTCACCATAATAGATTTGCAGATGAATCCATCAATAATAAATTATTCTTCAATTACGCACCATTACGTACAGTTAATTGTTTAATATATGAAGACAATTATTTGTTGCTTAGTGGTAATTTGTATGTGCAGGATTTTACCATAGATGAGAAAGGCAACATCACTTATACAGTTAATATTGCTGGAAAGTTTAAGGGGTTTGTATCTGCATTGGGTGATTCATTATTATCTGATTTAGATTTCAGTGATTTAAAACATCATTATACATCAGATAATATAGGAGGTAGTCAAGGCCCATTTAAAAGCTGGGAAACAGGTACATCTATTTTAGGCCAGTATGAGAGGTATAACACCACAACTAATTCATTCTATTCAACTTATTATAGCTTGGGTAGTAATTATATTTATGTGTTCTTGGATTATGGAGAAAAATTTGAAAATGATGATTTAAATGTTAGTTATTCAAACATTAAACTTCAGAATTTCCGTCCGGCAATATGGGCAAAGGAATATTTTGATAGGATATTCAAATTTGCCGGTTACACATATGAGATAAAAGGCAGTTCAGACTTTTTAACTAGATTCAATTCTTTATTAATTCCGAACTCACAGGAAAAACTAACGGTAAGTACTAAAGAAAATAGATCCTTATACACCAAATCTACAACACAGATAGGCAGTTACAATAAAGGATACGACCAAAATAATATGATGGTATATTTTCCTGTCAGGTGGGATACACAAAATAATACCTACTTAACTGATTACGCACCTGTACAATATGGTGATGGTAATCCAGCCAGCCCCAATAGGGAACACAATCTATTGATGGTTAAGCGAACTTTTACCAGTGATGCGCGTGTACAGGTGTCAGGAAGTATAACAGGTAATAATCCAGGTACAGAAACATTTTCTATTCAATTAGTAAAGCGGGATTATACAACATCTACTGAAATTAATAATGACAAATTCACTGTAGTAGGTGAACAGAAATTTGTAGTAGCTAAGAATCAAACTTTAAATTTCACCGCTGATTTCATTGTTCCTGAAACTACCTATGGTGCTACACAACAATTACAGGTTAGAGTTGCAAATACAGTTTTTGGTGTAGCAAATGTTTCAGCCTATTATTCTACGCCTTCAATTACGTCAGCTGCATTGTCAATTTCCAAAGATGATAGTACATTGTTCACAGTTAATGTAACATTAGGGGATGAAATAGTTCCCACACCACCAGACGGGATTAAGATGTTTGATTTTGTGAAAAGTGTTATTAATATGTTCAACCTTTATGTATATAACACTTTGGATAACCCTAAACACTTTATCTTTCAAACTTATGATGACTTTTATGCGTTAGCAGATATTACAAACATTAAAAGCACTGCCCTAGATTGGACAAACAAAATTGATTATAATAGTAAGATAAAAGGAACATCAAATTTATCCATTCCAAAGAACTATACTTTCACCTATTCTGATGATAGCAACGATTATCTGAATAAGACATACAAAACTAAATATTCTGAAAACTATAGTACATTAACATTTACTGATTCATTGGGAGTAACTGATAGTAAAGAGGTGAAAGTTGTATTTAGTGCATCACCGCAAGTATCGTTTAGTACAGGTGGTCGTGTATATCCTATGTTAGTGCAAGGTGGAACAAGTATATCAGCTAAATCACCAGTTAGTACTAATATCAGGATACTTTATTATAATGGGTTATTTGCTACCAATACTTATACTGTTGGTATTGATACTTTTAACACCACTGATGCTACTTGGGGTAAAACTGATGTGTATAGCAGCAATTGGTATGCAAACGCTTCAATGTATTGGTTTGACCCCGTAGCCAGAAATAATAATACACCATATGAATCAGATGGAATTACACCAAAGAAGTTAACACCATTAACTTCACTCAATTTTGGCAATCCTAAAGAAGTTTATTTTTTAGCTGGTAGTGAATATGTGAATGTACCTAATCTGTATAATACCTACTACATCAATCAAACATCTGAATTAACTAACATCAATCTTACCACATTTGAAGTAGGAGTTAATCTTAATGCAGTTGATATTACCAACCTGGATTTACGTGTACCTGTATTCATAGATATGGGTCAGTATGGTCACGCATATTTTAAAATACTCAACCTGGAATATAAAGAATCGGAAGCAATTACCTCTGTTACCCTACAAAGAATATCTTTCTAAAGTAATGCAGCTATTTAAAGAATAAAATCTTTAATGGCTGAAAATACAAATAATAGCAATCAAACCGTAATATTAGACGTACAAGCCAATACGTCAGGGTTACAGCCTGCAATTGATGGTGTAAGAAATATACAAAACACTGTCAACGATATTAACAATACACCAATAACTCCTGATGTAAATATTCCAACTGAATCAGTTAAATCCTTCAAGCAGCAACTAAAAGAAGCTAAAGAACAGGCCCTGTTATTGGCTCAACAAGGCCGGGAATCAAGCAATGAGTACCAGCAGGCCGTTCGTACAATTGCCGAACTTAACGACCAGATGGCTACACTTGGGCGTATGGTGGATGCAGCTGATGTTGGAAATAAATTTCAGGGAGCCATGAAAGCAGCATCTTTATTAGCATCTACGGTTCAAGGAGTCGCGTCAGGGTTAACATTAATTGGTGTTAGTAGTGATACAGCTGGTGAAGCAGTAGCAAAATTGCAAGCTATATCTGGTGTTGTGGATGCGCTGAATAGCCTGGGCGATGCGAATGACTATATTAAGGGATTAATTACATCATTAAGAGGTGTGCAAGCATCTGAAGAAGCTGTTGCTACTACCACTACTGCTACGACTACAACCATGAAGGGGTTGAAAGTTGCTTTAGCATCTTTAGGTATTACAGCAATAGTTTTAGTTGTGGGTTACCTGATTGCACATTTCGATGATATTAAAGAATCGGTAAAGAAACTTATTCCCGGACTAGGTGAAGCTGGTGAAACATTCGATAAGGTTAAATCCTTTGTAATTGGTCTAGGTAATGCAGTGGTACAATATGCTATAGCTCCTATTAAAGCGCTTATTGATATTGTCAAGGGTGATTTTAAAGGTGCTGTGGAAGACATGAAGAAAGGATTTGATGTAGTTGGTAATGTGCAGAGTGAATATAATAACCAAAGGAAGAAACAAGCTGATGAAGCAGCCCGTGAAGCAGCAAAGAAAAGGGCAGATGAATTGGACGCTGCATTAAAGATATATGCAGCCAACGGTATAGAGGTATTAAGTTTACAAAAGGAGCAGTTCCAATTACGTATCAAACAAGAGAAAGAAGGTAGTGATGAGCAGAAGAAGGCAATACTTGATTTAGCTGTTTGGGAAGGTCAGCAAAATAAGAAGAAAACAGATGAACAAAAGAAATTAGCAGATAAGGCCGCAGAAAAAGCTAAACAAGCAGCCGAAAAAGCAGCCAATGAACGTAAGACTGCATTAGATGAAATTAAAAAGATTGAAGAAGAAAATCAAAAGGATATTCTTCAATTAAACATGAATGCAAGGGATAAGGAATTTTCCAATCTTCAAATAGATTATGAAAAGAAGAAGAAAGTATTTGATAAATATGGCCAAGATACTTCCAATCTAACAACAAAGTATAATAATCAAAAAGCAGAGATTAATAAAAAGTATGATGAGCAGATTAATCAGGCGTTAACAGATCGAGCAAATAAAAACCTTGATACCTATAAGCAGAAGGAATTAGAAATAAATAAGTTCTATGATAATCTCTTAAAAACTGCTACGGATAAGGAGAAGGAATTACTTGAAGCAAGAAGAAAAAGCGAATTATCTGCATTAGGAAAGGAATCTGATTTAAATAAAGTATCAGTAGAAAAGAATATTAAGTTAACCACTACTACATCTGAAAATACTATATCTGATAGTGATACACCAGATCAAAGAAAGAAAAAGACATTAGCGGTATTAGCTGCACAACAAGAAGCTGAAGATGCTGCATATGATTTAAAGAAAGAACAGTTAGCTGGTCAGAATGCAGAGATTGAACAATTAACAGCTGACCATAACGCGAAGCTGTTAGACATTAACCGTCAACGTACTGAAGCCAATAAAGCACTGGATAAGGCTGAATTTGAACAGAAGCAACAAATAGCAAATTCCACTGCTGATTTAATGTCAAGTGTTGCGGAACTTGCTGGTGAAAATACAATTGCTCAAAAAGGTTTATCCGCTGCTGCTACATTGATACGTACATATGAAAGTGCTATGCTCGCCTATAAAAATGGTTTAGAAGCTGGTGGCCCGTATGGTATTATATTAGGTGCTGTTAGTGCTGCCGCTGCTGTTGCTGCTGGTTTAGCCAATGTAAAGAAAATACTTGCTGTCCAGGTTGCCGGTTCATCTTCCAGTTCAGCACCATCTGTATCTACATCTTCAATTGCTTCTGCTTCTGCACCTGTTATTAATACTTCTTCATTAAGTCAAAACACTACACCACAAAATGTAAGAGTAGTCAACCAAACAGATACAACAATCAGAGCATATATTACCGACAAGGATTTAAAGGATAATGAAGCGAAAATCAATTTCTTTAACAACTTGTCAACTTACTAATTAAAATAACCCAATGAAAAAAGATATACCTATCTATGAATTATTTATTGACCCGGAAGATGAATCTATAGTGAATATGGTGTCACTTGTAGATAAACCCGCTACGGAAAAGACATTTCAAGTATTTAATGAACAAAAAGAATTGAAGTTTAATATTAATGAGGATAAACAAGAACTACTAGGCATTGCTATGGTGCCAGATATGAAAATCTACCGTCGTGATGAATCAGGTAATGAATATAATGTGTTTTTCAGCAAAGAAACCATTCGACAAATAGCCCAAACATTTTTTAAAAACAACCTGTCCAACAATGTTAATCTAGCTCACACTGACATACTAGCAAACAGTTTTATATTTCAATCCTTTATTGTTGATTCCGATAAGGGAATTACTTATCCAGATGCTGTTGATGGGTCATGGATTATAGGAGTTAAAGTTGTAGATGATAACGTTTGGAAAGATGTATTAGATGGGAAATTTAGAGGTTATAGTGTTGAAGGTTTGTTTAAATACGAAAGTAACCAGGTCAAACAGGACAAAGCCACTACTGATGAGGATTTGATGACCTTACTAAAGAAATTCAATTCAATGTACACTAAGCCGGTTTTTTAACTGGCTTTTTTAATGCCTGAAACATAAAATCTATTCTTCTCAATATTTAAAATAGAAAGCATTTAAATGTTGAAAGAATTAAAGAAAGAATTGCTTAAAGCACTTACCAACTTAAAATCAGAAAAATTTGAAGGCGTTTATACCAACGACCAATTAAATATATCTGACCGTGTAGTAGGTGCCAAAGTTGAATTAATAAATACAGACGGTACTTTGTCACCTGCTCCTGATGGTGATTATGAAATAGAAGATGGATTCAAATTCACTGTCAAAGATGGTGTTATTGCATCTATTGAAGGAGAAGAAAAACCTGAAGAATTAGCAGAAGAAAACCCCACTGAAGAAAAACCAGCTGACGAACCTGCACCTGATGAAAATAAAGCAGCTATAGAAGAATTGCAAAAAGAAACTGCTGCAATCAAAGCTGAAGTAGAATCAATCAAACAAATCTTAGCTGAATTAACTGGTAGTGTTAATGATTCTGCTACAAAAGAAGAAATGCAGAAGTTCAGTAATGAAGTTAAAACCCTTACCGATACTATCAATAAGGTTGCTTTATTGCCTGTTGAATTTTCTAAAACTACCAAATCAACCAAAACAAAAACAGATAATCAGGACAAACTTATGGACGTGATTAGACTGATGAAAAAATAATTTTTGTTAACCCCACACTATTTAAAAAAGAAACTTATGAATGTCATTTGATCTAACAAATTTATCACAATACATTGAACTTAATAGCAAATCCATAAGCAGCAAAGCTGTAGGTAATGCACAAACTGCAAAATTATTACTTGATTCTGGTAATGTTCAATTTACGAAAGGTACAGCACCTATATTAAAACTTGATAGTAACACAGTTATACAAGACGCATCTGGTTGCGCTGGTAGAACACCATCAGGCACTACTATTTTATCCAATGCCATGTTAACTACGAAACCATTAAAGTCTGTCGAAAATATATGTACCAAGACCTTATATAACACTTATTATGCATGGGCGTTAAAATCTGGACAAGACCCTGAAACTGAAGGTTGGGATGCAGCATTTGCACAGTACATTATGGATTCAAGAGTTCAAGCCATAGCTGAAGCAAATGAAAACCTTTTATGGAATGGTGATACTACCCTAACTGGTCAATTATCATTTTTCAATGGTATTTTAAAACAAGTTACCACTGGTACTTATACCAATATCGATTCTACAGCAACTTCTGTTCTCTCACAATTACAAGAAGCGAATTCAAAAACTCCTATCAAAATTAGAAAACAATCTGATTTTAGAATCTTCATTTCTGAAGTACTATATGATATGTATTTGATGGAATTAGCAAACAAAAATATCTTTAAACCCACTGATGATTTTAAACTGTTCGGTACAACTACAACCTTAGTTCCGGTATCTGGTTTAAATTCAAGCCCTTACAAGGTAGTAGCTGTTCGTTTAAGCAATTTGCAATTGGGGATGGATTTAGAAAGTGATGCAACGAAGTCTTCTTTGAAATATTCAATCGAAACAGAACAGCATTATGCCGACGTTCACTATAGCCTAGGCGTTAGTGTTGTTTATCCAATTGCAAGTGAAGTAGGTTATGCTGATTTATCCCCGGCTTGATTTTAAATTATTAACCCTATTATGAAGGGAGTTTAACCCCTCCCTTCACTTTTTATAAAATACTAAAAATTTTTAATGGCATGTGAATCTATAATTGCACTCGCTAAGAGTTGTGGTGAAAATAAAATTGCCGGTATCCAGAGTTTGTATATTATCCGCTACGCTGATTTAGTAGAAACTAATGGATCAACCTATACATTATCTACTGGTGGTTTGATAAGTGACATTAATATTGTCACTGCTAAACAATTTGTTCCTGTAGGCTTGTTAAAGAATACAGCTGTTTTGAGTGAAACTTTAAATAAGAATCTTCAAACAGGTACTTCTTACATGACGCAAACTTTTACTTTAGTTCTATCTGATTTAACAACAGAGAACAAAACCTTCATTGAATCAGTAATGAATCAAGAAGTGGCTATTGTAATCAGAACCAAAACCGGTAAATATTATGCAGCTGGTTTAAACGGTCAGATGGAATTGTCTACATTAGAAACATCCAGCGGAACCAACGATGCCGACCTTATTGGATCAACGCTCACTTTTACTGGAACCGATACTAAATTAATTCAGCAAGTTGATAGCACTTTGATTTCAACAATTACTACTCCTGCTTCTTAATATTTTCTATACGTTTTCATTTTTATTTTTGTTTAATTTTTATCAAGGCCCAATTAGTTTTAGTTGGGCTTTTTATTTTTTATCGAATGTTGTTATTAAATTTATCCCAGCCTTCCAATGAATTAATATTGAATGTAACCCCATTGATTACATCAGATTCACCAGAGCTTTTTATGCGTATTAAAACCCAATTTGATTTCAAAGAAAAGATATTCCCTTTGGGTGTTAACATGTCATTGTTCCCAAAACGTTATGATTCATTTATCATCATGTCATCTTTTTTAGAAGGACTTAATGAAGGACTAGCTTTGTACGAAGTCTTTGAAGATGCTGAATTGGAGCATGTTTTAGAAATTGGCCTAGCTACAATTAAAAACCCAATCAAAGAGCCTGACACTATTTTCATTTCATTACCAGATGAAAAAAGCAAACCAGTTTTTACTGTTTATTCAGGTCGCTAATATTTAAAAAAGAAAGGCTATGAATGAGAGCAAAGAAAGATGTTCAGATAAAACCCCAATCAAACAGTAAAAAGGAAATATTAAATTTTACTTATAATATCCCGTTGCCTATAGAGGATAAATTTGTAAGTGATGATAAACAAGTCAATTATGGTTTAGACAATAACTATCCTGCATTCTTATTAAAATTATATGCTGATTCCCCAATTAATCAGGCAATCATCAATGCAAAATCTACTTATATATTTGGGGATGGTTTGAAGTATAATAATGGCAGTGAAGTAAATATTAATGTTAATCCTTCTGATTCTTTTAACGAGTTTATTAACAAGTGTATAAAGGATTTTTTGTTGTTCAATTATTTCTGTGTTGAAGTTACATATAATTCATTTGGAGAACCCGTTGAGTATCATCATTGCCCAGCTCAAAATATCCGTACTAATAGGATTAAAAACAAGTTCTGGTATTCTGAAGACTGGAAATATAAAAAGTACGATATAGTGTTTGATAGATTTACTCCTGTTAATTCCGAAGGTACTAGTAAACTATTCTTCTTTGATGGTTATTTTCCCAGTAACAATAATGCTTATCCTTTACCTGAATATTCTGGTTGTATTAAATCTATCCTAACAGATATTTCTATTAGAACCTTCAATTTAAATAATGTGCGCAGTCACTTCAGTGTTTCAACTCTCATAACATTTTTCATGGGGGGTAATGTTGATGAAGAAGTGAAAAGACAAATTATGAAAGATATTAAGGATAGTTACAGTGGGGAGAATGGTGAGAAGATTATTTTAGATTTTCAGGATACCCAAGGCAAACCAGCTGAAGTGAAAAATATCTCGCCTAACGAATGGGATAAGGCATATTCAGCAGTGTCAACACAAAATCAGCAGGATATTCTTATTGGCCATGCCGTTACTTCGCCTTTGTTACTCGGAATTGCACAACCTGGTTCTTTGGGTAATAGCACAGAATTAGAAACAGCATACCAGATTTTTAAGAATACTTATATACGCAATAAGAGAGCGGAATTAACATCTGCTTTTAATCAATTGTTTGTTAACTCAACTTTAATAACTGACAATCTAACTTTTACTGATAAGCCATTGTTTGAAACCCAATTAGATGATGCTACAAGGGAAAAGATTTTCACTATCAATGAATTAAGGGCTATTGCTGGAATGAAACCAATACAGAACGGAGACAGGTTATTAAATGACCCTACACCCACTAGTACATTCAATGCTCCACAACCAGATGAAGAAATAAAAAAAAAGTCTGATTGGGTGAAACACTCTTTACAACCTGAAGACTTTGAAAAGATTAAGCACTTAGGCAATCACAAAGATGAATTTGAAATAGTTAAGCAGGGAAAGTTTGTATTTAATGCTGAAGATGCTAAGATGAAAGAACTTCAATTTGACACTGAATCTGATATTGCAAAATGGGTGTTGGAGAATGATATATCTAACTTAACCCTTGATGAGATAAAAAACTTACTAAAAGAACAGAAAGATATTGACATTGCTACACCTGATTTGGAAGATACTTTGAATGAGTTATCTAAATCCGGTATCATAAAAATTGATACTAATGATACTGGAAGAATTAGTATTAAACCAGATAAGGTAGCTGATTTACCAGATACAGGAACCATATTGACAATGTATGACTATGTTAAACGTCCTGAAGCTGATGGTGATATATTGATTCCGACTAGTAGAGGGTTTTGTGTGAAGTTAGTTGAAAATAATAAATACTATTCAAGGGAGGATATTCAAATTATGTCAGGGATTTTTGGGTATGATGTATTCACTAGAGGTGGCGGTTGGTTATCTGGGCCAAATGGTGAAGCAACCCCCCATTGCCGTCATATGTTCAAACAACTAATGTTAAAAAGAAAAACCAAATAATGAATAAAATTATATTGATAGGTGAAAAAGAAATTAAAGAATTATCCATTATTCAATTAAATGTAGATAGTCACATTCTTTCAGTCTCAATTTATGATACACAGTTTATAAATCTTAGGCCGGTATTAGGTGATGAGTTATACAATCAGGTTTTGAATGAAGTTAACCAATCAATTCAAGATGATAGTTATGTTATTCCTGAAAAAATTAAAACTCTCATTGATGATTATATCAAAACATACTTGATTCACACAACTATCCAGGAATTAATTATGAATAGTACATACAAGCTGACTAACAAAGGATTATTAAAATTCAACGATACATCAGCGACATCTTTGCAACCTTCTGAAATTGAACATGTAAGGAGTTATCACAACAATAAAATGACAGCGTATAAGAGTGCAGTAGTGAAATATATTTATGAAAATAAATTGGTTCAAAATACCCCTGATACTAATGTTACTAGTACTGGAACTGGTTGGTACTTAATAAATAAACACAGCTGTAACTAATTAAAGATAAAAGGTATGAATGACGTTAACCCAGCTAAAGAATTTATTCACTGATTTCTTCAAAAGACACAAACAGGTTAATCACTGCTTCTATGGTGATTTAGCTGATTATGTAGCTATTCCTGATAAATTATATTATTCAGTCAACATCCAATATAATAATTCAAATGTATCTGGTAAGTATATAAACCATAACTACACTATTACTATATCTGATTTGATGAACCTGAATTATCCTGAAACGGAACATTCAGCTATAAGTAATTGTATGGAGATTGCCAAAGATTTCATTGCTTATCTAACCTATAACGATGATATAAGTTCAGTTAACCCTTCAATTCAACCTTTTAGGGAATCTACTGGTGACATATGTGCAGGTGTGGTCTTGGGAATTAACGTACAGTTATTTATATCATTAAATGAGTGTGCTATACCAACAAATGATTAATTAAAACACATGCAACCTATTTAAAATATAAAATGTATCCCTATGCCCTTACCATTATCAGAAAGATAATTGACAACACCATACACGCTTCCCTTTGGAATAATATTTTAAAAATCCTTATTGCCGTTTGGTTATTCTTTGCCGGAATCCATACCTACATTTACTGTATCATTGCCCTTACCATATTAGATATTGCTACCGGTATCCCTGCCAGTATGAAAAAGGGAGTGCCGTTTAAATCACGCATACTTAGAAAGGGGTTGATTGAAAAGGTTGTGCTTTACCTTATCATGCTTATCGCTGTATTCATTCTTGAATTGGTTGTAAAAACTGCTATTGAATATGATTCATTCTATATGGTACTGGTCGTAACTATGTGTATATCAACCTATGAACTAACATCTATCCTTGAAAATATAGCCATCCTTAGACCTGAATTACCTTTTATATCCAGGTTGATTAAATTGTCAAATAAGATTCAAGAAAAAACATTAGATATTGCTGAAGATAGGGTAGATAAAACAAAAATTTAAAATTTGTGGTCCATGTTAATAACGAAAAAAGAGTCAAATTTATAAGTTTTGTCTTCATTTGTGCAGACCCCTTTGCCAAAATGATAGTACATAAAATTATAAAAGTAAACAGTATAATATGAGTCATAGTACCGTGACTGATAGAAGTCTACTTTTTTACCATGTTGAACAATGAATTGTTTAAATTTTTCAAAGTCAAGATGATACTTTTTTGAATAACAGCTTCTAATATATCTGTTTGAATAATCTCCGGCTTCCGTCAGTTCTATTGAGATAGATTCTTTGCCGTCATTGATTTCAAAATCCAATTCTCCATATTTTCTGTCAATATGAACATCAAACCCCTTATTAGTAAATCTTTCAGCACCTTTATCAGTATTATTAAAAAGTGTCTCAATATCGGAGACTGTTACTTTTTGAGCGCAGGAATTTTGGTAAACAGACGTAATGCATAAAAGAACAAATGCAAATCTAAATAGGTACATTGATGGATTTTGGGGCAATTTAAGAAAATCAGAAATATTTATTTTGATTTACTTAATGATTTGTGAGCAAGTTTGACCAATTCCAGATAATCTATTTCCATTGCCTTACCCATTAGATCAAAATCATTCAGGTTTAATTGCTTTGGATTGTATATTTTTCTGTGAAGCGTTGAATAGTTAATTCCGGTATCCTTACTTAAGACAGATACGGGCAAAATTTCGAATATATCAGAAAACTTTGCAATCTCATTTGCAAGTATCAAAGATTTTACTGCCTTATATCTTTTGTCCTTCACTTTTTAACAGTTATTTCTGAAAATAACGTGTTTATAATCAGATTGTATTTAAATTATCCAAATATGAGTATTATTACTTTTATTTAATAAATAATATCCATAATTGAAGTATTTGTATATTTGTGAAGCTTAGTCCCATTTGTCATGTTTTTTTCTGAAACAGGTTAAGAAACCATTTACAGCAAATGGCACATTAATCAATCAATTATTTCTTGATGGATAATAAACTTTACCACGATGATTACAAAGCCCCTACCACAAGAGGATTTGCTATTGATGTTAGCAGGGAATTTCCATGTTGATATAAATAGAATCCCAGAATTGAAGACAATATTTCATGCAAACAAAAGAGATTCTCATCTGTTATTTACCGCTATAAAAATGTTAGATCAAGATGAATGCATTTTGATGTTTCACTTTGTTGGTGCAGTAATAGCTGGTTATGTATCAGATGTTGAATCACTTATGCCCCAATTAAAGAAATACAAATGACCACTATCAAATTGACACCAAACGAAAGAAGGAAATACGCATTCACTTTTTTAAAGGAACACACAAAATTTCTAGAGAAAATTAGAATGGAAGGCGTAATTGGTAACAAAGTGTATTGTTGGAATGGTACTATTGCTTTAGTAGTGACTGTTGAAGAAGAAACTGAAAAGGTATATGCAGAAATTGATAACGAAGTGAAAATAATGTTTTTCAGAGATTTAAACATTGATTAACAGTAAACAAAAATTAAAATTATAAAGAAAAGAGTACATAATTATTTCATCAGGAGATAAAGATATTTAACAATATTAATTCAATAAAAATTTGCTATACTATATGAATAGATTTATAGGGTTTGAATATTTGCTCACATTTTTATTTATTTTACCATTACATAAATCCGGGTATTCACAAGGAATTAACTATACGGGTACTTATTCCATCACTAAGGATAAATATTCTCCTTTATTATTAATTAAACAAAAAAA
This sequence comes from Chitinophaga sancti, assembly GCF_034087045.1. Lineage (NCBI taxonomy): Bacteria > Pseudomonadati > Bacteroidota > Chitinophagia > Chitinophagales > Chitinophagaceae > Chitinophaga > Chitinophaga sancti. The sequence goes on along the minus strand of NZ_CP139247.1, from coordinate 2,779,384 downwards.
GGACACCATTTTTTATGAAATTTGGAATTTTGGTGGTCTAACACCAGGTTCAAGGATTGGGAACACATACGGTAAAGTCAAACTAAACGATAATACTATAATTGATATATCAGAAAATCCTGAAAATAATAATTTAGATACGTTGGTTATTCAATTTTCCCAGGTCTCTGCCAAAATTAGTACAAAACTAGGTTCAAATGTATTTCCTGGTTTTGAGACAACAAACATAAGTCCTGATGGTCTTTATAAGAAAACTAATAGCACCCCACCAAAATTCAGCTTTTCAGAGAATGATTTCAATGAATCCTTAACTTCAACTACAGTCGGCAAAAATCCACCTCCTAAAGAACAGGATGAATTGAACTTATTTGGTGGTGCAATTAAATTAAAAGCTGGCGATATCATTTTAATAAATAACCCCTCACATAAACCTTCAGGTAATGTATGGAGCTACGAATATGTGTACAGTGATTTTTGGCCCAATATGCCAGAAAGAAGTGGCAAACTTACTGGTCGTTTTAACTTAACCACAATTGTCAAAAAATTAAATATTGAAGGAAATAGAGGATATACACTTGTAACAACAACTCTAAATGGAAAAAACTACGACATAGTTATTAATCTAAAAAATGCTATAATTAGCCATGAGATTGAATTACCCAATCAAAATGTAATTAGTAAGATGGCGCTGTTTAAATCGTATTTACTATCTGTAGATAATATTTCCGACAATATTGTTATTGGTTACATTAATAATTTCGAACCTGTACAAGGAGAATTGGATGAATTTAAAAAAAGGAGAGTGATACAAAATACTAAATTAAAACTTGATTCAATAAAAAGTCAACCTGCTAAGAAAAATGGATTCATTTATTTTTCAAATGTTCAGTTTAGTGAATATAATTTCAATAATCATTCATTTAAAACCGATGGAGTGGAAAATAACTTCCGATTTGATTTTGACAGTGATATTAATGGGGAAAGTAGGGTAATTAAGGTAAGTTGCAGAAACATATATAAGGAGTTAGATATCCCCATGGACGAAGGAAAGGCAGAAGTAATAACTAACAGGTACTTCAAAAACACGGATCGGACTGTTTATTGTATTTATACAATAGACTTCACTAATGTAAGTACGGTAATAGTAAAATCAGGAGCTGATAGAATGTATAGTGTAGAAAAGGCAATTGAACAACAAGGAAATATTAAGTCCATAGCATTCTTTGGGGATGCTGATTATACTAACAAAATTGCAGAATATAATTGGCCTCCGGATGCTGAACCTAAGAATGCAAAAGCAGCAGATAGACATGCAAGTTTTCCAGGAGGGGATGATGCTTTTAAAACATTCATGCTAAATATTCATTATCCAAGAGAGGCCCAAGAAAAAGTTATACATGGTACTGTATTCATCAAATTTATTGTTGATGAAACAGGTAAAATCGTTAATCCTAGCCCAGTTACACATTTAGGTGCAGGCTTGGAAGAAGAAGGATTAAGGCTAGTAAAATTAATGCCCAATTGGTTACCAGCAATTAAAGATGGTAACCCAGTGAAAGAAGAAGTAAACTTACCATTAAAGTTTAGCTTACAATAATCGTGATTGTTTACTATCAAGATATTTAGCACGTATTGAAAACAAATCCATAAAATTAGACCTACAACAAGAAGGGGGCTGTAATGCCCCCTTTTCTTATTCATCAATTTTTTCCATTTCCTTTAATATTTTTTCATCAACAACCTTAGCATAGATTTGGGTGGTTGATATTTTAGTATGACCAAGCATCTTACTTACAGCATCAATAGAAACGCCATTTAAAAGGGTTATAGTGGTAGCAAATGTTCTTCTTGCCATATGGGTGCAAAGGTTCTTATTAATGCCACAAATGGCTCCTAATTCCTTTAAATAGCTATTGAATTTTTGATTACTTGGTACATTGAATATTTTATCACCGGGAATAGTTAGATCAATTAGTTCCAAGGCTTTTTTAATCAATGGCAGACGTACAGGGATGTTTGTTTTTGTTCTACTGGTATTGATCCATTTTTTCCCCTGAACTTCTACTATATTACTTTTCCTTAAATTCTCTATATCAACATAAGCTAACCCCGTGTAAATTTGAAACAGAAATATCTTTTTGATATTCTCCATCCTTACAATATCAAATTGCTTTTCTTCAATCTTGGCAATTTCAGCTTCATTTAAAAATTCCATCTCTACTGGTTTTATTTTTGCCTTATAATTGGCAAACGGGTCTTTTTCAATAAAACCATTAGCCACTGCCTGATTGATAACACTTCTTAAATTCTTTATGTACTTGACGGAAGAATTATGATTGCAATTTTTAACAGTTTTAAAATAATGTTCTAATTCATTTACAAAGGAAAGATTTAGGTGTGACAACAACACATCGGTTTGTTTGTGTTTATATTTTATGAATTCTTGTACATGGGTTAAAGTTGTCTTGTAGCGTTTAATGGTGGATGGTGCGTAATCTTTCCCTTCCAATTCTTCCATTTTCTTTATGTGAGATTCAAAAATTGGAATTAGGGATTTATAAATAACATCCTTGCCCAGAATTTTATTCTTCAGGGTTTCGGAAGTGTATTCTACTTCATTATCAATAAGTTCTTTTACCGATGATTTGAAGGATTTTATTAATTGATCAAGTTTTGCGTTATTAATATCTACATCAATATCTTTCCCTTTTATTGTTTGCCGCTTTTCATCCCAGTTTTTGATATTTATATATATCCCTGTAGATATTTCTGCTCTTTCAGCACCCACAGTAATCCGCATATAGATGGGTACTTTTCCCTGTGAATTTATCTTTGATTTGGCTAACCAAAAATTATATCTTGTATTTAAAACATTCATTATCAATGAATTAATTGGTAACTAAAATTTGAAGTGTCGGTAACCGGATTGGTATTTTTAGTTCCTATTAATTCAGGGAGGTCTTATAAAGAAAATAGGCTCATAACCATTGATTATGAACCTATTAGTAATAATATAGTAGTTATAAACAGTTAATTTATAACCATTTGTGGAGCTGGCGGGAGTCGAACCCGCGTCCAAACACATCCTCCGAAAGGCTTCTACATGTTTATTTATGCATTATTTTTTCGAGACACGGCAGGGGCATAACTAACCAACCTTGTCCTTATCCGTTGTTGTTTCAGCACTCACTCACAGAAACCATGAGTACCTATTCTACATGTTTATGATTCGGCGGCGGCAGCTGGAGTAGACGGCCAGCTCGCGGCGGCTATAATGGGTGTCTAATCTCTGATTAGGCAGCCATGGCGTAGTTAGATTCGCCATTTGAAGTTTGGGTATTCAGATTTACGTGCTAATTATCCAACGCACGACATGCTTACACTTTCAAAGACCTATGCTGTCAAAACCGGGCAGCCCCAGATCTGCTTTCGCAGCTAACAAAGATACGTGATATTTAGATATAAATAAAATTGAGTATGAAAAAGCTAGAATGATAGTGAGCGTATTAAACCGATAACACACTTGTAATCAATATATTGCAAGGCTTATTATTTGGAATCACAGGGAAAGTTAAGTAGATTTGAAGGTATAAACCATTAAACAGATTACAATGTCAGATTCACAATTTACTATAGTGCTGGGTGCACTTAGGTCAATGGAACAGAAACTGGACCTGCGGTTTATGGCCGTTTATAACAGGATAGAGAAACTCGAAAAAAGACTGAATTCAATGGAGATCAAATTTGATCACAAATTTGAAATGATGGATGTGAGGTCAGAAAAAATAGAATACAGTCTGGATGAGTTAGATAGACGATTATTAAAATTAGAACCTCAAGTCAGTTTCGCATAAAAAAAGAAGGAAGAAGCCCTTCGACCTCTTCCTTCTTCAAAATTTAATTTATACTTACTTCCCAAATATACTTCTGTAAATATCCAACCCATTCGCATACAACAGCAACCCAAACAATATCACCATCCCCACTATCTGTGCATACTCCAGGAATTTCTCACTCGGCTTTCTACCTGTTACCATCTCATAAATCAGGAATAACACATGCCCCCCATCTAACGCAGGAATCGGCAGAATGTTCATAAACGCCAATATGATAGACAACAATGCCGTCATCTCCCAGAATGACATCCAATCCCACTCGCCAGGAAACAACTTCGCTATCGTCATAAAACCACCCAAAGACTCACTCGCCTTTACTTCTTTAGACACAAAGATCAAACGCAACTGCTGCACATAACCCACCAGCGTATTAATACACTTATTAAAACCAGCCGGAATCGCTTCAAAGAATGTAAAATGTTTGATTGAGAATGTAAACATCTTCTCGATGTTCACATTCAAACCTAACACCGCTTTTTCAGGTACACGCACCGTTAAGTTCACCGTATCTCCACCACGCAATACCTGCAGTGGTACGGTCTTATTCACATCTTTTACAATTTCCTTTTTGTACTCATGGTAATAATAAGCCGGCTGTCCATTCAATGTCAGGATCTGGTCGCCCTTACGGATACCAGCACTATCTGCCGGTGTATTGGCAGCTACTGTATCTACCAGGAAAGGCACTCTCACATCCATGAGAGAATTCTTATGCTTGATCATCTTACCCACAAATCCTTCCGGAATGGCGATATCTATTTTCTGTCCATCGCGGGAGATCTGGATAGTTTTTGCTTCACGCAGTACAATCTTACCAGGAATCGCTTTGAAGTTTTCCACAGGTTCATTCGCTACACTCACGATCATATCTCCATCTCTCAGTCCAATCGTCTGCGCCAGTGAATCGGCAGCAATACCGTAAGTGGTGTTTGCTGTAGGCAGGTAAGTTTCACCCCAATGCCATAACATCATGGAATAGATGAGGAAACCTAACAGCAGGTTCACCGTCACACCACCAATCATGATAATGAGACGCTGCCATGCTTTTTTGGAACGGAATTCCCATGGCTCCGGTGGCTTGGCCAGCTGTTCGCGGTCCATGCTTTCATCTACCATGCCGGAGATCTTAACATAACCACCCAATGGCAACCAACCTATACCATACTCCGTCTCACCTTTCCTGAATTTGAATAATGAAAACCAGGGGTCAAAAAAGAGATAAAATTTCTCTACGCGCGTCTTAAACAGTTTTGCAGGGATAAAATGTCCGAGCTCATGCAATACTACCAGTATAGATAGTGACAGTATCAACTGCCCGGCTTTTACCAATATTTCTTGTGTTGTCATGTATACTTTGTCTGACAGTAAATATATGTTGTTTTTTCTCTATAACAGGGAATGGGCAAAGATAGCCGGTATAACTGCGATATCGCAGCTATGCTATGTTAAATTATGATAGCGTTGATCATATTATTCGCGTGTTCCCTTGCTGCCAGGTCACTTTCATAGTAATCATGCAGGGTCGGCTTTTCGATGAATGGCACCTTGCCCATGATTTCTTCTATGACATCTGTCATCTGCAGGAAGCCGATACGGTTCTTCAGGAACGCATGTACCACCTCTTCATTTGCCGCATTCATCACACACGCCGCATTACCACCCTTCAGCATTGCCTCGATAGCGATACCCAGGTTACGGAAGGTCTTGGTATCCGGTTGTTCGAATGTGAGGTTGGAATAATTCCTGAATGAGAAACGAGGAAAGTCGTTTTCCAATCTTGTAGGATACCCTAATGCAAACTGGATAGGCAGTTTCATATCAGGCAAACCCATCTGGGCTTTCATGCTACCATCTACAAACTGTACCAGGGAGTGAATGATAGATTGTGGATGGATTACCACCTCGATCTTGTCAGGATCAATGTTGAAGAGCCAGCGTGCCTCGATCATTTCCAACCCTTTGTTCATGAGGGTTGCACTATCAATAGTGATTTTGGGTCCCATGCGCCAGTTTGGATGCTGGAGGGCATGGTCCTTTTTCACATTAATGAGGAAGTTGGTTTTCTTACCCAGGAAAGGACCACCTGAAGCAGTGAGGATCATTTTTTCCACTTTGGCCGAAGACTCGCCCATCAAACACTGGAAGATCGCTGAGTGCTCAGAATCTACAGGTATTACAGGTACATTCCTTTTTCTGGCAGTACCCATTACGATATCACCAGCTACGACCAGGGTTTCCTTGTTCGCCAGGGCGATGGGGGTACCTTGTTCAATAGCAGCCAGGGTTGGCGCCAGGCCGGCAAAGCCCATGATGGCAGCCAGCATCATATCGATCGAGCTCCAGGAAGCTACTTCTACCATTGCTTTGGCACCGGCAAATACCTTGATGCCTTTGTCAAAGAGTACTTCCTTTATGCTTTCGTATTTTGATTCATCAGCGATCACTACTGCATTAGGTCTGAATTTGAGGGCCTGTTCTATGAGCAGATCAGCATTGACACCAGCGGTCAACACTTCGACACTGAACTTATCAGGATGCGCCTCTATTACCTCCAGCGCCTGGATGCCAATTGATCCTGTGGAGCCAAAAATGGCTATATTTTTCTTACTCATTGTTGCAATAATAAGGGAATTACAAGAAATGCGGACATGCGTAGTCCGACATCTGTCCTGCTTTATGCCAGATAATTCATCAACTCGTCCGCTAATGCTCTGTCATTACTCAGTCTGGGCACCTTGTTCTGACCACCCAGTTTACCAACTGACTTCATATAATCTATAAAACCCTGTTTCTTGACTGTTCTGATCTTTAATGGTTGCAGAATGTTGCCGGTGAGCAGGTCGTCGTAGTAAATATTCTTTTTACGAAGATTGTCATCCACTCTTTTTGCAAATGCGTTAATGTCTGCAGGCGGGTTTTCGAACTCCACAAACCATTCATGGTAAGGTAGTTCACCAGCTTCAGGACTTACCATAGGCGCCACGGTAAACTCCGTGATCTGTAAATTATCTTCCTTCGCTGCTGTCATAAGGCTGTGCTCAACTTCTTCCCCAATCACGTGTTCACCGAAGGCGGAAATGAAATGTTTAATACGACCGGTTACCAGCAAACGATAAGGATTGGTGGATACAAACTTCACTGTATCGCCAATGTTGTATCCCCAGAGACCTGCGTTAGTGCTGACTACGAGGGCGTAGTTGACGCCCACTTCCACATCTTTCAGGGAAAGACGGGTAGGATGCTCGTTAAAGATCTCATTAGCAGGTATAAATTCGTAGAATATACCAGAGTTGGTATTGAGCAAAAGACCTTTGTGCTCCTGTGTATCCTGGAAGGCAAAGAAACCTTCTGATGCCGGGAAAGTCTCGATGGTATTGATCGGACGACCTACAGATGCCATTAGTTTTGCACGGTAAGGTTCAAAGTTCACACCACCATATACGAGTACATTGAGGTTTTTGAACAGTTCACCCACAGGCTTTCCACTACGTTCTATCAATCTGTCAAAGTACATCTGCATCCATGGCGGAATACCAGAGATGAGGGTCATATCCTGATTGATGGTTTCATCTACTATTTTATCCAGCTTGGTTTCCCAGTCTTCGATACAGTTGGTTTCGTAAGTGGGCAGCTGATTGGTACGCAGGTAGCGGGGTACGTGATGGTTCACTATACCACTGAGGCGGCCATAAGGAGTACCCCCTACCCTTTCCAGCACGGGAGAGCCGGAGAGGAAAATGAGTTTACCATCGGCAAAGTCAGTGTGCCCGGTTTCTGCCATGTAGTTAAGCAGGGCATTCCTGGCTGTATCAATATGATTAGAAATAGATTCCTTGGTGATTGGAATATACTTTACCCCACTGGTGGTACCAGATGTTTTGGCAAGGTAAATGGGCAAGCCTTTCCAGAGTATGTTCTGTTTGCCTTCTTTTATTTTATTAATATAAGGTTTGAACTGTTCATAGTCTCTGATAGGCACTGCCTGTCTGAAATCATTATAGGAATGGATATTGTCAAAGTGGTGGTCTTTTCCAAATTCGGTCTTCCTGCCTGTTTTAATCAACTCCTCCAGGATAGCTTCCTGGTCTTCTACCGCCCTCTGCATCTCCTTCCTGATCCTGTTGGCTACAATGGAAGCAAATGGTTTGGCAAGCAGTGATTTAAGCTTCATGCCCATTATTTTAGAATATGTGAAAGGACAAATGTATAAAATAAAAATTGTTATAAAAGGAATGGAATGAACTCCATGTGCGCAGTTTTTTTGCTGGTGCCAACCAAATTTACATATTAGTTAAATTGGCTCTGATTGTGGCTTTTAAGGTAATGTTGTGCATAGTGGTTCGTGGAACTTACATATAATAACAAACTATATTAAAATAAACTACGTATCTTTGAAAATAAATGGTATTCTCCTTTAAAACGTATGCTTTGATGGCAAACGCATTTTAAATATGGAGAAAACTTTGTCAATTTAAAAACAAATCCTACTTTTGCAGGAAATTATTTTTGGATCACTATGTTTGCAGTTGTAAAAATCGCAGGTCAGCAATTCAAAGTACAAAAAGACCAAGAAATCTTTGTACAACAGTTGCAGGGAAATATTGGAGATAAAGTGCAGTTCTCTGAAGTGTTGTTAATAGATAATGGCGGCGCGCTGACCGTTGGCACTGATGTAAAATCAGTAGTTAAAGCAGAAATCCTGAGCCACGTTCAGGGAGATAAGGTTATTGCTTTTAAAATGAAACGCAGAAAGGGTTTCAGGAAGAAAGTTGGACACCGTACTCACTTTACGAAGATTCGTATTTCAGAAATTGCTTAATTAATTAAAGTTTTAAACTTCCATAGAAATGGCACATAAAAAAGGTGAAGGTAGTGTAAAGAATGGCCGTGACTCTCAAAGCAAAAGGCTGGGAGTAAAAATATTTGGTGGTCAACCTGCTGTATCTGGCAACATCATCGTTCGTCAGCGCGGTACAGTTTACCATCCAGGTGCTAACGTAGGAATTGGTAGAGATTTTACCATTTTTGCGGTAGCTGATGGTGTTGTTGAGTTCAGAAAAGGACGCGAGAACAGAACCATCGTTTCTGTAAAATCATTTGACACCACTGCCCAGGCGTAAGCTTGGCGCAGTGTTTGCCATAAAGTTTTTTTTAATACCCAATTTTAATTACTAACCCAAAATTCAAAAAACAATGGCAACAATTAAAAAAGCGGCTAAAAAAGCTGCTCCTAAAAAGGCTGCTGCTAAGAAAGCAACCGCTAAGAAAGCTGCTCCTAAAAAAGCTGCTGCTAAAAAAGCAACCGCTAAGAAAGCTGCTCCTAAAAAAGCTGCTGCTAAGAAAGCCGCTCCTAAAAAAGCTGCTGCTAAGAAAGCAACCGCTAAGAAAGCTGCTCCTAAAAAAGCTGCTGCTAAGAAAGCAACCGCTAAGAAAGTTGCTCCTAAAAAGGCTGCTGCTAAGAAAGCTGCTCCTAAAAAGGCTGCTGCTAAGAAAGCTGCTCCTAAAAAAGCTGCTGCTAAGAAAGCTGCTCCTAAAAAGGCTGCTGCTAAGAAAGCTGCTCCTAAGAAGAAGGTTGCTGCTAAGAAGAAAGTGGTTGCTCCAGCTCCACAGACTGATGCTCCTTCAACTGAAGCATAATTACGATTTTACACACTGTGAAATAAAGGTTCTGGTGAATAACCAGGACCTTTCGTGTTTTTATAGAAGTTTGAATTGGCTTGCAGCAGCAAGGTAGAGGGATTTAAAATCTTTTTAATGAAAGATCTTTTATTCTTTGCCGTTGGAATTCCATCTTTAAAAAACCGAAATTCGCAGTTCAAATCAAATTATGCCGGATAACAGCACTATCGCAGACAACTTCTCGTTGCTGTCCAAACTCATGGACATCCACGGTGAAAACAGCTTCAAAGCAAAGTCGTTCGCCAATGCAGCATTCACCGTAGAAAAACTTACCACTTCCCTACAGGACATGCATACTGAGGAGATCGCCAAAATCAAAGGATTCGGCGAATCCATCAGCAAAAGCATCCAGGAAATGCTGCAAACCGAACAATGGAGCCTACTTGATACCTATATCGACAAAACTCCATCCGGCATTCTCGAAATGATGAAGATCAAAGGCCTGGGACCTAAAAAAATCGCTTCTATCTGGAAAGACCTGGAAGTAGAATCCCTCGGCGAACTTCTCTACGCCTGCAACGAAAATCGCCTCATGCTCCTGAAAGGCTTCGGCCAGAAAACACAGGACAGCGTAAAACAAAGCATCGAATTTTATTTCAGTAACCGCGATCGTTACCTCTTCGCCGAAGTGGAAACCCTCGCCAATGAACTGGAAAAAGAAATACAAACACTGTTTGCACCAGCCGCCGTATCCCTTACCGGACAAGTAAGAAGAAACGAAATCATCATCGATGAAATAGAACTGGTTGTAGACGCCGCACCTGAAATCATCAGAGAAAAATTAAGCTTCACCTTTATAGAAGAAACGCCTAACTCCCTGCTGTTTCAACATGCGCAAAAGGTAAAAGTGAGGATCTATCCATCTGCCATCGACGATTTTGGTAAATCACTTTTTCTTACTACCGCCACTCCCGCTTTCGTCGAAAGCTTCTTTGCCGCCGGCGGCGCTGCAGGCCTTACACCCGGTGCTACGGAAGAACAAATCTTCTCACAGGCCAACCTGCCCTACCTCCCCCCCTGCCTCCGCAACGACGGCAGTATGCTGCAAGTACAGCAGCTCCCTGACCTGATCACCCCACAGGATATCAAAGGCATCATCCACTCACACAGTACCTGGAGCGATGGTCAATATACCCTCGAAGAAATGGCCCTCGCCGCCAAAGCCCAGGGCTTTGAATACCTCGTGATCAGCGACCACTCCCGCTCCGCATTTTATGCTAACGGACTCAGTATTGAGCGCATTGCTGAACAACATGCACAGATCGATGCACTCAATCAACAACTCGCACCTTTTCGCATTTTCAAAAGCATTGAAGCAGATATTCTCAACGATGGCAACCTGGATTATCCGGACGAAATTCTGGCTTCCTTCGACCTCGTTATCGCTTCTGTTCACTCCAATTTAAAAATGAGTGAAGAGAAAGCAATGAGCAGACTGCTGAAAGCAATTGAAAATCCATATACCACTATCTTAGGCCATATGACCGGACGACTCCTGCTGAGCCGTAACGGTTATCCTGTAGATCACCACCGTATCATAGACGCCTGTGCCGAACACAATGTTGTCATTGAACTGAATGCACATCCCCGCCGACTCGACATCGACTGGGAATGGATACCCTATGCACGCGAAAAAGGCGTACTGCTCTCCATCGATCCCGATGCCCACAGTATAGCCGGTTACAAAGATGTTTACTACGGAACTCTAGCCGCCCGCAAAGGAGGTCTGACTGCCGACGGTAACCTGAGTAGCTATTCAAAAGAAGCTTTAGAAACCCATATCCACAACAGGAAAAAATAACGAACAATGAAACTGATCTATATCTATGATCCCATCTGTGGATGGTGTTATGGCTTTACGCCCGTGATCCAGGAGATCCAGGAGCAATTTAAAGGAGAGATATCGGTAGAGATACTGTCTGGCGGTATGTTATTAAGTGCTAACCGCCGCCCTGCCTCCGCAATGTACAACTACATCAAGGAAGCTCACAAACAGGTCGAGGCTACCACCGGCATTACCTTTGGTGATCCTTTCCTGAATGAATACCTGCGCTCAGACGATATCATGGACTCCGAAAAGCCCAGTATCGCATTGACCATATTCAAGCAATACCAACCGGAAAATGCCGTAAACTTTGCTCATGATATGCAGGTAGCACTCAACTTTGAAGGCAAAAGCCTCAATAATAACGATACCTACATTCCCATTCTGGAAAAGTACAATATCCCAGTGCAGGCCTTCCTGAACAACATGAAGGAAGACGATAACAAGTACGCTACCAACCAGGAGTTTAACATCGTACAACAATGGGGTATCACCGGTTTTCCAGCTGCTATACTTGAAAAAGACGAACAGTTATACCTGATAGCCAGTGGCTTTACTCCCAAAGCAAGACTGCTGCAGGTGATTGAGGAGATAAAAAATAAATGATGTATCAGATCACGCATGCTACCACGCAGGAAATTCCTATTATACAGGAACTGACCAACCAGATCTGGCCAGCTACCTACCTGTCTATCCTTCCCCAGGCACAACTGGACTATATGATAGCATTGTTGTATAATACGGAAGAACTGACCAGACAACTCACTTCCGATCATACCTTTCTCCTGATGTGGGATGGAAAAAGGACAATTGGTTTTGCAGGCTATAGCCCGAAAGAAGAGCCTGGTGTATACAAGCTGAACAAGATATACTTACACCCTGATTACCAGGGAAAAGGCGCTGGCAAATTCCTGCTTAACACCGTGATCGATGCAGTGAAAGCAACAGGTGCACACATACTGGAACTGAATGTAAATAAGTATAACAAGGCCCGTTATTTTTACGAGAAAACCGGGTTTGAAGTATACGAAGAGAAAGATATATACATTGGAAATGGGTACTGGATGAATGACTTCGTGATGAGGAAAATGCTATAAAAAATCCAGCCTGGTAAAAATACCAGGCTGTTTCCCAAGTTAACCATTAAAAGACACAACTTTTCTAATTAAAATCTTTGGGTGTTTCCCAGCTTATAGGTTGCTGGCTTTGCACCGCTATGAAAATACATACGATAAATGTTTAAACACGGTTTTCCTTTGGATTTATTTTTTTTATTTTTTTCTAGCTCTTTATTATCAACTAATAATCAACCAGATAGAAAATAAAATTCCCGCACTTTTGGTGCGGGAACTGATGACCCCGTAGGGTGTTTCGGTTAATAGACTAAAAAAGTCGGGGCAAAATCTCGTGATCGCTACTCCATCCAAATCTATAGCTAATCATCAGCTCATGTGATACTGATTGTGCGCCTTTGAGATTTGAATTTGTAGGTGTATCATATGAATATCCCATTTCTAATTGTGGTGTCAATCTAACACCTACCATTCCTGTCACTGTCTTCTCTGATCTCCACGAAGCTCCCAGCCACACCAGTTCTTTTAAGAGTACACTGGCATTGAAATCATAATTCAGTCCTGATCCTTTCACATCTCTCAACAGCAATGTAGGCTTGAATTTCAGATCCTCATTAATATCAAATACATAAGCTGCCTGCATGTAATAGTGCGGTTTCGTCACAATCCTGTTTACACTTTTTCCAATGTCAAAACTTTTGAACATAGGTGCACCCAAACCCAGGTAAAACTTCTCTGTAAACAACGCAAATCCGAAGCCAACATTTGTTTTCATGTAACTCAGGTTGCTGGCAAAGGTTGGATCTGTCGTAGTCAGCGTACTATTATTCTCCTTATACTGCGACATACCTACTATCAATCCCATCGCAAGATGTAGCTCTTCTGTAAGGTCTACTTTCTGTGATGCAAAAATATTTAAATCTGTACGGGTATCTACTGTGATGCTCTCCCTCATGGCAGACAATCCAAGTGTAGTTCCCCTTTCATTCAATGGTGAATAAAATGAAAATGTAGCAGTTTTGGGAGCTCCGTCTACTCCCACCCATTGATTACGGCCATCTACTGTCAGTCGGGCTGACTCATCCATGCTTGCATAGGCAGGATTGATGGCCAGGCCATTGAACATATACTGGGAATAGATAGGATCCTGTTGTGCCTTTGAAGGCAAGTAGCAAGCAAATAGGACAAACAGGGTAATTATTACTTTCTTCATATATACGGATTACAGCGAATGGAGACAGCTGCTTCCATTCGCTGGTTTTCTTATGATCTCTTTATGACAAGGAATCCGGTGTATTTGATCTTCTTACCCGATGCATCTGTTGCATGGATAATGAAGAAATAAGAACCATCCGGAACATCCTGATTTTTTGCACTTCCTGTATTCGCCTTTCCGTTGAAATTGTTTGAACTGTTATTATAGCCTTTCGTTGTAAATACAGTACCACCCCAACGGTTGAATACTGTTACTTCATTATCAGGATAGGAATCAATATTTTCAATGTACATCACGTCGTTGCCCAATCCATCGCCGTTTGGAGACATTGCTGGATGTACGCGCAGATTCCCGCTATTGTTGTCCTGCCATCTTCCATCAGTGATGAAACGCTCTACATAATCAGGTACGCCATCACCATCTGAATCACAATCTTTACAGATTTCAATCAGACCTGTAGCTGTGCTCAGTGAATCGAGGGTTGGTACGTTCTGTGTAGAAGTTACTGTCGCTCTGAGCAAACGCATACCAAACATTTTGTTCTTTTCCACACTATTTACCAATACCGGAATTGATGTAGAATTTGTATTTGGCATAATGAGCAACGGTGTTACTGATCCATCGTAATCCTTACCTGCAACTGCCACACTTGTGCCACTCAACAGTTCACTTTTTCCTGGTTCGTAGAACTCATAGTAGATGGTGATGATACGAGAGCTGGCGCGGGTCATAGACAGTTCGAACGGCAGTGGTACACCTGTTGTATCAAATGGTACTACGACGGAGAACTGACTCTTGCTAAATGATATTTTCAGCGTGTCATTATCTGTTACGGAGTTCTTCACCTCACTTGCCAGACCTACATAGTAAGCAGGACCACTGCTCAACGGATCGTATTCCTGTATGGTTGCCTGTACCCATCCATCATCGTCATTCAGTTGGTTGTCGTCAACTACCACGGTGAAGGAAGTTTCCTGTGCACCCGCAGGCAATGTTACAACTACTTTGTTGCCAGATGTTGTTCCTCCATGGATGGTCGTCGTTCTATACACATCGCTCGTTACTGCTACTGTGATAGGCAGATCCAGGTTGATAGACTTCGTAGTTCTTAAGTAGAATTTCACAGAGTCGCCTTCTGCAATCGTACTGGTAGATGCAAACAGGTTTACTGAAGGTGTATCTACATTATTGTTATAAATAAATACTGTTGAAATAGATGCACTGGCGCTCAGCGGCCAGGTTACCAGCGGAATGTTGGAGGTGACACCAGCCAATGCAGCAGTGACATATTTGGCACTACCTGCTGTCAACAAACCGGAAGGCACTACATCAAATGTTACCATGCTGGAACCAGCAGGGATCGTAACACTACCACTCAGCGCTACGTAATCAGAACCTGCTACTGCTGTGCCTCCCACATTGTAAGTTACTTTTACATCCTGTGTAGCTACCAGTGTAGAGTCGTTGAACCTGATACGGAACTGACCGCTTGTTGATGGCTGATAAGCATCGGCAATACGTTCGATCAACATAGTACGTGCCTCTGCCTGTTCGCCTGTATCACTGCTCTCATCATCAAATACGTTCATGTACATGGTAGAACCGCTTACATACAGACTCTTCGTTGCACCACTTTGTACTGTTGTAGCACCTGTCAGATTTACCTGGAGTACCAGGTTACCCTGCAGGATAATGTCGTCTATGATATATACCGGTACTGTTACTTCAAGGCTGCCTGCAGGAATCGTAACGGTCGTTTGCACATCCTTGATATTGGTACCAGCGTAGGTAGTGGTCAGCGTTACACTTACATCTGTAGTTGATACAGCTGGCATCACCACTTTGAATGCACCGTCTGTAGCTGGTTCCGCAGCATCGGTTACTTTCTCAAGTGTGATTGGCTGACCTTCCGCATCCAGAATATTGAGCGGTGCGATGGATGCAAATGTGTATCCGGTTGCACTGTCTTTGAACTGTAATACGGTTGGACCTTCTATTTTATAATTGTTCGGTATGTTCAGGAAGAAGGTAACATAGTTACTGTCTTTCGGCAGTGTTACGAACCTTGGCAGGCCTGTATAATTTGTTGTATCGGCAGTAGATGATTCATCAGCTATTACTGTGATGATGATATCGCTCGCTGAAGTTACACTACTGTTTGCAAAACCGATGGTTACTTTGGTAGTGTTGCCTTTGTGAATGCTGCTTGAATCGATGATCATCTGTAGCTGTGTGCTGGTGCTTACATCGTCAATGTAAATATCCAGACTGTCTACCGTTACTGTGCTCATATCAGGTGTATTTCCTGATATTCTCAGCAGTTCAGAAGCTTCGATGATATTATCAGCTTTTGCAGTGATGACGAAATCAACGTGACCAGAAGTATCAATCGTTACTGTAGTTGGTACACCTGTGTAATCGCTTGCACTTGCTGCGGAGAGATTGCCTGGTGTTACATTCAAAGACACTGGTGAATACAATTTGATGCCATCAGGGAAGCTGGCTCTTACTGTATATGTACTACCTTCTTCCACATGACTGCCTTGTGATGCAGGTTCTGGTGTGAAGGTAATTTTCATATTAGCAGGATCATCAGCAGTTGCGTCTATCATGTTCAATGTCACAGAATCACTTGGATAACCTGCTGCTTCGATCAATACTACCAATGATTCATTGTCTCCTATTATATTATCAGTCAGTGCTGATACAGGAACAGGAATTGTCACTGAATTGGTTGTCAGCGTCACTGTCTGTGGCAGTCCTGCGTATCCGCTGGTAGCCTGTGAGCTATTGCCACGGCTCAGGGAGATTGTCAACGGTGCTGTAGGTACATTGCCACCTGGTAAGGAGATCGTGATGTATGCACCCGTACCACCTTCTACTATATCCGTACGATCTGTAGTGATGACAAGGCTACCTAATTCAGTTACATCCTTGATAGTGACGCTTGCGGCCTGATTTACGGTAACACCTGCAGAAAGTGTCGTTGCAGCTGTACCACCCAAAATCAATTGCTCATCGCTTTCCAGGATATTATCCTGAATGATTTTGATCGTAGTGACATTCGAAGAAGGATTCGTGGCATCGAGGGTAATCGTAGTTGAATCCAGTGTGAAGTCAGATGCATCAGCAGTAGATCCGGTTACAATCATTGGTGTGATTGTAATCGGCACTTCGGTGGTAATACCTGAAGGCAGACTGAATGTATAGGTGTATGCACTACCTTCTTCCATCGTCGTTGCACCTGGTGTGATAGACACAATCCTGTTGGCAGCATTGTCGCTGGTCGCATCCTGTATAGAGCCGGAGATGGAATTGATCGTTAATCCTGAAATTGTAGCAGTAGCTGCATTGAAAGTAAATGCTTCCGTATTTTCCAGAATATTATCTGTCAGTGCGCTAAACCCATTTGTCACCGTTTTGCTATTGACATTTGGTGGCATGTAAATCGTATTGCCGGCACCGATATAATAATCAGATGGAGAAGCTACGGTTGTACCATCAGGTGTGAGCACTATGGCCAGTGAATCGCCCGCCATGATTCCACTCTTTGCAAATGCAAGGGTGAGGTTGGAACTATTTCCTTCTTTGAGAGAAGGTGTTGTCATAGTCAGGTTCAGCACCTTATTGCCGGAGATCAATCCGGTAGTATCCTTGATCGTGATCAGACAGGAGTCTTTGATATAACCTGATGGGGAAGCAACTACATAATATGATTCGTCATTTTCCAGCAAGCTGTCTTTCACCGCTTTTACTGTGAAAGTGGTATTTGTTTTATTCTTAGCGATGGTGATAGTACTAAGCGACAATGTTGCATCGGAAGCAATTGCTTTGGATGAAACACCTCTTGCAATAGGAATGCTCATGGCAGATCCTGCCTTCAGTCCATTTGGCAACGTTACGGTCACTGTACTGGTAGCACCTTCCAGCAATGTAGCAGGAGAAGGTGTCATGATCAGTGCCATAGCAGAATCGTAATCCGCATCCTTAATTTTAAGGGTATCTCCTTTATAAGGATAAGAACGACCCGCACCTACATTATCCACTGAAGTAACATCCAGGATCAGGTATTCTGGTGTAGGACCTTCCAGTAAACCATCAGCGTAAGCTATGATATAGATGTTCGCACCAGTACCCAGTTTTGGAATGGTTACCGGACCATTATAATACCAGAAGTCAAAGTCATCTCCATCAGTCGCAGTCGATTTACTATAATTAAGATCAACGTTGACTGTGATAGGCACTTCGGTACTCACGCCATCAGGTAGCTGGAACCGCACATAGCCTTCATAACCTTCCGTCATCGGATTGACGGAGGTTGGATTCACCAGGCTCGAAACGATTTTCGCATATGCAGCATTATAGTATGTACTATCGTTGATAGTCAAATTTTGCTGGCCTGTCACGTCAATACCTAATATGGTGCCCTTGAACTGCAATACCAGGTTCTCTGTATTTTCCAACACTTTATCGGATTTGGCAGAGATGGTAAAGTCAGAACTATACGTACTGTTTGCAGGGATGGTGATGGAAGTAGGTACGACATAATCGGTATCACCTGCGGTAGAAGAAGTATGTGTAGAGAAACTTACCACTACATCTTCAGGAGAAGTAGAGGTCAGTTTCAATCTTGCTTTTGTAGCGTTACCTTCCAGGATAGCGGTGCTATCCATGGTGAGGGTCATACCACGGGCTTCATCATCTACAATGGTGAAATCACACTGTGATGTACCGGATATGGAGATCAGGTCCGTACAGGTCGCCGTCAGTTTGAGGCGTAGGGTACGACTGTATTGCAACTGGTCGTTGCCTATGATATGAAGGTTAGGGATCTTTACGGTTTTGGCAGTCGTATAGTCACCTGCAGGAATCAGTACTCCCTGTTCTGCCAGGGTAAAGTCGGTACCTCTTACAGCTGGATGTGTGTAACTATAAGTTGAGTCGTACTGTAATAAAACATAAACCGGGGCATTGAGTTTGCCACCGGACACTTTTAACGTTACGCTTGAATCAATATGTTCACCCTGTGCTGCACTTCCTTCATTGGTAGACAGGGTAGCACTCGAGAACTGTACCGACACATTGCCCCATCCCGTAACAGGAATGGAATCGACCATCGCTGCTACTGTATCGAACTCCGTCTTGGTAGTACCATAACCGGATAATACACGGAAAGTCCTGTAATTCACAGGAGTAGCTGTAAAGTTGTTGTCGTAGATCGGCATAGTACGCATGATACCCATAGAACGACCACGACCATCCACCCCATCAGCAACTACGTTGTGCGGGTATAATCCATCATCATCGAGGTAGAACCTGTTTTCAGGAATGGATGCTTCCCAGGATTTGAATTTCCTGTACATGCGATACACATGGCTACGGGGAGATTCTGCTGTTTCAGAGCAGGCAGCATCTCTGTACATACCAATGGTAGTCGTATCGCTATTGATAAATCCATATCCACATTTACTGGCTTCATCCGGATCGGCGGTAGCATTTGGTCCCATTACCACCTGCTCAGACAGATAGAACAAAACGCTGGTGTAGTCGTTCGTACTTACCTGAGGCATGTGCATAACATAATCCAGGAAGAAGTAACTGGTATTCTTTACATAAGTAATAATACAGGTCACAGTACCCGTTTGTCCCGTTGGATACTTGTAATATGGATCGAGAATAGTACCTACTACATGAACTTTATAAGGATCGGCGTAAGAACCGGTACCAGATATAGGAGAGACATAACAACTGGTAGGCGCCTTTGGGGTCGTTTCGTCTGTCATGTGTGACAGATTCTTAAAATCGAAAAAAGCCCTCATACCCAGAGAACTATCTGCCCGGTTGTAGCTTTCTGTAAGACCATTGCGGGTCACCACGATGCTACCATCGGTATAGATATCGATCTTCAGGTCTTTAGAACCGCTGGCACCCCCTGTAGGATTGATAGTAGCCTTTACAGTCTGCGCGATAACCTGACTCTGACTGCATATCAATAATAAAAGTGCTGCAAAGAACATCCTTTTAAGTGTATGTGACACTTTCCGGGGTGTGGCAGTTGCATTCCTTTTCACAGAATTGGGAAGCTTGAACATAGTAAAGCGTGTAAAGTTCTATAATCCATCTAATTTCTTTAGTCAGCCATGTTTCAACCATTAGAGAAATGGCCAAAAGCCTTCACGAAAATGCAAAAAGGCATGGTAATGAAAACGTTACCTGCAACAGTATTGTAGGGAATGAGGGATTGGAACACGATGCTGATTCACGAAAGGCAATTAATCAATCATTCACTGTACATCACACTGCACTATAAGATAACCATAATATATCGAAATACAAACATATTCAATATTCCATATTTAGACAAAATATTTTATATTAATTGTTAATATGTACGTACCATAAATGGGGATAACTATCTCTCCTGGTTCAGGATCATGTTATTGCGAATTCACATATTTATCCACATTCCATTATTTTAAGGTAAAATCGGTGGTATTTTAACGGAGCCTGATAATCTGTTTCAAAAAAACGCTTGTTCTGTTTTCCACAATAAAAAAAGAACAAATGCATTGTTTTTACCCATAAAATAAATTTAGATTTGCAAAAAACAAGTAATAATGTCTACAATAGCTAAATCTAACATTGACTTTGCTCTTCCTTATAAAGTAAAGGATATGTCTCTGGCAGAGTGGGGACGTAAAGAAATCGAGCTGGCGGAAGCTGAGATGCCAGGTCTGATGTCGCTGAGAGAAGAATATGGTAACAGCAAGCCACTGCAAGGTGCGCGTATTGCTGGTTGCTTACATATGACCATCCAGACAGCTGTGCTGATCGAAACCCTGGTACACCTGGGTGCTGAAGTACGCTGGAGCTCCTGTAATATCTTTTCTACCCAGGATCACGCTGCTGCCGCTGTTGCTGCTGCAGGTGTACCTGTATTTGCATGGAAAGGTCTGAACGAACAGGAATTTGACTGGTGTATCGAACAGACCCTGTTCTTCGGTGGTGCTGACCGTCCGCTGAACATGATCCTGGATGACGGTGGTGACCTGACAAACATGGTGTTTGACAAATACACTGAACTGATCCAGCACGTGAAAGGGCTGAGCGAAGAAACTACTACCGGTGTACACCGTTTATATGAGCGTATGCAGAAAGGTACTTTGCCTATTCCTGCTATCAATATCAATGACTCTGTTACCAAATCTAAATTTGATAACAAGTACGGTTGCCGCGAATCCTGTGTAGATGCGATCCGTCGTGCTACTGACGTAATGATTGCCGGTAAAGTAGCTGTTGTAGCTGGTTTCGGTGACGTAGGTAAAGGTTCTGCTGAGTCTCTGAAAGGAGCTGGTGCACGTGTGATCGTTACTGAAATCGATCCTATCTGTGCCCTGCAGGCTGCTATGGAAGGTTACGAAGTAAAGAAAATGTCTGATGCTGTAAAAGAAGCTGATATCATCGTAACCACTACCGGTTGCCGCGACATTATCACTGGCGAGCACTTCAAACTGATGAAGGATAAATGTATCGTGTCCAACATCGGTCACTTCGATATCGAAATCGACGTTGCATGGTTGAACAAGAACTATGGTAATACCAAGGTTGAAATCAAACCACAGGTAGATAAATATACTATCGATGGTAAAGACATCATCCTGCTGGCTGAAGGTCGCCTGGTAAACCTGGGTTGTGCTACCGGTCACCCATCTTTCGTGATGAGTAACTCCTTCACCAACCAGGTACTGGCTCAGCTGGAACTGTGGTTACATACTGAAAAGTATGAGAACAAAGTTTACGTACTGCCTAAGCACCTGGATGAGAAAGTTGCCCGTCTGCACCTGAAAAAGATCGGTGTGGAACTGGATATACTGACTCCAACTCAGTCTGAATACCTGAGCATTCCTGCAGAAGGTCCATATAAGCCTGATTATTACAGATATTAATAGCGTTTTTAGCGCACAAAAAAAGGGGCTGCCAGTGGTAGCCCCTTTTTGTTTTTAGTGGCTTAAAAGTTACTTTTGTTATATGACAAAATTGAGCGTAAATATTAACAAGTTTGCCACCCTGCGCAATGCCAGAGGCGGTAACCTCCCGGATATTTTGAAAGTAGCACAGGATTGTGAACGTTTTGGAGCCGACGGTATCACCGTTCACCCAAGACCAGATGAGCGCCATATCCGTTATCAGGACGTACTGGACCTGAAGCCATTAGTCACTACAGAATTCAATATCGAAGGCTATCCTTCGAAAGAATTTATCGACCTGGTCCTATCAGTAAAACCAGAGCAGGTTACACTGGTACCAGATCCCCCACATGCCATTACCTCCAATACCGGATGGGATACAATTGCTAATCAGTCATTTCTGAAAGAAGTGATTGGTACGTTCAAAGCCGCTGGTATCAGGGTATCTATCTTCCTGAATGCAGAACCTGAAAAAGTAGAAGCTGCTAAAACTGCCGGTGCTGACAGGATTGAATTGTACACCGGTCCTTATGCAGAGGAATTTACCAATGCAAGAACTCAACAACAGAACTTCCAACTCCTGAACGATTATAAGAATACTGCCCGTGCTGCTACCGCTATCGGGTTGGATATCAACGCAGGCCACGATTTAAACCTGGACAACCTGCGCTTCTTCAAGCTGCATATTCCCCAGCTGAAAGAAGTATCCATCGGTCATGCATTAGTATGTGATGCGCTCTACCTGGGGCTGGAAAACACGATTCAATTGTATAAGCGACAACTGAAGGTCACTGAGTAATTAATAACTCCATTCCTTCAGGGGCAAATTTATTCCAAACTGGTTCAGCGCAGCACTGCGCTGATACCAGGCCCTCGCATAACGAAGCTGGATCTTCCTCGTCACCACTCCTACCCCTGCCGAAAACCCACTCAACCCCCTTAACTGAGGATCTGATAATTCCTGTCTCCGCAAATGATTGTACCCCGCCGTCAGCGTCACAAAACGCCCGATTTCCCAATGTGCAGCCAGTACAAAATGCCTGAATATTTTATCTACTGCCTGTCCACTTGTTTTTACCGTATCACCGTTGGTAATTAAGCTGCTTTCCTGGAATCCGGGATCTGCATAACGCACGTCGTATTGATAAATGTGATGGAGGGTGGCGGATAACTGTAATGGAAGCTGATTCAGCTTTTTTGAAATACCTACCTGTAAATCAAAAGGTAGTGGCTCCTGGTTGCCAGGGGTATAAGTACTGAGCTGTACCCCCATATTTTTTGCCAGGAACCCTGCCTGCCAATGGTGGGTAGTGTCTTCGTAGGTAAGGCCAAAATGTAATACAAGACCTGTGGAATTGTATTGCTGGTAGCGGGATTGTACGAATTGCAAGGTGGCTCCATAGTGCCATCTTTCTAAATACTGACGGGAGGCAGTCACCTGGATGGCCATATCGCGGGGCCGAAAAGCCCCCTGGATACTGCCGGTTGCATCTGTTTGTGTAATGGAGCCGTAGTCAATATATTGAATGCCAGCGGCAAAGGTGGTTTGCAACTGATCTGAATGATAACCAAACAACGCATGGCCATACAGTACATCCGCAAAATAACTGGTATAATTGAGTTGGAGATTTGTATGCATATCCGGACGTAATAACGCCGGGTTCAGTGTAGAAAGTGCAATGTCATTACCCAGCTGGCTTACATTGATACTGCCAAGGGAAGTTTGTGCCGGAGATACCGGAAGGTCTAAGAATGCAAAGGTGGCTTTTCCTCCCAGTACCTGGGCAAAAGAGGATTGGGTAAGGAACAGGAATAGGAATATGATTCGGTACATTCAGACAAATATACAAAAACAATAAGGCCATTCTGCCGGGGAGCAGCATGGCCTTACTTTAAACCCTTAAAACAATCAACATATATCCATCACCGGTCCCAACTGTGAAAAGGGCCGGCGTAGACTTGTTACTTTTTTAATAACGCAATATCGATCACTTGGTTCATTTCTTTTACAAAATGGAACTTTACCCCTTTGATATAATCGGGATTAATTTCCTTGATATCCTTTTCATTCTGCCAACAGAGGATAATTTCTTTAATCCCCGCCCTTTTGGCAGCTAAGATCTTTTCCTTTATACCTCCCACTGGCAATACCTGTCCGCGGAGGGTGATTTCGCCCGTCATAGCCAGGTAGGATTTCACCTTTCTGCCTGTGAATGCGGAAGTTAATGCTGTGAGCATGGTGATACCTGCACTTGGACCATCCTTTGGTACAGCGCCTTCAGGTACGTGAATGTGTACATTCTTTTCCCTGAACTGCTTTGAATTAATATTGAACTGGTGAGAGTTTGCCTGCAGATAGCTCAATGCCGTGCTGGCAGATTCCTTCATCACATTGCCCAGGTTACCCGTCATCTGCAGATCGCCCTTGCCTTCACTAAGACTGCTTTCGATGAAGAGAATATCTCCACCTACATAGGTCCAGGCCAGACCAACAGCTACCCCGGGCGGATTACCCACCTTGTAAATTTCGTTGGAATAGCGGGCCTTACCCAGTATTTCTTCTACATGTTCTTCGGTCAGACTGTCTGGTACCTCTTCTTCCAGTGCTACATCCTTGGCAAGGGAGCGCATAATGGACGCCATTTGTCTGTCCAGCTCACGCACACCACTTTCACGGGTATAATCCTGGATGATCCTGTCAAGCACACTGTTGCTGATCCTCATTTTCAGCTGCTTGAGGCCATGGGCTTCTTTCTGCTTAGGAACCAGGTGGCGCTTGGCAATTTCTACTTTTTCCTCGATGGAGTAGCCACTCAGGTCAATGATTTCCAGGCGGTCACGCAGCGCAGGGCTGATGGCGTTGATATCATTGGCTGTCGCGATGAACAGGACCTTGCTCAGGTCATATTCCAGCTCCAGGTAGTTGTCGTAGAAGGTACCGTTCTGCTCAGGATCCAGTACTTCCAGCATAGCGGAACTTGGATCGCCACGGTGATCGTTGCCAATCTTATCGATTTCGTCCAGTATCATCACCGGGTTAGAGGTCTTTACCTTGCGGATGCTCTGCAAGATACGGCCAGGCATCGCCCCGATGTAAGTCTTACGATGACCACGGATCTCGCTTTCGTCATGCAGACCACCAAGGCTGAGACGTACATATTTACGGCCAATGGCACTGGCGATGGAACGACCGAGAGAGGTCTTACCAATACCCGGAGGGCCTACAAAGCAAAGAATGGGTGACTTCATGTCACCTTTCAGCTTCAGTACGGCCAGGTATTCAAGGATACGCTCCTTGATCTTGTCCATGCCATAATGATCATTGTCCAATATCTTTTTCGCCTTTTTAAGGTCGTAGCTGTCTTCGGTATAATCCTGCCATGGCAGGTCCAGCATCAGGTCCAGGTGGTTGTACACCACGGAGTAGTCAGGTGTGCTGGGGTGCATACGCTCCAGTTTTTCAATTCCTTTGCGGAAAAGTTCACCGGCAGCTTCTGTCCATTTTTTCTTCTCTGCTTTGCGCTGGAGTTCCTTTACTTCACGGTCATTGCTGTCACCTCCCAGTTCTTCCTTGATGGATTTGAGCTGTTGCTGCAGGAAGTATTCACGTTGTTGTTTGTCAAGATCCGCCTTCGTTTTGTTGGTGATCTTGTTTTTCAGTTCTGCCAGCTGTAGTTCTACCTGCAACAGTTTGAGCAGGAGTTCTGCACGGGTACGCAGGTTATTGATTTCCAGCAGCTGCTGTTTTTCTTTCAGGTCGCAGTTCAGATTAGACGAGACAAAGTGCACCAGGAACGATTCATTTTCAATATTCTTGAGAATGATGCTGGCTTCTGATGGCAGATTCGGGGACAACTGAATAATTTGTCCTGCCAGGTCCTTGATAGTAGAGATGTATGCGTCAAACTCAGGATCGTCTGTTACAATCTCGTCGTTGAGTATATCGATACGTGCCTTGAAGTATGGATCTTCTGCAACGATCTCACTGATTTTAAATCTTTTGCGCCCTTGTATGATGATGGTAGTACCCCCATCAGGCATTTTGATCAGTTTTACGATACGCGCTACTGTCCCTACCTCTGCCAGATCGGCAATGATAGGATCTTCCACTGTGCTATCTTTCTGAGCGACTACGCCAATGAGTTTATCACCACGATAGGCATCGTTTACAGCTTTAATGGATTTATCTCTGCCAACCGTGATGGGCAATACCACACCAGGGAAAAGTACCGTATTTCTCAAAGGTAAGAGAGCTAGCTCCTCGGGTATATTATCTTCTTCCTGCCCCTCCCCGTCTTCATTTAGCGGGATGATTGGCATGAATTCCATTTCCTCTTCTGAATTCGTTAAGTAAAATCTATTCATCTCCGTAATTTAAATTCAAAAAGTAGCCATTTTGTCAGCCAGTGGCTATTCTTTTCGCCTTTTTTCTAAGCATAGGTATATTGTCAAGTTTAATGCCACGAAAAAGGAAAAGGGCCTTCTATTATTAATATACGTAATACCGTTTCGATTAAGTTTAAAATAAAAAACTCGCTTTTACTAGTTGTAAAAGCGAGTTTTTTATAGGAAGATAACAGGTGCTTACAAGGTAACACCCACACCCAGTTGAATCGCCTGATTCTTCCAGTTGCCAGTGTTGGATACATCGCTCACATTCTTCACATCAGTGAAGCCTACAATGTAACGGGCACTGATGTTTACGATAGGCAGCTGGATCCACAGACCCGCTACACCGGAAACATCGCCACCATTGAAGGCATCGTCTGCACCTTTGAATACATTTTTGTCAGATACCAGTGCACTGAACTGAGGACCTACCTGCAGTTTGATACGGGGAGTACCCAGGTTAAAGTTTGCCAGGATCGGAATACTCAGGTAGTTCAGACTGATCTTCTTATTGTTGTTAGATGGATCATTCAGGTTATCTGGATTATACACCTCACTAAAGTCGCTGGTTGTTTTAGTTTTAGTAGAAGAGAAGATCAACTCACCCTGTACACCAAAACCTTTAGTCAGGTTGATCTGTGCAAAACCACCCAGGTGGTAGCCAAGGTTAAAACCATCTTTGTAGCCTTTACCATCCAGTTTACCCAGATTGGCACCGCCTTTCAGACCAAAACGTAAGAATCCGGACTGGGCGTTAACAGTTGTAGAAGAGAATGCAGTTACACACAGTACTGCCACGGCGAAAAACAGTTTTTTCATATAGTGTTTTTTTTTCAACAAGGTTTTTAAGTAAACGGATAAATGGTTTTTCTATTATTTACAAGACGAGCCACAAAAAAAATACCCCTACGCCGACATAGCGAAGCGAGCAAATTTTATGCTAAAATTCTTATCGTATGAAAATGTGAAGGAAACAGGAAGCCTATTTTTTTAATGTATAGGCTACGCGTGCAGTGAAGTAGCTTACAATTTTCTTATCCTGCCCCTGGAATGGTTGGAATACAGTGAAGGATGGTGCTAATGTAAATTTACCTAAGATATAGGAGGTACTTACTGTTACATCCAATGCCCGCACTTCAAATCCTTTTTTGGACGAGCGTTCCGCCTCAGGACGAAATATTTCCTGCGGCCCATCACCCTTCATCCAGGGAGAACGGGAGATATATTGAAATGCACGTAAGTTGCTGTAATAATGGGCGGTACCCATTGTCAGTCCCATTGAAGGAGTGAATAGAAGGGCATCGTCCTTTTTCAGTACATCCACAAAAATAAATGGATGACGGATGGCTGCTACGATATTAAAATCATTGCCAGATATGTTGCGGGAAGGCGCAGGTTCACCGTTCTGACCTTTCGGTCCGGTCACTTCTTCAAAACTTCCCCAACCGAAATCCAGGCTGACACCAGGTTGTATCCACCAGTCACGGTAATAGAAGTAAGCGAATAATTCATTATTAATAGGTGTAGCAGGAACGTCGGCAGAATCAGCAAAAATATACCGGGTATAGGATATACCAGTCAAAAAATGCTTACTCTTTGAATAATCGTACCCGGCAGAAAAATCCCATTCAAACCATGGCGTACCAATTGAGTTGAACAGGTAATAATTACTGAAAGTACCATAAAAGCCACTTTTATGGTAATATCCAACTGTAGGAGACAGGAAGGTTTTCATAACCACTGGTCGTTCTCCATTGTTCACTTTACTACCGTATGCAGGGTTGTTACCATATCCCAGCCCTACTATCAATTCACTTTTCTCCCGCTTTTTCAGCAAGGAGTCAAGTTGCTTTTCCAGTTCGGCAAGGGACTGGCTCCATACAGCCTGACTACAAAACAGAAATAAGAAAATACAAAAGCAGCGGCGCATGCACGTAGCGTTTAACTTAGCTGCAAGATAAGTGAAATAAATTAACAATGCTGTTTACACGAGTTCAATCACGGTTATTTCGGGCAGGATACCCACTCTGCCAGGGTATCCGAGAAAGCCAAAACCACGATTTACATACAATCGCTGGTTCCCTTCTCTGTACAATCCTGCCCACTCTTTAAAGACGAAACGGGAAGGACTCCATTTAAATCCGGGAATTTCGACGCCGAATTGCATGCCATGGGTATGTCCTGCCAGCATCAGATCAATATCGGGGTATTCTGTTCTGACCTGTGCATCCCAATGGGTGGGATCATGTGACATTAATATTTTAAAGGGCAGATTTTCAGCTCCTTCATAAGCTTTCTTCAGATCACCGTATTTGGGGAAACGGGCCATTGCACTCCAGTTCTCAATACCCAGCAAACCAATTTGTTGCCCAGCCTTTTCCAGCACTACATGTTCATTCATCATCAGGCGCCAGCCCATATCGGCATGTACCTGTTTCAGGGCTTCGAGGTTTTGCATACGGAGGTGGCTAAAACCGCTGGCATCTTTATCTGGCCATGCGTGATAATCGCCATAGTCATGGTTACCCAATGTAGAATAAACTCCCATAGGAGCCTTTATCTGGCTAAACAGGGATTTATATTGATCCATTTCTTCCGCCAGCTCGTTTACCAGGTCGCCCGTAAACAACACGATATCAGCCTTTTGTGCATTGATCATTTCCACCCCCTTGCGTACAGCGTCATAATTATCAAAGCTACCAGAGTGAATATCAGAGATTTGTAATATTCTCAGCCCTTTAAAAGCTGGTGGCAGATTTTTGAAGGCAAGCCTCATCTGCCTCACCTTATAATTATACTTATTGGAGAGGCCATATATGAAGGTGGCGAACATGCCCCCACCAGTGATCAATGCTAACTGGGTGAGAAAACGGGAGCGGGAAATACCTCTCACAGTCATTTCACTTGGAGCAGGTGCAGAAAACCGTTGTATAATCCAGGTAACTCCCCTGCGCAGGTCATCTAATAATAAGAAGACGGCCACCAGCAACTTGGCGAACACTACGGCAAATATGATGGTGAGTATATACCCCTTCAGATGTTTGGACCAATCCTCCCAATGGAGGTAAGGCAAGAGCATCACCAGGAGTAATACCAATGCCGAGATGACCCAGTAGGTAGTAAAAGCAATGGTTTTTAAACGGGCGGCCGCACCGTAAAAGACGGCCCTGATGGCCATAAATACATATAAATCAAGTAAAAATAGTAGCCCGGCTAGTATGAATGTGTTTAATCCTGCGCGCATCTGCTTATCTTATTCTTATTAAATTAGTCTTGCAAAAATAGTGCGACCCTTGCTAAAAATAGGTAGACGAATGAGCGTGGAACATATTGCATGGAACATTACTTTTTTTCTATTTCATTTAACATTATGTACTAAACAACTGAATTTCAATATATTAACAATCAAAAGAGTGCAGTTCTGTGAATAAATAAATAAACCCCCTCCGTTGAATTTTCTTTAATCGTTGTATTTTTGTCGAACTTGGGTTAATTATATATACTAATGAATAATACAGTGGCATTGAATTTGCAGACTGGCGTATTCTAATATATTGATTGTTAAGGCATAAAGACACTCTGGAAAAGATATGAAGCTTACATTTTACGGTCATTCCTGTTTTGCAGTAGAAATAAAGGGTAAAAAGATAGTTTTTGACCCGTTTATCACTTACAACGAATTAGCGAAGTCTGTTGACGTTAATACGCTGGAAGCTGACTACATATTTATGTCACATGGTCATGAAGATCATATTGCTGATCTCGTTCCATTGGCTAAGCGTACTCAGGCAACCGTCGTAGCTGTACCCGAAGTGTTAGGCTGGACCAAAAAACAGGGCGTGGAAAAAGGTCACCCGATGAACATAGGCGGTAAGTGGAACTTTGACTTTGGTACGGTAAAATGTGTAGTAGCTACCCATTCCAGCTCTAATCCTGATGGGTCTTATGGCGGTAACCCCGTAGGCTACGTGTTCACCACAGACGAAGGTAACTTCTATTTTTCAGGCGATACCGGGCTGACCATGGATATGCAGCTGATTCCCCGCTGGGCGAAATTAGATTTTGCAGTGTTACCACTTGGAGATAACTTCACTATGGGAGCAGAAGATGCGATCATAGCCGCAGAATTTATTGATTGTAAAAGGATTGTCGGCATACATTACGATACATTCGGTTATATAAAGATAGAGCAGGAGAAAACGAAACAACAGTTTGCCCAGGCAGGTTTGGAATTGCTATTACCCGCAATAGGAACTACTATCGATTTATAAGAATAAATATATATTACATCCATGGTGAAGGACTATTGTCCCAGCCAGGACCTATTTATTATCCTATAGTAAACCTAAGAAATACCTAATCAACAATGGCAAGAGTAATTGCAATCGCGAATCAAAAAGGTGGGGTAGGAAAGACTACCAGCGCTATTAACCTGGCAAGCAGCCTGGCAGTGCTGGAGTATAAAAC
The DNA here is from genome assembly GCF_034087045.1 of Chitinophaga sancti. Classification (NCBI taxonomy): domain Bacteria; kingdom Pseudomonadati; phylum Bacteroidota; class Chitinophagia; order Chitinophagales; family Chitinophagaceae; genus Chitinophaga; species Chitinophaga sancti. Next base: position 2,748,872 of record NZ_CP139247.1, on the reverse strand, counting down.
ACTGCTGGTGGATGCCGACCCACAGGCAAACAGCACCACCGGTTTGGGCTTTGACCTCCGCAACATACATCAAAGTTTGTATGACTGTATGGTAAACGATGGTATGGCCAAAGACGTGACGCTGGAATCGGATACGCCGAACCTGAAAGTACTCCCCTCCCATATTGATCTGGTAGGTGCTGAACTGGAGCTCATTAACCACCCGAACAGGGAACAGGTAATGAAGCAGGTAATTGACGGTGTACGGGATGAATATGACTTTGTAATAGTAGACTGCTCCCCTTCTCTGGGTCTGATCACAGTAAATGCCCTCGTGGCATCTGACTCTGTGATCATTCCGGTACAGTGTGAGTTCTTCGCACTGGAAGGTCTGGGCAAGTTATTGAATACAATAAAAATCGTTCAGAGCCGCCTGAATACAAACCTGGCCATCGAGGGTATCCTCATGACCATGTATGATGGCCGCCTCCGCCTGAGCAACCAGGTAGTGGACGAAGTGAAACAACATTTTGAAGAAAGCGTGTTCAATACCATTATTCACCGTAATACCAAACTGGGCGAAGCACCAAGCTTTGGTAAATCCGTGATCATGTACGACGCGGCAAGTACAGGTGCTATCAATTACCTGAACCTTGCCAAGGAAATACTGCAAAAGAATAATTTCACACGTATTAACCTTGAAGATAAAATATTAGCAATCAACAATGAGCAATCAGAGTAAGGGCACTCCTAATAAGAAAGAGGCGCTGGGTAAAGGTATCCGCTCGCTGCTGGCAAACATTGATACTGACCTGAAGCAAACCTCCAACGCGCTCAATGAGCAGGTGGTGGTACAGGCCACTGGTATCGAGCGTCTTCCGCTGGACCAGATTGACATCAATCCAAAACAGCCGCGCCGGGACTTCGATGAGAAGGCTTTGCAGGAACTGAGTATGTCCATTTCTTTGCACGACGTGATCCAGCCGATTACCGTGTCAAAACTGGGCCCCAAAAAGTATCAGCTGATAGCAGGTGAACGCCGTTTGCGCGCCAGCCGGATGGCAGGTCTGAAAGACATTCCTGCTTACATCCGCCAGGCCAATGACCAGGAACTGCTGGAACTGGCCCTGCTGGAAAACTTACAGCGCGAAAATCTGAACGCCATTGAAATTGGCCTGAGCTACAAACGCCTCATGGACGAGGTGATGCTCACCCAGGAACAGGTGGCTGACCGTATGGGTAAAGAAAGAAGTACGGTTACCAACTACATCCGTCTACTCAAACTACCACCAGATATCCAGGTGTCCGTAAGAAACGGACAAATCAGTATGGGGCACGCCCGTGCACTGATCGCCGTTGAAAATGTGGAAAAACAACTCTTCATCTTCAACGAGATCATGCAGAATGGCCTTTCTGTACGCCAGACTGAAGAACTGGTACGGAAAGTATCCCATATCGATAAAGGAAATGTAAAAAAACCAGCTAAGAGCACATTACCTCCTCCTTATCAGAAAATAGAAGATAACCTGGCCAGCCATTTTTCCACAAAAGTGAAACTGGATAGAAACAAGAACGGTAAAGGAAGCGTAACGATCGAGTTCTACTCCGATGAGGAACTGGATAGTATATTAGAAAAAATAGACTTATACGGTGGCTAAAAAGTCCGGAAACATACTTCATTTTTTATTGCGCATTTGTTTCCTGGCCTTGCCGGCATTATGCATTTTGCATACTGTTGCCAATGCACAGGACAGTACCAAAGCTGAATGGTTGAAAAAACAACAGCCGGATAACCGTAAAGACAGTGCCCAGCTTTTTATTACTAAGAAAGATTCATCAGCAGTAGTCAAAAAAGACTCAGTTGGACCAATCGTACAACCACCCATTCATAGTCCCCGCAAGGCCGCCCTCTACTCAGCAGTACTGCCAGGTCTGGGCCAGATCTACAACCGGGAATACTGGAAACTGCCACTCGTTTATGCGGCAATGGGTATCACTACCTACACATATATCTTCAATATGAACAAATACAGGACCTACCGCGATGCCTACCGTATACGTATGGACGGTAACGCGGATACCGTAGACGACTACGTAGGTCTGTACAGCGATGCCGGTCTGAAATACCTGCGTGACGGATACAGGGAGTATGTTGATTACTCCGTACTCGTATTCGTACTCGCATATGGCCTGAATATCCTGGATGCAACCGTATTTGCCCACCTCCGTAACTTTGACATGAGCGACGACCTGAGTATGAAGATCACCCCTACCGTGATCGATAACCGTGCACTGGGTGTAAGCGTCAAAATCAACCTCGGTGGTTCAAAAAGAAGGTCTGTAAGTTCACTGGCCTTGGCCGCTCCTACCAAATGGTAAAACATTTACAATCAACATACAAAGGATGAAAATAGCGTTAATTGGTTACGGGAAAATGGGCAAAGCGATAGAAGCCATTGCCGTTGCAAAAGGACATGAGATCGTAGCTCGTATTGATAAGGATAGCCAGGAATTACTCAATAAGGAAAACCTGCAGAAAGCCGAAGTAGCCATTGAATTTACCGGACCAGAAACTGCCTACAATAATATCCTGAAGTGTTTTGAAGCCAACGTACCTGTGATCTGCGGCAGCACCGGCTGGCTGGAAAATATGCCAAATGTAACAGCACTGTGTCTTGAAAAAAATCAGGCTTTCCTGTATGCAAGTAACTTTAGCATTGGCGTAAATATCTTCTTCGAAGTGAACAAGCGACTGGCTGAGCTAATGGCTCACCAACCACAGTACAATGTACAGATGGAAGAGATTCACCACACGCAAAAACGCGATGCGCCAAGCGGTACCGCCATCACCCTGGCGGAACAGGTGCTGGAAAAAGTAACAAGGAAACAAAACTGGGTAAATGCTGATACAACAGCACCCGCCGAACTGTCTATCATTTCCAAAAGAATAGATCCGGCACCCGGCACACATATCATCAACTATACTTCTCCTATCGACGACATCACCATCACGCATACCGCTCATTCCAGAGAAGGCTTTGCTTCAGGTGCAGTCGTAGCCGCTGAATGGATCCAGGGTAAAAAAGGAGTGTTCGGTATGAAGGATGTGTTAAGTCTGTAGTATTTAAAAAGAGGTTATCTTTGCATAAGTATGCTATCGAAAAAAACACAATACGCTTTTCATGCACTTATTCACCTGGCAGAGAATCAAGATAAAGGACCCATCCTGATATCTGAAATTGCGCAGGAAAAAAATATATCCATTAAGTTCCTGGAAAACATTTTGCTGGAGTTGAAAAACGCTGGTATTCTGGGAAGTAAAAAGGGTAAAGGCGGCGGCTATTATCTGATGAAGCCGCCAAAGGAGATAGCCCTGGCTAAAATCATCCGCCTGCTGGACGGGGCCATTGCCCTGCTGCCATGTGTGAGCCTGAACTACTATGAACGTTGTGAAAATTGTAAAGATGAGGCGGTTTGCGGGCTCAATGAGGTGATGAGTAAAGTGCGGGATGCTTCCCTGAAAATTCTGGAAAACAAGACTTTAAAAGATATCCTAACCAGACAGGTTACCCTCTAATTAACTGATTATCAATTGAATCCCGCTACATTACGTAGCGGGATTCTTTTTTAAGTATAGTTTATTAAAATAAAGTCTATCTTTTTTATAGAGTTTATGTAATTTTGTTAAATCAGTAAGAAGCTAAGGAAGTTTTTTTTATTAAGATGAAAGACATCAGACAAGCAATCGAAGGCCTTGATGCACCAGCAGCAATGGCCTGGCTGGCAGCAGCGTTTCCTGGAGCCGTGGCATTTTCCACCTCCTTCGGACAAGAAGATCAGGTCATTGCCGACATGATCTGGCGCCACAAGATCCCTGTAAGGGTTTTTACTTTGGATACGGGACGTCTCTTCCAGGAGACCTACGATCTTATGGATCTGACCCGCGCCCGCTACAAACAAAACTTTGAAGTTTACTTCCCTGAAACCTCAAGTGTCGAATCGCTGCTCAGGGAAAAAGGTCCCAACAGCTTTTACGAGTCGGTGGAAAACCGCAAGGAATGCTGTAACATCCGCAAAGTAGTGCCGCTGAACAGGGCACTGCAAGGGGTGAAAGTCTGGATCACAGGTCTGCGGGCCGAGCAATCGGAAAACCGTCAGTCTCTCCACGACATTGAATGGGACGAAAGCCGACAGCTTTATAAATACCAGCCACTGATCAACTGGTCATTTGACCAGATGCTGGATTACCTGAAAACGAACAACGTACCTTATAATAAGCTCCACGACAATGGTTTTATCAGCATTGGCTGTGCACCTTGTACCAGGGCCATTGAACCAGGAGAACATCCTCGCGCCGGTCGCTGGTGGTGGGAACTCTCCAAAAAAGAATGTGGCTTGCACGGATAAAGGATTACGTGTATTTTTCAGTTAAAATTTAAGGTCCCATTTGCGGGATGCGCAGTTAAACCAAGATATATGAGTAATAAAATACAGTGGGAGTTTCCGCAGGCATTGGAAGATGAGGCCATCTATATTTTACGTGAAACGGCTGCTCAGTTTGAAAAGCCAGCCATCCTTTTCTCAGGTGGAAAAGATTCTATCACTATCGTAAGACTGGCTCAAAAGGCTTTTTACCCCGGTAAGTGTCCTTTTCCTTTATTGCATATCGATACAGGGCATAACTTCCCTGAAACCATCCAATTCCGTGACTGGCTTGTTGAAAGCTTAGGCCTGGACCTGGTTGTAAGAAATGTGCAGGATAGTATCAACCAGGGAAAAGTACAGGAAGAAACCGGAAAATATGCAAGCCGGAATGCACTGCAAACGGTAACCCTGCTGGATGCCATCGAAGAGATGAAGTATGATGCTTGTATAGGTGGCGCCCGCCGTGATGAGGAAAAAGCCCGTGCCAAGGAAAGGATCTTCTCTGTAAGAGATGAATTCGGTCAATGGAACGCTAAAATGCAACGTCCCGAACTGTTCGACATGCTGAATGGTAAAATCAATATCGGCGAAAATGTACGTGTATTCCCTATCTCCAACTGGACAGAGCTGGACGTATGGAACTATATACGCAGAGAAAAGCTGGAAATCCCTTCTATCTACTTCTCTCACGAAAGAGATATCATAGAAAGAGATGGCATGTATTGGCCAGCATCTCCATTCCTGAATACCACAGATGAAGAAGTGCCGTTCCGCCAGAAAGTACGTTTCCGTACCGTAGGCGATATGACCTGTACCGCTGCTGTGATTTCCGAAGCTGACAAACTGGAAGATATCATCTCTGAAATACTGGAAGCCAAGATCTCTGAAAGAGGCGCCCGTATCGATGATAAACGCTCGGAAGCCGCTATGGAAAAACGTAAACAGGCAGGTTATTTCTAAACAATTACTCTTAACATTCTGAAATTTCAATAAATGGAGGTTTTACGTATAACTACATCCGGCAGTGTGGATGACGGTAAAAGCACTTTGATAGGTAGACTGCTGTATGATACAAACTCTATCCCACAGGATAAAATGGAGGCGTTGCACGCAGCCAGCAAACGCAAAGGACTGGACTTTACTGACCTGTCCCTGCTCACTGATGGTCTGGTAGCTGAAAGAGAACAAGGTATTACCATCGATGTGGCTCATATCTACTTCTCTACGCCTAACCGTAAATATATCATTGCTGATACGCCTGGTCACGTGGAATATACCAGGAACATGGTAACCGGTGCAAGCAACGCTCAGGTATCACTGATCCTGATCGATGCCCGTAAAGGTATCGTGGAGCAGACTTACAGGCACTTCTTTATTGCCAGCCTGCTGCGCATTCCTTACCTGGTAGTATGTGTGAATAAAATGGACCTGGTTGAATATAGCGAAGCCCGTTTCAATCAGATCGTTGAAGATTTCCAGGCACTTGTAGACCAGGCAGATTACAAAGCTCCTTCTATCAAGTTCATTCCTATTTCCAGCCTGTATGGCGAGAACGTAGCCGGTAAATCTGAAAAGATCAGCTGGTACAAGGATGAATCTCTGCTGGATTACCTGGAACTGATCTCCTTCGACCATGCAGACAGCACCCACCCGGCGCGCTTTGCTGTACAGTCAGTGATCCGCCCAAGAACTGAGGCTTTCCACGACTTCCGTGGCTTTGCCGGTAAGGTAACAAGTGGTCATTTCAATGTAGGTGATGAAATCATTTCCCTGCCTTCTCAGCAGACCAGCAGGATCAAGACGATCGAACAGTTCGAAAAACAACTGGACATAGCTCAGGCTCGTGAGAGCGTGGTGATCACACTCGAAACTGAAATCGATACCAGCCGTGGCAGCATGCTCGCAAAGGTAGACAACGCCCCTGCCCTGCTCAAAGATATTACTGCAAACATTTGCTGGATGGATCAGCAAAAACTGGTACCGGGTAAAACTTACCTGCTGCAACATGGTATTAACCGTGTGAAAGCAAAGGTGCAGCAATTGCTCGAAGTGGTAGATGTAACGAGTAATCAACTGGTTGCCGATAAGAAAGACATGGGATTGAATGATATTGGTAAGATTGCAATCAGGACCGCTGCGCCGATCTTTGCAGATGCATATAGCGTAAATCCTGCAAACGGGGCGTTCATACTCATCGATGAGTTTAGTAACTCGACTGTTGCAGTTGGGTTCGTAGCATAATTTTATTTAAAAAAAGCCCCGGCTCCTTTTGGAACCGGGGCTTTTTTTAATAGAAAATCCCGCCATAAGGCAGGACTTTTCTGGATTATTCTGGTGTAGATGCTTGCCAGCGAAATCTCTTACTACCGAACCGTTTCTTTCAGGTTCTTCAGCATATCTGTCGTCATCTTTTCCATGCAATACTCCGGCTTCCAGCCCCAGTCATTTCTCGCATTTTCATCATCAATACTCTGTGGCCATCCATCGGCAATTGCCTGCCTGTAGTCAGGTGCGTAGTTAATGGTAAACTCGGGAATGTGTTTCTTTATTTCAGCAGCGATTTCTTTCGGAGAAAAGCTCATCGCACCTAAATTGTAGGAAGAACGAACCTTGATCTTGTTCTTGTCAGCCTCCATCAGTTCAATCGTAGCGCGGATCGCATCCGGCATATACATCATAGGCAGGTAAGTGCCTTCTGACAGGAAACAGGTATATTTCTTTTCTTCCAGCGCTTCGTGGAAGATCTCAATTGCATAATCAGTAGTACCACCACCCGGTGCAGACTTGTAACTGATCAGGCCTGGATAACGCAGGCTGCGTACGTCTACGCCATAACGGTGATTGTAATATTCACACCAGCGTTCACCGGCAAACTTACTGATACCATAAATGGTAGTAGGCTCGATAATGGTATGTTGTGGTGTATCTTCCTTTGGAGAATCTGGTCCGAATACGGCGATGGAACTAGGCCAGTACACCTTATCAATACCTTCTTCTTTTGCAATGTCCAGTACATTCAACAGGCTGGCCATGTTTATATGCCATGCCAGCAGCGGGTTCTTTTCGCCGGTAGCAGAGAGGATCGCCGCCAGCAGGTAGATCTGGGTAATGTTGTGACGGATCACCAGCACATGCAGCATTTCCTTGTTCATCACATCCAGAGAGACATAAGGCCCGGAACCTTTTAGTAATTCATGTTCTTCCCGAAGGTCAGAGGCAATAACATTTGCGTCGCCATACATTTTCCTGAGCGCCAGTGTCAATTCAACACCGATCTGACCACAGGCACCAATTACCAGGATTTTGTCTTTCTTCATGCTAACTCGTGATTAATTTTCAGAACGTAATATTACTGGGTTCCGCAAATATTATGATCATCTTCATAAATCGCATGACAATGCGGTAACAATCTGTGAAGGTAGCTAAAAGCATAGACAGGCCCAGTAAGCTTTTTCAATAAGTGGATTACAAATTCATGACAATGCGCTCCTTCCTCCTTATCAGAGTAATCCCTGAGAATAACCTACCTTTGCATTCTCAAATCAAAAAATCATGTCTGTTTCACATTTGAAAGCTCTTTTTAACGAAAGATATAATCCAGAGAATTTTTTCCTGATAGCCGGCCCATGTGTGGTGGAAGACGAGGCGCTGCTGATGCACGTAGCTGAAAAAGTATCCCGCATTTGTGAGCGTTTACAGATACCATATATTTTTAAAGCCTCTTACCGTAAGGCAAACCGTACCAGTATCAGTTCATTTAGTGGTATTGGTGATGTGGAAGGACTGGACCTGTTGCAGAAAGTAGGCAAGACTTTCAACCTGCCGGTTACTACCGATATTCACTCTGCTGCCGAAGCTGCAATGGCTGCTGCTTATGCAGATGTATTGCAGATCCCTGCATTCCTGTGCCGTCAGACAGATATCCTGATCGCTGCTGCCGAAACAGGCAAAGTGGTGAATGTAAAGAAAGGCCAGTTTGTAAGTGGGGAAGCAATGAAGTTTGCTGTAGAAAAAGTAAGACAGGCGGGTAATGAAAAGATCATGCTGACAGAGCGTGGTACCACCTTTGGTTACCAGGACCTGGTTGTAGATTACAGAAACATTCCTATTATGAAGGAACAGGGTGTACCTGTGATCATGGATTGCACTCACTCATTACAACAACCTAACCAGACAAGCGGTGTGACAGGTGGTAATCCAAAGCTGATCGGCACTATTGCGAAAGCTGCGATTGCAACCGCTGCAGATGGTTTGTTCATCGAAACACATCCGGATCCTTCCTGTGCAAAATCTGATGGAGCAAATATGCTGCATCTGGATCTGCTGGAAAAACTGCTGGAAGATCTGGTAAGGATCAGGGAAGTAGTAAGATAATAATAAAACGCTTTTGCCTGTGGCAGAAGCGTTTTCCCTTTTAAGGAAAACCGGCTTAACTGCTACCGGTCCGATTTTTGGGTAATTTTCGTAAATTCAAATAATAACACCCAAAAATATCCACACAATGATCAACTTACATGATGTAAAAGCAGGCGATACTGTAATAGTGGAATACGAAGGCGAAAAGCACGAGGGCCTCGTTCTTGAGGTCAATCGGGAAGATAAGCAGGTTTGTGTTCAAACAGGCGAACAGGAATTCTGGTATGAGCTGGCCGACGTTTACCCTATTCCGCTCAGCGAAGAACAGTTACTTAAACTGCAATTCACAAAAGAAAACATCTCGCCAGACCCTGACAATCGCAGGATCTACGTTCGTGGACCATTTTCCGTCATGTTTCATGAACTGGATGGCCGGGAAGCTATCCGGCTGGATTACAGGGATGAGCACCGCGAAATAAAGGGTGCATTGACTGTAAACCAGTTACAGAATCACTACCACGCGATGACGAATTTCCACCTTGATTAAGAAAATGAGGGCTGATCAATAGCGATGTTGGTCAGCCTTTTTTGTTTGAATGTGGCAATTACAAATACCTTAAGGGGTTTCTTCTGGCATTGAGAATGTAGTTCTTCATGTTGACCCAAAAAGCCATAATCAGGTAAACAATGATTGGGGATCCCATCGTCAGGAAAGACACATAGATAAAAAACAAGCGGATGCGGGAAGTCGCTACTCCCAGCCTGTTGCCTATCGCGGTGCACACACCGAAGGCCTGCCATTCCACAAAATCTTTAAATCTATTCATATATCAAATTTATCACAAACTCATGTGAAAAACAAGTGCCAAATTTTCACGTAAAAGGCCACTTGCAGTGTGTTAGCAGTGATTTAACAAGAATTTAAAGGGATTCAGGCGCGTAAGGGCATGAGATGGAGGGGGGTAGCGATCGAACACATATCTTTTATAAACTAGCCGGAATTAGTTAATTTTGCGGTGCATTTTAAATTGGTCTAAATATTTTTTCCATGGTGTTTGATATCGAAATGATTAAAAAAGTGTATGCGGCACTCCCGGGTAAGGTGGAAGCTACCCGTAAGCTGTTAGGACGTCCGCTCACGCTATCAGAAAAGATCTTGTATGCTCACTTGTATGCGCCGACCACATCGGCGTATGAGAGAGGTAAATCTTACGTGGAGTTTGCACCCGATCGCGTGGCGATGCAGGATGCCACCGCACAGATGGCCCTGTTACAGTTTATGACCTGCGGCCGTGCTAAGGTAGCAGTGCCCTCTACTGTACACTGTGATCACCTCATTCAAGCTAAAACAGGTGCAGTAGCTGATTTGGCGACTGCTAATGACACCAACAGGGAAGTTTACGAATTCCTTTCCTCTATCTCTAATAAATACGGTATTGGCTTCTGGAAACCAGGTGCTGGTATTATCCACCAGGTTGTGCTGGAAAACTATGCTTTTCCAGGTGGCCTCATGATCGGTACGGACTCCCACACACCAAACGCTGGAGGTCTGGGTATGCTCGCTATCGGTGTAGGTGGTGCTGACGCGGTTGACGTAATGGCGGGTCTGGCATGGGAGCTGAAAATGCCCAAACTGATCGGCGTAAAACTGACGGGTAAACTGAGCGGATGGACTTCTCCTAAAGACATTATCCTGAAAGTTGCGGGTGTACTGACTGTAAAAGGTGGTACCGGCTGTATCGTTGAATATTTCGGTGAAGGTGCTGATAGCCTGAGCGCTACCGGTAAAGGTACTATCTGTAACATGGGTGCTGAGATCGGTGCTACCTGCTCCGTATTCGCTTACGATAGCAAGATCGCTGATTACCTGCAGGCGACTGAGCGTAGCGAAATTGCTGCCCTGGCTGACGGTGTGAGGGATCACCTTCGCCCGGATGCAGAAGTGTACGCAGATCCTTCTAAATACTACGATCAGGTCATCGAAATCAACCTTGACGAACTTGAACCACATGTAAATGGTCCGTTCACACCGGATCTGGCATGGCCTATTTCTAAATTCGCGCAGGCGGTGAAAGAAAACAACTGGCCGGAAAAACTGGAAGTAGCCCTCATCGGCTCCTGTACCAACTCTTCTTACGAAGATATTTCCCGTGCAGCGTCCCTGGCTAAACAGGCTATCGACAAAAATCTGCCCGTTAAATCTGAATATACTATCACCCCCGGCTCTGAACTGGTTCGCTTCACGATCGAAAGAGATGGCCTGCTGGATACTTTCAACCAGATCGGCGGTGTAGTACTGGCTAATGCCTGCGGCCCCTGTATCGGTCAATGGGCACGTCACATCGATGATCCTAACCGTAAGAACTCTATCATCACTTCCTTCAACCGTAACTTCGCGAAGAGAAATGATGGTCTGGCAGGTACCCACGCTTTCGTAGCCTCTCCTGAAATCGTAACCGCACTGGCTATCGCCGGTACGCTGACCTTCAACCCACTGACTGACACCCTGAAAAACAAGGATGGCCAGGATGTGAAGCTGGATGAACCTACCGGTTTTGAACTGCCAGTGAAAGGCTTTGCTGTAGATGACCCAGGTTACCAGGCACCAGCTGCTGATGGTAGCGGTGTACAGGTAGTGGTTTCTCCTACCAGCGATCGCCTGCAACTGCTGGCTGCTTTCACACCATGGGAAGGTACTGACCTGAAAGGGCTGAAACTGCTGATCAAGGCGAAAGGTAAATGTACCACTGACCATATCTCCATGGCCGGTCCGTGGTTGAAATTCCGTGGTCACCTTGACAACATTTCTAACAACATGCTGATTGGTGCGATCAACGCATTCAACGATAAATCTGATACCGTTAAGAACCAGCTGACTGGCGAATACGGTGCTGTACCTGCTACTCAGCGTGCTTACAAAGCTGCTGGTATCGGTTCAATTGTAGTAGGTGATGAGAACTATGGTGAAGGCTCCAGCCGCGAACATGCTGCTATGGAACCACGTCACCTGGGTGTTCGCGCGATCGTGGTGAAATCTTTTGCCCGTATCCACGAAACAAACCTGAAAAAACAAGGTATGCTCGGCCTCACCTTCGCTAACAAAGAAGATTACGATAAGATCCAGGAAGACGATACATTCGATATCCTTGGTCTCACTACTTTCACTCCCGGCAAACCGCTGACTGTGGTGGCTAACCACAAAGACGGTAGCAAGGACGAAATCACAGTAAACCATACCTACAATGAACAACAGATTGAGTGGTTCAAAGCAGGTGGTGCACTGAACGTAATCCGTGCTGAGTTCGCGAAAGCATAATTAAAAGACTGTTATTTGTAATGATAAAAGACTGACTTATCAATTAAGTCAGTCTTTTTTTTGTCTACATTTAGGTCATGAAATCCCATCCACTATTTTATGTCTGGGAAAGCCTCGTGAGCAACTATACCAACGACGAATCGTTGGTGCAGGAGGGCTTTAATTCCATACTAGCCCATTACAGTGAATCACACAGGTATTACCATAATCTGGATCATGTGCAGACATTGCTCGTATTCATAGATGAATACAACCACCTCGTACACGATCTGGAAGCCCTGCAACTGGCCGTATTTTTCCACGACATCATTTATGATGTACAGAGAGCCGATAATGAAGAGAGAAGTGCATTGGTAGCCACGCAATTCCTGGAGCAAACCAGCTATCCTGCAGAGAAGATAGCACGGGTATCAGCATACATCAGGGCCACAAAATCGCATGAGAACCCCGATGGAGATACTGACCTGGATTGCTTCCTGGACTTTGACCTGTTTATACTGAGCGGACCTGAACGCATGTATCAGACCTATGCAAAGAATATACGGAAGGAGTATGGTATATACCCGGACACAGTGTATGTGCCAGGCAGGAAAAAGATCTTACAGTACTTCCTGGATCAACCCTCTATCTATAAGACGGCTGGATTCAGAGAACGGTTCGATACTGTAGCGAAAGAAAATATACACAGAGAATTAGAAAAGCTCTCGCTTTAATCCAAACCGCCTCACGACACTTACCCTGAAGTTGCCTGCACCAATGGTCTGGTAAGTGTGCTCAATGGGTGACTGACTACGCGTAGTCAGATTCACATAGTGAATGCCTGCAAAATACTTACTCGAATTATAGCCGATAGATGCACGGACCGTATTGTTTAACTGAACCCCAAACTTGCGGAGGTCATTCTCCTCATCCCTGAACAAATGGGTATAGTTCCCCCCCAAACTGCCGGAGAGTGATAATGTGAGGAAGAAATGTTGTTTGTAAACAAATGAATAGGCATACCCCGCATTCGCAGCAGCACTGAATATACTGGTACCTGAGAAATTAATTCCATTTATAAAATCCTGCGTTGTGATATTCTGAGGGATGAGTGAAGAATCTCCCTTCATCCTGGCTGTAAACAGCTCCCCACCTACCAGGAATGATCCGGCACTCTTTTTCTGATATTCATTTTGCAAATAAGCCGCTCTATAGGAGAATCTCTTATCGTTGAATACATACTGCACACTCATGCCGATATTCAAATTTCGGATATCAGGACGCACAGGAAGCGGGCCTTTTTCATCAAATCCATTCAGTACCCCACGGGAGTTAGCAATGTAATATCCTTTGTAACGCTGTCCATAGAAATCTACTACCAACTTGCGCAGGTAGTAATGCGCCTGCAGATCCAGGGCCTTTGTCTTGCCATACCTGTCTGTACTGTTGATGATAGGCAGATTGAACGCGACGTTGATACCAATGAATTTATAATTGAACCCGAAACCTACGTTGAATGGGGTATTCGGACGGTACATGACCTCCGTTTTGCGTTTACGATCTACGATGTCGTAATAGTTGTATTTTCTCGACCCGAAAAAACGTGTTGTCAGGTCTTTGGTATGATCCTCTATGTAAGCAGTATCATTTTGTGTCTGAAACCATTCTCCCATCTTATCAATGAAAGACGATCGTTGTCCCCACGCGAAATGAAACATACACAGACAAATGGATAATAATAAATATCCTTTGCGCATAAGCAACAGTTGTAGTACCACAATGATTTGCAAAAAATGTGCGAGTGCCTGTTCCCGTATTATTATGGCAACTCTATGACCTCCAGATTGCTGATATTTCCGTCGTTTACATCGAACCGCAATAATGTTTTGACCTTATGCCAGCCTTGCTGGCCACATGCACCCGGGTTCATGTGTAATAGTTGCAAAGCCGGGTCCGGCATCACTTTCAGGATATGCGAATGACCGCAAATGAACAGTTTGGGGGAATTTCTCAACAATAACTGTTTGACGCCCGGTGCATACTTGCCTGGATAACCGCCAATATGTGTCATGAATACTTTTACGCCTTCTACTTCAAAGAATAGATTTTCGGGATAACGGACCCGGATGTCCTTACCATCGATATTGCCGAAAACAGCCCTGAAAGGTTTGAATGCTTCCAGTTCATCCGCGAGGGATGTGGTACCGATATCACCTCCATGCCAGATCTCATCCACCTTTTCAAAATATTTGAAAACCTGTGGATGGAGGTAGCTATGCGTGTCTGACATTAATCCTATCTTCTTCATGTATTTCCCTTAGCAGGCCCAAAAATAAAGTAAGTATTCGGGATTGATTGACCGTTAGAAAAAAATCCATGGAATCCTTTCACTTTTGTATTTTACATATCAATATATATTTCATTTTTATGCAGACTGATATAACCGGCAGGCTATTGATCTCCTGTCCAGACCGCCCTGGTATCGTGGCCGGTGTGTCCCAGTTCCTGTACGCCAGCGGCGCAAATATCCTTGACGCCAGCCAGCACAGTACAGATCCCAAAGAAGGACTCTTCTTTATGCGCATGTCTTTCCAATTGGAAAACCCCTCCATTACCAAAGAACAACTGGAAAAAGATTTCCAGGAAAAAGTTGCCGCTCCCCGACAAATGGAATGGCGGATTGACTACACCGATCGTCGTAAACAAATGGTGATTATGGTATCCCGCTATGACCATTGCCTCATTGAATTACTATGGCGCTGGCGCAGCGGGGAATTGCCTGTGGATATTCCATTGGTGATCTCCAACCACCTTGAATTAAAACAATTCGTGGAAGACTTCGGAATTCCTTTCCATTACCTGCCTGTAGATGCAGGGAATAAATCACTGCAGGAACAGGAAGCGATTAAACTGATCAGAAGAGTGAATGCTGACTTTATCGTGCTTGCACGCTATATGCAGGTCCTCTCTCCCGGTTTTGTGAGTGTATTCCCAGGCAGGATCATCAATATTCATCATAGCTTCCTCCCGGCATTTGCAGGAGCGAACCCTTATAGAAACGCTTATAACAGAGGTGTGAAGTTAATAGGCGCTACTGCCCACTATGTAACGGACGACCTGGACGAAGGCCCCATCATTGACCAGGATGTAGCGAGGGTGAGCCATAAACATGAAGTAACGGACCTGATTATGTTAGGTAGAGATATAGAAAGACAGGTGTTAACAAGAGCAGTGATTGCACATATCGATGACAGGGTAATTATACACGGAAATAAGACAATCGTATTCTAATAAAAAGATGGTGTAATCACAAATAAATAACACTCCTGAGAAACGCATAAAATAGAATCCGGCTCCATCAGGTATCGGAATTAAAAGAGGGTGTATCACAAGTTAGATACACCCTCTTTCAAATTACTTAGTTTGTTTCCTGATCTTCTTCGCCATCGCTTTTGCTGCTGCAGCATAAGCTTCCTGGATCCTCACACCGGTATCAAAGTCAAAACCGCCATATACACGGCCTGGCGCTTTATCTACCTTAATCTTTGCAATTACCTTGCTGTGGTCTCCTGTTTCCACAATCCATGCTTCACCATTTAATCTTGCATTCTTTCTCGTTACACCTACGTTGTAACCAGGTTCAATGAAAGTGGTTTTGAAGATCAACGTGTACTTTGCTTTAGGATACTTTCCAGCAGACATACCACTGTACTCGGTAAACAATTCGTTGAATTTAGGCTCGAACCTTCTAGGTCTGTCGTCCCTCCAGGCCTTGGCCCATTTGTCGCCTCTTCCAGGTTCTTTCCTGTTGTAGTCGTCTGTCTTTTTTGCGATGTAATCATTTTCATCGGCATAGCTACCAACACCTACATGCTCATAGTCAAATTCAGTGTTCAGCTTAGTAGTACCTTTTAGTTGGGATAAATCGCCTTCGAGAACTTTGATTTTTTGTGCATTCACGAACATCGGTGCTACGAACATTGCAGCTACCAAAAGGAGTTTAGGGATTCTATTCATTAAATATAAAAATTTGGGTTGGCCCAAAGATAATATTATTTCTTACTTAAAAAATATGTGACTGCTTCAAAAATTAATGCAGCGCCCAGTTTCGCCGTACGCTGATCAACGTCGAGAGAAGGATTTAATTCTGCTATATCCATGCCCGCTAGTTGGCCACTGTGAAGGATTGTACGAAAACATTCTAAAAACAAACCATCCGGGCGAATACCATTAAATGCAGTTGCACTTACCCCCGGTGCATATGCCGCGGCGAATACATCCAGATCGATAGTCAGGTATAATTTATCTGCCTTTTTGATAAACTCCTCTACCACTACCTTCAACAATGTACGGTCATGAAAGTGAAATGCATCGGCCTCTATATA
This sequence comes from Chitinophaga sancti, assembly GCF_034087045.1. Taxonomy (NCBI): domain Bacteria; kingdom Pseudomonadati; phylum Bacteroidota; class Chitinophagia; order Chitinophagales; family Chitinophagaceae; genus Chitinophaga; species Chitinophaga sancti. The sequence goes on along the minus strand of NZ_CP139247.1, from coordinate 2,732,432 downwards.
TTGTACATCCAGTTCTCCTGCTATTCTGAATAACTGTTGTGTATTGCTTAATTGCTGAATACCTAAAGCCAGGTATTGAAAAGGCGAATGCTGCTGCGATAATTGCCAGAAGCCTGTTCCGGAACTAACGCCTTCTGTACGCAGGTCAAAATGTGCATCGAAGTTAATCAACCCTAATTGCCCGCCGGGTAAAGATTGATATAAACCATGTGCATGACCGTAAGTGATCTCATGCCCACCTCCTAATAATACAGGAGTATGGCCCGCACGTTTTATTAATTGCACCGCGCCACTCAATGCTTGTTGTGCAGCTTCCAGGTCCTCATCAGGACAGATAATGTTTCCACCATCCATCAACAGGCCATCAAAGTGTACAGGAAAACTACCCATCGCCTGCCGCAACGCAGCCGGACCTGCCGCAGCACCTACCCGTCCTTTGTTTCTTCGCACACCTTCATCTACGGCAAACCCCAGCAGCACGACTCCATTGCCGGGAGGCAAAGGTGCCGATAAGTCTACACATTTCACCTGCTGGTGCCAGCGGCTTACTTCCTCATCTGTGCCATCTGTTCTGCCGGTCCATGCTACCGGTTGTTGATAATACGCTTTCATATTTTTTCACCTCCTTTCCAAACCTGCGAAGGTTTCATTTTTCCCTGATAATACAAAAGGTCGCGATAATCATTCGTAGGATATACCTGCATATCTGCCGCAAAGCCTTCGGCCAGTTGTCCAATATTATTTAGATCCAAAGCCCTGGCTGCCCTGAAAGTCAGGCCTGCCAACACTTCTGCCGTAGATAATTTTTCTGCTGCACTCATCACCGCTGCCTGCAACAGCAGATCTCCCATTGGTGCAGATCCCGGATTCCAGTCACTCGCAATGGCTACACAGGCACCAGCATCCAATAGCTTACGCGCAGGTGCATAGTGCATGCCTAAACCCAAAGAAGCACCAGGCAATACGACAGATACGATATCTGCATTGGCTAACCGTGTGATATCTTTTTCATCACTGGCTTCCAGATGATCTGCTGACAAGGCGCCTGCTTCTATAGCAATTGCGGAGCCACCACTACTAAACTGGTCTGCATGTACAGTTAATGCAAAACCCCGCTCTTTTGCTTTTAGCAAATAAGGTAATGCTTCGGCTGCACTAAAAGCAGTTTCTTCTATGAAGATGTCTACTCTTTTACAATGAATAGCAGGTAGTAATTGTGTGACTACTTCTTCCAGGTAATCAGCACCCGTGTAATCTTTCGGCATCATATGCGCTGCCAGACAAGTAGGCACCAGCGTAGCTTTCGTAAGCTCGCCCGCCTGCCTGATCGCCTGCAACATTTTGATCTCTTCTTTTATTGACAGCCCATATCCACTCTTCACTTCGATCGTAGTCACCCCTTCCTGCAAATGCCTGTTCGCTCTTTCAGCTGTATTTGTTCTTAATGTCTCAATGGATGCTGCACGTGTCTTCATCACTGAATCCCATATACCCCCACCTGCACGTGCAATTTCGAGATACGTTTTCCCTGCTATGCGCATGGCATAATCACGGCTTCGGTTACCATCAAAACAGATATGCGTGTGGCAATCAATAAAGCCCGGCAATAATACCGCCGGGCCATAGATCAAAACCGGCAGTGCATGGGGATACTGATTACGTAGTTCATTGTAATCACCGACTGCTACGATCTTTCCCTGGTGTGTGACCACACCTCCGTCTTCAATGACAGTGAGCTGTGCATCGGACAATGCTCCTTTCAAAGGCAACCCTGTGAGGGGGATGATCTGTGAAAATGGTCCTATAAGTTTCATCTGTACAAATCAAATTGAGTGGCTACTTCCTGTGCTTTTTCATATCCTGCATCTGCATGTCTGAAAATGCCTAATGCAGGGTCATTGAATAATACCCTTTGCAAACAAGCTGCGGCCCTGTCAGTGCCATCTGCCAGTACCACCATGCCTGCATGTTGTGAATAACCCATGCCCACTCCCCCACCATGATGGAAAGATACCCAGGTAGCACCACCACCTGTATTGGCCATGAGGTTCAGCAATGCCCAGTCAGATACCGCATCTGAGCCATCTTTCATAGATTCTGTTTCCCTGTTGGGAGAAGCCACAGAACCACAATCCAAATGGTCTCTTCCTATTACAATAGGTGCTTTCACTTTACCACTACGCACCAGTTCATTGAAGAGCAGGCCCGCTTTTTCACGCTCTCCCATTCCCAGCCAGCATATTCTGGCAGGCAATCCCTGGAAGGCGACTTTCTCCTGTGCTTTTTTCAACCAGTTGATCAAAGGCTTGTTGTCAGGAAATGCATCCATCAAGGCCTGATCGGTTGTATAAATATCCTGCGGATCACCTGACAATGCCACCCATCTGAAAGGACCTTTTCCTTCGCAGAAAAGTGGTCTGATATAGGCAGGTGTGAACCCCGGAAAATCAAATGCATTCGGCTCTCCACCTTCTCTTGCAAATTCACGCAGGTTATTGCCATAGTCAAAAGTGATGGCACCTTTGCGTTGTAATTCCAGCATAAAACCTACGTGTCTTGCCATGCTTTTCAACGATTGTTGTTTGTATGCAGCCGGATCTTTTTTACGCAGGTCAGCAGCTGCAGCCAGTGTTAAACCGTTTGGTACATAACCATTGATCGGATCATGTGCAGAAGTCTGATCTGTTAATATATCAGGTATAATATTATCCTGCAATAATCTTTCCAGCATATCGCCTGCATCACTCACTAGTCCGACAGACAGGGCTTCTCCCTTTGCCATCGCTTCTTTGGCCCAGCCAATAGCTTCTTCATAAGAATGCGTGATACGGTCGATGTATTTAGTACCAATACGTTTCCTGATCCTGCTCTCATCCACATCTGCACCCAGGAACACAGCACCCGCCATAGTAGCAGCCAGTGGCTGTGCGCCCCCCATACCACCGATGCCTGCGGTAACCAGCAGTTTCCCTTTCAGGTCGCCACCGAAGTGCTGGCGGCCGCATTCCACAAAGGTTTCGTAGGTTCCCTGCAGAATACCCTGTGTACCTATGTAGATCCAGCTACCTGCCGTCATCTGTCCATACATCATGAGTCCTTTTGCACGCAGTTCGTTGAAATGCTCCCAGGTAGCCCATTTCGGCACCAGGTTACTATTCGCCAGCATCACTCTTGGTGCCTGCGGATGTGTACGCACGATACCTACCGGTTTACCTGACTGTACTAACAGTGAATGTTCTTCATCCAGTGTAAGCAGGGTTTCGATGATCTTTTGCAATGCTTCCTTATTACGGGCAGCCTGACCTATACCACCGTAAACCACCAGTTCATCGGGGTTCTCCGCCACTTCATCATCGAGGTTGTTCAGGAGCATGCGCAGGGGAGCCTCCGTTTGCCAGGAGCGGGCGTGCAGCTCAGGGCCATGAGGGGCCTTGTAATGGGGGTGCGCTGCGTATTGCTTAATAAAATCCAAACTGGTCATGATAAATACCGTTGAGTGATAAATGATTGGCCAGGGCGGTTTCATTGGCTACCCTGGCGATGGATTGCTGGCGTACGATTGTATGTAACTGTTGTATATCGTAAGCAAAAATGCGGTCTTTGGCGGCGAAAGGTACCGTTTCTCTTACAAAGGCATGTACAGCTTCCAATACCGGACCTGATGTGAGCGGACGCCTGAAATTCACTGCCTGCGCGGCATACAACAATTCTATAGCGAGTATATATTCGAGATTATCTATTACCTGGTGGAGTTTGCGACCACTGATAGAACCCATGGATACATGGTCTTCCTGTCCTAACGAAGTAGGTACGCTATCTGCGCTGGCAGGGAAACACAGCGTTTTGTTCTCAGTCACTAACGCTGCCGTGGTATACTGTGGTATCATAAAACCGGAGTTCAACCCGGCATCTTCAATCAATAATTTTGGCAATCCATACCTGCCTTCTATCATCATATAGCAACGACGGTCTGATATATTGCCCAGTTCTGCCGCCGCCACAGTAGCATAATCCAGCGGCAATGCCAGTGGCTGACCATGAAAGTTACCACCACTGATCGTATCGTCTGCACTAAAGATGATAGGATTATCTGTTACTGCATTCAGTTCAATCGTTACCAGGTCGAGCAAATGCAACCAGGCAGTGCGCGAAGCTCCATGTACCTGTGGCATACAACGCAGGGAATAAGGATCCTGTACCCTGCCACAATCCACATGTGCGGCCATGATGCCGGAATTTTCCAGCATCGTCTTCAGGCGGTGAGCAACCAGCTGATTGCCTGGAAAGGGCCTGATGGCATGAATCCTGGGGTCAAAAGGACGTGCAGTACCCATCAGGCCTTCCAGTGATAATGCTCCTACAATATCCGCGGTTTCCAAAGCATTGTGTAGCCGTTGTAATGCTGTCACCGCAAAGGCAAGAATAAATTGCGTTCCGTTGATGAGGGCTAATCCTTCTTTAGGGCCCAGTGCCACAGGGGTCAGACCTTCTGCCTGTAACACGGCTGCCGCAGGTTGGCGCTGACCTTTATAATATACTTCACCCAATCCGATCAATGGCAGGAAGAGGTGTGACAATGGTGCAAGGTCGCCGGATGCACCTACAGAGCCTTTCTCAGGTACCACAGGGGTAATATGCGCATCGATCATCCAGATGATGCGCTCCAGGGTAGCTGGCGCTACGCCAGAATATCCCTGTGCCAGGGCATGCACTTTGGTAATGAGCATGACCCTGGCTACCGTAATGGGAATTGGATTTCCTACGCCCACACTATGGCTTTGCAGTATATTATATTGTAAGGTCCGGGTATCTTCTTCATTGATCCGGGTATCGCAAAGAGGGCCAAAACCGGTATTGATACCATATACTGTACTATGTTGCGACACAATGGTCTGTACGTGACCATAACTGGTAGCGATACGATCAGCCACTTCCGGCACCAGTACCCCTTTTAACTGCCCATCGGCAATGGCAAGGGCTTTACCAGGAGTGAGCTGATCTACCCCGTATTTGAATTGGTGTATCATTATAATTAGTTATTTCATTGCTTTCAGGATCCTGGTGGATAAGGGTTCGGCTTCTACGCTGTTTTCCACAGCAGTTACTGCTTCCAGCACCTGCTTACTCATTTTGTTTTCATCCGCCAGTTCGGTCATGGCCTTAGTAATAGCCTCCCATATCGGCTGTATCTGTTGCAGCATTTCCTCGCCCTTTTTACTGAGCATTACCAATTGCCGGCGCCCATCGTCCGGGCAGGGAGCGGTCCTGACCAGCCCTTTCTTTTTCAAACCTGTCACCAGCTGACTGATAGCCGAGTGACTTACTTCCAGCTGTGCTGCAATATCGATCAATGGCATGGGCTGTTCTTTGCCCAATATGTAAAACACCGGAAACCAGCTGGCTTCAAAGGGTATTCCCGCCTGCTCATATACCTTGTTTACTTCACTTAGGAAGTATTCACTCAATCGCCGTAACCGGCTACCAAACACCAGGAAGCCCAAAGAAGAATAGAAACTCATGTAAATTATATAAGTACTTATATATTTAGATACAATAATAAGGAATTATTCAATTCCTTTTATTGAGACAAACCGTCTGGTATGTTAATTATTTTTTCCTGACATCGAACCAAACGGCTGATGAGTCAGATGGATCCCCATTATAGTTGATCTGCAATTCTTCTCCTTTCTTAATCTCTCTACGGGTGATGATACTCATGGTTTCTTCATCAAAATCCATTTCGTATATACAATTGGGGTCGTAGGAGTGATTATAGATGGAGCAAAAACCCAGTGCTATACAAGAACGGGTTTCACGCACACCCCATAGAAAAATGTAATTATGCAACTTGGTCTTATCCACGATTTCAGTGTCATCATAAGATAAAACGAGTACAGGCGAGGTTTCTATTCTGGTTCCCGCAGGTATTTTATCTTTTGTAAATACTCCACGACCTTTGCCTTTTGTCTTATCGACGTATAAATATGGTTTAATCATATAGCTGTAAAAACTTCGTAAAGTAAAGGTAAAGGAAGAAGTTATCAAAATCAGGCATAAAAATTTTAGGTTTGCGGAAATCTAACGTTCAAAGATGATTGATTACAATCCTAAGGCCTGGTTTACTTTTATATTCAGAATTCACAAGGCCGACACTGTACGCAAGTTGTTCCCCATGTTCATAGCCATTGGTTGTTATTCAGCTGTGGTTGCTCTTCTTGAGCTGAAAGTACTACACCTGTCAGACGTAGCTGAATGGAAAAATATAGTATTTGTGCATAGCGTACTGGGGTTTGTTATCTCTCTGTTACTGGTATTCCGTACCAATACAGCCTACGACCGCTGGTGGGAAGGCCGCCGGCTTTGGGGTAGCCTGGTAAACAACAGCCGCAATCTGGCTATTAAGCTCCACGCGATGTTGCCTGCCAGCAATACAGCTTCGAGAGACTTTTTCAGGGTTATGATCCCCAATTATGCATTTGCCCTTAAGAATCATCTCCGCAACAGATATCTCCCCGAAGAACTGGACCTGAGCCAGGGTGCCCCGCTGGATGATAAAAAGCACGTTCCTAACCAGATAGCTGTTCAGATCATGGCACATGTCAATGACCTGTACCGCAAGCAGCAGCTCTCCGGCGAACAGTTGATCCTTCTTAAAGATGAATTGCAGGCTTTTACGGATGTATGCGGCGCCTGTGAACGTATCAGGAACACCCCCATCCCCTTTTCCTATAGCGTATTTATTAAGAAGTTCATTTTCTTCTATGTAATGACCTTACCCTTTGGATACGTATTTACCGTAGGTTTCCTGATCATACCGATCGTTGTTTTCATTTTCTATGTACTGGCCAGCCTTGAGTTGATCGCAGAGGAAATCGAGGACCCATTTGGTTTTGATGCCAATGACCTGCCAACAGACACCATTTCTGCCAACATTCGTAAGCATGTGGCAGAGATATTGTGATGTTCCCAATTCAACTTTCTTTAATTTCGCCACCTGACAGCCTTTTGGACTATGGAAAATGAAGCTTTACTGGAAAAATTTGAGCAGCTGATCAAAGAGCAAGGCTACCAGGAACTGAGAGTGTACCTGGATGATCAGCTCATTACTGATATAGCAGAACTCATTCATGAAATGCCGGAGCAGGCGGGCATTATTATTAATAATTTGTCCATAGGCCGGGCATCGGCTGCTTTCAGGATATTGGAATTCCATGTCCAGGAAGATGTGATCAGGGAATTGCCTGCTGCCAAGGTAGCGGAACTGCTCAACGAGCTCCCTGCCGATGACCGTACCTCCTTCCTGGGAGAACTGCATAGCGATGTGGTAAAAGAACTGATCAAGCTCCTGGATCCGGAAGAACGCAAGATCACCCTGAGCCTGCTGGGTTACAAAGAAACCAGTGTAGGCCGTATCATGACCCCCGACTACATCGCAGTCAGGGAGGAATGGTCCGTAAAGCAGGTGCTGGACTACATCCGCGAATATGGTAAGGATAGTGAAACCATCGACGTAATATATGTAGTAGACGAAAAAGGCAAGCTGATCGATGACTTCAGGATCAGGGAATTCCTGCTGGTAGCCACCGACACCATGGTGCATACCCTCATGGACGACCGCTTTGTAGCCCTGCACGTGAACGATGAACAGGAAGAAGCCATCCAGATATTCAGAATGGAGAACCGCGTAGCCCTCCCTGTAGTGGATGATGAAGGTATCCTGCTGGGTATCGTGACCATCGACGATATGTTGTGGATTGCGAACGAAGAACATACAGAAGATATCCAGAAGATCGGTGGTACCGAAGCCCTGGACGAACCTTACCTGGACATTCCCCTGCTAAAGCTGGTGAAGAAACGCATAGGATGGCTGGTCATTCTCTTTATAGGCGAAATGCTCACTGCTACTGCCATGGCCTTTTTCGAAGGTGAAATCGCCAAAGCAGTCGTACTGGCACTATTCGTTCCACTGATCATTTCCAGTGGTGGTAACAGCGGCTCCCAGGCCTCTACCCTTATCATTCAGGCCATGGCCCTGGGTGAAATTACCCTGGCTGACTGGTGGAGAGTGATGCGCCGTGAGATCGTTTCCGGCCTGCTGCTGGGTGGGGTACTGGGTATCATTGGTTTTATCAGGATCGTATTCTGGAATTCCCTCTTCCATAGCTATGGAGAGCATTCTATACTGGTAGGTCTCACTGTAGGCATATCATTGGTAGGTGTAGTACTATGGGGTACCCTTTCCGGCTCCATGCTGCCCCTCATACTGAAAAAGCTGGGGGCTGACCCTGCTACCTCTTCCGCACCATTTGTGGCCACACTGGTGGATGTAACAGGGTTACTGATCTATTTCTCTGTGGCTTTTGCCCTTATGAAAGGAACATTGCTCTAATACCGGATACGCTTACATCTGGCCGTATCCCTGCTTTTGCGAACGATAAATAAACTACTATAATCTGCTTCTTTTACCGAATCCACTGGTGCCTTTGCTTTCAATGAACGAATCACTGGCACCAGTGTTTTTTGTTGCCCGATTATCAACAATCGCTTGCCCCAATCTTCTCTGCGGGTAATTTCATACAACAATCCCTCCCCTGAAGAATCAGGTTGATAGGTCACCGTATCTATATTTAAATAAGTTCTGAGTGATTCTGCCGTTTCCCTTGCGGAAGCGTATGGAGTAATATAAATACGTTGTACACCTGAGTCTTTCAGGAACCGGTACAGTGCTCCCGCTTTTGCATAGCCACTGTCTGTAAGCATCATAGAATCACATTCCTGAGCATGCCTTACGAGATAAAAAACACCGGTCAGAAACGAACTGTCTTCTGACAGGGGTACCGGCTGCCGTTCGGGTAGCGGCTGCTGGCATGCCATGCAGCATAACAGTAATATTACAACATATCTCATAGGATAACTGATTCAATTTCTGCGACAAATTACGCATTTTCTACGCATTTGAAACCGGATAACTCCGTCTTTATATGCTTAACTATATCATGATCATTAGATTATCTTTAAACTTTATTACCTATTGTTTGTAGAATTTTCACATTTTTTAGCCATATTGCAACCCGTCTCCATGTAAAACTGAAAAACAATATGTGCGGAATAGTCGCTTATATAGGCCAACGAGAGGCCTACCCCATCGTTCTAAAAGGATTGAAAAGACTTGAATATCGCGGTTACGACAGTGCCGGAGTGGCTTTAATAAATGATGGACTGAAGGTCTACAAGAAAAAAGGTAAAGTTTCTGAACTGGAAGATCACCTGACCGGAAAGAACACAAGTAGTCATATTGCTATTGGTCATACCCGCTGGGCAACCCACGGCGAACCTTGTGACAGGAATTCACATCCCCATACATCGGGCAATGGCAAACTGGCCATGATCCACAACGGTATCATTGAAAACTATACCCAGCTGAAACAGGAACTGCTGAACAAAGGACACGTGTTCACCAGCGATACGGATACCGAAGTCCTGATCCACTTTATCGAAGAAATTCAGCAAAGCAATCATTGCGGTCTTGAAGAAGCCCTGCGCATTGCCCTGAAAAGAGTAGTAGGCGCCTACGTGCTCGTGATCGTGGACGAGGATAACCCTGATACCCTGATTGCTGCACGCAAAGGAAGCCCCCTCGTAATCGGCGTAGGCAAAGGCGAACACTTCCTCGCGTCCGATGCTTCTCCGATCGTAGAGTATACTAAAGAAGTAGTATATGTAAACGATTACGAAATCGCCATCATCAAAGCCGATGAACTGATCCTGAAAAATATCTCCAACGAAAGGCAAACGCCTTATATCCAGAAACTGGATATCGAACTGGCTGCGATTGAAAAAAGCGGTTACGACCACTTCATGCTCAAAGAGGTATTTGAGCAACCACAAACGATCCTCGATAGCTTACGTGGCCGTCTGGACGCCAAAAAGGGCACTCTCACCATCGGTGGTATCCGCGATCACCTGTCACAACTGGCAGGTGCTAAGCGCATCATCATCGTGGCCTGTGGTACTTCCTGGCATGCAGGCCTCGTGGCTGAATATATGATTGAAGAACTGTGCCGCATTCCCGTTGAAGTTGAATATGCTTCTGAGTTCCGCTACCGCAACCCGGTTGTTGGCGAAGGCGATGTGATCATAGCCGTATCTCAATCCGGCGAAACTGCCGATACACTGGTGGCCATTGAAGCCGCTAAGAAAAAAGGCGCCACCATCCTCGGTGTGTGCAACGTAGTCGGTTCTTCCATCGCCCGTATTTCAGATGCAGGTGCTTATACACACGCTGGCCCTGAAATCGGTGTGGCCAGTACAAAAGCCTTTACCGCCCAGCTGGCAGTATTGTGCCTCATTGGCCTGAAAGTAGCACAGGAAAAGGGTACCATCACCGAACAGCGCTTCCAGCACCTGCTGGATGAACTGGACCACATTCCTGAAAAAGTGGCTACCGCCCTGCAACTGAACGACCAGATCAAAAAAATCGCGGATAAGTACAAAGATGCCCGTGACTTCCTCTACCTGGGTCGTGGTTACAACTTCCCCGTAGCACTGGAAGGTGCACTCAAACTGAAAGAGATCTCTTACATACACGCAGAAGGATACCCTGCTGCCGAAATGAAACATGGCCCTATCGCCCTGGTAGATGAAAACCTGCCCGTGGTATTTGTGGCTACCCGCGACAGCTATTATGAGAAAGTAGTATCCAACATCCAGGAGATCAAGGCCCGCAAAGGCAAAGTAATTGCCGTAGTTACCGAAGGGGATCTCACCATTCCGCCTATGGCAGACGATGTGATCGTTATACCTGAAGCAGACGAACTGGTAGCGCCTATTGTTTCTGTAATTCCTTTGCAGTTACTCGCTTACCATATAGGGGTTCTGAAAGGATATGATGTGGATAAGCCAAGAAACCTGGCGAAGTCAGTGACTGTTGAATAATCTCAAAACGCTTACATGAACCTGATACAGAAAAAACCGCTCACTGAGCTGGGGTACAATTTTGTAGCAGCGCCTTATTTGCCGGAAGGAAAAGATGAATACTATCTCCGCGATCAGCAATGGGGAAAGTCCAACATCTACCGGCATCTATCTGCATTGGAGATAGAGACGCTTGTTAGAAATGACAACACTTCTGACAACTGGAATAATATTTCTGTCACGAACGAGTTCAATCCCCAATTAGTTAAGCACTGCCAGTTCTTTGGTATTGTGCGTATCGGAAAACTGGAACCCTACTTCCTGGAATTCCATAACCTGCGCCTCCCTGTAGGATTGTACAACAGTACTATTTCTTCCTGCGACTTTGGCGACAATGTAGTCGTGCACAATGTGAACTTCCTGTCGCATTACCTGGTCGGCAACGATGTGATGATCTGTAATGTGAATGAAATGGCCACTACCGGTCATGCTAAATTCGGGAATGGGATCGTGAAAGAAGGCGAACCCGAAAGCCTGCGTATCTGGCTGGAGCTGTGCAATGAAAACGGTGGCAGATCTATCATGCCCTTCGATGGTATGCTGCCCGGCGATGCATGGCTGTGGACCCGTAACCGTGACGACAAGGTACTGCAGGATAAATTCAAAGCCTTTACTGAACAACAGTTTGATAAGAAACGCGGCTACTATGGTATGGTAGGCGATCGCTGTGTGATCAAGAATGTGAAGATCCTGAAAGACGTTATGATCGGCACAGATGCTTACCTGAAAGGCGCCAATAAAATTAAAAATGTCACCATCAATAGCAGTGCAGAAGCCTCTACACAAATAGGTGAAGGTTGTGAACTGGTGAATGGTATAGTAGGCTATGGTTGTCGCGTATTCTATGGTGTGAAAGCCGTACGCTTCATCATGGCATCGCATTCACAGCTCAAGTATGGTGCGCGACTCATCAACTCTTACTTAGGCAACAATGCCACCATCTCCTGCTGCGAAGTATTGAATTCATTGATCTTCCCGGCACATGAGCAGCACCATAACAACTCCTTTTTATGTGCAGCACTCATCATGGGACAGAGTAATATGGCTGCCGGTGCGACCATCGGCTCCAACCATAACTCAAGAGGTCCGGATGGTGAGATCATTGCAGGTCGCGGTTTCTGGCCGGGTCTCTGTGTAAGCTTAAAGCACAATTCCCGCTTTGCCTCCTTTACACTGATTGCGAAAGGAAACTATATGCAGGAGATGGATATTCCATTTCCATTTAGTTTAGTGATCAATGATGAGCAGCATAATTGTCTGAAGATTATGACAGGCTATTGGTTCCTTCATAACATGTATGCACTGGCACGTAACTCCTGGAAATACCTGGATCGTGACAAGCGTACAGATAAGACACAGCTGATAGAATATGATTACCTGGCGCCGGATAGCGTGGAAGAAATGATTCATGCCATGGCACTGATGGAAGCCGCTACTGGTAAAGCATGGCACCTGCATACAGAAACAGATTGTCCTGAACTGACAGCGCAACACTATCGCCAGAAAGGACAGGATCTGCTGCTTAATCATCCTGCGGAAGTAGCGAAGCTGAAGATACTGATCAAAGGTGTGGAAAACAGTAACCGGGAAGTACACTTATTGAAAGTGCACAAAACGTACCCGTTATTCCGTGCATTGATCGTACTCTATGCAGTAAAAAATGTGATGCAGTTTGTAGAAACAAATGAGATTAAAACTTTTGAAGCGATTCACAACATTGCACTCACCGCACAGCGAGAACACTGGTACAATGTAGGCGGACAGCTGATGCCGGCATCTACCCTGCATAATTTGAAACGCAATATCCGTGAGGATAAAGTGAGCAGCTGGGCAGATCTGCATGCACAATACCAGGAAATAGGTCAACGGTATGCTACCGACAAATTGCAGCATGCTATTGCATCGCTCCTGTTTATACAGGAAAAAACAATTGCTGATTTTAATGCAGATTTCTTTATTGAATGTTTGCAGGCATCCATACAAACGCAGACGTTATTAACAGAGGGGATTCAGCAATCAAGAGCAAAAGATTATGAAAATCCGTTCAGGAAGATGACGTATGAAAATGAAGCAGAAATGGATGCGGTAGTGGGTAAGCTGGACGATAATAGTTTTATTAAGCAAACGCAGGAAGACCTGGTGACATATAAACACAAGGTAAAAGCGCTGATAAAACTCCTCGCATAAAATAAAAGAACATATTATAAAAAAGGCCCCATCACTAAAATGATGGGGCTTTTTTTTATATCCTTTGTATAGCAGAATGCCGTTTCTATATGGGCACCATAAGGTCATTAAAAGGGTATTTGTATATCTTTTGGATATTGAAGTGACTATAAGGTGAAGTAATAGTACTCATTTGGCGTTATTGTCGCGCTATTATTTCAAAGAATAGTTTTAATATTGATCTTATAACCCCAAAATTGTTTGTTATGGCTATTGTCAAAGACAACTTACTACTTCAGGCCGTGGAGGGTACTCTCGGCAATCAATTCACAATCTATAGACGAAACGGGCAGATTATTATAGCAAAGAAGCGTGGTCCGTCAAAGAACAAGCCGACTAAAAAGCAGTTGGAAGCCAGGTATAAGATGCACGTTGCGGCAGCTTATGCAAAGGTGATCATACAGGATCCTGATATAAAGGCATATTATAAATCACTGGCCGGACCTGGCCAGAATGCTTATAATATGGCCGTGAAGGATGCGTACCGTGCGCCGGAAATTCAGAATATCAGGTTAGAAGATATGGATGTGGTAGTAACGGCGAAGGATGAATTCAGGGTAGCTGATGTGCAGGTAAGGGTGATAGATGATGCTGGTGTGATACTCGAAAGAGGATCGGCCATGTTAGGCAGGAACGGCGTGGATTGGCATTATAAGGCAGCTGTATTGCCACCGGGTGGCCGCGTCATTGTGGTAGCGGTAGATCTGCCGGGGAATGAAAGGGTGGAAGAATTGCTAATCACCTGAATGATTGCAAATTTTGCCGGAAACTGAAACAGTGCAAGAATTACTGATCGCCTGAATGAATTAAAAAGTCCCCTCATAATATTTATGAGTCGCCTCCTTTTTGATTAAATTGCAGGATGGAACCAAACCGCTGCTCCTGGTCTACCAAAGACCAGCTCTACAAAGACTACCACGACACTGAATGGGGCGTTCCGCTTCACGACGATACCCGCCTGTTCGAAATGATCAATCTCGAAGGCGCTCAGGCTGGCCTGAGCTGGTATACTGTGCTCACCAAAAGAGAAAACTACCGTAAAGCTTTTGACAACTGGGACGCAAAAAAGATCTCAAAATACACTGATAAAAAGATCGAGTCCCTCATGGCGGATGCCGGCATTATCCGTAACCGCCTCAAAATAAACGGTACTGTTCTCAATGCAAAAGCATTCCTCGAAGTACAAAAGGAATTCGGCAGTTTTGACAAATACATCTGGAGTTTTGTGGGTGGTAAACCGATCGTCAATCACTTCAAATCACTGAGTGAGATACCAGCTAAAACCCCTATCTCTGATGCGATGAGCAAAGACCTGCTCAAGCGTGGATTTAAGTTCGTAGGCTCTACTATCTGCTACGCCTTTATGCAGGCCACAGGTATGGTAGATGATCATGTAGCAGATTGCTGGAGACGGAAGAAAAAGTAATTAATCCGTTATCATCACTTCACTGAAATCCGGGTTCTTCAAAAAATGTTTATCCGTAAGGGTGAGTAAGAACATATATAACTGCCGTTGTTCCTTTGGTGACAGTTGCATACCGCGTACTAAAGGATCAACGGTACTACCTTTCTCCTGTCCATGATCATACATGGCAAACACCTGGAAAATATCAAAGAACCTTCCATCATGCATATAAGGCGCACTCACCATTACATTGCGTAAAGAAGGTACTTTAAACTTCATATAATCTCCTGTATTGTTTGTAATACGCATACGCCCCATATCATTCATATTCGGACTGTAAGGCAGTCCATTATTCCGCGCGGTGAAGTCTGTAAAAAACGGTTCTTTATGGCACCCTGCACACTTCTGCTGAAATGTTTTATAGCCACCTCCTTCTTCTGCCGTAAAGGTCACACCGGGTTCTCCCCTCCTCACACTGTCATACTTACTGTCAAAGCTGATCATTGTCGCCATGAACTGCGCCAGCGCTTTGAACATCCGCTGACTCGTCACTTCTTCCGTACCATATGCCGCTTTGAACATTTGCTGGTATTTCTCATTGCATTTGAGCCGGTCTAACAGTTCATTCAGTGGCATGTCCATTTCATTTTCTGCAACGATGGGCGACATGGGTTGTATATCCAGGTGATTGACCCCGCCATCCCACATGAAATCTTTTTGCCAGATCAGGTTGAACAAAGTAGGTACAGAACGCGTACCCATCCTGCCATACACACCATGTGCCAATGCATGGTCAAAATGCCCGAATGCGGCAAACTGCTGATGACAAAATCCGCAGGAAACCGAACTATCGCGGGATAACTTCGGATCATAAAATAAATATCTTCCTAAGGCAATACCTTCTTTTGTCAATGGGTTTTTAGAAAAGTCATACACAGGTTTAGGGAGACTATCGGGTAAATGGAGGGTTACATAGGTGACACCAGGGCCAGGGCCTTTCCCACGGAGACTGATCCCCACCAGGAAAAGGCAGAATGCCATGATCACATACGTCGCTTTGCAATTCATTATTTTGATTTAACGGAAAACATGTGACTGTAATTATCTGCAATCCGGTCTCCTATCGTACCTGGGGCCATAAAGCCCGCTGTTTCACTAAAGCGGATCGGATTAGCACCATTGAACCAGAACGCAGCATCTGCTACGAGGTTCACCACCGGCGTATTGTCTGCCGAGACTACAAATGATGTATTTACATGCACCATCCGCTGAGACTGGTGTGCACCCCTATATCCTCCAATATGAAATTGCAGTACATGCCCCGGTAAATGAGAAGCAGGAGACGTGCCTTCCAGTTTCGCCATAATGTAACCACTGTTCCATGTCCAGAACATGCCATAAAGAGGGTCTAAAGCCCCGCTCTGCACCCCTGTGCAGTTCATGATACTATCTACCCCGATCATGAAAGAAACGGCCTTATATCGCCCCAAAGGTAGTCCTGTGAGGGAGATCTTTTTGCTGGCAGCACTATCTTCACTGACCAGGAAATATTCAGGGGGTAATTTAATAGCTTCTCCTGAATCATTGGTGAAGGCGAAATTGCTGAGGTAGTATTTGAATTTCGTAATGGTAAAGGTATCTCCCTGTGCGGTATAATAAGCTTTATTGGTCCGCATAGGCTGGTGGTTCACCTCGTGAGTGATGGTGATTGATACGGATTGTGATGCAACCGTATGACCGATCAAAAGGCAAAGGAATAACAATAACCGGTTCATGATTCGAATGTAGTTAAAAAAAAATAGCTTCTGCGGATGGCAGAAGCTATTTACATATTTCATGATGAGAATCATCGCTGTTTATAACCCCAGCCGCCAAAGTAGAAAACCACCGAGAAACAAACCAGTGGTACTACATAAGCGATGGCTGTCGATTTCATATCTGCCAATGTACCCATTACATAAGGTACGATCGCACCACCTACTATGGCCATGATCTGGAAGGAAGAAGCCCTTTTTGTATGCACACCCAGATCTTTCACACCCAGTGCAAAGATGGAAGGGAACATGATAGACATAAAGAAGAAAGTGGCCATCAGTGCATACACAGACATCTCTCCCTGACCGGCTATCACCAGCATACAAAGCAGCACGTTGATAAATGCATAGATCATCAGCAGCTTGTTCGGTTTTATTTTCCGCATGATGGCGGTACCCACAAATCTGCCTGCCAGGAATAATCCAAGCCCGATCGCCAGCAGTGACGATGCCTGCTTACTGGTAGTACCCTGCCAGTATTCTGTAACGTAGTTGATGAATAATGCGGCCACACCTACCTGAGCAGCTACATAAAAGAACTGGGCGATAATACCCCATATAAAATGGGAATGGGAAAATAATGGCCTCGCTTTCGCGGCAGCATCAAGACCTTCCTCCTCATCTTCCCTGATCTCAGGCAATGGTGTACGGAAAAAGAACATGGCGATCAGTACGACAACAATACCAATAACAATGTAGGTAAGCTGAACGACTGTCAGGTCTTTGGCTGCGGAGGCTGCGGCGGCTTTGTCTTCCAGGAACAGCTGCCCTCCTATGAAAGCGCCTAATGAAGAACCTGCGCCATTAAAACACTGTGACAGGTTCAGGCGGAATTCAGAAGTTTCACTTTTACCAAGCACGGTTACATACGGGTTCGCTGCCGTTTCAAGACAGGCCAGTCCACAGGCAAGTATAAACAATGCCGCCAGAAAGCCGTTGAAACTAAGTGCACCTGCAGCGGGATAAAATAAAAACGCCCCTATTGCGTACAGCACCAATCCCAGCAGGATACCCTTTTTGTAACCATATTTATTCATGAAAATACCAGCCGGCAATGCCATCAGGAAGTATGCCCCGAAATAAGCAAACTGCAACAGGGTAGACTTTCTCTTCGTCACTTCCAGTACATCCTGAAAATGTTTGTTTAAAATATCGAGCAATCCATACGCAAATCCCCATAAAAAGAACAGGCTGGTCACCAGTATAAATGGAAACAGGTAACTCTTATTCGTATCGATGTTTGCCTTAACAGTGGAAGTGGACATTGTGGCTCCGGCCATTGTGGAAAATTTGAATGGTTTAAAAATAAATTAGCTCACGGACCTGTCCAGATGGGTATAACCACCATCGACATAGATGATCTGGCCGGTAGTATGAGACGACACGTTGGACAGTAAGAACACTGTCATGTTAGCAATTTCTTCGGAGGTGGTCATTCTCTTTTCTAAAGGAATTTTAGAAACGATAGCGGCCAGTTTCTCCTTTGGATCAGGAAGGGAGTTGATCCAGTTTTCGTACAGTGGCGTCCATACTTCAGCAGGGATCACTGTATTTACGCGGATGCTGTAAGGCAGCAATTCCACCGCCCATTCGCGGGTCAGTGCATTGATACCACCTTTGGAAGCAGCGTATCCACTGGTATTACCCTGGCCGGTTTCTGCCACTTTGGAACCGATATTTAAGATACTGCCTTTAGTCGTTTTCAGATAAGGCAGTGCATAGTGCGCGAGGTTATAATAGTGAGAGAGGTTCTTTTGCAGAGAAGCCATGAATTTCTCAGGGCTGCCACTTTCCAGGCCTACACCGTCATTCACGCCGGCGTTGTTTACAAGACCATCGATGCGGCCAAATTCTGCTATCACCAGGTCAATTACTTTTTTGCAATCTTCCACTTTACCCAACTCGGCTGCAATGCCAAAAGCTTTGCCACCGGCAGCTTTGATCGCTGCTACAGTTTTATCATTATCAGCTGCGTTCCTGCCTGCCACTACAGCAATACCACCTTCAGCGGCAATCAGTTTGGAGATAGCTTCGCCTATTCCTTTTGCACCACCTGTAACAATAAATACTTTTTCCTTTAATCCCAGATCCATGTGAACGATTTAAATATTGATTAGAAATATTGTTCTTTTAATAGTTCTTCCTTTGGAAGACATGTAAGGCATTTCAGGGGAATTGAATTCGTTTAAAATTTCTTTGAAATTGTTTGAATTACTTTGCACTCCTTTGATTGCCTATAGCCCATAAAATGCAATCGCATTTCCACCCATTATCTTTGCCTGCTCTGTTGCAGATAAATGACTGATATAATCAGTCACAATACCTTTTACCTGTGTATAGCTACCCGCAACCTGGCATACCGGCCAGTCGGAGCCAAACAGGAGTCTGTCTGCCCCAAAAGCTTCCAGGCAAACTTCCAGGAATGGCGCAAAATGTGCCGGCTCCCAGTTGTTCCAGTCAGCTTCAGTGACCATACCACTGAGTTTGCAATATACATGCGGATACCGGGCAATGGCACGCATCTGTTTTGCCCAGTTTTCGACATCACCGGTTTTAATATACGGTTTGGCCAGATGATCGATCACCAACCGGTGATCTGGAAATTTCTGTACAAACGTAGCTACTGCCGGTAGTTGTACCGGGTAGACCAGGATGTCGTAAGTAAAGTTGTATTTCGACAGGAGTTGTATACCCCTGCAAAAGTCTTCCCTGATAATAAATGCAGGATCAGGCTCACCTTGTACGATATGCCTGAAACCTTTCAGCACGGGATACTGGCTATAATGCGCCAGCCTGTCTTCCAGGTCTGCATCGCGCAGATCTATCCAACCCACAATGCCTTTAATAAAATCATGTCCGGCAGCAAGCCCCAGCAGGAAATCAGTTTCCATCTCTGACTGGTCCGCCTGTACAGCGACACAGCCATCCACATTATTTTGCGCCAAAACCGGTAGTAGGTGTTGTGGCAAAAAATCCTGCTGGATCACTTTCATATCATCAGTGATCCAGGCATCCTTTACAGGATGATATTGCCAAAAATGCTGGTGAGCGTCTATGACCATTTTTTCATAACGTTTGCTTCCTAATTAAAATCCCGGGCGTATTAGTCTCTTCTTACAATGCAAAGATCTTCTCCATAAATATCCATTTTTCTCCCGGCCTGGCCACTGGTAAGGCCTGCTGGTATTTCCACATCAGTGCTTCCCACTCCTGTACTTTGGGGTTAGCAGCATCTGCAGCATCTTTCTTTTCGAATGAAAACGTTTCATCTACTTCCATGATCATAAACAGGCGGTCCATGATACGGTAAATCTCCATGTTCACTATGCCGCTGTCTAAAATACTCTTCCTGATTTCAGGCCATATTTCCCGGTGATACGCTTCGTACTCAGCGATCAAAACCGGGTCATTCTTCAGATCTAACGCAAGACAGTGCCTCTTCATATCGTAGCAAATTACAAGTTTAAAGGGAATAAATGTCAGAATTACAGTAAGTGGAAAATTTTGCGGTCAGACGGCAAAAGCAGTCTGACCGCATCAAAATTTCTTACTGTCTTCTTATTTGAAAGCAACAGCTATTTGTTTGGATGTACCCAAACCGTCAATACCCAGCTCAATCACATCACCAGCTTTTACATATACATTTGGTTTCATTCCCAAACCTACGCCTGCAGGTGTACCTGTAGAGATCACATCGCCCGGCAGCAGGGTCATAAACTGGCTCAGGTAGGAAACGATGAAAGGAATCTTAAAGATCAGGTTGGCTGTAGTACCGTCCTGCATGGTTTTTCCATTCAGGGTTAACCACAGACGCAGGTTATCCACATCTTTAATTTCCTCTTTGGTTACCAGCCATGGGCCCAGCGGTGCAAAGGTGTCATTACTCTTCCCTTTTACCCACTGTCCGCCACGTTCCAGCTGGAACTCACGCTCGCTATAGTCGTTGTGCAGTGCATAACCTGCTATGTATTCCAGCGCATCTTTTTCTTCTATATAGCTGGCTTTCCTGCCAATCACCACAGCCAGTTCCACTTCCCAGTCAGTTTTTACGCTGTTGCGGGGAATGACTAAGTCATCATTCGGGCCTACCAGCGCAGTAGTACTCTTGAAAAATACGATTGGTTCCTGTGGAATTGCTGCATTGGTTTCCTTTGCATGGTCAGCGTAGTTCAGACCAATGCAAATAATCTTGGAAGGCCTTGTGATAGGGCTTCCGAGACGGGTACCTGCAGGCACAGAAGGGCAATTTTTTTCATTTTGCGCCCACCATGCAGCCAGGCGATTCAGTCCATCTGTCGCCAGAAATTGCTCACCAAAATCTTCCCCGAATGCACTGACATCAAACATGCCTGCTTCGGTTACCACTCCCGGCTTCTCAGCTCCCGGTGCTCCAAATCGTATCAGTTTCATATGTTAATTGTACTTTGTTTTTTATTTTAACACTTATCGCAGTGAATTGATCTTCAGGTGACCATTATCCACTTTGATTTCCACCAGGTTTGTGTACTTTTTGTTCAGGATCTGCACAAGGAACACCTGTTCCGGGTGAGAAGGTGATTGTACGATACCTGTGGTTGCTTCTGCTGGCACCACCATTCCAATGGTCTTGTTAGCGCCACCGAATTCTGCATAAATTCTCACAGAATCAGGAGAAGAAACCGGCAGTTTTTTCACGATCAGGTCAGCGATGATAGTACCGGATTGAATTTGTTGTTCGTAAGAATCAACTGCTTTCATATCCAGGCTAATGGTGCCTAAACCGGCCTTTTCTTCAGCATAGTGCCATACTGCTGCAGGAGGCGTGCCTACCAGATTGATCTTTGCGCTTCCGTTATCAACACTTGCATGATAATAGCGGGTGCTATGGTCACTTTTCAGTACACCAATGTATACGCTGTTAGGCTTGTCCCACACTGCACGATACAAATCCTGCTCGGCCACGTCTCTTGCCAGAGGCAGTTCAAACGTTTTGTCCGAAGACTGTCCGTCTGCTTCAAAATGGATAGAGATACGGGTCGTATCTGCATCTGCCGGGAAAGCGACTGCGACCTTACCAGAAGGCGTAGCTGGTTGAAACGCAGCTGTGCTATCTCCCGCCTGCTGGCCGTTGCCAGCGTTGGTACCTGTACCGCCACATGCGTACAATAAAGTTGTGGCAGGTATGATAACTGACCAAATAGATTTCATGAATAATGGAATTGTGGTTGATTAATTACAAATTAGAATTTACGAATATAAGATACCTTTTGCCTTATTTCATAATTCTTTACTTATAATTAATTATTAAGCTTTATAAAACCACCATCCAATGGATAATCACAACCGGTAATGAAGCCTGCTTCTTCTGAGCACAGGTACAGTGCCAGGGTACCTACTTCTACTGGTTTAGCCATACGTCCAATTGGTTGTGTCTGAGAGAGTTTCTCAAACATTTCAGCTTCTTTGCCAGGGTAGTTTTTAGCGATAAAACCGTCTACAAATGGTGTATGCACACGTGCAGGAGACACACAGTTACAACGGATACCATCCCTGATAAAATCTTTTGCCACAGAGAGGGTCATCGTAAGCACTGCGCCTTTACTCATAGAGTAAGCAAACCTGTCAGGAATACCTACGCTGGAAGCTATAGAAGCTACGTTCAGGATCACACCGCTCTTTTGTGCTTTCATCTGACCGATTACGGCGAACATACAGTTGTACGTACCTTTCACATTCACATT
Source organism: Chitinophaga sancti (assembly GCF_034087045.1). NCBI lineage: Bacteria > Pseudomonadati > Bacteroidota > Chitinophagia > Chitinophagales > Chitinophagaceae > Chitinophaga > Chitinophaga sancti. The sequence continues at coordinate 2,710,293 of NZ_CP139247.1, read as the reverse complement.
ATATACCCTGTCCAGATCTTCTTCTGAAGTGGTGTCTAACCGGCCTACGTGGGCAATACCGGCACAGTTTACGAGGATGTCGATGCGGCCTGCGGCAGCAGTGATCTTTTCCATCACAGCGACAACTTCCGACTGTTTGGCTACATTACAGCCGTATACAGCAGCCTTGCCACCTTCGGCAATGATGTCTGCAGCTGTCTGGCGACCACCGTCTTCATTCAGCTCTATGATGTGAACACTGGCGCCCTGTGCACCAAAAACCTTAGCAATAGCCTGACCAATTCCACTACCGCCGCCCGTAACAACTGCCACTTTATTATCTAATCTAAACAGGTTCATAATTTCCTTATTTTAAGGGTTCTAAAATAGCCTTTTTAACAAGGGGATTTCCATCTTTTTTTAGCAGAAGTCTATACTTTATTACCATATTTTATATTTTTTAAATAGATAAAGGTTGAAATTCAATTATACTGTTGTTATTTTCTTCATTTTCTGGTATCATTTTGCTTTTGCGCAAAGTAACCAGTCTGATTTGGTGGATCTTACGAAGTACATTCCGCATATCAGATTGGATATCCGGTATGCGACGGCTAATAACTTTACACACCAGGTGTTGTATCCGCGTGCAGCGGCTTATTTAAAATTGCCGGCAGCGAAGGCGTTGAAGGAAGTACAGGAGGAGTTGGAGGAACGGGGATTAGGGTTGTTGATCTATGATGGGTACAGACCATTTAGTGTGACGCAGAAGATGTGGGAGATTGTGCCGGATGAAAGATATGCGGCGAATCCGGCAAAAGGGTCAGGGCATAATAGAGGGATAGCAGTGGACCTTACCTTATGTGATTTAAAAACTGGAAAGCCTTTGGCAATGCCGACAGATTTTGATGATTTTACGGAGAAGGCGCATCAGTCGTATAATGTACAGGATACATCGGTGGCTAATAATCGGAAGTTATTGAGGGAGGTAATGGAGAGGCATGGGTTTATAAACTTAACTACGGAATGGTGGCATTTTTATTTGAAAGATGGACAGGAGTATCCGCTTATGAATATAGACTTTAAACAATTACAAAATTTCTGATCGAAACGCTGAGCGTTTCGATCAGAAATTTTGATTGCGGTTTTTTGAAATTCAGCGGAGCTGAATTTCAAAAAACCGCGAAGGAATTCAAAAAAGTGCTAGAATATTTTATTCAGCGCATCTACATAAGCATGCATAGAAGCATTCACAATATCCGTCGAAGTCCCATATCCATAGTAACTCTGACCATTATGCTTCACCCTCATATTCACCTTACTCACATCCGCACTACCCCCTCTCATTGACTGGATATTAAATTCATCAATATCTATCTGATCTTTAATAATCTCATGGATCGCATTGATCGCCGCATCCACCGGACCATTACCAGCAGAACTGGCTTCTTTCTCCTCACCATTGATCTTCAGCTTCACGGTCGCCATAGGACGCAGTGGATCACCACATACTACCTGCAACAATGTAACCTTGATCGCCTTATCATCTGAATAATTCTGATCATTACCATTCCCCATCAGTTCTAACAGATCTGCATCAGAAATCTCTTTCTTGCTATCTGCCATCACCAGGAAGCGCTGATATACCTCATCCAGATTCACCTTATCCAGTTTATACCCCAGTCGCTCCAGGTGGTGCTTCAGGGCATGACGGCCACTGCGTGCAGTCAGGATAATCGCATTCGACTCGATACCTACATCTTCCGGATTCAGGATCTCATAGTTTTCGCGATGCTTCAGCACACCATCCTGGTGAATACCGGAACTATGTGCAAATGCATTGCGGCCTATAATCGCCTTATTCGGTTGCACCGGCATGCGCATCATAGTTTCAACCATGTTGCTCAGCTGATACAGTTTCTTTGACTGAATACCTGTATGATAACCCAATGCATGATGTGTTTTCAGGATCATCGCCACCTCTTCGAGAGAAGTATTACCTGCACGCTCACCAATACCATTGATGGTACATTCTACCTGACGTGCACCGTTGATCACACCAGCGATAGAGTTGGCAGTAGCCATACCCAAATCGTTGTGACAGTGTACGGAGATAATTGCTTTATCAATGTTAGACACATGATCCATCAGGTACTTGATCTTGGCACCATACTGGTCAGGCAGACAGTAACCATTCGTATCAGGAATGTTTACTACAGTCGCACCTGCGGCAATCACTGCTTCGATCATCTGCGCGAGGTATGCATTGTCTGCACGGCCTGCATCTTCTGCATAAAATTCTACATCGTCAACAAATTTACGTGCATATTTTACCGCATCAGCAGCACGCTTCAGGATCTCCTCGCGGGTACTGTTGAATTTATATTTAATGTGCATATCGGAAGAACCGATACCTGTATGAATACGCTTACGTTTTGCAAAACGCAGGGCTTCGGCAGCAGCATCAATATCCATAGTGTTTGCACGGGTAAGTGCACAGATCACCGGCTCACTTACAGCTTTTGATATTTCTACTACGCTCTGGAAATCGCCGGGGCTCGATATTGGGAAACCGGCTTCAATAACATCTACTCCCAGTGCTTCCAGCTCCTTGGCTATAGTGATCTTTTCAACTGTGGTCAGCTGACAGCCAGGTACCTGTTCACCATCACGGAGAGTAGTATCGAAGACGTACACACGATTTTTATCGCTCATCTTATGTTGATTTGTTATTGTTTTTTTAATTCTTAGTTTAAATTCTCCAGTACTTTGGCGCCCATTGCATCAGTACCCATTACCAGATGGTTGTCTGTATGCTTGTTCGCAATATCCATTGTACGGAAGCCTTGTTTCAAAGTAGCTTCTACCGCCTTGATCACACGCAGCGATTCATTTTTCAGTCCAAAAGAAATATCCAGCATCAGTGCTGCAGACAGGATAGAAGCCAGCGGATTGGCAATACCTTTCCCTGCAATGTCATGTGCAGAACCATGGATAGGCTCGTAGAAGCCAACGCTGTCACCTACTGAAGCAGAAGCCAGCATACCCATAGAACCAGCGATCTGAGATGCTTCGTCTGTCAGGATATCGCCAAACAGGTTGCCGGTTACCACCACGTCGAAACGTTTAGGATCCTTCACCAGTTGCATAGCAGCGTTATCAATGAACATATGTTCTACCTCTACGTCAGTATATTCTTTTGCCAGTGCCTGTACTACTTCGCGCCACAGACGGCTTGCTTCCAGTACGTTTGCTTTATCCACAGAGCACAGTTTATTGCGACGTGTACGTGCAGCTTCAAATGCTTTGCGGGCAATGCGCTCTACTTCATACTTGTGATAGATCATCAGGTCAGAAGCTGTGTTACGATCTTCTGAACGATTCTTTTCACCAAAGTAAACATCACCGGTCAGCTCGCGGAAGAACAGGATATCTGCTCCACGCAGTATTTCCGGCTTGATGCTGGAAGCTTCCAGCAGCTCATCAAACAACTTAATAGGACGCAGGTTTGCATACAATCCCAGTTCCTTACGGATCTTCAGCAATCCCTGTTCAGGGCGTACTTTCAGTGTAGGATCGTTGTCATATTTGGCATGTCCGATAGCGCCAAAAAGGATAGCGTCACTTTTGCGTGCTTTATCCAATGTTTCATCTGGCAGGGGATTACCGGTAGCTTCGATTGCTACGTGCCCCATGATGCCTTCTTCAAACGTAAAGTTGTGCTTGTAGTTTGTTGCTATTGTTTCCAGCACTTTCCTACCCCAGGTAGTCACTTCTTGTCCGATACCATCACCCGGAATAACCAGTATTTTTTTGTCTACGCCCATTTATTGTTTTGTTGAGTTAAAGCGAAAAGTTAAAAATTAAACTCCCGGGTGGCTTCGTAAGTTTCAATTTCCTTACGCAGGCTTAACAGGTAGTCAATATCATCATAGCCATTGATCAGGCATGCTTTCTTGTATGGATTGATGTCGAAGGAAACTTCTTCACCCGTAGATACAATCTTCAGGGTCTGTTTTTCAAGATCTACAGCCAGTTTCGCATGTACGTCTGCTTCGATTGCTGCAAAGATCTTGTCGAGAAATGCATCAGTCACCTGGATAGGCAGGATGAAGTTGTTCAGTGCATTGTTCTTGAAGATATCTGCAAAGAAACTGCTGATCACCACCTTGAAACCATAGTCGGCAATGGCCCAGGCTGCGTGCTCACGGCTGGAACCACAACCAAAGTTTTTACCAGCTACCAGTACCTGGCCACTGTAAGTAGGATTGTTCAGTACGAAATCAGCTTTAGGTTGATTGTCGCCGTCAAAACGCCAGTCGCGGAACAGATTTTCACCGAAACCATCGCGGGTAGTTGCTTTCAGGAAGCGTGCCGGAATGATCTGGTCAGTATCAATGTTTTCGATTGGAATAGGAACTGCGGTAGATTCCAACTGTTGAAAATTCTTACTCATTATATATCGCCTCCGTAAGGAGGACTTTAAATTTACGTGTTTTACAAATTATTGAGCGTCTGCAATTTTTTCAGCTTTCACGCGCAACCTTACATACTTAGTATACCATTTGCCATCGCGGAAGTTAGTAGCACGCAGGCTTTCCTGTGCAGCTTTGAGGATGGGCAGTCTGTCTGCTTCAGGTATTGCTTCGAGGTAGTATGCCCCGAACATCTGCAGCCATTCTACGATACCATTCTCCGGATCAGCCAGCTCGGTATCACGGTCAAAATAGCTCAGCTGATTTACCCGGAAACCATATTCTTCCAACAGGGAAGTATATTCACCAGGAGATGGAAAATACCAAAAAGGTTTAAATTCATATCCCTTTTCTTTCATCGCTTTGCTCAGTGCACCAGTGATGTCGTCTACATTTCCTTTTCCTCCCATTTCCAGTACCAGTCTGCCACCGGGTTTCAGGTGATGCCAGATACGATCCAGTACTTTCTCCTTCTGGCGAATCCAGTGCAGGGTGGCATTGGAAAACACCGCATCGAAGGTTTGATTCAGTGAAAAAGAAGTACCGTCTGCCACTTCAAAATCGATGGAAGGGTAATGACTTTTTGCACTGGCAATCATACTGGCGGAACTGTCTATCCCTTTTACCGTTGCCCCACTCTCAGCAATCTGAGCCGAGAGTTCGCCTGTACCACAACCCAGATCGAGGATAGTCTCCCCAGCTTTGGGCTGCAGCCATTCTACTACACTGTTACCATAGTTGAAAACAAAGGCATGCTTTTCTTTATATAAATCCGCGTTCCAGGCCATGATGATACTTTTATACGAGTTCTCTTACATCGGTTACTTTACCAGTGATCGCTGCAGCTGCTGCTGACAGTGGGCTGGCGAGGAAGGTGCGGGCGTTAGGACCCTGACGACCTTCGAAGTTACGGTTGGAGGTAGAGATACAATACATGCCGGCAGGAACTTTATCTTCGTTCATACCCAGACATGCAGAGCAGCCTGGCTCGCGCAACTGGAAACCGGCCGCTTCAAATATTTTGTCGATGCCTTCTTTCTTTGCCTGCGCTTCTACCTGCTTGGAACCTGGTACGATCCACACTACTACATCGTCTGCCTTATGTTTGCCTTTTACAAATTCAGCCACCATACGCAGGTCTTCGATGCGGCTGTTGGTACAGCTACCGATGAATACATAATCCACCTTTTTGCCCAGCAGACCGCTGCCTGGCTCCAGCCCCATGTAATCCAGGGATTTCCTGAAGGAAGGTTTTTCCTTTTCATCCAGCTGTTCGAGAGATGGAATGTGCTGGGTCACACCAATACCCATACCTGGGTTGGTTCCATAAGTGATCATGGGTTCAATATCTGCAGCATCGAAGGTGATCACTGAGTCGAACTCAGCATCAGCATCGGTGTACAAAGTCTCCCAGTAAGCGAGGGCTTTATCCCAGTCAGCACCCTTTGGTGCAAACTCGCGGCCCTTGATATAGTCGAAGGTAGTCTGGTCAGGAGCGATCAACCCTCCACGTGCACCCATCTCGATACTCATGTTACAGATGGTCATACGGGCTTCCATGCTCAGGCTGCGGATGGCCTCACCAGCAAATTCCACAAAGTAGCCGGTAGCACCGGATGCAGAGATCTTGGAGATGATGTACAGGATGATATCCTTGGATACCACACCCTTCTTCAACTGACCATTTACCTCAATTTTCATACGTTTTGGACGGTATTGGAGCAGACACTGGGTAGCCAGTACCATTTCCACTTCGGATGTACCGATACCGAAAGCGATAGCACCAAATGCACCGTGGGTACTGGTATGGCTATCACCACACACGATGGTCATACCTGGCAGGGTAATACCCAGCTCAGGACCGATTACGTGCACAATACCCTGGTAAGGGTGGCCCAGACCATACAGTTCTACGCCAAACTCTGCTGTATTACTGGTCAGCATCTCTACCTGCTTGCGGCTCAGCGCTTCCTTGATAGGCAGATGCTGATCCATAGTAGGTACGTTGTGATCGGCTGTAGCACGGGTCTTGCCCGTACGGAATACCGGAATGCCCCTTTTGCGCAATCCGTCAAATGCCTGAGGACTGGTAACTTCGTGGATAAAATGCGTGTTGATGTACACTGCATCCGGAAATCCAGGTTTACTTACCACGATATGACTGTCCCAGATCTTGTCAACTAATGTTTTTCCCATTCCGTAATTACTTTTTATGAGCCGGTGTTACATTAAATTAAAAAACATACTTTACTTTCTGCAACACAGGCTAAATCATTAATTTTGTGCTTCCCTGTTTGTTTGTAACTTCAAATCTAATTAGCAAACCTTAATTACCATATAGCTAAATTTGCTCTAATTACGATATATAACATAGCCTGACAAGAAATACCCGTTTGATTGTCAGTCAATTATAACATATTATAAACGATGTCCAACAATCAGCATGATGCGCTCTTTATACTGATAAAAACGCTCACCAAAGCAGAAAAACGGAATTTCCAGCTTGCTTTCAACAAAAATAACTCTAAGGAAGACGTTTTATTCATTCAGCTTTTTAATACTTTGGACAAACTGAAGGAATATGATGAGGAACAGATACTGAAGAAAATACCCGCTATCAAGAAACAACAGCTGAGCAATGTAAAAGCTCACCTGTACAAGCAGTTGCTGACCACCCTCCGCCTGCTCTACAAACAAAAAGATCCCCTGATCGACCTCCGGGAGCAATTGGACTACGCCCGGGTGCTATATAGCAAGGGACTCTATAACCAGAGTCTGAAGCTCCTCTCCAAAGCCAAGTCCATGGCCATTGAACAGGAGGAAGTGATGCTCAGCTACGAGATCATAGAATTCGAAAAACTCATCGAAAGCCGTCACATCACCCGTAGCCTGGAAAACCGGGCCGACGAACTGAGTGAGGAAAGCCGGGTCATAGAGCAGAAACTGAGCAACATCAGCAAGCTCTCTACCCTCTCCCTGCGCATGTACGGCCTCTATCTCAAACTGGGTCATGCCCGGGATGAACGGGATGCCAATATGGTCAAACTGTTCTTCGAAAAGGAATTGCCGGCCAATTGCCACCAGGATATGAGCTTTTATGAAAAGATCAACCTGTACCAGGCCTATAGCTGGTATTACTATATCCTGCAGGACTTTGTGATGTTTTACAGGTACACCCGCAAATGGGTAGACCTGTTTACATTGTACCCCTCCCTGCAAAAGACGGACGTGGAACTGTACATCAAGGCGATGCACAACCTGCTCACCGCACAGTTTTATACCAGCAACCACGAGAAATTTATCCGTGACCTGGGCACCCTCGAAACATTCATTGCTGAAAACAATGAAACCTTCAACGAAAATACCAAGACCACCGCATTTGTGTACGTGTACACCGCGCGGATAAACCGGTACTTCCTCGAAGGTACTTTCGGCGATGGATTGAGCATTATACCACAACTGGAAGCAGAGATAGCAGAACATCAACTGAAGGTAGACCAGCACAGGGTATTGCTCTTTTACTACAAGATCGCCTGCCTGTACTTTGGTAGTGGAGACAATAACAAAGCGATCGTGTACCTGAACAAGATCATTCACCTGCGTATTGGTAACCTTCGCGCAGATATCCAGTGTTTTGCACGCATATTACACCTCATAGCTCATTACGAACTGGAAAATTACAGCCTGGTTGAATACCTGATTAAGTCAGTTTACCACTTCATTGCCAAGAACAAAGACCTTGGGCAAATGATGGAAGAAATACTGAAGTTCCTCCGTAAGAATATTTACGCTAATCCAAAAGCATTGAAAAGTGCATTTGCCAGCCTGAAAGAAAAGCTGGTGCAGTTATCACAAAATCCTTACGAAAGAAGATCATTCCTGTACCTGGACATCATCTCCTGGCTGGAAAGTAAGATTGAAGGTATCCCGGTACAGGATGTGATCAGAAGGAAATTTGTAAAGAGAGAGAAAAGGATTTAATAATCCCACTTCACATCCTTGTTCAGGATGTAAAGGTTACGCAGGTCATTGAACTCCCGGTGTTCCCACTTGTCTTTGATATCCATTTTCAGGTTATTCAGACTATTTGTGGATAATCCCCAGTTCAATGGCACCTGACTACCTGATTTACCAATAGAGAGCTGAATCACTTTCCCCTGCAGTTCATCCTCTATGTAATGTCTTAGTTCATCCGCCGCGGCTCTGTCAAATGCAGGTATCTGAAACGGCAATAAAAGATTGAGCAGATCACCGTAGAACATCTTACCGATCACAGGCGATAAATAATCCTGCTGGAAAAATAAATCTGTCATGTTCGTGAGGGAATCCACTTTGTGCAGACTATCAGGAGTGAGGTACGCCATCGCATTGAAAAATGCAATTCCCAGGCTACCACCCGACACACCTGAATAAGCATAAATAGCTCTTTTGAAATTGAAAGGATGGCTCACTTCAGGTTGGATAATATTTGCACCCTTTGATGTATCCGGGTGTAATTTATTATATACAGATCCTGTGCATTTGCAAGACTCTCCTGCAAAAAACTCAGCATCAGAGAAGTGAAGGCGCCTGTTCTCAAAGCGCCACCTTCTGCACACACAAATACCACCGGGTATTTAGGTATGGGCTTTCCTGCCGTATCTTTTACCCAACTGAAAAAATACCGGTGATCACCTTCCGATTTATATTGCTTAAACCAGTTATCAAAATGGGTAGACATGAGGGGTCTGCGATCATAATTGCTTTCGCTGTCATACCGTACAGGATGATCATTATTCAGGAGTGAAGAGAGGACCAGCACGACCACCAAAGTGATGCGTAATGAAAAAGGTTTTGTTCTCAGCAATGCATAATCCACATATAATAAACCGATATAAATACCGATCCAGCAGGTAAATGCAAAGATAACAAGACCGGGTGCACCAATCTTTTCATAATACCGGATAGGCAGTATACTTACAATAAGGAATATACTGAGGCTGATGATCGCAATGATCTTTAATTGCAGGTGCAGCTGTTTATAAAATTTCAATGGGATCCAGTATATCCATCAGGACATCGTATCAGGCTTATCATCTTTTATCAATCCTGTAGGCGATGGTACAAACGAGGCAGGAACAATCGTCTTCGGTGGCATTTTGGTGGGGTCTTTCAGGAATTCGCTTTGCGCTGCGCGGGGCAGATTTAAAAACTGCTCCGTAAACTCTTCGAATCGGCTATTGATACTGTCAGAGAAATTAGATGGCTTGTGCAACTGAAATACATAGTCATTGTAAATCCCGATCAGCTTATTGCACCACTCCATTCCTGTTTGGGCAGGCGCAGGAAAGACATGACACCAGATGGCTTTTTGACACCAGCTCACCTGACTTTGGATCTAAAATAACGTCGTCCGGACCTTCCTTTTTTTCATCCAGGAAATACGCCCATGCTACAAGGTTCACTAACAGGAGCAGACATTCCATCGGGATGCCAAATCCCCAGTTACGTTGATTAGGGTTCAGTGTATTTTCACCGATATAATTGATCACAAAACCTAACAGCAGAATAAAGTAAGGCATCAACAATGAAGTTTGTGCAATGGTCTTCTGCACAGCTTTTCGCCAAAGTACCCTTTCATCAGAGAGGCTCTTGCCTGAGTGGTCAGTAACATAGATAGCATATCGGCTACCATATTCCGATACCACACTCTATATAAAAGCACCGCCCAGCAACCATAGTAGATTACCTACATGGTGCTGGACGGCAATTTCTTCAACAACTATCAGCAGTACATCTCTCCCCAGGGGCAATACGGTGAACACCAATAAGGCAATTGCATGCAGCGTAACGAACATACCACAGCTCCGGAGCACACTTACAAAGTCACTGATCATGAACCTTAGGGGCACGTGATCCCGGGCTTTGTTCAGTTCATTATACAATCCTTTGTAATGATAAAACAAAAAGCCTGCGAAAGACTTTAACAAGTCTAACAGTTTTTCCATAACTTATTATTTGGGGTTGTATAGGTTATCTCACAGCTCCGCTCCAGAACCAGTTCCCTTCGTCAGTAAAGTACCATTTGCTGTTATCATTGATCTTCTCACCGTTGTTCACATAGCCATCGTAAGCCAGTTGGATACCGGGTTCCACTATATTGATGGGAGCCTTGTGTGTATCAGGGGTAGCGCGGATATTGAGCCGTGAGCGGGAAGTAACTTTACCTGTGGTTTTTACTTTTTGTGGAATGTCGCCATCATCATCGTTCGCAGGTGTAGGCTGATTACCCCTGGCCAGTGCGATCAGTTTATTGAGATCGACCTTGGTACCAGGGCAGGTTTTAGCACCATAGATTTCGTGATGACCGACTACATGTTGCCTGTCCAGCGGAATGTGCCAGCGATCAGCAATGTCGCGTATCAGGGCAGCACTGGCGGCATACATGGCATCTGTCCATGGAGTATCGCCTTTCCCTTCGTGTTCGATGCCGATGGTGTAATAGTTTGGATTGATGTACTGACCATTGGAAGTTTTGATCAGTGTCCATGAAGGCGTGTACACACGGCCTGCATGCCAGGCACTGTCTGTTTCCTGCACATATTGATGTACTTCGCCCTGCTGGCCTACGCCATAGTGGGCAGAAACTTTGGAAGCAGGATTACTGAACCAGCTGTCAGTGCCGGCCAGCGTTCCATCCATGATGTGGATAACGATGGCAAATGGGGTGTAATTCTTTCTTCCTGGGGTGAAATTGGGGCTTAATTTTGGTATGATACTCATCCTAATGCATTGTTATGTTGTGGGGTATATTCATCTGCAACCAGCTCTGGTTCTTCGTTTACAGGGGTTGCTTGTTCAACTGATACAGTCACCGGAGGCGTGGCGGTGATCGTGACTGGTGCTGCAGTAACAACAGCTTTCACCTTGTTCAGGTAAGTCTGGAAGAAGCCTTCAATAAAGTCTGCGCCTGCATAGCCAATGGCAATAATGGTTACGATGGCTTCTGTCTGGTAACCATCTGCGGTTTTGAGTGAGGTACCTTTGATAATCATACCAATGGCACCAGCCACAAAGCCGATAAAAATGCTGACCCAGAGGCGGCCTGCATCCATTTTTTCAGGCGTACTGCCTGCTGCTACCTGCTGTGCGTTGGAATCACTCAATTTTTTAAGTCCTACTGCGATTCGGATTCCCTGGCCTATAGCGCCAAGAAGCCCACCGGCAATTACGGTGTAGATAATGTCTGTGATGGACATAACATTCAATTTTGGGGTTGTGGTTTTACAATTTCGTTTTGGTATCTCGAATTTTGGGGCTTGTACTTTTTTCTTAATCAACCAAATATAATAAATATGATGGAGTGTTGTCCAAAAAAAAATTAATGAATCACGCTATTGTTCAGTCAGGCGGCCAATTACCACTGGTCCCAGCAATCCAGCGGGGAGTAAATTCCACTCGGGTCGGATAAAGATATTAGTGTGAGTAATGCGTTGCGCCGCCGGCAATCCCCTGTCTCCGACAAGGCGGTTTCGCCAGCTGTTAATAACAATGATTTGCAGATTGTTTTTGCCTTTATTCAATTGTAGGGGTAGTCTGAAAGGAGGCGTCCATACGATGCCCAGGTCTTTTCCATTCAAATTCACCTGCGCAATGCCTACATCCTGTATATTGCCAAGATCAATATACATGGAATCTGTTGAGGTGCTATTCCAGTTAAACGACTGTTGATAAGTGGCAGCACCGGAATAATATTTCACAGCGGGATCTGTATGATTGGTCCAGCTTTCCAGTTTGGTGAATGTCTTTGCAGGCATGTCTTTGAATTGAACCTGCCAGGGGCTTTTTAAGGTGTCTTTTGGGATAAATACATAATTGTTCGTACCTGCTTTTCCATCTCCATGTACAGGCTTTCTGAAAACAACAAAATAAGCCCCATATGGCGCGAAATTCAACGGTATGGTAGTCATATCTCCTTTTTGTCTGAAAGTTGAAATCTGGTGTATTTCTCCCGTTACAGGATCCCAGTATTCTGGTTGTCTGCCAGTGATTCTAAAACTGGCTTGCACGTGTGTGGCCGTATCGGCGCTGTTGCTTACAAAATAATAATCAATGCTATCCTGCTGGTGATGGATCCAGTTAATATTTTCGCCAATAAAATCAGGGGTAAGTGATACATTGGTTTGCAATGCATTTACTTTCTGCTGCACAGCGGGAGATAATTTATAATCTGCCGGCACTACGAGCTTTCTGTATCGCATCCCACCCGGTAATACCAGCCAACCATTCTTTAACTCCAATTTCATCAGCTGTTCTTCATTGATCACATCATAATCATTGTAAGGCAATACATGTGCGGGATCGCTCTCTTTATTCCTTGCAATATTCGGTACGTGATCGCCATAGTAATACACAACATCTGCTACAAATCTTCCTTGCTGCATCATATATTGTACCCTTGCCATGTAATTAAAAAATGCATCTGCATATGGCCACCATGTAATATGCCGGTTAAAATGCGTACCTGCAAAATACTCCTGCCCCGGCTCTCCCATAGATGCAGGAGATGAAGTAAATGTATGGAGGAATACCAGGTTCAGGCCTGCACACACTTCATGGTCAAAGGAGCTTTTCAGATCATGCCAGATCACATCATTCCAGTGTTTCCCGATGGTGGTAAATGCTTCTGCGCCTACGAGCGTTTTATTGTAAATATGTGCCGCACTCGCAGCCTGCTTTACAAAAAACCGGCTATCCGGATCCGGCCGGTGTGCAGAAGGTGCCCAGAACTCACTCATCATGATGTCGCTATGTCCATAGTTTTTCAAACCATCAAAAAATCCAACATGCGGACCGGAACATTCAGGACCAATGCCCATGCCGTATTTTGCTGCATGCTCTTTGAATACTTTGTAATGATAATCAGACACCAGGTCACCGATCGTCTTTCTAAAATCATTCAGAAACTGATTACTGGAATCAGGGCTATCGATAATTTTCCCTGCTATTACAGGCAGGTAGGGCAACAGATCATAACCTCTGCGGGTCTGAAATTCCTTACGGAAATTTTCAGTCCAGTTAATGCCTCCCAGTTCCCAGCTATCCGTTTGTAAATAACGCAATGTCGTACCAGCATCTGCGCCAATCCCATCCAGCAGTGGTTTTACATGGGTATTCCAATATCTGTCAAAATGGTCTGCATTCATGTAGTCAATTACAAGGCCCTGCCATTTGCCACTGGCAGTAGAAATGTGTGCGCCATTATTGGTATAGCCAAAGCGCATGATCACCCATTTTCCTGCCGGCGCTTTCCATTTCAAGCGTCCTGTATGATCTAAAAATGAAGAGATGTCAACTACTTCGGAATGATAAGCATTGGCTTTACTTACCACGTCATTCTTTAACAAATACCGGGTATCGGCAGCAGAAAAACCGGCTTCTTCAAAGGCTGCTTTCTTATGCAGGTCTTTCAGGGGATGAATACCAACTGTATCTCTCCATGGAAAAGCCAGTACGGCAATATCCCTGTAAAAACCTTGCCTGGCAGGAGGAGTAGCCAACTGTACCTGTATAATTTTATTGCCTGTCAAGGTGGTATCTGACCAGGTAATATGCTTCGTCGATTCCTGCGGAGTTACATCCGGCGCGCCCAGGTTCCAGCCGCTTTGAATATTCATACTTAGCTCCAATCCTAATCTGTGTGCTTCTTTTACAGCATGCTGAAACAAGGCCACCCATTCCGGAGAACCAAACATAGGTCCTTCAGGTACATTGCCATTATCCCTTTGATCCTGTCCACCAGCATCAACAATGCAGGCGCCACTGAAGCCTTTGGCTTTCATGGCTTCCAGATCGAGGGTAATGCTTTCTTTAGTCACATTGCCATTGAGCCACCACCACCAGCACCGGACACCGGCACTGGCAGGAGGATGGGCAAATAAAGCGGGGGTTATCTGTTGTGCAAAACTAAGCTGGCAAAGTAGCACCAGCAGCGGTATGAAGTAGCGTTTCATAGCGTTATTCTCTTTCCCTCCTTCGCCGACTTTCTCGCAGCCTCCAATATCTTTACTACAATCAGGTTATTATTCAGGGAAGAAAGATCATTACCCGGTTGTATCGTACCATTTAACACAGCTGCCAGGTAAGTGAGGTTATCGGTATATGCGGGTACAGGTACTGTGAGCGACTGTGTACTATCTTTTTGTCTTTGCTGCAGCTGATTGGCGTTCAGGGCATGTAAATAGCCACTCTTCCCAAATACCTCCCAGTCTTTGATACTAAAGGGCCAGTTCCAGCTGGCTTCAATAATACCTGTAGCTTCAGGGTATTCCAGTAGAATTGTGGCATCATCATCCACCTTGGGATACACTGATGGTTTGATATGGCGCGCCACCGCTGTAACAGCAATAGGTGCTTTGCCATCCATGAGCCATGTCATCAGGTTAGCGCCATAACAACCAAAATCTACGATTGCTCCTCCCCCGTTTTTCACAGGATCCGTCAACCAGTTGGTAAAATCCTTGCTACATCCGATTTCTATCGGACCTTCATGCCCATCATGCACGATCATTTTCCGTACAGGACCGATGGCATTTTTCTTCACTAGCCCATACACCTGCTGATTGGTGCTGTACCAGGTAGTTTCGTAATTGGTAAGCACAGGAATGTGGTATTTTTCCGCCAGCGCAGCTATGCGGGTGGCCTGTGCCACTGTGGTGGCAAGTGGCTTTTCTACCATCACAGGAATACCTTTTGGTGCACAGGCTTCTACGACCAATACATGCTCCGCCACCGGGTTGTAACCCAGTACAGCATCGGGATGCACTTTGGCCAACATGGCATCCAGACTTGGATAAAAAATGGAATCAGGCAGGTGGTAACTCCTTTTGTACCTTGCTACCAGTGCAGTATCTGCCTCTGCGATACCGGCTATGCGTACCTTACCTTCTTTGAACTGATGCATGAGCAAATGCACATGATCATGATTGAGACCTGCTACGCCCACATTGAGCAGCTGCTGGGCTGTAGACATACGCGTGGATAACAGTCCTATACATAACAGACTGTAACGGATTAACTGCTTCATAAAATGTTTGTTTATTACTCTGCAACATTCAACACTTTCCAACCATCTTCGTCCCTGAAGGTATACAATTGTTGGCGACTTTTTTCCCCATCAGGAAAAATACAAAATTCTGTAATAAGATAAAGGTTATCAGTAATTTTCGTTCTGGCAGGGAAAGCCCTGAGTAGGTTGTGGAATACAGGAAACCCTTTTTCTTCAAGGTTTTTGATAAAAGAAAGCCGGAGTACTTCGGCAGTAGCCTCGACGATCTCAGGACTATTGAACCTGTCATTCATTTTCCTGAGCAGCAATTTTGCTTCCTCATAAAAGTTTTTGCAGGATACAGCTTTTTCTATATCCTGTTCGTCATAGGCATCTTCCAGGCACAGGATCGCCCCTTCTGGTGTGGAAAAGTCATGGGTAAAATAATCAACTCCTTCATCAATAAACAAGCCCACCTGTCTGTCAAAATCCGCCACCTCATGATCCGGTAAACCCTCACGAATAGCGCGGATGGTATAGCCACCTATCAGACGGCCATTTTCAATGATCATCCAGTCGGTGATGAATTGCGGATCGATACCGATACGTTGATTGATGGATACAGAACTCACGTAAACAGGTTTGTTGCCAACCTCGCCATACAGGTTGCCTTCATCGTCAAAGCTGGGCGTAGTCAGCCATATATGCTCACGGCTGGTGCCATCATCGATGAGTACTTTTACTGAAAAGTATTGTTGTGCAGGTGTTGGCTCAGACAGGCTATCCTGAAAGTGATGCATGGTAGCCCTTGCTTTTTCTATTGCCCAGTTCATTCGCTCATCCGAATCCGGAACATGTACTACAGGTAGTTGCTCATTGGAAGCGAGTTCGCTACGCTTACCAAATAATCTGGAAAATAAACCCATTTATAATTTCAATTAAAGACATTGGTTGATCAGTCTCCCAAGTTTACGCACTCGAATTACGAATATAGTCAATTTGAAATTATAAATATCAATGAGGGTTGCCGGGTGGCAACCCTCATCCGGGTTCTCTTAGGAATATAAATGATTATTTACAGCCTGAATAATATTGCACAGATAATCCTGTCTTCTGATTTTACCAGGTCAGGACGCCAGTCCGCCGGCAATGGAGTAGTGGTATAACCTGTAGGAGAAGTTACTCCACCCTTGCCTGCGAAGTAAGGTACGCTCGCATGTCTGTGTACATACTCGATTCTGAAAGTCAGGTTTTGATTAGGCATCCAGTCAAGGTTTGTACTACAATCCCATGCGGCAAACTGATCGCCGGGATTTGCAGAGAAAGGATAAGCGCCTTCTGTTTTAGTAGGATCTGCCGGATCAGGTAGTGGGCTTGCCTGACCTGTAGGATACAGCACCAGGTACCGGCCAGGGTTTTTCATCACACCACCACCTATCGTCCATGCAAAATGATCATGGGCAAACCAGGTACGGTTATAGAACATAGCGCTTAAGAAATATTGCGCTGGTCCTTTAGTACTATCGCCATTGGAAAAACCATTCACACCACCACCTTTTTCAAAGCCAATATCACCGGTCATGGAGAAAGCCATTTTTGTTATACCGTTAGAATTTGGCTTGTTATAATATCTGTACAGAAAACTATTGTCAGAGTGGAAACGTTTACGGTCAGCAATCATGGCAGCATCAGAACCATAGTAGTTGTTGGTGATCAGTTTCACATTGTCATTTGGTGCATAGGTAATGTTAAAACCCAGCCCAGGCATGGCATTGAATTTACCATAACTCTGCCAGCCATTGATGAGCCAGGGCTCAATTTTCAGGTGTTTGGTGGGAAAGATCTGTACACGTACACCATTGAAAAACCAGGGGGTATTATCAGATGTAAAGCTGGCCTGATATTCCCAGTTTTCAACCTGGTAATAAGAGTTCAGACCGATATAAGACATGAACATACCGGCATCCACATTGATGCCATACCACTTGTTGAAGTGATACCCTGCATAAGCCTCGCTGATATATCGGTATGCATTGGCCAATTGATATTGTCCTCTGTACACACTATAATCATTACGTGGTACGACAATAGAACGGGTACCAAATTGAGTGATGATACGGCCTCTGGCCCCATTATAATTAAACTCACCGCCCAGTGCAGCACTGGATACCTCTACCTCATTGTTACGTGCCAGTGCAGTAGAACCCACTACAGTGTTGTCATTTGGATTATTGAAAGAATGTGTGTAGTTCACATCCAGCATCACGATGCCGGTCACATACTTTGATTGCAGGTTAGGTTGATCCCTTCTGTCATTCCCGTTTTGCCAGGTCATATCCATGCCGCTAAAAGGCACTTTGGTCGTATCAGGCGCCTGCGCGAATGTTTGGACAGATGCAAATAAAAGTACGCTTAAAAGGTTGTTCATTTTGTATAAGTTTATTCGATGCAGTATAATAGCCGAAAATTGTTCCGGTTCTGGCATGGAATACTCAAACGCTCTATTAACAGGCCTTTCAACAAAATGTTCATTTTTACGCACAAAAAAAAGTCTCTCATTTTGAGAGACTTTCTAAGAAAATGAGAAGGGTTACTGTACTTCTGCCAGCGGCGGTTCGTACTTATAATACCGTATACTGAATATTGTATAGGCCAGCACCTGCAATGCAATGACAAGGTACCAGTACCAATAACCTAATATCATGAACAAGGCGACTACTACTGAAATCAGTACCCAGCGAAAATATTTATCCTGGTCCAGTTTTGAAAAATATAACAACTTTCTCCACATCACCAACATCGAAACACTCAGGCAGATAAACAACAATTGATCTAATGGACCAGCTACCTGGTAAGTTCTCACTGCCAGGAAAATAAATTCAGGCAATAACAACACGAAATATGCTAACGATGTATGTCCATATCTTTTCCACAAGGGCAAAGGGAATTGTATAGTCATAGATAACTTCAGATCATCAAATTGCCTGTGATTAAACACCAGCACCGTATGTGCCAGTAATACCAGTAACAATCCTACCAGCATAAACCGCAATTCATATGGCTGTTCCATCAGTGAATACGTAACAATAATGATGAGCCCAGTCACCCCTTTGGTTATAAACAGTGAACGGCTGCCATTATTCAATAACTCATACACATAATATGCCCACAAGGGTTTAGTAAATAAGCGATTCAGTTTTTGCTGCCACCTGATAAAGATAGAAGTAGTACCCGGCCGTTTTATTCTATAATCATAGAAATACAATGGTATTACTGTCATCAGTAACTGAAATAATATGATAGTAACAGCAGCACCTATATGATTATCTTTCCATGCAATGCATACAGCAACTGCACTATATGCAAGTGCAGGAAAATACAGTGAGAAATGTATACGATACCAGGTGGTCCATTTACGTGTCCCATCCAGCACCCCCAGTGTTCCATACAGGTACAACGATTCTCTGGCACTTAATGTTTTCAAAACAAAAAATGCGCACTTCACATTGTACACAGCCCAGCCCAATAATACCAGGCACAGAAAATCTGCATTGCCGGTAAAACCCCTGATCAGCGCCAGGTGATACGAAGGCAACATATTGCCCGGTACTATTCCAAAAAAGAAATAAAATACCAGGAAAAAGATAGCCGCATTACTTGCATAAAAACGGGCTGTAAATATTTTAGATAACGCCATGAGCTGCTACAATATTTTTATCCTGGACCTGTAAGCGGATAGAACTGCCCGAAACTGGCTGATGTGAACTAATAATAAAAGTAACTCCAAACTTTGTATGGAATTCTTCCACAAGATGATTGATCAAAGGAACGGTTTGAACATCCAAAGTGATCAGCGGCTCATCGAGCAAAATAACCTTTGGCCTGCCAGCAAAAGCCAGTACCAGTGACAGCTTTTTCAACATACCACTGGAGTACCCGCTCACCGGTCTGTGAATAAACTCGTGGATACCTAATGAATGTATGATCTCATCCAGTTCTTTATATCCTTTGCCCTTGGTTTTCAGGTACAAACTCACCAGGTCTTTTCCTGTGAGGAAACCTGGATAAACAGGCTCAGCTTCTGCATAGTTCACCAGCCGTCTAAATTGTACAGGTTGCTGCTTTGCCTGCACGTTTTCCACACTGATTTCACCCTGACAAGGTATCAGAGCTGCCATTACTTTCATACTGGTAGTCTTGCCGGCTCCATTTCCCCCTAATAACCAATAGGTTCCATATTCTAATTGGAGATCAGGGATATTCAGAACTACATGATCTTCATAGGCTTTAATCACATTTTTTAAATGGAGTACGGGTGCCGACATAATGAATGATTATACTTTATGCTAATATTGCACAAATATCTTTTTTTATTTTACTGGTAGTAAATGAATTAACAAAAAATTGGTAAAATTTTAGCTCATTTTCCGGAAAAAAAACTGAATAATATCTAAATTATTTTCTATGTGCAAAACGATTGCGGATAGAATTAACATCCGCGAATTCCCCTGTCCTGCTTCATTCTATAATTACCCACACGTGTTTTCCACAGGTCGTTAATAACTTAAAATATAGCCAGCGAAGATCATCATTACATTTGTATAAGTTCATGGCGAAGTTGTGCCCCCGAGAAAACATTACCAGCGCAATCCACCTGTCCTGAACAAACCAGCGTATAATAAGGGTATTTCAGAAAAAGGGTTCATAGCAAATAAATTGGCGGGAACGTCTCCTTTCCGTAATGTCCTGGCATGTCTATATACGTTAACCATAATTAAATTAATTGAGTTGATGAACTACGAGAATGAACTCCTGTTGAAGGAAAATAAGGATCGCTTTGTATTGCTGCCTATCAATTATCCGGCTGTATGGGAAAAATACAAGAAGCACGAGGCCAGTTTCTGGACAGCTGAAGAAATAGATCTGAGTGGGGACCTGAAAGACTGGGCTAATCTGAATGATGGTGAACGTCACTTTATTACACACGTACTCGCATTTTTTGCTGCCAGCGATGGCATTGTAAATGAAAATCTGGCTGTTAACTTCATGAGTGAAGTGCAATTACCAGAAGCCCGATGTTTTTATGGCTTTCAGATCATGATGGAAAACATCCATTCTGAAACGTACGCATTACTGATCGATACTTATGTAAAAGATCCGGTTGAAAAAGACCGCCTGTTCCATGCCATCGACACCGTACCCGCTGTAAAGAAAAAAGCAGAGTGGGCACTGCGCTGGATTGAGAATGGCAACTTTGCAGAACGCCTCGTAGCATTTGCTGCGGTAGAAGGTATCTTTTTCTCCGGTAGCTTCTGTTCTATCTTCTGGCTCAAGAAAAGAGGATTGATGCCAGGGTTGACATTCTCCAATGAATTGATTAGCCGTGATGAAGGATTGCATTGTGAATTTGCTTGTTTGCTCTATAGTATGCTGGAACAAAAATTATCAGAAGAACAGGTTCACCATATTATATCCAACGCAGTAGAAATTGAAAAAGAATTTATTATCGATGCGTTGCCTGTAGCACTGATTGGCATGAACAGTAAGCTGATGGCCGAATACATTGAATTCGTAGCAGACCGCTGGTTATCAGAATTAGGTTATAGTAAAATATATAATACTGCAAATCCGTTTGATTTCATGGAGATGATTTCTCTTCAGGGTAAAACCAACTTCTTCGAAAAACGGGTGGGTGACTATCAGAAAGCTGGTGTAATGTCTGGAAAAGATACGCAGACTTTCAGCCTCGATGAAGATTTCTAATTAATTACCGGATTCATGTATAAAGGCATAATAATTGCAAGCTATAAGCTGACATTTTTTTGCCCACACATATTCGATTATACTAACCTTTAAATTCATTTAACCATGTTTGTAATTAAGCGCGACGGCCGCAAAGAAGCGGTAAAGTTTGACAAGATCACTGCCCGCGTTGAAAAGCTTTGTTATGGATTAAATGCGGATTATGTAGATGCCATCGACGTTGCCAAGAAAGTAATTCAAGGTTTATATGATGGAGTGAATACTACTGAGCTGGATAATCTGGCTGCAGAAACAGCCGCTTCGCTTACTACCAAACATCCCGATTACGCGCTGCTGGCTTCACGCATTGCAGTAAGTAACCTGCATAAAAATACAGTGAAATCATTCTCCCAGACAATGAAGAACCTGTATGATTATATCGATCCTAAAGTCGGCAAACCTGCACCACTGATCTCTGACGATGTGATGGAAATCATCAGTAAGAATGCAGAGATGCTCGACTCCAATATAATTTACGACCGAGATTTCGCATTCGATTATTTCGGTTTCAAAACACTGGAACGTTCTTACTTATTAAAGATAGACGGGAAAGTGGCGGAACGTCCACAACATATGTTGATGCGTGTGGCAGTTGGTATACACAAAGAGGATATCGACGCTGCTATCAAAACATATAACCTGATGAGCGAACGCTGGTTCACACATGCTACGCCTACCCTGTTCAATGCAGGTACGCCTAAGCCACAGATGTCCAGCTGCTTCCTGCTCACCATGCAGGACGATAGTATTGAAGGTATCTATGATACCCTCAAGCAAACTGCAAAGATCTCACAAAGTGCCGGCGGTATTGGTCTGAGCATTCACAACATCCGCGCTACAGGTTCATACATCAGTGGTACCAATGGTACTTCTAATGGTATCATTCCTATGCTCCGTGTGTTCAACGATACTGCACGTTATGTAGACCAGGGTGGTGGTAAGCGTAAAGGCGCTTTCGCAATCTACCTGGAACCATGGCATGCAGACATCTTCGAATTCCTTGATCTGCGCAAGAACCATGGTAAAGAAGAAATGCGTGCAAGAGATCTTTTCTATGCACTATGGGTGCCAGACCTGTTCATGAAACGTGTGGAAGAAAATGGCGACTGGAGCCTGTTCTGTCCTCACGAAGCACCAGGACTGCACGAGTGCTGGGGTGAAGCTTTCGAGAAATTATATACACAATACGAAAGCGAAAACCGCGCACGCAAAACTGTGAAAGCACAGGACCTGTGGTTCGCTATTCTCGATGCACAGATTGAAACCGGTAACCCTTACCTGCTGTATAAAGATGCTGCCAATAGCAAATCGAACCAGCAGAACCTGGGTACTATCAAGAGCTCGAACCTGTGTACAGAAATCATCGAATATACTGATGCCAACGAAGTAGCAGTATGTAACCTCGCTTCCCTGGCACTGCCTCGCTTTGTGATCGATGGTAAATTTGATCACCAGCGTTTATTTGATGTGACTTATCAGGTAGCGATCAACCTGAACCGCATCATAGATAATAACTTCTATCCGGTTGAACAGGCACGTAACTCCAACCTGCGTCACCGTCCTATCGGACTGGGTGTACAGGGTCTGGCAGATGCCTTTATCCTGATGCGTTATCCATTTGAAAGTGAAGAAGCTAAACAGCTGAATAAAGATATCTTTGAAACTATCTACTTTGCAGGCCTCACCGCTTCCAAAGATCTGGCTGTAAAAGAAGGCGCTTACGAAACCTTCCCAGGCTCACCTGCCTCAAAAGGTATTCTGCAGTTTGATATGTGGGGCGTAACACCTTCTGCACGCTGGGATTGGACTTCACTGAAAGCAGACATTAAAAAGCATGGTATCCGCAACTCCCTGTTGCTGGCGCCTATGCCTACTGCATCTACTTCTCAGATTCTTGGTAACAACGAATGTTTTGAACCATATACTTCCAATATCTACACCCGTCGTGTACTGAGTGGTGAATTTGTGGTAGTGAACAAACACCTGCTGAAAGATCTGGTAGAACTGGGCCTGTGGGATAATGATATGAAGAACAAGATCATTGCGGCAAACGGGTCTATCCAGAACATCCAGGAAATTCCAACTAACATCAAAGCGCTGTACAAAACTGTTTGGGAAATCAAACAACGTACAATCATCGATATGGCTGCAGATCGTGGTGCATTTATATGCCAGTCTCAGTCACTGAACCTGTTCGTAGATACTCCTTCTGCTGCGAAGCTGACATCTATGCACTTCCACTCATGGAAGAGAGGTTTGAAAACAGGTATGTATTATCTGCGTACACAGGCAGCTACACAGGCTGTACAGTTTACAGTAGAGAAACAGGGTGGTCAGAATATGGAGCCAGTGATTGCTGCTACAGCACCTGTTGGCGAAAAGAAAGTAGACCCGAAGTTAGATGAGGTGGAGATAATTGAAGGTGCAGTGTGCACCATGGAAGAGGGTTGTGTGACATGTAGTGCGTAATTCAAACGTCTTTAAAATAAAAAAGCTGTTGCGATTTGTAACAGCTTTTTTATTTTTATTCTTCTTCATATCCCCATTCATCTAGCAGGGTATTAAATTGTTCATCAGGTAAATTCCTTTTATCATAATGCCCAGCCAGCGTCTTTTGCCTCATGGCCTCATAGATACTCACCGCACACGCTACTGATACATTCAGGGAACGAATAATCCCCATTTGTGGAATAATAAAATTACCATCCGCAGCAGCCCTCAATTCCTCCGATACCCCTGTCTGCTCATTTCCAAATACCAACGCTACAGAACCCGTAAAATCAATATCATACAAACTTACTGCACCATGCGCCAGATGAGTCGTCATCAATTTATCATATCGCTGCCTTAATACTTTAATACATTCCCGTACATCGGTAAACTGATGAATTGTCAGCCATTTAACAGCACTGGACGAACTTTTAACACCCCATTTTTTCACCCTTGGCGCCTTGGTGGTCACCACATATATTTCCTGGATACCTACCGCATCGCAGGTACGCATTATTGCAGAAACATTGTGTGGATCTTCTATATTGTCCAGTACTACCGTAAGGCCAGCCTGGCGTCTATTCAGTACGAATAATAATCTTTCTCTACGTTCAGGCGTCATAATCAATTAGATATAAAATTTCAACAGCAAAATTAAGGTAATTTGAAGAATACGGTATTACTTGTTATCTTCAATCGGAATATATAAACCTATATCTGCCACATGTTAAAGAAGATCCTGAAAGTAACCGGTATATTGCTGTTCGTATTAATAGCTGCAGCAATTGCCATTCCTTTCCTGTTCAAGGGAAAGATTATGTCCATCGTAAAAACTGAATTGAATAAACAGTTGGAGGCGGACGTTGACTTCAAAGATGTTGATATCAGTCTGATCAGGCACTTCCCCCGCCTTGCGGTGGCATTGGAAGACCTGCAGGTAGTAAATCGCGCACCTTTTGTTGGCGATACCCTCATCTCCGTGAAAAAAATCGATGTGGCACTGAACCTGATGAGCGTAATCAAAGGCGAAACCTACGATATCTACAACATCAATATCGAGACGCCACGCATTCACGCCATCATCAACAAAGAAGGTAAAGCCAACTGGGACATTACCAAACCAGATACTGCACAGGCCAATCCAGCAGATACTGCTGCGACTAAGTTTTCTATGAGCCTGCAACAGTACAAAATCGAAGATGCGTATATCGAGTATACTGACCGCCAGGGAGATATGGGACTCATCATCGAAAACCTGGATCACTCAGGCAAAGGAGATTTCACACAGGATCTCTTTACCCTCAGTACGAGCACCGAAGCAGAAGCCATCACTTTCCGCTATGGCCTCATCCCCTACCTGCTGCGTACCCATACCAAAATGGATGCAGACATCAGGGTAGATAACAAAACCAGCACGTATACCATCCAGCAGGCTAAAGCCAGTCTGAATAACCTGCAGCTCACTGCACAGGGTTCTTTTACACTGGTAAATGATAGCACTTATGGCATGGACCTGAGCATGAAGGCACCTTCCACCCAGTTCAAAGACATCCTTTCACTGGTACCAGCCATCTTCATGACAGACTTTGATAAGATCAAAACTTCGGGTACTGCATCATTTGACGGCTTTGTAAAAGGTACTTACAGTGCTACACAGATGCCGGCATTTGGCCTCAACCTGAATGTAAAAGATGGATTCTTCCAATATCCTGATCTGCCAAAACCAGTAAAGAATATACAGATCGCCCTGAAGGTCAGCAATCCTGACGGTGTGCCTGATCATACGACTGTAGACATGCCATCTGCTCACCTGGATATGGACAATACCCCGCTGGACCTGCGCCTGCTGGTAAAAACGCCGGTATCTGATATGTATGTGGATGGTGCTGCCAAAGGTAGCCTGGACCTGTCTAAAGTAACCGAGTTTGTAAAACTGGAAGAAGGAACTGCACTCAGTGGTATCGTCGATGCAGACGTAAGTGCCAAAGGCAATATGAGCGCGATCGAAAAGCAACAATACGATCGTTTCTATGCAGCAGGCAGCATCCTGGTGACCAACCTCCTGTACCGAAGCAAAGACTATCCGGATGGCGTGAAGGTGAATAACCTCTCCATGAAATTCAATCCTAAGAATGTGACAATCGAATCATTCGATGGTCAGTACATGGGTACGAATTTCAAAGCCAATGGTGCGGTGAATAACATGCTGGCCTATGCTTTCAAAAACGAGCCATTGGATGGTAACCTGACTGTGAAAGCCGATCAGATCGATCTGGATAAATGGATGGGCACAGAAACAACGACTTCCACTACTACGGATACACTCAGCGCACCATTTGCCGTACCTGCAAACCTGAACCTGAGCCTGAACGCTACAGCAGATAAAGTACATTATGACAAACTAGACCTGACTAATGTAACCGGTGCACTGCTCGTAAAAGATCAAACCGTTACCATGCAACAGGTAAAAGCCAATGCTATGCAGGGTACTATGGAAGTAAATGGTACTTACAGCACCAAAACAAATCCCAATACACCTGATATCAGCATGGCTTACAATGTACAGCAGATAGATATTCAGCAGGCATTTAAATCCTTCAATACAGTACAGAAATTAATGCCGATCGCCCAATTTATTAGCGGTAAGGTCACTTCTCAATTGAGCCTGAAAGGGCAGCTGGGCAAAGATATGATGCCGGTAATGAGCAGCCTGAACGGGGATGGTAACCTGCTGGTACTGGAAGGCGCATTGCAGAAATTTGGTGTAGTAGACCAGTTGGCAAATACACTGAATGTAACTGCACTAAAAAACCTTTCACTGAAAGACCTGAAAACATACTTCTATTTTGAAGACGGAAGAGTGAAAATCAATCCTTTCACAGTGAATTTTAATGGTATGCACATGCAGGTTGGTGGTTCACATGGCTTTGACCAGTCACTGGATTATACTATGTTGATGACTCTGCCAAGAAGTGTGATTGGCAAACAGGGCGATGCCCTGATCACCAGCCTTGTCACCCAGGCCAGTAATAAAGGTATACCCGTAAACGTAAGTGATAGTATTCATTTGAATGTTTTATTGGGAGGAAATATTTTAAAACCAACATATAAAACTAACTTGCAGGAAACTACGGGTAATACGGTAAATAACCTGAAAGATCAAGCTGCTGGTTTAGTAAAAAATAAGGTAGATACAGTAAAAACAGCGATCACAGATACCTTACAATCCGTAAAGAAGCAGGCGGTGACCACCGTAAAAGAAGCAGCCAAAGAAGAGCTGACCAAGCAGCTGATGGGAGGAAAGAAGGATACAACGAGTGCTAATACTTCGAACAAAACGGAAGATTTGAAGAATGCTGGAAAAGAGGCGGTAAAGGGAATAGGTAACATTTTCAAGAAGAAAAATAACTAGGGGAACACATTATAATCATTTATATATACCTATAACGGGGATAATGGACCCTTGATCTAAATTTTTTTTGAGGTTTTTCTTATTTCACTAATTTGGACAACTTTTTGTCTGACATTTTTATCACCTTAGCAAAGCCGTGGAAAATTGCTTATTCTCCATCCTTTGAGTGGATGACATGTTAACTTGAGAGAAAACCTTAATAAGTATATGGAATACGAGCGTTACATATCAGATGGCCTAATCGAAAAACACTTCCTTGGATTTACCACCATGGAAGAGGAGGAAGACTTGCACATTCATTTGAACATTTTTCCTGAATTACATACTGAAATGGAAGAAGTAGAACGTCGTATGGAGCGGGCCGCATTTAAAGATGCACCAATGCCTCCAGCATATATCAAAACTGCTCTCATGCAGCGAATTGCACTGGAAGAGGCGGCCAGGCAAGCAAACGTGTCATCCCGTGCGCAAAGTAAGGTGTATACAGATGTGGAGCCACCAGCAAATAAAATAACTGTTCATATAGGATGGAAAATATTCCTGATATTCTTTCTATCCTCGATTGCCCTGTCCCTGTTAGCCATTTTGCTATACTACAGACAAGTGATTGGTAAGTAAAATGTTAAAGCCCGCTCAATTGAGCGGGCTTTTTTTATTTAGCTATCCGGCTATTTTTTCTTACACATCCATATGGTCCTGCATCACCTTGTAGCTATCCTGCATCTCTTTTAGCTTTTCCTTACCATAAGCCAGTCTTGTAATCGTTACAAACAACACTGGTACAATAAAGATTGCCAGGAAGGTAGCGGTAAACATACCACCCAATACAGTCCAGCCCATCGTCTTACGTGATTCCGCACCCGCACCAGTAGCCAGCACCAGCGGCAAAATACCCAACAGGAACGCCAGAGAAGTCATGATGATCGGACGCAGACGCAACTTCGCCGCTTCTACCGTTGCCGTTACCAGTTCCATCCCTCTATCTACACGCTCTTTCGCAAACTCCACAATCAGGATCGCATTTTTCGCCGACAAACCAATTAATGTGATCAAACCAATCTGTGCATATACGTTATTACTGATCTTTGGCAGGAAGGTAAGCGTGAGGATCGCACCAAACGCACCTATCGGCACCGCCAACAGTACGGAGAACGGTACAGACCAGCTCTCATACAACGCCGCCAGGAAGAGGAATACGAATACGATAGACAGTGCAAAGATGTACACCGTCTTACTACCAGACAACAACTCCTCACGGCTCAGACCAGAGAACTCATATCCATACCCTTCAGGCAATACCTGTGCAGCTACTTCTTTCAGTGCATTGATCGCATCACCACTACTATAACCAGGATTAGGAGCACCATTTATTTCCGCAGAACGGAACAGGTTATAGTGGGAGATTACCGGCGCAGTTTCTGTCACTTTATAATTAGTAACAGCACTCAATGGCACCATATCTCCGTTTGTATTCTTCACAAACATCTGGCTCAGATCCTTAATATCACCACGATAGCTGGAATCAGCCTGTGTGAGTACACGGAAGTTACGGCCGTATATGGTGAAGTCATTTACATAGGAGCTACCCATATAAGTGGACAACGCCGTAGCAATAGAAGAAATAGATACACCCATCTTCTTCGCTCTTTCACGGTCTATATCCAACTGATAACCCGGTGTACGTGCGGTAAAGAAGGAGAAGCCCCTTGCTATTTCCGGCCGTTGGTTAATCGCAGCAGTAAACTTCTGCAATACCCCTTCAAATGCCTTGATATCAGGATCACCACTACGTTGCTCCAGGATAAATGAGAAACCTGCTGTACTACCCAGCCCCGGAATAGCCGGTGGCTGAATTACTAAAACAGATGCCTGTTTCCAACGGGATAATTTTGCCTGTATGTTAGCTGCAATTGCCTGGATTTGGGTTTCCTTAGACTTTCTGTCATCCCATGGTTTCAGCTGTACGAAGATGGTCGCACTGTTTGACTTGGTCGCAAAGCTGATTACGTTCAAACCTCCCAATGCGGCATAGTGACCAATACCCGGTATACTATCCAAAGCATGCATCATACCCTGCAACGCTTCTACTGTACGCTCTGTAGAAGCTGATTCCGGCAGGTCAAAAGTGATATACAAACGGCCATCATCTTCTGTAGGAATGAACCCGGTAGACTTAGATCTGAACAACATGAACACACCTACGCAGATACACAGGAGGAGGATCATCACATATCTTGCCCAACGGATACTTTTCTTTACCCCCAGTGAATAACGGCTGGTCACGTGACCAAACCAGGTGTTGAAGCGATAGAATAATTTGTTGAGCCCTTTTGAATTCTTATCCAGGTGCATAGGACGCAGGATCAGCGTACACAATGCAGGTGTCAGAGACAACGCGATGAAAGCGGAGATCAGTACAGAGATCGCGATTGTGATCGCAAACTGCTGGTACAAACGACCTACGATACCAGGGATAAACCCTACTGGTACGAATACCGCTGCCAGGATTAACGCAATTGCGATAACCGGTCCGGAAATTTCTTTCATAGCCTGTATGGTGGCGTCTTTCGCTGACATCTGCTCATGGTCCATATTATGCTGGACCGCCTCCACCACCACGATGGCATCATCCACCACGATACCGATCGCCAGTACGAAACCGAACAGGGTCAGGGTATTGATGGTAAAGCCCAGTGGTATAAAGAAGATAAACGTAGCAATGATAGACACCGGAATCGCCAACACCGGAATGATGGTCGCCCTCCAGCTTTGCAGGAACAGGAACACCACGATCACTACCAGTAAAAGGGCCTCAAGCAGTGTTTCCACTACTTCGTGGATTGACACTTTTACCACAGATACTGATTCGAATGGTACTACATAATCCACATCCGCAGGGAAAGCTTTCTTCAGCTCTTCCATAGCGGTAGTCACATTCTCGGCAGTTTCGATCGCGTTACTACCTGGTGCCTGGTAAACCAGCAGGTAAGATGCTCTTTTACCATCTACAAAAGAGTTACCAGTATAGTTGAATTTACCCAGTTCTACGCGGGCTACATCTTTCAGGTACACGATACCACCGTTATTAGGTTGGGTCTTTATCACGATATTGCCAAACTCCTCGGTATTTGCCAGACGACCTTTTACAAAGATGTTGTACTCGTAAGTCTGACCAGCCTTTTGCGGAGGTGCACCTACTGAACCAGCTGCGATCTGCGCGTTCTGCTCTGTGATGGCAGCTTTCACTTCATCGGCAGATACGTTCATTTCAGCCAGCTTATCAGGCTTCAGCCACACACGCATACTAAAGTCATCCGCACGGGTGAAGATATCACCCACACCTTTTGCACGCAGCAAGGCATCTTTAATAAAAATGTTCGTATAGTTATCCAGGAAGGTTACATCGTGTGAACCCTTTGGAGAATATAATGCCACCAGCATCAGGATACTGGGGTTACGTTTTCTTACTGTAAGACCTAAACGTTGTACTTCCTGGGGCAGGGTTGGCTGAGCGATACCCACGCGGTTCTGTACATCCAGTGCCGCAATGTTGATATCAGTACCTACTTCAAAGTTTACAGTAAGGCTCATAGAACCACTGTTCGTACTGTTACTGGTCATGTAGGTCATACCAGGCGTACCATTCACCTGTACTTCCACAGGAGTCGCTACGGTCTGCTCAATGGTCTGGGCATCCGCACCAGTATATGTACCTGTTACCTGCACTGTAGGAGGTGAGATTTCGGGATACTGACCGATAGGCAGGTTGAGCATCGCCAATATCCCTACCAACACCAGTACGATAGAAATTACTATCGCGGTGACTGGTCTGCGTATAAAAGTATTTGCAATCATGATCTTCTTCTATTGATTCAAACTCAAACTGGTTATGATTATTTTTTAGGAGCCTGGCCCGGAGCCTGCTGTGTTTGTTTCGGTACACCTGAAGTGTCGATTGTACCACCATCACGTAAACGCTGGAAACCATCCGTCACTACCACTTCGCCTGATTTAAGACCATCTGTAACAACGATGAGGTCTCTCATTTTTGGGCCCAGGTGGATCTTACGTTGCTCTGCGATTGTATCTTTTGCTACAAATACAAAGAACTCACCCATCTGTTCTACTACAGCTCTGTAAGGAATGATCACGTTTTCACCACTCTGCGCATTCAATACCTGCAGTACCGCGCTCATACCATCTTTCAGCTCATCTTTTGGATTCGCGAATTCGATACGTACTTTGATGGTAGCAGTCTGGTTATCCACCCCACGGTCAACAGCGAGGATCTTACCCTTTTCAGAATATGCAGTACCCCCTGGCAGTGTAAGGCGGAAGGTAGAGTCACCAGGAGTGATGGTCTTACCCTGCATGGCAGAAAAGCGTGGAATATCAGTTTCGCTTACCACGAAATCAACCGCAATCGGGTTTTCGCTGGACATGGTGTTCAGCAATGTGGTTCCCTGGCTGATCTGTGCACCCAGCTTTACCTGGGAGATACCAATACGGCCAGTGAAAGGCGCTTTAATAATGGAGAAATCCAGGTCAGTGCGGGCAGAGGCCAATGCTGCTTCGGCGGCTGCTACGCTTGCACGGCTGGTTTCGAGTGTTGCATCAGCATTGTCCAGCGTCTGGCGGGCAATCGCATCCTGCTTAGCCAGTTCGTGGTAGCGGTCCGCATCTTTCTGTGCACGTACCAGGGTCGCTTTTGCACTAGCCAGGTTCGCTTCTGCCTGGCGAGCAGCAGCTTCATATTTACGACGGTCTATTTCATACAGGGCTTTTCCTTTCTGCACGACCTCCCCTTCTTTAAAAAAGATACCGGTGATATAACCACTTACCTGCGCACGCAGTTCCACCTGGTTGAGCGCCACCACTGTAGCCGGGTATTTATCATAATAAATAGCCTGTCCCATAGTAGCAGCCGTAACATTTACCTTGGTTGGAGGCATTACCATAGCACCTTTTTGTGCCGGACCTTTACAGGAAGCCAGAAAAAACATACCTGTAGCGCCAATGAGGAGAATGTGTTGCTTTGTTTTCATCTGAAAATATTTGTCCTTTCAATGACTGATTGTTGCAATCAGCCAGTTTTATCATTTATTGAATTGATGGTGTTAAAGTACCCAATGCCACTTCCAGGTCTATCTTGCTGGATAATACAGTGTACATAGCATTATAGTAGTTCAGCTCTGCTGAGCGGAGGTCTGTCTGGGCGGTGATTACTTCCAGGTAGGTCTTTATCCCCTCCCTGTATTGCAGATCGATCAGGTTGTATACCTCTTTGGCCAGATCCATGTTTTCCCTGAGCACGAAATATTCGTTCAGGTTACTCTTGTAAGAGGCCATTGCCTGGGTATATTGTGTATTGATCTGTTGCTTCAGTGATTCTACATCCCAGTCGGTACGCTTGATGTTCAGCTCAGCTATCTTGATATTATGGGTGCGTTTGAAACCCTGGAAGATAGGCATCGATACGGTAAGACCTACCAGGGAGTTAGGATAGTTATTGTTGTACAACTTCCCGAAATCCTTGTTGAAGTAGGCGAAGGTATAACTACCGGATGCCGATACAGTAGGGAGATAAGCCCATTTATTATAGCGTAGTTCTGCTTCCAGGAGTGAACGCTGGGTTTGCAGTAACTGGTACTCGATCCTGTTCTGGTAAGTAACGGTTGTGTTGGTATCCAGCTGTATGCTCTGCGCCATTTGGATGGTATCGTATTTCACATCCAGTACAGAGTCTGCCGGGAAGCCCATATACTGTTTCAGTAAAGCATTTTTGGCTTTCAGGGATTCTTCCCCTGTTTTCTTTTGCGCTTTGGCATTGTTCAGGGAAATAGTGGCTCTCTTGTAGTCGGTTTTGTCTACAATACCGCTTTGGTATTGATTGTAGGCATCTTTGAGGCTACGTTCCAGGCGCACGATATCCTCATCCAGCACGGCTACCTGCGCTTTGGTAAGCAGCATGTCGTAGTAAGCTTTGGATACATTGGATACCACATCGATCTGATTGCTGGTGGTATTTTGCACAGCCTGTTGACGTACAACCTTAGCTGTTCTGCTGGCCAGCAATACATCCCTGTTAAACAGGTTTTGTGTTAAAGTAAAGGCTGCAGAAGAGGTGTTCTCCACACCAGTGGTGATAGCGGCACCGTTAAAATAAGACGTCTGCAACTTCAGATAGTGGTTCAGGCCGGCGGCCAGATTCAACTGGGGATACCAGTCTGCCAGTTTGCTCTTGATGGTATGTTCCGCAATCTCCTGGTCCAGCAATGTTTGTTTCATCACTGGTTGGTGAATAAGCGCATACTGGATACAATCCTGTAGTGACGCTTTCGGCATGACGGAATCAGATACCTGCTGTGCAGAGGATGAGGTGCTAATAAGCCCCGCTCCCAACAAGGCGGTCAGATAAATTACTCTTTTCATAAAAGGTTTTGACAATCAGTTTCTTCTTTAGACCAATCGTAGAACAAAGCAATAATGCTGTATGTTCTTTGCTTGCGCAGTAATAATTAAGAATTTAAATAAGACACACAATACCGGCTAAGCACAGATCAATATGTACTAACAATCAAACAGGTAGGTTGCAGGTAATGTAGGTGTAAGCTGCGGTTCTGGTCGTATATATGGGCATATACCGGGAAATATCCGCATATTTCCCTGAAACAATTTGAAAAATGTGTTGCGAAGATAACTATTCAATTAAATTTTCTATCTCTATAAATCAACAGATTGTCTATTATTTTGACAACTGTTGAATTAGTTGGGATAGTAACTCAAGGTCTGCTGGTTATAAAATGCACTCCTATTTTTACAAATATATTCTAATCGCAATTGAGATGCGAAGATATGATGGAAATAAAAAAATCCATCACCGCTGATGGATTTTAATAAACTTGATCAGTTATTTATTTGGCCGCCCACTATGGATATGCTTCTCTGCATGGTAGGAGGATCTTACCAATGGTCCTGATTCAACATAATCGAGTCCCATTGCGTAACCGATCTCTCTGTACTCTGCAAACTCATCCGGGTGAACAAACCGTATTACAGGCAGATGTTTTGGTGTAGGCTGCAGGTATTGACCAAGGGTCACTACATCACAACCATTATCATACAGATCCTGCATCGCCTGGATCACTTCTTCTTTGGTTTCACCCAGACCCAGCATGATACCGCTCTTGGTACGCATACCTCCGTCTTTCAGACGGCGGATCACCTCGAGGCTTCTGTGGTATTTAGCCTGGATACGCACCTGTTTTGTCAGGCGCTCCACAGTTTCCAGGTTATGAGAAACTATCTCTGGTGCTACATCGATAATACGCTGCAGGTTTTCCCACTGGCCTCTGAAGTCAGGGATCAGGGTTTCCATAGTAGTTTCAGGGCTCAACGACCTTACAGCCTTGATGGTGTTGGCCCAGATGATGGAACCACCATCTTTCAGCTCATCCCTGTCTACGGAAGTGATCACAGCATGTTTCACCTTCATCAGAAAGATAGCTTCTGCCACACGCTGAGGCTCATCCCAGTCAACTGCTTCTGGTCTGCCAGTGGCTACGGCACAGAATCCGCAGCTACGTGTACATACATTTCCTAATATCATGAAGGTAGAAGTACCGGCTCCCCAGCATTCACCCATATTAGGGCAGTTTCCGCTTTCGCAGATAGTATGTAATTTATGGGTATCTACCAGGCTACGCACCTGTTTGTAGTTTTCTCCTATTGGTAATTTGACACGCAGCCAATCAGGTTTTTTAGTCCTGGGGGCAGGTGCAGCATCAGGTGCTGTACTGCAAGGTGTTGCGGTCGTGAGTATTGGTTCTTGCATCTCTGATCCTTTCTTTAAGATTACAAAAATAGTACTTCTTGAGGGAATCCAATAAAAAACGCTTTTGCCGGGGCAAAAGCGTTTTTTATATTATTTCTCATTTTTACTTCTTCTTATTCCAGCGCTTACCGAACTGTAAAGCTACATAAGCATTGAAAAAGAACTTCTTAGGATCGTTTTCAACCATTATAGGTATATCCTTGGTATAATATTCAGCATTTACACCAACCTCCAGCGCGCTCACTACTTCATTGAATCTGGCCCAGTCAAAACGAAGACCTGTTTTGGCATGTACACCTGGCGCTATTGTCACCTCTCCCCAGCCTTTCCCAAATCCACCGCCACCAATGATAGAGTTTCTATCCAGGAATGCCTGGTTATCAGCTACGCTTTCACCATATTTGATAGACTTTACGGTTACACCATCATCCGGATCAACTACATTCAGGTAATAAGGTTTCAGCAACCCAATTGAAAGACCTCCATAGTAAAAGGCATTTACCAACACCCCGTTCTTATTGGCCTTACCACCTAACAATTTCTGCTGCCCGATACCGATCTTCACCTGGTAAAAGTTATTCTGCTTACCATAGATATAAGGTTTTTCAGAATATACAAATCCGTATTGGTCTACTCCCTTGATCGCACCAGACTTCTTATCTTCTTTTGGATCTTTCTTCTCTGCAAATTCAAACTGGAAAAAAGTCACTTTCGTTCTGCTGCTGCGATATCCTTTTTCAAGAAAACCGCTCCAACCGTCGGTGTTAAGACGTGCACCTACTGAAAACTCACGCTGATATACATTTTCCAGTTCTTCCTGCTGTTTAAATGAGGCAACGGGCTTAGACTTCTTCTGCTCCCTGTGCTGTACTCCTGACTTCACCGACGAGCTACTGTCCTGTGCCTTCAATCCACCTGCCGCTACCAATAAAAGCAAGAATAAGTGTAATTTTTTCACCTGTATAGATTTGTTTTTGTTAAGGGAGTAATATTAAATTATGATTGACCAGCCTCATCACGAATTACAAACAAAAGTATCCTGAGTCTAACTGTATCGCCCACCATTACTAATAAACGTAAGGGGCGTAATATTGGTATACTTATCATTACAAACCTACACGTTTTTTCTTTCATGTGTAAATTTGTTTTTATCCCCCGGCCTCGTCTTCACTTAGATATAACGCACTCGGAGTAAAATGGTTACAGGGCAATGCCAGTCTTCAGCAATTTGCATCCTACAGCGCATTCCAAACATCGCTTTTCCTCACAGTAGTGCTGCTTCAGGTGCAGCAATGCCTGGGAATCTGCGGCATCTCCTGCCAGTATCCCCACTTTTTTCCAGCCTTCCATCACACTGTTTTCCTCTGCGGGCAGCGTTTCCATCATGCCCAACGCCTTTTCCTGGTATTCCGGCAATCCTTTCTCCCTGCCATATAAATACAACAAGGGTAAAATACTATTGATGATCACATTCCTCGTTACCATTATGCCCGGTCTGCGCATAACCACCGCCGGGGTATCGAACCTGTAATGATCCTTCCAATAGCCCTCCGGCTGCGCAAACAGTACCTGCTGAAAATGTTGCAGATCTTTCATTTCCAGCAGCCGGGCAAAGAGATCCCTCCCCTGCTGTAACAATACCGCCAGGCTGGCCAGCCTCACCGAAGGAAACGAAGAAGGCCGCATCCGCAACCATCTCCACTGATGAGGCAACAATGACAGCAGTTGATATTTCCGCTTCAGAAATACATATTCTGCCTGCAGTTCTAATGGATAATCATCTACAAACTGCCCTTCCAGCATTCCCGCCTGCCCGAATAAAAGCGCTTCTAACTGTACAAGATTATGCTTATTCCGCACCAGCAGTGTATATGGCAGGGATTGGGCCAGCTTCAGAAATGCATCTCCATTTACCGGCATCCCATAGCTGTGTGCAATCGCCCAGTAGCAACACTCCTCCCAATTATTCCTGCTCTTATTCAGCCACTCTTTCATCATATTTGCCCTGCTTTCTAACCGCTCTACCAGCATGCGGTCTTTCCAGTTTCTCCAGATCAACCGCTCTACTGTTGCCACATTCCCTCCACAAGGCACAAAATGACCGGAATGTTTCAGCTGCGCATACCTGTTCAGCAACATTTTGGGAATAGCCGACTGCAATTCCAGACAAGGAATTCCCTGCGTCGTCGTCTCATCCAGATCATGCTCAAACACCACATGCAGAATCACATTCTTATACCGTAAATCCCGCTGATGATTGTGCCTGTACCAGTCAGAAGTCTTTAAATGCAATTCTACATTTCCAGCCCAGGTAGCATCGCCTATCCGCAACCGGGCATTGCTAAAATCCGGACCATCATTGGTATTCAGTACTCCCGGTTGAAGTACCTGCACAGGCTCTCCTTCTATCGTATGCAAGTGGGAAAGGGTAAACAAACGATGTTGCCAAATATATTGGAACAGCTCCTCTGTGAGGAGCGGGGCAATCTGAACAATGGTCATAAATTCATCTTTACTAATAAATTTAGCATTCCCAACACCAGATTTCCAAATTTTTCTTTTTTTGGAAATCTGATAGAGTTACCATTAACTTTGCACCCAGTTCTTTATAGATGACTTATCCAGAAAGGCGGAGGGACTTGGCCCTGCGATGCCTTAGCAACCAACCTTGTTTAACAAACGAGGGAAAGGTGCTAATTCCGGCTTCGGTTATACATATAACCGGAGATAGATAAGTTGGCAGAGATTGACATTTTCATCGTACTTAATAATACTGAAAAGGCTCTTCCAACTACGGAAGAGCCTTTTTTATTTTGGGTAGTTATCGTTCTGAACCACCTGTTCATAACCGTATAATTACTTTGCGTTGAAAATAGCTACACAGTTATTACATAGTATCCCGATAGATGAATTGACGGGCGCCATTTCCGTTCCCATCTATCAGACCTCTACCTTCGTACAGGAATCACCCGGCATCAACAAAGGGTTTGAATTCTCCCGTGCCAACAATCCTACCCGCAAGGTGCTGGAAAACATTATCTGCAGCCTCGAAGAAGGCCACGCAGGTTTTGCCTTTGCCAGTGGTATGGCCGCGATCGATGCAGTAATGAAACTATTAAAATCAGGAGATGAGATCATGGCTGTCGAAGATACTTATGGCGGTATCTTCCAGATGTTCCAGCATATGTTTGAACGCTTTGGCATCAAAGCAAACTTTGTAGACACCAGCAATACCGACAAAGTACTGGCTGCCATCACGCCAAATACAAAAATGATCTGGCTGGAATCGCCCACCAACCCTACATTACGCGTATCCGATATCAAATCCATCAGCAAGATAGCCAAACAGCACAACGTACTGCTGGTAGTAGACAATACCCTGTGTACACCACTGCTGCAACAACCTATTCCAATGGGTGCAGACATCGTGATACATAGTGCTACCAAGTATCTTGCAGGGCATACCGATGTAATCGCAGGACTGGTTGTAGTCAACACCAAAATACTGGCCGATCAGTTACGTTTCAATCAAAATATTTCAGGAAGTATACTCAGTCCCTTCGAAGCATGGCTTACGATCAGAGGCATTGAAACCCTCTGCCTGCGCCTCGATAAGCAATGTAGCAATGCCATGGCCATCGCCGCCTGGCTCTCTGCACATCCCGCTGTGGATAAGGTTTTCTATCCCGGACTGGCATCGCACAAAAACCACCACATCGCCCGTAAGCAACAAAAGCAATACGGTGCACTCGTGAGCTTCTCTCTCAAAAGTGACAACATCAAAAATGCAATCAGAGTAGTGAACGCCACCCGGCTGTTTAAACTCGCAGAAAGCTTTGGTGGTGTAAAGAGTATGCTGGATCATCCAGCTACTATGACACACCGGAATATTCCGGAAGAACACCGCAAGAAAACAGGTCTCGCGGATTCCTGCATCCGCCTCTCTGTAGGTATTGAAGATGCAGAAGATCTCATTAACGACCTCAAACAGGCACTGGATAAACTGAACCTGCCTGCAGGTAAACAAATTACAGTTTTACAATAAACGCAAAACCGTTTTGCAACGGACACTGAATGCAGCACTAAGTATTGAACATGGAAAACAAAATTATCAATCTGGGGATTTTCGGATTTGGTTGTGTGGGACAAGGACTTTACGAAGTATTGAACAGAACTAAAGGTATCAATGCGCGTATTAAGAAAATATGTATCAAGGACCCCAATAAGCCTCGTCCAATCGACGCCAGCTATTTCACTACAGACAAAAATGATATCTTACAGGACCCTACTATCGATGTAGTAGTGGAACTGATCAATGAAACAGAAGCTGCTTTCGAAATCGTAAGCACCGCTCTGCGTAATGGTAAAGCAGTAGTAAGCGCCAGCAAACGCATGATCGCCGAAAACCTGCCAGCACTCTACCAGTTACAGGTAGAAAACAAGGTGCCTTTCCTCTATGAGGCATCCAGCTGTGCCAGTATTCCGATCGTACGTAACCTGGAAGAATACTACGACAATGATCTGCTCAATGCAGTAGAAGGTATTTGTAACGGGTCTACAAATTACATCCTCACGAAAATATTCGAAGAAAATCAAAGCTTTGACGAAGCTCTTCAAAAGGCGCAGGAGCTGGGTTTTGCAGAAACTGACCCTACTTTGGATATCGAAGGGTACGATCCAAAATTCAAGATCGTTATCTTACTGTTACACGCCTTTGGTACATTCGTAAAACCGGAAGAAGTATTCAATTTTGGTATACATCGCCTGAATGATTTCGATATTCAGTTCGCAAAACAAAGGAACTCTACAGTGAAGCTCATAGCTGGTTGTAGAAGGCAAAACGGGAGTGTGAATGCATCAGTATTACCACATCTCGTGAAGGAACACAACCTGCTGTATGATGTATACAATGAGTACAATGGTATTCTGCTCGAAAGTGCATTTACCGACAAGCAGTTCTTTGTTGGTAAAGGTGCCGGTGGTACCGCTACTGGTAGCGCAGTGCTTTCCGACATCTCTGCACTGACATACAATTACAGATACGAGTATAAGAAGATCAAGCAGGCTAACTCTCCGGTGTTTACCAACGATGTGCAGTTAAAGATTTATCTGCGTTATCGTAC
This sequence comes from Chitinophaga sancti, assembly GCF_034087045.1. NCBI lineage: Bacteria > Pseudomonadati > Bacteroidota > Chitinophagia > Chitinophagales > Chitinophagaceae > Chitinophaga > Chitinophaga sancti. The sequence goes on along the minus strand of NZ_CP139247.1, from coordinate 2,670,155 downwards.
AGCCGATCAGGTACATCTGCCAGACTTCTACAATATCTCTGAAAAATATGAATCCTCTACCTGGCGTTATATAGTTGGGGTGATCAATCTGGAAAAGCTGAAGGAAGCTAAATGGCTGAATAATCCAGATGTAAACCTGCTGGTATTGGAATAGAAATTGTGTTAATAGGAAGTATCAAAGTATTAACCAACCAAAATGAAACGGCGTTCCTGCTCTGATCAGGGCGCCGTTTTTTTTATAATCTTTCTACGACATTGCTTACAGGCAATCCCATCACGTTGTAAAAACAGCCATCGATTCTGTCAATACCTACCGCACCAATCCATTCCTGTATGGCATAAGCACCGGCCTTGTCATAGGGTTTAAAGTGATCTACATAATACGTGATCTGCTCTGTCGTCAATGGTTTGAAGTGTACTGCTGTTTCTTTTGAAAAAGCGTCTTCCTCACCATTGCGGATTATAATCACCCCTGTTATTACACGGTGCTCCCTGCCACTGAGTGCACTTAGTATACGGATTGCATCCTCCCTGTCCTTTGGCTTTCCGATAATAGTTTCATCCAGTACTACGACCGTATCAGCAGTAATAATGATATCGTCTGCCTGGCACAAAGGCACTACGGCTACTGCCTTCTGACGCGCAATGTGAACGGGAATATCCGGGATGTGCATATCGGCAGGAAAGGTCTCTGCCGTCTCTACTACCTTCACTTCAAAGGGAATACCTGCCTGCTCCAGCAGCTGTTTGCGCCGGGGTGACCGGGAACCCAGTATGACACGTTTGCCTGTATACATCAGAGGAATAATTTAAAGAAAACCATCGACAGAATACCTGACAGCATCACCAGTTTTACCAGGGAACTCACTTTGTGATAATGCTCCGGCAGGTGTGCTTTTTTCAGTAAAGAATATATATAGTAACAAGGCGCCTGTACGAAAATAACCAGGTAGGCAATCGCAATATACCAGCCTATCAGTGCTACTCTTACCTCAACTACCACAATCAGCACCTGCAATCCCAGCAGTAATCCATAGCAAATCTTCTTAGCTGGTTCCACACCCCATACAATTGGAATCGTGCGACAACCATCTTTGCTGTCGCCGATTAAATCTTCCAGGTCTTTTACAATTTCCCTTACCAGCGAAATCATAAAAGCGAATACTGCATAGATACCGATTATCTGAATCAGCTTTCTGCCTTCGGGAGACATGATGGCTTCAAAGCTTTCATAGATCTGTTTCTCATAAAAGCCTACCACTACCACAGCCAGCGCTGTGAGCAGGGAGATAACGACATTGCCGATCAGTGCCTGACGCTTGAAGGAAGTAGAATAAAACCACAGCAACAGTGAACACAGTACCTGTGTAAAGCCCAGGTAGATCTGACCGATCTTCCATGCAGCAATAAAACCAATACTCACTCCTGCCAGGTTAAAAATGGTGTGCCAGGCCATGGCCCAGCGACGGTTGATCACCTTGTCCAGCACCATTTTGTCAGGCTTATTGATGATATCAATATTAATATCGAAATAGTCATTAATAATATAACCGGCAGCAGCAATCAGCACTGTCGATAAACTCAGCAGGCAGAAAGATGCCACGGACAAGGAAGGTTCCACACCATTATAATGGAGTATAGGCGCTACTACACAGTATTGTAGTAAATATTGCGTAAGTGCTATATATAAAAGGTTTGGATACCGTACCAGTTTGAAAAAAGCTGTCAGTAACTTCATAATCAATTAATTGGAAATAAATCAGCGGCTGGCTATTTCTTCATCTATCGTCCAGTGCCCATTAAGTTTCAGCACCTTCTCGATTACTTCCCTTACACAGCCATTACCACCATTTACCGGTGAGATATAACGGGATATACTTTTGATTTCAGGTACAGCGTCGGCCGGACATACCGGCAAGCCTACCAGTTGCATAGCACGGTAATCCGGGATATCGTCTCCCATAAAAATGACCTGCTCCCATTGCAGGTCATTCTCGAATACATAATCCTGCAGCTTTTCCTGTTTATCAGTAATGCCGGTATAAATATCTTTTATTCCTAATCCCTGTAGCCGGCTTACCACACTTTCAGATCGTCCACCCGATATGATGGCGATACGGTAACCTTTCTTTACGGCCAGCTGCAAAGCATACCCATCCTTAATGTTCATTCTACGTGATTGCTCCCCATTTGGTAATAATTGAACAGTACCATCTGTGAGTACGCCATCTACATCAAACACAAAAGTGGTGATGGGCTTAAAAAGAGATAAAACGTTCATTGCGTTTATTAAAATATCGTATTGCGCAAAAGTAGTATAGATTTTTGATGTCAGGCATTATAGAAATCATAAATGCTGTCAGACATCACCTTATAAATTTTCTGCAAGTGTGGCTGATCCTGGATCAAAGCTCTGTGTTTAGACATCGTCTCCTCATCATTTCTCATGGCAGGACCTGTTTGCACCGTTTCAGGAGCGAACTTTTCAAGCCTGTCAAAAGTTTCCCTGATGATGGGTTGAAGCAAACTGAAGTCCAGTCCCATTTGTTCACAAAACTGTTTTGCCCTCACGATCAGGTGATTAGTAAAATTATTAGCAAGTACCGCGCCCAGATGTAATTGAAGCCGCTGTTCGGAGCTAACTATCTCAGTCTGAGACGAAATACTCTGTGCGATAGATTGCAGTCTGCGCATTACCTCGTCATTGCTGGCTTCCAGCAAAAGGGGGATCACAGGATAATTTTTTACCTCCTTACGAATAGATTGTAAAGGATACATCACCCCGGTATGGGTAGAAATGCGCCTGATGGCATCCAGGGATACGGCCCCTGCCGTGTGCAATACGATCCTTTTGCCCAGTCGGAGCTCGTCATTGAGTTCCGGAATGGCCGAATCACTCACTGCCAATAAATAAATGTCTCCCTCCATATTGATATCCAGGAGGTCGTCACTAGCCGATGCATGTAAATTCTCTGCTAATATCTGAGCATTTTCTTTCTTACGGCTTATAACCTGTAAAATCTGGTGTCCGTGTATTTTTAATAGTGTACCGAAACAATGCGCAATATTTCCCGCGCCAATAATTACTATGTTCATCGGGTAAAAGTGGTTATTAATATATTATGGTGTACCGGTCAGATAAAAGCAAAATTTAGGTTGCCGGGCTCATACATTTATATGATACAGCACGTTTCCCTTCCGTTCAGCGTTGTTATCCAGCAATTTAACCATTAAACTGTTAATCATTCATTTTTAATGGATTTCCCAAAAATATTACATTTATATTCAATGTTTTAAAACAGACTGATTTTTTATTCTACCACTTCTTTTATATACTTGCAAAAATCGGATGGCCCCTTTTTGATCAGTTGGCCATCCTCCCGCCAGAGAGAGCACTTAAATTTTGAGGAACTTACTTAAAGCGGTTTTATACAATTTAATACGGAATTTTACGTATCTAGTAGCACATAAAGACGGCATTCATGGCAAAAAATCTAGTAATTGTTGAGTCTCCGGCCAAAGCCAAGACGATTGAAAAAATACTGGGCAGCGACTTCGAGGTCATATCCTGCTTTGGTCACATCCGTGACCTTGAGAAGGATGATATGGGCATTGATATCAACAATAACTTCAAACCTAAGTATATAATCCCCGATGACAAAGAAAAGGTAGTGAAGGACCTGAAGAAGCTGGCCAAGACAACCGAAGAGGTTTGGTTAGCAACGGATGAGGACCGTGAGGGGGAGGCCATCAGCTGGCATTTATGTGAAGTACTGGGGTTAGACCCGGAAGTTACAAAACGTATTGTTTTCCACGAGATTACGAAGCCCGCCATTGAAAAAGCCGTGCAACAGCCCCGCCTACTCAACATGAACCTGGTAAATGCGCAACAAGCCAGACGTATCCTGGATAGGATCGTAGGTTTTGAGCTGTCACCGGTGCTCTGGCGTAAAATGAGTATGCGTAACCACCTCTCTGCAGGTCGCGTGCAATCCGTAGCGGTAAGACTGATCGTGGAAAGGGAAAGAGAAATCAACGGCTTTACTGCTGTAAGCAGCTTTAAAGTAGAAGCTTTCTTCATTTCTAAAGACCTGAATGGTAAGAACATTACCTTCAAGGCCGAAGGACCTACCCGGTTCAAAACCGCAGAAGATGCGGAGAAATTCCTACAGCAATGTGTCGGTGCTGCTTACACCGTAAAAGATATTCAGGTAAAACCCGGCAAAAAATCTCCTGCCGCTCCCTTTACCACTTCTACCCTTCAGCAGGAAGCCAGCCGTAAACTCGGCTATAGCGTGTCTAAAACCATGCTGCTGGCACAAAAACTGTATGAAAGTGGTAAGATCACCTACATGCGTACTGACTCAGTCAACCTGTCAGATACCGCTTTGGGGGATATCCAGAAAGCAATTACAACTAACTACGGGGAGCGCTACCACCAGCACCGCAAGTTCAAAAATAAGAACGAGTCTGCCCAGGAAGCGCACGAAGCCATCCGCCCGACCTACATGGAGAATGCTTCTGTAGACGACAGCGATACCCGCAAACTGTATGAGCTGATCTGGAAGCGTACTATCGCCAGCCAGATGAGCGATGCTGAACTCGAAAAAACAATCGCCAAAATCGATATCTCTACCAACCACGATGAGCTGACTGCCAGCGGTGAAGTACTGAAATTCGATGGCTTCCTGAAAGTATATATGGAAGGCCGCGATGATGAAGATGTAAGTGAAGATGAGGAACAGGATGGTTCCCTGCCACCACTCGCGCTGAAACAGGTACTGGACCTGAAGGAAATGAAAGCGACCGAACGCTTTACCCGCCCTGCTCCCCGCTATACGGAAGCAAGCCTGGTAAAGAAACTGGAAGAACTGGGCATAGGCCGACCTTCTACCTACGCGCCAACCATTACCACCATCCAGAAGCGTAACTATGTGGAAAAACGTGATAAAGAAGGTGTGAAAAGAGACTTCCGCATTCTGACGCTGAAAGATGACAAACTCACTAAAGTAACAGACGCTGAAAATACCGGTGCTGAAAAGTCCAAACTGTTCCCGACAGATCTGGGCATGATCGTAACCGACTTCCTGAGCCAATACTTCGGAAATGTAATGGACTACGGCTTCACCGCCAAGATCGAAGAAGAGTTTGACGAGGTGGCACATGGTAAGAAGATCTGGAACAAAATGCTGAATGAGTTCTATACTCCTTTCCACAAGGATGTGGAAAACACCCTGGAAAATGCTGAAAGGGTGAAAGGAGAAAGACAACTGGGTACCGAAGAATCTACCGGCAAACCTATCGTAGCACGTATGGGGCGTTATGGCCCAATGGTGCAGATCGGAAAGGCAGAAGATGAGGAGAAACCACGCTTTGCAAAATTAAAGGCAACACAAAGCATCGAAACCATTACTTTAGATGAGGCAATGGAGCTGTTCAAACTTCCCCGCAATTTGGGTAAATTTGAAGAAGAAGATGTAACAGTGAACATAGGCCGGTTCGGTCCATATGCAGCACACGATAAGAAATTCTATTCCCTGAAAAAGGAAATGGATCCTTACACAGTGGAACTCGATGAAATAGCCCCGCTGATCGTAGAAAAACGTACTGCAAAAGATGAACGTACCATCAAAGTATTTGAAAAAGAAAAAATCCAGATACTCAAAGGCCCCTATGGTCCGTATATTAAGCAAGGCTTAAGGAACTACAAAATACCAAAGGAGAAGATCGATACCGCTGCGGATATTACGGTGGAGGAAGCAAAAGCTATCATCGAAGATGTGAAAGCCAACCCTCCTAAGAAAAAAGCACCTCCTAGAAAGAAAAAAGCCGAATAATGTGCTACTACAGGAATGTGCCGGTGTGTATATAAGGCTGTCTTTTTTTACAAAAAGACCTGTCCTATACCATTTGGATGATTCAGGGATTAGCATATTTGCACATCGGCACATTTGATTTGTTATGCACGAGACCAAAGAAATAAATGCTTTGTTCCATCTTCTGGACGATCCGGACCAGGAGGTATATGATACCGTTGCCAGCAAGATATTGTTGTTTGGAAAAGAGATCATTCCAAATCTGGAGAACCTGTGGGAGAATACCGTAGATGAATCTATTCAGGAAAGAATAGAACAACTGATTCACAGGGTTCACTACATGGACCTGCAGATGGCCTTGCAGCAGTGGAATAAGGCCGAAATCCCTGATCTTCTACAGGGAGCCATCCTGGTTGCCCGCTATCAGTTTCCTGATATTCAGACAAATTCCGTCCTCAACGAAATCGAAAAGATCAAGCGTAATATATGGCTGGAACTCAATAACTACCTCACCCCCCTGGAGCAGATCAATGTGCTGAACAGCATGATCTACAACTACTTCGGGCTGAAAGGAGAAGAGGTGGCCTATGTGCGGAAGAACCAGTTCTTTATCAACCAGGTGCTGGAATCCAAGAAAGGAAATCCGCTTACCAATGGTATCGTCTACCAGAGCCTTTGTGCTATGCTGGACCTGCCTGTGTATGCGGTGAACATCCCAAGACAGTTTATCCTCGCCTATTTTGATAGCTTCTACGATTTTTCAGAGCCGGCCAACCCGGACGATTACAGGATCCTGTTCTTTATTGATCCTATTCAGGGACAGATCTATTCCCACCAGGATGTGGAAAACTATCTGAAAAGAATGTCCCTCCCTCCTACACCTTCTTATTACATGCCACAGTCGAACACGAGGATCATCCAGTTCTTATTGGAAGAACTGGCTAAATGCTTCCAGGATGACAAGGACATGTACAAGCAGGAGGAATTAAAGAATCTGATAAGATTATTGAGCGGCGAATAACTTCTTTTTAAAAAGCAGGCCACCGGATAAATAAAAAAGCATCTGTCTGAAGACAGATGCTTTTTTATTTATCTTAATAAGACTATTACTTATTCGCCAACCTACCCTGTACTTTAGAAGCACTCATTCCAATCAGATCATTCATCACATTCACCGCTTCATCCAGGTAAATATCCTTCTGTCTGAACTTCAACCAATCCTTATTACGGGCCAGTTTAGAAGTATCATTACTGATCTTGTCCAGGTCTACCTTCAGACTGGAAATCTCCAGTTCTTTCACTTTATCATTTACTGAATCATAGCGTTTCAGCGCATTCGCATTATTCTTCTGTTCTGTTTTGTAAGTCGAATAGTTCAGAGAATAACTGTCCTGTGCATCCATCTTCTTCAGGGTAGCGATATTGTCATTCATCATCCTGAACGCTTCGTTGTTCGCAAGGCGCTTGTCGCTATTTGCTTTCAGCGCAGCTACCGGAACCGGGTCTACCCAAGGTGTATAATTTGCCTTTGGAATTTCATCCCAGTTCAGTGCATCTTTATCCTTACGCTCAGCTACTTCATAATATGGATCTGGCAATACGATGTCGGAAGAAACTCCTTTCAGCTGTGTAGAACCACCATTTGCACGGTAGAACTTCTGCTGTGTCAATTTGATCGCACCCAGCGGACCTAACTCCTTGTTGGAGTAGAACTCATCCAGGCTGAACATACGCTGCACAGTTCCTTTACCATAAGTAGAAGAGCTACCAATGATCACCGCACGTTTGTAATCCTGCATAGCAGCTGCCATGATTTCGGAAGCAGATGCACTGTATTCATTCACCATGATTGCCAGCGGACCACCATACTGTACACTCTTATCACGGTCACGCAGTACCATTGGATCGCCAGTACGGGATTTCACCTGTACGATCGGACCATCCGGAATAAACAGACCAGCCATCTGCACTACATCCTGCAGGGAACCACCGCCATTGAAGCGGAGGTCAAGGATAATACCTTCTACATTTTCAGCTTTCAGTTTCGTAATTTCCTTTGCTACATCTTCGGCACAACGGGCACCGTTTCTGTCCTGGAAATCTGCATAGAATTCAGGCAGGTAGATGTAACCTATTTTATGTTGACCACCGATAATCGCTGATTTTGCAAATGTTTCGTCCAGTACGATCTCGTCACGTACAATAGAAACATCTTTTACTGTACCATCTACGCTTTTTACAGTCAACTTCACCACAGTACCCTTTTCACCTCTGATCACTTTTACGGCATCTTCTACAGCATAACCGGTAATGTCCAGTGGCTCTTTGTCACCCTGTGCTACTTTCAGGATCACATCGTTTGCTTTCAGGCTCCCTTCTTTCCAGCTTGGACTACCTGTTACGATGCTTACGATCCTGATCTTACCATCTTCTTCACGCAGCTGTGCACCAATACCGAAGAACTTACCTGCCATCTGCTCCTCAAACGCTCTCTTTTCATCAGGAGGGAAGAAGTCAGTATGTGGATCCATCGTAGCAGTAATACTATTTACATAAGTGCTGAAGCGCTCGTTGTCGTCCTGTCTGTTTTTCAAACGGTCAAAGTAGCGATCGTATACCTGCTTCACCTTTGCACGGGCGTCGGCTTCCAGCTGAACATCGGTTTTCGCCTTTGCAGTATCTTTCTTATCCTGCTTGTCGCGGGCTTCTACCAGTTCGGAGTATTTTTCCAGGGTACGATATTTCAGCACCTTGCGCCATGCTTCTTTGCGGGCTGCCTCATCTGCAGGGTAGTCTACCTTATCCGGATCCAGGGTCACCTTTTCTTCTTTGGTGAAGTCGAAAGGCTTAGCCAGAATTTCAGGATACAGCGCTGCTGCTTCAGCAACACGTTTCTTAATCAGATCATTGATTGCATTAAAACAATCCAGGGGTTCACCCATCAGTTCATTATCAATGTGAGTCGATAATGGCTTGAGGTTCTCGATATCACTCTTCAGAAAGAATTTCTTTTCACTGTCAAGGTTCTTGAGGAACTTGTCAAAGACTTCCTTTGAAAATTTATCGTCTATAGCCTTCGGCTGATAGTGCCCATCTTTTAATATTTGCCCTACCAGACCAATGATCACTTCATTTTTGCCAGGGGGGTCTTCTTTACGCAGTTTGCTGAAAGCCAATACTCCCATCGAGATGGTGATCAGCACTACTGGTATAATCACTTTCATTCTTCTCATAGAAAATCCTAATTGAACGTCATCAAATATAGCATAAAATTGCCCATTGTGCTAGAATGGCAGTTTTCTTTAACAAAAGATTGAGAAACAGGGAGTGTAGCATAGGCGCTATTAATACGGTACTGGCAGCCACATTCACTACAATTATTTGCTACTAAAACCAGACCAATGTCTTATAAAATTACGGTTCCTGATCGGATTTACCGATACCGCTTATCAGTTTAAATGCAACCGGTTGTAAAATCGTCAGGAAGGTATTTATTCAGATTATATATTTTTGCAGCGGCTTAAAAACTGATTACGTGGATACTTCGGCTATCACAAACACTAAGAACGACCCGTACGCTTCGCTTCGTCTTCCTGAATTTAACTACTACTTAATTATTCGTTTCGCCCTCGTCTTTGCTCTTACAATGCAGTTTATTGTCATTGAGTGGAAGGTAAATCTCCTCTCTGATCATGATCCTTTTGCCCTTGGTCTCATAGGCCTTGCCGAGGTCATCCCCGCAGTACTACTGGCACCTTTTGCCGGGCACATTGTAGATAAGAGAGAAAAAAGAAGCATCCTCCTCAAATGTGTGTTTGCTTACGTCATTATTGGTTCAGGACTATTCTTCCTCACATGGGATAAAGCCGTGGAAGGGTTTGATACTCACCAGGTACTGATGTGTATTTATGGACTTGTATTCTGCGGAGGCATAGTACGTGCCTTTGTAGGCCCTGCCAATTTCTCTTTACAAGGTCTGATCGTACCCCGTACATTATATGCCAATGCCTCTACCTGGGCCAGCAGCGCCTGGCAGATTGGAAGTATGGCCGGCCCCGCACTGGGTGGCTTGCTGGTGTATGCGATTGGTGTACACTGGTCTATGTTGCTGGTGGTAGCTATTTTTCTGCTGCCGCTGTTCAGCCTGATCATGATCAAACCTAAACCGGCACAATATTCAGCCAAAGGTGAAACTTTTGTAGATGGATTGACCAAAGGGATGCGCTTTGTATGGAATACCAAAGTGGTATTAAATGCCATGGCGCTGGATATGTTTGCAGTTTTGTTTGGGGGAGCGATAGCCATGCTGCCGGTATTTGCCTCAGATGTATTGCATGCAGGTGCACTGGAATTCGGTTTGCTTCGCTCTGCAGTTGCGGTAGGTTCGCTGGTGACCATGTTTATACTGGCTTACAAACCATTGGTACATAAACCGGGTATCAAGTTGCTGGCGGCAGTCTTCGGATTCGGGATCTGTATTATCATATTCGGTTTGTCAAGGAACTTCTATCTCTCCTTTATTGCATTGCTCCTGAGTGGTACGCTGGATGCAATCAGCGTAATCATCCGTCAAACCATCCTGCAATTGAAAACACCCGATGAGATGAGAGGCCGTGTAGCTGCGGTGAGCTCTATGTTTGTCGGTTCTTCCAATGAACTGGGGGCTTTCGAAAGCGGGTTTATGGCCAGGATGATGGGGCTGGTACCATCTGTCGTGTTTGGTGGATGTGTGACACTGGGAGTAGTTATTACAACTTATATCATTTCGCCGGCCATGCGCAAGCTGGACCTGAAAACATAAACAAAGAAGGTGTAATTATAAATGAAACTCCTGAGCATCACATCAAAATGGAATCTGGCTCTATCAGGTTTCTAACTTTTGAGTTTTCTTTTTTATTACTTCACTACATCCCGCAACTTCTCTAACACATAGAATACCGCGGGGCAGATAGTACTGTTCAGGTAAGTGGTATTCGGCCGCTTCACAAACTCATAGCTGTCTGTGTAAGGATAGTTTTCACAATCTCCCGGCCTTGCATCATAAATGCTACAATAATTGTCTGCACCCAAAAACGGACAGGGACTGCTTTTCACCACATAATCCCCATCTTCATCCAGTCGCAGGTAAGTCTCAATAAACACAGATTCCCGCATGCCCAGGTATTTTGAAATACGCTTGATATCAGGGGTTTTGAACCTTGGGCTGATTGACTTACAGCAACCTGCACATTGCAGACAATCGATGTGGCTGAAAGCCTCCTCATGCAGGTCAGGCAATAGCTTCTCTACCCCCCTGCCCTTTTTCGTCTGTAGCTTCTGCAGAAACTGTTTATTGGCTTTTTGCTGCTCAGTCGCCCGCTGCTTCCAGTTATTTAGTGATTCATCCATTTGCTGCAAAGGTAATACTCTCCACCATACGACAATCATGTGACAATTCCCGGAAATATCCAACCCTCAATTATCACCACAATTTCCACAAGCCCGCGGCAGGTTTGGCTATTGCTAAAAAACAAAATACCTTTGCACATTCTTATTATCATACCTGCTTTCACATCATGAATCTTTTTGATATACAACAAAATGAGTTCCTAGGTCGCCACATTGGGCCTAACGAAACAGAGACCAACCACATGCTGGAGACTATCGGTGTATCTTCGCTGGAAACATTAATCAGCAAGACCGTACCTGGTGCTATCCGCATGAACCACCCGCTGGCAGTACCTGCGGCAATGAGTGAAAGTGATTACCTCCGTCATCTCAAAGAAGTATCACTCAGGAACGAAGTATTCCGTACCTACATCGGTCAGGGATATTACGATACCATCACACCAAGTGTGATCCTGCGCAACATCTTCGAGAATCCAGGATGGTATACACAGTACACTCCTTATCAGGCGGAGATCTCCCAGGGGCGCCTGGAAAGCTTACTGAACTACCAGACTATGGTCAGCGACCTCACAGGTCTGCCTATTGCCAATGCATCGCTGCTGGATGAGGCGACGGCTGCTGCCGAAGCCATGAGCATGTTCTTCAGCGCACTGAACAAAGACCATGACAACCTGGCTCGTCCTAAATTCTTCGTGGACGAAAATGTGTTCGCACAAACAAAAGATGTAATTATCACCCGTGCTACTCCGCTGCACATCGAAGTAGTAACCGGCGACTATAAAACTGCTGCTTTCGATGAGTCCTTCTTTGGTGCATTGGTACAGTATCCTAACAGCGTAGGTGCTGTGGAAGATTACCAGGGTTTTGTACAGAAAGTACATGCTGCTGGTGCTTACGTAGCAATGGCCACCGATCTGCTGGCACTGACGCTCCTCACCTCTCCTGGTGAACTGGGGGCTGATGCAGCATTGGGTTCTGCACAGCGCTTTGGTGTACCATTAGGTTTTGGTGGTCCACACGCTGCTTTCTTTGCAGTAAAAGATGAGTTCAAACGCGCCATCCCAGGCCGTATCATCGGTGTAAGCGTAGATGCACAGGGTAACCGTGCACTCCGTATGGCACTGCAAACCCGCGAGCAGCACATCAAACGTGAAAAAGCAACATCAAACATCTGTACCGCACAGGCATTGCTGGCTAACATGGCCGCTATGTACGCCGTTTACCACGGTCCTGCCGGTCTGAAAAATATCGCTACCCGCGTAGCTATCCTGGCCAATGCCCTGGGTGCTGCCCTGCAGGCAAAAGGATATGCACTTGCGGCTAACAATTACTTTGATACCCTCGAAGTAACCGTAAAAGCAGTTACTGATATCAAAGCAAAAGCTGAAGGTGCAGGTATCAACTTCTTCTATCCGGATGCTGACAAGGTGATCATCTCTCTCGATGAAACCACTACCATCCAGGATGTGAACGATATCCTCGCAATCTTTAATGCAGGCACCCTGTCCTCAGACACAAACAGTCTGACTGCAACTGCTATACCTGCAGAACTGGTGCGTACTTCTGACTTCCTTACCAATCCTGTATTTAACAGTCATCACAGCGAGTCTCAGATGATGCGTTATATCAAGATGCTGGAAAATAAAGACCTTTCTCTCAACACTTCCATGATCTCTCTGGGTAGCTGTACCATGAAGCTGAATGCTGCGACAGAGATGATTCCTTTGAGCTGGTCTCATTGGAGCAGGATGCACCCATTTGCCCCAAAAGCGCAGACAGGTGGTTACCAGCAGATCGTAGATGAACTGGGCGAATACCTCTGCAAGATCACTGCTTTTGATGCCTGCAGCCTGCAGCCAAACAGTGGTGCACAGGGTGAATACGCTGGTTTACTCGTGATCCGCAAATATCATGAAAGCAGAAATGAAGGACATCGTAATATAATGCTGATCCCTATCTCCGCTCACGGTACCAACCCTGCATCCGCAGTAATGGCCGGATTTAAAGTGGTAGTAGTAAAAGCACTGGAAAACGGGTACATCGATGTAACTGACCTGAAAGCAAAAGCAGCACAGTATGCTGATAGCCTGGCAGGTATCATGATCACATACCCTTCTACTTACGGTATCTATGAGGAAAGCGTAAAAGACATCTGCAACACCGTACACGAATTTGGTGGTCAGGTATATATGGATGGCGCCAACATGAATGCGCAGGTAGGCTTAACTGCTCCTGGTCTGATCGGTGCTGACGTTTGTCACCTGAACCTTCACAAGACATTTGCAATTCCTCACGGTGGGGGTGGCCCTGGCATGGGTCCGATCTGCGTGGCTAAACACCTCGCTCCTTACCTGCCTGGTCACGTAAACCTGACTGACAAGAAAACTGCAAACGCAGTATCTGCGGCACCTTATGGTTCTGCAAGTATCCTGCTCATCTCTTATGCATACATCCGCCTGCTAGGTGCAGAAGGCCTGAAGAAAGCATCTGAAAATGCGATTCTGAATGCTAACTACATGAAAGCCCGTCTGGAAAAATCATACGAAATCCTTTATAGCGGCAGCAACGGTACCTGTGCACACGAGTTCATCGTAGACCTCCGTCCATTCAAAGCTACTGCTGGTGTAGAAGCGGAAGATGTGGCAAAACGCCTGATGGACTACGGTTTCCACGCACCAACTATGAGCTTCCCTGTTCCAGGTACAATCATGATTGAACCTACTGAGAGTGAGGACAAAGCTGAACTGGACCGCTTCTGCGATGCGCTGCTGGCTATCCGTGCAGAAATCAGCGCTGTAGAAACAGGCAAAGCTGACAAAGCAAACAATGCATTGAAGCATGCACCTCATACCCAGTTCGTTATCACTGCCGAAGAGTGGAACCGTCCTTACGGCCGCCAACAGGCAGCTTACCCACTGGAATATGTGAAACTCAATAAGTTCTGGCCTTCTGTAAGCCGTGTAAACAATACACATGGCGACAGAAACCTGATCTGTACCTGCGAGCCTGTAAGCGCTTACGCAGAAGCAGAAGCTTAAGAAAAAAATTAACTTATACGCAAACGGCTAAAAGCGAATGCTTTTAGCCGTTTTTTTATTTACAAATGACAAAAACCTAACATTTTTTTATTCACACGCATACTAAAAGTACTATCTGATCGTATTAAGAGTTACTTATATTTAGAAAAATTTTACATATATTAGAAATAAGAAAAACCCTTATCTATGCAGGATTACTCTTTTATGACCATCGAGGAGATCTTTCTCCTTCAGGATGCGTTGAAAAAGAACAAAAGGCAAATCATTAAGTTCTTGTTGATTGGCCTCACTTTAGTGCTCATCGCAGCATACGTACCACAATTTTTTCTCAAAAGAAGGTATTCCGACGAAGAAATCGATGCCACCATGTTCAGTTACAGAAATACCTGGTTTTGGGTATGGTTGCTCTCTTTCGTACTCGTACTTATCTTCGCGCTGATAAAGGTGACTGATGTCCGGTACTTTACGATCAAGAAAGACCTGACCCTCCTTCAGAAAGGACAGATCAGGGTCCCCCTGGAACATGTATATCAGGGTAACAATGATATGCAGACCAGCTTTATTGTAAAACAGGAAGGTATAAGAAAAAGAAAAAGGCTTTTTTACTGGATGCGCGGCCGGCTCGACGATTATAAATCAGGACAGGAAGTAGAGATAGTATACGGTCGTTATTCGCGCATCATTCTCAACATCAGCAAAGCCTGATCATTCATAAAAAACAACCATATCAACTGCATGTAGCTATTTATTTTTTACAATACACAACCGGGGCAACAGGTATACTGTCTGCCCCGGTTTTTTTATACCTTTGGACGCACTTAGATTCAATGCCTTATGAATATTGAACAGTTCCGTGATTTTTGCCTCGCCCTGCCGGGTGTCACAGAAGAGTTTCCCTTTGGTGAAGAAACACTTGTGTACAAGGTGATGGGAAAAATGTTTACACTCACCAGCCTCGATAGTTTCGAAAGCATCAATCTCAAATGCGATCCTGAAATCGCTGTAGAGCTGCGCGAACGCTATGATGGTGTCTCACCGGGATATCATATGAACAAGAAACACTGGAATACTGTCGATGTACATGCCGGTATTTCTGATAAGCTGATCTATCAGTGGATCAGGGATTCATATGACCTCGTAGTAGAATCATTACCCAAAAAAACAAAAGAAGAATTGAAAAATAAATAATGCTTATGAAACGGATCTTATGGCTGTTTGTGGTGATTATCGCCTTTCATTCAAAGGTAAAAGCCATCGATACAGACTCATTGTGGATGTACGAACATTACACTAAAAAAGAAGTATATATCCCTATGCGGGATGGTGTAAAACTGTTTACATCCATTTATATACCTAAAGACAATACAGAGAAGCATCCTTTTCTGATGACACGCACTCCTTACTCCTGCTCTCCTTATGGAGATAAAGAGTTCAGACCTTTCTATGCAAGGTATACCAATACATACCTGCACGAAGGCTATATCATGGTCATACAGGACGTGCGTGGCCGTTGGATGAGTGAAGGTACCTTCATGGATGTTCGTCCTTATAATCCGGCTAAAAAGGGCAAAAATGAGATCGATGAAGCAAGTGATACTTACGACACCATCGACTGGCTGGTGAAGAACATTGCCAACAACAATGGTAAAGTAGGTGTATTCGGCACCTCTTACCCCGGCTTCTACAGTACTATGGCTGCATTGAGCGGCCATCCAGCACTGAAGGCTGTTAGTCCGCAGGCACCGGTTACTGACTGGTACCATGGTGATGACTTTCACCACAACGGTGCATTTTTCATTTCAGATGCCTTCTCTTTTTACTCCGGTTTCGGGCAGCCAAGACCTAAGCCGACTACAGTAGGTCCTACCAGTTTTAAATACTTCACCTCAGAAGATAATTACGAGTTCTATCTCAAAACAGGTGCGTTGCCTAATTTCTCTAAATTGATGGGAGACAGCATTGCATTCTGGAATGACCTTATGAACCATGGCGACTACGACGCATGGTGGAAAGCCAGAGATGTAAGACAATACCTGAAAGGTATACAGCCTGCTGTACTGACAGTTGGTGGTGTCTTCGATGCAGAAGACTGCTTCGGTGCATGGAATACTTATAAGGCCATCGAGAAACTGAGTCCTGATGCCAGCAATCGTATCGTAATGGGTCCATGGTATCATGGTCAGTGGGGCAGCAATGATGGTACGCACTTAGGCAATGTTCATTTCGATAGCAATACATCTGAATACTACCAGGATAATATCGAAGTTCCCTTCTTCAACTATTACCTGAAAGGTAAAGGTGCATCACCTGATATCGCAGAAGCAACCGTGTTCTTCACCGGCGAAAACCAATGGCGCAAGTTCCGGCAATGGCCTCCTGCCAATGTACAGGCACAATCCATCTACATGCAGGCCAATGGCAAACTGGACTTCTCCAAACCCCTGGGTGGCAACAGCTTCTCTGAATACGTAAGCGACCCGGCTAAACCAGTGCCTTACACACAGGATGTACATTTCGATCGTACTATCAATTATATGACAGACGATCAGCGTTTTGCTGAGCGCCGTCCGGATGTAGCTACTTTTTCAACTGATGTATTGACAGAAGATATTACACTGGCAGGTCCGCTCACAGCGAAACTGGTAGTCAGCACCAGTGGTACAGATGCTGACTTCATCGTAAAGCTGATCGATGTGTTCCCTTATGATTTCAAATATGAAGACAAAGCACCCAGCGAACACCGCAGAGTACCATCATCTACCTATCCGATGGGCGGTTATGAAATGCTGGTAAGAGGCGAAATCATGAGAGGTAAATACAGAGAGAGCTTTGAGAAACCAGTTCCTTTCACACCAGATGCACCTGTCAATATAGATTTCTCCCTGCCGGATGTAGCTCATACATTTAAGAAAGGGCACAAGATCATGGTTCAGGTACAGAGCAGCTGGTTCCCGCTGGTAGATCGTAACCCACAGGTATTTACCGATATCTACCATGCTACAGACAAGGATTTTAAGAAGGCAACCATCCGTATCTATCACGATGCAGGCCATCCATCCGCTATAGAATTGCCGGTGTTGAAATAAAATTTAACTTGCGGGCGTTCAGATATGTAAATTTCGTAAGTCCATTACCATTGATAACTACTATTTTATGATTAAAAAAGCCCTATTATTGGGAGCACTCGGCGTCATATCCCTGAATGGATTTGCGCAGAAAAGATCTAAAAAGAACAAAGACAAGGAGCAAACTGTTGTTCCTGTAGCACCATTATTGCAGACTAAGATCGACACCGTAAGCTATGGCATTGGTCAGGATATCGGCAATACCCTCAAGACACAGGGTTTGGATAGCCTGAACCTGAATGTACTGAGACATGCGATCGAGGATGCACTGAAGGATACAACGTTAGTAGCAAAAGAAATAGCAAATATGAGTATCAGTAATTATCTCCAACAGATAAAAGCGGAAAAGATGCAAAAGAACAAAGAAGCAGGTGAAAAATTCCTGGCAGAGAATAAGACCAAACCAGGGGTAGTAGCACTACCTAGCGGTTTACAATACCAGATTCTGAAAGAAGGTAATGGTCCAAAACCAACCGCGGCAGATAAGGTAAAAACACATTATCATGGTACCCTGATCGACGGGACTGTGTTTGATAGTTCTGTAGAAAGAGGTCAGCCTATCTCCTTCCCCGTGGGTGGAGTAATTAAGGGTTGGACTGAGGCGCTGCAGTTGATGCCTGTAGGTTCTAAATGGAGGTTGTTTATACCTGCTGATCTTGCTTATGGTGAACGCCAGGCAGGGCCGAAGATCGGACCAAATAGCGCACTGATTTTTGATGTGGAATTATTAGACATCGAGAAGTAATAAAAAAGGGGAATTACGATTGTAATTCCCCTTTTTGTTTTAAGTTATTTCCACACTCTGGGACTCCGCTGCTCCACCATCATCAAATCTGCCAGCGCCATCGCCGCCACAGCTTCCAACACCACCGGTACCCTCAGCGCTATACACAAATCATGTCTTCCCTTCACACTAAAAGCCTCTACCTGTCCACTCTTAATATTCAATGTATGCTGCTCCTTAGGCGTGCTTGAAGTAGGTTTCACCGCCACACGGAATACCAAAGGATTCCCGTTGGTAATACCCCCTACTACACCACCCGCATTATTTGTAGCAGTCTTCCCACTGGCATCCAGTATCGCATCGTTATGCTCTATCCCTTTCATCTTTGCCGCAGCAAACCCTGCACCGAACTCAATGCCTTTGATTGCCGGAATAGCAAACACCGCATGTGCAATACAAGACTCTACGGAGTCAAAGAAAGGCTCTCCCAATCCGATTGGCAGCCCTTCTACCACGCATTCTACGATACCACCTACAGAGTCTTTTGCAGCAATCGCTGCTTCCAGTCCCTGCGCTGCATCAGGCAATCCTGCCACTTCTTTCAAAGTTGCTGTTACCTTAATGCTTTCCCCCAATATCTTCTTGGCTATTACACCAGCAGCTACCAGGTTCAGTGTAAGCCTGCCGCTAAAGTGTCCGCCACCACGGTAATCTTCAAAGCCACCATACTTATGTGTAGCTACAAAATCTGCATGACCGGGACGTGGAAACTCACGCAGCTTCTCATAGTCAGTACTACGCGTATTGTTGTTCTCAAACAAAATTGTAATCGGCGCACCAGTTGTATGGTCATTGAAAACGCCTGATTTGATGTAAGGCAGATCATCTTCCTTACGCGGTGTGGTGCCTTTGGCGCCCGCTTTGCGCCTGTCCAGGTCTGGCAGGAAATCTTCCTGCTTCAGCGGAATACCTGCCGGTACACCGTCAATATTCACGCCTACACTAGCGCCATGCGACTCTCCAAAAACATTTACCCGGAATAATCTACCGAAACTGTTCATTAGTATGCTGATTTATCAATGTCGTGTTAATGTACCTGACTGGTGGCTCCTTCCTGTTTTACTACACCGCCTAACTTCTGCAAATGTTCGTAAAATTCAGGATAAGATTTGTTAATCGCCTCCGCATCTTCAATCACTACCGGACCACTCGCTGTCAGTGCAGCTACTGCACATGCCATGGCAATCCTGTGATCATTGTGAGAGCGAACAGTACCACCGGTAATACCAGTACCACCATGCACCAGCATTTCATCGCCATGCAGGTCAATACTGATACCCAGTTTACCAAATTCTTCCTGTAAGGTTTTACCACGGTCACTTTCCTTGTGTGCCAGCCTGCTCACACCCAGTATTTTCGTAGTGCCTTCGCAATTAGCTGCCAGCGCTACCAGTGGAGGGAACAGATCAGGACAATCAGTCGCATCGAAATCAAACGCTTTTAATTGTTGCTTTTCCACATTCACAGTGAATACACCTGACATCAGACCAGCGCCTGCTTTTTCCAGTGCTTCCAGTATCGCTTTATCAGATTGTGCAGATTGTGTATTGAGGTGGTGTACCTCTGCCTTACCAGCTACAGCAGCAGCCACCAGCAGGAACGCAGCACCGCTCCAATCTCCTTCTACAGTATATTCGCCGGCTTTATATGCCTGTTTCTTACCAAATGAGAAACGCTCAAAGTTCTCCTCTTTCACCTGTACCCCAAATTGCTCCATGAGCTGCAGGGTAAGGGCGATATAAGGTTTACTCTTCAGGTCTTTAACGGTGATAGTCACATCTTCTGCAACAGCACCAAAGGCCATTAATAAGCCTGTTAAGAACTGTGAGCTAAGTGAACCATCAATCGTAATATTCTGCGCCTGTAATGGGCCCTGAATGTGCAAAGGCAGCTTGCCCTCACGGCTGCTGATCTTTACCCCCACCTGTGGTAAAACTTCTTC
This sequence comes from Chitinophaga sancti, assembly GCF_034087045.1. Lineage (NCBI taxonomy): Bacteria > Pseudomonadati > Bacteroidota > Chitinophagia > Chitinophagales > Chitinophagaceae > Chitinophaga > Chitinophaga sancti. The sequence continues at coordinate 2,650,062 of NZ_CP139247.1, read as the reverse complement.
GAAGAAGTTCATAGGACGGGTGGTCAGACTACCATGACCATTGATGGTAATAGGCAGTGCAGACAAAGATGCGATCGGTGTAAACATGCGGATACCAAGACCGGATTCTCCACAATTAATTTCGTTATCTGCAGACTGTACCGGGTGAATACCATTGCTGGTAATCCCGATATAATCTTCCTGACGATTGATAGTTGCACCCAGTTTGCTGGCTACATCCAGTGCTGCGAGACAGTCATTGCTCAAGCCCGGATTCCGGATAATGCTTTTACCATTGCTCAGCAACGCTGCGGCTACTGCCCTTTGCATAGCGCTTTTGGAAGGATTGGCAGTTACGGTGCCATGAATGCTGCCGGGTAATATTGTTACTTGCATGTGTGTGTTTGGTTGTTTATAGCTCCTCCAGCAACTGCTTCAGCGTTGCCAGCGGTACAGCCTTTGTATGCGCGCTACCTAATTGTTCCAGCAGCACAAAATTGATCGCATCCTTTTCCCTTTTCTTATCCAGCTTGAAGATGTCATACATCTCTTCTTTGTTGGAAGTCAGGGTCACCGGCAACTGGTAATCATTGATCAGCCTGATCAACCGGTTTGTTTGTTCTACTGGCAAAGTAGAGAGCTTCTCAGAAATTTTGGCTGCTGCCACCATCCCGATTGCCACCGCTTTACCATGGGCGATGTTCTCAATTTTTTCTACTGCATGCCCCAGGGTGTGGCCAAAGTTGAGCCAGCGACGAGACGCCTGCTCAAATTCATCTTCCAGTACTACCTTGGTCTTCAGCTCTACAGAGCGTTCTACCAGGTATTCCAGAACGGCTACATCCTTTTGCATGGCCTTATCCCGGTTTTCTTCGAGGTAAGTGAACATACCTGCATCCATGATGCAGGCATACTTAATGATCTCCGCAAAACCATTATGCCATTCTTCGTCAGGCATGGTCAGTGGCAGTGAATAGTCAAACAGGATAAACTCCGGTTGCCGGATGGTGCCCAGCATATTCTTATGTTTACCATGGTTGATACCGTTCTTGCCACCGATAGATGCATCTACCTGTGCGAGCAGCGTAGTAGGTACGAAACCTACCGGCATACCACGCATATATATGCTGGCGGCATAACCTGTTAAATCTGTGGTCATGCCACCGCCTATACCAACGAGCATAGTCTTGCGGTCAGCTTCCAGCTCTATGAGCCCATCAATGATCTGTTCGAGTACTTCCTCACTTTTATTCTCTTCTCCATCCGGAATCACCAGCTTCCTCCAACCCTGCAATTTCATTCCGTGGAGTTTATCCACATTATCATCCACAACCAGTACGGTACGGGATGGATCTGCATAATTGCCCAGCTGGTGGAGGCTCTCTCCCAGGTAATATTTGGTAGCACTGTGCTGGAACTGGTAAGATAATGTTCTCATATAATGATGTATGGTTGTGCCTGATTACTCAGGACGCCATTTATTTGCCTTCGTTCATTACTCTGTTCTGCCTGTTGATTGATTCCAGGTGAACTGCATCGAAGTATTTCAGGATGAAATCCTTTGTCAGACCCAGTTTGTCACCCTTAGCGATACCACGCTCCAGGATTTCATTCCAGCGGTTCGTTTGCAGGATGGTCACGTTGTTCTCTTTCTTGTAGAGACCAATCTTCTCAGCAATCTTCATACGATTGCCCAGCAACAGCAGAATTTCATCATCAATCTGGTTGATCTGACCACGCAGTTTATCCAGTGCAGAGTTGAATTCTTTTACATCGGTACGTTCATGGCGCCACTTGATACCATCCAAAATTTCTGCCAGTCTTTCAGGAGTAACCTGTTGTTTCGCATCGCTCCATGCTTTGTCCGGATCAATATGTGATTCCAGCATCAGACCATCGTAATCCAGGTCGATTGCTTCCTGACCGATTTCCTGCAGTATGTCACGACGACCACCAATGTGACTAGGATCGCACACGATAGGCAGTTCTGGCATACGACGTTTCATTTCGATTGGCAGGTGCCACATCGGTGCATTACGGTATTCAGTATTGCCATAGCTGGAGAATCCACGGTGGATCAGACCAATTTTGGTAATGCCGGAGTTACGCACACGCTCTACTGCACCTACCCACAGTTCCAGGTCCGGGTTGATTGGGTTCTTGATCAATACAGTTGTATCCACACCTTTCAGCGCATCAGCTACTTCCTGCACAGAGAATGGGTTCACAGTGGTACGTGCACCAATCCACAGGATATCTACATCATGTGCCAGGGCTTCTTCCACCTGCTGACGGGTAGCTACTTCCACAGCTACTGGTAAACCGGTCAGGGCTTTTGCTTTCTGTAACCATGGCAGACCCTGTACACCAATACCTTCGAAGGAACCTGGGCGGGTACGTGGTTTCCAGATGCCAGCACGCAGTACATCTACTTTACCTGTCTTAGCCAGGCGCTGTGCGGTTTCAAGTACCTGCTCTTCAGTTTCAGCGCTGCAAGGGCCGGAAATGATCAACGGCTTCTTATCTGAGCCCGGATCAGAGAATTTCGTGTTGGAGAGGATGTCTGCTAATACCATCGTTGTAGTTTTTTAGTCCACAGACTATAGTCGATAGTCCATAGTGTTTGATTTGATTATTTGGTTTGTTGCTATGAGCCATCGACTATAGCCCACGAACGATTGATTACTTATTTTAAGATCTTTCTGATCTTATTTGATTTCTGGATCAGTTTATAAAAAGCGTCATAATCTTCATTTTCCAGCAGGTCCTTCATCTGTTGCAGCTGGTGGATATGTTCATCCAGTACATCCAGCACATTATGACGGTTATGCTTAAAGATCGGTACCCACATATCAGGAGAGCTCTTGGCCAGACGTACGGTTGATTCAAAACCACCACTTGCCAGTTCAAAGATCCGTCCGTGCTCTTTTTCCTTTTGCAGTACGGTCAGTGCCAGTGCAAAGGAGGTGATGTGAGAGATGTGCGATACGTAGGCTGTATGCAGGTCATGCTCTTCCGCATTCATATATACGAGACGCATCTGCAGTTTGTCTACCATATCCTCAACAATTTCCACGGCGTCTTCATCACTGTTTTTCACATCGCACAGCACCATGGTCTTGTTGGTGAAGAGGTTCGGTATGGCAGCTTCGGGGCCGGAATACTCCGTGCCGGCCATCGGGTGGGCAGCTACAAAGCGTCCTCTGTGGGGATGACCGGCAACGAGTGCTAATATTTTTTCTTTTGTAGAGCCCACATCCATGATCACCTGTTGTGGTCCCGCGTTATCCAATATAGCAGGCAACACTTTCAGCAAACCGTCTACAGGTATTGCAAGTATGACCACTGTTGAACGCTGCATGGCTGCTTCCAGGGTAGCACCTTCATCGATGATGCCAAGCTCCTGCGCCTTTTTAAGATTATCTTCGTTGTGGTCCACACCGATGATGTGGGTGGCCACACTCTTTGTTCTCAGGCTGATGGCCAGAGATCCACCGATTAAACCAGTACCAACTATCGTTACGATCATAACTTTGTCTGTTTATTTAATTGCCCTGATCCGTTGCAACACTTCGTCAAATACTTTTTCATCTTTACAAAGGCTCACCCTTATATATCCGTTACCGTTACTACCGAAGATACCACCCGGTGTGATAAATACCTGCGCTTTCTGCAGAATTTCGTCCGTCACAGTAAATCCGTCTTTCGCAGTTGCTGGTATCTTAGCCCATACGAACATACCTACCTGGTCACGATCAAAAGTACAGTTCAGCAATTCCAGCAGTTCAAATACTTTCTGACGGCGGCCGGTATAGATCTCATTTAGCGCTGCATACCATTCAGGCCCCAGTTCCAGTGCTTTTACAGCGGCCATTTGCAATGGCTGGAACATACCGGAATCCATATTACTTTTGAAACGCAGTACCTCGTTGATCCACTCCTGTTTACCCACCAGCATACCCACGCGCCATCCGGCCATGTTAGATGATTTGCTCAGTGAGTTCAGTTCCAGTACCACATCCTTCGCCCCTGGTGTTTGCAATAAGCTTTGTGGCTGTGCATTCAGGATAAAGCTGTAAGGATTGTCGTGGCAGATGAGGATATTATGATCGTTGGCAAATCTGATCAGCTTTTCTGCAAAGGTAGTGTTGAAACGGGCACCGGTTGGCATATGCGGATAGTTTACCCACATCAGTTTCACCTTGCTCAGGTCAGTTTTAGCCAGTGCATCGAGATCAGGCAACCATCCGTTTTTTTCTTCCAGGTCATAGTCTCTTACGGTAGCACCACTCAGGTTCACAGCAGAACGGTAGGTAGGGTAACCCGGGTTGGGTACCAGGGCTTCATCACCTTCCTGCAGGTAGGTCATGCATATGTGCATAATACCTTCTTTGGAACCGATCAGTGGCAATACTTCTTTCTCAGGGTCCAGGGTCACGCTGTAGTAGCGCTGATACCAGCTGGCCATTGCCTGGCGCAAAGCAGGGATCCCTTTGTACCCTTGATAGGCATGCGTATCGGGGCGATGAGCATTGTCAGTCAATGCCTCGATCACAGAAGGATGCGGGGGCAGATCAGGACTACCAATACCAAGGTTGATCACTTTGGCACCAGCCCTGTTCATTTCATCTATTTCTCTCAGTTTTTTGGAGAAGTAGTATTCTTCTGTTTGTTGCAACCGTTTTGCTACCTGTAAGTTCATATCGTAAGATTGAAAAATAGGATTATAATGTTTTGCCTTTTTTGTAGATACCGAGCACTTTCAGATGTTCAGTCAGCGGTGTGATTTTGCTGATGCCTTTCTGGAAAGTAGCCAGATCTTCGAATTCGAAATCGGCATGGAAATAATAGTTCCACTCTTTGGTTGGCATTGGGAAAGACTGCAGTTTGCTCAGGTTAATACCTGTACTTGCTACCTGTGTCAGCACCTTTGCCAGACTACCAGATTCGTGAGACGTCTGGAAGTATACAGATGCTTTGTTGGAATCGGCCGCAGGTTCTACCCCATTTGGAGAGATCACCAGAAAACGGGTATAGTTATTTTTGATGGTATGGATGTTTGGTGCAATGATTTCCAGACCATAAATTTCAGCTGCCAGTTTGCCCGCGATAGCTGCTGTGGTTTTCAATTTCTTGGTAGCCACATGTTTTGCACTCAGGGCGGTATCTTCAGTTTCCACCAGCTTCATTTGCGGATACTTGTCCAGGAAGTCAGTACACTGCAACAGCGCCATATGATGACTGTGTACTTCCCTGATATCGTCCAATGGCGTACCGGGTAGCGCCATCAGATGCTGTTTGATATGCAGGTATACTTCTCCTACCACATGCAGGTTCGAGTTTTTCAGCAGCGTGTAGTTTGGAAGAATACTTCCGGCAATCGAGTTTTCGATGGCCATCACACCTGCATCGGCTACCTGCGTTTTTACTTTTTTAATCAATTCCGCGAATGAAGCACAACATTCGATCGTTATATCCTTTCCATAGTATCCTTGTGCCGCTATTTGGTGAAAACACCCTTCGAATCCCTGAATTGCGATGTGCATCGTTTAATTTGATTTGTTTGTATTTGATAGTTGCTACAACAACTACCGGATAAAATGAAAAAGGGCCCCGGTTGAGCCGGGACCCTTTAAAGTGCAGTTATATGTTTAGTGCATTTTTTACAAGAGAGTCCCGGCCTTTACGACGTAAAAGAAAAAGTAAAAAAAGTAAAAGAAGTAAAGACTGAAACGGCGTAACATATATCGAGTTATTTAAAAAAAAGAAGGCCTCCCTTATCGGGAGGCCTTTTTGTTAGTTTCTTTTTATGTTTAAGTACTACAAACGACCTCCCTAATTCTGGTACCAGAAAAAGTAGAAACCATAAAAGTAACCAAAGGTTGTTTGCTGTATCATAATTTGCTTGAATTGCCCAACAAAAATACATCAGGATTTGAATTGTCCAAGCACTTTTATTAAAAATTACATTCTGTTCAATAAAAGACCGGAAATTCAATGATTTATTCAAAAATGATGGCTTCCCTACCCCTGTAGATAAAAAAAAACCGCCCTACGGTTGCAGAGCGGCATATAAAAAGCTTTATTGCTTGCGGAGTAAGATTAGTGCTTAACTGAATCTTTAGCAGCAGCAGCGATAGAATCGGTTGCAGCTTTAGCGGTATCAGCTTTAGCAGTGATAGAATCGTTAGCAGCGTTTGCTACTGAATCGATTGCCTGTGTAGCTGCAGCTGTAGAATCAGTAGCAGTTTCGCTTGCGCCACCGCCACATGCAGTTACAAATACACCCAGTGCTAATGCTAAGAAACCAATTTTCAGTGCGTTCTTCATTTTTTTATTTTTTAGGTTTTTTGAAATATTGTTTCTTCTTTATACCAGGATGAAAGAAAGGTAACCCAGCTTTTCAGAAATATTTTTCAAAAAATCTATTTTTTAAATAAAACCAGCCATAGGCAAGGTTTTTAATTATATAAATTATAAGTTTATATGAAAAAAGATGGCAGTCTGCATCTATCACATGGCTGAAAACTTATTTTTTTTCCCCTACTTTGGGTTACCAAAGCGATATAATAGTATTAATAAGTGAAGCATAATCTGAACATAGAAAGGGATCGGGAATTATTACTGGGACTTACCCGGAATGACGATAAAGCGCTGTCTACCATTTACGTGGAAAATTTTCCGGCCGTATTAAGAATGGTTTTACAGCATAAAGGTTCTGAGGATGATGCAAAAGATCTTTTCCAGGAGGCCATGATCGTACTATATGAGAAAGCACAGACAAGCGAATTTGATCTCTATAGTAAACTCAAGACCTATTTATACGCCATCTGCCGCCACCTCTGGCTCAAAAAACTCCAGTCAGGCAGCTGGCAGCTCTCCCTGCCGGAGGAATTGGAAGCAGTAATACCGGCAGACAACCACATGGAAGACCATGATAAAAAGGACGAACAGTTCCGCATCATGGAGCAATCTTTGGGTAACATGGGAGAACCCTGCAAGACCATCCTGGAAGATTATTATATCAGGAAACTCTCCATGGCAGATATAGCAGAGAAATTCGGGTACACAAACGCGGAAAATGCAAAGAATCAGAAGTATAAGTGCCTGATGCGATTGAAGAAACTCTTTTTTGATAAATATAAATTATAGGGCCCCTACAGGACCCGCAAAGTGGTTTACAGGCGATGAATGATACAAATTTAATTCGTGATATTGAACGCTATCTGGAAGGCGACATGAATATGCAGGAAAAAACTGCATTCGAAGCGCTGTGTCAATCCAACCCGGTAGTAAATGAGCAGTTGAAAGCCCATCAGCACATTACGGCACAGCTGGAAAGTTACGGCCGCAGATTGGCGCTACAGGAGAAAATGGATCATATCCATGCCTCCCTCGATATGGACATGCTGCGCAATGCAGCCTCTCCTGCTCCAGCCAGGGTTATCCCTTTCCGCAGAAGGTTGCTTACTAACGTTGCGGCCGCTGCCTGTATCGCCCTCGTTACCTCGCTGAGCACGATCGCACTTATCCAGAAAGCTAACAGGCAAAAAACTACCGCACAATATGAGGATGTAAGACGGGTGCTGAACAATATTCAGCGCTCTCAGAACGCCCTTATCAACGATATTAATAACAAGAAACGGTTACCTGTCAACCCCGGCACTTACGGAGGCACAGGTTTTGCCATTACCGACAATGGGTATGTGGTCACTAACTACCATGTGGTTGCAGGTGCTGATTCTATCTATATCCAGAATACCAAAGGGGAAGCTTACAAAGCTACCAGCGTATTCGAAGACATCTCCAGCGATCTGGCGATCTTAAAGATCACAGATAGCACCTTCAGAAGCCAGCCTATTCCTTATTCTGTAAAATTCCAGAAAGCCCTGCGTGGCGAGAAAGTCTTTACACTGGGTTATCCACGTGACGAGATTGTTTATGGAGAAGGTTATATCAGTGCACAGACTGGTTTCAATGGAGACTCTGCCGCTTACCAGGTTTCTATACCTGTAAACCCAGGCAACAGTGGTGCACCGCTGATGGATGCAAAGGGTGATGTAGTAGGTATTGTAACCGGCAAACAAACAACTGCTGACGGGATTGCTTTCGCAGTGAAATCAGCACAGCTGAAACGCCTGCTGGAAGAAATGCCGAAAGAAAAGATGGGTAAATGGAATCACAAGAATCGCCTTGAGAATCTGACCCGCGTAGAACAGATCAAAAAGCTGGAAGACTTCGTATATATGGTGAAAGTCTACAACTGATAATATATTTTTTCTATTGGCCTCTGCAACCAAAACGGCCACTCTGGATTCAGGGTGGCCGTTCTTATTTAATGAGTTTTCTAAAACAAAATACCTTTATTGAATTTTTGCTGATATTTCTTTTTCACTACTTCTTCCACGCTTTATACTTATCCGTAATCCAATACATCAGATCCTCTGTCGGCATCATTCTCAGCGTATCATAGTCAGGATAATTCTCCATCATAAACAGTCTCAGGCTATCACCTTTCAATGTGGTCACCCTACTCACAAATAACGGAGTATACCTTGAATCGATGTATCTGTCCTTTTCAGCCTTGGCATAAATCTTCTTGAACTCTCGCTTCTGTTTCTCCCTTCTTGAATACCGGGTGAATGGACTAAACACGATCCCTGCGCCTACCGGTGTACTACCACCTGCCAATGGCTTGTTAGGATTATCCAGTATATACCCGAACAGATCCCGCCTGTTGATGGAGTCCAGCTGATAAGGTGTGAATTTCGTGGTCACCTCTACCCCATGCAATTGCCGGCTTTCTACTACCAGGTGAATCTCCCTCGTTACGATCCCATTGTCGGCACTGACTAACAGGCTATCGGGATTGTACCCAAGAAAAGCAAACACTACCATGTCTCCCTTCTTCGCTGAAATCTTGTAAAAACCGCCCTTATCAGAATAGGACCTTCGCCCGGTTGTCTTGTTTGTAATACTTGCGTATGGCAGTACTAATCCATTCTCCTTGTCTATAATCGTACCGGTGAGGGTAACCTGTGCCTGGCTCTTTTCTGCCAGTAGACTGCAAAGTACCAGCAGGAGCAATAAGGGCAATTGTTTCATATATCTGTTCTGTTTATTCCACCAAGTTCCTTAAAAAAACTAAAAATCCCCCCGTTGCCAGGGGGATTTTACATGATTATTTTGCCACAGTTAAAGTATGATTACTCAACTGGACCCTCTTATTACCTGTAAAAGAATGGCTATAATCGCTATTACCAACAGAATGTGGATTAACCCACCTGCGGAATATACAAAGAAGCCTAACAACCAACCGATAATAAGTATTACCGCAATAATATATAATAGACTTCCCATTTTACACAGATTTTAGCATTTTAATAACTTCGTCCCTGCTCTTGCCAAGCTTTTGCTGAATTTTACCGATCAACCGATCTTCCTGTCCTTCTTCATACAACAAATCATCGTCCGTCAGATCTGCGTATTTCTGTTTAATCTTGCCCTTAATCTCGTTCCAGGCACCTTTTATTTGTAAAGTATCCATAACATTAACTTTTTTGGGTGAAACAATGCTTTACAAAATTCAAAGACTATGCCAGAGGAGACAAGTTACTAATATGCTATAGCTGTGATGGCTGTGCTGAATACCCGTTCTTCACCGGGTTCCAGCGTCACCAGCCCCATGCCGTTATTAAAGGCATTCGGGGCACCGGTGAGGTGCTCAATCGCAATACTGTTGCGGTGATTAGGGATATAGATCTGTAAGATCGGATAACATGGTTCCGGGTAAAAATGGATCAATACCCGTTTCCGCGGATCCCGCAGTGTGGCCAGGGCGCTATGCCTGCTGAAATCTAAAACAAAACTGTTGTCCAGCGGTATGCCTGCCAGACTTTGGGCTTCCAGGAACCTGTCGTAAGGCAACACATTGCCGGTTGGTATCAGTTGCGCATTAAATTCTACTATTTGTTCCGAAGCAAATTGCAATTCCAGCTCATCGACCGGGGTACCTGTACTAAAATAAGGATGCCAACCGTCCATAACAGGAATAGGCCTGTCTGCATTGTTCAGTATAAAAGTTGAGATACGTAGCTGCTGACCGGGTTCCAGGTGATACTTCACCTCACAGTCATAGGGGAACGGATATCCTGCATCATTCCCTGTATAAGTATGGCGCAATGTCAGCACCGCACCTTTTTCATCAGCTCTCTGGCTCACTATTTCAAACGGTACATCGAAGAGCAGACCATGAATGGCATTGCCGGAACTGAGTGTTTTGACAATAGTATAATCCTGTTCTTCCCAGCGATAGGTGCCGGAAGGAATGCGACAAGCGAAAGGACTTAGCTTGGCGCTCTTATAGTATTCCGGCAGGTTCACCTTGTAATCCTCCAGACTTTCATAACTATCGATAATGTTCAGGAAATTTTCTCCATACGGTATTTTAAACGCATGCAGCAATGCGCTGTGTGCCGGAATGATTTCTGCCCGTGTACCAGTGTCGCCATCGATAAGAGCGATAATATCAAAGCCTGATTGATGATATGTTTGAATGGAAAACATAGTGTTGAATTGGATATAATACCAAGTTACACAAAAAAGGCCGCTACAATGTAGCGGCCCTTCTATATAATCAGTTAAATTTAGATATACTGATTGATGATATTTTCTAACCATTCCTGTCTGCCACTGATCATCTTTGGCTCGCCATTCGCAATTGCAATGCTGCGCAGATCTTCCAGCGTCAGTTTACCATCTTCAAATTCCTTTCCTTTACCGCTATCAAATGATGCATAACGGTCTTTACGGAATTGTTTGTAAGGAGACTGCTCCAGGATCTTTTCAGCTACGATCGCTGCGCGTGCAAATGAATCGATACCACCGATGTGTGCATGGAAAATGTCTTCCAGGTCTGTAGAGTTACGACGTGCTTTCGCATCGAAGTTCACACCACCACCTGCAAATCCACCCGCTGGTAAAATCACCAGCATCGCTTCGATCAGGTCATTCAGGTTCATTGGGAACTGGTCAGTATCCCAACCATTTTGTGTATCACCACGGTTCGCATCAATGCTGCCCAGGAACCCACCATCAACGGCCACCTGCAGCTCATGCTGGAAGGTATGACCTGCCAGTGTAGCATGGTTTACTTCAATGTTCAGTTTGAAATCCTTGTCCAGACCATAGTGACGGAGGAAACCGATCACAGTAGCTGAATCATAATCGTACTGGTGTTTGGTAGGCTCACAAGGTTTAGGCTCGATGAAGAACGTACCCTTGAAACCTTGTTTGCGTGCATAGTCACGCGCCATGCCAAGGAATTTCGCCAGGTGGTCCTGCTCACGCTTCATATCAGTGTTCAGCAGGGTCATGTAACCTTCGCGGCCACCCCAGAATACATAGTTTTCACCATCCAGTGCGATAGTCGCATCCAGGGAGTTCTTTACCTGTGTACCTGCATATGCAACTACAGAAAAGTCAGGGTTGGTACTGGCACCGTTCATATACCGGGGATTGCTGAATACATTCGCAGTACCCCAGAGCAGTTTTACACCACTGGCTTTTTGTTTTTCTTTTGCATACGCTACGATTGCCTGCATGCGGCTTTCGTATTCAGCAATGTTTGCACCTTCGTCTACCAGGTCTACATCGTGAAAGCAGTAGTAAGGAAGACCCAGTTTGGTAATGAATTCAAACGCTGCATCCATTTTGTCTTTCGCACTCTGCACAGCATCTGGCGCTGTAAGCCATGGGAATTGTTTGGTGCCCGGACCGAATGGGTCGCCGCCGGTTCCGCAGAAGGTGTGCCAGTAAGACACCGCAAACCGGAAGAGTTCCTTCATGGTTTTACCACCGATCTTTCTGTTCTCATCGTACCATTTGTAAGCAAATGGGTTGTTTGACTGAGGACCTTCATAGGCGATTTTGCCAATGCCTTTGAAGTATTCCTTGTTTCCAATTGTAATGCTCATTGTCAGTGTTTTTTTTGATCCTAACGTGTTATGTGTGTGTGTGTTAAAATTTCAATCCTTGTAACCACTCTTCATAAATACCCTTATACGGATTATTCGCCTCCGGCTCTATCGTAGCCAGACACTCCATCCCCTTAAATGCATCCTCAACGGCATACAATCCAGCTCCCACACCCGCTGCTCTTGCAGCACCCTGCGCACCATCTGTATTGTACAACTCAATCACCACATCAGCTGTATTTGCAAATACCTCTCTGAATAATGGACTCAGGAACATATTCGCATGGCCAGCTCTCACCCGGGAAATATTCAATCCCATATCCTGCATAATATCCATCCCGTATTTCAGTGCAAATACAATCCCTTCCTGTGCGGCACGCAGCATATGTTCCCTGCCATGAATATTGAAGTTGAGTCCTTTGAACTCCGCACCAATCTCCTTGTTAGCAAGAATACGTTCTGCACCATTGCCAAACGGGTAGATCTTCAATCCACGTGAACCTACAGGTGCTACTGCTGCCAGTGCATTCATCTCTTCGTAAGATGGTTTGCCTACCAGTTGCCGCATCCAGCTATTCAAAATACCCGTACCATTCAGGCACATAAGTACGCCATTGCGGTGTGCAGTGGCTGTATCATTCACATGTATAAAAGTATTTACCCTGCTCTCTGCATCAAATGCAATATGATCATGTACTGCATATACCACACCCGAAGTACCTGCTGTAGTCGCAGCTTCACCAGGTTGTAATACATTCAGCGAAAAAGCATTATTCGGTTGGTCACCCGCACGGTAAGTGACCGGTGTACCTGGCGCCAATCCCAGCAACGACGCTGCCTGCGCAGTCACCTTGCCTTGTAAGCCAAAAGTAGGAACCACATCTGACAACAGCTTCTCACTGATACCATAATGTTTTAGCAACACCGGCGATACCTGGTGCAGACTAAAATCCCAGAAGATCCCTTCAGACAAACCAGAAATAGTAGTAGCTGCATCACCCGTAAGGCGCATAGCAATGAAATCGCCGGGGAGCATCACTTTGTCAATGCGCTCATAAATGGCAGGTTCAAACTCCTGTACCCAACGTAATTTAGAAGCTGTAAAATTTCCGGGAGAGTTTAAGAGATATTGCAGACACCAGTTAGGGCTCAGCTTTTCAAAAGCTGTATTCCCAATTTCAACTGCCCTGCTGTCGCACCAGATAATTGCAGGACGCAAAACCTGCTGATCCTTATCCACACATACCAGCCCATGCATCTGATAGGCAATGCCTATACCTGCTACAGCCGATCCATCAAAAGGGTGAATTTGTTGTAACTTTTTCGTTGCATTTTGAACTTCCTGCCACCACATCTCAGGATCCTGTTCTGCCCATCCCGCCACCGGCGCATGCATGGGCATTTCCTGGGCAGGGCTGATAGCCGTAGCCACACATTTTCCTGTATCAGTATCCAGCAGGGCCGCCTTTACTGAAGACGATCCTATATCATAACCTATCGTATACCTCATAACGCTTGCAGGTTTATAAAAAAAGAAAGCTGGCTAAACAGGATGTTGTTAGCCAGCTTTGTCAAATATGTCTTACCAGAAAATGGTATATAATGCTACCAGGATACCGCAGATCAAAATCGCTGTGATGGCAAATGGCATAGATGTCCTGAACATAGAAGCATCCACTTCCAGACCTTTAGACTCATCTACCATTTCAGCACCCGCCACTTTCACCTTAGCAGGAGCTACCAGTGAAATCAGGATCATACCAATCACACACACTACGAATACAATACCCATACGATCCAGGAACGGAATTTCATAGATACCGTTTGCTGCCGGTACGGAAAAGCCAATGCTATTCAAAGCAGAAAGATCAGCCCAACCTGGCAGGAACTTCAGGATGATAGAAAGTGCAAAACCACCGATCATTGCAAACAGCGCTGCACCTGAAGTAGTACGTTTCCAGAAGAATCCCAGCAGGAACATCGCAAAGATACCTGGTGATACGAAACCCGTGTATTCCTGTATAAACTGGAAACCGCCTTTCTTATCAATACCCAGGAACGGAGAGATGATAATCGCCAGGATCATCGCAACAATTACCACGATTTTACCTGTACGTACCACATGCTTTTCATCCGCATTTTTCGCAAAGTGTTCTTTATAGATATCCAGTGTGAAGATGGTAGAAATACTGTTTGCCTTACCAGCCAGGGAAGCAACTACCGCAGCTGTCAGCGCAGCAAATGCCAGCCCTTTCATACCGATTGGCAACAGGTTCATTAACACCGGATATGCATTGTCAGGATTGAGTTCACCACCCTTCATCATTTCGGCCTGGAATAGACCGCGGCTATGCAATACATAAGCAGCAATACCAGGTATTACCACGATCAGTGGCATCAGGAGTTTCAGGAAACCTGCGAAGAGCAGACCAGAACGCGCTGTTTTCAGATCAGCACCCAATGCACGCTGTGTAATATATTGGTTACAACCCCAATAGTTTAAGTTTACAATCCACATACCACCTACCAGGATAGATAATCCAGGCAGATCCAGGTAGTGAGGATCTTTTTTGTCCAGGATCATATGGAAGTGATCACCAGCATGTTCTGTCATCAGGTGGAAACCTTTGAGCACACCAGTTGTGCCGAAATGCTCAGATACCAGGTTCAGGGCCAGGTAAGTAGTAGCCAGACCACCCAGGATCAGGAAGAAGACCTGGATCACGTCTGTATAACCAATCACCTTCATACCACCCAGCGTGATAAACACGGCAAAGACGGCCAGCAATATCATACAAACATTAAAGTCTATTCCTGAAATAGTGTTGATTGCCAGTGCTCCCAGGTACAGGATGGAAGTCAGGTTCACCACTACATAGAGTAGCAACCAGAATACCGCCATAATGGTACTCACTGTCTGGTTATACCTGCGCAGCAGGAACTGCGGCATGGTATAAATCTTGTTTTTCAGGTAAATAGGGAGGAAAAATACCGCTACGATAATCAGGGTAGCAGCAGCCATCCATTCGTAAGTGGAAATCGCCAGACCTATATTAAAACCGGAACCGGCCATACCTATAAACTGCTCCGCAGAGATGTTGGAAGCGATCAGGGAAGCACCAATGGCCCACCATGTAAGGGATCCTTCTGCCAGGAAAAAGTCTTTGGAGTCAGTAGTTTTTCGTTTCTTTTTCTGGTAGATATATATACCGTAACCGGCAACTATCGCGAAATACACCAAAAAGACAACATAATCGAGGAATTGTAAACTCTTTTGCATAAAATCAACGTGGTATAAAATAATTGTTGGTCAATATAGTAACATTTTTATTAAACGTAAAATTTACATTTAAAAATTATTTCAGTGGTGGAATTGATCGTGATCATTCTTTGATAAGGATAGCGGCTAATTGTGCCCCTATAGCGGTTCCAATTGCAACACCCATACCGCCCATTCTTACGCCCAGCGCGATTCGGGGTGAATGACGGCGGATAACCGGCTGCCGGTTCTGGCCAAAAGCCATGATGCCCGCCCAGCGGTCAGCAATATTAAACGAAAAACCCGGCAAAATAATATGGCGTAAACGGTTTTCCAGCTCTGTGTGAATTGGGGTATTCAATTCAAAAGCAGTGGTTGCCTCTCCGGCAAAGTCCATATTACGACCTCCCCCGAATAGTACACGGCCTTCCAGCTCCCTGAAGTAATAATACCCCTCGTCCATATGGTAGATGCCTTTAAAAGGTAATCCTGGGATAGGATCGGTTATTAATACCTGCCCCCTGCCAGGTACTACATCAAGTTCAGGGATCAGCTCACGGGTAAATGCATTTGTACAGATTCCTACCTGACCTGCCATAAAGGAATACTCCCCCACTGACACATATACACCACCATCTGATTCCGAAATACCTGAAATCGTACACCCCGTCTTAATCTCTACCCCATAAAAAAGCGCCAGGTCTATCAACCGGCGCATCATCTTCCCCGTATGTAACTCCCCCTCAAAATTATTCCTGATCAAAGCCTTTACATACGACTTATTAAACCCGAAATCACTGGAAACCAACGTAAACGCATCTCCCCCCAACATAGGCCGCAACAAGTCATTCATGCCGTCGATTTCTGAAAGTGCAGGCAGCTCCTTCTCTCCTATCAGCTCATAACTCCCATTCTCCCTGTAATCCATATGCTGATCACCCACACGATGCCGCAAGGCATGCAACCCTTGCCAACGCAACTCCAACAATGCCAATACTTCAGCAGCTGGCAATTGTCGCAAATCTGCCAGCAACTCTGTCAAACTCCCTATACAGGCAAACCCCGCGTTCTTTGTACTCGCCCCTGTTGGCAACACGCCCTTCTCCAATACAAGCACACGAGCCTGCGGCTGCGTTTCGCGCAGACTGATAGCCGTAGACAAACCCACGATTCCACTGCCGGCAATAATGTAATCGTATTGAAGAAGTGATTGTTTTTCCCAGTAACTGAGCATAATTTATCTTTTAGATCACCAGCACAACCTTGCCGGTTACATGACCCGTTTCCACAGTTTCATGTGCTTTCCCCACATCTTCCAGTGGGAAAGTCTGGTCAACTTTTACTTTCAGATCACCCACCGCCAGCAGATCGGCCAGTTGCTCCATTCTTTCTCCAGATGGGGTTACCATCATCCATTTCACCACCACTCCTTTGGAAGCAGCTTTCTCCAGGATCGCCGGATCATCTTTATACATCGAAGGCAGGCATACCAATACACCCCCGGGTTTCAATACATCTATAGAACGAAGTGAGTTTTCACCACCTATACCATCCAGCACCACATCCATATCCTTTGCAATAACAGTAAAATCCTGTGTGTTATAATCCACCGGCAGATCCACACCCAGTTCATTCAGCAGACCATGATTCTGCTGCGAAGCTGTACCTACTACATAAGCACCTTTCCATTTAGCCAGTTGTACTGCAATATGGCCTACGCCACCCGCTGCTGCATGGATCAATACTTTTTGCCCCCCAGCCAGCTGGCCATGGTCAAACAATGCCTCCCAGGCTGTGAGTGCCGCCAACGGGGTAGCTGCTGCTACCTCATTACTCACCGAAGCGGGTATCAGGGCAAATTCATCTTCCTGCACAATCGCGTATTCTGCATACGCATTCCCCGCATGTGGAAAATTGCTCATCCCAAACACACGTTCATTTCTGTCAAAACGGCTTACACCATCGCCCAGGCTCACCACCTCACCGGCTATATCCCAGCCAAGTACAGCAGGGAGTACCAGTTCTTTGGCAGCTATACCTTTACCATTACGGGTTTTATAGTCAACAGGATTAATACCTACGGCGCGTACTTTTATAAGTAACTGACCTGCAGCTGGCAGGGGTACGGGTATTCTTTCGATAGTCAGGTTACTGGCAGGGCCAAATTCCCGCAGCAGGGCTGCGCGCATGAGATTGCTCATCTTCCGGAATTATTTATCTAAATGTAATTAAAAGGGGCAAAATAAAACCTCCTGCGTAATACAGGAGGTTAATTTCTTGTTACCAGATATATTGCAACACCTTACACTAAGTAACCAAATAAGTCATCATCTTCATTCAGTGCAGTATAATGAATACCGTACTTCGAAAAATTGGCTATCAGAATATCATAATCCTCTTTCTTTTTCAGCTCCACCCCAATCAGGGCAGGACCCATTTCTTTATTATGCTTCTGTATAAATTCAAATCTTGTAATATCATCATCAGGGCCCAGTACATGGTTTACAAACTCTTTCAGGGCTCCCGGGCGCTGTACAAAGCGGATGATGAAGTAATGTTTCAGCCCTTCATACAGTAAAGACCTTTCTTTGATCTCCTGCATGCGATCAATGTCATTGTTACCACCACTTACTATACATACTACTTTCTTGCCCTCAATTTCTTTGGCAAAATCGTCCAGTGCTGCGATAGACAATGCGCCAGCCGGCTCCACTACGATCGCATCTTCATTGTACAATTTCAGGATGGTAGTACAAACCTTACCTTCTGCTACGGTGTGCATTTTATCCAGCACATCTTTACAGATTTCGAAATTCAGCGTACCCACTCTCTTCACAGCAGCACCGTCTACAAAGCGCTCAATTTCGCCCAGCGTTACAGGTTCACCTTTTTCCAGTGCTGCAGTCATAGACGCAGCACCTTTAGGTTCTACCCCGATCACTTTAGTATGCGGACTGTATGTTTTAAAATAAGTACCGGTACCGGCAGCGAGGCCGCCACCACCGATGGGCACAAAGATATAATCAATATGAGACTGGTCTTCCAGTACCTCTACTGCTACTGTACCCTGTCCTTCTATGATCTTAGGGTCGTCAAAAGGGGCAACGAATGTCATACCGTGCGCATTTGTATACGCCTGCGCTTCGGCAGAACAATCATCAAATGTATCTCCCACCAGCCTGATCTCAATATTATCTCCGCCAAACATGTTTACCTGGTTCACCTTCTGCTTCGGGGTAATGATCGGCATGAAGATGACGCCTTTAATATCCAGCTGACGACAGGCATATGCAACACCCTGCGCATGATTCCCTGCGCTGGCGCATGTTACGCCTTTGGCCAGCAGATCTTTGTCAAGACTACTGATCTTATTGTAAGCACCACGCAGCTTATACGAGCGTACAATCTGCATATCTTCTCTTTTCAGATAAATATCAGCATTGTACCTGCGTGACAATGTTGGACTATAGGTCAGCGGTGTTCGGTTCACCACTGGTTTCAACTTCACCGCTGCATCGAGAATATTGAGCGGATTAACACTTGTTAATACCTGGGACATGTGATTGAGATAAGAATTAGGGCTGACCATACAGTCAGCCCTAATGAATTTTATTTAGTTATTAGATACTCTCTGCCTGATGTGAACCTGGCTGTCCGTGTGTATAATCCACTTCGGCCAGATCATCTGTCTCCTGTTCGGACAGATTTTTCAAATGATCATGGAAACGACGACTCCATTTCACGATCGCCACGCGACCGCTCTTGGAATATTCTATCAGTCCATAAGGAGCCAGTTTAGCCTGTAGCGCTATCAGCTCCTCCTGGTGACCGGTCTTCTCCAATACAAAGTATTCGTCTGTAATGGTCAGGATCCTTGCCGCATTTTCCCGGATCAGCTTTTCGATGCTGCCATTCTTCAATGCCTTGGTAGAGATCTTATACAGTGCCAGCTCCTGGTATACCACTTCATCCTCTTCATGTACAAATGCACGATGAATTTCTACCAGTCGCTCTATCTGCCCCACTACTTTATCCAGTAGCGATCTTTCTGACAGTACAGTGATGATGAACTTGTAAACACCCTCAATCTCCGTTGGTGCGGTTGTGAGGCTGGTGATATTGATTCGACGGCGCGTAAAGATAACAGTGATACGGTTCGTGATACCGATCCTGTCTTCTGTATATACCGTGATTGTATATTCTTTTTGCATAAAAATTCTTCGTTGTTAAAAAGGTTTACTACTCGAGCCTGATATGAGCAATTGGAGCACCAGCTGGTACCATCGGGAATACGTTGTCTTCCTTTTCTACAACCACTTCCAGCAGGTAAGCACCATCGTGGGAGATCATTTCATCAACGGCCGCCACAATATCAGCACGGTCAGTTACCTTCTTGCCAGGAATGTAAAACCCTTTCGCAATCTGTACGAAATCAGGGTTAGTCATTTCGGTGGAAGAATAACGCTTGTCATGGAACAGCTGCTGCCACTGACGCACCATACCCAGGAAGTTGTTGTTCAGGATCACGATCTTCACACCAATCTGTGACTGGTAAATCGTACCTAATTCCTGTAAGGTCATCTGGAAACAACCATCCCCAATCACTGCTACTACTTCTTTTTCCTGAGCACCCATCTTAGCACCCATGGCAGCTGGCAGTGAGAAACCCATAGTACCCATACCACCACTGGTAATATTGGTATTTGGATCCTTGAAGCGGTAGTAACGGCTGGCAATCATCTGGTGCTGACCTACGTCTGTAACCAGTACTGCTTTACCTTCGGTACGTTCAGAGATGATACGTACTACTTCCGCCATTTTCAGTGCCCCTTCGGTAGGATAAAGTTCACCACGGTTTACTTTCTCCTGTTCCTGCTTATCTGCCTCTTTGAAGCCAGCAATCCATTCATCGTGTTTGGCTTCTTTCACCAATGGCAACAAGGCTTTCAGCGCAGTTTTAGCATCGGCATGTACACCTACTGTTGCAGTGATGATCTTGTTGATCTCAGCCGCATCGATTTCGATGTGGATAACCTTTGCCTGTTTTACATACCTGGTAACATCACCGGTTACGCGGTCGTCAAAGCGCATACCTACAGCAATGACTACATCACACTCGTCTGTTTTGATGTTAGGTGCATAGTTACCATGCATACCCAGGAAACCCACATAGTTAGGATGATCTACCGGAACGGCAGAGAGACCTAACAAGGTGGAAGCGATCGGTATACCTGCTTTTTCAGACAGGGCGATCAGTTCCTTTTCAGCGCCAGCCAGCAGTACCCCATGTCCACACAGGATATAAGGTCGCTTAGCTTCGTTGATCAGGGCAGCTGCAGATCTCACCGCTTCGTTGTTCAGCTTTGGAACAGGGTGATAACTGCGGATATATTCACACTTGCTATATTCAAAATCGAACTTAGCAACCTGTGCATTCTTGGTAATATCTACCAGTACAGGACCCGGACGACCGCTGGCTGCAATGTAAAATGCTTTAGCGATAGCACCTGGAATATCTTCAGCACGGGTTACCTGTATATTCCATTTAGTAATAGGAATGGTAATCCCGATCACGTCAGTTTCCTGGAAGGCATCGGTACCCAGCAGGTGAGCAGCCACCTGACCTGTAATACATACCATTGGAGTAGAATCCATATAAGCATCTGCCAGACCTGTTACCAGGTTGGTAGCACCGGGGCCGGAAGTAGCAAATACCACACCCACCTTACCGGAGGTACGGGCATACCCCTGCGCAGCATGGGTAGCACCCTGTTCGTGGCGTACTAATATATGATGGACCTCATCCTGAAAATCGTATAGGGCATCATAAATGGGCATAATGGCCCCACCTGGATAGCCGAAAATGGTTTTCACATCTTCTGCAATCAGCGAGCGGATTACGGCTTCGGAACCGGTAATATGTAGTTTTTCCGCAGTAGCCGCTGCTGGCTGATTAGCCGGCTCAGGCTTCATCGGTAACACATCCTTCTGTTGCATTTGAAACGAGTTTTGCGTATTTATATAATACCCCACTAGTTACCTTCAGGGCAGGTTTTACCCATTTGGCGCGGCGTGCAGCGATTTCTTCATCGCTTACTTCCAGCTTAATGGTGTTTTGTTTTGCGTCAATTTCGATTATATCGTTGTCTTCAACCAATCCGATCAGGCCACCTTCTACCGCTTCAGGGGTAATATGACCTACCACGAAACCGTGGGTACCGCCAGAGAAACGGCCATCGGTGATCAGTGCTACGCTCTTACCAAGACCTACACCCATGATGGCGGAGGTAGGCTTCAGCATTTCAGGCATACCTGGTGCACCTTTCGGACCTACGTTGCGGATCACCACTACGTCGCCGCTCTTTACACGGCCACTGGTGATACCTGCTATCAGTTCATATTCACCATCGAAAACCCTTGCAGTACCACGGAAAAATTCACCTTCTTTACCAGTGATCTTCGCTACGGAACCCAGTTCTGCCAGGTTACCGTACAGGATCTGGATGTGACCGGATTCTTTCAGTGGTTTTTCTACCGGAACGATGATGCTCTGGCTTTCAAAATCCAGGTCTGGTACGCTTTCCAGGTTTTCAGCTATCGTCTTGCCAGTTACAGTCAGACAATCGCCATGGAGCAAACCAGCTTTCAGCAGGTATTTCATTACCAATGGAACGCCGCCAATTTTGTGCAGGTCTTCCATCAGGTATTTACCGCTTGGTTTCAGATCGGCAATCAGTGGAGTGCTGTCGCTGATACGCTGGAAGTCGTTGATATTAAACTTCACACCCACTGCTTTTGCAATAGCGATCATATGCAGCACGGCATTGGTACTACCACCCATGGCCATAATCACTACAGCAGCGTTTTCAAAAGCCTTGAAGGTCATAATGTCCTTTGGCTTGATATCTCTTTCGAGCAGCAGACGAATATACTGGCCTGCCAGTCTACATTCTTCGCGTTTTGCTTCGCTCTGAGCAGGAGTAGAAGAACTGTAAGGAAGGCTCATACCCATCGCCTCGATAGCGGAGCTCATGGTATTAGCGGTATACATACCACCACACGCACCGGCTCCAGGGCAGGAGTTCATGATGATACCTTTGTAATCCTCGTCGTTCATATTACCCGCCATTTTCTGGCCGAGTGCTTCAAAAGCGGAAATGATGTTCAGATCCTGTCCTTTATAATGACCAGGAGAGGTAGAACCACCATATACCATGATAGCAGGACGGTTTAAGCGACCCATTGCTATCAGGGAGCCTGGCATGTTTTTGTCACAACCAGGAACAGTGATGAGGCCATCATAATATTGGCCACCCACTACAGTTTCGATGGAATCAGCAATCAGATCACGGCTGACCAGCGAGTAACGCATACCTGGTGTACCATTGGTCATACCATCGCTGACGCCTATGGTATGAAAGGTAAGGCCGACCAAATCATTAGCCCAGACCCCTTTTTTGACCTCCTGTGCCAGTTCATTCAGGTGCATGTTACAGGTGTTGCCATCATATCCCATGCTGGCAATGCCCACCTGTGCTTTCTTCAGGTCCTCATCTGTTAAACCTATACCATACAACTGTGCCTGGGTTGCAGGCTGTGTAGGGTCCTGAGTGAGCGTTTTGCTGTACTTGTTCAATTCCATCTTTAAGTAAATGTTTGCCTGGGTTCCGGTGCTGTTCATTCAACCGGTTCCCAAATGTTGAATATCATGTTAAGCAGGATACAAAGAAGCGGCTATATACGCCAAGTTCCAAACCGACATTTGGGGGTCCAACCGGATTTCAAGCGTGTCCATTTTCGTCTCAAAACCGCTATGGTATTGAATAAAATGGACTCAAAAATCCAAAATCCAACTATTAAAAAATTCTTCTAATACGTACGCAGATCCTTTAAAATGGGAGTGGTCTGACGGCCGGCCGCCATCGGACCACTCACCTATTGAATATCAAAGCGAAGCAGTGTTCATTGGGTATACCAGGCAATAATGCACCCGGTATGTTCTTATTTCTAAATTATATACAAAATACAACCTCTATTCCAGAAAAAGATCCTGAAAATGATCCAGTTATATATTCTGAACACCTTTTATCCCTTACGCTACCTTCACTGAAGAACGATCGAATTCCTTCTCCAGCACCTTAGCTTTATAAGCCTGTTGCAGCAACTTACCCAGAGATTGTGCCCAAGGCTTGCCAAATGCATGACCATCCAGAGATTCTAACCCGATCAGTTCAGCGGCAGTACCACAGAAGAATGCGCAATCAGCCTGCTTCAGTTCGTCGGTAGTGAACAGTCTTTGTTCCAACGGAATATTCAGTTCCTCGCACAGTTCAATCACTGTAGCACGGGTAATACCAGGCAGAATAGCTCCTAATGGCGGCGTAACGATCTTACCATCTTTTTCGAAGAATATGTTTGCACCCGGACCTTCAGCTACATAGCCATCCAGATCCAGCAGCAGCGCCTCGTCATAACCAGCGGATTTAGCTTCCTGCGAAGCCAGGATGGAGTTTACATACAGACCAGCTGATTTGGACTCAATCTTAAATGCCTTTGGATTTGGACGCTGAAAAGAAGAAGTCATTACTTTCAGCAGCTTCTCACCCAGGTAAGCACCCCATTCCCATGCACAGATCATCACGTTCATTTCGGATGCAGCTTTCAGGGTCATGTTCGGCGGGCAATAAGCCAGCGGACGAATGTATGCTTCCTCCAGGTTGTTCAGTTCCAGCACCTTATAGCAAGCGGTGATTAACTCCTCGTTGGTGTAGTTGTAAGGCATATGAATTAACTCACAGCTACGACGGAAACGATCGAAGTGCTCTTCTGCCTTGAAGATCTTCACTTCTCCGCTAGCAGTCTTATAAGCTCTGATACCTTCGAATACGGCGTATCCATAATGTAATGACTGACCAAACAGGTCGATTTTGGCTTCGGTGGCTTTCTTATACTCCCCGTCCACGTAAATGATGGTGTTCTCGTTGTAATAGCTATACATATAATTCAGATATTAGAAATCCAGTGAAATAACAGGCATAAAAAAAGCCTCCCTCTGGTGGAGGAAGGCTGTATATTGATTTGGTTGTACACAGTTACCTATCCTCCATACTGGTGGCTAATAATGACAACGACGATCACAACGAGCGTAATAGCCCAATTGAGCTGAGCTACGATGTGATTAATCTTGTTATTGTCTTTATTTACCCACATGGGAGGAATGCTTTGTTGTTTAACTGTACAAAAGTATTGGTGATTGAAGTAAAAAACAATACAATCAAAAAATTTAGTGATTTCGCAAACAAATCTTCCCTTTTTGAAAATATTGAAATTTAACCCCTTTTCTTTGTACATTTTTAATAAAACCTGCAGAATTATTGTATAACGACTGACGTTAATAATACCAGATGTTAGTTTATTTCCACAGGTTAGTTGGATATTCTCCTGACTCAACCAGTGCTGACAAACTAGCCTGTACGCCTGGCGCATCTTCCTTGTATGTAACACCGAACCACTGTGCACCGGTAGGTAACACATTTACCACACCCAGTTTGTTCTTAATGAAGTTGTCCACTACAATCGGAATAAAGAATTCAGACTTCGGCTTATCACCATCTTTCTCCAGGAATTCCTTGAACAGCTTCTGGCTCTTCTCAAATACATTCTGGTGGAAACCCCAGAAATTCATGGATACCGGTGTTTCAGGTGCCAGTTCGTGCTTGCTGCCATCAGCATTTTCGTACACGATCTTATCGCCATCCTTATATACCTTGGTACGCTCGTTGATCTCAGCCAGGTTGCCATTGCTATCGGCGGCGCATACCCCACGGGATACGGAACCATGCTCAGAAATAGTCTTGTTCAGCTGATAACCCACTACGCTATATACATCAGGTTTGCAGGAGTTTTCGAGAAATTTCGCCATTTTCTCAAATGAGTCACGACCATAAAAGTCATCTGCGTTGATCACTGCAAATGGTTCGTTGATCGCGTTTTTAGCACACAATACAGCATGCGCTGTACCCCACGGCTTAGTACGATCCGCTGGTACCGGATATCCATCCAGGAAAGCATCCATCTCCTGATATACGTAATCAGTCTGTACGCGACCCTTCAGCTTAGGTTCAAATATCTCTCTGAATTCCGCTTCAAAATCCTTCCTGATAATAAACACAATCTTACCAAAACCTGCTCTGATCGCGTCATAGATAGAGTAGTCGATAATAGTCTCACCGCTAGGGCCAAACTGCTGTATTTGTTTCAAACTACCATAACGGCTCGCCATACCGGCTGCCAGAATCAATAAAGTGGGTTGCATCTTTAATAGATTGTTTTAATTAATTTTTTATTGTACTTGGCGAAAATCCAGGGACTAAATTTACTGATTAAAACTATTTTCACGCTTTCTTTTTCAATTAAGTAGGTGTTTCTACCTTCGTAGCTCTAGCCATTAGAGTTACCTGTAATATTAGTCCTGTAGGTGGTATCAAAGCAGCAAACACTATACCAACCCGGACTTTTACATTCTTATTATCAATTTTTATCTGACAATGAAAAGAATCTTATTGCAGGCTGCTATTGCCCTTGCGTCATGTGCCAGCGCCTTTGCCCAACAACATGTTCCACCTTCGGAAATCTCTCAAAAGATGCAATGGTTCTCCGATGCGAAGCTCGGAATCTTTATTCACTGGGGCATATATTCCGTAAATGGGGTAGACGAATCCTGGTCATTCCACAATAAAAAAATATCATATCAGGACTATATGTCACAACTAAAAGGCTTTACTGCTTCCGGTTATGACCCTGTTGAATGGGCTTCGCTCATCAAAGAATCAGGCGCCCGCTATGCGGTGATCACCACCAAGCACCATGATGGGGTAGCACTGTGGGACAGCAAATTAAGTAAGCTGGACGCGGTGAACAGTACACCCGCCAAAAGAGATGTAATCACCCCCTTCTATGCCGCCCTGCGTAAAGAAGGCATTAAATGCGGCGCTTACTTTTCGTTGATCGACTGGAGTTATCCCGACTATCCCGGCTTTTTGAAAGATAGTTCCCGCTATAATGCCAATAAAGATACTGTACGCTGGCAACGCTTCCGCAACTTCTACGAAGGACAACTCAAAGAAGTAATGACCCTGTTCAATCCTGACCTCTGGTGGTTCGATGGCGACTGGGAACACAGCGTCGCTGAATGGGAAGCACCAAAAATACGGACCATGCTCACCACCCACAACCCTAACGCGATCATCAATGGACGCCTGCAGGGATATGGTGATTACGAAACACCGGAACAAAACTTCCCGGTCACCCGCCCTCACTACAACTGGTGGGAACTATGTATGACTATTAATAGCAACTGGGGCTATCACCCTGACGATACCAACTGGAAAACACCTTATGAAATCATCACCATCTTTGCAGATGCGATCAGTAATGGTGGTAACCTCCTGCTGGATATTGGCCCTGATGCCGCTGGTCACATTCCCCCCGAAGAAGTGAACGTACTGAAAGAACTGGGTGCCTGGAACAAAAAACACGCACCGGCTATCTTCAATACTGTAGGTGGTATTCCCCAAGGTCACTTCTATGGTCCTACTACCCTCTCTAAAGATTCTACAACCCTCTACCTCTTCCTCCCGGGCAAAGTAACAGGAGCCATTATGGTAAAAGGTCTTATGAACAATATCAGGAATATTCAGGTAGTAGGAACAGACGTTCAACTATCTCATAAAATCGTTGGTAAAATTTCATGGAGCAGTGTGCCCGGTCTTGTGTATATTGACGTACCTGAAAATGTTCAGGATAAATACATGACTGTATTAGCCCTGCAATTGGACAAGCCTGTAAAGCTGTACAGGGGTAAAGGAGGTTTCCTGACGAATAACGATTAATTTTTAATGCCGGCCACAGGCCATCACAGCTTCTACATCTTTTGCCCAAGGCGAAAGTCGTAAAAGCAAAAACAGCTTAGCATATGAAAAAACTAATCCTGTCAACTCTATCTGCGCTGCTGTGCCTGTATGGTACTGCTCAAAAGAAAACAGCTGACATCATGATCATCCCGGAGCCAAAGTCACTGCAAAGTATACCGGGTAGTTTTGTGTTGAATGAGAATGCACTGATCCATTATGAAGGTACTGCCGCCAAAACCACTGCCGGTTTACTCAATGCTTTTTTGCAAAGTGCTTATGGGTTTAAAGTAGAAGTGACTGATAAACCAGTGCCGAAAGTAAAGTCCACCGCCGTTATCGACATCAAAGAAACAACCGGTGCGCCAGAGGCCTATACACTTTTTGTAAACAATGGTACCATTGCACTGAAAGGTGATGCAGCGGGTCTGTTCTATGGCCTGCAAACTTTACAACAGTTATTACCTGCTGAAAAAAGCGCTGCGATCCATATACCAGGGGTGGAAATTTCCGATGCACCCCGCTTCGCCTATCGGGGTCTGATGCTGGATGTAGGTCGTCATTTCTTCCCGCCTGATTATGTAAAAAAGTTCATCGATGTGATGGCACAGTATAAGTTCAACCGCTTCCACTGGCACCTCACAGAAGATCAGGGATGGCGTATTGAAATTAAGAAATATCCACAGCTTACAAAGATCGCTTCTCAAAGAAAAGAAACCGTAGTAGGTCATGCTGCACGCAGCAATACTTATGATGGTAAGCCATACGGTGGATTTTATACACAGAATGAAATCAGGGATATCGTAAAGTATGCTGCGGACAGACATATCACAATCATTCCTGAAATAGAAATGCCAGGCCACTCACAGGCAGTACTGGCAGCGTTTCCCAGCTTTGGTTACGGCAAGCAATATGAGACCATGACCACCTTTGGTATTTCGAAAGAAGTACTGAATCCTGCAAATGATTCTGTATTCACTTTCCTGCAGGATGTACTTACAGAAGTAATGGATCTCTTCCCAGGTAAGTATATTCATATAGGCGGTGACGAATGTCCGAAAGATCGCTGGAAAGAATCGCCACAGGTACAGGCACTCATGCAGAAACTGGGATTAAAAGACGAGCATGCTTTGCAGAGTTATTTCATACAGCGAATGGAAAAGTTTGTGAATAGTAAAGGTCGCAACATCATTGGCTGGGATGAAATTCTGGAAGGTGGCTTAGCACCAAATGCAACTGTTATGAGCTGGCGGGGAGAAGCGGGTGGTATTGCTGCCGCAAAGGAAAAACATGATGTAATCATGTCTCCTAATACTTACCTCTACCTCGATTACTACCAAAGCCCTGAGGCGACAGAGCCCAGCCGAATTGGCAATTATCTTTCACTAAACACAGTGTATAACTACGAGCCATTGCCACCTTCACTGAATGCAGAAGAGCAGAAATATATCAAAGGTGTGCAGGCGAATATATGGACAGAATATATGCCTGATCAGACTTATGTAGATTACATGGCCTGGCCCAGAGCATTAGCATTGTCTGAAGTAGCCTGGTCTCCTGCTGCTAAGCGTGACTGGAACCGCTTCCAGAAGAAAGCACCAGCCGTACTAGCAGCTATTGACAAGCAGGGAGTAAACTTCAGAATACCAGAACCTGCACAATTGAAAGATACGCTGATTGCGACAGCAAATACAACGGTGACACTCACTCCCGGTGTAAAAGGCGCCGCTATATTCTACACCATTGATGGTAGTGGACCAGCTATTACCAGCAAACGGTATGCACGGCCATTCGCCATCAGTGTACCTGAGAATGGAACGGTTGTATTGAAGTATATAGAAGTAACACCTGGTGGTCGTAAGAGTAATGTATACAGCACGACTTATACACGTAAACCTTACAAAGAAGCTGCAAATGTAAAACCTGCAAATAACGGATTACGGTTCTCAGCAGTGTATAAGAATGTGCCCAAAACTGCAAAAGAGCTACCGGAGAAAGGTGATAGTGCGGGTACGATTGCGGGTCTGGATCTGCGGCCTTTCCTTGCTGCAAAGAAAGATTTCGGAATCACTTACAAAGGTTATGTAAAAGTAGATGCGGATGCCCTGTATACATTCAACCTCCTCTCTGACGACGGATCGGTTTTATACATCGATGATGAAGTAGTAGCAGATAATGATGGTGTACATGGCACGACAGAAAAAGTAGGCGTGATCGGATTAAAGAAGGGATACCATAAAATCAGGATACAGTATTTTAATACTGGTGAGATTGGCTGGATAAATGTCTTGCTGTCAAAAGGCACACAAGCATTAAATTTGCGCAATAGCCTGTTTTATTAATGTTTGACAATCGAAATATTCAGTTACAAAATATTACACCAACATGGCTGCCCGGTACAATACAGGCAGCCATGTTGCGTTTAGACCTTTTACACAGTGAAGTATCAGGAAATAAATGGTTCAAGCTGCAATGTAATATTGCGGCTGCTAAGGCGGATGGAATGGATCATATTGTAACTTTTGGAGGTGCATATTCCAATCACCTGGCGGCCACAGCGGCAGCATGCAGATTGTTGGGAATGCGGTGTACGGCAGTAGTGCGGGGAGAAGCGGCGCCTGTGTTAAGTCATACTTTAGCACTGGCAAAACAACAGGGTATGCAGTTGCATTTTGTAACAAGAGAGGTGTATAAACAGAAAGAATCGATTGATTGGAAAGAGGTCTTTCGGGATGCTTATTTTGTGCCTGAAGGAGGGCATAATGCGGAAGGTGCGGAAGGGTGTGAAGAGATCTTATCTATCCAGGATGTTTCCCGTTTTACCCACATTATTTGTGCGGTAGGGACTGGTACAACGCTGGCAGGGTTGATTAATAGTGCGGAGCCATCCCAGCAACTAAAAGGGTATGTAGCTTTAAAAGGGGCACACTATCTTTCAGAAGAGGTAAAAGCATTGCTGAAAGATCGCAGTGCCCCCCAGTGGGAATTGGTTCATGAACACCATGGTGGCGGGTATGCAAAGGTCACTCCGGCCCTCATTGAATGCATGAATCACTTTTATAATGAAACTAAAATCCCATTGGATGTAGTGTATACAGGCAAATTGGTACAAGGATTTAAAAAAGATGTAGAAAGTGGTTTATATCCCCCGGGAAGCAGGGTTTTATTGATCCATTCAGGCGGATTACAGGGCAACCTTTCACTCAAACCAGGGTTATTACACTACTAAAGAAAAATATCTTTCTCCTTCTACCCGGTATATTAGTATATTAACGAATATTTAAAAAGGCGTTTACTATATTTGAAGCTAATTGTAGTTACAGGAATCAGGAATTTATGAAGCAGTTGTCGCGAATTTTTATTGTCACAGTATTAGCACTATCAGCATTAGTATTTTCAGTACAGGCTCAACAGGTTCAACAAAAACCACTCCCGGTATTTCCGGAATTTTCGGCCCTGATTCAAACAGGGAAGAACCGTCTTGAATTTATATCGGGTTTCAGAGACGTGAAGTCGATCGGCGTTCAGCGCTCGCTGGACAGCGTCCTGAACTTTAATACCATTGGTTATATCGCCAATCCCGGAGATATCCGGTGTGCCTACGACGACGGTAAGCCATTACCAGGCTCCAACTATTACCGTATGTTGATCATTTTTAACAACGGCCGCTACTTTTTTACCAAGGTTGTCCTGGCTGTTCCGGACTCCACCATCAATGACAGGGAAAAACTGACCGCCGCCGATGTAAAAGCCGCTATCTCCGCAGCCAAAGCCGCAGGTATAGCGACCTCCACCGCACCGCCACCTGTAATGACTGACAAAGGAGCTGCCACGGTAAAGGAAAAGGAAGCACCCAAAGAAGAGAAGATCGTATGGCATCCTTCCAATTACATTTATACTACTGCTGATGGCAATGTGAATATCAAACTGCCTGAAGCACCCAATAAAAGATATGTAATCAAGTTTTTTGAACAGGATGGAAGCTTCCTATTCGACATCAAAGAGGTAAAAGAGCCTTTCCTTATCCTGGAAAAAGCCATCTTCCTCCATGCCGGCTGGTTCAATTTCGAAATTTTAGAAGACGGAAAAGTACTGGAAAAGTGGAATGTATTCATCCCACTCATCTATAGAAACTAAAAAGAGGGTATACCATCAGGTATCCAAATTAAAAGAGGGTGTATCTTTCCTGATACACCCTCTTTTTTATGCGATCACCGCGTCAAAGACTTCGGCAAAATGTTTTAATAATTTCTCCTTCACTTCTGACAGGGGAATTTCCCTGCCCAGCTCTTCCTGCATGGCAGCTACTTTCTTATCCACAATTCCGCAGGGAATAATGTTACTGAAGTAATTCAGGTCAGTATTTACATTCAGTGCAAAACCATGCATGGTCACCCAGCGGCTGCAACGTACTCCCATCGCACAGATCTTGCGGGCTTTTTTAGGATCTTCAGGATCCAGCCATACGCCCGTCTCTCCCGGAGAACGGTCTCCTTTGATGCCATAGTCCGCCAGTGTGCGGATCACGACTTCTTCCAGTAAACGAAGGTATTTGCCTATATCAGTAAAAAAATGTTCGAGGTCCAGGATCGGATACCCTACTACCTGTCCCGGGCCATGGTAGGTGATATCCCCTCCCCTGTTGGTGGGTACAAAAGTAATACCCTTGTCCGCCAACTGTTCTTCATTAAGGAGCAGGTTTTCCATATGCCCGCTCTTGCCAAGGGTGTATACAGGGGGGTGTTCACAAAAGAGGAAGTGATTTGTTGTTTCTACTACACCATTGGCGGGGAGCTCTCCCCTGCCTCTTGCCTGTTTGATTCTTACGTTCTCCTGCAGCAACTGCTCCTGGAAATCCCAGGCTGGTTGATACTCAATTACTCCAAGGTCCTGGATATGAATGGTTCTGTTGGTCATAACCGGGCAAAGTTACTGAAATGTTGTCTTCCGGAAATGAAATCAGCTCCTCGTTACAACTCACTACACACGGCCATCCCGAAGCGCCATCCGCTCTATAGCACGACTATAGCCATCTCAGAGAGATATCCCGCCTATAAGCCGCATATAACCCGCATATAACCCGCCTATAAGCCGCCAATAAGCCGCATTTATAGAGAGGCGGGTTATCTACGGGATATCTACGGGTTATTGACAGGTCAGGTATAGGATCGGCCTATGGCCATACTTATGAAACGGCCAAAATGACATACCTTTGCAGAAATTTTTGAACTACATGACCGAAGATCTGATTGAACTGGATGATGAGCTGGAAAGCGGCGAAGGCAGTGAAGAGCTATATGAGCGTGTCAATATTGTTGCCGACAAGGGACAAGAGCCTCTTCGTATCGATAAATTCCTGATGAACAGGGTAGAAGGTGCTACCCGCAACAAAATTCAGCAGGCCTGCGAATCAGGTTGGGTCATTGTCAATGATAAACCCGTCAAGTCCAACTATAAAGTCAAAGCCTTCGACAAGATCGTGGTAATGACGAGCAAGAATCCTGAGAATACAGATGTAATACCAGAACAGCTGGACCTGAATATTGTATTTGAGGATGAAGACATTATGATTATCAACAAGCAACCAGGAATGGTAGTACATCCGGGTTGCGGAAACTATACCGGTACCCTGGTAAACGGGCTGGCCTGGTACCTGGGTGGTCAGAACGCTGAGGTCACGGAGCCTGAAATCCCCCGTTTTGGCCTTGTACACCGTATTGATAAGAATACCAGTGGTTTGCTCGTCATTGCCAAATCAGAAAAGGCGATGAATGACCTGGCAAAGCAATTCTTTGACCACACAGTACAGCGCCGGTACATTGCCCTGGTATGGGGAGATTTTGAAGAAGATGAAGGAACGGTTGAAGCCCACGTAGGTCGCCACCAACGTTTCAGAAAGATCATGGATGCATATCCTGAAGGAGAATATGGAAAAGACGCTATCACCCACTACAAGGTGCTGGAACGCTTTAACTATGTCACACTCATTGAGTGCCGGCTGGAAACGGGTCGTACCCACCAGATCAGGGTGCACATGCAGCATATCGGGCATTCCCTGTTCAACGACGATACCTATGGCGGTAACCGTATTCTGAAAGGCACCGTTTTTAATAAATACAAGCAATTTGTGGAGAACTGCTTTGAGCTCATGCCAAGACATGCCCTGCATGCCCAGACTTTAGGCTTTATTCATCCACGTACCCGCAAGCCTGTCCATTTTGAGAGTCCAATGCCGGAAGATTTTAAAGCGGTGTTAGAAAAATGGAGAAGATATATCTCTGCAAGGCCGCTGGAAGATTAGTTGTTAATCAGGCATCCCGCATGGCGGGATGCCTGAGCATGGAATGAAGTTGTATGTTTCTATTAAAAAAATACCATATATCATGAATTTCTGTTAATTTTATGCCTTACCCATGTCCCAAGCATGAGAAACCTATATCTAATTTTTGTTGTATTACTCGTTTTACTCGGTTCAATCACCGCGCAGGCGTCTACGCCTTTTACCTTCAACTCAACCTGCCAAAACGATAGTATTCGTTTTATCATTGCTAGCGCTGACCGTGACGGCATCGACTCCGTCAAATGGTATTATGGCGATCCGGCATCCGGCAGGTACGATTCTTCCAAGGCCATCAACGGGGTTCACCTTTACAGCACCCTTGGCGACTATACCATTACCCTGGTTGCTTACCGGAGTGGTGTGGAAGACATTTCGACCAATTTGGTCACCATCGTGGCACCCGTACCTTACGACTTTGGTCCTACCGACTCTACCCTCTGCGAAGGCACTACCATTACCCTGACCGCTCCTTATGTAGCCGGGGCCTCCTACCTGTGGCAGGACAGCTCCACCGGTCAGAGCATCGTGGTAGATACCATGCAGACTTACAAGGTAAAGATCAATGGTTGCCTGGTACCTGATTCCATGAACGTATTCTATACCCCGGAACCGGAAATAGAACTGGGAAACGACGTGGTGCTTTGTCTCAATGAATACTTGCAACTGGACGCTACCGCCCAGAACTGTACTTTCTCCTGGAATACGGGAGAAACTACGCCGGATATCGTTGTTCATAGCGACACCGCCCGTGCGCCATTCATGTATATCGTGAATGCCAACGCCAAAGGTTGCGGTATTTTTAGCGACAGTATCACTATTTCATTTGCTGGCACTGAGCATCCATACTCACTGGGTCCGGATACTTTATTATGCCCTGACGAAACAGTGATTATCAATGGCAGTACTTCCGGGGCAACAGCTTACCTGTGGAGCACCGGTGCTACCACCCCCACGGTGTCTGCCAGCCGCCCGGCAGATTTGTGGTGCTATGCTACAATCAATAACACCTGTAATGTGATCGATACCATCCGGGTACGTTACAATGCCCTGCGCAATGTAAACCTCGGTAATGATACCATCATCTGTAAAGGTGAAAAACTTATATTGACTGCCGATTTCGGCACCGGTACC
Source organism: Chitinophaga sancti (assembly GCF_034087045.1). Classification (NCBI taxonomy): domain Bacteria; kingdom Pseudomonadati; phylum Bacteroidota; class Chitinophagia; order Chitinophagales; family Chitinophagaceae; genus Chitinophaga; species Chitinophaga sancti. Next base: position 2,615,469 of record NZ_CP139247.1, on the reverse strand, counting down.
TACCGCTGGCAGGATACCAGTAAGCAGGCCACCTATTATGTAACCAAAACCGGTTATTATTATGTGCGTGCACAGATAGGCAGATGTGTATCCAGTGATACGGTTCATGTACAGATCGAAGATACCCTGCGCGTAAGCCTGGGTAGAGACACGGTGCTATGCAACGGAGAGATTTATACCCTGTATCCAAAAGGTGCGGGCAATAACTATAAATGGCAGGACAGTAGTACGGTAGCACTCTACAAAGTGAATACCGCCGGCATCTATGCCGTCGTGGCGCAAAATACCTGTGGTACAGCGATTGATTCTGTGGAAGTAGGGTTTAAGGATTGTGAATGTCAGGTATGGTTACCAAGTGGTTTTAGCCCGAATGGAGATGGGAGCAATGATCTGTTCCGACCGAAATACAGGTGCCCCCTGCAGTCGTTTTCGATTAGTGTATATGATAGATGGGGTGCGCAGATCTACTATACCACAGATCCGGATATTGGCTGGACAGGTACGAGGAACGGAACAAGGGTACCAGTCGGAACATATGTGTGGGTGATGGAGTATACAGTGCAGAAAACAGGAGAACACATTAGAAAAACAGGCGCCATCACGGTTATACATTAAAACAGCACAGTCATACATTAAAATAGCACAGTCATACATTAAAATAGCAAAAGCCCCGTTCCTCGGAACGGGGCTTTTGCTATAATGCCTCTATTTATCTGGTAAACTCATGAAACTTCGCTATAAATATCGCCGTCTCTCTTTTTCTGAAAGGCACATCCCATGTACCTTCGTAGGTTACTAAAACCGGCGTCAACAGATTTTCTCTCTTTACCAGCTGCACATTCATCTTCACATTGAAATCAAATACCAGTGTTTTATAAGAAAGTGAATATTTCCTGTTGACGATATCAAAGCTTTCTTTGGAGAAGTAAGTGATCAGTTCATTGATCACGATATCATTCTTATCAAAATACCCCAGGTTCTTTTTCGCTGTTGCAGAAAACACCCAGCAGGGTACTCCATTGAATTCCTCTGAAGTAATAGAGAAATCGTACAACCGCATCACTTCCGGGTCAAAGATGGCTACCTTACCACCTACGATAGGTACGCCCTTGATAGGCTGACCAGGATTGAAAATCAATTGTTTTAGCTGGGCTTTGTGCTTGGCGAGGTTACCTTTGGAGGATTCTATCGATTCACCGTTTGCTTTGGCACACACGGTACCTTTTGTAAAGAAGAAGTTTGCATACAGTTCAGCAGTATAGTACTTATAATCGCCTTTGGAAGTATAAAAATCGCCACCCGTCTCTTCGTGGAGTACTTTCATGGTACGGCAGGTTCCCTGCATGGTTTGCACGGTCTGGCTTTTCAGGAAAGCATCTACCTTTCCTTTCTTCCCATAAATGCGGATATCATTGTCGGCCGAATAGCCCAATAAATGAAGGTTCCGAAAAGCTCTGTAGAAGGTAGTATCTGTCTCTACCCGCTTGATGAAGCTATTGACATCAAAGCCCACCCGTTTGGCCTGCACGACTACTTCGTCCAGATTGACGGTCATCCCCCTATAATTGGCCGTATCCTGGGCAATTGAAATGTGACTGATAAAAAAAGCAACAATGAATAACAACAATGATCGCATGCTGCAAAATTACGAAATACGGTGGGATTATATCTTACCGGCTACGTACATCTGATCTAAAGTTGGTTCCGGACTACCACCTTTTTTCTCCAAAGTCACGGCAAACATCTCAGCATTGCCAATAGATTTCATTTTCTGGATAATTTTGGCGGCGGTACCGGTTTCAAATACGCCCATGTCTACGGGTTTACCATCTACAATTGCCCATAGCTGGTATTGCTTTTCAGAAGAAGGTTGTGGCAGGTTGTTTACCATTACGAAGACCTCTTTGGAAGTCTGGTTCCAGTATATGGTAGCGAGTGCGGTCGGGAACGATTTGGTACCCGGCATCTTCACCGTTTTCATGGAAGGATCCTGTACAATGTGCAGATCTTGTTCTGCCTGTTCCAGTCGGGTACGATATACATTGGTTTCTGCAGCTACAGAAGTATTTGCCGCAGCCATTGCTTCGTATCGCTGTTGTAAACCATTGTACAGTGTATACTGGTTATAATTTAAAAATGCACTACCTATAAGTAAAAGGATTGAAGCAGCAGCCACCCAACGCCATGCGCTGCTAACCAGTATTCTACGTACGGGTGTTTCCGATATATTGTCTTCATCTACGTAAGTACCGTTTGCACGTGCAGTTTCTTCGGTATCGAGCTGTGTAAATAATCTCTCTTTTAAATTGGCAGGTGGCGTAACTGATTGATAGATTATATATTGCTCCATATCCTGCTGGCAGCTTTGGTACTCTGCAGCAACCTCGGGGTATTGTGCTATAGCAAGTTCCAGTTCCTCCTTTTCACTGGAGGAAGCCAGTCCGCTGACATAGGCTTCAATAATCCCAGAAGATATGTAACTTTTTGAACCCACTTCTTAAACTAATTTTAACAGGTTTCTTAATTGAATGATCGCGTTCCGCATCCTTGTTTTCACAGTACCCAAAGGGATCTCCAGCACCTTGGAAATTTCTTCCTGAGTGCATCCTTTGTAGTATGCCAGATCAATGATGATACGTTGCTCTTTTGTCAGTTTTTCCAGAACCTTAGAGAGTCCGAGATGGTCAACGGAAGGGTGTACGGCTAAGTTGCCAGTATATAGATGTACGTCATCTCCGATGTCCTGGATTTTCTGATCCATTTTATGTGCCTTAGAACGAAGCGTGTCAATGGCTGTATTACGTGTAATATTGAGCATCCAGGTAAACAACCGACCTTTACTTTCGTCGTAACGATCAATGTTTCGCCAGATTTTCAAAAACACTTCCTGCAAACAATCACTCGCATTGCTTTCGTCGTTGAGCACTTTCAGCGCCACGCCGTATAATGCCGGTGAGTAACGGTCGTACAGGTAGCTAAACACCTTTTGGTCTTTAGCTTTTAAGCCCTGAATCAGCTCAGATTCCGTATATGTGAACGCGGATTCCAAAACAATTAAAGAATTATGTTAAAAATTACTTTTCACGTGTGCTCCCACATCATAGCCGTAAACGCTACAGAAAAAAGTACCCGTGTTCCGGTACAGCTGCGTGTGATTACAATAAATACAAATAATAGTTAATGGTTAAAGGGAATGCAATAATAAAGGAAATATAGCAATTATTACGGAATAATTGAAAATGAGAGAGTAAGAGACTTTTTTATATCATCCAGACACCTTTCCGGCTACAAACATCTGGTCTAGTGTGGGAGTTGGGCTACCACCTTTCTTTTCGAGGGTTACGGCGAATGCCTGTGCATTGACGACGTCTTTGACTTTTTGCAGGGAGGCAGACAGATCGCCGGTAGCGAACACACCAGCATCTATACATTTACCATTTACAATGGCCCATAGCTGATATTGCATGTCAGGCGGCGGTTCTGGCAGTTTTTGTGCGAGAATAAAAGTTGCTTTTGATTCGGGATCCCAACAAATGGTGGCTACATTTCCTGTATGCCTGGGCGTTCCCAACATTTTAATCCATTTGAATGCAGGATCTTTCATCATCGCCAGTTCTTCCTGAGCATGGTGCAATTGTGCAGTCAGGGAGTCCTTTTCGAGAGTAAAAGCGGACTGACTGCTTTGAAGGCTGGCGTACTGGTTCTGTGAATCGTTGTATTTGGTATAATAAGCAATGTTCATGACAGCACTGGCTACAAGCAAGGTAAATGCGGCAGCGGCACCATATTGCCATATTCTTAAAGGAGAAACTGGATTTTTGGGGGCGTAGTCGATTACAGGAATTTCCTCTTCGTCTGCAACGGGTTGGGCTACGGGAATAACCGGCTCATTGGCAACGGTATCCTGCTTTAATTTATTGAGGATTTGCTTTTTCAGATCAACGGGTGGCCTTTTCGCATACATCATCACGTACTTCTCCATATCCAGCTGTACAGCATCGACAGCAGCCTTTACTTCAGGATGCTGTTGGATCGCGGCCTCCATTTCGCGGTTTTCCGCTTCAGAGACTAAACCGATCACATGGTTTTCAATAATTCCGGATGATATGTAACGTTGAACATCCACTTGCTTACATCTGTTTTAGTATATTCCGCAATTGTATGATCGCATTTCGCATTCTGGTTTTGACCGTACCAAGTGGGATATCCAGTATTTTGGAGATCTCATCCTGGGTACAACCTTTATAATAAGCCAGATCAATGATAACACGTTGTTCCTTGTTCAACTGTTCCACCACTTTAGCCAATCCCAAATGATCAACAGACGGGTGTACCGCCAGTTGATCGACTATGTGGGAATTATTTCCTATTTCCTGAACTTTCTGGCCCAGCTTGTGGCCTTTGGAGCGGAGGGTATCGATAGCTGTATTGCGGGCTATGTTCACCATCCAGGTAAACAGACGACCTTTTTCTGTATCGTAACGGTCTATACCTCTCCAGATCTTGAGAAAGATTTCCTGCAACACATCGCCGGCAAGCGTTTCATCAACCACTACTTTGAGGGCGATACCATATAATGCCGGTGAATAATGATCATATAAGTAACCGAAAAACTTTTCGTTTCTGGCTTTTAATCCAGTTACCAGTTCGGCTTCAGTATATGTAAGTGCTGCTCCCAAATATAGTTGATTAGTTTGCAGGCACTAAAATAATAGGGATTTTTAACATTACAAAATTTTCACACGTTTTATTTATGAAATATCATCTTGTAATCAACCTTGATTTTCCCCTTGGAAATATCGTCCAGCTTGCTTTTAATCATTCTACGCTTTAGTGGCTTGAGATGATCGATGAATAACTTACCATCAATATGGTCGTACTCATGGAATATAACGCGGGCTGTGACGCCGGTAAAAGTATCTTCGTGAGGCTGGAAGTGTTCGTCCACATAGCGGATGGTCACGGTTTCAGGACGGTAAACGTCTTCTCTTACTTTAGGGATACTGAGGCAACCTTCGTTGTAAGGCCATTCTTCGCCACTGGTGCCTACGATATGTGCGTTGATGAAAACGCGTTTTACACCAGCATCGCCAGGGTATTCGTCTTTTTCATCTTCTTCCAGGTTATTGATAATTTGTTCGCTATCTATTACGAAAAGGCGGATGGGCCTGTTAATCTGAGGTGCTGCGAGGCCTACACCGCTGGACGCGTACATGGTTTCCCACATATTAGCGATCAGCTTGTCTAATTCTGGGTAATCTGGTGTGATATCTTCACACATTTTACGGAGGACCGGATGGCCGTAGGCAACGATTGGTAAAATCATTCTATGGTATTGTGTTTAAAAGTGCGAAGTTACGAAAATGACAAAAAAATCGCTTTGGCCATAGGCAAAAGCGATTTTTTTGTTCGGGCAAATGCCCAAATGGAATGTCTATTTTGAACGCAGATATTCCTGTAATATGATAGTGGCGCTGATCTCATCGACCAATCCCTTGTTCTGTCTGTCTTTTTTCTTTAACCCACTATCTATCATGGTCTGAAACGCCATTTTAGAAGTAAACCGCTCATCTATCTGCTTCAGCGGTATATTCGGGAAGTTCTTTTTCAGAATGCGTACACATTCTGTAGCCAGGGCCGTTGCATCTGTATCGCTCCCATCCAGGTTCTTTGGTTCACCTATCAGAATAAGTTCTACCTGCTCGGTTTCGAAGTATTTTTTCAGGTAAGGGATCAGTGTTTGAGACGGTACTGTGGTAAGACCAGTTGCTATTATCTGCAAAGGATCTGTTACTGCCAGTCCGGTCCGCTTCTTTCCATAATCTATTGCCAGTATTCTCCCCATTATGCTAAAAATAACATGTCTGTAATTGCAAATATTGCAAATACTACGCTTGCAATACCATTTGTGGTCATGAAAGCGATATTCACCTTACTCAGGTCATTAGGCTTTACCAGCAGGTGCTGAGAGATCAGCATGATGATAAATACTGCCGCTCCAATGGCATATAACCAATGGAACTGCCCCATTAACCCGATCGTAATGGCCAGTGCACCCGCTACTACATGCAATCCTTCAGAGAAATGCAAAGCACCTGCCTTTCCTAACCAGGTAGGTACAGAATTCAGGGCCTGAGAACGGTCAAAATCTTCATCCTGTAAGGAATAAATGATGTCAAAACCAGATACCCAGCAGAGCACCAGACATGAAAGCAATACCGGCAATGCAGCAAACTGCCCTGTTACAGACAGGTATGCTCCTATAGGTGCCAGTGACAATCCTAAACCCAGGACCAAATGGCACAGCGCCGTAAAGCGCTTGGTATAACTATATCCCAGCACCACAATCAGCGCGACCGGTGACAGGATAAAACAAATCATGTTGATAAAGTAAGTAGTGAGGATAAATGCGCCACAGTTCACAATGATGAACAACAGGGCGTTGTTCTTCGTAATCACACCAGCGGGAATCTCGCGTTTAGCGGTACGTGGGTTGATCTTATCGATATCCACATCCAGCCAGCGGTTAAAGGCCATGGCCGCGCTCCTTGCAAAGACCATACATAATACCACCAATACAAACAGCTGCCAGCTGAAAGAGTAACCTGCCTTGGCAGTGGCGATAAAGAAGCCCGTCAGCGCAAACGGCATGGCGAATATGGTATGGCTGAATTTTACAAGCGAGAGGTATTTATTTACAGTCGTAATCATCTCCTGTTACTTTTTTAACTTTACAAAGATATCCCAAACTACGATACCTGTGCTAACAGATATGTTCAGTGAATGTTTCATCCCAAGCTGCGGAATTTCAATGCACCCGTCTACCTGCTTCATCACTTCTCCATCCACACCAGACACTTCATTGCCAAATACCAGTGCCAGGGGCTGATCGCCACCAGGCTGGAACTGGTCCAGCATCACACTGTTTTCTGCCTGCTCAATGGCCAAAACGCGGTAGCCTGCTTCTTTTAAAGCGGCTACAGCTTCGCTGGTGGTGGCATAATATTGCCAATGCACCGTTTCGGTAGCACCCAGGGCAGTTTTCTGAATATCGCGGTGAGGGGGAACGGGCGTATACCCACAGAGTATAATGCCTTGAATCAGAAAGGCATCGGCCGTTCTGAATACGGAGCCGACATTGTGCATACTCCGGACATTGTCCATGACTAATACCAGTGGTGTTTTTTCGGCGGCCTTGAATTCTTCGATCGTTTTGCGGCCTAATTCGTTCATGCTCAGTTTTCGCATAGCGCAAAGTTATGGCAATTGCTAAATAAACCACATTTTCTATATTTTTGCCGAATGGCGAAAAGCAAATCGGAAGAAACCCCACTAATGCAACAGCACAAGGCAATTAAGACCCGTTACCCGGATGCCGTGCTTTTGTTCCGCGTGGGCGATTTTTATGAAACTTTTAATGAAGATGCAGTCATTGCCTCCAAAGTATTGGGGATTGTTCTGACCAAAAGAGCTAACGGCTCGGCCTCTTATGTAGACTTAGCTGGTTTTCCACACCACTCTCTGGACACCTATCTTCACAAACTGGTCAAAGCAGGCTACCGGGTGGCCGTATGCGATCAGCTGGAAGACCCCAAAACTGTAAAAGGTATTGTAAAACGCGGCGTTACCGAAATGGTGACACCCGGAGTTGCTGTGAATGACAAGATCCTCGAAAATGCCAACAACAACTTTCTGGCAGCTGTACATCTCCAGGATGATCATGCCGGCGTTGCGTTTCTGGATATCTCCACAGGTGAATTTTTTGTTGCACAGGGCACCATCGAGTACGCCGATAAACTGCTGCAAAGCTTTAAACCGGCTGAAGTACTCTACGCTAAACAACAACAAAAGAACTTCCGCCAGCACTTTGGCACTAAGTTTTACACTTACACCATGGATGAGTGGATCTTTACTGCCACTTATGCACATGAAATACTCCTCAGGCAGTTTGAGACACATAGCCTGAAAGGCTTTGGAGTAGATGGTCTCAATGACGCCATCATCGCCGCAGGCGCTGCCCTGCATTACCTGCGGGACACCGAACATCCTCACCTGCAACACATTACCAACATTCAGCGCATCGAACAGGATGACTTTCTCTGGATGGACAGGTTTACGATCCGTAACCTGGAATTGTTAGGTAGCAGTGTGGAAAACGGGAATACCCTGCTCACCACCATCGATACTACTGTAAGCCCGATGGGTGCCCGCCTGCTGAAACGCTGGCTCATATTTCCCCTTCGCGACATTAACCAGATCAATGAAAGACTGGATGTGGTGGAGTACTTTATCAAAGAAACAGATCTTGCAAAGAACCTGATCCACCACCTGAAACAAACCGGTGACCTGGAAAGACTGGTATCCAAGATCCCTTTGAAGAAGATCAACCCAAGGGAGGTGATGTCCCTTGCCAAAGCACTGCAACAGGTATGTGCCGTGAAGACCCTGCTGGAAAAAGTACCACATCCATACCTGGCAAAACTGGCCATGACCATGGATGGATGTAACGAAATCCTTGACAGAATTCTGCGCGAAGTAACGGAGACACCACCGATCCTCGTGAGCAAAGGAGAAGTGATACAGATGGGTATTCATACCGAACTGGATAACCTGCGTAAGATTGCACGCTCCGGAAAAGATTACCTGTTACAGATCCAGCAGAAGGAATCTGAAATCACAGGTATCCCTAGTTTGAAGATTGCATTCAACAATGTATTCGGATACTACCTGGAAGTGACGAATGCACATAAGAATAAAGTACCTGAAACCTGGATCCGTAAGCAAACGCTGGCGAATGCAGAACGATATATTACACCTGAGCTGAAGGAATACGAAGAGAAGATTACGGGGGCGGAAGAAAAGATCCTTGCCCTGGAAGCACAGTTGTTCGAAGAATTATTGTCTGCATTGCAGCCTTATATCAGGCCGATACAACAGAATGCACAGGTGATAGCGAAGCTGGATTGCCTGCTGAGTTTTGCGAACAATGCGGTACAGTTTAAATATCGTCGTCCGGGTATTACGGATGGTTACAATCTTGACATTCGTGAAGGACGACATCCGGTAATTGAAAGAGGATTGCCACCGGGTGAGAGTTATGTAGCGAATGATATCATGCTGGATAAAGAGACCCAGCAGATTATTATTCTGACGGGTCCCAACATGAGTGGTAAGTCTGCATTGTTACGTCAAACTGCATTGATTACGCTGATGGCGCATATGGGTAGTTTTGTACCTGCGGCAGCGGCAGAGATCGGGTTGACAGATAAGATCTTTACACGCGTAGGAGCTTCGGATAACCTGAGTGGTGGTGAGTCTACTTTCATGGTGGAGATGAATGAAACGGCAAGTATTATTAACAATATTACACCGCGTAGTCTGGTGATACTGGATGAGATCGGGCGTGGTACCAGTACGTATGATGGTATTTCAATTGCATGGAGTATTGTGGAGTACCTGCATGATATGACATCGGCTAAACCAAAGACATTGTTTGCCACGCACTATCATGAACTAAATGAGTTGGAGAATAAGCATGCGCGCATCAAGAATTTTCACATTACGAATAAAGAGTCGGGGAATAAGGTGATATTTTTGAGGAAGCTGGCCCCGGGGGGTAGCAGACATAGCTTTGGTATTCATGTGGCAAGAATGGCGGGAATGCCTCCTAAGTTGATTGAAAGAGCAAATGAGGTATTAGCGCATTTGGAGGAGAAGCAGATTGATGGGCCGGTGCAGGAGCAGGTGAAGAGTTTGGGAGGACCAGCGCAGAAGGTGCAGTTGAGTATTTTTGATACACATAGTGATACGTTCAGGACGATAAGAGATATGTTGGAGAATGTGGATATTAATAGATTGACACCGGTGGAGGCGTTGCTGAAGTTAAGCGAGATAAAACATTTGCTGTAGGCGCAGTATCAAAAATAAATTAACCTCCTCAGAAGGGCTTAAACGACTACCTATCTCCATTAAGGTACCCGAATAAAATGAGGCCGTATTTTACTTATGATGATATGGCCTCATTTTGTGGAGCGGCGGTGGCCTGCAGCCGGCTTTATTTCAACGGGATGTTTTCATCGCCGTCTTTATAAGGTAGTGTGACTATTACCAACGTCATCATCTCATCCTTTGTATTCATATTCTCCATGACCAATGCGGGTGGTAAGTTTGGATTGTAAGGATTATTGATCGTGTTATCATAAGTGGCTTCTATGTGAATAGTCGATCCTTTCGGAATCTTCACCATCTTTGGAAACCAATAGATCTCCTGCCAGTTAAAATCCCACACAGGTATATATACTAACGGTATCGTGTCTTTGTCCGGCCTGATGGCATAGGCTTTAAACACCTGCCCAAGCAAGTGCATATGCGGCCATACATACAATAATGACCTATCCTCCTCCATCTTTACATCCAATGAAAAAGTACGCACTACATCAGGAGGCAGATAAAAGAAAGGCTGTATTTGTTTTTGCGACTCACTACCAGATCCCAGGCTCTCGTTTTTGATCCGTCTGGTAATATTTGATTTTGTCGTCCAGATCTGTATACCACTGAGCACATCTTCTGCTTTGCCTAACGGTGCATAATGCACTGTCAGTAATATCACCCCTCTCTTTGGCATCACCCAACCAATATGTTCCGGATAAGATTCCATAGTAGCACCCGGTATCCAGCCACCAAAGTACATGATCCGCTTACGATAGGATACATAGTTTTCAAAGTACTTTACACTTTCATTGGCATAATCCACATAGTCCGCAGTCTTAAATATATCCATACCTGGTACATCATCTATCTCATAGTTTGCATGGTGGATCACCTTGCGGTTATTGGTGATGAACTCCACTCCTTCCACATTCATAGAATCCGCCAGTTCAAAAGGTATTTTGTATACGATGTAATGGTCTTTGTTATCCCCTTCCAGGTGATAACTCTCCTTCATCTTCAACACCAAATCAGGTGGTCGATTGTATACCGTACCGGGTACAAAGTTGTGTTTGTCTTTTGCATCCCCCACATTGCCTTTAGGCATATCATGGGTGGCCCAGTTGGCAATCATGGAAATCTCTTCATCAGACAACCTTCGTTCATTGGCATATTGTACATAGTGTGGATCTGGTTTCCAGGGTGGCATATACCTCGCTTCCGTAACCCGTTGAATCATGGAAGCACGTTTTGCCACATCTTCATATGTAACAAGGGGAAAAGGCGCAGCCTCTCCTGTTCTGTGACAAGGTGTACAATTGGTGTGAATGATGGGCGCTATGTGTTTATACCAGGTGATATCCTGTGCGCTCCCCTTTCCGTAAATAAATAACGATACCATCAGGATTATCGCAACGACAACATGCATACTTTAATAATTACTGATCAGACAACCTATCGGTGTGGTCTTTGTAACAGTGGGCACACCTGCCACCAGATTACGGATAGACTGATCCAGGTATAGCTGCGTGGTTTTTGCACGCTTGGTACCAAGACCTGTGATCCAGTCATCAATCAAACCACGATAATATTCTTTGCCATCACTTCCTACCAGCAGCGCTTCGGGCGTAACAGTTGCTTTCAGTGAATTGGCAACTTCCTTATCCGTATCCAGGAGGACAGGGAAGGTGAGATTGAAATCTTTTACATAAGCGCCGATCTGCAATTTGGTAAAGGTGCGGCCACTGATGATGCCGTAGAATTGTACCCCTTTGTACTTTTCTGACAGCTGTTGTACGATAGGTGCATAGTTTCTGCACAATGGACATTCAGGTGAGAGAAACAAATACACGACAATCTTTCCCTGTGGCCTGATGTCATAAGCTTTGCCTTTATAATCCTTTAATCGCTCAGTAAAGGAAGTACCATGTGGATGCCCTATCGACTGCATCGTTATTAGCAATGACAGGAGTAGTAGTCTTAACATAACGGCTCGTTGGTTGACAGTGGTAAATTACATTATATCTATTGGTTATTATATGATATATCTCATCGCTTAATTTCCATCTTCTCATCCCCCTTTTCATAAGGCAAATAAATCATCACCAGTGTCATCATCTCATCAGTCGATTTCATATCGCCACTACTATAAATGAGTTGAGGCGGATTATTTGGATTAGCGGGATTTTCAGCAGTGTTATCATACGTTCCTTCTACATAAATAGTAGATCCTTTCGGTAATTTCTTTAATGTAGGGAACCAGTACATTTCCTGCCATGCTACATTCCAGTCAGGAATAGACACTAAGCGTACTGTATCATTCGCAGGCGTTACACTATATGCCCTGAAGATTTTTCCCAGGTAGTGCATATGTGGCCAAACGTATAGCAATGACTGGTCTTCGGGAACATTTACTTTCACCTTGAATGTCTTCACTGCATTGGCTGGAATATAAAAGAAAGGATCAATATCCTTTTCTCCTACACCACCGGAGCCGATGCTCACAGCGCGGATATCTCTCTTTACCTTATTCTTTGTGAAGTATAACTGTATCCCGCTGATGCTTTTCTCATCCTTACCCACAGGTGCAAAGTGCAGTGTGAGCAGGATCACTCCTCTCCTGGGCATCCGCCAGCCGATACCGGAAGGGTATGATTCATACGAGGCACCTGGAATCCAGCCTCCGTAATAGATCATGCGCTTGCGGTAAGGTACGTACTGAGTATATTTATTACGATCATCTTCCGTGAGGTTGATGTAATCAACAGTGTTGTATAGATCCAGCTCAGGCACATCATCAATTTCATAATTCGCGTGGTGGATCAGTTTGCGGTTGTTTGTGATGAAGCGGATGGCTTCCACATTCATAGAGTCAGGTAGTTCAAATGGGATCTTATAAACAATGAAACGTTCTACATTATCTCCTTTGACTACGAAGGCTTGTTTCATGGTAAGCTCAAGATCTGGCAGGCGCGAGACTTTGGAAAAAGTGATAGTGTCTGGTTTGCGATTATCATTTTTCCCTATTGGCATCTGGTGGTCTGTCCAGTCAGCGATCATGGCAATTTCTTCGTCGGAGAGGCGGCGTTCATTGGCATAGCTTACATAATGCGGATCTGCTTTCCATGGTGGCATGTACCTGCTTTGTGTTACTTTCTTCACCATCGCGGCGCGCTTGGCTACATCTTCGTAAGAGATAAGAGAAAAAGGGCCGGCTTCTTCCGGGCGATGACAGGGGGTGCAGTTAGTATGAACAATGGGTGCGATATGCTGGTACCAGGTAATGCGCTGCGCGCTGGCAGCAAATGACAGTACAATCAAAAGGAATAGGAATAGGCGTTTCATACTTAATTACCTAAAATAGATAATTTTTTCTCAAATGTATAATATTTTGACTTTTTAGTTAAAAACAAAAGGCCCCGGCATAAATGCCGGGGCCTTTTCTATAAATTATCTAAGCGTTATTAGTTAACGTCCCAGAAGATTTTAGTGTCGCGGGTATCCTTAGACTTAACAGTGCTGTAGTTAGCAGTGTTATATAAAGCCTCGTTTGAAGGATACAGGAAACGTACAGGAGGATTAGCCTGAATACCGTTTGAAACTGGCAGTTGAATAGCAGGATAACCTGTTCTTCTGTATTCAGCCCATGCCTGGTTTGCCTGCATGATGAAGAAGTTCACCCATTTCTGAGTATAGATTTTCTCCAGTTTCTCAGTAGTAGTACCAGTGTAAGCAACAGCGCTAGCTGTTTTCCACAGCGCTACAGTGTCAGTATTTACAACCTGTGTAGCCCATTTGTACTGGGTAGAACGGTCGCTAACTTTTTTGTTCAGCATGTAGAAGTATTCAACAGACAGATCGAGACCTTCTGTGTATGCAGTAGCAGCAGTACCCAGACCCCATCTTTCGTAAGCTTCAGCTTGCAGGAAGCTAGCTTCAGCAGCTGTGAACAGTACACCTGGCAGGTTGTAGTTATAGAAGAAGGTAGCAGAATCGTAAGATGCATACCCACCATTGGAAAAATCGTTAGAAGTTCCATTGTAAGGGAAACCTTTGTAACCATTAGTAGAATCCGGATCGAACATTACTTTGGTACGAGGGTCATTGTTAGCAACCAATACATCTTCCAGCAGATACTGAGGAGCGTAAGGGAAGCTGGTGAATGCACTCAACAGGTCACTAACCAGGTTGGTTGGGCTTTCCCACAATAATGCATCCTGCGCGTTTGTTGTGATCAGCGGATAAGTGCTGGGATTGTTCAGCATAGTCGTAACTGCTGCCTGTGCTTTAGCTTCGCTCACGTTAGAGATACGCATCAGAAGACGCAGACGCAGAGAGTTTGCATAACGACGCCACAGGGTGAGGTCACCGCTGTAAATTCTGTCATACAGTTTCAGGTTACCGCTTTCTGTAGCTACTACAGATGCAGTAGTCAGGAAGGTATTCACCTGATCCAGGTTATTGATCAGTGTATCGTACAGTGCAGCAGCATCGTCATATGCAGCATACTCGATAGCACGGGTAGAAGTGTTCAGGGAGTTTGCCTTTGAAAAAGGAATATCGCCCCACAGGTCAACCATCTGAGCTGCCTGATCTGCTACAATTACCTTAGCCAGGTTCATGTAAATATCCTGTGCTGCCTGGTCAGTTGCAGACAATGCATTGTAAGTAGACTGCATCTCACGATAGTTGTTCAGGATACCAGGACCATTATAGTTATAGTCAGTACCGGTAGAACCGTTATAGAAGTCAGTCCATTTACCATCAGTATAGCTGGAGGTAGTTACATACATGGTGCTGCTTTGTACAGCAGGAACGATACCAGAGAAAGCACCGGTATAAGACTGAATAATAGTATAGTAATCCCAGTAAGAAGGGTGAATTCTTTTGTTGAAGAACATACCGGCAAACAGCTTACCTATGTTACCTGAGGTAGTCAGTTCCGGGTTTTGGTAGTCTTCATCGATCTTTTTCTTACAGGAGCTAAAAGAACCTGCCAGTAAGACCAGAAGAGCTGCGTTTATAAGAAGTTTTTTCATTAGTTTTCTTTGTTTCGTCATTGAGCAAATAAATACATTAGAAGCGAGCACGAACGCTAGCACCAAGGCTTCTTGTAGGAGCCATACCACCACTGTTCATACCCTGATCAATCCAGCGTGAGCCAGTTGCAACTTCCGGATCCAGGCCATAAGGCAGGGATTTGTAAACGTAGAACAGGTTACGGCCGATCAGTGCTACCTGCAGACCCTGGAAATGTAATTTGTTAATGATGCTCTTAGGCATGTTGTAAGTCAGTGCAACTTCACGCACTTTGATATAGCTGTTGTTGAATACTGCCTGAGAGTAGTCACCAGAATGCCATCCGTACTGTGCATCATAATAGATACCAGCGGAAGTAACTTTAGTGTTTTTAGTACCGTTGTCGTCCGTAACACCATCCAGGATCACACCATTATGACGGGTTGCGGTTTCACCAACGGCAGTTGCCACATAATTAGGAGTAGAAACGTTTTCATTACCAACCACATTATAACCAATACCGCCATGAGCTGCATCTCTATATTTGAGAGTGCTCTTGTACATACCAGCACCAACTGCATAGTAAGAAGGAATAGATACCAGTTTACCACCTAAACGGTAATCCAGAGTCACATCCAGTGAGAATGCTTTGTAAGAGAAAGTGTTTGAGAAACCACCTACAACCTTAGGCATCATGTTACCAACCTTGATGTAAGCATCGGTATTGTAAGTATACAGACCGTTACCGTCTACTTTGTAGTTACCGTTTGCATCCATGTTGTGTGGGTGAACGTAGATGTTACCCAGCGGATCTCCTACTTCTGATCTTGCGATTACATAACCACTTTCCAGATCGTTAGTGATGTTAGGTAATGTAGAAGGCAGGCTAACCAGTTTGTTACGGTTCACTGCAACGTTCAGACGGGTATCCCAACGGAAGTCTTTAGTCTGAACCGGAGTTGCGTTGATTGCACCTTCAAAACCGAAGTTTGCCAGGTCACCAGCGTTGATGTACTGGGAAGTAGCACCTGCTGTTTGTGGAGTAGTGATCTCGAGGATCTGTTTCTTTACTTTGTTATTGTAGTAAGTCAGATCTACACCAACTTTACCGCCAATGATTCTTGTTTCCAGACCAAATTCAAACTCTCTCTTCTGCTCAGATTCCAGCTTATCGTTACCGAAGCTGCTACCCTGAGCTTGTTGATATACCAGGTATTGACCATTCAGGGAAACACCATACTGGCTGTAAGCAACTGGTGCTACGAACAGGGTTGGGTGGTTACCGGTTAAACCGTAAGAAGCTCTCAGTTTACCATAGTTCCACCAGGATGGTAATTTGATTACATCAGAGAAAACGAAACCTGCGTTTGCAGAAGGGTAAGTGTAGCTATTTCTGCCTGGAGCCAGGGTAGAAGTCCTTTCAGAACGACCCGTTGCTTCGAGGTATAACCAACCTTTGTAGCTTAAGTTAACGATACCGAAACCAGCAACGTCAATCTGCTCACCACGATTAGATAATGTATACAGCGTACCTGCAGAGTTGTTCAGAGAGAACCAGTTTTCACTAGCCAGACCAACAGTGGTAGTGCTCTGCTGATACTGGAAGTTTTGTTTTCTGGCAGTGAAACCACCGGATACACCCAGATCCCAGTTCTTTCCAATCTTAGGATTGTAAGTCAACAACGCATCACCGTACAGGAGGCTGTTTGTTCTCTGTTCGATACCATATTTACCACTGGTACCTACATAAGTAGGCTGGGTATTATGTTCTTTATTTTCAGCTTTCCAGCCAGTGTAGTCATTACCAATACGACCACGGAACTTCAGATTATCCAGGATAGAATAGTTTAAAGTTACGCTGTTGATGAAACGGTTTTGGTTTTCATTGTAGTCGTTTTTCAGCTGTGTCCACATATAGTCCATCAGCTGAGTAGCTCTGATCGGGTAAGCTAGTTTTTCGTCCTGATCGTAGCTGGTATTAGTAGAAGTTACATACTTATAACCATGAGAAGTCTGGTACTTGTTGAAGTATGTATTCATATCATCCATACGGCTGAAGAAACCACCGTAAGAATTCAATACATCGCTCAGCGTAGTAGGACGGTTATGAGTGTAGTTGTTATTGAAAGTAGAAATGATGTCTAAAGTTACTTTCTTGTGCAGTTTCAGCGTAGCGTTCAGGTTAAAGTTATTCTTGTTCAGGTTAGATCCTGGAGTGATAGCTTTATAATCTGTACGGGTATAAGAGAAACGGTAAGAAGCAAATTCGTTTGCGTTAGCAACAGCAGCGTTGAACTGAGAGTTGTAACCAGTCTGGAAGAAATCCTTATAGTTATTCTTGTTCGCTGAATATGCACGGGTAGAACCATCCCAATATTTAACACTTCTGCCATCGAATTTAGGACCGAAAGACTCATACGCTCTGTAGAAAGGACGCAGAGAACCATCAGTGTCAGTAATCCAACCTTCTGCACTTGCACCTGCACCAAGGTTGTAAGATTCTGCATAACCAGGACCATATTCGTTCTGATAGTCAGGGCTGTTCTGCAGCATCTCAGCAGTGTAAATATAGTTCAGATCAACACCTATACCTCTTGATTTGGTACCTTTCTTGGTAGTGATTACAACTACACCGTTGGTCGCTTCAGAACCATACAGTGCAGATGCAGAAGCACCTTTCAGTACAGTCAGGCTCTCGATATCTTCAGGGTTGATATCCAGTGCACCATTACCATCAATACGGTTGTTAGTAGTATTAAAGCTTGATTTGGTAGGATCAGCCATGTTTCTGATAGGCACACCATCCACAACATACAGTGGCTGAGAGTTACCAGATACGGAAGTGATACCTCTCACCTGGATTGATACACCAGAGCTGGCACCACCTGGAGCAGAAACTACCTTTACACCGGCAGCTTTACCGTACAGGGCAGAAGCGAAACTAGGTGAACCGGTTTGGGAGATGTCTTTTGCGCTAACAGTACTTACAGAGTAACCCAGTGAACGGGCTTGTCTTTTAATACCCATCGCAGTTACAACCACTTCGCCCAGATTTTTGTTATCTGTAACCAGGGAAACATTAATTGTGGACTGGCCGCCTACTGGAATTTCCTGAGTGGTATAACCTAAAAAGGAAACAACCAGAGTGCCTTCGGGAGCAACAGAGATTTTAAAGGAACCATCCGGAGCAGTCATTGCTCCGTTCTTAGTGCCCTTTTCCAGGATGGTAACTCCTGGAAGAGCCTGTCCTTTGTCATCTTTAACAGTCCCGGACACAACTTTTTTGTTCTGTGCCAAAGCAGTAAAGCAGCAGAACAAAAGAAGCAGTGTGCTTACTAATAGAGATCTTCGCATAGCTTTCTTTAGTTAGATTTTAAGTATGATAAGTGTTTAGTCACAAGTGTAATTACATACAGACACGCATAGCATGTACCTGCTTCTCTTTTCAGAAGCTTACAAGCTTATTATTCCCTGAATGTGATGTTATTTTCTCTTTTAGTCTTGGGTACCTTTACCTGGAATTGTAATCATTTTTTAGTACATTCAGGTGGTCACCGTTTACGTTTTATTTAACTTAATTGTCGGTATAGGACATTTTAATTCCCTTCTTTAACTGGTGTTATTTTCACCTCTTTGTCCCTCAGTACAATTCACGCTTCCAAAATGCCATAGTTTTTCTCTACATTCTTTTAATTGACAGCGCCAAACTACCCAAATAATTTATAGAAACAAAAAAGATTTAACATTTTTTTATCGAATCTTTCATTATCTGTTAACTTCGGTAAATTAGCACACCTTCACGAGAAAATACCATCGGAGAAATACACTCAAATTGAAGAAATCGTAATATAAATTCCATTCATGCCCCAAGACTTTACGAAAATTTAATAAGGAAAAATTTATCCGTAGCACGATAGAAGGTAATTCGTTCTTTTCATGGTATAATGATTTCCTGATATAAAAAAGCAGATTATGGGTATTAGGCATTTTCACAGTTTCCCGGCATAGGTCATTTTTTGCAACTTATAGAAAGTTTTCATTATGAGCAAATTATATTTGTATGGACGGTAATATTTAGGGCTAAAAAAATCGCTTCTGCTTGCGGCAAAAGCGATTATAAAATGTAAAAAGATTTGTTAAACGATTACATCATGCCTTTGTTAACAGCTTATCAGGCATGGACGATTCACGTTCTCTCAGTTCCAGTGGCAGTACTACCTGTTGCGGCCCTTCTGCTGTTTCATCCAGTTCCGCCATCAGGATCCTGATCAGCATTCTCCCTATCTCTTCTACCGGCTGGGCTACGCAGGTTACTGCCGGGCTTAGCAGACGGAAAATGTCGTGGTCATCGAAACTTACCATACCCAGCCCACTACCTATCTGCAATCCGATGGAGCGAATGCTTTCTATACCACAAATACCGAGATAGTTGGTGGCAAAGAACACGGCATCCAGTTCCCGGTTGTTCTGCAGGTATTTGGTGATCTCCTGTGTATATCCGGGCCTATCCAGGTCAAAAGGCAGGCGTTTGATCACATTCTTACCCGATGGCAGACCATGATTCTTCAAGGCGGCTGTAAAGCCTTCTAAACGCTGTTGCATCTGTATCTGGTGGGAGGTGGTGGTAATGATCCCAATATGCTTATAGCCCTTTGCCACCAGATGATCGACCGCAGTGACAGCCCCCTGGAAGTTGTCTACTACCACATAGGACAAGTCTTTGACGTTCGGAAAATAACGGTCCATCAGTACGACAGGCTTTGCCAGGGAGGCAATGTCCTTGTCCAGGTTGAGGGTGGGCGTAATGATATAACCGTCTACCTGGCGGTAACGAAGCACCTCCAACAGGCCACGGGCCTTTTCTTCATTGTCTTCGGTACTGCCGAAGAGTACTTTGTAGCCGTACTTGTCGGCTTCGTCTTCCACTACTTTCGCTACGTTGGCAAAGAAATTATTGGCGATGTCTTCTACGATTAACCCGATTGTTTTGGTTTTACCAGTGCGTAAACCACGTGCCAGTTGGTTAGGTTTATACTTTAGCTTGCCGGCAATCTTCAAAATACGTTTGCTTACCTGTTCGCTTATTCTTTTTTCTTTTCCTTTACCATTCAGAACGAAAGAAACGGTGGTTGGAGAAACGCCGGCCTGCTGGGCGATATCTTTAATCGATATTCCTTTCACGTGATTCAGATTTGGTTTGATTCGTTAGAAAATTATAATCTTAGTAGCAAACGACCAAATTAATTCCAGTAGAGGCTGTCCGGGAGCGAATAATACTTATCATCCCCCCGTTAACCCGCCCGGATAGGCGTTTCAACAGGAAATAAATGTTATTTACTAAAAAATGATGTTTTTTTAACCAAAATTTGATAATTTGGCACTTTCACAGGAAAAGTTCTGTCAGGGGGAATGCATAAAAGACTGCCTATCCATTTGGGACACAGTCAAGGAATATTGCTATTATAAATTGAATTGTTTCGGGAGGATAATGTCCCGTCTGGGGCTAGAAGACGAATCATCATCACAACGGAGCTAGAATAAAAACAGCTTAAACTTATACTACATGAAACCCATTCTGATTAAAGTGGGGGCGTTTGCCGACAATCAGATCACCATCATTGAGAGAAGTGATCCTTATTTCAATACTCCATTCCATTTTCACCCGGAATGTGAGCTGGTATACGTTACAGAGAGCAACGGTAAAAGAATTGTAGGCGACAGCATTGAGAGTTTTGATGTAGGAGATATGGTGTTTCTGGGACCACATATTCCACATGTATGGTACAATGATGAAAGCTACTACAAGAACAATGAAGCGCTGAAAGCCAGGTCTGTGGTTATTTATTTCCCGAAAGACATTTTCGGGGATAAGTTCTATGGATTGCCGGAAACAAAGGCATTGACTGATTTATTTCACCGTGCACAACGTGGAATGAAGATTATAGGCACTACCTATGATCTGTTGAAAGATCAGATCCTGCAGCTGCCAAAGAAAGAAGGACTGGAAAGGATCATTTCATTGCTGAGTATCCTGAAAGTATTGACAGAAACAAAGGATGTACAATACCTGGCTAGTACAGGTTATTCACATGCTTTCAATGCGAAGGATAACCATAAAATTGATGAAGTATTCAAATATGTGATGAGTAACTTCAGCAAGGAGATCTCTTTGCAGGATGTGGCGAGTATTACGAATTTGTCTCCGCAGTCTTTTTGCCGGTTCTTTAAGAACAGAACAAAGAAGTCGTTTGTACAGTTTTTGAATGAGGTGAGAATTGGGCATGCGTGTAAGAGATTGACAGAAGAGGATTGGTCGATCGCGGAGATTGCTTATTCGTGTGGGTTTAAGAACTTGTCGAATTTTAACAGGTTTTTCAAGGAAATAGTGGGGAAAACGCCTAAAGAGTATAAGAATGAATTACGATTGAAGGAAGCTTAAATAAACGCTTAATGCTTCAGATATTTTTGAAGCAGGCCGCAGGCCCCGCTTCAAAAACAAACGCTTCTGCCTACGGCAGAAGCGTTTGTTTTTGGGGAATTGGCATTGAATGGAAAATGCTTCCTTTTGCTTTTTGGTATTATCAATAAATGTGGTAATTTCCCCTCATATATACGCTTGTTGAGAACCTTAACCAAATCTATGTCACGACTGTAATCCATGTATAGTAATTACTCAGACACCCAATTACTTTCATTGCTTCAGGAAGATAACATAATGGCCTTCAACGCTATCTACGCACGTTATAGCCAGCCCTTATACCTCTACATCCTGAGCAAGATTGAACCTGCCGAAGCAGGCAAGGATGTATTACAGGAACTCTTTACCTCCCTCTGGGAAAGAAGACAGACACTGAGCGTCAACGAATCGTTGAAATCATACCTCTACCAGTCTGCCCGACATAAGATCATAGACATTTACCGCAAGAACAATACTTACCGCAAATACCTGCAACAACTCATCGAACACTTTGATGTACAACCCGGTAGTATTACAGAACTACTGGATAGCAAAACACGCACAGAAGATGTGTTTGAAACCATCAACCACCTCCCTGAAAGAATGAAGGAGATCTTCATCCTGAGCAGGGTAGAACACCAAACGGTGGAACAGATAGCCCTACGCCTGGGACTGTCTCAGCAAACGGTTAAAAACCAGATTACCAAGGCATTAAAAATCCTGCGTACCAACCATGCCCAGACAGACATCGTTTTGCTGCTGCTGACCGCCTCTTTTTTTTACAATTGATGGTACTTGTTGCAACTTGAAACGACACCATTAAGAGCATCACTAACGTTAGGGACAAACATTGATACATTAGGACATTATTTTAAATTACAACGCTGTGAACCTTGATCAGATAAAGCACATATTGGAACGTTATAACGAAGGACAGGCCACAGCCGGGGAAAAACAGTTGATAGAAGAGTGGTTTGAAGGGATACAACAGCCTGTTTCGCACATTCCAGACACTGTCATCCAGCAGGATCTCGCAGATGTACACACTGCACTGCAACAAAATGTCAACGTGGCCCGCCGGCGTTCATTGCGCCCGTGGTACTATGCCGCAGCCGCTATCACTATGCTGGTAGCTGCAGCCAGCTGGTTTTTCCAGCACTATACCCGCTCCGCAATACCTGCGGACAAAGCCGCTATGGCCAAAGTTGACAACCATAAAGAAATTATCAACGGATTCTATATCGTCACTACCGTAAAAGGTAAAACCGAACACCTTAAACTGGAAGATGGCAGCACCGTCGTGCTCAATGCCGGTAGCCGCCTCAGGTATCCTATACACTTCAGCGAAGGGCGCGACCTCTACCTGGAAGACGGAGAAGCCTTCTTTGACGTAGCCCCCGACCCCACACACCATTTCACCGTACACAGCGGAGGACTCAGTACAACAGCGCTGGGCACCTCTTTCAATATACGCGCTTACCGCAACGAACAGAAAATCACCGTGGCCCTGCTAAGTGGCAAAGTAAAAGTATCCGCTACCGGCACTAAGCCTGTAGTACTCGAATCCAGTGAACAGTTGAGTTATGACCTGCAAAGCCTGAAAGTGACCAGAACTACCTTTAGCACCCCGGAAGCCACCGGATGGCAACAAGGTACCCTGGTTTTCAAAGATGCCTCGTATGAACAAGTGCGCAATGCCATTGAAAACACCTTTGCCGTAACCGTCATCAACCAAAGCGACAAAAAAGCATGGACCTATACCGGTAGCTTCCGGCAGGAAACCCTGCAAAATGTGCTGGAAACAATCTGTCTGACTGAATCTCTGTCCTGGTCAATAGCGCGTGACACTGTAACTTTAAAAAATAAGAAATAATTTATGGGGTTAGCCCCGGCACTACAATCAGGTGGCCGTATACACATGTAACGGCCCTTTAACATCTAACACGTTTTGGTACTATTACAAAGGTTCCTCCCGTAAAACGGAGGACCCCAGCTATTTTATTATTCGCTCCCCAGAGCATTCCTGCATGTAGTATTTGGGTAGCCCCATAAATGTTTATTGCTGCTTTACTATGTTAAAATCACCGGGGCTGAAATGAAGGGAAGATCATACTTAATGAAAGTATGTATTGTCGTAATATTCCTGTTAATATCACTATTACCAGGCAGGAAAGCTGTTGCCCAGATCAGCATTTCACTTCATAACAAACCCCTCACGGAAATTATGGGTGCCATTGCCGCCAGGCAACAGATTAGTTTCCACTATGATAAAGCCACCATTGATGTGGATAAACCCGTTTCTTTCAATTGTAACAATCTTACCCTGGCACAGGCACTGGACCAGCTGTCTGCCTTGACTGGTTATCAATTTACACTCAGAGGCGAGAATGTGGTTGTGAGCACTGTACCAGAAAATATACAGCTGCATAACCCCATAGCATTGCAAAAGGAAATCAGTGGCAGAGTGGTGTCTATGCATGGTTCACCACTACCCGGTGTGACAGTCATGATCAGAAACACCACAAGAGGTGTGAAGACAGATGATGCAGGGTATTATGCAATTAATACCGGTTTGAGCGATGTGCTCATCTTCCGCTCTGTAGGTTATATCAACAGAGAAATAATGGTGCCGGTAGCGACTACTAAACTCGATATCACACTTACTGAAAATATAAAAGGGCTGAATGAACTCATCGTGACCGCACTGGGTATTCCAAAAAATAATAAAGAACTCCCCTACTCTACCGGTTTACTCAACAGCGATGATATCTCCACCGTAAAAGATGCCAATGTGATCAATAACCTCTCAGGCAGAATAGCCGGTGTGATGATCAACAGAAGTGCTTCTGGTATCGGCGGCTCTGCAAGAGTGGTATTGAGAGGAAATAAATCTACCCGCGAGAATCAACCCTTGTATATCATTGATGGTGTACCAATGGCGAACTTCACCCCTTCTCAACCTACTGACATCTGGGGTGAATCATCAGGTATCACCGGCAATGGTGGTCGTGATGGCGGTGATGGGATCTCAAACCTGAACCCCGATGATATTGAAAGCATCAGTGTACTAAAAAGTGCTTCTGCGGCAGCTTTGTATGGTAGCCAGGCAGCAAATGGCGTGATCATGATCACGACTAAAAAAGGGCATTCAGGCAAAGGACATATTGAAGTATCTTCTGACCTTACGGCAGAAACACCTTTGCTCCTGCCCGCCCTGCAATATCGCTATGCACAAACTACGCCTCCTTATACTGATGAAAAGCAAGCCGGTTCTGCCGATAGCTGGGGTGCACCTATTCATGCCAAAAACCATGTGAAACCTTTCTTCAGCACAGGACTGACTTCTATGAATGGATTATCTATCAGTGGAGGAATTGAGAAATCACAGTATTACATATCGTATTCTAATACCATGAACAGGGGCATCATGCCCATCAACAGACTACAAAAACATAACTTCAATATCCGCGTCACCAGCAACCTTTTGGAAAATAAACTACATATAGATGCGAACATCTCTTACCTGGTACAATATGCTGTAAACAGGCCCTCAAGTGGTTTATATTTTAACCCGCTTACTGGTTTATACACATTTCCACGAGGACTGGATTTCAACAGTTACAAAGACTACCAGTACTTTGACAATAGCAAAAACATGTATATGCAGAACTGGTGGAATATCAACAATAGCCGGGGTTGGACCGGACAGGATGATCAACAGAACCCCTACTGGATCCAGAAAAGAGATGAACGGGAAGATAACCGCTACAGAGGACTGGCTTCTCTCTCTGCCAGATACCGCTTCAATGACTGGCTCACATTACAGGGCAGAACTAACTTTGATAAGAGCGACGACCAATACGAAATGAAAGCCTATGCAGGCACCCAACAAGTACTCTCTCCACCCAATGGCAGGTATACCCTTGAAAAAGAAAGTAACAAACAGTTCTATGCAGATATGATGCTGACTGCTGCAAGACAGGTATGCCCCTCCTGGAAACTACAAGGCATGCTGGGTGCCAGCATCACCGATATCAGGGCACACGACAGGAGCCTGATCAGCACAAATGCCACAGCGGCAGAAGGATTGATCGTAGCCAATCAATTCTCTGTAAAAAACATTGCACCCAATGCCTTGGATGCACAGCAAAGTGTAGAACGAAAACAACTACAGGCGCTGTTTGGGAGTGCACAGGTACATTTTAAAAACAGTATATTTTTAGACCTCACAGGTCGTAATGACTGGAGCAGCACCTTTGCTTTTACTCCTATCAAAGACAAAGGATACTTTTATTATTCTTCAGGTATCAGTACCATTATCAGTGAACTGGTAAAACTACCTGCTGTCATCAGCTTTGCGAAGGTGCGGCTTTCTTATGCAAAAGCAGGGAATGACATTGCTCCTTATTCCTCCCGGCCTGCAAGGTTTATCCTACAAACCACTGCTGGTGTATCAAGAGTGAATTTCAATACACGTACACCTTATCCTGGTATTTACCTGAAACCGGAGGATAACCGTTCGCTGGAAGCCGGTACGGAAATCAGATTACTAAAAGACAGGATCAGCTTTGACTTTACCTGGTATAAGAACAATAACTATCAACAATACATGGAGGTGCGTGCACCTTCCGGTTCCGGTTATCTCTACTACTACCTGAACCTTGGAAACATCCAGAACAAAGGTGTGGAGGCCACGCTCACCATAGTGCCTGTACAACATAGTAATATTCGCTGGTCTACGACCATCAATTGTACAGTAAACTGTAACAGGGTGAAACAGCTAAGCAGCAATACCATTCCCGGTGCTGGTCCTGACAACTACTATATTCTCACTGACTTCAATACCAACATGTATGGCTCCTTTATTAAAGAAGGTGGCAACTGGGGTGATATCTATACCAACAAAGAACTGTATAAAAACGAGAAAGGCCAGTATGTGATAGATGAACAGGGCAACCTCGTGACGAGAAATGTATTCAAAAAAGTAGGCAACCCCAATCCACGCCTGATCACCGGTTGGAGTAATACCCTCGAATACAGGCATTTTACACTCAGCTGTCTCATAGACGGCCGCTTAGGTGGCGAAGTTATGAGTGTGACCAGCTCTGTGCTGGACAATTACGGAGTAAGTGAGCGTAGTGCCAAAGCCAGAGATAACGGTGGTGTAGCGCTGAATGCGGTGTATGAAAATGGAGTGCCTCTCACCGTACCATACGATGCCCGTAAGTTCTTCTCCACCATAGGGGGCAGAGCCGGCATCGGAGAAATGTATATGTATGATGCTACCAATATAAGATTGCGAGAACTGTCATTGACTTATGAAGTACCAGTCAAAAACAAATACGTCAACCGCCTGCAAATAGGATTATTGGGAAGGAACCTGTTCTTCTTTAAACTGAAAGCCCCCTTTGATCCGGAAGTGGCAATGAGCAGTGGAAATGGATTGCAGGGCATTGATGTATTTGGAGTATCGGCTACAAGAAGTATTGGCATACATGTGAAGGCTGCATTTTAAAACGATTCTATGCGTAACATGATTCTGGTGTGTATGGTGGTTTTGCTGCTTACTGCCTGCACAAGCAAATTTGAAGAGATCAATACGAACCCTTATGACCTGTATGACGATGAGCTGAAAGGAGATTTTAAGCTGCTGGGCGATCCGCTTACCCAATCCATGCTGAATATATTATCCAGCAGTGATGTAAGTGTGGCACAATTACAGCAGAACCTGATGGGTGATGTTTTCTCAGGATACATGATGACACCTAATCCCTTTCAGGACAACAGGAATAATATGACATATGACCTGCTGGATAGCTGGAATGACGATGCATGGCTCACTGCTTATGGCAGTGTAATGCCTAACTGCAAATTTGTGATGGACAATGCACGGGGGAAGTATATAGACTTCTATGCATGGGCACAGCTATTGAAAGTGATAGCCATGCACCGCATCAGTGATATCTATGGACCGGTGATCTATACACATTATGCTATGATCAATGACGATCATAGTATTGATTACGATTCTCAGCAGGATGCTTATACCGCCTTCTTTCACGATTTAGATTCTGCCATTACAACGCTCTCCAATTTTGCAGATAGTACAGGTACAAGGCGGTTTGCCGACTTCGATCTGTCATATAAAGGGGATTATAAGAAGTGGGTGAAACTCGCAAATACATTGCGCTTGCGGCTGGCGATCCGTATTTCCAAAGTAGATCCTGTCAAGGCACAGCAAGAAGGTGAAGCAGCCCTCTCTCATCCTTATGGATTGATCAGTACAGTGGCAGATAATTTCAATATTGATATCAGTCCGGCTACGCACCCGGTGAATGTGATTTGTAATTCCTGGAATGATATCAGGATGGGCGCGCCAATGGAATCTATATTGACAGGGTATCATGATCCCCGGTTGCCGTTCTATTTCAATTCTACCGAAGCAAAAGATTCTGTTTATCATGGCATCAGGAACGGGATTGCCATTCCCGGTAAAGACGTGTATATAGGCTTTTCAAAGCTGGCATTGCTGCCATCGCATATTCAGTTATTAACAGCAGCAGAAGCTTATTTTTTAAAAGCAGAAGCCGCCTTGTATGGATGGAAAGGTGCTGGTGGTGTACAGGACAATTATGAACTGGGCGTGTATATGTCTTTCCAGCAATATGGAATTACAGCAGCTTATAATAATTATATTCACAATAGTACTTACGTACCTAAGGCTTATGTCGATCCTCAAAATGCATTGAATAATATTGACTCCCCTTTAAGTAAAATTACCATTCAGTGGGACCCCAATGCAACGATGGCCTGTAAGCTGGAAAGGATCATTACACAGAAATGGATCGCCATGTTTCCAGATGGACAGGAGGCGTGGTCTGAGTTTCGGCGTACGGGGTATCCGAAGCTATTTCCCATTGTGGTAAATAATAGTAGTGGAAAGATACCGACGGAAACGTTTATAAGAAGGATACCTTTTATACAATTTGAATATACTACGAATCAGGCGGGCGTGAACAGAGCGGTAGCAACATTGAAGGGAGCAGATAATGGGGGAACAAGATTATGGTGGGATCTGCCATAAATTTACTTTACTAAAAAAACGACCGCAGCCAGATCAAAATATTTTTTTCTCCCACGATGGTACTATTTTAATTTCCACACGACACCTCATTATGCACCTGAAAAAAATCCTGTAGACACTAAGGGGGAATCAGGGCAGCACGTATTGAACATGTTAGTAAAACATCGCAATGGTATAGGTGAAATGCGCAGTTAACGGCGCATTGTATCACATTATTTTATTTCTGCTACACGGGCCCATAGCTGAAAAGATTATGTCATACTGCTTATCAACCAAAATCTAAAATCGACAATCAAAATTCACTAACAGTTACGTTGGAATTGCCTGGATGTAATACATCCACTGGCATTCCTATGGGAAACAACATCCATTTAGGTCAATTTTTAAAGGCAGTATCTATGAAACGTACACTACGTTTGACAAAAGCATGCAGTGCCGCAGGCATTGTGCTGGGCCTCATGCTCGCAACCGGCATACAGACCGCCGTTGCAGCTCCTTCTCTTTTAACTTATGCTGCAAGGCAACAAAGAGACATTACGGGTATTGTGCGTGACGTTCAGGGCAATCCTTTGCCTGGTGTGACCGTAACGCTCAAAAATAGTAACAAGGGTACTAAAACAGATGTCAGCGGCACTTACCGCATTGCCGCAGGGGCAGGCGATGTACTGGTATTTTCTTACGTTGGCTTTACCCCTAAGGAAATCACTGTAGGCGCTGAATCTACCGTCAGCATTGTTCTGGAAGAAACTGTAAAAGGCCTTAATGAACTGGTAGTAACTGCACTTGGTATACGAAGAGAAGCCCGTAGTCAGGGTTATGCCGTATCCAAAGTACAAGGTGCAGATATGACCAAAGCCCGCGAAATCAGCGTGGCCAATGCACTGGAAGGGCGCGTAGCCGGTGTAAACAGCACCCCTCCTTCCACAGGTCCGGGTGGCTCATCACGCGTAACCATCAGGGGTAACTCCTCTTTGAGTGGCAACAACCAGCCGCTCTATGTAATAGATGGTATCCCCATGAACAATGCGAACCTTGGTTCTGCTACCATGTGGGGTGGCGCTGACCTTGGCGATGGTATATCCAGCATCAACCCTGATGACATCGAAGATATGACCATCCTGAAAGGCGCTGCTGCTTCTGCCCTCTATGGCCAGCGTGGTGTAAATGGTGTGATCCTCATCACTACCAAATCAGGTAAAGCCGGTCAGCTGGCAGTAGAACTGAACAGCAATATCACGGTGGATAAAGTGAACGACTTCCTCGACTTTCAGGATGTATACGGACAGGGTATTCAGGGGGCACATCCTACTGATAAACAGTCTGCCCTGAACAGTGGTCTTTCCAGCTGGGGTACCAAACTGGATGGCTCTGCGGTGACCCTCTTCGACGGACAGACACACCCCTACTCCAAACAAGGTAACCACTTAAAAGATTTCTATAAAACAGGGAATACGCTCAGCAACACCATTTCTGTGGCTGGTGGTAATGATAAAACCACTTATCGTGTAGCCCTCGGAGACCTGCGTAGCAACGGTATCTATCCGAATACACAGTACATCCGCGACAACGTGAACCTGGACCTCAATTACAAAATGTCTGACAAATGGAGTGGACAAACCAACATTACATACGCCAAGGAAGTGACCAACAATCGCTCTAACCTGAGTGATGCACCCGGCAATGGTAACTATGCCATCGCCTTCCTGCCAGCGAATGTGAAAGCGTCTTACCTGGCACCGGGCTATGATGCACAGGGCAACGAAACCGTGTTTAGCAGTGACCTGTTCAGCACCAATCCTTACTTTGCCGCCTACCGCTTTATCAACAATACAAAGAAGGACCGCGTGATTGGTATGACCAGTTTACGCTATGCGCCTACTTCCTGGTTGTACATACAGGGTCGTGTGGCAAATGACTTCTTCAGTTTCAATGCCACCTCTATTACGCCGACTGGTACTGCTTACCGCCCTAAGGGTAGCTTAGACCTGGAGCGTAACAGACAGTTCAACGAAATGAACGCAGACGTGCTGATTGGGGTGAATAAAAACATCACCCGCAACCTGAGCATGAACCTCAATGCCGGTGCGAACCTCCTGCAAAAGAATGATAAGGTGAACGATGTGACGGCGTCTAACTTCGCTTTCCCATTCGTGTACAATCCATCTACTGCAGGTACGAAGAACAGTACTATCATTGAATACAAAAAAGAAGTACATTCTGTGTATGGTGCGTTGGAACTGGCCTACAGCAACTTCCTCTACCTGAACCTGACAGATCGTAATGACTGGAGCAGTACCCTGCCAGCGGCAAATAACTCCTACAATTATCCATCTGCTACTATCTCTTATGTTTTTTCTGAAAATGTAAAAGCAAACTGGCTCAACTTCGGTAAACTCCGTGCTGGTTTTGCACAGGTAGGTGGTGATGCGGATGAATATAAAACTGCATTGTACTACAGCACGCTGGGTAGCACCGTCAACGGTGCTCCAATCGGGGACATTGACAACAAGATTCCTAACAAGGCACTGAAACCACTGAAAGTAAAAGAACTGGAAGTGGGTGCTGAATTCAAGTTGTTCAACAACCGTGTGTTTGCTGACTTCAGTTATTATAACAAGAAAGCCACGAACGATATCGTGACTGCTACCGTATCATTAGGGTCTGGTTATTCCAGCGCTCTCGTGAATGTGGGTGAATTGCAGAACCAGGGTATTGAGTTAATGATCGGTGGTACGCCTATAAAATCCGGTGCATTGACATGGACCACGACATTCAACTTTGCCCATAACCAAAACAAGGTGATCCAGCTGGCACCGGGTCAGAATGAAATGGTGGTAGAAAACGGGGAATCCCGCACAGAAGCTGCTTTCATAGAACATGTGGTAGGTAAACCATATGCACAGATCATGGTGTACGATTATAAGAAAGATGCAAAAGGCAACCTGGTAGTGAATGCTTCCGGCCTGCCACAACGTACAGATGCACTGGTGAGTGCTGGTACAGGTGTAGCGCCTTTCAGCGGAGGATGGAGCAATGATCTGGCTTATAAACAATTCCATCTTTCTTTCCTCATCGACTTTAAATCAGGTGGTCATATTTACTCAGGTACAAATGCGAACGCGTACGGATATGGGCTGCAGAAAGAAACATTGCCAGGTCGTGAGACAGGGGTTACTGTAACAGGTGTAGATGATTCCGGTGCACCCGTAACTACCAACATCACTGCACAGACTTATTATAGCCAGCTGGCAACGATCTCTGCCCTGCATGTATATAAGACGGACTTCATCAAGTTCCGTTCTGTAAGTCTTACGTACGACTTCAGCACCAGCACCCTGCACAACAAACTGCATGGTGTGAGTGTATCGCTGGTAGGACGCAACCTGTTCTACTTCAAGAAGTCTACACCTAACATTGACCCCGAATCCAACTATAGCAATAGTAATGCGCAGGGTCTTGAATATGCCGGTCTGCCTACAAGCAAATCCTTTGGCGTTAACCTGAATGTTAAATTCTAAAACCAGCTGCAATGAACGCTCTATATAAAAAGATAATTGCTTTTTCTTTTTCTGCTATCATGCTGTTGCCAGCTTGTACCAAGAACTTTGAAAGCATTAATACAGATAAGAATAAATCCAGTGAGAACACGGGTGTACCTGAGTACAACTTTACCCGTGCATTGCTGGAATATACTGGTAACAGTGATTACAGTTATGATACCTGGCGTGTGAACATCATCTATTGTGCGATGATGATGCAACAGTTGTCAAACGTATCCTGGTATGCAGGTGATAAGTATATGCAGAATGATGCATGGTCCAATGCCTTGTTTGATAAGGCATACACCGACCAGGTGAAATACATCACAGATGTGATCCGCCTCACGAAGAATGATACATACTATAGCAACCAGTATAACATGGCGCGCATTGCCAGGGTACTGATCTTCCAGCGCCTGACCGACGTGTATGGAGATATTCCATATTCTGAAGCGGGTGAAGGATATAGTGATCAGAACTATGCACCTAAGTATGATGCGCAGCAGGACATCTATACGAATATGGTGACAGAACTGGACGAAGCGGCCAAAGCTTTGGATGCCACGAAAGCCATCCCGGGACAGGGCGACCTTATTTACAATAAAGGAGGTAGTTCCACGGCAACAGTAGTGGTAAAGAACTGGCAAAAACTGGCTTATTCACTCATGCTGAGAATAGGGATGCGTCTTACAAAAGCAGATGTAGCCACTGCACAACAGGTAGTAGAAAAAGCTTATGCCGGTGGTGTGATTGCTGACAATAGTGAGAATGCCTATATCCTGCACGATGCAGCAGGTGGTAGAACCACTGTGAACAGAAACAGTAACATCCTCTCTGGTGAGTGGAATGCAATCGGCAATGCAGGTGAAGCAAGTTTAGGTACAACTTTCATTGATTTTCTGCGCAATACCAATGATCCCCGTCTTGCATACATCGGTACCGTTCCTGCTACAGGTAGCACGGCAGCGGCAGATCAGCTGGGTATGCCGAATGGATTTGATACAAACGGCGCATCAAGTGCTACAGATATTACGAAGGCGCCGAATTATCCCGGTGATCTGAAAAAGTATTCAGTACTGAATAAGAACGTATTTCTGAAGCTGGATGGACCTACTTTTTTAATTACTTATGCACAGGTAGAACTGCTGTTGGCAGAAGCTGCCAAAAGAGGCTGGAATGTGGGAGCAAATGCCGCGACACATTATGCCAATGGGGTGAGCGCTGCAATGGGTCAGCTGGCGCAGTACGATGCGTCAGCGGCCATCAGCAGTACGACTATTCAAACTTACCTGACAGCACATCCTTATAATGATGCTGATGGTTACAACCAAATTAATACGCAGTATTGGGCTGCAAGCCTGCTGGATTGGTATGAAGTGTGGGCGAACTGGAGGAGGAGTGGATATCCGGAATTAACACCGGTAAATTATGTGGGAAATGCGACTGGTGGACAGATTCCAAGGAGGATGTTGTATCCTGCATCAGAGGCGGCTAGCAATGCAACGAATTATCAGGAGGCGATTTCAAGACAGGGTAGTAATTCGTTGATGACGAAAGTGTGGTGGGATAAGTGATGAACTAACTTATGTATAGCCATCTATACCGCTATAAAAAGCAGCAATAACAAGCCGGACCTGTTCAGGTCCGGCTTTTGTTTATTTACTTGAGTAACCACATTGATCCGTTAATATCATCACTGCTCAATCCCTGGTTGCTCAGCGCTGCTTTCCAGTTAGCTGCATTCAGGTTCTGTTCCGAACTTGGATACCCCCATCTCTTTGGAATCACTCCATTATTCCCGATACCAGTTCCTTCATCAAAAACAGGTACTCCTGTTCTGCGATAATTAAAATAAGCCTCCCAGCCGGAATTCTGGAACATGGCAATGTACTTCTGTGTCAGGATCTGTTTCAACCCTTCATCAGCACCTGCATACTTCACGGAAGATTGGGCTAAATAGGTACTTAAATCGAACGTAAAGGCATAAGAGGTATAATCACCCAGTGAGCTACCAAACTTCAGGAAATAAGCTGTATAACTGGTCTGTGAAGCGGTAATACCATAGAATTTCATAGACTCTGTAATACCTGTATTATACCAGGTCTCGGCATCACCACTGATCCAGCCTCTGTTGATCGCCTCTGCAATGTTGAAACACATTTCTTTGTAACCTACCAATACATCCGGCTCACCAGTGTAAGTTTCATAATAATGCTTACGATTGATCAGGGAAAGGTTACCAGCAATGGCATCAGAATACATGTTCGCAATGGATTCACCTGTGCTCGCGCCTACAAATGAACGATAATCCACCGCGCTGTAACCTTTTGTAGCAATGATATTCCATGCCGGCTCGCAGGTGATGAACACACGTGCATCGTTCAGATCAGTAAGGTTATGCACATATGTATTCGCCATGTTGTACCGCTGTGCATCGGATCCAAAGTTATTAGGACTCTGTGGATAAACATTATAGGTTTCTACATAAGTGAATTTGAAATCATCATCTACAGAGGTGAAGATCGGATAAGTTGAAGGATTATTGATGATAGTGGCAAACTGAGATACCACATTCAGTTCATTGTCAGACGTCTTATTACTCAGACTAATCAATACACGGAGCTTGAAGGAATTAACCAGCTTGCGCCATTTGGTCAGATCACCTGCATAATAGATATCCTGTGTAGAACCGTTGATGGTATTATCACCAGCATTGATCAGTGTAGTCAGGTGGTTATTCACAGTATCCAGTGTATTCAGTACAAAGGTGAATACATCTTTCTGTGAAGCATAAGCCGGGGTAAGGTTAGCTGTACCCTGCACTGCACCATCCAAAGGAATATCACCCATCATGGAGGTCATGTTGTAATAGTAGTATGCACGTACAAATTTACCAATCGACTCATAAGGATTGATAGAATCTGCACCACGGGTGGCGGCTTCTTTCTCCATCTGTACTACGTTTTTCAGTACGATGTAGCTATCAAAGCTACCACTTGACCAACCATACTGGTTATCACCATAATATTCATAGTTACGGCAAAAGTACTGGTTCCAGCGATGTACGGCGCCCCATGATCCATAGCCTTCCAGTGAACCATCATCCTGCGTACCCGACATATCAGTCAGTACAGCCCCCAGCAGTAACTCTGCTGTGACACTACCCGGCTCATTCGGATTGGCCTGTAGTTCTTCGATTTTTTTGTTACAAGCTGTCATGATCAGACAACTCAATGCGATGATTAATATATGCTGATATCTTCTCATTGTGTTCGGGTATTAAAAAGTGATATTCAGGTTCACACCATAACTGCGGGTAGTAGGCGTCTGCAGGCCAGAACCACTATCCTGTGTGTACTGGTCTACGTCCATATCCTTGTAGCGGTTAGGGAAGAAATACAACAGGTTGCGACCTACCAAAGAAACTGATGCCTGCTGGAACAGACGGCCACCCATCAGGGTTGAAGGCAGACGATAAGTGAGGGTCACCTCTCTCAGTTTAGCATATGTTTTCTTGATATTGTTCAGGTCATGAATAGAAGCCATCCTGGTTACATACTGCTGTACAGATGTCTTTGTCGCATTTTTAGATACAGTCAGTTCTTCTTCGTTAGTGATCTTACCTGTGATCGGATCCAATGAAATGGTTCCACCCGTCAGGTTTACACCTTCACCCACATAGGAGAAACCAGCAGACCCAAGTGCGTCGTCAGGGCGTGCTTCCCCAAATTTACCCTGTGTGCTTTCGATATGACGACCTCCCTGCAGGGATTTCTG
This sequence comes from Chitinophaga sancti, assembly GCF_034087045.1. Lineage (NCBI taxonomy): Bacteria > Pseudomonadati > Bacteroidota > Chitinophagia > Chitinophagales > Chitinophagaceae > Chitinophaga > Chitinophaga sancti. Next base: position 2,579,666 of record NZ_CP139247.1, on the reverse strand, counting down.
ACGTACGTAGTCGTGTACCACACCACCTACCATACCATCGAATCTGAAGCGGAAAGAGAAGTTCCTGTAACTGAAAGTATTGGTGATACCCCACTGCCAGTCAGGATCTGAGTGACCATACACTTTCTTGGCGTTTACACCCAGGTCAGTATAACGCAGCAGCAAACCAGATGACTGGTCGATGACTAACTGGCCACCAGAAGTTCGAACGAATGCATTGTCATACACCAGGTCAGTACGGGTACCGCTATGTACCCAGTTGTCACCACTTGGGTTATCAATCCATTTGCGTACGAATTTGAACCAGTTTACATTCACATCCCAGTTCAGACCAGTCTTGTTGCGGATAGGAGAACCACCCAGTGTTACTTCCCAACCGTCGTTCTGTGTCTTACCCTGGTTCTTGATTAACTGTGAATAACCTGTTGATTCAGAAACATCCGCTGTATAAATCAGGTCGTCTCTGTAACGGTAACGGGTTACATCCAGGCTCAGTCTGTTTTCGAGGAAACGTACATCCAGGCCTCCTTCGTAAGCTTTTCTTTCAGCAGTTCTGATATTGTTACCCACCAGGGTATTGGTATAGGAAGCGCTGTTTTGATTGCTATAGTAAGGCTGCAGGGTGTAAGTCTGTGAGAAATCGTATCCTGGACCATCGTATGGAGAATAGTAAGTATATCCATAACCACCACCTGCCAGGTTAGATACATTTGGCGCAAAATAGGTATCAGTACCACCCGACTTACTGCTGGCAAATGAACCACGTACTTTCAGGAAAGAAATACCTTTTGGCAACTTCACATAATCAGAGATCACAGTAGCCAGGTTGAACGAAGGATAGAAATAAGTATTGTTTTCAGCCGGTAGTGTGGAAGACTTATCGAAACGGCCGGTAATGTTGGCAGTCACATAAGATTTGTAACCCAGATCCAGTGAATAATAACCACTCAGCACCAACATTTCAGCATTATAAGAAGCTGCCTGTACAGAGTTAAGTGAGTTAGAAAATGAATATACACCAGGTACATTCAGATAGTTGGTAGTAGTATACTCTGAATTGAAACGGAAGGTTCTGGCATTACCACCAAACATGCCCTGTACATCGAGGAAACCAAGGATAGCGTTTCTATGGTACTTAGCCTGAAACTCTACGTTCGATTCGAAAAGAGAACGGTTATCCACACGGTAGTCACCTTTATGCTCAGGTCTGTCGTATACTGTAGCAGAATAAGGCAGTTTCTCTGTATTGGTAAAGTTGTAAGTAGTTATGCTAGGACGTAAAGTCAGATCAATGTTGTTATTAACATTATAGTTCAACGCTGCATAACCATTTACGTTATTTACGTAATGACCTCTCAGCCACTCGTAACTCATGAACCATGGGTTATTATAACGATAATATTCAGCGTATTTCTGCTGAACACCTACTTTACCTGGCTGCCAATAATCACGCATATCGTCTACGCTCCAATCCGCACCACCCCACAGGATCATATTGTAGATGATACTGTTAGGACCATAGTTTACATCCGGAATGTTCGGCGTAGACTGGCGGCTGTAGTTGATATAGGTCTGAATGGAGAAACGCTTTGTAAATTTATACCCAATGCTGGCAGAAGCATTGAAGTTGTTCAGTTGTGTATTGGGTACGATGCCTTTCTGGTAACTGTTACCCATAGAGAAACGCAGGTCAGCTTTGTCGGTAGAAGAGCTGAGTGCCACGCTGGTGCTGTTCAGGATACCTGTTTGCAAAAAGCGTTTCAGGTTATCCTTACCACGCGCCGTCCAGGCAGTTGGTTTGATATGACCCTGAAAAGATGTACCATCTTCGAAGTTGGTAGTATAAGTAGTGTTTGCATCATATTCACCATCGTACTGTGGCAGCATACGACCATCCAGCTTAGGGCCCCATATGTCGTAGTCATAGTCGTTTACACCCCCACCCTTGCCATCGCCAAATGCATATTTACCATATTCACCTGCACCATATTCATCCTGGTATTTAGGGAGCGCAATGAAACCACCATTCCACTGTGTACTGTTGTTTACATCAATGGTATAGCCGCGTTTATTTTTAGTACCTTTTTTAGTGTTGATTATGATCACACCATTCTTACCTCTGAAGCCGTATAATGCCGCAGCACTAGGTCCTTTCAGCACAGTGAAACTTTCGATATCATCCGGGTTGATGTTGTAAGTATCAGAGCTTAATGGTACACCATCTACCACATACATTGGGCTACCATCACCACGCATAATTACGCCGGGTGAGTGACCAATTTCAGGTGTAATATTTATAGAGAGACCCGCTACATTTCCTTTCAGTGAATTGAGTACACTGGGTTCGCGGGCCTGTGTCAGATCATTGGCTTTTACGTCCTGGATAGCATATCCAAGCCGCTTTACTTCTTTTTTTACCCCGGTAGCGGTTACCACTACTTCATTGAGGTCTTTAGTGCTGGCGTCAACTGTGATCGTGATGTCCTCACCATTTATAGTAAATTCAGATGGAGTGATACCAAGACCAGAGATAGCTAATATATCTCCCTTCTGTGCCCGGATAGCAAAGCTCCCATCTACGTTGGATACTGTTCCGTTTTTTGTGCCTTTTACAATGATCGTCGCACTGGGAATGGGCGTCTGGTCTGATTTAGCCAATACATGGCCATTTATTAGTTTTTGCGCAAGGGTGGAAAAAGGTAACAATAGCATTACCATTAACATCCATGCGAATGCATTACATCTTTTTGGCATAACTGTTTTTTAGTTGATGTGAATTACTACTATAAAGCGATTTAATTGATTTAGATAATTTATGATGGCTATCTACTACAATCCCTGTGATGATGGGTACAAAGATCTAAAAGGAGTTTTAACAATTTGTTTAGTATACCTTAACTAATTGTTAAGTATTTATAAATGGGGATAAACAAAAAAAGCGCTTTTACCGGGTGGCAAAAGCGCTTTTTATTATAAGTTATAACTACTATTTACGAGCCTCCTGCATTGGGTTACCTCCTGTGGAAGTACCTCTTACTGCATGCTCGCTGCGGAACAACTCAAACCTTGTTGGTGTCAATGCCTTTGGCCAGCTGTTATTTGCTTCATCTATGTCACCTGTCTCTCGCTGTGGATCCAGTTTAATAGATACGACTTCTTTATCTTTCGCAAATACCTTGGTCACATGGTTTTCATCATGACGCCAGATGTAGGCCGAAATACGCTCTGTTTCCTTCGTACCATCTGCATATGTCCATTCTATGATCAGTGGCATTACCAGCCCACCTACATTCGTGAATGATACCTGGTAGAAGTTCTTTTTGCTATCGTACAGTCTCTTCTCTTCAGGGCTCAGGGCTGCATAGTAATTACCATACGCCTTTTTATCTTCTTCACTTACATCAAAACGATTCCATTTATAATAGAAATCCTGTAATGCAGTATCCTGTTCTGCTACGAATTTCATGCCCTCTGCTTTGTTGCGTGCGCGGGAAATATGGTCTGCGTTACGATCATATTTTGCTTTCGCTTCTGCTTTTGCTACCTGTGGCTCTTTTGTATCCAAACGGAACATCTTCACACTATCAATAGAGATATCCACCGGCTCAATACCATAGAACCATCCCCTCCAAAACCAATCCAGGTCTACTGCAGAAGCATCTTCCATCGTACGGAAAAAGTCGGCAGGTGTAGGATGCCTGAATGCCCAGCGACGTGCATATTCACGGAAAGCAAAGTCAAACAGTTCACGCCCCATCACGGTTTCACGCAGTATATTCAGTGCTGTACTAGGTTTAGCATAGGCGTTCGGACCAAACTGCTCAATGTTTTCAGAGTTGGTCATAATAGGTTCCAGCTGATCCTTCGGCATGCGCATATAATCTGCAATCTTGTAGGCAGGTCCACGGTTGGAAGGGAAATTGTTATCCCACTCCTGCTCGGCCAGGAACTGGCAGAAAGTATTTAGCCCTTCATCCATCCATGTCCATTGTCTTTCGTCAGAGTTTACGATCATAGGGAAGAAGTTGTGGCCTACTTCGTGGGTGATCACACCTATCATACCATTCTTCACTGCTTCAGAATAGGTACCGTCTTTTTCAGTACGGCCATAGTTAAAGCAGATCATCGGGTATTCCATACCATTGGCAGCTTCTACTGAAATCGCTACTGGGTAAGGGTATGGAATCGTATGTTTAGAATATACCCTCAGGGTATTTGCAACTACCTTCGTCGAATAGCGTTTCCACAGCGGGTAAGCTTCAGGACCATAATAAGACATGGCCATTACTTTCCTGCCTTCTACATTTGTGGCCATTGCATCCCATACCAGGCGGCGGGAAGATACCAGTGCAAAGTCACGCACGTTTTCTGCGTTATATACCCATGTTTTACGTGCGGTGGAATGGCTGCCCATATTACTTTTCATCTCATCAGGCGTCACGATTTCCAGCGGCTCTTTTGCACTCTGTGCCTGTTGCCAGCGCTGGTACTGTGCACCTGTCAGCACCTCTTTGTAATTCTGACATTCGCCGGTAGCACCTACGATGTGGTCAGCAGGTACATTCATGCTTACATGGAAATTGCCAAAAGTAAGTGCGAACTCACCACGACCGGTGAACTGATGGTTCTGCCAACCCTGGAAGTCAGAATATACAGCCAGGCGGGGATACCATTGAGTGATTGTGTAGAGGTAGTTTTTATCTTCAGGGAAGTACTCATAGCCGCCACGACCACCTTCGATCATACGATCAGAAATGTTGTACCACCATTCAACCTTGAACCGGAACTTCTGGCCCGGTTGCAGGGTTTGTGGCAGATCCATACGCAACATGGTCTGGTTAATGGTATACGGAATCTCTTTCCCGCTTTCGTCGGTGATCTTTACGATGTTGGTACCGAAACCAGGGCGTGGGCCAAGGATCTGCTTTACATCCTTCATCGTCATTCTGCTCTTAATGGCGCTACCGTCAAAGCTGTTGTTATCGCTTTTTGGATTGTGCTCATTTTCATCCAGTTGCAACCAGATGTACGTCAGCGGATCGGGAGAGTTGTTGTAGTAGGTTACGGTCTCCTTCCCTGTCAGCTTTTGCTTCTCATCGTCCAGGGTAGCGGAGATATCGTAATCGGCTCTTTGTTGCCAATACTTAGGACCTGGTGCACCGGATGCAGAACGGTATTCGTTAGGCGTCTGGAGAATGGTTCCTAATTGCTCAAACTTATTACCATGGTTAGAGCCGGTAGGTGGTAAAGATTGTGCGCTGGCACCGGCAGTGATACAACAGGCCGCCAGAGCCAATTTGATTGCTTTTTTTCTCATAAGTAATCTGCTGACAGTTGGTTGTCCCTGTCTATTTTGTTATAAATTCTTTACATCTTTCAATGGTTATCAGAACGGCTACACCAAAGATGGCTGCAGAGAGGTAAATATTCCAGTCTCTGCGTTTTACCCCTGTAACATTTACAATAATACCGGCCAGTAATAATACGCCTGCTACGACCATCATCTGCCCTACTTCCAGCCCCAGATTGAAAGCCAGCAAGGGTGTAAGGATGTTTTCCTGTGTGCCGATCAGACTCTTCAGGTAGGCAGAGAAGGCCATACCATGAACAAGACCGAAAAACAATGCGAACAGATAGTTCAGTTGGACTCTTTGTGGCGACAGCTCTTTTTTAAACATATTAAAAAGAGCAGTAATCCATATAGTAATTGGTATGAGCAGTTCTATCAGACTGCTTTGGATATATACGACGTTTGCAACACTTAAAACCAGTGTGATGGCGTGACCAATTGTAAAAGCTGTGACAAGAACAAGCACTTTTCTCCAGTCCTGCAGCATATAAATAGCGGACAACGCCATGATAAACAGGATGTGATCGTAGCCATCCCAGGCAATGATATGCTGCCACCCCATTTGAAAATACATCCCGAATTCGGTGCTCACAATTTCCTATTTTTGGTAATTATACAAGGATACTGCTAATATTTAAAATTTTTTAGGCAAGTGGGTTTAATATTATATAAATGGTTATTGGGGGCTTTTTTCGCGTTTCACCCATTCTATGTGAGTGTCACTGAAATCGAGCATGTAAAGGCTAAAAACGAGGTCCAGGTCAGCTGCCGGATCTTTGCCGACGACCTGGAAAATGTACTGAAAAAGGAATCAAAACTCCCGCTGGACATCATCCACCCAACCAATAAGGCACAAATAGATAGCCTCATCGCCGGCTATATCAATAAACATTTATATATCAATGTGGATGGAAAAGCCGTAAAGCTTACCTATCTCGGTTATAAAATTGAAGAAGAAGCGGCCTGGTGCTTTTTGGTGGCACAGAACATCACTCCTTTTAAACAGGTGAATGTCAAAGACGATATCCTTTATAGCGAGCATCCCAACCAGATCAACATGATCCATGTGATCCGGGATGGTGTAAGAAAAAGCAATAAACTGGATAATCCGAAAGCCGCTGTATCTGTGAGCTTTTAACCACGGTTATCCACAAACTTCACGGGTTTGCGTAGCCCTTCAGGCATCAGCATCTTCATGATCTCCGTTTGCCCTACATATCTGATCTGAGGTATTACCCGCAGTTTGGCTTGTAGGTAAGAACGGATCTTTCTGTCTATATCTTCTGATTCCTGTATTGGCCACAGGTGCAGTAAGATCTCGTCTGTGCCTATTTCGTTGGAGAATACTTCTACTACAAACTCTCTCACTTCTTCCATATCATTCAGCAAATCAAACAGCGCAGGTGGATACAACGTTGTACCCTTGTACTTGATCATCTGTTTACGACGCCCTATCACAGGTGATAAACGCTTCGTCTGGCGACCACAGGAACATGGTTCTTCAAAGTAACGGCAAATGTCTCCTGTTTTGTAGCGCAGCAATGGCATCCCTTCTACACCCAGTGTAGTAATCGTCACTTCGCCATCCTGGCCAGGGCCTACAGGTTGATTATTTTCATCCAGCAGTTCTACATATAGCAACTCAGGATGATGGTGCCCTCCATGACCTGCATTACACTCCGTAAATGCCGTCTGCATTTCTGTACTGGCATAGGTAGAATAAAGCTTGATATCCCATTGCTCTGTAATCCTCTTGCCCAATACATTGTAAGTGAAATCCGCATTACGGATATTTTCCCCTATACACACCGCCTTTTTTACTGAAGACGAGTTAATATCGATATTATGTTCTTTTGCAAATGCAATCAGCTTCACAATAAATGAAGGTACCGCTACTATTGTGGTAGGCTGTATCCGCTGTATATTTTCCCATTGCAGAGAAGGTACACCCGGCCCCACACGCAATACACCGGCCCCCAGCTTACGGATACCATTGTAATATGCCATCCCCGCCATAAACTGCCTGTCCAGCGTAAGCATCAGCTGAAAGATATCATTCTCAGTACCATCTGCACAGCAAAAAGAAATGTATTCATTATACGCCAGCCGATCCTGGTCTTTCTGTGTCAAAGCAATGATCACAGGTCTGCCCAGGGTACCGGAGGTAGTGGTATATTCAGCAATCTTGCTTTTATCCACGCACAGAAAATCCCAGTTCTGTTCTTGCAGGTGCTCTTTCGTGACAGGTGGAATCCGCCAGAGGTCATCCAGCGATTTTACGTCGGAAGGCTGTATGCCATGTTCGGCAAACCAATTCCGGTAAAAAGGTGAAAATTCCCGCAGGTAACCCAGCAGGTGAAGGACTTCTTTTTCCTGAAATGCCCTGATGGAAGTAGCGGGCTGCAATTCAATATTGGGTATGTACATGGTATCAGGTTGTCAGACTTCAATGATCACAGTCGCCACCGCAGTGGTATTAATATGTGACAAAGAAACCAAAATCTGTTTGATCTGTAGCTGTTCGTAGTGGAAGCGTGCATTACCTATCAGCTGTAGCAATGGCTTGCCGGTAGCATCATTGGTAATCTCTATTTCATTGAAATGTACACCGCCATGCATGTAACCTGTACCCAGTGCTTTCAACAGGGCTTCCTTGGCTGCAAACCGGGCGGCATAATGCTCTTCGCTATGTACCTGCTGCTCGCAATAGGCGATCTCGTGAGGGGTGAACACAAGTTCCTTAAAACCAATCCCCCTGGCTATTTTGGCGCCTATGCGTGCCACGTCCACGATATCTGTTCCTATGCCGTAGATCATGATTTTTTATTACACAATTCTATTTGTTTCCGGATATGGATCTCTTCTGATTTGTTCGCGATCACCTTGGTGAGCGCTCTTTCATAAAATACTTTTGCTCTTTGAAGGTCACCATGCTTGAATGCATAATCACCTGCCACTACATAAGCATGGTAAAATTCAGGATCCAGCGCTGGTATCATACCAGGATCCAGGTCCACTCCTGCCTGTGCAGCAACTTTTAAAGAACGATATACTTTAAAATTAGTAAAGGCTTTTGTTTGCATGAATGGATCAGGTGCTATCATGCGGCTACTATCGTACACCTCATGATCCGTTTGTAAACCATGCATGCTAAAGATGGAATCCAGGTTGTAGCATACATACTCACCCAGCTGCCAGGGTGCTGTAGATACCCATACCAGCTTCTTCTTTGGTTCAAATACAACGGAATGATGTGCAATGAACTGGTTGATCGCTTTCTCATTACCTACACCAATATCTTTACCATGCAGGCCAAAACGGTCACGCAGGATATCGACAGTGTTTTGAACTGTATTCGGACCTTTCTCTTTCAGCAGTTCGGTCAGGCGCTCAAAGCGGTAACCGGAAGCTGTTTCATCTCTCTGCCTGATATTTTCAGGCGTCGCTTTAAAGTTCTCCCCCTGAAAGTGATTGGTGCAGGTGATGAAGTTCTTTTTAGGATCATACAGCTCCATGCTGTCTGGTGTCTTTTCAATGATGGCGGCACGGTTGTCAAATGCTGAACCAATCAGGAAAGACTCAGATACGAACATGGTATGCTTCTTTGCGATGGCATATGCTTCGTCGATGTTCTTTGCATACTGCAGGATCTCGCGCGCTACCAGCGATACAGGCGTTGCTGAACCGGTAGGAATTTTACTCTTATCTGCATTGATGGTCACGGTCAAACCTGCCTGGTTCATACCCGAAGCACAACCGGTGAAACCAGCCCAGGTCACAATCATAAAATTGAACCCCTTGTCAGGATGATAGAAGGCAATCACTTTGTCTTCTGCAAACTTATCGCCTACATAGAAGTCAAAGTTACGGCCTATGATCAGGCTACTATCAGCAGAAGCGTCATTCCAGGTAGCGAAGCTGGTACAACCCACCAGTGCCATATTCTGCAATGCGTGACCAATGTCGTGTGCAGCGTGGTAGTTGAGCAGGCGCTCATAGTTAGTACCAATGAAATCGTATTTGTCAGACGCAGAGAAAGAGATACCGTATATTTCTTCCTTGTTCTCTTCTTCAATATTATTAGCCAGATTGCGGTTGAAGAAACCTACAAAGTAGCGGAGAAACTTGAGGTACGACTGGGAAGGGATCATCTTCTTTATCTGATCCGTGAAGTTGTCTTCCTGTCTTTTCACCAGTTCTGCAGAGAGCTTGCCATAGATCACACCTCTGTCAAAAGGCTTTCCTTCTACATACATTTCATACAGACCACTGTTGCTCTTACGGAACCAGTTGTTGCCAATGGTATACGCCGTTGAATCCAGTGATTTACGTTCCAGTTTCAGTGCACGCTTGTCAGCAATATCCGGTGGATTGATATGACCTACGCTCACCACATAAATAATCAGCGCTATCAGCAGCAATAAAAAGCTACCAAAAATAAATAACAGCGCTCTCCCCAATTTGCGCCATCCGCTCCGTTTTTTCCCCTTGTTCATATATAATTGCTTAACTCTTATTTATCTCTTCCACGATGGTTTCAATATTTACTAACCCCGCACAGGTCAGCACCGCGCTCATCGTTACCCCCAAAATACCATGTAAGTTCAGATTTTGCCCTGTAAGATACAAATTAGGTATTCTGGTTGCTGCAGGAATCATAGACTTTAACGGTTCTCTAGCATCTTTGACCATGCCGTACATACTACCTTCCGGAATGTTCAGGTAGTCACGGTACGTAAGTGGCGTGGCCACGTACATGGAATGGATGCAGCTACGCAGGTGAGGATATTGTTCCGAGACCATATCCAGCAGCTTTTCAGCTTTCTCTTTTTTAAATTCCTGGTAACTGGCATCCCGTTCGTGTGGCTTATCGTCAGTATTGAATGTATCATGCCATTGCGCCACATCTCCGTAACGCATATAGGTCATAATAGACAGGTTATCAGCATATTCCTCGTGACCAGTACTGGCAGATACGAACATGGCGTAAGTCAGCGGCCAGTTGTCCGCAGTATAATTAATGCCATCCCATGCATTGGAAGTGGCGTGATGATATATGTTGTGATTCAGGTATGGAAAAGTATTGGGCTTCAGTACCACATTGATCATAAAGGTACCGGGTGTATTTTCCAGCGAGTTAATACGGGACTTGTAAGCATTACGCAATCCGTCACCTTTTAACATACCGATGGTACGGGCAGGGTGCAGACCGGAAATGAAATACTTCCCTCCTATTTCCTTACCGTCTTCCAGTACGATATGGCTCACCTTCCCATCCTTCTCTACGATTTCTTTTACTTCTGTATTACGAATGATGTCGCCCCCCTGTGCACGGATCGTCTTGTTCAGACTACGGGCAATGATGGAACCTCCGTCTATGCATTTCCAGGCACTTTCTATATAGCTGTGTTGTACCAGGGCGTGTACATACAACGGTGTTCTTTCAGGGAAACCGGCATAGAGCATATTATTCCCCACAAGTACATGTTGCAGACGTTCATCGTCCGTGATACTACGCAGAAATGCGCAGACCTCTTCTCCCATTGCACTTTCCTTTTCAGCAGCACTACCCATTCTCAGGTTAAAAAGTGGGAACTTGCCACATACTTCTTCCAGTTTGTTAACATAGGCATGCAGGGCATCCTTTTCTTTTGGAAAAGAAGTTAACAGTTGCTGAATAAAGTTATTACGTCCCTGGGCCATCTTGTACACCTGCGGCTCATTGCCGAAATGGATATGATCAAAACCATCCATCTCCATGCGAAGCAGCTTCATGTTGTTCAGTATACCAAGGTACCTGAACACTTTGTGAAGGGTTTGTCCATCTTCCAGGCCACCCAGATAGTGTACACCGGAATCGATAATTGCCTTGTCGCGTGAATAAGTTTGCAGACATCCACCTATCTGCCTGTTTTTTTCATATAAACAAACGCGATAACCATACTTGCCGAGGATGGCTCCGCAAACTAAACTGCCCAGGCCACTTCCGATAATTATGACATCATATTGCTGCATCTTCAGGGGGTAACTTTTTGATGATAAAAATAACATTTGAGGTATAACGCGTGTTATCAATTTTCTCCATCACGGCGCCATTAGCTGCTACAATATTGGCGATGGCTGATGAGGAAAAGAAGGACAAGGGTTTATCTTTTGTCTTGTTGAACCCAAGCAGTTTAGTAGAAAAGAATTCAGTAAGACGGGTACCTTCATGCCTTTCGGTGAGGTCACTGTCTCCATCCCTTACTATGATCACGCCACCCGGTTCCAGTTGATCGATGCACGCTGACAGTACTTTTGCCTGCTCGTCCGCCTGCAGGTAATGCAATACATCTGTGATCACAAATGCATCGTACCTGTCAAATGTATAATTGGTTACGTCTACGCATTCAAATGACAGCTGCTCTCCTCTCAGGTAGCCATGCTGTGCGGTGATGATCTTATCTTCATCATAATCGATCCCCTTAATCACTCTGTCAGGCGACATCCAGTGGAGCATATAGCTCAGGAATCCATATCCACAGCCTACATCCAGTATTCGGCCTTTCTTTGGCAGCAGCTCATCGAACAGTTCATAGTTACCTTCCAGTTTTGTTTTGATACGCATGTACCATTCCAATACCGGGCCTTTATAGATATAGTTATAGATCATCTGCTCACGATAGTAGGCAGGTGTTTCTATGGACTGACGCAGCACTTCATACTCTGCTTTGAAATAACGGCTCACCTCCTTGGTACGCGCAGCATAGTTATCACCGGGTGCAATACGGGGCAGGTATTTCACCGTGATATGCCCATCCTTGAGCAGGAAGTCATTCTTACTCATGGTGTAACCTGTGCCATGAATAATGATTGGTAGAATATCCAGCCCTAACTGTTCTGCGATATAGAAAGCACCTTTGTGGAAGCGTTTCATTTTACCATCAGGAGAACGGGTACCCTCAGGATATACTACGATAGAGTAGCCATTGTCTACCTGTTCTTTCAGTTTCTCAATACTACCTTCTGCACCATCTGCCACCGGGTAGTAATCAGCCATTCTCACCACTGCACCAAATACAGGTGAGTTCCATACCCACTTACTGGTGAGCAGCACCACATTCGGATGCAGCATAGTAGAGACCAGGATATCAAGAAATGACGTATGATTGCTGATGATGACAGCTGGCTTATCCAGCTTTTCACCCAAAGGATTAATGATCTTCTTTTTCACATTGCCCATAATGTATATTACAGACCATGTGTATTTTGACAATAAGCGATGATACAACCGCTTACCAACTTTCCTATTGAATGGATTGATACGGAGCAGGAACCATCCTATCACCGTCATAAGCAGACAACCGAATACAAAGTAAGTGAATGAGAACACTGACTTCAGCCAGCCATGCAGTGTCCACGGCGCCCTGCCTTTATTGACCCTGTTAGTAATGAGCCAGTTGAACAGGAACGGAATCAGTACCTGTGATACCAACACTACGGAGCTGATACCAATGATAGAGATCAATGCCAGCGACTTCAGGGAAGGATGTTTTGCAAAGATCATTACTCCCAGACCGATGATAGTAGTAATCGCCGACAGGAAGATGGAAGAACGGAATGAAGATAGGTTCTCTTCTTTACCCGTCTTGTATCGTTGCAATAACCCATCCATGGTAAAGATGCTGTAATCGTCACCCAAACCAAAGATGAATGTACTGAGAATAATATTCACAATATTGAACCGGATACCAAACAGCCCCATGATACCCAATATCCACACCCAGCTGATGGCCATGGGGATAAAGGTGATGATGGTGAGTTCTATACGACCGTATGAGATTAATAATGCAAAGAATACCAGCAATGAAGTCATCCAGGCAATGCTGCTGAATTCACTTTGCAATACGACTACTAAACGGTTCGTTACATATTGCTTGTCGAGAATGGTAGTATTGGGATCGTGTTCCAGCTTTTCGTAGACCGTCTTTTTCTGTGCAGGATCTACTTTCAACAGCGTTACGAGCGATATCTTACCATGCTTTTCTGTGATAAAATCGCCTAATGATCCTGTACGCAGGTTATGTAAGGTTGCATCCGGTATATGTTCGAAGTGCTGTGTGAGCCAGTGTGCAAATGGTTCGAAGGCAGCGGGTTTAAAACCTACGGCAGGGCCATGCTGCTGCAGATATGCAATGACCTGTTGTTTCTTCTCAGGTGTCCAGTAACTGTTCCATCTTTGAATACGACGTTGTTGTTCCTGATTGGAAAGTAACAATACATTCACACCAGTATACTTTTTCACAGCACCCTGTTGTTGTAACTGATTTACCTCTGGCAGCAATGCTTCGCTGCGTTGCAAGGCGGTTTCCAGGTCGGGACCTTCGGTGATCAGGTATACAGATTGTGCGGTGTAAGCATTGACCTTATTGAGGGTAGTTTCTGCTTCTTTCAGCTCAGGACGCATAAAGTTCATACGCATCATATCGCTTTCAAAAGCTACATTTTTCATAGTAAAGATGAAGATCACTGTCAACACAAGAATACCACCTACCAGCCATTTATTTTTCTCTGGTTTATAAGTAGACATCTTATCTAACCAGGTGTCATGATGAGCTACTTCTTCTCTCTTTCCTAATACAATCAGATGGGGTAAGAAAATAAGGGAGAACAATGCAGCCCCAATCAGACTGAATGCAGCAAAGATGCCCACATCCTGCAAAATAGGAGATTCTATGAACTGTAGACAAAAGAAACCACCGATCGTGGTAAAGCTACCGATCGTCATCGGTGCCGCAAGGTCATTGATCACCTCACGGATGTCGGGGAAATGTCGGTAGTGGTTAAATACATGCAGGGAGTAGTTGATCGCAATCCCCAATACGACCGCACCCACACCCAATGCAATACCAGAGATGCTACCTTGTACCAGCCAGATACAGGCCAGGGAAAATAAGCCACCGAATACTACCGGCAGCATTAGCAATACCGCTGCTCTCTTTTTACGGAAATACAATGGAATCAGTATCACAAATACAACAATGGTAATGCTCAGTGTAAGCACCAAATCCTTTTTCAACTGTATCGCATTACCTGCTGATACAGCCGTTCCTCCAAAATAAGAAGCGGTCGTAAATGAATGATGTTCCTGCAATGAATCGATCTGCGCCTGTAGTTCATCTAAGAAAACCGTATTCTTTCCCGTTGCACTGGGAGGAAACTTTGGAGTGATGAACATTAAGATGTGCTGATGGTCCTTCGTCATGATGTAACCATCATACAGCTCAAAATGGTCGTCGTATTGTAAGTGTTGTAATTTCTTGATACCCAGCCAGGACATGCCGGTAGGATCCACGCCGATCACTTTTTTCACCACCAATCCTGCCGGTGAGATCAGGGTGTTATAATTGCTTTGCAGTGATTGCTGTAAGCGCCCGGGGGTAATGAGTGAATCGATGCGTGCATAATCCTGTTCTTCCAGGAATACAGGCAGGTGATCCTGCATTACCTGCATCATATCCAGCACGGTACTATCCTGTACCTGTGCCTGGATCTGGTTCATCCAGGGAGCCAGGTGTACTTTTGCACTATCAGCCAGTTCACCGGCAAATGCAGTGAGACTATCCGGTTGTGCAGCAGCAGTGCTATCTTTTTGTGAAATAGTAATGACCAGCTTATCAGCAAAGTGTGAATCATTGAACACCTGCTGTAACTTATCGAGGGTTTTATCCTGGGGCAGAATACGGGTAATATCCTCTTCCAGCCGGATCTGCCACGCCCCTACGCCTACCAGTACAAAACTGAATAGCATACAGGCCCAGCACCATGCTTTGTGACGATCAAAGAAATTGTATATGCCTACGAATATTTTGCCCATACTGATAATGCTTAACTAAATTGGCTGGTCTTGTTTTATAGGATCGTTCCTGAATATAGAAAGTAATGCATACACTATCAATCCTGCCAGCAAGCCAGCCACGATCGAAAGCGTAATACTACCATAGAGATATTGTTCAAAATTCAGCTTCACCGTTTCAAAGCTCAGTTGCTTACTAAAGTTGATGGTCATACTGCCATTCTTCATCCAGAACTTACCTGTTGCAAAGCTGACAAAGATGATAAAAGGGATCATAGGCGGTACGCTGATATTACATGCTATCAGCACCAAAGCCTTGTTGAGTTTTAATCTCGCTGCCAGCAGGTAAGCACTCAGCAGCTGAAAACCCCATATGGGTACGATACCCAGGAACACCCCCAACGCGATGGCCGCTGCCTTCTTCGCATTGGATTCATTCCTGTTCAGAATATGATCATTCCAGATACTCTTCCAGCTCTCCTTTTTGAAGAGGTAGCGGATAAAGTCGCGTGGCTTGATATACAGAAAGGTGATCAGCACCAATACCGTGTTCAATACACTGATACGGGAAAAATCGCGCAGCGGGCGGAAGTGAGAAACCCGCTCCTCAGCTGGCGGATAATATACCTTTACAGGCGCTGAATTGATGCCTATGCCCTTCCAGGCACTGCGCACCATTACTTCTATTTCAAATTCATATTTTGTACACCAGAAGTGCATGCCCTTCATAGCATATATTGGATACAGGCGATAACCGGATTGTGTGTCCGGCATTTTCAACCCTGTTTCCACATAGAACCAGAAGTTGGAAAACTTGTTGGCAAATGTATTTTTGCCGGGCATGTTTTCCTGTTGCAAATTACGTGCACCAATCACGATGGACTTAGGATGCGTGCTCACCATTTCCAACATCACCGGCAGGTCTGAAGCAAAGTGCTGCCCATCAGCATCCATAGTGATCACATAGTCGTACCCCTGCTGCATGGCGTATTTAAAGCCTCTGCGCAGGGCAATACCTTTTCCTTGGTTCGGCGTGTACTCCACCCGTTGAATGTGCGGAAACTCATCCAGGATAACAGTAGTACTATCCGTGCTGCCATCGTTCACCACGATCACATGGTGGGTATAGGATAATACATCCTGCAGCACAGCTTTGAGTGTGCCGGCATTGTTGTAGGTAGGAATCAGTACGGCTACTTTGTGTGCCGAAAACTGATCGTTGTATATTGGCTGTTCCGTCATGAAGCGGCTACGAATGATCCCTGAAATTTCATAAATGTGAGCACATCAAACTTCAGCGAGGCTGTCACTTTGATTTCTCCTTCCTGTTCCTTGTGCTGAATAGTCACGTCCACCTGCGGGTTCGCATTTGGATCAATCATGTTCAGAAACTTCATCTGGCTGGCTTTTTTCAGCACCACCTTCTGCTGTAACCTGCCTTCCAGCAGTTCCTGGATGGTTTGCATCATCGTTACACCGGGTACCACAGGGCGCCCGGGGAAATGGCCTTCAAATACAGGATGCTGCGCATTCAGCACAATACGATAAGTGGCGCTGTCTACGGCCTCCTGTAATGTCTGTTCCAGTGTATATAATTTTCCTGCTAACATTATTTCTGTACGCGTTGTAGTGAAATATTAAATTTGAATCCCTGATGTCTGATCAGGATTGTATCCGGCACACCGTTTTTATAATCCGTGAGCCAGGCCTTTACTACCGGTTTGCGGGAAGATGATTTTTCAATCCTTTCCAGCTTTGTACAGGTAGTGTCGGTAATATAATAGTTGTTCCCTTTTGCTGTAGGAACGATTACATAGCGAAAGTTATCATCCTTCTTAACTATTGCCTGCCGTAAATCAGGATGTAATAACACCAGCTCAAAATCCCCTCTCAACGTCTTTACGACCGCCTTCTTATCCATCTTGTCCATCATGTAATGCTTGATGAACTGTCCGTCCTTAGTAAACTCAAAGTCGAAGAACTTAAAGCCCATCTCATTTGCAAACACCACCCGCTGACTGCTATCCGGCATTTGCTTGAAGAACAGTAAACCACTCAGGTGATGCTTCATCACATCTACCTGTGTGCTGTACAATGTATTGTCAAACTGTGGCCTGAACTGCGTAATGCAGGCAGGATCGCCTGTTGCCTGTCGCAGGTCTTTGTATACATTGGTACAGCTGGTCAGTATGCATAGTAGCAACAGACTATTTAGCAGCAAAAGTCGCATCCGGTATATTTACATTCAGTTGTTTGTGCAGAAAGCTGATGGTGGTATTGTCTCCACCGGCTTCGTACATCTCAATCTTATTCACAGTCAGATCTTTCTTGTCTACCAGCAGTACGATGGTCTTGAAGTACTGTGCCAGCTGTTTGTTCACTGGTGTCATTTCCAGCAGGTAACCAGCGGTGTTTTCAAGGATGGTGGTTTTAAAATCTGCATTGTCCACTACATTTCCCTGTACACAATCCACAGTGATCCTGTTGATCTGCTCGAACAGTTTGTTGCCTTTGGTAGATACATGGCTTTCTTTCTGACCATCTTTGGTTTTGATGTCTTTGCCATTCATCACCAGCAGGTAGTACGATGGAGTGGTATACTCCATTCTTACCTTATTTTCTTTTTTGAACCAGAACTTGCCTTTGGAAGTGATCTTGTCTGCCAGCATGCTCAGGTTTTTTTCCTGCACAAAATCACATTGTATAGACTGCGTCTGACGGGAGGCTGTGGCAAACTGCTGCTTAAAACCTGCTACGTCTGCTACCAGTTTGTATCCCGGATGCTGTTGGGCATTTACCTGTACCCCACCACACATCATTATCAATGCTATTATCCATCTACGCATATGCGGGTATATTTAGTAATTGATCAATTCTTTTAATAGTATATCCTTGTTCACGGATGCGCGCGATCAATGCCGGCAGTATTTCTACAGTGAGGGAGATTGAATCATGCATGAGAATGACAGCACCAGGTTTCAAACCAGATAAAATCCTGTTCATCAGTTCATCTGCTTGTTTGGCCACTGTATCCAGCGAACGGATATTCCAGCCAATAGCTGTGTATTTTCCTCTCTGTACAGCCCTGCGTACATTCGGATTTGTCACACCATAGGGCGGGCGGAAGAGGCGAGGCCTTTTGCCTGTCAACTTTTCAATAGCGGAATCTACCTGTTGCAATTCTGCCAGCATTTTCTTTGCTGGAAACAGGTCAAACCAGAAGTGATGAGAGTAGCTGTGATTCCCGATCACATGTCCTTCTGCATCTATTCTTTTCAGCAAAGCTTCCTGTCCTGCTATCCTGTTGCCAATGCAAAAGAAAGCAGCAGGTGCCTGTGCTTTGTGTAAAACATCGAGTATCTGTGGGGTAAATTTAGTGAGTGGACCATCGTCAAATGTGAGGGCCACTACTTTCTCTGCGGTCTCAGCAGCACATACTGCTTTCAGAAAAAAACCTGACTGAATCTGCATGGCGCCCCATACGAGTGCGCCTGAATAAGGAATAAACAGCAATACAAATGCCCACCATGGCAATGACAGCCATAGAAACAGTGCAATAAGTGCGATCAGGACGATATTTGTATTCCGGTGTGTCAGCATATTGATAAGAGGATCATCGAATGATGCGAGGCGTCATGATGATTGTACAACAATACCTTCTTTATCGATGTTGGCGCATTTCCCTTGAATAATACAGCAGGAGTCACTTCCTGACTGGCAATGATTCTGCTGGCCATCCAGGTACCGAATGCATTGGCAGTAGGATACTCTCCGCACAGATGTTTAAATTGCGCCACAGGCAACTCACTAAATAACTTATTCTCCACATGCTCATACCACGCATCCCCTGCCGGATCCCCGTTACGACCTGTAATAACCAGGTCTACATCTTCCTGGCTACAATTATGTGCGGCAAGGAAACCAACGATATCAGCAGCCACTTCTTGAAAAGATTCCGGTTTATACAACACAGACACTCCTTTCAGTTTCGCAATGGCATTCGGCCCCTTCTCTGTGCTCAATACAAAACAGGCGGCACCTTCACCGGAATGAGCGTGTTTAAATAAATTGAAACGGGAAAGGATATTAAAGCTGTGATTCGTCAGCTCATCCATCGCCCCAGCAAGTATGTTGGATATCTTTCCTTCGCGCAGCTGCATGATACTATCTATCAGTGCATGTTCGAAAGAAAAACCCTTGTGTACAAAAGTACTATTGTAAGCATGGCATTCCAGTAAAAGAGCTATCTGTCCAGCCACTGTATTGTGAGTAGACTGTATGAATGCCGTTGGTGTCAGCATTTCTTCGTTCTGGTTAATCATTTTGGTGAGGAACACACCTGTATCATCCAGGCAACCATACGCAGTGCCTGTGATGATGCCTTCCGGTTTGGAAATCCCCGCTTCCTGAAGACTCAGTTGTGCTGCAGCTACACCCATTTTAATGACACGGCTCATCCTGCGGATCATCTTGATGTCGATCCATTGCTTGTAATCAGGTTCTGCCGATTTGAGACGGATATTGTCGTACAAAGGCCTGGCCGATGGCAAACGCCCTTCTATCGCTGTTTCCAGCGGCGAGACACAACCCGTTCCGTTTATATAAATGTTCATAGTTCCTAACTAATTTCCTTCGAGAAGACAAGGCTGGAACAGTTTCCGCCGAATCCAAAAGAGTTTGACATGACATTGTTGATCACATTGCCTTCTGAAAATGTCGTCACCGGCGAAAAATTCAGTTCCTTCATCTGATGGCTGAACTGTGCATTGGGATAAAGATAGCCCTCTTTCACTGCCAGTGCAGCAAATACGGCTTCTATACCACCACTGGCACCCAATGTGTGACCGGTGAACGATTTGGTACTGCTGGCCGGAGGCACGGCATTCCCAAATAAACGCTGAATGGCTGTACCTTCTGACAGATCATTGTTGAGCGTACCTGTACCGTGCAGGTTGATATAGCTCATGTCCTCAGTAGTGATGCCTGCCATTTCCATCGCTTGCTGCATCGCCAGGTAGTTACCAATGCCATCAGGCGAAGAAGCCGTTTGGTGGTAAGCATCATTGGCATTGGCATAACCCGTCAGTTTACACCATGGCTGGATGTCCATCTTTTGTGCAATGGCATCGCTGACCATTACGATATAGCCGGCGCCTTCTCCAAGGTTCAGACCAGTGCGGGTATCGTCGAATGGACGACAGGCTTTCTGATCGAGGATCATGAGGGTGTTAAATCCATTGAGGGTGAAGCGGGTCAGGGCATCTGTTCCTCCTGCAATTACAACGTCGACCAGGTTGTTTTTGAGTAATCTGGCGCCATACATAATCGCATTTGCAGATGAAGAACATGCTGTACTGATAGTAGATACATGATGGCGGATGCCCAGCATATCGGCTACCAGTTCAGTGATGCTGCCACATTCGTGGTTGACTACATCGCGCAATCTGCCGGATTGGTTATCCTGCAGGTATTCGGCGAAGAAGTGTTCCGTTTTGTCCATCCCCCCTACGGTATTTGCTGAGACGAGACCTACCCGGTATTCGCGGATATTGCCCAGCTTTGCACGCTCCCATGCTTCCTTTACTGCAACGGCACTGAGTAGTGCTGTTCTGCTGATGTGGGCAGGGAGACCTGCCTTTGCAGCCAGCGTAGCGTTGTCAGCTTTTACTTCTACTACCGGAAAGCTGTCGCGATGTGTGGAGGTCAGGTATTGCATAGTGGTCATGCCCGGCTTCATTTGCCGGAAAGCCGCAATACACTCCGGTACGTTGTTACCGATACCGCAAATGACGCCACCACCTAATACCCAAACATCGTTTCCGCTCATGGTTTATTGATTTTGTTGCTGATGTGCTGTGATGAAATTGGCAATTGAGCGTACGGAATGAAAAATTTCAGGTCCCTGCTCAGGATTGGCAATACGAATACGATAATGCTGCTGCAGCAGAACGATCAGTTCCAGTGCATCGATGGAATCCAGTCCCAGTCCGTCTTTGAACAGGGGGGTATCGTCGCCGATATCCTCCGGTTTTACTTCCTGCAGGTTCAGTTGCTCTATGATCTGGGCTTTGAGTGTAGCCATCAAATTTTCCATGATATTTTTATTTTAAACGGCGTGCCCCACAGTGTGGGTCACGGAAAGAAATTATTTTTCTATCTGATGAAGAATCACTTCGTACTCACTTCCCATCACCTCTACCCATCCGCACAATACAGCACTTACCGCCCCTTCTGTCAGTAACTGTTTTGTATAATCCATGAGCAGCACTTCATCATAACGATCCGAAGTAAAGAACGCATTCTCTCCTTTGAATCCATGACGGATGCTGATCTCCCCCATTACTATATTGGCCAGCGTGTATACAAACAACGCCGGACTGGGAAATTCCTTTATTGAATCAAAATAGCGCAGGTCTGTATCCAGACTGGCGCTACGATTGGCTAATATCAATCCTACCTGCTCAGGTGCATACCCGGTAAACGGTCGGTGCTGTAACAGGACTTCTGCCGCCAGCCATCCCAGCTTGCTGAGATGATCCATCTTATGAAATTTGGGATACTGCCCTGAAAAATGATCATACGCCGCCCGCAAAAAGTCAGGCAATAGCTGATCTTCAGGTGTCTCCCAGATCACCTCATTATTCCTGTAGATCCGGTTGTTCCGGATCACCACACTTCCTGTTATATTTAGCCTGGTGCTATCCAAATCTTCGCTATTAAATGATACTATACAAGGTTTTTACCTTCTTCTTCAATCTTTTCCATCAGTTCGATGGTACGTGCCAGGCGTTGCAATCCTTTTTCATGGTTCTTTACATATGGATTGGTTTCATCCCATACATAACCTGCCAGTACCGAACATATCTGGTTTTTCATATCCTGCTGAATATTCTTTGCAAAGAAGATCTTGTCCAGGGTACCCTCATACCATGCCATTACATAAGAGCGGAAGGTGTTCACCCCCTGCATAGTGGGTTGCATGTATTCTTTTTCCCAATCTACATCTTCGCCTTTCAGCTTACGGATCACCAGTTTAGATGCCGTCTGTGCAGATACACAAGCCAAAGTTACGCCAGATGAAAAGATCGGATCAAGGAATTCGGTCACATTACCCGTTAATACAAATCCTTCTCCATAGAACTTATCTGTGGTGGCGGACCATGATTCCAGCACCCGTGGTTCAAACACCAGGTCTACGTCTTTGAAACGCTCTCTGGTATAAGGTTCTGCTGCCAGCATAGCTCGGAACTGCTCTTCTGGTGTACCTGAAAACTCATTATGGAAAGAAGGATCACTTACAAAACCTACCGAAGTATTGCCTGAACTGAATGGAATAATCCAGATCCAGGTTCCTGGGCGGTGCACCACAGCTGTAATACGGTTAGGCTCGTCATATTGCAACCTGTTTACATCCACCGTGTGGGCAAACAGTGCTTTACGAGGTTGTAAATTAGAGTTCTTTTCGAGATTGAAGAGGCGTGGAATCACACGACCATAGCCACTTCCGTCTACTATAAAACGGGCTTCGATCTCATACTGTTTACCATCTGCTTCTTCTACAGTAGTAACAGAATCGGAGCCATTAAATTCGATATTGGTCACAGTGGTATTGTAGCATACCGGCACCCCCATTGCTTCTACTGCATCTGCCAGGGCTTTATCAAAATCGGCCCTGGTTACCTGCCAGGTCCAGTCCCACCCCTTGGTAAATTGCTCTTTAAAGGTAAAATCACAGATCTTGTCGCCCTTTACGAACTTGGCGCCAAACTTCTGCTGGAATCCCTGAGCAGTAACTGCATCAATGAACTTTGCTTCTTCCAGGGCTTCCATACTACGGGGCAACAAACTCTCCCCGATCACAAAGCGGGGGAATTGTAATTTCTCGACGATTTTCACAGCATAACCTGCCTGCTTAATGATAGAAGCAGCTACAGTTCCTGAAGGGCCGGCACCAATGACCAGCACGTCTACTTTTTCTCTCATTTTTGACACTTTAAGAGGGTATAATTTAAGCCCATCTGGTTGTTTTCCTCTACGATACGCAGACCTGCATCAGCAATGCATTTAAAGAAATCGTCAGTGTGGTACATCTGACTGTTTCCATTGGCCATAGCGGTAAAGTAAAGGCTGGTCTGCTGCAGACTGAATGCTGCTGACTTAAAACGCTGCCTGTTCCAGAATGGTTCCAGGATATAAATGGTACCATTTTCGGTCAGCGCTTCACGGCAACGTTTCAGGATAGATACAATTTGCTCTTCGGAGAAGCAGTCAAGGAACTGACTCATCCAGATCGCATCAAATCCCTGTGGGAAAGGCAGGCTTTCATCCAGGATATTCGCTTCGTGGAAAGATACACGATCCGCTACACCCTCATCTTTCATCTTTTGCGCAGCAATTTCAATTTCACCTGGCAGGTCAAACATGGTCACACGAACATTGTCGTCATGTTTAGTGCATGCCAGTGTCCATTTGCCGGTATTACCGCCAATGTCAAGCAGGGTGCGTGGTTTATTGGCAAATACGATCTGTAGTGCCTGTGGAAAGGCCAGATCGGAATAATAATGGTCAAAGTCGAACCAACTCTTGCCAATTTCAGGTGGCAGGAGTGGTAAACCCGGGTAAATGGTATCCCATGGCCCCAGTTCTTTCAGGCCTGCAGGGCGGCCTTCTTCCAGACTTTCTTTCAGGTGGTTCATACCCAGGTAACAGATATCCTGTGAGAAATCCATATTGATGCGGGTCAGCCTGTCGTGTTGAATAAAGTAACCTGTCTTGGTCAGGATATACTTCTTCTCCTCACTTACAATCAGTAATTCCATACCGAGACCCGCCTCCAGCAATACACGTACAGCATAGCGAGACAGTTTTACTTTCTCTAATACTTCTTCAATCGTCAATCCCTCAGGACCACTGTTGCTGATCACTTCCAAAATGCCAAAGTCACGCAGTGCGCGGGTGGCCTGGAATGCGATCGGTGCAAATGCCAGTCTCAGGGCTGCTTCCTGTGCCTGTAGGGCTGTCTTTGTTTCTTTACTAAAAAGCTCCATGCTGTATGTATATCTATTTAGAAAATACCATCGCAGCATTACACCCTCCAAATCCCGACACTGTTTTCAGGAAATGCTGCATTGGTTTATGTGTTATCTGATTACTAACCAACACTGGCTGACTTACACCCAGTGTTTCAAATCCCAGTGTAGGTATCACTATATCCTGCTGTAGCGCCTGCATACCGATGATAGCTTCTATCAGGCCGGCGGCACCCAGGGTGTGTCCATAGTATCCTTTCAGGCTGTTCACTGGTGTTTCCAGCAAACCTGCCAGTTGTAAGGCTTTGGACTCCATCTCATCGTTGTACATTGTAGCAGTACCATGTGCGGATACAAATCCTATATCCGATGGCGTTAACCCCGTTCCTTTCAGTGCCTGCAGCATCGCATAACTCAGTTCTGCACCCGTACGGCTCGGACCAGAGATGTGATTGGCATCGTTTGTGACTGCGCCCGCACCCACACGAATGCCCATTTCGCGAACAGTCAACAGCACTGTGGCGGCTCCTTCTCCCAATGTAACCCCTTTGCGCGCTGCATCAAAAGGACGACAGGCTTCAGGACTTACTGCCTGGAATGACTGGAAACCGGATAATACAAACTTCGTCAGCACATCTGCTCCCGTTACAATTGCCTGGTCATACCTGCCAGAGAGGATCAGTCTCCTGGCGGTGAGTATCGCCAATAATCCGGAGATGCAGGCATTGCTTACTACAATCGGATCCGCCATATAACCAAAGTGAGTGGCTACCTTGCGGGCAGTATGGAACAGTTCCATCTCTGCCATCACAGGGTTTTCCTGTTCTTCCAGCAGTTCTATATTCCCCTTAGTGGTGGATACGATGAAAGCAGTACGCCCATCGTTTATATCAATATTGGTTTGGTCCAGTACCTGCTGTACAGAACGGATGAGCATCTGTTCGAAGCGTGTATGGGCAGTCATCTTCAGCTGTCCGGGTGCAAACATGGCAGCATGAAAAGGACCCGGTGAAAAGGCCGGATCATCATGCAGGCGAATGCCGCTCTGCCCATTGCATACCTGTGCAAAATTTTCAGCTGTCGTACTACCCAGCGGAGAAAAGATATTATCTGCCGCTACATACACATTCCTCATGTCCGCTCATTTATTTAGTCTGCTCGAGCTGACCATGCTCCCTTTTCCATTTCTCGAAAAAGGAAGGCAGGGTCAGTTGCAATGAATTTGTCTCAATGTCCAGAAATACCTGCATGGAACTACCGTCCGCCACCAGTTCTCCGGTGGCAGCATTGTATAGTTTATACTCAAACTTCAGTTTGGCTGCCCGGGTATTTACATAGGTGGTTTCCACAATAACACGGTCTCCGTAGCGTAAAGAGCGTTTGTAATTACAATCTACCTTTACAACCGGCACCGAATATCCGTGATTATATATATCGAGGTAACGGAACCCATACTTTTCTCCAAAGGCTTCGCGGCCGTCTTCAAAATAGCGTATGTAGTGACCATGCCATACTATTCCCAGTGGATCTGCTTCATTAAACTTTACCAGTATATTGGCCTTTTCCGTTAGTGTCGGGTACATATTTTCATCAGTTTTATCACACGGCCTTCTTGCCTTTCTTGGCGGCTTTCGGCTTCGCAGTATCAGCTTTTGGCGCTTCTGCTACCTTTTCTTCAGGAGCTGATGCAGCGGTTTTTGCCCAGTCTTTATATTTATCGGAACTAATTGTGTGCAGTACTTTGTAAACGGTATATGCCCAGTAATTACGGAAACCGAAACCCTGTGCCTTACCTGTTATTTTTTCTGTGAGCAATACTTTCTTTGTGCTCAGGTTAATCAGGGTCGCATACATCGCAGCTTCCTTGTTTGTTTTGCTCATGCCATCCATGATGAATACCAGCCCGATACCAGTCTTACCATTCAGGTTATATTCTTTTACATGTTTGCTGATATCGTCAGGTGTCAATGTGCCCAGGTCGCTCACATTATCAGTCTTCATTTTGGTCACATTCGCGTTTTCATTCACTTTGTTTACCGCATCAGGGTAATTAATGACAGCTGCATCTCTTTTGAAAGAGCCTGTTATGTCATACTTTTTAGCTTCAGTAATGATGACAGAATTAATAGGTTCAAACTTTGTGCTGATTTCAGTTGGAGTCGCAGCCTCTCCCTGAATCTTCGTCAACGAGAAGTCTACGCCCAGATAGGTTAGCGGTGTAGAAGTGTTGGCGAAAAATTCTTTTAAAGTTTGTGCATAACAGGATATACTTGCGCTACATAACAGGAACAATGTCAGGAGAAGAAAAGGTTGTTTTCTAACATGCATCATAAAGAATGGTTTTAAGTGATTAGGGGTTTATAAATATTTTGAGCTCACACTGAGCCATCACTTTTCCGTTTAACTGAACTTTGGCAGCTACCATGGTAGCATTGAACACCTGGCTCACGATCTCCGTGGTAGTTTCGATAAAGGAGCCTGCAGGTGGGAATTCAAACACTTCAAAATCTTTTACCGCACCGATAAAACCGATGGGTACGGGGGTATTTTCCTGTTGTGCTACGTAACCTACCCTGGCAGCCGCAGTCTGTGCCATATTCTCCAGCAGGCCTGGAGTTTTGAGTACACCATCTTCTACAAACAGGTTGTCCGGCGCTATCTGAAGGCCGGTACGGGTGATATTATCTTTTACTTCCAGGATACCACTGATCATCACGATCGGTGCACGCTGTGGAATATATGCTGTAATGTCGTCAGTATGGATGAACATCTTTTTTTAATTAGTTTTAGGCTGTTCCCAGAAATCGTAATAATTAAACCATTGCTCAGGATACTTTTTCACCATACCTTCCAGCTCCTGCACAAAATCCTGTACAGCCAGTTCTACCCCCTGCCGGCGCCTGCCATGATATTCATGTGGTGGCGTAGCATAGAGGTGGTAATGGGTATTGGTCTCCTTAAATGCAAAAACCAGTGATACCGGTACCCTGAAGGTGGCTGCCAGCAGGAATGGTCCTGCGGGAAAACTGGCTTCCTGCCCCATAAAGGTAGCATTCACTGTTTTGTTGCCTGCCAGAAACCGGTCCGCATGCATGCATACCAGCTCCTGATTGCTCAGCGCTTCATTGATGGCGTAAATGTGCGACAAATCATCCTTAATAACAATGATATTCACATTACGTTCTCCCGTTATACTGGATAAATAATTTTTGATCCTTTCATGCTCCCCGTCAAACATCACAATATTGATGCGGGTCTCCAACCTTGTAAACAGGTGACCTGCTACCTCCCAGTTACCCAGGTGGGCACTGAGCATGATTCCGCCCTTACCCGCTGTGGTAATTTCTCTGAGGTATTGCTCCCCTTCAAACTCAAAGGTAAATTTATTAGACAATCCGGACATGACAATGACCTTATCGATCAGTACCTGTCCGAATACATAGTAATTCCTGTACACACTCCACAATGACTTCCACCAGCCATAACCTACCTTCGTATGAAAATATTGAAAAATAGGGCGAGATGAACTATAGGAAAATAAGAAATAATATGCGGCTACAAACCTTAATAAAATGTAGGCAGGCAATACGCCTCCATAACGTAATGTCCCAATGAAGATGCTGTACCCCAGTTTATTCCCTTTCGACTTTCCCTCCCAGGAAGCCATTATACCAGTTCTTTTTGTTTAAGACGATTGGCTACGTAGTCATAAAAGTCCTGGAAGGTAACAATACCCTGGAAATCTTCAGGGTTTACCTTGAAGCCAAAATTATTCTCAATTACAACTACCAGGTCGATGTAGTCCAGGCTATCCAGATCCAGGGTAGCTTTCAGGTTAGCATCAGGCGTCAGGGAAGCCAGATCAGCCTCAAATTCCTCTACAAGGAATGCATTCGTCGTTTGTATAATCTCTTTCTTATCCATAATCAAGTGTAAACTAACTCAGATATAGGTTGTGTGTTTAAAAATTGGTTTGAAATAGTTCGCGTCACCTAATCATCTTTAGTATTCCTTTATCTGTCTGTACCCTTCTTAATGTTGTGCGTTGATCTTTGCCTCAAAGTTATAATAAATACTCTAAAGTGCTGACAGTTAACAACAAGCTATTCATTATTCCACTTGCGGACTATCAATGAACTGTTGGTTCCCCCAAATCCAAAAGAATTAGACAAAAATATATTAAAATCTTTATTAATGGTAGTATCAGCTATATTTAATCTGGCTGCTGCGCCATCGGGGTTTTCCAGGTTAATATTCGGCGCTATAAAGCCATTTTGCATCATCAGCATGGAGTATACAATCTCACTGGCGCCTGCCATCCAGCACTCATGCCCCGTCATTGATTTGGTGGAGCTCACGTGCGGTCTGCTCTCGCCAAATACCTGATCGATGGCGGCCGCTTCGCTGGCATCACCGGCAATGGTACTGGTAGCATGTGCATTGATGTATTCCACATCTGACGGTTTTAAACCAGCATCTTTCAGGGCGATTTCCAAAGAACGCACCGGCCCTTCTATAGTCGGGTTAGAGATGTGCGCACCATTTGATGAAAATCCGTAACCAATCACCTCACCCAGGATCGTTGCACCACGGCGCTGTGCCGATTCCAGACTTTCCAGTATCACAGTTGCCCCACCACCACTTGGTACCAGGCCATCTCTGTCTTTATCAAACGGACGACTGGCCTTTGCAGGGTCATTTTCCCTTACTGAAAAGGCAGCAATACCGTCGAAGTTGCCCATTGAATAAATATTGATTTCCTGTGCTCCCCCACAGATCACACAGTCCTGCATACCGTTGCGGATGAACATGTACCCTAGTCCAATAGCATGGGAGCCACTGGCACAAGCCGCACTCACACTAAAGTTGATGCCTTTCAGTTTGAAAATGGTGGCCAGGTTCATATTGATGGTAGAGTTCATGGTCTGGAATACAGAACCGGAACCTACCAGCATGGTATCTTTCTTTTCGCGCATGATGTCTGTCGCCTCTATCACTGGCTTGGAAGAGCTGTCATTACCAAACAACAACCCCACTTCCTTCTTTTCCAGGTAATCCTGATCCAGTCCCGCCATAGCCAGGGCTTCGCGGGTACTCATGTAGGCAAACTCCGCCTGCTCCGGCATCATGAGACGGGAACGGCGATCCAGCATACCTTTCAGGTCCGGACGGTCTACATAACCCGTCAGCCCTGAGCGATACCCAAACGCTTTCCGGGCAGGATCCAGGATAATACCGGACTTACCTTTATATAATGAGTCTCTTACAGCTTCCAGGTTTTTTCCAATACAGGAATAAATCCCCAATCCGGTGATCACAACTCTGTTCATGATAACAATTTTTTAGAGCAGCCTTTATGCGAAAATAAAAAAGTATACGGGGTTTCTACCCGTTTAGCAGGCTGGTTGATAATGCGTGGGTGTGTGACAGTAAGGTGCATTGATCTACAATGAATTATACTTTTTATCAGGTGTACAGACCACCATTGATGGACAGTACTTCACCTGTGATATAAGCAGATGCTTTGCCGGCAAAAAATGCCACTGCTTCTGCTACTTCCTCGGGGGTTCCGAACCTGTTCATAGGTACCTGGGCAGCCAGTTCCTTTTCATTCAGTTCGGCTGTCATATCTGTTTTGATAAAACCGGGCGCTACTGCATTCACAGTCACACCACGTTTGGCTACTTCCTGCGCCAAAGCCTTGGTAGCACCAATCACACCTGCTTTAGCTGCAGAATAATTGGTCTGACCAGGCAATCCTTTGATTCCTGATAAGGATACAATATTAATGATACGTCCGTAACGTTTCATCAACATATTGTTCAGTACCTGCTTGGTTACATAGAAAAATCCATCCAGGCTTGTGTTTACCACATTGCGCCATTGGGTGGAATTCATCCAGAACATCAGGTTATCTTCACGGATACCGGCATTGTTTACCAGTATTTCGATTTGTTTTTCTTTATTGGTTTCTACCCATCCTCCCAGTACTGCCTGTACCTCCTGCTCATTGGCTACGTCAAACTGTAAGGCTTCTCCGTTGCTTCCTTTCGCACGCACTGCTTCCAGCGTTTCATTGGCAGCAGCCTCGTTTCCTTTATAGTTGACAATCACATAGTAACCCATTTCGGCCATCTTCACACATATCGCTCTGCCTATGCCCCTGGAGCCACCTGTTATTAAAGCACATTTCATCCTTTAGTATTTTAATCCTTTTAGATATTCACTTTTGGTTCGTGCTGCTGCAGGTATTCCTTAATCCTTTTAGCATCCTTGTATTTAGGGCTGTCCTGGATAAATTTAGGGAAAATTGCCCTTACCTCCTGGTAGATCAGGTGTGAGAAGGATGACAGTTTATCCTGACAATTCAGGTAATCCACTGCCTGGAGCATCGTCATCACCTGGATAGCCAGCACTTCGAAGGTATTTTCTATTACCTTCTGGGTCAGGAGCGCTGAGTTGGTACCCATGCTCACAATATCCTGGTTATCATTATTGTTAGGAATACTATGCACATACATCGGGAATGACAGCGTCTGGTTCTCCGCTACAGTAGAAGTAGCAGTGAACTGAATACCCTGCATACCGAAGTTGAGACCCAGTTTTCCCAGGTTCATGAACGGGGGGAACTTGTGATTCAGCTTGTCGTTCATGAGGTAATTCAGCTGCCTTTCAGAGAGCATGGACAGTTTGGTGATCGCAATCTTCACCTTATCCATTTCCAGGGAGATGTAATCACCGTGGAAGTTACCACCATGGAATACATTCTGCTGATGATGATCCACTACCGGGTTGTCGCTCACGGAGTTTAGTTCCTGTACCAGGATCTGCTCAGCATGTGCCAGCGTATCGTAAACCGGACCCAGCACCTGTGGTACACAGCGCAGGGAGTAGTACTCCTGTACTTTATCTTTAAAGATTTCTTCTTCCAGTTCTTTGTAGAAGTGGTCAGGACGGTGCCTTACCATCTTACTATCTTTCAGAATGTCGCGCATAGCGGCAGCCACTTTGTTCTGACCGGCATGTTTCTTTACGGCATTCAGTTCGGCAGAAAGGTGGTCGTCAAATGCTTCCACAACCTCGTTGATCATAGCGGACAGGATCAAACTCCATCCCAGCAGTTTCTTTGCCTGGATGATGTTCACCAGACCTATACCAGTCATGGTAGAGGTACCGTTAATCACTGCCAGCCCTTCACGTACATGCACACTTATTGGCTTGATGCCGAGTTCCGCAAATACTTCGGCTGTCGGGCGCAGCTGGCCTTCATATACCACTTCTCCTTCACCGATCAGTACCAGGCCCAGGTGAGCCAACTGAACCAGGTCGCCGCTGGCACCTACTCCACCATGCTCATAAACACAGGGGGAAACGTTTTTATTGATCAGGTCTCTCAGTAATATCACCAGTTCAGGATGTACTCCGGAATGTGCCTGCATAAAACTGCTGAGACGGGCTATCATCAAACTTTTGGTCAGTACAGGATTCAGGTAGTTACCAGCTCCTGAACTATGGCTGCGTATTAGATTATATTGCAGCTGATGTGTATCGTTTTCGCTGATGCGGTATTGTGCCATAGGGCCAAAACCGGTATTGATACCATAGATCAGTTTTTTGGCGGAAAACTGCTTTAAGAATGTAAAATTCTCCTCTACCTGTTGTAAAGCCGCTGTATCAAGGGATAATTCCTCCCCATTGAACAAGATCCGGTGCACTTCTTCCAAAGAAAGCTCTTTACTTCCTAATACGACCATTGTATTGTATTAAATTAAATTATTTACTTATGTAAAAGAGAGCGCAAAATTAATAAATTCACCCAATTATCCCCCCTGGGAGTTAACTCATTTTTTTGCATTCAAGGTTATCCTTCCTCCACTTCCGGTGACGGAGCTACTACAAGTACTTTATCAATTCTGTGGGCATCCATGTCAACTATCTCAAAGGTAAATCCTCTCCACTCGAACTTCTCCCCTACTTTAGGGATGTGTTCCTGGTGGTGCAGGATAAATCCGGCCATAGTATCAAATTCCTGCTCAAACTCCGTCATCCAGCCCTCTTTGTCAAACTTGCTGAGGAAGTCATAAAACGGGATCTGGGCATCTACCAGGAAACTACCATCCTCACGTTCCACAATCTCCCAGTCATCGTTCTGACCTGTTTCAGGCATGTCGCCCACGATCGCTTCAAGGATATCGTTCAGGGTGATCATACCCAGGAAGGTACCATATTCATCTACGATAAAGGCTGCACGGCTTTGGGTTTCCTTAAATTTTTCCAATACCTGATAAGCAGAGTTGTTCTCCGGAACAAACAGGGGCTTTCTCAGAATGGTACTCAGGGAATAATTATTAGAAGCGGCAGCCATATAGAGATCCTTAATCTTAATGATACCTACAATGTGGTCTACCTGTCCTTCACATACAGGGTATACTGAGTGTGGACTGTCAAATATTTTCTTCCTCACTACCTCTTTATTATCATGGATGTCCAGCCATTCAATATCTGTACGGTGGGTCATGAGAGAGGTAATATTCCGGTCTCCGAGGTGAAAAACACGCTCGATGATCTCCTGCTCGGTTTCTTCAATCGCGTCTGATTCAGTGATCAGGGCCTTGATTTCATCTTCCGTGAGGTTATTGTCTGATGGCTTCACATTGAAGATCTTTACCAGCAGATTGGTAGAGATTCCCAGAAACCAGATAAAAGGATATGTGATTCTGGATAACAGGATCATAGGTCTGGCTACGCTCTTCGCAATACCTTCCGGACGTGCCATTCCCACCCTTTTGGGCAGCAGTTCTCCCAGCACCAGGGTCACATAGGTCACTACAACCACGATTATCGTGATGGCAATGCCATTGCTGTATGGGCTAAGCAGCGGTGATCTTGAGATAATGTCGACGAGTGTCGCTCTGAGGAAAATACCAGATAGAAGTCCAATGGCAATACTTGTTAGGGTAATGCCGACCTGTACTGTGGACAAAAACCTGTCCTGATTGTTTGCAAGCTTTAATGCTGCTTTTGCTTTTTCATCCCCTTTATTGGCAAGGTATTCCAGCCTGGCCTTCCTCGAATATTCCATAGCTATTTCTGCCATGGAGAAGAGACCGTTCAGTAAAATAAGGATGAAGATAATGACGACGACTTCCATATTAAAAGCCTAAAAATAAAGAATTATTCAAATATTAAAGTAAGAAATGCTAAAAGGAGTCCTGCCATTATGGCCAACACCTTCCGCTTGCTCAATTCATGATGACGTGTACCACTTTCATAGAAAATGGTAGTGGATATA
The DNA here is from genome assembly GCF_034087045.1 of Chitinophaga sancti. NCBI lineage: Bacteria > Pseudomonadati > Bacteroidota > Chitinophagia > Chitinophagales > Chitinophagaceae > Chitinophaga > Chitinophaga sancti. The sequence goes on along the minus strand of NZ_CP139247.1, from coordinate 2,546,160 downwards.
TGTAAAAACGCTCCGATTACCAACGCTACGAGGTAAACGATAATGTTTGTAATATACACGGAGTGACTGCCCAGAACGGCTGCCAGTATTGCGGCGGCCGGAGTGACGGCTGAAAAGATAAGAAGAATACGCCATAGTTTCGCTCCATGCTGATGACTATGCATCATAACAGTGATCAAAGTCATCGCCTCCGGCAACTTGTGGGCAGCTACTCCTATCACCAGCGAAGACAGTGCTGCCGGGTCTGCGAACCGGAAACCCAGTGGAATTCCTTCCATAAATGCATGTACGGAAAGTCCCAGCAATAAAGGGGTAATAGACACATGATCATGGTCCCCCTGTGGCAGGTGGGTATGCCCATGCTCTGTACCATGTGATAATTGCTGTAACGCTACCTGGAGAAAAAAGCCGGCTACTATGTAAATACCAGCCTTGTGACCCAGTTCGTGATACACTTCCGGCACCAGGTGCAGGATAGTGATGCCGAAGAGGCAGGCGCCAGACAATGCCAGCAGGTAAATGGGCAGGTTGGGATTTGCCTTCCTGACCACCATTGGAATAATACCACCACCTATGGTAGCAGCAAATATGATGATTAATAAAAGCCAGTTCATGTCGTTAGTTCAGGTTCCAGTCGGATACGGCGTTGGAAAAAGCTGCCGCTCATTACTCCTAAAAATATCCCTAATATGGCACCGCCAGCTACATCAAATGGATAATGCACCCCTACGTATACCTGAGCATAGCAAATAGCAAGTGCCCACAGGAAAAACAGGGAAGCCAGCCATTTGTTGATATGGCGAAAAGTTAAAAAACAAAAGGTCCCCAGAGCAAAGTGATTGGCTGCATGGTTGGAAGTAAAGCTACCACTCTGCGGGCAATAACTCACCAGAATGCGCACGGTACCCGCCAGATCCGGGTTACGGCAGGGTCTTACCCTGTCGAAAAAGTCCTTAATGTGCAGACTACCCTGGTCTGCAAGACCAAAAGTGAGCAGGAAAAAGGCAATCCACCAGAAACCTCTCCAACCAAAGTTGATAGTGACAAACAAACCGAGGAAAAGGTATAATGGCGCCCACATAAAGGGTTCCCTTAGCATGGGAATGAAGGCATCCATCCACGGCGTATGCCATTGGCCATTGATCAGGTTGAACAACTGATGGTCCAGGTGAAGCAATGCTTGTTTCATGTCTAAGGTTTTGTGGCAATAATGATCAGTCTGGGTGACAATTGCTCATTATAAGCATTGAAATGATAGTCACCAAAGACCTCAGTTATCTGTAAACCCTGACGGGCGAACATCTCTTCAAAGTCGGCTAAAGTATAGGCGCATACGCTTTCGGTGAAGGAAGCACGCTGCAGGCGGGCACGATCAAGGATATTGATCTGCTTGTGGAAGTGACCGTCTACCAACTCACGCTGAATGTCGAAAACAACATCGTCCACTTCTTTTATCTCGCTGCCTACCAGGTGCTCAGCTACATAAGTGCTGTTCAGATAGTCCAGTACGAGTTTTCCTCCCGGTTTGAGGGAGTTTTTAATGGTGCGGAGCGCATTGTCGTTTTCCCTTTGGGACTCGAAGTAGCCAAAGCTGGTGAAGAAGTTGAAAACCAGGTCGAAGTAGTTGACCCTGAATGGGAGACGCATATCGTGCTGGAAAAAGGTCAGGTGATCATTTTCCAGTTTTTTTGCAATATTGATACTGTTGATGGACAAGTCAATGCCTGTAACGAAGAAGCCCTTGTCCGCAAGGTAGCGGGAGTGACGACCACGGCCACAGGCTACATCCAGCATGGTTGCGCTGGCGGTTGGTTGCAGATATTCCAGCAACTTGTCGATAAATGAGGCAGCTTCTTTATTATCCCTGTTGTTATACAGCAGGTGATAATAGGGAGAATTGAACCAATCTTTGAACCACTGTTTTTGTACTTCCACGTCCGTATCGTTATATGCTTCTAGTATCATAATTGGGAGTGCAAGATACTAAATATCCGGTTGGAGTTTGTGAAAGCAAACTCCAACCGGTTAAATACAGAGGGGGGAGGACCTTATCATCCCCATCTGGTGCTATTTAGCGTTTGGTTTCTTATTATTAAACATCAGATACCTCGTACTCTCATACATCGCCTTCACCAGCCTGTCCAGTCCCTTTGCCGTATCCGGCAGCTCCTTTACCACATTCTTCATGGGATCTTTGGATTTCAGGTCATATAGCGCCGGTTCCCCGGTCTTCATATTTATCTCGTACTGGTATTGATTCCCGATCACTGCCATATGCGTCATCAGGTTCTTGGCATATACACTGAGCGTATACCTGGTTTTAATGGTAGAATCCAGCATATCCCTACCCATCGTGTAGTTCTTCACTGGCATACCTACCAGCTTCGCCATAGTTGGATATACATCTACAAGGCTTACCGGGTAATTGATCTTCGCAGGTTTTATCGTACCCGGTGCATATATAAAGCAGGTGGCATGTACCCCACCGCTACCCAGTTCATATTCCGGTACCGGCATGAAGTGGTAAGGATTGAGGCTACAGTTATGGTCGCCGAACATGATAAAGATGGTATTGTCCAGGTAACCGTTTTTGCGCGCCTGATCTATCAGGTGGCCTACGTTGTAATCTTCATAACGGAGGGCATTGAACTGATCGATGGATACAAAACCAGCTTCTTTGAACTTTGCCATGTCGATATCCTTCTCTGTTACCTTTTTAAATCCGCCACCACCAGAAGTAGTGGTGTATGGAGGGTGATTATCAGCCAGTTGCAGAAATGCGATGAACGGCTGCTTTCTGTTATTGGCATCTTTGAACAACTTATCGGCCTCATTTACCAGGTCATAGTCAGCAATTCCCCACACATCAGCCTTGGGTGCACTGTACATCCCTTCTTCATATACTTTTACTCCTGCCACATTGTTGGTAAACACAGCTCGTATATTTGCCCAGTTGGTATTTCCTCCCAGCAGATAGTATTTTTCATACCCCTTGAACTGGTCCATAATCACCCGCTGGTCTACCATCCGGGGATGGCGGCTGGCAGTTTGGGTGACTGTCACATCCGGTACACCAGTTGTCACCCCATACACAGTACGGGCGGTGCTGATAGCTGGTACATAGAAATGATTGAAGAGGATACCACTGTCTGCCAGGGCCTTCATATTTGGTGTAGCCTGCATCGGGTTGCCACACATACTGGTGATACAAGCCCCTGTTGATTCCAGCATAACCAGTACCACATTCATTTTCTTCTTCTCGTCCGATCCGGGAATTTCCCGCTCAAAGTTCAGGTTATCCACATCCGGGTGGTCAATACCCAGGTAATCTACAATAGTCGGGTATAATTCCTTCGTTTTTTTCTCGTCAAAAGTGTCGGCCTGTACACTCAGGTTCGATAAATAGTATAAAACCGGGTTCAATCCTAAGCTGGTAATACCATTATCCCTGCTAAACATAGCCTGGCTCCAGCGCAATGGGAAGTAAGCCACATTGCCATAAATGCCGGCGGCAAATAACAGAATGATACTCACTGTCCAGCTGGTATAACGGCCTGCCTTCAGGTAAACCGGCGCTTCTTTGCTGAATCGGCGGTACAGCCCCTTGTACTGACGGCCCATGAGCCACATAAAGAGGCAAACGGCGATCACGACCCTTACAATAGGATAAGTTTCCCACAGCATGGTCGCATTATCCCCCCTCTCCCCGTCAGACAGGAAGCGCGTTACCGATGGTTCTATTCTCAGACCGAGATAGGCATAATGCCCCAGGTCAAAGATGTACATCCATACCAGGACGAAATAGATAATAAAAAGATAGATAAACGTGAATCTCCTTATCCAGGTCTTTGTAAAAAAGGAATTCCGGGAGATAAGGGCAATGATCAACAACGGCACCATGACATAGAGTGTCAGGCGAATGTCGAAGCGCAAACCAAAATTCCAGGCTTTAGCAATGGCTCCATTATCGTGAACGGTTGATTTAAAGAAGAAAAAATAAAATATCAACCGAAACAGCAATGTGAAAAGGTAGAGGAATATGGCCTGAACAATCACATACCGAATATACTTAGGTATATTCTTCCAAAATGATTTCATGTAATGTGGTGCTATTTTAGTACTTGAGAATGCATAAATTATTAACAATAATTTAAACAGGGGGCAAATATACCAAATTCCGAATGTGAAGATCGAAGGATAAGTTTAAAATCCCATTAAAAGGTAGTAAACCAATTATATAGGTATTAAACCCTGCTGAGTATGCTAAAAAGGCAAAAATTGATGAAATTTTACCTTATATATATTATATATAGTAGCGGATAGAGAGAATTCAGCCAGCGGGGGATATAATTTTTGTACACTTTACAAAAATTGCTTGTATATACGCAAAGGGTTGGAAATATGGAATTTGTCATTTGAGAATTGGAACTTTATCTTTGCCCTTCTCTAATTAAATTGAAATTCGTGGCACTGATCAAATCGATTTCTGGTATTCGCGGAACCATCGGAGGAAAACCCGGCGAAGGGCTTTCTCCTCTTGATGTGGTAAAATTTACAGCAGCATTCGGGACCTGGCTCACACAACAATCTGACAACAAAAAAGTAGTTATTGGCCGTGACGGACGTATTTCCGGTGAAATGGTCAAGCAACTGGTTGTTGCCACCCTGAATGGTTTGGGACTGGACGTGGTAGACCTCGACCTTTCCACTACCCCTACGGTAGAAATTGCGGTAAAAATGGAAAATGCTGCCGGAGGTATCATCCTGACTGCCAGCCATAATCCAAAGGAATGGAACGCACTGAAGCTACTGAATGGCGATGGCGAATTCATTTCCGGCGAGGATGGTGCAGTCGTACTGGACCTTGCAGCCCGCGAAGACTTTACCTTTGCTGATGTCAACAAGCTGGGTACTTATGAAAGGAACGATACCTATATGCAGAAGCATATAGATATGGTCCTGAATTACCCGCTGGTAGACGTTGCGGCTATCAAAGCGCGCAACTTTAAAGTAGTGGTGGATGCGGTAAACTCTACTGGTGCTACCTTCATTCCGGCTTTGCTGAAAGCCCTGGGTGTGGAGGATGTAACAGTACTGTTTGGTGAAGTGAATGGCCGGTTTAGTCATAATCCCGAGCCTCTGCCGGAGAACCTGACTGCGCTGAGCAACGAAGTAAACAAGTCACAGGCTGATCTGGGTATCGCCGTAGATCCGGATGTGGATCGTCTTTGCTTTGTTTGCGAAGATGGCAGCATGTTCGGTGAAGAGTACACCCTGGTTGCGGTTGCTGACTATATCCTGAAGCACCGGAAAGGGAATACCGTTTCCAACCTGTCTTCTACCCAGGCACTGAAAGATGTGACCCTGAAAGCTGGTGGGGAGTATCACCCTTCAGCTGTAGGCGAGGTGAACGTAGTAAGGAAGATGAAGGAAGTAAATGCCGTGATCGGTGGTGAAGGTAACGGTGGTATCATCGTTCCGGACCTGCACTATGGTCGCGATGCGCTGATCGGTATTGGTTTGTTCCTGAGCCATGTGGCACATACAAAGAAGAACCTGAAGGCCATCAGAAACAGCTATCCTGATTACTTTATTTCAAAGAATAAGATCGAGCTGGATAAGGGTGTGGATGTGAAGACGATTTTTGAAAAGATCAAGGGTAAGTATAAGAACCAGCCGGTAAATACCGAAGATGGTCTGAAGATTGAGTTCGACAAGGATTGGGTTCACCTGAGAACTTCCAATACTGAGCCAATCATCAGGATTTACTCTGAAAGTCAGAATGAAACGACTGCAGATAACATCGCTAAAAGAATAATGCAGGATATCAGAGAATTCATGCATTGAAAATAGCGCCGCAGGCAATCGCCAGCCGAAAAAAAAACGCTTTTGCCTACGCGGCAAAAGCGTTTTTTTTGGTAGGTATGCGCCAAAGAAATCGGTGCTGTTTTATTAAAAAAAGTTGGACATTTGTACCCGCCTATGGCGTTTTATCAGATCAAAAACCACCTAACCACCTTGAACAGAATTTATTTTGACAACGCAGCGACCACGCCGCTTGACCAGGATGTGCTGGATGTGATGCTGCCTTTCATGACGGAAAAGTTTGGAAATCCTTCTTCCATCTATTCCTATGGCCGGGAGTCACGCCTTGCCATTGAAAATGCGCGCAAGTCAGTAGCCAAAATACTGAATGCCCATCCGGGAGAGATCTTCTTTACTTCAGGCGGTACGGAATCCAGCAATACCGCTATCAGCGCTGCCATCCATAACCTCGGCTGCCGACACATCATCAGTTCTGAGATCGAACACCATGCCACCCTGCACTCTGTAGAGCACCTGCATGTACGTGACAATATCAAACTGAGCTATGTAAAACTGCTGCCAAATGGACATGTAGACATGAACCACCTGCGTGAACTGCTCTCTACATCCAAAGAGCGCTGCCTGGTCACACTCATGCATGCGAACAACGAGATCGGCAACCTGCTGGATATACATGCTGTTGGTAACCTCTGCAAAGAGTTTGACGCCATCTTCCACTCAGATACAGTACAGACAGTAGGTCACTATCCTTTTGACCTGCGCAATACTCCTGTTCACTTTATCAATGGTGCAGGACATAAGTTCCATGGCCCTAAAGGCGTGGGTATCTTATATATAAACGAAAATGTGAAGATCACACCGTTCATACAAGGTGGTTCACAGGAAAGGAATATGCGTGCCGGTACAGAAAATCTGTATGGTATAGTAGGTTTTGCCAGGGCATTAGAACTGGCTACTGCTCATCATGAGGAACACAAAGAATACATCAACGGATTGCGTATGTATATGGCAGAGAAACTGAAAGCAGAGATTCCGGGTGTAGACTTCAATGGTGATCTGTATGGCCGTAGCCTGTATACAGTGCTAAATGTAAGCTTCCCTAAAACGGAGAAGAGTGAAATGCTGCTGTTCAACCTGGATATAAATGGTATTTGTGCTTCTGGTGGTAGTGCGTGTACATCCGGTGCGGATGCAGGTTCTCATGTGATCCGTGCCATTAGCAGCAACCCCAATATGATTGCAGTGAGGTTCTCTTTTAGTAAGCACAATACAAAGGAGGAAGTAGACCGGGTAGTAGCTAAACTGAAGGAAATCATCTAAATAAATCCTAAAAAGCTTTTGGGGTCTAGATAAAAAAAGGCCTTTGCGGTAGCAAAGGCCTTTTTTATTTAGCTATTTCTATTGATCACATCATAAAACTTCTCTCTATACCCATCACTGATCGGAATACTCTGATTCGCAATCATCACTGTATTCTTCTCCACAGAGTTAATCTTATTTAAAGACACCACATAAGAGCGGTGCACCCTGATAAACTTGTCCGATGGCAATCTTGTCTCAAACGACTTTAAACTACGTAAAGTCAATACTGGTTGAAAAGGTGTATAGATCTTCGTATAATCTTTCAGTGCTTCTATGAAGAGAATATCTTCCAGGTTGATCTTAATGATCTTGTACTCTGTCTTGATGAAGATATAATCATTCACATGATTGTTATTGTTATCATTATTCTTCTGCTGCGACATCGTCTGCAATTCCAGTGCCTTTGTAGCTGCCCTCAGGAATCGCTCAAATGGTACCGGCTTTAACAGGTAATCCACGACTTCCAGGTCAAAGCCTTCCAGCGCATATTCTCCATACGCCGTTGTAAACACCACCATAGGCGGATACTTCAACGACTTCATGAATTGTATACCCGTAATGTCAGGCATTTTAATATCCAGGAACAACAGGTCTACCCGCTCCTCCTGTAAAAAGCGTAATGCTTCTGCAGCATTTTCAAATGTGCCCACCAGCTGAAGAAAGGGTATTTTCTTCGCAAAGTCTGTAATAATTTCCAATGCCAGTGGTTCATCATCCACCGCTATACACCTGATCATTTTTCAGCTCGATTTTAAGATCAACAATAAATTGGTTTTCAGCTTCTGTTATTTCAAGCTCGTGGTCTTCAGTATAGAGTAATTCCAATCTCTTTTTTACATTTTGTAAACCAATCCCCCCTTTTTCGGCCATCCGCTGTCTGAAAACAGCATTTTCCACCACCAGTCGTACCTGATTCCTTTCAATCGCCACCGCAATGGCAATAAAAGAAGGCTCCGCATAACTGATACCGTGCTTAAATGCATTCTCTACGAATGGGACCAGGAGCATGGGTTCAATACGTAATCCTGCCGGATTGCCCTGTACTGCATAATCCACGACGATATCCTCAGGCAGCCTAAGTCTCTGAATATCAATATAATCTTCTAGATATTGCAGTTCCTGTTGTAGCTGTACCTTGTCCTCATTTGACTCATAAATCATGTACCGCAGGATGGTCGAGAGCTTAATAATAGCATGCTCGGTCTGTGCAGAATGTTTATGTGCCAGTGAGTAGATAGTGTTTAGACAGTTAAAAAGGAAGTGAGGATTAATCTGGGACTTTAAAAATTTTAATTCGGCGTTTAAATTCTCCAGTTTAAGGGCTTCACGCTGCTGTTCAGACTTAAACCACTCCTGGGCAATCTTGATAAAACCACTCATAAACAACATGAGTAGGGCAGCAAAAACCGTCTTTCGCAGTATTTCTGGAAACAAAATATCGTCCAGAAAGGTTGGGACCTTTCCATTTACCGACCCGTCGTCAAATGCCAGCGGGGGTCTTTCCCGGAAATCTACTCCTCCATGTGGCCGGTCATGATAATAATGGTACATGGGCGGTGGCATAAGCCCCTCCTGCCCCGACTGGTGTAAGGCTACGTCTTCTTTCGCATACACTTTCCAGAACACATATTCGGAAACTGCCTGCTGCATAATCACAAAAACCAGTACCATGACCACAAAGGATAGGTAATAGACAATTTTCTTGATAGTAAAAAAGCGGGGAATAAGGAAGTAAAAATTGAGGTAAAACACCCCTATCAGAAAGAGGTTATCCACAATTTCACGTACAAAGAACCAGGGATGCTGAATCCTGATCCTATAGATAAAAAAGGGAAAGAACAGGAAACAGGTCCATACTGCAATATGTAAACCAATATTGAATAGTCTGTTCCTATAGAGTTGTTTTAAATTTATCATGTGCCAAAAAGCACGATAAACATACACTCAATTCCTGTAAAATCTGCTAAGTGTGCTGAAAAGAATCGTTAAAATTTGGGGTATAGGAATGCCCATGTGGCCAGATACAGTACTGCGGCCAGTATTAATATAAGTTTCCATATGTCTGCAAAACTGCTCTTAGCGCTCAGTTTGCTCATTATTTTAAAGAAAACCGACCTGCGGGACAAGCCGGTTTTCCTCAAAGGTGATTATTTCACACCTGCAATATGCATGTCCAGCAGTTCCTGACGGGTAATGTCCGGGAAACCTGTATGCTGGGTTCTCATTTTCTGAGCCATATTCTCTCCTACCTTCAGGGCGTCCTCTTTAGTCGCAAATGGTATACGACCCAGTATCACAGGAATGAACTCCTGGTGAATCCGGGTCTTGGGTCCGATTTTAATATCGAAGCCCCAGCCACCACCTTCTGGTTGAAAAGGCACTACCGTAATGTCCTGTTCGGACGTTACGGTAGCGTTTATAGTATCTCTGCTTTTCAGTTTGTTATCGCCGGAATGGCCTTTGTTCTCCTGACAAGCAACAACCCCAGTAGCCATTAAAGCTACGAGTGCTAATTGCTTAGTTGTCATTCGTATCGTTTTCTGCGGTTGGATCAAATACGCGGAGATCATCCAGACCAGAAGAACCGTTCAAACCAGTAGCAATATAACCGTTACCTTTTACGGTGAAACCTACTGCACCGGTACGGCTGGTACCATCAAATGCAGTTTTCTCGTCCCAACGGTCAGTAACCGGGTTGTATTCCCATGTGTTCAGAACAGAACCTGTAGCTAAATAAGCTTTGTTGTTGATGGTGAAAGCAACTGCCTGTGTACGTGCAATGGTGGTATAATCATCATCGTAAGAATAGTCGGTCGCGTTCCTGATCTGGCTCTTTTCTCTCCACTCATCCTTGCTTCTGTCATATACATACATGTAGTAAGCGCTGCTACCAGAAGAACCTGTACCCGATACTACGTATGCACTGTCATTGATTACAAAAGAAACTGCGTTCTTTCTTTTATCCTTCAGAGAAGTGATGGCATCCCATGTATCGTTGATTGGGTCATATCTGTAGAAGTCGCTTAGGATAGTGCTGGAAGAACCAGTAGTACCTGTACCAATATAACCGGAATCACCAATTGCAAAACCTACTGCATAGTAGCGTGCTACACCAGGGAAGCTTGCTTTTGAACTCCATGAGTTTGCAGTTGGATCATATGACCAGGTATCATTCAGAGAGTTAAATGAGCTGTCGCAACCAGTTACCACATATCCTTTACCAGCAACCGCAAATGCAGAAGCACCGGTACGGCCCAGGTTTTTGAAAGGATCTGTAGGATCCTGCATAGATGCAATTACAGACCAGTTGTCTTTACTAGGATCATATTTATAGAATGTACTTAATCTCGCACCTTTGTTGGGTCCTCCATAACCAGTTCCTACATACGCTGTATCTCCGATCACGAAAGCCACAGCTTCATACCTTGCATCACCTGCGTAGTCAGCTTTTTTAATCCAGTTACCCAGCTTTGTGGAGTCATCGCTCGATGAACAGGAGGCTAACATCAAGACGGCTGCTAAACCCAGAAAACATACATTTAAATAGCGCATAGATAATTTTTACTTTTTTAATAGCTGCCAAAATTATCTGCCTTTGTTTTGGCGTAATCAGAAAATAGACTATTCAGGTAGTTTTGCCAGACGAATCAAGACATTTTATCTACGAACTGGATTTTTAGCTTACCCAAAGGGCTACTACCCCAGCAGTAGTATAGAGACCTTCATCGAGCATTCGTCGATAAAATATGCCAATTGGCATATTAAATAACCGGGAAGTTGGCCGTCTGTCTAAAATTGCGCTCCATGAATAAAAATATCCGTGCCAAAATGGCTTATAAATACCTGGTTTGTGCAATATTAGTGGCAGGCGCTGCAGCTTGCGACAAGGAAGGCTTTAATTATAGTAATGAAGTTGAAACTAGCGGTACTGAGTACCTGGTAACGGATTCTATTACAATGAATGTAAGCACTGCTTATATTGATTCCATTCCTACTTCTGATCAGAGCGTCGCCCTCGTAGGCACCGCTGTTGATCCTTACTTCGGTACCATCTCTTCCAGCACTTACTTCAAGGTGAAGGCGCTGACCACTTCCACCACCCTTGAAGATCTGGCTGTGTATGACTCCCTGGTACTCGTTATCCATCCTAAGACTTATTATTATGGAGATACCACCAAGTCTCAGCACTTTGAGGTTTACAAAGTGACGCAGACCATCCAGAAAACAACTGGTACCTCCTATTATTATAGTGGTATGTCGTTTACCACCGACCCGTCACCTATCGGTTCCCTGCAGATCTCACACATCCGTCCAACCCTGGATAGCGTGTACGGTATCAAAATCGATGATGCCATCGGTCAGGACTTCTTCAACAAGGTCAACTATAAACTGCCTGCTATCACCAACCAGGATCAGTTTACGCAGTGGTTCCCGGGCCTTTGCATCAGACCAGGTGCTAACAGCCAGGTAATTACACCGCTCAGAGCTGATGACTCCCTGTCTCTCCGCTTATATTATCACGTGAATTCTTCTTCTTATGAGTGGAAATCCGTAGATTTTGCCATGTATGATGCAACTTCCCAGTTCAATCACGTAGATTTTACCCGTCCGGTAGGTTCACCACTGGCAAATCTGACGCCTAACTCAGAACTGAGCACAAACAAATTGCTGGCTGAGAATGCCGATAACCTCACTTATGTGCAGCCACTGACCAACCTGGTAACAAGAATTGACTTCCCTTATCTGAGACAATTCTCCCAGACGGCCAAATTCTATAAGATCATGCGGGCTACACTGACGGTGAAACCTTACATAGATACTTATGTATACCCGTACGAACTGCCGTCTAAACTGACGCTGGTAAGACTGAACAGTGGTAACGCAGTATCTGACTCCGTTACCAACCCAAGTACCGGTGCTGTACAAACAGGCAGCCTGGTCACCGATTATGTATATAACCTTGGCACTGAATATACTTACGATGTAACCAACTATGTGATTAACGAGATTTCCAGCACTGACAATACAACCAGGGCTTTGGGCCTCATGACGCCAGGTACTACCGGCCTCACTCACTTCGATCGTCTTGTACTAGGCGGACCTTACAATAAGTCCAACCCGATCGAGTTGAAGGTATATTATCTGCTGTATAAATAATGCAAGCTAGAACAGACTACATGAAGCGAATAAAATATACAACAGGCTTATGCGGCTTAATGATGCTCTTGATGGGATCAAAGGCACTGGCACAGCATGGCATTAATTCCCTTTACTCGGCATACGCCATTGGCGATCTGGAAGAAAGGGACTATAGCCGAAATTTTGGTGTAGGTAGCAGTGGTGTTGCCCGCCGCTCAGATTATTTTCTGAACGAGCTGAACCCCGCCTCCTATTCCGCTATCCCACGGCAGCATTTTATGTTCGACGTGTCCCTCAGGGGGCAGATCGTTGGTTATAAAAACAGCAGCAGTCTGAACCAGACTGCCGGAGACCTCTCTGTAAGACGCCTTGCTATCGGCTTCAAAGCGAACAATCGCTGGGGTATTAGCGCAGGTTTCTCTCCTTACAGCTCTGTGAATTATAAGTTACTCTCCACCACTTATATAGATAACACTGCTCAAACCACTACTACGACTGGCGATGGAGGTCTCAATAAAGGATACATCACCAACTCAGTAAGGCTGAACAAGAACTTCTCTGTTGGTGTAGCTACCAATTTCCTTTTTGGACCTATCAATACCGTTGAAAACGTAGGAGGCGATACTGTCTCCACCAAGCTGCAACGCTACGCTTTCAACGTGAACCTCAATACAGGTATACAATATGCCGGTAAGATCGGTACCAAATGGGTAATTGGTTTAGGGGCTACTTACCGCTTCAAGACCAATATGAACTTCGATAAGAAGCTCATTATACAGAACAGCAGCGAAACCACTGTTTACTCATATGATCTGGCTAAGGAAAAATATACCTTACCGGAAATGTATACAGGCGGTATCTCCCTCACCAATGGTACAATTACCTGGCTGGCTGACTGGAAACACCAGAAATGGAGCCAGTACGGACAGAAAGGTACACACTACCAGCTGGTAGATGCTAACCGCTACTCTACCGGTCTGGAATATTCTTTCAGACGTACTTATGGTGATTTGCGTGTAGAAGGTATCGTGGTGCAGGCTGGTTTTGCATATAATAATTCTTACCTGCAGGTGTATGGTGAACAGTTGAAAGATGTATCAGGTACTGCGGGCATCTCCATCCCTAGTAAAAGTGGTTCTATCCGCTACTACATTGGCCTGGAAGCCGGACAACGTGGATCTTATAACAGTGGGTTGATTAAGGAAACGTATTTGAATGCGGTATTCCACTTCTCACTGAGAGATATCTGGTTCATCCGCAGAACTTACGATTGATCGCAAGACAGATGGTTTAATATTATTGAGGTCGTTCCTGATGGGAACGACCTTTTTTTATGAAAATGAGTTTTATTCCAGTTGACGAATTCCCTCTTTCCTAAAGGTTTTTCCTGAAAATGTTTCATCCCCGTTGGCGAATTCCCTCTTTCCTAAAAGTTTTTATTTATCATGCAGGAAGTCCTGGAACCATAACCCCGAGTCTTTCAGGGTGCGCACCTGTGTATCGAGATCTACATGCGCCAATCCAAAACGGGCACGGTACCCTTCCGCCCACTCAAAGTTATCTGTAAGCGTCCACACAAAGTAGCCATCCAGTGGCACCCCTTCGTTCTTTGCCTTCAGAATCGCTTCCAGGTAGGTGATAAAGTAGTTGATCCTGTCAGTGTCGTGAATACGCCCATCTGTCAATACATCGTTGAAAGCAGCCCCGTTTTCAGTAACAATCAGCCTGGGGATATTCGGATAGGCAGCAAACTGTTTCAGGATATTATATATCCCTTCTCCACTAATCTCCCAACCCATTGCCGTAACCGGTACCTTGCGGTAACGTGGCTTTACTTCCGATACCCCGACGATGGGCATAAACGGATTCCGACGAATCACCAGCGGGAAATAATTCTGTACCCCTATAAAGTCGTAGTCGAAAGACAGGTTATCGCGATCCCGCCAAAGGGCATAGCGGCGCTCTATTTTGCCCAGTAAGGGGAAATCAGCTACAGGATAGCCCATGCCCAGGATAGGCTCCAGGAAGATCCGGTTGAATAGCGCATCTGCTTTGCGGGCGGCCTGGATATCTGCCTGGCTTTGGGTATTGGGTAAAATATAAGAGCAGGATAATGCAATCCCGATATTTGCACCTTTTACCATCTCACGGATCACCTTGGCACCGGCGGACTGTGCCAGCAAGGCATGGTGCACTGCCGGGAAGAAATAAGATAATCCAAATTTGCCCGGAGCGTGTACCCCTAACATATAGCCCAACGATGTAAAACCAAACGGCTCATTCATCACCACCCAGTTTTTCACTTTATCGCCATAAGCTTCTACACAGATCCGCACATATTCTTCAAAGGCGAAGATGATACCCCTGTGGCACCAGCCTCCTTTATGTTCCAATGCCAGCGGCAGGTCCCAGTGATATAAAGTCACATAAGGAACCATGTCCAGTTCCAGGCAGGTATCGATAATGCGGTGATAAAAGTCAATGCCGGCAGGATTGATGGCCCCTGTGCCGTTAGGCAGAATACGTGGCCATGCTATAGAAAAACGGAATATTTTAAACCCCATGGATTTAGCGAGAAGAATGTCATCCCGGTACCTATTGTAGAAATCTGTAGTGACCTGTGCATGGGTGCCATCTTTGATCTTACCCTTACGGGCTGTAAAATCATCCCAGATGGAAGCGCCTTTTCCGTCATGATCATGTGCACCTTCATTCTGAAATGCAGAAATAGTGATACCCCAGAGGAAATGCTCTCCAAAATCGTGGCGGTGGAAGGGTGCTGAAAATTGTTCCATATGTTAAGCTGATGCAGTTTACGACAGTTTCGCAGAAGTAGTGATTATTTTAGTGTTAATTTTTCACCATATGTAATGTTTCCAGAAAAATAAAAATGATTGCGTCCTTGCTGCCGCAGACTAATATTTCATGAAATAATTCCGAACTTGTGAGATATGTTTCGTTATATGCCACTCTACCTGCTGGCAGGAGCTATATCGCTCAATGCCTGCCAAAGCAGAGAAAAGAAGAGCCCCAGCAATGACAGTGTGCTGGTTACGACAGCGGATACCGCCAATCATATGATACGGATACCCGGCGGCACCTTTATAATGGGTGCTAACGATGCGGAAGCCCGTCAGGATGAGCAACCCAGGCACAGCGTCACTGTCGATAGCTTCTGGATAGATGAACATGAAGTGACCAATGCAGAGTTTGCCGCCTTTGTGAAAGCTACCGGATACGTCACTACGGCTGAAAAGCCTATCAGCAAAGAAGAGTTGATGCAACAATTGCCTCCCGGTTCACCGGAGCCTGACAGCAGTATGCTGTTACCAGGTGCACTGGTGTTCACACCTCCTGATCATGCGGTACCGCTGGACGATGTTTCTCAATGGTGGACGTTTACACTGGGTGCCAGCTGGCAACATCCTCAGGGTCCGGGCAGTGATATCAAAGGCAAAGAAAACCTGCCTGTGGTACAGGTGTCATGGGATGATGCTCAGGCTTATGCCCGCTGGGCAGGTAAGCGGCTACCTACAGAAGCAGAATGGGAGTTTGCAGCCAGGGGAGGGTTGAATGATCAACCTTATTCTTGGGGCAGCGATCCGATCACTTCCGGCAAACCAAAAGCCAATACATGGAGTGGCAATTTCCCCTATCAGAATACAGCAGTAGATGGGTTTACAGGATTGGCACCAGTGAGGTCCTTCCCTGCTAATGGTTACGGATTGTATGATATGGCGGGGAATGTATGGGAATGGGTAGCCGACTGGTATGATGTGGATTATTACAAACATGCAGAACATCTGCATAATCCGAAAGGGCCTGCAAAAGGGAATGATCCGGAGGATCCTGCAGTGGCAAAACATACCATCAGGGGTGGATCATTTATGTG
This sequence comes from Chitinophaga sancti, assembly GCF_034087045.1. Taxonomy (NCBI): domain Bacteria; kingdom Pseudomonadati; phylum Bacteroidota; class Chitinophagia; order Chitinophagales; family Chitinophagaceae; genus Chitinophaga; species Chitinophaga sancti. Next base: position 2,529,941 of record NZ_CP139247.1, on the reverse strand, counting down.
TACTGATCAGTATTGTTCAGGATATAGGGTTACAGCCAGAATGAAGTCATCGCCGGAGTCAGGGTTGGAGAATCTTGGTTTCAGGTGTGTAAGATAGCACAGGTTGATAAGACCAAAAAAGAAAGCCTTCTGTAAAAAGGAGGCTTTCTTTTTTTATATGAATACGATCTATTTTTGAAATTCTGTCTTCTTCCCGTCTTTTGATTCGATTATTATTTTTTTCGCTTCCACTGTCATCACTTCTGCTTTAGTAAGTGTCGGGCCTTTGGATCCGGTATAATCTTTTGTGTAAATAACGACTATACCATTCTTCCGGCAATCTTCTCCATATTCAGCAGGTACACTGTCGCCCTTCCATACAGATACAGATTCAATATTTGTATTGTTATACGCTGATGCTACAGACATTCCCTTACCCTTGAATTCATTATTGATGTAAACCAATGGCTCTCCTTGCGGATTAACAGCCCCCTTTCCAGTTATGGAACGAAAGATCACTACATGATTTGAATCTGGCACTGGTGGTGGCGGTGGCGGAGGAGGAGGTGGTGGCGGCACCACCGGCTTTGGACCATCAAAGGTTATTGAAAATACTGCTGGTGCAGGTGGCGGTGGCGGTGGCGGTGGAGTCTTCGCTGACTTTGGCGACTTCGGAGACTTCGGTGCCGGTGGCGGAGGAGGAGGCGCTACATCCTCAACAGCAACCTGATCTGCCTGTACGATGAATGGCTTCGGCGACTTTGGTGCCGGCGGTGGCGGTACATCTTTAACAATTACCGGATCTTCCCGGACTATTGGTGCTTTAGGGTCTGCCGGTATTGGGGTCACAGTCGTATCACTACGCAGCGCTTTCTTTACAGTAACAGTGATAGCTGCCCGGGAATAATTCAGCGACACAAGCGCAATGATCATTAAGCTCCCCAACACAAAGTACCTGACCAGGTTATATTTTGATGACCGTTGTTTATTCATCATCATAATCCTTTGTTTTAAGTGTGAAAAATTGAAATTGTTTGCGATGGCCGTCGCATATGGGATCCCACTTACTTTTAAAAGGCTGTATTGATAAACCTTAATATCTGTACCCTGCCGTAGCATGTACCTGTCGGTAATGAACTCCAGGTTTTCCCTGATGGCTGTGCTGATGAGCCATGCACCGGGGTTAAACCAGTAGAAAATCTTGTTCAGTTCTCCCAGCAGTACATCCAGTGTATGCCACTGCCGCACATGGACCTGCTCGTGCCGCATAATAGCTGAGAGTTCTGCAGGACTGTGCATATCAGGGTTGATGTATATATTATGTAAGAATGAAAAAGGTTGTAATGATTTGTCAGTCACCCTTACCTGCTGGTCAAAAAGTTTATCCTTACTGGTAGTTCTATGCAGGGCCCAGAGAGAGCTGAGTTGCAGAAGCATTCTCAATGTCATGACGATCACGCCTGCCCAGAATATATATAAAAGCACCACATTTATCCAGGGGGTAGCCGGCTGGCGGAGGTCATTGAAGTCAATGACGTAGGCGATGGCTGCACCCGTCAGTGGACGATTGTGACGGAAAAAGGTTTCCGGGTTGATGAATGGACAAACAGCGGCACAAATGATAGCCAGCAGGAGAAAAGCACGGTTTAAAGTATAGAATGTAAGGCGACGCAGACCAAAGCGGTAGGCCAGGTAGAATAACGTGAGGGCTATATTAGCCTTGAGCAGAAAGAGCAACATAATTATTGATTTTTCTCGATCATTTTTACGATTTCTTTGAGTTCTTCAGGGCTGATCTTTTTCTCCTTGGCGAAAAAGGTGACGAGGTTTTTATAAGAGTTTTCAAAGTAGTCTTTGACAAACCCACTCATGAATTTTTGCTTATACTCGTTTTCTGGTATGATGGGTTGGTATTCATATACGTTACCAATCTTCCGGCTTTGTAAATACCCCTTCTTCTCCAGGTTTTTGACTGTAGAGGCCAGGGTTGTATAAGGTGGCTGAGGAGCCGGATGAACTTCGAGGAAATCCTTCACAAATCCACCTGACATTTTCCAGATGGCAAGCATGGCATTTTCTTCTTGTTGAGTTAGTTTCTCCATAACTACGATTGTTTCGTAAATCTACGAAAGTTTCGTAAACAACCAAATTAATTTCCTAAAAACCGAAATGGTTCTGGTGGCTTCCGCCACCAGAACCATTTCGCCTCCAAATCAAAAAGGTTTTGCCTCTGGCAAAACCTTTTTGATTTGGCTTATTTAATTACTTCTTCTAATTTCTTTTCGAGTGCATCTCCGCGAAGGTTCTTAGCAATAATCACCCCCTTAGGATCCAACAGCAAATTCTGGGGAATCGCCCTGATCCCATACTGCTCTGCCACCACATTCTTCCACCCTTTCAAATCACTTACATGTGTCCATGGCAAATTATCTGCCTGCACAGCCGCCAGCCACTTATCTTTTTTATCATCCAGGCTCACACCTAAAATGTCAAATCCTTTATCTTTAAACCGGCTATAGGCCTTCACTACATTCGGATTTTCAGCACGGCAAGGACCACACCAGCTCGCCCAAAAATCAACCAATACATACTTACCTTTATAAGAAGCCAGACTAATCTGCTTACCATCGGCATCAGGCTGACTAAAGTCCATCGCCGGCTGCCCTATCGCTGTTTTACGGGCAGATTCCAGCCTTGCTGCAAATTCTTTTCCTGAAGGGCTTGTGCGCAATTTCTTACTCAGCTTATTATATATAGGCGTGATCTCGGTAGGATTTATTTCATAACCAGCATACTGGTTCAGTACGAACAATGCTATCGGGGAATTACTATTACTTTTGAGGTAATCGCCCAGAATCGTCTTCTGTTTAGCTTCCAGTTCATCAAATTTAGGCTCCAGCTTCTTCATTCCCTCTTCATCCTTCGCCATATACAACTGCCGGTACTGCTGTTGTAGTTCCTGCATCTGGCTGCTCACATCTTTTAAGTTCTCATTCAGCTGCTTAAAATCGTCATTCGCTTTAGAACCAGTCACGGTCGCTTTGCTGATAGAGTCCTGTGCTGAGATGTTCATCTTTCCTTTATCCAGGAATACGGTCAGGATATCCTTCTTCACCGGTCCTGTGAGCTCGGGTGCCGACGGATCCTGTACTTTTAGCAGCAGGCTGGCCATCATAGGCTCTTCCAAACTACCTGTAAAGGAGAATTTACCATCTTTTACTTCTGCACTATCCAGTTTATTCTTACTTGAATTACGGATACTCAGGTAAACTTTAGCTGGCTTTTGCAGTTGCGCGACAGATCCCTCAATGGTAAAGGGGTGCTCATTTTTCTTGTCCTGCGCAACTAAGACCACGGGCGACAATAGCGCCGCGGCCAATATTACTGACTTCATTAGTTTCTGATTTTATAACAAAAATCCCGATTACCATCAGGATAATCAAAGGGATTGTGATAAGCGGCCTAAAAATGCAAAAAGCCCGCAGAGCGGGCTTCAGCTATTATCTTTCTTACTTACTTATTTCAGTACCTGGGCAAGCTTCTCTTCCAGCGCCGCCCCTCTCAGGTTGCGGGCTATGATCCGACCCTTCGGGTCTATCAGCAGGTTCGCAGGGATCCCGTTGATGTTGTACAGCCGGGCAGCTTCGTTCCCCCATCCTTTCAGGTCCGATACCTGTGTCCAGTCCAGGTTATCATGCTTGATAGCAGCTACCCAGCGTTCCTTTTCCTGGTCCAGCGACACTCCAAGTATAGTGAAGTTCTTGTCTTTGAATTTGTTATACGCTTTTACCACATTCGGGTTTTCCTGGCGGCAAGGTCCACACCAGCTGGCCCAGAAATCTACCAGCACATATTTACCTCTGAAAGAAGACAGCTTTACTTTGTTCCCATTTACATCGGTCTGTTCAAAGTCTTCTGCTTCAACCACTTCTGTTTCACCTTTCAGATCACGCAGGTACTTACCCGCTGATTTGCCATACTTGGTTTCTTTCAGACCTGCGTCGAGAGAAGTATATAATGCTTCAAAGTCTTCAGGAGATAAACGGCTGCGCAGCTCATTCATTAATACCCAGATGCTGGCTATTTCCTTTGGATGGTCTTTTACCAGCTTTTTTCCGGTGGCAGTTACTTCATCGCTGAATTTAGCTGCTTTATCACGAAAGGCCTGCTTGGCAGCTTCATCGTCAGGATTAATGCCTTTGGCTTCTGCATTCAGTTCTCCCGCACGTTTCAGCAAGGGAGCAAAAGCCTTCTGGTATTCCTGCATGGCTTTGTCATCCGCACTACCCTTCATTGAAGTCGCAATGGGGAAGTCAGCAGCCGTGAGCACATAAGAAGTCTTCTCCTTGCCTGTTACAAACAGCAGGGGATTATTCACAGATTCCAGTACCAGGGCGTTTACCGCTGGTGCTTTGGTAGCATCGGTATTAAAGGTAAACTTGCCATCTTCTTTAATGACGAGGGAATCCTTTGGATTGTTGTCGTCATCACTATAGAGGTACAGCTTTTTGCCCTCCGCTCCCTTCAGGGATCCGGATACCTGCTGTGCAGTGATGGAAAGTGAGCATAGTACGCCTGCGGCGCAGATAACAGTAAGTCTTTTCACGCCCTAATATATGAAATATTTGTGTTACTTATGTCTTTGCTGCAATATCCCCAGTACGTCAGACAGTTGGTAGCCTTTGGCACTGAGCAATACCAGGTAATGGAACAGCAGATCTGCTGATTCATTCAGGAACAGTTCTTCACTGTCATCTTTTGCTTCGATCACCACTTCTACTGCTTCTTCCCCTACCTTCTGGGCAATCTTGTTGATGCCTTTGGCGAAGAGTTTAGAAGTATAAGAGCTGTCGGAAGGGTTATTTTTCCGATCGTTGATGACAGTTTCCAGTTTGGACAGAAAATCGTTGGAGATATTCTTTTCATCCCAACAGGTGTCCGCACCTGTATGACATACTACACCCGCAGGGTTTACCTTGATAAGTAGGGTATCGTTGTCGCAGTCTACCCGCAGGTCTACCAACATGAGGAAGTTACCACTCTCCTCTCCTTTTGTCCACAGCCTTTGTTTGGAACGGCTGAAGAATGTCACTTTTCCTTCCTGCAGGGTTTTGTCCAGGGATTCCTGGTTCATGTAGCCCAGCATCAGAACTTTGTGAGTAGCGGCATCCTGTATGATGGCCGGTACCAGTCCGTCTGCTGATTTTTGAAAATCTATCTGCTTGTAATTATACATTTGGTGCGCTCTTTAAAATTGACTTAGCAGTGCAAAAGTAGCTATTTATTAGAACCTGATGTTCACACCTTTTTGATAAAGATATGTCTTCAGGGCCGGGATCTCGATTTCTTTATAGTGAAAAATACTTGCCGCCAATGCTGCATCGGCCTGGGCATTTTCGAACACATCCGTAAAGTGCTCCATCGTACCAGCGCCTCCGGAGGCAATTATCGGTACATTCAGGTTCTGCGACAGTTTGCCGGTGATGTCCAATGCAAAACCCTGCTTGGTACCGTCATTGTTCATAGAAGTGAGCAGGATCTCGCCCGCTCCTCTTGACACCGCTTCCTTAGCCCAGTCATAGCATTTTACATCCGTTTTCACACGGCCACCATTCAGGTACACATACCAATCCCCGTCTTCAAAACGGGTATCGATCGCCAGTACCACACACTGACTGCCAAATTCCCTTGCCAGTTCATCGACCAGCTCAGGACGCCTGAAAGCAGAAGTATTTACTGAGATCTTATCAGCACCGTTCTGCAGCAATACACTTACATCTTCTACTGATGAGATGCCCCCTCCTACTGTAAACGGGATGTTTACATGCCTGGCAATACTTCTTACCAGTTCAGAGAGGGTCTTACGACGCTCGTTGGTAGCAGTGATGTCCAGGAATACCAGTTCATCCGCTCCCTGTTGCGCATACAGGGCACCCAATTCGATCGGATCCCCCGCATCGCGGATATTTTCAAAGTTCACCCCTTTTACTGTGCGGCCATCTTTGATGTCCAGACAAGGTATGATACGTTTTGTCAACATGGCTTGTGTTGTTTACTTCATTAATTGTTTCAACTCTTCCATTGAGATCTTTCCTTCATAGATCGCTTTCCCTACGATCACACCATTGCAACCTGCTTCCTGCAGTGCATAGATATCTTCCATATTGCTCACACCACCGCTGGCTACAAAGTCAATGTTGGGAAAACGCTCCAGGATCTTTTTGTACAGTGGGATGGAAGGCCCCTGCAGCAAACCGTCTTTCGCGATATCTGTACAGAAGATGTGATGCACACCTTCTTTGATATTAGATTCCAGGAAATCGTAAATAGTCAGGTCAGTCGTTTCCAGCCAACCTCCTACTGCGATCTTTTCTTCTTTTACATCTGCACCCAGGAAAATCTTGTCTGCACCATACGCTTTCACCCAGCTAAAAAACAGCTCGGGTTCCTTTACAGCGATAGAACCGATAGTAGCCAGGGCAGCACCGTTTTCATACACAATGCGGAGGTCGTCTTCTTTCTTGATACCTCCTCCAAAGTCTACTACCAGGCTGGTATGGCCAGCAATCGCTTCCAGCACTTTCCAGTTGACCACACTCCCCTTCTTAGCCCCATCCAGGTCTACCAGGTGCAGGCGGGTCACGCCAATACTTTCAAACTCTTTCGCCACCTCCAGCGGATGTTCATTATACACTTTCTTCTGTGCATAATCTCCTTGTGTGAGGCGAACACATTTACCATCTATAATATCGATTGCCGGAATCACGCTGAATTTTTGTGCGGATGCCTGACCCAGTTCAATTTTCATTTTGCGAAATGTATTATTTCCTTTTTTAAAAGGCGCACTGTCGTACACATAGCCTCTCTTTTCATAGAAGCCAAATGCCGAATCGCGGGCATCGCACCACAATGAAGGAATGCGTTCCCTGCGACAAAAGTCTTCCACATGAGCTAACAATATGCTCCCATAACCTTTTCCCTGGCAAGCCGGTGAAATAGCCAGCTTGCGAAAACGGGCGCTTACCCGCTCCAGGAACAAAGAAATGACACCGACTAGTGTAGATTGTTCAAACAATCCAAAGTGCAGGCCATCATCATCACCTTCTACCTTCACGGCATCCAGCGACTGATCAGGATACAGCACATCCCTGCGCAGGGTGAGTGTATCGACTGTATTGATTCTTCTTACCTGCATTGTTTATTGGATCTTCAGGAAGTTTTCCAGAATTTGCTGTCCTCCATCTGCTGACTTTTCCGGGTGGAACTGTACCGCATAAAAATTATCTTTCTGCAGGGCGCTGCTGTAGTTGATCACATAGTTCGTAGTCGCTACTGTATCTGCGCTCAGGGCCGCATAGTAGCTGTGTACAAAGTACATGTAACTGTTTTCACGCACATGCTCAAAGATAGCGCTGTACAATCCTGTAATATTGTTCCAGCCGATCTGTGGGATCTTCAGCAGGTTGTCTACCGGTGACTGGAATTTCTTTACTTCCACATCGAAAATTCCGAGGCAGGGTGTATTATTTTCTTCTGAGTGCTTACACATCAGCTGCATACCCAGGCAAATACCCAAAGTAGGTTGCTTCAGGTCCCTGATGAGGAGGTCGAGCTTTCTTTCTTTCAGGTAGTTCATGGCGGTGCTCGCCTCTCCTACTCCTGGAAAGATCACCCTGTCTGCAGCACGGATTTCGTCCGGGTTATCTGTAACCACACCTTCCACGCCAATGCGGTCCAGTGCAAATAATACAGAGCGGATATTACCGGCGTTGTACTTGATGATTACCGTTTTCATAAAAACTATTTTACGCTGCTGATAAAGTCTTTGACAGCAGTGTCGATATTGGTCGCATTTTCTATAGCGCGGATAAAGGCAGTACCTATAATTGCACCATTGCTGTGTGCACAGGCCGCCGCAAAGGTAGCTTTATCTTTGACACCAAACCCGATCAATACAGGGTTCTTTAACTGCAACTTTTCAAGTCTTTCGAAATATGCCTGCTGGTGGCCCATATTCTTGTCTGTACCAGTGGTAGAGGAAGATGATACAGCGTAAATAAATCCTTTGCTCAGGCTGTCGATCTTACGGATGCGTGCTTCGCTCGTTTCTGGTGTCACCAGGAAAATCAGGTGCAAACCGTAATGTTCAAAGACCGCTTTATATTCATTTTCGTACTCGTCCATTGGCAGGTCAGGCAGGATCAGACCATCTATCCCTACTTCAGCACATTTCTGGCAGAAAGCTTCAATACCATACAGCAAAACCGGGTTCAGGTACCCCATGAGGATCACAGGTACATGAATGCTTTTCCTGAAGTCTTTCAATTGCTCAAACAATACACGAAGTCCCATCCCATTTTTGATAGCGCGGGTGCTGCTCTCCTGTATCACCGGACCATCGGCCAGTGGATCGGAGAAAGGCATACCCAGTTCTATCAGGTCTGCACCATGCTGTTGCAGCGCCGTCATCACTGGCAGTGTATCATTCAATTCCGGGAAACCTGCTGTGCAGTATATATTGAGAATACCGTTTTTTTTACTGGCAAATAACTGATCTATACGATTGCTCATAAAATAATTTATTTATTGGGCAGATTACGAATGTATGTTTCCATATCCTTGTCACCACGACCACTCAGGCATACGACTACAACATCTGATGGTTTGAAAGGAATTTCACCCAGTTTCGCCAGTGCGTGGCTGGATTCCAGTGCAGGGATAATGCCTTCCAGTCGGGTTAGCTCATAAGCTGCCTGCAGCGCTTCATCATCTGTTGCAGCCAGGAAAGTACCACGGCCGGTTTCATACAAATGTGCATGCAATGGACCAATACCCGGATAGTCCAGACCTGCGGAAATGGAATATGGCTCAGTAATCTGTCCGTCGTCTGTCTGCATCAGCAGTGTTTTCGCAGCATGGATGATACCCAGTTTACCCAGTTGCGTAGTGGCTGCAGAGTGTCCGGAATGTACCCCTTTGCCCGCAGCTTCCACTGCAATGATCTTTACATCCGGTTCGTTCAGGAAGTGATAATATGTACCGGCAGCATTGCTCCCCCCACCTATACAGGCCACTACATAATCCGGATTCGGATTGCCGGTTTTTTCTTCCAGCTGTTTGCGGATCTCTTCGCTGATCACGGATTGAAAACGGGTCACCATATCAGGATATGGATGAGGACCTGCTGCTGTACCCAGTATGTAATGGGTAGTGACAGGATTATTGATCCAGTCACGGATAGCTTCGTTACACGCATCTTTCAGTGTTTGACTACCACTGGTAGCAGCTACTACTGTAGCACCCAGCATTTTCATACGTGCTACGTTCGGCGCCTGGCGCTGGATGTCGATGCTACCCATGTAGATCACACATTCCATATTCATCAGGGCACACACTGTAGCTGTCGCTACCCCGTGCTGACCTGCACCGGTTTCAGCGATGATGCGGGTTTTGCCCAGTCGCTTTGCCAGCAGGATCTGACCGATTGTATTGTTTACCTTATGTGCACCTGTATGGTTCAGGTCTTCCCTTTTCAGGTAGATCTGTGCACCATATTTTTCAGAGAGGCGCTTCGCAAAATATAAAGGAGAAGGACGACCTACATAATCCCGCAGCAATTGTTCAAACTCCTGCTGGAAGCTCGGTTCACGCAGAATTTCCAGGTACCTTTTTTGTAACTCATCCACGTTCGGGAAGAGCATCTCTGGCACATAGGCACCGCCAAAACGGCCATAGAAGCCTTTTTCATCTACATGATAGGGTAAGCCCAGCGTATTGTCAGCGATCTTCATGCTTGATTATTTTAAATAATTTTATAAAATCTTTATGGAGAACTGCTGCACGCTCACCATATCTTTCACTCCTGGTGCAGTCTCAAATTTACTGTTCACATCAGCTGCAAACAATGCCGGGTGTTCAAATGCCAGCAGGTCTTCCAGCTGCTCAGGGCCAATGCCGCCACTGAGGAAAAACGGATGATCGAATGGATAGGTGTGCAGCAACTCCCAGTTAAACAACCTGCCTGTACCACCATACGCCTTACCGGCAGCGGTGTCAAACAGGAAGTAGTTGGTCACAGGTACATACGCTGCCAGTGTATCCCAGTTCACATCCTCACCAATCCTGAAAGCCCTGATCACAGGCACCAATGACTGCAATGCTGCACAGTATGCAGGATCTTCGTCGCCATGCAATTGTACCAGGTGCAGTCCATAACTGCCGATGAGCTGTTTTACCTGCTCCAATGGTGCATTTACAAACACGCCTACTTTCAGGATCCCTTTCGTTTCGCGCACGGTGCGGGCATCCAGTCTATTCCCTACAAAACGGGGCGATTTCTCATAAAAGATAAAGCCGGCATAGTGTACACCCAGTTCGACCAGTTTATCCAGGTCTTCTTTTCTGGTGATACCGCATACTTTCAGTTGCATCATTTATCCTTTCAGTTTACCGGACAGCTCCGTTACAAAGTTTTCAAATGCCCTTGCAGGATTTTCTGTCTTCATAAAGTGTTCGCCAATGAGGAAACCATTAAAACCGGCTTTCTTCAACGTCACAATATTATCCGTGTTGCTGATACCGCTTTCCGCTACCTTACATTTGCCGGCAGGGATCTGTGACGCCAGTTCACAACTGCGGTTGAAATCTACCCTGAAAGTAGTGAGGTCACGGTTGTTCACACCTACGTTCTGAATATGATCTGTCACCTTGTCCAGCTGATCGCCACTGTGTACTTCCAGCAGTACTTCCAGTCCTATGTTGTGTGCAAAGGCAGCTAATCGTGCTACTTCTTCTTTTGTAAGACATTCTGCAATCAGCAAAATAACATCCGCACCAATTGCCTTTGCTTCCAGTATCTGGTATTCATCGATCACAAAATCTTTTCTCAGCACAGGAATATTATTCACTGCACGCGCCTGTACCAGATCGTCAGAACTACCACCAAAGAACTGCTCATCTGTCAATACTGACAGACCAGAAGCCCCATAGCGGGTATAGGCCATGGTCACATCATGTACGGTGGCAGTGCCATTGATCAGCCCCTTGGAAGGGGACTTCCTTTTGAATTCTGCGATGATACCTGTTTTCTCAGGGTTCAACAGAAAGCCGGACAATGACAAAGGCTCCCGTTTAAAGGCAGATGACTGTTCCAGCTCGGCTACCGGGCGTTGCAGTTTACGCGCGGCCACTTCTACATGTTTATGTGCGACTATTTCAGTAAGGATATTTTTCATGACTGCAAACTTATCAACTTCTTAAAAGAATTGTGTGCGGCACCGGATTCCAGCGACTCTACAGCTGCCAGGAAACATTCTTCGTACGTTGGGTAATTGCCCAGCGTATGCAAGCCCATAGCGGCATTCGCCATGACCACCGCATTCTGTGCCCAGGTACCTTCGCCCTTTAAAATTTTCATAAAGATTTTGGCGGCTTCTTCAATAGAGTTGCCTCCGTAAATATCTTCAGGGAAAACCTTGCGTTTACCCAGCTGCTCAGGCGTCCAGTCACGCTCACCTTTGTTGGTGATGACGCGGGTATCAGAGGTCAGCGAGATTTCATCATATCCGTCCAGGCTATGCACGATAGCATATTGCTTGTCCGTCTGCTGAAACAGGTAGTTATATACACGGGCCAGTTCCAGGCTATATACCCCAATCAACTGGTGCTGTGCAAAAGCTGGATTCACCAATGGACCGAGTACGTTGAAGAAGGTGCGTACACCCAACTGACGACGTACACCTGCTACATTTTTCAGTGCCGGGTGGAACAGCGGTGCGTGCAGAAAACAAACACCGGATTCTTCCAGTTCTGTACGCAGCTTCGCATCGTCGTTCTTAAATTTATAACCAGCCGTCTCCATCAGGTTTGAGGCGCCGCTGATCGTAGATACTCCTACGTTACCATGCTTGGCCACTTTACCACCGGCACCTGCTACGATAAAGCAGGACAGGGTACTGATATTGAAAGAGTTTTTACCATCGCCACCTGTACCTACAATGTCCAGTACATTGTAGCCATTCAGGTTGACAGGGATGCAGAGTTCCAGCAGGGCATCGCGAAAGCCGAGCAGTTCATCTACAGTGATGCTGCGCATGAGGTATACGGTCATGAAAGCAGCGAGTTCGCTTTCATTGTACATCCCCTTGGAAATACCGATCAGGATCTCCTTGGCTGCGCTGCGGGTGAATGTTTTATGTTCAAAAAGGTAATTCAGTATCTTTTTCATAATCCCGGGATTTATGCATTTAACCAGTTACGGATGATCTTTTCCCCTTCCGGTGTAAGTACACTTTCAGGGTGAAACTGTACGCCGCTCACATCATATTGCTGATGTTGCAGTGCCATGATATAGCCGTTGTCGTCCTTTGCAGTAACGGTAAGGCTGGATGGCAATGTTTTTTCATCTACTACCCAGGAGTGGTATCTGCCAACTTCGAGCTGGTCGGGGAGTCCGTTAAATAATCTGCCTTCCCTGTTGATGATGTTTACAGGGGTGGCTACGCCGTGGTATACATCTTTCAGGTTGATGAGACTGGCACCAAAAGCTTCGCCTATGGCCTGCTGGCCGAGGCATACGCCGAATATGGATTTGGTAGCCGCATATTCTTTGATCAGGGGCAGCAGCATACCTGCTTCTTCCGGAATACCAGGACCGGGAGAGAGAATAATCTTATCATAGTCTTTTACTTTCTCCAATGGAATTTCATCATTACGGAATACACTGACTTTGCCGTTGATGATCTTCTCCACCAGGTGTACCAGGTTATATGTAAAAGAGTCGTAGTTATCAAACACAAGAATGTTCATGTCAGATTTTTTGTGCCAACAGAATGGCCTGTTTTAATGCATTCAGTTTATTGTTCACTTCATCTTTTTCCGATTCGGCTACGGACTTTGCAACCACACCGGCACCTGCCTGATAATACAGGACATTTGATTTGCTCAGGATGCTGCGGATCATGATAGCATGGTTAAAGTCGCCGTTGAAACCAACGGAACCGATACATCCACCATAGAAACCACGTTGTGTAGGTTCGTATTCGTCAATGATCTGCATGGCTCTGTATTTCGGTGCGCCGGACAGGGTACCTGCAGGGAAAGTAGCTGCCAGCAGGGAGAAAGGATTGCCCTTCTGTACCTTGCCGGATACTTCGCTTACCAGGTGGATGACGTGAGAGTAATATTGGATATTGCGGTAAGAGTCTACGACTACATCAGTAGCAAGGCGGCTCAGGTCATTACGTGCCAGATCGACCAGCATTACATGTTCTGCATTTTCCTTTGGATCTTCCAGCAGTAATTTTGCCAGTTTACGGTCTTCCTCATCATTGCCGGTTCGACGGAAAGTGCCTGCTATCGGGTGAATGGTGGCTTTACCATCTTTGATGATAAGCTGGGCTTCGGGAGAAGAACCCATTAATTTGTAATCGCCGTAATCGAAGAAGAAGAGATATGGGGAAGGGTTGATGGAGCGGAGTGCGCGGTAGACGTTGAATTCGTCGCCTTTGAAGGATTGGTTGAAAGCGCGGGATAATACTACCTGGAAGACATCTCCTCTGAAGCAGTGTTGTTTACCTTTTTCAACAATTGCCATATACTGCTCATCGGTCATATTGCTCTGCTCATCTCCTGTAGCCGTGAAGTGGTAGTTCGGTACATCTTTCGAGCGGATCAGTGATTCTATCAGTTCAAAGTCGCTGTCCAGGCCATCTACACTGTTTTCGCAGAGATACAGTTCATCTTTGAAGTGGTTGATGACGATCACGTATTGATAGAAACGATAGCGCATGAGGGGAATGGTGTTCCCGTTTGCTTTATTCTTGTTGAATTCTATTGTTTCGAAGAATTGTACGGAGTCGAAAGTACTGTAGCCAAATAAGCTGTGAACGACGGGCAGAACTGGTTTGTCAGCGAAAGAGAAGTTGCTGAGGAACTTCTGAAGCTCGTCGAGAACGCTTTGGCGGCTTTTGAGTTGTTTCCTTTCTGGCGGGAGGTTTGGATACTTGAATTCAAAGTCGTTAGTGCTGGTTACTTCGATGCCTGCGATCGGTTTGATACAGATAAACGAATAGCTGTTTTCACTGGCGCGGTAGTCGGTACTTTCCAGTAGTACGGAGCCAGGGAACCGGTCACGAAGACGCAGGTAGATGCCCACAGGGGTGAATACATCTGCCAGCATTTGCTTTGATCTTGATTTTACTTGAATACTACCCATTTGATTTTGATTAGGTATTAAAACGAAGAAGGCCCGCTGTGTAACAGCGAGCCTTCGAATTATATACGATCACTACGGATCATGGCACTGTAACACATTATCAGGAACTGATATTGTGCCAACGCCAATGATTGTTTGTAATGAATGTGGTCATGTTTTGTTTGATTTCTATTTACGGAACAAATATCCGGGGAATTATTTGAAATTACAAATGTTCAGGAAGATTTTTTTCTGTCTCGCGGATAATTGTCTCGCTGGTGATTTTCCTGTCTCGCGAATGATTTCCTGCCGGAGGCAGGAAATCATTCGCTCGGGAGCGGTTTATGATCCGGCTACCGCCGGATCATAAACCGCGACAATTATATACGGCTTCGATGGCGATAGCCGGATCATCAACCGCGACTATTATATACGGCTTCGATGGCGATAACCGGATCATCAATCGCGACTATTATTAAAGAAGCCCCTTCGTACTTGGCAATTGCATATTAGATGGATTCCTCTTTACCGCCATCTTAATCGCCTTTGCAAACACCTTGAAGATCGCCTCTATCTTATGATGCTCATTCTCCCCTTCCGCCTTGATATTCAGGTTACTCTTTGACGCATCTGAAAAAGACTTAAAGAAATGGAAGAACATCTCCGTAGGCATCTCTCCTATCTTCTCCCTATTAAACTTAGCATCCCAGACAATCCAGTTCCTCCCTCCAAAATCAATCGCCGCCTGCGCCAGACAATCATCCATCGGTAAGCAATAACCATAACGCTCTATCCCTCTTTTATCACCTAAACCCTGCGCTACCGCTTCACCCAGTGCAATACCCACATCCTCGATCGTATGATGCTCATCTATATGCAAATCGCCCTTCGCTTTGATAGTAAGATCAATACTACCATGACGCGCTATCTGATCCAGCATATGATCAAAGAAACCCAAACCAGTTTCGATATCTGCTTTACCAGTACCATCCAGGTTCAATTCAATATGAATATCAGTTTCTTTAGTCGTACGTGTATGAGATACTTTACGCAATCCTAATTTCAGGAACTCATAGATCTTCTCCCAATCTGTAGACTCCAAAGCAATGACTGATTCCAGCGCCTTCGCATCTGCACTCACTTCAGCACCACCAAGACCAGTACCTTCATTCATCCAGATCGCTTTCGCTCCCAGGTTCTTGGCCAACTGTACATCCGTAATACGATCTCCGATCACAAATGAATTTGCCAGATCATAATCAGCTGTGAAATATTTCGTCAGCATGCCTGTACCCGGTTTACGCGTAGGGGCGTTCTCATGAGGGAAACTGCGATCTATATGAAACTCCTTAAAAAATACCCCTTCATTCTCAAACGCACGAACAATAAATTGCTGCGCCGGCCAGAAGGTATCTTCAGGAAAGCTTTCCGTGCCTAACCCATCCTGGTTCGTCACCATCACCAGTTCAAAATCCAGCTCCGCTGCTATACGCGTAAGCCAGGTAAATACCCTGGGATAGAATTCGATTTTATCAAGTGAATCAATCTGGTAAGTAGGTGGCACCTCTTTGATCAAAGTACCATCGCGATCTATGAAGAGAACTCTTTTCATTATTTGAAATTATTTATAGCATTTACCAATGTCACATTCTCTTCCGGCGTACCTACTGTAATACGCAGACAGCCGCCACACAATTCTACCTTAGAACGATCACGTACAATGATGCCCTGCTCTACCAGGTTATTGTAAATACCTTTTGCATCGGTGGTCTTCGCCAGCAGGAAGTTCGCATCACTTGGATAGATATGTTCTACCTGTGGCAATCCTTCCAGCGCAGCTGCGAGTTTATCTCTTTCTACAACTGCATCTTTGATCCAATCATTCACCTGCCCGATATTGTTCAATGCGGTTAATACGAGATCCTGTGCAGACTGGTTAATGTTGTAAGGTGCTTTCACCTTGTTCAGCACATTGATAATATCTTCTCCTGCAAATGCCATCCCTACGCGCAGTGCCGCCAGTCCCCATGCTTTGGAGAGTGTCTGCATCACTACAAGGTTTGGATATTCAGTCAGCTCAGAGATAAAAGTTTTCTGACGTGCATAGTTGATATACGCCTCATCTACCACTACAATACCATCAAAATTATTCAGGATCATTTCGATGTCTGAACGGTCAATGGAATTACCTGTAGGGTTGTTTGGAGAACAGATAAAGATCAGCTTTGTATACTCATCCACTGCTTCCTGCAATGCCGGCATATCTATCTGGAAAGTATCAGGTGTGAGGGATACTTTACGTACAATCACATCATTGATATTCGCACTCACTTCATACATACCATAGGTAGGCGGAAACAGTACAACATTATCAATCCCCGGACGGCAGAAGGAACGATACAATACATCGATCACTTCATCACTTCCATTTCCCAGGAAAATATTCTGTGGTGGTACCCCCTTGATCTCTGCCAGTTTGTATTTTACCTTCCACTGCATCGGATCAGGATAACGGTTATAATTCACCGGCAATGGTGAACCATAACTATTTTCATTTGCATCCAGGAAAATGGATGCTTCGCCTTTGAACTCATCTCTCGCTGTAGAATAAGGAACAAGGCGTTTTATGTTGTCGCGTAATAAGCTATTTAAATCGAACATACGTTAAGATTAAATTATTTCAGACGGAGGGTCACCGCATTCTTGTGTGCATCCAACCCTTCTGCTGCAGCCATGATTTCGATGGTACTACCTATATTTTGTAACCCTTCTTTGGTCAGGCGCTGGTAGGTGATCTTCTTGACGAAGCTATCCAGCGATACACCACTGTAAGCAGTGGCATAACCATTCGTAGGTAATGTATGGTTGGTACCCGAAGCATAGTCGCCGGCGCTCTCAGGAGAATAGTTACCCAGGAATACAGAACCTGCATTCACCACCGCATCTGCAATGGAGATATCATCTTTGCAGGCCACGATCAGGTGCTCTGGTGCATATTCATTCAGCAGTGCCATCGCTTCTTCATTGTCGCGTACCAGTATGATACGGCTGTTTTCCAATGCCTTTGCAGCGATGTCTTTGCGTGGTAATTGCGCCAGCTGTGCAGCTACCTGTTCCTGAACGGGTTTGATAATATCAGCAGTGGTGGTCACCAGCAATACCTGGCTATCAGGGCCGTGTTCTGCCTGTGACAGCAGATCAGCCGCTACAAAAGCAGGTACACAGGTTTCATCTGCCAGTACCGCTACTTCCGAAGGTCCAGCCGGCATATCGATGGCTACACCATCTTTGTTGATGAGCTGTTTTGCACAGGTTACATACTGATTGCCCGGACCAAAGATCTTGTGTACACGGGAAATGCTTTCTGTACCATACGCCATGGCAGCTATTGCTTGCACACCGCCTATTTTATACACACGATCCAATCCAATCTGCTCCGCTGTATAAAGCACTGCAGGGTGTACTTCACCTTTTGCATTGGAAGGGGTGCAGAGAATAATTTCCTTACATCCTGCTATCACCGCCGGAATACCGAGCATAAGGATGGTAGAGAACAGCGGTGCAGAACCACCCGGAATATATAACCCTACTTTCTCTATCGCTACCGGTTTGCGCCAGCATTGTACTCCAGGCATGGTTTCGATCACCTTGCCGGACTCCTGCTGTGCTTTGTGGAAGACTTCTATATTTTGTTTAGCCTGTAAGATGGCCTTTTTCAATGCGGGATCGAGGGTAGCTGCAGCCTGTGCAAACTCCGCAGGTGTGACTGCGAGTGCATCCAGCTGTACCTTATCAAATTGCTGCGCATACTTGCGAACGGCTGCATCTCCATTCTGGCGTACATCTGCGAGGATGTTGCCTACACTGGTTTCCAGTGCAGTGTTGTCAAATACCGGGCGGCGCAGCAGCTCCGGCCATTGTGAACGTTCTGGATATTCGAATACCAACATATGACAGCGATATTAAATGATCATCTTTTCAATTGGAACTACCAGTATACCCTGTGCACCTGCTTCTTTCAGGCTTTCAATGATATCCCAGAATTCATTTTCATTCAGCACTGAGTGTACGGAACTCCAACCCTCTTCTGCCAGTGGCAATACGGTGGGACTCTTCATACCTGGCAACAGGGCGATGATTTCTTTCAGTTTATCATTGGGTGCATTCAGCAAAATGTACTTGGTGTTCTTCGCTTTCTTTACTGCCTGGATACGGAATTGCAGCTTGCGGAGAATAGCTTGCTGCTCCGGGGTGAGACTACCGTTAGAGATCAGTACTGCCTCAGATTTCAGGATCACTTCTACTTCTTTCAGACCGTTCATAAACAGGGTGGAACCACTGCTTACCAGGTCACAGATAGCGTCTGCCAGGCCAATGCCGGGAGCGATTTCCACGGAACCACTGATTTCATGAATATCTGCAGTCAGGCCATGTTCCTGCAGGAACTTTTCGAGGATCACCGGATAGCTGGTCGCAATGCGCAGCTTGTCCATGTCTTTTACGCCATTGTATTCCACTGATTTGGAAACAGCGAGGGAGAGGCGGCATTTGCCAAATCCCAGTTTCTCAACTGTTCTTACAGGGCGATTCTTTTCCAGTACCACATTTTCACCCACGATACCCAGATCTGCTACGCCATCTTCCACGTATTGCGGAATATCATCATCGCGCAGGAAGAATACTTCCAGCGGGAAGTTACTGGCTTCTGTTTTCAGCTTATTAACACCATTGTTGATGTCGATACCGCATTCTTTCAACAGCTTGATGGAATCGTCGTGTAAACGTCCTGATTTCTGAATGGCAATTCTCAGTTTCATGTTCTTGTTAATGTTCCGTGAAAACAAAAAAGGGGCTTACCGTTTGGTAAGCCCCTGATGATGTTCTAATATCTTGATAGTACATATAGTCATCCCAGCCTACCTGCGTGGTAAGAAATGATGGTGATGATGTGTATGTACGTTTGCGTTCATATTTGAATTTATAACGGGGCAAAGTTAGGAAGTATTTTTTAAAATAAAATTAAAATTTTAAGGCTGTTATTGAATCATTTCAGAGATAGAACAATCATATGGGTAACCCGACCCTTTCCCGGAGGTAACCCGTACATAACCCGCCTCTTTATAGATGCGGGTTATGGGCGGCTTTTGGGCGGGATATAGGCGGCTTATAGGCGGGTTACCTCCGGGAAAGCCCTAAGGACGTGCTATAGAAGCCACGAATAAAAAAGGGCTAGCCGGTATGGCTAGCCCTTTTTTATTATACCTGTCAATATTGTATTAAGGTACTAATGCGAAGTCTGCAGACTGTGTATCGCGGCTGTTTCCACCCACAAAGACAGAGAAATCACCTGGCTCAGACACATATTTCAGGTCTTTATTATAGAATTTCAGGTCATTTACGCTCAGTTCAAAGGTCACTGTCCGGGTCTCTCCTTTCTTCAGGAAGATCTTTTTGAAGTTTTTCAGCTCCTTTACCGGGCGGGTTACGCTTGCTACTTTGTCCCGAATGTACAGCTGTACTACCTCTTCTCCATCATAATTACCACTGTTAGTCACTGCTACACTTACTTTTACATTGCCGGTTGCTGATTGCTTCAGCTGGTTTTTATCCAGCTGTACAGGACCGTAGGTAAATTTGGTATAGCTCAGACCATAACCAAATGGATACAGTGGTTCATTGGTGATATCCAGGTATTTGCTGGAATACTTATTCGCTGGATCCTCCGGACGACCGGTATTCTTATGATTGTAGTAGATAGGGATCTGACCTACGCTGCGGGGGAAGGTCATAGTCAGCTTACCGGCTGGGTTGTAATCGCCAAACAATATGTCGGCAATGGAGTTACCAGCTTCGGTACCCAGGAACCATGTTTCCACGATAGCAGGGATGTGGGCGTCTTCCCATTCCAGGGTCAGCGGACGACCATTCATCAGTACCAGCACTACTGGTTTGCCGGTAGCATATACAGCTCTCAGCAGTTTTTCCTGGTTTTCAGGAATACTGATGTTAGAACGGCTGGCAGCTTCACCACTCATACCATATGATTCACCCAATGCCATTACCACGATGTCTGATTGCTGCGCCAGGGCAACAGCTTCGGCCAGCATACCTGCACTATTGGCTGTATCTTCGGCTGTCAGCACGGCTTTCTGCAATGCTCTTTTCAGCAGCGTGGTATCGTTGGTATAGTGTGCACCACGCAGGTAAGTGACATTACCTGCACCTCCGAGTTTCTGTTTGATACCTTCCAGCAGGGTGATTGATTTTGTATAGTCTCCAGCTGCGGACCAGTTACCGATCATATCACGTTTGCTGTCTGCCAGCGGGCCTATCAGGGCAATTTTCGCCCCTTTCTTCAGTGGCAGCAGTTCTTGCTGGTTTTTGAGGAGCACGATAGAGCGGGCACCGATTTCGCGGGCAACAGCACGATTTTCAGGCGTCAGGATCTCTTTGGCAGGTCTTTCGTTGTCGCAATATAAATAGGGATTTTTGAAGAGGCCCAGGTCATATTTAGCGGAGAGTATACGGTATACGCAGGTATCAACCTGTGCCATGGTGATCTTTTTATCGGCCACCAGCTTTGCCAGCTGCCTGGTATATACGCTACCCTGCATATCCATATCTACACCGGCATTCAGTGCCAGTTCGCCTACCTTATATTCATCACCTACACCATGTGCCATCATTTCATTAATAGCCGTGTAGTCTGTCACCACAAAGCCTTTGAAGCCCCATTGCCTGCGCAGCAGGTCGGTCATCAGCCATTTGTTGCCAGTAGCGGGTATACCGTCTACTTCGTTGAAGGAAGTCATCACAGTCGCTACACCTGCATCGACAGCAGCTTTATAAGGAGGCAGGTAGTACTCGTACATTTTCTGGCGGCTCATGTCTACAGTGTTGTAGTCTCGACCGGCTTCCACAGCACCATAGAGGGCAAAGTGTTTTACACAGGCCAGAATAGTGTTGTTCAGAGAGAGGTCGGTACCCTGGTAGCCTTTTACTTTTGCTTTGGCTACCTGTACGCCGTACCAGGTGTCTTCACCTACTCCTTCGGCTACACGTCCCCAGCGGGGGTCACGTGCAATATCCACCATTGGAGAGTACGTCCATTGCAGACCGTCTGCACTGGCTTCTACAGCAGCAATACGGGCGCTCTTCTCCATGAGGGCCATATCCCAGGTACAGGCTTCTCCCAATGGAATAGGGAAGATGGTCTTGTGACCATGAATTACGTCATATCCGAATAATAAAGGAATCTTAAGACGGGTTTTCATTGCTATATCCTGTAACTGGCGGGTGTACTGAGGAGTGTACGCATTGAAGATGGAGCCACAGCGGCCGTCTTCGATGTCTTTTTTATATCCCGCATTCATAAACGGGCCGGTTACGTCCATTTCGCTGGTGAGTAGGTTTAATTGCCCGATTTTCTCCTCCAGCGTCATTTTTTTGATCAGGTTATTAATAAACGCCTGTTTACCATTCTGATTTGTCTTAGTCTGTGCAGTTGTTGTACCGCCTGCTATGCTTAACGCCAGCAAGCCGGTAAGGATTCGTTTACGGCTGTTCATAACATGTGTGTTTTTTGTTCGTATCAGAGTGGCGAAGATACAAAAATGCGATTGGTCTTATCATGATAAAAATTAGGTAATTGCAGAACGGGGCACTTCCGCCTTCGGCAGAAGTGCCCCGTTCCGGGCGTAGGCCTGCGGCCGGCTTAGAGTGCCAGCATTACGGATTTCAGCTTTTTGCCCCTGTATTTTTCTACATTATCTACAAATATGATGAATCCTTTGCTTTTGTAATTCCAGTTGATAGTGATCAGGTGTCCATGATAAGGAATATTTGATAACTGAAACCATTGCCATGGCACCATCGGATCGATGGTTACTTTATTATCTAATGACGGCCTGATACCTATCAGGTCATTAATGACAAGATCACAGAAACCGGAATGATTGTAATAACTACTTCGGGGATTATCTCCCTTTAACCAATATCCGTTCTTCTCATCCTGGTATTCTCCCAGGTAAGGCTGTCCGTTTTTCTGATGAGAACGGGCATAGGTACTGAGCATCTCATAGTAAATAGCGGGTGTCATGCCGCCTTTATAATGATAATCACGGAGCAGATTGGATAAAGCTTTCAAGGTCTGAGTAGTGGCAAACGGCCACAGTGCACCATCCCACTCACAGCCACCCGTACCATGACTACGAAAAGCAGGATGTCTTCTCTCTGCTGTTGTAATGCCCCAGGGCGCATTAAAACCAGCTGTATCGATCAATTGCTGCCATGCACGGGCATAAACTGCCTGATCATCGGGCAAATTAAAATACCAGGGGATAAAACCGATTTCTTCACGGGCATCTGACAAGCCTCCTTTTGCTAAGCGGACTTTAAAAAAACCGGCTTTGCTATCCCACATACTATCTTGTGTCAATGATTTTATTTTTGCTGCATCAGTTATGTATTTTTTAAACAGCGTACCATTGTGTGCCAGCTTTGCCATGGCGGCCATCGCCACCGCATTGCCATACATGTAGCTGTTAATCGTAGGGCGGATATTTTTCTCTTTCCTGCTACCACTGATAGACTCTTCCATACCATCTTTTACATCAAACTGCCAGAACAGTCCATCAGTAAGGCGCTTTTCCTTTTCCCATAAACGATAATCCGCATCCATATATGGGAGCAGATCTATTGCCAGGACTGGGTCTCCGCCTACCTTTATCCTTTCGTACACCGCCCATTCCGCCCAGCTGCTAAACTGGTGAAACTTAGGCGCCTTTTGCTGTGCATCTGCTATAAACCAATAGCGGATATCCTGGTTGATGTACTGGGTATCTCTCAGCCATCGGCCTTCATTGATGTGATGCCCCAGGGCACAACTCAGCGCATTGTACCTGCCTGCATGTTTTACCGGTAAGATAAACTCCGTAAATATGAACCCATCCGGCGTCTCTTTCAGGTGTTTTCTAAATGTCCACCATCGGTAGTAATAGGTCTTTTCAATAATGCTATCCGGACATTCCAGCAAAGGAATGTTTTTATTCAACCATTCATAAGCCTGTGCATTATTCACATAGTTCTGCACGGTTTCACTGTCTGCAGCATTGAACTGGTTTACATAACGCTGCAAGGGGCTTTGCGCACACACGGCTTGCACTCCTAATAAAAAAATTATAATTAAGGCTGTACGGTTGGATCCCACGCATTCAGAATTTTAGTGATTGTAATCGCTTTCGCCTCCTGCTTACTCAATTGCTTA
Organism: Chitinophaga sancti; assembly: GCF_034087045.1. Taxonomy (NCBI): domain Bacteria; kingdom Pseudomonadati; phylum Bacteroidota; class Chitinophagia; order Chitinophagales; family Chitinophagaceae; genus Chitinophaga; species Chitinophaga sancti. The sequence goes on along the minus strand of NZ_CP139247.1, from coordinate 2,506,503 downwards.
GACCAGCTCACACGTTGGCGGGTGCCGGCACCCGGGCCATTATTATTATACTCCCTGTATCTGGCAGTCTGTTCATTCTCTGACTTATCCCAATTATGCCAGCCAACAGGCAGGATATGTTTACCCAATGTGCACTCCATAAACAATGTAGCGGCATAAGGTCGCCATGGCCGCCCCAGATACACTTTCGTAGCCGTATCTGCAGCGATCAGGTTGCAATGCATGAATACAAAACCATATGGCTGGTTTGCGGTCGTAGAGGCAGCTGTGACATAGGAATTCCTGATACTGAAAATGGTGCAATCCTTAAATACCACCGTGGCCGCACCAAATATGAAATCAGTGGTGCCTTCTATATAACAACTATCATAAAACTGCCGGCTATTTTCTTTTCCGGCATACAGTGTATCCTGGTTGCCCAGCAGTTTACAATTCCGGAATATACACCTGTCTCCTTCCACATGAAGTGCGACTCCTTGTCCTACCTGACCAGCTGCATTTACAATTGTTAAATTCCGGAGGACCACATCATTCCCCTGTACCAAAACGGTATAAGATGTAAATGTGCTGTACTTGTCCCTTCCATTTATATCTTTACCACCGGGATATGGCTTCCCTGAAAAATCACTATTGGTAATAATGGTACTATCCCGGGATTCACCTATCAGCGTAATCCCCGTCTTCCAGGAAGGGATGACCAGTTTCTCATGATAAGTTCCTTTCTTTATAAAAATGGTCACTCTCCAATACTGAAAGTCCCGTACGGCATTCACCGCATCCTGGATATTGGAGAAATCTCCACTCCCATCGTGGGCTACGACTAACAGTTTTTTCTCCTGGGCGGAGCTGGAAAACGTAACAAATAGCAGGCATAAATAAACAAGGTGCTTCATAACAGGAATTTATAGCAGGCGGAAGCTATAAAAATCCGCTTATTTCCCGAAGGTTTATTTACGCAATCGTTACCGGAAATAAATAGTGTCTTTTATGTAATTTTATCGTCGATGCACCACCCGGATGACATAGCACTAGTGAATAAGTTGGCAGGCAATGATGAAGTAGCCTTCGAGGCGCTTTTCCATAAGTACAAGGATAAACTATATTCATTCCTCCTACACCTTGGCAACTCCCCTACAGCAGCAGAAGACGTATTACAGGACGTCTTTATGAAGCTATGGACACGCCGTGCTCAGCTGGGTGAAATCGACAATTTCAATGCATATTTGTTCCGCATGGCCGCCAATCAGGCTATTAACCTGATGCGCAGGCAAAGCCGGGAAATCAGGATCCTCGATGAGCTACAATTGTATACCATCGATGAAAACGGCACCACACAGGCCATGTCGGAGAAAGAAGTGCAGGAAGTACTGGCCAAAGCGCTGGCAACCCTGCCACAACAGCAATATAAGGTGTTTATGCTCAGTCGTGAACACGGACTCAAGTATGAAGAAATTGCAGCAGAAATGGGCATCTCTGCCGCCACGGTTCGCAATCATATGGTGCAGGCGCTCAAAAAGATCAGAACGTACCTGGAGTCTTCACATATTATAAGCATTATCTATCTGTACATCATATTAGCAGAGAAGATGAAATAAGCATTGTTCATTAGAACTCCCTCTTTAAAAATATTCTAAATTCTTTTCGGATCGACTAGACCGAAAGTTTCAGTTGTTTGTCTTATACGTAAGGGACGAACATTTTTTAAGAAAATCAGCCACATGTCGATAGACAGGATCACAGCATTATTGGAGAAATTAACATCCAACACCTGCACCTGGCAGGAGAAAAAAGAGCTATTCACGCTCATCGAAAGCGTGAACGATCCGCAGCTAAAAGCTGTACTGGAAGCTGCGTGGCTACAATATAACAAGCCAGTTCATAACCTATCTGACTATTCCTCAAGAGTCATTCTCGACAACATTTTACAACGGAAACAGCCAACTAGAGTTCTATTTATCCGAAAATGGCGCGCTGCGGCTGTAGCAGCCGTAGCTGCGCTATTGATCGGGATCAGCATTTACAAATTTACAGGTACTCCTTCCGCCACAAAGGAACCAATTGCCATCGTATCAGATATTAAAGCCCCTGTCACACACAAGGCCACCATCACATTATCTAATGGACAACAGGTGCTGGCAGACAGTATCTCCGCTCATCAACTGGTTATGGAGGGTCAAACCAAGGTAGTCAGACTTGCCAACGGAGAAATTGTTTACCAACCACAGGGACAACACAACGAAATTTTACTCAATACGCTTACGAATCCAAAAGGAAGCCAGGTGACTTCGATCACGTTATCTGATGGAAGCCGGGTGTGGCTCAATGCAGGTACTTCCCTCACCTATCCTGTAGCCTTTTCAGGCCGCGAAAGGAAAGTGACAGTATCAGGGGAAGCCTATTTTGAAGTAGCCGCAGCAGGTGACCACAAAATTCCTTTTTTAGTAAATATTAAAACCAACCAAAGAGATAGCAGCCTTGTTACTGTGCTGGGTACACATTTTAATATCAAAGCTTATGCAGATGAAGCAGACACGAGAGTAACCCTGTTACAAGGTAGCGTGCAGGTAGATCATCAGCAACAGGGCCTCCGGATTGTGCCCGGACAACAGGCTACTTATGCTGCCGGCCAAAAGATCTATGTAAACACACCATCTACTGATGATGTAGTAGCTTGGAAAGAAGGGCTTTTTGCTTATCAGAACAACAGTATCGCACAGGTACTGCGCGATGCCGCCCGCTGGTATGATATAGATGTAGTGTACGCAGGCAAGGTACCGGGTGACACCTTCACAGGTGAGATACCACGTACGGCTACGCTGACTGAGCTATTACAAATTTTACAAATGAGCCGGGTTCACTTCCGGTTAGATGGCAGACAGCTTACTGTACTCAATTAAAATCATACACCACCTATACCAGGATCATGTGACCAGATACAAAAACGCCCCGAATGGGGGTTCGGGGCGCGAAAAATCTGAGTCACTTATCATAAATAGTCAAGCCAGACTAACTTATTTTATTACCGTCTGAACGGAGTCCATCCGGGATGACTCAAATCCAGCCAAATCTATGCTGTTAAATGCAAACGGCAAAACATTGCCGTGTCTGTCATCAACCAAACTTCTGTTGATTATGAAATTCACAGTCGTATTTGTATTGGTCGCTTGTTTACAGGTTAAGGCCAGCACTTATGCACAGAATGTGTCATTGAATGTTCGAAACGCTTCCCTGGAGCTGGTATTTAAAGAATTTAAGAAGCAAACAGGGTACAATTTCTTTTACAATGATGCGATGGTACGCACAGGTATTCCTGTGACCCTGGACCTGAAATCCATGCCGCTTGAGGAAGCTTTAAAGCAGGCATTGCTCAATCAGCCGCTTACCTTTTCTATTGTGAACAAAACAGTAGTGCTGAAAGATAAGATGGCCACACCGGATTTTACATCCGTGCCAGCGCCGCCGGAAGATCTGCATGGCCGTGTGGCCGATTCCCTGGGGAATCCGCTGATTGGCGCCACTGTCCGTGTGAAAGGGACTAAAGAAGTGGTGATTACTGACGGTGGCGGTATGTTCATCCTCAAAAATGTTGATGACAAACAAACCCTGATCGTCTCCTTTACAGGTTATGTCACAAAAGAAGTACCTGTAAAAGAAGGTAATTCGAGAGTTTACATGATCAGACTGTTACGCTCCAACAACCCACTGGATGAAGTGCAGGTGATCGCTTACGGTACCAATACCAGGCGTTTTAACGTGGGTAATGTGGCCACTGTGACTTCAGCAGATATCAAAAGCTCAGGTGCTACCAATATTACCAATGCCCTCAATGGTCGTGTACCAGGTCTGGAAGTAAATGTATTTAGCGGTGTTCCGGGTGCAAGACAAACGTTCCAGTCCAGGGGGCAGAATACGCTGTCCAGCTCTGCTTCTGCCATTGCATACGATCAGCCCCTCATCATCGTAGATGGAATTCCATTGCCTACACAGAACAATGACATCTCGATGTTACTGAACAGTTTCAACTCCGGCGGTGGCGCCAGTGGCTTCAGTGCATTGAATGGCCTGAACCCTTCAGATATCGAAAGTATCAGTGTGCTGAAAGATGCAGATGCTACTTCTATCTATGGTTCACAGGGTGCGAATGGAGTAGTGGTGATCACGACCAAAAAAGGGAAGCCGGGTAGAAACAGGGTGAATGTAAGCGTGGTAACTGGTCCCAGCAAAATCTCCCGCGGACTGGATATGATGGATACAAAGCAATATCTGCGTATGCGTCATCAGGCTATTACCATGGATAGTATCACCACCTTCCCTACAGATCAGAGTTATTTCAAAGACCTGTTTGTATATGATACTACCATGTATACTGATTTTGTTAAGAAATATTATGGTGGTACAGCTAACAGTACAGATGCACACCTGAGCATGTCAGGAGGCGCCACGAATAGCACCTATATGGTGTCTGCCGGTTATACCAGACAGTCTTATAATATGCCGGGCGACTTTTCTGATAAGCGCTACACGCTGCATAGTGCATTGAGCACACATTCATCAAATAACAAGATCAGGGCTGATTTTGGCAGTGATGTGTCTTACGAAACCAATAATTCTTCAGGCAGCACCACCCTGGGCAAAGCCATGATGACTGTGCCTGACCATCCGGATATGCTGGATGCAAAAGGTAACCTGGTTTGGACATACAAAGGGCAGGATGTAAGTTCTGATCAGTTGCTGGCGGAGCAAAAAAAGCCTTACAATATCAACAGCTACCTGTTTAATAATTACCTCCGTTTAACTTACGAAATAATTCCGGGATTGAACATTGCTGCAAATGCAGGCTGGGCTATGAACATGACCAAACAATATAGCGCCACTCCGCTTGCTGCCGTGAAACCTGGCAATGGTACCTCTGCCAGTGCCAACTTTGGCCAGAGCAATGACCAGACGATCAACGTGGAGCCACAGGTCGATTACAGAAAGACCATCGGAGATGGTGAACTGACAATATTGGCAGGGGGTACCTACAGGAAAGTAACATCCGGTTTTAATCAGCAGCTGGGTACTGGTTACACTGATGATGGATTATTGGGAACCATCATGGCAGCAACTGGTATCAGTGTATCAGATGGAGCTGATATCTCCAAATATGTAGCAGGGTTTGGCCGTATTAACTATGTCTATAAGGAAAAGTACATCGTCAACCTGACGGGTCGTCGCGATGGTTCCAGCAATTTTGGACCTGGCCGCCGCTTTGGTAACTTTGGTGCAGTAGGTATCGGTTGGATCATCTCCGAAGAGCGATTCATGAAATCATTCAAACCTGTGCTTAGCTTTGCGAAGATCTCCGGTAACTATGGTACCAATGGTTCCGACGGTGTAGCCCCCTACAAATATCAGCCATACTGGAAAGTAGCGTCCACAACTTCTACGCAGACTTTTGATGGTACCCGTCCTTATACAGCCAGCAATCTTTACAATCCGAACTATAGCTGGGCTTCCAAACATTCCATTAACCTGGGACTGGACCTCGGCTTTATTGATGATAAGATCCTGTTGAACCTGGCTTATTACCGTAGCAGAACCGGTAACCAGCTTACAGGTTATACACTGCCTACACAAACTGGTTTCAACAGTGTAGTGATGAACATGGATGCTGTGCTACAGGATGCAGGTCTCGAATTGTCCATTACGACCCGCAATATCACCACAAAAGATTTTAGATGGACTACGTCTTTCAATATATCCGGCAACAGGAATAAACTTATTTCCTTCCCAGGTTTAGCAACATCAGCTTATGCAGCTACCTATGCAGTTGGGAAATCTACCTCCATGATATATGGATTCAAATCTGCAGGTGTGAACGATACAACTGGTGTATTCCAGTATTACAAGGCGAATGGCACCATTACTTCTGCACCAGCTACATCCAATATCGCCAAGGGTGGAGATATGCAGGCAATTGCCAATGCACAGACTGATTTCTATGGTGGTCTGAACAACACTTTCTCCTATAAGAACTGGAACCTGAGCCTGTTCTTCAAATTCTCCAGGGCAATGGCCAAAAACTACCTGGCAGGTATCAATTATGCATCTCCGCTACCTGGTGGTCAGATCAATCTGCCTGCATTTATGCAGGATATGTTCTGGACCAAACCGGGTGATCATGCACAATTACAGCGCCTGACCACAGGTTATTATGGTGCTGCCAGAAACGGACAACTGGCACAACGATACGGTAGTTACTTCACCAGCTCTGATGCTGTATATAGTAACAATACTTACCTGCGTCTGAAGAGCCTCATGCTGTCTTATTCACTGCCAACAGCTACTGTGAAAAAAATGGGCATACAGGGTTGTTCATTCAATATCACTGCACAGAACCTGTTCACCATTACTAACTACAAGTTTGGTGATCCTGAAATGCCAGGTACGCTTTATACAGTGCCTATGCAGCTGATCGTAACTGGTGGTTTCAACCTGGAGTTCTAATTGTTTAAAATGTATCTATTATGAAGAAAAATCGTTCTCTATATATAATTGCGGCGGCAGCCCTGTTCGCAATGTCCTGTAACAAGCTGGTTGATATTCCTGCTCATCCAATTGATCAGATTACAGAAGGCACCGTTTTTAGCGACAGTGCAGATATCATATCTGCTGTAGCTGGTGTTTATTCCAACTTTAAAGCAAATGCTTCCGGCGGTACTATTGGTGCTACCTTGGTGACAGTAAATGGAGGCCAGGCTGCTGATGAACTGATATATGCCTATAGTTCTACTTATGTAAACAACGCCTACCTGGCAGACGATGGAACTGCGTCCACTTTGTGGAATTCAGCATACACCAATATTTACCAGATGAACAGCTGTATAGCTGGCATTAGCGGTACTACTGCTATCAGTGATTCTCTTAAACGTGCACTTGTAGCTGAGATGAAATTTGACCGTGCCTTTTATTACTTCCAGATGGTAAACCTGTTTGGTGGTGTACCTTTGGTGACAGTTACTGATTATAACGTGACCGCTACCCAACCAAGAGTAGCTGTAGATGAAGTGTATAAACTGATCCAGGCAGATCTGGCAGAAGCCCGTTCCCAACTCAAGGCAAAATATCCGTCTACTTCCGGCACCAAATACCGTCCAAATTTATACACAGCGATGGCACTTTCTGCCAAGGTATTCTTATACCGCCAGCAATGGGATAGTGCAGCGCTGATGGTGAACCAGATCCTATCCTCCGGTCTTTATGCAATGGCATCTACACCATCCGCTGTATTTTATCAGTCCAACAATGAAGTCATCTGGAACCTGCCCGGTAGCAATGTGAGCACTTCTAACTTTCAGACGGGTGAAGGTTATACCTTACTGCCATCTTCTATCTACTCTGCTCCGGCTTACCAGGTAAATCCTATCCTGGTGAATGCTTTTGAAGCAAATGATCTCCGTAAGGCAACCTGGATCACGCAAATTACATTATATGGAACCACATATAATTACCCGACAAAATACAAGAACAGAACATATGATGCAGCTAACAGGGAGGCATATGTAATGTTCCGCCTTGCTGATATGTACCTGGTACTGGCAGAAGCACAGGCACACCTGGGCAATACCTCAGATGCGATTACGAATCTGAATATCGTAAGATCAAGAGCGGGTCTCGCTGGCTACGCTGGTACTGACGAAAATCTGCTGACTGCCATCTACCACGAACGCCAGGTTGAAATGGCATTCGAGTGGGGCAACCGCTGGTACGATCTGAAACGTACAGGTACCATTGATGCCGTACTGGGTACTGAGAAATCTTCCTGGAAATCTACTGCTGCATTACTCCCGATTCCTTCTACACAGATACAGGCAAATCCCAGCCTTATTCAGAATGATGGTTACTAGAAATAAATAACAAAACTCAAACAAATCATGCTAAAAAGCCAACGTTCAACGATAGCCATCGCCATAGGAGTTTCTCTTATGGCGGTGACCACCGTTCATTGTCAGATCTTTAGACACAAGAAGAAACAACAGCCCACCGTACAGAAAGGCGCCACACCTGCTGACACAACCAAGAAGCCCACCAGCATACCGGTTAAACCATACAAGGATGTGATCACTGCTGATATGAAGTCCAGCAAGGGTTTTATTACTGTACACCAGAAAGATGAAAAGTACTTCTTCGAGGTTCCTAACAAAATGATGGGTAGAGACATTCTCATCGTGAGCCGTATTTCAAAAGCATCTGCCGAAATGCGCAATGGTAGCTCCGGTTATTCAGGCGATCAGATTGGTGAAACTGTGTTCAGGTTTGAACTGGGTCCTGCTAAAAAATTATTACTCCGCCGTATCTCTTTCAGAGAATATAGTGATGACAGTACCAAAGCAATGTTCGCCAGCGTACAAAAGAACAATGTACAGGCAATTGCCATGGCTTTTACGATCGCTGCTTACGCCCCTGATTCCAGCGGTGTTGTATTCGATGCGACAGACTTTGTAAACAGCGACAACGAAGTATTGTACTTCCAGAAAAAAGCGTTCAAAGACAAAGCTGGTATGGGTGCACAGGCCAATGACCGCAGCTTTGTAGATTATGTACGTGCATTTGCTTCCAATGTAGAAGTTCATGCAGTAAAGACCTACAGTGCGGGTCTGAACCCTACCTCTTCTTCCTATACTGTAGAGCTGAACTCTTCTATGGTCCTGCTGCCTGAAAAGCCAATGAAACCAAGAGCGATGGATGGCCGTGTAGGTTACTTCGCTGTAGGTCATATTGACTTCGATGCAGATCCACAGGGTGTAAAAGAAAAGATCTATGTAAAACGCTGGAGACTGGAACCAAAACCGGAAGATATAGAGAAATACAAACGTGGTGAACTGGTAGAACCAGCTAAACCAATTGTATACTACATAGATCCTACTACTCCTAAGAAATGGGTACCTTACCTGATGCAGGGTGTAAACGACTGGCAGAAAGCCTTTGAAAAGATCGGTTTCAAAAATGCTGTATATGCACGTATTGCACCTACCAAAGAAGAAGACAGCACCTGGAGCATCGACGATGCCACCCACTCTGCTATCATCTATCGCCCATCTGTGATTGCCAATGCAATGGGCCCAAGCGTATCTGACCCCCGTAGCGGTGAGATCATCGAGAGCCACATCTTCTGGTATCACAACGTAATGAGCCTGCTACAACGCTGGTATATGGCACAATGTGGTGCTGTTGATCCGCGTGCACTGAACAATGAACTGCCAGATTCCCTGATGGGTCAGCTCATCCGTTTCGTATCTTCTCATGAAGTAGGTCACACACTGGGTCTGCTGCACAACTTCGGTTCCAGCTCTACTGTACCTGTTGAGAAACTGCGCGACAAAGCATGGGTGGAAGCACATGGTCATACGCCTTCTATCATGGACTATGCTCGTTTCAACTACGTAGCACAGCCTAAAGATCATATTGGTGAAGCAGGTTTATTTCCACGTATTAATGACTACGATTTCTGGGCCATTCAATGGGGATATGATATGCACAAGGAATACAAAACTGCTGAAGAAGAAAAAACTGCCCTGTCCAAAATGGTGAGCGATAGCCTTGCAGCTAACCACCGCCTGTACTTCGGTAGCGAAGTGAACTTCACAGATGCCCGTTGTCAGAACGAAGACCTTGGCGACGATGCAGTAAAAGCAGGTGAATATGGTATCAAAAATCTGAAAAGATTAATGCCGGGTGTACTGAGCTGGGCTGGTGAGAAAGGGGAAGATTTTGATAAGCCAATGGAGCAAATCAAAACCCTGTACAGCCAGTTCTTCATATACATGGGTCATGCTGTGGCAAACATCGGTAGCGTATACGTGACTGAAAATATGGTGGGCGATGCTGGCAACAGTAACGTAGAACCAGCTCCATATGAAAAGCAGAAAGCAGCAATGGCATTTATCAACAAGCAATTGTTTGAAACACCAACCTGGTTGAACAGTGAGCTGCTGAACAGAACCACAATGAATTTTGCTACTGAGATTAACGATGCACAGCGCGATATGCTGAACGCTTTACTGGGCCGTGCACGTTTCAGCCGTCTCTTATGGTCTGAGCAGGTGTATGCAGCTGAGAAGCATGTAAAAGTATATACACTGACAGAAATGTTCGGGGACCTGAACAAAGGCATCTTCACAGAAGCTTATGCGGGCAAGAATGTAGATATGTACCGCCGTGCTTTGCAAAAAGGATATGTAGCCAGATTGATGCAGCAGGTATTTACAAGCCAGGTCGAAGGTAATATCAGCGATCAGGTCATGCCGTTTGGTTTCAACTTTGAGAAATCAGATGAAAGAGCTATGGTGAAAGATAACCTGATGACCATATTAGCCTTGTGTAAAAAACAAGCGGCAAATGCGGGACTGGACAAGCTGACTAAGTTACACTATGATGATATAGTAACGAGGATCAACGCGCAGTTAGCTGCAGAAAAACAAGGATTGATAAAGTAAAGATAAAATGAACGCAACCCCACCTATCCTTAAGAACCCTATTTAAAAAAAACGTCCGCTTTCGCGGACGTTTTTTTATTTACGTATTTTGAAAGCAGGTCCTACTTCCATTCTTCATTTTGTGTCAGGTTCTTATTCGCATCCAGTTCATTCTGCGGCAGTGGCCAGAGGTAATACTTGGTTGTGAAAGTAACACCCTGAATATTTGCAGCGCTGGTCGCATCTACAAATACATTGTTTGGCAGATCATAAATCATATGTGTCCGCTGTATATCGAAGTAGGCTTTGTCTTCGAAGGCCAGTTCATGATAACGTTCTTTGTACACCTGCTGGCGGAAATCAGCCTGGCTCAGACCTGACAAAGGTGCCAGGTTTGCCCTCGCACGGATTGCATTGATCTGTATATAGGCCTTATCCGTAGGGCCGCTTACTTCATTGCTGGCTTCTGCATAGATCAGCATGATCTCTGGCAAACGGAACAGGGTCCAGTTTTCATCTGAATTTGCATCGCCGGTAGTTGGATTTGCTGCTTCTTCCAGCCAGTATTTATACAGTGCATATTCACCGAAATCTCTGCCGTTGTAATTCGTGAAGAAGAATTGTTTTTCTTCTGTACGTTTATCGCCGGCTTCGTATGAATTTACAAACTGGTTGTATGGCATGAGCGCACCATATTCATCACCGAACTTAGAGATACCGATCTTTTCAGGAATGATCAGACGGGCAATGTTGTTAGAAATAATACTTCCGGAATACTGTACCTGCAGGATGAATTCACTACCGTTTTTATGTGCCCGGTCATGCAGGTAAGCATAACTGGTGAACAGTTCATAACCTCCACCATCTATTACTTCGGCAGCTTTATCGGCAGCCAGCTGGTAGTAGGCACTACCTTTCTGCAATGGATACCCTGCCATGGTCAGGTATACGCTGGACAGCAGAGATTTTACTGCCATTACAGATACGCGACCGGTTACGTCAGTCGTTGGCAAAGAAGAGGCTTCTGCCAGCTGAAGGTCTTTTACGATCTGGTCATATACATCAGCAGCAGCGGTGCGACTTGGGTACAGATCCGGACTGTTGGCGCTTACAGCTGTCAGTACCAGTGGAACATCACCATACAATCTCACCAGGTGGTAGTAGTAGAATGCTCGCAGGAAATACAATTGTCCCATCAGGTTGCTCTTCTGGGACTCATCCATACTTACATCCGGGATGTGCTGGATGGCCACGTTACAATTGGAGATACCATTGTAAAACCCTTTCCATACAGACATGAATACAGGATCGCTGGTACCCGCGGTGTGTTTGATCATGCTACTGTTGTAGGTACTCTGTCCCAGTGTTTTGGCATGTCCTACCAGCATTTCCATAGAGATCCATGGCGTTTCGCCATAGCCGTCTCCGTTCTGGAATACTCTCAGTTGTTCGTAAGCACCATCCACGGCTGATTGTGCCTGGGTAGCATTTTTATAATAATTATCCGTTGTAATGGATGAAGGATTCTTTTCTTCCAGGAATTTACTGCAGCCTGTCATTCCCATCAGGGAGAGGCTTAATAATACTATTATACTGCGGTTCATAATGTGCATTTAAAAGGTCCGTGATTAGAAAGTTACATTCAGTCCCAGCATGACAGTTCTTGCTTTGGGATAGTCATGGAACTGCATACCCTGTGCAAAGGTGTCGTCCCATGTGGTCGTTTCCGGATCATAACCTGTGTATTTGGTAATCAGGAAGAAGTTCTGTGCAGCGACATATACACGGGCATTGCTTACACCCATACGCTTACAGGTAGGCGCTGCCAGGTTGTAACCAAAGCTGATGTTCTTACCTCTGATGAAAGAACCATTTTCCACTTTGTGGTTATCCAGTTTACTGGTGTAACCGGCAGCAGTGGGCCTGATTTGTGCAATAGGCGTATTCTGGTGCTCAGGAGTCCATGCATTCAGTACGGTGGCAAAGCTGTTTGCAATACCTGTTCTGTCTTCAGAAGAGTGTTCTGACAGTTTGAATACATCATTACCATAGGAATATTGTAATTCCAGCAGGAAGTCAAATTGTTTGTAGCGGAAAGTGTTGGACAGTGTACCATACCAGTCAGGAATACCTTTACCAATGATGGTGCGGTCCTGGCTGTTGATCTGGCCATCGCCGTTCATGTCTTTGAACTTCAGGTCACCGGGTTTGGCCCCATACTTGGTGGCTTCTGTTTCTTCAGCTGTACCCCAGGTACCTTCACGCACGTAACCATAGAAGGAACTTACAGATTTACCCACACGCAGGATGTTGGTATAATCCAGGAAGTTCGGGTTCATGTAAATGTCTTCATTGTTACTACCCAGCGCAGTGATTTTGTTTTTCAGTGTGGAGAAGTTGAGCGTAGTATTCCAGGAGAAATTCTTACGATCGATGTTCACAGAATTCACACTGAACTCAAAACCGGAGTTCTGCAGGCTACCGATGTTACGGGTCAGCGTAGCATAACCGCTGGAAGCAGGTACTGGCGCATCGAGCAGCAGGTCTTTGGTATTCTTTTTATAATAATCTGCAGCGATGTTCAGACGGCTGTCGAAGAGGGAAACGTCAAAACCCACATCCACCTGTCTGGTTTTCTCCCATTTCAGGTCAGGGTTTGCCATGGTACTGATCACAGTACCGGCAGCACGGGTACCGTTGAAGATCAGGGTATTCGAAGTCATGTTCGCCAGTGACTTATACTGACCAATTTCAGAGTTACCGGTCAGGCCATAGCTGGCACGCAGTTTCAGGTTATTGACGGTTGGATTGTCTTTCAGGAAAGGTTCTTCAGACACACGCCAGCCTACTGCTGCAGATGGGAAGAAGGCAAACTTATTGTCTGCACCAAAGCGGGAGCTACCATCGTAACGACCCGTGAATGTAACCAGATAGCGATCTTTGTATGCATAGTTCGCTCTGGCAAAGAAGGAAGCCATTGCCCATGTATAAGCTTCAGACGATGGTGTGTTCACAGTGGACGCAGACCCCAGGTTATTCCATTCGTAATAATCATCACTCAGACTTTGAACTCCTACTACATATTTCAGGTAGTCCAGCTTCTGTATTTCCTGCCCTGCGGTCGCACTGATGCGATGGTCTTTACCGATAGTTTTATTGTACGAGAAGTGGTTTTCCCACTGGTAGAAAGTAGAGCGGTAAGAGGTGATCTCCGCATAGTTTTTACCATATTCATTGGCCAGGTTGGACAAGGTACTGTTGAAATAAGGATCGTACTCATCACGCACGTTAGCTCCCACGGTACTGGTAAATGTCAGGTCCTTGTAGAGCCGGATATTTGCATATGCGTTACCGTTAAATACGTTGTTATTATACAGACGGTTATCTTCATACAGCTGAGAGAGCGGGTTATCGCCTGATTCCATGCCTTCATAATCGCCTCTTTTCCCGTAAGTGCCGTCAGGGTATTTGAAAGGAACGATTGGAATCATTTCAATCATCTGACGTGGCACGTTGTTACCACCAGTGGTTGCATCCTGTCTTTTTTCCCTGTTTACCACATAACCGATGGAACCACCTACTTTCAGCCAGTCATTCATTTGACGGTCGATGGCAGCGCGGGCAGTATATCTTTTAGCATAAGAATTTTTAATCACCCCCTGTTCATCGTTATAACCAAGATATAAACCATAAGTAGATTTTTCATCGCCGCCTGTGAAAGACAGGTTATGTCCCTGGCTGATGGCGGTACGGGTTACGGCATCCTGCCAGTCTACATCATAGAGTGGATTGAGGTTGTCGTCGAAGAGGGTACCGATATATTGTGCACGTTTTACTTTAGGATCTTTGTATGCGCCATTTGCGAAGCCGGTAGGATCGAATTTGGCAGCATTGGCATAGGCCAGATCTTCAGTAGCAAGGAATTCTTTTGAATTCAGTACATCCTGTTTACGTGCCATTTTGCCGGCGCTAACATAACCGGAGTAACTCACCTGACCACCTTTTTTACTACCTTTTTTAGTAGTGATCATGATTACACCGTTCGCACCACGGGTACCATAGATAGCGGTAGCAGATGCATCTTTGAGGATGTCCATGCTTTCGATATCATTTGGGTTGATGGTAGAGATATCAGCAGGATATACGATACCATCTACTACATACAGCGGATCGTTGGTGGCCTTGATGGAACCAAAACCGCGGATACGTACGCTGGTACGGCCACCGGGGCGACCTGAGTTGGTATTGACGTTTACACCGGCTACTTTACCTGCCATGGCTTGTTGCAGGGTAAGAGAGGGTCTTTCCATCAGCTCATCAGCGCTCACGCTACCCACACTACCTGTGAGGTCCTGACGTTTGGTAGTACCATAACCGACTACTACCACTTCGCTCAGATCACTGGCAGATGAAGTAAGTACGATATTCAGGTTTGTCTGATCGCCTACAGGTACTTCTCTTGTTTCCATACCTACATAGCGAACTACAAGAACTGCGCTGGAATTGGGTACTGAAATAGTGAACTGTCCTTTGTCATCTGTGTATGCACCTATAGTAGTGCCCTTTATCTGCACGGATACATTTGTGAGGGGTCCTTCCTTACCTGAGACCTGCCCTGTGACCTTTTTTTGCTGGGCCATCAGGGTATGAAAGTGCAGCATGGTTAACAGGAATAGCAATCCTGTACAACGCATGAAATGGTTGTTTTTTTTCATCATGGAACTAATTTGTATGTGATCTGATTACTCTTTTATGGACATATGATACAGCCCCGAACACTGGTCAGTGCAAGGGTCAATAAGTAAATCGTTTTAGTTTAGTTAAACAAAGATGGTTGCTACGTTTATTTTTGGTTCAGCAATAAGTTTTAAGTGAAAAAATAACAAATGGATTAATCAAATAACTAACACACCGGATTAATCAATAAATGCCATAACGTGATCTTGCAAATACACAAGGTTGAGTAACAAATCTAAAAAAAAATTATAAACGTGCGCCTACTTTTTATATTTTTTTTAACAGTGCGGTATTAAATCACTGTAAATAAGTATTGGCCTGAGGTAATCCTGATAATGGCTCTACCGTTTTCGTAGTGTGTGGGCTTGATTGGCTGACTCATTTGAGTAATGTGTTGGGAGGGAGAGGCAGGGATCTTTATAGTTGCATTTGTGTTTGGGGGAATGTTTACATATAACTTAAAAAGTTTACTTTTTTCCCATTGGCTGACGATTGTACCATTGGGGGTGTTGTAGGTGCCTTTGGCGTAGGTGACATCACCTACTATTTCGGGGCAGATAATGATATCGCGGTAGGCGATGGAGTTTTCGGATTGCTGGATACCGGCTAGGCCACTGAAGAACCATTCCATGATATGGCCGAGCATGAGGTGGTTGTTGGAAACTTCGGCGAGGGCGGGCCATGATTCCGTGAGGGTGGTGGCGCCTTTGGCGAGCTGGTAGCCGTAGCCGGGCACATCGTTACGACAATTCATATCGTAGATAAGCTGGGAGGCGTTGCCCTGGTGGAGGGCTTGTACCAGGAAGTGAAAACCGATATCGCCGGCGGTGAGTTTATTATTGTTGGTTGTGATGCTGTCTACGAGGTTTTTGAAAACTTTAGTCTTGTTTGCTTCCCCTACGAGACCTACGCACAGGGGCATGGCCATGGCAGTTTGACTGCCGGTGGCGTACATGTTGGTTTGTTTATTGAAAAAAGTGTTGTTAAAATTTTGTTTGATGTTTATAGCTTGTTTTTGATAAGTTTTGGCTTCTTTCTTTTTTAAGATGGTAGCCATGTCGGCGAGTAGTTTGCAATCGTAGTAATAGATAGCAGTGGCAGTCAGGTCTTTGGGGGTTAATTGTGCTACGCCGGGACGGGCAGGACCATAGTCAAACCAATCGCCAAGACCGTAGGATAAGATGTGATTGTTTGCCTTGCTATTTAAGTAAGCAATGTAACGTTGCATCATAGGATAGGCGTTTTGCATGGTAATGCTATCACCATACCACTTGTAGAGGAGCCATGGAAGGATCACGCAGGCACTGCCCCATTCAGGGGAGTCACGGAAGCCGAAGCCTTTATCGTCGAAGAAGACATATTCGGGAGCGATGTCAGGAACGAGACCTTCAGGTGTTTGTGCATCGATCATGTCGTTGACTAACTTCTGATAGAGCAGGCGGATGTCGTAATTATATTGAATAGAATTGCCCATGAGGTAATCCTGTTCCAGCCAGCCGAGTTTTTCGCGGTGTGGGCAGTCGGTGACTACGCTTTGGAGGTTACTTTTGATGGCCCATTTGATCAAGCTGTAGATTTGATTGAACAAGGGGTTGGAGCATTCAAAGGTGCCGTTTTCAGGAGAGGAGTTTCGGTTGTGTAATAGCTTCAGGTCGAGGATCTGATCGGGGGTAGCGCCTTCTATTTGTACGTAACGAAAGCCGTAGTAGGTGAAACGGGGTTGCCATACTTCTATTTCATCACTTTTTAGGGTATAGGAGTAGTAATAAGGTTGGCCGGTGGCACGCTGGTTGGCGAGGCCGGTGGGGGTGAGTAATTCGGAAGGGGTGAGTTTGATGGTTTGCCCTTTGTGGCCTTTTATTTTTAGGGAGATGATGCCGGAGGCGTTTTGGCCGAAATCGTAGATGGTGGTGGATTGGAGGGAGGGGTTGGAGGGGGGCCGGGGGAAGATGTTGGTGGTGGGTTTGATGGAATTATTGGAGGAATGGGTTACATCAGAGATGCTGTTGATTGATTTTACGGAAGTATTGGAGGAGGTCTGAATTGAATCAGGGATATTGTTGATTGATTTTACAGATATTTTGGAGGAGGTCTGGATTGAATCCGGGAGGCTGGCGATTGATTCTACAGATATTTTGGAAGAGGTCTGGATTGAATCCGGGATATTGTTGATTGATTTTACAGGTATTTTGGAGGAGGTCTGGATTGAATCCGGGAGGCTGGTGATTGATTTTACAGATATAGTATCGGCGAGGGTGACCGGGTAGTCTTTTTCTTCTTCCAGTTTGCCGATGGGGGCCTTTACTAATAAAACATTTTTCCAGTTGCTGTCATCAAAGCCGGGACGGTCCCAACCATCCTGTTCTAATCTGGCATCGTAGTCCTCACCGCCGTAAATGCTGGTGAAAGTGATCGGTGAGGGTAATGTTTTCCAGCTTTGATCAGATAGAATGGTGGTAGTGGTACCATCTGTGTAAGTGATTAGTAACCGGCAGTACATTTTTGGATAGCCGAAGGCGGTGAGAAGTTTGTGATATCTTTCTTTGTTGATATAGTAGAAACCATTACCAACGATGACTCCAATTACGTTTTCACCTTTTTGGAGGTAATTGGCAATGTCGTAGGTGTTATAAAAAACACGTTTGTCGTAGTTTGTCCAACCGGGGGCGAGGAAGGAATTACCGGGTTTCCTGCCATTGATGGTAAACTCGTAATGACCAAGGCCGGTGATGGTGAGTTTGGCGGTTGCTATAGGTTTGTTGGTGGTGAAGGATTTACGGAATAAGGGGGTAATGGCGCGCTGTTGCGCTTTGGTTTTGTCATTGGGGAGACCGGGAACGAGCCTGAGGCTGTCGGGCATTTCTTCATAGCCGATCCATTGGGGGGAAGATGGTTTATTTTTAAAAGTGGTATTACCTGGTTGTGGAATTGGACTGGTGGCCAGCGGGTTTTCCTGTTTATTGAAGGTCATCTCAGCAGACTGCAGATTTGGAGTGCTGGCAATAAGGCGGATAGCGCCGGGTGTTTTGCCGGCTTTGATGATGACAAGTGCACGGCCATGGAAGGCTTTTCTTTGTGCTATCTGATTGCTTTGCAAGGATTGATTACTTTGCAATGATTGATTGCTTTGTGCTATCTGACTGCTTTGTAATGCCTGATTGCTTTGTGATATCTGACTGTTTTGTAATGCCTGATTACTTTGCAATGTTTGATTAGTTTGTGCTATCTCATTGTTTTGTAATGCCTGATTACTTTCCAGACTGCGTGGATTTGCATTACCTACACCTACGATAGTAGCAGGGCCTTCTAATTTGAAATTGATTAATGCCGTATCATCTGGATGACGATGGCCTGCACTATCCAGTAAACTGACAGTGATATAAGCAAGATCCTGATTATTAGGTGCAAGCTGTAATGTATCCGCTTGTAATTGTAGGCGAACAGTTTTTCCGGTTGTAGAAAGAGATACTTTCTTTTTCCCGGCAGTAGCTGTAAGGATACCTGCTGTATAAGGCACCTGCCAGCTGGCAGTATGATCTTTTACTGCTTTTTTACCCAGTGATTTACCATTGAGGAATAATTCTACCTGATCATAAGAGCTATAGGCTACTACTTCGAATGGTTTTCCTTCATTACCCGGCCAGTTCCAGCTGTCGGTCACATCCTGCCATTCCCAGCGGCTCCAGTCTACTTTGTCTGGATTGGTTGGATAAGTAGGATGTGGTGGATGCACAAAAATGGATAACTGATCCGGCATCCAAAGAGCATCGCGGTAGTAAGATTGCGGACGTTTCCAGCCACAGATATCAATATCTCCACAATAAGCAAGGTTCCATGGATAAAAGCCCTGATGCTGCATGTAGCCAAGCCAACCTATGCTGGTTTCGCCAATATAGTCGAAAGCCGTCCAGACAAAATCACCAATTACCCAGGGGTGTTTAATTACACCTTCCCAGTAAGCACCGGCATCCAGCGGGAAAGATTCTGTAGCCATGATGACACGGTTGGGTACCCGGGCATGATCGGGTTCGTATTTATCCAAAGCATAATTATACCCTGCCACATCGAGGGCAGAGAGAAAAGTGTCTTTATCAGGAGCAATGCCATTGACACCACAGGTAATGAGGCGGGTGCTATCCAACTGTAAAAGGTATTGACGCAGGGTGTGAGCGATGGCGGCAACAGCTGGTTTTTCCCTGTGAGGGATCTCATTGCCTATGCTCCACATGATGACAGAAGGGTGATTTCTATCCCTGTTTACCATGCTTTCAATATCCCGTTGCCACCAGTCGTTGAAGAATACATGGTAGTCTTCGGGGTTTTTAGGGTCTTTCCAGGTGTCAAACGCTTCGTCGATTACTAACATACCTAAACGGTCGCAAGCGTCTAAAAAGGCAGGAGAAGGGGGATTATGGGCACAACGGATGGCGTTGTATCCACTGGCTTTTAGCAGAGCGACTTTTCTCTCCTCTGCCCGATCATATGCTTTGGCACCAAGAGGGCCATTGTCATGGTGAACGCAACCGCCTTTTAGTTTGATGGGGAGACCGTTCAGGCGGGCACCGTTTATGGCATCAGCAGTGAAAGTGCGGATGCCAAAGGTAGTGCGGATCGTATCGCCGTCGATAATTGTGATGGCGGTGTATAAGTTGGGAGTGTCTATTGACCAGAGGGATGGTTTGGAGATCTGGAATTGCTGATCGGTAGACAGGGAAGATGAGCTGGATGACTTAGATGGGTTAGATGAGCTAGATGGGTTAGATGAGCTGGATGGGTGGGATAAGCTGGATGGGTGGGATAAGCTGGATGAGTTAGATGAGTTAGATGAGCTGGACAGTATGGATGGTGTAGTTGTTGTAATCAATATTCCCTTTTGATTGTAAATACGGGTAGTACCAGGCTTTTCCGTATGAATAGCAACAGTAGCTAAACTTCTATTTACAACTGGTGTAGTAATAACAATCTTGTATTGATTGCTTTTTAACCATACATGCCTGTAAATTCCGGAACCTGCATACCATCGGCTATTCTCCCCTTCGTTCCGCACGAGTACAGCCAGTACATTCTCTTTTCCGGGAATGATCTTATCAGTGATATCAAAACTAAAGGTGGTATAACCATATGGATGTTTGCCGAGTTTCTTTCCATTGAGCCATACAGTTGCATTCATGTAAACCCCATCAAATTGCAGTATGACGGTCTTTTTATCCGCCTTCAGCGTAAAATGTTTGCGATACCAACCCGTACCACCTGTTGTAAACCCGCCGCTTACCTGACTGATTGCCCCCGGATTAAAAGGAGAGTTTGTACCAGGCAGGTCTTCTATACTCCAATCATGTGGCAGGTCGAGTTTTCTCCATTCCTTATCATTGAATGAAGGATTTTCAGCACCTTGTGCATTGCCTCTATAGAATAACCAATTGTCATCAAATAGCTGCTGCGCGCTGGCTGGAAACAGGAAACCTAAACAGATGCAGATGAGTATAGTCCGGATCATATTTTACAATTCAGTTAAGAATTTATTTTAACATTTCTGTTAGCAATTGATTATAACTTCGCTTAGTAATTCAGTCACGATTTCTTTTAGCAATTAAGCGCGACTTCATTTAGTAACTCAGTCATGATTCTACTTAGCAATTAGACATAACTTCACTTAATAATCCAGTCACGATTTCAGTTAGCAATTAAGCACGACTTCATTTAATAACTCAGTCACGATTTCTGTTAGCAATTAAGCGCGACTTCATTTAGTAACTCAGCCTTGATTCTACTTAGCAATTAGACATAACTTCACTTAATAATCAAGTCATGATTTCAGTTAGCAATTAAGCACGACTTCATTTAATAACTCAGTCACGATTCCGCTTAACATTCGAGCATAACTCCAATTAATAACTCAATTTACTTTTCCCTTTATCCATTGAAGTCGCCACCGCTATCCCCCTATGCCCCACCTTATCTACCGCACAATAATAATGATACACTACTCCCTTCCACTTCACAACAAAAGATTTGTGCGCAAATAGATTATCATAAGCTTCAGAAGAATTAATCAGATCCGCTCCTTTCCAATCAGTCCAATGCACGAGATCATATGAACACGCAAAACGGTTAAAGGCTTCTTTTGGCTTGTCTTTCCAGAATGCACCATAGTAGAACATAACATAGAGACTATCCATTTGCTGAATCACCGCATCCCCTGTAATACCTGTATAATGATCCAGCAAAGGATCCTTTCCCCACCTTGCCCAATGTTCCATATCATCAGATACCGCCATACCGATCCGTTCCTTGCCTCGCTTAGGTTTCAGGCTATCCCCTTTTGCATTGTAATACATCACAAAAGAATGACCCGTTAGTTTTTTATCATCCCGGATGATAGAACTTTTGTAAATAGTATTGTTCTCCCACCATCCAGCACCTGTATCTGTAGCTTTCAATACGGGATGTGGAATTCGCTGCCATTCATGTGGTCTGGTAATATCTTTATTGGTGTAAGCAATACCAATGGATAACAAACCTGCTTCATAACCTGTACTTACACCCCCAAAGTAAGATAACCAATATTTCCCTTTGTAAGGAGTCCACTCGTAATTACCACCCCATTTGTAATCCTGTAAGGCCATGTAACCCGCTTTCTGATTCGCATCCCAGTTAGTACTGTCAGAAAAAGACATCATTTTGCCAAGGGTTTGCCAGTTAAGAAGGTCTTTACTTTTAGCCAGCCAGGTTTCGTAACCCCGACCGTCAAAGACGATATAGACCATGTACCACTGGTTGTTTTTCCTAAAGATACCCGGGCAGTCCATTTTGAGGGTATCATTCGCGGGCACCATCACAAGGCCATATTTGTAAGGAGTTTTGACTTCGTTGTAGACGCGTTCCATCACAGTGTCAGCTACCTGATAATCGGTGAAGAGTCTTACTGGGCCCAATAAACCTGCGGGGAGTAAATGATCACCAGCCTGCTTGTCTGAAAAAACAGTATAGGTTTCTTTGGATTGAATGCTATCTTCGGATCGGCTACTGGCAACAGTTTGAATTCTGTCTCCAATTATACGATTTGCCCATGTGTTCGTAACAGCTATGTCTATTTTATTCAGACCTGAATGCACGGCTTTAGAAATATCCACTCTGTAAGGCGGCGTCCAGATGATACCACAATCAATATCATTCACCTTTACAGCAGCGATATTGGCAATATTACCAACATCTAACAAAATAGTAGATGGAGAATTGGCTAAATGCACATTCTGAATATAATGAGCGGTACCAGAAAAGTATTTGATCTTCGCTGAGGCATGCTGGCTCCAATCCGTGAGCTTTTCAAATAGCACAGTATCATTGGGGGCAAAGCTCACCTTCCATGGATTATCCAGTGTCTGAAAGGGTGCATAATTGGTTTGTTTATGCGCATGATCCATTGGTTTGTCTGTGAATAAAACAAACATAGCGCCGTTCGGAGGAAGGGACAATGTCAGCTCTGTTCTATCTGCATTTGTTTTAAAAGCCTCCGGTTGCAAATAAGCATCATTAACAGCATCATACAATACAGGAGTTTTACCTTTTATCCGGAAGGACAATTGCAAGTGACGCTCCTTTTCCTGTTGATTAGAAACAAAATAGATCTCCTTATCAGGAGCAGAACGATGTGTCCATGCAATACCCTGTTCTCCTGATATGAAATCAGGGGGAATATCAATATGTTTTAAAGTATCCGTGAGTTTGAGGGATATACGATATCTCGCACTATCGCTCAACTTATTGTAAGAATCATAAGCATATCCATGCAAAGGATCTATCCAGTCTTCCGCCTTTGAGATATTTGCACTTGCAGTCACACCCACAAGCATCTCTCTGGTCGGCTCACCTACATTCGCCAATCTTCTCTTTTCTCTTTGTACAATGCTGTCTCCAAATAGCGTGGGTAATATTGGCACTAAGCGCTCTGGCAAAACAGCTCTTTTAGGCAGGTTGTCTCCTGTATACACACCAATATCCACAACGGGCTTCCCCTGTTGTAATAATTGTTGGCACCGGGTCACATAATTCACCATCGCTGATACATAAGGCCACCATGTCTGATCTCGCTGAAAATAGAGACCTATCCCATTCAGGGTCATCCCCGGCTTTTTGTCCATCCATGGATTATGTGCAAACACATGGAAGACTAATTTATTGATTCCTAATGCAAAGTTGCGATCAATGCCTGTTTTCAACATGCCTGGATATTCGTCCCAGTTATTTCGCAACTCTGTAAATGCTTCTGCCTGAATGATTTGTTTATCATATACATGCGCACCGGAAATGGCATCCAGCATGTCATTAGGCTTATCGTGGGTAGGACTTCTCAACCAAAATTCACCCATTGGATAATCAACAGCATGGTAATGCTCCATGCCATCCCCTGTGATCATAGGAGCCGTACTTTCAGCACTGAAAGCAACTCCATTTGTATGTGCCAATGCACTTAAAGTATCGTAGAAGTTAACCTGAATTAAGTTATTGATCGTACGACGAATATCTAATAAGAATTGCTCAGAGGCGGCAGCGTTATCCACAGGTATACCAGCCATTGCAGGGAGCCATTTAAGCAGGTCATATCCGTGTTGCTTTTTGAAGGCGGCGCTGAATACAGGCGACCAGTTTTGACTTCCACATTCCCAACTATCTACATGTAATACACTCAATTTCGCCCGCTTGAGAGCCTCGCCATACCAATGATCGAATTGGAAGCGCACAGCAGCGGGGTTGAACTTATCACATTCCAATCCTGCACCAGCACCACCGGTTACATTTTTATGCCCGGTGGAAGTGTGGCCTATGCGTAGAATGGTCCAGTCACCTTTGGGAGCTTTCCATTGAAGGTGGCCAAGGGTATCAATTCTGTTTGTCAGGTCAATGATCTGATCCCGGGGAATAGCCAGATCGGAATTGGTAATAGCATGGCCTGCATTAGTTATAGTATGACCAGTATTAGTTACAGCATAACCAGTATTAGTTACAGCATGGCCTGCATTAGTTATAGTATGACCAGTATTAGTTACAGCATAACCAGTATTAGTTACAGCATGGCCTGCATTGGTAATAGAATTGTTTGCATTGATTGTAACAGGAACTGTATTGTTAACTGTGTTGCTAATACGCCAGACAGCCCCACTTTTTCCTTCATACTGATCAATGCGTGGTTGATTAGATAAATGAATCCCTGTAATCTTCAGACTTTGTTTCCACTTCGCATTATCCAGGTCTTCCGCACCGGGTTCCGAACCTGCTTTATTATAATCAAAACGGAAATAACGACTGGTCGTCACCGGAATGGAATAGGTATGATCCGCATCTGAGTCAAGCCAGCCATGGCGCGGCGCCGTCATTTGCAATACTTCATGGAAGTGTGTACCATCGTCACTTACAGATAGCTTCAGGCGCTGCGCCTGATAGTTATTGCCACGAATAGTAATAGAGCGACAGGTAAATGGCACTGCATAAGTATATTGAATCCAACAGGGATCAGTACTTTTCACATTCTCCTTATTCTCTTTGCTGGAAAGGATCTGCGGATTTACATTGGGCAGACTTGTAGTGACTACCGGAGTCGATTTATCTTCTTTGATAAAAGGAAAAGCCAGTACGGCAATATCTTCATAATAACCTTCATTCGTAACAGGTTGCGGCAAGATGCCATTGAAATTCCCATTTACCTCAGTAGTTGTCCACACTACTTTTTGCATACTGAGCGCAGGTGTAATCCAGGGGCCCCCTCCTACTGCAAATCCATCACAGAAGTGCATACCTAATTGTAAACCGAGACTATCCGCCTGCTGAGAAGCATAATGCACCAGATCCCACCATGCAGGTGACAATTGCTCTGCCACAGGTGTATAAGTACTTTTGCCATTGATAGGCATAAGATAAGCCCCACCTAAACCTGCTTCTTTCATAGCTACCAGATCCGCATGAATACCGGGTTGAGATACCGCTGCATACATCCAGTACCAAAACACCCATGGTTTGGCATTTTCCTGTGCATACACAGTTGTGCTCAGTAATAAAAGGCAACAAATAAATATCCTACGCATGGAATATTGATTTCAGGTAAGCCGCATTTGCGCTAAAGTTCTTTTTTACATTCTTCGGATCTTTTGCATCACGGGAGCGTTCTATTACCAACCAGCCCCTCCATCCCATATCGTCCAGTGTTTTCTTCACTGCCGGCATATTGATCTTTGGATCATTTTCCAACCATACGCCATCTGTATTGGTACAATGGATCTGGCAGATACGATGTCGGCCCAGCGTAATTAGTTCCTGTTGTAAATCACGCCCCTCCTTTATAGCATTAGAGAAGTTGAAATAACTCTGAATATGCTTAGAATGGATCTCGTCTAATAACTTCACTTCTTCAGCAGCTGACAACGAGGTTTCTATGCCAATAACCACACCCGCCTTTTTTGCTTTTACCCCCGCTGCTTTGAGTCGCTGTATTATTTGTGGGCGTAATTCAGGATGTTGTACCAGGTCACCTTTTACACCAAGTGGCAGAAAGGCGATCTTTACTTTCATCGCCACCATAGTATCAATACAATCCTGCACCAGGTCAGGAGTTTCTGTTCTTTCTGCAAAAGACTGTGCATAAAAGCCTGACATAGCCATAGAGCTAATGGCAATGTTCAGTTCTTTTGCTTTGTCCAGGAACTGCTGGCGGGTAGCCGCATCCCTGAGTTTATTGTCGAATGCAGAACGGTTACCCAATCCTCCCATGTCGAGCTCCAACCCATCTGCACCGATCTCTTTGGTCAACTGAAAGGCACCCAGTTTCTGGCGTTTGAGGATCATCCAGTCACATACAGAAATACGATAACGTGGTTCTTTCCATATGCCGGATAGTGAACCGGACATAAACTCTCCCTCAACGGGTGAATAGGCCTCTAAGTCTTCTGCAGCAAGTGAGCTGGACATTGAAGCGCCTGTCGCGAGTGAACGTGGCACTAAAACGCCTGCTACCAGTAATGCCGATTGCGCTATAAACCTGCGCCTGTTGTTTTCCATATGTCGTTATTAATGGGTGTGAGTGCCAGTTGCCGGGGATCAATCTTCACATACCTGATCCTTTGCCGGCGCCAGGTGTATACAATGTGAATATATCCGTCTGACGATTGGATGACTGCGGGATAAGAGTATTGGCTCACCGGTGAATCTTCCAGCACTAAAGCTGCAGACCAGTGAATACCATCCTGACTCAAAGACACATTCAGTGGGGTACGCTTTCCTTTGCCAGCACCTTTTGGAGTACTGACATGGTTATACACTATCAGCTGCCGACCGTCCTGCAATGTGACGGCATCTGTGCCTGAGTTATTATTGGGCAATGTGTTCAATGAAAGCGGCGACCATGTTTTGCCACTATCCAGTGACCATGATTGCACGATATTACCTCCTTTGTTGCGGCAAAGAATCTGCATTTTGCCATTACTATATTGCAGGATACTGGGCTGAATAGCATTGATGGTACTGTCTTTTTGCAAAGGCCCTATCATCGTCCAGGTTTTTCCTGTATCGGCCGTCACTTCAAAGTGAATGTTCCATCCATGACCTTCTGTACTACTGGGGCACAAAAGTTTTCCATCCGGCAATAAGATGGGTTTATTCTTTACTGGGCCCAGGAAACCATCAGGTAATTGTCTGGCGATGGACCAGCTAATACCCCCATCTTTAGAGGTTTTCATGTATCCTTTCCACCCTCCTACATTAGGTCCTACTTTGTAAAATAACAATAGGTCACCACCCGGCATCTGGAATAATACAGGGTTCCAGCAGGCATAGCGCAATGTATCGTTTTGTATACCATTCGCTACCTCTACAGGAGCCGTCCATTTACCGGCAACCTGACGGCTTACCCAGATGCCGACATCAGGGTTTCGTTCTTTGGTACCGCCAAACCATGCCGCGACAAGCCCCTTACTGGTTTCAGCGATCGTAGCTGCGTGTGATTCAGGGAATGGTGCCGTAATGAAAATGTCTTCATCTATGACGATGCCTTTCTTCCAGCGATCAGGCTGGGATACATGGATAGTGTAATCACCAGATCCGATTTCATACACGATACGGTCATTTGCTGCTTTGATGAATTTTGCATCATTGCCTAAACCATTTATTTGCGCATGTTCATTGGCAGGCAAATAGATTGTAGCAGTCGTATTCGAAGGGATGGTAAATTGCCAGTCAAAACCGTCAGTCGTTTTTTTCCAATGTGAACGGATGAGACCATGCATAGATCTGTAACTGGCGTTTACCTCTTCCAAACCTGGCACAGGTTGCGGATTCATTATTATGTGTTTAAACCCGTTTTCACCTTTTATACCAGCAAGGCTTTGATAAAACCAAACAATTAAATCTCCTAATAGCATGATGTGATTCTGGGAGTTCATGTTTGGGGTAGCTTTATCCCCGTTCCATAATTCCCAAATGGTAGTAGCGCCCTGATTAATCATGTACCCCCAGCCGGGATAGTCTCTATCTGCAGCAATGAGATAAGCCAGATCAGGGCGTCCGTTTTCTGTGAGCACCCGCATCAGGAATTGGGTACCGATCACGCCAGTGGAGAGGTGATCACCATGCTGATGGATAGTATCGATGATGTTTTTGAATACCTGCTGATGCTCGTTTTCTGGCACCATATTGAAATATAGCGGGAGCAAATTGGCAGTCAGGGTATTGTTTGTATTGTTGCCATCCCTAAATTGCCGATTGAATGATTTTTTTACCTGATCCGCCTGTTGTGCAAATAAAGCCTGATCTGTCGGGTAGTGTAAAATACCTGCAAAGGTATCCATGACCGTGAGCAGGTGATAATACATAGCTGTAGCGATCAGTTTACCATCGGTTGGTGTAGGCGCACACCAGTCACCGTACTTATCCTTCGTCATGATGCCATCTACAAAATACTTTTCACGCATGTAGGTAAGCCAGCGTTTCATAGAAGGATAATGTTTGTGCATGGGTGCTATATCACCAAACTGATCGTAGAGATAACCTGCAATAAGAATATAAGCAGCCGGCCATGTCATATTATCAGAATAATAGCGCCAATAGGCTGGTGCTACGTCAGGGATTGCGCCAGCTTCAGTTTGTGCATCTTCTATATCATCCAGCCATTTCGCATACAACTTACTATTGTCAAAAATGAAACTCTCGCCCAGGGCGCCGGTCGTCCTGTCTCCTAACCATGGCATCCTTTCATTGCGCTGTGGGCAATCGATCGGCATGCCTTTGTAGTTGGAACGAATCCCCCATACAGCATTCTGGTATATTTGATTGAGAGTTGGATCAGACGTTTCAAATGTACCAATGGTAGTCAGGTCATCATTGATCACCTGCCCCTCTATATCTTCAGGTAGTACACCACTGATTTCCACATAGCGGAAGCCATGGTATACAAAAGTCGGATGCCATGTTTCAACACCGCCACCTTTGAGGGTATAAATATCCGTAACCTTTGCATCACGGAGATTAGCGACATACAGACTTCCATCCTTTTGCAGACTTTCTGCAAAGCGCATGATCACCTGCTGGCCGCGCGCCCCCTTTACTTTTACCTGTAACCAACCTGCAAAGTTCTGCCCCATATCTACGATCCATTTATCGCGCAGGGGCTTTATTGAGACGGGTTTGATAATGCCTGTAATACGTTGCGGTTCATTGAGCTGAGCCATGAGTTTTCCACCGGGTGCAGGTACGATATCCACTGCTTGCCAGTTCCGGGCTTTGAAACCGGGTTTACTCCAACCCGGCATTTCCTTTCCTGCATCATATTCTTCTCCGTCGTATTCGTTGTTGGTACGTATAGGACCATCTGCTGTTAACTGCCAGCTTTTATCACTGGCAATGATTTGCTTTTTGCCATTATCATATTCCAACTCTAATTGTAGTAATAAGCGGGGATACCCGAAAGTATTAATCTTGGCAGGCTTGTAGTTTTGGCGCATGGTGAAATAACGGCCATTACCAAGGGCTACACCAATCGCATTATCACCTTTATGCACAAGACTTGTCACATCATAGGTATTGTATCGCACCGTCTTTCTATAATCAGTCGGCGATTGTGCTAATACCTGTGTACCAATTCGATCACCATTTATAAAGCCCTCATACAGACCGGGACCAGCAATATATAAAGTCGCCTTCTTAACATGCTGCTGACTAGTAAAATCCTTTCTGTAATACCGGGCAGAAAGCCTTGAAAACTTAGTATGCGCACTATCCCAAGCAAATGAAGTATCC
This sequence comes from Chitinophaga sancti, assembly GCF_034087045.1. Taxonomy (NCBI): domain Bacteria; kingdom Pseudomonadati; phylum Bacteroidota; class Chitinophagia; order Chitinophagales; family Chitinophagaceae; genus Chitinophaga; species Chitinophaga sancti. Next base: position 2,477,029 of record NZ_CP139247.1, on the reverse strand, counting down.
ACCCCAATCCATTGCCCTTTCCAGTCATTTGCCAACAACAACCCCATACTCCAATGCCCCGGGGTACTCCATTCACTTTCTCCCTTATTTGTCCAGACTTTCACTTTCCAATAACAGTCCTGACGGCTTCGCAAACTGTTTCCCTTATAAACTACCTGAATAGATTGATCACTCACTACCCGCCCTGAATTCCACAGATCACCTTCATTCTTTGCCAGCTTTTCAGGTGTAGAAGCTACCAATACCTGGTAAGCTGTCTGCATCACCGCATGCTCCTTCCCTTGTATCTCCCAGCTCATCCTAGGCTGTGCAATATCAATCCCAACAGGATTCTCCAGCGTTTCACAACGCAGATGAAACAATAATATCAGCAACAATGCATGCATTACAATACTTTCGTTTTAAGTGACTGGATATAATAAATAGCAGTATTAGGCTCTACACTATTTCCATCCGGCAGATCCGTATCTACATCTGCAGGAGTATCTGCATCCGGGAAATGACGGGGCTCCCCTGTACGGAATACAATTCTGGCTACTGCATCTATCGGTGCAAAACTCAAACTGGTCAATACATCTTTGCCATTTACATGCACGGTGTAAAAACGATTGATAGTATTGACAGTAAGACGAATATGATATACGGAATCAGGTGCATACTTTAGAAAGTTTTTATAACGTGCACCAGCCTTTGCTTTCAATGTGCTATCTGCATCAAAGATGAGCCGAATACCCCCTGTGCCTTTTTTATCGACTAACTCAATTTGCAACTGACCATAATTATTTTGCTTTGGGGTAACAGTAAAAGAAACCTCTAATTGCGATGCAGGCGTGATCACCTTTTCTGCTTTTGCATAATCAAAAGGATCTTTATCAGAAAGCGTGATATGCTCCCCATCAATAATCACCGGTGCCCATAAAGGACTGTATGTATTCCACGAGGAATCAGAAGCATCTGTTGTAACCGGTACCGGTATAGCCGCCACCCATATATCCTCCTTGTTCATACTATAAGTCACCCATACTTTGCCATCCTCAGGCGTACCATTGCCTTCCTCTATTCCCCGTACATACTGTGGCCCATAAGATTTATAATTACCTCCATAACGCATAGGCGGTACTTCTCCATTTACCAGTAATAATTTTTTATAATCAAGCCCATCATCACTCACAGATAGGGCCAATGGCCACCTGTATTCAGAAGGATTGTATACTGTCACATATCTGCCATCAGCAGTACGTTGTCCCCATATCTTCGCATTACTATTTACAAAACCCGGCGCACGGGCCACCGCAGACCATGTTTTGCCTTCATCTTTACTAATAGCAGAAAGCGCATTTTTCCACAATCCCACCACATCATGGTTAGGCAGGTGGTAATAACAAAATGCTTTATAATTTTTTTGTAAAGGGATTAACGGATCATCTCTATCAGCTTCCTCATTCCACTGCATCATCATGAGTGGCGTAGCCATCAGCTCATTGCATGCCGCTATAAATGCCTTGTCTTTGCTGGTAGTATACGCAGGATAAGACGTGTTACCACTATTCCAACCCTTGTTATAATGTAGAAAATAGATAGGTCCATGTTTTCCATCAGGCAGTATTTCTCTCACCACCCTTCCTATTCCTTTGCCATCATTAGGATCATCTTTTGCATCCAGGCAAATGCCATAGTAACCCAATACCAGCAAGTGATTACTCTTTGATACATAAAACCCCATCCGCTGATGCATGACTGCATACAGATTACGAGCAACCCCGGGATGGCCTTCTTTCGAAGTGCCATCCGGGATCTTATAGGGGGGGAATATAACCAATGGTTCTGACCAGGCCTGTCCGTCTTTGGATGTCACGAGCAGCGTACGGCCCGGAGGTACGCTTTCGCCGATACTATCGCTCAGGTATTCCAGGTAAAACTGGTTATTCCAGTAAGCCAGCATGGGGGCATGGTTGTAAGTCCAGCCACCATTACTACGATTGGCCCGCATCACCTGTATGTTGTGCACACCCGTAGCAGGTTGTAACTGCCCGTGGTGGTAATCAACATTCACCAGCGTACTACCTGAATAATGTACTTTGTCCTGTGCCATCACAGTTGTCGTACACAATAAAATCGCGATCAGTATCCTCATAATCATTTACATTTAATAGCCGGGGTTTTGCCCAAATTCAGTTCCATTCGTTAATGCATCTATCTGTGTCTGTGGCACCGGGCGCAGCCGATGGAACTCCTGTACCTGTGTTACATCCGGATTGTAGGTATGAATACGGTCTACAAGTTTATCCGTACGTTTCAGATCAAACCAGCGAACGTGCTCACCCGCCAGTTCTCTCGCTCTTTCATCAAGAATGAAATCGAGCGTCACATCATTGGCTGTGATCTGCATGGCAGCTGTATAATCAACAGGTGTTTTCTTAGCAGCTCTTGTTCTCAATACATTGATGTAGGCAGCGGCGGCACTGTTATCGCCCAACTGGTAAGCAGCTTCTGCTCCGATCAGGTACATTTCTGCCAGCCGGATCACCAATACATCCAGGAAACCGGGTTGTGCATTGGCGGCGGTACGGGTAACAGGGTCCATGAACTTTTTCAATGGCACATAATCATTTCCCACCTTGATGGTTCCATTTGTATTGTACACACTGTCACGATCTATGACGAGGTAAGGACGGGTGCTCTTGTCAGATACTGAATGTTTAGTGATATACATTGCGGTATCCACACCAACTACCATTGTTCGCCCAACCAGCGATGGATCTTTGCCATAGTTTTTCACATCTGTTTCTGTCCAGGTATATGCTTTGTTACAAATCCACACTGTCTGAAAAGAACCATCAAAACGACTATCCTTTTCATCATCAAAGAAATCCAGCAAGGCACGGGTAGGCATAAAGTAGCGGGTACCATCTCTTCCATAATCCATACTCTGCTGCAAACCGGGTTTAGAGCTGTAGGTTGTGAGGAACCACATATGCAGCCGGTTTGCATTCTGATCATAGTCCAATGAATAGGTCAGCGAATTACTGATCGTATACAATGCTTCTTTGTTCTGCTTATTATTTTTAGGATTGAAAACATCCGCGTAGTTATCCCACAATGCTACACCAAATTCACCTTTGCGGGCAATGATCTCATCCACCGCAGCTTTTGCTTTTTTGAAATATTCCTGCTGTTCACCACCTGTATAATAATACGCGCAGGCAAGGTTTGCACGTGCCAGCATAGCCAGCGCAGATTTTTGTGTAGCCCTGCTGTATTCTGCACCATAACTTACAGGCAGGTGCCTGGCTGCATAGTCCAGGTCACTGAGAATGAGTTTATAAAAATCTTTGACATCGCTACGGGTTGCAGTTACAATCGCATCGTTTGTTTCGGTTGTAGACAGGATTACACCACCCCATTGTTCTACTACATGGTAGTAATAGAATGCGCGGAGGTAGCGCAATTCCCCTTCCCGCTGATTGCGCATCACCGTGTCTGTAAAACCTGCATTGCCAATACGGTTGATTCCTGCATTACAGATATTGATGGCTTTGTACATATTTCCCCAGGTAGTAATGTTGGGATTACCTTTGCTGGGTATAAAGTTCTCATAGCGCATCAGCTCATTGGCATAATTAGCACGCTGTGAGTTGAACCATAGGTCAGTTCCCATCTCGCCCATCCATTCTCCATTATCTTTTCCATACCAGGCGCGTTGTTCTGAATAGGCGGAATTCACAACAGTGATAAATCCTTCCGGGCTGGACCAGATCGCATCGGCAGTAATGCCCGAAGGATTGTATTCATCGAGGCTACAGGCTGTAATACCTGTGAGCATTAATATGATGAGTAAATAGTTTTTCATTTGTTTCGGTTTAGAAATCCACATTTAATCCTACTACTACCTGTTTGCTCAATGGTGATGATTCAGCACCCCCTCTTTCCGGATCATAATATTTCAGCAGGTGGCTACGTGCCTTTGTAAATATGTTAGCAGCAGTGGCATACACACGCAGGTTCTCAATAGAAAGCCTGTTACTCACTGCATGTGGCAAAGTGTAACCCAGTGTGATATTCTTTAGCTTGAAATAAGACCCGTTTATATAAAGCATGGATTGATAACCTGCATAGTCACTGAATTTGGTGCTTTTCTTAGGCCGGGGATAATCGTTGGTCGGGTTTTCCGGTGTCCAGTAGTTCACAAAAGCAGGACCTCCATTTTCTCCGCCTGCATTATAACGACCCAGAAATTCACCATAGATCATTTGTCCCCAGCGGGCGACAACGAATATTCCCAGGTCAAAGGCACGGTAGTTAAATGTATGCTGCCAGCCGATAGACCATTTAGGTACAGTAGAGCCTAAATACTTGCGGTCCGCGTCATTAATAACACTATCACGGTTCACGTCTGCCAGTTTAATGGAGCCGGGTTTAAAAGCTGTACCACCCATGGTGAGTGCAGCAGCTTTGTCCGCTTCGTTCGTCTGCCAGATACCCCGCTTCTGGTAAGTATAAAATGAATGCACCGGATGTCCCAGCAGCAGGGAATTCGTTTCCTTATCAATTATATCTTTATTCCCTACCAGGCTTTTGATTCGTTCCCTGTTCGTTGTGAACGTAATGGTGGATGTCCATTTGAAATGTTTGTGGGCAATATTCACCGTGTTCAATGCGATTTCTATTCCCTTATTGTTGGTAGAACCGATATTCTGGTATACAGATGATACGCCTGTGGATACAGGCAGGCTTCTGAGTAATAACAGTTTGGTTGTTTTTGTATTATACGCATCGATGCTGGCATTGATACGGCTATTCAGGAAAGACATATCCAGCCCTACGTTTGTAGTAGCAGACAGTTCCCAACCAAGATTGGTATTCCCGATAGTGCTATTGAACACATATCCGGATGCAGGCACCTCGCCGAACGAGATATTGTTTGCCTGTGTGAGACCTGACTGGGTGCCATATTCAGAGATAGCTGAGTTACCTGCTACACCATATGTCACTCTCAGCTTCAGGTCATCGAGGTTACGTGCATTGCGCATGAATGGTTCATCACTTACTCTCCAACCTGCAGAGACAGAAGGGAATCCAGCCCACTTATGTCCTTCGGCCAACCGGGAAGCACCATCCATTCTTTCACTGAACTGAAACAGGTAGCGACCCTTATAGCTATAATTAATTCTGGCGGCATAAGACATAGTAGCAGCACCCTTGTAAGTAGACTGGTGTTTTCTGCTGGTAGCTTCTGTTGCGTCCAGGTTATAAAAAAGTTGTGTTCCCAATACCTGCTTTACACCTGATGCACTACTGGTGTCGGCATCCTTGTGGGTATAGCTGCTCAGGGCGGTGATGGTAATGGCATGGTCGCCTTTATTCAGGTTGTAGGTAAGCACATTGTCCCAGTTGTAGAACCGGGTATTGCCATTGGTGATGGAGGTATAACTGGTGGCATCACTTGCCCTGTTCAGAGAGGTCGCTGCCTGGAAAATACCGTCCCTGTTAAAGCTGAGGAAGGTGCCGAAATTAGAGCGGAAAGTCAGTCCTTTAACCGGTGTGACATCCAGGTAACCATTCATGAACACAGTCGCACCGATTGTCTGATCCGTGGCCACTGTCGGCCCTCTGTCATCTGTAAGCGGAGAAATAGTGTTGGTATTTCCTGCTACCGGATAAACGTTTACATTACCGTATGCATCGTAAGGCACACCCAGTGGGGTGGTAGACAAGGCGACGCTCATAGGATCCTTCCGCTTGTTGAGGGAAGTATAATTGATCTGGCTCTGGATACCGGCTTTCGCAAAGCGGGAGATCTCCTGATCCAGGTTCAATCGTACAGAATAGCGGGTGAGGTTCGTATACTTCAATGCGCCGTTTTCCCTGTAGTAGCCGAAAGACATAAAGGCTTTGGTTTTGTCAGTGCCGCCGCTGACGGATACGGAATGACTCTGCTGGGTGCTGTTGTGCATCAGGAGGTCTACCCAGTTGACCCACTGGCCCTTTTGAATAGCATCGTACTCACCCTGGTTGGCAAAGATGGTGGCATCGTCAGGTAAGGTTTCGCCGGGATTGAGGCTGGCCCTCCAGGCTTCTCTTCTCAGCTGCAGATAGCTTTCACCCATACGGGGGGCCGGATATTGTGTATATCCGTTCGCACCATAGTAACCATTGTAGGATACTTTTGTCTTGCCGGGTTTTCCTTTTTTAGTAGTGATGATGACTACCCCGTTTGCCCCCTGTGAACCATAAATGGCGGTGGCAGAGGCGTCTTTTAGTACTTCCACGCTTTCGATGTCTGAAGGATTCAGGTAAGACATACTGCCTCCCTGCAATCCATCAATAATGTACAATGGACCATTACCGCCTGCAATAGAGCGGGTGCCCCTGATGAGCACATCCGCACCGGCGCCGGGAGCGCCACTGCTGCGGGTAATGTCCATACCGGGTACCCTGCCCTGCAGGGATTCCAGCGGATTGGCCACAGGAGCCTGCATAATCACATCTTTTTTGATGGTGTATACAGCGCCGGTGAGATCTCTTTTCTTAACAACGCCATACCCGATTACGACGGTTTCATTCAGGTCGCGCACCTTCATGGAATCGGGTGGATGATGTGTGGTGTCTTGTGCGTACGTGACTGCACAACAAATGGTCAGGAGGATGGTGAGGGATACTCGCATTTTATTTGGTTTGGGATAAAAGTCCTTTCAGGACCCTTTTCGTGGTTTTGAATATGGTGCCGTGTTTATGTCCGGTTGGCAGTGAGACTTTGGCTGAGATATCGGTAAAGCTTTTGAAATCGATTGTTTTTATTGCGCCGTAATGGTGTGTGCCATAGTTATCGTAATAAATAAGCCATTCCTTCCCTACTTTGGTCGCGGATGGGCCTTCAGTCAGTTTATCTGTAAAAGGCGCTGAAATCGCCTGAAATGGACCTGTAGCATGCTCGCTGAATGCCACCTTAATATCCCTTTCAGGACGGGTGTTGTCTTTAACCACCAGTATGTACCTGTGGTTCGCTTCTTTTACGATCGTACCGTCTATCACACTGTAGCCCGGGTCAAAGAAGAGCTTTGCAGGTGAAAAGGTCACGAAATCCCGTGTGGTGGTATAATACAGCCGGTGGTTGTTGTTTTCTTCTTCGGCGCCTTTGGGAAAACGATTGGGAATGGTGGTACTCCAGATGATGAGGAACTGGTTATTTTCATCATCATAGAAGAGTTCTGGCGCCCAGACATTTACAGCTGTGGGTTCATGTTCCATCACGGGAATATATCGTTCGTCTGACCAGTGGATCAGGTCTTTGGAGCTTGCATAACCAAAGCCTTTATCACCTTTCCAGGCACTCGTCCATACAAGGTGAAATGTGCCATCAGGGCCTTGCTGAATACTGGGGTCCCGCATGATTTTTCCACCTGTTGTGGGTGTAAGGAATGAGCCGGGAATGTCCGTCCAGTTATAGCCATTGTGGCTATATAACAAATGAAGGCCATCCTGGCCGGGCTCCCGGAAAGATGTGAAGAGGTACACATCCTTCCCGGAGCGGCAGGCCATACAGAAAATAAGTAGTAATGATATAGGTCGCATAACAAGTGGAATCAGATGTAATTTTCAGCTGGAAGCATTGAATTCTTTAAGACCTGTCTAAGATCAATACCCAGTCATTCCCTTCTTCTTCCTTGCCCGGTGGGTCAAAGACTTTCACGCCTTTGTTTGGAAATGTGCCTATCCGGGAGGTATACCCGGTGCGTGGATCATACCACGATGCTTTGATATAACCCGCTTCTATCTTTCCTAACTGTACAGGAATACTGCGACCAGTAGCAGTATAATAGAAGGCATATGTCTTTCCTCTTGTAGCCAGAATGCGCTGATGCTGCGTACCTGTATCCTTTGCCAGCAATGACTGATCAGGTACACGATCAAAGTAGGAACGGGAGAGCAATAATTGTTTCAGGTATTTCATCTGACCTGCTCCCGGTGCATTGAGTGCATCTGTATACACTTCTCTTACACCATATACGCCTTTCTCTTTTGCTTTGTGAAACTGCATCACTGAATTATGTCCATAGGTAAACCCGGCACCACCGGCAAATACTGACCAGTAGGCGTAACGACGCACATCCTTATCTGACCAGTAAGGGTCTTTTGGATCATGCAAACCCTGTGGAATACTTTCGTAAGATGGTTCTCCATCCAATACTGGTTTTACAGGTGTCAGTTTATAATCTGCCTGTACATACCTGAAATTATCTTCGCCGTATTTTCTTTTTGTCGTATCCTGGTTATAGCGCTGGTGGCCAGACTGAAACATATTGAAATTCAGCCAGGCTGCATGGTGGAACCAGTCGGAAGATTGGGCACGGCCTCTCGGATGAAAGGTCATCAGATGTACGGAGTCTTCTTTGTGCAGGGTATTGCCAATAGCATTCCATACCGCAGAAGAGTCACTTCCTTTGATATCGCCACCATTCAGCCAGATAATGTTCTTTTTATCATGAAAACGGGTAGCGAGGAAGTGCGCATAATTAGCAGCAGCGGCTGGCGACACCTTGCCTTCTTTGACAGCCCCTCCCCATACCGGCACCAATGCCATGTAGAGTCCTTTGGCCGCAGCTTTATCAACGACAGTTGCTACGAAATCGAAGTACTTTTTCTGAGGTGCAGCAATATTGCTTTTCAACAATGCGGAATCTCCTTTTTGATTCACGGCGGCCAGCTTTGGCAACAGCATTACCTGGATCACATTGAATCCTTTCTGCTGGCGATCGGCCAGATAATGATCTACCTCCGATTCATTCAGGTTGGTAAACAATAACCAACCGGTATCTCCTAACCAGAAGAAAGGCTGCCCATCAGCTGTCTGAAAAAAGTGCCCGTCCTTTGAGATCTTCAGTGGCAGGGTTTTACTTTGCCCGTAAGTGAAGAACGGGAGTAATAATAAGTATAACAGTGTATTCCATTTCATGCTTAAACTATTTGCGGCTTATCCATAACACAGCGGGAGACTGTTGTGGGTTATGAAATTTAAAGCTACTGATCTTTTTGTTACTGATCAGGTGTCCATCCTTTGCATCTATCCAGCGGGCAGTGCCCTTTACGCCTGCATCTACTGTTATTTCTGTAGTTGTATTACAGTAAATGATGTATTCGTTTGCCGTATTCTTCAGTGCCATTACACAGGGCATATCTACAGGTTGCATGTCGGCAGCGGCTATTAAGAACCCGGGCACCTCTATTACAGGAATGTCCGCCAGGGATCCTCCTGCCATCAATACCGCCCACCCAAAACGATCGTAACTGTCTGCTGAGTAGATGACTGCTTTCTCAGGATATTTCTCCCTGTATTCACGCACTGCTTTGTACACCATTTCTTCACTGGTCTTTTTAGGTTTTAGCAGCCGTGCGTGCTGCCGGGGCGCCAGGTTCTGACCTCCCTGTGGAGCATATGCTTTACTATCCTGCTGATAATACCAGTAGCGAATGTCAATCAGGTCAATGACATGTGAATAAACTGGATTTTGCAGAATAGAATCCTGTACATCCTTTGTTGTGCTGAGACCTATGATACAGGAGGATGCATGATCCTTTTTATACGCATCAATGGTATTGACCCAGAATTGCACAAAGTGCAAAGGCCCGGTGAACTCTGCACCTATCAGTTGTATCACATTGCTGTAGCTACGCAGGCTTTCCATACACTGCCGAATATATGCCTGATGCAAAGCACGACGCACCGGATGAGTCGTATCATAAAACTGCGCTGCCATGAAGATGCGCTTGCCACCTGCATATGGTGGTGGTTCCGGAAAACCTGTATTATTCACATTATTCGCAGGGCGCCATGGAAAATCTGCATAGTGCGCACCTGCTTCGATAATATTGTGCTGGAAGTAATTTTCGTGAATCAATACCTTGCCTTTGGATGCAAACTGTTGTAAACGGGTCCAGTACCAGGTATTGTATTTCGTGATATCATATTTGCTGAGTCCATCCCATGCTGTGCCTTCACCACTGCGTGCAAAAGGCTGTTCATAGAATGGAGGCCATACATCGCCATCTATGCGCAATACCCGTTCATGATCATCTCTTCTTCTCTCATACCAGAGACCGTAGTTGTGATCAAAGGCGATGATGTTCTTTTGTTGCATCCAGTTGACTACGCTATCCAGGTCATCTGTAAAACCAGTGCCGGTGCGGCCGGGTACAAAACGGGTGAGTGCAGGTACGGCTTCTTTTGCATCTTCAGGACGGATACCACCCCGCCACCAGGGTTCTTCATGACGGCCACCGGTGAGGAGCTGGTTATTTTTTAGTATTCTTCCATTTTGAATGTGGATAACATCCGCATTGGCACGCACTAATCCATTTTTTTTGACAGGCGCTATCCTGATTCCTTTTGTATTGACTTCGATCATTTTTTGTTGTGTGATCCATTCCTGCAATGTCAAGGCCGGCTCCTTTGACTGGGCAATCAATTCCGCCGCCTGCTGAGGTGACGGACTACTTGAAGCCTCCGATGTAGCAGGCATCAACCTCGCTCTATCCGATACATCCTTCCCCAACCGGTCTGCCAGCTGTGCATAATACAAACTACGTGGATTGATGTATTCATTGGAACTATTCCAATACCCATCTCCCTGAAACTGTGCCCAGGCACCAAATGACCAGTTCATGGCCCCCGGTGGCGCAGGACAAATGATCTTTGCAGCCGCACATTGCCAGAGCATACTATTCGCCGCTGACCAGCCAGCACCCTGCCCATCCTGCCCTCTATCCGGAAACCCCAATGCCTGCCCTGTCACCTGCACATTATCCAGCAATACGCCGGAGGCCCAGCTATCTAATGTACCGCTATAACTAAACGGCATCCAGGATTCACATTGTACAAATGCATTAGGCCCACCTGCACAGTAGCCTACCCCGAAATCATGATAGCCATATTGTGCATAGATGCGCTGAAAAAGCGTTTGCTGACCGGCAGTAAAAAAGGTATTCCTGCGCTGCCCCCCAATTTCACTCACAGGGGCTAATGAGATACAATCTTCTACCGTAATACGACCCGCAGTTTCCCATATGGCCACTGCTGAACCGGCAAAATGTTCAAATGAGACCTGCCTGACCCAGCTATCTGTCGCATTTCCGAAGGTAATACCCATCCAGCGATGATCTTCATCTTTGGGCCGCATTTCATCAACAGCAGATATACAACGGAGGTTTTCCACACCCACATGTGTTATCTGCCCCGGCCATTGGTAAGCCCTAATGGTAGCAATACCGTAGGTTGTATCCAGTGCCGTAGTCAAAGGTGCATCCAGTGTGACCTGATTGCCATGAACAGCCAGTACTTTTCGATCCCAGTGAATCACGCGCTCGTTTGGCTTCCAGCCCAAGGCCGTGATGCCGCCGCCAAAATGTTCCGTACCTAATTGTGCGATCCATGCTTTTGTACAGGGACGGCTGATTTCCACCCTATCTCCCGCTTTGAAAACAGATTGCGCCACATTGATCGTAGTTGCATTTACAGGTAGATAGGCATCGGTGATATTTACTGTTGTATTGTAGTGCTTATTATTCACACCCGCTATGCGAATGAGTGGTGCCCGGTCTGTACCTGCTCCAAGCAAAATGGTTTCAGGCCCACTGCCTCTCAGTACTACATTTCCAGTATTGATGCGCAAAGAGCCAAACACCTGATAAGTACCTTTTTCAAGTAACACCGCACCACCACCAGCAGCCGCTACCTGATCGATCGCTGCCTGTATATCACCACCTACAGGTACCACTATACGTGCAGACACATCCGGGATCGTACTATCCCCACCCATATATCCACAATAGGAATAGTCAGGTATACGATTGCCTAAGGCGTCTGATGTATACACCAGACGCCCTTCTTTACTCACCGATACCGATGGTTGAATTTTTTGCTGTGCCGTTGTTGTAAGTGGCATACAACATACCAGCAACCATAAGATCTTATTTTTCATTCCTACGTTTCTTCCAGTCTGCTTCCGCTTTTTTCATATCAATACCGGATGCTGATAAATAGTTATTGATCCTACCTTTGTACTTACCGAACACCGCATGTTTTTGTTCAGATGTACCTGCATCCATCGCATGTTCACGGGCTTCTATCAGCCATGTCATGATCTGTTGCTGTTGCGCAGGTGTCAGGTTAGGCAGCATATCCAGGTAAGCATTGTAAGTGACAGGTAGTATGCTGTAAGTCATGCCATCCTTTACTTTTGTGACCTGTTCAGTCGTTAATACGGAAGACAGCCTGGACAGGTAGTGCTGGTGTAGCTCACGCATGAGCACTGTATCTTTTTTTCCTTCGTTATCTTTAATATCTACATATTGCTGCGCAATAATAGATTGTACCTGATCATTCTTTGAATCGTCATCAATACCCAGTGTGGATACAATCTTTGCAACACGCTCATTGATGATCATGGTATAAGGTTTCTTATCACCTTTTATATCATTCAGGAAATCTTCTATATTGGTATAACCATCACCATTCTTATCTTTCACCGCGTCGCTGGCATCTTTTGGATTCAGCCCATGTTTAGTTTCCCACTCATCAGGCATACCATCACCGTCTGAATCTTTGTAAGGTTTGCCTTTGTATTCAGGATAACCACCTACCTGTGCAATGTCATAAATAATACCCTGCTTGTAAGAATCCGGGGGCAGTCTGCGCTTAATATATTCACTACCAATTTTAGACTCGGTATTGTCTTTGTAAATGATCTTACCGGTACGCACCTGTTCTACCACTCTTTTATCCACAGGATCACGCACTGGCAGCGTAGCGCCTGCATTATCCAATACATACTGATAAGCATCCTTCGCAGAAAGGATCGTCATCTTTGGCATCGGGGCGGGATGATCTACTTTCATATCTGCCGTGTATTGCCCCGTATTTGGCAGGTCTTCTACCTGTACACCACCATCCCAGTTGTTTTTGGTAATATTATCATAGCCTTCCATGATATTGCCGGTTACGTATGATCTGCCAAACTGCTGGTATTTCAGTTTGCTACGGCCGGATTCCGGCTTAATAATACGATGCCCTACATTCTCATCTCTTGGCGTAACAGGACCCGGTTTGAAATAGTTATTGATGATATTGAACTGTGAACGATAATCGCCACCATCAACAGTACGATGTTTCCAGTTGAATACTACGTTATTCACAAAATTGAATACGCTGAACCAACCCACTGAAGGATTACGTCCTGCATTACAAGCCCAGAGGTTGCGGATGAAAGCACAGTTTTCACCACCCAGTGTACTACCAAAAGCATGATTGTAAGTATCCAGTGCTTCGGAGGAAATACAGTTCTGAATGGTGATGTTGATGGTAGGTAATTTTTCTTCCTGATAACCTTCTCCAGGGTTGTACATATGCCGGTACAGGGAGATGTTTTCATCCAGGCCCCAGCTGGCAGAGCAATGGTCAATGATAATGTTGCCTACAGGATTTCCACCCAATGCATCATCCCGACGGCCTACGGCTGTTTCGCCTCTGCGAAAGCGCATGTAGCGGATCACTACATCATGGGTGTCGATCCAGAAGCTTTCGCCTGCTACACAAACGCCATCACCGGGGGCTGTCTGGCCGGCAATGGTGATATAGGGCGCCCGTAGGATAATGGGAGTCTTCAAATGGATGATACCAGCTACGTTGAATACCACGGTACGTGCGCCCCCCTGTTCACAGGCATCACGCAGTGTACCGGGTCCTTCGTCGGCCAGACTTGTTACTACATATACTTTACCTCCACGACCGCCAAAGGTGTATGCACCACCGCCCTCAGCTCCGGGAAAAGCGGGGATGCTTGCCTGTGGCAGGTCAGTAGGCCGGGAAGCAAATGGAATATATGGTTTGCCATTGCGCGCTTCCTGGGTCACAATGGGTAATGCTTTCTGCCACATGTCGTCTGCATGTTTCTTTGCACCATCAAGCATGGAATCACTGACCTGCTGTACAGCTTTTGGTATGGTTGGATATTGAGCAAATGCATGATGCCCGAAACAAATTGCTGCCAGTATGAAATACTTTTTCATCGGTTATTTAATTTCAGATTATTCGTAAGGATTAAAGGTGCCGCTGTTCCATCCTTGTGTCTGTTCCAGCGATGGGTTCCGTTGTATATTTGATGTAGGTATACCGTAAAAATAATAATTCGAAGGATAATTTATAGGCTGCTGTGTATCCAGGTTACCCACTGTTGCTGTGAAATAAGTGGTATAGTCAGTACCATTGATATCCAGCTTATCGCGCAGCATAATGCCTTCGCTGTCTGTTTTTTCAAGGATCGCTACGGTGTAAGGTGCTTTTACGGCAATCGTGAGTATCTTTCTTGTAGTGCCATTTAATTTGTCGAATAGTTTATTGCGGCGCATATCATCATATCGTTTCCCTTCGAAGGCCAATTCTATATGGCGCTCATTCAGGATCACCGTGCGCAGTTCATCTTGTGACAAACCTGTCTGCAAACCATACATATTATCTGACCCGGGATTGATACCCGCTCTTTTGCGAAGCGCAATCAGCATATCGTAGGCTTCCTGTGTACGGCCGGTGGCATTGGCGCATTCCGCAAGGTTCAGCATCACTTCGCCCAGTCTCAATTCTATCCAGTCCGTTTTGCCCAGTTTCGTATTATCCTTTATGGTAGCGGTATTGCAATTCTTGCGGCAATAGAAACCAGTTACACAAGGTTTACTTTTATCATCAGTCATTCCTGTGTAGTTCCATTGTCTGCGGTTGGTTTTATTACTCAGTGGCCAGGTACAGCCATTGTATGCGATGGTGGCATCAAAGCGGGGATCGCGGTTTTTCCAGAAATATACAGCGTCATAACCGGATGTTGCATCGTCGATAGACTTGCCATCTTTGGTAGGATATGCTTTTACCATGTCCCAGGTAGGCTGGTAAGCACCACCGCCCCCATTGGACTCTGAGTAAGGACGGGCTGCATCGTCAAATGTACTGGCTTTGTTGGCTCCATCAAATGAACGCAGCATGATCACTTCTTTGTTGCCAGTGCCTTCATCCAGCCAGATGTTTGCATAACTGGAATATAAAGTATAGCCATCTATGAGCAAGGTATCATACGCATGTCTGTTTGCCTGATAAGCACGCTCCCAACGGGTCTGATCACTGTTTGGATTGAACTGCGGACTGGCCCAGTACATAAGCATACGGCCTTTGATACCTAATGCTGCTCCTCTGGTAATCCGGCCTCTGTCAGCACTACCCCAGCTGGCAGGACATTTTACTGCCATATCAAAATCTCTTGCGATGGAGTCTATACACTCAGAAGTTCTATTTCTCTTTACATACAGATCTTCTGTGATCCAGTCCTGTGGATGGTTCAGATAAGGTATCCCACCATAGAGTTTCACCAGCTGAAAGTAAATCCAGCCACGGAGAAAGTATGCCTGTGACTTGATTTTGGTTCTGGTATCTATATCCAGGCTCCCCTTATCTATTTCAGTAAGCAGGATATTGATTTTGCGGATATATGCCCATGCATTGTTAGACGCATTACCACCGTAAAAGTCAGTGATATTGTCTACTGACAGCGTACCATACCACAGCTTGGAATCACCACCATTATAGTCGTCTGCCAGATCGTGAATAGCTGTAGGTAGAGTAGCGGATCCTTGCAGGTTTGGCCATGTAGGCATAGCAATGTCATAGAGCCTGTTCAGGTACAGCGTAGCTGTAGATTCATTATTCCAGGCCGTTTCATCAATACCTGAGAGGTCGGTTTTGTCCAGTATCTTGGAACAGGAGCAAAGCCCCAGCAGCAGGAAGATGTATATATAGATGATCTTACTTTGCATAGTTGTTAATTTTACAAACTCAGGTTCAGGCCAAATGTGTAAGTACGCAATGCCGGGTAGTCAATCGCCAGGTTGGTAGCCGGATCTTTGTAAGGCTGATGATTGATGAGCCCCCACAGGTTAGTACCCGTTACAAACATGCGCAATTCAGGAATTTTCCATTTTGCTGACAGTTCTTTTGGCAGACTGTAAGACAGCTGTGCATTGTTCACACGCATAGCAGTAGCGCTACGTACCCAGAAGTCAGATACTTCGCTGATGAGTGGTGAGTTCATGAG
The DNA here is from genome assembly GCF_034087045.1 of Chitinophaga sancti. Taxonomy (NCBI): domain Bacteria; kingdom Pseudomonadati; phylum Bacteroidota; class Chitinophagia; order Chitinophagales; family Chitinophagaceae; genus Chitinophaga; species Chitinophaga sancti. Next base: position 2,460,902 of record NZ_CP139247.1, on the reverse strand, counting down.
AGGATACTTTGCATTTGTATTGGTGGGTGACCATGAGTCTTTCCAGATACCGAGTGCGCGGGCATTTTCTGTGGGTGGTGTTCTCGCCGTCTTATCATATGCTTCGTAGCCACCTACCTGCAGACTGATGTTAAAACTCAGCTTCAGGTCTCTCCAACCGGCACCGAGATTAAAGCCTACTCCAAATATGCTGCTGCTTCTGGGAGCAATACGGGTTTTATCGTTTGCATCTATTTTCCCATCACCGTTGATGTCTTCGTAGTTCATATACCCTGCAATGAGCGGGTTCCCATCAATGGTCCATCCGGGATGTGCAGCCAGGAAGTTTTCTGCATCCTTGGTCGTACGTACAATTCCAGTTGACTTATATCCTTCCATCCCATTATCAGTTCTGCGGCCAATTGGGTTCTTCCATGCAGTATCGCCGGCACCATAGTATTTGCGGATAACTTTATTGTCGCTCCACCCGAAGTTCATGGAAGCAAAGTATCTGAAATCTTTATTGATGGTACCATTATAGCCGATGGAAGCTTCAGCACCCCATGATTTCAGTCTGCCATAGTTCTGGTCTGCAATGGCAGTACCAAAGGTAGTCGGCACTGTGCTAGTAGGCTGTTGCAACATATCGTAGTTGTAACGGTGCCACAGGTCTATTGCAAAGTTGAATTTAGAGTTGAAGAAGGTACCATCAAAGCCCAGGTTTTTGTAGAGGGCTTTTTCCCAGGTAATGTGTTCATTGGGCACATCGTTGTTACTTAAACCACTGGTGTAAGTGCTACCGAAGAGCATACCGGTCGTCTGGGTGTATCTTTCCTTGTACTGATAGTTCTTCACGGCATCGTTACCGGTCAACCCCACCTGGAAGCGGATCTTAAGGTCATCGATAAATTTCACGCTGCGATGGAACCATTTTTCCTGAGAAATTCTCCAACCAAGAGCTACTGACGGGAAGTAGCCCCAGCGGGAGTCTTTAGGGAAGTTAGGAGAAGCATCTGTACGGAAAGTAGCTTCCAGCAGGTATTTTTCAGAGAAGCCATAGTTCAGACGCCCCAGGTAACTCACACGGCCTGTTTCACCTGCGGATCCACCGTTGTCATACAAGGATTTGTCCTGGCTAAAGGCAAACAATTCATCGATACCAGGGATCACCACCGTTTCACGACGGGTATTGAAAGCGTCACTCTGTGATTCCGCCTGTTCAGCTACGAGTAGCAGGTTGATGTCGTGCTTACCAAAAGTGCGGGCGTAGGTGATCATTTCATCCAGCTGATAGTTGCTGGAACCACCGTAATTCTCCAGCATCACATTACCATTCTTGATAAATGTAGTCGGGTTGGTAGTGGTAGTTTGATTGGTAAAGATCACGTTCTGTGTGGTTACATGCACACCTTCCCTGATAAAATTGTAGAGGTAGTAAGGAACATAGTATTCCTTGCCGAAATCAGTACGGGAATTGCGACCATATTGTACGCGGAAAGACAATCCCTCGATGGCCGGCAGTTTATAATCCAGGGCAGCGTTGATAGTCTGGCCCTGTGATTTAGTTTTGGCATAACTACCCGATTTCACCAGTTCTGAAGGGCTCCAGCCGGGCACTGAGGAATAAACAGGTTTACCATCGATATACATAGGCACCCATCCGGGTGTGAGCAGCAGTGCACTCACGGTAGCATTCATCTGGTCTGACTGCTCGGTAAGACCTGATTGAACGGTTTTAGGTGTGGGCCTGTTCACGATGGAGTTATCTGTAGCAAAGGATACAGTAGCAGTCAGGTTATCGACGATCCTGGCATTGATACCCAGGCGCACGCCAAATTTGTTGCTATACAGGTCACCTACATTTCCATCTTCTTTATAGTAGTTAGCACCGGTGAAGAAAGTCACTCTTTCGCTACCACCGCTTACATTGATGGTATGGCGGGTAAGATGTGATTTTTTCCAGACATCATCGATCCAGTTGTAGTTATGGGATCTGAGATAAGTCAGTTCATCGTCGGTATAATATTTTGCAGTGTTGGCATCTTTGAGGCTGGTATACTTGTTATTGAGCATGGTTGCCTGATCAAAGCCGGAGAGCATTTCAGGGATGTAAGTCGCATTGGACAAGCCATAGGAACCAGCATAGCTGATACGTGGTTTGCCGGGTTTACCCATCCTCGTTTTCACCAGTACCACACCGTTTGCTCCTCTTGCGCCATAGATAGAGGCCGCAGCATCTTTGAGGAAGGAAATACTTTCTACCATGGTTGCATCCAGGTTGTCAAAGTCGGCCTTCGTCATCTGGAAACCGTCTATTACATAAAGCGGATCTGTAGAAGCGCCGGTAGCGGCCCAGGTGACAGGGTTACGGATGGTGAGGTTAGTAGTGGAACCGGGGCGGCCGGACGACTGGCTGATAGATACACCGGGCACCCTGTTTTGCAGGGCTGTAGCCAGGTTGGCTACTGGCAGATCTTCTACTTCGGCAGTATTTACTACTGCCACTGAGCCCAGTACGTTCGCACGCTTTTGCGTACCATAACCAATGATGACGGTTTCATTCAGGGACTTCACGTCTTTTTCGAGAAAAGCATCGATCGATTCCTGTTTGTTGACAGCGATTTCCTGGAGAACATACCCGATGAGGGAAATAATGATGGTAGAGTTTTCGTGGACCTTCAAAGTGTAAGATCCGTCGGGAGCAGTAGTGGTTCCTTTATTGCCTACTTTTACGCGAACCGTTACTCCCGGAAGTCCGGATCTTTCATCCGCGTCATAGATCTTCCCTTTTAAGATAATTTCTTTTGCCGGCATAGCAGGTGTGGTTGGCTGCTGTGCCAGGGCCGTGGAACATAGAAATAGCAATCCTGTTATCCTTATCAGGATACATGGTAGATTTTTAAACATTGCCCGTATTATTTAAGGCATATACAATGAGGGATAGTCAGCGCATGGAGGTATGCCTATAGCAGGCATGCGGCCCACAATTTCAATGGGTGAGTCCTAGTTTTTATCCCTGTGTGAGAACTTTAATCCAGTAAAGGTTTCGCGATACTACGATTTTGTAATAGCATTCAACAATGAGAACCTTACCCTTAGGTGGTGATATTCATACTTTTTCATACCTGATGGAATTTTATACAATTTTCAAATTGGATAGCAGGGCGCGGTCTGCTATTGGTTTATGGGCCAGTCTACAGTAAAAAAACGCCGCTCATAATCATGGAAATTACACAAACTGCAGTTGTCGTCTTCGGTGTCTTACTGACACTAATAGGTGCCAAGCTACACAAAGTTTTAAGCAAAAGAATAGATCGGGGAAATTTTATTTACGCAATCGTTGCCGGAAATGATTAGTGGAGAAATAGCTTCTCTCAGAAGCACAAAGAGGGTGTCGCATAAATAAATGAACTCCTGAGAATTGCATAAAATGGAATCCGGCACCATCAGGTATCCAAATTAAAAGAGGGTGTATCTAATTTTTATAATACACCCTCTTTGTTGCAGGCGAGACAGCCTTGATCAGGCTTATCGTCACTCTTTGAAGGCACGGGCTATGGAAGTTGTAGTAGGATTGGGAGATGAATACCCGTAGGCACACAGGGCTCCGTTTCCTTTACAACCTGTTGGCGGATTATCTTTATCGAAAGTCGCTCCCAGATATTCATACGTGTATGGGTCATACCAATAGACGAGAGACCGGAAAGATTTAGCAGCCTGTGTGGCACTAATGGTTACAATGGTTAATACTGCCGCTAGTGCAGTAAGACGGATGTGTTTCATTGCTTTGGTTTCTTAGTTAACGATGTTAAAGTTTGGCGTATGTGATTTAATTAGTTGTTGCGCTTCAGATACATTTGTTGTGCTGTTAGTATTAATGCTGATTTAATATTCGATATGTATTATGCACCAGGTAAATGCCGGCAATGCACAGTAATAAACATGCGGCATCAAACCACACATGTGCATTCCAGCTCATACTGCTGATGATTCCCCCGCAGGTACAGGGTAAGTTTGCACCACGACTCAGCAGGATGCCCAGGTAAACCAGGAATCCGGCAAAGAGGATGGCGCTTGCAATGAAAGCCGTCATGCGAAATGCAGTGATCAGTAACATTGCTGCGAGCAATACTTCTCCTATTGGCAGTGCCCAGGATACTACACCAGACCAGGCTGCGAGCAGCGACCAGGGTGAAATACTCAGCTGGTGCCTGAAAGTGGCATGCTCAATTAGTTTGGTTAATCCGGTGTACAAAAACAATATGACGAGTAATGACGCAATGATTTCAATAAGCAGCTTCTTCATTTTTCATAACATTTCATGAGTATACGGTGGACATACTTTTCTTGGGCATACCTTCTCTGGTTTCATTAAAGTAAATGACTTCTATGGCATCGTCACAGGCAATACCTTTTCAGGTATCGATAAAGACACGATTCAATACCCTTCCGGGTATCGACACAGGCACAATTTAATCAGTACATAATATTTACCTGTTCTACATGTAGAACAGCAAAGAAAAAAAGAAACAATACCAGGGGAATTAAATTGGCTATTGAGACTCTTTGGCTAATGATTAACTAAATGCTGATTTTAGATTCTGTTGTAGTCATATTACATTCTACCGGGTATTTTGAGTTCTTATGTTAAGCAGCAGGCCTACGGTTCAGATTCTCATAAAGTGGGGGCAACTAACTGTTTAACATAACATAGTAAAAGTAGGTAATTATTTGGATTTATCGATAATTTTTCTATGTAAAATAACAGTCATTTTGCGCTTGTCATTTTGGTTATGATTAAGCTGCAAATTGCAATGGATTGCGAAAAATATAATTACTAGTGGACCACCATTACATTTGTATAAAAACTATAATCTTTTGACTTTGTAAACAACATGTACATACCTGCAGGGAAATTGCTCACATCAATAGTTACAGTCAATCCATCCAGTGCCATTTCTTTTTCAAATACGGTAACTCCGTTGTAACTCATTAATGTAATCACCGCTTTTTCATTCACTGCCGGCAAATATTTTACTGTGAGATTGCTGCTTGCCGGATTGGGATAGATCTTATCAAACATACCTGTGGATACAGCAGTTCTGGTGAGTACTACTGATGCCGTATTGGGGTTTCCTGCCTGGTCTGTGGCCGTACTATCAGGAATTTGAACTGACAACTTACCATCATGTATCGGAGTTACAATTGCTGTAATGAGGTTATTACGTACACGATCAAAGTCAGACAATGTAGCATTGACAGCTATGATCTTACTCACATCAAAAGTGCTGATCGCCTCACTGAAACTTATACTTACACTAAAAGGCGCAGATACCGGATTAGCTGCTGTTGATAATAAACCGGATGTAGGCCGGGTCATATCAAAATATACCTTGCTATTGTCCGTCGTCTCGGTCACGACGTTCAATGTATCGCCGGCATCGTTGATGTAAGAAATATTGAATAATATCTCCCCTTCTGTATCTGTATCCGTCATTGTCCATGAAACGGTATATTGCAGATATGACACGGCAGTAGGCGATACCTTGTGCCCCGCAATGGTGACATGGGGCGAAGCAAGGTCACTGCTGGCAATGAAAGATAGGGTCACTACATCCCCCAGTTTTGCAAAGGATGTATTCTCATTGTTAGACACTATATTGACGTTGGTTACTTCTCCCGAGGCACTTGTTTTAGCAAAGCCTTGTGCGTTAGCATTAGCAAATACAAAGGAAAGTATACAGCATGATATAATGAGCCCCTGAGCTATGGTTTTTCGTATTAAAAAGCGGTCCATTAGGATAGGGATATCCGGTTTTTCTTTTAGTAGGTTAAAATTATAAATAATTATTTAAAGAAAATAATAATATGTCGATAATAAAAATAGTAAAACGTGATACAGGTAAGGGTTAGGGAGTGAAAAAAGTTTCTTAATATCTGGCTTTCAATTGATAACAATAAAATGAGGGCTAAAAGCTTTTTTCATAGAATATTGATGAATCTATGCGCTGGAAAGCCTAAATAACCCTGATTTACCAATGATTGTCTATTAATAAATAAATTCATGTTTCAACAGCCCTCCGACTATCCATCTTAATTGGATATTATTATTGTATAATTGGTACTTTTGCGCACATGACGAACAAGGTTATTTTACTGGTGGATGATGATAGGGATGATCAGGAACTATTTGGTGAAGCGATGTCTATCGTAGATAGCGCCGTTGTTTGTCACTTTGCATCAGATGGTGAGGAGGGACTGAAATTACTAAAAGATAATTCAAACGATGTGCAACTGATCTTCCTCGACCTGAACATGCCAAAGATGAATGGCAAACAGTTCCTGGAAATTATCAAGCGAAATGAACAACTGGAAAAAATACCTGTCGTGATATTTACTACCTCCCTGAGAGAAAAAGACGGTATTGAAACTGCTGCCCTGGGGGCTGCCCATTTTATGACCAAACCTTCCAGCTTCGGAGAACTCGTAAAGCAATTGGAAGGCGTATTGGAAAAGGCCCTCGGATAATCTCCACTTACCTGTAAGTAACTAAAATTTTCCGGGTAATTAACCTGCTTAAGTTTGCCTCACTAAACATAAGCAATAATGAAAGTATTGAATTCCATCCTTTGGATCCTCCAGATCTTAGTGAGTGCACTGTTTATTTATTCCGGCTGCATGAAATTATTTATGCCTATTGACCATCAGGCGGCTATGTACCCATGGACTGGACAGGTAGCGCCAGGTTTTGTGCGTTTTATGGGTGTCATCGACCTGCTGGGTGGTATTGGATTACTCATCCCCTTGCTGGCTATGTATGCCGCCAGTGGAATTGTATTGCTCATGGTGTGTGCCTCCGTTTTCCACATTGCCCGTGGCGAAGCCAGTGTGATCGGGTTCAATATTGCAGTTGCGATCATTGCTGCTTTCATTGCATGGGGAAGGAAGAGACTGGCATAAAGCCAATCTCTTCAGATCTTTGCTGCAACTGTAATGTGAAATGTAATTTCATAAATACCATCTGTCAGGAACTTGATAGAATGCGTAAGACGAAGCGTCTTGTTGATATCTGTCGCCTTTGGCAATATGCGGTAATAGGACAAACAGGACCCATCTGTCCAGGCCGTTCCCCCTACTGTCAGCGATGTGAACAAAGGCATGCCTATACCCAGTTTCGGAAATTCCATTTCCATCGTAGAGTCTGTCGTCACCACTGGATAATATGGATCCCAGTCATGGAATGTAGGATAAGTCAGCGCCAGTCGCTGCATATCTGTCGATGGATTGAACGGTTTCCCATTCTTATCCAGCCACTTTATAATCACCTTACTCACATCTGATGGTGTATACTTTATATCTACCGGATAGGTATCGTTTTCCTGTACAGTGGTTCGGTCTGCATCATTATCCGGAGGAGTGGTCTGTACACGACGATACACTACAGTATAAGTAGAACTCAATGGCGTTACAATAATGTCACAGGCATTCTTCAGCGTCTTCTCCCCTTTTATGTTGGATACATTGACATCTATGGTATACCGGCCTGTATCCAAATATAAAGAGGCCCTGGTGAACTGTAAGCGACCACCGATCGGGTTGATGCTGAACGGCGCCACCGTGCTATCCTGCATCTTGGCATTGAGCATAGTCAGCGTAGAATCTGACTGTGTCACAGCGTCTTTGAAAATCGTGATCGTTTGCGGACGAAGAAACATACTGTCTGCGCTTTCGCCAGTATACGCATTTCTGACTGACAGCAGCTTTACATGTATGGGATTGGTCGATCCATCTGCTACAAGTGTAGAAGAGGTGGTAGTCGTGCCCTGTTGTACTGTAAACGGATTCTCCAGGTAGTATACACTGTCACTCAGAAAGCCTTTCTCTATCTTTTCACAACTCAGCAATACGACTGATAATAATAGGATGCGTGTTATTTTCATCTTACTGAATATTATTGATGGTTGCATTATTTACCAGTACATGCAGTGTAGTACCTGTCGATGTCTTGATGCCTGTTGTCTGGCAGCTGATAGCCAGATCTGTCGGATCATCTTCCGGCGCGTTGGTTGAGCCATCCAGTACACCATTTATTTTCACATATTGCAGGTAGTAATAAGAATAGGTGGCACTGCTATTAGTCAGATATACCGTATAGGTACCCAGCAGCTTCTTCACACCACAGGGAGCAATTTCGCCCGCCCAGTTTTGTTCCTGTTGCACATTGGCCGTCGTATTGTACAAACTGATACTGTCTGTAAACAGGTATTGGGTAATGATCTTAGCGGTGGTATTGTTATACAGGTCCTCCAGGCTGGCATAGCCTTCTTTGTTCATGAGCAGGTTGATGGAGTAATCAGTAAAGGCGAAGAATGTACCTGCTTTATTCACAGAATCCCTGAGACCAAAGTGATCGATGAGTAAAATAGTGGTATCGAAATAATGAGCAGAATGCTGTGCCAGATACTCGTATGTGGATAACCCGGTGTTTGCATTGTGTACACCGCCATCTGTAAGGTAGCTATCTTTCTTGCAGGCGCTGGCCAACAATATGCAGATACAACAGGTGATATATAATGATTTCATGTGTTGCTGTTTTTGTGGTTATTGAATTTTTCCCTGCCAGTAAGGTGTTTGTGTCAACTTATTGTTCAGCAGGAACAGGGATGGTTCCAGCGGCCAGTAATACTTACCCTGCGCAAATTCTGTGGCATTGATGTAAGAGAATTTGATATGTCCTGTATTTCTGGCTAACCTTACAAAGTCATAAAAGCGGGCCCCTTCCAGGAACAGTTCACGTCCCCGTTCAGCTACGATAGAGTCCTGCAATGCAGCACCAGTGATGCTACCATAGGCAGGTATACCTGCTCTTGTTCTGATCTCGTTCACCTGTGCGAGCGCCCCTGCTTCGTCAGGTGCGACTTTGGCCGCCAACGCTTCTGCTTTGAGGAGTTTAATATCTGCCAGGCGGAAGATGAGGAGATTATTTTTAGCGATGGAATAAGATGTGTTATTATTGACATATGCTACCTGTGCATATTTGATACAACTGTAGAAATCTGCGGAGCCACTCGAAACAATGGTAAAAGCCTGCTTATACCGGGTGTCACCTTCATCATAATACAATCCTGCTATTGTCGCATTGTTAAACTGCCATTGTGGTAGTGTGATCCCTTGCAAATAAGGTGCACAGACAGTGTAACCTGTAATACTGGATGATGTCAGCAAAGATTCTGAAGTACTGTTATTGGAGATTTCAAAGATACTTTCGTCTGACTGCCCTTTGTATAAATTCATGTAAGAAGCCGCAGACAATAAAGAATAAGTACCTGAAGCAATGAGGCTATCGCAGGCAGCATTACATTTATCATAATCACCTTTCCAGGCATAGAGATGTGCTAACAGTGCGAATACGGCACCTTTGTCTCCACGCACCACTCTATCTGTACTGGAAGCATCTTTCCAATCCAGGTATTGTCTGGCCAGATCCAGATCTGCTATACATTGTGTTAATACTTCGGCCTGTGGTGTTCTGGCCAATTGTGGCGCCGCAGAATTATCGGCATAGAAAGTCGTATCCAATGGTATATCGCCCCATACACGCGCCATATAAAAGTAGGTGAATGCCCTTGTGAAATAAGCTTCTCCCAGGTATTTGTTACGACTGCTACCTGTAAATGCAGACTCCGGCATTGTCCTGATAAAGTGCAGACAACGGTTGCTCTGGGCTATAGCAGAATAAAAATTAGTATACACCCGTAACTTCAGGCGTACATCGTATGTATTGGCTACAGGCACACTCACGCCCCAGTTCACTTTGGCAGCATTCATATAAGCACTGCCATCGCCGCCATATACAAAATCAGGCGTGAATTCATCTGTAGGCAGATCGCCATATACATAAAATTGTATAGAAGCATTAAAAGCTGTGCGCAATAAGGAATAGCAGGCAGCGACGGAGGCATTTGCATCGGCCTCTGACTTCCAGGTAGTTTGGTCCGTAGCTATACTCAGTGGATCCTTGTCCAGGAATTTATTACAGGCGCTACACAGGATCAGGGCGGTTAAGATATATGTAAGTTTCATGTATTGGCTGTTTAAAGTTCAACACGTACACCCAAGGTAAATTTGAGCGCTGATGGATAAGCGATATTAGATGAGCCGGTGGTCGGATCTACCAGCTCAGGATCTGGTATGGTGGCAGCTTTCTTGAAGGTCACCAGGTTTTCACCCATACCATATACACTCAATCCTCTGACTTTAATATGCTTAATGATTGATTGGGGTAAGGTATAACTCAGCGTAGCCTGCTTTATTTTCAGGAAACTACCATCTTCCACGAAGTAAGAACTGGCAATATTATACCGGTCGTTATTCACATTGGTTACTAGTGTAGGATATTTTGTCTGATCACCTTCATGCATCCAGAACTGATTCAATAGCGATGTTAATGCTGCCGGTCCGGCATTACTGCCCCAGGAATATTGATACAGTTTACTACCATTCAATGCATCGGAGAGATAACCATTGAAGATCTTTCTGCCAGTGAGGAAGGAACAGAAAATATTTAAACTAAGACCTTTGTATGTAAATGTATTCCCAAATCCACCGGTTATCTTCGGCATCGGATTTCCTGCTATGACCTTATCATCATAATCGATGTTGTAGTCCCCATTCATGTCGATATAGCGGGGATCGCCGCCATGCAGGGTCGTACCCATATAAGTGAGTTTCCTGCCCGTAATCGGATCGGTAGGCACACTGGCATCGTTGGCGAAGGAACCGTCTATCTTATATACTTTGTAATTGAACAAAGGTTCTCCCACTGTGAATGTTTGCTGGAACCAGGTTTCGCCGAACATGAAATCACGGTTGTTGTTAGGCAGCTTTGTTACATAGTTTTTATTGAAGGAAATATTAAAACTGGTACTCCACTGGAAGGCTGACCTGGGAGAAAGATTATTCGTGTTAATGCCTATTTCCAATCCTTCATTGCGCACATCCACAAAGTTGCCGGAATAGTACTGATAACCTGTAGTGGCCTGTGCCGGGATGTTGTAGAAATATTTATCTTTCGCATCCTTGCGGTACCAGTCCATGGTCAGATTGATCCTGTTATTTAAGAGCGTGATATCTATACCCAGATCAGGCTGAATATATTTTTCCCATCTTACGCTGGTACTGGCACTTACTCCATTGTTCAGGTAATTGCCGGTATTTCCATAAGGTGATATGACCGTAGTACCATTGTAGGTAGAAGGAATGCCGCCTACTGTAGTATAAGCTCCATAGTTGTACAATACACCGGTTGTACCACCTACGTAAGAAGCATTGGTAGATAGTGCCTGGTACTTGGCATAAAAGCTACCCGGATCATTTCCCGTAATACCCCAGCTGGCTCTGAATTTGAGAAAACTCACCACTTTTTTAACAGGCTCAAAGAATGGTTCATCCGATGCGATCCAGCCTGCTGATACAGATGGGAAAGTACCCCAGCGATACTGCGGACTATAAATAGAACTGGCATCACGACGAACCGTACCAGAAATGATGTAACGATTCTTATAATCATAAGACAAACGGCCGTAGTAAGACACAGTTGTCTTTTCCTGGTTCGTAGTCGACACATAGAGGCTGGTACCTGCCGGCACCGTCTGTAGGGTAGTAATACCTGTTACATTTATACCAGCAGCCGATGCATAGCTGTAATAATTTTTGAAATCATATGCGGAAGCCCCTGCTACTACATTGAAATGATGGTCCCTGACATGCAGATCGTAATCCAGGTAATTTTCAAATGACCACGAAGGATTATTACTGTAAATGGAATAAGCAGTATTCTGTAATCCATTCAGCGTAGCAGGTGAAAAATAATCCCATTTATCCATAAAGTTATTCGCAGCATATGTGCTATGCAGTACCAGGTTGCGCACAATCGTATCCGTCAGACCAATGGATCCATTGAAACTAAAGATCCGGTTATCATCATACGGATTAACCTGTCCTGTATACAATGCATATTGTTCATCTGTAAGGTGAGCAAAAGAGGTAGGCAGGTTCCACGAGCTAAATAGCTGGCCAGCCTGTCCGCCAGTGCCATGCTTACGGCGTTCAGAGCTCAGAAGGATGTTTGCAGTGATCCCTAAATTCTTCAGGGGATTGGTGGATATATTGAAAGAAGGGGCCATCCTGTCTATTGAAAAACCTTTGAGCATGCCCTGTTCATTATAATGGTTCAGGGACAGGCGATAATTGGAAGAGCCTAAATAGCCGGCTACTGAAACATCTTCGCTATTCACAATTGCATTATCACGGATCAGTAATCCCTGCCAGTCTACATCATTATTGAAAGCCACATTCAGGCTATCTGTCAATTGAACGGGAATTGTATTCTGTTGTGTGAGCAGATAACTCAGGTTATCATTGAGCAACTGCATTTTCAATCGTCTCTCTGCGGCGCCGGTCGTTACTTCTCTAAATGAAGGGCGGGTAGTCATGCCCACATAACCGCCTATATTCACCTGTGGCTTACCCATCTTAGCGCGTTTCGTTTTCACGATAATAACGCCATTTCCCCCACGGGCGCCATAGATAGCAGAAGCAGAAGCATCTTTCAAAACGTCGATAGATTCGATGTCGTTGGGATTGATCATGCTCAGTGGGTTGGTACCTGAGTAAGAACTACCAATGGTGTTGACATCGAAGATCACACCATCTATTACATACAGCGGTCCGGTGTTGCCCCCATTCGCATTGCCGTAATCCACATTAGTGGCGCCACGTATCACGATGGCAGGTCGTTGCCCTATCTCACCTGTACTTGATAAGACGCTTACACCCGCTAGTCTGCCCTGCAGCATCTGGTCAAAACTGGCTTCAGGAATATCCTGAATTTCCTTCCCGGAAATGGAGGATACGGCAGCCGTAACGTTTCGTCTTTTCACGCTCTGGTAGCCGATGATTACCACATCATTCATTGACTGGCTTTCGCGTTTCAGTACAATGCTGAGGTCACCTTTTCCTACTTTTACTTCTTCTTTTTTGTACCCTACAAATGTAACCAGCAGGGTATTTGAATTACCTTTCAGGGTGAGCTGAAAGTGGCCATCAACATTTGTTTGCGCACCGTTTGCCGGCAGGCCTTTTTCCTGTACACTGGCTCCAATCAGTGGTGTGCCGGTATCATCTTTTATTACCCCCTTTACTAAGACAGGGTTTTGTGCATTGGACAACAGGCATAAATAGCCTAGCAGCCACAATAGTAGTGGCGCAGATTTAATGAGTCCCCTCATGGCGATTAAATTTTGGTCTTTGATAAATGGCAGTACTTCTCCTGTCCGTCAGTTACACGGAAAACACATTTATTATTTCATATGATTTTTATTGGGTTGCTTGCTACATTGTCGTCAGGAAATAAAAATATTATAAAGAGGATTATAAGGATTCAATGATAATGACTGATGATAGCCATATTTTACCCGTGCCGCTCAATTCACTTCCAGTGCATCTTTTGATGGCAATGTGGGGAAGGGTTGATGAGGCTCTGTCTGATACCAGTATACAACCGAAGATATATCAGACTGCTGTTTTAAATACCGGCCACCACTCCGCCAACCCAGATCCTGTATTGTGACACGCAGATCTTTATCAAATCTGACAGGATCTGCTATATGCCAGCGATACATCCCAAATCGCTGACGGGTATGATAATCACCGTCCGGACGGATCACCTGGTGCAGGCCACTATAAGGTGTGCAGAAAGGTACGTATTTACCATTCCTGTCAAAGTTGTAAGAACCACAGAAATAATCTTCTGTACCTGTGCCACAGATAGTCGGGAATTGTTTGTCGCCATCCATGAAAAACTTGATTTCACCTTCTCCCCACCAACCATTGTTATTCACACCAATCGCGAAGAAAGTACCTACATATTGCCCCTTACCCTGTATATTATCTACCAGTACATAATCTCCGGTAGTATCAGGATTTGCACGGCGAAATTGTGCATGGAAATACCCTTCATCTGATGGAACATCTCTCAGTTCATAATCTACCTGATAATACAGTGTCATTTGCTCTGTATTGATATTTTCCATGGTGATGCGGCATTTCTTTCTGAACGGCATCTGCCAGTAACTATTGAAAGCACTGCCAGGATTTACACAGATGGGCAATGAAGTTAATGGTGCATACTCATTCCAGGCCATACCAAAGAAATCGCCTACCGGGCATTCAACGGAAGGCGATTTTTCATCGTCCCAGTAAATGCGCAGAATACTGTAGCGCCATACACCCGTTGGTGTCATCCAGATATGTTGTATAGCACCGGAACCACTGATTTCTGCCAGTGTAAATGTCTGACCGGGTTTGATGATGATGAAGGGATTTACTTTCCAGCCCTGACCCAGATCGCGGGCAGCATCAGATGCATTGGCTGTGTTAGGGGGTGCATTTTTGGAGGGCGATGCCATACCTCCTTTACCTTTCTCGCCTGTCAGGTTTTCAGGACTGATACTACGTGTTTTGGCATTGGAAAGGCGGTATAGATTGTCAAGACCTTGTGAAGAGACCTGTAGGCTAAAAACTACTACTAAGAGCAATAATAACGGGAACTTTCTCATACATAAATATTTGTATGAGAAAGTTACTGTTTTTATTGACGGATGTCAAGCTGTGCGATTTGTATACGTAAGCTGTCTAATTCGTCTTCTTCCTCATCTTCTTCCAGGCGGCCACCTTGTAAAAAGGTCAGCTTCGTACTACCGGCCTCTCCTTTTGGATAGAAGGACAACTGGCCATAGCTTGATACAAGATAAGCAGTGGTGTTATTCTCCGCCAGTGGTACAAGAATACCATACACAAGATTGGTGAACATACCGGAAGCCCATTCGTTGGTACCGGAGAGTATCACATATTGCTGACCATTGATGGTGCAGGTCTCCATTGGTGATCCACCCCAGCTGAAATATCCGCAATCATTTACAGTGCTGCCACTTTCGTCGATGATGCGGGTGATCTGCTTTTTATTGACCATAATGGTGCTGCTACCACCTTCAAACTCTTCTTTGAATTCGAACTTGTAGGTAATATCATACCCCGGAATGTGGAAAACTGAAACACGGGTGGTCGTACTATCACCGGTGATGTCTTCATCTTTGTGTGTGAAAGGAATGCCGGGTGTATTGTAAGGATACTTAGCCCTGATAAAGGCATCCGTTTGTTTGGTAGCGATCACTGTATCGAACAGTACCTTTACCCCTTCCTGTACTTTTTCCCCTTCGAATACGGCTGGCGAAGTCGCTGAGCCGGATGTAGTTGTGCTGGTTGCTGTGGCTGTGTCTTCTCGTTGTGATGTCTTGTTTTCCTGATGACATCCTGCTATTGCAAGGGCCATTAGGATGCTGATTCTTCTCATAGATTTTATTATAATAGGGATTTATACAGGTCGTAATTTTCCCGGTCGAAACATACAAAGATTACCTTTTCGATTGTACTATTTTTTGCGGAAAATTCTCTTACTGTAGTGATAGCTATTTGTGCTGCTTTATCTTTTGGAAAGTGGTAAATACCTGTGCTGATATTAGGAAACGCGATGGTTTTCACATCGTGTGCCACAGCCTGTTCCAAACTATTGCGATAAGCATTGGCCAGTAATTCTTCTTCTTTCGGTTTGCCATTCCATACAGGCCCTACTGTGTGGATAACATATTTGGCTGGCAGATTTCCGGCTGTGGTCGTCACCGCCTGTCCGGTAGCACATTTGCCCTGGCGGGCAATGATCTTCCGGCAGTCTTCGAGTATGGCAGTGCCGCCGGCGCGATGAATAGCGCCGTCTACACCTCCACCTCCCATAAGGGAAGTATTGGCGGCATTTACGATTGCATCTGCTTCAATTTTAGTGATATCTCCCTGAATGAGTTCGAGTTTCATTGGGTCAAAAATAGGACGAAAAAAGCTTCTGCCAAAGACAGAAGCTTTTTTTAATTTCTCAGGGCCGTTTTATCAGCCGCCATTCTGCCTGTTGCCAGAGAGAACTACCATTTGTCGCAGTTACATACAGGCGGTAGAACTTGTATGCATCCTGGTTGGAGAAGGAGTATTTCACCGTCAGGAACCGGGAGCCAAAGTTCTGATTTACCCGCTTATCTACTACCACCCAGTCTGTACCATTGTTGGAACCTTCTATCGTCCAGTCTTTAGGATCACGATCAGGAGCATCGTTCGCTGAAGTCATGGTGTAAGCACCAGTGGTCTGTGGTGTATCAAATTCCAGCATCGCCCATACAGTAGAGAAACTACCTAACAGGAACTTTGTATTGATATTATTATCGATCAATTTTGGAGAATTCTCATTGGCATTGCCATTATCGTACTGTGTTGTGTATTTGATATTTTGATTGGTAATATCAGTTTCTATCAGTTTGGAAGGATCCAGTTCTAACACAATGACACTTTTGGAAGAGTCCAGCAGGTGACGGGTAGGATCACTGAGTTGAATCGCCAATACAGGTTTGTTGTTAACATTATTGGTGATGGAAGCTGTCTTCACTGTGAGATTGAATTTTGCCACATTGGTATTGGCTGGAAAATTCACCGTGGCTGGCAATGTATAATCTGTTCCTGATGCCAACAGCACAGATCCAGGCAACGTACCATTATCAATAAGCGCCTGTGCCGTATCGGGTGCAGCAGAGAGGTTGATGGAGAATGCGCCACCAGCTGTACCACCCAGCGTAACACTAACTGGCAATGTCACTTCTGTATTACCCAGTGTATGATCTGTACCATCTGGTTCTAATAATACTGATCCTGCTTTGGTGAAATAAAGATAGTGGATCTCCGATGCAGCAATCACCTTATCCGTATGAATGAGAATGATCGCCATTTGCCCTGATGCATCCAGCGTATTCCCCTTGGTAGCGTCAGACAAACGAACTGCCAGTGCCAGATCATGACCATAATACCGTTCTATCGCCTGCATACTTACCTTTACCGGAACACTGAATGTATCCAGTCCAAAGCGGATTTCAGCAGAACGTGGCAGTGTGTAATAAGATTCATCCAGTAATACAGCATCACCCAGTTGCTGGTGATTAATCAGGGTATTGACAGTATCGTTATCCACACCAATATTCACCGTAAAGATCTTTGGTGCGGCAGCAGAAAATACGAGCTTAACCGGAATGGTAATATCATCTGTCGCCTTGGTATAGTTATCCGATCCCGGTATATTCACAATCCCATTCTCACTGCTGATAGCGACATTGACAGGGCTTAACTGCTCATCCTTAAACCGGTCATTTTTTTTACAGGCAAACAAAATTAACAGTAGAAATATATAATGGCGCATAGCAGCAGGTTTATTTGTTAATATCTACATAAGAAGTGACCCATACTTTTCCATCCAGGTCCCATTTGGTATCAGCAGCTATCTGCAACCAGTTCAGTATCTGACGTACAGGATCTACCGGCTGGGGCACCAGCTGGGCAAGGTTATTGGCACTACTTGGGCACATCAGGTCACTGAAGTCATCCCACTGATAACTACCTTTGATCTGGAAGTCATGCGCCCATTCACTCTGATCCCTGAACACATTGCCATACCCATCTTTGCATGACCAGTAACCCACAAGGTAATCGTGGTAAGGATGTGAGGAAGGCAATTCTGCCGCACATACATATTCACTGATGATATTGTCAGGAATCGCCGCTTTCCAGAACTTCACCTCTGTGATATAAGCGTCCAGCCAGCGGTTATTCACAATATTGCCAGGCATATAGCCTAATGTAAGCGGTGCATCTGTATCGAAATTGCCATAGCTGGTAATGTCTGCTTCTGTGCTGAAGTTACCATCTGTTAGCAGGCGGAGGTACCGCTTATTATCCCTGTTTACAAACACAGCGGCAATGTCATGCCATTTACCATCACTGATATTGCTGGCTGTCGCCATATTAAATCCTGCACCGTTTTGACCAAAGTGTACACCCCAGGCATTTACTTCCAGCGAAATGTTCCACCCGGTATTGTTCCACCAGTCCAGCGACATATTGTTACCTATGACGGAAGGATAGGTGTAAGAATAATCACCTGCGGACGTCTTGTTCTTTTTGATTTTTAATTCTATCGTCGCTTCTGCATCTTTGCCTAAGTTATAATCTTCCTTTCCGCTGTCAACAATGGCATATACTGCACTGGCTGCAGTATTTCCATACAGACGCACCGCCTTGCCGGTATAACGGTTACCGGTATATGGGCGGTCTAAAAAACTTGGCGCATAGCGGGGAGAGTAATAGATCGTGAAGGTATTCACCTTTGTATTGCTCAGGATGGTACCATCATCATTTGAAGGATCGATGGTGTAATTCCCGCCATTACCGGCAGTAATGATCACTAGCCAGTCTTCGGAAGCATACGTCTTACGCTGCCTGAGAACCGTGATGATCTTTCCGATATTTTCATCTGCCTGTAAGATAGCCGCTTTATATTCGGGTACACTCACATCATATCCATACTGGCGTCCGGCCAGCTCCACCTGCGAGAACTGACCAAATATCATACTGGCAGTATCGATCGTTAACTCCTGCAGGATAGCCTGGGTAGCAGCTGCATCATCATCCGCAAAGGTTTGATTGACGTCAGTATCTGTGATTAAATATTGACCAAGACTATCTGAGGAGCTGTATGCTGCAATACGGAACTTAGGCTCCCTATCTTTGATATATTTGAAAAATACAGGGTATGCCTGCAGGTGGTTGTTGCTGAAATCCTCTTTTATCACACCATGCTTTTCTTTGTGTACCCCGGTGAGCAGATCTGCCCAACCGGTACTGCGCAAGGCAATGGTATCACTGATGCTGTTCCAGGAGTAGATGGCGTGCTCTGACAATGCCAGCAGGTTGGGGGCACCGGCATCTCTCACAGATTCTCCCCGCGCACCGTCGATGGTGAGGAACAATATTTTGGGGGTGCGTGCTATAACCCCGGTACTGTCATTATAATCTTTCTTATCCAGCATACGGTCGTAGCCTTTATTGCAGGCGATGAAGCCGACCAGTAGCAGGAGGAGGTATATTCTGTGCTGCATAATTGATCTTTACTTAAAGAGTAACCTTACTACATTGGTGATCTGTACCCTGTTGAACGTACTGAAAAGCCCTGTGATGAGGGTCTGCGTCTGACCGGAAGAATTGGTAGTTTCAAATACTCTGGTCAGACTGCCACTAAAATCAGCCGTATTGTTATAGCCTGCCGCAAGCGAGCCATCAGGGTTTAATACCATGAATCCACTACGATGAACATTGCCATACTTATTGAAATAACCACTCACTACAATCAATCCATTGTTCAGTTGCTGCGCCTGCCTGTAACTCACATCAGTTCCCATAGGCAACGGCGTCAGTTGCGGATCGACCGTACCATCTGTTTTCAGCATGACCAATCCATGATGATCAACTCCGTCAAATTTGCGGAACGCACCCGCCAGTACAAATCGTTGGGTAGTGGCATTGTAGCGGATACTGGCGATGGTATTGTCTGCACCGGCACCACCAAATCCCTGATCAAGACTGCCATCGGTATTGATACGGGCAATGTAGGGAGCATCCATACCATTGTAACGGGTAAAGCGCCCTACAATAATCAGTTTACCATCGTCCTGCATGAATGCATCGGCAATAGGTCCGTTTGGACCATTATTACTTTTGTGCAGGGCTGTATTGTAGTTGAAGGAAGAGTCAAGCGACCCATCCGGGAAAAAGCGTATCAGGTTCCTGACAGGAACACTGTCTACCACCAGCGAATCCCGCTCATGCAAATAGTCGGATATTCCATACACGTATTGCTCATAATAACTGAATGATCCAATTGCAGTGATCTTATTTTCATGTACAAACACCCTGGAGATATTGCCATCTGTTCCACCATTGAATGCAGGCACTGTATCTTTCCCTTCAAATGTATTTACGACTGTAGAATCTATTGAACCATTCGCATTCAATACCGTAATGTTGTGCATTTCTGCCAGGTGTATATCGTACGATGCAAAGCTGCCACCCACTACCAGCTTGCCACTGGGCAGTGCTGCGATCGTGCTGAGTGAACCATCGGACCCTCTGCCTGATTGCAGCGAGCGATCTATTTCACCATCTTTGGAGATAAGTACTATACGACCTATAGGTTTTACCACACCTTTGTGTTCATAATCCAGGAAGTCGCCAATAAGGAGTATGCGGCCGTCTGAAAAACGGTATAGATCATTCACCCAGCTGCTGCTACCTACTACCCCTTTCCACGTATTATCAATATCAAGGTTGCCCTTTACTTTGAATACCGGTCCGATAAAGACCTGATCCCCAATCGATACACTGGTCACCCCTGTACTACCAGTAGCAGGCACTTTCACCTGGATGCCGGTAGTATCTACAGCGACTATTTCACCTGCTTCGCCATTGAAGTTGAAATGAATACTATCCTTGTGTGGCAGCAATCCTTTGCCTTTGAAAGTAATAACGGTGCCAACCGTTGCTTCTGAAGGAGCAGGTGCATCTGTACTGAGTGTCACTCCCAGTGGCGCACGTCCGCCCGCATAGGGATCCGGGTAGACTTTATCCTTTTTACTACAGGCACTAAGTGCTATGCTGACAGCCAGTATATAAGCGGGTATTTTCATATCGTGTGCTATTTTTTATCATCCACCGGTTTGCATTACTGATATCATATCGTACAGGAAAGCCTCGATATCAAAACCGAAATAATTGTGATCTTTATCCAGCGTATGTACCACTCCATTGTCTGTGAGAATATTGGAGGAAGAAACCATCGCTGTGTTCCAGTTATCATATGGGTAAGTCAGATCCGGTATGTAGGAAATGGTGAGCTGCCGGTAGCCTACGTACTTCACCCCATTATCATCTGTATAAATCGCACCTATATTCATCGTGGTATTGTTCCAGGATAAATAATCCTGACCGGGGTAAATAGATTTAAGACTGAAGTCAATCTGTGGATAATCCTTTAATTGATTTGCACCATGGAACATATATCGCTGCAGATATTTTTGCCACACGACCTGTGGTACATCTGAAAGCGTCTTGATCGTATCATATCCGTACATATAGAGGTTGTCGTTCATCAACTCTACGAGGTTCATTATACTACGGTCAGTGGGTGCAAAGAAGGTGAGTGTATCTTTTGTAAATACATCTTCCATACCTGACAGCCGCACTATCTGCGCCAGTGAATCAAAGAAAAAAGGAACAGCATCCAGGTATGCCAGGGCATTGCCATTGAAATGCGGATCCTGTGTACCGGAGTCACGGTAGTATTCATCCTTTTTACAGGCGAATAAACTCATCAATATCAGGGTAGAAAATAAAATCATTCGCAGCATAAGACATATTTTATCTTAACCAGTAATTATTTAATTGCATGTAAGGGTTGTTATCCAGCGAAGCTGTGGATACAGGCCAGGTCCATCCGCCATTGTCAACCTGGGATTGTGTCAGGGCGTAATAACACCAGTTTGTATTCGTCACTCTGCCTGTTCTTACCAGATCGAAGTAATAGTGTCCTTCCATCATCAGTTCCTTGGCCCTTTCTGTGAAGATGGCTTCCTTCAGGGCGGTACCGCCGGCTCCCTGATAGAGCGTAGTTTTCGCTCTATCCCTGATCAGGTTCATCATGCGAATCGCTTCTGCATCTTCCCCCATCTCTGCCAGCGCTTCTGCCCTGAGCAGGATCGCACCTGCATAGCGGAGTACAATGAGGTTGTTATCCACATTCACATCGTCATTTCCCTGCTCGTACACACTGTTGTATTTCAGGAACAGGAAGGTGCCGTCGTTGGCAAACATCTGGGAGTCAAACCACATTTCTATGCGGGCATCCGGAACACCTGTGGGATATAACCGACGCAGGTATTCGGCCCTGAAATAGCAAAAGCTGTATTGGTGATTGGCTGCCGGGCGCTTATATGGATAGTGCACCACCAGCTCTGAGAGGTCATTCCATTTCTCTGTTAAGGTTTCCCCATAGTTGCTGCTGATCACGATATCAAACAGGCTTTCTTTACTACGACCTTTGAAGATGGTGAAGGACTGATCTATGGGCAACAATTCATACGCCGCACTCTGGATCAGGTCATTTCCCAGATCGGCCGTGGATTTATAGTATTGTTGTGCATTGGCTTTATCAAACCCTGCATTCCACATATTCATTTCCATGATAAGACCAATGGCGGCACCCTTGCTGGCACGTGCACCACGGTTGGCAGGGTCTGTAAATGTCCATGGCAGGTTATCCATTACACCACTCAGGTCAGCAATGCAATTCTTCATTACGGTGACCATTTTTTCTCTGGGTAGCGGTGCTTCATGATACGCATCAGTATAGTATGCGACATCGCCCCACAGGCGTACCATGGTCCAGTAAGTGAGGCAACGCATAAAGCTGGCTTCTGCCTGGTATTCCAGTTTCTGTTCATTAGAGAGGTCCGGTATACTACGGCGACCTATTTCGTACTGAAGGATATTACAGGCTTGTATCACCTTGTAAAACGGTTTCCAGTCCGACAGGTTTGCCAGGTCAAATATGTTCCAGAAATCCTTGCCTGAAGGGGTATAGATTAATGGAATCAAATCATTTTTTGCGGCATATTCGACAAAGCTGCGATCATTGCCATCGTTCTTCTGTGGTGAATACCCCAGCATACCGCCCCTCACCTCTCCTGCTACTGCATACAAAGGACAGGAGCCGACTACATCTCTGAAGAGGCCATAGATATCCCACATATTATCTTCTACATCGCTGGCACTCTGAAAAAAAGCATTGCCAGACAGTTTGTCCAGTGCCTTTACATCCAGGAACTTCTTACAGCTTCCCTGTGTAATCAATAGTAAACAAGCGATGAGATATATCCTGCGATACATAATCGTTCTCATTTTAGTGTGTTAGAATTCTATATTCACCCCGAAATTGTAACTGCGTGGCACGGGATAACCACTGGACTGATCACGCCCCAGCGCGGATACGTTTTCCGGGTTCGGACCGCTATAGGGCGAAAACGTGATCAGGTTATTGCAGGAGAGATATGTCCTCACTGAATTCACGCCATAGCGGTTGGTAAACTTCCTGTTGAGTAAATAAGCCAGTGTGATGGTGTTTATTTTCCAGTAAGAGCCATCCTCCTCTATCAATGTCTGATCATACCTGTACGGCTTTATGGAAGAATAACGGGTATAATCGAATGGGTTCGGGTACTTTGCATTTGTATGATCCGGTTTCCAGTAATCCACATCGCTCACATCTACTACCGCCTTTGCACTGTAAGGATCGCCCAGGTACTGCATTCTTTCTGCAAATGCGTTGTTGAGAATTTTACGGATCAGTGTATAAGATGTGCTGAGGTTCAGTGACCAGCTCTTATAGTTCACATAAGATTGCAGACCACCAGTAATGAGCGGTTGTGAATTGCCCGCAGCTACATAGTCGTTATTATCCAGTATATAGTTATGATCTACGTCTTTAAAAATAGGATCCCCCGCTTTGAAGTACGTACCATCTGCTGTGCGGTAACGTTGTCCTGTAGCGGGATCTACCGGCACGTCATTATCTGTGGCATATACTCCCTCTGTTTTGAACAGGTAGTTTGTGAGACTATTTCTACCCACACGGAATAAGGTATGCTGACTGTTGGTATAATCGTATTCTATGAGTTGTCTGGCGCCATTGGGTAAATGGGTCAGGATGTCTTTATTGAGAGCTGCATTCACAGACACGGTCCATTGTACCTTGCTGGTACGCGGTAGAGGACGGAAGGTCAGGGTCAGCTCATAACCGTAGTCAATGAGTGAAGTTTCGTTCGTGGTGATCTGATCAAAGCCGGTGATGTTAGATAGGTTCTTTGTTCTTAACAGGTTCTTCACCGTTTTGTAATAAGCGTCAAAGATCACTTCTAACCGGCTCTCAAAGAACCCCGCTTCAAAACCAAAGTTGTATTGCGTGGTTGCCGTGGGTTGTAAGGTTGTATTCGGCAGGAGTGAATAGTTAATACCCAGTCGCTGATTGGCATTGTACGTACCACGGGGATCGAATGTACCATAGATAGAAAAGATATCGCCGGATGGTACAATGTTCTGTCCCCAGCTACCTCTCAGTGAACCGTAGGTGAGCCATTTCTTTTCACTGAGGAAACCTTCTTTGTTAAAGTTCCACCTCACACCCACTGCCGGATTTTTAGAATAAGGATCTTCAAAACCGCTGCTGGATGTACCATCCATACGGTAGCTTAGATCCATCACATACTTCTGCTTGTAGTTGTAAGAGAAAGTACCTGCAAAGCTGGCAATGTGCTGCTTGCTGTAGTTGTCCAGCAAACCTCCACCCAGTGACGCATAGCCGTCATACCCCAATGGCCCCTGGTACTGATCGTTGGGTGTTTTCTCCTGCTGTATCACCTGCGCCTGAAACCCTTTGCTGTAGATTTCATTGAAAGCAGAGATGAAGAAGTTGTGGTTATTTTTGATAGTGGTGAAGTAAGACAACGTATTCCTGTTGTACAAAGTAAACTTGCGGTCATCGTATGCATACACCTGTGAAAAGTCACCATGGGCAGCGGCTGGCGTGAACCTGTCTTCTGTATTACTGGCGTAATCATAGCTCACACTTGAACCCAGGCTCAGGCCTTTTAACAACTGGTAACTGGCATCTATACTTGCTCTCACATTGGCAGTCTTGTTATCATTCTTCGTATCTAATGATGACAATACGCCGGAAGTACTTTGATAAAATGAAGGACCAGGCAGCAAAGAAGAGGCAGATGCATTGGCAGCTACGCCACTTTGTGTAAGGCCATTACCATCACCTTTGTTCCTTTTACCAACCTGTGTGGTTAAGCTGGTGAATACCCTGAACTTTGGATTAGGCTGGTACAGCATATTCGTATTCACAGAGTACCGGTCAAAGCCCGTATTGCGGATCACACCATTCTCGTGGTAATATCCCAGATCCACCTTGTAGTTGAATTTAGGATCTCCGCCACTGATGTTGATATTGTGTGTCTGGTTGTAAGTAGCAGCATAAAAAACATCCTGCCAGTTAGTAGAATTGTTATAATAAGGATTGAGACTATCTGCCAGGAAGTGGGTAGTGGTGATGTTGTAGATATCATTGATATTGCCACTATTGTATATCTGCTGCAGGCGTAATTCCCGCTCTGCGGCGCCACCAATCGTCTTGCGCAACTGTGGCGGTGTATTCACAAAGAAATTACCTGTATAGCGCACTAATGGTATAGGCGAACTACCTCTGCGGGTAGTAAGCAGAATCACACCATATGCACCACGGGAGCCATACAGCGCTGTGGCCTGTGCATCTTTCAGGATCTCCATACTTTCAATATCTTCAGGAGGAATCAAAGACATGGGACTTACACCGGGACCTGCTGACTGGTACCCATATTCAAAGTTTGCATCTGCATCAATTGGCACCCCATCGATCACATACAAAGGAGAAGTAGGCGATAGAAAGGCATCATTCCCACTACCTGTCACTGTGATATTAGACAGGCCTCTGATCTGGATCATACCACGGCCACCTGGTGCACCGGTATTATTCTGGATATTCAAACCAGCTACACGGCCCTGTAACAATTGTTCTACATTCGAAACCGGTACATCCTGCAATTCCTTTCCACTCACGATCACAGCAGAACCGGTGGTGATCTCACGCGTCTTTTTCTGGTAACCGATGATCACCGTTTCATTCAGTTTATTCTCAGTAACCACCAGGCGGATCACCAGTTCTTTCTTATCCTTCAGGGTAATGCGATAATCGGAATAACCAATATAGCGGAACACCAGTGGGGAATTAGGCAACACACTGGCAGAGAAACGCCCATTGGCATCGGTGATACCTACTGCTTTGAGCGGTGCACCCGCCATGATACTTACCCCCACCAAAGGCTCATTGGTAACTGCATCCCTGACCTGCCCCGAAATGGGAACCTTGTCCTGCGCCTGTAGGAAAGCAACGGTCAGCAGACAAAAAAGCAACAGTATAGTTTGTTTCATAATTTTCTTTGTTTATTCGTCCCTGAACCGGGGGTTGTTCCTGAAATAGAAGATAATTTCCCAATCTCCTTCCTGATAGATATTGAAGGAAAGATCCATGCTGCCTGTCTCCCTTAAATTGCCAAAGCCCACTCTTGTAAAACTGAATTTCACATATGCCTGCGAACCGTCTCCATTGGTAAAACGGGTCTTGTACCGCATCAATGGAATGGGATAAGCTACCTGATAGGTCACACCTGTCGTGGTGCGCTGTATATCAAATCCGTGCATCAGGCTATCCCAGGGTGTGAGGTTGAATTGAGCCGGATCTATAGGCAGGGAATCCTTGTCCATAAACTTAAAGGTGACGCTGTGACCATTGCCTGCTTTGTGAAACAATACACGTACACTATCTGATTTCAGGTCCAGGTTATTATCATCGTTGGTGATGTTGCTGATGCCCGGGTGATTGTATTGCAATACGAATATGGAAGAATCATTCGTGTTGGGATAGGTAGCCTTTTGTAAACCAGTGACAGGGTCGTATTCATACGGTGAATATGGCTGTTCACTTAAGGGCATCAGGCTCATATCCTTATACACATTTTTACCACCGGAGTTCGTCGCTTCCACATCAAAGAGGTAACCTGAATCAGGTTGCGCCCGCAACCCGGTCGCTGACCACAATACAAAATCACCGGATTCAGGTCTGATTTCCCATACAGTATGTTTTTCTATTGTACGCTTGGCATTGATCTCATCCAGCGAGGTCTCATAGCCTGTATAGGCTTGCTTCCATACCAGCGCATCTACCGTCTGATCCAGGTCGGTAACTGCCTCCCCGGTTTTCTTTATGCGTACGTTCAGTATTTTAAACTGGATAGGCGTACTGGAATTGTCAGTATTGAAGATCTGGGAATACAACGTGGTCCTGCCCATTATAGGTGCAAATACGGTCTGATTGTACACAGCCCTGGCACTCAGATAATCCAGGTCATCTGGTGCCCATTTGCGGCAGGAAATGAATAATAACAATATTAATATCAGTCGTTTCATGTGCATTAGTTCAAGGGTCTGAAAGTGACGGACTTTACATCGTAACCACCGGTTTCTTCATAAAAACGCATCACGTGGACGCCTTTGGTGAGATAGATGGTAGCAGTGGCATTCTGCCGCTTGTGATAATCAGTAGTATTGGGTACAGCTACGGAACCAGTGACGTTCACCCCATCGAATTCTATATGGAATTTACCGCCGTCGTTAGGACTACCCATTAACGTAGATGCCACGTAGTAGCCGGTTTGCTTTACATCTACCGTATAGTTCATCCATTCCCCTGTATCTGTCCAGCCTACCTGGTAACCACCACCTTCATTTCTGGAATAGTCGATATCCACACTTTCATTGGGTCTGTATTTACCACCTGAGTTTTCGGTAGTCACATCGTGGTAACCTACGCCCTCGCCTCCCGGATCATAGTCTTCCAGCGTAATCACACCGGGTATGGGGAGAGGACGGCCTTCGGGTATGAGTTTTATAAATCGTAAGTCGTAGATTGCAAAGTCAAAATAGAGGCGCAACAGGTGCTTACCGGCTTTCAGCTGCACACCGCTGGCATATATATCAGTATAAGTGCTATAGCCACCGGTAGATTTTGTTGTCATGGCACTACCTGTTACTGTCACCCCATCAAGCAGCAGGTGCAGTTTCCCATTGTCGGCAGAAGTACCATAACGCAGCATCATTTGATAACTACCGGTTTCTGTCACGTCTACACTGTAATCCATCCATTCATCTGTTTCTGTCCAGCCTATTTTGAAACCGCCTTCAGCAGAAGCGATGTCGACGTTTTCTGCAGGGCGGTACTGGCCTCCTTGATTGTTAATAGAGAAATCGAGGTAAGCGACTTTGTTACCCCCACGATTAAATTGCTCTAAGCCAATGACACCAGGAATAAAGAAGGGATAGTCATTCCAGGAGGTAGAGGTAGTCGGGTTCATACGACCAATGAATTCGTCGAAGCCGAACTGGTGATCTTTTTCAAGTATGTTCACAAAACCATTGTTGGTCACAATGTCAATAGCCACCGTTGTTGCATTAGACCAGCGATCTGTATAGATCACACCTTTGGTATCGCTGTAGGTAATAATGCCGGGGCCACCGTTCACATGCCCTTCCGCATCTGTACGACTAAATTTCCCATGCATAGGATAACCATAACGGATGGCAGGCAGATCCAGCCCATCCTGTAGCTGCATTCTACCTGCTGAAACAGTATCCCTAGCTATGTAGCGGCAGACCAGTGTATCCAGTTGTTCCAGGGGTAGTGTACTGATGTACATAGGGCCACGTCCCTGAATGGTACGCAGGGTATTCATGTTTTCGATAGACTGCTTAAAGCTGGCATCAGATGGTGCGAATACCGTGTAGCTACCTGACTTGAGACTATCTGTTAATCCAACGCGGTCTACTGCCAGCAGGAATGAATCGTATTGCTGCTGACTATACAGAAAGTCGTAGGTATTACCATCATATTTCTTCAGCTCGTTAGTATAGTCATAATATCCTTTATCCTTTTTACAGGCAGCGAAGGCGAGCAGCAGAAAAAACAAGGTGTATTTACTCATTGCCAGTAAGGATTTTGTGTGATCAATGGGTTTTGTGTGATGACTTCATCCGCTACCGGCCAGTAAATACCACCATTGTTGATGAGAGTCATAAACGATGGATCGTTTTGTTTGATTTTGTTGTAACGAATCAGGTCAAACCAGCGCCACCCCTCTCCCATCAGTTCTTTGCGTCTTTCTCTGAAAATAGCGTCGATCAGGTCGCCTTCGGTGGAAGCATCGTAACGTTTTATTTTTCGCAGATCGCGAATAGTGTTCAACAGGTCAATTGCCTTTTGTTGCTGACCGATCACGGCCTGCGATTCTGCCTGTAGCAACGTGATATTTTCAAGACGGGTAATGATGATGGTGCTGGAAAATATCCTGAATGAAGGATCAGATGTATTGCCATCCTGTATCACCTTCACTTTATTGAAGATGGGTACCTGGGTATTGAAGCTGGTAAAGTAACGCTCAGAGGTAGGTATACCTGTCAGGGTATCCAGACTGAAACGCTCGTCCAGTGGTTTATCAAATACAGAGAGGATAGTATCCTTGGGTACATAGATATCAGGTAATGCTTTGTCTACAACAGGTTTGGCGAGGGTAAGTTCTTCCAGGTGACCGGAGAAAGTCGCATCCACATGGCCCCAATCAAAGTTGAAACCCAGGATGTGGTTGTCCTGTTTCCAGTGGAAGAAACCGGTGCCTCTTACCAGTTCGTCAGTGCCTACATAATAACTGCCGCCTTTGGAATAGTTGTCCAGTATAAACTGACCGTACACAGTGGCATCCACATATTTTCCCTGGTAGGCGGCTACGTGTGCGAGAATAGCGTAGGCCGTGAGTTTGCGGGCCAGCACACCTGCCCAGCGGGTGCTGGTTTCATTGTAGTATTGACCCAGCTGCTGCGGATCGTCTACGCTGTATTTATAAGGCAGATCGGGAGCGGCTTCCAGCAATTCTTTTTCTACAAAAGCCAGTACAGTTGCTTTGTCATCTCTTGCTTTATTCCCGAATTCCCCATCGTGGGAGGAGGTAATTAAAGGCACATCGCCCCAGACAGATACGAGGAAGAAATAGGTATACGCCCGCATAAAGCGCATCTGAGCAATATCCACTTTCATATTCTGATCGGAATACTTAGGGTCGCGTTCCTTTACTTCTCCTACGTGTTCCATGAAAATATTGGCGGCATTGATCACGGCATAAAACCGGCGCCAGTTAGACAATGTCTGCAATAACGGATAAGAAGCCCGGAGATTGCCTTTGACAATTGCTTTCAGGTCCTGACGCTGTACAGATTGAAAGTCGCCCATGCGTAGTTCTCCATACATCCACCAGGCATCGTTATCTGCCATGGCGGCGCGTAGTAAACCATACACACCAATAAGGGCCGTACGGGTATCTTCGTGTGAATTCCAGAAGTTTTCTTCCGAAACAGCATGCGTGGAATCTATATCCAGTAGTTTCTTACAACTGGTACTGCAGAACAGGAGCAACAGTATAAATAGTCGTTTCATTACAAATCCATTTTTATGCCGATGGTGTAGGTTTTAGAGAAAGGCAGCGAGTAGCCGGTATCAAAGCCGCTGTAGTCTACGAGTTCAGGATCACCACCTGTGTAAGGGGTAAGGGTAAACAGGTTGCTGGCAGTGGCGTATACCGCCAGGTTATGAACCGGGCTCTTTTTTTTCCACCACTTAGCGGTCGTAATATCGTAGGTGAGCGACAGCGTACGTAGTTTCAGGAAAGCGCCGTTTTCAAGAAAGAGGTCCTGGTCGGTGCGATAAGGATCTACTGTACTCCATGGATTATAACGTGGGTATTTATCATAGTCACCGGCTTTGGTCCAGAAGGTGATTTCCTTTACAGCACTCATGTCTATCTTCCCCTCTCTGTTTACGAAGTCAAAGTGGTTGGCCATTTCTGCGTTCATCACTTTTCTGAAAGCGGTGAAGTAAAAGTTGACACCCAGGGTAAGCCCTTTCCACCTGATATCGTTTGTGAAACCACCGGAAATGACCGGGAGTATATGTCCTTTCAGCACCTTGTCTTTATCGTCGATCACGCCGTCTTCATTCTGATCTTTCCATTTAGGATCACCTGCCTGCAGAGGAATGCCTTTATAGTTCAATGTCTTGCCCGTAGAGTGATTGATAGGAATATCGGTATCGCGGTTGTAGATCCCGTTATTTTCCAATACCCAGAACTGGTCGATGCTACTACCTACTTTCAGCATGCGGGTACCATCTGCTACTACGAGTTGCTGCAAGCCCCCTGGCAATGCCATGAGTGTATTGCGGTTGTAATTCAGGTTGATGCCTGGTTCCCAGCTGATGTGGTTTGTAGCGATGATGGCATTGGCGCTCAGGTCTACGCCCATATTGCGGACTTTCATCCCATTCTTAAACTGGTAGGCATAGCCATATTCAGCAGAGAAAGGCACTTCCAGCAGCATGTTGTGATCCGTTTTGTGATACACATCGACAGCGAGGTTGATCCTGTCATGTAATAAAGTTGTGTTCCAGCCAATGTCCAGTTGGTCGGTAAATGGCCATCGGATACCATAGCCGATATAACCTGAAGAATAGGCACGGCTGATGCCCGGAAACCCGTTGTATGAAAAGCGAACAGGGTTATTGCTAAATGAAAGGTCGGAGGTATACTGTGGCCCTTCACCAAAGCGGTCATCCGGCATCAACCGGCCTACCCTTCCCCAGCTGGCGTGAAGCCTGGATGTGGTACTCAGTTGCCATCCGGCGGTAAAGGTGGGTGAATAGAACCACCAGTTGTCCGGTTGCGCACTGGAAGAGCCATCGGCTCTCATCATGAGGGAAAAGTCAAAAAGGTTATCGTATTGATAAGCCATGCGGCCATAGAATGACAGCAGGCGATGTTTTTCTTTGTCCAGAAAAGTGAATATCAGTGCGTGGTTGAATGACTTGGGCGACAGGTAATTGTCTTTTGTATTATCAGAATACAGGAGGTTTACCCTGATCAGGTCATTGGGCCCTTTGTAGGCGTATGAGTAGTTATAGCGGTTGAAGTCTGCCTGAAAGTTTTCGCCTGCTTCGATTTTCACACCGTGTTTACCCCACTTGTGTTGAAACTGAATGGTGTTATTCACAAACACACGTTGATTATACCCGAAGTAGTTAGAGAGATAATTTACTGTTTCCAGCAGGGTGCTGGGGTAGAATACATCGCGCAGCCCTTCATTGTAATCAAATCCTGAGAGAGAGGTAAACTGCCAGTTGTCAGCGATTTTTAAATTTATGGAGAAGTAGCCATTCACTTCATTCGTCTTATTATCATCGAACGATTTGTCCCATTCTTTCAGGTATTGTGCGTAGAATGTTTTATTGGGAGGTAGCGGATTACTCAGGTCCGGCAGGTATTGCATTTCGGCAAAGCGGTCGCGGAGCCAGCGGTTGCGTTTTCTTTCCAGCCGGGTGGCGCTGAGCATAGCACTGACCGTAAAGTTTTTCAGCGGCACCATGTTGATCTTAAACATGGCATTGTAGCGGTCTGACTTTGTCGCATCGGCAGCATTGGCGGAACGCTGGTTGCCGGCTGCAAAGAGGAAATTCGCCCTGTCAGTGCCGCTGGAAAGGCTGGCATTGATGCCATAGACAGGTGTATTTTTGAAATAGAGATCTGTCCAGTTACCTGGCCCGTAATAGGCATTATTAGTCGAATCCCGGAGGTATAATGGATAGTTCTGGCCTTCTTCCTCAGTTGCATATTTATCGTAAAATACCTGCCTGAAATCGTTTTCAAATTTAGCATTGGTGGTATAGAGGTGTGGACGCTGTACCATCCCAAACCAGGTGTTGAAACTTATTTTTCTTTTACCGATTACAGGCTTTTTTGTATTTATCAGAATAACCCCGCCGTTCGCGGCTCTTGGGCCGTAAATGGCCGCCTGTCCAAAGTCTTTAAGCACTTCAATGCTCTCTATATTATTCGGATCAATGGCTGCAAATACATTGCTGGCCGGGCCTAAATGATTGTACTGAAACTCCTGTATATCGAAAGTAAAAGGATGATCAGCGATCAATGGAATACCATCTAAAAAGATGGTAGGCTGTGCTTCATAATTATTGCGTGCACTGATATAAGGAACCGCAGTACCGCGCAATACAATGCTGCTCATGGATGCCGGTTCGGCAGATGGTTCCTGGATATAAACACCGGCAGCATTGCCTTTGAGCAATTGTTGCAGGCTATTATAAGGGTAGAGAACTTCCCTTTCTATGCGCATACTATCGGCGCTGAGAGGCAGGGAATCCTTTCGGAATGACTGTGAGTGTACGTTATGGCCATACAATACCAGGCACGTGATGATGATCCGTACAGTTAGATGCATATGAGAATATGTTTAAAGAAGATGTAATCGATTACACCTGGCGCTAAATGTTATACGTGGAGTATAATAGGGTGAACAACACGAACCTGACCCGTGAATACAAAAACGTGGAAAAGATTGTAAAACGATTTAGCGTTTTTAGTTTAAATACATTTTTTTAAAGGTTATTTAGGTTTGCTGAAATGGACTTATGATTCGGCTACAGTTTAAATGTTTTAGATTAAGGTTGAAATACAAACGCTCATAGTACTTAACGGGAACACTGAATAACAGCTCAAATATAGTTAGCTGTATGATAAAAAATATACCATTTTTCTACCTGTTCAGACATTCCCAAAATCGTTTTTGGTGGCTACTAAAGGTTCATATCTATTTGATATTCAGTATCAAATTAGGTTTTACACCTATACAATTCAGACAATGCTATGTGAAAGAAGGCTGCATTATTATTGCCTTAGGAAAATCTAACTTATTTTGTCTCCGACATCAACCTTGATCACGTTAATGATGCTGTAGAGACGAATCATCTACCCTCTTATAATCACGTTGAGCAACCGTTAAAATGCCCTGAACATTTAAAAAACACCTTGAATTATGGCTAAAGCTGATATGCTTGGCAGGCTTGTTAGTACACTTACCAAAGCGGAAAAAAGGTATTTCCGTTTATATTCATCCATGCAACAGGGGAACAAAGACTATGTCAATCTATTTGACCTGCTGGACAGACATTCTTTTTCCGGGCCTGCTGCAGCAAAAGTTGCCTTTCAGCAACAATATACTGGTAGTAGTTATGACGTATCAGGAAAGTACTTGTATAAGGTATTACTGGATTGTCTGCTTCACATGCGGCTACAGAGAGAACCACTGATAGCTGGTTTGCTGAAAGCAGAGATACTGGTAGAACGATCCTTATATGAAGATGCATTGAAGCAGTTACAAAAAACGACAGAACAGGCAGACAGGAAAGCACAATGGATATTATCACTATGGAGCCGGCAACAGGAAATGCAATTGCTGCAGTTATTGAATTTCCCTGAGATCAATGAAATTGAACTGAAAGAAAAACAGGCAGAGATTTCTACTACCATCAAACAGTTGGACAACTACCAGGAACAACAGGCGCTCTATGAACAACTACGTTATCAATGGCTCTACAGCGGACCAGCACGCACGCCTGCAGAAAGACAGGTATTAGATGAAATGGCTGCGCGGGAAGCGCTGGTGAATACAGATCAGAAATTACATCTGCTATTTCAGGCAAATTATTTTTTGATGGCGGGAGAGTTTACGACTGCGTTGCAATACTTTTATGAATCGGCGCCTTTGTATGAGGCACCGGGAGAACAGCTGATGGTGATAGAAGGAATTTTGTATAGTCTGCGGGCGGCAAGAAGATATAAAGAATTGTCACTGTTTTTGGATAAGGTATTACGATTCAAAGCTACTTCCGGTTATTTCAGTGTGATGGTTGTACGGTTGTTATTTATCTATTCACCAGCTATACACATTGATAGTGGAGAGTTTAACCACGCACTCACTTTACAACAGGAACTACTACCTTCCTTACATCTGCAATTACTCACCCTTGTACAACGTGCAGAAATTTATTTATCACGTGCACTGGTATATCTTGGTAATGGAGACATCAACAATGCGCACAATGTACTGGACCAGGTATTACAACAAAGCAGTTTGTACAGCACACTTCCCCTCTACCGCACTTTCCGGCTGGTACATCTGCTCATTCAATATGAACTGGGCAACTATGAATACATCAGGTACGAAACACGTGCCTTCAGGCGGTATCTGCGACCGGATAATAAACATGCGTTTTTGTTAGAACGGACGATGATCAAATTTCTCAGTGCAGGAGAGTTATCTCCTGTGATGGTACATAGAATTACATTATGGAAAAAGCTGCAGACAGTGTTTCAGCAGATCAGGCAGGATCCTTATGAAAAACACCAGCTACAGCTTTTTGATTTTTCGGCATGGACAGAATCGAGGATCCTGAGAAAGCCATTAAAGGAGATATTGAAAGAGAAATTTGAACGGGAGGCCGGCGGTTAACGCCAATGGCCTCTCACGCCCCCGGGCCGCAACTATTTAGCAGTAGAAAATGATAATCTGTTTCATAGTTTCAGTTTTACAGTTTTTTCATTATCTTTAGTTCAACCCCTTTTAACCACTCAGAATTTTAGTTTTCCTCAATATGCTCCATACCTGATAAACTATTCTAACAACATGACCACTATTGCGAAAAACTTGAACGCTTACGGTGCTTCCTCACCCTTCTTACAGTATGTATTCAAAAACAGTATTAACAGAAAATACATACTTGTAGCTTTTATTGCCGGGCTCATACAGCTCACCCTCTTTAAAATACTATATCCCTACCCGGATTTTATTTCAGATTCCTATAGTTATATAGATACGAATCTGTACAACATGAATGTGAATCTGTGGCCGATAGGATATTCTAAATTTATCGCTTTTATTCACCTGTTCTCATCATCGCATGTATTTCTCGTATATGTACAGTATATCATACTAATCGTTACATTTCTATACTTCTTCTTCTCAATACTGTATCTATATGGGTTACCCCGTCGATATGCACTCATATTGTATATCTTTTTGTTCTTCAACCCAATGTTTCTTGTACTGGCGAATTGCGTACTGAGCGATGCTATTTTTTGTTCCATCAGCCTTATCCTGTTTACACAGTACTTATGGATGTATTACAAGCCTACCCTCTCCAATATCGTTTTTCAGGCATTATTGATTGGGGCTGCATTTGTGATCCGATATACTGCGATATATTATCCTATAGTCAGTGTATTTGCGATTTTACTCGGAGGGTATAAATGGCCCATAAAACTGATAGGGATGGTATTGCCGTGGTTGTTGATTTTTCCATTCATCTGGTATACACAACAGGAGACAAAAAAGCTGACAGGTACAGCGGAGTTCTCCGTATTTGGAGGATGGCAGATCGCCAACAATGCATTGTACATGTACGGCAGCATTGACGTAGATAGTACCAAACTGCCTCCCGGTACGCTGGAACTGGATAGGGAAGCCCGGGCTTTCTGGAAAAAGACACCCCCTACTGCCGAAGATCTGGCAGAATTGCCCGGTACATTTTTCATCAAAGTACCTACCGCTATTTTAAAACCTTATTTAAGCAAACATGGCTGGGCTAACCTACCCGGCGCCCCGGGTGGATTCCAGGCATGGGGATCAGTTTCACCGATATATAATGCATATGGGAAATGGCTGATAAAACATTATCCGCTTGAATTTGCACGTCACTACATGTGGCTCAATGTGAAGAACTATTTCATTCCTCACCTTGAAAAATTTGGCTCTTATAATATTGGAATGCGTGAAGTATGGGATCCTGCCAAAATATGGTTTAATATGAAGAGTAACCAGATTACGCTGATCCCATCTATTCAATTCCAGGGGTATATCTTCTTCATTTTCCCGCTCTTCTTTATGGCATTAAATATCTTCTTTGCTGGCTGTGTTATCTTCTTTTTGACTAACAAAAAACTCAGACAGGCGAATAAACCCGTATTTATTGCCTTGCTGGCAGCACTAGCCTTCCTGATCATCAATTTTGGGTTCAGTGTATTTGCCACACCAGTAGTATTGCGCTATCAGATCGTACCCATGATCGTGTTGCTCACATTTGCACTGATACTAACAGAAAAGCAATTTGAACCACAGGATTAAAAATCATACGTCCCTGCTGCTACCTCCACACTTTCCTTACCGGGAATCATGATTGTGGCCCGGGTGCCGGCAGGGATTTCCACATGCATGGTGAATTTGCCATTGGTTATTTTCCAGTTGGAAACGATCCTTCCATAAGGACAGGTATAACCTGCATTTACCCATTCCAGACCTCCGCCAGGCTGAGGATGAATTGTGATCTTTTCATATCCCGGACTCGCGGCATCAATGCCTGCCACTACCCTGTATAACCACTCTCCAACCGCGCCGTATGAATAGTGATTGAAGGAGGTCGCCTGTATGGTACTATCCGGTTTGATGGCATTCCATTTTTCCCAGATAGTAGTGGCTCCCATCTTCAAAGGATACAACCAGGAAGGATAAGTCTCCTGATTCAATACCTTGTAAGCAATCGCTGTATAGCCATTTTCACTCAGGGCATGCAACAGGTAAGGTGTACCCAGAAAGCCGGTGGCTAAGTGATCATTGTTGTTCCTGACGAGTGTAGCCAGTCTATCTGCAGCATTCTTTTTCATACAATCGGGCAGCATGTCAAACTGCAATGCCAGGATGTAGGCCGTTTGCGTATTTGTAATGGCTACGCCTTCGGGAGAGATGTAGTGCTTTAAAAAAGCAGATTTGATATTTTGTAGTAAAGGAGAATACTTTTCCACATCTGCTGTTTTACCTAAAACTTTAGCAGTATTGATCAATAACTGGGTAGAATTGGCCCAGTAACACTGATCAATATAAGGTAACGAGGTAGAATCACCGGGAGCCAGCCAGTCACCATACCCATTCGCCGTCCAGAGACCGTCTTTGCTCACGCTGTTAATATAATCAACCCAGGCCTTCATACTGGTGTATTGCCTGTTTAAAACAGCTGTATCTCCATATACCCAATACAATGTCCAGGGAATGATAGCAGCTGCATCGGCCCAACCAGCAGCACCGGCACGGGGATCTTTACGAAGCTTTTCATACACATCCGGAATTATACTGGGAACAGCTCCATTCACCGCCTGATCGGCCTCCAAATCCTGCAACCATTTACTAAAAAAAGCATCGACATGAAAGAGATAACTGGCGGTTCTGCAAAAAACCTGTGCATCGCCAGTCCAGCCCAGGCGCTCACTACGCTGTGGGCAATCGGTAGGAATGTCCAGAGAGTTCCCTTTAAAACTCCAGGTAATATTGTGACATAACTGGTTCAGCATAGGGTTAGAACAGGAAAAGGTACCAGCTGGTGCAAGGTCTGAATATAATGCAACTGCCGTAAAATCGTTTGCATTCACCTTACAGCCTTCTACCTTTACATATCGGAACCCATGCCAGGTAAAGTGAGGCTGAAAGGTGCCCTTCCCTTTTCCAGGCAGAATATAGGTATCAGTTGCTTTGGCTTCTCTCAAATTACCAGTATAGAAATTTCCCTCTTTATCCAGCATTTCTGCATGATATAATCGAATCGTATCACCACCTTTACCTTCAAGTTGACAGCGAACCCAACCAGCCATATTTTGTCCAAAATCTAAGACCTGTTCTCCTTTAGGTGTAGTCCATACTTTAATGGGGTGAAAATTCTCCTTTTCTCTTACCGGAGGAGTATTGTCTGCTACCAATATATCTTTCCGGAAGTCAGCAATTGCCACAGGTCCTGGCTGACGCAGCTGAATACGGGCATCATACAATTCACCATCATATAAACTGGAATAACGAATAGGGCCCGTGGTGCACTGCCAGCTACTGTCTGACAAAACAGACCGATGGCTGCCATCATTATAGGTAAGATCCAGCTGAAAAAGCAGACCTGCATCATTGCCATAAATATCATGTGCCAGATTACCTCCAAAAACACCTCTATACCAGCCTTCACCTATGGTCACAGCGATCGCATTACGTCCTTTTTTCAAAAGCGCCTTCACATCGTATTGCTGGTATTGTAATCTTCTGTTATAACTGGTAAAACCTGGGGTGAAGTAAGCATCCCCGACTCTCTGTGTATTGATATTTGCCTCATACAGGCCATGTGCAGTTATGTACAAGGTTGCGGAGCGCAATCCTTTCTGTACATCGATCGTTTTGGTATATACCGGGCAGGGCCGGAGCAATGTATCTTCCTTAAAACCAGGGACAATCCATTTTGCAGATTGAAAAATGGATTGTCCCGATACAGCCGTTGCGGTCAGCAAAAACAGGCAGAATAAAAGTTTCTTGATCATATTGGGGATAATCGTCGACTTTGGGGGTCGGGTACTCTTTAAAAACCCGAATTTAACGAAAATGTTAATAAGCCGCCGGCGCCGGTTGGTTCCTCCTCAAATCTATCACCGTCTTATTCAAATATGGAATCCACGCTATCAACAATATCACCCCAATGATCATTATACTGATCAGATAATAATAATCCATCGAAAACCTGATCTGCGCCTGTATATCTGCAGAACGATACAACATCCCTGTTGCAGCTTTCGTGGCCCTGTCCGCAGGCAATCCCTTCGCCATTAAACCTGCTCTATACACACCCAATTTGGCATTCACCAAAGGATCCAATGTAGTCAACTTATCCAGAAAACGGTTATAATGCCTGCTCTTATCATACAACTGGAAATAATTGACCAGCGCAATACTGCTACAAAAACCAGCAAAACGGAAAAATACCCCCGTAGCCGAAGCCGTACTACCCAGATGCGCCGGTACTGAAGAAATACAAAAGATAATCAACGGCGCCATCAGCATACCCGCCCCCATCCCCTGCGTGATCAATGGCACAATGAAAGTCTCCGTATCCGCCATCGTGGCAAACAGGAAATTCATCCACAAATGAAACACCAGCAATAAACTAAACCCAATCAACCAGATCCATCTCATCTTCACATTCGTGGTAATCATACGTGAACTCACTAATACGCCCAATACAATCCCCGCTACATTCGCCATCAGGATATAAGACAGATGTGTTGGATCCATACCCAATACCCCCGTAAAGTAGTTATTCGTAATATTCAATGCCCCTCTACAGATGTACAACACGAAGATCAACACCATCCCCACCACATAGTTCCTGTTCTTAAACACATCCAGACTAAGGTAGGGCCGTTTCAAATATTTCTGCCTGATCACATGCAACACACCCAATACCACTACACCAATAGCCGCCAGCAATATCCTGCTATCACTAAACCAGTAATACTGCTGCCCATACAATAGTACATATCCTAATAAACTCAGTCCCGTAGTATATATCACAAAACTCGCCCAATCCAGCTGATACAGCGGGAACCGCTTATTCAACCGCACCGGGTTCATCATCACAAACAACAACAAGGTGCCAGGTATATAAGTAAAGATCATCCACTTGTACAGTACATTGTAATCAAACGCATCTAATAACGGCGCTGTAACCAGTGCACTGACTGCTGTAATACACAACAGGTTCATGTAAAAAAGTGAATACCCGATCTCTCTTTGGCGGTTGCTCCGCAGCCGGCTAAAGATTAATGTAATACATACAGATGATGAAATACAGTTCGCCATGCCCTGTATAAAACGCAGACTCAGTAAGATATAAAGGTTATGCGTTTTATAACATCCATAAGAAGTAAGGATCTGTATCACCGCTCCCATCAACAGGTACTCTTTCGTTGCAATGTATTGAAAGAATCGCCTTTCCAGTGCAAAGAACCCTGCCAGTGAAGCATAGAACAATACCATGGAATACTGCACATCCGGCGGCTCTATGCCATAATAACCCGCAGAACCGGGGCCACTGGATACAGAGATACCGAACATCAGCAGGTTGGGTAACAGGTTCAGAAATATCACAAACCTGATAAACCATTCCGAAGCCGTAGCCCAGGGTTTGAATATCGTCAGTTTTTTTGTCATTGTGCTTTTGCAATCTTCACAGTTGCATTCATACCTGCGCGAAGTAATAAATCAGCATCTGCTTTGTCAGTCAATTTGATGCGTACTGGTATACGTTGTACGATCTTCACAAAGTTACCCGTTGAGTTATCCGGAGGTAACAATGAAAATCTGGAACCAGTAGCAGGAGATAAAGATGCTACCTGGCCATTAAATATCTTTCCGGGGTAAGCATCTATCTCAATTTTTGCCTCCTGTCCTATGTGCATGTGGCGCACCTGTGTTTCCTTGAAGTTGGCCACTATCCATTTACCGGCAGTCTGGTTCACGATGAATGCCAGTGTTTGCCCGGCCTGTACCAGCTGGCCTTCTTCGATGGTACGGCGGCCCATTTTGCCATCATATGGGGCTTTAATGACGGTGTAGGATATATCCAGTGTATTTCTGCCCAACATGGCTTCTCTGCGCTCTATTTCGGCCAGCAACGCCTGCTTCTGTGCTTTGATATCACCTACTTTCGATTCAGACGCTGCATAGTTGTTCAGCGCTGCCTGGTAATCAGCTTTCGCTACATCCAGTGCAGTCTGTACATTCTCCAATTGTTGTTTGGTCGCTGATTCCACATCGTACAGTTTCTGATATCGGTCCATTTCCTGCTGTTGCTTCCACAATTTTGCCTTCGCTGCCGCAATTTGAGCCTGTGTTACCGTTGCTGTTTTCGCTGTTGTAGAGATACTTGATTCCATTACCTGGATCTGTGCCTTTGCATTCAGCAGTGCAGCATTCGCTTCCTGCTGCTGTAATTTATATTCACTGTCGTCAATCAGGAGCAGGGTATCCCCTTTCTTCACATCCTGGTTTTCTTCGTAGTTAATCTTTGTTACATATCCCACTACCCGGTTTGTGATAGGGTTAATGTATTCTTCCACCTGGGCATCATTCGTCTCTTCGAATTTATATAAGGTCATGAGCGTGATGATGCCCCATATCGCCAATCCCACTAATATTAAACCGGCTACCCATCCGGTGATAGTGGTTATCACCTTATCGGTCTTTGCATAATTTGCCATAATAATTATAGATTGCCTATTACTTTTTGTAATTGATAGTATTGTACGCGTGCTGCGATCTTTGCTGAAACGAGGTCAAAACGGGTCTGGAGCATTTGTGTGTTTGCATCCAGCAGGTCGGTCACGAGGGATAACTGGTTAAAATAAGTGTTGTTTACAATCCGTGCGTTCTCTGTTGCCTGTTTGATATTGGTCTCTGCCACATCTATTCTCGTCAGTGCCTCCTTATAACGGAGGTAAGCTTCCTTTACCTGTTGTCTGATTACATCTCCGGTTTCTTCGTGCGCTACTTCTTCTCTTTTTAATTCAAGAACAGCGGCCTTTTCTTTGTGCTTGTTATGATAGAAGGAGGAAATAGGAAAGCTTGCTTTTACACCATACATTCCTAATCCATAAGCCGCATCTGCGTAAGGGTAGAACATGATCTGCGGATACGAAAAATTGTATTCTGCAAACAGTCCTACCTTTGGCGAGACGTTTGCCTTTACACGCTTCAACGATAGCTTTTTCAGTTCTGATTCTCCTGCTGAAATCTTCAGTTGGAAAGCATGTGTACCTGCTATATTCAGGTATTCTTCATAAGACCCCGGTATTGCATTGCCATCAGTAAGCATACTATCTGCATCTATCCGCTCATTTTCATCATCTCCAATCAGGATAGCCAACCGCTGACGGGCAATTGCAATATCATTATCTATCTGCACCATCCCCATCTGTTGCCGGGATAATCTCAATTGTGCTCTCAGCACATCGCTCTTTAGTACAACACCATTCTTCTGTAGTTCCTGGATGTGGGCCAACTGTTTCTGCTGGTCTTCTATATCCTTTGCTATTAATTCTTTGAACCGGCAGCTGCGCACCAGATCCAGGTAACATACCGCTGCGCTGAACTTTACTTCAGACAGCGTCAGATTCTCTTGTTCTTTCGTTATAGCATGTTCCGTTTGTCCTTTCTGAATTTCAAGGTTGGTCTTATTTCCATTATATATATTGAAATAAGCATCCCCCCCAACCTTGTAGTAGTTGTGTAACACTGGATATTGCGTAGGTGTATGAAAAAATCCATCTTCATACATAGGCATATTTGTTACCCTTGCATAAGCGCCACTCACATCCATCTCCGGCAGCCTTTCTGCCTTTGCATCTTTCAGAGATTCTTCACTGGTTTGTACACGGATATGCGCCATCTGAACCTTTTTGTTGTGCTGTGCGGCTTTATCCCATACTTGTTCAAGTGTTAAATGAATTGGGGCTGTAGTATCGGAAGGTTTTTGTGCTACTGCACACATCGAAAAAATTAAAACAGGCAGTAATGCACATACCCTTTTGGTATTCGGTTGCATAATCATTATTCTGCATGCAAAGTTAGGATTATGGGGAATGAGCCATTTTATCTAAATTGCCAATTATTTATCCAAACGCGCCACATGTTCCTCGAAGAGTATTTAGCCGATATTGATACTATTCCCGATTCTGTATTTGTCATGATTGATAAGGTTGAGCGTAAATGGCCGATGCATGCTCATCATAAAGGACAGCTCACCTACGTGGAAGGCGGCATCGCCTATTGTAACCTGCCGGACAGATCATTTGTCATACCCGCCCGCCATTATATATGGATACCCAAACACCAGGAACACTATATCCAGGTCCGGCACTCCAGGTTCACGGCTACCCGTAACATCTATTTTTATAATTCAGATGACCAGCAATCCCCTTTTTATAATAAAATGGGCATTTATCCTGTAAATGAGCTGTTGTTGCAGATGATCAATTATACCACCCGCTGGAAAGGACATATCCGACCTGGCGACCCAGGCTTCCGGTTTCTGGCATCGCTGAAGGATATATTGCCGGAAGTAAGTACGACTACCCTGCCTGTGGCCCTGCCTACTACTACACATGAACGACTGGCCCCCATACTTCAATTTATCAGCCGCCATTTTGATCAGGAGATCACCCTCGAGTCTCTCAGTAATGAATTTGATATCAGCCCCCGGACCCTTTCCCGTTTATTTACGAACATACTCGATATGTCCTTTGTTCAATACCTGAAAATGCTCCGGGTTGTGAAAGGGATAGAGATGATCTTGCAGACAAACCAGACCCTGAGCGAGATCGCATATCAAACAGGATATAGTAATATCGCCGCCTTCAGCAAGGTATTCTACCAGATTACCAACAAAAGACCCAGTACCTTTCAACAGGAAGTGATGTCCGTATAAATTTCCGATTACATCTCAGAAAATCGCCAATTTGGCGTAATGTCTCAAATCGAAGCACCCCTCTCCTTACTTTTGTTTAACAATTTTGTTAAACATGGCGTCCAAAGATAAAAAAACAGAGCAGCACATCATTGATACTGCTATGCATGTCTTCTTCACAGAAGGCCGTCTGCACGCCACTACACAGGATATTGCCGATACAGCGAGGGTAAACCGGACCCTGATACATTATTATTTCAAGTCACGTGACCAGCTGTTTGACACCGTATTTGAAAGAGCCAGACTGGAATCCATCAGGGAAACCCAGTCTGTACTATGTACTGCACTGCCCTTCCGGAATAAGATAGAGCAATTCGTAGAGATATTACTGCTACGCCTGCAGACCTATCCTTTCCTGGAAATATCCATGACTGCCTCTATCCAGGAAGGTATTTATCTGAAAGATAAACCGGAAGTGTTCATGCAGCAGTTCATTACCGA
Organism: Chitinophaga sancti; assembly: GCF_034087045.1. NCBI lineage: Bacteria > Pseudomonadati > Bacteroidota > Chitinophagia > Chitinophagales > Chitinophagaceae > Chitinophaga > Chitinophaga sancti. The sequence continues at coordinate 2,416,522 of NZ_CP139247.1, read as the reverse complement.
AGTACAACAGGAAATGGATAAAGGCACCATTCAGCGCTCCAACCCGGTACATTTTATTATGAATCTCTTTTCGCTTGTCGTCTATCCATTTATTGTAAAACCCCTTAATCAGCATTTGTTTGGACTGAATGAACAGGAATATGAAAATATTGTTAAAGAAAGGAAGACTGTGATACTGAACACACTCTTTAACAACTAATCCGCAAGCTATATACCCCTGTGATCAGCTGAACTTTTTTTTGTCATGTACAAAATTATATATTTATATGTCGAAGATGTATTTACCGGTCGCCGGCGCAGCACTTCTACTGCTGTCCTGTGGCAATAATAAAAAAGGGACTCCGAACCCGGCCGACGCGGCAAAGGACTATGCTGTCATTTCGTTAGCCCCTATCAAGGCCACGATACACTATGACTTTCCTGCTACCATCCAGGGGCAACAGGTCATAGAAATCCGCCCCAAAGTAGATGGGTATGTGAAAGAGATCTATGTCAATGAAGGCGCCAATGTGAAGAAAGGCCAACTGTTGTTTACTATTAGCAACCCTGAGTATGAACAAGCAGTTATAACTGCAAGAGCTTCCATCAAAAGCGCTGTTGCAGATGTGAATGCAGCACAGATGGATGTAAATAAAGTACGTCCGCTGGTAGAGAAAGATATCGTGAGTAAGTACCAACTGGAATCTGCACAGTATACACTGCAATCCAAACAGGCCTCACTGGCACAGGCACAGGCCACATTGGCCAACGCTGAAACCAATGTGGGCTACACCATTATCAAAGCGCCTGCTGATGGTGTAATCGGTACCATCCCTTACAAGATCGGCGCCCTGGTAAGCAGCACCAGCACCGAAGCACTGACTACCCTTTCTAATATAAGTAATGTATACGCCTACTTTTCCCTGAACGAAAAGCAACTGCTTGATTTCTCCGAGATGGTCCCGGGTAATACGCTGGAAGAAAAAGTGAAACAGCTGCCTGCAGTAACACTGGTACTGGCCAATGGTAGTGAATATTCACTGAAAGGTAAAGTAGAAACAGCCAGTGGCCTCATTGCTACTACTACCGGTACCGTTCAGTTCAAAGCTACTTTCCCCAATCCATTGGGCATCATTAAAAGCGGTGCCAGTGCCATTCTAAGGATCCCAAGGTCTGAAGACTCTGCACTTGTGATTCCACAAGGCGCTACTTACGAACTGCAGGACAAACGCTTTACTTACATCGTGACCAAAGATAATTATGCAATAAGTAAGCCCATCACCACAACCGCCAATGACAACGGGCAGTTCTTCATTGTAAAAAGTGGCCTGAAAGCCGGTGACCAAATAGTGATCGAAGGCGCCAGCAACCTGCGCGACAGCACGCTGATCAAACCCCGCATAGTAAATGCCGACAGCCTCTACCAGAAGATTGACTAGCCTATTATTAAAAAAGGAATTATGCTAAAGACATTTATAGAACGTCCTGTACTCAGTACCGTGATCTCGGTGATCATTGTCATATTGGGTATCCTGGGACTCGTATCGCTTCCGATAGCGCAATACCCGGATATCGCTCCTCCTACAGTACAGGTGTCCGCCAGTTATACGGGAGCTAATGCCGACGTGGTATTGAATAGTGTGATCGTGCCGCTGGAAGAACAGATCAATGGTGTGGAAGGGATGACTTACATGACCTCCACTGCTACCAACGATGGTAGCGCCACCATCAACGTATATTTTAAAGTGGGAAGGGACGCCGACCAGGCAGCTGTAGACGTGCAAAACCGCGTATCTACCGCTTCCAGCCTCCTGCCAGCTGAAGTAACACAGGCAGGCGTAACAGTGAAAAAGCAACAGAGTAGTAATCTGCTCATCTCCGCTTTTTATAGCGAGAACCCTGCTTATGACCAGACTTTCCTGCAAAACTATGTAGAAATTAACCTGATCCCTGCCCTGAAAAGGGTGAACGGGGTAGGTAATGCAAGCGCCTTCGGTAGCATGAACTACTCCATGCGTATCTGGCTGAAACCTGATGTCATGTCCGTTTACGGACTTACGCCTGCTGATGTAACCGATGCGATGAGTGACCAGAACATAGAAGCCGCGCCTGGTAAATTTGGTGAACAGGGTAATCAAAGCTTTCAGTACGTAATCCGCTATTCCGGCAAACTGAAAAGCATCGATGAATTTGGGAATATTATTATCAAGTCGACCGGCAACGGACAATTTCTACGCCTCAAAGATATTGCTCGCATTGAACTGGGTGCCCAGTCTTACAGCAGTATGGCTACTGTGAACGGCTATCCTGCTACCAACGTATCTGTTAGCCAAACGGCAGGTTCCAATGCAAGCCAGGTTATTAATGATTGTAAAGCAGTGATTGCTGAAGCGGAAAAGAATTTCCCGAAAGGAATACATACTACCAACCTGGTAGATATCAATAAATTCCTGGATGCCAGTATCGAGAAGGTAATTCATACCCTGATCGAAGCATTTGTGCTGGTATTCATTGTGGTATTCATCTTCCTGCAGGACTTCAGGTCTACCCTCATTCCTGCGATTTCCGTACCAGTGGCGATTATTGGTACCTTCTTCTTCCTAAATCTGTTTGGGTTCAGTATCAATCTGCTGACCCTCTTCGCATTGGTACTGGCCATTGGTATCGTGGTGGATGATGCGATCGTCGTCGTCGAGGCCGTACACGCCAAACTGGATACGGGATATAAATCTGCCAGGAAGGCCTCTATTGATGCGATGAGTGAAATCTCCGGCGCGATCGTTTCCATTACCCTTGTAATGTCAGCGGTATTCGTACCTGTTACTTTCATCAGTGGTTCTTCGGGTGTGTTCTATAAGCAATTTGGCATTACCCTCGCTATTGCCATCATACTTTCCGCTATCAACGCATTGACGCTCAGCCCTGCACTGGCAGCCCTTTTTCTGAAACCACATTCAGAAGAACACAAGAAAAAGAATGTATTACAACGGTTTTATACTTCATTCAATACCGCTTTTGATACTGTTACTACTAAATATACGCGCTCTGTTACCTTCCTTTCAAAGAAACTGTGGCTGGTGTTATTAGGTGTTGCAGCATTTGGCGGTGGGCTTTATTACCTGATGACTTCCACTTCCAGCAGCTTTGTGCCGGATGAGGACATGGGTACCATATTCGTAAACATTAGTATGCCACCCGCTACCAGTATGGAGCGTACCACTGTTATCGCCAATGAACTGGATAGCATCTGCCATACTATTCCGGCGGTGAACAATACCCTTCGTATGGCAGGTCAGAACCTGCTGGCAGGTAGCGGTAGTTCATATGGTATGATCATCCTGGAACTAAAAAAATGGAGTGATCGTACGATGAGCAATAACGATGTAATTGGCGCCCTGATGCAAAAAACAGCTCATATCAGGGAAGCGCAGATTATGCCGATGTCACTGCCTACCATTACTGGTTTCGGTATTGCTGGTGGTTTCTCCTTCCAGCTGCAGGATAAAGGTGGACATTCGACCGCTGAGTTCTATAAAGTAGCACAGGATTTCCTGGCACAACTGAGCAAACGCCCTGAAATCCAGTATGCTTCTACCACCTTCAACCCGAACTTTCCTCAATACCTGATGGAAGTAAATGTGGCTAAAGTGAAAGAAGCAGGTCTGACTGTGAACAATGTGATGAATGCGATGCAGGTTTATTATGGTGGTTATTATGCTTCCAACTTCAACCTGTATGGTAAACAATACCGCGTAATGATACAGGCAGATACCGCCTACAGGGCGAATATTGAGGGATTGAACAAGATATATGTACGGACCTCTGATGCCAAAATGGCGCCGATCAGTGAGTTTGTTACCCTTACCAGGGCATATGGTCCGGAAAGTATAGCACGCTTCAACCTGTTCACCGCCATGGCAGTAAATGGTGCTCCAAATGCAGGTTATAGCTCCGGTCAGGCATTAAAAGCGATCCAGGAAGTGGCTGCAGAGAAACTGCCACCGGGCTATGGATATGAGTTTTCCGGTATCAGCCGTGAAGAACAATCCAGTGGTTCCCAGTCGACATATGTGTTCATCCTCTGCCTGGTATTCGTATACTTCCTGCTGAGTGCTCAGTATGAAAGTTACCTGCTGCCATTCGCAGTTCTGTTGTCACTGCCGTTTGGGCTTACAGGGACCTTCCTCTTTGCCCGCATCTTTGGTATTGACAATAATATCTATCTCCAGATTTCCCTGATCATGCTGATAGGTCTACTGTCTAAAAACGCCATCCTGATCGTAGAGTATGCGGTGGAAAGACGACGACACGGTATGACTATGCTGGATTCGGCGGTAGAAGGTGCGAAAGCCCGTTTCCGACCCATCCTCATGACATCTTTTGCCTTCATCTTTGGTCTGATGCCACTGATGTTCGCTACCGGCGCCGGTGCGAATGGTAACCGCTCTATTGGTACAGCGGCAGTAGGCGGGATGCTCTTTGGTACCGTGATAGGCGTATTCATGATCCCTGTATTATTCATCATCTTCCAGACCTTACAGGAAAAAGTAAGTACCAAAAAGCATGAAGAAGAAGATGAGGATACTACAATAAAAGCGTAACACATGAAATCCAATAATAAACAACAAGCACTGTTGGTCATATTGACTGCTGCGACCTTTGCTGTTTCGTGCAGAGTTACCAAACCTTACAAACAACCGGAGAATGTGGCAGACAGTAAGTTGTACCGCGACAGTACGACTACCGATAGTACGACCATGGCCGATCTTCCATGGACGCAATTATTCACAGATCCACATTTACAGGCCCTCATCAAAGAAGGCATAGAAAATAACCTGGACCTGAAGGTTGCCAATGCCCGTATGAATGCGGCAGCGGCCAATCTTCGCCAGAGCAAACAAGCTTTTCTGCCTACAGCGGAAGCTACTGCTTCTGTAACCCAGCAAAAGGTGGCTATCTCTCAGGGTGGTAGCTTTATCACTTACAACCGTACCTACCAGCTCTCCGCTACCGCCAGCTGGGAAGCTGATATATGGGGAAAACTGCGTAGTACAAAGCGCGCTTACATGGCCGCCTTTCTGCAAAGTGAAGCATACCGAAGGGCCGTACTGACCCAGCTAATCGCCAATATTGCCACCAATTACTATGCATTGCTGGCATATGACGAACAACTGAAGCTCACCCGCCAGACCATAGAAAATCGCAAAGCCGATGTGGAAACCATGAAGACGCTGAAAGAAAGTGATGTGGTAACCGGGGCCGACGTGGTACAGAGTGAAGCCAACCGCTACTCTGCCGAAGTGACTATTCCGGATCTGTTGCAAAACATCCGCGAAACAGAAAACACCATCAGCTTATACCTGGGCCGCCCTTCCAGCGCCATCGAAAGAGGTACCCTGGCAGATCAATCTGTGAATGCAGACCTGAAAACAGGGGTACCAGCACAGTTACTGGCCAATCGTCCGGATGTACAACAGGCTGAATACCAGCTTCGTTATTACTATGAACTGACCAATGTAGCCAGAACCTACTTCTACCCAAGCCTGTCTATTACGGCAACTGGTGGTTTGAATAGTACTACCCTGAATAGCTTTTTCGATGCCTCTCACTTTTTCGGCAGCATCGTAGGAAGTCTGACCCAGCCTATTTTCCAGCAGGGTCAGAACAAGCAACGGTTACGGGTAGCGGAAGCCAACCAGGAAGAGTATATGGCTACCTACAAATCTACCCTGCTCACCGCTGGCCAGGAAGTCACCAACGCCCTGTTTGACTACAATGCCGCCGTAGATAAGGCTGCCATCAGAAATAAGCAGATCGCTTACCTGCAAAAGTCAGTAGACTATACAAAAGAACTGCTGAAATATACATCCAATACCAACTATACGGATGTACTCACGTCAGAACAAAGCCTGCTCACCGCCCAGCTGAACAGTATCAGCGACAAACTACAACAGCTGCAAGCCGTTGTAACACTGTACCGAAGCCTTGGTGGAGGATGGAAATAATCAAAGAAAGAGGTCCGCAATAGTGGACCTCTTTCTTTTTATACTATCTTGCGGCATATTTTTTAATGTATGACAGCAAGCAGTGATCAAAGAACGGCGCTTTATTCAAGGATCTTTATTGCCATCTATACAATATTGATGACGCCCATTGGTGGCGCCATTCTTTTTTGTGTAAACCTCCGAAACACAGGCCGGTTAAAGAGCATTCCCTTTGTCATGCTGGGTGCCATGGTTTTTGAATATTTCCATTTGCAGATGATACTGCAGAACAGGACCGGCAGAACTGACGTCATTTTTGTACCCTCCCTTATTTTTGCTTTTCTATTGAGCTTCCCGGTATGGCGCCTGCTTTTGAGAGGCATACCTCCCTACAAATTATTACCCGCGTGGATACCATTGATTATCATGGCAGTAGTGTGGCTGGCAGTGATTGGGTACTTCAATTTTTAACATTTTTAAAGGTTTATATTGGCTATTTTCGGCCCTTTAAATCCCCTTTGCGCTCAGACAACTTTATCAATAAACAATAAAATCTACCCCGGGAGCACATCTCTACTATTGAACTGCTACTGTGGAGTCAATGAACAAAGCATATGAATATTTTCAAAAACGCAGCCATCGCCGCCGCACTGTTACTGTCAGCCTCCTTGGTGCATGCACAGATGCCCAACTGGCAAAATATGGACCTGCAAAAAGATTCCGTTTTCGGTATCAGTGTAGAAAAGGCGTACAACGAACTGCTGAAAGACAAGAAATCTAAACCTGTAGTAGTAGCCATTATCGATAGCGGCGTTGATACCGCTCATGAAGACCTGAAATCTGCCCTCTGGGTGAACCTCAAGGAGAAAAGAGGTAATGGTAAAGACGACGATAAGAATCACTATATTGATGATATGAATGGCTGGGACTTCATCGGTTCTGCCAAAGGCAATGTAGATTATGACAACCTGGAGCTGACCCGCCTGGTACGTGCAGGAAAGGCCCGTTTTGCCAATCCCTCTGCAGACACCAACGGTCTTTACCAATACAAAAGACTGCTCGATAAATACGAGGACGAGCTGGACGAAGCTAAAAAGTCACTCTACGGTGTGTCCCGTTTCAAAGGCATGCTGGATACAATGGTGACAAAAATGAACAAGGAAAATCCTACTGCTGCTGATTTCCAGACATTTAATGCAGACAATCCGGTAGAAGCACAGATTAAGCAGATCGTAAGTCAGCAGCTGCTGCGCTACCCTGATTATAAAACATTCAAAGAGAGTGAACTGGATAGGGCATACGATCACTTCAAGGAACAGGTAGATTACCAGCTGAACCTTGATTATGATAATCGCGCCATCGTAGGTGACAATTATGCAAATCCTGAAGAACACTATTATGGCAATAACGATGTAACTGGTCCGGATGCGGATCACGGTACCCACGTAGCAGGTATCATCGGTGCTGGCCGGAATAATAACCTCGGTATCAATGGTGTTGCTAACAATGTATTGCTTATGTCAGTGCGTGCGGTACCTAATGGAGATGAAAGAGATAAGGATGTGGCCAATGCACTGCGTTATGCAGTAGACAATGGTGCTAAAGTGATCAACATGAGCTTTGGTAAACCTTACTCTCCAAATAAGAAAGTAGTAGACGATGCGGTGAAATACGCCATGTCTAAAGATGTACTGCTGGTACACGCAGCAGGCAATGATGGTCAGAACACAGATTCTGTGGCTAACTATCCTAACCGTACTTACCTGGGTGGTGGTACTGCTGAGGCCTGGATCGAAGTAGGTGCTTCCGGTCCGGAAGATGATGAGAGCCTGCCAGCTTCTTTCTCTAACTATGGTAAGACTGCGGTAGATGTATTTGCACCTGGTGTAGCCATATATTCTTCTATTCCTGGTTCTAAATATGATTACCATGATGGTACCAGTATGGCGGCACCGGTAGTAACAGGTCTGGCTGCGCTGATCCGTTCTTATTATCCTAAACTGACTGCATTACAGGTGAAAGAGATCATCTTAAAGTCTGTAGTGAAAGTAGCGCATCCCGTAACGATTGGTGATGAAAATGGTCAGCCTAAAGAAACATATATGGAAAATCTGTGTAGAACAGGTGGTGTAGTAAATGCTTACAAAGCACTGCAACTGGCTGCGACTTATAAATAATTTCTTCTTTTTATAAGGAAAGCCCTGCTTAATAAGCGGGGCTTTTTTATTGCCTGATTTTAGTGGTAAGCGCGGGGTTATATCCCCGTCAGTGACAGTTATAGCGAGTGTTTTTGGAAAGGTTCAGAACTTTCTAAAATAAATTTTGCTTTTTATTTTAGAAAGTTATAATTTTGCCGTCCCGAACAACGAATAACTATTGCCTGATAGTATAACGGTAGTACGACAGACTCTGACTCTGTTTGTCTTGGTTCGAATCCAGGTCAGGCAACTCGAAAAAACAAACCTTTTTTTAAACCGCTGAAGAATTCATTCTCAGCGGTTTATTTTTTTTAGATTCTAACCGCTCAAAAAGTCGAATATTCATTTTTTCGATGCTTTATAATCAGTTCTTCTTTGTATCTATTTAATTATCAAACGTCCTCTCACAACCTGTTCTTTTGATGCCCTTCCTTTTTCATCTCATTAGCCTTGTATTGTTTTACACCTTTTTTTACACTTTATCGGTAATCTGTTAATAGAATCACTTAATCAAAATCTATCCTTTTTGACGAAATTTGTACTGCATTAGCGCAAGAAAGGAGGCCTTTATGGAAATACCTGATTTTCGTCCCGTACATAATTGGCGAAATCATATTAACCAAAACGGGCGCTATAAAATTCACATCCGGATACGTATTGGAAAAAGTTGTCGTTACCACGACGTAAAGCTGCCTCAAAAAGTGACGGTAGACGAATGGAGTGGGAAAGAGAATGCCTGGGTTAAACCAGGTCATCCTTACCACTTTGAAATCAATAATGCTATTGATAACACACTCACATTATTGCGTGAACTAAATAAAAGGTACTACACTGCTAAACGACAGTTGACCTTTGCGATCATCTTTAAGGAACTTCAAAAGGAAGCTTGTTCATCCATTTTAAACGTGTACCTCCGAGTAGTTAAAAATTAGGCTGTTTAAAAAAGTTTACTTTCCGGGTTTATCAAAAAAATAAACAAATGGAACAGAAACAATCAAATGGGTTATCGAAGGAGCAAAAGATGTTTGCACTGATAGGCGAACATGAAGGCAGTTCGATGACGGTGAAAGATTTTTGTGAGCTGTATGATCTTTCGCCAGGAACATATCACTACTGGCAAAAGAAGTATCACGCCCAGTTGCGAGATAAGCCGATAGAGCACCAAAGTAGTTTCACATTGCTTAAAGTAACAGAGCCCCAGGAAGAGTCCACCGCCCAGGATCTCTTTGCGGAATACCGTGGAATCCGTTTTACCGGGAGCCATCTGTAAGTTTTTTAAAAGCCTTAATCAGTTAATTTATGTTACAGATTAACAACGGCACCCATTACTGGTTGTATCACAAATGGGCAGATGTTCGCAAGAGTTTTGACGGCTTGAGCGGGCTTGTTACCAACGAACTGGGGATGGAAATTCAGACGGGGGATGTGTTTATTTTTTTGAACAAGCGGCAAACGCACCTGAAGGCATTAGAATGGGAAGGGGATGGTTTTAGCTTATACTATAAGCGATTAGAGGAAGGCACCTTTGAGTTACCGACAGGTATTATGGAAGGCACTCACAGTAGCATTACAGCTAAACAGTTAAGTATGATCTTACAGGGTATCTCTTTGAAGAAAGCGTTTCTGCGCAAGCGATACATTGGTACGATGTGATCCATCAGGATCATTGTGTGAATATATTTGACGTTGCCATCTATAAAAAATGGCAACGTTTTTTTATTTTAAGAAAAACATGTCGGGTTATTAACATTTTTCGGTGCCCTTTTTTAAAATCATTTTTCAGGGTGGGTTTATTCACTTTAGACTGTATAACTTTCGGTTGTAGGCTATATGCTAAAATACAGTACTGTATTATCTTTGCACCATGTCAGCAGCAACGGAAAATATAGATTACAAAGTGCTCTATGAGCAACTGCTGCCGCTTTTAAAATCTCAACAGGAAAGCAACCTTCAATTACAAAACCAGGTAACCCAGCTACAATACCAGTTGCACCAACTCACGAAGTTATTAGGTGGTTTTAAGTCTGAGCGTTTCATCCCTTCCGGGGCACAAGTACAGCAAGAGTTGGGACTGAATTTTGAAACAGCTTTTGCTACTACTAACCTGTCTGATGTTCAAAAAATAAGCTACGTCAAGGCCAGACAAGCCCCCGGGAAAACGGCTTACAAAACCCTTTCCCGGAACATTTACGCGTAGAAGAACAGATCATCGAACCGGATGAAGATGTAAGCCATTGTGAGAAGGACGGAGAGGACATTAAAGAGCAACTCGGCTGGAAACCGGGCGAGATATTTATCAAACGTACAGTTCGTCCCTGTTATAAATGCCCGATTCCCGGCCAACCTGGCCAGCACCGTATAGTAGCAGCCAGACAACCGGCACAGGCATTGCCAAAAAGCATAGCAACACCTGAGTTGCTGGCACAGATCATCATCGATAAGTTTATTGATCATAAGCCCCTGAATCGCCAACTGGACAGCTTCAAACGAAGTAACATCAGCATTGCATATTCTACTATTACTGATTGGGTACGCCAGGTAGCGAACGTTGTAACGCCATTAGGCCATCTTCAATTACATGAAATGTATCAGCAGCAGTATTGGCACGGAGATGAAACCGGCATAGCGGTACTGGACAGCCAGGTGAAAAAAGACACACACCAGGGCTACTATTGGACATACCTGACCGGAGATGGACGTTTAATCTACTTTGACTATCACCGCGGAAGGGATAAACCCGCAGCCGAAAATATATTGCAACACTTTAAAGGACACCTGCAGGTGGACGGCTATGAAGTCTATGACAAGCTGAACATCAAAGGAATGATTATATTCTTTTGCATGTCTCATGCGCGCCGTAAATTTTACGATAGTAAAGAAAATGATAAGGCGCGGGCTGAACATGTGCTGACTGAAATAGCCAAATTATACAAGGTGGAAGAGGAATGTAAAGAACAACGACTTGATGAGGAGCAGATCAAAATACGGCGCGCGGAGAAGTCTTTGCCCATATTGAAGTCTTTGGGTGAATGGATGAAGCAGGAATATGTAAAGCTTCGCCCCAAAAGTCCAATTGCCCAAGCTATGGCTTATAGTATCAAACGTTGGGAAGGACTAAGTCTCTATGCTACTACCGGGCATCTTCATATAGACAACAATCCGATTGAACGCTGTATGAAAAATCTGGCTGTCGGACGCAAAAATTACTTGTTCTGCGGCTCTCACGAAGCAGCCAAAAGAGCAGGCCTTTTATACTCGTTACTGGTTAGCTGCAAACTGAATAATGTTAATCCCTATGAATGGTTGAAGGATATGTTAAGTCACAACATCAATGAGCTGACTACCTCAAAACTTAAATCTTTATTGCCTCACCGCTGGGAAAAACAAGAAAGCAACACTACCGCTTAAGGCAAAGTTAGCAATAATGGGAATACCCTTATTTAAGCTACTCGGAGGTACACTTTTAAACACCTATTTCCACCAAATCGTCATCGATCCTCCAGAAGCGCTTCAACCAGCTACCATTGGTCGCTATAAATCTGCGCTTATTGCTCTAAATAAGTTCCGGCATGAGTTATTTTTTTATGACTTAGATGAAAAATTGTTTTTGGAGCTTTGTAAGTTTATGAAAAGAGAAATGAGCCTTAAAGCATCTACGATCTTTGGTTATTTTAATGCTTATAGGAAAGTAATTCATTGGGCACAGTTGGATGGATATATAAGTCCTTTACAGGAGGATGCTATCTTTTCAAATATTCATATTTCCAGGGGTAAGACTATCAAAGATCACTTGGATGTGAATGAAATAAGAGCATGGAAGGAATATAAATTTGATAACGACAAGCAGGAACTGGTTAAGGTTCAGGATATTTTCCTGTTGCAGGTTTACACCGGATTTTATTACAGTGATCTTAAAGCCCTTCAGAAATCCGAATTACATAAGGATCAGGAATACGGTTACTTTATATACCGAGGACGGTTTAAAAACGGAAACCTTGCAATTGTTCCCCTCTGGAAATTCCCTTATGCAATAGAACTTATTAAGAAATATTATAGCCTTCATCCCAGCGACCCATATTTACTGGATCGAGATGTCTTCACTGAGGACCAAGTATACAACCGACAACTCAAAGAAATAGCCAGCCTGTTACAATGGCGGCGGAATGTGCGAAATAAGCTAGCTCGCCAAACTAACAGTCAGCTTTATATCCGTTATGGTGCTAATATTCCTGTACTATCCCGTATGTTGGGGCATCAAAAGCAGGAAACTACAAGTGAATACTTTGAGGTAAGCCTTGCTGATGTGATTGAAGGGACCCGGAGCATTAATTTTGAACAATTAGGTATTTGCTAGAATGAGAACTAGGAAGAAGAAGGTTTTATATTTTTCATCTTTGAAATCCTAGTTTTTTCTGGAAAGCCAGCTGACATATTATTTTTAAAAGAGAACCTATTTTAGATATTGATTTTTCAACCATCGGCAAAAGCTATATATTTAATTAAAAATCATTTTATTATACATTATTTAACAATACACCATTGATACCTTTTCTAGTAAAAAAGGTATCAATTCAGACATGTGGCTGCCTATAATAAATATCCAAAATTACCGCTACCAATACATATTTCTATATCTGGTATGTCACCAACCAATTAGATATTTAAAAGGATACCAGAACGAGGTCTACACTAATGTCTACTTCTAATATCAATCTGGTGAATGCACCTATTCTGATTATGTAAATCCTTAACTTAGGAGAAACTACTTACAAATTAGATAATGGGATTGAATAGTAAACATAAAACCTTTTTCATAAAAGATGTCACTGAAATGGAGGTTTGCGGCCAGAAAATCTGGCATGTCTTGGGGTCCGAATTCAGTTTGCCCACCGATTTTCAGCGGTTACAGTATGACCATAATATGGAAAACTGTGAAAATTGCAAAGCGACCTATGAAAATGAATTGGCAAGGCTTACCAAAAAATTTGAAAGATTTCCTCTTTGTTGCGCAGCCCATAGTCGTTTAGCCAACGAAAAATGGTTCAACAGAAAAGATTTCGAATCTGTCCCTAGCCTAAATGCAGAGAAATTGATATATACTTACCATCATATCCTGCAATTTGTGTACAATGATAGATGGAGACAGGAAGTTTTCGACTTCTTGGAATATATGTTTAACACCTTTGGCAGTTTTCCGGTTGACTATGGTGAATCTTTATTCTTTGGTGATTTTGCCGATAATCTGGTGAGTCTCATTGATAATGGAATTACCGATCAATCTAAAAAAGAAGAGATATTAAAGTTCATCACAGGTTTTAGAAATCCAACGCCTAAGAGCAAGTCTGATTTTAATATTTTGGTGGCCATATATAATAAATGGCATAAAACATTTCCCTTTGAACTTAGTTTTTTTTCAAAATTAAAAGAGCATTTCGAAAACAATATCCCGATCGTAGATAACCTTCACACCAATAAATATTTAGGGTTAACCAAAGCCAGACTTAAAACCCAACAGGAGCTCATCAATTTGCTGATTAGTATAACCGAAACAATCTTATTAGAAGTAAATACCCAAAAGTTGTATGAACTTGGGGTAATAACTGATTTTGATAAAACGGAAATGGAATTGGTACTTCAGGAAAGAAAACAAAAACTAAAAGAAGGTTACCGGAATTCATCTAAAAGCTCTGATACACAATACCGAAAAATTTTAAAAGAGTGGTTTAAAGACGAAATCAGTTTCATTCAAAAAATCCGCCCGGTAGCTGAGCGAATAGCAAAAAAAGAAATGGCATTACTTGACGCAATATTGATGGCCTGCTGTAAAATGCAGGAAAACAAAGTATTCTGGAATGCCGATGAAAATACAAGAACCAGACAGATTTTAGATCTGTTGTCGACTAACTTTTTTACTAAAGACCAATCCATGTATGGTGTATCCGGGACCGGTAAAAAACAAGGTGAGGTCGATGGGGTGATAACAGACAGCAATCAAACAGAACATTTCGTTGAAGCTTTTAACTTAGAAGGGATGAACAGAAAAGTTATCAAAAACCATATACACAAGCTGGAAAGCAACTACGATTCAAAAGGTCTTCCCTATAAGTACGTAATAATTTATTGTAACGTTGAAGACGGAAAATTTAACCAGCTACATGTTGACTATAAAGCCTACATAACAGGAGAACTCGAATTTCAATTTATTTTAAAAGAGACCGTTGATATGGATACCCATTATACAAATATGCGCGTTTTAAAAACATGTCATAAACGGGAAAATAAAAATGTCTTTTTACACCACATACTTATAAAAATGCCCGTTGTGAGTTAACCGATAAAATCATCAAAGCAGGAAAAGTGATAAGAAAAACAGGTACTCCTAGTAGGAAACCGAAATATTTTTAAAAAATCACTCAACCATTTTATTGCAGGAATTGTCGTTTCCATCACTACCAATGAAATGCTATATCATCATATATTACACTAATATAATTTTAATATGAACACCAATAACGGAGAGTTTATAAACGCAGTAAAAGGAAATGTTGCCTTTTACTTACCACAACTATTTGAGTTTATTCCAGAAAGTGAATCTTTCTGGAATGATGCTGATAAAAGGTTTAAAAATAAAATCCAGGAAAGATTAACACTTGCCGCAGGTGAAAACATCCAAGTAGAGATTACCATATTTGATATAATATTTTTGGTTAAACAGGGAAACATTGAGGCATTCCGGTTTTTAAACTTTGTACGCAAAATGTTCTCACACCTTTTTAATAACCTACAACCAGACGAACGGACAATGGTAAAAAAGACCTTTAAAACCATTTTAAAAAAACTTGATTTATCGTATATAAACTTCGTTGGTGAACTGGCGGTGTTAAATAATATCATGTCAACAAAAAAGTACCGACTGGAGACAGTAGAGGCCTCTCTTACCGACAGCCTTAACACAATTGATTTTAAAGTCAGGGACCTAAAAACAAATGAATCTCATTTGGTAGAAGTAGTTAACATACATATTGATTCTGATAAAGTGCAGACAAATCCTGAGTTGATTAAGGCATTCTTTACTCATCGCCTGTCAAAAAAACTTAAAAGTAAGCAAACCCAGCTTCCCTTCGAACTGATCACTGTGCTTTGGGGAAAATGGCAGGATTTTAAAGTCTACACAGATTATTTTAAGCAATATCCCATGCACTTAGATAATGTACGTGAACCTATGGCCTATCTTACTTTTACAGAAACGGACAATGGCAGCAAATTTGAGAACCGGTTTATGCGTATCAGCAGGCTTTTTGATGAAAAATGGCAAACCTCTGGGGAGTCCAACGAAGATAGCAAGCAACATTAGCATTACCGGTTGCATATTTTTCAGAACCGGGTCCAAAACAATTGATCAGTTTCGCTTAATGGCAGATACGACAACAGTATTACCTGTAAAAGCAAGCACCTAAGTCAATGATACTTCCTGATAGTAGAAAGAATACAAATTAACCGTAAAATCTACCCCGAACCTTTCAGATAACGACATGCCTTATATAACAATACTAATGTAGGCATCCGGATCGGATAGTCTTTTAAGACAGGCTATGTCAAAATTGTCTTTACTCCGCGCCCCTCCCACTATGATATTAATAGGCCACGGTTCTAAACCGAGAATATATCGCAGCAACTGATCAGAGTCCCGCTTCCACATCTTCAGGTCTTACTTCTTTGGTCAGAGGAGTAATTTTGCAGGAGATTATATCCAGTGGAAAATCACCTTCTTTCAACAAAGTCTGCGTGTAGGCCAAGCGAGTCTTATACTGTAATACCACATTATCTGGAATTCTCAATACTTCTCTAGCGATCCTGCGAGCTTGCTTCATTCCAACAAAATTCTCATTAAAGGAGCCCGCATCATGCCGGGTTCCGTCAATGTTCCAGGAAACCTGCTCTTTTTTGGATTGCCTGTGCTGCGGATGGGAGATATGGATATGTATCTGCCCTGCCGGTCCTGCGGGGTCAACTCTAACTTTATAGTTTCCAAAAGGAGCATCAACCCATTGGTTATTGGGATAACCTCTGATCCAGAGCTTATTGACAGTTTCATTATTGGTAACTATTTCCATCTCCTCTAAAATCCATTCGTCCTGTTCAATGGTAAAATTATGAAGACCAAAAGATGCCCAGATGGCACCAAATGCACAGGATGGATCGAGATGGGCCTTTTTCCAAGGGGCGGTTGAACAATCAGTATCTAAAGGCATCTTCCGATGAGATTTAGCACACTGGGGCTGCAGAGCGCAACATGTATCCGCCTCCAGCAGTGTTGCGTGTAGCTGTATTGCAGCGCCTAAAATTGTAGGATCAATGCCCCCGGCTGTATTCTGTAATGAAGCCGGTACATGAAACCACCGATTTCGCAGATTGTTTATTATTTCCGGCATGCCCAGATCATCTCTGAATCCAAGCAGATATTCATTAAAAGGTTTCTCCTGCTGATAAAGCTTCAGCATCATCATTGGCTCATTTGTCTGCCTGTTGTACCCCTGTTCAATTAAGGTTGTTATCCAGTTCAGGTTATCTATAAAAGCAGCATGGCCCTGTAGCTGCCCCAAACAATGCAGTACTTTTTTCTTATAATGAGCGAAACTTTCCTGACATCTCCACATTTCTTCTAGAATGGGCAGACAGAATTCATAGATAGCCGAAGCTGACTTCGGATCCGGCATAGCCTTACCCAGCTCTGTCAACAAAAAAACAAACATCCAGCCAGGATACGGTGTTTTTAATGCGAGGTCACAAACAGAAAACACATACTCTTCATTACTACCTATACCTGGACAAATTAATGCTGCAACCCTTACAGCGATTATATAAGGCACCTCCGGTACAGCACTCTCGCCAAAAAACTTTTTTTGAATAAGATAAGTCATCGTTTCAATGACTGCCAAGGCGCCAAAACCATATTCAGATTTTTGTCCATTTGCATCCGCTATTTCCAGTTCTACAAACTTCACATTTTCGCTCTCCGAGATATCCGAGAAATCGGTTCTTGCTTCAATTTTCACCTGAACCACCTCGTAAGGAACAGCTGCCGGTTCATTGTCGAACCCGCAGTACTGACCGCCGAAAATCAGGTCGATAAACCTCTTCTGCCGTTCCAAGTACTTTAGCTCAGCCACCTCCCCCAATGGAAGCCGGATAACACTTCCATGCGTCTGGGCATATTGGATCAATTGAACAGTACTACCGTAAAGCTGCCACATGACATTAACAGTAAAGGGAGAAGTAACATCCTGAAGAAAATGAAAATATTCATGGTAAAACGCAGCCAGTACTTCAGGCGGTAAATCTTTTAGTTCAGCAAATGAGTGATCTGTATCAACGTAAATACTAAACAGAGAAAGATTGTAAGAACCTTCGGTAAAATTAAAATACATTACAAAGTAATTTAGTGTAGTCCTGCGACATAGTAATAATATTGTAACCTTGGAAAATAATTTTTTTGTGTACAAAAGCTTCACATAATGCCCCTAATACCATTAGCTTGGGGTTGGTCTAATCTTTCTTACACACAGTCCATCTGCACGATTTAGTTTGATGCTGGACTAGTCAAACATAACCAAATTGGCCAAAAAATAATAAAGGCATTCATATTATCCTCGCAGCAGATAAAAATTTATTTAAAAGACCTAATGAAACAATCGAGTATTTCCGGACTCTAATTTGTTTACTTGCGAATATAGACTTAAATGCGTAACCGATACCACTTCACAGAGTACCCCAAAGACGGTGTTTACTGGTCGCAGGAAATTATTTATCAAAAAGCATTTGCATTGGATGTGTCCCAACCGGCCAGTCAGCGCTTTTTGCTTTTGCTTGCAGCGTGAGCTGCATCCGCTTTTATATTTGCAGTCGTATCTATAACGGCAGTCACTGGTTTATTTGGTGATGGAATAATCCTTACCTGAAAAGTATCAATTACTTTATTGTGGGAGTGTTGCAGAGAATCCTCTTTCGCCTTTAGTGCAGCTGCTGCAGCCTCCCGAGCTACTGTTTCGAGTTTAACACTATAACCGATGGTAAAAAGTAAAAATAAAACAAGCAGTCCAATTAAAACACCACTGAGTAATGTTCGCAATTTCTTAATCAACAAAATTTTTCCCTTAATCTTATTAAAGTCACCTTCAAATTCGCTGTAGACTACCTGATAAGTTGTCCTGATCCGGTTAGACTCAGCCGTTACATCCTGGTCTGTTGTATCAATATTGTATTTAATAATGCCCAGAATCTTCCATGCCACATATGTATACAAGCCGTAGGATATTAATATTACAAATAGAATCCATGCACTATCTTTTACCTGAAAGCCTGCAAATACAGATGCTGCAAATGTGAGCGGAAAAGCCAGTACTTGTTTATTGAGTGATTCGATGTTTTTTTCTAGGCTTTCAAAATACTTTACCTTCTCTTCCTTAAATTTGGATTTGATCTTTTCAAACGCAAATTTCTGCAGATAGATTTGTAAGTCCCGGTTAGCTAGAGAAATCAGTGCTGCCAGTCCAGATACAAGTTTCCAAAACCGGTCACTAACCACTGCAGAATGCGTTCCTTCAATGACCACATCTTTGAAAAAAGCAGCAAACTCTATTTTATCAAACCCTTTGACGAGTTCCTCATATTCCAAAATCAGACTACCGACAGTTGCTACCCGGGCCTCGGAAAGTGAGTATCCGATATGGTAAGGCCCTTTTTCGGCAGAGAGAATAGCAAACTGATGGTCCATCACATAATGCAAGGACGTAAATTCAGGTTTGCTTAATAGAAAAGCCAGAATCTTCCGGTAGTATATATAATTAAAGATCGGTAAATTCCGGGCGGCAGGCTGCTCCTCTTTTCATTGAAAATAGTTAGTCTGTGTCATAATTTTGATATGACTCTATATGCTTAAAATTTTCATTTCGTGCTTATAGCAACAATCGTTTGTACTTAGAGTCTTAAATCAGTTTTCTTTACAGGCTTAAAAAGCACCAATAAGAGGTCGATTTTTGTAACTTAGTAATCTTATTGAGATGGGGGTAATGCCTCAAGCTCGCGCAGGCGCCTGAGATAATTATTTATCTGCGCCTGCTTTCTTTTTTTAAGCCACTCCTGATTATCCGGTTCCATATATGGCACTCTATTTTTGAGTATAAAATAAGTGGCAATGAGGATTTTGTGTGCAATGGCGATAAGAGCACGTTTTTTACCTCTTCGCACACTTAAAGAGTAATATCTTCTTTTCAGATAAGATTCCTTTGTATGTACAGCGGCCCAGGCCGCCTCCACCAGTGCTGTTTTAAGAGAACTGTTGCCATGATTGATACGTTCACTTTTTTTTTCCGGCACTTTCATTATTACCCGGACATAAGCCACACCAACTGGCTAAATGATGCTGATTTGGGAAGGCATGCATATCTGTACCTATTTCGGCTAAGATGGCTGTAGCTGTTTGTTTTTGTACTCCGGGAATAGTCTGAAGTAATTTTACTTCTTCTTCCCATTTTCTTAAGTACTGATCAATACGGTTATCTACCTGACAAAGCAGTTCATTTAGCTGTAAGATAGCAGCTTTAGACAGGTTGAGCATAAAACGGTGATGCTCATTAAGATTACCTTCTAAAGCAAGAATAAGTTCTTGCTTCTTGATTTTGAGCCTACCTTTGGCCAGATTGGCCAATATCATGGGATCCTGTTCTCCATCAATAATAGCAGAGATCATTGACCAGCCGCTTATGCCGAACACATCACTGACAACGCTGCTCAATTTGATATTGGCAGTCTCTAAAATGTTCTGTAATCGGTTATATTCACTGGAGCGTTGGCCTATTACTTTACGTTTGTATCGGTACAATTCCCGTAATTCACGAGTGTATTGGGGTGGAATAAAACTTCCTTTTAGTAGCCCGCTTAGCAATAATTTTGCAATCCAGGCACTGTCATTACGATCAGTCTTATGACCCGGCACATATTTAATATGCCGGGCATTGACCAAAATAAGTTCAAAGTGAGGTTCTAGTATATTAAAAACAGGCTTCCAGTAAACACCCGTGCTCTCCATTGCGACATGTGTAATGCCCGATTCTTCCAACCAGGCTACCAGGTCCTTAAGTGAACTTGTGAAGGTGCTAAAAGTGCGGGTTTGTTCCTGCAAATTATCACCCCTGATGGTAGCTACTACATTCTCCTGGTGAACATCGAGGCCACAGCCACGACTCACAACCTGTTCAAAACTGATATGTGATTGTTCCATGGTAGTACTTTTGTCGAAGGTACCACCATTTTCATAGTCGTTTGTGAATTCGGTTCATGAGGGTTTTCTTTGAAAATAGTTAGTCTGTGTCATAATTTTGATATGACTCTATATGCTTAAAATTTTCATTTCGTGCTTATAGCAACAATCGTTTGTACTTAGAGTCTTAAATCAGTTTTCTTTACAGGCTTAAAAAGCACCAATAAGAGGTCGATTTTTGTAACTTAGTAATCTTATTGAGATGGGGGTAATGCCTCAAGCTCGCGCAGGCGCCTGAGATAATTATTTATCTGCGCCTGCTTTCTTTTTTTAAGCCACTCCTGATTATCCGGTTCCATATATGGCACTCTATTTTTGAGTATAAAATAAGTGGCAATGAGGATTTTGTGTGCAATGGCGATAAGAGCACGTTTTTTACCTCTTCGCACACTTAAAGAGTAATATCTTCTTTTCAGATAAGATTCCTTTGTATGTACAGCGGCCCAGGCCGCCTCCACCAGTGCTGTTTTAAGAGAACTGTTGCCATGATTGATACGTTCACTTTTCTTTTTTCCGGCACTTTCATTATTACCCGGACATAAGCCACACCAACTGGCTAAATGATGCTGATTTGGGAAGGCATGCATATCTGTACCTATTTCGGCTAAGATGGCTGTAGCTGTTTGTTTTTGTACTCCGGGAATAGTCTGAAGTAATTTTACTTCTTCTTCCCATTTTCTTAAGTACTGATCAATACGGTTATCTACCTGACAAAGCAGTTCATTTAGCTGTAAGATAGCAGCTTTAGACAGGTTGAGCATAAAACGGTGATGCTCATTAAGATTACCTTCTAAAGCAAGAATAAGTTCTTGCTTCTTGATTTTGAGCCTACCTTTGGCCAGATTGGCCAATATCATGGGATCCTGTTCTCCATCAATAATAGCAGAGATCATTGACCAGCCGCTTATGCCGAACACATCACTGACAACGCTGCTCAATTTGATATTGGCAGTCTCTAAAATGTTCTGTAATCGGTTATATTCACTGGAGCGTTGGCCTATTACTTTACGTTTGTATCGGTACAATTCCCGTAATTCACGAGTGTATTGGGGTGGAATAAAACTTCCTTTTAGTAGCCCGCTTAGCAATAATTTTGCAATCCAGGCACTGTCATTACGATCAGTCTTATGACCCGGCACATATTTAATATGCCGGGCATTGACCAAAATAAGTTCAAAGTGAGGTTCTAGTATATTAAAAACAGGCTTCCAGTAAACACCCGTGCTCTCCATTGCGACATGTGTAATGCCCGATTCTTCCAACCAGGCTACCAGGTCCTTAAGTGAACTTGTGAAGGTGCTAAAAGTGCGGGTTTGTTCCTGCAAATTATCACCCCTGATGGTAGCTACTACATTCTCCTGGTGAACATCGAGGCCACAGCCACGACTCACAACCTGTTCAAAACTGATATGTGATTGTTCCATGGTAGTACTTTTGTCGAAGGTACCACCATTTTCATAGTCGTTTGTGAATTCGGTTCATGAGGGTTTTCTTTGATGACCATCTCGCCACCGGGCATCAGTAAAATAATATTAACTTCCTGCCAGCAATCCTTATAGCGCACATAACTGTTTTCTGACTGAAAATGCACCTGGTCATAAAATACCAAATTGCTTGGTCCTGCATCCTTGTTCAGGTTAAAGAATATTTCATCCTTATCTCCATCTTCCTGAATCCGTAATTCCTGCAGGAGGTTACTCAAACGATTATAAGTATCATTATCGAAATTGGTAACGCTTAAGATTTTAGAGTTCCAATCATGTGGATGCTTTATTTTATCGCCGAGAATTTTTAAAAATTCCTCAGTTTTACTCTCCATTTTGCTGTGTTGTTATTTGTTGAACAAGCTCAGGTGATCGAATCACAATCTGATCGTTTTGTATCCTTACCAATTCTCCGTTTATTTTATCAAGATCGATAGTTAAATGTACACCAGGGATAGAGGCCTTTATACTGATCACTTTTTGCCATACAGACTTATCCCGCTTGAATTCATTGTCGATAACAATACGATGCTGATCAGCTACATCAAACAATGTTCGCCGGCGTTCCTCACCGTAAAAATGGGCTCCCATATCCATCAAACTTACCCGTTTATTGGGACTCTGCTCAACAAAATTGTAACAGGCTTTGCGAAACGCATCCACAGTCGGGAACTGATCCCGCCCCTGCTCATCTACCGGCATGGGCAACTCCTTTACAAGTTTAACCAGTTCACGAGTGTTTATTGTATTGGTAATAATTTCAGCTACGGACACCCAGCGTTTAAAATAGGAAGACAATTGATCTTGTTGAGAGGTGATCAACGCAATACTGTTACGCGCATCGGTATCATCTTTATAGATTCCTACATTCAAGCGGAAGCCTGTGGCGATCTTATCAAAGTTGAGCGACTCTGTCCCGGAAGCTGTAAACGTATTGGCAACCTTTACAAAATTAAATCCGTTTTTATGCCGTAGCAGGATCACGGCAACACAACGCCTGCCGTGGTCGGTATAATCTGCAAAGCAGTAAAAACCACCGGTTGCTAAAAGCACTTCCTCAATGAGCACCTTTAACGCCTGCATCGACTCAACAGAAAATGTATAGAAGCTCTGGTCAGTACCTTCCTCCAGATAACGCTTTAAATGAGTGCTGAATACCGTATCCGCATCCCGAGCGAAATGGGTATTCTTCAGGGAGGAGGATACACTGTACACGGTGTTAATGCTTTCCACCAAGCTTTTGAAGATCTCAAGGTCCTGGATAGCTATGGTAGCCGACAGGTCAAGGGTCGTTAAGGTTTCATGTGCTATTTTTTTGACCTCATGAATGACAACGCGATGTAACTCGAACATACTGGTTTTAATTTAGTCAAAGGGTATCTTAGATTCAACATACCTTTTAAACCTCCGGGTAGCCGAATTGCGACCACGTTATCACACCCACAAAATACTAATTTTTTTAGCAACCTCAAGACATCCGGAAGATTTCCAGGCATATGAAAGCCACATGCCAGCAAAGGCCTGACCTAGAGCGAAAAGGAAATTGGTAACCAATAACCGCTAACGGTGGTCATTAAAGCTCAATTTGGACAAAATGTTAATAGATCATTTGAAGTTAGCTAATTGCGGTAAGGGAAAAGAAAAATACGGCAGGGGAAAAACACCCTTTTTTTCTTCGCCTACGAAAAAAACTGTTTAAAGTAACAGCCGAAATCTTAGGATATAGCGACAGGCAAGACTTGGCAGGTCCCTGACTATTAATTAAAATTGCAGTAGTCGGGATAGGGTAACATAAAAAGGCAAAATCTAAACAGAGAGGTATGCACCAGTCATGGCTGCTCGTGGCGACCCAGGTAGTTTAATGAAACAAGCGCCAAACTTTCTGCCGTTAACTTGATGCCGGGAACGAGCGGAACACCATTCAAGACTTGCGACCTCTATGAGTTTTTTTTTGATCTACTGGAGCGGCATTACCCATACTGAAAGGGAGCCTTCCTTCAGATCACATAACATACCCACGAGGTAGCCAGTTGCACTAAAAACGGCAGAACCACTCAGGCCCACCGAGTCCCTTCGATTAGTAATTATTTTAGGAGTATTAAAAGCCAGAAATCCTTGGCTTCGGTGACTATGCCTTTCAACGACTTACCTCTTTACTATATACATATAAAACAATTAGCCATTTGGCTAAAAAAGAACATCATTCTTGATGCTGCGACCTGTCTAAATGAAGAATTGAATAGCAGTTGTTTGTATTTTTATACCTAGTAATTGGTTATTAAACTATGGCAAAACAGAAAAAAACTAGGATACCCCGGGAACTGTGTTTCGACTATCCCTTAACTTGGTTCACTGATCCCACTCATATACCCAACCAACAGCTTGTACAGGCAACTATCCAATGGTTTGAAACCGGCGCCGGAAGCAGAGCATTTACAACATTAGAATTTTTAAACCTGCTATACAAGCAGCGTCAGTTCGTTATGGAAAACATCTATACACCGGACTCCGTGAAAAACCACTTCGATAACCTTCCACTATCAACGCTTGAAAAACACATCTTAACCGGATTTATTCTGAAATGGACTGGCGGCTATCCCGTTCACTGCCCCGATAGAGAACAGGAGAAAACCTTAAAAGTTATTGAGGCCATATTCTTACATGATGAGCCCGACTCTCCTGAGCATACATTCTGCTTAGCTAACATGAACCAGCGAAAACAGTTTATGAAACTGGGTATAGCTCTTACCACAGCTATCAATCACGGCCTAGATGCGGCAACATTGCTCACCGATATGGATCAGGCAGAACATGATAAGCAATATGAGCAATTTGAAGATTTATTCTCGGCCGCTACCATCATGGGAGCCTCCTTAGGGCCTTTCAAAAATGAAATTCAATACCAGGCTGCCAAAAGTCGGCACGAGTTCGGATTTAATAGCTGGTTATCAGACTTTAAAGGGTGGTTGCTGGGCGATGAGGAAGCTTATAAACCTCACCTCAATCGCTCGACGTTTATAGAATACTTGCGATATGACAGAGAACAGGAGCTATTGAGGACGAATCAGTTTAATGCGCAAAAGGCCCTCTGGAGCTTGGATGATCCAGAGCCATCTTGTATCGACAGTGAATCAGAGCCAATTTCCCCCTCCCCTCAACAACAAGCTGTACGAAAGCACCTGCTACCATTTCAGCCGCTGTTTCAAAGTGAGCAGGAGTTTGAGCGCGCTGTTGTCACCCTTTCTGAGTTTTTGGTTGACCGGCAATACAAGAACGTGCAAGAAGTGTTCATGCGGAAAAAATCCGTCAAAACATTATCATTTGCCTTGGGAGAAATCTGGAGAAACAGCTACAATGAAGTAATTCCATTCTCTTATTTGAATTTGTGTAAACGGCTGTTCTCAGTTCTTTCAAAATATGACATCCAGGAAACAGGATATAAAGGCTCTAACCTATATAAATATTTCATTTCCCCTGTATAAAACCACAATTTTCATCTCCCCGAAATCATTTTTTTTATCCCTTTTTTCACTGTGTCTCTTTGATGAAATTTCATTCATATGAACAAAAACATCAAACGGACAAAAAAAATGGGCGACCATGTAACAGAGAGACAACGGTTTTATTCATTTCTTACAAACCGCATATGTACATGCTCGGAGGCTGCTCAGGCACTTGGAATAATGCAAAAAAATCTGTGCCGATACAAGCGATATTTTGAACGCAAAGGTTTACTATGGGAAGTATTTCGGTCCAACTGCCCCATTACCGGCTATCAAGCCTGGCACATCACGACCAATATAAATTTTTGTCAAAAACAATGTGCTTAAAAACATGAGCTGACCGAAAAGGTCAGCCCATGTTTTGCCTAATATATAGTTATGCTATAAAAGTTATCCACTGAAATAGCCTCCTTTCCCTTTCTTTCTAAAAAACTGGCATGATATTAATTAATAGCTTAAAATCCGTATATGCTATTAATTCTTGTTTTTCACTCTAAAAACGGATTAAAACACTGTTATCCCTCTTTTACACCTTGTTTTACACCTTTTCTACAACAAATTGATTATCAATTCCGATTCAAATCTCATTCGGGCAACAAAACACCCACTCAATGAGTGGGTGTTTTTATTTTACTCAGTTCCTTCTAATGCTAACTTTATAGGAACCAGCCGGAAGGTGCTTATATTTATCAGTATACTAATTAATTGGATGCAGAAATCCGTCGGCTCAAACCAGGCCAATATTTCACATACTCAATATCTATGGAATCTCCTACCTGTAATTTAGGATCTTTTGAATCATTTTTATATGCTTCCCCATTAACATAAAAAAGGTATGAATAAGAGCTTTCACGACTTACTGGGCTATTACCCATATAATTTTTCTCATCAATAATTACAGCCCTCGCCCGCTGTGCATCATGCTTTAATAAATATCCAGTTAGCTGCCCTTTACCAACCTTATAGACGATATAACCAAACATTATTAAAAAAACAATAATTGTCAATATACTCTTTAATTTATTCATGGCGTTTTATGAGATGCACCAGTAAAACCGGACAGTCAATTTGCTTAACTTTACGAAGCAATGACAACGAAAAAGACAAAAAAGACGCGTAGGAAGTATGATGCCACCTTCAAGGCAGAAGTGATCAAAATGGTATCCTCAGGACGTTCAGTTTCTGATGTAGCCCAAGCCATGGGTATTGGGGAGAACCTGGTCTATCAATGGAAGAATGCAGAGAAGGCCACCCGTCAAACGCCCAGAGAGGGCGGCAACGAGGTATCAGGCCAACCAGACTTATTATCGGAAAATGAGCGATTGAAAGCAGAGCTACGTCGCGCTGAACAGGAGCGCGATATTCTAAAAAAAGCCTTGGGAATTTTCAGCCGGGGGAATCAGTAAAGATCTATGCGTTTATTGATACTTTAAAAGGCCAATATCCACTTCAATTGCTCTGCGATGTGTTGTCAATAAGCCGAAGTTGTTATTACGAATGGAAGAAAGAGAAGACCTATCAACCAAACCCTGACAGCAAGAGGTTAGAGGAGCAGATAGTAAGTGTTTTTAAAGAAAACAGGCGTCGATACGGCACTCGAAGAATCCTCAAAGCTCTTAACCAGGAAGGCGTTAAAACGAGCGTTTTTAAGATCAGAAAGACAATGTTGAAGAACGGATTAAAAGCAATTCAACCGCGATCTTTTGTGCCTAAAACCACCGATAGTCGTCATCCTTACTTAATAAGTCCGAACGTATATAAACAACGAGGCTTCCCAGGTAAGATAAATGAAACCTGGGTTGGTGACATTACCTACATTCCGATGGCAGATGGAAGCTTCCGTTACTTGTCTGTATGGATGGACTTATACTCACGTAAAATAGTGGGCTGGGAAGAGCAGGACCACATGAAAGAGTCTCTGGTAATCACATCGCTAAAAAAGGCCCTTAAAGGACGACCGATTCCCGAAGGAATGATCATACACTCTGATCGGGGTGGTCAATATGCCGGGACTAAATTTCGTCAGCTTATCAATAAACATAAACTCATCCAAAGTATGAGTGATGCTGATAACCCGTATGATAATGCCCACATGGAATCCTATTTTGGCCGATTTAAGGCAGAACTAATGGAAGGTGGTGCATTTGAATCTGCTGAAGATTCCCGTACCGAAATTTTCGAGTATATCGAAATGTATTACAATCCCAAACGATTGCACTCGTCACTTGGATATTTATCACCAAATGTATTTGAACAAAAACTAGCAACATGAAATTAATGACGATAAAGCTAATATATCGGCGATATGCACTTAATAACGATAATTATACAGATAGTTAACGTAATGCTCTTTTTGCTGGCGGCTATGTCTGTTATTCAAAGAACTATAATGCTCCGATGTCCGGAAATATTCCTGGCAGGTTGCACCTCTGCAGCGCCTGATTCCGCTTCTTTCCGGCAAAACAAAGATAATGATTTATCCTACAAAAGCATCTATGTAATAATGGCTAAAAGCCAATGTGGATAAGTGTTTCTAAGGCGTTGTGGTTTTAAGAAAAAAAAGAAGCAAAAAAAAGAAAAATAGGTATGCGCTGCGCGCATGAATCTTTTTTATTAGGTTTGTGTAGGCATAGCATCAAAACATGTTTCTCTATTCTATAGAATTAATCTAATACTTTAACCTAAACAAATACACTGTCCGGATAATTCAATACACCTCATTACCCCCGTTTTCTCTTTTACTTTATCCTTGGTCGCATTAGTAGTCATTTTAACGGTACTTTCAAGGGTACTCTTACTTCCTCTGCTACTTTCTTAATGGCTTGATTAGTGCTTCTTGTAACCCTTCCTCCAGCAGCCCTAACTACACTTTTAGCGGTTTTATCAATTTCGCCTTTATTAACACCAACTTTAGACAAAATCTTACCGCCCTTATATGCCAAACTCACAGCTGCTGCGTCAACAGCTAAATCCACTACTGTATTCTTAACAAGATTAACCGCATTTTTCTCCACCTTAACCTGCAATCCATCTTCAGACGTCTTTACTTCTAAAGCATTGTTAATTGCCGCTGCGCCTACCTTTAAAGCCGTTTTTGCTGCAATCCTAGATACAACACTTCCGCCACTTGTAACGGCACCTCTTATTGCAGCTATGCCAATTGATAGCAAATTAATATTATTGGTCCAGGGATTATCGTTTCCTTGAATGTAGTTTGAATCAACTTGCTCTCCATAATCAACAGCTGCTCCCACTATAGCACCTATAATATTACCCCATCTCTTCCCGTCTATATCACTATTCTTAATTGGGTTATTAACCGTATAATGATATAGAGTCCAGCTTTCTTGTTCTCCTTCATCGGGTAGGGGGATAACTGTAAAAAAGCGTATGCCTCATAAAAATTAAAGCCCCTCACGGGGCTTTAATTTTTAGTTATTTTACTTCGATGTTGTCTTTGTATTTTACCTTTCTAATTGTATCTCCTGTTTTAGATAAATAAACCCATGTGCTATCCTTTATCCATATATCTTCTTTAGTACCTTTTCTATCAATACTCCTATAATATTCAATTCGTTTGCCGCCTGTACTTTTATCTTTATCAAATGTTAGCACTTTATACCGTTTTCCATTTTTATTAAAAATCCATTCAGAACTTACATTTTCTTTAAATGACATAATAATCATAAAAACCATTATGCTTATTAAAGGCGTTGCAGTGAAAACCCCAATCTTTTCAAATATTGTTTTAGGGTAAATAATTCTCTTAATCAAGAAAAAAACTAATAGGAATGCTGCTATACCCCAAAACATAATTATAAAGTAGTCATAACCCAAAGAACTGCTGGGATCGTCTTGACCTAATTTTATTAAGCCAATAATAATAGCATAATAAATAACATTAAATAGAATAATTGTTTTGCTCATAGCAGACGATTATAATACTCCCCACTTTCATTACTTGTATAAATATAAACAAATCCTGTTTTTTTAATAACAAACTTCTCTACCGTCAATGTTTGCAATTCATCAGGATTTCCCTGTACCTGTTTCACACCACTATTATCATCTACCATGTTGAACAGGTCGTCAAAAAGTACATAGGTGAGATACGCCTTTGGTTTAGTAGCAAGGTTCTCATCCGCATCCTTGCTGATCAACTCTTCGTACTCACTGGATGTATATGCTGACGAAATAGCGGAATTTGTACCTGCAGCCGCATGTGTACCATCAGAGATAGTGGAAGAACTGAATGCCTGTACAAGTGCGGCTAGCATACTGCTTGTGGTCGTACTGGAGGTGCTGGCTGCCGTGCTTTTATAAATACACATTCTCCCCACTTTCATTGCTGGTATAAATATAAACAAATCCTGTTTTTTTAATAACGAACTTCTCTACCGTCAATGTTTGCAATTCATCAGGATTTCCCTGTACCTGTTTCACACCACTTTTATCATCTACCATGTTGAACAGGTCGTCAAAAAGCACATAGGTGAGATACGCCCTGGGTTTAGTAGAAAGATTCTCATCTGCATCCTTGCTGATCAACTCTTCGTACTCACTGGATGTATATGCTGACGAAATAGCAGAATTTGTACCCGCAGCCGCATGTGTACCATCAAAGATAGTGGAAGAACTGAATGCCTGTACAAGTGCGGCTAGCATACTGCTTGTGGTAGTACTGGAGGTGCTGGCTGCCGTGCTTTTGTAAAATGCTTTGACCCCCAGCTGCAGGGTATCCCCCGCCATGACCCGTAATACAATGGATGGACCTATTTTTTCACCACTTTCTGCATTCAGCCTGGCTACATATGCATTTGGATTGGTAGTTTCATCCGTAGGATAGCCAGCAGGAAGCGCCGTGCGGGTATTGTCTATGTTACTGAATAAAGCATTTTCAGTCGCACTGCTGGCTGTCTCCATGGTAGCGGCGTATACGCTGGTGTCTGCATTATCTCCCAATACTACCCTGACATTGCCCAGGTGATCTTTTTCAAAATAATCCCAATGATAAACGAGGGCTTTGCCGGAATCGTATTCCGGACGAATACGGCCTTCTTCGTCAATAATATATCGTAAGGTGTCCCGTTCATACACTAATCCTTCTATGTAGAAGCAAATTTTTGTAATATCCAGCTCCTTCAGCGCATTACTACTAATCCCCGCCATCGTCAACCCAAACGGGTAATAATTACCGTCTTCCTCTCACCATCTTCAAAGAACTACTAATACCCTAAAAATAACGGTTCCTTTTTTCAATTGAATATATTAAAACTGCAGATGTGCTGGCCATTTCGATTGATTTCTTCGTAGGTAAAACTAACCTCATCTTGGATAAGGCTACATGAAAACAGTTGGAAGATATTAACACCCTCCCGAAAGAGGCAAGAGGATATATCCTCAAACTGATATGATGATTCGGGACTTTAAAAATAAAACTGCTTATAATGACATGATATAAGCCTCACCATTTCTGGCAAAGCTTATATCATGTCATTATGCAAAATAATCAGATTAAATCAAGAAATGAAAAGCCGCAGGCGTTTGCCTGCAGCCAATATACTTCAATCAATCCACGCTTTAAACAATCAGTGAAGTAACCCTGTCAAATGAAGTTTTACCTCTTTCAACATATTCATGTTTTTTCACAATCACAAATGCGTAATTATAGGGAGACCGTTTTCTATTATTCTCGCATTTTACATGTCAATGTTTTATAAAGTCTCATTTCTATCTAAAACTTCCGCTACCCATGAGTCTGCGTTTAATGATAATCCAGTGAGATATTTAGACTGTTTAACCTTCTCTTTTTCAAATTGCGAGACAATTAAGTAGCCCATATTGACGCCTCGTTTATTTTTCGAATATATATCATTGTTTAATCGCAGTTTCATGTCCTTTAAAACTTCGGTTAGTTTCCAGTCGTATGATAATCGTTGGTAAGTATACAATACTAAATGGCTACTATCACTTACATCTACAACCAAAGCAAGACTTCTGGTAGGATCTGTTTTTGTATTAGTCTCAATGATAAAATATTTGTTAAAAAATAAAGGATTAGATTCCTTTATTTTATTCAGGAGATCACATCTCAATTCTATTCTGGATCGCTCTATTTCTGAATCTCCTAAAACTGCTAATAATTCCTTATAAGCATTTCCTGAAAGTAAATGGTTTTGTTCTAATTGACATTTTACATCATTTATCGTTGCGTTTTCCCAGTCCAGACATACTGAATCTTTCAGTATAGTTATATTTTGATGGAAAAAGATTGTTATTAATAGACAAACACTCGTCATACTCATGGGTGTAATGTTGGTTTTTTGGGTTCTTTTAATAGCTTAGTGTTATAATGGAACTCAAATGATTTAGGTATCGGGATTGCCCTTGGGGTTACTCCCAGTTCACTCCTAATAATTCTTTCCCTTTTACTAACATTTAATTCATCCTGACTAATAGTTATCCCTTTCAGTTCCTCGCGTTCCGACTGGCTAAGGGTTACTTTATACCTTACCAGAACTTTTTGGAACAAAAGTTAGGGTTTTTATACGACGTTATTAATTTGGCTTGACACTAGTCTATTTTTTTCAACATATTTTCTTACCTCAGAAATACGAAATAACGCACCTGAATTTATATTAAATTCAATCATTTGGGGATTGGGAATCCCCTCTATATCGAGGTAACCAATATCTTCGGCACAAGATCTTTCACCTAACATACTGTCCATAATATTCCAGGCTGCCTCCAAATAGTCTTCTTTTCGCTCCATCTTATAATTTTCGAGAAACAATCTAAGGCTAATTTTAGAAGAGGGATCCTTCATTTTCAAAGGAGCGAAAAACAAATTTTCTGTATTAATAACTATCCCTTCATAATTCATTTCAAAATTTTCTAAAACTGGCGGTTTTAATGAAATAATATTCCATTTTTCAAATTCAGGTGCTGCCCGGACCAAACTATCGACAACATTAAAGAGAGATGGATCGCCTCCAGCCGAAATGATCAATTCCTGTTTTCCATATAAGTTTTTTGAAATTTCAAAATACAAATTAGCACAATATGCTTGTAGTTGAATCAACATTTGATTTATTAAATTTTCCTGCTGAGATTCATCCAGGCTTTCAATGACATAATATTCGAATTGCCTTCCTGAAAACCAATCCCAGAAAAATTTAGCACTTTTTGTATAATCGATCATAAATAATAATTGACTTTGCCATACTAACATTAGTATTTCAAATTTCAATCAAACAGCTTTCAACCATTTCTTTTCTCATTCAATAACTTAATCTCTTCAAAGGTATGAGAAAAATGACGTTTGTTTGAAAACCCAGCATAATCTAATCTCAACAAAGGCATCAAATCCCCATCAAGAACATTCGTACCAACGAATCGAATGCTCTTCAATGCCAACATCTTACTCACAAATTGAAAAGAAGGAATCGAACCACAATCATTTAAAGCCAATACTTTTAGATTTTTAAGATTTTTGATATAGTCATGATTAAGAATTTTCTTGCAGTTATCAAATTCCAAAAATGTGAGTGTATTAGAAGCATTATCTAGGCAACATAACTCCTCCAATTTAGTACAATAATGAAAAGACGCCTTTTCAAGAGCATTAAATTTTTCCAGTCCATTAAGATTAATAACAGAAGAATTAGAGATATGAATCTCCTTAATCCAAATAACAGAAGGAATTTCAGAGAAATCTTTGCTTTTAGAATTATAGTAATAAATAGCTAGTGACTCCAATTTTTCACAAAGCTCTAAATTTTTAATCTTACCACCTCCTGCCGTAATTAAATTTTCAAGCATTGGAAAATGAGAAAAATCTACTTTAGGGTTCTTTTGTGCAATAGATATATATTTTAATTCAGTTAGGAGCATCATTGCAGTGATATCCACTATCTCTTCAGCAATTGATATGTATTTAATTTCTTTCCATAACTCCGAATAATCCTTCAAAAAATTCAGACTTGTAAAATTAAACCCAAAAAACGGGTCAACTCTAATTCCATCATATTTTCTTTTAAAAAAAAATCCATACACTCCTTGATCCTCTCCGATTGAATGGTCAGAATTTCTCTACCATTTTCTGTGGAAATACGGAATCCCCCTTCAACTATTTTTAACATATTAATAATTTAATATTACAAAGCGAAGACTGCCCAGATCGTCATACACATAGTAGGTGCATAACCATCCATCATAGGCTTTACCAGGACTATCGGCCAATTGGACTTTTTTGAGAATGAGTTGGCCGTCTTTGTCCTTGTATTCTATCACCTGGTGCCCTGCTTTATCGATTGAAATGCTTTTATTGAGCTGCCCGGTACTGTAAATGCCGGCAGTATCAGGAAGAGTCGCGGAACTGGAACCATAAGTAGTAGTGGTGGAAATACTTATATTTTCAAAAATTAGCGCCATCTAATTTGGTTTTTCCACTAACGTCATTTCTATTTTTTAATATATGAAGATATATACCGCGACAACACATCTGTTACAAAGCTTTTTTCAGCTAATGTGAAATGTGCAAGATATTTTGAAGATTCCACTTTACCCTTCATAAATCTTGTTACAATAACATCCTCAAAATTAAATCCCTTTTGAGGTGCCGTTTGTATCTGTTCTAAATGCTTGTTTACTGTCAACTTCGTATCCTTTATAATGCCTATCGATTCCCATTCTCCTTTATACTGATATCCATATATTACAGGATGAGCGCAATCACTGATATCAAGTACAAATTTGAATATCTTTTGTATTTCTCCTGATGTTGTAATCTCGATAACAAGGAAATTGTCAAAAAGCTTTGGAAAACGGGATGTTAAATGACTTAGAAACGTGTGACGCAGTGATTCCTTATCAATACTATCAGTATTAAGATTGCCCGTACTATGGAGCGCGTCAATGTTATTTTGGTACCATTCTTTTTGTTCAGCCGGTACACTTTGCAATTGATGCTTCATATCAGCTAGAGTAGCTCTATTCCAACTAAGATATAAAGCATCAACGTCTAGTTGAGTTTCTTGTAATAACATTATTATACTTAAACAGATACTTAGAATTTTCATAATGACAGTTTATTACTTGGTTGTTTTTTAGGAAACAGAGTCGGCTTCAAATTTGTTTTAATAGAAGGAATAGCTCTTGGAACCACGCCATGCTCTTCTCTTAATTCAGATTCCTTACTCCTTACATTCAATTCCTCGTTTGGAAGATTGCTGCCTGGATGGTCCGGATCGCTGGAATACGTAGCTGTTCTATAGTCCATCTTACCTTCGAAAATATTTTCCGTATGTATGAGTTCATGCAACAGACCAATAAATGAAGGCCTACCTGATGTTCCATCTTCATTTTGGATCCTGCTACCCGGATCAGTTGGATTGTATTCTACTAAGGCATCCGTCCCCTTACCTGTTCCTGCTGATTCTTTTGATAATGCATCAAAACGATTATTCTGATCTGAGGGTGCAGCACTATTAGACTCAGGAAGTTCTACTTCAGTAATGGTTACAGTATGTTCAGAATTAATTAGACTAGAGATTACTTCTGCTGTTTTTGAAAACTCTTTTGCAGACGTTCTACCCGGGGTCTCTACCACTTTCCCATTATCTAGCAGTTTTAAGCTGGATCCTGTTGCCCTCAACAGATCTTTGAACACCTGTTGCTGGAATTCCCGGCTTCCACTGATAATTATATCGCTAGGTCCCATACCATCCGGGTCTATAAATCGAATTGGGTTGTCAAATACATAGTTATACGGCGAGTGCCTTCTCATTTTTTCCGACAAGGGGTCCAACACATGCCACCTACCAATCTGCTGATCATACATCCTAGCCCCATAATCATACCATTCCAAACCACTCGCATCTCCAAATTCCTTATTTTGCAACTCCTTCCCATTATACTTATATCTATTCATCAGTTTTTCCGGTAATGCACTTGAACTTATCCCCGCCATCGTCAACCCATACGGATAATAATGCGTCTCCTCCAATAACGGCCCTCTGTTATGCACTACCACCAAATTATCAAAATACACATTCTCCCCACTTTCATTACTTGTATAAATATAAACAAATCCTGTTTTCCCCGCCATGACCCATAATACAATGGATGGTCCTATTTTTTCACCACTTTCCGCATTCAGCCTGGCTACATATGCATTTGGATTGGTCGTCTTTGTTCCTGGGGTGAGAGTGGCGACACGCGTACTGGAAGAACAAAAGCTTTCGGATAATGAACAGGAACGCATCTTTATTACTCTCGTTGCTCTCATAAGAGATTTTAAAAATAAAAAAGCGTATGCTTCATAA
The DNA here is from genome assembly GCF_034087045.1 of Chitinophaga sancti. NCBI lineage: Bacteria > Pseudomonadati > Bacteroidota > Chitinophagia > Chitinophagales > Chitinophagaceae > Chitinophaga > Chitinophaga sancti. Next base: position 2,380,730 of record NZ_CP139247.1, on the reverse strand, counting down.
AATAGCAAAGCCACTCAATTGAGTGGCTTTGTTGCTTACCATTTTATCACTATTTCTTAAATGATAAAAGATATTTCTTATCGCCATTGTAAAAGAACAATAGCCGTCCTTTTGTAAGGACAATTTTATCGCCCTGCTTTAATGATATAAGATGTGGGTTTGATTGGCTAACATTTCTAATTATCAAATAGTCATCCTTTATTTTTGAAAAAACAAAGTCCTGATTAAAAACCTTCGTGCTTTCATAATTATTCACAAACAAACCTGTTGTGTCATTTGCAAGCTCAATACTTAGTTTTTCTTTAGGATAGTTTATGGTTTTATCCCTTTGGTACAACTTGTACTCTTTTGCTAATTTACTTGTGTTACAACTGTAAAATACAGCCATAAAAAGCAATAATATATACGCAACCTTTTTCATAAGATTTAGTTTCTGTTCCAAACGTCTAATAGGATAATCAAAACACCTGCTGCATTTCTTGGGGGATAAATAGGGATAAACCCTGGGTCAACCATTGAGTTTACAACCGCACCTGTTATTTGATTAATGTTATTGATAAATCAATTGCCTTTTGATACCACCCAGAATTTTGTTAGGTTAAAATCCATAGCCTTATTTAAACTGGATACTGATCCAGAGCTTTTCTGATAATTTAATACTATTTGCTCCACGGCTCTTGGAAGTTTTACATCCTGAACGCCCGGAAATTATAATCGTATTTGCATCAATTGCTTTTCAGCTGCACTATACCATGTTAGTGGCAGCATAGCCCTCCTTGAGATCAACACAAAACGCCTTTCTGTTCTTCCCTATTGAGGATTTGATGGACTAAATCAGCGGCTTTTTATATAAGGAAAAATTATTTATAATGGGTAAGTTTTAAAACTTTATTATCTCTCTTTCTTATTTCAATATATACTGTTCCTCCAACTGCATTTTTTGGTAAGGTACCATTTACTATCCATAAAGAATCTCCAATTAATTGGGCTACCAGTGGTAACTCATATTCTATCATAGTTCCATATACTTGCAAAGCTGTATCTTTTGCAAATTTTAATACTTCCACTTTTTCTAAGTCTTCAGTTTTACTGGGTTTTTCTTTAAATAATTCATTTTTAGATTGATTTTCACAACTCAGATTTGATAAGAAAAAAGCAAATAATATAATTACGGAAGAAATAATTTTACTTTTCATGTCTAATTTTTAATCGCTGATGAACCAATTAAAACTGGTGCTATAATAAATCTTTTTACAAAATCCCATGCTGAAAACATCGGCTCATTTTTAGGAAGTGAGGTAGCGTCTATTTTAATAAGTCTGTCCGGATCATTAGAATCACTCGGTATTTCTATCTTCGTATTATGGCTATCAATAAATTGAACTCGCGTTGCCATAAAAACAAACCCATCTCCTCATCCCTGCGCCACGTCTATGCTTGCGCCAACTAGGGGAAGCCAATACACAAATCAACGCCTATGCTTAGACAATGTAGGGCTTTGTTTTATTGCATAATACTTCTTATGCTCTTATTCATTCGATATGTAACCCCTTTAAATTTCATTGAACTACCACTGCAAAATATTATATCCTCCTCTCCGTTATTGTAAATTAGCTTTATTCTGTGAGTTGGATAAAATTTTATAGGCTCTTTATTACAATCATTTAATTCTCTCAATATAAAAGTCAGACTATCGCTTTGAGTGACTTTTACTTCTTTAGAGATAGGATTTTCTGAAGTACTATCTATTCTAATAGTCACTTCCTTTACATTATTACTATTGATAACTTCAGTTTTATTAGAACACTTTTGCATAGTCAACAATAATAGTAAGACTAAGTACTTTTGCATACAAATTAATGATTTAATCGGCTTTTACTTTTGCTGCTGCCCCTTTTACACCTCCACCTGTTACGCCATCAAGAAATTTCTTTTCAACTTTAGTCCCAGCATCTTTAACGACGGTTGCATTAGGTAGTGTAGTTGTAAACTTATAAAGCTGATTGGGTGTTACTGCCCATTGCGAACCGATTTGCTCAGAAATATAATAGACACCGACACTTGGTGGAGCTGCTCCTATTATGCCCTCCGCAGCATAATTAGAACAGTTACATTTTAATCCATTATAAGATGGATTATTGTCTTTAAATGTTTTTAATTTATCTTCTACTTGCTTGTCCTGACCAATTCCATCTGTTTTTAATTGAACAACGCCATCTGGTGCTCTTCCCTCTGAACCAGTAATGTCGGTATTCTTAAGTGCATCAAGCGTAGTAACCTTTGTATTATATTGACCTACCACATCCTTATCAAAATTGCTTTTTCCAACTCCTCCTTCATTTCCTGGCCATAAATCATGGTATGTTACAGTACCGTCTTTAACTTGCCTTTCCTTCTCTACCGTTCTTGTTCTCGTTTTACCATTGGTATCTTTGTATTTTTCTTTGACTTTATACTTTTCAGTCTTATAATTATCAACTGCTATTCCTGCATGCCCTATTTCTCCATCGGCGGTACCCCAAATAATTAGATAGACATCCTCACCATTCGGGTCTATATATTTAATTGGATTATTTAAACAGTAATTATAAGGGCTCCAGCCAGTGTAGGCTTCCGACTTAGGGTCTTGCACATGCCACCTCCCAATCTGTGCATCGTACATCCTTGCCCCATAATCATACCACTCCAACCCGCTGCCATCGGAAAATTCCTTCTCCTGCTTCTCCTTCTCATTGTATTCATACTTATTATCTAAGCTGGAAGCTGCCTTGCTGGATATCCCCGCCATTGTTAGTCCATACGGATAATAATGCGTCTCCTCCAATAATGGCCCTCTGTTATGGACTACCACCAAATTATCAAAATACACATTCTCCCCACTTTCATTACTTGTATAAATATAAACAAATCCTGTTTTTTTAATAACGAACTTCTCTACCGTCAATGTTTGCAATTCATCAGGATTTCCCTGTACCTGTTTCACACCACTATTATCATCTACCATGTTGAACAGGTCGTCAAAAAGTACATAGGTGAGATACGCCCTGGGTTTAGTAGCAAGGTTCTCATCCGCATCCTTGCTGATCAACTCTTCGTACTCACTGGATGTATATGCTGACGAAATAGCAGAGTTTGTACCCGCAGCCGCATGTGTACCATCAGAGATAGTGGAAGAACTGAATGCCTGTACAAGTGCGGCTAGCATACTGCTTGTGGTAGTACTGGAGGTGCTGGCTGCCGTGCTCTTATAAAATGCTTTGGCCCCCAGCTGCAGGGTATCCCCCGCCATGACCCGTAATACAATGGAGGGTCCAATTTTTTCACCACTTTCCGCATTCAGCCTGGCTACATATGCATTTGGATTGGTAGTTTCATCCGTTGGATAGCCAGCAGGAAGAGCCGTACGGGTATTGTCTATGTTACTGAATAAAGCGTTTTCAGTCGCACTGCTGGCTGTCTCCATCGTAGCAGCGTATACGCTAGTATCTGCATTATCTCCCAATACCACCCGGACATTGCCCAGGTGATCTTTTTCAAAATAATCCCAATGATAAACGAGGGCTTTGCCGGAATCGTATTCCGGACGAATACGGCCTTCTTCGTCAATAATATATCGTAAGGTGTCCCGTTCATACACTAATCCTTCTATGTAATCAGTCACTGTAGTTTTGACAGGAGACAAGGTACTGTCCACCACGGTTTTTTTCAGTTTCCTGCCATCTGCTGTATATAAATAATTAACGGTACCCTTGCCGCTGACCAGAATTTTTTCGGGAAGATTCAGCAGGTTATAACTGATAGAAGTGATATGCTTATTCTGATCGGATATTAAATTCCCATTACCGTTGTATGTATAGTCATCGCCTGTGTTTGTACCATCATTAAAATCACCTAGTTTGGCGGTACTTGTATTACTCGCATCCGTCACTGTCAATAGCTTATTACTGTTTGCCTGGTAGGTATATGTCAGGTTATCCACATTGCTGTTGGTCGTACCTATTAACCCCTGTTGTTTCATTGAGCTAATGTTACCATTGGCATCATAAACGAGGTTGCTTACTGTAAAGTCAGCTTTGTCTGATGTCCATGCTGCTCCTGTTGTGTTTTGCTGGTTAAAGACAGCCTTTTTGAGGCGGTTGGCACCATCATAACCAAAACCATATGCCCTTGGTATGCCGTTGGACCTGGTTTTCCATTTGATGCCTGCAATATTGCCATTGTATTGACTGCTATCAAAGCCATCATCATAACTGATTGCTTCACCGAACCAGTTCTCTGTGCCGGTGGAATTGACAAATGCTTTGTTGATACCCGCTAACCAGCCTTTGATATTATAAGTATAGGTGAGGGTATCTAACTGCCCACTGGCAGTTACGCCTATTTTCTTTTGCTGCAATTGTCCAAGCTCATTATAGGTGTTCTCTGCGATCTTTTCCTCAAGGTTGGTGCTGTCATTCAGCCGCTTGACGAGTGAAACCAGGTGACCGGCTGCATCATAATCCAGTTTGGTCAATAAGGTTGTCTGAGGCGTAACAGTGCTGGAAGGGTTGGTATGCATAAGGTAGGTGCTTAACACCTTGCTATTGTAGTCATATAGAAGGCTGGTCACATCTTTTCCACCTGTATGGTTATCTGCAATTGTCTGGATAGTCAGGGCATCATCGTCGAAGTAGTTCGTGGTGGTGAGCCATTGGTCTGTACCTAATATGCGAACCTTTGTTCCTGTGGTGAGAGTGGCAACACGCGTACTGGATGAAGTAACGGCCTGACTATAAGGATTATCACCAGGTTGTAATTTTGATAAATAGCTGCTAACGAAGCTCAATACACCACTATAATTGTAATTATCATAGTATGTGTATGTCAATGGCGTAAGTGCAGATGAAGAGATAACCGGAACGGGATTGGATGCTACAACACTTGTAATGCCATCATTAACGATGGAGGCTTCTACTTCAGCATTATCAGCAGTAGTGAATCCTGGATCAAAGGTAATGGAGTTGGTTGCCTGGTATGCACTGTCTGCACTGTTATAAGTAGTCACTACCAGGTCCGCAGTCAATGAAGATAGATTGATGACCGAAGTGTCATCTAAATTGGTGGTGATACTACATTGTAATTTTTCTCTAGTCAAAGCCGTTGTATAGATGGCTGTTTCGTAAGGACGATTCAGTCCATCGTAGAATGTTGTATGCCATTCAGGAGTGGATTTTTGCCTTTGTATGGAATCTTGGGTGAAGACAAGTCTGTTTCGGCTATCATACGCCATATATACGGAACCAGCGCCGGGTATTTTCTTTGAGATCATACGACCACGGCCATCAAATTGATATTGATAGCAGAGCTCATCAGCTATGGTCTGAGAAATAGTCCAAGTTGACATAATATTTTGCACTGCGAGTGGAGGAATGACGAAACGTAGATTATTCTTGTCGTCATAAACATAATATGTGCATAACCAGCCAACATGTGCGTTGTCAGGAGCATCTGCCAACTGTATTTTTTTCAGAATAACATGATCTTCTTTGTCTTTATATTCAATAGTTTGGTGACCGGCTTCATCGATGATGCTACTTTTTATTAACTGACCGGCAGCATAAATATCTGAAGTAACAGGTATCACTGCTGACCCTGTACCATAAGTGGTATTGCCAGAGCAGGTGGTGCTACTAATTGCAATTTTCCAGATGCGGACAGAATCTGCAAGGGTATTATAATAGTATTGCATCTCTATGGGATGATTCCCTCCGGTTTTGGCCCAACTATCACCAGGCGCCCATGTTTTGAGTACTCGGCTTAAAGGCGAGGCTTCATACTCAGTTTGGCTATAGTAAACATGTTCATCTGCAATACCAGGGTTTAGACTCACATCCTGGTAGAAGGATGCCTGTGCTGCAAATGGATCTGATTTGATCTTTCCATTTTGTTCCTGTACAAATGGTAGATATTGATATTGTTGTCTGCCAAGTGAATCATATACAAAAGCAGTGACCATATCATTCCCATTCGGGCTGATCCTTCTTTCTACTGTTTGTAAAGGACGCCCTAATCCATCCAGGTATTGAGTAGTTAATTTTACATCGGCCGTAGATCTGCTGGAATCAAATACGAGATTCTCGTCTGAGGTAATCATAGCAGGTATCCAGGTTCGAATAGAACTGTAAGCAGTTTTCGTGTATGCCGCAGGCAGGGTAACAGGTGTTGCTGCTGTACGCTGGACAGTGACCGGCACCTGTGCACTGCCGGGAAGAATTAATCCCAGCAGGCAAAAGGAAGTGATATATATAAATAACAGTCTGTTCATAGGTTTAATTTTTCCAGATGAGGATCAGGATAGGTGCAGAATTACCGGTAAAAGTGATGGTAGAACCAGATGATACCGTTTTCTGTGTACCATTTACATCAGCAGTCATAGAAATACCAGAGCCAATCGGCGCAATAGAGATGGTAAAGGTTTTACCACTGGTGATGGCAGCATAGTATGGCCATTCTGTAATAGCGGTGGTCTTTACTTCTGCTGTACTGGTACTGGTATTTGTGGCTGTAATGCTAAGCGTACCCGGGTTTGTGCCACCTTTTTTTACCACGATGGCGAAATTCTTACCTGAAGGGAAACAATAACCATTGGTATTCGCATATGTTTGTCCATTGTTTGTAGCATCCACATTGGCCAGTGAATCCACATATTCCTGTGATACGGTAGAGGTATATTTACCGGCAGCCACTGTATAAGTCACATAAGATCCCGTGGAGTCATTGGTACAGCTGTTTTTCTGAACTGATTTACTGATGGCTGTATTACTATAAGTAATAGTACCGGATGATGAAAGGACAATATTTAATGTAGGTCCTAACAACCATGATTGACTACCGCCCGGACTAATAGCTTTTTCTGTACCATTCACGGTAGCATAAAGGTAATTCTGGGCAGTAATAGTAATGGTATAAGTGGCATCACTGGCTATTCTGTAGCACGTTGCCAGCTGAGCATCTGTTGGATCGGTAAACGACTGGTTGTAAACGCTTGCACCTGTGCTGGAATTGACAATGGACACATTAAAGGTGCCTAAATTGCTACTACCTGATTTCTTACTCAGGATCAGGTTACAAGTTAAACACTGGCCATTTGTATTAGCATTGCTTTGTGCATTTGCATTGGCATATCGCAGTGCTGCAGCATTTGCTGAATCTTTGCTAATGAGTGAAGAATCATGACGGGCGGCTACGGTGAGTGTGACATCTGTACCTACATATCCTGTGGAACAGGCGGTTGTTGCTGTGGCTGATTGTGCATCACTATAATAATAGCAAAGGCCATTCGTATTAGCATAAGTTTGGCCGCTATCAGACACCTGTTGTTTTGCCAGTGCATTTGCAGCGGCAAGGCTTACTGTAGATGAATAAGTTCCTGCTGCGACTGTATAGGTCACCGCTGTACCTTCTGCTGAGGAGGAAGTACATACTTTCGTATAGGTACCACTTTGTGCTTCATTGGTCCAGGTACAGCCATTGGCGTTGGCATACAGTTGCCCCAGTGAATCGAGACGTGCTCTGGCTTTGGTATTGGCATCATCCTGGCTTACGGAGGATGTGTCTGTACCTTCTGTTAAAGTGTACACTACTGCTGAACTAACCCCATTGTCCGCACATACTGCGGTGAAGGTATCTGTCATTTGATGACTCAGGTAATAACTACAATCACCCATTAGATTGGCATATGCCTGACCATTGGCAGCGATGTCTGCAAGCGCTTGACTATTAGCATCCGCTACACTGGTACGGGAACTGTATTTTCCGGCATCAACGGCATAGGTGACGGTCGTGTTGGCACCGCTCACCGCACAGGTTTTAGAGAATTTCTGACTCTGGTAATCGTTGTAATAGGTGGTACCCTCACATCTGTCTACATCACCTGCATAGTTGTAGCAGTACATCTTCAATATATTCTTATCCTTGTCCCTGATCAGTTTGAGGCGGTTTAAGCCATCGAACTCATAATAGATGGTATGATTACCTTCATCCGTCTTACTGCTCATACCTACAAGTGGCAGGAATGAATAATGACTCATCTGTGAAGCGGCAGGACGCAGACTGACTTCATCAAACCACACAGATCCACTGCTACTATTGTCCAGGCGAAGGGTTACATAGGCCACGCCGGAAGGAATGCTGTATTCTTTTTCAAGATATACCCACTTTCCAGTCTGGGAAGTAGATACATTATCTATATAAGTATAGCTGCCGGTTTCGGAGCTGGTTTTCATCAGTAGATTGATTGTAGCAGCTGGACCATTGCTATACACCCAGCCGGAATAGCGGAAGGAGGTCGCTGTGGAAAGAGAAATGGTATTCCAGGTGGGATTTACATAAGTGCCACTGCCACTGATCAAACCTGCATATCTACCTGTGTGGGAGATGGATGCATCGCGGGTAATACCCGTCCAGCTATCAGCATCTTCAAACCCATCGTACATCACTTGATTCACGGAGGCGCCTGCTGTCTGCGCTACTGGGTAAGTGCCGTCTGCCGACCATATATAAGCAGTAGTAATACCCTGATTATCTCTAATCTGACGTACATTACCATATTGACCATAGCTTTGGTAAGCGATGGTCATAGCCGGTAAACTATTATCATTACCTAATTGCCAGTTGCTGTCGATTTTTGGTGCGATCTGGCTATCGTTACTTTCCCAGGTATCACTAAACAGCGTGTGTTTGTAACTCAATAAGGTACCGTTGGTATAGTTCCCCTGCCAGTAAGATTGGCGAAGCATATTTTTTGTGACCATGTGGTCCAGCACACCAGCATTTACATCTGTACTGTTATGTTCTCCAGGATAGTGGATTTCTGTGACCAGGGTATCGTTTTTACTATTGAGTTTTGTGATTTTTTGAGGGTAGTTTTTATCATTATAGGTGTAGTTGACCGTATTAGTGAATACAGTACCATTATCATCGTAGTTATTATCTGTAACAACAGCCAGATGTCGCCCACCGCTTTTTACCATGTAGATAAATGAACTGTAGTCGGTATAAGCGTCTACACAATGCTCAGTGGTGGCATATTCTGTGGTAGGGAACACCATGAGGGCAGAGTCCTGAGTAAAGTTGAATAGCTCCCAGGTATTGACTGTTTCTTTTATAAGTGAAAAGGAGCTGTCAGTGCTGTTGAATTTATAATACGAAGTCTTTATTGGCAATTCATCTGAAAGCCCGTTATCAATTCTTTCCTTTCCTCCAAGGGCAGATTGGTTACCAATGGTCACAAAGTCATTGGGGATATTGTACGTAAACATTGTTTTACCATTGGGACGGGTATTGCTGTATTCATACTTTGTAACATAAGGGTATAATACATTCGCTCCCTGGAAAGTGACAGTAGGATAGGTAGATTGGGCGATATAAGTATATTTGTTACCATCTTCCGTTTTACAACCAGTAGAAGATACTGCGACATTTCTCCTGGTACTGGTAGTGTAAAAGATATTAGTCATCATATCATCCGCTGAAGTAGGCATATAACCTATACCAGATTCATTTTCCCCATACTTATACACATCTTTCTTCTGCAGGGTATTGTCAAGATTATAACTACTGATTGTTTCTACACGGATGCCACCACCATATTTGTATTTTGTACTATTGTCCGGAACGGCGATGGAAATGCTTGCAGTTACGGTAGTAGTAGGCAGATCATTGATCCCCACGTATAACTGGTATGTATGACTGGTATCGCAGGTGTAAGTGGCCGTGAGCGTATGAGCTGTCCCGTTTGTACCTGCATTGAGATAGGCATCAGAATTCCAGCTGGCGACTATTTTAGCAGTGGTAAGGTCTCTCAGCTGTACCTCCTGTGCATAACTCAGCGTTGGATTGGCAGAAGATGCTGAAAAATCTATCGAGATATCCAGTTCATAATAATACTGGTTATTGTTAGGAGGTCTGACCTGGAATGTCGTTGTGGCACTATCCCAGCCATAAGTGACGCCTACCTTTGCAGGACCGGCCAGTGTAATGGAAGCTATTGTAGAGTCTTTATTATCAGGCGTTCTCTCATATTTATTAATGGCATAATCGTAAGTGGTATACCCTCCGGTTGGATAGGTTACCTTATTCAGGATGCCTGCCATAATATATGTTTCAGAAGCAGACCTGTCTGCAGTGCCTAACTTCCCAAACTTTTGAATTTCTGTCTGAGACGGGAGTTGTTTGGGCATGAGGGTGTATTGTGTTACACCATTGTAGAATCCCCACCAATCCTGTGAGCAGGATAATGTATTGGGTAAGGTTGTACTGTTGTAATCGAAGGTATACTTTTCCGGTTGTTCTCCATTCAGGTCCTCGTTGGAAAATGAAAGGAGTTTGAGCCGGTAATCTGTAAAGCTGGGATATGAATTACCCGTGTAAAAGTAACTATAGTTAAATGAAACCTTTTTAACACGGTTGTAAGTGCCATTATCATTGCTATATACGACAATGCTATCCAGCGCATTGCCTGCATAGTCGGTCCTGACAGTATTGGCATAGAACTTCACTTTACCCTGCCGAAAAATGATTTCACTGATCTTAGGTACATTATTATAAGAGTAAGAGATGGTTTTGACCACTTCATCAGCTACATAGGAGGCCGCATCATCTGTACCTGATACGTTCTTGCGGTATACCTTATTAAAAGTTAGTACGTTGTCGGCGGCTTTATCCCCGTTACCTGTGACGGTTTCATAGTTAAATAGTACACTGTCTGCACCGTCATTGGATATGATTTTAGTCAGGTTCCAACCGATGACGTGTGTTTGAAGCCCTGAATTATCAGTAGTCGTGTTGAATTTTTGTGTAAAGAAATAGCGGCTGCCATCATCATCTGTGACTATATAGTTATTATCACTGGTATGGGCAATTCTGACAGGTTGATAGGGAGCAGTGACAAAATTCTTCTGGTCCCTGGAATATAGAAACCGCCCTGATTTACCAGTGAAATTATAATTGAAAAAATCTGGTTGCAGGTCAGGCCTGCTTTCGTAGTAGTTTTTTCGTCCATCATAAGTCACCACACTACCAAAGCTGTTAATAGGTGTACTTTGATTAAACCAGCCATAAGTTTCTGTCTCATCCTCATCTCCCCTGATCTGGCGAGCGATAGAGCCGCCTGCCATAAGTGACCATCCAAGGCCTACCCAGGTGGCTTTCTGGGTAACCTTTATTCCAGAGGCGTGATAACTGAGGGTGATAGGTACCTTTATTTTGCCGGTATTGATTTCGTAAATCGGGTAAGAGATTTGCGGGATGCCCGTCATCATACTTACAGGGGTACTGTTGTATTGAAAGAGGGCTGCTGCTTCTGCAGGTAAGGGTACTATGGATGGGGACTGGCCTTTTGTCGCATTTAGGTATATTAGCAACATCCACAGAATAAAACATGTTTTAATACGGGTATACATCATTAAATAAATAGCGGCTAGGGAATTAAACCAGGTTTACGTACGATGCTACAATGCCAGGAGAGGTTAAATGGAATAGGAAATCTTAAAGATAACCAGGGAAGTTAACTAATGATTTAATAAAAATATGGATAGGCTAATTTTATAGATAAACAAGGGGAATTTGCAGGGTGAAAGATGAATATTACCGAGACTATTCATTAAGTGTACGGTTCTTAGAATTTACTTCTTTAAAATTTCATTAGCTTGAAACAGTTTTATCATTTATTTATGGCTACTTCAGTAAGACAAACAGTTTTAATTTTCTTGTATATCATAGGAATAATCATGGTTTATCCCATATTATTATATTTTTTACAAGACTATAAAGGTATTTATAACTACTTCCCATTATTACCACTTCATTCATATATCCAGGTTTTTCTCAGTGGCCCTGTCTTAATTGTGATAGGATCGATCATCCTTTTGGGATATAAGCAGAGAATATTGGGATTGGGATTTTCTATAACGGGCATATTCTGGATAGGAGCAATTATTCATGAATTAATAACGAAGAATTGAATGTTTAATAAGCGCTACATCATACTAAGAATTTGTTATTCCTCTTTTTCGATTATAACAATACTTTTACCAGGCGAGTTTGTAAACCTTTTACTTATACCATGAATATATTTCTACTTGCCGCATTTACTGGGTTGTCCAATTCAATCCAATTTGTTCCTGCCGATTCTACAATTAAAATGGATAGCGTCATCTCCCTGCCTGACAGGTACCTGTCACAGGTAAAGCGTAAATCAGATAAAGTGCAGGCGCAAGTTGATAAACGTACGGTGCAGGCATTGAACCGTTTTGCCCGACAGGAAAAGAAAATGCAGGCGAAGTTGATGAAAGTGGATTCTACAGCAGCGAAACGAATATTTACTAAATCGATTGATAGCCTGAATAATCTGAAAGAGGGCATGGGCAGAAAGGTAACCGGGATCAATTCCAATGCCGGCGGCGCCTATTTGGATACTTTGCAAAACTCTATGAAATTCCTGCAGGAGTCTAAAAGCATCATAGGTTCCGAAAGCAGTAAACTGGCAAATGCAACAAAAAGCGTAGATGATCTCCAGAATAGCCTGCAACAGGCAGAGCAGGTCAAAGCATACCTGCGGGAACAAAGGCAGCAATTAAAGGAGCAATTATCGAATTATAATGGTTTTGGAAAGGAACTGACGAACCTGAATAAAGAAGCGTACTATTACGGCCAGCAACTCAATGAATATAAAACGACACTCTCTGACAGAAAGAAGGCAGAGGAAAAGGCGGTCAAACTGTTAAAAACCTTACCTGCATATAACAATTTCATTTCTCAACATTCCCAATATGCCAGTTTGTTCAACCTGGTTGGTGCCAGCAGTACCAGCACGGCTAGTCTGGCAGGGTTGCAAACCCGTAGCCAGGTTGAGTCTATTATTTCCCAGCGATTGGGGAATGATCCCGGTGCACAGCAGGCAGTGAGTCAACAGTTGGCACAAGCAAAGTCACAGCTGAATGAGTTGAAGGATAAATATTCCAATTTAGATAATGTAGGGGATATGCCAGATTTTAAACCGAATCCGATGAAGACAAAACGCTTTTTGCAACGGTTGGAGTTTGGTGGAAACCTGCAATTTCAAAAAAACACGTCTTATTACCCTACTACAACAGATATTGCCGGACAGGTGGGATATAAGTTTCATAAGAACGGTTCCGCTGGTGTTGGAATCTCTTATAAGTTAGGAATGGGAAGTGGTTGGAATCATATTGCTTTTACCCACCAGGGTATTGGATTGAGATCTTACGCAGATTGGAAACTGAAGGGAACATTTTTTGTAAATGGGGGATTTGAGGAGAATTATGTGTCTTCTTTTACGAATGTATCTCAGTTGGGAAATATAAGTAGCTGGCAAGGGAGTGCATTGTTGGGGATTTCAAAAAAATATAAAATAAATGCGAAGCTAAAGGGGAATTTGATGGTCTTATATGATTTTTTGGCAAACAGGAATTTTCCTGCGACGAGTAGTATTAAGGTGAGAATAGGATATACGATGTGATAATTAAGGAGTAAGCATCTAACGAGGGGAGTAGCTGCCATGAAATAGCACATAATTATCTTGCTTTCAAAAATTTGCTGATATATTTGATGCTATTCCTGTCTCCGTAGTTTGTAAAGACACTGGTATCAATTACTCTACCTTACATCGAAAGGTACATAGCACTAATCAGGTTAATCTTAGTAACTTTGAGATACTGGCAGTGCAACTTGATGTAGATATGATTGATCTAATAAAGTTGGCTATCAAATCAATGAATAAATAATAAACCAATCTTAAAAAGCAATAGGCAAACCGCATTGATTTGCCTATTATATAATGTGACTTGGTTAAACAGCTTGGTCAATGCCAAAAATTAAATGAAGCGATATGAGTACAATACTTACATGGATATCAGGTTGGGTGCGCTCTCAATGCAATGGCGACTGGGAGCATATGTATGGAATTAATATCGGTATATCCGACAATCCTGGCTGGCACGTTACTATTGACCTGGCTGAGACTAATTTGGAAAATATAGAAATGGTAATTCAGGAAGACAAAACAGAGTATGATTGGTATTTTGTGAAGGTTAAAAACAAAGAGTATTTTGCTGCAGGAGATCTAACCAAACTAGAATTGTTGCTGGAAAAATTTAAAGAATTAGTAGAAATGCATCCTGCTAACAGTTGATAGCTACCAACTTAAGAAAAAGAAGGCACCTCATCTCCTTATTTAAGGAATAAACGGATATCAAACAGATTGCTGTTAAAGCCAAGATAGAAAGCCGCATGAATGATTTTGATCATGCAAATAATATAACTGATGAATTGTACCAATCAGTTGCGAAAAATTATCCTCATTTTTTTTATTAGAGACAGTCAGGCCAATCATTGATGGCTTGCTTTTCATCTTTGCCAAAAGTATCAACTAAAGAAATTTTTTCCCTTTGGCATATTAGGAGCTGTTTCAAAGGTCCAGTTCTTCTTAATGCCACACGATAGACCGGAAACGATTATTCAAGAGCTAAATTTTAAACAAACGTCATCCTTAGCTAATAGTTTGTTTTAAAACCTACCCAAAACCCAACCTTCAATTTTCGGCAACTCCATAAACTAACTATTTTGCAAAGACACCTGTATATTTTAGGCTGTACGTTTGGGAAAATAAGGCTGGTGTCTAATACGGGGATATTGGAGCGCAATAGCAGGTACTGCAATATATTTGTCTTTATTTTGAAGATATCACCCTTTGATTTTTCAATGATGTAGTAAACTTTTAAACGAACGATATCGTTATAGTGCTGAGTATTTCCGCTTAGTATTATGAAAAAGGGAATTCTTATGAAGAAGAGGAGCTATTTCATTATTTTAACTGTTAAATAAGCACAAATTAAAACTGAGGGCGAGGTCCCCAACCAACAATAGCAATTAAAATCATAGGTAGTACAAAGAACACCAGGCTCATGACAGCCCAAAATTGGCGTGTCCCTTTAGGTAATTCATTAAAGCTTTTCATAAGAAGGCTAATCCTTTCCTCAGAAAAGTACTTATAGATGGTTAATACCCAAACAAAAAGAATCGGAAGGACTACAAATTTGCTTGGAATATATTTAGCTGCATCCCATATTAATGCTCTTTGCAGGATTATAAGTATCAACATAAGCGTACAAAATTGACTTAATGTAAGTACCATAGCAGCACTAAATCGTGGGCTTTGATTTTTAAATTTTGAGTAATACTTGTACGTACTTATAAAAATTCGACTATACATCATTCCCTTTTTTGTTACTGATCTTTTTCATCAATCATTTTTTGAATATTATCTGATATACTTCGGTCTGTAACAGCTGTGGAAATCAGGGCACAGGGAACACTTGCTTAATATTTAAAAAGCAGGAATAGTTGACTGATTCTATTAATCATTTGCATTCATTACAGGTTAAATCGTTATTAATACGCATATTTTTCTTCCAGGCATCACTTCAATCCTTTTGCACATTAAACTTATCAATTATCATATCTCTCGTAAGACGAAAGATACATGGATAGAACCTTAGGAATAAGGTTACCACCTGGTAATGCAAAAACACCAAAATACTTCGATAAGAGCACATTATCCCCCTTAAATTGAGTAACAATAATCCTTTCCATATTAAGGCCCTTAGTATCAACAAGTATTTCATTTAACCCCCTTATTTCTAATTTAATTCCTTTTCTTATACCTACAGATTCCCAACCACCAGCAACCCTCCAAAATCCATAAACATTCACTGTATTATTCCCATTTATTTCTACGATAAACTTAAATGTTCGTAGCAATTCTCCTAATTTCGTTAATTCAATAACATAATAATCATTAAAAAAACCAGGATAGAATAATGATACATGCTTCAAAAATGTGAAACGATCTGAAATTTCATCAATACTATCGACTGATAACATTTCCAAATAGGTTGAATAATTTATTGAATCCCGATAATATAATTTAGGATCATTAAGTTCAGATTTTAATTGGGCAGCCATATCAGACAACGTTCTTTTGTTCCATTTAATGTTTATCTCATCTAAGGAGGATGATTGTCCATAAAGCGTGGTGCTAATTAATAAGGCGAATATCCATCTCATAAGGATTGCAGTTTAGGCATTTTTTTCATTTCCTCCTATCTCACTTGTCTCCGTAATGGTAGTTGAATGTTCAGAACCAATAAGATACCAAATTTGAAGATTCCGATTTGATATAATGTGTTTCATATCCAATAGTCATACTTATATGACCATTGATATCCATTGAGAGATTGGCTCCTGTTGCTTTCCGTAAATCATTAAGCACTCTTTGCTGAAACGCTTGGATACCTTGAACCACAATATCATTAGGACTCATGCCATCAGGATTTTTCATCTTTACGTGAAATCCAAGAAAAAAAAGAGGGAGCAGCGCAAACTGATATCAGGAAAGTAGCAAGAGGCACTAATAATATTCAATAACCCGTTCAGTATCGTTTTCCTGAAATTTTGTTTTGTAACCCTGCGTAAGGCGGTAGTCGCTTTTTGTGCGGGTGATCCAATTACCTGCGTGATCATAGGTATAAGAAAAGGTGGTTTCAAAGTACTTCTGACCTAATACATTATCCTGGCTGTGATAAACGGGATTGCCCTGTTCATCATATTGCCAGCATTGTTTGGAGCCTCCCTTCGTGCAACTGATTAATAATCCCCGGTTGTCATATTCAAATGATAGATCAGTTGAAAAGGCATGGTTAGGAGGATAACGATTGTATGTTATTTTTTCAAGTGCCTGGTTGTTATCATAGCAGAACACAGCTTCATACAGTAATTGCGTTTTGTTTTTCTGACTAAAAGCCTGGTAGCTTGTAATCTGATAAGCTTCATTATAAGCAATGGTTGTTTTTGTTTGTTCGTTCTTGTTGTTCCGGTTGTGTATTTTCTGAGGTGGCCGGCCGTTACGTATACCATACCGGCTTGTGGATGGCCCCTGTCGCGCCCACTGTTCTGTCTCATTAGTAGCCATAAACCGGGTAATGCCTCCTATATACTCCAACGTATTACTTAAAAATACCTCCTGGGTTTTACTTACAATACCATTAAAAGAGTTTATTCTTTTAATAGTGTGCGGTTGCTTAAGACTTTCGACAAAAAACTGCTCCTCTTTTGACATATTTTTATCACTGCCTTCCTGAATGCTCCGTTGCAGCAATTCTTTATTGCTGTTAAAAGTATAAATAGTATCAGTGGTTTCGTACGGACCAGAACGCACTACCTGATCAAAATAATATCTTGTATTATGCTCATTCAATGAACGGATGTTGCCTTGCAGATCGTTAAAGAACAGGTAGTCCGCCCATACCATGTTATCGTATAAATGGATATGTTTGGCGAGGTGATTGGCAATAACATATTCGTTGGTCAGGAATTTTTTTGTGTAGTAAAGCTTGTCATGGATGTTGATGCCGTGAATGTCGCAAATAGGATAGTTCATGTGATTAAGCTATGTGACTAAGATAACCATTTCTTTAATCTGGAACTAAACAGCTCCACGGTAACCGGTTATTTTAATGCCTATAGAAAAGTAGTGTTCCGGGCCAGGAAGACCAATTACATTACAAGAGCCCACAAAGAAACGTTCTTTGAGAAAACAAAGATCAAAAAGGGTAAAAGCAGAAAGGGTGACCACTTTCTAATTTCCAATACCCCATTTATTCTACCCTTATTTCCCTGACCGTTCCATTCCCGGGCAGATCTACCGCCACCACCACGACCTGGCCACCAGCCGGTAAAGCCGCAGCCTTATAATACCAATCCACGCCATTCCTGCCTAAAACCGCCTTCCCTCTTTCCAGCATTACACCCGCCGCAGCATATACCCGTACTTCCACCTCCGCTACCCTGAATTCATCCTTTGCCGTTACCACTACGGTCTCGTCTTCGAACTGAATATTCTGAATCTCAGGAGACCTGTAAGCATCCTTCACGGCCATATTATAGGCATTCTGGCCAGGTCCGGCCAGTGATTTATAATATGCCTTTATAGCAGGATCCTGTATGATCACCTTTGCATAAGCTGCCGCAACGCGCATCTTATACCTCGCTTCCAGCTGCTTTTTAGTCGGCTTGTTCTTTGACGGACCACGCTTCTTCGCTATAATAATCTGCCCGTTCCGTCTATAAATTGTGAATTGATTGCCGAGAGTACCCTCCACGGACTGAAGTAGTAAGTTGTCTTTGACAATAGCCATAACAAACAATTTTGGGGTTGTAAAATCAATTTAAAACAATTCTTTGAAATAATAGTGCGACAATAACGCCAAATGAGTACTAATACATCACTTAATGGGCACCTCAATATCGAATCGATATAGAGATATCCTTTTCATGTACTTATGGTAATAGGATGATATTATAGCTTAGCTATTGATCTTACCCCTCTGAAAAATTGTTCTCTTTGATTATTTTTAGCAAATGAATATCATCCCTCAGCTGAAAGAACTGGCCGAAAGATATGACGTCGAAGAAATGGATGCCCTGGTAGAAAGCCTTTCACCGACCCAACTGGAAGAATATAAGGAAGAAATTATTGGTGCCTATGATATGGTTTACTCCTATGGTGTGTATGACCTGGACTGCGGTAAAGTAAGCAACCCGGAAGACTTTATCTTTTACCTGCTTGGTATTATCGACTCCATTCAGCATTTCTTTCCCGATCAGCTATACTCACAGGAACGAGGCTATTGTTACCAAAACCTGGCAGATCGTGCAGAAGCATTTGAAGATAAGTTACGATACATCCAGGAAGCTATCCGCATATACAACATCGCCCCGCAAACCACCGACATACAAATGTCGATGGTGAGGGCGCTGACGGATAAAATGGAAATCACAAAGCAATTCACGACTGAAGCCTTCACCGAATTACTATATTTTTTCAGACCTGTGCTCAGGGATATCACTGCTATCAGCGCGTTGGTTCATCTATGCTTCAGGGTACGCAGTCTCCCTTTTGAGCAGAATCATTACTGGCACCAGCGGCTGTTACGTGAGTTCGAAAGCGCTATGCATGAACTGGCAGAAAAACAACCGCTCGTTTACCTCGACTGGGCTGAAACCTACCATTACATCCTCTTTCACGACTCGCCGGAAATTGATGCAGCATACAAGGCTATAATGGTCGCGCAAACCGCCTTGCTGTTACAGCCACTTGAAGGCCATTATACAGAAGATCCTGAACTGCTGAACCGTTTGGGCAAAGGATTTGCCGATACTGCCAAAAGATTGAAAGAGAACGATTTGCAACTGGCCTATTACTGGATTTCGGTAGAGTTTTTCACCAAAGGTCATGTACAACAGCCTGCTGCCTGGACCTTTCCCGTATATGCCACTAACGCATTGCTTGCCATCGCACGGATCTATCATGAGCAGGGGGCTTACGAAAAACTGATCAATACCTTTGAACACGGGCTGCAGCTTTTTTCACAGGTATATCAGCATGAAGAGGATTTTCAGCTGAATCTTTACTGGGGCGATTTCCTGCTTGCCTATACCGGAATGGCCTACGATTACAAGTCTCCCTCCATCAACCACCAGGCAGAAGAAAAGCTGCAACTGGCGGCCGTACTGGGCAGAAATTACTATTCACATCCTTACATTTCCATGGCAAGGCTTGCCATTAAATCAGGTAATAAAGAAAAATGTGTGCAACTATTGCTACAATGCAGAGATGCGATACGTTCTACCGGGTATGATGCTTACGACCTGGGCGAAGTATTGCGCGACAAGGATTTCAGGGAGGTATGGGATCAGCTCTCCTGACCCTTACAGCTTTCTACCTGCAGGTCTGAAATACCAGGATACCACGGTTAGTATTGCAAATACCAGTGGTGCAATGAAATGTGCAAATTGATCTCCTGCAGCAATGTGAGAAATGACGGCGCCTGTCATGGCAAAGAAAAATCCTGCATACGCCCATTCTTTTACCAGCGGAAACCGGGGTGTGAGGATCGCGATGACACCCAATATTTTCCACACCCCAAGGATAGTCATGAAATAAAGCGGGTATCCCAAATGGATGATTCCATCCACATTGTCCTTTTGCCTGAAAATCTGCGCTATTCCCCCTACTAACATGAATAAGGAAAGGACGATAGTCGCTGTCCAATAGATGATATTGTTTCGCTTTGTCATTATGTAGCTATTTGGCTACAAATATATGAGTAGCTATTTAACTACACAAATTTTCTCTAATAAATTTTCAGATCGTCTTTGTACGCTTTTTTGTAGAGTGTCATGATTTTATCAAGGATAGCCGCACGTTCATCTGAGTGAATATCAGTATTATCATCCCATTGAACAATTGTTTCAGGGTTAATAACTGCAAACCTGGCAGCGATCTCACACAGCAGGGCACGGTCATTTTCCTGGTAAAACAGGGTTTCTCCACGGTAGAGGATCAGTAACCCATATTTATTACCGTCTTCTTCGTACCGGTAGGCCCGTTGATCGGTTTTTAATTCATTTATAATGGCTATTGTCGCTTTTGAGTATTTCCTTTTGCTCATTATCAGGTTGTCTTATAAATGTACCAGCCATCTCCTATTTCTTTCAACATGATCAATCAGCCGGGATTCATTTCAGGTAAATCTTTTTTGTGTGCGACGTAAAGATAACCAACTGTTTTGTCAACCTTTCCACCAATTGAAAAGTTGATCCTTTCGTAGGTATTACTTGTCAATAATCGCTGTTAACAGTTCACTCTCAAATATTGCTTTTGGGGAAATCACCACTTCATCTTTCGGAATATTATTCCCATATCGTTCTTTCATCTTAGCTTTCACCACATCACTCGTCAGATCAAATTCACTTAATGTCTCCAATTTTCCAATCTCAATACCTGTAGCCCGTTGATAAACTTTCCAGATAAGTTCTGAACAATACATCCGGTCATCACTCCATTCAAAAGTAAGATCATAATTCTTCCCGGTAAACGTCTTTCCTACCTGCTGCATTTTCTTCAACGCTTCTGGCGTCAACACTTTATCCGCATTCTTCAGTCGTTTAATCACATAATGGCCACCCTTCCCTCTCGCAATCCATTGATCCAGCGGTGTCCGCTTTACCGGCTGCACAGCTTCAAACACATAAAACTTATCTCCTTCTTTATACACGATTCCACAATGAGAGTACCTGGATTTTGTGGCCAACTGGATCGCCTTGCTTTGTGCAGACTGAGAGGTTTGGAAAATCAGATCTCCACTGTGCATGACAGGGGGAGTTACAGGTCTTTTTCTGGCGTTCACACCAATGAACAGGGTCAAACCTAAAAGGGCAATAATGAGTATTCCTTTCTTCATATGTATTGTAAACAAAAGGTAATAGATTTTAGACAACCAGTTTATGCATAATATTCTTCTTTTTGCCCCTTTCCTTTCTTATATTCGGTTATGAAACGTTGAAATGTTGACCTTATGAAAAGCGTAGCAGGCCTTCTTATAGCTGTACTAATATGCATCTCCTCTTTTACATCGGCTCCTCCGGGAAACGAGGTATATAAGAAGTATTGCGCAGGCTGCCATGGTGGCCAACTACAGGGCGGTGCAGCTACCGCACTGATCAAAACTACATGGAAATTCGGAAATGACAGGGCATCTATTCTGCATACCATCCGAACCGGCATTCCTAAAACTGAAATGATCAAATGGCAGGGAGTGATCCCAGACGCTGATATTCAGGCGGTAACGGACTATATCCTCAAGGCACAACATTCTCCACAGATCGTCAAAAAAGAGAAAAAGCCCTTACTGGTCAAAACAAAGTTGTATTCGCTACGCATCCAGGAGTTGATCACAAAAGGAATCACCGATCCCTATGGTATTGAATTTGTCAATGATCACCAATAGTCCGGATGCACTGTTACGAATTACGCCACGTTAATAAATAACATAATTATGAAAACAACCTTTATTGCAATCGCGATCATCTTTACGCATGTATCATTATTCGCCCAGCACTCACTGGAAAAGTTATGGCAGACGGATACCCTGCTTACTACCCCGGAGTCTGCCCTGCTGGCACCCAATGGACAGTTCTTATACGTTTCCAGCATGGGTACTAAACAGGAAGGCAGCGGCTATATCAGTAAGGTAGGACCGGATGGTAAGATCATTACCAAAGAATGGGTCAGGGGCTTGAATGCCAACAAAGGCATGGGATTGTATAAAGGTCATCTGTATGTGGCGGAGCTGACAGCTGTAGCCGAAATTGATGTCAAAACCGGTACCATCGTACGCAGGATACCTATCGAAGGCGCAAAGATGCTGAACGACATTACCATAGATGCCAAAGGTGTGGTGTATGTAAGTGATTCCAGAGCCAACAAAATTCACAGAATTGAAGATGGACAACCATCTGTGTACCTCGAAAACATGGATAATGCAAATGGGTTATTGGCAGTTGGGTCCATGCTCTATGCATTAACTAATGGTAAGCTGGTGCAAATAGATGCGCAGAAAAACCCGACCATCATTGCAGAAGGACTGGAAGGCAGTACAGATGGAATTGTACAGGTAAAAGAAAATGAATTTGTAATAAGTGGCTGGCAGGGTATTATCTATTATGTAAAGACAGACGGTTCCAAACAGGTATTGCTGGATACGCGGGAGCAAAAAAGTAATACTGCTGATATATGGTATAATGCAGCGACACAAACATTATATGTACCTACCTTTTTTAAAAATACGATTGTAGCCTATAAATTAAAATAAAACTTTTTTTGAGTGCGCAAAAAAACTGCGCACTTACGTCCAACCTTTGTATTGTTATCACAAACGAAAATAAAACCGTCATGAGATTCAATACATCAAAGAAGGACGTATCCTCCACTGTTAACTACGAAGGTGCAAAGGCTTACACCCTTACACCAGAGCTGGAACTGTATAGTGCTGTTGTTACAGCTTCTTTCCATGACCAGTTTTATGAAGGAAGTGAAAACCGGCTGGTGCGCATACGTAAGCTGATCAAACAAAATGATCCTCAGTTCGTAGCCCGCCTGGCTATATATGCCCGTGAAAAAATGTACCTGCGTAGTATTCCGCTGGCACTGGCTGTAGAGCTGGCAAAGGTGCACACTGGAAATGCACTGGTGAGTAATATGGTGAACAGAGTAGTACAGCGCGCAGATGAAATTACTGAGCTGCTGGCATGCTATGCCCTGTCAAATAAACGACAGGAGACTAAAAAGTTACATCGCCTGAGCAAACAGATACAAAAGGGGCTCTCGATGGCATTCAACAAATTTGATGAATATCAATTTGCAAAATATAACCGCGCAGCGACAGTGACATTAAAAGATGCCCTGTTTATTGTTCATCCAAAACCAAAGGATGATGATCAGCAGTTACTGTTCGATAAAATTGCGCAGGATGAACTGCAGGTACCCTATACCTGGGAGACGACCCTGACTGCTACCGGTCAGGTAAAGTATTCCGACGCTGGCGATAGGCAAAAGGCCTTTCGCTATGCGTGGGAACAATTGATCGACGCTAACATGATGGGGTATATGGCAATGATGCGTAACCTGCGTAATCTATTGCAGGCAGATGTGGATGACAGGATTATTAAAAAGGTCTGTGCACATCTGACTGATGAAAAAGCAGTGTTGCATTCAAAGCAATTGCCTTTTAGATTTTTGTCGGCCTACCGTGAATTGAAACAGGTAAAACATAAAAGAACAAAGGATGTGCTGGAAGCGCTGGAAACAGCGATACAGATTTCGGTACAGCACCTGAAAGGATTTGATGATGATACGCGTATCGTGATTGCCTGTGATGTATCTGGTTCTATGCAGACAGCCTTATCAGCGCGTAGTGTGGTGAAATACTATGATATTGGATTATTGTTAGGTATGTTGCTACAGTATAAATGCGAAAATGTGATGACGGGTATGTTTGGAGATAAGTGGAAGGTGGTTGACCTTCCTAAGAAGAATGTACTGGCAAATGTGGATGCGTTTTACAGGAGAGAAGGTGAGGTGGGTTATAGCACGAATGGTTATAAAGTATTGGCTGATCTGATAAAGAGTAAACATGTAGCGGATAAGGTAATGATGTTTACAGATTGCCAGATGTGGGATAGTACGACGAATAATAAGCATGATCAGAATACACTGGCAGCACAGTGGCAGCTGTATAAAAACATGGTTCCACATGCGAAGTTGTATTTGTTTGATTTGGCTGGATTAGGTAAGACACCGGTGAGTGTGGGAGAGAATGATGTGTTTTTGATAAGTGGGTGGAGTGATAAGGTGTTTGAGATAATAGCGGCGATAGAGAGAGGACAGGATGCGGTGGAGCATATAAAAGCGTTGGCATTCTAGTTTGTTTATACCCTGAGATTCATTCATAGTTAAACCTCAAAAAATAGTAAAGCGAAGGTGTCGTTATAACGGGTTACTTCATTCTCTAAAATTGAAACAAAAAGCCCTTATTCTTTTTACCCTTTTGGCTTTCTAAAAGCTCGTCTTTGGACGGGCTTTTTTATTTTGAAAATGGGGCGATCGAAACGATAAAAACCAATACAGTGGCTGTTTTTATTTGGTTTTTAGGGTTTAAATTATTTATCTTTGAAGGGTTAATCATTCAATTTTTCACGTTTAAAAACTAAAAATTATGTACGGTGGATACGCAGAATACCAAAGGCATATGGAAATGCTGAGAAAAGCACGGGAACGGGTAAAGAACGATCCGGAATATCGGAAAGAATTAATTGAAGAATTAGGATTGGAAGAACTTTTTAGCCAAATGACCGAGGAACACTGGGAAATAGCAGATAGAAGATATGGTGTATCAGACAAAAAATCTTAAACTAGACATATGAATAATTCAAGTATCATTTATTCATCTGACCAGGGGCTTTTATTGGGTTTCCATGGAGGTGATCAATCCATTGAAGGATCAAATCATTTATTTTTTCACGTTTAAAAATGTAAAATTATGTATGGTGGTTATGCAGAACACGAAAGATATATGGAAATAATGAGAAAGGCACGGGAACGGGTAAAGAACGATCCGGAATACAGGCAGCAAGTTATTGACAAATTAGGGTTGGAAAAACTTTTTAGCCAAATGACTGAGGAACACTGGGAAATAGCAGATAGAAGATATGGTGTATCAGACAAAAAATCTTAAACTAGACATATGAATAATTCAAGTATTATTTATTCATCTGACCAGGGTCTTTTATTGGGTTTCCATGGATGTGATCAGTCCATCAGGGACCAAATCATTTTGGGTCAGATTAGGATGAAAGCCAGCCATAATGGCTATGACTGGCTTGGATCAGGAATGTATTTTTGGCAAAATAATTATGCAAGAGCGATAGACTTTGCTAAAAATCCACCTGGTAAGAGTAAAATAGAAAATCCAGCTGTACTGGGAGCGGCTTTAAGCCTTGGGAATTGTCTTGATCTCACTGACAAATTGCATATCGATAAAATCAGGGAATCATATCACTTTTTAAAAGACACATTCAGTAAGACAAATACTCCATTGCCTAAAAACAGGCCTGCCCCTGGGTCTCATAATCCCAAGGACAAAGTTTTACGGGAATTAGATTATAGTGTCATTGAGGCCTTACATAAGGAAACGATGGAAATGGGAGAAATCCCCTTCGACACAGTCCGCTGCGTCTTCATAGAAGGCAATCCCATCTACGAAGACTCCGGCTTCTACGACCAAACCCATATCCAGGTCTGCGTCCGAAATCCAAACTGTATCAAAGGCTTCTTCCTCCCAAGACTCGAAGACCCGGAATGGTATAAAGCGGCATAAATTAACCACCACTTATGCGTGAAAAATTTAACCCCTAATGAATTTTAATCCATCCCCCCACTATTCCTCAACAAATACAACCCAATCAGAAACGAATCCATCCCCTCGCCGATCCCGAAATGAGCCCTACTTCATTTTTCACCCCGTCACTTTAACTACGCCATCCCTCCATTTGCTCCTATGTTCTGCCCACTGATCCACTTCGCATCATCACTCACCAAAAAAGCCACCACCTTCGCAATATCCTCCGGCTCACCAATCCTGTTAAACGCTGACAATGCCGCCAACCTCTCCAACGCCTCAGGCGTCTTCCCATTCAGAAACAACTCTGTATTAGTAGGACCAGGAGATACCACATTCACATTAATCCCCCTTGCCCCTACCTCTTTCGCAAATACACGTGTCATCTGCTCCACCGCTCCTTTGGTAGCTACATAAGGCCCATAAGTAGGCAATAATAAACGGGTAGTAGTAGAAGAGAAGTTGATAATAGTCCCATTATCAGCGAGCCTTGTAGCAGCTTCGCGCATGGTATTGAAAGTACCTTTTACATTGATAGCAAATTGCCTGTCAAATTCTTCGTCAGTCGTATCTTTGATTAATTTATACAACAGGATCCCTGCATTATTCACCAGCACATCCATTCTTCCATATTGTGCTATTACGGTGTCGAACATTCTTTTTACTTCGTCAGATTTACTTACATCCGCCTGTATGGCCATTGAAGTTCCGCCCTGCTCCTGTATAGCCGCCACGGTCTTGTCTGCCGCCTCTTTATTGCCAGCGTAGTTGATCACGACTGTCGCGCCTTCTGCCGCCAGTTTCAGCGCTATGGCCGCGCCAATACCTCTTGATGCACCTGTTACTAAAATAATTTTCCCTGTGAGCGTTTTCATATATCCTTTGTTTTGTGTTTGATAAAACAAAGGTCATACTTTATGCGCACAGAAAAATTACACATATCAAAGGAAGAGATGTAAAATTCTAAGAAGGGTTATCGCAGCACCCCCTGTTCGGTCACCATTTCAAATACTTCGTCCAACTTACCATTGAACCATTCCTGCTCTTCTTCTGTAAATGCACGACAATATTGCATTTCACCCTGCAGAGAACGGAGCTTCTCATCTATAGGGCGGTGACTGTAAAAAGCAGATTTACCGGCCTTCAGTTTATCCAGCCACTGTTTAACAGTGGCTGTTTTACTGACCGTTTTCATAACCGATTCCTCAAAATCGAAGCGAAGCACTTCACAAATGCCAGGCTGCAACAAGAGAGCATACTCGTCAGTATTTAATTGTAATATATCATACCCGTCTGGTTGTAACACCATGGGTTTCTGACCTTTAATAAGAAGCTCCATCTGTCCGCTTACTACCTGCTGAACAACAGTTCGGGGCGATTCTTCTGCTACCACTACCAATACGGGTTGCTTAATAAAGTATACCAGGTGTACCATGGCGAATCCATCTATGTTCCGCTCCTGTAAGAGTACATTTACATAGTTGGATTTGTACAAATAGGGTTTGGCAAACCGGTTAACATGCTTGAAATAAGGTAGAGAGAGAACGTCTTTAACTCTGAAATTTTCTACGGGGTTTACAGCTAATCTAAAATACATGGGTTAAGGTTTAACTGATCTATAGTAAAGTTCTTCCAATCTGCTGAATTGATACAACAGTATGATAAAATCGCATTTTTCCGATACCTTTGTAGTATGGAACACGTGGAAGTATTCAAAGCATTATCCAACAAGGCAAGGCTTCAGATATTACAATGGCTGAAGGACCCGGCAAATAATTTTCCGGCAGAAGGATGCTGCGAAAATGGCGTATGTGTAGGACAAATCCAGCTTAAAATGGGGGTTACACAATCCACTGCCTCTGAGTATTTATCGCTCTTACAGCGAACAGGACTGCTGACCGTGACCAGGCAGGGGCAGTGGACATATTACAAAAGAAATGAAGATGCTATTAAAGAATTGGGAAAACTGATTCTGGAAGATCTATAAACAATATAGCCATCCTTTCAGGATGGCTATATTGTCACCTATTCTCCTGATTTATAATCAATTGAAGAAGGAGGCAATGCCTGTTCCTCACTTCCCCACTGCTTATTTGGCGCAGCACCCATATCCAGCTCCAATACCCCGCCTTTTAACACCTCCTGGTGCGTAAACCAGGGCTTATTCAGCGCTTTGCCATCCAGTTTTGCACTTTGAATGTACTTGTTCTCTCCTGAACCCTTAGGTGCATTGATCGTGAATACCTTACCATTTTCCAACTGTATCGTTACCTGCGTAAATACCGGACTACCAATATTATACTGAGGAATACCCGGGGTTACAGGACAGAATCCCATCATGGAAAACACCACAAAGGCTGTCATACCACCGCCATCTTCATCTCCCGGAATACCAAACAGGTTGTCTGTATACCAGGTATCCATTAGCATGCGGATGCGTTTCTGTGTCTTCCAGGGCGCTCCCAGGTAATTGTACAGGTAAGGGATGTGGAAACTAGGCTCATTGCCCATCACAAACTGTCCAACCAGCCCAGTTGCATCCGGGAAGGTATACCACAACTGGTACTTGCTTCTGCCCAGTCCTTCACGGAATAGCTGGTCCAGGTTAGCTTCGGCTGCCTTACGGCCGCCCATCAGACCAAATAATCCTGCCAGGTCATGCTTTACATCCCAATTGTAGGTATACGCATTGTTTTCTGTGAAATAATCACGACCACCCTGACCACCTGAGAATTTAGGGTCAAATGGTTCGATCCAGCTGCCGGCGGAATCTTTGGGCCACATAAAGCCTTTATCTGCCCGGAATACGTTTTTATAGTTAGCTGCCCGCTTTAAAAACAACGGTACATCTTCTTTTTTACCTGCCGGTATAGCCAGTTGAGCGATACACCAGTCATCAAAGCTATTCTCCAATGTCACGGCCACAGATTGTCTGCGCTCAAAACCATGTACTTCACTCACCCACTCTTTCTCTCCCGGTCTGAGGGCAGGCATATAGCCATGTGTATTGTAAAATGCATCCAGCTCTGTACCCGGGCCATTTCTCCACGGCAGCAGGGTTGCCTCCAAAGCATTCTTTTTTAGTCCTTCATATGCCTTGGCTACATCAAAATTATGTACGCCTTTGAACCAGGCATCCGCCATCCACGCGGCGGCATGATTGCCCGTCATACAAGGCATATCGCCGGTTACGACTGCGAACGAAGGCATCCAGCCACTCTGCTCATACATCTGGATATAAGAACTGATCTTATCTGCTTCTGTAGAAGGGTGTAAAAGGGTCTGTAATGGTTCTAATGCGATATAGGTATCCCATAGCCAGTTATCCGCGTAAAAGGGCTTATCTGAGGTATGTACCTGGTGATCGTATGCACTGTAATACTTACCGTACTCGTTGATATTGATCATTCGCTCGTAAGTACGGTACAGAGAGGTATAGAATACCCGTTTTTGTGCAGGCGTACCACCTTTTACATTGATCTGGCCTAATACTTTATCCCAGGCTTTAAATGCCTTATCTTTTACTGCATCAAAGTTCCAGTCAGGGATCTCCTTTTGCAGGTTAATTTTTGCCTGTTCGATGCTCACAAAAGAAACACCATATTTTACTGCTGTTGCTGCCGGCACTTCTGCCAGCAATATCTTTTGACCTTCTTTATCTAAAGTTTGTACACCTGCGATCGGTGTGCTCAGCTCTGCATAAAAGTAAGCTGCCATGCCGTGGAATTGTTCTGTACCGGTGATCACCTGTTTGCCGGTTGCTTCGATTGTGCCTTTACCATTCAAAGGCTGAAAACGGAGATAGTGCTTCTCCTTTCCCTGAAAGTGAAAACGGAAATATCCGCTACGTGCTGCAGGCGTAAATTCTACCTGGTCCGCATCGTCGAGGAAAGTACTGTAATAGTAAGGCGTAGTACGCTCCCTGTCCCATACCCTGGGTGCAAAATAATCGTCGCCTGATATAGGCATCATACCAAAAAGGCTTTCCTGCCTGTGCGACGCAATGGTGAGTGGGAAATCATGAATGCGGTCATCCAGCTGATCTTTGCGGATGGGAAATACCCTCACCATACTATTAGGCAGGTGAACGGTAGGGCGGGTGGGTTCCAGTATGATGCCCACACCGCCGATTGTGGGATCTACATAGTTGACATTGCTGGTTGTACTCTGTCCCCTTGCGAATGGGGAGGCAAATAATGCCATACCCAGTAGCAGCCTGTTTAGTTGCATATCTTACTTTTTTTTGAGAGGACTAAAAATATAAAAAAAATCCTGTCACCCTCATTAAATGAGGACAACCGGAAAAAGGAAACCGGCAAGCTATATTCTTAGTCTTTCAGGTGCAGGTATGCCTTCACCTTGTTATAATTTTTCCAGTCCATAGCTGAACGTGCTACTGTACCACGCGGGAGCAATAAATACCACCGGATTGGTAAAAGTAGCCTTGCAAACTGGGCTGGTTTGATCCTCAGAAAATATTCGTAGTATCGTAGCATGAGAATGCTAGGGATATTACTGCTTATTAATCTGCCTGTTATGGCACAAACACCCCAGGTGTTAGGAAAAGTAAAATCGGATAAATTAGACGAGGCCTCAGGTCTGGCAGCCAGTGCTACCCTACCGGGATACTTCTGGACACACAATGACAGTGGCGGGAAGAATGAAGTATACCTGCTCAATAGCAAGGGGAAGCTGGTCAGCAGCGTGAAACTGAAAGGGGCCGTGAACAGGGATTGGGAAGATATTGCAGACAATATAGGTCCCGGCGGCAAACACTATGTATATGTTGGAGATATCGGCAATAACCACGCGGTGAACATAGATATGCAGATCTACAGGTTTCCGGATTTTTTGACCGTACCGGGTGATAAAACATCTGTGCATGCAGATGTGCTCTTTATCAGGTACCCTGATGGTGCCAGAGATGCAGAGTCACTGATGATTGATCCGATTGGAAAATGTATGTATGTTGTAAGCAAAAGAGAGAAACAGGTGAGCCTCTATAAGGTACCAGCACAATACTTCAATTTTAAAGATCAGCAACAGGTGACGCTGGAAAAGGTACTGACCTTACCCTACACCTGGATTACAGCCGGCGATATCTCGCAGAATGGAGAACACATCGTTATCAAAGATGAATCACATATTTATTACTGGCGGCGTAAAGGGAATGAGGCTATCGAAATGACGATGGCCCGGCCGGCGACCTTATTGCCATACGTGCGTGAAAAACAAGGAGAAGCGGTAACGATTAGCGTGGATAATAAGGGGTATGTGACGATCAGTGAGGGTAAGAAACCGGATCTGTTTTTCTATTCACATATATTTAAATGAGAGCGTATCAAAAATAAATAAACCTCTTCAGAAGTGCTTAAAGGACTACCTATCTCCATTAGGTAGCCGAATTAAACGAGGCCGACTAAAAAGGGTCCCCCCCCTCGGGTAGGTGATGGAGACGAAATGGCTTTTACGCAATTCTCAGCGCCTTCATTTTACTTTTTAGTCAGCCCTGTTTTTTTTATATAGTTAGCTTATGTTTCCCCGGTTGTAAAAGTTGATCTTTCTTACCTTGTAATTTTAATGTCGCGGTTGTATTTGCGGGTACTTCCACTTCCAATATTACCTGTTTTCCCTCCCGCTTCCAGGAAGAGACAATCTTACCATAGCGGCATTGATAATCAGCCTTTGCAAAAGTGAGCTGAGACACAAATGAAGGTTGAATAAAGAAATGCTTAAACCCGGGCGCTGTTTCATCCGGACGGATACCCGCCAATGTTTTGTAGAACCATGCACAATAGTCTCCAAAAAAGATATGATTATGTGATAATTCCCCCGGCCAGTCTTCAAACAGGGAAGTGGCACCGTTTGCAATCCAGTGTGCCCAACCTGCATAACCTGTATCTGTCAGCATTTTCATAGCCAGTTCTACATGTCCGTTATCACTGAGTGAAGGCAGCACATATTTGGTACCTAATACGCCGAAATCAGCATGATAATGGTTGTCTGTGATCTTCTTTGCCAGTTGATCGACTGTTTTAGTCAACGCAGGTTTGGGCACCAGTTCGTGGTATACAGTGGTACTGAGAGCTGTAGCGGTGGTCACATTGTACTGCATGGTCTGCGCATTATAATACTCTTTGTTGAAAGCAGCACTGATCTTTTCTGCCAGTGCAGTATATGCAGTCACATCCTCGTCTTTACCTAATATACGTGCCATTTTAGACACTAACACCGCGTCGGTGTAATAACAGGCTGTAGATGTAAATGGCACGGGTGTTTCTACCAATGACATCCAGTCGCCCAGGCCCATTTTGAAGATATGGTTCTGCGCTTCGCTGGTGAGCAGGTCGGTGTATTTTTTGATCGCATCGTAGTTCTCTCGTACCGCAGCGGTGTCACCTTCATAGAGGTATAAATACCAGGTGATGATGGGCAGTGCACTACCCCATGCAGGACCAAAGGTAAAGTCCTTGCGGTCATAGCCCCAGCCATTGGAAGGAACAATACCCGGAATAGACCCATCCGGTGTCTGCGCATCCCGGATGTCATTCAGCCACTTGCGGTAACCCGGTGCGGATTTGTAATTCCACAGACCGATTTCTGCGGAGATATGCGCATCTGCTGTCCAGCCGTTTTTTTCCCGCTGTGGACAGTCGGTAGGAATACTGAGGAAATTGCTTCTGTAAGATTGACGGGCTGCTTCGTACAGCTTATTGATCATAGGATCAGAGCTGGTGAAATGACCGGCTTCTTCAAAATCTGTGCTGTAGAATAAGCCTTCGATAGAGTTCTTATCAAGTTTCGCATCAGTTTTTACTGATACATACTGAAAGCCATGATAGGTGAATTGCGGTGTGAAAGTTTCGATACCTCCGTTCCCTTTTAAGATATACACATCCGTCTGGAAAGGCAGTTCACCCGGCCAGCTACGCATGTGTTCTGTGTTATGAGCAAGGTCTATTTTCCCATCTTTCAATACTTCTCTGTAAGATAGGGTCACTTTTGTACCTGCTGTACCTTTTACTTTTAAGGTCACAACGCCAGCAAAATTCTGGCCCATATCAAAAAGATATTCATCCTTATCTACCTGCTTTACACTTACAGGTTTGATACGCCTGATGATCTTAATAGAAGGCATTTCCTGTGGTACCAGTACACCACCGGGAGAATGGGTTTCAAGGGCGGTCTGCCAGCTGGCATCATTGTATCCCAGCTTGTTCCAGCCAGGTAGTTCTGCACGGGCATCGTAGATTTCGCCGGTGTACAGGTTGTTGTACTGGCTAGGTCCGGTGGTGCACTTCCAGCTGCGATCCGTAACGATGGTTTCTTTACTACCATCTTTGTAGGTGAACAGGATGTTGATGAGCATGCGGGGTGTATTGCGCCACGGTGCTTTGTGAAATTCCCATACTGCATGGGATTGTACATTGTACCAGCCATTTCCCAGTTCTGCTGCTACGACGTTGTCGCCATTAGCCAACAGGGAGGTAATGTCGTAGGTGTTGTACAGCAATCTTTTGTCATAGCGGGTATAGCCCTGTTCCAGCACTGCATCGGTGACAGGTTTTCCGTTTACATACAACACATGATACCCTACACCGGATACATAAGCTACTGCACTTTGCAATGGCTTACCCGTGTGAAAGACTTTCCTGAAAAAAGGTGCTTTCGTGATAGTGGTATCTGTGGTATTCGTGATCCAGCTACCTGACCAGTTGACCTGTGCATACAGGAAACCGGGCAGGCAACATAGCAGGCAAAATAAAAGACGTTGCAAGGTTTCTGTTTTTTTTGTGATTTATGGTACTACAGGGAAAGCTACGATGCGCACTTTGGTACAACCATAAGGCACAAGCGTGATATCCTGTACTGTATTATCTACTTTTCCTTTGTAAATACCTTCCCTGTCGGTAGGTGGCTGAAAGGCCACGCCATTCAGTTCTTTCCAGGAAGGGATGGATTTGGCAGGTACGGTGATGGTGACAGGGGCATGTGCCAGGTTCCATACGAACTGGTCGTCTACCTGTTTTACCACAGCTGCTTTAAAATGAGCAGCAGGTTTATCCACATTGTCCCTGATCAGCGCATAGTTCCATTTGTCCGTAGCATATACACTGAAGTATTCGCCTTCTACTTCGTCCGTCGCTTTCTCCCATCTTTCATTCAGTTTCAGGGCGTATACCAGCGGACCTCTTTCTATGGCGCGGGAATGACGGCCCCATACTGTAGTTGTAATATCCATTGGTAATTGCAATACCAGTTTGTCGTTGTTTTTCCAGCTACGGTTGATGGTGATTACCTGGTTGCCGGTGTCCTTGCGGAGTGGCTGTCCATTCAGGAGAATGTTAGCTTCTTTACACCATGCAGGTATGCGTAACTGTAATGGGAAGCTGGCTGCTTTTTTCAATGAGAGCGTGAAGCTGATTTCATCATTGAAAGGATAGGTAGTGGCTTCGTGAATGGTCACTTCTGTTTGCGCTGTGCCAACTTTGGTGGTCAGGTCATTTGGTGCATAAGACAGGGCGGCAATGCCTTTGTCTGGTGTGCTGTACCAGAGTTGAGCAGTGAACTTTGTCCAGCCCTGATGCATATTTGCCAGGCAACAGGTATAGCCGCTTCTGGGACCGAGTACGTTACACATTTCTCTGCTGAAAGGCAGGGAGAAATCGAATACGCCTTTGCTGATCTGTACCTGATTGGCTACCTGAAAATATTGTTTGTTGTTATAGTCATCCGTTGTCTGCGTAGGCAGGGCGTTGAAGGCCATTTTTTCCAATGCATCCATGTAGTGGACGTCGCCGGTGATGGAGATGATGTTTTCCATTGAGTACATGGCTTCTACGATAGCACAGAGCTCAATACCCTGGGTAGGTTCATTACCATTCAGATCTTCATCGCCGCTGAAGATGCCCATGGGCAGACCATGAACGGTCATGAGGTCATGCCAGCCGGTGCGTAGTGCCTGTAAATCCTGCGGATCACCGGTACGCTGATAGCTGATAGCGGGCGATTTCAGGGCCATGGCTACGTTCACACCGTGACGGTTCATCCAGTTGCCCATGTGGGCATAAGTGGTGGTGCTGATCACCCATTCATGGCCACCCATCCAGCGGGTCCAGGGAAAAGATTGCTGTTCGATCTTGTCTGCCAGTAGTAAGAGGGAGGGATCTTTGGTAATGCTGTAGAGCCATTGGGCCATCATTACATTATCCGCACCTCTGGAAGCTGCCCAGTCGGTCCATTTGCCGATGGGGGCAATGTCGAGGGCTTTCTGCTGGTACCGAAAGTATTTAGTCATGAAGGTGATGAAACGCTGATCGCCGGTGGCGGAGTAGTATTGTTGCAATACTTTAAGCATGACCATTTTGGGCCACCAGTCATCGCCGTCGGTTGCGTTGGCAACTTCTACGCTGGTGTGTTTTTCTCTTTCAACACCTGTGAGGGGGCCGAAGTAGCCACTGGGGCGCTGGTGGTCGAGGGTCCAGTTGACGTAGCGGAGCACTTTTTCTTTTAATGCTTTATCATCGAGGAGGTAAGCGAGAGGGAGGGCGCCGTCAAGCCAGTAGGGAGTTTCTTCCCAGCCGTCGCCTTTGCCGCCGAGCCAGCCGTTGTCGTTTTTTAGTTTAGCATAGTATTCGTCCAGGTGGCCAGTGGAGCCGTCCCGCATGATGAGGAGCTGGTGGCGGAGCCAACCGGCAGGCTTGATGCTACCAAGAGGTAGGGTGCTGTACACGGGGGGCTGATAGGAGGCCGCGTGTGGAGAGATGTGGGCCCTTGCCGGGAGTATGGATAATACAGCAAGGGTACAACCCGCGAGGAAATTGATTTTCATTCGTTGAGACTTGAGTATGATAATAACGTGAGAGGGTAAGGTAGAAAAATAAGCGGTAAAAATATAATGTTTACCGAAGTTATACCCATTTTCACCGGCAATATTAGCAGTATTACCCTCTCTTCTATTGTGCTTTTACCGGAAGAATAGCAAATTTGTTTAATAATTCACTCTCATGGAAAACAGTATCCTCACCGTATCCGGGCTTAATGTCAGGTATGGTTCCCTGCACGCCGTACAGGATGTTTCGTTCGATGTAAAGGCAGGAGAAATCTTTGGGCTGCTCGGCCCGAATGGGGCCGGGAAAACCAGTACACTCAGCGCTATTGAAGGTTTACTTCGCCCACAATCCGGGCAGGTCCATATAGCCGGTTACGATATACGACAGCAGCCGCTGCTTGCAAAAGCTAATATGGGAGTACAACTGCAAAGCACCAGTTTTCAACCGGAGCTGACGGTGGCGGAGATAGTTAATTTGTATGCAGGATTATATGGGGTGGAACCACAGTTGGAAAAGCTGGGAGAAATACCTCCCCATAAGAAAATGTCTGAATTGTCAGGTGGACAGCAACAAAGGGTCAGCTTGCTTATTACTACTATTCACAATCCTAAACTGGTGTTGCTGGATGAACCTACTACGGGGTTGGATCCACAATCGAGGAGAAACCTGTGGGAGAAGATTGAGGCTATCAGGGAAAACGGGAATGGGGTGGTGTTGACTACGCATAGTATGGAGGAGGCGGAAGCGGTGTGTGATAGGTTGGCGATTATTGATCATGGAAGGGTGTTGACGATTGATACGCCAGAGGGGTTGATTGAGAAATATAGGGATGATCCGGAAGTGGTGAGTGTGTCAAGGAAAGGGAAGATTACACTCGAAGATGTATTTATTACCCTGACCGGACGGGCGGTTAGATTTTAGAAATATTCCAAAAGGGTTTGACTATAACTCTGCTTCAGCAACACCTTTTAGGGGCATGGCCTGCGGCCGGCTTTTAATTGAAATAAAATATTCTTTTATATGCTACCTTCTTCTACTAATGCTTTCAAAGCTTTATTCAAAGCAGACCTCCTTATTCAATGGCGTAACCGCAGGGCAGTTTTCATGGTCCTGCTGATCCCTGTATTTATCCTTTTCAGCTGGAAAAATGCAATTGCCAAAATCGGCCCTTACTTTGTATTAAGTACCTGCCTCACTTTAGGTTTGATCTCCATTGGCCTCATGGGCTACTCAGCCACCATAACCCGCGACAGGGACAAAGGCGTGTTCCAGCGACTACGGGTTGCCCCTTTTAACCCAGCATTGATTATGGCCAGCAAGTTGATGGTGCAGCTCATGATGATCTTTGTGTTAACGATCCTCATTTTCGTGAGTGGATATTATCTTGATGGCATCACGATTTCTACTCAGGGTTATGTGATCACCTTCTTTACCGTTTTGATAGGTGGGGCCGTTTACCTGAGTCTCGGCCAACTGATCACGGGGCTTATCACCAATCCTGAGACAGTGAATGGCGCCACCAGGATGATCTACTTTGTGTTTATCATGGTAGGTATGCTGGGAGAACTGGGTACCCTGGGCGATAAATTTAAAACGGTGTCCATCTGGTCGCCTTATGGAACAGTGAAGTCAATCATCAGTACAGGCATGCAACCAGGACACTGGGATACGACTAGTACCCAGGCGCTGGCCTTCTGCCTGATCTATGTGGCAATATTTGCCGGAATCGGTATCAGGAAATTTCGCTGGGCGGTGAAATAAACATTGGCAATATATCCAGTATCTGTTCCACCTGCCTGAAGTTAGGGCTGTCTATATGCACATCTATATGTTCATGCGCCCAGGTAGTGTGAAAAGGAATATGGATAGCATGACCACCTAAATCCAGTACCGGCAGTACATCCGACTTCAGACTATTGCCTATCATCAGGAATTGTTCCGGCTGGATGTCCAGGTGTTTCAATAACTTCTTATAGTCCTTCGGTTGCTTTTCGGACATTACTTCTACATGGTGGAAGTAATGATCCAGGCCGGAGTTTTTCAGTTTCCGTTCCTGGTCCAGCAGGTCTCCCTTGGTAGCTACTACCAGCCGATAATCAACCTTTAGTGATTGCAATACTTCTTCCACACCATCCAGTACTACGATAGGGCGTGCCAATAATGCCTTGCCATAGGTGATGATCTTGTCAACAGCAGTGATGTCGATGGTATTATTGCTTACAGTAAGAGCTGTCTCAATCATGGAAAGCATGAATCCTTTGATACCATACCCATAAAGGGTGAGATTTTTGATTTCTGTGTGCAACAGCTCCCTGGCTACAGTGTGCTGGGGCAGGTAGGCTTCCATTAGTTGGCAGAACTCGTTCTCTGTTTCACGGAAATAGGGTTCATTGACCCAGAGAGTATCGTCTGCATCGAATGCGATTACTTTTATACTCATAAGTTAACAACGGGTTACAATACTAAAATAATTCTTTTTGATGGAGAATCGGGTGCAGTGAAGAGATTGCCAAAAAAATCCATAAGCCTTCTGCAAACTGATTTTTTTCTGACCTATCTTGCCCCTGCGAACTAAATTAAACCTATTGTCATGGAAAGTCTATTTACAGTTGATTCTCTTATCAGCCTGTTAACCCTGAGCGTACTTGAAATTGTTTTGGGTATTGACAACATTGTATTTATTTCTATCCTTGCCGGCAAGCTGCCGGAAGTACAACAAAAAAAGGCCCGGAGGCTGGGTTTGACCCTGGCCATGTTTATCCGGATTGGCCTATTGATGTCTATCAGCTGGATCATGTCACTGACTAACCCGCTCTTCAACCCGGGTAACTGGATCGGCATTCAGAATCCTAAATGGCTGGAAATGGCGGAGATCTCTGGTAGGGATCTCATCCTGCTCATTGGTGGTCTCTTTTTGATTTACAAAAGCACCTCCGAAATTCATGAAAAACTCGAAGGCAATGAGCATGCCACTGCCACACCTAAAGTAGCCAGCTTTTCACAGACGATCATCCAGATCTTACTACTGGATATTGTCTTCTCCCTGGATTCTGTGATCACCGCTGTGGGCATGGCCGATCATATTGAAATTATGATCGCGGCCGTGATCATTGCAGTCGGTATTATGCTGCTGGCATCAGAAGGGATCAGTAAATTTGTGAACAAACATCCCACTGTGAAAATGCTGGCGCTGTCCTTCCTGTTGCTAATCGGAGTGTCATTACTGGCAGAAGCATTTGATCAGCACATTCCAAAGGGGTATATTTACTTTGCGATGGCGTTCTCCGTATTTATCGAGTTATTAAATCTGAAAATGCGTGCAAAGAGCGCTCATCCTGTAAAGCTCAAACAGACGAAATTATAATAGAACAGTGCATCGGAAATCATTTATCAAAATGGCAGCATTGCTGCCATTTTTGCCTTACTCTTCACAAATAGAAAAGGCGCTGAACCTGCCAGGTATGTTCCAGCCAACGGAGAAAATGCCTGTATTTTTTGTAGGACATGGCGATCCGGAAAATGCTTTCCGGGATAATCCTTTTACGCAGGCCCTCGCAAAAATGGGGAAAGAATTACCCCGCAAACCCACTGCCATCATGGTCATTTCGGCACATTATCTCACCGCCGAAGAATCTTACCTGAAAGTACCCGGACATTTCAATTGCCCTTATTACAGCGTATACGGCGCCACCGCCTTTAAAGATAAGGTGCCACAGGTAACCGTAGACGAAAGTACGGATATGGACCACGGTGCATTTTCAGTATTGCGACACATGGCACCAGAGATGGATGTACCGGTGATGGAGCTAAGTATTCCCATGGCTCAGCGACTGGATTACCACTGGAAACTGGCGCAGTACCTGAAACCGCTGCGGGAAAAAGGGGTACTGATCATTGGGAGTGGCAACATTGTGCATAACCTTGAAAAGGGGTTTTTCAAAGCAAAACCTTATTCATGGGCGATTGAGTTCGATGAATGGGTGAAAAAGCGAATTGACGAGCGGGATTTCGGTAGTTTGTTTTACTATAATAACCTGGGGAAGATCGCCCTGAAAGCAGTACCTACCACAGATCATTATATTCCCATGCTGTATGCCATTGCAATGGCAGATAAGCATGAGAAGATTCAATACACTTATGAAGAAGTATTTTCAGCATTTAGTATGCGATGCTTCAGGGTGGGATGATTCACCTTCTTTTCTGTCTGAAGAGTAAAGTCAGCAGACTTTTCATCCTGTAAAAGGATGATCTTCTACAAGTTAGTAACGATTATGAAATTGTAAAGTACGCGGGTATTATTCGCGCAGGCGCTCGTCGGTATAGGTAATCTCTGTCTTGCCGTGTGCCAGTGGTTTACCATTTTCATCTACACTCACAAATACCATCTTATCGATGGTCAGTATGCTCTTCTTGGTAATTTTGTTGCGGGCTTCGCAGGTAAGGGTCAGAGAGGTGTGACCAAAGTGAACAGCCTTGATACCTAATTCCAGTATATCCCCCTGCTTGGCGGAGCTGATGAAATTGATCTCAGACATGTACTTAGTCACACAACGGTTAGTACCTAACTGGATGATGGCGTATATGGCGGCCTCTTCATCGATCCAGGATAATAAACTACCGCCGAACAAAGAACCGTGAGCATTTAAATCCTCCGGTTTTACCCATTTTCTAGTATAAAAATTCATTGCACATTCTATTGCAACGCAAAATTAAAACTTTCCAAGATAAAACCCTGTATGGGGCGGCTGGTTATAGCCTACATTCTGCCATATGATGCTCATTCTATACTGGTGATCCTGCATTAAAGTGATGATCCTGTGGGTGGTAGGGATGGTTGTAGTATAAATTCTCAGAGATTGATTATCTGACGTTCTCATGACTAATTCCTCTCTCCAATCGCCAAAAAGGTCCGCCGTTAAGGCAGGTGTGGCCTTAGTGCCGTTATTTGCTACACAACCTTCAGCCGTGAAAATGGTTCCACTGCCATACTTGTCGATATGGTTGCCATCGAGAAGCTCGCGGCTCAGGTCTCCATCCCACCAGATGAGAAAGTTCACAGAGCGCGGCGCATCGCCAATACGGTTGCCTTTCGTGTCGTACAGCCCCCTGGAGCCTGACCACCAGAGTTGGGCGCCTTTGCGGCTGCTATCGATATTTTCAGCGACCCCACGACCTACATCCTGGTCGATGGAACCCCTGAACAGGATTTCGCCGGTGCGGGCATCGTACAATGCAGCGCCAGTGCCTTTGGCGCCATTTTCCAGTTCATGAATACCAAACCCTTCCAAACCCGGGTGATCGGGATCCAGGTCACCTACATGCAGGGCATCGCCATGACGTAGGCCGGTGGTGTAAAGTCCTTTGCCATCATCGTCTACGCACATGGAGCCATAGATGATCTCGTCTTTGCCATCGTTATCCACATCGGCTACACTCAGGTTGTGGTTGCCCATACCAGAATAAGGACTGCGACTGTCTTTGGTATCGAATACCCAGCGGGAAGTGAGTTGACCGTTTTGGAAATCCCAGGCAGCAAGTACGATGCGGCCATAGTACCCCCTGCACATGACTACGCTGGAGTGCTTGCCATCGAGGTAGGCTACGCAG
Source organism: Chitinophaga sancti (assembly GCF_034087045.1). Lineage (NCBI taxonomy): Bacteria > Pseudomonadati > Bacteroidota > Chitinophagia > Chitinophagales > Chitinophagaceae > Chitinophaga > Chitinophaga sancti. The sequence goes on along the minus strand of NZ_CP139247.1, from coordinate 2,339,434 downwards.
GCAAGAAAGCGGTCTACCCGGTTACCATAATGGTCTGTACCACCATTGCCACCATAACCGCCCCAGCCACCGATATCGCCACGACCAGGGATGTAATCGGTAGTAGCCAATGCTTCGCCGGTCTTACCACTGAAGATGGTAAAGTATTCAGGACCTGTCAGGATCCTGCCAAATGATTTGGAGGTTGGGTCCAGATCCCGGTAGTCTTTGGTGCTGTCGCCAATTACCTTCCCTTTACCATCGATAGTGCCATCGGCAGTTTTGCAGGCAAATTCGGCAATGCCATCGCCATCTAAGTCATAGACCATGAACTGGGTATAGTGGGCGCCTTCCCGGATGTTGCGACCCAGGTTGATTTCCCATAGGAAGGTGCCATCCAGTTTGTACGCTTGAAAGATGGGCGGATCGGTAATGCCGGATTGGGAATTGTCTTTGCCCCGCCCGGTTTGATGGAGGATGATCTCATATTGACCATCCCCATCCAGGTCCGCGGCCGAGGCATCGTTGGGTGTGTAACCCGGTGGTGTTTTGAGGGGAATAGTGAGGTATTGCTGAATGGGTGCATCTGCCGGGATGGTGTAAGTAGCCGTGTTGGTTTCTTTTCCACCAATGACAGATTTGACCAGGTATGTCTGGGCATGGTGAATATCAGCATGATTATCCACATAGTTGGTGACAGACTGGGAAGATAGTTTTTGCAATTTACCATCTGTTTGCCTGTAGATGTTAAAGGTAATAGCAGATGGATCTGTATCAAGCAGGCGCCAGCTGAGGAAAGTCCGGGTAGGCGATTGCGGAATAGCAATGAGGCCACGATCCAGTTTTTCACCGGGTACAAATAATAATAGAAATAAGAGGTGCATCATCATCTACCATTTAAAAGGTAAGTACCAGTTTGCTTTGTTCATTAATCTTGATCTCACAGCTTCGGCCCTGCTATCGTTGGCAGCTACAAATTTAGCTGCGATCTTATTAGCCAGCCAGGCAGGATCAGTGGCTTGCCTGCGGAGTGCAACACGCAACAGGTCCGGCCAGCGATAACCTTCGAAGGCAAGTTCCAATCCATCTTCATCTATTAACAGGTCTTCCATCCTGTTTGTGAGTGTTGGTCTGTCTATGACAGGTTTATCGGTAAGCAATGGGTCACTCATGTCAAATACACCGGTGGAGTCTACTTTTACTGACTTTAGCCCTACCCTACCGCGTACGCCTATATTTCGGTACCAGACATTGCGAAACTGTGGGTAGTTCCCATCGCGGGCATCAAAGTCATAAGGAGGCACATCCTTTGTTTGCTCTATATCGGTAACATTGCGGCCCTCGCCTCCTGTTACACCAGTAGCCATATACACAGGGTCGTAAGTATTTTTGATTCCGGTATTCAGGAGTGCATAAGCGATCTTATCCCGATTGTCGCGGTTGGCAGCTTCTGCATAGTGCAGGTGCAGGGCGGCTGCACGGAACAGTATCCACTTGCCGGAGGTTTCGAAAGGTAGTAAAGAAGTATAGTTGTACGTGTATTTTTTGATGACCGGTTGTGTACCTGAATACTTGAAAGAGACATTCGGGCCCCGCAGGTCTACAGGGGTATTATCACTTCTGAATTGCTTATTCCAGTTAGCGATCGCCAGGTCGGAAGGGCGTACCTGGTAGCTACCACTGACATTGTCACAGAGTTCTATAAAAGGGTTAGTTGGTGTGAAGTTCTTGTCGAATGGCAGGTTCCAGATGATTTCGTAATTGGAATAACGCTCCCCGTATGGCTGGCTGAAAATGTTGCTCCATAAGGCGCCGGATAAGTTAGCAGTATAGCCCACTCTGTATACTTCGTACCATTGTTCACTGTTCATGGCAGGGTACAACACATCTGCATAGTTCATCATGACACGGTAGTTAGTTGCTGCCTGTGTATAATTGCCATTCCAGAGATACAACTCGCCCAGCAAGCATTTTATATTGATAAAGAACTTTTCTGTAGAATAACCATCTGTTGTAATAAGCAATGAGGTGCCTGCCGGAAAGGGATATTTGTAAGGTAAGCCTTCTGTAAAGGTGATGAGTTTACCCAGCAATTCATTGAAGGTGATACGGGGAAATTTGGATACATCCTTAATGGCATCGATCGTTTCTAACGGATCGGTGATGTAAGGTATTTCTCCATAGTGAATACCCAATTGTAAATATAACCAGCTACGCACCGCACCTACAGCCGAGTAGCGTAGTATATAATCGTCATTACTGATCCGCTTATCCTGTAGCATGGCATCGAAGTTCTTCAGTGCATCGTTGCAGTTCATGATTACTTCATAGAATGGGCGAGGATCAGCGTAGGTATTATCTGCACTGACTTCGTGGATATTGAGTTCCTGCAGATACTTATCTGTTGTGGATGTAGTGACACCTACCAGGTCGCCTCTCAGTTCATTGAGGATCATGTACCTATCTGCCAATCCCATGACTTTTCCATAAATACCGATCACGGCGGCATCTGCATCATTCACATTTTCGTAGACCTGTGAATGGTCCAATGCTTCTTCAGGTTTGATGTCGAATAGTTTTTTGCAGCTGCACAATATGCTACAGCAAAGCAGTCCAGTATATAGTAATCGTTTCATGTTCTTGTTAGTTTTATAAGCCCATTCTGATACCTAGTTGTACCGTTCTGTATTGAGGAAATAAGCCGTCGTCGATGCCACGTGTGAACACACTGTTGCCGTTGCTGAATTCAGGATCAAAGCCCAGGTAATTAGTCAGGGTAAATAAGTTATTGGCGGTGGCAGAGATGCGTACATATTTCATGGCGCCATGCTTCAGTGTCAGTTCATAACAGAGGCTCAGTTGTTGCAGGCGGATGTAATCACCTTTTTCTATCCAGCGATCGGAGAAACGTGCGTTCCCATTAGGATCACCCCATGCAGCACGGGGGATATCAGTCTCCTGGCCATCTTGTTTCCAGCGGTTGCGTACTGCTAAGGTTTGGTTGTTGTAATTGCTCATAGATTCCAGGTTTGCACGGGTGTGGTTGTAGATATCATTCCCATGACTGAAGGTGAAGATGGCATCCAGCGTCCAGCGCCGCCAGCTTACATGGTTCGTGACAGCACCGGTAAAATCGGGATTGGAATCCCCAATAATCTCTCTGTCATTCTCATCGATCTTGTGATCGCCATTCGTATCTACAAAGCGAATATCTCCTCCCTGAGCACCCATACCTGCTTTATTGGCTTCTTCATTAGTTTTGTAGATGCCGTTGGTTTTATAGCCGTAAAACAGATTGGCGGCATGGCCTACAGCTGTGAGGATGGTGGCATCTCCATAGGTTGTGAGCAATTGGTTGCCGGGTATGCTGGTAATTTTATTCTTATAAGTAGATAGTGTGAGGCCTACATCCCACTTCAGGATACGATCTACTACACGACCAAATAGTGATAATTCTACACCATGTGTTTCCATCGTGCTGTTGTTGGTGATCACATGATCGAATCCGGTGGCAGCAGCTACAGGTTCTATGGTCAGCATATCTGTAGTACGATGCTGAAAGATATCAAGGCTGAAACTTAGTCTTTCGTTATAGAAGGCACCATCCAGTGCGGCATTGTATTTTGTAACCGTTTCCCATTTCAGGTAAGGGTTAGCGATATTAGCACGTACTAATCCCAGTAAGCCTAAGAGGTTTTGAGAAATGTAATATTGCCGGGAGGTATAATTACCGATATCATCATTGCCCGTCCTGCTGATACCGGCTCTGAGTTTGAGCGCATCGATACTATGCTGATCTGAAACAATGAGCCAGGCCGCGGATAAACCGGGCATCACGGCGTATTGATTACGGGTATAGGTATATCTTGAAGAACCATCTACGGCCAGGTTGAAGCGCAGAAAGTATTTATCTCTAAAGGAGTAATCAGCATTGAAGTAAGTGTTCAGCCAGTTCCATTTGCCAATTGTACCACTTACTTTTCTCAGTTGGTTTTGTCCCATACCTACGCTGACAAATTCATCTGTGGCAGAGTTGTAACCTAAACCATAATCTGATTCACTGTTATTATTGCTATAGCGTACGCCCAAACCTGTATTGAGATGATGGTCTCTGGCAAATTGCTTATCGTAGGTAATACGGGTATCGTTGTACAGGCTGTAATACCTTTCTACATTGCTACCTGAGCGATTGTATGCAACAGCGTTTGACAGTGTATCAGGTTTAACACCAGCTTCAGGAATAAAGAAGGTCTCTCTTACTTTATCAAAAGTGACACCTGTGATGGTATTGATGCTGATACTTTTTGTAACAAGATAGTTGAACCGGATGCTACCAAAAAAGCGGTAGTTTTTGTTAATATCCTGCATCTTGTCGATGATGGAAGCAGGATTGGAAACGCCAAAGATGTCATAATCAGCGAGACTGGGCGAAGCAATCCCTTCATCACTGATGGCCTGACGGTGGAGGAAAGGCGCTTTGATGAGCGCGAGGTATAATGGGTTCGTCTTAGGCGAAATACCCTGATCTTTGTCTTTCTGCGTATTGCTGGTAAATGCCAGGTTGATAGCCGCCTTGAGTTTTGCAGACAGGTTCAGGTCCGCATTAAAACGGGTTTGGTAGCGGCCCAGATCTGTACGACGGATGGTACCGCTTTGTTTGAGGTATCCCAGTGATAAACCATAAGTGGCAATATCATCGCCACCGGCTACCTTCAGAAAATACTGTTGATTGAAACTTTGATTCGTGACTTCTTTCTGCCAGTTTGTATTATTGTGATAGCGATAATAGTCCGGATTAGGATTGTCATTCATGTAAGGTAATGCAGCTATTTCCGCAGGGGTCTTTCCACTGCTTTGTAACAGGTCTGAGAGATATAAACGGTAATCACCGGATTCCATTACAGGCAGCTGCGCCGGTGGTGTATTAAATCCGCCCATCACACCGAAATCGATGCGGGTAGCCAGTTCCTTTGCATGTGAGGTAGTGATGAGGATCACACCGTTAGCGCCTTTGGTACCATATGTACAGGTACCGTCTCTCATGACGGTGATGTTGTCTATATCCTTGATATCGATATCTGCCAGTGGGTTATTCACATAGCCGTTTATTAAGGAGCCTCCGTATTCATTGGTATCGTAGATCATGCCATCCACGACAACCAGTGGTCTGTTAGTCGCATAGATTGAGGTATATCCTCTCATAAATAAATCAGCGCCCATACCCGGTGTACCGCTACGCCTGATGACCTGTAACCCTGGCACCTTGCCCTGTAAATAGTTTTCAGGGGAGGTGGTGATCTGCTGCCAGTTGTCCGTTGTATTGAGGGTGGTAGTAGGATCTGTGGTCTGTTTACGGTCGTAGATGGAATTGAATGTTTCTTCATGCAGGCTTGCGGTGACGGCATGTCTCCCATTCAGGGTGATGATCTTCGTTTGATAACCGGGGCCGGATACAGTAAGGGCGGTGCGGTAATCAGGTGCTTTGATGCGGAATTCGCCTTTTTCATTAGTGATGGCAGCAGAGAATCCGGGTATACTAATATTGATGCCGGGTATTGTCGTACCAGTAGCTGCTTCTTTGATCAGTCCTGTTACCACTACTGTATCCTGCGCCTTAGCATGAAACCCCAATAAAACAGCCAGCGTTATGTAAATAAATGCCTTCATAAAAGATTGAGATAATCAGTTCAGAATAGGTACCAGTTTGATATAATCCAGCAGGATCGTGTTGCTACCATTGGTCGTGACCGAATTGCCCACGAGATATACATTGTGCAGACCATATCGGACATTGGTATAATCCCCTACGTATTGTTCATTGTAATTAAGAACCGGAACCATGGTATATGGTATAGTAGTAACACCCGGATCGTCGAAAGCCACCCGCATAGGATACGTGCCGGTCTGTACATCATTGACAGATATCCAATACACCTGATATGCCACTGAATTTAATCGTGCTTTGTAATTCAGCCAGTAGGAAGCCACACCATAATTGTACATGTACACATCCCTGAATGTATTGCCGGTGTTAGGATTGACACGTGTACGAATAGCGATGGTCTTTGTTGCATCTTTTACCCCACTGTAGTATTCTCCTTCAATGATGACAGGTTTGATCTTAGTAGACAGCTCATAGTCGATATGATTAACTATATACACGATGCCATTGCTTACCTTTTGCGAGCTGATGATGTCACTGGCATTGATGTGAAACTGTACACTATCGCGAATACTATAGAGGGTTGCAGGTAAATGATCTTTATCGTACACACCATTGAATACAAGATCTTTGATCACATTCCACTGGGTTGTAGTATCCGTAACTGCTTCTGTACTGTCTGTAAAGTATTTGGTTAATCTTTGCTGCTCGTGTTTATAAACATCATCTGCTAAGATGACATAAGTGAGCAGAGAATCTTCACTATTGATATTTACTCTTTCAAGGAAATGATTTAGCGCTACTTCGCCGGTGCCGGGCTTATAGATAGGTGCCCCGGTAGAAGGATTTACACCGATCTGTTCGGCAGTCGCTGTGTCTATACCAATGTATGCCAGTGACTGCAAGAATGTCTTTTGCTGATAGCTGGTGCTATTCAGGTATTCCCAGGCATTCTGCTTTGGGATGATAACGGCATCAATTACCTGCAATACACCATTGGCTGTATATTGATCGGCTTCGCTCACTTTAATACCTTCTACACTACCGGCTGTAAATGCGATCTTCTTACCATTCAGGGTAGCGATCCTTTGTTCATCGGCGCTACCGGTATAGGATAGTGTGCTGATATGATTAGCGATGAGTAAACGTAGGCGCGCCGTATCATTCAACAGGGCAGCATCTACTGCTGTCCATGCACTATTGACCGGGGCCCACACCGTGAAGGTTTTGGAAGAAGCCAGTACCTGATCATAGCCCGTGTTGACAAGGTAGGTATAGAATTGACTCAGGTTCGTATTGGCCTGTATGGTTTGCAACAGGTTTTGGGTGGTAGCAGGCTTGTTCCGGTCATTCCATTTCTCCTTCCGGCAGGATATGCCCAGCAATAAACCTATTATGATCAGGTATCGTATCATCATTCAAAATTTGAAAGTCATGGCCTTGGTACCTGTGTACCATCAGCTTTGAAACGTGGATAGAGCTGATCCATATCCTGTGGGATAAAGTGGATCATGTCCAGATTGTTATTGTTCTGTGTTCCCTGTAGCGTTGTAAACCGGAGGGTATGGCGTTCAGTAGTTTTGATTTCAATGGTACCCACCAGTCGTGCACCCCAGTTGTTGGAGGTAGGATCAGTATACCATTTCCAGCCCTGTGCTTCCATTTCACCTTCGGTACTGGCCGGCATGGCAGTAGTGAAGTTCATGGTACGCTGCATCACTTCGCCATCTATAGAGATCTGGTTCAGGTTGTTGGAACTATTGGACTGTTTCTGTACCCGATAGCAGATCCATACTTTATATTTTCCTTTTACCAGCAGCGGTGTCTTCATATCGATGTAAGTACTGCGACCAGGACCACCTAAGGGTATCATCAGAAAATCGCCGTTTACATACGTGCTGCCTACTGAATAAGTCATTGAAGAAGGTCCGGGCACAACGAAGTCCGCCGGCATATTCGTGAGAGAATACGCATAGGCCTGTTTACGGAAATAAGCTGGCAGGTTGCGGATCTCAGGGAAGTCGGCTACATCCCAGTAGACTGGTACCGGGTTCCTGATCTTGACAGCGAAATGGCCAAGGGAATTGTGCAATACACCATTGGTAGCAGAGTTATCAGAAGTACTTCTTTCAAGCTCTACCCCTGTTTCATGCACACCATTGAAGTCATCATCATTGATCAGTACCTGCTGTCCGGAGAGCTTAGCGGTGACTACTTCCAGGGGCGCCAGGGTAGTATGCGAAGAGGAAGTGACAATGTCAGCGAGGTATTTTACGCCATATAGAATGTGATAGTCTACATATAAATGCAAACTGTCTTCCAATTGGGTTGGATCACCGGTATGTGAATAACGTGCTTTGAGCGCTGCATAAGTACTAAAGCCCGCAGCATTGATGGCAGAGTCGGATTCTGCCAACACCGTCAACCATCGTCGACTGCTATCTGTATTACTGCCGGCGGGTACATTCAGGGTATCATACAAACCCGTTTCCCGAAGTGCCTGTGTGAATATGCTATACTTTGGATTATTGGCCAGCATGCCTGCCAATGTTTCTGTGGCAGGAGTTAATACATTATCTACTACGTGAATGATGCCATTGCTTACACGGATATTTGCTTTTAAAATATTCGCCTGTCTGTTCACCGTGATCCTGGTTTCACCACTCACATTTGCCGCACCTGTGATGAGGTATTGTCCAAACATGGTGAGCTTTGACAACTTACCATCAGAGAAAGAAGTGGTATTGATGGTATCCTGTATGATACAAAACTTCACAATGTCCTTTAGCTTTTGCACATCCATTGATTCCAGGGTGGAATGTCCTGTACTTTTCAGGAACGATGCCACCGCATCGTTGTTAGGAACAAAGACCGTGTACGTACCGTATACCCCCAGAAATCCTTCATTGCCGGTGATGTTGAGGATCTTCTGAAATTCGGAGAACTGGTCAGGATAGTTTTCCAGGTAACCGATGATGGTCACTTCATCTGAGGTTTGCGAAATGATGGGCGCCTTTTTACAACCAGCAATAACAAGAATTAAGATAATATAGAACGCTTTCATTGATAGTACGGGTTTTGTACCAGTTTTTTGTCAGCTTGTAACTCATACTGGTTGATGGGTAAATAGTGGCTTCGTACATCTTTGTATTTATTGATAATGGACTGTTGCATACTGCCTGGAGCCGTCATGGCAACCATATCGAGCATGATTTCCAGATGCGCGTAGTTATTGCGCTTTGCATGGCGCAGTATGTCATACCAGCGCTTGCCTTCGAAGGCAAACTCACGGGCTCTTTCATTCAGTATATAATTGGATACGTCTATTGCAGAACCGGGATCAGGTGATTCTGAGGTACCATCTATAGCACCTGCCCGGGTACGGATGGTGGTCACCAGGTCCAGTGCCTCCTGCCCTCTTTCTATCCAAGCCAGTGCTTCTGCTTTGAGCAGCAGGATGTCGGAATAGCGGTATACAAACCAGTGTGCCCAGGAGTCTGCAGCGGTTCTGGCAACTGAAGTCGTACCACCTGTGGCGCCGGCAAACTTCCAGATCATCTGGTCAGTTGCCCGGATGCTACCACCATCTCCCCGAATGTCTTTTTTAGTCGCATCGGTAAGGTCTACGCCATAGACTTCATCCATTACTCTTGCGGAGCCGACGAAACGATTGGTAGCCACTATAAACATGGAATAGAAAGGATTCAGCTGCTGCTGGTCAAACTGGAATTCAAAAATGCTCTCGGCAGAGTTACCTATATAAAATACATTGTTGAACCATTGAGATTGTACACTGCCATCCATCAATCCATAGCGGCCGGAGTTGATCACTTTGTCACAGGCAGCAATACAGTCATCGTACTTTTCATTCCACAGGTATACATCGGCTTCCAGTGCGTAGATACCATATTTTGTAAGACGGCCTTTATCCTGTGCGGTACTGCCGTAGGTTTCCAGTGCGTGGGTTTCTGCAAAGGTGAGGTCTGCAACGATCTGTGCATACACCTTGTCCTGTGTGCTTTTTTCCAATTGATCCAGGCTATTGTCACTATCGGTAGCTTTGAGTTGTAAAGGGACCTCGCCAAAGGTGCGCAGGAGGTAGAAGTACATGAGAGCCCGCAAACCATGTGCTTCGGCAAGATAACCATCCAGCGCTTCCTGTGTGAGTGTCTTGTCTGTCTCCATTACTTTGGCTGCATAGTCGATCACGGTATTGCAGTAATTGATAGTGCTGTATACATATGCCCAGCTGGTGTAGCTGTTTGTAGCCAGGATATTAGCCTGCATAATATTTATTTCATCTACAGCAGTATTGAGTGTACTGCTGACCATATCGGCACGTAGTTCTCCCCATACAAAGAGTTCTGACACCAGTCCATTGTTGAGCAAAGAGGAATAACAACCTATGACAGCGGCTTTTAGCTGCTCCTTATTTTGCCAGTAGTTGTCGCGGATGATGCCGTCCTGTGGTTTTACATCCAGCCATTTACCGCAGGATGAGGTGAGCAACAGGGCGACTATCAGAATATATTTTTTCATAGTTATATTTTTAAAAACTGGCACTAATACCCATCAGGAAATTCCTGGCAGGTGGCGTGAGTGCATTGTCCACCGGGTAAGCGAATGGATCGTTGTCTCCCTTCATGGCTACATCCGGGTTCTGGCCTTTGTACTTTGTCCAGGTAGCGAGGTTTTCCACCGTGATGTAGAAACTCGCGTTGCGTATATTCAGTTTGTCCAGTACTTTTTTGGTAAAATTGTAGCGAAGGGTCAGTGATTGCAACCTGATGAAAGATGCATCCTGCACATACCTGTCAGAACCTAACCAGTTGTAACCTGACCTGTAGAGTGCCCTGGGTACGTTGGTTTCATCTCCCGGGTTGCGCCAGCGCTTGAGGACAACGGTACTTTGGTTGTCATAACCATACATGTTGCTGGTGATCATATCCGCCCTGTTCACCAGTTGGTAGCCTACCCGGTAAACGAAGTAGGCGGTGAGTTTCAGGTTGCCTTTGAAGGTGATATTCGGACCAAAACCTCCGGTTACTTTTGGGATGCCATTACCAAGGTATACAATGTCTTTGTTGTCGATATTACCATCGTGGTTGATGTCTTCATACATCGCATCGCCGGGTTGGAATACGTAATCAGTACCGGGGTAGTTGAAACGCATGTAGAGTGTTTGCCCATTGACGCCGTCGATCTTTTTTCCATTCGCGTCTCTCACGATGGTCGCATCTTTGTCTTTGTACACGCCTTTGTAGCGGAATCCATAGTAGGAACCAAATGGATTCCCTATTTGCAGATATGTTTTATACACACCATTCTGATTGATAGCCACACTGTTTTCTCTTGGGAAGAACTCAGATATTTTTCGCACAACATTCACATTGCGGGCAATGTTCAGATCGAATCCGATCGTCCAGTTCTTACTTCGGTAAGGAATGGTATTTAACAGTACTTCCCAACCCTGGTTATCCATAGTACCCACATTCATTGCTACTGTTGAAAAACCAGAATAGGTAGGTATCTGCAGATTTTCGTAGAACATATCTTTGGTGCGGTTACGGTAAGCTTCCACATCAATACGGATCCTGTTTTTCAGTACCCACAGGTTAAAGCCCAGGTTTGTACCAACGACTGTCTGCCATTTCAGGCTGGTGAGTTCCATATTGGAGGGGTATACTCCCGACATGCCTAAATAAGTATATGAATAAGGCTGGTAGGTATTGAAGTAATTCCACACGGCTTTGTCAGGAGGGGCGGCGCCACTCTGTCCGTAGGATGCCCTGAAACTGAGGTCGTCTATGAACTTATACTTCCGCATAAATTTCTCACCGGAGGTACGCCAGCGCACAGATACAGAAGGGAATAAACCATAACGGTAATCAGGACCAAAACGGGAGTTACCATCGCCTCTTACACCTGCATTGATGATATACCTGTCCAGTAAGCCGTACTGCCCTTGTAATAGCAATCCTACGCTTCTTGTTCTGCCTGAAGTAGATTCCAGGTCCAGATCAGAATTTGCCGTACGGCTGGGATTGGATGGATCCTGAAAATTGGAAGAAGCGGTATTGGAGGTAAGCACATTGTGCGTAACATAACTTCTGTCTTCTGTTTGCAGCGATAACAGTGCCTGCAGCTGGTGTTTCTGCGTATTCGTTTTTGGAGTATAAATAAGGTTCGTTTTTGTATAGACATCGAAGATATCCCCATCACTATCCCCTGCCCTGTTTACCACAGTTTCAGTAACCGGGCGGCCGGTAGCTACCTGTGGCAGGAAGGTCTGTGCTTTGGTATTGTTAATATCGAACTGAACATCGAAAGTAGATGTGAGCACAGATGGGACGATATCATACTGGATGTTGAACTTCGGTGTGATACGTTCGCCCTGTTGTCGGTAAAGGCTTTCCATAACCATCGCTACCGGGTTGTAGGTAGTGTAATAGTAGCCTTGTATGTTGGAAGCAGGTGACAGGTAATTGGGTGTTACATTGCCATATTCATCATATTCATAGATGGCCATATTCGGCATCCTGGTATAAGCGATACCGCGTACCTGGTAATCTTTGTCAGGAACATAATTCAGGTGATTATCCACATGTGTGTAGGTAATGTCTGAACGGAAACGAATACGATTGGATACGTTGTAGTCCAGGTTAATTTTAGATGTGATCCTTGTCAACGCTGTACCTTTCGTGGTTCCTTTCTGGTCGAAGTAGCCGATGGATGCGTAGTAACGGGCCTTTTCACCACCGCCGGTCATAGAAATATTATGATCCTGTGAATAGCCGATACGGGTGATGGCCTTTACCCAATCCGTATTGTTGCTATAATTGTAATACCAGTATGGATCGGATGGATCGTAGAGAAATTCTTTATTCACATTGATGTTCAGTGGCAGCCCATTGGTGTTAGCAATTTCTTCAGGTATGAGGGTAGAATACTGATCGCCATTCAGGAGCGGAATATTGCGGGGTTGCTTACCAAAGGTACCTTTAAAATTATACGTGATGGCAGGTCTGCCTACCATACCTCTTTTAGTCGTGATGATCAGTACACCATTCGCCGCGCGGGAGCCCCATACAGCCGTTGCAGCAGCATCTTTCAATACAGTGATCTCTTTTATATCAGAGGGGGCAATGTTGAGCAATTGTGCATACCCCTGTTCATCAGCACTACCAAAGTTAAAATCAGAAGGTACTTCTGTATCATAAGGCATTCCATCCAATACGATCAGTGGATTCGCAGAACCATTGATAGAAGCTGTACCACGAATACGGATAGACATACCAGCACCGGGGTCGCCGGAGGTGGTACCGATATCCACACCGGGCAGTCTTCCCTGCAATGCCTGATCGATAGAGGCAGCGGAGAGTTCTTCCAGTTCCTTTGCCTGAATGGTGGCAGTGGCCAGCGTAGAGTTGCGCGCTTCGATATTCATACCAGTACCATTGTTCACCGTTTGCCGGGCTACGACATTGAATTCGTTCAGATCACGGGTATTGGGTTGTAGCTGTACGTTGATAGTATTACGCCCATTAATGCCCTGTATGATGGTTTTATAGCTGATAAAAGATACGGAGAGCTGGTGTTGCAGATCGGCGACACGAATAGCGAAATTGCCATCTATATCGGTGGCTACGCCTGTTACCGTACGCTTATCCTTGTCCAGCTCTACCACTGAGGCGCCAATCACAGGCAGGTGGGTAGTGGCATCTGTTACCTTGCCACGGATCGTTTTCTTTTGTGGTAACTGTTCCTGGCGGGCGAACAGTGCAACGCTGTATGAAAGACAGATGATAAACAGCAGTTTGTTCATAACAGTTTTTATTTTCCTCTGAGGTAGTGGGTAATGGCGTGGATGACAGTACGGGCAGATAGGTTGTTGCTACGTGTGTAATCCAGGTAGGCAATATCATTGTATGAATCTCTGAGCTCCATACTATTGGGATGCTGACTGTTGATAAATATGAAAGAGAGGTCGCCGTCGCTGGTCTTCATCAATGTTTCAAAAGCGCCTTCCTTTTTACCATCAGGTACTACTGTGTTGCGGTTCAGGATGTGGAAGTTGATAAACCGGACCACCTTGTCTTTATCCGCATCGGTAGTGGGGGTATAATTAGGTGTGCCGGTGGTTTTATCACCTGGTAATACCCCATCCTGCACCGCCTGAGTAATAGCACTGTTCACAGGTACAAAAATGGTGTAGCTGGTACCGGGTACTGTGCCAACGATATCCCTGGTGGCGGCGGTCCACAGCGTAGAATTCTTCAGGTACTGGAAGAAACTGTTGAAGCCAGCAGGATCGTTGGTAGCGAGTTTTTCCAGGTGGTAACCGATGGTGTTCTCAGTGAAAGTAAGCAGCCCATCTGTGTAAAAGACTTGTCCGTTGGCGGCTTTGCCGATGCTGTTGATATGCAATACGGTGCCGGCATCTGCATTACCGCTGGCCCATACGGTGTTGTTTTTATATTTGATGTATTCACCATTCCATGCTTCCATGATACCTTCACCGGATAGGTCGTCCATTTCACCATTATTGGTGGTGAGAAGGGAGGTTTGTAGTATGCGGTAGACCCTGTCCATGGCACCGGAACCATATTGGATACTACTACCGGGTGCGAGGTAAGACCAGTCATTTCTTTCAGAGCTCCAATCGTATCCGGCGGCGCGCAACAGATTGTCCGGCATCATGAACATAGTATAACTGATGCTGGGGTTGATGATGGAATATTTCAGGTCAGCATCCAGTGCGCGGGTCATGAGTGAATAGTTCGGATCGAGGAAGGCCTTGCTATAAATCGTTCTGAATACATTGGCATCCTGCACGGTATTAATACCATAAAAGAACCCATTACTTAATACCTTTTTGTCCACTATATTCGATTGTGTGAAGGTGGGAACCTCCTGCTGACTATTCGTGGTATGACTCATTTTATTTGGCCATACGGCTGTCTGCCACATGTGTGCATTCAGCAGGTTCGTGAGTACGGAAGGGGGTGCTGCTTCAAAAGTCTGGTAGTATTCCAGGATCTTTTTTTCGTAAGGAATGAGCACATCATTGGTTGGTACAACGAGCGTCCAGCCTGACTTCTGGGCATCGGTGCCGGAAGCCAGGTAGTTCTCATTGTTGGGTGAGAATGCCAGGGCCGCACTATATACTTTTACAAATACAGAATCTGCATCGCCGGTCAGCACCATATTACGATGTGTGATATCGGCATTGGACTGATAGGTAACGAGCTTTTCCAACAGATTGCGAAACTCACTGTAGTTGGGATTTGAAGCGAGGTACCTTTCCAGGTTGTCCAGCGGGGTGATGACTTTATCAATGGTGTGGATAATGCCGTTTTCAGCGGGGATATCGGCTTCCAATACTTTTGCATCTGTTACATTGAAGCCACTATAAGCAGCACCGGGATAGAAGTAATTATAGTCAGCAGCACTAAGTCCATTTTGCGACAGGAATCCATCTATGAAGTAAGGAATGTTCTTGTTATTATTATCATTGGTAGCGTAAGTACCATTTCTATTGGCAGCGATGAGTAGCCGGCCATTTTCAGCATATACCCAGTCGTAATAAGCGGTTTTGCGCTTAAAGGCCTGGTTGGTATCCGGCCCTGCGCTTGTCTGTTGGTCTACCAGCTGTTCTTTTCTATACGCATTATATACCAGCTCGTAGGCCACGATCCTTCTGGCGTGTGCAGAGTCGATAGCGTCGTCGCCACTAAGGCCATTGGCTTTGAAGTAATTTTCAAAAGCGGAATCAGTAGGTGCAAAAAAGGTCCAGTAACCGGCTTTGCCTAGAATGTCTTTGTAGCCTGCTTTGTCGATGGTAGCAAGTAAATGGGTGAAGTTTTTGCGGGCTTCAAGTTGCTGGTATATTGGCTGTGCCAACCAATCGGGACGTCCATAGTAGGCATCGAACTCCTTTTTTCTGCAGGCGGTGATGGCGAGCAAAAGGAATCCCATACCAAAGACAAGGGATCTTCGGAAGAGTATTTTCATAACAACGATATTTCAGGGCATTTTGTGGAATGCTACATTTTGGTCGATATTGGAATTTAGATGATCTGGAATTTTTATCCCCCGGCGCTTGATTACAGTCAGAAAATGTGCTATTGTATCAGTAAGGCTAAGTTAGAGGGGCACTAGATAATAAAAAATGTAGAATAGTACTTTTGCATGGAATAATTGACATTTTGGGGGATGGAATAATTGGTGGGGGGATGGAAAATTATACAAAAAATCAGGGTGACGCCTACGGCATCACCCTGATTTTTTGATTTAATAGTTGATAGCAGTACAACTCTTGCCCTGGGAGGTGAAAAGGTCCTTAACATAAGTTTCCTTTCAGCGAGACAGATTTACGGCCGATTGGCCTGTTCCATTACACATCGGATGTCGTGCCTTACATTAATATACGTGACGTTTCTCATCCAGCCGCTTCGCCAGGTCTTCTTTGGTAATATCTACCTGTGCGCCTACCGGCTTGCCGTTGCGATAGGTGATCACTTTCAGGATATTGGCACCTACAGGCCACCTGAGGGGCTGACCCGTATATTTTGGATAATGAGCATCAGGGTTGGTATTATCAAAGCTGTAATACAGATCCAGTCCTTTGATTTCAGTAGCCAGGTTGATTTCATAATCGTAACGATTAATTCTCACCGGCCTGAAGATCACATTGTATACGCTGCGGGCATACTTGATATCCGCGGCATCCAGTCTTTTGAAGTTATCTTCCAGTCTTGGGATGAAGTCATCCCAGTTCCTTTTTGCCTTAGGGCTCCAGTATACTTCGGAGAGCGCTATGGAACGCGGCCATGTCATGTATTCTACATGGCGGAACACAGGTACTGATTCTGTCCAGAGGTTGCCCTGGCCACCCAGTATGTATTTTTCATCTACGCTGTCAGGTACGGGATCATAGTTGTAAGAATCAGACAGGCGGCACATACCATAGGTTGGTGGCTCTGCTGACTGCTCACCCTGATACAGATCCAGGTATACAAAGTCCCATGGCGTCATTACTACATGGTGATTCATTTTGGCAGCGGTGATCCCACCACTCATGCCTCTCCAGCTCATCACGGTTGCTTCAGGCGCCAGACCACCTTCCAGGATCTCGTCCCAGCCGATCATCTTTTTACCCTTTGCTTTGAGCATGGTCTCCATTCTCTTAACGAAATAGCTCTGCAGTTCGTCTACATCTTTCAGGTGCTCATGTTCCATCCTGGCCTTACATTTAGGGCAGGTTTTCCAGAAACCTTTATATGCTTCGTCTCCGCCTACGTGAATGTATTTGGATGGGAATAATGCAGCGAGTTCAGTGAATACCTTGTCTAATACAGTGAAGATGCTGTCGTTGCCTACGCAAAGTACATTGTCTTCGCGGGTATAGAACTCACGGCCTGCATTTACTTTGTAAGGCAGTTGTGTGCAGGAGAGATTAGGATAAGATGCGATCATAGCCAGGCTATGTGCCGGTACATCTATTTCAGGTAAGATAGTGATACCTCTGGCAGCTGCATATTTCAGCAGTTCCCTGATGTCTTCCTGTGTATAGAAACCGCCATCAGTCGCTTTCTCATTGGCCAGGTCTGCTGGCAGTTTACCCCAGCGACCCGTGCGCGGTACTCTCCACGCGCCGACCCTGGTCAGTTCGGGCAGACTCTTGATCTCTATACGCCATCCCTCATCATCCGCAAGGTGCAGGTGCAGGGTATTGTATTTATAGCGGATCATCTCGTCCATGAACTGCTTTACTTCTTCCTTGGTAAAGAAGTGACGGGATACGTCCAGCATCAATCCTCTCCATCCAAAACGGGGATAGTCGAGAATATCGGCACATGGCATTGTCCAGGCTACATTCTTTACTGACTGGCTTTCGATATCGGGAGGCAACAGTTGCAGGATAGTCTGTAAACCGTAGAAGATGCCGGAGGTGGTATTAGCTTTCAGCACTACTTCGGAAGGTGTTACCTTCAGGGTATAGCCTTCTTCGCCAATCGCATCGTCCGCTTTTGCATTCAGCTCAAGACGAATACGTTTCTTTCCGCTATTACTGTGTTTCAGTTCATAACCTGTACTGGCTTTCAGTTTGGTAGTGAACCAATCTGCTGTTTCCTTTAATTTGCTATCAGAGAGGGATAATACAGTTCCATTATCCAGTGTAAATTCTCCACTTTGTTCCGTCACTTTTACTGGCTCGGGGATGATTTTGATTCTTCCATCACTAGCATAGGTACGAACCATTATCAGGACAAAGAAAAGAATTAGTCCACTCCTTGATAAGAGCAACCTTAACCTAAAATCTAACAATCGTGCTGTAGTCATAATTTAAATTGAATTGCTTAACAAATTAACGATAGGCTATAAGTATAATACTTTTTATTTACTATTCGTAATCTGTGTGATGTGTGGCAGAACGGGTTACTGTGCCGCATCCCACCATATTCTGGACGCCATTTTATTCCCATCAGTATAGCGGCGACAGGTGATAGTTTGTACCTGCCGGTGAAGAGCGCGATAAAGAAGTTTAGTTTAGTTTGAGTTGGGGGAATAATGATACGAAGTTAAGGTTGTCTCAGTTAGGGGATAAAGCAGGGGTGATGGGGCGTGTATGTTGATGCGAAAATGAATTTTCAATTAAATAGACAAAATGGCCGGCCTTTCGGCCGGCCATTTTGTCTATTTAATATATGGACTCTCGAAACCAAGTTTCTTCAACCCACCCTGCACTTCAGGGCAGCTCATAAACAACTTCCACAACAACGCACTCCTGTAATTCTCCATCATCACCACTTCCGGACCCTGGTCTATAGCAAGATACTTCTGCGGATACCAGTTATCAGTCTCGCTGAATGCATCATAAAAACCATACTTCCCAAACAGCTTACCTTCATAATTCTTATACCAATGTACCATTGCCTGTTTGGAATACTCTGGTGTATACGGCATAGAAGACAATGCTGCTGTAGGAGAAATCACACCTAAGTCAGTCTCCTTACCGGGTGCATGTGCCGCGTAGCCACTCACAGAATAACTAGCAGTCAATCCCCAGCTATCAGGACCATACCCCTTGAAATGTTTTGGATTTTCAATACACCATGCTCTGTCGATCAATACCTGATTTACATTATGCTCCCAGTAATCAGCATATTTATCTTTCAGTCCATGTGGATCCAGGCCTAAATAAGAATAATGCGCCCAGAACAACGGACCACCTAATTCACGTGCATAGTTATGATGCAGCTTCAGTGTATATCCATATGCATTTACACTATCCCTGATCTTACCACCTTTTGCCCATCCTTCATGATACACCTCTGCAGGAATTCCATAGGTAGGGGAAGATGCTGCCAGCACATACATGATCAGACATTCATTATACCCAGTCACAGCAAAATTCATCTGCCATTCATAGGTGGGTGACCAATGCCAGTAGAGTATATTTTTACCATTACGATACCAGCTCCACTCTACCTCCTCCCACATTTTATTGATCTTTGCAGACAGTGCTTTTTCCTGCTCATTACCATTGGCAAAATACTGTCTTACGCAGAGCAGCCCCTGCATCATAAAAGCTGTTTCCACCAGGTCTCCTCCATTATCTTTCTGCCCGAAAGGCTTTACCTTACCAGTCTCGCCATACATCCAGTGAGGCCATGCACCATGAAAACGGTCTGCCTTTTCCAGGAAATCAGCAATATGCGATAAACGTTCAAACCCTTGCTGACGGGTAATGTATCCTCTTTCAATACCCACCAGTATCGACATGATACCGAATCCGGAACCACCTGTGGTCACCACATTCTGATCATGCTCAGGATAGTCGCCATCCACATGATAGCGTTCTCTGGCCAGTCCGCTATGCGGTTCTGCCCCATCCCAGAAGTACTCGAAAGTTTGCTTCTCTACTAAGTTGAAAATAGAATCGGTAGTCAATGTTGTATCTACCAATGTGTCTTTTGAAGCGGATTTGTTTGCCTGATGACAACCTGTATTTGCCACCAGCGCGATCAACCCTGCAAATAGTAATGTTCTCATGTTAGTGAAGTTGAACTACCTGTGTAATATTATCTGAACTACCTTTTAATCGTGCTGTATATTTTCCTACCGGGATATTGAATGTAACGGATGTACTACCCGCATTGAGCGAAGTAGTGCTCACTACGGTACCATCTGTTTTTTCAAGTGTAAAGGTACCTGCAGTGGTCATGTATACATCCAACTGGTAAGTATCTGTATCCGGATGTTTTACCAAATCTACCACTTTGTTTTCTACTTCGGGAACAGACAGGTAAAACCCTGTACTGCGCACGGGTGCATGAAATCCTAGTTGTGTCAGTGAAGTCTTTACCTCAGCGATATTCATAAACAGGTTCCACAACAGACCGCTGCGATAGTTTTCTATCATGGCGACGATGGGTCCCTGATCGATGGCCAGGTATTCATTGTCCATCCAGCTCCTGCTTACATTCAATGCATCGTAAAAACCATGCTTGCCATACAGGGCTTTCTTGTTTTCATACAGATTCCGCATCACCTGCAGTGAATAGTAAGGAGTGTACGCAATGGAAGATAAGGCTGCTGTAGGTGCTATCGTACCATTGTCGCTGGTGGGCTGAAAAGCATTGTAGCCATCAGGTCCGTCACTCGCAGTCAATCCCCATAAGGTAGCACTATAACCGTAGGTAGAAGGGGCGTTATAGATGCAATAAGATCGGTTGATCATCACATGCTTTACCACCTGCTGCCAGTAATTCGTATAGATATCTTCCAGCTGACGGGGATCTAATCCAATGAAGGAATAATGAGAGAAAAACAATGGGCCGATGTAGTTATTACTTGAAATTGAGACGGTGTAACCCTGATAAGAATTTTGTACGCCAAAGCCGGAAGTGATCCAGGTGTTATTATAAACGCTAACGTCAATTGGATGTGTAGGTGAAGCAACTGCGAGCACATAGGTGATGAGCGCCTCATCCCAACCTGCGATAGGCATGTTGATGGTCCAGTCATAATCCGGACTCCAGTGCCAGTAGAGTTTATTATCTCCCCTGCTGGCGTACCAGTTCCACTCCACACCTTCCCAGAGGGTGGTGATGGTGTTCCGGAGATTGGTCTCTGCCGTATCTGAACCTGTAAAGTAAGCGCGGGCAATGAGGAGCCCGTTTACTAAAAATGCCGTTTCTACCAGGTCTCCACCGTTATCATAAGTACTGAAAGGCTGCACCCTGCCCGTAGCACCATTCAGCCAATGTGGCCAGGCACCATGGAAACGATCCGCAGCTCCC
Source organism: Chitinophaga sancti (assembly GCF_034087045.1). Lineage (NCBI taxonomy): Bacteria > Pseudomonadati > Bacteroidota > Chitinophagia > Chitinophagales > Chitinophagaceae > Chitinophaga > Chitinophaga sancti. The sequence continues at coordinate 2,318,485 of NZ_CP139247.1, read as the reverse complement.
AGAAAAGTGCAGATGGTACGTAATCGGTTGACTGCATCAGTACGGGAGATCCATCCCCTGGAAGTAGCTGTTACGATACCTGCGATACCGAAACCGGTACCACCGGTAGTCACTACATCTCCGCTACTGCTGCGCTCTAAAGCCATTCCGGAGCTGGCATGCGCTCCATCCCAAAAGTACCCAAAGCTGGCTTTCTGCACCTCATTTATGATGGTGAGGTCTGGTATAGAAGTAGTTACGGAGTCCGTGGGGGACTCCGTAACGTTTTGCTCTTTTTTACAACTGACAGCCGTCCAGAGCAGGAGTAAGCTGTAGGTAGCCACTAATAATTTTTTCATTAGTATCCGCTGTTCTGTTTCAATGCACCACCGCTGGCGCTGATTTCAGATTGAGGAATCGGGAATACTTCGTTCTTACCATCTACGAAGCTCTTACCCAATGCCCGCAGCACGGTACCTGCACGACCTTGTCTGATCAGATCGAAGAAACGGTCATGTTCCATGGCCAGTTCCCATCTTCTTTCATTCCAGATAGCTGTACGCAGATCGCTCTGAGTAGCAGCAGTAGTACCTGCCAGACCAGCACGGGTACGGATCTTATCAATATCAGTGATGGCTGTAGCAGTATTACCCAGTTCATTTGCAGCTTCTGCATGGATCAGGTAGATCTCACCCATACGCAGAATACGCACGTTCTTGTTAGTCAGATCCGCATCGCCACTATATGTTTCCTGTGTAGCGCTTACATATGCTTTATAGTTATAACGCTCGTTTACTGCGCTTGTCAGAATTACACCATCGAACAGGGTATCACCCACGTGGATGATGGTTGCTTTCTTACGCAGGTCACCTGTTTCATATGAATTGTCCAGGTCTTCACTAGGTGTATTGAAACCCCAACCGGTTACAACTGTAGTTACACCAGCAAAGGTACCACCGCGGATAGACTGTGTCACAGTATATTGTTGTACACCAGCGGTAGGACTACCGGATTTAGCCTGTACTTCGAACAGTGACTCAGAGCTATTTTCACCTACTTCGCGCCAGATTTTGCTATAGTCGCTTACCAGTGCATATGTACCTACGGCGCCATTGATGATCTGGGTAGTCAGGTCATATGCCTGTTGGTATTTCTTTTCATACAGACTTACTTTAGCCAGCAATGCGGTAGCAGCACCTTTGTTTGCACGGCCGATATCTTTTGAAGCCTGGTTGTCAACAGTAGGCAGTACGCTGACAGCGTAGTTCAGGTCAGCTTCGATGAATGCATAGATTTCACTGGAAGCTACCTGTGTATTACCTTTTGCCAGAGAAGCTGCATCATCTGCATTTAATACTGTATCAACCAATGGAATGTTACCAAACATTCTCACCAGGTTGAAATAATAGTAAGCTCTCAGGAAGCGGGCTTCCCCTTTCAGCTGAGTAGCAGTGCTTGCATCGAGTGTAGTGAACAGTGGAATTTGTTGCAGTGCCACGTTACAGTTGGATACACCCTGATAATTACCTTTCCATCCATCGCTCACACTACCTGAAGTAGCAGTGTAAGTAATAGCGTCCATCTGGTCCTTGTCAGAACCGTTATCACCTGAGGAGCTACCTTTATCAGCATCGTCCGAAGTAATGCTGCTGGTACCTAACCATGCAAAGCTGGTTTCGGCCCAGGTAAGCAGGTTAGTATAGCATGCGTTTGTAAACTTGGTAGCGTTGCTGTTATCGTTATAAATAGAATCACTGGTAGATAACTGGTCTTCTGCGTCCACATTTAACCAGTCCTTTTTACAGGCAGTCAGTGAGATCGCCACAGCCCCTACTGTTATGATGAATAAACTAAACTTTTTCATATATCACACATTTAGACGATTAGAAAGTAAGATTAAAACCTGCCATGTAAGTAGAGCTTACCGGATAGATGTCCAGTTCTATACCGGAAGCGATGGCTGAACCAGGCAATTCAGGCGTATAACCGCTATACTTCTTGAAGATGATAGGGTTCTGTGCAGTAGCAAATACGCGCAGTTTGCTGATACCAGCCCAGCTGTTTACAGGCACACTATAACCAAGGGTGATATTGTTAATACGGAAGAATGAACCTGATTCTACGAAATAATCAGATGGAGTTGGGATAGCGTTGGAAGCTCTTGGCACATTTGTGTTTGTGTTAGTAGATGTCCAACGGTTTGCAGCCACACTCGCTTCTACGTTATCGTTACCCAGGCGAACGGCTTTCTTACCATTGAATACTTTGTTACCAGCATTGCCGTACATATCTACAGAGAAATCAAATGCCTTGTAGTTGAAACCGGCGTTGATACCATAGAATACTTTTGGCTGATAAGAACCTTTGAAAACGCGGTCGTTATCATCGATAGTACCGTCATTATTATTGTCTTTGTATTTGAAGTCACCCACAGTAGCGCCGGTGATGTGTGCAGAGTTGTCAATATCAGTCTGAGACTGGTAGATACCATCTGTTTCATATACCCAGAAGCTACCAATTTCTTTACCTTCTACAGTATAAGTTACGATATTACCGTTGCCAAGGCTACCACCTTTCAGCTGCAGGTTACCATTTACTTTTTCAACATTGTTTTTGTTGAAAGTAATGTTACCACCGATGAAGTAAGAGAAGTCTTTGTTGACTGACTTGTTCCAGTTCAGGGTAACTTCCACACCTTTGTTTCTAACGTCAGCAGCTCTGGAATAAACTGTCTGGTCAGCATCACCCAGGGTAGCAGGAACGGTTACATTGATATAAGCATTCGTCAGCTTGTTATAATAGCTCACACTACCACTCAGTTGTTTTTTCAGCACGGTGAATTCAAGACCTGCATCCACACCAGTGGTTGGTTCCCAGCTAGCACGCGCATCTCTGATCTGGTTGATAGTGATAGCCTGTTGTGGGGAATAAGCATTACCACCGAAGTTGTAGTAATAACCATCTACGGTCACACTATTCAGGGTGCTCAGACCGCTCACATTATCATTACCTACACGACCATAACCAACACGCAGTTTCAGGTCATCAAAGAAGTTCTGATCCTTCATGAAGTTTTCTTCTGTCACGATCCAGGAAGCACCTGCTGAGTAGAAAGTACCCCATTTCTGATCTGTAGGGAAGTTGCTGGAACCATCTCTTCTGAGGCTACCACTCAAGTTATACCTACGTTTGTAAGTGTAAGTCAGACGACCATAAGCAGAAGCTCTTTGAATCAGTATACCGGAGTTATAGATGGTTACGTTTGTCAGGTCACCCTGGCCCAGGTACCACAGGTTTTTCTTGTTAGGCACTCCTTTTACAGAACCATTCAGGGTATCACCTTTGGTACGTTCTGCAGAGTAACCTACAGTTGCAGAGATCTCATGACCACCTTCGAAAGTAGTGTTGTAGGTCAGGTTATTATCTACGATATAATAGAAATTCTTTGCACGACCTATTTTCAGGATAGAGGTATCATTTTTCTGACCACTCCATACCAGGTAAGCGGGTGTATATTCAGTTGCATTCAGGTTACGGTTATCAAAGTTGAAGCTGCTGTGCAGGTTCAGACCTCTGATTGGAGAGATATCCAGGTATGCATTACCCTGCATTCTCAATCCGTTCAGGTAGTTATTGGTGTAAGCTATATCAGCCACAGGGTTAGCCACGCTCAGGTTCTTTTCATACCCCCATGACCCATCAGCATATTTAACTGGGGTAGATGGCGCCATACGATAAGCATTGGTGAACTCGTTGTTTTTGTTATCAGTATGAGCAATACTCAGGTTCAGGTTATGCCCGAATTTCAACCAGGTAGCTGGTCTGTATTCGTTGTTAATCCTGATTACACCACGTTTGAAGCCAGTACCTTTCTGGATACCGTTATCATTGAAATAACCGGCGCTAAAGAAGTAAGTAGTTTTCTCAGTACCGCCGCTCAGGTTGATATTATAATTCTGAACAATACCGTTACGGGTGATCTGATCAAACCAGTCAGTGCTGGTGTTGATAGTATCCACGTCGAAAATAGCGCTGGAGCCACCACGAATATTCGCTTCGTTGGAATATTGTGCATATGCTTTACCACTTGCCATTTTCACTTTGGAAGTGGGTGTTCTGAACCCTGAATATGCATCCAGGCTCACTTTCATTCCACCTAATTTACCTTTCTTAGTAGTTACCAGTACCACACCATTACCAGCGCGGCTACCGTAGATGGCTTGTGAAGATGCATCTTTCAATACTGAAATAGATTCGATATCGGAGTTGTTGATGTTCGTAATATCTGTAGTGATCACACCATCTACTACATAGATAGGGTTAGCATCACCTGATACGGAGCTCACACCACGAATACGCAGCTGAGGCTGTGCACCTGGCGTACCGGAAGCAGTTACCTGCACACCCGGCGTTTTAGCCTGTAAGCCTTGTGCAGCGGTCAATACCGGTTGCTTGGTCACTTCAGCACCTTTTACAGAACTCACGGAACCAACTACCTGGCTTTTACGCTGGGTACCATAACCTACTATGACTACCTGGTCGAGCTGGCTGGCGTTTTTCTTTAAAGTAACATTCAGGGTAGCCTGTCCGTTTACAGGTACTTCCTGGTTGGCATAACCAATGAAGGAAAAAACAAGTGTCGCATTTTCATTTGCTGAGATGGAGAATGTACCATCCTGTGCTGTAGTTGTTCCTCTTGATGTCCCTTTGATAGCGACAGAAACAGCCTGCATAGGTTCTCCGCTTTCGTCGATTACCTTTCCTTTAATAACGATATCAGCATAGGAGGCAGCAAACATAGTTGCTGGGAATGAGAGAGTTAGGAAAAGTACTACAAACAACCATCCAGCCGTCCACTTTTTGTGAACAGCTATAACTGTAGAATTCATAATTTTATGTATTGAGATGATGAATCCAGCCCGCCAAGACTGGGTTTATTTCGATTGTAAACAGGGGGGAATGCGCCAACATTCTCCCTATTTATTTACCAGAAATTAAGGTGATTGTTCATGATTGTTCTTACTCATTGAAGTGGAATTTAACAGTCAATAAATCTAACTGCCTATCTGTAGATCACGCCCGCAGCTTAGGTCAAAATCAATGGAGCACGTGTCCCCTTTTCTTTTTCATTACGTCATGGATTTTCACTGTTGTTAAATAAAAAGTATCAGTTCAATTAGTTTAACTCAATGTATGTGATTTCCGAATTTTAACATTTACATAACAATACGGCCGTAAGATAGGAAGATTATTGTATTTAGCAAAAGTATTAGTGGAGGGAAGGCATGGGAAAATGCATTTTGATGATAATGAATGTTTATTTATCGATATATAGGGGAAATACATAGATAATTGTTGTGACATATAATTTAGCAGCAACAAATTTTAGGTGGAAAGGTTGTGGTTTTGATGTTAATTTTCCTGTTTTTTTAACTGGACGTTTATTTTAAAGGTGATCTTTTATATCTCATTTATTTTAGCCATTTTACCTTTACACATACAACCAATTCTTAAACCGCTTTGCCAGAAATCCCGTAGCCAGCAAAATATCTATATCTGCTACCACCACACCCGGTTTTCCATACTCCCCATGCACCAAACATTTACCATCCGGCGCAATCAACGATGATGCCGCTTCCGGATATTTAGAGGCATAATTAGAACTCCCTACAAAAATAGTATTCTCCATCGCTCTCAGCATTACAGCCTTTTCATAATAAGGACTCTCAACACTCCCCCACTCTGTCGGTACCACACCTGCTGTATTGCTGCCTACAAAATGCGGGAAGAACACAATTTTCGCATCCTGCTGCGCCGCCCATCTCACCGACTCTGGATACCTGAATCCTTCATGACAGATCGTAATCCCTATCTTCACCCCATCTATCTCAAATATACTTCTTGTTGTACCCGGCACCCACATCACATCTTCTGTAGGGTCTAATTGGTTTTTAGTCTGATAACCCAATACCTGCCCATTTGCATCTATCACAAATGCTACATTTAGTAAACATTCAGCAGCATACCAGTCCATGGGCATTATAATTGCGATTTTATTTTCTGCTGCAATAGCACAGACGCTGTTCAACGCGCTTTGTAATTTTCCAGGCGTACGTTCTTCAGGAGAATATCCCATACCAGGATAACCGGGAATATAAGACTCAGGAAAACAAATGATTGCTGCTTGTTGGCTGGCAGCTTCTTTGGTTAATTTTTCAGTCCAGGTTAATCCATCTTGTATAGAGGATGGGAAGGGAGGAGAGGCTAAGGCTACTTTCATGGAAATAAAAATACAAAAAAAAGGCCCGCTATCGAAGCGAGCCTTTAAGTAAGTTGTCCTACCAGGATTCGAACCTAGACAGTCTGAACCAAAATCAGATGTACTACCATTATACTATAGGACAGTACCTCCCGTATCTTCCAACAACATGTTGTCGTGATTTGGGATGGCGAAATTAGTAAAATTTTCTAACCCACCAAAAAAACCTTTAAATCTTTTCCAGAATTCCTGATACCCGCAACTGCTCCATACACGCATGATCCCCTCTAAAACACGGTTTATTACCAAAAATACTACACGGCCTACAGTACAAATCCACCTGCACTGCTTTCTCAATCTTCTGGCCATACCCCATAAATCCTGCAAAAGGATGCGTCGCACCCCACACTGATACCACCGGCACACCAAATAATGAAGCCAGATGCATATTGGCCGAATCCATACTGATCATGGTATCCATCTGGCTAATAATAGCCAGCTCTTCCGGCAATTTAAACCTTCCTGCCACCACTATCGCCTGTGGATACCGTTCCGCCAGCTCCTGTAGCTTTGCTACCTCAACAGCACCACCGCCCATCAGCAATACCTTCGTATCCTTACGCTCCACCAACTGTCCTAACAACGCCGCTGTTTTATCAAAAGGATACGTTTTCTCTTTATAAGTAGCAAAAGGCGCCAGTCCTATCCATTTCAAATCCCCCTTCGCCTCCATACCCACCGGCAAGGCTCGTTTCCCGAACACCGGAGGTGTCATATTCATATCCACAGCATATCCCAGCTTACGAAACACATCCGCATAACGCTCTATCGTGCTCCTCAATGGCTGTAGTACCTTATTCTCCTGCCGTGCCAAAGCCTTTTTCCCGGATCGTCCTTTATCAATCACCGCCACTTTACGGCCGGTCAACCTAAAAAACGTCCTCACGATCTGTGATCTCAGCACCTGGTGCAGATCCGCCACCGCAGCAATACGATATTGCGCACACACAGCCTTAAATAGCCGGTACAACCCTTTCACCCCCTTATGGGCTCCTTTCAGATCAGCAGGGAAAAAGTGCAACCTTGGAATGCCTTCACACAAAGCACCCCAGTGCTTGTTTGACACAAATACGATTTCCACATCCGGATAAGCCTGTAATACCCGCTGCATAATAGGTATCGTCATTGCCACATCGCCCATGGCCGAAAAACGGATGGCCAATAATGTCCTCATAAGTTAATTGGAAGCGCTCTTGTAGAGAACAGGATTCAATGAAGGATCATTGTACATCTTCATCTGCTTGTACACCTTCATATACTTTTTACCGGCATCAATATCTTCCAGCAGCAGGTTGATCGCCGTACCCAGGTCCCTCCTTTGCTCGAGCAACACATCCAGCTTACGCTGACATGCTTCACGATGCGCAGGAGTCGCATCTGTACGGGTAGCTTCTTCCCGCATGTGGTAAATCTTAAGCGCCAGGATAGACAAACGGTCTACTGCCCAGGCCGGACTCTCGGTATTGATAGATGCACCCACAACAGGCGTTACATCTTTATATTTTTCAAGGAAATAACTATCAATATATTCTACGACATCTGTACGCTCCTGGTTAGATTTATCAATCCAACGCTTGATTTCCAATGCCTTCACCGGATCAATCAATGGATCACGGATAATATCCTCCAGGTGCCATTGTACGGTGTCAATCCAGTTCTTCAGATATAAAAGGTGCTCTATCGTAGTTTTTTCATAGGGATTCAGGATAGGTTGGTACACGCTGTTATGCACATGATAATCAGCTATGCTCTGATCAAATATTTGATTGCAAAGTTCTGTAAACATGGAGCAAATGTATACAAAATGGTTAAATAGGTAAATAGAGATTTTAATCATCCGAACTTTAACATTCAAGTAACAATTGCTGCTTACATTTAATTCGCATTTTAGCAACCTTATATCAACACACTATATGTCTGATAACCCATCCAGGATTCTCTTCGGTCAGCTGTTTGAAGCGAACAGGGAAAAAGTGTACAGGTTCGCATACAAGCTTACTGACGACCGGTTACGAGCACAGGAGGTGACACAACAATGTTTTATTAAGTTATGGGAAAACATACATAAAGTACAGGTCAATCAGGATATATTTCCTCTGCTGTTCGTCTATGTTAAGCATATTGTCATCGATGAAACCCGGAAGCTTTACCGGGAACGGAAATCCCTTGCCCATATCTCCTCCGGTCATCCCCCTGTAAGCGACCACCGGGAGGACCAGACTTTACTGCACAAAGAATTCCGCGAACAGATCCAGAAACTGATTGAAAAAATGCCGGAACAGCGCCGGAATATCTACCTGCTAAGCCGTGATAAAGGAAAAAGTTATAAGGAAATAGCCGATCAGCTTAGCTTATCACCAGCCACTGTAAGAAACCATCTGAATCTCGCCCTGCAATACATCAGGCGCGAAATGATGGCCCATTACGACATGTGATATTACCCACTTAATATAACACTATGCTTCGCCCTTCCCTTATTGGACTGACAGTACTATTATGCGTTGTTGCCTGCCGAAAGGAGGACACACCTGACGTCACACCCACCGGCCCCGTCACCCAGGCTGAAACAAATAAATGGATACTGGATAGTATGCGCTATTTCTATCTCTGGAACAGTTATCTGCCATCCAGTGTAGATACCACACTTAGCACCACCGACTATTTCGCCAGCCTGAAATACACTGATGACCGGTTTTCTTTCCTGTATAATCCAAATGACAATTCAACCTATCCCAAATACATGCTGTATCAATATGGGATAGAATTTGCCATTATATCAGGCTCCAATGGCCCTGTGGGCGTCATTGAACTGGTCATACCCAGTTCTGTAGCAGCATTAAACGGCATCAAAAGAGGAGATTATTTTACTGCCATCAACGGTACAACAATCACCAGCAGCAATGCTACTGAATTGACCACCGCTATGCTCAAAGGCTCCTCCTCTACCCTCACCATGGAATCAACCGGCGAAGATATTACACTACCTGCCCAAAGCCTGGGTGAAAACCCGATCTATCAACAGGATATATTCCTGGTAAACAATAAAGTCGTCGCTTACCTTTTTTATAACTACTTCAATGATACTTACAATACTGCTTTACAACAGGTCTTTCAATCCTTCAAAACTGCAGGTGCATCAGAACTAATACTTGATCTCAGGTATAACCCCGGCGGCAGCGTAGCGGCGGCAGCCCTGCTGAATGCCATGATCGCCCCTGACATTACCGAACAAAGCATCTTTGCAAAATATACCGGCAACAGTCAACTGGGTAGCAGAAACATTTCCTACAAATCAGCCTTCTCTGTACCTGAAAGTGGCAGCGCTATTTCCTTTTCCAAATTATCAGATAAACGCCTTTCCCTTTCCCGGGTATTCATCCTTTCTGGTGCAGCTACTGCATCTGCCGCTGAGTTAACCATCAATTCCCTGAAACCGTATACACAAGTCATACAAATCGGGGAAACCACTTACGGAAAAGATAAAGGCGCTGTTATCATCAGCGATACCCGCTCTCCACAAAGAATTTCCTGGACGCTCATGCCTATTACCTATAACCTGTTCAATGCAGCAGGTACAGGTGGATATACCAGTGGTATCACCCCAAATTATTCCATCGATGAAATGTCTTCTTTACCACTGACAGCTATCGGAGACACCAACGATCCGCTGATAGCAAGAGCCATCGCAATCATAAATGGTAATGGAAGAATAAGTACGACTAATAACTGCGTTAAACATTACTATAATTCCCCTTCACTGGCTGCACAAAAAGAAATAGTAAAGATTGTAAGAAGTCCACTGTAGATACAGCCGACTTTTTTGCTAATGGGGATTGTTTTAATGCTAACTTCAATGTTTTATTGAGAGACATATATTTATACTGTAGACACAGTATACCAACATCAAACATTTATCAAAGATCATTATAACCTTCAGTGTATTTGGTAATTCTCACATCATGTCCACGCATGTGTAACATAACATGATCTACGCGGGTTTTATTTCCAACTCCTAAGAGTAGTATTCCTGCAGGTAATGCTTGTTGAAATTGCTGCGGAAAGTCCATATTGACATGTTCAATAATACCAGAACTATCTTCCGGCTCTTTTCCACCATAGGATAATTCCTTCCCTTCCGGCAATATCTTACTTTCCCAACCGGGCATTACTTTCCGCTGAGGAGCATTCCCCATCAGGATCACACCGTTCCAGTGTGTGCGTACGGTATCTGTAAACTGAAATTGAATTGGTAAACCTGTGGTGCCCTGAGCGATCAATCTGGAGTCACGAACAATGATGATGCCACCACCACTTCTGAAAGAAGGATCAGGTAATATATTGATAGTGGTACCGGGTTCAATACGTAAAGAAGATTTGTTGATAACATATACCCAGCCTTCTACATACCACTTTCTATCATTTGTCAATAACGTGTTCGCACTATACACACCCCTTAGCGTATCCTGCAGGGGGATGATCTCTTCCTTCGTATTCTGCAAAGGATCATCATCCTTATTGCAGGCAATCAACAGGAACAAAATTACGATATGTAAAAAAAGGGTTTTCATTGATAGCTAAATAATATAAGCTGTAGAAACAGCTTACCTGGAAAATGATTTAATAGGTTGCATATGAAGTGGTAAACTTCAACTTATTTCTTGTTGTATATGCTGTCAGTGTAATAATTTGTCGGCTTCCTCCCTGCAAAGACAAACTGATCGTCTCCAGATTAAAAGCATCTTTTATAAATTCTCCTGTTGCTACATTTTTTAGTTTAATAGCGTATGTAATAGGTGTACCTGTTTCGTCGGTCACCAATATTGTAGTCTGATTTGTATGAAGTTTGTTCTTTTCCAGATTAGGCCAGGTGATGCCTGTTTCTTCAAATTGACCAGTTTCATTATTAGATTTGAAAAGGTATGCATCTACAGTTACAGAGTCAGGCACAAGTTCTTCCGGCATCGCATTAAATAAAAAGAACAAAGTAGAATCCGCTCCAACATTGGCATCACTTCCCTGCATAAAACTCTGGATGCCAAGGGTAGGACTATATGCTAATCTCAAAGCCACGTTTTCTCCTGCGCTTACAGACACTGTTGTATCAAGCAATACAGTATCAGTACCTGCTTTTTTAAAATAAATAGTACTGGGTTTCCCAGCTGACAATAACAATTTTGAAAATACGCCTACGGATTCTCCCGCAGCTAAAGTATCAATCTTTGTATCCCCTACGTAAACATCTAGCGTGATTGTACCTGGTAATGCCAGTAATTCAGCTGAAAAAGAAGCAAAATAATATTCATTAACAGGATCCCCTTTCTTACAAGCTGTCATCATAGTAAAAACAACAGCCAATGATAATAATGTAAATTTGGAAAATTTGAACATGTGTTTATTTTTTAAAAGCAAGTGTGGAGAAATATTCTCCACACTTGTATCATAAAAACTGAAAGTAATTAGTACTTAGACCAACCTGAAGTCCAGTCAACTCCACCAAATGTAAATGCACCTGCTCCGAAAGAAGCTGCATCTCCACCATTTGCAGGGAAGAAGTTAGCAGCGCTTGCAGTAGTAGGTCTTACGAATGGATTAACCAGCTTAATATTAGCATTTACGCCATTAGCAGCTGGATAAGCAGTATTATCACCACCGATAGTTACAATTGAAGAACAAGGGCTTGTACCTTCAATACCAAATGGAGTTACATAACCCTGAACCAATACATTGTACAGAGTAGAAAGTCCTCTTGCATAAGCACAAGGAGTGTTACCCAATGCTCCATCCAGAGAAATACCTTTGTTGAAGCCCATGAAAACAGAGTTCTGGATTGTGAAACGAGAGCTTCTTCTCAGGTGAGCTGCACGACCATATGTACCAGTACCAGAAGGTGCACCATTGGTAATAGAAGAACGTGTAGCAGGAACACCAATAACAGTCATGTAGTTAATAACTGGTTTAGTAACCGGAGTTGCAGTAGAATCACCAGTAGAGTTATTATCGCTTTCGATACCGTTTGAAGCACTCTTATCAGCACGTGAAGTATCAGATAAACCTAACGCATAAGTGATAGAACCAGAATAACCGTTATCAAAGTCAAACATATCATCCAATGCATCTACAGAAATCAGATAAGATACGTTTACAGTACCACCGAAGAATTCGATAGCGTCATCTTTAGATTTGTAAATTTCAATGTGGTCGATAGTAGTACCGGAACCAACACCGGCCAATGTCAGACCGTTAATTTCATTATCAGTTGATAATTCATAACCACCATACTCAATACGAACATAACGTAAAGTACCTGAGTTATCAGTAGATACAGTACCTGAAGTACCACCGAAAGTTGCGTTAGCAGGAGGATTTGTTGGGATACCTTCTACCTGTACACGGCCACTGTGGTTAGTTGGCGCATTACCTAAGATAACAACACCAGACCAGTCACCTGAAACAGGAGTAGTAGCTGCTGATGTAAATACGATTGGGCTTGCAGCGGTACCCTGAGCAAGCAATTTCGCACCACGGGTGATAACCAGACCACCACCAGGTACTGAAGAACTTGTGCTCAGATCACCTCTGATAGTAGTACCAGCATCAATGATCAGCACGTCTGCTGAATCTACGTATACCAGACCACTCAGGTGCCATGCTACGCTGCTGGTGAGGTGAATACTATCTACTACAGTATGGCCGGTACCTAAAACACCAGACAGTGTGGAACTGGTAGGAACTACCTGGGTTGCGGACAATGCACGATCACCTGCTACACTTGCATCCTTCTTACAAGAGCTTACCAGAGCTGCGCTGATTACTGCAACTGTGGCTAGAGCGGCGAAAATTAAGGGTTTTCTTTTCATCTTGTTGATGTTTTCTTAAAGGTTAAAAATTGCATACCTGATCAGGTTATATATGAGAAACGCGTTTACTAAAACTTGTAACTGATTGTAATGCTATAAGTACGGCCTGGCTTCGCTTCATAATTGATCAGATCTTTCCCATTCTGATACAGCAATTCTTTCGTGGAAGGTGTCTTTTTTCCATTAGTGATATCTCCATCACTATAACTATTTCGATATACAAGAGATGAACTGTTCAATAGGTTTGCAATATTCAGTTTCACCTCACCTTTTTGTTTCAAAAATCTTACTGCCAGTTGTGCATCCAGCGATTCCAATGGACGCTCATACAGCGAATAGATATATGCTTCATCCGGACGGAACATTCTGTTTGAAATATAATTGTACACAAGGCTTACAGAAGCAGGCTTCACATCATAGAAGATACCCGCATTCATCATGTAGTTGCTGGCACCAGTCTGTGGTCTTCTTTCTTCCTTACCCACCGTTTCAATCGGCGTTACCTTCAATGGATTATTGGGATCAATCGCATTGTAATTCACATCCATCGGAGTTACATAAGCTCTCAGTGTAGTAAAGTTGCCATACAGCACGATGTTGCGTAATACAGGCACTTTTGTAAAAGCAAGGGACTTACGCACCTCTACTTCCAGACCATAGTTCTTTGCATCTTTATTATTCTTCAGGTTATAGATACCTCCACTCTGCTCATCATTGTATATCTCCATGGAGTATCCAAACTTCTTATAGAACAGGGACATTGAAATCACTTCTCCCGCACCCGGATACCATTCGTAACGGAAATCATAGTGGTGCGCAATCGTGGACCTCACCAGCTCACTCTGGTAAATACCACCTAATTCAAAATCGTATTCTCTAAAGAATGACATCTCACGCAGGTCAGGACGAATGATACTCTTCGAATACGCCAAACGCAGGTTCATAGTAGGTGTCATACTATAAGTCAGATTCACAGATGGGAAGAAATTCCAGTTTGGCTCTCTGTTCGTTAATTCACTATAGTCAAATTTCTCGTCAGTACCACGTGTGCTGTTGATATAATGGAACAAAGAATCCAGTGCGTCATTCGCTTTATTCAGGTTGTAATACTCTGCTCTCAGTCCCCATACCAGTCGCCATCTATCTCCGATCTTATCATCCAGCATCAGGTACATTCCATGCAATGCCGCTTTTTTGTGAAAATCATCAGAGTAATCACTGATGTAAATGCTACCACCTCTTTCGGGAACAAATGTCTTTGCCAGTGGCGGATAATCCGTTGTATTATAATTTTGAGAACCGGTGTTCAACACATAAAACAGCCTGTCTTTGCTCCAACCGGCATATCCCACTTTGAAAATATTCTGTGAAACAAAATTGCCGGGACTGAAATTGAACGGTACTGACAAAGCAGCATCCCAGTTGTAATTCTTCTCATACGCTCTGCTCCACCAGCGTAAAGCACCTGAACTGATACCACTACTAAATGGAGAACTGATGTTGAATTCATTGGATTCCAGTTTATCATCCTCAACCACATTAGCCAACAGCTGATGATTATCAGGCTTCTGTTTGTCCATCACTAAATAACTACCCATCCATTTGAACCTAATACCTTTATTGCCAATAGAATGCTCACCTTTCAACTGATGCTGCCACATGTCTGTCTGTGTAGTCAGGTCGTAGTACCCCAGCAGCAATCCACTTGGATCAGAGTGTTGTCCCTTCCCTATAATCAATTGCTGATCATACGTGCGCAGGAATAATGTCTGAAACCCCAGACGTGTGCGTGGTGATCTGAATCCAATACCTGCCAGTCCGCCCAGGTTAGTGGTTAAGCCATAACGCTTGCCGCTGAAACCCGCACGATCCGGATCATCCGCATTTACTTTACCATCGAAATTATCACGGCTCATTCTGATATCCTGTGTCTGAAAAGTATTGCGATAACTTGCAGATACCACCAAGCCAAACTGATTCTTTGAGCCCGCATTGAATACTCTGCCGGCAGAGAGCTGATAGTTCTGAGAAACCGGAGCTTTCATTTCATACACACCCCAGTTATTATTGAATGCGGTAGCTTCATTTCCTTTTGTACTATAAGCAGCTTTAATTTCCGCAGTACTGTTCCAATCCAGCTTACCCAGCAGATCGCGATGTGGTGCTGCTTTTCCCCAATACTCACTACCATCTAACTGCAGGGATTGAAAATTCTTTCCGGTAGTCAGGCTATTGGTACTTCCACCCACTGCTATGTTTAAGAAATTCTGTGTCGGAATATCTAATGTATTCACCTCTACAAGACCGCCTCCAAATTCAGCACTACGATCAGGAGTAAGTGTCTTTACCACAGTAACATTCTCTACGATGTTAGCAGGAATAATGTCGAAGCTGAAATTCTTTCTATTCAACTCCGTACTTGGCATTACCTGATTGTTCAGTACTGCCTGGTTGTATCTTTCACTCAGACCACGAACTACTACGTATTTATTTTCCATAGTCGACAAGCCACTCACACGTTTCAACACTTCCCCGATATTCTTGTCAGGCGTACGGCTAATCTGTTCAGCACTGATACCATCCGTAATACCTGCATTATTTTTCTGGATAGCATACAACCCTTCTACAGATGCTCTTTTGTAATTACCAGTTACAGTAACTTCTTTCAAACGGGAACCAGTACTTTTCATCACTACATTCAGCGGTGTCACACCTTTTGCAGCCACGTTCACCTCAGTGATCTGCCGGGTATCAAAAGATACATAGCTAAATGTAAGGGTATACACACCCGGATTCAGACTCAGATCATAAGTACCATCTACACTGGTCACAGCGCCCTGACCATTGTTAGCCAGGATAGTTACACCTGGTAAAGGTTCGTTTTTACTATCTACGATCTTACCTGTTACACGGCCTTTTTCAAGGGCGGCATTGCGAAGCTGTCTGCCTTGTTTCAGTGCCACAGTATTGTTCGCGTAAGTGATGTCAATTGGTGCATAGTCATCCAGGTAATGTAATACTGCAGATAAGGACTGCGAATTGAATTTCACTTCTTCCAATGCACAATGTTGCAGGTACTCAGGATCGTAAGCGAAAGTGTACTTTGTTTGTTGTTCAAGCGATTTTACAACAGCTGCTGCATTCGTGTTTGCAAGGTTTACAGATACCTTGTCATTCAGAGATTGGTAGGATTGCGCAGACAGCGCCACAGTACTCCCTGTGAGTAAAAAACACAACAGGAAAGCCTTCCAGGAATGCATAACTTCCCCATTACAAAATCTGTTTGTAGATTTTTGCATACTTTAGAATTGCGTTTATGTTAAAAATGATAGGTGCGGGTTGTCCCCTTCATGGCGCATTCAGGCGCCAGTACAGTTATTAAGTTGTGTCTTTTAAATATTATTTTAAGGTGTTACGATCGCATACGTGTTTGTTCCTCTTTTCTCAATTTTAAAACCATGCACATATTGCATTGCTTCCAGTATACTTTCAACCGGCGTGGAGGCCGGGAATATGCCTGAGACTTTTTTCTTTCCTTTAAATGCAGGATCTACAATAATCTTACAACCTTTACGTGCCTGTATCCGGGCAAATGCATCTTCCAAAAGCGTCTGATCAAATACTATTTTTCCCTGTCTCCAATCTGTTACTTCCTGTCTGTTAAAAGTAACTGGTAATAATTGCGTTGTGTTATTATTGAAGGCAATCATCTGACCCGGATGAAGGATACATGAAAACGTGGATGTTGCTACAGATACCTTTCCTTCCAGCAAACTTACTTCTATCGTGCCATCAGCTTTGTTGTTCGTAGCAATATTAAAAGCAGTACCAAGGGCAGTGGTCTTCAAATGACCGGTCTGGACACTGAACGGACGACTGGGGTCATGCTTCACATTAAAATATCCCTCACCTTCCAGCCATAGCTCACGACTTGTATCGTTATATTGTTGATTATAAATAACGGATGAATGTGGTGCCAGCCATACTTCAGAACCGTCTGTCATAGTCATGAGCTTTATATCATTACCGGCATTTGCCAATGTATCCCATTTCATGGCCATCATATGTTTATCCATGCCCTTTTGCTGCCACTGCCACATCCATATACCGAAACTGATCAATACCGCTATTGCAGCTGCCACGCCATACCACCTGCGGTAGGTTGCCCGCTTCATACTTACAACCGGGGTAGCAGCACTCTCTTCATACACCTGTTCAAACCACGCATCTGCTTCTGGTATTGCAGGCTGACTGAGATAAGCTTCTACCAACTTCACCTCTACGTCCGTGCAGTTACCCTTAAAGTATTTTTCTAGTAGTGAATTGTCAATGTTCATTTTTATGGCGATAAACGAATACTGTTTTTGTGGTCAGCATAGAGAGTACGTTGCAAATATGAGGGAGTACTAATCAAAAAATGGAGTTAATAATTGCTTAACATAGGAGCAAAAAAAAAGCGTAGGGTAGATACCTTACGCTTGTTGTTAAGATTGTCATGTGAATGTTCGAGAATGCAAATCGTGTAGGCTTTTAATGGTTTACCATGGGGCTCCAGATCTTAACATATCTAAAAGCCCCCACCTAATGAGAAAAATATCTTAAATGATTTATAAAATCAGAAAATGTCTTTTTGAATTTAAATTTAGTCTTCCGGAAATTTCGCTACACCCAGCCGGGCAACAATGACAAGGTTCTATACTACATTATCTTATGCAACAATACTTGTTTACACACAATCCTAAAGTCGTTGGCACTCACTCCATCCTTATCGATCTATATTGCCGCGGGCTCGCGTTTGTTGTTGTGATGACTATGATAAGATTCCACACCAGGTACACACAGTGTTGACAAAGGGTTTTCTATTCATACGTGTTTGTCATGGGTTACACACAAACCAATTCGTCGGGTCCTCTCGGAAGTCTTTATGCAAATTACATCAATTCACTGAAATTTCCACAACAGTCGCATAAATTTCCAACCATTTTACATACAACTTTTGTGTCACATTAGTTTTTTCTTGTCTTCTCTAGCTATTTTGACCGCGCCATCGCCACATAGTATACCGGGATACCTAACAGTATAATACCCAGTCCTGATATAGCATAGTTGAACTCAAATTTCAGTAATAACAACGCTAATGATGCCGCAACTATTATATACAACAAAGGTAATACAGGATAACCAAATGCTTTATAAGGTCGTGGCAAATCCGGTTGCTTACGGCGAAGGATAAAAATACCCAGGATAGTGATCACATAAAATATCAATACCCCGAATATTACCATGGTCAACAAATCTCCGTATTTCCCAGTCAAACATAACAAAGAAGCCCACAGGCATTGAATCCATAATCCGTTGGCGGGAACATTAAACTTGTTCAGTTCTCCTGCCTTTTTGAAGAATAATTTGTCCTGCGCCATGGTGTAGTAGATTCGGGCGCCGGCCAGGGTTAATCCATTATTACAACCAAAGGTCGAAACCATGATCATGATAGCAATCACTATCGCACCTTCGTTTCCAAAGATATGTGTAGCTGCTGCAACCGCGACGCGGTCCTTGGGTACAAATGCAATTTCCTGTAAAGGTAACACAGCTATATACATCAGGTTCGCACTCACATACACAATTGTTACCAGGAATGTACCCAGGAACAATGCCCTGCCTATATTCCGCTGTGGATTTTTGATCTCTGCCGCAATGAAAGTAATATTGTTCCAGGCGTCACTGCTGAACAGTGATCCTTTCATCGAAATCGCCACTGCACCAAATAGTGCCAGACCAGACAACGCCGTGGTCACGATTGTGCCGTCGGCTGCTTTTGTCACGCTCATCGCATCCCAGGCATGTGCCCAGTTAGCCGACCACACTTCTGCCTTTGCCCCCAGGAAAAACCCGAATACGATCAGACCAAACAGCGATATCAGTTTTGCCAGTGTAAATACTGTCTGAATAATCTTGCCATTCCTGATCCCCCTGGTATTAATCCAGGTTAGTACCACTATTGAGATAATAGCCAGTACCTGGGCCGCCGAAACGGTAAAGAGTTTCAGATCCAGCAAGATGTTATCCTCACTGAAGAATGGAATGATAAACGCTGAATACTTTGCAAATGCTACAGCTACTGCCGCTATCGTACCGGCCTGTATGACACCGAACTGCGTCCAGCCAAATAAAAATGCAATAAAGGGATTATAAGCCTCTCTGAGGTACACATACTGACCGCCAGCACGTGGGTACATACCAGATAGTTCGCCGTAACTAACGGCTGCTATAATAGTCACAATACCTCCTAATACCCACATCAGGGTAAGCCATCCGGCACTTCCAATGGACCTGGTGATCTCCGCTGATACGAGAAATACACCTGACCCGATCATCGATCCGGCTACTATCATAGTTGCATCCAGCAAACTAAGGCTGGGACGGAAAGCCGTCTGATGGTTATTTGTGTCCAGGTTACTCATAATTAGATTTTGTTGATTGTAGCACTACATCCAGATACACAGTGGAATTACTCAAAAAAGCAACTGGCCTGTAACTACCAAAAATCCCGTTCCGTAAATGCTTCAGTTTATCTAAAGCTCCACGGAACGGGATTCCAAGTTAAAAACTTTTTTATATGTTTTTGCTATAGCAACTATTTATTTTTTCTCCTTAGCTGCATCTGCCTCATTCAGGCCTTTAATAACTTCCGGAGTAATGTCATACTTTTTGTCTTTGAACAGGATGTTACTCGCCCCTGTACGGTAAGACAAGATGTATGCATAACGCTTGTCGCTGTTGAAATTCTCCAGGAAATCGTTCAGTCTCTTCTGCAGTTCCTCGTTGAATTTACTTTCCTGTTCAGCATACTGTGCACGCATGTTCTGTGCTTTGCCTTCCAGTTGTTGCTGTTTCTGGTACAGGGTACGCTGAGCAGCTTCACCTTCTGACTGGGTCATACCGTTAGCTTTACGTTGGAAATCAGCTGCTTCGTTCTGCAATGCACGTACATTTGCCTGCAGTTCGTTTTCAATAGCCTGCTGTTTGGTTTCCAGCTCAGTTTTCTTTTGCTTGAAGTAGTTATAATAAGCTTCTACAGTATCAATATCCACGTAAGCAATAACGAGACCGTTCGAAGCGGTCGAAGCGCTTGTACCTGCGGCAGGTGCTGATGATTCGGTATCCTTCTTGACAGGTTGTTTACAAGCCATAAATGTCGCGGCTGCAAATGCTGCCAATAATCCGCTTTTCACAATTTGTTTAGTGCGCATGTTGTTAGGTGGATTTTTTAATCTCCTTAAATACATTTTAAAAATTAAACGGCTAAAATAAGGTTTTTACGTTATAATACTAATGTCCACAGTTTCTTAACAACTCTTTCACATTTTAATTATGCTGAAAAGTTACTACCTTAAAACTGTCAGCCACCAAAGCATTTCCATATACAATCCAGCTATAACTCTTCCCTGCCTCAATGTTGAAATCACCTGTATTCAGACTTGTTGAATCAGCATCCCGTATATCACGTGAATGGGCACCCGGTGTGATCTCCTTGAAAACAGAGTATCCCAGGTAACCAATGTTGGAAAAAAACTCCGTACCATCGATACCAAAATCCATGATGGTTGCCGTAGTTCCAGTAGCGTCATAACTATCACTCAGGTTCACTACACGCAGGTAACCTACTGTCTTGCTGCTTGTTGCACCCATTTTATCTTCAGTGGTCAGCAACTGCAATATATTGTTGTGGTTCTTCTCGAAGTATATTGTGTAATAATGGTTATTACGCAAACTGATCTGCCCCTGTATCAATGTATCTTCCCTGTCGCCGGTGGCAAAAATGCACAAAGTATAACGCTTTGCAGTAAATGATTTATAACCGGTATACTCTCCCAGAGACAAGTCAGTGCCCATAGAGGTAGTATCCAATACAATATCATAGCTGGCATCCGGGTTGGCCACAAACACATTCAAATAAGATGTAGTGTCAGGTATAGAGCTATCACTATCCTTGTTGCAAGCATAGATCCCTGCTATGATGACCAGTATTACAATGAATTTTTTCACAATCAAACCTATTTATAGAAATTGCCCGAAAGTTACACGTAAAAAAAATGTCCCGGCACTACGCACGGGACATTTTTTTATGGTTTGAGCGTTTCGCTTATTCTTCTTCGTCGAACTGGAACACTTCTTTGGAAGATGCCAGGATATCGTATTCTTCTTTGGAACCTACGATCATGTTTTCGAACTCGCGTAAACCTGTACCTGCAGGGATCAGGTGACCTGTGATCACATTCTCCTTCAGACCCAGCATGTCATCTATCTTACCGTTGATGGCAGCAGAAGACAATACCTTCGTGGTTTCCTGGAAGGACGCAGCAGAGATCCAGCTATGTGTACCCAGAGACGCCTTGGTAATACCTTGCAGCAGCGGGCTGGAAGTAGCTGGTTTCGCATCGCGGAACTCAACCAGTTTCCTGTCCGAACGGCGCAGCAGAGAGTTTTCTTCTCTTACCTGGCGCAGGGTAACGATCTGACCAGCTCTCAACAAAGTTGATTCACCAGCATCTGTTACTACCTTCTTATCGAATATATGGTCGTTTTCTTCAAAGAATTCAAACTTGTCTGTGGTATCTCCTTCGAGGAAACGGGTATCGCCCGGATCTTCGATGTTCACCTTACGCATCATCTGGCGTACGATCACCTCAATGTGCTTGTCGTTGATCTTCACACCCTGTAAGCGGTAAACCTCCTGAATCTCATTTACCAGGTATTCCTGTACGGCAAATGGACCCTTGATAGAGAGGATATCTGCAGGCGTGATAGAACCATCAGACAGCGCAGTACCTGCTTTCACGAAGTCACCATCCTGTACCAGGATATGACGTGTCAATGGCACCAGGTATTTCTTGATCTGACCTTCACGGCTTTCGATGATGATCTCACGGTTACCACGTTTGATGTTACCGAAGGCTACCACACCATCAATCTCAGATACGATAGCAGGGTTGCTTGGGTTACGTGCTTCAAACAGTTCAGTTACACGTGGCAGACCACCCGTGATATCTCTCAGTTTACCGAGGATACGTGGGATCTTCACGATTACCTGACCCGCTTTTACAGCTTCACCTTCTTCGATTACGATATGTGAACCTACTGGTAAGTTATAAGATTTCACTTCCTTGTTACCATCTACGAACAGGGATGGGATCTTATTCTTATCCTTGGTTTCGATAACCACTTTCTCACGGTGACCTGTCTGCTCGTCAGCTTCTTCACGGAAGGTGATACCTTCAATGATGCTATCGAAACGGATGTTACCAGCGATTTCAGATACGATAACGGCGTTGTATGGATCCCATGTACAGATCATATCACCTTTCGCTACCTTCTGGCCATCTTTCACCAGCAGTGTAGAACCGTAAGGGATGTTGTTGGTGATCAGCAGACGATCGTTCTTCACGTCTACGATACGTAATTCACCAGTACGGCCAATTACCACCTGTACTTTATCACCATCGTTGTTTTCGTATGTAGTGGTACGCAGACCATCAAACTGTACGGTACCTTCGAATTTAGCAGCCAGACCAGTATCTACTGATGTAGAACCAGCCACACCACCCACGTGGAAGGTACGCAGTGTCAGCTGGGTACCAGGCTCACCGATGGACTGTGCTGCAATGATACCTACGGCATCACCACGCTGAGTCGTATAACCGGTTGCCAGGTTCTTACCATAACACTTCACACATACACCTCTGCGGCTTTCGCAAGTCAGTACGGAACGGATCTCAACAGTATCAATCGCACTGTTTTCGATACGGTGAGCGATATCCTCATCGATTATACCACCTGCTTCAACGATCACCTCCTCAGTATGAGGATCGAATACGTCCTGCAGGGATGTACGACCCAGGATACGATCGTATAATGGTTCTACGATTTCTTCATTGTCTTTCAGCGCTGAAGTAGCAATACCACGCAGGGTACCACAATCTTCTTCGTTGATAACTACGTCCTGTGCAACGTCTACGAGACGACGGGTCAGATAACCAGCATCCGCTGTTTTCAACGCCGTATCCGCAAGACCTTTACGCGCACCGTGCGTAGAGATGAAGTATTCCAATACGTTCAGACCATCCTTGAAGTTAGACAGGATCGGGTTTTCGATGATCTCTGAACCAGTAGAACCACTCTTACGTGGCTTGGCCATCAATCCTCTCAAACCTGCCAGCTGCTTGATCTGCTGTTTGGAACCACGCGCACCGGAGTCAAGCATCATGTATACAGAGTTGAAGCCCTGTTTGTCATTCGCCAGCTCACGGATCAGCGTTTCAGTTACTTTGGTATCTGCACGGGACCAGATATCGATAATCTGGTTATAACGTTCGTTATTCGTGATCAGACCCATATTATAGTTATCCCATACTTCGTCCACTTCGTTAGATGCGCTGTCGATCATTACCTGTTTCACCTCAGGGATGATCAGGTCATTGATGTTGAAGGACAGACCACCACGGAACGCCGTACGGAAACCTAATTGCTTGATATCATCCAGGAACTTCGCAGTTTTCGGGATATCGGTAAATTTAATGATGTCACCGATGATCTCACGCAATGATTTCTTAGTCAGCAGTGCGTTTACATAACCAGCTTCTTTTGGAACGTGCTGGTTAAAGATCACACGACCTACTGTCGTTTCGATCAGCTTGTTCACCAACTCACCCTTCTCGTTACGGATGTTTGCCTTTACGCGGATATTTGCGTGCAGGTTCACTTTCTGTTCGTTGTAAGCGATGATTACCTCTTCAGCAGAATAGAAAGCCATTCCTTCACCTTCTACTTTTTCAGTAGGGGTAGATTTCTTTCCTTTACTGATGTAGTACAGACCAAGGACCATGTCCTGTGAAGGCAGGGTGATTGGCGTACCATTCTGTGGGTTGAGGATGTTGTGTGAAGACAGCATCAACAGTTGTGCTTCCAGGATCGCAGCATTGCTCAACGGTACGTGTACCGCCATCTGGTCACCATCGAAATCCGCGTTGAACGCAGAACACACGAGCGGGTGCAACTGGATCGCTTTACCTTCTACCAGTTTAGGCTGGAATGCCTGGATGGAGAGACGGTGCAGCGTAGGAGCACGGTTCAGCATTACCGGGTGTCCTTTCAGTACGTTTTCAAGGATATCCCAAACTACTGCTTCCTTCCTGTCTACCAGCTTCTTCGCAGATTTTACCGTTTTAACGATCCCTCTTTCGATCAGTTTACGGATGATGAATGGTTTGAACAGCTCTGCTGCCATATCTTTTGGCAGACCACATTCGTGCAGCTTCAGTTCAGGACCAACCACGATTACGGAACGACCGGAATAGTCAACACGTTTACCGAGCAGGTTCTGACGGAAACGACCTTGTTTACCTTTCAGTACATCAGAGAGTGATTTCAGGGCACGACCACCTTCCGCTTTCACCGCATTTGATTTACGGCTGTTATCGAAGAGGGAGTCAACCGCTTCCTGCAGCATACGTTTTTCGTTACGCAGGATCACCTCTGGTGCCTTGATTTCGATCAGGCGTTTCAGACGATTGTTACGGATAATTACCCTGCGGTACAGATCGTTCAGGTCAGAAGACGCGAAACGACCACCATCCAATGGAACTAACGGACGCAGTTCTGGTGGAACAACAGGGATATATTGCATTACCATCCATTCAGGACGGTTTTCAACACGACCATTTGCTTCACGGAAAGCTTCTACTACGCTCAGGCGTTTCAGGGCTTCCGCTTTACGTTGCTGGCTGGTTTCAGTAGCAGCCTGGTTACGCAGCTGGTAAGAAAGGCTATCCAGATCAATTCTGGCCAGCATCATTTCTACAGCTTCCGCACCCATCTTAGCGATGAACTTATTAGGATCATCATCACTCAGCAGCTGGTTATCCTTTGGCAGGGTATCCAGGATGTCGAGATATTCTTCTTCAGTTAACAGGTCGCCATAATTCAGGCCTTTCTCCTGTTTAGCACCAGCCTGGATAATCACGTATCTTTCATAATACACGATAGTCTCCAGTTTCTTGGAGCTCATACCCAGCAGGTAACCGATCTTATTTGGAAGGGATTTGAAATACCAGATATGAACAACAGGTACAACCAGACGGATGTGGCCCATTCTTTCGCGACGTACTTTCTTTTCAGTCACTTCCACACCACAGCGGTCGCACACGATACCCTTATAACGGATACGTTTGTATTTGCCGCAATAGCACTCATAGTCCTTTACAGGGCCGAATATCCTTTCGCAGAACAAACCATCACGCTCCGGCTTATAAGTACGGTAGTTGATGGTTTCCGGCTTCAGCACTTCGCCATAAGAACGCTCCAGGATACTATCCGGAGACGCCAGACTAATGGTAATGCTATTAAAGTTTGATTTAGGACGATTTTCTTTCTTGATGGCCATTGTATGTTGTTTAAAGAAAATTCACATGGGAAAAAGAGTTCCGGCTTTACAAGCTGCAAGCCACAGGCCGCCAGCCCCTTTTTTCGGGACTGCTTCCTGCAGCTTGTAGCTATTTATAGCTTAAACTACTATTCAAATTTCAGATCCAGACCCAGACCACGTAACTCGTGAATCAATACGTTGAATGATTCAGGTACGCCTGCTTTCGGGATGTTATCGCCTTTCACGATTGACTCATAAGCTTTGGCACGGCCCACAATGTCATCTGATTTAATGGTTAACAGCTCCTGCAGAATGTTGGACGCACCGTATGCTTCAAGTGCCCACACCTCCATTTCACCAAAACGCTGACCACCGAACTGCGCCTTACCACCCAACGGTTGCTGGGTAATAAGAGAGTATGGTCCGATAGAACGGGCGTGCATCTTGTCATCCACCATGTGGCTCAGCTTAAGCATGTAGATAACACCCACGGTAGCTTTCTGGTGGAAACGCTCACCGGTTTCGCCATCATACAGGTAAGTATGGCCAAAGCTTGGCAGACCTGCAGTATCGATATAATCTGCGATTTCTTCTGTAGTAGCACCATCAAAGATTGGCGTAGCGAACCTGATACCCAGTTTCAGACCTGCCCAACCCAGTACAGTTTCGTAAATCTGTCCAAGGTTCATACGGGAAGGTACCCCGAGTGGGTTCAGTACGATATCTACTGGTGTACCGTCTTCCAGGAATGGCATGTCTTCATCACGTACAATCTTGGCAACGATACCCTTGTTACCGTGACGACCCGCCATCTTATCACCCACTTTCAGCTTACGTTTGCTAGCCAGGTAAACCTTAGCCAGTTTCAGTACGCCGGCTGGCAACTCATCACCAATGCTGATGTTGAACTTCTCACGTTTGTAACGTCCCAGTTCTTCATTGTACTTGATGTTAAAGTTGTGCAGCAGTGTGTTGATCTGATCGTTGGTTACTTCATCTGTTGTCCAGCCCAGTGGGTTCACGTTCTGGAAGTCGATGTTCGCCAGATTCTTGGAAGAGAACTTAGAGCCTTTAGAGATCAGTACTTCACCGTAAGTGTTGGTGATACCCTGAGAGGTTTTATCCTTCAGCAGTGTCAACAGCTTACTCATCAGCACTTCCAACAGGTCTTCTTCGTTCTTCTGGTGTACTTTTTCTAATTTCTCCAGGGCCGCTTTTTCACGGGTCTTAGAGTTCTTATCTTTCTTAGCGCGGCTAAACAATTTCTTGTCGATCACCACACCTTCTGTGCTTGGAGGTGCCTTCAGGGAAGCATCTTTCGCATCGGAAGCCTTGTCACCGAAGATCGCACGAAGCAGTTTTTCTTCAGGAGAAGGATCAGATTCACCACGGGGAGTGATCTTACCGATCAGGATGTCGCCTTCCTTGATGTGTGCACCTACACGGATGATACCGTTCTGATCCAGGTCTTTGGTTGCTTCCTCACTTACGTTTGGAATATCTGGTGTCAGTTCTTCTTCACCCAGCTTAGTGTCACGTACTTCCAGCTCGTATTCATCGATGTGTATAGAAGTGAAGAGGTCTTCACGGCCTACACGCTCAGAGATTACGATCGCATCCTCAAAGTTGTAACCTTTCCATGGCATGAACGCCACTTTCATGTTACGACCCAGGGCCAGTTCACCGCCGCGGGTTGCATAACCCTCAGTCAGGAAGTCACCGAATTCCAGCTGCTGTCCTTTCTTAACGGCAGGACGCAGGTTGATACAGGTGCTCTGGTTGGTTTTAACGAATTTAGTCAGGTGGTAAA
The DNA here is from genome assembly GCF_034087045.1 of Chitinophaga sancti. Classification (NCBI taxonomy): domain Bacteria; kingdom Pseudomonadati; phylum Bacteroidota; class Chitinophagia; order Chitinophagales; family Chitinophagaceae; genus Chitinophaga; species Chitinophaga sancti. The sequence goes on along the minus strand of NZ_CP139247.1, from coordinate 2,291,096 downwards.
TCTTCAGATCATCTTCGAATGATACCAGTTTCTGCATTTCGTCACGCTCGTAACGAACATGGATTTCATTGGCATCAACGAATTCAATCACACCACGACCTTCAGCAGTGATCTGCAGACGGGAATCGCGGGCTGCTTTTCCTTCCAGACCAGTACCTACGATAGGCACCTGTGGATTGATCAGCGGTACTGCCTGACGTTGCATGTTTGATCCCATCAACGCACGGTTGGCATCATCATGCTCGAGGAACGGAATCAGGGAAGCGCTCAGACCCACGATCTGGTTCGGAGCTACGTCCATATATTCTACTTCTCCTCTGTCCAGAATAGGGAAGTCACCGGTTTCACGGGATTTCACCTTTTCATTGATAAAGTTACCTGCTTCATCCAGTGGAGCATTTGCCTGAGCGATCTTCACACTATCCTCTTCTTCAGCACTCAGGAATTTCACTTTATCCATATCAACTTTACCATCCTGTACCTTACGGTATGGAGTTTCGATAAAGCCCATATCATTCACCTTAGCGTGTACGCAAAGGGTAGAGATCAGACCGATGTTTGGACCTTCCGGTGTTTCGATAGTACAAAGACGGCCGTAGTGGCTATAGTGTACGTCACGTACCTCGAAACCTGCTCTTTCACGACTCAGACCACCGGGGCCCAGTGCGGAGATACGACGCTTGTGCGTGATCTCAGACAGCGGGTTGGTTTGATCCAGGAACTGGCTCAACTGGCTGGTACCGAAGAAAGAGTTGATTACGGAAGACAATGTCCTCGCGTTGATCAGGTCTACCGGGGTGAATACTTCATTATCACGAACGTTCATTCTTTCGCGGATGGTACGGGCCATACGAGCCAGACCAACACCGAATTGAGCATATAACTGCTCACCTACAGTACGAACACGACGGTTAGACAGGTGATCGATATCATCGATTTCCGCCTTACTGTTAGTGAGCTGTACCAGGTACTTGATGATCGCGATAATATCTTCTTTGGTCAGCACCTTCATGTCCAGTGGAGTAGGCAGACCCAGTTTCCTGTTGATCTTATAACGGCCTACATCACCGAGGTCATAACGCTTGTCAGAGAAGAATAATTTATCAATGATACCCCTTGCTGTTTCATCATCCGGCGCATCGGCACCGCGCAATTGGCGGTAGATGTGCTGAACGGCTTCCAGCTCGGAGTTAGATGTATCTTTATTTAAAGTATTGTAGATGATAGAGAAGTCGCCGCTCACCTCTTCTTTCTGCACAAATACGCTCTTCACACCCATATCAACGATCGTCTCAATGTTCGCTTCGTCGAGGATGCTATCACGTTCCAGCACGATTTCGTTACGTTCGATGCTCACTACCTCACCGGTATCTTCATCAACGAAATCTTCTACCCAGCTTCTTAGTACACGGGCACCCAGTTTCTTGCCAGCGTATTTATCAAGGCTCTTCTTGTCTGCTTTTACTTCATCAGCCATCCCGAACAGCTGCAGGATGTCCTTATCCGTTTCGTACCCGATAGCACGTAACAGCGTAGTTACGGGGAATTTCTTCTTACGGTCGATGTATGCATACATCACATTGTTGATGTCAGTTGCAAACTCCATCCACGCGCCCTTGAACGGAATCACCCTTGCAGAGTAGATCTTGGTACCGTTCGGGTGGATAGATTGACCGAAGAATACACCAGGAGAACGATGCAGCTGAGATACAACTACACGTTCGGCTCCGTTGATCACGAAAGTACCTCTCGGAGTCATGTAGGGTATGTTCCCAAGGAACACGTCCTGCACAATCGTCTGGAAGTCTACGTGCTCCTCATCGTTACAGCTCAGGCGCAATTTTGCCTTCAGCGGTACAGAATAGGTAAGCCCACGCTCAATACATTCCTCTATGGTATAACGCGGAGGGTCTACAAAGTAGTCCAGAAACTCCAGATTGAAGATATTGCGGGTATCTGTGATCGGGAAGTTCTCCTTGAATACTTTAAAAAGGCCTTCATTGTTACGCTTGTCTGGTGTGGTTTCTAACTGGAAGAAATCCTTGAAAGATTGAATTTGGATAGCCAACAGATCCGGTGTCTCAGTTACTTGTTTGATCTTTCCAAAGTTTATTCTTTCACTTGTTTGGGCTTTTTTTAGAGACATATTCGAAGTTAGCAGTTATATTAACTTATATAATATTGTGAGGTGTAGATCACAACATGAATCGGGGAAATTAAGGATTCTTTGCCAATTACCCTCAAAAATTTCTGTCTTCTCCTGATTGTCAAATCCACCGACCCGGTGATTTCCCCTTTTTTGACGCTTCGAAAAAGACACTTTCCCAAAGGGAAGAAGGCCAAAAGTGCCAAAAAGCACTTTTGACCTTTATAAAGAGGTATCCTTAAGCAAAGAATTACTGAATTTCAACTTCAGCGCCAGCTTCAGTCAGCTTAGCTTTCAGGTCTTCTGCTTCAGCCTTGCTAACGCCTGCTTTCAGTTCCTTAGGAGCACCGTCTACCAGTTCCTTAGCTTCTTTCAGACCAAGACCTGTCAGATCCTTAACGATCTTAACTACGTTCAGTTTGCTAGCACCCGCAGATTTCAGGATAACGTTGAAGGCTGTTTTTTCTTCTGCAGCAGCAGCTTCGCCACCACCTGCAGCTACTACAACTGCAGCAGCAGCTGGTTCGATACCGTATTCGCTCTTCAGAACGTCTGCCAGTTCTTGTACTTCCTTAACAGTTAAACCTACTAATTGTTCGGCTAATGCTTTAACGTCTGCCATTGTATAATGTTTTTAAGAATTTGAATGTTAGATTGATGATTTATATTGTGACTTGGAAGCCATAATTTATTGGTCGTGAGTTTATTAAACTCACTTTCAGCTTATTCAGCCGCTGGAGCAACAGTTTCACCTGCTTCTTCCTTCTTGCCTTTTTCCAGCAAAGCAGCGATAACACGCTTAGCAGGAGATTGCAACAGACCGATAACGTCTCCAATGAGTTCGTTCTTAGTCTTGATCTTAATCAGGTTAGCCAGTTGAGCATCGCCAGTGTAGATTTCATCACCTACAAATGCAGCTTTCAACTCAGGCTTTTCTGTTTTCTTGTTTTCCTTACGGAAAGTAGAGATGATCAGCGCTGGTTCTTTTGGAGAATCAGAGAACATCAGGGCAGTTACACCATTCAGTGCATCAAATACACCTGAATATTTCTCAGCATCCAGAGATTCCAATGCTTTCTTGATGAGGGTGTTCTTAGCCACCTTCATTTCCACGTTCTTATCAAAACAAACCCTGCGCAAATTGTTTACCTGCGCTACAGTCAGAGACTCAGTGTTTGTGATGTAGAAGTTGTTATATTGAGCGAACTTACTTTTCAGCAGTTCAATCACTTCATTTTTTTGATCTTTGTTCATAGCTTTTCTCAGTTTGTCGATCTGCCAGCCGGCGAATCAGTTAGTTTTGAACAGATTTAGTGTCAACCGTGATGGCTGGGCTCATTGTGCTCGCCATAGCCAGACCTTTCAGGTAAGTACCCTTAGCAGTAGCAGGTTTCAGCTTGATGATAGCGTTGATCAGTTCCTGAGAGTTCTGTTCGATCTTTTCAGGAGCAAATGATACACGACCAATAGAAGCATGGATGATACCAGCCTTGTCTACCTTGAAGGTAATCTTACCACCTTTCACCTCGTTCACCGCAGCCGCTACATCATTAGTAACAGTACCAGTCTTAGGGTTAGGCATCAGGTTACGGGGACCCAGGATCTTACCCAGCTTACCAATCTTTGGCATCACAGCTGGTGTAGCTACGATTACATCGATATCAGTCCAGCCAGCTTCGATTTTCTGGATATACTCATCCAAACCAACGTGATCAGCTCCAGCTTCTTTTGCAGCAGCCTCTTTGTCAGGCGTGCAAAGTACCAGAACACGTTTAGTCTTACCAGTACCGTGGGGAAGCGTTACGGAACCACGGATAGCCTGGTCTGCTTTCTTGGGATCAACGCCCAGACGGATATGTAAATCGACAGAGCTGTCGAACTTAGTGCAGTTAATGTCTTTTACAATTGTGGACGCCTCCTTCAGGGAGTAGATCTTGTTCTTGTCCACTTTTGTATCAGCTACTTTTCTTTTCTTAGTTGCCATTGCAAAATGTTTTAAAAAGTTAACCCGTTATACACAGGTGAAACAATTAGTTGCTCCATGGAGCGTTACCATCCACAGTAATACCCATAGAACGGGCAGTACCAGCTACCATCTTCATGGCGCTCTCTTTGGTGAAACAGTTCAGGTCAGCCATCTTATCAGTTGCGATAGCTTCTACCTGAGCCCAGGTAACTTTACCAACCTTGTTACGGTTTGGCTCTTTGGAACCACTCTGCAATTTGGCTGCTTCCAGCAACTGTACAGCTGCAGGAGGAGTCTTAATTACGAAATCAAAAGACTTATCTGTGTAAACAGTCAGTAACACAGGCAATACCTTACCAGCTTTATCCTGGGTACGGGCATTGAACTGCTTACAGAACTCCATAATGTTCACACCCTTGGAACCCAAGGCTGGACCAATTGGAGGTGCAGGGTTGGCAGCGCCGCCTTTAACCTGCAATTTCACGTACGTAGCGATCTCTTTTGCCATGTTGAAAATTTAATTTGGTTAAAACGTCTCGTCTCTTCCGAGACTCCCAAAACTAAAAGGAAGAAAAAAAATACCTTTTGAAGGGGATGCAAAGGTATATAATAATATAATAAATCACAAAAAGAATTTGCTTTCGGGCATCCTTTTTGCTATTATCATCTATTTGGGGTTAAAATTTTACAATTCTATTGCAAAACTTTTGCTGGTATTTAAGTAATAGGGAAGGCTAACAAATGAGTTCCAGCACCCTCTCTCGCAAATCTAATGGAATTTACCGGAATTCCTAATCCTCTTCATATAAATTTATTGTTGCCCCCGCCTTCAACCTTCTCCTCATCTTCCTTGTTCTTTTAATACTTAAAATCCACCAAATCATGAAACGTCTGTTGCTATTATGCTTCCCCATCCTCGCCGCCACCCACATCCTCGCTCAGGATCAGTCCGGCGCCCAAAAAGCCTGGATGGATTACATGACCCCGGGAAAAATTCACCAGATGCTCGCACATTCCGATGGTACCTGGGATTATGAAATGACCTTCTGGATGGCCCCCGACGCACCGCCATCCAAATCTACCGGCACCACCGAAAATAAAATGATCCTCGGTGGCCGATACCAGGAATCTGTTCACAAAGGCAACATCGATGGCATGGAATTCGAAGGCCATGGCCTCCTCGCCTATGACAATGCTAAAAAGATCTTCCAGAATTCATGGGTCGACAACATGGGTACCGGTATCATGTTCCTCCAGGGCACATGGAACGATGCCACCCACAAACTTACCCTCGCCGGCAAAGGCTATGACCCTATGCAGGGAAAAGACATCGACATGAAAGAGATTTTCACCATCCAGGACGATGACCACCACATGGTGGAAATGTACTACACCAAAGATGGAAAAGATATCAAAAGCATGGAAATTCACCTGACCAGAAAGAAATAATCTCATTGCCGGCCGCAGGCCCAACCCCAACCGGCATTACGCTTTTGCCAAAGGTAAAAGCATAATGCCGGTCTTTATTTTTTCCTGTAGGCCCAGTAAAAAAACTGTGGTAATACCATCAGACTCAATAGCATACACACAACCAATCCCCCCACTATCATAATCGCCAACGGCTTCTGGATCTCCGATCCCATGCCATGACTCAATGCCGCCGGCAATAATCCCAACGATCCCATCACCGCTATCATAAATACGGGTCTGATCCTATCCTTCACACCATTTTCTATCGCCTCTTTCAACGGCATCCCCTTCTCCCAGTAACTCTTCATCACTGATATCAATATGATCCCATCTATCGTTCCTACGCCAAATAATATAATAAATCCAATACCCGCCGAAATCCCGAATATGGTATGCGTGATCCACAACGAAAAGAACCCACCCATAAAAGCAAACGGCACCGTTATCAACGACAACAAAGTATCCTTCAGGTTATTGAAATTGATATACAACAGGAACCCGATCAATAACAACGATATCGGTACTATATACACCAGCCGGCCCGTAGCCCGCTGCTGACTCTCAAACTCTCCTGCCCATTCCAGCTTATACGCCTCCGGTAGTTTCACCCGCTTCTTTACCTTCTCCTGCGCTTCGGCTATGGTACCTCCCAGATCTCTCCCCCTCACTGAAAAACCTACCGCTATATACCGGCTGCTCCCCTGCCTGTAAATAAATGCAGGACCCGTAAAGAACCCAATATCCGCGATCTCCGACAATGGCACTTTTGCATCTCCCGCCGCCGGTACCAATATATTCCTGATCTCCTGCTCCGATTGTCTGAAATGCTCATCGTAACGCACCCTGATCTCAAACATCCGCTCTCCCTCATAGAATGTAGATGCCGACTTCCCCCCTATCGCCATCTCTACCACCGCCTGCGCATCTTCCATACTGATACCATACCTTGCCATCCTCGCCTCACTCAACTTAATCCTCAATTCCGGTGCACCAATATTCCTGAACACATTCACATCCTCAATCCCCCTGATTCCTTTGATCACCGCAGCAATACTATCCGCCGTCCGTTCCAGTGAAGGCAGATCATTACCATATACCTTCGCGACTAATGCACTCTTTACCCCCGCTACATACTCTTCCACATTATCCATGATCGGCTGACTAAACCCAAACACAATCCCCGGATACACCCGCAACTTCGCCTCCATCTGTTCCAATAACTGCTCCTTCGTTATATGGTGCTGCCATTGCCCCTCATCTTTCAACTGCACATGGAATTCAATATTGAAAAAACCAGTGGGATCTGTACCATCATTGGGCCTGCCCGTCTGTGTCAGCACAAATTGTACTTCATCAAAACTCCGCAGCTGTGCTTTCATCTCTTTCGTCAATCGCACCGATTCATCCAGGTTCACACTACTTGGCAGGGTGGCTCTTATATAGATCGCACCCTCATTCAGCTTTGGTATAAACTCCGTTCCCATACTGCCAAATCCCAGTATACAACCACCCAGTAATACAAAGAAACCAATGATCGTTCCCCTCCTGTACTTAGTCGCAAACTGAAACAACCTGAATATGATCTTCCTGAAAAACTCCGTCACCGCACTGTGCCTGTCTACCACATTCTTGTTCAGCAACAGTTTACACATCACTAGTACATAGGTCAAACTCAATAACAGTGACCCTAACAATGCATATCCCAAAGTAAAGGCCAGTGGTGAAAACATCTTTCCTTCCACTTTCTGAAATGTAAAAATAGGCATCAACGCTACGATCAGGATCACTTGTGCAAACAGGATCGACTTTGCCACACTTCTCGCTTTATCCTGTATGAAACCATCCTTTGGCATAGCGTTGAATGCCTCCATGCCCATATCACGGGCACGCTTGTCCATACTGGCAAATACATGCTCGACTATCACCATCGTTCCCTCCAGCAATAACCCAAAATCTACTGCTCCTATGGAGATCAGATTGGCCGACAGCCCCTGTATCCGCAACATAAGCAAGGCAAACAAAAATGCCAGCGGTATTACGGACGCCACTATCACTGTAGTACGCCAGTTATATAGAAACACAAACACAACAATGGATACCAGCAAAATCCCCTCTATAAGGTTATGTGTAACAGTTGTAATGGTCTTATCTACCAGCTCCGTCCTGTCCAGGAACGGTTCTATCTTTACATCTTTGGGCAGAATACGATTGTTCAGATCTGCAATCCGCTCCCGCAATTTCTCAATTACCTTACTGGGATTCTCCCCTCTCAGCATGATCACAATCCCTTCTACCAGGTCGTCATCACTGTTCAACCCTACTCTACCCAATCTTGGTTTTCCGGTCACAACTACATTCGCCACATTCTTCACCAGCACCGGGGTGCCTTTTACATTTGTAATAAGGATGTTCTCAATATCTGCTGTCTTTTCCAGCAATCCCACACCACGTACCACATATGCCTGACTCCCCTTCTGAATCACATCGCCACCTACGTTGATATTACTTTTACCAATCGCCTGAAATACATCCAATGCCGTCAACCCGTAGTTCGATAGTTCTGTTGGATTCACCCTGATCTCATAACTCTTTTCTTCCCCTCCAAAACTATTCACATCTGCTACACCTGGTACTGATAACAATTCCCTGCTGATCACCCATTCCTGCAGGGCAGACAAATCACGGATCGGTCTGTCTTTACTCCTGATCACATACCGGAATATCTCTCCCGTTGCACCATACGGTGGTTCTATTTCTGCATCTGCACCAGCAGGCAGATCCACATTCCGCATGCGGTTACCCGCATATTGCTGTGCATAAAAATCTTCTACATTATCTTCGAAATTCACCGTCACGACAGACAAGCCAAAGAGTGAAACAGAACGCACATCCGTCTTACCCGGAATAGTGCTCATCTCTTTCGTAATAGGCAATGTCACAAACTTCTCTATCTCTTCCGCACTCCGGCCCGACCATTGTGTAATAATACGGGCACGGGTATTGGTCACATCCGGATAGGCTTCTATCAATGTATTCTTAATGGCGACTACACCAGCTACAATCAGCAGGAAAGTAAAGAACAATACCAGCGTATGGTTCTTTAGTGCAAAGCCAACTATCTTTTCTACTAGTTTGTTCATACTATCTTCCTTTCAGCTGATTATAGATCAATAACTGGTTGCGACTGATGATGGTATCACCTTTGTGCAGTACATCCTCTTTCACATAATAATACTGCTTATCGTGCGACAGCGGATTAATGGTCAGTTCACGTACATCGCAGTCACTGTGATAAGCTATTACATGGTAGTTATCATCATCAAAGATTACGGCATCCAGTGGCACTGCCAGCGCCTGTTCATTTGTGCTCATATGTACATTCACACTCACCATCATATCCGGCTTTAATTCCAGATTGGCATTGTCAATTTCCACCACTGCTTTCATTACTTTTTCTTCCGGATCAAAGATGTTGGAAAGACGGGCGATCCTGCCTGTAAATACTTTTCCCGGATAAGCAGTGGTACTGATCGCTACTTCCTGCCCCGCTTTCACCATACCTAACTGTGCCGCATATACATTTGCCATGACCCACACCCGCTTCAGGTCAGAAATGATAAACAGATCATCATCACCCGCATTCACCTGATAGCCGGTAGTCATTTTCTTCGCCACTATATCACCACTCATAGGCGCATGTATCAGTAATACCCCTTTATCCACACTGCCCCCCTGTATAGTGAGGGTTTCCTTGATCCTGTTAATTTCCAGATTATCTGCGGCCACTTCATTCTGTGCTTCCAGCAATTCCTTGTCAGATGCAATGCCATCGTCGTGCAGACTGGTCGTCGCTCTCAATTGTCTTTCTGCCAGTGCAAGCGCAGCTTCTGCTTTGTGAAGCCCCGCAGATTGATCACTTAATTCTGTCGTTTTTATTTCGGCCAATACCTGTCCTTTGGTGACATAATCACCGAGGTTAAAACGCACGTCTCTTACTACACCACTGGCCAGTGATTGATAATGGTACAGGTGATCCTGATCATAACTCACACTCCCGGTCAGTTCCAGCTCTCCGTGTACCGGAGCCTCTGACAGCGGTGTTAACTGAATCAGCTTTTTCAGGCTGGGAGAAATAATGCAGGTATTTTCCTCCTGCGTAGTGGTGATAGCGGTAGAGGTAGAATTGTGACAGGCTGATATTAATACCATGGCCAGTCCTATGTAAAATATACGGTACATAATGCGTTGTTTATAGCTCCGTTCCGGTTAAGTAATTAAGCGTCGCCTTTTTCATACTGATGTTCCTGATTGCAGCATAGTATTGCTGCCTGCTGTCGCGGAATGAGCTGAAGAAATCAAGAAATTCCAGCAGACTTATATTCCGGCTCACGAAGTTGCGGCTGATGCCTTCTACCATAGTATCGAGTTTATCCAGGTAGTCGGTGTCAATACTTTCATACAAACCAATCGCTTTGTGCAGGTCTGTCCATTCTTTTACCACCGCATTATTCACTTCTGTGATCTTATTTTTCTCTAACAGATCACTTTGTTGTACCGCCAGTTGTGCCGCTTTGATATTGCCTTTATTCCTGTTGAAAAATGGCAGATCCATAGAGACACCGGCACCCATAAAGTTGAGCTGATCATTACCTGCTCTGTCATAATTTACATTGAGGCTCAGGTCAGGCACCCTGTTTGCTTTTTCTACAGTCAATGCAGCTACACTCACCTGTTTTTGTTGCTGTGCGGCCATGATACCAGCATTGTGTTGTGTAGCCTGTGTGAGTAATTCCTGCAAAGGATGTTGCTCCAATTCAGTGACCATATCTGAAGTAGGTATTGGATCGTTCAATACCAGGTACACATTTGAGTTCAGCGCCAGTAAGTTTTTCAGGTGTTCCTGCTGTGCCGTCAGGTCTTCGTGTGTTTCATTGATATCCGAGTGCAGGGAGATCTGTAAAGCTTTGATACGGTACATTTCAGTTTGTGAAATATTTCCCTGCTTCAGCATGGCCTCTTGTGCCCTTAATAAAGTATTCACAACGCCTAACTGAAATAACTGATCGCCCTGTATCTGTTGCAGATATAGTAAAGAGGCTTCTGTTTGCCTGAAGTCAGCTTTCAATGATTGTAGCAAGTCCATGAAATTGCTTGCCGCGAGGTCTTTGTTGCGGGATTCCAGGTCAATATTTTTCTTTCGCTTGCGTGCGGTATAAATCAGTTGTTCCAGTTGTGCGCTGAATGTTCTGTCTCTCCAGAAATTACCAAATAGCGGAGGCGCAGATGCGGTCGTACCATTGGTATAAAACTGGATGTCGCCGATAGACAGGTTGGGATTGGGCCATGCTCTTGCCTGCAGGATCTTTGCTTCTACTATAGGGATTTCCAGTTTCCCTGCCAGCAGTGACAGATTATTTTCAAGAAAAACCTTTTCAGCATCCGGCAGCGCATACCGTACAGTATCTGTCTGCGCTTCAGCTACAGGCAGCATGGCTGCGAGATATAGGAAGAGGAATAATACCCGTTTCAAATACATGATCGTTTCAGAGATTTTTAACGCATGTAAAGTTGCAACGCTGTTATTAGGGGGCCGTTAGAGGTAAATTAAAAACCCATTAGATTTAATGGTGAATCGTGAAGGAAACGTTAAATGTGCTGCCGTCGCCGGGTTCACTGCTCACACTGATGTGTCCATTGTGTGCCTGGATGATCTTTTGTGCCATCGATAAGCCGATGCCAAAACCGGGATAGATACGTGCATTATTTGCCCTGAAGAGTGGCATAAAAATACGTTCTGCATCTTCGGGTGATATACCGATTCCACTATCCGTGATTGTTATTAACAATTGCTCTTCCTGACAATCCAGGGTGCAATCCACAGGTTGATTGCCGGAGAACTTAAAGGCATTCTTGATGATATTTTTGATAGCCAGTACCAGCAACTCTCTGTTCCCTGTTATTTCCAGTCTGGTAGCATCTTCAGGCAATTGCAACATCTGCATATTGAGTAACTGTTCCGGATGTTTTCCGGCCCATTCTTCCCGCAGGTCCCACAGCAGTTCGTCCAGTCTGATATGTTCTTTGCCTGCATGGGCATCTTTATCGGCCTGGGTGAGCTCCAGCAGTCCATTGGTGATGGTTTTCAGTTTGGCTGATTCATCCAGTACAGAGCGCAATGTTTTCATATAGTCTTCCTGATTTCTTTGTTTTTGGAGAATGACTTCCAGCTCTGTAATAATAGCTGTCAATGGTGTACGTAACTCATGCGATGCATTGGAGACAAAGGATTGCTGCATGTGAAATGCTTTTTCCAGGTGTTCCAGCAGGTCATTAAAATTACTGGCCAGTTCATCGATTTCATCTTCATTACGGCTCTTTTTCACACGGGCATGCAGGTTAGAGGCCCGGATATTTTTTACCTGTCTGTTAATGAAATTGATGGGGCGCAATGCACGATAGGAGAACCACTGCCCGATTACAAATACCATGAGCATGCCGAGTGCAAATGTGCCCCCTAATATCCAGAGGTTATGCATCAATTGTGCCTGCCCCGCTTCGTTGCCGGCGGTGACGAAAATGACAAAGTTCCCCTGGTTGTCTGAATAATAAAGCCCTACAGCGGGTTTACCTTTATAATGGAAACGGTACTTTTTATGGTAGCGAACTGCCTGGATAACGGCAGGTGGTATGTGGAGGGCACCGGGTTCAATAAATACAGGTTGGTTTTCTTCATCGTAGATCATACCATCTTCGCCGGGGATGGTCTGTATGTATTTCTTTTCGATGTCTTTCCACTTCTTTTTGGCCAGTTCATCTTTTTCCAGGAATACCTGTGCAGTGATGAGGGCACGGTCTTCCAGCTGGCTAAAAAAGGTGTTATTCACATAGTTTTGCAACAGGAGGTATACGAGCACGAAAATGACCAGCAGGATGCAACCTGATAGAACGGTAAACTGCAATGCCAGTCGGTGACGTATCTTCATAATCACGTTTATTTCATCTTCATCACGTATCCCATGCCGACTACGGTGTGTATTAAGCGGTCGCCTGAGAATCCTTTTTCAATTATATTTTAATCTCACTTATTTCATCTTCATCACGTACCCCATGCCGACTACGGTGTGAATTAAGCGATCGCCAGAAAATCCTTTTTCAATTTTATTGCGGAGGTAGTTGATATATACATCAATAGTGTTGGTACCGCTGTCGAAGTCCAGTCCCCATACAGTTTGGGCGATGTATGCGCGGGAGAGGACTTTATTGCAGTTATTCATGAAGAGTTCTAACAAAGCGTATTCCTTGGCGGTGAGGATGATTTCTTTGTTTTCCCGGGTGGCTGTTTTGGTGTCCAGGTCCAGGATGAGGTCCATGAAGGTGAGTTTGGTGGTAGCGGCTTTGAAGTCGGCGGTACGGCGGTGCAGGGCGTTTGTTCTGGCCAGGAGTTCACTGAAGTGAAATGGTTTGGCGAGGTAGTCGTCTGCGCCGGAGTTGAGGCCATCTACGATGTCGGGGGTAGTATTGAGGGCAGTGAGCATGAGCACGGGGGTACGGATGCCTTGTTCACGGATGCTTTTGCTCAATTGCAGGCCGTTCATGTAGGGGAGCATCACATCCATGATGATCACATCGTAATCGTGCTGCATGATTGCTTTATGCCCGATTTCGCCATCGTAAGCTACTTCCACCTGGTGTTGGTCTTCTTCCAGTCCTTTTTTGATGAAAGCGGCGACTTTGGGCTCATCTTCTATCAGTAGTATCTTCACATGGCAAAGGTACCGATAAGTACCGGGGTGGGGAGGGAATTGGCATTATAATAGGATTAAAAGATGGTGGCGCCATAGGTGCCAAAACCTCTTAAAATCACTTTAAATTCTTATAAACAAAAAAAAGCCGCCCCTTTCGGAACGGCTCCTATTAAAAAACCTAAAATCTTTAGCTTATTTTTTCTACCTGCATAAAGTTCAACTCCACTGGTGTAGCGCGACCAAAGATCTTTACTGTCACCTTCAACTTCTTCTTATCTTCGATCACCTCTTCAATAATACCATTAAAGTCATTGAATGGTCCGTCGATAATCTTGATAGTTTCACCAACGATGAAAGGTTCGCTCATGGTCAGTCCGTTATCAGACAGTTCATCGACCTTACCTAACATTTTATTTACTTCAGCTTTACGCAGAGCGATCGGCTTTTCTTTACCAAGGAAGTGAATCACACCGGACACGTTGCGGATGGATTGGATGACTTCGTCACTCATTTTACCATCTATAGCTTCAATCATCACATATCCGGGATAAAAGTTCTTTTCGCGCATCACTTTCTTACCGGCCTGTACTTTATACACTTTCTCAACAGGTAAGAAGATCTGAGTGATCACATTTCCCCAATCGGAACGGCGCACCTCAATATCCAGGTATTCTTTCACCTTCTTTTCTTTTCCACTCACCACTCTCAGTACATACCATTTGGTATCCTGGGTCGGAACATTTGTTTCTTCTGCAGGGTTATTGGATGCTTCTATCATCATTAGAACATTTTATAATACTGTGTTAACACCAGGTTAGAAAGGGCATCCATTCCCCATACAACAAGGGTAATTACCACGGTAGCGATTAGAACAACCATTGTAGAGGACTGTAGTTCCTGCCAGCTAGGCCAGGATACTTTATGCACCAGTTCATGATAGGATTCCCGGAAATAGTTTCTGAGCTTGTTCATTGGTTTAAAATTAACCGTTTGAAAACATGAAAGGTGAAAAGCGAATGGCGAATGAAATTCACAATTCACCTTTCACTTTTCACCAATTTTACACTGCACGGGCACAAGGATTCGAACCCTGATCAAAGGTTTTGGAGACCTCTATTCTACCATTGAACTATGCCCGTGTATAAAGCCATTAGCAGTTTGCTTATGTCACACCGAAATCGAATTTACTAAAAAATCTGATTACCGGCTAGCAATTTGCGAATTGCTAATGGCTTTTATGCTGAAAAAAGTGATTACTTGATGATTTCAGTAACCTGACCAGCACCTACGGTACGTCCACCTTCGCGGATAGCGAATTTCAGACCTTTTTCCATAGCGATTGGAGCGATCAGCTTAACCACGAGACCGATGTTATCACCTGGCATAACCATTTCAACACCAGCTGGCAGTTCAACCTCACCAGTTACATCCGTAGTACGGAAGTAGAACTGAGGACGGTATTTCTGGAAGAATGGAGTGTGACGGCCACCTTCTTCTTTGCTCAGTACGTATACTTCACATTTGAAATCGGTGTGCGGAGTGATAGTACCTGGTTTAGTGATAACCATACCACGACGGATATCTTTCTTTTCAATACCACGGAGCAGCAGACCAGCGTTGTCACCAGCTTCACCTTCGTCGAGTAATTTCTTAAACATTTCAACACCTGTACAGGTAGAAGTAAGAGGTTTTTCGATCAGACCAACGATTTCAACTGGTTCACCCACCTTGATACGACCACGTTCGATACGACCGGTTGCAACGGTACCACGACCTGTGATAGAGAAAACGTCTTCTACAGACATCAGGAAAGGCATATCAACTGGGCGAGGAGGCAGCGGAATGTACTCATCTACAGAGTTCATCAGCTCTTCTACAGCAGCAACCCATTTCTCTTCACCAGCCAGAGCACCTGTAGCGGAACCCTTGATGATTGGAGTGTTGTCACCATCGTAGTTATATTTGCTCAGCAGCTCGCGGATTTCCAGTTCTACCAGTTCCAGCAGTTCAGGATCGTCTACCAGGTCAACTTTGTTCATGAAAACAACGATACGAGGTACACCTACCTGACGAGCGAGCAGGATGTGTTCTTTAGTTTGTGGCATTGGACCATCTGTAGCAGCAACCACCAGGATAGCACCGTCCATCTGCGCAGCACCAGTGATCATGTTCTTCACATAGTCAGCGTGACCTGGACAGTCAACGTGCGCATAGTGACGACTTGCAGTCTGGTATTCTACGTGTGCAGTGTTGATGGTAATACCTCTTTCCTTTTCTTCAGGTGCGGCATCAATTTCATCATATCCTTTCTTCTCAGCCAGACCCTTGCTTGCCAAAATATTTGTAATGGCAGCAGTTAAGGTAGTTTTACCGTGGTCAACGTGGCCGATGGTACCAATGTTTACGTGGGGTTTATCCCGCTTAAAGGTTTCTTTTGCCATTGTATTTTTTTTAGATGGTTTGTAAAGATTGTATTGATTGTGTTTTGTTAAAACGGTTTTACAAACTTGTACCGTTGATGAGAATTGAACTCATGACCATTACCGGCACATTTACCGGAAACCGCTCTTCCACTGAGCTACAACGAAATGTTGGATTCCGGACTATTGAATGAATCCGTTTGAGCTGTTGATGAGAATTGAACTCACGACCTCTTCCTTACCAAGGAAGTGCTCTACCCCTGAGCTACAACAGCATACTAATTACTTTTAAAGAACTTTTATTGCCCATCAAACCTGCTGGTTCTGAAAAAACCAGTTTGAACGACGAACAATATTCATAAAGCTTTGGAGATTTTTTACCTGAACGGATACAGTGTAATATTTCTGCAAAACTTACCGCTCAAGGCCATCACGAAGCAAATTCGCAATTAACTATGAGCGGGAGACGAGGTTCGAACCCGCGACCTACAGCTTGGAAGGCTGTCGCTCTACCAACTGAGCTACTCCCGCATTTGTTAAAATAATATCAGAAAGAACTCTTTAATTGCTATGGCGCTCTCACACTTCAGCTTCTCCTCTTAACAAAATTGTTCCGCCATTGCTATTAGGCAAAGGCGGAACATTTGCACTTTGTGGGCAGGACAGGATTCGAACCTGTGAAGACGTAGTCAGCGGATTTACAGTCCGCCCCATTTGGCCGCTCTGGAACCTGCCCATTCTTTACTCCTGAAAAACTTCCACAAACCTCTTCATCCGTTGCGGGACTTACTTTATTTTGTTTGCTTCGGATTTCCTCCGGAGCCAGCAGAGGGATTCGAACCCCCGACCCACTGATTACAAATCAGTAGCTCTGGCCAACTGAGCTATGCTGGCATACCAAGTATTTATATCTTGAGTACTTTTCTTAAGCGCTTTTTAGTTGCTTTATCTGCTTCTTAGTTGCTGTCTTAAGAGGGTGCAAAAATAATAGTATTTTGTTATTCTCAAAATCTTTTTTTTCAGCACTTAGTACTTTTTTTTCGTACCTGATCGTATTGGCTAAAATGCCCTACAGTAAAGAACTTTACTACCTTTGCCCGATCCCTTTTTTCGATCGGGATGGCAAAGGTAGTAAACAGATTATTAATTCCAAAATATTTTTAAGATTTTACTGAAGTTTTTTCTCCTTAGTACGCTTAATCTGGTTAACAACGGAGTCAAATGCGAGGTCAAAAGATTCTTCGAAGGATTTGCTTTCGTGCTTTACAAATAAGTCCTGGCGCGGAATGTGCACTTTTATCTCGGCTACTTTATCCTTGATTTGATGGGCTATTCCATCCAACTTTAGAAAAACTTCCACACTGATGATCCTGTCATAATAAGTATTGAGCTTTGCGACTTTTTTGCTCACATGATCAATCAATTTGGAATCCGCATCAAAATGCACAGTTTGAATTTGAACGTTCATAGCACTAAATTTTTTTTAGTTTTAACAATCTTGTACATGCTCGTAACATTACGTCATAGGCTTTCAATCAATTATTTTTAATGGCATGAGAGTGTAACGACTAATGAAAACAACATACAAAGAACTCATTACTAATTTAGCGAATTAAGTGGTTATTATCATAACCATTTAGTAATATTTTGTTAATATATAAGTAACGAATTTTCCCATATTGGGGAATTGCATTTGCCTTTGGCAAAAGATAAGGGGTTCCCTATTTAATTTAGGAGAAATGTACGCTTTTGGGAAAATGCAATGCCTTTCGCCGCCATACTATCCCTTTGGATGCGCCTTTTTATACGCCTCCTTCAACTTCTCAATAGTATTATGCGTATACACCTGCGTCGAAGCCAGGCTTGCATGACCCAACAACTCTTTCACTGCGTTCAGATCCGCCCCATTGTTCATTAAATGTGTTGCAAACGTGTGCCGCAGCGTATGCGGACTTTTCTGACTGATCGTGGTGATCTGGTGGGCAGTGAGATAATGCCGCACCACATTATAGACATACTTTGGATATAATTTACGACCCGATTCCGGATTTACGAGTAACACTTCCATATCAAATTCCGCCAGCTCCTTCCTCTTTATATCCTTATACTCCCCTATTTGCTGCCCCAATAACGGGCTAATCGGTATAATCCGCTCCTTATTCCCCTTTCCAAGCACTTTAATCGTCAACCGGGATATATCAACATGCCTGACCTGCAACCCTATCAACTCCGACAACCGTATCCCTGTATGATACAACAACTCAAATATCATCCTATGGGTCTTTCCCTTCAGATCATCCGAAAATATAGGTTTATCTTCCGTCCCCTTCCTCATACTTCGATTGTCTTCAATAGCCTGCATCCCCTTTTCTTCAATAAAATGTGGTACCCTGCTACCTAATTTAGGCACCGATACCTTCGTCATAGGGGTTTGGGTAATTTCCCCCTGCTGCAATGCATATTTGAAAAATGACTTAAGTGAAGAAACTTTGCGGGTTACAGTCTTCGCAATCATACCCTGGTCGATTAAAGTGACCAGCCAGGTACGGACATAGGAATGCGATATGTCAGAAAGTGACACATCGCCATATTGGGATTGTAAAAATGTAAAAAACTGGATAAGATCCTGCTGGTAAGCAGCATAGGTATGCGCGGAATAGCGCTTTTCAAGCTGAATATAAGCCAGGAAACGGTCTACTACTGCGGGTAATACGTCGCTCAACACAAAAAAATTGATGATTGTAAAGTTATTAAAAACCTTACAATCATCACATATTTTGCGTTGGAATTATCCGTAATTAGATATTAAACGTCAAATTTACCAGTAGCCAACTGCTGTTTGTAAACAGCTTTCAACACCTGGGTACGACGCTTAACAGAAGGTTTTGTGAAAGATTGACGAGTTCTCAGTTGTAACAGTATACGCGCTTTCTCAAATTTCTTTTTGTACTTCTTGAGCGCCTTGTCAATATTTTCGCAATCTTTAGAATCGATAATTAACATAATAAATACCTCTTTTTTTCAGGAAGGCAAAGATAAACCATTTAATTCTAAAAAAACAAACTATTGTTTGAATTTTATGGGTGCCTTTCGTCAGCTTTCACCTCCGCTTTTTTCCATAATTTCGTTCCATGTTTACAGGAATAATAGAATCACTAGGCGAAGTTATAGCTACAAAAAAGGAAGGCAGCAATATGGTCATCTCCATCAGCTCCTCCCTCACTCCCGAATTGAAAGTAGACCAAAGCATCGCCCACAATGGAGTTTGCCTCACAGTTACCCACATTGACAAAGATATCTACCAGATCGTAGCCGTTGCCGAAACCCTCCAGAAAAGCAATATCGGCCTGCTTACTCCAGGTCAGAAAGTAAATCTGGAAAGAGCCATGCTCTTCAATGGCCGCATAGACGGGCACATTGTGCAGGGCCATGTAGACGCCACCGGCGAATGCCTCTCCTGCACCCCGCAAAATGGTAGCTGGGAATACCGCTTCCGCTTCCCGGCCCAGTTCGCTGGTCTTATCGTGGAAAAAGGCTCCATCTGCCTCAATGGTATCAGCCTGACTGTTTTCAATGTTACCAACACTGAATTCACCATCGCTGTCATTCCATATACCTACGAACATACTAATATATCAGCTGTTCATGCCGGCAGTATCATCAACCTGGAATTCGATATCCTGGGTAAGTACGTCGCACGGCAGAAAACAGCCAGCTAGCATATAAATACACACGCATGAAATTAACCTCAACGCTGGCCATCCGGTACCCGGTGATCATGGCTCCCATGTTTCTGGTAAGTAATGAAGCTATGGTCAGATCTGCTATGGACAATGGTATTGCCGGTACCTTCCCCTCCCTCAATTACCGCCGCGAAGGTGAACTCAAGGATGTCCTCGACAGACTGAACGCTCACCGCACCCAGGCCCCACAAGGTACCTATGGCGTGAACCTCATCGTCCAAAAGACCAACCCGCTCTATTCCAAACACCTCCAGGTCTGTGCCGAATCCAAAGTCCCACTCTATATCACCTCCCTCGGTAGTCCCAAAGAAGTCATTGCCGCCGCTCATAGCTATGGCGCCACAGTGCTCTGTGATGTGACGAACCTGGCCCATGCGGAAAAAGCAGCACAGGCAGGCTGCGATGGCTTTATCGCCGTTACCGCAGGCGCCGGTGGCCATGCAGGCCCCTACCCTATGCATGTACTGGTGCCCTCCCTGAAGGAACACTTTCCAGGCAAAATACTCGTTGCCGCTGGTGGCATTGCCCATGGCACCCAGATAGCCAGCGCCCTCCTGCTCGGTGCCGACGGCGTATCTATCGGTACCCGGTTTATTGCCAGCCACGAAGCCTCCGTGAGCGACGAATACAAAAACGCCATTCTCCAATACGGCATGGACGACATCGTACTTACTGAACGCCTCTCCGGTACCCCCTGCAATATCATTAATACCCCCACCGCCCAGAAAATCGGTTATACACAAAACTGGTTCGAAAAACTCCTCAATAACAACGCCCGTACCCGCAAATACTTCAAAATGCTCGTACAACTCAGGGGGATGAAAAAACTGGAACAGGCCGTAAAACCCGGGAATTATCAACAATTATGGTCCGCCGGCCAGAGCGTAGAACTCGTAAAAGAAATCAGCTCTATTGAAGAAATTGTTCACAACCTGATGCAGGAAACAAAGCTTGCCCTGGACGCTGGAAAGAATATCAGCGCAACTATCTAAAAATCAATCCAATACCATATATAAGTCCACCTCAGGTCCACCTTGAGTAGGTCGCTTCTTCGACGATGCTTCTTCGATGCCTCTTCGTCATAACTACGTCACCAATTCGTCACCAAAAGGGCACCTCAATATCCCCGGGATAATGAAGTGCCCTTTTAGTGCCCTTTTAGTACCCTTATAGCACTATAGCTACATCGAAGCTACACCCTATTTGGAACGATTTTTTATACCTTTCCCCTATGAAATCATTCCTCACCATTTTATCCACCCTTATTACCCTGTTGGCCGCCGGCCAGCAAAAGGAAGTTACATCCATCAAAGCCGTCTACGACTCCTCCTCCCTCCCCGAACTCTATAACAAAATCCCCATCGGCCTCTATATCGCATTCGCCAACGGCGAAATAAGAACCACCCCCGGTTTCCTCCGCGGAAATTACAACTGGAACCGCATCAAGGTAGTCCCCAACAGCGGTACCTTTCAGAATGGCTACTTATTATTGGACAGAAAATCCCTCATCAGCCAGGATTACACCATCCAGCTGACCATTACCAGCGCCGACGTTCCCCAGTCTATGACAGCGGACATCGTACTCCCCAAGCTGGACAGCATCCGGTTTCACCATTATGCCGACAGCCTGAAAAGGGGTTTCCATTATTATCTGAATGTAGAAGGGATCTATAGCTCTGGTAGAATATTCCCTTTGGATACCAGCGCCGTCTTTTTCGAAGTAAGTAATGGGAAATTATTGGGGCAGGATCTGCTGATTAACAACAATGAAATGGATATACAATCTGTAAATGCGACAGCCACATACAAAAATGATGAGCGCCTCAAGGCACTCACCACTATTCCTGTAAAAAAATTAAATGAGTGAGCGTGATTTCAGCTCCAGGTATTTGTTGATCAGGTGCAAACTCAACTGCTGCGGCGTAGTCAACAGGGAAAGGATCCCGAACTGCGCCAGCTCACGCACCATTTGCTTCTTCTCATAAGCAAACTTCTGCGCAATCACCTGTCTGTAAATGTCTTCTACTGCTGTAGGCGTTTCCTGGGTGATTTTCTTTAATTCTGTATTCTCAAAAAATACCACCAGCAACAAATGATATTTTGACAACCGGCGCAGGTAAGGCATCTGTCTCTGCAAGGCGGACAATGACTCAAAGTTTGTAAACAATATCAGCAGGGAGCGTTGGTTGAAATGACTACGCAGTGTTACCACCAGCTTTTCATAGTCACTCTCCTGCCACTGCGTTTCCTGTGCATACAGGGTATCCAGAATTTTATTCAGCTGTACTTTCTTACTGCTCGCCGGCAATACATCTACATCCTGCTCCATCAGCGTGACCAGTCCCGCCTTATCCCCTTTCTGCAAAGCGATATTGCTGAACACCAGCGAAGAATTGATGGCATAATCCAGCAATGTCATACCTTCAAAGGGCATCTTCATCGCCCTCCCTTTATCAATCACACAATAGATCTGCTGCGACTTCTCTTCCACATAGTTATTTATCATCAATCCACCTCTGCGCGCTGTGGCTTTCCAGTTCACTCTTCTCACATCATCGCCACGCACATATTCTTTAATATGATCAAATTCCATACTCTGGCCAATCATCTTCTTTTTATGTACCCCCATCTCTCCCACACGATCATCGAATGTATACAACTCAAAATTGCGCAACTGCAAAAATGAAGGATATACTTTCACCGTTTCCGCACCGGCTTTTATAATACGTCTTTGCACCAGCCCGATCGGACTTTTTACAAATGAATTCGTATCGCCAAACTGGTATTCTCCTCTCTCCACCGGACGCAGCAAGTATTCCACCACTTTCGATTCTCCGGGTTTCAACATTGTTTTCTGCCTGAAATCTCTCAGCTGGAATTGAAAAGGTAATTCATCCAGTATAGTGACAAACACAGGAAAACGAAAGTTATTTTTTACATGCAGACGAATGGTATTGTCATCTCCATTACTAAAGCGCTGCCCCATAACCCTGGATACAGGAAACGGATCAGGACCTGCGGTAAACAGGAAGAACAAATCGACCAGCCACAATAACCCCAGCCCCGCTACCAGGAACAAAGCCACCGGGTATAACACCGGGAAAAAATAAGCCAGTATAAAGAACAGTGCCAGTGCACCTATAATCGTATACAGGCGGGTGGTAAAGAATAATGCCAGAAATGTTTTCTTCATATTACCTCGGTACTTCTACAGCTTTGATGATCTGGGCGATCACTTCATCGGTTGTGATGCCTTCCATTTCACGCTCAGGTGTCAGCATAATGCGGTGACGCAATACATGTGGCAGCATGTTCACAATATCATCCGGCGTTACGAAATCACGGTTGTTAATGGCCGCAGTTGCTTTTGCACAATTCATCACCGCGATAGAAGCACGTGGAGATGCACCCAGGTACAGGGAAGCATTCACACGGGTTTCCTGGATCAGTGCTGCAATGTAGTGCAGCAGTTTATCTTCAATATGTACTTTCCTCACAAGTGCCTGGAATTCGATGATCTGGCTGGCTGTCACCACTTTATCCACCATTTTAGTCAGGTCTGTCAGCCCATTGAACTGGTGCATAGCCTGCAGCATAGTGATCTCTTCGTTCAATGAAGGATATTTCACTTCGATCTTAAAAAGAAAACGGTCCAGCTGTGCTTCAGGCAGGCGATAAGTTCCTTCCTGTTCAATGGGGTTCTGGGTAGCGACAACCATGAATGGCGCAGGCAATGGATGCGTGATACCATCGTTGGTGATCTGTTTTTCTTCCATCACCTCGAACAGGGCCGCCTGTGTCTTGGCAGGGGCACGGTTGATCTCATCAATCAGTACCAGGTTGCTGAAAACCGGTCCTCGTTTATATTCGAAGTTCCTCGATTCAGGATTGAATACTGAGGTACCTAACACATCGGCAGGCATAATATCAGGTGTGAACTGTAACCTGGAAAAATCTGCATCGATACTTCTGGCCAGCAGTTTTGCGGTCAGCGTCTTTGCTACTCCGGGTACTCCTTCGATCAGTACATGTCCCTGTGTCAGCAAACCGGTGATGAGCAGTTCCACCATTTCGTGCTGACCGACAATTACTTTTCCTATCTGTTCCCGTATAGCAGCTACACCCTGGTGCAATGCATAAAAATCTGTACGGGGATGAAATGTAGTTTCCTCCATTATTTAGTATTTAAATAAAACGCCTGTATTTTACTGTAAAACTCCTTCAGGTATGTATCTGTGATTTTATCCGCCAGCTGTATAAAGTGAATACTGTCAATGATCGCTTCTACTTCTGCCAGCGGCATACCTGCTTTATGTGATAAACGACGTATAAAGTCGTCGTCGATCGTATTTGTATTCAGATAATATTTTGTGCGGATAAATTCCAGCCATTGCATGATGATCTTTCTCGCCAGGTTCACGTTGTCATGCTGTTGATAGTATAACTGCCCCAGCGCTTCTACGAATTCCAGCGAGTTATTTGTCAACACTACTTTGTCAGGAATAATCCGTTGTCTTCTTTTACTTTCAAAAAGGGCATACAGCAGCAAGAGCAATACCAGCAGCCACAATGCCCAGCGCAGGGAAGGATAGCGCATCAGCACACTCCACTGACTAAATTCTCCTTCCTGTGGATACTGGTGATATTTATAAAATTCATCCCAGTACACGGTGGAATAACCATAGGTGTAAGCCGCCAGTTTTTCAAGTGAACCAAGATTGTGTTTATACATCAGGAAGTAGTTGGTCAGAATAGAAGGTTGCAGCAGCAAAAAGACCTGTCCCTTTCCGACATTGATCTTTACAAAATTGGCCCTGAAATGACTGTCTGTACCCAATATCGTAGTCCTTGCCGTATCCAGCAGGGTAAAGTAACGGCCCCCTGCAATTGAATCCCGGGCATATACAGTATCAGGCGGCAGTGCATGGTTCACATAGTGCTCTTCGGCACCTGGTTTTGCAAAAAAATTAGTGTTGTTCGACACCCTGGTATATAACCTGCTTATAAAGGTACTGTCCAGATCAGTGGCTGCTACAAAAAGCTGGTTGCCCCTGTTCACAAACTCAATCATGGAATCCACATCTTCTGCTGTGGTAAACAGCCTGTTTGCCACCAGGTAGTAAAGAATACCTTCCCCGGTTCTGAGATTAATGTCTTTCTTAGCAGTGGCAGCAAATGGTTTGGAAACTACATTGGGATGTTCGCCATCGTAAAAGGATGGCAGAGATTCGAACATCACATAGCAGCCCCCCGGATTTTTATCCTTATAAGAAAATGTCTGCTTTTCCAGGTGCAGGTCCTCATCCCGTGATAACGACTGCATATTGGAAGCTATTATTGCTACCACGAACAATAGCAAGAATACAGAAGCGATGATTATTCCTATTGTTCTTTTCACCGGATATAGCCTAATTCGTTCATAAATTGTTTGAACTGCCCCTGAATAGTGCTGAATTGTTCACCATTCACAGGCACTTCACCGTACCATATATATTCATAATCCACAGTCAGTCGTGCAAAAGATTTATGCCACTGGGTTTGCGACAAGCTACGCAGGTAAGCAGCATTTGTTTTCTCCTTACTATACACAATAATTTCTTTATCGGCCAGTACCCGTATTGTCTGCAGGTACATAAGGCGCACTGCCAGCCTGAGCTTCCCTTCTGCAATTGCCTGCTGAATATGACTTTCGTATCCACTCGCGTCATGCTCTTCTTCTACCAGCTGTATATCCTCCTTATTATCATTCTCCGTTTTACTCCACTTAAACACATAACCGTTTCTGCGGAGGTATACGAAAATAGCCACCCCCATTGCAGCCAGAATGGCGATGACGATGAGCCACCAGAAAGCTTTGAAGAGGTATGCAATCCCAATAAAAATAGCCTCCAGCCATTTGAAATTAAAGTTGGATGGTTTTTTAGGAGGTTTCTGGTGATATACCAGTTCTTTGTCTTTGTTGAATTTATCCTTTACCTCGGTTGGCAATTTTCGGATCAGCAGGGCAGATGCTTCGTCATAGTCATCTATGGTATCTGCATCCATAGGTATTGCTTCGTCATACAGGTATGGAGCTGTATTCAGGGCCACCACGGTATCAATATCTGCAGTTACCTGTGGAACAGGAGCTTCCATAATACTTACCCCTGTATCCTGTGCAAACAGGCTACAGGGCAATAGTAATAATGCGATTAATAATGCTTTCAATCCTTCCCTCATTTCACAGGTTTTATAACTTTGCCGGCTTCATCCAGTCTGAATCCCCTGCGGTATACATATATCGGGTATACCACAAAATAACCTACTATAAATATCAGGGACAGGGACAAGATACTTACACTTGCAAACATGGGCATTTTGGTATGCCGGGTCACAAAACCTTCCAGGAATGCAGCGGTGAGGAATACCGGGATCAGGCTGATCATCATCTTGACCGCATCCCTGGCTGTTTTTTTCAAGGCATCCAGCCGCTTGCGCGTACCCGGAAAGATCAGGCCACTTACCATCACGAGACCTGCGGCACCTGTGATAACGATGGAAGAAATTTCCAGCGTACCGTGAATCCAGATCACCAGCACCGACTTCAACCCCAGCCCTTTGGCAAAAAATAAATATTGAAAAGCTCCCAGCATCACCCCATTGGACATGAGGATGTATAAGGTGCCAATACCCATAAATATCCCTCCCATAAAACACATGATCGCCACCCTGATATTGTTGTAGGCAATCGTCATGAACATAACCAGCTCATTTCCATTACCATACACACCAAATGGGTCCCCGTTACTGATATTTCTTTCCGTCATGCTCACATACTCATCGCCCAGCACTCCTCTTACAAAAGTTTCGTCGCGGGCGGCAGAAAATGCGCTCATTACACAGAATAACAGAAAAAATATAGCGGTGAATAATAATAATCGATGATATTTACGGAAGATCAGGGGTAACTCATACAAAAAGAATCGCTGAAAACGGCCGTCCTTTTCCTGGCGGTTTCCATAGATCCGCTGGTAGATGTCTGCCGCCAAACTGTTAATGTAACCTGTGACCTTGCTGAAACTATAAAATGTTTTGGCGTACGCAAGGTCATCCAGCAAACTGGTGAACCGTGCAGCCATCTCATCCGGATCCTCGGTTGGTTCCTCCTGGTACTTTTTCCAGCGGGGTAAATTTTTCTTTATAAAAGTAGTCTCACGCATGGGTTATCCATTATAACAAACATATACATTAATTAGTAAATTTGTACATGGCTAATGTAAAAATACCTACATCCTTCAATATAGAGCTGGAATTTGAAACTGCCAACATTATGATGCGGTTTCTGGCATGGTTTATTGACGTTCTCATCCGGTTGGCATTTATCATTGCTATCTATGTAACGTTTAACAGGATGCACCTGTCCGGCAATACTGAAACAGTGATGTACATTCTCTTTTGTTTGCTCCCGGTGTCGCTCTATTATCTTTTGTTTGAGATTACGATGAACGGACAATCTCCCGGAAAAATGATGTTAGGCCTGAAGGTCAGGAGTCTGAATGGAGGTAAGCCAAGTATCAGCCAGCACCTGATCCGCTGGATGTTCCGTATGATCGAAACACCCTGGGGATTCCTGTTCCTGAATGGTGCTATTCCTATTATCTCCATGGTTCGTTCCCGTTATGACCAGCGACTGGGCGATGTGGTAGCCGGTACAATAGTAGTGAATACAAAGAACAAAACCAGTATACAGGATACCATTTACCGGGATATGTCTTCGCTCAACTACGAGCCTCACTTTCCACAGATCCTTCGCTTGTCTGACAGAGATATGAATAAGATCAAGGTATTGATGGACCAGGCTATCAAGTCTGGTAATCAGGACCTGATAGCCAGGGTATCAGCGAGAGTAAAAGAAGTGTTGGTGATCGAAACAGAGATGGATCATTACCAGTTCCTGGAGACCGTGCTGAATGATTACAACTACTATACAACCCGGTAAAAATTACATTGTCACTAAGTCAGCTTTTTTAACAACGGTCGTTGCAGTCCAGCTGTCATGCCATGGAGTGCCGAAGCCTGAAAACATCTCAAACGGAACGATGCGGGCATAAGCTCTGCCGAATACGTTTCCCCATGAAAGTGGCTGACCGTCCAGGCGGATAGCAACAGTACCTGTAATCAATTTCCCAATTGTTCGTCCCTTTAAAAGCCCTTCCTGCAAAACAAAGTAAAGCGGCCAGACCGTATAAGCGAATACATAACTCAGAAATTTGAACAACCCTCTATTTTCAATAATCCAATAACTAAAGTTGGGAACTGTCAGCCCCAGTACAATGCCCAAACAAAATGCAGTGGCTAACAGGAAAACCATCGACAACAACCAGTCAATTATCAGATTAACAAATCTGATGCCCATGTCTACTGAGTCGGGGATCGTCACTTCATTATCGAATTCCTTTAAAATGTCCTCTCCTTGATATGTGTTCATAAGTCATAGCAATTAAAAAAACTGCCGGTCCTGTGAGCAACCGGCAGCAGATCAATATGGCAGAAAAACAACAAAAAACTGTTACAGTGCTGGCTTTCCAATGCTGCCGATCTGGCTGTCCAGATCTTCTGTAGGAATACCATTGGGCCCTACATATTGGATGGTCTTGTCGAATGCAATGATCGCGTAGAAGACAGGTGCCAGGAACATGAGGCCAAGACCAAACATAGTGTCTTTGCCAAAACTTCTGGCCATGGCCATAGAACCATTAATCCATACGATGAAAGCACCTACGATAACAGCAGGCGTGAAAATCAGGAAAACCCATGTCCATGGTTTACCGATGATACGGAGATATACAATAAAACTATAAATAGGAACAAATATCGCCCAACCAGGCTGACCTGCTTTTTCAAATACTTTCCAATAAACAATGATTGAAAAAACAGAAAGCGCCAACATAAAAATGAAGTATCCTATTCCAAATATGGCAAAGATGCTGCTAATGCCGCCGCCGTCGTAAGTTGTTTCCATGAGGTTAGTTAATTTTTAGGTGAAAGGTTAATTTTAAACAAAATAAATATTCTTTTTTAAATCTATATAATGTGGTGTGTATTTTTTTAAAAAAATACCTGATAGGGATACTCATTAAAAAAATTAAAGAAATAAAATGCTGATTAGTTGGCCTCAAACATATAACTACGTCGACAATTATCGTCCCGAACCCCGATTTTATATTCTTCAAAATACTGCATTTTTTAAGATTTTCATAGAATCTTTTAAAATATGTTTGGAAGTTAATGCAATTGTTCTACATTTGCAGCCGGCAAGGCTTATACGACCAGCTCCTGCTGAACTCCCCCAGGACAGGAATGTAGCAAGGGTAGGCGGTTGTAGCGGTGCGATGTAAGTACCTTGCCTTTTTTTATCTTTTTTATTCCAGGTCATCAGGCGCTCGTCAATAGCTGATTGTCACTATTCTCTTCATACGAATGGCCTGTGTGGTATGACCCAGTAATCTTCAGCTTTTTATTTATTGATTTCAAATTTAAGATTCATCTTAACAGTATGGGTCTATATTTGCAATACGTTATGCTTGACAATATGTGAATTGTTGCATAACTTACTTCGTTGAATTCATTACAAAATCATACTAAATACATTTCACCATGAAATTCTTCATAGATACAGCAAATCTGGCACAGATTAAAGAAGCACACGACCTGGGCGTGCTCGACGGCGTAACCACCAACCCTTCCCTGATGGCGAAAGAAGGTATCAAAGGTGAAGCAAATATCCTGAAACATTACGCTGACATCTGCGAACTCGTAGACGGTCCTATCAGCGCAGAAGTACTTTCTACCGATTTCAAATCAATGGTCGAAGAAGGTAAGAAACTGGCGGCTATTCACCCCAACATCGTGGTGAAAGTTCCAATGATCAAGGATGGTGTAAAAGCACTGAAATACTTCACTGACAATGGTATAAGAACAAACTGTACATTGGTATTCTCTGCAGGTCAGGCTATCCTGGCTGCTAAAGCCGGTGCTACTTTCGTATCTCCATTCATCGGTCGTATCGATGATTCCGCATGGGACGGCGTAGAACTGATCGCTCAGATCGCTCAGATTTACAGCATCCAGGGGTTCAAAACTGAAATCCTTGCAGCTAGTATCCGCAACGCACTCCACATTGTAAAATGTGCTGAAGCTGGTGCTGATATCTGTACCTGCCCACTCGATTCAATCCTGGGTCTGCTGAAACACCCGCTGACTGACATCGGCCTGGCTAAGTTCCTGGAAGACGCCAAGAAAATGTAGCAGATACTTTTTTAGATGGTATATACTCCCCGGTGTAGCAATGCATCGGGGATTTTTTTGCATATAACTTTCATTTTTTTCTGAAAGTTTTATAACTTTGATATGCATTTATAAACTCCGGCGTTTAAAAACATAGTGCCATATCTAATTGGCACAGATTTCTTCTACTATATTTCATTGATCGCTAAATGATGTTTTTATGATTCAGCCGAATGTTCCAGATTTAGGTTTACCCCGTGTTGTTATTGTTGGAGGAGGTTTTGGAGGTATTAATCTGGCTAAACAATTGAAAGAAGCTCCAGTTCAGGTGGTCCTGCTTGACAGGAACAACTATCACCTATTCCAGCCTTTACTATACCAGGTATCAACTGCCGGCCTCGAAACGGATAGCATTGCTTTCCCCCTTCGCGGCATCTTCAAAAACCAGAAAAACTTCTACTTCCGTATGGCGGAAGTAACAGGTGTACGCCCTGCCGACAATATACTGGAAACCGGTATCGGCGAACTGCACTACGATTACCTGATCTTCGCCACCGGTAGCACCACCAATTTCTTTGGCAACAAAGCGATTGAACAACATGCTATTGGTATGAAATCTCTCATCGAAGCCGTACAGATCCGTAACTACGTGATCAAACAATTCGAAGAAAGCCTGCTGCTTTCCGACCCTGCAGAAATTCAGTCGAAACTGAACTTCGTTATGGTGGGTGGAGGCCCTACTGGCGTGGAACTGGCTGGTGCATTTGCAGAATTACGCAAGTACATTATGCCAAAGGATTACCCAGAACTGCCGGTATCCCTCATGAAGATCTACCTGGTGGAAGGTAGCCCACGGGTATTGAATGGCTTTAGTGAGCAATCTTCCCAGAAAGCGTTGGACGGCTTACACAAACTGGGTGTGAATGTCATCCTCAATACATTTGTAAAAGAGTATGATGGGGAAACCCTTACCCTTAGCAATGGAGAAAAACTGCAAAGTAAATCTCTGCTGTGGGCGGCAGGTGTAAAAGGCGTACCTGTAACCGGTATTCCTACAGATATTATCGCTCCCGCCGGACGCATCATTGTGGATGAATTCAACGTGGTAAAAGGATATGAAAATATCTATGCCGTAGGCGATATCGCACAGATGGTGAATGATCCGGAACGCTTTCCTAAAGGCTATCCAATGGTAGCACAGGTAGCGATTCAGCAAGGAGTGAATGTGGCGCACAATATCAGGTATATTGCCAAGGGACAAAAATCTGCTATCAAGCCATTTAAGTATAAAGACCTCGGCAGCATGGCGACCATTGGTCGTAATAAAGCGATTGCTGAGTTTTTTGGTATGAAGATCAGTGGGTACTTTGCATGGATCGTGTGGATGCTGGTGCACCTGATGAGCTTATTGGGATTCAGGAACAAGCTGGTGGTGTTTACAAACTGGTTTTATAGATATTTTACTTATGACAGAGGTACGAGAATTATTATAAAGAGGGGTGCGGCGAATATTGTGAAATTAAGACAAACCGTGCAGTAAATTTAATAAGCTGGCCGCCGGCCATGGCTCAAACAAAAAACGCTTTCGTCTATGGCGAAAGCGTTTTTGCTTTATCTATTCAATCTCGAATTCAACGTCACCGTACTCACCAACTCATCATACCTCCCTCCCAGGTCTCTATAATACAACAGAATAGTATAATTATTCTCCGTCTCCCACCAATCTCCTTCTGTCTCTGTCGTACTCGGCCTCGCATCCGGATCCCTCGTATCCAGCAACGCATATTCATAATTATAAAATCCCTGCTTCAAAAACATCGTTCCCTCATAAGCCCTCGTCTGCGGGTTATATACCATCTTACTCGCATCATTGTACTCATAATTTGTCAACTCACCTATCAGGTACAGATCAAACCCCGCATACGGCTCCGGCGCAGCATAAGTAAAATGTACCGTTCCATAATCCGCTTCATAAAACGGATCATAATTATCAATCGTCGCTAAAAAGTACATACCGTTATAATCCTTCACGTAAGAATACATCGTATTCCCCCTTGGATAATCCGGCATCACATACACATCCGTACCATCGGGGTGATAATCTGACTTCTTCACACGTTCCGTCTGCAACCGGAAACTCCTCAGATCAATCCATCTCCACTCCTTCCCTGCCGGAAACTGACAATCCATCTCCGCATTATACTCAATCGTATTTCCCTTTATAAACATCGGCTTGGGATTCAGTATTGGAATATCCCACCTGTAGTTCTGCAAGATCACCACCTTTAGCTGATCAAAAGGATTCACCACATTCAACCCACCTGTACTCACCGTAAAATTCACCTTCTGATTCGTCTTGAACACCTTTGGCGATACCGGTTGCTGTATTACACCACTCAATCCTCCTTTATTACTCACCACCAGCAATCGCTTTGTAAATGCCAGCTGCGACGTATCGCTATCCAGGTATACCTTCAGCAGGTAATTGCCCGCCTTTGTAGGCGTGCAATTCGCATTCGGCAACGACAGTTCATAATGTGTATATCGGACCAGCGCTATACTGGAAAATTTATAATTCGTAATCCTGTTCTCAGAAAATCCTCTCAGGTATTCCAGCTGATTTATATTGGCAGGGGTCCAGTCTGCATTACACAACTGTAATGTATAATAGTAGTTCTTGACATCCGCATCCAGATCATCAAATGTAAGATCCACGGCATCCCCACTCAGTGAAATAAGGGGGAAAGCTGTCTGATCGCCGGACTGATTCAGTTTTACAGACCTGATATTATTATAGTAAATGTGACCAGGTCCATAGATGTTATCCTGCGCTACTGCCGGGAAAAAGTAAAACAGCAGCCCAATTACAGGTATACAGAAGTAGGGCTTTATCATCATAACTTATCTATATAGGAATGTTAAGGTACGACCTTTTCCCCGGCTAGCGGCAAAACCCTCTTTTACCCATCAGAAAATTTGATACATTTGTCTCATGCGTTTATCGTTCTTCGTTGCCAGAAGGATCGCCTTCAACCGGTCCGGCTCTTTTTCCAGGTTCATCATCAACATTGCCGTGGTAGCCACCGCTATCAGCGTAGCTGTTATGATTCTGGCAATCGCGTTGGTAAACGGTTTTCAGCAGGTCATTCAGCAAAAGATCTTCAGCTTTTGGGGGCATATGCATATTAACAATTACCAGGCTAACGCTGGTCCCCTCACAGAACAGATCCCCTTCGAAGCAGATACTAACATTGTCAGCTACCTGAAAAAAATAAATGGTATCAACACCGTGAATCTTTACGCCACTAAATCTGCCATCATCAAGGCGGAGAAAGATCTTTCCGGTGTAATTTTCAAAGGCGTAGACCGTAATTATAACTGGTCGCACATTCAGCATTTTATGCAGTCTGGCAATGTCATTCACTTCAATGACACCAGCTATGCACCGGAAATTATCATTTCCAGCACTATGGCCAAAGAGTTGCAACTGAAAGTCAACGACCCCCTGATCATTTATTTTATACAAGGCGCAGGTCTTACCCCAAGGGCCAGAAAGCTCAAGGTAACGGGCATCTATAAAACAGCTGTGGAAGAATATGACAAAACTTACGTAATTGGTGACCTGGAGCTGATCCGCAAACTGAATAACTGGCCGGTGGGCAGCATTGGCGGGTATGAAATATTCATTGATGATTACCGTAAAATGACGGAAATAGGGGAAGAATCGTTAAATGGTATTCCGGATAAACTGGCTCTCCGCACTATCAAAGACATCTATCCAAATATCTTTGACTGGCTGGAACTGCAGGATAAAAATGAGATCATCATCCTCGTCATTATGGCCATCGTGGCAGTTATCAACATGATCACCGCCATCCTGATCCTCATTCTCGAACGTACGAATATGATAGGCATACTAAAAGCACTCGGTATGCGTAACGGCAACATTCAGCGTATTTTCATCTACCAGGCGGGTTATATAGTGCTGGCCGGATTGATCATAGGTGATATACTGGGTGTAGGTCTCGCGATGTTACAAAAGACGATCGGCTTTTTGAAGCTGGACGAAGAAAGTTATTACATGTCTGCAGCCGCGATAGACCTGCATTGGTATCATGTAGTCCTCATCAACCTGGGTACTTTCCTGATTTGCCTGCTCATCCTCACTATACCGTCTTTGGTTACACGAAAGATCACACCAGTAAAAGCATTACAGTTTAAATAAGCAATCGCCCACAGATAATTCCCGCTGCCACACCGGCATTCAGGGATTCAGCGCCACCCAGTCTGGGAATGGTGAGCTTGTATGTAGCAGCTTCGATCACGGCATCACTCAATCCTTTTGACTCATTGCCGATAAGGATGATGCCTTCCGCGATTTTGGAGAAAGAAGTAATATCCGTTCCGTGCAGGGTGGCGGCATAAGAAGGCACTTCTGCTTTTTCCAGTAAGGGTAAGAGATCCGTTTCAGTGATGTTCACCCTGGCAATACTACCCATGGTAGCCTGGATCGTCTTGGGGTTATATACATCTACACAATCCGGTGTGCAGATCAGTTGTTTGATGCCGAACCAGTCAGCTATACGTATCAGGGTACCCATATTCCCGGGGTCCTGGATCGTGTCTAATGCGAGTGACACCTGGCCTTTCAGCATCAAAGGCGCTGCTTTCGGAATATCTATCAGTGCCAGGGCCTGATTGGGAGTAGTCAGGGCAGATAATTGTTTTAATACATGTGCTTCTACTTCGATGAAAGGTACGCGTCCTTTCAATAGCTGTTCATGCCCACTGAGCCACTCTTTGGTAGCATACACTTCTCTCACCGTCATTCCTCCGGATACCAGCTCGGGAACAATCTTATCACCTTCAGCAATGAACTGGCCAGATTTTTGACGGTATTTTTTATGCTGTAATGATTGAATATACTTAATTTGCGCCTTTGACAACATAGGGCCAAACCTACATGAATTCTTTTAATCGGCAAAGCCACACAGGTAATGGTTCTATGTACGTCATGGAATTCTTGCTATAAACAATAAACATTGTATTGACTTGATGCAGCGGCCACCCTTTCAGAATCTTCTTGTTTCAACGATAACCATACTGGTGCTGGCCGCCTGTTCCAATACTAAATACCTGCAAAGCAACCAGCAACTATACATTCAGAGCAATGTGAACGTAAAAGGAGATGCCACATCCGCCGAAAAACAGGATATCCGCGCCTCCCTCACTTCCAAACAGCTCATGATGCAGCAGTCCAATACCTCATTCATCGGCACCCGCATGAAAGTGTGGCTCTACAACCAGAAAAATAAAGAGAAAAAATCTAACTGGTTCTGGAACCTGATGCTCTCAAAGCGTAACCTGGAAGAACCTGTAGTCTACGATTCCATGAAAACCAAAGAATCGGTAAAAAGAATGGTGAGCTACCTGAATAACCAGGGCTACTTCTATGCTACCGTAGACTATAAGGAAACTACCAGGCGCCAGAAGACAAGCGTAACTTATCTGGTAAATACCGGCAAGAACTTCGTGATCAACAGTATCCGCTACGAAGTACCCGATACCAACATCCTGAAAGTGGTACAGCAAACCGAAAAACTCTCCCTTATCAAAACCGGCATGTCGTACAAACAGGAACTACTGGGCAGTGAAAGGGAAAGATTGATGCGGGTAGTGCGCAATGCCGGTTACTATAAATTTGACAGGGATGCTATCGAATTTGAAATCGATACGCTGCACAAAACCCTCTTCCGCAACCTCATGAACCCTTTTGAAGGGATCATCAACGTATACAACGAAAAGAAAGGACAGGATAACCCAAAAATGGATATCACTGTCAAAATCAGGCACCCGGACGACACCAGTACCCGCTACCAGCAATATCACCTGGATAGTGTATACGTTTATCCTGATTATCCCAGCTATGGCAATACCAACGATACATTATTCAAGCGCCTGGAACTGAATGACCTCGTCATCCGCTACCGTCAGAAGATGTTCAAACCCACTGTGATTCAGCGCTCCATCAGCCTGCACACTGGCGAGCTATATTCCCAGCAAAAGACCAACGACGCCATCAGCCACCTCTATGACCTGGGTGCATGGCAGTTCGTGACCCTTCAGTTCAGGGAGAGCAAAACGCAACCAAATACACTGGAGACCTACCTCTTCCTGGCGCCTAAGCGTAAACAGGAGCTGGGGGCCAACTTTGAGGTCAGTACATCGTCCGACTACCTGCTGGGTAGCGGTGTCAGCCTGAACTACAAACACCTGAACGTAGGTCGCTCAGCCACCCAGCTCAATGTTAGTCTGAATGGCGGTATTGAACTGATCCGTAACCAGGGTAATTGGGTATTGCAGTCACAGGAGATTGGTGGACAGGTGAGTCTGATCTTTCCACGCTTTATCACGCCTTTCCATATCGCCTCTGCCCGTACAGGTGTAAAAACCCGCCTCACAACGGGTATAGACTACCTGACCCGTACCGATAAGTTTTATATTTCCAATATCAACGCATCCTTTGGTTATGAGTGGAAAGAGTCTGCTTATAAAACATGGAATGTAAAACCGATCTCATTAAACTATGTAGGCGTAAACCTGAACCCAACGTTCAAGGCAACGACCGTGGCGAATAACCCTTATCTGAAACGCAGTTTTGAACCGGCTTTTATAGGTGGGGAAAACCTTACTTACATCTATAGCAACAATGACCTGATGCATAAACTGCATAATTCCTACTTCAGGGCCAATATCGAAGAATCCGGTGCATGGCTGAATGGAATCAATAGCCTGATGAGCGCTGCATTTGGTACTACCAATGACCTGGAATCGCTCACCAACATGGATATTGCGAACTTCATAAAGATGGAAGCCGATTACCGTCATTACTGGAACCTGACACCGCATACTACACTGGCAACACGTATTTACGGTGGTGTAGGTATTCCTTATGGTAAGTCGACTGTAATGCCTTATATCCGCCAGTTTACAGCGGGTGGCCCGAATAGTTTACGTGCCTGGAGGCTGCGTACCTTAGGTCCTGGTACATTTAAAGATACATCAGCCACAGCGGCTACCTTCCCTGATCAGACAGGTGATATGAAGCTGGAAGGGAATATTGAATATCGTTTTGACTTATTGCGTCTTTTCAATGGAAGTGTGAACCTGAAGGGTGCGACTTTCGTGGATATGGGTAATATCTGGATGCTGAAGAAAGATACTTCCCGCGCAGGCTCAGAATTCAGACTGAACAAACTCTACCACGACCTCGCAATTGGTACCGGTGCTGGTTTAAGACTTGACTTTTCATTCTTCCTGATCCGTCTGGATTGGGGTATACCTCTAAAGGCGCCTTATTTTA
Organism: Chitinophaga sancti; assembly: GCF_034087045.1. NCBI lineage: Bacteria > Pseudomonadati > Bacteroidota > Chitinophagia > Chitinophagales > Chitinophagaceae > Chitinophaga > Chitinophaga sancti. The sequence goes on along the minus strand of NZ_CP139247.1, from coordinate 2,253,977 downwards.
CAGGGAACAAGGATGGCTGGTTCCTGAGCGAATGGGATCTGGGTAGTGGAAGCTGGCGTAGAAATAATATTATATGGAACGTGGCGATTGGCTATCCGTTCTAAAACGAATATTAAAAGCTGGCCGCAGGCCCGCTCAAACAAAAACGCTTTCGCCATGGGCGAAAGCGTTTTTGTTTTATAAATTTTCGCTTTTAACTTTCTCAATAAAATCTTCCATTCCATACGCATCTTCCAGCTTAAACTCCCCTATCCTCGTTCTGCACAAACTACTCATATATCCACCTACACCCAGTGCCGCACCAAAGTCATTTGCCAATGAACGGATATAAGTACCCGTACTACATTCCACCCTGAAATGCACTACTGGCAATTCTATTGAAGTAATTTCAAATGTCTTGATAAACACCTTTCTCGGCTCCACTTTTACTTCCACACCTTTACGTGCCAGCTCATAGATAGGCTTACCATTCTGCTTGATAGCAGAGTGAATAGGTGGCAGCTGCTGCAATTCGCCAATGAATTGTGTTGTTGCAGCCTGAATTATTTCCGGTGTCAAACCATCCAGCGGTTTAAAATCTGTCGGCTCCGATTCCAGGTCATAAGTAGGCGTTACAGCTCCGAGCGTAAACGTACCCGTATATTCTTTTTCCTGTGCCTGCACCTCATTGATCTTCTTTGTCATTTTTCCTGTACAGCAAATCAGCAACCCGGTAGCAAGCGGATCCAGCGTACCGGCATGACCAGTTTTTGCCTTCGTCGTGTTCCTGATTTTCCTCACCACATCAAAAGAAGTCCAGGTCAATGGCTTGTTGATCAGTATCACCTGTCCTTCTTCGTATTTATTTTTTGCTTGTTGGTTCATGCCGCAAAGATATTTTACTATTTTCACACAATTTTCAAAACATATGTCGTTAATACAACACGGTAATGCAGACGTTAGGTATCAGCAGCAAGTTGATAACTCCGTACACTACGTCCTGCCATTCATAGAAACTGCGATGGCCATCACGCCGGATATCCGGATCATGGAGATCGGCTGTGGAGAAGGCGGCGTATTAATTCCTTTCCTGGAAAGAGGATGTCATTGTGTGGGTGTAGACCTCTCAGACGACAAGATTGCCCTGGGTCATCAATACCTGAAGCAATATGTAGATGCAGGTCAAATGCAACTGATCAACAAGAATATTTATGACGTTGATTTTTTGGGAGAGTTCAAAAACTCATTCGACCTCATCATTCTCAAAGATGCCATTGAGCACATTCCGGATCAGTCAAAGATCATCGGGTATCTGAAAAACCTGCTCACCCCACAGGGACAGGTATATTTTGGCTTTCCACCCTGGTACATGCCACATGGCGGTCACCAGCAGACCTGCCAGAACAAGGTGCTGAATATGATGCCTTATATTCACCTGCTGCCCAACTTCCTGTACAAAGGATTGCTACGTGCATTTGGTGAGCCACAGGGTATCATCGACGAACTGATGGAAATTAAGGATACAGGGATCTCTATCGAAAGATTTGAGAAGATTGTGAAGCAACAGGGATACCAGATCACTAAGAAGCAGTTTTACCTGATCAACCCGATTTACAAATACAAGTTCGGGCTCAAGCCCAGGAAACAATTTGGGCCTGTTGCGGCAGTACCTTTTGTGCGCAATTTCTTCACGACCTGCGTATACTACAACATTAAGGTTGCATAAATAGCGCCAATCAGGCGCTATTATGTTATCCAAATGAAAAGAGGATGTATCAAAGCAGATACATCCTCTTTTTCTGAAAATGGTTTTCATCCCCGTTGGTGAATAACCTCTTTCATGAATGTTTTTATACTATTTCATTCCAGATTTCCCAACTCGCCTCTGCCTGTAAGATCAGCATCTCATGTCCATTCTTGATTGTCGCTCCCCGATCGGCGCCTTTTTGTAAGAAGGCGGTGATAGCAGGATTGTAAATCAGATCGTACAACAGATGTTGCTCGTTCATCAGCTCATAAGGCAATGCCGGCGCTGCATCTACATGTGGGTACATGCCCAGCGGCGTTGTATTGATGATCAGGGTATGTGTCGCGATCACATCGGCAGTAATATCACTATAAGTGATATTTTGAGGACCTGCCTGTCTGCTTACTAACTGATAAGGGATGTTCAGCGCTTCCAGTACGTACTGTACGGCTTTGGCAGCGCCACCGGTACCCAATACCAGTGCTTTGTTGTGATGTGGTTGCAGCAACGGTTCCAGGGAACGCCTGAAGCCGATGGCATCGGTATTATGCCCGATCCTGCGGCCATTCATAAAACGGATACAATTCACCGCTTTCATTTTGGCTGCAGCAGGACTCAGTTCATCCAGGTAAGGGATTACTGCTTCCTTGTAAGGAATGGTGACATTTAACCCCTGTAGTTCCTCACCGAATTGTGCCATTAATGGCGTCAGGTCAGTAATAGCCGGCAGTGAAAAGCTGTCATACACGCATCCCTGGATGCCTTCTCTGGCAAACTTCTCCGCAAAGAAACCTTTGGAAAAAGAATGGCTTAGTGGGTATCCTATCAGACCATATACCTTCATCACTAATTATGCTTTATCTAAATACAGGTGGAAAGTATCACCTCTCAGACCTACTCTCATTGCTTCCAGCGCTATCACTTCTGACGGAGCCAGGTTACCCAGGTTCACGTTGCAACCGATCAGTTCCAGGAAGTACAGCTGTTGTGCTTTCTGAGGAGCTTCCCATATGATCTTTTCAGATGGTACCTGGGTCAGGATTTCCTGTACCAGACCTTCTCTTACTTCACCGGATCCGCGATAGATACCTACGTTACCGCTTTCTCTTGCTTCAGCGATTACGTAGCTGGCACCAGCGCTCAGCTCAGCATTCATCAGCTCAATCCATTTATAGGGAGGAATAATGTGCTCAGCGTCTTTCGAACCAACTTCGCTCAGTACAGTTGAGATTTTGGACAGTTTCTCGATATAACCACACTTTTCAGCATGAGGAATCGTGATAGAACCATCGGATACTTCAACATGCTTAATACCATAATCCTTGATCACACTGATAAAATCGTCGATCTGGTTACGGATAAGGAATGCTTCAAATAAGGTACCCCCGAAATACACAGGGATATTAGCTGCCTGATACACCTCAATCTTTTCACGCAGGTTCGGTGTCACGAATGATGTACCAAATCCCAGCTTTAAGATATCGACGTGTGGGGCCGAAATCGATAAGAAATTCTTAGCTTCCTGCAGACTCAGACCTTTGTCCATTACCATGGTTAGGCCATAATTACGCGGTTTCGCCGTACGATCTGGAATTTGTGTCAGATTAAAATTCATTTGAAACATTTTTATCGTCTTCTTGGTTGGCATTCCAGGCATACAGTTTTGGCCGACAGCCGGAACGCACGTTGGTCAGTTTTTGTGTTGCGGTATGGAATAGTAACTTACCCAAGATAAATAATAGCTATATATAAAACCGGCGCGAAATTAACACATTCCCGGCAAACAGGCCCCAAATAAGTGATTTCTATTTAAAAACACAAGCCCTAATATGCTAAGTGATTAATTATTAACACTGTTTATGTACAAAAAAAGCGCTTATACCTATGGGCATAAGCGCTTTTTATCCTATTTCAGGGAAGATCATTTCTTTCTTTTCCTCACCGGTTTGTATTTGCTCACCAGTTCCAGCACTCCTGGGTATTGCAACAGGGTCGGATCGATCACCAGCATCTTTTTCAGGTACTTAGGTGATTCCTGCAGGGCATTTTCCAGCAGCAACAGGCCTTCTTTGTGCTGGCCGGTAGCGATGCTGATGGCTGCCTTGCAATACAAGAACACCGGCTTCTGGCCTACCTTGCGGATAGCCGCTTCCAGCTGGGTCATGGCTTCTTCGTAGAAACCTGAGCGGTATAGCCCGGCTATAAATTCCAGCCAGGTATTGGCACTGGATGGACGGAGGCGTACAGCTGCCAGCAGGTGGATCAGGGCTTCTTTGTTTCGGTCCAGTTCCATGTAGCAGTTGCCCAGTGCCATCAGGTACTCAGCATTGTTCTTATTGATCTTGATGGCGCTCAGAATGGATTTAATGGCATTTTCCCAGTTATTTTCCATAATGTAGGCAGCGCCGATCTTGTAATACAATTTATCGTTGCTGGGGCTCAGGTGCGATGCCTTGCGGTAGTAGTACCTGGCCTGTGTATATTTCTTCTGGCGATCGTAGCAGTGACCGATGGCTTCATAAATCACATCTTCAGGCTTAGCGATTTCCAGGTGCTTTTTCAGCACATCGATGGCGTCGGCATACTTGCGGAGGCGGATGTAGGCATCGCCCATATTCCGGTAAGCATAGTCGAATTTTTCATCAATCACGATGGCGTACTGGTAGGCGTCTATTGCCTTTTCATACAGTTTGAGCCCCTGGTACGCCGTACCCAGGTTAAACCAGGCCAGCTGGTTATAAGGATGCTCATTGATAATGCTGGTATGGAGGCGGATACTTTCTTCGTTACGACCGGTAAATTCGGTCCAGAAGCAGATCTTGTGCAACGCTTCTTCATTATTTGGCGCATGCTCAAGGGTCAGTTTCAGGCATTCGAACACTTTGTCGAACTCCTCACAATCGTCATACACATCAGCCAGCTCGAGTAATAGTTCCGTTTTATCTTCTCCGTCAAACACGCTGATCTGTTCTTCCAGCAGGGCAGCAGCCTTCTGGTGCTGGTTCATGGCCAGGTAAACGTCGGTTTGCAGGATGTAAAGATTGATATCAGTGCTGTCGAGGATGGCTGCTTTTTCCAGCAGTTCCATGGCCTCCTGGTATTTTTTGGACTCTATTAAAAGGTTGGCTTTTTTGAGTAGAAGTGTCGAAGAGTAGGGGAACTGTTCAATAGCCAGTTCGGCCGCTTGCATTGCATTGGGGAGTTCATCATGCTCATCATAGTAGTCTATGATCAGTTCGAAGGAATCCTCATCAAGGAAACTGTGAGACTGTCCGGATTTCAGGTTTTCAAACTGCTGTAACAAGTCTCTTATCTCCTCAAAATCATCGTTTAAAAATGGGAAGTCTTGATTCATTAATGTAAATATAAGTATTTTTTGATTCCTCAGCTTAGCGCCAGGCAGGCAGTCGCTATCTCTGAATTTTTTCTTTTGTCAGCATTAATCTTTTAACAAAATTATGAGTCAAAAGAATGTTAAAACTTTCCCTACCGATGTCAGCTATTCATATCTTAGGTGGCAAAAATCCTGCCGCAGGATCAAGCTACAGGAATAAAAGAAAGTCTTATCTGATTATCAGCATATTTAACATAGTTTAACATAACTTTAAGAAATTTTTACTAACTTCGTTAAGGAAGTGTTATAAAATATATAAAAAAGTTTGTACATTTGTGTTACAATGAAACAGATTACTAACATATTTAAGACCTTTTCATTGTCTTTTTTGTTGGCCGGTGTTATGGCTCTGGTAGCCACCAGCGCGTTCGCCAGTGATAATATTACAAACGATAATAAAGACAAAGGAAAGAAGGCTGAAGAAAAGCTCTCCCTTAGCGCAATGCCTAAGGCCAACCTGAGCCTGGATGCAGGTTATCGCTTCAATGCGATCAATGCAGGCTTTAAGTTGTCTGACGATAATGCCTCATGGAACTTTAAGTCTACCATGACAATTAAGCAGGGGAATGTGACTTATGTCCTGCCTTATGCTGCACAGATCCAACAGCCATCCAATATGGGCTACCATCATCTGCAGATTATTCTGCCTCTCAGAAAGAACTAATTTCATTTGAATATAGCGCATTAGGAAAATGCCCCGGTATACCGGGGCATTTTCGTTTATAGCCCTAAGGGATATGGCTTTGCATTTCGGCCGTCCGCAGGACCAGCCATCCCAGGTGCGGGTTCACCCCCAAGGCGTGAACCCGCACCTGGGATCTACATAAAAAGGCGAAGGCTCAGGATATACCTGAGCCTTCGCCTTTTTATGTTATTCTATACAATTAACTATTTTATCAACTACCCATCCTTGCCAGTTCCTCCCTGCTTATCTCCTTATACCCTGCCTTCGGCACATCAAAATAAGACCCCGGCACCGCATTCAACTCTACCGTCACGGCTACCATCGTCATCTTCCCCCCATTCTTGTTCAATATCTCAAACTGCAACGGTATCCCCTTCAGATTCACAAACCGCCTGTTATATTGCCTGTTTTCCGGCTGTAGATCAGTAGTATAATACACTTCGAAAGTCGTTCCATCCGGTAATTTTGCAGTCGCCCTCCGGCAATTATATCCTGCTATCTTCTTTGTTTCGGTCCCATCTTTGAACTGTGCCCCGGCATACAATTTCAATTCTTTCTCATATTCCTCCTTTCCGGCCCGGGTCAGGTACTTATCCCCATGGTTGTTGATCAACGTAACCACTGATTCTTCCTTGCTGTTTATCAGGTAGCTGATATGGACTTCGCTGAAATCTATATCCACCCGGCTCTGAGTACCTTTCATGTACTGGGTGAGCGTACCTCCTGTAAAACTGGAGTCTGTGGCAGACTGGCCGGAGGATTGCATATTGTATACAATTTTTGCATCGGACACCAGTCGTTGAGCATACGACTGGCTGGTGGAGACCACCACCAATAACAAAAATGTGAAAAGAGCTTTTTGCATGACAGTTAAGTATTTCGTATAAAATGTGTTTCGGTTAAATACCGGATGCCTGGCACGCGTTTGACCTATTGGTTTAGGGATCATTATCATGCTTCGGTTTCATAGGTAATATTGAAAAAATCGTACCGGATTACCATGTCATTTTCTGCCTGTCCAGGAAAGCCTGTATACCCCGCTGACAATCAGCATGTTCACGGGTAACGGCATTTTCAGCAGCAGCGTGTTCCAATGCTTCGTCAAGTGGCAGATCATATACCCGGGTGATTAACCGCTTCGTTACTTTTAACGAATTGCCCGAAGCATTGTTACAGAGATCTTCTGCTACTTTCGAGACATGAGCAGCTATCTCTCCGGCTGGTACCACCTGGGTGATCAAACCATAGCCCGCAGCTTCTGCTGCGGTGATCAATCTGCCCGTTAAAAGTAATTCCCGGGCCCTTCCCTCCCCTATTTTCCGTACAAGGAATACTGATACCAGGGCAGGGATAAAACCGATCTTTACCTCTGTATAGCCCAGTTTTGCTTCAGGTACGACATAACTCAGGTCGCATAGCGTCACTAACCCACAGCCGCCTGCAATGGCATGACCTTCTACCAGGGCAATGATCACCTTGTCATGGTAATAGATCTTTTTCATCAGTGCCATCAAAGCACGGGAATCAGCCAGATTTTCCTCTCTTGTATTTTTTTGTAATTGTTGCAGGGATTCCAGGTCCGCACCGGCGCAAAACGCCTCTCCGGAACCTTTTAATACGATCACTTTTACAGCGGCATCTTTGCCCGCTGCATCCAACGCGGCCTGCAATTCTACTACCATTGCGGCATTCAACGCATTGCGTTTTTCAGGGCGGTGGAGTGTAAGGGTGGCCACACGACCCGATACATTATACAGGATATGTTCGTATATCATTTCGCGGTTATAGCGAAGCTGGTTTCGCTGAATGAATATACTAATTTCTGCAAACTTAGTTCAATCTGTAACCTACGCTGGCATAGACACCAAGGGACCGAAGTTTATCCTGCACATAATCCGTGTGGATCATAGCCGAAACAGGCAGTAACAAAGTGCAGTTCACCCCTGCCTGCAATCTGTCGGAAAAAGGATGGTTAAACCCGGCTTCCGTTTTTATGCCCCAGTTCATCTTATCCACTTCATACCCCGCATATTGATCATTCTTAAACTTTCCATTATCAGCAAGGATGTTTGCATAAGGCCCGACACCAATATATAAGGAGGTTTTCTCCCTGGATTGAAGTCGTATAGTGGTATTCAAATGCACATAGCCGAAGTCTTCCACCTTCCTGTCAGTTTCCGGGGTTCTGGCAGATTCCTTTCCTCCCTCCCGTATGTAACCGACCTGGGAAGAAAATACCAGCAGATGACGGAAAAGAGGGGGGTATTCCACACCCAGCAAGCCGCTATAGGAATAGGCTCTTCCTTCCCACTACTGAAGGACCTGCCCTTTTACGCTATGGGTATTAAATCCGTTGTCAATTTTTAAAATTACCTGTGAAAAACCAGTGTGGGCTAACAGGCACAGAATCAGGCTAACAATTAACGTTCTCATATGTAGAATTGGTATGTAATTATTATAAATATAAATGAAAAAACGCCTCTGCATTTTGAGCAGAAGCGTTTTTAACATTTCTTATATTTAATGTGCTATTGCATCTATCACTAACCCCACATTTCCACTCGGCATCTGTATTCTCAACAAAGCTGCAATAGTTGGAGCAATATCCGTCATGCCCGTGAGCTTATTGCTCTTTCCGGGATGTATACCCCATCCCATCCAGACCAATGGAATATGTGCATCGTAAGGATACCATAAACCATGAGTTGTACCGGTTTTTCCTCCTTCTATATAACCCGGACGAACAATGTATTGAATATCACCACTCCTCTTGGCATAGTACCCGTTAATGAGCATATTTCTCAGAGGATTCGGGATAATCATATTCATCAGTTCAGACAAAGGAAACGCATTTGCAATCGCGGTATCTTTCAGTAATTCTTTGGCTGCTACTGCTGCAATATCCTTCACAGATTTACCAGCTTTCTCAATGCCATCATGATCGAGGTACAATTGATAATTGCTTGCACCAATAACCGCTTTTTCCACACCAAAACGCTCTTTTACAATGGCATTTATCTGCTTAATATCCGGAGCCACGCTCCAGCTACCACCCGGTAATTTATTTTCTCCTGAAAAACCTGGTACATGTGCTACCCCATGATCGGCAGTCAGGAATACAAGGTATTGGCCTTTGCCCACAGTGGCGTCCAGGTATTTGAAGAAGGCAGCGAGGTCTTTATCTAACCTCAGGTAGGTATCTTCCGCTTCGATAGAGTTAGGTCCATACTGGTGCCCTACATAATCAGTAGAAGAAAGGCTCACCGTGAGCATATCCGTTACGCCATTATTCCCTAATCGATAAGCATTTACCGCTTTCTGGGCAAAAGCCAGGGTCATGGTATTACCGTAAGGTGTACCAGCAATTCCTTTATTGGCATTAGCACTTATGTCATGTGGAAAAACTGGGGTAGCTCCTTCATAAGCTTTGTTATCTTCAGCACTCTGTGTATAACTTTCAATTGGGTACAGGGTATTCCATGGCTGATTCAGGTATTGTGCCGGCCACTTTTCCCTGTTATAATTTTCTACCCAGTCAGGCAGGCGGTTCATATAGTAAGAACTGGTGATCCAGTTGCCGGTAGTACCGTCATACCAATAAGCCGCTGTAGCGCTATGACCTGCGGGCAATATAGATCCTCTGTCCTTAATCGCCACACCTACCACTTTACTTTTGAAATTGGTAGCCAGCCTCAGTTCATCGCCGATGGTGGTCACCTGCATATTTTCAGGACTCATTTTTCCGGCATTGGAAGTGCTACCCACGGTATTCACCGTACTATCTTCCGCACAATAGATCTCTCTGTTCAAGGCCGGGCTAAACCATTCATTCCCCACAATTCCGTGTACGGCAGGTACTGAACCGGTATAAACACAGGTATGACCAGCAGCCGTAACTGTTGGAGTATAATTAATTAGTGTATTTTCGCAGGAGAATCCTTCCCGCAACATCCGTTTGAAGCCACCATTAGTATAACGGTTGTTAAAGCGATACAGGTAGTCCCAACGCATTTGATCCACCACAATGCCAACCACCAGCCTGGGGCGGCCTGATAGCGGCGTGGCTGGTTTATCCCAGGCAGTAGCCTGGCCAGGTTTAGGAGAAGTAGCTTTTTGGCCACTTACCTGATTGAAAAAGACACAATTAACCGTAACTAATGCTAACGTTAAAATCTTCGGGCAAAGAATTCTTTTATACATTATTATTTTTTAACATTTTGAATTGTAACCCAAGTTTACAAAAACTAATATTTTAATACCTTTGTGGCAAAATTAAAACAACCACTATTAATCATTATTTAACATATGGATATATTCGAGAAACTGCTGAAACACTTGGGCCCTATCGGGGAGCACTCAGACAGAGCCCACGGTTATTTCGCATTCCCTAAGCTGGAAGGTGAAATTGGTCCCCGTATGAAGTTCCGGGGCAATGAGAAAATCGTTTGGAGTCTGAACAACTACCTGGGTCTGGCTAACCACCCTGAGGTACGTGCTACAGATGCTAAAGCAGCAGCGGATTTCGGTCTCGCCATGCCAATGGGAGCCCGTATGATGAGTGGTAACACGAACTACCACGAAAAGCTGGAAAAAGAATTATCCGATTACATGGGCAAGGAAGATACAACGCTCCTTAACTATGGTTACCAGGGTATCATGAGTGCCATTGATGCAGTGTGCGGCCGTCGTGACGTGATCGTATACGATGCAGAGTGCCACGCCAGTATTATCGACGGTCTTCGTTTACACCAGGGTCACCGTTATGTGTTCAAGCACAATGACATCGAAGACCTGGAAAAACAATTGAAACGTGCTGAAGACCTGATCAAAGGTACCTCTGGTGGTATCCTGGTGATCACTGAAGGCGTATTCGGTATGGCGGGTGATCAGGGTAAACTGAAGGAAATCGCTGCCCTGAAAGACAAGTACGAGTTCCGCTTCCTGGTGGATGATGCACATGGTTTCGGTACAATGGGTAAAACCGGTGCCGGTACAGGTGAAGAACAGGGTGTACAGGACAAAATTGACCTGCTGTTCAATACCTTCGCTAAATCCGGTGCTTCTATCGGTGCTTTCATCAGCGGCGAAAAGAAGATCATTAATTACCTGCGTTACAACATGCGCTCCCAGATCTTCGCAAAATCAGTTCCATTACCACTGGTAATTGGTCACCTGAAACGCGTAGAACTGATGCGTAATAACCTTGAGCTGAAAGCTAAGCTTTGGGCTAATGTTAACAAATTACAGTCTGGCCTGAAAGAGCGTGGTTTCAACATCGGTAGCACTAACTCTCCGGTAACGCCGATCTACCTGCAGGGTGATATTCCTGAAGCAACTGCTATGTGTCTGGACCTGCGTGAGAACTATAATGTATTCTGCTCTATCGTAGTATACCCTGTAATTCCTAAAGGACAGATCATTTACCGCCTTATTCCAACAGCAGCGCATAACGATGAGGACATCGAGCTGACGTTGAAGGCATTCAGCGAAACGAAAGAGAAGCTGGATAAGAAGGTATATAATGTAGCTGAAATACCAATGGTATAAGGTTATAGTTAATAAAGAAAAAGCCCTGATCACTATCGTGATCAGGGCTTTTTTAATTGCTTAAAAACAAGGGAGCCCTTCGTTGTAACACGAAGAGCTCCTCTACAAATCTTTCTTTCTCACTAGGTGTAAATCACTTAGCTTTCATTAGGACATGGTAAGTAGAACAATTGGTTTTCATAGAATGGGAATCAATAAGACTCCTGGATATTTTTATACTAAAAAGCCCCTGACAACCGGACTTGTATTTTGCATCTCTCTGCATCAAAAATAGTTCACATATAGTAATATAAATTCACACGAAGATGCTATTTTGTTAATGAGTTGTTAAAGTAAATACAACATACAATAAAACCTTCTTTTCAGGCAAACGAGCCATGAGTAACGATTTAGTAAATCGACCACTTTTTATAAGTGTATGATGAACAGCTGAAAAATGAGAAAAGGTGCAACATAACACCCATGTGGGATTATGTTACACCTCTTAATCTTTAAAAGCTTGTTTCTTATGCTAAATTGCGTTCGATAGCAGTATCATACTGTTGTTTCCATTGGCTCACTTTACCCCAGTCCTCTCCATCTACAACAACATGTTCACCTTTCACGGAACCAATCTTCTCATATCGGACAGAGTATTCGGTTGCATCTACCAGTCCATGGAGCAGTGCTTCGAATTTCTCTTTATCCTCAGGTCTTACAGTGACTACCGCACGGCTCTGGCTTTCACCAAACAGGTAAGCATCCTTACGGAAGTTAGCATTGGTATGTACGTCAAACCCTAATCCGGAAGACATTGCGCTTTCCAGCAGGGTAATGAACAGACCACCTTCGCTCACATCGTGTGCAGACTGGATCAGACCTGCTTTATTCAGCCTGGTGATGGCATTTTGCAGCTGTGCTTCTTCTTCCAGGTGGAAGTGAGGAGCAGGGCTGAATTCAATACCGATCAGTTTGTGCAGGTATTCAGAACTGTTGATATCATTGCGGCTACGGCCCAGCAGGTACACCAGGTGACCAGCTTCCTTGAAGTTCAGGGTCATACGGTCTTCGATGCTATCCAGGATACCCAGCATACCGATAGTAGGCGTAGGATATACAGCGCCTTCAGGAGATTGGTTGTAGAAGCTCACGTTACCACCTGTAACAGGTGTATTGAATTTACGGCAGGCTTCACCCATACCTTTAATAGCGTGTACGAACTGGTAGTATACTTCAGGATCGTAAGGGTTACCGAAGTTCAGACAGTTTGTAATCGCAACAGGTTCGCCTCCGCTACATACGATGTTGCGGGCTGCTTCGGCTACAGCGATCTGACCACCAATGTGAGGATCAGCATATACAAAACGGCTGTTACAGTCAGTAGTTACGGCCAGTACTTTCTTCGTGCCTTTTACGGTTACGATAGCAGCATCACTTGGCGCGTTTGTAGTGGCATTCGCTGTACCTACCATGCTATCGTACTGGGTATAGATCCAGCGTTTGGAAGCGATGTTAGGCAGCTTGACCAGCCTTTCTGCTGCAAACTGTGCATGCAGGGTATCCGGAATGTTCTGGATACTGAAAGCTTTGATTTTTTCGAAGTAAACAGGCTCGGTATAAGCGCGGTGATATTGAGGAGCACCACCACCCAGCACCAGGCTTTCTGCAGGTACATCTGCTTCCAGCACATCGTTCATATAGAACTTCAGTGACTTGTCGGTAGTTACTTCACCAATCTGCACGCAATGCAGGTCCCATTTCTCAAATATTTTCAGCACTTCGGCCTCCTGGCCTTTGTGCAATACGATCAGCATTCTCTCCTGGCTTTCGCTCAGCAACATTTCCCATGCTTTCATGTTCTGCTGGCGGGTAGGTACCTTATCCAGGTGGATAATCATACCATGTTCTCCTTTCGCACTCATTTCTGCGGTAGAACAGGTGATACCAGCTGCGCCCATGTCCTGCATACCTACCAGCGCACCGGTTGGAATGATTTCAAGACATGCTTCCAGCAGTTTCTTTTCCTGGAATGGATCTCCTACCTGTACGGAAGGCAGATCTTCCACACTGTCTTCGGTGATGTTCGCACTTGCAAAAGAAGCACCGCCTATACCATCTTTACCGGTTGCAGAACCTACGATGAATACAGGGTTGCCAGCACCATAAGAAGTAGCAGATACTGTCTGGCCTACTTTTACCACCCCAACGCTCATCGCGTTTACAAGCGGGTTAGTACCATAGCAATCTTCGAAGTAAGTCTCGCCAGCCACAGTAGGTACACCAAAGCAGTTGCCATAATGACCGATACCATGCACAATACCTTTCAGCAGGTGCTGTGTTTTCTTGTCATTCAAATTACCAAAACGCAGAGAGTTCAATGCAGCAATCGGACGGGCACCCATTGTGAAGATATCACGGTGAATACCACCTACACCGGTAGCCGCACCCTGGAATGGCTCGATAGCAGAAGGGTGGTTATGTGATTCGATTTTGAATACACAGGCATAACCATCGCCTATATCCACCAGACCGGCATTCTCTTCACCTGCCTTTACCAGCAGGCGCTCCCCATCGCGGGGCAGTGTTTTTAACCACACGATTGAGTTTTTGTAACTGCAATGCTCACTCCACATTACAGAATACATACTCAGTTCAGTGAAGTTTGGCGTACGGCCAAGGATGTTCTTTATGCGCTCAAATTCGTCTGCAGTAAGCCCAAGCTGTTCAGCTGTTTCAACGCTAGTCTGGGAGAACTTATCTGGAGTTTCTACGGAAGTTTGCATGTAACTAGATGTATGAGTACGATATTTAAAAGAAGATGCAAACCTACAGGTTTTTCCTGCAATTGACAAGGAAATCACCTGTTGGCGGCTACCATTTTAACTGGAAATCATATCCTGCCACAAAAATATTACTTAAGTAATTTTCATCAAAACAAGTCTTTTTCCCACTCACTACTGAAGTAAAAAAGCCCTTTTAACACATTACTATTTTTTAAATACATCAGTTTAAGTATTACTCGCCCCCATTTTTTTGACCAAAAATCAAAATAATTAACCTTTATAACCTAAAAATGTAATTTTTTAGTTAAAATCAATTTAATTCTTGCTTATGTAAGCACAACAGCGTTCTTTTGTGTAAAATTATTTACAGCATGCAATCGTTACGCTTCACCGCGCTGGAAAACCTTTCTGGCGTTGATTCCAAAATCACATCCGAAGCACTCACCGGTACTAAGATCACCGAAGTGTTCGGCAGCAATGTATTCGCAGGAAAAGCAATGCGGGAAAGCCTGAGTGATGAGGCTTACAAGAGCCTGATGAACTCAATTAAGGCTGGCACCAAAATCGAACGTAAAATGGCTGAGCAGATCGCATCTGGTCTGAAAGCCTGGGCAATGAAAAAAGGTGTTACCCACTACACACACTGGTTCCAACCATTAACTGGTACTACTGCTGAAAAACATGACTCTTTCTTCACCCTGAAGAGTGATGGTACCCCGCTGGAAACATTTGACGGCGACGCTCTGGTACAACAGGAGCCTGATGCTTCTTCATTCCCTAATGGTGGTCTGCGTGCTACATTCGAAGCGCGTGGTTACACTGCATGGGATCCTTCCTCCCCTCCATTCATCCTGGAACAGGGATTTGGTAAGACACTCTGCATTCCTACTATATTCGTTTCATACACCGGTGAATCACTGGACTACAAAGCACCTCTGCTGAAAGCATTATCTGCTATCGACAAAGCTGCTGTAGACGTATGTAACTATTTCGATAAAAACGTTACCAAAGTTACTCCTACCCTCGGTTGGGAACAGGAATACTTCCTGGTTGACGAAAACCTGGCTAACGCTCGTCCTGACCTGGTTATGACTGGCCGTACCGTAGTTGGTCATGCACCATCCAAAGGTCAGCAGCTGGAAGACCATTACTTTGGTTCTATCCCAGAGCGTGCTTACGCTTTCATGCGTGATTTCGAACTGGAATCATACAAACTGGGTATTCCTTTGAGAACCCGTCACAACGAGGTAGCTCCTTCTCAGTTTGAGTGTGCGCCTATCTTCGAAGAAGTGAACATCGCAGTTGACCACAACTCCCTGCTCATGGACGTGATGAACAAGGTTGCTAAACGTCACAAACTGAAATGCCTGCTGCACGAGAAACCATTTGCTGGTATCAACGGTTCAGGTAAACACAATAACTGGTCTATGGCTACCGACACCGGCGTTAACCTGCTGGCTCCTGGTAAGACTCCAAAGACCAACCTGATGTTCCTGACTTTCTTCGTTAATACGATCAAGGCTGTTCATGACTACGCTGACCTGATGAGAGCTTCTATCGCTTCTCCAAGCAACGATTTCCGTCTGGGCGCTAACGAAGCACCTCCGGCAATCATCTCCGTATTCTCAGGTAAATACCTGTACGATGTACTGCAGGAAGTGAAAACCCGCGTAAGCAACAAGTTCGATGAGCAGGATGAAGCTATCCTGAAACTCGACTTGCACCGTCACATTCCAGAACTGATGCTGGACAACACCGACCGTAACCGTACTTCTCCGTTTGCCTTCACTGGTAACAAGTTCGAGTTCCGTGCTGTAGGTTCTTCTGCTAACTGTGCTTCTGCAATGACAGTGCTGAATACTATCGTGGCTAAAACCCTCGCTACCTTCAAGGTTGAAGTGGATGCCCTGATTGAAAAAGGTGAGAAAAAAGAGATTGCGATTATGCAAACTCTTAGAAAATATATTGTAGATTCGGAAAAAGTTTTATTCGAAGGCGACGGTTATAGCGAAGAGTGGGAAAAAGAAGCCGAGAAGAGAGGTTTACCAAATGTAAAAACTACTCCTCAGGCCCTGGATGCTTTCGTAACTGAGAAATCTACTAAACTGTTCACAGAAGTAGGTATCTACACAGAGAAGGAACTGCATGCACGTCATGAAATCCTCCTCGAAGACTATGTGAAGAAGGTACAGATCGAAGCCCGTGTTATAGGCGACCTGGCTACCAACACGATCCTGCCTTCAGCAATCACCTATATGAATAGTTTGATCACTAACATCCGTGGTCTGAAAGAAATAGGTTTAGGCGATGCAGCTGTTAAGGCGCAAACGCAGATTGCTAACAAAATAGCCGAACATGTTAACGTCATCAGTGAGAATGTACAGGCTATGATTGAAGCGCGCAAAGTAGCTAACAAAGTTACTGACAGCCGCCAGAAAGCTATAGATTATTGTGAAAAAATTAAGCCGTACTTTGATGTGATCAGATACCACTCCGATAAACTGGAGTTCCTGGTAGATGACAAACAATGGGCATTGCCTAAGTACAGAGAGCTGCTTTTCTTGCGATAAAACCGTAAGATTGTTTTGGTGTATGATTAGCCCCGGGTATTTACCCGGGGCTTTGTGTTTTAAGGAGGTTGGGGGGCATAAAAAAATCCCGGCAGTTTGTACTACCGGGACCTGGCTAATAAAAATATATTACACTAACTTAAACGTCTCTGTAAACTTAGTTGTAAAGTTACCTTTTCTGAAATTCTCATCTCTCATCAGCTGCTGATGGAATGGAATGGTTGTCTTCACCCCTTCAATCACAAACTCACTCAGTGCTCTTTCCATGGTGCTGATCGCTTCTTCTCTCGTCTGTGCGATCGTAATCAGCTTAGCTACCATTGAATCATAATAAGGAGGAATTACATAGCCTGCATAGATATGAGAATCTACTCTCACACCATGACCACCTGGAATATGCAATACGGTGATCTTACCAGGAGAAGGACGGAAATCATTGTATGGATCTTCCGCATTGATACGACACTCAATTACGTGCATCTCCGGCATATAGTTCTTCCCTGAAATAGGAATACCAGCTGCAATCTTGATCTGCTCTTTAATCAGGTCGAAATTGATCACCTCTTCAGTTACACCATGTTCTACCTGGATACGGGTATTCATTTCCATGAAGTAGAAATTCCTGTGCTTATCCACCAGGAACTCAATGGTACCTACGCTCTCGTAATTGATCGCTGATGCAGCTTTGATAGCCGCTTCACCCATCTTCTCACGCAGCTCAGGCGTCATGAACGGAGAAGGAGACTCTTCTACCAGCTTCTGGTGACGACGCTGAATAGAACAGTCACGCTCACTCAGGTGACATACTTTACCATACTGGTCACCAGCTACCTGGATCTCAATATGTCTTGGCTCTTCCACGAATTTCTCCATGTAGATACCATCGTTATTAAATGCCGCACGGGCCTCATTTTTTGCCATGTTGTAGGCATTCTCCAGCTCTTCGTCTTTCCAAACTACACGCATACCTTTACCACCCCCACCAGCAGTTGCTTTCAGGATGATAGGAAGGCCCATTTCTTTAGCCAGTGTTCTTGCTTCTTCCAGGCTTTGTAATAACCCGCCGGAACCCGGAATAACAGGTACACCTGCTGCAATCATGGTTTCTTTAGCAGTCATTTTATCTCCCATCTTACGGATCATCTCCGGAGTAGGTCCGATAAATTTAATGCCGTGTTCTCCACAGATCTCTGCAAAACGTGCATTTTCTGCCAAAAATCCATAACCCGGATGGATTGCATCCGCATTAGTGATCTCAGCTGCCGCCATTAAGTGAGGGATATTCAGATATGATTCACTGCTCTGCGGCTTGCCTATACATACCGCCTCATCCGCGAACTTCACATGAAGACTATCCTTGTCAGCAGTAGAATAAACAGCCACCGTTTTGATGCCCATTTCCTTACAGGTACGTATAATACGCAAGGCGATCTCTCCACGGTTGGCAATCAATATTTTCTTAAACATGTTTTTTCGATAGGTTAAAGAAAAAAGTTAATAAGCCTAAAAGGTTGGAACAATATGAAGCAGGGGAATCCCTACAATACCTCATAATATTCCAACCTTTTAACTAACAATTTTATGGTTCTACCAGGTACAGAGGCTGATCGTATTCTACAGGAGATGCATCATCTACCAGTATTTTCACGATTTTACCACTTACCTCACTTTCAATCTCGTTGAAAAGCTTCATTGCCTCAATGATACATACCACTTTACCTGCGGATACCTCATCACCTACATTTACAAAGAAAGGTTTATCAGGACCAGGGCTGCGGTAGAAAGTACCGATCATAGGAGACTTAATGGTTACCAGGTTGTCTGCTTTTACATCAGCAGCTGGTTTTGGCGCGTCAGCAGCCGGAGCTGATACAGGAACCTGCGCAGCAGCAACTGCCTGAGGAACTGCCTGTACAGGTGCTGCCATAGTTGGCACTGCAATCACCTGCTGAGTTTCGTTATCCTTTTGCTTTATTGTAATCTTAAACTTGTCCTGCTCAATGCTCAGTTCGCTGATGTTGGATTTGTTGACCATCTTGACCAGCTCCTGAATCTGTTTAAAATCCATGTAGACAGTTTTTGGTTTAGAAATGCTTGAAGTAGATATATAATTGGATGGACTAAAACTATTCTTTTACACGCTCAATGTAATCACCCGTTTTGGTGTTTACTCTGATCAGTTCTCCCTCATTTACGAACAAAGGAACATTCACGGTTGCACCACCTTCTACAGTAGCAGGTTTCAGCGTACGAGTAGCTGTATCCCCCTTCAAACCTGGCTCAGAATACGTTACTTTCACCACGATTTTATCCGGTAATTCCACACTCATTGGCTGGTCGGTTTCCGTATTAATACTAACTCCTACTTCCTGGCCTTCTTTCAGGAACTGAGGTGCATCGATAATACTTGCTGGTAAAGCAATCTGCTCGAATGTCTCGTTATCCATGAAATTGTAACCACTATCGTCCTGATATAAGTATTGGAATGCTTTCTTCTCAACACGCACAGGGTAGATAGTATCACCGGAGTTCCAGGTATGCTCGATGGAACGGCTGTTATCAACACCCTTCAGTTTTGCCCAAACTTTAGCAGCGGCACGGGCTGTTTTGTTCTGACCAAACTCTACAACAGAATAAAGGCTGTTTTCCAGCTTTATTATCAATCCTGTTCTGATATCTGCAGTGGTAGCCATAAAAAGGATACTTAATTTAAAGTTAAAAATTTACGTTAAGGATTGCAAAAGTAATCATTCTGGCAAAACCCAAAACCCGTTGCTTCCTAATTTGTTTTAGTGTATTTAGAGACCTACTGTTACCTATTATTTTTTTTAGGAATGCAAACATAGTGTAAGGGAAGGTAATCTAGTAATTTTTTTATAAAAAAGTGGAAAAGTAAGCGTTTTGAGTCCTTTTTAAGCCAATTTAAGGCCAGAATAACATTGATTTCAGTGTATGAGGCTGGTTCTTCCAGTCATGTAAATGGCACTTTTACGTATGCTTAAATTCGATACCTTTAGCTGTAATATTTTTTCAAATCAAAGAGTTATATGAAGCACTATCTGATCGTACTATTGTTATGTCTGCCAGCCTTGATGAATGCACAATCCAACAAAACTACCGCTACTGCAGCCAAGGACCAACCTCCTTACCTGCAGTTTCCAACACCACCCGCCTTTGAGTTTACCCTCCCTGACGGAAAGGTAATAACTAAAAAGAACCTGAAAAAGAACGTCAAAACCCTGATTTTTGTTTTCAGTGTAGACTGTGACCATTGCAAGCACCTGACAGAAGAAATGCTCAAAAACATCGACAAGTTCAAAAAAGCTCAGATCCTGATGGTGACCCCGTTCAAACGGGAATTGATGAAAGAATATTATGACCATTATAATATTAAGAACTACCCGAACATTACGATGGGCAGCGAACCCACCCGCCAGATCATGTATTTCTACAACCTCCACTACTTCCCCGGCCTCTTCGTATATGATAAGAAAGGTCAGTTTGTAAAAGGTTTTGAAGGTACCGCGAAGATCGAAGAACTCGCCGAGCTCCTGAAGTAGCCTGCAAATCTGCTTCAGCGGGCATTAGTTACATTTATTCATCCTCATATTCTTCACCAAAATAAAAAGTATACGATGAAAGTTACTGTTGTAGGAGCTGGCAATGTAGGTGCAACCTGCGCTAATGTGCTGGCCCACAGAGATTTTTTACAGGAAGTCGTGTTATTGGACATTAAGGAGGGAACAGCTGAAGGGAAGGCGCTCGATACATGGCAGCAGTCGCCCATTGACTATTACAGCACCAGGATATCGGGGGTGACGAATGACTATGAGAAGACAGCCGGTAGCGATGTGGTGGTGATTACGTCGGGACTCCCCCGTAAACCAGGAATGAGTCGCGACGACCTGATCAACACCAATGCCAATATCGTAAAGTCTGTAACAGAGAATATCTCCCAGTATTCCCCTGATGCAATTATCATCGTAGTTAGCAACCCACTCGATGTAATGACGTATTGCGCTTACCTCACTGCCGGCAAAGACAGCAGCAAAGTATTCGGTATGGCCGGTATCCTCGATACCGCCCGCTACCGTGCCTTCCTCGCCGAAGAAATTGGCTGCTCTCCCAAAGACATTCAAGCTATCCTCATGGGCGGTCATGGCGATACTATGGTTCCCCTACCCCGCTACACCACTGTAGCAGGCATTCCTGTCACTGAACTGGTAGCCCCCGACAAACTCGAAGCCATCATCCAGCGCACCAAAGTAGGTGGTGGCGAAATCGTAAACCTACTGGGTACCTCCGCATGGTACGCACCCGGCGCCGCAGCCGCCCAGATGGTAGAAGCTATACTGAAAGACGAAAAACGCATCTTTCCTTGCTGCGCATGGCTCTCCGGACAATATGGCCTCAAAGATATCTATCTCGGTGTACCCGTGATACTGGGTAAAAATGGTATCGAAAAAATTATAGAGCTACAGTTGGACCCAGACGAAACAAATTTGCTTAAAACCTCCGCTGATCACGTAAAAGAAGTGATGGATGTACTTGACAATATGAAAGTTGTAGCCTGATTCCACTTATTAACATCTTAAAATTGGCCTTCCGCCAAAACCACAAATCATCAACGAGGCCGTATCTTAAGTAAGATACGGCCTCGTTTTTATTCGTCGGGTACCTAATGGAGATAGGTCATCCTTTAATCCCTTCTGAGGAGGTTTATTTATTTTTGATACGCTCTCTCTATTTTTAACTACTCAATTAAGTGCCCCCGTTTATTTTCCATTCCCTATACATAATTGAATTATCGTATTTTTAAGCCGATATACGCGCACTTATGTCAAATATAGAAAAACTGATCTCGCAAAAAAGTTGGTCCAGCGAGTATAACAAAGGGTTAATAGGTCTCATCTTCGTAGGTAACTGGCTGGTTTCCCGTCACCAGCACTTCTTTAAAAAGTTTGACATCACCATGCAGCAGTATAACATCCTTCGCATTTTGCGGGGACAATATCCTAAAGCGGCCAATATCAATACTTTGAAAGAAAGGATGCTGGACAAAATGAGCGACGTTTCCCGCCTCGTGGAACGCCTAAGAAAAGCTGGCCTGGTAGAAAGAAAAGCAAGCGAAATTGACCGTCGTGCTGTAGATGTCATGATCACTCCCAAAGGGCTCTCACTGCTCGATGAAGTCGATGTAGACCTTCCCGCCCTGGAAGATTCTCTGAACCTGTCGCTTACTGAAGAAGAAGCGAAACAACTGAACTTACTGTTAGATAAGATCCTGATGAGGTATTAAAAATGAAAAAAGCCCGGATGAGTGAGTATTGATACTCAGTACATCCGGACTTTTTTTTATCAACTAATCTTGTTTTAGATGGTCTCCATGTAATTTAAATCCTTTCCAAATGTCTCCGGCACCAGGTAAGATGCCAGTAACCCTAAGCCTATCGTAATCAGGCCCACGATTCCTGCACTGGTCAGATAACTGAAAGAATGCTGTAACCAGCCAAAAAGTATCGTGATCAACACCAGCATCCCCCTCGCAAAGTTAGGCACCGTAATCGCTACCGTGGCCCGCAGGTTCGTACCAAAACTCTCTGCCGCTATCGTTACGAATATCGCCCAGAACCCGACACTGAAGCCAAGTAAGAAACAAATCGTGAAGAAGAATGTCTGGCTGGTGCCCGATTGATGGAGGTAGACAGCCGTAAAAACGATGGTGAGTAACAGGAACAGGATCATGACCTTTCGCCGGCTTTTCCACAACTGACTCACCCAGCCCGTGACAAAGTCGCCCAATACCAGGCCCGCATAACAAAAGGCAATAGCATCGCCAGGCGCTATCGGGTCCTTCACCCCCATTTCTACCGCAAACTTATTGGAATAAGCTATCAATACCCCTACCACAAACCAGGTGGGTGTTCCCAGCATGATACATTTCAGGTATTTAATAAACCGCTCCCGGTTGTTAATCAGCGCAAATATATTCCCTCTCTTTACCGAATTGTCCGTAGCTGCCGCATGAAACATACCAGATTCCATCACACTGATTCTCAGTAATAACAACACTAATCCCAACCCTCCACCAATGAAATAACAATACCGCCAGTCAGGTACCAGCTTTGCAATCAGATTTGCTGCTATTGCACCGGAAACCCCAACGGTTGCTACGATCATCGTACCATAGCCTCTTTTTTCCTTGGGCAGGATTTCTGCTACCAGGGTTATACCAGCTCCCAGTTCACCAGCCAGACCTACCCCAGCTACAAACCTCCAGAAGGAATACGCCGTTGTAGTCTGTACAAAGCCATTGGCAATATTGGCCACTGAATACAAAAGAATAGAACCGAATAATACCCGGAGCCGTCCTCTCTTATCAGCAATGATGCCCCACATGATACCGCCTAACAGCAGCCCTATCATCTGGATATTCATCAGCCACACGCCGATACCTTTGTCAATCTCATCCTGTGGAACACCCAGTGATTTCAGGCTGGGCACCCGTACTATGGTAAATAGTAATAAGTCGTAGATATCTACGAAATAACCCAATGATGCCACCAATACGGCAACATTGAAGATGGTGGAATTTTTCGAGTCTGGTTTCATGAGGATTTTAAAGATAATTATTCATTCACATCCGCATGCGGTGGCGCATGGTGCTTCGTTTTACCGAAAAATAATTTTATTAAAACAGGCAATGTGGTAATAAGTATAAGTATAATAATGATCAGTTCCAGGTGCTTCTGTAGCCCAGGGAATGCTTTACCCAGGTAATGACCCGCCAGCATCATGGAAAACACCCATACAAATGAACTGACGATGTTGTAAAACATGAATTTCTTCTTGTCCATCTGTACAATACCCCCAACTATCGGAGCAAATGTGCGGACAATCGGCATAAAGCGGGCAAGGAAAATAGCCCCGCCGCCATGCTTGTCATACAATTCCTTGGCCTGGTATAAGTGCTTCTTTTTAAAGAAGAGGGTATCTTTTCTACTAAATAACAAAGGTCCCGATTTCCGGCCAATCCAGAAACCAACCGCATTTCCTAATATACCGGCAACCGCCACCATCGTCATTATCACAACCAAAGGCGTATTATAAAAACTATCGCTCAACATAGTACCGTAAAATCCGGCAAGGAATAACAGTGAATCGCCGGGAAGGAAGAATCCTACAAACAGGCCCGTTTCTGCAAAAATGATAATCAATAACAGGTACAATCCACCATGCTCAATGATCCATGCCGGGTTAATAAGGTGCTTGAATAGTTCTAAAAACTGGTCCATATGTTTTGTATAATCTCCACTAATTTAAGGTCTTGCCCTGCGGAATCGCCGCGGAAGCAAAATAAGGATTTAAACGTTATCTCTATGTTATAGTTAAGGATTAGTTCCTGGCTCCGCCAGTGCACCCTCCCATTTTGATACTACGCCAGTCGCCATCGCATTTCCAATTACATTGGTAGCAGAACGGCCCATATCCAGCAGGTGGTCTACTCCCAGCAGCAGCAATAATCCCTCGTCCGGAATCTTAAACATAGACAGGGTGCCTGCTATCACTACCAGCGACGCCCTTGGGACACCGGCTATCCCTTTACTGGTGATCATCAATACCAGCAACATAGAAAACTGCTGCTCGATGCCCAGGTGCATATCATAGGCCTGTGCAATAAAGAGACTAGCAAAGGTCATATACATCATAGAACCATCCAGGTTGAAAGAATAACCCAATGGCAATACAAAGCTCACAATACGATTGTCAGCACCAAACCCTTCCAGTTCTTCCATCACCTTAGGATACGCAGCCTCACTGCTGGCAGTACTGAACGCCAGCAATACCGGATTCTTGATTCTTTTCAGGAGATCCAAACCACGCTTACCCAATATCAGGCAACCTACCCCTGCCAATACAAGCCACAGGGTTCCAAGCCCCAAATAGAACTCACCGATAAATATACCGTAGGTTTTTAGTATCCCGGCCCCCTTCTCTGCAATCGTGGCAGCCATAGCGCCAAATACGGCAAATGGTGCAAAGTTCATTACATACCCGGTTACCTTGAGCATGATATGTGCTACGCTATCCAGGAACTTGATCACAATCTGGCCCAGTTCCCCTACTGCTGCTGTAGCCACACCAAAGAACAATGCAAATATTACAATCTGCAGGATCTCGTTATGTGCCATTGCATTTACTACGCTATCCGGAAACACATGCTCGAAGAAACCTCTCAGGGTCATATCTGCCGCTTTAATACCGGTATCCGCATGTTTATCTACCAGGTGCATGTCAACACCAGGTTTCAATATGTTTACCAGGATCAATCCCAGAAACAGGGAAACGAAAGTAGCTGTAATAAACCATAACATGGTCTTTCCTCCAATACGGCCTACGGCCTTAATATCCCCTAACTTGGCGATTCCTACTACCAGCGTGGTAAATACCAGCGGAGCAATAATCATTTTAACCAGGCGGAGGAAAACACTGGTCAGTATCGATATGTTTTCTACGAACTTTCCAATAGTAGCTTGCCCACCATCTTTACCCGAATAAGCAATATTCACCAAATAACCTGTCAATATCCCCAGTACCATTGCTAAAAAAATATACAAGGTAAGGCGGTTGGTTTTCTTCATGAAGCGGTGCTTTTTGTATTAGTAAATTATTTAAAGTGATAAAAATCCCTCAAAAATAACGCTGTTCATCTAAAGTTGTGTGTCATTTTATAAAATTGATGCCTATATTTGGCGATCTGTAATGATTTGAAACAACAAATTACTAAACCATTCAAACGTCAACCACAATAGACATACAGTATGGGCAAACTTTTTGTAAAAAAGCCTCTCTCCATTTTATTATCAGAAGCATCTGAATCGGACAAAGGACTTAAACGCACGCTGGGTGCAGGTTCCCTGATTGCATTGGGCATTGGCGCCATCATTGGAGCAGGCCTTTTTGTAAGAACTGCTGCTGCTGCCGGACAACACGCCGGACCTGCAGTAATCTTCTCTTTTATTATTGCAGCTGCAGGTTGTGCATTAGCAGGTTTATGCTATGCAGAATTTGCATCTATGATCCCTATCGCCGGAAGTGCTTACACCTATTCTTATGCTACCATGGGTGAATTTGTCGCCTGGATCATCGGATGGGATCTTGTG
The DNA here is from genome assembly GCF_034087045.1 of Chitinophaga sancti. Lineage (NCBI taxonomy): Bacteria > Pseudomonadati > Bacteroidota > Chitinophagia > Chitinophagales > Chitinophagaceae > Chitinophaga > Chitinophaga sancti. The sequence continues at coordinate 2,228,129 of NZ_CP139247.1, read as the reverse complement.
CTGGAATATGCACTTGGAGCCGCTACCGTAGCCATAGGATGGGCGCAATACCTGAATAAGCTATTGGAAAAGACAGTCGGATGGACCATTCCTTACGAATGGTGTCACAGTCCATTCGAAGTTTCTGATGCGGGAGCACATGGTATCATGAACCTCCCTGCTATATTCATATTACTGCTCCTGAGCTTATTGCTCATACGGGGTATCGAAGGTTCTGCCATGGTGAATAACATTATCGTTATCGCTAAGGTAGCCATCGTAATCCTGATCATCATTCTTGGCTGGCAGTTCATCAACCCGGCTAACCATACGCCATTCATGATCCCTGCTGATGCCGGTACCGTTACCATGCACAATGGTACAGTGATCGATTATTCTGCTTACGGGTTCCACGGTATATCAGGGGTTCTTCGGGGTGCTGGTGTTGTATTCTTTGCTTTCATTGGTTTTGATGCGGTATCTACTGCTGCACAGGAAACAGTCAATCCTAAGCGCAATATGCCAATAGGTATCCTGGTTTCCCTGTTCGTATGTACAGCCTTATATATCCTCTTCTCTTACGTGCTGACAGGTATCGCTCCTTATCAGGACTTCGTGAAAGAAGGTGGTGAAGCCTCTGTAGCTTACGTAATTGACAAATACATGATTGGGTACGGCTGGCTGTCTACATTTGTAACAGTGGCAATCCTGGCTGGTTTCTCCTCAGTTATCCTCGTTATGCTGCTTGGTCAGACCCGTGTATTCTACTCCATGGCCAACGATGGTCTGGTACCAAAAGTTTTTGCTGAACTGCATCCTAAATACCGTACACCGTACAGGTCACAGGCTATGTTCTTTGTTTTCGTATCCCTGTTCGCAGCATTCGTTCCGGATAGCGTAGTAGGTGATATGACAAGTATCGGTACCCTGTTTGCCTTCGTACTCGTATGCTTTGGGGTGATCGTAATGCGTAAAACAGATCCTGATCAGCCCCGTGAATTCAAAACTCCATGGGTACCGGTTGTGCCTATCGTGGGTGCGTTGTTCTGCCTGGCTATGATTTTCAGCCTTGGCTGGGAAAACTGGTTACGACTGCTGGTATGGCTGTTGATTGGCTTCATTATCTATTTCGGATATAGTGTCAAGAACAGCAACATCAGAAAAATGTAGTAATAAAATATTCTCCAAGTATAAGCAGGAAGGGGCCGGGAAATTCAGTTTTTCCGGCCTTTTCCATTAAATTTGCGTCTCTATTCTTAATAACTAATTACATTACCCAATATGGGAAGGATATTTGAAGTAAGAAAACATACCATGTTTGCCCGCTGGGACAGGATGGCAAAGCAGTTTACCAGGATAGGCAAGGAAATCGCGATAGCCGTAAAAGCGGGAGGTCCTGATCCTGATAATAATCCAGCCCTCCGCAGGTGCTTCGCGAATGCGAAGGGTGTAAACATGCCCAAAGACCGCGTAGAAGCTGCCATCAAGCGCGCGATGGGGAAAGATAAAACTGACTACGAAGAAGTTGTATACGAAGGATATGCACCGCACGGGGTGGCTGTAATGATAGAAACTGCTACAGACAACCCAACCCGTACCGTAGCTAACGTACGTATGCACTTCAACAAATTAGGCGGCTCCCTCGGCAACAGTGGTTCCGTAGGATTCCTCTTCAACCGTGTGGGTGAATTCAAAATTAAAAACGAAGGGCAGAACCTGGAAGACCTGGAGCTGGAACTGATTGATGCCGGACTGGAAGAAATCGGTGAAGACAGTGAGGGAAATATCATTCTGCGTACTCCATTCACTGAATTTGGGAACATGTCCAAAGCACTGGAAGATAGAAATATCATTCCTATCAGTGCTGAATTAAAACGACTCCCTACCACTACTACCGAGCTGAATGAAGAGCAGGCGAAAGAAGTGCTGGAACTGATTGACAGGCTGGAGCAGGATGATGATGTTCAGCAGGTGTTTCACACACTGAAATAATTGCAATCTTTGCATAAAATGAAAAGGGTCTCTCGTAGCAGACCCTTTTCATTTTTTAAAGCTTTTCAGCAACCTTTTCTGGTTCGGTCAGTAACCTTAACCCTTTCCCGTGTATGGTTTCCAGTTTAATGGTACCATCCAGCTTAAAATGCTTCCTGATACGCGTCAGGTATACATCCATGCTTCTGCCGGTGAAAAAGTCGTCATTTCCCCACACACTGAGCAGAATTCCTTCTCTCTTCAGCTTCTTATTCGCATTTTCACAGAGATACTTGAGCAGCTCAGCCTCCTTAGGCGGTAAATTGATATTGGTATTGGTTGGTTGATGATATATTTTGAATTCGCTGTAATTAAACATGAGCGAACCAAGGGTGAACACCACCTGCTTGTCATGCTGTAACAGACGGCTCCGCTTCATAAACACTTCCATACGGCAGAGCAACTCTTCCATATTGAAAGGTTTCACGAGGTAGTCGTCTCCACCAGCTTCAAAGCCATTCAGCTTATCCTGCTCCATATATCTGGAGGAAGCAAAAATGATTGGTACGTTCTCATCCTTGTCGCGGATTTCCCGGCACAGGGTAAACCCATCCATGCCTGGCATAATCACATCCAACAGACAGATGTCAAAGGGCTTTTCCTGAAAAGTTGCCCAGCCCTCTTCGCCATTGGCACAATGTGTCACATCATACCCGGCTTTTTCTAAATGGCTTTTTACCACTTTGGCAAAAAACAAATCGTCTTCAACTAACAGTACTCCTGCTTTCATAAATGGATTTGGGTTGATAATTAAATAATTTAATTACTATTAACCTATCGTAACGTGGTGCTTGTTCAATTCGCCCTCTAAAAAAATACAATACAATTTATATCCTGCGCGCTGATTTTCAAACATTCATTTTATTCATTCCTGATGACTAAGAAAAAATCAATGTCTAATATATTAAGTATCACTCACTACAGAATTATAACATACTTACAGAAAAAAATGTTTAAACATTAGTAATCCTAACTTAATTGTCCTGTTTCGCTCAATTAGGAATTTCTTTTGCCGGAATAATAAATATTATAAAACTATTTATCATATTTGTACCTGTACTACTTGTCATTTCTTAAACCTACAACGATACCAAACAAAAACGCAAGGCCTTTTACTGCCTTGCGTTCGTATTTTAAGCTCAATTACTTTATTTATTCAGCCACCATTTCCAGCACTACTCTCACTACATCTTCCACATTTGGCTTGGAGAAGTAATCCCCATCAGAGCCATATGCAGGGCGGTGGGCCTGTGCGCTCAATGTACGTGGGGCCACATCCAGCCAGCGGTAAGCACCCTGACCTTCAATTACCTGCTGGAACATATAAGCGGTACCACCACCTGGTACATCTTCGTCTACAAACAGGATCCTGTTCGTCTTCTTCAGTGATTCCAGGATCTTATGATTGATATCAAAAGGTAGCAATGTCTGTACATCCACCAGTTCAACTGATACTTCCAGCTGTTCCAGTGTCTGCATCGCTTCTTCTACAATACGCAAAGTAGAGCCGTAAGACACGATGGTGATATCTGTCCCTTCTTTTATCACTTCCGGTACGCCCAATGGTACGGTAAACTCACCCAGGTTGTTAGGCAGTTTTTCCTTCAGGCGGTAGCCATTAAGAGATTCGATCATCAGGGCCGGCTCATTTGCCTGCAGCAGGGTATTGTACATACCTGCCGCCTGCACCATGTTACGTGGTACACACATGTGCATACCTCTCAGGGCACCCATGATCATGCTCATTGGTGAACCGGAGTGCCAGATGCCTTCCAGTCTGTGACCACGGGTACGAACGATGATAGGACATGCCTGAATTCCTTTTGTACGGTATTGCAGACTGGCTACATCATCACTCAATGGTTGCAGGCCATAGAGCAGGTAATCGAGGTACTGGATTTCAGCAATAGGTCGTAAACCACGCAATGCCATTCCTATACCCTGCCCCATGATCGTTAACTCACGAATACCGGTATCAAAGATCCGCTTATTGCCATGTTTTGCCTGTAAACCGGCGAAACCCTGATTTACATCACCAATTTTACCTACGTCTTCACCAAAGGCAAAAACTTTAGGATTACTACCAATCAGCTGATCGAAATATCTGTTCAGGATCTCGTATCCGTTTATGCTTACCGCATCTTCATCATACACTGCCGGTACTGTAGGTACATTCAGTGCAGAATTCACGCCTGTAGCATGCAGGAAGGAGTTGTAATTTTCTTTTTCGCGGCTCAGCAGGTCCTCATAGTAAGTTTTCAGGGCAGCGATAGCCGGTGCCTTGATATTCCTATGACGGAACAGGATGTTAGCAGCAGTTCTCAGGATGTCCTTTCTCCAGGGCTCCCTGTTATTCTGCAACTCCTGCAGCAGGTTATTCACAATTGCTGTATCTGCCTGTGGCAATGCAGCTACTGCCTGACCAAATCCCAACATGGTCTGTACCTCTTTGCGGATAGGCGCGATGTACTTTTCCCATGCACTCTTACGGGATTCCTGTGCAAAAGATTTGGCTTTCGCCTCTATTTCTGCCAGGGTAGCTTCGTCAGAGAGTGCGTTTTCCAGTATCCACAGGCGCATCTGGTGATTACAGTCAAATTCTTTTTCCCAGGTTAGTCGCTCCTTGCTTTTATAACGCTCGTGCGAACCACTGGTAGAGTGGCCCTGTGGCTGAGTCAGCTCCTCCACATGGAATAAGGCAGGAATGTGAGTTTCCCTGATCTTACGGATCCCCGCTTCAAATACTTCACACATGGCGGCATAATCCCACCCTTTTACATTATATATATCAAAGCCGTTGGAGTCTTCTGTTTTACGGAAGCCTTCCAGCGCAACGCTGATGGAGTCTTTAGTCGTTTGGTACTTACGTTGTACGGAAATACCATACCCGTCATCCCATACAAATACCGCTAACGGTACCTGCAATACACCTGCCGCATTCATGGTCTCCCAGAAGTGGCCTTCTGATGTGGATGCATCACCGATTGTAGCAAAACATACCTCATTTCCATTCTTTGACAACCCTTCCATATTCTTCAGGCTTTCTACATCCCTGAATAATTTGGAGGCAAATGCCAAACCAAGGGCCCGTGGCATCTGGGCTGCAGTTGGCGACATGTCTGTTGCGGTGTTCTTTGTTTCTGTCAGATTCAACCAATTTCCATCCTTACCAAGGTTAGGCGTGGTAAAATGCGAGTTCATTTGTCGGCCTCCCGAAAATGGCTCATTGGCCAGGTCGGGATCTGCATACATCTGTGAGAAGAACTGCTCAGGAGTGGCAATACCACTGGCGAAAGCAAACGTCTGATCACGGTAGTAACCGGAGCGGAAATCTCCTGGCTGGAAATATTTGGCCATGGCTACCTGAGCCACTTCCTTTCCATCTCCGAATATACCGAACTTGGCCTTACCTGTAAGGACTTCCTTACGGGCCAGCAGACTAACTTCTCTGCTTTCGCAGGCCAGGCGGTAATCCTCAAGTACTTCTTTCCGAAATTCCTCGAATGACAGCCGGCTTTCCGTATTCATAGTTAGTTCATTGTTTTCTATCATGCCTCGTTGTATATGTCACAAAAGTAAGGTATAAAATACAAGTGAGAAATGATTGTAAATGTATCAGGTAAAATAATTAGAATTTTTTTAATAAGATTTTAATAAATTCTCTATTGAAGCGTTATTTTTGGCTGTAAATTTGTTACTTACGAAACGGTGATCATTTTTTAACCAATCGTCTTAAACCACATTATATCAAATGAAAAAGTTTATCTTATCCCTATTTGCGAGCATGTTGTTAACTACTGCTCTTTGGGCTCAATCTCAGACTACTACACCAGCAAATCCTGTTGATGGTAAAGTGAAATTTGCGAAAGAAACCATTGACTTCGGTAAAACTAAGTTCAACAAACCAGTTTCCGTTGATTTCGAATTCACCAACGTCAGCAAAGAACCAGTTATCATTGAAACTGCACGTGCAAGCTGTGGTTGTACTACTCCAACCTGGACCAAAGAACCAATCCTGCCTGGTAAAAAAGGTAAGATTACTGCAGGTTACAGCGCAAATAGTGTAGGTACACAGAACAAAACTATCTGGGTAAAAGTTAAGGGAGTAGATCAGGATAAAGAACTGCACCTGACAGGCCAAGTTGAAAACTAATTTGTACTGCCATTGCAACGGCCCCCGTTGTATAACTTATTAAGCCTTACAGTTTTTAAAATTGTAAGGCTTTTTTTTTGCTGCCAGGCTCTATCTGCATACCATATTTTTATCCAACCATCAGCATCTGCGAATCCACTACCTTTGTATACGCAATCAAACACAATATATGCCTACCATTAGCAAGAGAGGTGAGGAAATGCCTGCTTCTCCCATCCGAAAACTTGTCCCTTACGCAGAAACTGCTAAGAAAAAAGGGACCAGGGTATTCCACCTGAATATCGGCCAACCCGATATTGAAACACCAAAACAGGTTCTGGATGCGGTACGCCATTCAGACTTCAAAATTCTTGAATACAGTCACAGCGCGGGAAACGAAAGCTACCGCCGCAAACTCGTGACTTATTATGAACGATTTGGTATTGATCTAAACCATCAGCAGATTATTGTCACCACAGGTGGCTCTGAAGCCATTATGTTCGCATTTATGGCCTGCCTGGATGCGGGCGATGAAGTACTGGTACCTGAACCTTTCTATGCAAACTACAATGGTTTTGCTACAGAAGCAGGTGTAACAGTCACTACCATCACATCTTCCATCGAATCCGGTTTCGCACTGCCAGCCATGGAGGAATTCGAAAAAGCCATCACGCCTCGCACCAAAGCGCTGATGATCTGTAATCCCAACAACCCCACCGGCTATCTTTACAGCCATGAAGAACTGAACGTACTGAAACAACTGTGTTTGAAGTATGACCTGTACCTCTTTTCTGACGAAGCATACAGGGAGTTCTGCTATGTAGGAGATCATTTCTCCGCCATGATGCTGGAGGGGCTGGAGCAACATGTCATCCTGATGGATACCATATCCAAGCGTTATAGCGCCTGCGGCGGCCGTATTGGCGCCCTGGTAACTAAAAACCAACGGGTATTGGATTCAGTTATGAAATTCGCTCAGGCAAGATTAAGCCCTCCTTCCTTTGCGCAGATTGCAGGTGAAGCTGCCGTAGACCTGCCACTCAACTACTTCTGGGAGATTAAGGCAGAATACCTTCGCCGAAGAGATCTGCTGGTGAGCATGCTCAACGAGATCCCAGGCGTGTTTTGCCCTAATCCGGGAGGCGCATTTTACGCCATGGCCCGCCTGCCGATCGATAACAGCGATAAATTCTGCCAGTGGCTGCTGGAAAGCTTCGATTACGAAGGCAAAACACTGATGCTGGCACCAGCTACCGGTTTTTATGCAACCCCAGGTTTAGGCCGTAATGAGGTAAGACTCGCCTATGTCATTAATACCGATGATATCCGTCAGGCGATGATCTGTTTAAGAAAAGCCCTGGAAATTTATCCAGGTCGCACCGAAGTCGCACAGGAAACAATGGCTGAAGCCAGGCAATAGATATATTATATAAAATTCTATATAATAGAATTTCTTTTCACAAATAGAAAAAGAGGCCCAAACAGCCTCTTTTTTACATTAAGAAAAAATATATGTACACTTTTTTAAACAGAATGTGCAATATTTCTATAAAAAATGTTGGATTCTTCAATTTAGTTCGTATATTTGAATTGTGAACGACGGGATAGAGAAAGAAAGTAGAGGATAGTGAAACTCGTGGTTTAGCATAAATTTAACCTTAGAAATTTTTCCGAACGTTTTTATCAACCGAACTTTACTCCGTCAACATAAAGGTGTTGCGACTACAGAAAAAAGAAATTTTCAGATTTCTGTAAAAAAGTTTGAAGAAAACTAAAACGTTTTAGCAAAATACCGTATTTTTGTATCAGTTTTTCATAACGTGGAATTTATAAAGGCAAACGGCTCCGTTCACGGAGCCGTATTTTTTTGTCCTATATCCATTTAAACTATTGATAATCAATACTATTTATATCTCACTCAATAAAAAGGGGCTTTTGCATGGTGCAAAAGCCCCTTTCTTTTCAACCAGTATTTTAGCACAAATAGAAACGGCCCGGACATAGCCGGACCGCCTTTTGGTCATATTCTACATACAAACTAATCTTACATGTGCTTCTTAATCATGGTAAAGAAGTCATCGAACAGGTAACGGCTGTCATACGGACCAGGAGTTGACTCCGGATGGTACTGTACGGAGAATGCAGGTTTGTTCTTAATCCTGATACCTTCGATTGACTCGTCGTTCAGGTTTACGTGTGTTACCTCTACATGCTCGCTGGCAGCTATTGCCTTAGGATCTACCGCAAAACCGTGGTTCTGGGTAGTGATTTCGCAACGACCGGTCGCCAGGTTCTTTACCGGATGGTTCAGACCGCGGTGACCGTGGTGCATTTTATAAGTAGGGATGTCGTTGGCCAGTGCCAGCAACTGATGTCCCAGACAGATACCAAACATTGGTTTTTCTGCTGCCAGAATTTTCTTCACTGTATCCACTGCATATTTCAGCGGCGCCGGATCACCAGGACCGTTGGATACAAAGTAAGCATTCGGCTTGAATTTTTCGCACTCTTCAAATGGAGTATCTGTAGGGAATACCTGTAGGTAAGCACCTTTGTCAGACAGGCATTTCAGCATATTACGCTTTACACCATTGTCCAGTACTGCTATACGGATATCAGCGTTAGGATCGCCTACATTATAAGCCTCTTTGGTAGACACTTCCTTGCAGAGGGCCTGACCTTCCATTGAAGGTACTTCCTTCAGCTTAGCTTTCAGCTGATCTACGTCAAGTATTTCGGAAGAAATGATACAGTTCATTGCACCCTGGCTACGGATGTGTGATACCAGCGCACGGGTATCTACATCGTAAATAGCAACCAGGTTATTCTCATTCAGGAAATTCTCCAGAGAACCATCCGCCATTGGACGGGAGTAATTGTATGCAATGTTCTTAGCGATCAAGCCATTAATTTTCACACTTTCACTCTCTACATCATCCTTTTTCACCCCATAATTACCGATATAGCAATTATTCATGATAAGGACCTGCCCTTTATAGGAAGGATCGGTAAATACTTCCTGATATCCCGTCATACCAGTATTAAAACACAGCTCACCGGAAGCGGTGCCTATTTTACCAAAAGCTTTTCCCTGAAATACTGTTCCATCTTCTAACAGTAATATCGCAGGCTGGATTGATCTTGTCTGAGGCATTGCTTATTATTCTTTTTTAAAAAATCGTGCAAAGTTATTGAATAATAGCTTAAGAATTGCGAAAAACACGGATTAATTCTTAGCCCACCTCAGCAGTTACTTAATATGTATCGATTTTATGATACGTAATGCGGCCGTAGATGCATTTTTATCATCATCGCGGTACCTAATTCCAATTTCCCAACGGTGTTGTCCACGGTTCACCAGCAGGTCATAAAATGCGAGTCGAAGGGAACCTTTGTAGTTATAGGTACCCTGCAGCAACAATGCATCCATACCACTTTGTGTAATGTGGCTGGTCGTATATTTCAGATCAGAGATAGCGTCTTCTTTCTGCATTTCATTCGCAGCGGTAGTAGCTGCAAGTTCCAGATCGTTCGAAATGTTAGTCCGGAAGCTGAACATGTTTACCATAACCTGCATCCCTTCCTCCGAGCGGTTACGGTAGCTTTTGGCATATTCGACCAGCGGAGCCAGTTCAGGAGTCAGTGGCTGGTCGCTGACACCCAGGTGCATTGGCGTACTGATTTCGACCGCCTGGCGGCCAATAACAACAGTTTCCCAGGTCGAATAGAGCCATGACTTATCTATTTTAGGGTAGATGATGCTTATGACCATTTTCTTGCCGAAATAGCCCCCGGCTACTGCAGCAAGACCTATTACGAGAATCAGGGATACAAGCGCTCCCCGCCTGCCGGCCCATTTGATATATCTTTCTTTGAGGCTTTCTTTGGGTTCTTCTTCCTTCACATAGATGCCAACTTCCTGTTGGAATGCTTCAAAATCCCCTTCCGGACGTTTTTGTTTCCAGTTAGAGAAACAGTTCTCTATCTTTTTGCCACATTTTTCGCAAAATGTAAGGAATTCAGAGCGTGACGGGTTGTGGTGAGCACAGGCGTTGCACTTTAAATAAATCATAGGTTTCTGAGATTATGGTTAGTTGTCCTGTTAGCAATATTACAAAATAATTTAATTAATTAATTGAATAATACGACAGCTGCCAGAGGTCGTCCCCTATTCTACAAATGAAAAAATCCCGGGATTACTCCCGGGACTCTTTCATTATCTTCAGATACTATATGCTAATTACTCAGCAGTTTTCTCTTCAGTTGCAGTTGCCGCTGCATCATTCTTCTTAGCACCGCCGGCACGACGGGTTTTCTTCGCAGGAGCTGCTTTTTCTTCCACTTTACCACCGTAGATTTCGTTGAAATCAACCAGTTCGATCAGTGCAGTTTCAGCATTATCGCCCACACGTTTGCCAAGCTTGATGATACGGGTATAACCACCTGGGCGGTTTGCGATTTTCTCGCTTACTGCACCAAAGATTTCCTTGATCGCTTCTTTGTTCTGCAGGTAGCTGAACACAATTCTACGGTTGTGGGTAGAATCGTCCTTTGCTCTTGTCAGCAGAGGTTCAACATAAACACGCAGCGCCTTAGCTTTCGCCAGGGTGGTGGTGATACGTTTGTGATTGATCAATTCGATAGCCAGGTTAGATAACAGGGCTTTACGATGAGAAGCAGTTCTGCTTAAGTGGTTCACTTTATTACCGTGACGCATGACATTGTGATTTTAGATTCCTCTGTACCGTGTCAGGAATTACAGAGTACTTATGTTATAAAGTAGTTTAGACTATTCTTCGTCCAGTTTCAGTTTGGAAAGATCCATACCGAAATGCAGACCTCTTTCGTTCAGTACCTGCTCGATTTCGCTCAGGGATTTCTGACCAAAGTTTCTGAACTTCATCAGCTCTTCCTGTTCGTACTGTACCAGTTCGCTCAGGGAGTTGATCTTAGCAGCTTTCAGACAGTTGAAAGCACGTACGCTCAGATCCAGATCTTCCAGTGGTGTCTTCAGGATCTTACGCAGTTGCAGTGTTTGTTCATCAACCACATCTTCTTTCTCAGTATCCTTCGTATCAAAGCTGATATTTTCATCAGTGATGATCATCAGGTGCTGGATCAGGATGCGGGAAGCTTGTTTAACAGCTTCTTCCGGGTGGATGGTACCATCAGTGATCACTTCCATGATCAGTTTCTCGTAGTCAGTCTTCTGCTCCACACGGGTATTTTCAATGCTATACTTTACATTCTTAATAGGTGTAAAGATAGAGTCGATGGCGATGTAGCCGAATACTGCATCCTTTGGTTTGTTTTCCTCAGCAGGCACATAACCACGGCCTTTACCGATAGTCAGTTCGATATCCAGCTTTGAGGATGGATCGAGTGTGCAGATGAGTAACTCAGGATTCATAATCTGGAAAGCACTGGTAGCTTTCTCGATCATATCAGCACGGAACTCGGTCTTACCTTTGATAGAGATCTGGATCTTTTCGTTGCTCACTTCATTCTCTACGATCCTTTTGAAACGAACCTGTTTCAGGTTCAGGATGATCTCAGTTACGTCTTCGGTAATTCCTTTTAAAGTTGCAAACTCGTGGTCTGCTCCTTCTATCTTTATTCCCACAATGGCATAACCCTCCAGTGATGACAACAGGACACGACGAAGCGCGTTACCTACAGTCACCCCATAACCCGGTTCTAACGGCCGGAATTCGAATTGAGCTTCAAAGTCTGTTGACTTTTGCAAAACGATCTTATCAGGCTTTTGGAAATTCAGAATTGCCATTGATATGTTAAGTTTAAATGTTTATGTAAAACTGCCAATAGCCGTCAGCAGGCAATCATTAGATACCAATATAAGAAACTTATATTGATAACCGACGATGCTTCGCTAACGGCTAAAGTATTGTTATTATTTAGAGTACAATTCTACGATCAGCTGTTCCTTGATATTCTCAGGAACTGCTTCCCTTTCAGGATAGGCGATGAAAGTACCTTTCAGTTCTTTCTCGTTCCAATCCAACCAGCTAAACTTAGGGTTTTTACCACGAATGTTGCTGGTGATTGCGGTGTTAGTTGCAGCAGATTCTTTCAGTCCGATGATATCACCTGGTTGCAGTTGATAAGAAGGGATGTTCATTACCTGACCGTTTACAGTGATGTGCTTGTGAGACACCAGCTGACGTGCAGCAGGACGGGAAGGAGCAATACCCATACGGAATACTGCATTATCCAGACGAGCTTCCAGTAATTTGATCAATACTTCACCGGTAACGCCTTTACGACGGTTTGCCTCAACGAACAGGTTAGCGAACTGACGCTCTAATACACCATAAGTGTATTTAGCTTTCTGTTTTTCACGCAGCTGCAGTGCGTATTCACCCAGCTGTTTACGCTTACGGGTTGCACCATGCTGACCCGGAGGGTTACTGTTCTTTCCTAAATACTTACCGTTACCTAAAATCGGCTCTCCAAAAATTCTGGAGATCTTGGTCTTTGGTCCTGTGTACCTTGCCATTTTGTTACTAGATTTTTTAGTTACGATATATGATCTTTAAAAAATCTTAAACACGATCATATACCCACTTGTTTGTTAAAACTTCTGAATTAGAAAATCGAAAGTGGGCAGTGAGAGTTTCCTCTCAGCTATCCACTTTCGAAAATCTTCAGTATATTATATAGATACTATACTCTTCTCTTCTTAGGAGGACGGCAACCATTGTGTGGCAGCGGAGTCACATCCTTGATCATAGTCACTTCGATACCGGAGTTAGCGATTGCACGGATTGCGCTCTCACGTCCTGCTCCTGGACCTTTTACAAAAACATCTGCTCTTTTCAGACCAGCATCCAGTGCTACTTTAGCAGCATCGGAAGCAGCCAGCTGGGCAGCATATGGAGTGTTCTTCTTAGAACCCTTGAAGCCCATTTTACCAGCAGTAGACCAGGAGATTACCTGTCCTTGCTTGTTGGTAATGCTGATGATAATGTTGTTGAAACTAGCAGAAATGTGAACATCACCGTAGTTATCTACTTTAACTACCCTTTTCTTGCTAGCTGCAGCTTTTGTATTTTGTGCTTTTGCCATAATTATATAAAATTCCAGGTTCCAGGTTCCAGATACACCACGTCATCTTTACGACAATTGGAAACTGGAACTTGTTATTTGTATTATCAAGATTATTTCTTAGGCGCTTTTTTCTTACCTGCAACCGTCTTACGTTTACCTTTACGGGTACGGCTGTTAGTACGAGTACGCTGGCCTCTGAGCGGTAAGCCCTTTCTGTGGCGAAGACCACGGTAACAAGCGATATCCAGCAGACGCTTAATATTCATTTGTACTTCAGAACGCAGCTGACCTTCTACCTTAAACTCACCATTGATGATGTTACGGATAGTTGTCTGCTCATCATCGTTCCAGTCTTTTACTTTCTTGTTAAAGTCAATTCCTGACTTTTCCAGAATGTACTGAGCGGTAGAACGGCCAATACCATAGATATAGGTCAGACCAATTTCTCCTCTTTTATTCTTAGGTAGATCGATACCGGCTATACGTGCCATATTTGAATTAAATTTTCTAGTTTATTTAATATGATTAACCCTGACGTTGTTTAAAACGAGGATTCTTCTTGTTGATCACCAACAATTTACCCTTCCTGCGCACGATCTTACAATCTGCACTTCTTTTTTTTATGGAAGCTCTTACCTTCATAAGTTATGAGTTATAAGTCTATGTGTTTATTTATATCTGAATATGATCCTTCCTCTGCTCAAATCATATGGGCTCATCTCGACCCCTACCTTATCTCCAGGAAGGATGCGGATATAGTGCATTCTCATTTTGCCAGAAATGGTGGCCAAAATCTCATGCCCATTTTCCAATTTCACCCGGAACATAGCGTTAGACAAGGCTTCTAGTATTATTCCATCCTGTTTAATGAGTGCCTGTTTTGCCATAAAAATTTTTAGGACTGCAAAGATAGCGAAATCTTCGTAAAAAATAAAATTCTAAAAATAAACCTGAATAATTGTCTGAGAAAACGAATTATAATCGCCCTTACTCATTAACTATCAATACGTTGCGGTTAATGCAGGATTTTCCGCCTCTGCCTTCTCGATACCGGCAAATGACGATAAAAGGTCTGCTTTCCCTTTCATTACTGCCACATTGTGCTCAAAGTGAACGGAAGGTTTTTCGTCGCGGGTGATCACTGTCCACCCATCTTCCATATACTCCACGTCTTTTGTGCCCAGGTTGATCATCGGTTCGATCGCAATCACCAGTCCTTCTTTCATGATAGGACCACTGCCTCTCTTACCGTAATTAGGCACCTGAGGATCTTCGTGCAGGTGACGACCCAGACCATGACCTACCAGCTCACGTACCACGCCATAACCCCTCTCTTTCTCGGTATATTCCTGAATAGCGTGGGCGATGTCACCAATCCGGTTACCTGCCACAGCTTTCTCTATACCTTTATACAAAGCAGCCTTGGTCGCCTTCATTAACTGTAGTACTTCCGGTTTTACATTACCTACCGCAAAGGTGTAGGCACTATCCCCATGGAAGCCGTTCAGCAATACCCCTACGTCTACGCTCACGATGTCGCCATCCTGTACCACGTAGCTGTTAGGAATGCCATGTACTACTTCTGCATTCACAGAGATACAGCAGCTCTTAGGGAACCCTTTATAGTTCTTGAAGGAAGGTACGGCGCCGTTGGCTACGATGAAGTCTTCAACGATCTTGTCGATATCATCAGTAGTCATACCCGGTTTCAGCTTCTTAGCTACCTCTTCCAATGTTGCGCTCACTAATAATGCGCTTTTGCGCATCAATTCGATTTCTTCTTTAGTCTTATAATGCACCATAGTAAAAACGGGTTAGACTTGTGTCTTTTAAACAGTGAAGCCACCAAGCATAAAGCCTGCAGCAGGGTTAACTGCTGTCTGCTTTATGCTTCTGTGGCTACTTACGACCCAGCTGTCTAATGGGAATTAAACATTTGCCGGAGCAGTTCTGCCTTTGATACGGCCAGTGCTCATCAGGCCATCGTAATGGCGCATCAGGAGCTGGCTTTCGATCTGCTGCAGCGTATCCAGAATAACACCCACCATGATCAGCAGTGAAGTACCACCGAAGAAGGTTGCGAAGTTACTATTGATATGCACGGCAGCAGCTACACCCGGCAGGATACCCACCATTGCCAGGAAGAATGCACCTGGAAGGGTGATGCGGTCCATAACTGCACCAATATAATCTGCAGTTGCAGTACCAGGTTTAACACCTGGGATGAAACCATTGTTACGTTTCATTTCTTCGGCCATCTGGGTTGGATTGAAGATCAATGCAGTGTAGAAGTACGTGAATACAATTACCAATACTGCATAGATCACATTATACCAACCATTGGTATGGTCACTGAAGATACGGATGAATCCGGAAGCACTGTCACTGGTAGCAAAACCAATAACGGTAGCCGGGATAAACATGATAGCCTGGGCAAAGATGATTGGCATTACACCTGCTGCATTCACCTTGAGAGGAATGAACTGGCGTACACCACCATATTGTTTGTTACCCACTATACGTTTAGCATAGTTCACCGGTACCTTGCGGGTACCTTGTACCAGCAGGATCAGACCGATAGTAATGAATATGAATACTGCCAGTTCTATCAGGAAGACCAGCAATCCGCCGCCGGCTTCCGCAGTTCTGGAGGTAAATTCCTGAATCAGCGCCTGAGGAAGGCGGGCAAGGATACCCACCATGATGATGATGGATGTACCGTTACCGATACCTTTATCAGTGATTTTTTCACCCAGCCACATTACAAAGAGGGTACCTGCAGTCAGTACGATTGTGGTAGTGAGCCAGAAGAAGAAGGTACCATATTCAGCGATAATAGCTCCGCTGGATTGGCCTCTCAGAAAGGCAACATACGCACTCGCCTGAAAACCGGTCACCACTACCGTAAGGATACGGGTGAACTGATTGATTTTCTTTCTGCCACTCTCTCCTTCTTTCTGGAGTTTCTGGAAATAAGGTACAGCTATGGTCAACAGTTGTATGGCGATAGAGGCAGAGATAAAAGGCATGATCCCCAGCGCAAAGATGGACGCTCTTGAGAAAGAACCTCCGGCAAACATATTAAACAGTCCGAGGATACCCTGATTGGATTTCTCTGAGAACTGATGCAACAGGTTGGCATCGATACCGGGTAACACGATATAGGATCCTACACGATAAATGAGGACAAGAAGCAGGGTTGTCAGGATTCTGCTACGCAGATCCTCGATGCTCCAGATATTCTTAATCGTTTCGATAAATTTCTTCACAGGAAGATGAATGTTTAATATTCAAAATTTCATCCCGGTTGTGGCGGGACCAAATTCCAAACCTGCAATTAGCTGCTCTTCAGTAACTCTGGCCGGGATTTGTGATGTATTATTTCGCTGGCTGAATAAAAGATGAAAAGACGCACTACTCCGTAGGCGTCTCTCCAGTCGTGAAAACTTACACCAGTTCAACTGAACCACCAGCTGCTTCGATCAGCTGCTTGGCCTTTTCACTGATAGCGTTCACTCTTACAGTAACCTTAGCCTTCAGTTCGCCCTGACCCAGTACTTTTACTTTTGCAGTGCGGCTGATTAAGCCGTTCATGTACAGATTTTCCAGAGAGAAATCCTGTAAACCGTATTTTTCTACCAGGGTGTCAAGCTGACCGATGTTGAATACTACATAGGTAGTAGGATCCAGGCTCTTGAAACCACGTTTTGGCATACGACGCTGAATTGGCATCTGACCACCTTCGTGACCTCTTTTGCTGGAGTAACCAGCACGGGACTGACCACCTTTATTACCTTTTGTAGCTGTTCCACCTTTACCGGATGCTTCACCACGACCGAGGCGTTTTTCTTTATGTACGGAACCTTGTGCAGGTTGTAACGTGTGCAGATTCATTGAGTTAATTTTTTTTACTTACGCGGAAATTAACCGCTCGCATTAAATGTATAATGTTATTTGCAAATAATCCACTATAAATGTAGCATTTTTTTCCAGAGGAACGGCAAAAGCCTTAACCCTGTACTTCTTCTACCTTTACCAGATGATTTACTTTACGCACCATCCCAAGGATCTGGGGAGTGGCTTCCACCTCAACGGTGTTGTGCATTTTGTTCAGACCCAGGGCCTTCAGCGTCAGTTTCTGACGTTCTGGACGGTCTATACCACTTTTTACCTGAGTGACTTTAATCTTTGCCATTGTTATTTTGAATTAGCACCTTACAATTACAGGAGCTGCTGCGGTGCAGCAGTCCCTTCACCATAGGGTGTTATTATCCATTAAATACTTTCTTCAGAGATACGCTTCTGGTTTTTGCGATCTGTATCGGCTCACGCAGCAGGCCTAAAGCTTTGAATGTAGCTTTTACCACGTTGTGAGGGTTTGCAGAACCAAGAGATTTTGCCAGAACGTCAGTGATACCTGCGCTTTCCAGCACGGCACGCATAGAACCTCCGGCGATTACACCAGTACCATGAGCGGCTGGTTTGATCAGCACCTTAGCAGCGCCTTCTTTAGCCAGCTGGTCGTGAGGAATAGTACCATGCATTACAGGAACCTTGATCAGGTTTTTCTTGGCATCATCGATACCTTTAGTGATTGCTTCCTGTACTTCTTTGGCTTTACCCAGGCCATGACCTACTACACCGTGTTCGTTACCTACAACTACCAGGGCAGAAAAACTGAAAGTACGACCGCCTTTGGTGGTTTTGGTAACACGGTTGATAGCTACCACTTTTTCTTTCAGCTCCAGGTCACCCGCCTTAACTTTATTAAATGTATTCTTTGCCATTTTATTATTTGCGAATTACGATTTAATCAATTTCGATTATTAGAATTGGAGACCAGCTTCTCTTGCACCATCAGCTACGCTCTTCACACGACCATGGTACAGATAACCACCACGATCGAATACTACTGCTGTAATACCCAGTGAGGTTGCTTTAGTAGCCACAGCTGCACCTACCAATTTAGATTTCTCGATTTTGGTACCTTTCTGTGCTTTGATATCCTTATCGCGGGAAGATGCAGCAGCCAGTGTAGTACCGTTTGCATCATCGATCAATTGCACGTAAATATCGCTATTGCTGCGGAATACAGATAATCTTGGTCTCTGAGCGCTACCAACCACTTTCTTACGGATGCGGTAACGGATTTTCTGTCTGCTATTAACTGCTTTTGTGCTCATTTCTATGTTTAATTTATATATTCCGATGCTGCCGGAATATTGTTGAATTAGCTAACCAGTAAAGGATACCGGTTAGCCAATTAAAATTATTTACCTGCAGATTTACCTGCTTTCTTACGAACCACTTCATCGCTGTAGCGAACACCTTTACCTTTGTAAGGCTCTGGTTTACGTAGGCTACGGATTTTAGCAGCTACCTGACCTAACAGCTGGTTGTCAATACCTTCCAGTGTGATTTTAGGGTTAGCACCCTTTTCAGTCAATGTAGTTACTTTCAGTTCTTTAGGGATTTCAATCACGATATTGTGAGAGTAACCCAGAGACAGGTCCAGCAGCTGACCAGCGTTGGCAGCCTTGTAACCCACACCCACCAGCTCAAGCTTTTTGGTGAAGCCTTCTGTAACACCAACCACCATATTGTTGATCAGTGCACGGTACAGACCATGCAGTGCACGGTGACGGATCTGTTCAGTAGGACGAACTACTGTCAGTACACCATCAGCTACTTCTATTTTGATATCCCTGTCGATGTTCTTTTTCAGTTCACCTTTAGGGCCCTTTACTGTCAGTTCATTAGTAGCGGATACAGTTACTGTAACACCTGCTGCTAATTTGATAGGAGCTTTACCTATACGAGACATAATTGCAGTTTTTTACTGTTATGTGTTTTCGATCCCTCAGTGTTCAGCCACCGTATAGAAAGGCTTAATTCTGAAACGGACCATTTATTGGTGTGATCTGCACAAGCCACTGACAAACGCCAGAAGGTCCTGTGCGGACCTTAATATATTAATAAACGTAGCAAACAACTTCGCCACCCACGTTCTGTACTTTCGCTTCTTTATCAGTCATTACACCTTTAGATGTAGACACGATAGCGACACCCAGACCATTCTTGATACGTTTGAAATCAGCAGGTTTGGAGTATTGACGAAGACCAGGACGGCTGATACGCTGCAGATCAGTGATTGCAGGTACTTTAGTCTGAGGATCATACTTCAGAGCTATTTTGATCAGACCCTGTTTATTGTCTTCTTCAAATTTGTACTTCAGGATATAACCTTTGTCGTACAGTATCTCAGTGATACGTTTTTTCAGTTTGGAGGCAGGAATTTCCACAATCCTGTGGTTGGCCATTTGAGCATTCCGGATTCTGGTCAGGAAGTCTGCTATTGGATCAGTAACCATTGTTTCTAATAATTTTAAAAACTTTTTACAATGCGATATCCAAATCGTGTAGATAGGAAAATCAAGATCTTTAACGAATATAAAAAGGGGGAAAAAGGACAATTACTATTCGTCGGGGGATAATTGTCCATCCCATGAGTGGTGATTACCAGCTAGCTTTTCTTACACCAGGGATCTTACCAGCGAGCGCCAGGTCACGGAACATATTACGGCAAAGACCGAAATGACGCATGTAACCTTTTGGACGACCGGAAAGCTGACATCTGTTGTGCAGGCGAACAGGAGAAGCGTTTCTAGGCAGCTGATCCAGTGCTTCGTAGTTACCTTCAGCTTTGAGGGCAGCACGTTTTTCAGCGAACTTAGCAACCATGGCTTCTCTTTTCCTTTGTCTAGCCTTTATGGATTCTTTTGCCATAATTAGAGTTTATAATTCCAGTTTATAAATGTCAAATTCCAAAACCCGGAAGGGATTTGGAATTTGAGATCAAATATTATTGTTGATCTTTCTTGATGTTCTTGAACGGCATACCCAATTCTTTCAGGAGCTCGTAAGCTTCTTCATTGGTGTTTGCCGTAGTAACGAAAGTGATATCCATACCGGAGATCTTTGTTACTTTATCGATGTCGATCTCAGGGAAGATGATCTGCTCATTGATACCCAGGGTATAGTTACCGCGGCCATCGAAAGCTTTTTCATTGATACCCTTGAAGTCACGTACACGAGGCAGTGATACAGCGATCAGACGATCCAGGAATTCGTACATGTTATAACCACGCAGTGTTACACGAGCACCGATTGGCATGTTCTTCCTGAGTTTGAAATTGGAAATATCCTTTTTGGATAAAGTAGCGATAGCTTTCTGACCGGAGATACGGGTCATTTCATCCACAGCAATATCTACCAGTTTCTTATCACCTACAGCACCATTGATACCCTGGTTCAGACAGATCTTCACCAGGCGAGGTACCTGCATTACGCTTTTGTAGTTGAATTTTTTGTGCAGAGTATTAACTACTTCAGTACGGTATTTAGTCTGCAGTCTGGGTGTATATGTAGTGTTTGCCATTATTTGATTGCCTCCCCTGATTTTTTAGCTATACGAACTAATTTACCATTTTCACGCTGACGGTTTACCTTGGTAGGTTTACCAGCCTTAGCATCCCACAACATTACGTTAGAAATGGCGATAGGAGCTTCCTGCTTAACGATACCACCTTTGGTATTTTGAGCAGTTGGTTTGGTATGTTTGGTGATGATGTTCACACCTTCTACCAGTACGCGCGCCTTGTCAGGGATCACTTCCAGCACCTGACGGGGCTTGGTCCTGTCCTTATCATCGCCGGCAATCACTACAACGGTGTCGCCTTTCTTAATGTTGAACTTAGGCTTGAATCTCGTTTTCATTATTTGTTTATTTATAAACGCCAAGCGAAACATCGGTTCCGCTTGATTAATATTCGTTTTAGAAACGGGCAGCAAAGATATGCATTTATGCTGAAAGCACAAAGCAATAAGCTTTTTTTACTTTTTGCTTTATGCTTTCAGCGAACGCATTGAATATCTTTACAATACTTCGGGAGCCAGAGAGATAATCTTCATGTATCCCTTATCGCGCAGCTCACGGGCAACTGGTCCGAAGATACGGGTACCGCGTGGCTCGTCAGAGTTGTTCAGTAATACAACGGCATTATCGTCGAAACGGATATAAGATCCGTCTTTACGGCGCAGCTTGTTTTTAGTTCTTACGATAACAGCTTTGTGCACTGTACCTTTTTTCACACCACCACCTGCGATCGCGTCTTTTACAGTAACAACGATCTTGTCACCTACTTTTGCGTAGTCCTGGCCGGAGTTGCCTAACACTCTAATACACAGTACTTCCTTGGCACCACTGTTATCAGCTACATTCAGCCTTGATTCTTGTTGTATCATCTTTTTATAAGATTTGTATTTGTTTAATCAGCGGCTGCATCCAGGAACGCTGCATGCAGCTTGAAACAATAATAAATTATTTTACCTTTTCGATCACCTCTATCAATCTCCAGCACTTATTCTTGCTCAACGGACGGGTTTCCATTATTCTAACGGTATCGCCGATGCTGCACTGGTTCAGCTCGTCATGAGCCATGAACTTGGTGGTTTTTTTTACGAATTTACCATAGATCGGGTGCTTCACTTTACGCTCAACGCTAACGCTGATTGTTTTTTCCGCTTTGTTGCTGGAAACGACACCAATTCTGGTTTTTCTTAATTTTCTTTCGCTCATTGTTGAAAGTATTTATTACCCAGACCGCTCCTTACGGACCGATGAATGAATTTATTTTTAAGGCTTAGAAGCCCAGTTCTCTTTTGCGCAGCTCAGTTTTCAGCTGTGCGATCTGACGCCTGAGAGAGCGGATGCTCATTGGATTCTCAATTGGCGTAATTGCGTGACTGAATGTAATTTTCTTCAGGCGTAATTGCTCTTCGGAGATTTTCTCTTTCAGCTCCTGTTCGCTTAAACCTTTCAGATCCAGCTTTTCGTTTGCCATTGTATTTATTATTTCTGGTTTATCGTTTATAGTTTATCCCGGTTGCTTTAGCAATTATGCTTCAGCGTAATCGCGACGTACTACAAATTTCACTTTAATAGGCAGTTTCTGTGCAGCCAGCTCCATTGCAGCTTTAGCTACTTCCAGAGGTACGCCGTCCGCTTCGAACAACATACGACCTGGCTTAACTACAGCAGCCCAATGGTCAGGAGCACCTTTACCTTTACCCATTCTGACTTCCAAAGGCTTGGCTGTGATGGATTTGTCAGGGAATATACGGATCCACACGTTACCCTCACGTTTCATTGCTCTTGTCAGAGCCACACGAGCAGCTTCGATCTGCCTGTCTGTGATCCACTTAGGTTCTAATGCTTTCAAGCCGAAACTACCAAAGGAGATATCCGCACCACGTTTTGCGTTCCCCTTGATGCGGCCTTTATGCATCTTCCTGTGTTTCGTTCTCTTGGGCTGTAACATCTTAGTATATGTTAAATGTTAATGTTAATTGTTAAAAAGATTATCTACGGCCACCACCACGGTTATCACCACCTCTTCTGTCGCCGCCGCGGTTATCGCCACCTCTTCTGTCGCCACCGCCTCTTCTTTCTCCACCACGATGACCATGACCTTCACCACCTGTGCGGCCTTCGCCATCCTTACCGGAAATAGCATTTGGATTCAGATCGCGCTCACCCAGTACTTCACCTTTACAGATCCATACTTTGATCCCGATCTTACCATATACTGTTTGTGCAAACAGAGAAGAATAGTCGATATCCATACGGAAGGTGTGCAAAGGTACACGACCTTGCTTCATCTCTTCTGAACGTGCGATTTCGGCACCACCCAGACGACCACCAACTTTAACCTTGATACCTTCAGCACCCATTCTCATTGCAGTAGCAATCGCCATCTTGATAGCACGTTTGTAGTTGATACGGCTTTCAATCTGTTTTGCGATAGTTTCAGCTACGATATTGGCATCTATTTCAGGACGACGGATCTCCAGAATGTTGATCTGTACGTCTTCTTTAGAAGTCAGTTTCTTTATTTCTTCCTTGATGCGGTCTACCTCTCCACCACCTTTACCTATGATGATACCAGGCTTGGATGTATGGATGGTGATGATCAGTTTACCTAAAGTTCTCTCGATCACTACCCTGGAAATGCCACCTTTGTTGATACGGGCATTCAGGTAAGTTCTGATCTTGTTATCTTCGATCAGTTTGGTAGCATAATCTTTTTTGCCACCATACCAATTAGAGTCCCAACCTCTGATGATACCTAACCTGTTACCAATAGGATTTGTTTTCTGACCCATGTTCTGGTTTATTTGTCTATTAGATAAATAGTTTAGTTTCTTTTATTTAGCCTCAGCCACTTTGCTGTCAACTGCAAGGGTTACGTGGTTGCTTCTTTTGCGAACACGGTAACCTCTACCCTGTGGAGCCGGACGCATTCTTTTCAGGATACGACCACCATCAACGAAAATGGTTTTAACGATCAGATTCGCATCTTCAACGCGTACACCTTCGTTCTTTACTTTCCAGTTCGCAACAGCTGACAACAGCAGTTTTTCCAGAGGTACACTTGGGTGCTTAGGATGGAACTTTAATACATTCAGCGCTTTCTCAACTTCCATACCACGGATCAGGTCTGCCAGCAGACGCATTTTGCGGGTAGATGTTGGATTATTATTAAGCTTAGCTACTGCTTCCATTGTAATTATAAATTTGAATGTTTGAGGTCCGAAGTCCCGGGTTCGAGGTATATTATGCTGCAAACCTCGAGCTTAAAACTTCAAACGAATGACTACATTTTCTTGTTAGCGTGTCCTTTAAAGTTGCGGGTTGGTGCAAATTCTCCCAGTTTATGACCTACCATAAACTCAGTAACGTATACCGGAATGAACTTGTTACCATTGTGTACCGCAAATGTATGGCCCACAAAATCAGGTGTGATGGTAGAACGACGGCTCCACGTCTTGATTACAGTACGCTTGGTGCCTTCATTCATTTTATCTACTTTCTTTCCTAATTTCTGGTCAACGTAAGGACCTTTTCTAATGGAACGACCCATGTCTTTTTATTTTTATTCTACTTTAACCGTTCCGCTTCTGGCTATCCACCCGAAGCGGAACTGGTAAAAGCTTTATGAATTATAATTTTTTGCCGTTTTTCCTGCTGATGATCAGTTTATCAGAGCTCTTATGCTTACGAGTCTTCAGACCTTTCGCATATTTACCTGTCCTGGATCTAGGGTGACCTCCGGAAGATCTACCTTCACCACCACCCATCGGGTGATCTACAGGGTTCATGGCTACACCACGGTTACGTGGCTTGATACCTCTCCAACGGTTAGCACCCGCTTTACCAATTGATTGCAGTGCGTGGTCAGAGTTAGAAACTGTACCTACAGTAGCAGCACAAGTGATCAACACTTTACGCAGCTCACCAGAAGGCATTTTCATTACGGCATATTTTTCTTCCTTGTTGCTCAGCTGTGCATAAGTACCGGCACTTCTAGCGATTGCACCACCTCTACCAGGCTGCAGTTCGATATTGTGTACAACAGTACCCAGTGGCATGTTTCTCAGCGGCAGGGAGTTACCTACTTCAGGAGCAGCATCAGGACCGCTCACTACTGTAGCACCCACCTGTAAACCCTGAGGAGCCAGGATGTAACGTTTTTCACCATCTGCATAGTTCAGCAGTGCGATGAATGCGCTACGGTTTGGATCGTACTCAATGCTCTTTACAGTAGCAGGAATACTATGTTTGTCACGTTTGAAGTCTATGATACGGTAATGTTGCTTGTGTCCACCACCGATGTAGCGCATAGATCTTCTACCCTGTACGTTTCTACCGCCGGTTTTGGACTTAGCCTCCAGCAGGCTCTTTTCAGGAGTATCCGTGGTCAGCTCAGCGAACGCGTTGCCAATTTTCCAACGGGTACCGGCTGTCATCGGTTTAAATTTCTTCAGTGCCATGATCTAGTAATTGTTTAACTAGTTGCTTTATTTATAAATGTGATCTGCATATACATCCATCATGCCGCGTTGCCGCAGCTATGAGCACTATATGTTAGCATACAGATCTATAGATTCTCCTGCAGCCAGGGTTACAATTGCTTTCTTGTAAGAAGGTTTCTTACCAGCAATGAAACCAGCTTTAGTAAAGCGGAATTTTGCTTTACCCGGCATAACGGCAGTGTTCACTTCTGATACTGCAACGCCATAGAACTCTTCAACTGCTTTCTTGATTTCCAGTTTGTTGGATTTCTTGTCTACGATGAAGTAGTAACGGTTGAATTTATCAGTGGCTTTGTTCACTTTTTCACTTACTACCGGTCTGATTAAAACGTCTGAAAGTTTCATCTTTTATCGCTTTGAGTGGCAGGCTTTCCCGCCAGCTGTGTGATTTAAATTTGACAATTAAGCTTCTACCGGCTCTTCAGTGAAGATTTTAGCAGCACTCTCAGTGATGATCAGGGTATTGCTATTCATGATATCATAAGTATTGATATCG
Organism: Chitinophaga sancti; assembly: GCF_034087045.1. Taxonomy (NCBI): domain Bacteria; kingdom Pseudomonadati; phylum Bacteroidota; class Chitinophagia; order Chitinophagales; family Chitinophagaceae; genus Chitinophaga; species Chitinophaga sancti. The sequence continues at coordinate 2,202,489 of NZ_CP139247.1, read as the reverse complement.
CTCAGCATTACGCTATCTACTGTAGGGATGTTGCGCAGAGACAGGTACACATTATCATTGTATTCAGGCAGTACAACCAAAGTCTTACGGCCATTTACATTCAGGTTCAGTTTCGCCAGGATACCCGCAAACTGTGAAGTTTTAGGAGTAGCCAGGTTCAGATCTTCCAGAACGATGATACTGTTTTCTTTAGCTTTTACAGACAGTGCAGAAATCTTAGCGAGATCTTTTACTTTCCTGTTCAGCTTAATGTCATATTTGTGCGGTTTTGGACCGAAGATGGTACCACCACCTTTATACAGTGGGTTACGGATGTTACCTTTACGGGAACCACCAGTACCTTTTTGCTTGTGCAGTTTACGGGAAGCACCTTTCACTTCAGCACGGGTCTTTACCTTGTGGGTACCCTGGCGCTGAGCAGCGAGGTATTGTTTAACAGCCAGGTAGATCACGTGGTTGTTAGGCTCCACTCCGAAAATTTCTTCAGGGAGCTCAATAGTTCTTCCTGTTTTCTTACCTTCTATATTTAAAATATCAAGTTGCATATTACTTCTGGATTAAAACGATTGAACCAATGTGGCCGGGAACGGAACCACTTACCAGGATATAATTTTTCTCAGCGAAAATCTTAACGATCTTAAGACCTTTAACTTTCACCTGCTCATTACCGGTTTGACCAGCCATACGCATACCCTTGAATACGCGGGAAGGATAAGAGGATCCACCCACGGAACCAGGAGCTCTGCTTCTGTCGTGCTGACCGTGTGTAGCTTCGCCCACACCGCTAAATCCATGGCGTTTAACAACACCCTGGAAGCCTTTACCTTTTGAGGTACCGACTACGTCAATTGTTTCTCCTTCTGCAAATATTTCGGTGGTAATGGTTTCACCAAGAGCTTTTTGTACATCCGGGTTGCGGAACTCTTTTACAAATCGTTTGGGGGAGGTGCTTGCTTTCGCGAAGTGATTGATTTGTGCTTTGGTAGCGTTCTTTTCTTTTTTCTCGCCAAATGCTACCTGAATAGCGTTGTAACCGTCAGTCTCTTGAGATTTAACCTGAGTTACTACGCACGGACCGGCCTCGATGATGGTCACAGCAGTCTGCTTACCATTCGGTTCGAAGATGCTGGTCATGCCGATCTTTTTGCCAATAATACCTTTCATGTTATTATATATTATACCCAGCGCCTGGGGGTGGATCTAGCTATCCCCAGGATAGGCGGTTTAAATGCTTTATTGGGCGGCCACCCAGAAGGCGTGACCTATATTTTAATTTGTGGCGTTTACACGCTGGCAAACGGAGATTACTTTCCCCTGTGAGATTGTACACCTCACTGCCAGCAAAACAGCAGTCATAAGATTAAATCAAACCAGGCAGGCCTTTTGCCTACCTGCTGATGTCCTACGCTTTGATTTCTACTTCCACACCGGAAGGCAGATCTAACTTACTCAAGGCGTCTACAGTCCTGGAAGAAGAGGTGTAGATATCCAGTAAGCGCTTGTGTGTGCACAACTGGAACTGCTCACGAGCTTTCTTGTTAACGTGCGGTGAACGCAGCACCGTAAAAATTTTCTTTTCAGTTGGCAAAGGTATTGGACCTGTTACCACGGCACCAGTGTTACGCACTGTTTTAACGATCTTCTCAGCAGACTTATCTACCAGATTATGATCGTAGGACTTCAGCTTGATTCTAATTCTCTGAGACATATGCAATGAACTTCTACTTTTTTCCCTTTACAATTTGGGAGGGCAAAGGTAATCAGTATTTTTGTATTCCCCAACAATACCGGGGAAAAATAAATGTCTTTTTTAGTTAAATGTAGAATGACAGCGGGTTTGGGGCAAATGTTAATTTGTGTAAAAGTCTAATTCAGGCAGGAAAATAGCTATTTATAGGAAAATTGGCACACTGTTGGCTTCGCTGCCTCCCATCCCCCCCCTAAAAAAAACAAGCCGCCGGAAAACCGGCAGCAAGTCCTGTCTGGGAATGCAATAAGCAATATTTCTAGACCTGTCAGCTTCAGAGAGGTAACTTACCCAACAATTGCTGAATCAGACCAAGAACTAAAGCCAATACCTGGTTCAATAAATCCATAGATGTTTTTGAAGGCTTTTCATAAGGTTATGCCTACTCTGTTACTTGGTTTTCGGCAATCCCAAATGCTCCTAATACAAGGAACATTGGATTAAAATTAGCCGCAGGGAATCAATTTGTAATAGTTCATTTCATTCATTTTCAGCTGCTTGTTCATTTCGTTCAGTAAAGCAAAATGGCCCGTTCATTTTCTTTTAACTAATACTCCTGAATACGCTGATTCCCCCTTCAAACCCTGGCCCATTCTCCATGAGATAGCTCGTTCATTATAAAAAAAGCCTCCCCGGCTCGCACCAGGAAGGCAATAAGTTGGAAAATGTCTTTTTTGTTGCGTGGCATTTTCCGTGGAATCAGGGGCGTAATAAATTACAGACCACCCAGCAGAGATTGCAACAGCGTTAAGAGTGTTGCCAATAATTGGTTCAGCAGATCCATAGTTATGGTTTTTCACTGGTTACGCCTACTCTAATAATGGTTTTCGGCAATCCCATTTTTCTAAAATTAGTAAGTAGAAGGAATACTACCATCGTTCATTTCATTCATTTTCAACCAGTTCGGTATATTTCGTTCAGTAAATCCTGTTCAGTATTATTCCCCACATAAAAAAGGTCCCGGTTATTACCAGGACCTTCAAAAGCTTGTCAATGTTTCGGGGATTTACAGGCTACCGAACAGAGTATACAAGAACTTTGTCAATGCTGCGAGAATAGTTGCGGTCATTTTTCTTAGTTTCAGAGGGTAAACGCCTACTCTTTTAATTAACTGGTTTTCGGCAATCCCAGCAACGCCCGTGGCGGCGTCTTACTTATATAAAGATAATAGTCACTCCCCTTATTACAACCATTCATTATGTTCATTATCAACCAGTTCATTCAAAGTGTTCAAAACAGAAAAAGGCCACCCACAGACCAAAATGATCCGTAAGCGGCCCCTCATTATTTTTCTAATGCCTATTTCATATTACGCTTCTCCTCGTTGTAGATCTCCTTCGCCTTCGCTCCAGGCAGGAAAATCTGGAAACCTACACCCAGGTTCAACTGCTGTGCCGTAGTTGAGTTACCACCACCAACAATAATATTGTACTTCAACAGCGTTTCCAACGCCACATTAGGTGTAATGAAGTAAGAAATACCAGGGCCTACACCCAACTCTACCCCATTCGTAGATGCGCCACTCGCAGGATTTGTACCACCAAAACCAGCATTACCCTCTACAAAAAACCTTGCACGCTTGGAAAACTCCAGCTTCTGCACATTCTTGTCTGTCGGATAATAACGCGCCAGGGCACCAATACCATAACTTACATCAGAACCTGCTCCATTACTGGTCGACAACCCGAAATTCACATATCCACCCACTGCCAACCCATCACTGATAAACCAGGCTGCTTTAGGGTTCAGATTAAAACTAAACTGGGTACTGGATTTTTGAAAATTCAACCCAATGTCTGTAATGTCAGATCCAATCAAAATATTTCCTTTCTGGGTCTGCGCAAATGCCGTGGTGCTAAAAAACAATACTGTAATCAGGGCCAGGGTTAATGCTTGGAATTTTTTCATTTTCAGTTGTTTGATTTTATTGATTAATACTTGCCATCGGGACAATGCCCTACCGAACGAAGAAATACATGCAATCTGTAATTGTGTCTCATTTTGCTAATGGAACCTGAGGCAATAAGATAAGAGGATAAATAAGGAGGGATGGGGGGACAAATGGGGTATTCCAAATTCAGTGCCAGACATCAACAATATAATTGCGAATATACTGGAAATGAATTAAATAAGTATAAAGAAAATGAGAGTAAATGAAGCGGGTATTGCAATCGATGGCTATTACTCGTCTGTAAGCTGTTCCTGCAGCCACTCAATATGGGGGATAAACTGACCTTTGCGTTGCAGATAACCCAGCACGCTGTCCAATCGCTCCGCCAATCTGGGGCCGGTAGCACGCGAAATGGGGTGTACACTTAATTCCCAACTATGAAAACGTATTGAAATAACAGGTTGACGGCCTAAAAAGAGTTTCGTGATCCACAACGGAGGCATAGACTCCGCATAAATCTCATAGCAATCCCCCTCTATGGTCATAGGACGTACCTGCTGACCACCGGAGTGGTATAAGTACCCGGCTGCCCTCAGCGAGCTATAATCGGGCTTTATGGATGCCCCCATGCGACAACCGTATAAACGGTTACCAATGATCTGCTCCAGTACTTCTTTATCAAAAGCACCATGTGAGGCTACTTCGTGCTTACGGGTTAACTGACGGACCACTTCCGGATAGGCCTGCGCCCAAGAGGAGGTAATAAAAAAAGTAGCTCTTACCTGGTACTTGTCCAGTAAGGTGATTGTTTTTTCCAAACCATCCAGTGAAATCTGCTGCCTTTCTTCCAGGCTCATCTCCTGGCCATTATTATTGGCTGTCAGCTCCAACTCTTCCAGATCGATACTGATCAAAATTCGGGGGATGTTCATTTCGGTTAAAGTCGGCTTTTGTATAGAGACAATTTTGGATGTATACTATCCTTATAGAAGAACCAAAATCTTGAGGATAAAACGTTGCAGAGAGAGAGATGTTACAAATTGCCCCAAACAAAAGTCCCGTTCCGGAGTAACCGGAACGGGACCATATTCAATCAGATACTAATCATGATTATGCATTCACTTTACCTTTTGCCTTTGCCATTTCTTCTTCAGCAACAGCATTTGGAGCAGGAGAGTAGTGAGAGAACTCCATGATGGAAGTAGCACGACCGGAAGACAGGGAGCGCAGCTGAGTTACATATCCGAACATTTCTTTCAGAGGTACTTTAGCTTTGATTACCTGTACACCGTTTCTCATTTCCATACCTTCCAGCATACCACGACGACGGTTCAGGTCACCTGTTACGTCACCCATGTATTGGTCTGGGGTCTGAACTTCTACTTTCATGATTGGTTCCAGCAGAACTGGTTTTGCTTTACGACCTGCTTCACGGAAAGCTGATCTTGCAGCCAATTCGAAGGATACTGCATCGGAGTCAACCTGGTGGAATGAACCATCATACAGGCGAACTCTCAGGTTATCCAGCGGGTAGCCAGCCAGTACACCCTGGTTCATAGCAGACTCAAAGCCTTTCTGTACCGGAGCAACGAATTCTTTAGGGATGGAACCACCAAAGATATCGTTGATGAACTGGAATTGTTTACCGTCGTTCTCTTTCAGCCATTCTGGATCAGCAGGGCCGAGTTCGATCTGGATGTCTGCGAATTTACCGCGACCACCAGTTTGTTTCTTATAAACCTCACGGTGTTCAACCTTCAGTGTGAATGCTTCCTTGAAAGCAACCTGAGGTGCACCCTGGTTAACTTCTACCTTGAACTCGCGACGCATACGGTCAACGATGATTTCCAGGTGAAGCTCACCCATACCGCTCAATACGGTCTGGCCGGTTTCTTCATCAGTTTTAGCTTTCAGAGTAGGATCTTCTTCTACCAGTTTAGCGATAGCCAGACCCATTTTGTCCATATCCGCCTGGGTTTTAGGCTCGATAGCGATGTGGATAACTGGTTCAGGGAAGGTCATAGATTCCAGTACGATAGGATTTTTCTCATCGCACAGGGTATCACCTGTTTTGATATCTTTAAAACCTACAGCAGCACCGATATCACCAGCTTCGATGAAGTCGATTGGATTCTGCTTGTTGGCGTGCATCTGCATGATACGGCTGATACGCTCATTTTTACCTGTACGGGTGTTCAGTACATAAGAACCAGCATCCAGGTGACCGGAATAAGCCCGGAAGAACGCCAGACGACCTACGAATGGATCGGTCATGATTTTGAACGCCAATGCTGCGAATGGTTCTTTTGCATCTGGCTTACGCTCGATCTCATTACCATTGTCAGGATCAGTACCTTTAACCGCTTCGATATCTACTGGTGAAGGCAGGTAACGACATACGGCATCCAGCATTTTCTGTACACCTTTATTTTTGAATGAAGAACCGCACAGCATTGGGATGATAGCGATATCGATCGTTGCTTTACGGATAGCTTCGTGAATTTCATCTTCAGAGATAGTGTTAGGATCTTCGAAGAATTTCTCCATGAGTTTGTCATCGTATTCAGCAACAGCTTCTACGAGTTTAGCTCTCCATTCTTCAGCCTCATCCTTCATATCAGCAGGAATTTCGATTTCCTGGTAGGTAGCACCTTTACCTTCTTCGTCCCAGATGATACCCTTCATGGTGATCAGGTCAACCACGCCTTTGAAAGTATCTTCAGCGCCGATAGGCAGCATCAGTGGAACCGGATTTGCACCCAGCATTTCCTTCACCTGTTTTACCACGTTCAGGAAGTCAGCACCGGCACGGTCCATTTTGTTTACGAAACCTACACGTGGTACACGGTAGCGGTTAGCCTGGCGCCAAACGGTTTCAGACTGTGGTTCAACGCCGGATACAGCGCAGAACAAAGCCACCAGACCATCCAGTACACGCAGGGAACGTTCAACCTCAACGGTGAAATCCACGTGACCTGGAGTATCGATGATGTTAAATTTGTATTCTTTTGTATCTGGCTGGAGCTTTCCCTGGGTGGTTGGGAATTTCCAGAAACAGGTAGTAGCAGCAGATGTGATGGTAATACCTCTCTCCTGCTCCTGCGCCATCCAGTCCATGGTGGCGGCACCTTCGTGCACTTCCCCTATCTTATGGGATTTACCTGTGTAGTACAGGATACGCTCTGTGGTAGTGGTTTTACCCGCATCAATGTGCGCCGCAATACCAAAGTTTCTCTGAAATCTTAAGTCTGCCATAATATTAAAATGACTGTATAATAATGCAATTTGGGGGGCAAAGGTAATTCATTTTTGCTAATAAATAAAACCGGCAACTTTGCCAAATTGTTATTTCAGTAGCAGAATACTTACGCGACCCTTTAGTTACAAGGTTTAAAAAATTGGTATATATGAGAAAAGGAAAAACATCCCCCAGTATAGCCCAGAGGATGTTTCCCTTATATCTTTATAAACCATCTACCGTAAAACGGCAGTAGATTTAGATCCTGAAGTGAGAGAATGCCTTGTTAGCTTCAGCCATACGGTGAGTATCTTCTTTCTTTTTGAAAGCAGCACCTTCACCTTTTGCAGCAGCTACGATTTCAGCAGCCAGCTTTTCAGCCATGCTCTTACCATTCCTTTCACCTGCGAAACGGATCAACCATTTCATAGACAGGGAGATCTTTCTGTCAGGACGAACCTCAGAAGGGATCTGGAAGGTAGCACCACCGATACGACGGCTTCTAACTTCAACGGCAGGAGTTACGTTTGTGATCGCTTTCTTCCACACTTCGTAACCATTATCGTTAGTGATCGTGCTCACTCTGTCGATCGCATCGTAAAATATCCTAAAGGCAATGCTCTTTTTGCCCTGCTCCATCACGTTATTAACAAACCGGGTAACCTGTTTGTCGTTAAAGCGAGGATCCGGAGCCAAAGGCATCTTTTTCGCGGCTTGCTTTCTCATTTATTTGGAAAATTTCAAATAGTTATTATAAATTATTTCTTAGCCTTTTCCTTTTTGGTACCATACTTGGAACGGCTCTGCTTTCTGTCTTTCACACCAGCAGTATCGAGGGAACCACGAACGATGTGGTAACGAACACCCGGTAAATCTTTTACCCTACCACCACGGATCAGTACGATAGAGTGCTCCTGCAGGTTGTGTCCTTCACCAGGGATATAAGCGATCACCTCTACTTTGTTGGTCAAACGCACCTTTGCTACCTTACGCAGTGCAGAGTTTGGCTTCTTAGGGGTGGTTGTGTACACACGGGTACAAACACCACGGCGCTGTGGACAGCTATCTAAAGCCCTGGACTTGGACTTAGCCCGGATAATTTCTCTTCCTTTTCTTACTAATTGTTGTATAGTAGGCATTCTACCTAAGTTTTTTTTTCTGTCGGTTTACAATGACATCCAAATCACCCAGAATGGGAATTTGGGAGGGCAAAGGTAACACGAACCTTGTTAATAACAAAATGTTTTGAACATTTTTTTGAAGGAAATCATGTCATGTACTGATTAATTCCGTGACAATATCCGTCCATTCCATGTCCAGCGTAGATTCCGGCATACTTCTTCCCGCTCTGTTGTACCAATACCGGGCGTTTCCCCGGTCGCCTTCTTTCCTGTGGAGGTAGGCATGCACCCAGGCAGCCGTATCATTATCCATATGCTCGATAATGTCGTGTGCCTGTTGCCAGTTCCCTTTACCATCCCACCACAAAGCCTTCAAATAAGGTGAAATCTCCCCAGGAGGAGCGGCATGATCCAACGACGCGATGAAAGATACCATGGTCATAGGGCGCAAAGGTACTAAATAGCTTTGTGTTTCCATCGTGCGGTTGGTGAAAATAAAAGCTAACCCGTCTGTATGCCGTACATAACCCGTAGATATCCCGCCTCTTTATAGATACGGGATATCTACGGGTTATGTACGGGATATAGGCGGCTTATAGGCGGCTTATCTCCCTTAGAGACTTAAGGATGTCTTACCGGATAAGTATTTCAGCCGACATATATAAATAAAGCCGTCTTTGTGCAAAGACGGCTTTATATAAAAGAGAAAGACCATCTACTCGCGCAGATGGCCTTTCAATTCAACACAACTAAGACTATTTTGAGTAAGTTCCTACTTTGTAATTCCAGTGACGGGTATCTTCCGCTTTACCCGTACGGATCGCATCCAGCCTTTCCAGCAACTCATCTCCTACCTCATATTTGGTAGTATCCAGTCTGATCTGGTGCTCTTTGTAATCCAACTCCTGTACATAAGCTACACTGGCAGCTGTACCGGTACCAAATACCTCGCGGAGGGTACCCGCTTCATTCGCAGTTACCAGCTCCTCGATCGATACCGGCCTCTCCTCTACTGTCAAGCCCATATCTTCTAATACAGACATTACAGCAGCGCGTGTTACCCCAGCCAGAATCGTGCCTTGATTCAAATCCGGCGTTATGGCAGTGTTCCCTATTATGGCAAACACATTCATTGTACCGCATTCCTGTAAGTATTTGAATTCCAATCCATCCACCCACAGTATCTGATCGTAACCCTGCTTGCGTGCCTGCATGGTTGGGTACATTACCCCGCCATAGTTACCTGCTGCTTTGGCAGCACCTACACCACCAGGAAAAGCACGAATATATTTGTCCTGTACCAGCAATTTAATCGGTTTATTAAAATACGGACCGGACGGCGAGTTAATAATAACAAATTTATACGTATCTGAAGGCCTTACACCAATAAATTCATCAGCGGCAATCATAAAAGGACGTAAATACAGGGAACAACCATCATTAGTCGGTACCCAATTCCTGTCCAGATCGATCAAAAGTTCCATCCCCCCTATAAAAAGCCACTCCGGCACTTCAGGCATCCCCATACGCTCTGCAGAACTGTTAAAGCGTGCATAATTATCGTATGGACGGAAAATCATCGGATTGCCCTCCTGATCTTTGTAGGCTTTGATGCCTTCAAAAATAGCCTGGCCATAGTGCCATGCAGCATTGGAAGGACTCACTGACAGGTGGCCGAAAGGCAGGATCTCTGCATTCTTCCACTCTTTCCCATCAAAATCTGCTACCAACATATGGTCGGCATATTGCTTCCCGAAGATAAGGTTATTGAAGTCTATTTCCCCAATCCTTGAGTTCTTTGTGCGGGTTACCTTAATTTTTTTTAAGGCTTCTTCCCCTACCCTGTTTTCTGTTTGTTTATCTACTCCCATCATAATAAAGTGCTGTTAATTTGTTTTGGATGTATGAAAGGAAGGCGAAATCTACAATCGGAAATCGCGCATCTGAAAATGAATAGACTTAAATTTGCTCAATTCGTCAAATGCAAATAAAGCAAATTTTTCCCCAAAGGGGGCCTTTACATTCAATTTAAACTATATATGCATGTCTTTTGATCAAGTACAGCTGGATCCATACTTTCTGGCCAGGATCTTCACCCAGCCTATCATACCGGGGGAAAAAGCACCTGTTGCCACCACTCCTGCTGTCATTCCGGACGTGAAATTTTTAGGTGAAAATCAAAAAAACATTGCGCTATTCATACAAAATGAGGGGGGAGCGTACTTAAACGAAGAATTATTTAACCTCCTCACCAATATTTTAAATGCCTGTAAACTGGGTATGCAGGATATAGCACTGATAAATATAGCCCATTACCCTGCCATGGCCTTTACATCCTGGCAATCGGCCGTAAAAATGAAGCAGGCTGTGTTTTTTGGCATCCCTCCTGCTACCATGGGTCTGGAAGATTTCCCTGTTTACCAGATGATCTCCGCCAATGGCTGCCAGTTATTGCATTCAGACGATCTGCAGCTCATCGCACAGGATAAGATGTTGAAAGGAAAGCTGTGGGGAGGCCTGAAACAATTGCTGGGGATATAAATCTGTAACTTACATTCATGAAGCTAGTATTCGCTACCAACAACGAAAATAAAATAAAGGAAATCCGCTCCATGCTGGGCGACGCGTTCGAGATCATCACCCTACAGGAAGCCGGTATCGACATTGATATTCCGGAACCACACGATACCCTGGAAGAGAATGCCCGGGAAAAATCAGTGACCATCCACAATATGACTCACCAGAACTGCTTCTCTGAAGATACAGGGCTGGAAGTATTTGCATTGAATGGCGCCCCCGGTGTACTATCCGCCCGCTATGCAGGCGAGCAGAAATCTGCCGAAGACAATATTGAGAAGGTGCTGCATGAAATGAATGGCAAATCCGACCGCCGTGCTCATTTCAGAACCGTCATCTCCCTTATTCTCGATAACAAAGAATACCAGTTCGAAGGTATCTGCCCCGGCACTATCCTCACCGAACGCAGAGGTGGCAAAGGCTTTGGCTACGATCCTATCTTCGTTCCTGATGGTTCTGCCCTCGCATTTGCCGAAATGGACATGGCCGGCAAAAATGTTTTTAGCCACAGAGCCAAAGCATTCCAGAAACTGATTGCCTTCCTCAAGGCTCACTGATAATATACATAAATGGCCAGAGTAAAAATTGAGCTTCCCGAACAAATGGATTTTCACACCCAACTCCCTGTAAGGATTGGGGATATTAACTATGGCGGTCACGTAGGTAACGATGCCATTCTCTCTATCATTCACGAAGCACGTCTTCGCTTCCTTGCCAGTTTCGGGTATGGTGAACTGGACAAAGATGGTCAGGCAGGCCTTATCATGGCCGATGCCGCCCTCGTATATAAAGGTGAAGGCTTCCACGGCGATATATTTGACATCGCTGTAGGCGCCGCCGATTTCACCCCTTTTGGCTTTGATCTTTACTACCGTATTACCACTATCCGCGGGGATAAAACCATCCTGATCGCAGAAGCCAAATCCGGTATGATTTACTTTGATTACAAAACCAGAAAAGTAGCCCGCCTGCCCGAAGAGTGGAAACAAACTCTTTCACCCGTTAAATAAATATCGCGCATGGACTTTGATCAATTGAAGAGCATTATCACTACCCGTCGGAATATCAAGCCGTTTTCTATGAATGGCAAACACATTCCGGACGAACAAATTCAGGCTCTCCTTGAACTGGCTGACTGGGCCCCTACTCATGGTTATACTGAACCATGGTACTTTCCGGTGTTTAGCGGCGATGCCGTAAAACGCTTTTGTACAGCTCACGCTGAGCTATACAAAGCCAATACCGCCCCTGATAAATTTATCCCGGGCAACTACGAAAAATTGAAAACACAGGGCGACCTGGCCTCTCACGTAATCGTACTTTGTATGAAGAGAGGCAACAAACCAGGTATTCCTGAAATTGAAGAGATTGCTGCCGTTTCCTGTGCTGTTCAAAACCTGTGGCTGGGTGCTACCGCCCTGGGACTGGCTGGCTACTGGGGCTCCGGTGGTATGACCTTCTCTCCCGCCATGAAAGATTACCTTTCTCTGGGCCAGGAAGACAAGGTACTCGGTATCTTTTACCTCGGTTATTCCGATGAACCCCTACCTGAAGGCAGACGCTTAAAGCCAATGTCTGAAAAAGTGAAGTGGGAAAAATAAAAATCCGGTACTTTTATTGATATGGCTTTGGGTGCTCACAACTTACTCAAAGCCATATTCTTTTTAATCTGCTAATACATGAAGGTCAGATTAACCTTACTCCTGCTATTCTTGTGTCATGTAGTATTGCTGCACGCACAAACCCCTGCTTCCAAGCCCCTGGACAGCGCGACCCTGAGCAAAATCATTTCACAACAGGTGAAAGACAGCTCTTCAGGTAAATCTAAACTACACCTTTCTGATACCTCTGTGGCTGTGCTGATCACCCGACTGGAAAGTTATACCCTCATGCTTAATGAGGTAATGAGCATACTGAAACGAGGGATGGATACCTCTGAGATCAGTGAACGACTCCCTCTGATCGATTCTTCTCTGAATGTAGTGAAGCGGGATATTACCGCCCTTGGGAGTACCCCGAATGTAATGGACCTATATACAAACAGGGTCTTACTCGTTCAATTGGAATGGCGGCTGGATAACTGGCAAAGCCAGTTATTCAAATACTATGATAAATTAGTAAACATTACAGATACCCTACAGCAATTGCGAAAGGATACCACCATGAGAGATATACCTGCGGAAGATGAACTGCGGGATATTTATGTGGGGCAAATGGCCACACTGATCACCAAATGGAGACAGGTGGACAGTGCGAACAAGCGCAATTTATTGTTCCTGGGATTATTACAGAATAAAGTGGCGAAGCGGTACCTGGAATCCACCAACCTGCTAGAGGATATGGATTTCCAGTTGTCGAGGTATAGTGTGCGGATGTTCGATAAAGATTTCAGTTATCTGTGGGAACCGCCGCTGCCAGGGAAAAAGGGACCGACTTTCCCACACGTACTACAGCGATCACTGGCGAAAAATATACATGTGTTGCAGATCTTTTTTGCTATCAGAAGACCGATGATCCTATTCTGGTTCCTGGCGGCAGTAGGGTTTGCATGGTGGGTGATGTCGAATATAAGACGGATCAGAAGAGATCATACCGGTCCGGAAGCGGAGACCATACTGCAACAGATCAGGTATGTAATTGTGCATCCGATAGCGGGCACATTGTTGTTGATGGCCACCCTGTCGGCCATGCTGAATATTCAATACCCAATATTATTTTCGGAAATTACATGGGGTATAGCGGTGATTTGCGCTGCTGTTATTATTAGAAAGTACCTGCCAGGACATTTGTTCAGAAGATGGTTCCTGCTCGTATGTTTGTTAGCGTTATACTGTGTGAATAACCTGTTGATACAGGTCACATTTACAGAGCAGTGGGGCATCTTTACTGGTGGCATACTCGGTATGATCTTAGGTTATTACCTGTTACATAGCATTGAGCAAACCAAACTGCCATTCCCGAAATATGCAAAACATGCGGTGTGGATCTTTATGATGATGAGTGGATTGTCATTGTTCCTGGTGATCATTGCGCGGGTCACTGCGGCAAAGATCTTTGGTGCGGCGGGTGTGGTGAGTATTACCATTTCACTGGCGATTGTGTTGACGGTGGAGATACTGATGGAGGCCATTTACCTGCATGTGGAAGCGAATAAACATTCCAGTACGTTTGTATCTTTCCTCGATTATCAGCATATCAAGGCAAGGCTGAAATCGATCCTGTATGTAATAGCAACAGTGGGATACCTGACGCTGATAGCCAGGAACCTGTACATATATGACGCCTTGTATGAACTGGTAGCAGATATACTGGTGGCAGAACGGAAGATAGGCAGTTTTGCTTTTTCTTTTGGAGGGGTGATTGTGTTCCTGTTGATTATATGGGTGTCTTCGGTAGTGAGTCAGTTATTAACATTCTTATTGGGATATACCGGCAATAATGTACCGACCCGCAAAGGCTGGGGTTCTTACATGTTGTTACTACGACTGGCTGTTTTAGGTGCAGGTGTATTGCTGGCGTTTGCAGCTTCGGGGATACCGTTGGATAAGCTGGCGATTGTCGTGGGGGCATTGGGTGTAGGTATTGGTTTTGGATTACAGAATATTGTAAATAACCTCGTGTCGGGGATTATACTGGCTTTTGAAAAACCAATTGAGGTGGGTGATACCATTGAATTGGGAACCCGTACAGGTGTGGTAAAGGAGATTGGTATCAGGTCCAGCAGGATTTCGGCGGGTGATGGATCGGAGGTGATCGTGCCGAATGGAGAACTGATTGCGCAACAGCTGGTGAACTGGACATTGAGTAACCGTTCACGGAGAGTAGATATCAGTGTAGGTGTGACGTATGGTGCGGATATTAAAAAGGTGATATTGGTGATGAAACAATGTCTGCAACAGCATGAAGGGGTCATGGCGGCGCCGGAGCCCACAGTGCTACTAAGTAACTTCAGAGATGGGGCAATGGATTTTCAGGCATTCTTCTGGATCAACGATCTGGGTCAGGCAGGGAGTATGAAAAGTGCGGTGCTGACGTCAATATATGCTTCCCTGCAGGAAGCGGGCATTACGATTGCACATCCTACACCACAGCAGGTGCAGATAAATATGGATCCCATGTTCTGGCAACAACAGCACCCCAATCCACCAACACCATAGTTTCTGAAAGCGTATTCACGCTTTCAGAAACAAAATGATGAAAACCTGCCACGGGAAAATCGGGTAATATCCATTAAATGTCTTCACTATAACGCAAGGTAGCATCTGGCACACTGTATGATGTATCAGTATATAAAGCTAAGATTATGAAAAACTTACAACTTGCGTTACTGGGTTTTGCCATCATGCTGTTAAGCAGCTGCGAAGTAGTAGGCGGTATTTTTAAAGCCGGTGTTTGGACAGGGATCATTGCGGTAGCAGTTGTGGTGTTCCTGATCATATTTCTGATATCCCGTGGACGGAAGTAACAGAGCCACTGATATATCCGTTGGCATAAAACTCCTCCTTGATGCGGGACCATATCCACGCACGGCCCTTGCCTGATTTAAGCAGCCATTCATGTTTCATTGCGGAGATCTTATCCTCAAAGTTTTGCATATAGATGACCTCCCATGGCCTGTACTGCAGGGTACCTTTCTGGCGCCCATGCACATTGTGAAAGTGAAATCTTTTAACAAGATCAGTCGTGTGTCCGGTATAGATTTTCTGGTACCTCCGGGAAAAAAGGATATAAACGGTATACATATTAATGGTTAAGCCATGAAACACAAAAGGTTACCCTGTGTCGGAGGTAACCTTTTGTATTCCTGTATTTCATAGAGAAGCAAAGATACTTATTTTATCCGGGCAAGGCGGGCATAAATTTCCATCATACCCGTTTGTCCTAATAAATCTTTGTCCGTCTTACGGCCTACCAATCCTCTTTCATCACTTTCGGTAGTCCATACCTTGTCGGCATCTTCCTGCATTGCATTGATATACTGTCGGTTACCATCCACAGCATACAGTGCTTCGTACCCTCTGAGCAGGACAGCATTGAACCAATAGGAATATGGAAACCTGCCCTGGTGGAAAAAGTGAGCATAACTGCCGGCTGCTATGTGTTGTGCAGCTTCCAGGTAATGCTTATCCTTTGTAATATGATATAGTTTGACATTGGCTTCCAGCATCGTGCCCGCATTGTAGGTGTAAGTAGCGGAGTCGATTTTTAACGATGGCACATGGATCATGTCGTAATAAAAACCTTCGGGCGCCTGCAGGTATTTGTTAACCCAATTGTACAACAGCAGCGCCGTATCGAGATAGCTTTTCTGGTGGGTAGCCTGATATAACTGTAAGGCTACCAATACGCCTGGGCCATTGGAGCAGGTGTTTTTACCACCTTTATCTCCCTCTTTCCAGTATAAACCACCACCGGAAATGGTATCAAAGCCCGTCATCATAAATTTATAAATTTCCGTGGCTTTTTCAAGATACCATTTCTTCTTTGTGCGCTTATACGCATCCAGGTAAGCGATGGCAATCCACTGATTGTCGTCATAAAACCT
The DNA here is from genome assembly GCF_034087045.1 of Chitinophaga sancti. Classification (NCBI taxonomy): domain Bacteria; kingdom Pseudomonadati; phylum Bacteroidota; class Chitinophagia; order Chitinophagales; family Chitinophagaceae; genus Chitinophaga; species Chitinophaga sancti. The sequence goes on along the minus strand of NZ_CP139247.1, from coordinate 2,186,370 downwards.
GTCTCCGCCCTTTTCTTTCACAACATAGGAGTCATAACCCGGTGCGGGGGCTTTCTTGTCGTAATAGGCATTAATGGCTGTAATAACGGTGGGCATGTAGTTTTTGCCCGGGTGAATGGCTTCCATTTCGTTGGCTGCCTGGATCAAACCACACAAAGGCCAGAGATAGGAATGTGGGTTTTCTCTCTTTTCCTTGTCGGTGGTTTCGTAATAGAGTTTGTTTTGCGCGTCATACAGATTCCTGGTGACTGCTGACCAGAGTGTGTCTGCGTGAGTTTTGTTGGCAGATGACTGCGCGAAAATGCTGCTATGAACGCATAGCAGCATCATGAGACCTGAGTATTTAAGCATGCTTGTGGATTTTTATATCTCCGGCCGAAGCCGGAGATATAAAATTAGTCAATCAATTCCAGTTCTTTTAGCCTGGCTACAGCTTCTATCAACATAGATCCGCTGAGCTGGGTAGTCAGATCTGTAGTAGTTGCTGTAGTTGTCCAGCTGGTATTAAAGATTACCTGTGGACGGGTAGTACCCTGCAACCACATGGTTTGTGCATTCAGCAATAAGGAATTGGCAAATTTCGCCTGGTCGGTGCTGGAAATACTCCCATCTGTAATAAGCAGCATCAGGTACCGAACCAGGATCCCTTTGAACAGACCACCATCGCCCCCACCCTCGTCTTTGAAGATGTTGTTGGTGGTGAACTCACTACCCAGGGAATTATTCGCCGTTCTCAAGGCATCAGAGAGGTAAGTATTATCACCTGTGAGTTTGTACAACTCTACTGCTGCACCTATGAACACACCCTGGTTGTAGGTAAACTTCCAGGCCTTGTTCGTACCACTGGCATCCAGGCCATCCCAAACCAGCCCTGTAGTTGGGTCTACAAGATTATCTTTTTGCCATTGATAGATCTTCTTAGCCCATGCCAGGTCATCGCCTTTATGGTCCAACTGGTAAAAGCGGGAGGCGATGATGCTGGCGGGCGCATTGGCGGGCGTATTCTTATTTTGACGGTCCTTGTTCCAATAAATACCGCCACCAAAGGTTTCATCCCACCCACCTTTGATGTCTTCCCACAGGGTGGTAGCGGCAGTTTTGTATCGCGCATCACTGGTGGCTTCGTATGCACGCAGGCAAGCCAGCGTCATCCATTCCATATCATCATAGAAGTGATTGATGATGGTATTGCCATTTTTCACCTGTGCACCATCCAGCAATTTATCCATACGTGCTTTGATGGCCACATCACCTGTACGCAGGTATGCATCTACCAGTAGATCCAGTGCATGCGCATTGGGCCAGTAGTTGAAAGTCTGGTCACTGCTATTGTTCTTGTTAAAGTAATTGCCACTCTGATTGTACCAGCCGCTGATCAGTGAATTCTCTGTAGAATCAGCGATAGCAGGCCAGTTATATACATAGCTCACAGCGCCTGCGCCAGGCCCGGGACCATCGTCCACAGGCTCTTTCAGGCAGGAAGTAAATCCTGTAATGAGTAAGGTGCCAACAATTATCAATTTGTGCATAATCCAATAATTTATTTAATGATTACTTCATGCGTATACGTCTTGTCTGGAGAGAAGTATACATTCACATCACAGTTTTTAGTGTCTACATCACCGTTAAATTTGAAACAGTAGTTGTACTGATCGCTGTTGCTGATCAGGTGTAGTTCCCAGAAAGACAGTGGTGTGGCAGAAGTAGGACGGTTGTTGTCGGCATTAGAAGAACCCCACCATTCGTAACCTGTCGTACCATCGGCAGCAGTGACACTCAGGCGGAATTTATAACGTTCATCACGCCCCCATGATTCCTGGTGGAAGGTGATCGGCTGGTTTTTGAAAGACCATACACCATTGCTGGTATAATCCAGGTTGTACATAATTTTGTTTTCAGGTGCGAACCACAGACCTATCGCGGTAATTTCTGTTACAGTAGCTGCAGCATTGTTGAAGTCCAGTTGCAGACGGTAAATTTTTGTGCCACCTGCCTGTGTACTTTCGCCATCTTGTTTTACAGCTCCCCCATCAATATAGTAGGTGGTCGGTGTACCGGTATTTCTGTCTGTGAAATGGTAAGTACCATTTTTCAGGGAAGTATAAATTTCAAATACACCTGCAGAAGTTGATTTCATTTTCAGGGCAGCAGCCAGGTTATCACCCCCTTCAGTAGCAGCACCGGTCAGGAATACATCAACAGGGATTTCTGCAAATCCGTTTGGTCTTTCTACTTCGATAGTACGGGTTTCAGCAGCTTTCTGAATATTGTACCCTTTAGATGAGTTGACGGTCCATTTCAGTTTGCCTACAGCAAGAGAAGCGATGCCCGCTTTGGCAGCGATAGTGTTCAGATCTTTGTGAGACAGTGTCAACTTGTTATTCACTCCACCACCATCAGATGCAATGGTAGCCAATGGTGCAGAGAAGTCGCCGTCTTCCTTGTCGAACACTACTTCGTACAGTACCAGTGAACCATCTTCGGCACGAGCCTGCTCCCATTCGAATGATACGGAAGCGCTGGTAGTAGGTTGCAGTTTGATATACTTATCATCTACCGGTGCACTCAGCGCTGGTACCGGCTTCATGTTCGTATTGAGTTTGTAATCGTCCTTTTTACAGCTCACGGCCAGCAGGGACATGATGGCTAATATATGCAGGAAGTATGTTTTCATGTGTTGCAGCATTTTTTAAATAAGTGGAAATTCTACCAACCCTGGTTTTGTCCGAGGTGGCTGTTTTGGTCACGTTCGAATGTAGGCACCGGCCAGAGGTAATGCTTTGGATTGTTGAAAAGCCTGTTTTCCACAATGATATATCCATTTGCATCTTTGTTAAAAGCACCTCCGGTTACCTTGATCCCTCTTACTGGTCTGGCCATTACCTGGTCAGCTATTTTCCAGCGACGGATATCGAAAGGACGGATACCTTCGAATACCAGTTCTGCGCGTCTTTCACGGCGTACGATGGTCCTGAGCTGATCGGTAGTGGCTGAAGGATATTCAGTTGCACCAGCATCAGTAAATCCAGCACGTACACGCAATGCACGAACAGTGGTATTCCATACGTTTGCATCCAGTTGTCCCAATTCATTCTTTGCTTCTGCATACATCAACAATACTTCTGCATAGCGGATCATGATCAGATTCAGACTGGAGTTATAATTGCTGGCGGTTGGATCGTAATATTTGTAGAAGTAATAACCGGTGGGAGAAGCGCCCTGGTCATCCACACTATTGGTAGCAGGATTAGAACCTGGCTGTGTGAGAATCGTTTGTACCGTACCGTTAAAGTCAGTGATGGTAGAACCATCATGCAGGATGGTAGCTTCAAAACGAGGATCCCTGTTGGTGTAAGGATTGCTTTCATTGTAACCGGAACCTGATTCAGCAATACCTTTACCATTCAGCATTACATAATCATCTACGAGGTCTTGTGTAGGCACCAGCACACTTCTCAGCAATGCAACCGTCTGTGGCAGGAAGTTGCGTTGTGTAGCATAGGTACGCCCACCACCATATTGCAGGTCGAGGATCACTTCGCTGTTATACTCATTGTTGACGCTGAATACATTTTTATAACTGGATTGCAGGCTATAAGTTCCGTTATCAGTTTTGCCAATGAGTTGTTCACAATCATCTACCACAGCCTGCCACTCACCCTTGTACAAATGTACCCGTGCACTGAAAGCGATCGCAGCGCCACGGGTGATGCGGCCTCTGTCCTGTTCAGCATAAGCCGTGTTTACAGGCAGGTCTGCACGGATAGCTGCCAGCTCAGACTGTACAAAGTTGAGAATGTCTGCCTTTGGTGTACGGGTGATGGATTTAGCTTCGTCGATGGTGATGAGGTTGGTATAGAAAGGAACATCCCCATACCAGTCTGCCAGCTGAAAGTAAGAGTAGGCACGAATAAAACGGGCTTCTGCAAGGATTCTTTTCTTCAGGGTAGAATCCATGTTTGGCACCTTGTCAATATTCGTTGTTACGGTGTTACACTTGCGGATACAGGTGTAGCGGTATGACCATTCATTTGTTACTCTTGCATTGGATGGATCGTAGGCACCATCAGCAATAGCGGTCACGTTGTCAAAGCCGGTACCGTTTACATAAGCATTGTCGCTCAGTGCTTCGGTGCCGAAAAAGTAGCCATCGTTCAACATGTTTTCGTAACAACTGTTTACGGCTGCGAGGGCATCATCTGCATCCCGCCAGTAGGCCTCCTCTGTATATTCGCGTGTGATAGGCTGATCCAGCTTGCGGCAGGAATACAGCGTAGTCGCACTTATGAGTATTATCAGTAGTCTCTTCATACGTTTAAAATTTCAGGTCTATACCGAAAGAGAAGGTAGCTGCATTCGGATAGCTACGTCCTGCAATAGCATTGTAATTGGAAAAAGACAGCTTATCGTCGAACTGTGTGAACTCAGGATCTACACCCAGATCGTGGAAGCGACGTGGCGTGAAGGTGAGCAGGTTCTGACTGGTGAAGTAGATTCTTGCACCCTGTACCTTTATGCGATCGGTAAAGCGTTTAGGCAGATTGTAACCAAATTGCAGGTTCTTCAGGCGCAGGTAGCGGGTGTCGAACAGCCAGTAGCCTGAATAAGCGAAGTTGTTAGCATCAGCCGCACCGATGGTCAGACGTGGATAAGTTGCATCCGGATTTGTAGGTGTCCAGCGATCCAGGTGCTGTACAAAGGCGTGGTCCTCATTGTTATGGAATGCTTCTACGATATCACCGCGCAGGAACTGGGTACGCTTGCCAACCCCCTGCCAGAACATGGAGAAGTCAAAGTTGCGCCAACTGGCACTGTAGTTAAATCCGAAGGTGTAACGTGGGAATGGATTACCGAACACATAACGGTCGTTTGCATCGATCACACCATCACCATTACGGTCTATATATTTAATATCGCCGGGCATCACCTGTTGATTGTAGGCGAATGGCACTTTGGGTGCATTCTTGATATCGTCCAGGTTCTGGTACAGACCATTGGATTTGTAGCCGTAGTAAGAAGCGATCGGGAAGCCTTCTTTGATGATGTAAGTGAAGTCAGAACCCTGAATGGACTGTTCACCATATTTGATCACCCTGTTCAGGTTATCAGATAAGTTCACGCCGATCGTGTGGTTCACAGCGCCTGTTTTTGCGTGGTAGGATAAGGAGATTTCCCATCCTTTGTTTTCCACTTTACCTACGTTCTGTAGAGAAGAGCCGATACCGGCTGTACCCGGTACTACCTGGAAGAGATAGATGCCAGTGGTGGTTTTATTGAAGTAGTCGAAGCTGGCGGTGATCTTGTTATTGAACAGATCCATATCCACACCATAGTTACTCATAGTAGAGATTTCCCATTGCAACGTCTCGTTGTATGCGGAGAAATCCGCACCGGGAGCAGGTGCGTTGTTGAACGCGTACTTGCCGGAGTTGAGCGTTACGCGGGCCAGGTAGTTGAAGCCTCCGATGTTGGAGTTACCCACTTGCCCCCATGAGTAGCGCAGCTTGATATTGCCGTATTTATCTTTGAAGTCTTTGAAGATCTTTTCGTCCGTCACTCTCCAACCCAGGGAGAATGCAGGGAAGAACTGCCAGCGGTGACCGGGAGCCAGTTTGGAAGAACCATCATAGCGCCAGGTGAACTCAGCGAGATATTTATCGTCGTATACATAGTTGACCCTGCCAAATAGAGAGTTCAGTGCATAGAGATTTGGGTTGCTGATATCATTGTAAGTGCCGATAGTAGAATAATCATAGCTGCCATCAGGCTTTGGAATATAACCGCCACCGATTGCCCATTGGTCATCGAGGTTGGTAGTACCATAGCGGCTGGCTTTGATACCATAGTATTCATTCACTGCATCGCTACGGGCGCCTACCTGTGCTTTTACGTAATGCTTGCCGAAGTTGTTTTCGTATTCAGCAGTGGCGTATACGTTCGTGTTGTTATCCTTGTATTCAGATTCTGAATACTGGTTGTAAGTAGGTGGATTCGCAGTGGTATAATAAGGTGCGTAGCTGTACTTATTCACCCTGTTGATATCGTTGGTGATGGTGTAGTTGCCTGAAGCGTTGAAGTTCAGTTTCAGGTGCTTCACGGGCGTGATGGTTACGTCCAGGCCACCAAGCAGGTTATCCTTTTCGACGAGATCAAACCCTTGCAGATCCAGCTGTGCGAACACATTGTTGCTGTTCAGCGCAGGAACTACGTAGTTGCCGAGGGAGTCTTTTACAGGATAGATACGGGGTGTACGCATCGCATCGCGCATCAGGATACCGATGTCTGCAGATTGGCGGCGGAAGAAGGATTTAGTATAAGCGATGTTGGCATTTACTTTTACATATTTGCTTACATCTACACCGAGGTTCGCCCTGGCGTTATAGCGTTTATAATAGAAGTCCTGGTTGACGTATTTATTCTGCAGCATGTTGCCTTGGTTGACGTAACCGAGGGAGATCAGATAACTGCTGCTTTTACCCCCGCCAGTCAGGCTTAAGCTATGATTTTGCTGAGGGGTATAGTTACGGATCATTTCATCCATGTAGGAGGGATATGAGCCTTTACGTTTCCAGTAAGCAATATCTTCAGGTGTGTACTGTGGTGTTTTACCAGAGTTCACCAGTGCTTCATCTTTCAGGGTCATATATTCCCATGCTTCTACGTTGCGGGGTAGTGTGGTTGGTTTTTGCCAGCCATACATACCGTTGTAGGTCACGGATGGTTTATCGTCTTTGGAACCTCTTTTGGTGGTGATATAGATAACACCGTTAGCAGCCTGAGAACCGTAGATAGCGGAAGAAGCGGCATCTTTCAGTACAGAGATGCTTTCCACATCGTAAGGGTTCAGGTTTTGTAAGCCATCGCCACCGGTTTGCACACCATCGATGATGATGAGTGGGGAGTTGCCGGTAAGGCTACCTACACCACGGATATTGAGGGTCAATTTAGCACCTGGTTCTGCATTTTGTTGTTGCAGGATGAGGTTGGGGGCAGTACCCTGGAGAGCCTGGAACATGTTTGTTACAGGGCGGCCTTCAATATCCCTGGTCGAAATGGTATTGATAGCCGCAGTTACCTGGGTTTTCTTTTGTGAGCCGTAAGCTGTGATCACTATCTCTCCCAGGTCCTTGGAATCGGCGGTGAGCATTACGGTAATATTAGTTCTGCCATTGATACCCACCTCCGATGGGATGTAGCCAACGGAAGAGCAAACTAAGGTACCATTGGCTTGCCCAGCTGGGATCTTTAGCGTAAAAAAACCATCATCATTTGTAGTGGTGCCTAGATTGGTACCTTGCAGACGTACGTTGACGTTAGGGATGCCAACGCCTTTGGCATCTACAATACGGCCACTTACACTCAGGTCATTTGCCTGGTAAGTAGCGGCTGGCTGGCGGCCCTGACGCAGGATGATTTTGTTATTGATCTTTTCGAAGCGGATATCCAGCGGAGAGAGGATGAGTTTGAGCACATCGTCGAGCTGTTGATCTTTGACGGAAAGGGTGACTCTTTGGCTGGCTTTCACTTCGTCGTTAGAGTAGACGAAGACAAAGGGTGTTTGCGCTTCAATTTTTTCCAACACCTGTCCCAATCCTTCATCGTTTACCTGGAGGGAGATGCGGTTTTCTGTGGGCTTTTCGGCGGCATTTACCTGCTGTGCGCCTGAGTAGCGGCCAGTGTTGGAGGCGAAAGCCATCTGGGCGCGCAGATCGAGTATGTTCATAACGATCATACAGACGAACATAGGCAGGAAAAGGGAGCGGAAAGTAGCCGGAATAGTAAAACGTAGCGGTCTTTCTTTCATAACGCTATTTTGGTTTATTGTGTGTATCAGTGATGTTTACAGAGTAGGGGGCGGCTAAAAAGGGCTGAATTGGAAGCCCTTTTTAGAGATGCCTGTACCTTAACGTGAATTATGATGTCTATTTCTTTTTCTTTTGCTGTTTTGATTTACGTGTTTAGCATTTACGATCTGGTTTTGCCGTTTTTTGGCTTTACTGTTTGCCTATCGGCAGTATGCAATTACAGTGGTTGCGTTTACCTTCCTGCTATTCACTTATAAGCAGTGTGCTATCAGTTATATTATAGTGGAATGATCTTGATCTGGCAAGGTAATACATGATATCCTGCAGGTTATTGTTCTGGAATGAGCCGGTGAGCCTGTAATGCCGTGGTGCTTCATCTATAAATGAGATCTTCTTGCCGAAGGTCCTTTCCAGTTCAATGCCTATTTCTTCCAATGTTTTATCTCTGAATACGAGTCGGCCTTCAGTCCAGGCTTTATCGTCTTCTGCAGCTGTTGGTTCTTTAATAATTGTTTTTGTAGCGGCAGGCTGATAGGTTACTTTTTCATCTGGTGTGATGAAGACGGTATCCCTGTTATCAGCAGGTATAAAGGCTACTTTACCTGTTTGTACGGAGGTCTGAACGGCTTCATTATCATAAGCACGGATGTTAAAGGAAGTGCCCAGTACATGTACACTTCCTTTAGCGAGGTGAATGATGAAAGGCCGACCCGGATTGGGTGCGATATCAAAGAATGCTTCGCCGATGAGGTAGACTTCCCTGGAGTTACTGTTGAACACTTCAGGGTAAGTGAGTTTACTGTCTACATTGAGCCAGATCTTACTACCGTCAGCAAGTTCGATGCTGGCGCGGGTTGCTTTGCCATTCTGGCGATGCAGCCATTGCATGGTGTCATTGACTGCCATCTGTGATACAGGAGTATGAGCTTTGTCTACATACAATAATCCGGTACCGAGTAATAACAGAGCGGCAGCGGCGACACTGAGCCATTTCCACACAGCTCTTTTTGGTTGGAGTGTGGGGGTGGCGTGAATGCGTGCCATAGTTTTTTGCAGGGCTAGTTCAGTATCTGCCGCAGCGTGATAAGGTGCTTCCCTGAAATAGGATTGTAATAGGGTAAATTGTTCCCGTAAATAATCGTTATCCTGCATTAGGATATCCAACTCCTGCAGCTCTTCGGCGGTAGCTTCTCCAGCCAGTTTCCTGGCGGCTAGTGTATTAAAAAGTTCATCGTTGATCATAATTGAGGAGCCGGTTGTATGAGAAGGACAGAGATATTTTGAAAACTACTTACAGAGAGATTAATTTTTTTTCTGTTTAGCGAAATATATTTTCATTGTCAGAGAAAAGGATGGCCTACTTCTTTTTTGCTTTCAGTGAAACGAATGGCCCGATCACTTCATTCAATCGCTTCATCGCTCTGAATAATTGGGTTTCGACAGTGCGTGGAGAGATGTTAAGAATTTCAGCCACATCTTTATATTTAAATCCTTCTTCTTTAATCAGTTTAAACACCCGCCGACATTGATCCGGCAGACGGTTTACTTCCTGATCCATTTTGAAGAGGATCTCTTTCCATTCCATCGTTTTCTCCGGGTCTGTAGTGGTCAGTCCGGCTAAACCAGTATCATCATTTAGTGGAGTAATTCTAAGGTTGGAATATTGTTCCAGATAATTGAGAGAATGATTTTTGACAGCTACGAACAGGTATACTTCCAGGTTGGAAATAGCATCCAGCCCGGCACGTCGGTTCCAGATCTTCACGAACACGTCCGAGACGATTTCTTCCGCAGCTTCGCGCGTGGACACGTATTGCATGCAGAAGTGCAGTAGTCGTTCGTAATAGTGACGGAATAGCGAGGCGAAAGCTTTTTCATCACCATCATCAGCTATTTGCTGTTGCCATAAACGGATGTTTTCATTGTTGCTCATACCCTGCTGACAGTACCGTAGACGATATAGATAATTTTTGCCCCTTTCATAATGTGGAATAATGGCAGTTAGACCATTTGATATAGGACAGATAAATTAGATAAATTACTGACAGCCATAAAAAATATTTTTTTCAGCAACACGCTTCTTCCGGAAGCTGCCGCAGGGCCCACCTCAACCATTTGAATCTGCCCAAGGTAAATTTGAAAGGAATGGCGTGATTTACTCATTCAGAATTGAGTACTTTTCCGTCAAATAAATAAAACCCAAACCCTTTGCCAGTATACACTGCGACAGAAATATCAGTCATTAATTGAAATGTTAATATAGTAAGAATTATATGTGTGAATCGGGGGAAAAGCCTTAACTTAGTATTGTTACCCAAAATTATCAAACTTCAAATGATTAATGTCGGCGATATTTAATACCATATTATCAATTATAGCTGTTTTCAGCTTGCTGTCTACCTTAGCATTACCTGTTATCAGTGCCTGGAGGGAATCAGCCAGGCTGAAGAAATATAACACACATCCTCCGAAGGCTTTAGTATTGGAGGACAGAAGAGGAAAGGTAGTAGTACTTGAACTGGAAAAACAGAATGATGCCCAAGAGATTCTTCGCACGATGGATGTACTACTAGGTAAGTGACCCAAATACCATAAATTCAATTCAATCCTATAAAACCATTTTCATTCCTTGGATCAAGCAAACTCATTGGTTGCTAACCCATCCACAGAGGCTCTCAATAACCAGCAACCAAGCTCTACATCTGCCAGTATAGCTGGCGCAAGCAGTGGTACCCTGCTCGTACTACTAGCTAGTAATCTCCCTGACAATTATCCACTAAAGTCCTGGCTTGTTATTATTGCTCCCACTGTTTCAATAGCCTTCTCTTTAATCTGGAAGTTCCTTATCCGGGAGAAGAATGCGTATTACAAACGGAAGCGGGTAGTGAAATTTAAAAAACTTCTACTACAGAAAATAGAAGCAGCATTAAGTGATGGGCTTATCTCTTCTGAAGAAGCAGCAGCACTGAAAAGGAAAATGATAGAGATCGAGCTGCAAAGTATTGACAACCTTGCTAACAAGATCAAAAGCATTGAATTTGAAGAGTAGTCTATTCCGTTTGAATACTTTGGACCGGATTGGTCAGCGCGGCAGTCATTGCTTTGTGATTCACGGTGAGCAAAGCTACGGCTACCGATGCCGATGGCAAGACCGGCGATGTTGAGTAAGGAAGCTTTTTTAAAACGGAGGAGGCGGCGGATGGTGATTTTCAGCATGAGGAGGTGGAAGCAGTAATGGTGCCATATGGGAATAAGATGATAGTCAGAGGGTTGTGGGGGTAGGGTGTCCGGTTTTGAGCGGAGCGATGTCCGGTTATGGACGAGGGAAGATTAAGATCGTTTTATTTGTTGTAAAAGATCTTTTGCAGGTACACTTTTGAAATTGCCATCTTTGTCACCGATAATTAGGTTTTCATTATTGGCAGCACGTGCTTCCACAAGTCTACGTCTGGCAATTTCAACTCCCAGTTTTATCTTTTCAGATAATTCTTTGTGTGTTTTTTGTTTATCGGTCATAGTGCCTACTTTGTTGCAATATTACTTCCCAAATACCGGTATGCCATTGCCCTGCCATGATATAAAGATTCGGCATGATTAAATTTATTGAATAATCACTTTTTCGCAGCAAACTTCTCGCGCTGTCCCAAATATAACCCTGCTATTACTAAGATCGTCCCAACCCATGTAAACCAGGTAACCGCCTCATGCAATAAGATAGCCGCATAGATAAAACCGAATACCGGACAGAGAAAGAGCCAGAGCGATGCACGCACTGCATCACGCTTTACAAGATAGAAGAACAGCTGTAATGCCGTGACAGAAACAGGAAGTACCAACCATAAAAGCCCACCCCAAAAATTGATGTCGTATCTGGTAGTAGAAAAATCAGAAGTAAAGCAGGTAAATGGCAATAACAACAACCCACCCAGAAATACCTGCCAGCCATTAATGAGGAGATTGGGTAACTCCCATTCGATGCGGGAATAATAGACAGTAGCAACAGAAACAGATAACATACCGGTAAGCAGTATGATTAGCCCTGCTACAGACCCATGGCTCTCTGCCAACAAAGGATAAGTAGCTACTGCAACGCCGGATAAACCCAGGAACATACCCGTGAGCTCATACCATCTTAATGGTCGTTTGAGCCATAATGCAGATATCGCCATGATGAATAAAGGGTTCGTTGCAGTAGCCAGGGTGCCGATACCCGCAGATACCGATTTCATGGAAATAACATAAAAACTCAGGTATAATGTAGTATTGAGAAAACCAAATGTGAGCAGCTGTCTCCACTCCTTTCCCCGCGGCATTCTATGTTTGCCTTTCTGTATAAGATAGGCAAACAACAACATCCCTCCTCCTGCGAGGAAAAATCGGAAGTTGGCCAATATTAAAGGCTCTGCTGATCTGATACCAATCTTGGTAGCCACGCTGGCGGAAGCCCATAGCATGGCGAATAATACACCGAATACAACTTGACGCATCTGATAAACCCTGGTTACTTCCCAAAGGTAATATCTTTCCTGTCATCTGTTCTGAAAGTTGCTCTGGATACTTCTCCAAAGGGATTCATTTCCAACAATCTTTTCTGAAAGATTTCCACACTTATGTTCTGAAAGTGATCCCTCCTACTTCCCAAATGTCACTCCCTTCCAATCATCTGTCCTAAATGGACTCGCTGGTAACCCCGCACCGTTGTATAGATTGCCCTCAGGATTATTGGCCCAATCATACCTCACCGCCACAGGATGTGGCACCTCTTCACTCCATACCACGACCTGATTCCCCTTGATCGTAGCCTGTGCCCAATGGAATTGCTTGTCGTCGCCAGCGATAGCGAACCCTTTTAATGCCCCTCCTTTCTTCACCTGCAATCCATCATTGGTATATTTAAAGTTCAAAGTCACTTTGTTTCCAGCAATCTGCTTAGACAAATAGATAGGCCCGGAATAAGGAATTTTCTCCCCATACACCTCTGCCCTTGCGATGAGGGACAATCTACGCCCTACCTCCTGTTTGTTTTTAGGATGTATATCCTTCGCCTCTCCAATATCAATCGCCGATGCCATTCCTGTAGCAGGCAGTGATAAAGTCTTAAATTGTGCCTCCCGCAGCTCTGCCCAATCAGACTCCACAGGCTGTGCATCCACATCCTTGTAATTAGCCAGCTGCACGAAATAGAAAGGGAAATCCCCCTGCTTCCACTGTTTCCGCCAGTCTTTGATCATGAGGGGAAACAATTCCCTGTATTGATACGCCCTTTCCGCGTTGCTCTCCCCCTGATACCAGATCACTCCACGGATAGTATAAGGTATAACAGGATGGATCATAGCATTATATAATAATGTCGCCTTATTAGGATTTGAAGGCGCTTCCGGTGTGGACAGTTGTTCAAATGATTTAACCGCATCTGCAAATGCCGGCATTTTTTTCAACGATTCCCCACTCGTCCACGCTTCTGCTACAGTACCACCCCACGAAGTGAGGATGATCCCCACAGGTACTTGTTGATACCCATTAATTTCACGGGCAAAAAAGTACCCGACTGCAGAAAATTCCGGAATATATTGCGGCGTACAAGCTTGCCATCCACCCTGCAAAACAGTGACGGTATCAAGCGGTACGGTACTGGTTGCACGTTTTATCATCAGCAGGCGAATGTTAGGATAGTTCGCTGCTTTGACTTCCTGTTCGAAGTTGTGGACCTTGCCCCAGCCCTGGAGCGGCATTTCCATATTTGACTGGCCGGAAGCCACCCACACTTCACCTATTAATATATTATCGAGGTGAATGGTGTTCTTCCCTTTTAACGACATTTCGTAAGGGCCACCAGCTGGCATTGCAGGCAATGTAACCTGCCATTTACCTTTTTCTGTTGCAACAGTTTTTACTGATTTCCCTTTAAAAGTTACTGTTACAGTTTCGCCTTTATCAGCCCATCCCCAAATGTGTAATGGTTTATTGCGTTGCAGAACCATATTGCTTCCCACTAAAGCAGGCAATTTAATATCAGCATAACAAAAAGTAACAAATAGTGATAAAACAGTGGTACTGAGGAACGTGGTTAATCGCATGAAATTAGTTTTTTAATGATCACTACAAGTTACAATAGTTTGGCACGAAATTTTTATAGCATGAATTATTAAAATGAAACTATCATGGCAAACGGTATCATCACTTTCGAATTTGACATCAAAGCGCTTCACTATTTGAATTCAAATAGCAGCTTTATCAAAGCCACTGCAGATGCCGACGGTAATATCGACATTGCAGCAGCAGCTTTACAATATTATAATACAACCAATACTCATTTCGATATGGAACTGGAGAGCGAAGAAGATGTGAATAGATTTAAACACGTAGCACGTCGCTTTTTCAGTGGGTTTAGTGAAAACTAATTGATCAGTGATTAGCCAGAACTAATTGATCAGTGATTAGCCAGAACTGATTGATCAGTGTTTAGTCATACTGGTTTAGTTCAAACTAATTGATAAGATATTTATTCGTTTAGTGCAAGCAGTTTTCATTCCATTGTAACTTCCAATAGTTTCATCCATTTTACCCCCGAAATTTCGTCCATTATTACCCAGCTTTCATCCATTTTAGCCTGAATTTTATCCATTTTCATCCTGATTTCAACTTTGTTTTCATCCAGTTTCCTACTCCAAAATTTCATCCATTTTAACCTCCGATTTTTCGTCTAGTTGTGATCCCCGGATTTCATCCAATTGCGACCCCTGATTTTCATCCGATTGGCAATGCCCCAATATTCATTGTTTCCCCGTTTCGTTCATTGTTCCCCAAAACATTCATTGTTTCCTTATTCCATCCATTTTATTTCCTCAATTGCATCCATTACCCAAAAAAGTGAGCAGCCTGCGAATACTCTTCGCAGGCGCTTCTATTTAAATAATTAGTGGGTGTTGCATAAATAAATGACAACCGGGAACTGCATAAAATAGAATATGGCTCCATCCAGGTATCAGAATTAATAGGGGGTGTATCTAACATTTGATACTGGCCCTAATCATTTAAATAATCTGAAAAACAAAAACCGGCCAAACTGGCCGGTACAAGTAATAGATGTAGGTAAAAAGATATAGGGATAAAATAAGATTTGAAAAATGAAAGGTCGCCAGGAATGACAACCTTTTTCTACCATATCCTAATAAAAACCAAGCTCTTAACAGTATATGATCATGCTCATATACATATATTTTGAATAAATTATTTTAAATTGCTATTTGGCAATAGAGAAGTCTCAGGATAGTATGACATAGTGTGCTACAAATATAAACAAGCCCCCAATGAGGACGTGTAGTACTATTACTACACCTCAAAAACAAAGGTGGGGAAGCCTGTAGAAAGGCCACCCCACCCCGATACGGCTGATTGCAGCCAATTATTTACCCAGTTTCTTTTCCAATATTTCCATAAAATATCCACCTACCACACTTCTCGCCTGGAATCCTACCATCTTACCATCGGTAGTCTCATGCCAGTCGGAAATAGGTACACGGCTGCTGGTCTCTGTTGCATACTTATACACCGGAGTAATCAGTGCTTCAAAATCAGCCTGGTTATCGGTTAACCCCGCTGTCCACACTATCCAGTCAGATTTTGTGTAGGTCTTACGGCTATCCAGTGGCAAACCAAAACGCTTCTGCTGTGTCAGATAATATTTAATTTCCTTGTCGTATACTGCTTTTGGAAACAGGTCCAGACCCAATACTTTATCCCAAACCAGGTTGTACTTCTGGCTCCAGGTGCCTTTGCGCTCAAACGCCAGGGTATAGTGGTCACCATCATCTGCCAGTTTCATCCAGTTCGTCACCATATTTTTTGCTGCTGTTCTGAACTTCTCAGCTGTTGCCTTCTCGCCCAGCTGATCTGCCAGCATAGCATAACAACCCAAACCAACGATCGCTTTTACAGAGAGGTTAGCATTTCTGGCCAGGTGACCGGCAAAGTCATCGGTACACAGCTGGTTAGCTGGATCGAAACCTTCTTTCAGCAGGTAGTCGGCCCAGGTTGTCAGGGTCTTCCAATGCTTCTTTGCATAATCAGCATTACCTTCTGCTTTTGCGATAGCTGCAATCAGGATGATCATGTTACCAGATTCTTCTACCGGCATGCCTTCGCCATATACCTGCCCATTTGCCAACGGGTACGTGCCCAGGTCATGTGCAGCGTAAGGCTCGGTGTATTTACCGCTTTCGCTGAAGTAGAAGATACCGTTTGTCATCCCCTTCATCAGATCAGGATTGTAGATCAGGAACAAAGGAGCGGATGGATAAGTTACATCCACTGTATTGATACAACCATTGCTGAAGTTCTCTTTGGAGAGGAACAGGATTTCGCCTTCAGGACTCTTCACCAGTTTATGTGCAGCAATGCTCTGGCGATAACCGAGTACACACAACTTAGCATAAGTGTCGCCACCTGCTTTGGTCGCATCAGCATACATCTGTTTGTCGAAGGTATTGCAGCGTTCCAGGATGGAACCGTAGTCTTTGCTGGCAGCAGCCAGTTCTTTTTCGATGGTGAAGGTATCATCCTTTTTCCACCATGGGCGCAGGTTAGTACCGAAGTACTGAATGCTGTAGATATCATCATAACCAATGAGGACAACCTGTTCTTTGGATTCAGCACCTACTTTACCCAGTTTTACAACCGTGTTCAACATCAGTTGTTTGCCGGTAGTTACTGCTTTTGGTTTACCTACGAAAGAAGCAATCGCATCACCATCAGTTGTTATAGTCTGAGTTGCGTTGGCTTCTTTTGGTACAGCTACATACAGGTAACCCCAGTCTATGCGGAGGTCATCCCCTTTCTTCGCCAGGATCGCCTGCTCTGTCGTACCTGCTTTCAATATAGACAGACCATTGCTGTTAAGCTGCTGTGCAGTCACCTCCTGACCAGCGGTATTGGTAGCGAGCGTGGAACTTGCACCAAAGTACACCTGTACATCGTGCTGTGCGCCATCGTTAGATTGTACTTTGTAGCTGATATAAGACACCGGACGAGACATCAGGTCAAGGTCATTTAATAATAAAGGAGACAGGAAGTTCAGCGTCAGATCTACCTTACCACAGGTAAAGGTGTAGGTAGTCTGCGTAGCTGTGAGCTGTACGCTTTTCTGCACGGCTATTTTAATATTGTCAGCCAGTACATTCTTTGGTTTTACAGAGATACCGGCATCGAGGTAAGCACCACCCTGTGTGTTGGTAACATGTATGGCCAGTACATTTTTACCTTTCTTCAGGAGTTTCTTTACATCGTCGCTGATAGGGAAATATTGTGTGTGATTCAACCAACCTTCGTAGCTATACGCTTTAGTACCATTAATATAAACTTCAGCGTTATCATCGTGATTGATCTTCAGGAACAATGGTTCTGAAGGGAGCTTATTCAGGTTGAATGAGCGGCGTACCCAGATGTCGCGGGTATTCCATTGTGTACCTGACATATGTTTGTCGTTGGTGAAAGGTGCCTCACCTGTCTGCCAGCCTTTTTCAATGAAATCGGTAGACATCCAGTCAGCCGCAGGCGCTGTTTCTGTATAGGCAACGGTGTATTTCTTTTCGTCGGCAGCAGGCACGATACCATCATAATGTTCACCTTGCTGACCGAGTACACGGTAAGTGGTGCCATCCACTTTAACCATGCCTACGATGGGCTGTTCTGCACCTGTCCAGTGACGGGTGGCTGAAGCGGTGAGATTGTCCGAAGCGGACCAGATGCTGAAATAAGGATCGTGTGTTACCAATGGATAGGCTGGAGCCTGTTGTTGCTGCGCATGCAATTGCTGAGCGAGCAACAGCGCGGCAAATCCCAAAAATTTGTTCATGGTTTTGTGGAGCTTTATATTGATTAAATTATACGCAAACGTGGACGCAAAGCCATTGTTGGCTGCGGAAGTGTTGAGACGCATAGACCTGAGTTTGAGTAATGACGTGGTATTCTGCTACACTTTTTTCATTCACACGGGTGAAAAATAGGGATTTTATTCTAAATAAAGGTATAGGGTACGCTTAATTTTTTTGCAAATGGGGTTTAACGAGGGGGGGTGGGCCTGCGGCAGGCAGGAAAGAAGAAATAGCTGCCACAGGCCTGAAAAATTATTTCAATTTATAAATCTCGCTACCGGCTAAGAGGAAGCATCCCAACCCATAGTCCTCAAAATCGGGTATCTTATCAAAACTAACCGGCTGACCATCTGAAGGTTGCTTACCTGTACTCTGCACAAAGCCCAGCATTCCATTATCATGTACACAATCTTTTACCAGCGCATTCCAGGCTTTCACCACCACCGGATAATAAGTCTTTTTATCCAGGTAACCTTTACGAATACCCCAGGTAATACCATATACAAATAATGAAGTACCTGTGAGCTCTTTACCACCATAATTATTGGGATCGTGCAGGCTCGCATTCCAGAATCCATCCATCCTTTGCAGGGGTAAAACAGCAGCTGACATTTCCTTAAAGTCATTGAGGAAGATCTTATAATAATGAGAGTTTTCGGGGAGTTGCTCCATTGTTCTTACCAGAGCTGCCAGTACCCATCCATTGCCACGACTCCAATAGCAGTTCTGTCCATTTGGTTCCTTATAAGGAGGAATGAAATCCTTATCTCTCCACCACAAATGCTCTTCTTTATTATACAAACCATTCCTTGTCCACTCATACATTTCATACATGCGGTGGAAATAAGCCGTATCCTTATATATTTTACCTAAGCGGGCCATTACAGGCATCGCCATCTGAATGGCGTCGATCCAATGCCAGTCGTCTATTTTAGATGTCTTTAGCATGGTATCAATAGACGCTTTGATATTGGCGATACGTTCCGGTTTTTTGTCTATCAGGTACAGATCAATATACGTCTGCCCACAATCCTGGTCATCCGCATTGCGGGTTTTAATACCATTGCGAAGGTTCCAGTTATGTTTTTCACCCCATTGCACAGCATAATCATAATAGGATTGCTTTGGGTCAATAGTATACAATGCCATGAGGCCTTCATAATACACACCACGGGTCCAGATATTAGAAGGCCATGTTTTATTCAACACAATCTCTTTCCCGGTATCCGGCCATTTCTCCATAAAATATTGATTCGCCTTCGTCAACGCCGCCAGCGTGGTCTTTTTTGGAATGAGGGTCTGCTGTGCCTGGGTGCTTACGGCCAACAGCATGATAACGAACAGGAAATACTTTTTCATTGTGGATATATTTTAATTTATCAGGGCATAGGCTGCAGGCCTTCCCATTTTATTTTCCATTTACCGTTTTTAGGAATGCCCAGTTCTTTGATGGTACAGCCATCAAAACCTGCACACATCAGTGCCACCGCTGTTAGTAACCCGCCATTTCCAGGAAGGTAAAGCCTTAACCGATCATCCTGGTAGTTATGGCCATTGGGTAACCAGGTATTTGTTTTGATATTCATGAACAGGGCATCTATTGCTCTTTCAGGTTGTCCTAGTCTTACCGCGGTCATGCAGGTGAGTGGAAAATCCCATCCCCATGTATCTTTCCAATCCCAGCTGGTCCATATCTTATCGAGAGTATGGTGCATAACAGCCGTATCCAGTGCAGCACTGGTGGGTAACATGCCCAGGGTACCCAGTACGGCAGGGTGATCTGTCATGTATGCCGGTCGGGTATAGCTATCAGGCGCACTTTCAGCTGCCAGGTATAAGCCTTCCTGCTGTGGTAGTGGCGATAAGCCATTTAATACCTGATCCCATTCCGGGTTACGGGGTAACCCAGCTCTTTCTCTCCATCGTTGAGCCGTTTGCAATCCCCATCGCCAGTAAGCCAGTTCGTATGTTGGATTGTACGTGTCTTCAGGTTTAAATCTTTCCTGTGCAGGAATGAGTCCTTTGCCTAATATATAATGATGGGTGGCACTGTCATACCACGCATAAGACGCCATAAAATCGGCCGTAGCAGCGACCAGCGACTGGTATTTTGTCAATACTTCAGGGTGCTGGCGATACAGTAACTCAGCCATGTAAATAAAATGAGGCTGTTGCCAGATGAGGAAAGCGCCTACAGAAGATGGGCTTTCATTCCCTTCGGGGTCTGTCATCTTTTGCCAGCGAATACCTTTGTAACCCTGTCTTTGTGCAATAGCACGTGCTTTGTCAGCAACGGTCGCATACCATTGCAAGCTTTTCTCCATCAGGTCTGCCCTTCCCCAAAGTGCAAAATGAACGGCATGCCACCAGTACATTTCAAGGTGTGGTTTACCATACCAGCTATTGTACGTCAACCCTGTTTCCTGCGGCGGCATATAGCCGGCACATTGCACTGCCATGAGATACTGGGAAAGGACCACTCTCCTTTCCAGTTCAAAGGCGCGGGGGTCTGTACTACCATTGAAATCAACCGCTCCGCCCCTTTTCCAGAACGCCTGCCAGTATTGGCGGCTATCTTTTTCCGTTTGCGCAAAAGAAGGAAGGTCCTGCGCTTCACGAGGAGAGAACTCAACAGTGATCTCCTCGTCAGGGGTAAGCAGATACTCATGGAGATGAGGACTGCTGGTATTTATAGGGGAGTAATTCAGATAATAATGGGTTGAATCTAACTCGTGGATGATAAGACCGGGTTTAATAACAGACGATTGGTGCCTGTCAGGATGCTGGTAGTCTGTACCCGCATCAGCGAATTCGCCTGTGGGGTAAGGAAGGCGGATACGGATTTTCAAACGCCCCTGCTTTACAAGCGGGGAAATGATTTTGATAGATAGGAGGTCTTTTTGTGGATGAACGACGGTACGGACTTTTACGGGAACGCCTTCTACAGTAAAAGCGCTGCGGACCTCTCCATTCCAGAGGTCCAGTACCTGGTCTACCTGTTGGATATCATCGAGGGTAGCGGGTTGTCCATTCCTTTTCAGTATCTGAAACCCAATGTTCCCCAATTGTAAGCGATGTACATTCTGGCGGAAATAGTCGACAGCCGGGGTATTTTTCTTTTGTACCGTGTAGGTGATATCCCGGCCATGCAGGTGATAAGGCTGGTAAGCATCATCGATTTTATACCCTTCACTGTTGGGGAAGCTATGCCATCCCCAGCCTGACTGGGTACCCAGGGGAATACCTTTGCTATATGCTTCGGGAAACGTTTGCAAACCAGTGACATCTACAGTAAATGCAAAGTTGCCATTGCCCAGAGTCAGAGCGGCGAGTGTATCTGCCTGGTGCAGGGTCACATTATGCCGCTCAACCAGCGCCTGGCGGTTGATGGGCGTTTGTCCACACACTATACTGTATGTGCAGGTCAACAGGAAAGTAATATAGTTTTTCATTCGTGGAATACTTAAAAGTACGTTTTTATGGAAACGTTTGCATAAAAAGTTGACTTTTCAAATATGCAAAATGATGAGAGGAAAGGTATCCTATGCTGTCTTTTTACTATTTTAGCTTATATGAAAAAGTTACTCTTGTGCTGCCTTATGCTTAGTCTGAAGGCGGTTTGCTATGCCGAAGAAGGTACCCCACCACAGGAAAGATATATTTTAGTAATTCATGGCGGTGCTGGTACGATTACCAAACAAAACATGACTCCTGAAAAAGAAGCTGCTTACACAGCGGTGCTGAAGGAAGCCCTGATCACGGGTTACAAACTTCTGAAAGCCGGCAAGAGCAGTGTTGATGCAGTAGAAGCTACTATCAAGGTGATGGAAGACTCTCCTCTCTTCAATGCAGGCAAAGGCGCTGTATTCACCCATGATGGCAAAAATGAAATGGATGCTGCCATCATGAATGGTAAATCTCTGCAGGCAGGTGCTGTAGCCGGCGTGACCACTGTCAAAAATCCGATTGCTGCCGCCAAAGCGGTGATGGAGAAATCTGAACACGTGATGCTGGCAGGTCGTGGAGCTGAACAGTTTGCAAAAGATGCCGGTCTTGAAATCGTAGATCCTAAATATTTCTGGACACAGGAACGCTGGGATGCGCTGCAAAAAGTACTCAAAACCGATTCTACCAGAACAAAACCGGAGCATAGTTATACGCCAGCCGGCAAACTGGGTATCGAAAATGTGGATAACAAATTCGGTACAGTAGGTGCGGTAGCACTGGACAGAAATGGGAACCTGGCGGCAGGAACTTCTACCGGTGGTATGACCAACAAAAAGTACGGCCGTATCGGTGACTCCCCTATCATTGGTGCAGGAACTTATGCTAATAACAAAACTGCCGCTGTGTCCTGTACTGGTTGGGGTGAATATTATATCAGAGACGTAGCAGCTTACGACCTTTCTGCCATGATGGAGTACAAGGGTATTAGTCTGGATCTGGCAGCAAAAACAGTGATTGAGAAAATCGGTATCCTGGGTGGAAGCGGTGGATTAATTGCACTGGATCAGGCAGGCCATGCTGTGATGCCTTTTAATACAGAAGGTATGTACAGAGGTACTATTACCGAAGATGGCCAGATTGATATTGAGATCTACAAACCACAATAAAAAGCGAAAGACTGACTAACAGGCAACCATTTTTAGAGGGGGGAATGGTAAATAACACCTTATTAGTCAGTCTTTTTATGCTTTCAAAAGGATAGTTAATCCGGGCTTTTCAACAATGATTGGGATTAATTTTTTCTGAAAACATGCTTAGTTCAGAAAGCTGAATTTGTTTTCGAAGACTTTACCAATTACTGGTACAGGTCTCTGTGCTTCATTAGAAGCTGTTATTATTCCAAATATCAGCAGAATCAATGGAAGAAGGCCGGCTAAACTCAAGAGGAATCCCATGGTAGGAATTATTCTTGCGACGATAGAAACAATAATTGAAATTGCCAGACCAGCGATAAATACGCCTAAGGCCTGTGCAAGATGGTAACGTACCAGTGGTGAACGTTCAGGTGTTTCTTTATACTTAATGTATGCAACTACCCAACCAATTATTGTACAGTAGGCGACGATAGCTAATGTTTTGTCCTTCATGATATGATCATTTTTTTGTGATTGATGATGTCACAAAAGTATTTGCCCCAAACATGTGTAGCTATTTTTAGCCTACTACGGAAGTACTACAAGCGAAAAAAACAGCGTCTACGAAACAACTACAAACGATGCAATCAATTCATAATCAGAACATTAATACTATGCCTCTCTATTAATATCAGCGATTTCTTCCTTTGCAGCCTGGCTATCGCGGGTATTTTTCTGTACTGCGATGGCACCAAAAATGCTCAGTAAAAATGCAAATGCGTAAAATCCTTTCTCGCTGGGCAGCATGGTGGCGTTCCATAATCCAACTGCCAGGAGGATCAGGCAGAGTAATGTAGACACCCAGCTAATACCATAGTAAATGTCTGTAACAGGAATTTTCTCCAACCTATCCCTTACGCATTTTTGCACAGATACCCCTGCAAAGAGACCATACATCAGCACAGTGAAATAGTATCCCTTTTCATTGAGTTGCATTTGGGCATTATACAGGCCTACGATGTAGCCAACAACCCCAATAAGCAACGCAACCCAGGATGCGGCAATAAATGCCATCGATGGTTTTTGTTTCATTGTATCGGTATATTTCTATATAAGATACAAATTAACCCCAATTATCAGGGGCCTGAAATAGCTGAATTCAGGGATAAAATTTTTGTGCGTTATAATATTATGAAAATCAAGCTTCTCTAAAGTGTCGATTTTAAATACTCATTCTATTTTGATAATTTTATATCAATACTAATAAGCATGCATCAGGAAACACACATCAATAGCTCCAACTTTGTCAGAGATGTTATCATCGGCATGTCCGACGGGCTGACCGTACCCTTTGCTCTTACTGCGGGGTTGAGTGGCGTACTGGATACGAACCACCTCATTATCGTATCCGGACTTTCTGAAATTGCAGCAGGTTGTATTTCAATGGGATTGGGTGGATTTCTTGCCGGTCAGACGGAAGTAGAGCACTATGATTCCGAACTACAACGGGAATATGAAGAAGTAGAGAAGGTACCGGAAACAGAAAGAATGGAAGTGGAAGCCATCTTTATTGACATGGGTGTGGATAAAGAACTAAGTAAGCAGGTGACTTTACAGATCAGCCAGGACAAGCATAAATGGGTAGACTTTATGATGCGCTTTGAACTGGGTCTTGACAAGCCAGATAAGGACAGAGCGATCAAATCTGCATTGACGATAGCATTCTCTTACCTGGCAGGTGGTTTTATTCCTTTGTTCCCCTATCTCGTTACTTCCAATAATCAGCAGGGTTTTTATTTCTCTTGTATCATTACGGTGATAGCCCTGATCATATTTGGGTATTTTAAATCAAAAGTAACCGGGCAACCCTTGATAAAAGGCACTTTGAAGGTAGCGTTCACAGGTATTATAGCAGCTGTGGCGGCTTATTCACTGGCTAAACTGGTGAGCTGATTCAGAATACGACTTTGCCTCCTGGCCGACCGTTTAACCCCATTGACCTACATCACCTCCTCTGATGTTTCACATGCTTTTAGCTTTGTATCAGTATTAAACTAAAAGCATATGAAAACGTTACTTTTATCAGCAGCCGCCCTTTTCATGGTGGTAATGACCAGTGAGGCTAACTCCTTTGACAAGGGGGGCTCTGATAGAGATAATATAACCTTCTTCCAGGCATTGAAATAACCTTAAATTTAATAGTCATGAAACGTATTGTTTTAGCCCTGTTTTCGTGTTTATTGTTGTTGAATAGTTGTACGACTACCACTGCGATACAAGGTAGCACCGCCCCGGTTGGAAGTATTACTTACCAGACATTTTACGATGACCTGTCGCCTTATGGCAACTGGATTGATTATCCTGGCTATGGCCATGTGTGGAGTCCGGGAATGGATGGAGAATTCCGTCCTTATGCAACGAATGGTCACTGGGTATATAGCAATGAAGGATGGATGTGGGCATCTGATTTCAGCTGGGGATGGGCGCCTTTCCATTATGGCCGCTGGTTTTACGACGATGCGTATGGCTGGTTATGGATACCAGGATATGACTGGTCACCGGCATGGGTTACCTGGGGTGCTGTGGATAACTATTACTGCTGGGCGCCACTGGGACCTGGTGTAGGCGTAGGTGCTGCCTATGGCGGGTGGAGACCGCATGACTATTACTGGAACCAGGTGCCAAAGGATCACATGTATGACAATGATCTTTCCAGGGTGGTAACAAGACCCAATAGTGCGGACAGGATTTCTGTGATTAACAATTTTTCCACTACACACCGCAATAACCTGTATTATTCACAGGGACCGAATGTAGCTGAGGTGCAGCGATATACTAACAGGACTATCACCCCGATGGCGATACAGGAAACCAGGGTACGCGGCAATGCCGTACAGACTGGCAATAACATGCAGGTGTACAGACCACAGGTTCAGAATCCACAACCCAGACAATTCAGGAGTTTTAATAGTAACACGACTGCCCGGCCAATTATGCAAATGCAGGACAGGCCGACACCGAGTATAAAAAGATCAGAGCAAATACGAAATGTGAATAGTTTGCCTATGCGTACAGCTCCAATGATGTCTTCACCGTCACCATCATCGAGAGTGAGAAGGTAAAATAACAATGCCGGCGATTATATCACCGGCATTGTTTTATTTCAATAACTTTCTGTCTTCGTCTGTGAGTGGTACAATATGACTGACCAGCTCTACAATTTCTTCCTTCATACCTGCTTCCAACAGAATACCGAGCAAGCCAACATTGATACGCTGCTGCTCTTTGTTTAACCCCTGGAATAAACGGGGTTCTATGCAGTAAAGACTTTTCACTACTTTGAGCAATGCCTTCTTTTTTCTCCCGTCATTGAGCTTTGGAATGATGCCGTTCTTCTCATAGTTATCCACCAGTTTCTCTGCCGCTTCTCCATCTACAAAGGCTTTTTGGCGCAGTCTCACCAGCTCGTGCAGGTGATTCATCAGCGATTTGAATACTCCATGCTGACGGGTGCGTTCAAACAGGTTCTGAGACAACTCATTGTCCTGTGGGTTGAAAGCATCAAAGTAACGGGATTCTACATACACACTGTGATAAAACCCGATCGCATTATTATTAAATGAAGTGAGGTCTTTAAACAACTCCTTTTGATGGGAGTTGAGGAAGTAAAAGAAGAACTTATCCCCAATACGCTCCGACCACCTGACAAAGGTAATCTTGAAATAGTGGTCCTTACCCTCCGCATCCTTGATGGGCAAAGTGCCAATATCGCTTTCTGCTATCAGCTGCTGGTAAGGTACAGCCACTCCATTAATGCGGATCTGGTATTCCTTTTCCCGGTTCAGCATCAGGAACCAGCCAAACTCTCTTTCCAGGAAGGTCTTGAATTCATCTGACTGAAAGGAAAATCCAGTCACATCAAAGAGGTCCGTGAAAGTCACCATGGTGCCGGTAGCACCTTTAGACAGATCCCTGTTGTTGTGCGGATCGAAATAATCTTTAGAGTTTTTTGTAATAAGGATCTCGTAAGCTTTGAGCTGACCGGTGGTCTGGTCTTTATAGACCGTTTTCCACAATGCTTTTCCACTAAAGGCGGAAAAGGAGAAACGTCCACGGCCTTTGTTCCCTTTGATGAAGGAAGATGTCTTCTGAAAGGTGGCCTTCTTGATAGAGTCGTTGAAGTTACCGAAGGTCTCCTTCAGCTGTTCATAGTCAATACCAGTACCATTGTCTGTAATGGACAGACTATGGATAGTATCTATTTCATTTGTTTCAAAAGTGATATCAATGATGGATGCAGCTGCGTCAAAACCATTCCAGATATATTCTGCCACCGCTTCCATGTAGTCCCGGGGAAGCCCGGAAGACTGTATACCGGTATCTGTAACAGACACTTTTTCTTTCATATTACGTGCGCATTTAAGTGGGCAAAAGTAATATAAAAGGCTTATTCATTTGTTAATATAATCTTACCGATATGTTGGCTACTTTCCATGAGGGCATGGGCTTCGGCAGCTTTGTCATATGCAAAAGTTGCATATATGACAGGTTTGTATTTTCCGGCATGAATAAGTGGCCAGACTTTTTCCAGCAGCTCCTGTGACAGGGCTTTTCTAAAGGTATAATCACGGGGGCGCAGGGTAGAACCAGTGATAGTGAGGCGCTTCTGCATCATCCTGCCGATGTTGAGTTGCGCCATGTTTCCACCCATGGCATTAATGTACACCAGGCGACCTTCGGTATTGAGTAGCTGAACGTTTTTGTCCAGATAGTCGCCTCCCACCATGTCGAGGATCACATCCATGCCAGTGCTGGCATATGCCTCTCTGAAATCCTGTTCTTTATAATTGACATAACCGGCGGCACCGAGTTCCAGGCAGGCTTTGCCTTTTTCTTCTGAGCCGACGGTTACGTATACATTTGCGCCAAAGGCATGCCCCAGCTGGATAGCAGCAATACCGATACCACTGCTACCACCATGGACCAGCAAATTTTCGCCGGGTTGTAAGTGTGCCCGCTGAAAGACATTTGTCCATACGGTGGCTATCACTTCGGGCAGACTGGCAGCTTCAGCAAATGAAAGCTTATCTGGTATGGGTAAGCATTGTCCTTCTTTAGCTGTGACATAGGTGGCATATCCACCACCTGCAATGAGGGCACATACTTTATCGCCGGGTTTCCACATGGTTACATCCTGGCCGCATTCCTTTACGATGCCAGCCACTTCCATTCCCAGGATCTCCTGTACTACACCGGGAGGAGGTGGATACTTTCCTTTGCGCTGAGAGACGTCTGCCCTGTTCAGTCCAGCCGCTTTGATTTCAATCAGCACTTCTTCTGCACCTGGTGTGGGTGTAGGGTATTCCTGTAGTTGCAGTACTTCCGGTCCTCCGGGTTTGGTAATGACGATGGCTTTCATAACTTATGCGTTTAAAATGGGTGCATCTTTCAGTTTTTCTTTGATAGCATCTGGCAGAAAAGGTCTGCCACCGGTAGCAGGTACACAGGTGCCTGTAAATACCGCTTTGGTAACGACCTTGTTATTGAGCATGATTTTTTGTTCGAAATGGATCTGTGGTTTGCCGCTTCCGTCTGCCATCAGCTGACAGGTAACTGTGAATGTATCATCTCTTTTCAGAGAGCGAACGAACTGGATGGTATATTGAGACAGCACCATATTGATGCCTTTCTGTGCTTCTTCTTCCAGGCTGAAACCCAGTACGTCTTTGATAAAGTCGTGTCTGCAATATTCCATGTAGAAAGGGTAATAGAGACCGTCCATGATGTTTTGGACGTCGATATGTTCTGGTTTAACGGTGTATTCTTTTACGTATTCCATTGTGTTGGTCCTTTTTCAGTTATAAGCAAATCTACATGAAGGATTCTGATAATATTTCCTTTCTATCAATATTTGTTTTTGTCGAATTTTTACTACTCTTTTATTCAATTTGTTTTAATAATTTTAATATTATTACTATACCTATCTCCTCCCTGATTTTTTCCTATATCGAGTAACAGTGATACCACAACAATGAGATCGTTATGAGAATGGCCAACATTATCGTGTTGCATCAGTATCCTGCTATGGCAGAGAGATTGATTAAAACGCTATACCACAGGAAATTTGATTTTTATGTACACCTTGATAAAAAGGTAAACATCGGTCCTTTCATATCCCTTTCCAGTTTGCCGAATACTTTTTTTGTTCAGGAACGTAAAACAGTGAATTGGGCGGGGTTCAGTCAGCTTGAGGCCATCGGTGCGTCGCTGCGTGCTATATTTTCAAGTGGCCGATCGTATGACTATGTAAACCTGCTGAGCGGGCAGGATTATCCGATAAAACCGACCGGTTACATTTATGATTTTCTCAATGCTTATATTGGTCACTCTTTCCTTACCTCAGAAACACCCCCTACTACCTGGTGGAATGAAGCGCATCAACGGTATACCCGATATCACCTGATAGATTACAGTTTCAGGGGAAAACACCGACTGGAAAATATAATTTCCAATATCTTACCGCAAAGGGAGTTTCCACTACCCTACCAGCTATACGGGGGGCCTTTAGCCGCTTACTGGACGCTGAGTGGAGAGGCAGCATTCTACCTAAGCCAATTCCTGTCTGAAGGAACATGTTATTCATTTTTTAAACACACCTGGGCACCAGATGAATTCCTGGTGAATACCTTACTGATGAACAGTCCATTAAGCAGCATGGTCATCAATGACAATTACCGGTATATAGACCGTTCTGGCGGTGGATCGCACCCAAAAGTGCTCACTATGGCAGACCTGAAGTGCCTACAGCAAAGTAACCGGCTATTTGCGAGGAAATTTGATTCCAATATTGACAATCAGATACAGGACAAAATTGATGAAACCATCCTTTATACTAAAAATTGGGTTTAACCGATGAAACATAACGAAAGTTGGGACTGGGAAATTACCACCAACACAAGATGGTTTGATTGGAAACTTCGGGAAATTATCAGTTACAAAGATCTCTTGTTCCGGTTTGTAAGACGCAACCTGATTGCGAGTTATCAACAGACGATATTGGGGCCGTTCTGGGTATTTATTCAGCCGGCACTGACCACACTTGTTTATTATATCATTTTCGGCAAGGTGGTAAAGATTTCAACAGGGGGGATTCCACCTGTTTTATTCTATTTATCCGGGATAATTTTCTGGAGTTTCTTTTCTGATTGTCTGAATGGGACGATGTATACTTTTTTGCAAAATGCCAATATTTTCAATAAGGTATATTTCCCACGATTGGTAGTGCCTGTTAGCAATGTGCTTTCACATAGTATAAGGACAGGTATTCAATTATTGTTGTTCATTATAATTTATTGCTATCATCTTTTAACAACGGGCATCTATGGTAACTATTACATATTATTAACACCATTGCTGTTGTTGCTGACGGCAGGATTCGGTTTGGGAGCCGGCCTTATTATCAGTGTTTTTACAGCAAAGTACAGGGACCTGGATTATGCACTTCAATTTTTACTACGACTATTTATGTTTGCTACACCAGTCGTGTACCCGGCATCAATTGTTCCGCCTCAATACCAGTTTTTGTTCTGGTTAAATCCGCTTACTGTTATCACCGAAACATTCAGGGCTGCTTATTTTTCGGTGGAACCCGTGCATTATCTCCGGTTGGCGGTTTGTATTGTAGAGGTAATGATTTTATTGGTGGTGGGCATAACGCTGTTTAAGAAAAAGGAACTTAAAATAATGGATGTTGTATGATAGCTATAAAGGTTGAAAACATCTCTAAATTATACCGGCTTGGGAATGCAGGTTCTGGCCGTCTGCGCGAGGATATCCGCTTTTGGATAAAGCGACAGAAGGCAGATAAGCATTTACTGTGGGCACTGAAAGATATCAACTTTGAAATCCATCAGGGGGAAGTGATGGGGTTTATTGGGAATAACGGTGCTGGCAAATCCACCCTGTTAAAAATTATTTCTTCAATTACAACGCCCACTACAGGAAGAATATCAGGCAGGGGCAGTATTGCCAGTCTGCTGGAAGTGGGTTCAGGTTTTCATGGCGATTTAACTGGTCGCGAAAATATCTTCCTCAATGGGAACATATTGGGAATGAAAAATCACGAGATTAAAAGCTGTTTTGATGAGATCCTTACATTCTCTGGTGTAGAAGAACTAATTGATACACCTGTCAAGCATTATTCAAGTGGCATGTATATGCGACTGGCATTTGCTGTAGCCGCGCATTTAAATCCTGAAATATTGATTGTGGACGAGGTACTGGCTGTGGGAGATGTAGAGTTCCAGCGAAAATGCCTGGGAAAAATGAAAGAGATTTCGGGCAGGAAAGGGAAAACAGTTTTGTTTGTAAGTCACAACACGCAGGCAATGCAGAACCTGTGTGATCGGGTAATTACCTTACATAAAGGACATATCATTGATTCAGGCAAGCCGGAGCCTGTGATTGCCAATTATCTGAAAAGTACGGACAACAATTACCTGGAACAGTGCTATGACACTCCGGAATCCGCACCGGGAAATGATTATATCCGGATTAAAAAAATAGCCATTCAATATGATACTGAAATATTCGATATCCGTACACCGTTTACTACGCAATTTGAGTTTTGGTACAACGCCCCTGAGCAGGGTATGCTGACTGTTGGTATTCATTTATTTAATATGGCAGGTGAATGCATTTTTGATGTGGCATCAAAGGGCGCTGATCTGCGTACCGGGCTTATAAAGGGGGAATGTCATATACCTGGTAATTTTTTGAACAATGGAGCTTACTATTTATCCATTGTATTTGTAAAAGATACGACTCAGCGGTTGTATTATTTTGAAGGCTGTCTTTCATTTAATGTAGAAGATTTCAGGGAAAATACCGCTTGGTTTGGGAAATGGATGGGGTATGTTCGTCCGGCATTTCCAGTGATATTAAATCAGCAGCATGTACTATAAAATACACCATATACAATTATCTGCAGTAGATAGTTTTTCGGTGGGGAAAGGCTGGCATTATGTTGTGGTATGGTCAGGAGAATTACCATTGGGGCATGTATGGATTAATTCTCCGGTGAGGATAACTGAAAAAATTCATGCTGCTATACAACCTGCACTTAATTATTACAATGAGTATGGATCATCACTAACTTTTGGTAAGGTAGTGAAGTTAACTGTTGTGATTTGTACCCGTCACAGGCCCCAGTCATTGCAGAAATGCCTGCACTCATTATTATCCGGTCCTGATACTGAATTTGAATTGATTGTGGTGGATAATGCGCCGGAGAATGATGAGACATGGCTGGTAGTGAAGCAGTTTACCCAGGTACGATATGTCCGTGAAGACAGGAAGGGACTTGATATTGCGCGTAATACAGGTGCCAGAACAGCTACGGGGGATATTATAGCCTATACGGATGATGATGTAATCATCCCACAAAACTGGATCACCAATCTAAAGGCTTGTTTTTCCGATCCATTAATCATGGCAGTGACAGGGCTTGTGATACCTGCTTCGCTGGATACCAGGGCACAGTATATTTTTGAAAAAAAATGGGGATTCAATAAGGGGTATCTGCCCAAGCGGTTTAATCACCGGTATTATCTTGATCACCTTGAGTATGGTGTGCCGGCATGGGATATCGGCGCGGGAGCTAATATGGCCTTTCGGAAAGAAGCATTCCTGGTGGCGGGGCTATTTGATGAAAGGCTGGATGTAGGAGCTTCGGGGTGTAGTGGTGATTCGGAAATGTGGCACCGCATACTGGCCGAAGGGTGGGATTGTTATTATATACCGGAGTTGTTTGTATATCATGAACATCGTTCTACTGACGAAGGGTTGCGAAAACAACTGTTTGGTTATATGCGTGGGCATGTCAGTGCACTGCTTGTGCAATATGAAAATTACCAGCATCCGGGAGAATTAAAGCGACTACGGCAAGGGCTACCCCGATATTACCGGCAGCGGTTAATACAATGGATAAAAGGGAACAAGGAGGAGTATATCAGGCATATTATCACTGAGATCAGGGGGTGTAAATCTGGTATTCGATTTTATAAAGCGCATCAACACCTTCGGCGGCAGGATATTCAGACATTTCCCTTACGGCTGTTGGAGCCGGTTTCTGCAGCGTGGAACCTTGTTTCTGTAATTATTCCCTGTTACAACCATGGGCATTATCTCAGGTCGGCCATTGAAAGTGCGCTGGGCCAAACATGGCCCAATATGGAAGTTATTGTAGTGGATGATGGCTCCAGCGATGATACGGCGGCGATTTGTAAAGAATATGGAGACAGGGTGAAATACATATATGTAGAACGTGTTGGTTTATCAGCAGCGCGGAATATAGGCGTACAATTTAGTCAGGGGAAATTCCTGATCTTCCTCGATGCAGATGATTATTTATATCCAGGCGCTGCTGAGATAAACATTTTTTATTTCAGGTACTATCCACAGTTAGCTTTTGTATCCGGTGCACATGACAGGGTTGATGCAAACGGGGAATTCATAGCGGAAGTGTATAATAGCGGAACAGGGTACCTCTCTTTATTGCAGGGGAACTACATAGGTATGGAAGGTTGTATTCTATACAGGAGGGATCTGTTCTTTCATTTTCATTTTGACACAAAACTGAAGGCATGTGAAGATTATGACCTCAACCTGAAAATAGCAAGGCTGCTACCAACTTTCCATCATAAAGAAAGGATAGCTGCTTACCGGATTCATGGTCAGAATATGTCGGACAACAGGAAAATGATGTTGCATTTAGTGAAGGAGGTATTAAAAAGGCAAATACCGCTGTTATCAAATGATGAGGAGCGATTGGCATTACAATCCGGACAGCAAAACTGGAAGGCATATTATGAATAACAGGATTCCCGATCAACCACCTATTATAGCGCCGATTTCACCGGAGGTGCATAGACCATTATGGTCTGTGATGATCCCAACTTACAATTGTAGTCACTACCTGGAGGCTACTTTAAAAAGTGTGCTGGAACAGGACTTGGGGCCAGCGCTGATGCAGATTGAAGTGGTGGATGATTGTAGTACGGATGGGGATATTGCAGCCCTGGTAGCGGCGATTGGCCAGGGTCGGGTATCGTTTTACCAGCAACCGGAAAACCGGGGTAGCCTGCGGAATTTTGAAACATGCCTGAACCGGGCAAAGGGGCATTTTGTGCACTTATTGCATGGTGATGATTTATCAGGGCATGGTATCTACCAACAGGCGACGCAATTATTTAAACAGTATCCTGACGCAGGTGCGATTTGCACGGGTTTCTCCTACATCAATGAACAAGGAGCCGTAATAAATAGAAGTCGCGCTATACAGGCTGAAACAGGTCTTATAAAGGATTGGCTAACCCAGATAGCAACAGGGCAAAAAATGCAGCCACCAGCAGTGTTAGTCAGAAGGAGTGTCTATGAACAGTTAGGCAGCTTCTTTGGCATACATTACGGCGAGGACTGGGAAATGTGGGTAAGGATTGCGGCGCATTACCCGGTGGTGTATACGCCGGAAAGGCTGGCTTTTTACAGGGTACATACATCCAATATTACAAGCAGGTATTTCCTGTCGTGTCAGCATATCCTTGATATTTCGAAAGTCATTCACCTGATACAATCTTATCTTCCTGTTACAGAACGTTCCCGTTTAAAACGGCAGGCCCAATATAACTGGTCATTATATTTTGCACGAACTACTGATATGACCTATCATAAATACAATGCGCCCCTACAAGCCCTTAACCAGGCGGGCAAAGCATTTAAGATGCATCCGAACAAGGTAACGCTCTATTATTTATGTAAAATTTTATTGAAAATAATGCTTCGATACAAGCAATGAATTTAGTATTTTGTTGATATGAAATTACTGACAGAAGCTGAATTAATCTGGTCTCCCATTGTGGCGAATAACAAGATGAATCGTAAGCGTGTGGCGAATGGTGTAAATAGTTATGAGAAGGAATTATTTTTCAATCCGTCAAAGTACCTGAATGATTGCCTGGCGGAACGAGGTGAAGTGAAATGGCTGGATTTATGTTGTGGAGAGGGGAATGCTTTGATTCAATATGCGAAAGGATTAACGCAGCAGGCAGGGGTGCAATTGAAAGGGATTGACCTGGTAGATTTGTTCCAGGAAATACCTCCTTTTATTGGTTGCCTGGAATTTGAGGTAAGATCTTTAGTGAATTGGGTTCCTTCGGAGAAATATGATCTGATTACCTGTGTACATGGTATTCATTATATCGGCGATAAATTGAAGGTGTTAGTGAGGGCAATAGCAACGTTGCAACCATGGGGCTTGTTTGTGGCCAATCTTGATCTGAATAATATACAGGGGGTGGATGTAAAGAAATTATTTGCTTTGTGCGGGATTGAGTATAATAAAAGAAGGAAGCTCCTGACATGTACCGGCCCCCGGCATATTGATATCACCTGGACCTATGTGGGTGCTGATGACCAGACCGGCCCCAATTATACAGGTCAGGAAGCTGTGACCTCTTTTTATCGTTAATTTACTTTCTTAATACTTAATACGATCCTTATCTTTTCGCCTTCATTATCGGCAGTTTTCTTCACTACAAAGTACCATTTCTTATCAGGCACATCTACTAAAAAGATATCTCCTTTTTTGTGGACACGTACAGCATCTTCAAATGGTTTTACCATCATACCGGCTGTAAATGGACCGGTATCTCCGTCCTTTTGATTGGGATCCATGTTATATTTAGCATTCAGCTCTTCGAAAGATTTACCAGCAGCGTATTGCTGTAGTATCAACGTGCGGAGGCTGTCTATCTCTCTATGTTTTAACACCGCACCATCCAGGTGGATGTAGCTGGCCCGGAAGGCGTAATTCCCGGTATCTGCGACTACCCTGTAATAACGCCCTTCAATGGTGGCAGTATCTCCTACATTCAAACTAAACAGCTTTTTATCCAACGCATTTGTATCCTTTGAAGAGTTCAATGGACTCGCGGTGATAAAGGAATATTTATCAGCCAGCTTGTAAGCATCGTCAATCGTAACTGCCCGGTCAAGAATGATTTCCTGGGAGCGGTAGTCGGCTGACTGACCGCAGGCTGCTAGTATCAATAAAAACAGACAAGCGTATATGTATTTCATAGCCCTCAAGATAAAAAATAATTAGGTATTTGCCACGAGGATGAGTTCTGAATTTGAGAGAGACAGACCGTCATTTCTTACCTGAAAATATTTCTTTGTAAGGTCGTCACCGGATACCACTTTAGCATATTTAAACCCTGCTTTGTGAGCAAGATCCAACATCTGCTCCTCTTTTAGAAGCTGTAAAGATTGGGAATAAGCGTTCTTTTTGAGTATGCCAATCGGAAATAAAATTTACTCAGTAATGAATTTTTTCTCTTTCCACAGGTCAAGGGTTTCAGGTTTTACCCCGCATTCCAGGAGGATTTCCTCTAAATCTTCGCGGCCACCTTCTACGGTCCAGTCTACAGCATAAGCTGCAAAGTCAGTGGTGGTTTTGATTTTCCCTAATAGTTTGGTTTCGGTTAGGATAGCAGCGGTTCTTCTGAGGGCTATCCGGCCAATATCCCAGTTATCCTGTTCTTCCATTAGTTGTTCCATTTGGGCGAAGTAGTCTTCGAATGAGGTGATATCTAATGGAGAGGAATCGTCATATTTGTCATGAAAGAAAACTTCTCCCCCATTTTCGAGTCTTTGTTCAACTTCCTGTTGAGATTGAGAAACCAGGAGGGGGAAATAGTTATCAGCATAGTGGTAATTTATTTCCAGGAGAGCCAGTGGTGAAGTTGTTTCATGATGCGTCAGAGAACTAACGATTGATTGGGCCATAGCCTGGGCGACTTTTTCGATCAGCTCATCCTGGGACAGGTTTTCCCGGTTCCGACTATAGGTCAGGCGGTTGCTGCCTCCTTCATGGAAGGTTCTGATCTTATCCAACTGATTATCGGTATAAGTGTATTCATCGTAGGAGGAATACTTTCCCAGACCGGGGGCGACATTGTTGCTTACGGAGCGGATGATCCTGCCATCTGCGTCGTATTCGAAGGTAGTCGTGATCAGGAAAAAGAAGAGGTCATTTTCTTTATATTCTTTTATTAACTCTTCCCTGGACTGATTCGGTTTGCAAATGGTTCCTTTACCGTTTATGCCCAAACGTTGTGAGGTGATCTTACGGCCATTTTCAAATGTAATCCTTGTAAGGGCGGAAGGCACACCTGTATTGATATTAAATTCTATGTACTCAGCGAGGTTATCGGTATATTTATAATATCCTTCCCATAAGGTTTTGATTGCTTCATTGCCGAAGGTCATGTAGCAAGGTAGCCCCTGGTCATTGAAGCCGTATTCATAGTCGTCTTTTTCATTTGATAAGGCTCCATTTGAGGGGAAGGAGTGCTGGTCATATTTTTCGAGATTATAACGGGTGCCGGGGGCGTATAGTGTTATTTTAACCTGTGCTTTGAAAGCAGGGAGGTTGTGAATGTCGTCAAAGGCTTTTTCCCAACGGCTGATGAGGTTATCTATTAAATTGTCCATTGAATAAAATTAAAGAATAAATATGTCATACGATTTTTTTTTGCAGTCGTATTGAATGGGGAGCGGCAGCAGGTGGAGACAGGGCGGATATAGGGAGATAATTAGGGATTACCAACTCGAGCTTATCGGCACCGAAGACTTTGACGATTTAGATAGTCGTAGTTAACAGATCCTGTCGTGGAATTTTTTTATTTTTAGTATTATCTTCCCATGGAACAGTTTAAAAAAATACAATGGGTTGTACAGCGCAACCTTACTAACCCCACTGATTTTGAAGGCATGCAGCATGCCTGTGAGCAATTAAGTATTCCATTTATCCCATTGGATATTATTCCTTTTTCGACTGAATTACCTTCATTTGACAGGAGCCGCCGATCTATTATATACGGGTCTACGACGTTTAATGCCCTCGCGAGGGAGGAAGCTTCTTTGCGGGAGGGTATCTTCTTTGATGAAGCGCAGTTTTCGATAGAAAATTATTTCCATCATTGGGGCAGATATATGCTTAACTATGGAGCCCGAATTACGACGTTTGAGGAATTAATTGTTAGCAATGAGTATCCAGGGGATAAAATGTTGTTTATTCGCCCAAATGACGACAACAAATCATTTGCAGGGGAGATGAAACGATATGATGAGATCAGGGATTGGTATGCTCAGTTATCATCGGTGGAAAAATTTACAGATGGTAAGATTGTTATTTCTGAGCCGTATAATATTCAATATGAATGGCGGCTTTGGATTGTGAATAAGCAGGTGATAGCGGCTTCCAAGTATAGGCATTATTTTAAATTAAAAAAAGAGGAAGGTTGTCCGGATAGTGTGGTAGCATTTGCGCAGGCGAGGTGTGAGGAGTATACCCCGCATGATGTATTTGTGATGGATATCTGTTTGTGTGGGGATGAGTATTTTATTGTGGAGTGTGGGGGGATGAATGCGGCAGGGTTTTATAAAGCGAGGATTGGAGATATCGTGAAGGGGGTATCGGAGTATTTTGTAGGAACCTGAATGTGCTATAATATAGTGGCTTTCAGACAGTATATCTGAAAGCCTTTTTATTATTGATATTCAAACTTACCACCTCTGTATTTGCCATATTTCAATATTGTATATACCATCCAGAGTACTAAAAGTGGGGACAGTATGAGACTAATCAACATTATAGGAACTGTCAATCCAGTCGTTAATAAAATTAAATGCACCACGAGGTAGATAGTCACTGTCCAGATTGAAAAAGTTGGGCTCTTTAACATAAAATAAGTTTTAAAGTTAATAATGCGGCGGCCTCATATACTCCTGATTTTACATTTCATTCTCATATCTTACTAACATAAAGGTTACAATTAGTAAGCCACAAGTGGTTTCTTAAATATGGAACTGACAATCAATTATTGTCAGAATTCAATGGGGTTCTCATCAATAGTTCAGGATGTTGACATATGTCATCAAATAATGAATAATATTTGCGGTTACCCAGCTATTAGAGGATTCAGGTTACGATTCGCTTGAAGTTTTTCAAGAAGGGATATATCTCTTTTTCATAATTCAGCTTATGAATTTATCAGTTAAAATCTGAATGGATTTAGATTTTTCAGGAATTTAAACTGGCTACTCACTAATTGCATTTCTTGTGAATAATTCTTTGTCAAACAAAGAATATCTATTAAATTAGT
Source organism: Chitinophaga sancti (assembly GCF_034087045.1). NCBI lineage: Bacteria > Pseudomonadati > Bacteroidota > Chitinophagia > Chitinophagales > Chitinophagaceae > Chitinophaga > Chitinophaga sancti. Next base: position 2,147,887 of record NZ_CP139247.1, on the reverse strand, counting down.
ATACCCCAATTTATTATTGTGTTTCAATATGAATTTTCTATTTGATGTCGCTGAATAAGAATAAAGATTTGCTTGCATAGATTAACCGATACATCAAATATCACTACCCCCAAAATCGTTGTTATGTTTTATTCGAGCCCCCAAAAGAAATCATCGATTGCTACAAGTTCACACGCTTTTTTTGGTGAACAACAAACTTCATCTCCATTTTTTCAACCAGTCGTACAACCTAAACTTGCAATAAACAGTCCAGGAGATAAATATGAGCAGGAAGCCGATAGTATGGCTGATCGGGTGATGTCCATGCCTCAGGCAGAGGCAGCGCCGTCCATACAAAGAAAATGTAAGCAATGTGAAGAAGAAGAAAAGGGGAACCTGATGCGTAAGGCTACGAATGATGGAGGCTTCCATACACCTCAACACTTTGAATCAAAACTGGCGGAGAGCAAAGGAACCGGTACACCATTGCCAACCGATACTCGAATCTTTATGGAAAATGCCTTCCATGCAGATCTATCGCATGTTCGCATTCATGATAATACAGCATCGACAGCCATGAGTAACACCATACAGGCAAAAGCATTTACACATGGAAGCGACATTTATTTTAACAGCGGCCAATATAACCCACACAGTGCTGAAGGCAAACATTTACTGGCGCATGAATTAACACATACCCAACAGCAGAGAAAAGGGGGCCTATCCCTGCAAAGGCAATCTGCTGATGCACCTGGGCAGACATCCTTTAGATCGGCCAATATCCCTCTTGAAAAATGGGGAGATAATGTGGAGCAGTCTTATCGCCGGGCCGGGCTTGTCAATGCTGCCAACGCAGTTCGTGACTGCCGGGAATGGGGGGCCTGTGATAAAGTACTCACTGAAGCTGAAGTGTATCATATGTACAGCACGGGACGACAGCAAGCAGGCCTTAATGATCCTAAGGCACAAGCCACACAACAAGCTAATATGGCTCCTTTAGCAGCTCCCCTGGTTGCAGGTTCTATTAGGGCAGGTGCGGCAACTGCGGTAGAAGGCGCCACTGAATCCGCTGCAAAGACAGCTTTAGAAAGGGCAGCGGTTCGATGGGGTACTGCCAGTGTAATCGAAGGAGGCGCATCCACAGCACCAGCAGCGGCAGGTGCCACTGTAAGCACTGTGGCTATACCAGTAGCCTTAGGAGTGTATGTTGCCGCATCCATTTACGATCTTATTAACTACGGAGCATTCCAAAATATGCTGACGAAACAAGGGTATATTATTCTGCCATCACCATTAGGGGTATGCATTGGTAACTGCCATCAACCCAAGGCTCCGCAACCAAGTCCTTGGTTGAGTGGTACGGACCTTCTTACACCAACTACCAGACAACCCTTAACACCATTTGACCGATATCCCTTTCCTTTCCCAAATCCAAGCCCATGGCCAGAGGATGAGGATAAGAAAAATGGATGCAGATCTCGTTGGATAGAACCTAAATTTGGCAGGTATCCCTGTCATTCTGATTACGCGAAACTTTTCAGCGGCACACGTCTGGAATACCAGGTAACAGCTCCTGATGGATTGACTGCTGATTTTGATGCTGTACGCGGAGATATGCTGATAGAAGTAAAAACAGGATATGAGTGGTTATTGAATAAACATCTTTCACCTGAAATGCAGGCGAGGAAGAAGCAGGTAATTAGTCGGTTTATGGATCAAAGTATCAGGCAGTTCCTGATAGCAGCTGAATGCGGCTATGACGTTGAGTGGTATTTTAATTCTAAACCAGTGGCTGATATGATGCGGGATGAACTGCCTCATGTGGAGGTAAAATGGCGGGCGTTTAATTGCGATAAGGATAGCGATTTTACGTGGTAAAGGAATTAGGGATAACAGGTAAAATTGGAAGAGCTTAAGGAGAAGGGGATTATGATGAATCATGTTTATAAAATCAACATCAATATTCGGAGAAATAAAAACGGCCCGGAATAATTCCGGGCCGTTTTCCAGTGTAGCGGGAAAGGGAGAAATGTTGAACCAAGCATTAAAAGATTTATCAATATTTATGAACTTTCCCTAACTATTGCTGAAAAGCATAACTGATGAATTGTGGGTTCTAAAAAATGTATTTCACAACCCACAAACAAATTGATTATCATTAAATTACAACAAAAAGTAAATTATTTATTGTTTTTTCATGTTCCAAAGTGTCGAGAATTTCTTAAATTTGGGTATGACAACTTCAGCGTATAATAGAATAAGAACTCTTTTAATAGAGCAAAAGCGCCAAGTTACTAGTTCATCACAGGCTGCGTCCGAGTTGATAACTGAGTTGGGCATAAGGGATATCTTAGTTACGGCTCCATCAAGAAAGGTTGCTCCTAAAAAGGCCGCTGCCAAGAAAGCTGCACCTAAAAAAGGAGCTGCAAGATAGCAATATTACTTACCAAAGTAATCCCCAAAACTTTTCCTAATATTTATTCCACAATTCCACCAACCATTTATGGCATCCCAATACATCTATTCATCCGATCCAGGATTAATAATCGGTTTTCACGGTTGTGACCAAAATGTTAGAGATAATATTGTATCAGGCCAGTCTGCGCTTAGACCAAGTAAAAATAAGTGGGACTGGTTAGGAGAGGGTATGTATTTCTGGCAAAATAATTATGAGAGAGCTTTACATTATGCACAGAATCCGCCTACAAAGTCTGCAATAAAAACGCCAGCAGTACTTGGAGCTATTTTTAGTCTTGGTCACTGTTTAGATCTTACCGATAAAGAAGGAATTGATTTGGTAAAACTTTCTCACGAAAGCTTGAGCAAATCAGCAGAACAGGAAAAAAAAGAATTGCCACGTAATGTCAACCCTAAGGAAAGTACAGATTCAAAGGATAAGATAATTAGAAGGCTCGATTGTGCAGTAATAAACAATATTCATTCGTTAATGGAAAAAGCGAATGAAGCTCCATTTGAATCTGTTCGAGCGGTATTTTTTGAAGGCGCAGAACTCTATAAAGATGCAGGCTTTCTCGATAAAACCCATGTTCAGATTTGTATAAGAAATCCTAATTTAATAAAGGCATTTTTTGTTCCTCGCAAAACAGTCAAATGGCCTTAACCCTTCTCACTTATATATTTCTAAAGCCGATTAAATTACAAACATATACAAATGAGTTATACAAAAAATGATATGGTTTACGATGATTATTCATGGACCACACGATATACCAATGATGACCCCAAAGTTACAGGGGAACCAGACAGCACATTATTAAATAGAAAAGAGGGATGGGAAATGCTTTATTTTATTAATAAATGTGGAGAAAAATGGAACTGGGCGCAAAATTCAATTGAGGCTTACAAAAAGCTTGAAAAAACAATAAGACAGAAAGTCCCGAGTGATATAAGATCTCAACAACGAATTAAAACTTGGATTGAAGAAAACTATAAGTCATTTTGGAATACCATCTAACAACGTGAATCCAGTAGATATTTGTGGGCATAGTTGTAGAAAGAAAAAGAGAGGGGTGTGAAGAAAAAAGTAAAAGGCTTCCAGTGATACTGAAAGCCTTTTTTAGTCAGTGTAGCGAGAAAGGGAGTTGAACCCTTGACCTCAGGGTTATGAATCCTGCGCTCTAACCGCCTGAGCTACCTCGCCAAATCCTCGTCTTGTTCAAAACGGGAGTGCAAAGATAATCGCTAAATTGATAAAAGCCAAGAGGTATTTATATTTTTTTTTAATACGCTAATAATTCCTTCACCGCAGCCTTCACCTTTTGCGGATTTGGCAACATTTCATTCTCCAATGCCAGATTGATAGGCACTGCTGGCAAATCCAAAGCACCAATCGTGAAAATCGGCGCATCCAGCGAGCGGAAGCAATGCTGTTGAATACGACCCGCTAAAGCCTGCGCAAAAGAATTGTTCAGTTGTTCTTCAGTGAGCACAAGACATTTTCCATGGCGGGAAACTGATGAATAGACCAGCTCTTCATCCAGCGGGAATAACGTACGCAGATCAATCACCTCTACCTGACCAGGGAAGGCCGCAGCGACAGCCATTGCCCAGTATACCCCCATTCCGTAAGTGATAATACAACAAGTATCACCCTTCTTCACATCTTTTGGATGAGCAGGTACCACTACCCTACCCTTGCCCATAGGTAACTGATAGTCTGCATCTGGTTCAACCATGATCGCTGCCTGTGTACCAGGGACCTTGCTCCAGTATAAACCTTTGTGCTCCAGCATAACAACCGGATTAGGATCTAAAAAAGCCGCCTTCATCAGCCCTTTCATATCTGCAGCATTCGATGGGTAGACTACTTTAATACCTTTGATAGTTAACAAAGTAGATTCGATACTACCAGAATGATATGGACCTCCTCCTCCGTAAGCTCCTATAGGTATACGGATCAGGGTCTGTACCGGGAATTTGCCATAGCTGAGGTAACAGGATTTCGAAATCTCCGTCACCAGCTGATTAAATCCAGGATAGATATAATCGGCAAACTGAATTTCTACAATAGGCTTAACACCTACTGCTGATAAACCAGCAGTGGCCCCAACAATATAAGCTTCCTGTATAGCCGTGTTGTATACCCTGTGGTCACCGAATTTTTCAGCAAGGGTAGCTGCTTCGCGGAATACGCCACCCAAACGGCGTCCTACATCCTGACCAAAAAAGATGGCTTCAGGATAGTCCCGCAGAATTTCTTCTACCGCATGCAAAGCAGCATCCACCATCATCACTTTCACACCGTTTGCAGGGGTACGATTCCCCTTTTCACTTGTAACTGCAGCAGGTGCAAATACATGATCCTTTACGGTGCGGGGATCCGGATCCTGCGCTATCCGCGCCTTATCAAATTCGGCTTCTATATATTCCTGTGTTTCTCTTTCAATGGTTAACAGGTCCTTCTCCGGAATACCGGAGGATATTAATAATGCTTTTAGTTTTGGTAAGGGATCCTTTTCTCCGTGAAAGGACAGGTCTTCATCTGTTCTATACCATTCCTTTCGTACACCTGAGGTATGGTGCCCTAACAATGGTACACAGGCATGGACCAATACAGGTTTTCTTTCCTTGCGTACATAACTGATAGCCGCCTCCATGCCGTGATAACTCTCTTCAAAATCACTTCCATCCACCCGTATGCGTTTCAGGCCTTTAAATCCCGCAGCATATTCATATGCATCCATTACACGGGTTTCTGCAGATGAAGCAGAAATACCCCATTCATTGTCCTGTACCAGGTAAATGACAGGTAACTCCCATAGAATCGCACTCTGCCATGCTTCACTCACTTCACCTTCTGTAACACTGCCATCACCGAGAGAGCAAAGAACTACCGGTAATTCTCCATGGGGCCCGGTAGGCAGAGAGTCCGATAAATTTCTTTCCAGATAACGGATACCCTGCGCCATGCCTGTAGCCGGAATGACCTGCATGCCGGTAGCACTGCTCTGGTGAGGGATTAAGGGGCGATTGGGCACCCGGCTGGCTGGATGACTATAATACGATCGACCGCCAGAGAAAGGGTCATCTCCCTTAGCGAGGAGTTGTAACATCAGCTCAAGAGGAGTAAACCCCATGGCCAGCATCATACTGTCATCGCGATAATAAGGACTGGCATAATCCCAGGGGTGTAACTGTAATCCTGCTGCTATCTGAATAGCTTCATGCCCACGAGACGTGGAATGTACATATTTGCAAACGGAGCGATTCGCTTCATACGTGGCGGCCATTTGGGAAGCCTGACACATCAGCCGGAAGGCTTTCAGCCATAGGCCTTGCTTATTAGCAATACCTGCTTTTATAGTTGGGGTGATTGTATTATCTTTAAACACTTTATATCCTGTTTGGATGTTTATAAGATTAAATAGTTGCTAATACAACTATTGCTAATGCAATTTAAATAATTATGCCTAATACTTTCGTAACGAATCCATCTTTTTTTAAGTTGGATGCCACCCTTAAAAGAATCCGTAACTACTGGCAAAAGACTTTTGATATTCATAAAGTGGACATTACTGTTGACCAATGGCTGCTGATAGAAAACCTGTATAAGCACAAAAAGATTACGCATAACGAACTCGCTAAGCTGACATCGAAAGATATTACCACCGTTTCCCGTATTATTGAATTACTGGTTAAGAAAGAACTGGTACTTAGGGAAGGATCTCCCCAGGACCGCAGGAAGGTATATTTACAACTCACTGTTAAAGGCGCAGATAAGTATAAGGAAGCAAGGCCTTTAGTGCTGGAAATGCGTAAAACAGGCTGGAATCATCTTACAGAAGACGATTTTCAGGAGCTGACGAGGATACTGGATGTGATTTATAACAACGTGCCGGATGAGGTTACTTTGACGAAACAGGTGCCAGAAGATAAGTAATTTAAAGGACAGCGAGATTCATAGGGTTGATCGATTACACTAAAAAGAAGCTAGAAGAAAAGTAATATAAAGAACTAACAAAATTCTGAATGGGATAGATAAAACCATACAATTGATTTCAAGAACTAACAAGAATTTCGATTAAAGCCGCTCAAAACAAATCCAAATAAAAACCGGCCTGCTCAGTGAATGAGCAGGCCGGTTCATTTATATCATCAAAACTTATTTCACCATAAACTCCAGCAAACTATCATTTTCAATAAACGCTTCCAGTGTATCCCCTATCTCCACAGGACCAACCCCAGCGGGTGTTCCCGTAAATACAAGATCCCCAATATTCAGCGTAAAGAATTTAGAAATATAAGCCACCAGAAAATCAAATGAAAACAACAGGTCTTTCGTATTACCCTGCTGCACCAGTTCTTTATTTTTATACAAACAGAAGTTAATATCCTTTTTATCCAACTCAGGGGTAATGGGAGTAAACTGCCCTACCACGGCCGAATTATCAAACGCCTTGGCAATCTCCCACGGTAATCCTTTCTGTTTTTGCTTATCCTGCAGATCACGGGCAGTGAAATCAATACCAATCCCAATCTGGTCATAGTATTTATCTGCAAATTTTTCCTGAATATGCTTTCCATTTTTGCATATTCTCAGCACCAGTTCACATTCATAATGGAGGTTGTCGGTAAACTCTGGATAGTAAAATGGATGGTTGTTCTGCAGCAATGCATTCTTAGGCTTCATGAAAATCACAGGTTCTGTCGGTACCTCATTTTTCAATTCCTTTGCATGATCGGCATAGTTTCTTCCAACGCATATAATTTTCATGACGGTTAATCTTTAATTAAGGTTAAATGAATGGATTTATAAATTTAGCTTCCGGGTGAATATTTAAGGTTATTATACTTGTTCATTGTGCGTTCCAAACCTATAGATACAAATCCTTCAATGATTTCCACGCATTTTTCCAGTTTCCACTGCACTATTACCATTTCATCTTTAGGCCATTTGCCCAATACAAAATCAACCTGTCTGCCTTTAGGATAGTTATTACCAATACCGAATCTCAGCCTTGGATACTGGTTTGTACCCAGTAGCTCCTGAATATTCTTAAGCCCGTTTTGTCCTGCATCGCTACCACCAGGGCGGATACGTAGCACTTCTACCGGCAGGGCCAGGTCATCTACCAGTACAAAGATATTTTCCAATGGGACTTTCTCCTTGTCCATCCAGTATTTTACGGCTTTGCCACTCAGGTTCATGTAGGTGGTAGGCTTTATTACAATAAGGGTACGCCCTTTCCATTTCACTTCTGCCACATCCGCCAGGCGTTCGCTTTTGTAGGTAGCTCCGTGCTTTGCAACAAAGGTATCTGCTATATCGAATCCAATATTATGGCGGGTATGCTCATATTCTGCGCCTATATTCCCTAGCCCTACTATCAGGTATTTCATCTGTCGACTAATTTAATAAACACGAACTCGTGGCGGCATCCACCATATATACGGAAGATTTGCAAACCACGGCGTAAAAATAGAAAAAGTCCCATCCCGGACGAACCAGGACGGGACTTTTTGGAAAAATATCTATAAAGAAAATTATTTCTTCTTGGCGTCTTTTTCGTTAGCAGCCTCTTCCTGACGTAACTGACGGGTCATTACTACGGAAGCGATAGGAATACGAGGAGAGTTAGTGATCTCGATGTTTTCAGCTACTACGTCTTCTACGCGGATGTTACCATTCAGTTCCAGGTTATCGATGTTTACTTCGATATTCTCACGCAGGTACTTAGGCAGCGCCTTAACTTTCAGTGCCTTGATCTTTACAACCAGCTTACCACCGGCTTTAACACCTTCGGACTGACCTACGATCTTGATTGGCAGACTTACCGCTACTGGCTTATCTTCAACCAGTTCCAGGAAGTCGATGTGTGACAGCTCGTCAGTTACGGTATCAAACTGCAGATCTTTCAGTACACATCTGTAAGTATTAGCACCTAATTTGATTTCAGCGAGCTGAAATTCAGAAGTGTAAACCAGCGTTTTGAAAGCAACAGCCGGAGCAGAAAAGCTCACGGTTTCAGCACCCCCGTAAATAACACAAGGCACTTGTCCCTCAGAACGTACCTGGCGGGTGGCTTTTTTGCCATATTCGCTTCTGAGTTGTCCTTCGATTGTTATCGTTTTCATTGATTAAACATTTATAATTGTTATAAATAAGCTTGTTGCTACTAGCGGCGGTGACTATGCACGAACAGGTTTGTGATAGACTTGTTCTCATGCATGTTCCGGATGGCTACTGCAAAGAGATCAGCAACACTGATCACCTTGATCTTTGAAGATTGCTGTTTCAATGGAATAGTGTCGCAGATAACGAACTCTTCCAATACAGAATTCTCAATGTTTTCGTATGCCTTTCCGCTCAGCACAGGGTGTGTACAAAATGCACGAACACTCTTTGCTCCCTTTTCTATCAGCAGGTTAGCTGCTTTGGTAAGGGTACCTGCAGTATCGCAGATGTCATCGATCAGCACGATGTCCTTGTCTTTCACATCACCTATTACAACCATGGAAGCGATCTCATTCGCACGTTTACGGTGCTTATCGCAGATCACCATTTCCGCGTTGAAGTAGGCTGCTACTTCCCTTACCCTGTTAGTGCTACCCACATCAGGGGACGCAAAGGTAAGATTTTCCAGCTTCAAATTCTCAATGTACGGTATGAAAATTGCCGAACTATCCAGGTGGTCTACCGGGATATCGAAGAAGCCCTGGATCTGAGGAGCGTGCAAATCCATGGTAATCACCCTGTTAGCACCTGCCGACGTGAGCAGATTCGCTACCAGCTTAGAGGCGATGGCTACCCTAGGTTTGTCCTTTCTGTCCTGCCGGGCGAAGCCAAAATACGGAATTACTGCGGTGATATACCCGGCAGAAGCCCTTTTGGCTGCGTCGATCATCATTAATAACTCCATCAGGTTGTCCGATGGAGAATTAGTGCTCTGCACGAGAAAAACATAATCACCGCGGATACTTTCCATATAAATTGGCTGGAATTCTCCGTCACTGAACTTCTGAATTGTCAATTTGCCTAACCCGTTGCCGTAGCGGCTGGCGATTTTCTCTGCCAGCGCGGGATTGCTGTTCCCTGTGAATATTTTTACTGATGGTTGCATGAACTATGAAAAAGAGGTTGCAAAACTATGATATTTGGAGAATGAATTTTTTTATTTTTTGGTGACTACAGGGCCAGACACACGACTTTGCTTTATTTCGAATAAGTAAAACTCTTATTATTAGGAGGTTACCTATTCTATGCTGTGGATTGTAGTGCTAATTTAAAAAAAATTGAAAGCCCGGGGGAAAAGATGTATCTTTTGGTAAAGATAGAAAGAATGGATACCATTGATTCGTTAGCCGGGCATGTGTCAATCAAAGATTGGCACACAGATGACCAACCACGACACAAGTTAATCATAAAAGGAACAGGAACATTGAGTGATGCAGAATTGCTCGCTTTATTATTAAATACAGGCCATAAGAACAAATCCGCATTGTTGCTGGCACAGGAAATACTTCACAAATCATCCAATAATTTACAGGAATTAGGGAAGCTAAATGTCAATCAGTTGAAGAAACTGAGGGGAATTGGCGAAGCTAAAGCAGCCAGAATAATAGCTGCTTTGGAACTCGGGCGCCGAAGGCAGGCCGGATTCATGCTGTCAAAAACCAAAATCAGAAACGGGCAGGAAGCAGCTTTATATTTTAAACCCATTCTGGGAGATTGCTCCAATGAGCGGGTACATGTACTTTATTTAAATTTTGCGAATACAGTGATCAAGGATTGTTGTGTGAGCGTGGGAGGTATTTCTTCTGCACCCGCCGATGTGAGAGTGATTCTGAGAGAGGCGCTGGAACTGGGAGCTACCTCTATTATTCTTTGCCATAACCACCCTTCAGGTAATCTGAGTCCCAGTCAGGCCGATATTCTTTTTACACGAAAGGTGGTACAGGCTGCCAGCATTTTGGATATAATGGTGCTGGATCATATCATCGTTTCACAGGCAGGGTACTATAGTCTGAATGAAGAAGGTCTGATGGAGGAAGAAAAAAAGCAACCAGTAAAGAGCAGGCTAATCAGAGAAAACAACTCTCCATTAGGCTTCTCCGGAATGAGGATTGCCATGGCATAATTGCAACTTTCACATATATAATATAACATTTGGATATAACACCGTCTTTTCCTTACATTCGCAATTATTTTATTTTCAAAGAATAATATGCTCAAAATAGGAATCTTTGGTGTGGGGCACCTGGGTAAGATCCATCTTTCTCAATGGGCCACCATAAAAGACGTAGAAGTAGTCGGCTTTTTTGATCCAAGTGATAGCAATGCCGCCAGTGTAGCACAGCAATACCAGATTCCGAGATTCTCGACCGCGGAAGAACTGATACAGGCTTCTGATGCCATTGATATCATCGCTCCTACCACCCAGCACTTCAAGTTATGTGAAAGCGCTATCCGTAACGGAAAGCACATTTTCGTGGAGAAACCTATGACCAATACCATGGAAGAAGCTAAAACACTGGTGAAACTGGTGGAAGAAGCTAATATCAAATTCCAGGTAGGTCATGTGGAACGTTTCAACCCGGCTTTCCTTGCGCTGAAAGGACATGCACTCAACCCCATGTTCATCGAAGTACATCGCCTGGCTGAATTTAATCCACGTGGTACGGACGTAAGCGTAATTCTGGACCTGATGATCCATGATATCGACATCGTGCTCAGTATCGTACAGTCAACCGTGAACCGTATCTCTGCCAGTGGCGTCGCTGTGATGAGCGATACACCTGATATAGCCAATGTTCGCATTGAATTCCATAACGGCTGCGTAGCCAACCTGACATCCAGCCGTATCTCTCTGAAAAAGATGCGCAAAATGCGCCTCTTCCAGAAAGATGCTTACATCGGCATCGACTTCCTGGATAAGAAGACTGAAATCATCAAGCTGAAAACACCAGAAGATGAAGGGCTATTCACATTGGATATAGATACCAACAGCGGTAAAAAAACCATCGCTATCGACAATCCTGAAATCAAACAGGTGAACGCGATCAGAATGGAGCTGGAATTGTTCAGAGATGCTATTCTACTGAATAAACCTGTACCGGTGAATGCAATTGATGGTCTGCAGGCTATGGAAGTAGCACATCAGATCCTTGCTAAAATCAATAAGGGATTATCTTCAGAAGCTTAATTTCTTGTTCCTAACAAGGCCTCCGCGATCGTAAGATCCAGCGGACGGGTGATTTTTATATTCGCTTCGTCGCCGGGTACCAACTGTACCTGGCGACCCTGCCGCTCTACTACCGTTGCTTCATCTGTGAATAACGGATCAAAAGGTTGCTCAAATGCGGGCAGGATCCATTCCGAGAGGAATGTCTGCGGGGTCTGTATGATCTTATATTGCTCTCTGTTTACCGCCCTGTTACCATCCCCTACCAACTCGCGGATACTATCTTTCATATCAATCACAGGGATGGCACTTCCCTGCGCTACTGCTCCTTCATAACAACGGTGGATCAATGCTCTGCTAACCAGCGGCCTTACACCATCGTGTACAAAAATCACTGCCGGTGCCTGCACCGTCTTCAACCCGTTGAGTACAGAATTGAAACGGGTTTCCCCTCCTTTCACCAACATCACCTGCTTAAAATCGCCTATCCATTCAGCCACATAACTGAAATGGGCCTCCGGCAATACCAATACGATCTCCATATCAGCATACGCCTGCACAAAAGCATTGACGGTGTGCCATAATACCGGCTTTCCGGCCAGTTCCAGAAACTGTTTGGGAACGGCACTTCCCATGCGGGTACCGGAACCTCCGGCTACAATGATGGCTACTTTCTTTCGTTGTTCCACGAGCTGAAATTAAATTGCGAATGATCCTGCCTAAGCAGTACCATTCGCAATAAATAATTGAGAATCTGTTTCGTTTATTAGAGGATCAGCATAGCATCGCCATAGCTGAAGAAACGGTATTTCTCCTTGATAGCCTGTTGGTAAGCTTCCATCACCAGATCATAACCAGCAAAAGCACACACCATGATCAGCAGACTTGTCTTAGGCAGGTGGAAGTTCGTTACCAAAGCATTAGGGATAGCGAAATCATAAGGCGGATGAATGAATGTGTTCGTCCATCCTTCTGCTGCTTTCAGCATGTTCTGCGCAGTCACGGAAGATTCTACAGCCCTTACAGTTGTAGTACCGATCGCACATACTTTACGATTTTCTTCTTTCGCTTTGTTCACAATCTTCACAGCGTATTCATCAATGTTGAAATACTCTGCATCCATCTTGTGTTTGCTCAGATCTTCCACTTCAATAGGACGGAAAGTACCTAAACCAGTGTGAAGAGTTACCTCTGCAAACTTAATACCTTTGATCTCAAGACGCTTGATCAGCTCACGGCTGAAGTGCAGACCAGCAGTTGGCGCAGCTACTGCACCTTCGTACTTGGCATACACCGTCTGATAACGCTCCTTGTCCTCATCTTCAGGCTTACGCTTGATGTACTTAGGCAGTGGCGTTTCACCCAGGGTGTCCAGCACCTGCTTAAACTCTTCATCATTACCTTCGAACAGGAAACGGATTGTACGGCCACGGGAAGTAGTGTTGTCAATTACCTCCGCTACCAGCGACTCATCATCTCCAAAATACAACTTGTTACCAACCCTGATCTTACGGGCAGGATCCACAATCACATCCCACAAACGATTCTGCTTGTTCAGTTCGCGCAACAGGAATACTTCAATCTTGGCACCTGTTTTCTCTTTACGGCCATAAAGACGGGCAGGGAACACTTTCGTGTTGTTTACCATCATTACATCCTTGTCATTGAAATAATTCAGGATATCCTTGAATACCTTGTGCTCGATTTTGCCGGTGGCACGGTTTACCACCATCAAACGTGCTTCATCTCTTGTCTTGGAAGGGTGCTGTGCGATCAGATTTAAAGGAAGATCAAACCTAAACTGTGATAGTTTCATATTACGGTATGAATAAATTTAAAGGTTGCAAAGGTATTGATAATATACCATCTGTCAAAAAATGATTATTTGATATTTATGAAACAATTAATTACGCATAAATATTTTTAGGAATAGAACTAATTAGCTGCTTTGTATATGCACTCTGCGGATGTTCATAGACCTGATCGGCCAATCCGGCTTCCTCTATCCTCCCCTTATTCATGACCATCATTCTGTCACTGATAAAACGCACTACCGATAAATCGTGCGATATGAATATATACGTAAATCCAAACTCTTCCCGTAAGCGCATCAGCAGATTCAATACCTGTGCCTGTATACTTACGTCCAGTGCGGCAACCGACTCATCACAAATGATAAATGAAGGTTGTAGCGCCAACGCACGGGCGATGACTATCCGCTGCCGCTGCCCACCCGAAAACTCATGTGGATAACGGTAATAATGCTCCGGCAACAGATTAACTTTATCCAGCAATTCCTGTACCTTTTCTTTACGCTGACGATCATTGGCATATAATCCGTGTACCTGCAACGGTTCCAGAATGGCCTGCCCTACGGTCAAACGTGGATTCAGGGACGAGTAAGGATCCTGAAATATGATTTGCAGCTCTTTGCGGAGGTCCCGCATCTCTGAAGCCGGCAACTGGCAAAGGTCTTTCCCTTTATATAATATGCTTCCGTCAGTGGGTGGCGTGAGTCGCAGCAAGGTACGACCAAGGGTCGTCTTTCCACATCCTGACTCCCCTACCAACCCCATTGTCTCACCTTCTTTGACTGTAAAACTCACCCCATTCACGGCTTTGGTCCAGCTCAGGACCTTTCCGAATATATTGCGGGAAGCCGGAAACCAGGTATGCAGGTCCTTTACCTCCAACAATGGAGGTTGCTGTACAATGTACTGTTCTCTGAGTATTATTTTTTCAGCAGGGATTTCGAGGCTATGTACCAGCGATTGTACGGCCTGGCCTTTTTCCTGGATCTGACCGGCAGTGTCCACTTCCATAAAGTCGCGGGTCACCGGCAGTCTATATAATCTTTTATCCAGCGGAGGGCGGCAGGCCAGCAGCCCCTTGGTATAAGGATGTTGTGGATGTGTGAATATCTCCTGTACACTGCCCTGTTCTACAATCTGTCCTTTGTACATCACCGCGACCCTGTCTGCGATTTCTGCAATTACACCCAGGTCATGGGTGATAAATACCACGCTCATACCCGTTTGCTGCTGCAGTTCCTTTAACAGGGCGAGAATAGTCTTTTGTACGGTAACGTCCAGGGCAGTAGTCGGTTCATCAGCTATCAGCAGGCGGGGTTGGCAGCTGATGGCCATGGCAATCATGACACGTTGTTTCTGACCGCCGGACAACTGATGTGGGTAACGGTGCAGGATCTTCTCCGGATCTGGTAGGCGCACCTGCCTGAATAAAGCTAATGTTTGCTCCCTCGCGTCACTGGCAGAGACTTTCTTATGCAGACGGATGACTTCCATAACCTGTGCTCCACAGGTATGCAGCGGGTTCAGTGCCGTCATCGGCTCCTGAAAGATCATTGCGATTTCATTGCCTCTCCATTTGCGCATCTCGCTTTCGGAGAGATCGGGAAGATTAACAGGGGGCTTTTCCGGGTCAACCTGGTAAAATAAACTACCAGCTGAAATGAGACCAGGAGGCTGAATGAGCCGCATCAGGGCCAGCGACGTCACAGACTTTCCTGAGCCGGATTCTCCGACTATTCCCATAATCTCCCCTTTTCTGATGTCCAGAGAAATATCCTTCACCGCCTGATGGCCGGCGAAGGAAACGGTTAAATTCCGGATGGAAAGTAATGTTTGTTGCGTAGTGGCTGATGTGAGCATGAGTCCTTTATCCTGCTCATATTACGAAATAATACGCAAAATTCTTACTGCTTACGAACTTAGAATCGTAGATGCTTCACTGTCTGGTGACTATTGATCAGCGCTTTCAGCGAGTCAATACCAATCTTGAGGTGATTGTTCACATAATCAGAAGTCACTTTCTTATCAGATTCTTCTGTCTTCACTCCTTCCGGAACCATAGGTTGGTCAGAAACCAGTAATAATGCACCGGTAGGGATCTTATTGTAGAAGCCTACTGAAAAGATGGTGGCAGTTTCCATATCCACGGCCATTGCCCTGATCTTTTCCAGATAGCGTTTAAATTCCACATCATGCTCCCATACACGTCGGTTGGTACTGTAGCAGGTACCTGTCCAGTAGTCGCAGCCATATTCGCGAATGGTGGTGGAAATTGCCTTCTGAAGGGCGAATGAGGGTAGTGCAGGAACTTCGGGCGGGAAGTAGTCATTGGAGGTACCTTCACCTCTGATAGCTGCAATAGGCAGGATCAGGTCTCCAACATTATTCTTTTTTTTCAGTCCCCCGCATTTGCCAAGGAATAATACGGCATTGGGTGAAATAGCGGTCAGCAGGTCCATGATAGTAGCGGCACCGGGACTCCCCATACCAAAATTGATGATGGTAATGTCATTTGCAGTGGCACATTGCATTGCTTTGCCATTGCCAACGATCTTGACATTATTCCATTCAGCAAATAAATTAAGGTAATTACTGAAGTTGGTGAGGAGGATGTGGGAACCAAAGTTCTCCAGCTTTTCTCCGGTGTAGCGGGGAAGCCAATTAGCTACTATTTCGTCTTTTGTCTTCATAGCCTTTTGACATGCAAATTTACAAAAAATTACTGAGAAGACTACCTTTGCCTGATGATTACCATCGAATTTCCCCCTCCTGACTTCAAAATCATCACTGAAAACGATAAAGACCTGATCTTCGACCGTTTCCGGAAAAAATACGTTGTCCTCACCCCTGAAGAATGGGTACGTCAAAACTTTCTGAATTATCTGGTCGCAACCCTTAAATACCCGGCATCCCTGATAGGCATTGAAAAGGAGATCTACCTGGGAGAGATGAAAAAGCGCTATGACATCGTAGTTTTCAACAAAAATCACCAGCCCTGGATGATCGTGGAGTGCAAGGAGATGGGGATTCCCCTCAGCCAGACTACTTTAGAACAGATCGTTCGTTATCATATGGTATTGCCCGCCGCCTATCTGGTGATCACCAACGGCGTCAATACCTGGTGCTGCGAACATAATGTGCCGGCCGGCGGATGGGATTTTATCGAAATGCTACCTTCGCACCAATAAAAAAAGGACGTACCAGCAATGGTACGTCCTTTCGTAAATATGCTGTATTCCAATCAAGGGAAAATACCCAGTTGTTCGTAGGCTGCGCCTACTTTATCAATTGCACAGATATAAGCGGCAGTACGCATATCGTGTACATCAGGATGGTTCACCATGATCTCACGTACTTCGTGCAAAGCAGCATGCATGGTTTCTTCCAGGCCGGAATATACCAGATCCACTTCGTCCGCACCGTGTGCAATGAATTTTCTTTCTCTTTCTGACACGCTCTTACCTGTCATTTCTTCAATCACGCCAAGAATGTGAATATTCATATTCTCATCAAAGCGTTTGCCCAGACGACCATAACGTACATGGCTAAGGTTCTTGAGCCACTCAAAGTAAGATACAGTCACACCACCGGCATTCAGGAACATATCCGGCACTACAATCACGCCTTTCTTATTCAGAATATCATCTGCTTCTGGTGTAATAGGACCATTCGCCGCTTCACCGATAATGCGGGCTTTGATATTAGCAGCGTTGCCTTTGTGGATCACATTTTCCAGCGCGGCGGGGATCAGGATATCACAATCCAGTTCCAGTCCGTCTGTATTTTTCGCCAGCGTCTGTGCACCCGGGAAGTTGATGATTGAACCAGTCTCGTTCCTGTGTTTCAATACCTTGTCAGGATCCAGGCCTTTCTCATTGTAGATAGCACCATCATATTCGATCAGACCTACAATGACAGAACCTGCTTCATGGAAATATTTAGCGGCATGGTAACCTACGTTACCCATACCCTGTACGATCACCCTTTTGCCAATGAGACCAGGCTCCAGACCGACCTTTTTCATATCTTCCCTGATATTACATAGTTCCTGCAAACCATAGAATACACCCAGACCAGTCGCTTCTTTACGGCCTCTTACACCGCCCTGTGATACGGGTTTACCCGTTACGCAGCCATAACCATCTATTTCTCCCGGACGAAGGCTCATATAAGTATCCAGGATCCAGCTCATTTCTCTTTCACCGGTTCCATAATCAGGAGCAGGTACATCGATACCAGGGCCGATAAAGTTTTTCTTTACCAGTTCAGCAGTGTAACGACGGGTAATGTTTTCCAGCTGGAATGGAGAATAATTGCGGGGATTGATTTTGATACCACCTTTTGCACCACCGAAGGGTACGTTTACGATGGCACATTTGTAAGTCATCAGGGAGGCAAGGGCCATTACCTCATCCTGGTTCACTTCTTCACTGAAGCGGATACCACCTTTACAAGGAAGTTTGTGGTGTGAGTGCTGTACACGATAGGCTTCGATCACTTCAATCGTATCACCTACGCGTACGGGGAATTTCATACGGTAAACGGCATTACAAGCTTTAATCTGCTCGAGAATGCCCTTCTCCCATTTCGTGAAACCTGCGGCTTTGTCAAAGCTTTTTTCAACGTTCTGAAAAAAGCTTATGTGCTGTTCTTGCGCCATAAAAAACTGTTTTGGTATAAATATGTAGTTGGACTTAATAAAGTCTTAGAGGGTATCAGCACGTTCCCTACGCTCCAGCTTACTGATCTTCCGATCCAGGCGAACTAAAAAAATCACAATTCCAATAAAGATGATCAGCAGGACTCCTACTACCACATATATCTTGCCATTGCTACGAAAAAATTCATTTACCGGTCCAGTCTCCGTATTCTGTTGTTGTGATGCCGGCTCTTGTCCAAAGGTCAGCAGGGATACTAATAACAACAAACAGGTACAACAGAAAGAAATCGCTTTGTTAATCATTTAAAAATATTTTTTAACTCTAATTTTTTGTAGCGCACCACGAGGGTATAGATCCAGACACTCAGCAGTACCCAGCCAATGAATGCGGGATAGAGCACCGTCTTCATACTGCCATCAGTATCTTTTGAGGCAAACGTAGGAGAGCCGGCGGCACCTGGGTGAAGGGATTCCACCATGCGTGGGATGATATATGTTAAGGGAATCAACAAAGCAAATGCGAAAATGTTAAACACGGCAGAGATACGTGCACGCTTATCGATGTCCGGAATAGACATACGCAGTACCAGGTAAGCCATATATATGAGCAGGGCAACAGCGGTAAGCTGTTGTTTGGCGTCATTCGTGATTGTTCCGCCCCAGGTGTATGTTGCCCACAGTGTACCGGTACAAAAGCCCAGTATACCAAAGAACACGCCTACACTACCGGCTGCGCCAGCCAGGGCATCTTTCTTCAAATCGTATTTTGTGAGATAGAGCAGGGAATTTGCTACCGAAATGCTGAACATGGTATACATACACATCCACATCGGTACGTGGAAAAATAGTCCCCGGGATGATTGTTGATTCGTACCTATAAGGGGTATATTAATTGTAAACCCTGCAATTATAGTGTAGATGAGAAGTATTACCGCTAAAGCTTTCCACCAGTGCTTTGCCATTGTTTATAACGACTAAATGAGAGGCAAACCTACAACAAAATTCTAATCCTTCCATAAAAAAGGGAATAGAATCAGGGACAAGCCTACAATGAGTATATCCATAGCACCCAGCATCAGGAACATCTTAGGCAGACCAGGCTGATAGACAGTGATAAATGAAGAACGGGCGATGTTCGACAGCATAGTCAACAAGGGAAGCATGATCGGGAATCCCATGATTGCCATAAGTGCCGCATTCTGATTGGCCTGAGCTGCAATGGCCGCCAGCATGGTAAAAAGCAGGGAAAGGCTGAGGCCCCCCAGCATAATGACACCCAGGAAATAGGATATATTAATAATAGGATTGCCCATAAAGAGGATGCAGCATACCAGGGTAATTATACTCATGAGGGCCATGAGCAAAATATTATATATCAGCTTAGCAATGATAAAGTTACGGGGATGTACCAGTGAGTAAAAATACAACAGCCGCCCCCGGTTTTCCTGCAAAAAGCTCTTGGCAATCGCATTGACAGATACAAATAACTGTACCACCCAGAAAAGCGCATTCCAGGTCTTTTCTTCCGGCTTGCCTATCATCAGGTTAATGACAAATACGGTAGAAATGATATAGAGCAGAACCCCATAAAGCGCATATTTCTGACGTAATTCCAGTAATATGTCTTTTTTTACCAGGGTAATTGTTTGTTGGAATGCGGTCGATTTCATGAGGGGGCAAAGATACCTTATATTCGCTTTTATGAAAAAAATACTGGTAGCCAATCGCGGCGAAATCGCACTACGTATTATGCGATCTGCACGGGAAATGGGCATTGCTACTGTGGCGGTGTATTCTGAACCTGACCGGACCATGCCCTTTGTACAATATGCTGATGAAGCTATCTGTATAGGCCCTGCCCCCTCCAGCCAATCCTACCTGCAAATCGAAAAGATCCTGGCAGCAGCCAAACAATCCGGAGCGGATGCTATCCATCCGGGCTACGGATTTCTTAGCGAAAATGCCCGTTTTGCTGAAGCGGTGACCGCCGCCGGTATTACTTTCATTGGACCCAGCGCCTACGCCATCGAAATGATGGGTAGCAAACTGGCCGCCAAACAAGCCGCTCAAAAATTCGGCGTACCAATGGTACCAGGTACCGAAACGCCCCTACGCAACCTTGAGGAGGCCCAGGAGATCGTGAAAAAAACCGGATTCCCGATTCTGATCAAAGCCTCTGCCGGTGGTGGTGGCAAAGGTATGCGGGTAGTCAACTCAGCCTCAGAGCTGGAAGAACAGATCCGGCTGGCCAAAAGTGAAGCCATGAGCGCCTTTGGCGACGATGCCGTTTTCATTGAAAAATATGTAGGCGCTCCCCGCCATATTGAAATACAAATATTGGGTGACCAGCACGGCAATTACGTATATCTCTTTGAACGTGAGTGTTCTATACAACGCCGTCACCAGAAACTGATCGAAGAAGCGCCCTCCTCCTGCCTGACGCCGGATATCCGTTCCGCCATGGGCAAGTGTGCGCTAGATGTAGCCAAAGCCTGTAACTATTATGGGGCCGGCACAGTAGAGTTCCTCGTAGATGAACAGTTACAGTTTTACTTCCTGGAAATGAACACCCGTCTGCAGGTGGAACACCCGGTGACTGAACTGATCACCGGACTGGACCTGGTAAAGGAGCAGATCAGGGTAGCCAGAGGGGAAAAATTATCTTTTTCACAGGAAGACCTGACAATAAATGGTCATGCCATCGAGTTAAGGATCTGTGCAGAAGACCCTGCCAGCAATTTCCTGCCGGATACTGGTACACTTGAAACTTATGTACGCCCTCAGGGTTATGGGATCAGGGTTGATGATGGGTACGAAGCGGGCATGGAAATACCTATATATTATGACCCGATGATTGCCAAACTTATTGCCTGGGGCGCTAACAGAGAGGAAGCAAGGGAAAGGTTGATCCGTGCGATTGCCGAGTACCAGGTAAAAGGCATCCAGACCACTTTACCGTTTGGCAGCTGGGCACTGCAACACCCCGCATTCATCAACGGGCAATTCGATACTAATTTTATAGGGAAATACTTCACGCCACAATCTTTGGAAACTCCGTCGCCGGATGCAGCCCGGGCAGCCGCACTCCTGGCAGTACAGGTATGGCAGGAGGAACAGCGAAATGCACAACAGCAACCTGTAAACCAGGTGGCAGGAAGATGGAAAACCCGCCGCTAAACGTTCATTTATTCCGTCTCATCCATCTCCTTAAAAACCATCAAATTGTTAAGATAATTCTAAAGCGCGATTCAATAACGGTAAAACGTACTAGTTTTGTTATTGTATATTTCTATTATGAGACGGTTTATTTTATTAGTTATTTCGTTTTTCTACCGCCCATTTGCCAAAGTGATGCCCTTTCAGACCTTCCGCTACCTTGCTTGTGGTGGAGGTAATACGGTGTTGGACATATGTTTATATTACATCAGCTACCATTACATCCTTGGAGGAGGTAACGACCTCATTCCCCCTCCTGACGTAGTCTTACCATTTATAACTATTCAGGCGCATATCGCAGCTTTATTTATGGCGCTTGCTGTTACTTTTCCCACAGGTTTCCTGTTGAGCAAATACATCGTATTCTCTGAATCCAACCTGAGAGGCCGGGTACAGCTGATCCGCTACTTTATGATGGTAGGCACCTGCCTGCTGCTGAACTATGGATTCATGAAATTATTTGTAGATTACCTCCACTTCTACCCCACTCCTTCCAAGATACTGACTACCTGCTTTGTAGTGATATTCAGTTACCTGGCACAAAAAAGATTCACATTCAAGGTAAAAGTAGCGGAACAAAAGTAAAGACTACTCCTCGTAATAACAGTGCCTGCAACGGGGTTCGTACAGGTCTGTTTCTCCTAACAATACGGTGTGCTTATCGGCTGATTTCCGGTAAGAATAATTGGCAATGTTGCCACACTTCACACAGATGGCATGCAGCTTGGTAATGTAATCTGCCTTAGCCAGCAAAAATGGCATCTGCCCAAATGGTTTACCCAGGTAATCCATGTCCAGACCTGCCACAATTACACGAATTCCACGTAATGCCAGCTGGTCGCACACTTCCATCAATTCACCATCAAAGAACTGGGCTTCGTCTATGCCCACTACATCTACGTCCTGCGCGAGCAGCAGGATCTGTTGAGAATTCTCAAGAGGGGTGCTTATTATTTTGCTTTCATCATGAGATACAATATGTTGTACGTCGTAGCGGGTATCTATGACCGGTTTAAATATTTCGACTTTTAAATTGGCAATGCGGGCCCTTTTTAATCTCCTGATCAACTCCTCCGTTTTTCCAGAAAACATTGAGCCACAGATCACTTCTATCCAACCCCTTCGCCCTCCTGCAAGAGAAGGTTCAATAAACATAATATACTATTTTGATTTACAGTTAATTAAAATGGTATAACTTCATGCAAATAAAATAATTTCTCTCAGACTACGTTAACAATTAACGCATGGAACACATTTTGCATTAAATTATTTTTTTTTGCGATTATGGAAAAAATAAGTGCATTAATTGACAAGTTACAGGAATTAAAGACGACTGGCGCGACCCTGCAGTCAATATCATATTATGTGCAATTATTGCAGGCGGAAATCCTTCATGCCCGGAGTCTTGAAAGAGAACGGGAAAGAGAATTGCAACGCAGACAGAGTAATATTGCTGTAATTATGCCGGGAGCTACTATGGCTGACCCGGAAGTTACAGTTGATTCCAATGATAAAATAACCGCCCCGCAATTTACGCCATCTGAATCAATACCAGTTGTTGAATATAAACGACCTGAACCGCCAGCTCCAGAGCCAGTAGGAATGATTGAACCGGCACCGGTTGTAAATCAACCTATTGCGGAGAAGACGCCAGCGCCTGCAACAGAACCACTGCGGGCGTACCAGTCTCCAGCTCCTACATCAGAAGCATTGAAAGCGTATCAGTCGCCAATACCTGAGCAGGATGCCCTGAAAGCTTATCAAACACCTGCACCTGAGCCAAAACCAGCACCCATTCCTGAGCCACCGGTTGCCTACCAGCCACCGACACTCACTCCAGCTCCAGCGCCTGCTCCGGAACCAACACCGGCACCCGCTCCTACTCCGGCTCCCAAAGAAGAAGAAAAACAACCTGTGTTCATCACCCTCTTCGGTGACCATAGCCAGCCTGTTGTCAGTGCTTCCAGACCTGAAAAGAATGAAAAGGTTGAAAAACCTGAAAAAACAGACAAGTCTGAAACCAACGGTATTCACTCCGAGCTGAAAGAACTGAATCAAAAAGTAGCACAAAATATTCCTTCCCTGAACGACCGCCTGCGTCAAAGTCAGTCAGAGATAGCTGATCGCTTCAACGATATGCCTGTCAAAGACCTGCGCCAGGCCATCGGTATCAACGACAAATTCCAGTTCATCCAGGAACTCTTCCGTGGTGATGTAGACTCTTATGAGCGCTCCGTCAAGACGATCAATGAGATGCACTCATTGCCTGATGCGGAATACTGGATAGAAAGAGAGTTGAAAATCAGACAGGGTTGGGTAGATGATAACCGTGTCGTTCGCCAGTTCTATGCATTGGTGAAAAAACGTTTCTCCTGAATATAAGCCAGAATTTTTTCGGTCGCACCCTTATTATCGGCCACAAAACGGCCGGCGGCATTACCTTTTTGCATACAGCGGGCATCGTCTTCCAGTAAGGATTCCATTTCTGTAGTTAATGCACTGACATCAGCAATGGTTGCACCACCGCCAGCTGCCAGCAATGCAGCTGCTTCCGGGTATTTATGGAATACTGGCCCGAATACTACCGGCTTGCTGTAAGTAGCCGGCTCCAGGATATTGTGAATGCCATCTTTTCCAAATCCCCCACCGATAAAGGTAACGCGGGCATAACGATATAACAGGGACAACAAACCAATATTATCAATAATCAGCACATTGCCCTGACCACCCTGTGAATAACGGACAGCGCCGGGAAACAATAACTGCACCCGTTTAATATGCGCTTCATGAATCTCATGCGGCGCCAGTATCAAACAGCGATCCGGTTTCGCATTTGTTTTCCACCATTCAGCCAGCACCTGTTCATCGGCCTCCCAGGTACTACCTGCTATCACGGCCTTACGGCCATTGATAAAAGTTTCGATAGCCGGCAAAGAAACAGTTTCCTCCAACAGCGCCGATACCCTGTCAAAACGGGTATCCCCAGCCAGGCTTGCTCTTTCAATGCCCAGCTGCCGGATCAGGTCCAGCGAATCCTGGTTTTGTACAAAAATCCAGTCAAACTGCCGGAGCAACTGTCTGAACATACCACCATAAGGCTTGAAAAATAACTGGTTAGGTCTGAAAATGCCGGAAATAAGCAATACTGGTAGCTGCCTTTGAGACAAGGCTGTCAGGAAATGATACCAGAACTCATATTTAATAAAGATCACCAGTGTCGGACATACGATGTCCAGGAAATCTCTGGCATTGCCTGGAGTATCCAACGGAAGGTAGCATACGTAATCAGCTCCCTGGTAATTCTTACGCACCTCGTACCCGGATGGGGAATAAAAGGTGAGCAGGATACGGCAATGGGGGTATTGTGCCCGGATCGCTTCCAACACAGGTCTTCCCTGCTCAAATTCACCCAGCGAGGCGGCATGCACCCAAATGAGAGGACCAGTTCCTTTCAGCTGTTCCTTCATCCGTTCCCGCCAGTGACGGCGGCCTTCAATCCACAGTTTCGCTTTGGCATTGCCGGTAGCAGCAGCCAGCCCAACCCCGGCCCGGTATGATTTTATTCCTATATTATATATGGCGTTTCCCAGCATCCTGATGACGTACTTGTACTGATTTTTTTAACAGGGGCAAAGATACTGCCCTTCCTATGTCAAAATTTGTAAATTTGCCTCACTTTAAACAAAATATCTATCCCAGACATGGTTCCGATTCAAATGGTGGATCTCAAACGCCAATACAACAAGATAAAACCGCAGGTAGATGCTGCTATGGCGGAAGTTTTAGAAAGTGCAGCTTATATTAATGGTGCGCCAGTACAGAAATTTACGTCGGCTCTGCAAGACTATCTGGGAGTAAAGCACGTAATTCCCTGTGCCAACGGTACCGATGCATTACAGATCGCCATCATGGCGCTGGATCTGCAACCTGGTGATGAAGTCATTACACCATCCTTTACCTTTATTGCTACAGCCGAAGTAATAGCTCTCCTACAGCTTAAACCCGTTTTCGTTGATGTAGACCCAAAGACTTTCTGTCTTGACCCGGTGGCAGTTGAAAAGGCCATCACACCAAAAACCAAAGCAATCGTTCCTGTGCACCTGTATGGCCATAGTGCTGACATGGAGCCAATTATGGAAATTTCCCGCAAGCACAATATTCCTGTTATCGAAGATAACGCCCAGGCCATCGGTGGTACTTACACCTTCTCCGATGGAACTGTGAAGAAAACCGGTGCTATCGGTCAGATAGGCTGTACTTCCTTCTTCCCTTCCAAGAACCTGGGGTGCTATGGTGATGGCGGAGCCCTGTTCACTAACGACGACACCCTGGCTGCAAAGATCAAAATGATCGCCAACCACGGACAGTCTCAACGTTACTATCATGATGTAGTGGGTATCAATTCCCGCCTGGATACACTACAGGCGGTGGTATTGAACATCAAGCTCCCGCTGCTGGATGAGTATATCAAGGCCCGTCGTGCTGTAGCTGACGCCTACGATGCAGCATTTGCCAACCATCCGAAGATCACGGTTCCTTTCCGTGCGGCAAACAGCTATCACGTATATCACCAGTATACATTACAACTCGAAGGTGCAGACCGTCTTGCACTTCAACAATATTTAGCTGAGCAGCAAGTTCCTGCTATGATTTATTATCCTGTACCTGCTCACAAGCAAAAGATGTTTGCCAATTTTGGCGGCGCTGATTTTAACCTGCCTATTACAGACTCTCTGACGTCCAAAGTGATCTCCTTACCGATCCACACCGAAATGGATGCAGACCAATTGAATCACATTATTCACTCCGTTCTTTCATTTTTAAATCAAACCTCCAAATGAAAATTACAGTAGTAGGCACCGGGTACGTAGGGTTGGTCACTGGTACTTGTTTTGCTGAAACCGGTAACGATGTCACCTGTGTAGACATTGATGCCGCTAAGGTGAACAAGTTGTCCGGCGGACAAATCACTATTTACGAGCCCGGCCTGGAAAAATTATTTGAACGTAACCTCAAAGAAAATCGTCTGCAGTTCACTACTGACCTTGCAGCCGGTGTGAAAGACGCTGAAGTGATCTTTCTTGCACTCCCTACCCCTCCCGGTGAAGATGGCTCCGCAGACCTCTCATACATCCTGAAAGTAGCTGAGCAACTGGGTAACATCATTACAGACTACAAGGTTATTGTAGACAAAAGCACTGTACCAGTAGGCACTGCCGACAAAGTACAGGCCACTATTGCCCAAAACTGCAAATGTGAATTCGATGTGGTGTCCAACCCTGAGTTCCTACGCGAAGGAGTAGCTGTGGATGACTTCATGAAACCTGACCGCGTGGTAATAGGTACCCGTTCAGAAAGAGCCCGCAAAGTAATGGGCGAACTGTTCGGACCATTCGTTCGCCAGGGTAATCCTATCCTGTTCATGGATGAAAAATCAGCAGAACTGACTAAGTATGCTGCTAACTCTTTCCTCGCTACCAAAATCTCTTTCATGAACGAAATCGCCATCCTGTGCGAAAAACTGGGTGCCGATGTAGACATGGTACGCCGTGGTGTAGGTAGCGATGACCGTATCGGTAAGCGCTTCCTGTTCCCAGGTATTGGTTACGGTGGTAGCTGCTTCCCTAAGGACGTGCAGGCACTGGTGAAATCTTCTGAAGATGTAGGATATAACTTCAGTATCCTGAACGCAGTAATGGACGTGAATGAAAAGCAAAAGCTGTTCCTGCTGCCAAAGATCAATGCCTTCTTTAACAATGACCTGAAAGGTAAACACTTTGCACTGTGGGGGCTGGCCTTTAAGCCAAATACCGACGATATACGCGAAGCACCGGCTTTATATATCATAGATGCACTGGTGTCCGCAGGTGCTACTATTACAGTACACGACCCTGAAGCCATGGAGAATGTAAAAAGACTGCTGGGAGACAAAGTATCTTACGCCAGTCATCAGTACGATTGCCTGGACAATGCAGATGCATTGGTGATAGCAACCGAATGGAGCGTATTCAGAACGCCTGACTTCGAGAAAATCAAGTCAACACTGAATAACCCACTCATATTCGACGGTCGTAACCTGTTTGACGTGGCAAGGATGCAGGAACTAGGCTTTCATTATGAGAGCGTAGGCCGCGCAGCTGCTACTATTTAACATTCAACCAAAATATTTATGGAGAAAAAAAGAATTCTGATCACTGGTGCTGCAGGTTTCCTGGGTTCACACCTCTGTGATCGTTTCATAAAAGAAGGTTACCAGGTAGTTGGAATGGATAACCTCATCACCGGCAATATCAAGAACATCGAACACCTGTTCCCGTTACCGGAATTTGAATACTACCATCATGATGTCAGCAAATTCGTGCACGTATCCGGCAAACTGGATTATATCCTGCATTTTGCCTCTCCTGCGAGCCCGATTGACTATCTGAAAATGCCGATCCAGACACTGAAAGTAAGCTCCCTCGGTACCCACAACCTGCTGGGTCTTGCCAAGGAGAAGAAAGCCAGGATCCTGGTAGCTTCCACTTCCGAAGTATATGGTGACCCGTTGGTACATCCACAGACAGAAGAATACTGGGGCAATGTGAATCCAATAGGTCCACGTGGAGTGTATGATGAGGCGAAACGCTTCATGGAATCCATTACCATGGCTTATCACAATTTTCACGGTGTAGAAACACGCATCATCCGCATCTTCAATACTTATGGTCCAAGAATGCGCCTCAATGACGGCCGTGCACTGCCTGCATTCATGAGCCAGGCATTGACAGGACAGGATCTGACCGTATTCGGAGATGGCTCTCAGACCCGGTCTTTCTGCTATGTAGACGACCTGGTAGAAGGCATTTACCGCCTGCTGCTGAGCGATTACCACTTACCGGTAAACATCGGAAATCCTGCAGAGATTACACTGAAAGAATTTGCGGAAGAAATCATAGCACTGACCGGTACCAAGCAAAAACTGGTGTACCAGCCATTGCCAAAAGATGATCCGAAGCAACGTAAACCAGACATTACAAAGGCACAGGAGATACTGGGC
Source organism: Chitinophaga sancti (assembly GCF_034087045.1). NCBI lineage: Bacteria > Pseudomonadati > Bacteroidota > Chitinophagia > Chitinophagales > Chitinophagaceae > Chitinophaga > Chitinophaga sancti. The sequence goes on along the minus strand of NZ_CP139247.1, from coordinate 2,119,540 downwards.
TGGTCTCCTAAAGTGGATAGAAAAGACGGTCTGCGCATCACATACGAATACTTCAAAGAAGCTCTTAACAAATAAATAACTCAACACGGGTTACAGACTACGAATGTCTGGTTGTATACTAATGAGATAGTTTTACAATCGTTATTCGTATTTTGTAACCCGTAATTTTATTATATATGAACCATACCATCTTAATAACCGGGGGTGCTGGATTTATTGGATCTCACGTGGTGAGATTATTTGTCAATAATTATCCACAATATAAGATCGTCAATCTTGACGCGCTGACCTACGCCGGTAACCTGGAAAATCTGAATGATATCAAGGATAAGCCCAACTACACTTTTGTAAAAGGCGATATTACTGAGGAAGCTTTTATTGATGAGCTGTTCCAGGAATATACATTTGATGGTGTAATACATCTTGCCGCAGAGAGCCATGTAGACAGATCTATCATGGACCCGCTGGCATTTATCAAGACCAATGTAATGGGTACTGCTACCCTGCTGAATACCGCCAGAAAATACTGGAAAGATAATCTCGAAGGCAAACGCTTCTATCACATCTCAACTGATGAAGTATACGGTAGCCTGGGCCAGGAAGGTTTCTTCACAGAAGAAACTTCTTACGATCCCCGCTCTCCTTACTCTGCCTCCAAAGCCAGCTCTGACCACTTCGTAATGGCATGGTACCATACATACCACCTGCCCGTAGTGATCTCCAACTGCTCTAACAACTATGGCTCCCACCATTTCCCTGAGAAGCTGATTCCGCTGGCTATTCACAACATCAAGCATAATAAGCCCGTACCTGTATATGGTAAAGGTGAAAACGTTCGCGACTGGCTCTTCGTTGAAGACCACGCCCGCGCTATCGACACCATCTACCATAAAGGCAGGATCGGGGAAACATACAATATCGGTGGTTTTAATGAGTGGAAAAACATCGACCTCATTAACCTGCTCTGCATGATCATGGACAAGAAACTGGGACGTGCACCTGGCACTTCCGCAGGACTGATCACTTTCGTGAAAGACCGCGCCGGCCATGACCTTCGCTATGCGATCGATGCGACTAAACTGAACAAAGAACTGGGCTGGTATCCTTCCCTGCAGTTCGAAGAAGGACTGGAAAAGACCGTAGAATGGTATCTCGCCAACGAAGAATGGCTGGACCACGTAACCAGCGGTGCTTACCAGGAATATTACAGTGACCAATACCAGAAAAGATAATACAACATGCCATTTACAACGACACCGATTCCCGATTTGTTAGTGTATGAGCCAAAGGTGCATCATGATAATCGCGGTTATTTTTTTGAAAGCTATTCTGAACGCGTATTTAAAGATGCCGGCCTTGACCTGAACTTTATTCAGGACAACCAGGCCCGTTCTACCTACGGGGTATTGCGTGGATTGCATTATCAGCTGGAACCATACGCTCAGACCAAATTGATCAGGGCACTGGAAGGTAAGATCCTGGACGTGGTGGTTGACATCCGTACCGGCTCTCCTACCTATGGTCAGTCTTATTCTATAGAACTTTCTGCCGAAAATAAGCTGCAACTGCTCGTGCCTAAAGGCTTTGCCCATGGCTATGTAGTACTGAGCCCTACTGCAGAGGTGATGTATAAAGTTGACAACTTCTACCACAAAGCAAGTGAAGGCGGCCTCATTTACAATGATCCTGCCCTGAAGATCGACTGGCAGATTGACCTGAAAGATGCGATTGTATCTGATAAGGACCAGATCCTGCCAACACTGGCAAACTGCACACACAATTTTGTATATAACAAACCCACTGAATAATATGAAAACAGTGCTGATCACCGGCGCCAATGGGCAGCTAGGACAGGCTTTGAAGCAAATAGCAGGAGATTATCCAGCCTTCAGTTTTTTATATACAGACTATACAGAGCTGGATATAACAAATGAAGAAGCAGTAACCGCATTCTTCTCCCAGCAGGAAATTCATGCCTGCATCAACTGTGCTGCCTATACGGCGGTAGACAAAGCTGAATCAGAAGAAGAACAGGCTTTCAGATTGAACTTCGAAGCGGTCATGCACCTGGCTAACGCTTGCCTGGCGCACAATGCAAGATTTATCCAGATATCTACTGACTATGTATTTGACGGTAAAAAAAATACCCCTTATACAGAAGAAGACGATACAGATGCACAAAGCATATACGGTAGTTCCAAACTACGTGGTGAAGCGACAGCGCTGGGTATTAATGAAGATACCATCGTGATCCGTACAGCATGGTTATACAGCCAGTATGGTGTGAACTTCGTAAAGCGCATGCGGGAGCTGATGCAGGAAAAGGATAGCCTGAACGTAGTATTTGACCAGGCAGGTACGCCTACCTATGCTGTGGATCTGGCACAGGTATTACTGTCAGTACTGAGCAAAGCGATCGATGCACCCGGTACTTTAGGTGGTGTATATCATTACAGCAACGAAGGCGTGACCAGCTGGTACGACTTTGCCATTGCCATCAGGGATATGAGTGGCCTGAGCTGCAATATTCAGCCGGTTACTTCTGATAAGTATCCTACTGCTGCCAAACGCCCGGCTTACAGCGTTTTTAACAAGCAAAAGATCAAGGATACCTTCGGACTGGAAGTTCCTTATTGGAGAGAAAGTCTGGCAGTATGCCTGAAACATCTATAAAGAAAACCCTCATGAACCGAATTCACAAACGACTATGAAAATGGTGGTACCTTCGACAAAAGTACTACCATGGAACAATCACATATCAGTTTTGAACAGGTTGTGAGTCGTGGCTGTGGCCTCGATGTTCACCAGGAGAATGTAGTAGCTACCATCAGGGGTGATAATTTGCAGGAACAAACCCGCACTTTTAGCACCTTCACAAGTTCACTTAAGGACCTGGTAGCCTGGTTGGAAGAATCGGGCATTACACATGTCGCAATGGAGAGCACGGGTGTTTACTGGAAGCCTGTTTTTAATATACTAGAACCTCACTTTGAACTTATTTTGGTCAATGCCCGGCATATTAAATATGTGCCGGGTCATAAGACTGATCGTAATGACAGTGCCTGGATTGCAAAATTATTGCTAAGCGGGCTACTAAAAGGAAGTTTTATTCCACCCCAATACACTCGTGAATTACGGGAATTGTACCGATACAAACGTAAAGTAATAGGCCAACGCTCCAGTGAATATAACCGATTACAGAACATTTTAGAGACTGCCAATATCAAATTGAGCAGCGTTGTCAGTGATGTGTTCGGCATAAGCGGCTGGTCAATGATCTCTGCTATTATTGATGGAGAACAGGATCCCATGATATTGGCCAATCTGGCCAAAGGTAGGCTCAAAATCAAGAAGCAAGAACTTATTCTTGCTTTAGAAGGTAATCTTAATGAGCATCACCGTTTTATGCTCAACCTGTCTAAAGCTGCTATCTTACAGCTAAATGAACTGCTTTGTCAGGTAGATAACCGTATTGATCAGTACTTAAGAAAATGGGAAGAAGAAGTAAAATTACTTCAGACTATTCCCGGAGTACAAAAACAAACAGCTACAGCCATCTTAGCCGAAATAGGTACAGATATGCATGCCTTCCCAAATCAGCATCATTTAGCCAGTTGGTGTGGCTTATGTCCGGGTAATAATGAAAGTGCCGGAAAAAAGAAAAGTGAACGTATCAATCATGGCAACAGTTCTCTTAAAACAGCACTGGTGGAGGCGGCCTGGGCCGCTGTACATACAAAGGAATCTTATCTGAAAAGAAGATATTACTCTTTAAGTGTGCGAAGAGGTAAAAAACGTGCTCTTATCGCCATTGCACACAAAATCCTCATTGCCACTTATTTTATACTCAAAAATAGAGTGCCATATATGGAACCGGATAATCAGGAGTGGCTTAAAAAAAGAAAGCAGGCGCAGATAAATAATTATCTCAGGCGCCTGCGCGAGCTTGAGGCATTACCCCCATCTCAATAAGATTACTAAGTTACAAAAATCGACCTCTTATTGGTGCTTTTTAAGCCTGTAAAGAAAACTGATTTAAGACTCTAAGTACAAACGATTGTTGCTATAAGCACGAAATGAAAATTTTAAGCATATAGAGTCATATCAAAATTATGACACAGACTAACTATTTTCAATGAAAAACCCTCATGAACCGAATTCACAAACGACTATGAAAATGGTGGTACCTTCGACAAAAGTACTACCATGGAACAATCACATATCAGTTTTGAACAGGTTGTGAGTCGTGGCTGTGGCCTCGATGTTCACCAGGAGAATGTAGTAGCTACCATCAGGGGTGATAATTTGCAGGAACAAACCCGCACTTTTAGCACCTTCACAAGTTCACTTAAGGACCTGGTAGCCTGGTTGGAAGAATCGGGCATTACACATGTCGCAATGGAGAGCACGGGTGTTTACTGGAAGCCTGTTTTTAATATACTAGAACCTCACTTTGAACTTATTTTGGTCAATGCCCGGCATATTAAATATGTGCCGGGTCATAAGACTGATCGTAATGACAGTGCCTGGATTGCAAAATTATTGCTAAGCGGGCTACTAAAAGGAAGTTTTATTCCACCCCAATACACTCGTGAATTACGGGAATTGTACCGATACAAACGTAAAGTAATAGGCCAACGCTCCAGTGAATATAACCGATTACAGAACATTTTAGAGACTGCCAATATCAAATTGAGCAGCGTTGTCAGTGATGTGTTCGGCATAAGCGGCTGGTCAATGATCTCTGCTATTATTGATGGAGAACAGGATCCCATGATATTGGCCAATCTGGCCAAAGGTAGGCTCAAAATCAAGAAGCAAGAACTTATTCTTGCTTTAGAAGGTAATCTTAATGAGCATCACCGTTTTATGCTCAACCTGTCTAAAGCTGCTATCTTACAGCTAAATGAACTGCTTTGTCAGGTAGATAACCGTATTGATCAGTACTTAAGAAAATGGGAAGAAGAAGTAAAATTACTTCAGACTATTCCCGGAGTACAAAAACAAACAGCTACAGCCATCTTAGCCGAAATAGGTACAGATATGCATGCCTTCCCAAATCAGCATCATTTAGCCAGTTGGTGTGGCTTATGTCCGGGTAATAATGAAAGTGCCGGAAAAAAGAAAAGTGAACGTATCAATCATGGCAACAGTTCTCTTAAAACAGCACTGGTGGAGGCGGCCTGGGCCGCTGTACATACAAAGGAATCTTATCTGAAAAGAAGATATTACTCTTTAAGTGTGCGAAGAGGTAAAAAACGTGCTCTTATCGCCATTGCACACAAAATCCTCATTGCCACTTATTTTATACTCAAAAATAGAGTGCCATATATGGAACCGGATAATCAGGAGTGGCTTAAAAAAAGAAAGCAGGCGCAGATAAATAATTATCTCAGGCGCCTGCGCGAGCTTGAGGCATTACCCCCATCTCAATAAGATTACTAAGTTACAAAAATCGACCTCTTATGGTGCTTTTTAAGCCTGTAAAGAAAACTGATTTAAGACTCTAAGTACAAACGATTGTTGCTATAAGCACGAAATGAAAATTTTAAGCATATAGAGTCATATCAAAATTATGACACAGACTAACTATTTTCAATGAAAACCCTCATGAACCGAATTCACAAACGACTATGAAAATGGTGGTACCTTCGACAAAAGTACTACCATGGAACAATCACATATCAGTTTTGAACAGGTTGTGAGTCGTGGCTGTGGCCTCGATGTTCACCAGGAGAATGTAGTAGCTACCATCAGGGGTGATAATTTGCAGGAACAAACCCGCACTTTTAGCACCTTCACAAGTTCACTTAAGGACCTGGTAGCCTGGTTGGAAGAATCGGGCATTACACATGTCGCAATGGAGAGCACGGGTGTTTACTGGAAGCCTGTTTTTAATATACTAGAACCTCACTTTGAACTTATTTTGGTCAATGCCCGGCATATTAAATATGTGCCGGGTCATAAGACTGATCGTAATGACAGTGCCTGGATTGCAAAATTATTGCTAAGCGGGCTACTAAAAGGAAGTTTTATTCCACCCCAATACACTCGTGAATTACGGGAATTGTACCGATACAAACGTAAAGTAATAGGCCAACGCTCCAGTGAATATAACCGATTACAGAACATTTTAGAGACTGCCAATATCAAATTGAGCAGCGTTGTCAGTGATGTGTTCGGCATAAGCGGCTGGTCAATGATCTCTGCTATTATTGATGGAGAACAGGATCCCATGATATTGGCCAATCTGGCCAAAGGTAGGCTCAAAATCAAGAAGCAAGAACTTATTCTTGCTTTAGAAGGTAATCTTAATGAGCATCACCGTTTTATGCTCAACCTGTCTAAAGCTGCTATCTTACAGCTAAATGAACTGCTTTGTCAGGTAGATAACCGTATTGATCAGTACTTAAGAAAATGGGAAGAAGAAGTAAAATTACTTCAGACTATTCCCGGAGTACAAAAACAAACAGCTACAGCCATCTTAGCCGAAATAGGTACAGATATGCATGCCTTCCCAAATCAGCATCATTTAGCCAGTTGGTGTGGCTTATGTCCGGGTAATAATGAAAGTGCCGGAAAAAAGAAAAGTGAACGTATCAATCATGGCAACAGTTCTCTTAAAACAGCACTGGTGGAGGCGGCCTGGGCCGCTGTACATACAAAGGAATCTTATCTGAAAAGAAGATATTACTCTTTAAGTGTGCGAAGAGGTAAAAAACGTGCTCTTATCGCCATTGCACACAAAATCCTCATTGCCACTTATTTTATACTCAAAAATAGAGTGCCATATATGGAACCGGATAATCAGGAGTGGCTTAAAAAAAGAAAGCAGGCGCAGATAAATAATTATCTCAGGCGCCTGCGCGAGCTTGAGGCATTACCCCCATCTCAATAAGATTACTAAGTTACAAAAATCGACCTCTTATTGGTGCTTTTTAAGCCTGTAAAGAAAACTGATTTAAGACTCTAAGTACAAACGATTGTTGCTATAAGCACGAAATGAAAATTTTAAGCATATAGAGTCATATCAAAATTATGACACAGACTAACTATTTTCAAAGAAAACCCTCATGAACCGAATTCACAAACGACTATGAAAATGGTGGTACCTTCGACAAAAGTACTACCATGGAACAATCACATATCAGTTTTGAACAGGTTGTGAGTCGTGGCTGTGGCCTCGATGTTCACCAGGAGAATGTAGTAGCTACCATCAGGGGTGATAATTTGCAGGAACAAACCCGCACTTTTAGCACCTTCACAAGTTCACTTAAGGACCTGGTAGCCTGGTTGGAAGAATCGGGCATTACACATGTCGCAATGGAGAGCACGGGTGTTTACTGGAAGCCTGTTTTAATATACTAGAACCTCACTTTGAACTTATTTTGGTCAATGCCCGGCATATTAAATATGTGCCGGGTCATAAGACTGATCGTAATGACAGTGCCTGGATTGCAAAATTATTGCTAAGCGGGCTACTAAAAGGAAGTTTTATTCCACCCCAATACACTCGTGAATTACGGGAATTGTACCGATACAAACGTAAAGTAATAGGCCAACGCTCCAGTGAATATAACCGATTACAGAACATTTTAGAGACTGCCAATATCAAATTGAGCAGCGTTGTCAGTGATGTGTTCGGCATAAGCGGCTGGTCAATGATCTCTGCTATTATTGATGGAGAACAGGATCCCATGATATTGGCCAATCTGGCCAAAGGTAGGCTCAAAATCAAGAAGCAAGAACTTATTCTTGCTTTAGAAGGTAATCTTAATGAGCATCACCGTTTTATGCTCAACCTGTCTAAAGCTGCTATCTTACAGCTAAATGAACTGCTTTGTCAGGTAGATAACCGTATTGATCAGTACTTAAGAAAATGGGAAGAAGAAGTAAAATTACTTCAGACTATTCCCGGAGTACAAAAACAAACAGCTACAGCCATCTTAGCCGAAATAGGTACAGATATGCATGCCTTCCCAAATCAGCATCATTTAGCCAGTTGGTGTGGCTTATGTCCGGGTAATAATGAAAGTGCCGGAAAAAAGAAAAGTGAACGTATCAATCATGGCAACAGTTCTCTTAAAACAGCACTGGTGGAGGCGGCCTGGGCCGCTGTACATACAAAGGAATCTTATCTGAAAAGAAGATATTACTCTTTAAGTGTGCGAAGAGGTAAAAAACGTGCTCTTATCGCCATTGCACACAAAATCCTCATTGCCACTTATTTTATACTCAAAAATAGAGTGCCATATATGGAACCGGATAATCAGGAGTGGCTTAAAAAAAGAAAGCAGGCGCAGATAAATAATTATCTCAGGCGCCTGCGCGAGCTTGAGGCATTACCCCCATCTCAATAAGATTACTAAGTTACAAAAATCGACCTCTTATTGGTGCTTTTTAAGCCTGTAAAGAAAACTGATTTAAGACTCTAAGTACAAACGATTGTTGCTATAAGCACGAAATGAAAATTTTAAGCATATAGAGTCATATCAAAATTATGACACAGACTAACTATTTTCAATGAAAAGAGGGTGTATCTAACTTCAGATACACCCTCTTTCTTCTGAAAATGGGTTTCATGCCTGTTGGCGAATTCCCGCTTCTATTTCTTAAAGGCAGTGATCTGCATACTCCCCAGCGTCGAACCTCCTCTTTCAGTATCCGTTTTTACAATCCCGAACCCCGGAGCAAACCATTCAGTCGCATTTACATCCAGGTCCATCGGAAAGTTCGTTCCCATCATCTGCACAGTGAATCCCAGTTTATAAGAGATCTTAAAGCACTCCCAGGTACCGGCAGGGGTCGTGATCTTTTCCTTTCCCACTACTTTACGGTCGCTCACTTTCAGGGTCATGCTGATCTCCATCCCATTCATATTTCCCCTCATTTCCTTTTCATTACCAGGCAGGGTCTGCCCTTCTTTCAGGGTTGCAGGATAAGAAAGGAAAATCTCGTCACTACCTGGTTCCATCTTCATATTCTGAAGCTGAGGAATGTTGGGCATCGCCATTTGCATATCCAGCAGTATTTCTGATCCGGTACATTTAAATTTACCTTTCCCGTTGGAAAGGTCTTTGCCCTTTGCATCCTTCAGCGTGGTAGAGAAGTTGGAGCTGATCACATTGGCCGTTCTGTTGACATTCAATACCTTCTCAATATTCTTAGCCACCAGTTCGCCCTTGCCGTCATAAATGCTCATTTCCACTTCCGCGTTGTTCTGCAAAAAGTAGTAACTCTTACAATCCTGTTGCTGACCATATAATAATTGTGCTGCCAGTATTAATGGCGCAGCAAAAAACATTTTTTTCTTCATACTGCTAGATATATACTATTATTTTATCACATGAATGTACGTATTTACCCTGGTTCCGGGTTGTAGGCCAAAAGCAATACCGTTTGCGACTGCCTAATTTCTGGTTAATTTCTTACGTTTGCAAAAATTATCCCAATAAATCATGAACCTGATAGAAGAATTAAGATGGCGGGGAATGTTGCAGGATATTATGCCCGGCACTGAGGAACAATTACAGAAGGAGATGACCACTGCCTATGTAGGCTTCGATCCTACTGCAGATTCTCTGCACGTAGGTAGCCTGGTTCCAATCCTGTTGCTGGTACACCTGCAGCGGGCTGGCCACAAGCCATTGGCGCTGGTAGGCGGTGCTACAGGTATGGTGGGCGATCCTTCTTTTAAGGCGGCCGAAAGGAAAATGCTCGATCTTGATACCCTCAAGCATAACCAGGCAGGTATTAAAGCCCAGCTGGAAAAGTTCCTGGACTTTGATCCTTCCAAACCGAATGCTGCTGAAATGGTCAATAACTTCGACTGGTTTCAGAACATCAGCTTCCTGGATTTTATCCGTGATGTAGGTAAACACATTACTGTAAACTATATGATGGCCAAAGATTCTGTAAAAAGAAGAATCGAAGGCGACAGCGGTATGTCCTTCACGGAGTTTTCTTACCAGCTGATTCAGGGATACGACTTTTTCCATCTGTATACTACCAGGAACTGTAAACTGCAAATGGGCGGTTCTGACCAGTGGGGAAATATCGTAACCGGTACCGAACTGGTAAGACGTAAAGCCAATGGCGAGGCATTTGCCTTTACCTGTCCGCTGATGAAAAAGTCAGACGGTACCAAATTCGGTAAATCTGAAGGCGGCAACGTATGGCTGGATGCCCGCCTCACCTCTCCATACCTCTTCTACCAGTTCTGGCTGAAAGCTACTGACGAAGACGCAGAGAACTATATTAAGATCTTCACCCTGCTGGACAAAGCAGAAGTAGAAGAACTCATCGCACAGCATAGGGAAAAACCTGAGCAGCGCCTGCTGCAGAAGAGACTGGCAAAAGAAGTGACCATCTTTATCCACAGCGAAAAGGACTATGAGTTCGCTTTGCAGGCTTCTGAACTGCTGTTCCGCAATGATACGGCAGATGTACTGCAATCACTCACCGAAGAGCAGCTGCTGGATGTCATGAACGGCGTACCACAGGTAGAAACTACCCTGGCTGAACTACAGGAAAATAAAGACGTCATCACCTTCGCAGCAGAAAAGGGCATCTTCCCAAGTAAGGGAGAAGCCCGCAAAATGCTCCAGGGCGGAGGTGTAAGCATCAATAAAAAGAAAGTAGAAGACCTGGCTGCAGTGGTAGATAGCTCTCTGCTGCTTGCGGGTAAGTATATTCTTTTCCAGAAAGGGAGAAGGAACTACTACCTCATTATTGTTAAATAAAAAATTCCCGGTGGTCGGACGATCTTAAGTCTGACCACTGGTTTATATACGCAATAAAGTGTTGGCTAATAATGGCCGTTTACGATTGTTTGCCTTAGTCCAGATTGAGTTCTCCGGTTTCCCCGTCTTCGAATTGCTTTCCCCTGATGATTGCAGTCAACACATTAAAAAAGATGATCATTTTGCTGGAAGAGTTGTCCCAATACCAGGCCTGCTTGGTATCTACTTTTAACAGGCAGAGTTTTGGATCATCAATACCGTCCGGGAACCAGGCTTTTACAGCTGGGGTCCAGAGCTGTTTCATTTTTTCTTTGTCAATAACAATGCTGCCAATACCAAAGATGTTCAGGTAGGTGTTGTGACCAGGATGTGCATAAATAAGGTTCAGCTCATTGTTTTCAGAGATCTGGGTAATTTTTCCCGAGTACTCGTTGGTGAAGAACCACACATTTCCATCTTTATCCACATCAGCTGTCGCCATTGGTCGCGATATGACCTGGCCATGCTCATCAATGTTTGTGAGCATGCATACGCCTACGTCATTGATCATTTCCGTGACCTTTTTGATGGCGTCATCTCTTTTCATAATTGCTCCCATATATATGGTTTATAGGGAAATAGCAGTAAAAATCATACCAGCCTCAAAAAAAATCGCTTTTGTCTGGCGACAAAAGCGATTTTAATAACAGGGCCTGAAAACTAAATTTACTTCAAACCGTACTTGAACTTGTATCTTTCATACAGCTGCTTATGCTTATTATCCAGGCTGATCTCTCTTCCCTGTATAAACGCCTGTGTAATCACACTGGACCGCATATCCATAATATCGCCGGTACTGATTGTGATATTCGCATCTTTCCCTGTTTCCAGGGTCCCTGTCACCTTATCAATCCCTAAGATCTTTGCGGCATTGATAGTCACTGCACTCAGGGCTTCTTCTTTACTTAAGCCATATGCACTGACGGTACCCGCTTCAAAAGGCAGGTTACGCTGCTGCCAGAAACCTTCATTGCTCAGGCAAAATAATACCCCTGCCTGCTGCAGTTGGTAAGCCAGTTTATAAGGCTGGTCCACATCATCATCCTGCATTACGGGCAGGGAGTGTGGTTGCTTCAGCACAACTGCAATGTTATTTTGTTTCAGGATATCCGCTATGCGCCATGCATCTGCCCCGCTTACAATCACCACATTGAATCCGAACTCTTTGGCAAAATCCACCGCCACCATCATTTCTTTCACAATATCACAGTGTATAAACAGCTTCTCATCTTTTGAGAAAAGGCGGCGTACCGCTTCAAACTTCAGGTTGGTCTCAGCATGCTTACCCTGTGCCAGGTATACTTTTGCTTCTCTGAAGAAAGCACGTACCTGGTCAATCTTCTCTGTAGCTTCTTTGATCCTGGTGGAAGGAGGAGCCGGTCTGTCCTTTGGCGGAGCCGGGGGAGGCAGCAGGCTGGGCATATAGAAATGTAATGCACCATCTTTATGGTAAGCAGCATCTTCCCAGTTCCAGGCATCCAGCTGAACAACAGAAGATGAGCCGGAAATCAAACCACCTTCCGGTGTGACCTGTGCCAGCAGAATACCGTTGGCACGAATGGTATTAATTACTTTGGAGTCGGTATTATAAGCGACCAGCGCACGTACAGAAGGATCTATCTCCCCTACTTCCTTGAAGTCGTTGGTAGATCTTACTGCTTCCACTTCTGTCAAACCCAGGTTCGTTACAGGAGCGATGATGCCGGGATAAACATGTTTTCCTTGCAGGTCGATCACTTTTCCTGCTGCCGGTGTAGCTACGGAAGTGCCCACCGCCGTGATCTTGCCATTGGAAAAGGTCAGTACGCCTTTTTCAATAACCTGTCCATTGCCCACATGTATGGTAGCATTGGTCAGTACTACAGTCTCCTGCTGCTTGCCGGCAGGATAAATCGTTTCCTGTGCCATGGCCGCCAGAGAGCCGGTGATTGAAATATATAATAGAATCAGGTGTTTCATCCATCAATGTTTTAATTATTACCATTTTCATCACCCAACAAACTATGCTGGTGACCTGCCTGCAGGTCTTCGCAATGATAGTTCTCTTCTTCAGCAGGAGCCGCTTTCTGTGTAGGCGTACCTTTTTTCTTCTCTGCCAGCATTTTGCGGATCAGGCGGTTACGCTCTGAACTGATGCGCTGACGGAGTTCTTTGTCTGTCTCCCTATCGAAGTATACAATGCCATCCACAATGGTCTTATCTGCTTTTGCATAAATGCTCAGCGGGTCATCGCTCCACAGCACCAGGTCAGCATCTTTACCGGCCTTGATACTACCTGTTTTATCTGCTACGTGCAACAGTTTGGCAGGATTCAGGGTCACCAGTTTCAGCGCATCCTCCTCGGTCATACCACCGTACTTGATGCTCTTGGCGGCTTCCTGGTTCAGGCGGCGGGCCATTTCAGCATCGTCTGAGTTGATAGCTACGGTGAGACCTACACGTTGCATGATGGTTGCGTTGTAAGGGATCGCATCCTGTACTTCCATCTTATACGCCCACCAGTCAGCAAAGGTGCCTGCACCGGCGCCATGTGCCTTCATCTTGTCGGCCACCTTATAGCCTTCCAGAATGTGTGTAAAGGTGTTGATATGGAAATGGAAAGTATCTGCCACATGCATTAGCATATTGATTTCGCTCTGTACATAAGAGTGACAGGTCACGAAACGCTTGCTGTGGATGATCTCTAACAAGGTTTCCAGTTCCAGATCTTTGCGCTTGTCCGCACCCAGTTTTTCATAATCCAGTGCGCGGGTAAATGCATCCGTCAGTAACTGTTCTACCCCCATACGGGTTTGTGGGAAACGCTCTCTTTGTCTGTCTCCCCAGTTAGATTGTTTCACATTTTCGCCCAGGGCAAACTTGATGAATGGATCAGCACCAGCAAATTTCAACGCTTCGGCATCTGCCCCCCAACGTAGTTTGATCAATTGTGACTGACCGCCGATGGTATTCGCAGAACCGTGCAACAGGTGAGATGCTGTCACACCACCACTCAGCTGACGATAGATGTTCACATCATCAGGATTTACTACATCCGCAATACGCACTTCTGCAGTAACTGATTGTGTACCTTCATTCACACCTCTTGAAATGGCGATGTGAGAGTGCTCATCAATGATACCGGCTGTCAGGTGTTTGCCTGTACCATCTATCACCTTTGCACTGCCGGCAGCAAGATTTTTACCTATCTGGGCAATCTTACCATTGCGAATCAGCACGTCTGTATTTTCCAGTTTACCATCCTGTTCATTCGTCCATACAGTAGTGTTTTTGATCAGGATATCCTGCTGTGCAGGTATTGTTTCCCAACCATATCCATTAAATGGAAAATAGTTATTGCCAATGAATGGTTGTGGTTTTGCTTTCACAGAATCAGTACCTGCAAATGGCGTTTTCAATACAGCCTGCCAGTGAATGTTATTACCACTGGTATCCACACCTGTACCACTCCATCCATTGCCATCTGTAATACCGGTGAGACGCAGCTGTGCACTGCCTTTCTTCACAGGGAACGTTACTTTTACCAGGTCACCGTTAAAGCTGAGTGAACCACCAACGGTATCAGTGGCTAACAAGGACAACGCTGGTGCACTGGGAGTACCTTTTACAAGCACGGTATAGGTAACATTTCCTGGCGTAACAGTCAGGGTATAAGTACCTCTTACATCTTTCCAGTTATCGTCTTTAATACTATATTTCTTACCCTGTACCCAGTTCTGGTAAATGACAGTATTTTCATTGAAGATATTACCGGATGTAATGAGGAAGTTGGCTAGTTTACCGGCATCCAATGTACCCACCTGGTCCTCTGCTTTCAGCAGTTTAGCAGGTGCGAGTGTCAATGCATCCAGTGCTTTCTGTTCGGTCAAACCATATTCGATGGCTTTGCGTACACTGGCTAAAAACTGCTTCACATCTTTCAGCCCATCGGCTGTGATACAGAAAGGAATGTTTGCCTTTTCAAAAGCAGCAGGTTCTGAAGGGGCCATTTCCCAGTGCTTCATTTCACTGAGTGCAACAAAGCGTGCATCTTCCGGATCTTCCACATCTATTGGCAACGGGAAAGAAACAGGCAGGATGAAAGTAGCTTTGGAAGCAACCATTTCAGGTATGCGCTGGTATTCATTACCACTTGCCCTGATAATGTATTGCACGCCGAACTCATCTCCGATCTTATCGGCTCTCAGTGCATCCCATTTATCATTCACTTCAAAGATCTGGGGCAGGGTCTGGTTGTCATTCCATGCCTGTAAGGACAGGTTCACACCTTCTTTTTCAGGACGGGAGCGATACCACTGCGCATCGAGATAAGTCTGGCGCAATAAGGCAATAGCCCCCATCAGTGAACCGGGATAGTTCTGAGTAGAACTCCCTTTGTCAAATGAATACTGGGCACTTGCTTTTTCTTTAATGATAGCTTTGTTTTCTCTGCCGTCTGCCAGGGTTACCAATACGCCGGTACCTCTTGCTATACCATCCTGCTGATGTGTAAGCACGGTACCAAAACCTGCTTCACGCAGGGTCGCAGCGGTAGCAGCATCGGTACTGAAAACTGCTGCTGCATTTACTTCGCTTTTAATGGCCTGGTTCCAGCCGTAAGCTCCTTTGGTAGTGGAGATAAACTGTGGATCATCACGACGGCTTACATTACTTTTCTTTACCGCTGGTGTCCCATAATCGCTGTAGGCATCTACAAAAGAAGGGTAGATGAATTTGCCGGCGCAATCGATCACAACTGCATCGGCAGGGATGGCGCCAGTGCCTGCACTGACAATGCGTCCATTCCGGATCACTAAAGTTGCATTGGTTAATACATTCCCTGCACTTTTAACGATAGTGGCTTTGGTAAAGGCATAACAGCCTTCTCTCGGATCAGCCACACCATTCACAGGAAACGTCTGTTGCGCCCTGAGCTGACCAGTGGCAAACAGGCTGCCTAATAACAGGCATAGGCCAGCCAGCCTTTTCCCGGTCATCGTACGGGCCTCCCTTTTGATGGGAAGGTAGATACGGGTTTTAATCATCTTTTTCTATTGGTTTTTAGCGGTTTAGATTTGGTATCGGATTATTATCGGCACTTACTATAGACGGTGTATAATGTTGTTCATTTGTTAAAATAAATAAATGAATTTTGGTCCCCACTATATTTTATATGATTGGTATTAATATTGCGGTAAATGACTATATTTAACAAGACGAATCAATCTCCTTTTTATGAAAAGATACATGATCTGCATAAGTAGTTTGCTGATGTGCCTGTTCTTAAGCGTTCATGCAAATAGTATGGCGCAGAATAAACGTACAAATGATGTTGACAGCACAGGTAAACGTGTTCGCTGGAGTGCTGAAGAAAAAGCAGACAGAATGAGTGATAAGCTCGATCGCCGTTTGAATCTTACGCACAAACAGGATGCAGATATTCATGCTATCAACACTGACATTAGCCGTCGCCTGGATGCGCTCAAAAATAATACATCTCTTGCAAAGAAAGATAAAATGCAACAGGTGAAAGCACTCAATGAAGAACGTAGCCAACGCTTCAAAACAGTACTTACACCAGAGCAATACAAGAAATGGAACGACTGGGAAATGAAGAAGAAAGAGCAGATGGAAGCACGCATGGATAAGAAACAACAGAAGCACAGCAACTAGTTACTTACAATACCCAACAAAATAAAATGGATAAGGATGCTCCGAAGCATCCTTATTTTTTTTCAATATGAATACTGATGCAATTTCCATTTTTAATTCCGCGATCATTGCAGTACAACCGGCAACGTTAATACATCGATGCATACAACATAATGCGGATACCATCACTATTTGCGGCAAATCATTTCCACGCTCCGCAGGCAGACCTGTATGGATATTTGGTGCAGGAAAAGCAGCTGCTGCCATGGCACATGCTGTAGAAACATTACTCCCTGACTGCCAGTTACAGGGCATGGTGATTACCAAATACGGGCATGAATTACCATTACAACATATCACCCTTGCTACAGCGGGTCATCCTATTCCGGATGAAAATGGCGAAGCTGCTACACTGCAAATGACAGAAATGATCACCGGTGTACAGGCTGATGATATCGTGTTATTCCTGTTATCCGGCGGCGCATCTGCACTACTCGCAGATCACCCACCCGGTGCTATACTGCAGGAAGTACAAACCGTATTTGATCTGTTGCTAAAAAGTGGTGCAGATATTCACGAAATGAATACCGTACGCAAACACCTCTCCGGTGTAAAAGGCGGACAACTCGCACTACTCACAAATACACCCGCACTCTGCACCATTGTTCTCAGTGATGTAGTGGGCGATGATCTCCATGTAATCGGTTCGGGACCTACCGTACCTGATCCCTCTACATTTGCAGATGCCATGACGGTGGTAGAAAAATACAGGCTCACCGAGCTGCTGCCCCTTTCTATCTATTTACACCTGGAAAGAGGCTGCGCAGAAATAATAGCAGATACGCCCAAACCCGGGCATCCCCGTTTTGAAAACACTTATACTTTCCTTGCAGGCACGAATCGTATTGCACTGGAAGCTGCTGCCATCACAGCCTCACAACTGGGATATGATACACACATTCTCTCATCGACATTGACAGGTGATGCAATCACCATTGCACACTCGCTGGTAGCCCAGGCAAAAGAATGGAAGGGAAAACGGCCCGCCTGTTTGCTGGCTGGGGGTGAAAGCACCGTCACCATAACTGGCAACGGCCTGGGTGGACGCAACCAGCAACTCGCGCTGGCGGCGGGCATTGCGCTGGAAGGAGCCGAAGGCATTACTTTATTAAGTGCAGGCACCGACGGTACCGATGGTCCTACAGATGCTGCAGGCGCCATTGTCGACGCTGCGATTATGCAAATAGGAAAGAATGCTCAGGAACATCTGGATAAACAGGATGCGTATCCTTTTTTTCAAAAGGCCGGCGGACTGCTGATTACAGGGCCTACACAGACAAATGTGATGGATATTATAATCATTCTTCTTGTATAGTGTATAAAAACATCATTACTTCTTTATTAATTATGGCTGGAAGTCCTATTTTTGACATTTAAACCTGTATATGCGTATGTTAAGAATGGAACAGACATGGCGTTGGTTCGGGCCGAAAGACCCGGTGAGCCTGGCTGATATCAAACAAGCCGGGGCCACCGGAATAGTAACGGCATTGCACCACGTTCCAAATGGCGAAGTATGGGCTAAAGAAGAGATCCTGGAAAGGAAAGCGCTCATCGAAGCGGCAGGTCTGACCTGGTCCGTAGTAGAAAGTGTGCCTGTACATGAAGATATAAAAACACAAAGCGGCGATTTCAAAACATACATCCAGCATTACCAACAGTCGTTGCGTAATCTGGCAGAATGCGGCATTTATGTAGTTACATACAATTTCATGCCAGTGCTGGACTGGACACGTACCGACCTTGCTTATACCGTGGAAGATGGTTCTAAAGCATTAAGGTTTGAAAAAGCAGCCTTCATGGCCTTCGATCTCTTCATGCTGCAACGTCCCGGAGCCGAGAATGATTACGATCCTGCTGACATTTCTATGGCTAAGGAGCGCTTTGATAGTATGACCGACGCAGAAAAGACCTTGCTGCAACGCAACATCATAGCAGGTTTACCTGGTTCTGAAGAAAGTTTTTCTTTACAGCAATTCCAGGAAGCCCTGGATAAATATAAAGGCATCGATGCTACTCAGCTGAAACTGCACCTGTTCTATTTCTTACAACAGATAGCGCCAGTAGCAGAAGAAGTAGGAATCAAACTGGCCATCCATCCGGACGATCCTCCATTCCCTATTTTAGGTCTGCCCCGTATAGTGAGCACCGAACAGGATGCTCGCGAACTGCTGCAGGCAGCCCCTTACGCGGCGAATGGTCTCTGTTTCTGCACCGGTTCTTACGGTGTACGTGCAGACAATGACCTGCCAGGCATGGTGGAAAGACTGGGAGAACATATCCATTTCATTCACCTCCGCAGCACACAGCGTGACAGCATTGGTAATTTCCATGAAGCCAATCACCTTGAAGGCGATGTGGATATGTATGCAGTGGTCCGGAATATCCTCGCTGTAATGCATAAGCGCAATGTGAGCATCCCAATGCGACCGGATCATGGTCACCAGATGCTGGATGACCTGCAGAAACACACCAATCCAGGTTATAGTGCAATTGGGCGACTGCGGGGCCTTGCCGAACTACGGGGATTGGAAATGGGTATTGCACGTTCAGTCTTCAATAAATGAAAGCAAACACCTTCTGCCGTACGCTGGCAATTATATAAGGTTGGGATTAGAAACGAACGTATACGTAGCTGGATAGTAACCGGCTGAACCAATAAGTAACACCCCTGAAAACAAACAGCAAATGAACAGTTCACTGGATGAGCAGGTAGCGCTGCATCTGGCACAACGAAAACGAAGTCTGACCAGACTATTGGGATTGTTGAAAAAGGACATGGACTGTAGAATAGTAGAAAAGTTACAACAGAAAGGATATAATAATTTTAAGCTGGGAGATCTGGTAGTATTTATCAATATTCAACCAGAAGGTATTATAAACAACGAACTGGCCAAGAAAGCTAGAATCACCAAACAGGCGATGAGCAAAGTGGTCAAATACCTGGAATCAGAAGGATATATTTCTACTACGAAACATACCGTCGACAACAGGGCCATTCTCATATCACTGACTGATAATGGCAAGAAACTGCTGATAGCCGCATTTGAAACCTTCGAAGAAATACAGGCTGAATATACAGCCATCATCGGAGACTCAGATGCGGCTGCCCTCAGGCAGGTACTCGGTAAACTACTCTTTTCACTTCATCCCCAACTTGCCTGATGGAATTTTTTTCCAGATACGGGAATTTTTTGATGACCAGACGCAACAATATAAAGAAATGGCTCCTTAACGCTCAGTTCTCTATAAAAGACACTCAAATAATACGGTATGCATTAAAAAAGGCGTAGCATAATAAACCACTCATACTTTATATTCAACATTTTTCAAATCCGGCATAACCATTGTAATAGATATTTTTGTCTATTGACCTTGATTACTTTTAATTTTGTCCCATAGGAAAGATTTTATGGTATCCAGCCGGATTATAAATAATGACGATGAATATATAGATGGTTTGCTGGACAGCTCCCCTGCTATTGTAGATGCCATTTACAAGCGCTATTCCCGAAAGGTAAAGCACATGGTAATTGGTTGGGGAGGCAATATAAAGGAAGCAGCCAACGTATTTGAAGAGGTCTTACTGGCCATTTACAACTACGCCCGTCATCACAAACTTTTGCTCACTAATCATTTCGAGCCATTCTTTTTATATGCCTGCCAGCTAAAGTGGAAGCAGGAACTGATGGAGAAAACGCCCAATAAAGGATCTTCTTTCCATCCGGTAGCGCCATCCCCGGGGTTGGATGCCGTGCATATGAAATACGTGGAGGAAGCACTGGCCTGGTCGGGAAACATCCAGGACAATGATAATACCCGCGAAGAACTGGAAGAAATGCTCGCCGATCAGCGGGAACGCTGGTTTCATACCAAAGGCAACCCAAATACAAAGATCAGTATCTACGTCATCGTCACCGCTGTTATAGCCGCCGGCCTGGCCGGCCTGCTGTTCCTGAGCCCCTGGCACAAGGATGTATACAGACAATTCTCCGGTACAGAGATGGAGCACATACACAGGGAAGGCCAGGAAGCTGATACCGCCCTTATTCTGCACGAAGCAGCCATGAGTTTTAACCATGGTCATTTCACCCATACCATCCAGCTATTGGATCAGATATTGGCAAAGGATTCCTCGCACGCCCCGGCGCGCTATTACAAAGGAGTCAGCCTGCTTGAACTGGGAGAACTGGAAAGGGCCCGGAAGGATCTGGGGATCGTATTTGCGGGGACTTCACCCTACCAGTATAACGCCGCATTCTATATAGCCCTGAGCTATCTGAAAGAGGGCAATAAACAACTTTGCCTTGAATGGTTGCTGAAAATACCAGATAGCGCACCCATTTATTTCAAAGCGCAAAGCTTAAAAGAGGAACTGGCTGACAAAAATTAATTCAGGTGTATCATGTGCTTGCTGAAGTGGATAATATTCTCTACTTCACCTTTAATCAGTTCGTAGATCTGTACTCTATCTTTCTTAATCATGATTAACTGCTGGAGAACAAGGTAGTAGGTTTCTCCGTTATGCCCGCTCATCTGGGCTTTTAAGATCTCTTTTTTTACTTCTTCAAAACCAACAGCTCCTAGCTTTTGGTAGATCACATTTAACTCTTCAATCCAATTCATGGTCATAGGTTTTTTTAATAATAGTTTGGAAGTCATAGGGTATATAAATTTATTCAATATATAATTAATAAACAATAGGGCTAAATAACTTTTTTGTTAATTCTACAATTTTCTACCTTCCCGTTCGTCTACCTTTATGATATGCCTCGGAAAAAGCAATTTATAGCGTCGCAAAGTCTGGAGGGATTGTTCCCGGATCTGCCTTCTTTTGCCATCAAAATCATGTCCACTACTACCAATAGGGAAATGGCCAGCCTGGCAGATGTGCACCGGCACAATTACTACATGCTGTTTGTATTAATGGAAGGTGTCAGTGAACATATGATCGATATGGAGCTGGTTACGTTGAATGCAGGACAGATAGGACTCATCGTTCCCGGTCAGGTACACCTGGCCCAACCGGAGCAAACAGGAAAAGGATGGGGTATTGCATTCACTGCGGACTTTCTTCCTCTCTTATCACTCCCGGTCACGCTACAGGGACCTGTGACCCTACCAGCCGATGAACTGGAAGCCGTGAACCAGATCGTCTGCCTGATGTACAGGGAATACAATGAAAAAAAGACCCAGGCCATTCCCTTGTTGCAGCATTACCTCTCCATTCTCCTGCTCATGCTGCAGCGGCATACTGCCGATGCGCCATCTGCCAATAAATCGCTCCTTACCCGATACCGGGAACTGGTAGCCGCTCATTACCTGGAATGGACAAAACCCGCACAATATGCCGAGGCGCTCCACATTTCGGTGGACTACCTGAACGAAGTAGTGCGGCAATACTCGGGACAGACCGCATCGTCCCTCATTACAGAACGTAGAATACTGGAAGCCAAACGCTTACTACTGCATGCTGAAGAAAGTGTGAAGGAAATAGCCTGGCATTTACAATTCAACGAAGTCTCTTATTTCAACCGCTTTTTTAAGCAACATACAGGCTATACACCTGCTGCCTTCAGGGAAAGTGTACGGGATAAATCCCTATCTGACCCGGAATAGTATAACAGGTAAGGTGTGAACCATCAATAATTTTGTACCGAATTAATGATCTCTTTATGCAGCCAAACAATATAGTACACAATGATATGCATGCTATCAGCACAGAAAATAATGTGCGGTTACAGCGTGGGGCTGTTTCCGACTTCCTTGCCAGTCTGGCTATAATTGAAAATCCTGTAGATTATCCATCCTATGAATCAGCCGTACAGGAAATCATCGATCTGATGCCCGTACTACAATTGAACGGCATCTTTACACACCTCCGACTGCGCTCACCCAAAGCCATCTCATTGATCACTGACCTCTTCCCGGAACTGACAGGGATAATAGACTAAACACAAAAACAAACATATGTCATTAAAGGAAAAAGCAACCGCCTTCCTGATGGGAAGGTTGGGGAAGACTGCGCATGTGCGCCAGGTAACAGCTCTTGATCACCGCTTACTGCAATTGGAATTGCAGCTCCCCGAACCCCTCGCCTGGCGTAGCTGTCAGCACCTGAAGTGCCAGGTAAGCAGTACTGCACTCAGGGATTACACCGTAGCACACTACAACGAAAATAACCGGATAGCCACCCTGATTATAGATGCAGGCCACGTAGGCCAGGGCAGTGAGTGGCTCCGAAAGCTGAATCCAGGTGATCCTGTCATGTATGTAGGCCCCGGTGGCGGATTACACCAACCTACAGCAGCTTCTAAGCTGGTATGTATAGGCGATGCCAGCGCCATAGGCCATATCCTGTCTCTCTATCACCGCCGGAACCCGGAGCAGGGCTTCCATACACTGGCAATAGACGAAGATCCCCTACCCGCAGCAATAATGGACATGCCGGTACAGTTCTCTGACGGACAGGAAAAGGATGTAATCAATTGGCTGGACCAACTGCAACTACCTTCAAATGATACTACATTTTATGTAGCTGGCTATATTCCGATGGTGGTTCAAACAAGAAAGTTGCTCAAACAATTGGGTTGGAAACAGGTAAAAGCGGCGGGGTTCTGGGAATAGTGCGACAAGCGTAAGCTAGCCTACCAATCTTTCCTGCATAGCTTTGACAATAGCAGAAGAACGGGAATTTACATCCAGTTTGCGATAGATGTTCATAATATGTGAGCGTACAGTGCCGACACTAATATGACAGTGTTCGGCTATTTTTTTGTAGGTATCTCCACTTACCAGGCAATCCAGTACCTGCAATTCACGATGAGAAAGGCCATACCGCATTGGTACTTCTTCCGGTTTACGGTTGAAGAAAGTAAGTACTTTCTGAATAGTCGCCGTATTGCTATGGATGGCCGCTTCGTACAGTTGGGCAAAAGTTGCGCTCAGTGATGCTGGTGGTGGTACAGGATCATGCTTGCTGGTAATGGTGGTGATAGCTGTTTCCCTATTTCGCACAGAAAATAATAGTACGTTGATGTCGGGATAGGCTGCTTTCAGAATATTGGCGGCTTCGATAGCAGTTAGTCCGGGAATATCACTATCCATGAATACAACATTACTGATATCTTTTGCCAGTTGCTGTACCAGGTGTTTTGAATCCGCATGTTCTCCGCCTTCCGCCCCTAAAGCATCCTCCCCACTGGCCTTCCCAGTGCTGTTGCGCCGCACATTTTTCATATTGTTTTTTTTGGGTTTGTATATGTTGCGAAACCTTTAATTCCGGTACTGCAAGTGTCGATAAATTGGTATACCAGTATGGCTGTAATGGAATATATACACGGTCTCCCATACCGAAACAAATTTGAAACAAATACCCACAGTAGTCAATCCGATAAGTATATGATTTTTCAATAAATACTAATAAACAATTGTTTGTATATTATAGAATACCTAAAAAGAAAAAATCATTCAAACGTAAGCTTGTATTGATTAGGGACATAGTCAGGGAGTCGTGGAATAGTACCAATTTACTCATAAAACCGGATGCTCCCAAATAGTAAAACAATATGAAAGGAAAAGAAAAGAGCTTGTCCTCTGTTCTGTATCACAATATTAAGTGTAAAAAAATTATGGATTATAAAAATGAGGGCGCCTTAACAATCGGTTAACCACCAGATCAAAACATTATCTCTAATTTTGATATATCGTTCAAACATTAGTGACTGACTAAAAAATTAAAACGTTACAGTATTATACTCATTGACACAGCTGTAACGGGTTGACATGTGAATGTTCTGGCCCTTACCCCTTGGTGAGGGCCGATTTTTTTTTATAATAGCTAAGATGGAAAAAAACTGGCAGGTAACTTAACAGAAACCTGCGTACAGAAGCTTATGAAATCTAAACCGTCTTATGAGAAAAAGGTAATTGCGAATTTAGGTGCTACATATATAGAATTGCCTATGCGGGATAAATGGCAAGACAAACCCCATATAGTTTTTGTGTAACAGGCATGAAAGGTAGGAAGAGTTTTTCCTAAATAGGTTAATGTACAGTTAATGACGTAGTTAATACGCAGTTAACTGCGGAATAACATACTCCGCAATAACGCGCATTCATGGGAAAACAAGTCCTGACCCTATCCCAAAGGATTGAGCAGAAGAAAATTGAATAAGCTGTGTGAATTGGGTTACACAGTAGTAATGGGTTATATCAGGAAAAAGAGAAGGTTCGTCACAAGCGCTAAAGTTAGATTCTTCACAAATTTAATATTGAAGCCTCCTTTTTCCGAGTAATAATAGCTTTCCTTATAGCGGTCATATGCTATAGGAGCTCCCAGTTCTTTCATCATTTTTAAAAATTCAAATAAAGTTCTTTCGGAAATCCTTAACCTTTTTGCAAGGTGAGCGGGCTTTCCTGTGCCTTTGATCCTTATCAGGTAATCAATGGTTTGCAGTCTTTCAAAATAACGTTTAGGCATGCTGGCATAGTGGGGTTTACAATGTACTTGAATAATAAGAAATTTTTAAAGTCACTCATTCCAGGTCTGCAATGGATTCTTCCTTGCTGATTTATCGGATAGTCTTTTAAATGTTGTGTTTCTTGTATCGATCCCTTAATTGGTTAATGCTGGATTAACTGTTACAAAATTTTGTTTAGCTCCATCTGCATAGTTAACAGGAATATAGGACCTGCTCCTGCAGGCAGTATAGTACGCATTTTTCATAAACTATTATTTTGAGGGTATAAGATCAATTTTAAATACAGGATAGCCTGCATGCAAGCTAAAAAATCCTACTGCTATTTTGTTGCAGCTGCGCCTTATTTTCCAATCACTTTCATTACTTGAAAAGTAAACTCCCCCGGTTGAAACCTGGGGAGTTTTCATCAAAAACCAACCATTAAAAGGCTCGTCAGCAAAGGATTTCAGCATCTTAATGCACCAACCCGTTGCAATATCTTGAAGTAAGTTTTTATCCATTATAGTTTTTCGTGTATACACTTTAAGATAAAATTCTCACGGGTAGATACCCGAAAGAGGTTTCCATGGCTGACAAATGTGGTACAAATCCTTTTTTTCTACATTACATTACTACGTTGTAATGATACATTACCGGACTGAGAATTTGGTTAATAAGATGTTAACGAATAAAAATAGCTACAAAAACAATCACTAATAGATTAATTAACAACAGTTTATATACATACAATGGTATAACGTTTTAGCAAAAAAATATAAGGATAGTTAACCAGTTGTTAATTAAAAAATAGGCGATCGCCAAAGTTTTAGAGATAAAAAAAAACGCCCTTCCGGAGAGGAAGAGCGTTACTAATTATTTAAGCCCCCAGTGCGATACCATCTGCGTAACCACCCCAGTCGCATCATCATTGTAATGATGCCCTCCAGGCAATACCAGGGATTTATAATTTGTAATCGTCAATGCATGCAGATCAAAGTCGTTTTCGTCTTTCCCGAAAATCAATAATAACGGCTTATTAGCAATCGTATTCATCGCCGCCGGTACATTCAGCGCCCCAGGCGTGGAACTCTTGCCCAGCATGTCTGAAATATGTACCACCATATCCGTACTTGCAGATGGCGACATAAACACCAGCGATAACGTCCCGTTCTGCAACGCCCCCGGCAAATGCTGATATATGAAAGGTAATACATCCGCTCCCATTGAATAACCTACCAGCAAAAATGAATGATTGTTCCACTCCTTACTATAATATTGTAATAAGGCTGCCACATCCGCTCCTGCCTGCTGTGGAGTCTTCTTACTCCAAAAATATTTCAGGGAGTTCAACCCAATCACAGGATAACCCTTTGCATTCAGCGTATTCACCATATCCACGGCAAACTTTTTCATCCCACCGTCTCCTGACAGAAACAATACTATCGGATGCTCGTTGCCAGCTGTGGGTACCTTCACCGTTACAGGCAGTTTGCTGATATCCGTTTGCGCATGGGCTGTAGCCATCACCAGGCCCAGTATCCCCATCAGCCATAATCCTTTCACCATCGTAAGCGTTTTTATAATCAAGCCTTCATTACTTTGCTCAATGCAGCCGGAAGTTGTATCAGGTCAAAATCATGCTCGTATACCAGGTACTTGTTCGTCCAGTCCGTGGCATACTTTTCCTTGAATTCTCTCAAGCCATGATAATGACGGAACGCCTTGATCTTCTCGTACGCAAATTTTACTACCTGCTCGGCGGTATTCTGCGGTTGCTGTATTCCCGACATCGGTACCAGGCCCAGATTCAGGTATTGTAAACCCTGATCTTTTGCATCCTGGATCAACGCGATGATCAACGCATCCATACACCCACCAGGTGTAGCCGTACGCTTGCGGATCAGATCATATGTACATTCCCCCGGTGCATAATCCGGAATGATATTCAAAAATGCTGCCACCTGTCCCTGCGCATCCGTTACCGTGATCACATCCTGGTCCCTGATGGCATCCATATCGAACAATCCCTGGGAGAAAGTCATTTCTTTTACATCATAATCCACCAGCCACTCGTCAGACACTTCTTTCAGTTCCTTTATCAGCTCAGGGCTCAATGGCGCACGTTGTATTGACGTTACATATCCTTTCGCTGCCAGGCTATTCAACCCGTTACGCAAGGATTTTTTATCCTTTCCACTCAATGTAAACGCGGTCACATCCACAATACCCTCCTGCCCTATCAGGATCTTCTTTTTCCGCAGGTGTTCAAAATAATACATACTTTGTTCATCCACTCTGTAGAATGCAGGCTTCAATCCCATCTTCTTACACTGCTCTTCAAACTCCTGCAGCAAAGGCAATTTTGCATCTTCTGCACATACCGGTTCCTCCAGTACAATAGCAAAACTACTGGCTACTCTGTAGGCAATAAAGCCCTCGTATTTCTCTGATATAAAGAGCAACTTGTCATCCCCCACTTTAAAGTAGTCCATCGCGGAACTACCATATTGACTCAGGTAATACTGCGCCTTTTCCATCGCCGCATTCGTGTGCTTGCCTGTATGCAGATAAGGACGAATTATGGTATAGAACAGGAACGCCCAGGCTCCTACCCCCAATACCCGGATGGCACTTAAAAATTCCCGGCCAAAACGCGTCACCGGTTTTAACCCATCGTCTTCCAGTAATAGGAAACCATGGAAAGATGCACGCAATGAATGCAACAGGGTAAAGTCCATTCCGAAATGCTTTACATTCAGGAAATAGAACCCGATTGTGCCAAAGATCAATACTACCAGTAGCGTTGCGACTGCCGTCACGGCCCCGATATTCACCAGTTGACGATTGCTCTTGATCCTATATTGCCTGGCAGTAATGAGCAAAATAAGCGCCGTTAACAAGGCCAGCGAAGCCTCTTCATAGTCCAATGCCTTACTGATATGACCAAAGGCTGATAACACCGATACCGTCAGTGCAACAATCCAGGCACTACGCAATCCCCTGAACAGAAAAGTGGCCGTGACCAGCAGTACCAATCCCAGGAACACCACCAATAAGTTGGAAGCATGAATACTCTCTGTAGGAATATAGCCTCTCAGCACCCGCAAACGATTTGCGAGGGGAGGCGTCAATACCGAAAAAATATTCACCATCCCCAACAGAAAGATCAACACCGGCGGCACTAAGCGCAGCACCAGGTGACGCCCCTTCAGGATAAAAGCAAACACCCCTGCCATCAAAGGCAGCCAGAATTCGAAAAGGCGGTATAATAATGTGATTTCCAATGCCTGCAGGGAGGTAAATCCATAATTGGTGAGCAGGTAAGCCAATGACAGCTCAATGGCCCCCAATCCCCTCAGAAATGGCGATACAATCAGGAAGATCGTAGCTACGATGTACCCTACACAAGCGGCTTCCAGCGATGGATGAGCCCCTGTAGCCAACATGCTCAGGTATAAATGAGCGATGCCTGCCAGCTCTATGCCGGCAGACACCAGTATTGTTTTTATAAATGCGGGACGGTTCAGGTCAAAAGCGAAGATCTCGTCTACATGCTGCATCACACCAGGCAGGTATTTTGCCAGCAGGTTGTAAGCGGCCCCCCGCGTCTGGATAGAACGCACTAACCAGACAGTACCAGCCAGCACCGCACAAATGGTCACCAGTCCCCCTACTGCTTCCAGCATCGATTCATCATGCAGTACTGCATAGCCCACCACAGGTATTCCCACAAGGAAAACGGAGAAAATACCTACAAATCCATAGATGCCGGAGGCCTGATGGATCTGCTGCTTATTAATCTGGCTGCGCCTGAGGCTTTGTGGCAGGTAAGCCAGTGAGCTCACGCCGCCTGCAGGCAAAAAGATACTTAGCAGGTTTCGCTTCAGAAACAATTCAGTTCCCCTGCCTATGTCCAGCTTACTACCTACAGAACGGAAACTATAGAGATACATCCATGCCTGCAGTAAAACGTATACCACAGAGAGCACGACGCCGACGATCACCCAGAAGCGGTCAGCCCGCTCTATGGCAGGCATCAGAGAATATAGTTCATGGCGCTGTTGCCTGAAAAAATAGATGGCCAGTAAAATAAATAGTACAGCCAGCATTTCTTTCCAATGCAGTTTACGCAACAACGGACCAAATTTGATCTTGTCTTTCAAGGGCATTACAGGTATGATTTTGAGTATAGCATGATCCTTACTTAACACACAAAACTACGTGTAAGTTGAAAGGCAATTAGGATATGGTGAAGAGTTTAATTAAATTTTAATGCCGTTCTTTCCTGTAAGGCACTACCAGTACGGGAATAGAAGCATGGCGGATGACAAATTCAGCCGTGCTGCCAATCAGCAAATGGTCCAGACCGGTGCGGCCGTGTGTACCAATTACGAGGGTAGTTGTACCTTCTTCGGCTGCCTGCTCCAGAATGTCTTCTTTTGGATTGCCTAAAGTAGCAGTAACGGATATGGTTACATCAGGGTAAGCTTCCCGGTAAGTTTCAAGATGCGCGATAATGTCCTGCAGACGACCATTCAGCTCATCGGCAGATGGACTTACGGTTTCGATCACAGGTATTACTTCTGCGTTCTTGTCCAGGATAGAAGTGATGGTTACCGGAGACTTAGTACTCCGCGCAAGTTCCATACCAGCAGCAATAACGCTGGCAGAATAGCTGCTTAGATCTACAGCTATCATAATTTTTGACATAGACAGTCGTTTTTTTTAAATGCAGATGTTCGTTGTGGTAGGCTTAGGTAAGGGTGTATTATGATACAAATTTACTATAAGTATGGGGATAAAACAAAAAACGCTTCTGCCGCAGGCAGAAGCGTTTTTTTGGCGGCAACGGCCTGTAACCGGCCTATCTATTTTCAATAGCCACCGTTCTGCTGGCTCTCCCTTTGGCATTAAATACCTTTAACCTGATCGTTCCTTTCTCTTTAATGGGTCCTGCATACACTTTGCTCTTTGCATCCGGCTCCTTGCCATTTGCTGTATATCTGATCGTAAACCCTGGCAATTGCAGATTCGCAACGACAGCCCCGTCTACTACAATCGCACCGGCTGTAGGTATTCGGTAATTATACCCGCCATTGTAATAACTCAATCTCACCAACTCCTTTTTACCCAGTGTATTTGCAAATGAACTCCACGCTTTTGTATACAGATCAGCACTTAGTGCACTATCTTTCACCTGCGCCCACTCCGGATCTTTCGCCCATGCTCTCTCCGCCAATCCCAACAACTTAGGCAAGATCATATACTCCATCCTGGCAACATTCTTCACCGTCTCACTCCACAGCAATCCCTGCACACCTACAATGTTATCAGCACCATAACCAGTCAGTCGTTGTTTGTCTTTGAAAATAGCCGGATCCAGCGGATTACCCAATGCATCTACTTTAGCGTTCTTGTAATAATCCATCGGGATGAAATAGAAGGGTTTATCCACATCGACAAAACCACCCCAGTAGAAACCCGGTTCATCAAATGACTTCATATAAGCCATATCGAAGTACATATTGCTCACTCCTGAAAGCACTACTTTGTAATTCGCATTGGCCAACCGGTAAGGCAGATCTTCTGCACCACCACCCATGATATTGTTCCATACATCTACCATCAGATTTTCACCACCAAATCCAGGGTTGGGCATACTGAAAGGCTTACCGTCCAGGGTTGTTTTACGCATCCCCATCTCTTCCCAGCCATACAGTTTCAATCCTCTTTTCTTCAACAGATCATTTACTTTTCCATAATAGTAATACCACAGATCATTCACATCGCGAATACGCTTATCTTTTTCCATCAGCGTCTTTACTGCAGGAGAACCCGCCCATACACCAGCGGGTACTTCATCACCACCCATGTGTACATATTCCAGCGGTACGCCCGCTTCTTTATACATTCCCTGTACTTCTTCCACTACCTTATCCAGGAAGTGATATACTGCCGGCAAGGCTACGTTGATCACATTGTCATTCCAGTTCTGGACAGAGCGATATACAGATGCATCCTTCGGATCTGATAATAAATATTCTTCAGCAGCAGTCTGTTGACCTGCTTTTGATAACTTTTCGTAGCGTGATTTCATTGATACGATTGCTGCACGCGCATGCCCCGGTGTTTCAATTTCAGGGATCACACGGATATGGCGCTCAGCGGCAAAGTGCAGGATATCAATGAAATCCTGTTTGGTATAAAAACCACTGCCTGCTTCGTTGCTCACATCAGGACCGGAACCATATGCAGGTTGTAAATGATCCTTTTCATCGGGTGTATGACCACGGTGTGCACCCACTGTCGTCAACTCAGGCAAAGAAGGGATTTCCAGTCTCCAGCCTTCATCGTCCGTGAGGTGAAAATGCAGTACGTTCAGTTTGTACATTGCCATCAGATCCAGCAGACGATAGATGTCATTTTTGCTATGAAAATTGCGGGACACATCGATCATAAATGCACGGTAGCCAAAACGGGGACCATCTTTTACATTCACTGCAGGGAGGGTTATTTTCTTTTGTGCACCGGCCCATGCATTCGCAGGGAACAGCGATTTCAGGGATTGAATACCATAGAAAATACCAGCACCTTCACCCGCTTTAATCTGTACACCGGTGCTGGTCACAGTCAGTGTATAATTTTCAGGTGCCAGGGTGGCATCTGTAGATAAAGTAATGGTTGCATTGCCGCCGTTTGTTACAGCTGGTTCCTTGCCAAATACGGATTTCAGGTCAGCGGCGAGATAGGCAGACTCCTTTGCAAATGCAGGATCTGCGCTGATGGTCACAGCTGGTGTCAGTACCAGATCTCCTGTACCATTCGTGATTTCAATTGGTGTAGGAAATACCTTCGGTAATTCAGCAAGGGGTACATCCGCTGTATTTTTATTCTGCTCATAGATATCCTGTGGTGTGATCAGACCAATCTTATCACCCGGGAACCGCAGGTATTGCTTAGGCTGTGTAGAAGGGCGGACATTCAATGCTGGTACACTGTATCCTTTTGCAGGTTCTTTATCCCACACGAAGTATAAACCATCTGGTGCATCCGTATAGTTTACCGCCCATGCATCTGCTACCAGTGCAATACGAATAGAATCACCAGCTGCAATTCCTTTACTGTCTGCAGTTGGCGTCAGTTTATACAAATCTCCATTCACATGCGCAGCACTTACACCACCGGTGG
Source organism: Chitinophaga sancti (assembly GCF_034087045.1). Lineage (NCBI taxonomy): Bacteria > Pseudomonadati > Bacteroidota > Chitinophagia > Chitinophagales > Chitinophagaceae > Chitinophaga > Chitinophaga sancti. The sequence goes on along the minus strand of NZ_CP139247.1, from coordinate 2,087,418 downwards.
TAGGACCTGCATTTACCGATCTTACAAAGTTGAAATATAACTGCCATCCCTGGGCAGGAAATGCAGTATGACCTTTATTGACAATGGTAAAAACAGACATAAACTGTGCTTTCCCCTGATAGTGATTTTCCCCTACTTCCCAGGATACTTTCAATTGCGAAGCGTCAAAAGGCGCCTGCGCCCAACTCTTGGTGGCGGCTACTGTAAAGAGACCGCATACCAGTATAAACCTCCTTATATGCATGTTCAGTTGATATTAATCGCCCTAATATAAGGCGAATTACCTTTTTCTCCTATCTTTAACTACTCATTAAAAAGGAAGCTCGTTTATGAAAGGATTTTTTGCATTTACGCTTGGCAGTCTCGCGCTTATATTTTGTGGCGGTTATTTCTTTCCCTGGGTGCTGTGGCTACTGGTATTGATTGTTCCACTTATTATCCTCGGATTTGTTGATATTTTCCAGAAAAAACATGCCATTATGCGCAATTACCCTATTGTGGGCAGAATGCGCTACCTGATGGAAGATATACGTCCCAAAATCTACCAATACTTTGTAGAAAGCGATATCGACGGTAGCCCTGTCAACAGGGTAGACCGCTCCACTATCTATCAGCGTGCAAAACGTGAACTGAATTCACAACCCTTTGGGACCCAGTTCAACGTATACGCTGAGGGGTATGAATGGATGGCCCATTCCATCCAGCCCCGTTCTTTCGACACCATGAACAAGGATCCACGCGTGCAGATCGGTGGTACAGAATGCCGGCAGCCATATTCTGCCAGCATCCTCAACGTGTCTGCTATGAGCTATGGTTCCCTGAGTGCCAATGCAGTCGAAGCTTTGAACGGCGGCGCCAAAATTGGCAACTTTGCCCATAACACCGGCGAAGGGGGTATCAGTGAACATCACCTGAACCAGGGTGGAGATATCATCTGGCAGATTGGTACCGGTTACTTTGGCTGCCGGGATGAAAATGGTAATTTCGACGAACACTTATTTGCACAGAATAGCGCGAAGCCACAAATCCGCATGATCGAACTAAAGGTATCTCAGGGTGCCAAACCAGGCCACGGCGGTATCCTGCCAGCGTCTAAGAACACTCCTGAAATCGCTGCTATCCGCCATGTGAAACCACATACCACAGTGGCCTCCCCTCCTTACCACACAGCCTTCAACACCCCCCGCCAGATGATGGAATTCATCAGCAAAATGCGAATTCTGGCAAATGGTAAACCTGTTGGTTTCAAACTCTGTATCGGTCAGAAATCTGAATTCCATGCAATCTGTAAAGCCATGCTGGAAACCGGCTGCTATCCTGACTTTATCACTGTTGATGGTGGTGAGGGCGGTACCGGTGCAGCACCTCCGGAGTTCAGCAATTCCGTAGGTATGCCACTGATGGATGCACTGGCATTTGTACACGATACACTGAGAGGATACAATATCCGTCATAAAGTAAAGGTGATTGCCTCCGGTAAGATCCTCACCGGCTTCCACATCCTCCGTGCTTTGGCATTGGGCGCCGATGCCTGCAACAGTGCAAGAGCAATGATGATGGCAATAGGTTGTATACAGGCTTTAATTTGTAATACCAACCGTTGTCCTACAGGTGTAGCGACACAGGATAAATGGTTGCAGGCGGGTCTGGTTGTAGATGATAAAAAGCACAGGGTAGCAAACTATCATCAGGATACTATTGAAAGTGCCATTGAACTGGCTGCTGCAGCCGGATTGGAGACACCACATCATATCACCAGAAGTCACCTGTCACGAAGAGTGTTCATGAACCAGGTGAAAACATTCGAAGAGATCTATCCAAGTACAGAAGTAGGGGCTTTATTGAATGCAGCAACGATAGAGAAAATAAATATCGATAACTGGTAAATTCTCAAAACCCAAACGCTACTGCCTGCGGCAGCAGCGTTTGGGTTTTGGTCTCTTTTATTTTATGCGAATGGTAAATAACGAGGTCGGTAAATCACCAGGTGTTAATCCTGATAAATCAATTACAAAGTCCTTCCCTACCTGCTTTCCACTGATCTTCTTTTTACATCCCAGTATACTCACACCCACCTTCTTTGACGGCATATAATCCTTGATCTTCACCTGCGGTACATACCCTGGTACAATTGTATACAATACATTCTCTTTCTGGGTAAAGAATAGCTCTACATGCGCACGATCCTTCGCCGGTTTTATCAGGTTTGAAATACTATAATCCGACATGAAATTTGACTCCTTCAGCTCAGGTACTTTTCCCTCACTCCACTGTCTTGTTTCTTTCCATGTTTTAGTATCAAAAATTGCTTCTCCATTCACATCCAGCCACGCACCAATATCAATCAATCTTTGCTGCATTATCACCGGAATACGGCCATCAGCAGTGGGTCCGATATCCAGCAGCAGGTTACCACCTCTTGATACGATATCTACCAGCATCAGTGTGAGATCTGCACTCTTCTTATAATCATCCACATTCTCCATGCGGTTATAACCATAAGACTGGCCAATGCCCTGATTTTCTTCCCATATCACACCCGGTTGCATACCACTACCATATTCAGATGTAAGGTAAGTAGCACCATTGTGTTTACCACGTGTATTACTGCCCCAGCGATCATCAACCACTACTTCATCTTTCACTGGCGATTCGTTGAACAACCATGCCAGCAATGATGTACTGTGCCAGGCGGTATCAGACAGGTCCCATTCGCCATCAGAGAAGATCACAGAAGGTTTATACTTTGTGACCAGGTCTTTGAACTCGGGAACCATCACCTGATTGATATATTGTTGTTTATCTTTTTTCCAGATTGGATTGAACCATTCGTAAAGGGAATAATAGTACCCCATTTTCAAACCTGCCTTGCGAACCGAATTTGTCAGGTCGCCCAGCAGATCTCTCTTTGGCGTACCATCTTTTGCATTCCAGGTACGGCCGTAGCTTTCACTCGCCTGTTTATTATCCCACATCGCATAACCTTCGTGGTGCTTGGAAGTAAGCACTACATATTTTGCACCTGAGCGACGAATGATATCCGCCCATTGATCAGGATTAAACAATGCAGCAGTAAACTGTTTTTCTAAATCCTGATAAGGTACATCCTTGCCATAGTTCTTATCGTGGAATTCGCGGGTGGCATCGTGCGGACCATCGGTACGGCCATCCAGCTGATACCAGTACCATTCTGAATAACCACCCGGGCCTACTGGTGCATAAGAAGGTACTGCATATACGCCCCAGTGTATGAAGATGCCGAATTTAGACTGATTGAACCAGGCCGGAATACCACGGGTTTCCAGCGAAGCCCAGTCGGCGGTATATTTCTTTTGTCCTATAACGGTGGAAGCGCCGAACAATAACGCAAACAGGTAAATAAGTGATGGTTTCATACTCAACAAAATAAAAAAAGCCGGTCACTTTCTCAACCGGCTTTCTATTTAAAAAAGAGATCATTTTACATTTCCAGCGCACTTGCCGCAGCCTCATCCACAAACCAATGTAACTCACCATCCTGCGGTCTGATTAACTGAGAAGGGAATTTCTCTGCATCAAAAGTACCTTCAATCACATTTTTTAAAGTCAGTGCCTTACCGCCTCCGGTCGCCATAAATACTACGCATGCTGACTGGTTCACCACCGGTGCTGTCAGCGTAATGCGGTACATATCCTGTGCCTGCAACCAGAAAGCGCTTACCCACGCCTTTTTCTCGTTCACGATTGGTAAACCAGGGAAGAGGGACAGGGTATGCCCATCATCCCCCATACCTAACAGTACAAGATCGAAGGTCGTGTCTGAATCCTTGAAATATTCCAGCAGAATTTCTTCATATGCTGCTGCTGATTCTTCCGGCTTGATGTCGGTGCGCATTACATGAATATTTTCCTTAGGCACATTCACTACTTCCAGCAGACTTTCAAATGCCATACGGGCATTGTTACGGTCATCTTCAAACGGCACAGCTCTCTCATCTCCCCAGAAGAAATGAATTCTTTCCCATGGAATCATCTTGCTGTAAGGCTCCTTAGCCAGTAAGTGGTACAGCGACTTAGGTGTACTGCCACCGGATAGTACAAAGGTAAAAATGTCCTGATCCTGTAATACTTCCTGTATATAGTTGCTGATCCATGCAGCCAGGTTCTCGCTTAGTTCCTGGGTATTCTTGGCTATATGTAATTCCATGTCAAATATTATTTAGGCAGATTGATCCACGCATGTCCATCTCTGGCGATCATTGCATCAGCATCTTCCGGCCCCCATGAATCAGGTGCATAGTTAGGGAAGTCTACCGGCGTGCGGGATTCCCATGTTTCCAGTATTGGCATGATCAGTTTCCAGGCAGCTTCTACCTGGTCTGCACGCATGAACAGGGTAGCATCTCCTTCCATTACATCCAGCAGCAGTGTTTCGTATGCTTCCGGTGCATGGTCATCACCATACTGGTGATCGAAGTTGAATACCATGTCTACTGGTTCCAGCGTCATGGCCTGACCCGGGCGTTTAGCCTGGAAGCGGATACGGATATCCATTTCAGGTGTAATACTGATAGTCAGTCGGTTAGGTCTCCAGGTCTCTGCAGATTCTGATGGGAATGCAAAGTGAGGAGCCGGACGGAACTGCAGGGTGATATTTGTTGCTTTCTGATGCAGGTGCTTACCGGTACGTACATAGAAAGGTACGCCCTGCCAGCGCCAGTTATCAATATGGAACTTCACAGCTGCATACGTTTCCGTAGCTGATTCCTTAGCTACACCTTTTTCATCGCGGTAGCCTGGAACTTCTTTCCCCTTGATCCAGCCATTGGAATACTGGCCACGTACTGCATTCTCATGCACCTCACCTTTGGAGAAAGGACGCATTGCATTCAGCACGTCAACCTTTTTATTACGCACCTCATTCGCATCGAATGATACCGGTGCTTCCATAGCTACCATACAGAGTACCTGCAGGATGTGGTTCTGCACCATATCACGCAGGGCGCCTGACTTTTCATAGTATTGTGCACGATCTTCCAGACCTACTGTTTCTGAAGCAGTGATCTGTACGTGATCGATATAGTTACGGTTCCACACCGGTTCGAACAGGGCATTGGCAAAACGCAGTGCCAGGATGTTCTGAACAGTTTCTTTACCCAGGTAGTGGTCTATACGGTAGATCTGCTCTTCAGAGAACAGACGGCCCAGCAGCGCATTCAGGTCATGAGCACTCTGCAGGTCATGGCCAAATGGCTTTTCGATAACGATACGGGTACAGTTTTTATCTGTGCAGAGGTTCAGTGCACCCAGTTTCTGAGCGATTGAAGGCACCAGTTGTGGTGCTACTGCCAGATAGAAGATCACATTTGGATGCTCTCCCCATTCAGTTTCTTTCTCCTTCACATAGTCGGTAATCTTGCTGTAAGCAGCCTGATTGTCCGCATCCATCTGCAGGTAGGTTACATTTTTTGAGAACTCCTCCCAGTGACCATTCTGCTCATCTTTACGACGGGAAAATTTGTTGATCCCGTCCAGGAGGTGGGTACGATAGTCTTCATTAGAATACTGGCTACGTCCGATACCTGCGATGGCGAATTTTTCCGGCATGTAATCGTCCAGAAAAAGGTTATATAAAGCCGGCGAAAGTTTTCTGTAATTCAGATCGCCGCTACCTCCAAAAATAAAGAGTATGGAGGCCGCAGGGCGTTTGTGGTTTTGCATAAAATTATTGTTTTAAGCAGTGCAGCCTGACGCAGTTGTGCGCTATCTCCGTCAGGCCGCATCCATTTATTCTCCCCACACGGTATGGAAAGTACCGGGTTGGTCTATTCGCTGATAGGTATGTGCACCAAAGTAGTCACGCTGTGCCTGTACCAGGTTGGTAGGCATGCGCTCTGTACGATATGCATCGAAGTAAGACAGTGCAGACATAATACCTGCTGCTGCTACTCCCGACTGTGCAGCATTTGCTACTACAGCACGGGTGTTACCAACTACCTGCTTCACGATAGCTGCAATCTCTTCACTCAATAAAATGTTAGGCAACGTTGGGTTAGCCTCATATGCGCGGTTAAATACTTCCAGGAGGGTAGAACGGATAATACAGCCACCTCTCCATACTTTCACTACTTCCGGCAATGGAATTTCCATTTCCAGTTCTTTGGAAGCCTGTGTCAGCATAGCCAGCCCCTGTGCATAGCTCAGGAGAATACCAAAGCTCAGTGCATCGTGGATCTGCTCCACACTCAGCGCAGGTGCTGATTCGGAAGAGCTATAAATTTTAGCAGCTTCTACGCGCTCATCTTTGTAACCAGATACGGTACGCATAGCTACTGCTGTATCAATCACGGGTACGGCTACAGGCAGCTCCATCGCATCCTGTGAAGTCCACTTACCTGTTCCTTTGGAACCGGCTTTGTCAGAGATCACATCTACGAGGTGTGCACTGGTTTTGTCATCCTTTTGCAGGAAGATGTCCGCAGTGATTTCGATAAGGAATGATTGCAGATCACCTTCATTCCATTTCTTGAATGTTTCATGCAGCTGTTCGTTGCTCAGGCCTTCCTTCTTCAGCAAGGCATAAGTTTCGCTGATCAGCTGCATGATGGAATATTCAATACCATTATGTACCATTTTCACATAATGGCCGGCACCTTCCTTACCCAGGTAAGCTACACAAGGGGTACCATTTACCTTGGCAGATACTGCCTCCAGCATAGGTCTTACCTTTTCATAAGCTTCCTTGTCGCCCCCCGGCATGATGCTGGGCCCCGTGCGGGCTCCCTTTTCACCACCGGATACGCCGATGCCCATAAAATGAATACCCTTCTCCCGCAGATATTTCACCCTGCGCAGGGTATCAGTATAATGAGAGTTACCGCCATCGATCACTACATCGCCCTGCTCTAACAGCGGGATCAGTGATTCGATCACATCATCAACCGGTTTCCCAGCGGGAACCAGCATCATCAGTTTGCGCGGACGCTCCAGCAATTGTACCATGGTTGCCAGTTCAGCCACTCCCTTCACGGTAGTGCCAGCTGTAGCAGCCGATTCCAGTGCTCCGGTCTTGGTTGTATCCTTGTCGAAACCAATAACGGAAAAGCCATGATCAGCCATGTTGAGCAACAGGTTTCTTCCCATTACGCCAAGACCAATCATGCCAAAATCGAATACGCTTTGTGCCATAAATTATCGTGTAAAAGCCAAAAGATGAAGTAAAATTACGAATTATCAATTAGGAATCGTACATATTCGATATGCGCATCGGGAAAACATTCAATTACCTCGATGATATGTACCAGTAAATCTTTTCGTTACCAACCCAGCCACACCATACCTAACCCGCAAATAAAAATGGTGAACCCTCCCAATGCATGCACATACCGCTCCAACCGACTGGTTGTCAGTAGCGAAAAGCCATAATAGCCTAACAGCACCATCGCCACCATAGTCAGTAATGTAAAGAGCGTAAATACCACGATGAGCAATACCATAGCGTAAGTAGAATGTTGCGCAGCAGGATATGTCAATAAAGGTATCAGTGGTTCACAGGGACCGAGACCAAATATAATAAGCATAATCCATGGTGTTACCTTTCTCCGCTCCTGCGGATACACGATTTGCTCGTGTTTATGCTCATATACATATATGTCTCCGTTATCGTATACATCAAAATGCTTGTGCACCCTGTTTTGCCAGGCACGTTTCAATCCCCATATTGTGTACAACAATCCAAAGGTGAGCAGCGCCCAACCGGCTATACCTCCCCGCAGATTTTCCAACCCGCTTATCTTTGACAACGACCAGCCCAACGCAATACCCAGCAATCCCAACAACACGGAACTACCCACATGCGCCACGCCGCAAAGCAGTGTCCATACCACCGTTTTGCCTATTGACCAGTTCCTCACCCTGCTTAAAGCTATGAAAGGAATATAATGATCCGGTCCCGTCACCGTGTGCAGGGTACTGATGGTCAACGCCGTGATAATGAGCAACTGTAGCTCCATATTCATACCATGATCATTTTAAAGTCTTCTTTCAGCACCCGCCAGCAATGCTATCTTTTTAAATAGCTGGTAGAGTTGCTCGCCCCCCTGCCCTAAAACCCGTACCAACAATGCGCCTGCAGCTGTTCTGGACACTCCGCCACGAATGCCTGCCTCGGCAGACAAAAGGTCATATACCGCTCCTGCCATTTCCATCATATCGACAGTACTATCCTGCCAATACAAAGATGCCTGGTGTGTATATCCCTCCCACTGCCCCATCTCTCCTGCCGGGATCTGTGCCGGTTCCAGTAAAGTCACATCCTTAAATACAAGCTTTCCTTCGCAATGCACTTCTGTTGTACTCTGAAAATGCCGGCAGCGAAAGATCTCCCCACTCAGCTTACGCCCACATGTGATGATCTCTCCCCACAACAGCCGACTATCCTTCTCCAACCGGATTTTATTTACAGCAGTAAACACCGCATTTTCATGCGGCACACTGGGATGCGGCAGGTAATAAAAACTACTGCCTGCACCTACATGAACAGAAAACACCTGCTTTGCACCTGATTTCATCTGGAATATGCGCTGATAAGATTGGGTGTATAAATGTAAACTGGTACCCGGCGCCACATACACCTTCATATCATATTCATCGCCATCCAATATGCCGGGCGATGCACTCATCAATGTTAAATGCAGATCTGCTGCATGCTGCCCGCTGATATCAGCCACCTTGAACGGGCGGGTGAAATAGCAGTGTTGCAAATAGGTTTTGCTTTCTCTCGCGGCAGTATTTATTTGTAACTCACTATACATTATGCTTCCAGTAGCGCGTATTTCTTAATCCAGTCTATCACCTGATCCAATCCCTGTAGCGACATCAGGTTTGTAAAAATAAATGGCCGCTCATCCCGCATCTTCCGGGCATCTCTTTCCATGACCTCAAGACTTGCATTGACATAAGGTGCCAGATCAATTTTGTTGATAACCAGCAGATCGGAACGCGTGATACCCGGGCCTCCTTTGCGGGGTATTTTATCACCTTCTGCCACATCGATCACAAAAATGGTCACATCTGCCAGGTCAGGACTAAAAGTAGCTGACAGGTTATCTCCACCACTTTCAATGAAGATGATTTCCACATCCGGAATGCGTGTTACCATTTCTTCTACAGCTTCCAGATTCATACTGGCATCCTCACGGATAGCCGTATGTGGACAACCACCTGTCTCCACACCGATAATGCGTTCGGCTGGCAACAGGCTGTTTTTCATGAGGAATTCTGCATCCTCTTTTGTGTAAATATCATTGGTGATCACCGCCAGACTATATGTTTCATGCAGCTGACGGGATAAGCGTTCTATCAAAGCAGTTTTGCCAGCGCCTACCGGGCCGGCCACCCCTATTTTTATATATTTTCTGTTCTCCATTTACGACATGTATAACCTTGAATATAATTTTTCATGCTGCATACAACTGATATCAAATGCAGGACTGCAGCGACCAGCCAGCTCACGGGGAACCATTTGCGTCTTAGCTACCCAATCCGATAATAATGGCAATAAACTATACAGGATCTCCTGCCCCTGTTGTTGCCCCAATGGCACGAGTTTTACACAATTCGTCACCATACCGGTAGCGGCATTGTAATAATACGCCGTCATGGCTTCTTCCAATGGAATGCCCAGCAGGTAAGCATATACCCCAAATACCAAACAGTAATGACCCGTTGTTTTTGACGCATATTCCTTTGCGAATGCATGCTTAGTCAGTGGGGTCATCAACTTCAACAGCCGCAGTCCCAGTTTCTGGCTGGCCTGTCTCATTTCCATAGGAGATTTCAATGCGTTACACTCCTCATCGAGCGATAATAACAATTCTACATCGTCCGCTGCCGCAGCCATATATCCCTGCCATGCAAAGAAGCCATCGTTGTAAATAAAATTATATTCCAGCATATTGCGGATGTAAGTACCCGCGGTCGCAGCATCCTTTACGAGTCCTTGCTGCACATAGGTTTCCAGCCCATTGGAATGGGTGTAAGCTCCTACCGGCAATGCCGGATCGGACAGGTGCAACAGATGTGGCAACCAGTTTTGCATATTTATGATTTAGTGGTCAGCTGCAGGATCTTACTGAATAAAGTAGAACCAGATCCATGCTCATGTGGCTGAACATTACTTCGCAGCATATTTGTCAATACCCGTTGCTCCTGTTTGGGGGCATATCCTTTTGCTTCCAGCCAACGGAACAACGGATCTTCGTAAGGCACCAGTACTTCTTCATTCACGATGAACAAAGGCAGGTGTTTATTACCAATCTCGTAACAGATGGTCGCCATATCCAGCATGGTGACAGGTGTAAGTACAATAGCTGCAGCTGGTAGGATACTCACAGCAATGACTACCTTTTCATCCATCCAGAGAATATCACCATCCTGCAACACAGGTAATCCTTTCACCACTTTCCAACCTATTTCAACCCCGTTGCGGGTATGGCGGCGCATGATCTTTTTGCCTGTCTCAAACCATTCCAGCGGCAACGGATCCACTCCCCTTGCAGCGATATCCACAGTGTTTATGTTTCCCTGTATTGAGTTGATCAGGATCATTTAGAATAGAAAATAACGTTGAGCTAATGGCAGTACGGTAGCAGGTTCACAGGTCACGACCTTGTCATCCACTAATACTTCGTATGTTTCAGGATTCACCTTGATATCAGGCGTACTGTTATTGTGGATCAGGTCTTTTTTGCCAATATTACGGCAGTTCTTCACCGGCAATACGATCTTTTGTAAACCATAAGTAGCCGCAATATTATTATTCACAGCTGCCTGACTTACAAAAGTGACACAGGTATTGTGCAGGGCTTTTGAGAACGCGCCAAACATCTCCCTGTATATCACCGGTTGTGGGGTAGGAATAGACGCATTAGGATCGCCCATTCTGGCACAGATGATCATACCACCTTTAATAATCATTTCCGGCTTAGCGCCGAACAATGCTGGTTTCCACAGCACAATATCCGCCAGTTTGCCGGGTTCCAGTGAGCCTACATGTTCCGAAATACCGTGTGTAATAGCAGGATTGATCGTATATTTTGCGACATACCTTTTTGCCCTGAAGTTGTCGTTCTCTTTATCTTCTGGCAGGTAGCCCCTTTGTTTTTTCATCTTGTCAGCCGTCTGCCACGTACGGATGATCACCTCTCCCACACGGCCCATGGCCTGGGAGTCGGAACTCATCATACTGAATACGCCCATGTCGTGCAGAATGTCTTCTGCCGCAATAGTTTCAGGGCGGATACGACTGTCAGCAAAGGATACATCTTCCGGCACACTCTTATCCAGGTGATGACACACCATAAGCATATCCAGGTGCTCATCAATAGTATTCACCGTATACGGTCTGGTCGGGTTGGTTGAAGAGGGCAGGATGTTCGGGTACATAGCCGCCTTGATAATATCAGGCGCATGTCCACCACCAGCGCCTTCTGTGTGATAGGTATGGATCACACGGCCATTGATGGCCTGAATGGTATCTTCCAGAAAACCGGATTCATTCAGGGTATCGGTATGGATCGCAACCTGCACATCGTACTTATCTGCCACCTTCAGGGAAGCATCTATTACAGCAGGAGTAGCGCCCCAGTCTTCATGTATTTTTAATCCCAGCGCACCGGCTTCTATCTGTTCGTTCAAGGGTTCTACTGTAGCACAGTTACCTTTGCCAAGAAAGCCCAGGTTCATAGGAAAAGCATCTGCTGCTTCCAGCATTTTACGAATGAACCAGGCGCCGGGAGTCACGGTGGTTGCATTTGTCCCATCTGCAGGACCTGTACCACCACCAATCATGGTTGTGATACCGCTATGCAGGGCATGGGTGATCTGCTGAGGGCTAATAAAGTGAATATGTGTATCTATGCCCCCGGCAGTAGCGATCAGTCCTGCACCGCCATGCACTTCTGTGCTGGCGCCGATGATCATGTCAGGGTCTACCCCATCCATTGTATCAGGGTTGCCGGCTTTGCCTATTTTCACAATGCGGCCATCTTTGATGCCGATGTCTGCTTTCACGATGCCCCAATGATCGATGATCATCACACTGGTGATCACCATATCCAGCACACCGTCGTTGCGGGTGGCAGTGGAAGATTGCGCCATACCGTCGCGGATGGTTTTACCCCCGCCGAATTTGGCTTCATCTCCGTATACTGTGTAGTCTTTTTCTATTTCAATAATGATATCGGTATCTCCCAGTCTCACCTGATCGCCGGTGGTAGGGCCATACATGGCAGCGTAGCGCGCCCTGTTGATCTGCAGACTCATGATGGATTGTTTTTAAAGTGACCGTCATTGATCTTTTTCATGGCCTGTGTGGCTGCAAGGGCAGTGGTAGTAGTACCATTCACCAGGTTGTTCATGCCATAGGCATTCCTGGCGCCACCAAGATTCACGAGTTCTACCGTCTTTTCCTCGCCGGGTTCAAAGCGCACAGCGGTGCCTGCCATAATATTCAGGCGCTTGCCAAAAGCAGTTTGGCGGTCAAAGGAAAGCATGCGGTTGACTTCGAAAAAGTGGGTGTGAGATCCGATTTGTACAGGTCTGTCGCCGGTATTCACCACGGTGATGGTAGCAGTATCACGGCCTTCGTTGGCATTGATATGACCAGGCTTTATAAAGTATTCTCCGGGAATCATAACATAGATTTTGGTGTTATCTGATAGGATGATGTACAGTTACCAGCTTTGAGCCATCTGGAAAAGTAGCTTCAATCTGGATTTCGTCTATCATCTCCGGCACTCCTTCCATCACGTCTTCGCGGGTGAGGATGGTCGCACCATATTGCATGAGATATGCCACGGACTGTCCATCCCTGGCGCCCTCCTGCAGGCGGCTGCTGATCAGCGCAATGGCTTCAGGATAGTTTAGTTTTACCCCTCTGGCCTTTCGCTTTTCGGCCAGTTCACCAGCCAAAAAGAGCAATAGTTTCTCCTGTTCCCGGGCTGTTAAATGCATACTTCTTTAGATTTTGGGTTATGGGGTAAATTACAAAAAAAGCCGGATGATCAATCCGGCTTTCTAACTTATTAAAATTAATTCTATGCAGAGTTTCTTCCCGCGTTAATGATCCCAAATGAACATCTTACGACTAATTTCTCGAAGATTTCTTTCAGGCCATCTCCATTTCCAGCCTCATTCATCTCACGGATGCGGCTTAATGCATACTGCTGAATTGTGAGTAGTGGCAGTACGATACGCTCGCGCATCTGGATAGATAACTGGTCGATCGGGTAATGAGACATCAGATCAGAATGTCCTGTCAGTTTCAACAGGTAAGTACGGGTACGCTGGAATTCATCGTAAATCAGTGTCCATACTTCTCCGAACTGCGGGTGATTTCTGTAAGCAGCAGTGAGTGGGAAGTAACACTTCTTCATCGCCATCTCACAGTTGTCCAGCAGGGTACGGAAGAACAGGGAATTTTTATACAGATCCTGCAATTGTTCCCACTTACCGTCTTTCTCCATTTTTTCCATGCTGTAGCCTACACCGTAGAAACCAGGAACGTTCTGTTTGATCTGGCTCCATGCTCCTACATAAGGCACTGCTCTCAGATCATTCAGGTTCAACTTGGCAGAACCATTCCTTTTGGAAGGGCGGCTGCCGATATTGGTTTCGGCATAGTAGCGCAGCGGGCTGGCGTAGTTCAGGTAATCCAGGAAATCAGGATGGTTCTTCAGTTCATTGAAGGACTCAAATCCTGCATCTGCCAGTACCTGCAACGTCTCTTCCTGCTCGGCAGTTAACGTCTTTTCACGGCTGGAGAACAATTCGTTAGCAATACCCGCATGTACGAGTTGTTCAATATTATACTGAGCAGAATCTACCGTACCAAAGTTGGAACTGATGGTCTGCCCCTGTATGGTGAGCTGAATTTCTTTGTTTGCAATATTGCGACCCATAGATGCATAGAACTGATGGGTCTTTCCACCACCTCTTGCAGGAGGACCTCCACGACCGTCGAAGAAGACTACATTGATGCCATATTCTTTAGAGATAGCACTCAGTTCTTCCTTCGCTTTGTAGATGCACCAGTTAGCCATCAGGTAGCCACCATCCTTGGTACCGTCGGAGAAGCCGAGCATAATGGTCTGTTTGTTATAGCGCTGTTGCAGATACTTTCTGTACGCTTCGTTGGAATAGAGAGCGCGCATTACCTCACCGGCATGTCGTAAGTCTTCGATGGTTTCGAACAGTGGTACGATGTCTACGCTCAGGTCATTTTTATCCCAACCGCTCAGCAGGAAAAGACCATATACTTCCATCACATCGAGAGCATTGGTTGTGTGACTGATGATGTAGCGATGACAACCAAACTCGCCGTTTGCGTTCTGGATAGTTTTGATCGCTTTGATGGTAGCCAGGGTATCCTGTTGCAGACCTTCTTTCACGATTGCCGGATCAGCAGCTGATTTTATTTTGAGCAGAGCACTGATCTTTTCTTCGTCGCTTAGATCTGTATAGTTCTTTGGCAGAAGGTCGGAACCTGCTGCGATCCCGGCCAGCAGTGGTCCATGTACGGAGCTGTCCTGCCGGATATCCAGTGTGGCGAAGAACAACCCGAACAGCTCTACCCTGACAATCAGGTCATCGAGCAGGTTCAGGAACAGGGCGTTGTTTTCCTCGATGAGGATAATACGCACCCTGTACAGGGTATCGAGTATATCCTGACGGCACAGGTTTGTCTTGTGGCCAGGAATAAAAAGATTGCTGTATAGCTGTTGTTCCAGTGCGGCCAGCTCATTTTCGATGCCTTTGAAAGTGAGGCGACGTTTGAGGCGGCGTACATCCAGGTAATAACATTTTATAATACCGCTACGCAGCGCATCTGCTACACGCAGCGTGATATCTGCATTTACAAATGGGTTACCGTCGCGGTCACCACCTGGCCAGAATCCCATGCGGATCACCGGATTATTGCCATTGATAGCTGCGGGGAAGTGAGATTTGAGACGGGATACGATCTTACCGGCAGCGGTATAGAACGTATTCTCCAGGAACCAGACCAGGCTGATAGCCTCGTCATAAGGTGTCGGCTTTTCCTTTTTAAAGAAAGGCGTCTTACCCAACTGCTTCAGGTAGGAATCCACCTGAGCAGTATTATCATTGATCAAGGCCCTTGACAGGTCATTGATAATACTTAAAACATTGCCTGGATAGAACTGTGTAGGGTGCGCTGTCAGTACAAGGCGTACTGAGAAATCCTGCAACTTCGCAGCCAGTTCATCCTGCTTTTGTTCAGCCACTACTTCAGATTCCAGGTGACTAAGCGAACCTGTACCGTTCATGTCGTGAATGTGGCGAAATGCAGCATCTTCCAGTGCATCGAACAGTACAACCTGACGTTCTGCGTATTGCACAAAACGGAACAGCATGTCAATCTTCTGCTGTTCATTGGTATTGGTATACTGCTCGAAAAAAGAAGTAAGAATTTCCTGCGGACTTTTTTCCTTTCCGTATCCCTCTTCACAATGGATCAGGAATAACGAGAGAAAGACGCCGGTCTTCTCCACCTTATGAAAAGGTAGAGCAGTAAAAAGGCTGTTGTATAACTGGAATTTGGTGCCGACCAAATTCTTAAACAACTGTAGAGTGTTATTTACCGGTGCTTCCATAACTGATTTTACTAATTTTTAGTGACCCATAGCCAACCGGGAGATAAAAGTAGTACAAAATAGTTACAAAGTTTAATAGAAAAACTGCCTAAAAAATATGCCACGGCATATAGCCGTGGCACGCAAAGGATCCCCCCTCGTTGCAGTTGAGCGCAAACGTTAATTGAACAATAGGTTCGGGTAAAAAGTAATTAGTATCTTAAAAAATCATTATGCTTTGTGCAGGAGCAATTGGGGATTAATTTTGCAGCGTGTACCTGACAGGGAGGTTAAATTGTACACTTACCGCTTCTCCGTTTTGACGGCCGGCTTTCCACTTTGGCATTTTCTTTACTACACGGATGGACTCTTCTTCAAGGCCACCTCCTTTAACAGCACCAATTGTTTTGACATCGCTGATATAACCCTGCTTGTCTACTACAAACTGTACGGATACTATTCCCTGTATTTCATTTTCCTGTGCCACGCGAGGATAGTGCACATTATCGCGGAGAAATCTTAACAATGCGTCTTCACCACCTGGGAATGAAGGCATGATTTCAACAGTATAAAACACGGAGTCTATTGCCGGTACCTTAGGGGCTTCTACTACATTTGTAGTACCGTCACCACCAAGCATGGATGCGATATCACGCCCATTGATGTCATCACCTTGTACAGTAGCTAATGCAATAGTTTTGTTACCAATACTATCGAGCTTCACAACTTCATCTTCAGCACGAACTAATTCATTAGGGGTGATAACGGGAGGTGTAACTTTAATGGATGATGCGGCCGGCGGAGGTGGAGGAGGGTCAACAGGAGGAGGAGGAATTACCTTATCGTCTGGAGGTAATTCAATTAATTTGGTACTATCATACACGACCTGTGTATTTCGTATACCCGTTGACGCTGCAAAAATATTATTACTCAATACATATCCACCCACTATTACCAAAGCGACGGAAGCTGTACCTATCAAGGCTTTACGAACACGCCCATCTTCACTTCTGCGGAGTTCATATGCGCCGTAATCTTTATTACGACCCTCGAAGAGAATATCGAGGAAGTCTGCATTGTAAATGTTTTTTGTATTCATGTGTTGAACATTTACAATAGAGATGCCGGGTTAAAATAATTCCATATGATTAAGGGGAAAAATTTTTTTAGCTTTTAAAAAATCCATTCCAGATCGATATCCGGATCGGGACACCTATTTTGCTAAAGGAAGTATTCACTATCTTATATAAAGTAATTATTGTCGGATTGGTATCAGTGCAAGATGCTAATATGCCAGGGGCGCGGGGTGATACGTTACATTATAATTTACCACCAATAAATCTGCAACATAACCTGCCCCGCAAACCTGTCCGGCATTTCTTTTTCTATTTACAGCTTATAGCAAACAAAATTCTTGCTGTTTGTATCGGCACCTATTAGTCTACCGATTCTGTAGACAAATATACGCTAACCTGTTTTACATTTCCAAATATGATTTGAATTATTTTTAAAAATCTGTGTGAATTTAATGTCGGCCGCAGTTTTGCTACCAATAATAGAATAACTAGATTTGATACATGACACGCCTTATTCTGCCTTGCTTAACCTGCCTGTTGTCATTTTCTGTATATGCACAACAGCCTGCAGACACTACCCAACTTCCCGAAGTACAGATCATGGCCTATCCGGGCAAAAAATACTCATTCTTACAGGTACCATCCAGCAGCGCTGTCATTACCGAAAAACAAATTTTACTGCAACAAGGGACCACGCTCATCCCCACCCTGAACACCGTTCCGGGCATACGAATGGAAGAACGTTCCCCTGGCAGTTATCGCTTATCTCTGAGAGGCAGCCTGTTACGCTCCCCCTTCGGCATCCGGAATGTGAAGATCTATATGGACGAAATTCCCTTTACTGATGCAGGTGGCAATACGTATCTGAACTTATCAGATGCAGGGGCTTTCTCCGGCATAGAAGTGCTGAAAGGTCCTGATGGCAGCCAGTTCGGCGCTAACTCAGGAGGTGTGGTACTCCTCCACCCTGCCGGTACCCTCCCCGATACCGCTCACCTGAAAGCAGATATTCAGGGGGGCAGCTATGGCCTCTTCCATGAAGAAGCCGGCTGGCAGCACCAATGGAACAAATACCGGGTCAATATATATGAAGGTGTACAGCGCTCTGACGGCTACCGGCAGAATAGCGCCTTAAAAAGATATTATATACAAACGGCCCAACAGTGGCAATACAATCCGCACAACAGCCTCAAACTGATTGCCTTCTACAGCGATATGGATTACCGTACCCCGGGAGGTCTCACCGCCGCCCAGGCTGCCGCCAATCCCCGCGCTGCCCGACCTGCCACTGCTACCCTGCCCGGCGCCATTGAGCAACAAGCCGGCATCCGCAATAAAACTGCTTTAGGAGGTTTGGTACACACTGCCCAGTTATCTACCCACTGGAAACATGTGTTCACCCTCTACGGTATCAATACACACTTCGAAAATCCTTTTATTACAAACTTTGAAGCCAGGGATGAAAACACTGCCGGTGCACGTACTTATATCGCACTACAGGATCAACCCATTAATGGCACTAATATACATGTAGACTGGACCACAGGCATTGAATGGTCACAAACCAATTCTGACATTGTAAACTATGGTAATAACAAAGGCAAAAGAGATACCGTGCAGGCAGCCAGCAATATCACTGCCGGCCAGCATTTCTTTTTCACAAGTCTCTCTGTACGTCCCGGTACACAATGGATAATAGAAGCCGCCCTCAGCGCCAACTATTTTAAATACAGCTTTGAGGAGGGTAGAAAAAAGTTTGATGCAGAGTTGATGCCACGGGTATCCCTCTCCTATCTTATCCTCCCTGAATGGTCTGTACGCGCTTCTGTAAGCAGAGGATATTCTCCTCCTTCCATTGCCGAAGTACGCGCGACGGACAATATCATTAATACCACCCTGCAGGCTGAAACAGGCTGGAATTACGAAGCAGGCTTCCGTTTACAGGGGGCCAGTCGCCAATACCAGCTGGATGCATCTGTATTCTATTACAAACTACAGGATGCCATCGTTCGTCAGCTCCATGATGATGGTACTGAATACTTCATCAATGCTGGCGGCACGGAACAAAAAGGCATAGAAGTACAAGGGATGACCTGGTTCACTAAATGGCTGCAATTCAACGTTAGCTATGCTTACAGCCATTTCATATTCAGTGATTATAACACAGCTGGCAAAAATCTTTCCGGCAATGCCATCACCGGCGTACCTCGTCATGTAGCATATGCAGGCTTGCTGGCACAATTGCCTGTACACTTCTCTGTATATGCACAATACACATTCACAGATAAGCTGCCATTGGACGATGCAAACACTGCTTACGCCAAACAATATCATTTATTACAAGGGAAAGTAAGTTGGCAAATGATGCGGAATGTAACGCTCTACGCAGGTGCCGATAATATCCTGAACCAGTTCTATAGCCTGGGGAATGATTTGAATGCAGTAGGAAACCGTTACTTCAATCCTGCTGCCTTACGCAGCTATTACGGTGGCGTAAGAGTGCATCTCTAAAAAAAAGAAAGGGGCCGCCTAAAGGCCGCCCCTACACACATTGGATCAAAAAAAACAAAAAAACATAGATTAAACGAGTTGCCCGCTTTTGTAATGGACTGCAGACAAAGTCCTCAGCTTTTCAGCTGCAAATTCCGGCGTAATATCCCTTTGTGGATTAGCCAGCATCTCGTATCCCACCATGAATTTCTTCACTGTCGCAGAGCGCAGTAATGGTGGATAGAAATGCATATGCCAATGCCATTCAGGATGTTCGCTGCCATCATTCACCGGCGCCTGGTGCATACCGGCAGAATATGGAAATGATGTTTCGAATAAGTTATCGTAACGGATGGTCAGTTGTTTTAAAATATCTGCCAGTCCTGTTTTTTCATCTTCATTAAATTGCAGCACAGACTGTACATGCCGGCGGCTGATGATCATTGCCTCGTAAGGCCATACTGCCCAGAAAGGTACCAGTGCTACAAAGTGTGCATTTTCAGCAATGATTCTCACCTTTTCTTTTACCTCTTTGTCCAGGTAGGCGGACAACAGGCTTTTGCCATGCTTATCGAAATACAGTTTTTGCTGACGGGTTTCTTTTTCCAGCTCCATCGGAATATTCTCTGATGCCCAGATCTGTCCGTGTGGATGTGGATTGCTACAACCCATAATATCTCCTTTATTTTCGAAGATCTGGATGTATTTGATGTAGTCTACAGCTTTCAGCGCTTCGTACTCTTTTACCCACAGGTCTACTACCTGGCGGATAGCAGGAACGTCCATTTCAGGCAGTGTGAGGTCATGTCTTGGGCTGAAACAGATCACACGGCAAAGGCCTTTCTGTGACTGTGCTACCAGCAGACCATCCTCATTCACATCGCCGGTAGGTGTGTCGGACAACAAAGCAGAGAAGTCGTTCGTAAAGGCGATCGGCCCTGTGTACGCTTCATTCTTGCTGCCATCGGCACGTGTATTGGTTGGACACAGGTAACAGTCTTCTACATAAGAAGGACGCTGTACCAGCGCTGGCGCTTCTACTTTTCCCTGCCATGGTCTTTTGGAACGGTGAGGAGAAACGAGTACCCATTCTCCGGTCAGGATATTCAGTCGGGTATGGGGATGAGAAGTTAAATCAAAGGTATTTTCAGACATTGCTCTTAGTGATTTCACTTGACAAGGATATCTGCGTGAAGGCGAACCTGCACGCAGATGGAAATGGTATATTAGTTATTCACCAGGTTGTTGACAGTACGGCAACCGTCTTCAATGCTGGTCACATATGCTTTCAGATTAGTGTTGAACTGCTGTTTGTAGCCTGCAGCTGCTCTTTCCAGCAGGGCTGGTACAGCAGTTTTCTTCACGATGTTGATAGTACAGCCACCAAAGCCGCCCCCCATCATACGTGCACCCAGTACGCCATTTTCACCGGCAGCGAATTCCGCCAGCCAGTTCAGTTCAGGGCAGCTTACATTATACAGCTTATCGAGGCCTTCGTGTGTAGCAAATACTTTTTTACCGAAAGCTGTAAGGTCGTCATTCTGCAGATCGATACAGGCATCCTGTAAGCGCTGAATTTCTTCCACTACATAACGGCAACGGTTATATACGGTAGCATTCTTACCTTTTACATAGGCATCCAGCATATCCATATTTACATCACGCAGGCTGTTTACATGCGGATGGTGTGCCTTTACCCAGGCTACACCCTGCTCGCACTCAGCACGGCGGGTATTGTATTCGGATGATGCCAGGGAGTGCTTCACCTGTGTATCCAGCAGCACGAGGTTTACATCGTCAAAGTTAAAAGGGATGTATTCATATTCCAGGGAGGCACAATCCAGTTTGATGAGCTGTTGTTTTTTACCAAACATGCTGGCAAACTGGTCCATGATACCACAACGTACACCAACAAACTGGTTTTCGGCAGCCTGTGACAGGAGTGCCATTTCTTTACGACCCAGGCCAAGGCTGAAAAGTTCATTCAAACCAAATACGGTAGCACATTCCAGTGCTGCGGAGGATGAGAGGCCGGCGCCCAGGGGAACATTACCGCAAAATGCACATTCAAATCCGCTGATGATATGACCACCCTGCTGCAATTGCTGCACAACGCCCAGCAGATAATCAGGCCAATGCTGTTTCGTACGCTCCAGTTTATCCAACGATCCGGTGAATGTATCATTTACATCCAGTGCATGCAGCACAATTTTGTTGTCGTTGCGCTTGATAATGGCGAGGTAGATAGCTTTGTCAATAGCGGCAGGCAATACGAATCCATTGTTGTAATCCGTATGTTCTCCAATGAGATTGATGCGTCCTGCAGCTCTTACCATAATTGGTTCCTGATCAAAATGCTGCTGGCAATAAGCGTTTAGTTTAGCTTGCTCCACGTTCTAATTTTTTAATCAAAGTTATTGATCCTAGTTTGTTCCTGTCAGGGATTTGATCACCGTGATCTCTTCTGTGCTGTAAGGTGTACCGTCTTGTCTGAAAATGTCGTGGAACCAAACTTTAGGTTCTGCGCCGTCAGGCATAGGTGTATCCCAGGCATAAATAGTATTGGTCTTACCTGATACAAGGCCCCAGTTGTAAGCAGCTACATTTTCCTTTTTCAGGAGCGGCATAATGTTCGCAAAGCGGCTGCCACGGGAACGGGCCATGTATTCGGTACAGATCAGGGGACGACCATACTTACGCAGGGTGTCGATTACTTCCTGGTGTTCCTTTTCGTCAGCATAGTTGTGATAGGTGATCACATCTGAATTGTTCAGTTGGAATTCGTTCAGGCTTGTGAGACTTTTATTCCATACACCGGAGCTGATAGGCTGTTCTGTATTAGCTTCTCTGCCCCAGGTGAATACGAGTTGTAATAAAGGCAGGCTTTTGTCTCCATAGTCGGAGTTGCCTGGTTCGTTATAAAGATCCCACAGGAGGATACGCTTATCTTTCCTGAAGGAGGTCATTACATCATTTACATATTTGTGCAGGGTGTCGTTCAGCAGTGGTGAACTTTCTCTGCGGATACCTGGGTCCTGCAACCAGCCGGAGTTATGGATACCGGGTTTGGGTTCAGGTTGGGTACCGATAGCATAGGTTTTGTTCCAGCAGTCATCAAAAAGTACGAAAATGGTGGAGATACCATAGCGGTCTGCGATGCTGAGATAGGTGTTCAGACGGTTTTTGAAACCCTGAGGATCCTGCTCCCAGGCAGCATGATGGAGGAATACGCGCATAGAATTTAAACCAATGGAGGCGGCGTAGCCAAGGTCACGGCTGATGGTGGTGGTGTCGAAGGTAGCTGCCTGCCACATTTCCAGTTGGTTGATAGCAGAACTGGGGATGAAGTTGGCGCCTCGTTGCCACGAATGTGATTTATACCATTTTTGAGCTTGTTTTTTGGACCATTGTGGTCGCGGCTGAGCATTAGCGACAACGGCCATCGTCGCAAATAACAAAGCGATTAATGAAACTTTTCCTTTCATGCATTTCAGTTTTTTTGTGGAGCTGGATAGATTCGGATTTAATAAGGGAGATTATTAGATCTTTTTTCTATAGCCATGGAATTTTTCCTGTTTAAAAAAGTGGAATCACGATATAAAAATAGAAGATTTACGTAAACGATTACAATAAATCTTACGAATGGTAAAAGATTTTATATAATTGATTGTAAATGAAAGATTTATTTTTATGTAATCGTTTACATCAAAGCGGCATTCCCTACGTAAAAGATGTTTATTTGCCCCATTTTCTTTTAGCCTCCCGCAGGGCCCTTTCCGAAAATTTGCGGAGGCTGCAAAGCAGCCTCCGCAAATTTTCGCTATCTCCTTACAGAGGACTGCCTATACACCGGTACCGGATCCAACACCACTCTCGACTTTACCAGCGTCCCCTCTTCCCCTTCATTTATCAACTCCATCAATAACTTAAACGCCTCCTTCCCCATCTGCACCGTCTGCTGATCTATACTCGACAAGCTCGGCGTTATATGCTCATCGAACGATTCATTGGCAAATCCGATCACCCCAAACGCCCCCGGCATATCTATATTTTTGTCTTTCAATTCCTTTACTACCCCCAGCGCCGTAAAATCCTCTACGGCAAATACCGCATCAGGTGGCTGTGCCAGCCCCAGCAAATGCTGTATTGCCTGTCTGCCCGCCTCGATCGAAACGTTTCCCTGGTATATCAGGTCCTCCTCTACAGGAATGCTATATGCCGCCAGGGCTGATTTATATCCTTCCAGGCGGTCTTTGAATATTTTCAGGTGCTGCTGCCCCGCAATGTGAGCAATCCTTTTATACCCCTGACGGATCAGGTGCTCCGTAGCATAGTAAGCTCCTTTGAAGTCATCTACCACCACCGAAGGAATATTCAGGCTATCATTCGCACGGTCAAAAAAGACCAGGGGTACACCCCGCTCCTTGATTTCCAGGTAGTGGCTAAAGTCGAATGTCTCCTTGGCAATAGAAGCCAGGATACCATCTACCCGGGTGCTCAGAAAGGTTTCAATCCCCTTCTGCTCATATTCCGGTTGTTCGTTGGACTGATAGATCAATACATTATAGCCGTGTTGGTTGGCCATACTTTCAATACCGTGGATAACAGAACCAAAGAAGTTGATTTCCGCGCTTGGAATGATGACCCCAATAATATTGGTCCTGCCGGAACGAAGCGACCATGCGATCCTGTCCCTCCGGTAGTTCATCCTTTCCGCCGCTTCCTGTACCATTTTACGGGTTTCCTCGCTGGTTCCCTTGCGGTTATTCAACGCCCTGGATACAGTCGCCCCCGTCAGGTTCAGCTCCCTCGCAATGTCTGCTATAGTAACTTTGTGGTTCAATAAAGGCTGTGTTTACTACTAAAGTATAAAATGATTATTTAATACAGCAAAAATAATGGAGGACGGCAAATTCCATTGTAATCAATCATTGCTTGCATTATATTTATACCAATCTAATCCTTACCAATGCAAGCTGCCAATCAACGCTTTCTACCACTGGATGTATTCCGTGGCCTTACCATCTGCTTTATGATCATTGTAAATACCCCCGGTAGCTATGATCATATATTTGCACCACTGGAACATGCCGCCTGGCATGGATTCACACCCACCGACCTGGTTTTCCCGTCTTTCCTCTTCGCCGTGGGCAATGCCATGAGCTTTAGTATGCGCAAGTATTACGAACTGGGTAATGCCGCTGTACTATCGAAAATATTCAAAAGGACCCTGCTCATTTTCCTGCTGGGATTCATTATGTACTGGTTGCCTTTTGTACGCCACACGCCAAACGGACTGGAATTCATTCCTTTCCATGACACCCGTATCATGGGCGTGCTCGAAAGAATAGCCCTCTGTTATTGCTTCGCTTCTCTCATGATCCGCTATTTGCCTACAAAAGCAGTTTGGATTATCAGCGCATTACTACTGCTCGGTTACTGGTTCATCATGTACTTCCTGGGTGATCCTGCCGATCCATATGGTTTCAGTACCAATGCCGCTGTCCATTTCGATAAGTTAATTCTTGGTGAAAATCATATGTACCACGATAAAGGGACCATCTCTGAACCCGAAGGATTACTCAGCACCTTGCCAGCAATTGTGAATGTAGTGATCGGTTATTACACCGGCCTCTTTATCCAGAAACGCAAGCCCAATACCTTCAGTATCCTCATTCGTTTCGGTTCTATATTCATTATTGTCGCTACTTTGTGGGACCAGCAATTTCCAATTAACAAGAAGTTATGGACCAGTTCCTTCGTGTTATTAACAGCGGGTCTGGATCTCCTGATACTCACTGCCCTCTTATATATTATAGATGTTAAGGGAAAAACCAGCTGGACCGGATTTTTCACCACTTTCGGGAAAAACCCATTATTCCTTTATCTTTTGTCAGAAGTGATGGTTATATTCTTATATTTCTTTACTATTGGGAACGAATCAGTATACGACTGGCTCAGTAACCATATATTTCAGCAAATAGCGCCGGGCAAAGTAGGGTCTCTCCTCTTTGCAATTACATTCATGCTGTTTTGCTGGTGTGTGGGTAAAATTCTGGATAAAAAACGTATATACGTACGTGTATAAGAAAGGTGATATAGTATATTCCCTTATCTTAGCTTTCTGAAAAACCCAACGTGTTTTGCTACGTTTTGAGAAACTGTTAGTCATGAAATAGTATGGAATTATCTTTAAAGGGGAAAACCGCCCTGATCTGTGGTGCTACACAGGGAATTGGATTGGCCACAGCCAGAGAACTGGCCGCTTTAGGAGCTGAATGTATCTTAATGGCCAGGGACAAAGAAGCCCTGAAGGAAATTATACCTACGCTCGAAGCAGAACATTTTCAAGAGCATAGTTATCTTGTGGCAGACTTCCAGCATACAAAGGAAGTAGAGGAAGCCATCAAAACCGTCACTGAGAAACAATCAATACACATCCTGGTCAATAACACAGGAGGTCCTGCCAGCGGCCCGATCGTAGAGGCAGAAGTGCATGAATTCACAGCTGCTTTCAACCAGCACCTGGTGAATAACCATATACTTGCACAGGCTGTGCTCACAGGTATGATCGCTGCCGGTTATGGCAGGATCATCAATGTGATCTCTACCTCTGTGAAAGCACCTCTCAAAAACCTGGGCGTATCCAACACCATCCGCCTCTCCGTCGCTGCCTGGGCCAAAACCATGGCGACAGAACTGGCACAGTATGGCGTGACTGTCAATAATATCCTGCCCGGTTCGACCAATACAAACCGGTTACGCTCCCTGATTCAAACCACTGCCAGGAAGCGCGGTGTGGATCAGACAGTAATAGAACAGGAAATGCTGAATGAAATACCAGCGAAACGCTTTGGAGATGCAAAGGAAGTTGCAGCTGCAATTGCATTTCTGGCTACACCTGCCGCAGGGTATATCACAGGTACGAGCATCCCTGTTGATGGAGGAAAGACACCGACCATTTAAAAATACTTATAAAATAAAAGCCCCGACAAATGTCGGGGCCTAATTCATCACTTTTTACTATTACAAATTGAACAAGTGTGTATCTGATTGTACAAAAATCTTTTATCTGAAGGCTTAATCAAAAGCGGAAAAGGAATTTTATTTACGCAAAGGGGAAAAACAAACAGGGGGCAGTCTACGACTGCCCCCTGTTTGTTTAATGCTGCCGAAGGCAGCACGCTATTCATTTTATCTAACGTCGAACCAAAGACGCGTAATCAACTGATCCGCTCCCTGGTGTGTAACCGCTGCTTTATAATTTACTCCATTCAGCGCCTGCTCTGCCGAAGGATAGGTGAGCCTCAAAGGAATTTTTCCACTCAGTACACCTGAATAAGCAGGTGTCAGTACCGGGTAATCCAGTCTTCTCCACTCTGCAAATCCTTCCAGGCCTTCGCCAAACAGCGCCAGCCATTTCTGCTCGCCAATTGATTTTCTGTAATCAACTGCATTATATGCTACTGAAGTCTGCGCCAGGTAAGTAGCTACCACTACATCACCAATACTATACTGTTGCAGTGAAGCGGTGATCGCCTGCTTATACAGATCTGCCGCATCGCCACTCAGCAAACCTCTCTGTGCTGCTTCGGCCTTGATGAACAATAACTCAGCATAGTTGAAGATCACTGCTGGTGCTGTAGTAGCTGTGAACACCGCACCTACATCTGATGTCTTGTTGAAACCCAGTTTAGATGCTGAATCCGTAGGCAACCCATTGGTGATACCTACTACTGCATTTGTATCCTTAGGGATTGCACCATATACACTCAGACGAGGATCATTGAAGGTATGCAGTAAATCAACCACGCTCTTGCTGATGCGGTAGTCGCTGCGTGTCTCCCTATTCTTTGCTACCGGGTTCTGATTGGGAGATGCCAGGTAAGTTAGCTGTGCATTCTCACTATTCGCAGCGATCAACCCACTGTTGTCCGCACCGATTTCATCGAACACGGCTTTTGCTGCATCAAACTCCTGATCAGCTATTCTCAGTGCAATACGCAGTCGCAGTGAGTTCGCAAACTTCTTCCACTTATTCATATCACCATTATACAGCACGTCGCCGCCGATAGCATCACCATTCGTATTGATCACGCTTACTGCTGCTTTCAGTTCTGCCAGCAATCCGATGTAGATATCACGCTGGTTATCGTACTTAGGTGTCAGGTATTTCTCAATATTTGCAGCCTGTGAATAAGGTACATCGCCATACAGGTCTGTCAGCACCTGGAAGATCCAGGAACGCATGATGACACCTACTGCGCGATAATTCGGATTGTGCAGGGTATCGCCCAGCTGAATCAGCGTAGTAAAATCCTGTACACCCTGTGCATAAAAGTTATTCCAGATAGTCTGGATACTGGTAGATGCAGGAATGTATTTGTCCGGGTCCGTATATTGGATCTTTGCCCAGTATTGTACATACAGCAAACTTGTTTCCATGGCAGCATCTGTGCCCCAGTAAGTATCTACATTCGCTTTGATACCATTGGTGAGCAGGTAATCCGGCTGTGCAGTTTCTGATTCATTCGGATTCTTGTTAATCCTTTCCAGCTGTTTGGAGCAGGATGTGAGCACCAGTGCAATACCAGATACCCATAGTATATATTTGAATAGTTTCATGATCTGATTTTTTGATGGTTGAATTAGAAGGATACTTTCAGGTTCACACCAATACTACGTGTAGTAGGAATCTGCAGTGTTTCCAGACCTTGTCCGTTACCAGTATTAAATGCCGTTTCCGGATCAATGTTTGGAACCTTTTTGTCGATGTAGAACAGGTTACGTGCAGTTACTGTCAGGTTCACGCCCTGTAATCCCCACTTGTGCGCTATTTCAAGCGGCAGTGCATATCCTATTCTTACCTCTCTCAGTTTGATAAAGCTGGCGCTGTACACACTACTTTCGTTCAGTGAGCTGCTGTATACAGCTTTGTAATAACGCTGTGCAGGCAGGATCGATTCATTCTTTTTACCATCGGCAGTTACACCGTCGAAGATGATACCATCATGGTATACAGTCTCGCCATTTGGTGCTGCAGATGTATGGTTCTCCAGGCGAACCGCTGTACCCTGCTGGTTATTGTTAGCATAGTAATAAGGTAAACCACCATGCTCCTCATCTCTGCCCGGCATACTTGCTGCCAGTACACCTGTGTAGATGCCGGTGTAGTTAGTACCGGACCAGATCTGGCCACCCTGGCGGGTATCGATCAGGAAGCCGACAGTGAAGCCTTTGAAAGAGAAGTTATTGTTGATACTACCTGTCCACTTTGGCGTATAGTAACCCAGTACTTTTTTATCATCAGCAACCACTGGTGCCCCACTGGCGCTTACGATAATTTCACCTTTGTCATTACGCTTATAAGCTTTACCATACAGGGCGCCATAGCGCTTGCCTTTGGATGCCAGTACCTGCATGTTGCCAGAGCTACCCAGTACATAGTCGTTCAGGAAACCTTCTTTGTCCAGCTCTATTACTTTAGAGATATTCTTTGCGTAGTTGATATTTACATCCCAACGGAAACCGGAGGCAGTAGTGACAGGTGTAGCACCCAGCATTACCTCCACACCATGGTTATTGATCTTACCTGCGTTCAGGATCTTCTTCAGGTCACCGGTAGTGGCACTTACATCGGCCAACAGGATCTGGTTGTAACTGCTGGAAGCATAGTAAGTCACATCTGCACGAAGGCGATCTTTCAGGAAACCTGCTTCGATACCGAATTCAGTAGATTGTGTTATTTCTGGTTTCAGATCTTTCTTCAGGTACTTATCATTCACAGTCTGCAACGGCAAGCTACCAAATGGCTGGCTGAAAGGATAAGTATTGATCAGGCTATAAGGATCGGTATCCTTACCAACCATTGCCCAACCACCTCTTACTTTAAGGTTAGTGAGTACATTGCTCTGAATGTGCAATGCATCGCTCAGTACCACACTTGCATTCACAGATGGATAGAAGTAAGAGTTATTTGCCGCAGGCAG
The DNA here is from genome assembly GCF_034087045.1 of Chitinophaga sancti. Lineage (NCBI taxonomy): Bacteria > Pseudomonadati > Bacteroidota > Chitinophagia > Chitinophagales > Chitinophagaceae > Chitinophaga > Chitinophaga sancti. The sequence goes on along the minus strand of NZ_CP139247.1, from coordinate 2,058,231 downwards.
TGTAGAAGACCAGTCGTTACGTGCAGTCAGGTTCAGAAATGCCCAGTCCCTGTAAGCTACCTGTGAAGAAGCAAAAGTACTGTACACTCTCAGTTGGTTAAAGACATTTGTAGATACCAGCGGATCCCGGGAGTTATTCAATGTATACAGATCTCTTACGGCCAGCTTAGGTGCCTGCTGAAAGTTGTTTTCGTATTGATTGTTGCGGACGTTGCCACCCACCAGACCATCAATAGAGAAATTTTTGTTCAGTTTCTTCTTTGCATTCAGGGTAAACTCGGCGTTGGTTTCAGTCACCTGATAGGCGTCTTCAGTATAAGAACCATAAGGCGTACCGTTTGTATAATAAGCTACTCTGTACTTACGCCTATCATTATAAGTATCCGTACCAATGCGGAAGTTAGCAGAGAGCCAGCTGGCGATCTCATAGCTCAGACGGGCGTTTCCGAAGAAACGGTTACGTGCCTGACCTACTGTGTTTTCATACTGTATCCAGTAGGGGTTACTATAGTAGCTATGGTTCCAGTTGAAATCTGTACCATCTGCATTTTTATAATTTCTGAGGAGACGGGTATCTACCTGACGGCCAAACCAGGTGAACTGCAGGGTCACGCTGTTTGCACGTTTACCATCTATACCAGGCAGGTTATCTGCATCAGCTTTTACATAGTTAGCATAGGTGCTCAATGTCAGCTTTGGTGTAAGGCGGTAGGTGGTATTCAACGCAAAGGAATTGCGGGTGATTCCAGTGTTTGGCATAATGCCGGTTTGCTTCGTATTATTATAAGAGAAACGGTAATCTGCTTTGTCGCTACCACCGCTTACTGATATACCATTGTTCAGGGTATAACCGGTCTGATAAAAATCCTTCACGTTGTCAGGATGCGCAACAAAAGGCACTGCTTCACCCTTGGAGAAGAACTGCGGAATAAGGCGGCCATCCATTTTAGGCCCCCAGCTTTCATCCACACCGTCGTTCACGCCACCACCTTTACCATCTACATAGCTGAACTGTCCGCTGGAACCCTGTCCATAGCTGTTCTGATATTTAGGCAGTACCAGTATATTTTCGAAGGTAGCGCTGCTGTTTACAGTTACGCCATAGCCTTTCATGCCTTTCCCGGTTTTGGTTTTGATAACCAGTACACCACCAGCGGCGCGGGAACCGTATAGTGCTGCGGCGTTCGGACCTTTCAATACGTTCAGCGATTCGATATCGTCTGCGTTCAGATCGGCAATGGCATTTGCAAAGTCGCGGGCTGTACCGATACCTACACCAAGCTGACTATTATCAACTGGAATACCATCCACGATGAACAAAGGTTGGTTGTTACCAGCGATAGAGGTTTCACCCCTGATCACGATACGGGAAGACCCCATACTACCCTGGCTACTGGTAACCGTTACACCAGCGATCTTTCCAGTCAGCGCATTGACGAGGTTCGACTCACGGGCTTCGGCAATATCTTTGGATTTAAGTTCCTGTACCGCATACCCCAGGGAACGCTTTTCACGGCTGATACCGAGGGCGGTGACAACTACTTCCTGCAATTTGCTTTCGTTGTTTTCCAGCGCGAAATTCAGGGTTCGGCCAGTGCCGGCAACCTGCTCAACAGCGGTAAATCCGATAAAAGAGATGCGGAGAGTATCTTTTGGAGATACGGTGATGGAATACTTACCATCTGCATCGGTTTGTGTACCATGATTTGTGCCTTTTACAGAAATGATAGCTCCTGGAATAGGTGTGGCATCAGTACGGGATGTGACAACCCCGGTAATTCGTGTGTTTTGCGCCTGCCCCCATTGATATGCGAGTAGGAGAGCCAGTATCATACCAGCGATTCTGCGTAGTTGGTTATGCATTTTTGTATCAGATTTCAGGTAATTAATGTCCATGGCAATGCCTGGCCGGTTTGGAACCAGCAGTTGACATGACTCACAATAGCGTTGACTTAATTAATAATGAGTAGGAAAAATTGCTACTACTTATACAGACATTTAATCGACGATTGTTAAATACAGGGCGAAATTAAGAAGGAATCTATTAACCTACAAGTTTTATAGACTAAGTTGTTAAGATTTTTATAAAAATTATTCGCTTTTCAGGAATCCAGCTGACTCTAAAAGTCTACGGATATTGGGATTGCTACTATAATTAGCAATAGGGGTTTTCAATTCTTTAGTGACCAGGCTCAGTTTGCTATACTTATCACCAAATGCATTGGCAAAGGCATTTCCATAGATCAGGTTCATAAAACCGTGATAGGGTTCAAAATGGCCATATCCCCTATCCTTCCAGAATTTATCCATCCTGTCTGTGAAGTTTTGCAGGGCGGTGCCGAATTCGGACCCGGTAATTTTAGATACAGGTACTTTGCGTTTTTCGGCATCTATGACTTCTTTTTTAAATAGGGTGATATAGAAGTCTGACCCATTATCTTTTTTAATTCCATCCAGGGCCTCGTTCAATCCTTTATACCCATCTTCTATCCCATCGGCGCAATACATAAATACAGAATCGCCGGATGGACTTTTCTGCAGGGTCGTTACAAAGTATAATCCATCAAATGACTGAAAGATCAGGTAGGTCCGGTCATTTTTCTCTACTTTTTTGATGATTTTCAGGTGTTCGGCTTCCAGATCGTTCGATTTTCTGCCACTGATGCCCCCCTGTTTGGTAGCCGGATCGGTACGATCCAGTACAATTTCATCCCCGTTGATGGTCACATGGACCGCAGGCGTAGTGCCTGTGCTCCATGTATACCAATCCCCTTTTTGGGCCATAGCGGCCGATATAAAGAAAAATAAACCCAGACAGCTACTGATTATCTTTTTCATATCAGTTATTCACTTTTTTGCATGAGGTTATAGAGTATTTTCTTCTCTCCTTCATCCAGTTTTATGCCGGTTAATGAATCGGCGGGTACAAAGTGTCTTTTAAAAGCAATGATTGCGGCACTCGTATCTTTCACATCATAACCAAAAAGACGCAGTGCTTGTTTAGTATTAAAATCTGCTGGCAGGGTCACGCCGGTAGTATCGTACCAGAGCCCAAAGCCTTTTTCGGCCAGTTGCTGCCAGGGAAAGTACCGGTTGGGGTCATTTTTGCGGGTAGGAGCTATATCGCCATGACCAATAAAGTTGGCTGCCGGGATATTGTACCTGTGTTTTAAAGTATCCAGTAAAACCATCAGACTATTGATCTGCTGAGGCTGGAAAGGTACGAATCCATTGTTATCCAGTTCGATGCCGATAGAACAGGAGTTCATATCAGTCACATTTCCCCATCTTGACAAGCCGGCATGCCATGCCCGGAGGTAATCATTCAGCATTTGCACCACCGTACCGTCTTTACAGATCACGTAATGTGCGCTTACATTGGTCCGGGTCAGGGTAAAAGTCCTGAAAGTGCTGTCGCAGGTGCCCTGTGCCGTATGGTGAATGATCACGTAATTCGGTTTACGCATATTGAAATTGGTGGAACCAATCCATTGTCCCGTAGGCTCTGCACGTAAGGTGCGGGCATAAGTTTTGGCTTGCTTGCGGTATACCTTGTTGGTAGCGCCATATGGAGAATGTGCGCAGCTGAATAAAATAGCCGGTAGGGCTAAGCATAGTAATAGTCTGACCTGTTTCATAGCTAACAAACATACAATTAAAATACCACGTTCTCTTAGTGCGTCTTCGCTATGCTACCGATACTAAAAGGGTACCAAAAGGGCACTTTATTATCCCTCGGATATTGAGGTGCCCTTTTGGTGTTCTTTTGGTGACGAAGAAGCATCGAAGAAGCGTCGAACAAGCACTATAAAAAAAGCCCCCTCAACTGAGGGGGCTTCCTATCTGTAATGATATTATTTTATCTTATTTAACCTCCTGGGTCATGGAATAAGGTACATCCTTATCAGAGATACCTCTGCTCTTATTAGGCGTAGCATCCATATCGAAGTCGATAGTTGCACCCTTCATCAAAGCATTGTAATCCAGCCAGTTGTTAGTCAGGTTCGCACCATTGAAGGTAGCAGATCTGATATAACGGTTTTCTTCGCTGTTTCTTGGTGCATTGATCACGATCTCTTTACCATTTTCCAGCTTCACGGTTGCTTTTTTAAACAAAGGTGCTCCTACTACATACTGTGGCGCACCAGGTGTAACCGGGTAGAATCCCAGTGCACTGAATACATACCATGCAGAAGTCTGGCCATTATCCTCATCACCGCAATAACCATCAGGAGTAGCTGAATACAGGCGGTTCATAACCTCCCTCAGCCAGTATTGAGATTTCCATGGAGCACCTGCATAGTTGTACAGGTAGATCATGTGCTGGATAGGCTGGTTACCGTGTGCATACTGACCAAAGTTCATGATCTGCATTTCGCGGATTTCATGAATGGTGAAGTGATAATAGCTATCGTCAAATACCGGAGGCATAGCGAATACGGAATCCAGCATCTGAACGAAGGTTTCTTTACCCCCCATCAGGTTGATCAGGCCCTGTACGTCGTGGAATACAGACCAGCTATAATGCCAGCTATTCCCCTCCGTAAATGCATCTCCCCATTTGGTTGGATTGAAAGGAGTCTGGAATTTACCATCCTCATTTTTCCCACGCATTAATTTGCTCTCTGCATCATATACGTTGCGGTAGTTACGTGCCTGTTTAGCAAAACGCTCGATTTCTGCCTTTGGACGGTTCAGGGCAACGGCCAGTTTCCAGATAGTCCAGTCATCATAGCTATATTCCAGTGTACGGGCAGTGTTCTCATTGATCTTCACATCATAAGGCACATAACCCAGTTTATTGTAATATTTTACACCTTTACGGCCTACTGATTCCAGCGGACCTTCGTTGTTGGAGTTCTTAATGATCGCTTCGTAGGCAGTGTTGATGTCGAAACCTCTTACACCTTTCAGGTATGCATCTGCAATCAGGGAAGCAGAGTTGGAACCGATCATACAATCGCGGTGACCAGGGCTCGCCCATTCAGGCAACCAGCCACTTTCTTTGTAAGCGTTCACCATACCTTCCATGATATGAGCGTTCATAGAAGGGTACATCAGGTTGAAGAAAGGGAACTGGGCACGGAAAGTATCCCAGAAACCATTATCGGTGAACATATAGCCTGGCAGTACCTGGCCATTATAAGGGCTGTAGTGTACCACTGCACCTTTGGCATCGTACTCATAGAACTTACGGGGGAACAGCATAGAACGGTACAGGCAGGAATAGAAGGTACGGGTCTGGTCAGATGTACCACCTTCTACCTTGATACGGCTCATCTCGGCGTTCCAGGCAGCTTTTGCCTTGTCTTTGATGGCGTCAAAAGTGCTGCTGCCTATCTCCTGGTTCAGGTTCAATACTGCCTGCTCAGGGCTGATGAAAGAAGATGCCACTTTTACGTTTACCTGCTCACCTTTCACAGTAGAGAAGCCGATTACGGCACCTACGTGATTTTCCTGTGCTTCCGCAACACCTTTGCTCAGTACATCGTTCTTGAAGGTAGCTACATAAGTGAAAGGCTTGTCGAAAGTGAGTACGAAGTAGTTTTTGAAATTAGCCGGTACGCCACCGCTGTTTTTGGTGGTATAGCCAATAATTTTGCGCTCAGACTGCAATACTTTGATGTAAGAGCCTTTGTCCAGCGCATCGATCACTACGAAAGCACTGTCTTCCTTACCATAGGTAAAACGGATAGCAGCAGCTCTTTCAGTTGGAGTGATTTCCGTGGTCACGTTGTGATCGGCCAGGTATACACTATAATAATATGGTTTGGCTACTTCCGCTTTGTGCGAGAACCAGCTGGCTCTGTCATCTTCTTTGAATTTTACAGATTTCGTTACCGGCATGATGGCAAACTGGCCGTAATCATTGATCCATGGGCTTGGCTGGTGGGTTTGTTTAAAACCACGCAGTTTGTCCGAATGGTAGGTGTACGCCCATCCGTCGCCCATTTTGCCGGTCTGCGGCATCCAGAAGTTCATACCCCATGGGCAGGCAATGGCTGGATAGGTATTACCAGTTGACAAGGAACCCTTTGAATCGGTTCCCATAAGTGGATTGACCCATTCCACCGGGTCTGAGACGCTATTCACAGTCTGGGCCTTTGCAAAACAGGATGCCAGCAAAAGGGCCGGAATGATGAGTTTTTTCATGTTGAGAGTGTCTGGAATTTTAGCATGATAAAGGACGTAAAAATAAGTTTTCGCGGGGCAAAATACCATTTATTTTATAAATGGAAGAATAGCTGTACTGGCGTTCAGAGATAGGCTAAATTGTTTTAGCTAAAAAGAACTTTCTCCGGGAGAATATTAACTTTTCCTTAAAAAGTAAACTTTAAACCAACCGTGTAGTCCAATATCGTCGTATTGTATAAGAGTATCAATTCATTGAAAATCCATCCTTCTCATGAATAAAAGATTTACGCTGGCCGTACTGACTGTAGGTACGCTGTGTGCAGTTTTTTTCGCTGCCTGTAAAAAAGAAAGCAAATCCGGGAGTACAACAACCACAACCTCCGGCACTGCTACCTCCGACGAGGATTCGCTGAAATACCTGATGTATAATACCATGCAGGTGAGCTATGTAAATGGTGGTCGTAGTACGACGACTGACCTGCCTACCTACTACTGGTATTCCAATGTGCCTACCTTGAATCCACTGAGTAGCACCTATTCCACAGCTGATGACCTGCTCACTGCCATGAAAGCTTATTCAGTAGGAACGGGGTCAACCGCGCTGGACAGGTATAGTTTTCTGGACAGAACAGGATCCTTGTCTACCTCCCTGCAGGATGGGGTATCTGGTTCCCTGACAAAAGTGTCTGCCACCTCCGGCGATTTCGGGATGGAAGTGAGTTATGTATACGCTGATGCGAATAAGTCTACCACTTACCTGTATGTGCTTTATGCAGATAAGAACTCTCCTGCTGGTCTGGCCGGATTGGAAAGAGGCGACAGGATCACAGCGATCAATGGCGATACAGATATTGCTTATGATGGATCTTCAGGTACCAATACGACCAAGGTAACCAATGCCTTGTTTAACTCCTCTTCTGTGAGTCTGACAGTGACAAAAAATACATCAAAAGTAACCGCCAGTTATTCACTGACTGCTGCTACTTACAATATTAACCCGGTGCTGTTTGATACCACTTATACGATCAATGGATCTAAAGTGGGGTATTTTGTGTTTTATACCTTTACCAGCACCTATACCAGTAAAGGGGTGGCATCACCAACCAAAACAGTCCTGGATGCCCTGTTCACCAAATTTAAGGCGGCGGGTATCACGAACCTGATTGTAGATCTTCGCTATAATGGTGGTGGGTCTGTCACCACTGCAGAATACCTGGATAGTGCGATTGCACCGGCCAGCGCTGCGGGCAAGACTATGTATTATTACCTGTATAATGATAAACTGACTGCCAACCTGGATCAGGTGGGGCTGGAAGCCAGTGTGAACTTCCCGGCTACTACCGGCGGACTGGCACTGGATAATGTGTTCTTTATTACATCGGGGAACACGGCATCTGCCAGTGAGATGACGCTGAATAACCTGAAGCCTTATATGAATGTGCAGCAGGTAGGTACCACGACTTATGGTAAACCTTGTGGATTTATCACCTTCACCTTGTCTGATTATGATAGTACCGGTAAGGAACAGTACCTGGCGGATCTGTATGCGATTAACTTTGCTACTGAAAATGCCAACCATACAGGTGGGTATTACTCAGGTATTACCCCCACGGATTCTGCGGCAGATTATATTGGTGCAAGATGGGGAAGTTTGACAGGAGATGAGAATTTGTATAATATCCAGACTTATCTGACAACGGGTAGTTATCCGGTGAGTACTGGTGGCAGGCTGGCTACGGGAAGTAGTGAAGGTTTGAGAGTGTCAGGGACGTCGTTGAATACGAAGAAGTTTAGTGGAATGGTGGATTATAGGATAGGGAAAAAATTGAAATAGAGAATTCTTCTTTCAAAACAAAACCGCTTTTGCCTACGGCAAAAGCGGTTTTGTTTTGAAAGAAAAGCTGTTTTGCTTCGGCACACCCATGCTTTTTAACGATGCTGGTCGTAAAGATTTGGTTTGATTGATTGTTCCAGTTCCGCTATTTCATTAGCTGTCAGAGCTGCTGACTTAAACACCCCTGCCGCTTCTTCCAGTTGATTCTGTGTTCTGATCCCCACTACGGCTGCGGCGATAGCCGGCTGATGCAATACAAACCGTAATGCAGTTTGGGCCAGTGTACGACCCTGCTGTGAAATGTTTGCGACTGCCAGCGCTGCTTTTGCTACGGCGGCAGCATCATAGTTCAGGTACGGCTCCGGGTGCTTGCCGGCGAGTAAGCCTTTGGCCACTCCTCCCCTTGCTAATACCCCGATATTGTTTGATTTTAATAAGTCTAAACAGGTTTCTTCCGGTCTGCGGTCCAGAAGGCAGTATTGCATCATTACACTCACGATATTAGAGCGGTTGATATATTCCCTGATCACATTCGGCCGAATAGAAGAGATACCATAATACCGGATCTTCCCAGCCTGCTGCAATTCTTCAAAAGCAGCAATGGTCTCATCAATGGGATCCTCCATCATGCCCCCATGCAACTGGTACAGATCGATGTAGTCCGTACCCAGGCGGCGCAGGCTCTCATCTACTGATCTGAGGATATAAGCTTTGGACGGATTCCAATCCCACCCGCTTTTATCTGCTCTCCACTCGTTTCCTACCTTGGTGGCTACAACCGCCTTATCCCGTTTCCCTTTCAGCGCCAATCCCAGTTGTATTTCATTATCCCCATAATTGTAAAGATCCGCCGTGTCAAAGAAGTTAATCCCCTTGTCCAGCGCGCGATGTACCAGGAAAGTATTTTCTAAAGTGTTCTCTCCCAGCGACATGCATCCAAAAGCGATTTCGCTGATCTGAAGGTCCGATTTACCCAGGGTATTGTATTTCATTCTACTAATTTAACTGCCCCTGCAAAAAAAATAGCACCATTATTAAAAAAATTTCTACATTTTGCATATATATCCCCGGATTGTCATTCGGTCATTATATGGAACAGGTCCTCATTGGCAAGTGCGTTTATATTATCAATACAGGAAAAAACCTCTACAAGATTGGGAAAACCCAGGATCTGCAGAAAAGGCTTTCTTCCTATCATACTCACCTGCCCGTAATGTTCCGTGTAATCCGACAATACCCTGCTGCCAACATGGATGACCTGGAAGAATGTCTGCATGTAATATTCCAGCACAAAAGGGTAAAGGGTGAATGGTTCGAACTCCAGCCTTCCGACCTCGTTATTTGTGACAACGTAGCCCGCAATTACGCACTCAGTCGTATACATAAGCAAGCCAGACAATATGGACATATCCGCTACAGCGATGATCCCCTATTGCAGGTAATGGAAGCAAATGAAAAATACCTGCAGGATTATAGCCGGGTGGCACAGGATATAGACCTGGGTCTGAGTACGGACGAAGTATTTGAGCTACACGAAGGAACTGTGCCTAAAGCAGTTATAGAAACCGTGCGCCGGTTATTGAAATACCGTACGCCTAACTCAGCCTTCCTGAGCAAATGGTTGCCGGTAGTGAACGAACTGAGCAATGGTAGCTCAGAAGTAGCCATTCTGAATAAATACAAGGGACAAATAAGCCGCAATACGATCCAGATGATAAAAAGGATCCTCCGCAACCAGTTGTTTTAATGCCATTTTAAGCGGGTTTAAAGCCACACAAATTTACCTTCACATAAAATGTTAAACACGTTTTTAACGTTAAACTTATCGTATCCAGATCGATCTAATATTTAAATTCAGGCAAAATGAAGAATAGAATATATGTGTTGCTGACCTTGATAGCCCTGGTAAGTGTCGCAACAGTTGATAGTGCGTATGCCCAACGTAGTCGTGGACATTGGGGCGGTGGCGGTGGAGGCCGTATAGCATTTGGTGGTGGTGGTGGAAGGATCGTTGTGGGCGGTGGCGCCAGGATCGGTGTTGGTATTGGTGCGGCTATTGTAGGCCCACGCATCTATGCGGGTGGTTATTACCGCTCTCCTTATTATGCGCATTACCCACGTCCATATTATCGTCCATACCGTTATTACGGCATGCCAATAGGATTCGTAGTGAATGTATTGCCTTATGGCTTCCTTTCTTTCAACACAGCATGGGGTCCTTACTACTATTATGATGGATACTTCTATCAATCATTTGTAGCCGAAGGTGCGCAGCGTGAACAATACCAGGTAGTAGATCCTCCAATGGGTGTAGTGATACCAGGTTTACCAAATGGAGTAAATACGGTGGTGATTGACGGGAATACCTACTACGAAAAGAACGGTACTTACTACCAGGAAATCCTACAGGATAAACAAGTAAAATATGTGGTAGTAGGTAAGAACGGACAGCTGGATACAGGCAAAGCACAGGACGAACAAACTGCGCCTGAGCCTGAACCGGAGATATTGCAACAACTGCCAAATGGTTGCAGGGGAGTTGAAATAAATGGTCAACAATTATACGTATCTCCAGATGGTATGTATTACCAGGAAGTCACTAACGCAGACAGTTCCAGAGGATATAAAGTCGTTGGAAAGCTGTCAGCAGACAATTAAGTATCTGTTCACAATTGAGACAAGTGGTACGGAAATCCGTACCACTTGTCTTTTTTAGTTTTATTCCATTTCACAATCACATTAGTATTATTAACAGATATTAATTTCCTGTTACGAACTACTAATTCATCGCTAACCCCTATATTTTTTTCAAGGAAATTTCAGTAGCTTTAACATAACATTAAAGGTTTTTCCTTTAACATCTCAAATAACCAGATATCTTTTAAATTCTATGAAGCCCACAACCAGAACACAGTACGAAACCAGAACCCGGCATGTATATAAGAAATCAATAGTGTTGTTGCATCAATTTATCTTCGATCATCAGTAATACCGTATCAGGATAAATAACCATTACCGGAGTCGCTTTTTTATTTTCACCAGGAATTGTCATAATATTTTAAGAGCTGCGAGAATAGATCTCTTTCAGCCATTTAACCTTCTGTAGCAGGAAGAACAGTTGTTCATGTGAGATCCAGGCCCGTTTAGCCTTTAATAAGTCTGCGCTATGAAAACAATTTCCAGTTCGTATAAACAGGATGGGAATGCTATGTCCCGACGTCAACATAGTAATCTCAAAGGCGCAACAGTTATAATAAAATAATCCAGGCACGCGGTATAGCATTACTATGATCAAATGATGATGATCATGGTCTGGTACAGGCATGCCCGTTACCTAACTCAAATAACCTAGTATGAATATGTCTACAATTATCGGGATCACCCCGTTCGAAAGCCCTGACGTCCACCTTGCCATTGCTTTGGCTAATGCGAAAGCCTTCCCTGTACTTCATTTAGGACGTAACAGACAAGTTGCGGAAACAGCATTGTCTGCACTGGCACTACAACTGTCACAACCCTTCGGTGTATGTATTGTGCATACTAGTGTTGCAGATATTTCCCTCCCTGAGCAGGTATCAATGGTTATTGCACCCTATGGAATGAAATTAAAACTGCCAAAGAGAGTGCAACTGTTTTACCAGGTGCATAGTCTTGCCGAAGCGAAGCTGGCAAAGAAAGAGAAGGCAGACGGTATCATTCTCAAAGGGAATGAAAGTGGTGGTAAAACAGGTGATGAATCATCTTACATTTTATTTCAGCAGGTAGTCAAAGCAATTCCTGATGCCCACATATATGTACAGGGAGGCATCGGTATTCACACTACAGCGGCCCTTATAGCCACTGGCGCTACCGGGGTGGTACTGGACAGCCAACTGGCACTCTTTCCTGAATGTACAGCCCCTAAAGCATTAAAAAATGTATGCGAAAAACTCAATGGCAATGAGACCCGCCTCATCGATCATTTCCGCGTACTGGTACGCCCCAACTCTCCGGAGCTGCCAGAAAACGCTACCATGGCCCAGTTAGAGCCATTGTTACAAACTTTGGAACTGGATAAAGGTTTCCTGCCACTGGGTCAGGACATTGCCATTTCTACCGACCTTGTAAAGCGATATAAGAAATTAGGCAGACTCATCACCGGTATGCATCATGCTATTCGTGGGCATATCAGGCAGGCACAGACACAGCCTGTCATCAGTCCGAACAATGCACTGGCGAAGGAATTGAACATTACCTATCCCATTGCACAAGGGCCGATGACACGTGTGAGCGACGTGCCCGCTTTTGCTGCGGCTGTAGCCAATGCAGGTGCTCTGCCATTCGTAGCCCTGTCTTTATTGAAAGGCGAATCAGCCAGAAACCTGATCCGCGAAACCAAACAACTTGCCGGTGACAAAACCTGGGGTGTGGGTATACTCGGGTTTGCACCGCAGGAGCTGAGAGATGAGCAGACTGCTTACATACAGGAAGAAAAACCGCCATTCGTGCTCATAGCCGGTGGCCGCCCCTCTCAGGCCAAAGCGCTGGAGCAGCAGGGTATCCAGTCTTTCCTGCATGTACCCTCAGCTTCATTGCTGGATATGTTTATAAAAGAAGGGGCCAGGAAATTTGTATTTGAAGGCCGCGAATGCGGAGGACACGTAGGGCCCCTGTCCAGCTTTGTGCTGTGGGAGAAACAAATTGACAGACTATTGCAGGAAGAAAATGCGGGCCAGTTCAGTTTGTTTTTTGCAGGTGGTATTCACGATGCATTGTCAGCAGCTTTTATTGGTGTGATGGTCGCACCATTGGCGACCAAAGGTGCGAAAGTTGGTGTGTTGATGGGTACTGCTTATATCTATACGAAAGAAGCAGTAGAGACGGGTGCAATCCTGCAGCAATTCCAGGATCAGGCCATTGCACATAATCATACCGTTTTATTAGAAACTGCCCCGGGCCATGAAACCCGTTGTCTGCACTCTCCTTTTGCCGATTATTTTAATAAGGAAAAGGAGCAGCTGGTAGCTGCAAATGTGGATAAAAAAGAGATCTGGGCGCAACTCGAATCACTGAATGTAGGCCGTTTGCGGATTGCTGCGAAAGGTGTGGATAGAACAGATGATGGTTTGGTGAAAATAGCACCAAAGCAACAACTAAGTGAAGGCATGTATATGATTGGGCAGGTAGCCGCCATGCGCAATGAAACGGTGACGATGCATGCACTACATGAAGATGTGGCAGCAATGAATCAGACCATTATTGATAAAGCTATTTTGCCTGCTCCGCTTACACAGCCGGAGAAAGCACTGGATGTAGCCATCATCGGTATGGCTTGTATCTATCCGGGTGCGAAAAATATCGATGAGTTCTGGGCGAATATATTGAATGGTGTAGACTGTGTAACTGAGGTGCCGGATGAGAGATGGAACAAGGAATTGTATTTTGATAATAATTCGAATGATGGCGAGATGTCTCCTTCCAAGTGGGGAGGATTTATTCCGCGTATTGATTTCGATCCGATGGCGTTTGGGATTCCACCACAGTCATTGGCAGCGATAGACCCTACACAGTTGCTGGCATTGCTGGTAGCGAAGCAGGCATTGGATAATGCGGGGTATGGCGGAAAGGAATTTAATGGAGAAGATGTATCTGTAATTATAGGTGCAGAAGGTGGTACTGATCTGGCAAATAGTTATGGGTTCAGATCTACGTATCGACAGTATCTGGGTGAGATGCCGGATGAGTTGAAAGCAGTGTTGCCAAGAATGACGGAAGATAGTTTTCCGGGCGTGCTGGCCAATGTGATCTCTGGTCGTATTACGAACAGGTTGGATCTGGGTGGACGTAACTATACGGTAGATGCCGCTTGCGCATCGTCCCTGGCGGCGATTGACCTGGCCTGTCAGGAGCTGGTATTGGGTAAGTCCGAAATGGTGCTGGCTGGTGCTGCCGACCTGCACAATGGGATTAATGACTACCTGATGTTTAGTAGTACGCATGCATTGTCAAAGAAAGGACGATGCGCAACTTTTGATAGTGAGGCGGATGGGATTGCACTGGGTGAAGGGGTAGCGATGATTGTGCTGAAAAGATTGTCAGATGCAAAGAGAGATGGAGATAAAATATATGCTGTGATCAAAGGTGTGGGTGGTAGTAGTGATGGGAAGAGTTTAGGGCTAACTGCACCACGTAAGGCAGGGCAGGTGAAAGCATTGGAACGTGCTTATGAGATGAGTGGAATATCTCCGGCTACAGTAGGTTTGGTGGAAGCGCATGGTACCGGTACTGTAGTAGGTGATAAGACTGAGATCAGTGCCATCTCTGACATGCTGATTCAGAATGGTGCGGTGATCGGGCAGACCTACCTGGGTTCTGTAAAGACACAGATCGGGCATACTAAGTGTGCTGCAGGTCTGGCAGGATTGATCAAGGCTGCATTGTCAGTATATCATGGTGTGAAGCCGCCTACCTTGCATATGAAGACGCCGAATAGTTTTTATAATCCGGCAAGCAGTCCTTTCCTGTTTAATGCGGAAGCAGGGTTGTGGCTGGATGATAAGCGTACGGCGGGTGTCAGCGCATTTGGGTTTGGAGGTACGAACTTCCATGCAGTGATCGAAAATGATGCCAGCGTACAGGACGCGCATACAGCGATTAAGACATGGCCGGCAGAGTTATTCGTATTCAGAGGAAATAGTCAGCCGTTGTTGAAAGCGGTGAGCAGCATACTCCAAAACAATGATAGTATATCACTGAAGGATCTGGCTTATAGTCTGGCAGTGTATAGCCAGGAGCCGGTATCCTTATCTATTGTAGCTACCGGCAGAGAAGATCTGATGATGAAATTAGATCTGGCCATGGCAGGTGCTACTTCTAAAGATATTTATGTGACAGCGCCTGTAGAAGGGAAGGTAGCCTTTTTATTCCCTGGGCAGGGTAGTCAGCGGATCAATATGGCGAGAGAGCTGTTCGTGGCTTTCCCCGAGATGAGACAGTTGCTGAAGAAACATCCTGCTTATGAGAAAGTGTTGTTTCCACCGGCGGTGTTTAATAATGAGGCGATCCAGCAACAGAAAGAACAGATCAAAGACACAAGGGTAGCGCAACCTGTGTTGGGCATTGTGGACCTGGCCATGGCGCAGTTCCTGCAATCATTGGGTATTGAGCCTGATATGATGGCAGGGCATAGTTATGGCGAGTTGCCGGCGTTGTGTTTTGCAGGGGCATTTGCTGATGAGCAGTTGGTACCGCTCAGTGAGTTGCGTGCGAAAGCAATACTGGGTGGCGTGATTGATGATAAGGGGATGATGGTGGCTGTAAGCTGTGGGGAAGATGTATTAAAAGCATTTACGGGTGAGGGTACGGGTGTGTATCCGGTGAATCATAATTCCCCTGCGCAATGGGCATTGGCTGGTAAGAAAGCTGATATGGAAGCGCTGATGGAGAAATTGAAAGAGGCAAAGATCTCTTACAAACAGATGGAAGTGGCCTGTGCATTCCATAGTCCGGTGATAGCGGGTGCAAAGGCGCTATATGAGACCGCGATCAAGGATGTAGATTTTGCGCCTATTGCCATTCCTGTATGGTCAAATACTACGGCACAGTTATATCCAACACAACCAGCGGAGATCAGGGCAAGATTGGCGGAGCATATCGTTAAACCAGTATTGTTTGCAGAAGAGGTGGAACACATGTATGCTGCAGGTGCAAGGGTGTTTATTGAAGCAGGACCGGGTAAAGTGTTGAGTAATCTGGCAAAGTCAACTTTAGGTAAAGAAACGCTGGTGTTGCATACAGAAGATAAAGCACCGCACGCGATCACCCATTTGTTGAATACACTGGCAAAATATATAAGTACAGGTAGAGCGATCAATTTAGAGAAACTATTTGATGGTCGTGATGTGCAGGTATTACAACTGGATAACCCTGCTCAATATAAGAAGAGTGCTACAGTATGGCTTGTAAATGGGCATATGGCAGTGCCTTCTGTGGGTAAGTTGCCAGCGCATGGTGCAATGCCGTTATTGCAGCCATTGAAACTGAATATTGGCGCGGCTCCTGTAGTGGTAGCTCCTCCTGCGGGCAATGCAGAATATATGGTGCAGGAATATTTGAATAGTGTGAAATTGTTGGTGCAGGCACAGAGAGATGTGATATTGGGTTATTTGGGTCATACGCCTGCGGCAATGTCGATTGCGGCGGCTGTGGCGCCGGCTACGCATGTGGCGGTCCAGGTTGCGACGCCAGCACCAGCTCCGGCTTCTGCTCCTACAAAGAGAGATACTAAACGCATCCTCATCGAAGTAGTCAGTGAAAAAACAGGTTATCCACACGAAATGCTAGGTCTTGAAATGGACATGGAAGCAGACCTGAGCATTGACTCTATCAAGCGTATGGAGATCATCGGGGAGCTGCGTACCCAAATGGGTGGTTTCAAATCAAGTGGCAAATCAGACGAAGCAGTTGTAGAACAACTGGCAGGTATCAAAACACTGAATGGTCTGCTGCAATGGATCGCTGAAAACGTAGATGCACAGAGCTTACCAGATGCTGGTGGCGTATCGCTGCAACATGCCATTGCACAACAACCTGTGGTCGATATCAAAGACACTATTTTGCAAATTGTGAGTGAAAAGACCGGTTATCCACAAGAGATGCTGGGCTTAGATCTCGACATGGAAGCGGATCTGAGTATAGATTCTATTAAGCGCATGGAGATCATAGGTGAACTCCGCACCCGGTTGGGGGGCTTCAAAACCAGCGGTCAGAGCGACGAAGCTGTGGTAGAACAATTAGCGGGTATCAAAACCTTAAATGGTCTGTTAGTATGGATTTCAGGAAATATGGATCAGCCACAGGCGGCTCCGGCAGCAGCTCCATCCACATCTGCTGCGGCGCAAACATCGGTAACCTGGTCCGAAAGCGAAATTAAAAATATACTCCTGCTCACGGTCAGTGAAAAAACCGGCTACCCTACTGATATGCTGGGTATGGACCTGGACCTGGAAGCGGATCTCAGTATTGATTCTATCAAACGTATGGAAATACTGGGTGAGCTGAAAATAAAGATTGGCAGCTTCTCCCAGAATGGAGAAGATAAAACAGAAGCTCTTGCAGGGATTAAAACCCTGAATGGTTTGCTGCGTTGGATTGCTGAAAATGTAGGTGGTACTGCGCCAGCGAGTCCTGTGCAGAATGTGGGTAACGCAATTCCTGTATACAATACCGCCAATGCGATAGCTGCCGCAACAGCAGCAAGTCTTTCAAGGTTGTGTTTCTCTTTGACGCCTTCCGTTTTTGCCCAGCAGGCGGTTGCTATTAAAGATGCGAAGTTTGCTATCATGGACGATGGCAGCGCATTGCCTGCGGCTTTGCAAAGTTTGCTGGTTGAAAAAGGCGCCAGTGTTACGATCATAAAAGGTGAAGAACCTTTAGATGAATACCAGGGGCTGATCATTCCAGATCTGCTTACAGCACCCGGCCGGCCTAACATCCTCACAGCATTTGACACCATCAAAAAGCTGAACCCTGAAAAAGCGAAATGGGTATATGCCATTTCCGGTGTACTGAATGGCGATGCCAAAGACCTGCGTAGTGTACAAGGCTATCCCGGTTTTCTGAAAAGCCTGGACAAGGAATGGGAAACCACCAGGTGCCGTAGCATTACACTGACAGGCCAGTTCCCGGCTGATCGCATTCCAGGTATGATCATCGATGAAATTCTTCATCCTGATGAACCAGCAGAAGTGATTTATCACAATGGCAGCAGACATACTTTTAGTCTGATACCTTCACAATTACCCGTAGGTGATACTTCACAACTGCAATTGAATAAGAACAGCGTAGTACTGGTATTAGGCGGTGCACAGGGCATTACAGCAGAACTGATGATCCGCTTTGCAAAGGATTATCCTTGTAATTATATACTCGTAGGTCGCTCCGCTGACCCTCGCAATGTGGTAGCTTCTCAATATGCATCTCTCACAACCAAAGATGCGATCAAAAAGCAACTGATAGCCGAAGGACAACTCACCAAACCGGCGGACATAGAAAAGAAAGCTTCCGATATACACAAAGCAAACCAGATATTATCCACCATCCATTCGCTTGAGCAAAATGGTGCGACTGTTATTTATCGCTCACTCGACCTGCGCAATGAACAGGAGATCAGTGCACTGATCGATCAGGTATACAAAAACTATGGCCGGATTGATGGCGTAGTACATGGAGCCGGATTATTAGAAGATAAACTCTTCCAGCAAAAGACTTCTGAATCATTCGAACGCGTGTTCACGACCAAAGTTACACCACTGAGAATACTGGCAGAACAACTGCGTCCGGATGTACAGTTTGTGATCTTCTTCTCCAGCGTGGCCTCAGTATATGGCAACCGTGGCCAAACTGACTATGCTGCTGCCAACAGTGTGATGGACCGCTATGCATGGGAGCTGCGCAACACCATTAAAGGGAAAGTGACAGCTATCAACTGGGGTCCATGGAAAGGCACCGGGATGGTGTCTCCTGCGCTGGAAAGGGAATACGAACGCAGAGGCATTGCTCTCATCCCTTTACAGGAAGGCATGGAGCTATTTGTAAACGAGCTGAAATATGGAAATGAGAGCCAGGTACTGATCATGGCTTAACCTTAAAAAACGTCCGCAAATATGAATGTAGCAATCATAGGGATGTCCGGTATCTTCCCCGGTGCGGGCAATATCCAGGCTTTCTGGCAGAACATTATACAGAAAAAAGACGCAATACAGGCGGTGCCTGAAAACAGGCTGGACGCCACTTTCTTTGATACAGAGACGATAGCGGTAGACCGTTTTTATTGTCGCAAGGGTGGATTCATCGATGAATTTGCCACCTTCGATCCCATTCGTTTTGGCATATTGCCACTGGCGGTAGAGGGTACAGAACCAGAGCAGTTGATTACGCTGGCCCTTGCCCAACAAGCATTGCAGGATGCAGGCATATTGGATAAGCATATCTCGCTGGAGAAAACAGGTATCATTATCGGGAAAGGAAATTATCCCGGGCCTGGTGCTACCAGGGCGATTGAAATAGTGCGTACGGGTGAACAGATTGTACAACTTCTGCAAACTTTATTACCACATTTATCAGGTGCAGATCTTGAAAAAGTAAAGAAAGAGTTCCAGCAGAAAAAAGGTCGCTTTGGTCCGGATACGGCCATGGGATTGATCCCTAATCTTGTGGCCTCTTTGGTAGCGAATCGTTTGAACCTGGGTGGTGTAGCTTATACACTGGATGCTGCCTGCGCCAGTTCACTGCTGGCAGTAGATCATGGCATACAGGAACTCAGTACCGGCAGGGCAGATATGATCATTGCCGGAGGGGTGCATGTATCGCAGAATGCCCCATTCTGGAGCATCTTCACACAACTGGGAGCGCTTTCAAGAAGACAGCAGATAAGACCCTTTGATCAACAGGCCGATGGTTTGCTGATAGGTGAAGGATGTGGTTTTGTCGTGCTGAAAAGATTAGATGACGCCATTGCAGATAATGACCGCATCTATGCTGTGATCAAAGGTAGCGGTATATCCAGCGATGGTGCAGGTACCAGTGTGATGAGTCCTGCTGTAAAAGGACAAGCTGTTGCGATCAGGCAGGCATGGCAAAAAGCCGGCGTTTCTCTGGATGAAATCGGGTATATAGAAGCACATGGTACTGGTACACCATTAGGAGATAAAACAGAACTGGAAACACTGGCACAGGTGTTTGGTCAACATGCACATAAAGCAGGTATTGGTTCTGTGAAATCGATGATTGGTCATGCGATGCCGGCAGCTGGTATGGCAGGTTTGATCAAGACAGCGCTGGCATTGTATCACAACACCCTGCCTCCTACCCTGCACTGTGAAGAACCGGTAGCAGCTATGCAGGATACCCGATTTGCACCCGTACAGGAAGCCACCGACTGGCAGGCGACAGGCTTACCATTAAGAGCAGGGGTGAATGCATTTGGGTTTGGTGGTATCAATGCACATCTGGTGGTAGAAGGCTTTAATAGCTTACCTAAAGGCGTCTTCAATGGCATCACGCCTTCGCTGAAAGCAGATGTATTATTACTGGCAAGGAATAGTGCAGATGCACTGATCCGTGCATTGGAAAATAAAGAAACCGATCCCGGACAGGGTGATTACCGCATTGCATTGTTTGATCCTTCGCCGGAACGAATCAAAAAGGCCGTAAAAATTGTAGGCAGGAATACCCCGTGGAGAAACAAACAGGACATCTGGTTTACCAATGAGCCGTTGATTTCCAAAGGCGGAAAGGTGGCCTTCCTTTTTGCAGGCCTGGATGGATTGGGTGGCGGAGAAGTAGATAGCGTTGCGGCTCACTTTAAT
This sequence comes from Chitinophaga sancti, assembly GCF_034087045.1. NCBI lineage: Bacteria > Pseudomonadati > Bacteroidota > Chitinophagia > Chitinophagales > Chitinophagaceae > Chitinophaga > Chitinophaga sancti. The sequence continues at coordinate 2,037,915 of NZ_CP139247.1, read as the reverse complement.
TTACCCGGTGCAGAGAGCAATAAAGACAGCGTATACGATTCTGCTATTACCCTGCTGGAAAGGAGCCGTATTATCGATACAGCCCTCAAACAAATGGGGATTCGTCCTGACCTGAATGCAGGTCATAGTATGGGCGAATGGCTGGCTGGCCGCTCTGCGGGTATGGCTACGGAGGCTTCTATTCTTGAAATATTACAGGACCTGAACCCACAGGCATTAGAAACAGAAAATGCGAAATTCCTGGTGACCGGTATTGGATATGACCAGCTGCTTCCTTTACTGGAAGGGAAGCAAGATATTTATCTGTCCATGGACAACTGTCCGCAGCAAGTGATTCTTTGTGGTACAGATGCTGCGGTTGCAGACTTCATTGAGATACTGAAAGCAAAGCAGATCTTCTACCAGGTACTGCCTTTCCAGTCTGGCTTCCACTCTCCATTTGTAGCGAAGAAAACAGATGTATTGCTGGCGGGTATCAGCAAGATACAGTGGTTAAAACCTGAGATTCCGTTCTGGTCTGCGACTACGCTGGATCTGTATCCGGATACGTATGAGGCCATCAGGGATTTGAGTGTGGATCATTTAATTAAACCGGTACGCTTCCGTGAACTGACACAGAAATTATACGAGGAAGAAAATGTACGTGTGTTTATCCAGGCAGGTGCAGGTGGTTTGATTGGATTTGTAGATGATACATTGAAAGGTAAATCATATAGTGCAATCGCTGCGAATGTACCTACACGCAGTGGGTTGGATCAGTTACAACGAGTAATGGCTGCATTGTTTGTGGAAGGGAAACCTGTGAATCCGGCATTTTTAGGAATTTCTCCAAAAGCCAAACCGGGCATGCCTTTGCAATTAGGTTCACCGTTTATCAAAGAACTGGAAAGTTTGAAGGGATTATCTCTTCCTGCTCCTGCTATGAAGCCTGCATTTGCCACCGTGCGAAAACCTGTTTTACAGGCATTTCTTCAAAATGTAGATGAGATCTCGGCTATTCAGGATGAAATCATTGCATTATTCAATGACCCGATCACTGTACAACCCATTTCTCATACACTCAATATTTCTCTGGAAAATACGCCTTACCTCATCGACCACGCATTGGTAAAACAAAAACCCGGATGGCCCATTAAAGAAGATATGGACCCCGTTATACCCATGACGATGATCTTTGAGCTATTTGGTGACGTGGCCCGTGCAAACGGTCAGAATAGGGCTGTAAAACGCATTTACAACATACAGGTGTTCCAATGGATGAACGTGTCCTCTCCTTTCAAAGAAACCATTACCGGTAAGTGGGAAGGAAATGACACTGTGCACCTGGACCTTCCTAATTATGCCAATGCCAGTGTACAACTGACTAAGCAATATCCGGTACCACCTGCAAGGGATTTTTCCATTGGCGCCTCCTTAGACAGTGAATTGTACAAAACACCTGAGCAGATCTACGAGCGGCACATGTTCCATGGCCCCGGTTACCAGGGTATCCGGAAGATTGTGCACATGGGCGAAAAAGGCATCACCGGCATCATCGAAAGCAGCACGGGCAAAGGTTCCTTATTAGACAACGCCGGCCAGCTGTTCGGACTGTGGTTACAGCTGACCTTAACGAAAGACAGGATCGCATTTCCCGTAAAGATCCATGAAATCGCTTTCTATGGTGATATGCGGGATCAATCCGGCAGCTTTGAATGTACCTGTCAGCTCACTGAACTGAATGACGAATTTGCCACTGCTGATTTTGTCATCAAAAAAGCAGGACAGATATGGGCCATCGTTACCGGCTGGCAAAACAGAAGGCTTGAAATTGATGAAGCCCTCTGGCAGATCTCCATGGCGCCATTACAAAATAAACTGGCGAAAGAGATTGCACCGGGTGTATTCACTTTTAACAATGCTTACCAGCGTGTGGTATCATGGGATTTTATTCAGAAGCGCTACCTGAACCAGGCAGAGAAAGCCTTTGTAAAAGGGCTGATGCCAATGAAGCGTAAAGAACGGATCATCAGTCGCGTGGCCGCCAAAGACGCTGTGCGGGCGGTGTTACAACACCACTGCTTCCCGATAGAATTTGAAATCAAAAACAATGCTGCCGGTGCACCTTATGTAGCAGGTGTGGAAGATATTCAACTGAGTATTGCACACAAAGGTATGGAAGCTGTGGCGATTGCCCGTTATCAACAACCGGTAGGTATTGACATAGAAGAGATAAAACCACAGAGTGAGGGCTTTTGTGAACTGGTGTTCAGTGTTACAGAATTGGAGCTGCTGCCCCCTGAAAACCGCGATGAATGGATCATTCGCGCCTGGGTTGCCAAAGAAGCTTATGGCAAATACCTGGGTAAAGGGCTCCAGGGCAATCCAAAAGGATATGCCATTGCCGCTATCAATGGTGATGAGCTGACTATTAACGATATCAACATTAAGACAATTAAACACAACAATTTTATAATCGGATGGACGCTATAGCTGCACACAAACTGAACAGCGAAGAGATCTTCGCCTTGCTGAAACAATTCATAACTGAGGTAATCGGAGAAGAGTTCGTAGAAGATATGGACATCACCAAAGAAAGCTCTTTTACACGGGATCTGGAAATGGACAGTATCGAGATCGTGTCCTTTTCAGAGAAGGTGAAGGGTCACTTTGGTGAACATGTAGACTTTACAGGATGGCTTTCCAACATGGACCTCGACCAGCTGATCAATCTCAGCCTGGGTGACATTATAAAATACATTGAACAATGCCAGTAATCAAAATCAATCACACCTCCGTTCATGTACAGGAAATGAACAAAGGTGCAAAGGAAACCATTTTGCTGATCCATGGAATGTTCAGCAATCTGTCCGTTTACTATTTCAACATTGCCCCAATTCTGGCCAAACAATTTCATGTAGTCATGTATGACCTGAAGAGTCATGGCATGAGCGGTAAGGAGAAAGATGGTTACGACCTGAACGCCCTCACCGACGATCTGTTAGCCCTGATGGAAACCTTAGAACTCAAAGCCGTACACCTGGTAGGTTATAGCTTCGGCGGACTGGTCGCGCTACGCATGGCGAGCCGGTTCCCCGGTAGGGTCAGGAAACTCGCTGTCATCGAAGCGCCCGATCCGGGCGAAAATGAAAGACTGGGCATTATCGATATGTACAGCAAAGAGTTTCTGATCGACTACATCAACAACTTTACTGACACCACAAAGTTCAGGATGGGCAAGCGACAGCTGGAAAAAAACCATCGCATGTACGAATACCTGTTCAATGAAACATCCATCAAAGCTGACCTGCGCAAAGAACGTGGCTTCTTCTCCGGCAAGGAGATCGGGTATATCAAACAGGATACTTTATTGCTTTATGGCAAAGACTCTGACTGCGTACCCTCCGGACAAACTTTATATGACAGACTCACCCGTTCTAAACTCGCTTTACTGAACGGGGATCATAATCTGCCGCTACAACAGCCGGAAGAAACGGCATTACGATTAAAAGACTTCTTCGAAGGATGGCAGAGCAAATTCAGACAAATCAATAATAGAATATGGCAAGGTTTGCGTTTATAGTTCCTCCCTTACATGGGCATGTGAACCCAACATTGAGCCTCGGTGCTGAATTATTGAAAAGAGGGCACGAAGTAGGCTGGATCACCCTGGACCCCGCACTGGGCAATAGATTGCCAGCCGGTGGTCAACTGCTGCTCGCCGAGTATAACGACGATAGCGAAGACTACCTGGAACAGATCCATAAAAAGAATGTATCCGGCATTGAAAGTATCAAGTTCCTTTACGAAGAGGTACTGATACCCCTAAACAGGTTTATGTACGATGGCATCAATACCATTCTCGATAGCTTCAAACCAGATGTAGTGATCAATGACCACCAGCTATTTGCCGGTGCCATTGCGGCTTACAACAGGAATATGCCTTACGCTACTTCCGTGACTGCACCAGCAGCGATCAAGATGGTTGAAGACCTGCCCGGTGTACATGACTGGGAAGTAAAACAGATCGTAGGACTACAACAGGAACTCGGCGTACCAGGAAATAACGCCGTAGTGCTTTCTGAAAAACTCACATTGGTATATACTTCAAAGGATTTCTTCGGTTATATGGACACACCGGAGCATTACAAATTCATAGGCCCTGTATTCAATAACCGGCATACTGTACCTCCTTTTAACTGGGAACAACTGTCGCAGATGGGTACCCATCCAAGAATACTCGTCTCGATAGGTACCACTTTCGATCACGCTTATAAAAAAGAATTCTTTGGAAAGGTCATTGATGCTTTTAACAACGAAGCAGTGACAGTAATAGTCGTATCGGATGAAAGTCTCTTTGACAGCTGGCCTTCCAATTTTATTGTGCAGGATCGCGTACCTCAGCTGGAACTGTTGCCACACCTGGATGCCGTGGTTTGTCATGGTGGTCATAACACCGTGTGCGAAACACTTTCACATGGATTGCCACTGGTCGTAATTCCAATTGCTTATGATCAATCGCATGTAGCAGGTCAGGTCACACAGGCAGAGAGTGGTGTACGGCTGAACTTTAAACGTTTCAAAGCGCCGCATCTTCGTGAGGCTGTATTCGAGATCCTGAAAAACCCGGCGTATAAACAAGCCGCACAACGTATCCAGGATTCATTTGAACGTTCTGGTGGCGCCGCTACAGCAGCCGATCTGCTGGAAGATCTGGCGCCAGTCATTCCCCCCTATGGTATGACGATGAACCAGGCATTTTACCGCAACAAAGTTTATTAATCTATCTTAAAACCACTATCCTATGTCTAAATTCATGTTTGTAGTACCACCCTTTTTCGGGCATATCAGTCCCACCCTCAGTGTAGGCAGCAGCCTGATTGCGAAGGGACATGAAGTGATATGGGTAGGCTTGAAAGAACTGGCTCCTGAGCATATTCCTGCAGGAGGAAAATTCATTGTACCACATGCAGAGCTGGCGGAATACCAGACTGCTATCCATCATATTTTACAAAAGCAGGACGAAGGTCCGAAACTATCTGGTGTAGAGACCCTGAAACTGGCATTGGAAGAGACTTACCTCCCCTTTTGCCGTATTATGATCAATGGTGTGAACAGGGTGGCTGATGACTTTCAGCCGGATGTGATTGTAAGTGACTGTATCACTTTTGCAGGTGCCATCTGTGCTCATCAAAAAGATATTCCCTGTGTAACGACTACACCTGTACCTCCTGACGTGACAGCAGATAGTATGCAGTCACCCAAGATCTTCGAATGGCAGCAGAACCTGATCAAAGGATTGCATCATGAAATGGGAATTTATTCAGGCGAGTTTGCCATTCATTCAAGAGAGATGAATATTGTATTTACTTCTGAAGAGTTTTCCGGCTGTAAAGCACCTTTGCCACACATGCGTTTTGTAGGACCCGTAAAGGGCAGACCGAATAATACACCGTTTGACTGGGATCGTTTATCAAGAGCCATCGGACCTAAGGTATTCGTGTCGTTAGGTACTTTATTGGTAGATATCAGAAAGGAGTTTTTTGGCAAACTGATAGAAGCATTTGCCGATGAACCATTGACCATCGTTGCAGCCACAGATCCGGGGATCTTCTCTTCATGGCCGGACAACTTCATTGTACAGGGCTATGTACCACAGACACAACTGATGCCGCATATGGATGCGGTGATCTGTCATGGTGGTTTCAACACGGTGAACGATGCTTTCCTGAATGGGTTACCTATGCTCATCACTCCCATCGCATACGATCATTTCCACACTGCATCCCTCATTGAAAATGCCGGATGTGGTATCAAGCTGCGCTATAAGCGGCTACGGGTCAGCGATCTGCGGGATTCTATGTGGGAAGTTTTACAAAATGAAAAATACAGAAAAGGCGCACAGCACATCAGAGATACATTTATACAGGCTGGAGGAAACGATAAAGCGGTAGAACTATTAGAAACTTTTGCACAACGCACTAAAGTAAGGTTAACTGCATGAAAAGAAAATTACTCTTCCCCGAAAGGCTGATGTTGGGAGATGGCAACACACCTTTCAATGTTGTATCTGCTATCCGTATCAAAGGGTCGATCTCAGAAGAGAACCTGGTACATGCACTGGCTTGTATTCAGGCGAAACATCCTTTGCTCAGGGCAAACATTATCGATGACCACTATGTGGTGCAGGAACAACCTGCACCCATTCCTTTGAAGATCGTTCATAGCACCGATTGGATCACGGTCACTTTAGCAGAACTGGCCCAGCCTTTTGACACAGCCACCGCACCATTGGCAAGATTGACCTGGATCAGAACACTGCATTATTCTGACCTGGTGCTTTCCCTGCATCATTGTTTGTGTGATGGTGGGGGCCGGTGGGCATTGATAAAAGAAATCATTGCCCTGCTGGATAATCCTTCGAAAGATATTGGCATGCATCGTTCTTTATTAACAATTGAAGATATTATCCCTGCAGCACAACGTACAGGGTGGCCATTAATGAAAGCAAAGTTGGTAGGTGGCATTATTAAATATGGTTCTCAACTACTGGCCGCGCTGGTTTCCACGAAAGGGAAGTCAAAAACCAACCGTGAAAAGGACTATTTATTACACTGGAAACTGGATGAGGGCATGACATCCGCATTAGTACGTCAGTGCAAGGCCATGGGTGTCACCGTGAATACCGCCCTTTGTGTAGCACTGGCCAGTGCTTTCAGAAAAGTAAAGGGAGAACAGGGTGCTGCTAAGGTGACCTGTCCTGTAGATATCCGGAAGTATGTACCGGCTATTACCAAAGATTCCATCTTTTCCGTAGGTCTTTCCATCACACTGGAAATTCCGGATGAACACACCCGGCCTTTCTGGACAAGGGTGCAGCTCCTACAGCCTATCGCTACTGACAAACAGAAAAGGCTGGGCACTTCAATGGTACATGCGCTGGAATATGCACATTCCGCTATTCCGCACATGATCAAATTCCTGACGTATGGAAAACTCAATTACAACCTGATGTTTTCCAACATGGGACAACTGGATATTGATGAGCATTGGCGGACCTTTGATATCGAAACGGTATTTAGTCCCGCCGTGATCGGCCCTTTCGCCAATCCGAATACTGTACTGACCTGTACATATAAAGGGCAGATGGATTTCACATTTATTTCCAATGATGACTTTTTAGCACTGGACGATGCCCGGGCTATTAAAGACGCTCTCCTCCAAATATTAAAAGAAGTACTACCGAGCACCACACCAATTTTAACCGTATGAACAGAAAATTAACTGTTGGAGAGAGGGTCATGTATGTATCCTCTGAGGCACCTGTGAATTGTATATTTCCCGTAAAAATCAAAGGGCAGATCAATCAGGAAAGATTGGAACAGGCCCTGCTGAAGTTGCAGCTGAAACATCCGTTATTAAGAGTGGTGATCAGGGAGGACGAAAAAGGAGCGCCTTATTATGTAACAGATACGCAGATCGCGCCGATTCCTATTGATATACGTGAACGTTATACAAACGATGACTGGCAACAGGTGAGTGTGGATGAGTGGTACCGGCCGTTCGAGGTCACTAAGGGGCCATTGGCAAGGGTGGTTTGGCTGAAATCGGATATGGTTTCGGAGTTATTGCTGGTTTGTCCACATTGTATTTGTGACGGGAGTTCTATTCTGACATTGTTGCGGGAGTTGCTGATGGGGTTGGATAATCCATTGTTGGATCTGCCACCTTATCCTTCTTTTGAGAATGTATCTGAGTTATTGCCATTATCGCTGTTGGGGAATAAAAAATTCAAGCTTCGGGCCACGGTGATTGGGAAAATTGCGGGGGTAGTATTGTGGTTGAAGACGCGGGGATTAAAGCCGGTGACCAGCAGGGGATATTTATTAAACTGGAAACTGAGCCAGGAGTTGAGCAATACGCTGGTATACCGGTGTAAGGAGGAAGGCACTTCTCTCTTTGCAGCCATTTCTGTGGCTTTCCTGGAAGCCTTTAGGCAGGTGAGACCATCGCAGGCGCATAATAAGCTCATTTGCCCGGTGGATATCAGGAGATTTGTACCAGAGATCGCGCAGGATGAACTGTTTGCATTTGCACCTATTGTAGAATTATCCGCGGATACCAGTGCCCTGAACGATTTTTGGTCCAAGACCCGGAGTTTTAAGAATGACCTGATGGCAAAGATTGACAAGATCAATATCCACGAGTTATTATACATGGGGGAGCACTTTCATAGTTCCCTGCCCAGGATGGTGACATTTTTGAAAACGACGGAAGGTACGCATGATGTGACCTTATCAAATATGGGAAAATTACACCTGCCGGAGAGTTTTGAGACTTTCGAGCTGGAAACGGTGTATAGTCCGAGTGCCGGTTTTCCCTGGCGCAATCCGAATACATTAGTGGCTTCTACCTACAAAGGGCTGCTTGATTTTACATTTATTTCCAACGAGGCTTTCCTACCTGAAAGTGATGCCCGGGCGATACAAATGAAGGCGATCAGTATCCTTCAGGAGAAAAGCCGTATAAAACAAACTTATGGGGTCAAGGGATAAATTGCTAAAGACCTTCACGCGTAAACAATTATATATTTATTTCATAACCAACCTGCTGATCAATGCCGTTGTACCCTACTTTGGGTTCGACGACAGGCATGCGGTCAGTTTATTCAGGGGAGCGCATTCCATGGCGCGTTTTCTGATTCCAATGGCGATCTTTCTGCCATTTGGGATTACGTTCGACATATTAAAGAAATACTTCACACTTTTAGAGAAGGAGGGCCTGGCATTTATGTTGCCGTCTCACCATTCAAAGTTGTCATTTATGCTAAAACTGGCCGGTGTCAATGCTTTGGCTACGGTAATTGTGGTTACGGGGGCTATGTGGATCATCCACGTGAGCATGCCAGCGGGGTATAGTTTTGAGGGGACCTGGCTGGCGATTATTTCGGGAGTGATAGCGGGTGGATTGGCGGTCCTGTTTACCTGGTTACCGCTATATGTAGTGAAAAAACTGCCGTCTGCGTAATATTACATAATTTAGTGACTGTGATGCCCGTTATTAACCCGATAACGAGCGTCGCTATCATTAAATTCACATGGATGAAAAGGTTTCTAGCATTTTTCATGCTCCTGCTCCCCATAGCACTGAGCGCACAGACAAAACTTTCCGCTAATATAGCAGAAGACTTTTCCAATAGGGTAGCAGAACGCTATCAGCAAAAGAATCATCAGGCCGAGCTTTTCATTGCCGACCAGCTTTCCAAGAGCGGTACGGGCGGGTTGGATATTGATAAGACCATGACTGATCTGAAAAGTGATCCGGCGGCATTGGATGAATCCCTGAAGTTTTTGTTCCAGTATAATGACTGTAACCGTCAGACCCTGATCGCGTATTTCCGTGAGATGGGGGTACTGAGTGGCAGCGTGTTTCCACTGGCGACTTATACAGTGAATAAGTATAAGAATGAAAGTAAGACATTGATTGAAGAAAAAGCGACTATTATAAAGATGGGCGCTATGCCGGTAGCTGCGGCAACGCCACAGCCGATTCCGGCTAAAAAACCAGCGGCTGCCAGGAAGGTTTCTTCTGAAGAGGAAGCTACGACTGTGTCTCATGAAAATGATAATACTCCTACAGCGGCATCTGCGGGTGTTGCTGAACCAGGTGATGCTACCGCGGCGACTGCTGCTGCCGGTGGAGAAGATTATAACTGGGATGTACGTACACTTTTCAAACTCCGTACCCCTCAGGAACTGGAGAATCTGTATGGAAAAGAGAATGTAGTATACCGTGGTACTACAGACCTGGCAGGCAATGATGCGGGTAATGCATATTTTGTATTCCCTGATACGGACAATGAAATGCAGGTGATATTTGATGGTGATAAGAGTCCGACTATTACTTTTACAAAGCCACATGCTAAGTGGAAATCTCCATTTGGAATTAAAGTAGGTGATCCTTTGGATAAGGTGGTAAAGGTGAATGGCCGTGATTTCAAGATCAATGGTTTTGAGTGGACAGATGGTGGGATTGTGAATAGCTGGGAAGGCGGACAGATTGCGGGGAAAGGAGTGTTAGTGTTGTTTAAGGCGAATAATTCCGGTGATCCGAATATGTATGATAAGGTGACGGGCGATAAGAAAGTGAAGACAGATATGGGGGTGTTGAAGAAGTTGGAGGTGGTTGTGGATAAGATAGAGTTTAAGAGTAACTGAGTTTAAGCGTTTTTTATAAACGGGAAAAGCGTTTGCCTTCGGCAAACGCTTTTCCCGTTTAATGAGGGTCCATCGGCGCCTAAAGGCGCCGATGGACCCTATACCAGCAGGTGATTATCTACTGCGTATTTTATTAGCATGGCGGTGTTCTTTACTTCCAGTTTTGCCAGTAAGTTCTTCCTGTGGCTATTCACTGTATCAGCACTAATGAATAACTTCTCCGCTATTTCAGGATTTGTATTCCCTTCGGCTATCAATGATAGGATTTCTTTTTCCCGTCGCGTCAGGTGATGCTTTTTCCCTTCTCCCAATAACTGACTCACTACCGGCGAGAAATAAGTTCCCCCATTATACACGGTATGAATCGCTTCCAGCAATTCTTCCCTATCCGCATCTTTCATCATATACCCACTCGCCCCATGGGCTATCATTTCAGTTATATATTTCACGTCACGGCAGGAACTCAATGCCAATAGCTTTATGGAAGGATGCGCTACTTTTATAGCCGCACACAAATCCACCCCATCAATATCAGGCAGGCATACATCTGTAAGAATTAAATCAATAGCATGTGCTGAAACGAATGACAGACAGGTGGCACCATTGCGGGCTTGTCCGGCAACGGTGATGTCGGGTGCGCCCTTTAGCAATGCACGCAGCCCTTCCAGGATCAATGGATGATTATCCACAAAATACAGGCGGATCATGGGTTTTCAATTATATGTAATTTACCAAAAAACGGGTCTTTAAGAAAGCAGGATACACCTGTCCCAGGCGGGCTCCGTATCCTTGTCCAGCGCGGCAATCAGCGCTAACCCTACACCGGCGATACCTTCCAGTACGCCTACTTTCATTTCATATTTTCCATCACCATAAAATCCTAAACCGGCAGGACTTTCATACATATCAATTGTATGTTGTAACCATTTTTCGGCTCCCTGCTGAAAGAGTTTTTCCCCTGTTTCACGGTAAGCTCTGTTAAAGATATGGGCGATGCCCGCACTCCCATGACAGATGCAGGTGTCGTGCACGATGCCGTTCTGAACATCCCTGTTTTGAACACTGTGGGCCAGGATTTCGTATGCGGGGTTGGTGTATCCGCCATACAGCAGCGTCATGGCAACCGGCAGATCACCATAACACCAGCCCATACGGCTATGGCTGGCAGTAAGCGGAGTTCCTGCGTTGTTTACAAGTGTTGGATATAATGAGGGAGAACCGGGTGGATTACTCACTGATAGTAGCCAGTCCAGACTCTTTTCTACCAGGTTACCTGCATAAATACCTTTTGCCCTTATCCTTGATAATATACCAACAATAGCAGGCATACCATGGGCCATACCCAAATTGTAACAAGGCTCATCAGGCAAAGAAGGTACGGTTTGTCTGGAAAAATGATCTTCCCAGGTGATGCCGTTTGGGAGATCTGTGGCAGTGTTTGCTAATGCTATTGCTATTTCTGATAACCATGGGTCTGGCGTTTCTTTTTCAAGAAAATATAATGCTATACCTAAGCCTTCGTGCAGGAAATCGTATCGCTTATTATTCAGGTCTTCGATCATCTGGTTGCCCAGTAATACATCTACTTCAGAGAAGATCTCTTCCATATCACCATCCACAAAACCCTGGTTCATGAGGTGTTGAATACACCATACCACGCCGGCAATGCCATTGCAATGAGTAGGCAGCAACGCATGGGATGACATCGCTTCGATACTGCTGAGTATAAGCGCATGTACTTTTTCAAGGTATTTTTCTTTTCCGGTGAGTTGGTAGTAGTAGGCGTAGAATAAAGCACAACCGGTGTGCCCTCCCAGTAATCCGGGTTGATGATCTGTTTTGAGGAGTTGGTCTAGCTGCAGACAGATGTCTTTCAGGATATGGGTTACTCTTTTCTGATACATACCCGTAAACTACGAAAAGGGGCTCACTTTATGGCAAGCCCCTTTTCCAATACTCAATATCTGCAGGAGTCAATACTGCAAATGGAGAGTACCTGACTTGCGTTTTGAGTGCATACCGCACTACCTGATTCGGCTTTGTCCTTTTTGGTGCCTTGCAGGGATGCGATTTTCACTTTGCTTAAGTTCAATTTTTTGGTGGATTCCTTTTTCATAAGATGCTTTTTTAAGGATGATTAACGTATTGTTGGCGTGCACTTAAAAAAGCTGCAGCCAGTGACGAGCGTAGGCTTTTTTTCTTCAGATTGCCGGGCTTTCAGGTTCGCAATGCGGATCTTGCCGAGGGAGAGCTTTTTAGATGTTTGCTTTTTCATGGTTAATAGAATTTATTAAAAGATAAAGAGAATATACTCAGTCGCAGAGCGATTTTGACAACTTGTTGTCCAGTTGGAAAAATTTCCCCCTTTCAGGGTATCTTGCAGCCAAGACAATAATGTTATCTTACTATACTTAGCCCATCCTATATGATCACCGTCAAGGACTTTTATTTAGTACGAACTCCTTTACAGTCTATACAGTTCTTAGATCAGTTTCAGCAAATTGATATGGCGGCACTACCTGCCAAATTGTTTTCCCTGTTCCAGGATCCCACTTTGCAGGAATCGATTTATATCGCTTCGCCAGAGTTGTACCAGGAGCTCATGAAGTGGCTGCAGGGCGGTACGGGTAGTGAGAAAATGTGTATGGCGCTATATAAGTATGTACTGAGAATGAGTACCCGGTGTACACCCTATGGCTTGTTTGCAGGGTGCGCTACGGGCCACTTTTCGGATGTTACTACTATCAAAATCGGTGAGGAGCACAGGAAACATTGTCGCCTGGATATGAACTATGTGGCAGAGCTGGCAGCGATGATCACACAATTGCCTGAAGTAAAGGTGCAATTACGGTATTTCCCTAATAATTCTATTTACCCGGTAGCGGATACTTTCCGTTATGCAGGGTTTACGGTGAAAAACAAATTCAGAAACTACGAGCTGGCGGCGGTGAGCAGGAGTCCATACCTGGAAACACTGTTGTCTGTAGCCGGCGCTGGCGCAACGATCGATCAATTGTGTGCATCGATTGTGGACGATGAGATTATGGAGGAAGATGCGCGTGAATTTATAGATGAACTGATTGTGAATCAGCTGTTAGTAAGTGAACTAGAACCGACAGTCACGGGCGATGAGTTCTTTTCTTACTTATTAAAGCGGTTATCCACCTTATCAGGTATGGAGCAGATCGCTCATACTTTACAACAGATTCAACAGTTATTGTCAGATCCTGTTACGGGTGTAGATAAGTACCTGCGTACCCATGCTTTGGTGCAGGAATTATTACCTGATACGAAAAGTAAAGACCTGGTACAGACAGATCTGTTTCTGGCAACCACTCAGAATACAATTAGTGCTTCCTTAATAAAAGACTTGCAGGAGCAGGTATTGCCTTTGTGGAAAATGGCGAGACCGAATACCAATTCGGATATGACCAACTTCATGAACCGCTTCAGAGAGCGGTATGAAGATCAGGAAATACCACTGGCGTTAGCGTTGGATAATGAGGCGGGTATTGGATATGCCCATAGTCAGTCGGATCATACCCCATTGATTGATGACCTGGCCATCACCACTAATGAGGAGCAGACGAATATGCAGTGGAGTAAGTTCCGGAGTTTTCAGCTGGAGAAACTGCATGTTTGTATGCAACAGGGGCTATCATCACTGGAGTTGACAGATGCGGATCTGGAAACGTTGAAAAGCCCGGTACCCGTGGTGTTGCCATCCAGTATGTACCTGATGGGAAGTTTGCATGGCAGGAGTACGGAGGCAATAGATAGCGGAGAATATCTGTTTGAGTTCAATGGTTTCAGTGGCCCATCTTCTGCAAATTTATTAGGTCGGTTTTGTCATGGAGATGCGCAGTTATTGGCGCATGTTCGTGAATGTTTACGAGAAGAAGAACAACAGGATCCTGCTGTAATTTATGCCGAGGTAGTGCATTTGCCGGAAGCGAGAACAGGGAACATCCTGTTGCGTCCTCAGTTGAGAGCTTATGAAATTGTGTACCTCGGTAATGGTAGTGTACCGGCAGAAAATCAATTTCCGATTACAGATCTGATGATCAGTGTGCGTCAGAATAAAATCGTGTTACGCTCTAAGAGATATAATAAGCGGGTGATTCCAAGACTGAGTACGGCACATAATTTTGCCCGGAATAGTCTGCCTGTGTATCATTTTCTCTGTGATCTGCAATCGCATATGGCAGCTGGCTGGCAATGGCATTTGCCAGTACAACCTGCTTTTTTACCAAGGGTGTGTTATAAAAAAATCGTGCTGAGCAAGGCTACCTGGCATATAAAAAAGGGAGATAATATAAGGGCGTTGCACCTGCCTCGGTACATGACCATTATGGAAGGCGATAATGAGCTGTTCATAGATATGGAAAATGCCGTTAGTGTGAAACTGTTGCAGACAATGCTGGAAAAGAAAGAGAAAATCACGCTGCAGGAAGTGATTGGAACGCCTGATCAATGCTGGATTCATGGTGCATCAGGAAAATTTACGAATGAGGTGATCATTCCTTTTGCGAATAAAGTAACGGTTTCATCTACTTTGCATACCAATGGGTCTGAGCCTGCACGTAGGTTTATCACAGGTAGTGAGTGGCTCTATATCAAACTTTATGGAGGCAGCAAAACAGCAGAAGATATGCTGACAACAGTAGTAGCGCCACTGATAGCACAGGTGGAAGCTGCACAGCTGGCAGATAAATGGTTTTTTATAAGGTACAATGATCCGGAACATCATATCCGGTTACGGTTTCACAATAGCAGTGCCCCTACCTTCTGGCACCAGATCCTGCATCTGCTGTATGAACAGCTGGGCCAGTATCAAAAACAGGAATTAATCTATAAAGTACAGACAGATACCTATGTGAGAGAGGTGGAAAGATATGGTGCAGCTACCATGGAGTTCAGTGAGCATGTGTTTCATGCAGATAGTAAAGCAGTATTAAATTGTATCTGCAAGCTGGAAGGTGAAGAAGGAGAACGTTACAGATGGCTACTTGGTGCCAGAGGTGTAGATGTATTATTGCAGGATTTTGGGTATGATCTGGCCAGAAGAGCGGGTATCATGAAAACCATCAGGGAAGGGTTCTTCCAGGAGTTTGGCGGCACACAGGATTTACAAACACAATTGAATAGTAAGTATAGACAAGAGATGCGGCAGTTGAGTAGTTTTCTCGATCCCAGACAGGATAGGGAGAATGGCATTGAGGGACTGTTTGATGAGCGATCTGCTTTTATCAGGGAGAAAATTCCTGCCGATATTGCTGCTGACGAATTACTACCTAGTTATATCCACATGTTTTTGAACAGGATCTTAGTAACAGGGCAGCGCAAGCATGAACTGGTGTTGTACCATTTTCTGAGTAAATATTATGACTCGCAACTGGCGATTCAAAAGAAGGCACAACAACACCTCTGATTAGAGGTGTTGTTATAGCTTTTATTTTATTACGCCTGCAGGCACTTTGCCATCTACCTTGCCTAAGTCGAGTTTCAACAATTCAGCAATGATAGGGGCTACATCTGTAACGTTCATTTCTTTGACATGTCCACCCTGTTTGATACCAGCACCATAAGCGACAAAGCCGGTCTGAATTTCTTTGAAGTCAGGATAGTAGCCATGGGTTCCTCCTTTAGCGGACTTAATGAGTTCTCCTCTCTTTGCACCACCAATCGTTACATGACCTAAAGCTGTAATAGCCATTGCCGCATTTGGATCAACACCTATTTTATCCAGTTGCTGACGATATAAGATCCTGAACATTTTCTGCTGGTCAGCGGGTAAGGCTTTCAGTATGGCGATCACTTTATCCACAGTTGCCTTGTCGTTCTTATCTTCCTGGTGTAGGAAAGCAGAACCGCCGCAGGCGTGAAACTGTGCCTTGATACCATTTTTAACCAATAATACATTTGGATTAAAAGACTTTTCAATATTCACAAACCCATGGTCACCGGTGACGATGATGGTCGTGTTATCGGCAATACCAGCCCTTTGTACGGCTTCCAGAATAGTACCGATGGCTCTGTCAGCCCCGGATACTGATTTTCTGACGAGGTAACCGTCACGACCAATCTGGTGTTCGTAGTGATCAGTACATGGGAAATGTAGGGTGATGAAAGCTGGTTTATATTTCTGAATCAGGTAACCGCTGATTCTGGCAATGTTTTCATCAAAGATCAATTCTCCGTTGTTCATCGCCCAGTCATCTTCCTGTATTTTGCCCGTAGCGCTATCTTGTACTTCCTGCCATAGCGTGGATGGATTTGCATATTCGGCCATCGCTACCCTTCTGTCTTTATTTTTGCCCAATGGCCATACATCAGGAATGTTATAATCAACCGGTGCATGTACTGTTACGGGCCAGATCACACTGGCAGATTTCTTCCCGGCCTTGTGTACGGCATCAAAGAGAGTTGGTACTTTCAATGAATCGTAATAGAAATACCAGACACCGGTCGCTCCCTTTGGTTCGTAAGGAGTGTTGTAATAAATACCGTGCTTCATAGGTGTAACACCTGTGATCAGCGAGGTGTGATTGGGATAGGTTACAGTTGGAAATACACTGTTTACCCCATCCGCATAGGTACCGCTATCTTTCATCATACGCAGGTTTACCATTCCCCAGGAAGCGTCCTGGTAAAAGTCGGGTCTAAAGCCATCAATGGTAATTAAGATGACATGCTCTGCCTGTTGGGCGAAGGTGGTGAATGCCAGCATGAGTAATGCGGGAACGAGTAATATCTTTTTCATAATAGAGGGTTTCCTTGTATATAACTACACTATGATAAGGATACCGCCAGCATTTGGGTGTAATTCATAATTACTTAACAATGGCTTTCTTCCTGCCGGACCTGTGGTTGTACCAGATCAGGGTACCGGTCACTGGCAGTGAAGACTGGATCGATCCTTTATAGGGCAAAGATTGGCCTGCGTGAATTGAACTTATTGAGCCAGCTTTTGTAGCGCCGCTCATTATCCCTAGTGTTCGAAACCCGGTGCATTTGTCGTAGACAGGCTTTCAGATTCGACATTGGCAATGGATTTCGTTCGCCCTATCTACAAAAGATTATTTCCCGATACAGAACTTACTGAAAATAAAATCCAGCTGGTCCTCATTCGTGATCTGTCCCGTGATCTCACCAAGGAAATGCAGACAACGTCTGATATCCAGCGACAGCAGGTCACCAGGCAGTTGATTATCTAATCCATTCTTTACATCGATAAGGGACTTCATCACCTCCTGCAGGGCTGCATGGTGCCGGGCATTGGTCACAATGGTCGCTTCCGTGTTGATATCTCCACTCATGACTTTATGTACCAGACGGTCTTTCAGGTCTTCGATATGTTCATGCTGGCGGGCGGAGATATACAGAATGTCTTCAATGCCCCTGAATTTGGATTTATTGGCTTCCAGTCCGGCGATATCAGTTTTATTCCCTACCAGCAGGTAGTTAATATTATCTTTTTTAAAGGCATCGATCTGTTCCTGCAGGTCTTCAACACTGGTCTGGTTTACATCAAACATGTATAACACTACACCGGCCTCACGAATTTTCTCCATGGTCTTTTGCACACCGATAGTTTCAATAGTGTCATTGCTTTCGCGGATACCAGCTGTATCGATCAATCTGAACAGGATACCCTGGATATTGAGGATTTCCTCAATCGTATCGCGGGTAGTGCCGGCTATGTCACTTACAATAGCACGGTTTTCATTGAGCAGGGTATTGAGCAGGGTTGATTTTCCGGCGTTGGGTTTGCCGACGATGGCAGTGTTCACGCCATTCTTAATCACGTTCCCCATCTGGAATGAATCAGCCAGGTGCTTGACTACCTGCATGGCTTCGCTGATGAGTTTATAGAATGAGGTACGATCAGCAAATTCCACATCTTCCTGGCTGAAATCCAGTTCCAGTTCAATGAGTGCAGAGAAGCTGATAAGTTGTTCTCTCAGGGCGAAAAGTTCTTTTGAGAATCCACCGCGCATCTGTTGCATGGCTGTCTGGTGGCTGGCAGCGGAGTTACTCGCGATCAGGTCGGCTACAGATTCTGCCTGGGTCAGGTCCAGCTTACCATTCAGGAAGGCACGCATGGTATACTCACCGGGTTTTGCCATTCTGGCGCCGGCACGAATACAGGCATCGATGATTTGTTGTTGGATGTAGGGAGAACCATGACAGGAGATTTCCACGATATTTTCACCAGTGTAAGAGCGGGGCGCCTTATAAAGACCCACGACTACTTCATCAATAGTACGTCCATTCTCCACGATGCTACCGAAGTGTAAGGTATGGCTGGCCTGTTTATGCAGGTCTTTGGCTGGAAAGAGCTGGTTGCAGATCTCAATGGCATTGGCTCCATTGAGGCGCAATACAGCAATAGCGCCTACACCGGCGGCAGTAGCGGGGGCTACAATAGTATCGTCATATCCTGTAAGATTATTCCCAAGCATCATAATTTCATTTGCAAATCAGACGGCAATATACCAATAAATAAAAACACCCTGTCATGGCTAAGCCGTGACAGGGTGTTTTCTATCAAGCGTACGTTAGTACTACTCTTGCAGTGTGAAGCGGATAGGCAGGTTGAACTGAACTGATACCTGACGGCCGTTCTGTTTACCAGCTTTCCATTTAGGCATGATTTTCACCACGCGGATAGCTTCTTCTTCAAGACCGCCACCTTTCGCAGCACCTACAGTTTTCACATCTTTGATGTTACCTTCTGAGTCTACTACGAACTGTACGAATACAGTACCTGAAATCGCATTTTCCTGCGCTACGCGAGGATAGTGGATGTTTTTGCTCAGGAACTTCGCGAGTGCTTCTTCACCACCTGGGAAGGTAGGCGGCTGTTCTACGAATGTGAAGATCTCTTCTTTAGCCGGAGCCGGAGGAGCTTCTACCACACCTGTACCTTTACTGTCTTCCAGCAATCCTGGGTCGATACCGTTAGGATCACCTTCTACTGTTTTAGTACTTACAGCTTTATCTTTCAGGTCCTCTTGCTTAGGTGGCACCTCATCTGGTGGCACTTCACTATCTTTTTTGATAATAGGAGGCGTGAATTGCACTGATGGCTTCACCGGTGGCGGTGGAGCTGGTGGAGGTGGAGGTGGAGGAGGTGTTTTTGGATCATCTGGGATCTTTACGTCCTCCATCTTGATTGTTTCGATAACGGGCTTGTTAGGGTTATCCCTTTCAGCCTTCATTATCGCTGTATTGATAGCGTAACCTGCGATAACAAGCAATATCAACGCTGCGCTGCCGATGAGGGCATTGCGCACCCTTTTATTGTATTGTCTTCTAAGGTCATAAGCTCCATATTCCTTATTCCTGTTCTCAAACAGGATATCCAGAAAGTCGGAGTTTAAGATTTTAGCGGTATCCATTGTTTCAATTTTTAAGATGGATGCAAAAGTTAGTTAGTTCCTCAATTACTGGTTGCCGCCACCACCGCCGTTAGCAGCTTCTGTCTGATGGATCCAGGTTTTATCCTGGTCGCTGATGTCGACAGTAGCATAACGTTGAATACGGTTGATAGCCATTTCATCCAGGATGTCTACAAAGTTCTTATACTTGGCATCATCATCTGCCTTGATAATCACTACAACATCTTCAGGCTCACCTTTTGCATTTCTCAATTTTGCAACATCATCCCGCTTTTTAATGATAACATCGCGGATGCCATCTTTATTAGCAAAGCTAGTCGCCTTGAAAAAATCAGGATTAGCAGAGGCATTAGGGTCCTGTGCTAAGCCTTCATAATAGTATACTCGATTGTCTTTTCCAAGCAATATAGTGAGGGCTGTACTTTCCTTAACCTTGTTTTGCTCTTCTTCATTCTTTGTATCCTTCGGCATGATCAAGTCCATTGTTTTGGGCTTGCTCATGGTAGTAGTCAACATGAAGAAGGTGATCAAGAGAAAGCCGAGGTCCACCATCGGAGTCATGTCTACACGGGTAGAATGCTTTTTGGATTTGGTACCCTGGTGTTTCTTCCCACCGCCACTACTGCTGGTATCCATTTCTGCCATAGTAGCTCTTTTTTTTAGTTTTCAAAAGCAACTCAGCGCCTCAGCACTGCCTGCCGTTTACTTTTCTATTCTTCTTTCTTGTTACCGCCTTGTGCACGAGCCAAAGCAGCAGCAGTACCTGGAGGTGGTGCCTCAAGGTTAGTCACCAGATTCAGCTTCTGAATACCTTTCTTTTTGAAGGTATCCAGCACATCCTTGATCTTAGGATAAGGGGTGTTGTTATCAGCCTTTATACAATACTGCAATCTGGGATTACCACCCTGTGCAGATCTTGCATACTCGATCCATACTGCTACCTCATTGTTAGCGGAATCAGTAGGAATACCTGTTTCGAGACCGGATTTCTTACGTTCTGCTGTTTTCAGCGCGAGGTAAGATTTGAGATTCTTCAGCTCTGTACCAACACTGGAACCGATAATGAAGTTGTTCATCTCCTTTGCATCCAGACCCAATTTATACTGGGTATTCAGGTCTTCGATCAGTTTCTGACGTTTAGGCTGGCCATCCATACTAAAGAATACCCTTCCATTCTCGTCGATTGTTAACATGATTACATCGGAATCAGGCAACAATTTGGTGTTGATTGAAGACGGAGTTACCACAGTTACCGGTTCATCCGGCTTAAACTTAGTCGCCAGCATGAAGAACGTGAGCAGCAGGAAAGCCACATCACACATCGCGGTCATGTCAACCAGCGTGCTCTTCCTAGCCATTTTAACTTTTGGCATCTTTACTCCTTTTTGGTTTACTTATAAGATTCAAAACCGCATTTATTCCACACAAATAATTAAAAATTATTTGTGGTTTGCAGCGAAGCTCTGTGTTAAAGTAAAGCCAGACTCGTCGATAGCGTAAGTGATGCTATCAATGTTTGTAGTAAAGTAGTTATACATGATGATCGCAACTGCTGAAGTAGAGATACCCAGAGCGGTGTTGATTAACGCTTCAGAGATACCACCTGCCAGTTTACCAGAATCTGGTGCACCTGCTGCAGACATCGCAGAAAAGGATTTGATCATACCTAATACTGTACCGAACAGCCCTAACAGGGTAGCTACGGAAGCAATTGTTGAAAGGAACACCAGGTTCTTTTCCATCATAGGCAGTTCCA
The DNA here is from genome assembly GCF_034087045.1 of Chitinophaga sancti. Classification (NCBI taxonomy): domain Bacteria; kingdom Pseudomonadati; phylum Bacteroidota; class Chitinophagia; order Chitinophagales; family Chitinophagaceae; genus Chitinophaga; species Chitinophaga sancti. The sequence goes on along the minus strand of NZ_CP139247.1, from coordinate 2,016,559 downwards.
GTGAAGTAGTTTCTTCGATCTCTTGCTTGATAGCCAGGATTTTCTGCTCAGTATCCAGCTCTGTGTTAGTGATCATTTCTTTGTACTTCTTCAGACCAGCTTTCAGAACGTTACCAACTGAACCTTTTTGTTTGTCGCACTCAGCCAGAGCAGCGTCAACATTTTTGTTCGCCAGGTGATATTGAACTTTTCTTACCAGTTCAGCACCGCTAAATTTACCCTTCGCTTTAGAGATATAAAGGAAACGTTCGATTACGAAAGTGATACAAATCAGTAATACAGAGATCAGGATAGGTACAATTACACCACCCTCGTAAACAGTACCAAACCATTTACCAATACCTTCTTCAACTGGTTTTGCACCTTCGCCGGTAATACCACCCTGGAAGTTACTAGGGTTACCTAATACGAACATGTAAAAAAGAATACCTATTACGATACAAACAGGCACAGCCAGCATTGCAAATGCATTGTTTGATTTCTTAGGTTGATGAGATGAATTCGCTTTGGCAGAAGCTGCAGTCACAGTTGTTTTAGTCTCAGCCATGTTGATTGAATTTTAGTGTTAAAGATTAAACTATTGTTTTTTTGTTATTTCTGCAATGTTAAATACGTGATTCGCAAAGTTATACGGTTGACTTAAAAAAACAAGTGCAGCTCAAAAAATCTCACAAAATTTAACCTCCCTCCCCAAAAGCCCGCCTGTGGCAGACTTTATGCATTCCGATTTTTGTTTGAGCGACACTTAATTTGTTTAAATACAAAATATATCAAAGATTGGGGCATTCCCCTGAAGAAATACTATCCCTGGAACCTGAAATTTATTGATTTTATTCAAAGTTGGACGCACAATTTAAGAAATATTTTAAATGTTCCAACAGAAATTTTATCTCATTTCTCTTTCTACTTCCCGCTACCAATGGCACTTTGCGTCAATTTGCCCTGATTGATGGTTATCTTGCCGTTGTGCCATTCAGCCATTCACATATAGTTCTCATCATTCTCTCCGATTCTCATAAGCGTATTCTTTTGATGAAAGACCCTGTGCTCGTGGATATCACTGAATCCTAATCATAGCCTAATATAAATATAAAAGCTACCATATCAATAAATTTACTCATAATCTCTGGCTCCCGCTGTCACTTTAACATACCTTTAAACAATTATTCCCCCACATAGGCCAAAACTTCCATTCCTAAAGGTATTAAAGCGCTTATGGATTTCCCGCATAAGTTACTGCTTAATATGTTTATTTGCAACTTACTTTTCTAAAAAAACAGCTAAATCAAGAACAACCACTTAATAACTATCAATGAATAAACGCTTTATCCGCTCCTCTGCGGCTATCTTTTTCAGTTCCTTTCTGCTGATTACAGGGACTTTCAGCCCTGCCGCAGCCCAAAGAAGAAAAAAACATGAGGGTAACACCACACCTACCGACTCTACTGCACGCCCTCCACTTCCTGCTAAAAGTGGTCCTAAAACCTCACCAAAAAAGTTCAGTGATGTCATCACAGCCAGTGCCAGAACGGATTCCGGACTGTTCATTATCTACAAACAAGATGATAAGATCTTCTTCGAAATACCCGATTCCATTATGGGAAGAGATATCCTCGTAGTAAACCGTATCTCTAAATCTGCTGCCGGCCTGCGCTCTTCTATGTATGGCTATAGTGGTGATGAAATAGGGGAAAACGTGATCCGCTTTGATAAAGGTCCAAATGACAGGATATTCCTGAAAAACATCTCCTATACTGAGATTTCAAAAGATTCCAGTCAACCGATGTTCCAGGCCGTGATGAATTCCAATATCCAACCTATTGCAGCAGCCTTTGATATCAAAGCTTTCTCCGACAGCGCTCACAATAGCGTGATTGACCTCACAGATTACATCCAGGGTGATAATGATATCTTCTTCTTTGATCCGCGTATCAAGTCAGGACTCAAGCTGGGCGGGGTACAGCCTGATAAATCTTATATCGTGGATGTGAAGTCTTACCCCATCAATACGGAGATCAAAACGGTAAAAACCTACTCCAAATCCGGTGGTGGTCAGGGCCCTGTAGGCAGCTCTCCAAGTGGCAATGCTACGCTGGAACTGAATACTTCTATGATCCTTCTGCCTGCTACCCCGATGAAGAGCAGGTACTTTGATCCCCGCGTTGGTTTCTTTACTACCTCTGTGACTGACTTTGATGCCGATCCACAAGGTGTGAAAAGATTATCTATGGTCACCCGCTGGCGCCTGGAGCCCAAACCGGAAGATAGAGAAAAGTATAACCGTGGGGAACTCGTGGAACCCGCGAAACCCATTATATTCTACATAGACCCCGCTACTCCTAAAAAGTGGGTGCCTTACCTGATTCAGGGTGTCAATGACTGGCAAACTGCATTTGAACAGGCTGGATTTAAAAATGCGATCATTGCTAAAATGGCCCCTACCCCAGCAGAAGATTCTACATGGAGCCTGGAAGACGCCCGTTTTTCAGCAATCGTATACAAGCCTTCTGATATTCCTAATGCAAGTGGTCCGCATGTGCATGATCCCCGTTCCGGAGAGATCCTCGAAAGCCATATCAACTGGTATCACAACGTGATGCGCTTATTGCGTAACTGGTACTTTGTACAATGTGCGCCCAACGATCCAAGAGCACGTAAGGTTGAATTCGATGACCAGCTAATGGGTGAACTGATTCGCTTTGTTTCTTCTCATGAAGTAGGACATACCCTGGGCCTCCGTCATAACTTCGGTTCCAGCTCTGCATATCCTGTAGAAAAACTGAGAGATAAGGAATGGGTCAGGGCTAACGGCCACGCCCCCTCTATTATGGACTATGCGCGTTTTAACTATGTTGCACAACCAGGTGATGGAATTACCGGTACTGACCTCTACCCTCGTATTAACTTCTATGATAAATGGGCCATTGAATGGGGATATCGCCAGATTCCTGGTGTGACTGATCCGACTGCAGAACAGCCTATTTTGAATAAATGGACCATCGAAAAACTGAAGGATAAGAAATATTGGTTTGGTACTGAAATGAATCCTGACGATCCAAGATCTCAGAATGAAGACCTGGGTGATAATGCCATGAAAGCAAGTGAGTATGGTATTAAAAACCTACAGCGTATTATGCCTAACCTCATTACATGGACAAGTTCTCCAAATGAAGGTTATGCTAATCTCAGTGAATTGTACAAAGAGATCAATACACAGTTTGGCAGGTACATGGGCCATGTGGCTAAAAACATAGGTGGAATATATGAGACACCTAAAACTGTAGAGCAGGAAGGGGGCATATATGCCGCTGTTCCCAAAGCAACACAGCAGGAGGCCGTACAGTTCTTACAACAACAATTATTCACTACGCCAAAATGGTTACTTAATAAAGAGATCCTGAGCCGTACCGGGAACAACGCCACTGCTATCATCAGTGCCCGTCAGAATCCAATTCTTCAACGCATCATGAGTTCTGGTACGTTGACAAAACTGATCAACTCTGAGGCAAATGAAGGCATCAATACATATACAGCTATTACCCTGCTGACCGATCTGAAAAAAGGGATCTTTAGTGAACTGACTTCTCATCATGCAATCGACGTATTCCGCAGGAACCTGCAAAAGAATTATGTGGATAACCTGGTGGGCCTGATCAGTGAACCATCTGCCAACTCTGGTGATGGAATGATGATCGTGATTGGTCCAGCCACCAGTATTTCTGCTACACCTGCTGATGTAAGCAGCATTGCACGTGCACAACTTGTTGCATTGAAAGGTGAAATAAAAGCTGCTGCTGCAACGGCCGGAGATAATATGAGCCGTTATCATCTGAATGATTTGTATGAGAAGATTAATCAGGCTTTGGATCCTAAATAACATCTTATCACGAATACTATATAAACGCTTTCTGTCATTGGCAGAAAGCGTTTTTTTTTGAGTTGTAGCATTTACATTATATTTATATCACTGAACCTCAAAAATGTGAAAGAACGCACTTCAAAAGTCACCATTTACGACATAGCTAAGTCGCTAAATCTCTCTGCTTCCACGGTCTCAAGGGCACTGCAAAACAACACCCTGATTAATCAGGAGACACGTGAAAAAGTAAGACAGACTGCCACTGATATGGGCTATGTCCCCAACTGGATCGCATCCAGTCTTCGAAAGAAACGCTCCAACATTCTGGGGCTGATTGTTCCACGTACTTCTATGTATTTCCAAAGCACTGCTATCAGCGGTATCCAGCACGAAGCACATAAATATGGCTTCAGCATTGTGATTGGTCAATCTGATGATACAGTGGCGATGGAAAAAGAACTGGTGCAAACCTTTTATTCTTTAAGAGTAGATGGATTACTGGCGGTTTCTTCGATGTTTACCACCACGTTTGAACATTTCAATCCCTTTATTAAGAACAACATTCCGCTGGTATTCTATGATCGGGTACCATCTGACTTCAATGGTTATACCATTACGGGAGATGATTTCAGAGGAGGGTACCTGGCTACGGAGCACCTGATCAAACAAGGATGCAAACGTATTGCACATTTTTCGGGTATTCTGACGTGTAATTTGTATCAGCAACGATTAAGTGGTTATAAGGCTGCTTTAGCGCATTATGGCCTTCCTTTTGACGAATCCCTGATATATGTGCATAACCTGACTGCTGATGCAGCTGTTACTGCTGCCAGGCAGTTATTATCCCAGGAAGTATTACCGGATGGATTATTTTCTACAAATGATACTTCAGCTATTGCATTCATCCAGGAGGCGAGACAATTTAATATTCAGATACCGGAACAGATTAAGGTAGTGGGTTATTCTAATGACGCATCTTCCCGCATTATTTCTCCTTCGCTAAGTACGATAGAACAATCCGGTTATTCAATGGGGCAAAAAGCTGTAGAGATTTTAGTGCAGTTGATCAACCAGGATGAGACGGTGAAGATTACCCAGAATTTTGTATTTCCTGTTGAATTGATAGAACGAGCTTCCAGCAAGATATAAATGAAAAAAGCCTCTGAATACATTCAGAGGCTTTCTAATAAATATGGCAGCTACCTACTCTCCCGCATTGTGGTGCAGTACCATCGGCCATAAGGGGCTTAACTTCTCTGTTCGGAATGGGAAGAGGTGAACACCCTTGGCAAAACCACCATAAGATCTTGAAGATCTTTTTGTTACCATGACGGTAACGCAATAAGTTGAATATTGGGAAAGTTATAATACAATATAAATAAAATTAAAGCTTACGGGCAATTAGTACTACTCGGCTTCGATGTTACCACCCTTACACCTGTAGCCTATCAACGTCGTAGTCTCCGACGGCCCTTAAAAGTAAACTCATCTTGAGGTAGGTTTCACGCTTAGATGCTTTCAGCGTTTATCCTTTCCGTACATAGCTACTCGGCACTGCACCTGGCGGCACAACCGATACACCAGCGGTACGTACGACCCGGTCCTCTCGTACTAAGGTCATGTCCCCGCAATTTACTAACGATCACAACAGATAGGGACCGAACTGTCTTGCGACGTTCTGAACCCAGTTCACGTGCCACTTTAATCGGCGAACAGCCGAACCCTTGGGACCTTCTCCAGCCCCAGGATGTGACGAACCGACATCGAGGTGCCAAACCTCCCCGTCGATATGAGCTCTTGGGGGAGATCAGCCTGTTATCCCCGGAGTACCTTTTATCCTTTGAGCGATGGCCCTTCCATGCAGAACCACCGGATCACTTTAGCCAGCTTTCGCTCCTGCTCGGCTGGTCAGCCTCACAGTCAAGCACCCTTTTACTAATGCGCTCTGCGTACGATTACCAACCGTACTGAGGGTACCTTTGCGAGCCTCCGTTACTTTTTAGGAGGCGACCACCCCAGTCAAACTACCCACCAAACAATGTCCCCGTTACCGGGTTAGACTCTAAACAACAGAAGGTTGGTATTTCAACGTTGACTCCACAACTCCTGGCGAAGCTGCTTCATAGTCTCCCAACTATCCTACACATCTGTGGTTCAAAATCAATGTTAAGTTGTAGTGAAGGTTCACGGGGTCTTTCCGTCCCGTTGCGATTAACCGGCATCTTCACCGATACTACAATTTCACCGAGCTCGTGGTAGAGACAGTGTCCAACTCATTAGACCATTCGTGCAGGTCGGAACTTACCCGACAAGGAATTTCGCTACCTTAGGACCGTTATAGTTACGGCCGCCGTTTACTGGGGCTTCAGTCAGAAGCTTTGGGTTACCCCGAACATCCTTCCTTAACCTTCCAGCACCGGGCAGGTATCAGGCTCTATACGTCATCTTTCGATTTTGCAGGGCCCTGTGTTTTTGTTAAACAGTTGGTTGGACCATTTTACTGAGACCGCATTACTGCGGTACGCCTTATCCCGAAGTTACAGCGTCAATTTGCCTAGTTCCTTTACCACGGATCACTCGAGCGCCTGAGGATACTCTCCTCGACTACCTGTGTCGGTTTACGGTACGGGCTGCTATAACCTAACCTTAGAGGTTTTTCTTGGAAGTCTGATTAGAGACACTATCAGTGCGGCCGAAGCT